>NZ_BPQV01000001.1 GCF_022179465.1 Methylobacterium organophilum
TCGCGGCCTGCGTGCCCACCGCCGCGCCGGACTGGCTGGTTGCCCCGGCCAACCCCGCCGTCGCCGTGCGCGCGCCGCGCTACTCCGCGGTCACCGCGGGCGTGGCGCGCTACGACGTGGTCGATCCCAAGGACTGGCGCGAACTCAACCGCGCCGTGACGCCGAGGTCCGGCTCGGGCGGCATGGAGGGCATGGACCACTCCCGCATGCCCGGCATGACCATGCCCGGCATGGGCGGCAAGCGCGACACGGGAGGGCGGTGATGCGCGAGCCCTGTAACCAAACCCCGCCCGCCCCCGGACTAACCCCCAAAGGGAACCCACGGATGACCGCGACCGGCATGCGCTCGATGGCCGAGACGAAGCTGCCGCTCTTCGGGGTCGCACACTTCCGGAAGCCGCGATGAGGCAATCGTCCCTGATGAGGGCGGCGTCCCTGTCCGGGGAAGCGGCCGCCGGCGTGCGAGGTGGGGTGCCGGGCGCCCTCGTCCTGCCTCGCTCCCGGCTGTTCCTGGTCCCGTGCGCGGCACTCCTCCTTTCATCCCCGGCCGTCGCCGTCGGGGACGCGCCCGCGGGCGCGTCCGCCCCTGCCGCGCCGTCATCCGCGGGCGATGCGGCTCGCACGGCGTCGGATCAGGCCGGCTATCGGCGGATGCTCGCGCGCGAGGCCGAAGCGCGCGGAGTGCCCCCGGCCATCGCCGATGCCGTCGCGTACGTGGAGAGCGGGTACGATGCCGGCGCGGTCGGCGGGGTCGGCGAGCTCGGACTGATGCAGGTCCGGCCGACAACCGCGGCCATGCTCGGTCACACGGGTCCCGCCGGGGCCCTCCTCGATCCCGCGACCAACGTCCGCTTCGGCGTCGCCTACCTCGCCCAAGCTTGGAAGCTCACGCAGGGCGATCTCTGCCGCACGCTGATGAAGTACAGGGCCGGTCATGGCGAGGAGCGGATGAGCCCGCGCTCCGCCACCTACTGCCAGCGGGTGCGGGTCCGCCTCGCGGCGACCGACGCTTCCCTCGCCGGGACCGCCCCACCCTCCTTCCCGGGAAGCGTCCGCGGGGTTCCCGCGGCGCGCCTCACGGAAAGCGACCCCCGTTCGGCAATCGCGCGGCGCCTGTGGGCCGAGCATGCGGCCCGTGTCCGCGGCATCGGGGCGCGCATCGACCGCATCATGGGCGGCGGCTGAGAACCTGTCGGAGCAAGCTACGTGAACGTCCGCCTCAGCCCGGTCCCGCCCGCCGTCAAACCACGTGCCCTGCCCGCCGCGGGCGGCGGCAGCTTGGAGGTCTGAACCCATGGACCACGGTCACCACGCGCACCATCCCCACGGGCACCGTCACGGCCACGGCGCGGCGTGCGCGGCCGGGGAAACCGCGACGGACCCCGTCTGCGGCATGCGGGTCGACCCTGCGGCCACGCCCCACCATGCCGAGCACGAGCACGCGACCTACCACTTCTGCTCGGCGGGCTGCCGCGCGAAGTTCGTGGCCGAGCCGGCACGCTACCTGGCGGCTGACAAAGGGCCGCCGGACGCCCCTGGCGGGGCGGTCTACACCTGTCCGATGCACCCGGAGATCCGCCGCGACCGACCGGGCAGCTGCCCGATCTGCGGGATGGCGCTGGAGCCGCTCACGCCGACGAGCGGCCCGGTCGAGAACGCCGAGCTCAAGGACATGAGCCGCCGCTTCTGGGTCGGCCTCCTCCTGACCCTGCCCGTCTTCGCCCTGGAGATGGGGGGACATCTGACCGGCCTCGTCGACCGCCTCGGCCTGCAAACCTCGAACTGGGTCCAGCTGCTGCTCGCCTCGCCGGTCGTCCTCTGGGCGGGGTGGCCGTTCTTCGAGCGGGGCTGGCAGTCGCTGGTGAACCGCCGCCTCAACATGTTCACCCTCATCGCCCTCGGGACCGGCGCGGCCTACCTCTACAGCGTCGCCGCGACCGTGGCGCCGGGGCTCTTCCCCGAAGGCCTGCGCGGCCATGACGGGGCGGTGCCGGCCTACTTCGAGGCCGCGGCGGTCATCACCGTCCTGGTGCTGCTCGGGCAGGTGCTGGAACTCGGGGCCCGCGAGCGCACCTCGGGCGCGATCCGGGCGCTGCTCGACCTCGCCCCGCAGAAGGCCTTGCGTCTCGGGATGGGAGGGGCCGACGAGGAGGTGCTCGTCTCGGCGGTGGCGGTCGGGGACCGCCTGCGCGTCCGACCCGGGGAGAAGGTGCCGGTCGACGGCGAGGTCCTGGAGGGGCGCTCGGCCGTGGACGAGGCGATGATCAGCGGCGAGCCGATTCCCGTCTCGAAGGAGCCCGGCTCCCTCGTGGTGGGCGGGAGCCTGAACACGACCGGGGGCTTCGTCATGCGCGCGACGCGTGTCGGGTCCGAGACCACGCTGGCCCGCATCGTCGCGATGGTCGCCGAGGCCCAGCGCTCGCGCGCCCCCGTCCAGCGCCTGGTGGACGATGCGGCGGCCTGGTTCGTCCCCGTGGTGATCTCCGTCGCCGCCCTCGCCTTCGTCGCCTGGATGGCCTTCGGGCCGGAGCCACGCTTCACCTACGCCCTCCTCGCGGCGGTCGCGGTCCTCATCATCGCCTGCCCCTGCGCCCTCGGCCTGGCGACGCCGATGTCGATCATGGTCGGGGTCGGTCGCGGCGCCCAGGACGGGGTGCTGGTCAAGAACGCCGAGGCCCTGGAGCGGTTGGAGAAGGTCGACACGCTCGTCATCGACAAGACCGGGACCCTGACCGAGGGCAAGCCCAAGGTCACCGCCGTGTTGCCGGCCCCCGGTTTCACGGACGCCGAGGTGCTGCGCCTCGCCGCCGCGGTCGAGCGTGCGAGCGAGCATCCCCTGGCCCTCGCCATCGTCCGGGCCGCGGAAGCGCGCGGCGTCCCGGGAGCCGTGGCGTCCGACTTCGAGGCCCCGACCGGCAAGGGGGCGCTCGGCACGGTCGAGGGACGGCGCGTGGCCATCGGCAACGGGCGTTTCCTGGAGGAGCAGGGGACGGACGTGACGCTGCTCCAGGCGCGGGCCGAGGAGGTGCGCAGCCGGGGCGCGACGGCGGTCCTCGTCGCCGCGGGCGGGAAGCCGGCCGGCGTCATCGCCATCCAGGACCCCGTCAAGACGAGCACGTTCGAGGCCTTGCGAAGGCTGCGGGAGGAAGGCTTGCGCATCGTCATGTTGACCGGCGACAGCCGGACCACGGCCGAGTTCGTCGCCAGGTCGCTCGGCATCGACGAGGTCGAGGCCGAGATCCTTCCCGACCGGAAGGCGGAGGTGGTCAGGACGCTCCAGGGCCAGGGCGCGGTCGTGGCGATGGCCGGCGACGGGATCAACGACGCGCCGGCCCTCGCCGCAGCGGATGTCGGCATCGCGATGGGCGGCGGCACCGACGTGGCCATCGAGAGCGCGGGCGTGACGCTGCTCCGCGGGGACCTGGTCGGCATCGTCAGGGCCCGGCGCCTGTCCCGGGCGACGATGCGCAACATCCGCCAGAACCTGTTCTTCGCCTTCATCTACAACGCGCTGGGCGTGCCGGTCGCCGCCGGGCTGCTCTACCCGTTCCTCGGCATCCTGCTCTCGCCAGTCATCGCGGCGGCCGCCATGGCGCTCTCGTCGGTGAGCGTGATCGGGAACGCCCTGCGCCTCCGCACGACGCGGATCGGCTGAGGCAGGGCCATGGCCTGCGCGCCGCCCTCCGCCGACGGGCCCGGCCCGACCCGTAGGGCGGAAACCCGGCGCGGGCGAATTCTGGGCCGTGCCCCCCTCCCTCCTTCGAGCAATCGCATGAGCCCGTGGAGACCATGACCACGCACCCGCTCGCACTCGGCGTCACGGGCGCCTACCTCGCCATGGTCGATACCGTCGTCCCTGACTTCGTCGAGGCTTTGTACCTCGTCGGTTCCGTCGCCATGGGCGACTTTCGGCCCCCGCTCAGCGACGTGAATTTCGTGGCGGTGTCCCAGGCTCGCCCGGGCCGGGGCGAGGTGGCCGCCCTCGCCGAGGCTCATGCCGGCCTCGCCCGCGGCTGGCCGGCCCCGGCGCTCGACGGCGTCTACCTGACCTGGGACGACCTGCGGGCCGGCCCGCTTGCCGTCCCGAACGGCCCCTGCGTCCGGCAAGGGCGATTCTTCGCGTCGGGATGCCACGACCGGCATCCGCTCACCTGGAGCGTCCTGAGGGCCAGCGCGGTCACCATCCGCGGTCCGCTCTGCGCGGGCACCGGGCTCTGGCGTGGAACGACCCACCTGGAACGGTGGGCCCTGGCCAGCGTCGACGAACGCCGGCGCGCTGGACTCGGACCCGATACGGCGGACGCGACGCTCCTCGCGGCGAACGGGGTCGAACGGTTCGTCCTCGGCATGTGCCGGCTCCATTACGTCCTCGCGACCGGGGTCGTGCCTTCGAAGAGCGACGCCGGCCTGTACGGGTTGATCACCTTCCAGCCGGAGTGGCATCGCATCATCGACGAGGCCCTGCGCATCCGCAGGGAACCGGGGGCGGAATGCCTCTACGCGACGCCCGGCGAGCGCGGCCGCGACGCGTTGGCTTTCGTCCGCCTCGTCGCGGACGACGCACGAACGCTCGTCGTCGGTCCTGGCGGTTCCGGACCGGGCTGAGGGCGCTCGGTCTCCCACATCGCCCGGCCGGGAACGGCCGCGCTGCGGTGCGCGGCCGCCTGTGCCGTCCCGAGCTTGGCCGTTACGCCAGGCCTGCGGACGGGCCGCGAGAGGGGCGCCGACGAGATCGGCCTTCGTTCTGCCGGGAGCGCCCGCGGGCGCTCCCGGCAGGGCCGGACCTCCGAAGCCCATTCGGAGGTCGTCGGGCTCACGGCAAGCCGCGCCGCGCCCTTCCGCCCGGACAAACGCCGGAGCCTTGTCGCCAGGAGTACCCGTTGCTGACCCCGCCGATCATCCACGACCTGATCCATCGGACGTTGGGCCTCGACCACCCCCACACCCACTGGTGGATCGACCTCGTCACGGTCCTGGTCCTCGTCGTGGCACCTGCCTGGACCGCTTGGCTCGCCATCCGGTCGGGCCTGCGCTGGGCCGCCGCCCGGCGGCATCGCACCCGCGGGACGGCGGCGCTTCCGCCGCCCGCCGCGTCCCTGGACGCGGCGGGACGGCCAGGCGCCCGCCCGGCAGTGGCGGTGCGGCTGGAATCCTACGTCGTGCGTGCGACCTCGCGGCTGCAGTTCCGTCTCGTGCTCCTCTCCGTCCTGACGCTGCCGGCGGCCTGGCTGCTCCTTGAGATCCCCAAGCACATCATCAACCACGCCCTCGCCGACGATACGGGCGACGGTCACCCGAAGATGGCCTTCCTCGGCGTCCAGCTGGGTCGCGTCGAGCTGCTGTTCGCGCTGTGTGCCAGCTACCTGGCCGTGCTCACGCTCAGCGGCCTCGCCAAGTACGCGGTCAATCGGGTCCGGGGGCGCGTGAACGAGCGCCTCGTGCGCCGCCTCCGCCTCGCCATCGTCCGCCGCGCGCGCGGCGAGCGCTCCCCCGAACGGCGGGCCACGCTGGCCGCCGTCGCGGTCCAGGAGGTCGAGCCCATCGGCTATTTCGGCGGCAGCCTGGTGGTCGTGCCACTCGTCCAAGGCGGCACGCTCGTGACCAGCATCGTCTTCCTCCTCCTGCAGAACGCCGCCCTGGCGCTGGCGGCCCTGATCATGCTGCCGGTCCAGCTGTCTATCCTGCCGCGGTTGCAGGGGCGGTTGAACGCGAAGGTCCGCCAAAGGGTCCATGCCACGCGGGAGCTGGGGGCGCTCCTCACCGCTCCCGCGGACGCGCGACAAGCCGGCCGCGCGGCGTGCGAGCCCTCCGACCTGAGCCGGCAGATGCTTCAGGCCCGGAAGCTTGAGGGGGTGCGCATCGAGATCAACGACCTGAAGGGCCGCCTCAAGGGCCTCTACAACTACACCTCGAACCTCACCCCGTTCTTCTTCTTCTCGATCGGCGGCTACCTCGTCGTGCAGGGTCAGCTCTCGCTCGGCGCGCTCGTCGCAGCCCTGGCCGCCTACAAGGAGATCGCCCCGGCCATGCGCGAGCTGTTCGACTTCGCCCAGGACTGGTCCGACGCGAGCGCGCGCTTCGAGGAGGTCACCAAGGCCCTCGGGCCGGCCGGGCCTGGGGATCGCGCGACGGAGAGGTCGGCGCGCGACCGGACCGTTCGGGCGGCCTGAGCGAAGCCGGCGAGCGCCGGAGCCTCGCGAGCAGGCGTCCGGCCCCGCGCGACGACGCCATCCCGCATGGCCGGGCACCACCCTCACCTTCCGGCACGCACCCGGCGCGGCCGCTCCTACCGCAGCAGCGTCGCGCCGAGCTGTGCCAGCCCGCGCCCGAGGCCCGGCGCGATGCCGAGGCCCAGCGTCCCTGCCGTGCACAAGCCGAGTGCCCATGCGTAGCCGGCGCCGGATGCCGGCCCCTCGGCACGGTCCGGATCCCTGAAGTACGTCTCCGCGATGATGGCCGCGTAGTAGAACAGCGCCACCGCCATGTTGGCGGCGGCCACCACGGCCAGCCACGCGAAGCCGCCCTCGATGGCGGCCACGAGCAGGAAGACCTTGCCGGCGAAGCCCGCCAACGGCGGGACGCCCGCGAGCGACAGGAGGGCAAGCGCCAGCGCCGCCGCCGGCCCCGGCGCCCGCCGTCCGAGGCCGCGGATCGCGGCGAGGGCGTCGCTCCCGGTCATGCGCTCGACCTGCGCGACCACCGCGAACGCCGAGAGGTTCATCAGGAGATAGGCCGCGAGGTAATAGCCTATGGCCGGCAGGGCCTCGGGGGCCTGCCCGGCCGCCGCAACCCCCATCAGCACGTAGCCGGCCTGGGCGATGCTCGAATAGGCCAGCAGGCGCTTCAGGCTCGCCTGGCGGAGGGCCACCAAGTTGCCGAAGGTCATCGTCGCGGCGGCCAGGAGCGCGAGCACGGTCGGCCAGGCGGCGAGGCCGTCCGGCATCGCCGCCAGCAGGAAGCGGAGGAGGCCGGCGAAGGCGGCCACCTTCGGCACGACGGAGACGAAGCCCGAGGCGGGGGCCGTCCCGCCCTGGAACACGTCCGGGGCCCAGACGTGGAACGGCACCAGCGTCATCTCGAAGCCGTAGCCGACGAGGACCAGGCCGAAGGCCAGCGCCACCCAGGCCCGGTCGGCGCCGGCCAGCCCCGCCCCGATGGCCCGCAGGTTCAGGCTGCCGGTGAGGCCGAACAGGAAGGTGAGGCCGTAGGCCATCACCGCCAGCGCGGCGGCGCCGTAGAGGAAGTACTTGAGCGTCGCCTCCTGGGCCGGTCCGTCGCTCCGCACGAGCAGGACGAGCAGGTAGGACGGGAAGCTCACCATCTGCAGGAACAGGATGATGAGGCCGAGATCCGTGGCCGCCGTGAGCCCCATGCCGCCCACGGTCGCCATGAGCAGCGCGACCGGGTGGTGCGGTTCCTGCTCGCTCCCGCGGAAGTGGGACCCGAGCGCGAGCAGGCTCACCAGGGCGCCGGCCTCGATGACCAACTGGTAGAAGCCCCGGAACGGGTCGACGGCGTAGGTGCCGCAGAAGGCCTCGCGCGGCGGGGCCGTCAGCATCGGCGCGGTCAGGCCCATCGCGACGAGCAGGGCGAGGAGCGCGACGGCGGCGGGCAGGCGGCGCCACCGGCCCCGGACCCAGCCGGCAACCGGGACCAGCGCGAGGGCGCTCCCCGCCAGGACCATCTCGGGCGCGACGGCGCCGAGATCCATGCAGCCGCCCATCGCCTGCCCGCCGGTCATGGAAGGTGCGCCAGGGCTGCGGTCGTGCCGTCGAGCAGCGCGACGAGGACGGCCGGCAGGACGCCGATGCCGACCGCCAGTGCCGCGAGCGCCCCCGCCGCGCCCGCCTCGGCCGCCGTGAGGGGCGGCAGCGCCGGCATGTCGGGCGGCGCCCGACCCATCAGCAGGCCCGTCAACAGCCGGAGGTAGACCGCGGTCGTCACGACGAGCGCGAGGACCGCGAGCGCGGCGACCCAGGCGGAGAGCTGCAGGGCGGCGCCGATGGCCTGGAACTCCGCGATGAAGCCGGACAGGCCCGGGAGTCCGAGCGAGCCGAAGGCGAGCAGGCCGAACAGCCCGCTGAAGGCCGGCATCGCGCCGATCAGGCCGCCGAAGCGGGCGAGTTCCCGCGTGCCGGCGCGGTGCTGGAGCATGCCCACCAGCAGGAACATGCCGCCGGTCAGGAAGCCGTGGCTGACCATCTGCACGGCGGCGCCGTTCAGCGCCAGCCGGCGCACGCCCTCGTTGCCGGCCAGCGCCGCCACCGCGACGCCGAGCGTGACGAAGCCCATGTGGTTGACGGAGGTGTAGGCGACGAGCCGCTTCATGTCGGACTGCGCCAGCGCCGCCAGGGCCCCGTAGAGGAGCGATGCCAGGGCCAGGGCAACCAGGAGCCAGCCGAACCGTGCGACCGTGTCCGGCAGGGTCGGCAGCAGCACGGCGAGCATGCCGTAGCCGCCCATCTTGAGCTGGAGACCGGCCAGCACGACGCTGCCCTCGGTCGGCGCCTCGACATGCGCGTCGGGCAACCAGTTGTGCAGCGGCACCACCGGGAGCTTCACCCCGAACCCGAGGAGGAGGGCCAGGAAGACGAGGCCGCCCGCGAGCGGGGTCCGGTCCAGCGGCCGCGCCTGGACGATGGCCGGCAGCGAGAAGGTGTGGGGCTCCATGGCGAGGTAGAGGGCGAGGAAGCCGAGCAGCATGGCGAGGCTGCCGGCGCGGGTGTAGAGGAAGAACTTGAGCGCCGCGTACCGCCGCCGCTCCCCGCCCCAGATGCCGACGATGAAGTACATCGGCACCAGGCCGACCTCGAAGAACAGGTAGAACAGCAGCAGGTCCTGCGCCGCGAACAGCCCGATCAGCCCGGTCGCGAGCAGGAGGAAGAGGAAGGCGTGGGCGTGCGCCCGGTCGTGCTCGCCCAGCACGTAGACCATCACCACCGTGAGCAGGAGGGCCGTGAGCAGGATCAGCGCCAGGGAGAGGCCGCCGACGCCGACGTCGTAGCGCGCCCCGAGCGACGGGATCCATGGGAGCGACATCCGCCATTGCAGGCCGCCGTCGTCCGGATCGAAGCCGGCCCAGAGGATGAGCGCCGCGCCCAGCGTCAGCACGGAACCGCCGAGGGCGACGCGGCGGACGAGGTCCGGACGGTGACGTGGCAGCGCCAGCACGGCGAGGCCCGTGAGGAGCGGCAGGAGGATGGTCGCGGTGAGCATCGGGTCCAGTCCCCTCAGGGCCACAGCATCAGGGCGCCGGCGGCGAGCGCCGCCGCGGTCCAGGCGAACAGGCCGAGCGTGTAGAGGTAGAGGCGCCCGGCCTGCAGGGCGCGGAGCCGCTCGCCCCCGGCGGCGAGCCCGGCGGCGAGGCGGTCGCCGCCGCGCCCGAAGCCCCCTTCCTCCACCCGCCCCGCCCACCCGGCGGACCGCCAGGCCCACCCGGCCACGGCGCGGGCCCCGGCATCGAGCGCCCCCTCGACGGCCGGGACCGTCCGGGCGAGCCACAGCGTCCGGCGCGCCGGGGCCTCGGTGACGGCTTCCAGCCCGGCGGCGAGCCGCGCGGGGAGCGCGCCGAGCGCGGGCGCGCCACTCCACCCCCGCGCCGCGCCGAGACCGAGCCCGAGCAGTCCGGCGGCGACGCCGAGCCTGCGCCACCCCGCCTCGGTCTCGGGCGCGGCGAAGGGCAGAGCGGCGCCGAACCGTCCGGCCAACAGCCAGCCGAGCCCGGCGGCGGCGAGCGCGAGCAGACCCAGGCCGGCGCGCATCGCCCAGTCGGGTCCTGACGGGCCGACCGCGCCGCGTCGGCGCCCGAGGAAGGTCGCGGCCCCCGCACGGCCGATGTAGATTCCGCCGAGGAGGACGAGCAGGACGACCAGGGCCCCCGTCCCGGGGCCGTGCCGCGACGCCACCGCGAGGATTGCCTCCTCGCTCCGGAACCCGGACAGGGGCGGCACGCCGGCCAACGACAGGGCCGCGACCAGGAAGGCGGCGCCGGCGAACGGCAGCGCGCGAGCCAGCCCCCCGAGGCGGACGAGGATGCGCGTGCCCGCCCGTTCCTGCACGATGCCCGCGGCGAGGAACAGGGTCGATTTGAAGGCGGCGTGCGCCGCGAGGTGGAAGGCGGCCGCGCCCGGGCCGCCCAGTCCGAGGGCCACCATCATCTCGCCGAGCTGCGAGCAGGTGGACCAGGCGAGCACCCGCTTCAGGTCCGCCTCGGCGGTGGCGATGAGGCCGGCGGCGAGCGCCGTCGCGGCCCCGATCCAGAAGAGGGTGTCGAGCGCGCCGGGCGACGCCGCGAAGACCGGGTACAGGCGCAGCACGAGGAACACGCCGGCGGCCACCATCGTGGCGGAGTGCAGCAGGGCCGAGACCGGGGTCGGCCCGACCATCGCGTCGGGGAGCCAGGCGGAAAGCGGTAGCTGGGCGCTCTTGCCGACCGCGCCGGCCAGCATGAGGAGGGCCATCGCGGTGACCGTGCCGGGGCCGATCCGCCCGCCCTCGACGGCTCCGACGAGCGCGTCGACGTCCGTGGTCCCGACGGCGGCGAGCGCCAGGAGCCAGCCGAGCAGGAGGCCGACGTCGCCGATCCGGGTCATCAGGAACGCCTTGGCGGCGGCCGCGGCGGCGCCAGGCTCGGCATGGTCGAAGCCGATCAGGAGGAACGAGGCCAGCCCGACCACTTCCCAGGCCGCGAACAGGAGCGCGAGGGAGCTCGATAGCACGAGCGTCAGCATCGCGCCGACGAACAGGCCGAGCTCGGCGAAGAAGCGGGGCCGGTCGTCGCGCCCGGCCATGTAGCCGAGGCCGTAGAGGCCGACGCAGACCGCGACGCCCGCGACCACCGCCGCGACGAACCGCGTGAGCGGCGTCGCCGCGAGCCCGACGGTGAGCCGATAGCCGCCGCTCTCGAACCAGGTCGCCGACAGGGCGGCATCGGACGGCAGCGACGCGAGGCCGGCGAGCGCCAGGGCGACGGCGCCGACGACGAGCTCGCCGCCGCCCCGGGGCAGGCGGCGGCCGAGGCCGAGGGCGGCCGCGGCCGCCACGAGCGGCAGGAGCGGGACGGCGAGTAGGGCGGTCATCGCTTGAGGTCGGCGTAGGCGTCGACCTCGGCCGTCCGGCGCTGCCGGTACAGCAGCAGGACGAGGGCGAGCCCGATGGCCATCTCGACGGCGCCCACCGTGACGACCAGGATGGCGAGGATCTGCGCGGAGTAGTCGCCCGGCGCGGTGAACCGCCAGAACGCGACGACGTTCAGGCCGATGGCGTTGAGGAGCACCTCGACGCCCATCAGGATCATGACCGCCGAGCGCTGGGCGACCACGGTGTAGAGGCCGATGGCGAACAGGAGCGCGCCTACGACGAGGTAGGCGGTCAGCGGTACCGTCATCCGATATGTCCCCCATGCCGGCGGTGGGCGCCGTGGTCGGGCGCGGGCTCCGCCACCCCGTTCAGGGTCGCGCGTGGCGCGAGGCGGTCGTTCCGGATCGGCTCGGGCTCGGCGTCGACCGCGACCTTGGCGGCGCGCGAGGCGTCGTCCGGGTAGGTGGAGGGCCGGGCGAGCAGCAGGGCGCCGAAGATGCCGATCAGGATCAGGAAGCCGGCGCCCTCGAAGGCGACCATGTACTTCTCCATGAGGAGATGTCCGACCCGGCGTGCCGAATCCGCGTCCGGCACCGCGTCGGGCATCACCGGCCAGGCCGGCCGCAGGACCAGCATCCCGACGAGCACGGCCCCGACGCCGAGGGCGAGCCAGGCCGCGACGGGGCGCACGGGCGTCACCATCGACATGTCCATGCCACCCATGTCCATGCCGCCGTGGCCGCCCCCAGGCGCGTGGTCGTGCCCGTGGGCAGCCTGCCCGTGTGGGTGGGCCGCGCGCTCGCCGTGCCCGCCCTGGGCCTCGTGCGGCATGGCTTTCGCCGCCCCGTCGTGCGCCTCGGCATGGTCGCCGCGCGCCTCGCCGCCGGGCCGGGGCGGGTGGGTGCCGGAGTGGCCCTCGCCGTGTCCCGTGGCCGCGGTTCGGTCGCCGGCCTCGCCCTGCCGGTGGCCGTCCGGCCCGGCCTCCGCGGGCCGGCGCGGGACGAGCCCCAAGCTGGACCAGCGCTCCAGCGGGGCCAGGTCCATGCCGGCCATCATCGCCCCGCCCGGGTCGTGCATGACCAGGACCATGAACAGGATCATGACGAGGAAGCCGCCGATATACATCATGACCTGGAGCAGCCCGATCAGGTCGGCGGACAGGAGGATGAACAGGCCGGCGACCCCGATGAAGGAGGCCATCAGGAAGATGCCCGAGCGGAACATGCTCATGGTCGTGGTCATGCCGAGCGCGCCCGCGACCGCGACGAAGGCGCAGGTCGCGAAGGCGGTGAGCTCGAAGGCCGCGGTCATGCCCGCGGTCCCACGCCGAGAAGGATCAGGCCGCCGACGAGGAGCACGTTGACGAGACCCGCCGGGATCAGGGCCTTCCAGGACAGCGCCAGCATCCCGGCCGTCGAGAACGGCCGGACGCAGCGCCCGAGCCCCAGCATCAGCGCCATCAGGGCGTAGGTCTTCGCCAGCATCCAGGCCCAGCCCGGCAGCCAGGGGCCCGAGGGGCCGCCGAGATAGAGCACCGCTCCGACCGCCGCGACGACGAAGAGCACCCCGGCGAGCGCGACCCGCCACAGGAGGGCGGACCAGCCTCCCGCCGCGCCGAGCACGCCACCGCCGATGGAATCCGCGAACGGCTCCAGGAACGGGGCGCGGTAGGAATGCATCAGCCCGGTGACGAGGTAGAGGAGGAAGCCCATGGGTTGCAGGACCACGAACCACAGGTCTCGTTGCGCCGCGACGACGGCGACGGTCGACAGGGAGCCTGCCATCATGACCACGCCGACATAGGCCAGGCCGAGCGGCACGACGTAGGCGACGAGTTGGGCCACGATGCGGTAGCAGGCTTCCACGGCCTCGGGCGTGTTCGCGCCCCAGCCGGCGAGCGCCAGGCCGAGTACGACGAAGTCGACGACGACGATGACGTAGAAGAGGCCGACGCCGAGATCCCGGCCGATCAGCCCGGGCCCGAACGGGATGACCACCACGGCGAGCGCGACCCCGCCGAGCGCCACCGCCGGGCCGGCCGGCAGCAGCCAGCGGTCGGCATTGGGCAGGTCCAGGCCGCGCCCGAGGCCGACGGCGCGCGCCGGCCCGGCCTCCAGGCCCCGGCGCGCGACGAGGCGCTCGACCGCAAGGGTCAGGGCGGCGCCTCCGAGGAGCGCGGCCAGCACCGCCGCGGCGCTCGCGATCATTCCCATCGGAGCCCGCCCATGCCCCAGGCGTAGGCGATGCCCGCCGAGAGGAGCGCGATGAAGACCAGCATGTCCAGGAAGGCGGTCACGCCGACGTCGGCGAAGACGACCGCCCAGGGATACATGAAGATCATCTCCATATCGAAGGCGAGGAAGATCAGCGCGTAGACGGCGTAGCCGAAGCGGAACTGCGCCCAGGCCTGGGGGGCACGGGTCGTCCGCCTCGGGACCCGCACGAATGCGGCCGCGGCCAGCAGCGCGAGGCCGGCGCCCATCAGCAGCACCAGCGCCACGAACGCGTAGTCGCTCACGGTCGACCCCGGCAGCGGTTCCATCCTCGCTCCTCCCCTCCCATGGCGGCCCTCGCTCGCCGGGCCTCGGCCGCAGGACCGCACCGCCCATCCGCCCGGAACCGTTGTCGCGACCGACGGGGCGCGCCCCGGCCGGCCTGCCTCAATCTTCCTTGAACGCCCGCCGAACCTGGTCGTTGAGGGGCTTTGTCAGGTAGGAGAGCACCGTCCGCTCGCCTGTCCGGATGAAGACCTCGGCCGGCATGCCCGGCACGAGCTTGATCCCCTTGAGCCGCGCGACCTGGTCCGCGTCCGGCCTGACATGGACCTTGAAGAAGCTCGTGCCCGTCTTCTCGTCCGTGATCTGGTCGGCGGCCACGAGGCTGACCGTGCCCTCGATCTCCGGGGTGGTCCGCTGGTTGAACGCGGTCAGGCGCAGCACGGCGTGTTGTCCGAGCCGGACCTGGTCGATGTCCTTCGGGGCGACCTTCGCCTCGATCACGAGCGTGTCCGACCTCGGGACGATCAGCATGATGGACTCGCCCGGGCTGACGACCCCGCCGATGGTGTGGACGGCCAGTTGGTGGACCATGCCGTCCTGCGGGGCCCGGATGTCGATGCGCTTGAGCTGGTCCTCGGCCGCGACCCGCTTCTCGACGAGCTCGGCGATCTTGGCCTGAACCTCGCTCAACTCCTTTGCCACCTCGCTACGCAGGTCCTGGTCGACCTGGATCACCTGGAGCTCGGTCTCGGAGATCTTGCCCTTCGCCTGCGCGACGGAGGCGACGAGCTGCCCGTGCTCGCCCTCCAGGCGGGCGGCGTCGCGCTCCAGGGCGGTCACGCGCTGGATGGGGACCAGGTTCTTGCGCCAGAGGTCGCGCACGCCTTCGAGCTCGCGGTTGATCAACTCGGTCTCGCGCCGCTTGCCGGCGATCTGGCCCGTCAGGCCCTGGATCTCCTCCCGGAGCTGGCCGGTCCTCTCCTTCAGCTGCGCCTTCTGGCCCGCGCGGGCGTCCCGGCGCAGCTCGAACAGCCGGGTCTCGCCTGCGATGACCTTCCCCGCTTCCGGGTCGCTCTGGGCGCGGCCCCTGAGGACGGCCGCGAACGAGATCCGGGGGGCGCCGTCGCGTTCCGCCTCCAGGCGGCCCTGGCGCGCGGTCAGCTCGGCCAGGCTCTTGTCGACGACGGCGAGGTTGGCGCGGGTCACGGTCTCGTCCAGCCGCATGACGACCTGGCCGGCGCGCACGAGGTCGCCGTCCCGGACCCGCACCTCGCCCACCACGCCCCCGGTGGGGTGCTGCACCTTCTTGACGAAGGAATCGACGACGAGCGTCCCCGGTGCCACGACGGCGCCGGCGAGCTCGGTGGTGGCCGCCCACCCCCCGAGGCCGACGGTGAGCAGGGCCGCGGCCGCCAGGCTCAGGACGAGGTGGCGCCGAACGGAGCGGCGGATGTCCCAGGGGCGCTGCGCGCTCACGCCCGCGCTCCTTCCGATAGGGTCCCTTCCGTGGCGGCGACCACGCGCAGCGGCACCGCTCTCTCGGGTGGCGGGCGCTCCTTGCCGTCGCCCCTCGGCAGCCAGGCGCTCGCGGCCGCGGTCGGGCGCTTCAGGGCGGACAGGACCTCATGCTTGGGCCCGAAGGCGCGGACCCGGCCCTCCGCCATGAACAGCAACCGGTTGACCGCCGCGAGGGCGCTCGGACGGTGGGCGACGATGACCACGGTCCCGCCGCGGGCACGCACGTCCCGGATCGCGCGGTTCAGGGCGTCCTCACCCTCCGCGTCGAGGTTGGAGTTCGGCTCGTCGAGGACGACGAGGAACGGCGCGCCGTAGAGGGCGCGCGCCAGCGCGATGCGCTGGCGCTGGCCTCCCGACAGGGCGGCCCCACCTTCGCCGATGGGCGTATCGTAGCCCTTCGGCAAGGCGCACACGAGGTCGTGGACGCCGGCGGCGCGTGCGGCGGCGACGATGGCCGCGGAGGCCGCGTCCGGGTCGAAGCGCGCGATGTTCTGCGCCACCGTGCCGGCGAAGAGTTCGACGTCCTGCGGCAGGTAGCCGATGTGCCGGCCGAGCACATCCGGCGGCCACCGGTCGAGGGTGGCGCCGTCGAGCCGGACGCAGCCGCGGACCGGCCCCCAGATCCCGACCAGGGCACGGATGAGCGAGGACTTGCCGGAGCCGCTGGCACCGATGACGCCGAGCCCCTCGCCGGCCCGCAGCGCGAAGGTGGCGTCGTCGACGAGGGCATGTTCGAGCCCGGGGGCGGTGACCGTCAGGGCCTCGACCCGGACGCTCTCGCAGGGGGCCGGCAGGGCGACGCTCAACCGCTCGTTCGGGAACGCGGCGAGGAAGGCCTTGAGGCGTCCCCAGCCCTGCCGGGCCGCCACGAGCGACTTCCAGTGTGCCACCGCCAGCTCGACCGGCGCCAGGGCCCGGGCGACCAGGATCGAGCTCGCGATCATGATGCCGCCCGTCGCCTCGCCCTCGATCACGAGGTAGGCGCCGACGCCGAGCACCAGGGATTGCAGGGTGAGCCGCAGCACCTTGGCCATGGCGCCGAACCCGCCGGCGACGTCCGACACGCGCCGCTGAGCCACGAGGTGGCGCTCGCTCGCCTCGGCCCAGAGGTCGCCCGTGCGCGGGGTCATGCCCATGGCGCGCAGCACCTCGGCGTTGCGCCGGCCGGCCTCCGCCAGGGCGTAGCGCTGGCCGGCCGCTGCTGCCGCCGCCCGCGACGGGCGGCGGGTCAGGAGATCCGTGACGAGGGTGATGGAGACGAGAAGCAGCGCGCCCCCCAGCACCGCCGCGCCGATCCAGGGGTGGAAGGCGAAGCAGAGCAGCAGGTAGAGCGGGATCCAGGGCAGGTCGAACAGGGCGGCCGGCCCCGGGCTCGACAGGAAGGTGCGGACCTGGTCGAGATCGCGCAGCGGCTGCAGTCCGTCGCCGTGACGCGCGGCGACGAGCGGGGCCTGCACCACGGCGTCGTAGGTCCGGCGCCCGAACGCCCGGTCCACGGACGCGCCGATCCGGACGAGGAGGCGGTTGCGCAGCACGTCGAACAGGCCCTGGAAGCCGTAGAGGACGAGAACGATGGCGGCGAGCCCGAGCAGCGTGGGCACGCTGCGGCTCGGCAGCACCCGGTCGTACACCTCCAGCATGAACAGGGAGCCGGTGAGATAGAGGAGATTCACCAGGGCGCTCAGCAAGCCGACGCCGAGGAGCGCGCCCCCGATGCCGGGACGCACCTCGGCCATCGTGGAAGACGGTTCGTCATCCTTGGCCGCCGCGGCGTTGTTCGCGAGCGCGGTTGGCTGCATGTCGTTCTGCCTCATGCGACGGGGCTCGCGCGCGAGGGCGCGGCGGCCTTCAGGTGCCGGCCGGGCGGCACGAGGCGCCCGGCCGCTCGGCCCCGCGCATGGGCGCGGGGCCGCACCCGGTCAGGCGAGCATGTAGTCGTGCTCCGGGCTGGCGGAGGCCGTCGCGGTCTCCTGGAAGATCAGCCTGGAGCCGTCGCCGGTGATCGCCGGGTCGTTGATGAAGGCGCCCCGCGTCGCGTCGTCGGCGTTCCACATGAAGTCGTCCTGGGCCATCTGGCTCCTCGTCAGGCCCTGGAGGAGGATCGAGCCGTCTCCCTGATCCGTCTGCCAGCTCACCAGGACGCCGCCCGAGACGTCGGCGACCGTCACCTCGTCCGGGGTGATGTCGCGGAAGGCGATGTGGTCGAATGCGCCGGGGCCCGCATCGAAGCCGCCCGAAACGATGTCGTTGCCGGTGTCCGGCCCCACGATGAAGGCGTCCGCCCCGTCGCCGCCGTTCAGCACGTCGTCGCCCCGGCCGCCGTCCAGCATGTCGTGGCCGGCCCCGGCGTAGAGCACGTCGTTGCCGTCCTCGCCCATCAGGTTGTCGGCCTGGTCCCCGCCGTAGAGCTGATCGGCGCCGCGGCCGCCCATGAGGTGGTCCTGCCCCGCGCCGCCGTCGAGGACGTCGCGCCCGGCATCCCCGGATAGGTCATCGTCCCCTGCCGCGCCGGAAAGACGGTCGGCGCCATCCTGGCCATAGTAGAAGTCGCGGTCGCCCGTACCCGCGAAGGCATCTCGGCCCGCCGTGCCGACCTTCACGTTGAACTCGTCGAAGCGGAAGGCGTCCTCGGCGGTCGTCTCGCTGCCCGTGCCGGGGGCGGACAGGTTGCCGCCCTCGTCCTTGATGAACTTGTCGGCGGTGACGGTCTCCGCGTCGGCGCCGGTCGGGCGGATGACCTGGCGGTCGTCCGTGAACATGAAGTCGTCCTGGGCGAGTCGCGACTTATCGAAGCCTTCCAGCAGGACCGAGCCCCGGCCTTCGGCGACGTCCCAGCTGATCCGCACGCCCGCGTCGGTGTCCTCGAAACGCAGGTCCTCGGCGTTAAGGCCGCGCACCGCCAAGTGGTCGAGGATGCCCGGGCCGCCCTGGAAGTCCCGGATCACGTCGTCGCCGCTGTCGGCGCTGATGACGAAGGCGTCGCCGCCGGGCCCGCCCACCAGGATGTCGTCGCCGGCCCCGCCCTCAAGGTCGCCGTGGCCGACCCCTTCGTCGAGGTAGTCGCGCCCGTCCTCTCCCCGGAGGCCGTCGGCCGCGTCGCCGCCGACGAGCACGTCGGCCCCCCTGCCGCCGTCGAGGTGGTCCATGCCGCCGTTGCCGACCAGGACGTCGCGACCGTTGCCCCCGAGCAGGTCGTCGTTCTCGCCGCGGCCCGCCAGGTAGTCGGCGCCGCCGCGCCCGAAGGCGGTGTCCAGCCGTTCCGTCCCCGGCTGGATGTCCGAGCCCGATCCACCGATGAACAAGCGGTGCTCGCCGAAGCTCAGCGGGGTGTCCAGCTCACCGTCGAGGGAGCTCCGATGCTGCGGTTTGTGCGTCATCTGCCGGGTCCTTGTGCCGATGGAGGGAAGCCGACGTGCCGGGCCGGAGGCGGGCACCTCGGTCTGTACCCCCATGGGGTACACATCACCCAAACCGCGCTTGCGGGCTCGTGGTTTCCGGTCTGCAAGCAATTCGGGACGCATTGCCGCAGTGTCCGCGCCGTTGGCCGGGGTAAGCGTCGTTACCGGTAGCGGCGGCGCCCGGTCGTGCCTGCGCGCTCCGGGGAGCGTACCCTGCCCGGGTAAGGGCCGGTCGGCAGTCCGGCGCCAGGGCAGGGCCCGACCGCCGTCCGGCCGCGCCGGTTGCCGCGAAGCCGGCCGTCGCCCGTCGGCAGGGCCGGCCTCGCTAACGGATCTGGCCGACGGGACGCGCGATGGCGAGCACGCCTTTCAGGCCGCTCCCGAAACGGGCGATGCTCTCGCGGTGACCGCGCAGCTCGCTGTAGGGCAGGTAGCGGAGATCCAGCTCGGCCACCCGCGAGAAGGCTGGCCGGGCGAACTGTGCCCGGACGTCGTCCTCCCGATTGTCGGGAGCGACGAGGAAGAAGTTCCGGGCGGTCCCGCCCTCGGCCCCGAGGGCCAGATCCAGCATGCGGACGATGCCGGAGTAGATGCTCGTCGTATGCTCGACCTCGAAGGCTGCGGCCAGGTCCTGGCTGGCCTTGTCGATCCAGATCACGTCAATGAGGCGGACGGTCTCGGCCGAGGCGGTCGCGGCCAGCCGCCCGGGCAGGCGTTGCAGGCATCCGTCGGAGAGCCGGCCCGCGCCGTAGGGCCGGTTGCCGTCGTTCGAGGCGATCCAGACGTCGAAGCCGAGCGCGAGGCCGAGGTCGCGCAGCCAACCCTGAACCTCGGTGTGGGTGTGGTCGGCTTCGCGGGCGGCCTGCTCCGCCTTCGACGCGGCGCCGGTCGCCTCCACCCGCACGCGTTCGAGGTTCTCGCGCCAGAGCTCCAGCGCGGCGGAGGTGTCGCGCTCCGGCAGCGGATACCGACCCGATCCCACGTCGAAGAGGAAGCCGGCGACGGCACCGAAGTCGTTCGACAGCAGCGAGCGATGGGTCTTGTTGAGGTCGAGGATGCCGCGCCGCATGGCGAGATACTCGTCCCACTTGCCGAGCTTCACGTTGGCGCCCGTCAGGGCGTTGTAGCCCTTCACGATGGCCGTGTTGAACGGCGGAACCCAGGTTGGGTGCAGGAAATAGAGCAGGTTGGCCGCGGCCGGCCCCAAGCCCTTGATGCGGGCCTGGTCAAGCGCCTGTATCGCGGACACCACGTGCGCCTCGGCGTTGCAGCAGAGGCAGGTTTCGAGGAAGCGCCCGAACGCGACTTGGTTGGCGCGATCCTCGTAGATGTCAGGGATGCGCAGCTTCGGCTTCCAGAGGAAGGCGTGGTCGGCACCTTTGAAGACCTGGCGCTGCTCGGCGATGGAATGGACCACCGTCTCCAGCGAGGAGCCCCGGTAGGCGTTGCCGAAGGTGTCGGCCTTGACCTCGTCGACGACCGCCTGGATGCCGCGTCGGATCGACCGGAAGTTCTTGATGCGCTCGTCCCAGAGGAACCAAGTGCGGTAGGAAGCACCGGCATCCTCGCGCCAGTGCCGGATGAGCTTGCCGACCCAGGCGTCGTCCACGTTCGTCATCGCCCCAAGGCTCGGCCGCGCTGCAGGGGACTTATGCCCCGGCCGGGTATCGGGCACCACAAGATCCGGCTTGGCTCGGCGCGGTCTCGTGCGATCCTGGAAGGGTGTCGCAACCGCGCAACGTCCGCGCGCCGGCCATCACGGCAGGCGGCCGAAGGTCCTGCCAAGCCGCGATCCGGACTTCGGCCAGGACGTACGGCGTGTGAACGGGGTCCGCCCGCAATCGGGAGGACCCCTCCCGATCCCTCGACCGTGCCGTTAACGCCCCCTGCCCCAGGTCGCGCAGGAGGGTCGATCATCGGCCGCTTTCGTACCAGATCGACGAGCGGTCCTCAGGCCGCGGGCACCTTTCGCCGAAGCCCAGCGTGGCCGCCAGGAAGCGGGATGGCGCGCCGTGAACGATGAGGCGTCGAACCGGAAGCCACCACGCCGTTGCGGTCCCGTGATCCGGGAAGCGGTCTCCCAGGTGGGTGGTCCCATGGCCCGTGCCGAGGGGCCGGTCGGGTGACGCCGTCAGTCCGACGGCCCCGGACCCGGCCACGCGGTCCCGGATCGGGTGATGCGCATCCAGGTTCGGAATGTGCGGGGGCGCCGGGCGTGAGGGGCGCGCCGAGCGAGGTCGCGGTCGGCGAGGCCGGGGTCACCGGCCCCATCGCGGCGCCCCCGGAGCCGGGGCGCCCGGCCCCGGCACCGGCCGCGTCTCGCTCGGCCAGGAGACTCACCCGGCCTGTACGGGCGTGTAGCCGGCCGACACGACCGCCCTGGCGACGGCGACCGCGTCCGTCGTCCCGCTGACCGTGAGCGTCTTCGTGGCCAAGTCCACGCTCGCCACCGCGCCGGGCAGATCGCGCGCGATGGCGGCGGTGACCGCCCGCACGCAATGGCCGCAGGTCATGCCGTCGACCCGCAGCACGACCGCGTCGGGCCGCGCCGAACCGGAAGCGGAAGCCGGGCGAGCGGTGAGATTGTTCGTGCAGCAGCACATTTGGGAACCTCCTCGGTTGGGATCCCCACGCAAATGGTCGTTCCCATGGTGGGAAGGTCAAGGGCCATCCCTGGCATTCGAACGCATTCTCTGCGGGACCACGAGATCGCCCGCACCGGAAGGCCCGCCTCGAAGGCCCCTTGACCTTCCCATTGTAGGAAGCCCCATCTCGGGAGCCATCGACGTTCGAGGGAGACGAGGATGGCCGCACAAGCGACTGCCGAAGGAGCCAGGCGGAACGGGACGACGTTCGAATTTCCGGTCCGGGGAATGAGCTGCGCCTCGTGCGTAGGGCGCGTCGAGACGGCGGTCCGCGCGGTGGCGGGGGTGCAAGCGGCCAACGTGAACCTCGCCACCGGACGCGTCAGCGGCGTCCTGGCCGCGGGCGCGAGCGACATCGCGGTCGCCGACGCGGTTCGCGGGGCGGGCTACGAACCCGTCGAGGTCGTGACGGAGCTGCGCGTTTCCGGCATGACCTGCGCGTCCTGCGTCGGCCGTGTCGAGCGGGCGCTCGGCCAGGTCCCGGGCGTTCGTGACGCCACCGTGAACCTCGCCACCCAGCGCGCGTCGGTGCGCCACCTCGGCGGGGCCGGCATGGCCCAACGCATCGTCGCGGCGGTCGCCGCGGCGGGCTACGAGGCCGAGCCGGTGCGCGACGCCGCGGCGGCCGGCGACCGCGAACGGGCGGAGCGCGAGGCGGAGATTGCGGCCTTGCGCCGCTCGGTGCTTCTGGCCGCGCTCGCCACCGCACCGCTGCTCGTCTTCGAGATGGGCGCGCACCTCTCCGGCAGCCTGCACGAGGCCCTGACGAGAACCCTCGGTCAGGGCATGCTCACGCTCCTGTCCCTCGTCTTCGCCAGCCTGATCCAGTTCGGGCCCGGCTTGCGCTTCTACGCGAAGGGCATCCCGGCCCTCCTGCGCGGCGCGCCCGACATGAACAGCCTGGTGATGCTCGGGACCAGCGCGGCCTACGGCTTCTCGGTCGTCGCGGCGCTGGCGCCCTGGCTCCTGCCCGCCGGCACGGCCTACACCTACTTCGAGGCCGGCGCCGTGATCGTGACGCTCATCCTGCTGGGACGATGGTTCGAGGCCAGGGCAAGGGGCCGCACGAGCGACGCGATCCGGCACCTGCTGACGCTCCAGGCGCGGACGGCCCGGGTCGTGCGCGACGGGGTCGAGACGGAGGTCGACGTCGAGGGGGTCCGTCCCGGCGACGTCGTCGCCGTGCGGCCCGGCGAGCGCCTGCCCGTCGACGGTACCGTGCTCGACGGCGCCTCCTACGTCGACGAGGCGATGGTCACCGGCGAGCCCGTCCCCGCGCGCAAGGCAACCGGCGACGAGGTCATCGGCGGCACCGTGAACGGCACCGGCAGCTTCCGCTTCCGGGCCACCAAGGTCGGGTCCGACACGTTGCTGGCGCAGATCGTGCGTACCGTCGAGGCGGCGCAAGGGTCGAAGCTGCCGATCCAGGCCCTCGTCGACCGGGTGACGACTTGGTTCGTGCCCGCCGTGCTCGGCGCCGCGGCCGTCACGCTCGGGATCTGGCTCGCCTTCGGCCCGTCTCCCGCCCTGGCCTTCGCGCTCGCCAACGCGGTCGCGGTGCTGATCATCGCCTGCCCCTGCGCGATGGGCCTCGCGACGCCGACCTCGATCATGGTCGGAACCGGCAAGGCGGCCGAGTTCGGCATCCTGTTCCGACGCGGGGAGGCGCTCCAGGCGCTGCGGGACGCCCGGGTGATCGCGCTCGACAAGACCGGGACGCTGACCAAGGGCACGCCCGAGCTGACCGACATCGCAGTCCTGCCTGGCTTCGACGAGGACACCGTGCTGCGGCTCCTGGCCTCGATGGAGGCGCGCTCGGAACATCCCGTCGCGGCGGCCATCGTCGCGGCCGCGCAGCGGCGCGGGGTCCGACTGGCGGAGGCCGTCGGGTTCGAGGCGATCCCCGGGTTCGGGGCACGCGCCATGGTCGAGGGACGCCGCGTCGAGGCCGGCGCCGACCGCCTCATGCGGCGGCGCGGCCTCGACCTCTCCGCCCTTTCCGGCGCGGCCGAGCGGCTGGCCGACGACGGTCGGACCCCCCTGTACGTTGCCGTGGATGGTGTCCTGGCGGCCCTGGTCGCGGTCGCCGACCCGATCAAGGAGAGCACGCCCGAGGCCATCGCGGCCCTGCGGCGCCTCGATGCGCGGGTGGTGATGGTCACCGGCGACAACCGTCGCACCGCCGAGGCCGTCGCGCGCCGTCTCGGCATCGACGCGGTCGAGGCGGAGGTGCTGCCGACCGACAAGGCCGACGTCGTGCGCCGGCTTCAGGCGGATGGGACCGTTCCCGTGGCCTTCGTCGGCGACGGCATCAACGACGCCCCCGCGCTCGCGCAGGCCGACGTGGGGTTGGCCATCGGCACCGGAACGGACATCGCGGTGGAAAGCGCGGACGTCGTGCTGATGTCCGGCGACCTGCGGAACGTCGCGAACGCCGTCGCGCTGTCGCGGGCGACCATCCGCAACATCCGCCAGAACCTGTTCTGGGCCTTCGCCTACAACGCCGTGCTGATCCCGGTCGCCGCCGGTGCACTCTATCCGGCCTTCGGCATCCTGATGTCGCCGCTGTTCGCCGGCCTCGCCATGGCCTTCTCCAGCGTCAGCGTCGTCCTGAACGCTCTCCGCTTGCGGGCGTTCGCGCCGATGCTCCAGGCCACGAAGGCTGCCGCTTCCTAGGCGCCGCCCCGGGGCCACGGTCGGGGACGGCCCCGGCCGGCGCGGGCTCGACCGCGGCGGCGCCGCGTCCTAGACCCGGAGGCGGTTGCGAAGGCCCGGCCCCGGTCACCCGTCCAGCGGAGGGCAAAGCCATGAACATCGGTGAGGCGGCCAAGGCCTCGGGGGTCTCGGCCAAGATGATCCGCTACTACGAAAGCATCGGCCTGATCCGGCCGGCGGCGCGCTCCGAGGCGGGTTACAGGCTCTACGGTGACGAGGACGTGCACGCGCTCCGCTTCGTGCGGCGCGCCCGCAGCCTGGGGTTTCCCCTGGACGAGGTCGCCGCCCTGCTTGGCCTTTGGCACGACAAGCGGCGGGCCAGCTCCGAGGTGAAGGCCGTGGCAACGCGGCATGTGCGCGACCTCGAAGCGCGCATCGCCGAGATGCAGGCCATGGTCCGGACCCTCAGCCATCTCGCCGAGCATTGCTCGGGCGACGACCGTCCGGATTGCCCGATCCTCGATGACCTCGCCGGCACCGCGCCCCGGTCCCCCGCGGGTCGTCCCGATAACCGGCGACGCGCGGAACACGCCTGACGGCATTGACGCGCAGGCGAGGCCGGCAGCCGCCGGACGACGGGGTCGAGCGACCGGGGACGCGGCCTTCGCTTCCCACCACGCCTGGGATCGGCCTGTCGTTGGCCGCTCGCCAGGCCAGCGCAGCCAGACGCGGTGCCGCCGCTTGGGCCCGTCGGGACGGCGTGAGGTCTGACGGGATTCGACCTCTCAGGCCAGGTGCGCCAAGCGGATCGGTCGGCGCGCGCCGGCCGCCGCGGGGCCGGCTGGCACGGCGGATGACGCTGCGCGGCGGGCAGCGCTCGCCCCGTCGCGCTCGGCGGCGGGCATGCCTGACATCGGGGTGACCCATGCCGGCTGCGGCACCGCCACGCTGGGGCGGACGCGGCGCCGGCACGAAGGGCAGCGAGCGCGCGGCTTGGGCCCCCTCGCAAACGCCGCACCGGCGAGGTCGCCGCGTTCAGGCGGCCATCTTCCGGCAGCTCTCGGCGCAGCGGCGGCACTGCTCGACGCAGGCTTGCATGTCGCCGACCTGCTCGCAGCTGCGGGCGCAGTCCTCGCAGACGTCGGCGCACTCGGCGCAGGTGTGCTTGTGGTGCGCGGTGCCGAGCAGCATGAAGTGCGCCGAGGTCCGGCAGATCTCGGCGCAGGCCAGCATCAGCCGGAAATGCTCGGGCTCGACGTGCTTGCCGCCGGCCGGGAGGCAGTGGTTCGAGGCCATGCCGAGGCAGGTCTGATAGCAGCGCAGGCACTCGTCGATGCAGGACTGCATGTCCGGGCTCATCTGATGCATTTGGCGGCTCGCATTGTTGGGGGTGGGGTCAAGCCTTACTATGAGGAGCGGCCCGCAAGCTCAGGCGGAGCTCGGGGGCTCGCGATGAATCAACATACCCTTTTGGGGTATGGTTCCGGGTTGCGGGCCGTCGCTCGGCCTCCCCACCAGAGGTGCACGGCAACATGTCAGGTTCCGAAGTGGACCACGGGGGCGTCCCGGTCGACCACAAGCAGCAGCTTCCGCGGCTCCGCCGCATCGAGGGGCAGGTGCGCGGCGTGCAGCAGATGATCGAGACCGGGCGCTACTGCGTCGACGTCGCGCATCAGATCGATGCGGTGATTGCGGCGCTCCGGCGCGTGCAGTCCGACATGGTTCGCGACCACATGCACGCGCTGGTGCAATCGTCCCTCGCCGGCAACCTTTCGGAGGCCGAGCGGCAGCGGCTCGCGGATGAGGTCGGCAGCCTCATCGCCCGGATCGTCTGACCTCCGCCAGGCGCCTCGCGCGAGGGCGCCTCGTTCGTGGTCGTCGTCCCCGCCTCCCGGCAAGGGGAAGGCGTCGCACCCGCCGCGGTGGCGGGGTGGCCTGCGCCCCTCGGTCCCGCCGCGGCCCCCGCACCCGCCTCGCCGCTCGGTCTTGGCTGGTCACCTCCGACCTCGCCGCCTCGTTCCTCGTGGGGCGAGCCTTCAGCCCCCTGGCCGCATCGATTGTCGCCTCCCGGCAACACGCGGCGAGATCTTGTCCTCCTCCAGGGATTATCGGCACGTTGGCTTTGACGCGCCGGCGCCGGTCCCATTACCCATAGGGGGTATCTTGGGAGGTTCGGATGACCGACACGTCGCGACGGGGCTTTCTCGCATGCGCCGCCGGGGCGTTGGCCGCGACGGCAACCCTGTCGAGCGGCGTCGGTCGGGCATTCGCGCTCGAACAGCGTAACGAGGTCGGCTTCCTCAAGGGCCCGTACAACCTCGCGTTCTTCTACCGGCACAACCAAGCGTACCGCATCGGTGCCGGGATGCACTTCTTCCACTCGAAGCAGCACGACCTGCTGCAACTCACCCGGTTCGAGGACCACGCCGCGGTCGACGCCCGCTTCGACAAGGAAGCGCAGGGATGGCTGCGCGACCCGCCGGCCACCGAGCCGGAGATGCCGTACTACTCGTCCTACGTCGACCGGGCGATGCACACGCTGTTCCGGACCATCGACTGGACGCACATGCATCACGAGCAGACTTACGACGTGATGGCGTTCCGCGAGATCCCGTGGGCCGAGAAGAAGGTTTGGACCGACCGCGCGGTCGAATACTACCTCGCCATGCAGACCCCGGGCGTGCCCCGCAGCGTCGCGCCGCTTGAGCTGACGATGCGGCGGGCGGGCATCATGATGAAGCCCTATTTCAACTACTTCCGGAACTTCTACCCGCTCGACCAGAGTCTGTTCTACGTCGCCCACTGGTGGCACCCGGCTGTCTACGAGGCCCAGATGATCGCGGGCAACCGCGACCAGGAGGTCGCTATCCGGGCCGTGCAGGACACCCTGTACCGGGACGTCCTCCCGGACCGGCCGGGCCGGATGGTCCTCTCGCGGGAGATCATGCCGCGCTACGCGCGGATGAGTCCCGAGAGCGCGAACATCTTCGACAACCTGCACATGCTCCACGGCATCGCCTACTCGATCCTGGCCTACAAGGGCTGGACGGTCGAGGAGAAGCGGGCCGAGATGTACCGGGTCATCGACGCCATGGGCTACCAGCCCGGCGACGAGGCCTACGCCCGCAAGTTCCGCGAGCCCCACCCCAGTTACGATCCGCGCACCTACCCGGCCTGGGTGCGCGCGCCTCAGGGCGCCATGGGCATGATCATGATGGACATGCTCATGGAGATGCTGCCGATGATGTACCCGGGCGGCCTCTCGAAGGCGCAACGGGCCGCAGTCATGCGGCAGATGATGATGAACGGCCGGCTCGGGATCGAGCCCGGCGAGGTGCCCGGCTCGCTCCGCGACGCCCTGATGCAGGTCGCCCCCGGCATGCGGATGATGCCGGGCGCCACCGAGCCCGGCGAGACCCCGGCCATGATGGTCGAGCACATGCTCTCCGCCTGGAAGGCCAAGGCCGCCCATATCCCCGACGTGCCCTCCATCGACATGTCCGTCGAGCCGAGCCTCGGCCCGGTCCGCGTTGCCGTCCGCTGAGGAGCCGCCCGATGTCGATGACCACGCGCGGCGCCCTCGCGGCCCTCCTCGCCCTCTGCGCCGGCCCGGCGCTCGCCGCCGACCACTCCAACCTGGAGGAGGGCCTGCCCATCACCATCGAGGATGCCTATCCGATCAAGGAGAACGGCCTCGAAGTGCAGTCCTACTTCCAGTACAACCGCATCCGGAACGACCCGCGCGGCCTCAGCAGCCTGATGGCCGTGCCGCGGCTGGAATGGGGCGCCTTCAAGAACTTCCAGCTCTCGGTCGAGGCGCCGTACCGTGTCGGGACGGCGAGCGATACGGACCAGGGCGCGTTCCGGGCGCAAGGCTTCTACAACGTCAACCAGGAGGACCTGGTCCTGCCCGCGATGGCGGTCGCCTTCGGCGTCAACACGCCCTACGGGCGGATGGCCGGCGGCACCGAGACCGAGCTCAAGTTCCTGGCCACCAAATCCCTCGGCACGCCCGATCCGGAGGGGCTCTCGCCGTACTCGTACGTGCCGCGCCAGATCCACTTCAACGCGTCCTGGTTCCACAACTACGACCCGATAACCGGACGGGACGCGGAGCGGCGCGACCGTTACCGGGTCGGCGTCGCCTACAGCCAGCCGGTGTCGAACGACGTCGTGTTGGTGGCGGACGTCTACCGCGAGACGGACCGGGAGCGCGGCCGCGCGGTGAACCTCGCCGAGATCGGCGCCCGCTACATCGTGACGCCGCAGACGCTCCTGGTCGGGGCCGTCGGCGTCGGCTTCGGCGGCGACCGCCGGCAGGACTTCCGGGTCACGGCCGGCCTTCAGCACTCGCTGAGCTTCCCCTACTCCTTCGACCCGCCCCGCTGAGAGGCGGGTACCGTTCCCCCCGGGCGCGCGGCCTCCCGCGTTCCCGGGCGTGTATCCGCGAGACCGGAGAGTTCGCATGCGCGCGGAACGCCATGCCTGGACATCCAGGAACGCGGGACGAAGGCGCCGCGTCCGGCCAGGGGTTCGGGCGGCCGCGCGGAGAACGTTCCTGCGCATCCTGGTGGCCATCGCGGTCGCGGGGGCGTGCGGCGTCGTCGGCAGGCAGATCCTGACCTCCACGGCCTGGACGGGCCGTTACATGGGCGATCAAGGCCCACGCGGTACCCCGGGGCCGTAGCGGCGGCCGGTCCGGGCCGGCGCAGCGAGCGCCACGGGGTTGAGGGGCGATCCGCACCGGAGCGCGACGCGGGGCCCCGGCTGCAGGTCCCGGTGCGTCGATGGACGCTTGCGCAGGGTCGATCCCGTCGGCTGCCGCCGCGGACGCCTCGGATGCGGGCGTCCGCCATGGGTCTCCTTGTCCGCGCGGGCGGGACGGGCGGCTGGCGAGGCGCGCGGCGGGCGGGCGAGCGCGTGGCTCCGGCGCCCGAGCGGGCGGGACGCAGGAACCGGACCCGTGCGGGGGCGCTATGTCGCGCGTCCCGGATTCGGCCCGGGGCGTGCGCGGCGCTGTCCGGGTCGGCGCCGCGTGATAGGGTCCGGCCGGTCGACCAAGACGAGACAGGACCCAGCCATGACCGATCCGGTCTTCCGACCCGACATCCAGGATGCGCTGCTGCGGCTGCTGTTCGACAAGCACCGGATCAACCTGCTCAAGGTGCCACGGGAGGACCTGCAGCCCGGCCAAGCGCTCCTGCTGGCGGGGAGCGGTGCGGTGCCGGACGCGTTCGGGCCCGTCGCGCTCCAGAACCTCGTGCCTGGCCTGGTTCTTCCGGAGGTGGCGCGCGACGCGCGCCTCGCGGACGTCGACGCCACGTTCTCGGACAGCCAGGAGGGCCGGGTCGAGGGGGGTATCTTCGCGTCCTTCCTGGAGCGGTTCTGGCCGGGCGCGACCCTGCCGAGCATCTCGGCCAAGGCGGAGGCGAGCGGCGGGCGCAAGTTGTTCCTGCGGTTCTCCAAGGCCACGCGCGACGGCATCGACTTCGCCGCGCTCGGCCGGGCGCTGGGGCCGAACGCCCCGGACCTTTCCTTCGTCGAAGGCGCTGAGGCCGTGCGGATCTTCGCCGTCGTGGACGTGTACCGCTGCCCGGAGATCGAGATGTCCTGGACGGACGACAAGGGCCGCGTGATCGACGCCGAGGCGGTGGTGGCGGAGGCGGCCAAGCTCGGCCTGGGCCACAAGGTGCGCAAGGAGGCGGGCGGGCTGGTCAAGGTGGCCGGGGACACGGCCCTGGCCTTCGGCGTCCGCCTGATGGAGCTCGTGCGCCGCGACGACGGACCCGGGTTGCGGCTGCGCCTCGCCCATACCAGGATCGACGTCCTCGGCGGCGGGCCGCGGGACGGCGGCACCGCCGAGGCGGATGCGCGGGATTACAGGCTGCTGGCCGACCCCTGGGCCGGAGGGTTGGGCATCGGGATCAGGCCGCCGGCGTAGGCCGCCGGCCAGCTCGCGGACCCGGGCAGGGCGGGCGGGTCGCGCGTGATGGCGAGCCGCGACAGAGAAAGGAAGCGGCGCTCGATCCGCCGACCGTCCACCACGACGTCGAGGATCGCGCTGTCCCCGACGCTGTGGTCGTTCCCGAAACAGACGACCGCCTCGCGCACCGTTCCCGCCGGCTTCTCGCCGCGGGCGATCACGCGCCGCGACCCGAGGTCGATCCCTGGACCGGAGACGTTGACCTCGACATGCGCCGCGACCGGGATGCCCTGCCCGAGCCGCACCGTCGCGTTGCCGGACGGCAGGTCGAGCCGGTCCCTCAGGGAAACCGTCGCTCGGTAATGCGCGAGGCCGTCCGGGCCGGTGCCGCGTGCGGCGTCGGCCCGAAGGGCCACCTCGGCGAAGTGGCGACGTCCGGTGCGCGCGAAATACCGGGTCAAGGCATCGGCCACGGCATCCGGCGTGGCCCCGCCCGCCGGGACGCCCGTGACGGTCGCCAGGGCGAGCGCCGAGGCGGCGCGCAGACGTGCGTCCGGTGCGGTCAGGAGCGGTTCGAGGGACCTCTCCACTTCCCGGCGCTCCCGTTCCGCCACGTCGGACCAGGACCTTGTCGCCACCTCCCGCAGCGTCTCGACGGCCTGCCCGGGCCCACCCCACCGGAGGCTCGCGAGGAGGTCGGGAACGGCGGCACCCGCCAACCTGCCACGCTCCGCCGGTCCGGACCGGTCGACGCTCCGCCAAGCCATCTCGCCAAAGGGCCCGTCGCCTGGCTCCACCGAGACGATCAGCACGGGCTGCAGGACCTGGCGGTGGCCTCGCATCCGCCGGGAGTTCTGGCGCCGCCGCTTCTTGAACGAGACTGTCTTCGGTCCCCGCTTCTCGGGCAGCAGTTCCGCGATGACCCGCGCGTTCGGCACGTTCGGGCTGCCGACGACGGTGCCCTCGCCCGAGCCGAGCATGAGGATGTCGTCGAACGCGTGGAAGCGGCGTCCGTCCGCGTCGCGGACCGTGGCCGCCAGGTAGTCCGAGCGGGCGACGTTCAGCCGGTCGCCGGTGCGGACGACGTACTGCTTCCCGCCGGTCCGCAGGACGGCCCACACCGCGGGCTCGGCTGCCGCCGTCCCGGTGCCGCCCCTCTTATGCCGCTCCATGCAGAGCTTCCCCGCGCGCCGTGGCGACCTCGCCCTCGATGGCCCCGGGCAGGGCGAAATCGTCCAGGGCATGGAAGGAATAGCAGAGGCTGGCGACGGATCCGTCCCGGTGGAGGCTGTCGCGTCGCGCTTGATGCAGGCTCTCCGCGACCGTCAGGCGCTCGCCCCGCACCCCGGGCGCGCGGGAGAATGCGTGCCGGTAGAACCGGCGCGCGAATTCCGTGGCGAAGCGTTCGTTGACGAGGCAGTGGGTCGCGATCACGCCGCCCGCCTGCATGAGGTGCAGGTTGTCCGGGAAGTTGCTGTCGGCGATGACCCCGGGGGCCGCCGATGCGCAGATGTTCAGGAACACGAGAGGCTCCCCGACCAAGGGACGGGCCTCCTTCTGGTGCGGGCTGAAGAAGTCGGGCCGGACCTCCAGCCCGTTGTCGAGCACGAAGTAGTGCTGGCCCGCGAAGCTTTCCATGTGGCTGGTGACGTGCCAGACCGACCTGAGCTGGCCCAGCGCGCGGAACAGGGACGCGAGGTCGGCCACGGCCATCGGCTCCCTGTCCAGGCCGAGCAGGGGCGTGTCCTCCCGCGTCGTGCAGGCGGCGCCAAGGTCCTCGAAGACGGCGAAGATGCTGGCCTCGTCGCGTCGGGACACGGAGGTGACGCGCGTGGACCCGAGCAGGCCGACGGATGGCGCGGCGTCGTCCGCCTCCCTCTCTTCCTTATCAGGCCTCGGCGCGTGGATCAGCGGGGCCCGGCTGCCGAGGAAGCGCTCGACGTCGAACCCCGAGCCCACGCGCCCGTAGTGCAGGGCGTCGAGCGGGATGCCGGCCAGGTCGCTGTCGAACGTGATCGACCTGAGGTTCGGGTGATCGAGGTAGAAGTCCAGGTCGGCACGGACCTTGGCCCCCTTCTCGGGATCCGTGTGGCGGAAGAGGTTGCTGAAGAGGCTCACGGCGGCGTTCTGGAAGGATTGCAGCCTCGCCGCCGACGCCGGGTCCTGGGCCTCGGGTGCCCAGGTGCGCCCGGCGAACTCGGCCAGGCCCTCGGCGAACGCGCGGACGGCGTCGGCCAGCGCACCGCGCAGCGGGCCTCCGTGGAAGCGCAGGCTGTCGAGCTGCCCCGCCCCGAAGACGCTGACTTCGGTCCTCGCGGGCGAGTGGTCGCTCGTGGACGTGGCGATGCGCATTCGGAACGCGCCGGCTGCGATCTCATCCCGCTTTCGGCGACCGCCATGCCGACGAGCCATCCTGACCGTTGTCCTCGTAAACCTCGACCGTTCTCTGGATCTTCGAAACGATGCGGTCGCGAGTCAAGAACGTGAATCGAAGCGCGTGCCTCCCGCCTTCCCGGGCGGTCGCCTTGAAGGTCAGCGGGTGCCCTACCCTGCCCTGCTTGACCCCGGGCGAGACCACGACGCCGTTGCCATCGGCGAACACGGTCACCGTCTCGGCAGCGCGCTCACGGCTCGCGATGCCCAGGAGCTGGTGGACCTCGCCGTCGAGGATGGCCGAGACGGCGACGCTCGCCCCCTTGCCGAGCCGCACGGCGGTCGTCGCCGTCCCCGTGCCCGGCGGCCCGAAGACGACCTGACCGCGCAGGGCGTCGGGTCGCGTGCCCGGCAGGAGACGCCGGAGCGTCGGCCGATGCAGCGGGACGAAGCAGAGCGCCTCGCGGCGCTCGCGCGCGCCCCGCCCCGCCGCCGCGGGAACGGCCCCCCGCGTCAGCGCCAACGGCGGCAGCGGAACGGCCATCAGGCGGTGAACGCCCAGGCCGAGGCGCGGCAGGCACAGCGCATCGGCTTGCCGCGGCGGAAGCAGGGCGGGCAGATCCATCTGCCTCATGCGGAAGAGCTGGCTTTCCAACCTGGACAGGTATCGTTCGGCCACCTCGCCCCATCCGAGCTGCCGCCCGGCGGCGAAATGCTGCGCGGCGCGCCGGAGATGCCGTTTCGCCCGCTCCAGGCGCGCCTCGGAGCCGTTCCCCGCCTCCGCAAGCTGCCGGCCGCGCTCGAAGTGAAGCAGGCCGTCGACGAGCCGCGCGTCCCGCGCGCCGCGGAAGGCCACGCCGTCGGGGGCCGGTCGATCCGGGTGGCGGCCCACGGTCCCGTCGCGCAGGTCGCCGTGCAGCGCCGACCAACCGAGCGGCGGACCGGGCCTGATATCGAACGCGATGCAGGCGTTGGCCTCCGGCGACGGGCGGAACGTCGCCAGCGACGTGTCCCGCAGAAGCTTGGACCAGTGGGCGAGGCCGCGGGCCCGGAAGCCGGTGGGCAGCGCGGGCAGCAGCCAGGGTGGCCCGAGGCAGATCAGCTCGTCGCGCGACCGATCCGGCAGCAGGACCAAATCGTCGTCGCCGACGATGGCGTACCCGGTCGACGCATCCGCTATGAGGTGGCGGCGGTCGGACAGGGTCAGCGCGACGCCGACGTCGTCGCCGCCCCGGTCGAAGGCCAGCCAGCACCGCACCACCGGCGGGCGGCCGCCCGCGACCGGCGAGGCCGCGAACAGGTCCGCCTGCGAGGTCTCGTCGAACGCCGTGGTCGACCAAGCCTCCATGGGCGCCTCCGACCGCCTCCGGCGCGGCTCCGCCGTCTCGGTAACCGCGATGCGCCGCGCGGGTATCCGGCCCTGCGACGGCGGCGACGAACGTGACGGACGTTCGCCGAATCGAGCGTACCGCGGGGAATCTTAAGCGGCCGTGTCGCCTACCGCCAAGGTCGCGGCGCGGCGTCCGCCGGATCGCCCGCGGCGCGGGCTAGGGCGGCCCGCTTCCTGCCCTGTGCCGCCCGCCGCGGCCCGAAGGGGCTGCCCGGGTCATGCGGCCCTCGTTCCGGCCCCCCGGCGCAGGAACGCGGCGGCCTCGGCCGCGGGCGCGGGCTTGCCGAACAGGTAGCCCTGCGCCTCGCCGCAGCCGGACAGCCGCAGCGCCCCGAGCTGCCGCTCCGTCTCGACGCCCTCGGCCGTGACCGCGGCGCCGAGGGAGGCCCCCAGGCCGGCGATGGCCCCAACGATGGCCGCCGTGCCCGGCTCGTCCACCGCCTCGACGAAGGAGCGGTCGATCTTGATCCGGTCGAGCGGGAACTTCCGGTTCTTCGTCGTTTGGGGTTGATCGACCTTCGGGCGGGCTTGACGCGTTCCCACTCCGTTCTACTCTGGTCGCGTGATCCTGACGTACCAGCAGAAGCTCAGCCGACCGCCGCCCAGCACCGCCTCCTCGCCGAGGCGCTGGAGCGTCAGCGCCTGCTCTACAACGCCGCCCTGTAGGAGCGCCGCGACGCCTGGCGGCTCGGGCGCAAGGCCTTCACCCGCCTCGACCAGCAGAAGAGCCTCACCGTCATCCGCGCCGACGACCCGGAAGGCCACGGCGCCGATCCGGTCACCATGGGCCGTTGGACGCTCAAGCGCGTCGAGGACGCATTCACCGGCTTCTTCGGACGGGTGAAGCGGGGGCTCAAGCCTGGCTTCCCGCGGTTCAAGCCTGCGTCCCGCTGGAGCTCTTTCGGCCTGCTGGAAGCCACCGGCCTGCGGCACGAGGGCGACCGCATCCGGCTCAAGGGCTTCGGCCGCCCGATCCGCCTCAACCACGACCGGCCGCTGCCGTCCGACGCGAAGATCCTGGGCGTGACGTTCACGCGCAAGGGCCGGCACTGGTTCGTCTGCATTACCGTCAAGACGAGCGAAGTCGTGGCGACCACGCCGCCTGCGGGCGAGGCGGTGGGCGGCGACCTGGGCGTCGAGGCGCTGCTGACGCTGTCCACCGGCGAGCGCATCCCGAACGTCCGCCCGTCCTCGCGTCGCGAGCGCGAGATCCGCGTCTCCCGCCGGGCCCTCGCCCGCTGCCGCAAGGGCTCGAACCGGCGGCGCAAGATCAAGGCTCGGCTGGCGCGTCAGTTGCAGGCGGTGGCGAACACGCGGGACCAGTACCTGCACCGCGTCTCGGCGCGGCTGACGCGCGAGCACTCGCTCGTCATGCTGGAGGACCTGCGCATCCGGAACATGACCCGCTCGGCCGCCGGGACGGTCGATGAGCCCGGAGCGAACGTCCGCCAGAAGAGAGGGTTGAACAGGTCCATCCTGGATGCGGGATGGGGCAAGCTCGTGCAGTTCGTCCGCTACAAGGCTACCAGGGCCGGTGGCGAGTTGATCTGCGTCGACGCCAGGGGGACGTCGCAGGAATGCCGGCAGTGCGGGGCGGTTGTGCCAAAGCCGCTGTCCCTGCGCCGCCACGTCTGCCCGTGCGGGCTGAACGAGCATCGCGACGTTAACTCGGCCGGGGTGATCCGCGACCGGGGTCTCGCGGTGAAGGCCGCGAGCGAGGGGGGTCAGCCCCTCGGGGGCGCCAACGTGGGCCGTCGGGCCGTGCGTCGTCCCGGGACGCTCCTCGCCGCCTGAGGGCGGCGCTGGAGAACGTCGGATGGGGGCATCAACCTCAAATGACGAATGACCGTGAATTGTTAAGGCATGCCTACGGGGCGTTCCGAGGTCGGCATCCCGGCGCGATTGTCCGCTGCACCGGCCCTGGGCAGGTCGCCGGCACGCCGCGCAGGCCGGGGCGATGGGATCGCGCGATCCGGGGCGCACCCCGGACCCGGCCTCGCTTGTAGGCATCGCGAGGCGCGACTTGCGGAAGCCGCCGCCGGGACCGCACGGCTCCGGCCCGCCGGCGAGCCTCGCGGTTGAGCCGACGGTGCGGGTCCGCAGGATCTCTTGGCGTCAGACGAGGATCGGCGCGGCATGGCCATGGCTGGCCCGTGCAATGGCCATGCCGGAATAACCGGTGCCGTTTCTCCCGTTCCGCCAGGTGTCGCCAACGGCGGAGGGCATCGCGGAAGCCCCGCCCCCGGCGCCTGGCCCTGGACTTCGGCGGCCCTGCCCCGGAGACCGTGACCGTGTCAGGCCCAGGATCCGTCCGGGCAACGCGGCGAGCCGCGGCCGGGACAGTCCGATGGGGCACAAGCATAGGGCGAAAGGCTTTCTTAACCTTACCGGCGTTCCCCGGGCGGCCATGGCCGGAAATGCTTGCCGTCGGCCGCCAGGTGCCGTAGGTACGGCCATGGCCATGTAAGCCCTGGCCGGCAGCTTCGTCCGGGGCTGCTGCGCTGCGGGCAAGGGGAGCTCACATGTTCAACGACCTTCGCTCCGCGGTCAGGCGCATCGAGGAGGATATCGAGAAGCTCGTCGAGGAGCAGAACAGGTCCCTGCGCGCCACCGCGTCGCGGCTGGCGCTCCTCTACCTCCAGAAGGAGCGCATGGAGGAGCTTCTGGCAAAGGCGGAGACCGAGACCGTCCCGATGCCCCTGCCCGCGGCGCCGGCATCCCCGCCCCCGCCAGGGAGGCCCGAGCGCGCGGGAGCGTCCTCCGTGGTCCTCGGTCGCGCGGCCACGGTCATCGTGGAGGCGCTGGAGCGGGCCGGCGAGGCCGGCCTGTCCGGAACCGAGCTGAACGATGCCGTCCGAGACGCCCAGATGAGCAAGGACGCGTCCGAGAAGGCGAAAACGCGTTTGAAGCGCCTCGGCCTGGTCCGCCACGACGAGCTCGCTCGCCGATGGTACCCGCTGCCCCGGGCGGAAGTAGGCGCAAGATGACGGCGGTCGGAGACATCCGGGCCGGCGGGTGCCTGAACCTTAACCAACCCGGCAAAGTCGTCCAGGCAACCTACACCGCGGGTGTAAAAACTCGCCGGAACATGGTACCATTCACCGTGGATGATGGAGGCGCGCGTGGCGGCCGATCACCTCAAGCAGGCCTGGACCCGTTGCCCGAACGCTCCGGCGGCTGACCGCCCGGTCAGGCAGGGGCGCGCTCGCGGCCCGCCCTTGGTTCGGGCCGACCCGGGACCCCAGGTCTCGGACGGGCAAAAAGAAACGCGCGGCCCATGGGCCGCGCGCTTTACCCTGAACTCGCCTCTCAGTGTCGCAGCTGCCGCGAGTGTCAGGCATCCCGCACCCTAGGGTTCGGGATCGGCCAGCCAAGGCCAACGGGTTCCTCCGGGAGGCTGCCAGGCCCCGCGGATCGACAGTCGTACCCTAGCCGCACCTGCGCGCCTGCGCAAGCGTCTCGTTGCGCCCGTCCTGGATCCCGTTGGCGACCATCGCCGAGGACCCGCCGCCCTCACGGCATGCGGGCCCGGTCCCTTCGCCTGCGAGAGGACAAGACCCATGGACGACCTGGATTTCGGTGGCCTCACCGGCGCCGACGACGACCCCGTCACCGCCGCCTTCCTCGACCCCGACTTCGACCGGTGGGACGGCGACGTCGCGCGTGCCCTGGGCCGCCGGGCCGCCGACTTCGACGGGCGGGGCCCCTCCGACGCCGACGACGCCGACCGCTGAGCGTCCGCACCGCGGTGCGCTCCCCTCCCTCGGCTCCGGCCGGGGGAGCCCCCTGTCCAGCGACGGGCCGCCCTTGCGGCCGTCATGCCGGAGTTCCCCGATGAAGATCCGTGACCAGGAAACGACCACCTCCTCCCCCTCCCTCGACGATGCCGCCCGGGCAGCATCGTGCCGCCAGGTGCCGCCGGACGCGCACGGCCGGTGCGTGCCCGTGAGCGCCCCCTCCCCGCGTGCGCTGGCGTGCGTAGGCATCAGCCAGGCAGCCCTCGCCGTTCGCGTCGCGGACCTCGGCCTCGATGTCGTCCACATGACGCTGGCCCGCGACGAGAGCACGGGCCTGGTCGTCGCCGCGGCCCTCGACGCGGCGCGGCGCCGGCCGGTCGATGTCCTCGGGCTGTTCGGTGACGGCTCGGGCACGGCAGGCGGGCTCGGTGCCGTCTGGCCGTGCCTGGGCGTGCCGGAAGTCATCGTGGTGGACCACGCCGTCGGGTACCATGACACGGGCTTCCACGAGGCCGCGTGGCGGATGGGGATCCAGGTCCTGCACCGGCCCGCACGTGCACTGCCGGGACAAGCGCACCTCAACGCCCTGTTGGGCCGGTCCGGGTCCTGTCGCGACGGTCAAGGGCGAAGCGCCGTCACCATGGCGGCGCTCGTCGGCGCGGTGCATGCCTGGATCGCCGCCTGCTACGCGTCCCCGCGCGGTCGTGACGTGGACGCGGTGCGGACCGCGCCGCCCGCCGTCCCGCCGGGAGCGTCACGGGCCCACGCCTGGACGTTGCGGGGCAAGGCCGGCCGGAACCTGGTTGGCCGGATGGCGGCCGGCCGCCGCTAGGCCCGGCAGGGCCCTGGACCCGCCGGCGCTCGTCGGGCCCGAGCGTCCGACCCGGAGAGCCAAGCGCCCCCGATTCAGGGGCCGGTGTCCCTGCTCCGCGGCCCCCGGATACGGGGCCGCGGCATGCCCTCGCCTCGGGGCGCCAGCCGTCGGGGGCAGGCCGCTCGCATGACGCAACCGGCGAGCTGCCTGAAGGCGTCAATGTCGAGGAAACCAGGGCCGTGAGAAGGCGTGCACGAGCGTCGCCCTCCTCGTGGCAGCCATGCACCGCCCGCCACCGGCGCGACCGCGGCCCCGCCGGGCCCGTCCCAGCCCCCGGCCGGTCGATGATGCGAAACGCCCGGCGCCTCGTCTGCTCGTCGAGATGCACGTGCCCGCCTTGGGCGGCCCGGGCACGGGTCACGGTCCGTGACCTGGGCGCCTTCGCCGAGCCATGACACCTCCGCCAGGCGGGGTACGGGTCCGGTCAACATCGGTCGCGGCTCGGGCCCCTCCGACCAAGTCGGCGCGAGCCGGCCCGCGCAATCCGCCACCCAGCCTCCGGCCCAGGTACCCTCCTCGCTTACGCCGCGGGCCCGGAAGGACCCGCCGGCTTCCGCTCGCCCGACAAGGAGGAGGCGCGGGCCGGTGGCCGACCGGTGCGTGCTTCGGAGGGCCAGCTGGCCGACGAACCCGCCGGGCGCCGCGCCATGCTCGACCGTGGGCTCCCCCCCAAGCAGAGCCCTGATACAGGTCGCGGGTTCCGGGCGGCTGTGAGACACGCGGAGGGTTCAGACCCCGGTCGACTCCCGGTCCACGTCACCGCCCTCCCCGAGCTTCGCCGGACTGGGGCTGGGCCTGAGAGCTGCGCAATCCTGTGGCTGCCCGGGCCAGGTCTGGCTTGGCACGCGCCTCTCCCCTCGCGGACTCCTGGCCGAAGATCGGGGTGGCGGGTCGCAGCTTGTCCCTTTCACGACCGCCCGGACGATCAACGCGTGCTCCCGGGCGGAGCAGCACTCTGTCGATTCGGGCCGGCGCCACTCGCAAGCGGCGGTCCCGGCGGGCCCCGCTGGGGTGCCCGATCCCCGGCGGCGCGGCTCCGTCCCAACCCTCCGGTGCTCGCATGTCTCCTTCCGGCCACGTCCCGTATGCCTCGAACGCGCCCGACGCTTCTGCCGCCGGCATGCCCTCCGTCCCGGAAGGGGAAATCCGGCGGGCGATGCGGGCCGTCGTCGCGGTTTGTCCGCCCGAATCGGGCATGATCCTGAACGTGTTGCTGGACAACCTTCTCACCGCCAGCCGAGCGGGAGGCATCCTGCGGTCCAAGCTGCACGGCCTGGACGTCGGGTTGCGCAAGCACCTCAGGCAAACGTGGCTCGACGGGGTCGTCGTGCCGCTCGCGAGGACGCGCAACCCACTCCATCGCGCCGCCTCCTCCGCCCTGCCGCAACTGCGGGACCCACGGGACGTCTCCGGCCTCCTCGCGGCGGTGAGACAGATCGCGGGCGAGGTCCCGGAGCACACCACGGCGCGGGAGCACCTCGACGGCGCCGTCCGCTTCCTGGAAGCGCTCCCGATCCTGATGCGCGCGGTCGAGGCCCTCGAAGCCCGGACCTTCGCCCAGGGTGCGGGCCGCTCGCGAGCGGTCGGGTACAATTCGGGCGCACGCGACGACACGCGTGCCCGTCAGGTGCGGTCGGCCGCCCATGAGTTCCGCAAAGCGGCGAGGAAGGCGCTCGCGCCCCTCGTGCTGCGCCTGGCGGACGCCGTCTTCGAGGCGGAGCTCGGAGCGGTCCGGAGCGCCGCGTTCGCCCGAGCCGCGCCGGTCCTGCGGTCACCCCCGGTCGGCGGTCCGAGGAAGCGGGGCTTGGCGGGGCCACCCTGGCGCCGTCGCCTGCTCGACGGGCTGCAGGGCGATATCTGGGGCGGCTTCGGAGCGGCGCTGGAAACCGTGCTGCGGCGCCATCCCGGGCTGGAGGTCACGGAGATCGCCGTCGACCGCAGCGGCGACCTGTGCGGGCGGGCTCGGGCGGTCCTGACGCGGCACGGGGTCCGGTTTGCGGTCGCCACCTGCTTCGACCTTCAGGTCGGCTCGATGCGGCACAGGGCGGAGGATCTCGTCGGACCGGGCCACCGGGTCGACCAGCCCACCTGGGCCGAGGTGGACGCGTGTCTCGACGCTCATGTTCCGCCGGAACTCGACACCGCCTCCTTCCGCCTGATGCGCCACATCCTGCAACGGGACGGTGGCGACGGCTTCGTGCTCGATGCCTATGCGGAGGACCAGCTCGTGATCGCCTGCCGCGCCGGTGGCCGGCTTCCGGAAGAATTCGCGGACTGGCTCGTCGAGGCCGCAGACGCGTTGGGGGTGACCCTGAGGTTCGCCGCGGACGACGGTGGCCCACCGGTTGCCGAACTGGCGCGCGTCGGCTTCGCGTGGGCGGAGGGAAAGGAGCGGTTCTTCATGACGCGGTCGGCCGTGCCCGACCCGGGAACCGGCCCCCTGCCCTGAGCGGCGTGGTGCCACCACCACGCTCGCGCTCTCGACCGGCCAGCGAACGACGCTGCCCGAGAGCCTGGGGCGGATCGAGGCGCGGAAGTGGAAGGCGCAGAAGGTCGTCTCGCGTCGCAAGCGCGGCTCGAACCGACGCCGCCGGGCCCAAGTTCGCGTCGCGCGCCTGCAGGCGCGGCAGGCCCGCATCCGGCGCGACTTCCACCATCGCGAGGCCCTGGGCGTCGCCCGCCGCTTCGGCGTCGGCCGAGGAGCCGGGCCGCAACGTCCGGCAGAAGGCAGGGCTGAACGGCGCCATCCTGAACGCGCGCTGGCATCAGTTCGCGACGATCCTGAGCTACAAGATTGAGGAGAGAGGCGGTCAGGTCGCGACCGTTCCGGCTCGGTTCACGAGCCAGACCTGCGCCGCGTGCGGCGTCGTGGATGCGAGGAGCCGCGGGAGCCAAGCGCGCTGTCGACTGGAGGGGACCTCGCGGTTCCCGAAAATCCCCGTCGTTCACGGCGGGGAAGATGTTAGGGTGTTGTCGAGCTTAGATGCCAGGGGGAGCTGACATGGTGATCGTCAGGATGCCGGGTGGCGATGTCGAGTCTATCGCTCCGGACGAGCTGCTCTGGATGCGGCAGGCCTTTGACCACGAGTTCAAGGATGCGGTGATGCTCCGCATCACGGGTGACCGGATCTATTCCGTGGAAACGGTGGCGTCCCTGGCCGCGAAGTTCGCCGCAGCCGGGGCCGCCATGGCTCGGCTGACCCCTCCCGAGGGCGCCATCGAGATGATGGTCAGCGCCGAACGGGTCCGCGAGGTCGAGCCGCCGAGCCCCGCCATCCACCACGAGGGTGCCGGATCGGTCCTCAAGTTCGGTCCCAAGCTGATGCTCGCCGTGCGTGAGAGCGAGGCCCAGGCGAAGTCCATCCTGGCTGAGGCGGTTAAGGGTCGGCCGCCGGCACCTGCGGCATTGGCGGCGGCGGCCCTGGGAGGCGCCATCGTCGGTGCTGCGGTCGCCGTAGCTGTGACGGCGCCGGGCGCGGGAGGCCCGGATCCCGAGGCACAGGAACGCCCGGGACCAGCATGAGAGCCACGGCGGATCGCCCGGCCCGCTCGTGCCCCCTCGCCCGGCCCGCCATCCATGTGCCGCCGGGGCGGGGGCCGCTGTGTCCGCGCACCGGGAGTGACAGCCGGCGGGCCACAGGTGGCGATGCAAGCGACGCGCGACCGCGCGCCGCCTCCGGTACGGGACGGCCCAGGGCTTTGAGCAGGACACGCCGGTCGGGCAGATCTCCGGCATGAGCCGCCCCTCCGGGTTCGGTGGGGACGGGGCGAGGCAGGGACCTCCGGATGGGCCGGCCAACACCGATTTCGTTCTCTCTATGTTCCAATCTTGGAGCGCCTGCCCTAGTGTCTTGCTGGCGCGAGCGGCACCGTACCGAACGGAATCCGTGGACAACCGCAGGATCCTGGCGTGACGCGTCGGAGGGCCGGAACGTAGACCGGGGCGCACGGTGTTGTGGGTGGGCGATGGACCGGGCGTCCTCGCCGCAACGGGATCGAAGGATGGCCGATCAACTCGACTGGAGACGCCTCCTCAACGCGCAGCGGCGCAAGGGAAAGGCCGCAGGCAGAGCCTACACGGCGCGGCTGGGCGAGGACCGGACCGAGCACGAACGTGACCACGACCGTATCCTGTTCTCGACCCCGGTGCGGCGCCTCCAGGACAAGACGCAGGTCTTCCCGTTGGAACGCAACGACAGCGTCCGCACCCGGCTAACCCACAGCCACGAGGTGGCGAACATGGCGCGGAGCATGGGAACCACCCTCGCCTTCGTGCACGGCGGGGCGCTGGGTTTCCCCGGGGAGGTCGAGCCCCTGCGCAACGTGCCCGCCCTCCTGGAGGCCATCGGGCTCGCCCACGACCTCGGCAATCCGCCGTTCGGACATCAGGGCGAGACCGCGATCCAAACCTGGGTGAAGCGGCACTCCGTGCCGCGCAAGGATGACCCGGCCTCGTTCGACATCTTCGACGCGCCGGACCTGAGCGAGCCGATGCGCCGTGATTTCCTGAAATTCGAGGGCAACGCGCAGGCGTTCAGGCTGCTGACGCGATTGCAGATCCTGAACGACGACTTCGGCCTGAACATGACCTATGCCTTCCTGGCGGCCCTGATGAAGTATCCCGTGCCGTCGGACGCGGTCGACAAGACCTCCCAGGCAAGGAAGAAGTTCAACTTCTTCCAGTCGGAGGCCGAGATCGCCGCCGAGGTCTGGGCCGAGACCGGCTTGCGGGAGGGCGTCCGCCATCCCCTGACCTTCGTGATGGAGGCTTGCGACGACATCGCCTACTCGGTGGTGGACGTCGAGGACGCGGCCAAGAAGAAGCTGATCAACTTCAACGTGCTCATGGCTTGGCTGCGTCACGACGCGTGCGACGACGAGTTGACGCTCGACGTCTGCGAGCGGGCCGAGCGCAGCCACGCCGAGTTCCGGGACGCGGGATTGTCGCCCGGGGAACTCGACGACATCTCGATGCAGATGTTCCGCGTGGACGCCATCGGGAAGATGGTGCGGGCCGCGGTTGGGGCGTTCGTGGCGAACCGGGATGCCATCATGGCCGGCGCGTTCGACAGGGAGCTGATGGCGGCCTCCGAGGCGGTCGTGCTGTGGACCTCGTTGAAGCGCTTCGCCAAGTTTCACGTCTACCGCCACCGCAGCGTCCTCGAAGTCGAGCTCGACGGGCACCGGACCGTTCACGAGCTCATGGACATGTTCTGGAAGGCCATCATCGAGCGCAAGGATCCGGACGACCTGCGCTCCGACCGCGAGGCGTTGCCGGCCTACGTGTATTCCCGGATCTCGGAGAACTACCGGCGCGTGGCCGAGTCGCCCGGGAACGCGATGCCGATGCGCTACCGCGAACTGCAGCTCGTCACCGACATGATCTCGGGTATGACCGACACGTTCGCGGTGTCCCTGCGCGACGACCTGAGGCGGCACCATGGCTGACCTTGGCTCCCCCGTCCGCGACGGCGCTGAGCTGTGCCGGCGGATGCAGGCGTTCCTGGCGGACGAGGCTCGCGGGGGCCCCGAGATCGCGGATCTGATCGGCCATCTCGGGCAGGTGGGCGAGGTTGCGATCTTCGGCGGCATGGCCCGGGATATCGCCCGGGGCGGGGCTGCGGCCTTCGCATCGGACGTGGACCTGGTCGTGCACGCGCCGCCGGAGCGCTTGGCGGAGCTGATGCGGGACGGCGCGGCCGTTCGGAACCGCTTCGGCGGCTACCGCATCGCCGGGCGCCGCCACTCGTACGACGTCTGGGCCCTACCCTCCACCTGGGCGGTCCAGTCCGGGCACGTGCAGGCCGCCCACCTGACCGACCTGGTGCACACCACCTTCTTCGACTGCGACGCCGTGCTTTACCTGTGCGGCTCCCGCCGGGTTCACCACGGACCGCGTTTCACCGCCTGGCTGCGCGACGCCATCGTCGACACCAACCTGGAGGAGAACCCGAACCCGCACGGGGTCGTGGCCCGCGCGTTACGGATCCTCCTCGAACATCGGCAGGCCGTCGGGCCCGGCTTGGAGAGGTATCTCCGCAGGATGGCCAAGGGGCACGCGGGCTGCCTCGATGGGGACCTCGCATCACGCCTGTCACGCATCCTCGCAGGCCTGCGCCCGCTGCCCGACGGCCTGGGAGCCACGGCCGCCGCGCGGCACCCGGGTGCGGGTGGTGAGGCGCCCGGGCGGGGCGAGCGGGACCGGGCGAACCGGCATGGCTGCCCCGACCGTTCCCATGTTCCGTGGCCGGCGCCGGGGCGGTTGAGGTGTCCCGGATCATCCTGATCCGGCCCGCGTGCTCCCGCGTTCGAGGCTGATGCGCCTCGCGAGTTGCCGGGCCCTATCCATGGAACCGGCCTTGCGCTGAGGTGGACGCCGCCACCCCTGGTCACCGGACCGAGGTTAAGCGTCAATCGCCCCATGGCAGCGCGCGGCGGGCCGCAAGGCATGGTGGCCGCGTGCGAGCATGGCCGTGTGGCGGCGCGTTTCCCGGACCGGAACGTCCTCGGAGAGGACCGGCCGACGGGGTACGACGCCGCGACGAGGAAGAAGGGCGCGGGCCTGTCGCCGCGCTCGTGGGTCCAAGACACGACGGTGATGCGTACTTCCTGACCGAAGGCGGGCCATTCGCACCTGACCTCGATTGCGGTCGAGTGTTCTATGAACCTGGCGAGGACTTCGGGATCATCAACGATCCGACGGACGGGCGCGACCCGCCGTTCAAGAGCGAGCCTGGCTCGTTGAGAAATGCTCGGCGACGGGTGAAGCCGAGAGGCCGATTTCCGGCCGACGTGCCTCCCGGTGGGCGTAGTTGGCGGGGCGCGGTGCATCCGGGGGGATGCCGCGGCCGCGCCGTTATTCACCAAGCTTTGCTATTTTCCCTACGCGTAAGCACCAGATTACCTTTAAGCAAAGACAGCCGACTGTCCGTGGATCTCCCGAACCAGGTGAGATCTCAAGCTGGCGTTGGCTTTCACGTCGGAAGTAGGCACTTGCGCCTGTCCCGTGCTATAACGAGCGCCACGGATGGCGCGCGCTCTTTTCGCCCTCGGTCTCGAACGCCAGCTGCCTGTTGAACGCACCAGGATGCCCGGGAAGAACACTTAATCGCTTTCATAGGTCAGCCTATTCGCTTTGAAAGGCAGCCTAATCACTTTCCCCCAGAGCCGCGAGGGTCGAACTTCTCAGTAAATCCGGTCAAGTTACCCTTCCATAGGGTCAAACTTTACTGAGAAATTACAGTCCGGACGCCGCCCTCTCGCTCAGACGTCGAGATTGGCGACGCTCAGCGCGTTTTCCTGGATGAACTCGCGGCGGGGCTCCACCACGTCGCCCATCAGCTTCACGAACAGATCGTCCGCATCGGTCAGGTCCTTCACCTTCACCTGGAGCAGCGAGCGCGTCTCCCGGTCGAGGGTGGTCTCGAAGAGCTGGTGCGGGTTCATCTCGCCCAGGCCCTTGTAGCGCTGGAGCTGCAGCCCCTTGCGGCCGAAAGCCATCACCGCCTCGAACAGGGCCACGGGGCCGTGCAGCACCGTCTCGTCGCCCTTGCGGGCCAGCGTCACCGGCTCGCCGTAGATCTCCTGCAGCGCCTCGGAGCGGTCCGCCAGGCGGCGGGCCTCCTGCGAGGCGATCAGGCTCGCATCCAGCGTCGAGACCTGCTTCACGCCGCGCAACGTCCGGCTGAAGACGTAGCCGCCCTCGGAGGCCGCCCCGGTCCAGCCCCGCTCGATATCCTCGGCGATGCGGTCGAGCCGCTTGGCCGCGACATCGGCCAGCACCTCGGCCTCGCTGGGATTCTCCGCCGCGTCCCGGGCGAAGGCGCCGGCCAGCACGGCCTGCTCCACCACCGAGCGGTCGTAGCGGGTGTGGAGCCCCTGCAGGATGCTGCGGAAGCCGCGGGCCTCCTCCACCAGGGTCTTGAGCTGCTCGCCGCCGAACTCCGTGCCGGAGGCGAGGCGCAGCACCGCCCCCTCGACGCCCTGGTCGATCAGGTAGTCCTCGAGCGCCCGCTCGTCCTTCAGGTAGATCGTGCGGCGGCCGCGCTCGGCTTTGTAGAGCGGCGGCTGCGCGATGTAGAGGTGCCCGCGCTCGATCACCTCCGGCATCTGCCGGAAGAAGAAGGTGAGCAGCAGCGTGCGGATATGCGAGCCGTCCACGTCCGCATCGGTCATGATGATGATGCGGTGGTAGCGCAGCTTCTCCGGGTTGAAGCCCTCGCGGTCCGTCGAGGAGCGGCCGATGCCGGCCCCGAGCGCCGTGATCAGCGTGCCGATCTCCGCCGAGGACAGCATGCGGTCGGCGCGCACGCGCTCGACGTTGAGGATCTTGCCGCGCAGCGGCAGCACCGCCTGGAAGGTGCGGTCGCGGCCCTGCTTGGCCGAGCCGCCGGCGGAATCGCCCTCCACCAGCAGCAGCTCGCACTTGGACGGGTCGCGCTCCTGGCAATCGGCGAGCTTGCCCGGGAGCGAGGCGATGTCGAGGGCGCCCTTGCGGGTGATGGTCTCGCGCGCCTTGCGCGCCGCCTCGCGGGCGGCGGCGGCGAGCACGACCTTGCCCATCACGGAGCGGGCCTCGCCGGGATGCTCCTCCAGCCAGTTGGACAGGCCCTCGTTGAGGATGTTCTCGACCGCGGGACGCACCTCGGAGGAGACGAGCTTGTCCTTGGTCTGCGAGGAGAATTTCGGGTCGGGCACCTGCACCGAGACGATGGCGGTCAGGCCCTCGCGGCAATCGTCGCCGGTGAGCGCCACCTTCTCCTTCTTGGCGATGCCGGAGGACTCGGCATAGCCCGTGAGCTGGCGGGTGAGCGCCGCGCGGAAGCCGGCGAGATGGGTGCCGCCGTCGCGCTGGGGGATGTTGTTGGTGAAGGGCAGCACCGTCTCGTTGAACGAGTCGTTCCACCAGAACGCGCATTCGACGCGGATGCCGTCGCGCTCGCCCAGCACCGTGACCGGCTTCGACATGCCCTCGACCGGCTTCCGGGAGCGGTCGAGATAGCGCACGAAGGCCTCGACGCCGCCCTGGTAGCAGAGCTCCTCGCGCTTGTGCTCGGCATGGCGCGCATCGGTGAGCACGATGCGCACGCCCGAATTGAGGAAGGCGAGCTCGCGCAGGCGCTTCTCCAGCGTCGGGTAGTCGAACTCGATCATCGAGAAGGTTTCGGGCGAGGGATAGAAGGTCACCTCGGTGCCCCGGCGCTCGCCGGCCGGGCCGACCACCTCCAGCGGCGCCACGGCATCGCCGTGGCGGAACTCCATGCGGTGCTCCTTGCCGCCGCGCCAGATCCGCAGCTTGAGGCAGGTGGAGAGGGCGTTGACCACCGAGACGCCGACGCCGTGCAGGCCGCCGGAGACCTTGTAGGAATTCTGGTCGAACTTCCCGCCCGCATGCAGCTGGGTCATGATGACCTCGGCCGCCGAGACGCCCTCCTCCTTGTGGATGTCGGTGGGGATGCCGCGGCCGTTGTCGGTGACCGTGCAGGAGCCGTCGGCGTTCAGCGTCACCGTGACGAGGTCCGCGTGGCCCGCGAGCGCCTCGTCGATGGCGTTGTCCACCACCTCGTAGATCATGTGGTGGAGGCCGGAACCGTCGTCGGTGTCGCCGATATACATGCCGGGCCGCTTGCGGACCGCATCAAGGCCCTTCAGCACGCGGATCGATTCTGCGCCGTAGCTCTCGGCGTGTTCGTTGTTCTCGTTATCGGACATGCAGTTCCTCGGGCAGGCGGTTTCCGGCTTCGTGGTTCCCACGCGAGGGCCTCGTCGGCCCAGGCGCGCGCCTGCGATTCGTTCGGGTCCCCTGATATAGGGGTTTCGCCTTGGGATTACATCGTTTTCCGGCCACCGAGCGCCGCCTGATCCCCCCTCTTGAAGGGGGGAGCTTAACGCGGCGTTAGGGCCCTGCCGGGGGCTCGCGGGGTCCGCCTCAATCCTGCAGGAACGGGTTCGTCGCGCGCTCCTTGCCGAGGGTGCTGGTCGGGCCGTGGCCGGGGATGAAGGCGACGTCGTCGCCGAGGGGCAGCACCTTCTCCTTGATCATGCGGATGAGCTGCTCATGATTGCCGCCGGGCAGGTCCGTGCGGCCGACCGAACCCTGGAACACCACGTCGCCGACCAGCGCGAAGCGGGCGTCCCGGCTCACGAACACGACGCTGCCCGGGGAATGGCCGGGGGCGTGCAGGATGTCGAAGCCGAGGCCGCCGACCGTGACGCTGTCGCCCTCGTCGAGCCAGCGGTCGGGGGTGACGGCGCGGGCGCCGTCGAGGCCGTAATCGGCGCCGGTCAGCGGCAGGCTGTCGAGCAGGAACTTGTCGGCCGCGTGCGGGCCCTCGATCGGCACGCCGCCGAGGCGCTCCTTCAGCTCGGCCGCGCCGCCGGCATGGTCGATATGGCCGTGGGTGAGCAGGATCTTCTCGACCTTCACCCCCTGATCCCGGATCGCCTTCTCGATGCGCTCGAGGTCGCCGCCCGGATCGACCACCGCGCCGACCTTGGTGGCCTCGTCCCAGATCAGGGTGCAGTTCTGCTGGAAGGGCGTGACCGGGATGATCCCGGCGCGGGGCGTTCCTGGCATGGCGGTCCCTGTGCGCGAAAGGCGCCCTGGCGGCGCGTCCTGCCGCCTTCTAGCGCGGAACGCCGGCCGGGGCATCCCGGGCCGGCGGCGTGACCGCCCGGCCACAAGGTGTCCCCATGCGCCCGGAACGCGCCGGCCAAGCGCGGCCGTGGCTGGCGGGCCCATCACGCGCCCGCTATCGCTGCCGCCGCGGAACGAAGTGGGGCACGTGGCGCAGCGCGGCATCATCGGAGCGGGGCTGATCCTCCTCGCGCTCTGGCTCCAGGCCCTGGCCCCCGCGGCCGCCCTGCGCGCCATGGCGCTCGCCGCCGATCCCGTCGCCCATGCCGTGATCTGCGGCCCTTCCGGCGCGGAGACGGACCCGGACGAGCCCGCCCAACAGGCCCCGCACGCCGCCTGCCAGCTCTGCGGCCTCTGCGCCGCGGGCCTGACCGGCGCCATCCTCCCGGCCGCGCCGCCCGCCCTGGCCGCCCCGTCCTGGCGGATCGCCGCCGCCTGGCCGATCCCGCCCCCGCCCGCCCGGATCGTTTCCGACCATCCTTCCGGCCAGCCCCGCGCGCCGCCCGCCTTCGTCTGATCGCCAGCGCCCTTCCCGACGCCCTCCGCGGCGGTGCCGCCCGCACGCCGCCGGATCAGACGAGTCTTCCCCGATGCCTTCCTCCCTCCCGCAGGGCCCTGCCGCCCGTGCGTCCCTCCTCCGTGCGCCCGCCCTCCTCGCCGTCCTGCTCCTGCCCGCGACGCCGGCCTGGGCCGAGGATTCCCCCGCCATCACCCTCGAAGAGGTCTCCGTCGCCGGCACCGGCAAGGCGTTCGGCGTCGCGGCCCCGCCCGGCTCGGCCGCGGCGGTGATCGAGCATCCCGTGGGCCAGGTGGTCACCGCGGTGGGCCGCGAGAACGTCATCGCCAACCGGCCGGCCACCGGGATCGGCGCGGTGCTGCTCAACAGCCCGGGCGTCACCGTGCGCCAGGGCAACGGCGCCCGCGACGTCGTGATCTCGATCCGCGGCAACAACGCCCGCTCCACCGGCGTGACCCGCAACATGGTGGTGCTGGAGGACGGCTTCGTCGTCACCCAGCCCGAGGGCTTCACGCGGTTCGATCTGGTGGATCCCCGCGCCTATTCGCGCATCGACGTCTTCCGCGGCCCGCAATCGGCGCTGTTCGGCAACTTCGCCACCGGGGGCGCCCTGGCCTTCCGCACCCGCACCGGCCGCGAGATCGACGGCTACGAGGTCGGCACCGATGCCGGCAGCTACGGGCTGCTCAGCAACTACTTCACCGTCGGCGGCGTGAGCGGCCCCGTCGAGATCAGCCTGTTCGCGAGCGACGTGCGCGGCAACGGCTATCAGGAGCATACCGGCTACGACACGCAGACGGTGAACCTGCTCGCGAGCTACACCCCGACGCCGGACAATCGCTTCACGCTCAAGGTGATCGACAACGAGGTGCATGCCGACATCGCCGGCCGCGCCTCCCTCGACGAGTACCGGCTCAACCCCTTCCAGCGCAGCTGCGCGAGCGCCGCGACGGCGGCGCCGGGCTGCGTGACCTACTCGCTCTTCCGGAACGGCGCCTTCGGGACGAGGATTCCCGTGACGGCCGCGCAGATCGGCCTGGAGCGGAAGGACCGGCGCACCATCGTCGCCGCGCGATGGGAGCACGACGTGGACGCCGACACGACCTGGCGGATCCAGGCCGGCTTCGACGAGCGCAACATCAACCAGGCCTTCTACACCTCGTCGGGGCGCGGCAGCATCCCCTCCCTCAACGTCCTGGCCGACGTGACCCACCGCTCGGAGCTGTTCGGCCTGCCGGCCCTCACCTACGCGGCCCTGAACCTCAGCGCGCTGGACGGCCACTCGCCGACCTTCAACCTCACGCCCTTCGCCGGGCCGCGCCTCGGCGCCCTGATCGGCGACCAGTTCTCGCAGCAGGCCAATCTCGGCGGGCGCGCCCGCACGGAGCTCGCCCTCTCGGAAAGCTGGACGGGCGTGCTCGGCATCAGCGCCGAGAACACCTGGATCAAGGGGCGCAACCTCGCCTATTCCTACACCAACGGCAGCCTGACCCGCAGCCTCGCCACGGCCGACCGCAGCTTCCTCAACGTCGCGCCGGAACTGGCCCTGGTCTACCGGCCGAACGAGGCCCTCGCCGTCCGGGGGCGCGTCGCCACGGGCTACGCGACGCCGGGGGCGAGCAACCTCTTCGTCACCTCCGCCGGCCTGCCGGGCAACAACACGCAGCTGCAGACGCAGGAGAATCTCGGCTTCGACCTCGGCGCGGACTGGACGCCGCTGCCGGACCTTCGCCTCAGCCTGACCGGCTTCTACGAGTTCTATCGCAACGAGCTCCTGTCCCAGTCGCCGGGCTTCGGGCTCCTCAGCTACACCTTCAACGCCCCCGCCTCGGAGCATCGCGGCATCGAGTTCGGCGCGGAGTGGCTGTTCGGGGAGGGCTGGCGCGGCACCCTCGCCTATACCTTCGACGACCAGTTCTACACCGACTACGTGGAGCAGCTGAGCGCCGGGGCGGCGCCGGTCCGGTTCGACCGCGCCGGCCACGCGATCCCCGGCGTGCCGGCCCACCAGCTCCTCGCCCGGATCGGCTACGACGTGCCGGCCGGCCCCCTGGCCGGCCTCGGGGCCTTCGCGGAAACGATCGTGCAGGACGGCTACTACCTCGACAACGCCAACCTGCTGCGGGTGCCGGGCTACGCGATCGTCAACCTCAACATCCACTATTCGCGCCTGCTGCCGGCCGGCTACGCCAAGCGGATCGACCTCTACGGGGAGGTCCGCAACGTGTTCGACACGACCTACATCGCCTCCGCCAATCCCCTCGCCAACTCGCTCAACGCGACGACGGGTCTGCAGAACGGGCGCGACGTGCTCGCGGCGACCTCCGGCTCGATCTATGCCGGCGCCCCGCGCACCTTCGTGGCCGGGATGAAGCTGAGCTTCTGAAGGGCCGGCGCAACGCGGGCGATCAGTTCGCGCTGCGCTTCAACAACGCGTCGAGGCCGCCGACGCGGTACCAGTGGTAGCCGTAGCCCTCCAGCACGATGCCGTGGCGGCCATCCGCCCCCGCTTCGCTGCGGGCGCCGGTGAGGAGGTCGACCAGCACGGCGCCCTCCGGCCCCGGCACGCCGGTCTCAAAGCGGGCCTCGACGGGCTTGGCGTCGAGGTTGTGCAGGCAGAGCACGGAGTTGTTGCGCCAGTCGTAGCGCAGGGCGAGCACGGCGTTCTCGCCGGTCTCGATCACCGTGAAGTCGCCCCAGCCGATCTCCGGCACCTCCTTGCGCATACGGATCACGCTCTGCATCCAGTTGAGCAGGGAGCGCGGGGCGTGGCGCTGCGCGGCGACGTTGACGTGCGGGTAGCCGTAGGGCCCCGCGTCGATGGGCGGGCTCACCGGCCGGTCGCTGCGGGTGAAGCCGCCCTGGGCGTCGGCGGTCCATTGCATCGGCGTGCGGGCGCAGTCGCGCTCCGGGATCGAGAGGTCGTCGCCCATGCCGATCTCGTCGCCGTAGCGCAGCACCGGGGTGCCCGGCAGGGAGAACATCAGGGCATAGGCGAGCTCCAGCCAGCGCTGGTCGCCGTTGAGCATCGGCGCGAGCCGGCGGCGGATGCCGCGGTCGTAGAGCTGCATGCTCTTCTCGGGGCCGAACTTCGCGAAGACCGCCTGCCGCTGGGCCTCGGTCAGGCGGCCGAGATCGAGCTCGTCGTGGTTGCGCAGGAACATCGCCCACTGGGCCGAGGGCGGCCGGTTCCAGGTCTTCTTCAGGGCCTTGACCAGGGGCCGCACATCCGCGGCGGCGAGCGCGTAGAACAGGGCCTGGTTGACCTGGAAGTTGAACATCATGTGCATGCGGTCGGCATCGTCGCCGAAATAGGCCATGTCGTCCTTCGGCAGCACGTTGGCCTCGGCCAGGATGATGGCGTCGCCCGAGCGCCATTGCAGGAATTCGCGGAAGTCCCGGAGCAGGTCGAACTGCTCCTTGGGCGCGCCCTTCACCGCGGCGCCCTTCTGGGCGATCACGAAGGGCACCGCGTCCATGCGGAAGCCGGAGACGCCGAGTTCCAGCCAGAAGCCCATGATCTTGAGGATCTCGGCCTGCACCTCCGGGTTGGCGGTGTTCAGGTCGGGCTGGAAGTCGAAGAAGCGGTGGAAGTACCAGGCCTTCGCCGTCTCGTCGTAGCTCCAGGTCGTCTTCTGCACGCCCGGGAAGACCATGCCCTCGTCGTAATCGGCCGGCCGCGTCTTCGACCAGACATACCAGTCGCGGTAGCGCGAGGCCGGGTCGGAGCGGGCCGCCCGGAACCAGGGATGCTGGTCCGAGGTGTGGTTGACTACGAGGTCGATGATGACCTTGAGCCCCCGCTGCTTGGCCGCATGGGTGAAGGCCACGAAGTCGCCGAGCGAGCCGTAGGCCGGATCGACCCCGTAATAGTCGGTGATGTCGTAGCCGTGGTCGCGCTGGGGCGAGGGCTGGAACGGGTGCAGCCAGAGCGCGGTGACGCCGAGGCCGAGCAGGTAGTCCAGCCGCCGCTCGAGGCCGGCGAAGTCGCCGGTGCCGTCCCCGTCGGCATCCATGAAGGTCCCGACCGACAGGCAGTAGAACACCGCGTTCTTGTACCAGAGGTCGCGGATCACGCTGGCTTTCATGGAACGGGCTCCGGACGGCGACCCGGCTCAACCCCAGCAAGAGCTTAACCGTTCCGCGAGAGTCCGGTGAGGATCGCGGGACGATTGCAGGATGTTTGCCCAGGCAAGCTTGACGGCACGAACGGTGCCCGTGAAGCGTGACGACAACACCGCGCGATCGAGACGGTGTCCTTGGGGGCGTTCGATGAAGACTTGGATCCTGGGCGTGGCGCTGGCCGCCGCGCTGACGTCGTCGGCCCATGCGCGCAACTTCGCCGTGCCGAACGGGAACCCGGCGGTCACCATCGTCGTGCCGGACGACTGGAAGATCAAGGAAATCGATTACGGCTATTCCGCCAAGTCGCCCGACAGCGCGGTGATGTTCTATGTCGAGTACGCCAAGGGCAAGAAGCTCGACGCGATGATCAATCTGAACAAGGATTGGATGGCCGAGAACGAGATCGACGGTTCTGTAAAGCCGGAAGAGCGCGAGATGGACTTCAACGGCACCAAGGGCCAGGTGCTGCGCTACAACACCACCGATTCTCAAGGAAAGACCATCGTCGACTTCGTGCTGCTCGAAGGCGGCGGCGGCAACGTGGTCATGCTGACGCTCTGGGGCTCCCAGGAGGAGCGCGCGGCCAATTCCGAGGCCATCAGCGGCATCATGAAAAGCGTGCGGCCGATCCGGTAGGCGACCGGCCGCCTGACAAGCCTCCGGCCGATCGGAGCGGATCGCGCCGGCTCCCCTCTCCCCGCCCGAAACCGGGCGGCCCCGGGCTCCGTCGGGAAGAGCAGACAGCCGGATCAACCGGACCCGGCACGATAAGGATCTCCAAGATGAAGCGCGTGGTCGCGGGCCTGGTGCTGGTGCTGCTCTCGGGCGTGGCCGCCCGGGCGGCGGAGGATTTCTGGGGAGGGGCCGCCCCGAAACCGGCCGCCCCGGTGCGGAGCGCGGGCGGCGGCCTCGCCGAGGTGGAATCCCTGGAGGCGGCGCTCGCCGAGGCCTGGGAGAAGACCCCGCTGACCCAGCGCCACGTCGTCTTCGTCGCGGAGAAGGCGGCACTCTACGGCGCCTACACGGAGCGCCCCTCGCGCGTCTTCGCCAAGGGCGAGGATCTCGTGACCTATCTCGAGCCCATCGGCTTCACCTGGAAGGCGGATGCCGACGGGGTGAACCATTTCGGCTTCGTGCTCGACTTCACGGTGAAGAGCCGGGACGGCAAGGTGCTCGCCGGGCAGGACGGGTTCCAGCGCTTCGACTTCGCGAGCCGCTACAAGAACCGCGAGGTCTTCATGAACATCACCATGTCGCTGAACGGCATCGAGCCGGGCGACTACGTGCTCGGCTACACCCTGCACGACCGCAACGGCAACAAGGTCTCGCGCTTCGAGCAGCCCTTCGCGATCAAGGAGTGAGCGGGCGGGCGGCCATGGCCGGCTCCCCGGCCGGCGCACCTTAAAACAGCCGCGTTGTGCACCCCATCTTGCGGGGGCCCGCCCTGCGGGCGCCCGAGCGCGGCCCCCGCCGCGGGCGGGCCTCCCGTCCGCCCGCGCTCCGGTCTGAATGAACCCCATCCTGATCAAGCTGTTCGCGACGGCGCTGACGCTCAGCCAGGTCACGACGCGGCCCGACGACGTCCGCACGCGCTTCGATCCGGCCACGGACGGGCCGCAGGTGGTGCAGATCCTGCGCGACGGCTGCGCCCATATGCGCAAGGCCTTCGACATCGAGGACATCAACCTCGACGAGCTCATCAGCACGGCGATGGAGGATCCGAGCGCGGTCGCCGGCGACAACGCGCCCAAGATCCTGCACGGGCTCGACCTGACCGAGCTGAACACGAGCTACAAGCAGTTCTGCAAGGGCGAGAACCCGGCCTCCTCCCCCTTCGACCCGAAGGCGGTGATCGCGTTCTACAACAAGGCCGTGACCGACCTGCCCTCCGCCGAGGCGCTGAGGGACGCCAAGCTGCCCGGCGCGACCGTGATCCTCGACCAGGCCGGGAAGCCCTATTCGGAAACCTTCGAAGCCAACGGCCGCCGCCTCGCGGTGCCCGTCGGCGCGATCCCCGATATGGTCCGGCAGGCCTTCGTCGCGGCCGAGGACAAGCGCTTCTACCAGCACCACGGCATCGACGAACGCGGCGTCATCCGCGCCTTCATCGGCAATCTCGCCGCGCCGGGCCGGCCGGCCGGCGGCTCCACCATCACGCAGCAGGTGGTCAAGAACCTGTCGGTGGGCGACGACGTCACCTACGAGCGCAAGATCCGCGAGATGATCGTGGCCGCGCGGCTGGAGCGCATCCTCGACAAGCCGCACATCCTCGGCCTCTACCTCAACGGCATCTATCTCGGCCGCGGCGCCTACGGCATCGAGATGGCGGCGCGCTCCTGGTTCGGGAAGTCGGTCGGGCAGCTCACCCTACCGGAGGCCGCGCTGCTCGCGGGCCTGCCCAAGGGGCCGAACTACTACAGTCCCGACAAATATCCGGAGCGAGCCCGGGAGCGGCGCGCCTACGTGCTGACCCGGATGAAGGAAGACGGCGCGATCACGGACGCGCAACTGAACGAGGCGCTGAAGAGCGACCTCGGCATCCGCCCGCCCGAGACGGCACGGCGGGAGTCCGGCTTCTACTTCGTCGAGCATCTCGGCCGGGAGGCGCGCACCTTCGCCGGCCTCGAATCCCTGACGAGCGCCTCCTACACCGTGCGCTCGACCGTGAATGCCCGCCTGCAGACGGCCACCGAGACGGCCCTGCAGGAGGGGCTCTCCACCTATGAGCGCGCCACCGGCCGCGCCCGCTACGAGGGGCCGGAGCTGAACCTCGCCGAGGCGGTCAGGAAGCTGGAGGCCGCGCCGCCCCCGGCGCCCGAGCCGGCCCCCGCGGAGGAGGCGAAGCCGGTGCCCGTGCCGAGCGGGGTGAAGGCCGGAAAGGCCCTGCCGCCGCCGAAAGCCGCCGCGAAGCCCACGGTGAAGCCCGCCTGGCAGCGCGCCCTCGAAACCGCCCGGCCGGTCCTCTACGACGTGCACTGGCCGCTGGCCGTCGTGCTCCAGACCGGCAAGAACGGCACCAAGGTCGGCCTCGCCGACGGCCGGGTGGCGAGCCTCGATCCGGGGCCGGCCCGCGGCAAGCTCCAGCTCTACGACGCCGTGCGGGTGCGGCTGCGCGACCCCAACGCGCGCGTGCCCCGCGCCGACCTGCGGGTGCGGCCCGCGGTGCAGGGCGCCGCCATCGTGCTCGAGAACCGCACCGGCCGCATCCTCGCCATGACCGGCGGCTTCGCCTATCCCCTGAGCCAGCTCAACCGCGTCACGCAGACGGTGCGCCAGCCGGGCTCCACCCTGAAGCCGCTGACCTATCTCGCCGCGCTCAATGCCGGCCTCCAGCCCAACACCCTGGTGATGGACGCCCCCGTCACCCTGCCGCCGATCGGCGGCATCGGCGAGTCCTGGTCGCCGAAGAACTACGACGGCGGCGGAGCGGGTGCGACCACCCTGCGGCGCGGCCTCGAATTCTCGAAGAACCTCGTCACCGCCCGCCTGCTCCAGGGCGGCATCGCCGAGAAGGCGCCGGCCTCGCTCCAGCGGGTCTGCGACATCGCCCTCGAAGCCCAGCTCTACGCGGAATGCGAGCGCTACTATCCCTTCGTGCTCGGCGCGCAGCCGGTGCGGATGATCGATCTGGCGAGCTTCTACGCGGCCATCGCCAACGAGGGCGGCCGGCCGAGCGCCTATGCGCTGGAGAGCGTCGAGAAGGACGGCAAGGCGGTCTACAGCCGCGCGCCGAAGGATCCGGTGCGGATCGGCTCGGCCGACCGCGTCGCCTTCTACCAGCTCAAGACCATGCTCCAGGGCGTGACCCAGCACGGCACCGCCGCGGCCCTGTCCGGCGTCTCGGCCTATGTGGCCGGCAAGACCGGCACCTCCGAGAACGAGAACGACGCCTGGTTCGCGGGCTTCTCCAACGAGATCACGGTGGTGGTCTGGGTCGGCTACGACAATGCCGACGGCACCCGGAAGACCCTGGGCCGCGGCCAGACCGGCGGCCACGTCTCGGTGCCGATCGCCCGCACCATCTTCCAGGCGGCCTGGGCCAACGGCGTGCCGAAGACGCCGCTCTCCGGCCCCTCGCCGGAGGCGCGGCCCCTGATCGCCGACCGTCTGATCGAGCCCCGCAGCGGCCAGCTCGTCGCGGGCGGCGGCTTCCTGGAGCATTTCCGGGTGAAGGACGGGCGCGTGGCCGACACGCAATACAACCTCGTCCCCCGCGAGACCCTCTACGCCATGCGGCCCGATGGGGAGGACGGCGATCTCGGCGGCGGCGAGGACGGCGCCGACATGGCGGGCGACGCCATCTACGGCCAGCGCCGCCGCGGCGACCTGCTCGATCCCTTCGCCGATCGCGGCGATCCCGCCCCGCAGCGGCGCCCGCCGCAGGACGAGTACAGCCCCTGGCCCGGGCGCAACCGCTACGGCCAGGCCCAGCCCTCGCCCTTCGGCGACGACGAGTCCTATCCGCGCCAGCGCCGCCGCGACCCGGACTACCTGTTCGGCGACGATCCGCGCTACTGAGCCGCCGCCGACGGCCCGGCCCTCCCCCTCTTCCTCAAGGACAAGACGTGATCAGGCAGCTTCCGGCCTCCCTTCTCCTCGCGCTCGGCCTCGCGGCCCAGGCCGCCGCGCAGGAGGGCATGAAGATCCAGCCCGCATCCACGCCCTCCGCCGTGCAGGACGTGCCCTCCCTCGACGGGCAGGCAGTGCCGAAGCCGGGCACGATCCTGTTCACGGACCACCGCGACAAGGCCTCGACCAACCCGGAAAGCGGGCTGATCCTGTTCAAGGACTGGCGCAAGGCGCGTCCCGAGGAAGCCGAGATCCTGGCGCCCTATCCGAGCTATGCCGAGCCGGACTACACCGTGACGCTCAACGGCACGACGAAGCCGCGGCACGAGACCCTGAAGGTCTATGTCGCGGAGGGCCGCTTCACGATCGCCAAGCCCGCCTCCGCCATCGACCTGTCGCGCTTCGCCAAGCTCGATTTCGTCGCGAAGATGGACCCCGCGATCAAGCACAAGGCCCTGCCCCCCGGGGAGGTGACCCCGACCAAGGACCCGGCGGCCGCCTTCGCCAAGCGGCCCGACCGGCCCTGGTGCGGCGCCCCCGAGACGACCTGCATCGAGTCCCGCTACGATCTGGAAGGCAAGCTGCCCCTCGGCGTGAAGCTCGCCAACAAGCTGGAGCTCGGCTCCTCGAAGAAAATCGCGGAATTCGTCTCCTTCCAGAGCGAGCTGCGGCCGCTCTCGGCCTCCGAGGCGGCCGGGTTCGGGGCGCTCACCAGGATCGCGACCCCGCCGAGCGGCGGCCTCGAGCAGACGATCTTCTGGGTCAACCAGATCCTGCGCTTCGGCAAGTTCCTGGCGGTGTTCCAGCCGGCGCCGGACGACCCGAACAAGACCGTGGTGACGACCTACATGGCGCTCGCGGTGAAGGCCGACGTGCTCGACCGCAAGCAGGAATATTCCCGCGTGCCCGTGCTCAAGAACCTGCTGCCGGTGCAGGTGCTGATGGGCAATTCCTCCTTCAACACCGGCACCTCGATCAGCGCCGGCCTGCCGGTCTATGCCCGCAACCGCATCGCCGCCTTCGCGGAGGCTTTGGGCAAGTAAGGCGCATCCGACGCGAACCGGCGGCAGCGCGATCTCCGCGGAATTGCGGCGCCGGCGAGGGGATTCAGGCCTGGGCGCGTGACGAAGCGCGGGGAGCTTCTTCCCCGAAGGCACTGTGACACGCCGCCGGGTGCGTTCGCCGGGCGATGGGCCTATATGCGGCGGACACCACGTCTCTTCAGAACGCTTCCATCATGGCATCCGAACCCGCTCCGGCGGCGGCGCGCGCACCGGCCCCGCCCGCGCGTCCCGGCCTCGTCGCCACGCTCCAGCGCCTCTGGCCCTATCTCTGGCCCCATGGCCGGCGCGACCTCCAGGCCCGCGTCTTCGTCGCCTTCGGGCTGCTGCTCGTGGCCAAGCTCGCCACGATGGTGATGCCCTTCACCTTCAAATGGGCGACCGACGCCCTCGTCGCGGCGGTCGGCGGCAAGGAGCCCTCGCTTCCGACCGGGCTGCTCGCCGCGCCGATGCTGCTGATCGGCGCCTACGGCCTCATCCGCATCGCCATGGCGGCGCTGACGCAGGTGCGCGACGGCCTGTTCGCCAAGGTGGCGATGCACGCCGTGCGCCGCCTGGCGCTCCAGACCTTCGAGCACATGCACCGCCTGTCCCTGCGGTTCCACCTGGAGCGCAAGACCGGCGGCCTCACCCGCGTGCTGGAGCGGGGGCGCAACGGCATCGAGGAGCTGTCGCGCCTGATGGTGCTGACGCTGGTGCCGACCGTCGTGGAGCTGGTGCTCGTGCTCGGCATCCTCGCCTACGAGTTCGACTGGGTCTACTCGGCCGTGGTCGCGGCCATGATCGCCGCCTATCTCGGCTACACCTGGAAGGCGACCGAGTGGCGCATCGCGATCCGGCGGCGGATGAACCATTCCGACACCGACGCCAACGGCAAGGCCGTCGACTCGCTGCTGAACTACGAGACGGTGAAGTATTTCGGCGCGGAGACGCGCGAGACCGAGCGCTACGACGCCTCGATGGCCGCCTACGAGAAGGCCTCGACCCAGACCTACGTCTCCCTCGCCGTGCTGAATGCCGGCCAGGCGATCATCTTCACCATCGGTATGACGGCGGTGATGTGGCTCGCCGCCCGGGACATCCTGGCGGGCCGGGCGACGATCGGCAGCTTCGTGCTCGTCAACACGATGCTGGTTCAGCTCTCGATCCCGCTCAACTTCGTGGGCATGATCTACCGGGAGATCAAGCAGGCGCTCATCGACATCGACGACATGTTCCTGATCCTGCACCGCAATCCCGAGATCGCGGACAGGCCGGGGGCACTTCCCCTGCGGGTGGAGCGCGGCGTCGTGCGCTTCGAGGACGTGCGCTTCGCCTACGACCCGGCCCGGCCGATCCTGCGCGGCGTCTCCTTCGAGGTGCCGGCGGGCCGGACGGTGGCGATCGTCGGCCCCTCGGGGGCGGGCAAGTCGACGCTCTCGCGCCTGCTCTTCCGCTTCTACGAGCCGCAGGAGGGCCGCATCACCATCGACGGGCAGGACATCGCGGCCGTGCGGCAGGAGAGCCTGCGGGCCGCCCTCGGCATGGTCCCGCAGGACACGGTGCTGTTCAACGACACGATCGGCTACAACATCCGCTACGGCCGCTGGGATGCGGACGCCGCGGAGATCCGCGAGGCGGCGCGCCTCGCCCAGATCGATCGCTTCATCGCGAGTCTGCCGGAAGGCTACGACACGCCGGTCGGGGAGCGCGGGCTGAAGCTCTCGGGGGGCGAGAAGCAGCGGGTCGCCATCGCGCGCACCATCCTGAAAGGGCCGCCGATCCTCGTCCTCGACGAGGCGACCTCGGCGCTCGATTCCTTCACCGAGCGGGAGATCCAGTCGGCCCTCGACCGGGTGGCGGAGGGGCGCACCACGCTGGTGATCGCGCACCGCCTCTCGACCGTGGTCAATGCCGACGAGATCCTCGTTCTGGACCACGGCCGCATCGTCGAGCGGGGCACCCATGGCGCGTTGCTGGCGCAGGGCCGCATCTACGCGGCGATGTGGAACCGCCAGCGGGAGGCGGACGCCGCTCTCGAGACCCTGAAGCGCACGGCCGAGGAGGAGGCGATGGAGCAGCTTCCCACGCGCCGGGAGCCGGCGACGGCGGAGTAGCGGCGACCGGGCGCCCAACAAAGATCGTCTTAACCGGCCCCGGTTACGGTCGGTGGGTCGAAAGCGGAGTTGATCGAACCCGCGCATGCCTGGCCCTTCGAGACGATCGCGCTCCCTCCCCACCTCGGCGGGGGAGAGAATTCGGCTGCTCGAAGCGCAGATCCGGTTGCAGAACGCGATCATCCGCGCGCAGGCCAAGGAACTCGCCCATTCCCGCAAGACCTTCGACCGGGCCTCGCAAGCGGCCCGGATCGGCGTGTGGGAATGCGACCTGCCCTCCGAGACGCTGCGCTGGACGGACGTGGTCTACGACCTGTTCGACATGCCGCGCGGCAGCAAGGTCGATCGCGGCCGTGCCCTCGCCTGCTACACGGAGGAGTCGCGCCGCGCGCTCACCGCCCTGCGCAATCGGGCGATCGCCGAGCGAAGCGGCTTCAGCCTCGATGCGGAGATCGTCACCGCCGCCGGCTGCCGCCGCTGGATCCGCCTGACCGCGACCGTCGAGTCGGAGGGCGGGCATGCCGTGCGCATCTTCGGGATGAAGCAGGACATCACCGAGGAGAAGATCCTCTCGGACCGTACCCAGTACCTGGCGAATTTCGACGCCATGACCGGGCTCGCCAACCGCCATCGCTTCCAGGCCCGGCTGCACACGCCCTTCCACGCGCTGATCCTGGTCGACCTCGACGGCTTCAAGGGCGTCAACGACAATTACGGCCACGCGGTGGGCGATGTCTGCCTCGTCGAGACCGCCCGGCGCCTGTCGGATCTCTGCGGCAGGGTCGCCCTCGTCGCCCGCATCGGCGGCGACGAGTTCGCCCTGCTTCTCGATGGGGCGCCCGAAGACGGGCTGGAGGCGCTGGCCGCGCGCATCGTCGCCACCCTCGGCCAGCCGATCCGCCACGGGGGCCTGAGTTTCCACGTCGGCGCCTCGGTCGGCGTCGCCCTCGCGGCCCGGGAGGACCCGGATTCCCTGTTCGGCCAGGCCGATGCCGCCCTCTACGCCGCCAAGAACGCGGGGCGGAATACCTATCGGTTCGCCCCACCCGCTGCCGCACCGGCAGCGGGCCGCCACGAAAGGCGCGGTTGACGCGGGCACGCCCCCCTGCCATCGGGCGAAGGTCCACGCCCGCTGATCCGCCGGAGCCTCATGTCCGACCTCCTCGAGACGATCCGCCGAACGCTCGTGCCGATCCACAAGGAGGGCTATCCCTTCATCCTGATCGGCATCGTGCTCACGGTGCTGTTCGGCTACTTCTCCCAGTTCCTCGGCTGGATCTTCCTGATCCTGACCCTCTGGGTCTGCTACTTCTTCCGCGACCCGGAGCGCGTGGTGCCGGTGGGCGACGGGCTCGTCGTCTCCCCCGCGGACGGCCGGGTGAACCTGATCGCCACGGTGCTGCCCCCGCCCGAGCTCGACCTGCCGCCCGAGCCGATGCTGCGCATCTCGGTCTTCATGAACGTGTTCGACTGCCACGTGAACCGCGTGCCGGTGACGGGCCGGATCGGGCAGATCCACTACACGCCGGGCCTGTTCCTCAATGCCGAGCTGGACAAGGCGAGCGAGGACAACGAGCGCAACGCCCTCGTGATGGAGACGACCCATGCGGGCCGGCCGGTGCGGATCGGCGTGGTGCAGATCGCCGGCCTCGTGGCGCGCCGCATCGTCGGCTTCGTCTCGGCCGGGGATTCGCTCCAGGTCGGCGAGCGCTTCGGCCTGATCCGCTTCGGCTCCCGCGTCGACGTCTACCTGCCCGCCTCGACGCGGGTGCTGGTCGGGCTCGGCCAGAAGGCCGTGGCCGGCGAGACGGTTCTCGCCGATCTCGGGGGTGGCCCGGAGCGGGCGTTTCGCCGTATCTGACCGCGATGGACGATCTCTTCGCCCCCTTCGAGCCCGATCTCAACGAGCCGCGCCGGCGCCGCTTCAAGCCGGTCCCGTTCCGGATGATCGCGCCCAACATGATCACGCTCCTGGCGCTCTGCCTGGGGCTGACCGCGATCCGGCTCGCCTTCGAGGGCAAGTTCGAGCCGGCGGTGATCGCCGTGGTGGTCGCCGCCGTGCTCGACGGCATCGACGGGCGCGTCGCCCGCCTGCTCAAGGGCACCTCGCGCTTCGGCGCGGAGCTCGACTCGCTTGCCGACTTCGTGAATTTCGGCTGCGCCCCGGCCCTGATCCTCTACGGCTTCGCCCTGCACGACCTGCGCTCGGTCGGCTGGATCGGGGCGCTCGTCTTCGCCATCGCCATGGCGCTGCGGCTCGCCCGCTTCAACGCGATGCTGGACGATCCCCACCGGCCGGAATGGAAGAAGGACTTCTTCGTCGGCATGCCCGCCCCCGCCGGCGCGCTGACGGGCATGCTGCCGCTCTATCTCAACTTCCTCGGCCTCTCCTTCGAGGGCTGGGGCGCGCCGGTCATCCTGGCCTATATCCTCGTCATCGCCCTACTCGTGGTCTCCACGGTGCCGACCTTCTCCGGCAAGACCTGGGGCAAGCGCGTGCCCCGCGACTGGGTGGTGCCGATCTTCCTCGTGGTCGTGGTGGGCTTCGGCCTCGTCATCAGCTTCCCCTTCGAGAGCCTGGTGACGGTGAGCCTCGCCTATCTCCTGCTCCTGCCCCTCGGCACCCTCCAGTACCGGCGCCGCCTGAAGCAGGAGCCCGCGCCCGCCCTGCCCGCCTCCGGCCCCGACGCCCCGTCCGAGGGGCCCTGAGCCCCCTCGGGCGGCCCCTCGGCCCTTCGACGATCCCTCCGGCTGCCTCCCGGTCGATCCCGCGGAACGAAATCGGGCCCTGGGCATTCCTGCCCGGGCTCGAAACGGTTCAGAGATCTTGAGAGCAGCCGCGTTTCTCTTCGCTTCTTCCGGAACACGGCGCTCGAACGTCCTCTACCGCGCCCGCGCGTCCTCGCACGGGGCGGCGCGTCGCGACGCGCGCGATCGAGGCTTCACGCGCCGCCTTTCCGCCGAAGAATCCCTGCGCACGCATGCTTGTCGCGGGGGCGCCTCCGCCCATGTTGCGCTGCGAGGGGTTTTCGACAGAGCGGAGGACTTGGACAATGATCGTCCCGAAGACTCGCGATGGCATGAAACGAACGCTGCTCGGCCTCTCGCTTCTCGCGGCCGCCGTGGCGCCTCTTCCGGCGCTGGCGCAGGAGGGGCTGAGCGCGCCGCCCCCGATCACCCTGCCGATCGCCCCCCAGGACAACCCGCTCTCCAACGGCGATCTCGTCTTCTACGGCAATTACTGCGGCCCGGGCAGCAAGGGGCCGGGCCTGCCGCCGATCGATGCCCTCGACGCCGCCTGCATGCATCACGATGCCTGCTCGCCGGCGGTGGGCAGCGGCGCCCTGCCCAGCTGCGGCTGCAACCGCCGGCTCTACAAGGAGGCCCGGGCGGTCTCCTTGCGCCGGGACCTTCCCCAGGACACGCATATGGCCGCCCAGGTCGTGATGGAGGGGGCGAAGACCCTCGCCTGCCGCTGAGCCGCCCACGGCACCGCCGCCTTGACGGCGGTGCCGCCGGAGGGCCTCAGGCCTGCGGCGTGTCGGGCACGATGCCCAGGGCGTCGAGCCCCTCGTCCAGGAGGTCGCTCGCGTTCGGCGTGCCGAGCAGCTCCTTCACCACGCCGTCGCCGGCCGCCTCGCGCTCGCGGGCGAAGCGCACGGCGTTCGGCCATTCGGCGGCCTCCATGTCGCCGCGGCCGACATAGAGGAGGGCGAGCAGGTTGGCACGCTCATCGTCGTTGAGCCCCCTCAGGAACGAGCGGATCTCGCTTTCCGTGGCATCGTCCGTGCCGCTCACGAGCACGTCGGTCGCGCCGTCATCGATGGGGTTCGAGCCGGAATCCGGATCCGTCGGGCCTTCCTTCACCTCGATCGCCCGCAGCCTGAGGATGGTCTCCGTGACCTTGTCGAGGGCGATGTCCATTCACGAAACTCCCGTCTCTGGCATGGCGGCGCGGAGGCGGCTCGCCGGCCCCGCCTTGGAGCCCCGACAACACGCCAGAGGCCCCGCGGGTTCGCTTGCCGGCCGCGGCCTTGGCTCCGCGCCATCCGACGGCCCGAAATCATTGGATGCCGTCGCCACAAGACTTCGCGCAAAAGTTGCGTTTGGCTAGAAGACGTCGTGCCCCTTCCCGATCCGTCCCGCCTCGCCCGTCTCGGTGCCGCCCTCTGGGGTGCCACCCTCCTGGCCGCCACCGGCCTCCCCCGGCCGGCTTCGGCCGAGACGGAGAACAGCCTGCCCGCCTGCTATCCCACGGCCGGAGGCGCCCTGGAGATCTGCCGGAGCTTGGGCGAGCCGGAAGGGCTCCTGTTCGCGCCGCCCCCCTGCGCCTTCGCCTACGGCGTGCAGATCCTCCGCCTGAAATGGCGCGGGGCGCCGGGTCCGCTGCAATTCGTCTATCACGCCGAGCCGAAGCGCGAGACGCGGCGCGGCCACCGGGGGGCGGAGGACGGATGCCCGGGCGATCTGCGCGCCACCGATCCGAGCCTCGGCGGGACGCTGAGGACCGGGCGGCAAGCGGAGCAGCTCGTCGCGACGATGCCCCCCTCCGCCTATCGCTTCTGGGCCGGGCAGGCGGCCTCGGGCGAGGCGCCGCGGCGGAAGAAGCGCCGGCGGGGCCGCAGGGCGCGGGAGGAGCAGCCCCAGGAGATCCGCATGGTCGCCGCGGCCGAGGAGGCCAGCGGCGCCCGGGATCCGATGACCGTGGCCGGCCGCGACTGGGCGGGCGACGACACCTATGCCGTGCTGATGCTCGCCACCGAGACCAACGACCAGGGGCGCCGTCACGTCCTGATCCAGGCCCGCACCGCGGATTTCGAGCATTTCGACCTGCGCACCCGCGACGAGAGCGGCGCCACCGCCTGGACGCCCTTCGGCGAAGAGGCGTCGCAGCCCCGGCGGCGCGGCCGGCGCAACGCGCCGTCGGCGCCGGCCCTGGCACCGGTGCTCGACGAGGCCGGCAAGCCGATCACCGGCCATTGCGCGGCGCAGGGCGCCGAATCCCGCGGGCTGGTCGGCTCCGTGAGCGTGGTCGACCAGACCTATTACTACTTCTACACGGATGTGCTCCCGTCCGATTGCAGCGAGCCGGCGGCCAAGCGCCGGATGGGGCTCTACCTGCGCACCAGCAAGGACGTGATGGCCGAGCGCAGCTGGTCGGCACCGCGCATGATCATCGAGGGGCTGCCGCCGGACACCCTGATGCGGGTGGCCAAGGCCAAGGGCATGGAGCGCTGGGCGGTCGCCTATTCCTGCTTCCGGCCCGCCAACGCCCCGGGCGGCCCGGTGGCGGATGTCTGCCTCCAATACACGGCCACGCTCGCGCCCGGCGCGATCGCGGGCCTCACCCTGTTCTCCGAGCCGGTCGGCGCCGTGCGCTCGCCGGCCTTCCTCGGCCTGCGCTCGGGGGGCGACGGCAGCGGACGCTACGGCCGCGACGGCTTCTTCTGGATGACCGACCGCTACGGCAACCTCGACACGCCGTCGATCTACCCCGGCAAGGACGGCTTCCTGACCTGGCTCGACCGCCAAGCCCCGCGCAGCGACGGCAGCGAGGGGTCGAGCCTCTATGGCCGCCCCGTCTACTGGTCGACCTGGAGCGTGCGGACACGCTAGGCGCTCCCCGCCGACGCGGATCCGGTTCGGCGAAAGACAGCGCGTCAGGGCAAGGGTCTGGGGCCGTGCCCGGATTCGTCTCAGCGCCGCGAGGCAAGGTCGCCCGCGCGCCGGTGCCACATCAGCATCAGGCCCGCCACGACGAGCCACGGGCAGGCGATCCCGATGAAGAACGACATCCGATGTCCTCCCAGGGCGCCGGACGTCGCGGGCCATCCCGCACCGGCGCCGGAATGATAAGCCGGGCCGGCGCCGCCGCAAGGCTCGGGCGAGGCTCGTGTCTATCCCGGGCGCCCGTCCTCGCCGAGGATGACGCGGCGGTCGCCGATCCGGCGGGTGAAGCGGATCGCGTCGAGATGCTCCAGCAGGGGAATCGAGAACTTGCGGGAGATGCCGAGGGTCGCCCCCGCCTCCCGTGCCAGAAAGCCCTCCCCGCCCCGGTCGGCCGGATAGGTCTGCGCGAGCTGCCGCTTCGCCTGCGCGATGGCGTCCTTGTGGAACAGGATCGTCCGCTTCTGCACCCGGTCGAGGGCGCGCACGAGGGTGCCGGCGCCCAGCAGGAAGGCGAGCGCCTCACGCCGGCGGATGTCGCGGCCGACCGCCTCGATCTCGTCGGGCGGGGTCAGGCCGCCCTTGCGGAAGAGGGCCTCCAGGGCGCGGACATGTTCGGTGGCGTTGCGGGCGGGATCGAAATCCGCCCGGCGGAACAGCGTGCCCGCCTGAACCGCATCCTTCGTGGCGACGAGGTCGCGCAGGGCCGCGGCGGCGGCGGCCTCGCCGAGGCCGCTCTCCCGGGCGAGCCGGTCGAGGGGGACGCCGTGCTCGATCGGGTGATCGCGGTGATGGCGGGCGAGCGCCGCCAGCACCGTCTCGCGCAGGCGCGTGAAATGCGCCGCATCGACGAGCCTGTCCCCGACCGGACGGGCGCGGATCTCGCTCAGGCGGCGGCGTACCCGATCCGGGGCCACGCCGACGGCGCGGACCAGATCGGCCTCGCTCACGCCCTCCAGGCCCCCCTGTGCCAAGCGGATGTCGAGGGCTTCGCGAGGGCCGCCGGCCGCGAGCGCGGCCAGATCCGCCAGCACCTTCGCGTCGTTGCGCTTGCGCCGCCGGGAGAGCGGATCGAGCACGCGGCCGCCGGCCACGGTGATCGGCGGCGCATCCAGGCGGAGGATGAAGGGCTCGCGCACCGGAAGCGCGATGTCCTCCTCGGCGCGCAGTTGCGCATAGGCGGTCTCGCCGGGCTCCAGGGCTTCCCGGTCGAGCAGGCGCAGGCGCGCGGGGACCTCGGCGGTGCCGTAGAGGAGCCGGCAGGCGGTGCCGCCGGCAAGCGGCGCCTCGGCGGAGGCCACGGCGGTGAGCACCACGTCGATCCAGCGCGTCGGCGCGAGAAGACCGGGCGCGCACAGGGCCTGGCCCCGGTGCAGATCGGACAATTCGATGCCGCGCAGGGCGACCGCCGTGCGCCGGCCGGGCTCCGCCGTCTGCACGCTGCGGCCGTGGATCTGCAGGCTGCGGACCGTGACGGCGCGGCCGCCCGGCATCAGCGCGAGCTTGTCGCCGACCGCGAGGGGGCCGCGGCGGAGCGTCCCGGTGACGACCGCGCCGAAGCCCGCCCGGGCGAAGACGCGGTCCACCGGCAGATAGGGGAAGCCGTCGTCGATCGCCGCCGGGGCGTCCTTCAGGAGCGCGCCCAGGGCCTGGGCCAGGGCTTCGAGGCCGGTGCCGGCGACGACGGAGGTCGGCACCACCACCGCCTGTTCGAGCCCCGCCCGCGCCGCCACCGCGGCGAGTTCCGCGCTGCGGGCGGCGACAGCCTCCGGGCTGACGAGGTCGCATTTCGTGAGGGCGATCACGCCCCGGCGCACGCCGACGAGCCGGGCGATCTCCAGATGCTCCACCGTCTGCGGCTTGATGCCCTCCTGCACGTCGACGGCGAGCAGAACCGCGCGCATGCCGGTGGCGCCGGAGATCATCGCCCGCACGAAGCGCTCGTGGCCGGGCAGGTCGACGAGGTCGATCTCGCCCTCCGGCCGCCGCAGCAGGGCGAAGCCCGGGACGATGGAGACGCCGCGGGCCTGCTCCTCCTTCAGGCGGTCGGTCTCGACGCCGGTGAGGGCGCGGACGAGGGCGGTCTTGCCGTGATCGACATGGCCGATCACGCCGACGAGGAGCGACTTCATGGACTCGGGACGATGCAGGCGGTGACGGACAACCGCTGATTAGAGACGGCGTCACCTCGGGTGAAGGCCCTTGCCGCGGTCAAGGCCGGATCAGGTCACGAAGAGCAGGTTGAGCCCGGCCTTGCGGAAGCCGTCCTCGACGATCTTCAGGTCGAGGCCGTAGGAGGCCACGTCGTCGGCGATGGGGTCGAGGGCCGGATCGCGGTGCTGGTGCAGGTGCTTGAGATAGCTGTGGCAGGTGCCGCAGGCCTCGACCTGCACGTCCTTCGAGAGCTCGTCGAGGCCGTAATAGCTGATGTCCTCGCCGGAGCCGCAGGCGGTGCAGCGGATGCGCACGTGGTTCCACAGGGTGCCGCAGAGGGAGCAGGACAGGTAGCGGGCCTTGTCAGCCGGGGTCCAGGACACGATCAGGCTCGCGGTCGGCGCGCCGCCGCAGGCCGGGCAGACGCCGTCGGCGACCGGCTTCAGAGCCTTCGGGGTCAGCCGCGCGGCGAGCCCCGCGAGATGGACCTGAAGGGCGCCGGCGACGAAGACGCATTCGGCCATGCGCTCGACCGGGAAGGCGCCCTCGAAGACCTGCAGGGCGAGGTCGAGCCGGTCCTCGGCCGGCGCGGCCTTCAGCGCGGCGAGCGTCTGCCGCGCGGCCTCGGGCGCGCCGGAGAGGTCGACCTTGTCGAGCAGGGCGTCGAGGCAGGCGGGAAAGCCGCTTTCGTCGGGGAGCACGCTGCGCGAGAGCGCCGGCATGCCGTGCTCGGCGCGCAGGGCGAGGTCCGCCTCGGAGACGGGCGCTCCCGCCTCGGAGCCGGGGCTCTCCGCCTGCACCGCGGCCTGGGCCTCGGCGATGGCCGCGAGGAACAGGAGGTAGCCGCCGAGGGGATGCTCGGGCGCGAGCGCCCGGAAGCGGGCGGCGCGATCCCGGAACAGCGTCTCCGGCGCCGGCAGCCGCACGAACGGCACCGCGCCCGAGATGCCGATCTGGTCGGGATCGGGCTTGATCCGCTCGAGGCGGCGGGCGGTCGCCTGCCGGGCCTCCGCCTGCTCGGCGGGGGTGGACGGCGTGTCGTTGCCCGCCCCCTCCTTCGAGGGAGCGCGCTTGAAGAAACGGGCCAAATCTCAGTGTCCGCGCTTGTCGGTCGATCCGGTGCGGGTCGGCAGGCTGGCCGCGATCTGGCGGAACCACTTGCGGTGGTGCCGGTAGGCCCAGCCCCCCGTCACCGTGCCGCGCACCATCGCCCGCCCGGTGCCGCGCACCCAGATGCCGGCATAGATGTGCACGACGATGATGGCGATGGCCACCACCGCGGCGAGCGAGTGGCCGAGGAGCGCCCAGCGCTGCGTCTCGATGGTGGTGGCGCCGCCGAAATACTGCTCCCAGATCGCCAGCCCCGTGACGAACATGATGCCGATCAGGGCGGTCTGCCCCCAGAACACGCCCTTCTGCCCGGCATTGTACTTGCCGAGCTCGGGCAGGCGGTCCTCGCGGTTGGTCACCACGTCGCCGATATGCTTCGACCATTCCACGTCGTCGCGGTTCGGGATGTTGAGCCGCCAGAAGCGGATGAACAGGAACGCGAAGCTGACCACCAGCGCGACGCCCATCCAGGGATGGAAGGCGCGCGTGGTCTGCCCCCCGCCGAACAGGGCGGTGAGGAAGTTCAGGTAGGGCGTGAACATCGCCAGCCCGGACAGGGTCAGCAGGGTGAACAGGATCGCGGTGATCCAGTGGTTCACCCGCTGCAGCCCGGTATAGCGGGGCACGTAGAGGACCTCGGACGCCTCGGTCTTCACTTCCCGAAGAGGCCGGACCTCGCTGTCGCGAACGTCGGTATGGATCGTCATCGGATCAGTCTCGTTCGAACGCCACCCGGGAGAATACCACGATCCGGCCGCTCACGACGGCCGGATCTCTCTGCCCCCTTCGCGCGCCGCCTTGTCCTTGAGGTCGATCGCCTCCTCTTCCTCCTCCGGCACCACCTCGTTCGGGCCGGCGGTGACGTAGTGGAAGAAGCCCGCGAGGGCCGCGAAGCCCATCGTGGCGAGGCCGAACACCTTGGCGCCCCCCTTCCAGAAGGAGACGAGCGGCGAGATCTTCGGATCGTCCGGCAGGCCGTTATAGAGGTGCGGCTTGTCGTTGTGGTGGAGCACGTACATCACGTGCGTGCCGCCGACCCCCTTCGGGTCGTAGAGCCCCGCATGGTCGAACCCGCGCGACTTGAGGTCGTCGATCCGGTCATGCGCCTGCTCGACCATGGCCTCCTTGGTGCCGAACATGATCGCGCCGGTGGGGCAAGCCTTGGCGCAGGCCGGGGCCTGGCCGACGGCGACGCGGTCCGAGCACAGGGTGCACTTGTAGGCCTTGCGGTCGGTCTTCGAGATGCGCGGGATGTTGAAGGGGCAGCCCTTCACGCAATACGCGCAGCCGATGCAGTTCTCCTCGACGAAGTCGACGATGCCGTTGGAGTACTGCACGATCGCCCCCGGCGACGGGCAGGCCTTGAGGCAGCCCGGGTCGGTGCAGTGCATGCAGCCGTCCTTGCGGATCAGCCATTCGAGATTGCCGGCCTCGTTCTCGTATTCGGTGAACCGCATCAGGGTCCACGTCTTCGCGGTGAGGTCGTGCGGGTTGTCGTAGACGCCGACATTGATGCCGACGTCGTCGCGCAGGTCGTTCCACTCCTCGCAGGCCGATTGGCAGGCCTTGCAGCCGATGCACTTCGACACGTCGATGAGCTTGGCGACCTCCTCGTGGGCGCGGATGGCCGGCGGCTGGTCCGTGGAGGCGGAGCGCTGCCGGATATCGAGGGAGCTGTAGTCAGCCATGGTTCACACCCTCCCTCACGCGACCCGGTCCGACGGAGGCGAGGTCGGCTCGATGTTCACGAGCCAAGCCTTGAACTCCGGCGTCTCGGTGTTGGCGTCGCCGACCACGGGGGTCAGCGAGTTCGGGTGCCATCCTTTCTTGGTCTGGCCGATGAAGCCCCAGTGCTGCGGCATGCCGACCACGTGGACCTTCTTGCCGTCGCAGATCAGCGGCTTGATGCGCTTGGTCACCACCGCCTTGGCCTTCACCGAGCCGCGCTTCGACCAGACGCGGACCCAGTCGCCCTTGGCGATGCCCTTCTCGCGGGCGAGCTCCTCGGAGATCTCGACGAAGGCCTCCGGCTGGAGGATCGCGTTGATCTTCGCGTGCTTGGTCCAGCCGTGGAAGTGCTCCGTCAGCCGGTAGCTCGTCGCCGCGTAGGGGAACTCCTCCGAGGTGCCGAGATCGGCCAGGTCACCCTTGAAGATGCGGGCGGCGGGCGCGCCCTTGATCTTCGGGAAGGCGGCGTTGGCGACCGGGGACTCGAAGGGCTCGTAATGCGTCGGGAACGGCCCGTCGCGCATGAGGCCCCGGGTCCACAGCCGGGCGACGCCCTCCTGGTTCAGGATGAACGGGCCCATGCCCTTCTCGGGGGCCACGGTGGCGCCGTAGTCCGGCACGTCGAAGCCGACCCACTGCTTGCCGTTCCACTCGATGAGCTTCTTCTTCTCCGACCAGGGCTTCCCGTCCGGGTCGCACGAGGCGCGGTTGTAGAGCACGCGGCGGTTGGCCGGCCAGGCGAAGGCCCAGTTCGGCGCGATGCCGCGATTGCCGGGATCGGTGTTGTCCCGGCGGGCCATGGTGTTGCCCTTCTCGGTGTAGCAGCCCGAGTAGATCCAGCAGCCGCAGGCGGTCGAGCCGTCGTCCTTGAGCTGCGCGAACCCGTCGACCTGCCTGCCGGCGGGGATCGTCGCCCCCGTGGCGTCCTGGATCGGGGCCAGCGTGTAGCCGTTGAGCTCGCGGGCGAGCTCCACCGGCGTCGGCGATTCCGCCAGGGCGTAGTTCCAGGTCAGGTTGACGATCGGATCCGGGAAGGCGCCGCCGTCCTTCTGGTACATCGCCTTCATCCGAAGGAAGATCGCCGACATGATCTCGATGTCCGAGCGGCACTCGCCCGGCGCATCCTGAGCCTGCCAGTGCCATTGCAGCCAGCGCGAGGAGTTCGAGAGCGACCCCTCCTCCTCCGCGAACAGCGTGGTCGGCAGCTCGAAGACTTCCGTCTGAATCTTCGTCGGATCGACGTCGTTGTACTCGCCGTGGTTCTCCCAGAAGCGGGCCGTCTCGGTCTGGAGCGGGTCCATGACCACGAGGAACTTCATCTTCGAGAAGGCCTCGGTCATCTTGGCGCGGTTCGGGAACGACAACAGGGGGTTGAAGCCCTGGATGACGTAGCCCGTCATCTTGCCCTGCTTGGCAAGCTCGAACCCGCGGATGACGTCGTAGGTCGGCACGTCGAGCTTGGGCAGATAGTCGTACGCCCAGTCGTTCTCCTTCTGCGCCTTGTCGCCCCACATCGCCTTCTGGAAGGAGACGAAGAACTTGTTGTAGTTCTGCCAGTAGCTCATCTGGCCGGGGCGCAGCGGCTTGAACTGCCGCTTGGCGATGTAGGACGCGTAATCCGGCTCCTTCTCGATCGGGATGTTCAGATAGCCGGGGATGAGGTTGCTCATCAGCCCGATATCCGTGAGCCCCTGGATGTTCGAGTGGCCGCGCAGGGCGTTCATGCCGCCGCCCAGCATGCCGATATTGCCGAGCAGGGTCTGCACGATGCACATCGAGCGGATGTTCTGCGAGCCCTTGGAATGGTGCGTCCAGCCGAGCGCGTAGAGCGAGGTCATCGTCTTCTCGGGCGACGACGTCTCCGCGATCATCTGGCAGACCTTGAGGAAGGTCTCCTTGGGCGAGCCGCAGATCCGCTCCACCATCTCGGGCGTGTAGAGCGCGATGTGCTTCTTCAAAAGCTGCATCACGCAGCGCGGATGCTGCATCGTCTCGTCGACGACGGCGTAACCGTCGGGACCGATCTCGTAGTCCCAGGTGGTCTTGTCGTAGTCGCGCTTGTCCTCCGAGTAGCCCGAGAACAGGCCCTCTTCGAACGCGTAGCCGTCCTTCACCACGAACGCGGCGTTGGTGTAGGCGGTGAGATAGCGATGCTGGAGCTTGTCGTTGTCGATCAGGTACTTGGCGACACCCGATAGGAACGCGATGTCCGTCCCCTGCCGGATCGGGCAGTAGAGATCGGCCACCGAGGCGGTGCGCGTGAAACGAGGATCGATGACGATGAGCTTGGCGTTGTTGTGCGCCTTGGCTTCCACCACCCACTTGAACCCGCAGGGGTGAGCCTCAGCGGCATTGCCGCCCATCACGGTGATGAGGTCCGCGTGCTTGATGTCCATCCAGAGGTTGGTCATCGCACCGCGGCCGAAGGAGGGCGCCAAACTGGCGACCGAAGGACCGTGTCAAACCCTGGCTTGGTTGTCGAAGACCAGGGCCCCCATGCTTCGGACCGTCTTGTAGGTCAGCCAGGCCGTCTCGTTGGTGGTGGCCGAGGCGCCCAGGAAGCCGGTGGTGATCCATCGGTTGACCGTGAGGTCGCCGTTCTTGGCCACGAAGTTCCTGTCGCGGTCCTCCTTGAGGAGCGTCGCGATCCGGTCGAGGGCGAAGTCCCAGGAGACCCGCTTGAACTCGGTCGTGCCCGGCGCCCGGTATTGCGGGTACTTGGTGCGGGTCTCGGACCGGATGAAGTCGAGGAGCGCCGAGCCCTTCGGGCAGAGCGTGCCGCGGTTGACCGGATGATCCGGGTCGCCCTCGACATGCATCACCGCGGACTTGGCGTTCTTCGAACGGTCGCCGAGGCTGTAGAGGATGACGCCGCAGGCCACCGAGCAATACGGGCAGGTGTTCCGCGTCTCGCGCATCTGCGCGAGCTTGTAGGGCCGCACCGCGGCGGCCATGGCGGGCTCGAGCCCGCCGAATCCGAGGGCGCCGAGCGAGCCCCCTGCGAGGCCGGCGCCCAGCCCCTTCAACAACCCGCGCCGCGAGACCTGGACCGTCATGGCCTGACCCTGTTGAGAGGTATTCTCATTCCAAATCGTTTCCCAGGAACGCGCCCTGGTGGCAAGTGCGGTCGCGTGACACACGACCCTAAATTGTTGCGCGCAATCGATACGTTCGAAGGCCGGATTCCATCCCAAGCGATGGCGGGTTAGCCCTCCTTATTTCGACGGCGAGGCCGGATTGCTGCCGGACGGGTTCGGCGTGCGGTGCGGGAGCGGCTCCTGCGGCTCCTGGCCGGTCTTGTTGGGGGTTTCGCTCGGCGGCACCGGGCGGTCCTTGTTCTGCGCGGTCGACTGGCCGCCCGGATCGGGCGCGTCCTTGCCGGCGGATTGCTCCCGCGGCACCGGCGCCTGGCTCCAGCCGTCATTGGCGCTGCGCGACCTGTCCCCGAGCACGTCTTGGCCCTTGATGCCGCCCTTGTCCTGCGCGAGGGCGGGCAGCCCCGAGGCGGCGAGCAGAAACGCAGCGGCGGCGAAACGGGTGAGATACGGCACGGCGGCCCTCGATCGTTGCGGATCCAGGGAAAGCGCGCCCGCGCCGCGGGAGTTCCTGCCTCAGAAGCCGCGGGCGGCGATCAGGTCGCGCAGGGTGGTGATGGTGGAAGAGTCGGCGACGCCGTCGACCCGCGCCTGCCGGAAATGGCGCTGGAAGGCCGTCACCACCGCCTCCGTCCGGGCCTCGAAGAGGCCGGTCACCGGCTGGTCGTAGCCGTAGAGGGCGAGCATGGCCTGGAGCGCCTCGACCGGCTGGCCGGATTCGCCCCGGCTGAGGAAGCGGCCGTCGCGGATCGGGCACGGCGGCACGTGATGGCCGATGCCCGCCGCGGCGAGACGATCCCAGGGAAAGTTCTCGCCGGGATCCTCCTTGCGCTCCGGCGCCACGTCCGAATGGGCGAGCACCCGCGCCGCGGGGATGCGCCAGCGCGCGACGATGTCCCGACACAGGGCGATCACCCCCGCGATCTGCGCCTCCGGATAGGGCGGCAGGCCGCCGTCATGGCCGGGATGGACGATCTCGACGCCGATGGAGCGGGAATTGATGTCGGTCTCGCCCATCCAGACGGCCCGCCCCGCATGCCAGGCGCGGCGCGCCTCGGGCACGAGCTGCACCGCGCGGCCATCCTCGTAGACGAGATAATGGGCCGAGACCTCGGCGGCGGGGTCGCGCAGCCGGGCGAGCGCCAGGGCGGCGTTCTCCATGCCGGTATAGTGGAGGATCAGCATGTCCGGGGCGGTACCGCTGCGCTCCCCGTGGTTCGGCGAAGGCAGCACCTTCTCCGCGAACGGGCTGTCGGGGACGAGGCTCACGTGATGCCCCGCTCCGCGGCGATGCGGTCCCAGGCCGCGTTCAGGGCGGCGAGCCGGTGGGTCGCGATCGCCACCGCCTCCGGCGGCAGGCCGCGGGCCACGGCCCGGTCGGGATGGTTCTCGGCCACGAGCCGGCGGTACTGAGCCTTGAGGGCGGCGTCGTCCGCCTCCCGGCCGAGGCCGAGCACGAGATAGGGATCGTCGGGCAGGCGGACATGCCGGGCGGCGACGCGCAGGAAGCCCGCCTCGTCGAGGCCGAAGATCGCCGCCACGTCGCGCAGGTAGCGCTCCTCCTTCTCGTGGATCGCGCCGTCGGCCTTGGCGATGTGGAAGAGGCCGTCGAGCACGTCCTCGAGCAGGGCCGGCTCGTCGCGGAAGGTCGAGGCGAGCTGCTGGGCATAGGCCTCGAAGCCGGCGGTCGTCGTCTTGGCGAGGTCGAACAGCCGCGCGACCCCGGGCCGGGCCGCAGGCGCGACCTGGACCACGCGGTCGAAGGCCTCGATCTCGGAGGGCGTCACCACCCCGTCGGACTTCGCCATCTTGGCGGCCAGCGCCACGAGGCCGGTGGTGAAGACCACGTCCTTGGGCGTCGCGCCGAGCAGCGCGCCCTCGCGGTCGACCAGGAAATGCCCGGCCACGCCGCCGAGCAGGGCGCCGAGCGGCCCGCCGAGCAGGGCCCCGAGCCCGGCGCCCCCGATCTTGCCCCAGAGACCGGCGCTCATGTGCGGGGCGCTCCTGCGCGGAGGGCGCCCGCGGACGGGACGGGCGGGGCGGCGGGGGAAAGCAAGGTCGGCCTCATCGGCAGGCTGTCGCGGCTTCGCCGGTTAACCCCGGAAGCGCGCGCCGGTGCAACCGCGCCGTGGCGGCTCCGCCGCCGAAAACGCGAAGGCCGGGGCGATCGCCCCGGCCTCGCACGCTTGAATTCAACCCTGACGGCGATTCTTAGCGGCAGTACACGTCGCCATAGGCGTCGCGGTAGGTGCCGTAGGGGCAGCGCGGCGCGGTGGCCGCACCGGCGATGGCGCCGCCGGCGCCGCCGATGGCCGCGCCCGCGAGCGCGCCGCCGGCCCGGCCCGTGGCGAGGCCGCCGATCGCCGCGCCGAGGCCGGCGCCGAGGGCACCGCCGCCGAGGGCACGGTCCTGGGGCGTGTTGCAGGCGCCGACGGACAGGGCGAGCGTACCTGCGAGCACGGCTGCGACGAGCTTCTTCATGACCGAGAACTCCCTTGTGCGGTCCCGCGCCCGGCCTGATTTCACCGTGGCGCCCTAACCCAGCTTAGCCATTATGCACATGAATGGCGCCGGAACGGTCTAGGTTCCGCCTCTTTCGTCGGGGGGCATGACTTTTTTGCCGCAGACCGCCATGTGTGCGGCGGAACGCAGCCGGCCCGTCACCCATCTCGAGGATTCCATGCCCAAAGCCACCCTGATCGTCCGCAAGCCCGCCGTCCGGCCCGAGCAGGTCGTCGACACGATCGCGCTCGACCATGCCGGCCGGCGCGCGACGCACGGCGCCCTCACCGCCGCGGGCGGTCTCGGCTTCGAGCTCGCCCTCTCCAACGCCGCCGGTCTGGAGGACGGGGACGCCCTGAAGCTCGAGGACGGGCGCCTGGTCGCCATCCGCGCGGCGGACGAGCCGCTCCTCGAAGTCCGCGCCGGCAACCCGGCCCGGCTGCTGCGCCTCGCCTGGCAGCTCGGAGGCGAGCACGTCCCCACCGAGGTCGGCTCCGAAGCCCTCTACGTCCCGGTCACCGCCAACGCCCTGGTCCGCAACGCCGGCTGCGAAGCCGCCCCGGTCACCCGCCCCTTCAAGCCCGAAAAGCCCCCCCACGACCATAGCCAGTGCGGCCACGACCACCATCATCACGATCATGGCGACGGGCACGGCCATGCCCAGGCTCACGACCATGCGCACGATCACGGACATGAGCATAAGCACGGTGCCGAGTGCGGCTGCGGCCATGATCACCATGACCACGACCATAAGCACGGGCATCACCACGACCATTGAGACCCTCGCGCGTTGAAGCCGAAACGGCGAGGGGCTATCCGCCCGCGATGACCAAGCCTCTCCTCAACGCCGAAGACCTGCGCTTCACGGTGGCACCGATGATGGACTGGACCGATCGGCGCTGCCGGTCGTTCCACCGTGTCCTATCGCGCCGGGCCCGGCTCTATACCGAGATGGTGACGACGGGCGCCGTGCTCCACGGACCGCGGGACCGGCTGCTCGGTTTCGATGCCGTCGAGCATCCCGTCGCCGTGCAGCTCGGCGGCTCGGATCCGGCCGATCTGGCGGCGACCGCCCGGATCGCCGCCGATTACGGCTACGACGAGGTCAACCTCAATGTTGGCTGTCCCTCCGACCGGGTGCAGGAGGGCCGCTTCGGCGCCTGCCTGATGCGCGAGCCCGCCCTGGTCGGCGACTGCGTGTCGGCGATGAAAGCGGCCGTCTCGATTCCGGTGACGGTGAAGTGCCGCATCGGCGTCGACGACCAGGATCCTGAAGAGGCCCTCGACAGCCTCGCGCAGGCGGTGATCCCGGCTGGCGTCGATGGGCTGATCGTGCATGCCCGCAAAGCCTGGCTGAAGGGTCTGTCGCCTAAGGAGAACCGGGACATCCCGCCCCTCGATTACGGCCGGGCGGCCCGCCTGAAGGCGGCCCATCCCGCCCTGCCGATCGCGGTCAATGGCGGCGTCACCACGATCGCGCAGGCCAAGGCCCTCCTGCGCAACCTCGACGGCGTCATGATCGGCCGGGCGGCCTATAGCGACCCAGCAATCCTGCTCGACGTGGATTCCGAGCTGTTCGGAGAAACGCCGCCGGTCGCCAACGCCTTCGAGGCGGTGGAAGCCTTTGCTCCCACCATCGCCCGCGGCCTCGAAGAGGGACTGCGGCTGCACGCCTTCACCCGGCACATGCTCGGCCTGTTCAACGGGCGCCCGGGCGCTCGGGCCTATCGCCGCCATCTTGCCACCGCCGGTATGGCGCCCGAGGCCGGGCTCGCCACGCTGCGGGAGGCCGTGGTCCATGTCACGCGGGCGACGGCTTCGGCCTACGGCACCGACGAGGCGTGGCAGACGGCCTGCTAGCGCGCGCCGAAATGGATACCAGCTCGGCGAGAGAACGCGCATCGAGACGAGGTTCGGCAATGCCTTTCTTTTCGCCGGCAAATTAGTCAAAAATCTTATTCGGCAAATATTTGTGGCGGCCAAAACACATGCTTCCGAAACAAATATTGTGACGGATTATGACTGAGCGTTGAACCGTAGCAGCCGCTACGCCTCCGGGAAGCAACCACCAGCTGACTCGCTCCCCGGGGGACCTTCATCATGCGGTTCGATCACGGCGTCTCGGTCGCGGCCATCCTGGCCGCCACGATCGGGGCAGGCGCGGCCCAGGCCCAGACGGCCAACACCACGCCCGCCAACGTCAACGTCCTCAACCTGCTCTCGCCCTTCCTGGGCCTCAACGCGACGGCAACGGGCCAGGCCACGCTCCAGACCAATCTCGACCAGACGGTCGCCCTGAACAACGGGGCGTCCTCGGACCGGCAGGCCCAGGCGATCAGCGATAAGAACCTGCCCGGCAACGCGAGCAACAATCTCTCCTCGGTCGGCCTCGGCATCTACGGCCCGGGCGCCAACCTCGCAGGCGGCCTGCCCGCCCAGACCCCGATCAACGGCATCACGCCGATTCAGGCGGTGGGCGGCCTCGGCGCCCGACTCGGCCCGATCTTCCAGCGCGGCACCGCCAACGGCACGGGCGGCCCCCTCGGCGCCACCGTGGACCTACTCGCCCGCGCCTCTTCCTTCACCGGCACCGATCTCGGCGTCGCCAAGAACTTCTTCGCCAACGGCGCGCCGAACAATCCGGCCGTGACGCCCGCGGGCTACGTCCCCACCCCCGCTGTCGCCCCGGCCGGTTATACCCTGCCGAGCTTCAACGGCCTGCCGAACACGAGCAACAGTGTCTACGATCTCGCCTATGGCGTGACCAACACGCAGCCGGGCCAGAACGTCTACGGCGATTCTCGCCCCGTGCAGGTCGTGCCGGACCGCCTGAACAAGTTCGACCCGACCGCCCTCGGCGGGCTGGCGACCAACCCCTCCTTCCCGAGCGGGCACACCACCTACGCCTTCACCGACAGCATCCTGATCGCGATGCTGGTACCGCAGCAATATCAGAGCATGATGGCCCGTGCCGCCGATTACGGAGCGAGCCGCATCATCCTCGGCGTGCATTACCCGCTCGACATCATCGGCGGCCGGGCGCTCGCGAGTTACGACCTCGCCCAGGCCTTCACCAATCCGCTCTACGTCAACAACGCGGCCACCACTGGCACGGCGATCAACCTGCCGAGCCTGTTCACCCAGGCCTCGGGCCAGATCCAGGCCTATCTCTCCGCGCAATGCGGCGACACCGTCGCCAATTGCGCGGCGAGCACGGCCAACAATGCGGGCAATCCCTATACCGCCTCCGCCGTGAACCAAGCCCTCTACCAGCAGCGCCTGACCTACGGCCTGCCGACCCTGAGCTTCGTCGCCGCCCCACGCGAGGCGGCGCCGGCCAATGGCCCCGACGCCTCGATCCTGCTCGCCCCGCTCTACGGCGGCAGCACCGCCGCGGCCAAGACGATCGCGCCCACCGGCGGCCTCTACGGTTCGCTGCAATCCGGCACGATCAACCAGATCCTGGTGAACACCGAGACCAACGCGCTGACCGCCTTCTACGGCACGCCCCTCAGCTACTGGAGCCGCATCGACCTCTATTCGGCCGCCGGCTATTTCGGGAACGTCACCGGCAGCCTGCGGATGGACCCACTCGACCGGCTGACCACCGACGTCATCGTCGGCAATGGCGGCACGCTCTTCGCGGACGGCACCATCACCGGCCGCACCATCCTGACCGCCGGCGCCGTCCTCGGCGGCACGGGCAGCCTCGGCAGCCTTACGGCCCTGAGCGGTTCGACGGTCGCCCCCGGCAACGGTCTTGGCACCCTGACAGTGGCCGGAAATGCCGCCTTCCTCTCGGGAGCAACCTACCAGGTCCAGGCCAATGCCGCCGGCCAGGCTTCGCGCCTCGCCGTTGGCGGTAGCGCTAGCCTCGGCGGCACAGTGGACGTGCAGGCCCAGGGCGGCCTCTACGCCCCGCGCACGGCCTACACCATCCTGACCGCCCAGGGCGGCGTGAACGGCCAGTTCTCCAACGTCAGCGCGAATTTCGCTTTCCTCACCCCAAGCCTGCGCTACCAGGCCAACGAGGTCGATCTGACGCTGACCCGCAACGACATCGCCTTCGCCGCCATCGCGCAGAACCGCAATCAGGCCGCCGCGGCCGATGCGGTGCAGAACACCGGCCCTGGGGCGGGTGTCTACGACCGCACGGTCGGCCTCACCACGGCGGAGGCGCAGGACGCCTTCCAGGCCCTGTCGGGCGACGTACATGCGAGCGCCGCCTCGGCCGAGTTCGGCACCGCCTTCTTCATCCGCGAGGCCATCCTCGACCGGCTGCGCCGGGGCGGCAGCCCGGGCTATGCCGAGACCGCTGATTTCGGCAACCTGCCGGCGACCTACACCGCCGACCTGCCGGGCCGCACGGCGCCGGTGGCGGTGGTGCCCGCGCGGGTGATCGACCCGCGGGTATTCGGGCTGTGGGGCCAGGGCTTCGGCAGCTTCGGCGACGTCCGCAGCGACGGCAACGCCGCCGGGCTCACCCGCCAGAGCAGCGGCTTCGTGCTCGGCGCCGACCTGCGGCTCGAGAACGGCTTCCGTCTCGGCGTGGCCGGCGGCTATGCCTTCACCAGTCTCGACACCAGCGGCCGCCAGCAGACGGGCGAGATCGGGAGCGGCTTCGGCGCGGTCTATGGCGGCACCGAGTTCGGCCCGGTCGCCCTCCGGCTCGGCGCGGTCTATGCCGACAATTCCCTGCGCACGCGCCGCACCGTCACCTCCCCCGGCCTGTCCGAGGTCGAGACGGCGCGCTACGGCGGCTCCACGGTGCAGGGCTTCGGCGAGCTCGGCTACCGCTTCGCCCTGGGCTCCGGCGCCCCTTCCGCCCCTGTCAGCAAGGCCCCGGTGGTCGCGCCTGCCGCGCCGCTCTCCTACATCGAGCCCTTCGTCGGGGGCGCCTATGTCAGCATCCACCACGACCGCTTCGCGGAGACGGGCGGCCTAGCGGCCCTGCGCGGCTTCGGCCGCGACACCGATGTCGGCACCTTTACCGCGGGCGTGCGGGCGCGGACGGTGTTCGACCTTGGGCTCGGCGCGCCGGTCTCGGCCTATGCCATGGCCGGCTATCGCCGCGCCTTCGGCGACGTGGTGCCGACCGCGCTCCTGGCCTTCAGCACCGGCCCGAGCTTCGTGACGGCCGGCATCCCGATCGACCGGGATGCCCTGGTGGCCAATGCCGGCCTCGACCTGCGCGTCTCGGCCAATGCCACGATCGGCATCGCCTATACCGGCCAGGTCGGCGAGCGGGCCCAGGACCACGCGGTGAAGGGCAACTTCACCCTGCGCTGGTGAGGCCAGCAAGCCTTCCGGCGCGACCATGACGCGGCAGATACGAAAGGGCGTCGCCGACAACGGCGGCGCCTTTTCGGTTCGGGCGGAGGCTTCAGCGGCTGCGCAAGATCAGTCGGTCGCCGCGCACCTCGTAGGAGGGTAGGCGGGTGAGGAAGCTCTGGCCGAGCAGGTTCTCGGACAATGTGCCCGGCCGGCTCACCATGGCATCGACGCGGCGTTCGGTGATCGGGCCAATCGTGATCGATTCGAGCTGGGTCGGGGCGGCGAGCGTCGTGCCATTGGCGGTCGCGACGCGAATATGGAAATCCGCGGCCTCCGGCCTGATCCCGAGCGCGGCGGCTGTGTCCGCAGTGAGCACGACGCTGCTCGCTCCGGTGTCGAAAGCGAAGCGGCGCTCACCCTGGCCGTTCACGTCGGCGAGCACGGAGAAGCTGCCGTCGGAGCGGCGGGTGATCGTCACCTCGCCGCCCGGCCCGACCACCGCCGCACCCGGGCGGAGCACGCCCATCAGGTTGGCGCCGACCTCCTGCGCCTGCTCACGATAGGCATAGGCGCCGATCACCACGAGGAAGAGCACGACCCAGATCGCGAACTGTCCCAACGTCCGCCCGGCCCCCTCGCGAAAACGGCGCAGGAAGCCGGTCCCGAACAGGATCAAGAGCGCGCCCCCGGAGGCGAGGCCTGCGATCTGGTCCGAGCTGAGGCCGCCGAGGCCATTGCTGGCATCCGTCGCCACGAGGACGACGAGGGCAAGGCCGAGAAGGCCGAGGAGGAACCACATCATCGGCGGGGTGCGACCTCCCGATCCGGATAGGCCCGGCGCAGGCGCTCGGGCAGCTCGGCCATGATGGCCCGGCGTTGCGGCTCGGAGAGGGAGCCCCAGGCGCCGATCTCCCCGCGGGTGCGCCCACAGCCCTCGCACAGGCCTGTCACGGCATCGAGGATGCAGACCTTGGTGCAGGGGCTCGACGGCTTCGGCGCGGCGGAGACGAACATGGGCGTGAGGTGGGACGACAACGGCGCGGGGTCCAGGGCTCAGACGGGAATGGCAGCGAGCATGCCCAGTAAAGCGCCGACCTCTGCCACCTGCTGGCAGGCCCCGATGACGTCGCCGGTCTGGCCGCCGATGCGGTCGCGCGCGAGGGCGCAGAGAGCGAGCGACAGGGCGGACGCGAGCAGCAGGGTCAGCACCAGCCCGAGCAGCGGCAGGCCGAGGGCGAGACCGATCAGGGCGAGCAGCAGGCAGAGCCCGGCCGCGATCCCCACCGTCGTGCCCGTGGGTCGCCCCACCGAGGCGCCGGCCCCGCCCGGCCGGGCCGGGGCGAGCAGCACCATCGGGGCGAGGGCCGCCGCGCGGGAGATGGCGGCGGCGAGCAGCAGCACCAGGGCGGCGTGGAGCCCCGCCCGATCGAGCAGGGTCGCGAGTGCGCCGGCTCGCAGAGCGAGCACCAGGAACAGGGCAGTGCCGCCATAGGCGCCGATGCGGCTGTCGCGCATGATCTCCAGGCGCCGCTCCCGGGTGCGGCCGCCGCCGAAGCCGTCGGCGACGTCGGCGAGCCCGTCCTCGTGCAGGGCGCCGGTGACGAGGGCCGAGACCGCGAGTGCCAGAGTGGCGGCGACGAAGGGGCCGAGGCGGATCTCCCAGGCCCCCACCATGACGAGGGCCGACGGCAGAGCGAGAATCACGCCGGCGAGGGGCAGCATCCGCGGAACCGTGCGGAAATCGGGCGTGGCGTAGGGATCAGGCTCGTAGGGCAGAGCCGGAATCGACAGGCGCGAGTAGAACCGCATGCAGGCCGCGAGATCGTAGAGCACGCCCGCGCCGGGAAAGGCGGGTCCGAGATCCTGCCCGCCATTGTCGTTCATCGCCAGCCTCACGAAGAGCCCCGGATCCCTCGACGCTGCCCGCTCGCCTTCACCACGGTCGGCCACGCCGTTATAGCTCCGCTCTTTCCCCGGCCGCAGCCCTTCGGCCACGGTTTCTTGGCTCTCTGCACGGACAATTCCGCGATGTCGGACTCCACCTCTCCCTTCGCGGATATCCGCGCCCTGATCGCGCAGATGCCGGATGCCGATGCGGATGCCATCGCAGCGGTCCGCGCCCGGGACAGCGTGCTGACCAAGCCGCCGGGGGCGCTCGGCCGCCTGGAGAGCCTGGTCGAATGGCTCGCCGCCTGGCAGGGCAAAGGTAGCCCGACTCTCGACCGGCCTCTCGTCTGCGTCTTTGCCGGCAGCCACGGGGTGGTGGCGCGGGGTGTCTCGGCCTTTCCGGCCGCGGTGAACCGTCAGATGCTCGACAACTTCGCGGCCGGCGGGGCGGCGATCAACCAGCTCTGCGCGGCCTATGGCCTCGGCTTCCGGGTGTTCGACCTCGCCATCGACATGCCGACCGGGGACATCTGCGAGGGGCCGGCGCTCGACGAAAAGGCCTGCGTGGCCACCATGGCCTTCGGCATGGAGGCGGCCGCCGCCGGCACAGATTGCCTCGGGGTGGGCGAGATGGGCATCGGCAACACCACCATCGCCGCGGCGATCTACACCGCCCTCTATGGCAGCGCGCCGGCGCACTGGGTGGGGCGTGGCACCGGCGTGGACGAGGCTGGCCTGACCCGCAAGGCGGAGGCCGTGGCCCTGGCGCTGAAGACCCACGAAGGGCATCTGGACGACCCGCTGGCGGTGCTCGCCCGCCTCGGCGGCCGCGAGATCGCCGCCATGGCCGGCGCGATCCTCGCCGCCCGGCTACAGAAGGTGCCCGTGGTCATCGACGGTTACGTCGCCACCGCGGCGGCGGCGATCCTGCACGCCCTCGACCCGCGCGCCCTCGACCATTGCCTCGCCGGCCATGTCTCGGCGGAGGGTGCCCATGCGGAGGTGCTGGAGCGCCTCGGCCTACCCCCGCTGCTCACCTTCGGCATGCGCCTGGGCGAAGCCTCGGGCGCGGCCTTGGCCATGGGCGTCCTGAAGGGCGCCCTCGCCTGCCACCGGGACATGGCGACCTTCGAGCAGGCGGGCGTCTCCGGCAAGCTTTGACGCCGCTTCGCGGGCGGACCATCCTGAGGGCCCGGATCAGGCCCAGCCATGACGGTACCCGAGACGGCCGCGCACGAAACCCGCTTCCTCCGGATGCTGGACAGGAGCTTCCGCCGCTACGGGGCGGCAGAGGGCCTGCCTCCCTCCCTGGCCGAGGCCGTACGAGCCACACCCCGGCACCATTTCGTCCACCGTTTCCGCCTGAGTGACGACGGGGACATTCAGGATTTCGAGGCGGCACCGGAAGCGTGCCTTGATGACATCTACAGCGATGCCGTGATGCGCCCGGTCGGCGCGGACGGGGCCGCCCTGCCGTCGAGCAATTCCCAGCCCAGCTACATCCTCTGGCTACTGCGCCTGCTCGGGATCGAACCGGGGCAGCGGGTCCTCGAGGTCGGCTCGGGCTCGGGCTGGCTCGTCGGGGTGATGGCGCGGCTCGCCGGCCCGGAGGGCCGCGTCGTCGGCGTCGAGATCATCCCCGAGCTCGCCGCGCGCAGCCGGCAGGACCTTGCCGGGCTCGGCCTCGACCAAGCGACCATCGTGACCGGCGACGGGACGGCGGCGGTCGCAGGCGGCCCCTTCGACCGGGTGATCGTCACCGCCGCGACCTGGGACCTGACGGCAGCGCTCTTCGCGAACGTCGTCGAGGGCGGCCGCCTGCTGGTGCCGATCCTGATGCGCGGCGGCGGGGATGTCTGCCAGGTCGCGCTCCTCCACCGGGAGGATGCACGCCTCGTCGCCGAGAAACGGATCCCGGGCTTCTTCGTGCCCCTGGTCGGGCCGGGCCAGCCGGCCGGTCGGTCTTTGCCACGCCTGGAGGAAGCGCTTCGGATGTACGGCCTGCCTTCGGAGCCCACGGCCTCATGGCCCTTCCCGCTCGCAGCGTTCTGGCCGGTGGCGGCCGCCTTCGGCCTGTTCCTGCGGATCGCGGAGCCGGGGACCCTCGCCCTCGCGACGGGCGGAAAACTCCCGCCCACGATCGCCCTGTGCGCGCCATCGGGCGGCTCCCTCGCCCTGCTCCGCGGCGACCGGCTCGAGGTCTACGGCACGCAGGAAGCGGCACGGATTCTGATCGAGGCCTATCGGCGCTGGGCCTCCCTCGGCATGCCTGGACCGGAGAGCTTCGCGCTGGAGGTCGTCCCGGCCGCCGGGGCGCCTGCGGAGGCGCCGGGCCTGCATGTGGAGCATCGCGGCGCGAGCGCCCTGGTCTGGCGCCTGCCATCGGATCTCGGCGCCTGGTCGATCCTGGCGGGCGCGCTGCCCTGAGCCCTCAGGCCGCCCAGGGACGTCGCCGGCGCCGACGCGGGGGCTCCTCGGCGACCGGCGCACTGAGATCGACCGCGGGCAGCGCGTCCATCACGCGGGTCGCCGGGAAGGTGACGATGACCTCTGTGCCGTGGCGTGGCTTCGAGACGAGCTGGAAGCCGCCGCCATGGAGATCGACCAAGCCCTTCACGATGGGCAGCCCCAGACCCGAGCCCTGCTCGGCGGTCTTGATGGCGAGCGCCCCGCGGCCGAAGGACGACATCACGATGCCGAGCTCCTCCTCGGGGATGCCCGGCCCGGAATCCTTCACGCTCACATATTGTCCGCCCGAGGCGGTCCAGCCAACCTTGAGCACGATCTCGCCGCCCTGAGGCGTGAACTTCACGGCGTTTGTCAGGATGTTGAGCACGATCTGGCGCAGCGCCCTCTCGTCCGCCCAGAGGCGGGGCAGCGAGTCATCGATCAGGCACTGGATGGACTGGTTCTTCCCCCGCGCCCGCAGGGCCATCATGTGCCTGCACTCCTCGACCGTGTGGGCGAGCTGCACCGCCTCCTCGTTCAGCTCGTAGCGCCCCGCCTCGATCCGCGAGAGGTCGAGGATCTCGTTGATCAGGTTCAGAAGATGCATCCCGCTGTCGTGGATGTCGTTGGAATATTCGAGATAGGCCGGAGCGGTGTGGGGCCCGAAGACCTCGTTCTTCATCACCTCGGAGAAGCCAAGGATGGCGTTGAGCGGCGTGCGCAGCTCGTGGCTCATGGTGGCGAGGAAGCGGGACTTGGCGAGGTTGGCCTCCTCCGCCCGGCGCCGGGCCTCGTCGGAATTGGCCTTGGCCTGCTCCAGCTCGGCGAAGATGGCGTCCTTCTCCGCCCGCGACTGCACGGTCCCGACCGCGGAGGCGTAGAGCCGGCGCGAGAGCACGGTGAAGAAAGCCTGCGACCCCACCGTCATCACGACGAGCAGGATCATGTTCGCATCCTGCGAGACCAGGAGCAGAGACAGCGCGGCCAGCGTCAGCGGCAACACCCCGCCGAGCGCCGCGATGGGAACGGTGGCCGCGACCATGGTCGCAACCGCCGCGACGATGGTGAGACCGAACAGGGCGAAAGTGCGCGCCTCCATCGCGGTGAGCAGGATCATCCCCGCCCAGGCGCCGCTCTGCACGAACTCCCCGAGGATGAACACATTGCGCCAGCGCCGGAGCGCGGCGACGTCGTGCCCCCCGCGCAGGAAGCGGCGGCAGAGACGCGTCATCATGAGGACGACGAGAATCACGCCGCAGCACCCGATGCCGACGGTGGCCGGCGACACGCGCAGGGTCGCGGCCACGGCCAGCGCAAGGGCCAGCAACACGAGCGGGATGCAGGACCCGGCGCGGTACTCGGCGTAGAGCCGCATCAATTCGTGGTCGAAGGCGCGCTCCAGCCCGCTCTTCGAGGTCAGACGTTCGCGCGCCGAGCGCATCTCGCGCGCGATACCGCGGCGGCGAGCCACCTCCTGCGAGGACGGCCCACGTCCGCGCTGAACCATCTCCGCCGTCAGATCGGGCATGCCGGTGTGGGAACGCTGGGGGGCGGAGCGGCGGGGGGCCTGCCCCGGATCGGAAGACCCAGATTGCGCGCGATATGTTAAGAACCGGCTGCCGAGACCGGGAGAGTTTTCACCGTACCGGCAGAAAGCGGCTCGAGGCCGCCGCGGCCTCATGTGCGCCGGCGCACATCGGCCGGGGCGAGACCGGGACTAACCCCAGCGCTTGGGGCCTTGCGATCGGAGACTGGCATGTTCACGATCACCGTCAACGGGACGTCGCATCAGGTCGAGGCCGATCCCGAGATGCCCCTGCTCTGGGTGCTGCGCGACCGCCTCGACATGACGGGCACCAAGTATGGCTGCGGCATCGCCCAGTGCGGCGCCTGCACCGTGCATCTCGACGGGCAGCCGGTGCGCGCCTGCCAAACCCGCATCGGCGATGTCGGCGAGGCCAAGGTCACGACCATCGAGGGCGTGTCCGGGAAGGTCGCCGAGGCCGTCCAGACCGCCTGGCGCGGGCTCGACGTGGTCCAGTGCGGCTACTGCCAGTCCGGCCAGATCATGTCGGCCATCGGCCTGCTTACCGACAATCCGAAGCCCTCGGATGCCGATATCGACGGTGCCATGGACGGCAACGTCTGCCGATGCGGCACCTACCAGCGCATCCGCGCCGCCATCCACGAGGCTTCCCGGACCCTGGGCTGAGCCCCTCCGAGGCCGAAAGGCCCCTCGCCGCCCCACCGCTTCGGCGGGGCCGCAGATTCCTCAGGCTCCCTGCCGCACCGGAGGTCCCTATGCTGAAAACCGCCCGGCCCGACGCCCAGCACCCCGCCCCTTCCCGCCGCGCGTTCCTCAGCGGCGGCGCGGTCGCCACGGGCGCGATCCTGATCGGCTTCCGCCTCGACCTGCGCAATCCGGCCCGCGCGGCTGGGGGCCCCGATCTGTCGAAGGTCGGGGCCCAGCCTAACGCCTTCCTGCGCATCGCCCCCGACGACACCGTCACGGTGATGATCAAGCATCTCGACATGGGCCAGGGCAACACGACCGGGCTCGCCACCATCCTGGCCGACGAGCTCGACGCCGACTGGTCGAAGGTGCGCACCGCCTTCGCCCCCGCCGATGCGCGGCTCTACAACAACCTGCTGATGGGCCCGGTGCAGGGCACCGGCGGCTCCACCGCCATCGCCAATTCCTGGTACCAGTTGCGCAAGGCGGGCGCCGCGGGCCGCGAGATGCTGGTGACCGCCGCCGCCTATCGCTGGAAGGTGCCGGTAGCCGAGGTCACGGTCGAGAAGGGCGTGGTACGCCATGCCGCCTCGAACCGGGCGGCCCGCTTCGGCGAACTCGCGGAGACGGCGGCGAGCCTGCCGGTGCCGCAGGAGCCGAAGCTCAAGGAGCCGGGCGCCTGGACGCTGATCGGCACACGGGTGCCCCGCCTCGATTCCGTGGCCAAGACCAACGGCAGCGCGATCTACTCCCTCGACATCCGCCGCCCGGGCCAGGTAACCGCCCTCGTCGCCCACAGCCCGCGCTTTGGCGGGGTGCCGAAACGCGTCGACGACAAGGCCGCATACGCCGTGCCCGGCGTCCTCGCGGTGGTGACGATCCCGACCGGCGTCGCCGTGATCGCCAGGGACACCTGGAGCGCCATGAAGGGCCGCGAGGCCCTGTCGGTGACCTGGGACGACTCCGCCGCCGAAACGCGCTCCTCCGATACGATCCTTGCGGAATACCGCACCCTGGCCGAGAAGCCCGGCCTCGTCGCCTCGGCGAGCGGCGAGCCCGACAAGGCGATCGCCGGGGCGGCCAAGGTGCTGGAAGCTGAGTTCAGCTTCCCCTATCTCGCCCATGCGGCAATGGAGCCGCTGAACGCCACGATCGAGCGGGCCGCCGACGGCTCCTTCGACGTCTATGCCGGCTGCCAGCTCCAGACGATCGAGCAAGCGGTGGTAGCCGCCACCCTCGGCATCACGCCGGAGAAGGTGCGGCTGCATACCCAATGGGCCGGCGGCTCCTTCGGCCGCCGAGCGACGCCGGGTGCGGATTACTTCGCGGAAGCCGCCCAGATCGTGAAGGCCTGGGACGGCAAGGCGCCGGTCCATCTGGTCTGGACCCGCGAGGACGACATGGCCGGCGGCTTCTACCGCCCGACCGTCTACCACAAGGTCAGGGCCGGCCTCGATGCCAAAGGTGCCATCCTCGGCTGGCAGCACGTCATGGTCGGCAAGTCGATCATGATCGGCTCGCCCTTCGAGGCGATGCTGATCAAGAACGGCATCGATTCCACCACCGTCGAGGGCGCCTCGGACACGCCCTACCAGCTCCCCGCCTACCGCTTCGAAGTGCACAATGCCCGCGAGGGCGTGCCCGTCCTGTGGTGGCGCTCGGTCGGCCATACCCACACCGCCCATGCGATGGAGGTGTTCATCGACGAACTGGCCCACGCCGCCGGGGCCGATCCCCTCGCCTATCGCCTGTCGCTCCTGAACCGCGCGCCGCGGCTCTCGGGGGTTCTGAAACTCGCCGCCGAGAAGGCCGGCTGGGCCGACAAGCCGGCGGAGAAGGGCCGCGCCTACGGCATCGCCGCCCACGAATCCTTCGGCTCGTACGTCGCTATGGTGGCGGACGTGACGGTGGGCGCCTCCGGCGTGAAGGTGAACCGCATCGTCGCCGCGGTCGATGTCGGCATCCCCGTGAACCCGGACGTGATCCGCGCCCAAGTGGAGGGAGCAGTCGGCTTCGCCCTGTCCTCCGTGCTGCGCAACCGGATCACCCTGAAGGACGGCATGGTGCAGGAGACGAACTTCGACAGCTACCAGCCGACCCGGATCAGCGAGATGCCAAAGGTGGAGGTGCACATCACCCCCTCCACCACCGACCCGACCGGCATCGGCGAGCCCGGCGTCCCGGTGCTGGCCCCGGCCATCTCGAACGCCATCTTCGCGGCAACCGGCCAGCGCCTGCGCTCCCTGCCCCTCGACACGGCCGGGCTGAAGGGGGCCTGAGCGCCATCCGATCGCGCGGAGTGACTTCCGAGATCTCGGTCGGGCCCTGAGAGACGTTTGAAGCGTCCCCGTGTGGAGAGGGGTCGGGGTGCTGCAGAAGGCTCCTCCATCGGCCTGCGCGAAGCGCCGCCTCAGCGCCAAGACTTCGCGCTCGCCTCGGAACATCCCCCAACATCATGAACGAAGGCGCGATCGACCGGAATCTTGCGAAATCAATTTTCGGCACGTCTCATCGCGACGACTCGCAATCCATCCTGATCCCTGGGGGCACGCGATGAGGCGCAAATCAGGCTTCGCGCCCCTGCTGGCAATCTCCGCGCTATCGCCCACCCATACCTTCGCCTGCGGCGAGGGCGGCGAGGGCGGCGCGGAAGGCGACGCGAAGTGGCTGTCGAACCGGGGCGCCGCGGTGGCAGCCGATAAGGCCGCGGCCCTCGACAAGTTTGTCGCGGGCAGCGACGCTACCGCACCATCGACACCTACGTCTTCTGCGTGAATCCCGAGGGCGTGACCCGAGCCGGAAGGCCGACGCGACACGGTAACGCCCCGCTCGCCAGAACAAGGACGCCTCTCCATCTCAGGAAGCATGTCCCCCTCTTCCACCGCCTTCGAGGATGTCGCCGCGGATCTGCGCGCCTGCCGGCTCTGCCGGGACGCCCCCGCCTTCGGCCCGCCCCTGCCGGTCGAACCCCGCCCGATCGTGCAGGGCAGCCGCTCCGCCCGACTCTGCATCGCGAGCCAAGCGCCGGGCAACCGCGCCTTCCGCAGCGGTGTGCCCTTTCAGGACCCCTCCGGCATCCGTCTGCGCGATTGGCTCGGCCTCGACGAGACGGCCTTCTACGACGCTTCCCGGCTCGCCATCGTGCCGATGGGCGCCTGTTTCCCCGGCCACGATGCCCAGGGGGGCGACCTGCCACCGCGGCGGGAATGCGCTCCGCGCTGGCGGGAGGCGCTCCTCGCCGGCCTGCCGCGGATCGAGCTGATCATGGTGATCGGACAATACGCGCAGGCTTGGCATCTCGGCCGCGGCCGGGGTCTGACCGAGACGGTGCGGGACTGGCGCGCGATCCTCGACGCCCCGCGCCGCCCCCGCGTGCTGCCTCTGCCCCATCCCTCTTGGCGCAACAGCGGCTGGCTCAAGCGCCATCCCTGGTTCGAGGCGGAGCTTCTGCCGGTGCTGCGGGAGGAGGTGGCGCGGGTGATGGAGCCGCCGGCAGCGTTGACAGGGCCGCCCTCGGCGTGATGGTGCGGACTGCCCCGCTGCAGAGTTGCCGATGCCCGATTTCGCCGATCCCCGCGACCGCCTGATCGTCGCCCTCGACCTGCCGAGCGTGGCCGAGGCGGAGGCGCTGATCGACCGGATCGGCGATGCCGCCACCTTCTACAAGATCGGCTACCGCTTGGGGTATGCCGGCGGCCTCGCCCTTGCAGCCGATCTCGCCCGGCGCGGTCTCAAGGTCTTCCTCGACCTCAAGCTCCACGACATCGGCAACACGGTGGAAGAGGGCGTGCGCGCCGTCTCCGACCTCGGCGCGACCTTCCTCACCGTGCATGCCTATCCGCAGACTATGCGGGCCGCCCTGCGCGGACGCGGGGCCGGCCTGAAGATCCTGGCGGTGACCGTGCTCACCTCCTACGACGATGCGGACGCGGCGGAAGCGGGCTATGCCCTACCCGTGGGCGAGCTCGTCGCCCGGCGCGCGGCCCAGGCCGCCGAAGCCGGGATCGACGGCATCGTCTGCTCGGCGGCGGAGGCGGAGCGCGTGCGCGCCATTGCGGGGCCGGACCGGCTCATCGTCACCCCCGGCATCCGCCCCGCCGGCGCCGATCACGGCGACCAGAAGCGGGTGATGACCCCGGGCCAGGCCCGGGCAGCGTGGATCGACCACGTCGTCGTCGGCCGACCGATCACCGGCGCCGCTGATCCCAGAGCGGTGGCCCAGGCCATCGTCGCCGAGATGCAGCCGGCGGCTCCGTAGAAGGCTGCGGGATCCTCACGATCTGGGCACGACGGGCCAAGCCCGCCTCGTCATCCTCGAAGCATCACGGCCCACAGTCTCGCCGAGTCGATGCCGGTTCTCGCTCCCGAGTCAGGCGGCCGGGCGCAGGCCGCCGAGCAGGAAGGCGATCATCGCCTCGAGTGGCGGCACGGGTGCGTCCGGCGTCTGGCTCACCAGAACGGGATGGCAGTAGCGCACGATCGCCACGTGGATGCAGGCGGCCGCGGTCACGGGATCTGAGACGGTGAATTCCCCCCGGCGCACGCCGTCGGCTACGACGCGCTCGAAGACGGCACCGATCCGGTCGACATGCTTGCGGCAGACGTCCCAGCTCTCGGTCATCGCCGCCTCGACCATCTCATGCATGCGGGGGAACGCCTCGCAGCGCTCCAGACAATCGCGATGGAGGGTCGTGATGATGTCCGCCAGCCGATCGGCAGCGCTGAGGCCCGGCGCATCCGCGATGCTGAGGATCAGCGCTTCGATCTCGCTGGTGAGGCGCTCCACGACCGCTTCGTTGATCGCCTTCTTCGAGTCGAAGAACCGGTACACGTTCGCCGGGCTCATCCGGAGCGTCTTCGCGATGTCGGCCACCGTGGTCTTCTGGTAGCCGATCTCCCGGAACGAGCGCTCCGCAGTCGCGATGATGCGACAGCGCGTGGTCGGGGCGTTCTCCTCCGCGAGTGCGGCGTCGGTCTCGGTCGTCATCGTGGTGAAGCCTAGGGATCGGCTCGGGCCTCGTCAAAGAGGCGCTACCACAGGAACGTTTGGCAAGGGAAAGCGATGCCCTATCCCCGCGTCGTCGCTTTCATTCTTCCGAGTGTCGAGATCGGGACACGCATCGGGACCTTTGCGGGACGGAGCCGATCCGACCAGCAGCCTGGACGGAAGAGCCCGTCACTCTCGCGGCACGGCCGCCCGTCAGCTTTTCTTCCGAAGGGGGCGCACGAAGCAGCCTGCGGTCTCGAGGAAGCCGGTCGCCTCGCAGAATGCCCCCAGACCCGGCACCTGCGGCGGCACGAGAAGCTGCAAGCTGCCGCAGCCCGCCATGCGGGCGGCTTGGGCGGCGGCCTTGAGGAGCTGGCGCCCGATGCCGCGGCGACGTTCCTCCGGGCCCACCAGCAACTGCGTGATCTGAGCGATGGGGAAGGCCTGTTCGAGGGCCGGATACCAGTGCAGGACCACGATGCCGCTCGGCGGCCCCCATTCCAGCGCGAGCAGGGCCGTGCCATGCGTGTAACGGATCGCGTCGAGCTGCTCGGCCAGCACATGCGAGGGTACCGGATGCCCGGCGGCCCGCATCAATTCGGCGAGGCCGGGCGCATCGGCGGCCGTTGCCGTGCGGATCTCAAGCCCGTAGCGGCTTCCCAACGGCATCTCCGATCATCGGCATACCCAAGGCAGCGCCGCGCATCCCCGGCTCTGCCGCCGAGATACCGCAGGTTCGGTGCCTGAAACTTAAGTGTTTTGGAAAACTGGTGCTGCGAGAGAGGATTGAACTCTCGACCTCCTCATTACCAATGAGGTGCTCTACCACTGAGCTACCGCAGCAGGAGGGCCGGCAGCGCGTCGGCCCCGGACGGAGGCGGCATTAGCGGAAGCCGGACGGCTTTGCAACGCCTTCTCGGCCGCCGAGGCAAGAAGACGAGCCCGACCATGCGCGACGTGGCCGCGGCGCCGCACCGGCGAAGCCTGCATCCGTCCCTCCGCGCCCGGTTGGCCCACCCTGTTTTTCGCCCGACCATGAAAGAGGTCGCTGTGCGGAACACAGCTTCCCTCTCCTGCCGTGCGAACAGTGTCCCCCTTGATGATCGGGCCGTTTCGGAGGATGACGCGCGGCGATGTGGCTCCGTAAGCTCCGGAGGCTCTGGTGCGAACGGCCTATCTCGACGCTTTTCGGGCCCGCGCTCAACTTGATTGACGCAGGACCGGAGCGCCGATATAGAGCCCCATCCGCCGCCGGGCGCCATCAGTGCGAATCGGCGGCTTCGTCATTGCCTGAAGACATGACGCGCCGGCCGATCGGCCGCTCCCTTTGAGAGCGGGGCGCATCGGCGCCGCCCGACCAAACGAGGATGCCCATGGCCAACACCGTGTCGGCCAAGAAAATGACCCGCAAGATCGCCAAGCGCACGGCGATCAACCGCTCGCGCCGCTCCCGCATGCGCACCTTCGTCCGCAAGGTCGAGGAGGCCATTGCCACCGGCGATTCCTCCAAGGCTCTCGAGGCGCTGCGCGCCGCCGAGCCGGAGATCATGCGCGCCGCCCAGCACGGCATCGTTCACAAGAACAATGCCTCCCGGAAGGTCTCGCGCCTCAGCGCTCGGGTGAAGGCGCTCGCGGCCTGAGGGCCAGCACCGCCTCTCATCGCGTTCGATTCGGAATCAGCCCTGCCATTCGGCGGGGCTTTTTTCATGCCTCGCGCGCCGCGCACGACCCCAAGGATCGCCCGACACGCTTGTGCACCGTCGAGCGCGAGTTGTTCACAGGATGTTTCGAGTTGTCCCCGGGCGCCCCTTGCAGCCCCCAGACGGACACCGGTTTCAGAACCCGTTAACGATAATCAAAATTGTTCCAGTTGCAGCGCGTCATGCACGCCGTGTAGCTTAACAAAACGTATCCAAAGTCGCTTGGATACCAAGTTTCAACGACTTGCACCGGCATGATCCCCAAGTCGCCTGCGGATTCTCATCTCGACGCTGCTTTGCCGCGCCGCAGGAAGCGGGGCCGAACTGTCCCCATAACTCCCAATGTTAGGAGAACGATAGAGAATTGTTGATAGACCTCCACCATCGCCAAGCGGCGGCGGTGCGGGCCTTGACAGCCCCATGACGATTCGGGGGCCTCGCGAATCTCCGCGAGTCCACCTCTTACTCAGTGTGTGCGTACGCAGCCGCGGCGGCTCCCCGTTCCGGCTGCGAGGAGAGCGTATGATGCACCTCGACGGCAGTATGGCGGACGGTGCCGGTGGCGGCAGGAACGGCGAGAACGGGAGCGACGTCCCGGCCGCCTGGACCCGGGTGAAGCGGCGGCTGCGCGCCGAACTCGGCGAGGACGTATTCGCGAGCTGGTTCGCCCGGCTGGAACTGGAGGACGTGAGCGGCGGGACCGCCCGCCTCACCGTGCCAACCCGGTTCCTCAAGAGTTGGATCGAGTCGCATTATCTCGACCGCGTCCTGAACACCTTCCGGGCCGAGACGGAGGCCGTCGAGCGCATCGAAGTCGGCGTGCGCGGCCCCTCGGCCTCGCCGCGGCCGGCCTCCGCATCGGCCAAGCCTCACCCGACGAGTGCGCCGCTCGCCCGCATCCAGGCCAGCGCCGCCTCCATGGCAGCCATCTCCACCGGCGCCGAGCCGCTGCCGGACGCAGAACTGCCGCTCCAGCGCGCAGAGACCGGGGTACCGGGTGACCTGAACGGAGCTCCGCTCGACCCCCGCCTCACCTTCTCGAACTTCGTGGTCGGCCGCTCCAACGCCCTGGCCCATGCCGCGGCCGAGCGGGTCGCGAGCCACGAAGGCGAGGGCACCCTCTACAACCCGCTCTACGTCCATGCCGGCGTGGGCCTGGGCAAGACGCACCTGTTGCACGCGATCGGCCACGCGGCCCGCGAGGGCGGGCGCCGGGTGATCTACCTCACCGCCGACCGCTTCATGTACGGCTTCGTCAACGCCCTACGCACGCAGAACGCCCTCGCCTTCAAGGAGCGGCTGCGCGCCATCGACCTGCTGATCCTGGACGACGTGCAGTTCATCCAGGGCAAGTCGATCCAGGCGGAATTCGGCCACACGCTGAACGCGCTGGTCGATGCGGGCAAGCAGGTGATCGTCGCTTCCGACCGGCCGCCGACCGAGCTCGAGGCCCTGGACGAGCGGGTGCGCTCGCGCCTGGCCGGCGGCCTCGTCGTCGAGATCGGCAGCCTCGACGAGTCGCTGCGCGCCTCCATCCTGCAGGCGCGGCTCACGGCGGTGCGCCTCGCCCATCCCGGCTTCGAGGTCTCGCCGGCCGTGGCGAGCTACGTCGCCAAGGCCATAACCGCCAACGGACGCGACCTCGAAGGCGCGGTGAACCGGCTGCTCGCCCACGCGACGCTCACCGGCGCTCCCGTGACGGTCGAGACCGCGGAGAACGCGATCCGCGATCTCGTGAAGAACCGCGAGCCCAAGCGCATCAAGATCGAGGACATCCAAAAGCTCGTCGCGAGCCGCTACAACGTCTCGCGCTCCGACATCCTGTCGGAGCGGCGCACCGCCGCCGTGGTGAAGCCGCGTCAGATCGCCATGTACCTCTCCAAGGTATTGACGCTGCGCTCGCTCCCGGAGATCGGCCGCCGTTTCGGCGGGCGCGACCACACCACGGTCCTCCATGCCGTGCGCAAGATCGAGAAGCAGATCGGCGAGGACGCGACGCTCGGCGACGAAGTCGAACTCCTGAAGCGCATGCTGATGGACTGAGCCGAACGCCAAAGGACCACATCGCCGGACGCCGCGCCCCATCCGAGGGGGTGCGGCGTCGTCGTTTTCGGAGCCGAACCGTCGCTCGCGATCCGGTCCACCCCGACCTGCGCCGCCAATCACTTGGGGTTGATCGCGGCCCGGTCTCTTGCGTTGCCGGTGCCGGTTCGCCAAGTTGCCGGACCGCGCCCGATCTCGGACAGTCGCGGGACGATCGGTCGAAGCCAGAGTTTTTCGAAAGATGAGAGTCACCGTCGAGCGCGCGGCCCTTCTCAGGTCGCTCGGCCACGTGCACCGGGTCGTCGAGCGTCGCAACACGATCCCGATTCTCTCCAACGTGCTGCTGCGCGGCGGGCCGGACGGGCTTGAGCTGAAGGCGACCGACCTCGACATCGAGGTGACCGAGACGATTCCCGCCGATGTGGTCGATGCGGGCGCCACCACGGTGCCGGCGCATGTCATCTACGACATCGTCCGCAAGCTGCCCGAAGGCGCGCAGGTCTCCCTGGAGACGAGCGGTGAGACCGGGCAGATGACGATCCGTTCGGGCCGCTCGCGCTTCGCCCTGGGCGCGCTGCCGGAAGGGGACTTCCCGGATCTCGCCGCGGGCGAATTGCCCCACCGCTTCACCATCGGCGGCCTCGACCTGAAGCGTCTCATCGACAAGACGCAGTTCGCGATCTCGACGGAGGAGACGCGCTACTACCTCAACGGCATCTACCTGCACACGCTCGATGCCGATGCCGGGCTGAAACTGCGGGCGGTCGCCACCGACGGGCATCGCCTCGCCCGTGTCGAGATCGACGCTCCCGAAGGCAGCGGCGGCATGCCGGGCATCATCGTGCCGCGGAAGGCCGTGGCCGAAATTCAGAAGCTCGTGGACGATGGCGGCGAGACCGTCGAGGTCGAGCTGTCGCCGGCCAAGATCCGCCTGCGCTTCGCCGGCGGCGTGACGCTGATCTCGAAGCTGATCGACGGCACCTTCCCCGATTACCAGCGGGTCATCCCCTCCGGGAACGACAAGTACCTCACCGTCCAGCGCGACGAGTTCGCCAAGGCAGTGGACCGCGTCTCGACGATCTCGTCCGAGCGGGGCCGCGCCGTGAAGCTCGCCATGGGCGAGGGGCGCCTCGCCCTCTCGGTGAACAATCCGGATTCCGGCTCGGCCACGGAAGAGCTCGACGTCGACTACGATGCGGCCACTCTCGATATCGGCTTCAACGCCCGCTACCTGCTCGACATCACCGGCCAGCTCGAGGGCGACACCGCCCTGTTCAAGCTGGCGGATCCGGGCTCCCCGACCCTGATCCAGGACAAAGAAGGCGCCTCTGCCCTCTACGTGCTGATGCCGATGCGGGTGTGACGCAGGTTTCGAAGACGACGCCTGCGTCTATATCGTTTGCATGGATACGATGCCGGCCGGGGCGCCGCGCCTCAGCCGCCTGATCGCCCGCGACTTCCGCAACCACGCCGATCTCGATCTCGTGCTCGGGCGGCGCTTTGTCGCGCTGGTGGGCGAGAACGGAGCGGGCAAGACCAATCTTCTGGAGGCGATCTCGCTGTTCTGCCCGGGCCGCGGCCTGAGGCGGGCAGATTTCGCGACCATGGCCCGCCAAGGTGGTCCGGGGGGCTTTGCCGTGTCCGCGACCCTGTCCGGCGACGGAGACGGTCACCGACTCGGCACCGGCCTGGAGCCGCCGGGGCATGACGGCCGGGCGGCGCGGCTGTGCCGGATCGACGGTGCCGCGGCCTCCTCACCCGTCGCCTTCTCGGAATTCCTGCGCGTGGTCTGGCTGACGCCGGATCTCGACGGGTTGTTCCGCGGTCCGGCCGGCGACAGACGGCGCTTCCTCGACCGGCTCGTGCTTGCCGTCGATGCCGGGCACGGCGCCCGGGTCTCCGCGATGGAACGGGCGCTGCGCTCGCGCAACCGCCTGCTGGAGGAACGCCCCGACGATGCCCGCTGGCTCGACGCCATCGAGCGCGAGGTGGCCGAGCTCGGCATCGCCGTCGCCCTTGCCCGCCGGGAGACCGTGGAGCGCCTCGACCGCCTGATCGCCGAGAACAGGGACGACGCACAGCCTTTTCCCTGGGCGAGCGTTCGGCTCGAAGGCGATCTCGACGACCTCGTCGCGGTCTGGCCGGCTCTGGAGGCGGAGGACCGCTTCCGCCGCGCCCTGCAGCAGGGGCGCCATCGCGACCGCGCTGCGGGTCGTACCCTCATCGGACCGCAGACGACGGATCTCGTCGTGCGTCACGGGCCGAAGGACGTGCCCGCCGCGACCGCCTCGACGGGCGAGCAGAAGGCCCTGCTGATCGGGCTCGTCCTCGCCCATGCCCGCCTCGTCCAGGCGATGAGTGGGCTTGCGCCCCTCATCCTCCTCGACGAGGTCGCCGCCCATCTCGACCCGCGCCGCCGCGCCGGCCTGTTCGACGCCCTGGAGGCGCTGCCGGGACAGGTCTGGATGACGGGGGCGGATCCGGCCCTGTTCGTGGAGCTCGACGGGCGCGCCGATGTGATACGGATTGTGGACGGCCACGTGGTGCCGTCCGACGCCTGATTCCGCCATGCCCCTGTCGAGCCTCGCCCTGTTCGCCACCGTCTATGCGGTCGCCGTCGCCACGCCGGGGCCCGGTGTGGTCGCCCTCGTCGCCCGCGTCCTGGCGCGTGGGCCAGGCGGCGTGCCGGCCTTCATCGTGGGTTTCCTCGTCGGGGACCTCGTCTGGTTCTCTATCGCGGCGACCGGCTTCGCGGTGCTCGCACAGAGCTTCGCAGCCCTGTTCATCGGGCTCCGCTATCTCGGCGCGGCCTATCTCCTTTATCTCGCATGGCGCGCCTGGACCGCACCGGTCGAATCGGTGACGGCAGAGCCCCTGCATGGCGAGGGCCGCCTGCGCCTGTTTCTCGGCGGCTTCGCACTGACCCTCGGCAACCCGAAGGTGGTGCTGTTCTTCCTGGCGCTGCTGCCGAGCGTGGTCGATCTCGAACATCTCGATGCGCGCGGAATGGCCGAGATCGCAGCCGTCATCGTGATCGTGCTCAGCACGACCCTCGGCGGCTATGCCGTCGCGGCTGATCGAGCTCGCCGCCTGTTTACTTCCCAAAGGGCTCGCCGGGCCGTCAACCGCGGGTCCGGGGCCGTCATGGCCGGCGCGGCTCTCGCTGTGGCCACCCGCTGAGGTCGGCTCGGCACAGGAAGCCCCCTATCACGTCGAGGAGCGAGACGCGGGCGCGGGCACCGACGAATATCCCGTCACTGCCAGCTTCACCGAAGAACACTTTGTCGGGCCATGCGATTCCGGAGCGGCTTGATCGCTCCCGGCCATGCGTCCGGCGACAGCTCCCGCCACGCGGGCTCATTTACGAGGGCATGACGCACCGCCTCGGTCTTGCTCCCGCGCGCCCGTAGTGCCAGCTTCTCGGCGAGGCGTTCACCTCGTCGCTGCGGACGTTTTTAGAGGCATGCGCGGCTTCGCTGCTTAGACATCCGAAACGCATCGCCTACACGCCCGCCCCGCAAACCGGCCGCTCCGGCTTCGATCCGATTTTCGCAGAGACACCATGACCGCTCGCCTCGACGAGGCCCGTGCCGCGCTCCGAAAGACCTTCGGCTACGACGATTTCCGGCCCGGCCAGGATGAGGTGATTGGGGCGGTGCTCGACGGCGAGCACGTCTTCGCCGTGATGCCGACCGGGTCGGGCAAGTCGATGACCTACCAGCTCCCGGCTCTGGTGGATGCCGGATTGACGGTGGTGGTCTCGCCGCTGATCGCCTTGATGCACGATCAGGTGCAGCAGATGCGCGCCTTCGGCATCGAGGCGGCGACGCTGAATTCCACGGTGGCCGAATCCGAATCGCGCGAGGCCTGGCGCAAGATCCGGAGCGGCGAGTTGCGCCTGCTCTTCGTCTCGCCGGAGCGGCTGCTGATGGAAGGCTGCATGGACGCCCTGTGCGGGGCCGGCGTGCGCCGTCTCGCCGTGGACGAGGCCCATTGCGTCTCGCAATGGGGGCACGACTTCCGGCCGGAATACCGCGAGCTCGCCCGTGTCCGCGAGGCGCTGGGCAACGTGCAGACGCTGGCCCTCACCGCCACCGCCGACCAGGCGACGCAGGCCGACATCTCCGAGCGGCTTTTCCCTGCCGGCCGGCCGCCGCGGACCTTCGTCCATTCCTTCGATCGGCCGAACATCCGGCTGACGTTCGAGCCCAAGGACAATCCGACACGGCAGCTGGAGCGTTTCCTGCGCCCCCGGCGCTCGGAGAGCGGCATCATTTATTGCTCGTCCCGCAAGCGGGTGGAGCAGCTCGCCGACAGCCTCAAGGCGGATGGCTTCAAGGCCTTCCCCTACCATGCCGGGCTCGACCAGGGCACGCGCATGCGCAACCAGGACACCTTCCTGCAGGAGGACGGGGTGGTGATGACCGCCACCGTCGCCTTCGGCATGGGGATCAACAAGCCCGACGTGCGCTTCGTCTGCCATGCCGACATGCCGACCAATGTCGAGGGCTATTACCAGGAGATCGGCCGCGCCGGCCGCGACGGCCTGCCCGCGGACACGCTCACCCTCTATGGCCTTGACGACATGGCCCTGCGGCGCCGTCAGATCGACGAGAAGGAGATCCCGGACGAGCGGCGCCGGGTCGAGCGCCGCAAGCTCGAGGCGATGATCGCGCTCTGCGAGGGCGCGACCTGCCGCCGCCAGTCGCTGCTGGCCTATTTCGGCGAGACCAGCGCCCCCTGCGGCCGCTGCGACCTCTGCCGCGGCGGGGTGACCCTGATCGACGGCACCGTCCCCGCCCAGAAGCTCCTTTCCGCGATCGTGCGCACCGGGCAGCGCTACGGCGCGGCCTATGTCTGCGACCTCGTGCACGGCAAGGAGAGCGAGCAGATCCGTCGCAACGGCCACGCCGCCCTCAAGACCTTCGGCGTCGGCGCCGACAAGCCGGTCGCGGCTTGGCGCGCGATCCTACGCCAGCTCTTCGCGGCAGGCGCGGTCGCCGAAAATGCCGACGGCTATGGCGGCCTGTCCATGACCGAGAAGGGCGAGGCGATCCTGTTCGGTCGCGACCGGATCGAGCTGCGCCCCGATCCAGAGCCACGCAAGGCCGAATCCCGCAGCCGGCGTTCCGCCACCCGCGAGGACGACGCCCTTCAGCTCGGCGAGGCGGACGAGGCCCTGTTCCAGCACCTGCGCGGTCTGCGCGCCACTATCGCCCGGGCGGAAGGCATCGCCGCCTTCATGGTCTTCCCCGACCGGACGCTGATCGAGATGGCCCGCGCCAAGCCCGTCGATCTCTGGGCCCTACGCTCGGTCCACGGGGTCGGCGAGCGCAAACGCGAGGCCTATGGCGAGCGCTTCGTGACCGCGATCGCGGAATTTCTGGCCGATGACGGGCAGCGCCGCCGGACGATCACCGGCTGACCGCTAAGATCGGACGCGGGGCGACCGGTTCACACCTTCACGTCGACGAGCTTGCCCTGTCCCTGTGGCGGGGCGGGCGACGCATTCGCCGTACTCGCCACGAGATCGGCGACGGCGCGCTCCGCATCGATCTGCTGGCGTGCCACGGCCGTGCCGACGTTCTGCGAGAACGAGGCGGCCAGCATCTGCGTGGCTTGCGAGGCGATGGAGGTCATGCCTGCAGCCTAGGGCCCTCCCCGTGAAGGCGCAGTTACCACGACACCGAAGGATTGATCAGAATGATGGTTCTCGCCTTCGGAAAACGATGCAGCAAGACCTCGGCGTTCGTATCTGGCTTGCGTGAGAGCCAAGCCCTGCCCACGGGCGATCGTCCAAGCGTGCCCTTCCGGTTGCGCGCGTGACTCTTTCGCACTCGCCCCTGGCGATCTGCATCGTGTAGGCACGCGGCTCCCTCACGCCTTCGCCCGAGGAGCCGCCGAGTCATTTCCGAGAGTCCCGCTTCGAGCGCCCCCTTCCGCCGTCAGGTCTTCTACCTGCCCGGCTTCGATCCGCGCGATCCCGAGACCTATTGGGGCCTCTATCGCCGCGAAGCCCGCTTCACGGCTGGTCGGCGTGGCCTCGGAATCACGGTCGGCGAGCCGGTGCGGAACTCCGATGGCCTCAGCCTCGACTGGACGATCCGCTGCGAAGCCGGGGCACGGCAGGCCGAGACGCGCTATACGCTTCTGCGCTGGGAAGAGATCGTCCGCAGCCGCTTCCCCCGCTCCAACCTGACGCGCCTTTGGGCGATCCCAGCGCTCTGGTGGCGTCTCCGGCGCAGCGGCTACACGAAAGCCTTCCGCAAGGAGGCGCGCCGCTTCGCCCGAGTCATCTACGGCGTGCATCAGATCTACGCCGCCTTCGTGCTGCTGGCCGTTGCGGCGGCGACGCTGCTGGTGACGGGCACGCCCCTCAGCGGCGGGCCGGCCGCACTGACCGCTCTCCTGATCCCGCTCGTAGCCTACGGAATCCTGGGGCTCATCACCCGCGTCACCAAGGGCAAGCCGCTCTACATCGCCCACCTCGTCGACGACACGGCCTTCACCCACGACCACGCGAGCGGGGCCGAGACCCGCATGCGCGACCGGCTCGGCGCCTGGGCCGAGAAAATCCGCGCCGCGGAAGGCCAGGCGGACGAGATCGTGGTGATCGGCCATTCCTCGTCGAGCTTCCTCGCGATCGAAGCATTGGACCGGCTCCTGTCCACCGACCCCGATTTCGGCCGCCGCAGCACGCCCGTGACCCTCGTTACCATCGGCAGCGTAATTCCCTGGATCACCCTCGACCCCCGGGCAGTGGAGATGCGGGCCGCGCTCCAGCGCTTCGGAGCCGCCTCGGCGATCGCTTGGCTCGACCTCAGAGCCAAATGGGACTGGCTTTCGATCCACCTGCGCGATCCCCTCCAGGCGAGCGGGCTCCCGGCGGCCGCCCCGGGGCGGCTCGTGGCGCAGCACGTGCGGATCGAGGACCTGATCGAGCCCCGGATCGTGGCCCGGCGGCGCTGGAACCTGTTCCGCATGCATTTCCAGCTGCTGATGTCGAGTTGCCGCCCGGACACCTTCGACTACATCGCCTTCACGGCCGCCCCGGAGCCCGTCCACGCCTATGTGGCGGCGCGCCGCAAGGCGGGGCAGCAGGGGGCAGCGCAGGATCCGGAGGCCGCCATCGCGGGGGTATGAGCGGATCGCGCACAAGAGAGTGTTTGCAGGCTCGGCCCTGACGCTCTAGAGCCGCATCCACGCACATGAATGCAGATCCTGGATTCGCAGGGTAACATCCCGCCCGCGGTTGCCGTCTCCTGTCGGACGGCCGCAGCGTGTCGTGGACGCCTGACGCCGGACGGCGTCAGGTGAGGCTTCAAGGTCTTGGCATGTTCCGAAACGACGTTCCGATCACTCCCGAACTCGTCCGTCAGCACGGCCTCACGCCCGAGGAATACGAACGCTTCCGCGGGCTGATCGGCCGGGACCCAACGCTGACCGAGCTCGGCATCGTCTCGGCGATGTGGAACGAGCACTGCTCCTACAAATCCTCGCGCAAACATCTGCGCGGCCTTCCCACGAGCGCGCCCTGGGTGATCCAGGGGCCGGGCGAGAACGCGGGCGTCATCGATATCGGCGACGGCCATGCCTGCGTCTTCAAGATGGAGAGCCACAACCACCCGAGCTTCATCGAGCCCTACCAGGGCGCGGCGACCGGCGTCGGCGGCATCCTGCGCGACGTCTTCACCATGGGCGCCCGGCCGATCGCGGCCCTGAACGCGCTGCGCTTCGGCGCGCCGGACCACCCCCGCACCCGCCACCTCGTCTCCGGCGTGGTCGCCGGCATCGGCGGCTACGGCAATTCCTTCGGCGTGCCCACGGTGGGCGGCCAGGTCGGCTTCCACCGCCGCTACGACGGCAACATCCTCGTCAACGCCATGGCGGTCGGCCTGGCGAAGACCGACGGCATCTTTTACGCGGCGGCCACCGGCCTCGGGAATCCGATCGTCTATCTCGGCTCCAAGACCGGCCGCGACGGCATCCACGGCGCCACCATGGCCTCGGCGGAGTTCGACGAGGAGAGCGAGTCGAAGCGCCCGACCGTACAGGTCGGCGACCCTTTCGCCGAGAAGCTCCTGCTCGAGGCCTGCCTGGAGCTGATGGCCTCCGGCGCCGTCATCGCGATCCAGGACATGGGCGCGGCGGGCCTGACCTGCTCTGCCGTGGAGATGGGCGCCAAGGGCGATCTCGGCGTCGAGCTGAACCTCGAATGCGTGCCCGTGCGCGAGGAGGGCATGACGCCCTACGAGATGATGCTCTCGGAGAGCCAGGAGCGCATGCTCATGGTGCTCAAGCCCGGCATGGAGAAGGAGGCCGAGGCCATCTTCGTGAAGTGGGGCCTCGACTTCGCGGTGATCGGCCACACCACCGACACCCTGCGCTTCGTCATCAAGTGGCACGGCGAGACGGTGGCCGACCTGCCGATCAAGGAGCTCGGCGACGAGGCCCCGCTCTACGACCGGCCCCATCTGCCCAACACCCACCAGCCGGTGGTGAGCGCGGCCGAGGTTCCGGCGAACGTGCCGAACGCCGAGGCCCTGAAGCGCCTCGTCGGATCCCCGGAACTGGCCTCGAAGCGCTGGGTCTACGAGCAGTACGACCACTTCATCCTCGGCAACACCGTGCAGAAGCCCGGCGGCGACGCCGCGATCGTGCGGGTCGAGGACGGCCCCAAGGGCCTGGCGCTCACCTGCGACGTGACCCCGCGCTATTGCGAGGCGGATCCGGTCGAGGGCGGCAAGCAGGCCGTGGCGGAGGCCTGGCGCAACATCACGGCGGTGGGCGGACGGCCGCTCGCCATCACCGACAACCTCAATTTCGGCAATCCCGAGAAGCCGGAGGTGATGGGCCAGTTCGTCGGTTGCCTGAAGGGCATCGGCGAGGCCTGCCGCGCCCTCGACTTCCCCGTCGTGTCGGGCAACGTCTCCCTCTACAACGAGACCAACGGCGTCGGCATCCTGCCGACCCCGACCATCGGCGGCGTCGGCGTGATCGACGACGTGGCCCGCCACGCCACGATCGCCCTGAAGCGCGAGGGCGACGTGCTGGTTCTGCTCGGCCGCACCGAGGGCTGGCTCGGCCAGTCGCTCTATCTCGCCCAGATCGCCGGCCGCGAGGAGGGCGCGCCCCCGCCCGTCGACCTCGCCGCCGAGCGCAAGGTCGGCGACTTCGTGCGCGGACTCATCACCGGGGGCATCGTCGACACGGTGCACGACCTCTCCGATGGCGGGCTCGCCGTGGCGCTCGCCGAGATGGCCATGGCCGGTGGGATCGGCGCGGCCCTGCCGGAGGTCGCCGGCGCCCTGCCCGCCCATGCCTATCTCTTCGGCGAGGACCAGGGCCGCTACCTCATCGCCGTCGAGGCGGAGGCCGCCACCGACCTGCTCTACAGCGCCTCGGCGCAGGGCATCGACGCGGCCATCGTCGGCGTCACCGGGACAGACCGTTTGACCCTGCCGGGCGGCGAGTCCATCTCGGTGGCCGAGTTGTCCGCGGCCCACGAGGGCTGGTTCCCCGCCTATATGGCGAGCCAGCCCGCGGGCGCCGCGGCCTGAAGCCCTTCGAGAAGGACCGTTCCGATGCCGATGGATGCGCGCGAGATCGAGGCGATGATCCGCGAGGCGCTGCCCGACGCCACGGTGGAGATCAAGGATCTCGCCGGCGACGGCGACCACTATGCCGCGACCGTGATCTCCTCCGCCTTCAAGGGCAAGACGCGGGTCGCCCAGCACCAGATGGTCTACGGCGCCCTGCAGGGACGCATGGGCGGCGTGCTGCACGCCCTTGCGCTGACCACGGGCGTTCCCCAGGATTAAGGGATTCCGCGCGCGGACGGGTTTGCCCGGGCATCGCGCCACCGGACTCCGACGATCAATTCGCAGAACCGCGCAAGGACGGGACCCATGACCGACATCAACACGGCGATCCAGAACGAGATCGCCTCCCAGGACGTGGTCGTGTTCATGAAGGGCACGCCGCAATTCCCGATGTGCGGCTTCTCGGGCCAGGTCGTGCAGATCCTCAATTACCTCGAAGTGCCGTTCAAGGGCGTGAACGTCCTCGACGACATGGCGATCCGCGAGGGCATCAAGGCCTTCTCCAACTGGCCGACCATCCCGCAGATCTACGTGAAGGGCGAGTTCGTGGGCGGCTGCGACATCGCCCGCGAGATGTTCCAGTCCGGCGAGCTGCAGCAGTTCCTGTCCGAGAAGGGCATCCCGGTGAAGACCGCCGCCGCCTGACCGGCGCCGGAGCGGACGGAGGAAGGGCGCCGCGGGCGCCCTTTTTCGTGCGCACTGGCCAGAGCGGCGGGAAACGCCTGCGGCCTCAGGGACTTCTCTTCGGAGCGAGCGTCGCCGGAGGGAGCGCATGCGGGATGTCATCATCGTGGGCGGCGGCCCGGCCGGGCTGAATGCCGCCCTGATCCTCGGGCGCAGCCGGCGCAGCGTGCTCCTCTGCGACACCGGCGAGCCGCGCAACGCGGCCACGCCCCGGACCTGGGGCCTGTTCACCCGGGACGGCACGGCCCCCTTCGACCTGCGGGCCAAGGCCCATGCCGATCTCGACCGCTACGAGACCGTGCGGCGGCGGCAGGTGGAGGTGGTGGAAGCCCGGCGGGTGGAGGACGGCTTCGAGATCGTCCAGGCCGATGGGCGCCGCGAGCGCGCCCGCCGCCTGATCCTCGCCACCGGCCTGCGCCAGGAACTGCCGCAGGTCGAGGGCTTCGACACCTATTGGGGCCGGGGCGTGCATGCCTGCCCCTATTGCGACGGCTACGAGGCGCGGGACCGTGCCCTCGTCGCCTATGGCGAGGGGCATGGCGGCTGTGGGCTCGCCCTGGAGCTGACCTGCTGGAGCCCCGACGTCACCCTCTGCGTCGAAGGCGAGGCGTCCCTGTCGGAGAAGGACCGGGCGCGCCTTGCCCGCAACCGCATCCGCGTGGTCGAGGGCCCGGCCCTCCGCCTGGAAGGCGACGGCGACCAGCCGAGCCGCCTCGTGCTCGCGGACGGGCGCGCGATCGCCTGCACGGCCCTGTTCCTGATGCCGGATACCTGCGCCCCCTCCCCTCTGGTGACGCAGCTCGGCTGCGAACTCACCGAGCGCGGGGTGGTGCCGACCCGGGACTACGAGAAGACCAACGTGCCGGGTCTCTACGTGGCCGGCGACGCCTCCCGCCGGGTGCAGTTCGCCGTCGTCGCCGCGGCGGAGGGCGCGATGGCCGCCTTCGCGATCAACACGGAGCTCATCGCCGAGGACACCCGCTGAGGCTGGTTTCGGGGTGAGGCGGTGGCGCCTCTCCTCGCCTCCTGGGCGAGGGGGACCGCGCGCAGCGCGGGGGAGCGGCTGCCCGAGCACGCGGCCGGAGGCGAGAGGACGGGGCCGGATATCGGCTCGGGGCCCGGCGTTGTCCCCGAAACGGGACCGGTCCCGTCCGGAGCGATCGAGAGCCATGGCCCCACGCCTGCACCCGCACAGCCCCCGCGTCGCCGTCGCCTGCGGCTGCACGCTCGGCGAGGAGGTGATCTGGGACGCGCGCTCCGGCCTGCTGATCTGGGTCGATATCGAGAACCCGGCGATCTGGCGCCACTGGCCGGCGACGGACGAGACCACGCGCCTGCCCCTCGACGAGAAAATCGGCTTCGCGCTTCCGACGCAGGAACCCGACCGGGTCGTCGCGGGCTTCCAATCCGGCGTGGCCCTCGTCACTCTATCGGACGGAAGCCGGGAGCCGATCGTGCGGCCGGAGCCGCATCCGCCGGGCAATCGCCTCAACAGCGGCCATGTCGGGCCGGACGGCGTCCTCTGGTTCGGCAGCATGGACGACGCGGAGAAGGCCGATACGGGCAGCTTCCATCGCTGGGACGGGCAGCGCCTCGCGACCTTCGGCGGCCGCCACGCCGTCACCAACGGCCCTGTCCTGAGCCCGGATGGATCCTGCCTCTACACGATCGCGACGAGCCGGGACCTGGTGCGCCGGCACCCGATCCTCGACGGGACGATCGGCGAGGCGGCGCCCTTCATCCGCTTCGAGAAGGGCTGGGGCCACCCGGACGGGCTGACCGTCGATGCGGAGGGCTTCGTCTGGATCTGCCACTACAACGGCTCGCGCATCACCCGCTTCGCGCCCTGCGGCGAGATCGAGCGCGTGCTGCCGATGCCGACGGCACTGGTGACCAAATGCACCTTCGGCGGCCCGGATCTGACGACCCTCTACGTCACCACCTGCCTGAGGGGCCGCGATCCGACCCTGGACCCGATGGCGGGCCATCTCTACGCGGTCGAGACCGGCATCCGCGGCCTGCCCGGCAATATCTACGGATGCACGGGCGCCCCGGCGCCCATTATTGACTCGTTAAGTTCTCGTGCGCCTTCGCACCGCGGCGAGACCCCTGCGATGCAATGATGAAGATGTGATGAACCGCGAAAGCTTCGCGGAACTTTTCCCCGCAAGTCCCGTTATCGAACGGTCGAGCTTCCCGCTCGGCGGTCGCGAGACCCGGATGGCGGCCCAGGAGCCGGTCATGGCTGTCTTTGATGCGAAGGATCCGACGCTGAATTCCGACGATGCGGCCCTGCTCGCGCATGTGCTGCATCCGACGCCCGCGACCCGTGCTCATGCGAAGCTGCGCGGCCGGCGGCTGCTCAAGCGAGCCAATCCCTTCGCCGTCCAGCCCGAGGATCCGACGCCGGCGGTCGACGGCGCCCTCTCCCCGGCCGCGCGCTAAGCCTCTCACCAGCTCTGCGTCGTGATGAGTCCCTGCTTCGTCACGACGACCCAGTTGCGGCCGCGCCGCTCGATCGCCTCGACCCGGCCGATCCCCGGCACGGAATCGCCCGGGGCGACCTCCACCAGCCGCCGCTTGCGATCCTCCAGCATCGCGACCCCGTCATAGACCTCGCGCACGGCCCAGTTCTCGATCGCCTCCGGCTTCGGCTTATCGGGCAGGCTGCCCGTCGTCTGGACCGGATCGGCCTTCGCCGTCGGAGCCGGGGCGGAGAGGGCCGCCACCGGCACGGCCGGGACGCGCTTCTCGATCAGAGCGGTCAGGCTGGCCTGGCGGACGGCCTGCTCGCGCTCCGCCTGCTCAAGGCGCTCGCTCAGGGCCGCGATGCGCTTGTCGAGCACCTGCTCCATCTTGCCGATGCGCTCGCCGAGGACGCCCGTGACGGACTTGCGGTCCCCGCGCGCGGCCTCGCCCTGATCCTTCAGCCCGGCCACGGCCTTGGTGAGCCGCTCGACCTCGCCGCTCAGCCGCGCGCTCTCGAGGCGGCCCGCCTCAAGCCCGGCGGCCATCTGGCGCAGGGCCTCGTCGCTCCCGCCCTGCGGCGCGGCCACGAGGCCGAGCACGCCGCCGAGGGCCAGGGCGCCGGCGAGGGCGCCGAGCATCAGCGGGTTGGGCTTGAAGGCCGGAATCCGCGATGCGGGGGTTTCGGCGGATGTCGCGGAACCGGAGACGGCCTGCTTCAGCAGGGCCTCGGGCGAGAGCGTGGGGGCGGAGGCCTTCTTCAGGTCGTCCTTGCCGGCGGCGTCGACGGAGTCGGTCATGACTCGTGCTTCCCGTAAACCTCGGAAAGCATTGGTTAAGCACGTTTGTTTACTAAACCCTTACCGGCCTCCCGCCCCGCGCCCTTCCCTGGGCTGAAGCCCTCCCCCGACTCTCCAAAGCCGGCCCTCGACGGCCTCGTGCCGATCCCGCAGCGCGGCATGCTGGGCCGTGTCGGCCGCCGTTTCCCCTGCGTCAGGCCCTCCATCGCAGCGCGCAGCACTTCGATCCATGCGTGGGACGCATGCTGGCATCTGGTATTTTGTACTTCATATCCAATGGTGCGAGGGCTATCTCACTCTTGTTCGCACCGCACCATCGCTTCTGGAGGGGTCACATGATCGGCACCGTACTTTCTTCTCTGGTCCTGCTCTTCGCTGTGCAGGCCCTGCTCGTCGTCAAGCTCGCCGACAAGCTCACCGCCGATGCCGCCGCCCGCCAGGACAGCCACAAGGGCGTCGCGCAGCCGGCCGGCCGCTACGCCGCGCACGCCGCGTAAGCCGACCTCGATCACCCCGGCGGCCGTCCGCCACCGCGTGATCCGATTCGCGTCTCCCAGCGCCCGCGCCTGACGGCGCGGCGCTCGGCCATGCCTCCCCGGAGGTCCCGTTCGGTTCCGGATCGCTCAGACGATGCCGGGGAAGGCTGGGATCGAGCCCGAAGGCGTGTCCCGCACAGGCCCAGCGAATCCGGTCGCCCCGCCGACCGGAAACCCGAGCGTCTCGTCGTCGGCCGCCGGAAGGGCCACGGACGTTTCCTCCTCGGAGGCTTGCCCGAACGCTTCGGCAAGCAGAGCAAGCGCTATGTCGGCCATCAGGCGTCCTCCCGTTGGGGGCCAGGGGTCCCGCGGACGCCCTGACTCATGATTTGGTATCTGGTATACCAATAAGCGCTATAATGCAAGATGCGCCGCGATAGCGCGCTATTCTGCGGCCGCTTTCTGCACGTAGCCGGTAGCGCCCGATGCCACGATGCGCTGAACCTCCCCCTCCGAGCAGCCGAGCACGTCCCGCAGGATCTCCTCCGTATGCTCGCCGAGCAGGGGAGAGCGGGTGATGGCCACCGCGTTCGCCGACAGCTTGATCGGATTTCCGACCGTCAGATACGGCCCGCGGGCCGGATGCTCGACCTCGACGACGGTACCGCTCGCCCGCAGGGCCTCGTCCTCGGCGATCTCCTTCATCGACAGGATCGGCCCGCACGGAATGTCGTAGGCGTTGAGGATCTCCATCGCCTCAAACTTGTCGTGCTTCATCGTCCACGCCTCGATGCGCGTGAAGATCTCGTTGAGATGCGGCAGGCGCGCCTTCGGGGTGGCGTAGCTGGGGTCGGTCTTCCAGCCGGGCTCGCCGATGATGTCGCAGATCGGCTCCCAGACCGCGCCCTGGGTGATGAAATAGATGCAGGCGTTGGGGTCCTGCTCCCAGCCCTTGCACTTGAGGATGCGGCCGGGCTGGCCGCCCCCGGAATCATTGCCGGCCCGGGGCACGGAATCGCCGAAGGGAATGCCCTCGCCGAACTGGCTGTATTCCATCAGCGGGCCGCGCTCGAGGCGCTGCTGGTCGCGCAGCTTCACCCGGCAGAGATTGAGCACGCCGTCCTGCATGGAACAGTCGACCCGCTGTCCCTCACCCGAATGGGTGCGGTGGAACAGGGCGGTGACGATGCCGAGGGCGAGATGCAGGCCGGTGCCGGAATCGCCGATCTGGGCGCCGGTCACCATGGGCAGCCCGTCCCGCCAGCCGGTCGTGGAGGCGGCGCCGCCCGCGCATTGCGCGACGTTCTCGTAGACCTTGCAATCCTGGTAGCGGCCGGGGCCGAAGCCCTTCACCGAGGCGAGGATCAGGCGCGGATTCTCCGCATGCAACTTCTCCCAGGAGAAGCCCATCCGCTCCAGGGCGCCGGGGGCGAAGTTCTCGACCAGCACGTCGCATTCGCGGATCAGGCGCCAGAGCACCTCCTTGCCGGCCGGGTTCTTGGCATCGATGGTGATCGAGCGCTTGTTGTGGTTCAGCATCGTGAAATAGAGGCTGTCCACGCCCGGGATGTCCTGCAACTGCTGGCGCGTGGCGTCGCCCGTTCCGGGGCGTTCGATCTTGATCACGTCGGCGCCGAACCACGCGAGAAGCTGCGTGCAGGTCGGACCGGACTGGACATGCGTGAAGTCGAGCACCTTCACGCCGTCGAGCGCCTTGCCCATCATCGCTTCCTCCTGAGAGCCGGTCTTTCCGCGCGGCGCATCGTGCGGAGCCCGTCCCGCGGCCTCGCGCCGCATCGGAAGCTCCCCGGAAGGCTCCTCAAACGGAGCGCGTCCCGCGCACGAGTCGGGCCGTCACCCCTGCCGACTCTTCGCGAATAATCTGGCATACCAGATGCCAGACGTCAATTTTTTAGGCACCTGCCATGCGTCCGTTGCCGGGTAGAAGGCTCTTCCCCTTCACGCGCGACCTGGGCAGAACTTCTCGGAGAGCCGGCCGTCGCCTTGTCTTTCGCAAGGGGAGTCGCCATGGTCGAGGTCGTTTGCACGCTGCAGTGGTCCCTCGACCAATCCGGCTCGGAACGCGAAAACCTGGTGAGATGGAAAATTTCGCAATAAAGCCGATCGTGCCGGCGACGAGCTTGCGGACCCTTGCCTACGAAGCACTGAAGTCCGCGATCACCAACATGGACATCTACGGACAGGCCGGCGACGTCCGCCTGGACGAGCGCGGTCTGTCCCAGACCCTGGGCGTCAGCCGCACCCCGATCCGCGAAGCGCTCACCGTGCTGGAGCAGGAAGGCTTCGTGCGCAACGAGCCCCGCCGGGGCGTCTTCGTCGTCAAGAAGACGCGCAAGGAGATCGTCGAGATGATCCAGGCCTGGGCGGCCCTGGAGAGCATGGCGGCGCGCCTCGCCTGCACCCACGCCTCCGACGAGGATCTCGCCTGCATGCGGCGGATGTTCCCGGAATTCTTCGAGGGCAGGCCCTCGGACCATCTCGACGAGTATTCCGAGGCCAATATCCGCTTCCACCAGAAGATCATCTCGCTAGGCCAGAGCGAGGTGATCAAGGACATGTGCAGCAATCTGCTCATGCACGTGCGCGGCATCCGCAATCAGGCCCTGCGCCAGGGCGACCGCGCCTCGAAGTCGATCGAGGAACACATTCAGATCATCGAGGCGCTGGAGGCGCGGGACGCCGTGCGGGCCGAGCGCCTGGTGCGCGACCACGGCCTCGGCCTCGCCGCGCATGTGGAGCAGTACGGCGCCCATCTCGACTGAGGCTGTTTCCAAACGGTGGCAGCGGTCGCCGCGGTTTTTCCTTCTCTTTGGGGGAGGTGGCCGCGAAGCGGACGGAGAGGGCGGCGCCGTGGTGCCCGGCATCGGACCCGGCGCCCTCACTCCACCGCGCTTCTCGCGGTCCCCCTCGCCCAGGGGGCGAGGCAAGGCCGCCGCCCGAGCGGGCGCTCCCAGCGACAACGAAAAGCCCTCTTTCAGATCCCGGGAAGGGGGCCTTTTCGTTTGCGGTGCAGGGCCTACTCCGCCGGCACGGAATGCCCGTGGGGCACGGGGGCGGGGCCCGGCTGCGCCGTCTCGCCCTCGGCGGCGTCCTTCCGCCTGAAGAGCCGCATCACCACCACGAAGAAGACCGGCACGAAGAACACGGCGAGCACCGTGGCCGAGATCATGCCGCCCATCACGCCCGTGCCGATGGCCTGCTGGCTCTTCGAGGCGGCGCCGGTGGCGATGGCGAGCGGCACCACGCCGAAGATGAAGGCGAGCGAGGTCATCACGATCGGGCGGAAGCGCAGGGTCGCCGCCTGGATGGTCGCCTGGACGAGGCTGGTGCCGGGCTTCCAGAGGTCCTTGGCGAATTCCACGATCAGGATCGCGTTCTTGGCCGAGAGGCCGATGATCGTGATGAGCCCGATCTTGAAATATACGTCGTTGGGCATGCCCCGCAGATAGACCGCGGCCAGGGCCCCGACGACGCCGAGGGGGATCACCAGCAGCACCGAGAACGGGATCGACCAGCTCTCGTAGAGGGCCGCCAGACACAGGAACACGATCAGCACCGAGAGGGCGAGGAGCAACGAGGCCTGGGAGCCCGCCTGCTTCTCCTGCTCGGACTGGCCGGTCCAGGTGTAGCCGAAGCCCCGGGGCAGGAAGGTCATCAGCCGTTCCATCTCGGCGATGGCATCGCCCGTGGTGTAGCCCGCCCGCGGCTCGCCGGTGAAGCGCACCGATTGGTAGCCGTTGAAGCCGACGATCTGGCTCGGCCCGAGGCTCCATTTCAGGTCGGCGAAGGAGGACATCGGCACCATGGTGCCCTGGCTGTTCTTCACCGCGTAGTTCATCAGGTCGGCGGCCTGCATGCGCTGCAGCTGCTCGGCCTGCACGTAGACGCGCTGCATCTTGCCGCGGTTCGGGAAGTCGTTGGTGTAGACCGAACCGAGATTGACCTGGATCGCGGCATTGATGTCCTCGAACTTGACGCCGAGGGCGGCGGCCTTCTCGCGGTCGATCACCAGCTCCGCCTGAGGCGTGGGCGGCAGGCCCTCGATCTTCACCTTCTGCAGGACGGGGCTCTGCTTGGCGAGGCCGAGGAGCTGCGCCTCCGCCGCGGTGAGGGCCGAGTAGCCCTTCTGGGCCCGATCCTGCAGGCGGAAGGAGAAGCCCGCCGCGTTGCCGAGATTGTCCACCGGCGGCGGCTCCTGCGCGTCGACCACCGCGTCGCGGTAATCGGCGAGCGCCGCATTGGTGCCGTTGACGAGGGCGATGGCGGAATTGGCTGCGTCCCGCTCGGACCAGGGCTTCAGGGTGACGAAGGCCTGGCTCAGATTCGGCCCCTGGCCGGAGAAGGAGAAGCCGTTGAGCATCGTCACCGTGGCGACGCCCGGCTGGGCCAGGAGATGCTCCTCGACCTTGCGCACCGCCGCCTGGGTCCGGTTGAACGAGGCGCCCGCCGGGGTCTGGATGTCCACGGTGAAGAAGCCCTGGTCCTCCACCGGCAGGAAGCCCTCCGGCAGGCGCAGGAAGGCGAAGGCGGTGCCGCCCACCAGGATCAGGTAGATCACCATCACCCGGCCCGACTTCTTGATGAACCAGCCGGTGCCGCGGCCGTAGCGGGCGGTCTCGCGGTCGACGATCCGGTTGAACCAGCCGAAGAAGCCGCCCTTGGCGTGGCCGTGGCCCTTGGCGATGGGCTTGAGCAGGGTGGCGCAGAGCGCCGGCGTCAGCGTCAGCGCCAGCAGGGCCGAGAAGGCGATGGAGGTGACCATCGCGATCGAGAACTGCCGGTAGATGATGCCGACCGAGCCGGGGAAGAAGGCCATCGGGATGAACACGGCCACCAGCACCAGGGTGATGCCGATGATCGCCCCGGTGATCTGGCCCATGGCCTTGCGGGTCGCCTCCTTCGGGGGCAGGCCCTCCTCGTTCATGATGCGCTCGACATTCTCCACCACGACGATGGCGTCGTCGACGAGGATGCCGATGGCGAGCACCATGCCGAACATGGTCAGCACGTTCACCGAGAAGCCGGCGAGCAGCATCACCGTGACCGTGCCCATCAGGGCGATCGGCACGACGATGGTCGGGATGAGGGTGTAGCGGATGTTCTGCAGGAACAGGAACATCACGATGAAGACCAGCACCACCGCCTCGACCAGGGTGTGCAGCACCTTCTCGATCGAGGCCTTCACCGCGGGGGTGATGTCGTAGGGGATGTCCCACTTCAGCCCCGGCGGGAAGAACTGGGACAATTCCTCCATCTTGGCGCGGATCGCCTTGGCGGTCTCCAGGGCGTTGCCGTCTGGGGCGAGCGTCACCGAGATGCCCGCCGCCTCGCCGCCGTTCAGCCGGGTCGAGAACTGGTAGGCGTCGCCGCCGAGCTCGATCCGGGCGACGTCGCGCAGGCGCACATTCGAGCCGTCGGAATTGGCGCGGAGCACGATCGCGCCGAAATCGTCCACCGTGCTGAGCTGTCCCTTCACGATGATCGGCGCGAACACGGCGTGATCGACCGGGCTCGGCTGGGCGCCGACCGCGCCGGAGGCGATCTGGATGTTCTGGTTGCGGATCGCATCGGTGACGTCGCCCGGCGTGAGGGAGAGGCCGCGCAGCTTGTCCGGGTCGACCCAGACGCGCAGGGAGCGCTCGGTCGAGTAGAGGGTGGCGCGGCCCACCCCCGGGATGCGGCGGATCTCGTTGATCACGTTGCGCATCAGGAAGTCGCCGAGCCCGATCTCGTCCATCTTCCCGTCGGTCGAGACCAGGGTGATGATGTTGAGGGTGGCGGCCGAGGCCTCCTCCACGAGGATGCCGTTTTGGCGCACCTCCGCGGGTAGGCGGGCCTCGACGCGCTTCAGGCGGTTCTGCACCTCCACGGAGGCGAGCGCCGGATCCGTGCCCGGCTGGAAGGTCGCGGTGATGTTGATCGAGCCGAAGGAGTCGGTGGTCGACTCGAAGCTCATGATGTTGGCCGCGCCGTTCAGCTCGTCCTCGATGAGGCGGGTCGTGCCCGTGTAGAGGCTCTCGACCGAGGCGCCAGGGAAGGCGGTCGACAGGGCGATCGAGGGCGGGGCGATCACCGGATACTGCGCCACCGGCAGCATCGGGATCGCGAGCACGCCCCCGAGGATGATGAAGAGGGCGACGACCCAGGCGAAGACCGGCCGGTCGATGAAGAAGCGTGCCATGCTTGCGCGCCCCTCCTCAGCGAACTTCGGCGACGGCGGGCGGGGCGATCGAGTCCGTCGAGGCCGCGTCGCGCTCGCGGCTGTCCGTGTCGACGGGCTTGCCGGTCTCCGGCGCCTCCGTCTTCCAGGCCACCGACTTCACCTCGATGCCGGCCACGATCTTCTGGAAGCCCTCGACCACGACCTTGTCGCCGGCCCGGAGCCCCTCGCGGATCACCCAGTTGCCGCCGACGACGGGGCCGACCTCGACCGGCTGGAGCATGACCTTGTTGTCGGGCTTGACCACCCAGACCTCGGGCTTGCCGTCGTTGGTGCGCTGGATCGCCTGCTGCGGCACGGCGATGGCGTCGGAATCGATGCCCTGCTCGATGCGGGCGCGGACATACATGCCCGGGAAGAGCTCGTCGTGCGGGTTCGGCAGGAGCACGCGCAGGGTCACCTGGCCGGTGCTCGGATCGGCGGTCACGTCGGAGAAGAGCAGGCGGCCGGCCGAGCCGTACAGGGAGCCGTCATCCATGATCAGGTGGACGTTGGCGGCGTCGTGGGCCAGCTTCGAGAGCTCGCCGGAGGCGATGTCCCGGCGCAGCTTGTTCAGCTCGCCCACCGACTGGGTGATGTCGACATAGATCGGGTCGAGCTGCTGGATCGTGGCGAGCACGCCGGTGGAGCCCTGGTCGATCAGGGTGCCCTCGGTGAGCAGCGCCCGGCCGATGCGGCCGGAGATCGGCGCGCGCACGTCGGTCCAGGCGAGGTTGAGCCGGGCCCGGTCGCGGGTGGCCTTGGCGCCAGCGACCTCCGCCTCCGCCTGCTTCTTGGCGGCGAAGGCCGTGTCGTACTGCGCCTGGCTCGCGGTGTTGCGGGCGAGCAGGGTCTCGAGCCGCTCCGCCTGCTGGCTGGCGAGGACGAGGGCGGCCTCGGTGCGGGCCAGGGCGGCCTCGGCGCTGGCGAGCTCCACCTCGTAGGGCGCCGGGTCGATCTTGTAGAGGATGTCCCCTTCCTTCACCGCGCTGCCCTGCTGGAACAGCCGCTTCACCACGAGACCGGAGACGCGGGAGCGCACCTCGGCGATTCGCATGGGGGCGACGCGGCCGGGCAGGTCGCGCACATAGGGGATCGGCTGGGGCTGCGCCGTGACGACGCTGACCTCCGGCGGCGGCAGGGGCACAGGGGCCGAGGCCTTCTGCTCGTTGCAGGCCGAGACGGCGACCATGACGAGGCTGGCGGCGAGCGTCGCGGCGAAGGCCGCCGGACGGTTCCGGCGCGGCTTCGAACGGGGCGACACATTCAGGCGGGACGACACGTGGGATTCGCTCCTGCAATGACGCTTGGCCGCGCCCAGCCCCGGCGCGGGAGGCCGGGGACGGACGCGCGGGCGAGACCCTGCCGCGCCGCGATCCGGCGCGTGCGGACAGGATTCTGGCAATCGCCGGGCCAAGCAGGCGGCCCGGAAGGCGGATGCGGGATGCATCGCGTCGGCGTCGCGGACGATCCGCGCGCCTGCGCGGACCGCTCGATCCTGCCGCGTATCCTGGAGACGGATCTTGGCATTCCCACGACCGTGCCCGCCGCGCGGGGGTCGACCGAGGACCGGGGCGTCCGGAATGCCGGCCCGGATCAGGCCCTGGGCGGCCGGTCGGGGCAGCGCCGCTCCGCAAGGGCGCAGCCGATATCGGAGACGGGGCGCAGGCTGCGGCCGTCGCCGGTCACGAAGGGCGGGACCGCATCCGCGAAGAGCCGGCGCCCGTCGCCGGGCAGGTCATCCGCATCGAGGGCGGGCGCCGCGGCACGCAGGCTCGCCAGATGGTCGGGCAACGCGGGCGCCGTGCCGAACGCGGACAGGCCCGTGCTCACCGCCGAGACGCGGAAGGGCGCCTCGGGCGGATAGTCCGACGCGATCCCGCTCGCCGCGACGAGGCCCATCGTCAGGATCCCGACGAGGGCGGCCACGGTGGCACGGATGCGGCGGAGCGCAGGCAAGCGGAATTGTTTCGACACGGATGCGGAGTCTGGTGCTTTGCCGGAGACGACGCAATCGGGTGCGACATTCTGTCGGCCACGAAAGCATCGTCCCCGTGGAACGAAAAACCCGCGCTGCTTAAGGGGACGATCGCACGGCCCTGCCGTCCGTGCAGAACCGCATGCATTTCGCGCAAGCGTTGCAGGAATGGCACGTCCGCGCCTTCCTCTTGCCCCGAGCGGCCGCCAATCGCCAAGAACGTCCGAGCCCGAACCGACCCTTCGCGGTCCGCCAAGGTGAACGCGCTTCCGCGGATCGGACCGCACGGCTCACCGCTTCAAGGAGGATCCTGATGCCGTACCGCCGCACCCTTGTCGGGGCATCCCTCGTGCTCGGGCTTCTCGCCGGGCAGCCCGCGACGGCCAACCCGCTCGATTCCGGGCCGCTCGCCGACTTCATCAACGTTTTCAAGACGCAGGCGATTCCCCGCGAGACCGTGCCCTATGCCGGCAAGGAGAAGCCCGGCACCATCGTCGTCTCCACGCGCCAGCGCCGGCTCTACTACGTCCTGCCCGGCCACGAGGCGATCCGCTACGGCGTCGGCGTCGGCCGCGAGGGCTTCTCCTGGTCCGGCACCAAGACCGTCACGATGAAGAAGGAATGGCCGGATTGGCGTCCCCCGGCCCAGATGCTGGCCCGCCGCCCGGACCTGCCGCGCTACATGGCCGGCGGGCAGGACAACCCGCTCGGCGCCCGCGCCATGTATCTCGGCTCCTCGCTCTACCGGATCCACGGCTCCAACGAGCCCGAGACCATGGGCGCGGCCGTCTCCTCGGGCTGCATCCGCATGACCAACAAGGACGTGGTCGATCTCTACGATCGGGTCCGGGTCGGTACGAAGGTGATCGTCCGCGACTGAGCGGTCGGGCGTGCGCCGGCAACCGTCGCGCGCCGCAAAAGCTGCTATAGGCGCCGCTCCGGCGGCCGGGCCCTCACCCGGCCGCCTCGTCCCGAGCCCTCCCGTGCGCCTGCCCCCGACATCCCCGAAGGCCCTGCCATGATCGGCGGGGTGGATCCGAGTCTGATCGCCGGCCTGTTCGGCGTCGCTCTGGTGGCGGGCACCTGCGACGCCATCGCCGGCGGCGGCGGCCTGCTGACCCTGCCGGCCCTGCTGCTCGCCGGCCTCGATCCGGTGAGCGCGATCGCCACCAACAAGCTCCAGGGCAGCGCCGGCTCGGTCTCGGCCACGCTCGCCTTCGCGCGGCGCGGGCTGATCCGATGGCCGGGGGCCGCCCCGGCGGCGCTCGCGGCGGGGGCCGCCTCCGTGGCCGGCGCGCTCTGCGTCAGCCTGCTGCCGAAGAGCGCCCTCGACGCCCTGGTGCCGCTGCTGCTGATCGGCATCGCGGTCTATTTCGCCACCGCCCGGCGCATCCGCAACGAGGACGCCGCTGCGCGGCTCTCGCCGAAGACCTTCGCCCTGACGCTCGCCCCCGCGGTGGGCTTCTACGACGGGGTGTTCGGGCCCGGCGCCGGCTCCTTCTACATGATCGGCTTCGTGACCCTGCTCGGGCTCGGGATCGTGCGGGCGACGGCGCATACGAAGCTCGCCAATGCCGCGAGCAATCTCGGCAGCCTCGCCCTGTTCACCCTCCAGGGCACGGTGATCTGGCCCGTGGGCCTCGCCATGGCGCTCGGCGCCTTCCTCGGGGCGCAGGTGGGCTCGCGGCTCGCCATGCGGCTCGGCGCCCGGCTGATCCGGCCGCTTCTCGTCGTCATCGCCTGCGCCATGGCCGCCCGCCTCCTCGCCAATCCGGAGAACCCGCTGCGGCGGGCGGTGCTCGGCTGGCTGTTCGGGGGCTGAGGCACTCCGGAACGGCGAAGGGCCACCGCCCACGGGAGCGATGGCCCTTCCGGACGCCGTTCGACGGCGAGCCTGAACTTGGCCTCAGCGCGGGATGAAGGCCCAGTAGTCGAGGTCGAGGATCACCGCCGGATCGTAGCCGTCGCCCTGGCGGTCGGGATAATTGGCGCAGGGCTGGTTCTTGGTCGCCACCGTGCGCAGGCGCAGGGCGCCGATATCGGTGCGGCCGGGCAGCTCCGCGGTCTCCAGCACCTCGCTCCAGGCATAGACCGTGTCGCCGGCAAAAAGCGGGGCGACATGGCGGCCGCCATTGATGCCGGCCAGGGCGAAGGCGTTGGCGAGCCCGTTGAAGCTGAGGGCACGGGCCAGCGAGATCACGTGGCCGCCATAGATCAGGCGACGGCCGAACCGCGTCTCCTTGGTCGCATGCGCATCGAAATGCACCTTGGCCGTGTTCTGGAACAGGCGCGTGGCGATCTGGTGCTCGGCCTCCTCGACGGTCATGCCGTCGACATGGTCGATGCGCTCGCCCGCCGCGTAATCGGCGAAGCGGTGCGGGCTGCCGGCCAGCGCCGTGTCGTAGGCCTGCGGCGAGAGGGGCGGCAGGGAATGGGCGAGATCGGTCGGGTCGACCACCTTGGCCAGCGTCGGCACATGCTCCTCGGCGACCTTGGCCTCGGGGTCGCGCTTGCGCACCAGAACCCAGCGGCAATAGCTGAGCACGGTCTTGCCCGCGGAATCCGAACCCGTGGAGCGGACATAGACCACACCGGTCTGGCGGTTGGAGCTCTCCTTGAGGCCGATCACCTCGGACACGGTCGAGAGCGTCTCGCCCGGATAGACCGGCCGGTGGAACCCGCCCTCGGCATAGCCGAGATTGGCGAGCGCGTTCAGGGAGATGTCGGGCACGGTCTTGCCGAACACGACGTGGAAGGTGAGCAGGTCGTCGAGGGGGCTGGCGGGATAGCCGATCGCCTTGGCGAAGGCGTCCGACGACTGGACCGCGAAGCGCGGGCCGTAGAGGGCGGTGTAGAGCGCCACGTCCCCGGCCGTCACCGTCCGGGGAGTCGCGTGGCGGATGGTCTCGCCGAGGCGGAAATCCTCGAAGAAGCGGCCGGGATTGGTTTTCATTGTGAATGCGCCTTGAAAAATGACCGACCGGGGATGGCCCGAGCAACGGCGTCGTTCTGTGCCAAGCCCCTCCCGCGCGCAAGACGCGCAAGAGGGGATGAGTTCGGCACCGGCGTCAGTAGGCCATCTGGATGGCGAGGTCGGTCACGAGCTTCTGAACGAACAGGAGCAGCAGGATCAGGATGATCGGCGAGATATCGACGCCGCCGAGGTTCGGCAGCAGGTTCCGGATCGGCCGCAGGGCCGGTTCCGTGACGCGGTAGAGGAACTCGCCGATCTGCGCGACGATCGGGTTGCGCACGTTCACCACGTTGAAAGCGACGAGCCAGCTCAGCACCGCACTCGCGACGAGAACGTAGATGTAGAGCTGGATGACGGTGTTGAAGAGCCAGAGCAGGGCGTTCATGCGGGGGATATCGGTCCTCGGCACCCCGCGCTCGCAACCGGCGCTGGATGCGCATGCGGCAACGGGAAATTTCCGGAATTGACAGGCCGAAGCGAGCCAGCCTACAAGGCCGGCGCTCCGGACGGGGCTGTAGCTCAGATGGGAGAGCGCCGCAATCGCACTGCGGAGGTCAGGGGTTCGAATCCCCTCAGCTCCACCAGCAACTTCCCGGATTGGAAAGTTGTGCGGTGGCAAGGACTTGGACATCCAGAATCCGAGCATCTACCCGAGCTTGATCCCGTGCGCCGGGCGATCGAGCCCCGCGATGCGCCTCGGAAAAATTCCCAGATCGATGCTGTTTGTCCTTCGGTGAAGGACCTCGAAAGCGCGTCCGAAAGCGATCCGCACAACCCGGGATCGGCCGAAGCGTGTCCCGACAGGCCCGTCCGGGCTTCGGATTTGCAGACAAGAGGGGCGCGAGGCTCCGAGAGCCCCGCGCGGACGAAGACGCGTCTTGGGAAGCCCTATTCGCGCGGCGGTTTCAGGGGAGCCGGGGGCGAACGGAGCAGGCTCTCGATCTCGCGCCGGGGGCGCCCGGCTTTCTGGGCGATCGCCTCATCCTGCTCGGTGATGAGGTCCCGGGCCGGACCGTCGCCGTCCAGCCCTCCGAGAAGCTCGACCGGAACGCGCCGGTTGGAGGAGCGGCTGCCGTCCGCATAGACGACGTCGAACAGCACGAACCCGCGTTCCTGCGGGAGAGACTTGATACGCTTGGCCATCAGCGCTCATAGAACCTGGGCGGATGGCGCGACAGTCCTGGTGGCTTCGCCAAGCCCTGCGCCCAGCGCACGGTCGGCCGCATCGTTCTGAGGCGATCCCCTGACGGCTTCGGCTCCTCCCCCTGCACGCCGCCGCACGGCGCCACGAGAAAGCACGTCATGACCGCATGGGTCCATCTCGACACCGGCCTGATTCCCGGGGGCGGCCGAAACCTCAGCCTGATGCAGCGGGGCGACGAATTCTCGATCGTCGTCGACACGATCGAGTTGATGAACAGCACGCGGGGCGACTCGGAGGAGGCGCTCGCGACCCTGGCCTGCACCCCGATCGCCGGGCGCCCGCATGCGCGGGTTCTGATCGGGGGCCTCGGCATGGGCTTCACCCTCCGGGCCGCCCTGAAGGTGCTCGCGCCCGATGCGGAGGTCGTCGTGGCCGAGCTGGTGCCCGCGGTCTCGGGCTGGGCGCGCGGTCCCCTCACCAAGGTCTTCGCCGGCTGCCTCGACGACCCGCGCGTCGTCCTGCGGGAGACGGATGTGACACGCCTGATCCAGTCGGGTCCCGGCGCCTGGGACGCCATCCTGCTCGATGTCGACAACGGCCCGGAGGGGCTGATGCGGCGGGCGAACGACCGCCTCTACGACGTCTGGGGCCTGCGGCGCGCCTGGTGGGCGCTCAAGCCGGAGGGGGTGCTGGGGGTCTGGTCCGGCACGCCGGACCGCAAGTTCAAGACGCGTCTGAAACGGGTCGGCTTCGGCGTTCAGGAAACGCGCATGCCGGCCAGCGGGCAGAGCGGCCCGCGGCACGTCGTCTGGGTCGCCACCCGCGCCGCCTGAGACGGGTCGGCTCGTCGCGGACGGCCGGATCCTACGGTTCGATCGCCGCCGTGCCCGCGCTCACGGCAAGGGCCTGTCGCGCCCCCTCGCAGCCCTGGCCCGCTTCGTCCGGGCGTCCGTGCGCCTCGCACCGCCGGGCGTTGTCGATCGGCGGAAACAAGGCCCCCAGGCCGCTCGCGACGCCGTGCAGGATCGGATCGTAATCCGAACCGAAGCCGCGGGGATGCGGGTCGGCGGCGGAGAGGAAGCGGAGGTGGGTCGGTGTGGACATGGAGGGCAGGGAGCCGCTGTTGTCGAGCGCGTATCCCCGCATAATTCCGCCCGGCCTCCCCGGTTCAGGGCCGCCGCCGATCATTCTACGTCTTGGGGCCGACTCTCGGCCCGCGATTGTTCGATTTGGACTTCGGCACGGGCTTCGCGCTCTCTGGCTTGTCGGCCAGGAGCCGCTTCACGCGCTCATTGAAGTCCGTTGCCGAGACGGACTGAGCGCCGCCGACATTCGCCGTACGAACCATGATGTCCTCTGCCGAGCTGCCCAAGGCACGCGATTGCGCAGAGGGTATCCTTCATATGGAGGAGAGCGGCCGCGGGACGAGGGGCCTCACCGAAATAAAGGACCATGATGGCGATCCGCGCCGGCGGAGACCGTGGGACACCCGTCTCCCACGGCCGAGCGGCGGATCCGCGCGGTCGCCCGGCTCAGAGCGCCAGCAGGAGCGGGCCCACCACGCAGGCCGAGACGATCAGGCACAGGGCGAAGTCGAGAATGCGCTCGCCGCCGCAGGACTCCTCGAGATCCGGGTCCAGTCGGGCCTCGCGGCGAAGCCCGTGGCCCATGCCGCGCAACAGGCGTGTCGACGCCGCGATCATGGCCGGAGATCCTCGATCCGATAGGTTCGCTTCGCCGCCCCACCCGGAGGGCTTGAGGGCAGGGCGGCGAAGGCTCGCACCGCCGTCTCGCCGTCGCCGCGGGTGAGCGCGGCCACGGCTTGCCCGGCGACGGGCGAGAGCAGGACGGCCGCGAGCAGCAGGCCGCGTTGCAGGGGTCTCAAGGAGAGGTCCGCGAGAGACGGCCGCGCCCGGCGCAGCCGCAGCCCCTCGGGGGACGGTGACAACGGCGGATGGATCTCCGTCACGTTCGATCTCCGTGGGAAATTTGACCACACAAAGTTACGTGTGCAAAAATCCCACGTCAACGGCAAAATCGCCGATCAGGCCTGGAAAGGGCAGATTGTGGGATTGTCTCCCACGCATAGCCTTCTAAGACTCGCGGAATGTCCGAGCCGATCGATCCAGCTCCGCCCGAAGGCACCGCGCTGCATGCGCCGGTGGCGCGCCTGCTGCGGCCGCTGGTGCGGCTGTTCGTGAGCCGGGGCATCACCTTCCCGGCCCTGACGAACCTGCTGCGCGAACTCTACGTCAACGTCGCGGAATACGATTTCGCCCTGCCAGGGAAGGAACAGACCGACAGCCGCGTGAGCCTGCTCACCGGCATCCATCGCAAGGAGGTGCGGCGCCTGCGCGGGGCGGGCGCCCCGGTGAGCCAGGTGCCGGCGGTGGTCTCGCGCACGAGCCGCATCATCGCCCGCTGGATCGCGGCGCCGGAATTCACCGATCGCCAGGGCCGCCCCCTGCCCCTGCCGCGGGCGGCGGAGGAGGGAGCCGCCTCTTTCGAGAGCCTGGTGGCGGGTGTGACCCGCGACGTGCGCCCGCGCGCCGTGCTCGACGAGTGGCTCGACCGGGGCCTCGCCGTCCTCGACCCGCAGGGCCGCGTCGTTCTTCTCGAATCCGCCTATCTGCCGCGCGGAGGCGGCGAGCCGCAGCTCTATTATTTCGGCCGGAACCTGCACGATCACGTCGCCGCTTCGGTGGAGAACATCCTCGGGGAGGCGCCCCGTTTCCTGGAGCGCGCGGTGCATTACGACGGCCTGTCTGCCGAACTCGCCGAACGGCTCGAGGCCCGTGCCCGCGAGATCGCCATGGATGCCCTGCGGCAGGCCAATGCCGAAGCGCATGCCGCCTGCGAGAGCGATCCGGGGGGGCGCCACCGCTGGAACTTCGGGATCTACGTCTACCGGGAGGAGGCTCCGCCCGCGCCCGGCGCATCCAACGCCGACGCGACGGCCTGAGGCGGCCCCGTGCGCGAACCCTCCGACCATCGCGGCGGCACCCGACGGGCGCTGCTGGCGCTCCTGACCGGTGTCGCCACCCTCTGGCGGCCGGGGCGCTCCCCCGCCGCTCCCGACGCGCCCGAGGATCGGGGCATCGGCGGCACCGGAGCTAGGCCGACCGAGGAGGAGACCCCGGGCGGCGACCGCGGCATCGGCGGCACCGGCGTGATCGGCACGATCCGCCGGTTCGGCTCCATCATCGTCAACGACCTGCGCATCACCTATCCGGCCGATGTCGCGGTGCGCATCGACGGCGAGCCGCGGCGGGCCGGCGACCTGCGCATCGGCCACGTGGTGCGGGTGGTGGCCACCGACGCCGAGGGCGCCCTCTCCACCCGGGCCATCGAAGTCAACAGCGAAGTGGTCGGCCCGGTCGAGGCGGTGGGCCAGGGGCGCCTCACCGTGCTCGGGCAGAGCGTGTCGACCGTGAAGTCCGGCGCCTGGAAGGTCGGCGACCGGGTCGCGGTCAGCGGCCTGCGCCGCCTCGACGGCGTGATCGTCGCGAGCCGCGTCGAGCACCGGGCGGAGGGTCCCGACCGCGTGGCCGGGCCGGTCCGCAAGGCGGCGAACGGCACGCCCGCGATCGGCGGCCTGCCCCTCGCCGGGCTGCCCCCCCGGCTCGTGGGCCGCCGCATCGTGGCGGAGGGGGCGATGCGCGACGGCGCCTTCGCCGTCTCGGGCGCCCGCGATGCGAGCCGACCCTTCCCGGCCGCGATCGGCCGGGCCTCGATCGAGGCCTATATCGGCCCGGGCCGGGACGGGCTGCGGCTCGGCTCGGGGCTGGGGGTCGCCGGAGCGCCGGACGCGGACATGCCCCGCGGCGGCAGCCGTCACGCCGTCCTCTCGGTCTCCCCCGGCCGGGACGGGCGCCTCACCCTCGACGGCCTGCGCTTCGAGGGCCGCGGCGGCCCGACAGGGCCGGGCGGTCAGCCCGGCGGCGGCTTCGGCCCGAACGGCGGGCTTGGCAACGGCGGGCCTGGCAACGGCAGTCCGGGCGGCGGCGGCCCCGGCAGCGGCGGACAGGGTGGGGGAAGACCCGGCGGGGGCGGCTTCGGCGGCGGGCATGGAGGCGGGCCGGGCGGCTATCCCGGCGCCGCGCCCGGCGGTGGGACAGGCCACGAATTCGGGCGGGGCCAGGGGCCCGGCGGCTACCCGATCGACACGCGCCCCGGCTTCGGTGGGGGAGACGGCTTCGGCGGCAGCCCATCGCCGGGCGGGGCCGGCAGCCCCGGCGGCTTCGGCGGCGGTGGTTTCGGCGGCGGCGGCCCGGGTGGCGGCGGCTTCGGCGGAGGCGGTCCCGGCGGTTTCGGCGGCGGGCGGCGGTGAGACCGCGTCTTCCTCGGGAAAGCTGGAAACCCGACGTTAACCCTGCCGCGCGAGCCTGACCGGCGATGCCGAGCCCGTCGATTCCGTCGCACGATACGGCGGCGGTCCTGGCGACCGCCGCGCTCGTCGCCCTATTCGCGTTGAAGCACGTCGTCGCCGACTTCCTGCTCCAGACGGATTGGATCGCCCGCGGCAAGGAGAGCCGGCGCGGCTGGCTGCTGCCCCTCTGCGCGCATGTGCTCTGCCACGCGGCGCTGACGCTCCTGATCGCCCTCGCCCTGGCGCCGCGCCTGTGGTGGCTCGCCCTCGTCGATTTCGCGATCCACATCGCCATCGACCGGGTGAAGACCCTCACGAGCCGCTGGGGGCCGTGCCGGCCGGGCCAGCCCCGGTTCTGGTGGCTGATCGGCCTCGACCAGTTCCTTCACCAGATCACCAATATCGGGCTCGCCGCCGCAATCCTGTTGATGTGACCGCGTTCCCACGGTCGAGATCGGCGACTGAACCGTTTACGGGGGGCGGGCGCCCTCGGAAGCGGCGCCCAACCCTGGAGATCGAATGAGTCCCGAGGCGCGCTCCGCGAGCACACACCGCGAGGGCGAGACCCATGCCGAGCGCCTCCTGCAGGGCGCGGCCGGCAGCCGCCTCATCGCCATGCACGCCCTCGTCGTGGTGGTGCTGCTCGCCATGGCCCAGAGCTACGACGGGTCGGTGCACGGGCTGAGCCATTGGGCGGTGCTCGGCGCCTATGCCGTCTGCTCGATCGGCCTCGCCCTGGCCGACCGCTGGGAGCGGCGCCTCGACGCCTTGGGCGTCGGCCATGCCGGGCGCACCGAGTGGCTCGCCTGGGCCTCGACGCTGCTGAACGCCGCCGTGGTCGTCTATGTCGAGGTCGAGCACATGCTCGCCGGCGTGGTGGCGGGCTCCGACGACGCCGCCACCGCGGTGAGCCGCCTGCCGGCCTTCCTGCTGCTGCTTCAGACCGCCCTGAGCATGCGGGTCTGGCACACGCTGGTCTTCTCGGGGGCGGTGGCGCTGGCCTGGGGCGGGGCGCTCCTGGTCGCCTCCCTGCGCGGCAGCCTGCTCGGGCCGCACGTGACCCTGACGGAGGAGGTCTCGGGGCTGCTCGCCTTCTGCGCGGCGAGCTTCGTGGTGGTCGATGGTGTGCGCCGGCTGCGCCGGGCGGTGGGCACGGCCCTCGGCCTCGAGCGCGAGCGCAGCCTGCTCGCCCGTTTCGTGCCGGGCAGCGTCGCGGCGCGGCTCGCGGAGGAAGGCGGTCTCGGCACGCCGCGCCTGCGCCATGCCTGCCTGCTGGCCCTCGACATCCGCGGCTTCTCGGCGATGAGCCGGGCGCGGCCGCAGCCCGAGGTGGTGGAGGCGCTGCTCGGCGTGCGGGCCCTCGTCCACGGGGCAGTGACCGAGCAGGGCGGCATCGTCGACAAATATGTCGGCGACGGCATCCTGGCGCAGTTCGTGGTCGGCTCGGTGGAGCGGCAGATGACCGGCGCCCTGGCCTGCGCCCGCACCATCGAGGCGCGGCTCGCCCGCCTCAACGGGGACCGCGAGCGCCAGGGCCTGCCGCCCCTGCGCGTCACCATCGCGCTTCATGCGGGCGACGTGCTGGTCGGCGTGTTCGACGACGGCTTCCGGGCCGAATACACCGTGCTCGGGCCGGCGATGAACCTGCTCGCGCGGCTCGAATCCCGCGCCAAGGCGGCGGACCTGACCCTCGCGGCCTCCGAGGATTTCGCCCGGCTGCTCCAGGCCGAGCAGGCCGCCGGCGTGCGCCGGGTGACGACCGCGCCGGGCGAGGAGATCGCCCTCTATGCGATCGAGGACGGCCGCCCCTGAGCCGTGCAACGAAAAACCCGCCCGGCGCAGGCCGGACGGGTTTCTGGAAGGGGCGAAGGCGGCGCTGAGGCGCCGAAAGGCCATCGCCTAGCGGGCGGTGCCGGAGCTCCAGCGGGGGTTCACCGGGGCAGCGCGGCGCACGTTATGGGCGCCGGCATTCTCCGAGAGCATCGGCGCGCCGAGGATCTGGCCGGTGCCGCGGCTCTGGGCCCAGACCGACTTCGGATCGTGATAGGGGTCGCTGATGTAGGAGCTCATATGGGCGCCGCCGGCGGCCTGCTGGCTGCCCTCGGCCAGGGCGAAGGCCGCGGCGGGGAACGCGATGGCGGCGGCGAAAGTGGCGGCAGCTACGATGTGCTTCATGAATTCATCCCTTCCTTTATCTCAGTTTCGGCTCCGGAAACTTTTGCTCCTCGAACCTGAACTGAAGATAGGAGAGATCTTTCTGAATATCGGTGCGTGACGGCACGTCCTTGCTGTTGCCCTTTAATCCACCGGCTCGTTTCGGCCGCGTGCCGGTCCGCACGCCAACCGGTCGCCGCTTTAATCCGACGGGATGAACCGGAGGGCGCCCCGTGTGCGGCCGGCGCACAGGCTGCGCCGTTTCGGGCCGGGCTCAGGCGGCCCGGCCCCGACGTCCCTCGACCAGCCACATCGCCAGAACGGCGGCCGCGAGCGCCGCGAGCGCCCAGAGGCCGACCGCGAGGGGATAGACCTCGACGCCGCGGATCGTGGCGCTGTCGCTGGGGCGGAAGCCGATCCAGTCGGCGCCACCCAGGCGCCCGCCGCGCACGATCTGCAACCGGGGCACCACCGTGTTACCGGAGGCGTCGGCGAGGCGACGCACGGTGCCGCCGGAGCCCTCGGCGACGGCCTTGGTCCGCTCGGTATCGCTGAACACGTCGGCGAGCTCGCGCGGATTGGCCGGCCCGACGCTGACGAAGGCGACGAGATTGCCCGCGCGCACGGTATGCAGGCCGAGGCGCTGGGCCTCGAAGGTGGCGCTGAACAGGCCGGGCTCCGCCTGCTTGAGGTCGAGCCGGCGCTCCTCGCCGGTGGGACCGGTGACGGTGACGGGCTCAGCGGTCTCCGCCATGGTCTGGCGCTCGATGCGGACCTCCCGGCCATGGCCGGTGGTCTGGGCGCGCAGGGCCTCCTCTTCGAGGGCCGGCTCCTTCATCAGCCAGTGGGCGAGGCGGCGCAGCAGGTCGAGATAGGGGCCGCCCTGCTGGTAGCCCCGGGCCCAGAGCCAGGCCTGGTCCGACAGCATCAGGGCGACGCGGCCCTTCTCCTCCCGGGAGAGGGCGAGGAGCGGCTGCCCGTCCGCCCCCTGCATGATCGGCTGCACGCCGGGCCGGACCTGGGCCGCGATCAGCCGCACCCAATCGCCCCAGTTCGGCGGATTCGCCTCCGAGCCGGGCAGCGCCCGGGTGACGGGATGGCGCTGGCCCGTCTCGGTGAGCGCCGCCTTGTAGGGCTTCTCCAACACCTTGCCGCTCGGATCGCCCGGCAACACCGCAGCGAGGCGGGTTCGGGCGAGGCTCGCCGGGCTCGCGAATTCCGGCCCGGCCGCGATCAGCACCGCGCCCCCCTCGCGCACGTAGCGGACGATGTTGTCGAAATAGGCCGAGGGCAGCACGCTCTGGTTGGCGTAGCGGTCGAAGATGATCAGGTCGAAGTCCTTGATCTTCTGGACGAACAGCTCGCGCGTCGGGAAGGCGATCAGGGAGAGCTCGGAGATCGGCGTGCCGTCCTGCTTCTCCGGAGGGCGCAGGATGGTGAAGTGGACGAGGTCGACGCTGGCGTCCGACTTGAGCAGGTTGCGCCAGGTGCGCTCGCCCTGGTGCGGCTCGCCGGAGACGAGGAGCACCCGCAGCTTCTCGCGGATGCCCTCGATCGGGAGCACGGCCCGGTTGTTCACCGTGGTCAGCTCGCCCGGCAGCGGATCGACCTCGATCTCGACGACGTTCGGGCCGCCATGCTCGATCTTGGTGGTGAGCGAGAAGGGTTGGCCGGTGGGGAAGGTCCGCCGGCCGATTTCCTCGCCATCCCGACGCACGGTGACGGTGGCCTGACCGGTGCCGCCGCGCTCCTGCACCTCGGCGCGGATGGTCAGATCCTTGCCGACGATGCCGAAGCGGGGCGCCTCCAGGAGCTTGATCTGGCGGTCGCGCTCGTCGGCGTGCCCCGTGACCAGGACGTGGAGCGGCGCCTTGATGCCGAGCGCCTCGAGCGAGGGCGGCACGTCGTGCACCACGCCGTCGGTGAGCAAAACCACACCGGCGAGCCGCTCCGGCGGCACGTCGGCCAGCGCCTGGGTCAGCGCCGTGAACAGCTTGGTGCCGTCGTCGCCCTCATGGGTGTCGGTCACGTCGATGAAGCGCGGCTCGATATTGGCGAGCGTGCCGAAGCGGCGCTGCAGCTCGGCGCGCACCGCATCGGTCATTTGCGGCCGGTCGCCCAGCGCCTGGGAGCCGGAGCGGTCGACCACGATCGCCGCGACATCCTTCACCGGGTCGCGGTCCTCGCGCACGAGGGAGGGATTGGCCAGCGCCGCGAGCACCAGGGCCAGGGCGATCGCCCGCAGCAAGGCGGTGCGCCCCCGCGCCACCAGGGCGAGCACGGTGAACAGGGCGACCACCACCCCGAAGGCGGCGAGCACCGGCCAGGGCACGAGGGGCGTGAAGCTGAGGCTCAGCATGGGGCGGTACTCTGCGCGACGGTCCTCACTGCCCCAGCCGCTCCAGCAGCGCGGGAACGTGGACCTGATCGGCCTTGTAGTTGCCGGTCAGCGTGTAGATCACGAGGTTGATGCCGCCGCGGAAGGCCATCTCCCGCTGGCGCTGGTCGCCCCCGGACAGGGGATAGAGCGGCTCGCCGCGCCGGCCGATGGCCCAGGCGGCGGCGAGATCGTTGCCGGTGATCACGATCGGCGTCACGCCGTCGCCGGCCCGGGCGGGACGGCGCTCGGCCCCCTCGGCGGCGGGCGGCAGCGCCTCGACCCAGGTCTGGCCGCTGCTGTAGCGGCCGGGAAAGCTGTCGACGAGGTAGAAGGCCTTGGTGAGCACGTGGTCGGCCGGCACCGGCTCGAGCTCCGGCACCTCCAGCGTCGCGAGCATGCGGCGCAGATAGGCGCCCTCCGGCGTGGCCGGGCCGCCGGGCCGGGCGGTGAGGGCGTCGCGGGTGTCGAAGATCACCGTGCCGCCGTTGCGCATGAAGGCGTCGATCTTGCGGATCGCCGCCTCGCCCGGCTGCGGCCGGCTCGGCACGATCGGCCAGTAGATCAGGGGATAGAAGGCGAGCTCGTCCTTGGCCGGATCGAGACCGACCGGCTCCCCCGGCTCCAGGGCCGTGCGCGCGGCGAGCATCTGGGTCAGACCGGACAGGCCGGCCCGGCTCGCCGCGTCGGCCGCCGCATCACCGGTGACGACATAGGCGAGCCGGGTGATGAGGGCGGATTCGACGCCGTTGGGCCGGTTGGCCGCCGCCTCCTGCGCGAAGGCGGGCCGCAGGGTCTCCCCCTGCCACGCGAGGAGACCGAAGGCGAGGAGGGCGAGCGCCGCCGGCCGGTTGCGCAGGCGGCCGAGGCCGCCGCGCCCCTGGCCGAAGAAGCCGCCGAGCCAGAGCGCGGCCACCGTGTCGAGGACGAGGAGCAGCAGCGCCGCGCTGAACAGGGCGGCGCGCAGGTCGATCATCTCGGCCCCGGCGAGCCCCGCCCGGCGCACGTCCCGCAGGCCGGCGAGGTCGAGGGGCACGAGGCGGTCGCCCGGCTTCATCGCATTGACCGCGATGCCCCCGTCCGGCGGCCCGTAGAAGCCCGGCGGGTGCTCGTAGGTCGCCCAATCGGCGTAATCCGCCGCCACCGCGGTGGCCGTGGCGGGGGGCGAGCCGAGCGCCCCGAAGCCGTCGAGGGTAAGGCGCGGGGCGAGCACCGCCGCCTTCGCCCCGGCGGCGCCCTCCCCCGCGGGCTTGGCGGCCCCGGCGAGGCCGACGACCCGGCGCAGCATGTCCACGAACAGTCCGGACAGGGGCAGGTTCGACCAGGTCGTGTCGGCGGTGACGTGGAACAGCACGAGCAGGCCCTGGCCGCGCTTCTGCGCCGTGACGATGGGCGTGCCGTCCTGCAGGGAGGCCCAGGTGCGGCCGGGCAAGTCGCCGTCGGGCTCCGCCAGGATCTGCCGGCGCACGCCGATATCGGCCGGCGGCGTCAGGCCGGAAAAGGGTCCTTCCTGCGGGAAGGGCGCCAGCGTCTTCGGGCTGTCCCAGGAGAGCGTGCCGCCGAGGGAGCGCCCGCCCCGGCGCAGGCGCACCGGCACCAGCGGATCGTTGCCGGCGGCGAGCCGCGGCCCGGCGAAGCGCAGGAGCAGGCCGCCCTCGTCCACGAACTTTTCCACCCGCACCTCGGTCTTCTCGTCCAGCGCGCCGACATCGGCGAGCACCAGCACCGAGACCTGGTTGTCGAGCATCTGCGCCACGGCTTCCGCAGTGCCGACTCCGCCGCGGGGCTGCTGCACGTCGGCGAAGGGGCTGAGCGCCCGCGAGAGATAGTAGGTCGGCGCGAGCAGCGGCTGCGACTGGTCCAGGGTGCCGCCGAAGACCAGGCCGACCCGGCGGCGCTTGCCGCGCTCGTCCATCAGCACAACGGCCCCGGCGGAGCGTTCGCCCGCGATCTCGAGCCGGGCGATGGTGTTGCGGATCTCCACCGGCAGGTCGAACCCGACCTCCGCTTCGGTCGCGTCGGGGGCGAGGGTGAAAGGCGTCTCGGCAAGGGGCAAGCCCTTCTGGTCGAGGGCGCGCACGAGGCCGGCATCCCGGCCGTTGGGGGCGGCGCGCAGCACCTGTGCCACGAGCCGGCCGCCATTCTCCGCGGCCGAGAGGCCGAGCGCCGGCGGGCGCTCGGCGGCGCGCAGGGTCAGGGCAGTGCCGTGCCGCTCCACGATCCCGGCGAGGGCCGTGCCGAAGGTGCCGGGCTCGGTGCCGGCGACCCCGTCGCTGATCCAGACCAGGGCCGCGTCGGGATTGCGCTCGAAGAAGGCGGCGAGCGCACTCACATGCGCCTCGCGGTCGGCCCGGAACGGGCGCGGCTGCAGGGCGCGCAGGCGCTCCAGGGCCGCGGCCGGGGCGCGGGCCTCGATGGCGCCGGCGGGCTCGGCCGTGGCGAGGAGGGCGACCGGGCGCCCGTCGCGGGCGGCGGCCTCGATCTCGTCGCTCGCCGCGCGCTGGCGGTCGCGCCAGTCCTGGGCGGCGGTGACGCCGTTGTCGAGGAGCACGAGGAGCGGCGTGCGCCCGGCCGAGGCGCCGATCCCGGCCGGGTTCCAGACCGGGCCCGAGACGGCGAGGATCAGCAAGGCCGCGGCGAGGATGCGCAGCAGCAGCAGCCAGGGCGGCGTGCGGGCCGGCGTCTCGCGCTTCGGCAGCAGGTCGAGGGCGATGCGCAGGGGCGGGAAGGCGATGCGCCGCGGGGGCGGCGGCGTCACCCGCAGGAGCACCCACAGGACTGGCAGCCCCACCAGGGCGGCGAGGGCGAAGGGTGCGGCGAAGGTCAGCGGAAGTCCGAACAAGGGCGCGTTCCTCAGCCGCTTCCGCGGGCGGCGGCGACCAGGGTGAGCAGGCGCAGGGCCGCCTCGCTCGCCGGCCGGTCCGTGCGATGGATCGTCAGGGTCCAACCTTGTGCCCGGGCGATCTCCGACAAGCCGTCGCGATGCTCGGCGAGCCGCCGCCGGTAGGCTTCGCCCCAGGCTCCGGCATCGCCGATGTCGAGATGCCCCCCCCCCTCCGGATCGTGCAGGCTCGCCTGGCCCGCGAAGGGGAAGGTCTCCTCCACGGGATCGACCACGGCGACGAGATGACCGTGGGTGCCGCCGCCCCCGATCGCCTGCACGCTGGCACGGACCTGGTCGAGGGGCGAGAGGAAGTCGCTGACGAGGATCGCCTCGTCGAAGCGGCCCGGCGTGGCCGGGGGCGGCCGGTCCTGGGTCAGGCCCGCCTCGTCGCGCACCAGGGCCTGGGCCAGGCTCTCGACCACGTTGCGGCCGGCGCTCGCCCGGGTCAGCCCGAGCAGCCCGACCCGCTCGCCGCCCTCGACGAAGGTCTCGGCCAGGGCGAGCCCGAGGACGAGCGCCCGCTCGACCTTCGACACGAGGGCGAGGTCGGAGGCGAAGCCCATGGAGGCGGAGCGGTCGATCCAGAGCCAGATGTTGTGGGCGGCCTCCCATTCCCGCTCGCGGACATAGAGCCGGTCGTCCCGGGCCGAGCGGCGCCAGTCGATGCGCGCGGCGGCCTCGCCCGTGACGAAGGGACGGAACTGCCAGAAGCTCTCTCCCGGCCCCGCCCGGCGCCGCCCGTGCAGACCGTGGGCGAGGGTGCTGGACACCCGGCGCGCCTCCAGAATCAGGCGCGGCATCCGCTCCGCGAGCGCCTGCGCGTCCTGGATGGCGGGACGATCGGGCCGGCGCTCCGCGCCATCGAAGAGGCGAGGCGAAGCCATCCGCTCAGAGCTTGCCGACGAGCTGGCCGATCAGGCCGGTCACGGTCTCGCCATCGGCCCGCGCGGCGAAGGTGACCGCCATGCGGTGCTTGAGCACCGGCTCGGCGAGGGCCTTCACGTCGGCGATGGAGGGGGCGACGCGGCCCTCGATGAGGGCGCGGGCGCGCACGGCCAGGGTCAGCGCCTGGCTGGCGCGGGGGCCGGGCCCCCAGAGAAGCTTCTTGGCCACCGCCGGATCGCCGCCCTCGGGGCGGGCGGCCCGCACGAGATCGAGGATCGCATCGACCACGGCGTCGCCTACCGGCAGGCGGCGCACGAGGCGCTGGGCGGTGAGCAGCTGCTCGGTGGTCATCACGGCCCGGGCGTGCTGGTCCTCGACGCCGGTGGTCTCGACCAGGATGCGGCGCTCGGCGGCGCGGTCGGGGTAGCCGACGTCGATCTCCAGGAGGAAGCGGTCGAGCTGCGCCTCGGGCAGGGGATAGGTGCCCTCCTGCTCGATCGGGTTCTGGGTCGCGAGCACGTGGAAGGGCCGCGGCAGGTCGTGGCGCTCGCCGGCCACCGAGACGAAATGCTCCTGCATCGCCTGGAGCAGGGCCGATTGGGTGCGCGGGCTCGCCCGGTTGATCTCGTCGGCCATGAGGAGTTGCGTGAAGACCGGCCCCTTCACGAAGCGGAAGGAGCGGCGGCGCTCGGCATCCTCGTCGAGGATCTCGGTGCCGAGGATGTCGGAGGGCATCAGGTCCGGGGTGAACTGCACCCGGCGGGCATCGAGCCCGAGGACCGTGCCGAGGGTCTCGACGAGCTTGGTCTTGGCCAGGCCCGGCAGGCCGACGAGCAGACCGTGGCCGCCGGCCAGGATGGTGACGAGGGCGAGGTCGACCACCTTCTCCTGGCCGAAGATCACCCCATGGATCGCCTCGCGCGCCTGCCCGATCGCTTCGAGGCAGGTTTCGGCTGTGGCGACGATGCCCTCATCGAGGCTGGTCGTGCCGGCCGTGGCGGCGCCCTGTGCCATCGGATCCCCGTCTCCTGATGCGGCCGCCCGGAAGAACGGCCCACGAAATGTGCAAGTCTGGAACCGAATCCCGCCGCATGGCAAGCGCCGGGGGCACGCGGCATTTCGCATCCGCCCTATCTGGCCGAGTGGGAAGCCCTCCGGAGGCGGCGCCTTTGCGCCCGCCCCGCTCCTGGCCCATCATGGGCGCGGAGAGGCAGAGGATGCGCGGATGAACGAAGGCAGCGGCATGGGGTTTCCGGACGGGTGGGAGGCCTTCACCGACCCGGGCTTCGTCGCCCATGTCGGGCCGATCTATCACCGCACGGCGGAGGGCCGGAAACGCTTCGCCTTCCGGGCCGAGGAGAAGCACGGCAACCTCGTCGGCCTCGTCCATGGCGGCATGCTCCTCACCTTCGCGGACCGCGCCCTCAGCATCTGCGTGATGGAGGCGCTCGAGGGCGCGAAATGCGTGACCATCGAGATGACGAGCCAGTTCGTCGGCGCGGCCCAGATCGGCGACCTCGTCGAGACCAGCCCGGAGGTCGTGCGCAGGACGTCGTCCCTGGTCTTCGTGCGCGCGATCCTGACCAGCGGCGACCGGCCCCTCGTCTCCGTCTCGGGGATCTGGAAGGCCTTGCGGGACAAGTCGGGCGGCTGAACCGGATTTCTTCGATGAGCGAGACGGCAAACGACCCCACCTTCTCCCGCCTGAGCGCGGCCCTCGGCAGCCTGCCCCCGCGCGGATTGCCGCCGGTCGAGCGCTGGAACCCGCCCCATTGCGGCCGGATCGACATGCGGATTGCCGCCGACGGCACCTGGTATCACGAGGGGACGCCGATCCGCCGGCCGGCGCTGGTGAAGCTCTTCGCCTCGATCCTGCGCCGGGAGCCGGACGGGGAGATCGTGCTGGTGACGCCGGTGGAGCGGGTCGGCATCACCGTGGAGGACGCGCCCTTCGTCGCCGTGGAGATGGCGGTGGAGGGCGAAGGCGAGAGCCGTCGCATCGGATTCAGGACCAATGTCGACGATCTCGTCTCGGTGGACGACGACCATCCCCTGCGCTTCGAGCAGGGGGCGGACGGGGGCCTGCGGCCTTATCTCCATGTCCGGCGCGACCTCTGGGCCCTGGTCAGCCGGTCCCTGACCTACGATCTCGTCGGGATGGGCGAGGAACGCATGATCGACGGACAATCCTGGTTCGGGCTCGCGGCGGCCGGCCGCTTCTTCAGGATCGCCCCCGCCGCATGAGATTGCTCGATGCCGCGGCCGCCGGCCGCCCCGACACGATCGAAGACTTCCTCGCCCGCGCCGAACGGCTGCTGAACCGTCATCCGCCCGGCCTGGGCGGCCCCTTCGCCAATCCCCGCGGCGACCACAGCCTCGACCCGGCCGGGCTCGCCCATGTGCCGGGCGCGCCGCATCGCCTGGCCGCGGTACTGGTGCCGGTGGTGGCCGGCCCGGAGGGCCTGTCGCTCCTGTTCACGACCCGCGCCGCGCATCTGCGCGACCATTCCGGCCAGATCGCCTTTCCCGGCGGCAAGATCGAGCCCGGCGACGCGACGCCGGCGGACACCGCCCTGCGCGAGGCCGAGGAGGAGGTGGGCCTGAACATCGGCGAGGTCTCGCCGCTCGGCTATCTCGACCCCTATCTCTCGGCCACGGGCTTCCTGGTGACGCCGGTGGTGGGCCTGGTGAGCACGGGCGCCCGCATCGCCCCGAACCCGGCCGAGGTGGCGGACGTGTTCGAGGTGCCGCTCGCCTGGCTGATGGACCCGCTGCGCTTCGCCGTGCATTCCCGCGCGTGGAAGGGGCGGATGCGCTACTTCTACGCCATTCCCTTCGGCGAGCGCCTGATCTGGGGCGTCACCGCGGGCATCGTGCACAACCTCTACGAACGCCTCTATCGGTAAAGCCGGAGCGCATGGGTCGTCTCGTCCTCCAGGAACTCGCGGTGTTCGCGCTGCCCTTCCTGGCTTTCGCCGCCTACCTGCTCTTCGCCCGGCGCTCGCCCCTCGACCGGATGCAGTGGGATCCCTACTGGACCCGGCTGGTGATGGCGGGGTTGTTCGCGGTGGTCGCTTCCCTCGTCATGACCGGGATCACCGCGACTCGGCATCAGGACGGCTGGGTGCCGAGCCGCATCGAGAACGGCCGCCTCGTGCCGGGGCATTTCGAGTGAGCGCACACCGCCTCGACCCTGACGGCCCCGGCCGCCTTCTGGCCCGTCCGGGCGTGCAGGTCTGCCTGGCCGCGCTCCGGGTGGAGGGCGAGGCGACGCGGCTCGTCGGCGGCTGCGTGCGCGACGCGCTCCTCGGCCGGGACGGGGCGGATATCGACCTCGCCACCACCCTGCTGCCCGAGGACACCCTGGCGCGGGCCAGGGCCGCCGGCCTCAAGGCCGTGCCGACGGGCTTCGAGCACGGCACCGTGACGCTCGTCGTGGACGGCGAGCCGCACGAGGTGACGACCCTGCGGGAGGATATCGAGACCGACGGACGCCATGCGGTGGTGCGCTACGGCCGCGACTTCGCCCGGGACGCCGAGCGGCGCGACTTCACCATCAACGCCCTCTCGCTCTCGCAGGATGGCCGGGTGCACGACACCACGGGGGGCCTCGCCGATCTCGCAGCCGGCCGCGTCCGCTTCATCGGGGATGCGGCCACCCGCATCCGCGAGGACGCCCTGAGGATCCTGCGCTTCTTCCGCTTCCACGCCCGCTACGGGCAGGACGCGCCGGACCCGGAGGGACTGGCGGCCGCGATCGCCGCCCGCGACAGCCTCGACCGGCTCAGCCGGGAGCGTGTGCGGGCGGAGCTGCTCAAGCTGCTCGTCGCCCCGCGCGCCGTGGAGGCGATCGCGACCTTGAGCGCGACCGGCCTGCTCGGACGCATCACCGGGGGCGTCGGCGAACTCGGACGTCTCGCCCGGGCCGCGCGACAGGCCCCGTACTCCGACATCGCGCGCCTCGCCGCCCTTTCCGTGCAGAGCACCGCCGATGCCGGGCGCCTGCTCGAGACCCTGCGCCTGTCCAAGGCCGAGCATGCCCGTCTCCTGGCCTATGCCCGGGCGCTGGCGCGGCTGCACGGCCTGACGGAGGTGGATGCGCGCGGCCTCCGCGCGTTGGCCGCGGAGTTCGGGCCGGAGGCGGTCCGCGACGTGCTGGCAGCGGTCGAGGGAGAGCCCCGTCCCCGGATTTCACGTGAAGCACGGGCCGCGCTCGATGCGCTCGACCATAAACCCGTGATGCCGCTCAGCGGCGGCGATCTCGTCGCCGCGGGATTGACCCCGGGGCGCGCGCTCGGCCAAGCGCTCGCCGCGGCGAAGGCCCTCTGGCTGGCGGAGGGATGCCCGACGGACGATGCCGCGCGGGCGCGGCTGCTGGACGCCGCGCTGACCTCGGCGCAGGCCTGAGCCGGGTGTCAGGATCCGAATTGCGAGCCGAGCTGCTCAAGATACTCGGCGAGGTCGACGCCGCCCACCCGGGTGCCGTAGGCGAAGCGCATGCCCTGGCGGATATCGATGCTGGCGCGGCGGGTGGTCAGGGTGAAGGGCTTCACGCAGACCCATTCCCCGTCCCGCCGATGCTCGAAGAAGCGTAGAATCTCGTGCCTGGCCATCGCCCTCTCCCGCGCCCGGATACCGCCGGCGAGAGAACGGGCGAAATGCTCACAAGGTTCACCACGTCATGAGAATTTTCGACGCGTCACGGCTAAGCTTTCCCAGTCTCCCAAGCATTGATGATTCGCAGGAATTTTGGTGCATGGGACAGTAAAGCGCAACCGTCGCGCTCCCGTCATGGAGCCGGCGCAAGAACGCCGATCCGACCCCTCTCCCCGCAACCGACTGACCGCCCCATGCCTGCCCATATCAAGCTGAGACCGCTGGAACGGGAGGACCTGCTCTTCGTCCACCAGCTCAACAACAACGACAGCATCATGCGCTACTGGTTCGAGGAGGCCTACGAGTCCTTCGCCGAGCTGTCGCAGCTCTACGAGCGCAACATCCACAACCAGACCGAGCGACGCTTCATCATCGCCACGGAGGACAACCAGCCGGCCGGGCTGGTGGAGCTCGTCGAGATCAACCACCTGCACCGGCGCTGCGAGTTCCAGATCGCGATCCATCCCAATTTTCAGGGGCGCGGCTACGCCAAGCGCGCCACACGCATCGCCATGGACTACGCCTTCAGCGTGCTCAACATCCACAAGCTCTACCTGCACGTGGACAAGGACAATGCCCGCGCGGTCGGGATCTACGAGAGCTGCGGCTTCAAGCCCGAGGGCATCCTCAAGGACGAGTTCTTCGTGAACGGGCGCTACCGCGACGCCGTGCGCATGTGCCTGTTCCAGCCGGCCTATCTGAAGCAGCGGGGGGCCGGCGACGTGCTGGAGCCGGTGCTGAAGACCTGACGGAATCCGGCTGCCCGGGACCGGGCAGCCGGGACGCCCTTGTCAGGCCACGGGCTGGAGCGCGCCGGTCCGCTCGTGGAAATCCGGCCCGTTGCCGGTCTTGGCCACGTAGCCGGCGCGGATCACGAAGTCGCCGAAATGCTCGCCCTTCCGGCGCCCCTTGGCATAGGCCGCGAAGAGGGGATCGAGGGTCGCGCGGATCTCGCCGGCCGTGACGTCCTCCTTGTAGAGCTTGCTCAGGCGGGAGCCGTCGAAGGCGGCGCCGAGATAGAGGTGGTAGCGCTCGGGGCCGCGGCCCACGAGGCCGATCTCGGCGATGTAGGGCCGGGCGCAGCCATTCGGGCAGCCGGTGGATCGGATGGTGATCTCCTCGTCCTGCAGGCCGTGTCGGGCGAGGCTCTCCTCCAGCTCGGAGATCAGGTCCGGCAGGTAGCGCTCGCTCTCGGCGAGGGCCAGGCCGCAGGTCGGCAGGGCCACGCAGGCCATGGAGTTGCGGCGCAGCGCGCCCGCGCCCTTGGTGAGGGCGTATTCGTCGACCAGCGCCTCGATCTCGGCGCGCTTGGCCGCCGGCACGTTGGCGATGATCACGTTCTGGTTGCCGGTGAGGCGGAAATCGCCCTCGTGCACCTGGGCGATGCGGCGCAGCCCCGAGAGGAAGCGCGGGCCGCCCTCCACGTCCTTGATGCGGCCCGAGGGCACGTAGAGGGTAAGGTGGTGGCGCCCGTCCTCGCCCTCGACCCAGCCGAAGCGGTCGCCGTTGCCGGTGAAGGTGAAGGGCTTGGGCTCCTCGAGCTTCTTGCCGAGGCGGTTCTCGACCTCGGCCCGGAAGGCGGCGAGGCCGAAACGCTCGATCGTGTATTTGAGCCGGGCGTTCTTGCGGACCTTGCGGTTGCCCCAGTCGCGCTGGACCGTCATCACGGCCTCGGCGACCTTGAGGGCGTCCTCGGGCTTCACGAAGCCCATCACGTCGGCGGTGCGGGGGAAGGTGTCGGTCTCGCCATGGGTCATGCCCATGCCGCCGCCCACGGTGACGTTCCAGCCCGTCACCTTGTTCTTCTTGTCGAGGATGGCGATGAAGCCGAGGTCGTGGGCGAAGATGTCGACCTCGTTGGAGGGCGGCACCGCGACTACGATCTTGAACTTCCGCGGCAGGTAGGTCTTGCCGTAGACCGGCTCGACCACCGCCTCGTCTTCGCCGCCGACCACGCGCTCGCCGTCGAGCCAGATCTCGCGCCAGGCCTGCGTCTTCGGCAGCAGCGTGTCGGAGATGTCCTTGCCGAGCTGGTAGGCTGCCTTGTGGGCGCCCGCCTGGGCCGGGTTCGTCGCGGCCATGACGTTGCGGTTCACGTCGCCGCAGGCCGCGATCGTGTCGAGCAGCGCCGAGTCGATCGCCGCCATGGTCCGCTTGAGGTTCGACTTGATGACGCCGTGATACTGGAAGGTCTGGCGCGTGGTCGCGCGCAGGGTCCCGTTGGCGTAGGTCGTCGCGATGTTGTCGAGGATCAGCCACTGCTTCGGCGTTACCACGCCGCCGGCGATGCGCAGGCGGATCATGAAGCTGTAGGCCTTGTCGAGCTTCTTCTTGGTGCGCTCGGGCCGCAGGTCGCGGTCGTCCTGCAGGTACATCCCGTGGAACTTCACGAGTTGCCCGTCATCGTCCGAGATGGCGCCGGTGGCGTGCTTCAGGAGCCCGTCGGCCAGCGTGCCGCGCAGATAGCCGCTCGCGATTTTGATGTGCTCGTTGTGGGAGAGGCCGGCCGCCCGGGCCGCCTCCGCATCGTCGATCGGCCGCCCGGTCGGCGGCGTCTCGTAGCGGCGCGCGCCCACGCCGGGCGTCTCCACGGCGGGCCCGTCGGTGGTGTCGATCGGCTTGTGGTCGTCCATGGCGGTGATCCGATACCTGCAGCCCTCCCCCTCTGCGGGGGAGGGTGCCTCGCGGATGCGAGGCGGGAGAGGGGAGCGACGGTGCAGCCTAGCTGCGCCTGCCGCGAAATCTCCGGAGGCCGGGGTCCCCTCACCCGACCCCCTCCGGGGGCCACCCTCTCCCGCGGCGGGGAGAGAGAGCGTCGCGTGTCTTCAGTACACGTCCTGCTGATAACGCTTGGCGCGCTCCAGGGACGCGACATGGGCCTCCGCATCGGCAGCGCTCAGGCCCTTCACCGACTGGAAGGCGCGGACCACGGCGGCGCGGACGTCCTTGGCCATGTTCTTGGCGTCGCCGCAGACATAGAACGAGGCGCCCCCATCGAGCCAGGCGACCACGTCCGCCGCGTTCTGGTCGATCCGATCCTGCACGTAGATCTTTTCCGGCTGGTCGCGGGAGAAGGCCACGTCGATCTTGGTGAGCGAACCGTCCTCCAGGGCCTCCTGCCATTCGAGCTGGTAGAGGAAGTCGTGGGTGAAGTGGCGGTCGCCGAAGAACAGCCAGGCGCGGCCTGGGGCTTCCGTGGCGCGGCGCTCCTGCAAGAAGGCGCGGAAGGGCGCGACGCCGGTGCCGGGGCCGACCATGATGATGTCGGTCGCCGGATCTGCGGGCAGGCGGAAATGCTTGTTCGGCTTCACCCGCACCCGCAGCTTGGCGCCGTTGGCGATCCGGTCGGCCACATGCACCGAGGCGACGCCGGAGCGGGCGCGGCCATGGGTCTCGTAGCGCACGGCGGCGATGGTCAGGTGCACCTCGTCGCCGACCTCCTTGCGGGAGGAGGCGATGGAATAGGCCCGCGGCGGCAGCGGCCGGGTGACCGTGTTGAGGTGCTCGGCCGTCAGCGTCACGGGGAAGCGTTCGAGCAGGTCGATCAGGTGCCGGCCCTCGATCCAGGCCTTCACCTCGCCGCTCTCCACGAAGGCCTGCGCCTCGGCATGACCGGTGGCCTTGGCGAAGCGCTCGACCGTGGTCGGCGACAGGGTGGTGATGTCGCGCTCGGCGAGCAGCGCCTTGCGCAGGGCTTCGTCGCCGGACAGCCCCGTGGCCTTCAGGATCTCCTCGACGAGCTGCGGGTCGTTCTCGGGGAAGATCTCCAGGGAGTCGCCGGGCTCGTAGGCGGGCGCCCCGCCCTCGAATTCGAGGGCGAGATGGATCGTCTCCTTGTCCGAGCGCGAAGAATTCAGGTTGATGTGGTCGATCACCTCGACCACCACCGGCTCGCGGCTGAGCTCGGCCTCCTCCTCCTCGCCGCCGGTGGCGCGGAAATCGACCGCCACGACGTTGCCGCCGGCATCGGCCGGGGCCAGGGCCTTGAGCGCACCCTTGATCCAGTCGGCGGCAGGCTTCTCGAAATCGAGGTCGAGATCGGCGCGGTCATAGGCGCGCTTGGCGCCGAGGGCCTCGAAGCGCGCGTCGAGCGCCTTCCCGATGGCGCAGAACTCCGCGTAGCTGGTGTCGCCGAGCGAGAGCACGCCGAACTCGACGCCGTCGAGCCGCGGAGCACCCTCCCCCATCAGCTCGCCATAGGCGCGCACGGCCCGGGCCGGGGGCTCGCCCTCGCCCCACGTGGCAGCGATGGCGATGAGCCTGCCGGCCTTGGGCAGGATGGCGAGATCGAGATCGGCGAAATCGATCACCTTCGGCTTGAAGCCCTGCTTGCGCGCGAGCTTGCTCACATCGCCGGCAAGCTTCTCCGAGTTGCCGGATTCGGAGGCGAAGACGATCGTCAGCGGTTCCGCCGCCTTCGGAGCCGCCGCCGGCTGCGCCGCGGCCTCGGGCTGGATGCCCGCGGCGGCGTCGAGCCCGGCGAGGAAGCCCGTGAGCCAGGCGCGCTGGATCGGCGTCGCCGTCACCAGGACGGAGTCGAGGCTTGCCCGTTCGCGCTCGTCGAAGGGGGCCGTGCGGGGAAGGATCGCTTGTCGAGACATTATACGTGCCATGTCGTCTGCCAGCGCGCCGCTGTCAACGGAGGAACGTCCGTTTTACAGAACAGGCCCACGAGAGAACGAGCCTTTTGCGCGCGCAGCAAGTTAAAGAATTTTATTCTCCGACCACGGCGAGCTGCGGGGTCGCGCGGCCGCGGGGCGGCGGGGCGGGCAGCGGCAGGGCGGTGGTGGACTTCACCTTCTCCATGGCGAAACGCGAAGTGACGTTCTTCAGCGGCAGCGTCGCGATCAGGTTCTTGTAGAAGGTGTCGTAGGCGGACATGTCGGCCACCACGACCCGCAGCATGTAGTCCACGTCGCCGGCCATCCGGTAGAATTCCAGCACCTCCGGCATCGCCGCGATGCGGTCCGCGAATCGCTCCAGCCAGTCCTTGGAATGGTCCGCCGTCTCGATGGAGACGAAGACGGTCAGGCCGAGTCCGAGCTTGACGGGATCAAGCACCGCCACGCGGCGGTCGATCACGCCATCGGCCTCCAGCCGCTGGATGCGCTTCCAGCACGGGGTCTGCGACAGGCCGACCTGCTCGCCGATGGCGGCGATCGAAAGGGTGGCGTCCTTCTGGAGGAGCGCAAGGATCTTGAGATCGATCGAATCCAAGGGGCCTCCTATCCGGGCTCGCGCCCGGCATCCGCAGGCATCTGCGAGAAGATTATTTTACCATTCGGCGGCCAAGCCGAACCATTCGCTTCAATCCCCCTCCCTCACAGGAGAGGATTGCGCGCAAAGCGACTATGAACGCCTTGACAGCGTTCGTTATAGCGAACATTTCAGGCGTCGTACAAGCAGGTAATCGAAGCAGCCCACATGACGCACGCCCTCCAGCGCGCGGCCGCGGACCTCGCCGAAGCCATGGCGGGGCTGGATCTGACGAAGCGGATCCGCCTCGTCGAGGACCGGGTGCCGGGCCGGCTCGTCTTCACCACCAGCCTCGGCATCGAGGATCAGGCGCTCACCCACGCCCTCGCGATGGCCAAGGGCCGGACCGAGATCGTGACCCTCGATACGGGCCGCCTCTTCCCCGAGACCTACGACGTCTGGGCCGAGACCGAGGCCGCCTACGGCATCCGCATCCGCGCCTACGCGCCCGAGCGCGCGGCTGAGGAGGCCTTCGTCGCGGCCGAGGGCATCAACGGCTTCCGCCATTCCATCGCTGCAAGACAGGCCTGCTGCGGCTTCCGCAAGGTCGAGCCCCTGGCCCGGGCCCTGGAGAACGCCGCCGGCTGGTTCACGGGCCTGCGCGCCGGGCAATCGGCCAACCGGGCCGACACGCCGCTCGCGGAGGCCGACGAGGCCCGCGGCCTCATCAAGATCAACCCGCTCGCCGACTGGAGCCGGGCGGATGTGGACAGCTTCGTGAAGGACAACTACGTCCCCTACAACGTCCTGCACGATCGGGGCTTCCCCTCCATCGGCTGCGCGCCCTGCACCCGTGCCGTGCGCATCGGCGAGAGCGAGCGGGCCGGGCGCTGGTGGTGGGAGCAGGAATCCAAGAAGGAATGCGGCCTGCACGTGCACAGGCCGGAGGGCGACGTCGCGCCCGGGCAGGAGGCCGCGGCCTTCGAGGAGCCCGCGCGCGCGGCGACATCCCGCGAGAACAGAAGGGAACTGGTTTGATGAGCGGTGCCACCGCCGAAGCCCGGCTCGTGCCGGGCTCCGCGCCCGCCCGGGCGCGCCTGACGCATCTGCAGCGCCTCGAGGCCGAGAGCATCCAGATCTTCCGGGAGACGGTCGCCGAGACCGAGAACCCCGTGATGCTCTACTCGATCGGCAAGGATTCCTCCGTCCTGCTGCATCTGGCGCTGAAGGCCTTCGCCCCCGGGCGCCTGCCCTTCCCCCTGCTCCACGTCGACACGACCTGGAAGTTCAAGGAGATGATCGCCTTCCGCGACGCCCGCGCGAAGGAGCTCGGCCTCGACCTTCTGGTGCACACCAACCCGGACGGCCTCGCCAAGGGCGTCGGCCCGGTGAGCCACGGCTCGGAGGTGCATACCGACGTGATGAAGACGCAGGCCCTGCGGCAGGCGCTCGACCAGCACAAGTTCGACGCGGCCTTCGGCGGCGCGCGGCGCGACGAGGAGGCGAGCCGGGCCAAGGAGCGCATCGTCTCCCTGCGCAACGCGCAGCATCGCTGGGATCCGAAGCGCCAGCGGGCCGAGCCCTGGCACCTGTACAATTTCAAGAAGCGGCGCGGCGAGAGCTTCCGCGTGTTCCCGCTCTCGAACTGGACCGAGCTCGATATCTGGCTCTACATCGAGCAGGAGCAGATCCCGATCGTGCCGCTGTACTTCGCGGCCGAGCGGCCCGTCGTCGAGCGCGAGGGCCAGCTCATCATGGTCGATGACGAGCGGCTGCCCCTGAATCCCGGCGAGACGCCGCAATTGCGCCAGGTCCGCTTCCGCACGCTCGGCTGCTACCCGCTGACCGGCGCGGTGGAGAGCCCGGCCAAGACCCTGCCGGAGATCATCGGCGAGACACTCGCCGCCCGCACCTCCGAGCGCCAGGGGCGCGTCATCGACAAGGACGGCGCCGGCGCCATGGAGCGCAAGAAGCAGGAGGGCTACTTCTGATGACCGTCCACCCGTCACCGGAGGCCTTCGGCTACGAGGCCTTCCTGCACGCGCACCAGAACAAGGAAGTGCTGCGCTTCATCGCCTGCGGCTCCGTGGACGACGGCAAGTCGACCCTGATCGGCCGCCTGCTGCACGACACCAAGCAGATCTTCGACGACCAGATCAGCGCGCTCCAGCGCGACTCGCGCAAGCATGGCACGCAGGGCCAGGAGGTCGACCTCGCCCTCCTCGTCGACGGCCTCCAGGCCGAGCGCGAGCAGGGCATCACCATCGACGTGGCCTATCGCTTCTTCTCCACCGAGAAGCGCTCCTTCATCGTGGCCGACACCCCCGGCCACGAGCAGTACACCCGCAACATGGCCACCGGCGCCTCCACGGCGGACGTCGCGGTGATCCTGGTCGATGCCCGCCAGGGCCTGACCCGGCAGACCCGCCGCCACGCCCTGCTCGTCTCGGCGCTCGGCATCCGCCGCGTGGTGCTGGCCGTGAACAAGATGGACCTGCTCGGCTGGTCCCAGGCGCGGTTCGACGAGATCGTGGCGGGCTTCGACGCCTTCGCCAAGGGGCTCGACTTCGCCGAGGTGCGGGCGATCCCGCTCTCGGCCAAGAACGGCGACAACGTCGTGCTGCCGGGCGCCGCCGCGCCCTGGTACACGGACGTGCCGCTCCTCGCCTATCTCGAAGAGGTGCCGGTGAAGTCGGAGGAGCGGGCCGCCGCCTTCCGCCTGCCGGTGCAGTGGGTCAACCGGCCGAACTCCGACTTCCGCGGCTTCTCCGGGCTGATCACCAGCGGCTCGGCGGCGCCGGGCGACAAGGTCGTGATCGCCCCCTCGGGCAAGACCTCGACCATCGCCCGCATCTTCACCGCCGACGGCGACCTGTCCTGGGCGAGCGAGGGACAGTCGGTCACGCTGGTGCTCGCCGACGAGGTCGACGCCTCCCGCGGCGCGGTGATCGCCACGGCGGATGCCCCCCTCACCGTCACCGACACCCTCGACGTGCGCCTGTTCTGGGCCTCCGAGACCGAGCTGGCGCCGGGCGCGAGCCTCTGGGCCAAGGTCGGCACCACCACGACCAACGCGGTGGTGAAGGCGATCCGCCGCCGCATCGATCCGGAGACGGGCCAGGCGGCGCCGGCGGAGAAACTCGCCGTCAACGACATCGGCGACGTGACGCTGCAGCTCGACCGGGAGATCGCGGTCGACGCCTATCGCGACAGCCGCGACACCGGCAGCCTGATCCTGATCGACCGGGAGACCACGGACACGGCCGCCCTCGGCCTGATCCAGGCCCCGGCGCCCAAGGCGCCCGTCGAGAAGGAGACGGCCGGGGACGAGGCCAAGCGCAAGAGCGCACCCTCCGGCGGCTTCCTGTCCCGTCTGCGCTGGGTCTTCGGCGGCATCTGACGCAGCCGCCCCATCCCCCCGAACGAAGGCCCGCCGTTCCTCGAAGCGGCGGGCCTTCACGTTTTCCGGACGGCCTGCCGCAGGCCCTTGAGATCCTGGCCCCCTCCCCTCTCTGTGTCCGGGTTCGGCGCCCTCGGCGCCGGGACCAACAGGAGGAACTCCCATGTCGAAGCGTCTGCTCGGGCTCGCGGCAGCCCTGGCTCTGGGCGGCCTGACCGCGACCGCCTCCACGGCCGGCGCGGCTCCCCTCGGGGCCGGCACGGCCGGCCTGACCGGCGGCGATCTCGTCACCCATGTGGCGCAGGGCTGCGGCCCGGGCGCCGGCCGCGACGCCTACGGCCGCTGCCGCGTCTTCGCCCGGCCCTATTACGGGCCGCGCCCGGGCTTTTATGGCCGCCGCTGCTTCTTCCGCCCGACCCCGTTCGGGCCGCGCCGCGTCTGCCGCTGGTAAAGGCGACGGCGGGCGGCCTCAGCCGGAGGCCGCCTGCTCCCCGTGTGCGGCCATCTCGGCCCCGAAGCGTTCCCGCGCATAGGCCTCGAGATCGAAATCGTCGGTCGGCAGGCGGAACATGAAGCGCTCGGCGAGCTGGGTGAGCATCAGGTCGGGCTTCACCCGTTCCACGTAGCCCCAGTCCACCGCGGACGACCACACGAAATGCACCTCGCGGAAGGTCTCGGCCAGCATGCCGGTGAGCATGATCGGCGAGAAATGCGCGTAGGAATCCCCGAACAGCACCACCCGGCGCGGATCGGCCTGCGGCGACGCGTTGGCATAGATCACGTGCGAGCCGACATGCAGCTTGTCGGGCTCGCCCGACGCCTCGCGGAACCGCACGATCGGGCTCGCATAGGTCCGCTCGGCGTCCCGCAGCAGGTAGTGGAAGGGCACGCTCTCGCCGCGGGGCGGATCGAGCTTCTCGCCGAGATCGCCGATCCGCTCCCGCGCCCCGTGGAAGCGGGTGCCGAGATCCGGCACGGGGACGGCCTTCCAGGCGGCGCAGAGCCGTTCGTAGGCGAGATGGCAGCCGGCGAAGGACCAGTGGCTGTCCGTCTTCAGGTAGAGATCCTGGGCGTCGCGCGCCGCGCGGAAGGCGCCGACGAGGTCGAGACAGGCCCGGCGCGCCCGCGGATGGAACAGGAGGCCGCGGCGCAGCCGCAGGGCCGGCGACAGGCGCACGTCGACCGTGAGGCCCTCGCCGAGCCTGTGATCGTAGACCGAGAGCTTCTCCGGCACGATCAGATGCCGGTAGCCGATCCCGAGGGCGGCGCAGCGGCGGGTGCGCGCGATCAGGAGCCGCCGCCAGCCCTCGATCTGCCGCTGCATGAAGGGCGAGCGGCTGAACTGGCCGACGACGTTGTTGCTCCCCGCGGTGAGGAACAGCCAACCGTCGCGCCCGACATGGACAAGGTTGGCGGGAAGCTCGGACATGCGGGCTAGATAGGGCGGTTAGGCCGGTGACGAAATCGCAGCGCAGGTATGGAGCCACCGCATCCGCGCCACCTTGCCGGCTCACCGGGCCGGGACTAGGGTCCCGCCCGCTTCCGGCAAGGCCGGAGCCCCTGCCGAACACCGGAGTTTTTCGAGATGGGCTTTCTGGCCGACGCCCTGTCCCGCGTGAAGCCGTCCGCGACGATCGCGATGACGCAGAAGGCGCGGGAGCTCAAAGCTTCCGGCATGGACGTGATCAGCCTGTCGGTGGGCGAGCCCGATTTCGACACCCCCGACCACATCAAGGAGGCCGCGATCGAGGCGATCCGGCGCGGCGAGACCAAGTACCCGCCCGTCTCCGGCATCGTGCCCCTGCGCGAGGCCATCGCGAAGAAGTTCAAGCGCGAGAACGGCCTCGACTACAAGGCTTCGCAGACCATCGTCGGCACCGGCGGCAAGCACGTCATCTACAATGCCCTGCTCGCGACCCTGAACCCAGGCGACGAGGTGGTGATCCCGCGGCCCTACTGGGTGTCCTATCCCGAGATCGTGGTCCTGTGCGGCGGCACGCCGGTCTTTGTGGAGACCGACATGGCCCACGACTTCAAGCTGCAGCCCGAGGCGCTGGAGCGGGCGATCACGCCGAAGACGAAGTGGATCATCCTCAACTCCCCCTCGAATCCCTCGGGCGCGGCCTATACCCGCGACGAGCTGAAGAAGGTCACCGACGTGCTGATGCGGCACCCGCAGGTCTGGGTGCTCACCGACGACATGTACGAGCACCTGACCTACGGCGACTTCGAATTCGTCACCCCCGCCCAGGTGGAGCCGGGCCTCTACGAGCGCACCCTCACCATGAACGGCGTCTCGAAGGCCTATGCCATGACCGGCTGGCGCATCGGCTACGCCGCCGGTCCGGAAGCGCTCATCAAGGCGATGGATTTCGTCCAGGGCCAGCAGACCTCCGGCGCGACCTCGATCTCGCAATGGGCGGCGGTCGCCGCCCTCGACGGCACGCAGGAGCATCTCGCCCGTTTCAAGGCCGCCTTCCAGGAGCGGCGCGACCTCGTGGTGTCGATGCTGAACCAGGCCAAGGGCCTGAAATGCCCGACGCCGGAGGGCGCCTTCTACGTCTATCCCTCCTGCGCCGAGCTGATCGGCCGCAGGACGGAGGCCGGCAAGGTGATCGAGACCGACGAGGATTTCGTGACCGAGCTTCTCCAGGCGGAGGGTGTGGCCGCCGTCCACGGCTCCGCCTTCGGCCTGGGCCCGAACCTTCGCATCTCCTACGCGACCTCGAACACCGCCCTGGAAGAGGCCTGCCACCGCATCCAGCGCTTCTGCGCCTCCCTGCGCTGAGCCGCACGCCTCGGGGCCATATGCCCGGCCCTCGGCGGCGCTGCCTTCGGTCGCGCGGCATCCCGCCCCTGCGACCGGCTGCGCCTTCTGGTTGCGAACGGCAAAGCCGGCCTCTACATCGGCACTCCCCGCGGCCGATGCGCCCGACGGTTTCGCGAGCCCTCTCGGGCCGGCGTGGCGGCGGGGCCGGCAGTGACGGGGCGGCCCGGACCAGTTCTCTGTGCCGACCCTGTGAGGCTCAGTGGGCCGAGCAGCTGCAGGAGCGTCGGCATGGCGGGGAACAGGAACCGCGATCCCGGCGCATGGCCCACCAGATCCGCGCTCACGCGCCGTCGAGCCCGCGCGTGAGCCGCGCCGGGGCATGACCCGGGATGGCGCTTGGCCGGCCAGCAAGCGCACGCGGCCGATTGGGCCGGCATCGCCCACCGCCCCTCCTGCACCCCCTCGCGGACGCATCCCTCACGGGCTTGTGACAATCCCGCAAATTCTGCGTTCAAAACGCATTTTCGGCCGGGCATCCCACTTTTGGACATCTCTGACTTGCCATAGCGTCGCATCAGCCTTGCGCCAAAAGCAAAGCAGAAACGTCCCGGAGAAACGCCATGGCCACAGCGACAGCCGTGCCACACGCTCACGCTCCCGCTCAGCCCATGAGCCGAGCGGAGAAGAAGGTCATCCTCGCCTCCTCCCTCGGCACCGTGTTCGAGTGGTACGATTTCTATCTCTACGGCTCGCTCGCTGCGATCATCGGGGCGCAGTTCTTCTCCGCCTATCCGGAATCGACGCGCAACATCTTCGCGCTGCTGGCCTTCGCCGCGGGCTTCCTGGTGCGGCCCTTCGGCGCCCTGGTGTTCGGGCGGGTCGGCGACCTCGTCGGCCGGAAATACACCTTCCTCGTCACGATCCTGATCATGGGCCTGTCGACCTTCATCGTCGGCATTCTGCCCAATGCCGAGCAGATCGGCATCGCGGCCCCGATCATCCTGATCATCCTGCGCCTGCTGCAGGGCCTGGCGCTCGGCGGCGAGTATGGCGGGGCGGCGACCTATGTCGCCGAGCATGCCCCGCACGGCCGCCGCGGCTTCTACACGAGCTGGATCCAGACCACGGCCACGATGGGCCTGTTCCTGTCGCTGCTCGTCATTCTCGCCACCCGCACCATCACCGGCGAGGACGCCTTCAAGGCCTGGGGCTGGCGCATCCCCTTCCTCGTCTCGGTGCTGCTGCTCGCCGTCTCGGTCTGGATCCGGACCCAGCTCGCGGAATCGCCGGCCTTCAAGAAGATGAAGGAGGAGGGCAAGACCTCGAAGGCGCCGCTTTCCGAGGCCTTCGGCCAGTGGAAGAACGCCAAGTTCGCCCTGATCGCGCTGCTCGGCCTCACCGCCGGCCAGGGCGTGGTCTGGTACACGGGCCAGTTCTACGCGCTGTTCTTCCTGCAGAGCATCCTCAAGGTCGACGGCTACACCGCCAACCTGCTCGTCGCCTGGTCGCTGCTGCTCGGCACCGGCTTCTTCGTGTTCTTCGGCTGGCTCTCCGACAAGATCGGCCGCAAGATCATCATCCTGGCCGGCTGCCTGATCGCCGCCGTGAGCTACTTCACGGTCTTCCAGCACATCACCTCGCTGGCGAACCCGAAGCTCGAGAAGGCGATCGAGACGGTGAAGGTGAGCGTGGTGGCCGATCCCGCCGAATGCGGCACGCTGTTCAACCCGATCGGCACGGCCAAGTTCACCGCCCCCTGCGACCTCGCCCGCGACTACCTCGCCAAGTCCTCGGTGAAATACACCACCGAGGCCGGTCCGGCCGGCCAGCCGACCAAGATCGTGGTCAACGGCACCGAGATCCCCTTCCCGGCAGGCATGCCGGCAGCGGATTTCAACAAGGCCGCGGGCGCCGCGCTCCAGGCCGCGGGCTATCCGAAGCCGGGCGACGCGGACATCGTGAAGATGAGCAACCCCTTCGACGTGTTCCGGCCGCAGGTGGCCGGCGTCATCGGGCTCCTGTTCGTCCTCGTGCTGTTCGTGACCATGGTCTACGGCCCGATCGCCGCCGCCCTGGTGGAGCTGTTCCCGACCCGGATCCGCTACACCGCGATGTCGCTGCCCTACCATATCGGCAATGGCTGGTTCGGCGGCCTGCTGCCGGCCACCGCCTTCGCCATGGTGGCCCAGACCGGCGACATCTATTACGGCCTCTGGTACCCGATCGTGGTCGCCGTGATGACCTTCGTCATCGGCCTGATCTTCGTGCCCGAGACCAAGAACCGCGACATCTTCGCGGAGGACGAGGCGCCCGTGCGGCCCTGAGCCGTCAACGTCGCCCTCGTCGGAAGGCCCCGCCCGCGGCGGGGCCTTTCCCGTGTCGCCCGGGCGGAGAGCCGGACGGCATCGGGCGTGCTAGGCTCCGGCGAGCCTGGACCGCGCGCCACGATGACCGACCCGCTTCCCCGCTTCGAGGCCCCCTACGCGCCCGACGACGCCGCCCTGGCCGAGGCGCTGCTGGCGCAGGCGCCGCTGCCGCCCGCGGCCGAGGCCGCGGTCGACGCCCTCGCCCTCGACCTGATCGGCGCGATCCGGGAGGGCGCCGGGCACGGGGCGGTCGAGGCGCTCCTGCGGGAATACGCGCTGACCACCCGCGAGGGCCTCGCCCTGATGAGCCTCGCCGAGGCGCTGCTGCGGGTGCCGGATGCGGGCACGAGCGACCGGCTGATCGCCGACAAGCTGCGCGAGGGCGACTTCGCCCATCACGAGATCCGCTCCGAGACCGGGCTCGCCCATGCCGCCGCCTGGGCGCTCGGCCTCGGCGCCCGCCTCGTCGCCCCCGAGGACAGCCCCGAGGCGACCTTGTCCGGCATGGTCCGCCGGCTCGGGCGCCCGGCGGTGCGCAACGCCGCGCAGCGGGCGATGCGGCTGATGGGCGGCCAGTTCGTGCTGGCCGAGGAGATCGGCGCCGCCCTCAAGCGGGCGGGTTCCGGCGAGCGGCGGCGCTACCGCTACTCCTACGACATGCTCGGCGAGGGCGCCCGCACGGCCCAGGACGCCGCCCATTACCGGGCGGCCTATGCGGAGGCGATCGCGCGGATCGGCGCGGAGGCCGGCAACGGCCGCCTGCCGGACCGGCCGGGCATCTCCGTGAAGCTCTCCGCCCTGCATCCCCGCTTCGCGCCCTTGCAGGCACCGCGGGTGATGGCGGAGCTGGTGCCGATCCTGCGCGACCTCGCCCGCACCGCCCGGGCCCACGATCTCAACGTCACGGTCGATGCCGAGGAGGCCGAAAGGCTGGAACTCTCCCTCGACGTGTTCGGCGCCGTGCTCGCCGACCCGGCTCTCGCCGGCTGGGACGGGTTCGGCCTCGCGATCCAGGCCTATTCCAAGCGCTGCCTGCCCGTGATCGACCATGTCGCGCATCTCGCCGAGCGGTTCGACCGCCAGCTGATGGTGCGCCTCGTCAAGGGCGCCTATTGGGACAGCGAGATCAAGCTCGCCCAGATGCAGGGGCTGGCCGATTATCCCGTCTTCTCGCGCAAGCCGATGACGGATCTGAGCTATCTCGCCGCCGCGCGGCGGCTGCTCGCCCGGCGCGACCGGCTCTACCCGCAATTCGCCACCCACAACGCGCTCACCATCGCGACCATCCTCGGGCTCGCCGGGCAGCTCGACGGCCTGGGCGACGGCGGCGCGGGCTTCGAGTTCCAGCGCCTGCACGGGATGGGCGAGGCGCTCTATGCGCGGCTGCTCGAACGCAAGCCGAGCCTCGCCTGCCGGGTCTATGCCCCGGTCGGCGGCCATCGCGAGTTGCTCGCTTACCTGGTGCGCCGCCTCCTGGAGAACGGCGCCAATTCCTCCTTCGTCGCCCGGGCCGCCGACAGGGCCGTGCCGGCCCGGACCCTGCTCGCCCGGCCGCAGGCGCTGATCGAGACCCCGTCGCGGGCCCGCCATCCGCGGATCCCCTTGCCGTGCGACCTCTTCGGCGAGACACGCCGCAACAGCTCAGGCCTCGCCTTCGGCGACGGGGCGGCTTTGCGGCGCTGTCTCGCCGAGCGGGACGCCGCGGCCGGCCCGGGCCACGCCGCTCCGATCCTCGACGGGCGCGCGCGGGAGGGGGTGGAAAGGTCCGTGGCGAGCCCGATCGACGGCGCCCCCCTGGGCCCGGTGATCGAGGCGACCGCGGCGATCGCGGCGGAGGCGATGGGCTTTGCCGCCGCCGGCTTCCCCGCCTGGGCCGCCCGGCCGGCGGGCGAGCGGGCGGCCTGCCTCGACCGGGCGGCGGAGGCGCTGGAGGCGTCGCGGGGGCGCTTCCTCCACCTGCTCCAGGCGGAGGCCGGCAAGACCCTCGACGACGCCCTGGCCGAGTGGCGGGAGGCGATCGATTTCCTGCGCTACTACGCCGCCGAGGGCCGGAAGCTGTTCGGCGCCCCCGTCCCGCTGCCGGGGCCGGCGGGGGAGAGCAACGCCCTGTCGCTGCGGGGACGCGGGGTGTTCGTGGCGATCTCGCCCTGGAACTTCCCCCTGGCGATCTTCCTCGGGCAGATCTCGGCCGCGCTGATGGCCGGCGACACGGTCGTCGCCAAGCCCGCGCCGCAGACGCCGCTGGTCGCGGCGGAGGCCGTGCGCCTGCTCCACGCGGCCGGCATCCCGGGCAGCGCCCTGCAGCTCGTGCCCGGCGGCCCGGAGGTGGGCGCGGCGCTGCTCAGCCACCCGGCGCTGGCCGGCGTGGTCTTCACCGGTTCCACGGCCACCGCGAAGGCGATCGACCGGGCGCTCGCCGCGCGGGACGGGGCGATCCTTCCGCTGATCGCCGAGACCGGGGGCATCAACGCGATGATCGTCGATGCCACGGCCCTGCCCGAGCAGGTCGCCGACGATGTCGTCGCCTCCGCCTTCCGCTCGGCCGGGCAGCGCTGCTCCGCCCTGCGCCTGCTCCTCGTCCAGGCGGACGTCGCCGACCGCATGATCGCGGCCATCGCGGGCGCCGCCCGGGAGTTGAAGGTCGGCGATCCGCGCGATCTCGCGAGCGACCTCGGCCCCGTCATCGACGCCGCCGCCAAGGCGCGGCTCGTGGCCCATGTCGCGCGGATGCGGGCGAGCGCGAGGACGCATCTCGCGGATGCGGTGCCCGCGGAAGGGCTCTTCGTCCCGCCGCAGATTTTCGAGCTCGCGCGGGTGGAGGACCTGACGGAGGAGGTGTTCGGCCCGATCCTGCATGTGGTCCGGTATCGGCCCGAGGCGGTCGAGCCGGTTCTCGCCGCGGTCGCGGCCGGCGGCTACGGCCTCACCCTCGGTGTGCAGTCGCGCATCGACGCCTTCGCCGCGCGCGTGGCCGCCGCGCTCCCGCACGGCAACGTCTACGTCAACCGCAACATGATCGGCGCGGTGGTGGGCAGCCAGCCCTTCGGCGGCACCGGCCTGTCCGGCACGGGGCCGAAGGCCGGCGGCCCCCACTACCTCGCCCGCTTCGCCACCGAGCGGACGCTGACCGTCAACACCGCCGCCGCCGGGGGCAGCGTCAGCCTGATCACCCTCGACGGGTGAGCGCCCCGCGCCTCTCCTCGCCCTCCGGCGAGGGGACCGCGTGCTGCGCTGGATGCGGGAGGCCGGCTTTCGCGCCATTTCCCTAGCCCTCGACCTTGGCCTTTGGGCGATCGTTGCCGCGGGCGACTTCCTCGTGCTCGACGCCGCGTCCGTCCTGGTAGCGGATACCCTCGGTCGAACCCGGCACCTGCTGCTCGGCCGCCGCGGCCTGGGCCGCTTCCAGGGCTTCCGCCCGGCTCGGGAAGGTCTCGGAGATCGTGTCGCCGACGCGGTAGGCGTAGCCCCCGTCATGCTCGATGATGTGATAGACGACCTCGCCCATGCGCGCTCCTCACTTTGTCTTTACCCTTGAGAAGCGCGAACACGGCAGGCCGCGGGGGAGTTCCCTCCCGGGGTGCCGCGCCTCAGTGGCGCGTGGTGCCCCGGCCCGGCAGTTGCGCGAGGATGCCCTCGCAGCCGGCGACGAGCGAGCCCCGCACGTCCTCCGGGTCGAAGCCGGCACCATCCGGGAAGGCGAGGACATGGACATGGTCGTCGCCCTCCCGGTGGATGCGGGCGACCCAGCCCTCCGCCACCCGCTCGAACCGGGCCTCGTAGGTCTCGCCGTCGCGCTCGAAACGGTGGGGATCCATGGCATCGTCCTTCGCTGAAGCGGCGCGGCCCGCCGCCCCGCTGTCGCGATATGGGGTCGCGCCCTATCCTTCCGCCAACGCCGCCGCACGAGGAGATGCCGATGCCGAGACGCCGAACCCTGGCCGCCGCTTCCGGCCTCTGCCTGCTCGGCTTCGGTGCCGGGGACGCCTGGGCGCAGGGCATGCCGGGCCTGGCCGGCAGCACGGTCGGCCTGCCGGCCAATCCCTTCGCCTCGAACTATCCCTCCGAGCCACCGCCCGCGATGCGCCCGGCCCCGCGGGAGCGGGTGATCGTGCGGCGCTCGCACCGGCAGCGGGGCGTGGCGCAAGAGGCCCCGCTGCCACCCGCCGAGGTGCCCTACCGGTAGGGGCGGCGTCCACGTCGTCCTGCCGATGGCGGCCCTCGTGATCGGCCTCGTCGCCGTCACGCGCTGAGCTGGCTCTCTAGGCGGCGCCGAGTTCCGCGCCGATCGCCGCGATCACCCGCGGATCGGTCGGCTCGACCTGGGTGGCGAAGGCGGCCTTCAGGCTGCCGTCGCGGCCGACGAGGTATTTGTGAAAATTCCAGCGCGGGGTCTCGCCCGGCTTCCGCTCCGCCGCCCAGCGATAGAAGGGATGCGCCGCGGCCCCCTTCACATGCGTCTTCTCGGCGATCGGGAAGGTCACGCCGAAATTCTTGCGCGCGGCCTCCGCGATGGCGGGGCCGTCCAGGGGCTCCTGATTGCCGAAATCCGGCGAGGGCACGGCGATCACGGTGAGGCCCCGCTCGCCGAAGCGCGTCCAGAGGGCCTGCAAGCCGGAGAATTGCGGAGCGAAGCCGCAGGCGGTGGCCGTGTTGACGACGAGGATCGGCTTGCCCGCATGGGCCGAGAGCGGCAGCAGGCCGCCGCCCGGCTTCTCGAAGCTGAAGGCAAAGGCGCCCTCGGCCTTGCCGTCCTCCGCCCGGGCCATTCCCGCGGCGAAGGCACCGATGAGAACGAGGCAGTCGCGGCGCAGCAGGGTCATGGCTCGATCCCCGGTTCGGATCCCGCCCGTCTCACTTAGAACCGGCGAGCCTCTTGGGAACCGCCGCGGCGAACTCACGCACGCTTGTGAGCGGGTTCGGGCGCGTCCGCCGGTGCGCGCGAGCGGAGCGCCTGGCGCACCCGCTTGGTCACGCCCTCCTCCTCCGCATCGGCCGGCAGGATGATCGCGTCGGGCGGCAGGGTGGAGACCGCCGATTCGTCGCCCGCGTAGATGATGCCGAGATTGGGGCGCAGCGCCTTGGCTTCGGCCGCGAGCCGGGAGCAGCAGAGCTCGCCCTGCAATTCGGCGTCCGTCACCAGAACGTCCACCGGAATGCCGAGCACGAGAACGGTGAGGGCGTCGACGCCCGAATCAACCGTGGTGGCGCAGAAGCCGGCCCGCCGGATCTGGGCGCAGACATCGTTGCGCCAGCCCTTGCGGCGCCCTGCGACCAGGATCTGAACCCCGTAGCAGCCGCCCTGTGGCTCGACGCGCTGGGCGAGCACGTCAGGAGGGGCAGCCACGGAACCGGACGATCCGGTCTGCGTCAGGCCGTCAACTCCGCTATACCCGGATTGGTGTCTGCGCTGCATCGCAACACCGTAGGAGAGCTATAACAAAAGTTCAAGCAAGCGCCGCATTTCGTCATCCGGGCCGGCGGAGGCCCAGCGAGCCGCCGCGTTCTGTCGAACGCAGCACGCTGCCGTGAAAGATAAATCCGGGCGAAAGGTGCTTAAGCCCGGAAGGGGCGAGGGTCAGCGGCGCGGGGCGAGGACCCGCCGGCCGAAGAAGCCGAGGCAGGCCCACAGGAAGGCCGCGACCGTGCGCACGGGGAAGAAGGTCGGCAGATCGTGGCCGACCGGCGCGGGCCAGGGCACGCCGAGCGCGGTGATCAGCCAGGAGGCGAGGACCGAGACGGCGAGCGCGGCGATGGCCGCGATGAAGACCTTGCCGAACTGGTCCGCCTTCCAGCCGAGGAACAGGGCGAACCCGATCAGGATGGGGTCGAACCCGGCCAGCAGCCAGACGGAGGCGGGATAGGTCGGGACGACCGGGGGCACGTCAGGCCCACCAGGCCGGCGGCAGTTGCATCCGGCCGGCGGATTCCTCGACGACCTGAGCGGCCGCGAACAGCGTCTCCTCGTCGAAGGGGCGGCCGATCAGCTGCAGGCCGAGGGGCAGCCCCTGCGCGTCGAGCCCCGCCGGCACGGAGATGCCCGGCAGGCCGGCCATGTTCACCGTCACGGTGAACACGTCGTTGAGATACATCTGCACCGGGTCCGCGCTCGCCATCTCGCCGATGCCGAAGGCGGCCGAGGGGGTGGCGGGGGTGAGGATCGCGTCGACGCCGTCGGCATAGGCCGCCTCGAAGTCGCGCTTGATCAGGGTGCGGATCTTCTGCGCGCGCACGTAATAGGCGTCGTAATAGCCGGCCGAGAGCACGTAGGTGCCGATCATGATGCGGCGGCGCACCTCGCGGCCGAAGCCGGCGGCGCGGGTGTTCTCGTACATGCCGACGATGTCCTTGCCCGGCACGCGCAGGCCGTAGCGGACGCCGTCGTAGCGGGCGAGGTTCGAGGAGGCTTCCGCCGGGGCGACGATGTAATAGGCGGGCAGGGCGTATTGGGTATGCGGCAGCGAGATCTCCTTGATCTGCGCGCCCGCGGCCCGCAGCCAGTCCGCGCCCTGGTCCCAGAGCTTCTGGATCTCGACGGGCATGCCCTCGACCCGGTACTCCTTCGGGATGCCGATGGTCAGGCCCTTCACGCCGCGGGTGACCGAAGCCTCGTAATCCGGCACGGGCCGGTCCACCGAGGTGGTGTCGCGGGGATCGTGGCCCGCCATGGAGGCGAGCAGGATCGCCGAATCGCGCACCGTGCGGGCGATCGGGCCGGCCTGATCGAGGGAGGAGGCGTAGGCGATGATGCCCCAGCGCGAGCAGCGCCCGTAGGTCGGCTTGATGCCGACCGTGCCGGTGAAGGCCGCGGGCTGGCGGATGGAGCCGCCGGTGTCGGTGGCCGTGGCGCCCAGGCAGAGATGCGCCGCGACCGCCGCGGCCGAGCCGCCCGAGGAGCCCCCCGGCACCAGCGGGGCCTCGGAGCCCTGGCGGCGCCAGGGCGAGACCGTCTTGCCGTAGGCGCTGGTCTCGTTGGACGAGCCCATGGCGAACTCGTCGAGGTTCAGCTTGCCGAGCATCACCGCGCCGTCCCGCCAGAGATTGGCCGAGACGGTCGATTCGTAATGCGGCTCGAACCCTTCGAGGATCTTCGAGCCGGCGGTGGTCGCCACCCCGTGGGTGCAGAACAGGTCCTTGATGCCCAGCGGCAAGCCTTCCAGCGGCCGCGCCTCGCCCTTGGCGATCTTCGCGTCGGAGGCCTCGGCCATTGCCAGGGCGCGCTCCGGCGTCTCGACGAGATAGGCGTTGAGCGCCCGCGCCTTCTCGACCGCCGCGATATGCGCCTGCGTCAGCTCGCGCGCCGAGAACGTCTTCGCCTTCAGCCCGTCGCGGGCCTCGGCCAGGGTGAGTTCGTTGAGTGCCGTCATGCCCTTAACCGTAACGTCGCCCCGTGAGCGAGGCTGGCGCGGCGCCCGTCGGGGGGCGAGACCGCGCAGCGGCGATGCCTGGCCGCGGGATCGTCTACTCGACGACCTTCGGAACCAGGAAGTAGTTGTCCTCGGTCTCGGGGGCGTTGGCCACGATGTCGGCGGCCCGGCCGCCGTCGTTCACCACGTCGGTGCGCTTCTTCATGGCCATGGGGGTGACCGAGGTCATCGGCTCGACGCCAGTCACGTCGACCGCGCCGAGCTGCTCGACGAAGGCGAGAATCGCGTTCAGCTCGCCCCGGAGCGGCTCAACCTCTTCGTCCGTCACCGCGATGCGCGCCAGATGCGCGATGCGCCGTACCGTCTTCGCGTCGACCGACATGCCGCCCTTGAGAAGGAAAGTGCCTCGCAGGCCCGGGCCGACAATCCGGCGGGCCTCAGGGGCGGGCTATAGCAGAGCGCTTCGCGGGCCGGCAACGCCGGGCACGCGACGGCGTCAGGTGATGACGTGGCCCTCGACCAGGGTCGGCTCCACGGCGATGCCCGGCGGCCGGTAGCGGTCCGACAGGCGGTAGCCGAGGAACAGCACCTCCGCGGCCAGAGCCAGCATGATGAGGTGGCGGCGCGGCATCGTCCGCCGCATCCCCGTGACCGGATCGCGCCGGCCGATCGCGACCAGGGCCTCCTCCGGCACCCGGCGCCGCCGGACCACACCGACGACGGGTCCGAGGGGGCGGCCGGACCGGTTGCGCGGGGATTCGGGGAGGCGGGTCGCGGCGGGCACGGGCGTCTCGTCGGAAATGGTTAAGCAATCGTTAACGCAATCCGCATGCGGACGCTCCTGCCGAGCCCCGACAACCTTCCGTTATGGTTAACGGAGCCGGGGACAACGGTGGACAAGCCGGGGCGACCCGCCCTAAGCCGCCGCCTCGGGCCGGGAGCGGCCCTTCGTCGAGCGGGCCGGTGCGATGTGGGCTGACGTCTTTTCCGAATTCCGGCCGGGCCTCGTCTCCGAGCCGGACGAGATCGCCCGGGCGGAGGCCGAACTCGGCTTCGCGCTGCCCGCCTCCTACAGGAGCTTCTGCCGGGACTGCGGGGCCGGACGCATCGGCGGCCATCTGCGCCTCTACACGCCCCTGCCGATCGAGGCGGCCGATCTGGTGGTGCGGGCCGAGCTGATCGCCCACAGCATCGCGACGGCGATGGGAGAGCTGTCGGAAAGGGGCGCGGCGCCCGGTTTCGCCCTGCCCGCGGAGGCCCCGGCCGGTCTGATGGACCGGGCCTGCTTCTTCGGGGAGACCGAGGGCGGGGATTTTGTGTTCTTCGACGTGACCCCCGGCTTCGAGGAATACGACATCTTCGTGCTCGCCGCCGATCTCGAGACGGTGCGCCATGGCGGCGCGGATCTGCGCGCCTTCCTGCGCGGCCTCCAGGGGCTCGATGTCATCGACATCCTCGGCGAGGAGGCCGCGCCCCTGCCCGCGCGCTTCCTCGGCGACGATGCGGCGGCGCTCGCCGCCCTCGGGCAGGCGGAGGGCGCGCCGTGAACCGCGAGGCGATCGCCGCCTTCGCGGCGGAGTCCCGCGCGGCCGGCCCGCGGCTGATCGGGCTCGATCTCGGCACCAAGACGATCGGGCTCGCGCTCTGCGATGTCGGCCGGCAGATCGCCTCCCCCCTGGAGACGATCCGGCGGGTGAAGTTCACGCCGGACGCGACCCGCGTCGCCAAGCTCTGCACGGAGCACCGCGTCGGCGGTTTGGTGATCGGGCTGCCCCTCAACATGGACGGGTCGGAGGGGCCGCGCGCCCAGTCGAGCCGCGCCTTCGCCCGCAACCTCAAGCCGATCCTGCCCCTGCCGGTGCTGTTCTTCGACGAGCGGCTCTCCACGGCCGCGGTGACGCGCACGCTCCTCGAGGCCGATGCCTCCCGGGCGCGCCGGGGCGAGCTCGTGGACAAGCTCGCCGCGGCCTACATCCTGCAGGCCTGCCTCGACGTGATGCGCGGCCTCGACGACGCCGACGCGCCGGAACTCGACTTCATCCCCTGAGTCGCCCCCCGGGCCCGCCGGAGCGGCGCGCGCCCCGAAAATTGCGGCGCGAAAGCCACAGCCAGGCGCCGGGACGGGCCTGCGGGAGCCCCTGGAGGCCGCCCGCGGGCAGGGGCCATACCTTCGCCACATCCCCCCGCTTCAGCCTTTGGAAACCGCGACGTTTTAAGTGCCCGTACACCGCGATGCGGAATGGTGGCCCGAAACGCGTCGGACCGTCGCCGCCGATCGACCCGAGCCTCGCCAGGCGAGCGCGAAAGGGCCGATCGCGAGGCGCGGACCCGGGCGCGACGGGCCTCGGGCCGGAGGGGGTTCGAAGGATGAAGCTGATCTCGCTGCGTGCCGGCAAGACCGGGCTCTACGGAGCGCTCGCCCTCACGGCGGCGGCGCTCGGGGGCTGCGAGACCTATGGCAGCGCCGCCGCGCCGCGGCAATTCGCGGTGCTCGAATCCGACACCACGGGCGCGACCAACGTCAACATCGCCTCGCTGAGCGAGGTGATCGCCCGCAACCCGAACGATGCCGCCGCCTACGTCACCCGCGGCGCGGCCTATGCCCGTGCGGGCCAGTTCGGCGACGCCATCGGCGACTTCTCGAAGGCGATCCAGCTCGATCCGAACTCGGCCTCCGCCTACACCAACCGGGCCCTGGCCAACCGCCAGACCGGGCGCAACGACGTCGCGCTGCAGGACTTCTCCAAGGCCATCGCCAACGACCCGAACTTCGCCGCCGCCTATATCGGCCGCGCCAACCTGCTGCGCGCCCAGGGCGATCTCTCGGGCGCGATCAACGACCTCAACGTCGCGATCCGCCTCAACCCGGAATCGGCCGAGGCGTATCACGCCCGCGGCCTCGTCAAGCAGCGTCAGGGCCACGACGCCGAGGCGATCGGCGACTTCGCCGCCGCCATCGACCGCAACCCCTTCGTCGCCGCCCCCTACGCCGCCCGCGGCCAGAGCCTGATCTCCACGAACCAGTTCGACAAGGCGATCGAGGACTACAACGCGGCCCTCAACGTGAATTCGAAGGACGCCGCGTCCTGGGCCTATCGCGGCCTCGCCTACGAGAAGACGAACCGCCGCAAGGAAGCCACCGAGAGCTACCAGCAGGCCGCCCGCCTCGACCCGTCCAACCCGATCGCCAAGCAGGGCCTCGGCCGCATCCAGGGCAGCCTGTTCTAGGGCGCTGAGCCGTCACGACAAAGGCTCGGAGCCGCGCCCGACCGCCTTCGGAGCCCTTCGCGAGGCGTCCGGCACGCGGTGCCGGGCGCCTTCGTCATCGGCCGCACCCCCCTGAACCTTGCGCGCGCGCACCGCACCTCCTACGCAGCGGGAAAGCCCGAACGGGCGCTCAGGGAGGGTTCTCGGATGCGTGTTCTCGTCGTCGGAGCCGGTGCGACCGGCGGGTATTTCGGAGCCCGGCTCGCCGAGATCGGGCGGGACGTGACCTTCCTCGTGCGTCCGGCCCGGGCCCAGAGGCTCGCGGAGGCCGGCCTCAAGGTGCTGAGCCCGGTGGGCGACGCGCAGATCGCGTCCCCGCGGACCGTGACCGCGGACACGATCCCCGGCCCGTTCGACCTCGTGCTCCTGAGCTGCAAGGCCTACGATCTCGACACCGCCCTGCGCGACGTCGCCCCCGCGGTCGGGCCGCAGACGACCGTGCTGCCGATCCTGAACGGCCTGTCCCATCTCGACGCCCTCGACGCCGCCTTCGGCGCGGAGACGGTGCTCGGCGGCAGCTGCGCCATCGTCGCCACGCTCACCAAGGCCGGCGAGATCCGGCAGATGAGCGAGCTGCACAGCCTGACCTACGGCGAGCGCGACGGCAGCCGCAGCGCGCGCGTCACGGCGATCGAGGCGCTGATGGAGGGGGTGCGCTTCCAGGCCCGCGCCAGCGACAAGGTGCTCCTGGAGATGTGGGAGAAGTGGGTCTTCCTGGCGACGCTCGCCGGGGCCACCACCCTGATGCGGGCGGCGATCGGCGACATCGTCGCAGCGCCGGAGGGCCTGCCCTTCGTCGAGGCGCTGCTGGAGGAATGCCGCGCGGTCGCGCAGGCCGCGGGCTATCCGCAGCGCGAGAAGGTCTACGAGGGCGCGCGGAAGATGCTGACGGCGGAGAAATCCGCCATGACCGCCTCGATGCTGCGCGACATCGAGAACGGCGCGCGCATCGAGGGCGACCACATCGTCGGCGACCTGATCGCCCGCGGGCGCGCCTTCGGCGTGGAGACGCCGCTGCTCGCGCGCGTCTTCACCCATCTCAAGGCCTACGAGAACCGCCGCGCCCGCGAGACCGCGTGAGCGCGGGCGTTCCGATGAGGCTCGTCGCCACTCAGTAGCCCTGCTGCGGCGGCGGGGGCGGCGGGTTGCCGTATTCGAGCTGGGTCTTGGCGTCGTAGGGGCGGCGCGGCGGCGGCACCGGATCGGCCACCGGCGCGGCGGGGGCGGAGGCGCAGGCGGCGACGGTGAGGGTCAGCAGGCCGGCGGCGCAGAGCTTGAGGCGGTTCGTCATGGGGCTCCTCGGCGCCGCGCGGATAGGGTGCGGCGTGGTGCCTTGTTCGGCCGGCAAGCGGCCGGAAGCTTGACCGCACCATGACGCCCCACGGGCCGAAGCGTGGCCATCTCGCGGCGCGGTTAACGGGACGTGCCGCCCATCGGCGGGCGGTTCTCAACACAGGACAAGGAATTTCCACCTCGCCCCGCAACGAACGGCAGGCCTTCGGGTTGCCCCGTCGCCATGTCCCTCCCCGGGCGGAGCCGGCTGCCGCCCCCCCGCTCCTGAGGATTCCCGCGCGTGATCTTTCCCATCACCACCGCGTTCTACGCCGGCCTTCTCGGCCTGATCCATGTCGGCCTGACCGGCTGGGTGATCGGCGGCCGGCTCTCCACCAACACCCTGTTCGGCGACGGCAACGACAACAGCCTGTTCAAGCGCATCCGCTCGCAGGGCAACTTCACCGAGAACGTGCCGCTGGCCCTCGTGCTGATTGGCCTGCTCGAAGCCGCCGGTGGCGGGCATACCCTGGTCCAGACCCTGCTGATCGTCCTCGTGATCGCGCGGATCCTGCACCCGATCGGGATGTTCGCGCCGAAGAACTCGCCCCGCCAGTTCGCCTGCCGCGGCGGCGGCATCCTCGTCACCCTCGGCGTGATCGCCGTCGCCGCGATCGCGCTGCTGATCAGGACCGCCTGAGCGCCGAGAACGCTCTGCGCCGAAGGGGACACCGGTTCGGCGTGAGAGCGCGCGTCACGACGAAGGCGTGGAGCCGCTCCCGGTGGCAATGCGATCGGAAGCGGCTCTAAGGGTTCACCCGCACCCCGAGCAGGACCGTGTCCGCCTGGTAGCTCGAGGCGGCCGCCGTGCTCGTCAGTTCCTGGTGGATGTAGCTGCCGCGCAGGGTCAGCCAGCGATTGAAGCGGTAATCGAGCCGGGCGGTGGCGGAGAAGCCGCGCTCGCGGATGCTCACCCCCTGATAGTCGTTGGCGATGTAGGCGCCGCCGAGCGTGATCGAGAGGTTGCGCAGGAGGTCGTGCTGCACCTCCAGGGTGGCCACGTTGGTGGCGACGCCGCTCGCCCCGGCCACCGAGGTCTCGATGACGCCGGTCTGCTGGTTGAAGCGGACCGTGGTGAGCGGGCTGACGGACCAGATCAACGCGGCGTTGATCAGCGGCGAGGAGATGGCGCGCAGGCGGGCATCGACATAGTCGCGCCGCTGCAGGCCGCCGGAGACTTCGCCGGTGATGAACCGGGTGAGCGCGAAGCTGGCGCCGCCGGTGAGCGCCACCCCGTCCGAGTCGCGGCGGAAACCCTGCTGGTCCACCGGCGTGTCGTAGACGCGGGTGTCGACGATGGTCTCGACGAAGGGCGTGATCGCCGGGGAGACCTCGTAGCCGATCCGCAGGCGCAGGCCGTACTGGTTGGTGTCGCGGTCGCTCTGGATCAGCGGTGCGCCGCTCGCAAGCCGCGCATCCTCGAAGATCTGGCGGTCGATCGAGCCGCGCAGCGTGACCTGCAGGCGGTTGAAATTCTCGGTGACGCCGACGGTGCCGCCATAGGTGGCGTAGATCGGCCGGCTCGTCGCCTGGCTGCCGACCTCCGGGCTGCCGAGACGCAGGGTGTCGAGGAGGAAGCGCGTCTCCACGTCGATGCGGGTGTCGCGGTTCATATCGACCCGCAGCCGCGTGGTGCCCGCGGCATTGGGCCGGCTCGAGGCCTCGTTGTCGGGATATTCGAGATAGCCCCCGCGCAGCTCGCCCTCGAGGGCGCTCGACGACCAGTCCGAGCGGAAGACGACCTCGCCCTCGCTGCGCAGCACCAGGGAGGGTTTGGCGAGGTTCCCGCCGATCTGGTCCGGGTTCGAATCGTAGCCGATGCTCTGGGTGAAGGCCGGCAGCACCGTGAAGGTGCCGAGCTTGATCCCGAGGGGGGCATAGGCCTGGTCGGCGGCGATCGGCCGGCGCAGGGCCGTGCCGAGCAGGATGCCGGTGGGGTTGAGCAGGCCGAGCACGGGGATCGGCGTCGGCAGGGGCACGCCGGAGACGGCGGGCTGGATCACCGGCGTCAGGCGCAGATCCGTCGTGAAATCCTGGATACGGCCCCGCGTGAGCTGGCGCGTCGGCAGGCCGATCCGGCGGGGCGGGGCCGCGCGCAGGCGCAGCAGGCTGGGCCGCGCGGCATTCGGCGCGTTGGCGACCGAAGAGATCGCGCTGCCGCCCGAGCGGAAGCGGGGCAGCCGCGACAGGCCCTCGCCGCCCCCGGAGACGCCGACGCCGGCCTCGCCCCCGCCCGCGCTTCCGGCAGACGGGTTCACGCCGCGCAGGCTCGGCAGGTCGTCCGCGCCCGGCTGCGCGAACAGGCGGTTCTGGCGCTTGGGGGAGAACAGGTCCGCGCCCGCGGCGTCGGGGGCCTCCTGGGCGAGGGCCGGCCCGACGAGGAGTCCGGCGGCGAGGGCGAGCGCCACGGCCACGGTCCGCGCCGGCGCGCGGGCCGTCCGGGCTGTCTCTGCGATCGGCCGCGGGCGCTTCACGGGCTTGGGGGCTTTCCGCCATCCGGGCAAGAGTCGCCCGGCATCGCCCCCGGGCAGGCATGGTTAACCGGGCTACACCGGACGTGGTTAACGGGCGGTCAACCAGCGGCCCCTATTCAGGAAGGGCCTCGGGCGGAGCCATGAGGCGACCACAATCCGGCGCGATGGCGGGACGCATCACAGACCACCGTCGCGCTCCGAGCGACCCGAGAGAGCACATCCGGCATGGCACGGCCCCAGCGCATCGAGGACCAGGACGGCGCCCCGGCGGAGTCGCGGGACCCGGCCATCGCCTCGGCGCTGCGCACCCTGGAGACCGAGCGCGACGGCCTGACCTGCCTGATGGAGGCGGTCGGCAACGGGCTCGGCGCGGCCTTCTCCGCGGCGGTCGCCCGCATCGGGACGGGCAGCGGCCGGGTGATCTGCACCGGCATGGGCAAGTCCGGCCATGTCGCCCGCAAGCTCGCCGCGACGCTCGCCTCCACCGGCACCCCGGCCCTCTACGTGCACCCGGCCGAGGCGAGCCACGGCGATCTCGGCATGATCCAGGCCGAGGACGTGGTGCTGGCCCTGTCCTGGTCCGGCGAGACCACGGAGCTCGCCGACATCATCGGCTATGCGCGCCGCTATCGGGTGACGCTGGTGGCGATCACTTCGGGGGTCACCTCCACCCTCGGGCGGGAGGCCGATATCTGCCTCGCCCTGCCCAAGGCGAAGGAGGCCTGCCCCAACGGGCTCGCCCCCACCACCTCCACCGCGATGCAGCTCGCCCTCGGCGATGCCCTCGCCATCGCCCTCCTCGAAGCCCGGGGCTTCTCGGCTCGGGACTTCTCCGTGTTCCACCCCGGAGGCCGCCTCGGAGCCTCGCTCCGCCAAGTCCGTGAGGTCATGCATGGCGGCGCGAGCCTGCCGGTGGTGCCGCTCGGCACCCCCATGCGCGAGGCGATCCGCGAGATCGACGCCAAGGGCTTCGGCTCGGTGATCGTGACCGACGCGGAAGGCCGGCTCGCCGGCATCGTCACCGACGGCGACCTGCGCCGGGCGATCTTCCGCGAGAACCTCGATTCCGTGGCGGTAGAGGCGGTGATGACCCGCAATCCCCGCACGGTCAGCCCCGAGACCCTGCTCGCCAAGGCCCTGGAGATCCAGGAGACCAAGAAGATCACCGCGCTGATCGTGATCGAGGCGGAGCGACCGGTCGGGCTGGTGCATTACCACGATCTGCTGCGGGCCGGCGCCGCCTGAGGGCGGGACAGCGCCCGCCGCGACGCGCCTGCGCCTTTGAGCGCCCGCCGCGGCCCGCTATGATCCCGCGGCGATGTCCGCCCTCCCCGAACCGGTGATCCCCCGCGCCGCCGTGCGCCGCCTCGACGCGATCCTCGTCGACCGCATCGCTGCGGGCGAGGTGGTGGAGCGGCCGGCCTCCGCGGTGAAGGAGCTCGTCGAGAACGCGATCGATGCCGGCGCCCGCAGCATCGAGGTGACGATCGAGGGCGGCGGCCGCCGGCTGATCCGGGTCGTCGACGACGGTTGCGGCATGGGGCCGGAGGATCTCGAACTCGCGGTCGAGCGCCACGCCACCTCGAAGCTGCCCGATGGCGACCTGAGCCGGATCGGCACGCTCGGCTTCCGCGGCGAGGCCCTGCCCTCGATCGGTGCCGTGGCGCGGCTCTCCATCGTCTCCCGGGCGGAGGGCGGCGAAGGCTGGAGCCTCGTGGTCGAGGCGGGGGTGAAGGGTCCCTTGCGCCCGGCCCCGGCGGCGCGGGGTACGCGCATCGAGGTCACCGACCTCTTTGCCGCGACGCCTGCCCGGCTCAAGTTCCTGAAATCCGACCGAGCGGAGACCCTGGCGGTGGCCGAGGTGCTGCGCCGCCTGGCGCTCGCCCAGCCGCGGATCCGCTTCACCCTCAGGACCGAGAGCGCCACGCCGACCGTCTTCCCCGCCGAGAGCGAGCCGGGACCGGCGGCGCAGCTGCGCCGGGCGGCAAGCGTGCTCGGGTCGGATTTCGCGGGCAACGCCGTGCCGCTCTCGCTGGCCCGGGAGGGCTTCCTGCTCGAAGGCCATATCGGCCTGCCGACCTATCACCGGGGGGCGGCCGGCCACATCCACTTCACGGTCAACGGCCGGCCGGTGCGCGACCGCCTGCTGCTCGGGGCCGTGCGCGGGGCCTATGCCGACAGCATGGCCTCCGACCGCCATCCCGTGCTCGCCCTCGACCTGACCTGCGATCCCGCCCTCGTCGACGTGAACGTGCATCCGGCCAAGACCGAGGTGCGCTTCCGCGATCCGGGCCTCGTGCGCGCCCTGGTCGTCAGCGCGATCCACGCCGCCCTGGCCCAGGCCGGGATGCGGTCTGCCACGACCGGGGCCGCGCGCACCCTGGAGGCGCTGCGGCCCGGCGGCTTCACCACCCATTCCGGACGGCAGGCCTTCCCCTCGCCGGGCCGCCCGAGCGTCTCAGGCCCTTCCGTCGCGGCCCCCGCGGGCTGGCGGATGCCCGAGCGGACGCCGCCGGCCGGCGGCTTCTCCGACACGCCGCAGAGCCTGTTCGAGGCCGATCTCGCCCCGCCCGCCGCCGACCTTCGGGAGCCACCGGAGGCCGTCTTCCTGCCCGAACCGAGCGAGCATCCCCTCGGAGCAGCCCGGGCTCAGCTCCACGAGACCTACATCGTCGCCCAGACCGCGGACGGCATCGTCATCGTCGACCAGCACGCCGCCCATGAGCGGCTGGTCTACGAGCGGCTGAAACGCGAGCGGGCCGGCGGCGGCATCGCGCGTCAGGGCCTGCTGATCCCCGACGTGGTCGAGATGGCGCCCGCCGAGGCCGAACGGCTCGTGGCGGCCGCCGCCGAACTGGAGGCCCTCGGCCTCTCGATCGAAGCCTTCGGCCCCGGTGCGGTGCTGGTGCGGGCGGTGCCGGCGGCCCTGGCCGGCGGCTCGGTGCGCGATCTCGTGCGTGATGTGCTCGATGCGCTCCTCGACAGTGGGCTGGACGAGGGCGCGCCGGCCGGCGACGGCGATCCGCTGACCCGCCGCCTCGACGCCATCCTCTCCCGGATGAGCTGCCACGGCTCGATCCGCGCCGGCCGCCGCCTCAAGCCGGAGGAGATGAACGCGCTCCTGCGGGAGATGGAGGCCACGCCCCATTCCGGCTCCTGCAACCATGGCCGCCCGACCTTCGTCGCGCTGAAGCTCACGGATATCGAGCGTCTGTTCGGGCGGCGTTGAGTCGGGGCCGCGGGAAGGCCCGGATCCTGCCCCTAACGCAGCGCCTCGGAACATCGCCTGATCGCGGTCCGTTGGCTTTTCGCAGGATGCGGGACGGTCAGGTCTCGGACCGGGTCGCGACGATCCGGTTCGGCCGAACTTCGAAGCCCTTCAGCGCCTCCCCGGCCATCACCCGCTTTTGTAAGCCGGCGCGGAACGATCCGGCAGCTTGGCAATTTCTAGGGATGAGACCGCATCGCCGGCCCGACCGGCGAGGAGCGGAAGACATTCTCCGGATCCGGGCCGCACCGAGCGGCGCCGGCCAGCCGGAAGACAACTTGTCGGAGGATACCATGATCGGTTGGGCCGTAACCTTCCTCGTCGTCGCGCTGATCGCGGCGCTGCTCGGCTTCGGCGGCATCGCGGGCACCGCGATGGAGGCTGCCAAGATCGTCTTCTTCGTCGCCATCGCCCTGTTCCTGATCTCGGCGGTGATGGGCGCCGTGCGGGGCCGTTCCCCCCGGCTTTGAGGCGGGGCACCTTCGGGTGCCCGGATCGCATCGGAAAAGGCGGCTTCGGCCGCCTTTTTCTGTGCTTGATCCCGCTGCGGCAGGCCCGAGCCATGAATCCGGCGCGCGGCTTCTCGATCGGAACGCCTCGCAAGCCGGGAAGGCCTCTGATATGGGGCGGGCATGAACGACATGAATGACGACGCGCCGGGCGGGCAGGACTCCGCACCGCACGAGGCCGTGCCCCAAGAATCCACCGGCGCCGAGGCGCCCCCGCAGGCAGACACCCCGGCGAGCGGGGGCGACGCGCCCCTGCGCCGCAAGGGTGCCAAATCGGCGAAGGCCCCCGCGGAGCCGGTCGAACCCGAGGCGGGCTACGAGGGCGAGCGCATCGCCAAGGCGATCGCCCGGGCGGGCCTCGCCTCGCGCCGCGACGCCGAGGTGATGATCGAGGCCGGCCGCGTCAGCGTGAACGGCAAGGTGATCCACTCGCCCGCCCTCAACGTGACCGACAGCGACCGCATCAGCGTGGACGGCGAGCCCCTGCCGGCCCGCGAGCGCACCCGGCTCTGGATCTTCCACAAGCCCCGGGGCGTCGTCACCACCGCCCGCGACCCGGAAGGGCGCCAGACCGTGTTCGACGTGCTGCCGGAGGATCTGCCCCGGGTGGTCGCGGTCGGCCGGCTCGACATCAACACCGAGGGCCTGCTGCTGCTGACCAATGACGGCGGCCTCGCCAAGGTCATCGCCCATCCCGATACCGGCTGGCTGCGCCGCTACCGCGTGCGCGCCTTCGGCGAGATCACCCAGGCCGATCTCGACAAGCTGAGGAAGGGCGTCACCGTCGACGGCATGGAATACGGTCCCGTCGAGGCCAGTCTCGACCGGGTGCAGGGCGACAATGCCTGGATCACACTCGGCCTGCGCGAGGGCAAGAACCGCGAGGTCAAGCGCATCCTCGAGCATCTCGGGCTCTCCGTGAACCGGCTGATCCGGCTCTCCTTCGGGCCGTTCCAGCTCGGCGACCTCGAAGTCGGGCTCGTCGAGGAGATCCGGACCAAGGTGCTCAAGGAGCAGCTCGGCAAGGGCCTCGCCGAGCAGGCGGGCGTCGATTTCGAGAGCCCGGTGCGCGACCCCATCGCTGCCTTCGGCAGCCCGAAGAAGACGGCCAAGGCCGCGGCCCAGGCCGCCGCCGCCGAAGCGCCGCGCCCGCCCCGTGCCTCCCGCGGCGCGCCCGCCGAGCGGCCGCAGGCCGGCTTCGCCCGGCCGGGCCGTCCGGCCCGCGATCCCTCCCGTCCCGCCGCGCCGGCGCGGGTGCCGACCGGCGGCATGGGTCCGGGTCCGCGCCAGTCGATCTGGCATGCCGATGCGGACGAGCGGCCCCGTGGCGGCGGCGTGCCCCGCCGGGGCGCCGACCCGAAGGCGGCCCGCGCCCAGGCCGCCGAGCGCGGCCGCGAGCGCGTCGGCTCGATCCAGACCGGCGAGCGGCGCGTTCTGGTCGAGCGCCTGCAGCCCACGCCGGAGCAGCCGGCCCCCGAGCCGCACCGCCGGGTCAAGTTCCGCAGCCGCGACGAGGAGGCCCGTCCCCCCCGGGGCGACGCCCGGCCGCCGCGCGGCGATGCCCGTCCCCCGCGCGGGGAAGGCGGCGAAGCGCGTCCGCGCCGCCGCGAGGCCGAGGCCCGCGGAGCCTTCGAGGGGCAGGGCGAGCGGCGCGGACCGCCGCGGGAGCGGGCGACCGGGTCGCGCCAGGATCGTCCCCGGCAAGATCGTCCCCGTCAGGATCGCGCGCCGCAGGATCGCCCGCGTGAGGATCGTCCGCGCCAGGATCGGGCTCGGGACGATCGTCCCCGGCAGGAGCGCCCGCGCCAGGACCGCCCGCGCCAGGAGCGTGTGCACCAGGAGCGTTCGCGTGACGGCGGTGAGGCCTTCGAGCGCAAGGCCGGCGGCTTCCGCGGCCGTGCCGAGGGCGAGCGCGGCGCCTCCCGCGACTTCAAGCCCGGTCCCGCCCGCGGCGGGGCGGGCAAGGAAGCCGGCGGCGCCAGGGGGGGCTTCAAGGCCGGCGGCCGTCCCGGCGGCGGCAAGCCCGGCGGACGCCCGGGCGGCTTCTCCGGCAAGCCCGGTCCCCGCGGCGGCGGCAAGCCGCGCGGGTCGAAGTAGCCCGGTCCGGGAGCGGCAACGGTGAGGATCGTCGGCGGGCGGCTCGGAGGCCGCCGGCTCGCGGGACCACGCACGGACGCGATCCGGCCGACCACGGACCGGATGCGCGAGGCGTTGTTCAACGTCCTCGCCCATGCCTATGACGACGTGGTCGAGGGCGCGCGCGTGCTCGACCTCTTCGCCGGCACCGGCGCCTTCAGCTTCGAAGCGCTCTCCCGTGGCGCCGAATACGCCCTCCTCGTCGACGAGGGCTCGGAGGCGCGGGCAATCATCCGGAGCAATATCGAAGCGCTGGGCCTGGAAGGCGCGACCCGCCTGTTCCGCCGGGATGCCACCAAGCTCGGCCCGGCGGGGCCGGCAGGCCCCTTCGACCTGCTGTTCTGCGACCCGCCCTATAACCGTGATCTGGCCCCGAAGGCCCTCGCCTCCGCCGCTTCCGGCGGCTGGCTCGGCGCTGGCGCCCTGGTCCTCGTCGAAGAAGCCGCCGCCGTGCAGGTGGCGCCGCCACCCGGGTTCACGGCGCTGGAGCGGCGCGATTACGGCGACAGCGCCGTCACGTTTCTTCGCTATCAGGGTTAATTTTCACGGGAAAACCGCTCGTTCCAGCGCCAGAGCCCAAAGGCGATGGCGAGGAGCACGAGGCCGGCGGCAAGCAGGCTGAGCGGCGTGGCGCCGAGCCGTTCGAACCACTGCGTATAGAAGTGGATCCCACCGAAGATCGCGGCGAGGTTGAGCACCCAGCGCCGGTTCTCCCGCACGGCCCAGGCACCGACCGCAAGCAGCGCGAGCGCCCAGCCGATCACGAAGGCCTCGGCCGGGATCGAGCGGCCGAACGACTCCCGCATCCCGGATTGCGTCTCGTCGCCCCAGAGCGAGCCGACCCAGAAGCCGAGATTGACCAGGAACAGCGCCGTGCGCGCGCCGATCAGGGCGAGCCGCTCGCCCGCAGGGGGCAGATGCTTCGACAGCCGGTAGAGGCCGAAGGCCAGGGCGGAGAAGACGAGCACCGTCGCCGCGGGCTCGGGAATCGCGATCGAATAGACCGCGTGGCTGTAGCCCGCGCGGGCGTCGAGGGCCCCGGACAGCCCGAACACGGCGAGCACCGCAAGCAGGCCGTTGCCCGAGAGCAGGGCAGCGACGGCGAAGACCGCCGTCACGGTCAGGAAGGAGGCGGCGCTGCCCTCCTGCAGCACGACGAGGCCGCCGCCGAAGAGCAGGGCGCCCACCAGCACGAGGATGGCGCCGAGCACCCGCCACGCAGCGAGCCGGGCGAGCAGGCCCGTACCTCCGGCCAGCATCAGCCCGCCCAGGGCGAGCGCCGCGCGGGGATCCGGCACCAGGGCGAGCGCCGCCAGGCTCACCGCGGCGACGCCGAAGCCGATCAGGATGTTGATGGCGAGGGAGGCGCCCTCCTTCGCCGAGAGGGCCAGGAGCCGGTCGTGCTCCTCCGCGGTGATCCGCCCCTCCGCCCGCAGGCGGGTGAGATCGAGGGTGACCTTCATGGGCCTCTCATTAGAATTATAATTGACTTACGAACCGCGCGACGGCCAGTCTCCCAGCAACAAGATGCCGAAAAGGCAACCGGAGGGAGAGGAGACGCACCATGGCCGCCACTGCTGCGAGCACCACCAAGCTGGGCGCTTGCCCGCATGACTGCCCCGACACCTGCTCGATGATCTATACCGTCGAGGATGGGCGCCTGACCGGTGTGCGCGGCAACCCGGACCATCCGATGACCCGGGGCGCACTCTGCACCAAGGTGCACGATTTCGAGCGGCACCACTACAATCCCGACCGCGTGCTCTACCCGATGCGCCGCACGGGCCCGAAGGGCTCGGGCCAGTTCACCCGGATCAGCTGGGCGGAAGCCCTCGACACGATCCATGACCGCTTCCAAGAGGTGATCGCGACGCACGGCCGCGAAGCGATCCTGCCCTACAACTATCTCGGCAACGAGGGCGTGGTGCAGGGCCTCACCGTCGGCGATGCGTTCTTCAACCGGCTCGGCGCGAGCGTGGCGGAAAAAACCTTCTGCGGCTCCGGCTCCTGCACGGCCTGGCTGCTCACCGTCGGCCCCACCAACGGCCTCGACCCGATGAGCTTCACGCAGTCGAAGTACATCATCATCTGGGGCTGCAACTCGATCTCCACGAACATCCACCACTGGCACGTGGTGAAGGAGGCTCAGCGCCACGGAGCCAAGGTGGTGGTGATCGACCCCTACCGCTCCCGCACCGCCAAGGAGGCGGATTGGCACCTGATGCCGCGCCCCGGCACGGATGGCGCCCTGGCGATGGCGCTGATCCACTGTCTCATCAACGGCAACCTGATCGACCGGGACTATGTGGAGAAGCATACCCTCGGCTTCGACGCGTTGAAGGAGCGCGCCGCGCCCTTCACGCCGGAATACGCCGCCGGGATCTGCGGCATCGCGGCGGAAGACATCCGCATGCTGGCCCATGAATACGCCACCACCCGCAACGCCGCGATCCGCCCCGGCGTGGCGGTGGAGCGCAGCGCCGGCGGCGCCCAGGCCCTGCGCGCCATCTTCTCCCTGCCGGCCCTGACCGGCGCCTGGAAGGACCCCGGCGGCGGCATCTATCAGATGCCGCTCTGGGAATTTCCCGTGCATTGGGACCGCGTCTGCCGGCCGGACTGGATCCCGGAGGGCACGCGGGCGGTCAACGTGCTCAAGCTCGGCGCGGTGCTGAACGGCGAGGCGGGACTGAATCCGGGCATCCACGCCCTGATGGTCTACAACGCCAACCCGGTCTCGAACTCCACCGAGACCGCCTCCATCAAGAAGGGCCTCGCCCGCGAGGACCTGTTCACGGTGGTGAGCGAGCACTTCGTCACCGACACGGCCCGCTACGCCGACATCCTTCTGCCGGCGACCATGGCGGCCGAGCACGACGACATGATGTTCTCGTGGGGCCACTTCTTCTTCACGCTCAATCAGAAGGCGATCGAGCCCCCGGGCGAGACCGTGTCGAACGCCGAGCTGTTCCGGCGCCTCGCCCAACGCTTCGGCTTCACCGATCCCCAGTTCTCCATGAGCGAGACCGAGCTGATGGAGTGGTATCTCGACTGGGACAGCCCGAAGATGGCCGGCGCCAGCATGGCGCATTTCCGCGCGCAGGGCTGGTATCGCCTCGATGTCGGCGATCCCGAGACGCGCACGCCGCATGCGGAGGGCAACTTCCCGACGGCCTCGGGCAAGTGCGAGTTCTACTCGGAGGCCGCGGCCGCCAACGGCAACTTCGTCGCCCCGCCCTTCCGGCAGATGTACGAGGCGATGCAGGGCGGCGAGCCCCTCGACCCCCTGCCGGGCTACGTGCCGGCGAACGAACGGCCGGAGACGAACGGCGCGCTCGCCGCGCGCTTCCCCCTCAACATCGTCTCGCCGAAGAGCCACGGCTTCCTCAATTCGCAATACGCGAACGAGACCCACAAGATCGCCAAGCAGGGCAACCAGGCGATCCTGATCAACCCGCGGGATGCCGGCGGGCGGGCCATCACCGAGGGCGCCCTGGTGCGGGTGTTCAACGACCGCGGCACCTTCCACGGCGAGGCGCGGGTGACGGAGGACGTGCCGCCGGGCGTGGTCGTCGCCTCCCTCGGCTACTGGCACGCCCTCAACCGCGACGGGGCGGTGAACGTGGTCTCTTCCGCCACCTATGGCGGCATGGGCCATTCCCCGACCTTCAGCGACAACCTCGTCGAGGTGCATCTCGCAGGATAGGCCGCCTCACGGCTCGCCGACAGGCACGGCGAGCCGCACGGTCGGATCTCGGTCCGCCTCGGCGGCGGGCCGGAATCGGCCGCCATCGCGGCGGCCCCGGGGCAACCTCACGGTCGCGGCAGGCAGGCCGAGAAGCGGGGCAGCGCCGTCTCGGGCAGGATCGCGATCGCGGCACCCCGGCTCGCGAAATTCTGGATGGCGGCAACCCGTCTCTCGGGCAGGGCGACACACCCCGCCGTGCCGGTCGTCGGCCCGCGCCAGACATGCAGGAAGATGCAGGAGCCCGCCCGTTGCGCGGCGTCGCTCGGATAAGCGATGACGAGGCCCCGCCGATAGAGCGGTTCGGCGCCCATGTCCTCACCCTTCGGCGCAACGCGTCCCTGCCGGACCGGGACGAGGTGGTTGTAGGCAGGCGAGTCCGGGTCGTCGACGCAGACCGTGCGGCCGGGTCTCAACACGAGGTGCCCGGGCCGGACCGTCGCCGGAAAGCCGAAACTGCGGCCGAGCCGGTAGAGGCCCGCGGGCGTACGACCGTCCCCTTCGCGCTTGACGGGCTCACCGGGTCGAGCGGCGTCGCGGAACGGATGACCCCAGGCGAGACCGTGGCGCCCGAGCACGACCGGCTCCGGTGGCGAGACGGCGTGCCAGGAGGCGTCCGCGCCGTTGCGCCGGAAAAGCCGGAGACGACCGTTCCCGCTCGCGAAACCGGCGCCGGTCACCAGGACGAGCCGGTCGATGCCCGCCGGCAGAGATTCGCAGGCCCCCTCCCGCGCCTGGGCGGAGGCCGCCGCAAGCCCGACGAGAAACGGGGCGGCGCAGCGTCCGATCGGCAGAGGCAAGGCAGCAACCCGGTCCGCAGCCGGCCCGCTCCCCGGCGGCCGGTGGCGAATCCTAGCGGCGCGCGGCGCGTCCGTCGACGGCGCGGCCGATCCTCAGCGCTGGTTGTAGGGCCAGGCGGTCGAGGAGCTGAACAGATCGGTCTCGGCGGCGGTGCGATGACAGGCGCGGGTCTGGGCACCGACGGCATGGCCGGCGCGGCGTGCGGAGCGAACGAGGGCGCTCAGGAGCGTGATGATGCCCGGATCGCGGTCGATCGCCTCGACCTCCGGGCGGACGGGCTGGGCCGTGAGCACGGTCAGCATGGTGTGGATCCCCTTGGCGTCAGGTGGTGCGAAGCTTGGTGTCTCCTCCTTGTTGCATTGCAATATAAGCATGCTCCGGTCGCTCGTCCTTGCCCGGCCTCCGCCTCAGACCTGCACCCACATCATAGCGCCGAGATCAGTGCTTCACCGTTCCGCAAGATTCTCGTGATCCGGACGGTTGACCGCGGGGCGTCGAACCGTCATCCGCACGTCATTTCCAGGCATCAAGCACGCCGCTCCGCTCACGCGAGCCGCACGTCATTATCCCAAGGAGTGCATTGCGCCATGTCCGACGCAACCCAGACCGAGTGGCCGGTCCACGGCCGCATCACCGGCCCGATCGTGATGATCGGCTTCGGCTCCATCGGCCGGGGGACGCTGCCGCTCATCGAGCGCCATTTCGAGTACGACAAGAAGCGCTTCACGGTCATCGAGCCCTCCGACGCGCACAAGGATCTCGCCGAGAAGCACGGCCTGCGCTTCGAGCAGGTGGCGCTGACCAAGGAGAACTACCGCGACGTCCTCACGCCCCTGCTGACCGAGGGCGGCGGCCAGGGCTTCTGCGTGAACCTCTCGGTCGACACCTCGTCGCGGGACATCCTGGAGCTCTGCCGTGAGCTGGGCGCGCTCTACATCGACACCGTCGCCGAGCCCTGGACCGGCTTCTACTTCGACAAGGGCCTGAGCCAGGCCGACCGCACCAACTACGCCCTGCGCGAGAACATCCTCGAGGCGCGCCGCGCCGCCCCCGGCGGCCCGACCGCCGTTTCCTGCTGCGGCGCAAACCCCGGCATGGTCTCCTGGTTCGTCAAGCAGGCGCTCCTGAACATCGCCAAGGACACCGGCTCGACCACCCCCGAGCCGAAGACCCGCGAGGAATGGGCCGCGCTGATGCGCGAGCTCGGCGTCAAGGGCGTCCACATCGCGGAGCGCGACACCCAGCGCGCCAAGCACCCCAAGCCCATGGGCGTGTTCGTCAACACCTGGTCGGTCGAGGGCTTCGTGTCCGAGGGCAACCAGCCGGCCGAGCTCGGCTGGGGCACGCACGAGACCTGGAAGCCCGAGAACGCCCGCGGCCAGGAGAAGGGCTCGCGCTGCGCGATCTTCCTGCTCCAGCCCGGCGCCGATACCCGCGTGCGCACCTGGGTGCCGACCGCCGGCGCGCAGTTCGGCTTCCTCGTCACCCACAACGAGGCGATCTCGATCTCCGACTACTACACGGTCCGCGAGAACGGCGAGGCGGTCTACCGCCCGACCTGCCACTACGCCTATCACCCGGCCAACGATGCCGTGCTCTCGCTGCACGAGATGTGGGGCAATGCCGGCAAGGTGCAGGAGAAGCACCACATCCTTGACGAGAACGAGATCGTCGACGGCATCGACGAACTCGGCGTGCTCCTCTACGGCCACAAGAAGAACGCCTACTGGTACGGCTCGCAGCTCTCCATCGAGGAGACCCGCCGCATCGCCCCCTACCAGAACGCGACCGGCCTGCAGGTGACCTCCGCCGTGCTCGCCGGCATGGTCTGGGCGCTGGAGAACCCGGAGGCCGGCATCGTCGAGGCCGACGAGATCGACTTCCGCCGCTGCCTCGAGGTGCAGACGCCGTATCTCGGCCCCGTCGTCGGCGTCTACACCGACTGGACCCCGCTCAGCGACCGCCCGGGCCTGTTCCCGGAGGACATCGACACGAGCGACCCCTGGCAGTTCCGCAACGTGCTGGTGCACGGCTAAGCGGCGGCCGGCCGCTCGCCCCGCGGGCGGCCCCTCGCCGACGACGGAACGGCGCGTCTCTCATTCCGAGGCGCGCGCCGCCCCGGCCGAGACTCCCGCGCCGACGGGGCGCCATGCTAGGATCGGCCCTCCTCACCGGAGGCTGATCATGGCCGTCGCCGCCCACCGCGACACCCACATGCAGGTCGCCGAATATCGGGACTGGGTCGCGGCCCAGCCCGACGAGGAGCGCTGGGAACTGCTCGACGGCGTCCCGGTGCTGATGGCGCAGGCCAAGGGACCGCACCAGCGCATCGTCACCAATCTGATCAAGCGCCTCGATGACCTTGCGGAACGCAGGAGCTGCGGCGCCTATCCCGGCCTCGCCATCCTCAGCGAGGCGATGGACGATTTCGCTCCCATCCCGGACGTCGTCCTTCCATGCGGCCCGCCACCGGAAGACGGCGACACAGAAGATCCGATCCTCATCGCAGAGGTGCTCTCGCCCTCCACGATGGTCGACGATCGCGGCCGCAAGACCGCGTTCTATCAGACCGTGCCCTCGCTCCGGATCCTTCTGATCGTCTACCAAGACGAGCGTCGGGTCGAGATCTGGCGCCGCGAGAGCGAGTGGCGGATGCGGGTCGCCGGCCCGGAGGACGTGATCGACCTGCCCGAGCTCGACGACAGCTTGGCCTTGCCGGACATCTACGCGCGCCTGGCCTTCTGACCCGCCGCATCCGCATTGGTGCGGGCTGCGCCGGGTGCTAGCATCGACCATCCACCCGGAGGTTCCTGACGATGGCGCTGGCGGTGCGGCGCGATCCCGGCATGCAGGTCGCGGAGGATCGGGCCTGGGTCGAGGACCGGCCCGACGAGGAGCGCTGGCAGCTGATCGACGGCACTCTTGCCGTGGCCGACCTCTACGACGACATCGGCTTCTGACACGAACGCGCAGGCTCGGATTTGCCCCACTTCGAAGACTTCTACGCGAACAAGCTGCGCGGCTCCCTCGGCGTGACGGATGCGGATTCCGTACTCGACCTGCGCGGCACGAACCGCCCCACGGCGGAGGCCTCGCTGAACGACATGCTGGAGCGCAGCCGCTTCGCCAAGGGCAAGACGGTGGCGATTCGCCTCGACCCGCCGCCGGAAGGGGGCGGCGAGACCCTGTTCCAGCCGGTGGGCCGCCAGCTCCTCGACGCCAAGCGCCGCGGCTGGATCGAGCGGCTGCAGACGCTGCCGGCCCAGGACGGGCTCGGTTTCTACGTGGCGCTCGCCGGCAAGCCGGAGCGGGAGCGGGAGCGCGACTGACCGGCATGGCCTGGAGCCGGCACGACAACGCCCTGGAGCATCTCGCCCGCTTCGGCTACGGCGCCCGCGGGCTCGTCTATTGCGTGGTGGGTGCCCTTGCCCTGCTGGCCGCCCTCGGCCAGGGCGGCGCGGCAGGCGACAGCAAGGGCGCGCTGCGGAGCCTGATGGGCAGCCCGTTCGGCGCGGTCCTGGTCGGGGCCATCGCCCTCGGCCTCGCGGGCTTCGCCCTCTGGCGCCTCGTGGAAGGGACGATCGATGCCGACCGGCGCGGGCGCTCGGCCAAGGCGCTCGTCGTGCGCGGCGCGCATCTCGTCAGCGCCGCGACCTATGCCGCCCTCGCCGTCAGCGCCGGCCAACTCGCCTTCGGGATCGGCCGCGCCGCCGCCGGCGGGGACGGGGTGCAGGACTGGACGGCCTGGCTCCTGGGCCAGCCCCTCGGCCCCTGGCTCGTCGGCCTCGTCGGGCTGGGCGTCGCCGGGGCCGGGATCGGCTACCTCGCCAAGGCCTGGCGGGGCGACGTCGCCGCCCGTCTCTCGCTCCCGGGGGGCGCCGAGGCCTGGGTGAAGCCCCTCGGCCGCTTCGGCTATGCCGCGCGCGGAATCGTGTTCCTCCTCATCGCCGGCTTCGTGCTCGCGGCGGCCTGGACCCAGGCCTCCTCCGAGGCGCACGGCCTGTCCGGCGCCTTCGCGGCCCTGCGGGCGCAACCCTTCGGGCGGGTTCTGCTCGGGCTCGTCGCCGCGGGCCATCTCGCCTTCGGAGCCTTCGGCATGATCCAGGCCCGCTACCGCCATATCGACGCCCCGGATATCGACCGGGCGGACGACGCCGTGTCGAAATTGATCCGGCAGACCGCTGGCTCGTAGGTCATCGTCTGCGCCGGGTCGGCGCCCCACCCGTCGCGTTGACATCTCCCGAGGCGCCGCCGATACCCTGCGCGGCCTCCCGCGAAAGCATCATGCAGCAGCGCACCCTCAAGACGGCGGCGATGGTCGGCCACGATCTCGTGGCGACCGCGGCGGCGGTGATCCTCACTTTCGTGTTCCGTTTCCACGGCGACCAGCTGACGGAGCGGCTGCACGCCCTGCCGCTGCTGCTGCCCCCGTTCCTCGCCTTCGCCGGCTTTGTCTACGCCTGGTTCAAGCTCTACCGCACGAAGTGGCGCTTCGCCTCGCTGCCGGATCTCGCCGGCATCGTGCGGGCAGCGAGCGTCTGCGCCCTGACGCTGCTGGTGCTCGATTACGTCCTCGTTTCCGAGAACCTCTACGGCTTCTACTTCTTCGGCAAGATCGCCATCGCCCTCTACTGGGTGCTGCAGATCTTCCTGCTGGGCGGACCGCGCCTCGCCTTCCGCTACCTGAAATACACCCGCTCCCGGCAGAGCCATGCCCGCAGCGCCACCACCCCGACCCTGCTGCTCGGGCGCGGCGCCGATATCGAGATCGTGCTGCGCGCGATCGAGGCGGGCTCCGTGCGCCGGCTCGCGCCCAAGGGCATCCTCTCGCCGCGGGCGGACGAGGCGGGGCAGATGATGCGCGGCGTGCCCGTGCTCGGCGGCTTCCAGGACCTGGAGAAGGTCGTGGCCGATCTCGGCAATCGCGGCCTGCCGGTGCGCCGGCTCGTGGCCACGCCGAGCGCCCTCGCCCCGGAGGCGGAGCCCGACGACCTGATCGCCCGGGCCCGCCGGCTCGGCCTGCCGCTCGCCCGGGTGACGAGCCTCGGCGAGGGCATGCGCGACGCCGAGCTCGCCCCCCTCGAGATCGAGGATCTGCTGCTCCGTCCCACCGTCGCGATCGACCGGCCGCGGCTGGAGCGCTTCCTCACCGGCGCGCGGGTCATCGTCACCGGCGGCGGCGGCTCCATCGGCTCGGAGATCTGCGCCCGGGCTTTGGCCTTCGGCGCGAGCGCCCTGCTCGTGGTCGAGAATTCGGAGCCGGCCCTGCACGGCGTGCTCAACAGCCCGGCCCTGCTGACCGCGGAGGCCGAGCTGCGCGGCGCCCTCGCCGATATCCGCGACCGGGAGCGCATCGCGGCGCTCTTCGCGGAGTTCCGGCCCACCTACGTGTTCCACGCCGCGGCGCTCAAGCAGGTGCCCTATCTGGAGCGCGACTGGGCGGAGGGTATCAAGACCAACGTGTTCGGCTCGATCAACGTGGCCGAGGCCACGGTGGCGGCCGGCGCCCGGGCCCTGGTGATGATCTCCACCGACAAGGCGATCGAGCCGGTCTCCCAGCTCGGCGTCACCAAGCGTTTCGCCGAGATGGTGGCCCAGGCCCTCGACGCCGAGCAGGCCGGCCCGACGCCGACCCGCCTCATCGCCGTGCGCTTCGGCAACGTGCTCGGGTCGGTCGGCTCCGTAGTGCCGGTGTTCAAGGCGCAGATCGCCCGGGGCGGCCCCGTGACCGTCACCCACGCGGACATGGTGCGCTACTTCATGACCGTGCGCGAGGCCTCCGACCTCGTGCTCACCGCCGCCTCCCATGCCGACCGCGAAGCCCGCGAGCCGGCGACCGCCGCCTCCGACCAGCGCGCGGCGGTCTACGTGCTCAAGATGGGCCAGCCCGTGCGGATCAAGGATCTCGCCGAGCGGATGATCCGGCTCGCCGGCTTCGAACCGGGGGAGGACATCGAGATCCAGGTCACCGGCGCCCGGCCGGGCGAGCGCCTCAACGAGATCCTGTTCGCCCGCGAGGAGCCCCGGGTCACCCTCGACGGCATCGAGGGGGTGATGGCGGCCAAGCCCGTCTTCGCCGACCGCAGCGTGCTCGAGGCCTGGATCGCCCGCCTGCGGGCGGCCGTGGAGCGGGGCGACCGGGCCGCGGCGGAGGCGGTGTTCGAGGAGGCCGTCCCGGATTTCCGGCTGCGGGCGGGGGCGATCCCGGCCGCGCCCGTTCCCGCGCCGCAAGCCGTCTCCGCCTGATCAGGCGGAGAGGCGCGCGAGCTGCGCGAGCCCTTCGCGGGACGGGAAGGCCGGCGACCAGCCCAAGGCGGCGAGCCCGTCGGGGCGGGCGACCAGGGAGCCGGCGAGCCGGTCGAAGACCTCGCGGCGCCCCGTGACGTGGCAGGCGAGACCGATCAGCGGGGCGGGCACGGGCAGAAGGCCCGGTGCGCGGTCGAGCCCCTCGCGCAGGGCGCCGAGCATCTCGGGCAGGGTCAGCGGATCGGGATCGGCCACGATGAGCGGGCGGCGCAGGGGGCCGGCGACCCCGAGGGCGGTCGCCACCGCCGCCGAAAGGCTCTCCACCGAGACCAGCGAGCGGCGCCCGGAAAAACCGCCCAGCGGCAGGGGATAGGGCAGGCGCGCGAGCCGCAGCAACGCCGCCATGTTGCCCTTCACCCCCTCGCCGTAGACGAGCACGGGCCGCAGGGCCACCCAATCGAGATCGAGGGAGGCGAGCGCCTGCTCGGCGGCGAGCTTGGAGCGGCCATAGGCGTCGGTCGGCGCGGGCGCGTCATTGTCGCCGAGGGGAGCAGGGGCGCTCGGACCGATCTGAGCGCGGATCGAGGAGAGGAAGACGAAGCGGCGCACCTTGGCCCGCTGCGCGGCCTCCGCCAAGTGCCGGGTCGCTTCCGTGTTGGAGGAGCGGAAATCGTCCTCCGGCGCACCGGACATGGCGTGGGCGAGCCCCGCCGAATGCACCACCGCGTCGACGCCAGCCAGCGCGGCGGCCATGTTCATCGGGCGGGCGAGGTCCCCGACCACGGCGCCGCTCGCCCCCTCCGGCAGCGTATCGATGGGCCGCCGCAGCAGCACGCGCACCCGGTAGCCCCGGGCGCTGAGCGTGCGCAGGAGATGGCGACCGATGAAGCCGGTGGCCCCGGTGAGGGCGATGGTCGGTCCGGTCACGCGCGCAGGGTCCTCGATGGCTTCGGCCTGGAGAAACGCCGCAGCAGGGCGGCCACGAGCGCGAGGGCACCCGCGAGGCAGAGAAGCCTGACCGGCCAGGACGGCCAAAGCAAGCTCGCGGCGGCGAGCGCGTCGAGGGCGAGCCCCAGGGCGAAGACGGCGCCGACGACCTCGGGCACGGAGAAGCCGTTCACCGTGGCGACCTGGTAGAAATGCGAGCGATGGGCCTGCCAGACCTTCTCCCCGCGCTTCAGGCGCCAGAGCAGGGTGAGGGTCGCGTCGGCTACGGGATAGAGCGGCAGGATCAGCGCCGCCACGATCTGGCCCTCGAGCGCCAGCCGATAGAGCAGCCAGGCGACGAGGAGGCCGATGGGCAGCGAGCCGACATCGCCCATGAAGAGCCGCGCCACCGGCCGGTTGAAGGGCGCGAATCCGAGCAGCCCGCCGAGCAGGCCGGCCGCGAGGAGGGTGGGGACGGCTCCGAAGCCGCCTCCGAAGCCGAGGACGACCAGGAAGCCGCTAAGTGGCACCATCTCCGCCACCGTCATCCAGTCGAGCCCGTCCATGAAATTGACAAGGTTCACGAACCAAAGCCCAGCCAGGACGGCGATGATACGCTCCAGCCAGAGCGGCCATTCGGGCAGCAGCCGCCCGCCCGCCGCCATCACCACCGCCGCGACCGCCAGCGCCTGCAGCAGGAAGCGCAGGGCGGGGCTCAGGGGGCGGATGTCGTCGACCGCGCCGATCACGGCAAGCACCAGCGCCCCGATAACGAGCGTGAGGAATCCGGCGTCGCCGGCCCCGGCGGACAGGGCAAAGCCCACGGCCACGAGGAGCGCCGCAGCGACGATGGCGATGCCGCCGCCCTGCGGCGTCGGCACCCTATGGCTCGAACGGGCATTCGGCCGGGCCAGCGCATAGCGGGCGAGCACGGGCTTCAGCAGCACGATCAGGCCGGCGCTGACGCCACAGGCGAGGGGCACGGCCAGGAGGGGAGCGAGCGTCATGCCCCCGCTTTAGCGCGCCTGCTCACGAAGGGCAGGCCCGATCCACTGCCGCGCCCGGCTTGTTTTGGCCGCAAATCGGAGCGACCCCAGAGACGGTGTCACGGCCAATGAGCGGTGGGCGCCGTCCGTTCCGGGGAAGCTTCGCCTTGCCGGCCGGTCGCCCCGCCGATACGACTTGCCGAACGCGCCTGCCTGTTCCGCCGGCCTCAAGAAATCGCCCCGTTGCGCACAGTCTCCTTCGTCCTCCTCCTGCTGACGGCCCTGGCCTGCGCCCTCGGGACGACCGGCCCCGCGCGTGCCGTGGAGGCGGTGCGCGTCACTCCGAACACGCCAGCGATCGACCTGACGCCGATGATCGAGCGCTACCGCTCGGACGGCGACCTGATCCAGATCTCGACCGCCCCGGCCAAGGACGGGATCGTGCGCCGCATCGTGGTGAAGGCCCGCGAGGCGGGGGCGCGACCGGACTGGATGGTGTTCGCGCTCACCAACGACACCGACGAGCAGATCCAGCGCCTGCTGGTGGCCCCGCATTTCCGGCTGGTCGGCTCCGGCGTGGTTTGGCCGGATCTCGGCGGTTCGCGCATCGCCGCCATCACCGCGAGCGAGGGCGAGCGCCCCGACCGCCAGGACGGGCTCGATGCCGACGAGTTCCTGATCACCCTCGACCCGGACACGACCATCACCTTTGTCGCCGAGCTGAAGGGCCCGAACATCCCGCAGGTCTATCTGTGGGACCAGGAGGCCTATCAGAAGAAGACCAGCGGCCTGACGCTCTACAAGGGCATCATCATCGGCATCTCGGGACTGCTCGCCCTGTTCCTGACGATCATCTTCGTGGTGCGCGGGGCGATCATCTTCCCGGCGGCAGCGGCGCTTGCCTGGTCGGTGCTCGCCTATGCCTGCATCGATTTCGGCTTCCTGCAGCGGGTCTTTCCGATCAACGAGGTGGCCGAGCGGATCTACCGGGCCTCGGCCGAGGCGGTGCTCGGCGCCACCTTGCTCGTCTTCCTATTCGCCTATCTCAACCTGTCGCGCTGGCACGTGCGCTACAGCCATGTCGCCTTCTTCTGGCTCGTCTTCCTCGCCGGCCTCGTCGGGCTCGCGGTGTTCGACCCGCCGGTGGCGGCAGGCGTGGCGCGCATCTCCATCGCCGCGGTGGCCGGGGTCGGCCTGCTGCTGATCCTCTATCTCGCCGTGCATAACGGCTACGACCGCGCCATCCTGCTGGTGCCGACCTGGATCCTGCTGCTGGTCTGGGTGGCGGCGGCGGGCTTCGCGGTGACGGGCCAGATCGGATCGGACCTCGTCCAGCCGGCCCTGATCGGCGGCCTCGTGCTCATCGTCATGCTGATCGGCTTCACGGTGATGCAGCACGCCTTCGCCGGGGGCGGCCTGAGTCACGCCCTCGTCTCGGACACAGAGCGCCGCGCCCTGGCGCTGACGGGGGCCGGCGACATCGTGTTCGACTGGGACGTGCCCGGCGACCGCGTCTATGCCGGCCAGGAAATCGAGCGTCAGCTCGGCCTGAAGCGCGGCGCCCTGGAAGGGCCGGCCGCGACCTGGCTCGGCCTGCTGCATCCCTTCGACGTGGAGCGCTATTCCGCCGCCCTCGATACGGTGATCGAGGAGCGCCGCGGGCGCATCGTCCACGATTTCCGCCTGCGCTCGACCGGGGGCGCCTATCACTGGTACCGGCTGAAGGCCCGGCCGGTGATCGGCACCGACGGCGAGGTGATCCGGGTGGTCGGCACCATCGCCGACGTGACCGAGTTGAAGACCGCCGAGGAACGGCTGCTGCACGACGCGGTGCATGACAGCCTGACCGGCCTGCCAAACCGCGAGTTGTTCTACGACCGCCTCGACGCCGCCATGGCGCTGGCCGGCCAGGACGCCCGGCTGAAGCCGACCGTGATCGTGCTCGACATCGACCGCTTCAAGACCGTCAACGACGCGGTCGGGCTGTCGGCGGGCGATTCCATCCTGCTCACCCTATCGCGCCGCCTCGGCCGGCTCCTGCGCCCACAGGACACGCTGGCCCGGGTCGCCGGCGACGAGTTCGCGGTGATCCTGCTCTCGGAGCGCGACCCCGACCGCATCCTCGCCTTCGCCGAGATGATCCGGCGCACCATCGCCACCCCGGTGACCTATGCCGAGCGCGAGGTTTTCCTCACCGTCTCGACGGGCATCGCCCTCTACGAGGCCGGCACCACCCTCAAGCGGGAGGAAGTGTTCAAGAACGCCCAGATGGCGATGATCCAGGCCAAGCGCGGCGGCGGCGACCGCATCGAGGTGTTCCGCGCCAACATGCGCACGGAGCGCTCCGACCGGCTGATGCTGGAGAGCGACCTGCGCCGCTCCCTGGAGCGAAACGAGATCAAGGTGCTGTTCCAGCCGATCGTGCGGCTGGAAGACCGGACGGTGGCGGGCTTCGAGGCCCTGCTGCGCTGGGACCATCCGCGCCTGGGGCGCATCTCGCCCTCGACCTTCATTCCCCTGGCCGAGGAGACGGGCTTCATCGTCCAGCTCGGCAATTTCGTGATCGAGCGCGCGGCGCTGGAGCTCGCCGCCTGGCAGCGCTCCCTCGACGTCGAGCCGCCGATCTTCGCCTCCGTCAACGTCTCCTCGCGCCAGCTCCTGCGCCACGACCTCCTGCACGATGTGAAGACCGTGCTGGCGCGCACCGGCGTGCTGCCGGGCTCGCTCAAGCTGGAGCTCACCGAGAGTCTGGTGATGGAGAACCCGGAATACGCCGCGCAGATGCTTGCCCGGATCCACGACCTCGGCGCCGGCCTCTCCCTGGACGATTTCGGCACCGGCTACTCGTCCCTGTCCTATCTGCAGCGCTTCCCCTTCGACACGATCAAGATCGACCAGTCCTTCGTGCGCCAGATGGGCAGCGGGCAGGACGTGATTCTGCGCTCGATCGTGAAGATGGCGCAGGAGCTCGGCCTCGCGATCGTAGCGGAGGGCGCCGAGTCGGAGGCCGACGCCCAGGCCCTCCAGGATCTCGGCTGCGACTACGCCCAGGGCTTCGCCTTCGGCGAGCCGATGACGACGCTCCAGGCTCGCCAGCTCGTCGGCGCGGCACCCGAGGCGGCCTGACCGGCGTCCCGGCGCGAAGCTGTCAAAAGCGTCCGGATCCTGAAGCGGGACGGCGCCGGAAAGCCAGATCTTAAACGTCCCTTAACCATGTCTGCCCAAAGCTGAGCGCGACACCGAAGATCGCTGTGGATGCGGTCGGGGCGGCGGTGAGGAGCGGGAAGCGATGGCCGAGGCGGCGAGGCGGGCGACGGGGGGGCACGGCAACGATGTCGTACGGCGTCTGATCGCCCGTCCGATCCGGCTGAAGCAGATGGACATCGAGGCGCCGCGTTCCACCGTCCCGGCAGTGCCCGCCCCAATCGAGATCGAACAGGACGTCCCGCAGCCCACTCCGGCCCGCCCGGACGCGACGCAGCTTCAGGCCAATCTCCAGGTGCTCAAGGCGGTTCTCGCGGCCGAGCGCGAGGAGATCGCCAAGCTCAGGATCTGCGCCGGCCTCGATGGCGAGCAGCCAGAACTCGGCGAGGAGGCCCGTGCCGTGCGCGAGCGCTGGGCCGCCATGGTCGACCGCCTGCTGCACGCCTCCGCCTGATGGCGCCCGAAGCGCCGCTTCCGTCGCTGCCACGGAAGAAGATGGAGACGACCATGAGCACGCGCTGCTCCCTCGTCGTCAATGGCAAGACCGTGCGTTGCGCCACCGGCGACACGCCCCTCGAAACCGCGCTCGCCGACGGCATGATCGCGGCCACCCAGGGCGTCCACGGCGTGACCGCCCTTGGCCAAGCCGCCCTGCGGCGCGGCCGGCCGCGTCTGCGCCGATCCGAAGCGGTGAAGCTTCCCGAGATCCCCGAGCGCGACGGCGAGGGGCTGGCGGAGGTCGAGCCGCGCGCCGGCAAGCCGGCCCTCGCCAAACGTGCCGGCACCCTCACAGAAGTGACGCGGCTCTCGCCCCGTCTGGTCCAGGCGGTGGTGACGCTCACCAAGCCTCTCGCCGTCGAGCCCGGGCATCAGGTCGTCCTGAGCCCGGAGGGCTTCGCGCCGCTGACCTTGACGCCGAGCCTGCGCGTGGACGGAGCGGCCGAACTGAACGAACTCGTCTTCCACCTGCGCTGCGGGCAGGAGGGCGCCGAGGAGGGCTTCGCCGCCGCCCTCGCGAACGGCCTCGCCCTCGGCCACGAGGTGAAGGCGAAGGGGCCGGTCGGCCGCGGCCAGTACCGCCCCGGGGGCGGTCGCCTCGTGCTGGTGGCCTCCGAGACGGGATTTGCCGGGATCTGGGCGATCGCCCGGGCCGCCCGCTACATCGAGCCCGCCCGCGAGATCCATCTCGTCGTCGGCGCGCGCGATCCCCTCGATCTCTACATGCGCCCTGCCCTCGACTGGCTGAAGGCGACGGGCGTGTCACGCATCACTCTCGTCTCCGAACGCCACCGGCAGCGCCCGCCGGAGGTGCGGCCGGGCCCGCTCACGGCCCATGTGCCTTCCCTGCGGACGACGGACGCGGTCCATGTCTCGGGCTGCGCCGCGACGGTGGGTGCAGTGGAGGTGCTGGCGGCGGCGACCGGCGCACGCTGCTACCCGATCCCCCTCGATCCGAACGCCTGATTTCGGCGGGATCAGCCCCGCCAGCCGTAATCCCGCGCGTGCGTCGCCTGCCGGTGGAAGGTGAGGCGCCTATCGTATTCGAGGGGGTCCTTCGGCCTCACCAGGGCGCCTGGCGGCACGTTCAGCCAATCGACGAGGCGGGTGAGCATGAAGCGCATGGCCGCGCCCCGAGCGAGGATCGGCAGCGCCGCGACCTCCTCGGGCTCAAGGCGCCGCGTCTCCTGATAGCCGGCGATCATCGCCTCGGCCTTGTCGTGCTGGAAGGTACCGTCCGCCTCAAAGCACCAGGCGTTGAGCGAGATCGCGAGATCGTAGGCGAAGGCGTCGGTGCAGGCGAAGTAGAAATCGATCAGCCCCGACAGCCTGTCCCCGATGAAGAACACGTTGTCGACGAAGAGATCGGCATGGATGACGCCTCCGGGCAGCCCCTCCGGCCAGGAGGCCTCCAGGACGGCGAGATCCGCGCGGGTGCGCGTCGCGAGCCCCGGGGCGACGTCGTCGGCCTGCGCCGCGCTCTGCGCGAAGAGGGGACGCCAGGAGGCGACCGAGAGGTTGTTCGGCCGCACCATGCCGAAATCGCTGCCGGCCTCGTGCAGGCCGGCCAGGGCCCGCCCCAGGGCATGGCAATGGCCGGCATTCGGCCTGCTGACGGAGACGCCCTCCAGGAAGCTGACGATCACCGCCGGGCGCCCGCAAAGCCGCCCCAGGGCCACGCCGGCCCGGTTGCGCACGGGCTGCGGGCAGGCGAGCCCGCGCCGGGCGAGATGCTCCATCAGGTTGAGGAAGAAGGGCAGGTCCTCCTCGCGCACCCGCTTCTCGTAGAGGGTGAGGATGTAGTTGCCCGTGGTCGTGTGCAGGAAGAAGTTGGTGTTCTCCACCCCCTCCGCGATGCCCTTGTAGGAGAGCATCGCGCCGAGATCGTACTCGGCCAGGAAGGCGGCGAGCGCCGCATCGGGGACCTCGGTGTAGACGGCCACGGGACTTGCTTTGCTCACGGGGTCGAAAAAAGGGGCGCCGGCTTCAGCCGTGCGCCCCCGCCGTCATGATCCGTCCCGAGGGACGGAACCTGTTTGGAAGCCTATTCGGCCGCCTCGCTGCGCAGCTCGCGCGGCAGCGGGAAGGACATATCCTCGATCGTCACCGAGACCTGATCCACGGTCACGTCGAATCGGGCGGCGAAGGCGTCGATGATCTCCTCGACGAGCACCTCCGGCGCGGAGGCGCCGGCGGTGAGGCCGAGGCGGCGCACGCCCTGGAAGGCGTCCCAGTCGATCTCCTCCGCCCGGAGCACGAGGCGGGTGATCGGGCAGCCGGCGCGCTCGGCGACCTCGCGCAGGCGCTGCGAGTTCGAGGAATTCGAGGAGCCGACCACGATCAGGGCGTCGACCCGCGGTGCGACCTCCTTCACCGCCTCCTGGCGGTTGGTGGTGGCGTAGCAGATGTCGTCCTTGTGCGGGCCGTGGATGCCAGCGAACTTGGCCTTGAGCGCCTCGACGATGTGCTTGGTATCGTCGATCGAAAGGGTGGTCTGCGTCACCCAGGCAAGTTCCTGGTTGGCCGGAGGCTCCAGGGCGGCGATCTGCTCGATATCCTCGACGAGGGTGATCGAGCCCTTGGGCAGCTGGCCCATGGTGCCCACCACCTCGGGATGGCCGGAATGGCCGACGAGCAGCACGTGGCGGCCGCGCTTGTGGTGGATCTCGGCCTCGCGGTGGACCTTGGTCACCAGCGGGCAAGTGGCATCGATCGTGGTCAGCCCGCGCATGTCCGCATTCTGCGGCACGGTCTTGGCAACGCCGTGGGCGGAGAAGATGACGGGCGCGCCGCTGTCTGGCACCTCGTCGAGCTCGCGGACGAACACGGCGCCCTTCCGCTTCAGCGTCTCGACCACGTACTTGTTGTGCACGATCTCGTGACGGACATAGACCGGCGCACCGTAGATCGCGAGCGCCCGCTCCACGACGTCGATCGCCCGTACCACGCCGGCGCAGAAGCCGCGCGGGGCGCAGAGCAGGATTTCGAGGGGTGGCTTCTCGCCGGTGATGGCCGGCTGGGGCACCCGATCAGGATCGGCAGTCAGGTTGATGGTGTCGGCGCTCATGATCCGCGGGATGTGCGAGGGGCGGGTCGGGCTGTCAACAGCGCCGGGACATAAGGCCCCGGTCCGTGCCGTCTGTAACACATCCCGCACGCGACGTGACCCCCATGCACGTCGATCGCTGCCCCGCGATCAACCTGGGGTCTCTCGGACCGACCTTCGGCTGGACCTCCCGTCGCGTTTCAGGCGCCGGCGGCCCCTCCGACGTGTGAAGAATGGCACCCGTCGCGGCCTCGCGCCGCCGGGCGCGCCGGGCTATGGCGGGAAACCGTCTCACGCCGATCGGAGTGCCATGGCGAACGCCACGACTCATGCGAGCTTCCTGCCGCCGGTCCTGACCTTCCTGACCGCGGCAGTGGTCGGCGTGCCGATCGTGCGGCTGCTCGGCCAGAGCGCCGTGCTCGGCTATCTCGTGGCCGGGGTGGTGATCGGCCCTTCGGGCTTCTCGCTGATCGCCGAGCCCGAGACCGCGGCGAGCGTCGCCGAGATTGGCGTGGTGCTCCTCCTTTTCATCGTCGGGCTCGAGCTGGAATTGTCGCGGCTCGTCTCGATGCGCCGCGACATCTTCGGCCTCGGCGCCGCGCAGCTCGCCGTCTGCGCCCTGATCCTGGCCGGCGCAGGCGCCCTGTTCGGCCTCCACGCCGGCGCCGCCACGGTGATCGGCGTCGCGCTGGCCCTCTCGGCGACGGCGGTGGCCCTGCAGCTCCTGGAGGAGCGGGGCGATCTCGGCACCTCCTACGGCAGCCGCGCCTTCGCGGTGCTGCTGTTCCAGGACATCTCCGTCGTCGCGATCCTCGCCCTGCTGCCGCTGATGGCCTCGGCCGGGGGGACGCCGGAGGGCGGCTGGCTCTCCGAGGCCCTGCATTCCGGCGCAACCGCGGCCGGGGCGATCCTCGGTGTGGTGCTGATCGGGCGCTACGGCCTCAACCCGCTCTTCCGCCTACTCGCCGCCTCCGGCGGGCGCGAGGTGATGACAGCCGCGGCCCTGCTGGTGGTGCTCGGCACGGCGCTGATCATGGAGGAGGTCGGCCTCTCCATGGCGATGGGCGCCTTCCTCGCCGGGGTGATGCTCGCCGAATCGAATTTCCGCCACCAGCTCGAAGCCGATATCGAGCCCTTCCGCGGCATGCTGCTCGGCCTGTTCTTCATGAGCGTCGGCATGTCGATCGACGGGCGGCTGGTGGCGGCGCAATGGCCGACCCTGTTCGGGGCCACCGCCCTGGCGATCGGCGTGAAGATCCTGCTCGTCGCCCTGCTGTTCCGCCTGTTCGGCTCCCCCTGGCTCGATGCGGTGCGCGGCGGCGCGGTGCTGGCGCCGGCGGGCGAGTTCGCCTTCGTGATCCTGCCCGCGGCGGGCGATCTGAACATCGTCGATGCCACCGCCACGCGGTTCGCGGTGGCGCTCGCGGCGCTGACCATGCTCGTCGGCCCGGTGGCCGCCAAGGGCCTCGACGCGCTGCTCGCCGCGCGCCGCCCGGAGGTGGAGGAGCCGCCCCCCGATCTCGTCGAGACCACCGAGACCCGAGTGCTGGTGATCGGCTTCGGGCGCTTCGGGCAGATCCTGACGCAGGTCCTGCTCGCGGAGGGAATCAGCGTCACCGTGATCGACAAGGACGTGGAGCAGATCCGCGCCGCCACCCGCTTCGGTTTCCGGATCTATTACGGGGACGGCACCCGGCTCGACGTGCTGCGGGCGGCCGGGATCGGCCGGGCCGAGCTCGTTTGCATCTGCATCGACGACGCCCAAGCGGCTCTGAAGATCGTGGACGTGGTGCACGAGGAATTCGCCAACGTGCGCACCTATGTGAGGGCCTATGACCGCACCCACGCCGTCGAGCTGATGAACCGCGATGTCGACTTCCAGCTGCGCGAGACGGTCGAATCGGCCCTGACCTTTGGCCGGGCCGCCCTCGAAGGGCTCGGGGTGCCGGTGGAAGCGGCGGCGCAGCGCGCCGAAGACGTGCGCAAGCGCGACGTGGCCCGTCTGGTGCTCCAGCAGGCCGGCGCCCTGCCGGACGGTGTCGGCTGGATGCGCGGCGGCACGGGGGAACTGCGTCCCGAGCCGCTCACCGCGCCGCAGCGCCCGGCCCGCGCCCTCAGCGCCGAGACCCGCGGCCTGATCGGCTCCGAGCGCCAGCTCGCGGCCCAGCGCGTGCTGGAGCCGGAGGAGGCGGAGGAAAGCTGAACGCGTCCCGGCGGAGCCCGGGGCTCCGCCGGCGGGGGTTGCCCGCGTCAGCCCTCGCGCACGAAGATCATGGTCGAGAGCGGCGGCAGGGTCAGGCTGAGGGAATGGGGCAGGCCGTGGCTCTCCTGAGCCTCGGCCTGGACGCCGCCCATATTGCCCAGGTTCGAGCCGCCGTAGCGCTCAGCGTCCGAGTTGATCGCCTCGCGGTAGAAGCCGCCCGCCGGCACGCCGATGCGGTAGCCCTCCCGCGGCACGGGGGTGAAGTTCGAGACCACGACGGCGATTTCGCCCTCCCGTCCCTTGCGCGCCCAGGCGATCACGCTGTTGTCCTGGTCGTCTGCCACCAGCCACTGGAAGCCGCCGGGTTCGGTGTCGCGCTCGTAGAGCGCGGGCGTCGCCACGTAGAGCCGGTTCAGGTCGGCGATCAGGTCCTTCACGCCGCGGTGGAAGGGGTCGTCGAGCAGGTGCCAGTCGAGGGACTGGTTGTGGTTCCACTCCCGCTCCTGGCCGAACTCGCCCCCCATGAAGAGCAGCTTCTTGCCGGGATGCCCCCACATGAAGCCGAAATAGGCGCGCAGGTTCGCGAATTTCTGCCAACGATCGCCGGGCATGCGGCCGAGCAGCGAACCCTTCCCGTGCACCACCTCGTCGTGGGAGAGCGGCAGCACGAAGTTCTCGGAGAAGGCGTAGAGCAGCCCGAAGGTCAGGTTGTGGTGGTGATAGCGCCGGTGGATCGGATCTTCGGAGATGTATTTCAGGGTGTCGTGCATCCACCCCATGTTCCATTTGAAGCCGAAGCCGAGGCCCCCCGTATAGGTCGGATGAGAGACGCCCGGCCAGGAGGTCGATTCCTCCGCTACCGTGATCGTGCCCGGGGCGTGGCTGTAGGTCGCCTCGTTGGTCTTCCGGAGGAAGTTGATCGCGTCGAGGTTCTCGTTGCCGCCATACTGGTTGGGGATCCACTCCCCGGCGCGGCGTGAATAGTCGAGATAGAGCATCGAGGCAACGGCATCCACGCGCAGGCCGTCGAGATGGTAGTGCTCCAGCCAGAAGCGGGCATTGGCGGCGAGGAAGGCCGAGACCTCCGTGCGCCCGAAATTGTAGATGTAGGTGCCCCAATCCTGGTGGAAGCCCTGGCGGGGATCGGCATGCTCGTAGAGATGCGTGCCGTCGAACAGGCCGAGGCCGTGGGCGTCGAGGGGGAAGTGGCCCGGCACCCAGTCGAGCAGCACGCCGATGCCCGCCTCGTGCGCGGCGTTGACGAAGGCGACGAAGTCATCGGGCGTGCCAAAGCGGCTCGTCGGCGCGAACAGCGAGACCGGCTGGTAGCCCCAGGAACCGTCGAACGGATACTCGGTGATCGGCAGGAGCTCGATATGGGTGAAGCCCATCTCCTTCACGTAGGGGATGAGGCGCTGCGCCAGCTCCTTGTAGGTCAGGTAGCGGTTGCCCTCGTCCGGCACCCGGGCCCAGGAGCCGAGATGGACCTCGTACACGGCCATGGGCACGTGGCGCGGATCCTTCTCGCCGCGCGTCCTCATCCAGGCGTCGTCGTGCCAGGCGGGCTCGCCGGTGCCCTGGAGCACGGAGGCCGTCTCCGGCGGATGCTGGGCGCGGAAGGCGACGGGATCGGCCTTGAGCGGCAATAGCGCCCCGTCGGGGCCGCGGATCTCGAACTTGTAGTTCTGCCCCGCCTTCAGGCCCGGTACGAACAGCTCCCAGACGCCGCCATCCGGCCAGAGCCGCATGGGATGGCGCCGGCCATCCCAGTCGTTGAAGTCGCCGACAATGCTCACGCGCTTGGCATTCGGCGCCCAGACCGCGAAGCGGAACCCGTCGATGCCGTCGAGCGTGCCGGCCTGGGCACCGAGCACACGGTAGACCGCGTTGCTGCCGACCTCGCGCAGGGCATGCAGGTCCTGCTGCTCCAGGGACGAGCCGAAGCCGTAGGGGTCGTGGCGGTTACGGGTGCTGCCATCCCAGAAGGCGACCTCGATCTCGTAGAGGGGCCGCCCCTCGCTCTTCACCCGCGCGACGTAGAAGCCGTCCGGATGCACCCGCTCGAACGGAATGCGCTGGCCGGCGGTGAGGAGGGTCGCGCCCTGGGCTTCGGGCAGCACCACCCGGACCTCCCAGGCACCGGCGCCGACCTGATGCGGGCCGAGCACGGCGAAGGGGTCTCCATGATCGGCCGCCATGATGGCGGCGACCGCTTCGGGGCTCACGGCGATGCCCGAGGGAATCGTGGCGGTGGGCCGGGGCGGCTTGCCGGGCTCGGATGTGCCGGAGAGGGAATCGGCGGGCTGGGGCGCCTTGGCCGGGGTGGCGACAGGGCCGGAAGCGGGCCGGACCGTGCCCGGCCGCGCCTCGACCGTCGGGGAAGAGGGGCTTTCCGTAGGAGCCACGGCACGCGCCGCGGCCTTCTCGTCCAGCACCGTCATTCAGACACCTCTCTCACCGGTTTCCGGAATGCGAAGACTCAGGCGCGCTTCGCTTCGTCCAAGATGTTGAGAACCCCCCGGGCCGGGATTTCGATCCAGTCCGGGCGGTTATTGACCTCGTAATCGACCTCGTAGAGCGCCTTCGTGAGAAGGCTCAGGCGCAGCAGGCGGGCATGGGTCTGCGGGTCGGTCACCGCAGCGCGGCTGTCTTCCAGGGCCGCGTCGTAGCCCTGCAGGAACGCCGCATCGATCATGCCACGCCAGGCGATGGCCGCGTTGCGGGCGCGCTCCTCGCTGTCGCCGAAGCGGGCCGCGATCTCCCGCACCACCGTCTCCGCGCCATAGGCGAAGGAGCGCAGCATGCCGGCGACGTCCCGCAGCGGGGTCGACTTCGCCCGGCGCTCGTCCGCCGGCCGGGCCGGCTCGCCCTCGAAATCGACGATGACGAGATCGCCCTCGGAGGCGAGCACCTGCCCGAGATGAAAGTCGCCGTGGATGCGGATCTTGTGGGCGCCGACCGGCACCGTGCGGGCGAGATCGTCGATCAGGGCCTCGACCTCGCTGCGGCGGGCCGCCAGGGCCTCGCTCGCCGAACCCGGGGACCAGGCCGTGATGGCGTCCAGACCCCGGAAGGCCCGGCTCATCTGGAAGCGGGCATCCGCCGCGAGCGCCTCCACATCCGCGGGCGAGAGCGGCTCGGCGGCGAAGGCCGGGTCGTCCGTCGCGATGGAGAAGGCCTTGTGCATCTCCGCAGTGCGCCGGCCGAGCAGGTCCGCCCAGCGCAGATGCGGATGGAAGGCCTCCTCCGGGATCGGCGCCTCGCTCTCGGGGGCGAGCACCACGATGTCGAAGTCGCGACGCAGGCCCTCCAGCATCAGCGTCCAGGCGTCGCCCTGGTTCGGCACGAATTTCTGCAGCAGCGCCAGGGCGGTGCGGGTGCCGTCCTCGGCCACGTGCTCCAGGGTGCCGAGCAGGGCCGGGGTATTGGCGAAATGCGCCTCTTCGGTGAGGAAGCGGCCGATCTCGATCTCGGGATGCACCCCCGTCTGCAGCCGGCGCAGCAGCTTGAGCATCATCTTCGAGCCGATGGCGACCGAGGTGTTGCTCTGCTCGGCCGCGAGCCGTCGCACCTCACCGACCTCGAAGGGCAGGTCGGGATCGTAGGCGGAGGTGGTCGAGAAGACGAGCCGGCCGCGCTCGCTCGGGATGGTCAGGCCGTCGCGCATGGCCTCGATCAAGGCGATGGCGAAGGGCGGGGCCACCGCCGCCTCGTAGAGCAAGCCGGTGCGCGGGCCCCGGCGCACGCGGGCGACCGCGTGATCCATCAGGGATTCGTCCTCGCGGCCTTCGTCCACCGCGAGCGGCACGAAGTAGTCCTGGCGCTCGCCGTTCACGAGGGTGACGGCGATCTGCGGCAGCAGGAACTTGCCCTCGCCGGTGCCGTCCTTGACGATGGCGCTATCCGTGACCTGCACCCCCTTGATGCGGGAGCCCTTGGCGCCGAACCAGCGCCGGCCGCTCAGGAAGGGGGGCGCCACGGTGCGCTCGAAGGCCACGCGCTCGCGGCCCTTCATCAGGGTCTCGACTCCGCCGGTCAGGACCAGGGTGAACAGCTCCGGCGAGAGCGGCTGCGGGCCGACCTCGCCCGTATTGGCCGCCGAGAGCGAGAACCAGTAGAAGCCATAGGCTGGCAGCGTCAGCAGGTAGGGCAATTCGCCGATCGCCGGGAATTCCGTGCCGCCGGTGAGCTCGATCGGGATCGCCCCGCGCAGGTCGGACAGGTCGAGCTGTACCGCCTGCGGCGCCCGCGACAGGTTGGCGACGCAGAGAATGCGCTCGTTCTCATATTCACGGATCCAGGCCAGGACCTTGCGGTTCGCCGGGTAGAGGAACTGGATCGCGCCGCGCCCGAGGGCGACCGAGTTGTTGCGGATCGCGATCATGCGCCGCGTCCAGTTGAGCAGGCTCGTCTGCGCCTGGGTCTGCGCCTCGACGTTGATCGCGTCGAAGCCGTAGATCGGGTCCTGGATCGCGGGCAGGAACAGCTTCTGCGGATTGGCGCGGGAGAAGCCGCCGTTGCGGTCCGGGGACCATTGCATCGGCGTGCGCACCCCGTCGCGGTCGCCGAGATAGATGTTGTCGCCCATACCGATCTCGTCACCGTAATAGAGCACCGGCGTGCCGGGCATCGACAAGACGAGGGACTTCATCAGCTCGATCTTGCGCCGGTCGTTCTCGAGCAGAGGCGCGAGGCGGCGGCGAATGCCGAGATTGATGCGGGCACGCCGCTCGGCGGCGTAGAACGACCAGAGGTAGTCACGCTCCTCCGCTGTGACCATCTCGAGCGTCAGCTCGTCATGGTTGCGCAGGAAGATCGCCCACTGGCAGCCTTCCGGGATCTCCGGGGTCTGCCGCATGATGTCGGTGATCGGGTGCCGGTCCTCCCGGGCGATCGCCATGTACATGCGCGGCATGAGGGGGAAGTGGAACGCCATGTGGCATTCGTCGCCCTCGCCGAAATACTGCGCCGTCTCCTCCGGCCACTGGTTGGCTTCCGCCAGCAGCATCCGGTCCGGATATTCGGCGTCGAGGGCCGCGCGGATCTTCTTGATGACGGTATGCGTCTCGGCGAGATTCTCGCAGTTCGTGCCCTCGCGCTCGACGAGGTAGGGGATCGCGTCGAGACGCAGACCGTCCACGCCCATGTCGAGCCAGTAGCGCATCACCTCGATCACGGCTTCGAGCACGGCCGGGTTGTCGAAGTTGAGATCCGGCTGGTGCGAATAGAAGCGGTGCCAGAAATACTGCTTGGCGACGGGATCCCAGGTCCAGTTCGAGACCTCGGTGTCGAGGAAGATGATGCGCGTGTCGGAATATTTGTCGTCCGTGTCGGACCAGACGTAGAAATTCCGCTCCGGCGAGCCGGCCGGCGCCTCGCGGGCGCGCTGGAACCAGGGATGCTGGTCCGAGGTGTGGTTGATGACAAGCTCGGTGATGACCCGCAGGCCGCGCTCGTGGGCCGCCTCCACGAAGCGGCGGAAATCCTCCATCGTCCCGTAGGACGGGTTGATGTCGCGGTAATCGGCGATGTCGTAGCCGTCGTCCCGCAGGGGCGAGGGATAGAACGGCATCAGCCAGATCGCCGTGACCCCGAGGTCGCGGACGTAGTCGAGCTTCTGGGTCAGGCCCTCGAAATCGCCGATCCCGTCATTCGTCGAGTCGAAGAACGACTTGACGTGGATCTGGTAGATGATGGCGTCACGGTACCATTGCGGGTCGCTGCGATCGATCATCGCGTCGGCTACCTCACGTCGCGGGTTCGAGGACGTCTCGGACAGGGCCCGCCGGGCGGGCGGGAAGGGACGGAACCCTCCGGGTCGGATTCGGCCTTAAGCCGGATCCCGCCCGAAGGGCCCCGGTCTAGCAGGGGAGGAGTCTCACGCAACCCGCCGCGGGGCGCGAAGACGCCAGATCAGGACCGAACGGTCGGCGGGGTCGAGGGCGATGCGGTGGGTCTTGCCGCGCAACTCGAATTTGTAGCCGAGCAGCAGATCTTCGACCTCCACGGCCCCGTCGTCGGGCTGGCCGAGCAGCCAGAGCGGCACCTCGTAGGAGCATTCCTGGCGGTTCCTCGGATCGAGATTGACCATGACGAAGACGCAGTTGTCCTTCTCGGGCGTCGCCTTGGCATAGGCGAGGATGTTGTCGTTCCAGGCGCCGGTGAAGGTGACGTTCCGGAAGTCCCACAGGGCCGGGTTGTCCCGCCGGATTCGATTGAGCTTGATGATGTGCTCGCGGATGTTGCCCGGCCGGTGGTAGTCCCATGCCTTCAGCTCGTATTTCTCGGAATCGAGATACTCTTCCTTGCCCGGATAGGGCGCGGCCTCGCACAGCTCGAAGCCGTTATAGATGCCGTAGACGGAGGAGAGGGTCGCCGCCAGCGTCGCGCGGATGACGAAGCCCGGCCGCCCGCTGGTTTGCAGGAAATACGGGTTGATGTCCGGTGTGTTGGCGAAGAAGTTCGGGCGGTAGTACTCGCCCATCTCGCCGGCGAGCTCGATGGCGTAGTCGGTCAGTTCCTGCTTGGTGTTGCGCCAGGTAAAGTAGGTATAGCTCTGCTGATAGCCGGCCTTGGCGAGCTTCTTCATCATCTTCGGCCGGGTGAAGGCCTCCGCGAGGAAGATCACGTCCGGGTAAATCCCGTTCACCTCGGCGATCACCCATTCCCAGAACGGCACCGGCTTGGTGTGGGGATTGTCGACGCGGAAGATGCGCGCCCCGAGCTTGGCCCAGCCCAGGAGGATGTCCCTCAGCTCGATCCAGAGGGAGGGCAGCGCGCCGCCGTAGAAATGGACGTTGGAGATGTCCTCGTACTTCTTCGGCGGGTTTTCGGCGAATTTCAGCGTGCCGTCGGGGCGCCACTCGAACCATTCGGGATGCGTCTTGATCCAGGGATGGTCGGGCGAACACTGGATCGCGAAATCGAGGGCGATCTCCATGCCGTGCGCATGGGCGGCGCCGACGAGGCGGCGGAAATCCTCCAGGGTGCCGAGCTCGGGATGCACGGCCTCGTGCCCGCCCTCCTCCGAGCCCACGGCGTAGACCGAGCCGACATCGCCCTCCTGCGCCTTGAGGGTGTTGTTCTTGCCCTTGCGGTTGGTCTTCCCGATCGGATGGATCGGCGTGAAGTAAAGCACGTCGAAGCCGAGCTCGCGGATCTCCGGCAGGCGCCGGATCACGTCGTCGAAGGTCCCGTGCCGGTTGGGGTCGCCGGATTGCGAGCGGGGGAAGATCTCGTACCAGGCGGAGAAGCGGGCCGCGAGGCGGTCGGCCACCACGGGCAGGTTCACGGGATAGCGGGACAGGTTCACCCGCTCGGAATTGCGCCGGATCAGCCGGGCATTCTCGGGGGCCAGGATCTTCTCGAGGATCGCGGGCGAGCCCTCCGGCTCGGCGGCCAGCGCCTGGACCAGGGCGTTGAGCCTGTCCTTGTCCCGGCCCTTGGCGAGGTCGGCGGCGATCTGCACCAGCTCGATGCCCTCGATCGTCTCGAGCCGCACGTCGACTCCGGCATCGCGCTTCTTCAGGGTGTCGCGGGTCCAGGAGGCGAAGGCGTCCCGCCAGGCGATCACGGTGTATTCGTAGCGCCCGTTGCGCTCCAGCGGGAATTCCCCGCCCCAGCGGTCGTTGTCGATGAAGACCATCGGGTATTGCCGCCAGGGCCCGCCATCGGCGGTGCGGGCGACGATGGCCGCGTCGATGATCTCGTGGCCGTCGGAGAAGATGTCGGCCTCGACCCGGAGGGTCTCGCCGACGATGCGCTTCACCGCCGAGCGGCCGCCGTCGATCTCCGGCGTCACCGCCTCGATGACGACGCGGCCCTTGCCCTCGGGGGCGACGGGCTTCGGCGCGGCCGCGGCCTCCGCCTCGCCCGCGGCGAGGATGCGCAGCTCGCCCGGCAGGAGGTCGATGGAGGCACCCGGGTGGAAGGCAATGGGCTCGGATTTCGGCGTGCGGTCGACGAAGGCGCCGAGCCGCCCCCCGGTGCGGGCGATCAGCGGCCCGACTTCGACCGGCACGGGGACGTCGGTGGGGTTGTAGAGCAGGAGCAGGCCCGAGGTGGCCGAGGAGGGGTGCCCGGTATTGGCGCGGAACAGGGCGACGAAGGGCGCGTCCGGCGCCGACAGTCGCATCTGCACGCCCTCGACATTCGCCGCTGGGATCTCGGCGCGCAGGGCGTTGAGGGCGGCGATCTCCGCCGAGATGTCGATGCCGGTGTCGTGCTCGCGCCTGCCCGGATGGGTCTCGACCACGTGGAGCGCGCGGGCATAGCCCCATTCGTAGCCGATCGGCATCAGCACGCCGGCGGAGAAGAAGGCGGCGAGCGCGTAGCGGGTCCGCAGCTTCGCGGCGATCGCCTCCGGCCCGCCGGACAGCCCGGCGGCAAGCCGGGCCATGTCGTGGTTCTCGGGGAAGGCGATGGAGGGAGCGATCACCCGCAGGCGGTCGTATTGCTCCAGCGCCCAGGGCGCCTTCAGGTCCCACCAGGCGAAGGAGTTGAACAGGTAGTCGAAGCCGGCCCCCGCCGTCGCCTGCGCTTCCTCGAAGGTGCAGCCCAGGGTCTCGGCGGCGAAGAGCGCGTCCGGGTCGCGGGCCTTGGCCGCCGCGATCAGGTCGCGCCAGACCGGGGCCGGCACCTTGTAGGCGGCATCGCAGCGGAAGCCGCGCACGCCGAGCGCCTGCAGGCGGGCGATGTAGCCGTCGAAGATCTTCGTCAGCTCCGCCCGGGCGTGCTCCGAATGGTAGTCCAACTCGGCGAGGTCGCCCCAGACCGTACGGATCGAAGGATCGTCGGGATCGACCGCCGCCGGGCTGACGATGGCGCCCGCCGCGTCGCGCACATAAAGGTCCGGCCGCTCGCGGGCGAGGCGCGCGTCATTGGCCGTGTGGTTGATGACGAGATCCGTCATCACGGAGAGGCCGCGGGCGTCGGCCGCACGGCAGAACCGGGCGATCTGCTCGTCATCCGGCGTGCCGTCCTCGTCGCGGAAACGGGGATCGAGCCGGTCGAGGTCGGCGACCGCATAGAGGCTGCCCGAGCCCCCGGTCTGGTGGAACGGGTTGAGATAGACCCAGTCGAATCCGAGCTGCGCGATGCGCGGCAGTTCCGCCGTCCAGGCCGAGACCTTGCCCACGAGGAGCGGGAACAGGTTGTAGATCCGCGGCCCCTCGGCCCGGGGCGCGAGGCCCGCGGGCAGCGCCACAGCCGCATCGGTCGGCGTCGCCGGGCTCGTCGCGGTGTTGGGTGCGTTCATGCCGTTCTCCCTCGGCCGTCCGCCGGCGGCCTTGTCATGTGCTCGGACCCTGCCCGTATCCAAAAGCCCCGGGCAAGCGATGGTTCACACCTGCCGGCGCAGCACAGCGTAGGGCAGCCGTGCGAAGAGCGCACCGAGATCGAGCCGGCCGTCCTCCGCGCCGACCTCGCCGCCGGCCAGATCGCGCCAGTGGCTGCCCTCGTCCACGCTCAGGGCAGTGCCGGCAAAGGCCGCGCCCGACCAGGGGATGCCCTCCTTCGCGAGCCCCGCGACGAGGCGGGGCACGGCCACGATCAGGTCGCCGGTCCCCGAGACCGCATCCGAGCGGATGAAGGCGACGACGTTCTCGGCCCGCTCGCCCTTGGCCTCGAGGGGCTGGTAGTCGGCATCGGCGTAGAAGCTCGGATGGGCCGCCCGGTCGGCGAGCAGGCGGGCAAGCGTCGCCTGCTTCACCCGACCGTCCCACCAGGTGCCGATCAGATCGGCGGGGGGTAATCCCGCCTCCAGCGCCGTGGCGCGGGCCGCGTAGTCGACCGGGCGCCGGTTGTCGGGATCGACGAAGGAAAAATCCCAGAACTCGGTGCCCTGATAGGTGTCCGGAATGCCGGGCAGCGTCGCCTTCAGCACCGTGCGGCCGAGCCCCGCGATCATGCCGAGATGGGCGAGCCGCCGGGCGAAGGGGCGCATGCGGGCCAGGAAGTCCGAACCCGGGGCGACGATCCTCGCGAACAGCGCATGCACGGCGCCTTCGTAGGTCTCGTCGACATTGACCCAGCTCGAGCGGCGCTTGCCCTCGCGCAGGGCCTTCTCCGCATAGGCGTCGAGGCGCTTTCGGAAATCCTCGATCGCCGCCGCGTCGTCCTGTTCCAAGAGCTCGAGGGGCCAGGCGCCGAGAATCGCCTGCAGGAACATCCACTGGTCGTTGGCGTCGGGCGCCGGCTCGTCGTCGTGGGTCGACAAGTGCGGCCCGGCGGTCTCGCGCCAGATGTCCCAGGCCCGCGCCCAGTCCTCCGGCAGCTCGGACAGGGCGAGCTGGCGCGACCGCGCATCCTCGCCGCGCTTGGTGTCGTGGGTCGCCGTGGCGATCATGGCGTTGGGCCAGTCCCGGGCCCGGGCCGCCTGCAGCGCGTGGAAATGGGGAAGGTCGAGGCCGTACTCGCCGGGATCGCCGCCGACCTCGTTGAGCGCCAGGAGCTCGACGTAGCGGTAGAACAGCGTGTCCTCCAGGCTCTTGGCCATGACCGGGCCGGTGAGCTGCTGGAAGCGGCGGCGGAAGCGCAGGATCACGGCCGGGTCCGGCCGGCCCGGTCCCGTGGTGTCGATGCGCCCGAGCAGCGCGTTCTCGGCGAAGTCGTGCACCGAGCGGTCGGGCAGCGCGCTCCAGCGCTTGGCCTTCTTCACCGCCCCCTCGATGAGGGCGATGTCGGCATCCTCCACGTCGCTCTCGTCGAGGTCGCCCGGCAGGTAGGAGCGGTAGGTGGGGAAGCGCGCGATGATCTCGATCAGCGCCCGCCGGATCGTGTTCACGGAGAAGTCGCGGGTGCGCCGGTCGGCATCGGCGATCAGCTTGAGGTCGCCGGTGATCACCTCCAACTCGGAGGCGAAGCTGATCTCGAGGATCTCGGCCTTGGCCGCACGCAGCTGGAAGCCGTAGGGCTCGTCGAAGCCCGTCGCCCAGCGGTAGAAGCGTTCCACCCGGGTCTTGCGCTCGCGGTCGACCAGGATGCCGTCGAGCTGGTTGAGCACGTCGTAGCCGGTGGTGCCCGCCACCGGCCAGGCCCGCAGCTTCTCGCCCGGCTCCAGGATCTTCTCCACCACCACGTAGAATCCGGGACCGACGGCCGCCTGCAGCGCGCGGGCATAGCCGAGCGGATCGGCGAGTCCGTCGATATGGTCGATGCGCAGGCCGTCGATGCGGCCCTCCTCGACCAGGCGGAACAGGAGCGTGTGCGACTTCTGGAAGATGTCCGACTTCTCGACGCGCAGGCCCGCGAGGGAGTTCACGTCGAAGAAGCGGCGGTAATTGATGTCGCTCGAGGCGATCCGCCAATGGGCAAGCCGGTAGGACTGGCTCTCCAGCAGGCGGTGCAGCGGCCCGAACGTGTCGGGATAGTCCTTGTTGCCGTTGAGGAGATGCAGCGCCCGGTAGATCGCCGCGGCGATCTGGGGCGAGGCGCGCACGGCATCCGCGAGATCCTGCTTCAGGGTCTCGGCCTCGGCGGGGAAGTCGCGGCGGCGTTCCCCGTTGGTCTCCTCGCCCATGTTGCGCAGGCGCTCGGAGATGGCGAGGACGTCCGCCGAGGGGTCGTCGCCGATCTCGCCGAGCGCCGCGAGCGCCCGGTTCAGGATCGAGGGATATTGCAGCGGGCAGACCGGGAACTGGTGCTCGTAGTGCCAGACGCTGAAGGCGCCGGCCGCCTCGTCGAACTTCAGTTCCAGCGTGCCCGTCTCCAAGGCCTCGCCGTAGCGCGCGCCGAGGAAGGGGATGACGAGCTTGCCGTTGGCGCCGAGCCGCTCCCAGTCGATGTCGAAGGCATGGGCGTAGGGCGAGAGCCCGCCCCATTCGAGCACCGAGAGCCACCAGGGATTGTCGGCCCCGCCGACGCCCATGTGGTTGGGCACCACGTCGAGCAGGAGCTTGAGGCCGTGCGCCTTGAGGGCGTCCGAGAAGGCGACGAAGCCGTCCTCACCGCCGATCTCGGGATTGATCTGCGAGTGGTCGACGATGTCGTAGCCGTGGGTCGAGCCCGGCCGGGCCCGCTGCAGGGGCGAGGCGTAGACGTGGCTGATGCCGAGCCGGGCGAGATAGGGGACGATCTCGCGGGCATCCGCGAAGGTGAAGCCCTCGTGGAACTGGAGCCGGTAGGTCGCCCGGGGCGGCGCCGAGGACAGCCGGGCGGCGCCCGAGCGGGGGCCGCGATCCTCCGCGGCGAGCGCGGCGGCGAGCTTGGCGAGCGGGCCGCCCGGGGCGGCGATGGCCTCCAGGCTCCGATCGAGCTTGCGCCGCCAGTTCGGATAGCCCTCCGTAGAGCCCGGCACGTTGGCCTGGCTCAGCTCGCCGACCACGTCCTCGTATTGCACGGCGGTGAGGATCGAGGGGGCGCGGGCGAGGTAGCGCGCGGCCGCCTCGAAGGGCGCGGCCTCCGGCGGCTCGGCGCCCGGCAGCAGCTGCTCGCCGGCCAGCGCCTCGGCCAGGCGGTGGCGCTCGACCACGCGCTCGGCCCGCTCCGCATCGGCCCGGTCGGAGTCGTACAGGCCCAGGGACTGGCGGGTGTCGGTGTCGACGCCCCGCCACCAGCCGACGAAGGTCGGCAGGTCGTGGGTGGTGATGGCGGTGAGCGCGTCGTGCGGGTAGGCCGAGGGCGCCTTGAAGCGGCCGCCCTGCTCCCGCTCGAAGGCAAGGATCCGGTAGCTCAGGATGCCGGCCTGCATCAGGGCATCGGAAAATCCCTCCGGGGCGGTGCCGAGATCCTCGGCGATGACGAGGCACTTGGCGCGGTGGCTCTCGAGCCGCAGCACCGCCAGCATCGGCTCGAAGGGCATCGCCATGTAGGCGCCGGCCTGCGCCGACTGGCCGAGGGGGATCAGGAACAGCCGGGCGAGCTGGAAGGCGTGGTCGATGCGGATCGCGCCGGCATGGCGCATATTGGCCTGGACCAGAGCCCGGAACGCCTTGAGGCCGTCCCGCTCCAGTTCCAGCGGGTGGAAGGCCGGCAGGCCCCAGTCCTGGCCGCGGGGCGCGAGCAGATCCGGCGGAGCGCCGATGGAGACGCCGTTGGCAAAGCGCTCGGGATGCGACCAGATTTCGGAGCCGCCTCGGTCGGCTCCGACCGCGAGGTCGCGGTAGAGGCCGATCCGCATGCCGGAGGCCAGAGCCGCTTCGGAGGCTTCCCTCAGCTGCTCGTCGGCAAGGAACTGCAGCCACAGGTGAAAATTCACCCGCTCTGCCTGCTCCCGAGCGAAGACACGCACCGCCTCCGTTCCCGCCCGGCGGTATTCCTCCGGCCAGTCGCCGAGCCACTTGGCGCCCCGGGCGGAGAAATGCTCGGCCAGGGCCTCGAAGGTCGCGTGAGATTCGAGGTTCTCGCCCCCCTCCTTCAGGAAGGCGGCGAAGGCCTCGTCCCGGCCGGCGCGGGCGGGTGAATCCTGCCAGAGCGCCTCCAGGGCCGGCGCGAGCACCTCCCAGATGCCGGCGTGGTCGACGAGGGCCGCGTCGCGCAGGGCCTCGATCCGCGGGGTTTGCTCAGCAAGAAGCTGTTCCGCCCGGCTCCCGGAGAAGCCCAGCAACACGCCCGGCTCGATGAACAGCGTCTCCAGGAACAGCCGCGAGGAGGGCGAGTAGGGGGAGATCTTGCTCCGGTCGGTGGGGAAGAGCGCATGGACCGGGCTGAGCCCCAGGAAAGAGGCGCCGCGCAGGCCGGCGTCGCGGGCGGCCCGGCCCGCATCGGCATAGGTCCCGATCCCGAGATTGTCCGGGGAGCGCAGGCCGTAGAGCTGGGCGGCCATGCCCCAGTCCCGCGCCCCCTCCTCCGCATAGGCGCGGGGTCGCCAACAGCGCTTCGGCGCCGCGATCACATGGGCCTCAGCCCGCCGCTCGCCGAGGACGGCGGTGAGATGGTGGTAGCCGGGCGTGAGTGGCGGCAGGTCGAAGCCGGGACCGCCCTCCCCCATGGTGACCGGAGCGCGCCCCTCTCGGGCATGGCCGCGCTCATCCACGAGGCGCCACGCGATCGAGCCGGAAGTGCCATCGGCCAGCACCGGCACGCGCAGGCTCCGCCGCGCTTCGGTGGGCAGGAGCGGCGGGATCAAGGCCCGGCGCACGGCCTCGACCCTGGCGAGGCTCTCGCCGATCTCGGCTTCGTTGCCGACAGCGAAGCCCAAAGCGGCGAGCATACCACGGCGCACGTCGAGCCCGGTTTCGACGCGGTGGCCGAAGGCATCGGTATAGCCCGGGGCGATGCCGACGAGGTCGGTCAGACGCTGGAGGAGGTGTGCGGGGACGGCGTCCATGTCCGGCTTCAGGCTTTCTCGCTCATGCGCGCGGTCATTCGGGGGCACTGACCAGGAACACCCCGGTCCAGGGCGGCAGTTGCAGCGCTTCGCGCGAGAGGCCGCTCGACCAGATTACCTGGCCGCCCGCGCGATCGGCAGCGTACTCGCCGTCGCCGACATTGGCGACGAAGCGCAGGGTGCCAGCCCCGAAATGCCAAGTGCAATCGACGACGCCCGGCGCGGGGACGTGGGCTTCGGCCCCGCGGAAGCCGGACTTCGTCAGCGGCACCACGGTCTGGTGGCGGATCTGGATCAGGTTGCGTGTATCGGCCCAGACCGCCCGATGCGGCCCGGTCTCGGCCTCGTCCCAGTCGATCTTGGAATCCGTGAAGGTCTTCTCCTCGGTGGGATCGGGGATGACCGAGGTATCGTCGGCGAAGGCCGCGAAGCTCTTGAACTCGCGCCGGCGCCCCTCGCGCACGGCCTTGTTCAGCTCTTCGTCGGGGGTGAAGTCGACGAAGAACAGGAAGGGCGCAGAGGCCGACCATTCCTCGCCCATCCACAGCATCGGGATCTGGGGCGCGAGCAGGAGCCCGGCACGGGCAAGCGCCAGCTTGCCCGAATCGGCGAGGTGGCTCAGGCGCTCGCCCAGCGCCCGGTTACCGACCTGATCGTGGTTCTGGAGGAAGGTGACGAAGGCGGAGGGCGGCAGATGCGCCGAGGGCTCGCCGCGGGGATGGTTGTCGAGGGTCTTGAAGGGCTCGCCCTGGTAGGCGAAGCCCTCGGCAAGGCAGCGGGCGAGGTGCTCCACCGGCTTGTCGGCGAAGCTTTCGTAATAGCCGGCCTCCTCGCCGGTGAGCAGCACGTGCCAGCAATGGTGCAGGTCGTCCGCCCATTGCGCGCTGTGCAGGCGCGGCTTCTCCGCCTCGTCACGTTCGAGCCAGCGGGCCTGGTTGGCCTCGTTCTCCAGGATCAGGTGGACGTGACGATCCGGGAAACGCTGCCGGACGGTCTCGCCGAGCTCGGCCAGGAAGTGCTTTTCGGAATCGTCGAGGATGGCATGCACCGCGTCGAAGCGGATGCCGTCGAAATGGTATTCCTCCAGCCAGTAGAGCGCGTTCTGCAGGAAGAAGTCGCGCACCACCCGGCCCGCCTCCTTCCCGTCGAAGTTGATGCCCGCGCCCCAGGGGGTCTGGTGCCGTTCGGTGAAGAAGCTCTTCGCGTAGGCGTGGAGGTAGTTCCCAGCCGGGCCGAAGTGGTTGTAGACGCAGTCGATGAAGACCATCAGCCCCTTGGCATGGGCGGCGTCGATCAGATGCTTCAGGTCCTCCGGCCGGCCATAGGCGGCATCGGGCGCGTAGGGCAGAACGCCGTCGTAGCCCCAGTTGCGGCGGCCCTTGAAGTCGGCGAGCGGCAACAGCTCCAGGGCGGTGACGCCGAGATCGACGAGGTCGTCGAGGCGCTTCTCCAGGCCGGCATAGGTACCCTCGGGCGTGGCCGTGCCGACATGCAACTCGTAGATCACAGCCTCTTCCCAGGGGCGGCCGCTCCAGTCGGAATCCTGCCAGTCATAGGCCGCGGGGTCGACGAGTTCGGACAGGCCGGAGACATCCTCGGGCTGAAAGCGGGAAGCGGGATCCGGCACCACGAGGGCGCCGTCGATGCGAAAACCGTAGCGGGCCCCGGCTTTCACGCCGGGCACGACGAGGCGCCGCCAGCCCTCGCCCGCCTCCGGCACCGGATGCTCCTGCCCGTCGAGGACGAGGGCGACCTCCTTCGCGCTCGGCGCCCATAGGGCGAACCGCGCACCGTCCGCTTCGAGCGCGCCGCCGAAGGCCATGGCATGGATGCGCCGCATGGAGATCAGGATCCTCGTTCTTTTCGGCAGCAGCGCCGCACGGGCTCGGTCAAGCCGGCGCCTGCTGGAGAAGGCGGCGAACCCTTTCCGGTTCCCGGCGGACTTATGGCGCCGGATGCGGCGGGCAACCGCCCTGCAGCATGGAATCGGCACCGTTTCGCAGATGCGAGACATGCGTCTCGCAGGCGGACCCCGGATGCGTCGGGAGCGTTGCAATTTTCGGTCGCATGTCCACGAATTCGCCCGGGTCGGCTGCTCTACGACGCGGCTTCAATCTCCGGATGCGTGCATGCGAGTCGTCAGAGCCACCGTCCTTGCCGGCCTCCTGATCGCGGGGAGCGCCGGCGCCTACCTGACCTGGGCGCTCACCAGCGATGCCGGGTACGAGGGGGGCGGCCGCGCCCTGAAGGGACGCTACGGCCTGCTCTATCTGCCCGAGCCGGAGCGGCGCAGCCTGCGCAAGCTCGCGATGATGAAGGCCGCCTCGCACTGCGAGTGGGAGCTCGACGAGGAATTCTGGGGCCGGATCTACCGGCTCTATGTCGGGGAGGAGCACTCGGTCCGGGCCGCGGTCTACGCCGCCCTGCTGGAGGACCAGGAGCGTTATTTCCAGGCGGATGACGACCATCGCCGCTGCGAAGCGGCCTGGTCGCGCTTCGGAGCCAAAGGCGCGGAGATCCGAGGCGTCCTGCGGGCGGCGATCACACCGCCGGGCACGGCTCCGGGGGCCGCCGCCATCCTCGACGCCAAGGCCATCGACGCGACGGTCGGCGACCGGACGACGGCCGCGGAGGCCTCGGCCCCGTAAGCCCCCCTTCACCGGGCCGGTTCTTCTTGGCCGATCGGCGCGGACAGGCGGGTCGGCAGGGTGTTGATGCGCAGCGCCCGACGCAGGCCGCGCGACAGGGCGTCGACGGCGATGGCGAGCAGGGCGGTCGCGAGGATCAGCACCACCGCCACGTCGAGGCGCAGCTCCGAGATCGCCGCATCGACGTAGAAGCCGAGCGTCGCCACGCCGAGGATGCCGAAGATCGCGCTCTCGCGCAGGATGATCTCCCAGCGATACAGCAGATAGGCCAGGAACTGGCCGTAGAGCCGCGGCACGGTCTCGTAGGCGTAGAGGTTCAGGCCCGCCGGCGCGTCGGGGCGGTAGCCGATCTCGTCCGCGTGCCGCCCCAGCAGGTAGCCCACGATCCCCGCATTGTGGATGGCGAGCGCCAGGATCGCCGGCAGCATCGAGGGGCCGAGGAGTTGCAGGGCGACGTAGGCCAGCATGTATTCCGGTGTCGAGCGCACGGTGACGAGCAGGATCCGCCCGAGCGGCCGCCCGATGGGGCCCGTGAAGCGCCGCGAGACCAGGGGAAACAGCGCCAGGGCGCCGAATGCGGTCGCCACCAGGGCGATCTGGGCCAGCACCAGGGTCTGGAGCAGGCCTGGCAGGATCTGGCCGGTGAGGATCGGCGCGAGCCAGGCCCAGAACCGCGCCCAGGTCTCGATCGCCAGGAGCGGCGCATCACGCAGGGGCGCCGGGACGATGTCGTGCCCGAGGAAGCGGGCGAGACTCGCCCCGACATCCGTGGCGCCGACCGTGGCGGGCAGGGCCAGCACGCTGCCCACCAGGAGGAAGGGCAGGGTCTTGGTCCGCATCCAGAGCCGGCGGGTGCCGATCAGGGCATAGAAGACGAGGAGCAGCGCGCCGGCCTCGCCGTAGCGGCCCTGGCGGAAGGCGGATTCGAGATAGAAGCCCATGGTCGGCAGGCCGATGAAGCCGAGCACGAGGGTCGAGCGCAGGCCGCATTCGAGGCGGTAGAGCGTGTAGTGCCGCAGCGAGGCGGCCACGACCGGCAGCCGGGCATAGGCGAAGGCGGCGATCGCCCCCGTACCCGGCGGCAGGGTGCGCAGAGCCGAGAGATCCGCCTCCTCGATGATCTCGGCATAGACCTTGGCGCAGATGCCGGCATAGGGCAGCGCGATGGCGAGGATCCCGGTGGTGGCCGAGAGCCCGAAGACCTGCATCAGCAGGAGCGCCCAGAACAGCTCGTGCACCGCCCGCAGGAAGGCGCAGAGGAGGCGCACCGGCCGCGAGCGGGCGAAGGGGATCGCCAGCAGGAAGCCCGCCCCCGCCCCGAGCCCGACGCCGAGCACGGCGAAGGCCACGGTGTAGGCGATGCTCCGGATCTCGACGGAGAGGAAATCGGGCCGGATCAGCCCGGCGAGCAGGCGCTGCAGATCGGCGAAGGGGTTGAGGCTCGAGACATGGAGATCGGCCGTGAGCAGGGCGGCCAGCGCCAGGGCGACGAACCAGCGGCTGATCGAGGCGTAGCCGGGCCGGGCGAGGAAGGCGTCCATCAGGCGGCCGCGTAAAAGGGCGCCAGCGTCGCCGCGTCGAGGCCCCGGCTCGGCGCATCGAGGACGATGCGGCCGTTCTCCAGCACCACCACCCGATCCGTATGCGCAAGGGCGAGGCCGACATCGTGCAGGGCCACGACGAGGGTCTCGTGGCGGGCGCAGAGCAATTCCAGCACCGCCGCCCCCTGCTGCCGGTCGAGGGCGGAGACGGGCTCGTCGGCGAGCAGGATCGGCCGGCCGTTATAGAGGGCGCGGGCCACCGAGACCCGCTGCTGCTGCCCGCCCGAGAGTTCCCCGGCTCGGGCGAAGAGCTTCTCGGCGAGCCCCAGGCCGCCGAGCACCGCCCGCACCTCGTCCACGTCGGCCCGGGCCGGCAGGACGAGGGTGCGCAGGTTGTGCCAGGTCGAGCGTCGGTCGAGGCGGCCCATATAGACGTTGTGGAACACGCTCAGGGGATGCACCAGGGCCGAAGCCTGGGGCACCAGGGCAACCTGGGCCGGCCCCTGGGCGTGGATCAGCCCGATCAGGGTCGACTTGCCCGCCCCCGAGCGCCCGAGCAGGGCCACCCGCTCGCCCCGGCGCACGGTCAGGTCGATGCCGGAGAGGACCGGCCGTCCGCCATAGGCCGCCGAGACGTTCGTGAGGGCGATCGCATTCTCCGGCACGGCGGAGCCTGCCCTCAGTCGAGCAGGCCGGTCGAACGGCCCACCTCGATCAGCGGCGCATAGGCCGCGTTGTCGACGGGGATGAACTTCGAGCGGCCGAAGGGCTCGAGGATGGCCGGGTCGGTGATACCGACGAGGGCTGCCCTCAGCTTCTCGGTGAAGCCCTCCCCGTAGGTCTTGTCCACGTCGCCGCGCACGGTCCACTGGTAATCCGGGAAGGTCGGGCTCTCCCAGATCACCGCGACCGCCTTTTGATCGATCTTGCCGGCCTTGCCGTCGAGATCCCACACCGAATAGTCGACCGCCCCGACCTCGAAGGCGCCGGACTGGACCAGCTGGATCGTGCGGCTGTGGTCGCCCGAGAAGCCGACGCGGGAGAAGACCTGCTCCGGCGTCTTGCCCGGGAAGGCCTGGCGGATGAAGTGCTCCGGCATCAGCCGGCCGGAGGTCGAGGCGCGGGCGCCGAAGGTGAAGGTCTTGCCCGCGATCGCCTTCGGGAAGTCGGCGCCCTGGGCGAGGCCGGTGGCGGCGTTGGCGATGAAGTAGGTCTTGAAGGCCGCATCCTCGGCGCCCTGGGCGATGGCCTGGCTGCCCGGCACCGCTTTGCGGGCCTGGACGCCGGTGAAGCCGCCGAACCAGGCGAGCTGGACCTGGCCGTTGGTGAAGGCGGTGACCGCGGCCGGATAGTTCTTCACCGGGATGTAGCGCACCGGCACCCCGAGCTTGCCCTCGAGATAGGTCGCGACCTTGCCGAAGCGCTCGACGAGGCGGCTCTCGTCCTGATCGGGGATGCCGGTGAAGACGAAGGGCGGCTTGGCGCCCTCCTGCGCGTGGGCCGAGGCGAGGGCGCCGGCGAGAAGGGCAAGGCACGACAGGACGGCACGACGTCGCATCGGAAACTCCGAAATCTCCGCACGCAAGGGCGGGACGCCGCCCGGCGGATCATCATGCGAGGTAGCAGATCGGACGCGAACGCGGCAGGGTTGAACCCCCTATGCTGCGGTGGACAGGCTGCGGCCTTTCCGCCCGAGCTCGGATCGGACAACAGGAGACGACGATGGATGCGACGCAGCCCCGCCTCACCAGCCTCGCCCATGGCGGCGGTTGCGGCTGCAAGCTCGACCCCGCGATCCTGCGCGGGCTGCTGGCCGATCAGCCCATGGGCGGCCCCTTCGAGCGGCTTCTCGTCGGCAACGAGACCTCGGACGACGCCGCGGTCTGGGCCCTCGACGACCGCACCTGCCTGATCGCCACCACCGACTTCTTCATGCCGATGGTGGACGATCCACACGATTTCGGGCGCATCGCCGCGACCAACGCGATCTCCGACGTCTACGCCATGGGCGGCCGGCCGATCCTGGCCCTCGCCATCCTCGGCATGCCCGTCGGCAAGATCGCCCCCGAGACCGTCGCCGCGATCCTGAAGGGCGGGGCCTCGATCTGCGCGGAAGCCGGCATCCCGGTGGCCGGGGGCCACTCGATCGACACGCCGGAGCCGATCTACGGGCTCGCCGTGATCGGTACCTGTCCCCGCGAGCATGTCCGCCGCAACCGCGACGCCAAGGCCGGTGACGCCCTCATCCTGACGAAGCCCCTCGGCGTCGGGATCTATTCGGCGGCGATCAAGAAGGAGGCCCTGCCCACGGGCGGTTATGCGGAGTTCATCGCGAGCACGACGCTGCTCAACCGGGTCGGTGCCGTCCTGGCCGAGGATCCCGACCTGCATGCCATGACCGACGTGACCGGATTCGGGCTGCTCGGCCATGGGCTGGAGGTCGCCCGCGGCGCCGGGCTCGGCCTCCTGATCGAGGCGGACAAGGTGCCCCTTCTGCCCAAGGCCGCGGCGCTGGCCCGCGACGGCTTCGTCACCGGGGCCTCGCACCGCAACTGGACCGCCTTCGGCGAGTCGGTGGCGCTCCCGGAGGGCTTCCCCGATTGGCGGCGCCACCTGCTGACCGATCCGCAGACCTCGGGCGGCCTGCTCGTCAGCTGCGAACCGGAGGCCGCCGAGTCGATCCTCGCGCGGATCTGGCAGGCCGGTCACCCGACCGCCGCCATCATCGGGCGGGTGGAGGAGGGACCGGCGCGGATCCGGGTGCTGGCGAACGGCTAGGCGCCCCCCCGGAAGGCCCCCAAAGCCCGGGCGGCGTCGCATGCGGCGAAGACAAGCGAGGACGCAGCGAGCCTCGAACACGAGAAAGCCGGCCGTCTCGTCGGAGAGGGCCGGCTTTCTCGTGTTCGCTGTCTGCTGCGCGGTGCCGGAATCCGGATCCGGCCAGGGCCGGGCTCAACGGCCGCCGACGGCGTGGGCGGTCTGGGCCGGGATGCCGGCCGGGGCGGTGAAGCTCTGAGCCTGGGCTTCCATGGCGAAGCCGAACAGGACGAGGGAAGAGGCGAGCAGGGCGAGGGCGACGATACGGTTCATGACGGGTCTCCTTGGAAGGGGGGATTGGAGAGAGGGGATTCAGCGGCCCTGGACGGCGGCGCCGGGAGCGGCCTGAACCGGGATGCCGGCGGGGGCGGTGAAGCTCTGGGCCTGGGCGGCGCTGCCCGCGACGAGCGAGAGGGCGACCAGGGCGGCGGAAACGAGACGGGACATGGTGGGCTCCTTCGTAGGGTCTTGGAGGCGGCCCCGTTGGCCGCTTCCGATGAGAGGAAGATGGCCCCGTTCGACTTGGCGAAACAGCCGAATAAATTTGATCGAAACTTTCGATATTTCAGAAAAGTCAGCGGCTTATGCGGTGCGCAGGGACAGCCTGCCCAGGCCGGCATCTGCCGCGGGCATGATCGTGCGGCGGAGACTGCCGCCTCCCGACCGGGTGAGGCGCATCCACACCGGCCTCAGCCCGCCGGACCTCCGGCGCTTGCATCCCGGGGCGGCGGCGTCCATGCCGGGACGATGATCGTTCCAGGACAGGCGCGCGGGCCCTAACGGTGTACCGCCTCACCGATATCGCGCTCTCGAATTGGTACCTGATCCGGCGTGAGCAGATCCGGATCCGGGGCGCGACCGCGCTCGTCGGGCCAACGGGGGCGGGCAAGTCCACGATCTTCGACGCGGTCGGCACCGTGCTCGCCGGCAACAATGCGAGCCGCCTGGCCCTGAACGCCTCGGCCTCCGGCCGCAGCGCGCGCACCGTGCGCGACTACTGCCTCGGCTGGATCAGCGACCCGGCGGAGGGTGGCCGGCCCACCCGGGAAGCCTGCGAGACCATCATCGCCCTCGTCTTCGAGAACGAGGCCTCGGGCCGGATCGTCACGGTCGGGCTGGCGCTCGCCGCCCGGGCGGAGGAGGCCAAGGAAGAGACGCTGTCGCGCTTCATCAGCGTCGACCACCGCTTCGAAATCGCGGACTATGTCCGCGAGACCGCGGAGGGCAGCTATGTGGCGCCCTGGGTCGAGATCGCCCGCGACCTGCGTGCCAAGCCCGGCCGCTTCGAGGAATTCCGCACCTCCGGCGAGCGCTTCACCGCCGAGGTGCTGGCGACCCTGCGCGAGGGCGCGCCGGTGCCGGAGCCGCGCCACTTCCTGCGCACCTTCGCCAACGCGGTCGCCTTCAAGCCGATCTTCGATTCGAGCGCCTTCGTGCGCAGCTTCGTGCTGGAGCCCGAGCCCCTCGATGTCGGCCGCATCCGGCAATCGGCGGAGAACTGGCGCCGTCTGCTGGAGACGATCGAGGAACTGGAGCGGCGCCTCGCCCATCTCGCCCGCATCGTGAAGCGCTACGAGGCCTGGGCGGAGGCGAGCCTCACGGCCACTTTCGAGGAATTGCGCGCCGCGAGCGCGGATCTGCGCCGCCGCATCCTCGACGTCGCCGCCCTGAGCACCAGCCTTCAGGACGTGTCCGAGCGCCTGCGCATCGCCCGCGACAGCGTGACGACGAGCCAGGGCTTCGTGCGCGAGATCGACGGCGAGATCGCCGCGCGCAAGGCACAGATCGCCGGCAGCGCCATGGAGGGGCGGCTCGCCGCCTCCGATGCCGGGCTCGCCATGGCCGCCCGCGACCGGCGCGACCTCGCCAACCGCGTCTCCGCCCTGGTCTCCCTGGTGCAGGAGGCCGGCCGGCTCGGCACCATCGCGGCGGAGCTGCGCCGGATCGATCCCGACGCGGCCCGGATCGTCGAGGCCTGCGCCCGCTCGGGCCTGCGCCGGGACGCCCCGCCGGAGGAGACCCTGCGGGCGGACGGCCCCCTCCCCCGCCTCGTCGAGAGCCTGCGCCAGTTGCCCGACATCGCCGGGCCCCTCGAGGACGCCGCCGAGGATCTGGCCCTGCGCGCCCGCGAGCAGGAGCGCGAGGCGCAGGCCCTCGGCGCCGAGATGGCCGGCGGACGCGAGCAGGCCGGGCGCCTCGCCCCCGACACCCTCGCCTTCCGCGACGAGCTCGCCCGCATCGGGATCGCGGCGGTGCCGATCTGCGAGCTCGCCGAGATCACCGATCCGAAATGGGGGCAGGCACTGGAAGGGCTGCTCGGCCGCGCCCGCGAGGCGCTGGTGGTCGATCCCGACCGGCTCGACCGAGCCTTCGGCGTGCTCGAATCCCGGCGCAGCCAATTCTACCGCTGCCTGCTGGTGAAGACGACGGACACGGCCAAGCGCTCCGCCCGCCGCTTCGACGACGGGCCGATGGGCCTGATCGACACCGACGACCCCCATGCCGAGGCCTTCCTCGCCGCCCGCCTCGGCGGCTACGACCTCGCCCCCAACGACGCCGCCCTGCGCCATATGAGCCGCGCCATCGCCCCGAGCGGGCGCTCGACCTCCGGCATGGCCTATTCGGTCAACCGGCCGGTGCAGCTGATGATGACGCGGGGCCATCGCGGCCCCACCGCCGAGGGACGCCGCAACCTGGAGGTGGCGACCGAGGAGGCGCGGCGCCTGCGCAACGAGGCCAACCTCCTGCGCGAGGCCGCCCGCAACGCCGCCATGCTGCGGGTCCGGCTCGCCGAGGGTCTGCCCGACATCGCCGTCCTGCGCGAGGAGGCGGACGCGATCGAGGGCCGCCGCCGCTCGCTCTCGACGGAGCGCGAGAGCGCCGCCAAGGCCGATACCGGCGCCCTCGAAGCCGAGATCGCGGAGCTGACCAAGGAGCGCTCGGCCTATCTCACCGAGCTCGTGCAGGTGCTGGAGCCGAAGCGCGACGCCCTGCTCTCCGAGGAGGCGACGCTGAAGGCGAAGCTCGCCGCGACCCGGGAGGCGGCCAAGGCGGCGCTCGCCGCACGCCGCTCCGCCTATGCCCGCTGGTCGGGCGGGGACAGCGTGCGCATCCGCCTCGTCCGCCCCGACCTCTACGATGCCGGCTCGCTCGCGGCCTGCCGGGCCGATCTCGCCGAGCGGGACGCCAAGGGGCTCGCCGCCGCCGCCGCCTTCGCGCGCAACGCCGCCAAGGAGGCGACGGAGACCGCCCGCCACCAGGGGCGCGCCGCCGAGCGCGACCTCGCCGAGTATTGCGTGCAGTGGCGCATCGACAATCCCCTTGGGCGGGGCGCCGACGCGCCGGCCTCCTTCGGCTACAGCTGGGCCAAACGGGCCCATGACGAGGTGGCCGGCCACGAGCTGCGCCGCTACCGCGAGCAGGCGCTGCGGGCGGAGGCCGAGATGCGCCGCCTGATGACGGAAGACCTGCTGACCCGGCTCGCCGACAAGTTCGAGCGCGTCCGCGCCCGGCTCGACGCCCTGAACGAGCGCCTCTCCTCCCAGACCTTCACCGGCCAGACCTACGCCTTCGAGGCGGCGGTGGACCGGCGCTACGCCGCCGTGCACGCCCTGGCCACCGAGGTCGCCCGCTCGGCCGATGCCGCCCAGGCGATCCTGCCGGGCGACGGCACCACGGCGGAGGGACCGCTCAAGGCGGCGATCGAGGAGATCTCGGCGCTGATCGCCGGCGAGGAGAGCGCGGCCCGGCTCGCCGATTACCGCAACTACTTCGTCTACGAGATCGGCATGCGCGACCGGGCGGGCAACCGCACCACCATGTCGAACCGGGCCCTGCGCGGCTCCGGCGGCGAGGCGCAGGCCCCGTTCTACGTGGCCATCGCCGCCTCGCTCGCCTCCGCCTACTATCCCGGCGATCGGCCCGGCGATGAGAATCCCGGCCTCGGCCTGTGCCTGCTCGACGAGGCCTTCTCCAAGCTCGACGTGCGCAACAGCCAAGCCCTGGTCGACCTCTACCGGGCCTGGGGCCTGCAGCTCCTGATCGCCGCGCCGGAGGACAAGCGCACCACGCTGACCGAGGTGATGGACACCATCGTCACCGTCTACAAGAGCCCCGACCTGAAGGGTGTGCGCATCGAATCCGAGCACCCGCTGGAGGCGGCCAAGGGCGCGCTGGCCGCGATCAATCCCGAGCGCATCGGCCTCGAAGGCTTCCGCCCCGCCGACGCGGCGGAGTGAGGACTACCAGAGCAGGGCGTGGGGGTAGAACCCGACCACGGCCCCCTCGGTCACGTTGCCCATGGCTTCCGGGATCACGGCGAGGCCGTCGCTCTCGGTGAGCGAGCTCAGCATGCCGGAGCCCTGCTGCATGTCCTTGCGGGCCTCGGCCGTCCCGTCCGGGCCGACAGCGAGGCTCACCCGCACGAATTCCCGGCGGCCGGGCTGGTGGCGGTGGGTGAAGGCGGCGCGCACCGGCTGCGCCCGGGGAAGGGCGTAGCACTCCCCGCTCAGCGCGGCGAGCAGCGGGCGCACCACGAACAGCAGGGTGACGTAGGCCGCGGCCGGGTTGCCCGGCAGGCCGACGAAGGGCGTCTCGCCGATCCGCCCCACCGCCACGGGCTTGCCCGGCTTGATCGCGAGCTTCCACAGGTCGAGCCGGCCCGTTGCCGCCAGCGCTGCCTTGACGTGGTCCTCCTCCCCCACCGAGACGCCGCCGGAGGTGAGGACGAGGTCGTGCGCCGTCGCGGCCTCCGCGAGCCGCCGCGTGAGGGTCACGGGATCGTCGCGCAGGATGCCGAGATCCGCGGTCCCCGTGCCGAGCCGGGCGAGAAGGCCGAGGAGCATCGCCCGGTTGGCGTCGTGGATCTGCCCGGGCCGCAGATCCGCGCCGGGCTCGGCCAGTTCGTCCCCCGTGGAGAACACCGCGACGCGCAGGCGAGGGCGAACGCTCAGGGCGTCGAGGCCGGCCGCGGCGGCGAGCGCCAGATCCTGCGGGCGCAGGCGCCGGCCGGCCGGCACCACGCGGCTGCCTTTGGCGACATCCTCGCCGGCCCGCCGGCGATTGGCGCCCCGCGACTGGCCAGGCGGCAGAAGCACGTGACCGTCCTCGACGCGCACGTCCTCCTGCATGAAGACCGTGTCGGCGCCCGCGGGGATCGGGGCGCCGGTGAAGATGCGATGGGCGACGCCCGCCGTGGCGAGCCCCTCCGCCGATGCGCCCGCCGGCAGCCGGCCGCCGAGCGGCAGCCGCGTCGGCGCGTCGGCCCGCAGGTCGGCGAAGCGGACGGCGTAGCCGTCGACCGCGGCATTGTCGAAGGGGGGAAGGTCGTTGCGCGCGAAGGCATCCTCCGCCGCGACGCGCCCGTCCGCCTGGGACAGGGCCACCGTCTCGCGACCGGCGCCCGCAGGCAGCGCCTCAATGAGCCGCGCCACAGCGGCCTCGATGGAAAGCAGTTTTTCGCTTTCCTGAACGCAATCATCCCTCAAGCCGGCCATCGGCGTCCCATCGTGGCGCTTCCGTCGCGACCCGGCACGCGTTCTCTCCGGAGCATTCCGCACGGGCTGTGGCTTCCCTGCACCCGGTGGACGGGAAAAGCCAGGGCGCGGGGCGGGATCATCCGTTGCGCCGGCCGCAGCGGATATAGGCGGTGGTGCCCTTCGCGCTCGTCCAGACCAGACGGTCGCCCTCGACGAGGAGACGGACCTGCGAGGTCCAGCGCCGCCCGCGCTCGCTGCATTCGGCGGTCATGGCCCAGGTCGGCCCCTCGCGATGCCCGCTGCGGAAGCGGCAGAGGGTGCGGCCGGCCTGCGCCCCGTCCTGGCTGATGGTGGCCGGGATGTAGCCGCGGCGGCGGGAGGGCGCTCCGCAGGCCGCCGCCGCCGGCCCCCAGGTGCCGACATACTCCGCCGCGGGGCTCGACAGCGGCGTGGCCGCGGCGGGCGCCACCGGCGGCGGGGCGGCCTCGACCGGCGGCTGAGGCGGGAAGGACGCGTCGTTTCCGACAGCGGCCATCGCGATGCGACGGGGCGCTTCGGCCCGGGCGCCGGTCTCGTCCGGATCGCGCCAGCGGCGGGCCGGCGCGGCGAGCCCCATGGGCCGGAGCAGGTCCTCGCCGCTCTCGTCCCCATTGGCGACGCTCTCCCGATGCTGCGCCGCGCGGGTCTCCGCGCCGAAATCGTCGAACAGGACGAGCCCGGCAAAGGTCAGCAGCGCGCCCCAGCCGGCGGCGAGCGCCATCGGCAGCACGAGGCGCAGGCGGCCCCGGGCGGGCGCCCCATCCGGCTCCGCCTGCGGCCCCTCGTCGAGGATGATCGCCCCCTGCATCCGTTCCAGAGCCGCGCCGCGGCCTCCCCGTCAGCGTCCGAAGATTCCCTTCAGGAACTGGGCCGTGCGGTTGCGCTTCTTCTTGCGCTCCAGTTCCGCCGCATCCTTCACCCAGGCCACCTGCACCACGCGGCGCTCGCCCTCGAAGGGCTCGTGGCCGTGCCAGGAATTGTCCGAGCGCAGGAATGCGAACATCGTGCCCATGGTCGGGGGGACCTCGACGGCGAAGGGCGCGTAGTTCTTGCCGTCGTAGAGCACCCGCAGGCGGCCGGCGGCCGGGGCGTCCCAGGCGTCGTTCATGTAGACGAGCAGGGTCATGACCTTGGACGGGCCGTCCGTGTGGATCGAGCCGTATTTCAGCTGGCTCCGCTTCATGATCGTGGTCAGGCGCGGGCAGGAGACGAGGTCGATGCCGAACTTGTCGCCGAGGATACGGGAGAACTCGTCGCTCTCGAGCTCGTCGATCAGCGCCTTGAAGCGGCCCTTCAGCGCCACCTCGTCCACCGTGAGGTAGCCGGGCTTGGCGATGGCCGGGAAATCCTGGCGGATCTCGTCGATCGCCGCCTCGTTGAGGACGCCGCTGCCCAGGAAATACGTGTAGGGATCGCGCGAGACCGGCGCGGCGCGCACGGCCTCCAGGTTGAGGATCGACAGGCCCGTCATGGTCGGCATCCGTCCCAGGCGCGACGCGGCGGTCCAGAATAGGCGCGCGTCACGAATTGTTAAGGGCCTTCGGGGCCCGGCCGCAATCGTAGACTGCTCGATTGCGGCAAGCCCGCGGCAAGGCCTTTGCGGCGCCCGACGAACCCCTTATGCTCAAGCTTGGGCCCAGAGAATGAGCGACGGCCGGTGCGTTCGATGAAATCCGTCGCGTTCGCGTTGCTGGAGGGCACGTTCGCCGTGTTGCCGGCAGCTGCACAACCGGCCCCCTCGACCCTGCGCACGACCTGCGACGAGGCGATCGCCTTGGTGCGCCGGGAGGGCTCGGCCAGCTTCACCACCCCGCTGGGGCGGGAGCGCTTCGTGCGCGACCGCGGCTTCTGCGAGCTCACCGAGATCGCGGAGCTGCGCTTCGTGCCGACCCGCGACAACCCGCAATGCCCGATCGGCTATCGCTGCCGCGAGCCCGATTACGACGACTGGGACTGGGACAAGTAGCCCCGGCCGGCCCCGGCGGGCACGCGGCCGCCCCTCGCCGGTGCGGATTACAAAAATTTCAGGAGACGGAGGGGCTTCCACGCCACTATCTCGCCATGGCGCGCCCGCACAGGCGGCGGCGCCTCCCGGTTCCGAGACCGGGAGCGAGAACGTGAAGGAGAACCCGCGTGGCCGCACTCAAGAGCGGGCTCGGCATCCAGGCCGTCCTGACGGGACTCGTCGCACTGGCGCTGCTGCTCGCGCCGGGCATGCCCGCGCCGCCCCTCTACGTGTCACTCGCCGGCTTCGTGATGGCGGGCATCCTGCTCGCTTCCGCCAATCTCTCCGCCTATCTGAAGGTCTTCGTCTCGGTCTACGGCGTCGGCTACCTGTTCCTGGCGCTCGCCAAGCAGGCGGCGGGGCTCGGCCTTCTGCCGGGCACGCTCGCCGCCCTGCTGCCGCCGGACTTCGCCGCCACCGGCGCCGTGGTCTTCGCCGGAATCGTGCTCGCGATCTCCTATCTGGAGCCGATCCGCGCCATCACCCTGATCGCCGATCCCTATTTCGCCGATCGCGGCCAGCCGACGCAGGAGATCGGCCCGTTCCGCTTCCTCGGCACCACCGAGGGCCGGATCGGCCAGCGCCTCGTGGCGCTCTCGATCTTCATCACCTTCGCGCAGGTGGCACTGCAGCTGCGCCTGAACTTCTGGTACCGCGACCTCTTCAACGCCCTGCAGGAATACAAGGCGGACGTGTTCTGGTACCAGCTCGTCTGGGTGTTCGGGCCGCTCGCCACCGTCTGGGTGATCATCGGGATGCTCGACGTCTTCGTCGATGCGAGCCTGCATATCCGCTGGCGCACCTGGCTGACCCGCAGCCTCTACGAGCGCTGGCTCGACGGCGGCACGCATTACCGCATCGCCTTCACCGGCGAGCACGCCGACAACCCGGACCAGCGCATCCAGAGCGACGTCAACCTGTTCATCCAGCAGACGACGACGCTCTCGATCCGCCTGCTCTCGCAAGCCGCCACCCTGGTCTCCTTCATGGTGATCCTGTGGGGCCTGTCGCGGGACTTCATCCTGCCGTTTACCGACATGGTGGTGCCGGGCTTCCTGGTCTGGCTCGTGGTCGGCTACGCGGTGGTCGGCACCTGGCTCACCCACGTGATCGGCCGCCCCCTGATCGGGCTCGACTTCCGGCAGGAGAAGGTGGAGGCCGATTTCCGCTTCTCGCTCGCCCGCTCGCGCATCTACTCGGAGCAGATCGCGCTCCTGCGCGGCGAGCGCGCCGAGACGGTGCGGCTCTGGGGCCTGTTCGGCTCGATCATCGAGAACTACCTCGGGATCATCTACCGGCGGATCAAGCTCGGCAGCTTCACGCTGTCCTACAGCCAGATCAGCGTGGTCTTCCCCTACATCCTCGCCGCGCCCTCCTACTTCGCCAAGAAGATCACCCTCGGCCAGTTCCAGCAGACGGGCGACGCCTTCTCCAGCGTGCAGTCCTCGCTGTCGTTCTTCATCAGCTCCTACACCACGATCGCCTCCTACAAGGCGAACACCAACCGCCTCGCCTCCTTCAAGCGCGCCATGACCAAGGCGGAGGCGCTGACCGGGGCCGGCTACGGCCTCGTCCAGGGCAACGAGACCGGCCGCGACGTGACCGCCAAGGATCTGGGCCTGAGCCTGCCGGACGGCCGCGAGATCCTGCGCACGGAGGGCCTGTCCCTGCGCAAGGGCGCCGCCACGCTGGTGACCGGCCCCTCGGGCTCGGGCAAGTCGACCCTGTTCCGGGCGATCGCCGGGATCTGGCCCTTCGGCAAGGGCCGCATCGACGTGCCGGCGGGCCAGTCCGCCCTGCTCCTGCCGCAGCGGCCCTACCTGCCTCTCGGCACTCTGCGGGGGGCGGTGGTCTATCCGAGCACCACCGACCAGTTCTCCGACGCGGCGATCAAGGAAGCCCTCGTCGCCGCGCAGCTGCCCCAGCTCGCCGAGCGCCTCGACGAGGTCGACGCCTGGGACCAGCGCCTGTCCGGCGGCGAGCAGCAGCGCCTCGCCATCGCCCGGGCCGTGCTCGCCAAGCCGGACTGGCTCTTCCTCGACGAATCCACCGCCGCCCTCGACGAGGACAGCGAGGCCAAGATCTACACGATGCTGCGCGAGAAGCTGCCGGGCACGACCATCGTCTCGATCGGCCACCGCTCGACCCTGCACGCCCATCACGACGCCCGCATCGACCTGCAGCCGGCCAATGACGGCCGCTTCGTGCCCAAGGCCCTGCCGGCCCCGGCCGCGGCGGAGTGACGGGAGAACCTCAGCGCAGCAGGCTGACCGCCACCGGCACCAGGATCGCGGTGAGGAAGGCGTTCAGCCCCATGGCGATGCCGGCGAAGGTGCCGGCGACCTCGCTCACCTGGAAGGCCCGGGCCGTGCCGAGGCCGTGGGCGGCGAGCCCCGCCGCGAAGCCGCGGGCGCGCATGTCGGTGACGCGCAGGAGCGCCATCAGCGGCGAGACGATCACCGCGCCGGCCACCCCCGTGATCATCACGAGCACGGCGGTCAGGGTCGGGTCACCGCCCAGGGTCTCGCTGATGCCCATGGCGACGCCGGTCGTCACGGATTTCGGCGCCAGCGCCACGATGACCGGATGCGGGATGCCGAGCGCCTGGGCGAGCACCATCGCGGTGCCGAGCGCCGTCACGCAGCCGACCGCCAGCGCCGCGAGCATCGGCACCAGGGCGCGCATCACGGTGACGCGCCGCTCGTAGAGGGGAATCGCCAGGGCCACGGTGGCCGGCCCGAGCAGGAAGTGCACGAATTGCGCGCCCTCGAAATAGGTCGGGTAGGGCGTGCCGGTGAGCTTCAGGACGAGGCCCGTCATCCAGATCGCGTGCAGGACGGGATTGGCCAGGGGATGCCGGTCGGTCGCCGCCGAGACCCGGTCGGCGACAGCATAGGCGATCAGGGTCACCGTCAACCAGAGCAGCGGCGTGCGGGAGAGATAGACCCAGAGGGCGAATTCGCCGCTCACGACTCCCCGCCGCCCATCGTGTCGCCCGACCGGCGCGCCACGAGGCGCGACACCCAGACGAAGGTCGCCACCGTCGCCGTCAGGGTGGCCGCCACCGAGACGAGCAGGACGATCGCGAGGGAGAGGCCGTTGGCGGCGAGCACGTCGAGCCGGCCGACGATACCGACCCCGGCGGGCACGAACATCAGCGACAGATGCGCGAGCAGCCGCTTGCAGGTGTCCTCGACAGTGCCGTCGACGAGGGGCGGCGGCAGGATCCGCGCAGATGCGCGGGGCGAGGCGTCCCGCAGGCAGAGGAAGCCGAGCATCAGCGCCATGCCGATCACCGGGCCGGGCACCGGCAGGCCGATGCTGCGGGCGGCGACCTCGCCGAGGAGCTGCGCCGACAGGATGAGCGCGAGGGCGACGATCATGCCGAAGGCGGGATCGTGGAAACCGCCGCCGCCCGGGCTTTGGCCACGCGCGCCTCGTCGAGGCCGAACAGGGTGCCGAGGCGGCAGACCAGCGCCTCCTCGAATTCGTGCACCGCGCCGTCCGCGCCCGCCACCGACCAGGCCATGGCGACGAGACGCGCCCGCTCGGCTTCGTCGGTCGCGCCGATGCCCTCGACGAGCCCCGCAAGGTCGCGGGTCTCGGCCTCGAAGGTGCCGGCGCGGGCGATCAGGCTGCGCGCCTCCGCCTCCGAGACGGCGTATTGCGTGCGCACCAGGCGCACCAGACGCTCCATCTCCTCCGCGGCCAGCACCCCGTCCGCCCGCGCCACATGCACGAGGAGGGCGACCACGGCGATGGGCGCCTCCTCCTCCGGGGCGATGTCGGGCGCGGCGGGCTGGCCGAAGGCAGCGGCGGCATAGGCGATGAGTCGGTCGACGAGGGCCATGACCCGTCCCTGAACAAGCGGAGCCCCGCCAGCCTCGATTGCAGGCCGAGCCTCCGTCAAGCGAGCGAACCCGCCTTCCGACGCCGGGCGGCCGGTTCCGGGCCCTGCGTGTCCCGGTTGCATCGGCCGGCCGGCTGCGCGACAGGGTCGCTCTCGCGGTGATCGCACCGTTTCCGTGCACGCGAACGCCTTGCCAAGGCGGCACGGCCCGTCTAGACGGATCCCCGATCGTTCCGGCCTTTCGCCGCGAGCGCGCCGCCGCAATAGCTCAGCTGGTAGAGCATCTCATTCGTAATGAGAGGGTCGGGGGTTCGAATCCCTCTTGCGGCACCAATAATTTCAATGGCTTAGAGCTGATCGGGGTGGCGTCAGGCGCTGGGTTCCCCAGATATTCCCCCAAAATTCCTTTTTTCGCGGTGCCGCATGGCCGATTCGAACCGCGCCTCCCAACCTACGACCGTCGCCGACTGGCTTGCCGAAGGGTCGAAGACGATGGAGCTGTTCTGCAACGGCGCTGGCTGCGGTCACCGCTCCATCCTCGACATCGCCGGCTTCGATCACGCACGATCCGCGACCAGATCGTCAGGCGCCTGCGCTGCACGGCCTGCGGCTCCCGCAACGTGTCGCTGATGCGGGACATGGGCGCGCATTATCGGGAACGGGAGGCGACGGGGTGGACGGCCGGATCGGGCCGCTAGGACGGCGCCCCTTCAACCCTTACCGCGCCAGTCTGGAACAGGTCCCGGGTCCAACCCGGCATGCGCTCAATCTGCGGCTGCGGTTTCGGCTTCCAGGATAGCAATCCTACGGCCAGCACGGCAGCGACCAGGAAAGCGACCACCACCGAATAGGTGTTGCCGCGCGGGATGACGCCGTTGACCGCGCCCTTCGGCACGATGTGGAGCACGGCGGCCACGACGGTCACCAGCTTCACGAGGCCGAAAATCTCGCTGTTCACGAAGGCCGGATTGAAGTTCGACAGCCGCGAGATGACCCGAAGCCATGCCTGCCCGTCCTGGGATATCCAGGACAATGCGATGCCGACGATCAGGTAGTCGGTGTTCTTGCGTGGGCACGTAGCCTTGAGGCGGAGCTCGATCGAAGCGGCGTGCTGCCAGACACTCGTCCCGCAGAGAACACGACTCTCGCTCAGGTCCTTACCCGCTACCGAGACATGGTCTCACCGACGAAGCGGAGTGCGGTGACCGAGGTCGCGCGCACCAACACCATCTTGCGACGCTCCCTCTGCCATCGGACCCTGACCCAGCTCGACGCGCGGCACGACGGCGCTCTGGAGTATTATCGCCGAGCACCGCGCACTGGAAACAGCTCGTCGCATGAGCGAAGCTAAGCATCGCACGAGCTGCAACAGGATCAAGCTCTGAGCGCCTCAAGTGCGCGTTCGTGCGACGACCATCACCGCCCAAGGGCCGCACGGGGCGAATAGAAGGCGACGAGGAACAGCGTCCGCGCGCTGCCGCTGACCGGGGCCAAGCGGTTTATCTTCATCCGGTGATTGAACCGGTGATTGAACTTGTCGGCGAGACTGGCATGCGCTGCGGTGAGTTGCTGGGCTTGACGTAGAACTTCGACCTGGAACATCGCGCAGGCTCGGTATCGTGGCGCTCATCAGTGCGCTCGATGAGCCTCGGGATCAGAGTACAAAGCCTTGGATCACGGCCGGTGTCTGACGCCGTGAAGCACGATATGAATGATGCTCTCCGCAGCACTGTCCCAAGCCGCCTGTTCCATCGTCGTCTCTTCGGTTGCTCCATGGCCGAGCACGGTCGCGACCTCGATGGCGCTGTTGGCGTAGAACTCCGTGGCTGCCCAGATCAGGAAGAACAGGTGCCGCGCGTCGACAGGCGCCAGTGCGCCGCCTAACTGCCAAGTGTGCACGCGGCCGAGCTTGCGCTCCAGGACTGGTTTCAGCTCCTCCTCCAGGAACTGAGCGATGCGCCGGCTACCGTTCAGGACCTCCCCTGCCACGATCCGTGAGGCAGCCGAATGAGCCTGGGACACACGCATCTTGGCGCGGATGTAGTCCGCGATCGCGTCCGCTGGTGCCTTTTCCTCGTCGATGCAGGCGAGTTCGGTGAGCCACAGACTCAAAGTTCGGTCGAGAACGGCGTCGTAGAGGGCAGCCTTGGTGCCGTAATAATAGTGAACTGTGGCCGCTGCCATCGCCGCCGCGTCGGCGATGGCAGCCATGGTGGCGCCGGCACGTCCTTCCCGCGCGAAGATCTCGGCGGCCGCGTCCAGGATCCGCTCCTCTGCGCGAGCCCGGATCCTTGCCTTCGCCTGGGCCGCCGCTGCACGGGTCGCCTCCATGCGCTTCTCCTTCCCGTTCCCTCATGCGTGTCATCTATCGGCGCGCGCCGGAACGCCAGCCCGTCGGTAAATCCCCGCATTGGCATGGAGCATGCTAGATCCTGATTGTGTCATCAGGATCCGGGCGAAGTGGGAGCCTTTGATGCGAGCGGCGTCCTTCGAATACGTGCGGCCCTCAAGCCTCGATGAGGCGCTGAGCCTTCTCGAGGACCCTAACGCCCTCCCCATGGCAGGCGGCCAGAGCCTGATCCCTCTCCTGAACGAGCGATCGCTGCGTCCTGGGCTTGTCGTGGATATCGGCCGGCTTCCCGAAATCGGGACGATCACCGCGGATGCCACCGGTTTGCGGATCGGCAGTGGCGTGAGCCTGTCGCGGATCCTGGCTTGCCCGGACCTCTCTGCCTGGCCGCTCCTGAGGGAGGCGCTCTCCTCCGTGGCGAGCCCGGCCGTGCGCAACCGTGCGACGCTTGCCGGTAACCTTGTGCGGGCGAGCCCAACCAGCGAATTGCCCGTGGCGATGGTTGCCCTCAACGCGGCCCTGACCCTGCGCAGCCGCTCCAGCAAACGCAGCCTGCCGGCGCAGGACTTCTTCGTCGGTCCTCATCGCACCGCCCTCGCGCCCGGCGAGATCGTCACCGCGATTACCGTGCCTGCGTCTGCTCCGGCACTGCTTGGTGCCTTCGAGGAGATCGCCCCGAGGGCCGGAGCACCGCCTCTCGCCTGCCTGGCGGTCGCCGCCAGCCTTGATCCCGACGGCGTGATTGCGGGCGTCCGGATCGTTGTTGGCGGCGTGACCGGCGTTCCAGCTTCCTGTCCGGTGGCCGAGGCTGCGCTGGTGGGCCGACGGCTCGGGGAGCCGGTGCCCGCTTGGTCCAATGAGGGATTGGCCCTGCATCCCGACGTGCCCGAGGCAGCCTATGCCCTGGTCGTCCTACCAATTCTCCTCGAGCGGGCGCTCGCCCGCCTCGCCGACCGCTTTCAGGAGGACGCGGCATGAGCGGATCGACCTTCCCAGCCGCAGCCAAGCCGGCGCTCCATCGGATCGCTGCCACCGTCAACGGCGAGCCAGCGGAGGCAACTGTCCCGCCTCGCCTTCTGCTCAGCGAGCTTCTCCGCGACCGGCTCGGGCTCACTGGCACCCATGTCGGCTGCGGCACCGGCGCCTGCGGCAGTTGCACCGTGCTCGTCGATGGGGCGCCGATGCGCGCTTGCCTGATGCTGGCTGTGCAAGCGGACGGCGCGACCATCGAGACGATCGAGAGCGTCGGTGGCCCAGAGGGACTGCATCCGGTCCAGCAGGCCTTTCAGGATCATCACGCCTTGCAATGCGGCTTCTGCACCCCGGGGATCGTGATGGCCGCGGTGTCCCTGTTCCGGGAGGATCCGCAGCCCTCTCCGGAGGCGCTCGACGCAATGCTGCAGGGTCATCTCTGCCGCTGCACCGGCTACCGCAACATCGCCGAGGCCCTGGCCACCCTCGCCATTCCCGCGCAGCCGGAGGTCTGAGCCATGGCAGCCAGCCGTCTTGTCGGAACCCCCGTGCCCCGCAAGGAGGATCGCCGCCTCCTCCTCGGCCAAGCCCGCTTTGTGGCCGACATCGCCCTGCCGCGGATGCTGCATATGGCGGTGGTGCGCTCCGATCACGCCCATGCCCTCATTAAAGGCATCGATATCACCGCGGCTGCTTCGGCCGCCGGTGTTCGCCTCATCCTGACAGGCGCGGACCTCTCCGATAGCGTCGGCCCCCTACCATCGATCGACCTCGCGGGTGAGGGCAATGCCGCACTCCAGCGAGTGCTCGCCACCGACCGGGTGCGCTTTGTCGGCGAGCCGGTCGCCGTAGTGGTCGCCGAGGATCCCTTCATGGCTGCCGACGCCGCTGCCCTGATCGAGATTGCCTACCAACCGCTGCCGGTGGTGCTCGACGCGGAAGCCGCCGCCTCTGCCACTCCCCCCGCCCTGCTCTACGAGCGGCTCGGCTGCAACGTCATCCATACCTGCCGGCAGGAGGTCGGTGACCCGGACGCCGCCTTCGCCGCGGCGGACCGGGTGTTCGAAAAGACCTTCCGCATCCACCGCTACGTCGCCGCCCCGATGGAGACCCGCGGCGTGCTTGCCGACCCGACCGGCCAAGGCGAGCGCATTACCCTCTACAGCTCGACCCAGTTCCCGCATCTTCTGCGCGGCTTCCTCGCCGGCGTGCTCGGCCTGCCTGAGGCGGACCTGCGGGTAGTCGCTCCGGATGTCGGCGGCGGTTTCGGGGTGAAGTGCGAGTTCTATCCTGAGGAGATCTTGGCCGTGGTGGCCGCCCGGCGCCTCGGGCGCCCGGTCCGTTGGATCGAGAGCCGAGCGGAGCACTTCGTGGCGACGACCCATGCCCGCGAGCAGGTTCACCGTGTCCGCGCGGCGCTGGACGCGGATGGTATCGTCACCGCCATGACGCTGCACTCGCTGACCGATAACGGCGCGGCGGCGGCCACTCTCTCTGTGACTCCGGCCTCGATCTCCTCGGCCATGCTGCGCGGCCCCTACCGCGTCCCGAACTACCGGGCGGAGTCGCATTCCGTGGTCACGAACAAGACGCCGCTCGCGGTCTATCGCGGCGCCGGGCACCCCCAGGCGACGCTCTGCATGGAGCTGATGCTCGACCACATAGCCCGGGACACCGGCCTCGACCGGGTGGATCTGCGCCGCCGCAACATGATAACGCCCGCCGAGCTGCCGCTCGACCGCGGCACGGCCATAGTGCTCGCCGGCAAGGTCGTCTACGACAGCGGCGACTATCCCGCCTCCCTCGACCAAGCGCTCACCCTCGGCCTGTGGGAGAGCCGCGGCGCCCGGGCCGAGGCGGCGCGCGCCCGCGGTCGGCTGCACGGGGTCGGCCTCGCCTGCTTCGTGGAGGAGACCGCGATCGGCCCCTACGAGACCGGCAACGTGAGGGTCGACGGCTCGGGCAAGGTGACGGTCCTCACCGGCGCCTCGCCTCACGGCCAGGGCACCGCCACGGCCCTCGCCCAATTGGTGGCGGAAGAACTCGAGATCGACATCGACCGGGTAGTCGTGCGCCACGGTGACACCGACCTGCTGCCCGACGGCGTCGGCACCTTCGCGAGCCGCGGTGGAGCCATCGCCGGCGCCGCCGCGCGGCTCGCTGCCCGCAAGGTCCGCGAGAAGGCGCTGCACGTCGCCGCCGAGATGCTTCAGGCGAAACCCGAGGATCTCACCTGGGCCGAGGGTGAGGCTCGTGCGCCCAACGGCGCCAGCGCCAGCCTTGCGGCGATTGCCGGGAGGGCCACGGCCTGGAACGCGATGCCGGACGGCCTCACGTCCTTCAACTTGGCCGGGGAGGCCCACCATCAGGTCACAGGCATCGCCTTCGCTAACGCCACCCACCTATGCGAGGTCGAGATTGACCCGCGCACCGGTGAACTCGCGGTAACGACCTATGCCGTGATCCACGATTGCGGCACGGTCATCAACCCAATGATCGTGGAGGGACAGGTGATCGGCGGCCTCGCCCAGGGGCTCGGTGGCACCCTGTTCGAGGAGATCCGTTACGACGCGCAGGGTCGCCCCCTAGCGCAGAGCTTCGCCGATTATCTGCTGCCTACCGCGGCGGACATGCCGCGGGTGATCCGGACCGGTTCGATGGAGAGCCCCTCTCCGCTCAACCCCTTCGGCATGAAGGGCGCGGGCGAGGGTGGCACCACCGGCTCGGTTGCCGCGATCACCGGCGCCGTGGCCGACGCGCTCGCACCCCTGGGTGTCGTGATCGAGGGCGACGGTCCGTTCACGCCTCCGACCCTCCTCCGCCTGATCCGGGAGGCCGCGGCCTCCGCCAAGGACGCGATTAAGGACAATGCCGCATGAGCCTCATCCTCGCGGATGCTTGTCTCGTCACCATGAACCCGAATTGGGAGATCTTAGAGCGGGCGAGCCTGCTCGTGGAAGCGGATCGTATCGCCGGCATCGGCAGCCGGGCGAGCCTGTCTGCCCGGGCTCCCGAGGCCGAGATCCTCGATTGCGCCGGGATGATCGTGATTCCCGGCATGGTGAACACGCACACGCACCTGTTTCAGACCCTACTCAAGGGGCCAGGCGACGACATGGTGCTCAAGAAGTGGTTCGCCTGCATGACCGGACCGGCGGCCTGCAACCTTACGGAGGCGGATGTGAGCGCGGCGGCGACACATGGGTGCGTGGAGTCGATCCGCTCGGGGGTCACAACCCTGGTTGACTTCATGTATGCCCATCCGCGCCCCGGACTGACCCGCGCCGTGGTCGAGGCCTACGAGGCCACAGGCATGCGCGGCTTCGTCTGTCGCGGCTTCCTAACGGATGGCCTTCAATACGGTGTGCCGGAGCCGCTAATCGAGACGGTGCAGGCGGCCCTAGCTGATGCTCGCGCTCAGATCCTGGCGCAGAACCGCCCCGGCGGCCGCGTGCAGGTGGGGCTCGCGCCCTGCATGATCTGGTCCCTCGACGAGGCGAGCCTGCATGCAACGCGGGCGCTCGCCGACGAGCTCGGTGTTCTCGTGACCATCCATGTCGCCGAGACTCCCTTCGAGATAGAGGTCGCAGCCGAGCGCTACGGCCGCACCGACACAGCCTATCTGAGCGATATCGGCTTCCTGAAGCCGGACGTGCTGGCGGTGCATTGCGTCCAGTGCGGCAGCGCCGACATTGCCCTGCTCGCTCGCCACGGCGCGAAGGTCTCGCACAATCCCTGCAGCAACATGTATCTCGCCTCGGGCCTCGCCCCGATCCCGGCCATGCGGAAGGCAGGGATACCAGTGGGCCTTGCCAGCGATGGCCCGGCGAGCAGCAACAATCACAGCCTGTTCCAGGCGATGAAGTTCGCTGCTCTCACCCAAAAAGGTTTCCACCGCGACCCCGAGATCATGACGGCGCGGGACGCCCTGGAGATGGCCACAATCGGAGGCGCCCGCGCGGTCGGACTCGAGGCCGAAATCGGTTCGATCGAGCTCGGCAAGAAAGCTGACCTCGCCGTAGTCGACCTGCGCGACGCCTTTGCGTCGCCGATCCACGACCCGGTCTCCTCTCTCGTGTATGCAGCGCTCGGCCACGAGACACGGCACGTCCTGATCGACGGCCGCCTCGTCATGCGCGATCGTCAGCTGCTGAGCGCCGATGAGGGGGCAGTGCGGGCCCGGGCTCAGGCGGCAGCCGCCGACCTGACCCGCCGCGCCGGCATCGCGAGCCGAGCCCGGATCTGGTGCGACGCACCAGCGTGAGACAGCTTCGTTCGTTTCGAAGAATGTAACGTCGAAGTCTCCGGCTCTTCGATTGCTTCTCTGGCAGGGAGTGCTGCTAAGCCAATCCAAGTTAGAGCTGTTGCCGATCAGGTTGGATCGTACGCGTCGTATCCAGCGGCGGCGAGGCAGTTGCGGCAGGCCTTGTGTGAGTCTGTCGAAGGCTGAGCGGATGGCCGCTTTCAAGTCGGGAAGCGGGCGGGCGGCGGTTTTGCGCAGGTCTGCCTTCAGCTTGGCGAAGATCTGCTCGATCGGGTTGAAGTCGGGCGAGTAGGGCGGAAGGTAGAGCACCTTAGCTCCCGCTGCCTGTATCGCCTCGCGCACACCGGCCACCTTGTGAGCGCCCAGGTTGTCCAGAATGACGGTGTCACCCGGCTTCAGTGCAGGCACCAGCGTGTCGGCGACATAGGCCCGGCCCCTCGAATGCGAGGTGCTCGCCCGCCGCCGCTTCCGCTCGCAGGCGGAGGCACGCATGGCCGTCTTCAGCTACATTGAGGGCTTCTACAACCCGCTGCGCCGACACTCGGCGCTCGGCTACCGCTCGCCGGTCGTCTACGGGCAGGAGGTCGGATCAAAACCGCCAATCGAGACCCTGCTCAGCCAAGCCCCCTCAACCGTCCACAAAAACGGGGCAATCCCAACGGGACACGGGGACTGGATCCGCACGACAGACCGCAAGCGTCTCGGCGACGTGCTGCTCGAGCCGTGAGGTCTAGCAGAGCAAGATGGTTTAGTGCGTCCCAGCGATCGGACGTGTCATCCCCGTGCCGTGCTCGTGCCAGCAGCGGCGCACGCGCGGCACATGCGCTTGGGCCGCACCACATGCCGTCCGCATCTGCGGACACATTGCCAGTGCCTGAGCGGCCCCTCCGCCGCTCCCTGGCGCAACCCGACATGATTCGAACGTGTGACCTTTGCCTTCGGAGCACCACGCAGCCATCCCTTTGAGCAAAAAGGCCCACACAGCCACCATTGCGCCGACGCCCCGCTTGGGCTACTCCATCGCCCACGGCTAGCACCCGTAGCTCAGCTGGATAGAGCGTTGCCCTCCGAAGGCAAAGGTCACACGTTCGAATCGTGTCGGGTGCGCCATTCCCGTTTTACCGCTAAAACATCCGCTAAGACCTTGAACGGCAAGGTCAAATTTGCGGTTCTAAATCCTTCCCCGCGCTTGTAGCGAAGCCGGTCGGCGAAGGTGAGTTTGAGCACCGCGCGGCGGTCCTCGATCCGGCCGGTACTCCAAAGATTCCAAGGGTTTGCGATGAACGCCAAGGCGGTTCTAAGTCGCAGATCGAAGTTGCCCCGTGGAGCCGCGCCGGACGCGCTCTTTTCGCGCAGGAGCAGCTTCTCGTTCTCCAGGCGTTGCAGCTTTTCTTCGAGGGCGCGAACCACCGCCGGGACGCTCGTCTCGACGATGCGGTCCACCAGCTGATCGACCTGCTTGTCGATCTGGGCAAGGCCCGCTTGTTCATGCTGCGCTGGCAGTTGCCGGAGGACGACGCAGCCGCGCCGGGCGTACCCGGGCATAGAGGTTCGAAAACTGCGGCACGCCGACCGCCTGAGCGTCCCCCCATATCCGATGCATCAACGGCGCCGAACGTGTTTGGTACCGCGACGGCTTCTTGTCCTGGCACTGCCATGGCTTGCATCGCGCCCTGATCCCACCCCTCTCGAAGACACCGAAAGCGACGAGCCCTTGACACGTCGGCAAGCTTTAGCTCCATCATATAGCACAAGCTATAATCTGTTTATGGAGCTAACATGCCGCGAGGGTTCGCTGCGGTGGTGTGCCGGGCCGGCATCGGTCTCGTCGGCTTCGGCGCCATGCCGGCGGAGGCGGAGGAGACGAGCCTCGAGGAAATCGCGGTGACCGCCGTGAGTCGGCCGGGCGCGCCCTCCGGCGGCGCCGGTGCAGGGGATGACCGGCGAGTTCCGGTGGGGGTGCTGCCGGTGGTGAGTGACAGCTTCTCGTCGGTGACGGTGGTGCCGGGCAGCGAGCTTGCGCGGTCGCAGCCGACCTCCCTCGGTGACGCCCTGTTCGACAGGCCGGGCCTGTCCGCCTCCACCTTCGCGCCGGGATCGGCCTCCCGCCCGATCATCCGCGGCCTCGACAACAGCCGCGTCCGTATCCAGGAGAACGGTTCCGGCGTGCAGGACGTGTCGGATCTCGGGGAAGATCACGCCGTCCCGATCAACCCCCTCGTCAACGACCGCATCGAGGTGATCCGGGGGCCGGCCGGGCTCCGCTACGGATCCCAGGCCATCGGCGGGGTGGTCTCGGCCGAGAACAACCGCATCCCGACCGTCCTCCCCTCCGGCGGCTTCGGCAGCCGGGTCACGAGCGGCTTTTCCGCGGTCGATAACGGCCGCAACGTCGCCGCCACCGTGGATGCCGGCAGCGGGAACGTGGCCGTCCATGCCGACGGCTTCCGCAGCGTCGCCGACAGCTACGACACGCCCCTCGGAATCCAGCGCAACTCAGCCTCCAAATCCCAGGGCGGGGCGCTCGGAACCTCCTACATCTTCGACCGCGGCTTCGTCGGGCTCTCGTTCAGCCATTACGACGCGCTCTACCAGATCCCCGGCCTCGCCTCGGCGGCCCGGCGCACCCGCCTCGACCCCACCCAGGACAAGCTGCAGGCCCGCGGGGAATACCGGCCGCGGGAGGGGCCGTTCTCCGCCATCCGCTTCTGGCTCGGCGGCGCGCATTACCGCCACAACGAGATCGGCCTCGGCCCCGGCGGCGCCGACGGCATCCAGGCGACCTTCAAGAACCGGGAGGCCGAGGGACGGCTGGAATTGCAGCACGTGCCGGTGGAGACCGCCTTCGGCACCCTGAGCGGCACCCTCGGCTTCCAGTCGGACCGGCGCAAGCTCAGCATCTCGGGGGCCGAGGGCGGGCTCCTGCGCCCCAGCGACACCCGCGCCAACGCCGCCTATCTGTTCGAGGAACTCTCGCTGGAGCACGGCCTGCGCCTGCAGGCCGCCGGCCGCATCGAGGGCAACCGGGTCAGCGGGACGGAGGCGGTCTTCCCGCCCGGCTACCTGCCGGACGGCCCCGGCGACGAGCCGGCGGAGTTCGGGCGCCGCAGGCGATTCGCGCCGAAGAGCGCGAGCTTCGGCCTGCTTCGGGACCTGCCCTACGATCTCGTCGGCAGCCTCACGGCCTCCTATGTCGAGCGTGCGCCGGCGGCGGCGGAGCTGTTCTCCCGCGGGCCGCACGACGCGCCCGGGACCTTCGAGATCGGCGACCCGGACCTGAAGCTCGAACGCGCGCGCACCCTCGAACTCGGCCTGCGCCGCGCGTCGGGACCGTTCCGGCTCGATGCCACCGGCTATGTGACGCGCTACACCGGCTTCATCTTCAAGCGTCTGACCGGTTTCACCTGCGGCGACACCTTCGACACCTGCGGCCTCGACGGCGGCCCCTTCCGGCAGGTCGCCTATGCGCAGGCCAACACCACGTTCTACGGCGCCGAGATCGCGAGCCAGCTCGACCTGATCCCCGTCGGCGACGGCTTCGCCGGGCTCAGCGCGCAGTACGATTTCGTGCGGGCGCAGTTCGACGACGGCAGCTTCGTGCCGCGCATCCCGCCCCACCGGGTGGGCGGTGGCGTGTTCCTGCGCTCGGGCGCCTGGTACGCCCAGGTCAGCCTGCTCCACGCCTTCGCACAGACACGGAACGCGGCCCTGGAGACCGCCACGCCGGGCTACAACGACCTGAAGGCCGAGGTCGCCTATACCCGGGCCCTGGATCCCACGGTGGATGGCCTGAGCGAGGTCAGCCTCGGCCTGCGCGGCACCAACCTGCTCGACGATGTGATCCGGAATGCCGCCTCCTTCAAGAAGGACGAGGTCGTGCTGCCGGGGCGCAATCTCCGGCTGTTCCTGACCGCACGCTTCTGAGGGACCGGACCCGTTGATGCCCCAGGGGCATCACGGGGCGCCACGGAGCGGGGAGGCCCCTTGGCGCAGGATCCTCAGAACGAGGCGCGGATGCCGCCGAAAACGCTGCGGCCGTTGCCGGGATAGAAGGCGGCGAGCGCCGCCGCGCCGCCCGCCATCGTGGTGGCGTTGGTCACCACCGAGATATCGGAGATGTAGCGCGCATCCGTCAGGTTGCGGGCATCCACGAACAGGGCGACGCCGTTCTTGAATTCGATCCCCGTCTGCACGTTGAACAGCGCGTAGCCCGGCACCTTGAGGGTGTTGGCATGGTCGGCGAAGGCGCCGTGCGGCACCCAGTCGACCGAGGGCGACACGTAGAAGCCGCTCGGATGGGCGTAGCTCAGCACCGTGCGCAGCACGTCGCTGGGCAGCCCGGCGATGAGGTTGTTGCCGTAGACCGGGTCGCCGACGAAGCGGAAGTCGTTGTGCGTCCAGATCTGCGTGGCGACGAGCGTGTCGCCGATGCCGGTCAGGTCGCGGACGAGGTCGAGGGAGACCGCGGCCTCCACGCCCTGGTGCCGGGTGCGCGGGGCGTTGAAGGTCGCCGAGGGGATGTTCAGACCCGGATTGATCGAGAAGTTGATCAACTCGTCGCGGATCTCGGCCCGGTAGAGGGTCACGTCCCAGGCCAGGCGGTCGAGGCGCCCGCGGGTGCCGGCTTCGTAGGTCCAGCCGCGCTGCGCCGCCAGGGGCACGAAGGTGGTGCGGAGATTGTTCGTCTGCGCGAGGTCCGAGAAATCCGGCACGTCCCGCGAGCGGGTGATGTCGCCGAAGACCTGGATGTCCGGCAGCGGCTGCCAGAGCAGGCCGAGCTTCGGGTTCACGCCCTCGTAGGTCGCGTTGGCGAACTGGACGTTCGGATTGCCGGGCAGGCCGCCCTTGTTGCTGTAGGTGCGGTTCGAGGAGAACAGCTTGGCGCCCGTCATCAGCGCCACGTCCGGCAGGAACCAGAACCGGTTCTCGGCATAGGCCTCGTAGTTCGAGGCGCTCTGCAGGGCGTCGAGCGTCTGGGCGCCGCGCCGGCCCGCCAGGTTCACGTATTGGCGCGCCGCGTTGATGCCGGCGAAGGCGCGCAGGCCGAGGATCAGGTCGTTGCGGTAGCCAGCGATGTCGAAGGTGCCCGCCCAACGGGGCGCGATGCCGTAGGTCCAGCCGTCCTGGTCGATCACCTGGAAAATCGGGTGATAGAGATTCTTGTGAATGACCCAGCTGTCGATATCGAGCTTGCCGACATCGAGCACGAAGGAGGTGCGGTTGGCGAGCCGCTCGGTCTCGACCTTGCGCGACTGGTTGCCGATCAGGGCGTTGCGGCTGGCGATGGTCGGATTGTTCAGGGCGTCCGAGAGGGTCAGCGTGCCGGGCAGCTTCTGGTCGGTCAGGTAGGCGCCGAGATAGAACCGCGTCTCCACGCCCGGCGCGAGCCGGTAGCCGAGATTGGCGTTGAAGTTCCGGGTGGATTGGGTCTCGTGATCCCGGTAGCCGCTCGAATCGGTGAGCGTGCCCGAGACCAGGACATCCACCGGCCCGAGGATGCGGGAGACCTGGAAGCTCTCGCGGAAGGTGTTGAAGCTGCCCACCTCGAACCGGGCGATGTTCGGCGCGAAGGCCGTATAGGCGGTCGGCGTCACGAAATTGACCGCGCCGCCCAGCATGGTCGCGCCGAAGGCGAGGGCGTTGCCGCCCTTGTAGACCTCGACGGAGCGCAGGGCGAGCGGATCGATCTGGTAGAAGTCGCCGCTGCCATCGGCGAGGTTGAGCGGGATGCCGTCCTGCAGGAGCTCGATGCCGCGGACATGGAAGCCGCGGGCGATGCCCGAGCCGCGCACGGAGAGGCGCATCTCCTGGCCGTAGCGCTCCTGCACGAACACGCCGGGCACGTCCTTGAGCACGTCCCGCACGGTGTTGGCGTAGCGGTTCTGGAAGCTCGCCGCATCGACGAAGGCGACCGAGCCGACGGTGGCATTCACGGCGGCCCGCTGCGCCGCCACGCTCGGTACGGTGACGGATCCCGAGGCCTCGCCGGAGGGCGCGACCGGCACGCTCGCGCCGGCGACGCTGATTTCGGACAGGGTGGTCGCGTGGGTGCCGGCGGATTGCGCGAGGGCGGAGGAGGAGGCGAGCAGGGTCGAGAACAGGGCGGCGTGACGCGCGACCCGTGGAAGAGGCAGCATGACGAGAATCCGTGGTCTGAAGGATCGGAAAAAGGCGATCGATCAGGCGACGGGCGGGGCGCGCGCGTTGGCGGGGCGCCTGGGCGGGGCGCGGGGAAGGGCAACGGTCTCGGGACGCCAGGCGATGCGGGTCGCCGCCGGGACCGGCCAGACGACGGGCTGGGCCGCGAGCGCCGGCGCGACGAGTCCGGCGCCGGCCTGGGCGGAAGGGCAGCAGGGAAGATGCCCGTGGACGGGATGCTTCCCGTCGGGCGCGTCCGGGGTGCCCGCCTCGGGCGCGCAGAGGATGTGGGCCGGGCCGAAGCTCGCGGGGAAGACGGCCGTGCCGAGCACCACGTGCAGGGCGAGCGCGTAGAGCGCGGCCACGGCGATGACCGCGCGGCAGGCAGCCCATCCCGGCACGCGCATCCGCATGCCCTGGCCTATGGCCAAGCTCGGGCCGCCGTCAATGCCGGCGAGGGGAGGGAAGGCTCCGGGCGAACCCGCCCTCGGGAGGGGTCAAGGTTTGACCAGCAGCACGTTCACCGCCTTGGCGACGACCTGGACGCGGTCGCCTTCCTTCAAATCGAGGGCCTCGAGCGAGTCGCGGGTCATGACGGAGGTGACGAGGAAATCGGTGCCTTCGATCCGCGCCTCGACCTGCGCCATCACCGATCCGCGCTTGATGGCGACGACCTCCGTCGGGATGTCGTTGCGGGCACCGTGCTTCATCGTCCGAGCCTCCCTGGTCTGGCGGCGAGCGCCGAGCCCGACCTGTCGCGGCGAGGCCGAAGGGCAAGGGCGGGCTGCCCCGGCCGGCGCGCACGAAAAAGCCCGCGGCGAGGTCCTCGCCGCGGGCTCCAAACGGTCGTCGTGACGGGAATTTACCGGTCGCGGCCGCTCAGGAGCTTCTCGAGCGCGGCAAGGCCGCTGCGCTCCGCCGCCTCTTCCGTGGTCTGGAGCCGATCGGCCCTCTGGAAGAGCTTGCCGTTCTTGCGGATCGCCCAGGTGAAGTGACCGGCGGGGCGGTCGCAGGCGGAGATTTCGAGGGAGTAGGGATGCTGCGTGTCGTTGCTCATGGCTGCCATATAGGGTGCCGCCGCGGCCTCTTCCATACCCCCGCAGCGCACCATGACCATCGAGAACTGCATGGCACGCACCGCATTTGACAATGCGAGCGGATTCATCGACACGGCGGACCTTCTTCCCGGGCGCGCGATCCGCCGGCCGGGATCTGGCGAAAGCTGCCGGCGCGCGAGGGGTGCGGCCGCATGGCGGAGACCGTGAAGGTCCGGACAACCGCATGACCCGCCTCCCCTTCCCCTCGAGCGGCCTTCCCTCCTCCGCGGGCGTCGCCGCGTGACGAGCTATGCCGCTTCTCCCGCGCGGGACCGGGCGCGACGGGGCGCCCCCGGCCGCGTCGAAGACCTTCTGGCCCTCCTCTCCGCGAGCCACGGGCGCGCCTGCGCCGCCCTCCTGGCGCTCGGCCTGATCTGCTTCCTGCCCGGCTTCGTCTCGCTGCAGCCGATGGACCGGGACGAGCCGCGCTTCGCCCAGGCCTCCAAGCAGATGCTGGAGACGGGCGACCTCGTCGACATCCGCTTCCAGGGCGAGGCCCGCCACAAGAAGCCGGTCGGGATCTACTGGGTCCAGGCCGCCTCGGTCGCCGCGGCGGAGGCCCTCGGGGTGCCGGAGGCGCGCCGGACCATCGCGCTCTACCGGATTCCCTCGCTCCTCGGGGCGCTGGCGGCCGGGCTGCTGACCTACTGGGCCGCCCTCGCCGTCCTGCCGCGGCGCGGGGCGCTGCTCGCCGCCGCCCTGTTCACCGCCTGCGTGATGCTCTCGGCGGAGGCGCGGCTCGCCAAGACCGACGCCCTGCTCTGCGCCTGCGCCGCGGCGGCGATGGGGGGGCTCGCCCGGGCCTTCCTGCGGCCGGAGCCGCTGTCGCGGCGGGGCGGGGCCCTGTTCTGGGTCTTCCTCGCCCTCGGCGTCCTGGTGAAGGGGCCGATGGTGCCGCTCTTCGTCGGCCTCGCCGCCCTGGTTCTGTCCTGGCGCGCCCGCTCCGCCCGCTGGTTGCTGCGCCTGCGGCCCCTGCCGGGGCTTGCCCTGACGCTCCTCGTGGTGGCGCCCTGGTTCGTCGCGATCGCCTGGCGGACGGCGGGGGCCTTCTACGGCGAGGCCGTCGGGCACGACATGCTCGGCAAGGTCGGCGGCGGCGCGGAGCGGCATTGGGGGCCGCCCGGCGCCTATGCGCTCGCCTTCTTCGCGACCTTCTGGCCGGGCGCCGCCTTCGCCGCCCTGGCGATCCCCTTCGCCTGGCGGGAGCGGCGCACGGAGGCGGTCGCCTTCCTGCTCGCCTGGATCGTGCCCGCCTGGCTCCTGTTCGAGGCGGTGCCGACCAAGCTGCCCCATTACGTGCTGCCCCTGATGCCGGCGGTGGCGATCCTGACCGTGCTCGCGGCCCTGCGCGGCGGGCTCGATCCCGCCCGACGCGGCGCCGTGGCGGTGGCGAGCCTCGCCGCGCTGATCCCGGCCGGCATCGCCGGCGGCCTCGTCTTCGCCGCCTGGCATTTCGACCGGTCCGTGCCCCTCGCCGCCCTGCCCCTGCTGCTGGCCGCCTGCGGCGTCGCCGCCCTGGCGGTCGCCGCCTTCGCCCGCGGCGCGGTGGAGGCGGCGCTGGCGATCGCGGTCGCGGCCTCCGCCCTGCTCGCGCCCGCGGTGTTCGGGCTGACCCAGCCGGTCCTGGCGAGCCTCAAAGTCTCGCCCCGCCTCGCCGCGATCCGCGACGGCCTCGGCTGCGCGGATCCGAAGGTGGCGAGCCTCGGCTACCGCGAGCCAAGCCTCGTCTTCCTGATCGGCACCGATCTCGCCACGCCCGCGACGGGGGCGGAGACCGCCGCCTTCCTGCGGGAGCCCGGCTGCCGCCTCGCCTTCGTCGAGGACCGCTCCGCCGCCGAATTCGCGGCCGCCGCCACGGCCTCCGGCCTCGCGCCGCGGCCGGTCGGCCGGGTGACGGGCTTCAACATCAATGGCGGCAAGCCGGTCGCGCTCTCCGCCTACGCCTCCGGGACCCCCTCACCGTGAACGACGCGACGCATTCCGGGGCGCCCGCCCCCCGCCTCAGCGTGGTGGTGCCGGTCAAGAACGAGAGCGGCAATGTCGAGGCGCTGGTCTCCGAGATCGGGGCCGCCTGCGCCGCGCTGACGCCCTTCGAGGTGATCTATGTCGACGACGGCTCGACCGACGACACCTTCGCGGTGCTGGAGCGGGCCCGCGCCACCCGGCCCTGGCTGCGCATCGTCCGGCACGATCGCAGCGGCGGGCAGAGCGCCGCGATCCGCAGCGGCGTGCTGCGGGCGCGGGCCCCCGTCATCGCCACCCTCGACGGCGACGGCCAGAATGATCCGGCCTTCATCCCCGCCCTGGTCGCGGCCCTCGACGAGGGCGGCCCGGGCGTCGGCCTCGCGCAGGGCCAGCGGGTCGGCCGCAAGGACGGCCGCCTGAAGACGATCCAGTCCCGCATCGCCAACGGCGTGCGCGGCCGCATCCTGCGGGATGCGACCCGGGACACCGGCTGCGGCCTCAAGGTCTTCCGCCGGGAGGTCTATCTCGCCCTGCCCTATTTCGATGCGCTCCACCGCTTCATGCCGGCCCTGGTGAACCGCGAGGGCTTCCGCGTGGTGCACCGGGACGTGGTCGACCGGCCGCGCTTCACCGGGCGCTCGAATTACGGCCTGTTCGACCGGCTCTGGGTCGGCATCCTCGACCTCGCCGGCGTGTGGTGGCTGATCCGCCGCCGGCGCCCCGCGCCGCGGGCGAGCGAAACGCTGCGCGAAGGAGCCCGCTGATCCATGCTGATCCAGCTCGCCGAGGACCTGCCGGCCTATTTCTACGAGGTGTTCGTCACCCGCTTCGACTTCTGGCTGGTGTTCGGCGTCACCGCCCAGCTCGTCTTCGGGGCGCGCTTCATCCTGCAATGGCTGGCGAGCGAGAAGGCCGGCCGCAGCGTGATGCCGCTCTCGTTCTGGTTCATCTCGATCGTCGGCGGCCTGATGACCCTGGTCTACGGCTTCGTCCGCAAGGAGCCGGTGATCATCATCGGCCAGGGCCTGTCCACCGGCATCTACCTGCGCAACCTCGCGCTGATCTTCCGGGAGCGGCGCCGCGAGGGAGCGAAGCGCTAGACTTTCCCGTCGGACGCCGATCCGGGACCCGTTCCTCGCGAAGGCCGGGCGCCGCACAGGGTGAAACGAACGGAACGGCGAGCACAGATCAAGACGATCCCAAGCAGGCCCGTCGGCCAGCCCCGGCCCCATTGCCCGCCGGCCCTGCTATGCGCAAAATTCCCTGATGCGCAATTGAACTTCCTTACCGTATTATTACTCTAAGAAGGCTGTTGTTCTGCCCGCCTCGACGAGCCGATCTGTGGACGCCCTGCCACCCTTTTACGACAACCTCGACGCCGCACACGAGGCGCTCTGGCGACTTCTCGAGGATGGGGTGCACGACCGTCGCAGCGCCTTCCATACCCCGACGCTGGGGACGGTCGACGCCCAGGGCCGGGCCCAGATCCGCACCGTCGTGCTCAGGGCCGCCGACGCCTATGGCGGCACCCTCCGCTTCCACTGCGACCGCCGCTCGGAGAAGGCCACCGAGATCGCCCTGAACGGCGGTGCCTCCCTGCAGGCCTTCGACGCGGGCGCGAGGATCCAGATCCGGGTGGAGGGCAGCGCGCGCCTCCACACCGACGACCTCCTGGCGGACGAAGCCTGGCGGGAATCCCGGGAGCAGAGCCGCCTCTGCTACGGGATCGCGCCGAGCCCCGGCACGGCGCTGCGGGAGGGCGGCGACTACACGCTGCCCGACACGCCACAGGCGATCGCGGCGGGCCGGAAGAACTTCGCGGCCGTGGTGCTGCACGCGGAACGGCTGGAATTTCTCTACCTCGACCATCGCGGCCATCGCCGCGGCCTCTGGCTGCGCAGCGACGCGGGCTGGGTCGAGTGCTGGCTGGTGCCCTGACCGCCCTCAGAACTTGCCGAGCAGCGGGAAGTCCTGGCTCAGGGACGATTCGGTCGGCAGCGGCGCCTCGCGGCGGCGCGGCTTGCGGTTGAGGACCTGCTTCAGCTTGGTCTTGAGCAGGGCGATGTCGAAGGGCTTGAGGATGAAGGCATCCGCGCCTGCGAGATGCGCGACGTTGATGTCCTCGAAGTTGAACGACGTCTCCGTCAGGATGAAGGGCGTGTTCGTCAGGGCATCGTCGGCCCGGATCTCGCGCAGGAGCTGAATCCCGTCGATCGGCTCCATGTCGAGATCGGAGATCACCAGGGCGTATTTGCGCGTACGCAGCTTCTCCAGCGCCTCGGCCGCGTCCGACACGCCCTCGACCTCGGGGAAGCCGAGGCGCGTCATCAGCTCGACCTCGAGCCGGAGGAGCTTGGCTTGATCGTCGACGATCAAGATCGGGGGAGGCGCTTCGCTCATGGCCACCTATCGCTTCTGCACGAAGCCATTCACACGAACAGATGGTCGATGCCCTGGCGGGACATCGATTCGGATTGCAACGTGATCGCCAAGGCGTGGATGGCAGCGCCGCGCGGGGTGCCGCGCTGGAGCGCGGGCAGCAGCGCCGCCTTATTGAAATGCGTATCGTTGGTGCCGTTGCGCGAGACGCAGGTGAAGGAGGTCACGAATTCGCGCTTGGTGATCTCCCGCCACTCGATGATCTGCACCTCGCGATGGCGCTGGTCGACGGAGATGCGCTGGAAGGTGTCGTGAATCGACTGGCGCTCGCCCTCGAGCACCTGCATGGCGAAATTGCCTTCCACGATCATGAAGCTCGTCACCACCGCGAACTCGTTCTTCTTCTGCGCCTGGCGCGTGATCTCGCCGAGCTCGCGCGCCCGCACCGCCGGCTCCGCCGAAAGGTTGAGGCGGGAGAAGTAGATCAGGTGGACGAGGCTCGACCTCTTCTGTCGCATGGGGTCCGCTCTCAATCACTCGGAAGCGATCGTTACGGCGGCGGCTATAACGTGGCGTAAACGTCCAGAGCGAGATTCCCGTCTTCGTGACGGGATTCCAGGGGCGGGAATCTAGCCGGAAACGCCGGCTCGGCCGGCAGAAACTGCCGGGGTGGCCGGGTCAGGAGGGCCGAATTTGCCCGGCAGCCCGCGACCGGATCCATAAAAATCAAAGACTTAGATCTGGCACTGGCCTTGCGCCGCCTCCCCCGAGGGTGAGTGCGCAAAACGCGGGGCTTCGATCATGGACGTGTTCTCGGCGCTGCAGACGGCAGTCTCGGGCCTGAAGGCCCAATCCTTCGCGCTCGACAACATCTCGGGCAACATCGCCAATTCGGCGACCACTGCCTACAAGCGGACCGATACGAGCTTCAGCGACCTCGTGACCGAGTTCGACAACCCGAAGCGGCAGGTCGCCGGCTCGGTCGCGGCCGATTCCCGCAAGACCACCTCGGTCCAGGGCCTGATCAGCGCCACCGACACCGCCACCAACATGGCGCTGAACGGCGACGGCTTCTTCGTGGTCCAGACCAAGACCGGCATGTCCGGCAGCACGTCGACCTTCTCCGGCGACGTCTATACCCGGCGCGGCGACTTCGCCCTCGACAAGAACGGCTACCTCGTCAACGGCGGCGGCGCCTACCTGACGGGCTCCACCCTCGATCCGGCGACCGGGAACGTCACCGCGACGGGCTCGCCGATCCAGATCTCCAGCGCCACGCTTCCGGCCAAGGCCACCTCGACCATCACCTACTCGGCCATTCTGCCCAAGACGCCGGCCACCGGGAACACCTCCTCGTCCCTGCTGCCCGCCTTCTCGGACGGCACCGATGCCCGCGTTCTCTCGGGCACCGGCACCGGCACGGTGACGACGGCCAATGCGTCGACCTTCGTCAACGACAGCATCACCGGCCCGACGCTGACCGTCTACTCGGCGGGCGGCGACGCCACGACGATCCAGACCCGCTGGGCCAAGGTCGCCAATGCCAGCGCCAGCGCGGGGACCAGCGACACCTGGAACCTGTTCTACGCCAACAACAACACCTCGACCGGCACGGACACGAGCTGGACCAATGTCGGCCAGGCCTTCACCTTCAATTCCAGCGGGCAGCTCTCCGCACCGACCGGCGGCTCGGTCCCGCTCTCGAACGTGACCATTGGCGGGACCGCGCTCGGCAACCTCACGCTCAAGCTCGGCTCGGGCGGCCTCACGCAACAGGCCTCCTCGGCCGGCACCGCGATCACCAACGCCCTGTCCCAGGACGGCTACAGCGCGGGCACGCTGAAGTCGCTCTCCGTCACCGAGAACGGCACCATCCAGGGCACCTACACCAACGGGCGCACCCTGAGCCTCGCCACGGCCGCGACGGCGCGCTTTGCCAATGCGGACGGCCTGGTCGCCGATTCCTCCGGCACCTACGCGCAGACGGCGGATTCGGGCGAGCCCCTCAGCGGTCTGGGGGCCACGACGATCGTGGGCTCCAACGTCGAGGCCTCGAACACCGACATTGCGAGCGAATTCTCGAAGATGATCGTAACCCAACAGGCCTATTCTGCGAACACGCGGGTCATGTCGACCGCGCAGAACATGATGTCGGACCTGCTGAACGTCATCCGCTGAGGACGCGAGATCATACGCTCTGAGCGTGGAAGGAGGCCGAGGTGTCGTTCAGCGCCCTGAATACCGCTGCCGCCGGCCTCAAGGCGACGCAGGCCCAGATCGGCGTCGTTTCGCAGAACATCGCGAATGTCGGCACGACGGGCTACGTCAAGCGCACGCTCGACACGGTCTTCACCAATGCCGGCAATGCGGGCGTCGCCACCGGCACCATCGCCCGCGTCATCGACGCCGCCGCCCTCAAGCAGCTGCGCTCGGAGACCTCGGGCGCCGCCTATACCTCGATGATCGCGCAGGTGCGCAGCCAGATCGACACGCTGTTCGGCACGCCGGGCAGCGCGAACGCCCTCGACGGGCTGATGAACACCTTCACGCAGTCGCTGCAGACGCTGTCCTCCGACCCGACCTCGACGGCGGCGCGCTCGCAGGTGGTGGCGGCCGCCTCGAGCCTCGCCTCGGGGATCAACGGCGTCGCCGAGGGCATCCAGTCCCTGCGCACGGCGATGGAGGCGCAGCTCTCCACCGACACGTCGCAGGCCAGCACCTATCTCGCCTCCATCGCCTCGCTGAACGCCAAGATCACGGCGACGCCGGAAAGCGACGGCAGCCGGGCCGATCTCGAGGACCAGCGCGACCAGGCCCTCACCAGCCTGTCGGCGCTGATGGACGTGAACGCCGTGCCCCAAACCGACGGCACGGTCACCGTGCTGACGACGGCGGGCGCTACCCTCGTCGACCATGCCGCGGCGGCGAGCCTCAGCTTCGATTCCCGCGGGACCCTGACGGCGGGCGCCACCTACGACAACGACCCGACGAAGCGCGGCGTCGGAACCATCGTCGCGACCACGCCGGGAGGGGCGACGATCGACCTCGTCGCCTCCGGGGCGATCCGCTCGGGCAGCCTCGCCGCCGAGCTGGAGCTGCGCGACAGCGTGCTGCCGCAGGCCCAGCGGCAGATGGACGACCTCGCCGCCGGCCTGTCCCGGGCCCTGACCGACGCGCAGGTGACGGGCACCGCGGCGAGCGCCGGCGGTAAGTCCGGCTTCGACCTCGACCTCACCGGCCTCTCCGCCGGCAACGCGATCACCCTCACGCTGAAGGATTCCGCGGGCGCCACCCGCAACCTGATCCTGATGCCGTCGAACACGACGCCGCCCGCGAGCGTCCCCGCCGCCCTGACCAACGATCCGAACGCCACGATCGTCCCCATCACCATCCCGAATCCGTCCTCGTCGGACCCGAGCGCGGTTCGCACGGCGATCGCCAACGCCCTGGGATCGAGCTTCACCGTCTCCGCCGTGCCGGGCGGGGCGAGCGGAGCCGTGCGCATCCTCTCGAACGGCGCCTCCGGCGACCCGAGCCTGCTCGCGGCCAATGCCAGCGTCACCCGGGTCGCCTCGACGAGCGACACCAAGAGCGGCAACGCGCAGATCGCGCTCTTCGTCGACGGCGCCGACAAGGGCCTCTACACCGGCTCCTTCGACGGCGGCGCGCAGCTCACGGGCTTCGCCCAGCGCATCACCGTCAACCCGACGGTCGCGAACAACAACGCGACCCTGGTGGTATCGAGCGCGACCAGCAGCACCGGCGACGGCACCCGGGCGCAGGCCCTCTACGACGCCCTGACCAAGACCAACCAGACCTTCTCCGCGGCGAGCGGGATCGGCGGGGTCGATGCCCCGACCGCGTCGACGCTGGCGAGCTTCCTCCAGAACGTCATCGCGAGCCAGGGCCAGGCGGCGACCACCGCCAAGAGCCTCGACGAGGGCCAGTCCATCGCCCTGTCGACGGCGCAGAGCCGCTTCGCCTCGCAATCGGGCGTCAACATCGACGAGGAAATGTCGAAGCTGATCGAGCTGCAGCAGGCCTATTCCGCCAATGCCCGGGTGCTCTCGGCGGCGCGGGACATGCTCGACACGCTGCTGCGCATCTGACGGGGATCTGAGGCATGAGCAACATTCCCCCCTTCGCCGCCGGCAGCTACGCCTCCGACCGGCAGACCGCCAATCTCGTCAAGCTGAAGGGCCAGCTCGCCGCGCTGACGACGCAGCTCACCACGGGCCAGTCGGCGCAGAGCTACGGCGGCCTGGGCGCCGGGCGCACCACCAGCCTCTCCGCCCGCGCCGCGATCAGCGCCCTCGACGGCTACACCGCGGCCATCACCGCCGGGACGACCCGCGTCAGCCTGGCGAGCGCCGGCCTGACCCAGCTCTCGACCCTCTCGGACACGGTCCAGCGCAGCATCACCGCCTATCTGTCGCCCTCGAGCAGCACGCTGCTGAACACGGTGGGCAGCATCGCCGGCAACAGCCTCGACGCCGCCATCGACGCCCTGAACCAGTCGGCGGCGGGGCAATACATCTTCGCCGGCCGCGACTCGGACAACGAGCCGGTGATCGACAGCGCCACCATGCTGAACGGCGACGCCAGCAAGGGCCTCGTCGGGCTCAAGGCGCTGATCGCCGAGCAGAAGACCGCCGATCTCGGGCCGAACGGCGACGGCCGCCTCACTCCGACCGCGAGCGGGTCCACCGTGACGCTGACCGAGGATGGGAGCGCCGAGGCCCGGGCCAATTTCGGGTTCTCGCTCCTCTCGGCCAAGAGCTCGAACACCAGCGCGATCGCGGCCACGCCCATCGCCGCCACCGCGGCGAACGTGGACGTCGCCTTCGCGAGCCAGCCCGCCGCCGGCGACCGGGTGCGGGTCGCCCTGCTGCAATCGGACGGCAGCCAGAAGATCGTCGACCTGACCGCCACGACCAGCGCGGACGGGGGCGCCAACACCTTCAAGATCGATCCGGGCGGGGACCCGGCCGTGACGGCGGCGAACCTGAAGGCGGCCCTGGGAACGGGCGCGCAGATCGCCAGCGTGCAGAGCGCGAGCCCGCCCGGCATCAGCGCCAGCTTCACCGGCGGAAGCCCGGCCTCGGCCAGCCTCGCCGTCAACGGGACGCCGGCCGCGGGCGATACCGTGACGGTGACGGTCGGGCTCCATGACGGCAGCACGCAGACCATCACCCTGACCGCGGCGGCCACCGCCGCTGCGAGCTCGACCACCAGCTTCGCCATCGGCGCGACCCCGGCGGCGACGGCGGCCAACCTCTCCGCCGCCCTGACCAACGCGCTCAAGAACACGGCGCAGACCGCGCTCTCGGCGAGCTCGGCGCTGCGGGCCTCGCAGAACTTCTTCGACGGGTCGAGCAGCGCCGGGCTCGCCCCCCGCCGGGTCTCGGCCGACGGCAACGGCTATGCCGAGACCGCCAGCACCGGGACGGTGATCTGGTACAAGGGCGACGACACCTCCCCGGATGCCCGCTCCACCGCCACGCTCCAGGTCGGCGCCACCCAGACTGTCCAGGTCGGGGCGCAGGCCAACGAGGCGCCGATCAAGGGCCTGCTCGCGAGCCTCGCCGCGGTCTCCGCGGAGGGGAGCGTCAATGCCTCGGACACGGTGGCGACCACGCGCTACGCCGCCCTCGCCCAGAAGGCGAACACCCTGATCGTCGGCAGCAAGGAAGGCCTCACCCAGATCAGCGCGGATTTCTCCCGCGCCAACGCGACGATGACCGCCGCCAAGTCCAACGCCGCGGAGACCAAGGTGACGTTGCAGAACGCCATCGACGGCGTCGAGGGCATCTCGACCGAGGAGGTGATGGTGAAGCTCCTCGATCTGCAGACCCAGCTCCAGGCGAGCTACCAGCTCACCTCCAAGATCGCGCAGCTCTCCCTCGTGAACTACATGAGCTGATCCGTTCGGCGCCTGCGTCAGCCCTCCACCTGGCTCCAGAAGCCGCTCTTGCGGCCATGGGTCCTGCGCAGGCCCTCGCGATAGGCGGCGTGGTCGGGCACGAGGCTGCCCGGCGCCAGCTCGGCCTCCAGGGCCTCCAGCCGGGCGAGATGGCGCGCCCCGTGGCCATAGGCCGGGGCGCGGCCTCGTTCGAGGATGTCGTCGATGAGTGCCCGGTAGAGGAGGCTCGCGGCGAGCGGATGGTCCGGCTCCAGCGCCTCGGCAGCGGGCGCGAGCAATTCCCAGTTTCGGCCCTCCCATTCCGTGCGCCGGTCGATCACGAGGCGGGCGGCCCGGCCGAGATCCGGCCAGCGCAGGAAGAAATAGAGTGCGCCGTGCGGATCCGTGCGGGCGGCCGCATGGGCGAAGGCGCGGGCCAGGGCCTCGTCGTCCTCGAAATCCGGCAGCCGGGCGAGGTAGTCGCGCAAGGCCTGGGGATCGAGCCCGCGCTCGAACTGGCCCCAGCGCAGGGCCTGCGCCTCCTCCGGGCGGCCGAGCGCCTCCAGGGCGGCGATTTCCACGATCCGGCTGTGCCGGTCGTCCGGCCGCGGCCCCGCCGTGCCGGCGATCATGTCCGCGCGGGTCAGGACGACGAGGCCGGGCCGGGACGGCCTGCGCAGCCAGTCCAGCGCCTCCTGCGGCCGCCCGGCGGCGATCAGTCGTTCGGCGATGGCCGCCCCGTTCGGCCGCTCGGGGGAACGCTCCGTCTCCAGGGCGATGAAGGCCTCGACGTCGCCCCGGGCATCGGCCACCGCCTGACGGAGCTCGATCAGCCGCATCCGGTCGAGCCGCGTCTCCCAGTCGAGGACGCCGGCGCCCCCCTTCCGCGTCCGGGCCGGAAGCGGCGGGGTCGCGGCGGCGAGATCGGCGTCGAAGGCCTCGAGCGCCTCTCCCGACAGCGGGGGGATGAGGGCGGCGACGACGCCGGCGAGCAGGCCGAGCCCGTCCCCCGCGAGCCGCGGCACCAGGGCCCGCGCGGTGGCGAGCGCCGCCTCCGGCGTCAGGCCGGCCGCGATTTCACAGGCCGTCTCCGCCGCCGTCTCGTAGAGCCCGTAGACTTGGCCGCTCGAATCCTCGACCCGCTCCAGCACGCCTCCGGCTCCGGCGAGGAAGCGGACCAGGCGGTCGAGCGCCATGCCGGGATCGAGGCGCCTGAGATCGACGCGGATCGTGGCGAGCATCGCCGCGAGATCGGCGGCGAAGGCTTTGCGCTTCTGCCAGTCGATGAAGCCGCGGGCCTTTTCCAGGGCGGCGAGCCGGCGGTCGACGAGGGACGCGACCGCATCCGCCCCCTGCAACCCGGCGAGCGCGGCGCTGACGCGCTTGCGGAAGGCGGCATTGATCCCCGTCTCTTCCAGGACGAGGCGGATCAGCGTCGCGGCGTCGAGGGCGGCGAGCGTCTCCTCGGAGGGCGTGGTCGAGCGGCTCGCGCGCTTGCGGGCCGGCTTCGCATCGGATCCGGAAACCTTCGGGGCCGTCCTGCGCGCCATGCCCTTCGCCTCACGGGGCCGCGGTCACGGCCCGAGCAGATCGATCAGAAAGGGGATGAGCGGCTCGTCGGCCGGCGGCATCGGCATGTCGCGCAGGGCGGCGGGCCTGACCCATTTCAGCCCCTGGCCTTCGAGGGCGCGGGGGATCCCCTCCCAGCGCCGACACACATAGAGCGGCATCAGCAGATGGAAATCGGGATAGGCGTGGCTCGCGAAGGTGAGCGGGGCGAGGCAGGGCTCCTTCACGACGATGCCGAGCTCCTCCGCCAGTTCGCGGATCAGCGTCGCCTCGGGCCGCTCCCCCGGCTCGACCTTGCCGCCGGGGAACTCCCACAGGCCGGCGAGTTGCTTGCCCGGGGGGCGCTGGGCGAGCAGGATCCGCCCGTCCGCATCCACCAGGGCGACGGCGACGACGAGGAGCAGGCGGAGCGGCGCGGTCTCGCTCACGGCTTGATCACGAACACGGCCTCGACCTCGGCCCCGGTCTCGATGCTGCCCGCCTCGATCGGAACGGCGGCCCGCTGGCGCCGGTCGGCCTTGGCCATGGCGGCATAGGGGGCGGGGCGGGTAACGATCTCGTTGCGCGGCGGCGTGGTGATAGCGAGGGCCGGCCCGAGGGTGACGCCCGCCGCCTGGGCCAGACGCTCGGCCTGGGCACGGGCATCCTTCATCGCGGCGACCTGAACCGCGGCCAGGGCCGCGGCCGGATCGCGCAGGCCGAAGCTCACGCCCTCGATGCGGTTGGCACCGGAATCGAGGGCCCGCCGCATCAGCTCGCCCAGCTTCGGCATGTCGCCGAGGCGGATCTCGACGCGGTTCGAGGCGACGTAGCCGTCCGGCTGCTCGCGCACCGTGCCGTCGGGCTGGCGCACGGACTTGGTAGCCGGCTGGAGCGAGAGCGAGGAGGTGCCGATATCGGCCTCCGGCACGCCCATGCCCTTGGCCGTGTCGATGAGGCCGCGGGCGGCCTTGCTCGCCGTGTCGAGGGCGGCCGCCGGGGTCGCCCCCCGGCTCTCGACGCCCACGATCACCGCCGCGAAATCCGGCGGCAGCTGGCTCTCGGCCCGGCCGATCACCCGGAGGCGGCCCTCGTCGTCCGCGAGCGCCGGACCGGCGAGGGGCAGCGCCGCGAAGGCGGCGAGGACGAGCCGCCTCACGAGCGGTAATCCCCGTTGATGGCGATGTATTCCTTGGTCAGGTCGCAGGTCCAGACGCGGGCGCGGCCGGCGCCGAGGCCGAGATCGACCCGCACGGTCACATCCTGCTCGCGCATCACCGCGCTCGCCGCGGCCTCGCTGTAATCCGGATCGCGGGCGCCCTGGTGGGCGACGCGCACATCGCCGAACCAGATCGCGAGGCGGTCGCGGTCGGCCGGCTCGCCGGCCTTGCCCACGGCCATGACCACGCGGCCCCAATTGGCGTCCTCGCCCGCGACCGCGGTCTTCACCAGCGGCGAATTGGCGATGGAGAGGGCGATGCGGTGGGCGGATGCGTCGCTCTCGGCGCCCTCGACCAGGACGGTGACGAACTTGCGCGCGCCCTCCCCGTCCTTGGCGACGAGCTGGGCGAGCTCGATCAGGATCTCGTCGAGCGCCGTCCGGAAAGCGTCGAGGCGCGGGTCGTCGGCGCGCTCGATGGCCGGATTGCCGGCCTTGCCGGTGGCGAACAGGAGCAGCGTGTCGGAGGTCGAGGTGTCGCCGTCCACGGTCACGCAGTTGAAGCTCTTGCGCGTGCCGGCCGCAAGCAGCTCCTGGAGAACGTGAGCCGGCAAAGCGGCATCCGTGAAGGCGAAGGACAGCATCGTCGCCATGTCGGGGGCGATCATGCCCGCGCCCTTGGCGATGCCGTTGAGGGTGACCGCGACGCCCCCGATCTCGACCCGGCGGGTGGCGAGCTTGGGGAAGGTGTCCGTGGTCATGATGGCGCGGGCCGCCGCGTTCCAGGCGGACGCGCCGGTCTCGGCGCGGGCGGCGCAGGCCTCGAGCACGCCCTCGAACTTGCGGGCGTCCAGCGGCTCGCCGATCACTCCGGTCGAGGCGATGAAGACCGCGTTCGGGGCGCAGTCGCCGGCCTTGGCGGCGATCTCGGCGGTCAGCGCCACGGCGTCGCGGCCCTTCAGGCCGGTGAAGGCGTTGGCGTTGCCCGAATTCACGACGAGGGCCCGGGCCGCGCCGCCGCCCTCGACGAGGGCCTGCCGGCACCAGTCGACCGGGGCCGAGGGGCATTTCGAGCGGGTGAACACGCCGGCGGCGGTGGTGCCGGCCTCAAGGGAGACCCAGAGCACGTCCGTGCGCCCCGCATAGCGGATCCCGGCCTCGGCGGTGGCGATCCGCACCCCGGCGATCGGGGGAAGCTCGGGATAGGAGGTCGGGGCGAGCGGGGAAATGGCGGGCGGGTTTGCGGATGACATGCGTCTGCGGCTCCGTCCTGGCCGCGGAAAGCGCGGCGGCGCCCTGTTGCCCCGCGCCCCCGCGAGCGTCAACCGTGTTTGCGCAGGCAACGAACCGGCGTTTTTCGCAAGGCCCCACGGGCGCGGCGGCGCGCGGATCGGGCGAGCCGTCCTTGCCGAAGGAAAGCGTCCCCCGGATGCAGGGGCTTAGCCCGTTTCGGGCAGGTGGCGGGGCGCGGGCGCCCGCGCCTCAGGCGGCCTGTCGTCGTGCCGCCGCCGCATCGGCGCCCACCGCGCCCTGCGCGACGAGGGGGACCCTATCGGGCGCACCGGTCGGGCGCAGGGTGCCGGCGGCCCCGGCCAGGGCGCCGGGCGTCAGCTCCAGGCCGAGGAAGCGCTCGCGCTCGAAGGGGCCGGGCATGAACAGCGCCTCCGCCTTCTCCGGCGCGAAGCCGAACCGGGCGTAGTAGGGCGCATCCCCCACGAGCAGCACCGCGGCGTGGCCGAGCCCGGCGGCGCGGGCTAGGGCCGCGCGCATCAGGCGGCCGCCGAGGCCGGCGCCCTGCAGGGCGGGATCGACCGCGAGCGGCCCGAGCAGGAGCGCGGGGCGGCCGCAGCCGGTCTCCACGTCCCACAGGCGCACGGTGCCGACGAGGCGGCCCTCGTCGTCGGTGGCGGCCAGGGCGAGGCCCTCGGCCGGCAGGCGGCCCTCGCGCAGGCGCTGGGAGCTCTTCAGGAAACGGCCCGGGCCGAAGCAGGCATCGAGCAGGCGCTCGCGAGCCGCGACGTCCGAGGCGATCTCATCACGGATCTGGATCACGGCCGTACCCTCCCAAGGTCGCATCGAGCGGGAAGAAACAGCCCTCGCACCTGCCGGGGCAGGCCGTCCGGGACACGTCGGTGGATCAGCGGCGCGGGGCATTCCGCGCCGTGCTTCTGGCGGAAAAGGCGTGAACGGAGCCTGACCGGACGCCCGGTTCAGATCACGATCTGCTCGAGGGGCGGGAAGCCGTTGAAGGCGACCGCCGAATAGGTGGTCGTGTAGGCGCCGGTGCCCTCGATCCAGACCTTGTCGCCGATCGAGAGGGAGACCGGCAGCGGGTAATGGTTCTTCTCGTAGAGCACGTCGACCGAGTCGCAGGTCGGGCCGGCGACCACGCAGGGGGCCATGCGGTCCTCGTCGTGGTCGGTGCGGATCGCGTAGCGGATCGACTCGTCCATGGTCTCGGCGAGGCCGCCGAACTTGCCGATGTCGAGATAGACCCAGCGCACCTCGTCCTCGGCCTCGGACTTCTTCGAGACGAGCACCACCTCGGCCTCGATCAGGCCGGCATTGCCGACCATGCCGCGGCCCGGCTCGATGATCGTCTCCGGGATCCGGTTGCCGAAATGCTTGGTGAGCGCCCGGAAGATCGCATCGCCGTAGCTCTCCACGCCCGGCACCGCCTTGAGGTACTTGGTCGGGAAGCCGCCGCCGAGATTGACCATCGACAGGCCGATGCCGCGCAGGGCGCATTCGCGGAAGATCATGGAGGCGGAGGCGAGCGCCCCGTCCCAGGCCTCGGTGTTGGCCTGCTGCGAGCCGACATGGAAGGACACGCCGTAGGCCTGCAGGCCCTCCCGGTGGGCGTGCTCCAGCACGGTCACCGCCATCTCCGGCTCGCAGCCGAACTTGCGCGAGAGCGGCCAGTCGGCGCCGGCGCCGTCGCAGAGGATGCGGCAGAAGACCTGGATGTCGCCGGTCTCGACACCGGCCGCGCCGGCGGCCCGGGCGATCTTCTCGACCTCGACCTGGCAATCGACCGCGAAGAGGCGGATGCCGAGCTTGAGCGCGCGCACCACGTCGCGCTCCTTCTTGATGGTGTTGCCGAAGGAGACGCGGTCGGGGGTCGCGCCGGCGGCGAGCGCCATCTCGATCTCGGCGACGGAGGCGGTGTCGAAGCAGGAGCCCATCTCGGCGAGCAGGCGCAGCACCTCCGGCGCGGGATTTGCTTTCACCGCGTAGAAGACGCGCGTGTCGGGCAACGAGCGGGCGAAGGCGGTGTAGTTCTCGCGCACGACCTCGAGGTCGAGGACCATCACCGGGCCCTCGTCACGGCCGAGATCACGGCGCACGCGCAGGAAATCGCGGATGCGATCGGTCATTGGTCGTCCCCACCAGGTTCGAGGCGCCGTCTTCGGGCGCAGAATCGAATCGGGACGGCTCCGGGGAGCCGTCGGCGTCAGGGGGCGATGCGTCGCGCGGCCGACCGTGCTTTGGAGACACGAACGTCCGTGCGGGCGCAGAGCACCCGGAAGCTGCCGTGGATTGGATGGGGAATCCCCAACCGCACGCCGGGCAAAGAGAAACAAGCCTCTTCGGTGTCGGCCTTTGGAGGGCCGACGAGACCAAAAAAGCCCGTTCGTCGTTGCTTTAAGCTGCGTCCCCCGTGGAGAGCGGGGTTCGCCGGTTTCGCCTCCGGCTGTCGGTTGTTGTCGGGGTCTGGTGTCGCCACCCGGATGCCGGCCGTAGGGATCCACCCTTGCGACCATCGATCCTTTAAGACCCCTGGCGGCTGTCCGGCAGTTGACCGGATGCCCACCAACCGACACGCGGCCACAGGCACGTGCGAAATTGGGCAGGCGCCATATACGCATCGGCCCCTTCGGGAACAAGCGCCCTCCGCGCGATTCCGAGCGGTTTTTCCCAGCCCTCACGGGAACGTTGCAGAATGGCCGCAGCCGGGCCGCCCGCACCTTTTCAAGGGCGCGGGAACGGTCCATTGATCCGGCTCGTCCGCCCCGCTCGACCCCACGCGCCGGCCCCGCGGACGGCCCGGCAGCCTGCACGGAATCATGACAGAGCCCACCCGCCGCGCCGTCGTCTCGGCCCTTGCCGCAGGCGGAGCCTTGAGCCTGTCCGGTCTGGCGGCAACGGCCGAGGAGAAGGGCTACGCGCCCCGCCCCTTCGGCTTCGAGGAGGTCGAGGAGCGGGCCCGGGCGCTCGCCGCCGCACCCTTCGACGCCCGGGTGCCGGCCCTGCCCCCCGCCTTCGCGCAGCTCGATTACGACGCCTGGCGCGACATCCGCTTCAAGCCGGGCAAGGCCTTCCTCGGGGAGGAGGGCAGCCGCTTCCGCCTGCAGCTCTTCCACCGCGGCTTCCTCTACGAGCGGCCGGTGACGGTGAACCTCGTGCGCGGCGGCATCGCCACGCCGATCCCCTACAAGGCGGACCTGTTCGATTTCGGGCGCACCAAGGTCTCGGGGCCGCTGCCGCTCGATCTCGGCTTTGCCGGCATCCGCATCCACACGCCGCTCAACAAGCCGGACCTGCTCGACGAGCTCATCGTCTTCGTCGGCGCGAGCTATTTCCGCTTCCTCGGGCGCGACCAGGTCTACGGGCTCTCGGCCCGAGGGCTCGCCGTGAACACCGAGGCGAAGGACGGCCCCGAGGAGTTCCCGTTCTTCCGCGAGTTCTGGGTGGAGGTGCCGGGCAAGGATGCCGAGACCGTCACGCTCCATGCCCTGCTCGACGGCCCCTCGCAGACCGGCGCCTACCGCTTCGTGGTGCGGCCGGGCGAGGAGACCATCGTCTCCGTGCAGACGACCCTGTTCCCCCGCCGCGCCCTCGGCCTCGTCGGGATCGCGCCGCTGACCTCGATGTACTTCATCGGCGAGACCGACCGGGGCCACAGCGACGATTATCGCCCGGAGCTGCACGATTCCGACGGGCTGCAGATCGCGGCCGGATCCGGGGAATGGCTCTGGCGCCCCCTCGACAACCCGCAGGCGCGGCGGATCTCCTATTTCGGCGACCGCGACCCGAAGGGCTTCGGCCTGATGCAGCGCGACCGGGACTTCTCGAGCTACCAGGACCTGGAGGCCGCCTATCAGCGCCGTCCGAGCTACTTCGTGGAGCCGGAGGGGGCCTGGGGCGAGGGCGACGTGGTCCTCGTCGAGTTGCCGACCGACAACGAGGCCGCCGACAACATCGTCGCCTTCTGGCGCCCGCGGCAGCCCTACCCGGCCGGCGCCCCCGTACGCCTGAACTACCGGATGCGGGCCCTCGCCGGGGTCAAGCTCCACCCGAACGGCCAGGTGCTCAACACCTTCCTCGCCGCCTCGGCGGCGAGCGGCGGGGCCCGCAGGCCGGAGGACCAGGACGCCCGCCGGCGCCGGCGCTTCCTGATCGATTTCGGCGGGGGCGACCTGCCCTATTTCCTGCCCGATCCCTCCGCCCTCGAAGTCGTGGCGAGCGCCACGGCGGGGCGGATCGCGGCCACCTCGATCACGCCGAACCCGTATGTGCGCGGCTTCCGGGTCGCCGTCGACGCGGTCCTCGACGGGCCGGGCACCACCGAGCTGCGCGCCTTCCTGCGCAGCAAGGACCGCACGCTGACCGAGACCTGGTCGTTTCCCTGGACCGTCGCGTGAGCGCCGCGGCTGCCGAGCGGGCGCCCCGCCTCGCCCCGACCATCCGGCCGGCGCGGATCGCCGACCTCGATGCGCTGGTCGCCCTGGAGCATGCCGCCTTCGCCGGCGACCGGGCCGAGCGCCGGGCGCTGCGCCACGCCATCCGCTCGCCCAGCATGAGCCTGCTCGTGGCGGTCGCGCAGGAGCGCGACGGCGACATCCTCATCGGCGCGGCGACGCTGGAGCGGCGCAAGACCAGCCGGATCGCCCGGCTCTCCTCCATCGCCGTGTCCCCGGCCCGGGCCGGGCAGGGCCTCGGCGCCCAGCTGCTCGCAGCGGCGGAGGCGGATTCGCGCCGCCACGGCCGCACCCGGCTGCGCCTCGAGGTGCGGGTCGACAACGGCCCCGCCATCCGCCTCTACGAGCGCAGCGGCTATGTCCGCTACGGCGCCAAACCCGACTATTACGAGGATGGCACCGAGGCCTGGTGCTACGAAAAGGCGCTGTCCGACGACTGAGCCCGCCCGCTGCGGTGCGAAAGAGGTGCGCGAGCGCACCTCCCGCCCCTGGCGCGCGGGATGATCCCGCCCAACCTGCTCTCTCCGAGTGGGCAATTGGGCCGGCACCCCGCGCGGGCCGCGCCGATCACGAGGATTTCATGCCGTCCCTGTTCGATCCGATCCGCCTCGGCAGCCTTGAGCTGCCCAACCGCATCCTCATGGCGCCCCTGACCCGGGGCCGCGCGACGCGCACGCACGTGCCGACCCCGATCATGGCCGAGTACTACGCCCAGCGCGCGAGCGCCGGCCTCATCATCTCCGAGGCGACCGGCATCAGCCAGGAGGGGCTCGGCTGGCCCTACGCGCCGGGCATCTGGTCGCAGGAGCAGGTCGAGGCCTGGAAGCCGGTGGTGAAGGCGGTCCACGATGCGGGCGGCCGCATCGCCCTGCAGCTCTGGCACATGGGCTACCTCGTCCATCCCGACTTCCTCGGCGGCGAGAAGCCCGTCTCCTCCTCCGTCGCGACCGCACCGAGCGAGGCCCATACCTACGACGGCAAGAAGCCCTACGGCGAGGCGCGGCCCCTGCGCGAGGACGAGATCCCGCGCCTGCTCGCGGATTACGAGAACGCGGCCAAGAACGCGGTCGCGGCCGGCTTCGACGGCGTGCAGATCCATGCCGCCAACGGCTACCTGCTCGACGAATTCCTGCGCGACGGCATCAACAAGCGCACCGACCGCTACGGCGGCTCCATCGAGAACCGCGTCCGCCTCGTGACCAAGGTTGCCCAGACCGTGGCCGGCGTGGTCGGCCCCGAGCGCACGGGCATCCGCTTCTCGCCGAACGGCCCGGTCCAGGGCGTGGACGATTCGAACCCGCACCCGCTGTTCGCGCTCGCCGCCGAGACGATGGCGCGCATCGGCCTCGCCTATATCGAGCTGCGCGAGCCGGGGCCGAACGGCACCTTCGGCAAGGCCACAGTCCCTCCGGTCGCCCCGGTGATCAAGAAGGCCTTCGGCGGCCCCGTCATCCTCAACTGCGACTATGACGGGCCGAAGGCGCAGGCCGCCCTCGACGCGGGCGAGGCCGACGCCATCGCCTTCGGGCGCCCCTTCCTCGCCAATCCCGACCTGCCCCGCCGCATCGCCGAGGGCGCGCCCCTCAACAAGGACGACATGCCGACCTGGTACAGCCAGGGCCCGGAGGGCTACATCGACTATCCGACCCTCGACGCGGCCAAGGCCGCGTAAGCACCCGCCATCGGACCGCACGAGGGAGGGCGCCGCGCGAGCGGCGCCCTTTTTCGTTCCCGCGGACCCCAACGAGAAGGCCACCCCTTGGACGCCGTCACGCGCCCTGCCTGTCGCCTCGTCGTGTTCGATTTCGACGGGACGCTCGCCGACACCTTTCCCTGGTTCTGCGGCGTGCTGAACGAGGTCGCCGACCGCTTCGGCTTCCGCCGGGTCGCGGCGCACGAGATCGACACCCTGCGCGGCCTCGACGCCCACGGCGTTCTCAAGCAGCTCGGCGTGCCCCTGTGGAAGGTCCCCGCCATCGCCCGTCACATGCACGGGCTCGCCGCCCGGGATGCCGGGACGATGCGGCTGTTTCCCGGCATCCCGGAGATGCTGGCCGCGCTCCAGGCACAGGGCCTCGCCTTGGCGCTGCTCAGCTCGAACACCGAGGCGAATGTGCGCCGCGTCCTCGGGCCGGAGGCGGCCGCCCGGATCGGGCACTACGCCTGCGGCGCGGCGTTGTTCGGCAAGGCCCGGCGCCTCCAGGCGCTGCTGCGGCGCTGCGGCGTCCCGCCGGGCGCGGCGCTGTCGATCGGGGACGAGATCCGGGACTGGGAGGCCGCCCGCGCCGTCGGCTGCCGCTTCGGCGCCGTGGGCTGGGGCTACACGCGGGCGGACGCGCTCGCGGCGCGCGGCCCCGATCTTCTGCTGAGCCGGCCGGAGGCGCTGCTCGAAGCCCTGGTGCCGGCCTGAGGCTCAGGCTGGCTTTCCGCGGAGGGTTCTTGGCGAGGGGCCTTACTGGCCCCGGTTCGCGCCCGGCACCACCGAGGCGCCCGCGCCCGAGCCGAAGGGCTCGTAGCGGGTCAGGCCGCGGAAGAGCTGGCTGAGGAAGGCGCGGTCGGCGCCGCTCGTCGGCGTGGTGCGCTCGATGAAGTCGAAGATGCGGCCGTCCTGCAGGCCGTAGAGCGCCACCCGCTCCACCCGCATGCCGCCGTTGAAATAGACCGCGGTCACCTTCTGGTCCTCGACCGACTCGCCCAGGAACAGCACCGTGCGGCGGGTGTTCTGGGTGATGTAGTACCAGGACTTGTTGCCCACGGTGGACACGGTGGAGGGCGTGCCGAGGATCTGCAGCACCTGCTCGGCGCTCATGCCGGGCTTGACGGTGGCGAGCGCCGCCTGATCGACCTGGTAGCCGTGACGCAGCTCCTCGCCGATGCAGGCGGAGAGCCCCGTGCCGACCAGACCGAGCACGGCGAGCCGTGCGAGCGAGGAGACGAGACGGCGCGACATCGAGGCCCCTTGTTCCGGAGGTGGCGCCCACCGCGATTTCTCTCGCGCGTCTACCGGGCTTGCACCTTGACCGTTGGCTGCCGTACCGCGGGGTTATGGCTTTGACAAGGCAAGCTCGGCCACAGCGGGCCGGCATCCGGAGGATGCGATGATCCTGAGCTTCCTGCGCCGCCGGGATCCGAACGGCGCGGCGATCCGCCTCCTCCACGCCCGCGTCAACGCGGCGGCCCGGGCGCCGGCCCTCTACGAGGGGCTCGGCGTTCCCGACACGGTCGAGGGCCGGTTCGAGGCCCTGTGCCTGCACGTGATCCTCGTCCTGCGCCGCCTGGATGCGCTGCCCGCGCCGGCGGCCGACGTGGCGCAGGACCTCGTCGATTCCGTCTTCCGCCAGCTCGACGCCTCCCTGCGCGAGCTCGGCGTCGGCGACATCGGCGTTCCCAAGCGTATGAAGAAGCTCGCCGCCGCCTTCTACGGGCGGGCCGACAGCTACGGCGCGCCCCTCGGGGCGGGCGACCGGGCCGGCCTCGCCGCGGCATTGGCGCGCAACCTGCTCGGCGCCGAGGCGGCCGAGGCGGGAGCCGGCGCCCTGGCCGATTATGTGATGGCCAGCGCCGGGACCCTGTCCGGCCTCGATCTCGACGCCCTGCTCGGGTCCGGCCCGTGCTTCGCCGACCCGGCATCATTCCACCACCCAGGGAGGGCTGCATGACGCGTTCTGACACCCGATCCGGGCCGACCCGGCCCGAGACCAGCCCGCTCTCGCGGTCGATGCCGGTCGAGCGGCTCCTGCGCAACCGCGCCGAGATCGTCGTCGAGGCGAGCGAGGCGGAATGCGTGGCGCTGGCGCAGGATTTCGGCCTCCCGGCGATCCGCGACCTCGTCGGCCGCTTCCGGCTCTCGGGCTCGCAGGAGCGGCTTCACGTGACGGGAAGCGTCGAAGCCATCGTGACGCAGACTTGCACGGCGAGCCTGGAAGGCTTCGAGGCGGCGGTGTCCGAGCCCGTGGACATCACCTTCTCCGACCTCGCGATGGACGAGGCCGGAGACGGTGCCGAGAACGTCGACACCCCCGACCCCATCACAAACGGCCGGATCGATTTCGGCGCTCTCACCGCGGAGTTCCTCGCGCTCGGGCTCGATCCCTATCCGCGCAAGCCCGGCATCGACTTCGAGACCGTGAGCGTCGGGGCAGATACGAGCCCATTCGCAGCACTCGGTCGCCTGCGCGAGGGGGAGGGCTGAGCCGAGCCCCGCAGTTTTCGTTTGCCCCCCGCCGCTCGATCGCTATTTTCCGCGCGCCATTGGGCGGGCCGCGTGACAGGCGTGGGTCCCGCGGAAGCTGAGCCTCTCCCCGAGGCAGCGACACGGAAGACATGTCGGCACGCGTTTGCATCTCGCTCGACGCCATGGGCGGCGATCACGGACCCTCGACCGTCGTCCCGGGCGCGGCCATCGCCCGGGAACGGCATCCCGAGACCACCTTCCTGATGTTCGGTGACGAGGCGGTGGTCCGCCCCCTCGTCGAGGCCGAGCCGCGCCTGAAAGGCGCCGTCGAGATCCGCCACACCACGGTCTCCGTCGCCATGGACGATAGGCCGAGCCAGGCGGTGCGCCAGGGCAGGGGCAAGTCCTCGATGTGGCGCGCGATCCAGGCGGTGCGCGACGGCGAGGCCCAGGCCGCGGTCTCGGCGGGCAATACCGGCGCGCTCATGGCGATGTCGAAGATCTGCCTGAAGACCATGGCGGGCATCGAACGCCCGGCCATCGCCTGTCTGTGGCCAACGATCCGCGGCGAGAGCGTGGTGCTCGATGTCGGCGCCACCATCGGCACCGATGCCGAGCATCTCGTCGAGATGGCGGTGATGGGCGCGGCCATGGCCCGCATTGTCCTCGACATCGACACGCCCTCGGTCGGCCTGCTCAATGTCGGCACCGAGGAGATGAAGGGTAACGAGGCCGTCAAGGAGGCCGCCCGTCTGCTGCGCGAGAACGACCCCGCCAATTTCTCCTATTACGGCTTCGTCGAGGGCACCGATCTCGGCCGTGGCACGACGGATGTCGTCGTCACCGAAGGCTTCACCGGTAACATCGCCCTCAAGACCGCCGAGGGAACAGCTAAGCAGATCGCGACGTATCTGAAGGCGGCTATGGGGCGCACGCTCTCGGCCAAGATCGGCTATCTCTTCGCGCGCCAGGCCTTCGCGGCCCTGCGCGAGAAGATGAATCCGAGCCGGGCCAATGGTGGCGTGTTCCTCGGGCTCGAAGGCATCGTCATCAAGAGCCACGGCTCGGAGAACGCGCAGGGCTTCGCGGCGGCAGTCGACCTCGCCCACGACATGGCCCGCCACGATCTGATGCGCACGATCCGTGACATGCTCGAGCGCACGCCCGCGGTCGTGCAGATTTAGAAAGGACCGATCAGATGGCGCTCCTGCGCTCCGTCGTCGTCGGCTGCGGCTCCTACCTGCCGAGGCAGGTCGTCACGAATGCCGATCTGGAAACCCGGGTCGAGACGTCGGACGAGTGGATCGTGCAGCGCACGGGCATCCGGCAGCGCCACATCGCCGGCCCCGACGAGACCACCTCCGTGCTCGGAGCGCAGGCGGCGAAGGCAGCCCTCGATCGGGCTGGTCTCTCCGGCGCCGACATCGATCTCGTCATCTGCGCCACCTCGACGCCAGACCACACCTTCCCGTCCACCGCCACCCAGATCCAGGCGATGCTGGGCATCGAGACCGGATTCGCCTTCGACCTCCAGGCCGTCTGTGCCGGCTTCGTCTTCGCCGTCGCGACCGCCGACCGCTATCTCGCCACCGGCGCAGCCAAGCGTGCCCTCGTGGTCGGGGCAGAGACCTTCTCCCGCATCGTCGACTGGGAGGACCGCACCACCTGCGTGCTGTTCGGCGACGGGGCGGGCGCCGTCGTCCTCGAAGCGCGGGAGGGCGACGGCACCACAGCCGATCGCGGCGTTCTGGCGAGCTGCCTGCGCTCGGACGGGCGTCACCGCGCGAAGCTCTACGTGGATGGCGGTCCGGGCTCGACCGGGACCACTGGCAAGCTGCGCATGGAGGGCAAGGAGGTCTTCCGCTTCGCCGTCGGCTCGGTGACCGATGTGATCGAGGAGACCTTCCGCGCCTCGGGCACCACCGCCGAGGATCTCAGCTGGTTCGTGCCGCATCAGGCGAATCGCAGGATCATCGAGGCCTCTGCCGACAAGCTCGGCATCGCCCGCGAGAAGGTGGTGCTGACGGTCGACCGGCACGGCAACACGTCGGCCGCCTCGATCCCGCTTGCCCTTGATGCCGCCTGCCGGGACGGGCGCATTCGCGAGGGCGACCTCGTGATGATCGAGGCGATCGGTGGCGGCTTCACCTGGGGCGCCGCCCTGATCCGCTGGTGAGCGGGCCGGCGCCGTTGCCCGAAGCGGCATGAGCTGTCAACCGCAAGCTTCGGTTGACCCACGCCTGTACGCCGATTAGCGTTCCGCATCATAGAGATACGCGGTCGCGGTCGAGTCGGCCCAAAGGGGGTGAACGCATGTCTGGGAAGACGGTCACACGCGCCGATCTGAGCGAGGCCGTCTATCAGCAGGTCGGCCTGTCGCGCTCGGAATCGGCGGCTCTCGTCGAAACCGTGCTCGCCGAGATCTGCGGGACCCTCGAAGCCGGAGAGACGGTGAAGCTGTCCTCCTTCGGCTCCTTCGTGGTGCGCTCCAAGGGCAAGCGGGTCGGCCGCAATCCGAAGACTGGCGTCGAGGTCGAGATCGAGCCCCGCCAGGTCATGGTGTTCAAGCCCTCCAACGTATTGAAGGCCCGCATCAATGGCCTGAACGGCACCGCGGATTCCGACGAGGATTGAGGGGGCCGAAGTGTCGCTGGTCTCGCGAAACGCCGTCCGCTGAGCCTCACCGATGCCGCTCGCCCTCAATCTCGCCTCCGGCCCGAACGAGGATCGGACCGACAAGCGCCCCGGCGCCTTCCGAACCATCACTGAAGTCGCCGAGGAGTTGGCGACGCCCCAGCACGTGCTGCGCTTCTGGGAGACGCGCTTTCCCCAGATCAAGCCGCTGAAGCGGGCGGGCGGCCGCCGCTACTACCGGCCCGACGACGTCGATCTCATCAAGGGCGTGCAGCACCTGCTCCATCGCCAGGGCTACACCATCAAGGGCGCGCAGCGTGTCCTGAAAGAGAAAGGCGTGCGCTTCGTGCAGGCGGTCGGGCGCGGCGAAGCCGAGGCGGGCGCCCCGGAACCGGAGAACGAAGCCGCTCCCGGGGAGACACTGTCGCCCGGCGGGCGCGTCGCCCTTGAGGGCGCGCTCGCCGAGCTTCGAGGCTGCCGTGCCTTGCTGCAGCGGCTCGAGGCCGGGGACTCCGAAGAGCCCTGACTCCGCGAGGGCCGTGATCGAACTTTGCGTGAGGAAGGGCGTTGAGGCGCCATGGCCGAGCCCCGCCGCCAGATGTCGCCGACCCAGGAGCTGATCGCCCGCGTCATGCGGATCGTGCGGATCTGCCCCGATGCCGCCTCGGAAGTGCTCGAGCTGATGTTCCTCGTCAGCCAGATCGAGGCGCTAACCACCGTTGATCGCGAATATCGCGATGCGCGCCGGGTGATCAGCCGCCTGCGCAATCCCCTCTGGGAGATGGGACCAGGCGAGCGCGAGCACCTACTCAAGGCCGCCGACACCATCCGCAAGGCCTGCGCGCTCAAGGAAAACGACATCCCAGTCACACCGATTGCCGATCTCGGCGAGCGCGAGCGCATCGAGAAGCATCTGCTCGCGGCCCTGAGCGGAGAACTTGACGCAACCCAGCTCGCCCGGGTGACCGGGGCTGTCGCCGCCGCCCTCCAACACTGATCGGTCCACAACCAGCGCGATCACCCTCGACGTGGCGTCCGCCGCCTCCCACATCGGGGACGCGGATCCGAGCGACGAACCGCGCCGTGTTACCGGGAGAGACCTGACGATGCCCGCCCTCCGTCCGACCACCGCCTTCTGTGCCGCGCTGTTCCTGACAGCGAGCCCAGCCCTGGCCCAGACCACGGTGACCCGCAGCGAGACCGCGGCACCGGGCAAGGTGGTCCGTCTCGTGATCGCCCCCAACCTCAAGAAGGACTGCTCGCCCGGCCCGACCCCGGAGATCCGCGTGACGGAAGCTCCGAAGAACGGCAAGCTCGTCACGAGAGCCACCAAGCTGAAGACGCCTGCGAGCTACCGCTGCCCGAACAAGGAAGCGGAGGTGCAGGCGCTCTACTACCAGAGCAAGGCCGGCTTCAGCGGCGCCGATGCGGTGACGGTGGAAATCAAGACCGCCGAGGGCACGGTCGAGAAGCAGGATATCCGCATCACCGTCGATGCGAAGGCCGGCGAGGGCAAGGCCGACGAGAAGAAGAAGGACGTCGGCTCCAAGGGCACGACAGACCTGTGAACAGCGCGCGGCTCTCCAGGCCTGCTTGCTGCAGCGCACAGGGGCTCTGTTGCCCCTGTGCGCGGGGCAATACCGAGGTAACCAGGCATCTAACCGACTTCGTTCGTTAAAGGTGTGACCCGTTTCCCACGCGGTGGATCCGTCGTCATTGCGGTGCGACAAAACATGCGATGTCAGTTGCATCGGAGTCGAGACAGGATGAAGCTGTCTCCAGCGTGAAGGGGTGTTCGAATGCCGACGCACTCGACGAACGACCTGTTCCAGAGCTTCGCTCGTGGTTACGAGGCGCGCCGAGACACGGAGATGACGCTCTCCGAGTATCTTGAGGCCTGCCGGGACGAGCCTCTGATGTACGCGAGCGCGGCCGAGCGCATTCTCGACGCGATCGGCAAGCCGGAGATGGTCGACACCGCCCGGGATCCCCGCCTCGGCCGCGTGTTCATGAACCGGACCATCCGGATCTACCCGGCCTTCTCCGAATTCTATGGCATGGAAGAGACGATCGAGCGGATCGTCTCGTTCTTCCGCCACGCGGCCCAGGGTCTCGAAGAGCGCAAGCAGATCCTCTATCTGCTGGGGCCGGTCGGCGGCGGCAAATCCTCGCTGGCCGAGCGCCTCAAGGCCCTGATGGAGGTGCACCCGATCTACGTGCTCAAGGCAGGGGATGAGGTCTCGCCGGTCTTCGAGAGCCCGCTCGGCCTGTTCGATCCCGAGACCATGGGCCAGGAGATCGAGGAGCGCTTCGGCATCCCACGGCGCCGGCTCACCGGCCTGATGAGCCCCTGGGCGCTCAAGCGCCTCGACGAATTCGACGGCGACATCTCGCGCTTCAAGGTCATCAAGATCCGGCCCTCGCGCCTGCGCCAGATCGCCATCGCCAAGACCGAGCCGGGCGACGAGAACAACCAGGACATCTCCTCGCTCGTCGGCAAGGTGGATATCCGCCGTCTTGAGACCCTCTCCCAGGCCGATCCGGACGCCTACTCCTATTCGGGTGGCCTCAACCGGGCGAACCAGGGCGTTCTCGAATTCGTCGAGATGTTCAAGGCGCCGATCAAGATGCTGCACCCCCTGCTCACGGCGACGCAGGAGGGCAACTATGTCGGCACCGAGAATATCGGCGCGATCCCCTTCACGGGCGTGATCCTGGCCCACTCGAACGAGGCCGAGTGGCAGTCGTTCAAGACCAATAAGAACAACGAAGCCTTCATCGACCGTATCTACGTCATCAAGGTGCCCTACTGCCTCCGAGTGACGGAGGAGCAGCACATCTACGACAAGCTGATCTCCCGCTCAGAGCTGTCGCAGGCCGCCTGCGCCCCGGGCACGCTGGAGATGCTGGCCCGGTTCTCGGTGCTCTCCCGCCTGCGCGAGCACGCGAATTCGAACTTGTTCTCGAAGATGCGCGTTTATGACGGCGAGAGTCTTCGCGAGGTCGATCCCCGCGCCCGCTCGATGCAGGAATACAAGGACACCGCCGGCGTCGACGAGGGCATGGACGGGATCTCGACCCGCTTCGCCTTCAAGGTGCTTGCCGCAACCTTCAATCACGACACCACGGAGGTCTCCGCCGACCCCGTGCACCTGATGTACGTGCTGGAACAGGCGATCCGGCGCGAGCAGCTCGCCCCCGAAACCGAGAAGCGCTACTTGGAGTTCATCAAGACCGAGCTGGCCCCGCGCTATGCGGAGTTCATCGGCCACGAGATCCAGAAGGCCTATCTCGAGTCCTACCACGATTACGGGCAGAACCTGTTCGACCGCTACATCGACTACGCCGATGCCTGGATCGAGGATCAGGACTTCAAGGACGCCGAGACCGGTCAGCTCCTCAACCGCGAACTCCTGAATCAGGAGCTCACCAAGATCGAGAAGCCGGCGGGCATCGCCAATCCGAAAGACTTCCGCAACGAAGTGGTGAAGTTCGCCCTGCGCTCGCGGGCCCAGCATGGCGGGCGCAATCCGTCCTGGACTTCCTACGAGAAGCTGCGCGAGGTGATCGAGCGGCGGATGTTCAGCCAGGTCGAGGAACTGCTGCCCGTCATTTCCTTTGGTTCAAAGAAAGACAGCGAGACCGAGAAGAAACACGGCGAGTTCGTCGATCGCATGACCGAGCGGGGCTATACCGAACGGCAGGTCCGGCGGCTGGTCGAGTGGTACATGAGGGTCAAACAGGCGGGCTGAGCGGGCTGCCCCGGACGATGCGGCGCCTGCCCGACTCTCCGCCGCACGTTCAAGGCGGTTGTCCCGGTCCCACGGACCGGGACAGGCCGGGACCAGGGTTCGAAGACGAGGCGCTAAGCGACACCGGATGCACATCGTCGACCGTCGGCTCAATCCGGGAGGCAAGAGCCTCCCGAACCGCCAGCGCTTCCTGCGTCGGGTCAAGGACATGGCGCAACGCGCGGTCCGGGAATCGGCCCGCGAGAAGGACATCAAGGATCTCGGCAAGGATGGCCGGATTTCGGTGCCCGGCGACGGGGTGCGCGAGCCCCGCTTCAGCCGCCAGCCCGGCACGGGCCTGCAGGACTACATCATCCCCGGCAACAAGACCTACGTCGAGGGCGACCGCATCGAGCGGCCGCCGGGCGGCGGCGGGGGCGGTGCCGGCGAGGGGGGCGAAGGCTCCGAGAACAGCGAGGACGCCTTCCACTTCGTCTTGACCCGGGACGAGTTCCTGGAACTCTTCCTCGACGACCTGGAACTGCCCGATCTCGCCAAGCGCCGCCTGTCGGTGGTCGAGACGGAGGGCCTGCGCCGGGCCGGCTATACGGTGTCCGGTTCCCCGGCGAACCTCGCCCTGTCGCGCACGCTGCGCAACTCGATGTCCCGGCGCATCGCGCTGAAGCGGCCGAAGCTCGAGGAGCTTGCCGCCCTCGAGGCCCGCATCGCCGAGACCCACGAATTCGATCCCGACCTGCCCAAGCTGACGGCGGAGCTGGAGGCCCTGCGCGAGCGCTCGAAGCGCATCCCCTACGTCGATCCGATCGACCTGCGCTTCCGCCGCTTCGAGCCCTATCCGCGGCCCATCGCCCAGGCGGTGATGTTCTGCCTGATGGACGTGTCCGGCTCGATGACCGAGCACATGAAGGACCTCGCCAAGCGCTTCTACATCCTGCTGCACATCTTCCTGACGCGCCGCTACAAGCATGTCGAGATCGTCTTCATCCGCCACACCGACAAGGCGACGGAGGTGGACGAGGAGACCTTCTTTGGCTCCCGCGAGACCGGAGGCACGCTGGTCTCCTCGGCTCTGGTCGAGATGAAGCGCATCGTGACCGAGCGCTACGACCCAGCCGACTGGAATATCTATGCGGCCCAGGCCTCGGACGGCGACAACGTGTCGAGCGACGGACCGACCGCGACCGAGCTTCTGCGCAGCCACATCCTGCCGGCCTGCCAGCATTTCGCCTATCTCGAGGTCGGTGACGAGAACGGCCCCCGCGCCGGCTTCGTGGAGCACCGGACCACGCTCTGGCGCACCTACGAGGCGCTGGCCAAGGCGGGCGAACCGCTGGCCATGCGCAAGGTCAACCACCGCCGGGATATCTACCCCGTCTTCCGCGAGCTGTTCGGGCGAAGCCAGGACGCCAAGGCGGAGGCCTAGCTTCTATGCTCTTCCCCCTCGCGAGGGAGGAGTCGGAGGTGGGGACGGTGCCGGACAAAAGCCCGGCGGGGCCTCCTGAACCACCCCTACCCTTGCCCCTCCCCACATGGGAGAGGGGAGACGCGTCGAGAAGGATTCTCGCATGGCCGCGAGCCTGAGCCGCACGAAGTCCACGGCGCCCAAACCGGGCGAGTTGCTGTTCACCGGCAACGACTGGGATTTCGATACGATCCGGCGCATTCACGACGCCTGCGAGGGCATCGCCGGCCCCGAACTCGGCCTGTCCTGGTATCCGAACCAGATCGAGATCATCACCGCCGAGCAGATGCTCGACGCCTATGCCTCGATCGGCATGCCGCTGTTCTACAAGCACTGGTCCTTCGGCAAGCACTTCGCTCAGCACGAGTCGAGCTACCGGCGCGGCCTGATGGGCCTCGCCTATGAGATCGTCATCAATTCGGATCCGTGCATCTCCTACGTGATGGAGGAGAACACGGCCACGATGCAGACGCTCGTGATCGCGCACGCCGCCTTCGGCCACAACCACTTCTTCAAGAACAACTATCTCTTCCGGCAATGGACGGATGCCGAGGGCATCCTCGACTATCTCGATTTCGCCAAGCGCTACATCGCGCGCTGCGAGGAGCGCTACGGCCACCATGCCGTCGAGCAGTTGCTCGATGCGGCACATGCGCTGATGAGCCAGGGCGTTCACCGCTATCCCCGCAAGAAGCGGCCGGACCTCGCCTCCGAGCAGCGCCGGGAGCGGGAACGGGAGGAGCACGGCGAGCAGATCTTCAACGATCTCTGGCGCACGCTGCCGCAGAAGGCCGGCGCCGCCAAGGCCGATCCGGCCCTCGACCGCCGCCGTGCGCTTCTGGAGCTGCCCCAGGAGAACCTGCTCTACTTCTTGGAGAAGGTGGCCCCACGACTGCGGCCCTGGCAGCGGGAGATCCTGCGCATCGTCCGCTTGGTGGCGCAGTATTTCTACCCGCAGCGCCAGACCAAGGTCATGAACGAGGGCTGCGCCACCTACTGCCACTACCGGATCATGAACGCGCTCTCGCAGAAGGGCCAGATCAACGAGGCGGCCTATCTCGAGTTCCTGACCTCGCACACCAACGTCATCCGCCAGCCGAATTTCGACGAGCGCGGCTTCGGCGGCCACAACCCCTATGCCCTCGGCTTCGCCATGATGCAGGACATCGCCCGCATCGCCGAGGACCCGACCGACGAGGATCGGGCGTGGTTCCCCGACATCGCCGGCCGTGGCGACGGCATGGAGATCCTGCGCGATTGCTGGGAGAACTATCGGGACGAGAGCTTCATCGCCCAGTTCCTGTCGCCGAAGCTCATGCGCGACATGCGCCTGTTCCACGTCGTCGACGATCCCGACGAACCCGAGATGCGGGTCGAGGCGATCCATGACGAGCGCGGCTACCGCAAGATGCGCCGCTCCTTCGCCCGGCAATACGACGTGGCCTGGCTCGATCCCGACATCGAGGTGGTCGATGTCGACCTCGAAGGCGATCGCAAGCTGATCCTGCACCACAAGGCGCTCAATCGCATCACCCTGCAGAAGGACGATGCCCGGCGCGTGCTGCAGCACCTCGCCAATCTCTGGGGCTACGACGTCCTCCTCAAGGAGGTCGATCCGGCCACCGGCTCGGTGCTGACCGAGCACACGGCGACGGCCCGGCCGGTCTTCTTCTGATCGAAGAGGGCGATCAGCCGACGCGGGCTAAGACAGCCGCCGCCTCGACGGCCGCTGGCTCGGGGCGGATGCCGGTATAGAGCACGAATTGTTCGAGCGCCTGCAGCACCGCGACCTCGGCCCCCGAGATCGTCGCCTTGCCCCGCGATCGGGCCGCCCGCAGGAAGGGTGTCTCCACCGGCAGGGCGACGACGTCGAACACAGCCTGCGCCGCCGCGATCATCGCCTCGGGGAAGGCGAGCTGCCCCTCGCCGCCCCCTGCCATGCCGAGGGGCGTGACGTTGATCAGGACGGGCGCGGTGAGGCTCCCGAGATCCTCCGCCCAGCCATAGTCGTAGGCTTCCGCCAGGGCCGGGCCGCTCCGCCCGTTCCGGGCAACGATCGTTCCCTGCCGGAAGCCGCCATCGTGCAGCGCCGCAGCGACGGCCTTGGCCATCCCGCCGCTGCCGCGCAGCAGGAACGGCGTGGCCGGGTCGATCCCCGACTGTTCGAGGAGACTGCGGACCGCGCTGTAATCGGTGTTGTGCCCGGTGAGCCGACCGCCCTCGTTGACGATGGTGTTGACGCTGTCGATCGCCTGGGCGGATGGGGCCAGCCCGTCGAGGAGCGGGATCACCGCCTCCTTGAACGGCATCGAGATCGCGCAGCCACGAATGCCGAGCGCGCGGATCCCCCCGATGGCAGCGGAAAGATCCGTCGTGGTGAAGGCCTTGTAGACGTAGTCGAGGCCGAGCCGTTCGTAGAGATGATTATGAAAGCGCGAGCCGAAGGTGCCGGGCCGGGCTGCCAGGGACATGCACAGGGTCGTGTCCCGGCCGATGCTGGTCCTGTCCATCCCTGACCTCGGCGTATCGCACGCGGCGGCTCGCCTGGGCGGGCCGCCGCAGATCGAACCTCAGAGTTCGCCGGTGAGGAACTGGGCGCGGCCGTGACCGAATGACCAATCCTCGTCGGTGTTCTCCACCATCGAGATCATCACGTCAGCGGGTGCGATGCCGCAGGCGGCCTGCAGCTTCTCGGTGAGGAGACGATAGAACAGCTCCTTCTTCTCCCGACCACGCGGCCGGGTGATCACCTGCACTACGACCACGTCCTTCGTCCGTGGGATGCCGAGGCCGGTATCCTCGACGATCATGCGCGAAGGCTTGTGCTCGGTGACGATCTGGTAGCGGTCGCCCGCAGGCACCTGGAAGGCTTCGAGCATCGCCTCGTGTGCGGCGTCGAGCAGAGTCTTCAGCTCGGCCTTGGAGCGGCCTTCGATCAGGTCGAAGCGGATGAGCGGCATCGGTCGTTCCGGACTATTGGGGGAGGCGCCCGACTCTGGCTGTTGCGGATCGGACTCGCTTATTAGCGCCCCGAAGCCCGGTGTTTCAAACGTGGCCGGCCTTTCCGCATTGCGGGAGCGCAATGCTGGCATGAGTGCTGCGCTGCGCTACCATGGCTTCACAACAGGGAGTCCACGCCAATGTCCGATCCGCGCCTGCGCCGCAGCGTGCTCTATATGCCCGGCTCGAACCAGAGAGCCCTCGACAAGGCGAAGACGCTGCCGGCCGACGCCCTGATCCTCGACCTCGAGGATGCGGTCGGACCTGACGAGAAGGTGCTCGCCCGCGAGCAGGTCTGCGCCGCGGTCAAGGGCGGCGGCTACGGCCACCGTGAGCTCATCATCCGCGTCAACGCCCCCCAGACGCCGTGGGGCGAGGCGGACCTACGGGCGGCGATCGAGGCCCGGCCCGACGCGATCCTGATGCCGAAGGTCTCCTCCCCGGCAGTGCTGGAAAGCATCGCCGACCATCTCGAGGCGCTCGATGCCCCCGACGACATCGCGGTCTGGGCGATGATCGAGACGCCGGCGGCCATTCTCAACATCCAGGAGATTGCCAAGGCGCGGCGCGACCGGCGCTCCCGCCTCACCTGCTTCGTGCTCGGCACCAACGACCTTGCCAAGGACACTTGGGCACAGCTGGTGCGCGGCCGGGTACCGATGCTGCCGTGGATGATGTTCACCCTCGCCGCCGCCCGTGCCGAGGGGCTGACCATCCTCGACGGCGTCTGGAACGACATCGCCGACGTGGATGGCTGCCGCGAGGAATGCCGCCAGGCCCGCGATCTCGGCTTCGACGGCAAGACCCTGATTCACCCGAACCAGATCGAGCCGGCCAACACCTCCTTCGCCCCCACGGAGGAGGAGGTCCGTCGCGCCCGCCTCGTGATCGATGCCTTCGACCTGCCCGAGAACGCCAAGCGCGGCGCGATCAAGGTCGAGGGGCGCATGTACGAGCGCCAGCATATCAGCATGGCTCGGCGTGCCGTGGTCTGGTCGGAGACGATCGCGCAGCGCGACGCCGCAGCGTCGAACGCGGCCTGAAACGAGAGAGGGGCCGCACCCTCCGGTGCGGCCCCTCCATCCGTGCGACTCTGTCAGTCTCGGCTCAGTAACCGTAGCCGTAATAGGTCGGGCCGCCCCAGGAATAGCCGGCATCGTAGTCGTAGCTGCGATACACCCGGCGCGGACGGGCATAGTAGTAATCGTCGTAGCCGACGCTGCGGTACCCGTAGCTCGGAGCGTAGCCGTAGCCATAGGCCGGGGCGGCGTAGCCATAGCCCCCACCATAGCCGTAACCGTAGCTGTTGGAGGCGGCGGCACCGAGCAGAGCGCCGGCGGCAAGGCCACCGACCACACCCGCGGCGATCGCTCCACCGCGGCCGCGCGCTTCGGCACCGGTGGAGGCAAGGGTGCCGGCAGCCATCAGGGCAGCGGCCGAGAGCACAGCGATCTTCTTCATCGATCAACTCCTCGATTGTTGAAGCGAAATTGCCACAGGCAAGCTGAACCCTGCCTGAAGCGAATGGCCCTCCAACGACGGAGCGAGGGATTCGGTTCTCCCCGCGCGGCAGACCGACGCATCTGCGCCCCGCTTCAACGCCGTCCGCCGACCTCGTCCAGATGCTCGAGCAGCTCGGCCGGATCCGCGTAGACCCGCGCCGCGCCGGAACGCTCCAGCTCGTCCGAACCGTAGCCCCCCGAAAGCAGTCCGACGCCGAGCCCCCGGCAACGGCGCGCCGCCAGCATGTCCCAGATGGAATCGCCGACGATCACCGCATGCTCGATCGGGGCCGAGAGCCGGGCCGCGGCGGCGAGGAACAGGTCCGGGTCGGGCTTGGCGTATTTCACGAGGTCGCGGGTCACCACCGGCACGCTCTCGGGATCAACCTCGAGGGCGACGAGATTGTGGCCCGCCGTCTCCATCCGGCCGCTGGTGGCGATCGCCCAGGGAATGCGGTTCTCCGTGAGCGTGCGCAGCAGCGCCTTCGCGCCGGGGAGCGGCACCACGCCCTTGGACAGGCGGGCATAAGCCTCCGCGTGGAGCCGGCGCAGCCGGTCCATCCGCTCCGGGTTCATCTCGAGGCCGGTCTCGCGCAGGAGTTGGTTGGTGAACAGGCCGCCGCTCATGCCGATCTTGCGATGGATCCGCCAGACCGAGAGCGGGATGCCCTCCGCGTCGAGGGCTTCCTTCCAGGCGAGCACGTGCTGATAGACACTGTCGACGAGCGTTCCGTCGAGATCGAACAGGAAGACGGTCTCGATGCGCATGGCGGCCTCCTTGCCGTCGTTTCGCGATCGTCTCGCGAGGTCATCGCCACAACGGACAAGAGGCGGGGACGATGCAAGGGGCGGCCCTTGCCGTCGGGGACACGAAAGTCGATTCTGTCCGGCGCAATGCTCTTCACCCGCCTCTCGGACGATCTCTTCCGCCCCCTGGCCTCCCCCAGCCGCGCCTTCAACGCGGCTCTGTTGCTGCACCTGAACGCCAAGGTCTTCGCGGACACCGCCGAGCCGGTGCGCAAGAGCGAGCTTCTAGCCGCGATCGGGGATTTCTCCGCGGCCTTCACGCAGCCCGAGATCGCCGACGACGAGACCACACCCATCGACCCGGTGGAGCGGCGCTCCGCCGTCTACCGGCGCCTGCTCGATGCCGGCTGGCTGGTGGAGCGGCGGGAGCGCTACGTGCCGGTGGTCGATTTCGATCCCGAGGCGCGCATCCTGATCGAGGAATTGGCCCGGCTCGACCGGGGCGAGACCCGCTCCTATGGCGGCGCCGTACTGGAGGTGCTGGGCAGCCTGGAGAGCGCCACGGCCAACCCGGCCGAGCGCTCCGAAGCCCTGGTGAATGCGGCCAAGGCCTCGCGCAGCTTCCTCAGCCACCTGCGCAGCCTCGCCGGCTCCATGCGCAAGATCGAGGAGCGCATCCTGCGCGAGGAGGACCAGCGCGCGGCCTTCCGGCTGTATTTCGAGGAATTCGTGGCGCGCCACCTCGTCAGCGACTACCGGACGCTGCACACGCGCTTCAATCCGTTCCGCTTCCGCTCCGGCATCGTGCGCGAGGCCGGCCGGGCCTTGCGCGATCCCCTCACCATCCGTGCCCTCGCCGAGGCCGGCCTGCGGGAGGGCCGGGCACCGAACCTGCCGGCGGCGGAGAAGGCCGTGCGGGCGGATCTCGCCGAGATCCTGTCGATCTTCGAGGGGCTCGACCGGCATCTCGACGCGGTGGCCGAGATCGTGGCCCGGCTGGAGCGCCGGATCGCGGCGGCGCTCCGCTACATGGACCATCGGGACTCCGACCGGATCGAGCGCACGGCCGCGGCCCTGCGGGCGGTGGCCGCCGCCGCCGAGCTCTCCGACATGCCGGTGCCGCAGGTGGCGATGCTGCGCTTCCCCATCGGCGAGCCGCATCTGCGCAAGCCCCGCGCGCAACGATCCGAGATCTTCGTCGAGGCGCTGCCCGAGATCACCCTGGATCCTGCGATCGAGGCCTTCATCGAGGCCAAAGACGCCTTCCGCCAACGCACCCAGATCAGCCCCGAGCGCATCACCGCCTTTCTCGATGCGCGCCTGTCGGAGACGGACACGCTGCGCGGCTCGACGTTGCCCATCGCGGATGTCGACGACTTCGTCGTGTTCCAGCGCCTGCGGGAGATCGATGTGCTGTTCGGCGGCGCCCTCGGCGAGCGCTACCGCGTGCTGCGGCAGCCGGGCCGCCTCGCGAATGGCTGGCTCGATTGTCCGGATTTCACGATCGAGCGCTACCAGCCGGGGGCCTCGCCGAAACCGTCAGGCGCCGGGCGGCGGCCATAGGGATCGACGCGGAGCAGCCTCTCGCGGCGGCCATAGGCATGGCCGCCGCGAGAGGCCTCAGACACGTTGCGCGGGCCGGCGAGGCCCTGCGTGCCGCCCGGAGCAGTGGCTGCCAGTTGGCCGCCGGGCGGTGTGAAGCTGCCGCCGCGGGCGGAGGCTCCGTCGGGAGAAAGCGTCAGGCCGGCGGCGAGGCTTGCGCCCGCGCCCGCCAGCAGCCAACGGAAGGTGTTCCGGGTCATGGACAGGCTCCTGAGGAAATCGTCCCTTGCAATCCCCGGGAAACGACGGCCGGAGCCATCGGGTCCGCCAAGAACCCTGCGTCGGTGCGGCACGGGCCGCGGAACTGAGGAGACGGGAGGACCATGCTCGAAGCGTTTCGCGCCATCGTCGACGGCGAGGAGCCGCCCCCGCCCGGCGCGAAACCGCCGAGCGAGGAGGAGCTGACGCGGGCGCTTCAGGTGCTGCTGAAGAACCAGTGCGTCTACGCGCAGACGACGGGGATCGGTCGCTCCTACGAGATCGCCCGGCACTATGCGCCCTTCTTCAAGGACTACTTCGCCTGCCTCGGGCACGGCTTCGAGGTGTCCCACCGCGACCAGATGGTCTTCCTGCGGGTCCCCCAGGAGGGCGTGCGCCACGATGCCCAATCCGAGCGCCTGCGCAAGGACGAGACACTGGTGCTGCTCGCCTTGCGCCTTGCCTATGAGGAGGGCCTGCGCGACCACCGCGTCACCACCGAGGGCGTCGTCGAATGCACCACCGACGACATCGCCGAGGCGATCCGCACCGCCACCCGCAGCGACCCACCGGACGAGATCCGGCTCAACGACATCCTGCGCCTGTTCGCCCGCAAGGGCGCCGTGCGGCTGGGCGAGCGCGACCGGACCGAGCGCATCACCCCGCTGATGGTGCTGCCCGGGATCAGCGTGCTTTCCCCCGACGCCTGGATGGAGCAGGTCCGCGCCTGGGCGAATGCACAGGGCGAGCCGGAGGCCTGAGCCACCCCTCAGTACCGGGTCGTAAGCGCCGTCAACCAAGCCGGAGAGGCCTCGACCAGGGCCGTCTCCAGCCTCTTGTCGAGCCCGCTGACGATGGCGAGGCCGGTGACGACGAGGATCAGTCCGAGCGCCAGCCTGAGCCCTCGCCCGGCCCGCATCATCCGGTCGCGGGCGCGCACGAGCAGGCCCCGGGCGAGGGTGCCGAACACGAGGAGCGGCAGGGCCGCGCCGAGGCCGAAGAGCAGCATCGTCGTCGCGACGCTGGCAAGATCCTTTCCCTGCGCGGCCAGCAACGAAGCGGCGCCGAGCGTCGGGCCGACGCAGGGGCTCCAGACCGCCCCGAGGAGCAGCCCGACGCCGAATTGCCCGCCGAGCCCGCGTCCCGGGAGATGGCCGAAACGCATCTCCGCCCAGTTCGAGACCGGCCCCCCAGCACTCGCAAGCCGCGTCTGCACCGCGGGACTGACGAGCACCAGCCCGATCGCGATCAGCAGGATCGCGGCAGCGCTCCGGAAGACGCCCGTATCGAGGCCGATGGCAAAGCCGATCGTGGCGACGAACAGGCCGATCACGGTGAAGGACAGGGCAAGCCCCGCCGCCAGCGCCACCGGCCCGAGCCGATGCTCGGAGGCAGCCGCCCCCAGCACCAGGGGGAGCAAGGGCAGCACGCAGGGCGAGAGCACCGACAGGATGCCGGCCAGGAAGGCCAAGCCGAAAGACGCGATCATGGCTCGGACGCTCCCCGGCGGGACCTCGCGTCTTCCGCGCGTGCCCCTTTTCGCTGTGGTCCATGAAGCCTGCGGCAGGCCGCAAAGTCCGGCAAGGCACGGCGTCGTCACATGTTTTCAGGCCGTCTTTCCCGATCTCGCCGGAAGGCATCATCCTCGCTTGAAAAACCCGCGATCCCGCGATACACCGCCCCCGCGTGCCGCCGTAGCTCAGTTGGTTAGAGCACTAGATTGTGGATCTAGGGGTCCCCCGTTCGAGCCGGGGCGGTGGTACCATCTCTTTCAAGATTCTCGCTCAGACGCTTCCCGGCCCAAGGCCTTAATGGCGCTTCAGGCATGGCGAGGCCGGGCCGAACCATGCTCGTGCGAAGCCCATCCCGCGGCATTCAACCCAGACGGCATAACGGCAAAAGCCCTCTCTAACAGCGTGCTCGGCCGTTAGAGAAGGCTCGGATCGTTTCGTGATGAATGGACCGCCGCTCAGGCCGGGCGGCCGATCACGTCTGTGCCGAGCAAGGGATCGACGTCGTCATCCCCGTCGAGATCGCCGTCCGGGTCCATGTCAGCATCTGCCTCGTGGCCTGTGACACCGGCGGCCTCGGCGAGGTTGCTGGCGGAGCGGCGCAGGAGCTTGCGCAGGCGCCGCTTCTCCTTGTTGTCGAAGCCGTCGAGCAACTCCGCCTCGACATCATCCCAGATCCGCTCGATCGCCGCGGCCTTGGCCAGGCCCGCCTCCGTGAGACGGACGCGCACGATACGCCCGTCACCGGCTTCCGCCCGGCGTTCCACGAAACCGAGGGCGGCGAGCCGCGAGATCGTCTTGGAAGCGGTCGGCGGGCGCACGCGCAAGGTTGCAGCGAGATCGCCCATGGTCATGCTGCCGGCAGCGGCCAGGGCCTGCACCACCTGCTCCTGCCCCGCGAAGAGATCGAGCGCGGCGAGCCGGTCGCCGACACGGGCGCGGTGCAGCCGCGCAGCCTGGACCAAGGCCCAGCCCACACTCTTGGCCGCGGGCGGACGCAGCCGCTTGGCGGCCTTGCCCTCCTTCTCCGCCGCCTTGTCGGACGAGGCCTTCAGGGTCGACTTGCCGAGGAGCGACGCGGTCGTATCGCTGGCGGACGCCGCCATCGGCTCCTCCACCGTTGCGGACATGACGTGCACCCCTCGATCCTCGCTACGCGGCGGGCAAAAGACCCGACGGGGCGCATGTGCCAGCCTAGCCATGAAGCTTCGATGACAGAAGCCCACTGCACCCATGCATCTTGCCTTGAGGCTGTGCGCGCCCCAAGCACCGCAGGCGGATCGGGCAGTCGGCGGAAAAGAGGGCGCGGAGCGGCATGCGCATGGGGATCTTTGGCGCGCGGCCGGCACGGATTCGCCCCGCGCGCGGCCTGAGCCGCTCGGCCGAGGGACATTGGCAGACGGCCGAAGACACTGCCTCCCTCGTCCTCGAGACCGATCCGCCGGCGCACCGGCTCTCCGGCCGTTGGGTCCGGCTGCGGACCGACCTGCGTGCAATCGGCGAGGCGCCTCTCGCGCTCACCCTCGCCTTCGAGGCGGAGGAAAGCGCCCTGCATATCCGGCCGAGCCAGACCGGAATGGGAAGCGAGGACGTGCTGCGCCTGCCGCGGGGATTGCGGAGGATCGGGATCGAAGCCGCCGGGCTCGGCGCCTTCCACCTCACCATCGTCCACGTGGAACCGCTCGCCCCGCCACAGGTCGCCTATCACCTCGCCCGCCGGATCCTCCTACAGCTGCCACCGGGCGAGCGCTCGCCGGCGCGGCTCCTGCGCCGGGCCTTCGGCCTGATCCGGACCGTGCCGCCCCGGGAGCTCCTGCGCCGGCTGGCCCGCGGGGCCGGCCCGAAACAGGCCGCGGCCTCCTACGACGCCTGGATCGCGGCGGTGGAAGCGCCCGCGACGCCCTCCCCCATGGCGATGGAGGCGGCCGCGCGCACTTTCCGCCTCAAGACCCGCTTCAGCCTGATCGCCTGGGTCGAGGATGCCGGGGCCGCGCGCACCCTGGCCGAAAATCTGGTCGCACAGGGCTACGGCGAATGGGAGCTTCTGCTCTGCTGCCCCGCCTCGGCGATGCCGGATCTCGATGTGGGCGACCCGCGGATTAAGTTGCGGCCTCGAACGCTCGAGCCCGGCCGCGTCGCGGTGTTAAATGGAGCCCTGGCCCAAGCCTCGGGCGCCTACACCGCCTTTGTCGAGGACGGCGATAGGCTTCCGCCCCAGGCGCTCTTCGCCCTGGCCCGGCTGATCGAGGCCGATCCGGAGGCCGACCTCGTCTACACGGACGAGGACAGGATGACGGCAGCGGGCGGGCGTGACGCGCCCTTCTTCAAACCCGATTGGTCGCCCGAGACCTTCGAGGCCGTGCCCTATCTCGGACAGTTCCTCCTCTACCGCACCGCCCTCCTGCGCGAGGTCGGCGGCTACCGGGAGGGTTTCGAGGGCGCCCTCGACTACGACCTCGCGCTCCGCGTGACCGAGCGGACCAACCGCGTGCGCCACTTGGCGCAGGTTCTCTGCCACCGGGCAGCGGACGCCGCCTCGTCCACCCTCGGTTCCGACGCCGCGCGGCGGGCGTTGGCGGAGCGGCGCGCGCGCACCGGCCGCCTCGGAGCCGCGCCCCTCGTGTCCATCGTTATCCCCAGCGCCGGCCGTGACAGCCTCGTGCGCGGCGCCTCGGTCAATCTCCTAGCGAACTGCCTCGCGTCCCTGCGCGAACGGAGCACCTACCCGCACATTGAGATCGTCGTCGTCGAGCACGGGGCTCTTCCCGCCCCCGCCCGGGCCGCCATGAAGGCCACGCAAGCGCGGAGCGTTCCCTATCCCGATCCCGTCTTCAACTTCGCCGCCAAGATGAATCGCGGGGCCGCGGCAGCCCGGGGGGAGGTGCTGGTCTTTCTCAACGACGACATCGAGGTGATCACGCCGGACTGGATCGAAGCGATGCTGAGCCTCCTCCAGATCCCGGAGGTCGGTGTCGTCGGCGCCAAGCTCGTCTACGAGGGCGGCGCGCTCCAGCATGTCGGTGTCGTATTCGGAGACGGCCTGCCGGATCATGTCCGCCGCGGTTTTCCCGGCAGCGACCCGGGCTATGGCTTCTCCAACATCGCCAACCGCAACTATCTCGCCGTCACCGGGGCCTGCATGATGGTGCGGCGGCGGGATTTCGAGGCGGTGAGCGGCTTCGACGAGGGCTTTCCCGTCAACTACAACGATGTCGACCTCTGCCTGCAGATCGGGGCGCGGGGCCAGCGCACCGTCTTTTGCGCGCAGGCCGTGCTCACGCATTTCGAGAGCCGCAACCGCGTGCCCACGGTCGATCCGCGGGAGCAGGCTCGCTTCCGCGCACGCTGGGGAACGCGTCTCGCGCGAGACCCCTACTATCCCCGCTGGTTCGGCACCCGGCTGCCCGCCTTCGAGCTGGACTCCGAACGCTTCCGCATCCCGCTTCCAAACGAGTGACGCGGCAGCTTAGCAGGTCGGCATCAGCCCCTTGAGCTGAGCCAGGATGTCCTCGCCGGCGCAGGGGCGCGAGATGAACTTCGCACCCCGGGGCATACGCTCGGGATCGGGGGCGGCGCGACCGGACACGATCAGGATCGGTAGTTCCGGCCGGGCCTGCGAGACGGAATTGGCGAGATCGAACCCGTTGACCCGGCCAGACAGCTCCACATCGGTCACCAGGCCGCAGATATCCGGCCGTGCCTGGAGGATGCTCAAGGCGCGTTCGGCGGAAGCGCATTGTACCGTGTCGTAACCGCCATCCTCAAGGACGTCGCCGAGGTCCATGATCGTGAGCGCCTCGTCCTCGACGAGAAGAATGACCGGCCGTTCGGGCGCCAGATTCGTCGTGTCGCTCCCCACGATGCACTCCTCCAGATCGATCCGAGACCCACGCGATGCCACCGAGCGCCGTTCAGGCTAGCTTCAGTTTCACCCTGAGCCAACGGGGAAGGGGAGCCGGGGTTGCAGCGCGAAGGTCGCGCCGGCCAATATTCATCCTGTCGTTTCGCGCACCACCGCCTGCACGGCGTCGATCAGGCTGTCGAGATCGGCGGGAGCGATCGTCAAAGCAGGGGTGAGATAGACGATCCGCCCGAAGGGCCGCACCCAGACGCCGCGATCAAGGAAGCGCCGCTTGAGATCGGCGAGATCGGGCGTTCCCGCGAATTCGACGGTGCCGACGGCGCCAAGAACCCGGATGTCGGCCACGCCTGGCCGCCCCTTCAGGGACGCGAGCCCTTCCGTCAGCCGCGCGGCGATCCCGGCACACTGGGCAAGACGCGGCTCGGCTTCGAACAGGTCGAGGCTGGCATTGGCCGCCGCGCAGGCGAGCGGGTTGGCCATGAAGGTCGGTCCGTGCATCAGCGCAGCCGCAGGATCGTCGGACCAGAAGGCCGAGAAGATCTCCGTGGTCGCCACGGTGGCAGCGAGCGCCAGGGTGCCACCGGTCAGCGCCTTGGACAGGCAGAGGATATCAGGCACCACGCCGGCCTGCTCACAGGCGAACATCGCCCCGGTGCGGGCGAACCCGGTGAAGATCTCGTCGGCGATGAGCGGCAGGCCGTGCCTGCGGGCAAGGCGCGCGACCGTAGCGAGCACCTCCGGCGGATGCATCAGCATCCCGCCGGCACCTTGCACAAGGGGCTCGACGATCACTGCCGCAAGTTCGTGTCGATGACGGGCGAGCACCGCATCGAGGGCTGCCGCCGCCTCCGCATCGCGCGGCAGATCACAGAAGAGCTGGGTCGGCATATAGGCGCCGAAGCGGCGATGCATCCCCTCCTCGGGATCGCAGGCCGACATCGCACCCATTGTGTCGCCATGGTAGCCGCCGCGGAAGGCCAGCACCCGCGTCCGGCCGGTCTCGCCCCGGTTGAGCCAGAGCTGCACCGCCATCTTCAGGGCGACTTCGACGGCGACCGAGCCGGAATCCGTGAAGAAGACGTGATTCAGATCGCCCGGCAGCAGGGCGGCGAGTCGCCGCCCCAGCCGCTCGGCCGGCGCATGGGTCAGCCCGCCGAACATCACATGCGGCATGCGCGCGAGCTGATCGGCCATCGCCGCGGCGATGTGAGGGTGATTGTAGCCGTGAACAGCCGTCCACCACGAGGCGATACCGTCGATCAGCTCGCGCCCATCGGCCAGGGTGATGCGCGAGCCCCGCGTCGCCACCGCTTCCAGCGGCGGCGACGCGATCTTCATCTGGGTGTAGGGGCGCCAGAGGGGATGGGTGCCGAGCACGGTCATCCGCGCGGGATGGGGGGTGGTGGCAGGAGAGTCAAACGCTGGCAGCCCCCCTCCATCTACTCCGCTGCTTCGCCATAAGCCTCCGGCGGTGGGCAGGAGCAGACGAGGTTGCGGTCGCCATAGGCGTTGTCGACGCGATTCACCGGCGGCCAGTACTTGTCCATCCGGAAGGATCCCGTGGGGAAGCAGGCCGCCTCCCGCGAATAGGGCCGCTCCCAGGCGCCGATCAGGTCCTGCACCGTGTGGGGCGCGTTCTTGAGCGGGTTGTCGGCCTTGTCGATCCGCCCCTCCTCGATGGCGCGGATCTCCTCGCGGATCGCCAGCATGGCGTCGCAGAAGCGGTCGATCTCTGCCTTGGTCTCGGATTCGGTCGGCTCGATCATCAGCGTGCCCGACACCGGCCAGCTCATGGTCGGCGGGTGGAAGCCGCAATCGATCAGGCGCTTGGCGATGTCCTCGACGGTGACCCCGGCGCTTTTCTGAAACGGGCGCACATCGACGATGCATTCATGCGCGACCCGGCCGTTCCGCCCGGCATAGAGGATGGGATAGGCGCCCTCCAGCCGCTTGGCGATGTAGTTGGCGTTGAGGATCGCCACCCGCGTCGCCTGGGTCAGGCCGCGGCCGCCCATCATCAGGCAGTAGCTCCAGGAGATCGGCAGGATCGAGGCCGAGCCGAAGGGAGCCGCCGAGACCGCCCCTTCCTCCCCCGTCCGCGGATCGGAGGGCAGGAACGGGATCAGGTGCGCCTTGACGCCGATCGGACCCATGCCCGGCCCGCCGCCACCATGCGGGATGCAGAAAGTCTTGTGAAGGTTGAGATGGCTGACATCGGCGCCGATATCGCCGGGTCGGGCGAGGCCCACCATCGCGTTGAGGTTGGCGCCGTCGAGATAGACCTGCCCACCATGGGCGTGGACGATCTCGCAGAGCTCGCGCACCCGCGCCTCGAACACGCCGTGGGTCGAGGGATAGGTGATCATGCAGGCGGCGAGCTTTTCGGAATGCAGCTCGGCCTTCTTGCGAAAATCCTCGACGTCGATGTTGCCCTGCGCGTCCGCGCCGACGACCACCACGCTCATGCCACACATCTGGGCCGAGGCCGGATTGGTGCCGTGGGCCGAGGACGGGATCAGGCAGACATTGCGGTGCCCCTCGCCGCGCGACCGGTGATAGGCGCGGATGGCCAGCAGACCCGCATATTCGCCCTGCGCGCCGGAATTGGGCTGCATCGAGATCGCGTCGTAGCCGGTGACGGCACAGAGCTTCTGGCTGAGATCGTCGATCAGCTCCCGGTAACCCTCGGCCTGATCCGCCGGCACGAAGGGGTGGATCTCCGAGAATTCGGGCCAGGAGATCGGCAGCATCTCCGCCGTGGCGTTGAGCTTCATGGTGCAGGAGCCGAGCGGGATCATCGCCCGGTCCAGCGCCAGATCCCGGTCCGCGAGGCGGCGCATGTAGCGCGTCATCTCGCTCTCGGCCCGGTTCATGTGGAAAATCGGATGCGTCAGATACTCGGACGTGCGCTCCAGAGCCTCCGGCAGGCGCGTCTCGGGATAGGCCTCGTCATAGGGCAGGTCGGCGCCGCCGAAGGCGCGCCAAACCGCCTGCACGATGTCGGGCCGGGTGCGCTGGTCGACGCTGATGCCGATGCGGTCATCACCGACCTTGCGCAAGTTCACCCCGTTCTCGACGGCGCTGCCCAGGATCACGCCTTGGAAGGGTCCGACCTGGACGGTAATCGTGTCGAAGAATTCCTTCGGTTCGACCGTGAAGCCCAGCCGCTCCAGGCCCGCCGCCAGGCGCACTGCGTCGCGGTGGACCCGCAGGGCGATGGCCTTGAGGCCCGCTGGCCCGTGATAGACCGCGAACATCGAGGCGATGACCGCGAGCAGCACCTGGCTCGTGCAGATGTTCGAGGTCGCCTTCTCCCGGCGGATATGCTGCTCGCGGGTCTGCAGGGCGAGCCGATAGGAACGGTTGCCGCGGGCATCGACCGAGACGCCGACGATGCGGCCGGGCAACGCCCGCTTGTGGGCATCCCGGGTTGCCATATAGGCGGCGTGCGGGCCGCCGAAGCCCATGGGCACGCCGTAACGCTGCATCGAGCCGATGGCGATGTCCGCGCCCATCTCGCCCGGAGGCTTCAGGAGCGTCAGCGCCAGCGGATCGGCCGCGACCACGCCTAGCGCACCCGCCGCATGCAGCGCGGCGATGGGCCCCGTGAAATCGTGGATCGCCCCGTTCACCCCCGGATACTGGAACAGCGCGCCGAACACGGCGCCCGCGTCGAGATCGGTGAAGGGGTCGCCGACCACGACCTCCCAGCCGAGGGGCGCCGCCCGGGTCTTCAGCACGGCGATGGTCTGGGGCAGGCAGTCGCGATCGACGAAGAAGGCGTTCTTATCGGACTTTGCCACGCGCCTGGCCATGCCCATGGCCTCTGCCGCAGCGGTCGCCTCGTCGAGGAGCGAGGCGTTTGCCACATCGAGCCCCGTCAGGTCGCAGACCATGGTCTGGAAGTTCAACAGCGCCTCGAGGCGACCCTGGCTGATCTCCGGCTGGTAGGGCGAATAGGCCGTATACCAGGCCGGGTTCTCGAAGATGTTGCGCTGGATCGCCGGCGGCATCGTGGTGCCGTGGTAGCCCTGGCCGATCAGCGAGACGAGCAGTCGGTTCTTGTTCGCCGTCGCCCGCAGCTTCTCCAGCGCCCGGCGCTCGGTGAGGGAGGGGCCGAAATCGATGTACTCGGCCTGCCGGATATCGGGGGGCAGCGTCTCGTCGATCAGCGCGTGCAGCGACCGGGCGCCGACCGTCTCCAGCATCTGGTCGATCTCGCTGAGCCTCGGCCCGATATGCCGGCGTGCGGCGAAATCGAAGGGATCGTGCTTGTCGTATTTCATGGGATGCCTCTCGGGCAGAAGGGCTGTGCGACCCTCCGCCTCCGCGGGGAGGGTCGGGGCGGCACTATCCGGCGAAGGCCGCGTAGGTGGCCTCGTCCATCAGGCCATCCATGGCCGCCACGTCGTCGAGCTTCAGCTTGTAGAGCCAGCCCGCGCCCTGCGGGTCGGCACCGACCGAGGCCGGATCGGCCACCGCCGCCTCGTTGATCTCGGTGACCTCGCCGGAGAGGGGCGCATAGACGTCCGAGGCTGCCTTGACGGATTCGACCACCGCCGCGGCCTCCCCCTTGGTGAGTTTGGCGCCGACTTTCGGCAGTTCCACGAAGACGAGGTCGCCGAGCTGCTCGGCGGCATGCGGGGTGATGCCGACCGTGGCGACGTCGCCCTCGAGGCGCAGCCATTCGTGCTCGTCGGTGAAGCGCAGCATGGGAAAACTCCTGACAGATGAGGGGGATCAGCCGCGCTTAAAGCCGGCGGGAACGAAGGGGAGGGGAGAGACGGAGAGGGCGAGGCGCTGGCCGCGGACCTCCGCGAACAGGCGTGTGCCGGGGGCGGCGAGTGACGCCGGCACGAAGCCCATGGCGACGGGCCCCGACACGGTCGGGCCGAAGCCGCCGGAGGTGACCAGCCCGACGGGCTTGTCCGCGCCCTCCTCCGTGAAGAGCATGGCCCCGGCCCGCACGGGCGCGCGGCCCTCCGGCTTCAGGCCGACGCGGCACCGCGGAGGGCCGGCCGCCATCTCGGCAAGGATGCGCTCCACACCGGGAAAGCCGCCCGCCCGCGCCCCGCCCGCGCGGCGGGCGGGGGAAATCGCCCAGGCAAGCCCCGCCTCGACCGGGCTCGTGGTGGTGTCGAGATCGGCGCCGTAGAGCGGAAGCCCCGCCTCCAGGCGCAGGGAATCCCGGGCGCCGAGGCCGATCGGCAGCACCCGAGGATCGGCGAGCAGGGCCTCGGCGAAGTCCTCCGCCCGGTCCGTAGGAATTGCGATCTCGAAGCCGTCCTCGCCGGTATAGCCGGAGCGGGCAACGAGACAGGGCGCGCCGAGGATCTCGACCGCCCGCACGTCCTGGAAGCGCATGGCCTCCACCTCCGCGAAGCCGGCGAGCACCGCCCCGGCCTGGGGACCCTGCAGGGCGATCAGCGCCCGATCCTCGACGGTGAGCGCCACCTCGGCCGGCAGATGCGCTCGCAGATGCGCCTCGTCGGCGATCTTGCAGGCGGCGTTGACCACCACCACCAGCCGGTCCGGCAGCCGCGCCACCATGAGGTCGTCGAGGATGCCGCCCGCCTCGTTCGTGAGGTAGCCGTAGCGCTGCCGCCCCGGCGCGAGACCGAGGATGTCGATCGGGATCAGGGCTTCCAGGGCGCGAGCCGCGTCGGCCAGATCTCGGCTGCGCAGCTCGATCTGGCCCATATGCGACACGTCGAACAGGCCCGCTGCCGCACGGGTGTGGAGATGCTCCTTCAGCAGCCCCGCAGGATACTGAAGCGGCATCGCATAGCCGGCAAAAGGCACCATCTTGGCGCCGTGCCGCAGATGGAAGGCATGGAGCGGTGTGCGCTTCTCGGGCGAAGCGGCCTGCGCAGGGGTCGAATCGGGAAGGGTCCGCTCAGGGGCAATCTGGGTCATCAAGGCTCCCACGACGATCGGCTCTCGCCTGCCGGCCGGCAGGCGAGTCGCCCCCATCTGTCGCGGTTACCTGAGAGCTTCCCCCACGCCCTTGCGAGCCCGAGGTTTCTCCTTCGGTGGACGCCAAACGGCGCCTCTCTCCAGATTGTCCAACGATACGGTGATTGTGCCTGAGAGTTTCCGGGGGTGGTTGCTCCGTCGGCGCCATGGTCGGCATGGCCGGCCTGGGCTCTCCCGTATCGTCTGTATCGGACCATTTCAGGGTGGCATGCTGCAGCGCGGGAGGCAAGGCGGCGTCGACCACCGCAGCAGCCGAAGCAGTGACGACATGCGCAGCCTGTTGCGAAAACGGCCTGTGCGCCCCCGGCCCTCACCTGGCGACGGAGCATTCGGTCCGCTTGACATCCCCGTCGGGCGCCGCTGTGAGACGGCATGTCAGATCCCGCTGCCAGCCTCGACGCCTTCGCGTGCGAATCGCTCGCCGCGCTCGACGCCTCTTCCCTGCGCCGCCGGCTCGTGCCGACCGCGCGCGGCGCGAGGAGCCGCGCGACGCGGGATGGACGCGCGCTGATCTCTTTCTCCTGCAACGACTATCTCGGCCTCTCGCAGGATCCCCGCGTGATCGCTGCGGGCCGCACGGCGCTGGAGCGCTATGGCGCCGGGGCCGGGGCCGCGCGGCTCGTCACCGGCAACCACCCGCCCCTCGTTGCCCTGGAGGAGCGGCTGGCCACCCATAAGGGCAAGGAGGCGGCCCTTGTCTTCGGCAGCGGCTATCTCGCCAATCTCGGTATCGTCTCAGGCCTCGTCGGCCCGGGCGACCTCGTCCTTGTCGACGCGCTCGGCCATTCCTGCCTGTTCTCGGGGGTGAAGCTGTCGGGCGCGGAGATGCTGCGCTTCCGCCACAACGACCCTTCGCATCTCGCCGAACTGCTCGGCCGCCGCCGAGGCAAGGCGAAGCGGGCCCTGATCCTGACGGAGCGGATCTTCAGCATGGACGGGGACCGGGCGCCGATCGAGACGATCCTGGCGATCGCGGCCGAGCACGATGCCTGGACCCTGGTGGACGACGCCCACGGCCTCGGCGTGGTCGAGCCCGGGGCGCGGGCACCCCTGGAGATGGGCACCCTGTCGAAGACGCTCGGCTCCTATGGCGGCTATCTCTGCGCCTCGCGAGCGGTGATCGACCTGCTGACGAGCCGCGCCCGCAGCTTCGTCTACACCACCGGCCTACCCCCGGCCTCCGCCGCCGCCGCGCTAGCGGCCCTGGAGATCGTCGAGGCCGAGCCGGAGCGCACCGCTCGGCCGCTCGCGCTGGCCCGCCGCTTCACGGACAGGCTCGGGCTCCCGCCGGCGCAGAGCCCAATCGTGCCGGTCATGGTCGGCGCAGCGGAGGAGGCGCTCACCTTGTCCCGCGCCCTGGAGGCGCGCGGCTTCCTCGTCGTGGCGATCCGGCCGCCGACCGTGCCGAAGGACACGGCCCGCCTGCGGGTGGCCTTCTCCGCCGCCCATGACGAGGGCCAGGTCGATGCCCTAGCCCAGGCGCTGGCCGAGCTCAGGACAGAGACCCCCAACCCACACCAAACCGCCCGATCAAGCTTCGATTAGCCGGCTATTTCTGAAGCCGCCCGCGGTTGGTGGATCGGGCAGCCATTATGCTCGGCCCGGAAGCCGGACGAGGCGGGATAGATTGAGCGGCGTGCGCGCATGATCGAGCCGAGGGGCTTGTGGGCGGTGAGCCCGTGCCAGGGGTTGAAGGCGAGGCCGTCATCCATCGCCTTGGAGCGGGCTTCGCTCCAGGCTTCCTGGCGCGGCACGGTGATCCGGGCGACGGCAAGGTAGGGGCTCTCCGTCTCCGACCAGGGCTTCGAAGCGTCCTCGACCGGCATCGTCGCGGCGGTACGCAGCTGCGCCCGCAGCTCCCAGACGCCCTCGTTCCCGGCGAAGAAGGCGGTGACGGCATCGCGCAGCCCGTTGGGCTTGCCGTTCACGTCGAGGGGCGCGTCGGTCAGGGCGGTCAGGTTCGGGGAGACGGGGGCGACCGCGACCTTGGCGACATAGTCGCCCCAGCGCAGGGGCGCCTGACTGTAGAAGGTCTCGCCGAGGATATGCGTCTCGGGATGGCCGCCCAGCGCGATCACCGTCGGGCTCTGGGTGCCGACGCTCTCCAGCACGGTCTCGATCCCGCGCATCAGGGCGGAGAAGGCCTTCTTGAAGATCTGCGGCGTGTCGGTGGTGGCCGCCAGCAGCTTCAGGTTCCTGAGGAAGGAGGCCGCGTCCGGGGCCGTGAAGGCGGGCGCATTCGCCATCACGAAATCCTGCGTGGTGCCCTCGGCATCCGGCAGGCGCGGGCCGGACACGCCCATGATCTTGATGGCGAGGCCCCGGGGCGTCGACACGCTGTCGTCGAGGATGTCGCCGGGATTGGTGGAGAAGCGCAGCACCACGTCATGGGCGCCGGGGGTGGCGAAGGCGCCCTGGGCCAGTTCCGGCGGCAGGCCGCCCAGCACGTCGAGGCGGCCGATCAGCAGGCCATGGCTCTTGGCGTGGACCCCGCGCACGGCGTGGCCGTAATCCTTGAAGGTGATGCCCTGGATCTTGGCGAAGGTCTCCCGCATCCGCGCATGGGTCTCCGCCTCGTCGGGCTTCGGCTCCTCGATGGCGGGATCGAACGGGATCGGTTTCGCGCGCAAGCTGGCCTCCGCTGGGCTGCGACCGGCAAAGACCGGCCTGGACACCCCAACGATTGCGCACAATCCATGTTCCCCTCGGTCGGGGGCGCATCCCCTCGCCCGAACCCGCCTCAGCCGGAGGCCGGCCGGTAGCCGTCGAGGGGCGCGAGCTTCGGTGCGGGGGCCAGCGGGTCGGCAGGGGTCCGGCACGGGCGGGCGAGGCGGCGGGCGAGGGCCGGCAGGTCGGGCGCCGGTGCGCGGCCGGTGCCGTAGACATGGGCGTCGAGGGCGGCGAGCGGCGCGGCGAGGGCGGAATCGGCCTGCCAGCAGGCGGCCAGCGCCGGCTCGGCCTGCTGGGCCTGGGCCAGGGTGGCGCGGAAGCCGGTCGCGTCCCCCGAAGCGGCGGCCCGGCTCAGGCGCCGCCGCAGGGCGCCGTCGAGGCGCAGCCGCCCGCGTCCGGGCACGATACCGACGAGAAGCAGCCCGAGCCCGAAAGCGACGAGCCCCGCGGCCAGCACCACGCCCCAGGAGGCGGAGGCGACCGGCGTCAGGTTCTCCTCGCGGTCGACCAGGCCGCCGCCGATCTGGCGGGCGGGGATCTCCGCCTCCCGCATCACCCGGGACACGGTGTCGAACCAGGGGATCTGGATGGCGTCCAGCGGGATCGCCTCCGGCACGCCGGGGCGGATGTCCCATTGATAGGTCGCCCGGGCCACCGGCCCCTGCGGGGTGACGATGGTCTCGCGCTTCACCGGGCCGGAGAAGGTGACGATGCCGCGGGTGCGCATGACCGGGCGGGGCGGCAGGCCCTCGGCCAGCACGCCCTGGGCCTCCAGGGTGACGATGCGGCGGGCGGTGGCGCCGACCTTCAGGGTCTCCGGATCCGGGTCCCAGCTGTCGGTGATGCTGACGTCGCGGGCGGCGAGCCACCAGGGCTCGGGGACCTCCGGGCCGCCGGTCGGCTGCGTCCAGGTTGCCACGGGCAGGGCGGTCGGGGCGGAGCGCACCTCCACCACCTTGCGCTCGCCGTTGTCGTTGATCGTCAGCTTGTGGACGAAAGGCTCGAGGGTGAAGTCGCCGGCATGGTGGGCGAAGATGGCGACGGTGCGCTCGAATTGCAGCGCCATCTGCCCGTCCGGCATCCGCGTGCGCGACCAGCTGTCCCGGCCGAGCTGAGTCCAGGAGAAGTTGGTCAGCGTCGGCTGGATCACCTCCTCCAGCAGGATCTGGGTGCGGTAGACGCCGCGCAGATGCAGCAGCACCATCTCCCGGGCATAGGGCGTGGCGTTGCCGCCCACCTCCGGCGTCACCGTGAGGCCGAGGTCGCCCTCGTCGAGGGCGCGGGCGCCCGGCGCGGCGGCGAGCAGCGCGACCAGGACCAGGAGCAGCCGGGCGAGCCTCACCATGGATTGCTGCCTCCGGGGATCGCGGTGCCCGCCTCGATGCGGCGGGTCTGCTCGGCCTTGATGCGCAGCTTCAGGAAGCGGCCGGGATCGTCGGGCAGGGTCTGCAGCCAGAGCCGGTCGGGATGGATCTCGTGCGCCTCGAAGCTCTTGGTGACGCGCCGCGCCTCCCGCTCGGGGGCGGCGGCGACCATGGCTGAGCCGGCGCCGGTGCGGCCGCGCCCGGCGGCGTCGCTCGCCGAACCGCGGGCCTCGCCCTTGCCGGAATCGATCGATTGCTGCTCGGCCTTGCCGCGGCGGGCGACCTTGCTGTTGCCGGGCAGGGAGGCGCTGGCGCTCGCCTCCTTGTTGCCGGCGAGCCCCTCGCCGCTCGAGGCGGCGTTGATGTCGTCGTTCTGGTCCTGGTTCGTGGTGTTGTTGTAGCGGGCGCCGTATTGCGCGGTGCCGTTGGCGAGGCCGCCGCCCTTGCCGCGGTCGATCGGCTCTTCCATCAGCTTGGCGATCAGGGAGCGGTTGGCCTGCGCGTCCCCGTCGCGCGGGTTGAAGGACAGGGCCTCGTCATAGGCCGCAAGCGCCCCCGGGAAATCCCCGGAACGGGCCAGCGCGTTGCCGAGATTGTAGCGGCCACGCTTGCCCTGCTCCCGGAACAGGACCGCTGCCGCCTCGTAGCGGCCGGCCTCGTAGAGGGCGGGGCCGCGCCAGGCCGGATCGGTGATGACCGCGGCGGCGAGCCCGGGCAGGCCGAGCCCCATCAGGGCGCGGCCGAGCCCGGTGCGCGGCTCCGAGACCAGGCTCAGGCCGAGGATGCCCGCGCCCGCCAGGACGAGGCCGGCGAGCCGGGCATGGCGGCGCCAGCGCCGGGAGAGACCGGCCAGAGGCGGGACCCCGAAGGGGACAGCGCCCGCGAAGCTGCGCCGATCCGGCATCGCGACCATCTCAGGCGCTCCTGCGGAAGAGGATCAGAGCCGGGATCAGGGCGGCGAGCAGCAGCCAGCGGCCGAGATCGGCGAAGGCGAGCACGCTGTAGCCGCCGGCGGCGAGATGCTGGGCCGTGCTGGCGCCGACCCGGTCGAGCACGGGGCCGGGGGCGTCGACATCGGCGGCCCGGCCGCCGCCCGCGCTCGCGAGCCGGCCCAGCGCCGCCGCGTCGGGCTGGGGGGCGCCCGGGGGCAGGGGGCGGGAAGCCGGCACGAACAGGGTGTGCAGGTGCCAACCCTTGGCCCGGATCGCCTGCGCCTCGCGCTCGGCGGCCTGGCCAACGCCGTCCCCGTCGCTGATCAGCACGACGTCCGCGGCGACCACGTTGGCCTCGGCCAGCGTCCGGCGGGCCAGGGCGAGGCCGCGCTCGGGATGCGTGCCCCGGTCGGGGATGGTGTCGGCGTCGAGGGCGAACAGCATGGTGCCGAGGCTGTCGCGGTCGGTCGTCGGGGAGGCGGCGAGATAGGCGTCGCCGGCATAGATCACCACCGCCACGGAGCGGGTGCCCGCCGCCTGCCCCACCGACTCCGCCGCCTGCCGGGCGTCCCGGAAGCGGCCGCCCTCGGTGACGGAGCGGGACAGGTCGAGCACGACCACGGTGGCGTCGAGGTTGCGGAAGGCCGCCGCCTCCGGCCGCTCGACCGCCGGGCCGGTCAGGGCCATGGCGATCACGGCGGCGAGGAGACCGGCAGCGAGGTTCGCCTGCCGGCGCCCGCCCAGCACCGCCCCGCGCCGGGCGAGGAGCGCCATCAGGGCGGGATCGACCGCCTTGCTCCAGTCGCCCAGCGGGGCCGAGCGCCAGGCCGCGCGCAGGACCAGCACCGCCACGACGGGCAGGGCGACGAGCCAGAGCGGGCGGAGGAGGGCGAAGGCGTCGAGGGTCATGTCCGCCTCACCGTGCCCGCCGCGTGGCGAGCAGCCCGCAGGCGCAGAGGAAGGCGAGGGCGGCGGGCCAGGTCCAGAGGTCGCGCCGCAGGGGCACGGGCGGCGCGGCGGCGCGCCCGCCCTCCAGGGTGTCGATGGCGCCGGCCACGTCCTGGAGATCGTCCGTCGTCTTCACGCGGAAGGCCTTGCCGCCGCTGACCTCGGCCATCTCACGCAGGGTCTGCGCGTCGACCACGTCCTGCTCGCCGTCCGGGTTGTCGTCCATGTCCCGCGGGCCGAGGGCGATCGTGTAGATGCGCACGCCGACCTCCTTGGCCAGCGCCGCCACGTCCCGCGGCAGGGTCTGGCCGGCATTGTTGGCCCCGTCCGAGAGCAGCACCACGACCTTGTCCTTGACCGGAGCGCCCTCCTCCGCGCCGGGCTTGCCGGCGCTGAGCCGCTTCAGGGCGAGGCCGAGGCCGTCGCCGATGCCGGTGGAGCGGCCGACCAGGCCGATCGTCGCCTCCTCCAGAGCGTGGGCGACGGCGGCGGTGTCGAAGGTCGGCGCGGCGGCGACATAGGCCTCGTTGGCGAATTGCACGAGGCCGATCCGGTCCCCCGCCCGCGCCCGGATGAAGCCAGCGCCCACGCGCTTGACCGCCTCCAGCCGGCTCACGGTTTCGCCGTCGAGGGAGAAATCCTTGCGCTCCATGCTGCCCGAGAGGTCGAGGGCGAGGATGATCTCCCGGCCGGAGGCGGGCAGGGCGCTCGCGGGCAGGACCAGGCGCGGCCCGGCGAGCGCCACGGCCAGGGCGATCCACAGGATCCAAAGCAGCCAGGCCCGGCCGCGGCCGCGGGCGACCAGGCCGGCGCCGCGCTCGGCCCCACCGACGAGGGTCGGCGGCACCAGGAGCGCGCCGCTGCCGCCCTCGCGCTCCGCCGGCATCAGCCGCGCGGCGATCAGGGGCAGGGGCAGGAGCAGCAGCGCGAGGGGCGCGGCGAGATCGAAGGCGGAGAGGGCGGCGGAGAGCCAGGCGGGCAGGGCGAACATGGCGTCAGGCCCGGATCTTGGCGAAGAGCCGGCCGAGCTCGGCATCGAGGGCGGAGGAATCCGCGGCGGCCGACCGGCGATAGAGCCCCTCCACGAGGAGGCGGCCGCCGCCCCGGCTGAAGAAGGTGGTGGCGAAGGTCTGGTCCAGGATGGAGGCCCAGGCCTCCCCGCGGCTCGCGGCGGCCGCCTCCCCTTTCAGCGAGCGCACGACCCGGCGCAGCAGCCGGGCCTGGGCCACGCGCCGGGCTTCGGGCTCCAGGGCGGCGGTTCGGGCGAGCTCCCGCAGGGCCGCCCGGCGCAGGGAAGCGCTGCGGCGCGCCTGCAGGGCCCGCACCAGCCCGACGAGCAGGGCGAGGGCGAAGCCGGCGGCGATGGCGGCCACGACCGCCCCCTGTATGCCGGTGCCGCCGGTGGGCAGGTGCAGGCCGCGCAGGGCGGAGAGATCGGGCGCGGGCGTCACGGCTGCCCGCCCGGCGAAGGCGCCTCGGAGGACGACATCTCAGAGCACGGCATCGAGCCGCTCCATCAGCGGGGCGTAGCTCTCCGGACCGGCCTCCGCATCGATGCGCAGGCCTTCGACGCCCCGGCGATGCAGATCGAGCAGGCGCTCCTCCAGCCCGTTCGCCGCCGCGCGGCCGCGGGCCTGGAGGGTGCCGCGCGCCCCGTCCGGCGTGGCGAAGGGGTAGAAGCCGGCCGGGCGGTCCCGCTCGAAGGCGTCGCTGACCACGAGGGCGCTGATCGAGAGCCGCTCAGCCAGAGCCGTGAGCAGCGGGTCGAAATCGGGACCAGGGGCATCGAAGGCACTGGCGACGACGAGATGGCCGCCGGAGGGCAGCAGGCTGCCGGCCAGGGTGAGACTCTCCGAAAGCGGCGGGTCGGCCCGCTCGGACGCGGCCAGGGCCCGGGCATGGGCCTGGGCGAGGGCGCCGGTGACCGCCGTCATCGCCCGCTCGCCCCCGGCCGGGCGGATCACCGCGGGCTCCCCGAGGCCCGCCGCGATCAGGCCGATGCGGCCGCCATCGCCGACGATGCGCCAGCCGAGCAGGGCGAGGGCCTCCGCCGCCGCGACGGAGCGCAGGGCCCGCCGCGTCCCGAACAGCATGGAGGGCCGGAAATCGGCGAGGAGCACCACCGCCCGGTCGCGCTCGTCGTGATGGGTGCGGACATGCAGGATGCCCGTGCGCGCCGTGGCGTTGCGGTCGATGTGGCGCCGGTCGTCGCCCTCCGACCAGAGCCGCACGTCGTCGGGCTCGGAGCCGCGGCCGCGCTTGCGCGTGACGATGCCGCCGGGCAGGCCGGCCAGGGTGCGGGTCGCCGGGGACACGCCGCGCCGGGCGAGATGGCGCAGGCCCATCAGCACCTCGCCGGACAGATGGACCCCGGGGGCGAGGAGGGGATCGTCGGCGGGGGCGGGGGCGGCGGACATGGACGCGTCCCGCCTCAGAGCGCCCGGGTCCGCTCGACGAGCCCCTGGATGATGCCGCGGGTGGTGCGCCCCTCCGCCGCCGCCCGCCAGGTGAGGCCGATGCGGTGGGCGAGGGCGTCGGCGGCGAGCTCCGCCACGTCCTCCGGGATGACGTGGTCGCGGCCCGCCAGATAAGCCCGGGCCTTGCCGGCCACCATCAGGGCGAGGGTGCCGCGGGGGGAGGCGGGATGCTCGATCGCCGCGCGCAGTTCCGGCGCGACCGCGTCGGTGCGGGTGCCGGCGACGAGCCGCACGAGATAGTCCTTGAGGGCCGGCGAGACATAGGTGGCGAGCGCCGCCTCGCGGGCCGCCCGGATCTCCGCCAGGGAGAGCTTCACCGGCATCGCCTCGGCATGGTGGTTCAGCTCGCCCTCGACGAGGTCGAGGATGCGCCGCTCGCTCGCCTCGTCCGGCATCTCGACCACGACGTGGAGTAGGAAGCGGTCGAGCTGGGCCTCGGGCAGGGGGAAGGTGCCCGCATGCTCGATCGGGTTCTGGGTCGCCACCACCATGAAGGGATCGGGCAGGGCGTGGGTGTGGCCCGCCACCGTGATCTGGCCCTCGGCCATGGATTCGAGCAGGGCCGACTGCACCTTGGGCGGGGCGCGGTTCACCTCGTCCACCAGGATCAGGGAGTGGAACAGGGGGCCGGGCAGGAACTCGAAGGTGCCGGCATCCTGGCGCCACACCGTGGTGCCGGTGAGGTCGGCCGGCATCAGGTCCGGCGTGCACTGGACGCGGGCGAAGGAGCCGTCGAGCCCGTCCGACAGGCGCTTGACCGCGCGGGTCTTGGCGAGACCCGGCGCGCCCTCGATCAGCAGGTGGCCGCCGCTCAGGAGGCCGATCAGCAGGCGCTCGACGAGCTTGTGCGCCCCGATCAGGCCGTGCTCCAGCCCCTCGCGCAGGGCGAGGACGCGCGCCCGCGGATCCTCGGCGGCGGGGGAGGGCGCGACGGCGCGCGGCGCCAGGCCCACGCCGCTCACGCGCGCGTCTCCCGATGGGGGACGAAGTCCCGCTTCATGAACGTCTCCTCGGTATGGATTCTTAGGCGATCCATAGGTTAGCCGGTGTGCCTGCTGCCCCGCCCGGGCGTCAATCCCGTCGGCGAAACCCGGGCAATTTGCCTCGGCACCCCCGCCGCCCGCACCGTCCCCGAACGATCGCAACACCATCACGGAAACGTCACGAACGCTCGATTATGAGCCCTGGATGCCCGGCCCCTTCCCGATCCCGACGCCCGAAGCCGTCAATTCCGCGATCAGCCTCGTCGTCGCCTTCGGCCTCGGCACGCTGATCGGGGCGGAGCGCCAGTTCCGGCAGCGCACCGCGGGCCTGCGCACAGCCGTGCTGGTGGCGGTCGGCGCCTCGGCCTTCGTCGATCTCGGCATGCGGTTGACCGGCGGGGACGGCGCCGTGCGCACGGTTGCCTACGTGATCTCCGGCATCGGCTTTCTCGGCGCCGGCGTGATCATGAAGGAGGGCACCAATGTGCGCGGCCTCAACACCGCCGCCACCCTCTGGTGCTCGGCCGCGGTCGGCTCGTTCGCGGGGGCGGACCTGCCCCTGGAGGCGATCTTCGTCACCGCGGCGGTGCTCGCCGGCAACACGCTGCTGCGCCCCCTCGTCAACCTGATCGATCGCATCCCGATCGACGAGAGCCAGACGGAGGCGACCTACGAGGTCCAGGTCACCACGGACGCGGAGGCCGCCGGCCCGGCCCGCGACCTGCTCGTGGAGCGGCTGGAGGCCGCGAACTACCCCGTGGGCAGCGTCGAGGTGGAGGAACGCGGCGAGGAGGTCGTCGAGGTGGTCGCGACGCTGACGGCGCGGGCGGTCGAGGGCGAGGAGCTCGATGCCGTCACCACGGCCCTCGCGGCCGCTCCCGGCATCCGCCACGCGACCTGGTCGGTGCGCGCGGGCGACTGAGCGATCGGACCGGCGTCGCTCCGAAATTTCATCCCTGGACCATGTGCGCCCGCGCACCTGTGCGCAGGGGAGCCTCTTTCCGGCCGCTGCGGCGGGCCCGACTTCGCCCGCTGCGGCCGGGTCCTTGATCCCGCGGCCGCAGGAGAGATGACATGGCATCCTCGCAGAAGAGCGCGCTCATCGTCGGGGCCTCGCGCGGCCTCGGTCTCGGCCTCGTCGAGACCTTCCTCAAACGCGGCTGGCGGGTCACCGCGACCCAGCGCAAGCCCTCGCCCGAGTTGGGACGGATCGCGGCACCCGCCCTGTCGGTGGAGACCGCCGACATCGACGACGACGCTTCCGTGGCCGCCCTGCACGAGCGTCTGGCCGGCCAGCGCTTCGACCTGATCTTCGTGGTGGCCGGCGTGGCGACCCAGGCCCACGATCCGATCCACACCGTGCCCCGGGCGGTCACCTCCCAGGTCTACCAGACCAACGCGGTCAGCCCCCTGCGCTTCGCCGAGGTGTTCGCAGGCTCCGTGGCCCCGAACGGCACCCTCGCCTTCATGAGCTCGATCCTCGGCAGCGTCGCCCTGAACGAGAGCGGGGATTGGGAGAATTACCGGGCGAGCAAGGCGGCGCTCAACACCTATGCCCGCAGCTTCGAGGTCCGGCACCGCGAGGACGGCTTCGGCGTGCTGCTGCTGCATCCGGGCTGGGTGCGCACCGACATGGGCGGCCCGGGGGCGGATATCGACGTGGAAACCAGCGTGACCGGGATGGCGGACATCATCGAGCGCCGGCTCGGGGAGAAGGGCTGCCTTTATCTCGACTATCGGGGTGAGACGCTGCCCTGGTGAGTGCGGTCAGCGGCGCGGCTCGATCGGACGCCCGCGCCGCTCCACCACCACGGTCGGCCGCGCCCGGCGCTCCACGATGACCGTGCGCGGCCCCCGGCTGGGATTGCCCGGCGTCATGATCCGCTCGGGCGCCCGTTCCGGCTTCGCCTTGGCCTTGGCCGCCTCGAGGACGTGCGGGCGCACTTCGTCGACGGGCAGACCGATCAGGCCCGCCGCGATCTCGACCTGCTGCTCGGTGTCGTCCGCGAGATCCTGGGCCGCGGCAACGGCCTCCTCCACGGTGGGGGGCTCGCGCCGCACGCGGATCGGCGGCAGATCCTGGAAGCTCTTGGGCGGATTCTTCACGGCACGCCTCGCGGTCATCATGTGCCAAGCATAGGACGGACCAACCCGATTGTGCAGCGCATCACGCGCAAGCCCGATGCGCGGCTTGCACGGCTGCCGCGCTCCGGGAAGACCCGCCGCTCTCCTCCGGCAACCCACGAGGGGCCACCCGGTTGTCCGGATTTCGGTGAAGCCTTAAGCCCGGAAGATGTCGAACGACACGCGCGATCCCCGCCTGACGCCCGCCCGTCCCGACCTCGCCGATGCGCGGCTGCGCGGCGTGGTCGAGGCCGCGCGCTATGTCGAAGGGCAGCCGCGCCGGGTCGTCCTGCCCTCCACGCCCCTGCGGCGGGCGCCGCGGGCCGATGCGGCGGTCGACACCGAAGCGGTGATGGGGGACCCCGTCACGGTCTACGAGACCCGCGACGGCTTCGCCTATGTGCAGCAGGAGCGCGACGGCTATGTCGGCTATCTCGCGGAGGCGGCCCTCGGGCCCGCGGATCCGGAGCCGACCCACCGGATCAAGGCCCTGCGGACCTTCATCTATCCGGAGCCCGACCTGAAGCGGCCCCCGCTGGCGCATCTGAGCCTCGGCGCCTGCCTGACGGCGGTCGATACAGCGGGCGACTATCTCACGCTTTCGGGGGGCGGCTACGTCTTCGCCGGCCATGCAGGCGGCCTCGACGGCTTCGAAGCCGACTTCGCGGCCACGGCCGAGCGCCTCGAAGGCACGCCCTATCTCTGGGGCGGGCGCACCAGCCTCGGCCTCGACTGCTCGGGCCTCGTGCAATTGTCGCTGCTGATGGCCGGCCTGCCCTGCCCCCGCGACGCCGACCAGCAGGAGCGCGGCCTCGGCACCGCCCTGCCCCTGGAGCCGGACGCCCTGCGCCGGGGCGACCTCGTGTTCTGGAAGGGCCATGTCGGCCTGATGCTCGACGCGACCCGCCTGATCCACGCCAACGGCCACCACATGGCCGTGACGGTCGAGCCCCTGGCCCTCGCCATGGAGCGCATCCGGGTGAAGAGCTACGGCCCCGTGACCGGGATGCGCCGGATCAGCCCTTGAGCCGGCTCTTGATGCGGAAGATCAGCCCGTCGCGCACGTCGCGGTAGCCGTCGAGGCGCTGCTCGCGGGAGCCCTCCTGCAGCACCGTCGGATCGGGCGTCGGCCAGTACTCGACATCGGCGGCGAGCGTCCGGGTCAGTTCGAGGGCCCGGTGATGAGCCTCCGGCGCCAGGGTGATGATCAGGTCGAAGTTCAGGCCCTCCCACTCCTCCAGGTCCTCGACCGTGCGCGGCTTGTGGCGGGAGGCATCGATGCCGATCTCGTCGAGGGCCGCAACCATGAAGGGATCGCGCGGCTCGCCCGAGCGCACGCCCGCAGACTGCACGTAGATCGACTTGCCGAAATAATGGCGCGCGATCGCCTCCGCCGCGAGCGAGCGCACGGCGTTGAAGTTGCACATGAACAGAACGGACTGAACCCGCCGCTTTCGGGCCGGGCCGTCCGGTGTGAGCGCCTCCGCCATTCCTGGTCCTGCGGCCTCAGGGAAAAGCGGGCCGAGCGAGAGGCCGCGTCATGGCGTGCCTCATCCCTTCCAGTGCAAGGCGAAGACCAAGGTGAACAGGCGCCGGGCGGTGTCGTGGTCGAGATCGACCTTGCCTTCGAGCCGCTGCCGCAGGAGCTCGGACGCCTCGTTGTGCAGGCCGCGGCGACCCATGTCGATCGCCTCGATCTGCGTCGGGGAGGCGGTTCGGATGGCGTTGAAATAGCTCTCGCAGATCATTTCGTAGTCGCGGATCACCCGCCGGAACGGGGTGAGCGAGAGCAGGTGGGTCATCACCGGCTCGCCGCTCTCCCGGGTGATGGCGAAGGAGAGCTTGTTCTCGACGAGGCCGAGATTGAGCGCATAGGGCCCTTCCTGGCCCGGCACCACGAAGACGTTCTCTTCGAGGATGTCGAAGATCGCGATGGCGCGCTCGTGCTCCTGGTCGCGGTTGCCCCGGGCGATGGAGCCCTCGTCGAGGCTCACCGCCACGAGGCGGTTCCTGGACCGCTCGCTCGCCCCCGCTTCCTTGTCCGCTTCGGCCGTCATCGTGCTGGCCTTCTACCGTATCTGCACGGGGGGCGAACCCCCGCCCCTCATGTCGGAGCGTCTTGTCAGAGATTGAGCCGGATCGCGACCGAGCGCGCGTGCCCGTCCAGACCTTCCGAGCGCCCGAGGGCGATCGCGGCCGGCCCCAACGCCCGCAGGGCGGCCGGGTCGCAACGCAGGATCGAGGTGCGCTTCATAAAGTCGAGCACGCCGAGTCCGGAGGAGAAGCGGGCCGAGCGGGCAGTGGGCAGCACGTGATTCGGGCCGCCGACATAATCGCCGATCGCCTCCGGCGTGTGGGCGCCGAGGAAGATCGCGCCGGCATTGCGGATCCGGGCCGCCAGGGCCTCGGCCTCCTCGGTCTCGATCTCCAGATGCTCCGGGGCGAGCTGGTCGACGAGGGGGATCGCCTGCTCGAAGCTCTCGACGCGGATGATGGCGCCGTAATCCCGCCAGCTCGCCCGGGCGATCTCGGCGCGGGGCAGGGTGGTCAGGGCCCGTTCCACCGCCTCCTCGGCGCTGCGCGCCAGCGCATCCGAATCGGTGATGAGGATGGCCTGGGCCGCGGTGTCGTGCTCGGCCTGGGCGAGGAGGTCGGCGGCGATCCAGTCGGGGTTGGCCGCCCCGTCGGCCAGGATCAGCACCTCGGAGGGGCCGGCGATCATGTCGATGCCGACCTGGCCGAAGACGCGCCGCTTGGCGGCCGCGACATAGGCGTTGCCCGGCCCCACGATCTTGGCGACCGGCGCGATCGTCTCCGTGCCGTAGGCCAGGGCCGCCACGGCCTGGGCGCCGCCGACCCGGTAGATCTCGTCGATGCCGGCGAGCTTGGCGGCGGCGAGCACCAGCGGGTTGAGCTGCCCCTCCGGCGTCGGCACCACCATGACGATGCGCGGCACGCCGGCGACGCGCGCCGGCACGGCATTCATCAGCACCGAGGAGGGGTAGCTCGCCGTGCCGCCGGGCACGTAGAGGCCGACGGATTCGAGGGCGGTCCAGCGCCAGCCGGCGGTCACGCCGAGATCGTCGGTGGCGAGGTGATCGCCGGGCACCTGGGCGCGGTGATAGGTCTCGATCCGCTCGGCGGCGAGGGCCAGGGCGGCCCGCGCCTCGGCCGGGCAGGCAGCCACCGCCGCCTCGACCTCGTCCGGGGTCACCCGCAGGCGGGCGGGGGAGAAATCCTCGCCCAGGCGGTCGAAGCGGCGGGTGTAGTCGACGAGGGCCGCGTCGCCCCCGGAGACCACGCCGGCGATGATGCCGCGCACGGTCTCGTCCACGTCCTCGGCGATCTCGCGCTTGACGCTGAGCAGGCGGCGGAAGCCTTCCGCGAAACCGGAATCGCGGGAATCGAGGCGGATCATGGACGTGGACCGGGGCAGGAGAGGGGGAGACGGCTCATCGGGCGTTGCCCTGAAGGCCATCCTGGAGGGCGATGCGGCCGGCGGCCTCGGCTTCGTGGTCCGGGCGGCCCTCCGCCTCCCAGACCGGGCCGAGATCGCGCATGCGCACCTCGATGCATTCGAGATCGAGCCGGATCGCCGCGCCCCCGGCGAAGACCAGGGTGGCGCAGCCGGAGGGCGGATCCCCCGGCTCGAAGGTGATCGCGAGCAGTTCGAGGGGCTCCGCGGAGGGGTTGTCCGGCGCCAAGCCCCTGGCCTTCACGCCGAGCACGCGCTCGAAATGCAGGCCGGTGAGCCGGCGGCGCGGGGGCGTGCCCTCGGGCGCGGCCCAGTCGAAGCGGCGGGCGACCAGCACGAAGCGGCGCTGCGCGGGAAGCCAGGTCATGTCCCCCCGCTGCAGGACGGCGTCCTGGAGATGGGCGGAGATGACGGCGAGGTCCTCGGCGTCGAGGGCTGCGAGCTTCAGGAGCTCCATGGCGGGTCGCGGCTCGGGGAGGCGGCTGACGGGCGACGCCACGGGGCGTCGGCGCATCAGGTAGCGAGCGCATGTGCCCACGGCAACCGCCGATGAGCGGGGCAGGGGCGCGCCGCGCGACCGGGCCGGACCGACGCGGGGCGCGAACCTGACTTTTCCGGCGAACCTTGGCCTCTCAGTCCGCGTTCATCTCCCGGTCGATATCCGGGGAGCCGGATCAGCCACCAATTAGGGAGTTTGGGCGGTGAAGCGCTTCGTGCTGGCGGCAACGGCCGCGGTCACCCTCGCGACGGCGGTGCCCGCGAGCGCGCAGTATTATCGGGATTACGGTTACGACCGGCCGCCGCCGCCGCGCTACTATCGCGACGAGGACGATGACGATCGTCCCCCGCCGCCCCGCCGGCGCTGGCGCGGCGGCGGCAGCGTCTGCGTGACCGCCCGCGGCAACTGCCCGGCCCCGCCCCTGCCGCCGAACTCGTCCTGCGCCTGCGACATCCCGGGCTTCGGGGTGAAGCGCGGCGCCACCGCCTACTGAGACGTCCGGGAGCCCTGCCCGATCGCGATCCGATCGGGCGGGGCTTCGCGTGTCGGGTCAGACCCGCACGCGCTCGATCCGGGCGCCGCAGCGGCCGAGCTTGGCCTCCAGCGCCTCGAAGCCGCGGTCGAGGTGATAGACCCGGTTGATCTGGGTCTCGCCCTCCGCCGCCAGCCCGGCGATCACCAGGGAGACCGAGGCGCGCAGGTCGGTGGCCATCACCGGGGCACCCTTCAGCCGCTCCACGCCCTCGACGATGGCCGCGTCGCCGTCGAGCCGGATCCGCGCACCGAGGCGGGCGAGTTCCTGCACATGCATGAAGCGGTTCTCGAAGATGGTCTCGCGGATGCGCGAGGAGCCCTTGGCGAGGGTCATCAGCGCCATGAACTGCGCCTGCAGGTCGGTCGGGAAGCCCGGGAACGGATCGGTGGTCACGTCGACCGCGGCGATGCCGGCGCCGTTGCGGCGCACCCGGATCCCGTCCGGCACCGGGGTGATCTCGGCCCCCGTGGTCGCGAGCACGTCGAGGGCCGCGTGCAGGAGGTCGGCGCGGGTGTTCTCCAGCACCACGTCGCCGCCCGTCATCGCCACGGCCATGGCGTAGGTGCCGGTCTCGATCCGGTCGGGCAGGACCTCGTGGCGGGCCCCGTGCAGGCGCGCCACGCCCTCGATCTCGATGCGCGGCGTGCCGGCGCCCTTGATACGCGCGCCCATCTTGATGAGGCACTCGGCCAGATCGACCACCTCCGGCTCGCGGGCGGCATTCTCGATCACCGTGGTGCCGTAGGCGAGCGCGGCGGCCATGAGGGCCACGTGGGTGCCGCCGACCGTGACCTTCGGGAAGCTGATCTCGCCGCCGCGCAGGCCGTTCTTGGTCTTCGCGACCACGTAGCCGCCGTCGATCTCGATCTGCGCGCCGAGCTTCTCCAGCGCCATGATCAGCAGGTCCACCGGCCGCGTGCCGATGGCGCAGCCGCCGGGCAGGGAGACCTTGGCCTCGCCGAAGCGGGCGAGCAGCGGCGCCACCACCCAGAAGCTCGCCCGCATGGTCGAAACGAGCTCGTAGGGCGCGGTGGTGTCGATGACGTTCGAGGCGGTCAGCCGGATGGTCTGGCCGGTCTCGGTGGTCTGCCCGGGCCGCTTGCCCACCACCATCTGATCGACGCCGTGATTGCCGAGGATGCGGGTCAGCGCCGTGATGTCGGCGAGCCGGGGCACGTTGACGAGCTCCAGCGTCTCGCCGGTCAGCAGGCTCGCGATCATGAGGGGCAGCGCGGCGTTCTTGGCGCCCGAGATCGGAATGACCCCGTTGAGCTTCGCCCCGCCGGTGATGTGGATGCGGTCCATGTCGATCCTTCGGGCGCCGGCTCGGCCTCTCGGCTTCAGGCCGGCGCGTTCCTGCAATCCTCCCGGCGCGGGAGCGCCGAGGCGAACGGCCACGTATAGGCCGGATTTGGCGGAAAGGGGACGGCGCGACTCAGCATGCGCCGGGTGTCGGCTTCCCCGGGCGGTGCGCTTCGGCGACGGCCTCCCCCGGCTCCTCGGATCGGCCGCGGGCCTGGTCCTTGCGGCGCCTCAGGTTGTCGCGCAGGGCCGCCTTGAGCCGGTCGCCGCGGGCGTCCGGACGTTTGTCCCGGTTCTCGTCGCTCATCCGCGCATCCGTGATCGCGCGACCCATCGTCCCAGGCGCGGATACCGGCTTTGCCCGTCCGTCACAACGGGTGCAAAGCAGGAATGTCTCGAACTCACCTTGAACCAATTCCAGATCGGTCTGTATCCTGTCGCTCCGTCGTTGGAATGGTGTGAGGCCGTTTCGGTGACCGCACGGAAGGGAGTCGCGGGAGAGAGCGGCTCGAAGCCGGATGCTCTCGAACAAGCGAGAGCGGGACCGCAGACTTGAACCCGACGGTTCACTCGGAGCCGGCGGCCAGCACATGCGTCGAGGACGGATGCCCGTGGATCGGATGCCCGCAAAGACCGACAGGATCGAGACACTCTCGGCTGCCGGCGGAACACGCAAAGATTGCGCCAACCCGGCGCCCAAGCTCGACTACGAGCGCTTTTTCGCCACGGCCATGAACCGCCTGCACAGCGAGCGGCGCTACCGCGTCTTCGCCGATATCGAGCGCATCGCCGGCCAGTTCCCGCAGGCCCGCTGGCGCAAGTCGGATGGCGGCACCCGCGAGATCACCGTGTGGTGCTCCAACGACTATCTCGGCATGGGCCAGCATCCGGAGGTGGTCGGCGCCATGACCGAGACCGCCGCCCGCTGCGGCGTCGGCGCGGGCGGCACCCGCAACATCGCCGGCAACACCTCGCCGCTGGTGGATCTCGAGCGCGAGCTCGCCGACCTGCACGGCAAGGAGGCGGGCCTCGTCTTCACCTCGGGCTATGTCTCGAACCAGACCGGCATCGCCACGATCGCCAAGCTGATCCCGAACTGCCTGATCCTGTCGGACGCCTTCAACCACAACTCGATGATCGAGGGCGTGCGCCAGTCGGGCTGCGAGAAGCGCGTCTTCCGCCACAACGATCTCGGCCATCTGGAGCAGCTGCTGGTCGAGGCCGGCGACCGGCCGAAGCTGATCGTGTTCGAATCCGTCTACTCGATGGACGGCGACGTGGCGCCGATCGCGGCGATCTGCGACCTCGCCGACCGCTACGGCGCCATGACCTATATCGACGAGGTGCATGCGGTCGGCCTCTACGGCGACCGCGGCGCCGGCATCGCCGAGCGCGACGGCGTGATGCACCGGGTCGACGTGATCGAGGGCACGCTGGCCAAGGGCTATGGCTGCGTCGGCGGCTACATCACCGGCTCGGCGGCGCTCTGCGACGCGGTGCGCAGCCATGCGGCCGGCTTCATCTTCACCACCGCCCTGCCCCCGGCCATCGCCGCGGCGGCCCGCGCCTCGGTGCGCTACCTCAAGCATTCCCAAGCGGAGCGCGCGGCGCATCAGCGCCAGGCGGCCAAGACCAAGGCCGCCCTCGACGCCGCCGGCCTGCCGGTGCTGCCGACCGAGACGCATATCGTGCCGGTGATGGTGGGCGACGCGGAGCTGTGCAAGGCGGCCGCCGACCACCTGCTGGAGCGCCACGGCATCTACATCCAGCCGATCAACTACCCGACCGTGCCCCGGGGCACCGAGCGCCTGCGCATCACGCCGACGCCGTTCCACGACGACGCCCGCATCGCGACCCTGACGGACGCCCTGGTCGAGACCTGGAACACCCTGGACCTGCCCCGCGCCGGCACGATCTTCGCCGCCGCGGCGGAGTGAGGCCGAGGCCGCTTCCGGTTCGCCGGAGCGGCCCGTCCCTCAATCCGCCTGGGCCTCCTTGAGGCGGCGGGCGGAGAAGACCGAGAAGACGCCCACCAGGCAGGCGGCGATGCCGAACCAGGTGAAGGCGTATTGCAGGTGGTTGTTGGGCAGGTCGACCCGCAGCTGGCCGCCCCGCGGCCAGCTGCCGGGATTGGCGGTCGCATCCGCCTCGATCATGTAGGGCGCCACCCGATCGAGCCCCCGCGCCGCCGCGATGCCGGCGATGTCGCGGTTGAACCATTCGCCCCGGGCCGGATCCGGCGCCGGCACGAACAGGCCGCGGGGCTCGCTCGCCCGCAGCATGCCGGAGACCCGGGTCTCGCCCGCGATCTGGCCGGCCTTGCGGTCCTCCGGGTTCTTCAATTCGGTCGGCACGATGCCGCGATTGACCAGGATGACCGAGCCGTCCGCCCGCTGGAGCGGGGTGATCACGTAATAGCCCTGGAGGGCGCGACCGGGCGTGTCGCCGGGAGCGAGCCCGTGGACCAGCGTCTCGCGGTCGTTCAGGAGCACGCCCTCGGCGGCGACGTGCCGGAATTCGTCGGCCTTCGCATCCCAGGCCTCGAAGGGGGGAGGCGGCACCGGCGCGGCCCGGGTGCGCTCGACGATGCGGGCGATCAACGCCTCCTTCTCGCCCTTGCGGGCGAGCTGCCAGAACCCGAGTCCCAGCAGGATCGCGAGGCAGACGAGGGTGGCGAGGCCGGGCGCGATCAGGCGGCGCCAGGGCGCGGGCGCAGGATAAGCCGCTTGCTGGCTCAACGGTGGTGAACTCCTCGGCCGGGACGGGGCGGCAGGGATATCCCGTTGCCCGCCCGCGGCGTCAATTGCGGCCGATCGGCTTCTGCTCGTCCCAGCCCCGCCCCGCCATGGCGAGATGGACCTTGTTCTGGAAGCTCGCATCCTCGCCGGCGGCGAGCAGGGGCGCATGGTCGGCCACCGCCCGGCAGAGATCCTCGACCCAGGGCTCCTCGGCCTTGGCGAAGTCGTTGAGCACGTAGGCGTGGACCAGGGCCTTGTCCCCGGGATGCCCGATGCCGAGGCGGACCCGGCGATAATCGTTGCCGCATTGCGCCGTGATCGAGCGCAGGCCGTTATGGCCGGCATTGCCGCCGCCGGTCTTCACCCGGAGCTTGGCCGGGGCGAGATCGAGCTCGTCGTGCAGCACCATCACGTCGGAGAGGGCGATCTTGTAGAAGCGCTGCGCCTCCGCGACCGAGCGGCCGGACTCGTTCATGTAGGTGAGGGGCTTCAGCAGGATGACGCGCTCGCTGCCGAGCACCGCCTCGCTCGCCTCGCCCTGGAAGCGCTTCCGGAACGGGGCCGCCCGGTGCACCCGCGCGATCTCGTCGAGGGCCAGGAAGCCGATATTGTGGCGGTTGTGCGCGTAGCGCGGGCCGGGATTGCCCAGGCCGACGATGAGCCGCATGGAACCTCGCCTTCGCAGGAGACGGGAGGGAACGGGCCTTCCGAAACGAAAAAAATGCCCCGGCAGGGTGCCGGGGCATCGTCAGGGCAAGCGATCGGGCCGAAGCCCCAAAGCTCAGGCCTCGTCGGACTTCGCTTCGTCGGCAGCCTCGCCCTCGGTCTCCGCCTTCTCCTCGGCGGCCTCGGCGGACTGGGCCTCGGCGATGGCGGCTTCCTCGGCCTCGACCTCGGCGCCGAGCACCGTCGGCGGCACGATGTTGGCGACCACGTCCTCGGCGGCGCCGGTATAGGTGCCGGCCGGGAACTTCACGTCGGAGGCGTGGATGACGTCGCCGATCTGGCGGCCGGTCAGGTCGATCTCGATGGCATCCGGGATCTGGTCCGGGGCGACGTCGAGCTCGAGGGTGTGCTTGGCGATGTTCAGCGTGCCGCCGTTCTTCTTGATGCCGGGCGCAGCCTCCTCGTGGAGGAAGTGCACGGGCACCTCGACCGTCACGGTCTGGCCGGAGACGACGCGCAGGAAGTCGACATGCAGCGGCACGCCGGTCACCGGGTCGAGCTGGAAGTCGCGCGGGATGGCGCGGATCTTCTTGCCGCCGGCGGCGATCTCGAACACGGTGGTCTTGAAGCCACCGGCATAGATCAGGGTGCGGGTGCGGATGAGGTCGATGGCGATGGCCTGCGGGGCCTGGCCGCCGCCGTAGATGACGGCGGGAATCTGGCCCTGGCGACGAACGGCCCGGGCGGCCCCCTTGCCGACCCGGTCGCGTGCCACGGCCTCAAGCGGCTTGATTGCGCTCATGGCGTGATCCTTTTTCGATTGCGGTTCGGAGGAACGACAAAGGCCGCCCGAAACGGACGGCCCAGCTACCGATCCCCGATGCGCCCGTGCCTCCAAGGGTGTCTCAAGGGCGCCTCCCGCCCATACACGCATCCGAGGGCCTGCGCAATGCGGACCGTGCGCCTTCCGCCGCCCCATCGCGCGGCGCACGACGGCAATCTTCGGTCGGTGACGCGAAGACATCGCCGCGTCGACGGAAATCGTCGCGGCGCGAAGCGGAGCCTTATCTAAGCTCCCCGCCGCCGGATCCGGTCCTCGCCCAGATCTGCGCAGAGGAGAGCCCGCCCTTCGACCGCGGAGGATCCGGCATCGCCTTTTTCCGGAACGACCCGAACGGCGGCAACGTTTTCCGGCTGTTCAACATAACCTGGAGGAAACCCATGAAAGTCTCGGCGATTGCGCTCCTGACCGCTTTCGGCTTCGCGACGGCCGCCATGGCCGCGGAAGACCGGGGCGCCTCCTCGAAGGCGCCCGGCCACGAGATGCAGCAGGATCAGGGCCGGATGCAGGGCTCGCCCAACGCGGCCGGCTTCGGCAAGAAGGACGGTGCGGGCGACACCACGGGCTCGACCGGTTCCACCACCTCCGGCTCGTCCGGCAGCGGCTCCAGCAGCACGGGCACCGCCAAGCCGCACTGATCGCGGCCGCGCAGAAAAGGTCGGGCCGTTGCGGCGGCCCGGCCTGTCTGGTTAACACTTTTTGGCCCCGACAGGCCCCGGTGGCCGCTTCCCCCCATGCGGCCAACCGGCTACTCCCGACGACGCACACGACGATCGATCGGGAAGGGCCGCATGTTTCCTCAACCGCAGGCATCGCTGACGCCGAACACCTTCGCGTTCGAGCAGCTTCCCCTGGTGAAGCCCACGGGCTTCCGGGAATACGACGCCCGCTGGCTGTTCCCGCAGGAAATCAACCTGATGGGCGTGCAGGCCCTGGGGCTCGGCATCGGCACCCTCGTGCACGAGCTCGGCGTGCGCCCCGAGATCGTGACCGGCCACGATTTCCGGGCCTATTCCTCCTCCATCAAGCTGGCGCTGATCGCCGGCATGCAGGCGGCGGGCCTGCGGGTGAAGGATATCGGGCTGGCCCTCTCGCCCATGGCCTATTTCGGGCAATTCGCCCTCGACTGCCCCTGCGTGGCGATGGTGACCGCCTCGCACAACGACAACGGCTGGACCGGCGTGAAGATGGGCGCCAACCGTCCGATGACCTTCGGCCCGGAGGAGATGAGCCGGCTCAAGGAGATCGTGACGAGCGGCGCCTTCCAGTATCGCGAGGGCGGCGCCTACGAATTCGTGCCGAACTTCGCGGAGACCTATCTCGCCGACCTCCTGGAGCGGGCCAAGCCGATCACGCGCAAGCTCAAGGTGGTGGCCGCCTGCGGCAACGGCACCGCCGGCGCCTTCGCCCCCAAGCTCCTGGAGCGGCTCGGCGTCGAGGTGATCCCCCTCGATGCGGAGCCGGACTACACCTTCCCCCGCTACAATCCGAACCCCGAGGACATGGAGATGCTCCATGCCATCGCGGCCAAGGTGAAGGAGACCGGCGCCGATGTCGGCCTCGGGTTCGACGGGGACGGCGACCGCTGCGGCGTGGTGGACAACGAGGGCGAGGAGATCTTCGCCGACAAGATCGGCGTGATGCTCGCCCGCGACCTGTCCAAGCTGCACCCGAATGCGACCTTCGTCGTCGACGTGAAATCGACCGGCCTCTACCACACCGATCCCGCGCTGCAGGCGCAGGGCGTGACGACCGATTACTGGAAGACGGGCCATTCCTACATCAAGCGCCGGGTCAACGAGCTCTCGGCGCTGGCCGGCTTCGAGAAGTCCGGCCACTTCTTCTTCAACGCGCCGATCGGGCGCGGCTACGATGACGGGCTGATCACCGCGATCGCGGTGATCGAGATGCTCGACCGCAACCCCGGCGCCTCGATGGCCGATCTCTACCGGGCCCTGCCCAAGACCTGGGGCTCGCCGACCATGTCGCCCCATTGCCCGGACGAGGTGAAGTACGGGGTCGTCGACAAGGTGATCGCCCGCTTCCAGGCGATGCAGGCGGCGGGCGAGCCGGTGGGCGGCGCGACGATCACGGATCTCGTCACCGTCAACGGCGTGCGCGTGTCGACCGAGGACGGCACCTGGGGCCTGGTGCGGGCCTCCTCCAACAAGCCCGAACTCGTCGTGGTGGTGGAGAGCCCGGTCTCGGAGGCCCGCCTGCGGGAGATGTTCCAGGCCGTCGACGCCATCCTGCGGGAGAACCCGGAAGTCGGCGCCTACAACCAGACGATCTGAAACGGCCTCAATTCGTCAGACGGACGGAGTTCACCGCGGTGTCGAACAGCTTGTTCATCGCCGCGCTGATGTCTCCGTCCGTCGAGACGGGGAAGAACAGGCCGTCCGAGGCGCAGGATTGGAGCCGGGTGGGGATCTTGTCCGCATAGGGGCTCACGAACCAGTTGTAAAAGTTGTTCGAGGTGAGCGGCAGATACATCGTGTAGATGATGCCGATGCGGACGTTGTTGTCCTTCAAGGTCTTGCACAGGGCCGGATTGAGCGGGCTGATGAACCGGTTCGCATTGATCTTGTAGCCCGCGCTCGGCTCGCTGACGCTCCCGTCGATCGGCGTATCCTGGACGCCGTCGGTCACGAAGAACAGGAACCGGATCGGCGAATCCGGCGTGATGCCGGTCCCGCTCTTCGGAATCGTCTTCGTGATGCCGGGGAGGGCGCGCTCATAGGAGGTCTGGTTGTCCGGCTCGCCGTAGAGAGAATAGGCGAGATCGATCTTGGTGGCGTCGCTCTTCGTCGAATCGAGATTGCTTGTCAGGTTCGACACCTTCGTCAGCACGTCGCTGAAGGTCCAGACCTCCATCCGGTACTGCTGGGACAGCTTCATCGCCGTCTTGGCCCGGTCGACGAGCCCCATCACCGCGTCGCGCAGCACCTGGATCCGCAGCTTGATGCCGTAGCGCGCGGCAAGATGGTAATAGTCTCCGGCATCGTCGCCGGTGATGTTGCCTTTGCTGTCGAAGGTATGCTTGTGGCAGGCGAAGGCGCATTTGTCGTGGGTGATCGCCTGCATCTTCGCGATGTCGGCATCGGTCGCCGCAAGCCCCATCGAGGGCGAGTTGTCGAGCAGCAGATAGAAATCGATATATTGCGAGACACCGCGGGTGGCCGCTGCGGTTCCCTGAATCTTCATGCTGGAAAAATTCATCAGCTTGGTGAGCGTGGTGTCGATCGTGCTCTCATAGGAGGCCGACAGGCTGACCTTCGACGCGGTCGTCACAACGCTCGGCGTGAAGGACTGCACCGTCACGCCCGGGATCTTGGCGGCCTCGCTCCGGAACTGCGTCTGCATCGCGGCAAGGGCGGTCGCGTCGATCGTATTGCTCGGCTGGCTGACGACCGAGAGCAACGCCGCGTCCAGGGCCGCATCGAGACGCACCTTGGCCGACGAGCGGCGCCCGTAATCGATGGCAACGCCGGCCACGCAAAGCAGCGGGATCGTGGCGATCCCGAACAGCACGGCCATCTGGCCCGACCGGTCGCGGGGCAGGCCGCGAATGCGCGAGAGGGCCTTCGAGAGGAGGGTCATGGCAGGGCGGGCTCGATAGAAAGGTGCGAAGCGTCCGGACGCATCAGGCGCATTTCTGCCCACCGGGCAGCACGATCTCGGTATCCGTGCGCTCGGCCCACGGAATCTGTTCCTTGATGGTGAGGCCGCCCGGCCCGAAGATCGCCGCGACGATGGTCGAGCCCATGAGCGGAGCGTAGGGCATCGTGACCTCGGCCTGGAGATAGCGGCTCTTGTCGAACTGGAAGCTCGCCGGCACGGGCGGCAGGTCGCTGGTGCCGGCGACCGTCCCCCGTGCCCGGGCCGACGCGTTGCTCGTCGCCGCGCTGGAGCAGACCTTGCCGGTGATCTGGTTGTTCACCTTCGTGACCCCCATCGCGCTGATGACGATCTTCGCCCGGTTCGAATCGTAGGGTTGCAGGATCACCCGGGCGGCGTCGAAGATCGGCGCCATGTTGTCGGGCGCGGCACGGCCGGTGATGTCGGCGACGGAGCGGGTGACGAGGCTGACCTTGCGGCTCATGTCGACCGCGCTCGCAAGTTCGGCGGTGCCGACATAGACGAGCAGCATCACCGGCAGGACGATCGCGAATTCGAGGGCGGCGAGCCCGCGGCTGTCGTGCCGGAAGCTGTGCAGCCGCGCGGAGGCGGCACGGGCTGCTGCCAAGAGCCGGGTCATGAGCAGACCTTCGTCGAGTCGTAGGGCTCGACCCGGAACACGCTGGCGGCCTGGAGGACGCGCCGGCCTCCCGGCAGCGTGACGGTGCCCGGGTTGAGCAGCGTGGAGAAGACGGGGAAATCGACCGCCGCCTGGACCAGCACGATGGCGTTGCCCCGGCCGCAGGCATAGCCGATGCCGAAATTCGGGTTCCAGTCGCGGATGCCGCTGCCGCTCGTGACGGGGCTGAGGGGCGCCACGTTCGAGAAGGCGTCCACGGTGGAGATGTTCAACTTCACGTTCGCGCAGTTGAAGATCAGCTTCCGCGGCTGCCCGTTCTCCTGACACAGCTTCTTCCGGAAGGCATCGAGCAGGTCGGACGCCTTGCTGAGATTGGCGTTCGCGGTCTGGAAGTTGCCCGTGTAGATCTCGCGGGTCGTATCGGCGACGGCCTGCTGCAGGGACATCTGCGCCCAGAAGACGATCGCCGTCTCGATGGTCGACAGCAGGATCGCGAGGAAGGGAACGAGCACGATGGCCATCTCGATGGCCGTCGCACCGCCCGCATCCCGCCCGAAGCGGCGCAGAACCCGGTGACAGCCCTCCCGCGGAGGCTCTCGAACGACCGGATCGTCATGCGCTGGAGCCATCGGCCGCTCTCGACAGGACGGAAGGCCGAGGCACGACAAGCGCCCCTGCGGCCAACACCACGTTGAAGCGGCAGGGTACCGGAAAACAGTTTTCCGAAATGTTGCGAAGATGCGCGACTCGAATTCCGACGCTTCGCAGCGACCGGCACGGTTAACGCGCCCTCAGCGACAGCGCGCCTCCCGATCTCGACAGAATTTCCCGATCCAGTTGTATTCGACTAATTCAATCAACCCCAGACCATATCCCTCCCGCGGCTTCGACGAGGCACCCTGTCGGAGGGGCGCATCTCAATGACCGGCCGCGCCGGCCGTCGCGAGGGCACGCCGCTGGTCGGCCTGACCGCTCACCTCGGAGAAGTACTTGTTCGAATCCCCGAGCTGCACTGAGGGCTGACAGTTCGGCGTGCAGGCATAGGATTCCCGCTCGAGCCCGCGCTGGACGGTGACCACGGAGGCCTGGGGCGGCGACTGGACCGAGATGCTCGTCTCCGCGAGCATCGCGCCGGTCCCGTCGAGCGCGATCAGGTTGGTGCGGCCGAAGCTCTTGCCCGTGAGGATGACGACCCCGTTCCGCTGGAGCGACACGTCCGCGATCATCGGGTTGCCGATGATCACCGTGAGGGTGCGTTCCGGGAGCCGCATCACCTTGGCATTGTCCACGAGCACCGTGATGTCCGGGCGCTCGCTGCCCTCGTTTGCCAAGGCGCCTTGCGGGCTCGCGAGAAGGGCGGCGGCCACGGCGAAGCCGAAACGCTGACGGGACGACGGAAAGCGCAGCATGATCCCTCACTGGCACGCGGGCCCCGAGGCGGCGGAGGCAGCCGGCCCGTCGCATCAGCGGATCGCGCGTCAACGGCATCGTTCATCGAGCCCGGCGAGAATGCCGCGGGAGTGGTGAAAGAACCGCTAATCCCCATCCCGTCTCCGCCCGACTCCCCTCGGGCCGGCACCGTTCCGCCCCTACGCAAGACCATCGCAGGCAGGCGGTCCCGGCCTCCCATGGCCCGATCGTCCACCGCGCCCCTTCGGCGACGTCGCGCAGCCCAGCGCCGCAACCGGCGGGGATACGCACAGCGCGCCACCCTGAATACAGGACACGAAAGACAATCAAGCACAGGTTGCAATCTCTTTCAGGAGCCAAAACTTTTGCCTGATCATTGCGACAATTTTCCGCAAAAACTGCATTGTATTCTATCGGCTTAACATAAAATCAATGGGATCTTTCCATTCGTCTCTCTGCATTGGCGCGAAACGCATACAGCGTCTCGTTGTATCAATTTGCAAAAGACTGGTTGAGATGGGGCTTTATCATGAAGAACATCGTCAAGCGCTTCCTCTCCAATGAATCCGGCGCCACCGCCATCGAATATGGCCTGATCGCCGCCATGATGGCCGTCGCCCTCATCGCCCTGTTCACGACCCTGCGCGGAAACCTCAACGTCGCTTTCAACAACATCGGCAGCACCCTGACCAAGAAGTGATCTCGGCAGCGCCCCAGGGGGATCCGATCGGATCCTGATGAGGCGGCCGCACCGAACCGGCCTTCGCTGCGGCGAGAACGCCCCGAGACGATCGAGAGAAACGCAGAAGGGCCGGCCTGACGATGTCAGGCCGGCCCTTCTGCATAACCGCTCATGTGTCCCGGCACCGATTCTGCGGCCCGATGCGCCCAGCCAGGATCACGCCGCCGGCGCGAGGCCGGACAGCACCATGATCCCTCGAAGCCCCCGTGTTCACACGTCCCCGGCCCTGGAAGCGTGCTCTGGCAAGATAGGCCCGGTTCGGCCCGCGGAATGGCTACGCTTGCGGGAATCAAGCTCAGCCATGCAATCCTGCTGAGATCAAATCAAGGTCCGCTTAACCGTGACGCGGGTTGCCTTGGCAGGACTGGAACTCCGGGATCAATTTAACCCAACATCAACGCGTGTGATCTATCCCTAGCCCTGCCACCGATCGAGGCGTTCCAAAGACTTCGACGGTTACTTCGCAAGTTTATCGAGTCAAAGGAGAACACCCGTGAAGAATATCGTCAAGCGCTTCGCCTCCGACGAGTCCGGTGCCACCGCCATCGAGTACGGCCTGATCGCCGCCATGATGGCCGTCGCCCTCATCGCCCTGTTCGGCACCCTGCGCTCGAACCTCAACACCGCCTTCAACAACATCGGCAGCACCCTCACCAAGACCAACTGATCGGGAACGGCGGCGCTTCGACGCCGCCTGCATCCGGTGAGGCTGCGGCGTAACCGCAGACCGAATGGGAAGACGAGGCCGCCATCGCCGCAGCCTCGTCTTGTCCGTTTTGGGGAACCCGGACATCGCCCCGCGGTCCGAAGGATGCTCCGAACGGGATTGGCGAATTCTCAACCCGGTCGCGCCATGCTGCCCGGGTCTGCTCTTCCCTCCCCCGCGCGATCGAGGCCGGCATGGTGACTTTCGCCCTCTGCATCGTCTTCCCGTTCCTGATGGCCTATGCCGCGGCGAGCGATCTCCTGACGATGCTGATCCCAAACCGGGTCAACCTGCTCGTGATGCTCAGCTTCGTCCTCTACGTCGTCGGAGCGGGCCTCGGCTGGGCGGAGATCGGCAACCACGTCGCGGCCGGCGCGCTGACCCTGCTCCTGACCTTCACCCTGTTCGCCCTCGGCTATATCGGCGGCGGCGACGCGAAGCTGGCGGCGGCCACGGCGCTCTGGATCGGGCTCGACCACATGGCCGACTATCTTCTCGTGGCCTCCGTCTTCGGCGGGGCGCTCACGCTGCTGATCCTCTACATGCGCACCTATCCGCTCCCGGGTTTCACGGCGCGGCTTCCCTTCGCGCTGCACCTGCACGATGCGAAAACCGGCATCCCCTACGGCATCGCCCTGGCCGCGGCCGCCCTCGCCGTGCTGCCGATGACGCAGGCCTGGCAGCACCTGCCCCTCGGCTAGGGCGCTTCTCACCGAAGCAGAGGCCAGTTCGGCGAAAGGGAGCGCGTCGGAACAAGGATGGTGGAGCCCGGCGGGGCTCTCATCCAGTCTTTCCAGAACCCATCGAAGCAGAGCGCCGGCCTTCCGGCGCTTTTGTCTTGGGCGCGACCGATGCCGGCGGGACAGCACCAGCCGTTGCCCCGGCCATCTCCAGTTGCCCAGCGGGCTTGTCTTGAGCGCGTCTTGTCGACCTTCCGCATTCGAGACAGCCCCCGATCGGCACCGTGACGAACGGTTAACCTTAATTTGACGAATCCGCCCCAAAGCTCAGGCCAGACGGCGGCCTGCGCCGTCGACGGATCAGCGCGACGCCGATGAAACCAGCCCGTCTTGCCCTCCTTGCCGTTGCTGTCGTGGCAGGCGGTGGCGCGGCCTTCATGATGAGTGGGGATCCGCCGCCGCCCCCGGCGCCGGTCGCCGTCGCGCCGCCGCCGGTGGAGCACGCCGAGATCCTCGTCGCCGCCGCCGATCTTCCCGTGGGCCAGACCCTGAAGCCCGAGGATCTGCGCTGGATGCCCTGGCCCGAACAGGCCGTGGCCCCCGGCTACATCACCCGGAAATTCGCGCCTGACGCGATCAAGGACACGGCCGGTTCGATCATCCGGACGGGCTTCCTGGCCAACGAGCCGATCCGCGCCGAGAAGCTCGTGAAGGCCGGCAGCGGCTTCATGTCGGCGATCCTGCCCGCCGGCCTGCGCGCGGTCGCGGTCACCACGGACACCCGCGGCTCGAGCACCGCGGGCGGGTTCGTGCTGCCCAACGACCATGTCGACGTGATCAAGACCTATCGCGACGACGCCAATGGCGGCGAGCAGATCTCCGAGACGGTGCTGACCGACGTGCGGGTGCTCGCCGTGGGGCAGGTCGTCCAGGAGAAGAACGGCGTGAACGTCGTCACCGGCGAGACCGCCACCCTCGCGCTGACCCCGACCCAGGCGGAGATCATCACCCTCGCCCAGAAGGTCGGCCAGCTCTCCCTGTCCCTGCGCAGCATTCAGGACGCCGGGAAGGTGGCCGAGGCGATGGCCGATGCGGGCGCCGACGGGACGATGACCATCGTCCGCTTCGGCGTGGCCAAGCAGCAGCCCACCCGCCGGTGAGGAGAGGACCGATGTTGAAGACCCATCGCCGGGCAGCCGTCTCCGCATTCCTCGCCGGCTTCGCGCTGAGCACCCTCCCCCCGGGCGCCGCCCGTGCCGAGATGCCGACCACCGTCGCCAACAGCACGGTGGTGACGATCGGGGCCGGCGATGCGAACGTCGCCCGCAAGATCGAGCTGACCCGCGGGCGCTCCCTGATCCTCGATCTCCCCCGGGACGCCAAGGAAGTCTTCGTGGCGAACCCGGCGGTGGCGAACGCCGTGGTGCGCTCGACCCGCAAGGTCTTCGTCATCGGCGTCGACAACGGCGCCACGTCCATCTTCGTGATGGATGCCGAGGGCCGCCAGATCGCCACCCTCGACGTCACCATCGGCAGCGAGCTGAAATTCGATCTGCTCTACCAGATCCTCAATCAGAACTTCCCCGAGGGCCGCTTCGACATCCGTTCCGCGGGCAACTCGATCATCCTGTCCGGCTCCGTGGCCTCGGCGGCCGATGCCGCCCGCGCCTTCGACCTGGCCCAGGCCTTCGTCGGCACCGGCACCGGCATCGGCGGGAATGCCGCCCCCGGCGGCAGCGCGCGCGGCACCGTCATCAACAACCTGACCGTGCGGGAGCGCGACCAGGTGATGCTGCGCGTCACCGTGGTCGAGGTGGCCCGCAGCGTCATCAAGCAGTTCGGCATCAACACCAGCGGCAGCTGGTCGGCGCTGAACCCGGTCGCGAGCAACCACTCGATCCTCTCGCAGTCCAACCCCTTCCCGATCACCGGCGGCAACACGCCGGCGGATAACTTCCTGCAGGCCTCGGTGAAGAGCGGCGGGTTCTCGCTTCAGGCGACGCTCAAGGCCTTCGAGCAGGCCGGCGTCTCGCGCATCCTCGCCGAGCCGACCCTCACCGCGATCTCCGGCGAGGCGGCCAAGTTCACGGCGGGCGGCGAGTACCCGGTGCCCTCCAGCGCCTCCTGCGCCGTCGGCATCGTCTGCAGCCCCGGTATCACCTTCAAGACCTACGGCGTGTCGCTGACCTTCACGCCGGTCGTCCTGTCCGAGAACCGCATCTCGGTCCGGGTCGGGACCGACGTCACCGAGATCGATCAGCAGAACAGCTTCAACTACGCGGTCGGCGATCAGGCCGTGGCCGTGCCCGGCACCAAGGTGCGCAAGTCCGAGACCACCGTCGAGCTGCCGTCCGGCGGCACGATGATGACCGCGGGCCTGATCCAGCAGGTCGGCAAGCAGACGATCAGCGGGCTTCCCGGCCTCATCAACCTGCCGATTCTCGGCGCCCTGTTCCGCTCCCGCGACTACCAGCGCCAGGAGACGGAGCTGATGATCATGGTGACGCCCTTCATCGCCAAGCCGATGCAGCCCTCGCAGGTCTCCCGCCCCGACGACGGCTTCGTGCAGGCGACGGACCCGCAGGCGGTCCTGCTCGGCCGCATCAACAAGATCTACGGGGTCGCCGGCGGCAGCCCGATCGGCGCGTCCTACCGCGGCCGCGTCGGCTTCATCGCCGACTGATCCGGACCGAATCCTTCCCGAGGCTCAAGGCCGGCGCGGCGCGCCGCATCAGGAACTTGAACGATGGCCCTCCCTCGCAGCAGGATGCCCCTCGCCCTTCTCGGCCTCGCCCTCCTCGCCGGCCCCCTCGCGGCCTGCAAGAGCGACCGGGTCGACACGACGGGCGCGCTCTATCCGAACGACGTGCGCACGCGTCACCCCTTCGTCCTGGCCGACGGCACCCGGACTCTCGATGTGTTCCCGATCGGCCCGGGCCACCTCTCTCCGCGCCAGGCGGCGGATCTCGATGCCTTCCTACTGGAATTCCGGCGCTTCGGCCGCGGCACGCTGGCGGTGGACCTACCCCAGGGCGTCGCCCCCGGGCTGGTGCCGTCGATCGACCGGACCGCGGCGGCGATCCGCGCGGTCGGCGCGCAGAACGGCATCCCGGCCCGCGCCTTCGTCGTCTCCGGCTACACCGTGGCCAATCCGGCCCTTGCCTCCCCCGTGCGCCTGAGCTTCCAGCGCATGGAAGCCAAGGTGGCGGGCCAGTGCGGGCTCTGGCCGCAGGATCTCGGCACTTCGGATCCGGCCTTCTCCCTGCGCAACGATCCCTACTGGAATCTCGGCTGCGCGACGCGCTCCAACATCGCCGCCCAGATCGCCGACCCCACGGACCTCGTCCAGAGCCGCAGCGAGGGCCGGATCGACACCGTGCGCCGCAGCAAGGTCATCAACGAGCTGCGCGAAGGCAAGGATCCATCAACGCAATGGCGCCAGGATGGCGCGGCGAGCGTCAAATCTCAGGTCAGCCAGTAGCCGATCCGGCCGGAGGCCGGGGGCGGCGAGACGCCCCCGGCCTCCGGAAAGCCCTTGCCAACGCCCTGCCCGATACCGGCGCTCCGCCGGGGGGCGCACCAACCGGAAGCACGTCATGTCGGACCCGAACGAGGCCTTCGATCGCGTCATCGCCCCGGTCCCGCGGATCACGATCCAGGCCTATTGCGAGTCGCCCGAGACCGCGGCCCTGATCGAGGAGGTCGCCACGGACCGCCGGATGCACAAGGCCCATGTGAAGGTGCACATGGGCGGCGGCGCCGCGGCGGTGGAAGCCTACCGACACGCACCGACGCCCAACGTGATCGTCATCGAGATGATCGGGATGAAGTCGCGCCCGCTCGAATGCCTCGATGCCCTGGCCGAGGTCTGCGACGAGGGCACCAAGGTCATCGTGATCGGCCACGTCAACGACGTGCTGCTCTACCGGCAGTTCATTCAGCGGGGGGTGAGCGAGTACCTGATGGCCCCGGTCGAGCCCGTGAGCCTGATCGCCGCGATCTCCGACCTGTTCACCGCGCCGGGCGCCAAGCCCGTCGGACGCACCATCGCCGTCTGCGGCGCCAAGGGCGGCGTGGGCGCCTCCACCATCGCCCAGAACCTCGCCTGGACCGTGGCGCGGGACGGGACGGCCACGGTCATCGTCGATCTCGACATCGCCTTCGGCACGGCGAGCCTCAACTTCAACCAGGATCCGCCCCAGGGCATCGCCGAGGCGGTGTTCGCCCCCGAGCGCCTCGACGCGAACCTGATCGACCGCCTGCTCTCGAAGTGCAGCGACAATCTCAGCCTGCTCTCGGCGCCGGCCACCCTCGACCGCACCATCGACCTCGCCGAGCCCGCCCTCGACAACGTGGTGGAGCTCCTGCGGGCGACGATTCCCGTCGTGGTGTTCGACGTGCCGCATCAATGGACCGCCTGGACGCGGCGGATGCTGATCGGCGCCGACGAGATCGTCCTCGTCTCGGAGCCCGACCTCGCCGGCCTGCGCAACACCAAGAATCTGCTCGGCCTCCTGCAGCAGAACCGCCCGAACGACCGCCCCACCCGGGTCGTGCTCAACCGGGTCGGCATACCCAAGCGCCCGGAGATCGCGGTGGGCGAGTTCGCCAAGGCGCTCGACCACACGGTCTCGGCGACGATCGCCTTCGAGCCGGCCCTGTTCGGCACGGCGGCCAATAACGGCCAGATGATCGCGGAGGTGCAGGGCAATGCGAAGCCGGTCGAGATCTTCGCGGAGCTCGCCGCCGCCCTCATCGGCCGTACCGAGGTCCGGCGCAGCCGCGTCAACCTGCTCGAGCCGCTGCTCGCCAAGCTCGCGCGCCGGAAGGCGTCCTGAGATGCCTCGCCCCTCCCCGGCTCTGAAAGCGCAGCGGCATGTTCGGTCGTAGATCCAGCGCAGCCCCGACCCCGACCCGTCCGGCCGTGCCCGCCGCGCGGACGGCTCCGCCGCCGGCGGAGGAGCCGCGCCGCGCCGCGCCCGATCCGGTCGCGCGCCCGGCGGCCGCGCCGCCGCCGCCGATGCAGAAATCCGAGGACTATTTCCGCACGAAGAGCATGGTCTTCGGCGCGCTGATCGAGGCCATCGACCTCACCCAGCTCGCCCGCCTCGACGGCGAGACGGCCCGCGAGGAAATCCGCGACATCGTCTCGGAGATCATCGGCCTCAAGAACATCGTCCTCTCGATCGCCGAGCAGGAGGAGCTGCTCGACGACATCTGCAACGACGTCCTCGGCTACGGCCCCCTGGAGCCGCTGCTCGCCCGCGACGACATCGCCGACGTGATGGTGAACGGGGCCGACCGGACCTTCATCGAAGTCGGCGGCAAGATCCAGCTGACGAATGTCCGCTTCCGCGACAACCAGCAGCTGATGAACATCTGCCAGCGCATCGTCAGCCAGGTCGGGCGCCGGGTCGACGAAGCCTCGCCGATCTGCGACGCGCGCCTGCCGGACGGCTCCCGCGTCAACGTCATCGCCCCGCCCCTGGCCATCGACGGGCCCGCCCTGACGATCCGAAAGTTCAAGAAGGACAAGCTGACCCTCGATCAGCTCGTGAAGTTCGGCGCGATCTCGAAGGAGGGCGCCAAGATCCTTCAGATCATCGGCAAGACCCGCTGCAACGTGGTCATCTCCGGCGGCACCGGCTCGGGCAAGACCACCCTGCTCAACTGCCTGACCGCCTATATCGAGCACGACGAGCGCGTGATCACCTGCGAGGACGCGGCCGAGCTGCAATTGCAGCAGCCGCACGTGGTGCGCCTCGAAACCCGCCCCCCGAACATGGAGGGGCAGGGGCAGGTCACCATGCGCGACCTCGTGAAGAACTGCCTGCGCATGCGGCCCGAGCGGATCATCGTCGGCGAGGTGCGCGGGCCCGAGGCCTTCGACCTGCTCCAGGCCATGAATACGGGCCACGACGGCTCCATGGGCACGCTGCACGCCAACAGCCCCCGCGAATGCCTGTCGCGTATCGAATCCATGATCACCATGGGCGGCTTCACGCTGCCCTCGCGGACCCTGCGCGAGATGATCGTGGGCTCGGTCGACGTCATCATCCAGGCGATGCGCCTGCGCGACGGCTCCCGCCGCATCACCCACATCACGGAGGTGATGGGCATGGAGGGCGACGTCATCATCACCCAGGACCTCATGGTCTACGACATCATCGGGGAGGACGCGAACGGCAAGCTGATCGGGCGCCACCGCTCCACCGGCATCGGCCGCCCGCGCTTCTGGGAGCGGGCGCGCTATTACGGCGAGGAGCGGGCCCTGGCCGAGGCGCTGGACGCCGCCGCCGTGGGCAATACCGGAGACGAGCCGTGAGCGGCTCCGCGCCGCTCGCGGCCGGCCTTGCCGCCGTCGCCGCAGGGGCGCTGGCCTATGTCGTCCTGATGCCCTGGCTCTCCGGCGAGAACCGCGCGGAGAAGCGCCGGAAGGCGATCGAGGGCTCCCGCGCCTCCGGGGTCGAGCGCATCACGGCCGTCAACCGCCGGGAGCAGGTCGCCAAGAGCCTCAAGGAGCTGGAGGCCAAGAAGGACAAGACCAAGGTCACCCTCGATCTCAAGATCGCCCGGGCCGGGCTCGACTGGACGCGGCAGAAATACCTCCTCGTCTCCGTCGCCCTCGCCCTGCTCACAGCGGGCCTCGGCTTCATGATGACCGGCAGCCCCGTGACCGCGGCCGGCGCGCTCATCGCGGGCGGCTTCGGCCTACCGCTCTGGATCCTAGCCTTCCTGCAGAAGCGGCGCATCAAGACCTTCGTCGAGGAATTGCCGAACGCCATCGACGTGGTGGTGCGCGGCCTGCGCTCGGGCATCCCCCTCGGCGATTGCCTGCGGATCATCTCGCGGGAGGCGCGCGAGCCCCTGCGCAGCGAGTTCCGCATGGCGATGGAGGCCCAGGGGCTCGGCCTGTCGATGAGCGACGCGATCCTGCGCATGCATGACCGCGTGCCCGTCACCGAAGTGAACTTCTTCGCCGTGGTGATCGCCATCCAGCAGAAATCCGGCGGCAACCTCTCCGAGGCGCTGGGCAACCTGTCGCGGGTGCTGCGCGAGCGCCGCAAGATGCGGGCGAAGGTGCAGGCGATGAGCATGGAGGCCAAGGCCTCGGCGGCGATCATCGGCTGCCTGCCGGTGGGCGTCGCCCTGATCACCTATCTGTCGAGCCCGGATTACGTCTCGCTGCTCTGGACCACGAATGTCGGCAAGATCGCGCTCGTGCTCTCGGGGATCTGGATGCTCGTCGGCATCCTGGTGATGAAGAAGATGATCAACTTCGACATCTGACGGCCGGTCCCCGTCATGACCTCCCTCTCCGCGCCCTGCCCGCACCGGACGGGTCTGGCGCTCCGGTTTCCCGCGGGCGGAGCACGCCATGCTTGAGCTCATCGCAGAGAAGATCTCCGATCCCCGCTTCGTCGGCATGGTCCTGACCGGCATCGCCGTGGCCGCGACCGCCTTCACGCTGCTGCAGCCGCTGCTGGAGCCCGACCCGCTCGGCAAGCGGATGAAGCTCGTGAGCGATGAGCGCGAGCAGATCCGCCTGCGCGAGCGCGAGCGCCTCAACAACGGCAAGGGCTCGCTGCGCGTCGAGCCGAAGGCCTACATGAAAAGGATCGTGGAGCAGTTCAATCTCAGCAAATGGCTCGGCACGGAAACGGCCAAGGCCAAGCTGATGATGGCGGGCTACCGCTCCACCAGCGCGGAGACGGCCTTCCTCTTCTTCCGGCTGGTGATGCCCGCAGGGATGGCGCTGTTCGCGCTGTTCTACCTCTTCGTGCTCCAGGCGATCGACCAGCCCTTCCTCGTGCGCGTCGGCCTGGTGCTGCTCGCGACCTTCATCGGCATCAAGCTGCCGGAGATCTATCTCTCGAACCAGATCGGCAAGCGGCAGGCGGAGATCAAGAGGGCCTGGCCGGACGCCCTGGACCTGAGCCTGATCTGCGTCGAATCCGGCATGTCGATGGAGAACGCCTTCCGCCGGGTCAGCACGGAGATCGCGACCCAGTCGGTGGTGCTGGCGGAGGAGTTCGCCCTGACGACGGCCGAGCTCTCCTTCCTGCCCGACCGCCGCAACGCCTACGAGAACCTGGCCAACCGCACGGGGCTGGAATCGGTCAAGGCCCTCACCACCGCCCTGATTCAGGCGGAGCGCTACGGCACGCCCCTCGGCCAGGCCCTGCGCGTGCTGGCGCAGGAAAGCCGCGACACGCGCATGACCGAGGCCGAGAAGAAGGCCGCCGCGCTGCCGCCGAAGCTGACCGTGCCGATGATCCTGTTCTTCCTGCCCGTGCTGTTCGTGGTGATCCTGACGCCGGCGATCATCCAGGCCTTCGGCTTCAAGTAGGATCGGCGGCTCCGTCCGGTTTCACGTGGAAACCGAGCAGGCGCGCGGAAGAGCCCCCCGCTGGCCCCCTGCCTCCAGCCGCCTCGATGAGCGGAGGCGGCGAGCCCCAGGGGTTCGGCCCAGTCCCAGCCGGTGGCCGGGATCCGGGGCCGCGTGCTTCGATCCTTACTGAGCGGCGGCGACCTGCGCCGGCTTGCGGCCAGCCGCGCGGGTCGGCCTTCCCGCGCCGGCGCGGGCCGCCATGGTGCGCAGCGCCGTCATGTTCGCGGCCACCTCCGCCGGCGGCAGATCCTGGCGCAGCACGGATTCGGCCTCGTCCAGGCGACCCTTCAGCCCGAGGACGAGGGCGAGGTTCTGGCGCACGCGGGAATCGGCCCGCGGCTGCGTGGCGGCGAGGCGCAGCGTGGTCTCGGCCAGGTCGAGCTTGCGCGAGAGCGCGTAGGAGAGGCCGAGATTCGAGAGGACGGAAGGCTCGTTCGGCGCGATCTTGAGGGCCGCCTCGTAGAGCCCCTGGGCGCGGGCGGAATCGCCCATCTGATCGGCCACCGTGCCCTGCGCCGAGAGCACGCGCCAATCGGGCTGCGCGGGCGTATGCGCGTTCTGAAGGACCTCCAGCGCCTCCTGGAAGCGCCCGACCTCGGCCAGGCTCTTGCCGTAGGCGGCGAGCACGGCTTGGTTCTTCGGATTGCGCAACGCCGTCTGTTGCAGCACGGCGACCGCCTGGGGCGCCTGCTCGGTGGCGCGCAGGGCCCGCGCGTAGCGCATCGCGGCGCCGACATCGGACGGGTCGGAATTGTAGCGGGCGGCGAGGGCATCGACATCCGCCTTGGACACCCGGGCCCCGACCTCCGGCTTGCTCTGGAACATCGAGACGCCCCCGATCGAGCCGGTGGTCTCGGGGGAACGCGACTGGCAGCCGGCCAGAAGAAGAACCGTCAGAGCCGCGACGGCGAGGGGGCGCGAACCGACAACCCCGCCCGAAAGCTCAGGGGAAAGGCCGAACCGCCGCATCATGATCTTCTCCGCAACCAAGCCGCGGCGCCAGCGCGCGAGCGGCCTAGAGGTGATAGGTCGTTAACCCTAACGTCGCGTTAAGCATCTCCGGCGGGGCGCGCACGGGGGCCCCTGCCGCCGGCTCTGGAGGAGCGCGGCACCCTGGCCGAACCCGGCCGGAGCCGGTAAGCCGGAGACGTTTCACGGGAAAACCTCCCTGACCTCCAAACGGCTTCGCGCATGTCGATCGAACGGACCGAACCCTCCTCCCTGGATCTCCTGCCGGCCGGCAGCCCTTCGGTCCCGATCCATTGCCTCGGTCTGGCGCGCTGGGCGGAGTTCGCCGCCAGCCTGCCCGCTTCACAACAGGCCTTCGCGAAGGCGCTCGACTTCACGCCCAAGGCCGGCAAGCTCTGCCTGCTGCCGGATCAGGAGGGTCGTCTCGAGCGGGTGCTGTTCGGCCTGGGCGATCTCGAATCCGCCTCCGGCGATCCCCTGCAGGTCGGCCGCCTGCCGGGCCTCCTCCCGCCCGGCGACTATCGCCTGGAGCCGGAGAGCGACGGCGCGCCCGCGGTGGCGGCCCTGGCCTGGCTGATGGGGAGCTACCGTTTCGCGCGGTACCGGGACACGGGGGCCGCGCCGCCACGCCTCGTCGCGCCGGAGGGCATCGACGGCGAAGCCGTGCTGCGCGTGGCCCGCGCCGTGGCGGCCGGTCGCGACCTCATCAACACGCCCTCGAACGATCTCGGCCCGGCGGAGATCGAGGCCGCGGCCCGCACGCTTGCCGCGCGCTTCGGGGCCACCCTCTCGGTGACGGAGGGAGAGGCCCTCGCGGCCGGGTTTCCGCTCGTCCACGCCGTCGGAGCCGCCTCCCCCCGCGCGCCGCGGCTCATCGACCTGAGCTGGGGGGCTGAGGATGCGCCGAAGGTCACCCTCGTCGGCAAGGGCGTCGTGTTCGACACGGGCGGCCTCGATATCAAGCCCTCGGCCAGCATGCTGCTGATGAAGAAGGATATGGGCGGGGCGGCCGTGGCCCTGTCTACGGCCGAGATGGTCATGGGTGCCGGACTCAAGGTTCGCCTCCGGGTGCTGATCCCGACGGTGGAAAACGCGATCGCCGGCAACGCCTTCCGCCCCGGCGACGTCATCCGCTCCCGCGCGGGCCTCAGCGTCGAGATCGGCAACACCGATGCGGAGGGCCGCCTGATCCTGGCCGATGCCCTCGCCCTCGCCGATGCCGAGGCACCGGATCTGCTGATCGATTTCGCGACGCTGACGGGGGCCGCCCGCGTCGCCCTCGGCCCCGATCTCCCGGCCTTCTTCACCCCCGACGACGCGCTCGCCACGGAGATCGAGGCGGCCGCACGCGCCGCGCTCGATCCGGTCTGGCGGCTTCCCCTGCACCCGCCCTATGCGAGCCTGCTCGAGTCGAAGGTCGCCGATCTCAACAACGTCTCCGGCGGCCCCTTCGCCGGGGCGATCACCGCCGCGCTGTTCCTGCGCCGCTTCGCCCCGAAGTCGCAGGCGCATGCGCATTTCGACCTGTATGGCTGGAACCCGTCCACCAAGCCCGGCCGGCCCGAGGGCGGCGAGGTGCAGACGGCCCGCCTCGTCCATCACCTGCTGGTGACGCGCTATGGCGGCTGAGCCTCCTTCGGGAATCGTCCCGCGGCGGGAGAACGCCCCTTTGTCGCTGGAACGATCCCCGAAGGCCCCGGTTGCCCAGGCAATCCGTCACCAGCCGGGAGAACAGCCCATGCCTGACATCCAACAGGCCAAGATCCTCATCGTCGCCACCGATGGCTTCGAGGAGAGCGAGCTCACCGTCCCCCAGACGAAGCTCAGCGCGGCCGGCGCGACCGTTCACGTCGCGGCACCGAAATCCCGCCAGTCGCAGGACGCGATCAAGGGATGGGACAAGATCGATTGGGGCCGCAGCGTGAAGGTCGACCGCGACGTCGAGAGCGTCGAGCCGGCCGATTACGACGCCCTGGTCCTGCCGGGCGGGCAGATCAACCCGGACAAGCTGCGGCTGGAGCCCAAGGCGATGGAGGTGATCCGTACCTTCCTTTCCTCCGGCAAGCCCGTCGCCGCGATCTGCCATGCGCCCTGGCTCCTGATCGAGGCCGGCGCCGTGAAGGGCCGCAAGCTCACCTCCTTCGCCTCGATCCGCACGGATGTCGCCAATGCGGGCGGCGAGTGGCAGGACAAGGAAGTGGTGACCGATGGCGGCATCATCACCAGCCGCAACCCCGGCGACCTCGACGCCTTCTGCGCCAAGATCGTCGAGGAGGTGAAGGAAGGCCGTCACGAGCCGCGCCACCTCGCGGCCTGAGGCTTCGTTCCAGGATCGGGAAGGGACCGCCACGCCGCCGGCGCGGCGGTCTTTTTTGCAGGCGAAGGACCGCCGGAGGACGATGCTCTTCCCGGGCGCCGATCAGAGCAGGGGCGTGCGGGCGGCGGCATCCTCGCGGCTGCAGATCGCGGGATCCGGCTTCTCTCCGGCCGAGGCCAGGGCCTTGGTCAGGTCGGCCCGGGCCCGTTCGAGGTCGCGTCGGAAATCGGCATTGCCCTGCAGGGCGGCCACCAGGGCCGAGGCGGCCATGCGGGCCGCTTCCACGTCGCTCATCCAGTGCACGCCGCAGACGACCCGGCTCTCGCCGTAGACGCGGCCGCGCACCATGAACTGGGTCGCCTTTTCCGGGACGAGCTGCGCCATGATCAGGGCATAGGCCCATCCTTGGGTCGAATGGCCCGACGGATAGCTGAAGCTGTCGGCCAGCTCCGGCGAGCGCACCACGCAGATCGGCGAGTCGTTGCCGATGAACGGGCGCAGGCGGCGATAATGCCGCTTCGTCGACCGCGTGGAACGGGCGATGTCGACACGGACCCGCTCGAGCAGGTTCATCAGGTCGGGAAAGCGGGCCTGGTCGATACGCTGCCCGAGCACGCAGGAGAAGTCGCTGAGGATGGCCGAGGCCCCGTCCGCCACGTCGGCCGTGGCGAGGGCCCAGCGCTCCGTCCCATTATAGGCCCGCGTGGCGTTGAAGGCGGCCCGGTCGGCCGCCTCGGCCGCCGAATGGCCGGCCGGCGGCGGCGGCAGGATCGCCAGGATATCGGGGGTCTTTGTGTCGTCGAGATAGGGGGCCGGCTTGCCCGCCTTGAGGCGATCGGCCCCGACGGAGGGGGCCGCCGTCTCGGGGGCGGCGGAGGCCACCATCGGGATCGCCGTGAGCAGGGCGGCGAGGAACGTCGACAGACGGGGCATCAATCTCGGGTCCTGACTTCGCGGCGACGGATGGGGCACCGGCATAGCATCGACGTGCGACGTGACCTTCTCAGTCCCGTCACGGGAAGGCTCACGCGAAAGCGTTCGCGGACACTGTCGCCCTCACGGCGGCCGCTACCTCCCGCGGATATTCCTCATGCGGGCTGAGGGCGCCGGGAATGGTCGTCGCGGGATGGCCGAGTGCGGCGCTCAACGCGTCCATCTCCGCGGCCGAGCGGCGCGGGGCGCCGACGGGGCGGAGCACGCTCAGAGGGGGCAGGGGGCGCCGGAACAGGGCATGAAAGGCCTCGCGGCTCTCCACCGGGTCGAGGCCGCCGGTCACGAAGGCCGCCGTGCCGAAGCGCCCGTTGCGCTGCCGCGTGATCCGGTGCTTGGCGCGGATCACCTCCGGCGTGACGTGGTCGGCCTCGGCATAGACATGGGCGCGCATCATGCGCCCGATCACCGGCGGGCTGATGTTGATCCGGTAGAGCGCTTCGCCGAGCACCGGCGCCTCGACGGCCCGGCGGATACGGGCGAAGAGCGGCGCCCGCTCCTGCCCCATCACCGTCGGCAGGGGACCGCGCCAGGTCGGGGCGACCAGGACCAGCCTCTCGAAGGCGCCGGGATGCCGCGCCGCGGCGGCGACGAGATAGCCCGCGGCATGGCCGGCCGCGAGGCCCAGCGCATAGGGGCCGGGCGCGGCGGTGAGCAGGGCGTCCAGGAAGGCGTGGAGGGTGCCGGGATTCAGGGGCAGGCGCGGACGCGCCTGCGCGCCGAAGCCGGGCCAGTCCGGCACGCGGCAGCGATAGGCCCCGCCGAGCTCTTGCGCGAGCGGCAGCATCTCCTCGCGCGCCGAGATGGAGGAGAGGGCCGGCAGGAGCAGCGCCTCCGGGCCCGTGCCGAGAACCGCGCAGGGCGTCGGCACGGGCGTTCCGGCGATGGCGAGATCGAGGATGCGGGTCTCCGCCATCGCCGTGAGGCTCCTGATCAGGTCCGCAGGAGTTCGTTGATGCCGGTCTTGGCCCGCGTGCCCGCATCGACCCGCTTGACGATGACCGCGCAGTAGAGGCCCGGGCCGGGGGTGCCGTCCGGCAGCGGCTTGCCGGGCGTCGTGCCGGAGACGACCACGGAATAGGGCGGCACCCGGCCGTAGAAGGTCTCGCCGGTGGTGCGGTCGATGATGCGGGTCGAGGCGCCGATATAGACGCCCATCGAGAGCACCGAGCCCTCGCCGACGATCACGCCCTCGGCCACCTCGGCGCGGGCGCCGATGAAGCAATTGTCCTCGATGATGACCGGATTGGCCTGAAGGGGCTCCAGCACGCCCGCGATGCCGGCGCCGCCCGAGATGTGGCAGTTCTTGCCGACCTGGGCGCAGGAGCCGATCGTCACCCAGGTGTCGACCATGGTGCCCTCGCCCACATGGGCGCCGAGATTGATGAAGCTCGGCATCAGCACGGCGCCGGGGGCGATGAAGGAGCCGCGGCGCACGAAGCAGCCGGGCACCGCGCGGAAGCCGGCGGCCCGGAATTCCGCCTCGCCCCAGCCGGCGAACTTGGACGAGACCTTGTCCCACCAGGGAGCGCCGCCCGGGCCGCCCTCGATCGCGACCATGTCGTTGAGACGGAAGGAGAGCAGGACCGCCTTCTTCAGCCACTGGTTGACCTGCCAGCTGTCGCCTACCTTCTCGGCGACGCGGGCGCGCCCGGAATCGAGCAGGTTCAGCGCCTCCTCCACCGCCTCGCGCAAGGCGCCGGTGGTCGAGGTCGAGATGCCGGCGCGCTCCTCCCAGGCGGTTTCGATGGTCTTTTCGAGATCGGCGTGGGACATCGGTCGCGGCTTTCGACGGCGTGGAAACGAGACCGGTGCTTACAAAAGCACGCCCGCCCTGTCACCGGGCCTTCGCCCGCCGCTCTTCTTCACGTCCCAGGGAATTCTTCGCCCCGAAGGGGCCGTCTCAGACCGGCGTGAGGAATCGCCCGCGCAGATCGGCCAGCGCCCCGCTCAGCGCCGCCAGATCCTGGCTGAGCCAGCCATGGATCCGTGTCGCGGCTTCGGGGAATTCGCGCAGCACCCGGGCCATAAGTTGCGGCGTGATCCGCATCACTTCGGAGCCCTCCCGCGCCCGCGCCTCGGCCGGACGCTCGCCCGCCAGGAAGAGCGCGTGCCGCCCGATCAGGGTCGAGGGACCGGCCAGGACCGGCTCGGCCCCGTCCGCGCGCGGCATCAGCGCAATCAGGCCGGAGAGCACGACATAGCCGCCGTCCGAGCGCTCGCCGCGGGCGAACAGCACCTCGTCCGCTGCCAGCTGGCGCCGCTCCCCGGCGAAGGTGAGCAGGCGCAGGGCGTCGCGGTCGAGGAATTCGAACACGGGCGCGGCGGCGAGGATCGCGATGTCGTCGTCGAGCCCCAATCCGCCCCTCGCCTCACGCCTCGTCCCGCCAACCCGCCAGGATCCGGCGGGGACCTTAGCGGAAGCCGCGCGCCTGCGAAACGCCGCCCCTCACGGCAGCAGCTTGTAGCCCCCAGCTTCGGTCACGAGGATCTCGGCCGCGGCGGGGTTCGGCTCGATCTTCTGGCGCAGGCGGTAGATATGCGTCTCGAGGGTGTGGGTGGTGACCTGCGCGTTGTAGCCCCAGACCTCGGCGAGCAGGGTATCCCGGGGCACCACCTCGCGGCCCGCACGGTAGAGGAAGCGCAGGATCGCCGTCTCCTTCTCGGTCAGCTTCAGCTTGGAGCCGCGATCGCCGACGAGAAGCTTCGCCCCGGGCCGGAAGGTGTAGGGGCCGATCTGGAAGACCGCATCCTCGCTCGCCTCGTGCTGGCGCAGCTGCACACGAATGCGGGCGAGCAGCACGGCGAACTTGAAGGGCTTCGTAACGTAGTCGTTGGCGCCCGATTCCAGGCCCTCGACCGTGTCCTCCTCCGAGTCCTGGGCGGTCAGCATGATGATGGGGCCGCGATAACCGTTGCGGCGCATGACGCGCACCGCCTCGCGCCCGTCGAGGTCGGGCAGCCCGACATCCATCACGGCGAGGTCGACGCGCTCGTTTGAGACACGCTCGATCGCGGCACCGGCTGTCGCCTCGCTGACGATGCTGAAATCCTCGTAACCCTCGAGCTGCTCGATCAGGGTCTCGCGCAGCGCATCGTCGTCGTCGCATACGAGGAGGCGGTAAGCTGTCGTCATCGAGGGGGAGACTTTCCCTTGGTGCACCGAGCGTTTGTGGGCCGGGCCGTTGGCCCGAACGGACCACCGCAGCGGAGAGGATGCGACGTCAAGCCCGACTCCTTCCCAAAGCCCAGCAGGGGAGGCTGGACCTGAGCCGCAGAATTAATCCGTTTTGCCACACTTGGAACGTGCGCTGACCCCTTATGCAGCAATTTCCGTGTGCGTGATCGAAACCGCAGGTCAATAGGGCCCCCGAGGAGAAGTCCCTTCCATGAAGCGCACCACGATCACGATCCTGCGCGCGAAGCCACTGGCGGGGGACCGGCGGCGGGGCAAGCTGCTGGTCGGCCAGCTGGTGCTTCCCTGTGCCCTGGGCCGCGGCGGCATCGTCCACGACAAGCGGGAAGGCGATGGCGGTTCGCCCCACGGCACCTTCCGCCTGCGGGGGGGCGCCTACCGGCCGGACCGGTTCGTCCTGCGCCCTGCGACGCGGCTGCCCCTGAAGGCGACGCGGCCCGAGGACGGCTGGTGCGATGCGCCGCGCGACCGCCGCTACAACCGCCCGATCCGCCTGCCCGCGCCGGGGATCAGCGCGGAGCGGATGTGGCGGCCAGACGGCCTCTACAACGTGGTGATCGACCTCGACTATAACCGCGGCCCGATCCGCCCGGGTCGCGGCTCGGCGATCTTCCTGCACATGGCCCGGCCCGGTTTTCCCCCGACCGAGGGCTGTGTGGCCCTGCGCCCCGCCGATCTCGTGCGGCTCCTGCGCCGGCTCGGGCCGAAGACCCGGCTCGCCATCGGCTGAGCCGGGTCTCTCTCAGCGCTTCGCCCGGGCGCCGAAGATCGCCGTACCGACCCGGATATGGGTCGCGCCCATCTGGATCGCGGCCGGATAGTCGGCACTCATGCCCATGGAGAGGAAAGGCAGATCGTGCTCCTTCGCGAGCCGGGCGAGCAGCGCGAAATGGGGGGAAGGCGGATCCTCGGCCGGGGGGATGCACATCAATCCGCTGATGACGAGCCCATGCGTGTCGCGGCATTCGGCGAGCAGGGTGGCGAGCTGTCCGGGGCTGACGCCGCCCTTCTGCGGCTCCTCCCCCGTATTGACCTGAATGAGGAGTTTCGGCCGGCGCCCGACACGCTCGATCTCCTTGGCGAGAGCCCCGGCCAAGGAGAGCCGGTCCAGGGAATGGATCACGTCGAACAGCTCCACCGCCTCGCGGGCCTTGTTCGACTGGAGCGGCCCGACGAGGTGGAGCTCGACATCGGGAAAGCGCTCCCTGAGCCCCGGCCACTTGGCCTTCGATTCCTGCACGTAGTTCTCGCCGAAGATCCGCTGCCCCGCCTCCAGCGCCGGCAGGATCGCTTCCGCCGGCACGGTCTTCGAGATGGCGATGAGGCGGATCTCTGCCGGATCGCGCTCGCTGTCCTCGGCGGCGCGGCGCAGGCCCTCGCGCACGTCCGCGAGACCGGCCGCGACATCGGCCTCGCCGACCGGCGGCTTTTGGTCGAGCGGGGCGGGTGCGTCCGTCATGATCTCTCCTGCAAGTGCTGCCGCGATAGGCTTTAGAGCCGTGCGGCGCCCTCCTGTCCCGGCTCCCCGCGATATGGTCGCGTTGCCCCCTCCCCCGCAAACGGAAAATCCCGCAGGACGTTCAATAGGCGGCCCGAGTGAGGTTCGGTGGAAACGGGCGGGGCAATACGTCAGCACACCTGATCCGCATACGCCGTTGACGCTGCGCGCCACGGATATGCTAGTGCCGGCCCGACCGCGCCCGCCTCAAGCCTGCGCCTGCCCGTTTCCCGCGCCGCGACCCGAGCCATGACGAACCCGAACCCGACCGCACCCGAGCGCTACAACGCCAAGGATGCCGAGCCGCGCTGGCAGGAGGCCTGGACCAAGGCCGGGATCTTCGCGACGAAGAACGAGGATCCGCGCCCGAAATACTACGTGCTGGAGATGTTCCCCTATCCGTCGGGGCGCATCCACATGGGCCATGTCCGCAACTACGCCATGGGCGACGTGGTGGCCCGCTACAAGCGCGCCAAGGGCTTCAACGTGCTCCATCCGATGGGTTGGGACGCCTTCGGCCTGCCCGCCGAGAACGCGGCCATGGAGCGCAAGGTCAACCCGCGCGCCTGGACCTACGACAACATCGCCACCATGCGCGGCCAGTTGCAGAGCATGGGCCTGTCGCTCGACTGGAGCCGCGAGATCGCGACCTGCGATCCCGCCTACTACAAGCACCAGCAGCGCATGTTCCTCGACTTCCTGGAGAAGGGACTCGTCACCCGCCGCACCGCCAAGGTGAACTGGGACCCCGTCGACCACACCGTGCTCGCCAACGAGCAGGTGATCGACGGGCGTGGCTGGCGCTCGGGTGCCCTGGTCGAGCAGCGCGAGCTGACGCAGTGGTTCTTCAAGATCACCGACTTCGCGCAGGACCTCTCCGACGCCCTCGACGGGTTGGAGCGCTGGCCGGAGAAGGTCCGGCTGATGCAGAAGAACTGGATCGGCCGCTCCGAGGGCCTGGAGGTCCGCTTCGGTCTCACGAAGCCCCAGGGGGAGATCGACACGATCAAGGTCTACACGACCCGGCCCGACACCCTGTTCGGCGCGAAGTTCCTGGCGATCGCCGCCGACCATCCCCTCGCCACCGCCCTGGCGGAGCGTTCGGCCGAGCTGCAGGCCTTCATCGAGGAATGCCGCCGGATCGGCACGGCGCAGGAGGCGATCGACACAGCGGAGAAGCTCGGGCACGATACCGGCCTGCGGGTCCGCCACCCGCTCGACCCGGCCTGGGAGCTGCCCGTCTACGTCGCGAACTTCGTGCTGATGGATTACGGCACGGGCGCCGTCTTCGGCTGCCCGGCGCATGACCAGCGCGACCTCGACTTCGCCAACAAGTACGGGCTCGGCAACACGCCGGTCGTCTGCCCCGAGGGCCAGGACGCGGCGAGCTTCGTGATCACCGACACCGCCTATGACGGGGAGGGGCGGATGATCAATTCGCGCTTCCTCGACGGCATGAGCACGGAGGAGGCTTTCCGCACGGTCGCGAACCGGCTCGAAGCGGAGGTGCTCGGCGGCGCTCAGGTGGCGCAGCGCAAGGTGCAGTTCCGCTTGCGCGACTGGGGCGTCTCGCGCCAGCGCTATTGGGGCTGCCCGATCCCGATCATCCATTGCGAGACCTGCGGCCCGGTGCCCGTGCCCGTCGCGGACTTGCCGGTGCAACTGCCGGAGGAAGTCTCCTTCGATGTGCCCGGCAATCCGCTGGAGCGCGACCATGCCTGGCGCAACGTGCCCTGCCCGCGTTGCGGCGCGGCAGCGCGGCGCGAGACCGACACCATGGACACCTTCGTGGACTCGTCCTGGTACTTCGCCCGCTTCACCGCCCCTTGGCTGACCGACGCGCCGACCGACCGCGGGACCGTCGACCACTGGCTCCCCGTCGACCAGTATATCGGCGGTATCGAGCACGCGATCCTGCACCTGCTCTATGCCCGCTTCTTCACGCGGGCGATGCGCGAGACCGGCTGGGCCGGCGTCTCCGAGCCCTTCGCCGGCCTGTTCACGCAGGGCATGGTGGTTCACGAGACTTACAAGGACGAAGGGGGCGCCTGGGTGCCGCCGGCGGAAATCCGCTTCGACAGCGAAGGCGGCGAACGCCGGGCTTTTCACGTGAAAACCGGTGGGCCGATTGCGATCGGCGCCATCGAGAAGATGTCGAAGTCGAAGAAGAACGTGGTCGATCCCGACGACATCATCGCGAGCTACGGCGCGGACACGGCCCGCTGGTTCATGCTGTCCGACTCGCCGCCGGAGCGGGACGTGATCTGGACGGAGGAGGGCGTGCAGGGCGCCGCGCGTTTCGTGCAGCGCGTCTGGCGTCTCGTTCAGAATGCGGCTGCGGCGCAGGGTGCCGGCGGGCCGACCGATGCGGCGCTCCGCAAGGCCGCGCACAAGGCGCTGGCCGCCGTCGGCGAGGATGTGGAGCGGCTGCGCTTCAACCGCTGCGTCGCCCATATCTATACCCTGGCAAATGCCCTCGACGAGGGATTGCGGGGTGGAGCAGGGCAGGCAGCCGCCGCGGAAGCGGCCGGCATCCTCGTGCAGCTCATCGCACCAATGATGCCGCATCTCGCCGAGGAGAGCTGGCAGGCGCTCGGCCGCGCGGGCCTCGTGGCGGAGGCTCCCTGGCCGGAAGCGGACCGCGCGCTCCTCGTCGAGGACGAGATCACCCTCCCCGTCCAGGTCAACGGTAAGAAGCGGGCGGACGTCACCATCCCCCGCGAGGCCGATGCCAAGGCCGTCGAGGCCGCGACGCTGGCGCTCGAGGCGGTGCAGCGAGCCCTGGAGGGGCGCGCGCCGAAGAAGGTCATCGTGGTGCCTCAGCGGATCGTGAACATCGTCGTATGAGGCAGTGCCCCGATTCCGGCACCTGCCACGCCCAAGCCGCAGAGGATTCGTAAAGCATGGCGTGGCAGGGTGACCCGGAACGGCGTCTGCCGTACAAGCTTGGGCGGAAACGGGCGGGCGGCACCGGACGATGATGCGTTTCGCGATGAAGAAGACGGGGATACGGATCGCCCTTGCGGCAGCCCTGACGCTCAACCTCTCCGCCTGCTTCCGCCCGCTCTACGGTCCCACCGCCTCGGGCGAGTCCATGCAGGTCGCCCTCGCCTCCGTGCAGGTCGACGACGTGGTGATGGCGCAGGACCAGGAGCGCCTCGGTCATTACCTCCGCAGCGAGCTGATGTTCGATCTCGACGGCTCGGGCCAGGCGGCGACGCCGAAGCGCTATCGCCTCAAGATGCAGGGCAGCGAATCCGTCACCACGCCGATCGTGTCCTCCACGACGGCGCGGGCCGAAGCCGGTACCATCATCGGTACGATCAAGTTCTCTCTGGAGAGCCTGGACGGTACCAAGGTCTATAGCGAGGGCGTTGCCACCTCGACCGCGACCTACGACCGCTCGATCCAGCGTTTTGCCTCCCTGCGCGCGGCCCGCGACGCGGAGATCCGCCTTGCCAAGGTTCTGGCCGAGCAGATCAAGACCCGCATCGCCTCCGTCCTCGCGGTGAAGCCCGCCGGCTCGTGACGGCCCGGCGATGACCGCGGTCAAGGCCGGCGACGTCGACGCCCTGATTCGCCATGGACCTGCCGCCCAGGTGCTGGTGCTGCTGGTCTATGGGCCCGATACGGGCCTCGTCAGTGAGCGGGCGAGCGCCCTCGTCAAACGCTTCGTGCCCGACACGGACGATCCCTTCGCGTTGATCCGGATCGAAGGCGATGCCCTCGCGTCGGATCCCGGACGCCTGGTGGACGAAGCGGGCACGCTCGGCCTGTTCGGCGAGGCGCGCACGGTGTGGGTGCGGAGCGGAAGCCGCAACTACGCCCCCGCGGTCGAAGCGCTGCTTGCCTCGGAGGTGTCCGGCGCGCGCGTGGTGGCGGAAGCGGGGGACTTGAGCAAGTCCGCCCCGCTTCGCACCCTGTGCGAGCGCTCATCCAAGGCCCTGGCCCTGCCTTGCTATGCGGACGACGCACGCTCGCTCGCCGAGTTGATCGACCGGACCCTCGAAGCCGAGGGCCTCTCCATCGCCCGGGATGCCCGGGACGTGTTGGCCACGAGCCTCGGCGGCGACCGCCGAGCCAGCCTCTCGGAGATCGGCAAGCTGGCCCTCTACGCGCATGGCCAATCGAGCGTCAGCCTGGACGATGTCGAGGCGGTGGTGAGCGATGTCGGCGCGAGCGTTCTCAACACCCTGATCGATGCCGCGTTTGCCGGGCGTCTCGCCACGGTGGAAGCCGAGTATCGGCGCTTCCGCCACGAAGGGCTGGATCCCTCCGTGCTGCTCGGCAACGCCCTGCGTCACGCTCTGGGGCTTCTCTCAGGCCGGCTCGACAATCCGGGTGCCGGCCCTTCCGAGCTCACCGCCTCCTGGCGCGGACTGCATTTCCGCCGCAAAGCGCTCGTGGAAACACAATTCGCCCGCTGGTCCACCGAGGATTTGCGCCGGGCCGTTACCCTGCTTCAGGACGCAATTCTGGCCTGCCGCAGGGCCGAGCCGGATCTCGCCCATGCCCAGGGTGCCGCTGTCCTGCTCTCGATTGCAGGACGAGCCGCGAAGCGGGGCTGATCCGGCTCCAGCGTCGGGAGTGCGGCCCGTCAGACACCCAAGCGCTGGCGAAGCGCCTCCAGCTCCTCGGCATTGCCGTAACGGATCCGGATCTCGCCTTCGCCACTGGCCTTGGCCTTAACGGCCACACCGAATCCCAAGGCCCTGGTCAGTGACTGCTCCAGCGTGCGCAGATCCGCATGAGCGACCGGATCTCGCCGGGGCCGGCCAGGACGCGGCAAGTCCGAAGGAGTCGCCTCCTCGGCGGCCAGGGCTTCCACCTCGCGGACCGAGAGGCCTTCCGCCACGATGCGCCGGGCGACGGCCTCGGGATCGCTCAGGGCCAGCAGCGCGCGGGCATGGCCCGCGGTGATCTCGCCGGCGGTGACGCGGTCCTGGATCGCCAGAGGGAGCTGGAGAAGCCGCAGGGTGTTGGCGAGATGGCTGCGGCTCTTGCCCAGGATCTCGGCCAATTCCTTCTGCGTATAGCTGAATTCCTGCATCAGCCGCTCGTAGCCGGCGGCCTCCTCGATCGCGTTCAGGTCGCTGCGCTGGACGTTCTCGAGAATCGCGAATTCGAGCGAGGCCCGGTCGTCGATATCGACCACGACCACCGGCACATCCGTTAACCCGGCGCGCTGCGCCGCACGCCAGCGACGCTCGCCAGCGACGATCTCGAAGGTGCCCGGGACGCCGCTCAAGGCGCGCGCCACGATCGGCTGGATGACGCCGCGCGTCCGGATCGAAGCGGCCAACTCGTCGAGCTCTGTTTCGGCGAAATGCCGCCGAGGATTGCGTGGGTTCGGCCGCAGGAACTCGACGGCGACCTTCTTCTGGGCCTCCGCTCCGCGCGCCTCGCCACCGGTCTCCTCGTCGTTGAAATCCCCGATCAGCGCGGCAAGTCCGCGTCCCAGGCGCGGCCGCGCCGATTCATCCGCCATCGCCAAAAGACCTTACTCCATCACACCATCGAGGCCGGACCGTTCGCCGGCACCCGTCGGAAACCTTGTTCGTCAGGCAGCGGCAGCCGGCGGCGGCACACGACCTTCCCGCTGGATCACCTCGGATGCGAGCCGCAGATAGGCCTGTGCCCCCGCACATTTCAGATCGTAGAGCAGCACAGGCTTGCCGTGGGAGGGCGCCTCGGACACGCGCACATTGCGCGGGATCATCGTCTCGTAGACCTTGTCACCCATGAAGCCGCGCACATCGGCCACGACCTGGGCCGAAAGATTGTTGCGCGGGTCGTACATGGTCAGCACCACGCCCTGGATCTGCAACTTCGCATTCAGAGCCGAGCGAACCTGCTCAACCGTACGCAGAAGTTGGCTGAGGCCTTCGAGGGCGAAGAATTCGCATTGGAGGGGGACGAGGACGGCGTCGGCTGCGGCCAGGGCGTTGATCGTCAACAGGTTAAGCGAGGGCGGACAGTCGATCAGCACGTAGCCGAACCCCGGAGGCTCCGAGGCGGCTGAGAGATTTCCGAGGATGCTTCGAAGCCGATGGGCCCGGTCGGGGGCGTTGGCGAGCTCCAGCTCCAGGCCGAGCAGGTCCATGGTCGAGGGCGCGACGGAGAGCCGGGGCACCGCCGTGGCCACCACCGCATCGCGCAGCTGCGCCTCCCCGGCCATGACATGATAGGTCGAGACCTTGCGCCGCCGCCGGTCGATACCGAGCCCGGTGGAGGCGTTGCCCTGCGGGTCGAGATCGATCACCAGCACGCTCTCGCCGATGGCGGCCAGGGCCGTGCCGAGATTGATCGCCGTCGTCGTCTTGCCGACGCCGCCCTTCTGATTGGCCAGCGCGATCACGCGCAGGGGCTTGTCGGTGGGGGTATGGGTCATGCGTCCACGCGGGAAAGATTCGTGACCAAGACGATGCGCGCGTCAGAATCGGTACGGCTCGCGATCAGGTCGTGGTCGAATCTCCATCCTCGCTGCGCTTCGGTCAATTCCGCCGCTGCATCACGTCCCTTCGGAAACACGCCGATCGCACCTTTTTTCAACAAGGGTTCCGACCAAGCGAGCAACTGTTGCAACGGCGCCAGGGCCCGGGCGCAGACGATGTCGGTGACCTCGAGATCCGGCATCACGGCCTCGATGCGCTTGTTCAGGACCTGCACCGGCGCCGTGGTCAGCCGGGCCGTCTCGGTGAGGAAGGCGCATTTGCGCGCATTGCTCTCCACCAGTTTCACGTGAAAACCGGGCCGCTCCCGCCCCGCAATGGCCAGGATCAGCCCTGGGATGCCGGCGCCGGAGCCGAGATCGACCCAACGTCGCGCCTCCGGCACCAGGGCGAGCAACTGCAAGGCGTCCGCCACATGGCGCGACCAGACCTCCGAGAGCGTCCCGGGGCCGACGAGATTCTTCACGGATTGCCAGCGGCGCAGCTGTTCAACGTAGAGGTTCAACGCCTCGCCTGTTTCACGTGAAACCCCGGATTCGGCGAGAACCCGATCACGTTCCGCATCGGCCATGCCCAGCCTGCTCCTCGTCCGACGTGGTTCAGGCGGCGCGCGAGGCGCGGCCCTGCCGGGCATGGGCGGCGAGCAGGGTCAGCGCCGCCGGCGTCATGCCTTCGATCCGGGCCGCCTGCCCGAGGGTGGCCGGCTTCACCGTCTCGAGCTTGCCCCGCATCTCGTTGGAGAGCCCGGCAATGCGCCCGTAATCGAGCCCGGCCGGCAGGGTCACGCCCTCGTCGCGCCGGAAGGCGGCGATATCGGCGCTCTGCCGGTCGAGATAGACCGAATAGGTCGCATCCGTGCGCAGACGCTCCGCCACCGCGGGCGCGACGCCGCCGAGCTCCGGCCAGACCCCGGCGAGCCGTTCCCAGGTGATCTCCGGGTAGGACAGCAGCTGGAACGCCGTGCGGCGGATGCCGTCGCGATTGAGCGAGATGCCCTGCGCGGCCGCCTGGGTCGGCGTCAGGCTCAGAGCGTCGAGCTGCCGGCGCGCCGCTTCGAGCTTCGCCTGAGACGCCTCGAAATGCGCGAGCCGCCCGGCGCCGACGCAGCCCAGGGCCGCCCCCTTGGCGGTCAGCCGCTCGTCGGCATTGTCGACGCGGAGGGACAACCGATATTCCGAGCGCGAGGTGAACATGCGGTAAGGCTCGCTCACCCCGTGGGTGACGAGGTCGTCGATCATCACGCCGAGATAGGATTCCGCCCGGTCGAACAGGGCCGGGGCCGCGCCGCCCGCGAGGCGGGCCGCGTTGAGCCCGGCGACCACGCCCTGGGCCGCCGCCTCCTCGTAGCCGGTGGTGCCGTTGATCTGCCCGGCCAGGAACAGGCCGGGGAGGCGCTTCGTCTGCAGGCTCGCATCGAGCTCGCGCGGATCGATGTAGTCGTACTCGATCGCGTAGCCCGGCCGCAGGATCCGCGTCTTTTCGAGCCCGGGGATCGCCGCGATGATCGCCGCCTGGACCTCCTCCGGCAGGGCCGTGGAGATGCCGTTCGGGTAGACGGTGGGATCGTCGAGCCCTTCCGGCTCCAGGAAGATCTGGTGGCCCTCCCGGTCGCCGAAGCGGACCACCTTGTCCTCGATGGAGGGACAATAGCGCGGGCCGCGGCTGGCGATGCCGCCGGAATACATCGGCGAGAGATGCAGGTTCTCGCGGATGAGGTCGTGGACCGCTCGGGTGGTGCGGGTGATGCCGCAGGCGATCTGCGGCGTGGTGATCCGCTCGGTCAGGGTCGAGAAGGGCACGGGCTCCGCATCCGCGTGCTGCATCTCGAGGCTCGCCCAGTCGATGGTGCGGCCGTCGAGGCGCGCGGGCGTGCCGGTCTTGAGGCGGCCAAGGCGGAAACCGAGCCGGTCGAGGGTGAGGGCGAGTCCGATGGCCGGTCCCTCGCCGACGCGGCCGGCCGGTATTTGCCGGGGGCCGATATGGATGAGCCCGCGCAGGAAGGTGCCCGTGGTGATCACCGCCGCGCCGGCGGACAGGCGGCGCCCGTCGCTCAGGACGACACCGGCCACGCGCCCCTCCGAGACCGCGAGATCCTCGACCTCGCCCTCGACCAGGGTGAGCCCCTCCGTCGCCGCCACGGCCGCCTGCATGGCGGCGGCGTAGAGCTTGCGGTCGGCCTGGGTGCGCGGCCCGCGCACCGCCGGGCCCTTGCGCCGGTTGAGCAGGCGGAACTGGATGCCCGCCGCATCGGCCACCCGCCCCATCAGGCCGTCGAGGGCATCGACCTCGCGGACGAGATGCCCCTTGCCGAGGCCACCGATCGCCGGGTTGCAGGACATCGCGCCGACCGTCGCCGCCCGGTGCGTCACCAGGGCCGTGCGCGCGCCCGTGCGGGCGGAGGCCGCCGCGGCTTCGACGCCCGCGTGACCGCCGCCGACGACCACGACGTCGAAGCCGGAAATTTCTTCGTGCATGCCGGTGCATATCCAGGCGGACCGCCGAGGGTCAACGGACCTCGCCGCCACTGCCGCCTTTCGAAGGCTCTAGGGATTAACGACTACGCCGAAATCGTGGCACCGGGATTGCTTAGGTAATCGCGAAGGAGCAGAATTGGTCTGCGTCGTCCGGCAGCCCTCGAATCACCGGCGCAACGGCGAATCGAAGTCATCCGGCGATACCACGCGGTCACCTGCCCTCGCATCGCGACAACGGCGTCGGGATGCTTCGGCCGGCAACGGCGATGTCTCGACGGGGAGACAGGTTCGATGGGCGCAATGGCAATCGGCTTGGGCGCGGCTCTGTGCGGCGGTGGCGCGCTGGCGCATTTCTACGATCGCACGCAGCGAAAGGAAGGCGTGCTGGCGCTGGGGGGCTTCTGCTTCCTGCTGGCCGGCCTGTTCCTGACCCGGTACTGATCGAAGGGGCACGGCACCCCGCCTCCCGCGCGGCGGCCTGTTTTCGCGCCACTCGCCGCGATCTGCGGCACCGTGCGAGCCCTCGCGCGCGCAACCGCGACGGGATCCGGCCACACGGAAATCGGGGCGCGTGTCCTGGCCGCCCTTGCAGGTCTCTCCCCGTCTCCGACTAATCGCAACCGTCGATAGGCGGGTCTTGCGATGCTACGCGTTCCGGTGCGGGTTACCCGTGGGTCGAGCCCGTCTCGGGGGGATCCGGGCGGAGACGATCTCACCACGCACGCGCGGCCTGCGACGGCCCGGCTCCGCAGCGCGGTCTCGGCGCGGGGAGGGCGCGGACGCCTCGGGCTCGCCGGCCTCGCCTTCCTGGGCTCGGTCCTCGCGGCGCCGGCGCAGGACAAGGCGCCGTCCTCCGAAGGGCAGGGGCCACCGCAGCCGCCCCCCCGGCCCGCCGAACTCGCCACGCCGAAGGCCACCGGCCCGACGGAGACCCCACCGTTGCCGCCGGAGCGGCCAGCGGCGCTGACGCCCCCGGTGCAACCCGCGGCACCGCCAGCCCTACCGCCCCCCACGGACGCGCCGGCACCACCGGCCCGGCCGCCCGAGCTCTCGGGGGAGGCCGCCCTCGCCCTGAAGGTCGCCGCGCCGGACGACACCGCCTGCCGGCGCCGGCTCGACCGGCTCGGCGTGCGCTACGAGGCGCTGCCGGCGATCACCGAGGGGCAATGCAGCGTGCCCCAGCCCCTGCGGGTGACGCGCCTCGGGGACGCGATCGCCCTGGAGCCGGCGGCGATTCTGTCCTGCCGCGCGGCCGAGGCCCTGGCCCGCTGGGCGAGCGAGGTCACGGTCGCCGCCGAGACGCAGCTCTCCGAGCCCCCGACGACGCTCTCCCTCGGGGGCTCCTATCTCTGCCGCGGCCAGAACCACGACATCGACGCCAAGCTCAGCGAGCACGCCTTCGCCAACGCGGTCGACGTGATGGGCTTCGGCTTCGCCAAGCATCCGCCGATCAAGGTCACCGGGCTGCCGGAGGGGACGCCGGAGGCCGCCTTCGTGACGAGCGTGCGCGGCAAGGCCTGCGCCTTCTTCCGCACCGTGCTCGGCCCGGGCTCGGACGCCGCCCACGCCAACCACCTCCATCTCGACGAACGCGAGCGCAATGCCGGCCACCGGCTCTGCGAGTGAGGTTTCGGGTGGGCCGACCGGCTTACGGAGGATCGCTCCGGTCGTGCCGGGTGTCCCTCGCCCCCAAGCCGTCCCCGAAAACACGAGCAAAGGCGAAATCCGGCGCGTTCCGGTGACGCAGCGCCGCCGCCTCCGGAACGGGGAGGCGTGGCCGCAGCTTGTCGATCCGGAGCGCGTGAGCGGAAGGGGCGGGCGATGGGGCGGATCCGGTTCGCGGCTTGGGCGGTCGTGGTGCTCGCGCCCGCCGCGGCCGGGGCGGAACCGGCCGCCCCGCCGTTGACCCGCGAAGCCATCGAGACCGCGACCTTCGTCGCGGCGCCGGCCGGCAAGGCGCAGGATACGTCACGGCCGAAGAAGCCCGGCCGGAAGGCCGAGGCGGCAAAGCCCAGCCCCGATCCTCTCCTCATCAAGGTGCAGGTGCTGCTCGACCGCGCCGGCTTCTCGCCGGGTGCCATCGACGGGCGCGATGGCGACAACCTCCGGGGGGCCTTGCGGGCCTATGCCGCCGCCCAGGGGCTTCCCGCGCGTGAGACCCTCGACCAGGCGCTGTTCGACAGGCTCGCCCAGGGGGCGCAGCCCGTCACCGCCGAGATCACCCTCGGCGAGGCGGAGGTGAAGGGGCCGTTCCTCGCCTCCGTGCCGCGCCGGCTGGAGGAACAGGCCGAGATCGGCCCCCTGCGCTACACCAATCCCCGCGAGATGCTCGCCGAGCGCTACCACATGCAGCGCGACCTCCTCTCGGCGATGAACCCGGGCAAGCCCCTCGACAAGGCCGGGACGGTGCTCCTCGTCGCGGGCGTGACGCCGATGGGCCAGGGCAAGATCGAGCCCCGGCCGCAGGCGCCGAAGGTGACCCGGATCGAGGTCGACAAGGGCGCGCGGCGCGTGCGCGCCTTCGGGGAGGACGGCGCCCTCGTCTCCGACGTGCCGGCCTCGATCGGCAGCGCCGAGAAACCCGCACCGAGCGGCGACACCAAGGTGAAGGGCGTCGCCTTCGACCCCTGGTACACCTACAACCCGCGCTACCGTTTCGCCGGGGTGAAAGCCCGGCACCGCTTCTCGATCGAGCCGGGACCGAACAACCCGGTCGGCCTCGTCTGGATCGACCTCGCGATCCCCTCCTACGGCATCCACGGTACGCCGGAGCCGGAAAAGATCGGCAAGACGGAATCGCATGGCTGCATCCGGCTGACGAACTGGGATGCGCGCAGCCTCGCCGCCCATGTCGAACGGGGCGCGAAGGTCAGCTTCCGGGATTGAGGCCGCGGGGCGGGGCGCATCCCGGCCCCGCCGTTCGTGACATTACCGCAACAGATCACCCGCCATCGAGAGACGGCCAGGATTAAACAACCTATGATTGCGCAAATCTTATTCGTGCGCATTCAACCGCTTACGGCCAAGGCTGGAATCCGTATTAGATCAATTCCAGACAAGATTAGAAATCTCTAAGAAACAATCCTTGAGAAGATCAATCCACTCGGAATAGTCGCGACATCGTTCAGCGAGCCGCAACAGCCGGCCGCGACATCCGGGATCCACGGCCGGCACCGCGCCTTCGGCGCGACCGTCTTCCGTCAAGGCGGTGCAGGCTGCCGGATCCGTCGCGCCCCACGACCCGCCGGACGCAACACAAGAAGACGGTGGGCTTTCTCCAATGGGTCAGATCACTCCTCGCGCCATGGCGGCCGCCCTGCTGGCGACGCCTCTCCTCGCCGCCGGGGCCGAGGCGGCACCGCCCCCCGTCCTCGACGGGGCGACGACCACCACCCTCGACGAACTGAGCGTCGTCGGCGGCGGCCCCGGCGTTCCGGGCCCGCGCGGCGGCGTCACGGTCGGCTATCTCACCAAGGCGACGCGCAGCGCCACCAAGACCGACACGCCGCTGATCGACACGCCCCAGGCGGTCACCATCATCCCGCAGCAGCAGATCCGCGACCAGAACTTCCAGAACCTGACCGACCAGCTGCGCTACGTGCCGGGCGTGCTGCCCTCGCAGGGCGAGGGCAACCGCGACCAGGTGGTCATCCGCGGGCAGAGCACGAATGCCGACTTCTTCGTCAACGGCATCCGCGACGACGTCCAGTATTACCGCGACCTCTACAACGTCGAGCGCGTCGAGGTGCTGAAGGGACCCGATTCCCTGATCTTCGGCCGCGGCGGCGGCGGCGGCGTCATCAACCGCGTGCTCAAGGAAGCCGACGGGCTGCGGGTGCGCGAGATCGTGGCCGGGGGCGGCCAGTTCGACGCCAAGCGCGTCGCCGTCGACGTGGGCGACCGCGTGAGCGACACCGCCTTCTTCCGCCTGAATGGCATGGCCGAGCAATCCGGCACCTACCGCCAGTTCGGCGACCTGACCCGCTACGGCGTCAACCCGACGATGACCTTCCTCATCGATCCGGCCACCACGCTGAAGGTCTCCTACGAGTATTTCCACGACGACCGGCTCACGGATCGGGGCATCCCCTCCCGGTTCGGCCGCGCCTACGATTACCGCCGCAACCGGGCGACCTTCTTCGGCAATCCGGACGTGAACCGGGCGCAGGTCGACGCCCACATCGCCACCGTCGCCCTCGATCACCGGTTCGACTCGGGCGTGGAGATGCACAGCCAGCTGCGCTTCGCCGATTACGAGAAGTTCTACCGGAACGTCTATCCGGGCGGCGCCGTCAACGCGGCCGGCACCGCGGTGCCGCTCGGGGCCTACCGCAACGACACCAACCGGACGAACTACTTCAGCCAGAACGACTTCGTCTACAAGACGGTGATCGCGGGCATGAAGCACACCCTGCTCGCCGGCTTCGAGCTCGGCTACCAGGAGGGGACCGCCTTCCGGCAGACGGGCTACTTCAACAACGTCGCGACCAGCCTCGTCGTGAACCCGCTCTCCCCGGTCAGCCGCGTCCCGGTGACCTTCCGCAACAACGGCACGTCGGACGCGAATGCGCGCTACGATCTCGGCCTCGCCGCGGTCTACGCGCAGGACCAGATCGAGGTGACCGACTGGCTGCAGGTCCTCGGCGGCCTGCGCTACGACCATTTCGACTTCGCCTCGCGCAACCAGAACACGGGCGAGCAGACGGCGCGGATCGACGACCTCGTCTCGCCCCGGGCCGGCATCGTCCTGAAGCCCCTGCCGAACCTCGCCTTCTACGGCAGCTACAGCGTCTCCTACCTGCCGAGCGCGGGCGACCAGATCGGTGTCTTCTCCGCGGGCCTCGCCTTCGCCCGACCGGAAGGCTTCGAGAACAAGGAGGTCGGCGTGAAGTACGACGTCACGCCGGACTTCCAGCTCACCGCCGCCGCCTACGACCTCGACCGGACCAACCAGCGCCTGCCGGATCCGAACAATGCGGGCTTCTTCCTGCTGTCGGGCCGGACGAACGCCAAGGGCGTCGAGATCGGCGCCAACGGCTACGTCACGGATTGGTGGCAGGTGGCCGGCGGCTACAGCTTCACCGATGCCCGGATCGAGAGTGCCACCTCGGCCACCGTCGTCGCGGGCAACACGGTCGGCCTCGTGCCGTTCAACGCCGTGTCCCTGTGGAACAAGTTCGACGTGACGCGCGAATTCGCGATCGGCGTCGGCTATCTCTACCAGAGCCACACCTTCGCGAGCTCCGACAACGCAGTCAGGCTGCCGAGCTACTCGCGCTTCGACCTGGGGCTGTTCTATAAGATCAACGACTGGGCGCGGGCGCAGATCAACATCGAAAACATCTTCGACCGCAACTACATCTACACCGCGACGAACAACAACCAGATCACGCCCGGCGCCCCGCGCACGATCCGGGCCCAGGTGATCGTCCGCTTCTGAAGAGCCGGGTCCCGGACCCGCGGGACCCGTCAGCGATCCTCCGGGGCGACCTCGATCGAGGCCGCCCCGGCGGGCCGGTCGATGATGCAGCGGCCGAACAGGCTCGCCACGAGTTCCACCAGCACCTTGGCGCTGCGTCCCCGCTCGTCGAGGAAGGGGTTGAGCTCGACCACGTCGAGGGAGCCGACCAGCCCGGAATCGTGCAGCATCTCCATGATGAGATGCGCCTCGCGGAAGGTCGCTCCGCCCGGCACGGTGGTGCCGACGCCCGGTGCGATGGCGGGATCGAGGAAATCCACGTCGAAGCTGACATGCAGGTGTCCTCCGGCCGCAGCGACCCGGTCGAGGATGCGGCGCAGCGGGGCGACCACTCCGAACTCGTCGATCATGCGCATGTCGGTCACGTCGACGCGGCGGGCCCGCACCAGCGCCCGTTCACCGGGATCGATCGAGCGCAGGCCGAAGAGATGGATGTGGGACGGGTCGAGCATGGGCCGCTCGCCGTCCGCGAACATCTCCTCGAAGCCGAGCTCCCCGCAGAGCGCGGCGAGCGGCATGCCGTGGGCGTTGCCCGAGGGCGAGGTCTCGGGCGTGTTGAAATCCGCATGCGCGTCGAGCCAGAGCACGAAGACCGGCCGCGCCCCGCCGATATGGCGCAGCACCCCGTCGAGGGAGCCGAGCGAGAGGCTGTGATCGCCGCCCGCCACCAGCGGCAGAGCGCCCCGGTCGAGCGCGTCGCCGACCGCCGCGGCGATCGCCCGCGTCCAGGCCCGCACGGCGGGGAGCCCGCGTAGGTCGGGCGGGCCTTCGGGGGCGACGTCCCCGCGATCGGTGACGGCGAAATCCAGCTCCGTCAGGGTGCGCACCAGGCCGGCGGTGCGCAGGGCCGCCGGCCCCATCAGGGCGCCCGGCTCGCTGGTCCCGATCTCGATCGGGGCCCCGATGATCTCGACGCGTCCTTCCGTCCCGCTCATGCCGACGCTCTCTCCCCGTCGATTGCCCCGTCGATGCCCCCGCCGCTCGGCGGGCATCCGGCCCGGCCGATCCGTGCCGCGGCGGGGGTGCCGGCGCCCGGCACGCCCTACCTATCGGAGGCATGTTACGCGGCGATCTCGCAGCCGCCCCGGTGCACAACGCGGCGGCGGCCCGGTGGGTCTCGGGGTGAGGGCCGGTACACCCGCTTTCGCGGGCAGGCGTCAGGCCTTCCCGTCGAGCGCCCGGGCGATGATGGCGTCGATGTCGCCCTCGGAGAGGGTGATCTTCCGATCCCAGGAATTGTGCGTCAGGGAGTTGTCGACCTCCTGACAGCGGACATCCGTCAGGTTGAGGTGCCGGTGCGTGGCGATGAAGAAGAAGAACGTGTCCGGCATCGATTGCGGATAGAGAATCACGACATTCGCGTTCGAGCCGGAGAAGGCGATGTTGGTCATGCCCGCACCGGCGATGCCGACGATGCTCTCCGCTCCTTTGAACTGCGCGATCTGCTCGGCGAAATCGAGCTTTTCCGGCTCGATCACCGAAAAACCCTGCGCAAGCAGCCGCTTCTCGAAGGCGCCCGCATTCACGATGCTTCGGCTGAGGCCCTCTCCCCGCTTGATGTAGAGCCTGCGGGAGGGTGTCGGCCGCGCCGGCTCGGACAGCTTGTCGATGGCGTTGAACACGAGGGGCGACATGTAGATGCCGTGCATCGTCAGCCCCTGGACGCAGTACAAGGTCTCGAAGAACGTCGGAACGTGCCCGTAGATCTCGATGTTCGGCTCCGGCACCGCGCAGAGGTCGAGGCTCTGCCGGACGACCCTCTTCATCGCCTCGGGGTATCCGCCCGAGACGAGGAACTTCAGCCGCGACGAGTCGACGACCCTGTTGACGATATTGGCGACCGGCAGCATCTCCATCAGCCAGTGCCCGTAATTCTGCCATCCCGGCTTGACGCACAGCACGCAGGGATCGGTTTTGACCTGGAAATGGTTGTCCGAGATCGCCTGCAGAACCTCGGACTGGGCACGCGCGATGTGGTCGTTCGCCTGCTGCGTGATGAATTGCGGGTCGTGACGGCCCGACCGGTCGAAGACGATCCCCTCGCCTGCCACGAAGACGTTGCGGAGCTTGAAGATCCGGATCGGGTGCGTTTCGAAGAGCTTCCTGCTCCAGGAATATTCCATGGCCGACTGCGCCGATGGGTCGAGCAAGTGCCGGTTGACGACATGCGGATACTGGACGGGGAATTCGGGAGACTCGATCTGGGCAATCAAATCGACTTTGCTGTCAGTGGATCGAGGCACTTGCACGACACGTCTTCAAGAGCAGGGAACCCGCAGGAAGGGCGCTCTCCGGCTCCGCGAAGCCCCGAGGTCGCGCTCCGGCCGGCGCGGCTCCGGTTCTAAAGCCGTGCCCGATCGCGTTGCAATCGGGCACGGCTCCAGGCCCTGGTTTCGACGGGCTCCCTTTCGCCGAACCGACATCCCTTCAGCGGAGCGCGCTCCGGAACGGGATGGCAGCCGGAACCACGCCGCGCCCGGCCTACGGCCAAGCTGCCTTGATGCCGACAATCGTCTCCCCGAGCGTGGCGACGCCGCCCGTCCGGAAGGACGGCGGCATTCAGAGCGCTCGTCGCCGAAGCGGATGCGGCTCCGGCGGAAAGAAGCGCGGCACATCAGGACTTGGGGCGCTCCCGGTCGCGTGGCGATCGGGCCCGTCTCCGAGCACAGGGGCTGAAGCCGAACATGCCGAAGACGGATCCGCGATCGGCGCGCGACGCCGATCATCTCGACCAGGCCCATGCACAGGGGCGCCTGCAGCATTCGATCGCCGCGACGCTGCTGGTGATCGCCGCCGCCCGGGCCGAGCGCGATGCGCCGCCCGTCCATGCGGCGCGCCAGCGACTGGCCGCGATCTACGGCGCCACCCGCCTGAAGCGCCGCCTGGAGCGGGACGCCCCCGCCTCCTGAGCCATTCCGGCCCCGCGCGAGGGCGCGGCGGGGAGCGCCTCAGAAGCCCTGGAGCGGGAACGCGTCCGGCAGGTGGCGCGGCCAGTGCCCCCGCGCCAGCAGGACCGCATCCGCCCGCAGCGTGGCCTGTGGCGGAGGCGGGTGCCGGCTCAGCCAGGCCCGCACCGCGCGGGAGAACCGGGCCTGCTTGCGCCCATCGATGGCGACATGCGCCTCCGCCAGACGGCCGCGGGCCTTCACCTCCACGAAGACGATCACCCGGCCCCGCCGCATGACGAGATCGATCTCGCCGCCCGCCGCGGAGAAGCGCCGGGCCAGCGGCCGGTAGCCCTTCAGCATGAGGAGCGCGAGGGCCAGGACCTCGCTGGACAGGCCGCGCCGATAGGCCGCCTGCCGGGCGCGCAGGCGCGTCTCAGCCGGCGTCATCGGTCTCGCGCGTCAGGGCCAGGGCGCGGGCATAGACCTGCCGCTTGGGCTGGCCGGTCTCGTCGGCGACCAGCGCCGCCGCATCCTTGATCGAGTGGCGGGCGAGCGCCGCCTTCAGGCGCGCATCGAGATCGGGATCCGCCTCGGCGGAGCGCGCCTCCTCGACCGCCGCGCCGATCACCACCACGACCTCGCCCTTAGGCGCCCCTTCCTCGGCGAAGGTCGCGGCGAGCTGCCCGAGGCTGCCGCGCCGGATCGTCTCGTAGAGTTTGGTCAGCTCCCGGGCGACGGCGGCGGGGCGGTTCTCGCCGAGAACCGCGGCGGCATCGGCCAGCATGTCCGGCAGACGATTGGGGGATTCGAACAGGACGAGGGTGCCGGGAATGCCGCCGAGCGCCTCCAGGCGGTTGCGCCGGGCGCCGGATTTCTGCGGCAGGAAGCCCTCGAAGAAGAAGCGGTCGGTGGGCAGGCCGGCGGCGACGATGGCGGTCATCACCGCGGAGGGGCCGGGAATGGGCGTGACCGGGATACCGGCCTCGATCGCCGCCTGGACGAGCTTGAAACCGGGATCCGAGACCAGCGGCGTGCCCGCATCCGAGACCAGAGCCAGGGCCTCCCCCGCCTTCAGGCGCAGCACCATCCGCTCGCGGATCGCGGCGTTGGAATGCTCGTGATAGGCCACCAGCGGCGTGGTGATGCCGTAATGCATCAGTAGGGTTCGGGTGACCCGCGTGTCCTCCGCGAGCACGGCATCGGCCGCGGCGAGGGTGGCGAGCGCCCGGAAGGTCACGTCCTTCAGGTTGCCGATCGGCGTCGCCACGACATAGAGGCCCGGCGCCAGCGGCTGGGCCTCGGCGGCGAGCCCGAAGGCGGTGAAGCTGGCGGGCGGCTTGTCGATTCGCTGTGTCATCGCAACGACAATGCCACGGCAACCGACCCTTGCGGACCGCAATCCGGGCCCCCCTCACATTTACTTTTCGCAGGCGCACACCCAACCTGGGCCCGCTTCGGGAAGGCTCGGGGGAGGGCTTGGCGATGGCGTTGCGGCGGCTCCGGGCGGCGAGCAGCGTCGCCCTGCTCCTGACGGGCCTGCTCCCGGCGGGCCTCGGCGGCTGCATGAGCGACGGCTCGCCGGCGCCACGCCGGCAGGCCGTGGCGCCTCCGGCGGCGGAGGCCGCCCCCGCGGCGGTCGCTGCGGGCCGGATCGGCACGGGCTCGGTCAAGGTCGCGCTGATCGCGCCCCTCACCGGCCCGGGCTCCGCCATCGGCACGGCCCTGCGCAATGCGGCCGAGCTCGCCTACGAGGATTTCCAGAAGCCCGACCTGCAGATCCTGGTGAAGGACGACCGCGGCGCGCCGGAGGGCGCCCGCGAGGCGGCGCAGGCCGCCCTGGGGGAGGGGGCCGAGATCCTGCTCGGGCCGCTCTTCGCGGCCAATGTCCAGGCGGCGGCCGGCGCGGCGCGGGGGGCGGGCAAGCCGATCGTGGCCTTCTCCACGGATTCGAGCGTCGCCGCCAAGGGCGTCTACCTGATCAGCTTCCTGCCCCAGTCCGAGGTCGACCGCGTCGTCGACGAGGCGACGGCGGGCGGGCGCCGCTCCTTCGCGGCCCTCATCCCCGATTCGACCTACGGCAACGCGGTCGAGGCACAGTTCCGGGAGGCGGTGGCCCGGCGCGGCGCCCGCCTCGTCGCCCTGGAGCGCTACCCGGCCGCCGATCCCGGCCCGGCCATCGCCCGGCTCCGGCCGATGATCGCGGGGCCGGGGGCGCAGGCCGACGCCCTGTTCCTGCCGGACACGCCGACGGGCCTGTCCGCGGTCGGGCCGGCCCTGACCAAGGCCGGCTTCTCGCCCGCCCGGGTCCGCCCGATCGGCACCGCCCTGTGGAACGACCCGCGGGTCACCGCCCTGCCGGCCTTCCAGGGCGGCTGGTTCGCCGCCCCCGACGGGGCCGGCTTCGCGAGCTTCGCCCAGCGCTACCAGGCCCGCTTCGGCAGCGTGCCGCCGCGGGTCGCCTCCCTCGGCTACGACGCCGTCTCCCTGGCCGCGGCCCTGACCCGGCAATACGGCTCGCAGCGCTTCGCCGACACCACGCTGACGATTCCGGCGGGCTTCGCCGGCCTCGACGGCACCTTCCGCTTCCGCCCGGAGGGCACCAGCGACCGGGCGCTCGCCGTCTACGAGATCCGCAACGGCGCGGCGGTGGTGGTGAGCCCCGCCCCGAAGGCGCTCGGGCCCTCGGGGATCTGACGCCGCCCCGCCACGACCGTCACAGATCGACCGACATCGACAGCAGATAGGTGCGCGGCGCCCCCTGGAAGAAGGTGCCGAAGGAGGCGACGCCGGTCCAGTAATTCACCCCGGTCGCGTTCAGCACGTCGGCGCGGAAGGTCGCCCAGCACCCCCCGATCAGGGTCGCGTAGCGCAGGCCGAGATCGAGGCGCGTCCAGTCCGGCAGCGCCTGGGTGTTCGCGGCGTCGACGAACTGCCGCCCCGTGTGGAGGACGGCCCCGTTGAGGGTGAGGCCGGGCAGCCAGGGTAGATCCCACTCGACGCCGAGATTGAGCTGCACGCCCGGCACCCCGATCGGCGTGTGGCCGATATTGGCGGCCACCGCCGTCCGGGTGAGGACGCCGTCGAGGAGCGTGACGCCGCCGAGGGCCCGCAGGCCGGGCGTGACCTCGCCGTAGAGAGTGAACTCGAGGCCGCCGACGCACTGCTCGCCGGTCTGGGCGAAGCGCCGCGCCGGGCTGAGCTCGCCGATCGGCCGGGTGATCTGGAAGGCGCCGAAGCTCGCCCCCAGCGTCCCGAAATCCAGCTTCACGCCCGCCTCGACCTGATGCGCGACATAGGGGGCGAGCACCTCCCCGGAATTGGTCGCCGCGAGGGGGGCCACGTCGCCGCGGCTCAGGCCCTCGATGTAGTTGCCGTAGAACGAGACGTGGTCCCAGGGGCGCACCACCAGGCCGACGAGGGGGCTCGTCGCGCCCTTGTCGTAGGACGAGGCCAGCGTGCCGACATTCGAGACGTAGTTATGGGCCTCAATGCGCTGCTGGCGCAGGCCCAGGGTCAGGAGGATGCGCTCGTCGAAGACCGACAGGGTGTCGGCGACCGCGATCGCGCTCAACGTGCTGTCGGACAGGCGCGGGCGCGATTCGACCACCGTCGGGGCGATGAGGGGGACGAGGACCGGCGCGTAGAGATTCGACAGGTAGCTGCCCCGTCCGGCCGACAGGCGCCGGGCGATGTCCTCGTTATAGACCGAGGCCTGCACCGCGACGGCGTGGCGGACGAAGCCGGTGTCGAACCGGGCGCGCAGGCCGCCGTCATACGTGGAGCGGTCGATGCTCATGCCGTAATATTGCGGGGTCGTGGTCGTGTCCCCGCGCGCGTTGAGGATGGTCGGGGCCGAGGCGAAGTAGCGCTCGACACCGGTCTGGGAGCCGCCGGCATCGGCGAAGAGCGTGACCTGATCGGTGAGATCGTATTCGGTGCGCAGCAGACCGCCGCGATCGTCGACATGCGCGTATTCCCACGGCTGCGTCAGGTTCAGGCGGCCGTCGGGGGCCTTCGGGACGGGCACACCGGCCTTGAGGAGGAACGGGCGCAGCGGCGCGGTGAAGCGATCGGTCTGGGCGAGCATGTAGAGCCAGGCCCGGAACCGCTCGCCCTGGTAGTCGAGGGCGAGCGCCCCGACGGCCGTGGTCTCGGATTGCCGGTCGAACGGGGCGGCGCCGCCCCGCGGGCTGCCGACGAAGCGGACGCCCCATTCCCGATTCGGGCCGTAGCGCCGCGCGATGTCCAGCTGGCCGCCGCCGCGCGCGACCGAGCCGTAATCGAGGGTGAGACGGGTCAGGTCCTCGCCCGCGCGCTTGGGGACGATGTTGATGACGCCGCCGACGCCGCCATTGGGCGAGACCCCCGAGAGCGCGGCGGAGGGCCCCTTCAGCACCTCGATACGCTCGGCATAGTCCGTGAAGATGCGGAAACTCGGCGCGATGCCGTAGAGGCCGTCGAAGGCGATCTCGCCGCTGGTCCCCTCGTTGATGGGGAAACCGCGGATGTAGAACGAGTCGAACGGCGCCCCCGTCGTCTGCGTGGCGCGCACGGAGGGGTCGAGGATCAGGGCCTCGGAGGCGGTGCGCGCCTGCCGGTCGCGGATGAACCTGTCCGTGTAGCTCGTGACGCTGAAGGGAGACGTTTTCGTCTCGGTGTTGCCGAGCAGGCCGAGACGCCCACCCTCCGCGACCTGGCCGCCGGCATAGGCCGGCATGACGCCGCGCGGCCCGGCCTTGCCCGCCACCGCGATCTCGTCGAGTTGCACCGGCGCATCCTGAGCGGCCGCGGCACCGGCCATGACGACCAGCGACGTGCCGGCGAAAACCCTCAAACCGGAGACGGACAACATGGATACGGAGCCTCCGCTCGTGTCGGAACCGGGTCCGCCTTAGCCAATTCGAAGATCTTATCTCAATAAAAAACCGACAAATATCGAAACATTATTGCAGTTGCAAATTATAATTCTTCAAATTCTTATGTATTTGTCGGATTTATCGGAATTTTCTATCGGATATTGCTATACTTGAGGATGCGCAACTTACGGTTCATGCAAGACATCGGCGACCCGTGACACCCGGGCTGCTCGCCGTGCCTCCGACGCGTGTCGCGGTTCTCGTGGGATCGCCCGGCCCCAGCGGAGAAGGCGGCCGGGCGACAGGCCGTTTGCCCGGGGAGCGTCCGGCAAAGGAAGGGGAGCGCCGCCGATCACCGTCGTCCCACCCGATGGGCCGGGCTCGACACCGTGGCCGACGCGCCACAGGGCAGGCGAAAAAGCCCTTCGCATCCCCGTTACACGAGATGGTTAACGCGGGACGGCCTGCGCGCTTCGAGCGGCTGCCCCCGATCCCCGCGAGCCGGGACCCGGCGCCGCGTCCGGTACCGCCGCAGCTCCGGCGCGCCCGCGGCGCGGCGGCAGGCCGCTTCGAAGGATCCCGAGATCTATGGCGCAGACGATCCCCTCCGGCTCGCAATCGAGCACCTACTCGATCACGACGCCCGACACCTACACCCTGAATGCCGGCGAGACCCGCACCCAGACCTCGGGCATCGGCATCCAGGCCAATGTCTCGTCCGGCACCACCACGATCGACATCGAGGGCACGCTCAACGACACCGCTTCCGGCGCGCGCGCCATCCGGGCCAACATCGTGTCGGGCCGGCTGGTCGTCGGCACGAACGGCCGCGTCCAGTCCCTCAACGGCGATGCCGTGCAGGCGCAATCCGCCACCGGCCGGTTCGACGTCGCCAATGGTGGCCAGATCATCTCCGCGAGCTCGATGGGAACGCCCACGGTCGGCGGCTCCAATCCGGGCACGGGCTTCGCCCTGAACTTCAACGCCGTCACCGGCGCCGCGAACGCCCCGGCCACGGATTTCACGAGCGGCGGCGTCATCACCAACGGCGCGGCCGACAACACCGCCGCCCTGATCCGCAGCGACAGCGGCGACGCGATCCGCCTCGGCTCGCACCAGACGCTCGTCAATTACGGCACCATCAACGGCAACGGCCCGGTCAACGACTCGTCGACGAACAACAGCTTCAACCAGACGGGCAACACCTCGACGGCGCAGACCTACGACGTCTCCCGCGGCGTGCGCATCAACCAGAACGGGGCGACCAGCGACCGGATCGACAATTACGGCACCATCACCGGCTCCCAGCACGGCGTCGATGTGGGCCAGACCAACGTCACCGGCCTCGTCGTCAACAACGTCGCCGGGGGCCAGATCATCGGGCGCAACGGCTCGGGCGTCGGCTCGGACACCACGGGTGCGGCGGCCAACACGGTCACGGTGACGAATTCGGGCCTGATCCGCGGCGCCTACGCGCCGGCCTATGACCGAGCGGGCTACCGGACCGTGGACGGGGACGGAGACGGCGTCGACGTCGATGGGGGCGCCACCATCACCAACAATGCCGGCAGCGTGATCGAGGGCACGGGCGCGGGCGGCTACGACAGCAACGGCCGCCTCAACAACAGCGAAGGCATCTCGATCGGCGGCGGCGTCATCACCAACGACGGCACGATCCGCGGCGCGGCCTACGGCATCGTCGTCAACAACGACTCGAACACCGACGGCAGCCGCAGCGGCGTAGCGGCGACCTCGATCGTCAACGGCGCGAGCGGCCAGATCTCCGGCGAGAACGGCTACGCGATCCGCCTGGAGAACAAGACCGGCAACGCGGCCATCGACAACGACACGATCGTCAATGCCGGCACGATCACCGGCAACGGCACGATCCCGACCGGCACGGTCCTGCGCCAGGACGGAAGCGCGGATCCGGGCACCGTCGGCACCCTGGACGGCACCGGCTACACCACCGCGGATGCGGGCTCGGCACGCTTCATCCGGGGCGACGGTTCGGCGATCCAGACCGGCGAGGGCAGCGACACCCTCAGCAACTACGGCACGATCACCGGCAATACGGGCCGCGCGATCAACCTGGAAGGCGGCGACGACACCCTGAACCTCTATACGGGCTCCTCCGTCAGCGGACGGATCGACGGGGGTGCGGGCACCGACACGCTCAACCTGCGCCTCGACGACCGCCCAGCCACGGCCGCGAGCGGGTCCGGCTCCCTGGGCGCCAATTCGGGCGCGACCACCGGCACCCTCGCCAACGTGGTGAATGTCGAGAAGCTCGCGGTCCAGGGCGGCTCCTGGACGATCCAGGACATGCAGGCCTACGGCGCCGGCATCGCCATCGACGCCCATGCGGGGCTCACGGTGGGTGCGGGGGGCAGCCTCGCCGGGACGGTCGCGAATGCCGGGACGCTGACCTTCGCCCATCGCGGCGACCTCGCCATGGCGGACACGATCTCGGGGCAGGGCAGCCTGGTGCAGGCGGGAAGCGGGGCGCTGACGCTCAGCGGCGCCAACAGCTACAGCGGCGGCACCACGATCCAGTCCGGCAACCTCACCCTCGCGGCGGCCGGCGCGGCCGGCACCGGCGCGATCGCCTTCCCCACGCTGACAGGCGAGGCGACCGCCCGGTTGACGCTGACGGCGGCCGCGCAGCCGAACGCCGTCACCTTCGCCAACACCATCGCCAATTTCGGCACCGGCTCCGAGCTCGACCTCGCCGGGCTCACGGATGCGCGCGTCAGCTTCAACGCCAGCAGCAGCCTGCTGACGGTGGCGGGCACGAGCGGCGGCAATGCGATCACCCAGAGCTACCGCTTCTCGGGCGCGGCCTCGACCGCCTTCACCACGCGCAGCGACGGCAATGGCGGCACCCTGATCACGGTCTGCTTCACCACCGGCACCCGGATCCAGACCCGGCGCGGCGCGGTGCCGGTGGAAGCGCTGCGGGTCGGCGACCAGGCGGTGACCGCCTCGGGGGGCCTGCGGCCGATCATCTGGATCGGCCACCGGGATCTCGACGGCGCGGGCGAGCCCCTGCACCACGACCAGCAGCCGATCCGCATCCGTAAGGGCGCCTTCGGCCGGGATGCGGAGGGCCGGCCCCTGCCGGCGCGGGCGCTGTTCCTCTCGCCCGGCCATCCGGTCCTCGTCGGGGCGGATGCGGACAATGAGGGCGGCGTGCTGGTGCCGATCATGTGCCTGATCAACGGCACCAGCATCGCCCGCCTGGCTGCGCCCCGCGTCACCTACTGGCACGTGGAGCTCGACGCCCACGACATCCTGCTCGCGGAAGGGCTGCCGGCGGAGAGCTATCTCGACGGGGGCAACCGTCTCTTCTTCACGGAAGGCAGCGACCACGCCCTGCACAACCCGGACTTCGTGCCCCCGGGCTGGAACGGCCGCTGCCGGCCGGTCGCCGTGGACGGCCCCCTGGTCGAGGCCGAGCGGGCACGCCTCGGCGCGGTCTTCGCGGCGGAGCTCACCGGGCATTGCGGGTGGGTCGCCCCGGAGAGCTGGCGCGGCGCATAGCCCGGCCTCGTCCCCCGAGTCTCGGCCCGTCCGTCCCTCCCTGACAACGGCTGCGAGGGGACGGCGGCGTCCATTCCCATCCGCGCCGCGCGTGACGCAAGCCCCTTGGAGAAGCACTCCGCGAAGCAGCTCGTCACAACCGCTTCGTCACGCACCGTACAAAACAAAGGTTGTATGGCTTATTGTCCGGTTGTCGACACTATCCTATGTTGATCCAGACAGAGCAAATACTGTCTGCTTTCGGACCGTTCTCCGAGATCGATCACAATCTAATCGCCTTTGTCGACCAATCGTTTATTCGGCACGCGCAAACGTTTGCCCAGCTGCCGATCTGTGTCTTGCCTGCTTCTTCGTCCTGCCAGAACCGCCTGCTCGCCCTTCTCTCAAAGGACGACCTCGCGCTTCTCGAACCACATCTTGAGCCGTTCAACGCGCCCTTGGGGACTGTGCTCGTCGAGCCGGACCAGCCGATCCTCCACGCGCATTTTCCCGAAACCGGCCTGTGCTCCGTGATCGCGGCCTCGCGGGAGGGCAGCCGGATCGAGATCGGTCTGTTCGGGCGGGACGGCTTCGGCAGCGCGGCCCTCGCGCTGGGCAGCGACCGCATCCCGCACCAGATCTTCATGCAGGTCGGGGGCGGCGGTCAGCGGATCCGGACCGACCTCCTCAAACGGGCGATCGAGGCCAGCCCAACCCTGCGCGCGCTGCTGCTGCGCTACGCGCAGACCTTCCTGGTCCAGATCGCCCAGACGGCCCTGGCCAATGCCAGCGCGCCGGTCGAGGAGCGCCTGGCACGCTGGCTCGTGATGTATCACGACCGCCAGGACGGCGAGGTCCTCTCGATCACCCACGAACTCTTGTCGATGATGCTGGGCGTGCGCCGGCCGACCGTCACGGTGGCCCTGCAGATGCTGGAGGGCGCGGGCCTGATCCAGGCCAAGCGCGGGCGCATCATCGTGCTCAACCGGGCCCGGCTGATCAAGGCCGCCGGCGAGGCCTACGGGCCGGCGGAGAGCGAGTACGAGCGCTTGATCGGGTCCCTGCGGGGCTGAGGGGACCGGCGGCCGCTCGGATCACAGCAGCGTGTCGCAGGGAACCTCCGCGAGGGCCGTGCCGGCCTCGTCGGTGATCACGAACACGTCGTGCCGCCATTTGCGCGGCGCCCCGTAGACATGGGGCAGGCGCAGCATCTCGCGCAGGATCGCGAGGGCAAGTCCGCGCGCCGCGTCGAGATCGGGGAGCTCGTCGCCTTCCTCGTCGCGGATCAGGACGCCGCGGCGACGTGTGTTGAGGAAGTAGCGCGGCAGGGTTCCGCCTCCCCGAGCAACCGCTCGTATTCCGCCTCGGCCGTCCCGTAGGTGTCGCGGGCGAGGTCCTTCAGTTGATCGCGGTCGAGCACGATGACGCGCCCGCGCCTGGCCTGAATCATCCGGCGCCCTTCCAGAACATGCATCGCGGTCGTGACGCCGGGACGGCGCACGCCGAGCATGAGCGCCATGAAATCGTGCGTGAGGGGCAGCTCGTTCCTGCGCAGGCGATCCTGCGTCATGAGGATCCAACGGGCGAGGCGGATCTCGATGGTGCAGTCCGCGTTGGCGTAAACGGTCTCTCCGACCTGTACGATCAGGCTCTGGACATAACGCCCCAGGACGCCCCGCAGTGCCGGGCTGGCCTCGAGGGCCGCCTGCAGGTCGGAGGCCTCGATGCGGAGCATCGACCCCTCCGCCTGCACCATCGCGTTGTGCGGCGTGCGCCCGGTGCCCAGCACGAGCGGCGTGCCGACGAAGCCTTCATAGCCCACGAGGCCGATCTCGACGCGGCCTTCCACCGTGTCGCAGATCAGCGAGACGAGCCCGTCCTCCGGAAAATAGCCATGGGTGATCGGCTCGCGGGCCATGACGAGCGGCTGCCGCATGCTCATGGACACTCGTTCGAGACTCGGCGCGAGGCGCTCGAACTCCATCGGCGTCAAGGCCGCGAGCAGCCGGTTGCGGACAATGTCGTGGTGAAGCTGGGACACGGCTCCACTCCCTCTTCGAGAATTTCCCGCACAGGTTGTGCAGCAGCGGCGACGCCCCGGCTCGCCCGCCCGAGCCATCCAGCCCGGGCCGGCCTCTCGCCTATCGAGGCAAACCTCTTGCCAAGCATCGCGAATTTCGGACGCGGCGCCTGTGCGACGTCGGGACCGCTCCCCTTACTTAAGGACGATCAGGCGAAAAACGACCAGCGTACGATCTCATACCGAGGGGGCGAGAAAACAAAGTACGGTTTCAGACCCAAGATACAACCTATATTTAAGATGATAAAACCCTGGGTTAAGGATATTTCCTGCGGGATCCGGGCCTCATCGCCACGGGCTCCTCGGCGCGTCCGAGATTTTTCTGGAGAAATCGGACCCGGCCGGTTGTTTTTCTGATCACGCTCGATCGCAGGATCGGGTTGGATCTTTTCGATGCTTGGGCAACGATCGGATCTCATCGCGCCGGGCCGTCGAGCCGGGAGAGCGGGACAACCGGGCGGAGACGGCATCGAGGGAGGCCTCTGTCGTGAGTCATGCACCCACGTCGTCCCACGGAAACCCGGCGGCCGCCTCGCGGACCATGCGCCCTGCGGAACGGCTGGGGACCGAGCATTGACCGGCCTCCAGGCTCCCCTCGCCCGCCCCCGCAACGGAACAGCCCCCTCGCCCGACAGCGCGGGAGAAGTCCTCGTCGCCCGGCTCGCCGGCTTCGTCCCCCTTTCCCCCGACGACCGGACGGCCCTGTCCCAGCTCGCGCGGCGGGAGACCTACGTGCCGGCCCATATGGATCTCGTCCACGAGGGCGAGGCGACGGATAGCGCCTTCCTCGTGCTGGAGGGGATCGCCTGCCGCTATGTCGAGAATGCCGCCGGCGCGCGCCAGATCCTGGCCCTGCTGCTGCCGGGCGACCTCTGCGACACCGATCTGGGCCACCTGACGCAGTGGGATCACGGCATCGCGGCCCTGTCGCCCTGCCAGGTGGCCCGCGTGCCGCGGACCAAGCTCGAGGGGCTGATCGCAACCCATCCCGCCGTCACGCAGGCCTTCCGGCTGGCCAAGCTCGAAGCGGAAGCGCGAAGCCGCAACTGGCTGGCCGCCCTCGGCATCTGCCGGGCCACGGAGCGGCTGACGCGGGTGCTGTGCGAGATCCTCGACCGGCTGCACGCCGTGGGTCTTTCCGGCCCGAGCGATTGCCCGCTGCCGCTGACGCAGATGGATCTCGCCGAGTGCATCGGCACGAGCAGCGTCCACGTCAACCGCACGCTGCAGGAGCTGCGCCGCTCAGGCACGATGGAGTTGAAGGGCGGCCGCCTGCGCATCCTCGACCGGGCCGGCCTGGAGGCCCTGAACGGCCACAGGCGCCCCCCGCTCCCGAACGTCTGATCGGCCCTCCGATGCTCAGGCCCGCGCAGGCGGCCGGAGGAGGGCGCTTCCTTCAGAGCCCCTTGCAGCGCATCCGGATCAGGCCGGCGAATTCCTGCTCCGAGCCCTGGACCTGACCGAGGCGGTCGCGCCGCTCGGGGCCCGACAGGCAACGGCCATAGACGCCGGCGATCCGCCGCATCGTGTCGATGTGCCGGCGCCAGACCCGGCAGCGGGAGGCCTCATCCTCGCCCGCCGTCTCCAGCTGCTCGATCGCCTGGCGCTGCATCGAGTTCGCCACCAGCACGTCCCGGGCGCAGACGGCGTCCTGGGCCCGGGCCGGAGAGAGGACCGGGCCGGCTGCGAGCAGAGCGATGACCGGAAGCAGGGCGCGCACGCGCAAGGGAGCGTCCCTCACGCCGCCTGGGACGCGGCGTTGTGGGTCAGGAGCGCGAACAGGGCGCTCTCGTCCCGCGCATTGCGGATCCGTTGCAGCATGCCCGGCTCGCGCAGCACCCGGGCCACCTGGGCCAGGGCCTTGAGATGGTCGGCCCCCGCGCTCTCGGGCGCGAGCAGGAGGAAGGCGACATCCACCGGCTGGGCGTCGAGGGCCTCGAAATCCACGGGCCGGTCGAGGCGCGCCACCATCCCGAACATCCGGTTGAGCTTGGCGAGCTTGCCGTGCGGGATCGCGACGCCGTCGCCGATCCCCGTCGAGCCCAGCCGCTCGCGCTGGAGCAGCGTCTCGAACACCTCGCGCTCGTCGAGCTCGGGCAGCCGCTGGGCGGCCTGGGCGCTCAGATCCTGAAGCACCTGCTTCTTGGTCCGCGCCCGCAGGTTCGGGATCACGGCATCCGGCTGAAGGAATTCCAAGATCGGCATGGAGGACGCTTCGCCCCTCGTCGGCACCCCAGGCGGATGCCGTACACTACAACCGGGTGGTCGCCCCGGCCTATCCGTCAAAAGCGCGTCTCCGACCGCTCTCCGACAGGCCATCGAGCCCGCAAGAGTCCTGCCAGCCGAGGCCGAGCCCGCCTCCGGGCCGGGCTCAGGCCCGCTCGGGAGGGTCGACCCAACCGATCGCGCCGTCGCTGCGCCGATATACGACGTTCACGCGGCCGGTGCCAGCGTGGACGAAGACGACGACCGGAGCACCGGTCAGGTCGAGGGCGGTGACCGCCTCGCTGACCGATTGCCGGCGCAGGGTCCGGGTCGACTCGGCCACGACCGGCGGATGCTCGGCCTCGCCGTCGGCGCCGGACTCGTCCTCCCCCTCCTCGTCGATCGGGGCGAAGACGGCGTAGGCCGCTTCTACGTCGGCCCCGTTGTGGCTCTGCGCGTTGTGGTCCTTGAGGCGGTGCTTGTAGCGCCTCAGGCGCTTCTCCAGGCGGTCGGCGGTCTGCTCGAAGCTCGCATGGGGGTCGTGCGCGGCCGCCGAGGCCTCCAGCGTCAGGCCGGAGGCGAGGTGTACCACGCAATCCGTGCGGTAGGCGGTGCCGTCCCTGCGCAGGGTCACATGCCCCGTGCAGGAGCCGCTCATGTGGCTGTCGAGATATTTGCCGAGGGTTGCGGACATCCGGTCCTGCACCCGCCCTCGCAATGCTTCGCCGAGATCCAGGCCATGCCCCGTGACCCGCAAACCAGCCATCGACGTCTCCGATCTTTTCCGGGACGCCCAGAACTAGGAAGGGGGCCGATCCAAGTCAACGCGATGCCGGCATCCGAAATGCCGGTTCGAAGCCAACAGGGCCAAAGTGTTAGCGGGCGGACTGAGCGACCCTCTCCCGCCGCCGCTCGATCGAGGAGGGGATGCGCAGGGATTCGCGGTACTTGGCGACGGTGCGCCGGGCGATGTCGATGCCCTCGTCGCGCAGGCGCTGCACCAGCGCATCGTCGGAGAGCACGTCGGAGGCCTCCGCATCGACGAGCTGCTTGATGCGGTGGCGCACGGCCTCCGAGGAATGGGCCGCCCCGCCGGCCGCGCCGGGAATGGCCGCGGTGAAGAAGTATTTCATCTCCAGGGTGCCGCGGCTGGTGCCGATCGACTTGTTGGAGGTCACACGGGAAACCGTGGACTCGTGCATGCCGATCGCCTCGGCCACGGTCTTCAGGTTGAGCGGGCGCAGATGGGTGACGCCGTGCAGGAAGAAGCCGTCCTGCTGGCGCACGATCTCGGTCGCCACCTTCAGGATGGTGCGCGCCCGCTGCTCGAGGGAGCGGGTGAGCCAGTTCGCCGTCTGCAGGCACTCGGACAGGAAGGCCTTGTCGCCCTCGGCCACCGCACCCTTGGAGACACGGGCATAGTAGCTCTGGTTGACCAGCACCCGGGGCAGCGCCTCCGCGTTCAGCTCCACCAGCCAGGACCCGTCCGGGGCGGCGCGCACGAACACGTCCGGCACCAGCACTTCGACGGGATGGGTTCCGAAGGCCCGGCCGGGCTTGGGATCGAGCCGGCGAATCTCGGCGAGCATCTCCACCAGATCCTCGTCGTCCACCCCGCAGAGCCGACGCAGGGCGGCGAGATCGCGCTTGGCGACGAGATCGAGGCGCGAGACGAGGGCCTCCATGGCGGGATCGAAGCGGTTCTGCTCCCGCAGCTGGATGGCGAGGCATTCGGCGAGGTCGCGGGCGGCGACCCCCGGCGGGTCGAAAGTCTGGACGAGTTTCAGCACCCGGGCGACGTCGTCGAGCTTCGCCCCGAGGCGCTCGGCCACGCCCTCGACCGTCTCGCGCAGGTAGCCGGCCTCGTCGACGGAATCGATCAGGAAGCTGCCGATCAGCCGGTCGCCGGGATGAGCGGTGGCGATGTCGAGCTGTGCGGCGAGGTGATCGCGCAACGACGTCTCCGCCGTCAGCGTCGCCTCGAAATCGGGAAGCTCGCCGTCGAAGCTGCCGCCGGTATTGCCGTAGGGCGCGGGCGTCAGGGACAGCATGTCGCCGGCCCCGCTCTCCCGCGGCATCGGGTTCTCGTCGGCGAAGACGTTGTCGAGGCGGGTATCGAGGCGGCTCTCGATCTCCGTGCGGTCGGGGGCCATGTCGTTGGCGAGCCAGGACTCGGCCTCGCCCCCATCCCCGTCGCCGTCGAAGCCGCGATCGGCCTCGCCGGCGGCCTCGGGCGCCTCGCGTTCGCCGCCCTCTCCCTCGATCCGCTCGAGCAGGGGATTGCGCTCCAGCTCGGCATCGACGTAGGCGACGAGATCGAGCTGGGAGAGCTGCAGGAGCTTGATGGCCTGCAGGAGCTGCGGCGTCATCACCAGGGCCTGGCCCTGGCGCATTTCCAGCCGTTGCAGCAGACTCATCGCGAAGCCCGATTCCCGATCGACAAGGTGAGAGCGGACCCGGCCGCAGCTCGGGCCCCGTTAGCGGCACGTTTCTTGCTTTTTTGACCTGTTTAAGACTTAGCCCCAACCGCGGCACAGGTCAAAGCGCCTTTGGGGCTGCCGCCCCGAATCCCGTGCATCGCGACCGTGCCGACACAGGTGACCCTTGCGGAGCGGGACTGTCCGATTCGCGCTCTAAGAAAACCTTGCGCGCTTCTGCGACGCGCGCAGCGGCCGCCTGCGTGGCTCAGGGGAGGTTACCGCGGCCTTACGGCTCGGCACGCGCAGCCCCATTCGAGACCCCGGCGCGACGCATGCTCAGAGCCGGAAATCCTCGCCGAGATAGAGCCGGCGGGCATCCTCGTTGGCGACGATCTCGTCGGGGGTGCCCTCGGTGAGGATGCGGCCGGAATGGGCGATATAGGCGCGGTCGATCAGGCCCAGCGTCTCGCGCACGTTGTGGTCGGTGATGAGCACGCCGATGTTGCGGCGCTTCAGATGCTTCACGAGATCCTGGATGTCGCCCACCGCGATGGGGTCGATGCCGGCGAAGGGCTCGTCGAGCAGGATGAAGGTCGGCGAGGAGGCGAGCGCCCGGGCGATCTCGCAGCGCCGGCGCTCGCCGCCGGACAGGGCGATCGAGGGCGACTTGCGCAGGCGCGCGATGTCGAACTCCTCCAGCAGGGAATCGAGCTTGCGCTCCCGCAGCTTGCGGTCGGGCTCGGCCACCTCGAGCACCGCGCGGATATTGTCCTCGACGGACAGGCCCCGGAAGATCGAGGCCTCCTGCGGCAGGTAGCCGATGCCGAGGCGCGCGCGCTGGTACATCGGCAGCCGGGTGATCTCCATGCCGTCCAGGCTGATCGTGCCGCGGTCGGCGGTGACGAGGCCGGTGATCATGTAGAAGATCGTGGTCTTGCCCGCCCCGTTCGGGCCGAGCAGGCCCACGGCCTCGCCGGTGCGCACCGTCAGGCCCGCCTCGTGCACCACGGTGCGCGCCCCGTAGCTCTTGCGCAGGCCGCGCACGGCCAGGATGCCGGGGCCGCCCTCGAAGGCCTCGGCGGCGGCTTCCGCGCTTCGGGCGGCCGCCTTGCGGCCGAGGAGGCGGCGCAGGAAGGAGGGCGCGCGGGAGCGCGCGGCCACCGCCATGGCGGCACCGGCCGCCGGGGCCGACCCCGTCCGCCAGGACGGAGCGGCCCAGCCTGTCGCGATCGCCTCAGTCAATTCGCCTGCGCCCGCGTCTTGCCGCCGGGGTTCCGGCCCGCGGCCTCGGTGGGCTTCGCGCCCTCGGCGGATTTGGGCGCTTCGGCGGACTTTGCCACTTCGGCGGACTTGGCCCCCTCCGCCGGCTTCGGGGCGGCCTTGGCCGTGCCCGGCGGGGGCGGGCAGCCCTTGGCGCCGCCCTTGGCATCGTCCTTCTGCCCGGGCACGAACATCGCCGAGACGCGCCCGCCGGCCACCGGGTCCATGTTCGCGCGGCCGGTATTCATGTCGTAAACGAGGCGCGAGCCGCGGGTGACGTTCTGGCACTGGCTCAGCACGACGTTGCCGGTGAGCACGATGCGCCTGGCGGTCTGGTCGAACACGGCGTTGTCGCCGGTGGCGACCTGGTCCTTCTGCACCACGGTGACCGGCCCGGCGCATTCGACCTTGCGGATGCCGTTCTCGGCCATGGCGGCGGCGCTTTCGCCGGAGGAGGCGCTCTCCCCGGCGGCCGCATCCTTATCCTTGGCAGCGTCCTTCGACGCGTCCTTGCCGCCCTCTTTGCCGCGCTTGTAGAACACGGTCATGGCCGAGCAGCGGATGGTGCTGTCGCCCTGCACGGCGACGACGTTGCCGGCGAAGATCGCCTTGCTCTCCCGGTCGAACACGTCGAGCCGGTCGGCGTCGATCTTGATCGGCTCCTTGCCGCCGGCGCCGAAGGCGCCGAGCCCGGACTTCTTGGCATCCGACTGGGCCTGCACCGCCGCAGGCGCGGCAGCGAGCGACAGCGCGAGCCCGGCAAGGAGCAGACGGAGGGGCAGGCGCGTCACGGCTGGGCCTCCGCCATGGCGGCGGGTTTGCGGTCGGCCTTGTCGGTGCCGTGGAAGACCGCGTGCACGTTGCCGACGAAGGAGATCACCTTGCCGTTGTCGACCACGTCGAGGGTGTCGGCGTCGATGCGCCCGCTCGGCACCGTGACGGCCACGGGCTCGGACGATTTCACCGTGCCGGCCTTGAAGTCGACGGCGGCGGAATTCAGCCGGATCTCCTCGCCCTTGTCCGTCCAGAGCCGGATGTCGTGGTCGAGGGTGAGCGATTCGCGGGCCGAATCGAACAGGCCGTTCTTCGCCTCGAGATAGGCCAGGCCGCCCTTGTCGTCGGTGGCGAGATGGCCCTTCATGGTCTGCAGCTCGATGAGGGCGGGCTTGCGCACATCCTGCAGAGCGGCGGTGGCGGTGACCTCGTAGCCGCGGTCGCCCTTGCGGAAGCCCGACAGGCGCGGATTCTCCATGGTCACCTTGGTGCCGGTGACGCTGACCGGCCCGAGGGTGACGTTGGGCAGCGAAGGGGCCAGGGCGCGATAGGCCACCACGGCGCCGAGCCCGAGCACGGCGATTCCGGCGGCGACCGGGATCACGAAGCGCAGGGCGCGCACGCGCATGCTGTGGCGGCGCGCCTGCCTATGGGCGCGACGGCGGCGTGCGTTCTCGTTCGCGGCGAGCGCGATGAGGTCGCTATCCATGTCGAGAGGATCGGCCGCCTGCATTCGGACCCCGATGGTGCCTGCGCGCGTCACCGTTGCCGTGTCCCGACAGGTCGGGGGCGGCACCGCGCCTCGAGGCGGATGCGTGCGTGCGGTGGCGAAGTTATGACCTTGCGGCAAAGAATTGATCAACGGCCCGCATGTGCGCGTCCACACGCGCAATGCACCGTCATCTTGGAGGCGATCCCCGAAAACCGGATTTCTGCGCGGTCAAGCACACCGCCTCAGGCATGCGCGAAGATGTCGCTCTCCGACCAGCCGGCGAGGTCGAGCTTGGCCCGGGTCGGCAGGAAGTCGAAACAGGACCGGGCGAGCTCGGTGCGGCCCTCCCGGGCGAGCATGGTGTCGAGCCGGTCGCGGGCGGCGTGGAGATGCAGCACGTCGGAAGCCGCGTAGTCGAGCTGGGCCTGGCTCAGGGTGTCCGCGCCCCAATCCGAGGATTGCTGCTGCTTGGAGAGATCGACGCCGACCATCTCGCGCACCACGTCCTTCAGGCCGTGCCGGTCGGTATAGGTGCGGGCGAGCTTCGAGGCGATCTTGGTGCAGTAGACCGGCCCCGGCATCACCCCGAGGGCGTGGAACAGCACCGCGAGGTCGAAGCGGGCGAAATGGAAGATCTTCTGCACGCCCGGATCGGCCAGCACGCCCTTGAGCACCTCCGGCACGGGGCCGCCGGGCACGATCTGCACCACGTCGGCGCTGTTGTCGCCCTTGGAGATCTGCACCACGCACAGACGGTCGCGCAGGGGATTGAGCCCGAGCGTCTCGGTATCGACCGCGATCGCGCTTCCGGGCTCGAAGCTCGCGGGGAGATCGCCGCGGTGGAAGCGGATGGTCGGCGCTGCGGACATCGTGTCGGGTCTGCGATCGTTCCGGGGAGACGATTCGGCGCCTAGCATCCGGAAGCCCGGAGGGAAAGGCGTCCGACGGCAAGGCCGACGCGCGGACAGCGCCCCGCGCCCTCGTCCCCTAGCGTTTCCAGACGCCGAGGCGCTCGCTGCGGGCGTGGTCCTCCGCCGCGATCAGCTCCGGCGTGGCCTCCGAGGAGGCACGGCCGCCGCCATTGAACAGCACCACCTCGGAAAGGTCGCGGCTCTCCACCGTACAGGTATGGGCGCTGCTGCCCGGGGCGGGCAGGCAGGTGACCTCGCGGCCCGCCAGATATTTGGTCAGCTCCTCGGCCTGGCCGCCGCGGACCCACTCGACGCCGAACAGGTGGACGACCTTGCCCGCCACCCGCAGGGTCGCGGTGTCGATCACCTCCGCCGGGCCGCGCAGCTCGTTGGGGTTGCGGGACGGGGCGGGCAGCTCCTCGCCCTCGGGCGGCTGCTCCTCGGTATCCGCCGGGGGAGCCTTGGCCTGGGAAGGGGGCTTGGCCTGGGAAGGGGCCTGGGCAGGGGCCTGGGAAGGAGGCGGAGCAGGCGCCTTGGCCGGCCGCGGCGCCTCCGTCGAGGCCTGCGGCTTCGGTGCCGTCGCCTCCTCTTCGTCGCCCCCCGAGACCAGCACCGCCGCGACCACCGCCAGGGCCGTGAGGCCGGCGAACCCCGCGAGCAGCGTGCGGCTCCGGCGCGCGCCGTCGCCCTGGTCGCGCCAGCCGAATCCCTGCGCGCGATCGAGCAGCCGGTGGCGCCCCTCGCGCAGCCGGTCGCCGGCATCGGCGCCCAGGCGGCGCAGGCGCGTCAGGCCGGCCGCTCCGAGGCCGGGCCGATCGCCCTGCGGCGGAGGCGAAAACGGAGGCGGGCCTTCGAGCCCCTGCGCCGCCGCGGCGGAGGCGACCGGCGGGGCCTCTTCGGCGGGGGCGGGAACGGGATACGGCGGGGAGGGGGCGAGGCGGCGGTCACGCCGCGCGCGCCAACCCTCGAAGGCCCCGCTCGCCGCGCTGGCCATCGCCCGGCCCCGTTCCGCAGAGCGGTTCGCGAAGGAGCGCGCCAGGGCGGATTGGGTCTCGACGAACCGGGCGCTCGCGGCCTTCACCTCGGCGAGAGGGTCCCGGGGCGGCTCGACCGGCTCGGGCGCGGGCTCCGGGATCGGTGCGAACAGCGCCGGATGGCGCGCCCGCAGCTCCGCAACGAGATCCTCGAGGGTGAAGGGGACGGGCTCGGCCGGCACCGCAGGCGCCGGCCCGGCCTTCTTCCGGCTCTTCTTTTCCTGAAACGGGTCCGCCGCCGGCACGGGGCGCATCCGCGGCGCGCCGTGCCGGTCGACGACCCGGTAGCCCGGCGCCTCCTCGGTCGGCTCCGTCGCGGCCTCGACCATCAGGGCCAGGGTCTGGCGGGCGAGGGGATGAGCGCGCTGGCGATCGAGCTCGGCCAGGATCAGGCCGCGCAGGCGCGCCTCCTCGTCCGCCGTGGGCAGGAAGACTGTGGAGGCGCCAGCACTCGTCATCGCCGCGTCCGGATCCGTTCTCAGGCGCCGCGTCCCGGGGCGAGTCCGCTCAGGGTCGGGCCGTAGCGGCGCAGCACGCGGCTCGACTCGCCGACGATCAGCGGCCGGCCCTCGGCGAAGCTGACGGTGAGCGTGAGCTCGGCCACGCCGCTGGAGCGGGCGCCCCGGGCAGGGTTCGATGCGGTGAATTCGACCGGCACGCGCACGATGCAGGTGGCGGAGGCTGCGTGGCAGGCGGTGCGCATGGCGCGCTCCTGCGGCTCGTAGCGCCGCTCGGGCCAGCGCCGGCCGAAGCGGCGCTTCTCGGCCATGATCGCCGCGAGGGTCATGGTGCGGCCGTGGAAGCGGACCTGCGGCGCGTAGAAGCGCGGGGCGGCGCCGACGAAGGTGTCGTTGCCGGAGGAAACGGTGCGCAGGTAATCCGTCGCGACCTGCTGCGTGGTGACCGCCCAATCCGCGAAGCGCGGATCGGAGGCCGGCGCCTCCGCGGGCACGGGGACGGGGACGACCAGCGGGGGCGCCATGCGCCGATGCGCCTCGCCCCGGTCGCGCCGGGAGAAGCGCAGCCGGCCCCGGTGCCCCTCGGGGGGGGCCGCCTCGGCCGCGCGCCGGGCGGGAGTGGTGTGGGCGGCGGGCCTCTCGGTGCGCACCGCGGGGCTGCGCGTCCCCTCGGTCTTCTCCGCCGCGGCCTTCGGCGCCTCCGCGGGCGTCGCCTTCCCGGGCGCCGGCTTGGCCGGGGGGTCGACCCAGCCTCCGGCCTGCTGCGCCACGGCCGGCAGGGCGCCGCCGAGGACGGCGAGGAGGACGAGATGGGAATACCCGGCTAGGCGGCGCATGACGTCATCCGATCGCAGCGATAAGGGAACGCGAGACAAACGCCCCCGGGCGCCCGCACGGTTCCACCCCGCCCGGGAACCCGCGCGGCGTGGCCCGGGCATGCCACGGGAGCGCGAGCCTCGGCAAGCTGAGGGTGTAGGCCCCCGTGCCCCATGTGAATCATGGCAAAACCGCGCCGTTTGCCCTTGCCCTCGGCCCCGAAGAGCCCACCTTGAGCGTGCCCCGGGTCCGGGCCCCTCTGGCGGTCGAGGCGTCGGCCGTGATGTCGGATCCCCGTTGGAGCCAGCGCAGACGCGGCGCGACCCCTGATGCGAGCGGCCCTTTGACCGCCTCTTCGCTGCCCGAGCGGCGCGCCCTCCTGATCGTCAACCCGAAGGCGCGCAACGGCGCCGCGCCCTTGGACGAGATCCGCGCCGCGCTCCGCGCGGGCGGCATCACCCCGATCGAGCCCGAGCCCGACGATTGCGTGGCGCTGATCGAGCGCCATGCCCGCGCCTGCGACCTCGTCGTCCTCGGCGGCGGCGACGGCACCATGAACCATGCCGCGCCGGCCCTCGTCGCGAGCGGCCTGCCCCTCGGCATCCTGCCCCTCGGCACCGCCAACGATCTCGCCCGCTCGCTCCAGATCCCCCTCGACCCGGTCGCGGCCGCGCGGACGATCGTCACGAACGATCCGAAGCCCGTCGATCTCGGCTGGGTCAACGGGCATTACTACTTCAACGTGGCGAGCATCGGCTTCTCGGCGGATCTCGCCGGCGAGCTGACGGCGGATGCCAAGAAGAAATGGGGCACGGTCGGTTACGCCATCGCCGCCTTCCGCCTGCTCCGCCGCGCCCGCCCCTTCACGGTGACGATCGAGCATGACGGCCAGACCGAGAAGGTGGTGACCATCCAGGCCTCGGTCGGCAACGGGCGCCATTACGGCGGCGGCATGACGGTCTCGGAGAGCGCGACCGTCGACGACGGCAAGCTGGATTTCTACAGCCTGGAGGTCGCCCATTGGTGGCGGCTGCTCGCCCTGCTTCCGGCCCTGCGGCGGGGCACACAGGGCGAGGCGGCGGATGTGCGCGCCTTCCGCACCACGGAGATCCGGCTCACCACCCGCAAGCCGCGGCCGGTGAACACCGACGGAGAGCTGACCACGCAGACGCCGGCCCATTTCAAGGTGGTGCCGAGGGCGGTGCGCATCTTCGCGCCCGAGCACGGCACGCGCCCGCCCGAAAGCCGCTTCCCGCTTCCCTTCTGACCCGAGAGACGAGCCTGCCCGTGGACAGCCTCCTTCAGCTCGCCGCCGACCCCGCCGCCTGGGCGGCGCTCGCCACCCTGATGGTGATGGAGGTGGTGCTCGGCATCGACAACCTGATCTTCATCTCGATCCTGACCAACAAGCTGCCGCAGGCCCAGCAGGCCACGGCGCGGCGCACCGGCATCGGCCTCGCCCTGATCCTGCGCCTCGCCCTGCTCGGCACGGTGGCCTGGATCGTCCATCTGACCGAGCCGGTCTTCGCGATCCTCGGCAAGAGCTTCTCCTGGCGCGACGCGATCCTGATCGCCGGCGGCCTGTTCCTGCTCTGGAAGGCGACCAAGGAGATCCATCACAGCGTCGACCCGGACGGGGGCGAGAGCGGGGAGAAGGGCGCCCCGCTCGGCTTCGCGGCGGCGATCGGCCAGATCCTGGTTCTGGACCTCGTCTTCTCGATCGACTCGATCATCACGGCGGTGGGCATGACCGAGCACGTGCCGATCATGGTGATCGCCGTGGTGGCCGCCGTGACCGTGATGCTCGTCGCCGCCGATCCGCTCTCGCGCTTCATCGCGGCCAACCCCACGGTGGTGATGCTGGCGCTGGGCTTCCTCATCATGATCGGCATGACGCTGATCGCCGAGGGCTTCGGCGCCCACGTGCCCAAGGGCTACGTCTACACCGCCATGGCCTTCTCGGCGGGCGTGGAAGCCCTCAACATGCTGGCCCGCCGCCGCAGGAAGAAGGGCGCGGCGGGGGACGCCTGAGTGGGGCGGGGCGCTTCCGAAAGGAGGCGCCCGGCGGTGCTTACCAGCGGAAAATCAGGCTGCCGATCACCGTCGCGGGAGCGCCGCGGTAGCAATAGCCCGTCTGACAGTTCGTGTAGTTTCGGTCGAGGATGTTGTAGCCGTTGATCTGCGCGCGCCAGCCCTTGTAGCTCGGGTCGATGGCCGCGAAGTCATAGGAGACGAGGGCGTCGAACAGGGTCACGGTCGGATTGCGGACCGTGTTGAAGTCGTCCGCGAAGCTGTTCGTCGTGAACCGCGTGCCGCCACCGATGGTCAGGCCGGCGAGGGGCGAGGAGGGCGGGAACAGGTAGGTAGCGAAGGCCGTGAAGGTGTCGCCCGGAATGCCGGAAAGCTGGTTTCCGTCGACCGAGTAATAGCCGCCGCGATTGGGGTCGTAGGCCGTCTGATTGACGAATTGAAAGTTGAGATGCGTGTAGGACAGCGTCAGGTTGGTGCCGGGCGCGAAATTCGCGATCATCTCCATCTCGAAGCCGCGGGAACTGACCTCGCCGGTCGCCACGGTATTGACGACGTTGGTCGGATCCGTACGCAACAGGCTGGATTGCCGGATGTCGAAGCCGGCGACCGCGGCCGTGATGTTCGTGCCCGGGATCTGGTACTTCACGCCGGCCTCGATCTGGTCGCCGGTCGCAGGCTTAAAGGGTTGGTTCGTAACGATGTTGACGCCGGGCTGCGGCGTGAAGGTCGTCGCATAGCTCGCATAAGGCACCAGCCCGGGCGCCAGTACGTAGCCGAGGCCGACGCGCCCGGTGAAGGCGCTGTCGTTCTGGCTGCCCGTGCGCGCGCCCGTGGCATCGAGGCTGTCCTGGTTGACCCAATCGTGGCGGCCTGTCAGCGTCAAGATGAAGCGATCGAACTTCATCTGGTCCTGCAGGTAGACACCAATTTGGTCCTGTACCTGCCGGGAGGTATCGCCGAGCAGGGGCGAGGCGATGAACTGCCGCCCGTAGTTCAGATTGACGAGATCAAGATCCGGAGCGGGACCGAATCCGGACCGCGTACCGAAGCTGTAGTGGGTGTAGTCGAGCCCTGCGACAGCGACATGCTGGATCGGGCCCGTGTCGAAATGGCCCTCGATCTGATTGTCGAGGGTCGTCTGCCGCAGCGCCTCCCGCAGCCGGCCAACGGAGCGGGTTCCGATCGTGCGTGCATCGTTGATCGAATCGATCGAGGTATACTTGAAATCGACGAACGTGCCGTAGTGCCGGAAGTTCTGCCGGAAGATCAGGTCCGGCGTGAATTTGTGCTCGAAGGCATAGCCGATCCGGTACTGCTCCTGCTTCACGTCGTTGAAGGCTGCATCGCCACTGTAGAACCGGCTCACCCGGAAGCCGGGATCGTTGTAAAAGAAGGCCGTGCCCGGCACCGTCGAGGTCTGGTACTCGCTGAGGAAGGTGAAGGTCGTGTCGGCCGAGGGCTTCCAGGTGAAGGCCGGCGCGATGTTCACGCGGTCGTCCTTGGCACCGGGCAGGAACGTGTCCGACTGGCGGGCGACGCCGGTGAGACGGTAGGCGAGCGTGCCGTCGCTACCTTGGACCGGGCCGCCGAAATCGAAATTGCCCTGATAGCGGTCGTAGTTGCCCGCCTGCAGGATCATCTCGCCGAATTGGGTAAAGACCGGCCGCTTCGTCGTCACGTCGAGGATGCCGCCCGGTGAACCCAGGCCGTAGAGACCAGCCGCAGGCCCACGCAGGATGGTCACGGATTCGAGGCCGTAGGGCTCGATCCGCGGCAAAGTCAGGTTCGCCCCCACCTGGCGCAGGCCGTCACGGAAGATGCCGTTGTAGGTGACGTCGAAGCCGCGGATCGAGATCGAATCGAAGCGCGGGTCGTAGCCGGCGATGTTGACGGCCGCGCCGGGCGTGTAGGCGAGCGCCTCGCTGAGCGTCTGTACGTTCCGGTCGTTCAACTGCTCGCGAGTCACGACGGAGACCGATTGCGGCACTTCGATCAGCGGCGTGTTGGTCTTGGTCGCGGTCGGGCTGATGCGGGCGGTGTAGCCGACGATCCCGCTTGGGCCGCCGCCGCCGCCACTCGTCGCGGAACCGTCGACCGGGGCCGCCACGTTGCCGGAGCCCTGCGCCGTCCCCTGCGTCCGGCTGCCCTCCACGGAGATCGTCTCCAGCGTCGTCGCCTGCTGGGCGAGGGCGGGGCTGGTCAGGGCCGTGCCGAGGAGGAGGAGCGTCGCGAGGGGACGAGGGGCGGCGGGACGGATGCGCGACGGCATGCGGAACTCTTGCTTCAGATTAAGGGGCTGGCCGGACGATGTCCGGGCAGCGCCCCCTCCGCAAGAAAAATGACGATATAATTCAAATACTTAGACTAATTACAAACTGACATTGCGGCGGATTTAGCCTTGCCCGCTCAGGATGTTACGCCCCTCTTTAGAGTCGGACCAGTCAAGCGCGCCCGTGCGAAGATGATCGTCGTTGTGTTCCGGCAACAGGCGGCCGACGCTAAAGGAGGGAGGGGAGGCCCATGCCCCCTCCCTCCATTCTTCTGGCGCGCGCCGCCCGGCCCCTCACAGGCTGCCCGGCCCCTTGGCGAGCCCCGCGAGGGTGAACAGATCCACCGAGAGCTTTGCGCCGACCACCAGCGTGTCGGGGATGTTCTTCGGATAGAACGGGAAGCGGGTCTGGTCGGGGTTGATGATGTATTGCAGGTTCGGCGTCAGCCGGATCGCGGGCGTGACCTGGATGCCGTAGTTGACTTCCATCATGATCTGCTGGGTCGGGATCGAGCGGGTAAGGCCGATCGCGGCCTGGGCCGCCTCGATGTTGGAGAGCGCCAGCGGGCTGAATTTCTGCGTGTTGATGACGAAGCCGACCGTGTCGTAGGGCCGGCCGGTGAAGGTGCCGGTCTGCAGGGCGCCGATCTCCAGGAAGTAATCCTCGTTCAGCCGGCCGGAGGTGCCGGCCATGGCGACGCCGAACAGGGTCAGGCCCTGCACGCCGTTGGGATCGGGCCGCCAGACCATCTGGTCGAAGCGGGCGTAGATCCCGGAGCGGCCGAAGCGCGTGGCGAGCGGCAGGCCGGTCAGCACGGCGCGGTTGCCGGTGATGTCGCGGACGGGATCCGCATAATCCGAGGCATCGACCCAGCCGCCGATGCCGTAATTGCGCGGCAGCGCGTCGTTGGCGAAGGTCGTCGAGTAGCCGAGCTCGAAGGGCACGATGGCGCCGGTCGCCCCCTTGGTCGAGAAATCGAGGCCGTTATCCCCCGGCTGCTGGTGGAGCGGGTTCACCTCATAGGCGCCGACATGGAAGAACACCTTGTCGGTGAGCCAAGCCTTGGCATGCGCCCCCCAGCTCGAGACCGGCCAGAAGGTGAAGTTCGAGGTCTTGAAGACGAAGGTCGGGTTGCCGCAGGCGGAATTCGTCTGGAAATTGCAGTAGATCGGCGAGTTCAGGAAGGCGATATTGGCCACCAGCCGGCCGAACTCGATGTCGAGGCGGTTGTCGAACAGCTTCTGCTGGTAGGAGAACAGCGTCAGCCGGGTGGTCTGGCCGCCGCCATAGATCTCCTGCACCGAGGTGTTGTTGCCGATGGAATCGTCCGCGAGGCTGCGGCCGTGGCGGTTCGTGACCGCGATGTGGAACGAGCCGCCCTCGATCCCGGCGAGCCGGTTCAGGTCGCCGTCGATGCCGAAGAAGACCTGGCCCGCCCAGGCCGAGCCCTGGCGGAGGCCGCCGATCGGGTTGATCGCCCCCTGGCCGGTATAGTTCAGGAGGAAGGAGAGCCCGTTGCCGAGGTCGAGGGTGCCCGGCGGCACGGCCGGCGGCGTCGCGGTCTGGCCGAGGGCGTCGGCAGCGCCCGCCGCCGTGCTGGCCCCTGCGAAACCCTGGCCATCCCGCGGGCGGCGCGTCCCCCGGACGCCGGCCCGGCGGAGCGCCGGCCGTTGCACCGTGGCGGGAACGCCGATGCCCGTCCCGGCCGCCGCCGGCGTCTCCTGCGCCTCGGCCACGGATCCCGGCCCCGCCGCGCCGAGGCCGAGCGCGGCCACGACCAACCAATGCCCCTTCATGGATCGTCCCCCTTCGTCCCGCATGGGCCGGTCTCGCGCCGGTCTGCCACGCGTCAGTTCGAGAATATTTCTACCTTTGATTGCATTTCGACCGTATTCCGGGCCGATGATAGTCCGGAAGACTGGTCGGAACCCGTCTCGCGGAGTCCTCAGGCTGCCTTCTTCTTGAGGAGGCCGACGAGGAGCGCCGTGACCAGGGTGCCGACGACCAGGGCGATTAGCGCGCCGGTGACGTTGGTGACCGCATTCGGGATCGGCAGCACGAACAGGCCGCCATGGGGCACCTTCAGCTCGACGCCGAGGCTCAGGGCGAGGGCACCGGCAATGCCGGAGCCGGCGACCATGGAGGGGATCACCCGCAGGGGATCGGCGGCGGCGAAGGGGATCGCGCCCTCCGTGATGAAGGCAGCGCCGAGCACCGCCGCGGCGCCGCCGGCCTCGCGTTCGGGCGCCGTGAAGCGGCCCGGGAACAGGCGGGTGGCCAGTGCGATGCCGAGGGGCGGCGTCATGCCGCCGAGCATCACCGCCGCCATGGGCGCGTCGACGCCGGAGGAGAGGAGGGCGGCCGCCGAGGCATAGGCCGCCTTGTTGATCGGGCCCCCCATGTCGACGGCCATCATCCCGCCGAGGATCAGGCCGAGCACCAGGGCGCTCGCCCCCTGCATCCCCTTGAGCCAGCCGGTGAGGGCGGCGAGCACGGCCGCCACCGGCACGCCGACCACGTAGACCATCAGCAGGCCGGTGATCGTGGTGGCGAGCAGGGGCAGGATCAGGACCGGCTTCAGCCCCTCCAGGTTCTTGTGCAGGCGGATGTGCCGGTTGAGGAAGGCGGTCGTGTAGCCGGCGATGAAGCCGGCGGCGATGCCGCCGAGGAAGCCCGCCTGCAGGTTGGCGGCGAGCATGCCGCCGATCATCCCCGGCGCGATGCCGGGCCGGTCGGCGATGGAATAGGCGATGTAGCCGGCCAGCGCCGGGACGATCAGGGCGAAGGCGGCCTTGGCGCCGATCTGGCCAAGGGCATAGCCCAGGGTCCCGGCATGCTCCGGCTTCATCGCGTCGATGCCGCCGAAGGCGAAGGCCAGCGCGATGAGCAGGCCGCCCGCCACCACGAAGGGCAGCATGAAGGACACCCCGGTCATCAGGTGCTTGTAGGCGCCGGCCTGCTTCTCCGCCGCCGCCGGCCGGGCGACGCCCTCGGCGGCCGCCTCGGCCCCGCCCGCCGGTTGGAGCTGACCCTCGGCAAGGGCCGTGGCGATCAGGCCCTTGCCGTCGCGGATCGCGGCCTTGGTGTTGGTGGCATAGACGCGCTTGCCGGCGAAACGGGCCCGGTCGACGCCCTTGTCGGCGGCGATGATGACGATGTCGGCCGCCGCGATCTCCGGGGCGGTGAGGGGATCGCGGGCTCCCACCGAGCCCTGCGTCTCGACCCGCACGTCATGGCCGAGCGCCTTGGCCGCGGCCTGGATGCCCTCGGCGGCCATGAAGGTGTGGGCGATGCCAGTGGGACAGGAGGTGACCGCGACGATTTTTTTCGCGGCGGCCGCGGCCTGGGCCGGGGCCTCGCCGGCCCCGCCCGTCACCCGGTCGATCACCGCGTTCACGTCGGTGAGCACGTCCTCGATGGCGACCTTGGCCCGACGAAGGGCCCCGAAGCGGCTCTCGCCGAGGTCGCCGGAACCGACGAGGAGCACCGCCTCCGCCGAGCGGATCGCGGAGTCGGACAGGGGATTGCCGCTTGTGCCGGCGCCCCGCAACTCCAGGGCGATCGGCTGGTTGCGCCGGCTGGCCGCCTTGCGCAGGGCCTCGACGGCGAGCACGGCATGGGTGGAGAGATCGCCTCCCCCCACGACCGCCAGCAATTGTGCCATGGTCTCCTCCCGATCCTGAATGCGCGCGTCGTTTTGGTTGAGCGGGCGGTGAACCCTCCCCGGCAGAGGGAGAGGGTTCACCGCGGGGCCTAGCCCTGCCACTCCACCCGGATGTCCCGCGCGAGCGCTTCCACCGCGTCGCGCCCCGGCAGGTTCGCACCGGTGCGGCTGAGCTTGCCCGCGGCGAAGGCCAGGGCGCGCCGGGCGAGGTCGGGCAAGGCGAGGCCGTCATGCAGGCCGGCGACCAGGCCGGCGACCAGGGCGTCGCCCGCCCCGACGGTGCTCGACACCCGGGTCGGCGGCGGCAGCGCCCGAAGCGCACCCTCGGCGGCGACGAACAGCGCCCCCTCCGCCCCGAGGGAGACCACCACCAGGGGGATGCCGCTTCCCTGAAGCCTCTGGGCCGCCTCCAGGAGCTGAGACGGGTCGGTCAGGGACCGGCCGGCCCATTCCTCGAGCTCGTGCCGGTTCGGCTTGATCGCGTAGGGCAGGGCCTCCGGCCCGGCGGCAAGCGCCGCGGCCAAAGGCGGCCCCGAGGCGTCGAGGACGACGCGGGCGCCCCGCGCCTTCAGCTCGCGCCCGAGCCGGGCATAGACGTCCGGCGGGAGCGCCCGCGGCAGGCTGCCGGCGAGCACGACGAGGCAACCGTCCCCGGCGAGGTCGCCGAGCACGGCGCGCACCGTCTCGAAGGTGCTCGCCCCGACATCGAGCCCGGGCAGGTTCACGTCCGTGGTTTCGCCGGTGGCGGCATCGAGGATCTTCAGGTTGGTCCGGGTCTCCCCCGGGATCCAGACGAAGCGGTCGTCGATGCCCTTGGCGGCGAGAAGCTGCTCGAAGGGGGCGGCGTTGCCCTGGCCGAGCACGCCGGTGGCGACGACGGGCAGGCCCCAATCGGCCAGGCAGCAGGCGACGTTCACGCCCTTGCCGCCGGCATCGGCCCAGACCGCGCGGGCGCGGTGCACGCCGCCGGGCTTCAGGGCGTCGAGGGTGACGGTCTGGTCGATCGCCGGGTTGAGAGTGACGGTGACGACGGCACTCATGCTCCGGCTCCCTGGCTGGCGGTGTCGAGGGCGCGGACGGCGGCGGCGTCCTCCTGCGCGCAGGCGCGGGCGGCCAGCGCCCTGAGCTCGGCCATTGCGGAAGCGCGCAGCCGCGCCTTCACGCCGGGCAGGTCCCGGGGCGTCATCGAGAGCTCGTCGACGCCGAGCCCCGCGAGCAGGCAGGCGCCGAACGGGTCGCCGGCGATGCCGCCGCAGACGCCGACGAAGCGGCCGTGCCGGGCGGCGCCCTCGCAGGTCATGCGGATGAGCCGCAGCACCGCCGGATGCAGGCTGTCGGCCTCCGCGGCGAGCTCGGTGTTCTGGCGGTCGATGGCGAGGGCGTATTGCGTGAGGTCGTTGGTGCCGATCGAGAAGAAGTCGCAGTGGCGGGCGAGCGCATCGGCCTGGATCGCGGCGGCCGGCACCTCGATCATGATGCCGAGCGGCACCTCCGGCGCTCCGATCTCCCGGCGGATGCCCTCGCAGACGGCGCGCAGGCGCACCACCTCGGGCACCGAGGTGATCATCGGCATCATGAGGGAGAGGGGCGCGTCCTTGCCCCCGGGTGCACCGGCGGGGACGTGGTCCCGGGCGGCGCGGTAGAGGGCGCGCAGCTGCGGCTCCATCAGGTCGGGGCGGCGCAGGAGCAGGCGGGCGCCGCGCACGCCGAGGAAGGGGTTCTCCTCCCGGGGCAGATGCAGGTGGGCGACCTGCTTGTCGCCGCCGATATCGAGGGTGCGCACGATCAGGGGGCGGCCGCCGAGGGCCTTCAGCATGGCCGAATAGGTCTCGTACTGGTCGTCCTCGGAGGGAGTGTCGCCCCGCTCCAGGAACAGGAACTCGGTGCGCATCAGCCCGACGCCCTCCGCCCCCCGGTCGAGGGCGAGCGGCACCTGCTCGGGATTGTTGACGTTGGCGCCGATGGCGACGCGGTGGCCGTCGCCGGTGATGGCGGGCAGGGCCCGCTCGCGGGCCTCGGCTTCGGCCTGCTCGCGCTGCTTCGCGCTCCAGGCGCGGGCGGAGGCGAGGTCGGCCTCGCTCGGATCGAGGTAGAGCCGGCCGGTGGTGCCGTCGAGGATCGCGGTGGCATGGTTCGGCAGCGCAAGCAGGCCCGGGCCGCCGGCGACGAGGGCCGGGATGCCGAGGGTGCGCGCCAGGATCGCGGTGTGCGAGGTCGGGCCGCCCTGGGCGGTGGCGAGGCCGATCACCCGGGCCGGGTCGAGCCCGGCGGTGTCGGAGGGGGCGAGGTCCGGGGCGACCAGGATGCAGGGCACGTCGGGCAGGTCGTGGCCGCTCTTGAGCGAGGGGTCGATCTGGGCGAGCACCCGGCGGCCGACATCGCGCAGATCCGCCGCGCGGGCGGCGAGCACCGGGTTGCCCAGGGCGGAGAGCTGCCCGGCCATCCGCTCCACCGCCTGGTTCCAGGCATAGGCGACGCCGTGGCCCTCGACCATGAGCTGGCAGGCCAGGGTGATCAGGTCGGTATCGGCGATGAGCTCCCCTTGCGCCTTGAAGATGCCGGCATCGGCCTTGCCGAGGCGGCGCTCGGTGTCGTCGGCCAGCGCCCGGAGCTGGCCGGCCGTGGTCTCGAGGGCCGCGTGCAGGCGGTCACCGCCGCGGGTCAGCGGCTCGGGCTCGTCCGGCACCACCAGCTCGGCGGTGGCGAGCACGTGGATCGGGCCGATGCTGAGGCCGGGGCTGGCGCCGAGGCCCGCGATCACCTGCGGCCGTTCGGCGGGGTTCCAGCCGGCCACGGGGCCGGCGGCCTTCTCCGCCGCCTCGGCCGCGGCCCGGGCGGCCGCCTTCTCCCCGGCGGAGAGACCCGTCACCACGGAGCAGATCCGGGCGAGCGCTCCGGCCTCGTCGTCGCCCTCGGCGGAGATCGTCACCTCGTCGCCGCAGCGCAGGCCGAGCTGAAGCAGGGCGATCAGGTTCTTCGCGTCGGCCGCCTCGGAGCCGTGGCGGACCTGGATGCGGGCGCCGCAGGCGCGCGCCGCCTCGACCCATTGCGAGGCCGGGCGCGCATGCAGGCCGGTCGGGTAATCCACCACCCACTCGAACCGCTGCCGCAAATCCGCAGCGGGTCCGGAGGCGCCGGGCGCCGCGGCATCCTCGGTGAGGGCCGCGGCGATATCCTCCTTGTGGGTCGTGCTGCGCAGGGCCGAGAGGCGCGCCTCGTCCTGAATCAGGCGGGTGAGGCGGCGCAGCACGGTGATGTGCGTGTCGGACTGAGCGGCGATGGCCACGACGAGATGGGCCGTCTGGCCGTCATGCCATTCGATGCCGCCGGGAATCTGGAGCACGGCGAGACCGCTCTCGCGGACCTGATGCCGGTCGTCGACCATGCCATGGGGGATGACGACGCCGTGGCCGAGATAGGTGTTCGCCACCGCCTCGCGTCGCAGCATGCTCGCCTCGTAGGCGGGGTCGATACAGCCCGCGGCCACGAGAAGCTGCGCCGCCTCGCGGATCGCGGCCTCCTTGCCAGCGGGGGCCGCGCCGAGCCTGACGAGCAGCCGGGGAGACAGGTGCGAAGGGGTCGGTGCGAGCATGGCGTGCTCCTCCCTGGATCTTATTGTGGCGACTGAAAACGTTTTCATTGCCTATGTCAATCGCTGCCGGCGAAATAGTGCAAAAGAGAACACTCGGACAGCTTGCTTTAAGGCGCGATGCGGTGGCAGAACACCTGTCATGCAAGTGAAAACGTTTCCCAGAGCATGACCGTCGGTATCCGCGACGTGGCCCGTGCGGCGGGCGTCTCCACGGCGACGGTCTCCCGCGCCCTCGGCAACGGCCCGGTGAGCGAGAGCCTGCGCCAGCAGGTCGAGGAGGCGGTGCGGGCGACCGGCTACCGGCCGAATCTCTCGGCCCGCCGCCTGCGCTCGCAATCGACCCGGACCGTCGGCCTGATCGTCGCCGATATCCGCAACCCGTTCTTCACCGCGGTCAGCCGGGCCGTGGAGGACGCGGCCTATGCCGCCGGGATGCGGGTGATCCTCTGCAACACCGACGAGGATCCCGAGCGGGAGCGGATGTATCTGCGGCTGATGGAGGAGGAGCGGGTCAGCGGGGTGATCTTCGCCCCCACCCGGGCGACCGCCGATTCGATGAAGCAGGGGCTCGACGTCCCGGTCGTGTTCATCGACCGCGCCGGGCCGCCGGGGGCCCATGACAGCGTGGTGCTCGACAATGCCGCGGCGAGCGCCGCCCTCGTCGACCACCTCGCCGAGGAGGGCTACCGGCAGATCGCCGGCCTGTTCGGTGCCACGAGCTCGACCGCCCAGGAGCGGCGGATGGGCTACGAGGCGGCCATGGCCCGGCACGGCCTGCGGCCCGCATCACGCATCGTGGCCCCCAATGCGGTCGCGGCGGAAGCGGCGATCCGCGACTGGCTCGCGCCCGAAGCGGCGGGGGCGTCGCGCCCCGACGCGCTGCTCCTCTCGAACGGCCTGATCCTGATGGGCGCCTTGCGGGCGGTGCGGGGGCTCGGCCTCGCCGTGCCCGGCGACGTGGCGCTCGCGGGCTTCGACAACGAGCCCTGGACCGATCTGATCGAGCCCGGGCTCACCGTGATTGAGCAGCCGGTCGCCGAGATCGGCAGCCAAGCGATGGCCCTGCTGTTCGACCGGCTGAAATCCCCGACCCAGTCGGTGCGCAAGGTCGTGCTGAGCGGGCGCCCGGTGATCCGGGGCTCCTCCCGCCGCAGGGAGGGCTGAGCCCTCCCCGCCGCGACGCGTCTCAGAGCCCGGTCGGGCGGCCGGCGGCGACCACGAGCATCTTGCCGTCGCCGAGGGTGCGCGCCCCGGCCCGGCGGATATCGGCCTGGGTCACGTTGGCGACCATGTCGTTGCGCCGGGCGATGTAGTCCATGCCGAGGCCCTCGAAGGCGATCTGCACGAGCTGGTTGGCGATCTTGGTCGAGGTGTCGAAGCCGAGGGCGTAGGAGCCGGTCAGGTAGTCCTTGGCCTTCTGCAGCTCGTCGTCGGAGGGACCTTCCGTGATGAGGCGATGGATCTCGTCACCGATCACGTCGAGGGCCTCGACCACGCGCTCGTTCTTGGTGGCGGTGTAGCCCCAGGTCATCGCCACGGCCCGGTGGCTGGTGAGCGAGGTGCCGACCGAATAGGCGAGGCCGCGCTTCTCGCGCACCTCCTGGAACAGGCGCGAGGTGAAGGCGCCGCCGCCCAGGATGTGGTTGAGCACGTAGGCCGGGATGAAGTCGGGATCGCGCCAGGCCACGCCGGAGAGACCGAAGCGGATCACCGATTGCGGCACGTCGAGATCGACCACGATGCGCCGGCCGCGCTCGTGGATATGGGTCGGCGGCACCGGGTCCAGCGGTTGGGCCTCGGGCAGATGGCCGAAGGCGCGCTCGATCATCGCGGCGATCTGGTCGGTCTCGAAGGCGCCCACCGCCGCAACCTTGAGGCCGCCCCGGCCGACGAGCCGGCGATGCATCGCCACGAGATCGTCGCGGGTGATGGCCGACACGCTCTCGATCGTGCCGGCGGAGGGGCGCCCGTAGGGATGGCTCGGGAAGGCCTCGCGGAAATAGCGGCGGGAGGCGAGCACGCCGGGATCGTTCTGCTGATAGCGCAGGCTCGCGATCATCTGCGCGCGCACGCGCTCGATCGCCGTCGGCTCGAAGCGCGGCTCGGCCAGGGCCAGGGCCAGCAGGCGGATCGCCTCGTCGGCATGGCTGAGCAAGGTTTTCAGCGAGCCGCCGAGGGAATCGGGACCGGTGTGGAAACTCAGCTCGATCGCCCGCGCCGCCAGCGCCTCCTGGAAGGCGTCGGAGGAGAGGTCGCCCGCGCCCTCGTCGAGGAGCCGGGAGAGCATCTGCACGGTGCCGCTCTTGCCCTCGGGATCCTGCGCGGCACCGCCCTCGAAGGTGAAGGCGATCGCGATCATCGGCACAACGGGCGAGGGCACCTGCCAGGCCTCGATGCCGGGGGCAGCCGGCACCGGCAGCGCCTGCGTCGGCGAGGGCGCGGTGCGGGCGCCAGTCTCGGCCAAGTTCATCGGGGTCCTCGTCGATTCTTCCGAAATGCCGGAGGCCGCCCTCGGCGGGCGGCGCGGCGGGTCGTGTTCAGCCGGAACGGTCAGGCGGCGGAGGCGATCACCGGCGCGTCGAATTCCTGCGCCTTGGTGAGGTAGCCCGTCACGGAGCGGGCCGGGGTCAGATAACGCGCGGCGACCTCGGCGATCCGCGCCTTCGTCACCGCCTCGATTTCCTGCGGCCAGCGGCGCACCTCCTCGACGGTCTCGCCGATGGCGAGCGCCGAGCCGTAGATGCGGGCGAGCGAGGACTGGCTGTCGGAGGAATAGACCGTCTCGGCGACGAGCCGAATCTTGGCCCGCTCGATCGCCACCGGGTCGAGGGCCTCGCCGAAGCCACGCAGGGCGCGGTCGACCGCCTCCTCGAGGGCTTCGAGGGTCACGCCCTCCGCCGGCACCGCGTAGACCGCGAAGCGCGTGTCGTCGATGGCCGCGCCCATGTACCAGGCGCCGGCATTCACGGCGACGCCGGTCTCGAGGACGAGCTTGCGGTAGAGATAGGAGGTGGCGCCCCCTCCGATCACCTCGGCGAGCACTTCGAGGGCATGGGACTCACCGTCCCGCGCAGTCATGCAGGAGGGGGTCAGGTAAAGGCGCTGGAAGGTGGGCTGCTCGACCTTGGGGTCGGCCACGGCGATGCGGCGCATGGCGCGCGGCTCCGGCTCCCGCGGGCGCAGGCGCTGCGGCCGGGTCCCCTGCGGGGCGACCTTGCCGTAGGTGTCTTCCGCGAGACGGCGCACCTCGTCCGGGGTCACGTCGCCCGCCACGACGAGGATCGCGTTCTCCGGGGTGTAGAAGCGCTTGTAGTAGTCGATGGCATGGTGCCGGTTCAGGCCCTCGATCTCGTGCATCCAGCCGATGATCGGGATGCCGTAGGGGTGGTGCACGAACAGCGAGGCGGCCATGGCCTCCGAGAGCTGCGCGCTCGGGTCGGTCTCCACCCGCATGCGGCGCTCCTCCAGCACCACGTCGCGCTCGGGCGCCACCACGTCGTCCGCGAGCACGAGGCCGTTCATCCGGTCTGCTTCGAAAGACATCATCGTGGCGAGGTGGTCGCGGGCCACGCGCTGGAAATAGGCGGTGTAGTCGTAGCTCGTGAAGGCGTTCTCCTGGCCGCCCAGGCCGGAGACGGCCTTGGAGAAGGCGCCGACCGGATGGGTCTCGGTGCCCTTGAACATCAGATGCTCGAGGAAGTGGGCGATGCCGGACTGGCCGATCGGATCATCCGCCGAGCCATTGCGGTACCAGATCATGTGGGTCGCCACCGGCGCCCGGTGATCGGGCACCACCACCACGTCGAGCCCATTGTCGAGCACGAAGGCGGAGACCTCGGGTCCGCCGGCCTCGGAGCGCCCGAACGGCGCGGCGTCGAGGCGGCCGGCATTGCCGTGACCGCGCACCGGCCCGAACGGGGCGATGGCCTTGCGAGAGAGGTACATCCTGAAAAATTCCTTCGCGCGGCCGCCTCGGCAGCCGTCCAAAACCTGCAGCCCGATCCGCCATTGTCGCGGGGTTTGCCCTCAAGGGCAAATCCTGTACCGGCTTCGGGATCCCCGAAAGCCGGTCCGCCGGTCAGCGTCCGCTCTGCGAACGCATATAGGCGCGCGGGTCGGCCTCCGCATTGTCGCTGATCGGACCGCCGACGGGCCCGCCCTGCGGCGCAACGACCTTCACCGGGGCCTTGCGGTAGCCGTTGGGGGGGTCGGTCAGCATGTCGCGGGACGGCTCGACGATGGAGGGCTCCGTCCGCTCCTCGCCGGTGAACAGCTTGAGCGGGTCGAGCCAGGTCGATTCACGGGTGTCGCCGTCGCCGGGGCGACCCGCCGGGCCGTTGAGGGCACCGGCCCCGGCCTTGCGCCCGGCATCCATCTCGTAGACCGACAGGGTCTCGTTGTTGTCGTTCATGCGCCCCTGGGCGCCGCGCACGACGGGCTTCTTGGCCTCCACCGCGGCGCGCTCGCGCCGGGAGATCTCGGGATCCTTCGGCCATTGCGGCGAGGTCTCCCGGACCTGGGGCGGGGGCAGGGCGGTGCCGTTGAGCTTGGGCGGCATGGCGAGCGGGGCGCGCTCGCGATAGGTGATGGCCGGGCGCTCGGGCTCGATCAGGCCGAGATTGCTCAGCGTGTCGCGCATGAACTCGCCCTCGGCGGCCCGGGCGAGGCCCGGAAGGGCGGTGGCTCCAAAGGCGACGAGCAGAGTCCCCAACGCCGCGGAACCGAGTTTGCGCTTCCCGCCCATGCTGCCCCACTTGATTGTTCGATGACCGGGGCTTGCCGGACCCTGTTTTCGTCCGAGTCGTCGGCATCGCCGCAGGCTCCGACCTGAGCCCGGTTTCGGGCAAAGGTATGGCGCCGGAACCGGCGGGCGCAACGGCTTCGGGCAGCCCCGGCGGCGCGCCGGCGCCGCTGCCCACAGATCAGGCTTCGCGCTGCGGATCCGCCTGCGGCTCGGCACGCCGGCGCTCCGTGGCGGCGTCGAGGACGAGGCCGACCACCCCGGCCACGATGGCCGCGTCGGCCACGTTGAACACGTACCAGGACCAGTCGCCGACATGCAGGTGCACGAAGTCGAACACCGCCCCGTAGGCGATGCGGTCGACGGCGTTGCCCAGCGCCCCGCCGACGATCAGCCCGAGGGCGAGGGCGAGCAGCCGCGAGCTCGCGCGCAGCATCCAGACGCTCAGGCCGATGGCGGCGGCGAGGGAGAGGCCGACGAGCAGCCAGCGGCCGAGATCGCCCCGCTGCTGGAACAGCCCGTAGGAGATGCCGTGGTTCCAGACCACGAGGAAATCGGCATAGGCGTTGATCCGCCAGGGCTGCGTCAGCACGAGATCCGTGCCGAGATACAGCCCGAGCTTCGAGGCCTGGTCGAGGACCAGGGTGACGAGCGCCGCGCCGAGGCCGAGGGTGGGGGCTCTCATGCCGGCCCCCTCCCGCGCCCGCTCGGTCCGTCCTCCCGGACGATCACGCGGCGCTCGCGTCGGGATGCGCCGCATCCCATTCGCGCAGCGCCTGGGCGTCCCGGGGCGTCACGTCCGGATAGGCGGGGTCGGCCCCCACCTCCGGCGAGACCCGCCAGGAGCGGGCGCATTTGCGGCCCTGGGCGAGACCCGGCACCACGGCGACGCCCTTCACCTCGTCGAGCCGGAAGGCCTCAGCCGGTCCCTCGCCGGGCAGCACGTCGATGCTGGAGGTGATGCAGACCTCCGCGAAATCGACGCCGTCGAGGGCAGCGCGCAGATCCGCCTCCGCCACGAACACGGTCGGGGACGCCTCCAGGCTCGCCCCGATCCGCTTGGCCGCCCGCTCGATCTCCAGCGCGCCGGTCACGACCCGGCGCACCCGGCGGATCTTCTGCCAGCGCTCCGCCAGGGCCGGGTCGCGCCAGCTCTCCGGGGTCTCCGGCAGGGTCTGCAGATGCACCGAGCCGTCCTCGGACGGGTAGCGGTCGAGCCAGGCCTCCTCCGCCGTGAAGGCGAGGATGGGGGCGAGCCAGATCGTGACGCGCCGGAAGGTCTCGTCGATGACCTGCAGGGCGGCCCGCCGCGTCACCGAGGAGATCGGGTCGCAGTAGAGCGCGTCCTTGCGCACGTCGAAGTAGAAGGCCGAGAGGTCGCCGGTCATGAAGCCGTTGAGCAGGGCCACGACCCGCTTGGTGTCGTAGCTCCGGTAAGCCTCGCGGATCTCGCGGTCGAGCTCCGCGAGCCGATGCAGGATCAGCCGCTCCAGCTCCGGCATTTCGGCCAGGGCCACGTCGTCGCCGGGGACGCGGTGGGCGAGGGAGCCGAGCATCCAGCGCAGGGAGTTGCGCAGCTTCCGGTAGGTCTCGGCGAAGGTCTTCACGATCTCCGGCCCGATGCGCAGGTCGTCCGCGTAATCGGAGGCTGCCACCCAGAGGCGCAGGATGTCGGCGCCGGATTCCTTGATGACGCTCTGGGGCGCGACCACGTTGCCGCGCGACTTCGACATCTTCTCGCCCTTGCCGTCGAGGACGAAGCCGTGGGTGAGCACGATGTCGTAGGGCGCCCGGCCACGGGTTCCGGCGGATTCGAGCAGCGAGGACTGGAACCAGCCGCGATGCTGGTCGGAGCCCTCCAGATACATCACCCGGTCCCGCCCGCCGTCGCGGATGCGCGTCACGCCCGAGAGCCCGGGGAAGGAGTCGGGGTCGTCCAGCACGAAGGCGTGGGTCGAGCCGGAATCGAACCACACGTCGAGGACGTCGGTCACCTTCTCGTAATCGGCGGGATCATGCTCCGGCGCGAGGAAGCGTGCGGCCGCCTCGTCCGAGAACCAGGCATCGGCGCCCTCCTGCGCGAAGGCCTGCGCGATCCGGGCATTCACCCGCTCGTCGCGCAGCACCTCGCTCGTGCCCTTCCGGACGAAGACCGTGATCGGCACGCCCCAGGCACGCTGGCGCGAGACCACCCAGTCCGGCCGGTTGCCGACCATGCCGTTGATGCGGTTCTTGCCCTGGGGCGGCACCCATTCGGTGTCCTCGATCCCCTGGAGCGCGACCTCGCGCAGGGTGCGGTTGCCGAGCGCGTCGACCGGCTTGTCGAGGGCGATGAACCATTGCGGCGTGTTGCGGAAGATCACCGGCTTCTTCGAGCGCCAGGAATGCGGGTAGCTGTGGCGCAGCATCCCGCGGGCGATCAGCGCGCCGGCCTCAGTGAGGGCGGCGATCAGCGCCTTGTTGGCGTCGCCCTTCTCGCCTTTGTGCGTCAGCACGAGTTTTCCCGTGAAACCGGGCGCCTCCTGCGTGTAGGCGCCATCCGCATCCACCGTGTAGGGGATGCGGGTCTCGATGCCGGCCTGGGCCAGGGCCCGGCCATTGGCCATCCAGAGTTCGAAATCCTCGCGGCCATGGCCCGGCGCCGTGTGCACGAAGCCCGTGCCGGCATCGTCGGTGACGTGGTCGCCGTCGAGCAGCGGCACGACGAAGTCGTAGCCGGGGACATGCCCGGAGAGCGGGTGGTGCAGGCGCGTGCCGGCCAGCAGATCCGGCGCCACGTCGGCGACGCGCTCGAAGGCCTCGACGCGGGCGGCCTTGAAAACCTGCTCGGCCAGGGCATCGGCGAGGATGTAGGTCTCGCCGGGCTTCGCCCAATTCTCCTCCGGCGCCGCCGTGACCCGGTAGAGCCCGTAGGCGATGCGCTTCGAATAGGCGACGGCGCGGTTGCCCGGGATCGTCCAGGGCGTGGTGGTCCAGATCACGACCCGGGCCTCGCCGAGGGCGGCCGGCGCGCCCTCCCGCAGGCGGAAGGCGCAGAAGATCGTGTCGCTGACGTGATCCTCGTACTCGACCTCGGCCTCGGCCAGCGCGGTCTTCTCCACCACCGACCACATCACCGGCTTCGAGCCGCGATAGAGCTGGCCGGACACGGCGAACTTCATCAGCTCGGCGGCAATGGCGGCCTCGGCCGGATAGGCCATGGTGGAATAGGGATGCCCCCAGTCGCCGGTGACGCCGAGGCGCTGGAACTCCTCGCGCTGCACGTCGAGCCACTGCGCGGCGAAGGCGCGGCATTCCTTGCGGAATTCCAGCACCGGCACCTCGTCCTTGTTCTTGCCCTTGGCGCGGTACTGCTCCTCGATCTTCCACTCGATCGGCAGGCCGTGGCAGTCCCAGCCGGGCACGTAGTTGGCGTCGTGCCCGAGCGCGCCCTGGGAGCGGACGATCACGTCCTTGAGGATCTTGTTGAGGGCGTGCCCGATATGGATGTTGCCGTTGGCGTAGGGCGGGCCGTCATGCAGCACGAATTTCGGGCGGCCGGCGGCGTCCCGGCGGATTCGCCCGTAGAGGTCGTTGCGCGCCCAACGCTCCAGGAGCAGCGGCTCCCGGGTCGGCAGCCCGGCCCGCATCGGGAACTCGGTCTTGGGCAGGAACAGCGTCTTCGAATAGTCGCGGCCCGTCGGGGCGGCGGAAGAGGCGGAGTCGGTCATCGGCGTGAAAGTCTCGAAGGCTCGGCGGGCGAGTCGAATGCGAAGCGGGCGAAAGGCGGGATCCCGGCGTTCCGCACGCGCCGCAGCGCGGCGGCGCTCAGGCGGAGGCCGGGCCGGTAATTCGAATTCGGCGGGCGAGGGCGCCGTCGGGCGCGCGGACGGCGAGCATCCCGCGCTTCTAGCAGCGGCGGAAACCGCGCGCCAGCAGAACAGTCGGCCGCTGCGAACGAGGCTTTCCGGCAACAGGCCCGGCGCCGAATTCACGACGTAGAATTTCACCCACCCCGGCGATGCCACCAAAAGGAAGCTCGGCCGTTGTCTGTCCGATGCGCGTCGCACCCGACTTGGACGAGCCTTCGGATCGGGGCGGAGACTTCGATCGGGCCGAGACTTGGACGAGCCCTCCGACGACGCAGAACGGAAAGAAGAAGAGGCGTACCGTCATGAGGAAATTGCTCGCTGTCACTCTCCTGTCCCTCTCCGCCATCGCGTTCTCCGGCGTCGCCGAGGCGCAGGGCATCCCGGAGGGCATGCGGCGCGGCGCGAACGAGGGGAACCGCGTCGGCGGCCCGGTCGGCGGCGTGCTCGGCGGTGCCGTGGGCGGCGCGGTCGGCGGAGCGGCGGGTGTGCTCGGGGTCGATCCCGGCCGCCGCGGCTACCGCACCAGCCTGCCGAGCCGCCGCGGCTATCACCGCCACCGCCGTCACCGGCACCACCACTGAGGACGAGGCGCGGTCCGCGCGCCCGGTCAGCCCCGTCGGCGTGACCAGCGCGCGGCATCCTCGGCCAGGAGCACGAGGCCGGAGGCGACGATGATCGCCGCCCCGGCCAGCGTCCAGACGCTCGGCCGGTCGCCGAACACGAGGAAGCCGAGGGCCACCGACCAGAGCAGCTGCGTGTAGAGGAAGGGCGCGAGCACGTTGGCCGGCGCCCGGGCATGGGCGAGCACGATCAGCCAATGCCCGGCGGTGCCGAACAGCCCCACCGCGAACAGCATGGTCCAGGCAAGAACGGAGGTCGGCGCGCTCCAGATCCAGGGCAGGAGCGGGCTCATCAGGGTGAGGCCGGCGAGCCCCGTATAGAACACCGTCGTCGCGCTCGAGTCGTAAGCCGCGAGCTTGCGGGTCACGATGACGTAGGCGGCGTAGAAGCCGACATTGCCGAAGCAGTACAGCATGGCCGGCTGGAAGCTGTCGGCACCGGGCCTCACGATCACGAGGACGCCGAGGAAGCCCACCGCGATCGCCGCGAGCCGCATGCGCGAGGACCACTCGCCCAGGATCGGCCCGGCCAGCAGGGCGACGACCAGGGGCGCGGTGAACTGGATCGTCACCGTCTCGGCGAGCTGGAGATGCTGCAGCGCCAGGAAGTTGCAGCCCGTGGAGCCGAACAACAGCAACGAGCGCAGGATCTGCAGGGGCAGGCGCCGGGTGCGGGCGACGCCGGGCCGCGTCACCGGGTTGAGGAAGGCCGTCACCAGGGCGACATTGACCGCGTAGCGCATGAAGGTGGTCAGCAGCGGGTCGGTGCCGGTGCGGGCGAGCGTCTTGCCGGCGGCGTCGAGGCTCGCGAACATGATCGGCGCCAGGCACATCAGCCCGATCCCGATCAGCCGCTGGCGCCGCTCGGCGCGCTGCGGCGCCAACCCGGTCTCCTGATTCTCGCTCAAAACGTCCGGTCTCCCCGCGCGGCGCCGGGCTCGGGCCGCACCCGGTGCCGGGACGCACGCAAAAGGGGCGGCAGCGCGGCCGGTCTCGGGAAATGCGTGCGCGGCGACACCGCGGCCCGGCGCGGGACGGCGTCTAAGGCGGGTCCATCGGCCCATGCGAGAGCGGCCGGCAGGACGGCGCCAGAAGGCTTCCCGCCCTGAAACCAGGGAGATGCCGCCATGATCAGGAAGACCGTCACCGCAGGGCTTGCCGCCCTCACCCTCGTCGCCGCCCTCGGCGCATCCGTGAATTCCGCCCAGGCCGGCTGGCGCGGCGCCGCCGTCACCGCCGGAATCCTCGGCCTCGCCCTCGGGGCCGCGGCCGCCGCCTCGGCCCGCCCGGCTTATCCCGAGCCGGTCTACGATTACGGCTATGGCTGCGGCTATGTCTACGAGCCGGTCTACGACGTCTATGGCGAGCAGGTCGGCTGGCGCCGCGTGCTCACCTGCTGAGGACGCCGCCTCCTGCCGCGCGCGATGCCCCCGGCCGGAACCGCGGCCCGTCGCCCGTGCCCATCCCTCACGCGGCGCGGAGCTCCGGGCCGTATGCGCTCTCCCGAAGCGCCGCGATGCTCTCGGCCATCAAGGCTCGAAGGGCGGCGACCGGCGGGCCATCCGGGATCGGCGCCCCGCTCCGGGCCGCCTGCTCGATGGCTTCGAGGGCGTGGGCGAGGCGGGCGAAGCCGATGTTGCAGCTCATCGATTTGAGGGCGTGGGCGGCCCGCGCCGCCTCCTCCGGGCAACCCGCTTCCAGGGCGGCCGAGAGGTTCTCCAAAGCCTCGGCCGCCTGGTCGCGATAGATCGCGAGCAGGCGCTGGATCAGCGGGGCCTCGCCGGGCGCCGTCATCGCCGAGAGACCATGCAGGGTGGCGAGATCGAGGAGGGGCGCCGCTTCAGGCGCGCCCGCCTGAGCCGCCACCGGGTCTTCGCGCCGGAGGGTCTCGGCCTGCCGGAGGATCCCGGCGAGCCGGGCCAGGGTGAAGGGCTTGGTGAGCACCCCGTCCATCCCCGCCGCCCGCCAGGCCTCGGCGGCCTCGCCGATGACATGCGCGGTCAGGGCGAAGATCGGGACCGGCGGGCGGCCCTCGGCGGCTTCGCTGGCACGGATGCGCCGGCTCGCCTCGAAGCCGTCGCAGTTCGGCATGTCCCCGTCTATCAGGATCGCGTCGAAACCTTCCCGGCGCGCCCGCTCCACCGCTTCGAGGCCATCGACAACCAGGGTGACGTCGCGGACCGCGAGTCGGCGCAGGGCTTCGAGAGCCACCTCCCGGTTGACCAGACCGTCATCCGCCACCAGCACGCGCAATCCGGCGAAGGAGGGCAGCGCCTCCGCTTCGGCGCCCGGACGGGCGGCCTCGTCGAGGGAGGCTCCGGCGGACAGGGCCGCCAGCACCGGGCGCCACTCGCTCTGGGCCAGGGGCCAGCGGATCACCGCATCCGCCCAGCCGCGGTGCAAGGCCTCGGCGCCGACGGCATCGCCCATCGGGCAGAGGGCGATGACGCGCTCCGCCCCTTCGGGCCGTGCCGAGAGGCGGGCGAGATAGGCCGCCGAGACGATCCACGGACCGGGTCCCGCCATGGCGTTGGGCCGAATCGTGAAATCCGCCGCCTCCAGGCCGACGCGGAGCGCCGCCTCCGTCGCCGCACCGAGCCCGGCAAGGCGGATGGCGGGGGTCACTCCCGCGGCGCGCGGGAGAGGGGCCTCCTCCGGCTCCGCGCCCCGCATCGGGATCTCGGCCCAGAAGGTCGAACCCTGCCCCTCCCGACTCTCGACCCCGACCGCCCCACCCATGGCCGCGACGAGCTGCCGAGCGATGGAGAGGCCGAGGCCGGTGCCGCCGAAGCGGCGGGTGGTGGCGCTGTCGGCCTGGGAGAAGGCTTCGAAGATGGCTCCGAGCTTGTCGGCGGGAATGCCGATACCGGTATCGCTGACGGCGAAGCGGATCCGGCCGGTTTCGGAACGGCAGGAGACCCGCAGGACGACCTGTCCGCTCTCGGTGAACTTGAGCGCGTTGCTCACGAAATTGCCGATCACCTGGTTGAGCCGGGCCGGGTCGCCGAGGATCCGGCGGGGCAGGCCGGGCTCGATCACCGCGGCGAGGTCGAGCGCTTTGCTGTGGGCACGCTCGCCGAACAGGGTGACCACGGTGTCCGCCACGTCGCGCGGATCGAACGACACCTCCTCCAGGCTCACCTTGCCGGCCTCGACCTTCGCGAAGTCGAGGATGTCGTTGAGGATCGCGAGCAGGCTGTGGCCCGACTGGGCGATGACCTCCGCGTAGCGCTTCTGGCGGCTCGGCAGCTCGGAGGTGACGAGCAGCTCCGCCATCACCAGCAGGCCGTTCATCGGCGTGCGGATCTCGTGGCTCATCGTCGCCAGGAAAGTCGACTTGGCGCGGTTGGCGGCTTCCGCGTGATCCTTGGCGACGCTGAGCTCCGCGGTGCGCGCGGCGACCTGCGCCTCCAGGGTCCGACGATGCTCCGCGAGCATCCGGTCGCGCTGATTCACGGCGGCGAGAAGGTCGTTGAAGGTCTCGGCGAGAAGGCCGACCTCGTCCTGCGTGGTGACCTCGGCACGGATCGCGTAGTCGCCAGTGCGGTGCACCGTCTCCATGGTGGCGGTGAGCGCGCGCAACGGTCCGGTCAGGCTCGCCTGAAGCCGATAGGCGATCATGAGGCCGATCGTGAGCGCGAGCAGGGCGGCACAGCCCGACGTGATCGCCGCGGAGCGGATTCGTTCGGCGAGATCGGCGGTGTTCGCCATCAGCACCACCGATCCCACGGCGATCCCGCCGGCCGTTACCGGCACGCGGACACGGACGGTGCGGGTCGAGAGCAGGCGCAGGGGGCCGATTTCCGTCTCCGCATCGAGGTCGAGATCACCGTCGAGCCGTGCGCCGAGCCCCTGATCGGCAAGGACGGAGCCGTCGGCGAGGAGGATCGCCGCGTATTCGATGCCACGCTGGCCGCCGATCGCCCGCAGCATTGCGGTCGCGGACGCGGCATCGGCCGTCTGGGCGGCAGCCGCGCCGGCGCTCGCATAGATCCGGGCGATGTTGACGAGCTCGTTGCGCTTGTCGGAGGCGTAGCGGTCCACGTCGCGCCACACGGTGAAGCCGAGGGCCGCCGCGAGGGCGATCAGGACCGCCCCGGCGACGACGGAGCCGATGCGCCAGCTCAACGAGGATGGCCTCCCGAGCGGACGCCGCTTCCGGCTCGCGGCCATGATCCGCCTCATCGCCTCCGCCCTGTGCCCCACCCGGCAGCCTTCCTTCATGGCCGCCCCGTCGCCAGGATGCCCCGAGGGGGTGAAGATTCCCTTGAATGCTTTTCGTGCGAGGCACTTGCCCCTAGGCGTCCACAGGGGCGCATGGCTTTCATGAGCCGGCTATGAAACGGCGTGACTCCCGACGCGCCCCTGTGTTTCCCGCGTTCCCTCCGCTCCGCCTAAAAAGCATCTTTCGCGAAGCAGGCGATGTCCTGCCACCGGGTCAGGAAGGCGTCCACGCAGGCCGGGTCGAAATGACGGCCGGCATTGGCGACGAGATGAGCCCGCGCCGCATCGAGGCTCCAGGCCGCCTTGTAGGGGCGGGCCGAGGTGAGCGCGTCGAACACGTCGGCGACGGCGACGATACGGCCGCCCAGGGGAATGGCCCCGCCGGACAGTCCCAGCGGATAGCCCGTCCCGTCCCAGCGTTCGTGATGGCTCCGGGCGATTTCGGCGGCGATCTTCAGAACCTCGGAATTGCTGGAGCCGAGGATGGCGTAGCCGCGCTCGGTATGGAGCTGCATCTCGGCCCGTTCGGCCTCCGTCAGGGGGCCGTTCTTCAGGAGGATGGCGTCGGGCACGCCGATCTTGCCGACATCGTGCATGGTCGAGGCGAGCGACAGCATCCGGCACGCCTCGGGATTGAGGCCCAGGGCCTCCGCGATGAAGGTGACGTAGGTGGCGACCCGCTCGATATGGTCGCCGGTATCGCTGTCCCGGCATTCCGCCGCACGCATCAGCGCGGCCACGATCTCGCGCTCCCGCGCCTCGATGGTCTCCACGGCCGCGGCGACCTCCCGGGAGAGCCAGGCGGAGCGGTCCTGCTCGGCCCGCAGGAGCTTGCGCAGCTTCAGGAGGTTGTGCACCCGCGTGCGGACCTCGACCGGATCGCAAGGCTTGTTGAGGAACTCCGTCGCCCCCGCTTCCAACGCCTCGTGGCGCAGGCAGCGGGCCGTCATCGAGGTCACCATGACGATCGGGACGGCCTCATAGCCCGGGGAGGCCCGCACGGCCTTGATCAGCTCGACCCCGTTCATGCCGGGCATCTCGTAATCGACCACGATCACGCCGACCCGCTCGCTTTGCCCGTGCAGCGCGGCGAGCGCCTTGAGCGGATCGGTGAAGGCCCGGGCTTCGCCCTCCGAGACGCCCTTCAGCGCCTCGGACATGATCAGGTTGTTCATGCGGTCGTCGTCGACCAGGATGATCATCATCGCAGACGCTCCGGCTCAGCGGGTCATCAAGACACGCCCGCTGATCGGGCCGACGCCCTCGGGCACGGGCACGTTCGATCGGTCGTAATCGGCGTTGAGGTACAGGTTCGGCCCGTCGTAGAGATTGATCTGATCCGCCACGATCACGGTGTAGGCGGACTGGTCCGCCACGGGCCGGCTCGCATCGATCACGAGGCGGCCGCGGGGCAGGTAGATGGTGCCGAGCAGGGTCCGGGCATTGTCGCTGATGATGCGGTAGAGGCGAAGGGGCTTCTGGATGCCGCCGGGCGGCGGCGGCGGGGGCGGCGTGACGAGCGGATTCGTCGGCGGCGGGACGGGATCGGCGACCTGTCGCTCCTCGAACAGCAGCAATCCCGCCATCGGACCGTTCGTCGGTGCGGCCAGACTGATGGCGGTGTGCCGGTCGAAGAGGAGGCCGCCCCGGTTGCCGGTGAAGTAGAAGCCGACGCCCGTCCCGGACAGGGTGGCGTGTGCGTCGACGATGAGCGGGCCGTCCTTCATCACGTAGACGCCCGGCTTGAGCGTGACGACGGCCTTGTCCGTGATCCACAGGCCGCCGCAATAGGTGCCCGGCTCCAGTTCGCGGCTCTTCCGGACGATGTTGGGCCTCCCGTCACCGCTGCCGGGCGGATCCGGGAAGCGGACGCAGTCGCCGACCGGCGGGGGTGCCCGGTTCGCGAGGGGATCCGGAATGACGGGGCAATCCGTCACCGGGGTGGGATTGAAGTTGGCTCTCTCGCCGCTGTAGCCGCCCGCCGAACAGATCACCTGGGCGTAAGCCGTGGCGCGGCTCTTCCCGAGCAAGCCCTTCGCATGCGTCGAGTTCGAGTAGAGCGAGCAATCCTTGGCCGTGACCAGGGAGTCGTGTTCCAGGGAGATCGCGCCCATGAGCATCTGGTCGAGGGCGAGCATGCAGAGCCGCATCCGGCCGACCACGGACGCCGTCGCCTGAACCGACACCTCCATCGTGGAGCGCCCGAGGAACGGCCCGAACAGGAGCTGCACCGTTTCCGAGACGCTGACCGCGAGCTGCCGCCGGTCGGCGCTCACCGAAGGCTTGATCGTGAGCGCATGCTTTGCAGGCGTCCCGGCGTTGTCGCGCACCATCTGCTCGGTGAGGACGAGGACGAGCTGGGGATCGGGCGTCGCCATCTTCAAGGTGTTCGCGCCGCTCAGCACGGCGGTGTCGGCGGCGACCTGAAGCGCGTTCCGGCGCAGAAGGACATGCGCGTAGTCGATCGCGGCGCCTCCGATCGCCAGGAGCGCCGGCAACGCCACCGCGAAGGAGATCGCCACGTTTCCGGAGCATGGCTTCAGCCGGGCAAAGGCATTCGCTCGCATTGAAGCCGTCCGCTTCCAGAGCAGGCATAACAACTTCAAATTGAGCATAGAATTTCTATATTCTACACAGGTTGCACAACTATAGTGCCGGAAATAACTGTCGCGAATCTTAAACCGACTCGAAAAACCGACTGTGCACTCGAAGACAATTCGCAATGCGCTCTTCGGAGGCGCCGAACACGGCGTTGGCCGCCGAGGCTGGGCGGAACGTCCCGCCGGTGGCATGCTGGATCCATGTACGCTCGGCCCCCGTGCGCTCGCCGCCTTCCCTGGACCCTCCCGCTCCCCGCCGCCGGGAACGGGGAGGGCCTTCCGTCGGAACGCCGCCGCGGAAGATCCGTCCTCCGGGCGCTGATCGCGCTTCCGATGCTGGCGCTCGCCTTCGCGGCACAGGCACGTCCCTTCCTCGACGCGGCCGGCCGCACGGTCGAGGTTCCGGAGACGGTCGGACGCGTGCTCGCCGCCGGTCCGCCGGCCGGCGTGCTCCTCTACACCCTGGCCCCCGGCAAGATGGCCGGGTGGGTCAGCGCCCCGAGTGCCGAGGCCATGCCCTTCCTGGCGGCCGGGACCCGCGCGCTTCCCGCCTTCGGGCGCCTGACCGGGCGCGGCGGCTCGGCCAATGTCGAGTCGGTGCTGGCGGCCAGGCCCGACCTGATCGTCGATGTCGGCAGCACGGGGCCGACCTATGCCTCCCTGGCCGACCGGGTGCAGGCGCAGACCGGCATCCCCTACATCCTGCTCGACGGCGCCTTCGCGAAAACGCCGGAGGTCTATCGCCGGCTCGGAGCCCTGCTGGGTGAGGACGGGCGCGGCGCAGAGCTGGCCGAAGCGGCCCAGGCGCTCATGGGCGAAGTCGCGGGCAAGGTGGGTCATCTGCCCGCCGAGTCTCGGCCCAGGGTCTACTACGCCCGGGGTCCGAAGGGGCTCGAGACCGGGCTCGCCGGCTCGATCAACGTCGAGATCCTCGGGCTGGCCGGTGCCCGCAACGTCGCGGACGCCGCGGGGCCCGGTGGGCTCGCCACGGTCTCTCCGGAGCAGGTGCTCGCCTGGAACCCGGACGTGATCCTGACCGTCGACGATGCCGTCGCCAGGATGTTTCGCGAGGATCCGCTCTGGAGCGGCCTGGAAGCGGTGAAGGCGGGCCGGATCTACCGCGCGCCCGCGCTCCCCTTCGGCTGGTTCGACGCGCCGCCGGGCGTGAACCGCCTGATCGGCCTGCGCTGGCTCGCCGGGCAACTCCATCCCGACCTGTTCCCGCAGCCTGTCGGCGAGGCGGTGCGCGACTTCTACCGCCGCTTCTACCATGTCGAGCTCGATCCGGCGGGGGTGGAGGCGCTGCTGGCCGGCGCCGACGGACACCCGTGATGCGCGCCGCCGCCGTGACCCTGCGCCGGGCGGCCGGCATTCCCGCCGCGCTCCTGGCCCTCGCCGCGCTTCTCCTGCTGGCACTCGTCTCCCTCTCCATCGGCCGTTACGGGGTCGCGCTGCCGGACGTGGTGGCGGTGCTCGCCGGCGGACTGACCGGGCAGGACGCCACCGTCGACCCGACCGCCCGCACCGTGGTGCTGCAGGTGCGTCTGCCGCGGGTCGTGGGCGCCGTCGTCGTCGGGGCCGCGCTCTCGGCGGCAGGCGCCACCTATCAGGGCCTGTTCCGCAATCCCCTCGTCTCGCCGGACATCCTGGGCGTCTCGGCCGGGGCGAGCCTGGGAGCGGTGCTCGGCATCTTCCTCGGTCTGCCGGTCGTGGCGATCCAGGCCCTCGCCTTCGCCGGAGGCCTGATGGCGGTCGGGGCGGTCTACGCGGTCGGGGCCGCGGTGCGCCGGCACGATCCGGTCCTGACGCTGGTTCTGGCGGGCGTCGCGGTGGGCGCCTTGCTCGGGGCCGGCATCTCTCTCCTGAAGGTGCTCGCCGATCCCTACAACCAGCTGCCCGCCATCACCTACTGGCTGCTCGGCAGTCTCGCCTCGGTGACGCTGTCCGATCTCGGCGCCATCCTGCCGGCGATCGCTCTCGGCCTCGCGCCCCTCGTCCTGCTGCGCTGGCGGGTCAACCTGATGAGCCTGGGCGACGAGGAGGCCCGGGCCCTCGGCGTCGAGACGCGCTGGCTGCGTCCCCTGCTCGTGGTCGGGGCGACTCTGGTGACCGCGGCGGCAGTCTCGGTGACGGGGGTGATCGGCTGGATCGGGCTGATCGTGCCCCATCTCGCCCGCCTGCTGGTCGGGCCGGATTTCCGCCGGCTGCTGCCGGCCTCCCTGCTGCTCGGAGCGGGCTATCTCACCGCGGTCGATCTCGTCGCCCGCAATGCGGCGCGGATCGAGGTGCCGCTCGGCATCCTCACCGCCCTGATCGGTGCCCCCTTCTTCCTCTGGCTCCTCGCCTCGGGCCGGAGGGGCTGGTCGTGAGGGCTGCCCCATGCTGAGCGTGGAGGGCCTGTCCTTCGGCTATCCCGGCCGCACGGTCGGGCGCGACGTGAGCTTCGCCCTGAAAGCGGGAGAGGTGCTCTGCCTGCTCGGGCCGAACGGGGGCGGCAAGACCACTCTGTTCAAGACGGTGCTCGGGCTGCTTCCGGCCCAGGCGGGGCGCGTCAGCCTCGATGGGCAGGACATCGCCCGCTGGTCCCGGGCGCAGGTCGCCCGCGCCCTGGCCTACGTGCCCCAGGCCCATGCGGCCTTCTTTCCCTTCAGCGTCCGCGAGGTCGTGCTGATGGGCCGTGCCAGCCGTCTGCCGCCCTTCGCGAGCCCCGGGCCGTCCGACCACGCGGCGGCGGAGCAGGCGCTCGCGCGCCTCGGCATCGGCCATCTCGCCGGCCGGATCTATACGGAGATCAGCGGGGGCGAGCGGCAGATGGCCCTCATCGCCCGGGCGCTCGCCGGAGAGCCGCGCATCCTGGTGATGGACGAACCCACCGCGAGCCTCGATTTCGGGAATCAGGCCCGGGTGCTGTCGCAGGTGCGGCGGCTCGCGGCCCGGGGCATCGCGGTGATTCTCTCCACCCACGATCCCGGCCACGCCTTCCTCTGCGCCGACCGGGTTCTCGCCCTGCACGAGGGCCGCCTCGCGGCCGCCGGGCCGCCCGCGGAGACGGTCACCCCGGAAATCCTGCGCCGGCTCTACGGGGTGGAGGTGACGGTGGCGCCGCTCCCGGGGGGCCTGGCCGCCTGCGCGCCGGTCCTGTCCTAGAGACGCAGGAGCCGGAGAAGCGCCCCTCCGCGAGGAAGGGCACCGGTGTTCTGTTTTAGTCGACGGCGATCATCACGTCAGAGGCCTTGACCACGGCATAGGCCTCGCCGCCGACGGTGAGCTTGAGGCTGTCCACCGCCTCGTTGGTGATGGCGGAGGTGACGACCTGGCCCGGCCCGACCTCGATCTTCACATGGGCGGTGGTCGCGCCCTTCTCGACCGAGACGATCTTGCCCTTGAGCACGTTGCGCGCGCTGATCTTCACGGATGTTCCTCCTGTGATTGAGCCCCGCGCCGCCTATAGACCGGGGCTCCGCGCGGTGCCAGGAAAACGCCGTTGCTTGAGCATCGCAGCAATCCATCGACCGCACTAGCCAGGCCCGCGCGAGGCCGCTATAAGCCGCGCCTCGAATCTCCGTTTGCAGCACGGTGCCGATGGTGATCCCGCAGGATGCGGGAGCCGCCCAGGCGCCTTTTTTGCCGTAGGATCCTTCCCGTGGCCGTTCCGAAGCGAAAGACCTCCCCCTCCCGCCGCGGCATGCGCCGCTCCGCCGACGCCCTCAAGGCCCCGACCTATGTCGAGGACAAGGACTCGGGCGAGCTGCGCCGTCCGCACCACATCGACCTGAAGACCGGCATGTACCGTGGCCGTCAGGTCCTGAAGGTGAAGTCGGCCGAGGCCTGATTCCGCGCTTCCGGCGCGCTCGTCACGGGCGCGCCGCGCCGCTCTCTTCTATCGACCCGATCGTCCGCCGGCCGCCCGCGCGTAATGCGCGGCTGCGGCCTTCTGGCGTTCCGGGCGCGATGGAAACGGGGCCGGCTCGCTGTTGACGAGGAGCTGGGCCAGGAAGCTCGCCCGCGGCCTTGGACCGACGAGGCGTACACCGCCCCGGTCCGGGCCTGCTTGGCCGGACACGAGGGCGCGGCCTTGGCCGGTCACCCGATCGTCGTCGTCGTTCCCGCCACGCAAAGCCGGCCACTCCTTCGGCGCCCGCCTTCATGAAATGAGCAAGACACCGCTAGCGGCAACGGTTTTTTAACGCCTCCGTTCCGGCAGCCCGAGGGCACACCCCGCGCGCACATCCATCCAAGCCATTGATCGGTCTCGTGTTCCGACCCGAATCGATGGGCGGTCCGGCGAGAGGCGATCGCGCAACCGGGTAGTCTTTACGGAGTGGTTGCCGACCCGCGCCGACCCGTTATTTCTTGGCGAGGGCCTCAAGACGGGCCTGCATCTCGGCCATCTGCCGCTTCAGGTCGTCCAGATCGCCACCGGGTGCCGGCGCCTGCGCCGCGGGGGCGTTGGGGGCGGGGGCCTGGCCGAAGCCGCCCGTGAACATCTTCATCGCATCGCCGAAGAAGCTCATATTGGCCCGGACCTGCTCCTGCAGCGCCTGCTGGAAGGCCGCGGGCCCGAAGCTCTGCGCCATCTTCTCGCGCAGCCCGTCCTGGTCCTTGGCGAAATTCGCCATGGAGAATTCGAGGAAGCTCGGCACCATGGTGCGCATGCTGTCGCCGTAGAAGCGGATCAGTTGCCGCAGGAAGGCGACGGGCAGCAGGTTGTCCTCGCCGGCCTTGTTCTCCTGCTCGAAGATGATCTGGGTGAGCACCGCGCGGGTGATGTCGTCCCCCGAGCGCGCATCGTACACGACGAAATCCTCGCCGCTCTGCACCATGCCGGCCAGATCCTCGAGCGTGACGTAGGTCGAGGTGCCCGTGTGATAGAGGCGACGGTTCGCGTATTTCTTGATGACGGTCTGATGCCCCTTGCCGTTCTCGGCCATCCCCGCGGCACCTCCCGCTCCGTTGACGATCGCGCGCAAAGCCTTCTCGCTCCGCTTCCGCCGTGGTCCCGCAACCGCGGAACCCTCCCGTGACGGCCGACCTTAAGGCACTCTCGCGGTGGCGAAAACAGCAATTTTCCAAGCGATCCGCAGAATAATGCAGTGCAGGTGGGTTCGGCTGCTTTGGATCGGCCCGCCTCCACCCTCGGCACGCTTGACTTCACAGGTCTCAGGGCTTTCTTCCGATGAACGGCAGGCCGCGCGCAACGACGATCCAACAAGGTCGCGCCGCCGGATGAGGAGAACGTCACGATGGCAGCCAGCGAAGATATCGTCATTGTCGGAGCCGCGCGCACGCCGGTGGGTTCGTTCGCAGGCGCCTTCGGCAGCGTGCCCGCCCACGAGCTCGGTGCGGTGGCGATCAAGGCGGCGCTGGAGCGCGCCGGCGTCTCCCCCGACGAGGTGGACGAGGTGATTTTCGGTCAGGTGCTCACCGCGGGCGCCGGCCAGAACCCGGCCCGCCAGGCGGCGATCAAGGCCGGCATCCCGGAGAAGGCCACCGCCTGGGGCCTCAACCAGGTCTGCGGCTCGGGCCTGCGCACCGTCGCCGTCGGCATGCAGCAGATCGCCAACGGCGATGCGAACATCATCGTGGCCGGCGGCCAGGAATCGATGTCGCTCTCGCCCCACTGCCAGTATCTGCGCGGCGGCCAGAAGATGGGCGACATCAAGCTCATCGACACGATGATCAAGGACGGCCTCTGGGACGCCTTCAACGGCTACCACATGGGCCAGACCGCCGAGAACGTGGCCCAGGCCTTCCAGCTCACCCGCGAGCAGCAGGACGCCTTCGCGACCCGCTCGCAGAACAAGGCCGAGGCCGCCCGCAAGGAGGGCCGCTTCAAGGAGGAGATCGTCCCCGTCACCGTGCCGGGCAAGAAGGGCGACACCGTCGTCGACACCGACGAGTACATCCGCGACGGCGCCACGATCGAGGCGATGGCCAAGCTGAAGCCCGCCTTCGCCAAGGACGGCACGGTCACCGCCGCCAACGCCTCCGGCCTCAATGACGGCGCCGCCGCCATCGTGCTGATGTCGGCCTCCGAGGCCGAGAAGCGGGGCCTCAAGCCGCTCGCCCGGATCGTGTCCTGGGCGACCGCGGGCGTCGATCCGAAGGTGATGGGCACGGGCCCGATCCCGGCCTCGCGCAAGGCGCTGGACAAGGCCGGCTGGAAGCCCTCCGACCTCGACCTGATCGAGGCCAACGAGGCCTTCGCCGCCCAGGCCCTCGCCGTGAACAAGGACATGGGCTGGGACGACGAGAAGGTGAACGTCAATGGCGGCGCCATCGCCATCGGCCACCCGATCGGCGCGTCCGGCGCCCGCGTCCTGGTCACCCTGCTGCACGAGCTGAAGCGCCGCGACGCCAAGAAGGGCCTCGCCACGCTCTGCATCGGCGGCGGCATGGGCGTCGCGATGTGCGTCGAGCGCGTCTGAGGCGCGCCTCCGGGGGAGGGGCCGCCCTTCCCCGGCCGTTCCTCAAACGGTTTTTTGGCAAAAGCGCTTGAGGCTCCGTAAAATTTAAATGCGATGCGGAGCGCGGCGCCCCCGGCTAAACCGGTCGTCCACGGGGCGGCACGGTCGCCCGCCCACGCCCGCCTTGCCCGAAAGACCGGTGACAGGACGGCTTTCCTGTGAGCCGCCCGCCTAGCCGGTGTTTCGGAAAGCACAGTAAAAACAGACTCTAACGAGAGCACGGAGGAAACCATGGCTCAGGAACGCGTCGCCCTCGTCACGGGCGGGACGCGCGGCATCGGCGCCGCGATCTCCAAGAGGCTGAAGGACAAGGGCTACAAGGTCGCCGCGAATTACGGCGGCAACGACGAGGCGGCCAACGCCTTCAAGGCCGAGACCGGCATCCCGGTCTTCAAGTTCGACGTGGGCGATCTCGCGAGCTGCGAGGCCGGCATCAAGGCCATCGAAGCCGAGCTCGGCCCGATCGACATCCTGGTCAACAACGCCGGCATCACCCGCGACGGCGCCTTCCACAAGATGAGCTTCGACAAGTGGCAGGCGGTCCTCAAGACCAATCTCGACTCGATGTTCACCTGCACCCGGCCGCTGATCGAGGGCATGCGCTCCCGCAATTTCGGCCGCATCATCATCATCTCGTCGATCAACGGCCAGAAGGGCCAGGCCGGCCAGACCAACTACTCGGCCGCCAAGGCCGGCGTGATCGGCTTCGCCAAGGCGCTGGCGCAGGAGAGCGCCGCAAAGGGCATCACCGTGAACGTGATCGCCCCCGGCTACATCGCCACCGACATGGTGATGGCGGTGCCGGAGGACATCCGCAACAAGATCATCGCGACGATTCCCACGGGCCGCCTCGGCGAGGCCAACGAGATCGCGCAGGCGGTGGAATACCTGGCGAGCGACGAGGCCGGCTTCGTCACCGGCTCGACGCTGACCATCAACGGCGGCCAGCACTTCGTCTGATCCGGCCGTTCGGCTGAGACGGGCCGGGGCGATCCTGTCGCCCCGGCCTTTCTGGTAGGTTGGGCCCTAGCCCCGCGGCGTCGGCCGCCAGTCCGGCGGGGCCATCTCGAAGCCGGCGAAGTCGAAGCCCGGCGACACCGTGCAGCCGACGAGCGTCCAGGCGCCGAGGCTGGTGGCCGTCTGCCAATGGCCGGCCGGCACCACGAGCTGGGGGCGCTGGCCCCGGGCGAGGTCCGGGCCGAGATGGTGGGCCGAGGCGTCGTGGCCGTTCGGGCTCAGGGTGATCACCATCGGCGCGCCGGCATACCAGTGCCAGATCTCCGCGGCGTCGACCCGGTGCCAGGCCGAGACCTCGCCGATCCCGAGCAGATAATAGATCGCCGTGCCGACGGAGCGGCCGTCGATCGCCCGCGGATCGCGGAAGGTCTCGCGGTAATGGCCGCCCTCGGGATGCGGCTGCAAACCGAGGCTGGCGATGATCTCCTCGGCGCTCGTCCCCGTCGCAGCCATCGCTCTCCTCCTCTCCACGGCGTCACGCAACGCCCTGACGCCACCGCGGCGCGGCAAGAATCCCGCGAGCGGCGCTCACGGCCTGGGCAGATTGATGTCCGGCAGGGCGCCCTGGGGCAGGGTGCCCTGGGGCAAGGCCCCCTGCGGCAGCTTGGGGCCGGGCCGGGCGGCGGGCTTGGCGGCCTTCGGCTTGGCCGCCCCCGCCTTGCCGGCACCGGGATCGGCCGGAGCCCCGGCCTCCGCCATCGGGTCGGGCCGGCGCTTGGGCGGCGGCAGCGCCTTGGCGGCGGGCGCGTCCTCGCAGGCCTTGAAGGCGAGGCGGGCGATCGCGGCGCCGTCCTCGGCGACGAGGTTCAGGCTGTCGGGCAGGCTCACCAGAGTCTCGTCCCAGCGGACCGTGCCGCCGAGCACGCCTTCCAGCGTCGCCGGCGAGGCGCCCCGGCGCAAAGCCGTCAGGTCGGGGCCGTAGAGGGTGGCGATCTTCGCCCCGACCACGACCTGGAGCACCCGCGTCTGGTCCGGCGTCAGGGGGCGCAGGGGATTGTCGACGCTGATCAGGCCGCTGCGGCTCACCCAGAGATCGAGGTTCCTGGCCCCCTCGTAATGCACGGCCTTGCCCGGGTCGCAGGCGACGGGCGGCGCGGCGAAGGGAGTCGCGGAGGGCGGCGGCGCCTCCGCCTTCGCCGCGGCGGGGGGGGCCGCGTTCTCGGGCTTCGCCTCCGTCCGGCCCTGCGCCTCCGCAGCGGGCGCGGGCGTGTCCACGGGCTTCTTTTCCGCAGGCCTGGGCCTGGGTTTCGGCTTGGGCCGGGGCGGTTTGGCGGCGGGGGCGGCCTGTTCGGCGGGCGGGGGCGGCATCTCCGCATCCTGCGCCGCGGCGCCGAGGCTCAAGGCCGCAAGCCCCGCGAGACCCGCCAGAGCGGGGAAGGTCGCTCTCATCGGTTTCGTCGGTCCTCTCGTTCCGTCCGCCCCCCCTCCGCGCGATGATCCTCCAGCGCCCGCCGGACCGGCTCCGGATCGATGATCTCCAGATCGAGAATCTCCGCCTGCCGGTCGATCGGGCTCTCCCGCGCCGGCCGGATCGCGTCGATCGCCGCGTCCTCGTCCCGGGCGTCGAGGGCGAGTCGCTCCTCCTGTGGCAGGCGCAGGGGTTCGCGCTTGGCCCGGCCGTTCATCACGGCGAAGGCCGCGCAGGCGGCCACAAGGGCCGCGCCGGCGAGCAGGAACAGGAGCGTGTCCATCGTCGCCCCGAGCGTTAATGCGATTTCGGGCGCAGGGGAAACGATCCGCGCCAACATTTCTGCCGTAGCCGCCGCCCTCCGCCGAGGCCGCGCAACGGGCGGGACACCGAGGAACGGTCCTTGCGTCGGAGGCGCAAGGGTGAAAACACCGCTGCTGCGGCGCAGCACCGGCCGCCGAAGGTGTGAGGAATCGCGATGCCCCTGGAGGACCGCCCCGAGACGCACCGGATCGCCGATGAGGGTGCCGGCGGGTCCACCGTCCCCGATTCGCCCGACGCGCTGGAGAAGGCGCTGCTCGACCTCATCGCCCAGTCGCGCGGCCAGGCGGCGGAGGATCCGTTCCGCAACCCGGTCCTGGCGGTGACGCTCGCCATCACCCGGCGCCTCGACCGGGGCGAGATCGGGGAAGAGGATCTCGATGCCCTGTTCGTGAGCCTGCGCCGCCACGCCCTCACGGAGCGGGCCGCCCGCCTGCGCGGCTATGTCGGGCTCGACGGGGACACCGCGGAGACGATCGCCGACCTCGCCGAGCGCCTCGTCGCGGCGATCCCGAAGCGCTCGGGCGATTTCGAGACGTTCCGCGACCTCGTCGGGCGCACGGCCTTCGCCGTGGTCTTCACCGCGCATCCCACCTTCGGCATGCCCAAGGCCGTGGCCGAGCTGATCGCCGCGGCGGCCTCGGAGCGGGACGAGGCGGCCCGTGTGCCCCTGATCGAGAAGGCGGCCCAGCGCTCGACCCGGCCCGATGCCCGCATCAGCCTGGACGACGAGTTCGCGCAGGCCTGCCTCGCCGCCAATAACGGCCGCCTCGCCCTGGACGCCTTCAACGGCGCCCTGATCGATGCGGCCCAGAGGCGCTGGCCCGACCGCTGGACCGAGCTGGTGCCCCGGCCCTTCGCCATCGCGAGCTGGGTCGGCTGCGACACCGACGGGCGCACCGATATCGGCTGGTGGGACACCCTGCGCTACCGCCTGATCTCCAAGCGCATGCAGCTGGAGCGCCTGCAGCGCGACCTGCCCGACGTGCCCGCGACCCGGGTGGTGCGCGAGCTGGCCGCGGGGGCGCTGGCCGCGGTCAACCGCCAGCTCGCCGGGGCGCCCCTGCTCGGCACCAAGCCGTCGCTGGAGAACGTCCACCGCTTCGCCCTCGCCCTCATCATCGAGCGCGAGCGCGCCCAGCTCGATGCCGGCCCGATCCTCGCCGGGCTCGCGGCCGCCCTCGGCGCCGCCGAGACCGATGCCGACCGGCGCGCCATCGCGGTGCTGCGCTCGGGCGTGGCCGCCCACGGCCTCTCCAACGCCCTGCCGCATTTCCGGCTGAACGCCAGCCAGATCCACAACGCCGTGCGCCGGGTGATCGACCTCGAGGGCGAGCCGACGGATGCCGCCCAGCGCCGCACCCATCTCTCGGCGATCCACACGCTGCTCAACGACGTGAAGCCCGTGGCGGTGGATTTCGGGGCGCTCGCCGCCGAGCGCGCCTCCGCGGCGCGCCTGATGATGACGATCGCGCAGATCCTCAAGCACGTCGACGGCTCGCACCCGGTCCGCTTCCTGATCGCGGAGACGGAGACCGGCTACACCCTGCTCGCCGCCCTCTGGCTCGCCCGCCACTACGGCATCGCCGACAAGCTCGAGATCACCCCCCTGTTCGAGACGGCGAGCGCCCTGGAGCAGGGCATCCGCGTGCTCGACGATGCCCTGCGCAACCCGCATTGGCGCACGCATCTGAAGCGCCTCGGCCGGCTCTCCGTGCAGTTCGGCTACTCGGATTCCGGGCGCTATGTCGGCCAGCTCGCCGCCACCTTCTGGATCGAGCGCCTGCGCCTGCGCATCACCGAGATGATGGCGCAGAACGACCTGAAGGATGTCGAGCTCGTCATCTTCGACACCCACGGCGAGTCGATCGGCCGGGGCGCCCACCCGACCTCCCTGCGCGACCGCCTCGCCTATCTCGCCCCGGAGGATGCGCGCCGCCGCAACCGGGCGGCGGGGCTGCGGACGCGGCTCGAATCGAGCTTCCAGGGCTCGGACGGCTACCTGATGTTCGGCACCCCCGCGCTGGCCGCGGCCTCCGTCTCGCGCATCGCCGAGCACGTCTTCGCCGACGACCTGCGCGAGGACGACGCCTTCTCCGACTACGTCCTGACGGAGGCGGGCACGAAGGCGGGCAGCGACGAGGATCCGATCTACGCCGAGCCCGACTTCGCCGCCGAGTTCTTCCGCTCCGCCCGGCAGGACATGGAGGCCCTGGTCGAGGATCCGGGCTACGCGGCCCTGCTCGGCACCTTCGGCCCGAGCCTGATCGACCGGACCGGCTCGCGCCCCGTCGCCCGCCAGTCCGATTCCGGCGGGCCGGCCATGATCACCCATCCCCGCCAGATGCGGGCGATCCCCAACAACGCCATCCTGCAGCAGTTGGGCTTCCTCGCGAATTCCCTGCACGGCATGGGCCGGGCCGCGCATCGCGCCCCGGAGACCTTCCGGCACATGCGCGAGGAATCCGTGCGCTTCTCCCGGGCCTTCCGGCTGGTGCAGCACGCCGCGAGCGTCGGCGATCTCGACGTGCTGCGCGCCTATATCGACACGCTCGATCCCGCCGTGTGGCTGGAGCGGGCGCGCCGGACGCAGCGCGAGGGACGGCGCGAGGAACTGCTCACCGTGGCGGGCGCCCTCGACCGGCTGAACCTCGCTCCGGATCTGCGCCGCCTGTTCGGGCGGCTGACCCGCGACTGGCTCTACCTGCAGGCGGCCGCGCCCGACCTCGCAACCATGTCGCCGCGCCTGACCCTGCTCCACGCGATCCGCCTCGCCCTGATCCACCGGATCTGGTTCCTGGCGGTGCATATCCCGAGCTTCCGGCCCCAGGCCGGCATCACCCGCGAGATGCTGCTGGAGCGCTTCCTGCGGCTCGACATCGACGGCTGCCTGCAGCTTCTCGGCGAGATCTACCCGATCACCCCGGACCCGACCCTGGGCCTGAATTTCGGCGAGCCCCCCGGCCCGCGGGATGTCGGCACCTACGAAGCCGAGCATGCCACCCTGTTCCAGCCGATCCGGGGGATGTTCGAGCGGGTGCGGGAGCTCTCCGGCATCATCCAGCACGAGGTCGGCGCCTTCGGCTGAGGCGCGCGGAGCGGGCGCGGCAGGTGTGGTAAGGCGCCTCGACGCTCCGCCCGCCTGCCCCGGGATTCGACGCCGCGATGAAGCCCCTTCCCCTCCGTCCCGCCCGGGCTCTGGTGCACGCGCCCGCCCGGCTGCGGGCGCTGGTGCGGGGCAACGAGGTCGGGCTCGTCCTGCTCGCCGCCGTGACCGGCTGCCTCGCCGGGCTCGCCGTCGCCGGCATGAGTGCGGCGACGCAGGGCCTGCGCGAAATCCTCTACCGCCTGCCCGACGGCACCCGGCTCAGCGCAGTGAGCGAATTGCCGCTCTGGCTCCATGGCGGGCCCGCCCTCGGCGGGCTGATCCTCGGGCTCCTGGTGATCCTCGCCGGGCGGGTCCGCCGGGGCCGGCGCCGGGCGGTGGTGGATCCGATCGAGGCCAACGCCCTGCATGGCGGACGGATGTCGCTGCGCGATTCCGCCTATGTCGCCCTGCAGAACGTCCTCTCCAACGGGTGCGGCGCCTCGGTGGGGCTGGAGGCCGGCTACACCCAGATCGCCGGCGGGATCGCCTCGCGGCTCGGCATCGCCTTCGAATTGCGGCGCTCGGACCTGCGGACGCTGGTCGGCTGCGGCTCGGCCGCGGCGATCGCGGCGGCCTTCGGCTCGCCGCTCACCGGCGCCTTCTACGCCTTCGAGCTGATCATCGGCACCTACACCATCGCGACCCTGACGCCGGTCGTGGTCGCGGCCCTGTGCGGCAGCCTCGTCGCCCGGGCGCTGGTGACGCAGGCCGCCTTCGTGGACGTGAGCGGGCTCGCCGCCACCGCGACCGGGCGCATCACCGCCGCCGACACCCTGCCCTGCCTGGTGCTCGGCCTCGTCTGCGCCCTGCTCGGGATCCTCCTCATGCGCGGGGTCGCCCTGGTGGAGCGCGCCTTCGAGGCCACCCGCCTGCCCGGGGTGCTGCGGCCGATGCTCGGGGGCGCCTGCGTCGGGGCGCTCGCCTTCGCCACGACGCCGCAGGTGCTTTCCGGCGGGCACGGCGCCCTGCATCTCCACCTGGAACACGCCGCCGCGCTCTCGGGCGCCGGGGCCCTCGCCGGGCTGCTCGTCGCCAAGGCGGCGGCCTCGGCGATCTCGATCGGCTCCGGCTTCCGCGGCGGGCTGTTCTTCGCCTCGCTGTTCCTGGGGGCGCTCGCCGGCAAGCTCTTCGCGGTTCTCGCCCCGCTGGCATGGCCGGGCTTCGAAGCCTTCGCGTTGACGCCCGTCGCCTATGCCGTTGTCGGCATGAGCGCGCTCGCCGTCGCCATCATCGGCGGCCCGCTCACCATGACCTTCCTCGCCCTCGAAATGACCGGAAGCTTTCCCGTGGCCGGCCTTGTGCTTGCCGCCGTGATCGCATCCTCGCTGACCGTGCGGAAGACCTTCGGGTATTCTTTCGCCACCTGGCGGTTCCACTTGCGCGGCGAGAGCATCCGCTCGGCCCACGATGTCGGCTGGATCCGCAACCTCAGCGTCGGGCGCCTGATGCGCAAGGACATCCGGCCCGTCCCCCTCGATACCCCCCTCTCCGTCTTCCTGCGGGAGCATCCCCTCGGCTCGCCCTCCCGCGTCGTGGTGGTGGACGGAAAGGGGCGCTATGCCGGCATCGTCCTGGTCCCGGAGGCGCATGCCCTCGTCGGCAGCGGGGAGGAGGCGCCGGCCCTGAGCGACGTGGTGCGCTACGCCGACACCTTCCTCGAGCCGCAGATGAACGCCAAGCAGGCGGCAGCCGCCTTCGACCACGCCGAGAGCGAGGCGCTGGCCGTGGTCGAGAGCCGGGACAGCCGCAAGGTCATCGGCCTGCTGACGGAGAGCCACACCCTGAAACGCTACAGCGAGGAACTCGACCGCCAGCGCCGGGCGATGGTCGGGGAGACGGTATAGACATGGGTGGTTGACGCCGGGCTCGGTCCGCGTCACGCGGTGCCGCAAAAATGAGCGGCCCAAGGGAGGTTTCATGTCCGGATCGAACCGCAATTACCGCATCGCGGTGATCCCCGGCGACGGCATCGGCAAGGAGGTCGTGCCCGAGGGCGTGCGGGTGCTGGAACAGGCGGCCAAGCGCCACGGCTTCACCCTGAGCCAGGACTGGTTCGATTTCGCCTCCTGCGACTATTACGAGCGGCACGGGCGGATGATGCCCGAGGACTGGAAGGCGCGGATCGGCGGCCATGACGCCATCTTCTTCGGCGCCGTCGGCATGCCGGACCGCGTGCCCGACCACATCTCGCTCTGGGGCTCCCTGATCCAGTTCCGGCGGGAATTCGACCAGTACGTGAACCTGCGCCCCGTGCGCCTGATGCCGGGCGTGCCCTGCCCGCTGGCGGGCCGCAAACCCGGCGACATCGATTTCTGGGTCGTCCGGGAGAACACGGAGGGCGAGTACTCGAATGCCGGCGGCCGGATGTTCGCCGGCACCGAGCGGGAATTCGCCGTGCAGGAGAGCGTCTTCACCCGTCACGGCGTCGACCGGGTGCTGCGCTTCGCCTTCGATCTCGCCCGCTCGCGGTCGAAGAAGCACCTGACCTCGGCCACGAAGTCAAACGGCATCTCGATCACCATGCCGTACTGGGACGAGCGGGTGCGCGAGATCTCGGAAGCCTATCCGGACGTGCAGTGGGACCAGTACCACATCGACATCCTGACCGCGCATTTCGTGCTCAACCCGGACCGGTTCGACGTGGTGGTGGCCTCGAACCTCTTCGGCGACATCCTGTCCGATCTCGGCCCCGCCTGCGCCGGCACGATCGGCATCGCGCCCTCGGGCAACATCAATCCGGAGCGGAAGCACCCCTCCGTGTTCGAGCCGGTGCACGGCTCGGCCCCGGACATCGCGGGCGCCGGGATCGCCAATCCGATCGGGCAGATCTGGTCGGGGGCGATGATGCTGGAGCATCTGGGCGAGCGTGACGCCGCGGCCGAGATCGTCGCCGGCATCGAGCGGGTGCTGGCCGAGGGGACCCTGCGCACCCGGGACCTCGGCGGCAGCGCGGATACCGAAGCCTGCGGAAAGGCGGTCGCGGAAGCACTGGGCTGAGGCCGAAGACGGGAGGGATCCGCGATGGCGTCGACACCGCCGCCCCTCGGAGGCGTGCTCGAGACCGCCCTCTACGTGGACGACATGGAGCGCGCCCGCGCCTTCTACGAGGACGTGCTCGGGTTGAGGCCCATGGTCGCCGACCATCGGCTCGTGGCCTATCCCGTGGGCACGGCCTGCGTGCTCCTGCTGTTCCGGCGCGGCAGCACGCTCGGTCCGGTGACCCTGCCCGGCGGCGTGCTGCCGCCCCATGACGGGTCTGGACCGCTCCATTTCGCGCTCCGCATCGCCCGCGCCGACCTCGACGCCTGGATCGCGCATCTGACAGCGAGCGGCGTACCGATCGAGAGCCGGATCGATTGGCCGAAGGGCGGTGCGTCCCTCTATCTCCGCGATCCCGACGGGCACCTTGCCGAGCTCGCCACGCCGGGCCTCTGGGCGAATTACTGACGCTGGAGGCCCGTGCCGCGGCGCGGGCCGAAGCCAAGCTCCCAGTATAGCCGGGACAAATATCAATACAGGATAAGACCCCCCCAACAAAACACAATCCCTGGATGCAATCTGGAACGCTTTTCTCCGCCTGATCGTTGCGAGCCCGGTTTCGGCGCCCATCACGGCGTTCGACGCAATCGCAGCAGGGAGAAACGAACCATGACGAAGCTCCTTCGGGGTACAGCCACGGCGGCCATTCTGGTGCTCGGCGTCGCCACCGCCCTGGCACAGGGTGGCGGTGCGGGGGGTGCGGGCGGCGGGGCCGGTGGTGCCGCTGGCGGTGGGGCCGGCGTGGGCGCCGGTGGCGGAGCCGGTGGGGGCGCAGGCGGTGCGGGCGGTGGCGCCCGCGGTGGCGGCGGCGAGATGGGCGGCGGGGCGGCGGGAGGCGCCGCGGGTGGCGCGGCCGGCGGCGGAGCGGCCGGTCCTCGGGGCGGTGCCGGCGAGGCCGGCCAGCGCGGCGGCGCGGCCGGGCGCGAGGAGGGTGCGGCCGGCCAGCCGGGGGAACGCGGCGGCCGCGAGGGCGCCGACAAGGCAGGCCAGGGCGAGCGCGGACAGCCGAACCGGACCGAGCCGGGTCAGCGCAACGGGCGCGATGCGGCGGGCGAGCGCGGTGGCCGGGAGGGCGCCGGGGAACGCGGCGGCAAGGCCGATGGCAAGACCGAGGGTCGGGGCGAGCGGGGCGCGGCCGGCGAGCGCAGCGGCGGAGCCCGGTCCACGGAGGCGCGCGGCGCTTCCCGGAGTCTGAACACGACGCAGCGCACGGAATTCCGCCAGTCGATCACCCGCACCAACGTGCAGCGGCTCAGCAACGTGAACTTCTCGGTGAATGTCGGCACGGCCATCCCGCGCTCCGTCCACCTGCATCCGCTCCCGCCGGCGATCCTGACCCTGGTGCCGGCCTATCGCGGCTTCCAGTTCATCCTGGTCGGGGACGACATCGTCATCATCGATCCCGATACCTACGAGATCGTGGACGTGATCCCGGCCTGATCGGCAGGGCTTGCGTCACGGCGGCCGCGGAGCGATCCGCGGCCGTTTCGCGTTCAGCGCCCGCGGTCGAGCAGGCCCGAGACGACGCGGGCGGTGTAGTCCACCATCGGCACAATCCGGGCATAGTTGAGCCGGGTCGGTCCGATCACCCCGACGACGCCCACGATCTTCTGGTCGCCGTCCCGGAAAGGCGCGGCGATCAGCGAGGAGCCGGAGAGCGAGAACAGCTTGTTCTCCGAGCCGATGAAGATGCGCACGCCGTCCCCCTCCTCGGCGCGGGAGAGGAGCTCGATCACGTCCTTCTGCGTCTCGAGATCGTTGAACAGCAGGCGGATGCGTTCGAGATCCTCGACCGCCCGCAGATCTTCCAAGAGGTTGGCCTGGCCGCGTACGATGAGCTGGCGCGCCTCGGAGGGTCCCACCGTGGTGGCGAGCCCGGCATCGACCAGGCGCTCGGTGATCGCGTCGAGCTCGCGCTTCATTGCCTGGCGGCCCGCCTCGATCTCCGCCCGCAACAGGTCGAGGCTACGCCCGTTCAGGCGGGCGTTGAGGTAGTTCGAGGCCTCCTGCAGCGCGCTGGCCGGCAAGCCCGGCGGCAGGTCGAGCAGGCGGTTCTCGACCGAGCCGTCGACCGAGACCAGCACCACCAGGGCCCGGTGAGGATCGAGCCGCACGAACTCGATATGCCGGAGGCCCGCATTCGCCTTCGTGGTCAGCACCACGCCGGCCCCGCGGGAGATCCCCGAGAGCAGGCTGGAGGCCTCGGTCAGGGCGCTGTCGAAGGTGTGGCGCGAGGCTGCCGCCCGCATCTGCGCCTCGATGCGCCCCTTCTCCTCCTGGCCGACATCGCCGAGTTCCATGATCGCGTCGACGAAGAAGCGCAGGCCGTGCTCCGTGGGCAGCCGGCCGGCGGAGGTGTGGGGCGCGAAGATGAGCCCGGACTGCTCCAGATCCGACATCACGTTGCGGATCGAGGCGGGCGACAGCCCCATCGGCAGGATGCGCGCGAGGTTGCGCGAGCCCACCGGCTCACCCGTGGTGAGGTAGCTCTCGACGATCTGGCGAAAGATCTCCCGCGCCCGGTCGTTCATCTGCGCGAGCGCGTGGCTCTGGAGCGGGGGGAAAGGGGAGGAGAAGGAATCGGACAAGGTGGGAAACGGACAGGCTCTTCAGGGCGGCGGCCGATTGTGTCCGCTCACCGCCCCGCGATCAATCCGGACGCTGCGCCGCTACGGCAGCGGGGATGATCCGCGTCGCTCGCGCGTCTCACAGAGGTGAGGAACGCCCGGACAGATCCCGCCCGGCCCGATCCCGAAGACCGGTCATCGACAGGAGGAAGACCCACCGTGACAGCGACCTTCAGGAAGCTCGCCCCCCGGCTCGTGGCGATCGCGATCGGCCTCGGCGGCATCGGGCTCGCCGCCGCGCCGCGGCCGGCGGCGGCCGCCCCGATCGCCGTGCCCGCCGACGCGCTGGCGCAGGAAGGCCCCGCCATCGAGATCCAGCACCGGCGCTGGCACCGGCATCATCGCCGTCACCGTCATCTCTGGCACCGCCATCCCCGGCATCATTGGCACCGCCATCGCCATCATCGCCACTGGCAGCGTCCGGTCCACCGCAAGCACTGGCGCTGACGCGACCGCTCCGCCCGACCGGGAGCCGCCATCCGCGAAGGATGGCGGCTCTTTCCGTTTCCGAAGGCCGGGTTGCCGCCCGGGGCGGCAGCGCCTATGAGCCCGGGCTTCGGATTTTGGGACGGAGAACTTCAGGATGCGGCCTTCCAAGCGCGCGCCCGACGAGCTGCGCAAGGTCAGCCTGGAGCGGGCGGTGGCCCGCTACGCGGAGGGGTCGTGCCTCGTCACCTTCGGCGAGACCAAGGTGCTCTGCACCGCCTCCCTGGAGGAGCGCGGGCCGCCATGGCTGCGCGGCTCCGGCAAGGGCTGGGTGACGGCCGAGTACTCGATGCTGCCCCGCGCCACCCACGAGCGCACCCGCCGCGAGGTGAATTCCGGCAAGCCCTCCGGCCGCACCCAGGAGATTCAGCGCCTGATCGGCCGTTCGCTCCGCGCCGTCACCAATCTGCCGGCGCTCGGCGAGCGCCAGATCACGGTCGATTGCGACGTGATCCAGGCCGATGGCGGCACCCGCACCGCCGCGATCACCGGCGCCTGGGTGGCCCTGCACGATTGCTTCTCCTGGATGCGCACGCGTTCGATCATCTCGGTCGATCCCCTGCGCGACCATGTCGCCGCCGTGTCCTGCGGCATCTACAAGGGCAACCCGGTCCTCGATCTCGAATACGCCGAGGATTCCGCGGCCGAGACCGACGCCAATTTCGTGATGACCGGCAAGGGCGGCATCGTCGAGGTGCAGGGCACGGCCGAGATGGAGCCGTTCTCGGAGGAGCAGTTCCTGGAGCTGCTCCGCCTCGCCCGCGGCGGCATCGAGCAGCTCGTCGCCCTGCAGAAGCAGGCCCTCGCGTGAGCGGCCACCGCCTCCTGTCCGGCAAGGTCGTCATCGCGACCCACAATGCCGGCAAGCTCGTGGAGATGCGCGAATTGCTCGCGCCCTTCGGCGTCGAGGCGGTCTCGGCCGGCGAGCTCGGCCTGCCCGAGCCCGACGAGACCGGCACGATGTTCTCCGAGAACGCGGCGATCAAGGCCCTCGCCGCGGCGGAGGCCTCCGGTCTGCCGGCCTTCGCCGACGATTCCGGCCTCTGCGTCGATGCCCTCGACGGCGCGCCGGGCCTGTTCTCGGCCCGCTGGGCCGGCCCGTCCAAGGACTTTTCCGGCGCGATGGCCCGGATCGAGGCGGAGCTCGTCAAGCGCGGGGCCGAGAGCCGGCGGGCGCATTTCGTCTCCGCCCTCGTGCTCGCCTGGCCCGACGGCCACACCGAGTTGTTCGAGGGCCGGGTCTTCGGCGATCTCGTCCCGCCCCGCGGCAGCCTCGGCTTCGGCTACGACCCGATGTTCAAGCCGGACGGCCTCGACCGGACCTTCGGCGAGATCTCGTCCGAGGAGAAGCACGGGGTCGACTGGCAGAGCGGGGCCGCCCTCTCGCACCGGGCGCGCGCCTTCGTGGCGCTCGCCGCCGCCTGCCTGCGGCGGCCGGGCTGACGCCGGACGCCGGGCATGGTTCAGGAAGCTCCGGATCATCCTACCCGCGATGTCGGGTTCGGGGTCTACCTGCACTGGCCGTTCTGCGCCTCCAAATGCCCCTATTGCGACTTCAACAGCCATGTCCGGCACGCGCCCGTCGATGAGGCGCGCTTCCTCGCCGCCTTCCGGCGCGAGATCGCCCATGTCGCCGGCCTGACGCCGGGGCGGCGCGTCTCCAGCATCTTCCTCGGCGGGGGAACGCCCTCGCTGATGCGCCCGGAGACGGTCGCGGGGCTCCTCGAAGCCGTCTCCGAAGCCTGGGGGTTCGCGCCTGGGATCGAAGTCACGCTGGAGGCCAATCCGACCAGCGTCGAGGCGACCCGCTTCCGCGGCTACCGCTCCGCAGGCGTCAACCGGGTGTCGCTCGGCGTGCAGGCCCTGAACGACGCCGACCTGAAGGCCCTCGGGCGCCTTCACAGCGTCGCCGAGGCGATCGAGGCCGTCGAAACGGCCGCAGCACATTTCGAGCGCTTCTCCTTCGATCTCATCTATGCCCGGCCCGGCCAGACGCCGCAGGCCTGGGAGAAGGAACTGCGCGAGGCCATCGCCCGCGCCGCAGAGCATCTCTCCCTCTACCAGCTCACCATCGAGCCGGGCACGCCCTTCTTCGGCCTCGCCAAGGCCGGCAAGCTGGTGCCACCGGACGACGAGGTGGCGCGAGCCCTCTACGACGTCACGCAGGAGGTCTGCGAGGCGGCGGGCCTGCCGGCCTACGAGATTTCGAACCATGCCCGGACCGGCGCCCAGTCGCGCCACAACCTGCTCTACTGGCGCTACGGCGAATATGCCGGCATCGGTCCGGGCGCCCATGGACGCCTCGTCCTGCCGGGAGGCCGCACCGGCACGGTGACGGAGCGGGCGCCGGAAGCCTGGCTGGAGCGGGTCGAGCGCGAGGGCCACGGCATCCGCGAATGGGAGCCGCTTTCCCTGCCCGATCAGGCCGACGAGTTCCTGATGATGGGCCTGCGCCTCGCCGAGGGCATCGACCCCGCCCGCTACGCCGTGCTCAAGGGCAGTCCCCTCGACGAGGGCCGCCTTGCGGATCTTGCGGCGGAGGGGCTGATCGCCCGGCGCGAAGGCGGGCGGATCGCCGCCACGCCCCGGGGGGCACCGGTGTTGAACGCGCTCGTGGCAGCGCTCGCCGCCTGAGGCGCCTTATGGATCCGGCGACTCTCGGCCTCGTCCTCCTCGCCGCCTTCCTTCACGCCGCCTGGAACACGCTTCTGCGCGGCGGCGCCGACCGGCTCTGGTCGATGGCCGTGATGAACCTCGTCATGGGGCTGGCCGGGCTGGCCGGACTTCTTGCCTACGGCCTGCCGGCCCCCGCGAGTTGGCCCTGCGCCGTGGCCTCCGGCGCCCTCCACCTCGCCTACAACCTTCTCTTGGTCGCAACCTACCGCACCGGCGATCTCGGGCAGACCTATCCGATCGCCCGCGGATCCTCGCCCGCCATGGTGACGCTGGGCGCGGGCTTCGCCGCGGGGGAGCATCCCGGCCTGCTCGCCACCTGCGGTATCGTGCTCGTCAGCGGCGGCATCCTTTCTCTGGCTCGGGAGCGCGGCGGCCTCGGCCGTGCGACCCTCGTGCCGGCGCTGGCGACCGGCGTCGCCATCGGCGGCTACACCCTGGTCGACGGAATCGGCGTACGGCAGGGAGGCGACTGGCGCGCCTATGCCGCGGCGATGTTCGTGTTCCACCTCATCCTGCCATCCTGGCTCGCATTGCGGCGCGGAACGGCCGTGCTGCGCGTGCCTGCCCCCGAGATGATGAAGGCAGCCGGAGGCGGCGTGATCTCTTTCGCCGCCTACGCCGCCGTGGTCTGGGCGATGCAGCGCGGCGCCATGGGTGCCGTCTCGGCCCTGCGGGAGACCAGCGTCGTCTTCGCGGCCCTCCTCGGCCGCATCGTCCTCGGCGAACGCCTGACGCCCCACCGGATCGCGGCCTGCCTCGTCATCGCGCTCGGAGCAGCGGCAATCGGAAGCGCCTGAAGGCAAAGCCCGAATTCGGGAGAGCGCCCCGTCATCGCTCTGAGCGCGCTCATGCTTTTCAGAGCATGCCAGCCATGTAATCGCCTGATTGTCCCGCGGCGATCATTGCTGTAGCGGAGCGCCGGATAAATAATTTTTGCACGAATCGAAAAATAAAATGATGCCGGAAGAGAAAGTGCACGATCAGGGCGGGCGCATGCAGCATAATTCCCTGCCGATGAACCGGCGGCAGATCATCGGAGGCGCCCTGGCCGGGCTTGCAGCCTCGACCCTGCCGAGTGCTCCGCTCCTCGCTGCCGGCGAGACCACGAAGGTCGATGTCCTCCTGATCGGCGGCGGCATCATGAGCGCCACGCTGGGTGTGTGGCTGCGCGAGCTCGAGCCGGATTGGTCGCTCGCCATGATCGAGCGGCTGGACGGGGTGGCGCTCGAGAGCTCCAACGGCTGGAACAACGCCGGCACGGGCCATTCGGCGCTGGCCGAGCTGAACTACACGCCGGTGGATTCCAAGGGGAAGGTCCGGATCGAGCAGGCGATCAAGATCAACGAGGCCTTCCAGGTCACCCGTCAGTTCCTGGCCTGGCAGGTCCAGCGCGGGGTGCTGAAGAATCCCCACTCCTTCATCAATTCCACGCCCCATATGAGCTTCGTCTGGGGCGACGAGAACATCGCGTATCTGAAGAAGCGTCACGAGGCGCTGCTGGCGAGCCCGCTTTTCGCGAGCATGCAGTACTCGGAGGATCCCGAGCAGCTCAAGAAATGGGTCCCCTTGATGATGGAGGGGCGCGATCCCAAGCAGCGGATCGCCGCGACCTGGACGCCCGTAGGCACCGACTGTGAATGGGGCGAAGTCACGCGTCAGTACGTCAGCGCCCTGCAGAGCCAGCCGAAGTTCGACCTGCGTCTCTCGACCGAGGTCGAGACCATCGAGCGCAATTCCGATGGCACCTGGCGCGTGACCTCCAAGAACCTGAAGGATGGCAGCCGGAAATCGCTGGACGCCAAGTTCGTGTTCATCGGCGCGGGCGGCGGTGCTCTGCACCTGCTGCAGAAGTCGGGCATCCCGGAAGCCGACGACTATGCGGGCTTCCCCGTGGGCGGCTCGTTCCTCGTCACCGAAAACCAGGATGTGGCGCTGCGTCATCTCGCCAAGGCCTATGGCAAGGCCTCGGTCGGCTCGCCCCCGATGTCCGTGCCGCATCTCGACACCCGCGTGATCGGCGGCAAGCGGATGATCCTGTTCGGACCCTTCGCCACCTTCTCGACCAAGTTCCTGAAGGAGGGCTCCTATTTCGACCTGCTCTCCTCCACCACCACCAGCAACGTTTGGCCGATGATGCGCGTGGGCTGGGACGAGTACCCGCTGGTCGAGTATCTCGCCGGGCAGCTGATGCTCTCCGACGAGGATCGCTACCAGGCCCTGCGCGAGTACTTCCCCAACGCGAAAAAGGACGATTGGCGGCTGGTCCAGGCTGGACAGCGCGTCCAGATCATCAAGCGCGATCCGGAGAAGGGCGGGGTGCTCAAGCTCGGCACCGAGGTGGTGAGCGCCAAGGACGGCAGCATCGCCGCCCTGCTCGGGGCCTCGCCGGGGGCCTCGACCGCCGCGCCGATCATGCTGAACGTGCTGGAGAAGGTCTTCGCGCAGAAGGTGGCCAGCCCCGAGTGGCAGGCCAAGATCCGCCAGATCGTGCCGAGCTACGGCACGAAGCTGAACGACGATCCGCAGAAGGCCTACCAAGAGCTCGCCTACACGGCCGAGCACCTGCAGCTGACCCCGCCGCCCCCGCTCGCCGCCGCGCCGGCGCAGCCCGTGGCGAACGGCACCGCCACCAATACCGAGCCGGGCATCATCAAGCCGGTCCCCGACATGGCGCCCTGACACCGGGCCTCCCGCCGAAGCGATCACCCTTCGGCGGGAGACACCGAGCGATCAGGACCGAAGCCGCGCGCGGATGCGCGCCTCCGGGCAGAGGGGGGCTGGCATGCGGGTCAAGAGTCAGATCGAGGGCGGCCTTGTCTCGCGTTACAGCGGCCGAAGGAATGCCCCTCTCGACGCGGCCATGCCTTCCGGCCTCTCCGCTTTTCCGGAGCGGGGCGGGCGTCCTTAGTGCGCCTCACGCATCAGGCGCTCGGCCACCCGCTTCACCGGGGGCCGGCCGCGCCCGAGCAGCACGGCGAAATGCGAATCCTCCGGATCGCTCTCGAAACGGGTGCGCAGCCAGGCCGCCAGGAACTTCACGTATTCACCGACGAGCAGCCGGGCCGTCGCCGGCTCGGCCCACCAGCGCCCGACATCGATCCCGTCCGTGACCACGGGGTAGGGGACGAGGGATTCGGTCTCGTCCAGGGCATTGCCGAGCTCCACCAGGGTGCGGGGCATGTGGTAGTTCGAGGTGACGACGGCGATCGTCCCGAAATGATGGCGGCGCATCCAGCGCCGTGTCTCGATGGCGTTGCCGATGGTGTTGCGCGCCCGGTAATCGAGGTCGATGCAGCAGGCGATCAGGTGGCGCTGGCTCGGGTTGAGCCGGGCGATCTCCTCGCGGCTGGTGCGCTCGTTGACGCCGGAGATCAGCAGCCTCCGGCCATGGCCGGAGGCGAGCAGCTCGATCGCATCGCCGATGCGCTGCGCCCCACCGGTCAGGGCGACGATGCCGTCGACGCTCGCATCCTGCGGACGCTCCGCCCGCTCGATCGTTCCGACAAACGCGAGGAAGCCGCCGGCGAACAGGGCCGTCGACAGCGCGGCGGCGGCGCCGAGGACGCGGACCGGGAAACGGGAACGTCCGCTCTTCGGGATGGGCAAGGACAGCCGCAAGGATCCCCGCTTGAGTGCTCCGCCCTGCCGCATCGGCCCGGCGCCAGCCGAACCCTCCTGCCAGGCCCAGCCGAACGCCTCGAAAGGCGTCGGTGCGGCCGGCTTTGCCAGGTTCCGGAACATGGGCCTAAACCTTAGCCTCGATTGCGGTTTTGCCGTGACGAAGCATTTCCCCCCTGAAACGTTGACGAATGGTTAACGGGCTGTGCCCACACCCGCAAGCCGGCTGGCGGGTCAGTGCTTTCAGCTTAGGAACCGGCGCACGGTGACGCGGGAGACGATCCCGGTCACGACCGAGGCGATCACCCCAATCAGGGCGATGACCAGGTAGCCGCGCCAGCCGATCTGGAAGCTGCCGAACAGTGCCTCGATCTCGTCGCCCGCGGCACCCGAGCGCCAGAACCGGGAAAGAAGGCTCGCCAGGAAGAAGGCGAGAAAAGCGAGCCCCGCACCGATGGCGCCCCCGCGCAGGCCGAGCCGGAAGAAGCGGCTCTGGAAGGCCCGGGCGATGTAGTCGTCTCCGGCCCCGACGAAATGCAGCACCTCGACGACCTCGCGGTTGCCGGCCATGGCGCCGCGGGTGGCGAAGACCACCGCGAGGCCGGTCGCCACCAGCACCAGCCCGACGATGCCGACGCCGATGCCGACGAAGGTATGCGCCATGGTCGAGAGGCGCTGCAGCCAGAGGGCATGGTCGTCGAGGCTGGCGACGCCGGGCAGCGCCTCGGTGAGGTTCGCCCGCAGGGCCTTCAGGTCGGGGGAGGGGCTGTCCGACAGCTTCAGGGTGATGAGCCGGGGCACCGGCAGGTCCGACAGGTCGAGGCCGCTGCCGAGCCAGGGCTCGAGCAGGTGCTCGGATTCGGCCTTCGAGAAGACCCGCGTCCCGGCGATTCCGGGGGCGGCCTTCGCGATTCCGTCCGCCTTGGCGATGTCGGCCTCGATGTCACGGCCTGGACCCGGGCGTACCTGCACGGTGACCTCCTGGGCCACCGTGCCCTGCCACTGCGCAGCACTGGAGGCGACGATCTCCGCCGCCCCGGCGCAGAGGGCCGCGAGGAAGGTCAGGATCGCGATGACAGCGGCCAGCGCCCGGCTCGCTGCGGAATCGGTGGGGACCAGGGGCGCATTGCGCCGCAGGGTCGGCGGCAGCGGGCTCTCGGCCGCATCCGACAGGGCGGTCGCGCGGGGCGGATCGGGGATCTGGTTCATACGCCCTCGACCCGCAGACGCCCCTCGCCCAGCACCAGCCGGGGTGCCTCGACGAGATCCATCAGACCGAAATCATGCGTGGCGATCACCACCGAGGTGCCGAGGCGGTTCAGTTCCAGGAAGAGTCGCAGCAGCCGCCGGGCAAGGCTTGGATCGACATTGCCGGTCGGCTCGTCGGCGAGCAACAGCTCGGGCCGGGCGATCAGGGCACGGGCGATGGCCGCGCGCTGCTTCTCGCCGCCCGAGAGCAGGGGCGGCAGCACATGCATGCGCTCGCCGAGCCCGACCCAGCGCAGAAGCTCGACCACCTCCGCCCGATAGCTCGTCTCCGCTCGCCCCTGCACGCGCAGGGGCAGGGCGACGTTCTCGTAGGTGGTGAGATGGTCGAGCAGCCGGAAATCCTGAAAGACCACACCCATGCGTCGGCGCAGGCCGGTGAGGGCCGCCCCCGAGATGCCGCTCACCTCCGAGCCGAACACGGAGACGAGGCCGCGGGTCGGGCGCACCGAGAGCAGGATCAGGCGCAGGAGCGTGGTCTTGCCCGCCCCCGACGGTCCCGTGAGGAACTGGAAGGAATGGGGCGCGATCGAGAAGCTCACATCGCTCAGCACCTCGGGCCCGAGCCCGTAGCGCATGCCGACATTCTCGAATCGCACCACCGGCTCCTCCGCCCCGGTGAGCAGGCTGCCCATCTTCGCCCCGCCGGCCAAATCTCCGTGCTCCACCTCAGATTCCGCCGCCTCACGCCCGGTCCGCGACCGGGGATTTCACGCCGGATTAACCGCGATCCGCGAAAAGCGGTGTGAGTTTTTTTCCGGCCCACGGCAACCCGCCGTCAGGCCCCGAGCGGGTCGCCATGCTGATCGTCTGCCCGAGTTGCGCCAGCGAATACCGGATTGACACGGATCGCGTCGGCCCGGCCGGCCGCTCCGTACGCTGCGCCGCCTGCCGCGAGACCTGGTTCATCGGACCCGACGACGTCGCCGCGGCCCGGGCCGCGGAGATCGCGGAGGAATTCGGCCTCAGTCCCTCCGCAGAGGCTGCGTCGCCGGTCCCCACGGCGCCGGCCGGCTTCGAGGCTCTGCCATCCGAGGACGTCCCGAACGCTCCCGCCGAGGACGCGACCGTCATCGATCAGCCGACGCCGCCCCGGCGCGGACCCCGCAAGCCGGCGGGCCGGACCAAATCATTCCGCAGTCGGAAAGGGAGCACCGCGCTCCTTCCCCGGCGGCTCTCGCCGGGCCTCGCGGCGGCGCTGGCGATCTGCGCCCTGATGCCGCTCGCAATCCTCGGCCGCAGCACGGTGGTCCGCGCCATGCCGCAAAGTGCGGCGGTGTTCGCGAGGATCGGCCTGCCGGTGAACCTGCGCGGCATCGAGATCCGTGACGTCCACGCCTTCCAGACGCCCGCGCAAGGGGGGGCCCCGGCTCAGCTGGTGATCGAGGGCGACCTCCTCGGCATCGCCCGGCAGCGTGTCGACGTGCCGCCGATCGAGATCGAGATCCACGATGCGAGCGGCGCGCCGCTGCATCGCTGGACCGTCGCGCCACCCCGTGCGGGGCTGGAGCCGCAGGATTTCGCCCGGTTCCGCGCGACCTTGTCCGACCCGCCCGCCCAGGGTCGCCGGATCGAGGTGCGCTTCGCCGCCGCGGGCGCTTCCGCCGAGCCGGCCGAGACCGCGACCCGAACGTCAGCCCAGCCCCCGGCGCATCACTGATCCCCGTCCTGAACGGCGCTGGCAGAGGCCGGCCCGCATGCTATGAGAGAGGCATGACGACTGCATCCCGCCGTGTCCGTGTGCTCTTCGACGAAGCTGCGATCGCCCGCCGCAACGAGGAGATCGCCGCCGAGATCGTGAAGGCCGCCCCCGAGAACCTGCTCGTCGTGGCGGTGCTGAAGGGCAGCTTCATGTTCGCCGCCGATCTGCTGCGCTCGCTCCACCATGCCGGCCTCTCGCCGCAAGTCGAGTTCGTGCACCTGTCGAGCTACCGGACCTCCACCGTATCCTCGGGACAGGTCGAGATCCTGCGCGACGTCCAGAGCGAGGTGCGCGGGCGCGACGTACTGCTCATCGACGACATTCTCGAATCCGGCCGCACCCTGGTCTTCGCGAAGGACCTGCTGATGGCCCGCGGCGCCAAGCGCGTGCTGACCGCAGTGCTCCTGGAGAAGCCGGGCAAGCGTGCCGTGACCATCGACGCGGATTTCGTCGGCTTCGTCTGCCCTGATGTCTTCGTGGTCGGCTACGGCATGGACGCGGCGCACGCGTTCCGCCAGCTGCCCTTCGTCGGACTCGTCGATTACGAGAGCACCGATCCCGATCTGTTCGGCGGCACCTGACCCGGTTGACCCGCAGAGCACGTGGTCCGTTCAAGATCCGGACATATTTCGCGTTTTTCAGAACCCTGCGGCACGATGGAACTTGACACCGCGGCATCGCGCTTGCGTCAGTGAGTGATTGGGCAGAGCAGAGGAGCCGAAGTCCGTTCAGATGGCGCGCATTCTGCTCGTCGACGACGAAGAAACGGTCCGTGGCTTCCTGAAGAGAGGCCTCGAGCTCGACGGTCACGATGTGACGATCGCGGTCGACGGCAGCGATGGCCTCGACCGTCTGATGGAGTCGGAGGGTCGCTTCGACCTGATGCTGACCGATATCCGCATGCCGCTGATGGACGGCATCGCCCTCGCCCTCGCGGCCAAACGCGACTATCCCGATCTCACCATCCTGCTGATGACCGGCTTCGCCGACCAGCGCGAACGCGCCCGCGGTCTCGACGCCATCGTGACCGACGTGCTGACGAAACCTTTCTCCCTGTCGGACCTGCGCAACACGGTGACCCGGGCGCTGGCGGCCTGACGCCCCTCCTGCGCACCACGAACGAGCCCGCCGGCAGGACTGCCGGCGGGCTCGTTCGTGTTCGGATCCTGGCAAGCCGTTAATCGAACAAGGCGTCGATCGCGTCCTGGGCCGTGGCCGGTCCCCCGAGCTGCGGCCCGTTGAGGAGGAGGTTTTCCTGGCGCTCGCGGCGCTGCGCTTCCTCGGGCTCGATGTCGTGCGCGTCGCGCGTCCGGACCACCGCAGCGAATCGTGCCAAGCGGCCTTCGAGAAGGCTCATCGACTCGGCGACCTTGGCGATGCGCTGACCGGTAATGTCCTGGAAGGTACAGGCTTCGAAGATCGTGAAGATCCGCGCCTCCACCTCGGCGCGGTAATCCTCGCTTTCGGGCAAGGCGAGGATTGCCTCGGCGGCTTCCATGATCGTGTTGGTCGCCCCAGCCGTCGCCGCCACCACCTCCCCGAGTTCGCCATGCACCATCGGCAAGCGGTCCCGGGTCAGTTCGTTCGTCTTCAGCAGCGCGATCGCTTCCCGGAGACTGGCGATGTAGTCGGCAATCTCGATCAGCTCCCGCACGATCGGGGCAGTGCCCTTATCGGGTCCCCGACGCGTCGATGCTTCCGCCGTCATGCCCATCGCCCGGTCTCCCGGCCCTCGATCGTCCCGCTTCTCAGGCGCCGCAGACCGCCTCGATCTTGCTCTTCAGCGTGGCGGCGTTGAACGGCTTGACGATGTAGTTGTTCACGCCGGCCTTCTTGGCAGCGATGACGTTCTCGGTCTTCGACTCGGCGGTCACCATGATGAAGGGGGTGGTGCGCAGGCCCTCGTCGGCGCGGACATGGCGGAGGAGCTCGTAGCCCGTCATGGGCTCCATGTTCCAATCCGAGATCACGAGACCGTACTTGCGATTCTTGAGACGGGCGAGGGCGGCCGTGCCGTCGGAGGCGTCATCGACGTCTTCGAAGCCAAGCTGCTTGAGGAGGTTGCGGATGATGCGAACCATCGTCTGATAATCGTCGACGACGAGGATCGGCATGCCGAGGTCGAGGGCCATGGACGTGCTGCTCCGATAAGAGCCGAGGGTGGCGGCTTCCTTTCGAGCCCCAAAATACGCAGATGCGGATTGCGAAGGGGTTAACTGCGCAGAGGCCCGAGTCGTGCCTCGCTCGCTTGACCGCCGGAACCGATTTCGACAGGGTCCGCCGGCATCCGAACCCTCGAGGGAGCCGAGACGTCCGGCGACGTGCAAGCCGCGCGGGCTCACCGCGCGCGGGTGGATCCCAGAGCGGCCTCGGTGAGGCCGCCCCAGCGGAGACGGGATATTTCGTGAATCGGTTCGCGATCTGTCGTGAGGACGAGGCTGTTCCCACCACGCTCCGGGGTGCCGTTGCAGCCATCGGCAATTTCGATGGTGTGCATCTCGGGCACCGGGCCCTGATCGAGGCGGTGCGCGCGGAGGCGGGGGCGCGCCCGGCCGTGGCCCTCACCTTCGAGCCGCATCCCCGCGCCTTCTTCGCTCCCGACCAGCCGATGTTCCGGCTCACCGGACCAGCCGCCAAGGAGATCGTGTTCGCCCGCCTCGGCCTCGACGGGCTGATCATGCGCCGGTTCGACGCCACCCTCGCCGGCACGGGCGCCCGCGCCTTCGTCGAGGGGCTGCTGAAGGCGGATCTGGGGCTCGCGGGCGTCGTGATCGGGCACGACTTCCATTTCGGGAAAGGACGTGAGGGCACCCCCGAGATGCTGGCGCGGCTCTGCGCGGAATCCGGCCTCGCCTGCCGCATCATCCCGCCCATCGCGCCCGCCCCGGGGCAGCCGCCGGTCTCCTCCAGCGCCATCCGCGCGGCGCTGGGAGCAGGGGACATCGCCCGGGCCAATGCCCTGCTCGGCTACCGCTGGTTCGTGCTGGGTGAGGTCCGCCACGGCGACAAGCGCGGGCGCGTGCTGGGCTTCCCGACGGCCAACATCGCCCTCGAATCCTGCGGCCTTGCCCACGGCATCTACGCGGTACGGGCAAGGCTGGCGGATGGGAGCCTGAAAGACGGAGTCGCGAGCTATGGCCGGCGCCCGACCTTCGACGACGGCGCGCCGCTTCTCGAAGTGAACCTGTTCGCGTTCGCGGGCGACCTCTACGGCCAGCGCCTCGGCATCGAGTTCCTGGGCTTCATCCGGGGCGAGGCCCGGTTCGAGAGCGCCCAGGCTCTGATCGACCGCATGCATGTCGACGCGGCCGAGGCCCGGGCGATCATCGCCGGCGACCGATCCCTCTCGATGCTGGAAGCCTAACGGCGGTCGCCTCCGAGGCAGGCCCCGAGGCTCGATCCGTGCGGCTTCCCAAGCGGACGCGGCGGATCAATGACCTGTCGGATGGGCCGCGGTCATGGCGAGCTTGCCGGCCGCCTGGCCCAGCCCGTCGCCCAGGGCGCCGCTGAGAGCGTACGACGTGCGCCCGCTGCGCCAATAGGCGGTGGCACCGTCGCCGGGGCGCGCCACCCCATCGGAGGGCGCGGCGTCCCGGCCGCTCGGCATGGCGAACAGGGCGAGGTCGCCGAGCTGCCCGGCATGGATCGATACTTCCACGCCGGTACCGTGACGGCCGGGAAAGACCTGCACGTCCTGCACCGTCCAGTCGGCGGGCAGCTCCGGCAGATCGAGGCCCGTCGCCGCCTGGAGATCGGCCCGATCGTAGACGCCGGGACGCAGGGCCTGGGAGCGGGCCCGCACCGCAGCGGCCTCGCGCGCCTGCTGCGCCTCCTCGACGAGCACGGGATCGACCGGCGAGGCGAAGGTGTCCGGCACGCCGAAGGTGCCGATCTCGGAATGGGCAAGCCAGCCCGCGCCCACGAGGACAGCGATCGCCGCCGCACGGCGCAGACGCGCACTGACCCGCTGCCAAGCCAGGGCCCGGTCCATGCGGCGCGCACCCGACCGTAGCCGGTCCGGGCTCAGGCCGACGGTCGGCGTGAAAGCCTCGCGCAACGCGTCGCGATCCCGCAGGTCGGCCATGACCTTGGCCGCGTCCTGGGGATGGCACGCCAGATGCGCCTCCACTTCGAGGCGCCGCATCGCGTCGAGCTCTCCATCGACATAGGCGATGAGATCAGTTTCCGTGACCGGGTCGACCATCAGTCCACTCCGAAGTCCGTCCTTCCCGGATATTTCCGTGTCGCGTCTCAAGGAGTTCGCCTCGGCTCAGTTTCCGACAGCGCGGGCGAGGCCGGCCGTGTCCGCTTCATCCGGGCGCCCGTCCCGCGCGACGAGGCGCAGCTTCGGACGCCCGCTCTCAGGGGGGGCCGCAGGACGCCGCGCACGACCCGCCTCACCCTCCTCGAAGGCGCGCAACGCCGCCCGGCCGCGGCCAAGGCGGGACATCAGCGTGCCGATCGGGATGCCGAGCACGGCCGCCGCATCCGCATAGGCCATGCCTTCGATCGTGACGAGGTGAAGCGCGGCGCGCTGCTCTTCGGGCAATCTCTCGAAGGCCTCCCTGACCTGAGCGAGGCGCACCTGCCCTTCCTGAGCCGGCAGGGCGACCTCGTCGTGCATCTGGACGAGGGCGTCGGCGTGGCGCGCCTCGACGCGCCGGCGGCGCTGCTCGTCAATGAAGACGTTGTGCAGCACCGTCATCATCCAGGTGCGCAGGTTGGTATTGGGCCGCAGGTTGCTGCGGGATTCGAGGGCGCGGACCAACGTGTCGTGCACGAGATCGTCGGCTTTCAACGAGTCGCGCGTCAGCGAGCGCGCATAGCGCCGCAATGGCACGAGCAGGTCGACGATGTCGGGGCTTTTGCTGCGCATCTTTCCACTCATTGATAGGGAAGACGGGCGAGGGCGGCGGAATAATCCCGGCCATCCCCGCGGCCTCGCCACGCACGTGCGCCACCGCACATGACTGGGGATGCCGCCGAGGAGAAACAACTACTGATACGTAGATTGCAGGTCTAGAGTACACCTGTGGTTGATATTTTCGTAGCGTTCGGCGAGCCAGGCCTGGGCTGCGGAGCGGCCCTTGTCGCGCAGGCGCTTGAACACCTTCCACCGCGCATCCAGCCTCGAGGACGCCTTGTAATCCTCCAGAGCGTCCGTGCCGTCGATGCGGTGGACCAGAACCGGCCGGTAGCCGCGATTGCCGAGCACCCCCTCCTCGATCAGCCCGTCGAGGAAGTCGATCGCCCGCAATTCGCGCATCAGGTTGGCGTTGAAGGTGATCTCGTTGAGCCGGTCCTGGATCTCCTCCCGCGTCCGCGGGGTCTCGCGGCGCTCCACGGGATTGATCTGCACGAGCAGCACGTCCCGCGTCCGGGCGGCATGCAGCGGGTAGAGCGCCGGATTGCCGAGATAGCCCCCGTCCCAATAGGGCACGCCGTCGATCTCCACCGCCTGGAACACCGTCGGCAGGCAGGCCGAGGCCAGCAGATGGTCGACGGTCAGGCGCTCCCGCTCGAACACGGCGAGCTTGCCGGTCCAGACATTGGTGGCCGAGACGTAGACATTGGCGGTGTCGGCTTGGCGCAGGCGCTCGAAATCGACGCTCGCGACGAGCGCCTTCCGGAGCGGATTGATGTTGAGCGGATTGGCCACGTAGGGGCTGAAGGAGAAGGCCTTGAGCCAGAACTCGGCCACTGGGTTACCGTGCCAGAACTTGTAGAGCCCGTTGAACACGCTGCGCTGGGCCGGCCAGAGATCGGCGTCGAGGCTGGCCCGGCGCCAGAAGGCCTCGAGGGCGGCGCGCGCCCCGTCCGGCCCGCCCTCGAGCCAGCCGTCGACCAGCACGACGGCGTTCATGGCCCCGGCGCTCGCGCCGGTCACCGCCTCGAAGGCGAGGCGCCCATCCTCGATCAGGGCGTCGAGCACACCCCAGGTGAAGGCGCCATGCGCCCCGCCGCCCTGCAGGGCCAGGGAGACCGCCTTCTCGGCCCGTGGCCCGGCGAGCCCCGTGAAGCCGTCCCGCGACTCCGTGAAATCCGTGGCCGTGGACGGCACGGCGGTGGCGGGGTTGTGGAGGTCGGGAGCCGATCCTGACTGATCCATGGGTTCGCTCACCCTCGATGTTGCGATGCACTCGTCGTGTTGCCGCGCGGTAACGCCTGGCCGCAGCCGGCGTTTCGGCGCTTCCCGCACGCATATGGGATGCCGCGGACCGGCACCCAGGCTCGACATTCACCGCGAAGTGCGGAAAGGAACGCCGCAAAATCGCCGCCGCGGCGCGCGTCCGGTGCAGACCTGCGCTGCCCGCCGCCCGGCGGACCTCCCCGCCCGGCCGGCAGGGGCCATATGCGAAACGGTCGCGCGCGCAGCGATTATCGGGTATGTCCCGGATCCGCGGACGCTGCCGCCCGACCGGCACCGCGACCGCAAGGCCCTCGAAACCCGGGCCCTCGAAGCCAAGGTTGACCATGGACGCTCCCGACGCCCTCGCGAACCCGATCGCCGGAACCGGCCCCGAGATCGCAGGCCCCGCACCGCGCCACCGCACGGTGGGCGTGCGCGTCGGCGAAGGCGAGGGGGCCGTCACCGTCGGCGGGGGTGCCCCCGTCGTCGTCCAGTCGATGACCAACACCGACACGGCCGATATCGACGCCACGGTCGCCCAGGTCGCCCAGCTCGCCCGCGTCGGCTCGGAGCTGGTGCGCATCACCGTCGACCGCGACGAGGCGGCCGCCGCCGTGCCGAAGATCCGCGAGCGGCTCGACCGCATCGGCGTGCACGTGCCGCTGGTCGGCGACTTCCACTATATCGGCCACAAGCTCCTGTCCGACCATCCGGCCTGCGCCGAGGCGCTGGCCAAGTACCGGATCAACCCGGGCAATGTCGGCTTCAAGGAGAAGAAGGACGTCCAGTTCTCGACCATCGTCGAGCAGGCGATCAAGTACGGCAAGACGGTCCGCATCGGCGCGAACTGGGGCTCCCTCGACGGCGAGCTGCTGACGCACCTGATGGACGAGAACGCCAAGTCGCCGAAGCCCATCGATGCCCGCGCGGTGATGCGCGAGGCCATGGTGCAGTCGGCCCTCACCTCCGCCGACCGCGCCGTTGCCCTGGGCCTGCCCAAGGACCGTATCATCCTCTCCGCCAAGGTCTCGGCGGTGCAGGACCTGATCGCCGTCTACCGCGAGGTCGCCCGCCGCTCCGACTACGCCATCCATCTCGGCCTGACCGAGGCCGGCATGGGCTCGAAGGGCATCGTCGCGGCCTCCGCCGCCATCGGCGTGCTGCTGCAGGAAGGCATCGGCGACACGATCCGCTACTCGCTCACCCCCGAGCCCGGCGGCGACCGCACGCTGGAGGTCAAGGCCGCGCAGGAGCTCCTGCAGACCATGGGCTTCCGCACCTTCGTCCCGCTGGTGGCGGCCTGCCCGGGCTGCGGTCGCACCACCTCGACCACCTTCCAGGAGCTGGCCCGCGACATCCAGAATTGGATCACCACCTCCATGCCGGAATGGAAGAAGACCTATCCGGGCGTCGAGGGGCTCAACGTCGCGGTGATGGGCTGCATCGTGAACGGCCCGGGCGAATCGAAGCATGCCGATATCGGCATCTCGCTCCCCGGCACCGGCGAGAGCCCGAGCGCCCCGGTCTTCATCGACGGCAAGAAGGCGATGACCCTGCGCGGCGCCACCCTCGCCAAGGATTTCGAGACCATCGTCATCGACTATATCGAGCGGCGGTTCGGCCAGGGCGCCCGCAACGCCGCGGAGTGACGGGCGGGCCGGTGCTCCCCACGCGTCCCTCGAAAAATCGCGGGACGCCGCCGGGACCGGCCCACGGCCTCTCGACTCCGATCCGGGGATACGGAATCACGAAAGATGCGGGCCGCGCGCGAGTCGGAGCGACCGCCCGCCGCCGGCACCGGGATGAGCCGCGAGGCTCCGATCCGATGCCGCCGCCTCAACCTCCTCTCGACCTGCGCGGGCGGCCGCCCGCGCGCCCTCGCCCGAGCGCGACATCGACCCCATGACCGAACCCGTCACGCCGAGCCTCCCGGCCGATCAGGCCGCCGCGGCCGAACGCCCGGCACCGGCCCCGTCCTCGGACAATCCCGCCGCCAAGCCCGCCCCCGAGGCGGCCGAGGACGACCACGGCCATGCCAAGGTCGGCCTCTGGTCGCTGGCGCTCGGCTCGGTCGGGGTCGTCTACGGCGATATCGGCACGAGCCCGCTCTACGCCTTCCGCGAGGCCCTGGTCCCCGCGCGCAGCGACGGCATCCTCCTGCCAGAGGAGGTGATCGGCACCGCCTCCCTCATCATCTGGGCGCTGCTCCTGATCGTCACGGTCAAGTACGTCGCCGTCCTCCTGCGCATGGACAACAACGGCGAGGGCGGCATCCTCTCGCTGATGGCGCTTGCCCGGCAGGCGCTGGGCGGCTCGCGCCTCGTCTTCCTGCTCGGCCTGCTCGGCGCCTCGCTGTTCTACGGCGATTCCGTCATCACCCCGGCGATCTCGGTGCTCTCGGCGGTGGAGGGCCTGAAGCTCGTCACCCCCGCCTTCGACGATTACGTGCTGCCGATCACCGTCGCGATCATCGTGGGCCTGTTCCTGGTCCAGAGCCGCGGCACCGCCCGGGTCGCGACCTTCTTCGGGCCGATCATGGCGGTCTGGTTCGTGGCCCTGGCCCTGGCGGCGCTGCCGCATATCCTGGCCAACCCGGCGGTGCTCTGGGCCTTCAATCCCTGGTACGCGGTGCATTACCTCCTCGGCCACGGCACCGGCGCCCTGGTGGCCCTCGGCGCGGTGTTCCTGGCGGTGACGGGGGCGGAGGCGCTCTTCGCCGATCTCGGCCATTTCGGGCGCAAGCCGATCCAGCTCGCCTGGCTCGGCCTCGTCGCGCCGAGCCTGGTGATGAACTATCTCGGCCAGACCGCCCTGGTGCTCGCCAAGCCCGACACCACCGACCCGTTCTACCAGCTGGTGCCGGAATGGGGCCTGCTGCCGATGGTGCTGCTCGCCACCATCGCCACGGTGACCGCCAGCCAGGCGGTGATCACCGGGGCCTTCTCCCTGTCGCGGCAGGCGATCCAGCTCGGCATGCTGCCGCGCATGGAGATCCGCCACACCTCCGCCTCCCATTCGGGCCAGATCTACCTGCCGCGCATCAACATGCTGCTGGCGCTCGGCGTCGTGATCCTGGCCATCACCTTCCGCTCCTCCTCCGCCCTCGCCTCGGCCTACGGCATCGCGGTGACGGGCACGATGCTGCTCACCGCCAGCATGGCCTATGTAGTGCTCTGGCGGGTGTGGAAGCTCTCGCCGCTGGTGGCCGCCGCGGCGCTGATGCCCTTCATCGTGATCGAGTTCCTGTTCCTGCTCTCGAACATGCTGAAGGTGCACGAGGGCGGCTACGTGCCGCTCATGCTCGCCGCCGGCCTGATGCTGATGATGTGGACCTGGGTGCGGGGCGTGGGCATCCTCACCCACAAGGCCCGCAAGACCGACGTGCCCCTGACCGAGCTCGTCGGCATGCTGGAGAAGAGCACCTCCTACCAGCACGTGAAGGGCACCGCCGTCTTCCTGACGAGCGACCCCGACATCGCCCCGGCCGCGCTCCTGCACAACATGAAGCACAACAAGGTGGTGCACGAGAAGAACGTCGTGCTCACCGTCGAGACCGTGGACCGGCCCCGGGCGCCGGAGAGCGAGCGGGTGCGCATCGAGCCGGTCGGCCCACATTTCTACCGGGTCACCATGAAGTTCGGCTACATGGAGACGCCGAACATCCCGCGCACCCTCACCCTGCTCAAGCGCGAGGGCTTCAAGTTCGACATCATGTCGACCTCGTTCTTCCTGTCGCGCCGCTCGATCCGCCCGGCCGCCCATTCCGGCATGCCGCTCTGGCAGGACCGGATCTTCATCACGCTCGCCAAGAACGCCAACGACGCCACGGACTTCTTCCAGATCCCGACCGGGCGCGTCGTGGAGGTGGGCACGCAGGTGACGGTGTAAGACTCAGCCGGTGGCGCGCGTCACACAGGCATGGCTGAAGGCAAGCCGTCCCCGGGTCGATCGCGCCGGGATCGAGGCGACGCCGGAAGCCGACATCCGTCGTCATGCCATCGAGGACGGGCAGGCCCCGGATGCGGATCGCATCAGCCGTCGCCGGGTACCGGCGCCCCGGCAAGGTCCAACCGCGCAAGCCCGGAGAGCCGGAACCGCCTCGCGGAGGCGCCTCAGTGGCGGCGCGGCTCGCTCGACGGGCTGAGACGCTCGGCGTTGCGCCGCGTCACGAGGAGGGCGACCACCCCGCCGAGGAGGGCGCGCGCGACGCCATTGAGCAGCGTCGCCGTGAGCTTGGCGCGCTCAGTGTGGATCAGCTTCTCGCGCTCGGGAGGAACTGATCCGGCATTTGCCCCTATCGCTCCTTGTCGTAGCGGAAGGCGTGGGCCACGCGGGGCATGCCAATGCCGTCGTAGTAGCCCTCGACGCCCGGGGCGGCGGTGAGCAGCAGGCTCGCCTCGGGGCCGGCGGCCCGGCGCGTCGCCGCGATCAGGCCCTGGCCGATGCCGCGGCCCTGCATGTCCCGGGACACGGCGAGATCGGAGAGATAGGCGCAGAAGGCGAAATCCGTGAGCGTGCGGGCCACGCCGACGAGCCGCCCGTCGAGCCGGGCGGTGACGATCAGGTCGGCCTGGGCCAGCATGCGTCCGAGCCGCTCCAGATCGTTGGCGGGGCGGCGGGGGGCGAGGCCGGATTCGACGAGGATCGCCTGGAAGGCAGCCGCGCCGAGATCCGGCTCGACGGCGTAGACGACGTAGATGACGTCCATCGCCTCAAGCCTCGGCGGCGAAACGGCCGTGGCAATGCTTGTACTTCTTGCCCGAGCCGCAGGGGCAGGGCTCGTTGCGGCCGACCTTGCCCCAGGTGGTCTCGTCGTCGGGCTTGCGCTCCAGCACCGCCGTGTCGGCGGAGAGCTCGCGCGCCGCATAGCCATAGGCGGGGCCGGCCCCGCCATCGCTGCCCGTGCCGGCGAAGTCCATCTCGTTGCGGCCGGTGGCCGGGTCGCGATGCTCCTCGAACATCTGCGGGGCCGGCCCGCCGAGCTCCACCGGCTGGAAGCCGCCCTGGGCCGCCTCCGGCTCCTGGTACATGATCTCGATGCGCGAGAGCTGGCCGGTCACCTGCTCGCGCAGGGCCGCCACCAGGCCGTTGAAGAGGTCGAAGGCCTCGGACTTGTACTCGTTGAGCGGGTCCCGCTGGGCGAAGCCGCGCCAGCCGATCACCTGGCGCAGGTGGTCGAGGGTGACGAGGTGCTCGCGCCAGAGATGGTCGAGGGTCTGCAGCAGCACCTGCTTCTCGACATAGGTCATCACCTCGGGCGTGTTCTTCTCGACGCGCTCCGCATAGGCCGCGTCGGCGGCCTTGCGCAGGCGCTCGCGCATCTCCTCGTCGGCGATGCCCTCTTCCTTGGCCCATGCGTCGACCGGCAGGTCGAGATTCAGCACCTCGGCGATGCGGGCCTTCAGGCCCTCGGTGTCCCACTGCTCGGCATAGGCGTTCTCGGGGATGTGCAGGGTGACGAGGTCGTCGACCACGCCCTCGCGCATCTCGTCCACGGTCTCGCGGACGCTCTCCTGGGCCATGAAATCGCGGCGCTGCTCGAACACGACCTTGCGCTGGTCGTTCATGACGTTGTCGTACTTGAGCACGTTCTTGCGCATGTCGAAGTTGCGCGCCTCGACCTTCTGCTGCGCCTTCTCGATGGCCTTGTTGATCCAGGGGTGGATGATCGCCTCGCCCTGCTCCAGGCCGAGGCGCTGCAGCATCCCGTCCATGCGGTCGGACCCGAAGATGCGCATCAGGTCGTCCTTGAGGGACAGGTAGAACTTCGAGCGGCCGGGATCGCCCTGGCGGCCGGAGCGGCCGCGCAGCTGGTTGTCGATGCGCCGCGATTCGTGGCGCTCGGTGCCGATGATGTAGAGGCCGCCGGGCAGGTCCTTCTTGCGGCCGGCCTCGGGATCGGCCTTCTCGCCGGAGGCGAGCACCTTGGCCCGGTTCTCCGCGATCTCGGCCTTCAGCGCCTCGATCGCCGCATCGCGCTCCGGCCCCTCGGCGAGGTGGCCGAGCTCCTTCTCGATGCGCATCTCCAGGTTGCCGCCGAGCTTGATGTCGGTGCCGCGGCCGGCCATGTTGGTGGCGATGGTGATGGCGCCGGGCACGCCGGCCTCGGCCACGATATAGGCCTCCTGCTCGTGGAAGCGGGCGTTGAGCACGGCGAAGCGCTTGGTCACCCGGTTCTCGCGGGCGGCCTTGTAGACGTCGGTCAGCGCGTTCGGGTCGGAATAGTCGAGCGCGGTGTAGCCGGCCTTGCGCAGGAGGTCGGCGAGCAATTCCGACTTCTCGATCGAGCCGGTGCCGACCAGGATCGGCTGAAGGCGGCTATGCGCCTTGTCGATCTCCTTGATGATCGCCTCGTACTTCTCCTCGACCGTCCGGTAGACCTCGTCGTCCTCGTCGACGCGCTCGACCTCCTTGTTGGTCGGGATCTCGACCACCTCGAGCTTGTAGATCTCGGCGAACTCGTCGGCCTCCGTCGAGGCGGTGCCGGTCATGCCGGCGAGCTTCTTGTAGAGGCGGAAGTAGTTCTGGAAGGTGATCGAGGCGAGCGTCTGGTTCTCGGGCTGGATCGTGACCCGCTCCTTGGCCTCCAGGGCCTGGTGCAGGCCTTCCGAGTAGCGCCGGCCCTGCATCATGCGGCCGGTGAACTCGTCGATGATCACCACCTCGTCGTTCTTGACGATGTAGTCCTTGTCGAGCGTGAACAGGGTGTGGGCGCGCAAAGCCTGGTTCACGTGGTGGACGAGGCTGACGTTGTGGGCGTCGTAGAGGTCGCCCTCCTTGAGGAGGCCGGCCTCGCGCAGGGCCTCCTCGATGAACTCGTTGCCGGCCTCGGTGAGCGAGACCGTGCGCTGCTTCTCGTCGAGGTCGTAATGCTCGCGGGCGAGCCGCGGCATGATCGCGTCGACGGCGACGTAGAGTTCGGAGCGGTCGTCGACGGGGCCGGAGATGATGAGCGGCGTGCGCGCCTCGTCGATCAGGATCGAGTCGACCTCGTCCACGATCGCGAAATTGTGCCCGCGCTGCGCCATCTGCGACAGCTCGTACTTCATGTTGTCGCGCAGGTAGTCGAAGCCGAACTCGTTGTTGGTGCCGTAGGTGATGTCGCAGGCATAGGCCTCGCGGCGCTGGTCGTCGTCGAGCCCGTGCACGATGGTGCCGACGGTGAGCCCCAGGAAGCGGTAGACCCGGCCCATCCACTCGGCGTCGCGGGAGGCGAGGTAGTCGTTGACGGTGACGACGTGGACGCCCTTGCCCTCCAGCGCGTTGAGATAGACCGGCAGCGTCGCGACCAGGGTCTTGCCCTCGCCGGTCTTCATCTCGGAGATGCCGCTCTCGTGCAGCACCATGCCGCCGATCAGCTGCACGTCGAAATGCCGCTGGCCGAGCACGCGCTTGGCCGCCTCGCGCACGGTGGCGAAGGCCGGCACCAGGATGTCGTCGAGGCTCTTGCCGGCGGCGAGCTCGGCCTTCAGCATCGCGGTGCGGGCGCGCAGGGCCTCGTCGGAAAGCACCTCGATCTCGGGTTCGAGGGCGTTGATCGCGGCGACCCGCGGACGGTAGCCCTTGACCCGACGGTCGTTGGACGAGCCGAAAATCTTCTTGGCGAGGGCACCGAGCATCGTGAACCTGCGGTCGTGAAAGTCGTCGCGCGGCGGCACGGGAGAGCCGCCAGCCTGCATTGAGCCGGGCTTATAGAGGTAAAGTGCGGGGGGTGCATCCGAAAGAGCCGGCCCTTGCACGAAGGTTGGGCACGCCGGACACGCCACCGGGACCACCGCGGCGGCTCTGAACATCTCACGGCCGAGGAAGGGGTCCGGCGCCGGGCCGCGGTTCGGCCGCGCATGGCCGGGGCAGGCTGCCAAGCCACTGTCCCGAAAGCGCTTTCCCGCCGAGGCGGCGCCGGCCGCCGGTCAGTTGACGAGGCAGAAGCCCGTGCCCGACCCGGCGAGGCGCCCGGCCGCACACCACGACCCGCTATTTTTCGTCACGCGCGGCGACGGCGCGGGGGGAGAGGCGGGGACAGCCGCGGAATCCAGCAGGCTCCCGCGCAGGCTGTCCCCCGCCTCGGCCCCGGCGGTCCGGACCCGTCTCGATCCGCCCTCGGCCCGGACGGCCTCGCCCCGGGGCGTGCCGGCCCAGCTCCGTCCGATCCCGAGGCCGAAGCGGCGGCCGCGCGCCTCGGCCTCGCCGACCGTTCCGATGAGGACGAGCGCCGCCGCAGCGGCTGCCAGAGCGCTCCGCATGGTCGATTCCCTCTCTTGCCTCCGCGATGCGGCGACCATGCCGGCGGCTCGTTAAGGAGGTGTCGAAACGATCGCTCGGATTGCCCCGCGCGGCGCGATCTCCGCGACGCCCTCAGGCGATCGTGTGGGCGGCCGCGCGCTCCGAGGCTTGCCTTTGCCACGCGCCCACGCCACCTGTGGCCCGCACTGCGCGGCTTTCGAGCCGCTTCCAGAACGGCCGAGCCGGACGAAGACGCCGGATGCGTGCCGACGATCCCGAGGACGCCCGATGACGATGCACTTCCTTCCCCGGCAGGCCGGCGCGCTCGCCCTGGCTCTTGCCGTCGCCGCGACGGGCCAAGTGATGACGGGGCAGGGCGCGCGGGCGGAGACGCCGGCCGCCTCCGACACGGTGGTGGCGACCGTGAACGGCAAGCCGATCACGCAGGGCGACCTTGCCATCGCCGGGGAAGACCCCGCCCTGTCGCTGCCGGGGGTCGACGAGGCCGGCAAGAAGAACCTGCTGGTGGATTACCTGGTCGACCTCAAGGTCGGCGCGCAGGCGGCGGACGCCGCCAAGGTCGGCGACACGCCGGAATTCAAGCGCAAGCTCGCCTATTTCCGCGACAAGCTGCTGCTCGACGAATATCTGGAGCGGGAATCCAAGAAGGCGGTGACGCCCGAGGCGGCCAAGGCCCTCTACGACCAGACGGTCAAGGCGATGAAGCCGGAAGAGGAGGCCCATGCCCGCCACATCCTCGTCGACAACGAGGAGGAGGCCAAGAAGATCGCCGCGCGCATCAAGGGCGGCGAGGATTTCGCCAAGGTCGCCGGCGAGGTCTCGAAGGATCCGGGCTCCAAGACCGAGGGCGGCGATCTCGGCTGGTTCACCAAGGACCGCATGGTCGCCCCCTTCGCCGAGGCCGCCTTCAAGCTCTCTCCCGGCCAGCTCTCGGACCCGGTGAAGACCCAGTTCGGCTGGCATGTGATCAAGCTCGAGGAGAAGCGCACCAAGCCGGTGCCGAGCTTCGACGAGATGAAGGAGCAGATCGACCAGTACCTCGCCCGCAAGGCCCAGCAGGACATGATCCTGAAGCTGCGGGAGCAGGCCAAGATCGAGCGCAAGGACGGCGGCGGCGCCACCGTGCCCAAGACGGACGACAAGGTGCCGGCCGCCGGGGACAAGAAATAGGCCGAGGCGCCCGCACCCCGACCGCCCGGACTTCCATCGGATCGCTTCGGTCCTGGCGCATCCCCTCGCCCCGCGCGTCGGGAGGGGGGCGGCCGACCGAAGCGGTCTTCGCGAAAGCCGCGGCAGATCCGCAAGCTCTCGGGATCTATCGAACGTTACAAAAACATGCCGCCGAGCCGCCTGCCAGGCACCTTGCTGTTCGTGACGGACATTCACGGCGAGCCTTCGGAATGCGGCTTTCCGCCGGATGACAGCATCGATCGCTGCATTTTTCTGCGCCTGGCCGATCTGTGCGGCCGTCCGACGCTGAGCGGCGAGGCGCTGCACGCGCATCTTGTCCAGGAAAACGGCCTCGGCGCCGCGATCGACACCCTGTGCGGGTTTGGTGGGGATCGGCTCTACGGCCTGGGATTCAGCGCCGGGGGCACGGCCCTCTGGCGCGCGGTCGCGAAGGGCCTGAGGCTCCATGCCCTCGTCTGCGTCTCGTCCACGCGCCTGCGCTACGAAACCTCGCCTCTGCCCATCCCGACCCAGATGTTCTGGGGCAGCCACGACCCGCATCGACCGGACGAAGCATGGAACGCGGCCGTTCCCACGCGGTCCAGGACCTATCCCGGCCGGGACCACGCCTTCTACCGGGAGGATTGGCCGGATGCGGATTCGGCCCTGCGCAGGGATGTCGCGGAAGCCTTTGCGTCAGGCCCGCACGGCCTCGCGGGGACGGCGTGAGGGCCGCGACCGGGTGCGGGATCACCCCTCGGCCGCTTCCCCCAGCGTGTCCTCGATATAGAGCCGCTCCAGTAGCACCTTGATCACCGCCAGCATCGGCAGCGCCAGGGCGATGCCCCAGAGGCCGAACAGCACGCCGAGCAGGAGCTGGCCGGCGAAGATGGTGGCCGGGGGGATGTCGAGCGCCCGCTTCTGGATGAAGGGGGTGAGCACGTAGCTCTCGAGCGTCTGCACGGCGAGGTAGACGCCGAGCGCCCCCAGCGTCGCCGTGAAGCCCGAGGCGAGGCTCGCCAGGATGATGACGACGCCGGCCACCAACGGGCCGACGGTCGGCACGAAGGCGAGCAGGCCCGCCTGCAGACCGAGGATCAGCGCGCCGCCGACGCCGAGGAAGGCGAGGCCCGCCCAGGTGCAGAGGAAGATCACCGTCATGGTGACGAGCTGGCCGAACAGCCAGTGCCGCAGGGTCTCCCCGGCCGCGTCGAGCACCTCGCCGCCGCGCTTGCGCCGGTCCGGCGGCAGGAAATGCAGGGCGCCGTCGCGGTAGCTGGCGGGGTCCGCCGCCACCGCCGCGCCGAGGAAGGCGATCACCAGGAGGTTGCCCAGGGCGTTGAACAGCCCGAGCACCACCGCCGCGGCCGGGCCGAGGACGTTGCCCGCATCCGACAGGAAGGAGCCCGGGCTCTTGAGCACGCCGGAGGCGAGGCCGGCGAGGCCGCCCTGCTGCGGACCGCCCTTGCCGTCGTCCCCGCGGGTGCGCCCGCTGCCCTCGCCCTCGGGCGCCTGGAGCAGCTCGATGTCGATGCCGCGGTCCTTCAGCCAGTCGCGCACCGTGGTGGATTGCTGCTGGATCGTGGTGCCGAGATCCCGTGCCTGCTGGGCCACCGTGGCCCCGCCATAGGCGGAGAGCCCGGCGAGGAAGAGGACGAGGCCGAGGCTCGCCAGCGCCAGCCGCACCGCCCGGGGCAGGGGGAGCAGCCGGCCGAGCCCGCGGGTCAGCCCATCGAGGAAGACCCCGAGCAGGATGCCGGCGAAGATCAGGAGCAGCGTCGCCGAGGCCATCCAGGCGAGGGCCAGCAGCGCGGTGAAGGCGACGACGGCGATGCCGGAAACCGTGAGCGAGCGCCGGCGCGGTTCCCCGCCCGGAGCGTGGCCTGCCGCCGGCCCGCTCACGCGGGGTCTCCCGACCAGGCCTGCGCCGCCGCGTCGTCGGCCTGGGTCGCCTCGACCCAGCCGCCGGTGCTCCCGTCGACGAGATGCTCGCGCTTCCAGAACGGCGCGCGAGTCTTGAGGTAGTCCATCAGGAAGCTCGCTCCTTCGAACGCGGCGCGGCGATGGGCGGAGGCGGTGAGCACGAGCACGATGCCCTCGCCGGGGCGGACGAGGCCGTGCCGGTGGATGACCCGCGCCGCCTGCAGCGGCCAGCGCGCGACCGCCTCATCGACGACCCGGCCGATCTCGGCCTCGGCCATGCCCGGGTAATGCTCGAGCTCGAGGGCGGCGAGCCGCCCCTCCTCGTCCCGGCACAGGCCGGTGAAGGTCACCACCGCCCCGGCGCGGCCGGACAGGGCCCGTTCCAGGGCGGCGATCTCCGCTGCGACGTCGAAGGGTTCGGCGCGGATGGCGGTGCTGACCAAAGACTCGCGGCTCGACATGACGGGACCTCGGGACTCGGCTTAGACTCGGCGCGCCTGTGCCTATATGCGTTCCCGACGCGACGGCGCTACCCGGCGCCTTCGAGAGGTTTTCGCCCCGTGACGCCCGACCTGATCCTGCCCCACGAGGGGGTGAGCCCCACTTTCGCCTCCCGGCCCGTCTGGTGCGGGCGGGGCAGCACCGTGATCGGCGCCGCGACGCTCGGGATCCAGGCCTGGCTCGGCGACGACAGCGTGATCCGCGCGGACGGGGAGGCGGTGACGATCGGCGACCGCTTCTGGCTCGGCAACCGTTCCACCGTGCACATCGCCACGGACACCCACGGCACCGTGGTCGGCGACCGCGTCACGGTCGGCCGCAACGCCGTGGTCCATGCCTGCACCGTCGGTTCCGACGTGGTGATCGAGGACGACGTGGTCATCCTCGACGGCTCCACCGTCGCGGACGGCGTCCTGATCGAGGCGGGGGCCACCGTGTTTCCCCGCTCCACCCTGGAGGCGGGCTTCGTCTATGCCGGCAGCCCGGCCAAGCGGCAGCGGCCGATTTCGGCCGAGGCCCTCGCCGAGCGGGCCGAGCGCCTGCGCGAGGCCACCGCCTCGGCGCCGAGCGCGGCGGAGGGGCTGGAGGTCGAGGTCGAGGAATCGGTCTTCGTCGCCCGCACCGCGCGGCTGCGCGGGCGCATCGCCCTCGGCGCCGGCTCGACCATCCTGTTCTCCTGCGAACTCAGCGCCGAGGTCGGGCCGATCGTGATCGGCGCGGACACCAACGTGCAGGACAACACCGTCATCCGCACCCGCGGCGAGGGCGTGGCGATCGGGCGCGACACCACGATCGGGCACAACGTGCGCATGGCCGATTGCCGGATCGGCTCGCGCAGCCTGATCGGCATCGGCTGCGTGCTCGCCCCCGGCACGGTGGTGGCCGACGACACCATGCTCGCGGGCGGCGCCACTACCGATCCCGGCCAGGTTCTGGAGAGCGGCCATCTCTGGGGCGGCCGCCCGGCGCGCATCCTCGCCCCCCTCGACGAGGGCAAGCGCACGATGATCGCCCGGATCGTCGAGGGCTACTGCGCCCATGGGCGGGAATACCGCAAGGCGCAGGAAGACCTGGCCTGACCGCGGGGCGCGGCGTCAGGCGCTCGGCTCCTCCTCCGGCAGGCCGGTGGGCAGCCCGTCCATGCTGCGCCGGTTCTTCTCCCGGCGATAGGCCGCGAGGCCCTCCTCGCCCTGGCTGCGCGCCCAGTTCGTCAGGCCCGGCCGCTCCCCGGCGAAGTCGAACCGCGGCACGCCGTAGCCGCAGGAGGTCTGCACGAGGTCGACGGCGAGGCGCACGATCTGCCGGGCGCCCGGCGGCTCCTGCCCGGCGAAGGCCCCGGCGAGCAGGTCGCGATAGGCGCCGCTGCCCCGGGCCAGCACCTCGCCCCGCCCGTAGAGACGCAGGATCATCGGCGCGCCCTCGAAGGCGCAGAACATCAGGGTCAGCCGCCCATCCGCCAGCAGATGGGCCGCGGTCTCGTTGCCGCTGCCGGTCAGGTCGAGATAGGCCACCGCGTTCGGCCCCAGCACCCGGAACGCCTCGGTGCCCCGCGGCGACAGGTTCACCCGCGCCCCCTCCGCCGCGGAGGCGGCGAAGAAGACGTGCTGGCGCGCGATGAAGTCGGTCAGGCGCGCATCGAGGGCGGGGAACTGCTTGGCCATGGGTGTTTCCGGCGTCGCCTCCCGGAAGCTTAGGCGCCCCGGGCCCGGCACGCTAATCGGCGGAGCTGTCCGGCTCCTCCGGCCCGAGGAAGCGCCCCACGAGCAGGCGGGCGAGGTCGCGGGGAGGCTCGGGGGCGAGCAGGCGGAGCTTGTTCGAGGTCGAGAGGGAGGCGAGCCCGTGCAGGCCCGCCCAGAGGGTCGCCACCGCCTTGCGGCGCTCGACCGCATCGCGGACCAGGGGCGCCAGCGCCTGGTCGACGAGGCTCACCGTGTCGGCGAGGGCCTGCGCGTACCAGTCCGGGAAGGGCTGGTCCGGGGCGGCGATGTGCTCGAACAGGAGGCTCCAGACGCGGGGATCGTCGGCCACGAAGACGAGATAGGCGTCGGCCAGAGCCAGGGCGTTCGCCCGGGCCGGCCGGGCCGGATCGCGCGCGGCTTCGAGGGCGCCGCGCAGGCGGGCCAGGGTGCGGGCATTGACCCGCAGCACCACCTGATCGAGGTCGCCCACCGCATTGTAGATCGAGTTCGGCGCGTAGCCGATCGCCGCGGCGAGCCGGCGCATGCCGAGCGCCCGGAAGCCCTCGTGGCGCACCAGGCTCTCGGCGGCCTGGGCGACGACCGCGATGAAACCCTTCCGGTCGTACTCGTTGCGGGGCCCCGCACCCCGCCGCGCCGGTGCTGCGCGCTTCGCCATGCTCATCCGCTCCCGTGCGCCGCCGCACGCGCCAACGGCGTAGATTGCACGCCGTGCAAAATCAAGCTTGCGCAGAGGAGGGGCGCGGCTAATTTGAACGTCGTGCAAATACCTGGGAGGGAACCTTGGCCGTGCCCAAGGCGCTTCCGGATTTGACGCTAAACCGATCGGCGGGCAGTCATGCCCCAGCCGGGAGTGTCTGCCATGTTCCGAACGCTCATGACCACGCGCCGCTTCGCGCCGCTGTTCTGGTGCCAGTTCTTCTCGGCCTTCAACGACAACTTCCTCAAGAACGCCCTCGCGCTCCTGATCCTGTTCCGGGTCGGGCAGGGCGGCGAGCCCGGCCAGGGCGGCATCCTGGTGACGCTGGCGAGCGCGGTCTTCGTCGGCCCGTTCTTCATCCTGTCGGGGCTCGGGGGCGAGCTGGCCGACCGCTACGACAAGGCGGTCCTGGCCAAGCGCCTGAAATTCGCGGAGATCTTCGCGGCCCTGCTCTCGGTGCTGGGCTTCTGGCTGCAATCCGTGCCGCTGCTCTTCGCGGCTTTGGGCCTGTTCGGAATCATCGCGGCACTGTTCGGCCCGATCAAGTACGGCATCCTGCCCGACCACCTGAAGCGCGAGGAGCTGACCGCGGGCAACGCCCTGGTCGAGGCCGCGACCTTTCTGGCGATCCTGCTCGGCACCATCACCGCCGGCCTCGCCATGGCGGCGGGCGGGCATGCCCTCGGCCTCGGAGCTGGCCTGATGGGCATGGCGGTCCTGTGCTGGCTCGCCGCCCGGGCCATCCCGAAGACGGGGGAGGGCGCGCCCGACCTCAAGGTCGATCCCAACATCGCCCGCTCGACCGTCGCCCTGCTGCGCGACCTCCGGGCCGATACGCGGCTCTGGCGCGGCTCGGTGATCGTGAGCTGGTTCTGGCTCGTCGGCATCGTGGTGCTGTCGCTTTTGCCGGTGCTGGTGCGCTCCGCGCTGAACGGCAGCGAGATCGTGGCCACCACCCTGCTCGCGGTGTTCTCGGTCGGCATCGCCCTCGGCTCGGGGCTCGCCTCCTGGCTCGCGAGCGGGCGCATCGTGCTGCTGCCGACGCCGGTCGGTGCGGTGCTGATGGGCCTGTTCGGCCTCGACCTCGCCTGGACCATCGCCCATCTGCCCCCGCCCGCCGGCACGCCCATCGGCGCCTGGGACTTCCTCGGCAGCGCCACGGGCCTGCGCATCGCCCTCGACTTCGCGGGCCTCGCCATTTCCGGCGGCCTCTACGTGGTGCCCTCCTTCGCCGCGGTGCAGGCCTGGACGCCGAAGGAGAAGCGCGCCCGCGTCATCGGCGCGGTCAACGTGATGACGGCGGCCTTCATGGTCGGCGGCACCCTGGCGCTGGCCGTCCTGCAGGCCCTCGGCCTCACCATGGCGCAGCTGCTCGCCCTGGTCGCCGTGCTCAACCTCGTGGCCGGCGCGATCATCCTGAAGACGCTGCCGACGAGCCCCTTCCGCGACTTCCTCTCGATCCTGTTCCGCGCCTTCTACCGCCTGGAGGTGAAGGGCCTGGAGAACGTCGACAAGGCCGGCCCCAACGCCATCGTCGCCCTCAACCACGTCTCCTTCCTCGATGCGCCCCTGGCCCTCTCGCTCCTCGACAAGGAGCCGGTCTTCGCCATCGATCACGGCATCGCCCAGCGCTGGTGGGTGAAGCCCTTCCTGCGCGTCACCAAGGCGATGCCGCTCGACCCGACGCGGCCGCTCGCCACCCGCACCCTCATCAACGCGGTCAAGAGCGGCGAGACGCTGATCATCTTCCCCGAGGGGCGCCTCACCGTCACCGGCAGCCTGATGAAGGTCTATGACGGGGCCGGGCTCATCGCCGACAAGTCCGGCGCCATGGTGGTGCCGGTGAAGATCGACGGGCTGGAAAAGACCGCCTTCTCGCGCCTGTCCCGTGCCCAGGTCCGCCGGCGCTGGTGGCCGAAGGTGACGGTGACCGTGCTGCCGCCGGTGGCCCTCTCGGTCGATCCGGCCCTGAAGGGCAAGACCCGCCGCCGGGCGGCCGGCGCCGCCCTCTACGACGTGATGTCGGATCTCGTCTTCCACACCGCCGCGATCGACCGCAGCGTCTTCTCCGCGCTGATCGGGGCCGGGGCGGATCACGGCTGGCGCCGCAACGCCCTGGAGGATCCGGTCACGGGCAAGCTCAGCTATGCCCGGCTGGTGATGGGCGCCAACATCCTCGGCCGCAAGCTGATGCCGCTCGCCCCCGTGGGGCGGCCGGTGGGACTGATGCTGCCCAACGCCAACGGCGCGGCGGTCGCCTTCTTCGCGCTCTCCAGCGCGGGCCGGGTGCCAGCGATGATCAACTTCTCCGCCGGCCCCGCCAACGTGCTCTCCGCCTGCAGGGCGGCAGAGGTCGACACCGTGATCACCTCCCGCGCCTTCATCGAGAAGGGCCGCCTCGGGCCGCTCGTCGAGGCGATCGGCACGGCGGTGAAGCTCGTCTATCTGGAGGACGTGCGCGCCACCGTCGGCACCGGCGACAAGATCCGCGGGCTCCTGAGCCCGCGCCGGCCCCTGGTGAAGCGGACAGGCGAGGATCCGGCGGCGATCCTGTTCACCTCCGGCTCCGAGGGGACACCCAAGGGCGTGGTGCTTGCCCACCGCAGCATGCTCGCCAACGTCGCCCAGGTCGCCGCCCGCATCGATTTCGGGACGACCGACAAGGTCTTCAACGTGCTGCCGGTCTTCCACGCCTTCGGGCTCACGGCGGGCCTGGTGCTGCCGCTGGTCTCCGGCGTGCCGGTCTATCTCTATCCCTCGCCGCTGCATTACCGGATCGTGCCGGAGTTGGTTTACGGCTCGAACGCCACCGTCCTGTTCGGCACCGACACCTTCCTCACCGGCTATGCCCGGATGGCCCATGCCTACGACCTGCGCTCCCTGCGCTACGTCGTGGCCGGCGCCGAGGCGGTGAAGGCCGCCACCCGCAAGACCTGGGCGGAAAAGTTCGGCCTGCGCATCCTGGAAGGCTACGGCGTGACCGAGTGCGGGCCGGTGGTGGCCCTCAACACGCCGATGTTCAACCGCTTCGGCACGGTCGGCCGGCTGCTGCCGGGCATGGAGCATCGCCTGGAGCCGGTCCCCGGCATCGAGGAGGGCGGCCGCCTCGCGGTGAAAGGGCCGAACGTGATGCTCGGCTACCTGCGGGCGGAGAATCCCGGCCTGCTGGAGCCGCCCAAGGACGGCTGGCACGACACCGGCGACATCGTCGCGATCGACGCGGAGGGCTTCGTGACGATCAAGGGCCGGGCCAAGCGCTTCGCCAAGATCGCGGGCGAGATGGTGTCGCTGGCCGGCGTCGAGGCGCTCGCCGCGGAGCTCTGGCCCGACGCCCCGAGCGCGGTCGCCGCCGTGCCCGATGCCCGCAAGGGCGAGCGGCTGATCCTGTTCACGGAGGCCAAGGGCGCGACCCGGGCCGGCTACCAGAGCTTCGCCAAGGGCCGCGGCGCCACCGAGATCGCGATTCCGGCGGAAGTGGTGGTGCTCGACAAGCTGCCGATGCTCGGCACCGGCAAGGTCGACCAGGTCGGCGTGACCAAGCTCGCCAAGGAACGCGCCGCGACGGCGGAGGCGGCCTGAGGCAGCACGGCGTCCGGGCGGGACCGCCCGGACGCCGTGCTGAAGCGGCGCTATGCGCGCTCGAGATCGGTCTGCGTGAAATCATCGCCGACAGACAGGAGCGGACAGCCCTTCTCCCTGGCCAGGGCGTAGGCGAAGCAGTCGCCGAAGTTCAGCGCAGCCGGATGGACGCCCTTGCCCCAGCGTTCATAGGCTTGGCCCACGCCCACCGCGGTCGCGGCGGTCACGCTGACGATCTCGAAGCCGAGGCCGTCGATCAGTCGCTTCATCTCGTCGCCGAGGTTTCGCCGCGCAGCCACGATCAGGGCTTCAGCCATCGTTCCGGACGAGAGGAAGACCCGATCCTCCGCTTCCAGAACGGCAGCGCATCGATCTGCCTCCGCGTCGCCGAGGAGGATCGCCATCAAGGCCGACGTGTCGACCACGATCATGTCGGCAGGCCGTCATCGCCGTAAAGGAAGTCCTGGCTGCGGTCCGCGCTCGGTCCGTCCAGCGCTTTCCCGGCGGCGCTCTGCCTGACGGCGCTGAGAAGGGCCCGGCGCGCGTGGCGATCCGGCAGGGGGATGACCGGAGTCAGACGGACGGCAGGATGCCCATGCCGCGTCAAAATGATCTCCTCACCCGCTTCGGCGCGCCGAACGAGATCGGTCAGTTGTCCTTTCGCATCCGTCACGGAGACCTGCATCGTCCGACCCTGTGCTCCACCCCAAAGGCAGATTTGGACCATTGAATGGTCCGCCGCAAGCGCCTCACGGGAGCGGCCCTGGAAGTCGAACTTAAACCATTCTTGTCCCTATCCTCGGCCCCGCTTCCTCGTCTTGCCGGTCCGTTGCCGATGTCCCTCGACCGCCGCCGCTTCCTCGCCGCCTCCCTCGCGCTCGCCGCCGCCGGTCCGGCCGCCGCGCAGAGCTACGGCCAGTCTTTCAAGGTCGAGAACGACGAGGGCCGGCCGGTCGCCAACATGCGGCTGCCCGGGGAGATCACCGGGCAGATCGAGGAGCTGCGCGGCGTGACCTTCATCGGTCCCCGCGACGCCGAGGTCACCCTCTACGAGTTCTTCGACTACAACTGCCCCTATTGCCGGAAGGCGGCGGCCGATATCGGCGCGCTGGTCGAGAGCGACCCGGCCCTGCGCATCGGCCTCGTCAACAACCCGATCCTGTCGCCGATGTCGGCCCAGGCCGCCAAGGTGGCGCTCGCCGTGCAGAAGAAGCTCGGCTCGGCCGCCGCCTTCAAGGTCTATGCGGAGCTGCTCGGCACGCCGGGCAAGATCGACGGCCTGAAGGCCCTCGAAGTGGCCGCGAAATCCGGCGTGTCGCGGGCCGAGCTCGAGACGATCGGCGACAGCCCGGAGGTCGGCACGGCCCTGCGGGCGCAGATGCATGTCGCGGCCAATCTCGGGCTCTCGGCAACGCCCTCCTACGTGCTCGGCAATGTCGGCATCCTCGGCCATCCGGGCGCGAAGTCGCTGGCCCGGATGATCGCCGCCATGCGCCGCTGCGACCAGATCGCCTGCGGCTGATTTCGGGCTAAGCCCGCGCCAGAGCGTCCTCGATCATCCGCGCGACGGCGAGCGCCCGCCCGTCATCGCTGAAACGGGCGATCACCTGCACGCCGAGCGGGAGGCCGTCGCCGGGGACGGGGACGTTGACGCAGGGCACGCCCATCAGGGTCCAGAGCCGGTTGAAGCGCGGATCGCCGGTCGTCGCGATGGCGGGCGCCCGCCCGACCGTCGCATAGGTCAGGATCGCGTCGTAGGCGCCGAACAGCTCCTTGAGGGCGCGGCGGGCATGGTGGGCGGTGCGCCGTCCCTCGTCGTATTCCGCCGCGGTCAGAGCCTGCGCCCGGTCGAGCACCTCGCGCACCACCGGGGGCAGGGCATCGCGATGGGTCGCGTATTCCCAGGCCAGCGCCTGGCGCGCCTCGTAATCCTGAACGATCGGGTGCTTGGCCCAGGCGGCGGCGAAAGGCTCCGGCAGGACGAGGTCGGTGACGGTCGCGCCGGCCCGCTCGGCCGCCCGGGCCGCCTGGGCGAGGGCGGCCTCGGCGTCGGGATCGGCCGCGCCCGCGAAATCCTGGCGGCACAGGCCGATCCGCATTGCGCCGGGCGCGCCCGCGCAGAGATCGATCCCCGGCCGGTCGGTGATGAGGGCGAGGGCCCGGGCGATGTCGGCGATGCCGGCGCCGAACAGGCCGACCGTGTCGAGCGCCCAGGAGAAGGTCTTGACGCCCACCGTCGGCAGCAGCCGGAAGGAGGGCTTGATCGCCGCGACTCCGCAGAAGCCGGCCGGGCGGATCACCGAGCCGCCGGTCTGGGTGCCCAGCGCCAGGGGCAGCAGGCCCGCGGCCACCGCCGCCGCCGAACCGGAGGAGGAGCCCCCTGGCGTCCGCGCCGCGTCGTGCGGATTCACCGTGGCGCAGGGGTCGAGCCCGGCGAAGGCCGTGGTCGCGGTCTTGGCCAGGGGCACGGCGCCGAGCTTCTTGAGCCGGCTCACGATCGCAGCATCCGCCTTCGGGCGCCAGCCCGCATAGATCGAGGAGCCCATCTCGGTCGCCATGGAGGCGGTGTCGATGATGTCCTTCACGCCGACCGCGATGCCGGCGAGCGGCCCCGTCGACGGGATCACGGGATCGGGGTCGACCCGCAGGATCGCGCGGAGCGCCGGGTCCCGCTCGGCGATCCGCGCCCGGGCCGCAGCGATGGCCGCCTGCGGGGTCAGGGATCCATCGGCGATGCCGCGCTGCAGCTCGATCAGAGAAACCATGAATTTTTCCTATGAGGAAAAAGGTGAGGGGTCCAGCGGGGTCGGCCGGCGCGGACCGGCGCCGGGAGAAAGTTTCGCTTTCCTCTGCGCGCCCATCCGAACCGTTCCCCACCCTGTGGACAAGAGGCCGGCGCCCCCGACAGCGTTAGCGGGGTGTTTACGCAACCCCGCGCATCGTCGCGGCCATGTTGCGTCGCGTCCTCGTGTTCCTCGGCCTCGCGCTTTTCGGCGCCGGCCTCACCGGCTGCGCCATCAACCGGTTCGAGCAGCGCGAGCCCTGGCGCGATCAGGCCGAGCAGATGTGCCTGTCGCGCAAGCTCGTGCAGCCCACGGCCTATGTCGCCCCCGGCAAGGAGATCGACGGACCCGGCCCCTGCGGCATGCTGCAGCCCTTCCGCATCACCCGGCTCGGCGACGGCACCGTGGCGCTCAAGCAGCGCATGACCCTGGGCTGTCCCGCCGTGGCCGAGACGGAGGCCTGGCTCGCGGACACGATCCAGCCCGCCGCCAACCTCTATTTCGGCCAGCCCGTGGTCGAGATGAATGCCGGCACCTATGCCTGCCGCGGCCGCAACAACCAGGTCGGCGCCAAGCTCTCAGAGCATTCCTTCGGCAACGCCGTCGACGTGATGTCCTTCACCCTGGCCGACGGCCACGTCATCACCGTCAAGGGCGGCTGGCGCGGCACGGAGGCCGAGCAGGCCTTCCTGCGCGAGGTCTTCGTGGGCGCCTGCGCCCGCTTCTCCACGGTGCTCGGGCCAGGCTCGAACGTGTTCCACTACGACCACATCCACGTGGACCTCGCCCGGCACGATCCCCGCGGCACCCGCCGGATCTGCAAGCCGCTCCTGAAATTCGAGCCCCAGGTCGGCCCCGATGCCGTCGCCCGCATGCCGGCGACGCCGCGGCCGATGCCCCGCGAGGCCGCCCCGCCCCAGGCCCCGGTCGACGTGGAGGAGGACGATCCCTACGGCCTCCACCCGACCTCTGCCCGCGAGAGCGGCACCCGCACCGCCCGTGCCCCGGCGGCGCCCTCCGCCTACACCGCCGCGCCGGCGATGCGCCCGGCCCGGCCCCCGGCCCCCCGAATGGCCGCGGCCCCCTACGACGCGGCGCCGGGCTATGCCGAGCCCCTGCCGCTCTCGGCCCCGCTGCCCGCCACCGATCCGATCTACTGACCTCGCGCCTGTGCCCGCCACGCCCCGCTCGCCCGCAAAAGCGAGGGCGGGGGCGGGCACAAGCTTGACTTGGGGTCCAGGCCCGGCATCGTCCGCTGTCACGGTCATGAAGCAGCGGAGCCGCATCGGATGCGCCCGAATCCCACTCTCGCCGCCCTGGTGCTCGGCCTGTTCGCCGCAAGCGCGGTGCTCCCGGCCCAGGCCCGCTCGGCCCGCGAGGAGATCTCTCCCGCCGAGGAGCAGACCTTCCCCTACGACGCGAACATTCCCGGCTGCCAGGATCCCTCGGTGCTGGAGACGGTCTCGAGCCAGTTCGCCGAGAAGGAGGAGCAGTACTGGAATTCCTCGATGACGATCGTCGCCTACGATCACATCGAGCGCACCGCCTGGCGGCCCTACGGCGTCGACTTCATCCCCCGCCGCTTCTGCACCGCGGTCGCGACCACCTCGGACGGCCTGCGCCGCAAGATCGACTATTCGGTCCGCGAGAGCACCGGCCTGATCGGCGCGAGCTGGGGCATCGATTTCTGCGTGCACGGCCTCGACCGCAACCTGTCCTACGCCTACGCCACCGCCTGCCGGATGGCCCGGCCCTGATGCGCGCGGCCTGCGTCGCCCTCGCCTTCGCCGCGGTTCTGGCGCTGACGGACGGCGCCGCGCAGGCCCAGGATTACGGGGGCTTCCGCCGCGGCGGCGAGCCCGGCATCTTCGACTTCTACGTCCTCGCCCTGTCCTGGTCGCCGACCTATTGCGAGGGCGAGGGCAGCCGGCGGGACCGCGACGGGCAATGCGCCCCGGGCCGCGGCCTCGGCTTCGTGGTGCACGGGCTCTGGCCGCAATACGAGCGCGGCTACCCCTCCGAATGCTCCGCCGTGCAGCGGCCGGTCACCCGGCAGGCGATGGAGGAGGCGGGCCGGATCTATCCGAGCGAGGGCCTCGCCCGGCACGAGTGGCGCACCCACGGCACCTGCTCGGGCCTCGACCCGGCCGCCTATTTCCGCGCGGCCCGCGCCGCCCGGGAGGCGGTGACGATCCCCGACGCCTATGTGAAGCCCGCGGCCGACCGGCGGGCCGCGCCGATCGAGATCGCCCGCGACTTCGTCATGGCCAACAAGGGCCTGCGCCCGGACATGATGTCCGTCACCTGCCGCCGCGGGCAGCTGCAGGAGGTGCGCATCTGCTTCACGAAGGACCTGCGCGGCTTCACCCCCTGCCCGGAGGTGGCCCGGCAGAATTGCCGCGCGGGCGAGGTCGCGATCGAGGCGGCGCGCTGATCCTTTCAGCCGCCGCCGGGCACCGCTATCCTGGCGCGAGACGTCCTTCGGAGGGGCCGCCATGGCGGAGAAACCGACCTGCCGCCTCGTCCAGGCCGGCGCATCCTTCACCGGCAAGCAGGGCCTCGACTACGCGGTCGGCATCTCGGCGGAGAGCGTCGGCGCCAAGGGCCTTCATCTCCAGCTCGTCACGATCCCGCCCCTCGCCAAGGCGAAGGCCCACCGGCACGAGGCCCACGAGACCGCGATCTACGCGCTCAGCGGCGTCTCGGGCTGCTGGTACGGCGAGGGGCTCGAGGAGCACGCGGTGGTGCGCCCGGGCGACTTCTTCTACATCCCGGCCGGGGTGCCGCACCTGCCCTACAACCCGAGCGCCGAGGCGCCCTGCATCGCGGTGATCGCCCGCACCGATCCGAACGAGCAGGAGAGCGTCGTGCTGATGCCCGAGCTGGACGGCGTGCATGCGGACGTCTTCGCCGGCGCGAAGGCGGACATGCCCTGAGCCAGGCCCTGAAAGGTTCTCGACCCTGAATTACCGCCACGCCTTCCACGCCGGCAATTTCGCCGACGTGCTCAAGCACCTCGTCCTGACCCGGGTGCTCGTGCACCTCCTGGCCAAGGACAAGCCGTTCCGGGCGATCGACACCCATGCCGGGCTCGGAGTCTACGATCTCGAGGCCGAGGAGGCCGGGCGCACGGGCGAATGGCACGAGGGCTGGGGCCGGCTCGACGCGCCGTTCCCGCCGGAGGTCGAAGCCCTGCTCGCGCCCTACCGGGCGGCGGTCGCCGCCACCCGCGCCCGCCACGGCGCCACGACCTATCCCGGCTCGCCGGCCCTGATCCGGGAATTCCTGCGGGCGGGCGACAAGGGTGTCTTCGTCGAGCTGCATCCCGTCGATGCCGAGACCCTGGCGGAGCGCTTCCGCAGCGATTCCCGCACCAAGGTGATGCATCTCGACGGCTGGACCGCCCTCAACGCCCTGATCCCGCCGCCGGAGCGGCGCGGCCTCGTGCTGATCGACCCGCCCTACGAGGTGCGCGGCGAGATCGACCGCCTCGGGGAGCAGCTGCTCAGAGCCGCACGGAAATGGCCGACCGGCACCTATCTCGGCTGGTACCCGATCAAGGAGGTCGCCGCGATCGACCGCATGGCGGCGCGGCTCGATGCAGGGCTCGCCCGCCCCGCCCTGCGCCTCGACCTGATGATCGCCCGGCCCGACGACCCGAGCCGTCTCTCCGGCACGGGCCTGATCGTGATCAATCCGCCCTGGACCCTGCGCCAGGAAGCCGAAGCCTTCCTGCCGGCCCTAGCCGGGCGGCTGGCGCAGGGGGATTACGGCGCCTTCCGCTGCGAGGGCCTCGGGCCGGAGGCGTGAGGCCGCTCAGACCGCAATCCGCCCCTCCAGCGGGAACACCTTGGCCGGGTTGAGCAGCCAGGCGGGGTCGAACACGCTCTTCACCCGCATCTGCTGCTCCAGATCGACCTGGTCGTACTGGAAGCGCATCAGCTCGCGCTTCTCGATGCCGACCCCGTGCTCGCCGGTGAGGCAGCCGCCGACCTCGACGCAGAGCTTGAGGATCGCGTCGCCCGCGGCCTCGGCCTTCTGCAGCTCGCCCGGCGTGTTGATGTCGAACAGGATCAGCGGGTGCAGGTTGCCGTCGCCGGCATGGAACACGTTGGCGACCCGCAGGCCCTGCTCGGAGCAGATCGCGCCGATCCGCTCCAGCACCCCGCCGAGCTGGCCCGTGGGGATGGTGCCGTCCATGCAGATGTAGTCGGAGATCCGGCCCGTGGCGCCGAAGGCCGATTTGCGGCCCTTCCAGATCGCCGCGGATTCCGCCTCCGAGGTCGAGACCCGCAGGGAGGAAACCTGGAACTGCTGGGCGATGGCGACGATGCGGGCGAGCATGTCCTCGCATTCCGCATCCGAGCCCTCGACCTCGATGATCAGCATCGCGGCGGCATCGAGGGGGTAGCCGGCCTTGGCGAAATCGTCGGTGATGCGGATCGCCTCGTTGTCCATGTACTCGATCGCCACCGGGATGATGCCCGCCGCGATGATCGCCGCGGTGCAGGCGCCGGCATCCTCCACCGAGGAGAAGCCGACGAGCATGGGCCGGGCGCCCTCGGCCGCGCGCAGGATGCGCACCGTCGCCTCGGTGACGATGCCGAGCTGGCCCTCCGAGCCGCAGATGAGGCCGAGCAGGTCGTAGCCGGGGCTGTCGAGATGGTCGCCGCCGATCTCCATCACCGTGCCGTCATGGGCCACCAGCGTCACGCCGAGGAGGTTGTTGGTGGTCACGCCGTATTTCAGGCAATGCGCCCCGCCGGAATTCATGGCGATGTTGCCGGCGATGGTGCAGGCGAGCTGGCTCGACGGGTCGGGGGCGTAGAAGAAGCCCTCGTGGCTGACCGCGCCGGAGATCGCGAGGTTGGTGATGCCGGCCTCGACCCGGGCCGTGCGGTTGGCGAAGTCGATGTCGATGACCCGGGTCATCTTGCCGACACCGAGGATGATCGCGTCCTCCTGGGCGATCGCCCCGCCGGCCAGGGAGGTGCCGGCGCCGCGGGCGACCACGCGCACCCCGTTCTCGTGGCAGAAGGCCATCACCGCGGAGACCTCCTGCGTGGTCGAGGGCAGGACCACCGCCAGCGGCATCTTGCGGTAGGCGGTGAGCCCGTCCGTCTCGAAGGCGCGGCGCTCGTCCTCGCTCACCACCAGCGCCTCCGGAGCGACCAGCCCCCGCAGGCCCTCGATGATGGCGTCGCGGCGGGCGACGACGGCCGCGTCGGGCAGGGGGAAGGCGATCGACATCGGCGTCTCCTGTGAAGCGCCTCCCGGGGCGCATCCGGTTTCTTCAGCCCCGCTTCAGCCGGCCTGGGCGATGCTCAGGAACGGGGCGGGTTCTCCCGCATCCTAAGGCAAGCGGGCCCGCCTTGCACCGGGCCCGCGGGGACGCAGGGGAGGATGAGACGGAAACGCGGCGTGAAGGCTTCCCTTCCCTCCGCGCGCCCTAAATGCCGGGGTGGCATTCACAATCTTTATCTGTTCTAAAGCGAAAAGCTCTGCCATGAGCCGGGCGGCTCCGGCCGCACCCAAGGAGGAAAATAACGATGCGTCACCTGATCCTCGGCGCCGCTTTCGCGGTGCTCCTGCCCGTCGCCGCCCAGGCCGAGGGCGATGCCGCCGCCGGCGAGAAGGCCTTCGCCCCCTGCAAGGCTTGTCACAACTTCGAGAAGAACGGCGTCGGCCCGACCCTGAAGGGCGTCGTCGGCTCGAAGGCTGGCGAAGGTGCCGACGGCTACAACTTCTCCGACGCTCTGAAGAAGTCCGGCATCACCTGGGACGAGGCCAACCTCAAGGAGTGGCTCACGGACCCGAAGAAGAAGGTCCCCGGCACCAAGATGGTCTTCCCGGGCATCAAGGACGAGAAGAAGGTCCAGGACATCATCGCCTATCTCAAGACGAAGTCCTGATCCTTTCGATCCGCGACGCAGAACACGGAAGCCGCTCTTCGGAGCGGCTTTCTCGTTTCGAGGGAGCCTTTCCCGGCCCCGGAGCGCGGCGTCAGACCGCCTCGACGCCGACTTCGACGGTGCGGGCGTGCAGGTCGTCCCGGACATTGGCGAGGAGCGCGAGCAGGTCGCGCCGCTGGTCGACGGGAAGGCCGGTCATGCCGCCGACCGTGTCCGGCAGGCAGGTCATCTTCTCCTGCAGGCCGCGGCCCTTGGTCGTGAGGAAGATGCTCACCTGCCGCTCGTCGGCCCGGTCGCGGGCCCGGCGGACATGGCCGGACGCCTCGAGCCGCTTCAAAAGCGGCGTCAGCGTGCCGGAATCGAGGAAGAGTCGGTTGCCGATCTCCTTGACCGTCAGGCCCTCCTCTTCCCAGAGCACCAGCAGGACGAGGTATTGCGGGTAGGTCAGGCCGTGATGGGTGAGCAAGGTGCGGTAGGCGCGCCCGAAGGCATGCGCTGCGGCATAGACGGCGAAGCAGAGCTGGTTGTCCAGAAGCTGCGGGTCGTCGCGGCCCGGCTTGCTCATTCGCATTGTCCTCATGGCGCACCCGCGCTCTCGATCAAGCGGCAGGCCGGCCCGGTACGGCGTGGATGGTCACCGGGCTGGCCCGGTTTGCCCCGGCCTGTGCGGCGAGGCAGCAGGTTCCATATCAAGCGTCTCGACGTCGCGCGACCCACCGCCGGGGAAGCGGTGAAGAAACGCTGATCGGGAATCCCGAGGGCGGAGTAGTAGACCAAAATTCGCGTGTGCACAATCGAGTTAAGCCCCGGCGCTGTCGAAGGGATCCGCACCCGGCGCAGGGGTCCGCCCCGCGCCCGCAAAACCCCTTGCGCGCAATCCAGCGTCCTGTAGAAGCGCTGCATCGGTTGCGCGCAATCTATTTCTGCGCCCGAACGAAGGAGACGACACATGCAGGTTCTCTACACCGCCCAGGCCCATGCCACCGGCGGCCGCGAGGGCTCCGCCGCGAGCAGCGACGAGAAGCTCACGGTCGGCCTGTCGACCCCGAAGGAGCTCGGCGGCGCCGGCGGCGCCGGCACCAATCCCGAGCAGCTCTTCGCGGCCGGCTACGCTGCCTGCTTCCTCGGCGCGGTGAAGTTCGTGGCCGGCCAGGACAAGGTCCGCATCCCGGACGAGGCCCGGATCGATTCCTCGGTTGGCATCGGCAAGCGCGACGACGGGCAGGGCTTCGGCATCACCGTGGCGCTGAAGGTCAGCCTGCCGGGGATCGAGCGCGCCAAGGCCGAGGATCTCGTCCGCCGCGCCGACGTGGTCTGCCCCTATTCCCACGCCACCCGCGGCAACATCCAGGTCGACATCTCCGTCGCCTAACGCTCGCTCGGGCCCTCCGGCTTGCGCTGGGGGGCGAGCGGCGTGATCCGCAGGGCGGTGATCCGGTTGCGGGCCTTGCGCAGCACCTGGAACCGGAAGCCGTGGAAGTTGAAGGCGGTCCCCGTATCGGGGATCGCCCGCGCCTCGTGGATGACGAGGCCGGCCACCGTCGTGGCCTCGTCGTCGGGCAGGTTCCAGTCCATCGCCCGGTTGAGATCGCGGATCGGCACGCCGCCATCGGCGTTGACCGAGCCGTCGGGCAGCACGCGCACGCCGGAGACCGAGACGTCGTGCTCGTCGGCGATGTCGCCGACGATCTCCTCCAGGATGTCCTCCAGGGTCACCAGCCCCATCACCTCGCCGTACTCGTCGACGACCAGGGCGAAATGCGTCTTGCGCGCGAGGAAGGCCTTGAGCTGGTCGCGCAGGGAGGTCGTGGCGGGCACGAACCAGGTCTCCAGGGCCAGGGCCTCCACCTTCAGGCCGGAGGCGTCCCCGCCCGCGGCGTCGAGGGCCCGCAGCAGGTCCTTCGCGTGGAGCACGCCGACGATGTTCTCCGGGCTCTCCCGCCACAGGGGCATCCGCGTATAGGGCGAGGCCAGCACCTCGCGCACGATGTCCTGCGAGGGCAGGTCGGCGTCGATGGCCCGCATCCGGGTGCGGTGGACCATCACCTCGGAGACGGTGAGCTCCTTCAGGTCGAGCAGGCCGCCGAGCATGTCGCGATCGGCCTTCTCGACGCCGCCCTCCCGGTGCAGCAGGGCGAGCTGCCCGCGAATCTCGTCCTGCGCGGACAGGATCGACTGATGGGCGTCGATCGAGACGCCGAAGGGCCGCAGCAGCAGCCGCACCAGCCGCTCCACGGCCAGGGCGAAGGGGGCGAGCAACCCCACGGCGAAGGCCACGGGCCGGGCGGTGAGCAGGGCGAAGCGGTCGGCGTTGTTGATCGCCAGCGTCTTCGGCAGAACCTCGGCGAAGACGATCACCAGCACCGACATGGTCGCCGTGGCGTAGAGCACGCCGCTCTTGCCGAACAGCGCGCTGAGCACGCTCGCCATGAAGGACGAGGCGCCGATGGCGACCACGTTGTAGCCGATCAGCATGGCGCCGATGAAGCGCTCGCGGGCCGCCAGGATACGGTTGACGATGCCCGCGCGGCGATGGCCGGCGGTCTCCAGCGCCAGCATCCGCGCCCGGGAGGCGGCGGTGAAGGCCGTCTCCGCACCGGCGAAGAAGGCCGAGAGCAGCAGGGAGATCGCGACGATGCTCGCCGCGAGCCAGATTTCGGTGTGGTCCATGGATGGATGAGACGCCAGAGGAGCCGGTTTTCTCGGGCGCAAGCTTATCAGCAGCGGCCGCCTCGCGACACGGCGCGCGCAGCGCAACCCGAGCCGGCCCGGAGCCGGGTTCCGTGCCGATCCGCACAAGAACACGGCAAGGTCAGGCGCGATCCCGTCAGGCTTGGCGAAACAGTCCCGCTCCGCGTGCCGGCCCGCACCGCGATCGGGACAGTCCTCGGCAAGATGACGGTCAGCGGATCGGACGAAAGCCGGTCCCGGGATCGACCCGAAAGGACCTCATCGTGCCCCGCCTGCCGCTTGCTGCCCTCGTGCTCGCGCTCTCCGCTCCCGCCGCTTTCGCCCAGGTCACCGGTGCTCAGGTCACCAGCGCCCAGCGGGCCGCCTGCGCCCCCGACGTGCTCAGGCATTGCGCCGGGGACATCCCGAACGCCACGCGGATCACCGCCTGCCTCAAGAGCAAGCGGGCAGCGATCAGCGCCGGCTGCCGCGCCGTGCTCGACGCCGCCGAGGCGCCCGTGCGCACCGCCGCCCATCCCTGACAGACCCGCCCGTGCCCTCTCCACGAAGAAACCCGCCAGAGGGCAATCCGGCGGGTTTCTCTTTTCTCGTCGCGAACGCCGCGATCAGTAGCGCGGGCCGTTCGTGGTGTTGCCGAGCTGCTGCTGGTAGCCGGGGCGCTCCGGGTTCCGGGCGTTGGGGTTGCCGTGCAGGTGGGTGTTGCGGCGGCGGGCCATGCGCTCGGCCTTGGTGGTGCGGTGGTGCCAGCCATGGCGATGATGGTGATGGTGCCAGGCGCGGTGACGCACGCTCGTGGCCAGCGTCTCACCGGCGACGACGCCCGGCTGAGGCATGGCCGGCGCGGCGGAGGCCGAGAACGGGCCGACGAGGCTGCCCAGCACGAGGCCGGCGGCGAGGGTGAGGGCTTTGCGCATCTGTTCAGTCTCTCTCGAAGTGCCGTTCGCACGTCCTGCGCTTAAGTCGGCCGAGACAGAGTCGTTCCTCGGAAAAATCTGGATCTCATCAAGAAAAAACCTCGACCCGCGAGGGATTTCCATTCGTTTGCCGGCGTGTTCTCCCACGGCGCGTGGAGAGCCGGTGACGGGCGATTGCCGGTTGCCTGCGCCGCGCATCCGGGCCACCAGCGCCGCATGATCGAGACGGCCTCCGACAGATCCGACTTGCCGATCGAAGCCGCCCTGCCGCGGTTGCGCGATGCGCTGCGCGGGGGCTCCTCCGCCGTGCTCGTCGCCCCGCCCGGCGCCGGCAAGACCACCCGCGTGCCCCTCGCCCTGCTCGACGAGCCGTGGCTCGCCGGCCGCAGGATCATCCTGCTCGAGCCCCGCCGGCTCGCCGCCCGGGGCGCGGCCGAGCGCATGGCGGCGACGCTGGGCGAGCGCGTCGGCGAGACGGTGGGCCTGCGCGTGCGCCTCGGCTCGAAGATCTCCGGCCGCACCCGGATCGAGGTGGTGACCGAAGGCGTGTTCACCCGCATGATCCTCGACGATCCCGAGCTCACCGGGATCGGCGCCGTATTGTTCGACGAGTTCCACGAGCGCTCCCTCGACGCGGATCTCGGGCTGGCGCTGGCCCTCGACGCCCAGGGCGCTTTGCGCGACGACCTGCGCCTGCTCGTGATGTCGGCGACCCTCGACGGCGCCCGCGTGGCGGGCCTTCTCGGGCAGGCGCCGGTGGTCGAATCCGAGGGCCGCGCCTTCCCCGTCGAGACGCGCCATCTCGACCGCGACCCGAATCAGCGCATCGAGGACGCGGTGGCGGAGGCGGTTCTTCGGGCGCTGCGGGCCGAGCCGGGCTCCGTCCTCGCCTTCCTGCCGGGCCAGGGCGAGATCCGCCGCACGGTGGAGCGGCTCGCCGACAGGGTCGGGCCGGAGGTGGAGCTGGCCCCGCTCTACGGCGCCCTCGACCGGGCCGAGCAGGACCGGGCCGTCGCCCCCGCGCCCCCGGGACGGCGCAAGGTGGTGCTCGCCACCAGCGTCGCCGAGACCTCGCTCACCATCGAGGGTGTGCGCATCGTGGTCGATTCCGGCCTCTCCCGGGTGCCGGTCTACGAGCCGGGGATCGGGATGACGCGCCTCGTCACGGCGCGGGCCTCCCGCGCCTCGGTGGACCAGCGCCGGGGCCGCGCCGGGCGCACGCAGCCGGGAATCTGCTACCGGCTCTGGGCGGAAGCGGCCACCGGCGCCCTGGAGCCCTTCGGCCGGCCCGAGATCCTGTCCGCCGACCTCTCCGGCCTGCTCCTCGACGGTGCGGCCTGGGGCGTCACCGATCCGACCACGCTCGCCTTCCTCGACCCGCCGCCCGCCCCGGCCCTGAAGGAGGCGCGGGCGATGCTGACCGATCTCGGCGCCCTCGACGCCGACGGGCGGCTCACCGCCACGGGCCGGGCCCTGCGGGCCCTGCCGCTTCCGCCCCGCCTCGCCCGGATGCTGCTCTCGGCGGCCGGCTTCGGCCGGGCGCGGGCGGCGGCGGATCTCGCCGCCGTCCTGGTCGAGCGCGGCCTCGGCGGCGATGCGGTCGACCTCGCCGAGCGGGTGGAGCGGGCCGGGCGCGAGCGCGGTCCGCGGGCCGAGGAGATGCGCCGCCTCGCCCAGCGCTGGGCGCAGGAGGCGGAGCGCCATGCGCGGGACCTCGCCCGCGGCCCGGCGCCCTCCGGCCTGCCGGAGGGGCCGGGCAGCCTGCTGGCCCTGGCCTATCCGGACCGGGTGGCCCGCGGCCGGGGCCGGGACGGCGAGTTCCTGATGGTGAACGGGCGGGCCGGGCGCCTCGACCCGGCGAGCCCGCTCGCCCGCGCCCCCTCTATCGTGGTCGCCGACATCACCGGCAGCGCCGCGGCGGCCCGCATCCTCGCCGCCGCGGCGATCGAGCCGGCGGCGATCGAGGCCCTGTTCTCCGATCGGATCGCGGAGCGCGAGAGCGTGGTCTTCGACCGCGAGGCCCGGGCTTTGCGCGCCCGCGCCGCCCGGCGCCTCGGCGCCGTGACGCTCGCCGAGCGCAGCCTGCCGGTGCCCGCCGATGCGGAGGCCGCCCGGGTGCTCGCCCGGGGCATCGCCGGGCTCGGCCTGGAGCGCCTGCCCTGGACATCGGCCTCGCGCCAATGGCGCGCCCGCATCCGCTTCCTGGCCCGGGCCGAGCCCGGGCACTGGCCGGACCTGTCCGACGATGCCCTGACCGCCTCGGTCGAGGACTGGCTCGCCCCCGCCATCGAGGGCCGCGCCGGCCTCGACGCGGTGACGGCGGACGATCTCGTGCAGGCCCTGCACGGCCTGCTGCCCTGGGACAAGCGGGCGCAGCTCGACCGGGACGCGCCGACCCATGTCGAGGTGCCGACGGGATCGCGCATCCCGGTCGATTACGAATCCGGCGAGGAGCCGGTCCTGGCGGTGCGGGTGCAGGAGCTGTTCGGCCTCGCCCGCCATCCCGCGATCGGCGGCGGCGTGCCCCTCGTCCTGCACCTGCTCTCCCCGGCCCACCGGCCGATCCAGATCACCCGCGACCTGCCGGGCTTCTGGCGCGGCTCCTGGGCCGCGGTGCGGACGGAGATGCGCGGGCGCTACCCGCGCCACCCCTGGCCGGAGGATCCCCTCGCCGAGCCGCCGACGCGCAGGGCCAAGCCGCGGGGGACGTGAGCGCTTCGGCTCACTCCCACTCGATCGTGCCGGGCGGCTTCGAGGTGATGTCGTAGGTCACCCGGTTGATGCCCTTCACCTCGTTGATGATCCGGGTCGCGACCCGGCCGAGGAAGGCCATGTCGAAGGGGTAGAAATCCGCCGTCATGCCGTCGACGGACGTGACGGCGCGCAGGGCGCAGACATGGTCGTAGGTGCGCCCGTCGCCCATCACGCCCACCGTCTTCACCGGCAGGATCACCGCGAAGGCCTGCCAGATCGTGTCGTAGAGCCCGGCCTGGCGGATCTCGTCGAGATAGATCGCGTCGGCCTTGCGCAGGGCTTCCAGCTTCTCCCGGGTGATGACGCCGGGGCAGCGGATGGCGAGGCCGGGGCCGGGGAAGGGGTGGCGGCCGACGAAGGCGTCCGGCAGGCCGAGCTCCTTGCCGAGGAGCCGCACCTCGTCCTTGAACAATTCCCGCAGGGGCTCCACGAGCTTCATGTTCATGCGCGCGGGCAGGCCGCCGACATTGTGGTGGCTCTTGATCGTCACCGAGGGGCCGCCGGAGAACGACACGCTCTCGATCACGTCCGGATAGAGCGTGCCCTGCGCGAGGAAGGCCGCGCCGCCGATCTTCTTGGCCTCGGCCTCGAAAACGTCGATGAACAGCCGGCCGATGGTCTTGCGCTTCACCTCCGGGTCGTCGACGCCCTCGAGCGCGCCGATGAACAGGTCCTGCGCCTGAACATGGACCAGAGGGATGTTGTAGTGGTCGCGGAACAGGCGGACCACCTCCTCGCCCTCGCCGAGGCGCAGCAGGCCGTGATCGACGAAGACGCAGGTGAGCTGGTCGCCGATCGCCTCGTGGATCAGCACCGCCGCGACGGAGGAATCGACGCCGCCCGACAGGCCGCAGATCACCTTCTCCTGGCCGACCTGCTCGCGGATCTTGGCGATGGCCTCCTCGCGATAGGTGCCCATGGTCCAGTCACCGGAGCAGCCGGCGATGTCGCGCACGAAGTTGCGGATCAGCAGGGCGCCGTGGGGGGTGTGGTGCACCTCCGGGTGGAACTGCACCGCGTAGTAGTGGCGCCCCTCGTCCGCCACCGCCGCGAAGGGGGCGTTGCGGGACATCGCGATGGTGCTGAAGCCCTCGGGCAGCTTGGTCACCCGGTCGCCGTGGCTCATCCAGACCGGGTATGTCTCGCCGACCTGCCAGACGCCCTTGAACAGGGGCGAGTCCGACAGGATCTCGACCTCGGCCCGGCCGAACTCGGCATGATGGCCGCCCTCGACCTGGCCGCCGAGCTGGGCCGCCATGGTCTGCTGGCCGTAGCAGATGCCGAAGACCGGCACCCCCGCCTCGAAGATCTTCTGCGGCGCCCGCGGCGACAGGTCCGTCGTCACCGATTCGGGGCCGCCCGACAGGATCACGCCCTTGGGCCGGTGCTCGTCGAAGGCGGCCTCGGCCTTGGTGAAGGGCACGATCTCGCAATAGACGCCCTCTTCGCGCACCCGCCGCGCGATGAGCTGGGTCACCTGGGAGCCGAAATCGACGATCAGGATCTTGTCGTGGTGCGAGGTGTCGATGGTCATGCTGTCACGCGGGCCTTCCAAAGGCCCGGGTTAGACGAGGGGCCGGGGCGGCGCAACGCGTCTGCGCGCGGAGCCGGGCCGAGGCGAGCTCGGGGGTCGCACGCCCCGCGGATCGCCCGGCGCGGGTCTGCAACCCATTAACTCTTCATTCAACCTATGGATGCGAGACCGCCCGTCCCTCGAAACGGACAGGAGTCATCCGACCATGAGAGCTGCCATCATCGGTGCCGTCGTCGCCCTCGCAGGCCTCGGCGCGGCCGCGCCGGCCGCCGCCCTTCCGTTCGCCGGCCCGTCCCTCCAGGACGGCCTCGTGAGCCAGGCCCGGATCGTCGAGCGCCGGGTCGTGCGCGGCCCGCGCTGCAAGACCGTGATCGTCAAGCGCCGCGGCCCCTTCGGCCGCACCGTCATCGAACGCCGGCGCCGCTGCTTCTGAGACCGGACGACGGACGGGGCGGCCCCGACGCCGCCCCGTCGCTTGAGACGCCTCAGGCCGCCAGTAATGCGAGGGCAATGACGGCAGCCGGGCTCGGTTCCGCATTGCACAATCCTGCAATGGTGCGCAGCATCGGGGACGATTCAGGCAGCCTCGGAGCTTCCCTCCGCCCGGTCGTAGCGCGTCCGCGCCTGCGCGATCTCGCCGTGCCGCGCCTCGGCCCAGTCGATCAGGGCGGCGAGCGGCCCCAGCAGCGAATGCCCCAGGGGCGCGAGCCGGTAGCTGACGCTCGGCGGCTTCGTCGGGAAGACGTGCCGGGTGACGAAGCCGTCCCGCTCCAGGTTGCGCAGGGTCTGGGTCAGCATGCGCTTCGAGATGTCCGGGATCAGCCGGTCGATCTCGTTGAAGCGGCGCGGGCCGGCGGCGAGCGCGATCACGATCAGCGTCGTCCACTTGTCCCCGAGATGGTCGAGCACGTCGCGGACCGGGCAGCGGGTCGCGTCGAAGCCGGCGCCCTGCCATTGCGTGAACTTGTCCGCGATGCGGTCGCTCTCGGACATGGCGCGGTTCCTCCGGGGTAACCTTGGGCGAAAAAGCTGCCTCCTTACGGGGGCAGAAGGTCTCATATAAATACCATGCTCCACTTTGAGACTGAAACGGAGCATCCGATGTCCGACGCGTCTTCCCCCCGCCTCTTCGTCACCGGCGCCAGCGGCCAGCTCGGTCGGCTCGTGGTCGACGCGCTCCTGACGCGCGTGCCCGCCGAGCGCATCGTGGCCGGCCTGCGCGATCCCGCCGGCGCGGCGGCAGCGAGCTTCCGCGACCGCGGCATCGCGGTGCGCGTGGCGGATTACGCCCGGCCGGACACCCTGACGGCGGCCTTCGCCGGCATCGACCGACTGCTGCTGATCTCCTCCAGCGAGATCGGTCAGCGGGTGGCCCAGCATCGCAACGTGGTCGAGGCGGCCAAGGCCGCGGGGGTCGGCTTCCTCGCCTATACGAGCGTGCTGCGCGCCGACACCTCGCCCCTCGGGCTCGCCGAGGAGCATCGCCGGAGCGAGGCCCTGGTGACGGGTTCGGGCCTGCCCTACGCCCTCCTGCGAAACGGCTGGTACACGGAGAACTACACGGCCTCGATTCCCCCCGCCCTGGCCCATGGCGTCTTTCTCGGCAGCGCCGGCGAGGGCCGCATCGCCTCCGCGGCACGGATCGACTACGCCGAGGCCGCCGCCGCGGTGCTGACGGCGCCGGAGGTCCAAGCCGGCCGCACCTACGAGCTTGCGGGCGACGCGGCCTATACCCTGGCCCAGTTCGCGGAGACGGTGGCGGCCCTCTCGGGCAAGCCGGTCGCCTATCGCGACCTGCCGGAGGCGGAGTTCAAGGCGGCCCTGCTCGGCGCCGGCCTGCCGGACTTCGTGGCGAGCCTGCTCGCCGACTCGGACGCCGCGGCGGCCAAGGGCGCCCTCGATGACGACGGCCACGCCCTCAGCACCCTGATCGGCCGCCCGACCACGCCCTTCGCGGACACCATCGCCGCCGCCCTGAAGGGGTGACCGGCGCGTCAGGCCCGCAGCAATCCCCGGCCCCGCATCCAGGCCAGGAACAGGCCGGGCCAGGCGGCCACCGGGCTGCCCGGCACGCCGAGGCCGAAGCCGTGGCCGCCGCGCTCGAACACATGCAGCTCCGCCGGCACCTTGGCGTTGCGGAGCGCGGCGAACATCAGGAGCGGATGGTCGGTCACCGCGATCGGATCGTCGGAAGCCTGGACGAGGAAGACCGGCGGCGTCTTCTCCGTCACCTGAAGGTCGACGGAATAGGCCCGCCGCTGCGCCTCGGTCGGGTCCTCGCCGATCAGCATGCGCCGGCTGGAGATGGTGCGGTCGAAGGGCGTGCGCAGGGTGATCACGGGATAGATCAGGCCGGCCAGGGCCACATGGGCGGATTGGGTGTCGTCCTCGTCGACCGGCTCGTAGAGATCCGCCGCGGCGCCGACCGCGGCCTCGCCCATCAGGTGGCCGCCGGCGGAGAAGCCGAGCAGGCCGATCCGCTCCGGGTCGAGGCCGTAATCGGCCGCGCTCCCGCGCACCAGCCGGATTGCCCGCTGGGCGTCCTGGCGGGGGGCATCCGGCCCCGCGTTCCAGCCCTCGCCCGGCAGCCGGTAGACCAGGATGAAGGCGGTGATGCCGGCCTTGTTGAGCCACGCCCCGACCGGCAGGCCCTCATGGCCGATATCGATGCGGCGATAGCCGCCCCCCGCCGTCACGACGACGGAGGCGCCGTTGGGCCGCTCCGGGCGCATCACCAGCAGGCAGGGCCGGCTCACGGCGGTGATGATGCCCTTCAGGGTCTCGTCGAAGCGGTATTCGGTGACGGGCGGGCCGCCGCCTCCGGGCGGCGGGCCCGGCCAGAGATCGATGACCTCGAGATCGGAGCCGGGGGCCGCCTGCGGCAGCGGCTGCACCCGTTCCGGCTCGGACCGCGCGGGAATCGTCTGCGCCATGGTGGTCCCGCCAGCCTCCCGCCCCGACAGGCTGGCCGCCGCGGCGGCCAGAAGCGCCCTGCGATCGAGTTTCATCCGCGCCCTTCCCCGCCACGCGCCCCGGGCCGCCTGCAGCGCAGCCACCCTCAGAACGAAGCAGGGCCGTGGTCGATCCCTGAGCGGGGCTCGGTGCGAGGCCGCGACGCGACGCCCTCAAGCCTGCCGGGTGATCTCGGCGAAATAGAATCCGTCCGTGCCGGTGCGGGCCGGGCTCATCTGCAGGCCGTGCTCCGTGAGGCGCAGGGCCGGGGCGAGGCCGGGACGGCGCTGCGCCAGCGCCTCCGGCGGCTCGGCGGCGAAGCGGCCGCCGCTGCGGGCGAGGAGGCCGGCGACGGCCCCGTCATTCTCCTCCGGCAGGAGGGAGCAGGTGACATAGGCGATGCGCCCGCCCGGCCGCACGAGCTGCGCGGCCCGGTCGAGCACCGCGGCCTGCTCGGCGAGGCGGGTGGCGAGGCTGCCCGGGCGCAGGCGCCATTTCGCGTCCGGATTGCGCCGCCAGGTGCCCGTGCCGGTGCAGGGGGCATCGACCAGCACCCGGTCGACCTGCCCGTCGAGATCCGTCAGCACGTCGGCCCGGGCGCGGCCGCCGCGGGGCGTGCGGATCTCGGCCTGGGCGCCGGCCCGGCGCAGGCGCTCGTGGATCGGCGCGAGGCGGCGGGGATCGGAATCGGTGGCGATCAGGCGCGCGCCGTTGCCGGTGGCCGCGGCGAGCGCCAGGGTCTTGCCGCCGCCGCCCGCGCAGAGATCGACGAGGGTCTCCCCCGGCTTCGCGTCGGCGAGCAGGCTCGCGAGCTGCGAGCCCTCGTCCTGGATCTCGTAGAGCCCGTCGAGGAATTCCGGCTCGACATGCAGGGCCGGGCCGCGCCCGTCCTCGCCGAGCGGCACCCGCAGGCCCCAGGGGGAATGCGGGGTCGGCTCCGCCTCCAGATGCGCGACCTGCACGCGGGCCGCCTCGCGGTCGATCTTCAGGGCGTTGATGCGGATGTCGAGGGGCGCCCGGCGGGCGAGCGCGCGCAATTCCGGCAGCAGGTCCGCGCCGAACAGCCGCTCCAGGGCGGGCAGCACGAAGGCCGGCGCGTCGCCCGCGACCTCCGGCGGCGCATCGTCGAGGGTGCCCTCGTTCAGGCGCCGGGTCTCGGCCTCGCTCAGGGGCGCGGGGGCGAAGCGGGCGCCGTCGAACAGGCCGGCGATGGTGGGGGCGGCGAGGCCCCGCTGCAGGCGCAGCATGCCGATGAGCACGGCCCGCGGCGTCTCCTCGCCCATGATCCAGGCGGCGGAGGCCTTCCGGCGCAGGCCGTCATAGACCAGGCTCGCGATGGCCGCGCGGTCGCCCGAGCCGGCGAAGCGGTGGGAGAGGCCCCAATCCTTGAGGGCGTCGGCGGCGGGCCGGCGCCGCTCGCCGATCTCGGCGAGGACCTCGATGGCGGCGGAGAGGCGGGCGGAGGGAGTCAGGGCAAGCTCCGAGGGGGCTCTGAGAGTCGGCGAGGGGCCGCTTTGGCGGCGTTGCCGCCCCAAGGCAAGCCCCGCTCACGCGTCGGAGGCCGGCGGCACCTCCTCCGGATCCCGGCCCCGAGACAGGGCCTCGAAGTCCCGGCCGCCATAGAACACGTTGGCGATGCAAACGCGGTTGGTCGCGATCCGATCGGCGATCACGGCCGAAGGTTCGAAGGGGACAGGCGCAAACCAGGCTCGAGGTCGTCCCGGAGACGGCCGCCCCGCGGAGCATCGCCGCTGCGATCGCAGCGGGCCGGAAGGCGGTCGAGGAAACGCCTGGCGACGTTCGGGTCGCGGCTGGCTTCGTAGACCCAGCGATAGATATTCAGGAGATCGGCACTCGCCTCTTCGAGGAGCACGACCTCAAGAGGCGTCACGGTGCGCCTTCACGGTCTCGGCATGCAGCCCCTCGATGCGCGCCTCGACCTCTTTCAGGCTCAAGGGAGGCCGCGGATCGTCCAGGGAGCGGCGGATGCGGGCGCCGGAGGGCGGCGAGGCGTATTCGCCCGCCTCGACGCTCTCGCGCACGGCCTGGAGCATCTCCGGCGCCAGGGTGACGTTGATCGTGTCGGCCGGCCGCATGATCCCGCCTCGCCTTGCCCGGGGCCGATCGTGCCACGGAATCCGGGAGCGTGCATCGCGCGCCGGGGCCGGCCTGCCGCCTAACGGTAGTCGTTCGGCGTCAGGCCGTAGCGCGCGATCTTGTCGTAGAGGGTCTTGCGGGGGACCGCGAGGGCTTCGGCGGCGAGCTTCACGTCGCCGCCGGCCATGATCAGCTCCTCGCGGATCAGGCCGCGCTCGAAGCGCTCGACCTGCTCGGGCAGGCTCGGCGCCGGCCCGGCCTCCGGAACCGCCGCCTGCGGCACCAGGCCCAGGGCGCAGCGCTCGGCGAAATGGTCGAGCTCGCGCACGTTGCCCGGCCAGGCATGGCGCAGGAGGTGGTCGCGGATCGCCCCCGACATTGGCGGCGGCTCGCGCCCGAAGCGGGCGGCGGCGCGGCCGAGGAAGTGCTGGAACAGGAGCAGCACGTCCTCCCGCCGCGCCCGCAGGGGCGGGATCGCGATCGTGACCACGTTGAGCCGGTGGTAGAGGTCGTCGCGGAAGCTGCCGGCGGCGGCCTCCTGACCGAGATCGACCTTGGTGGCGGAGACCACCCGCATGTCGACGGGCCGGCGCTCGTTGGTGCCGAGCGGCTCCACCACCCGCTCCTGCAGCACGCGCAGGAGCTTCACCTGCAGGCCGAGGGGCATGCTCTCGATCTCGTCGAGGAAGAGCGTGCCCCCCTGCGCGTGCTCGATGCGCCCGACCCGGCGCTTCAGGGCGCCGGTGAAGGCGCCGGCCTCGTGGCCGAACAGCTCGCTCTCGACCACGCTGTCGGGCAGCGCCCCGCAATTCATGGCGACGAAGTTCTTCTGCGCGCGCCGGCTCCAGCGGTGCAGGGCGCTCGCCACCACCTCCTTGCCGGATCCGGTCTCGCCCAGCACCAGCACGTCGACATCCGCCGAGGCGATGTCGCGCACGAGGCGGCGCAGGCCCACGATCTCCGGGGAGACGCCGAGGAAGGCGGGGTCCTCCTCCACCGCCGCGTCGAGGCGGGCATTGAGGCGCCGGTTCTCCAGGACGAGGCGGCGATGCTCCAGGGCGCGGCGCACGGAGCCCATCAGCGCCTCGGCCGGGTAGGGCTTGGCCAGGAAGTCGTAGGCGCCCTCCCGCATGGCCGCGACCGCCATGGTGATGTCGCCGTGGCCGGTGATGAGGATCACCGGCAGGTCCGGGTCGAGGGCGCGCAGGCGCTCGAACAGGGCGCGCCCGTCCATCCCCGGCAGGCGCACGTCGCTGACGACGACGCCCGGCGGCTGCGCCTGGATGCCGGCCAGCGCCGCCTCCGCCGTCTCGAAGGTCTCCACGGAGAAGCCGTCGAGCTCCAGGCTCTGGCGGTTGGCGCGGCGCATGTCCTCCTCGTCGTCGACGAAGACGATGCGCTCGGCGGGGTCGAAGCTCATCGGGTCGGCTCCAGGCTGGCCTCGCCGCGGGCGGCCTGCGGAGCCGGGGCGCGGGGGAGTTCCATGCGGAAGACGGTGGCCTCCGGGCTCGAGCGCACGGAGAGGGTGCCGCCGCTTTCCTCCACGATCCCGCGGGCGATGGCGAGCCCGAGGCCCAGACCTTCCGCCTTGGTGGTGAAGAACGGGTCGAAGACCTGGGCCAGGGTGTCCGGCGGGATGCCGGGGCCGTTATCGGCCACCGCCACGGCGACGCGCTCGGCCCCTTCCTCCACCGTCAGCGTCACCTGCGGCGCCGGCCGCCCGGCGACCGCGTCCAGCGCGTTCTGGAGCAGGTTGACCAGAACCTGCTCCAGCCGCGGCCCGTCGCCGAGCACGGCGAGGTCGGGGGCGGGCGCCGCCACGGAGAGGGCGATGCCCGCCTGCGCCGCCCGGGCGCCGACCACCTCCAGGCTGCCGCGCAGGGTCTCGGCGAGGCGCACCGGCTCGCGCCGGCCCGAGGCGCGCCGGGCGAAGCCCTTCAATTGCCGGGTCAGCGCCCCGATCCGCTCCGTGAGCCGGCCGATCGCCGAGACGTTCTCGGCGGCGTCCTCCACCCGGCCCCGGCGCACCAGGATCGCGGTGTTGTCGGCATAGGTGCGGATCGCGGCGAGCGGCTGGTTGATCTCGTGGGCCATGCTGGCGGCGAACTGGCCCAGCGCCGCGAGCCGCCCGGCCTGGGCGAGTTCCCGGCCCAGGCGCTCCCGCTCGGCCTCGGCCCGGCGGCGCTCCTCGATCTCGCCGCGCAATTGCCGGTTGGCCTCGCTCAGGGCCTGGGTGCGCTCGGCGACGCGGGCTTCCAGCTCTTCGCGCCCGGCCGCGGCCGCGGCGAGGCGCGCCCGCATCCGCCGCCGCCGGCCGATCAGGGTGGCGAGGCCGAGCCAGGACAGGCCGGTGGCGAGCAGGGCGATGACGCGGCCCTGCGCCCGCTCGCGCTCCACCGCGGCGGCGATGGGGGTGAGGGTATGGAGCCGCCAGTCGGTGCCGGGGATCGGCGCGTCGAGCATCAGGGCGGGGCGGGCCAGCTCCGCGCCCTTGCCGACGCGCACCCGGTCGGGGCCGTCCCGGGTCGGGAAGACGGGCAGAGGCGCCAGCGGCGCCTCGCCGAATTCCAGCGCCTCGCGGATGCGCCGCCGCTCCGCCTCGTCGATGCCGCGCAGGGCCATGAAGCGCCAGGCGGGATCGCTCGCCACCAGCACGATGCCGCGGGGATCGGCCGCGAAGACCGTCTCGCCCCCCTTCCGCCAGGCGGCCTCGACGGCGTCGAACTCGATCTTGACCACCACCACGCCCACGGCCTCGGGCAGGCGCCGGGCGAGATAGAAGCCCGGCCGCCCGCTCACGGTGCCGAGGGCGAACTGGGAGCCCGCGCCCCCCGCCATGGCCTGCTTGTAATAGGGCCGGAAGGCGTAGGTGCGCCCGACGAAGCTGCGCTCGGTCGCGGCGTTGCTCGCGGCCACCGTCATGCCGTCGGCCCGGGTCACGTAGATCACCGCCGCGCCCGTCGCCTCGGCGATCTGGGCGAGCCGCCCGTTGACCCGGGCGACGAGGGCCGGATCCGAGGCGTCCCGCGCCACCCGGGCGATCTCCGGATCGGCGGCGAGCGCCAGGGGCAGGGCGCTCTGCGTCTGCATCTCCGCCCGCAGGGCGGCGACCTGGAGGCTCAGGGCGGAGCGCGCGCCGCGGCGCAGATCGGCCAGGGCCCGATGCTCCGCCACCCGCCCCCCGGCCCAGGCCGCGAGCGCCATCGCGGCGAGGCCGAGGAGCAGGGCGAGTCCCCGACGGTGCCGGGCGAGCCCGTGGTGCGCGGCCTCCCTCATGCCGGCGCCCGCGTTCCGGATTTCCGGAACGATTCAGGCCGTCTCGTGCGGATCCCCGCAAAGGCCGTTCCGGACGCCGGGCGGGGATGAGGAAAAATAGTACGCATTTCAGCCGGTTAGCAAAAACTTAATGGCCCTCCGGCGCTGGCATGCCGGTTGCCATTCGGCCGGCGAAGCACAGTCATGCCGCAACCGCAGAGCTGTGCGCCGACAGGCCAAAAGCAAGAGCGGACAGCGGCGCGGCCCCGAAAAGGGCCCGCCGACCGAGCCGCGGACCGATCCACCGCCTGACAGGGAGAGAGACCCCATGGCTGCCGTCCCCTCGCCGCTGACCGCGCCGCACGCCCCGCCCGCGCCGAAGCCCCTCTACCGCACGCTCTATTTCCAGGTGCTCGTCGCCGTCGCGATCGGTGTCCTGCTCGGCCATTTCTACCCGCAGCTCGGCGCCGAGATGAAGCCGCTCGGCGACGCCTTCATCAAGCTCGTGAAGATGATCATCGCCCCGGTGATCTTCCTCACCGTGGTCTCCGGCATCGCCGGCATGACCAATCTCGAGAAGGTCGGCCGCGTCGGCGGCAAGGCGCTGCTCTACTTCCTCACCTTCTCGACGCTCGCCCTCATCGTCGGCCTGATCGTGGCCAACGTGCTCCAGCCCGGCCACGGCCTGCACATCGATCCGAAGTCCCTCGATCCCAAGGCGGTCGCGACCTATGCCGGCAAGGCCAAGGAGCAGAGCATCGTCGACTTCCTGATGAACATCATCCCGACCACCGCGGTCGGCGCCTTCGCGGGCGGGGAGATCCTTCAGGTCCTGTTCTTCTCGGTGCTGTTCGGCTTCGGCCTCGCCTTCATGGGCGACCGCGGCAAGCCGGTGCTGGACATCATCAAGGTGCTGTCGGAGGCGATCTTCGGCGTCGTCGCCATCATCATGAAGGTCGCTCCCATCGGTGCCTTCGGCGCGATGGCCTTCACCATCGGTAAGTACGGGATCTCGTCGCTCGCCAACCTCGCCTACCTGGTCGGCGCCTTCTACCTGACCTCGGCGATCTTCGTGCTCGGCGTGCTCGGCCTGGTCGCCCGCTACAACGGCTTCTCGATCCTCAAGCTCATCCGCTACATCAAGGAGGAGCTGCTGCTGGTGCTCGGCACCTCGTCGTCGGAATCGGCGCTGCCCTCCCTCATCGACAAGATGGAGCGCGCGGGCTGCTCGCGCCCCGTCGTCGGCCTCGTGGTGCCGACCGGCTACTCGTTCAACCTCGACGGCACCAACATCTACATGACGATGGCGGCGCTCTTCATCGCCCAGGCCACCGACACGCCCCTGTCCCTGGGCGAGCAGGCCCTGCTGCTCCTCGTCGCCATGCTCTCCTCGAAGGGCGCGGCCGGCGTCACCGGCTCAGGCTTCATCACGCTCGCCGCGACGCTCGCGGTGGTGCCCTCGGTGCCGGTCGTCGGCATGGCGCTGATCCTCGGCATCGACCGCTTCATGTCGGAATGCCGGGCGCTCACCAACTTCATCGGCAACGCGGTGGCCTGCATCGTGGTCGCCCGCTGGGAGGGCGAGGTCGACGAGGCCAAGCTCCACGCGGCGCTCGGCGGCAAGCCGGCGGAGATTGCCGCCCCGGTCCCGGCCCTGCAACCGGCGGAGTGATCCCCGGCGATCCGCTTCCCGGCGGGGTTTCGTCTCCTCCGCCCTGCCGGTGAGGGAAAACCGCGGCAGCCGGAACCGGCCGCCGCGGTTTTCTTGTTCCCGGGCCGCGCGGCCCGGTACCCTCGCCGCCACGCGAATCCGAATCGAGGGGAAGCCGGATGCTCAAGGGCCGCTGCCATTGCGGGTCGATCGCCTACGCGATGTCCTCGGAGGTGGTGCATAACGCCCTGTGCCATTGCTCGGATTGCCGGCGCCATGCCGGCGCGCCGATGGTCGGCTGGGCCATGGTCCCGGCCGAGCGGGTCACGATCTCCGGCGAGCCCGTGGTCTACGCCTCCTCCGAGCACGGGCGGCGCCATTTCTGCGGCCGCTGCGGCACCGGGCTGTTCTACGTGAACGAGCAGACCCTGCCGGGGATGATCGACGTGCAGACGGCCACCCTCGACACCCCGGAGGCCCTGCCGCCGGCCGCCCAGATCCAGGTGGCGGAGCGCATCGCCTGGATGGAGGAGGCCCACCGCCTGCCGACCTTCGACCGGTTTCCCGGCTGAGCCGTTTCAGAGCGCCGAGAGCCGCCGGTCCACCTTCGCCAGGAAGCGGGCGCGGGCCGTCGGCGTCGCCTTGTCCATGCCGGTGAGGCTCAGCCAGTCGAGCCGGCAGCCCGGGGCACAGAGGCTGCGGATGCCGAAGCGGAACAGCCGCCAGTCCGGCCAGCCGACGAGCCAGAGCAGCCAGCGCGGCGAGCCGTAGGTCGTCACCACCACGATCCGGCGGAGATGGGTGAGCCGCGGCTGCAGCACCCGGGCGCCCCCGAGGGAGAAGGCGATGCCCGGCAGCCAGACCCGGTCGATCCAGCCCTTCAGCATGGCCGGCAGGCCGAACCACCAGGTCGGGTAGACGAGGACCAGCATCTCGGCCCGGCGCAGGGCGGCGATATGGAGAGCGAGGTCGGGGCGCTCCCGGTCCTCGTCGAAATAGGTGCCGCGCTCCGGCGCGCTCAGCCGCGGATCGAAGTTGTCCGCGTAGAGGTCGATCGTCTCGACGGCGTGGCCCGCCCGGGCGAGGGCGGCGGTCGCGGCCGCGCGCAGGGCGCCGCAGTAGCTGTCGGGCCGCGGGTGGCAATAGACGAGGAGGACGCGCATGGGGCCGTCCTACGGGGAAGCCGGGCGTTCCGCCCGGATCTTTTCGAGGAGCCCCGGCTCGGCATAGCCGTCCGGGGTGAGGCCGGCCTTCTCCTGATAGGCGCGGATCGCCGCCCGGGTCTTCGGGCCGACCTTGCCGTCGGCGGCGCCGACCGCGTAGCCGAGGACGGCCAGCGTCGTCTGGAGTTCGCGCCGCTCCGGCGTCGTCAGCATCCGGTCCCCCCGCGGCCAGGGCGCCGCGAAGCCCGGCGCGCCGGCGAGCCGGTCCGCGAGATGGGCCACGGTGAGGGCGTAGGCCAGCGCCGTGTTGTAGCGCAGGATGACCTTGAAGTTCGGCTGCAGCAGGAAGGCCGGCCCCCTGGCCCCGGCGGGCAGCAGCAGCACCGCCCTCGCGCCCTCGGGGAAGGGGAGGGGACCGGCCGGCTTCACGCCGAGGGCGGCCCATTCCGAAAAGCCGCGCTCCGTCGTCTCGTCGGCGAGGCGGTGGTCGAAGCCCTCCGGCAGCGACACCTCCCGGCCCCAGCCTTCGTGGGCCCGCCAGCCCGCCGCCTTGAGGAAGTTGGCGGTGGAGGCCAGGGCGTCGGGCACCGCGTGCCAGATATCGCGCCGGCCGTCGCCGTCGAAATCCACGGCGTGGCGGAGATAGGCGGTCGGCATGAACTGGGTGTAGCCCATCGCCCCGGCCCAGGAGCCGAACAGCCCCTCCGCCGGCGCCTCGCCCCGGTCGAGGATGGTGAGCGCCGCGATCAGCTCGTCGCGCCAGGTGGCGGCGCGGGCGGGCTCGCCGCAGGCCAGGGTGGCGAGGGCCGGCACCACCGGGCGCAGGCCCTTCGGATCCGCGATCGCCCGGCCGAAATTCGATTCCACGCCCCAGAAGGCCACGAGGACGTGGCGGTCGACGCCGTAGGCGGCCTCGATCCGCGCCAGCGCTTCGGCCCATTCGGCGAGCTTGGCCTGGCCGGTGGCGATGCGTTCCGGCGTGACGCTGGCGTCGAGATAGTCCCAGAGCGGACGGACGAACTCCGCCTGCGCCCCCGTGGCCGGCAGCACCACGGGATCGGGCGCCAAGGCGCCGAACTGCGCGGAGACGGTCGCCTCGGAGATTCCCCGCGCCTGGGCCAGGGCCGCGAGCGCGCCGAAACAGGCCGGGAAGGAGGCCGCGGGGAGCGCGGGATCGGACGGGGCGGATTCGGCGGCGGCGCAACCCGGAGCGAGCCCGAGCAGCAGGGCCGCCCCCGCGATGCCCCGTCGAAACCCACGCCCCATCCACCACCCCGCCTTGCTCGCCCCCGAGCCTAGCACCGGCCTCTTGCCCGTGTCAGGCCGGCTTGCCGACGAAGCGGTCGCGCCCGGCGGGCAGGCCGCAGGCCAGGGCGGCGAGGGCGAGGCCGGCATAGAGCGCGCAGGGCCAGCCCCAGCCGCCGCTCGCCTGGTGGGCGAGGCCGAAGCTCAAGGGCCCTAGGGAGGCGAGGGCGTAGCCGATGCCCTGGGCCATGGCCGAGAGCGCCCCGGCCCCGGCGGCGTCGCGGGCGCGCAGGACGATCAGGGTCAGGCCGAGGCCGAAGCAGCCGCCGACCCCGAAGCCGGAGACGATGCCCGCCGGGACGAGCAGGAACGACGGCCCGAAGGCGAGCACGAGGAAGGGCAGCATCGTGGCGAGGATGATGCCGAGCACCCAGGCCCGCTGGTCGCGCCCGCGCCCGGCCAGGGAGGCCACGATCAGGGCGCCGGGGGCCTGGCCGAGGGTGGTGACGGAGGCGAGGTAGCCCGCCTCCAGGGCCGAGAGGCCGCGCCCTTCGAGGAGCGCCGGCAGCCAGCCGAACTGCACATAGGCCAGGGCGGATTGCAGGCCCATGAAGCCGGTGACCTGCCAGGCGAGGGGATCGCGCAGCAGCGCCAGGGGCCGGCGCGCCGGGAGCGGCGGCTCGGGCCGCAGGCGGGTCAGGGGCGCCCAGGCCAGCAGGGCCGCCAGGGCGGGCAGGCTCCAGACGGCGAGCGAGGGCGCCCAGCCGCCGAGGATCCCGCTCAGGGGCACGCTGAACCCCGCCCCGAAGGCGGCGCCCAGACAGAGCGTCATGGTGAACAGGCCCATCATCCGCCCGGTGGCGTGGGAGAAGTCGCGCTTGACGATGGCCGGCACCAGCACCCCGGCGAGGCCGATGCCGAGGCCCGCGAGGATCACGCCGAGGAACAGGGCGGGCAGGGTGCCGAGGGCGCGCAGAGCCAGCCCCGCGGCGATGGCGAGAAGCCCCGCCAGCACCCCGGCCTCCGTGCCGAGCCGGCGGATCGCCAGGGGACCGAGGGCTCCGGCGAGGCCGAGGCAGAGCACCGGCAGGGTGGTGAGCAGGGCGGCCCCGCCCGCGCTCAGGCCCGTCTGCCCGATGATGCTCGTCAGCAGCGGCCCGACGCTCGACAGGGCCGGGCGCAGGTTGAAGGCGACGAGCATCACCCCGGCGCCGACGACGAGGCGGCGGCCTTTGGAAGCGGCGGGTCGGGTCATGGGCGGCGGCGGCCGGCGAGCGCTCCGCCGAGGCAGGCGGCCAGCATCAGGGCGAAGGGAAGGTCGCCCGCCCGGGCATAGAGGGTGGCGCCGGGCAGGGGGGCGGGCAGGTCGGAATCGAGGGCGTCCTCGGCGCCGAGGGGCAGGCGGGCGACGATGCGGCCATGGGCATCGACCACGGCGGAGATGCCGCTATTGGCGTCGCGCACCAGGGGCAGGCCCTCCTCCACCGCCCGCAGCCGCGCCTGGGCGAAATGCTGGCGGGGGCCGGGGGTGTCGCCGAACCAGGCGTCGTTGGTGAGGTTGAGGATCAGCCCCAGCGGCCTCTGCACGCCGCCCAGGGGGACGGGCGGCCGGATCGCGCCGGGGAAGATCGCCTCGTAGCAGATCGTGGCGGCGACCGGCGGCAGGCCCGGCACGTCGAGGATGCGCTGGCCCTCCCGGGCGCCCGGGGTGAAGCCGCCCGGCACGGAGACGAACTGGCGCAGCCCCACCGCGCGCAGGAGCGCGTCGAACGGCCCCGGCAGGTACTCGCCGAAGGGCACGAGATGCACCTTGTCGTAGGAATCGCCGAAGGTGCCGCCATGGGCGATCGTCAGGATCGCGTTGAAGAACACCGCGTGCTCGCGGGTCAGGGGCTCCTGCGCCCGGGCCGCGCCGGTGATGAGCTGGGTGCCGCGGGGGATCACGGCGCCGATGCGCCCGAGCGTCTCGGGATCGCGCTGGATCAGGAAGGGGAAGGCCGATTCCGGCCAGATCACATGGGTCGCCCGGGACAGGCCGCCGCGCCCTTCCGCATCGGCCCGGTCGGAGAGCTCCAGATACTTGTCGACGATGCCCTCGCGGTTCTCCGGCCGGAACTTGGCGTCCTGCGGGATGCTCGGCTGGATCAGCCGCAGCCGCACCCCGGGCACGGTCGGGTCGGGCGCGGCGGGCACGCGCCAGGCGCCGTAGAGGGTCAGCGCCGCGAGCGCCGCCAGCGCCGCGGCGGAAGGGCCGAAGCGGGCGAGCCGGCCCGGGCCGGTGGCGAGCGTGGCCGGCGCGGCGGCGATCAGCACGGCGAGCACCGTGAGCCCGTAGAGGCCGACGAGGGAGGCCGCCTGCATCGGCCAGAGATGGCTCCCCAGGGCCATGCCGAGGGTGTTCCAGGGAAAGCCGGTGAAGAGGTGGCCGCGCAGCCACTCGGTGCCGGCGAGCCCGAAGGCCAGGGCGGCGAGGCGCGCCGCGCCCCGCGACCAGAGCAGGCGGGCGGCGGCGAAGCCGAGGGCCGTGAACAGGCCGAGCACCGCCGGCAGGCCGAGCACGCCGAGCGGCATCGCCCAGGCGAATTCCTCCGCCTCCACCAGGAAGGCGGCGCCGAGCCACCACAGCCCGGCGGTGAAGAAACCGAAGCCCCAGGCCCAGCCGATCAACGCCGCCAGCCGGAGGGGGCGCCGCCCGTCGAGTCCGTCGAGCAGCCAGATCGCGGGGGCCAGGGCGAGGACGAGGGCCGGGAGGAACCCGAAGGGCGGCATCGCCAGGGCGCCGGAGGCCCCGGCCACAAAGGCGAGGGCGAGCCGCCGCCAGCCCCGCAGCGCCCCGACCCAACGGGCGGGCGCGGCGAGGAGACGGCCGAGCGTCGGCACATCCGGGCGCGGAGCGGCGCCGGATGCGCCGACGGTCACGGGCGTCATGCCAGCGGTCAGCGTCCCGATTCGGCAGCCTGCTGCGGCGCGGGAGCCGGCGACGCGGGCGCCGGCAGCGCCAGGGGCACCACGTTGTCGATCTTCAGCGGGCCCTTCTGCAGGCGCACGCGCTTCACCCGGCGCGGATCGGCGTCGAGCACCTCGAATTCGAGATCGCCCGGCCCAGCGATCAGCTCGCCCCGGGAGGGGACGCGGCCGGCCAGCGTCACGATCAGGCCGCCGATCGTGTCGATCTCCTCGGCCATCTCGCCCGCGGCGGCGACGAGGTCGACGCCGGTCGCCTCGGAGACCTCGGCGAGGTCGGCGCGGGCATCGGCCACATAGGCCTCCTCGTCGCCCTCGAGGCGGTTGACGAGGCGGCCCTCGGCCACGTCGTGCTCGTCCTCGATGTCGCCGACCACGACCTCGATCAGGTCCTCGATGGAGATCAGGCCGTCGGTGCCGCCATACTCGTCGATGACGAGGGCCATGTGGGTGCGGGTCGCCTGCATGCGCACGAGCAGGTCGATCGCCGGCATGGAGGGCGGCACGAACAGCACCGGGCGCTGGATGCGGGTGGAGGCCAGGGTGACCGAGAGGTCGACCTTGCCGAGATCGAGGCTGCGGGGCACGCGGCTGCTCGCCCGGCGGGGGCGGGGGGCCGGCTTCTCCTCCGCGAGGGCGCCCTCGGCCGGGACGGCCTTCGCCGCCGGCACGCGGCGGGGCGCGGCCTCCGCCTTGGCGGCCATGTACTCGACGAGGTCGCGGATATGGACCATGCCCCGGGGGTCGTCGAGCGTCTCGCCATAGACCGGCAGGCGCGAATGGCCGGCGCTGCGGAACAGCTTCAGGAGGTCGCCCAGGCTGGTATCGACGGCCACCGCGGTGATGTCCGCACGGGGGATCATGACGTCGTCGACCCGCACCTTGTGCAGGCCGAGGACGTTCTTGAGCATCGCCCGCTCCAGCGGCGAGAACGACTCGGCCCCGCCATCCGGCTCGGCCAGCGCATCCTCGATATCCGTGCGCAGGGTGTCGCGCGGGCGCAGATGGAAGACGTTCAGAAGGCGGTCATACCACGCCTCGCGTGGCTGGCCCTCGCCTTCGGCAACCGGCGCGGCCAGGGCCGCGCCACGACTTCGGTCGTTGGTCATATCTCTCGTTCAACAGTGAGGCGGGATTGCCCGTGTCGAAGCACGCGGCCCGAATCACTCCTCGTAGGGGTTCGGAATGCCGAGGGTGGAGAGCGCCGCGATTTCGAGCGCCTCCATGGCGTCGGCCTCGGCCTCACCGGTCTCATGGTCCTGTCCGAGAAGGTGAAGGGTGCCATGAACGAGGAGATGGGCGAGGTGGTGTTCGAGCGGCTTCGACTGCTCCGTACTCTCGCGCAGCATCGTGTCATAAGCAAGAACGACGTCGCCGAGGGGGCGGGCCATGCCCGGCTGCAGGGGCTGCTCCGCGGCGGGGAAGGAGAGCACGTTGGTCGGCTTGTCCTTGCCGCGCCAGGTGCGGTTGAGCCCCTGCACGGTGGCGTCGTCGGCCAGCAGCACGCTCACCTCGACCGGGCCGCCCCCGGCCTCCGGCAGACTCGCGAGCCCGGCCTCCACGGCCCGGATCACGAAGGCTTCGAGGTCGGGCACGGCCTCGTCCCAGCGCGCGTCCTCGACGGCGATGTCGATCTCGTGGTCGGTCATCGTCGTCAGGCGAGGGGTCGGCGGCGGGGATTCGGGTTGCGGTCGGCCTCCGCCTCGCCATGGGCGGCGGCCTCGTAGGCCGAGACGATGCGGCGCACGAGGTCGTGGCGCACCACGTCCACGTCGCGGAAGCGCACGCGGCCGATGCCCTCGACGCCGTCGAGCACGCCCACCGCCTCGACGAGGCCGGATTTCTGGCCCGGCGGCAGGTCGATCTGGCTCGGATCGCCGGTGACGATCATCCGCGAGTTCTCGCCGAGCCGGGTGAGGAACATCTTCATCTGCATGGAGGTCGTGTTCTGCGCCTCGTCGAGCAGGATCACGGCGTTGGTGAGGGTGCGCCCGCGCATGAAGGCCAGGGGCGCGATCTCGATCGTGCCGGTCTCGAGCCCGCGATCGACGTGGCGGGCCTCCATGAAATCGTAGAGGGCGTCGTAGATCGGGCGCAGATAGGGATCGACCTTCTCGCGCATGTCGCCGGGCAGGAAGCCCAGGCGCTCGCCCGCCTCCACCGCCGGGCGGGACAGGATCAGCCGCTCGGCATGACCCTGCTCCAGCAGGGAGACCGCATGGCCGACCGCCAGCCAGGTCTTGCCGGTGCCGGCCGGGCCTTCCGCGAAGACGAGCTCGTTGGCGCGCAGGGCCTTGATGTAGTCGCTCTGGGCCGCGTTGCGGGCGCGCACGGCGCCGCGCTTGCGGGTGGCGATCTGCTCGAAGAGCGGCCGGTCGGGCTCGGCGGCGATCTCGGCGGAGGGGAACAGGTTGCCCTGGACGGTGACCTCCTGGATCACCCCGTCCACGTCGCCGAGGGTCAGCACGGTGCCGGAGCGCTTCACCCGGGCATAGAGCCGCTCGAAGACCCGGCGCGCCTTCTCGGCGGCGTCGGGCTGGCCCTTCACCACGAGGTGATTGCCCAGCGCCGTCGCCGTCACGTCGAGGCGGCGCTCGATATGGGCGACGTTCTGGTCGTACTGGCCGAAGACGAGACTCGCCAGCCGGTTGTCGTCGAAGGTCAGGGAGACCTCGACCGTCTCGGCGAGCCCGCTGGGCCGCGCGGACGCGGTCCGGGTTCTCTGCTGCACGGCGCGGCCGGGAAGGTCAGCGGGCGGCAAGCGGGCATTCCTGCAAGGTCATCGGCCTCATATGGGGTCAGGCGGCCCGCGCCGCATCGGCGACGCGCTCGCCGAACAGCGAATTCGAGCCCGACTGGACGATGCGCACCGGCACCAGCGTGCCGATGGCGGCGAGCGGTGCGTCGAACTGCACCGCCTGGAGATGGGGCGTCTTGCCGGCGACCTGGCCGGGATGGCGCCCGGCCTTCTCGACCAGCACCTCCACGACCTTGCCCACGGTCGCCGCGTTGAAGGCGTGGCGCTGGGCGTCGAGGAGGCCCTGCAGGCGGGCGAGGCGCTCGCTCTTGACCGCCTCGGGCACCGCGTCCTCCCGCTCGGCGGCGGGGGTGCCGGGGCGGGGGCTGTACTTGAAGGAGAAGGCGGAGGCGAAGCCGATATCGGCGACGAGCCGCATCGTCTCCTCGAACTCGGCCTCGGTCTCCCCGGGGAAGCCGACGATGAAGTCCGAGGACAGGGCGATGTCCGGCCGGGCCGCCCGGATGCGGGCGATCAGGGCGCGGTAATGGTCGCCGGTATGCTTGCGGTTCATCGCCTTCAGCACCCGGTCCGAGCCCGACTGCACGGGCAGGTGCAGATAGGGCATCAGCAGCGGGTCGCTTCCATGGGCGGCGATCAGGTCCTCGGCCATGTCGTTGGGATGGCTCGTGGTGTAGCGCAGGCGCAGGAGATCGGGGATCCGCCCGAGCTCCGCCATCAGGCCGGCGAGGCTCGCCGGCGCCCCGTCCGCGCCCGCGCCGTGATAGGCGTTCACGTTCTGCCCGATCAGCGTGATCTCGCGCACGCCGGCGGCGACCATCGCCTCGGCCTCGGCCCGGATCGCGGCCACGGAGCGGGAGACCTCGGCGCCGCGGGTATAGGGCACCACGCAGAAGGCGCAGAACTTGTCGCAGCCCTCCTGCACCGTGAGGAAGCCGGTGACGCCGCGGTTGCGGCGGGCGGGCAGGTGGTCGAACTTGTCCTCGACGGGGAAATCCGTGTCGACGACCCGCTTCTCGCGGGAGGCGGCGAGCAGGGCCGGCAGGCGGTGGTAGCTCTGCGGGCCGACCACCACGTCGACGCCCTGCGCCCGCGACAGGATCTCGGCGCCCTCGGCCTGGGCGACGCAGCCCGCCACGACGATGCGGGTGTCCCGCCCGGCCTCGGCCCGCTCACCCTTGAGCACGCGCAGGCGGCCGAGCTCCGAATAGACCTTCTCGGCGGCCTTCTCGCGGATGTGGCAGGTGTTGAGGACGACCACGTCGGCCTCCTCCACCTGGTCCGTGGCGGCGTAGCCCTCGGCGCCGAGCACGTCCGCCATGCGGGCGGCGTCGTAGGCGTTCATCTGGCAGCCGTAGGATTTGACGAAGGCCTTCTTCAACGGATCGATACCCTGCCGCCGGCGCCCCGCCATCGCCGGCCTGTCTCAAGTGGCTTGCAGGCCCGCGGGAGATCTGACAGGCGCCCATAGCACGCTTTGGCGCGCCCGTCGCCGCGGGGCGCATCCTCACCCCAGGAAGGCCGATGGACCTTTCGACCGATCCGGATTTCTTCGCGCTGCTCACCGGCAGCCATCGCCGCCTCGTGGGCGTCCCCCTCGCGCCGGAGGGGGCGGACGCGGCCTGGCTCTATGCGGACGCGCCCTTCGCGGTGCTCGCCCATGACGGGGGCGCCGATCCCCGCTTCGTCTACGCCAACCGGGCGGCGCAGGCGGCCTTCGGCTATGCGCGGGAGGAGATCGTCGGGCTGCCCTCGCGCCTCTCGGCGGAGGCGCCGGACCGGGCCGAGCGCCAGCGCCTGCTCGACGCGGTCGCCCGCGACGGCTTCGTCACCGGCTATGCCGGGATCCGGGTGCGCAAGGACGGCCGCCGCTTCGCCCTGAACGGGGGCACGGTCTGGCAGCTGATCGACGAGGAGGGCCGCATCCAGGGCCAGGCCGCGACCTTCCCGCTGCCGGCCCCGGTCTGATCACACCGCGGCGATGCCCGGCGCCGAGACGTCGGCCTCCTCGTACGGGGCGCGGCCGGGCGTCGCGAGGGGCGGCAGGGGCCGGCCGGCGAGCGCTTCCTTCAGGGCGCGCCGCACGGAGGCCTCGGCCAGGGCGGTGGCGACCTTGCGGTCGGTGCCCGCCTCGAAGGCGATCGGCTCGCCCCAGATTACCTGCACGTCGATCGGCCCGCGGGTGGCGAACAGGCCGAGATGGGGCGCGAGCTCCATGTCGCCGTACCAGGCGATCTCCGGCCGCTCCAGGCGCGTGAGGGGGATGCCGTTGCGCCGGGTATAGGCGAGCGCCAGGGGCTGCAGGCGGATCCGCTCCAGGCCACCCTCTTCCGCGGCCAGCGCCGCCCGGGCCGCGCCGACCAGGGAGGAGCGGAAGGGCAGGAGGCGCAGCCCGTCCCCGGTGGTGCCCTCCGCGAACAGCACGATCAGGTCGCCGTCGGCGAGGCGCTGCCCCACGGTGGCGTTGACGCTCGCGGTGGCGGCACGCTTGGCCCGCTCGATGAAGACCGTGCGCTGGAGCCGGGCGCAGGTGCCGATCAGCGGCCAGCCGGCGATCTCGGATTTCGCCACGAAGGAGAGCGGGCGCAGGGCGCCGAGCACCACGATGTCGAGCCAGGAGACGTGGTTCGACAGCACCAGGGCCGGCTCGCCCGCCCCCGGGGGCAGGCCGCTCTGCTCCACGCGCACGGCGAAGAGCCGCAGGAACAGCCGGTGGAAATGCACCGGGATATGCGCCGCCAGGCGCCCGCGCCCGAAGCGCAGGCTCAGCAGGTGCGGGCCGACGACCAGGGCGAAGAACAGGGCACAGAGCGCGAGCCGCGCGGCGAGGCCGAGGCGGGACATGACGCGTCAGCCGTCCAGGGTCACGACAGGGACGCGCTCATGGTCAGCGCCGTGGCCCGGCTGCCGTCGGGCCGGGCGTAGTAGCCGGTGCGCTCGCCGACCTTGGCGAAGCCGTGGCGGGCATAGAGCCTCAGGGCGGGGGCGTTGCCCTCGTCCACCTCGAGATGCACCGTGCGGATCCCGGCGAAGGTCAGGGCGGTCAGGTGCTCGCGCAGCAGCCGGCGGCTGTGCCCCCCGCCGCGCAGGGCCGGGCTGAGCACGATCGTCAGGATCTCGGCCTCGTCCGCCGCCTTGCGGGAGAGGGCGAAGCCCAGCAGGGTCCCGGCCCGCCACAGGCCATGGGCCTCGGTGGAGCGCTCGCACAGCATCCGCTCGAATTCGTGCGGGTCCCAGGGCCGGGCGAAGGCGGTGGCGTGGATCCGGGCCATGGCGCCGGCCTGGGCGGAGTCGCGCAGCGGCGCCACGTAGGGGGTCGAGCCCCAGGAATCCCAGAGGGCGGTCCAGTATTCGAGGGCCCAGAACGGGGAGAGCGGGCGGGTCATTGCCGGGCGAGCCTCGCATGGTCCTGGGGCTGCGCGTCCGGCCCGCGCAGGTAGAGGGGCCGGGGCAGGGCGTGGGCGGGGTCGGCGACGAGCCCGAGGGAGGCGACCCAGGCGATCGGCGGCGGCCCGGTCTCGCCGAGGGTGGCCGCGCCGCCCGCCGCCTCGATCGCCGCGGCGAGGGCCGGGGCGCCGGAGCCGACCACGGTGACCGGCCGCCCTTCGAGCAGGCGCACCGCCTCCTCGACCCGGACGTGGCGCGGCGAGACCGTGACGCCGCCGGCGATGCTCATCGCCTGGAGGTAGATCGCCCCGTGCCGGGCATCGATGGCGGCGGCCACCAGGCCGTCGCCGTTGAGGGCGAGCTGGGGGGCGAGCAGCGCCGAGAGGGTGGTCACGCCGACCACCGGGAGCCCGGTGGCGAGCCCGATCGCCCGGGCGGCGGAGAGGCCGACGCGCAGGCCGGTATAGCTGCCGGGCCCCACGGTCACGGCGACGCGGGCGAGGCCGTCGAAGCCCCCCTCGATCCGGGCCATCACCCGCTCGACCATCGGCAGCAGCGCCTCCGCATGGCCGCGGGCGAGGGTCATCGTCTCCTCGGCATCGAGGTCGTCGCTGTCGTCGCGGGCGACGCAGACGGAGCAGGCGTCGAGCGCCGTATCGATGGCGAGGATGCGCAAGGTCGCTCCGGTTCGCGGTGGGGCGCCGGGAAAGGTGCCCGATCCGCGCCTTTCTAAGCCGAAAAAGGCCGTCCCGTCAGCGCGGCGCGGCCATTCCCGTCCGCAATTGCCGGGGAAGTGTTGCGGAGCTGCGTCCTTCCCCGGCCGAGGTCAGAAGGCGTTCCGGTAGGCCCGGGGCGAGATCACCGTCTGGAGGATGATCTTGAGGTCGAGCCAGATCGACCAGTTGTCGATGTAGTGCAGGTCGGCCTGGACGCGCTTCTCCATGTCGGCGTCGGTCAGGGTCTCGCCGCGGAAGCCGTTCACCTGGGCCCAGCCGGTGATGCCGGGCTTCACGTTGTGACGCCGGGCGTAGAGGGCGATGCGCCGCTCGAAGCTGCGGTCGTGGGCGAGGGCGTGGGGGCGCGGCCCGACCAGGGACATGTCGCCGATGAGCACGTTCAGGAGCTGGGGCAGCTCGTCGAGATTCGTCCGGCGCAGCATGGCGCCGATGCGGGTGATGCGGTCGTCGTTGCGGGTCGCCTGCCGGAATCCCGCCTCCGCATGCACCTTCATGCTGCGGAACTTGAAGACGCCGAAGGCCTGCTGGTTGAAGCCGTAGCGGCGCTGCCGGAAGAAGACCGGGCCGGGGCTGTCGATCTTGATCAGCACGGCGATGGCGATGAGCATCGGGGCGAGCAGGACGAGGGCGGTCGTCGCCAGGACGAGGTCGAAGGCCCGCTTCAGCAGGATCTCGCCGAGATTGAGCGGGCGCCGGCCGATATTGATGCCGGAGAGCCGGCCGACGCGGGCGACCTGGAGGTCGGGGAAGCGGTCGAGCATGGTGCCCGGGCGCAGGTGCAGGGCGGCGGGCACCCGCAGGAAGGCGTCGATGCAGCGCTCCACATCCGCCGTCTCGGTCCAGGGCACCAGCACGAAGACGTCGTCCGGCCGCAGGAAGCGCACCACCGAGACGGCGAGGTCGAGATCCTCCGAGAGGAGCGCCTCGCGGCTCGGCCGGTCGCTGCCCGGCTCGGGGCGGCGCAGGTAGCTCGTGCCGATCACCCGCAGGCCGAGCTCGGAGACCGCGTTGTTCTCGTAGAAATCGGTGATGTCCTCCTCGTAGCCGACGAGATGGACCCGGCTCGCGGAAGCGGAGGCCGGGGTGACGCCGTAGCGCACGAGGGCGACCATGCCGGCGCGCACGACCAGCAGGCTCAGCAGGCCGGCCCCGAAGAAGGTCGCGGTCGCGAGGCGGGAGAAGTCGCTCGTGGTCTTGGTCGCGAAACCGATCACCAGCGCCCCGGCCCAGGCCAGCAGCCACAGGGTGGCGAGGCGGCGCAGGTGGGGCGCCCGCGAGAGGTAGTTCTCGATGCTGTATTCCTCGCGCACGAGGTTGGTGACGAGCACGATCCCGGCGAGCAGCCCGGACAGGCGCAGGGCTAGGCTCGTCGAGAGCGGCGGCATCTCCCCGGCATAGGCGAAGAAGTAGAAGAACTCGATGAGAAGGCCCGAGGCGACGATCGCGGCGGCGTCGGCCCCGGCCAGGGCGGAGGCGATGCCGAGCCGGACCAGGGTGCGGCCGCGGCTCGGCAGCAGCGCCGCCCAGACCGAGCGTCGGCGCGGCGCCTGAGGATCGACGTTCCGGTAGGCTTCCGGGACAGGGTCCTGAAACATCGTGATCACGCCATACCGCCATGGGTCAAGCTTGGTCCCGATTTGGCACAGACGCACCTGTCCCATCGAGATCCGCCCGCCTCAGCGCAAACCGTGGACCCGTGTCTCGGTCACGGCGATTTCGGTTCCGGCAGGGGGCCATGACGCGGACGGCATGGCTGTTCCTGTGGACGGGCCGTCCCTTGCGGGGTCTTCGGGGGAATGCCACAGCCGGAGCCCGGCCCGCGGCGGCACGGGATCGAGACGGGACATCGGACACGCCATGGATCGCAGCGCGGACAACCCCGCCCTCGAGGCCGACGTCCTCGACCAGGCTCCCGTGACGGCGCCACCCCCCGTCAAGGCCGGCGCGGCGCCGGCCTATGCGGTGCTGTTCGGGTTGAGCCTGTCGCATCTGCTCAACGACCTGCTCCAGTCGCTGCTGCCGGCGATCTACCCGGTGCTCAAGACCGCCTTCCGGCTCGATTTCGGACAGATCGGCCTGATCACCTTCTGCTTCCAGGTGACGGCCTCGGTGCTCCAGCCCCTGATCGGGCTCGCCACCGACCGCAAGCCGATGCCCTATTCCCTGGCGATCGGCATGGCGGTGTCGCTCGCCGGCCTCGCCCTGCTCTCGATCGCCCCCTCCTACGGCGCCCTGCTCGGCGCGGCCTGCCTGATCGGGCTCGGCTCGGCGGTGTTCCATCCGGAGGCGACCCGGGTGGCCCGCCTCGCCTCCGGCGGCCGATACGGGCTCGCCCAGTCGGTGTTCCAGGTCGGGGGGAATGCCGGCACCGCCCTGGGGCCGCTGCTCGCGGCCTTCGTGGTGGTGCCGCACGGCCAGGGCAGCGTCGCCTGGTTCTGCTTCGCGGCGCTCGCGGGCATCCTCGTGCTCGCGGGGGTCGGGCGCTGGTATGCGGGGAGCCTGCGCCCCGGCCGGCGGACGCCCGGGCGCGCCGCCGCCGCCCTGGGCCCGCGCCCGAGCCGGGCCCGCATCGGCGCGACCATCGCCATCCTGCTGGCGCTGATCTTCTCGAAGTACTTCTACATGGCGAGCTTCTCGTCGTACTTCACCTTCTACCTGATCCACCGCTTCGGCGTGCCGGTCGCGCTCTCGCAGGTCTACCTGTTCGTGTTCCTGGGGGCGGTCGCCGCCGGCACGCTCCTGGGCGGCCCGGTCGGCGACCGCTTCGGCCGCAAGGTGGTGATCTGGGGTTCGATCGTCGGCGTGCTGCCCTTCACCCTGGCTTTGCCCTACGCCAACCTGTTCTGGACCGTGGTGCTCACCGTGCCGATCGGGCTGATCCTGGCCTCGGCGATGCCGGCGATCCTGGTCTACGCCCAGGAGTTGCTGCCGGGCCGGATCGGCCTCGTGGGCGGGCTGTTCTTCGGCTTCGCCTTCGGCATGGGCGGCCTCGGGGCGGCGGTGCTGGGGGAGCTCGCCGACCACACCAGCATCGAGACCGTCTACGCCCTCTGCGCCTGGCTGCCCGCCCTGGGGCTGCTCGCCGCCTTCCTGCCGCGCCTGCGCTGAGCGGCGGGTCTCAGGGCCCCTCCGTCCCGGGGGCGGCGACGGTCTGGATCGCCTCGAAGCCCTCGAATTGCGGGTGGCCGAGATAGAGCGGCTTGGTGCCCGGCACGCGGCCATGGGCCTGCCGAAACTGCTCGGAGCGCGTCCACGCCTCGAAGGCGCTCCGCGACCGCCAGACCGTATGCGAGGCATACAGGACGTGGTCCTCCGCCTCGGGACCGCGCAGGAGGTGGAACGCGACGAAGCCGTCCATCTCCCCGAGCCGGCTGTCGCGGCCGAGCCAGACTTTCTCGAAGTCCGCCGCCGACTCTTTGACGACCTTGAAGCGGTTCATAGCGATGAACATGCGGTTCCTCCGATGCCAGGGTACGCCCCCCGCCGGGGCGGAGCCTAAACCACGAGGCCGCCGCGCCCGAAACCGCGCGCAACGCCGCACGGATGCCGGCTGGCCTGTTCGCAACACACAACGAAAACTTTATCCTGGCAGGCGCTCTGTCACCTGCACTTGGTCCTTAAGCAATGTAAACCCGTTGACAACGCAACCTTAGACGAGGATGCAAAGGCATCGTTCGGTCGAAACGACTCGCGCCACGCTGGCAAAACCGGCGCGACCCGGGATGTCAATGTTGGGGGGATGCATACATGCCGGCCAAGGTCCTTGGGTCGGCATGCATCGGCATGGAAGGACCGGATCGTCGGTATAATGCCCAAACAAACTACGGATGTTGATCGTCTCGTCGGCCTGCGCATCACCGCTTTGCGCAAGGCCCGGGGTTTAAGTCAGACAGCGCTCGGCGCGGCTGTCGGCGTGACTTTCCAGCAGGTCCAGAAATACGAGAAGGGCCAGAACCGTGTCGGCGCCGGTCGCCTGCGCGAGATTGCCCGCCTTCTGGAGGTCCCCGTCTCCGCCTTCTTCGAGGAGAACGGCCGCGCGGACAGCAGCGAGCAGGAGGACGTGTTCGGCTTCCTGCGCGCCCATGGCGCGGTGGATCTCCTGCGGGCCTTCGCCTCGATCGAGGACGACCAGCTGCGGCGGGACGTCCTCGCGATCGTGCGCACCGCGGCCCGGCTCGACCGCAGCCGCGCCGGCGTCACGGCCATCGCCGAGGAAGAGGTTCCGGCCGGGGCCTGAGCGTCCCTGCCGGAACCGGCGGAAGCCGGGACCAAGCCTCGGCCCGGACGCGTGCGAACCACGCGTCCGGGCCGATGCCGTTCAGGGTCCCGGGCGGGGCAGGCGCGGCCTCAGGGCCGGCCGTCCGCGATCAGGTGGAAGAAGCTTCCGGTGACGAGGCCCCGGCGGTGCCCGGCATGGCCGAGGGGCGTGCCCTCCGCATCCGCGACCGCGGCGAGGCCGCTGCGCGCGTCGGGGGCGGGGCTCGTCTCCGCGGCGTAGTGGAATTCGTGGCCGACGAGCCGGGCGCCGGCCGGGCCGAGCACGCCGTCCTCGAGAAGCCGCGCCACGCGGTAGCCGAGATGCAGGCGGCGCTTGGCATAGGAGGTCGCCACCGGGAGCAGCCCGGCCATGGGGTGCAGGGTGCCCTCGGCATCCTCCAGGCTCTCGCCCAGCACCATGTAGCCGCCGCATTCCCCATGGACGGGCCTGGAGCGGGCGAAGGCGCGCAGGCCGTCGAGGAAGCGCGTCGCGGCGGCGAGGCGCCCGGCATGGAGCTCCGGATAGCCGCCGGGCAGCCAGCACAGGTCGCAGCCCGGGTCCGGCCCCTCGTCGGCGAGCGGCGAGAACGGCACCAGCTCCGCCCCGGCGGCGCGCCAGCCGGCGACCAGATGCGGATAGAGGAAGGAGAAGGCGGCGTCCTGCGCCACGGCGATGCGCTGGGCCGGCGGGGCGGGCAGTCGCCCCGCGCCCGGCGTCACCTGGCCGGCGGCGGCGGCCACCACCGCGTCGAGATCGATCGAGGCCTCCGCCAGATCGGCCAGGCGGTCGAGGCGGGCGACGAGATCCTGCGTCTCCCCGGCCTGGACGAGGCCGAGATGCCGCTCCGGCAGGACGAGGCCGGCATCGCGCAGCAGCACGCCGAGCACGGGCAGGCCGATGCGGGCGAGCCCCGCCTCGACGAGGCGGCGGTGGCGCGGGCTCGCGACCTTGTTGAGGATCACCCCCGCCACCCGGATCCGGGGATCGTAGCGGGCGCAGCCCAAAGCCACGGCGGCGGCCGATTGCGCGGCGCCGGACACGTCGAGGACGAGGATCACCGGCCAGCCGAAGCGGGCGGCGATGTCGGCATTGGCCCCCGACCGGCCCTCGCCGGCGACGACGCCGTCATGCAGCCCCATGGAGCCTTCCGCCAGGACGAGGTCGGCCCCGGCGCAGGCGAGGCCGGCGGTGGCGTCGAGCAGGGCGTCGGGCATGGCGAAGCTGTCGAGATTGACGCTCGGCCGGCCGGTCGCCGCCGCGTGGAAGGCGGGGTCGATATAGTCCGGCCCGCATTTCGCCGCCCCCACCGCGAGGCCGCGGCGGCTGAGCGCCCGCATCAAGGCGAGGCTGACCGTGGTCTTGCCGGAGCTCGAACGCGGCGCGGCGACGAGCAGGCCGGGCGGCCTCATGCCTCCGCGCTCCCCGCGGCGGCGGCCCCCGCGCCGGGGCGGAAGCGCCGGTCGTAATCGGGGGCGTAGAGGGCGCTCTCGCGGAAGTCCCGGGGCGCGAGCGCCGGCCCGACCAGGATCAGCGCCGTGCGTTCGAGCCGGGCCGCCCGCACGGCTTCGGCGATGGTGGCGAGGCGGCCGTTCAGCACCCGCTCGTCGGGCCAGGTGGCGCGGAACACCACGGCGACGGGACAATCGGCGCCGTAGAAGGGTGTCAGCTCCTCGGCCACCCGCTCGATCACGTGGATCGAGAGATGGATCGCCAGGGTCGCCCCGCTCGCGGCGAAGGCGGCGAGGGTCTCGCGCTCCGGCATCGGGCTCGCCCGGCCGGAGGTGCGGGTGAGGACGACGGATTGGGCGAGGCCCGGCACGGTCAGTTCCCGCCCGAGCACGGCCGCCGCCGCGGCGAAGGAGGGCACGCCCGGCGTCACCGTATAGGGGATGCCGAGGGCGTCGAGCCGCCGGGTCTGCTCGGCGAGCGCGCTCCAGACCGAGAGGTCGCCGGAATGCAGGCGCACCACGTCGAGCCCGGCCTCGTGCGCGGCGACCATCTCCGCGACGATCGCGTCGAGGTCGAGGGGCGCCGTGTCGACGATGCGCGCGCCCGCCGGGCACCAGGACAGGATCTCCGGCGCGACCAGGGAGCCCGCATGCAGGCAGACGGGACAGCGGGCGATGAGGTCGCGGCCCCGCACGGTGACGAGGTCCGCGGCGCCGGGGCCGGCGCCGACGAAATGAACGGTCATGGCCGTCGCTTACGGTGTTTCACGGGAAACCGCGAGGGCGCAGGTGACCCGCGGCCCCGCGATCCGCGGCAGCAGCAGGCGGCTCGTCGGGCCGCAGGCGGCGAGCGCCGCCGCCTCCGCCAGGGAGCCGATGCCGCGCTCCGCCGCCATCCGGGCCGAGCGGGTGACCACCCGCGCATCGGCCGCCCGCAGGGCCTCGGGGGCGATTCCCCGCAGGGGCAGGGCGAGCCGGGCGGCGGCCTCGCGGATGGGGCTCTCGCCGGCCCGGTCCACGGCGGTGGCGAGGGCGGCGAGCGCCGCGACCGGGTGCCCGACCGCGTCGAGGGCCGCCTGGACCAGGGCCAGGATCTCGTCCGGCTCCGCCGCGTGGCGGAAGCCGAACCCGGCGACGAGGCGGCCCGGCCCCGCGGTCACGGCTTCGTCCAGGCCCATTGCGTCACCGGCATCGCCGCGCGCCAGGCCTGCAGCCCGCCGACCGGGGCGGCGCGGGCGACGGAGAGGCGGCGCAGGTCGCCGCCCCTCTCGGCGAAAGCGGCGAGCAGGGCGGCCTCGCCCTCTAGGGTCACGGCATTGGCCACGAAGCGGCCCCCCATCGGGAGCGCCGCGGCGCAGGCGTCGAGCAATCCGGGCACCGAGACGCCGCCGCCGACGAAGACGGCCTCCGGCGCGGGCAGACCGATGAGCGCGTCCGGCGCCGGGCCTTCGACAATCCGCACCCGTTCGCCCACGCCGAGGGCGTCGGCGTTGCGCGCGATCCGCGCGGCACGCTCCGGCCGCGCCTCGATGGCGAGGGCCGTGTTGGCGGGATGGCGCAGGCACCATTCGATCGAGACCGAGCCCGCCCCCGCGCCCACGTCCCAGAGCCGCTGCCCGGCACGGGGGCGCAGGGCGGCCAGGGTCACGGCGCGGATCTCGGCCTTGGTGAGCTGGCCGTCATTCTCGAACCAGTCGTCGTCGAGGCCGGGGCTCAGGCTCAGGATCCGGGCCCCGGCCCCCGCCACCACCTCGACGGCGAGGGTGTTGAGGGCGGCCACCTCCGGCTGTCCGAAGCCCTCGGCAGGGGCGGACAACACGCGCTCGGCCGGCCCGTTCATGGCTTCGAGCACGGTGAGGCGCGAGGCGCCCAATCCCCGGGCGACGAGGAGGGCGGCGACGGCGGCCGGCGTGCTCCCGTCCCAGGAGAGCACCAGCAGGCGGGCGCCCGGCTGGAGATGGGGCACGATCCGCCTCAGCGCCCGGCCGTGCAGGGTCAGGCAGGCGGTCTCGGCGAGCGGCCAGCCGAGGCGGGCGGCGGCGAGGCTGAAGGCGGAGGGCTGCGGAAAGGCCCGGATCTCGGCCGCCGGCACCAGCCGGGCGATCTCGGCGCCGATGCCGTAATGGAAGGGGTCGCCGGTGGCGAGCAGGCAGGTCGGCCGGCCGCGCCGGGCCAGGATCTCGGGATAGGCCTGGGCGATCGGGCTCGGCCAGGCCCGCGCCTCGGCGGAAAAGGGCGCGGCGAGGGCGAGATGGCGCCGCCCGCCCCAGACGATCTCCGCCGCGTCGAGGGCGGCGGCGGCCGCCGGCGACAGACCGGCCCGGCCGTCCTCGCCGATGCCGACGATGGTGAGCCAGGGCGCGTTCGGCGTGGCGAAGGTCCGGGCCTCGCCCGTGTCATGAGGCATCGCGAAAAAAGGTGCTGGAACGCATCGGGATGCGTTCCAGCTACGCGCAGGATCCCCGCTTGGCCAGCGGCAATCCCGGTCGGGACGTGCCTCAGGCGGCCTTGGTCGCGAGGGCATTCAGGCCGGCGGGCACCGCCGGGCCGGAGCGGCCGAGATAGGCGCGGCGGGCCGGGCGCAGCACGAACCAGGCGAGCGCCGCCGTCACCAGGTCGAGGCCGATGGCGATGGAGAAGACCGGGATCCAGCTGCCGGCCGCATCGTGGATCAGAGCCGCCACCGGGCCACCGAGGAGCGAGCCCACGCCCTGGGCCATGTAGAGGAAGCCGTAATTGGTGGTGGCGTGCTTCGTGCCGAAGGTGTCGGTGAGCGTCGAGGGGAACAGGGAGAAGATCTCGCCCCAGGCGAAGAACACCACGCCGGAGAGCAGGGCGAAGGCGTAGGCGTTCTCGCGGAAGGCGAGCAGCAGGCAGATCGCGCCCGCCTCCAGGGCGAAGGCCACCGCCATGGTGGTCTCGCGGCCGACATGGTCGGAGACCCAGCCGAAGAAGGGCCGGGTCAGGCCGTTGGTGATCCGGTCGAAGGTCAGGGCGAAGGGCAGCGCCGCGAAGCCGAAGACCAGGGCATCGGCCACGCCGAATTCCTTGGCGAAGGCGGCGAACTGGGCCACGACCATCAAGCCGCCGGTCGACATCATCGCCATCATCGCGAACATCAGCCAGAACAGCGGCGTGCGCAGCATCGGGCCGGGGGCCACGTCGCGGGCAGCGCTCGCCACCTTGTCCGCCGGGATCTCCGGGGTCTCGCCCGGCTTCGGGGCGCGCAGGCCGAGGGCGGCGACCACGCCGATGGCGCCGAGGATCAGGCCGAACACGAGCAGCGTGTCCCGGTAGCCCGAGGCGGCGATCATGTCGGAGATCGGGAAGGTGGTGGCGATGGCGCCCATGCCGTAGCCGGCGGCGACGATGCCCGCGGCGAAGCCCCGGCGGTCGGGGAACCAGCGCACCATCAGGCCGACGATGCCGACATAGACGATGCCGGTGCCGAGGCCGCAGAGCAGGCCGTAGCTCGCATAGAGGCCGGTGAGGCTGGTGACCTGCGAGGCCGCGACCCAGCCGAGCCCGCTCAGGGCGGCGCCCAGCGCGATCATGCCCTTGGCGCTGAAGCGCTCGATCAGCCAGCCCTGGACCGGGGAGAAGAAGGTCTGGAGCACGATCAGGATCGTGAAGGTGACCTGCACCTGGGCGAGCGTACCGCCGGTGCTGCCCTGGAGCGGCTTCACGAACAGCGTCCAGACATATTGCGGGCTGGAGATCGTCATCATGACGATCAATCCGAGCAGGAGCTGCACCCAGCGGGTGCGCGCGGAACCTGAATACATGATGCACTCCTCGTGGCCCCTTCGCATACGCAAAGGTGGTGCCACCGGGGGAATGCACGCAATGATCGTCAGCGCGTCGCCGTCACCAACCAGCACCCGGCACCGAGGCCGGCCTCGCCCCCCACCGCATGCGGATGCAGGGCCTCGGCGATGGCCGCCCGGGCCTCTGCCCGCATTTCAGGCACATGCGCGCGCAGATGTCCGGCCACCGGGCCGAGTTCGAGGAGGAAGTCCGTCGCCGCGGCGACGGCCACCGCCGTGTCGCCGTCCGCGGCCCGCCCGAGGGGCAGGCGCCGGTCGAGGGGCCGCTCGGCGATGTCCCGGAAGCCGGCCTCCGCCAGGAGCGCGGGCAGGGTCCCGCTCGCCGCGAAGCGGAAGGGTCCCGGCTCGTCCCCTCCGGAGGACAGGGTCCGTGCCTCCGGCGGCAGCAGGGCGCGCACCGCCGCCCAGGGCACGGAGACCCAGGGATTCTCCGGCAGGCCGCGCCAGCACAGGAAGGCGAGACGCCCCTTCTCCGCCAGGGCGCCGCGCAGATGGGCGAAGGCGGGCCGGGATTCCTCGAAGAACATCACGCCGAAGCGCGACAGGGCGCAGTCGAAGGCCCCCGCGCCGAAGGGATGGCGCGCGGCATCCGCCTCGATCCAGGCGATGGGCGCGCCGCCGGCGGGCCGCGCCCGCGCGGCCGCCACCGCGAGCAGCGGCGCCGACACGTCGACCGCCGTGACCCGCCCCGACACGCCGATGCGGGCCGCGGCCTGCAGGGCGCTCTCGCCGGCCCCGCAGCCGATATCGAGGACGCGTTCCCCCGGCCGGGGAGACGCGGCCTCGATCAGGGCCGCGGTGAGCGGGGCGAAGGCGGCGTCGAGGATGGCCTGGTGGCGCGCCCAGCGCGCCCCGGCCTCGCCGTTCCAGTAGGCCGCCTGGTCGCTCGCCACGCCCATCCCCGCCTCAGAGCCCTTCCGAGCCGCCATCCGAGCGCGGATCGTGCACCGCCTCGATGCGGCCGTTCTGCGCGTGCCGCACCAGCATGCCGGCATGGCCGAGGCTGTCGATATAGGCCCCGCCGAGCTCCTCGATCGCGTGGCCCATGCCGCGCAGGGCCGCGATGCAGGCCGGATCGAAGCGGTCCTCGACCTTCACCGTGAGCGATTCCGCGCCCCAGGTCCGGCCGTAGAGCAGGCGCGGCGCATCGACCGCATCGGCCACGGACATCCCGTAATCGGCGTAGCGGGAAAAGATCTGCGCCTGGAATTGCGGCTGCCCGTCCCCGCCCATGGAGCCGTAGGCCATGATCCGCCCGTCGTCGAAGGCGGCGAGCGCCGGGATCAGGGTGTGGAACGGCCGGCGCCCCGGCTCCAGCGGGTTCACCGCGTTCGGGTCCAGGGAGAAGGACATGCCCCGGTTCTGCCAGCAGATGCCGGTCTGCGGCAGCACCGTGCCCGAGCCGTATTCCCAATAGACCGACTGGATGAAGGAGACGGCGAGGCCGTCCTTGTCGATGGCGCCCATCCAGACGGTGTCGCCGTGGCCGGGATCGCGCAGGGGCACCGGGGCGGCCCGGTCCATGCGGATCGCCGCCGCCTCGCGGGCGAGGCGGTCCGGGGTGAGGAAGCTCGCGGGGTCCACGCGCAGCCGGTCGAAATCGGTCACGACCCGGTCGCGGATGGCGAAGGCGCGCTTCGTCGCCTCGATCAGGCCGTGGTAATGCGCGGCGCTCTCGGCCCGGGCCACGTTCAGCCGGTCGAACAGGCCGAGGATCAGGAGCGCGGCGAGCCCCTGGGTCGGGGGCGGGAAGTTGTAGAGGGTGGCGTCGCGCCGCCTCAGGGACAGGGGCGCCCGCTCCCGCGGACGGTAGGCCTCGAGATCGGCCCGGGTGACCGGCGCGCCGAGGCGCTGAAGGTCGGCGGCGATCTCGCGGCCGAGATCGCCGCGGTAGAAATCCTCGAAGCCGGCATGGGCGAGCTGCTCCAGGGTCGCGGCGAGGAGCGGCTGGCGCCGGAGCGTCCCCTCGGGGCAGGGCTTCCCGTCCCGGAGATAGGTGGCGCCGAAGTTCGGCGCGTCGTGGAGGGCATCAAGTGCCTGGGGCACATAGCGCGCCTCGGAGGGCGACACGGCGCAGCCCTCCCGCGCAAACCGCACCGCATCCGCCAGCAGCAGGTCGCGGGGCAGCCGGCCGCCCAAAGCCCGGGCGAGGTCCAGGGCCAGCTGCCAGCCCCCGACGGTGCCCGCCACGGTGAGCGCCGCATCCGGCCCGCGGGAGGGGATCGCGTCGTAACCCTTCTCCCGGTAGCGGGCGATGCTGGCTTCGGACCCCGCCGGCCCGCAAGCCTCGATGCCCCGGACCCGGCCGTTCGGGGCGCGGATCAGCCAGAAGCCGTCGCCGCCGATGCCGTTCATGTGCGGGTAGACCACCGCGATGGCGGCGGCCATGGCGATCATCGCCTCGATGGCGTTGCCGCCCTGGGCGAGGACGCTCTGGCCGGTCTGGGCGGCGAGGCGGTGGGGCGCGGCGACGGCCGCGGCGGCATAGACGGGGATCTCGGGCATGCGCCTTTCGCTTCTCTCATCGCGCCGGGCTGGGTCCGCCGGGCCGATCTCGCAGGCAGGATCAGGACCATGCGGGGCGCGAGGCGGCAAGGCCGGCTCTTTCCCCACGGCGGAGTCCGCGGCAACGCCCTATATCCTGCCGCGACGGGATGCGCCCACGCGTCGGTTGCATGGGCTAGGTTCCATGGGCTTGGCACACGCGCTTGGCGTAGGGGTCCGGCGACGGCCCCCGGCGGGAGGAGCGGGCAGGGGATGAGCTTCGGATGAGCTTCGTGGTCCAGGCGTTCGAGCATGTATCGGGGCGTCTCGTCGCCACGCTGCGGCGCGACGCGACGAGCCAGGCCGATGCCCTGCGCCAGGCGGAGGCCCTGGCCGGTCGGCTATCCGGCGCGGTCGCCCTCGAAGTCGCGCCGGAGGACGGCAGCATCGCCGCGATCCTCGGTGCCTTCGGCGACGTGCCCGACGATTTCGCGGACGGGCTCGCCGGCGGCTAGGCCGCAGCGTTCCCTCGTTTCCAAGAGCGCGATCCGGTTCGGGAGCCGATGTTCCCGTGGCGGTTGGGGCGCGAGAAGCGCTCGTTCAGCCTCCCGACGCCCCGCCCGGCGCCAACCGGGCCAAGAAGGGGGAGGCGGCCTTCCCAGCGGCACGCTCGATCGCCCGGTAATGGGCGACGACATCGGCCCCGAAGGGGGAGAGCCGCGCCCCGCCCCCGGCCTTGCCGCCGATCTGCGCTTCGACCACCGGCTCGGCGAAGCCCTTATTCATCTCCTCGATCAGCAGCCAGGCCCGGCGATAGGACATGCCGAGGGCCCGGCCGGCCGCCGAGATCGAGCCGTGCTCGGCCACCGCCTCGAGGAGCTGCACCTTGCCCGGCCCCAGGCGAAGGCCCGGCGCGAGATCGATGCGGATGCTCAGATGCGCCAACCGTCCGTCCTCCCCTCGCGGGTCCCGGCCCGCTCCCGCTCGCCGCTGACTCTACACGATCCGGGCCGCCCGCCGCAGGGCCGGAGGCGAAAAGCCCGGCTCCGCTTCCCCCCTCGCCTCGAGCCATCGCCATGTCTGGACGCACATAACGGCGCCGGGGAGATCCTGGTGCGACCCGCGGCGGGCACGGCGTCATCATGGCCTTGCCGCCGAAGGCCGCCTGACCGCCTCGACGCCGGCCCTCACGCTCCGAGCAGGCTGCGCACCCGCTCGGCCAGGGCGTCCACGGCGAAGGGCTTGGTGACGAGCTGCGTGGCCGGGGCGGCGGCCCCGTCCTCGAACAGGGCGTTGTCGGCGTAGCCCGTCATGAACAGCACCTTCAGCCCGGGCCGCTCGGCCCGGGCCTGTTCGGCGAGCGAACGGCCGTCGAGGCCGGGCAGGCCGACATCGGTGACGAGGAGATCGATGCGCGCATCCCCCCGCGCCAGGGCGAGGCCGGCCGGGCCGTCGGAGGCTTCGAGCACCGTATAGCCGAGATCGTCCAGCACCTCGTGGACGAGGGCGCGCACGACGGGTTCATCCTCGACGAGGAGCACGGTCTCGCCCCGGTGGGCCCGGGCGGCTCGCTTCGGCGCGACCGCTGCCTCGACCGGCACCGCATCCCCATGGCGGGGCAGGTAGATGCGCACCGTGGTGCCCTTGCCGGGCGCCGTCTCGATCTCGGCATGCCCCTCGGATTGGCGGGCGAAGCCGTAGATCATGGAGAGGCCGAGGCCCGTTCCCTGGCCCAGAGGCTTCGTGGTGAAGAACGGCTCGAAGGCCTTCGCCGCCACCTCCGGCGTCATGCCGGTGCCGGTGTCGCGCACGCTCACGCAGACATAATCCCCCGGCGCGACGTCCGGGTGCCGCCGCAGCCGCACCGCATCGAGATGGACGTTGCGGGTGGCGAGGACGAGCCGGCCGCCGCCGGGCATGGCGTCCCGGGCGTTGATCGCGAGGTTGAGCACGGCGCTCTCGAGCTGGTGCGGGTCGCAGAGGGTCGGCCAGAGACCCTGTCCCGGCGCGATCTCGAAGGTGATCTGCTTGCCCAGGGTGCGGGCGAGCAGGTCCGCCATGCCCTGCAGCAGCGCGTTGGCGTCGACGATCTGGGTGGAGAGAGGCTGGCGCCGGGCGAAGGCAAGGAGGCGGTGGGTGAGGGCGCCGGCCCGCTCGGCGGAGGCGATGGCCGCGCCGACATAGCGGTCGATCGTGTCCGTGCGTCCCTGCGCGAGCCGGGTCTGCAGGAGCTCCAGGCTGCCGATGATGCCGGTGAGCAGGTTGTTGAAGTCGTGGGCGATGCCGCCGGTGAGCTGGCCCACGGCTTCCATCTTCTGAGCCTGCCGGAGCTGTTCCTCGACCGCCTCCCGGGCCTCGATCGCCTGCTCGCGCTCCCGCAGGGCGTCCGCGGCGGCGGAATCCGCCCGGCGCTGGCGCGAGAGCGTCCACAGGATCAGCAGGATCGCGGTGGCGCTGGCCGCGGCGGCCCCGCCGGTGACGAAGGCCTCGCGGTACCAGTCACCCAGCACCTCGTCGCGGGTGCGGGTGACGTTGAGGATGAGCGGGTAGCCGCGGGTCGCCCGGGTCGAGACGAGCCGGTGCATGCCATCGACGGAATCCTCGATCTCGTAGAAGCCGGCGCCGGCCCTGAGCCGCTCCTCGGTGAAGGCCTTGAGCTTGAACTGGCGCCCGACGCCGGGCAGGGGCGGCTCCCGGGTCAGCAGCGTACCGTCCCGCCGCCAGAGGCTCACCGCCGCGTGGCCGCCGAGATTCAGCGAGCGGTAGAAATTGTCGAAATAGCCGAGGTCGATCGTGCCGAGGACGAGGCCGACGAAGCGCCCATCCGGCCCGGCGAGCCGGCGGGCCAGGAAGACCGTCCAGGTCCCGGAGCCGCGGTTCTGCACGGGGCCGGTGACGTAAGGCTCGGTGATCGGGTTGTCGCGCAGCTCCGCGAAATAGTCCCGGTCCGAGATGTCGATCGCGGGGACGGGGTAGCGGCGCGAGAAGTTGATGAGCCGCCCATCCGCGCCGACCATGGTCACGGCGTCGAGCTGCGGCACGCCTGCAACCTTGGCCTTCAGCAGTTCGTGGGTCTCCCGGTCCCCCTTGCGGGCATAGGCCTCGCCGGTGGTCACACCCTCCGCCACCAGCCCGTCGCTCACGCTGCGCAGGACGAGGTCGACGCTCTGGAGCGTGCGGGCCGCCTCCTCGGCGAGCACCGTGTTGAGGACGGTCAGTTCGCGCTGCGCGTCAGCCAGTTCCTTGCGCCGCAGCTCGGCCACGATCAGGCCCGAGGCGGCGAGGATCACGGCGACGAAGAGCAGCGCCGCGCTCAGGAGCACCCTCGGCAGCGAGATGCCGCCGAGGCCGGTCTGCCGGATGATCCGATCGGCAGGCACGAACCGCCGCGCCTCCTGCGCTTCGGGAGGCCGTCGACCGAAGGCCGGCTTCGGCGCGCGAACACGACTCCCGCCCGCCTGACTGCCCTCGGACGCGCCGCGTCGCAAGCCGGCGGAAAGCGCCCCTATCTCATTGGGCGCGCGTGTGGATCCGGGAGCACAGGCGGCGGCCGGCGCCGGGCTCAGCCCTCCAGCGTCTCCAAGACGAGATTGCCGTTGGTGTAGACGCAGATATCGGCGGCGATCTTCATGGCCCGGCGCACGATCGCCTCGGCGTCGAGGTCCTGGTCCTCCAAGGCGCGGGCGGCGGCGAGCGCGTAGTTCCCGCCCGAGCCGATCGCCATCACCCCGCTCTCGGGTTCGAGCACGTCGCCCGAGCCGGAAAGGAGCAGGCTGACGTCCTTGTCGGCCACCAGCATCATCGCCTCCAGGCGGCGCAGGTAGCGGTCGGTGCGCCAGTCTTTGGTCAGTTCCACGCAGGCGCGGGTGAGCTGGCCGGGATATTGTTCGAGCTTGCCCTCCAGCCGCTCGAACAGGGTGAAGGCATCGGCCGTGGCGCCGGCGAAGCCGCCGATCACGCTGCCCTTGGCGAGGCGGCGCACCTTGCGGGCATTGCCCTTCACGATGGTCTGCCCGAGGCTGACCTGCCCGTCGCCCCCGATCACCACCCGGCCGCCCTTGCGGACCATCAGGATCGTGGTGGCGTGCATCTGCGGCGGGCCGCTGGCGGCAGGATCGGACAAGGGGGGCTCCAGTCGGTCGGGTCAGAGGGCTCGGCGGCACAGGTAAGCGCTTCGCCCGCCCCGTCCAAGGTTCAGGGCGCTTCGTTCGGGATGGTGCGGGGGTATGACCAGGCTTCGGCAGGCGTCTTTTCCCCACTCCACGAGCGCTGGTCGGCTGTCGACCGAATTGCAACCACAGCACCTCAACCGCGCGAATTGCCCGCTTGACGGCGCCCGCCTTGCGGGTTCGAAGGCGGCCCGAGAATCAACGAGGATCCGTGATGCCCGCCCTGTCCCAGCTTTCGCCCGAGGCGCTGTCCGAGCTGCGCGCCGGCCTGCGCCAGGAATACGAGGCGCTCAAAGGCCAGGGCCTCAAGCTCGACATGACCCGGGGCAAGCCCGCGCCCGAGCAGCTCGACCTCGCCACGGAGATGCTGGCCCTGCCCGGCAACCGCGACACCACCGCCGATGACGGCACCGACGCGCGCAACTACGGCAACCTCCAGGGCCTGACCGAGACGCGGGCGCTGTTCGCGCCGGTCCTGGGCGCGCCGCCCGAGCAGATCGTGGTCGCCAACAATTCGAGCCTCGCCCTGATGCACGACGTGCTCGTCTACGCCCTGCTCAAGGGCGTGCCCGGGGGCGACAAGCCCTGGAGCAAGCAGGAGCCGATCGCGATCCTCTGCCCCGTGCCCGGCTACGACCGGCACTTCGCCCTGTGCGAGGGCTACGGCATCCGCATGATCCCGGTGCCGATGACCGGCGCCGGCCCGGACATGGACGTCGTCGAGAAGGCGGTGGCCGACCCGGCGGTGAAGGGCATCTGGTGCGTGCCGCAATATTCCAACCCGAGCGGCGAGACCTATTCCGACGAGACCGTGCGGCGCCTGGCCGCGATGAAGGCCGCGGCGCCGGATTTCCGCATCCTGTGGGACAACGCCTACGCGGTGCATCACCTGAGCGACGAGCGGCCGTCGCTGGCCAACGTCATCGAGGCCTGTGCCGAGGCCGGCAATCCGGACCGGCCGATCGTGTTCGCCTCGACCTCGAAGGTGACGATCGCCGGCGCGGGCCTCGCCATGCTCGCCTCTTCCGCGGCCAATATCCGCTGGTACCTCGCCCAGGCCGGCCGCCGCAGCATCGGGCCGGACAAGCTCAACCAGCTCCGCCACGTCCGCTTCCTCAAGGACGCCGCTGGCATCGCCGCCCATATGGAGAAGCACCGGGCGCTGATCGGCCCGAAATTCGACGCGGTCGAGACGGCCTTCGCCGCCCGCCTCGAAGGCTACGAGGTCGCCCGCTGGAGCCGGCCGCTCGGCGGCTACTTCATCACCCTCGACGTGGCGGACGGCACGGCGACGAAGGTGGTGGCGCTCGCCGCCGAGGCGGGCATCGCGCTGACGCCGGCGGGGGCGACCCATCCCTACGGCAAGGATCCCGACGACCGGACGCTGCGCATCGCCCCGACCTTCCCCAAGCTCGAAGCGGTGCGCAAGGCGGCCGAGGCGGTCGCCCTCTGCACCTTGCTCGCCGCCGTCGAGGCGAAGCTCGACGCCTGAGACCCGCCGCCGGGGCGTGGGCGGGTCGCCTAAGCCTCCGGAGGCCGGGACGCCGCCTCGACCTCCGGCCAGTGCGGGAAGGGCTGCCAGTCGGTGAAGGCATCCTCCGCATAGCCGTGGTCGCAGGAGGCGACGTGCCAGGGCGTGTCGTCGCCGTGCCGGGCCGGATCCCAGCGGACCACGGCGCGCCGGTCGGGCTCGTAGCGGTTGATCGCGATGATCCAGCGGCCGTCATGGGGTGCCGCACCGATCGGTATCCAGCTTCGCATCGCCCCTCGCGACGATCCCACCCTGGGGCGTCCGCGCCCCCCGTCCGGGAAACGCCCAAGGCGCCGAAACCGTTCGCCCCGCTCTCGGCCGGCGGGGCCGGTCTAGATCACGACCGTGATCGCCCGCGCGGCCCGGGTCAGGCCCGTATAGAGCCAGCGGGCGCGGTGCTCGCGGAAGGCGTAGGATTCGTCGAAGAGGACGACCTTGTCCCATTGCGAGCCCTGGGCCTTGTGCACGGTGAGCGCGTAGCCGTAGGTGAACTCGTCGGTCTCCCGGCGCAGGTAGAGCGGGATCTCCTCCTCCGAGCCCTCGATCACCTGGCGCAGGACCTTGATGTCGACGGCGCGCTTGCGCAGGGCCGGGTCGTCGTCCGGCACCACGTCGAGGCGGATCGTGTCGGGCCGCGGCGGCGCGCGCAGGGCCTGCACCGTCCAGGTCGAGCCGTTGAGCAGGCCCTTGGTGCGGTCGTTCCTCAGGCAGACCAGCTTCTCGCCGATGGAGGGCATCGGGTCAGTATGGCCGGCGAGCTCCCGCAGGCGGTTGTTGTAGAGCCGGCGGGTGCGGTTGAGGCCCACCAGCACCTGGTCGCAATCGAGCACCTGGGCCGGGTCGATGTCCCGGCGGCGGATCACCCGGCTCTCGCCGTACGCGCCCACCTCCAGCCGGCCGCCCTCGCGGATGGTCATGGCCATGCGCACGATCGGATCGTCCTTGGCCTGCCGGTGCACGTCGGTGAGCATCACGTCCGGCTCGGCCTCGGTGAAGAAGCCCCCGCCGCGCACGGGGGGCAGCTGGGCCGGGTCGCCGAGCACCAGCACCGGCTTCTCGAAGGAGAGAAGGTCGTTGCCGAGATCGGCATCGACCATCGAGCATTCGTCGATGACGATGAGGTCGGCCTTGGCCGCCGGGCCGGAGCGGTTGAGGGTGAAGGTCGGGCCGCCCTCGTCCGCCTCCCGCGTGCGGTAGATCAGGCTGTGGATCGTGGCCGCGTCCGGGCAGCCGCGGGCGCGCATCACCGAGGCGGCCTTGCCGGTGAAGGCGCCGAACACCGTCGCGCCCTCGAAATCCTCGGCGATGCGGCGGGCCAACGTGGTCTTGCCGGTGCCGGCATAGCCGAACAGGCGGAAGACCTGCTCGCCGCCGCCCTTCATCCAGGCGGCGATGGCCTTCAGCGCCGCCTCCTGCTGGGGGGCGAAGCCGTCCATCACGGCCAGCGGACGGTCGGGGGCAGGGAGGACAGGATCGAGGCGACGTTGCCGCCGGTCTTCAGGCCGAAGATGGTGCCGCGGTCGTAGAGCAGATTGAACTCCACGTAGCGCCCGCGCCGCACCTGCTGCTCCAGCCGGTCGGCCTCCGTCCAGGCGGTGGCGAGGTTGCGCCAGACGATCTCGGGATAGGCCTTGAGGAAGGCCTCGCCCACGTCGCGGGTGAAGGCGAGGTCGGCATTCGGGTCGCCGGTCCAGTGATAGTCGTAGAAGATGCCGCCGATTCCCCGGGGCTCCTTGCGGTGCGGCAGGTAGAAGTACTCGTCGCACCAAGCCTTGTAGAGCCCGTAATCGGCAGCCGGGGCATGGGCCTCGCAGGCCGCACGCATCGCCGCGTGGAAGATCTGCGTGTCCGCATCCTCCTGGTTGCGCCGGCGGTCGAGCACGGGGGTGAGGTCTGCCCCGCCGCCGAACCAGGTCTTGGTGGTGACGACGAAGCGGGTGTTCATGTGCACGGTGGGCACATGCGGGTTCCAGGGGTGGACGATCAGCGAGATGCCGGTGGCGAAGAAGCGCGGATCCTCCGCCGCGCCCGGCATCTGCGCCCGGAATTCGGGGGCGAACTCGCCGTGCACGGTGGAGATGTGCACCCCCGCCTTCTCGAAGACCCGGCCCTTCAGCATGGACATGACGCCGCCGCCCCCGGGTGCGCCGCTATGGTCGGTGCGCTCCCAGGGCGTCCTCACGAAGCTGCCCGCCTCCTTCGGCGCGTCCGGGTGGAACGGCCCGGCAGCCTGGTCCTCCAGGGTCTCCAGGGCGGTCACGATCCGGTCGCGCAGGGTCGCGAACCAGGAGGCAGCCTCGCTCTTCAGGGCCGCGAGATCATCCGCGGCGAGCGGCGCGACGTCGCCGAAGCGGGTCGCGTTGGGATGCGTCTTGGAAGGCTGCGTCATGGCCCAGGCTTTCCCATCAAGGGGGGAGGCCGTCAATTCGAGATTGCCTCGAACGAGATCGGTCTAGGTGCTATATGATAATAGTCCTATTTTAACAATTTTGGCTTGAGATATATTCCTTCCGCCCTAAGATATTGCCCTAAAATTATGTAATGACACATTTTCTCAAAAACACAGCATCTGCAAACATATCTTATTCATTCACCAAAGGAGGAAAATAATGGCAAAATTTATCAGCATATTCAATAATAAAGGCGGAGTTGGAAAGACTACACTTACTTGGAATATAGCAGATACACTTGCTGAAAAAGGAAAGAGAGTTCTTTTAGTAGACTTCGATCCGCAATGCAATCTATCGATTGCGATGCTCGGCAGTGAAGCATTCAAGAATCTAGTTTCTGTTACAGCATCCACAAAAACTATTAGATCATTTCTACAAGGATATCTCCAAAATACTGGACCAGGTCCGATTACAGCACATACCGGCCCCCATACAAATTCAAATGTTAAACTTATAGCCGGAGATTTTTGGCTAAATGTTTATTCAGATGCACTAAGTGTTGGTAATGACCTCTTAACAGGAAATGGAATTGCAAAATTCACCGCCCTAAGAACATTGGAGTCTAAACTCTCTGAAAAAGGCGAGAAATTTGATTACGTTATGATTGACCTTCCGCCATCGTTTGGCGGCTTGGTTAGATCTTCGCTATATTCCTCCGACTACTTATTAATACCTTGCACCTCTGACACTTTCAGTGAGTATTGCATCGGATTAATATCTCAAATGCTTCCGCAATTCATCTCAGATTGGAATAATGGCCTGTCTCGATTCAGACAAAATAATTATGGATCTAAAGAGTATGATAAATTTGGAAAGCTGAAATATGCGGGATGGATATTCAATGGGTATGATACAAGATCTGAAAAAATGCTCCGCGCAGATCAAGCGCACTATGAGCACATTAAAGCTGCAAATGAGCGCTTGGCCAAGGACCTCACTGAAAATATCAAAGAATATAATCCAGTGCTAAAAACAGACAATAATGATCTTAATATGGGCAAAGTTGAAGATATGAATGTATTAATACAGAACAGTCTCTGGCTAAATGTACCAGCATCAAAACTAGATCAACATTTACAAGTAAAGAATTTAAGTGGTGATAAGCAAAAATGGTCCGAAGCACAAATAACCCTCATTAAAAAGATCAGAAAACAAACAAATTCACTTGCAGTTAACATAATAAATAATCTATAAATATTTTTGATGGGCAATTTCCTTTATGCCTATCTCTGCTGCTGCCGCAGGGCCTCGCCCAGGATCATCGCCGCGCAGACCGCGACGTTGAGCGAGCGCATCCCTTCGCGGATCGGCACGACCACGCGCGCGTCGGCCGCCGCATGCACCGCCTCGGGCACCCCGGCCGATTCGCGCCCGACCATCAGGCAATCCCCGTCCCGGAAGCCGAAGCCCGTATAGGACGACGAACCCTTGGTCGTGGCGAGCACCAGGCGGAGCCCGGCCCCGCGCCGCCACTCCTCGAAGGCCGCCCAGGAGCGGTGCCGGGTGATGGCGACATGGTCGAGATAATCGAGCCCCGAGCGGCGCAGGTGCCGGTCGGACACATCGAAGCCCGCGGGCTCGATGATCTCGACGGCGATGCCTAGGCAGGCGGCCATGCGCAGCATGGTGCCGGTGTTCTGGGGAATGTCGGGCTGGTAGAGGGCGAGGCGCAGCATCGCCTGGGGAATAGCGCGATCGGCGGCGCCGGAGGAGGGCTTCCTCCATCGGCCTCCGCCCGATCCGTCCCCGCTCCACGGCGCGGCGCAACCTTCACGCGGCTTGTGTTCGTGGCTCATGCCCAGCGCCGCCCGGATGCGCGCGAAGGCGTCGTCGGTCACCCTAAGTACCGAACAGCGATCGTGACTGTTTGACAGGGCGGGTCCCCGGGAGGCCTTGCTCTGGCGGCCAGGTCCATCGGGAGCGGGCAGCGGGACCAAAGCGCCTCTCGTCCCCATGCGCCGGGCGGGAGGCTCCGCGGCATCGTCCCCGGTTGGTCGGGGCGCGGATCGACTTATGTGAAGGCGGGTCGCCCCCTGAGTCGCTCCCCCCGAGACACGTGTGGTCCCCATGTTCCTCGACTGGCTCGAGCGCCGCATCGACCCGTTCGCGCCCTTCGACGACCGGGCGATGCCACCCCGGACGGTGCTGGGCTTCGCCGCCTTCTACCTGCGGCCGATCCGCGGCGCCCTGCTGTTCCTGTTCCTGGTCGCGGTGGCCGCGGGTTCAGTGGAGGCCTCGCTCTACCTGCTGATGCGCTGGTTCATCGACCTGATGAACACCACCGACCGGACGCGCCTGCTCGCCGAGCACGGCACGGCCCTGGCGCTCGCCGCCGGCCTGCTGATCGTGGTGCGCCCCCTCACGATCTGGCTGCACGAGGTCGCCTCGAACCAGCTCGTGGTGCCGCAATCCACCAACCAGATCCGCTGGCGCACCCATCTCTACACGCTCGGCCACGCCCTCTCGTATTTCCAGGCGGATTTCGCCGGGCGGCTCGCCAACCGCGTGGTGCAGGTGGGCCCGGCGGTGCGCGAACTCGCGGTCGTGTTCATCGACACGCTGCTCTATGTGGCGATCTACGCCGTCACCGCGATCGGGCTGTTCTCCTTGATCTCGGGCTGGCTCGCCCTGCCGGTGCTGGTCTGGGTCGGGGCCTATGCGGCGCTCACGGCCTGGTTCGTGCCCCGCGCCCGCACGCGCTCGCACAAGACCGCCGAGACCCGCTCGACCCTGATCGGCCGGGTGGTCGACACCTACACCAACATCCTCACCGTGAAGCTCTTCGCCCGCGACCGCGAGGAGCGCGCCGCCCTGCGCGACGCCCTGGAGACGCACAACCGGGCCTATCTCCACCAGTTCCGGCTGGTGACGCTGACCACGAGCCTGCTCGGCCTGCTCAACAGCCTGCTGATCCTCTCCACCGCCGCGGCCTGCCTGACGCTCTGGCAGCGGGAAGCCATGACCACGGGGGAGGCGGCGGCCGGCCTCGCCCTGATCCTGCGCCTGATGGCGATGTCGGGCTGGGTGATGCAGACGATCCGCGGCGTGTTCGAGAATGTCGGCGTGATCCAGGAGAGCATGCAGACCATTGCCCGGCCGCACGCCCTGGTCGATGCGGAAGGGGCCGCCACGCTCCGGGTGAGCGGCGGCGAGATCCGCTTCGACAAGGTCGATTTCCATTACGGCCGAGGCGACGCCAGCATCATCGAGAACCTCTCGTTCCGCATCCGGGCCGGCGAGAAGGTCGGGCTCGTGGGCGTCAGCGGCGCCGGCAAGACCACGATCACCGCCCTGCTCCTGCGCCTGCACGACCTCGAGGGCGGGCGCATCACCATCGACGGGCAGGACATCGCCGGCGTCAGTCAGGAATCCCTGCGCGGCGCCATCGCCATGGTCACGCAGGACACCTCGCTGCTGCACCGCTCGATCCGCGACAACATCGCCTATGGCCGCCCCGACGCGACCGATGCCGAGATCGAGCGCGCGGCCCGGCTCGCCGAGGCCGACGGCTTCATCCGCAGCCTCGTCGACCACCAGGGGCGGCGGGGCTACGAGGCGCATGTCGGCGAGCGCGGGGTGAAGCTCTCCGGCGGCCAGCGTCAGCGCATCGCCATCGCCCGCGTGATCCTCAAGGACGCGCCGATCCTGATCCTGGACGAGGCCACCTCCGCCCTCGACAGCCAGGTGGAGGCGGCGATCCAGGACAGCCTCGACACGCTGATGCAGGGCAAGACCGTGCTCGCCATCGCCCACCGCCTCTCGACCATCGCGGCCCTCGACCGGCTGATCGTGATCGACCGTGGGCGGATCGTGGAGGAGGGCAGCCATGCCGAGCTGATCCGCCGGGGCGGGCTTTACGCCGCCCTGTGGCACCGGCAATCGGGGGGCTTTCTCGGCTCCGAAACCCCGGGCGAAGGCTTCGAGGCCGGCTCCGAGGCCGCCCCCTCGTAGCCTCGGAGCGGCCGGCAACCAGGAACCTTCCCATGACGACCCCGTGCCTCGCGGAGCCGGCCGGCCTGCGCCCCGGCCGCCGGACACCCTGGCGCGCCGAGTTGCGCGCGACCCTGGCCCTCGCCGCGCCGCTGGTGCTGACCAACCTGGCCCAGCTCGGGCTCACCGCCTCCAACACGGTGCTGCTCGGGCGGCTCGGCGCCGAGCCCCTGGCCGCGGGGGCGCTCGCCACGGGCCTGTTCACCCTGCTCCTGATCGGCGGGATCGGGCTCACCTCCGCGGTGCTGCCTTTGGTCGCGGAGGCCGCGGGCGGTGACGGCGACGCGGCCGGGATCCGGCGGACGGTCCGGGCCGGCTTCTGGGCGGCGGCCCTGTTCACGGCCCCGCTGATGCCGGTGCTGTGGCAGGCCGAGCCGATCCTCCTGCGGCTCGGCCAGGACCCGGCCGTGGCGCGGGATGCGGGCGCTTACTTGCGCGTCCTGCAATGGTGGATGGCGCCGGCCCTGCTGTTCATGGTGCTGCGCGGCTTCCTCTCCGCCCTGCAGCGGCCGGCCTGGCCGATGGCGGTGAGCTTCGCCGCCCTGCCGGTCAATCTCGGCCTCGGGCTGTTCCTGGCCTTCGGGCCGCCGCAGCTCGGCATCGTCGGCGTCGGGCTCGCCACCACGCTCACGGAATGCGGCTCCTTCGCGGCCCTGGCCCTCGTGGTCTCCCTCGATCCGCAGCTCGCCCGCTACCGCCTGTTCGCCGGCCTGTGGCGGCCGGATCGCGCGCGCCTGCGCCACCTCCTCGGGCTCGGCCTGCCCATGGCGGCCACGGGGCTCGCCGAGGCGGGCCTGTTCGAATCGGCGGCGATCATGGTCGGCGTGTTCGGCGCGACGCAGCTCGCCGCCCATGCCGTCACCATCCAGATCGCCGCCTGCTGCTTCATGGTGCCGAACGGGGTGGGGCAGGCCGCCTCCGTCCGGGTCGGCCGCGCCCTGGGGGCCGGCGACCGCGCCGCCCTGCGCCGGGCCGGCGCCGTGGCGCTGGCCCTCGGGCTCGCCTTCATGGCCCTGTGCGCCCTGGCGCAGGTGACGATCCCCGAGAGGCTGATCGGCCTGTTCCTCGATGCGGACGCGCCGGGCGCGGCGGCGGTGCTGCCGGTCGCGGTCTCCTTCCTGGCGATCTCCGCGGTGTTCGCCATGGCCGACGGCACCCAGACCGTGGCGCTCGGGGCGCTGCGCGGCCTGCAGGACACCCGGGTGCCGATGCTGATCGCGCTGGCCGGCTACTGGGGCGTCGGCGTGCCCGCCGGCGCCCTCCTGGCCTGGGGCGCGGGCTTCGAGGGCCGGGGCATCTGGATGGGCTTCTGCGCCGGCCTCCTCGTGGTCTCGGTGCTGCTCGTCGCCCGCTGGCGGCGGCTCAGCCGGTCGGAAGCGGGGCTACGCGCGGACGCCTGACAACCCGGAACAATCCTGCCGGTTTTGCTGTCGCACCGCACCCTCTCAGTCTGGACATATTCGTATCTGGCATGGCAGACACGCCACACAAACAGACAAGCAGGCGGGTTCACCCCCCGCTTCGCAGTGCGAAAGGGTGCTCGGCGGCATCCGCCGTCGTGAAAGGCCGATCGTCACGGACGTGACGCGCACGATCCTGCCCGTTCGATTCGGCAGGACAATGCAGGTGCGTCCGGGCGGTCCGAAGCGACTGGGGAGTCGAAACTTGGCGAACAGCTCGGCCACCGCCACGCCCGAAGCCGTCGACGGCGGCAAACGCGACTTCCTGTTCCTGGCGACCGGCGCCGGCCTCGCCGTGGGCGCGGGCGCCGTCGCCTGGCCGCTCGTCGCCTCCATGTCCCCCGATGCCGCGACCATCGCGGCCGGCGCCCCGATCGAGGTCGATCTCGCGCCGATCAGCGACGGCCAGATCGTCAACGTGTTCTGGCGCGGCAAGCTGATCTTCGTGCGCAAGCTGACGGAGAAGGAGATCACGGACATGAAGGCCGTGCCCCTCTCCGAGATGATCGACCCCGCCCCCTTCGACAAGCGGGTGAAGGCCGGCCACGACCAGTGGCTCGTGGCCTACGGCAACTGCACCCATCTCGGCTGCGTGCCGATCGGCCATTCCGGCAATTACGAGGGCTGGGCCTGCCCCTGCCACGGCTCGCAGTTTGATGCGGTCGGCCGCGTGCGCCGCGGCCCGGCACCGATCAACCTGCCGATCCCGCCCTATGCCTTCGAAACCGACACCAAGCTGAAGATCGGCGAAGAGGGCGGCAAGGCGGCCGCCTGAGGACCCCGAACGACGCGACAGACAGAGGCGGGTAGCCCAGGAGCAGCGCACCCCATGAGCAGCGCACACGCGACCTCGACCTACATCCCGAAGAGCCGTCTCGCGAAATGGTTCGAGTCGCGCCTGCCCCTGGTCGGGCTGGTGCACTCGTCCTTCATCGCCTACCCGGTGCCGCGCAACCTCAACTATTTCTGGACCTTCGGCGCCATCCTCTCGGCCTTCCTCGGGATCCAGATCGTCACCGGCGTCTGGCTGGCGATGCATTACGATCCGAGCGCCGCCAACGCCTTCGAGAGCGTCGAGCACATCATGCGCGACGTGAATTACGGCTGGCTGCTGCGCTACGCCCACGCCAACGGCGCGTCGATGTTCTTCGTCGCCGTCTACGTGCACATCTTCCGGGCGCTCTATTACGGGTCCTACAAGGCCCCGCGCGAGGTGCTCTATCTGCTCGGCGTCATCATCTACCTGCTGATGATGGCCACCGCCTTCCTCGGCTACACCCTGCCCTGGGGCCAGATGAGCTTCTGGGGCGCCACCGTCATCACCAACATCCTGGCGGCGATCCCGGTGGTGGGCGACACCATCCAGAGCCTGCTCTGGGGCGGCTATTCGGTCGGCAACCCGACCATCAACCGCTTCTTCTCGCTGCACTACCTGCTGCCCTGGATGATCGCCGGCGTCGTCGTGCTCCACATCTGGGCGCTGCACGTCACCGGCCAGAACAACCCGGCGGGCATCCCGATCAAGTCGAGCAAGGACGCGGTGCCCTTCACCCCCTACGCGACCATCAAGGACGTGTTCGCGACGGTGGCGTTCTTCATCCTGTTCGCCTGGTTCATCTTCTTCCAGCCGAACTATCTCGGTCACGCCGACAACTACGTCCCGGCCAACCCGGCCGTCACCCCCGCCCATATCGTGCCGGAATGGTACTTCCTGCCCTTCTACGCGATCCTGCGCGCGGTGCCGGACAAGCTCGGCGGCGTGGTGCTGATGTTCGGCGCGGTGATCATCCTCGCCTTCGCCCCCTGGCTCGACACCTCGCGGGTGCGCTCGACGAATTACCGCCCGGTCTACAAGGTGTTCTTCTGGGTGTTCGTCTTCAACGCCATCCTGCTCGGCTGGCTCGGCGCCAAGCCGCCGGAGGGCGCCTACGTGCTCGTCTCGCGCATCTGCACCGTCTACTACTTCGCCCACTTCCTGATCGTGATGCCGCTGGTCGGCCTGTTCGAGACGCCGGATCCGGTGCCGGGCTCGATCCTCGAGAGCGTGACCGGACCGGGCAAGCAGGTGAGCGGGTCGGGCCTTCCAGCGGGCGCGGCCGCCGAGCCGGCAAAGAAGGGCTGAGGGTGAGGATGATGCGTATCGGACATCTCGCCGCCGCCGCCCTGCTCGCCGCAGGCCTCGGTCTCTCCTTCGGCCTCGCCCCGGCGCGGGCCGAGGAGGGCCACGGCGCCAACCCGCCCCGGGAGCACTGGAGCTTCGCCGGCGTGTTCGGCCGCTTCGACCAGGCCCAGCTCCAGCGCGGCTTCCAGATCTACAAGGAAGTCTGCTCCAACTGCCACGCGATGAAGCTCGTCGCCTTCCGCAACCTCGCGGAGGAGGGAGGCCCGGGCTTCTCCGAGGGCCAGGTCAAGGCGCTGGCCGAGACCTACAAGCTCAAGGAGCTGAACGACAACGGCGAGGAGGTCGAGCGCCCGGCCCGTCCGGCGGACCGCTTCCCGCCGCCCTTCCCGAACGACAAGGCGGCGGCCGCCGCCAATGGCGGCAAGACCCCGCCGGACTTCTCGGTGCTGGCCAAGGCCCGCACCTTCGAGCGCGGCTTCCCCTGGTTCCTGGTCGATGTGCTGCCCTTCGTCGGCTATTCGGAGCAGGGGGTCGACTACATCCACGCCCTGCTCACCGGCTACGAGGAGCCCCCGAAGGGCTTCGAGATGCCGGCCAGCGGCCACTACAACAAGTGGTACCCGGGCCACATCATCGCCATGCCCCCGCCGATCTCGGACGGGCAGGTGGAATACCCGAAGAACGACAAGGGCCAGCCGGTGGTGCCGGAGACCGTCGAGCAGTACTCGCACGACGTCGCCGCCTTCATGGCCTGGGCGGCCGAGCCGCACATGATGGCCCGCAAGGCCCTCGGCTTCCGGGTGATCCTGTTCCTGATCCTCCTGGCGGGCCTGCTCTATTACGTGAAGAAGCAGATCTGGAAGAAGGTCGGCGGCGAGGTGCACGGGCTCCAGCCGGAGCTGCACAAGGCCTATTGAGGCCCGCGCCGCCCCGCCCCCGAACATCGACGATCGATCGGCAACGGGCCCCGCGCGGGCCCGTTCGCTTGCGCGGCGGCGCGTCCGGCGCCAGAAGGTCCCCACCCGATCCGGGCCTTCCCCTCGGGAGGGCGGATCCGGGCTTCGCTCCGGCGCCGCGCGGGCCGGGCAGATGCGGGACCGAGAGGTCCCCGATGACGCGGAAGGATCAGGCATGACGGCAGCGGTTCTCGGCGTGATGGGCGGCTCCGGCGTCTACGAGCTGCCCGGTCTCGAGGACGTGCGCGAGGCGCGCATTGAGTCCCCCTGGGGCGAGCCCTCCGACGCCCTGCGCATCGGCCGGATCGGCGCGACCAAGGTGGTGTTCCTGGCCCGCCACGGCCGCGGCCACCGCCTCTCGCCCTCGGGCATCAACTACCGGGCCAATATCGACGTCCTGAAGCGGGCCGGGGTCACCGACCTCGTCGCGCTCTCCGCCTGCGGCTCCTTCCGCAACGAGCTGCATCCCGGCCTGTTCGTCCTCGTCGACCAGTTCGTCGACCGCACGGTGGGGCGCCCTTCCTCCTTCTTCGGGAATGGCTGCGTCGCCCATGTCTCCTTCGCGCATCCGGTCGGGCCGGGGCTGCAGCGGCGCATCCTGGCCGCCGCCGAGGCCGAGGAGATCCCGGTCCACAAGGGCGGCACCTATGTCTGCATGGAGGGGCCGCAATTCTCCACGGTCGCCGAGTCGAAGGCCTACAAGGCGCAGGGCTTCGACGTGATCGGCATGACCAACATGCCCGAGGCCAAGCTCGCCCGCGAGGCGGAGATCACCTACGCCACCATCGCCATGGTGACGGACTACGATTGCTGGCACCCGAACCACGACGTGGTCGACGTGGCCGCGGTGATCGCGGTGGCCCGCGCCAATGCGGACAAGGCCGCCCGCCTCGTCGCCCGCGTCGCCCGCGACTTCCCCGCCGAGCGCGAGGACTGCCCCGCCGGCTCCCACCGGGCCCTCGACGGCGCGATCATGACCGCCGCCGGCGCCCGCGACCCGGAGCTGCTCGCCAAGCTCGACGCGGTGGCCGGGCGGGTGCTGAAGGCCTGAGCCGGCCCGCCGGGCGCTACCCGGCCTTCAGCGCCAGCGTCCGGTCGGGCTCCCGGCCGAAGCCCCGGATCGCCATGCGTGCCCCCTCCACCGTGACGAAGGCATAGGCGGAGGTGGTCGGCGTATCGACCATGCCGTGCAGATTCACGAAATGGACGCCGCCGGCCTCGCCGTAATTGCCGGCATGGTTGTGCCCGCAGAAATAGGCCAGCACGTGGGGCTGGGCGGTCAACAGGCTCACGACCCGCTCCGAATCCCACAGATTGTGGGGATTGGCCGGATAGACCGGGTAATGGCCCATCACGATCACCCGCTCGCCGCGTCTGGCCGCGGCCGCGAGCGTCTCGCCGAGCCAGGCGAATTGCCGGTCGCTCAAGGAGCCGTTCCAGGGCTTGGCGTTCTCCGCCCCCGCCTCGGCGAGCTTGCGCAGGCGCTCGGCGGCGAGCTCCCGGCGCGGATCGCCCGGGGGCGGGGCGAAGAGCGAGACCTCGTTGCCGTCGAGGACGACGAAGCGGAGGCCGCCGACCGCGAAGTCGTAGTAGCTGCGTTCGAGCCCGAGCAGGGTCATCGCCGCGTTCAGCTCCTCGGCGGCGACGGAGAAATCGTGGTTGCCGAGGAGGAAGACCTTGTCGTGGCGCAGGCGGCCATAGACCTGCAGGATCGGATCGAAGCTCGCCCGGTCGCGGTCGATCACGTCGCCGAGGGTCGCCACGAAGCGCAGGTCCTGCCCGTTGAAGGCGTCGACCGCCTCGCGCAGCTTCCACAGGCTCTCGGAATAGTAGCGGTTCAGGGGCAGGTTGGGCGGCGCGGGGGCGTATTGCGGATCGGCGACGAGGCCGAAGCGCACCGGCCCCTCCGCCGCCGCGGCCCGGCCGGGATAGGGCGCCGCCAGCATCGCCGCGCCCGCGGACAGGATGGACCTGCGCGACACCATTCCGCTCCTCCGGTTTTCCGCGGCGCGCCGCGCCCGGAACGGGCGACACTCGCCGCCCGCCGTGACCGCCCTGTGACGATCCCGGCGCGGACACCCTTCCCCCCGCCCGGGAAAGCGCTCTAAAAGGCGGACCCGGCCGAAAAGGCCGCCCGTTGGTCCCGAAGGCTCCGAGTTCATCCGATGCGTGCCGCCAGCATCAGCCGCAAGACGGCGGAAACCGACGTCGCCGTCTCGATCGCCCTCGACGGCACGGGCAAGGCCAGCATCGACACGGGCGTCGGCTTCCTCGACCACATGCTGGAGCTGCTCGCCCGGCACGCCCTGTTCGATCTCGACGTGAAGGTCGAGGGCGACCTGCATGTCGACCAGCACCACACCACGGAGGATGCGGGCATCGCCCTGGGCCAGGCCTTCGCCAAGGCGCTCGGGGACAAGCGCGGCATCGCCCGCTACGCCGACCTCCACCTGCCCATGGACGAGACGCTCTCCCGCGTCGCCATCGACATCTCGGGCCGGCCCTTCCTGGTGTTCCGCACCCAGTTCCGCGTCGAGAAGATCGGCCAGTTCGACACCGAGCTCGTGCGCGAGTGGTTCCAGGCCTTCGCCATGAATGCCGGCATCACCCTCCACGTGGAGACGCTCTACGGCGAGAACGCCCACCACATCGCCGAGAGCTGCTTCAAGGGCCTCGCCCGGGCCCTGCGCGCGGCGGTGGCCGTCGACCCCCGCGAGGAAGGCCGCGTGCCCTCGACCAAGGGATCGCTCTGATGGGCCTCCGGATGCGCACCTACACCCTGCACCTGCCCGAGGGGGCCTTGCGCGGCGATGCCCGGGCCCTGGACCGCGCCCACATGGTGCCGGACGGCTTCTCCTGGCCGGCCTTCGCCTTCACGGCCCTGTGGTTCTTCTTCCACCGGCTCTGGCTCGCCGGCGCCCTCGTCCTCGCCTTCCTGGTGGCCCTGGCGGTCGGCGGGCGCCTGCTCGGCCTCACCCCCTGGGCGGGTATCCTGGTCAGCCTGCTCGCCGCGATCCTGATCGGGCTCGAGGCCGCGAGCCTGCGCCGCTGGACCTATGCCCGGAACGGCCGCCCGGCCCGGGACGCGGTGATCGCGGCCTCGTCCGAGGAGGCCGAAGCCAAGGCCGTCGCCCGCTGGCTCGATCCCGCCGGCACCGGCATCCCGGTCACCGTGCGCCCCGCCGCCCGGCGGCGCGACGAGGAGGTGATCGGCCTGTTTCCCGCCAGCGAGGGTTCGCGGTGAGCACGCAGACCGTCGCGATCATCGATTACGGCTCGGGCAACCTGCATTCGGCCACCAAGGCCTTCGAGCGGGCGGCCCGGGAGGCGGGGCTCGACGGCACCCGCATCCGCGTCACCGACGAGCCCGAGGTCGTGGCCGCGGCCGACCGCATCGTCCTGCCCGGCGTCGGCGCCTATGCCGATTGCCGGCGCGGCCTCGACGCGGTCTCCGGCATGGTCGAGGCGATGACGGAGGCCGTGCAGCGCCGCGGCCGCCCCTTCCTCGGCATCTGCGTCGGCATGCAGCTGATGGCGAGCCGCGGCCTCGAATACGAGACCACGGAGGGCCTCGGCTGGATCCCCGGCGACGTGGCCCCGATCACCCCCGCCGACCCCGCCCTCAAGATCCCGCATATGGGCTGGAACACCCTGCGCCTCGACCGGGAGCAGGCCCTGTTCGAGGGGATCCCGACCGGCGAGGACGGCCTGCATGCCTATTTCGTGCACAGCTTCGCCCTCGTGCCGCAGAACCCGCAGGACGTGGTGGCCCATGCCGATTACGGCGGCCCCGTCACGGCGGCGGTGGCCCGCGACAACCTGGCGGGCATGCAGTTCCACCCGGAGAAGAGCCAGCGCCTCGGCCTTGCGCTCATCGCCAACTTTTTGCGCTGGCGGCCCTGAGGCGAGGGAGCCGACACTGGCTCCGATTCGGTCCGCAACCTGAAGGTATCTCGACCCGTGATCCTGTTTCCGGCGATCGACCTCAAGGAGGGGCGCTGCGTCCGCCTCGTCCAGGGCGACATGGCCCAGGCCAAGGTGTTCAACGACGATCCGGCCGCGCAAGGCGAGGCGTTCGAGCGGCAGGGGTTTTCCTGGCTGCACGTGGTGGATCTCGACGGCGCCTTCGCCGGCGCCCCGCGCAACGCCGCCGCGGTAGACGCGATCCTCGCCCGGGTGCGCCTGCCGGTGCAGCTCGGCGGCGGCATCCGCGAGATGCGCACGCTGGAAGCCTGGCTGGAGAAGGGCGTGAGCCGCGTCATCATCGGCACCGCCGCCGTGCGCGACCCCGCCTTCGTGCACGAGGCGGCCCGGCGCCATCCCGGCCGCATCGCGGTCGGCATCGACGCCAAGGACGGGCTCGTAGCGGTGGAGGGCTGGGCCCAGACCTCCAGCATGACGGCGGAGGATCTCGGCCGCCGCTTCGAGGATGCGGGCGTGGCCGCCATCATCTACACCGACATCGCCCGGGACGGCATCCTGAAGGGGCTCAACATCGAGATGACCCTGGCCCTCGCCGAGGCGGTCTCGATCCCCGTGATCGCCTCGGGGGGCCTCGCCTCGATCGACGACGTGCACCGGCTGCTCGAACCCGATTGCGCCAAGCTCGCCGGCGCCATCACGGGCCGCGCCCTCTATGACGGGCGCATCGACCCGAAGGAGGCCCTCGATGCCATCGCTCAGGCGGCCAAGCGCCTCGCTTCGTGATCGCCGACGCCCGAGGGACCTCCGTTGCTCAAGACCCGCATCATCCCCTGCCTCGACGTCAAGGACGGCCGCGTGGTCAAGGGCGTGCAGTTCCTGGAACTGCGCGACGCCGGCGATCCGGTGGAATCGGCCAAGGCCTATGACGCGGCCGGGGCCGACGAGCTCTGCTTCCTCGACATCACCGCGAGCCACGAGGACCGCGGCACCCTGCTCGACGTGGTGAGCCGCACGGCGGAGGCCTGCTTCATGCCGCTCACGGTCGGGGGCGGGGTGCGCACCGTCGCCGACGTGCGCACGCTCCTGCTCGCGGGCGCCGACAAGGTCGGCATCAACACCGCCGCGGTGAACAACCCGGACGTGGTCGCGGCGGCGGCGGAAAAGTTCGGCGACCAGTGCATCGTCGTCGCCATCGACGCCAAGCGCGTCTCGGGGCCGGGCGAGACGCCGCGCTGGGAGATCTTCACCCATGGCGGCCGCAAGCCGACGGGGATCGACGCGGTCGCCTTCGCCCGGATGATCACCGAGCGCGGGGCGGGCGAACTGCTCGTGACCTCCATGGACAAGGACGGCACGCGCTCGGGCTACGACATCGCGCTCACCCGGGCGATCGCCGACGCGGTGCGGGTGCCGGTGATCGCCTCCGGCGGCGTCGGCGGCCTCGACGACCTCGTGGCCGGGGTGCGCGACGGGGGGGCCAGCGCCGTGCTCGCCGCCTCGATCTTCCATTTCGGGCAGCACAGCATCGGCGAGGCCAAGGCCCACATGGCCGCGGCCGGGCTGGCCATGCGGCTCGACCCGTAACCCACGGACCGCAACGCTCAGGCCCGAGGCGATAGGATGGACCGTCGTCGTCAATTCGGCCCCTTGACCCGGGCCACGGGCCTCATCAGGGTCCTGAGCCGGCAGCACGCCTCCGCGTGCCCATCTGCGCGGATGGCATGACTCGCTACACCCTGAACGACCTCGCCGCCCTGATCGATCGCCGGGCCCAGTCACCGGCGGACGAATCCTATACGGCCAAGCTCCTCGCCGCCGCCCCGGTTAAGCCCGCCAAGAAGCTCGGCGAGGAGGCGGTGGAGGCTGCCATCGCCGCGGTGCAGGGCGACCGCAAGAACCTCGTTCTGGAGGCGGCGGACGTGCTCTACCACCTCCTCGTGGTGCTCAAGGCGGGCGGCGTCACCCTCGATGAGGTGATGGCGGAGCTGGAGCGGCGCACGGCCCAGAGCGGTCTCGCCGAGAAAGCCGCGCGGAGGGGCACATGATCGGGGCCCCGATCCCGGAGACGGGCGTCGCGCCGGGCGATGCCCAGAATCCGGTGACGGGGGAAGGCCCGAGCGGCCTCTCGCCCTACCGCATCTTCGCCCGGGAGGAATGGGCGCAGCTGCGCGCCGACACGCCCCTGACCCTCACCGTCGACGACATCACCCGGCTGCAATCGATCAACGACCCGATCTCCATCGAGGAGGTCGTGGCGATCTACCTGCCGCTCTCGCGCCTGCTCTCCCTCTACGTCGCGGCGACGCAGGGCCTGTTCAAGGCGACCCAGCGCTTCCTCCTGGCCGAGCGCGAGGCCAAGGTCCCCTACATCATCGGTCTGGCCGGCTCGGTCGCGGTGGGCAAATCGACCACCGCCCGCGTGCTCAAGGCCCTGCTCGCCCGCTGGCCGAACACGCCGAAGGTCGACCTCATCACCACCGACGGTTTCCTCTACCCCAATGCCGAGCTCCAGCGCATGGGCGCGATGGAGCGCAAGGGCTTCCCCGAGAGCTACGACAGCACGGCGCTCCTGCGCTTCCTCTCCGATATCAAGGCCGGCCATCGCCGGGTCTCGGCGCCGGTCTATTCCCACCTCGTCTACGACGTGGTGCCGGGCGAGGAGCAGGTGATCGAATCGCCCGACATCCTGATCGTCGAGGGGCTGAACGTGCTGCAGCCCGCCCGCCTGCCCCGGGACGGCACGGCGATCCCCTTCGTCTCCGACTTCTTCGATTTCTCGATCTATCTCGATGGGCACGAGGACGACCTGCACCGCTGGTACGTCACGCGCTTCCTGAAGCTGCGCCAGACCGCCTTCCGCGACCCGCTCTCCTATTTCCGCAAATACGCGGAGATCGGCGAGGAGGAGGCCCTGGACACCGCCGACCACCTCTGGACCACGATCAACCTGCCCAACCTGCGCGACAACATCCTGCCGACCCGCCAGCGGGCCAGCCTGATCCTCGCCAAGGGCGCGAGCCACCGCATCGAGAGCGTGGCCCTGCGGCGGTTGTAAGGAGGGGCCGCCAGGCCATCGTCATCGCGACCGTCGCATCGCCCTACGGGGTTTCCATCGGCACGGCCTTCTCGCTGGATCGGCGAATGGATGTCAGGGTTCGTCGCCGGATCAGGCCGCTGACCGGACGGATGAGATACCAGTAGGGCGTGAAACGAGCCCGGGCACCGGCATCGACACAGACGACCCGTGTCTCGGTCGAGAGCCGGCAGAGGCCTTGCCCTTTCGGCTCCACGGCGAAATTGAGCACGAGCTTGGCAATCCCCGGCTGATCGAGCGCCCGGAACGCGCTTCCACTTGCGATGGGCGTGAGGTCGAAATCGGACCGCCAGAAACGCCCGGCCAGTCCGTAGACGATCTCCTCGTCGTTGCTGTCCAGCAGGGTAAAGGTGTCGAGCCCGAAGGCGCGTCGATCCGCCAGGGGCCGCGGCGAGACACGCCGACCGATCCGCAGGGGCAATTCTCGCAGGCTCATCATGGCTTTGAAGAACGGATCGGTCTCAGTGCGATAGGAGCGCGCGGCCAGAAGGATGGTCCGGGGAGGGGCTTCGATCTCGAGACTGTGCCGTTCGCGAAATTGCGGATGGGGCAGGTAGGTGTCGATCAGCGCCATCACGACTCTCGATGGGAGGGGAGCGGGATCCTTACGGGGGCATCCCCTCCTGCAGCCAGTGTTTCATGCCCCTGCGCAGATTGCTGTGTCAGGCGCGCGCCCTCCGACCGAAACCATCTTCTGCCGCCGCGGGCACGCCGGCCGCGCCATAGCAGACGTTTCTCTCGAACGGCTCGGCTTGCCCGCAAATCGCCGCGGCCTGCCCTGGGGATGCCACAAGCGCAGCCGTGTTTGCGCCACATCTGTCAACGAGCTTTCGCCCTGTGAAGACCGGGGGCAACGGTCACAACAGGGTGAGTCGGGAGACGATGCAGGGCCGCGCGATCGGATCGACGCAGACCGCCTCCGCCATGAGCGGACGCACCAGGCCGCAGGCGCGGCGCGACGTGATCGCGCTGGGTAGCGGCATCGGCAGGCTCCACGGCAACCGCGCCGCGCTCCTGCGCTCGATCCTGTCGATGACGCTCCTGGCCGGCGGCCTGAGCGCGGTCCTTCTCAATGCGGGCACCGATCTCGGCCGGGCCGAGGCCTCGACGACCCATCTGGCCGAGATCTCGATGCCCAGGCCCCGCCTCCAGGCGCTCGCGCCGGAGGCGCCCAAGCCCGTGGTCCTGAAGGCCTCGGCGAGCTTCGCCGCCGTGCACGACCTCGACACCGAGCTCGGCGCGGGCACCGTCGACCGGGTCTCCTACGACTTCCTCCTGTCGCAGACCTCCACCGGCGATCCGAACGACATCCTCGAATTCGGGCCGATGAAGATCCGCCGCCACCTCGTCCAGAAGATCGTTCGGGCGGCGCAGGCGGTGCAGACCGATCCGGTGCTGCTGATGGCGGTGGCCGACAAGGAATCGAGCTTCATCACCGCGGTCCAGGCCAAGACCTCCTCGGCCACGGGCCTCTACCAGTTCATCGAGCGGACCTGGCTGAGCGTGGTGCGGGATTTCGGCGCCCAGCACGGGCTCGCCGCCGAGGCCGCCCTCGTCACCAGCGACGCCAACGACAAGCCGGTGATCGCGGATCCGGCGGAGCGCGCCCGGGTGCTGGAGCTGCGCCGCGATCCCTATCTCTCCGCCGTGATGGCCGGCGAGATGCTCAAGCGCGACGCCGCCCGCATCGCGCTCACCATCGGCCGCGAGCTGACGCTCGGCGAGATCTACCTCGCCCACTTCCTCGGCCCGGACGATGCCGAGCAGTTCCTCGCCACCGTGGTCGACAAGCCGAAATCCGCCGCCGCGGCCCTGCTGCCGGGGCCGGCCAAGGCCAACCGCTCGATCTTCTTCGGGGCCGCCGTCGGCCGCGGCCGCCACCGCAAGCCGGTCAGCCTCTCCGTCGCCCAGGTCCACGAGAAATTCGAGGCGATGATGAGCGCCCGCGGCGACCGCTACCGCGACGTCACCACGGTGGCCGGCATCACCCCGAAGGACGTGCTCGCCTATGCCGATGCCGCCGCCGTGCGGGCGGAGTGAGCCGGGCCTCGAACGCCCGACTTGGCCGGTGAACAAGCCGTGAAACGGCCGCCGTCCCGCAACTGACGGCGCCCTGCCGACTTTTTAAGAGGCATCCCGCGTCCTGCGGAGCCTCGCATGTCGGAGGAACCCGGTGCTGAAAGCCAACGGCACGCCACCCGATCACCCCGTCCAGGCCGCCGGCGGCGACCCGCTGCTGCCGGGCCTGCGCCTCGACCAGATCGGCCAGGCGCTGGCCTCCTTCTACGACGATCTCGTCGCCGAGGGCGTGCCCGAGCACCTCGCGGTGCTGGTGCGTCAGGTCAAGCAGGCGGGCGCGCGGGTGCCGGGGCAGGAGACGCGGCTCGCCATCGTCGTGGAGGATGAGCCGGAGGTCCGTGCGCTGGCCGAGGGCCTGCTGGCGGAGACCGAGCTCGGGGTGATCGGCTGCGACACCGCCGAGAAGGCCCTGGCCGTGCTGCAGGAGCGCGGCGCCCATGTCGCCCTCGTCTTCGCCGATATCCGCCTCGCCGGCGCCATGGACGGGATCCAGCTCGCCCGGGCGGTGGCGACCCTGTGGCCGCAGGCGCGTCTGGTGGTCACCTCGGGCGCGGCCCCCGAGCGCCGCGACGAGATCCCGGACCAGGCCGTGTTCATCCCGAAGCCCTGGCGGGCGGCCGACCTCCTCGGCGAGGCCCAGCGCGCCGCCCGGAAGCCCGCGCCCCTCATCGCCTGACGCGGACGATCGTATTCCCGCCGCGATCAGACTCGCTGCGAGCGTTCGCGGCGGGCATCGTCACGGCTCCGTGCGGCCTCACACGACGACGCGGTGACGAAACAGGCGATAGGCGTGGAACCGCGTGCCGACGGTCACGCTTGTATAGCAAAGATTATTGCACAGGTAGGCAGACCATGAAGTCCCTGGCCTCTGTTCTCGCCGGCGCGATCGGCGCGTGTCTTCTTGCGACCACTGCGGCTCAGGCCGTCCCCTACGACCCCTTCGCCGGCAACGACGCCGACGATTACTACGCAGAGGATGGCGGCCAGGGCGGCTGGCCCGTCCAGGGCCCCTATGGCGGCCAGTCCGGCTATTACGGGCAGGGCCAGCAGGCCTCGCCCCAGGCCCAGGTCGCGCCGATCCCGCGGGAGGTCGTCGCCTTCGACGGCAACTACGCCCCGGGCACCATCGTGGTCTCCACCGCCGAGCGGCGCCTGTATTTCGTGATGCCGGGCGGTCGGGCGATGCGCTACGGCGTCGGCGTCGGCCGGCCGGGCTTCACCTGGTCGGGGGTGAACAAGATCACCGCCAAGAAGGAATGGCCGTCCTGGACGCCGCCCAAGGCCATGCTCGCCCGCCGCCCCGACCTGCCGCGCTACATGGCCGGGGGCATCGAGAACCCGCTCGGCGCCCGCGCCATGTATATCGGCAATTCCGAATACCGGATCCACGGCTCCAACGAGCCGGACACGATCGGCCAGGCCGTCTCCTCGGGCTGCATCCGCATGACCAACGACGACGTGACCGATCTCTACGAGCGCGTGAGGATCGGCGCCAAGGTCGTCGTGCTGAACTGAGGCCCTGAGATTCCTTTAGAAAAAGAGCCGCGCCGGGCGTATTGCCCGGCGCGGCTCTGTCACGGGCCGGCTCAGGGCACCACGCGCCCGACCGCGGTCTGCGGGCCGCTCAGCGGCGCGACCGGCGTCTCGCAATAGCAGCGGGCACCGAGGGGGCGCGGGCCGGGGAGGGGGCAGGAGAAGGGCTGCAGCCCGGTCAGGCCGTTCTGCACCGCGTCGCAATTGAGCCCGGTCGCGCGGTAGCGCGGCGGGGGCGCGTAGCGGCGGGGCGGCGGCGCGTCGTAGGGATCGCGATACTCGCGGTAATAGCCGCGCGGGGGCGGCGGGTCGTCGTAGTACTGGGCTTGCGCGGCCTGGGAAGCGAAGACGGCGGACAGGGCCGCGATCGCCAGGCCGAAGCGAGAGGCTGATCGCATCGGGATCCATCTCCTTCGTGTCGAGCCGCGCCTCGTAGCGCGGACAGGGGTGAACGGCTAGGCCGGGTCGATCCCGATCCCGTGCGCGACGCCGGATCGGTGCCGGCGGCACCGGATCATCAGTCGTCGAAATCGTCGTGGTGAGGGTGGTGGTGACGGTGCCGCCGCTCGAAGTAGGCCGGGCGGTCGTCGTCGTGATGGTGGTGACGGCGGACCATCACGTGGTCGTGGTCGCCGTGGTGATCGCGCCGGATCTCCTCGTGATGGTGACGGCGCGGGCCGAATTCGAAGTCCTGGGCCGCGGCCGCCAGCGGGCTCAGCAGGCAGGCCGCGGCGGCGAGGGCGACGAGAGACCTTTTCATGCGGATTCTCCCCGGGATCGGATCGGGGAAGGCTGGGTCGGCGGCCGTGAACCCGCCCTGAAGGCGCCGTTCAGCGATCCCGCGGCTTGTGAGGCACCGCCCGAGTGCCCATAAGAGGCGCGATGAGCAGGGCGCGACGCCAGCGGGCCTTCGGAGCCGGAACGGGATGGAGGGCCATGGCCCTCCGTGCCCTCGCGCTCGTCCTCGCCCTGGCCATCGCCGCGCCGATGACGGGGCTCGCCCAAGACATCGCCTTTCACCAGGACCTCGCCTTTCATGAGGGCCATGCCCACGGGCAGGGCCTGGTGACGACGGAAGCCGGCCCGGCCGAGAGTCCTTCCGTCGATCCCGGCATCGCCTCCCACGCCCATTGCGGCTGCCATCTCGTCGCGACCCTCGATTCCGGCGGCACGGTCCCGATGCCCGCGGCCACCCGCCGCTACGCGACCGCGGCGGCCCTGGAGCCGGCCTCGGCCGATCCGGTCTTGCCCGCCCGGCCACCCCGCGCCTGACGCCGGCGCGCTTCGGCGCGCATCCGGTCCGCAGGCCGTCCCGGCGGCGGATCCGCCCATCCCTCCCGATCCCAGGGGCCGCCCGGCATCCTCCGTTCCGCCGCGGCCGGCCCCGTCGCGAGTGCGGCTCATGCGCATCGTCAACACCCTGATCCTCTCCTTGTCCCTCCTCGCCGCCGGCCTTGCCCTCGGGAGCACGGTCCCGGCCGTGTCCGAACGCGTCCGCGCCAGCCTCGGCTTCGAGACAGGCAGGACGCCGCCGATGCCCGCCGCGTCCGGCCCGAACCCAGATGCCGCGCGGCACGAGGTTTCCGCGGACGGCCACAGCCAGGCCGGGCACGCCCACTCCGAAACCGAGGGCGAGGAGGGGCATGTCAGGATGACGCCCGAGCAGGTCGAGGCCCAGGATATCCGGGTGGCGAGGGCCGAGGGCGGGGTGCTCGCCCGGCACATCCTCGTGCCCGGCACGATCACGCCGGATGCCGACCGGATCGCCCGGGTGCCGGCCCGGGTCGTGGGCACCGTCGCCGAGATGCGCAAGCGCCTGGGCGACGCCGTGACCAAGAACGAGGTCGTCGCCGTCCTCGACAGCCGCGAGGTGGCCGATGCCAAGAGCGAATACCTGACCGCCTCCGTGAAGGCCGAGCTGGAGAAGACGAATTTCGAGCGGCAGCAGGCGCTCTGGGACAAGCGCATCTCGGCCGAATCCGTCTTCCTCAACGCCAAGGCCGTCTTTTCGGAAGCGACCCTGCGCCAGGACCTCGCCCGGCAGAAGCTCTCCGCCCTCGGCCTGAATGCGGCGGAGGTGGCCAAGCTCGCCAAACAGGACGAGACCACGCCGAACAGCTCGACCCTGCGCCAGTACGAGCTGCGCGCGCCGCTCACCGGCCGGATCGTCGAGCGCAAGGTCGATGTCGGCACCGCGGTCGGCAAGGAGGGCGACCCGGCCGATCTCTACACCGTGGCCGATCTCTCCACCGTCTGGATCGAGCTCTCGGTGCCGACCGCCGACCTCGTCCACGTGAAGGAGGGGGCGAACGTCACCGTGACCCCGCGCCAGGAGGGATCGGGCCGCCACGAGCAGGGAAAGGTGATCTTCGTGAGCCCCCTGCTTAACGCCGAGACCCGGGCCGCCCGGGTCGTGGTCGCCCTGCCCAACGGCGACATGGCCTGGCGCCCCGGCACCTACGTCACCGCCGAGGTCGAGATCGCGCAGGACAGGGTACCGGTGCGGGTGCCGAAATCCGCCCTGCAGAGCATCGAGGGGAAGCGGGTCGTCTTCGTGCGCACGCAGGAGGGCTTCGAGATGCGCACGATCGAACTCGGACGCTCGGACGACGACGCTTTCGAGGTCGCCGCCGGATTGAAGCCGGGCGAGGACATCGCCGTGGCCAACACCTTCCTCCTCAAGGCCGAGCTCGGAAAGAGCGAAGCCGGCCACGCCCATTGAGGAGAGGCGCCATGATCGGCCGCATCCTCGACGTCTCGGTCCACCAGCGCTGGCTGGTGCTGCTGCTCTCCCTGCTCGCCGCGGCCTTTGGCGGCTACGCGGTGACGAAGCTCCCCATCGACGCGGTGCCGGACATCACCAACAACCAGGTGCAGATCAACACGGTCGCGCCCTCGCTCTCGCCGGTCGATATCGAGAAGCAGGTGACCTACCCGGTCGAAACCGCTTTGGCCGGCATCAAGGGGCTCGAATACACCCGCTCGCTCTCGCGCAACGGCTTCTCGCAGGTCACCGCCGTCTTCGCGGAGAAGCTCGACATCTATTTCGCCCGCCAGCAGGTCGCCGAGCGCCTCGCCCAGGTGAAGCAGGATCTGCCCCCCGGCGCCGAGCCCAGCATGGGCCCGATCTCGACGGGCCTCGGCGAGATCTACATGTGGTCGATCCACTATGCGAAGCCCGCCGAGCGCCGGGTCTCGTCCGAGGGCCAGCCCGGCTGGCAGGCCAACGGCAGCTACCTGACGCCGGAGGGACAGCGCTTGAGGACGGCGCTGGAACAGACCGCCTATCTGCGCACGGTGCAGGACTGGATCATCCGGCCGCAGATCAGGACCGTGCCCGGCGTGGCCGGGGTCGACGGCATCGGCGGCTTCGAGAAGCAGTACCACGTCCAGCCCGACCCCAATAAGCTCGCTTCCCTCGACCTGTCCTTCAGCGACGTCGCCCGGGCGCTCGAAGCCAACAACGCCAACCAGGGCGCGCGCTACCTGGAGGATAACGGCGAGGGCTATGTCGTGCGCGCCGCCGGCCGCCTGGAGAGCATGGCGGCGATCGCCGACGTGGTCGTGGCGACTCGCGGCGGCGTGCCGGTGCGCATCCGCGACATCGCCGAGGTCCGGATCGGGCGCGACCTGCGCACGGGCTCGGGCAGCGAGGACGGCCAGGAGGTCGTGATCGGCACGGCCCTGATGCTGATCGGCGAGAACAGCCGCATTGTCGCCGCCGCGGTCGATGCGCGCATGGAGCAGATCCGCAAAAGCCTGCCGCCCGGCATCGAGGTCCAGACCGTGCTCGACCGGACCCGCCTCGTCGAGGCGACCATCCGCACGGTGGTGAAGAACCTGTCCGAGGGCGCAGCCCTCGTCATCGTCATCCTGTTCCTGCTGCTCGGCAATGTCCGCGCGGCTCTCATCACCGCTCTGGTCATCCCCGTGGCCATGCTGATGACGCTGACCGGCATGGTCGAGGCGAGGATCTCAGCCAACCTGATGTCGCTCGGCGCCCTCGATTTCGGGCTCATCGTCGACGGCGCCGTCATCATCACCGAGAACGCCCTGCGCCATCTCGCGGAGAAGCAACAGGAATACGGGCGCAGGCTCGCGACCGAGGAACGCCTCGCGACGGTGCGGGCTTCCGCCGAGGAGATGATCAAGCCCTCCCTCTACGGGCAGGCGATCATCATCCTGGTCTACGTGCCGCTCCTCACCTTCACCGGGGTCGAGGGCAAGATGTTCCAGCCGATGGCGCTCACCGTCATCATCGCGCTGGCCGCCGCCTTCGTGCTGTCCCTGACCTTCGTGCCGGCCTTGATCGCGATCGCCATCACCGGGCGGGTCACCGAGACCGACAACCCGATCGTCCGGGGGCTGAAAGCTGCCTATCGGCCGGTGCTGGAAGCGGCCCTGCGGAGGCCCTTCGCCTTCATCGGCGGGGCGCTGTTCCTGCTCCTCGGCGCCGACCTGCTCTTCACGCGGCTCGGTACGGAGTTCATCCCCCAGCTCGACGAGAAGAGCATCGCCCTCAACGCAACCCGGATTCCCTCGACCTCCCTGACCCAGTCGCAGGCGATGCAGCTCAAGGTGGAGAAGGTGGTCTCGACCTTCCCGCAGGTGGCCTATGTCTTCTCGAAGACCGGTACTGCCGAGGTCGCGACCGACCCGATGCCGCCCAATTCCTCCGACACCTTCGTCATCCTGAAGCCGCAGAGTGAATGGCCGGACCCGAGACTGTCCAAGGCCAAGTTGCAGGAGCAGATCGAGGCGGCGGTCGAGAGGCTCGCGGGCAACACTTACGAGTTCTCCCAGCCGATCCAGCTGCGCTTCAACGAGCTGCTCGCCGGCACCCGGGGTGATCTCGCCGTGAAGGTGTTCGGCGAGGAATTCGCGCCGATGCTGAAGACGGCCAACCGGATCGCGGCCCTGCTCAAGGGCCTCCCCGGTGCCGAGGACGTGAAGGTCGAGCAGATCGCCGGCCTGCCCTTCCTGGAGATCGGGATCGGCCGGGCGGAAGCGGCCCGCTACGGGCTCAGCATTGGCGCCGTCCAGGAGGTGATCGGCGCGGCGATCGGTGGCCGGAATGCCGGTGTTGTCTTCGAAGGCGACCGGCGTTTCCCTATCGTCGTGCGACTGACCGACGAGGTCCGCGAGGACCGGGAGGCGCTCGAGAACATCCCCGTCCCGCTTCCCCCCGGGCCGAACGGGCATGCGGCTTCCGTGCTGCTGAAGCAGGTGGCAAGCTTCTCGGTGACGGAGGGCCCGAACCAGATCAGCCGCGAGAACGGGAAACGCCGGGTGGTCGTCACCGCCAATGTGCGCGGACGCGACATCGGCTCCCTGGTGGCGGAGGCGCAAGCCAAGGTGGCCAATGAGATCGCACTGCCCCCCGGTTCCTACGTGACCTGGGGCGGGCAGTTCGAGAATCTTGCCTCGGCCAAGCAGCGCCTCATGATCGTGGTGCCGGTCTGCTTCTTCCTGATCTTCCTGCTGCTCATCTCGGCGCTGGGATCGGCCCGGGATGCCCTCCTCGTGTTCAGTGCCGTGCCCTTGGCACTGACGGGGGGCATCCTCGCCCTGTGGCTGCGCGGCATGCCGGTCTCGGTGCCGGCCGCCGTCGGCTTCATCGCGCTCTCGGGCGTGGCCGTTCTGAACGGCCTGGTGATGCTGACCTTCATCAAGCAGCTGATCGCGGAGGGCCGACTGAAGCGGGAGGCGATTGTGGAAGGAGCCATGACCCGGCTGCGACCGGTGGCGATGACCGCGCTGGTCGCCTCCCTCGGCTTCGTGCCCATGGCGCTCGCCACGGAGACCGGCGCCGAGATTCAGCGGCCGCTCGCCACCGTGGTGATCGGCGGCTTGATCAGCGCCACCCTGCTGACCTTGGTGGTGCTGCCCGCCCTCTATGTCCGGTTCGGCCGGGCGGAGACGGTGCCGACCGAGGGCTCCGCGGAGCGGATGCCAAGCTCCCTCGAACCTGCCGAATAGGCCGAACGAAGCCCGGTCTGCGACCGGCTCAGCGGAATTCGGGCTTCACCACCACGAGGATCACGATCAGGATCATCAGCAGGGTCGGGACCTCGTTGACGATCCGGAAGAAGCGGCCGTCATGCCGGTTCGCATCCCGGGCGAAGTTCTTGCGCAGCCGGGCAAGCCAGCCATGCACGCCGCTGAGCACCAAGACCAGAGCGAATTTCCCCTGGAGCCAGCCCGTCTGATAATATCCGCTCCAGAACGCGATGGTCAGTCCCGACAGCCACGTGACGATCATGGCCGGCGTCATGATGAAGCGCAGGAGACGATATTCCATCGTCTTGAACAGTTCGGACTGTTTGGCGTCCGTTGCGCTCAGACCTGCGTGATAGACGAAGAGGCGCGGCAGATAGAGCATGCCGGCCATCCACGAAATCACGGCGATGACGTGGAGGGCTTTGATCCAGGGATAGAGATCGGGCATCGCTCAGCCGCGCCGGATCCGGGCGAGCATTCGCTCGACATGGGCCACCGGAGTCTGCGGCAGGATGCCGTGGCCGAGATTGAAGATGTGCGGCTTGCCCGCGACCGCCTCCAGGATTTCGTCCACCGCCCGGTCGAGGGCCTCGCCGCCGGCGATGAGGATGTCGGGATGGAGGTTGCCCTGGGTCACGGCACCGGCCGGCAGGGTCCGGCGAAGCTGGTCGAGGGCGATCGACCAGTCGACGCCGACGACATCCGCGCCGGTCTCGGCCAGGACGCGGGCATGGCCGTCGAGGCCGCTGCCGCGGGCAAAGACCACGATCTTGGCCTCGGGCCGTTCGGCCCGGATACCCTCGATCATCCGCCGGATCGGCGTGAAGGACCATTCGCTCAGGGCATCGCCCGCCATGCCGGTGGCGTCGGGCAGCATGCCGGCATGGGATTCGAAGATCTGGACGATGTCGGCACCGGCCTCGAACTGTTGAAGCAGATAGCGGGTCTGAACCGTGACCAGCCGATCGATCAGATCCTTGACGAGCGCCGGTTGCGTTGCCGCCAGGGTTCGCGCCGGCAGCTGGTCGGCGCTGCCGCCGCCATTGATCATGTAGCTCGCCACGGTCCAGGGCGCGCCGCAGAAGCCGAACAGGGTGGTCTGCCGCGGCAGAGCAGCTCGGATCAGGCTCACCGCTTCGAAGACGGGTGCGAGATGTCCCAGCACGCCGGGATCCCCCGCATCGCGCAATTGTGCGAAGGCTTCACCGTCCCGGATCGGCTCGAGCTTCGGTCCTTCCCCTTCGACGAAGGTCACCGCCTGGCCAAGGGCATGAGGAACGACGAGAATGTCGGAGAACAGGATCGACGCATCGAAGCCGAAACGGCGGATCGGCTGCAGCGTCACTTCGGTGGCAAGCTTCGGAGTGTAGCAGAGATCGAGAAACGACCCGGCCTGGGCACGTGTCTGCCGATATTCTGGCAGGTAGCGACCAGCCTGACGCATGAGCCAGACCGGAGGTGCCACGAAGCTCTTTCCGGAGAGGACATCCAAGACGACTTTCTCGGATGAAGGGTTGCTCGTCATCTTGAAAATAAAACCCTTCTTCCTGTCTTTACTTGGTTTTCTTCAGTTCAACTTGAAGGTGCTCGCCAACCGGATTCGAACACACCCCTATCTTACATAGAAAATGAGAGAATCGAGGTTTTTTTCTTTTTCTAGAGGCTGAGTCCTGCGGATCCAACGTTGTCCACAGGATGCCCCCACTGCGTCGCGATTAACCGGGCTTTAACGGGTCCCGTCTAACTTTTCGATTCATGACGGGGTGACAGGTCCTTAGCGGGCCAAACACCACCGTGGCGCAGTCTCGTGCTGCGTTTTGCAAAGTGGCTCGTTCTCACGAAGCCGTCGGGACGCCGTTGTGGACGAATCGGTTTCCGATTCACAGCCCCGAGCCTGGTCTGCATCCGCTGTCCGAATCCATCCCCAAGCTGCCGATGCTTCCGAGACCGTGATTCCGGTCGGGTCTCCGCCTTTCAAAGCGGCCATGAATCCCTCGCAGCCGATTGTTGCAAATGTCAAAATCGGCGAAAAAACGGATACGCTGTCACCGTCGATGGTGGTTGGATCGTGATGAACGATCAAGTGATCTTCCGATCTCCGCGACATTTGACCGAATGCATTGTCGTCAGGCCGTAGGCGAGATGAGTAAGCGATGGGAAGGGCAAGGCCCAGAAATGAAAAAGACCACTCAGTCGAGCGGCCTTCTGAATTTTATCGTCGATATCTTAAAAACGGCTAGGAAATTTTCGACCTAATTCTTTGAAGGCCTGCCTCCGCCAGATTTAGATGTTCTTCTCTTGCCGTACAAAGGTAGTTGAGAACGCGCGCTCCGACGTTCTGAGCGAGCCAGTCCTGCGTCGAAGATCTGTCGTACGGCTTCAGCGAGATGCTCTCATCGTCGATCGCGTAGATCTTGTAGCCGTACTCATCAAGGATTGCATGGCAGGCAGCGAATTTTTCGGCACCTTGGATTTCGAGGAAGAGCGTCGGAAGCCCCCGGAGCGTATTTCTTGCTCCGGCGAGCACGATGTCCTCCAAGCCCTCCACGTCGATCTTCAGCAAATCCGGATCAAGGATTCCTTGCTGTGTCAGGATCACGTCGAGAGGGGCCGCCGTCACCACTTCCGTCCTGACCGCGACATCGGCGGCGTTCTCGCTGTACCCTGCGAGAGAGGCGCCGGTATCAAGCACGTCCGGTCCCCAGGCGACCCGCAGCGTTAACGTACCCACTGCGTTCGACACTGCGAAAGGGCATACCTTGAGTTTCGGATAACAGCCATTGGCGACGAGGTTGGTGAACAGCCGCGCCCGCGTCGCCGGGTTAGGCTCTACCGCCAGAACGGTGGCTTTCGGAGCGGCGAGCTGGGCTAGGATCCCGTAGAGGCCGGTGAAGGCGCCGACATCCGCCACGGCTTTCGCGGTGCGCGCGATCTTGAGCCAAGCCGCCACGCTCGCGGCCTCATAGCTGTCGGGGCCGTAGGCATGGTAGACCATGGCCACGCCATCATCATTGGTCGATAGCATCGTAAAATCGATGTGATCGACAGAGCAGGCTACCCAACCAAAGTATGGGCGCTCTGCTCTGAACCTATGACCATCGACATCGTGCTGGCTTGCTGGTCGATATTGATAGCCCGGCTGCCGCCATGGTCTCGCAGCCAACGAGGCATCGTTCAGCGAATTGAGCCACCCGGCTCGCGTCCCATCGAGATGCATCCCATGCCCCGCTCTTGCGTCGAGGCACCAATAAATCAGAGGTAGTTGTCGTATCAAGACATCAATTTAAGATTGCATCCCGCTTACGAGACGCCCAAAGCACACATCGGATTGCCGGAGCGCTATCGCAATCCGGGCCGCACCCGCCTCACCAGGTGCCGGTTCACGACCCGGGACTGGCTGTCGCTCGCCGGTATCCCGATCGTGATGCTCGGCGTGATCGCGCACACCATTGACCAGCCGGTCGGGTAGCTGCCGTAACGATTTATGCCCAAGCGGTCGGCACCTCGGCGACCTCCATCGTGTCGCGGGGTGAGCGCATCTCGAACTTCGTCGACTACCTGCAGGCGCATTCCAGCTCGGCCCGGGCCGGCACGACAGTGCCACGGCCCCAGCGTGCGTTGCAGACGTCCAGCGCCGCCATCACCCCGCACACCCTGCGGGCACACCGCAGCGACATGGCTCATGCTCAACGGGACCGACCTGTGGGGAGCCGCCGGTTATCTCGGCACGACCACGAGACGCTCGAGCATGTCTACGGCCATCACCACCCGGACCACCAGAAGCAGGCCGCGGCGAACATCGTGCGGAAGATCGGATGAAGCCCGGTCCACGCTTAGAGCAAGGGCGCTTGGCTTAAACGGCAAGTATCGAGAAGATCTCGGGAATCTTGGTCGGAGTGGCAGGATTTGAACCTGCGACCCCCACGTCCCGAACGTGGTGCGCTACCAGACTGCGCTACACTCCGAAGCTGGGCCCCAGGGGGCCAGCGGGTCGGCTTATAGCGAGGGGGCCTTCCGGCTGCAAGTGAAACCGGCGATTCCTTTTCGCCTGCTCAGGAACGGCATTCCGGCAGAGCGCGGAACCAGCCGGCCGGCAGAGTGCGGTGCTGCAGGGAGGCACCGGAGGCCTCGATCGCGACCGCACCGGGATGCCGCGCATCCGCATGGGCGTCGTGCAGGCTCCAGGCGGTGGCGTCCGTTCCCGGGCTCGCCAGGGCCAGGAGACGCGGCACGGCGGGCGGGAGGCTCACGCTGATCCGCTCGAGCCCGAAGCCGATCCCGATTCCGAGGGCCTTCAGCACGGCTTCCTTGCGCGTCCAGGCCCCGTAGAAGGCATCTTCCTTCGCGGATTCGGGAAGCCTTCGAAAGATCTCCCGTTCGCTTACCGACAGGATACGGCAGGCGAACTCGGCCAGATCCGGAATCGGGCGGATGCCTTCGACATCGACGCCGATCCGATGGCTCGGGCTCACGGCGATCAGCGCATGGGATCCGGAATGGGTGAGGTTGAACTGCAACCGGCCCTGCCAGGGCGGCGCGAGATCCGGCTTACCATTCGCGTCCCGCGGAAAGGCGAGGACGTGGGGCGGACAGTCCAAGGCGGCGCCGAGGATCAGGCGCAGGGCCGCCCGGCTGCCGACGGAGCGATCATGGTCCTCCCGCCGATGGAAGCGGTCCGCCTGCCCGCGCTCCGCCTCGTCCAGGAGGTCGCGGCAGGCGGCGCGACCCGCGGCGTCGAGATCGATCGGGACGCGCCAGACCACCGGTCCGGCAACGGGGCCGGGACGCGCCTCGATCCAGGGCGAGGGCGCGATCACGCTGCGCGGAAGGCGTGCGTGATTTGCTCGAGGGACGGCAGCTTGCGGATCGGGCCGATCGCCGACAGGGTCGGCAGGCCCGCCAGCATCTGGCGGCCGGCCTCCCGCACCGCCTCGACACCGGCGGCATCGACCTTGGCGATGATCTCCTGCGCGGGGATGATGCGGCCCCAGGCGAGGAGATGGCGGGCATTGCGCTCGATCCGGCCGCCCGGCGTCTCCAGGGCGGAGAGCAGGGAGACCTTGAGCTGGGCCTTGGCCCGGGCGAGCTCTTCCGCGTCGAGCTGCTCCGTCGCCGCACGGGTCGCCGCGATCGTGACCTCGACGAGCTCCGGCAGGTCCTCGGCCGAGGTGCCTGCTCCGATGCCGAACAGGCCGCAATCGGAGAAGGGCCAGTGGAAGGCCTGGATCTCGTAGGCGAGGCCGCGGGTCTCGCGCACCTCGTGCCAGAGCCGCGAGGTCAGGCCACCGCCGAGCACCTGGCTGAACAGGTGCAGGGCGTAATAGCCCTCGTCCCGGAAGGAGAGGCCCGGCAGGCCGATGACGAGGTTGGCCTGTTCCAGCTTGCGGAGCAGACGCCGCTCGCCGCCGCGATAGAGGCCGGCCTCCATCTCCGGCGCCGCAGCGGGGGCGAGATGGCCGAAGGACTTTTCCGCCGCGGCGACGATGGCCTCGTGCTCCACGGCGCCGGCGGCGGCGAGCACCATCCGGCCCGGCACGTATTCGCGGGCGAGGTAGCCCTCGATCGCGGCCCGGTCGAAACCCGAGATCGTCTCCGGCGTGCCGAGGATCGGCCGACCCACGGCCTGGCCGGGGAAGGCGGCTTCCGTGAAGGCCTCGTAGACCACGTCGTCGGGGGTGTCCTCGATCGCGGCGTATTCCTGCAGGATCACGCTCTTCTCGCGGGCGAGCTCGCCGGCATCGAAGGTCGAGCGGGTCAGGATGTCGCCGATCACGTCGAGGGCGACCTCGACATCCTCGCCGAGCACCCGGGCGGTGTAGCTCGTGCTCTCGGTGCTCGTGGCGGCGTTGATCTCGCCGCCCACATTCTCGATGTCCTCCGCGATCCGCCGGGCGGAGCGGGTCTGCGTGCCCTTGAAGGCCATGTGCTCGATGAGATGGCTCAGGCCATGCTCCTCGGGCCGCTCGTTGCGCGAACCGACGCCGACCCAGACGCCGAGGGTGGCGGTGGCCACCCCCGGGATCGCCTCGGTGGCGACGGTGAGCCCGTTGGCGAGGCGGCTGACGCGCAGGCCCGGCGAGGCGCCGAAGGTCGAGAAATGCTGGTTCATACCGGGCTGCCCCGCGTGATCCGTGCGCGCTCGCGGATGAACCGCTCCACCGCCGACTGGTCGTTGGCGAGGTTCGCGACCGTCTCCGGCCGGTCCATCAGGTCGGCGAGATGCGGCGGCAGGACGGGACGGCCGCCGCCGGTGGCCTGCGAGACCGCGTCCGGGAACTTGGCCGGATGCGCGGTGGCCAGAGCCACCACGGGGGTCTTCGGGTCCTTCTGCAGGAGCTTGCGCCCGGCCCGCACGCCGATGGCGCTGTGGGGATCGAGCACCACCCCCGTCTTCCGGTAGGTGCCGGCGATCTCGTCGACCACGTCGGGCTCGTGCACGGCGGCGGCGTCGAACTCGCTGCGCACGCTGCGCAGGACCGCCGCGTCGAGGTGGAAGCCGCCCGACTGCTTCAGGCCCGCCATCAGCCGGCCGAGCGCGGCGGCGTCGCGGCCGAGGGCCTCGAACAGCAGCCGCTCGAAATTCGAGGAGATCTGGATGTCCATCGAGGGCGAGGTCGTCGCCTGCACGCCGCGGATCTCGTAGGCGCCGTGCTCCAGCGTCCGGGCCAGGATGTCGTTGGCGTTGGTGCCGATCATCAGCCGCTCGACCGGCAGGCCCATGCGCTTGGCGACCCAGCCGGCGAGGATGTCGCCGAAATTGCCCGTCGGCACCGCGAAGGAGACCGGGCGATGGGGCGCGCCGAGGCTGACGGCGCTCGTGAAGTAATAGACCGCCTGCGCCGCGACCCGGGCCCAGTTGATCGAGTTGACGCCGGAGAGCCGGACCGAATCGGCGAAATCCGCGTGCTGGAACATCGCCTTCACGAGGTTCTGGCAATCGTCGAAATTGCCGTCGATGGCGATGGCGTGCACGTTCGGCGAGACGATGGTGGTCATCTGCTTGCGCTGCACGTCCGAGACGCGGCCATGCGGGAACAGGATGAACACGTCGACCTGATCGAGGCCCTTGAAGGCCTCCACCGCGGCGCTGCCGGTATCGCCCGAGGTGGCGCCGACGATGGTGGCGCGGGCGCCGCGCTGGCGCAGGACATGGTCCATCAGCCGCCCGAGCAGCTGCATCGCCACGTCCTTGAAGGCGAGCGTCGGGCCGTGGAAGAGCTCGAGCAGGAAGAGATTGTCGTCGAGCTGCGTCAGCGGGCAGATCGCCGGGTGCCGGAAGGTGCCGTAGGCGGCCTCGATCATCCCGTCGAGATCCGCATCCGCGATCTCGCCGTCGATCAGCGGGCGCAGGACACGCTTGGCGGCGTCGGCGTAGCGGATGCCGGCGAGATCGGCGATCTCCGCTTTCGACATCACCGGCCAGCTCTCGGGCACGTAGAGACCGCCGTCACGGGCGAGGCCGGCGAGAAGGGCGTCGGAAAAGCTCAAGGGCGCGGCGGCGCCGCGGGTCGAGACGTGCAGCAAGGATGCCTCCGGGAAGGCGCTCCCTCTACACGATGACGAAACGCGTGTCGAAGCGGAGCCGAAGATGTCGTTCGCGCGAAGATCAGGTGTTGCTGCCGGGCGCCTTGCGCAGCTGGCATCCGGTGATGCGCCATTGCCCGTCCGTCTGCTTCTGCAGGGAATAGACGGCGAGCCAGTCGATGCCGTTCTCGTCCTGCAGGCTCAGGCCCTGCGTGATTTCGTCCTCGCCCGTGTCCTCGCTGCCGGCAAAGCTGTAGCTGCGCGGGCGCAGCACCGCGGGATAGCCCTTCTCGACCATGGCGAGGAAGGTTTCGGGAGAGGGGAACAGGGTGCGGATCTGGGGCGCGGCCTGATCATAGGCGGTGGCCGGGTCGTTCCGGCGGAAGGCCTCGATCTGCCGCGTGATGGTGCCCCGTGCCGCCTGCCGGTCGGCCTCGTCGGCCGCGAGGCCCGCGGCGGGCATCAGGAGCGTCAGGAGGACGCCCGAGAGGACGATGCGCATGGTCCGCCGTCTCCTGCCGAAGGCCGACGATATCGCGGCAAATCTCACGCCACCGCATCCCACGTTTCGGTGATCGGCTTTCCCGCGTGCGACAGCCGCGCCCGCAGCACCACGTCCCCCGGCGGCAACGGATGGGGCGGACGGTACTCGGCATAGAGCCGCCAGCCCCCCGTCTGGGGCACCCGCTCGCAGAAGGGCTCGAGGAAGGCGCCGGCGCTCGCCCAGAGCGAAACCGCGATCGGGCTCATCGGATCCTGCGGCAGATCGGGCCCCTCGAAATCGATCGCGTAGAGCCGGCGCTCCGGGCTCGGCGGGTTGGTCGGGCGCAGGCGCTCGGCGGAGCCGACCCGCGTCGAGACCACCCGGGCGAGGGAGCGCGGCAGGTCCGCATCCGGCCCCTCGCCGACGGTGGCGAGCGTGTAGGCGAGGTCGATCGGGCGGCCCGCCGTCACCGGCGCCTCGGGGACGAAGGCGGCCACGATGTTGTCGATCGCCTCGTCCCGCGAAGGGATCTCGTAGAGCTGCACCGAGCCGGCGCCGAGGCTCTCTTTCTCCGGGGCGATCCAGATTCCCGGCCGGTCCTCGTGCCGGGCCTGCACGTCGAGATAGGCGGCGAAGTGCCGCTCCCGCTGCATCAGGCCGAAGCCCTGGCAGGGTGCGGCCCGGAAGGCGGAGATCTGCGGGGCGGCTCGGCCGTTGACGAGGGGCCGCCAGAGGCGATCGCCCGGACTCGCGACGCAGAGCCCGTCGGAATCGTGCACCTGGGGCCGGAAATCGTCGAAACCCTGGGCGCCCCGGGCGCCCGCACCATTCTGCCCGTGCAGGAACATGCTGGTCAGCGGGGCGAGGCCGAGCCGGGGAATGCTGCGGCGCGGGTGAAGCGAGGCAGTGACGGTGATCTGCGTCTCCTCGCCCGGGCTCACCGTGAAGCGATAGGCGCCGGTCAGGCTCGGGCCGTCGAGGAGGGCCAGGATCGTGAGCCGCGTCTCCTCCGCCGCAGGCTCGAGGATGCGGAATTCGGTGAAGTCCGGAAACTCCTCCTCGCCCGGCCCGCCCGTGTTCACGGCGACCCCGCGGCAGGACAGACCGTAGACCTGCCTCCTGCCGCGCAGGCGGAAATACGAGGCGCCGAGGAAGACCAGGAATTCCTCCCGCACCTGCGGCGCCCCGGCGTCGAAGCCGAAGCTCAGGCGGAAGCCGGCATAGCCGAGGGCGGCCGGGTAGGAGCGCCCCTTCAGCGAGGGGCCGAGATCGAACAGCTCGGACGCGTAGTCGAGCGCCTGCACCCCGCCCTCCCGCTTCTGCAGGAGAAGCGCGACGCGCTTCCTCTGGAGGAAGCCGCGATGGAACGGCTGCAATCCGAAGCGGCCGAGCAGGAGCGTCTTCTCCGGCCGGAAGCCGATCGCCTGATACTGGTCGTAGGTGAGCGCACCCAGCTCGGCGGGCAGGTCGTCGGCCGCCGGCCGGTAGGGTTGCGCCGCCAGCGCCTTCGCCCGCTCGACGAGGGCCGGGTAGTCGAGGACGGCCTGATCCGGGCCCTGCGGTGACAGCCTGGCCGGATCCGGTGCCGATTCGGTGGCCTGCGCCATTGTTCTGGTCGCATTCAGATCTAGGCTAATAGGAACAATAACACCGGCCGACGTGCCGAACGCTGCCCGCATCACCGACCGCCGCGTCAGCGCGGTCGATTCGAACCCCTCGTCGCGCCTGCCCATCCGTCCCCCTGCCGCGGGGCCGGGCGACCCCGATTGGCCCCGTTCGAGTGCCCCGCCCCATGTCCCTGCCAGACATGCCTCTTTCGAAAGTGTCGCACGAGACCCCCTCCGTCGAGGCCCCCCTTCGGGGCACGGCCGGCCTCGTCGCCTCTCCCATGCCCTCCCCCGGAACGCCACCGCGCCTGTCCCTGCGCCGGCTCGCTTTGGCCCTGCCGACCCTGGCGACGGCCGCCGCCATCCTGGCTCTCGCCCTCGCCGCCTACGGCCTGCCGGAGACCTGGCTCGGGCGAAGCGTGCTCGGCCTCTTCGCCCTGCTGATGGCGTGGCAATCCTTCACCGCCTGGCAGTATCTCTACGGGCTCATCGCCGCCCTGATGGGCGAGCGCCTGCTCTCCCCCCTGGAGATCCGCGCCCGCACCGTCCCCGCCACCGCGAGCGGACACAGCCGCACCGCGGCCGTGGTGGCGATCCATGCCGAGGATCCGGTTGCCGTCTTCGCCGCGATCCGGGTGATGGCCCGCTCCCTGCGGCATGCCGGCGGCGACGGCTCCGACATCGACCTCTTCGTCCTGTCCGACACCCGCGAGGGGGCCATCAGCGCCGTCGAGGAGCACGAATATGCCCGGGCCAAAGCCTGGGCGGAGCGCGAGGGCTACGGCCTGCCGCGCATCCGCTATCGCCGCCGCGCCCAGAACACCGGCCGCAAGGCGGGCAACGTCGCCGAATTCTGCGCGACCTACGGGCACGACTACGATTTCATGATCGTGCTCGACGCCGACAGCCTGATGACCGGAGCCGCCATGCGCCGCCTCGCCCGGCTGATGGAGGAGAACCCGAAGGTCGGCCTGATCCAGACCGTGTCCTACGCGGCCGGCCGCGACACCCTGTTCGCCCGCATCCAGCAATTCGCCGTGCGGCTCTACGCGCCGCTCTCGCTGCGCTGCCTGGAGACCTGGCAGGGGCCGGACGGCTCCTATTGGGGCCACAACGCGATCCTGCGCATCGCCGCCTTCGCGCAGAACGCCGAATTGCCGGTGCTGCCGGGCAAGGCGCCGCTCGGCGGCGAGATCCTCTGCCACGACATCGTGGAAGGCGCCCTGCTGCGCCGGGCCGGCTGGGAGGTGCGCCTGCTGCCGGAGATGGGCGGCACCTGGGAGGAGATGCCCACGAACCTCGTCGACCTGCTCGGGCGCGAGCGGCGCTGGTGCCAGGGCAACCTGCAGCACCTGCGCGTCCTCTCCTTGCGCGGGCTGAGGGCGGCGAGCCGCTGGCATCTCGGCGTCGGCATCCTGGGCTACCTGATCTATCCGCTCTGGGCCGCCTTCCTGGCGCTCGGCACCCTGCAGGCGGCGCGCAGCGGCGATCTCGGCCTGCTCGGCTACGGCCTCACCGGGGTCACGCCGGCCTCGCTCGCGCTTGCCGCCCTGGTGATCGCGGTGATGGCCCTGCCGAAGCTCCTCAGCCTCGGCTGGGTGCTCGCTTCGCCCGAACGCCGGCAGGCCTTCGGCGGCACGGGCTCGCTCCTGGCGAGCGCGGCCCTGGAGCAGGCGGCCTGGGTGATCCTCTGGCCGGTGATGACGCTGTTCGCCGCCGGCGCGGTGGTCTCGACCTTCCTCGGCCGGGTGGTGCGCTGGGATGCCCAGACCCGGGACGACCGCCGGGTGCCCTGGGCTGAAGCCTTCCGCCTGCAATCGGACGCGGTCGCCGCCGGCATCGTGCTGGCGCTCGTCCTCGCCTTCGCGCGGGACAGCCTCCTCGCCCTCTGGATGGCGCCCATCGTCTTCGCGCTGATCACCAGCCCGGCCCAGAGCGTGCTCACCAGCAGCCCGCAGCTCGGGCGCCTGTCCAAGGCCTGGCGGCTCTTCCTCACCGAGGACGACACGGCCCAGGCCCCCGAGCTCGCCGCCCTCCACCGCAGCCGGCTGCCCGCCCCGGGCCCGGTCCAGGCGGGCTGGAGGCCGGGCGGCATCGAGGCCGGCAGCCGCTCGAGCTGACGAGGCGGCGCCTTCGAACCGGCCGCCCGTCCAGGGCCGGTTCGGTCAGCCCGAGCGGGCCGCGGCGACCCTCCCGCGCAGGCAGCGCGAGGGAGACGGCCTATTTCTGATCGAGCACCTTGAGCGGGTCGGTGCGCTGGCGCGGGGAGGGCTCGGCGGTGAGCTTGCTGTCGCTGCTCCGGCCGGTCGCCGCGCCCTTCCGGGCGGCGTCGCCCGCGGTGGCGGGGGAATCCCCGGCCGGCTGCGTGGGCACGGTGCCGCTGGCGAGCTCCAGGCAGGTCACCGTCTCGACATAGGAGGGGAAGCCGCCGGCCTGGGACTGCTTCGAGCATTGCAGCTTGGCCGCGGGGGTATAGTCGTTCCAGCGCCTCTTCAGCTCGTCATGGGCCGCCCGCTCCGAGCGCAGGCAGCCATCGACGCTGGCATTGTCGCTGAGGCTGACCTCCGCCTTGCTGGCCGATTTGCAGGTCGCCTCGATGTCGAGCTTCGGCGGCCCGTCCTCGGCGAGGGCCGGCAGGGCGCCCCCGATCAGCCCGAGGGCGAGGGGGAGCGCGAGGGTGAGGCGGGCGAGGGGTCGGGCGGTCGGCGTCATCGGCGGGCTCCGTCTCCGGGCGATCGAAACCCGGCCTGTCTTCCCGACAACGCCGGAACGGCCCGACCGGAGCCGGAGGCCCCGAAATTTCCCGTGAGGCTCCCCGCGGCGTCTCAGGAACCGTGGGCCTGGCGCAGGGCCGCATCCAGATCGGCATGGAGGTCGTCCACCGACTCGATGCCGGCCGAGAGGCGCAGCAGGTCCGGCGGGCAGGGCGTGCCCGCTCCCTCCACCGAGGCCCGGTGCTCGATCAGGCTCTCGACGCCGCCCAGCGAGGTCGCCCGCTTCCACAGCCGCACCCCCGCCGCCGTGGCGATGGCCGCCGCCTCGCCCCCCGCGACGCGGATCGAGAGCATGAAGCCGAAGCCGCCCTCCATCTGGCGCGCGGCGACCGCATGGCCGGGATGGCCGGGCAGCCCGGGATAGAGCACGGCGGCGACATGGGGGTGCCGGCTGAAACGTTCGGCAAGATCGGCGGCGTTGCGCGCCTGGGCCTGCGCCCGCAGGTGCAGGGTGCGGAGCGAGCGCGTGAGCAGATAGGCCTCGAACGGTCCGAGGATCGCGCCCCATTGCGAGCGGATATTGGCGAGCCGCTCCCAGAAGGCATCGGGCTTGGCGGCGGCGAGCACGCCGGCCACCACGTCGGAATGCCCGTTCAGGATCTTGGTGGCCGAATGCATCACGAGGTCGGCCCCGTGCTCCAGGGGCCGGGTATGGACCGGCGAGGCCGCCGTCGAATCGACCGCGAGGCGGGCGCCGGCCGCATGCGCGATCGCCGCGGCCGCGGCGATGTCGGTCACCGTCCAGAGCGGGTTGCCTGGTGTCTCGATCCAGACGAGCTTGGTCCGGCCCGGCCGGATCGCCGCGCGGATCGCCTCCGGATCGGTGGCGTCGACGAGGTCGAGGTCGAAGGTCAGGCGCGGGGCCTCCCGCAGCAGCCAGCGCCGCAGGCCCCAATACATCACCTTCGGCGCGATCACGTGGTCGCCCGGCTCCAGGGCGGAGAACACTGCCGTCGCCGCGGCCATGCCGGAGCCGAACAGCATCGCCCCGGCGCGGGCGCCCTCCAGCATCGCGATCACGGCCTCCGCCTCGCGCACCGTGGCGTTGTCGGGCCGGGCATAGGTGTAGCCGGAGGAATAGGCGTTGTCGGGGTCGCGCAGGAAGGTCGTGGCGAGGTGGAGCGGCGGCACCACGCCCCGGGTCGTCGGATCGATCCGCCCGAGGGCCTGCACCGCCTGCGAGCGCGCGGAGAAGGCCGGCGGGGTCGGCGATGCATCCCGATCGGTGGGCGGCGAGTTGGAGGTCATGGCGGTCCCGTCCTGGCCTGAGGGCGGCTTGCCCCTTGCGGGAAGCGCCGGGCGCGCGCAAGGCGGAGCTGGTCCCGGCAGGGTGCATGACGAGCGGCATGAGCGACGCGACGGCGATTCCCGAGAAACCGGCCCTGCCGCCATGGCCGCGGCTCCTCGCGGCGATCCTGCCCGTGGCGCTGACGGCGCTGCTGGGCAGCCTCGCCACGGGCTCGAACATCGAGGGCTGGTACGCCACCCTGAACAAGCCCGCCTTCACCCCGCCGAACGGGGTGTTCCCCGTGGCCTGGACGATCCTCTACGCGATGATCGCCGTGGCGCTCTGGCGGCTGCTCGGGGCGCGGCCGGCGACGGGACCGGCGCGGCGGGGCTGGCAGCTGGCGCTGGCGGCCTTCCTGGCCCAGCTCGCCCTCAATGCCGCCTGGACGCCGGTCTTCTTCGCCGCCCACGCCCTCGGGACGGGGCTGGTGGTCGCCCTCGCCATGCTGGTGATGGCGCTCTGGACGATCCGCCTGTCCTGGCGCTTCGACCGACTGGCGGCCGGGCTGCTCGTGCCCTACGCCGCCTGGGTCGCCTTCGCGAGCTTGCTGAACGGCGTCATCTGGCGGATGAACTGAGGCGCCTTCAGGATTCCATCACCCGGTCGGAGCCGCCCAGGGCGGAGAGGGTCATGCTGTCCGCGCCGATCTCAGCGGCGTCGTAGCCGAGGATCAGGGCGAGCTGCTCGCGGGCGCGCCAGACGCGGCTCTTCACCGTGCCGACCCGGCACTGCATCACCTCCGCCGCCTCCTCGTAGCTGAGGTTCTCGATGGCGACGAGGATCAGCGCCTGCTGCATCGAGGGCGACAGGCGCTCCAGGGCGAGCCGGGCATCCTTGAGATCGACGTAGCCGGATTGCTCCGGCACCGTGGCGATGCGCTCGGCGAGGTCGCCGTCGCTGTCGGAGAGCTCCCGGTTGTCCTTGCGGTGATGCGAGTAGAACGCGTTCCGCATGATCGTGAACAGCCAGGCGCCGAGATTGGTCCCCGTCGCGAAGCGCGTCCGCGAGCGCCAAGCGCGCAGCAGCGTGTCCTGGACGAGGTCGTCGGCCAGCGTCGGGTTCTTGGCCAGGGACATGGCGAAGTTGTGCAGCCGCGGCACCATCTCCAGGAACTCGGCGCGGAAGGCCGCCTCGTCATGCGCGCCCTGCGCGTCGAGCGCCTTCGCGAGCCGCTCCATCAGCTCGGCGAAACGCTCGCCGGTCTCCGCGGAGGCGTCGCGCCGGTAGGTCTCCGCCAGGAGCTGGCCGAGATGCAGACGGACGCCGTGGGGAAGGACGGGAGCCGCGTCGTCGTCGGCGACGGGTTCGACGAGGGAAGCGTTGCCGGACATGTATCCCGTAACGTGTCGACGGCCGGAGAGGCCGTCAGTCACGGGGAAGTGTGAACCCCCGGCACCGGAGATGCTCCAACATGGATTAGAGGGACCCGGAATCCCGCAGGGCGCCTGCGGGATTTCCGGGGTAATCCCATGCCCCGGGGCGTCGATCGGACGCGCCCCGGCGGGGCGGCTCAGCCGAGCTTGGCCAGGAGGCCCTCGGCCAGCTCGTTGCCCTGGGTGAAGACGTAATCGACCTTGCGCACGGTCACGGAATGCGCGCCCGCCCGGGCCAGCTCTTCGGAGAGGGCGAAGGCGGCATCGGCCTGGCAGTGCAGGATCAGCTCCCGGGCCCCGGCCTCCGGCGCCCCGTAGGGCGGCGCGGCCCCGTGCCGGGCGGCGATTCCGGAGAGATCGATGGCCTCCCCCTCGGGCAGCCCCGCCCGGATCTCCCGGGTGGTGCGGGCCCGTTCCTCGGCGGCGATGCGGCCGAGGACGCGGCGCAGGGCCTCCCGCGCGGTCGGGCTCCAGGGCGCCTTCAGGGAGGCGACGAGATTGGCCTCGGAGCGCAGGATCACGCCGTCGTCGAGGATCTTGAGGGCGTTGGCGGCCAGCGTCGCCCCGGTCGTGGTGATGTCGACGATGATCTCGGCCGAGCCCGCCGCCGGCGCGCCCTCGGTGGCGCCCAGGCTCTCGACGATGCGGTAATCGACGATGCCCGCCTCGGCGAAGAAGCGCCGGGTCAGGTTCACGTATTTCGTGGCGATGCGCAGGCGGCGGCCCTGGCGCAGGCGCATCTCGCTGGCGACCTCGTCGAGATCGGCCATGGCCCGCACGTCGATCCAGGCCTGCGGCACGGCGACCACCACCGTCGCCTGGCCGAAGCCCAGGGGCGTCAGCAGTTCGACGGCCTCGGCGCTCTCCGGCAGGGTCTCGCGGATCAGGTCCTCGCCGGTCACGCCGAGATGGGCGGCGCCGCTGGCGAGCTGCGCCGCGATCTCGGAGGCCGAGAGGAAGCGCACCTCGACATTGTCCACGCCGACGAGCTTGCCGCGGTAGTCGCGGGCGCCGCCGCTCTGGGCGAGCTTCAGCCCGGCGCGGCCGAAGAAGGCGGTGGCGTTCTCCTGCAGCCGGCCCTTCGAGGGCACGGCGAGGACGAGGGGGCTGTCGTCTTGCGGCATCGTCATGCTCACGCGCTCGGCCTCAGGCGCTCTGGACGCAGCGGGTGAGCCAGAAGGCGCAGCCCACCGCCGGCAGGGGCTCGGCACTGCCGAGATGCTGGAGCAGGCCGTCGTAGCGGCCGCCGCCGACGAGGGGCGCGGAGCCCCCGGCCCGCGTCGCCTCGAAGATGAAGCCGGTATAGTAGTCGAGATTGCGGGCGAAGCCGCCGGCATAGCGGAAGCGCTCGATCGGCAGGCCGCGGGCGGCCATGAAGCCGGTGCGTTCCTCGAACAGGGCCAAGGCCGCCTCCAGCCCGGCATCGGCCAGCCCCGCCTCGCGGGTAAGGCCGCGCAGGTCGGCCAGGGCCCGGTCGGGATCGCCGGCGATGGCGCAGAAGCGCTCGATCAGCCCCCGGTTGTCCTCGTTCAGCCCGGCGCCGCCCTGGGCCTGCATCGCCGCCTTGGCGAGGAAGCGCTCCGCGATCTCGCCGGCGCTGCGGCCGCCGACCCGGGAGATGCCGGCGATGGAGAGCACGTCCTCCACGAAGGCGCGCACGCCCTTGGGGTCCTGCCCCTGGATCGCCGCGAGCAGGCCCGCATGCGGGTCCTCGGCCCCCGCCGCATTGGCGAGCCCGGCGATGGGCCGCCCGGCGGCGATCGCCCGCAGGGTCCGCCGCTTGGCGACGGGGGGCACCTTCAGCGCGTCGAGGAAGGCCTGGGTCAGGCCCATGTCGCCGAAGCGGATGGCGGCATCGCTCACCCCGAGGAGCTCCAGCCCCTCCAGGGCGAGGCCCAGCACTTCCGCATCGGCGGCGGGGGTGTCGGTGCGGCCGATCGATTCGATGCCCGCCTGCACGAACTCGTCGGATTCCCCCGCCGCGAGGCGGAAGACCGGGCCGAGATAGCTGTAATCGGCGGCCTGCCCGGGGCGGCTCGCCTGGTGGTGCCGACAGACGGGGATCGTGAATTCCGGCCGCAGGCACAGCTCGGCCCCGGCCGCGTCCTGGGTCACGAAGATGCGGCGGCGGATATCCTCGCCCGACAATTCCAGGAAGGGCTCGACCGGCTGCAGCACCGGCGGCGCGACGAGGGCATAGCCGGACGCGACGAGATGCCGGGACAGATGCCCGTAGCGCTCCGTCTCGAGCCCGCCGGTCGCTATCGCCTCAGGTCGCGTCATCGTCCTTTCCCGGGCGCGGGACGCGCCTCTCGTCTCGAATTCCGCCGGGTTCGCCGGCGGCCAGCTTTATCCGGGCCGGCGCGGTCTGGCGACGCCGGCCACGTGCCGGGGATTACGCAGAAAATCCTTACCAGACCAGCCGCTCGGTCACCGCATCGGGATGCACCGGCTGCCGGGCCAGCCACTCGGCCACGTCGCCCAGGCTCTGATGGTCGAGGGAGACGCCGAGCTCCTCCGCATGGATGCCGCGGGCCACGAGCAGGGAGGGGATGCCGGCCCCCGCGGCCCCGGCGATGTCGGTGCGGATCGCGTCGCCGATCGCCAGGATCCGGGCGGTGTCCGGGGCCACGCCGCCGTCGAGATCCGCCGCCATGGCGAGGGCCGCCGCGTAGACGGGGGCATAGGGCTTGCCGGCATAGGTGACCGCGCCGCCGATCTCGGCATAGGCCGCGGCGATCAGGCCGGCGCAGGGGATGAGCGTCTTGCGCCGCTCGACCACGAGGTCGGGATTGGCGCAGATCATCGGCACGCCCCGGGCGTGGAGGCGGGCGAGGCTGTCGCGGTAATCCTCCGCCGTCTCGGTGTCGTCGTCGAACAGGCCGGTGCAGACCACGAGATCGGCCGCCTCCTCCCCGACCAGGGTGAGGTCGAGCCCCTCGAAGATCGGCCGGTCCCGGTCGGGGCCGAGATGGTAGACCCGGGCCGCGGGATGCGCGGCGATGAGCCGGCGGGTGAGGTCGCCCGAGGTCAGGATGGCGTCGTAGGCCTCCCGCGGCACGCCGTAGCCGTCGAGGATTGTTTGCACGCCGGGCCAGGGCCGCGGGGCGTTGGAGACGAGGATGACCCGGCGCGCCCGGGACCCTTCGAGGCCGCGGAAGCGGATCAGGGCCTCGCCTGCCGCCCGGTGGCCGACCGTGCCGTCATGCAGCACGCCCCAGACGTCGCACAGGATCAGGTCGTAATCGGCGGCGATTGCCGAGAGGTGCGGGATCGTCGGGACGGGCCTGTCGGGCGCCTTGCCTGCCATGGCGGATGAGGACCTTCGCAGCGGAGCCGCGCGGGACGCGCGCGGCCGTTCTTCGCGGCCCGGGTAGGGGTTGGGCGCCGGGAAATCAACGCGAAGCGGGATTTTGGGGCGGTTTCGGGATGAGCGCGCGGGTCGTCTTTCCTCGCCCCCTGGGCGAGGGGGACCGCGCGTGAGCGCGGTGGAGTGGGTGCCTCGGGCGCGCGGCCGGGAATTGCGGCGGCGGCCCCCTCCGCCGACTTCCTGGCCCCTCTCTCCGAAGGGGTGAGGAAAGGCCGCCGCGGAAAGCTCACACCGCCCGGCGCAGGAAGTCGCGGAAGGGGCGGCGCTGGGGTTGCGGGTCCGGCGGGGGCTCGGGCGGGGAGGGGGGCGTCGGGGCCTCCGGGGCCAGCACCTCGGCCCGCACCGCCCGCGGCGGCGCGAAGACGCCGCCCTGGGCGAGCGGCAGGTCGAGGTCGATCAGGTTCGGCACGTCCGTCTCGCGCTCGACCTGGGTGGCCACGACTCGGATCCCGGCCCGGCCGAGGGCCGCGACGAGGTCCTCCACGGCGATGTCCGGGCTCGCCATCCGCTCCGGCGGCCGCAGGAGCAGGGCGGCGGGCACCTTGACCTGGGACAGGCCCCTGGCGGCGAGCGCGTTGGACTCGAAGGAGAGATCCACCGGCCGGTCGAGGGCGAAGCCGATCCTGCCCCGCAGCTCGGCGAGGGCGGCGGCCTGCTCCGCGTCCAGGGTGCGCCAGCTCGCCTGGGGCAGGGCCACGATCACCTGGGGCGGCATGCCTTCCCCGTCGGAGACCAGCCGGCCGAGGCTGCGCAGGAAGCCGGGCTCGAACAGGGAGAAGGGCGAGAGGGCGTAGGTCACCGCCGCCTGGCTGCCCCGCTTCTGCAGGTGGCGGGCGATGGTGCCGACGCGCTGGAGCATGCGCCGGTCGAGGGCGGTGGTGCGGCCGTAGCGCTCCAGCACCGGCAGGAAGACCTCCGGCGGCAGGGCCTCGCCGTTCAGCGTCACCCGGGCCAGCGCCTCGTAGCCGACGACCTTGCGCTGGGGCAGGGTGACGACGGGCTGGAGATAGACGTCGAGCCCGTCCGCGTCGAAGGCCTCGACCAGGGCGGCCTCCTTGGCCGGGTCCCGGACCGGCTCGCGCGGGGGCGGCTCGCGCAAGGACGGCCCCCGCGACGGCCCCCGCGACGGCCCCCGCGACGGCCCCTGCAGGGGATCCGGCGCGAAAGGCGGCGCGGGGGGCAGCCGGAGGGCGGGGGGCTCGAGGCGGGTCTCGACCGGGGGTGCGAGCGTCGCCGGCGGCTCCGGGGCCGGCGTCACCACCACGGGGGCGGGCGGGGGCGCGGGCCGGGTCTTGAGCCGGTCGATCTCCTGCTCCTGCGCGGAGACGACATTGGCGAGCTCGCGCACGATGCCGCTCAGGAGGCCGATCTCGGCGGTGATCTCGTCGACGCCCTTGCGCAGGGCCTTCGCCTCCGCCTCGGCTTCGGCCTTCGCCTCGGATTCCGTCGGCGGCGGCGCGGCGCGGCCCGGCTCCCGGCGCTCGCGCACCAGGGCGGCGATCACGGTCTCGAGCTTCAGGAAGCGCTGCGACACCACGTCGAGCTCGCTCGACAGCTTCTCGTGGGCCGCGGCGAAGCGGTTCGCCCGGCGATGCTGCAGCAGGGCGGCGAAGGCGGAGGCCAGGCCGAGGGCGTAGGCGCCGACGATCGGCTCCAGGATCGCGACCGGCGCGAGGACGGAGAGCCCGAACAGGCTGATCGCCCACAGGCGCCCGCGCGGGCCGATCGTCCGGGCTTTCTGGCTCTTCACCTTCGTAACGAGGGGGCTGTTCGCATGCGGGATCCGGCCCGGCCCTCGAGCCTTGCGGACGGGGTCATCTTTCGCCGAGCGGACAGGCGCCCGCAAGGCGAGCGAGGGACCGGGACCGGGATATCAACGGGTGTGATGCCGAAACGCGCCGGTCTCCCATGAGGGGGGATCCCGGGACGGCCCTTGCGGGTCGCGCCGAGATGGACGAGATGTCGCCCGCGACACGGAGACCAGCATGGACGGCAACCGCAGCGAGCTCCTCATGGCGGTGGAGGGCATGACCTGCGCGGGATGCGCCGAGGCCGTGCGCCGCACGATCCGCCGCCTCGACCCCGGGGCGGAGGTCCGCGTCGACCTCGAAACGGGCCGGGTCAGCGCGCTGACCGGGGCGCGGGGCGAGGAGGTCGCGCGGGCCCTGACCGGGGCCGGCTACGCCGCCACTGCGATTGTGCGCTGAGGCCGGCCATGCTTCTCGACGCTTCCATGCCCGGCCCGCGCAACGATCTCGACGCGTGGTGGATGCCCTTCACCGCCAACCGCGCCTTCAAGCAGGCGCCGCGGATGCTCGCGGGCGCCGAGGGGATGCATTACCGGAGCGCGGACGGGCGCCGGATCCTCGACGGGATCGCCGGGCTCTGGTGCTGCAATGCCGGGCACAACCGCGCGCCGATCACGGCGGCGATCCGCGACCAGGCCGGGCGGCTCGACTACGCGCCGCCCTTCCAGTTCGGGCATGCGGGCGCCTTCGCCCTCGCCAGCCGCCTCGGAGCCCTGGCCCCGGCCGACCTCGACAACGTCTTCTTCTGCAATTCCGGCTCCGAGGCCGCCGACACCGCCCTCAAAATCGCCCTCGCCTACCGCCACACCCGCGGTGAGGGCGGCCGGACGCGGTTCGTCGGGCGCGAGCGCGGCTATCACGGGGTCGGCTTCGGCGGCATCGCGGTCGGCGGACTCGCCAACAACCGCAAGGTCTTCGGCCCCGGCCTTCCGGGCGTCGACCACCTGCCCCACACCTACGACCGGGCGCGCCAGGCCTTCACCAAGGGCGAGCCGGATTGGGGCGCCCACCTCGCCGACGACCTCGAACGGATCGTGGCCCTCCACGACGCCTCGACGCTCTGCGCCGTGATCGTCGAGCCGATGGCGGGCTCGACCGGCGTGCTGCCGCCGCCCAAGGGCTACCTGCAGCGCCTGCGTGCGCTCTGCGACCGGCACGGCCTGCTGCTCATCTTCGACGAGGTCATCACCGGATTCGGCCGGCTGGGGCATGCCTTCGCCGCCGAGCGCTACGGCGTGGTGCCGGACATGATCACCTTCGCTAAGGGCGTCACCTCGGGCACGGTGCCCCTCGGCGGCGTGATCGTGCGCAAGGACATCTACGCGACGCTGATGCAGGGGCCGGCGGAGGCGGTCGAGCTCTTCCACGGCTACACCTATTCCGGCCACCCGCTCGCCTGCGCGGCGGGGCTCGCCACCCTCGACCTCTACCGGGACGAGGGCCTGTTCGAGCGGGCCCGGGCGCTGGAGCCGGTCTTCGCGGAGGCGGTGATGTCCCTGCGCGCGATCCCGGAGGTGCTCGACATCCGCACCGTGGGCCTCGCCGCGGGCATCGATCTCGCGCCCCTGCAAGGAGGCGGCAGCCGGGCCTATGCCGCCATGGTCGCGGCCTTCCGGGACCAGGATCTCGTCCTGCGCGCAGCCGGCGACACGATCGCCCTGAGCCCGCCGCTGATCGCGAGCGAGGCGGAGCTCGCCGACCTGGCGGAGAGGACGGCGCGGGGGATCCGGGCGGTCGGCGAAAAAATTTAATTTCGCATTTTCATTGAAAAAATCCGACGCGCTTTTTCCCGCGCCCTCCCGCAAACTGGGCGCATCGGTTTATCTCGGCGGTACGACGGCGTAGGGCTTTCGCCCTGCTGACGCGGCTCCGCGGATGGCGACAGGGACCGGCCCGGCAGGCCGGTCCTCCAAGAAACGACGGTGAGAGAAATGCCCTCAGATATCGAGATCGCCCGCGCGGCGACCCTGAAGCCGATCGCGGACGTCGCACGGAAGATCGGCATCCCGGACGAGGCGCTTCACAATTACGGCAAGCACATCGCCAAGATCGACCACGACTTCATCAAGTCGCTGGAGGGCAAGCCGGACGGCAAGCTCGTGCTCGTCACCGCGATCTCCCCGACGCCGGCGGGCGAGGGCAAGACCACGACCACGGTGGGCCTCGGCGACGCGCTCAACCGCATCGGCAAGAAGACCGTGATGTGCCTGCGCGAGCCCTCGCTCGGCCCCTGCTTCGGCATGAAGGGCGGCGCGGCCGGCGGCGGCAAGGCGCAGGTCGTGCCGATGGAGCAGATCAACCTGCACTTCACCGGCGACTTCCACGCCATCACCTCGGCGCATTCGCTGGCCGCCGCGCTGATCGACAACCACATCTACTGGGCCAACGAGCTCAATATCGACGTGCGCCGCATCCACTGGCGCCGCGTGGTCGACATGAACGACCGGGCCCTGCGCGCCATCAACCAGTCCCTCGGCGGCGTCGCCAACGGCTTCCCCCGCGAGGACGGCTTCGACATCACCGTCGCCTCCGAGGTGATGGCGGTGTTCTGCCTCGCCAAGGATCTCGCGGATCTCGAGGAGCGCCTCGGCCGCATCGTCATCGCCGAGACCCGCGACCGCAAGCCGGTGACGCTGGCCCAGGTGAAGGCGACCGGCGCCATGACGGTGCTGCTCAAGGACGCCCTGCAGCCGAACCTCGTGCAGACCCTGGAGGGCAACCCGGCCCTCATCCATGGCGGCCCCTTCGCCAACATCGCCCATGGCTGCAACTCGGTGATCGCGACCCGCAGCGGCCTCAAGCTCGCCGATTACGTGGTGACCGAGGCCGGTTTCGGCGCGGATCTGGGCGCGGAGAAGTTCATCGACATCAAGTGCCGCCAGACGGGCCTCAAGCCCTCGGCGGTGGTGATCGTGGCCACCGTGCGCGCCCTCAAGATGCATGGCGGCGTCGACAAGAAGAGCCTCGGCTCCGAGAACCTGGAGGCCCTGGAGAAGGGCTTCGCCAATCTGGAGCGGCACGTGCAGAACGTGCGCAGCTTCGGCCTGCCGGTCGTCGTCGGCGTGAACCATTTCTACCAGGACACCGATGCCGAGCATGCCCGGCTGAAGGAGCTCTGCCGCGACAAGCTCCAGGTCGAGGCGATCACCTGCAAGCACTGGGCGGAGGGCGGCGCCGGCGCCGAGGACCTGGCTCACGCCGTGGTGAAGCTCGCCGAGGGCGCGCAGAAGCCGCTGAGCTTCGTCTACGAGACCGAGTCGAAGCTGACCGACAAGATCAAGGCCATCGCGACGAAGCTCTACGGCGCCGCCGACATCCAGATCGAATCGAAGGCCGCGGGCAAGCTCGCCGGCTTCGAGAAGGACGGCTACGGCAACCTGCCGGTCTGCATGGCCAAGACCCAGTACTCGTTCTCGACGGATCCGAGCCTGATGGGCGCGCCCTCGGGCCACATCATCGCCGTGCGCGACGTGCGCCTCTCGGCCGGCGCCGGCTTCGTGGTGGTGATCTGCGGTGAGATCATGACCATGCCGGGCCTGCCCAAGGTCCCGGCGGCCGACACTATCCGCCTCGACGCCAACGGCCAGATCGACGGCCTGTTCTAGGCGTCGCGACGATCCCGAAAGGAAAGGGGCGGCTCCACCGGGAGCCGCCCCTTTCGCGTTTTCGGCCCTGACGTGCGGTCAGCCGCCGAAGCGGGCGTCGAGCTCGGCCGAGTGGGCATGCTCGCCGGCGATGTAGGGCAGCGCCTCATTGGCGAACTGGCGGCCCTGGGCGCTGTCGCCGGAGCGCGAATAGGCGTCGTAGAGGGCGAGCGTGCGCGCATCCGAGCGGGCCTGCTGGGCGACATAGGTCCGGTCGAAGGCGCGCGCCGAGGGCGCCGACTTCAGGCGCTCGATCCTGGCCTGGCCCTCGGGGCCGATCGCCACCCGGCGCCCCGGCTCGCCCGGGCTGTTGTCGATCAGGCCGACGCCCCCGAGCACGCCGCCGACGATGCCCGTGGTGACGTTGGCCGCGAGCGTGACCGGGGCGAGCACCACGCCGACCGGGTTGTCGAGGCGAGTCGGAATGCCCTGCTGATCGGCGACGACGGTGCCGCCCGCGCTCAGCGAGGTGCCCGGCGGCAGCAGCGCGTCGGTGGTCGCGGTCCGATGTTCGATGACCCGGCGCGCGTAGTTGCGGACCTGCGGGTTGCGGGAGCGCTCCAGGGCGATGCGGCTCGACTCGATGCTCACCGCGTCCGAGCGCAGGGCGGCGGCGCGGAACTCGGGGGTCCGCGTCGCGGCGGCCCCGTCGAGACCGGGCTGCGGGGCGATCCGCACCGCCAGCGGGTCCTGGGCGAGGGCGGGCGTCGCCAGCACGGCCGAGAGGCCGAGGGCCGCCAGGGCAAGGGACTTCTTCATGGAGGATTTCTCTCTCGAGGCTGATCTCACGAGGTGAATGGCGCGGCCCGGACGCATGGGAATGCCGCGGGCCGTCCTCGCCTCAATCCCCACGCTTCCAGGCTGTTCCGAAGCTCCCGAGACCGTGATGCCGCACCCTGTGCGCGTATAGGGCTCGAACGATCTCGTCCTTTCCTGCACAGGAACGCGGACAGGCTGTTCTTCTTGGAGACGCGTGGAAAAAGAAAACTCGTCCTGCGCGGATATTGCTAGTTTTCTCGCGACGGTCCGGGAGAAGAGCGATGTCGATCAGGCTCTATACTTACCGGGAGTCGGGAAACAGCTACAAGGTCCGCCTGCTCCTGGCTTTCCTCGGCCTGACGGTGGAGGAGGTCGAGATCGACTTTCCCGGCCGCGAGCAGCATGGGCCGGCCTTCCTCGCGATCAATCCCCGCGGCGAGGTGCCCGTCCTGATCGACGGGGACCGCACGTTCACGGATTCCGCGGCGATCCTGGTCCATCTCGCGGACAAGCATGCGGGGCAGACCTGGTGGTCGCACGAGGCAGCCGAGCAGGCCGAGATCGTCGACTGGCTCGCCTTTGCCGCGAGCTGGATCCAGCACGGGGTCTTCACCGCCCGGGCGATCCTGTCCTTCCAGGGACCCCATGACGGCTTCGGCATCTGGGGCAACGCGAACACCCTGGCGGAAGCGACGGCCCGGGGCGTCAAGTCCCTCCAGATCCTCGAAGCCGCCCTGGAAACCCGCGCCTGGCTCGCCGCCGGACGTCCCACCATCGCGGATCTCGCGGTGTTTCCCTACGTGGCGCTCGCGCCCATGGGCGACATCTCCCTGGAGCCCTTCCCGGCGGTCCGGGCCTGGATCGCCCGCCTGCGGGCGCGCCCCGGCTTCATCCCGATCGCGGGCCTCGACGACCCGCTCTATCGTCGGCGCCCGCGGGAAGCGGCCTGAGGGCGACCTCCCTCAGTGGAAGAAGGGCAGGGCGTGGGGCGCGAACAGCCCGAATCCGGCCAGGGCGAGGCCCGCCACGCCGAGCAGGCCGCCGCCGATGGCGAGTGCGGCGATGCCGGTGATGACCTCCGCCGAGGCCAGGACGATGCCGATCTGGAAGGCGGCCGAGGCGATCTCGTAATGGTGGTAGCGCTCCAGCGCGAGGTCGCGGCGCTCGCCCGAGGCCCGGGCCTTCTCGGCGAGTTCCTTGCGGCCCTCGCCGGTGGCCGGCTCGGAATCCCAGCGGGCCAACGTCTTGGCCCAGTCCGCGCGCTTGGCGGCGATCGCCGCCGGATCCGTGCCCGGCGGCAGCAGCGCCACCAGTTCGTCCACCGTCTTCACCACGGTCGAGCGGATCGTGCGGGCCTGGAAATAGGCCCATTGGTTCGAGGCCTCGACATTGGCGCCGAGCGCCTCGGTCTGTGCGCTCTTGGCGAGCGTCTCGGCGCCCGCCAGGAAGAGGGCCAGGATGGAGATCAGCAGCGCCACGCGCTTGTTCGACCCCTCGACCGCTCCGTGTCCGCCCGACATCCGATTTTCATCCCGTTCCGATTCGTCGCGGGGCGTAGACAGCCGATCCCGGCGGCCAAGGCAATCGCGATCGAACGCGATTGACCCGGAGCGCCTGCGACCGAGATGTCTTGCCCTCAGGGCAAAGCGGGCGGGAGCGGATCACGATGCGGCTTCAGGTTCTCGGCTGCGGCGACGCGTTCGGCTCCGGCGGCCGCTTCAACACCTGCTTCCACGTCACGGCCACGGGGACCTGCTTCCTCGTCGATTGCGGCGCCTCCTCGCTCATCGCGATCCGCCGCTACGGCGTCGACCCGAACGGCATCGACACGGTCTTCGTCACCCATCTCCACGGCGATCATTTCGGCGGGCTGCCCTGGCTGATTCTCGACGGGCAGCTCGTCAGCCGGCGCGCGACGCCGCTGACCATCGTCGGGCCGGAGGGGATCCAGGCGCGCCTGGAAGCGGCGATGGAGGCGCTGTTTCCGGGATCGAGCAAAGCGGAGCGGGCCTTTCCCGTGGTCGTGACGGAGATCGCGGAGGGCCGGCCGGTCACGGCCTCCGGCTTCACGGCCCATGCCTTTCCCGTGCGCCATCCCTCCGGGGCGCCCTCCCATGCCCTGCGCATCGAGGGGGAGGGCAGGGTGCTCGCCTATACCGGCGACACGGAATGGGTCGACGCGCTGATCGCGGCCGGGCGCGAGGCCGACCTGCTGATCGCCGAGGGCTACACGATCGAGCGGCCGGTGAAGTTCCATCTCGACTGGGCGACGCTGAAGGCGCGCCTGCCCGAGATCGCTCCCCGGCGCCTGATGCTCACCCATATGAGCGTCGAGATGATCGCCCATCCCCCGGAGGGCTACATCGCCGCGGAGGACGGTCTAGTGATCGCCCTCTGACCGGCGCGCGCCGCCGCGATGCGGTGGGTATGACATCTGTTGACACAGGTCCGATCCGGGAACACGAAGCGTCATGGCCGCCCGTCAGTCGCGCAACGTCTCGCTCACCCCCGAGCTGGAGGGGTTCATCGCCGACTGCCTCGGCTCCGGCGACTACGCCAATGCCAGCGAGGTGGTGCGGGCGGGCCTGCGGGCCCTGCGCGACGGGACCGGGCGCCGGCCCGCGCCCAAGGGCTGGCCGGTGGCGGGCGGCGAATGCGGCGCGCTGATCCGGGCCAGGGACTGGAGCGCGACGCCGCTCGGGCCGGTCGACGGCTGGTCCCTGGAGATGCGCGCGACGGTGGCCAACATCGTCAACTCGCCGGTGGCCAAGGTGCTGATGTGGGGCCCCGACCACATCATGCTCTACAACGACGCCTATGCCGCCATCGCCGGGCCGAAGCATCCGCGCGCCCTCGGTGAGCGCGCCCAGGAGATCTGGCCGGAGATCTGGGACTGGAACCGGGCGATGCTCGAGGCGGGCTATCGCGGCGAGCTCTCCTCCTTCCACGACCACGTCATGGTGCTCGACCATGGCGGCCGCTCGCAGACCTTCATCCTCGACCTGTTCTACACCCCCGTCTACGAGGCCGATGGCAGCATCGGCGGCGTGATGTGCACCGTCGTCGACAACAGTGCCCGCGTCGAAGCGGAGCGCCGGCTGGCGGCGAACGAGGCGGAGCTTCGCCGCCTCACCGACGCGCTGCCGATGCTCGTGGCCTATGTCGACCGCAACCACGTCTACCGCTTCGCCAACGCGGCCTATCGGGACTGGCTCGGTGTCGATCCCCGGACCATGATCGGGCGGCCGGTGCGCGAGATCGTCGGCGAGGATTTCTACGCCGACCGCAAGCCCTCCCTCGACCGCGCCCTGGCCGGCGAGGCCTTCGCCAGCGAGACGACGATCCCCTATCACGACGGCCGGCCCCGCCGGGCGGAGCTGCGCTACGTGCCGCATATCGAGCCGGACGGTTCCGTGCCGGGCGTGCACATCCTCGGCATCGACATCGAGGAGCGGGCGCGGCGTGAGGCGGCGCTCGCCGCCAGCGACCGGCGCTTCCGCACGGCGATCGATGCCGTGCACGGCGTGCTCTGGACCAACAGCGCCGACGGCCGCATGACCGGCGAGCAGCCGGGCTGGGCCGCCCTGACCGGCCAGAGCCGGGAGGAGTACCAGGGCTTCGGCTGGGCTCAGGCCGTGCATCCGGACGATGCGGCCGAATCCGTGCGGAGCTGGAACGCGGCGGTCGCCGCCAAGGCCATGTATGTCCACGAGCACCGGGTCCGCCATCACGGCGGGACCTGGCGCACCTTCGCGATCCGCGCCCTGCCGATTCTCGACCAGGCCGGGCGGATCGTCGAATGGGTCGGCGTCCATACCGACATCACCCATCAGCGTGCGGCGGAGGCCGCCCTGCGGGAGCAGGCGGAGGATCTCGCCCGCCAGGTGCGCCACCGCCAGCGGGCCGAGGAGCAGCTGCGCCAGCTCAACGAGACGCTGGAGGCCCGGGTGATCGCCGAGATCGACGAGCGCCGTCAGGCGGAGGCCAAGCTCGTCCAGGCCCAGAAGATGGAGACCATCGGCAAGCTCACCGGCGGCGTCGCCCACGACTTCAACAACCTGCTCCAGGTCGTCTCCGGCAACCTCCAGCTCCTCGCCAAGGACATCGCCGGCAACGACCGGGCCGAGCGGCGCGTCGCCAACGCCATGGCGGGCGTCTCCCGCGGGGCCAAGCTCGCGAGCCAGCTCCTCGCCTTCGGCCGGCGCCAGCCCCTCGAGCCCAAGGTCGTCAACGTCACCCGCTTCGTCCAGGGCATGGACGAGATGCTGCGCCGGGCGATCGGCGAGGCGATCGAGATCGAGACCGTCTTCGCCGGCGGCCTGTGGAACACCTTCATCGATCCAGGCCAGATCGAGAACGCGCTCCTCAACCTCGCCATCAACGCCCGCGACGCGATGGACGGGCGCGGCAAGCTGACGATCGAGCTCGCCAACGCGCATCTCGACGACGCCTATGCCAGCACCCACGACGAGGTGATGCCGGGCCAGTACGTGATGCTCGCCGTCTCCGACACGGGCTGCGGCATGAGCCCGGAGATCGTGGCCAAGGTGTTCGAGCCGTTCTTCACCACCAAGGCGGAGGGCAAGGGTTCGGGCCTCGGGCTCTCGATGGTCTACGGCTTCGTCAAGCAGTCGGGCGGCCACGTGAAGATCTATTCCGAGGTCGGTCACGGCACCACGATCCGGCTCTACCTGCCGCGCGCGGTGGAATCCGAGGATGTCGAGGTGGCGGTCGATACCGGCCCGGTCGCGGGTGGCACCGAGACCGTGCTCGTCGTCGAGGACGATCCGGAGGTGCGCGCCACCGTGGTCGAGATGCTGTCGGATCTCGGCTACCGCGTGCTCAAGGCCGTGGACGCGACGAGCGCCCTCAGCGTGATCGAGAGCGGCATCCCGATCGACCTGCTCTTCACCGACGTGGTGATGCCGGGCGCGCTGAAATCCCCGGAGCTCGCCCGCAAGGCCCGCGAGCGCCTGCCCGACATCGCCGTGCTCTTCACCTCCGGCTACACCGAGAACTCGATCGTCCATGGCGGCCGGCTCGATGCGGGCGTCGAGCTGCTCTCGAAGCCCTATACCCGCGAGGCGCTTGCCCGGAAGTTCCGCCACGTGCTCGCCAACCAGCGCCAGCGCGGGGTGGCCGCCTCGGCGAAGCCCGCTGCCGCCACGCCCAAGGCTGTCTCCAGGACGGCGTCCAAGGGGGCGGTCCCGGTCGCCGGCGGTCGGCCGACGGTGCTGCTCGTCGAGGATGACGACCTCATCCGCATGAACACCGCCGAGATGCTGCAGGATGCCGGCTACGTCGTGGTGGATGCCGGCAGCGCGGAGGAGGCTATGGCGGCCCTTCAGACGGCGCCCGTCGACGTGCTCGTCACCGACGTGAACCTGCCGGGTGCCTCCGGCCCCGAACTCGCGGCCCGGGCGCGGGCGATGCGGCCATCCGCGGTCGTCGTCTATGCCACCGGCGACACCAATGCGGTCAGGGGCGAGACGGGGGCGAACCTGCTGGCCAAGCCCTACGATGCCGAGACCTTGCTCGCCGTCCTGAACACGGCCCGGCAGGGGACGCCATCCGCCTCGGAGGGCGCCTCCGAAGCCGATCCGGCCCTGGACGAGAAGGCCTGACGGCGCGTCGGCTTTTCACGTGAAAAATGCTTAACGACATTCCGCGCTAAGGGCGGCCCTGCTCTTCAGTGGTGGCAGAGGCGGGCGGCTCGCGACCTCCGGACGCGCGTCGCCCCGTGCGGTTTTGCACCCGCATTTCCCGGGGAGCGGGGCAAGGGCATAAGGAATCGTCCAAAAGCCGGACGAACGCCCTTCCGCGCGGCGCCGGCCGGCGACATACCGGGAGGGTCTCCGGAACCGATCCGCGCGAAGCCGGTCTCGTTGGCATGAAGCCGGCTCCACGCGGCGCGGCGGGACGCCCTGCGGCAGCTTGCCCGTGCCCGAAGGAGAGCCCGTGCCCCACGCGACCGAACTCATCTCCATCATCGCGCTGGGTTTGGTCTGTGCCTTCCTGTTCGGGATGGCCGCGCAGTTCCTGCGCCTGCCGCCGCTGGTCGGCTATCTGCTCGCCGGCATCGCCATCGGCCCCTTCACCCCCGGCTATGTCGGCGATGCCGAGCTGGCGCAGCAACTGGCCGAGATCGGCGTGATCCTGCTGATGTTCGGCGTGGGGCTGCATTTCTCGATCAAGGACCTGATGGCAGTGCGGACCATCGCCCTCCCCGGCGCCATCGTGCAGATCGCCGCGGCGACCGCCATGGGCGGAGGGCTGGCGCTGAGCTGGGGCTGGAGCCTCGGGGCGGGACTCGTCTTCGGCCTCGCCCTTTCGGTGGCGAGCACCGTCGTGCTGCTGCGGGCGCTGGAGGAGCAGGGCCTGCTCGACAGCGACAAGGGCCGCATCGCCGTGGGCTGGCTCATCGTCGAGGATCTCGCGATGGTGCTGGCGCTGGTGCTGCTGCCGGCCCTGGCCCCGGGCCTCGGCGGCGCGGCCGATGCGGGGGGCGGCCATGGCGGCGCCGCCGCGAGCCTCGCCCATCTCATCGCCGACCTTTCCGGAAAGGACATCGGCGACAGCCTCTGGCTCACCCTGGGCCTCACGGTGGTGAAGGTCGGCATCTTCGTCACGGTGATGCTGGTCGGCGGCCGCCGCTTCGTCCCCTGGATCCTGGAGAAGGCGGCCCGGACCGGCTCGCGGGAATTGTTCACCCTCGCCGTGCTGGCCCTGGCGCTCGGCATCGCCTTCGGCTCGGCGGAGCTGTTCGGCGTCTCCTTCGCGCTGGGCGCCTTCTTCGCCGGCATGGTGCTCGCCGAATCCGATCTCAGCCACCAGGCCGCCGCCGATTCGCTGCCCCTGCAGGACGCCTTCGCCGTCCTGTTCTTCGTCTCCGTCGGCATGCTGTTCGATCCCGGCATCCTCCTGCGGGAGCCGCTCTCGGTGCTCGCCGTGCTCGGGGTGATCGTGCTGGGCAAGTCGGTGGCGGCGATCGCGATCGTGCTGGCCTTCGGCCATCCGGTCGGCACGGCGCTCACCATCGCCGCGAGCCTCGCCCAGATCGGCGAGTTCTCCTTCATCCTGGTCAGCCTCGGCATCACCCTGAAGCTGCTGCCGGTGGAGGGGCGCGACCTCGTGCTCGGCGGCGCCCTGCTCTCGATCACCCTGAACCCGCTCTTCTTCGCGCTCGCCGCCCGGGTGACCCGCTATCTCGGGGAGCATCCGGACCTCGCCACCCGGTTCGAGCGGCGGCGCGGCGCGCCCATCGAGATCCGCAGCGACCGGGTCCGCCACCGGGACCATGCCGTCATCGTCGGCTATGGCCGCGTCGGCAGCGCCATCGCCAATGCCCTGCGCGACTGGGAGCTGCCCTTCGTCGTGGTCGAGCGCGACCGACGCCGCATCATGGAATTGCGGGCGGCGGGCATCCCGGCGGTGTTCGGCGACGCCACCGCCCCGGGCATCCTCGACGCCGCCGAGATCGGCACCGCCCGCCTCCTCGTCGTCGCCAACCCGGAGGCGCATCAGGGCCGCCGCCTCCTGGAGATCGCCCGCGACGCCAATCCCGGCATCGACACCCTGGTGCGCACCCATAGCGACGCGGAGCGGCGCAAGCTGGAGGAGGCGCGGGCCGGCCTCGTGCTGATGGGCGAGCGCGAACTTGCCCTGGGCATGATGCGCTACGCCCTGCGCAGCCTCGGCATCCGCGAGGGTGAGGCCCGGATCTTCGTCGATTCGAGTCGCTCGGAGAGCCAGGTCGCCCCGTCGAGCGGCCCCGAGCAGGGCGCCCCGGAGCTGCGCCCGCACCGGGAAGAGGCGGCCGAGTGAGCCTGCGGAGCCGCTGAGGGAAACGCCGCGCGCGAAACCGGCTTGCCAGGCCATCGAAACGGACATAAAGATATCTTTATGTCTAAGGAGAACGACAGCGCCCCCTCGACCGTCCGCTTCCCCGAAGCGCTCGGCGTGCTGCGCGCCGCCGCGGAGGAGACGCGCCTGCGCATCCTGGCGCTGCTCGCCGAGGGCGAACTCTCCGTCTCCGACCTCACCGACATCCTTGGCCAGTCGCAGCCGCGGATCTCGCGCCATCTCAAGCTGCTGGTCGAGGCGGGGTTGATCGAGCGCCACCGGGAGGGGGCCTGGGCCTTCTTCCGCATGCGCGAGGGCGGCGGCCTCGTCGAGCCGCTGATCGCCCGGCTGGAGACTGCGCAGCCGCCGCTCTCGGAGGACCGGGCCCGGCTCGACGCCGTGCGAGCCCAGCGGGCGGAGGCCGCGCAGGCCTTCTTCGCCCGGCTCGCGCCGAAATGGGACGGGCTGCGCTCGCTCCACGTGCCGGAGGCCATCGTGGAGGCCGCGGTCCTCGACCTGCTCGGTCCCCGGCCGGTCGGCAGCCTGATCGATCTCGGCACCGGCACCGGCAAGATGCTGGCCCTGCTCGCCCCGCGGGCGGCCCGGGCGACCGGCCTCGATTCGAGCCACGCCATGCTCTCCGTCGCCCGGGCCAACCTGGAACAGGCGGGGCTCTCCCGGATCGAGCTGCGCCAGGGCGACATCCACGCCCCACCCTTCGGCCGGGGCAGCTTCGACCTCGTGGTGGTGCATCAGGTGCTGCATTACCTCGACGACCCGGCCCGTGCCCTGCGCGAGGCGCGCCGCCTCGTGGCGCCGGGCGGCCGGCTCCTCGTCGTCGATTTCGCGCCCCACACCCTGGAGCATCTGCGCGAGGACCAGGCCCATCGCCGCCTCGGCTTCGCGCCGGACCAGATCACCGGCTGGCTCATCGAAGCCGGCCTCGCCTCCGTCGCCCACCGCGACATCGCGCCGAGCGACGGCACCGAACTGCCCCTGACCGTGACCCTCTGGCTCGCCGAGGATGCCGTTTCACCGGCCGAGGCCGCCGCGGACCGCCCTCGGGCGGTCGCCTGAACCCGATTTCGATTCGTCTGAACCGATCGACATAGAGGACGACCCCATGCCCACCGCCTCCCGCCACCGCGCCAGCCGCGACGGCTACCGCCCGATCCGCGTCTCCATCGAGTTCTTCCCGCCGAAGACCGACGAGATGGAGAAGATCCTGTGGTCGTCGATCGAGCGCCTCGCGCCGCTGCAGCCGAACTTCGTCTCGGTGACCTACGGCGCCGGCGGCTCCACCCGCGAGCGCACGCACAACACCGTCGCCCGCATGGTGAAGGAGACGAGCCTCAAGCCCGCCGCCCACCTCACCTGCGTGAACGCCACGCGGGAGGAGATCGACGCGGTGGTCCGGTCCTACTGGGATGCGGGGGTACGCCACATCGTGGCCCTGCGCGGCGACCCGGCCGAGGGCGTCGGGCACACCTACCGGCCTCATCCCGGCGGCTACGCCACCACCGCCGACCTCGTGGCCGGCATCAAGCGCATCGGCGACTTCAAGGTCTCGGTCTCGGCCTATCCCGAGAAGCACCCGGAGGCTGCCTCCCTGGAGGCCGATATCGACGCCCTGAAGGCCAAGGTCGATGCGGGCGCCGACCAGGCCATCACCCAGTTCTTCTTCGAGAACGACATCTATCTGCGCTACCTCGACAAGGTGCGCGCGGCCGGCATCGAGATCCCGATCATCCCGGGCATCCTGCCGGTGCAGAACTTCAAGCAGGCGGCGAACTTCGCCCGCCGCACCGGCGCCTCGGTGCCCTACTGGCTCGCCGCCCGGTTCGAGGGGCTCGACGACGACGTGGAGACCCGCCGCCTCGTCGCCGCGGCAGTCGCCGCCGAGCAGGTGATCGACCTCGTCGATGCCGGCATCAGCGACTTTCACTTCTACTCGATGAACCGCTCGGACCTCGTCTACGCCATCTGCCACATCCTCGGCCTGCGCTCGCAGGCGCCGAAGGTGGCGGCGGCAAAGGCGGCGTGAGGGGCTGCGTCCTTGCGGGTCGGAACCGATCCGGTCCAGGGAGGCGCCGCGCGGCCCCGGGACGAGCGGAATGGCTCTACTTGCGGGCGCCTGCCGAAATGCGGTCGAAACGGCGACCGAGGCATCCCCTCGGTTCGCACATCTGACAGATAGAGACCCGTCCGGATCCGGACATCCGCCACGCGGCTCCGGGATCACTGCGAGAGAGCAAGAATGACCGACTTCTCCCCCGTCGACGGCACCGAGATCGAGCGTGCGCTCCGCCAGCGCGCCTCGGAAAAGATCCTCGTCCTCGACGGGGCGATGGGCACGGTGATCCAGCGGCTGACATTCACCGAGGAGGATTTCCGGGGTGAGCGGTTCAAGGATCACGGCCAGGATCAGAAGGGCAACAACGACCTCCTGATCCTGACCCAGCCCGATGCGATCCGGCAGATCCACCTCGACTATTTCCTCGCTGGCGCCGATGTCTGCGAGACCAACACCTTCTCCGGCACCACGATCGCCCAGGCCGATTACGGCATGGAAGCGATCATCCATGAGCTGAACGCGCAGGGCGCGCGCCTCGCCCGCGAGGCGGCCAAGCTCGCCGAGGCGAAAGACGGCCGCCGCCGCTTCGTCGCCGGCGCCATCGGACCGACGAACCGCACGTTGTCGATCTCGCCGGACGTCAACAATCCCGGCTACCGCGCCGTCACCTTCGACCAGGTGAAACAGGCCTACGTGGAACAGGTCCGCGGCCTGATCGACGGCGGCGCCGAACTGATCCTGATCGAGACCATCTTCGACACGCTGAACGCCAAGGCGGCGGTGGCCGCCGCGTGGCAGGTCTTCGAGGAGACCGGCATCCGGCTGCCGATCCAGATCTCGGGCACGATCACCGACCTGTCGGGCCGCACCCTCTCGGGCCAGACGCCGGCCGCCTTCTGGAACTCCCTGCGCCATTCCGACCCGCTGACCTTCGGCCTGAACTGCGCCCTCGGTGCCCGGGAGATGCGCGGCCACATCGCCGAGCTCTCCCGCATCTGCGACACCCTGGTCTGCGCCTATCCGAATGCCGGCCTGCCCAACGAGTTCGGCCTCTACGACGAGAGCCCGGAGGCCATGGGCAAGCTCGTCGGCGAATTCGCCGAATCGGGCCTCGTCAACATGGTCGGCGGCTGCTGCGGCACCACGCCGGACCATATCCGCGCCATCGCCGAGGCCGTCGCCGACAAGAAACCCCGCGCGATTCCCGAGATCCCGCGCCTGATGCGCCTGTCGGGCCTGGAGCCCTTCGTGCTCACGAAGGAGATCCCCTTCGTGAATGTGGGCGAGCGCACCAACGTCACCGGCTCGGCCAAGTTCAGGAAGCTCATCACCAACGGCGATTACGCCGCCGCCCTCGACGTCGCCCGCGATCAGGTCGCCGCCGGCGCCCAGGTCATCGACGTCAACATGGACGAGGGCCTGCTCGATTCGCAGAAGGCGATGGTCGAGTTCCTCAATCTGGTGGCCGCCGAGCCCGACATCGCCCGGGTGCCGGTGATGGTCGATTCCTCGAAGTTCGAGGTAATCGAGGCCGGCCTGAAATGCCTTCAGGGCAAGCCGATCGTGAACTCGATCTCCATGAAGGAGGGCATCGAGAAGTTCGTCCACGACGCCAAGGTCTGCCGCTCCTACGGCGCGGCGGTCGTCGTCATGGCCTTCGACGAGCAGGGCCAGGCCGATTCCTACGCGCGCAAGGTCGAGATCTGCACCCGCGCCTACAAGATCTTGACCGAAGAGGTCGGCTTCCCGCCGGAAGACATCATCTTCGATCCGAACATCTTCGCCGTCGCCACGGGGATCGAGGAGCACAACCCCTACGGCGTCGCCTTCATCGAGGCGACCCGCACCATCCGCGAGACCCTGCCCCACGCCCATATCTCGGGCGGCGTCTCGAACCTGTCCTTCGCCTTCCGCGGCAACGAGCCGGTGCGCGAGGCGATGCACGCGGTGTTCCTGTACCACGCGATCCATGCGGGCATGGACATGGGCATCGTCAATGCCGGCCAGCTCGCGGTCTATGACGAGATCCCGGCGGAGCTGCGCGACCTGTGCGAGGACGTGGTCCTCAACCGCCGCGAGGATTCCACCGAGCGCCTGCTGGAGGCGGCCGAGCGGTTCAAGACCGGCGCCTCGGCCCAGGCCAAGACCGCCGATCTCTCCTGGCGCGAGGCCCCGGTCGAGAAGCGCATCGAGCACGCCCTGGTCAACGGCATCACCGAATACATCATCGAGGACACCGAGGAGGCGCGGCGACAAGCCGAGCGCCCGCTCCACGTCATCGAAGGCCCGCTGATGGCCGGCATGAACGTGGTCGGCGACCTGTTCGGCTCCGGCAAGATGTTCCTGCCCCAGGTGGTGAAGTCCGCCCGCGTGATGAAGCAGGCGGTGGCCTATCTCGAACCCTTCATGGAGGAGGAGAAGCGGGCCAATGGCGGCACCGGCCAGCGCCAGGCCGCCGGCAAGGTGCTGATGGCCACCGTGAAGGGCGACGTCCACGACATCGGCAAGAACATCGTCGGCGTGGTTCTGGCCTGCAACAACTACGAGATCATCGATCTCGGCGTGATGGTGCCGGCGGCCAAGATCCTGGAGACGGCCAAGCGCGAGAACGTCGATATCGTCGGCCTGTCCGGCCTCATCACCCCCTCCCTCGACGAGATGGTGCATGTGGCGAGCGAGATGGAGCGCGAAGGCTTCGACGTGCCGCTCCTGATCGGGGGCGCCACCACCAGCCGCGTGCACACGGCGGTGAAGATCCACCCGGCCTACGAGAAGGGCCAGGCGGTCTACGTGACCGATGCGAGCCGCGCCGTGGGCGTGGTCTCGAGCCTGATCTCGAAGGAGAGCCGCGGCGGCGTCATCGAGAACCTGCGCGCCGAGTACCGCAAGGTCGCCGACGCCCATGCCCGCTCGGAGGCCGACAAGCAGCGCCTGCCGCTGGCCAAGGCGCGGGCGAACAGCTTCAAGATCGACTGGTCGGGCTACGCGCCCAGGAAGCCGAGCTTCACCGGCACGCGGGTCTACGGCAGCTACGAGGTGGCCGACCTCGTCCCCTATATCGACTGGACGCCGTTCCTGCAGACTTACGAGTTCAAGGGCCGCTTCCCCGCGATCCTCGACGATCCGGAGCAGGGCCCGGCGGCGCGCGCCCTGTTCGAGGATGCGCAGGCCATGCTCAAGCAGATCGTGGAGGAGCGCTGGTTCAACCCGAAGGCGGTGATCGGCTTCTGGCCGGCCAATGCCGTCGGCGACGACATCGTGCTCTATACCGGCGAGAGCCGCAGCGAGACGCTCGCCACCTTCCACGGCCTGCGCCAGCAGCTCTCCAAGCGCGACGGGCGCCCGAACACCTGCATCTCCGACTTCGTGGCGCCGGCGGGGACCGGCATCCCGGACTATGTCGGTGCCTTCGTGGTGACGGCGGGCTTGGAGGAGGTGCGCATCGCCGAGCGCTTCGAGCGGGCCAACGACGATTACCGCTCGATCCTGGTGAAGGCGCTCGCCGACCGCATCGCCGAGGCCTTCGCCGAGCGGATGCACGAGCGCGTCCGCAAGGAGTTCTGGGGCTATGCCCCCGACGAGCACTTCACTGCCGACGACCTGGTTCACGAGAAGTACGACGGCATCCGCCCGGCGCCGGGCTATCCGGCCCAGCCCGACCATACCGAGAAGGTCACGCTGTTCGATCTGCTCAAGGCGGAGAGCCGCATCGGCGTGAAGCTCACCGAATCCTACGCCATGTGGCCGGGCTCCTCGGTCTCGGGCCTCTACCTCGCCCATCCGCAGGCGCATTACTTCGGTGTCGCCAAGGTCGAGCGCGATCAGGTCGAGGACTATGCCCTGCGCAAGGGCATGGATGTGCGGGAGGTGGAGCGCTGGCTCGGCCCGATCCTGAACTACGATCCGGCCGCCTATCTCCAGGCCGCCGCCGAGTGATTCCGGGGTGATCCCGGAGTGATCCCAACGAACGCCGCGCCCGCGAGGGCGCGGCGTTCGCACGTCGGGGCCGGGACGGGGCCAAGACAGCCCGGCAACGGCGCGATGACGGTTCTCTGACGAAGGGTGTTGACGAGCTGTGGGGCGGGGCCTATACCCGGTTCATCGGCGCCGGCCGCGGGAGTGGACCGGTTGCTGCGGCATCTTCTGGTGATGG
>NZ_BPQV01000002.1 GCF_022179465.1 Methylobacterium organophilum
AGAAGCCCGTCCAGGTGAAGACCGGAACCGGGGTGAAGACCGGCGGGGGAGCCGCACGGCGCGGCAGGTCGGCAGCGAAGGCAGAGCCTGCGAAAGCAATGCCGGCAAGGGCGGTCGCACCGCGAAGAATAGCTTTCATCATCTGGTCCTCTGATCTGTGCGGTCGCGTCATTCCTGACGTCGTTCCCGCACGGTTCCCCGTATCTATTGCAGCAGCCTGAGAGATGCTGTTGCGAACCGATCACGCCGACCGTCGCGAAAACGGCCCCTTTGTGGCGCTGACCGGAAACCCCTCAGCAGCTTAACCGTAAAACGCCACCGAACGGTCAAGGTTCACTTGCTGTGGAGCTTTTTCTGCCTGGTTTCGTGGACAGATTGTCGCAGCTGATTGCCGCGAACGCCGAAGCGGCCCGGACACTGAACAGGCCCGGGCGGCATGGCACTGTGCGGCAGCGCACGCGGTCGAAGTCAGGGAGTCAGCGCAATCGCGGAAATCAGGCGGCCATAGTCGCTCTCGGCCCGGTGCGTGGCGCGGCGATAGCTGTAGAAGCGCTCCGCATCCGCGTAGGTGCACAGACCGAGGGAAACCGCTTCTGCCACGCCCGCCTGCTGAAGCCGCGCCAGGATGAAGCCCGGGAGGTCGAACTGGGCATGGCCGGGGCGGCCGTTGACGAAGAAGCGCTCCGATCCCGGCGCTTCCGCCCGGAAGCGCTCCACGAATTCCACACCCACTTCGTAGGAGGCCTGGGCGATCGTCGGCCCGAGCACCGCGACGATGCGCTCGCGCCGGGCGCCCAGCGCCACCATGGCGGCGACCGTCCCTTCGATGACCCCGCCGAGGGCGCCTTTCCAGCCGGCATGGGCGGCGCCGACGACCCGGCCCTCTGGATCGGCGAAGAGGATCGGGCCGCAATCGGCCGTGGCGATGCCGAGCACGATGCCGGGCACCCGGGACACTATGCCGTCGGCCTTCGGACGGCCGTCCAGGGGAAAGGGGGCCTCGACGGTCACCACGTCGGCGGAATGGACTTGGTAGAGACTGACGAGATTGGCTGCCGGAAGGCCAAGCTGCGTGCACATCCGGGCCCGGTTCTCGGCCACCCGCTCCGGCGCGTCCCGGGAGCCGATGCCGCCGTTCAGTGAGGCGTAGAGCCCCTCCGAGACGCCGCCCTGCCGGGTGAAGAAGGCGTGCCGGATGGCGGAATGGGAAGAGAGCTCGGGCGCTTCGATGAACATGGGTCGGTCTTTCTCGTCGGTGGCGCCGGGCTTGCGGGACGATTCAGGCGGCAGCGGGGAGGGCGGGCAGAGCGGCAAGCGCGGGACCACTCAGCGCGAGCACCTTGAACAGCGCCCCCATGCCCCGCCGGGACGGATCGGTCAGCCGGGCGACGGCGGCGTCGATCGCCTCCGCCTGCGCAGGCGTCGCCTTCGCCTTGAGCCGGTCCGCCCGCAGGGGCAGGCCGAGGGCGAGGAGGAAGTCGCGTTGGTCGACGGGGCCGTGCACGAGAGCGCCTTCGGCCGTCGCCGCCTGGGTGAGGGCTGTGAAGTCGACGTGGGTGGTGAGGTCCGCCTCGCCTGGGGCCGCGAGAGGATCGGCAAAGCGATGGCCCGCGAGCGCCTGGAAGCTGTCTCCGAAGCCTGGACGCGTGTGGCCGTAGTCGATGACGAGGCCGGCTCCGCCCTGCCGCGCGAGGCGGCGGCCGAGGCGGCGGGCGAGGTCGAGCCCCGCCGCCGGCACCGTCATCAGGACGCCGGTCGGGCCCGCCCGGTCGAGCCCCGGTGTCGGCTCCGGGGCGAGGCCGAAGCGCAGGGCCGTGCCGTCCTCGGACAGCCCGATCCGGCGTTCGCACCAGCCGCGCGTCGTCCGCTCGAACTGGCGCACCGGCAGGGCATCGAAGAACTCGTTGGCGAGCACGATCGCCGGGCCGTCCGGAACCGTCTCGACGGTGTCGTGCCAGGCGACGGGAAAGCCCGCGCCGTCCAGGCGCTGCCGCTGGGCCGCGCGCAGCACTGGGCTCGTCTCGACGAGATGGATCGAGAAGGCCGCCCCCGGCGCGGCGGCCCGCAGGGCCCGCAGGGCATCCGCCATCAGCGTGCCGCGCCCGGGGCCGAGCTCGACGAGGTGCAGCGGGCCGTCATGGCCCATGGCGGCCCGGGTGGCCGCGACCCAGACGCCGATCAGTTCGCCGAACATCTGGCTGATCTCGGGGGCGGTGACGAAGTCGCCGGCCCGGCCGAGGGGATCGCGGGTCCTGTAATAGCCGTGCTCCGGGTGCCCGAGGCACAGGGTCATGTAGCGGTCGAGCCCGATCGGGCCGCCGTCGCGGATCTCCTGCGCGATCAGCCGGAACAGCGGCGTCAAATCTGCCCCGCCTCGGCCTGGACCTCGCCGCGGCTCGCCCGCGGCCGGGTCACGCCCCGGGCGGCGAGCACGATGTAGGTCAGCCCGACGATCGCCATCGGCACGCAGAGCAGCATGCCCATGGTGACGCCGCCCCCGAGGGGGCCGACATCGTGGCCGAACAGGAAGCCGAGCTGCTTGTCCGGCTCGCGGAAGAACTCGCAGAACGTGCGGGCGACGGCGTAGCCGAGCACGAAGATGCCGCCGAGCAGGCCGGGCTTGCGGAAGCCGAAGCGGTTCACGGCGACCGCCATCACGATGAAGAGCAGGAAGCCCTCCGCCGCCGCCTCGAAGAGCTGGCTCGGATAGCGGGGGATGTCGCCACCGGTGGGGAAGACGATGGCGTAGGGGAAGTCCGGCGCCGCGCGGCCCCAGAGTTCCCCGTTCACGAAATTGGCGATGCGGCCGAAGAACAGGCCGATCGGTACGACCACGGCGGCGATGTCGAGCATCGTGTAGCCGTTGAGCCCGCGGGAGCGCGCGAAGAGCAGGAGCGCCAGGATCGCCCCGAGGAAGCCGCCGTGGAAGGACATGCCGCCGTTGCGGATCGCCAGGATCTCGAGCGGGTCGTGGAGATAGAGCGGCAGGTTGTAGAACAGCACGTAGCCGATGCGGCCGCCCAGCACGACGCCGAGCGCCACCCAGACCACGAGATCGTCGATATCGGCGAGCGTCGGGCGCTTGACCACGCCCCAGAGCCGGTCCGCGGAGACGAGGCGGCGGGCATAGAACCAGCCGCCGATCAGCCCCGCGATGTAGGACAGGGCGTACCACTTGATCTCGATCGGGCCGAGGGAGACCGCGACCGGGTCGATGGCCGGGAAGGGAATGGCGAGCAGCGGCGGCATCGGTCGTCGGCCTTGCGTGACGGGCGCCGGGGATTGCACCCGGCGCCGGGGGAGCGTCAACCCGGGCCGCCCCTCCCGCGCGGCCCGCGCTTCGGCGGCTTACTGGGCGCGCTTGCCGAAGGAGACAGCATAGGACTGCACCCGCGTGTCGATCAGCGGATCGTCCGAGACCTCGATCCCGTCGGCGAGCGCGTTCGGCATGAACAGCAGCGCCTTCTCCGCCTGGGCGCTGTCCGCCACGGGCTTCGTCAGCGTCAGGGTGCCGAGCTCGACGGTCTTGCGGTCCTCGGGCCAGGGCTTGGTCGCGTCGTTCGTGGCATCGCCGGCCTGCGCGAGCTGGGCGAGGACGCGGTAGCTCACGGGCTCCTTGCCGATCCGCTCGACGATCTCGCGCATCAGGAAGTCCGGCGCCTGCTTGGCGGCCTCGTCCTTGGACAGCGATTCCTCGCCGGCTACGGGCACGAAGCGGTAGCGGAAGGCCTGGCGCTTGCCGGTGGCGTCGACGAAGACGAAGGCGTTGACGCCGTTGAAGGTCTGGCGGGCCAGGCTCGACGGCGTGCCGGCTGTGCCGCCCGCGGTGCCCGCCGCGGGATGCGCCTTCACGAAGGTTTCGATCGGGGTCGGATGCGGCACGTCGGGGCCGCTCTCGGAGACGGCCTTCAGGAGATCGCGGAACTCCTCGCCGGTGCGCACGGGGAAGTATTTCAGGGCGTTGACCACCACGTCCATCTCGCCGCCCTCGGCGAGCTTGAACTTGATCGCCATGCCGTGGGGATTGGCGTTGGCCGCGCCGTCCGGGATCGCCGGCAGGCCGGTGGCGTCCGAGAAGCGGACGGTGACGGGCACGGCCGGCCCCTTGAACACGGAGGCCTTGCTCAGGCCCGCGGCCTCGGGGGCGGGGGTGAACGTCCCCTCGACCACGACGCCCTTGGCATGATTGGCCCGCAGGCCGGCATGCTGGCCCCAGAGCTTGTTCATGATCCCGACGATCTGCTCCGCCGTCGAGGCGTCCTGCGCCATCGCCGGGCCGGCGAGGGCGACGGTCGCGGCCAGGGTGAGGGCACGGGCGAAACGAATCGACGTCATGGGCGCAGGATCCACGTTGGCGCCTTCGGACCGGGCGCATCGGGCGGCCCCGCTTCTCGCAGATTTCGGTCTCATTCCAAAGAAGGGACCGCATCCTTCGCCGCCGCGGCGGCGCGACGTCACGCCGCTTGCCCGGCCTTGGCCAGACGCCGGGGCGAGAGCGCGGCTTCCACCGGTCGCGGCAGCGCCGGGGGAGAGGCCTCGCGCCCCCTGCCGTCCAGCATCTCGCCCCAGGCCGTTCCCGGGCGCAGGGCGAAGGCCGCCACGCCCATCGGGGTGAGGCGAAGCCGCAGCAGGCGACGCGCCGAGAGCGGCGACAAGGTCCGCGTCAGCTCGTAGGCCTCCGCGATCGCGGAGCGTGCCGCCTCGGGCCCGTGCCCGAAGAGCAGCAGCGATTTCACCGTCGCCCAGGGATAGCCGCAGCCGTGCAGGATCAGGGCGATCGAACGGCCGTCCACCTCGTCGTAGGCCGCCACGACGACGTCGACCGGGAGGGTGGCCTGGCAGGCGACTGCCGCAAGGGCGTCCTCGATCCGCTTCACGCTGAGCCAGCGGTTGATCATTCCGGGGCTCACCGGCGCTTTGTCGAACCGCTCGGCGATGAAGGCTTGGGAGGCCCGGAAGCGGTCGAGGCGTCCGGAGGCGGCCGTGGCCGGCTTGGCCTTCGCCCAGGTCAGCAGGGCCGTGATCTGCCGGGCGGGCAGACGATTGGTGGCGAGCGCCGCCTGCGCGCGCCGTTCCGCCAGGGCCGCGAGGGCGCCGTGATAGCCTTCGGGCAGGTCTCGTCGTCGGGTCAGGGCGAGGGCGACGGCCTCGCTCTCGCCCGCGTGGCGGAGAAACGCGCCGAAGCCGGCCGGAGAGATGGCGGCATCACGATTGCCCGCGAGGACCGTCGCGACGCCGGCACTGCCATGCTCGAGCAGCAGGTCGCTCAAGGCCGTATCGACGGGAATGCGCTCTGCGAGGGCGCGGCGATGGTCGTCGCTGCAGGAGACGGCAACCTGGCAGAGGACGTCCTCGGTCAGGCTTCTGCAGCGCCTGAGGAGGGGCTCGGATACCGCCCCGTCCACGTCCTGGGCGAGTCTGGCCGAGGTGCGCGGTGGGCCGCGCCGGAGGGGAGCGAGGCCCTCGGCGAAGGCCGTGCGTGCGGCGGTGTCGACCTCGGAGAGCAGATTGTTGAGCAGGTTGTCGTAGGCGGCCTTGCTTTCTGGCGGCAGACAGGACCAGCGCTTCACCAGGAGATCGACGGACCGCAGCACGAGCGCCGACTGAACCGATGGATCGCGGCAGGCGAGGGCCGCTTCGATTTCGCTGATGAGGGCCTCGAACCGACGGCTCGTGTAGGGATGTCCCCCGCCCGGTGGCATCATCGAGGATGCCTTTTGAGCCCGGCGGTGTTCGCGCTCCCGCTCTCGAGGACGCGCCGCTCCTCCGCGTGGAGCGCGTTGATCAGGTAGGGGCGCCAGAGACCGAAGGCTTCGTGGAGCATCTTATCGATTTCCGCGAAGCCGAAGGGCTTCTGCAGGAAGCCGGAGATGCCGAAGGTCGAGAATTGTCGGGTGAGGCCGGGGTCGATCGTGCGTCCCGACAGGATGATCTTGGCCTCTGGATGTCGGTCGTTGAGGCGGCAGGCGACTTCCAGAGCGGGAAAGTCGGGCAGATTCGTTTCCACGAAGGCGAGGTCGATCGTCGTGCTTTCGATCATGCGCAGGGCTTCGCGTCCGCCAGTCACCTCGCAGATCTCGAAGCGGAAGCGGCTGTCCGTCAGCAGCCGGCCGATGAGCGCCCGGGTCTCGCGGCCCGGATCGGCGACCAGCAGCGACAGCTTGCGGCGAAGCACCCGGCTCGCCTCCACGACGCGGCCGACATGGGACGCCCGGAGAGGCTTCAGCACGACGTCGTAGGCACCGATGCGTTTGGCGACGAAGGGCCATTGCGGCGACAGCAGATCGGTGACGAGAACGATCAGACAGTTCCCGCCCTGCGCCTCGCTCCAGGTGACGAGGTTCAGCCCGTCCATCCGGGGCAGGATCGAGTCGATGAACAGGATGTCGATCCCGCCGCCGGCCAGAACCGTCTCCAGGGCGCGCCCGTCGGCGATCTCGGTGACCTGGGCGTCGGGCGCCGCGGCGATGGCGGCTTCGCTGACGGCCAGCCGGACTTCCTCGTCGGCGTCGGCGATCACGATCTTCAGACTGGACGGCAAAACGGTGCGGCTCCTGGCGGCGGCGATCGACGACCCGCGCCCCGGGTAGGGTCTCTGGCTTCGCAAGGGTGGACGTGAAGACTTGAACATTTGGTTTGCGCCGCCCGACAGCAAAACGAGGCGCACAGCGTTTTCTGGCCTATCTCAATATTCGTTCGGTTTTCCCGACCTGATTGCATGTGCTGTGGTCGATCCATTTGTGGGTGTCGCCTCCGGCGGCAGGCTGCGAAATCCTGCCGCCGGGACCGGAGCTCGGAGGACCGCGTGCCGCGCATCGCGGCGGGGTCGGCTTTTCGACCGGGAGCGCTAGAGTTCGGGGACGACGTCAGGGTCGGAGGGAGCTGGCTTGCTCGGCAATACGGAGATGGTCGCGCGCCTGATGCTCGCGGCGGCGATGGGCAGCGTCATCGGGTTCGAGCGTGAGCGCCTGCTCTGGGCGGCAGGCCTGCGCACGCACATGCTGGTCTGCGTCGGCGCCTGCCTGATCATGCTCGTCTCCGCCTTCGGCTTCGACAGCGTGCTCGGGCAGAAGAACGTCGTGCTCGATCCCTCCCGCGTGGCGGCGCAGGTCGTCTCGGGCATCGGCTTCCTCGGGGCGGGCACGATCCTGCTGCGCGGGGAGGTGGTGAAGGGGCTCACCACCGCCGCGAGCCTCTGGGCGGTGGCGGCGATCGGGCTCGCCGTGGGGGGCGGGCTCTACGTGCCGGCCGTCGCCACGACGGTGCTGGTCGTGGCGATCCTGGCGGGCGTCAAGCCGATCGAGGAGCGCTGGCGCGACCGGATGCAGACGCGGGAGCTGCAGGTCGCCGCCAAGCGCGGGGCGCTCACCCTCGACACGCTGCACGCGATCACCGGCGAGCGGGCGGCCCGCATCCGCCAGTTCGTGGTGCGCCCCGGGGAGGATCCGGAGATCGAGGAGGTCACGATCGCCTTCAGTCGTCTCTCGCGGGCCGGCATCGCCCTGATCGCCCGGCGCCTGCGCGAGCATCCGGCGGTGGTCCGGGTGGAGGAGGCGGGCGGCTGAGCCCTCAGGCGTCGCCCTCGTCGAGGCCGCCGTCGAGGAAGAGGCGATAGGCCGGGTTCTCGGTCTCGTCGTAATACGGGTAGCCCAGGGCCTCGAGGGCGTCCTCGAAGGCGGTGCGGACCTCGGGCGGGACGTCCATCCCGGCGAGCACGCGGCCGTAATCGGCGCCGTGGTTGCGGTAGTGGAACAGGGTGATGTTCACGCGCTCGCCCAGCGCGTCGAGGAACTTCATCAGCGCCCCGGGCCGTTCCGGGAACTCGAAGCGGTAGAGCCGCTCGTTCGCGATCCCGACCGAGCGGCCGCCGACCATGTAGCGCACATGCACCTTGGCCATCTCGTTGTCGCTGAGATCGACCACGCGGTAGCCGCCCTGCTTCAGGGAGGCGACGAGGGAGTGCCGCTCCGCCTTGCCGCCGGGCAGGTTGATGCCGACGAAGATCTGCGCCTCGGCGCCCTCCGCGTAGCGGTAGTTGAACTCGGTGATGGCGCGGGGGCCGAGGGCCGCGATGAAGGCGCGGTAGGCGCCCGGCCGCTCCGGGATGGTGACGCCGAGCAGCACCTCGCGCTCCTCGCCGATCTCCGCGCGCTCGGCGATGTGGCGGAGGCGGTCGAAGTTGAGGTTGGCGCCCGAGGAGATGGCGATCAGCGTGCCGGCCCCGGGATTCGCCTCGGCATAGGCCTTGGCGCCGGCCAGGCTCAGGGCGCCCGAGGGCTCGGAGACGGCGCGGGTGTCGTCGAAGATGTCCTTCACGGCGGCGCACATGGCGTCGGTGTCGACGGTGATGACGCCGTCGAGATGCTCCCGGCAGAGCCGGAAGGTCTCCTCGCCGACCTGGCGCACCGCCACGCCGTCGGCGAACAGGCCGACGCTCGGCAGGATCACCCGCTCGTCCGCCGCGAGGGCGGCCTTGAGGCAGGCGGCGTCGTCCGGCTCGACGCCGATCACCTTGGTCTCGGGCCGCAGGAACTTGACGAAGGTGGCGATGCCGGCGGCGAGCCCGCCGCCGCCCACGGGCACGAAGATCGCCTCGATCGGGGCGGAATGGTGCTCCAGGATCTCCTTGCCGATGGTCCCCTGGCCGGCGATCACCTCCGGGTCGTCGAAGGGATGCAGGAAGGTCAGGCCCTGCGCCGCCTCGAGGCGGCGCGCCTCGGCCAGGGCCTCGTCGAAGGCGTCGCCGTGCAGGATTACCTCGGCGCCCCGCGCCCGGCAGGCATCGACCTTGATGGAGGGGGTGGTGCGCGGCATCACGATCACCGCCCGCAGGCCCAGCTCCTGCGCGCCCAGCGCCACGCCCTGCGCATGGTTGCCGGCGGAGGCGCAGATGACGCCCCGCGCCCGCTGCGCCTCGGTGAGCCCGGCCATCTTGTTGTAGGCGCCGCGCAGCTTGAACGAGAAGACCGGCTGCAGGTCCTCGCGCTTGAGCAGCACCGGGCGGCCGAGGCGCTTCGACAGCCGCGGCATCGGGTCGATGGGGGTCTCCTTCGCGACGTCGTAGACGCGGGCGGAGAGGATCTTGCGGATGTAATCGGTCACGGGGGCGTCTATCGGCTTCGCGGGCCGCCGGGGCGGCCGCGGCGAGGCGGCCGGACCGGCGCGAGCCCCGCATTTACCCCCTCCGCGGATCAGATGCGAGGGCCGCGCCGCCTCAGAGCGTGATGGCCTCCGTCACCCGGGCCGGGTCGAGGGGCGTCAGGAAGGCCGCGCCGACGCCCTCGGCGAAGCAGCGCACCACCGTGGCCTCGGTCGTGCCGATCCGGATTCGGCTCCCCACCTCCACGGCCTCGTCGAGATGCAGGGCTGCACCCGTGGCCGAGACGTTGAGCAGGCGGCCGCTGACGACGAGGCCGGATTCGAGCCGGATCTGCGTTTCCGTCTGACGGGGAACGACGCGCCAGGCTGCGCGGGTGCGCTCTTCCGGCGGGTGCTGCTGCCGGGACAGCTCCAGGAGATCCTGGGCGATCACCGCGCTGCGGTTGCGTCCTGCCGCGATGCGGACGGTGAAGGAATGCGGCCCGGTGGCTACGATCCGGCTCTCGAGCACGCCGATATGGCGGATGCTGCAGGTCAGGGTCTCGTCGACGGTCGGCACGGTCGCCGAGCGGAACCGGATGCCGTCGCGGGACACGTCGTCGGTGACCGCGTAGAAATCCGCGCGCTGACGATTCCAGCACATGGCTGGCAAAATAATTCTATATCGGACCGAGGGCGGGTTGGCGGACATCGGACCCATGGTTCTGAAGCCACGGGTTATGGCGAGGTGGCTCTTTCGATGATCTCGCTGCGATGAATAAAATTGCTGAATTCACCGCTCGCGAGAATATGATGTCGATGGTTCGCGCGATGATTGTCTTTCGATGCGAGGGCTATGTGCCGGGAGCATCGGGGATTTTCGAAACGAACGCGCCGCGGAGCCCGATCGCGCGATCCGCCCGCATGACTGCCCTGCGGAAGGCGGGGGGATCCGTCGCCTTCGTCGAGACGTGCGGCCGCTTCAGAACCGATCGATCACGGCCGCGAGCCAGATCAGGGCGGCGAGGGCCTGGCTCGCGAAGGCCCCGGCCGAGGCGAGATCCTTGACGATGCCGATCCGGTCGTGGCGCCCCGGATGCAGGTGGTCGCAGAGCTTCTCGATCGCCGTGTTGAGGAACTCCGCGCAGAGCATCAGGAGCAGGCCCGCGAGCAGCGCGACCCGCACCCACAGCGTCTGGCCGAGCAGCAGCGCCGCGGGCAGGCCGAGGACGAGCAGCAGCAATTCCAGGCGGATCGCTCGCTCGGTGCGGGCTCCGTGGACGAGGCCGCGCCAGGAATTGAGGAAGGCGAGATAGAGCGCCTTCACCGGGCGGCTTCCATGCGAGAGATCCAGCGGGCGAGGAGCGGCCCGGTGACGAGCACCACGAACAGCCGCAGGGTCTGCACGGCGAGCACGAAGGGCACGTCGGCCCGGGCGCCCACGGCGATGACCGCGACGGAATCGAGGCCGCCGGGGCTGGTGGCCAGGAAGGCGGTCAGGAAGTCGATGGGCAGCAGGAAGGTGAGCCCGTAGGCCCAGCCGCCGCAGAGCAGGATCACGGCCGCTGTCGCGACCAGGATGCCCGGCAGGGCATGGAGCGTCTGGCGGAGGGTCTCGCGGGTGAAGCGCAGGCCGACATACCAGCCGATCCCGGCATAGGCCGTCTCCAGGAGAAAGGAGGGCAAGGCCAGGGTGAGCGTGCCGGTGGCGTGCAGCAGGGCGCCGAGCAGCATTGGCCCGATCAGGGGCGCCGCGGGCAGGCGCAGGGCGCCGGCCACGCCCGCGCCGAGGGCGGCCACCGCGAGGGTCGCCGCTACGGAGACCGCATCGAGCCGCTCGCCGATCGTGGGCGTGCCGCCCTCGGCGTCGCCGGAAACGAGGCGGGTCACCAGGGCTGCGCTGAAGACGACGGCGGCGACGCGGACATATTGCATGAAGGCGACAAGGCGCGGATCGGAGCCGTAGGCCTCCGACATCGCCACCATCGCGGCGGCCCCGCCGGGGGAAGAGCCCCAGGCGGCGGTGGTGCCGGGCAGGACGCGCAGCCGCGTCAGCGCCCAGCCGACCACGCCGCCCGCGGCGACCGTGACCAGCACCACCGCCAGCATGAGGAGGCCGTCGTCGAGGATCGTGCCGACGATCTCCGCGGTGACCGCATGGGCGACGAGGCAGCCGATCAGGGCCTGGGCCGCCTGGAAGCCGAGCCGGGGGACGCGCAGCGCCGCGCCGGAGACGCCGAAGGCGATGGCCGCGATCATCGGCCCGAGCAGCGTCGCGGCCGGAAAGCGCGCCTGGTTCAGTCCGTAGGCGAGGAGGGCGGAGACGGCCAGAAGCGCCGCCCAGCGGCCGGCCTTGCGCGGATCGTACACGGGAGACGCGACTGTCGGAGGAATGCGCCCGGCTACACCGCCGTGAGGGCGCTGTCACCCTGCCTGTTCCCGCCGGGGCTCAGGCGAGGGCGGCCGATGCCTCGTCCTTGGCATCGTCGCGGCAGGGGGCGGTGGCGGGTGGGGCATGGGCGCGGAAGAAGGCGGCGAGATGCTCGAGCCCGTCCGCCCGCGGGTCGCTGGAGCGCCAGGCGAGGGCGACGGTGCGGCCGGGGCCGTCGAGGTCGAAGGCGCGGGTCACGGTCAGGCCGCTCGGGTCCGGCCCCGGCGGCACGGCGAGCGCCGGGAGCAGGGTGTAGCCGGCCCCGGCGGCCACCATCGAGCGCAGGGTCTCCAGGCTGGTGGCGTGGCGGCCCGCGGCGCTGCCGGCGCCGCAGGCGGCGATGGTCTGGTCGCGCAGGCAATTGCCCTCGTCGAGAAGCAGCAGGTCCGGCCCGGCGATGTCGGTCGCCCGCAGGGCGCCGCCATGGGCGAGGGCGTGATCGGCGGGGCAGGTCAGCAGGAAGGGCTCCACGAAGAGCGGCGACAGGGTGAGCCCGGAGGCGGCCACCGGCAGGGAGATGAGCGCGGCGTCGATGCGCCCGTCGCGCAGGCCGTCGAGGATCTCCGCGGTGCGGGCCTCGCTGAGGGCGAGGGACAGCAGCGGGAAATCCTGGCGCAGGCGCCGCAGCACCAGGGGGAAGTAGTAGGGCCCGAGCGTCTGGATCGCGGCGAGAACCAGCCGGCCGGTCAGGGGCGAGCCGCGGCCCTCCGTGGCCAGGGCGAGCAGCCTCTGGGCCTCGCCCAGCACGATGCGGGCCTGCCGCACGATCGCCTGGCCGGCGGTGGTGAGGAGCACGCGGCGGTTCGAGCGCTCGAACAAAGTCAGGCCGAGGGCCGTTTCCAGTTTGCGGACCTGGACGCTCAGGGTCGGCTGGCTGACGTTGCAGCGCTCGGCCGCCCGCCCGAAATGCCCCTCGTCGGCGACGGCGACCACGTATTCGAGATCGCGCAGGGACAGGCCGGAAAGATTCATAGGCTGCGCCTATCACAATCTTTGCGACGATGCATTTGCCAACGTGTCGGACGCCCGTCATACCTGTGAACCAGAAAGGTTCCAGGGTGCCGCGCGGTGCCCCGGCGCCCGACGCCTTCCAAGGAGAGAGTATCGCATGAGCGAGAACCGCCCGATTCTGACGACCCGCCAGGGTCATCCCGTCCGTGACAACCAGAGCCTGCGCACGGTCGGCGAGCGGGGGCCTGCGACCCTCGAGAACTACCAGTTCATCGAGAAGATCACCCATTTCGACCGTGAGCGGATCCCCGAGCGCGTGGTCCATGCCCGCGGTGCCGGCGCCCACGGCTATTTCGAGGCCTACGGCAAGATCGGCGATGAGCCGGCCTCCAAGTACACCCGCGCCCGCGTCCTCAACGAGACCGGCGTGAAGACCCCCGTCTTCGTGCGCTTCTCCACCGTGGCCGGCGCCAAGGAGAGCCCGGAGACCGAGCGCGATCCGCGCGGCTTCGCGGTGAAGCTGAAGACCGTCGACGGCAACTGGGACCTCGTGGGCAACAACCTCAAGGTCTTCTTCATCCGCGACGCGATCAAGTTCCCCGACATGATCCACGCGTTCAAGCCGGATCCGGTGACGAACCGCCAGGAGGCGTGGCGCTTCTTCGACTTCGTGGCCCAGCACCCCGAGTCGATCCACATGGTGACTTGGCTGAAGTCGCCCTGGGGCATCCCGGCCAATTACCGCGAGATGGAAGGCTCGGGCGTCAACACCTACAAGCTGGTCAACGACCAGGGCGAGGCGGTGCTCTGCAAGTTCCACTGGATCCCGAAGCAGGGCGTGCGCAACCTGACCTCGGCCCAGGCCGCCGAGATCCAGGCCAAGGACGTCGGTCACGCCACCCGCGACCTCTACGACAACATCTCCGCCGGCAACTTTCCCGAATGGGAGTTCGCGGTGCAGATCATGCCGGACGGCCCGAACGACCATCTCTCGTTCGACCCGCTGGACGACACGAAGCGCTGGCCCGAGGACCAGTTCCCGCTGCTGAAGTGCGGCCGCATGGTGCTCGACCGGGTGCCGGACAACTTCTTCGCGGAAGTCGAGCAGTCGGCCTTCGGCACGGGTGTGCTCGTCGACGGCGTCGACTTCTCGGACGACAAGATGCTGCAGGGCCGGACCCTGTCCTACTCGGACACGCAGCGCTACCGGGTCGGCCCCAACTACCTCCAGCTGCCGATCAACGCGCCGCAGCCGGGCGTGAAGGTCTATTCGAACCAGCGCGACGGCCAGATGACCTACGCCGTCGACGGCACGGGCCCGAACAAGCACATCAATTACGAGCCCTCCACCCTGGCCGAGGGTCTGCGCGAGGCGCCCAAGCGCAAGGAGTACCACCAGGCGGTTGAGGGCAATCTCGGCCGCTACCAGACCTCCCGCACCGAGGACGACTACGCCCAGGCCGGCCACCGCTACCGGACCTTCGAGGACTGGGAGCGCGAGGACCTGATCGCCAACCTCGTGGCCGACATGAAGCAGTGCCCGGAGCCGATCCAGCTGCGGATGGTCTGGCACTTCTGGCACGCCGACGAGGATTACGGCCGTCGCGTCGCCGAGGGCGCCGGGATCGATCTGGAGAAGGCCAAGGCCCTGCCGCCACTGCCGGGCCGCGCCGCCCCGCACAAGCGCCTGACGCCCGAGACCTATACCGAGGGCGGCAACGCCCCGCACAAGGTCGCCGCCGAGTAAGACGACGGGCCGTCCATGAAAAAGCCCCGCCCGACCGTCAGGTCGGGCGGGGTTTCTTTTTGGGGTCGGGGAAGGGAAGTGCCGGGCCGGCGCCTCCCCGTTCCTGCGGATCGCCGTTTCCGGCAAGGCCGGCGCGCAGCGTCCGGGCGCGAGGCCGCGACTTTACGGGCAGGAACGGCGCACGCCGCGCCGGACGATGTAGGTCTGGCTCTGCGGGTCGTAGGTCTTGAAGCGGCGGGCGCATTCCGCCACCGCGTCGTCGAAGCCGCCGGGCGCCACGCCCGTCTCGACCGTCTCCGTGCCGTAATAGCCGGCGGGCGCGTAATAGCCGTTGTCGTAGCCGTATCCGTAGCCATAGCCCGGATCGCCGTAGAGGCCGGCACCGTAGAGACCGCCCGCCGCGAGGCCGAGCCCGGCTCCTACGCCTAAGCCGAGGCCGAGACCGCCATAGCCGTAGCCCCGGCGGTGCCACCCGGCGTTCCGCCAGCGGTTGCCGCCGTACCAGCCGCGATTGCCGAGGCCGGGGCGGACCCCCGCGACGCCGTTGCCGAGGCCGGGGCGGACCCCCGCGACGCCGTTGCCGAAGCCGGGGCGGCCCGCCCCGAAGCCGGGACGACCTGCGAAGCCGCCGCCGGCCAGTCCCGCTCCGCCGCCGCGGAAGCCACCGCCCCCGACCTCGGCGCCGCCACGGAAGCCACCGCCGGCCAGTCCGGCCCCGCCGCCACGGAATCCGCCGCCCGCCAGCCCGGCGCCACCACCGCGGAGACCGCCGCCGCCGCCACTGGCTCCGATGCCGCCGATGCCGCCGGTGGGCGCGGTGATCCCGCGGCCCTGGGCCTCGGCGAGCGCCGGAACGAGCAACAGCGCGCCGGCGGCGATTGCGGAAATTGTCGCGATACGTCTCATGAACACCACCTGGATTTGAAAAGTCAGCCCTTGCTCCTCCAACGCGCAGGCGAGGACTTCCTTCCATCCAGGCATGAAATGATCGCGCGCCGCCGCGTCGCCCGTCGCGGCGCCGTCAGGTCACGGGGTTCGGGCGCTCGGCCGCCGTTCGCGCGAAGATCGGCCGGTAGGCGCGCAGCAGATCGGGATCGAGCTGCCCGGCCATGCCATCCATGAGCCGGGCGGCCTCCGCTGCCTTCATCGGCGGCCGGTAGACGCGCCGCTCGGTCAGGGCGGAATGCACGTCGCAGATCGCCACGAGGCGGACGAGGTCGCTGATTCCCGCGCCGGTGAGCGCGTCGGGATAGCCGCTGCCGTCGAGGCGCTCGTGATGCCAGCGGGCGACGTCCACGATCTCCCGCTCGAAGGTGCCGGCCGCCGCGAGCATCTCCGCCCCGAGGGCGGCGTGGCTGCGCATCACCCGCATCTCCCCTTCGTCGAGGGGGCCCGGCTTGTTCAGGATCGCCAGCGGGATCCGGGCCTTGCCCACGTCGTGCAGCAGCGCCGCCTTGGCGAGACGATGGCGATCCCGGAACGAGAAGCCGAGAAGGCCCGCGAACTCCGCCGAGAGCCCGGCCACGCTCAGGGAATGCTGGTAGACCGTGATGTCGTGGCGCCAGACGACGTCGAGCCACGCGCGGATGCCGACCTCGGAGATGGCGTCGAGCACGATCTGCGTGCCCTCGTCCGCGTCTTCGACGCTGGGCGACCGGCCCTGCGCCGCCGCCTCGAACAGCGAGGAGACGATCCCCGTCGCCGCGGCGATCCGGGCTTCGATCCGGCTCGTGCTCCGCTCGCGCCTTTGCGCGATCGCGCCCATCAGCAGCGGCACGATGCCGGAGGATGGGCTCTTGGGCGAGAGTACGTGCGTGGCGCGGAAGAACCGGGCCGTGCCGGTGTCCGAGCCGCCGTTGCCCCGGGCGAGATAGAGGCAGGGCGCGTCCTCGGAGCGGATGCGGGCCGCCAGCTGCTCGGCCCAGGCCGGGCGCTCCTCTGGATGCAGGGCGGCGTCGATGACGTAGGCGAGGGGTGCGGCGGCGGGCAGCCGCGTGCCGATCTCGATCACGTGGCAGGGCAGGACGACGGCGATGCCGCGCGCCATGCGTTCCGCCCGTTCACGGCGGTCCGAAACGACGAGGACGAAGCGATCCTTCATGGGCCTACGGCGGCGCGAAGGCACCGGGCACGCCGTTCGAGCACCGGATTTTCGGACCGTTCGAGGACGCTAACACGAAGTCGTTGAGAAAACCTCTCGTGTTTGATCGATCAGTTCAAGCGCGCTTTCACCCTGGGGCCGCCGATGAACTCCGGTCTTCATGCCGGGCCCCATCTAAGCAGTTTGCCTATTCAGCTGCGACTTGACGTTCGAAGGCTCCGGGGGCGTTCGCCGCGGCGGCCGGGGGTACGTATCCGGTCTCGTCCTCGGGATCGTCGCGCTCGCCGACGAAGCGGCTGAACAACCGTACGAAGAGTCGTGACAGATCATCAACCAGAATGAAGATCGCCGGCACGAAGACCAGGGATAGACCAGTCGAGACGATCAGGCCACCGATCACCGCCACCGCCATCGGCGCGCGGAACTCGCCGCCGATGCCGAAGGCCATCGCCGAGGGCACCATGCCGGCGGCCATGGCGATGGTAGTCATCACGATGGGGCGCGCCCGCTTGCGGCCGGCATCGACGATGGCGCTCACCCGATCGACGCCGCGGGCCATCTCCTCGATGGCGAAGTCGACCAGCATGATCGCGTTCTTCGTCACCACGCCCATCAGCATCAGGATGCCGATCACCACCGGCATCGAGATCGGCATGTGGCAGACGAGCAGGCCCAGGATGGCGCCGCCGATGGAGAGCGGCAGCGAGAACAGGATGGTCAGCGGCTGCAGGAAGTTGCCGAAGAGCAGAACGAGCACGCCGAAGACCATCATCAGGCCCGCCCCCATGGCGAGGGCGAAGCCTTCGAAGACCTCGCCCATCACCTCGGCGTCGCCGGTCTGCTTGATGGTGACGCCCTCGGGCAGGTTCTTTGCCGTCGGCAGCGCCATCAGGCTCTCGATCAGCGAGCCCAGCGCGTCGGAACCCTGCATGTCCGCCTCCAGCGCCACCCGCACGGTGCGGTCGTAGCGCTCGATCGAGGTCGGGCCGCGGCCCAGCGTGATGTCGGCCACCGTCGAGAGCGGCACCGCCGTCCCGCCCTTCACCGGTACCTTGAGCGCGGCGAGATCGGCGAGCGAGCCGCGCAGGCTTTCGGGCAATTGCACGCGGATCGGCACCTGCCGGTCCTTGGCGTTGAACTTGGCGAGGTTGGCGCCGATGTCGCCGATCGTGCCCACGCGCACGGTCTCCGCGATCAGGTCCGTCGAGACGCCGAGATCGGCCGCCACGCCCGGCTTCGGGGTGATGCGGATCTCCGTGCGGTCGAGGGGGGCCGTCGAGACGACGTTGACGAGGTGGGGCACGCTCGCCGCCTCGCGCTGCAGCCGGTCGGCGATGTCGGCGACCTGCTCCTTGTCCTGGCCGGAGACGATCAGGGCGAGGTCGCGCTGGCCGCCCTCGCGCAGGGCCCAGAAGCGGATATCGGGCTCGTCCCGCAGGATGTCGCCGATCGCGACGTCGAGCGCCTTCTGCGTGCGCTCGCGGGTGTTCTTGGGCGTGAGGTTGATGGTGAAGGTGGCGAGCCGCACCTCCTTCTTGCCCGGCAACTGGCGACCGCCATCGACGAAGACGCTGCGCACCTCGGGCAGCGCCCGGATCTTCTCGACCAGCCCGTCCGTCACCTGCTGCGTGTCGGCGAGCTTGGCGCCCGGCGGCAGCTCCACCACGAACATGGTGCGCGCCGCATCCTCCGCCGGGATGAAGCCCGCCGGCAGGAGCGCGGTCGAGGCGATGGAGCCGGCGAAGCAGGCGAGCCCCAGGACCAGCGTGACGTATTTGTGGCGCACGGACCAGGCGACGAGGCGGCCATAGGCCCGCATCACCGGCCCCTCTTTCTCCTCGTGGCCGTGGTCGCGCAGAAAATAGGCCGAGAGCAGCGGCGTGATGAGGCGCGCCACCAGCAGCGACATGAACACCGCCGCCGCGATGGTGAGGCCGAACTGCTTGAAATACTGCCCAGCGATGCCGCCCATGAAGGAGACCGGCGCGAAGATCGCGATGATCGTCGCGGTGATGGCGATCACCGCGAGCCCGATCTCGTCGGCGGCCTCCAGGGCGGCGCGGTAGGGCGACTTGCCCATCCGCATGTGCCGGACGATGTTCTCAATCTCGACGATGGCGTCGTCCACCAGGATGCCGGTCACGAGCGTGATCGCGAGCAGGCTCACCGCGTTGAGCGAGAAGCCCAGGGCGCTCATCGCCCAGAAGGTCGGCAGCACCGAGAGCGGCAGGGCGATGGCCGCGATCAGGGTCGCGCGCCAGTCCCGCAGGAACAGGAAGACCACGATCACCGCGAGCGCCGCGCCTTCGAGCAGGCCCATCATCGCGGAATGGTAATTGCCGATCGTGCCGGTGACGCTGGTGTCGATCAGGTCGAAATGCACGTTCGGATCGGCGGCCGACAATTCCTCGATCTTCCGGGCGACGGCGACCGAGACCTCGGCGTCGCTGGCGCCCGAGGCGCGGGAGATGGCGAAGGCGACCACCGGCTCGCCGTTGAAGCGGGCGAAGGTCCGCGGCTCCTCGGCGCTGTCAACGAGGGCCGCGAGCTCGTCGAGCCGCACCTTGCGGCCGCCGGGCACGACGATCGAGGTGTTGGCCAGCGTCTCCAGGCTCGCCGAGCCGCCGAGCAGGCGGATCGACTGCTCGCCCTCCGCGAGCTCCCCGCGCCCGCCCGCCATGTCGGCGGAGGTGAGCCGCAATTGCCGGTTCACGTCCGCGGCGGTGATGCCCAGGGCCAGCAGCCGGTCGGGCTTGAGCATCACCCGGATCTCCCGGGCGACGCCGCCCAGGCGCTCCACGCCGCCGACGCCCTTCACCCCCTGGATCGAGCGGGCGACCACGTCGTCCACGTACCAGGACAGGTCCTCCGGCGTCATGGCCGGCGCGGAGGCGCCGTAGATCATGATCGGCAGGCCGGCGATGTCGACGCGGCTGATGATCGGCTCGTCGATGGTGCGCGGCAGGTTCATGCGCACCTTGGCGATCGCGTCCTTCACGTCGTTGACGGCGCGGTCGACGTTCACCTCCAGGCGGAACTCGATCGTGGTCACGGAAGAGCCTTCCGTGATGGTCGAGAGGATGTGCTTCACCCCCTTCACGCCGGCCACGGAATCCTCGACCCATTTCGTCACCTGGGTCTGCAGCTCGGAGGGCGCGGCGCCTCCCTGCGTGATCGTCACGGCGACGATCGGGATGTCGATATTCGGGAAGCGGGTGATCGGCAGGCTGCGGAAGCTCACCAGCCCCAGCACCATCAGCACCAGGAACAGGACGAGGGGGGTGATCGGCTTTCGGATCGCCCAGGCCGAGATGTTGAGGCGCATCGGAGGCCTCCTCAGCGCGGCTCGGCGGAGGCTTGGGCGGCCCCTTGCGCGGCTCCCGCCGGGAGCACGGCCCGCACCCGGTCGCCGTCGCGCAGGAAGGAGCCCGCCCGCGCCACCACCGTCTCGCCCGCGGCGATGCCGGAGCGGATCTCGGTATAGCCGCCCGCGGAGAGGCCGGTGGCGACCTTGCGCGCCTCGACCTTGCCCTCGCGCACGGCGAGCACGCTGGCCGAGCCGTCGGCGCCGTAGAGCACCGCGGCGAGCGGCACCGAGACGCCGTTGCGCCGGGCGACCTCGACCTTGCCGCGGGCGAAGGCGCCGATATGCAGGGACGGATCGGGATCGAGGCTGATGCGGACCTTGCCGAGCCGGGTCGTACGGTCGACCTCCGGATAGACCCGGCGCACCCGTCCCTTCAGGCTCCCGCCTTCGCTGAGGTCGAGCTCGGCCGGATCGCCGGCCTTGAGACGGGGCAGAGCCGTCTCCGGCACCTCACCCTCGAGCTCGATCTCGCCCCGGGCGATCAGGCGGAACAGCGGCTCGCCGACCGCCGTGGCGGTGGCGCCGACGCGGGCGGTGCGGCGGTTGACGATGCCGCCTTCGGGCGCGCGGATCTCGGTGCGGGCACGGCGCAGGGCGATCTCCCCCGCCTGGGCCTTGGCCGTGGCGAGGTCGGCCTGCGCCGCCTCCAGCCCGCCCCGGGCGGCGTCGAGCCGGCCGCGGGCGCCTTGGGCCGCGGAGACGCGCTGCTCCAGGGTGGCGGGGGTGGCGTTGCCGGTCCTCACCAGGGCCTGGGCACGCTCCAGGGACTGGCTCGCCTCGAGCTGCGTCGCCTCCGCCTGGACGATCTGGCTGCGGGCCTGGACGATCGCCGCCTGGGCCCGGGCGATGGCGGCGGCGTTGGCCGCCTCCTGCGTCTCGATCATCTCCAGGGAGAGCCGGGCGAGCACCTGGCCGGTGGCGACGCGATCGCCCTCTTCCACCAGAAGCTCGGTGATGCGCAGGCCCTCGATCTCCGGGGCGACCAGGATCTCGTCGCGGGGCACCAGCGTGCCCGTGACCACGGCGCGCTCCACGATCTCGCGGGGCTCGGCGGCGACCACGCTCACGGCAGGGGGCGGGGCCACCGTCTGGGTCGCGGCCGGCGTCTCGGCGGCACGGGCCGGCATCGCGCCCCCTGCGAGCGCGGCGAGGAGGAGGAGGGCAAGGCGAGCGAAGGTCATGGGAAGCGCGGATACTCGGCAGGAGTCGGCGCTCCCCTGTCGGGTCCTGTCGAGGCGGATCGGCGATTTCATGGCGATCGACCCCGCATCGCGACGAGGCGCGAAGCCTCGCTACCTGTGTAGCATGAAAGCCACGCCTTGACTTGCCGCCCTCGGGGCAGCGCCCGCGAAACCTATGAGTCAGCCGCACGTTGACCGGCGGACAGACATCCATCGGACGACCAGCGATGAGCATCTTCCAGATTCGTCAAAAGGCGAGCGGGACCATCCTCTGGACCGGCAGCGCGGCCGACGAGCGCAATGCGCTCGACGCCATGGCTCGCAAGGCCGGCTACACCGACTTCGCCTCCCTGCCCGAAACCATCCGGGCCGGCGGCATCGAGACCGCCAAGCTCGACCTCATCTCGTAAGCGGCCCATCCGCGCGCCGGAGGGGCACCGCCTATTGAGGCGGATCGCTCTGTCCGCTTCGGCTTCCCTCCGCTCCGGCCTTCGCGCCTTGCCGTCGATCCATCGCCTCGGCGAGCAGGCAGAGGATCTCGAAGAGCAGCGTCGCCCCCGCCATCGCGGTGATGCCGGAGGGATCGAGCGGCGGGGCCACCTCCACCAGATCGGCGCCGACGAGATCGAGGCCGCGGAGCGCGCGCACGAGATGCAGCGCCTCCCGGGCGGTGAAGCCGCCCATTTCCGGCGTGCCGGTGCCCGGGGCATAGGCCGGGTCGAGGGCGTCGATGTCGAAGCTGAGATAGGCCGGGGCGCTCCCGATCACGGCGCGGGCTTCGGCCGCGACTTCCGGCAGGCCGCGGGCGCAGACCTCGTCCATCGGCACGATGCGCACGCCTTGCGACCGGGCCCAGTCCAGTTCGTCCGCGCTGTCGATGGTGCCGCGCAGGCCGATCTGGATCATGCGGCGCGGATCGAGCACGCCGTCCTCGATCGCACGCCGGAACGGAGTGCCGTGGGTGAGCCGCGAGCCCCCGTATTGCGAATCGTCCGTGTCGCTGTGGGCGTCGATATGGACCAGACCGAGGGGGCGGCCGGCTCCGAGCGCCCGCAACACGGGATAGGTCACGAAATGGTCGCCGCCGACGGAGAGCGGCACGAGGCCGGCCTGCGCCAGGGGCGCGAGGAAGGCCTCGATCCGCCGCGCCGTCTCCGCCGCGTCCACCGGATTGACCGCCACGTCGCCGAGATCCGCGCAGGCGGCGAGGGCGAAGGGGGCGATGCCGGTCGCCGCGTTGATCGGCCGGAGGCCGGTCGAGGCCTCGCGCACGCCCCGCGGCCCGAGCCGTGCCCCGGGCCTGTTGGTGGTGGTGCCGTCGAAGGGGATGCCGATCAGGCCGATCTCGACCGTGCCCGGCGCCCGTGCCGGATCGATCACCGGCAGGCGCAGGAAGCTCGCAAGGCCGGAGAAGCGCGGGCTGTCCATGCCCGAGAGGGGCCGCAGCCGGTTCGGTCGGCCCGGATCGTCCGGTTTCGTCTCCTCACCCATCCTGGGCCTCCCCGGCTTGCACGGTCCTGACATCGGCCGGTGCGGGCAGCCCGCAAGGGGGCGCCCGGCAATTATGGTATCATCGCTCCGGTATCCACGACCTGGGGAAGGCGGGATGCGAAACGACGCGACGGATGTCTGGACGCCGGAACGGCGGGCGCTCTGGCAACGGATCGAGGCCCATCCCTTCGAGCGGGCGGACCAAGCCCTCGACTTCACGGAACGCCTCGCCCGGGATCGGGGCTGGACCCGCGAGGCCGCCCGGGGCGCGGTGGCGGAGTATCGCCGCTTCTGTTTCCTCGCGATGGTCTCGGACACGCCCGTCACCCCGAGCGAGGAGGTGGACGAGGTCTGGCACCAGCACCTCACCTATTCCCGCGATTACTGGGACGTCTGGTGCGGCAGCGTGCTGGGCCGCCGCCTGCATCACGACCCGACCGCGGGCGGGGCGGCCGAGCAGGCCCGCTTCTGCGCGCAATATGCCGAGACGCTGGCCTTCTACGAGGGCTTCTTCGGACCGCCGGACCCCGTCTTCTGGCCCGGGACCGCATCCCGCTTCCGGGGTCGGCCCCGCTATCGCATGGTCGATACCGACCGCGTGCTGATCCTGCCGCGGCCGCGCCTGCGCGGCGCGCTCGCCCTCCTCGGTCTGGCCGGTCTCTGGCCCCAGCCGGCCCAGGCGCTGCCGCTCAACCCGCTCGACTGGACGGCGGAGCCCTTCCTCACGCTCTATGCCGGCCTGATCGGGGCCTGCGTCGTCCTTTCCGTCGTCCTGCGCTTCCGGATGCGGGGGGAGGGGACCTTTCTGCGCAACCAGATCCTCGATCCCATCAGCCTCGCCTATCTCGCCGGCGGCTACAGGCGGGCGGCGGACACGGTGATCATCGGCCTCGTCCAGGCGGGAGCGGCGACCTATGGCGTGGGAACCGGCGTCGTCATCGTCGAGGATCGCGACGTGCCGCTGCCGCCGGAACTGCAGCCCTTCCGCGGCGCGATCCTCGGCCGGAACGAGCGCGACCCCCTGCTCAAGGCACTGGTGCCCCGCCTCGAACCGATGCGGGACAAGCTGATCCGGGCCGGCCTCTCGCCGAGCGACGAGCGGCTCTTCGCGATGGCGGTCGCGACGGCGGCTTTGTATCTGTCCGTCATCGCCTTCGGCATTGCGAAGATGATCGTCGGCCATGGTCGCGGCAAGCCGATCGGCTTCCTGGTCTTCCTGACCGGCATCGCCCTCGCCCTCGGCGTGGTCACCCTGCTCTGGCGCCCGACCCGGACCTGGGCGGGGGATGCGGTGATCGCGCAATCGCGCATCCGGCACGCCCGATCCGCCCGCGCCCCTCGCGCGGACCGGGACGACTTGCTCTTCGCCTTCGCCCTGGTCGGCGCCATCGCCCTGATCGGCACGCCCTTCGCCAGCTACGGCCACGCCCTGCGCAGTTCGGGCAATAGCAGCGGCTGCGGCGGCTGCGGAAGCTGAGCCGACCTAACCGCGCTGGCGGCTGCGCAGGCTGCTTTCCTCGCCGGAGGTGTCCGTACTCGGGCCGGAGGAGCCGGTGCGGTTGGTCTCCTCCCGGCCGTCCCGGCCACCGCCCTGGCGGGCACCGACATGGTCCTGGAACTGCTCGGTCTGGATGTGGCGGCTGTCGAGGCCGCGGGCGTCGCTGTGCTGGGCCTTATCGCGGTTGCTGAGCACCTGGTTCTCTTCGAGCAGGCCCTCGGGCAGGTCCGTCATCGCCCCGGTGCCGCTGCCCTTGCCCTTGGCGCCGATTCCCATGTCGTGCTTGTCGGCCTTGGCCATCGCCTCGCTCCTTCGTGCGGCGAAAGGGGAGGGCGGGATCTGGCCCCGGCATGCCCGGAAGCAAGCGCGGCGGGGGCAAATTTAAGAGGCCGTGCCGCCGGAACCCCGGGCCGCGAGCAGGGTTGCGAAGCGCTCCACGAGCTTGCGGCCGACCTCCTCCTTGCCGAGCTTCGGCCAGGTCTCGAGCGCGCCGTCGCGGGTGAGCAGGTGGACCGTGTTCTCCGTGCCGCCCATCACCCCGCCCTCCGGCGAGACGTCGTTGGCCACGAGCAGGTCGCAGCCCTTCTTGGCGAGCTTCCGGCGGGCATTGTCGAGCACGTCGTCGGTCTCGGCGGCGAAACCCACCACCAGAGCCGGGCGGTTCTCCTGGCGCGCGCTGATCGTGGCGAGGATGTCCGGATTCTCGACGAGGGTCAGGGGCGGGACCTGCTGGCCGTCCTTCTTGATCTTGCCGGAGCGGATCTCGGCGGGGCGCCAGTCGCCGACCGCGGCGGCGAAGATCGCGAGATCGGCGGGCAGCGCCGCCTCCACCGCCGCGAGCATCTCCCGGGCGCTCTCCACCCGCACGACGGCGACGCCCCGCGGGTCGGGAATCGTCACGGGGCCGGAGACGAGGGTCACCTGCGCACCGGCGGCGGCCGCAGCGGCGGCGATGGCGTGGCCCTGGCGGCCGGAGGAGCGGTTGGCGAGGTAGCGCACGGGGTCGATCGGCTCGTGCGTCGGCCCGGAGGTGACGAGGACGCGCCGGCCCGCGAGGGGCCCGGTGGCTCCGCCGAGCATGGCTTCGAGGGCATCGGCGATCTCGTTGGGCTCGGCCATCCGGCCGGGGCCGAACTCGGCCTCCGCCATGGCGCCCGCGTCGGGGCCGACCACGTGCACCCCGTCCCGCCGCAGGGTTTCGAGGTTCCGCTGCGTGGCCGCATGCTGCCACATCCGCACGTTCATGGCCGGCGCGATCAGGATCGGCAGGGTGGTGGCGAGCAGCACGGTGGAGGCGAGGTCCGGCGCGAGGCCGTGAGCCATGCGGCCCATCAGGTTGGCGGTGGCCGGCGCGACCACGACCGCATCCGCGTCCCGAGCGAGCTTGATATGGCCGATATCCGCCTCGTCCGCCCGGTCGAACAGGTCGGTATGCGCCCGCTCCCCGGCGAGCGCCGCCGCTGCCAGCGGCGTGACGAACTCCTCCGCTGCCTTGGTGAGCACCGGCCGCACCCGCGCCCCGCGCTCGCGCAGGCGCCGGATCAGGTCGAGCGCCTTGTAGGCGGCGATGCCGCCCCCGACGATCAGGAGGACACGGCGGCCGGAGAGGGGCTGGTTCATGCGCGCAGAACGGGGCTTTGCGGGCGCGGCGTCAAGGGGAGCGCGGTGCGGAGCGGGCCGTTCTCAGGGGCTGGGACGCCGGGCGGTGTGGCGGACCCCGAGAATGATGACCTCATCGGCCCCGAGGCTGTAGGTGATCGCGTAGGGATAGGGCGTGACGATCATGCGTCGGATGCCCCGCCGCGCCGTGGCATGTCCGGCGAAGGGATGATCCACCAACATCTGCATCGTGGCCTGGACGCGATCCTGCACCTTCCGCGCACCCGAGGGGTTATGCTGCGCGATGTAGATCAGCACCTTGTCGAGCTGCTGCGCGGCGGGACGGGTCAGCCTCAGTTTCACAGGCCATGCTTCGCCCAGATGGCCCGCACCTCTTCGTCGGTTGCGAAATCACCGCGCGCTGCAGCCGCCTCGGACTCGTCGAGTTCCGCCTCTTCCTCCGGCGTGAACCGGTAGGCCGCCCGGGCCTCGCCGGCCAGAGCGAGCATCACGCGTGCGATCTCGTCCTGCATGTCCGGGGAGAGTTCCCGCGCGGTCGCGACCGCCTTTTCGAGCAGGTCCGTCATGGCTCCCTCCACAGGGTGAGTCCGCACTCGGAGATCTTCCATTGTGCAACGGCCCACGCGCCTTGCAAGCGCCGCTGCGCGGAGCCGCTGACATCCCGGTCGGATCGGCGCGCCGCCCGACCCTCACCTCACCGGAACGCCATCACCAGCGCGCCCACCGCGATGGCCCAGAGGGCCACGGTCGACCAGATCGCCCGGCGGCGCTCCAGCTTGGCGATGCGCTCCATGGCCTTCACGTCGCGCGAGCCCTCCTCGTCGAGGCGGATCATGATGCGGCGCAGGCGCTGGGCGATGTCGGGGATGTCGGTGAGCACGTCCGAGAGGGTGAGGGCGGCCCGTCCCGCGCTTTCCAGCCGGCCGATCGGGCCCATGTTGCGGGCGATCCAGCTGCGCACCACCGGCTCGGCGCCGGTCCACATGTCGAGCTGCGGATCGAGGGAGCGGGCGACGCCCTCCACCACCACCATGGTCTTCTGCAGCATCACCAGCTCGGTGCGCGTGCTCATGTCGAAGAGCGCGGTCACGTCGAAGAGCAGGGTGAGCACCTTGGCCATCGAGATCTCGTCGGCCCGGCGCTGGTGGATCGGCTCGCCGATGGCGCGGATGGCCTGGGCGAAATCCTCCACGGAATGGTGGCGGGGCACGTAGCCCGCCTCGAAATGCACCTGGGCCACCCGCTTGTAGTCGCGCAGGATGAAGCCGAGCAGGATCTCGGCCAGGAAGCGCCGCTCGTTCAGCCCGAGCCGGCCCATGATGCCGAAATCCACCGCGACGAGGCGGCCTTCCTTGTCCGCGAACAGGTTCCCGGGATGCATGTCGGCGTGGAAGAAGCCGTCCCGGATCGCCTGGCGCAGGAAGGACTGGATCACCGTGCGCCCCAGCGCCCGCACGTCGAGGCCGGAGGCGAGCAGGGTCTCCCGGTCGTTGAGGCGGATGCCGTCGATCCACTCGCTGGTGAGCACGTCCCGCGCCGTGCGCTCCCATTCGGGCCGCGGCACGCGGAAATCGGTGTCCTCCTTGGTGTTCTCGGCGAGCTCGGACATGGCCGCGGCTTCGAGCCGGAAATCCATCTCCATCATCACCGAGCGGGCGAGGATCTCGACCACCTCCCGCGGGCGCAGGCGCTCGGCATCCGGCAGCAGGGCGTGGACGATGCGCGCCATGAAGCGCATCGCCTGCAATTCCCGCTGGAACTGCACGCGGATGCCCGGACGCATCACCTTCACGGCGACGTTGCGCAGGGTCCCGTCTGCGTCGAGGATCTGCGCCTTGTGCACCTGGGCGATGGAGGCCGCCGCCACCGGCAGGCTGAACTCCACGAAGCTCTCGCGGAGCGGGCGGCCGAGATCGCGTTCGACCACCCGCACCGCCTCCTCCTGCGGGAAGGGCGGCACCCGGTCCTGCAGGCGCTCCAGGTCGCGCGCCGCGGCCATGCCGACGATGTCGGGTCGTGTTGCCAGGAACTGGCCGAACTTGACGTAGGACGGGCCGAGCCGGGTCATGGCCCGCTCCAGGGGGCTCGCCCCCGGCTGGTCGCCGACGCCCTTGCGCTCCAGCGAGCGGCCGACCTTCAGCGCCAGGCGCAGATGCGGCGGCAGCGAGCCGGGATCGATCAGCGCGAGCCCGCCCTCGCGCGCGAGCACGAAGCCGACATGCACCCCCCGGGCGAGGTGAAACAGCCCGCCTAGCAAAACCGCCCCCGCATGCACGCCACGATCAGGCGACCTTCCAGCCGGAATGGATGGCGACGATGCCGCCGGAGAGCACCCGGTGCGTCACGCGGGAAAAACCCGCCTCCTCGATCATGCCCGCGAAGGTGAGCGGCGAGGGGAACTTGCGGATCGATTCCACGAGGTACTGGTAGGATTCGCGGTCGCCCGCGACCTTCGCGCCGATGCGCGGGATCACGTGGAAGGAATAGGCGTCGTAGATCTTCTCCAGAACGGGCACGTCGACGCGGGAGAATTCGAGGCAGAGGAAGCGGCCGCCGGGCTTGAGCACGCGATAGGCCTCGGCCAGGGCCACCGGGATGCGCGGCACGTTCCGGATGCCGAAGGCGATGGTGTAGCCGTCATAGGTGTCGGCCGGCAGCGGCAGGGCCTCCGCATTGCCGGTAACGAATGCGATCCGCTCGCCGTAGCGGTCCGCCGCCCGTTCGGCGCCGACGCGGAGCATGGCCTCGTTGATGTCGAGCACCGTCACCCGTGTCTGCGGGCCGCCGGCTTCGAGGGTGCGGAAGGCGATGTCGCCCGTGCCCCCGGCCACGTCGAGATGGCGGAAGGGCGCGCTCCTGGACGGGCGCAGCATGGAGATGAGGTGCGACTTCCAGGCCCGGTGCAGGCCGCCGGACATCAGGTCGTTCATAAGGTCGTAGCGCTTGGCGACCGAGCGGAACACGTCGTCCACGCGCCCCTGCTTCTCGGAGAGGCGCACCGTCTCGAAGCCGAAATCGGCGGTGTCCTCGGAGATGTTACCGGCGGCGGTCCCGTCTCTGCGCGTCATCGACCCATCCTGATTGTCCGGGCCTCATAGCGAATGCGGCGCCCCGCCGCCATCGGTGCCGCGTGCACGCGGCGACGCGGGCGGCTATATCCACCACCATGCCCGAATTGCCTGAAGTCGAGACCGTGCGCCGGGGCCTGAGCCCGGCCCTGGTCGGCGCCCGTTTCGCCCGCGTCACCCTCAACCGGCCGGACCTGCGCTTCCCCTTTCCGAAGAACTTTTCCCGGCGCCTCGAAGGCCGCACGGTGCTGGAGCTCGGCAGGCGGGCGAAATACCTCACCGCCGCCCTCGATTCCGGCGAGACGCTGATCATGCATCTCGGCATGAGCGGCCGCTTCGACGTGCGGCTGCCGGACGGGGTCACCCTCTCGCCGGGCGACTTCTACCTCGAGGGCGCCCTCGGCAACGCCAAGCACGACCACGTGGTGATGGCGATGGGGAGCGGGGCCACCATCACCTACAACGATGTGCGCCGCTTCGGCTTCATGGACCTCGTGCCGAGCGCGACGCTCCAGGCCAGCAAGCATTTCGCGGCCATGGGCATCGAGCCCCTGAGCGAGGCGCTCGACGGCGCGGCCATCGCCCGGCTGTTCCGCCACCGCATCACGCCGCTGAAGGCCGCCCTGCTCGACCAACGGCTGATCGCGGGCCTCGGCAACATCTATGTCTGCGAGGCCCTGCACCGCGCCGGCCTGCATCCGAGCCTGCCCGCGGGGGCCCTCGCCAAGCCCGACGGCACCCCGACGCCCAAGGCGAAGCGGCTCGCCAAGGAGATCAAGGCGGTCCTGACCGAGGCGGTGGCGGCGGGCGGCTCGACGCTGCGCGACTACGCCCAGCCGGACGGCGCCCGCGGCGCCTTCCAGCACGGCTTCCGCGTCTACGACAGCGTCGGCCACGCCTGCACGGCGAAGGGCTGCACCGGGCGGATCGCCCGGATGGTCCAGAGCGGGCGCTCGACGTTCTATTGCGAGGTGTGCCAGGTGCTGCCGGGTTGAGCCCCAGCATGGCTGGTCTGTCCTCTCAGACGGTCGCTTCGGGCACGCGCCGCTGCGGCTCCTCTTGAGAGAGCAGCCGGAAGGCGTGGCTCGGATCGGCGGCGATCAACCCGAGCAGCGTGCGTGCGGCCGGATCCGGCAGCTTCCGGTTCTGCTCCCAGTTGCGGATCGTACCGACCGGGATACGAAGCAGGGCGGCGAAGGCCTCCTGGGTGAGCCCAAGCATGCGGCGCACTTCCTGTGACGGCGGAACGATGAGTCGACCGTCCTCCGCCTCATCCGGATCGTCCCCGTCCTCAATGGCGTGCCGGCGGATTTCCTCTTCCGTCGTGGCGGCAATCCGCGCCCGATCAATGTCGGGCTGCTGCCGCATCAGTTCCGCGAGAGAGCGTTTCGCCATTGTCGGCACTCCTTCTCATAGGCTCTGCGAGCGGAGATGATCCAATAGACAATCTCACCACTTGCATTCCGGCGCTCGGTGAACACGACGACGTAAGGAAATCCGTCGATCTCGCCGAGAGCCTGCAGGCGCACCTCTCCGTAATCTCGGCGGCCGTCGATCCTGATCCAGATGTCACCGCCGAAGATCCGTGCGGCGTAATCGAAGCCGAAGCCGCGCCTTCGACGACACGCCTCACTTTTCTCGTCGTGCCAGTCGAAGATCACCCTGGCATTCTACGCCTAAGGCGTAGAATGCGCAAAGCGGTTCAGCCATCCAACTCCGGATACCGCCGGAAAATCCCCTGTTCGTTGAAGGGGATCCGCCGGTCGCTGGCGAGATAGGCTTCGATCCGCGGCAGGTGGGCGACGGAGGCGGCGAGCGCGGTTACGAGGGGAGTGTCGTCGAGGGCGCCGGCGCTCGCCTTGGGGAAGGCGTAGCGCAGGCCCTCGACGAGCTGGAACAGGGAGAGGTCGGCGTAGCTCACCCGGTCGCCGACGAGATGGTCGGGGCCGGCGGGATTGCGCATCAGGACGCGCTCGAACCAGTGCAGGTATTTCGGGATGCGGTTCCGGCGGAATTCCTCGGCCTTGCGCAGGGCCTCGGTCTTCTGGTCCTTGTAATAGAGGCTGTTGCCCACCGGATGATGGGTGTCGTGGGTCTCGGCGACGATGTCGGCGAGGGTGAGCTGGATCTGGTGGGTCCAGATCCTGTCTTGCTCACCATCCCCGACGAGGCCGAGGCGGGGGCCGAGATAGAGCAGGATCGCCGCCGTCTGGCCGACGACGACATCGCCGTCCTTGAGATAGGGCGGGGCGAAGGGCGGCCGCAGGGGCTCGTCCTGGAGGCCGTTCATCAGGGCGTCGGGGCCGCCGCCCTCGTCCTCGGGCAGGCGGGCGACGTCGACATACTCGGCTCCGGCCTGCTCCAGGGCCAGCCGCACGAACTTGCCCCGCCCCTGGATCGTCGGCCAGTAGTGAAGCTCGTAGGCCATGGCGGCGCTCCTCTCGGTTCCCGGTCTCAACGCGGCCACCGCGTCCCCGTGTTCCAGCCCCCGGGCCGGACGGCATGCTGCGACGCAGCGGACACCGGTAGACCCTGGAATCGCGGCGGGATCGCCGTATAGGATCGTCCCTGCGGTTGCCCGATCCTCGTGCGGCCTGGACACCGGGAGAGGGCATGCGCCGCCTGAGCACGCCGCCCATGAGCGCGATGGTCCTCGGGGTGGCCGGTCTCATCCCCTTTCTCGGCTTCGCGGCGCTCGCGGTCAGCGGTTACGACGGCGGCTTCGGCACGCTCGGCCTGTCGCCGCGGACCATCCTCTCGGCCTATGGCGCGGTGATCGCCTCCTTCCTCGGCGGCATCCGCTGGGGCGCGGCGGCGGCCGGTGGCGCCGCGGGCGCGGACTACCTCATCGCGATCGTGCCCTCGGTCTTCGCCTGGGCGGCCCTGGCCGCGCCGGCGCCGTGGGACCTGCGCATCCTTGGCGCGTTGGTCCTGCTGTGGGGCTTCGTCGACCAGGACCTGTCCCGGCGCGGCCTTGCCCCGCACTGGCTAAGCCGGATGCGGCTGATCCTGTCGGGGGTCGCGGGGCTGGCGCTCCTGGTCGCCGCCTGAGGGCACGGATAAGGAGGAGGTGAGGATGGCCGTTCCCGAGAGAACCGACATCCTCATCTGCGGCGCCGGCCCCTCGGGCCTGGCGCTCGCCGTCGCCCTCGCCCATCGCGGCATCCCGTTCCTGCTCTGCGACCGCCTCGCGGAGGGGCAGAACACCTCCCGCGCCGCCGTCGTCCATGCCCGCACCCTGGAGCGGCTGGAGATGCTCGGCGTCGCCGAGACCCTGGTGGCACAGGGCAATCCGGTGCCCGTCTTCACCATGCGGGAGCGGGACGAGGTGCTCCTGCGCCTCGATTTCTCCGGCCTGCCGACCGCCTATCCCTATGCCCTGATCCTGCCGCAGAACCGGACCGAGGCCGCCCTGCGCCAGCGGCTCCGGGAGCTCGGCGGGGCGATCCACTGGCGGCACGCCGTCGAGAGCGTGGCGGTGAAATGGGAGGGGGCGGAGGTCGTCCTGCGGGACGAGGCGGAGACCCTCGCCACCGTCTCGGCCCGCTTCGTCGTGGCCGCGGACGGTTTCCACAGCACCGTGCGGGAGGCGGCGGGCATCCCGTTCCGCACGGGGACCTATGCCCAGTCCTTCGTCCTGGCGGATGTCCGGGGGCCGTGGCCCCTCGGCGCCCAGGAGGTGCAGCTCTTCCTCGGCGAACGGGGCCTGATGGTCGCGGCGCCCTTCGCGGCGGACCATCTGCGCCTCGTCGCCACCTGCGACGAGGCCGAGCCGCATCCGCCGCTCGACCTGTTCCGCGCGATCCTGGCGGAGCGGGGGCCGGCCGGGGCGCGGCTCGACGCGCTGGTCTGGTCCTCGCGCTTCCGCGTCCATCACGGGGTGGCCGCGCGCTACCGGGCGGGGCCGCTCTTCCTCGTGGGGGACGCCGCCCATGTCCACAGCCCGGCGGGCGGTCAGGGCATGAACACCGGCATCCAGGATGCCATCCGCCTCGGCGCTCTTCTCGCCGACGTGCTGCGGGACGGGGCCGACCCGGCCAGCCTCGACCGCTACGAGGCGGAGCGCCGGCCGGTGGCGGAGGGCGTCGTCGCGATGACCGACCGGATGACCCGCCTCGCCGCCCTGCGCGGGGGCCTGCCCCGCGCCGCCCGCAACCTCCTTTTGCGCGGCGTGGGCCGACTCCCGGCCCTGCGCCGGGTCATCGCAACGCGTATCGCCGAACTCGACGTGTGAGGCTCAATCCCGGCCGAGCATGGCCCGGCCGATCGCGAAGACGCGGCCATCGCCAAGGAGATGGGCGGTGAAGCCCTTCGGGAAGAGCGACTCGAAGGCGGCCCCGCGGACATTCAGGCCGCCGGCATAGGCGCCGAAGGCCGGCATCACGAGGCGATGGCCGTCCTCGACGAAGCAGCGGCGGCGCACGCTGCGCCCGCGCATCGAGACCTTGCCGCAGGGATGCAGATGGCCGGCGACCTCGCCCGCCTCCGCCCCGACGAGCGGCTCGTGGCGCAGGGTCAGGCCGCCGAGGGCGAGCGTATCGGCGAAGCGCCCGCCGATGCCGTCGCTCACCCCCGCATCGTGGTTGCCGGCGATCCAGAGCCAGTCGCGCCCCTCCTGGAGGGCCGCGATCAGGGCGCGGTCGCCCGTCTCCAGGCGCTCCGGGCCGCCGGCATCGTGGAAGGAATCCCCGAGCGCCACGACGAGGGCCGGATCGAAGCGCTGGATCACCTCGTGCAGGCAGGCCAGCGTCTCGCGGGTGTCGTAGGGCGGCAGGAACTGGCCGGAGCGGGCGGCGAAGGCCGAGCCCTTTTCCAGGTGCAGATCCGACACCACGAGCGCCCGGTGCGCCTCTAGCCAGAGGGCGCCGGTGCGGTCGAGGGTCAGGGTCTCCCCGGCGAGCGGCAGGCCCGGGGTCTTCGTCAGTCGTTCAAGTCTCTGGCCGAGCGCCAAGATCGCATCCTCTTCGTTCGTGTCCGGATGCGAATCCCCGCTCACGCCAGAGCCTCTTCGAGAAGCTCGGCTTCGGCCTCGGCCAGGATCGCGTCGGCGCCCTCGCCATAGACCTTCTCCCGCCCGATCTCGAGCATGACGGAGACGGAGAGCGGCGAGACGCGATCCAGCGCCCGGTAGGTGATTCGCCCCTGGATGCGCCTCAGCATCATGCCGAGGCGCCTCACGTCGAGGAGTCCGGTTGCCGCATCCTGCCGCGCGGCCCGCAGGAGCAGGTGGTCGGGCTGGTGCTTGCGCAGCACGTCGTAGATCAGGTCGGTGGAGATCGTGACCTGGCGGCCGGTCTTCTTCTGGCCGGGGAAGCGCCGCTCGATCAGCCCGGCGATGACGGCGCATTGGCGGAAGGTCCGCTTCATCATCGCGGATTCGTCGAGCCAGGCTTCCAGATCGTCGCCGAGCATGTCCTCGGCGAAGAGCGCGTCGAGGAAGCCGGGATCGATGGCGATGCGCTCGGCCACGTCCCGGTTGAGCCAGATCGCGATCCCGTAATCGTTGGCGGCGAAGCCCAGGGGCTGCAGGCGGGCGCGCTCCAGGCGGCGCGTCAGGAGCATGCCGAGCGTCTGGTGGGCGAGGCGGCCCTCGAAGGGGAAGGCGGTGAGGTAGCGCAGCTTGCCCCGGGGAAAGCTCTCGACCAGCAGGTCCTGGGCGCCGGGCAGCACCGAGCGCTTGCGCTGCTGTACGAGGTAATCGGTGATCTGCCTGGGCAGCTTGTCCCACTCGAACGGGTCGGCGATCAGCGCCCGCACCCGCGCGGCGAGGAAGGTCGAGAGCGGGAACTTGGCGCCGGCATAGGACGGGATTGCCGGGTCGGTGCCGGGGCCGGCCCGCGTGACGAGGCATTCGTCCTCGGACAATCCCTCGAAGCGCAGCACCTCGCCGGCGAACAGGAAGGTGTCGCCCGCCGTCAGGGTCTCGGCGAAACCCTCCTCGATCTCGCCGAGGATGCGGCCGCCCCGGGGGATCAACGTGCCCGGCTTGCCGCGGAGTGCCCGGGTGAGGCGCACCTTCACCGAGGTCGCCTCGATGATCGTGCCGATATTCATCCGGTATTGCTGGGCGGTGCGGGCGTCGCGCACCCGGTAGCGGCCATCGGCGCCCTTCAGGATCTTGGCGAAGCGCTCATAGGCCCGGAGCGCGTAGCCGCCGGTGGCGACGTAATCGACCACCGCCTCGAAATGCTCCCAGGGCAGCCCCGCATAGGGCGCGGCGGAGACGATCTCGTCGTAGAGCGCGACCGGGTCGAAGGCGTCGGCGCAGGCCATGCCGAGGACATGCTGGGCGAGAACATCCAAGGCGCCGATGCGGGCATCGGGCGTGTCCTGTGCCGCGGCCTCGACCAGGTCGAGGGCGGCCTGGCATTCCAGCATCTCGAAGCGGTTGCCGGGCACGAGATAGGCCTTGGAGGGCTCGTCCATGCGGTGATTGGCCCGGCCGATCCGCTGCATGATCCGGCTCGCGCCCTTGGGCGCGCCCACGTTGATCACGAGATCGACGTCGCCCCAGTCGATGCCGAGATCGAGGGTCGCGGTGCAGACGATGGCGCGCAGCTGGCCCGCGGCCATGGCCGTCTCGACCCGCCTGCGCTGGCCCACGTCGAGGGAGCCGTGATGCAGGGCGATGGGCAGGGTGTCGTCGTTGAGCCGCCACAGCTCCTGGAAGGTGTACTCCGCCTGGAGCCGCGTGTTGACGAAGACGAGCACGGTGCGGTGCTGGCGGATCAGGTCGTAGATCGCCGGCATGGATTGCCAGGCGGTGTGCCCGGACAGGGGCAGGGTCAGGCCGGTCTCGAGCAGGCGCAGGTCCGGCGCGGCGCCGCCCTGGACGACCACGAGCTCGGCCTTGCGCTCCTCGCCGAGCACTTGCCCGACGAGGTATTTCCGCAACTCGTCCGGCTCGCGCACGGTGGCCGAGAGGCCGATCGCGCACGCTTCGGGGGCGAGGCGCCGCAGGCGGGCGAGGTCGAGGGAGAGCAGGTCGCCGCGCTTCGAGGTGACGAGGGCGTGCAACTCGTCGAGCACGATATGCTTCAGGTCTGCGAACAGCTCCGAAGCCTCGCGATGGGCGACGAGCAGGGCGAGCTGTTCCGGCGTGGTCAGCAGGATGTCCGGCGGCCGGCTGACCTGGCGGGTGCGCTTGTGGGCCGGGGTGTCGCCGGTACGCGTCTCGACCCGGATCGGCAGGCCCATCTCGGCGATGGGCATTTCGAGGTTGCGGGCGATGTCGACCGCCAGCGCCTTCAGGGGCGAGACGTAGAGGGTATGGAGCCGCGCCCGGTCGCGCTCCGGCCCGGTCGCGGGCCGGCCGGCGAGGTCGACGAGGCTCGGCAGGAAGCCGGCCAGCGTCTTGCCGGCGCCGGTCGGGGCGACCAGCAGGGCGGAGCGGCCCCCTTCGACCGTGGCGAGCAGGTCGAGCTGGTGCGGCCACGGGCGCCAGCCGCGGCCGGCGAACCAGCGCTCGAACACGGGCGGAAGCGGGGAGGGGGCCAAGCGGATCCGGGCGGAGGGCGGGGCGGAAGCCGGCGGGAAGTCCGGCTCCGAAGACGCCTTTATCGCCATCGGCCGCGGGGAGGGAAAGCGGCCGGGCGCTCGTGTCGCAGGCCGCTGCCCGTGCTCAGGAGAGGGCGAGCAGGAAGCGGTCGATCAGCTCCAGGGCCTGTTCGGAGAGCTTGCTCGGATAGCGGATGAAGACGTGGCAGCCGCCGGGATAGATCGCGGTGTGGCCGCCATTGCCCGCCGCCGCCCAGCGGGCGGACATGTAGAGCGTGTCGTCGAGGAGCGGATCGGCGGTGCCGACGGTGAACAGGGCCGGGGGCAGGCCCTTCAGGTCGGCATAGATCGGCGACACGTCCGGCAGGCGCCGGTCGACGTCCCCGGCGCAGAAGCCCTCGGCGAAGGTCTGCAGGTCGCGGGTGTTGATGACGAGGCGCTCCTCGCCCCAGTTGCGCACGCTCGGCGTCAGACCGAGGTCGTAGAAGCCGGCATTCAGGTTGGCGCCCCGGAAGGCATGGGGCAGCCCGTGATGGTCGCGCAGGCGCAGGAGCGTCATCACCGCGAGATGCGCCCCCACGGATTCGCCGCCGATGGTGAGCGCCCGCACGCCGAGCTCGGCCTTGCCCGGCCCAGCGAGCCAGAGGGCGGCGGCCTCGCAATCCTCCAAAGCGGCCGGATAGGGATGCTCGGGGGCGAGACGGTATTCCACCGAGAGGCAGACGAAGCCGCAGGAATCGGCGATGCGCTCCAGCCAGGGATCCTGCTCGTCGGCCGAGCCCCAGACCCAGCCGCCGCGATGGATGTGCAGATAGGCGCCGCGGACCTTGCCCTTGGGCCGGATGACCCGCAGCGGCAGCGGCCCGGCGGGGCCGTCGATGGTCAGGATCTCGGCCCGGGCGCTGCGGGGCATGGCGGGCGAGGCCTTGGTGCCGCGGCGGCGGCGCTCGCGCACCTCCGCGATCGGCAGCGACCAGGGATCGCCCTGCGCGGCATGGGCGGCCACGATCTCGGCATTGAGCGCCTTGGTCTCGGGATCGATCGTCGCCGGGTCGAAGAGGGCGTGGTCGATCATGGCCTTTCCCGATTTCCCAGAAGATCCGCGCGGGGCGAGGAGATATGATGGGCAATGTGAGCCCGTTCCCGGGCGATGCCATCGCTCGGGCCCGCGGGACACCGCCCAACGCATGAAAGAGGGTGGGGTTTCCCCGATCTGTGTCCCATCGGCAACGGATCGACCGGGCCGGACACGCCGCTTGCGCGCGCCTCAAGGACGCCTCACCTCTCGCTCAGGGTCGTCGGCACGACCTTGGACGGCGTCAGGAGCGAGGCGGTGACGGCATGATCGGCGACCACGATTCGCGGCAGCGCGGCGCGCCCCTTCCTGGCGGCCCCTATGTCGGGGACCCGCGCTCTCACCGCGCCCCGTCCTCGGCGCTGCGCCGGTTCCTCGGCGGCTCGCCCGCTTCGGTGCTGGTGAAGCTCGTCTTCCTGTCGGTGCTGGTCGGCGCGGTGATGGCGATGCTCGGCCTCACCCCGGGCCTGCTGTTCTGGCACGCCTACGACGCCACCCGCGCCCTGATCGAGCTCGGGCTCGACACCTTCCACGATTTCGGCCGCTGGATCCTGGCCGGCGCGGCGGTGGTGGTGCCGCTCTGGCTGATCTCGCGCTTCTTCGCCATGGGGCGGTAAGGAAGGCTCCGATGCGAGAACGGCGCGAATCCCGCCGGATCCGCGCCGTTCTCGAAATCAGGCGAGGCCGTGCCCGTTCAGGCGCGGGCCGGCAGCGCCGTCTCGGCGAGGCGCTTGCCGCGGGCGATGCTGGCCTCGTAGCGCTCCGCCTGCAGCCGGGTGAGGCCGCTGACCAGCGCGAGGGGGCCGCGATAGACCGTGTAGGTACCGTCCTGCGTCGGTTTCACGCGAATGAGCTCTGACATGGATCCGCTCCCTGCCCCAGAGTTGTCGTTGACGCGTCACGAATGAGGCGATGTTAATCGGACGTTCATACCTCGCAAGAGGGGGGTGCGCGTCAAACGTCGCTGCAATGCGGCGAGAATGGGGGAGGCTTGGCCGGTCATCCGCCTCCCGGCAAAGGCGCCGGATCCGCCTGCGACGGAAAATCCGCAGATTGTTCAAGCATGGTCCTTGCTGCGGGAAACTACGCAGCCCACCGGAGCTAGCTCGAAGGGGCTGCCTCAAGGGTGTGTGCGATGCAGTGGATGGAGCCGTGAAAAACTTCGGCCGCCCGCAAACGGCGCTTCCCGCGGGAGGAGCGGCCTCGAATCAGGGGGTGCGCCGGCGATAGGGTGCGAACCAGCCGAGGCCTTCCTCGGTTCGCCCGGCGGGAACGTATTCGCAGCCGATGAAGCCGGAATAGCCGAGGCGGTCGATTTCCGCGAACAGGAAGCCTTCGGCGAGTTCGCCGGAGCCGGGCTCGTGCCGCTCCGGAGCCGAGGCGACCTGGATGTGACCGATCAGCGGCATGTACCGGCGCAGACGCTCCGTCACGTCCCCGTGCAGGATCTGGCAGTGGAACAGGTCGAACTGCAGCCGCAGGTTCGGGAGGGCGAGCTCCTCGATCAGGGCGGCCGCGGCATCCACGTCGCTCAGGAAATAGCCCGGCATGCTGCGCCGGTTGATCGGCTCGATCATCAGGTCGAGGCCCTCGGGCGCGAGGAAGCGGGCGGCTTCGCGCAAGGCGTCCCGGTAGGCCCCCAGGGCCTCCGGATCCGCCGGATCGGCCAGACCCGCCATCAGGTGGAGACGCCGGGCCCCGGTGGCGCGGGCATAGGCGAGCCCGGTGCGCAGGCTCTCGCGGAAGGCGGCGCGGCGGCCGGGCAGAGCGGCGAGGCCGCGCTCCCCGGCTTCCCAATCCCCCGGCGGCAGGTTGAACAGGGCGAGCGTCAGACTGTTCTCGGCGAGCCGCGCGGCGATGGCCTCCGGCGGGTGCGCGTAGGGAAACAGGAACTCCACCGCCTCGAAGCCGGCGCGCGCGGCTGCGGCGAAACGGTCGAGGAACGGCACCTCCTGAAACATCAGCGTCAGGTTGGCGGCGAAGCGTGGCACGGGGGCTCCTCACGGTCGCGGGAACGGGCCCGCTTGCCTCGCAGGGCTCATACGCGTTCCGCGGAAGCGCGTCCCCTGCCGCGCGGCTGTTCCGGATCGAGACGAGGCGCGGTCATGGGACCGACGATGGGCCGGAGATGCACCGAAGGTCGTGCGTCCGTGTTCCGGCTCATGGCGATTGACGGATGTGATATGATGCGGCGGGTGCTTGCCTTCCGATCGGTGAATTGCACAATAGTGCCAAGTTTTGCGGCCAGAATGATGAAAAATTTTATCGGAAAAATCTGAAAATTTCTTTGGTGATTGGCAGAAAAATGCTCAATGCATGCTTCCTGCCGGAAGATGTCCCCATCATTTCAAATGTAAGATTGAAATTGCACGTTCAAATTGTGTTGCCTGACGAGGTTTTTTGGCCGGATCTGGAATGAAAATTCTCTTCCGCCCTCCGTGGAGGATTGTGTTGTGTTTCGAAAAAATGTTTTCGCAATTCAACCGAATCGAAAGGCTTCCAGGGCAGAGTGCGCGACGTCGCGATGGAACCGAGCGCCTTGGGTGTGAAGGACGATAACAGCCAGCTGCTGCTCGACGGCGCCCCGCAAGCCGGGGCCGCCGCCAATGGGCATGTTCAGCGCCGCGAATCGCGTTCTCCGACGAACTGGATCGGCATGATCCGTCTCCTCGACGGCAGCGAGATCCCCTGCACCGTCAAGGATGTCTCCCCCTCCGGGGCCTGCCTCGGCGTGCCCGCTTCCGTGAGCCTGCCCGAGACCTTCATGCTGAAGGTGGTCGGCCGGGATTTCGTCTGCCTCGTCCGCCTCGCCTGGAGGCGGTCCAACCTGGCCGGTGTGCGGATCGAACGGATCGGCAAGCTCGCGTCGAAGACCGCGGCCTCCTCCGCGCAGGTCGAGGTCGCTGCGGACGACTACAAGTCCGTCGGTACGCGGCACCGAAGCTTCTCCTCTTCCTACTGAGATCCCGCGGGAGCGCGCCGGCTCTTCCGGCGGCGATCGACGGACACGGCCTTCGCCGCGCGGCGGGAGGCTCCGCAGCCGCATGCCCGGGTTTCGGGCCGAGCCGCCGCGTTCCGATGCGTCGCGGGCCGCCCGTCGCGGCCTGTGCAAATGCGTGCGTAGAACGCCGAAAGCAATCGCGGATCTGTTTGCGAACCCGTACTGTCGATCCCGGGGCGGGTTTGCGTTTCCGCCAGCGGGCGGAAGGACGAAGGGTGCGGGGATGCTCACACGTTCATGGACATGATCGAGCGCGGAAAATCTCCGCGCTTCGTCTCAATTGAAGCAATCAATTCTCGTCATAAACGATAAGGCCATGGCGCGAATGACAATCGAGACCGTGTCCTATTCCTGGCATTTTTCAATTATGCCGCGATCTTGCACAAATCTTCCCCCGGGGATCATTCGCCGGGGTGCCGGTGGATCATTCGCCCGATGAGCAGCCGCGGCGAAGAATTCGCGCAGCTCGCGCACCGCATCCTGGTCACGGAGGGGATCTACTCGCTTCACGACACCGCCCGCCGCCTGGGCTGGGACTACCACGTGCTTCATGCCCGGGTGAGCAACCGCGTGGTGTTCAGCGCCGACGAGATCTGCCGCCTGATCAGCGTGGTGCCCGATCCGCGGCTCGTCAGCTGTCTCCTGCGCGGCACCCGCTTCGTCGCCGCCGAGCGGGTCGAGCCGGATCCGGTCACCCAGGCGAGCCGGGAGGCGATCTACCGGGCCTCCCACCGGATGATCATCGAGGCGGCCGACGTGATCGAGGCCATCGACGACGCCCTGCAGGACGGCCATATCGACCATCGCGAGGCGATCACCGTCCGCCGGGAGATCGAGTCGGCGGAACGGGCGCTCGCCTCCCTCGGCGAGCACATCCGGCAGATCACGCCCTGACGGGCGCAGGCGCCGACCTCCTCGGAGGCCGGATGAATCCTTGTCAGATCAACGACCGCACCGCACCATGCGAGATCGGCGCGAGACCTTTTCCCATGCCCCTGCGGCAGAGTCGTCGCGGGCCGTAAGCTAAGCTGTGGCGGGGTCGCAACACCGCGAAACCTTCCCGACTTTGCCTTGAGCTGTGCCCGTCCACGCCGCGATCCCGCCATAAACCGGGACCACCTCGATACACGCGGCAAAGAGCAGTCTTCCCAACGCTTTACGACTTGGATCCGAAGCGTTCCAGCCTGCCGGGTCGGAACAGCGAGGACCCTCGTGCGCCTCAAGCGGACGGGTCGGGTGAGAGTCAGATGGACGCGCGTTTGAACGACAAGTCGAAACTGCCGAGCCGTCACGTCACGGAGGGGCCCGACCGGGCGCCGCACCGCTCCTACCTCTATGCCATGGGGCTGACCCGCGAGCAGATCCACCAGCCGCTGGTCGGCGTGGCCTCCTGCTGGAACGAGGCCGCCCCCTGCAACATCTCGCTGATGCGTCAGGCGCAGGCGGTGAAGAAGGGCGTCGCCGCCGCCCACGGCACGCCCCGGGAATTCTGCACCATCACCGTCACCGACGGCATCGCCATGGGCCATGCCGGCATGCGCGCGTCGCTGCCCTCCCGCGAGGTCATCGCCGATTCCGTCGAGCTGACCATGCGCGGCCATGCCTACGATGCCCTGGTGGGGCTCGCCGGCTGCGATAAGTCGCTGCCCGGCATGATGATGGCGATGGTGCGGCTCAACGTGCCCTCGATCTTCATCTATGGCGGCTCGATCCTGCCCGGCTCCTTCCGCGGCAAGCCCGTGACCGTACAGGACCTGTTCGAGGCCGTCGGCAAGGTCGCGGTCGGCGACATGAGCCTCGAGGATCTCGACGAGCTGGAGCAGGTCGCCTGCCCCTCGGCCGGCGCCTGCGGCGCGCAGTTCACCGCCAACACCATGGCGACCGTCTCCGAGGCGATCGGCCTGGCTCTGCCCTATTCGGCCGGCGCCCCGGCGCCCTACGAGATCCGCGACAAGTTCTGCGCCGCGGCCGGCGAGAAGGTGATGGAGCTGATCGCCAAGAACATCCGCCCCCGCGACATCGTCACCCGCAAGGCCCTGGAGAACGCGGCGGCGACGGTGGCGGCCTCGGGCGGCTCGACCAACGCCGCCCTGCACCTGCCGGCCATCGCCCATGAATGCGGCATCGAGTTCACGCTGTTCGACGTCGCCGAGATTTTTCGGCGCACGCCTTACATCGCCGACCTGAAGCCGGGCGGGCGCTACGTCGCCAAGGACATGTTCGAGGTCGGCGGCATCCCGCTGCTGATGAAGACGCTGCTCGACAACGGCTTCCTGCACGGCGACTGCCTCACCGTGACCGGCCGCACCATCGCCGAGAACCTCGAGAAGGTGGCCTGGAACCCGGACCAGGACGTGGTGCGCCCCGCCAACGCGCCGATCACCCAGACCGGGGGCGTCGTCGGCCTCAAGGGCAATCTCGCCCCGGAAGGCGCCATCGTGAAGGTCGCCGGGATGCCGGCCGAGAAACAGGTCTTCACCGGTCCGGCCCGCGTCTTCGACGGGGAGGAGGCCTGCTTCGAGGCGGTGCAGAAGCGCACCTACAAGGAAGGCGAGGTTCTGGTCATCCGCTACGAGGGTCCGAAGGGTGGCCCCGGCATGCGCGAGATGCTTTCGACCACCGCCGCCCTGTACGGGCAGGGCATGGGCGACAAGGTGGCGCTCATCACCGATGGGCGCTTCTCCGGCGCGACCCGCGGCTTCTGCGTCGGCCATGTCGGGCCGGAGGCGGCGGTCGGCGGTCCGATCGGCCTGCTCCGCGACGGCGACGTGATCACCCTCGACGCGATCAAGGGCAGCCTCGACGTGGCCCTTTCCGATGCGGAACTCGCCAAGCGCCGCGCCGAATGGACGCCGCGGAGCAACACCGCGACTTCCGGCTATCTCTGGAAATACGCGCAGACCGTGGGACCCGCGGTCAACGGTGCGGTCACTCATCCGGGCGGCGCCCAGGAGACGCAGACCTATGCGGACATCTAGGACTGACTCTTGCCGGCTTCGGCCGGCCGGGGCCGATCCCGGTCGTCCCCGCCTCGCCGCGGCCCTGCTCGCCGCGCTGCTGGTATTCCCCGCCGGCCTGACCCTACTGACGCCCGAACCGGCGCCCGCTCTCGACGCTTCCGCGCGCACTCCGGTGCCGGAGAAGGGCTACCGCTCGGCCAAGGACGCCCTGCGCACGGGCGTGCGGGAATACAATGCCGGCGACAAGGAAGGCGCCGTGCGCGCCCTCGAATACGCCGCCGGCCAGGGCCACACCCTGGCCCTGTGGAAGCTCGGCCGGATGTATGCGGACGGCGACGGCGTTCCCCACGACGACCTGAAGGCCTTCGAGTACTTCTCGCGCATCGCCGACGACAACACCGACGACCCGCCGGAGGCGGCGAACTCGGCGGTGGTGGCGAGCGCCTTCACGGCGCTGGGCTCTTACTTCCTCGACGGGATCAAGGGCACCTATGTGCGTTCGAACCCCGAGCGGGCCTACGACATGTTCAACTACGCGGCCTCGTATTTCGGGGATCCCAACGCGCAGTACAGCCTCGGCCGGCTCTATCTCGACGGCACCGGCGTCGAGCAGGATGCCCGGCAGGCGGCGCGCTGGTTCAACCTCGCGGCGGAGAAGGGCAACCGCCCGGCCCAGGCGCTCCTCGGCGACCTTCTCGTCAACGGGGTCGGGGTGGCGCGCCAGCCAGTGAAGGGCCTCACTTGGCTCACCGTGGCGCGGGCCGGCGTGCAGGGCGCCAAGGACAGCTGGATCGTCGACCTCTACGACAAGGCCTGGTCCAGCGCGAGCGAGGCGGACAGGGCCGAAGCGCTGGCCCAGGCCCAGACGCTGCCCACGGGCTCGACCCGGCGCCGGCGCTGAGAACAAGCCCCTCCCCGGATCGGGGAGGGGTTTCGTCTTTCAGGAGGCCCGCGCGACGGCGGGCTTCGCCTTAAGCGCGGCGGCCAGCGCCTTGAGCTGGCGGTCGAGATCCGCGAGCTCGTTGAGGGCGATGGTCTTGTGGCCAGCCTTCACCGCGCGCTCGATATCGCTGACCTGCGAGGAGGCCATGCGCTTCAGCTCCGCGGCGAGTTGATCCCTGGTCATCGGCGCTCCTTTCTGAACCGGGATGGCGTGAGGCCCGTGATAGGCCCTCATGCTTAACCGGGGGTTTTCCCGGCCCTGCCGCGCCGGTGCGGGATCGTTCGCTCTCCGCCGAGCGCCCTTCCACCGGCACCGCTTTCGACGTGGAGCCGCGCGGTGCCATGAGGTGCGTCCGCGCCTGCAAAAGGGCGCGTGTTGCATCCGGGACATAGGCCGGAGGCACCACTCAGAAGTAACATATGTAAATCTTTCTGGGGGGCTTCCGTGCGCGTTTCTCTTGCCGCAGTCACGCTTGTCGGTCTCATGGGGAGTGCGTTTGCGGCCGATCTGCCGCCGCCGAGCTCCGCGGCGCCCTACAGCTTCGCCGGGGTCTATAGCGGTCTTTTCGCCGGCTACGGCTCCCTGGACAATGCGGCGCGTCCGATGTGTTCGAAGCCTGCCGATCCCGAGGCCCTGAACTGCTTGATCCTCCCGGCCCATAAGCTCCGTGTCGAGGATTTCACCGCCGGCAGCGAGATCGGCTACAATCTCCCGCTCACGCCAGGGAGCGGCGTCGTGATCGGCGCGGCGGCGGATTACCAGTTCACGCGGCTGCGCGGGTACGGCACGCTGCAGGGCTATTTTACGATACCCGACACGGGTGAGACGAGGACCGTCATCCACCATGCCGGGCAGCGTCTCGACTTCCTGGGAACCCTGCGCGGCAAGATCGGCTACGCCTTCGACCGGTTCTTCGTCTACGGCACCGGCGGCCTCGCCTATGGCAATGTCCGGATCGACACGAACACGGCGTTCCCGCTGACGCCGTCCTTCTCGGTGGATTTCGAAGGCCGCAAGGGTGAGCTCCGGACCGGCTACGTCGCCGGTGGCGGCATCGAATACGCCTTCAGCCAGCGTCTGTCGGCCAAGGTCGAGGGCCTCTACTACGATCTCGGCGCACGCAGCCTGCCCGCTGACCAGATCTTCGGCCAAAGTCCGTATCGCTACGGCGCGAGGGTCGAAACCAGTGGCTATCTCGCCCGTGCCGGCCTGAACTACCGCTTCGGCGACGGCCTGCCGCTCCTCGACCTCGTCCGCGCGGTCTCGGATCCCGCGCCCTCTGTCCCGATGTCCCCGGCGACATGGACGTTCGAGGCCGGCCTGCGCTATTTCTACAGTTCAGGCCTGTTTCGCGACACGCTCGGCGCTCCCGGCAACGGCGCGCAGACCAATTCCCGGCTGACTTACCAGCGTCTCGGGGCGCATTCGAGCGAGAGTTTCGCCCGTCTCGACCACACGCCGACCGGGCTGTTTCTGAAGGGCTTCCTCGGGGCGGGATTCATCGATTCCGGTCGGCTCTTCGACGAGGATTTCCCGCCGGCGACAAAACCCTATTCGAAGACGGCGCACAAGATCCGCAACGGCGATATCGGTTACGCGGCGGTCGATGCCGGCCTCAACTTGCTCCGCGGAGAGAGTTACAAGCTCGGCGGCTATCTCGGCTACCAGTACTTCGCGCAGCTAGCGAACGGCTTCGGTTGCAACCAGGTCGCCAGCGGCGAATTCTGCGCCGAGGACAGGGGCATTCCCGATTCCGTCAGCGGGCTGAGCGTGGACGCGCATTGGAACGCGTTCCGGGTCGGCCTGATCGGGGAGATGCGCCTCGACCGTGTCAAGTTCGTCCTCGAAGGCGCCTATCTCCCGGTCGTCGCGATAGAGGCCTACGATCGGCATTGGCAGCGATCCGACATCAACCCCATGGCGATGGTCGGCTCGGGGGACGGTTACTTCCTGCAGGGCGTGATCAGCTATGATCTGACCCCCTCGGTCGCGGTCGGTATCGGCGCCCGCTACTGGAAGATGCAGGCCGACCGTGGCCACTCGCAGTTCCCGTTCCCCAACACGCCACCGAGCCCGGTGCGCTTCGAGACGGATCGCTACGGCGGCTTCGCCCAGATCTCCTACACGCTCTCCGATCTCGGCTTCGGCGATCTCGCTGCGCGCTAGGTTCAGGGAGGGGGGCTGCCCCGGTCGAGCCGGGGCAGCCTTGAAGGAACGACGAGGGCGCTCAGGTGCGCCAGGGATGCTCTGGCAGCTCCGTGCGGCCGATGGCGCTGGCGCCAGCCTCGGCGACGGCGTGGTCGTTCTCCACCGTGGAGCCGCTGACGCCGATGGCGCCGGACATCTCGCCGTCCTCGTCGACGATCGGAATGCCGCCCGGGAAGGTGATGAGTCCGTCATTCGAGTGCTCGATCCCGTAGAGGGAGCCGCCCGGCTGCGAAAGCTGGCCGATCTGACCCGTCTTCATGCCGAAGAACACCGCGGTCTTGGCCTTCTTCTGGGCGATGTCGATGGAGCCGACCCAGGCCCCGTCCATCCGGTAGAACGCCTTCAGATTGCCGCCCGAATCCACGATGGCGATGCACATCTGCGTGCCGAGTTCGGCCGCCTTCTCCCGGGCCGCGCGGATGGCGGTCTCGGCGTGCTCGATGGTCACATGCATGATGCTGGCTCCTTGGACCTGGCCCGGTTGAGGCCGGACCCCTGAAATGGTTCTCGGCTGGGTTTCAGCAACGCTTGGCTGTCACGCGCTTGTGCCTGATCACACGAAGGTTCTCCTGGGCGGTGCAAGGCAACAGGCAAGGGCAAGTCGCGGAATTTTTGGAAAGTTAACGTCCATATCGGAGGTCTGATCGTCCAACGCCTCGCGCAAGCCTTTCGGAAGATCTGGATGCCCCGCACCTTCTCCGTCGGATTCAAACTCGGCCTCTGCTTCGCCCTGCTGTTCCTGCTCGTCGCCGTCCAGGGCGGCACGTCGCTCCATGGCCTCGACACTCTCAACGCGGCCGCGCGCGACCTGCGCGACACGCGCCTCCCGGCGACCCAGACCCTCGGCAAGATCCAGGTCCTGGTGCTACGCCAGCGTGTCAACGGGGGCCGGCTCATCACCGCGGATACCCCGGCCCTGCGCCATGAGGTGGCGGGTGTGATCGAGAAGCGTGCCCGCGAGATGGCCGCGCTGCAGGAGGCCTTCCTCGCGCAGCCGCACACGGAGGAGGCCGCGCGCCTCTACGAGGCCTTCGAGGGCCAGTGGCGGCGCTACACCGCCCTCCAGGCGGAAGCGATCGCCCGGGCCGAGGCGGGGGACCTCGCCGGCGCCCAGCACCTCTACAACACCACCATGTCGACCGGGATCAGCGCCGTGCTCGCCGAGCTTCAGAAGCTGATCGACCTCAACGATCAGATGGCCAAGGCGAGCGGCGAGCATGCGGCGAGCGCGTACGACACCGCGCATCTCGCGACGCTGGCCATGGTCGGCCTCGCCATGCTGGTGGCGGCCGGTGCGGCTCTCTTCGTCAACCGCAGCGTCACCCGCCCGGTCAAGCAGATCACCGCGACCATGGACCGCCTCGCCTCCGGCGACGCGGACGTCGTCGTCCCCGCCACCGGACGTGGCGACGAGATCGGCGCCATGGCCGGGGCGGTCGGCGTGTTCAAGGACAACCTGATCCGCTCGCGGGCCCTGGAGCGGGAGACCGAGCTCGCCCGCCAGAGCGCCGAGGAGCAGCGCAAGCGCACTATGCACGAGATGGCCGACGGCTTCGAGCGGGCGGTGGGCAGCATCGTGGCCAGCGTGACCGCCGCAGCTACGCAGATGCAGGCGACCGCCCAGAGCATGGCCGGCACCGCGACGGAGACGGCCTCGCAATCGACGGTGGTCGCTGCGGCCGCGCAGACCGCTTCGAGCAACGTCACCACGGTGGCCGCCGCGGCCGAGCAGCTCGGCGCCTCGGTGCAGGAGATCGGGCGGCAGGTCGACGGCTCCACGGGCCTCGCCCAGGCCGCGGTCGGCGAGGCGGAGAGCACCGGCACCTTGGTGCGGGACCTCAGCCAGGCCGCCGGCCGGATCGGCGACGTGGTAGAGATGATCTCGCAGATTGCCGGCCAGACCAACCTTCTGGCGCTGAACGCCACCATCGAGGCCGCCCGCGCGGGCGAGGCCGGCCGCGGCTTCTCGGTGGTCGCGGCGGAGGTGAAGGAGCTCGCCAGCCAGACCGCGGCGGCGACCAAGGAGATCGCCAGCCAGATCGCGCAGATCCAGGGTTCGACCGATCAGGCGGTCTCGGCGATCGCGGCGATCTCGGGACGCATCCGCGAGCTCAGCCACGCGGCGGGCTCGATCGCCGCCGCCGTGGAGGAGCAGGGCGTGGCGACGCAGGAGATCGTGCGCAACGTCGCCGAGGCCGCGGCCGGCACGGCGGAGGTGACGGGCAATGTCGGCGGGCTGGCCAGCGCCGCCGAGGAGACCGGCGCCGCCGCCGCCCAGGTGCTCAGCGCCGCCTCCGAACTGTCGCAGCAATCGGAGCATCTCAGCGCCGAGGTGGACCGCTTCCTGGCGACGGTGCGGGCGGCGTAGGGCGGTCCCGCAGGGACGGAACGCGCGGGTCCGAAACGAAACGGCCGCCCCGGATCGCTCCGGAGCGGCCGCTTGTCGTCTACGATCGAGTCAGCCGAGCGCGGACCTTTCGATCGCTTGGCCTGCGATCGCTTGGTCCTCGATTACTTGGCCTGCGATCACTTGGCGCTCATCGCGTCGGCCTTCTGGATCAGGGCCTCGGCCATGCGGATCGAGGCGATGTCGATCAGGCGGCCGTCCAGCGAGACGGCGCCGCGGCCGGCCTTGGCGGCCTCTTCCATGGCCTCGAGGATGCGGCGGGCCTTCTTCACCTCGGCTTCGGAGGGGGTGAAGACCTCGTTGGCGAGTTCGATCTGCGAGGGGTGGATCGCCCACTTGCCCTCGAAGCCGAGGGCGGCGCAGCGCTTGGCCGCCGAGCGGTAGCCGTCCGGATCCGAGAAGTCGCCGAAGGGGCCGTCGATCGGCCGCAGGCCGTAGGCGCGGCAGGCGACCAGCATGCGGTTCTGGGCGAACAGCCACGGGTCCTGCCAGTGGGTCTGGCGGTTGCCGGCCTCGTCCTTGTCGGTGAGCACCGAGAAGTCGGGATTCACGCCGCCGATCACGGTGGAGCGGGCGCGGGTGGAGGCGGCGTAGTCGGCCACGCCGAAGGACATCGCCTCGAGGCGCTTGGAGGACTGGGCGATCGCCTCGACATTGGCCATGCCCAGGGCGGTCTCGATCAGCACCTCGAAGCCGATCTTCTTCTCGCGCTTCTTGGCCTGCTCGATCTGGGTGACGAGCACGTCGATCGCGTAGACGTCCTGCGGCACGCCGACCTTGGGGATGAGGATCATGTCGAGGCGCGGGCAGGCCTCAACGATGTCGACCACGTCGCGGTACATGTAGTGGGTGTCGAGACCGTTGATGCGGATCATCATGGTCTTGTTGCCCCAATCCAGGTCGTTGAGCGCCTGGATGATGTTCGTGCGGGCCTTCTCCTTGTCGTCGGGGGCGACGGCGTCCTCGAGGTCGAGGAAGATCACGTCGGCCGCGGACGAGGCCGACTTCTCCATGAAGGTCGGGTTGGAGCCCGGGACCGCCAGCTCGGACCGGTGCAGGCGCGGCTCGGCCTGCTGGATCAGGGTGAAGCTCATGTGTTCTTTCCTCCTCTAAACCGTGAAGGCGGCTGCCGGGCCGCTCGGCCCGAATGGCGCCCACTGTCTCCGTTTGGCGCGCCGCGTCTACCGCCCCGGGCGACAGAACGGCACGATCCTTTCGCGGGCGGGCCGGGGCCGGCCCTTCCCTCAGCCGGTCGCGCCGAAGCCGACCGCGATGCAGTTGATCGACAGGAGCAGGGCCGACTTCACGGCCTCGCGCTTGTCGTCGTCCTCCTCCGAGCGGAAGCGGCGCAGCAGCTCCACCTGCTCGCGGCTGACCTGGTTGATGGTCGGCAGGCGGCCGGTCAGCCGCTCGCGGAATTGCGGGAAGCGGGCGGCGAGCTCGTCGTCGCCGCTGATGCGCAGCACCATCTCCTTCGTGAGGGCGTATTCCGCCTCGATCATCCCGAAGATGCGGGTGCGGATCTCGGGGTCGGCGACGAGCTTGGCGTAGTCGCGGGCGATGTCGAGATCGACCATCAGCAGGGTCTTCTCGACCTCGTCCAGGACGAGGCGGAAGACCTTGCAGTCGCGGAACAGGCGGCGCAGCAATTCCTCGCCCTGTTCCCCGCGCACGTCGAGGAAGCTCTTCAGCCCCGAGCCGACGCCGTACCAGCCGGTGATGACGTGCCGGTTCTGGGACCAGGCGAACACCCAGGGAATCGCGCGCAGATCCGAGAGCGAACGGGCGCCGAAGCGGCGGGCCGGGCGCGAGCCGATATTGAGCAGCGCGATCTCGTCCAGCGGGCTCGCCGACTGGAAGTAGTCGACGAGGCCGTCCGCCTGCAGCAGGTTGACATAGGCCGCCCGCGAGGCGCCCGAGAGCGCTTCCATGGCATCGTCGTACTCGCTGCGCGACTGCGTGCTCGCCTCCCGCTCCGACTGGAGGGCGTGCTCGAACACCGAGGAGGCCAGCAGCTCCATCTGGTAGGCCGCGGTGCCGCGGTTGGCGTATTTGAACGAGACGACCTCGCCCTGCTCGGTGATGCGGAAGCGCCCGTTGATCGAGCCGGGGGGCTGGGCTGCGATGCCGCGCTGGGTCGGCACGCCGCCGCGGCTCACCGAGCCGCCGCGGCCGTGGAAGAAGGCGATCGGCACGCCGGCATGCTTGCCGAGCGCGGTCAGCCGCGCCTGGGCCTTGTAGAGCTCCCAGTTGGAGGCGACGAAGCCGCCGTCCTTGTTGGAGTCCGAATAGCCGATCATCACCTCCTGCACGCCGCCCTGCCAGCGGGTGGAGCGGCGCACCACCGGAACCGCGAGCAGCTCCTTCATGATGGCGGGCGCGGCGCGCAGGTCGTCGATGGTCTCGAAGAGCGGCACGATCGGCAGCGGGCAGATCTCGGTGCCGGTGCTGTCGAGGAAGATGCCCGCCTCCTTGGCGAGCAGATAGGCGCCGAGCACGTCGTCGACCGAGCGGGTCATCGACAGGATGAAGGCGCCGAAGGCCTCCCGGTCGAGCTGTTCGCGCATCTCGCCGACGAGGGCGAAGGTGTCGAGGGTCTCGCGGGCATCGTCCGGCAGGCCCTCGAAGGAGCGTTCCGGGTCCCGCGGGCGGGCGAGCTCCGTCAGCAGCCATTCGCGCCAGGCCGGCGTGTTCAGCTCGGGCGGGGTCCGGTCGCCGTTGCGCTGCTTCCAGAGAGCCTGCAGCGTGTTGGTGGTGCGGGTCGAGTTCTCGCGCAGGTCGAGGCGGACCGTGGAGAAGCGGAAGATCTCCACCATGCGCCGCACCGGCCGCACGAGGTCGACGGCGAGGGAGGGGCACTTGGAGTCGGTGAGCCCCTGCTCCAGCACCCGCAGGTCGTTGATGAGCCCGTCGGCGCTCGGATAGTCCGGCCCCGCCGAGCGCTGGCCCTTGTTGCGCTGGATCGTGGCTTCGAGCTTGCGCAGCACGCAGGTGAGATACTGGCGGAAGGCCTCGCCCGGATTGCGGTGGGCGATGGCCTTGCCGTCCCCGCTCTCGTCGAGGAGCAGGGCGAGCTCCTTGCGGAAGCTTTCCGGCACGGGCAGCGAGCGCTCGGTCAGGGAGAGCACCCGGCCGAGATGGGTGATGCCGTCGCGGTAGCGGCGCAGGGAAGCCAGCGCGTTGCGCTTCAGGGTCTCGCGGGTGACGCTCGCGGTGACGTAGGGATTGCCGTCGCGGTCGCCGCCGATCCAGCTTCCGAACTGGAAGAAGGGCGGCACCTCGAAGGTCTCGTCGGGATAGTATTGCGCGAGGCTCTCCTCGAGGGAGTACATCACCTCGGGCAGCATCTCGAACAGGGTCTCGTCGAAGAAGTGCAGTCCCCAGGCGACCTCGCGCTCGACGGTGGCCTTCTCCAGATGCAGCTCGCCCGTCATCCAGACCAGCTCGATCTGGTCGCGCAGGTCGTTCATCAGGCCGTTGCGCTCGCGCTCGGTCCAGCGCGGCAGCTCCAGTTCGCGCAGGACGAGGTAGATCCGGCGCAGCTTCTCCAGCACCGTGACGCGCTTGCCCTCGGTGGGATGGGCGGTGATCGTCGGGCGGATGCGCAGGTCCTTGAGCAGGGCATGGATCTGCGGGGCCTTGATGCCGCTCTGCGCGGCCTCGGCCAGCACCTTGGCGAAGGAGCCGCGCAGGGCCTCGCGGCCGGAATCGCGCTCCACATGCCGGCGCCGGCGCATGGCCGCGTTCTGCTCGGCGATGGAGAGCAGCTGGAACCAGATCCCCTGCACCTGCAGCGCCCGGGCGAGCATCTGCGGGGTGAAGTTCGAGATGTCGGCGGTGCCGTGCAGCACGGCCTCCAGCTCCGGCTCGTGCCGCCGCGCGACGTCGAGCAGGGCATGGAACAGGATGTCGAGGGCTTCCTTCGACGACGTTCCCGTGATGACGGGCGGTGCGAAGGTGCTGTCGGCGACGGCCGCAGGCACCGCATGCAGCGTGGCGGGCATCGTGGGCGACCTCCCTTGGATTTCGAATGGGCGCGCGGCTCGCGGCGAGCGCAGCGCATGACCTCCCCCTTCGGCGGGGGAGGGGACCCGCGGAGCGGGGGGAAGAGGGGCGGGGCCCGTGCTCTCCGGGCGCGACGCTCCCGCTCCGGACCCTCGCCGCGGCGAGGGCAGCCCTCCCCCGTGGCGGGGGAGGGGATCGGCGGCGGTCAGGCCGCCCGCCTGAGCACGTGGGCCACGGTCTCGCCGAAGGAGCCCGGATCGGGCGCCACGGTGAGGCCGTAGGAGCGCATGATCTCCGCCTTCTCCGCGGCGCTGTCGCCGGAGGCCGAGATGATGGCGCCGGCATGGCCCATGCGGCGGCCCTTCGGCGCCGTGAGGCCGGCCACGAAGCCGATCACCGGCTTGGAGAAGTTCTCCTTGATCCAGGCCGAGGCTTCGGCCTCCTGCGGGCCGCCGATCTCGCCAATCATCAGCACGGCCTCGGTCTCCGGATCCTTCTCGAACAGGGCGAGATGGTCGAGGAAGGAGGAGCCGTTGATCGGGTCGCCGCCGATGCCGACGGAGGTCGAGATGCCGATGCCGAGGGCCTTCATCTGCGCGGCGGCCTCGTAGCCCAGCGTGCCCGAGCGGGAGATCACGCCGACCCGGCCCGGCAGGTAGATGTGGCCAGGCATGATGCCGAGCATCGACTTGCCGGGGGAGATGATGCCGGCGCAGTTCGGGCCGACCACCATCGTGCGCCGTTCCTTGGGATAGCGCATCAGGTAGCGCTTCACGCGCATCATGTCCTGGGCGGGGATGCCGTCCGTGATCGAGCAGACCAGCTTCAGGCCCGCATCCGCCGCCTCCATGATCGCGTCCGCGGCGAAGGGCGGGGCGACGAAGGTGATGGAGGTGGTGGCGCCGGTCTCGCGTACCGCGTCCTTGACTGTGTTGAACACCGGCACGCCGACATGGGTCTTGCCGCCCTTGCCGGGCGTGACGCCGCCGACGACGTTGGCGCCGTACGCGATCATTTCCTTGGCGTGGAAGGTGCCCTTGTCGCCCGTGATGCCCTGGACGATGATCGGGGTCTTCTCGTCGATGAGAATGCTCATGGCGTGTCCTCCCCGGGCTTAGCGCTTGGCGCCGTTGCAGGCCTCGACGGCCTTCTTCGCGGCTTCCGACAGGGTGTCGGCGGTGATCAGGTCGAGGCCGCTCTCGGCGAGGATCTGCTTGCCGGCCTCCACGTTCGTGCCGGCGAGGCGCACCACCAGCGGCACGTCGATCTTCACCTCCCGCGCCGCCTTCACGACGCCCTCCGCGACCCAGTCGCAGCGGTTGATGCCGGCGAAGATGTTGACGAGGATCGCCTTCACGTTGCGGTCCGACAGGACCAGGCGGAAGGCGGTGGCGACGCGCTCGGGGGATGCGCCGCCGCCCACGTCCAGGAAGTTCGCCGGCTCGCCGCCCGCGTGCTTGATCATGTCCATGGTGGCCATGGCCAGGCCGGCGCCGTTGACGATGCAGCCGATCTCGCCGTCGAGGCCAATGTAGCTGAGGTTGTGCTCGGCGGCCTGGGCCTCGCGCGGATCGCCCTGGGACGGGTCGTGCATGTCCGCGATGTTGCGGCGGCGGAACATGGCGTTGTCGTCGAAGGACATCTTGGCGTCGAGCGCCAGCACCCGGTCGTCCTTGGTGACGACCAGCGGGTTGATCTCCAGCATGGTGCCGTCGCAGTCGCGGAACGCCCGGTAGGCGTTCATGATCGTCTTCACCGCGGCCGAGACCTGCTTGATGTTGAGGCCGAGCTGGAAGGCGATCTCGCGGGCCTGGAACTGCTGAAGGCCCACCGCCGGCTCGACCACGACCTGGATCAGGGCCTCCGGCTCCTTGGCCGCGATCTCCTCGATGTCCATGCCGCCGCGCTGGGAGGCGATGACGCGCACGCGCTCGGCCTTCCGGTCCAGCACGTAGCCGAGATACAGCTCGCGCTCGAACGGGTCGGCGGTCTCGACATAGACGCGCTGCACCGGCTTGCCCTCGGGGCCGGTCTGGATCGTCACGAGACGCTTGCCCAGCAGGTCGCGGGCGGCGTCACGGACCTCGTTGTAGGTGCGGCACAGCTTGATGCCGCCCGCCTTGCCGCGGGCGCCGGCATGGATCTGCGCCTTCACCGCCCAGAACGAGCCGCCGAGTTCGGTCGCGGCATAGACCGCCTGGTCCGGGCTGAAAGCCACGGCGCCCTTCGGGACGGCGACGCCGAAGCTCGCAAGCAATTCTTTTGCTTGGTATTCGTGAACGTCCATCGAAGTTCTCCTTCGCGTTTCCTCGGGCGCACCTTCGCGTAAAATCGAATTTACGGGAAGTCGGCCGCGCTTAAATTTTTTCTTTTGTTGTGCTTCAATTTGCTTGCAGGCCAGATACTTAGCGGCCTTTCGAATGCCCCTTGCCGGACCTTCTCGGTCTTCGACGGCATGTCCTCCCTCTCTTGGGAGAGACCCAAGGGGGCGGTTCGACCGCTCCTCGACCGGGCCTTGCTGCGGATCCCGGGCGCGCCCGGGAGATCCAGGGGTGAAGAGCGCCCCCGCTCAGTTCACCTTGTTCTTCACCACCTCGTAGACGCGCTCGTTGAGCGCGGCCGCCTCGCCCAGCAGGGATTCGAGCTCCTTCAGCCGTTCCTCGGCGAAGGCGCGATCCTCGAGGCCCTTGGCGTTGACGTAGACGTTCAGCGCCGCCGAGCGCAGCCCGGCGAAGGCGGAGAGGACGGCGACGCCCGCATCCGAGATCACGTTGAGGTTGCCCTTCTCGGCGACGATCTCGGCGAGGTCGATCACCTGGCGGCAGACGCGGCAGCAGGCGAGCGGCACGTCGGTCGCGGTCTTGAGGGCTTCCTGGATCTTGGCCGAACGTGTCGCCTTCTCCTCGTCGGTGGTCTTGGGCAGGCCGTAGGCCCCCATCACCGCGTCGAAGGCCTCGACGTCGTCGGCGATCATGCCGGTGAGCGTCTTGCGCAGGGCCTCGGACTTCTCGAGGACCTGCTTCAGCTCGGCCTCGACCTCGACATACTTCTTCTTGCCGATGGTGAGGTTGCACACCATCGACACGAGGGCGGCCCCCATGGCGCCGGAGATGGCGGCGGCACCGCCGCCGCCGGGGGTCGGGGCCGAGCTCGCCAGCCCGTCGAGAAACGTTTCGATCGTCGCGTTGGCGGCCATGGCTCAGGCCATTTCCTTGGCGAGGGCGTAGATGTTCTCCGCGTCGAACACGCCCTCGGTGGATTCGAACAGCTTGGCCACGCAGGCGCGGTGCAGCTTGAGCTTGAGGCCGCCGATGCCGAGCGCCCCGAAGGTGAGCTTGCCGTGGCGCTCCTTGCCCTTGTCCATGGCGTCGATGCCGCCGAAGCCGAGGGGGGGCTGGGCGTTGTAGTCGGCCACGATCTCGATGGAGGCCTCGTCCTTCCAGCCGGACTCGGGCAGAAGCTCGATGCCGATGGCGCCGGCGGAGAAGATCAGGTTCTGGCCCTTCACCAGGGCGACGCGGGAGGCCTCGTCCGGGGTGGCGGCGGCCGTCACGTTCACGCCGAAGCGCTTGTTGACGTTGTCCGCCGCGGCCTGGGCGCGGTCGAGCTGGCGGGCGGCGATGATCACCTCGGCGCCTTCCCGGGCGAGCAGGGCCGCCGAGCGCATGCCGACCGGGCCGGTGCCGGCGAGCACCACGGCCTTCTTGCCCTTCACGGAGCCGCCGGCCGCCTTCACGGCGAGGGCCACGCCCGCCGCCGCGGTGGTGTTGGAGCCGTTGGAATCGAGCATCGCCGAGACGCGGAACGGGCCGAAGAAGCGCTTCTTGACCGCCTCGAACACCGCCTCGCCGGCCGCCATGTTGCCGCCGCCGACGAAGATCGCCGTCGACTTCTTCTCGGAGCCGCCGCGGGTGTAGATCGTGCCGTCGACCAGCGCGCCGACATTCTCCGTGGTCACGTTGCCGTAGCCGGTGATGTGGTCGGCGCCGCCGTCATAACCGACCACCGTGTCGAACACGCTCGGGACCGCATCGGTGTCGAACAGGAAGAGAAGCTTCTTGGTCATGGTGCCTCTGGCTGCTTCTTGGCCGCGCTGAATCGGGCGCGGCGCGTTTCCATGGAGAGACGTCCGGCGCTCTCGCGCGCCGGCCGCCCTCGCCCCGGGATGTCTTTTCGTTCTTCGCGGACCGCCTCGCGGACGGCTGCTTACGGCTCGACGACGTTCTGCGGCTTGCCCGCGACGAAGGCCTCGATGTTGTCGACGAGCTGATCGGCGAGGATCTGCATCGCCTCCTTGCTCGCCCAGGCCACGTGCGGGGTGACGATCAGGTTTGGCAGATCGGCCTCGCAGAGGATGTTGCCGTTCTTGGGCGGCTCCTGGGCCACCACGTCGAAGCCGGCGCCGGCGATGGTGCCGTCCTTGAGCGCCTCGAGCAGGGCCGCCTCGTCCACGAGCCCGCCGCGGGCCGTGTTGATGAGGATCGCCGACTTTTTCATCTTCTTGAGCTCTTCGGCCCCGATCAGGTTCTTGGTGTCGGGGGTGAGCGGCACGTGCAGGGTGATGACGTCCGACTGGGTCAGGATCGTCTCGAAATCGACGAGGCCCTCCTGCGGGAACACGTCGTAGGCCAGCACCTTCATGCCGAGTGCTTCCGCGCGCTTGGCGATCGACTTACCCAGCGCCCCGTAGCCGATGATGCCGAGCGTCGAGCCGGCGATGTCGTAGATCGGGTAGTCGAAGTAGCAGAACTGGGTCGACTTGTTCCAATCGCCCCGGCGCACGGAATTGGCGTAGGGCACGATCGCCCGGCGCAGGGCGAACATCAGGCCGACCACGTGCTCGGGCACGGTGTTGAAGGCGTAGCCGCGGATATTGACGGTCGTGATTCCCTGCGCCTTGGCAGCGGCCTTGTCGACGACGTCCGTGCCGGTGGCGGCGACCGCGATCAGCTTGAGGTCCGGGAGCTGCTTCAGCGTGTCGGCCCGCATGGGCACCTTGTTGATGATCGCGATCTCGGCGCCCTTCAGGCGCTCGACGATCTCCTCCGGCGTCCAGGTCGACTCGTATTCCTTGTATTCGTGCGGGAAATTGAATGCGCGAACCGTCGCATCGAGCGACTCGCGGTCGAGGAACACGACTTTTTTCGTCATCTTGGACCCCTGCCTTCCGGACGGTCGGCGCTGGCGTGATCCGCCGACCTTGCTCCCTGGGTGACGCAACCGGCGCCGGGCTGGCAAGCCCGGCGCCGGTTGCGCGACACGGTCTTACGACTTGGAGAGCGGGTGCTCGCGCAGGTAGCTGGAGGCCGCCGCCACGCCGGAGCCGGGGGTGACCTTGATGCCGTTGTCGAGGAGCGACATCTCGGCGCCGGCGATCGCGCCGAGCAGCGAGAGCTCGTTCAGGTCACCGACATGGCCGATGCGGAACACCTTGCCCGCGACCTGGGACAGGCCGGCGCCGAGGGCGAGGTTGTAGCGCACGAAGGCGTGCTTGATGACCTTGGCGGCGTCGAAGCCCTCCGGCACCAGGATGGCGGTGACGGTGTCCGAGTTCCAGCGCGGGTCCTTGGCGCAGGTCTTCAGACCCCAGGCCGCGACGGCCTGGCGGGTGGCCTCGCCGAGCACCGCGTGGCGGTGATAGACGTTCTCCAGGCCTTCCTCGAACAGGCAGGCGAGCGCCTCGCGCAGGCCGTAGAGCAGCGGCAGCGGCGGGGTGTAGGGGAAGTAGCCGGCGCCGTTCTGCTTCTTGTGGTCTTCCCAGTCGAAGTAGACGCGGGCGAGCCGGTCGTTGCGGCCCGAGGAGCCCTCGGCGGCCTTGAGCGCCTTCTGGCTGACGCAGATCACGCCGAGGCCGGCGGGGAGCATCAGGCCCTTCTGGGAGCCGGCGATGGCGCAGTCGACCTTCCACTCGTCGGCGTAGAACGGCAGCGAGCCGATCGAGGACACGCCGTCGACGAAGAGCAGGGCCGGGTGGCCGGCGGCGTCGATCGCCTTGCGCACGGCGCCGATGTCGGAGGTCACGCCGGTCGCGGTCTCGTTATGGACCACCATGACGGCCTTGATCTCGTGGTTCTTGTCGGCGCGCAGGGCCTCCTCGATCTTCTCGGGATGCGCGCCGGTGCCCCACTCCTCCTCCTGGACGATGACGTCGAGGCCGAGGCGCTGCGCCATGTCGATCCAGAGGTGGCTGAACTGGCCGTAGCGGGCGGTCAGGACCTTGTCGCCGCGGGCGAGGGTGTTGGTCAGCGCGGATTCCCAGATGCCCGTGCCGGAAGCGGGGAACAGGAAGATCGTGCCCTCGGTGGAGCCGAACACCTTCTTGGTGTCCTCGAAGAGCGGCTTCGTCAGCGACGGGAAGTCGACGGAGCGGTGATCCTCGGACTGCACCAGCATCGCGCGCATGACGCGGTCCGGGATGTTGGTCGGGCCGGGCACGAACAGATGGTTGCGCCCCGGCCGTCTCGTTGCCGCCATGGTGTTTCCTCCGAGTTACCTGAATGAAGCAGCGGGAGCGCCGGGAAGCGCCCACGCCTCGTGTGGAACGGCGGGGCGCGGGGCGCCCGCCGCGGATTTTCTTCTGTCCGGCCCGGAGGGGATCGCGCCCGCCCCGGCCCGGTGGCCCGCCATACGGGCGTCTCGACCTTGGCAGAGGCGAGACCGCCGCGCCCATGCGATCGCCTGGGCACAGGGATGCGCGGGGATCGCGCCCGCCGCCTCTGCCATCGGGAGGGTGGGATGTCCCGGCGCCGGCCGCCGTTCCGGGTCGTGCCGCCGCGGCGCGAGGCGGATGGCCGATCGAGTCGAAGACGCGTGAACCCGCGTTCCGACCGCCATGGGACATGTCCTTCCTGTGGTCGATGATCCCGGTAGACCGCCCGAAGGCTCCGGGCACAATCATGCCCGGCGGGTCACCTTGGCCTGGACCATGCCCCGATTGCCGGACAGGGAAAAGCTCAAAAAACTGAACGGGCCGAGAAAAAAATTTCGGTGTGCCAAGTGCTTCGCGGCGCCTGCACAATAGCACGCGGAGGCCCGGCGCGCGGGCCGTCATCAAACTGAGATCGGCTTCGGTTTTGGCTCCCGGCGAGGATAATGCCGGAGGCTGACTTGGCCGAGGATCCCGAAAAGACCACCCGGGTGCGGACTCTCTTCCTGTCCGACATGCATCTGGGCACCAAGGGCTGCCAGGCGGGCCTGCTGCTCGACTTCCTGCGCGACTACGACGCCGACACGATCTATCTCGTCGGCGACATCGTGGACGGCTGGCAGCTCCGCTCGGGCTGGTACTGGCCGCAGGCCCATAACGACGTGGTGCAGAAGCTGCTGCGCAAGGTCCGCAAGGGCACGCACATCGTCTACGTCCCGGGCAACCACGACGAGTTCCTGCGCGACTTCCTGGGCACGACCTTCGGCGGCATCGAGATCGCCGACAGCCGCATCCACGTCGCCGCCGACGGCAAGCGCTATCTCGTGATCCACGGCGACCAGTTCGACATGGTGGTGCGCCACTCGAAGTGGCTCGCCCATCTCGGTGACGGCGCCTACACCGCCGCGCTCACCCTCAACACCATCCTGAACAAGGTCCGCCGGCGCCTCGGGCTCGCCTATTGGTCGCTCTCGGCCTGGGCGAAGCTGAAGGTGAAGAACGCGGTCAACTTCATCTCCAGCTTCGAGACGCTGCTCGCCGAGGAGGCCCGCCGCCAGAACGCGGACGGCGTGATCTGCGGCCACATCCACCATGCCGCCAAACGCGAGATTTCCGGGCTCACCTATCTGAACACCGGCGACTGGGTGGAATCCTGCACCGGTATCGTCGAGCATTACGACGGCACCATGGAGGTGCTGCACTACCCCTCGATCCTGCGCGCCCGGGCGGCCCAGGTCGCGGAGACGGTGGCGGTGGCCCCGCAAGGGCGGCGGGCCGTCGCGTGAGGCTGCTCATCGCCACCGATGCGTGGCATCCGCAGGTCAACGGGGTGGTGCGCTCGCTGGAGCACATGGTGGAGGCCGCGCCCGCGCACGGCTTCGAGCCGGTGCTGCTCTCGCCGCTGGACTTCGCCTCGGTGCCGATGCCGGGCTATGCCGAGATCCGGCTGTCGCTCGCGACCCGTCTCGGCGTGGAGGCGCGCTGGCCGCGGCTGTCGCCGAGCCATGTCCATATCGCCACGGAGGGGCCGATTGGGCTCGCGGTGCGCCGGGCCTGTCTCGCCCGCAACCGGCCCTTCACGACGAGCTACCACACGCGCTTCCCCGAATACCTCGCCGCCCGGGCTCCCGTGCCGGAGGCCTGGAGCTATGCTTGGCTCCGCCGCTTCCACGCCGCGGCCACGGGCACGATGGTGAGCACGCCCTCCCTGGAGCGGGAGCTGCGCGGGCGCGGCTTCGTCAACCTGATGCGCTGGACCCGGGGCGTCGACACCGAGCTGTTCCGCCCGCACGAGAGCCACGCGCTCGACGGCCTGCCGCGGCCGCTCTTCCTGTTCGTCGGCCGGCTCGCGGTGGAGAAGAACATCGAGGCCTTCCTGGCCCTCGACCTGCCCGGCACCAAGGTCGTGGTGGGGGAGGGGCCGGACCGCGCCCGGCTCGAGGCCCTGGGCTCCGGCGCCCGCTTCCTCGGCGCCCTGACGGGGCAGGCCCTGGCGGACGTCTACGCGGCGGCGGACGTGTTCGTCTTCCCGAGCCTCACCGACACCTTCGGCATCGTGCTGCTGGAGGCCCTGGCCTCCGGGCTGCCGGTGGCGGCCTATCCCGTCACCGGCCCCCTCGACGTGATCGGGGAGGGCGGGGCCGGCGTGCTCGACCACGACCTGCGCGCGGCGGCGCTGGGGGCGCTTCAGGTGCCGCGGGCGCGCTGCCGTGAGGAAGCCCTGCATTACAGCTGGGCCGAGAGCGCGCGGCAGTTCTTCTCGAACATCGCCAGCGCCCATCTGCCGGTCTTCGAGGCGCCGGCCGCGCTTCTCGATACGGTTTGATCCCCCGCCTCCGGGCGTTTGACTCGGGCGCCCCGTTTCTGCGACCGCTGCGCCGGTGACGCGGCCCCGCCGGGCCGCCTTCCCCGCCGTGATGCTGTCCCCGATGCGACCCTTCGATCCCGCCATCCCCTATCCCGCCGTGATCGGCTGCGACGAGGTCGGCCGCGGGGCCCTGTGCGGGCCGGTGATGGTGGCGGCGGTCTGGTTCGATCCCGCCGCCTTCCCGGAGGCCCTGCTCGCCCGGCTCGACGACAGCAAGCGCCTCGACAAGGCGACGCGGGAGGCCCTGACCCCGCTGATCCGGGAGCATGCCCGCGTCTCCCTCGCCGCGGGCTCGCGGGCCCTCGTCGACACGATCAACGTCCGTGCCGCCACCCTCGACGCCATGCGCCGGGCGGTGCTGAAGCTCGGCCTCGATGCGCCGGTCTGCGTCGACGGCCGCGACCGCATCCCCGGCCTCGCCCCGCTGGAATGCCGGGCGATCGTCGGCGGCGACCGCCTGGTGCCGCAGATCGCCGCCGCCTCCATCGTCGCCAAGACGCTCCGCGATGCGCTCATGCGCCGGCTCGCGACCCGCCATCCCGCCTATGCCTGGGAGCGCAATGCGGGCTACGGCACCGCCGCCCATCTCGCCGGCCTGACGGCCTCGGGTCGCAGCCCGCACCACCGTGTCAGCTTCACCGCCCGCTTCCGGGATGCCGGATCGAGCCTCGCAAGGGCGTGATCCGGCCCTTCGCCGACCCGCCGAAGGGGAGGGGCCGTCGAGGGCCGGCCTAGCGGCCGCTCCAGTGCACGAAGCGGTGTTCCGTCCAGGCCGACAGGACGTTGAGCACGTAGCCGAGCGCGCCGGCGGCGAAGATCGCGGCATACATGCGCGGCATGTCGAAGATCATCTGGTTGTTCATGATCCGCTGGCCGAGACCGTCCGTCGAGCCGATGAACATCTCGGCGACGATCACGATGACGAGGGCGATCGAGATGCCGTTGCGCAGGCCGACGAAGGTCTGCGGCAGCGATTCCCACACGGTGACATCGGTCATGACCTGCCAGGCGCTCGCGCCCATGACGCGGGCGGCGAGCTGGCGCTGCTTGCGCGCGTTCATCACGCCGTAGGCGACGTTGAACAGGATCACGAGGGCCGCTCCGAAGGCGGCCACCGCGATCTTCGTGGCTTCGCCGACCCCGAATAGGACCAAGAAGAGGGGGAACAGCGCCGAGGCCGGGGTCGAGCGGAAGAAGTCGATCAGGAACTCGAGGGAGCGGTAGACCCGCTCGGAGGCGCCGAGCGCCACGCCGAGGGGGACGGCGGTGACGAGGGCGATCGCGAAAGCCGCCAGGGTGCGCAGGATGGTCCTGAGCAGGTCGTTCCAGAGGGTCCCGTGTGCGAGATCCTCGGCGAAGGCCGCGACCGTCTGCTCCGGGGACGGAAGCAGGACCGCGTCGACCAGTCCGCTGCGCGAGACCAGGTCCCAGATGAGGCCGAGAAGCAGGAGGCCCAGAAGCGGCCTGAAGCGGGCGAGGAGCGCGCCTGCCGTCATTTGCGGACCTCCTGCTGGAAGATGTGCAGACTTTCCGACTTCACCCGGATGAACTCGGGGGCGACGGTGGTCTCGACCGTCCGGGGGCGTGGCGCTTCGAAGGGGATGCGGCCGGCGACGCGGGTCGGCCGCCTGGTCAGGAGAAGGACCTCGTCGGCCATGAACACGGCCTCGTCGAGATCGTGCGAAACGAGCAGCGTGGTGACGGCACGCTCGCCGAGCACCTTCTGCAGCCGATCGCGCAGGAACAGCGTGGTCTCGTAATCGAGGGCGGAGAAGGGCTCGTCCAGGAACAGCACCTCGGGTTCCACCACGAGGGCGCGCATGATCGAGACGAGCTGCTGCTGCCCGCCGGACAGCTCGTAGGGATAGCGCTGGAGATCGATGCGCACGTCGAAGCTTGCCAGCAGACGCTCGACCCGCGCCTCGGCCTCGGCGCGGCCGACACGGAGAAACTGCAGCGGGTAGCGGATGTTGTCGATCGCGCGGAGCCAGGGAAAGACGGCCTCGCGGTAGTTCTGGAAGACGTAGCCGATCACGCTCCGCCGGACGGGCTTGCCGTCGAACAGGACCGAGCCGGAATCCATCGGCAGGATGCCGGCCATCATGTTGATGAGGGTGCTCTTGCCGCAGCCGTTCGGGCCGAACACGGAGACGAATTGGCCCCGATCGATCGTCAGGTCGAAGTCGCGGTAGAGATCGACGCCGTGGAAGGCCTTCGAGAGGCCCCGCACGACGACATGGGGCGAGGCGCCCCGCGGCTCGGGAGACACCGGCTTCAGCGCCTGCATCAGATCGTCTCGATGAGGGTTCGCACGTCGATCTGTCCGGCGACGACCCCGATCGAGGCCCCGAAGTCGACGAAGGTCTGAAAATCGCGGAGCTGCCGTTCGCTCAGGCCCTTGATCTCGACGAAGTGGCTGAGGGGCACGTCCTTCGCCAGCTCGGGCGGGACGTTCATGTCGCTCACCAGATACGCGCGCACGCTCGGGTCGGAGGCCACGTCCTTCAGGGCGCGCGACCAGGCATGCGCGAAGCGCGCCGCTGTCTCGGGACGCGTCTTGAGCAGGCTGGCCGAGACGGCCGCACCGGCGGCGTAGGCGTCGGCGGTGCGGTCGCCGATCAGGTAGGTGGCGATGACCCCCGCCTCGATGCGCCGTGCCACGCCTTGCTGGATCAGGGCCGTGGCCACGGGCTCGAGCGTGTAGCCGCCGTCGAAGGCGCCGGATTTGAGCGCGCCGAGATGGTTGGAGAGCTGCATCTCCTGGATCTGGTAGTCGGCCCCCTCGCGCAGCCCCGCCTTCGCCAGAACCGCCTTGGAGATGCCGATATTGGCCGGGCCGGGCGAGGTGAAGAGCCGGGCTCCCTTCAGGTCCGCCAGCGTCTTGGCGGGGTGCCCGGTGCGCACCACGAATTGTTCGAACACGTGCTCGCTGTTCTGCGCCACCAGCGAGACGTATTTGAGGGTGCCGGGCCTGCGGACGCTGATATTGGCGCCCTCCAGGGTGACGAGGTTCGACGTCGCGTCGATCGTGCCCGTGACGAGGGCTTGGACGATCAAGGCCGGCGTGCCCAGCGTGACCGTCTCGCAGGCGAGGCCGGCTTCGGCGAAATACCCGCGCTTGAGGGCGACGAAGTAGGGCAGGGCGGCGCCGACCGGGAAAACACCGACTCTCAACGGTTCCGCGGCGCGACTGGGCGCGGCGGTCAAGAGGGCCGGGGCCGCGACGGCGCTCGCGCCGAGGCCGGTGACGAAGGTCCGCCGATCCATGTCCAATCCCCCTCGACGACGTCCGAGCGCCGTCCGCACGTTTCGAGAGGTATTTAACAATATAGGATATTTTTTAACACGATCAAATTTTAGCGTGGCAGCTCAGTTTTCGCGCAGCGCGTCGCCGGAATGTCGGGCAATCGTCGCCCGGGCGCGGCGCGATGGCCTCGGGCCGCAGCCCGCACCGCCGGGTGCGCTTCACGGCCCGCTTCCGGGAGGCCGGGCCGGGTCTCAGAACAGCTTGAGCTGGCCCCCCGGCGCGTCCGGCCTGCGGAACAGCTCCGTGCTCTGGCGCAGGCGTTCCTCCGGATAGCCGAGGCGCGCCTTGGCCAGGGCGAAGCGGCGCCGGATCAGGTCGGCGTAGGGGCCGGACCCGATCATGCGCGTTCCGTAGGCGGAATCGTAGTGCTTGCCGCCGCGGGCCTCGGTGAGCAGCGAGAAGACGTGGTTCCTGCGCCCGGGATAATGCTCGGCGAACCAGTCGTCGACGAGGCCGTCGAGCTCGTGCGGCAGGCGCAGCAGCACGTAGCCCGCCTCCCGCGCCCCGGCGGTCCGGGCCGCCTCCAGAATCGATTCCAGCTCGTGGTCGTTCAGCGAGGGGATCACCGGGGCCGCGAGCACCGTCGTGGGCACGCCCGCCTCGGCGAGCGCCCGGATCGCGGCCAGACGCCGGGCCGGGTGGGGGGCCCGAGGCTCCATGCGGCGGGCGAGCACCGGATCGAGGGTCGTGACCGAGACCGCGACCTTCACCAGGTTCTGCGCCGCCATCTCCGCCAGGATGTCGAGGTCGCGCAGGACGAGATTCGACTTGGTGACGATGCCGACCGGATGCCGGAAGCGGGCCAGCACCTCCAGCACCCCGCGGGTGATGCGGTGCTGCCGCTCGATCGGCTGGTAGGGATCGGTCGCGGTGCCCAGCGCGAGGGTGCGCGGCACGTAGCCGGGGGCGGAGAGCTCCTTCTCCAGCAGGGCGGCCGCGCCCGGCTTGGCGAAGAGCTTCGTCTCGAAATCGAGCCCCGGCGAGAGCCCGGCATAGGCGTGGTTGGGCCGCGCGAAGCAATAGATGCAGCCATGCTCGCAGCCGCGATACGGGTTGATCGAGCGGTCGAACGGGATGTCGGGGGAGCGGTTGCGGGTGATGATGCTGCGGGCGCGCTCCATCATCACCTGCGTGCGCAGGCTCGCCGGCTCCGGTGTCCCGTCCCAGCCGTCGTCGAAGCGCTCGGCATGCATCGCCTCGAACCGCCCGTCGGGATTGGCGGTCGCGCCGCGGCCGCGCCGGGACTCTGCCAGGACCCGCGCCCCGGACAGCCGACGAACGAGATCGGCCGGTCGCGCCGTCGGCTTGCCCAAGGAATCCCCCGTGAAAACATCGATTCGAATGAGAACATAACAGGAACAAAGAAGAGGAAGGATGCACAAATTGCGTGCAGAATCGGAAAATTGATCCCTGCCGGCCGGGGTAGATGTGCGTGCGCGGGCAAAGCCACTTTGCGGGGCCCGAAAATCCGCTATGGGCGCGCCATGATCTCGTGCGTCATCCATGTGTCGCGCCCGGCGGAGGCGGAAGCGATCGAGCGCCTCGCCGATACGCTGAGCGCCCTCGTCGAGGGCGTAGCGGCCGGGCTCGTGAGCGATGCGGTCATCGTGGCGAGCCAGGCCAACGAGGCTTTGGACACGATCGCCGACGGGGCCGGCGCCACCTTCCTGCAACGCTCGCCGGGGGCGAGCCCCTGGAGCGCCGGGGCCAAGGCGGCGCGGCGCGACTGGGTGCTCTGCCTGGAGGCGGGGGACATCCCGTCCGAGGGGTGGATCCGCCATCTCGACCGCTTCGTCGGCACGGCCCGGCCGGAGGTGAGCCTCGGCCGGCTGCGCCGTCCCCATGCGGGCCTACCCTCGCGGATCAGGGCGCGCGGCGAGCGCGTGGTCGGCGTGCGCCGGGCCCGGGCGGGCGATCTGGTGCGGCGCGAGCGCCTGGCCGGGGGCAACGCCTTCCATCCGCGCCTGCATCCACGGATGCTGCTGGCGCGGCTCGACCGGGCCTGAACGCAGCCCAGAGGCCGATCAGTGCGCGGTTTCCAGGCGCACGTGCCCACCCGCGGGATCGACCTGGGCGAGGCGTGGCCCGCAGATCTGCCCGTCCGCCTGCTCCCAGGCCTCGAGGGCCGCGTTCAGCGCCGCCACGATCTCCCGGCCGTCGCGGCCGATGCGGGGCTGCGCGGCTTCGGCTAGACGGGCGAGCAGGGTCTGCTCCTGCTGAGGGTGGAACAGGGCGGTCGCCTGCTGGGCATAGGCCGAATAGGTCAATTCGGCGAGCCGCCGGGCGGCCTGTTCGGCCTTGGTCGTCGCTTCCACGTCGCCGCTCCCGAATCCTGCCGCCGGCGGCGGCCTCGTGTGTCAGAAACGGTCGCAGGCGCGTGGGGATCCCCGCGCCGGCTCAGCGCCACGGCCCCCTGCGCGGCGCGGCCGGGCCGAGGGAGAAACTCAGCTCGGTGAAGCCTTCGAGCGTCAGGATGCGGGCGGGCGGGGGCGGATAGGGGCCGGTCTCGGCGATGGCCTTGCGCAGGCGCCCATCCGGATCGCTGCCCTCCAGGAGCTCCACGCCCTCGACCGCGCCTTCCGCGCCGATGCGGACACGCACCGTCACGGTCTTCGCCGGCGCGGGCAGGGCCCCGACGCGGGAGACCACGCCCGAGACCCAGGTTCTGACGGGATCCGCCTTCTGCGCCTGGGCTGGGGCGAGCATCGCCCAGACCGCGAGAACGACCGGCAGGCGACGTCCGGCGCGGGCGAGAAGCATCGGGACACTCTGATACGCAACAACGCTGGGAAAGCCGGCTCAGCTTAGCGGCAAGCCGGGACCGAGGGCACCCGGCAGGCCCCCTTTCGCGCCGCTTATGCGCGCTCTTTTCGCCGTAGCCGGTGCAGGGTTCCCGAAAACGGGACGGGGCGCCCGAAGGCGCCCCTGGATCCGAGCCTGCGGCTCACATGGTCTTCTTCTTCATTTTCATCTTCTTGTTCTTCATCGTCCCGCCGGACTTCTTCGCATTCATGCCGCCCGACTTCATGTCGGTGGCGTTCGAGCCGGTCTCCATGGTGCTGCCGCCGGCCTGGGCCATGGCGGCGGGGGCGGAGACCGTCACGACGGAGCCGCCGATCAGAAGAGCGGCGGCGGCACACATCAGGTGTTTCATGGATAACTCCCTGTCGATCACGGAAAATCCAACGGGGAGAAACGGCCGCGGTTCCGCCTGAACAGAGAACGAACCTGTATGCACTGCAGCGAGGAACAGACGATCCTCGCTGCGGAGGCGATCAAACCTTGGCGGTGGCGCCGCGCTTCAGGTGTTCGTCGAGGCGCGGCAGGATTTCGACGAAGTTGCAGGGCTTGTGCCGGTAATCGAGCTGCGCCTTGAGGATGCCGTCCCAGGCATCCTTGCAGGCGCCGGGGGAGCCGGGCAGCACGAAGATGTAGGTGGCGCCGGCCACCCCCGCGGTCGCACGCGATTGCAGGGTCGAGGTGCCGATCTTGTCGTAGGAGATCCGGTGGAACACCGCCGAGAAGCCGTCCATGCGCTTCTCGAACAGCGGCTCCAGCGCCTCGGGCGTCACGTCGCGTCCGGTGAAGCCGGTGCCCCCCGTGGTCACCACCACGTCGATCCCCGGATCCCGGATCCAGCCCTCGACCTTCGCGCGGATGGCGCTCACCTCGTCGGGCACGATGTCCCGGTCGGCGAGCCGATGCCCGGCCTCCGCGATCCGCGCCGCCAGCGTGTCGCCGGACGTGTCGTCGGCGAGCACGCGGGTGTCCGACACCGTGAGCACGGCGATGGAGAGGGGGATGAAGGGGCGGGACGTCGGCGCGCTCGTCATGACGACGATGTTGTCCGTCGGGCGCGACCGGTCAACCGTCGCGGGGCGCCGAGCCTCCAGCGTCATGCACATCCCGGCCGGAGGGGTCGGCGAGACGGCGCGTTGAGGCATCGGGCCGCGCCGTGCTACGCGCGGGGCGATTTCGCGAAACCGCGACACCTTCGAGGCTCTGGAAGACGATGATCCCCCGCTACTCCCGCCCCGCGATGGCCGCGATCTGGTCGCCGGAGAGCCGGTTCCGGATCTGGTTCGAGATCGAGGCCCACGCCACCACGGCGCTGGCGAAGATCGGCGTCGTGCCGAAAGAAGCCGCCGAGAAGGTGTGGGAGAAGGGCCGCGACGCGGTGTTCGACGTCGCCCGCATCGACGAGATCGAGGCGGTGACGAAGCACGACGTCATCGCCTTCCTCACGCATCTCGCCGAGATCGTCGGGCCGGAGGCGCGCTTCGTCCACCAGGGCATGACCTCCTCGGACGTGCTCGACACCTGCCTCAACGTGCAGCTCACCCAGGCCGCCGACATCCTGATCGCGGATCTCGACGCCCTGCTCGCCGCGCTGAAGAAGCGCGCCTTCGAGCACAAGCTCACCCCGACCATCGGCCGCTCGCACGGCATCCATGCCGAGCCGGTCACCTTCGGCCTCAAGCTCGCCCAGGCCTATGCGGAATTCGCCCGCGCCAAGGAGCGGCTGATCGCGGCCCGCAAGGAGGTGGCGACCTGCGCCATCTCCGGGGCGGTGGGCACCTTCGCCAATATCGATCCGCGGGTGGAGGAATACGTCGCCGAACAGATGGGCCTGGCCCCGGAGCCGGTCTCGACGCAGGTCATCCCCCGCGACCGCCACGCCATGTTCTTCGCCGTGCTCGGCGTGATCGCGAGCTCCATGGAGCGGCTCGCCATCGAGGTGCGCCACCTGCAGCGCACCGAGGTGCTGGAGGCGGAGGAGTTCTTCTCCGAGGGGCAGAAGGGCTCCTCGGCCATGCCGCACAAGCGCAACCCGGTGCTGACCGAGAACATCACCGGCCTCGCCCGCATGGTGCGCGGCTACGTGACCCCGGCGCTGGAGAACGTGGCGCTCTGGCACGAGCGGGACATCTCGCATTCCTCGGTCGAGCGCATGATCGGCCCGGACGCCACCGTGACCCTCGATTTCGCCCTGGCCCGCCTCACCGGCGTGATCGACAAGCTGCTGGTCTACCCGGCCAACATGCAGAAGAACCTCGATAAGCTCGGCGGCCTCGTCCACTCGCAGCGGGTGCTGCTGGCGCTGACCCAGGGCGGCGTCTCGCGGGAAGATTCCTACCGGCTGGTCCAGCGCAACGCGATGCCGGTCTGGCGCGGCGAGGGCGACTTCCTCACCCTGCTCAAGGCCGATCCGGAGGTCACCGCCGTGCTCAAGCCCGAGCAGATCGAGGAATGCTTCGATCTCGGCTACCACCTGAAGCACGTCGACACGATCTTTTCACGGGTGTTCGGGGAAGCCTGAGCGCCCGGCGCCCCGCGCACGAATCCTGCGTCGCGCCCGATCCGCGTTCGCGAGCCCACGAGAAGCCGATGTCCCGTACCGTCTACCTGAACGGCGCCTTCCTGCCCCTGGAGGAGGCCCGTGTGCCGGTGATGGACCGCGGCTTCCTGTTCGCGGACGGGATCTACGAGGTGGCGGCGGTGCTCGACGGGACCCTCGTCGACAACGCCGCCCATCTCGCCCGGCTCGACCGCTCGCTCTCCGAGATCGGCATCCGCAACCCGCATACGGAAGCGGAATGGACGCGGCTCGAAACGGAGCTGGTGGCCCGCAACGGGCTCACCGAGGGCCTCGTCTACATGCAGGTGACCCGCGGCGTGGCCGAGCGCGATTTCGGCTTCCCGAAAGGCGACGTGGCGCCGACCGTGGCGATGTTCACGCAAGAAAAGAGCATCACCGGCAACGCCATGGCCGAGACCGGCGCCAAGGCGATCACCGTGCCGGACCTGCGCTGGAAGCGGCGGGACATCAAGTCGGTGGCGCTGCTCGCCCAGGTGCTCGCCAAGCAGCAGGCGGTGGAGGCCGGCGTCGCCGAGGCCTTCATGGTCGAGGACGGCCTCGTCACCGAGGGCTCGTCCTCGACGGTCTTCATCGTCACCAAGGCCGGCACGCTGGTGACCCGGCCGCTCTCCACGGCTCTGCTGCCGGGCATCACCCGCAAGGCGATCCTGGCCCTCGCCGCCGAGACCGGGATCGCGGTGGAGGAGCGCCTCATCAACGCTAAGGAGCTCGGCGAGGCGGCGGAGGCCTTCTACACCTCCGCCTCGGCCTTCGTGATGCCGGTGGTGGAGATCGACGGCCAGCCCGTGGGCAATGGCCGCCCCGGCCCGGTCGCGACGCGCCTGCGCGCGCTCTATTTCGACTTCGCCCGCGCGGCGTAAGGTCGTTCCCGTCGATCGGGGCGGCGCGAAGGGAGGCTGCTCGGTACCCGGTTCCATCCCCCGGGTAGCGCTCAAGGAGCGCTTTTCGGCGCTCCCCGGGGCCGGCTGCCCATGGCGGCGGCGCGAGGGCTGGTCGCCTGCTCCGTCGGAGCGGACAGCGTCAGTTCTCGCCCTTCTTCGCGTTGTTCTCCTTGCTCTTCTGCATGTGGAGGCGCCGGTTCTCCTCGAAATCGTCGCTGGCCGCCGGGCTCTTCTTGGTGGCGCTCGCCGCCGCGGCCTGGTCCGTCTTGGCGCTCTCGGCCTGCGACGGCGTCGGCAGAGTCGCGAAGCCGGCCATGACCGCGAGTGCGAACAGAAGCTTGAATGAAGGCATCATCGTTCATTCCTCCCAATTTAACAAAACTATAATGCATGATTCGGCGGCCTCCGCAATCGAAAATCAGTATTCATCGTCATTGATCATATTAATAATCTAAATATCATAAGATGTCTTGCGGCCGATCTTTGCGGGATCGGCAAGTGCCCGGATCCGGAACGCGGGACCGGGCTGCCATCCCTGCGAAGCTCCTCGCGTGACCGTGCCGGGGAAAACCTGGAGAGCCCGGCCCGCCTTTCTCAGACCTGTCATGCGGGCATGGTCTAAGCCCCTCGATCCGTTTCATGATCGGGGCTGAGGGCATGACCGAGGACGAGAGCAGGTGGCATGCGGCGTCGGTGGAGGCGATCCGCCGCGAGCTGACCGACAGCTACGACGAGGAGCTCGAACTCGAGCTGGAAGAGGCCCGCCTCGATCACCTGAACCCGGAGGCCCATGCCGGGCACGGGCTCGACCGACGCGTCTATTTCCGCGAGCTGCTGCGCCTGCAGCACGAACTCGTCCGCCTGCAGGATTGGGTGAAAGCCAACGGCCTGCGCGTGGTCGTGCTGTTCGAGGGCCGCGATTCCGCCGGCAAGGGCGGCGTGATCAAGCGGATCACCCAGCGCCTCAACCCGCGCATCTGCCGCGTCGCCGCTTTGCCCGCGCCCAACGAGCGCGAGCGCACGCAATGGTATTTCCAGCGCTACGTCGCCCATCTGCCCGCGGCCGGCGAGATCGTCCTGTTCGACCGGTCCTGGTACAACCGGGCCGGCGTCGAGCGGGTGATGGGCTTCTGCACCGAGGACGACGTCGAGGAATTCTTCCGCTCCGTGCCGGAATTCGAGCGCATGCTCGTCCGTTCCGGAATCATGCTGGTGAAGTACTGGTTCTCGATCACCGATGCCGAGCAGGAATTCCGCTTCCGTATGCGGATCGAGGATCCGCTCAAGCAATGGAAGCTGAGCCCGATGGACGTGGAATCCCGCCGGCGCTGGGAGGATTACACCCACGCCAAGGAGGACATGCTCGCCCGCACCCACATCCCCGAGGCGCCCTGGTGGGTCGTCGAGGCGGTGGACAAGAAGCGTGCGCGCCTGAACTGCATCAGCCACCTGCTGACGCAGATCCCCTATGGCGACGTGGTGCACCCGCCGGTCCACCTGCCGCCGCGGGAGCGCCACGCCGATTACGTGCGGGCGCCGATCCCCGCCGAGATGCACGTGCCGAGCCTCTACTGACGCCGAGGGACATCGCGCGGCGGATCGCACGGATGGCGGGTTTTCGCCGCGGCCTCCTGGCCGCCCTGTTCACCATGGCGGCCGGGGTCGATGCTTCGGCGCAGGACGCCCTCGCCCGGCTCGACCTGACCGGCGCCGGCGGCGACCCGCAGACCGCGGTCGCCCAGGCGCGCACCTCCGACCAGGTCTCGCTGACCATCGGCAGCTCGATCCAGTCCTCCCTCGGCCCCTACGGCGATCCCTTCGGCCTTCGCGCCACCCTCGCCCGCTCCGGCATCACCTACGTCGTCACCTATATCGGCGAGGGCCTCGCCGACGTGCAGGGCGGGCGCCGGCGGGGCGGCACCTATGGCGGCCGCCTCGACACCTCCCTCGATGTCGATCTCGACAGATTCGCCGGCTGGGAGGGCGCCCGCTTCCACACCGACTTCTTCCAGATCCACGGGCACGGCCTCTCCCGGAAATTCGCGGACAATCTCACCACGGTGAGCGGCATCGAGGCGCTGCCGGCGACCCGGCTGTTCGAGCTCTGGGTCGAGCAGCGCTTCCTCGACGGCCAGCTCTCGCTGAAGCTCGGGCAGATCTCGGCCGACACCGAATTCGCCATCGCCCAGTCGGCGGTGGTCTTCCTCAATGCGGGTTTCGGCTGGCCGAATATCGGTGCGGTGGTGCTGCCGAGCGGCGGCCCGATCTATCCCCTGGCGACCCCCGCGGCGCGGCTGAAATACGTGCCGAACGCCAATCTCTCGATCCAGGCCGGCCTGTTCAACGGCGACCCGGCCGGGGTGCCGGCGCGGGGGGACACCACCGACCCGCAGACGCGCAACCCGTACGGCACCAGCTTCCGTGTGAACGACCCGGCCTTCGCCATCGCCGAGATCGCCTATGCCTACAATGTCGAGCCGGACGCGGCCGGCCTGCCGGGCACGGCGACGCTCGGCGCCTGGCACCATCTCGGCCGGTTCGACAGCCCGCGCTTCGACAGCGTCGCCGGGCGTCTCCTGACGGATCCGGAGGCGAGCGGCATCGCCCGGCGCTTCCGCGGCAATCATGGCGTCTACGCCATGCTCGACCAGACCGTCTGGCAGGAGCCCGGCGCCGCGGACGAGGGCGCGAGCGTCTTCCTGCGGCTCTCCGCGGTGCCGGCCGACCGCAATCTCGTCGATCTCTATGTCGATGCGGGCATCGCCTATAAGGGTCTGATCCCGGGCCGCCCCAACGACACGATCGGCCTCGGGCTGATCCATTCCCACATCAGCCCGGTCGCGCGGGCCTTCGACCGGGATTCCCTGATGCAGGGGAAGGGCAAGGGCCCGCTCCGCAGCAGCGAGACCCTGATCGAGGCGACCTACCAGGCCGAGATCGTGCCCGGCTTCACCGTGCAGCCGGATCTGCAATACGTGATGCGCCCCGGCGGCGGCCTCGCCGACGCAAACGGCCGCCGCCTCCGCAACGCCGTGGTGCTCGGGCTGCGCAGCACGATCAACTACTGAGGGCGCCCCTCCCGGGGGAGGGGGTTGTCGCACGCAAGCGGCAATCTGCTCATGCGCGAGTGCTTGGTCCTGCGATTGCCCGGCTCAAAGAGGAAGGAAGGACGCGCCGCAGGGCCGGCTCCACCCGATCGATTGACATGAAACCGTATGAAAGGCGTGCCGGGCGACCGAAGGAAAGGGCCGCCCTCTACCCCACCCCGACCGGGTGCTTCACCACCACCGGCGTGCGCATGGTGACCAGCTCCTCGCTCGCGGTCGGGTGGACGGCGATGGTGCGGTCGAAATCGGCCTTGGTGGCGCCCATGGTCACGGCGATGCCCACCGCCTGGATGATCTCGCCGGCATCGTGCCCGAAGATGTGCACGCCCACGACCCGGTCGCTCGCCCGGTCGACCAGCACCTTCATCAGCACGCGCTCGTCGCGGCCCGACAGGGTCGCCTTCATCGGGCGGAAGCTCGTCTTGTAGACGTCGATCTCCGGGAAGCAGCGCCGGGCCACGTCCTCATTGTGGCCGACCACGCCGATCTCCGGTGTCGAGAAGACCGCGGTCGGGATCAGCCGGTGGTCGACGCTCCAGGGCTTGCCGCCGAACACCGTGTCGGCGAAGGCGTGGCCCTCGCGGATGGCGATGGGGGTGAGCGCGGCCCGGTTGGTCACGTCGCCCACGGCGTAGATCGAGGGCACCGACGTCTGCGAGAAGGCGTCGACGGGGATCGCGCCGGCCGCGTCGAGCGCGATCCCGACCCGCTTGAGGCCGAGCCCGGCGACGTTGGGGCGCCGGCCCGTGGCGGCGAGCACGCAATCGACGGTGAGGGTCTGCCCATCGCTGAAGGTCGCGCGGATGCCGTCGGCGACGCGCTCCTGGCGCTCGACGGTGCGGCCGAGCCGCAGGTCCATGCGCTTGGCATAGGCCTCGCCGAGGGCGTCGCGGATCTCGTCGTCGAAGCCGCGCAGCAGGCGCTCGCCCCGGTGCAGCAGCGTCGTGCGCGAGCCGAGGCTCGCGAAGATGCCGGCGAACTCGACGGCGATGTAGCCGCCGCCGACGATCAGGATGCGCTCGGGCTGATGCTCCAGTTCGAACACCCCGTTCGAATCGATGGCGAGCTCGGCGCCGGGGATCTTCGGCTCGTTGGCCGGCGTCGCGCCGGTGGCGACCAGGATGCGGGCGGCGCGGATCCGGGTCCCGGCCCCGACCAGGCGGACGGTGTGGGGATCCTCGATCACCGCGCGGTCGGCGACCAGTTCCACGCCGGCGGCTTCGAGGTTGCGCGCGTAGATGACTTCGAGGCGCCCGACCTCGGCCTCGCGGCGCTCCTTCAGCCGCCCCCAGTCAAACCGCGGCGCCTCCAGACTCCACCCGAAGCCGGCGGCGTCCTCAAACTCATCCCGATACCGCCCCGCATAAACCATCAACTTCTTAGGCACGCAGCCACGGATCACGCAGGTGCCGCCGACGCGGTACTCCTCCGCAAGCATCACGCGCGCGCCGTAGCCTGCGGCGATGCGGGCCGCACGCACGCCGCCCGAACCGCCGCCGATGACGAACAGATCGACATCGTCGCTACCGCTCATGCGCCCTCACTCTTGTCTCGCGTTCCGGAGCGGCTCGGCCGAACGAAACCGCGCGCATCCACGTGATGGCCGTTCCGAGGCCGGCCGTCCACCAGGCTTGCCAAGCGCCGTGCTCCACGAACATCACCGCTACCGCCGCCGCCGCAAGGCCGAGGGCAGTCACGAAGGCCGGCTTCGGCAGCCGCATGAGGGCGCCGAGCGCGAGGACGATCACCAAGCTTGCGAGGAACGCACCGACAGTGCCGAGTTCTGCCCAGACCTGCAGGAAGCTGTTATGCGGGTGTCCAACACCGAGCATGTGGCGCATCTCCGGCTCAAGGGCCTGCGCCGCCGGCACCTCGGGAAAACGCACGCTGATGCCATAGCCGCTGCCAATCCACGGGGCCTGCGCGACGGCGGCGCCAAAGCTCTGGGCGATCGTGACGCGGGCACGGGACGAACTCTGCACGAGCCGTTCATGCGCCGCCTCCGGCATGAGTCCGTGCAGGATATCTCCCTCCACGGGCGCCAGCGCGACAGCAAGGAGTGCACCAAGCCCAGTCAATATGACCCCAAGACGCCGCGGCAGGACGAAAGCCGCGAACGCCATGATGGCTCCAGCGATCAATCCCATCGCCGCCGCGCCACTGATTGAGCGCAGGATCGCCGCAGCGCAGAGCGCCAGAAGCGCCGCGGCCGCGATCCGGCTGATCCGCGCAAGCAGCAGCGCCATGGGACCGGCAACGAGCAGGATTGTCAGCACCGGACGGTTCAGGACGAAAAGCGCGACGCGCTGGCCTAGCAGCCTCTGCGGCGCGAGATCCGTCAGCAGGCTCGCGAGCACGAACAGGCAAGCGGCGGCGAGGCAGGCCGCTCCGAGAGGCACGGCGAAGGCGGGCAGCCGTCCCGGCGCGAGCCGAGCCAAGAGATAGGCCCCGAGCAGGACCGGTGCGAATTCCGAGACCGCGCGGAGCGAGCTCTGCGGGAACGGACTCCAGGCGAGAGAGACGAGGGACCAACCGAGGAAGGCCAGCGTGGCGAGCCCCAGCGGCGTACGCAGTGGCGACAACAAGGTGACTGCCGCGGTACGGGGATCCTCCCGCAAGGCGGCGGCCAGAAACAGCACAGCCGCGATAGAGGTGAAGAGGGGGCTCGAACGGTTCGCGAGCGCCATGGCCGCGGGAACGAGCGCTAGAACGAGGGTGCCCGCGGCCGCGAGGCGTTGAGTGCTCACTGAAGGGTATGGCCGCGCTTGCCCATCTCCGCCCGGGTCCGGACCATCACGTATTCCGAGACTTCCTGCGTCCAATCCTGCATGGCGCCGACCATGTCGTCGAGGATCTGTGGCTGAGCCTCCACATAGCGCTTGCCGGCGGGCGAGCGGAAGAAGGCCACGATGTCTTTCAGCTCCGCCTCGGTGAGGCGCTGAGCATAGATGCGCGCGGCGGTGTCGATCATCCGCTGCTTCTGCAACTCCATCTCCGGTTCAAGGCTCTTGAGCACCTCGTCGAGATCCTTGGCGAGCTCCGGCCGCGTCACCGAGTTCTTGCGGATCTGCTCGGCCATGGTCGGGATGATGCTATCGAAGGAGCGGGCGATGCCCGAGCCGAGCATGGCCTCGCGGGCGAGCGCCAGATGCGTCGGGCTGATCGCGGGCGCCGGTTGAGCCGGCGCGGGGGCTGCAGGCTTGGTCCCGGGCTTGGCCGTCTGGGCCCCCGCCGATCCCGGCATGAGCATGGCGCCGGCAAGCAGCCCGGCAAGGACGGAGCGGGGGAACATGCGGAACACTCCGGAGTGAATCGAAAAAGAGTCAGAGAGATCCGAGTACGGTGACGACGGCCGCGTCGCCCTTCGCTTCGGCCAGGATCGCCGCGGAGGCGAGGCCGATGAACAAGCCATGCTCGACTACGCCCGGCACCGCCCAAAGCTGGGCGGAGAGCTGCTCGGGATCCGGAATACTCTTCAGATGTGCGTCGAGGATGGCATGACCGCCATCCGTGACGAAGGGCTGGCCACCCGAGGCTTTGCGCAGGGAGAGATCGCCCGTGCAGCCGGAGGCGGCGACCGCCTTCTCGATTGCGTGCCGGGTCGCACCGAGGCCGAACAGGTTCACCTCGACAGGCAGCGGGAAGGCGCCGAGCATAGGCACACGCTTGGCAGCATCCGCGATCACGACCATGCGGGTGCTGGCATGGGCTACGATCTTCTCCCGCAGCAACGCGCCGCCGCCCCCCTTGATGAGGCGAAGCTGATCGTCAAGCTCGTCCGCGCCATCGATGGTGAGGTCGAGCTGCGGGCAGCTCTCCAGGGTGGTGAGCTTGATGCCCTCGGCTTCCGCGGCGCTGCGGGTCGCCTCCGAAGTCGGTACGCCGACGACGTCGAGGCCGGCCCGCACCCGCTCGCCGAGGAGCTTGATGAAGGCGTTGGCCGTGGAGCCGGTGCCGATACCGAGGCGCATGCCGTCGGTCACGAGGTCGAGCGCGCGTGCGGCCGCAGCGCGGCGCAGATCCGGGCCGCTCACGCCATCGCTCCGGTTTTCGGGTGAAGAGAGGTCATCGCGGGGATCCCACCGAGAACGGCTGGGCCCCCTAGCATGCCTCCCGCCCATGGCAAACCGGCCAATCGATCAGGGCTTTCCGCCTTGTGGCGGCGTTGCGCTCGGACCCGCCCGGCCGGGAGCCGGTGCCGTTGCCGCAGCGCCGGCGCCGCTCGCCATGCCGGCCGGGGGCGGATTGGTCTGGGGCGTGCAGACCACGGCTTCCTCGCGCACCTGCACATAGCAGATGCTCATCTCCCCGGTGCGGTAATTGACACGGAACACGCCGGCCTCGCGGGCGTGGCGGGAGGCGACGAGCCCGTATTCCGACGGCGCCTGCGGTCCGGCGCCGTCGCCGGCGGCGAAGCACAGGGTGACGCCGACGCTGTCGTCGCGCAGGCCATACTGGCAAGACGTGACCTCGCCGGTGGCCTTGTCGACTCGGTAGACGCGGTTCAGGTCGATCTGCGGCGCCGGCACGAATTCGTAGGGGCCGCCGGCTGCGGCCGGTAGCGGCTCGAGCAGGCCGGCGAGGAGCACGAGACGCGGGACGACGGGGAACAGACGCATGACGGGCGGGGCATCCTCGGGAGGCCAGCGGTGAATCGCGGCGGAGCCGGAATAGAGCGGGTCCGTGGCAGAGCTTGGGCGAGCCCGGCCAAGGGCTGCGGCTTGATTGCCCTCCGGCCTCCCGTTAGCGAGCCCCAACCCTCGAAGAAAGCGCGAGATCGCGAATGACCGCCCTGCCGCCCATCGCCGTGTTCGACCTCGACGGCACTCTCGCCGAGACCGCGGGCGACCTGATCGGCACGCTCAACGTCATCCTGGAGCAGGAAGGGTTGGGGGGGATGGGGGTGGGGGAGGCGCGGGATCTGCTCGGGGCCGGGGCGCGGGCCTTGATTCAGAGGGGCTTCACCGTTTCCGGCGTCACGCTGGCTCCGGAGCGGCTGGAGCGGCTCTTCGAAGCCTTCCTCGCGCATTACGCGGCGCACCTCACCGACCGTTCCCACCTGTTCCCCGGCGTCACCGAGGCCCTGGACCGGCTGGAGGCGGAGGGCTTCCGCCTGGCGGTCTGCACCAACAAGATGGAGGCCCATGCCGTCGCCCTGCTGGAGGCCCTCGGCATCGCCCCGCGCTTCGCGGCCATCGTGGGCAAGGAGACCTTCCCCTTCTCGAAGCCCGACCCGCGCCACATCACCGCGACGATCGAGCGGGCGCAGGGCGACCCGGCCCGGGCGGTGATGGTGGGCGATTCGAGCGCCGACGTGCACGCGGCCAAGGCCGCCGGCATCCCGGTCGTGGGCGTGGATTTCGGCTACACCGCCGTGCCGATGCGCGACCTGCACCCCGACCGCCTGATCAGTCATTTCGACGCGCTGGTGGAGGCGGTCCTCGACCTGGTCCCCGGCACGGGGCGCACGGCGAAGCCGGCGGCCTGAGGCCAACTCAGCGATCACGGTGGTGAAGAAGGAGGAGGAATGGTGGACGGTGTAGGGATCGAACCTACGACCTCTCCCGTGTGAAGGGAACGCACTACCGCTGTGCTAACCGTCCAGAGCCCGTGCGGGCGGCGCGCCGTGGTGTCCGCGGCGGCGAGGACGGCCTTCTAGGGCCGCGCCCCGAGATCCGTCAAGATCCCGGAACGCGCCTGTCGACGCGAAATCGCGCTCAATTGCCGCCGGCGGTGCCGCTGCCGCCGCCACCGCTGCCCTGGGGCACGGCGCGGGAGGGCTGGTTCGCGTTGCCCGCCGCGGCGGAATTGGTGTCGACCGTGTCCGCGCCGGTGGCCCCGCGGGAGACCGAGACGTCGCGGCCGCCGCCGGTGTTGTTGGTGTTCCGCTCGACCGTGGGCCGCGCGCCCGAGGTGCCCGTCTGGGCGAAGGCGGGGGTCGCGAGGGCGACGGCGAGGCCGGCGATGAGAAGGGGTTTCATGGGTTCGGACGGTCCTGTCTGTTTCTGGTTCTTCGGGCGCACCCGGTGCGATCCGATTGTGCGCAAGGCCCTCGACAACGCTCCGGAAGGCCGCGTGTTCGGTCGCCGCCGCGAAACCGACGCGCGAATGGGCTGACGCGCCCGCCCGAAACCCGTTACGAGGGCGGCCATGTCCACCTCGCCTTCCGTTTCGCCGACCGCGCCCCCCCTTGTCCGGTTCGCCCCCTCGCCGACGGGGTTCCTGCATATCGGCAATGCCCGGCCGGCTCTGCTCAATCAGCTCTTCGCCCGCGCCCGGGGCGGCCGCTTCCTGCTGCGGCTCGACGACACCGACCGGGAGCGCTCGACGGAGGCTTTCGCCGAAGCGATCCGCGAGGACCTGACCTGGCTCGGGATCGTGCCCGACCTGTTCGCGCGCCAGAGCGCCCGCAAGGCGCAGCACGACGAAGCCGCCGAGCGGCTGAAGGCGGCGGGACGGCTCTATCCCTGCTACGAGACGCCGGAGGAGCTGGAGCGGCGGCGCAAGCGCCAGCTCGGCCGCGGCCTGCCGCCGATCTACGACCGGGCCGCCCTGTCGCTCACCGCGGAAGACCGGGCCCGGCTCGAGGCGGAGGGCCGGCACCCGCATTGGCGGTTCAAGCTCGACCACAAAGTGGTGGCCTGGGACGACCTCGTTCGCGGGCCGAGCCATGTCGACTGCGCCTCGCTCTCGGACCCCGTCCTGATCCGGGCCGATGGCAGCTACCTCTACACCCTGCCCTCGGTGGTGGACGACGCGGATCTCGGCGTCACCCACGTCATCCGCGGCGAGGACCACGTCACCAATACCGGCGTGCAGGTGCAGCTCTTCGAGGCGCTCGGCGCTGCCGTGCCGGCCTTCGGCCACCACAACCTGCTGACCATGGCCGATGGCGAGGGCCTGTCGAAGCGGCTCGGCCACCTCTCCCTGCGTTCCCTGCGCGCGGCGGGCTACGAGCCGGCGGCCGTGCGCTCGCTGGCCGTGCTGACGGGCTCGGCCGAGGCCGTGCGTCCGGTCGCCTCCCTCGACGAACTGGCCGGCCTCGTCGACCTCTCCCAGATCTCCCGGGCGCCGGCCCGGTTCGACCCGGCCGAGCTCGACGGGCTCAACGCCCGCCTCGTGCACGACATGCCCTATGCCGAGGCCGCCGAGCGCCTGCGGGCGATGGGCGTGGCCGAGGAATGCGCGGAGGCGTTCTGGGGGGCGGTACGGGCCAATCTCGGCCGCGTCGCCGAGGCGGAGGCGTGGTGGCGAGTGGTGACCGGGCCGGTCACCCCCGTGATCGTCGATCCCGATGTCTCCCGGCGCGCCCTCGCGCTGCTGCCGGACGGCCCCTTCGATGCCGGCACCTGGAAGGCCTGGACGGAGACGGTGAAGCGGGACACCGGCGCCAAGGGCCGCGCCCTGTTCATGCCCCTGCGCCAGGCCCTGACCGGCCTCGACCACGGCCCCGACCTCGCCAACCTGCTCCCCCTGATCGGCCGCGAGCGCGCGGCCAAGCGGCTCTCGGGCGAGAGCGCCTGAGCGGGGGCGGGGGATCGAGCGGGTTACGCGTGCATCCCCTCGCCCCGCGAGCGGCATCTCGGATGCCCCCATCTCCTCCCGCTTCCGCTCGATCGGCTCCGTCGCGGCGCTTCTTTACCTCCCCCAGAGGGCAGGGCTCTCGCAGAGTAACGAGGTTGAGGAGGTCGTCTTTTCCCCAAGAGGCGCGCCTCATCTTCTTGCGGAGGGGATGTCTTCGGGGTCGGCTTCGAGGGTTTTGGGCACCGTGCGGCGCAATCCCGCGGGTCGCGCACCGGGCAGGATGGTCAGCCTCGGAGCGACCATGAGTCCGCCTCCCCAGGAGGGGGCTGACTCAGAGCCGAGCGGCCATCACAACCGGCGATCGACCCATGTCCGATTGCCCCGCCCCCGTGGGGAGGGGGCTCTCGGATCCTCCGGGTTCGTGCCGCCGGCTTCTCAGAACAGCTGGGAGAAGACCAGGTAGAGGCTGCCCGAGAGTAGCATCGCCACCGGCAGGGTCAGCACCCAGGCCATGGCGAGGTTGCGCAGGGTCGCGACCTGCAGCCCGGAGCGGTTGGCGGCCATGGTGCCGGCGACGCCCGAGGAGAGCACGTGGGTGGTCGAGACCGGCAGGCCGAACATGTCCGCGGCCCCGATCGTGCCGGCGGCCACGAGCTCGGCCGAGGCGCCCTGGGCGTAGGTCAGGTGCGTCTTGCCGATCTTCTCGCCCACGGTGATCACGATGCGCTTCCAGCCGACCATGGTGCCGAGGCCGAGGGCGATCGCCACCGCGACCTTCACCCAGGTCGGGATGAAGCGCGTCGCCTCGTCGAGGCTGCCCTTATAGGCCTTGAGCGCCCCGGCCTCGGCGGCGGAGAGCTCGCTCGCCTTGTCCTTCATCAGGAAGCGGATCGCCTCGGAGGCGAGATACATGTCGTTGCGGGTGTTGCCCACGGCCTCCGCCGGCACCTTGGCGAGGCTGCCGTAGCGCTCGACCTCGGTGCCGATCTCCTGGATCAGCGCCGAGAGGGACGGGTAGGTGCCGGCCTCGAGCGTGCGGGCGGCGACATAGGCGGTGACCGCCGGGCGCGGATCGCCGGTCACCGCATGGCCCGCCGCCTTCCTCGCCACCACCTCGGAGGCCGCCTGCGAGGTCGTGCGGAACTGCGCCAGGGCGGAATCCGGCAGGGCCCGGTTGAGGGCGTAGGCGGTGGGCACGGTGCCGATCAGGATCAGCATGATCAGGCCCATGCCCTTCTGGCCGTCGTTCGAGCCGTGGGCGAAGGAGACGCCGGTGCAGGTCGCGATCAGCAGGCCGCGGATCCAAAGCGGGGGCGCCTCCTTGCCCTTGGGCTCCTGGTAGAGGGCCGGGTTGCGCACCACGCGTTTCAGCACCAGCAGCAGCGCGCCGGCGGCCAGGAAGCCGAAGACCGGCGAGAGCAGCAGCGACCAGCCGATCTCGGTCGCCTTGCTCCAATCGACGCCGGAGGTGCCCGAGCGGCCGTGCAGCAGGGCGTTGGCCACGCCCACGCCGATGATCGAGCCGATCAGCGTGTGCGAGGAGGAGGCCGGCAGGCCGAAATACCAGGTGCCGAGGTTCCAGAGGATCGCGGCGATGAGCAGCGCGAACACCATGGCGAAGCCCGCCCCCGAGCCGACCTGCAGGATCAGCTCCACCGGCAGCAGCGAGACGATGCCGAAGGCCACCGCCCCCGAGGAGAGCAGCACGCCGAGGAAGTTGAAGAAGCCCGACCAGACCACCGCCACGCTGGCGGGCAGCGAATGCGTGTAGATCACCGTCGCCACGGCGTTGGCGGTGTCGTGGAAGCCGTTCACGAACTCGAAGCCGAGGGCGATGACGAGCGCCACGAAGAGCAGGATGTAGGGGAGATAGGTGCCGGCATGCGCGCCGGTCTCGCTCACGTCGACGGAGATGCTGTAGGCGACGTAGAACAGCGCCGCGACGATGGCGCCCAGGAAGCCGACCGTCACGACGAGGGAGCGCTGGCCCCCGAGATCGGGCCGCCCATGCCCGGAGGGAGACTCGGATCGCGCCAGATCGGGCGCGTAGCTTCCTAATGTCGATCCTGACATGCCGGAGATCCCGCTTCATGGGCGCGGCCGTGAGGGGCCGCGAGCCTCCATGAGCACGGACCCGGCAACGGTTTCGTGACGGGAATCATCCCGGAAGATCCGACACTTCAGGTTGTCTTTCTCGGGCCGGGCCCGGGCCCGGTCACTGGGTCAGGCGCAGGGCGCCGATGCTCTTGGCGATGCTCTTGAAGGCGGCGATCAGGCTCGAGGAATCGTTGGCGACATAGGCCTGCGAGGGCAGGCTCGCGCAGTTCTGCAGCAGGGTGATGCCCTGGGCGTCGATCGCATCCGAGGAGACGCTGAACCCGATCGTGTAGACCGAGATGCCCGTCGACTTGGCGTTGGTGCAGGCCTCCTGGGTCAGCGCGTCGAGGGCGTTGCGCTGCTGCGCGGTCGAGGAGACGCTCTGGTAGCGCGCGGGCAGCCGGGCGCCGGGGCCGGACCCGTCGGCATTGGTCAGGTAGCCGTGGGAGAAATACAGGGTCTGATTGTAGTTGGTGTAGGGATTGTCGGGCCAGCTATTGGCGCCGTCGGTCATCAGCACCAGGACCTTGTTGGTGGTCGCGGAGGAATAGGAGGCCCCGTCCGCGAAGACGCTTTTGGGCGAGATCGTGCGCCAGCCCCACATGAACCCTTCGTGGATGTTGGTCGAGCCGGCGGCGTTCAGGCTGCTGATCAGGGTCTTGAGGGTGCTGGCATCCGAGGTCAGCCGCTGCAGGGGCCGGCTCAGGCATTGGAAGTTCGGCCCGTTCGGGAGGCCGACGCCGCCGGAGCCGGTCGGCTTGGCGTTGCGCGGGTTCTGGTACTTGCAGGCCTGCTTCTCGGCATTGGCGAAGGAGCTCGGGCTCGCGGTGCAGTTCGAACTCGTCGTGCCGTTCCAGTCGTCGATGTAGCTGTTGAACGTGTAGTTCCCGTTCCAGGTCGTGGAGCCCGTGGTGCCGCCGCCGGGCTCGTCGGGGGCGAACATCGGCACGTAGAGGCTGTCGTTGCCGCCGGTGGCGGCGACATCCTGCACGTTCTGCGGATAGGGCAGGGTCTCGAAGCAGCCGCCCCAGGCCCAGAGCGGGCTGATGGTCTTGAGCGCGTTGAAGATCGAGAGCCGGCTGGTGAAGCCGAGCGCGTTGGCCTGGGTCTTGTCGATGTTGGTCCAGTGCAGGGACGACTTGCCGCCCGTGTCGACCCAGCTCGCCGTCGCGCTGCTCACCGGGTCCACCGCCACGGAGGCCGCGAAGGGGACGATCGAGATCCGCGTGTCGGAGGCGAAGGCGGGATCGCTCTTCACGTAGTCGACGAAGTTCGAGGCCGCCTGCTTGAGCGCGTCCATCTTCGAGCCGCTGCCGCCGGAATTCGCCATGGAGCCGGTGGTGTCGAGCACCAGGGCGATCTCGAAGGTCTTGGGCGTGGGGGGCGCGCATTGCGCCATCGCCGCGAGCGAGAGGCCGGACTTGCCGGTGATCGCGCTGAAGAAGGTCTTCGAGGTCACATGGGTCGTCAGCGTGATCTTGCGCGGGTTCGAGGCCACGGTGAGCGGGTCGACGGTGAGCCCGACCTCGCTGCCCATGTAGCCGGACATGGTGGTGTTGGCCTGGGTCTGCAGCAAGGCGGCGGTGGTGGCGGCGTTGGCCTGGCACAGCGTGAGCGCGGTGGCGTCGGTCGCCGCCTGCAGCTTGGTCTGGAGGCGCGTCGCGAGGCCGTAATCGATCGCCATGCCCGTGAAGCCGAGCAGGGGGATGGCGGCGAGGGCGAAGACGACGGCGATCTGGCCGTCGCTGCGGGTGAGGAAGGGGCGGACCGGTGGGCGAAGCATGGTCGGGGGCTCGCGGGCAGGGCGATCGGTCCCGTTCGCGGGCGCCGGGGCGGCGCCGCGTCGGGCGGGGTCAGGGGGCGGTCAGGGGGCAGGGGGCGCCGCCGGGAAGCGTCACCTCGGTCGCGGTGCCGTTGTAGGTGGCCCCGCCGCGGGCGGGCCAGGGCAGGCTGACGGCGAAGGTGTAGCCGGTGCCCCCGGTGAGGTAGTTGATCAGGCTGGTGCCGATGGAAGCCTTGTAGGGCATCGTCACCTCGGTCAGCAGGTAGCGCATGCCGGCGGTCTGGAAGCCCTGCGGGACCGTGAGGTCGCTCGCCACCGCCTTGGCCGCGCGGGCCGTGGCGTTGCTGGCGATGCTGGAGCAGACATACGGCTTGAGGCTGAGCGTGGTCGGGTAGACCCCGAGGGCGCTGACGACGATCCTCGCCCGGCTGCTGTCGAAGGGGGTGAGGACGAGCTTCGACGAGGCCAGGATGTCGGTCATCGTGCTCGTATCCATCGGATCCGAGGCGCCCCCCTGGGCCGTGAGGTCGGAGACCGTGCGGGCGAGCAGGGTGACCTTGCGGTAATTGTCGATGGCGTGGGCGAATTCGACCGTCGCCATCAGGATGAGGGCCATCACCGGCAGCACCAGCCCGAACTCGACGACGCTGCCGCCCTCGGACGCGCGCAGGAAGCGCGGCAAGGGCAGGCGGGGGGAGCGCTTCGCCATCCCGCGCCTCACGAGCAGACCGCGCTCGGCGCGGAATAGGGCTCGGTGCGGAACACCGCGGTCGATTGCAGGAGGTAGGATCCGTCCGCCATCAGCAGGATGCCGGGATTGAGGAGCTTGAAGAAGGTCGGAAGCGGGACCACCGCGGAGACGATGACGATCTCCCTGGCGCGCGCGCAGGTGTAGCCCTCGAAGCTCGTGCTGATCGAACGCGAGGTGGAATCGTAGGCGTTCAGCTGGCTTCCGTTGGCGAAGCTGCTGCTCACCGACACGTTGAGCTTCAGCGCGCTGCACGGGAACACGGTGACCATCGCCGCGCCGCCGGATTGGCACATCGTCGCCTTCAGGTTGCTCAGCAGGGTCGCCGTGTCGGTCTGGCCCATGTTGGCGTTCTGGAAGCTGCCGGTGAACAGGTTGCGCACCGCCCGCTGGACCATCTGGTCGAGGTTCTGGCCCGCCCAGATGATGAAGGCGAACTGGATGATGCCGCCGAGCAATCCGAAGAAGGGCACCAGCATCAGGGCGAACTCGACCGCAGGGCCGCCGCCTTGCGCCCGAGCGAAGCGGCCGAAGACGCGTCGCAAGCCGTTCCGTCCGTGCCCCACCGCGCCCATCGATCCTCGTCCAGCGCCCGTCATCCGCGGGTCTCCGCGTCGGCCATGGGACGCGGCGCTCGCCTTGAGATTGAGTTATTTCCTATTGATCGCGATCTGGTTGCCGGTCCGCTAATGCGCCGCTCGCCTCACACGGTGATAAGCGAGCGTGGTAAATTTCTTGTTCGATAGATCTCGGAAATAATCAGGAAATACCGAAACGCCCAGGCAATCGACCGTAAAGCATTCTGGGCCTGGACAGCCTACCCTTGTCGCGTTGTTTCGTGATGTTTCCGGCGCTTCGAATCGGAGGGGCGGGCGGTGAGCTTGCCCTGTTCAGGGCTGAGCCCGCCCTCCGAGCCCATCCGTCAACGGATGCCGCCGCCGATCCGGACGAAGGAGCGGACAGGGCCGTAATCGGACGAGCTGAGTGCATCGACGGAGACGCGTCCCTGCAGCGGTCGCGCGGCCGAGTCGGAGGTATGGCCGAGAGCGGCATCGGCGGCCACCCGGCCCGAGAGGCGGAGACAGGTCGAGGTGCCGGGGATGCGGCCGAAGCCCGCCCCATATTCCGGGCAGGCTTCCATCGGCGTCTCGGAGGGGAGCGGCGCGCGGTCGCGGGCAGGGGCCGGGCCCATGGCCAGAAGCAGCGTCGCGAGCGCGAGGATGGATCGCAAGGCCGTTGCCCCTTCCCGCCGTCGAGCGGCCGGGCGAGTTTGGGCGATCTGACGCCGGCCGGCAACCGGATCGCCGGGCGCAGGCCGGACCTCGCGCGCTATGATGCGGACGGCGGCACCACCGTCTGAATCACCTCGAAGCCTTCGAATTGCGGATGCCCCAGGGTCGTGGGCCGGGCGCTGGGGGCGCCGGCATGGGCGCGGCGAAACTGGTCCGAGCGCGTCCAGTTCTCGAAATCCGCCTTCGAGGCCCAGACGGTGTGCGAGGCGTAGAGGACATGGTCCTCCCGCTCGGGCCCGCGCAACAGGTGGAAGGCGATGAAGCCGGGGAGTTCGTGAAGGCTGCTCTCCCGCGTCAGCCAGACCTGCTCGAAGGCTTCGGTGCTGTCCTCGAGAACCTGGAACCGGTTCATCGCGATGAACATGGACGGTCTTCCCTGCGTGTTCGTTCGGGGGCGTACAAACCCCCGCGTGAACGGCCTAGCTTAACTTGCGTCAGGTCGAAAGCCCTTCTAGTAAAGATCTATCGAAGTATCTGTACTTTAGAATTTAAACATTCAAAGGTGCAGATTGTCAGAATTCCAAGATGGCAAACATCGGCAACCGTTCGGACCTCTCCTTCACGCAGGATCCCGCCGGCAGCGACGGCGAGACCGACGAATCCGATCCCGCATCGGGCGACACGATCGACTCGGCGGCCCTGATGCGGGGCCGGAGGGAAGTCACGATTCTCCATGCGGGCGAGCGCTACCGCCTCCGCGTCACCGCCAACGACAAGCTGATCCTCACCAAATGAGCGCGCTGTCCGCCCTCTCGCCCTGGACCCGCCGGGCCGTGTTGGCCGGTCTCTTCGGCCTCGTGGCCTTGCCCGGGCGGCCGGGGGCCGCCCAGCCGGCGGCGCGCATCGCCTCCCTCGGGGGCGCGGTGACCGAGACGCTCTGCCGCCTCGGCGCCGCGGGGCGGATCGTGGCGGTCGACACCACCAGCGTCTATCCGCCCGAGATCCTGCGGGAGAAGCCGAATGTCGGTTATCTGCGGGCGCTCTCGGCGGAGGGCCTGCTCTCGGTCCGGCCGGATCTGGTGATCGCGGCGGAGGGGGCCGGGCCGCCGGACGTCCTCGCCCTGCTGCGCGAGGCGGGCATCCCCGTCTCCCTGGTCCAGGAACCGCCGACGCCGGAGGGCGTCCTCGACAAGATCGCGACGGTCGGGCACCTGGCCGCCCTCGACGGGCCGGCCGAGGCGCTGTCCCGAGAGGTCGGCGCCGGCTTCGCGGAGCTCGCCCGGCAGCGCGCGCGGATCAGCCGTCGGGCCAGGGCTCTCCTCGTCCTGTCGCTCGCCAATGGCCGCGTCATGGTCGGCGGCCGCAACAGCAGCGCGGACGGCATGCTCGCCCTCGCCGGCGTCGAGAACGCTGCCGGCGGCCTCGAGGGCTTCAAGCCGATCGGCGACGAGGCGATCGTCGCCGCCGCGCCGGAGGCCGTGGTGATGATGCGCAACGGCCCGGACGCGCCGGGGCCGGAGGCCGTGTTCGCCTCCGGCACGGCGCTCGGCCAGACCCCCGCCGCCGCGAAGCGGGCCCTCGTCGCCATGGACGGCCTCACGCTCCTCGGTTTCGGCCCGCGCACGCCGGAGGCCGCCACGGCGCTGATGCGGGCGATCTATCCCGATCTGTTCCGTGGCTGAGGCGGCGGCATCGCTGGCCCCGCGGCGCAGTCTGCTCGTCTTCGCCGGGCTCGCGGCGCTGCTTGCCGTCGCCGGAATGCTCTCCCTGGGGCTCGGCGCGATCGCGATCCCGCCGGGGCGGATCTTCGACGTGTTGCTGTCGGGCGGCACCGATCCGGCCTCGGCGCGCGACGCCCTGGTGGTGCTCAACATCCGGCTGCCGCGGACGCTCCTCGGAGCCCTCGTCGGAGCCGGGCTGGCCGTCTCCGGAGCCCTCCTGCAGGGGCTCTTCCGTAACCCCTTGGCGGATCCCGCCCTCGTCGGCGTTTCCGCCGGGGCCGGCCTCGCCGCCGCCACCCTCATCACCCTCGGCGACCGGACGTTGCACGCCTTCGGAATGGCCGGCCCGCTGCCCTATGCCGTGCTGCCCGCGGGCGCCTTTCTCGGCGGAGTGTTGGCCACCTTCGGCCTCTATCTCGTCGCGACCCGCGCCGGCCGCACCTCGGTGGCGACGATGCTGCTCGCCGGCCTCGCGCTTGCGGCGCTGAGCGGTGCGCTGACGGGCCTCCTCGTCTACGCGAGCGACGACCGGCAATTGCGCGACCTGACCTTCTGGACGCTGGGCAGTCTCGGCGGGGCGACCTGGGCCAAGGTCGCGGCCACCGCCCCGGCGATCCTGCCGGTGCTTTTCGCCGTGCCCTTCCTCGGGCGCGGGCTCAACGCGCTGGTGCTCGGCGAGGCGGAGGCCTTTCATCTCGGTGTTCCGGTCGAGCGCCTGAAGCGCGCGGTCATCCTGCTGGTGGCGATCACCGTCGGTGCAGGCGTGGCCGCGGCCGGGATCATCGGCTTCGTCGGTCTGGTGGTGCCGCACACCCTGCGCCTGCTGATCGGGCCCGAGCATCGCCGGCTGCTTCCGGCCTGCGCCCTGCTCGGCGCCGCGCTGCTGGTGCTGGCCGATGTCGCGGCCCGCCTCATGGTGGCGCCGGCGGAACTGCCGATCGGGATCGTCACGGCCCTGGTCGGCGCCCCGGTCTTCCTGTGGCTGCTGCTCGGCCGGGCGAAGGCCCTCGATGTCTGAGCCCGGTGCCCTCGTCGCGGCGCGCGACCTCGTCTTCGAGGTGGGCGGGCGCGCCCTCGTCGCCGAGATCTCGCTCACGATCGCCCCCGGCAGCTTCCAAGTGATCGTCGGCCCGAACGGGGCCGGCAAGTCCACGCTGCTGCGCCTGCTCAGCGGGGAGCTGCGACCGAGCCGGGGCGATGTGCTCTACGAGGGCGTGCCGGTCGGCGAGATCCCGTCCTGGCGGCTTGCGGCCCAGCGGGCGGTGCTGCCGCAGAGCGCGCGTCTCGCCTTCCCCTTCTCCGCGGCCGACGTGGCGCGGATCGGTCTGGACGGGATCGGCCGCGGTCTCACGCGCCGGGACAGGCAGAGGATCCTGGCCGAGTCTCTGCAGAAGACGGATGTGGCGCATCTCGCGAGCCGCTCCTATCCGACGCTGTCGGGAGGCGAGCAGGCGCGCGTTCAGTTCGCCCGGGTGCTCTGCCAGCTCGCCGCAGGACGCACGTTGAGCACCGGACAGGCTCTGTTCCTGGACGAACCCACCGCCAGTCTCGACCTGCATCACCAATCCACCCTGCTCGAAGCGGTGGATGGCCTGAGGCGCGCGGGCGTTGGCGTTGTCGCGATCCTGCACGATCTGAACCTCGCGGCAGCCTATGCCGACACGCTGCTGGTCCTGGAGGGCGGTCGCATGGTCGCGAGGGGCACGCCCGACGCGATTCTCACCGATGCGTTGGTCGCCCGCGTCTTCGGGGTCTCCTGGCCGGTCGGGCAAGTTCCGAAGCCGCCGCAGCCTTTCGTGCTGCCACACCGAGTGTTGCCGGACGGCAACGCGTAAGTCGGGAGAAACGCGCGTCTGGAACGGTTTTAGTCTTTCGCAGAAGCGGCTTGGACTCGCACCAAACTGATGAGATCAAGCTTCCGTTGACCGATCCGTGATCGCGGCCCCATCACGGTATCCAGCCAGCCAGCCCTCCGCCAGCCAGCCAATGTCGAAACGCTGCCCTGTCTTGCGGAACCGGCCATGTCCTCCCGTCACGCCCTCCTCGCCAGCCTCGCGGCGAGCGTCTCCCTGCTCTCGCTCGATCTCGCCCGCGCCCAGAATGCAGCGGCTCCCCCGCCGGTCGTGCCTTCGGAAGTCGTGAGCCTCGACACGATCTCGGTGACCGCCACCAAGACCGAGGAGAGGGCGATCGACGCGCTCTCCGGCACCAGCGTGATCACCCGCGAGCAGATCAACCGAATCCAGCCGAGCCGGTTGTCGGAGGTGCTGCGGGACGTGCCCGGCGTGACCACCCAGGAGAACCAGAACGATCCGGCCCAGGCCATCAACATCCGTGGCCTGCAGGATTTCGGTCGCGTGAACGTGCTGGTCGACGGGGCGCGCCAGAACTTCCAGACCTCGGGCCACAGCGCCAACGGCGTGTTCTATCTCGATCCGGAACTGGTGGGCGGCGTCGACATCACCCGGGGTCCGACCTCGACCATCTACGGCTCCGGCGCCATCGGCGGCGTGGTCGCCTTCCGCACCCGCTCGATCGACGACATCCTCGCCCCCGACGAGACCGCCGGCGCGGTGCAGAAATGGGGCTTCGGCACCAACGGCCAGAAATTCCTGAATTCGACGGCCCTCGGCGCCCGCATCGGCGCCGGCGCGGACGTGTTCGGCCAGTTCGTCTATCGCAACAACGATCCCTATCGCGACGGCCTCGGAAACCTCGTGCGCGACACGGGCAACGAGCTGACCTCCGGTCTCGCCAAGATCAATCTCCGGCCCGCGGACGGCCACGAGATCAGCGGCACGGCGCTCATCCAGAATTTCGACTTCGCCAATAACGGCAGCAGCAATGCCGGCGCGCGCTTCCAGAACGCCGTTCAGGCCGACACCTACACCCTCGGCTACCGCTTCGCCCGGCCGGACGTGCCCTTGGTCGATCTCAGCGCCAAGGGCTACTACACGACCACGCACAACACCCTGACCTTCCTCAACGACACCGCGAGCGGGCTCTACCGCAATCTCGGCGTCAGGGCCGGTGACCGCATCACCTACGACATCGAGACCACCGGCTTCGACGTCCACAACACGGCCCGCTTCGACACCTGGGCGCTCAGCCATGCCCTGACCATCGGCGGCGACGCGGTGTTCGACCGGGTGAAGACGACGGACGAGGCCGGCGGCTTCGGCTCGGCTTTCACCCCCTCGGGCGAGCGCAGCCTCGCCGGCGCCTTCATCCAGGACGAGCTGCGCTACGCCTCCTGGCTGCGGGTGATCGGCGCCCTGCGCTACGACCATTACGACCTCTCGGGCGGAGCCTATCGTGCGAGCGGCGATCGGATCTCCCCCAAGATCACCGTCGGAATCTCGCCCTTCGAGGGGATCGAGTTCTACGGTACCTATGCCGAGGGCTACCGGGCGCCCTCGATCACCGAGACCCTGGTCCAGGGCATTCACCCCTTCCCGGCCTTCAACATCCTGCCCAATCCGACTCTGCGGCCGGAGGTGGCCCACAACATCGAGGGCGGCATCAACCTCAAGTACAATCAGATCTTCGCGCCGGGCGACACGTTCCGGGCCAAGGTCAACGTCTTCCAGAACGCGATCGACAATTACATCGACATCTCGTCCGTCGGCCCGACCTATTTCGTGCCGGCGATCCCCGGCATCCCGGCCTCGATCTGCACGCGCATTCCCGGCCGCTTCCCCTGCGTGATCCCGGTGCAATCGTTCCAGTATCTCAACATCGCCCAGGCGGAGCTGTCGGGCGTCGAGCTGGAGGGCGCCTATGATTGGGGCGGCGGCTTCGTCTCCTTCGCGGCGACGCATGTGGAGGGACGCAACCGGCAGACGCGCGAGACGCTGCTGAGCGTGCCGCCGGATCGGATCAGCACCACCCTCGGCCTGCGCTTCCTCGACGAGAGCCTGACGGTCGGCAGCCGCCTGACCTTCGTGGACAGTCGTCTCGACGTGCCCGCCGGAACGACGATCCCGGCAACCAAGGCCTATGCCCTGGTCGACTTCTTCGCCTCCTACCGCGTCAACGACCGCATCCGGGCGGATTTCATCGTCCAGAACGCGTTCGACAAGCGCTACACGCAGTACCTGAACCTGCTGGGGAGCCCGGGGCTGACCGCGAAGGCGGCGATCAGCATCAAGTTCGCCACGCGGTAGGAGGGGACGACGCCTCGGCGCGCACGGCCCTGTGTGTGCCCTCGCGCGGGAGACGGACGCGATTGCGTCACGACCGGACCCGGTTCCCCATCATTGTCCGCGGCCCACCGCGCGGAACGGATGCTGGAAATGCGGCGGCGAAGCACCCTGAAGATCGCCGCTGACAGCTTGATTGTTATGACGTGGGAGGCCGTTTCCGGCGGAGGTTGAGAGGCGCGGATGTTGGCTCTGGTGGCAGATTTTCGAGAAATTGGCCGATCGTGCTCCAACGGTGTCGGACATGTGCACACGTTCTTGATGCCGAAATGCTTTCTGCGCCTGTCGGTGCACGTTGCGGATCTGCGAGATTTGGCGTCGCGCTAGAAGACGGATGCCAGATTGCGCTAGTGAAATTTGTTCGGAAATTATAAAAATAATATATATTGTTTTTATGAGCCAAATATATTGGCGCAAATTTCATTATATGCGCCAACTATATAAATATACGAAAAAATTCTTTGTCACTGCTATTGTCGCGCGCAACGAGGACCCAACTATCGTCGGCATCGTTGAGTTCGCCGCTGGTGCGCATTTCTTCCACCACGGCGAGGGCATCCTTGAAGGCTCGCTCGGGGTCGTCGATTTCAACACCGACTTCGTCGCGAATGATTTTGCGATGACTTTGTAAGTCAAAATAATAGCGTGCCAAATCAATCACTCCATACGTCGTGTGTTTCAGCACCGCCGCCTCGGCCGCTCATCGTTGCGACGATAATCCAGACGTTCTCCGTAAGCGCATGGAAAATACGTAGATCTACTCGTTGTGGTTGTGTGTGCATAATTGTACGATGAACGACAATTTTTGATATCTTGTTGGGCGCTAGTGAAAAATCAATAAAAATACAAAAACAGCGGGGATAAAAGATCGATAAATCGTAGACTTTGGAGTTATTAGACGATGTCGCTCGTGGTTTGCCTCGACTTTTATTTTGCGAATGAGGTCCCCTCTCCGGAGAGAGATAGGGTCCGCGAACACGTGCGAAGAGTGCTCCGCAAGCTCATAAAACAGCTTTCCGACAAAAAACATGGGCAGGGGTAAAAACTTCTTTTACAGGCCGACACCATATGCGCTGATCGCGTCAGCCTATGGCGTTTGCTGCAAACTCATCGCCTTGCAGATGCGCTGTCCTCGATCTTCACTGCCCCACCGAGTTCTCTCATCTTCCGAATTAGGGCCGCCTTAGTAGCGGCCGAACAGAGCGCCATGTGCTGGGACGGCACGCCGGAGTGGCTACGGCGGATCGATCTGCCATGGCGGCGACGCACAAGTCTTTTCCATTATCCTTTCGAGAGGGGCTCGGGTTCAAAAAAGATCCTCGACGGTGGCCACCCCTCCCGTGTGCCTGCACATCCCGTGTTTTTGTGCGGCAAACGTCATCGTTTACCCTTGGTCGGAGCGGGCAAGGGTTCATGGGGCCGTGCGACAGCTGGGGAATCCGGATCCTGCGTCCTGAGGGGACGGGACGCATGCGATACGACGCGTCTCGATGGGGCGCTGCGTCATGACTGACCGGGAGCCGTGACGGAACCGGATCCCATATGGACCGGGAAGGCTGTCCGGCGGACCAAGGCGGCGAGGTCCTGCAAGCATGTCCATCCTCGAAACCCCGGACGGACGCTACATCGTGGTGCGTGGCCGCTTGTGGCGTCGACAGCGGCCCGATCTCCCGTCCCCGCAGCGGGATCGACTCGTGCATGACCTCATGGAGGCACGCCGCGCCGTCAAAGCTGCCAAGAGGAGCGGTGACGAGAGGGCGCTGGCACAGGCGCGCCACGCCGTGGACGACGCCAAGCGCGGACTGGGCGAGCGGGGGCCGGTCTGGTGGACGGATGGCGCGCCCGATCTCAACCGTCGCCTGATCGGAAACACGTGCTACACCCGGTGGTATGCCGGCCTGTCGGATGCCGAGACGTCTCCGCGGGACAGGCGTTGATTCCGGCGTGTCATGGGTCGCTTGCGCGCTCCTGAAAAGATCGGTGCGGGCGCAAGTTCGATGGCCAAGCCTTGAAGCTTCGCTGCGCTGCGCAAGATGATGCGGGAGACCGATGCGTGATCTTTCGAGAGGAGAATGTCTTGCCGCGACCGAGCCGCAATGCCTTGGACCAGGTCCCATCGCGCGTGGGCAGCATCGATCTGCTGGATCGCCTCGGTATCAAGACGGTCGAGGATCGAAATGCGGATCGTCGGAGGCTCGAGCGCAAGGCGCGGCTGGTGGCGCAGGCCAGGGAGGTGGGCAAGGATGCGCAACCGGCCCTGAGACCCCGCAGTCTTTCGACCTCGGATTAGCCCGGAGCCTTTTCCGCGATCACCGATGCGGCGTCGCCTGCGAGTCCTTCGAGGTGACTGTGTCGAGCGCCCTGCTGGCCTCCCTGAAGACGTGCGGTTCGTGCGCCATAAGGCGCGCCAGGATGAACCTGGACGGTTCCGGACCCAAGCTCTAGCCTCCCTGCATGCTCGATGATCGCTTCCGGTCTGATCCACGGCTAGTGCGCGCTGCCGATCTCATGGATGCGGCCCAATCGCTGGACGACGTGGTGGTGGCCCTGCGGCAAACCGCACGATGGATCGTGGGTGCTGACGGCATTGCCATCATCCTGAGGGAGAACGACTTTTGCCACTACGTGGCCGAGGATGCGTTCGAGCCGCTCTGGAAGGGGTGCCGTTTTGCGCTCCACGACTGCGTGTCGGGCTGGGCGATGCTGCACGGTGAGACGGTGATCGTCCCCGACATCCGGCGCGACCCCCGCGTCCCGGCGGCCCCCTATGCGAACAAGTCGTTGCGGAGTTTGGTGGTGGTGCCTGTTGGGGAGCCGGCGGTCGCGGCTCTGGGGGCGTATTGGTGCGCCATGGTGTTGCTGGATGACGGGACGGTGTCCCGCCTCGAAGCCCTGGCCCGTTTCGCCGGAGACGCCCTCGCCCGCCTCGAAGCGGCCGGGGAACTGAGCAGGACCGCCTGAGCCTCCGCGCTCAGTGGAGCGTCTCGCCCTCCGAGCCCGGTTCCGGCGCGGCCGCCAGCGCCTCGGTCAGGGCGAATTCGAGGACGATGGCGCGGGCCTCGTCCTCGACGAACAGCACCGCCTTGAGCAGATCGGGATCGCTGCCGGCGCCCTGGAGCAGCTGCAGGGCGAGGAGCCGGGCCGCCTCCCAGGCGGCATCCGGGTTCGCCAGCTCCCGCCCCTCGGGATCGACCACCACGTCGTCCCCGATATGCGTGTGGAAGAAGTAGCGTGGCATCGGCGGCGCGCCCTGTCCCTCGGCCCCGCCCCATGGCGCGGACCCGGCCTCTCTCTTAGCCGATCCGGCCCCGGAGGGGAGGGCACTCCGCCCGGGCGCCTCATCGCGGGCCGGAGGCGCCCGGCCGCCGCCGGCCGAGGGCCCGCTCGTATTCCCGGCGCTTCTCGTCGATGGCGTCCCGGCAGGACGGCAGCGGCCCGCGCGCCACGCCGGAACCGAGCCGGTCGGCCGGTGCGGCCCTGAGGGCCAGCCGGTCGCCTCCGTGGTCGATCGTCAGGGTCCAGCCGCTGCCGGTGCCGTAGCGGGCGGCGAGGGCCGCGTTGCAACGCTCGAGGAAGTCGAGCCGGGCGGTGTCCGCGTGGTCCTCATGCGCGGCGGCCTGCGCCAGCGCCGCGCAGATCAGATCCGAATCCGCGCGGTTCAGCCAGAGCGTCGCGGTGGAGAAACCCTCGCGCTCGGCCAGGCTCATCTCCTGCGACACCCGCTCCGCGAGGGCCGTGCGGCGGGATTTCTCGTCCATGAGGCCTTCCTGTTGGTCGAGAGCGTCGCTCCGGCCCCGTCGTGGCGGGCGCCAGGGGCTGGAGACAATTCCCAGAGGCGGGAGCCGTTGCGCCATCACCGCTCTGCCGATGCGGATCCGGCCTGCGGAAGCATTCGGCGCCTGGCCAGCAACAGAAGAGATGCAACGTCCACGCGCGAACGGAGCATCGGTACAGCTTCGTCAACCATCCGTTAAGGTTAACAATCCAGAAACGTCCCGCAGCGCCCTCATGGCCGCCGCCGGGCGCTTCCGACGCCTGTCCTCATGAGTCCGGTCCCGATGGATCTGGTGCCTTCCCGCCCGGGGGAGGCGACAAGGTGAGCGCACGGCGATGACAGGCAATCCTGACAGGCAATGTCGGCCGGATGGGGCCCGCGGACGGGTTCGCTCCCGTCGCGGTTCTTCGTGCTGCCCGAAGATATTTCATCTGTAGTTGTAATTTGCCGGCATCATGAAAAAGAAGCTGTGTCCATGATCCGAAGCATCCAAAAGAAAAATTGGGTGTTCGTTTCAGGTCACAGTCCTTTGTTCGTGCTCCCTATACGATGAAGGTGCGGCGCCAGGAATGCAGGCACGTTGACGGATCGTCGTGTCATAGTCCGACGCTCAGCATTCATGTGCCCGCATTGTCAGGTTCTGCACCTATCCGACGCGATACTCTGCGTATCGAAAGGACTGCATGTCGATGACCGCCTCTCCCATGCCCCGGCCTTCCCGGCAGATCGACGCAACCCGGATCGGCCGGGCCGTCGCATTGCTGGCGGGGGTGAGCGTCGGCGCGCTCATGACGGCGCAGGGGGGCAGGGCCTGGGCCCAGGACGCCGCCCGCTCCTTCGTGCAGCGCGGGAGCGACGGTCGGGAGGGGGTGGACTGCGCCCTGTTCATCGGTTGCCTGGGTAAGCGGCGGCCCGCGAACGACGGCGACAAGGGGCCGGACCTGCAGGTCACCCAGGGCGATACGCTCTCGAACGTGCAGGGCGTGGCCGTCGAAGCGAAATCGATCGGCGGTGCGGGAGGCCGCATGCCGAAGGCCCTTACTTCCGACAACGAGGCCGGGAACGGCGGAAACGGTGGCGCGGTCACCCTCAACGAGACCGGGGCCGTGAGCGGCGGTGTGGATCGTCAGATCGGGCTCGCGCTGATCAACGTCGCTTCCCAGGGCGGCAAGGGGGGCGAGGGCGGCAATGCCAGCATCGCTCGGGGCGGTGCTGGCGGGTCCGCCCGCCTCATCCTGCAGGCGCCGGTCTCCGCCTTCGGGGATCGCACCTCGGGCGTCTCGGTCCAGTCCAAGGGCGGCAAGGCGGGCGACGGCGCGACCTCCGCAAGCAAGCGCTTGGTGCAGACGGGCGGCCAGGGCGGCCTGGCGGAACTCGACGTCACCCCTTCGGGCAGCATCGTGACGCGCGGCGTCTCCGCGCCCGGCGCCGTGGTCGAGTCCCTCGGCGGTGATGGCGGCATGAGGAATACGCGGGGCGGCAGCGACCTCCCCGGCGATGCGGGAGCCGGTGGAGAGGCCGTGCTCGTCAACCGCGGCTCGATCGTCACCGAGGGCGCGACCTCGGTGGGCGTGCTCGTCCAGAGCGTCGGCGGCGCCGGCGGCGGCGATACCACCGGCATCAACGGCTCTGCGGGCGGCAAGGGCGGCGCCGGCGGCGCGGTCACGGTGGACCAGAGCGGGACCCTCGCGACGCTCGGGGCCTACAGCTCGGCCCTCATCGCGCAATCGGTCGGCGGTCCGGGCGGCGATGGCGGCCGCGCACCCTTCGGCAGCGGCGGCGATGGCGGCGCCGCCGGGGCCGGCGGCGCGGTGAAGGTGACCCAGTCGGGCACGATCAGCACCTGGGGGACCGGCTCGATGGGCATCCTGGCCCAGAGCGTCGGCGGCGGCAACGCCCTCGATGCCTTCCAGGCCTCGGCTCCGCAGACCGGGCGCGGCGGCGGCAGCGGTGGCAAGGCCGGCATCCTGCCTTTCACCTCCGGTGGCACGGGCGGCATGGGCGGCCTCGGCGGTGCGGTCACGGTATTGCAGCAGAACGGGATGATCGAGACGGCCGGCACGGACGCCTACGGCATCCTGGCCCAGAGCATCGGCGGCGGCGGCGGCGTGGGCGGCGCCGCGATCAAGCCGGGCGCCTTCTTCAGCTACGCGTTGGGTGGCGGCGGCGGGGCCGGGGGTCATGCCGGTAAGGTCCTGGTGCAGACGACGGGCGGGTCGATCACCACCTCCGGGGACGGGGCGAGCGCAATCCTCGCCGAGAGCATCGGCGGTGGCGGCGGCGCCGGCGGCGTCGCCACGGCCACGACCGCGAGCCCGGCCTTTGCGGTCGCCCTGTCCGTGGGCGGCAGCGGCGGCGGCGGCGGCAAGGGTGGCGAGGCCCGGATCGAGAGCAGCGCCAGCGTGAGCACCAGCGGTCGCGCGGCGGTCGGCCTCGACGCGCTCAGCATCGGCGGCGGCGGCGGCGTCGGCGGCTCGGCGCGGTCCACGGCCATCGCGACGCCGCTGGTCCTGCCCAATGGCAAGACTCTGCCAAGCATCGCCGTCTCGGCCTCGGTCGGCGGCTCCGGCGGACTCGGCGGCGAGGGCGGCCTGGCCAAGGTGATCAATGACGGCAGCGTCGTCACCTATGGCGGCGCCTCGATCGGCGTGCAGGCCCTCAGCATCGGTGGTGGCGGCGGCCTCGCCGGCGATGCCTTTGCCTACGCGCTCGCGGTCGCGCCGCCCGGCGAGGTGGCGTTGAGCTTCAGCACCACGCTCGGCGGAACCGGCGGCGGCGGCGGCAAGGGTGGCCGGGCCGAGATCACCAATAACGGCTTCGTCTCGACCTCCGGCGACGAGGCCGTCGGTCTTCAGGCGGAGAGCATCGGCGGCGGCGGCGGCAATGCCGGCAAGTCGGATGCGACGAGCAACAGTCTCAGTTTGCATCAGAACATCGCCGCCGCGCAGGCCATCGGCGGCAAGGGCGGCAGCGGCGGCGACGGCGGTACGATTGGCGTCGACAATCTCGGCACGGTGGTGACCGGCGGCAGCTTCGCCCACGCCATCCTGGCGCAGAGCATCGGCGGCGGCGGCGGCAATGGCGGCAGCGCCACCGGGCTCGCCATGCCCGGCCTCTCCTTCGACAAGACCCTGAACGATCTGGTCGGCAAGCTCCCGGTGGCGGACACCCTGTCGGTGACCCGCACCATCGGCGGCGAGGGCGGGGGCGGCGGCAAGGGCCAGGCCGTCACCGTGACCAATGCCGGCGCCCTGCGGACCGGCGGCTCCGACGCCATCGGCATCTTCGCCCAGAGCATCGGCGGCGGCGGCGGCACCGGCGGCGATGTCCAGGGCGCCGCCCAGGGCAAGCTCAAGGTGAACCTCACCCTCGGCGGCAAGGGCGGCAGCGGCAATACCGGCGGCGGCGTCACCATCACCAACGCCGCGACGGGCGGAATCGAGACCTGGGGCGACGGCGCCCACGGCATCGTGGCGCAGAGCATCGGCGGCGGTGGCGGCCAGGGCGGCAGCGTGGCGGCGCGCAAGGCGTCGACGCCGGATGCGGTCGGTGCGATCTGGACCCAGATCAAGCAGGCGATCGGGGTCGAGGCCTATCAGGACTGGGCGAAGGACAAGAAGAACAAGGACACCAAGGAAGCCCTCGATCAGTTCCTGAAGGACATCAAGGAGACTGACAAGTACAAGTCCCTTGCGGCCAAGATCAAGAATTCCGACTTCGCCAAGATGCTCCAATCCTACAGCAAGAGCGCGTCGGACTATCTGGCGGCTCAGAAGAAGGGCAGCGTCAAGCTGCCCGACGTGTCCGCGACCCTGAGCCTCGGCGGCGACGGCGGCAGCGGCGGCAAGGGCGGCGCGGTCACCGTCACCAATGACGGGGCCATCACCACCCTCGGCGCCGTGGCCCACGGCGTCTTCGCCCAGAGCGTCGGCGGCGGCGGCGGCCAGGGCGGCATGGCCTTCGCCGCCGCGACCAACGCCAACAACTACCGGGCCGTCCTCGGCGGCACGGGCGGCGACGGCAACGAGGGCGGCACGGTCTCGATCGTCAACCGCGGCGCCGTCGCGACGGCGGACGACATGTCCTACGGCCTTTACGGCCAGAGCGTCGGCGGTGGCGGCGGCAGCGGCGTGGGCGCCACGACCACCGGCAGCAGCAAGGAGGGCAGCCTGGTCGTCACCCTCAATGTCGGCGGCAACGGCGGCAAGGGGGGCAAGGGCGGCGACGTCTCGGTCGAGAACACGGGCGCGGTCGTCACCGCCGGCAGCGAGGCCCACGGCATCGTGGCGCAGAGCGTCGGCGGCGGCGGCGGATCGTTCCTGCTGCCGGTTGCCAAGGAGGCCGGCAAGACGGACGCCTCCGCACAGACCGGCAAGGCGCAGGCGGAGAAGACCCAGTCCGACAGCGATGCCAAGGAACTCGCCAGTGCGCTGCTGGCGGCGATCGGGATCGAGACGATCCCCGAACAGCCTTCGTCCGAGGGGGCGCCGAAGAGGTCCGGCAGCCTGACCCTGGGCGGTTCCGGCGAGGCGGCCGGCGACGGCGGCGCAGTGACGGTGACGCAGGGCGGCGCCATCACCACCAGCGGCTTCGGCGCCCTCGGCATCCTGGCCCAGAGCGTCGGCGGCGGCGGCGGCATGGCAGCGGCGGCGGCCAGCGCCAGCGGCGACGCCTACACCTTCGGGATCGGCGGCTCGGGCGGCGCGACCGGCAACGGCGGCGCGGTGGGCGTGACCCTCTCGGCCGGCGCGCGGGTGACGACCACGGGCGATGCCGCGACGGCGCTGCTGCTGCAATCGATCGGCGGCGGCGGCGGCTATGCCGGTGCGCATCAGGTGATGGGCTACGCGGTGCCGTTCCTGCTCGAGGAGGGTTCGAAGGGCTCGGGGGGCGCCCTCTCCGTCACCCTCAAGGAGGGCGCCGCGATCCGGACCAGCGGCGAGCGCGCCCACGGCATCCTGGCCCAGAGCCTCGGCGGCGGTGGCGGCCTGGTCGTGGACCTTTCCAACCCGATCCTCGCCTCCGGCGCGCTGGTCCAGGCGTCGGATCCGCCCAAGTCGCGCGCCACCTCCACCGGCTCCGGCGGCAGCATCACCATCGAGAGCGCCGGGTCGATCGTCGCCTCGGGCAAGGATGCCAACGCCATCTTCGCGCAGAGCGGCGTCCAGGGCGGCGACGGCCGCCTCGATCCGACCCGCGCGGGCGGCACCATCGCCATCACCGTCAAGGACATCGTCAGCGGCGGCAGCGGCACCGGCGCGGCGATCCGCCTGGAGGGCGGCGATTACAGCAACCGGATCCTGATCGACGAGCGGGCCGTGGTCAGCGCCGCCTCCGGCCGCGCCATCGTCGGGACGATCAACCCGGTCAATATCAAGAACCGAGGCGTTCTGATCGGCGATATCGTTCTGACGACCCTCCCAGGGACGATGAGCACCCTGACCAACGGGGCGGATGGCTACGGCGCAGCGATCCTGCGCACACGCCAGGGCGGCGTGATCGATCTGGGCGGCAGCGGCAACGGCTCGATGACGAACAACGCCACGCTCGATATCGGCGGGGTCGGCACCGTCGCCCGCACCGACGTGAAGGGCGATTTCGAACAGCGCAGCAGCGGCCAGTTGCTGGTCGACGTCGCCCCCCTCGCCCCGGCCGGCGCCCTGCGCGCCGACCTTCTGGCCGTGAGCCGCAGTGTCTGGCTGGACGGCACCGTGCGGCCCAACGTCATCGGAGGGCTCCTGCCTGGGCAGTACACCTTCCTGACGGCGGGCAGCATCGAGAACGCCAACGCGGCGACCTCGTCCACGACGATCCAGTCTGACTCGGTGCCGGTCTCCTGGGAGATCCTGCGCTCGGGCAACAGCCTCGCCCTGAGCCCGACGGCGCGCTTCACCGCGCCCGTCGGGATGACGCTCACCGGCGACCAGAAATCCACGGCCGAAGCCCTGCAGACGCTGTGGAACAACGGCTCGATCGGCGAGGCCGGCCTGTTCGCCCGCTTCCTCTCCGTGGAGAGCAAGAAGAGCTACGCCGCGGCGCTCGACGATCTGAACCAGGAATCGAACCAGTACGTCCTGACCGGCCGCACCCTCGACACCCGGGCCGGCCTGAAGCGGGCGATGAGTTGCCCCGCCTTCGAGGGCTCCGGCACCCTGTTGCGCGAGGGCGAGTGCGTCTGGGGCCGGGTCACGGCGGCCCGCACCAGCCTGTTCTCCTCACCCGGCGAGGGCGGCTACCGCCAGAACGCGCTCAGCTACCAGGGCGGCCTGCAGACCGAGTTCGCCCCGGACTGGTTCTTCGGCCTGTCGGGCGCCTATACCCGCGCCTACCAGAACGACTCCGACCGCATCAGCGGGACGACGAGCGACGCCGCCGACGTCTCGATGGCGCTCAAGCACCAGGTCGGCCCCTGGCTGTTCGCGGCCTCGGCCAATGTCGGCTACGCCTGGCAGAACAATCTCCGCTCGGTCAGCATCGGCGACGGGATGTGGTCGGCGCGCAGCAAGTCGGAGGTGCTGACGGCGGGCGGGCGCCTGCGGGCGAGCTACCAGTTCCTGTTCGACGGCTGGTACATCAAGCCCTACGCCGACCTCGACCTGCTCTACACGCACAGCCCGGCCTATTCGGAGACGGGCGCGCCGGAGGTCAATCTCGACATCCGCGCCATGAGCAAGACCCTGGTGGCCTTCAGCCCGAACGTCGAGATCGGCGGCCGCTTCGATTTCGACAACGGCCGCTGGCTGCGCCCCTACGGCATCCTCGGCGTGACGCTCCTGTCCGACGACCACTTCACCGGCCTGGCGAGCTTCCAGGGCAGCGGCGGCCTCGGGGTGTTCGCCACCGCCTCGCGCATCCCGGACACGATCGGCGAGGCCGGCCTCGGCTTCCAGATCGGGCTCGGCGGCGGCATCGAGCTGACGGGCGAGTACCAGGCCCATGTCGGCGACCGCTTCCTCTCGCATACCGGCACCGCCCGCCTCTCCGCACGGTTCTGAGATCGGCGGGCGCGGCGGGGTCGATCTCAACCAGGCCGGCGCCCGGTGCGGAGGCGGTCAGCCCCCGTCCGCCTCGTTGGGCGCGGCGGTGACCAGGGGTGGCGTCTGCTGGTGCTGGACCACGCGCCAGGTCTCGTGCGCCAGCCGCCGGTAGGTCGAGGTGCAATGCGCCTCGTAGGCTTCGCCGTCGCGGCGGGCCTTGGCGTGATAGGCGATCACGATGAGGCCCTCCTGCGGCCGCGCGATCTGTCCCTCGGAGAGCGCGACCTCGGTCCAGCGCGGCGTATCGGCCACCGCCTCGATCGCCTGCCGGCCGCTCATGACGAAGGGCGGCTGCGGCAGCACCATCAGGCACGCATCGTCGACCAGTTCGCGGTAGTGATCGGCGTCACCGGTCCAGAGGCTCTTCTCGAAGGACCACACGCGATCGTCGTCCATTCCAACCTCCTCGATGCCAGAGTGCCTGGAGAAGAGACGGGGAGGGCGGTCCGTTCCGGGCGCGACAGCGTGTCGTGTTCCCTCCGCGTCCCTTTCCCTCCGCGTCCCTCTGCCGGTCCGTTTCCCGCGGCTGCGTCATGGCGTGGCCGGCGCCCGGCCGGGTGAACCCTTCCCGGGCTGGCCGGTTCTCCTTCGCCGAAGGAGATGCGCATGTCGAAGACCATCACGTCCCGGTTCCGGTCGCGGTGAGACGCCGAGACCGCCGTCGAGCATCTCGTGCAGGAGCATGGCATCGACCGCGCGGCCGTGCGCATCCTGTCGGCCTCCGAGGCCAACAGCGCCGGCGTCGAGGCGGCCGGAGCCGATCTCGAAGACGGCCGCGCGAAAACCGTCACGGAGGGCGAGCCCGCCCTCGCGGGTGAGATCGCCGTCTCCGCCACGGTCGAGGCGGACCGGGCGGAGGCGGTGATCGCGTCGTTCAAGGCCTATGGCGGAGTCGGGACCTGAACGAGGCGACGCCCGGCTCCGAGAGCGCTCTGCGCCGAAGCGGACACCGGTTCGGCGTGAGAAAGCGCGTCACGACAAAGGCCTGGAGCCGCTCCCGGTGGCAACGGGATCGGAAGCGGCTCTAGACCGCGAAGCCCGTCAGGAAGCACATCATCCCCCACACGTCCTGGAAGGTCCCGCGCGGGCGGCGGGTGTCGCGGCGGCCGGCGGCTTTCGCAAGGCGGGCGCTGGCCGCGCGAATCTCGGGCTCGGCATCGGCCGGCTTGCCGAAGAGGCGCCCGACCAGCACCGGCAGGAGCCATGCCCGCACCTCCGCAGGGCGCACGCCGCTCGCCCGGCAGTACCAGTCGACATAGAGGCGCGCGAGGAGGGCGCGGATCGGCCCGATCGGCAGGACGCGCCCGTACCATCCCAGCTTCGCGCTGCCGTAACGCAGCAGCATCGCGCTGCGCGCCACGTCCGCGGCCGGGGCGCCGATTCCGGCCTTCTGCCAGTCGATGATCTGCAACCCGGCCGCGGTGACGACCACGTTGTCCGCGTGCAGGTCGCCGTGACAGAAGCTGTCGCCGCGCGGCAACCGATGCAGGGCCTCGAGGGCGGCCTGCCTGGTCGGCTCGGGCACCGGGGCCTGCTGGATCTGAAGGCGCAGCGTGTCCTCCAGCCGGCCCAGGGGCCGGGGCGCTTCGCGGACGTGGATCTCCCTCTGCAGCCGCGCGAGCCGGCGCAGGCCGAGGACGTAGCGAAGCGGGTGCCGGAGATAGGCGTCGTGCATGACCGGGCCGTGCAGCCGCTCGAACACGATGCCGCTGCGCTCGCCCCGCTCCACGACCTCCACCGGCTTCGGTACCGGCAGGCCGAGGCGATGGGCATGCCGGGACGCGGCGAACTCGCCCTCTACAGCGGCCGGATCGAACGGAATCTTGTAAAGTTTCAGGACGTATTGCGATCCGAGCGCGAAGACTTCCGCGCTGCGCCCAAGACCAAGTCTCGGTCCCGAAGGATGATCCGGCATCGAAGGCTTCGACATGCGCACCGCCGCTGTGAAGCCGCCCTCGACATAACCCTAGCAATACAACCTTTAGTTGGCAACGCTCATCGGACTCATCGGGGCCGCCGCGCCGGAGAGCTTGCCGCCCCGGCGCGACAGGGCGGAATCTCCCCGGACGCATCGTCCGAACCGGGGGCCGGACGATGCGCGCCGGCGGGAGGGGCGGGCTAAGGCAGGGCGCCGGCCTTCTCCTTGGCCTTCATCACCGTCTGCCGACACGCCTCGGCCTTGCCGGCCTTCTCCTCCTCGCTCGCCTGGGCCAGCAACGTCTTGGCCTCGCCGAGGCCGCCCGCGGTCGGCTTGCTGCCCGGGTCGGAAGGCTGGCCCGCCGGCGGCTTCTTGAGGGCCTTGGGGGAGTCGGACGAGGTCGGGCCGGCGGCCGGCGCCGTGCCGGTCACCTGTTCGGCGCCCGCGCTGTCGAGACGCCGCTGCAGCGTGGCGATCTCCTCCGAGCAGGAGGAGGCGAGGGCGGGGCCGGCGGCGAGCACGAGCAGGGCGGCCGGCAGGGCGAAGGGCAGGCGCATGGGATGGATCTCCGTCGGACGGGGGGAGGCCCTGGACAGGGCGCGGTGAGGAAAGTCCTTCGCCCGCGCGCTTTCTCCCTCCCCCGCTCCGGCTGCGGCGATCGACCGCCCGGGTCCCTAGCGGGAGGCCGCCTGGAGATAGGCGATGACATCCGCCCGATCGAGTGGGTCGGGCAGGCCCGGAAAGGTCATGCTCGTGCCGGGCGCGAAGGCGGCCGGGGCGGCGAGCCAGAGATCCATCCTGTCCGGCGACCAGACGCCGCCGGCCCGCAGCAGGGAGCCGGTATAGCCGAACCGGGTGCTGCCGCCGCCGACCGGCTTGCCGATGATCCCGAAGAGGTTGGGGCCGTTCCGGTCGCCCGCGCCCTTGCCGATCGTGTGGCAGGCGCCGCATTGGCCGAACAGGCGGCGGCCGCGCCCGGCGCTGGCGACGCGCATCGCATCCTCGAAGCTCGGATGAGGCCCCAGGGCGCGCCGCCGTTCGGCGGCATCGTCCGAGCAGGCCGCCAGGACGAGGAGCATGAGCGGCCCGAAGCGCCGAACGAATCTTCCGCCAAACACGCCGGGCTCCGAACCGTGCCGTTTCAGTTGCCCGCGCCGAGTGGCCCGAGAGGCCACGGCAAAGCAAGGGCCGCACGAAAAAGCGGCCGCCCCGGCGTGACGGCCGCTCATCGCGAAAAGGGGCGCGCCGAGGGCGGCGTCGCCCGGTCCGTGCCGTTAGCCGAAGCTCGCGGGCAGGGCGAGGCTCTGCGCATACAGGGCAAGAGCGGTGGCGGTGCCCAGGAGACCAAGAACGGTGAGGGTGAAACGCGCTTTCAGGCTGGTCATGACTGGCCTCCTTCGTGCCAGATGTTGATTTGCAAGCTCAACGCGGTGTTAAGGCCAAGGTTTCACGGCTCAAGTGTGCCGACGCACCTGGGCCGTGGCCAGATGTCCGCGTATCTCGGGGGGCGAGGCGCCGACGATGCGATGGCGATCCGGCCAGAAACGAACAAGCCCGCCGCGGCGAACCGGGCGGGCCGAAATGGCGCGGCTTGGGACGGTGTTCGCTTACCGGCGGAAGGTGTTCCGCGTGAGCGTCTTCGTCTTGCCACGGCTCCCTTCGCTCTCGTGGCGATACTCCCCATGCAAGGGGCGCTTGCTCGTGACACGTGCCATGGTGTTGAAAAAGTCTTCGAACGCCGAGCGGGCACCGCCATGGACCTGATCGAGAGCGTCGTCGGAAAGAAGAACGGGCTTGGCGCCGATGGTCTGATCGGTGGTCATCGCGGTCATGTCACGGTGGGTCATGGGAAGATCTCCTGATGTCGGTGCGACGTCTTGTTGGCGTCTGTCGTGATTGACACCGGATCGCCCCGGCTTGGCTGTGTTCGGGAGCACGCGGCCACGCTTTGCCGCCGCGGCGATCCACAGGGCACCGGGGCCGCCGAAAGAAGGGCCGTCAGGACACGACTTCGGAGAGGCCGGCCTCCTGAGAACGGTGTGTCGGAGATCACGCGTGGGCGGCATCGGGCGACGGCTTCGGAGCATCGCATCCGAACCTCACGCCCAGGCGGTCGGCAAGGCCGCGACCGGCGTGGCGGAGTGCGGCGAGCGCAACGCGAACTTGGTCGACCTGTCCTTGCGGGCGCGCTCCAGCGCGCGTTGCAGGACTCCATCGCCGCCATCAAGGGCCGGAGCGCTCGCGGTTGAGCGGCCCGATCGGTGCCTGGGCGCGATTTCTGCGGCGGCGATCCGGCCAGAAACGAACAAGCCCGCCGCGGCGAACCGGGCGGGCCAAAATGGCGCGGCTTGGGACGGCGTTCGCTTACCGGCGGAAGTGGCTCTGCGTGACCGTCTTCGTCTTGCCGCGGACCGTCTGGCTCTCCTGATGGTAGCTCACCTGGGTCGCGCCGTTGCCGATGCCGCGCTTGATGTCGTTGAACATGCTGTTGAGGTCTCCGAACGCCGACCCGGCGCCGCCGTTGACCGACTCGAGCTCGTCGTCGTTCAGGCGAACCGGGGCATTCTGCTCAGCGGACTTGGTCGTCATGATCATACCTCTGATGGATGGTCTGAAAAGTCGTTCGCCTTTCAGATGAAAAGACCCTAGCCGTCGGATGTTTCTCTCTTCTTGCTTCGAATGCGCGCAATTTTCATCAATGCGCGGCGGCCGATGACAGCGTTAACGCGCTCTTCGACCGCGCATCATGCTGGGAGAATGAGAGCCAGGGTTGTCGTCCGAACGATCGAAGCACGTGCGGAAGGACGGCTGATCAGGCCGGTGCCGATCGCGGCCCCGCGGCGCTCAGACGCCGTCCTCTGTCGCCAGGCGGCGACTTGACGCCGGCAGCGCGGCGACCAGCGCGTTCAGGAAGGCTTTCACCGCCCGCGGAAGGGGGCGGTCGCGCATGGTCTGGACCTGGATCCCGCGCAGCAGGCTGCTTTTCGTCCGGACCGGGATCTGGATCAGCTCGCCGAGCTGCACCGGGGTCTGCACGGTGAAGGCCGACATCAGGGCGAGGCCCTGCGTGTGACGCACGAAGGGCAGGAGGGAGGACAGCACGTTCGAGGTCAGCACCGGCTCGATCGCGATCCCCTCGGCGGAGCAGGCCGCCTCGAAGACGAGGCGAACCGTGGTGTCGCGGGTGGGCAGCGCCAGCGGAAAGGCGGCGAGATCCGGGAGCTGGATCATCGGCGATCCCGCTAGGGGATGATCCGGCGCGCATACGGCGATCATCTCGACCTGCGCCTCGTAGACTACGGCCACCGGCTGGGTCGAGGCCAGCTTGAAGGTCACGCCGATATCGGCCTCGCCGGCGGCGACCACCTGGGTGACCTGCGCCGGGGGCAGCATCGTCAATTCGAAGCGGAGACCGGGATAGCGGCGATGGAAGTCCGCGATGACCCTCGGCACGAGATCAATGGCGAAGCCCTCCGAGCAGGAAATCCGGATCAGGCCGCGGACGAGGCCCCGCAATTCCTGGATCTCGGTGACGACCTGCTCGGCCCGCTGCAGCACGTGATGGGCGTGCTGGGCCAGGAGCTCCCCGGCCGGGCTCGGCACCATGCCGCGCGGGCGCCGCTCGAACAGCACGCAATCGAGCTCGGCCTCGAGATTGGCGATCTGCCGGCTGATCGCCGAGGCGGCGACGTTGAGTTGGCCCGAGGCGGCGGCGATCGAGCCGGTTCGGGCCACCGCCAGGAAGTAGCGCAGGCTGGTCGTCTGCACGGCCCGGTCATTCCCCCTGCCTTGCCGAAACGGCAACGATGCAATCGCCAAATTCTACTTGCTGCGATTGCTTCTGCACAACACTATAGCACGGTGAAAAAAGCGGCACGGCCGGAATGGAGATTCGGGCGGGGACCGCCGTGCTTCCGAGGCGGATCGACATGCTGAGACAGACGCTCGCAGCCCTGCTGCTCACCGCGACCGCGCTTCCGGCGCTCGCCGGCAAGGCGAACGACACGCTGGTCTACGCCTCGGACAGCGAGCCCGAGAACATCAGCCCCTATCACAACAGCCTGCGCGAGGGCGTCATCCTCGCCCGCAACGTCTGGGACACGCTGATCTACCGCGATCCGGCGACGGGCAGCTACAAGCCGATGCTGGCGACCGGCTGGACCTGGGTCGATCCGGTTACCCTGGACCTGACGATTCGCGAAGGGGTGCTCTTCCACAACGGCGACGCGCTGTCGCCCGAGGACGTGGCCTTCACCGTCAACTACGTCCTCAGCCCCGAGGCCCGGGTCGTGACCAAGGGCAACGTGGACTGGATGAAGGGCGCCGAGGTGACGGGGCCGCACGGCGTCCGCATCCACCTCAAGGCGCCGTTCCCCGCCGCGCTCGAATACCTCGCCGGGCCGATCCCGATCTTCCCGGCCGCCTATTTCAAGAAGGTGGGGCTCGACGGCTTCAGCAAGGCGCCGGTCGGCACCGGCCCTTACCGGATCGTCCGTGTCGAGAACGGCAAGGGCGTGACGATGGAGCGGTTCGAGTCGTACTGGTCCGGCGGCCCGATCGCGAAGCCGAAGATCGGCAAGCTCGAATTCCGCATCATCCCGGACGGCGACAGCCGCATGGCCGAGCTCGTCACCGGCGGCATCGACTGGATCTGGCGCGTGCCGAGCGACCAGGCCGAGCAGCTGAAGACCTCCCCCGGCGTCACGGTGCTCTCGGCCGAGACCATGCGGGTCGGCTTCCTGCAGTTCGACAGCCTCGGCCGCGCCCAGGCGAACTCGCCGCTGAAGGATGCCCGCGTCCGGCAGGCGATCGCCTACGCGATCGACCGCAAGGCCATGGTCGACAACCTCGTCCGCGGCGGCGCGCGGGTGATGAACTCGGTCTGCTTCATCGATCAGTTCGGCTGCACCGATCAGGGCATGCCGCGCTACGGCTACGATCCGGCCAAGGCGAAGGCGCTCCTGAAGGAGGCGGGCTATCCGGACGGGTTCGAGATCGATCTGTCCGCCTATCGCGAGCGGGAATACGCCGAGGCCGTGATCGGGTATCTGCGCGCGGTCGGCATCAAGGTGCGGCTGAACTACCTGCGCTTCGCCGCCTTCCGCGACGCGCTGCGGGCCGGCAAGACCTCGATCGGCTTCCAGACCTGGGGCTCCTTCTCGGTCAACGACGTCTCCGCCTTCACGGGCGTCTATTTCCGCGGCGGCGAGGAGGACCTGACCAAGGATCCGGCCGTGATCGCGGCGCTCCAGGCGGGCGACACCGGCAGCGACCCGGAGGCCCGCAAGGCCAAATACGCCGAGGCGCTGACGCGGATCGCGCAGGAGGCCTACGCCCTGCCGATGTTCTCCTACCCCTCGAACTACGCCTTCACGCAGGACCTGAACTTCACCGCCCAGCCGGACGAGGTGCCGCGCTTCTACGCGGCCTCGTGGAAGTGAGGCGGCCATGCTCGGCTTCGCACTCCGCCGCATCCTGGTCGCGGTCAGCGTCGCGGTGACCGTGTCGGTGGCGAGCTTCATGCTCCTCCACCTCTCGGGCGACCTCGCGACGGCGATCGCCGGCCCCGAGGCCACGAGCGAGCAGATCGCGGCGATCCGCCGGCAATACGGGCTCGACGAGCCGCTGCTCGCGCAGTTCATGGCCTGGGCGGGGCGGGCGCTCCAGCTCGATTTCGGCCATTCCTTCTACTTCCGCGAGCGGGTGACCGACCTCATCGCCGCGCGCCTGCCGGTGACGCTGACGCTCGGCGTCATCGCCCTCGGCGTGGCGCTGGTCGTGGCGATCCCCCTCGGGGTGCTGGCCGCGGTGAAGCGCGACACCTGGATCGATCGGGCGGCGCTCGCCGTCTCCGTGATCGGCCAGGCGATGCCGAGCTTCTGGTTCGGCCTGACCCTGATCATGGTCTTCTCGGTCAATCTGCGCTGGCTGCCGGTCTCGGGGAACGCGACCTGGAAGCACTTCGTGCTGCCGGCGGTGGCGCTCGGCTACTACGCCATGCCCGCCGTGATGCGGCTGACCCGCAACGGCATGCTGGAGGTGCTGGCCTCCGACTACGTGCGCACCGCCCGCGCCAAGGGCCTCCCGCCGCACAAGGTCCTGCTCCGCCACGCCCTGCGCAACGCCGTCATCCCGGTGATCGCGCTCGCCGCCGTGCAGTTCGGCTTCATGCTCGGCGGCTCGATCGTGATCGAGGCGGTGTTCTCGCTCCAGGGCCTCGGCCAGCTCGCCTGGGAATCGATCGCCCGCAACGACTTCCCCGTCGTCCAGGCGATCGTGCTGGTGCTGGCGATGGTCTACATCGCCCTGACGCTGGCCGCCGATCTCCTCAACGCCCTCTTCGATCCGCGCCTGCGCTCATGACGACCCAGCCCGCCTCCCCCATGGCCGCGTCCGGCCGCGCCGCCGCCCCGGAGATGCCGATCCCGGCCGCCCCGGAGAACGCTGCGCCGCTGGCGCCGGCCCGCTCGCCGACGGCGCTCGCGCTCCGGCGCGGCCTCCACCATGGCGGCTTCCTGCTCGGGGCCGGCATCCTCGGCATCATCGTCCTGGCCGCGCTCGCCGCCCCGCTGATCGCGCCCCACGACCCCTATGCCCAGGACGTCGCCCGGCGCCTGATCCCCCCGGTCTGGCAGGCGAAGGGAAGCTGGGAGCACGTGCTCGGCACGGACAAGCTCGGGCGCGACTATCTCAGCCGCCTGATCTATGGCAGCCAGATCTCCCTGCTGATCGGGCTCTCGGCGGCGCTGATCTCCGGCCTCATCGGCACCACGCTCGGGATCGTGGCCGGCTATTTCGGCGGCCGGGTCGACGCGCTGGTGAGCTACGTCGTCACCACGCGCCTCGCCATGCCGGTGGTGCTGGTCGCCCTCGCCATGGCCTCCCTGGTCGGCGGCTCCCTGAAGGTGGTCGTGCTGGTGCTCGGCCTGCTGCTCTGGGACCGCTTCGCCGTCGTCACCCGCGCGGCGACCCGGCAGGTGCGGGGCCAGGACTTCGTGGCCGCCGCCCAGGCCGCGGGCTTCGGCACAGCCCGGATCCTGTTCCAGGAGATCCTGCCCAACATCCTGAACGCGCTGATCGTGGTCGCGACCCTCGAAATGGCGCACGCGATCCTGCTCGAGGCGGCGCTGTCCTTCCTCGGTCTCGGCGTGCAGCCGCCGCTGCCCTCCTGGGGCCTGATGATCGCCGAGGGCAAGCAGTACATGTTCTTCCAGCCCTGGGTGATCACCATCCCGGGGGTGGCGCTCCTCGTTTTGGTGCTGGCCATCAACCTGCTGGGCGATGGCGTGCGCGACATCACCGCGCCCGAAGGCCGGCACTGAAAGCCGGCTCCCCCGACCGTCCCGACCATCAGACCCCACGGAAAGCCATGTCCCGATCCGACGCCGTCGACCTGGCGGAACGGCACTACGACGACGGAACCTTCCTCGCCGCCCTGCAGGACGCGGTCGGCCGTCCCACGGAGAGCCAGGCTCCGGGCCAGCTGCCCCGGCTCCAGGCCTATCTGAGCGACTTCGTGGAGCCGGCGATCGCCCGGCTCGGCTTCGAGAGCCGCATCCTCGACAACCCGGACGGCGTGAACGGCCCCTTCCTGATCGGCAGCCGCCACGAGGGCGACGCACTCCCGACCGTGCTGGTCTATGGTCATGGCGACACCGTGCGGAACTATCCCGAGCAGTGGCGCGCGGGGCTGCATCCGCTGAAGGTCGTCGTCGAGGGCGACCGCTGGTACGGCCGCGGCACCGCCGACAACAAGGGCCAGCACGTCATCAATCTCGGCGCGCTGGAGGCGGTGATGCGGGCCCGCGGCGGCCGGCTCGGCTTCAACGTGAAGCTCCTGATCGAGATGGGCGAGGAGGCCGGTTCGCCCGGGCTGCGCGAGATCTGCCGGCAGGAGGCGGAGACGCTCCGGGCGGATCTCCTCATCGCCTCGGACGGGCCGCGGGTCAGCGCCGAGCGGCCGACCCTGTTCCTCGGCTCCCGCGGCGGCTTCAGCTTCGAACTCGCCGTGAACCTGCGCGAGCGCGGCCACCATTCCGGCAACTGGGGCGGGCTCCTGCGCAATCCCGGCACCGTGCTGGCGAGCGCCATCGCCAGCCTCGTGGACAAGCAGGGCCGGATCCTGGTCGAGGCGCTGCGCCCGCCGCCGATCCCGGAAGGCGTGCGCGCGGCCCTCAGCGACATCGCGGTCGGGACCGATCCCACCGCGCCGGCGATCGACCTGGATTGGGGCGAGCCCGGCCTCACGCCGGCCGAGCGCGTCTTCGCCTGGAACACCCTGGAGGTGCTGGCCTTCACGTGCGGCGATCCCGAAGGGCCGGTCAACGCCGTGCCGCCCTCCGCCAGGGCGACGCTGCAGCTGCGCTTCGTCGTCGGCACCGACTGGGAGAACCTGATCGCCGCCGTCCGGACCCATCTCGACCGGCACGGCTTCCCGATGGTCGAGGTCCGCCGCAGCCCCACCGAGATCTTCCGCGCCACGCGCCTGCCGGTCGAGGATCCGTGGGTGTCCTGGGCGCTCGCCTCCCTCGCGGCGAGCACGGGCAAGCGGCCGGCGCTGCTGCCCAATCTCGGCGGCTCGCTGCCCAACGACGCCTTCTCCGAGATCCTCGGCCTGCCCACCCTCTGGGTGCCGCATTCCTATCCGGCCTGCTCGCAGCACGCCCCCGACGAGCACCTGCTCGGGTCGCAGACCCGCGAGGCTCTCGGGCTGATGGCCGGGCTGTTCTGGGACCTTGGCGCGTCCGGGGCGGACGTGCTCGCCCGCCGCCGCGCAGGAGCGCACTGACCATGACCGAGCCCGTCGTCCGCATCGAGAACCTGACGCTCGCCCTGCCGAAGGGCGCCGACCGGCCGCATGCCGTCGAGGGCCTTTCCCTCGACCTCATGCCCGGCAAGATCCTCTGCGTCGTCGGCGAGTCGGGCTCGGGCAAGTCGATGAGCGCCTATGCGCTGACCGGTCTGCTGCCCCGGTCGCTCAAGATCGCGGGCGGGCGCATCACCTTCGAGGGCCGGGACCTCCTCACCCTCGACGAGCGCGCCTGGCGCGGCCTGCGCGGCCGGCGCATCGCCATGATCTTCCAGGAGCCGATGACGGCCCTGAACCCGGTGATGCGCATCGGCGACCAGATCGCCGAGATGTTCGAGGCGCACGGCCTCCACACGGCCGCGGAGCGGCGCGCCCGCGCGGTGGCGCTCGCCCGCGAGGTCGGCCTGCCGGAGCCCGAGCAGATCGTGCGGGCCTATCCGCACCAGCTCTCCGGCGGCCAGCGCCAGCGGGCGATGATCGCCATGGCGCTGGCGCTGGAACCGACCGTCCTGGTGGCCGACGAGCCGACCACGGCCCTCGACGTCACCACCCAGGCGCAGATCCTCAAGCTGATCCGCGAGCTCCAGCAGCGGCGCGGCATGAGCGTGCTGTTCATCACCCACGATTTCGGCGTGGTGGCCGACATCGCCGACCACGTCGCGGTGCTCCAGCGGGGCAAGCTCGTGGAGAGCGGCACCGCCCGCGCCGTTCTGGAGAATCCGCAAGCCCCCTATACGCGGGCTCTGCTCGCCGCGGTGCCGAGCCTGACGCCCCCGGAGCGCCCGCCCGTCGCGGCGAACCCGGTCGCCCTGTCGGTGATCGGCCTCGGCAAGACCTACACCACCCGCAACGGCTTCTTCGGCAAGCCGCGGGTGGTCGACGCGGTGAAGGAGGTGACCTTCGACCTGCGCCGCGGCGAGACGCTCGGCATCGTCGGCGAGTCGGGCTCGGGCAAGTCCACCACGGCGCGGCTCGCGATCCGCCTCGTCGAGCCGGACCGCGGCACGGTGCGGCTCGGCAGCCTCGATTTCACGGCGCTGGGGCCGAAGGCCCTGCGCGCCGAGCGCCGGCGGATCCAGATGATCTTCCAGGATCCCTTCGCCTCGCTGAACCCCCGCCGCACGGTCGAGCAGATCATCACCGCCGGGCCGATCGCCCACGGCACGCCCGCGCGGCAGGCGCGGGCCCGGGCCCGGGAGCTGCTCGACTTGGTCGGCCTGCCGCCGAGCGCCGCCGAGCGCTACCCGAACGCCTTCTCGGGCGGCCAGCGCCAGCGCATCGGCATCGCCCGGGCGCTCGCGATGGAGCCGGACGTGATCGTCGCCGACGAGGCCGTCTCGGCCCTCGACGTTTCGGTGCAGGCGCAGGTCCTCCGGCTGCTGGAGGACCTGAAGCAGCGCCTCGGCATCGCGATGCTGTTCATCACCCACGACCTGCGCGTGGCCGCGACCATCTGCGACCGGATCGCGGTGATGCATCGCGGCGCCATCGTGGAGGAGGGCCGCACGGCCGCGCTGTTCGCCGCGCCGGAGCATCCCTATACGCGCAGCCTTCTGGCCGCGGCGCCGGGCGGGGGAAGCGTGTTCGCGCAGGCGCGGGAGGCCTGCGCCTGACCCCATGGCGGGGGCGATCTCCCGGCCACGGTTCCTCGCAGGGGTAGGGGCGGCGCGGGAGGCGCGGTATAGGCGCAGCCGACTTGCGAGGATGCGGTGACCCTTCCCCCGATGCCGGCCGCTGGGCCGGAACCCCGCCCGCCCGGGCCTGCGGTGCCCGCGCCCGTCCTGCGGGCGGAGCCGACCGTCTGGTTCAACCCGCGCCGGGGAGAGGCCGCGGCGATCCTGCCGGGCCTCGCCCTCGCTGAGGTCGACATGCGCTCGGCGCAGGCGCGCTGGCGCCGCTTCGATCCCCTCCTGGCCCGGCTGTTCGACGGGCTCGAGGACGGGCGGATCGACTCGCCCCTCATTCCCCTCCCGCCGGAGACGGCCCGCAGCATCCTGCACGGCGCACCCGGCGCGGTCTGGGTCAAGGCGGATCACGACCTGCCGGTCACCGGCTGCATCAAGGCGCGCGGCGGCGTCTACGAGGTGCTGGCCCATGCCGAGGCGCTCGCCGGGACAGCCGGCCTGCTGCGCCCCGGCCTCTCCTATGCGGATTTCGCGACGGAGCCCTTCCGCGCCCTCTTCGCGGGGCACACGATCGCTGTCGGCAGCACGGGCAATCTCGGCTTCAGCGTCGGCGTGATGGGACGCGCGCTCGGCTTCGCGGTCGAGGTGCACATGTCCCACGACGCCAAGGACTGGAAGAAGCGGCGCCTTCGCGCGCTCGGGGCCCGCGTCGTCGAGCATCCGGGGGATTACGGGCTCGCGGTGGCGACGGCGCGGGCGGCCTTCCGCGGCCGGAGCGACGCGCATTTCGTCGATGACGAGGATTCGGTCGACCTGTTCCTGGGCTATGCCGCGGCGGCCCTCGACCTGCAGAAGCAGCTCGCGGCGGCGGGAATCGTGGTCGACGCGGCGCATCCGCTCTTCGTCTATCTGCCCTGCGGCGTGGGCGGGGCGCCGGGCGGCGTGGCCTTCGGACTGAAGCTGCTGTTCGGCGACGCGGTGCGGCCGGTCTTCGTCGAGCCGGTGGCCGCCCCCTGCATGCTGGTCCAGCTCGCCTCCGGGCTGGATCGCCCCGTCAGCGTCTACGATGTCGGCCTCGACAATCGCACCGCCGCGGACGGGCTGGCCGTGGCCAGCGCCTCCCTGCTCGTGGCGCGGACCGTGGGGGGCCTGATCGAGGCGGTCGTGACCGTGACCGACGACGCGCTGTTCGGCTGGCTCAAGGCGCTCTGGACCGGCGCGGGCCTGCGCCTCGAACCCTCCGCGGCCGCGGGCTTCGCCGCCGCCGGCCGGTTCGTCGCCGCGGCGGGCGCGCCGGATCCGGCCCGGGCCACCCACGTGATCTGGACGACGGGAGGCGCCCACCTCCCGGAGGCCGAATTCGAAGCCGCCCTCGCCCGCGGCTGACGCCCGCTTTCAGAAGCGACGGCGGTGCCGAGCCGGCCGCCATGGGCCGCATTGCTGTCTCTCCGCCGCCTGCGCCCGCACGAACCGGCGGACGCCAGGAGCCGCCATAGGAGCCCCGGTGGTTGATCCGAAGGACGCGTCGACTCGAAATGTCATCGTTGCCATCAGAGAGAGCATCCGCGGTGCGTCAACTGCAGCTTGACAGCTCAGGCTCATCTTGTGGGCGGATCCCTCATAAGGAGAGTAGATCAACGCATGAAAAAATCAAATTATTAAATTATATTATTATTTTACTAGAATTGCGGAATGTCTTCTGAGGGGAGGTTTCCAAGAAAAGATTTGTACGCTTGAGAGAACGCACTAGGATCCTTATATCAGCCATCAATGCAATTGTCTTTATTTCATAAATACCAAGTTTTATCTGATCTCTTGCCCATTCAAGGGCAATTTTCCGAGAATAAAGCCCTGGAGACTGTCCGAATATTTCTTTAAATCCTTCATTTAACAAATTTTTATTCAAGCCAGATCTCCGGCATATTTCTTCTATGTTGGGAGGGTTCCCGATTTCTTGACGAAAAATATCCGCGGCAATCTCGATTTTTTGCTTCATGATCTGATCTTTGGAATAACTAGACATAAGATTTGGCTTGCCGCGCGCGACACTCAAGGCATGAACAAGCTCGCAGACGAGTTCTTCTACTTTTGATTTAAAAAAATTATCTTTTAATTTTCCAGTCATGTCCGTTTTTTGCAGCATTTCTATGGATAGAATGCTGCGCTGCGGAAGCGCGATCTTGAAAGCGCTTGTCGGCGAATTTGGATTGAAAAGATGTCTTTTAAACGAGGGGGGCAACCAATCAGGGTCTAATCCATAGTGATCGACTAAGGCCATTGGCTCTATAAGAAAATTTATTCCTTTAATGTGCATGCCTTGCGGCGCTATCAGGCTTACACATTCTTTGCCCTTGATAACAAGCGCCTCTCCACAAGTCATGGATTGTATGCCGTATAGATGATTGAACTTATGGGATTCACGTAGATAGAAGCTTATCCGTATCAATCCCCCATAGTAACCATTTAATTTGATTGATTTGTGGAATAAGGTGTCAATGTGAAAATAATATCCGACGCCATAATGATCTAATCCAAATGTTTTATTTTCAGACAATGATCTGATTCCTCCAATATCGCTGTGATAGAAATAAACTTTCCTCGTTGATCTCAGATCAATGCATAAATCATCGAAAAAACATCAGACTTAATTGGCCTGTATCTTGCCATAATAAGCTCCATTTTATCTGATGGATTTCTTATAGACTGAAATATTAGAATTGATAGTGAATTTATTGCGCCTCTAAATCAAATCTAATTGAATCATCAGCGGCTGGTCTCTTGAGTGGCCGAACCGGCAGATTGTCACAAACTGCATGCCCGGCGTCACACCTGGAAAATCTCCCATTGAGAATATGAATATAAGCAGTATTCTGCCCGGTTTGATTTGATAGTATGCTGTATAAATATTTGTTATTTTCTTGAGTTAATACAATATTAATCATTATCTTGCAACGTCTACAGAATTGAAGTCGAGAGGCACATGATATGTTCCGGATCATCAGCAGCAACCGCGAGGGGATTCAAGGGACGATCACGCTGGATGCCCTGCGCACCAATGTGATGGTTGCCGATGCAGGCTTGAATATTACTTATATAAATCCGTCGCTTAAATCGTTCATGAAAGAAGCTGAGCAGGATCTCAAAGCCGAGCTTCCCCGATTTAGTCTGGAGACTCTGATCGGCAGCAATATCGATATTTTTCATAAAGACCCAGGCCATCAGCGCAGATTGCTTTCTGCTCTTGTGAAACCGCACTCGGCGACCATCCGCGTTGGACCACGGGTCTTCGATCTCCTCGTTACCCCTCTCATGGACGGGATGAAGTCGATTGGCTTCGTCGTCGAGTGGAGCGATGCCAGAGAACGTCTGCTGAATCTTGACTATAATGCGCAGATTGCCGCCATAGGCCGCTCCCAGGCGGTGATCGAATTTGCTCCGGACGGTCACATCCTGACCGCCAATAATATTTTTACTGATTTGATGGGCTACAAAATCGAGGAAATATCCGGAAAACATCATAGTTTTTTTGTTGAACACGAGCAAATCTCAAGCAATGATTACTCAAAATTTTGGGATAATCTCCGTTCTGGCCAGTTTCAGGCCGGAAAGTTCAAGATGATTACTAAGATTGGCAATGCGGTATGGCTCGATGGGTCTTACAACCCAATTTTTGATCGATATGGTAAGGTATCAAAGGTCGTAAAATTTGCATCGGATGCCACATCTCAGGTCAAGCTGTTCGCGGATCTGAAGACGCTGATCGATAAAAACTTCTCCGATGTCGATGCGGCGGTCTCGGTGTCTTTATCGGGGGTTCAACAAACGCGTCAGGCCGCCGCGCAGGCCTCTGACAGCGTGCAGACTGTAGCGGCTGCGGCCGAGCAGCTGGCCTCATCGATCAACGAAATTTCTGCGAGCATGACCAAGGCTCGCCAGATCAGTGACGACGCTCATTCGCAAGTCTCTGTTGCTGGAGATTTGACGCGTAAACTGACTGAAACCGCAAATGCAATGACGAGCGTTGTGGATGTGATCAATTCGATTGCGGGCCAGATCAACCTCCTTGCCCTGAACGCCACGATCGAGGCTGCGCGTGCTGGGCCTGCCGGCCGCGGTTTTGCTGTCGTGGCCGCTGAAGTCAAGAATCTCGCCGCTCAAGCGAGCCGCGCCACAGACCAAATCGCGAGTCAGATTAGCAATATACAAGGCGTATCGGGTGGGGTTGCGAATAATCTGTCTGAAGTATTGCATTCTGTCGAGACGATGCGGATGCATGTCTTGGGAACTGCGTCTGCTGTCGAGGAGCAAAGTGTCGTCACGCGCGACATGTCTGTGACGATGCAAGATGCGGCAGATCGCGTCCAGGTCATTACAAGGAGTTCTCAGGAAATATCTCAATCCGTCGATCGGGTTTCGCAGGCCGTCGAGGCCACCAAATCCGCTGCAATTGTACTGTCACGGTGAATGAGATGACGAACATTCACGTGATTTTGCCGAAAAATGAAGAAGATGTGCAAAGACAGATAGACATTATCTCCTACGCATTGCGTGAAGGATTTGATCTGGGGTCTAGGAGGGATCACATACGCGCACTCAGCATTTCTCTCCATGGCATGCTGTTGGATCTGATCAAAATGATCGGTCAAGACACTAACCGCGCATTGTACACATGTAGTTTAAATGGAAAGCGCTCTCTGGAGCAGCTTCTGATTGCCTATCTGCAAAATATCGAAAATATCATAGGTCTGGCGGACGATAGTCAGAGCAGGCTCGAAGCGAATTTGAATCTAAAGCTGTCTGGCGATCGAGGCGATCAGAGTTCTAGAGCGGCATCTGATCAGGTTGCATCGTAGCCAGCGGCGGCGAGGTAGGCTCGGCACTCGGCTGGCGCGAAGCGGGTCAGGCTGCGTCGGATGGCGTCCCAGAGGTCCGGGATGGTCCGCGCCGCCGCGCTGCGCAGCAGCGCCTTCAGCTTGGCGAAGGCCATCTCGATCGGGTTGAAGTCGGGGCTGTAGGCCGGGCGGTAGAGCAGCCGGGCTCCCACGGCCTCGATGCGTCGCGGACGCCGCTGACCTTGTGGGCCGGCAGGTTGTCGAGCACGACGGTGTCGCCGGCCTTGAGGGTTGGGGCGAGCACGTCGGCCACATAGGTGCGGAAGGCCTGCCCGTTCATCGCACCGTCGAGCAGCCACGGTGCGATGATGCCGTTGCTGCGCAAGGCCGCCGTGACGGTGGTGGTCTTCCAGTGGCCCTGAGGCACGCTCATCCGACAGCGCTCGCCGCGGGGCGCACGTCCGTAGCGGCGGGCCATGGCAGTGTTGGCGGCCGTCTCGTCAATGAACACGAGGCCATCCGGATCGAAGTCGAGCTGGCCCTCGAACCACGCCTCGCGCGCCGCCCTCACATCCGGCCGGTCCTGCTTGGCGGCGTGGCCCGTGTTTTTTTTCGCGAGATGCCATGGCGCTTGAAGAAGCGCGAGAGGCTGCTCTGGGCCACGCTGACGCCGCGCTCGGCCAGGGCCGCACGGAGTTCATGCAGGTAGATGCCGGGCTGCGCCTCGTAGAGCGACAGGATCAGGTCGGCCTGCGTCTCAATCCGGTGCGAGCGTCGATCGCCGCCCATCGGCTTGGGCGCGACGTGGCCCGCCCGGGCGCAGTGCCCGCACCAGCGGCTGGCGCTCGCCAGACTGACCCCGAAGCGTTCAGCCGCCTGATGCCGGGACGCCCCAGCCTCGACGGCATGGACCACGCGCTCTCGCAGATCGACGGACAAGGCTGAGGACATCGGCACTCTCCTTCACCGACCAACCTCATCACCCTGCCAGTCGTGTCAGCCCGCTCGGATGCCGCTCTAAGTGATGGCCGACCACGGTCGGGATGAACCCGATGGCCCGCTCGCGCTCGATCAGTCCGAGCAATTCGGTCTTCCGGGCGGGAGAGGTCTGGCGGCAGGAAACGAGGTGCGCGCCACGTTCAAAGCTGAAGCCGTTGCAATCACCGGCGGTGTCCCCGCCGCGGGGAGCGCGAGGACAATTTTGGGGCCTGGTTCCAAAGTCAATGCAGGGTCAGGATCACTGGGGCGTGATGCCCGTCTATAGGGCTATCGTCGCGTGTCGCGCGCCCGGCGGCCGCTCAAGGGCGGGCATCGGGATTGCCCGTCATCCCGCCGCCGCCTCCTTGCCCTCCATCAGACGCAGAGTGCGGCGCAGGGGCTGTGGTGGGTGGCCGAAAGCGCGTCGCATGCGGTCGCGGTCGGTAAAGCTGAACCGGCAGTCGAAGCAGCGGATCTCAGGAGTTGGCTGAATGGCGTGCAGGCGTTGATCGAAGACCTGACCATTCTACCGGATGGGCCTGTAGCAGGCTTTGCGATCTAAGCCTGTGAACGCCTCATCGAACGGGCTGGTATCTCAGAGCCGCTGCGGATCGATAGTGGGGTTGAAGTGGTAGCGAGGGAGGGATTTGAACCCCCGACACAAGGATTATGATTCCTCTGCTCTAACCAGCTGAGCTACCCCGCCACACGCGGGCATCGGCTTGCGCCGGGATGCCGTTGCGGGGCGGGGTATAGGGAGAAGGGCGCGGCCGTGTCAACGGAATCCCGCGGCGCGCGCGGAAGAATCCCGCATGGACGATCGGAGGGGCCTCGTCCCGGTTGCGGAGGGGGAGAACCGGGTTGGCCGATCGGGTGGCGGGCGGCCGGCCGCTTATGGGAACGTGGATCCTGGGCTTGCGGATCCTCGCCCCGGAGCATGTGGGTGGCTCCGCCTGGTCTCGGCAGGCCGTTGCCCTGCTGCCCGCGTGAAAGGTTTCCTTCTGGCGTCCGTCGCCCTCGCCGGCCAAGGGCCGGTCGGGCTCGGCCCATGCCCGTCCGGTCCGGCTGTCCGGACGGGTCGCGCCGCGGCATCGGCCGTCGTCCCGGGCCGAAATGGGGGCGTGCGCCGCGGCACCGGCACGGATGGCGGCGCTGGGCGCAGCGGTAGGGCCGGGGGGCTTGTGCGAGGCGAACGCTTTGCCCGGCTCCAGCGGAGAGACGGACGTCGCAGGGATCGGGCCCGGCGCGTCGGAGCTTTGTGCAGTGTCGGCGGGATCAGGAGCGGGGCGTCGTTGGTGGAGCTAAGCGGGATCGAACCGCTGACCTCCTGCATGCCATGCAGGCGCTCTCCCAGCTGAGCTATAGCCCCACGGTCAACACGACGTGGTCACGTAGATGAGTATGGTGGAGCTAAGCGGGATCGAACCGCTGACCTCCTGCATGCCATGCAGGCGCTCTCCCAGCTGAGCTATAGCCCCACTCTCAACACCCCGGCGGCTGGTCGGCGCGGGGTGGTCGATACGCCGGCGGGGCGTCCCGTCGGCGTGAGCGGCTCTATAAGCGGGCGGCGGATCGGACTCAAGCCCCGAACCACATCCGCCCGTCGTTTTTTAGCCGGCGGACTTGGGCGGCGGGCTTCAGCCCTCTTCGTCGCCGTCGCCCTCGTTGTCGATCAGGTCGGAGACGTCGTCGTCGCCGTCCTCTTCCTCGAGGAACGTGTCGTCGTCGCCGCCGGCATCGGTGCCGCCTTCCTCGTCGTCCACGTTGATATCGTCCACGTCGTCCTCGGAGGCTTCGACCTCATCGAGGGAGACCATGTCCGGGCCGGCCTTCTCCTCGTCCTCGTCATCCTCCTGCGTGGCGCGGGCGGCGACGGGGGCGGCGACGCGGCTGCTGGCGGCGACCTGGTAGATGGTTCCGCATTTGGGGCACACGGCGGGATCGCGGTCGAGGTCGTAGAACTTGGCGCCGCAGCTCATGCATTGACGCTTCAAGCCGAGTTCCGGTCTTGCCACGGGCGGTAACCTCAAGAAAACGGGGGGAAAGCGGCCGGTTAGTCGGCCCTGGCGGCCATGTCAAATACTGTCGGCCGCGCTCGAATCCGGGGGATGCCGGACGCCGCACGCTCGGGCTCCGGCGGGGCGTTTCGCGCAGCGCTCCGAAAGGGCCGCTGCGGGGCCGCCGCGGATGACGCGGCGGCGAGGCCGTGGTAACCGCCGCCATCCCCTCCCGAAGCCATGCCACGCCACCCGCGGCGCGGCCGCGGTGCGGGAGCCATGAAGACGAATCGCCTCCCAGGCGCAGGAAGCCCCGTGTCCCACGCCCCCGCCCAATCCCTCACCGCCGCGCCGGGCCACCCCTTGCGGGGATCGCTGCGCCCGCCGGGCGACAAGTCGATCTCCCACCGGGCGATGATCCTCGGCCTGCTCGCCATCGGCGAGACCCGCGTCGAGGGCCTTCTCGAAGGGGACGACGTGCTGCGCACCGCCGCCGCGGCCAAGGCGCTCGGCGCCACGGTGGAGCGCCTGGGCGAGGGGCGCTGGCGGGTGGCCGGCGTCGGCATCGGCGGCCTGTCCGATCCGGCGGAGGTGCTCGATTTCGGCAATGCCGGCACCGGCTCGCGGCTGATGATGGGCGTGGTCGGCGGCCAGCCGGTCACCGCGACCTTCGACGGGGACGCCTCCCTGCGCAAGCGGCCGATGCGGCGCATCCTCGACCCGATCCTGCGCATGGGCGCGCAGGTGGTGAGCGAGGCCGAGGGCGGGCGCGTGCCGCTGACCCTGCGCGGGCCCCGCGAGGCGATCCCGATCACCTACGAATCGCCGGTGGCCTCGGCCCAGATCAAGTCGGCCGTGCTGCTCGCCGGCCTCAACGCCCCGGGCACCACCACCCTGATCGAGGCCGCGGCCTCGCGCGACCACACCGAGCGGATGCTGCGCCTGTTCGGCGCTACGGTGGCGGTGACGCCCCACGGCCCCGGCGGCCACGGCCGCTCGATCGCGCTCACCGGCCAGCCCACCCTGCGCGGCACCGCGGTGGTGGTGCCGGCCGACCCGTCCTCCGCCGCCTTCCCGCTGGTGGCCGCCCTGATCGTGCCCGGCTCCGAGGTGACGATCGAGGGCGTGATGATGAACCCCCTGCGCACCGGGCTGATCACCACCCTGATCGAGATGGGCGGCGAGATCGAGCGCCTCAACGAGCGCGAGGAGGGCGGTGAGACCGTGGCCGACCTGCGGGTGCGCGCGAGCCGCCTCAAGGGCGTCGACGTGCCCGCCGAGCGGGCGCCGTCCATGATCGATGAATATCCGATCCTCGCCGTGGCCGCCGCCTTCGCCGAGGGCGAGACGCGGATGAACGGCCTGCACGAGTTGCGGGTGAAGGAATCCGACCGCCTCGCGGCGGTGGCCGCGGGGCTCGCCGCCAACGGCGTGCGCCACGCCATCGCCGGCGACGACCTGATCGTGACCGGCGACGGCACCGCGCCGCGGGGCGGCGGCACCGTCGAGACGCATCTCGACCACCGCATCGCCATGTCGTTCCTGGTGATGGGGCTCGCCGCGCGCGACGCGGTCACCGTCGACGACGGGGCCATGATCGCCACGAGCTTCCCCTCGTTCCGGCCGACCATGCAGGCGCTCGGCGCCGCGATCGGGGGCTGAGCCGATGCCCCTGGTCATCGCCATCGACGGGCCGGCCGCCTCCGGCAAGGGCACCCTCGCCAAACGCCTGGCGCTGCATTACGGCCTGCCGCATCTCGATACCGGGCTGCTCTACCGCGCCGTGGCCCTGACCCTGCTCGATGCCGGGAGCGCCCTGGGCGACGAGCGCGCCGCCGCGGCGGCGGCCACGGCGCTGATCGCGGACCGCCTGGCCGATCCGCGCCTGCGGGAGCGGGCGATGGGGGAGGCGGCCTCCCGCGTCTCCTCCGTGCCGGCCGTGCGGGCGGCGCTCCTGTCCTGGCAGCGGCGCTTCGCGGAGGCCGATACCGGGGCCGTGCTCGACGGGCGCGACATCGGCACGGTGGTCTGCCCGGAGGCGCGGGTGAAGCTGTTCATCACCGCGGCGCCCGAGGAGCGGGCGCGGCGGCGCTATGTCGAGCTGACCGGTCGGGGCGAGGAGACGACGCTCGCCGCCATCCTCGCGGATATCCAGAGCCGCGACGCCCGCGACCGCGACCGGGCCACGGCGCCCCTGCGGGCGGCCGAGGACGCGGTCACGCTCGACACGACGGAACTCGACGCGGACGAGGCGTTCCAGGCGGCCCGCCGCATCGTCGACCGGGCGCGGGACCAGTAGGGCCCGGAGCCGGCCTCAGCTTGTCGGGAAGCCGCCCTGGGCCTGGTCGAAGTCGAGATAGGCGGTCTCGATCACGATCTGCGTCCGGCTGATCACCTCGAGCTTGCGCAGGATCTCGGAGACATGGGCCTTCACGGTCGAGTCGCCGACCTGCAGCTCGTGGGCGATCTGCTTGTTGAGCTTGCCCTGGCGGATCATCATCAGCACGCGCAGCTGCTGCGGCGTCAGCCGGGCGATGCGCTCGGCGAGCGGCGACTTGCGCCCGCGGCCCGGGGGCGGGGCGAGGGGCGCGCCGAGATCCGGCGGCATGAACAGGGCGCCGTTCAGCACCTCGGAGATCGCGCGGGTCAGGGTCGCCTTGTCGACGGCCTTGGGCACGAAGCCGGCCGCGCCGTGATGGATCGCTTCGTGCATGATGCGCGGATCCTCCAGGCCCGACACGATCAGGATCGGCACGCGGGGGAAGCGCGTCCGGATGGTGACGAGCCCGTCGAACCCGTTCACGCCCTGCATGGTGAGGTCGAGGAGCGTCAGGTCGATGCCCGGCGTCGCCGCCAGGATCTCGCAGGCGCTGCGGATGCCGTCGGCCTCGTGCAGGCGGGCGCCGGGGAAGGCGAGGTGGATCGCGCTCGACAGCGCGTCGCGAAACAGAGGGTGATCGTCGACCACGAGAAGCTCGACCGCGCCCTGTGCGGGCGCCGTGCCGGGGATCGTGCCGCCGGTCGGGGAGGGGTCGTTCGCCATGAGGGTGGCCGTCATCGAAGTCGCGCCATCGTCGATGCGGGTCGCGCCGTCCCCGCGGGAGCCGGGAAAGCCGGCCCCCGGCGGGACCACGGGGTTCCGCCGGGCGCCATGGTGAAGGGGTTCGCGGGGCGGCGCAATCGCCGCCGCCCCGCCGCCGGTCACCGCGTCAGCGGGCGGCCACCTTCTTCGGCAGCTTGAAGGCCCAGAAGCTGCCGCCCTGGTTGATGCCGGCGGTGGACTTGGCCACCTCGCCGCCCCAGAGCGGAACCGCGCCGCCCCAGCCGGCGGTGATGCCGATCCACTGCTCGCCGTCCTGCTCCCAGGTGATCGGGGAGCCGACGATGCCGGTGCCGACCTGGAACTTCCAGACTTCCTCGCCGGTCTTGGCGTCGAAGGCCTTCAGGAAGCCCTCCGGCGTGCCGGTGAAGACGAGGCCGCCGGCGGTGGAGAGGACGCCGCCCCAGAGCGGAGCCTTGTTCTTGTAGTTCCACACCACCTTGCCGGTGGCCGGGTCGATGGCCTTGAGCGAGCCGATATGGTCCTCGAAGAGCGGCTTGATGGTGAAGCCGGCGCCGAGATAGGCGGCTCCCTTCTTGTAGTTCACCGGCTCGTTCCAGATATCCATGCCCCATTCGTTGGAGGGCACGTAGAACAGCTTGGTGTCGGGGTTGTAGCCGATCGGCATCCAGTTCTTGCCGCCGAGGAAGCTCGGCACCGCGAACACGGACTTGCCCTTCTTGCCGTCCTCGGACTTGGCCGGGTCGCCCGGGCGGAACTCGGGGTCGTAGATCGGGCGGCCATCCTCGCCGATGCCCTTGGCCCAGTTGATCTTCTCGACGAACGGCGTCGCCGAGATGAACTTCCCGTTGGTCCGGTCGAGCACGTAGAAGAAGCCGTTGCGGTCGGCGGTGCCGCCGGCCTTGATGGTCTTGCCGCCCTTGTTCAGCTCGAAGGGCACGAACTCGTTCACGCCGTCGAAGTCCCAGCCGTCATGCGGCGTGGTCTGGAAGCCCCACACGATCTCGCCGTTGTCCGGGTTGAGCGCGATGCGGGAGGCCGACCACTTGTTGTCGCCGGGGCGCAGGGCCGAGTTCCACGGACCGGGATTGCCGGTGCCGAAATAGAGGAGATCGGTCTCGGGATCGTAGGTGCCGCCGAGCCAGGTGGCGCCGCCGCCATACTTCCACATGTCGCCCGGCCAGCTCTCGTTGACCTTGCCGGTCATGGTCGAGGGCTTGCCGTTCAGTTCGCCCATATGGCCTTCGATCACGGGGCGCTTCCACACCACCTCGCCGGTCTCGGCGTCGCGCGCCTCGACCCGGCCGACGATGCCGAACTCGCCGCCCGACACGCCGGTGATGATCTTGCCCTTCACGATCAGCGGAGCGGCGGTGTAGCTGTAGCCCGACTTGAAGTCGTCGATCTCCTTGCGCCACACGACCTTGCCGGTCTTGGCGTCGAGGGCCATCAGCTTGGCGTCGAGCGTGCCGAAATAGACCTTGTCCTTGTAGAGCGCGGCGCCGCGATTCACGACGTCGCAGCAGGGCAGGATGCCCTCGGGCAGGCGGGCATCGTATTCCCACAGCTTCTCGCCGGTGCGGGAATTGATCGCGTAGATGCGCGAATAGGAGCCGGTGACGTAGAGCACGCCGTCCTTGACCAGCGGCTGGCTCTCCTGGCCGCGCTGCTTCTCGCCGCCGAAGGAGAAGGAATAGGCCGGCACGAGGCCCTTCACCGTCTCCTTGTTGATGGCCTTGAGGCCGCTGTAGCGCTGACCCTGGGTGCCGAGGCCGTAGGTGACGACATCCTCAGGGGTCTTGGCGTCGTTGAGGATGTCCTGCTCGGACACGCCGGCCGACGCTGCGGCCTTCTCGGGCTCCCTGGCCTGGACGCTCAGCGCCGCCGAGGCGACCAGCAGCGAGGCCATCCCCGCGGCCGCCAGAAAACGGTCACGCACTCTCATGACATTCCCTCCTCGTCACGGGCGGCCTCGGCGGCTGCGCCGCCGATAGGGGAATTCCCCCTTTTATGACTTGAGCCACGCCCTTGATTCCGAGACTACCGGCTGGTTCCCCGCCGGGTTATTGGCCATAAGTCGAAGATAAGAGTTTTTGCGCCCGAGACCTCTGCTGATCGGCGCCCCTGCGCGATCAAGGCCTGTAAAGGCCGAAGCGAATGCGCGGGATCTATTGTTGATTTGATCGACAAACGCCGCCGGCGCCCGCGTGCGCGGACGCCGCAACCATCTTGGACCGGGGCTCGTCCCGCCGGAAACCTTCGGGATCAGAAACCCTGCGGGGCGGTGTAGGTCACCCCGTAGCGGTCGCAGATCGTCTTCACCGTGCCGTCCGCGATCAGGGCGGTCACCGTGTCGCCCACGGCGTAGCCGAGATCGCGGGAATTCGCGCGCACCGCGCCGCCGAGGTCCCATTTCGCGCGCATCATGCCGGGGATGGCGATCTCGACGACGGGGTTCTCGTCTCGCGGCGCCTTGGCGGCGAACAGGGCCGCCTCGATCGCCGCGCGGGAACCGGCCAGGATCGGTGCCTCGCCCGCGAGATAGGCCTGGGCCGCGGCCTCCGTGCTGCGGAAATGCAGGAGATTCTCCCGCAGGTTTCCGCCGCCGGCCATCAGGAGCTGCGCGTCGGAGGCGCTGTTGCCCTCGAGCGCGACCTTTTTGCCCTCGAAATCCTTCAGGCTCTCGAGCCCCTCCAGCTTGTCCTTCTTCCAGGCGAAGGCGAGGTGCTGGTCGAAATAGGGGGTCGTCATGAAGACCTGCTCGTTGCGCAGAGCGAGCTGCTTGTCGTTGGGCACGTGCAGCATCAGGTCCGCGAGGGGCGAGCCGGCGAGGTCGCCCTTCCAGAGGTTCAGGCGGAAATCGCCGTCGACGTTCTCCCCGGCATCGACGATGCGCAGGTTCAGCTTCACCTTGAGGCGGTCCGCGATCGCCTGGGCGAGATCGACGTCGATGCCGACGGGCTTGCCGTCCTTCATCTCGGAGAAGGGGGCGTTGTCGCCGTAGAGCGCGACGATGATCTCGCCCGCGGCCACCACCTCGTCATAGGGGCGGGCGGCGGCGGGGGCGGCGAGCCCGAGGACGAGCGCGCAGGCGAGGGCGAGGCGGCGGGCCTTGCGGGTCATGGCGTCGTGCCCCGGCCTATTCTTCGTGCTTGGCGTCGATGTAGGAGCGGATCGCCCAGAGGGCTTCCTGCGAGAGCACGCCCTCGAAGGCGGGCATCTTGGTGACGCCGTTGATGACCGCGCCGTGGCGCATGCGCTCGACGAAGTATTCGTCGCCTTCCTTGCCCTGGGGCAGGTAGCGCAGGTCCGGGGCGAGGCCGCCGGAGATCATCTGCAGGCCGTGGCAGCGGGCACAGTTCTGGTTGAACCCGGACGAGCCGATCGCGATCGCCTTCTCGTTGCCGCGATAGGGGTTCTCGCTCTTCCACTCCGTGCCGAGGGGCTCGAGGCCGGCCGTGTCCACCGGCTGAGGCTGGACGTCGCCATGGGCCCGGGCCGCCCCCTGCGCCAGGGCGAGGCCGAGCGCGAGGCTCCCGGCGAGAACGAGCGCCTTCTTCATCGAAACGTTTCCTCCGGTCCATGCCGCGGCTCGTGACCGGCCGCGTGCCGAGCGACGGGCTGTCGCGCCGGCCGCTGATCTTGAGGAACGCTACCAACCCCCCGGCGGGGAACCCATTGTGCTTTGGTACGACGCCGGGAAAGACGCTCTTCCGAAACCACCTGCGACCTTGGTCCAATATCGGCCCGCCCGAGGCCCGGCCTAACCTGCCGCAAACAAGACCATGGGCGGAAACGAGACCTGTCTCGGGATGTGGGCACAGGCTGATCGACGTGACGGCCGGTCGTCCCGTTTCCGGGGCGTGGCCGTCCTGCTGGGCCTCGCCGTGGCGATGCTGCCGATGGGGCTCGCGCCGCCGGCCGCGGCGGCGGCCGAGAGGATCCCCCTCACGATCGGCTATTTCGAGCACCGCATCGAGCGCCCGACGCCCCTCAATAACGAGGATCCGGTTCCCGAGGACGAGGGCCTGCGCGGGGCCGAGCTCGGCCTGCAGGATTCCAACGCCACCGGCCGCTTCGTCGGCCTCGGCTTCTCCCTGAAGCAGGCGGTGGTCGAGCCGGAGGGCGACGTGAAGGCCGCCTTCGCGGCCTTCATGCAGGCGGAGAGGCCCCGCTTCGTCATCCTCAACGCCCCGGCCGAGGACGTGCTGGCGCTCTCCGGCATGGAGGAGGCGCGGGAGACGGTGCTCCTCAATATCGGGGCGCCGGACACGCACCTGCGCGACGCCGATTGCCGGCCGCGCCTGCTCCATGTCCTGCCCTCCCGGGACATGCTGGCCGACGCGCTGATGCAGCTCCTCGTGTTCAAGCGCTGGAACCGGATCCTGCTCGTCTCCGGCCCCAATCCCGGCGACCGGCTCTACGCGGAGGCCCTGCGCCGGAGCGCCAGGAAGTTCGGTGCCCGCATCGTGGCGGAGGCCGCCTTCGACGCCAGGGGCGCGGACCTGCGCGATTCTGCCCTGAAGGAATTCCCCGTGATCACCCGGGGCCCCGAGCACGACGTGGTCGCGGTGGCCGACGAGCTCGGCGAGTTCGGGGCCAACCTCGTCTACAACACCGCCTCGCCCCGCCCCGTGGTCGGCACGCAGGGCCTGACCCCCGCCGCCTGGGGCCGCCCCGTCGAGGCCTGGGCCGCGGTGCAGCTGCAGCAGCGCTTCCGCCGGCTCGCGGGCCGGGCGATGTCGCCGGTCGACTGGGCCGGCTGGATGGCGGCCCATGCCGTCGGCGAGGCGGCGGTGCAGCTTAAATCCGCCGATGCGGGCGCTGTGCGCGACCTGATGCTCTCGCCCACCTTCGAGGTCGGCGGCTTCAAGGGCCGCTCCCTGAGCTTCCGGCCCTGGAACGGCCAGCTGCGCCAGCCCCTGTTCGTGCTCTGGCCGGGGGCGGTGGTCGCCGCCGCCCCGGTCGAGGGCTTCCTGCACCGGCGGACCGATCTCGACACCCTCGGGCTCGACCAGCCCGAAAGCGCCTGCAAGGCCTTCGGAGGACCCTGACGATGCGCCGCGCCGCCCTGCTCCTCGTCCTGTCGCTCGCGGCCGCGCCGGCGCGCGCGCACGAGGTCTATGTCACCAACGAGCGGGACAACACCGTTTCGGTGATCGATTCCGCCACCTGGGAGGTCACCCGGACCTTCCCCGTGGGCCGCCGGCCGCGGGGGCTCACCTTCTCGAAGGACGGCGCCCGGCTCTTCGTCTGCGCCAGCGATTCCGACGCGGTGCAGGTGATCGATCCGGAGAGCGGCAAGCTCCTGCACAACCTGCCCTCGGGCGAGGACCCGGAGCAGTTCGCCCTCTCGCCGGACGGCAAGACGCTGTTCATCGCCAACGAGAACAACGCCACCACCACGGTGGTCGATGCCGACAGCCGCAAGGTGCTGGCCCAGATCGATGTCGGCATCGAGCCCGAGGGCATGGCGGTGAGCCCCGATGGCCGAATCGCGGTGACGACCTCCGAGACCACCAACATGGTCCACTGGATCGACACCGGCACCCTCCAGGCCGTCGACGCGACGCCGGTCGGCCAGCGCCCGCGCCACGCGGAGTTCTCGAAGGACGGCAGCCGGCTCTGGGTCTCCTCCGAGATCGGCGGCACCGTCTCCGTGGTCGATGTGGCCAGCCGCAAGGTCGTCGAGACGATCGGCTTCGCGGTGAAGGGCATCTCGGCCGACCGGATCCAGCCGGTCGGCATCAGCCTGACCGAGGACGGCCGCCTCGCCTTCGTGGCGCTCGGCCCCTCCGACCGCATCGCCGTGATCGACGCGAAGACCTACAAGGTGCTGAGCTACGTGCTGGTCGGCCGCCGGGTCTGGCACACGGCGCTGACGCCGGAGCAGGACCGCCTCGTCACCACCAACGGTGTCTCCGGCGATGTCACCGTCATCGACGTCGCGACCCTGAAGCCGATCAAGAGCGTCAAGGTCGGCCGCTTCCCCTGGGGCGCCGCCTTCCGCCCCCGGGGCGGGGAGGCGACGCCGCAGAACCGCTCGGCCGGGGTGGTGGAGTGAGCGCCGCCCTCCGAGCGCTCCTCCTCCTCCTCCTCTTCCTCGTCCTCCTCGCCCCCGCCGAGGCCGGCACCCTGGACCGGGCGGGGATGGAGAGGCTGTTCCCGGCGCCCCTCGTCGTCGGGGAGAAGGACGAGGTATTGTCGGTCTGGCCGATCCTGAAGCAGCAGGCGGGATCCTACGAGGTCTTCGCCTACGCCTTCGAGTCGATCGACTTCGCGGCGATCCCGGGCTTCGGCGGCACGGCGCCGAACCTGCTCGTGGCGCTCGCGCCGGATGGCAGCTTCCGCGACGTGAAGGTGCTCTCGCATCACGAGCCGGTCTTCCTCGAAGGGCTCGGCGCCGAGCCGCTCTTCGCCTTCGTCGAGCAATATGTTGGGATGTCCGCCCGGCGGCCGATCCGGGTCGGGCGGCCGAACGCCCGGGCGAACGGCGCCTCGCCCCTCGGCGTGGTCGACGGCGTCTCCATGGCCACCGCCTCGACGCGGGTGATCAACGAGACCCTGCTCGCCTCGGCGCTGGCCGTGGCCCGGGCGAAGCTCGGCTTCGGCCAGGCGGCCCAGGTCGGGCTGAAGGTCGAGGCCAAGCCCGACCTCTACGAGCCCCTCGACGGGCCGGCCCTGCTCCGCCGGGGCTGGCTGAAGCGCTTCCGGCTCGGCAACGGGGAGGTGGACCGGGCCTTCGCCGGCACGGCTGTCGAGGGCGTCTCGGAGGGTGCGCCGGAGGAGACCTTCGCCGATCTCTTCCTCGCCTATCTCAACGCGCCCTCGATCGGGCGCAACCTCCTCGGGGAGGCCGCCTTCGCCCGGCTGATGCGGGAGCTCGGCCCTGGCGACCACGCGGTGATGGTGGTGAGCGCCGGCCCCTGGAATCTCCTCGGCGAGAGCTTCGTGCTCGGCTCGATCCCGGACGGGCTCTCGGTGGTGCAGAACGGCCTCGCGGTGAATGCCCGCGACATGGCGATCGAGCGCCGCGGCCTCGGGGAGGCGGGGCTGCCGGAGGGGCCCTGGACCATCCTCAAGATCGTGCAGCAGGCCGGCTTCGACCCCTCCGCCCCCTGGACGCTCACCATGAAGGTCACCCGCGCGCGCGGGCAGATCTTCCCCGAGCGCGTCACGAAGGAATTCTCCACCGATTACGTCCTGCCGCCGAACCTGTTCACCCGCGAGAAGCCGGAGGACGGGCCGTCCTGGACCGAATCCTGGCGCGCCCGTGCCCCGGAGATCGGGCTGATCCTGGCGAGTTTCGGCCTGCTGGTGCCGGTGCTGGCGCGCCAGCGCGGACTGGTGGCCGACCGGCGGCGCTTCCCGGTCTTCCGCCTCGCCTTCCTGGCCTTCACCCTCGGCTTCGTCGGCTGGTACGCGCAGGCCCAACTCTCGATCGTCACCGTGGTTGGCGCCGTGCGCGCCGCCCTCGTCACCCACGATGTCGCCTTCCTGCTCTACGATCCGCCCTCGCTGGTGATCTGGGCCTTCGCCCTGGCCGCCCTGTTCGCCTGGGGGCGGGGCACCTTCTGCGGCTGGCTCTGCCCCTTCGGCGCCCTGCAGGAACTCGTCGCCGCCCTGGCGCGGCCCCTGCGCCTGCGCCCGATCGCGGTGCCCGAGCGGGCCGACCGGCTGCTGCGGCTCCTGAAATATGGCGTGCTCGCCGGCATCGTCCTGGCCGCCGCCGCGGGCTCGCCCCTGGCCGACAGCCTCAGCGAGGTCGAGCCGTTCAAGACCTCGATCACCCTCTATTTCCTGCGCAGCTGGCCCTTTGTCGTCTACGCGGTCGGGCTCGTCGTCCTCAACCTCTTCGTCTTCAAGGGGTTCTGCCGCTATCTCTGTCCGCTGGGCGCCACCTTCGCCCTGCTCGGCAAGGTGCGGCTCCTCGACTGGATCCCCCGCCGGGCCGAATGCGGCAGCCCCTGCCAGCTCTGCAAGGTGCGCTGCCGCTACGGCGCCATCGCGCGCTCCGGCCGCATCGATTACGACGAGTGCTTCCAGTGCATGGATTGCGTCACCATCGTCCGGGATCCCGGCCTCTGCGTGCCGCAGATCCTGGAGCGCAAGCACGCCCGCCCGAAGCCGCTCCAGCCCCTGGCCGCCGAATGACCCGCCCGATCCTCCCCTGGCGCCCGGGGCGGCGCCGGCTCCTCCTCGGCGGAGTCGGGGCCCTGGCGGGCCTCGCGGCCGGGCCGAGGGCCTTCGCGCGGCTCTCCCGCGACCACGGCCTGCAGGCGCGCAGCCGCGCCGGCCTCGCCTTCGGCACCACCGTCGCCCTGACCGTGGCGGGGCCCTATGCGGAGGCGCTGGAGGCGGGGCTGCACGACGCCTTCCGGGCGATCCGCGCCGTCGAGGCCGCGGTCAGCCTGTTCCGGCCCGACAGCGCCCTGTCGCGGCTGAACCGCGACGGCCGCCTCGATGCGCCCGATCCGCTCCTGCGCGCACAGCTCCGCGTCGCCCTCGAGCTGGCCCGGGCCAGCGCGGGCGCCTACGACCCCACCGTCCAGCCGCTCTGGACGCTCTGGGCGCAGGCCTCCGCCCGCGGCGAGCGGCCGGACGGGGCCGCCCTGGCGCGAATCCTTCCCCTGGTCGACTGGCGCGGGATCGAGATCGGCGAGGAGCGCATCCGGCTGACCCGGCCCGGCATGGGGATCACCCTGAACAGCCTCGCCCAGGGCTTCGCCGCGGACCGAGTGATGGCGGCCCTGGACGCGGCCGGGATCCGGGACGCCTTCGTCGATACCGGGGAGTTCGGCGCCACCGGCCGCCACGCCGACGGCACGCCCTGGCGCCTCGGGCTCGCCCGGGTGCGGGCGCCGGGGGAGATCGCGGCGGTGATCGATCCGTTCTCCGGCTTCGCCTCGACCTCGGGGGACGAGTCCACGACCTTCTCGGCGGACCACAAGGACCATCACATCTTCGATCCGCGGACCGGCTTCTCGCCGACCGCCCTGTCCGCGGTCACGGTGACGGCGCCGAGCGGGCTCCTCGCGGACGGGCTGTCGACGGCCGCCTTCGTGCTCGGGCCGGAACGCGGCGCGGCGCTGGTGGCGCGCTACGCCGCCTGCACCGCCCGCTTCACCGCCAAGGTCTGAGCGTTGATCCGCGCGACGAGCGCCGGGTCGGGCTTCCGCGGTCCCGGCGGCGGCAGCAGGGCGAGGGGCGGCTCCGTGCCGCCCCCGGGCAGGGCCGGTATCCCCTCGGCGGCGACGTAGCGGTCGGTGTCCGCCTTCGACATCGGCTTGCCGAAGAGGTAGCCCTGGCCGAAGTCGCAGCCCTGGTTCGACAGCCAGGCCACGCTGGTGTCGTTCTCGATGCCCTCCGCGGTGGTGGCGAGCCCCAGGCTGTTGCCGAGCTTGATGATCGCGTCCACGAGCTTCGCCCGCTCGTCGCCCATGTCGATGGAGCTCACATAGGAACGGTCGATCTTCAGCTTGTCGAACTTCAGTTCGCGCAGGTGGTAGAGGCTCGAATAGCCGGTGCCGAAATCGTCGAGGGCGATGCGCACGCCCAGCGCCTGGAGCGAGGCCAGGGTCGCCCGCGTGGCGTCGAGATCGTTCATCAGCACCGTTTCGGTGATCTCGATCTCCAGGCGCTCGGCGGGAAAGCCGGATTCCGTCAGGATCGCGAGGATCTTCCGGGCGAGCAGGGGATCCTGGAACTGCACCGGCGAGATGTTGACCGCGAGCTGGAGGTGGGACGGCCAATGGGCCGCGTCGCGGCAGGCCTTGCGCAGGAGCTGGTAGCTCATCTCGGCGATGAGGCCGGTCTCCTCGGCGACCGGGATGAAGGCGGCGGGCTGCATCAGGCCCTGCTCGGGATGGCGCCACCGGGCCAGAACCTCGAACCCGATCAGCCCCTGGCCGGGCAGCGCCACCACGGGCTGGTAGAAGGGCTCGATCTCGCTGCGTTCGAGGGCCCGGCGCAGGTCGCATTCCAGCTTGGCCCGGGCCTTCAGTGCCGCATCCATGGCGTCCTCGATGACCCGGTAGGGGAGGCCCTCCCGCTTCGCCTGGATCATGGCCAGGTCCGCAGCGTGCATCACCGCCTCGGCGCCCCGCTCCCCGCTGGCGAGGGCGATCCCGACCGTGGCGCCGACGGACAGCGCCTGCCCCTCCCAGACGATGGGCTCGGAGATCGCGGCGACGAGGCTCTGGGCCAGCCGGGCGAAGCTCTCCCGCCCCCCGTCCTCCTCCACGAGCAGGGCGAACTCGTCCCCGCCGAGACGGGAGGCCATGCCGCCCGGCGGCAGAAGCCGGGACAGCCGGTCCGCCACGGCGCAGAGAACAGCATCGCCGGCGGCGTGGCCATGGAGGTCGTTGATCGGCTTGAAGCGGTCCAGATCGATCAGCAGCACGGCGGCATCCGCCGCCTCCGCCCGGCTCCGGCAGGCCTCGACCGCCTCCACGAAATGGCGCCGGTTGGCGAGGCCGGTGAGCGGATCGTGGCGGGCGGCGGCCGTCGCCTCGCCCTCCGCCGCATCCCGCTCGCGCATGGTCCGGCGCAGCTGGAGCGACTTGCGCAGGCTCGCGGCGAAGCCGCCGAGCCCGAGGAAGAAGCCGAGCATCAGAAGATCCGACAGGCCGTAGGTCACGACGAGGCGGTCGAGGGCGCGGAACGCCTCCAACTGGATGCCGACGACCCAGCAGCACACGCCCATCATCATCAGGCAGAGCGCCTCGTAGAACTCGCTCTGGCCCCAGCCGATCCTGCGCCCCGGATCCATCCTGTCCTCCGACGGTGCGCCACTTGGCCAGCGGTTGATTAACGAGCGGTTTAAGAATCCCGATCTGTGGATTGTTGAAATCACGCTTCACACGCTGAGGTCGCGGTCCTTCCCGGGCATTGCACCGCGTCTGCCCACGGGACATAACTTCCGGTCAAAGATCGGGGGCCGCTTTGCCGGAACACCCCGCGCCATGGGAGGAAGACGGTGGTGCACGGCACCCAGATGCGTCGGCATCTGTGCGGCATACAGACGGCCTGGTCCGATGCGGGCGAGGCCGAGCCTGCCGTCGCGTCAATCGTGGCCGAGATCGATCCGGCCGTGGTGGGGCATCTGCTGGTGTTCTTCTCGCCGGTCTATTCCGCCGAGGAGGTGGCCGCGGCGCTGGCGCGGCACTTCCCGGGCGTCGGCGTCTCCGGCTGCAGCACCTCCGGGGGCATCAGCCCGGCGGGCGCCATCGATCGCGGGCTCGTCCTAATCGCCTTCCCGCGCAAGGGCTTCCGCATCGTCTCCGCGATCCTGCCGGCGATCGACCATCTGGACGTGGAGCGCACCGCCTCCTCCGTCCGCGCCCTGCGCCGCACCCTCGACCAGGGCCGCGCCGACGCGGCCCAGACCGGCCGCTTCGCGATCTCCCTCATCGACGCCCTGGCCAATGCCGAGGAGACCGTGGTCTCCGCCGTGGCCTGGGCCCTCGACGGGATCCCCCTGGTCGGCGGCTCGGCAGGGGACGATCTCGCCTTCTGCGGGACGGCGCTGCTCCATGACGGCGTGATCCACCGGAACGCGGCGATCATCGTGCTGGTCGAGACCGATTTCCCGGTCCGCATCTTCAAGAGCGACAATTTCGAGCCGACGGACAAGAAATTCGTCGTCACCGCCGCCTGCGAGGACCAGCGCCGGGTCCAGGAGCTCAACGCGGAGCCCGCCGCCCGGGAATACGCCATGGCGGTCGGCCTCGATCCCGAGCACCTGACGCCGTTGAGCTTCGCCGCCTATCCCCTCGCGGTGAAGATCGGCGGCGAGTATTTCTGCCGTTCGATCAGCCGCTGCGAGCCGGATGGGTCGCTCACCTTCTTCTGCGCCATCGGCGAAGGCGTGGTGCTGACCCTGGCCCAGCCGCGCGACATCGTGGAGGCGACCCGGGCGGAGCTCGCCGCCCTGGACCAGGCGCTCGGCGGCCTCGACCTCGTGATCGGCTTCGATTGCGTGTTGCGCCGGCTCGACGCCGAGAGCCGGCAGGTCCGCCACCGCATCGCCGACCTCTACCGCCGCTACGGCGTGGTGGGATTCGAGACCTATGGCGAGCAGTACCGCTCGATGCACCTGAACCAGACCTTCACGGGCATCGCCATCGGCCGGGCCGAGGGGCCATGAACCGGCCGACCCTGTGGGGAGCCGCGATGGACGCCGAGACGCCGGACACCGTCGAGGGCCTGACGCGCCGGGTGGCCAAGCTGGAGCGCATCAACGCCGCGCTCATGGCCCATGTCGAGCGCACCATGGACCAGCAGGGGGGCGCCTATTCCCTGTTCCAGACGGCGATCATGCTGGAGGGCCGCGTGCGGACGCGGACCGAGGAGCTGACCACCCTGATGCACCGCCTGGAGCGCTCCAACGAGGCGCTGGTGGCGGCCAAGGAGGAGGCGGAGACCGCCAACCGCTCCAAGACCCGCTTCCTCGCCGCAGCGAGCCACGACCTGCTGCAGCCCCTCAACGCCGCCCGGCTCTCCCTCTCGGCCCTCACCGACCTCGCCACCGCCCCCGACGCGCAGACCATCGCCGGCCAGGTCGAGCGCGGTCTGCAGACGATCGAGGACCTGATCAAGACCCTGATCGACATCTCGAAGCTCGATGCCGGCATCGTGCGCCCGATGATCAAGGCGGTGCGGCTCGCCGACATGTTCGCGACTATCGACGCGAGCTTCCGGCCCTTCGCCGAGCGCAAGGAGCTGCGCCTCGTCAGCCGCTGCCCGGACCTCGTCGTGCAGACCGACGTGGTCCTGCTCCAGCGCATCCTGCAGAACCTCGTCTCCAACGCGATCCGCTACACGGAGAGCGGCGGCGTGCTGCTCTGCGGCCGGTTGCGGGGCAAGACCTGCCGCGTCGACGTGATCGATACCGGGCGCGGCATCGCGGAGACCGAGCGCAGCCTCGTCTTCGAGGAATTCTACCGGGGCGCCAAGGACACCGACGACGGCGAGGTCGGCCTCGGGCTCGGCCTCTCGATCGTGCAGCGCATGGCCTCGACCCTGGGGCACCCGATCACGCTCGCCTCCCGCGTCGGGCACGGCACGCGCATGACGCTGGAGCTGCCCATCGCCACGACCCGGCCGGACGCGCAGGTCCGCATCGCCCCCGTCGCCACCACGCTGACCGGCGCCCGCGTCCTGATCGTCGAGAACGACGCCACCGCCGCCGACGCCCTCCAGCGCCTGCTGCGGGGCTGGGACGCCAAGGTGCAGACCTTCCGCGACCTCGAAGCCGTCGTCGCCGGCCTCGAAGCCGGGATGATGCGTCCCGACGTGATGTTGATCGATTATCATCTCGACCACGGAGCCTGCGGCCTCGACGTCGTCACTCACCTCCGCCAAACCCAAAACTGGGCCACGCCGGTGATCGTCACCACCGCCGATTACGCGCCCGAGATCCAGGCTCGGGTGATCGAGGTCGGTGCCGAGCTCGTGCACAAGCCGATCAAGCCGGCGCAGTTGCGCTCGCTGCTCGCCTATATGCTGGCCTGACGACCGGTCGGGGCCTTTCACGAAGGTTGCATGCGGGATCGCGCGGTCGCGTCGGGGGCGGCGCATCCGCGACCTCGGCAACCCGTGAAGGCTATCCTCGATGCCCGCGCACCACGACATCCCCGCGACCCCCGACGTCCTGGTCTTCGGTGTGTTCGAGCCTGGCCGTGCCCCGGTCCTGGAGATCGCCTCCGGCGATGAGGTGACGCTGCATTCGTTGCCCGCCGGAGGCCGGAGCTGCCTGCACCCGGATCCGGCCCGCGTCCCCGCCGAGCTGCGTGCCGCCCTCGACGCCCACGACGCCGCGCCCGGCCCGCATTTCGTCACCGGCCCGATCCATGTGCGCGGGGCCGAACCCGGCGACGTGCTGCAGATCGACATCCTCGACGTTCGATGCCGGCTGGATTGGGGCTCCGTCTCCATCCTGCCGCTGCTCGGGACGCTGCCCGACGAGTTCACCGAGTACGAGACGATCCATGCCGAGATCGATGCCGCCCGCGGCGTCGCCGTCCTGCCCTGGGGCCGGGCGCTGCCGCTCGCGCCCTTCTTCGGGATCCTGGCGACGCAGCCGCCCCGCATCTGGGGGCCGGTGACGACGCCCGTGCCCCGCGCTTTCGGTGGCAACATGGACAACAAGGAGTTGCGGGCCGGGGCGACGCTCTACCTGCCGGTCTTCGAGCCGGGCGCAGGCTTCTATGCCGGCGACGGCCATGCCCTCCAGGGCGACGGCGAGGTCTGCATCACCGCCCTCGAAACCGCGCTGACGGGCACCTTCCGGCTCACCGTGCGCAAGGACCTCGGCTATGCGTGGCCCTTCGCCGAGACGCCGACGGACCTCATGACCATCGGCCTGCACGAGAGTCTCGACGAGGCGATGCGGCAGGCCGTGCGCGAGATGGTCCGGCACGTCTGCGGCCGCACCGGCCTCACCCGCAACCAAGCCTACATGCTCGCCTCGCTCGCGGGAAACCTGCGCATCACGCAGACGGTGGACGGCAACAAGGGCGTGCACATGCTGATGCCGAAAACGGCGCTCTGAGCACCGTTCTCCCGCAAGCCGTCACAGCGTCCGCAGATAAGGCGCCGGTTTTTGGCCGAGGATGCGCCAGGTGCCGGCGAGTCCGACCAGGACCGCGAAGGCCACGGCGAGGCCGGCCGCGAGCAGGGCGCCCCCCCAATCCGGCACGAAATCGAGCCGCATCACCTTGGCCACCACCACCCAGGCGGCGAGGGTACCGGCGCCGAGCCCGAACAGGGCGGTCGCGAGCCCGAGGGAGCCATATTCGAGGGTATAGGCCGAGAGCAGCCGGCCGCGGGCCGCGCCGAGGACCTTCAGCACCACCGCGTCGTAGAGCCGGGCCTGGTGCCCGGCGGCGAGCGCACCGGCCAGGACGAACAGGCTCGCCAGGATCGCCACCGCGCTCGCCGCGCGGATGCCGAGCACCAGCTTGCCGACCACGTCGTTGACCGCTTCGAGGGCGTCCTTCACCCGCACGCTGGTGACGGAGGGGAATTGCCGCGCCGCATCGCGCAGCACCCGCGCCTCCAGTGCCGGATCGGGCCTGTTCGGCAGGGTGAGGGTGGCGAGGTCCGAATGCGGCGCGCCCCGGAAGGTGCCGGGCGAGAACACCATCACGAAGTTGATGCCGAGGTTGCGCCACTCGACCTTGCGCAGGTTCACGATCGTCGCCGTCAGGTTGCGGCCGAGGACGTTCACCGTGACCGTGCTGCCGAGCTTCAACCCGAGCGCCTTGCCGAGCTCCGCATCGAAGGAGACGAGGGGCTTCTTCGCGTCCTCGGCGTTCCACCAGGAGCCGGCGACCAGGGTCGAGCCCTCGGGCAGATCCGTGGCGTAGGTGATGCCGCGGTCGCCCTCCAGCACCCAGGCCGCGTCGTCCGGCGGCCGGATCTTCTCGGCCGGCGTACCGTCCAGCGCCACGATGCGCCCGCGCATCATCGGCACGCGCTCGATCTTCCCCTCCGGCGCCGCCTTGCCGAGGAAGGCGTTGAAGGCATCCGCGTCCCGCGAGGGGATGTCGAGGAAGAACAGGCTCGGGGCCTTCTGTGGCAGGGAGCGGGTCAGCGTGCGGGTGATATTGGCGTCGATCAGGCTCAGCGCCACGAGGAGCGTGGTGCCGAGGCCGAGGGAGAGCACGATGGCCGGCGTCAGGGCGCCGGGGCGGTGCAGGTTGGCGAGCGCCATCCGCGGCGCGGCCTGGCGCGGGCGAGGCAGACGCGCGGCCCCCTTCATCAGCCCGTAGGCGACGAGGCGCAGCAGGGCGAAGGCGATGGCGGCCGCGGCCATGAAGATCAGCGCCACCTTGCGGTCGAAGGCCGTGGCCAGCGCCAGCCCGACCAGGGCGGCGAGGGCCGCTGCGAGCACCAGCCGGTAACGCAGGCGCGGGCGGCGCGCGGAGGGATCGACGGTGTCGCGAAACAGCCCGGAGACCGGGATGTCATGCGCCCGCCCCAGCGGCGTGATCGCGAAGGCCAGGGCGGTGAGGAGGCCATAGGCGGCGGCGAGGGCCAGCTCGCCGGGGTCGAGGGTCGGCTCCAGCGGTAGGGGCAGGGAATCGCGGAAGACCGCATCGATCAGGAAGGGCAGGGCGGCGCCGACGGCGAGGCCGAGCCCTGTGCTGAGCAGGGCGATCAGCATCACCTGCGTCAGGTACAGGGCGACGACCTGTCCCCCCGGCGCGCCGACGCTCTTGTAGGTAGCGATGGCGCCGCGCTTGCGGTCCACGAAGGCGCGCACGGCATTGGCCACGCCGACCCCGCCGACGATGAGGGCGGTGAGCCCGACCAGGGTGAGGAACTGGGTGAAGCGCTCGATGCTGGTGGCGAAGCGCGGGTCGGCGTTGCTCCGCGAGCGCACCTCCCAGCCCGCCTCCGGTTGGGTCTTGGCGATCGCCTTGGTGGCCGCTTCCAGCGCGGTGTCGCTCGTGTCCGGAAGCTGGAGCCGGTAGCTCCAGCGGTTGAGGCTCCCGGGCTGGATCAAGCCGGTCGCCCGCAGGGCCGCCATGGAGACGAGGAGGCGCGGACCGAAGCCGAGTCCGGTGCCGATCCGGTCGGGCTCCGAGACGAGGCTCGCCCGGATCGCGACGGGCGTGCCGGCGATGGTGATGCGGTCTCCGGGCTTCAGGTCGAGCCGGGTGAGCAGGGCCGGATCGGCCACGGCGCCATAGGCCCCGTCGCGTTCGGCGAGCAGGTCGGCCAACGGCGCCTTCGGTTCGGTGACGAGCTCGCCGGCGGTCGGGTAGGCCGCGTCCACCGCCTTCAGCTCGACCAGGGCCGCGCCCTCGCCGGCCAATGCCATGGCGCGCAGGGTCGCCACGGTGGCGAGCCGGCCTTGGGCTTCGAGCGCCGCGATCTCGGCCGGCGTCGCCTCGCGGTTGATCAGGTTGTAGGCGAGGTCGCCGCCGAGGATGCGCCGCCCCTCGCGGCTGAGCCCGTCCTCCAGGGAACGGGCGATCGAGGCGACGCCGGCGATGGCGGCGACGCCGAGCGCGATGCAGGCGATGAAGACCATGAAGCCCGACAGCCCGCCGCGCAGCTCGCGGAATGCGAGACGCAGGGTAAGCGGAAACCGGCTTCGGCGCTCGGGCGCCGGGCGGGGCAGAGTGCCGTGCATCAGGCCACGGCCTCCGCCGCCTCGATCAGCCCCGAGCGCAGGCGGATCGTGCGGTCGCAGAGCCGGGCGAGTCCCGGGTCGTGGGTGACGAGGACGAGGGTCGATCCCCGGTCCCGCTTGAGCGCGAAGAGCAACTCCACGATCTGCTGGCCGGTCGCCTCGTCGAGATTGCCGGTGGGCTCGTCCGCCACCAGGATCGCCGGGTTCGGCGCCACCGCGCGGGCGATGGCGACGCGCTGCTGCTCGCCGCCGGAGAGCTGGGCCGGGTAATGGTGAAGCCGGTGACCGAGGCCGACCGCCTTCAACTCCGCCTCCGCCCGCGCATGGGCGTCGGTGGCATCGGCGAGCTCAAGGGGCAGGGCCACGTTCTCCAGGGCCGTCATGGTCGGCACCAGATGGAAGGCCTGGAACACGATGCCGATCCGCCGCCCCCGGAAGCGGGCGAGGGCATCCTCGTCCAGGCCGGAGAGATCGGTGCCATCGACGGCGATGCGGCCCGCATCCGGCCGCTCCAGCCCCGCCATCACCATGAGCAGGGTCGATTTGCCCGAGCCCGAGGGCCCCACGAGGCCGACCGCCTCGCCGCGGGCGACGTCGAGGGAGATGCCGCGCAGCACGTGCACCTTGGCGGCCCCGCGTCCCAGGCTGAGGTCGATGCCGGAGAGGGCGATGGCGGGGGCGGGGTTGTCCATCATCGGCAAACGTCCGATCTGTGCGGGCGGGTCGGAGGCATCGGCAGGAGAGGCGGCCTCGATGGCGGAGGAGAAGCGCGTTGTGTCACGCATCGTCCGGTTTCGCGAGGGCGAACGCCCACGCTTGCGCCCGCATGTGGGGGCGGCGCTCGTGGCCTGCATGGGTGCGCTGATGATGCTCGTTGCCGCAGCCCTCGGCTCCGGCGCCTCGGCGGAGACCGGCCGCACCCTCAAGCTCGTGGCTCTGGGCGACAGCCTCACGGCCGGCTACCGGCTGCCGGCGGACCAGGCCTTCCCGGCCGTGCTGGAGCGCGCCCTCAAGGCGAAGGGCTTTTCCGTCGAGATCGCCAATGCCGGCGTCTCCGGCGATACCACCACCGGCGGCCTCGACCGGCTCGACTGGTCGGTGCCGGACGGGACCGACGGCGTCATCCTGGAGCTCGGCGCCAACGACATGCTGCGGGGCACCGACCCGGCCGTGCCGCGCAAAGCCCTCGGCGCGATCCTCGCCCGGCTGAAGGAGCGGAACATCCCCGTGCTGCTCGCCGGCATGAAGGCCTCGCGCAATCTCGGGCCGGACTACGTCGCGAGGTTCGACGCGATCTACCCCGACCTCGCCCGGGAATACGGGCTGGTGCTCTATCCCTTCTTCCTCGACGGCATCACCGGCGACCCGGCTCTCCACCTCGACGACAATCTCCACCCGAACCCGAAAGGCGTCGCGCGGATCGTCGACGGCATCCTGCCCTCGGTCGAGCGTTTCCTCGGCACGCTCGCCGCGAAGGGCTGATCGGACATGCCCCGCCTCTTCACCGGCCTGGAGATCCCGCCCGAGGTCGGGGCGGCGCTCGCCCTGTTCCGCGGCCGGCTGCCGGGCGCGCGCTGGGTCGAGCCGTCCGACTACCACATCACCCTGCGCTTCCTCGGCGACGTCGACGACGAGCTTGCCGAGGCCCTGCATGCCGGCCTGGTCGAGGCGCGTCCGCGGGAGCCGCTTGCGCTCACCTTGGAAGGTCTCGCCGTTTTCGGCGGCAGCCGGCCGCGCTCCGTCCATGCCGCCGTCGCCGCCAGCGAAGCGCTCGACGATCTGCAGGCCGAGCACGAGCGTCTGGCCCGCCGGGCCGGGGCCGAGCCGGAGCCGCGCAAGTTCACGCCCCACGTCACCCTCGCTCGCTTGAACCGCGAGGCCAGCGCGGAGGCCGTGGCGCAGTACCTGAGCGAGGCCGGCATCTTCGCCCCGCTCCGGTTCATGGCGACCCGGGTGGCTTTGTTCTCGGCGCGCGCCTCGCGCGGCGGCGGCCCCTACATTCTTGAGGCCGCCTATCCGCTGTGACGGCGGATTCGGTGCATCCGGGCGATTGAACTGCGGCAAATCGCACGCCATATCGCGCCCCGGAAAATTCCTGGAACCCTGGAGGCGATCCTTTGAGCGAGACGGTCAACGCGCAGGTCGAGCGCCACGATTTCGGGGCCGAGGTCGGGCGCCTTCTCGATCTCGTCGTCCATGCCCTCTATTCCGACCGCGAGATCTTCCTTCGCGAACTCGTCGCCAACGCGGCCGATGCGACCGACCGGCGTCGCTTCGAGGCCCTGACGAACGAGGCCCTGGCCCTGCCGTCGGACGCCAAGGTGCGCGTCGTGCCCGACAAGGAGGCGCGTACGCTGACCATCTCGGATGCCGGTATCGGCATGACCAAGGAGGACCTGGCGCAGAATCTCGGCACCATCGCCCGCTCCGGCACCCGCGCCTTCTCCCAGTCGCTCGGCGAGGTGAAGACCGGCGAGGACGGGCAGGACCTGCGCCCGAGCCTGATCGGCCAGTTCGGCGTCGGCTTCTACTCCGCCTTCATGGTGGCCGACCGGGTCACCGTCACCTCGCGGCGCGCCGGTACGGACGAAGCCTGGCGCTGGGAGTCGGACGGCCGCGGCAGCTACACCCTGGCGCCGGCCGAGCGGGCGGAGGCCGGCACCGATATCGTCCTGCATCTCAAGGACGATGCCGAGGAATATCTGGAGAGCTACCGGCTCGACCACGTCGTGCGCAAATGGGCCGACAACATCGCCGTGCCGATCGCCATCGTGGACGCGGAGGGCAAGGAGGAGGCGGCCAACAAGGGCACGGCCCTGTGGCGCAAGTCCAAATCCGAGATCACGGACGAGCAGTACAAGGAATTCTACCGCACGGTCGGGCACAACTTCGACGAGCCCTGGGCCACGATCCACTGGCGGGCCGAGGGCGCCCTCGAATTCACCGGCCTGCTGTTCGTGCCGGGCATGAAGCCCTTCATGCCCATGGAGGACGACCGCCGGTCCAAGGTGCGGCTGCATGTGCGCCGCATGTTCATCACCGACGAGGCCGAGCTGCTGCCGAACTGGCTGCGCTTCGTGCAGGGCGTGGTCGACACCGACGACCTGCCCCTCAACGTCTCCCGCGAGATGCTGCAATCGACACCGGCGCTGCAGAAGATCCGCCGGGCCGTGACGGGCCGGGTGCTCAGCGAGCTGACGAGCCGTTCGAAGAACGTCGAGAAGGCGGAGGACTATCTCAAGTTCTTCGAGAATTTCGGGCCGGTGCTGAAGGAGGGCATTTACGAAGATTTCGAGCGCCGGGCCGAGATCGCTCCGCTGCTGCGCTTCCGCTCCACCACGCAGGAGGGCTGGACCTCGCTGCCCGACTACGTGGCGCGGATGAAGCCGGAGCAGGAGGCGATCTACTACCTCGTCGCCGACGACCTCGAGACCGGCCGGAAATCGCCCCAGCTCGAGGGCTTCAACGCCCGCGGGATCGAGGTGCTGCTGCTCTCCGACCATGTCGACGCGTTCTGGCCGGAGCAGCTCGGGAAGTTCGAGGACAAGCCCCTGCGCTCGGTCACCCAGGGCGGCGCCGACCTCTCGAAGTTCAAGCCCGAGGGCGAGGAGGCCGAGGCGCCTCCGGCCGACAAGCTCGTAGCGGCCCTGAAGCTCGCCCTCGAGAAGGACGTGTCGGAGGTGCGCACCACCGATCGCCTGGTCGACAGCGCCGTGGTGCTCGCCGCCTCCGGTGCGGGGCCGGACCTGCAGATGCAGCGCCTGCTGCGCCGGGCCGGCCGCGGCTTCGGCGGTGGCCTGCCGATCCTGGAGATCAACCCGCGCCACGCTCTCATCAAGGCGCTGGAGGCCAAGGCCGAGGCCGGCGCGGATCTGACCGAGGCTGCGGGCACCCTCCTCGACCTCGCCCGCGTGCAGGACGGCGACACCCCGCGCGATCCGGCGGCTTTCGCCCGGGCCGTCGCGGCGGCCCTGGCCGGCGCCGCTTCCTGATGGGGGCCGGGCGGCGTTGACAGCGCCGCCCGCTTCCGGCGAACACCGCAGCATGGCTTTCGACGCGCTCGACGATTCCGCCACCGCCGCCCGCGACCGGCGGCTCGCCTGGGCCATCGCAGCCCTGGTCGCGGCCACCGTGCTGATCGGCGCCCTGGCACCGGCCCCGCAGAAGCAGGCCGCGCTCGCCCCGGAAAACGACCCGTCTTGCGCCGAATGGGGCAATGGCTGCGTGGTCTGCCAGCGCCTTGCCGAAGGGCCGGCCTGCTCCCTGCCTGGCATCGCCTGCACGCCCGCCACGACCCGCTGCCTGCGCGCCGCCGGAGAGCCGTGAGCGGACCGCTCCTCCGCTTCGCCCCCAGCCCGAACGGCCGCCTGCATCGTGGCCATGCCTATTCGGCGCTCCTGAACGCGCAGCTCGCAAAGGCGTTCGGCGGCGGCCTGCTGCTGCGGATCGAGGACATCGATCTCGCCCGCTCACGCCCCGACTTCGTCGCCGGCATCCACACGGATCTCGCCTGGCTCGGCCTCGTCTTCCAGGGGCCGGTGCACCGCCAGTCCGAGCATTTTTCCGACTATGCCGCCGCGCGCGACCGGCTCGCGGCTTCAGGCTTCACCTATCCCTGCTTCTGCTCCCGCGGGCAGATCGCCGCGCGCATCGCGGCTCTGGAGGGGCAGGGCCGGATCATCGCCCGCGACCCGGACGGCACGCCGCTCTATCCCGGCACCTGCCGCGGGCTGCCGAAGGAGGCGGTGCAGGCGCGCATCGCGGCGGGCGAGCCGCATACCTGGCGGCTCGACATGGGCAACGCGCTTCGGGCGCTCGGCGAGCCCCTGACGATCCGCTGCTGCGCCGTCGATGGCACGGAGGCGACGCGTCCGGCCAATCCGGCCCGTTGGGGCGACGCGGTCATCGCCCGGCGCGACGTGCCGACGAGCTATCATCTCTCGGTCGTCTGGGACGATGCCGTGCAGGGCATCACCCATGTCGTGCGCGGGCAGGATCTCGAGGCGGCGACCGACCTGCATCGTCTGCTGCAGCACCTGCTCGGGCTGCCTGTCCCGGCCTACCACCATCACGCCCTGATCCGCTCCGGCGACGGCGAGAAGCTCGCCAAGTCGAAGGGCTCGGAATCCCTCGCCGATCTGCGGGCGAGGGGCGTGAGTGCGGAGGAAATCCGGCAAAGCCTCGGCTTCACTTAGGGCCTGTCGTCACCTGATCCAGTCGAGGGCGGTGACGGGGCAGAGGACGCTTGTGAAGCCGCGGGGCGGCCTTCGGCGCAGTGGCTAGCGATGCGAGACACTGTTTGAGGCGGTTGATCGGTTGCTCGACCCGATTGCGTTCGCGGCAGGCGGCTTCGTCGAAGTGGTGCTGGCGCGGCGGCTCCTTTCAAGGGGCACCCGCGCGCAGATCCAGAACATACCGTTCAGAACTTTGCAGCCCATCATTCGGATCGGGCCATACGCGGCCTGCTGGAAGGCCGCTACGGGGCGGTCTGGTTGCACTTCGCACCGGCCAGCGAAAAGCGTCGCATTAAGCCCCCGTGGCATCATTCAACCCAGCCTATGAGCCTTTCACAGAGCTGTTATAGGAACATTTGCCTTGACACATCGGAGATTTTGGTGTGTTCTACTTTTGTTCTCGTTCGGAGGGCATCCGAGCAGGCTACGAGCCACCACTATCAAGGAGGAGTTGATGAGATTCAAATAGATTATTCGCGTTAAAGCGCTGCAATATGAATATATAAAATTAGATCTCCATAACTGTTAAGTGCATATTTTTATTATAAAATATATTCTGAATATACTGGCTGGAAAAATATTCTTACCATCAAAAGGAGAAGTTCATGAAAAAGCTGAATTCAATTATGGCTGCTCTTGCTCTTGTCGCTACACCAGCCTTCGCTCAGCAGAAGACATATAATCTTCAGGTGACCGAGTCAGACCTCGTTGCTTTGTCAAAGTACCTCGGCAAGGCGCCCTACGACGAGGTTGCGCCAATTATTCAGCGGCTCGGCGCTCAGGTGCAGCGGCAAGCGGCATCGCTTGCATCGCAGTTGGCGTCCGGCGAGCCCCAGTCGAAGCAGAGTCCGCAGATCCCAACCATCGGTAGCAAGGCGGCTGCACAGGGCGGCCAACCGGTCGCCACGAAGGAAGGTCCGAAGACCCTGAGCCCAGCCGATATGGAGGCTGAGATGAGGGCGAAGGACACGAGCCGCCCGTCGATCCCAATGAATAAGGCCGAGCCGGCTGACATCCTGACCGTCCCCTCCGCTCCGACCGTGAAGTAACGATTCTCGGCGGCGCAAAGAAAATCACCCAACCAACCAGGAATCGATATGACCAGAACTTTCCGCTTCGCACTCCTCACCGGAGCCTCACTCTTCGCGACTGCTCCTGCGCTCGCGCAGTCGCCGGGAACCTTCTCGGACCTGACCTATCAGCGGTCGCGGGCTTCGGGCGTCGCGCCCCTAGATTTGACTTATGCCACCACCATCAACCCGAATGCCATTGTCGCGGCACCCGGCAACATGGTGTCATTCTGCCCCGCACTTTCGTGCGTCTACGGCGGCAACTTTCAGGACCACCAGCGCGCGTCACTGTTTGTCTCGTCTGTCACACAGGATGACAACCACAGTGAGGAGCAGACGGTTGGGATCACCACGAGCATCAACAAGGGTCAGCTTTCTAACTACGCGCCCAACAAATCGTTCGGTCTCGGGGAGAACATAGCGGTTGGGAACGCTGTCTATCGCGTTGTACAAGCTGGCACTACGGCCTCCAATACGCAACTCTCGGGCTCCCGCCCGTCCTTCGAAGGGCAAACTTTCCAGGATGGCTCTGTGGTTTGGCTATGGATCAACGATGCCGCCATCGCCTCGAAGGTTGGATTGTACAACGAAGTCGTAAATGAAGCCGGCGGAGGTGCATCATGGGCGCAGGCAAACAACTTCGAGCTGCGCTCCGGTCATAAGCCGAGCTTTAATCTCAATACTGAGTTTGATTATACAAATAACAGCGGTGTCAACTGTGAATTTGGCATAAATTGCATCAATATTTACGTTGCAATGGGCGGATCATTTACTTCGAGTGCCGGCATTAATATCGTTTCGAACAACACGGACAACTGGGCTTCTATCTGGGGCCTTCGCCTTAATGGCAGCATGCTTGCTCGTGAAGCGGCCATTGCGATTGACAGCAATAGCAAATATGGGATTGCGGCTAACCAGTTTGGGCTCGGCGGCGACCACTTCAGCGAGTCGTTCGTCTACGACAACAGCACATCGCTCCGCGGCGTCGAGGTGGTAGGGCCGAAGGGCTTTGGTGCATTCGTGGACGGGTCGAATGGCTCCCAATCGTCGTTCCTCGCTGGCGGAAACAAGACCAACGCCGTGTTCCTGGACCTCGCGGCCTCGCCGAAGTCTATCAGCATCGTCGGCCAGAAGACGGTCGCCTCCATTGAAGACACCGCAACCTCGCCAGCGGCACTATCCATCGGGGGCTCGAAGTCATTCGCCGGCATCTTTGAGAACTCGACTGCGCCGGTTGCGCTGCGGCTCAGCGGCTCCTATTCGGACGCCCAGATCCTCGGCAAGAACTTCCGCGTCTGGCCGGATGGCGGGCTAAATGCTCTGAATTATAACGTCAACGGCACGTCCGGTGCTTCGTGCTCAGGCCTGCCCACGAACAACTTCCGCGTCCAGAGCGGGATCGTCGTCGCCTGCTAATTCTGCTGCTGCTCTTGAGAAGGCGCCACGTCGACGAGGTGAGATGACGTGGCGCCTTCTTGCACACTGTCGAGGTTTACAGCGAGGCCGTTATCGGCATTTTCGTGCGTTGTCCCCCTCGACAATCCCTTTCAGCTCTGCGCCCGCGTCATTTTCGTGGATGTGAGCTATCTGGAGATTTGGGTGCGATGTAGGTCAGGCGGTAATGGCGATCTGGACTTGCGGTGATTTCGGCCTTGAACCCGTTGCGTGCTGATGTGCACGCGCCACCATGGCATCCGCGAAGTGCAACTCACAGTCCAGTTCGCTAAGGGCATCCGCTCGCGCCTGCAGCCGCTGCAGTACCTGATCGAACACGCAGGCCTTGCTAACGGTAGAACTGGCTCGACATGGTCCTGACAGCACCGTAGCACGCTGGTAGCTTCTCCCAGGGTGCGCCTCTGTGCGCAAGATTTAGAGAATACCGTTGAGGATCTGGCTGTGATCCTCGGCAGGCCGGCTCGTACATGGCTTCTGCGGCGACAGGAGCGGAGCGAGTTGCTCCCACTGCAAATCGGCCCGTTTAAGGCGTCGCATCGAACTGACATGGGGCAACTCACCCCACTATAAAACCCTTTGCGACAACGCCTCAAAACCCGATCAGCGCATCGCGTCGCGCTGGGCCATGGCCGTGGCGCTCTTCGATTTCTGCATGGTCTGCTCGATCTGGTCGCGCTGGCGCTTGAACTCGGCGAGCAGGCGGCCGTCGAGCTCGCGCCCGCGGGGTACGCGGATCTTCATCGGGTCGACGAAATGCCCGTTGATGATGACCTCGTAATGCAGGTGGGCGCCGGTGGAGAGGCCGGTCGAGCCGACATAGCCGATCACCTGCCCCTGCCGCACCCGGGCCCCGGCGGTGACGCCCCGGGCGAACCGGGACATGTGGTTGTAGGTGGTGACGTAGCCGTTGATGTGCTGGATCTCGACCCGGCGGCCGTAGCCGGAATCCCATTCCGCCTTGATCACCGTGCCGTTGCCCGCGGCGACGATCGGCGTGCCCACGGGATTGGCCCAATCCACGCCGGTATGCAGCTTGGCGTAGCCGAGGATCGGGTGGCGGCGGTAGCCGAAGCCCGAGCGCATGATGCCGTCGGCGATGGGCTTGCGGATGAGGAACTTCTTCAGCGAGCGGCCCTGTTCGTCGAAGTAGTCGACGGAGCCGTCGTCGGGCGATTGGAAGCGGTAGATCTTGCGCCACTCGCCGCCGATATTGAGCGCGGCATAGAGCAGTTCGGGCCGGTCGGCCGCGCCGGATCCGGAATCCTCGTCATAGGTGTAGAACACGTCGAGGGCGTCGCCGGACGCGATCCGGCGCTGGAAGTCGATGTCGTAGCTGAAGACGCGGACCATCTCGTCCACGGCGGCCCGGGGCAGGTCGTGGCGGGCGGCGGTCTCGTAGAGGCTCTGATAGAGGCGCGGGCCGGAGCCGGTGTCGTCCTCGGACTCCTCGCCGTCCTCCGGCTCGGTCTGGGCCTGCGCCGTCGGTGCCTTGGTCTCGTCCACGGGCGGGGCCACGGAGACGAAGCTGCCGCGGTCGTTCATCGCCGCGATCGCCTGGACCCCGCTCTCGCCATAGAGCACGACGCGGGTCACCTGCCGCCCCTCGGCGGCGTTCGGGCTCGGCGCGATCTGGACGCGGAACTGCTGGCCCTCCGAGAGGCCGGAGACCTTCGGCTTGCCGCCGAGCGCCGCGACGATCCCCTGGATCGCCGCCTCCTTGGCGAAGCCCGTCCCGGTGAGCACGCTCTCCAGGCTCTCCCCGCGCTTGAGCGCGAAGTCCTTCTCCTCGACCAGGGGCGGCTCGCCGGGCCGAAGTTCCACCTTGGACAGCTTCGTCACGTTCTCGGGCACGACGAGCACGTCGATCGATTTGAACAGGCCGGTGCCCGGGGCCGGTCGGTCGCCGCTCAGGGCCGAGAGCGAGGGTCCCTGTTGCAGGGTGCGCGAAAGCAGGATCTGCGGGGCGAGCGGCAGTGCCGTGCGGCGCCCGGCCTCCGCCGTGAGCCGCCGCTCCTCCGCGACCAGGGCGATCACATCGTCGTCGGAGAGCGCCGGGGCGCTGGCCTCGACGGGGATCTCCGCGAGGTCGCGCTTGATCACCGTCACCTCGGCGCCCGGCGCTTCCGCCTGCGCGCCGGGATCGACCAGGCGTTCGGGCGAATCGTCGGCGACGATCTTCATCGGATCGAAGCGCGGGATGTCGGTGGCGTAGACCCCCGTCGTCATCGACAGGGTCGAGGAGACGCGCACGAAGGGACGCACCTTGATGATCTCGCGGTCGGCGAGACGCACCGTCACGGGCGAGCGGTAGCTCTGCTTGGCCGAGGCGATCATGAGGTTGCGCACGAGGCGGTCGCCCTTGCGGGCGATATCCCCGTCCGAGGCGCGTGGTCGGGGTGCGATGCTCGCACGCTCGGGGATCGCGGCGTAGGAGACCTCGCTCTGCAGCGAGACGTGGATGGCCGCGCCGATCAGGCCGGCACCGGTCAGGCCGGTGAGGATGCTGGCGGTGAGCCAGCGGAGATTCACGTCGCGGCGATCCACCTGCTTGGCGTTGCGGCCCAACAGGTTAAGGGGCGGCTCGCCGCCCTTGGCTTCGAAGCCGCCGGCCCGCATGCCCGAAGGCGCCTCGGAGCGCCCGATCTTGACCCGCTGCCGGCTCAACCGACGATCCTCGACTGCTTCGGCATGTTATCCGTCTCGAAGGGCAGCGTGTCGAGATTGAGGCCGCGGCGCCCCGCCGCTGGCCGGAAACGTGGAGAGGGCGTCACGGCCGCTCGAGGGTGAGCTTCTGCAGGCCGCCGCGGGCGAGCACGGGCTTCTTCGCGCTGATGATGCGGGAATTCACCCCCGTCCAGCCGATCTCCCCCGAGAGCCGCCCGTACTCGATCTTGGGACAGCGGTTCATCACGACGGCGACGCCCCGCGCCTCCGCCCGCGCGGCGGCCGCGTCGTCGCGCACGCCGAGCTGCATCCAGATCACCTTCGGGAGGACGGGCAGGGCCAGCGCCTCGTCCACGAGGCCGCCGGCCACCGCCGCGTTGCGGAAGATCTCGACCATGTCGACCGGCCCCGGCAGGTCGGCGAGGCGCGCCACCACCGGCCGGCCGAGCAGAGTCTGCCCGGCGAGTCCCGGATTGACCGGCGTCACCGCGTAGCCGCGCTCCGACAGGTACTTGAACACGATGTAGCTCGGCCGGGCCGGGTTGGCCGAGGCCCCGACGAGGGCGATCGTGCGCGTCTCCTTCAGGATCGCGCGGATCCGCTCGTCGGGATAGCGGTCGTGGCAAGCGGCCGGCGGCATCGTCTCAAGCATCGCCGATGCTTGTCGGCCATTGCCGGCCGTGCTGCAAGGCGAACCATGACCGCGCCCCCCTCCGACGCCGCCGCGCCCGGCCCTCTCATGACCCTGGCGGAGACCGCCGCCTTCCTCGAGCGGGAATTCCCGCAGATGCGGGCGGGGGGCCATTGCTACCATCTCGAGGCGGTCGGCCCGATGCGGGCGCGGATGCGGCTCGATCCCGGGGAGCAGCATCTGCGCCCCGGCGGTACGGTTTCCGGCCCGGCCATGATGGCGCTCGCCGACTACGTGCTCTACGCCGCGGTGCTCGCCCAGATCGGCCCCGTCGCCCTCGCGGTGACGACCAATCTCGGCTTCAACTTCCTGCGCCGACCCGAGCCCGGGCCGCTCGCCGCGGAATGCCGGCTGCTCAAGCTCGGGCACCGGCTGGCCGTGGGCGAGGTGAGCATCACGGCTCTCGGGAGCGCGGACGTCGTTTGCCACGCCACCGGCACCTACGCGATCCCGCCGGGACGGGATGCGGTATCTTGATACCACTATCGCCAAGTCGCTGATCCGGCTGTACTTTCGCGAAAATGTGCCGGCTCGGATTGACGGGCGCCCGAATCTCCCGTAACTGGCCGCCATCGCCGCTGCATCCCCGGATGCGGCGGCGTCCTGTTTCGACCTCACACGACCTCACCGGCACGGGAATCGGCCATGAAGACCACTTCGCTGAAGCCCGCCGATGTCGACAAGAAGTGGGTGGTGATCGACGCGGAGGGCCTCGTGGTGGGCCGTCTCGCCTCGATCGTGGCGATGCGCCTGCGCGGCAAGCACAAGCCCGCCTACACCCCCCATGTCGATTGCGGCGACAACGTCATCGTCATCAACGCGGAGAAGGTGAAGTTCACCGGCCGCAAGTACGACCAGAAGAGCTACTTCCACCACACCGGCTATCCGGGTGGCATCAAGGAGCGCTCGGCCAAGTTCATCCTCGAGGGCCGGTTCCCCGAGCGTGTGGTCGAGAAGGCCGTGGAGCGCATGCTCCCGCGCGGTCCGCTCTTCCGCCAGATCCTCGGCAACCTCCGCGTCTATAAGGGCGCCGAGCACCCGCATGAGGCGCAGTCCCCGCAGACGCTCGACGTCGGCGCCCTCAACCGCAAGAACGTGAGCGCTTGATCATGGCGACCCTTCAGTCTCTCGCCGATCTCAATCGGGCGAACACCCAGACCTCCTCGGAGAACGAGGCCCCGGTCCATGTCCAGAAGCTGGACGCCCAGGGCCGCGCCTACGCCACCGGCAAGCGCAAGGACGCGGTCGCCCGCGTCTGGATCAAGCCGGGCAACGGCACGGTGGTCATCAACAACCGTCCGATCGAGACCTACTTCGCCCGTCCGGTGCTGCGCATGATCCTGCGCCAGCCGCTGGAGATCGCCGGTCGCGTCGACCAGTACGACATCACCGTCACGGTTGCCGGCGGCGGTCTCTCCGGCCAGGCCGGCGCCGTGCGCCACGGCCTCTCCAAGGCCCTGACCTACTACGAGCCGGAGCTGCGTGGCCCGCTGAAGCGCGAAGGCTTCCTGACCCGCGATTCCCGGACGGTCGAGCGCAAGAAGTACGGCCGCAAGAAGGCCCGTCGCAGCTTCCAGTTCTCGAAGCGCTGATCGGACCTCGACGGTCTTCCAACGAAAGGGCGGTCCCGCGGGGCCGCCCTTTTTCGTGTCCGCTCCCGCCTTCAGAGCCTCAGGGCGACCCAGAGCAGGACGACGCTCTCGGTCGCCAGCAGCGCGGCGATGACGATCGCGATCGCATCGTGTCGACGGACATTTCGATCGATGTTTTGGGGGGAGTACATCACCCATCCTCAGCTACGATTCGAGGTAGCTGGGGGAGCCAGGTTCTGGCACTAAAGTGCATTAATTACGGCACGCTTTGTGTCGAAATCTCGACATTCCTGTGTAATTTTTCAGGAGCTCCGGCTCGATTCCGCTTCCGGAGGAGGGAGGCGGGCTGCCTCGCCCCCTCACTCCGGCAGGGCGAAGACCACGAGGGCGTCGCCGGTGCCGAAGCCGCTGGCCTTGGTGAAGGAGGCGCCGCCGGCCGCGACCGCGACATATTGCTTGCCGTCGATGGCGTAGGTCACCGGCGGGCCGCCGATGCCGGCGCCGCATTGGAAGCGCCAGAGCAGCGTGCCGTTTTCCGCGTCGTGGGCGTCGAGATGCCCGTCCTCCTCCCCGGAGAAGACGAGGCCGCCCGATGTGGCGAGCGTGCCCCCGGACAGGCGGCTGCCCGCCTTCACCGACCAGGCGACCGCGCCGCCCTTGTTGAGGTCGAGGGCGGTGAGCGTGCTGAAGGTCGGCACGCCCTTGGCCTCGCTCGTCTCGGTGTAGCGGATCTCCGGCCGGCCGTTCGCGGCGGGCACGGTCTTCACCGTGTAGGTCGCCGCGCCGTGCCGCACCTGGGCGAAGGCGAGGCCCGTCTGCGCGTCGTAGGAGACCGGATGCCAGGAGATCGCCCCCAGGGGCCCGGGGCTGACGGTGATGCCCGCGGCACTCGGCGGCTCGAACAGGTTCCGGTGCTCGATCAGGGCCGGCGAGCGCCCGATCAGCGCCCCCGTGGCCCGGTCATGCACGTAGAGGAAGCCGATCTTGCTGGCCTCGGCCACCGCCTTCACCGGCCCCTGCGGCGTCGGATAATCGAGCAGGAAGGGCGGGCTGGCGACGTCGTAGCCCCATTCCTCGTGCGGCACCTGCTGGTCGTGCCAGCGCAGCTGCCCCGTCTTCACGTCGAGGGCGACGAGGCTCATCGTGTAGAGGTTGTCGCCCGGCCGGGAGAGGCCGAAATTCTGCGGGGCCGGATTGCCGGTGCCGAGATAGATCAGGCCGAGCGCCGGGTCGTAGGCGGGCGTCATCCAGAGGGAGCCGCCGCCGACCTTCCAGGCATCGGGAAATCTCGCGGCCGCCGCCTTCTCGGCGGCGATGTCCCGGTGGAGCGGCAGGCCGTCCCCGGTCTTCTCGACGTAGGCGCCCTCCCAGCCCTTCTCCTTGGTGACGTACCAGCGCCAGCGCTCGGCGCCGGTCCTGGCGTCGAAGGCGGCGAGCCAGCCGCGGCGGCCATAGCCGCCCTCGATGCCGACCACCGCGCCGCCATCGAGACCGCCTTTGTCGTCCTCCACGTGCAGGCCGTAGCCCGCCCCCGTCACGCCGACGATGACGAGCCCCTCCGCCACCAGGGGCGGCATCTTGAAGCCGAGGCGGCTCGAGCCCTGGACCGGCTTGTCGCCGAGCCGGGCGGCCAGCCCGGAGGCGGTCTCCGTCTCGCCCTCCTCGGGCCGCACTGCCTCGTGGTCCCAGACCAGCTTGCCGGTTTTGGCGTCGAGGGCGATCACCCGCCCGTCCATGGTCGCCTCGTAGACGAGGCCGTCCGCGACGGCGACGCCGCGGTTCGAGGGCGGCCCGAAGATCTTTTCTGTGCGCGCCTTGTGCGTGTAGGTCCACAGCACCTTACCGGTGGCGGCCTCCAGCGCGGCCACGTGGTTGGCGGTGGTGGAGACGTACATCACCCGGTCGACGATCACCGGCTCGGCCTGGAAATAGCCGGTCACCCCGGTCTGGAAGAGCCAGGCCGGCCGCAGCCGGCCGACATTGCTCCGGTCGATCTGGGTGAGGGGGGAGGCGTGCCGGTTGTCGGCGCCCCCGCCGAAGGCCGGCCAATCCTGCGCCGCGGCGGGCAGGCCGAGGACCAGGGGCGGCGCCAGAAGCGCGCAGGCCCGCAACACGGACGATCTCGCCACGCCGGATCTCCTCCCACTTGTCTTCGTTGGAAGCGCTTCTCGCACGGATCCGTTCGCCGGTCGTGCCCGACTTCGGGCCGGCGCGGGCTCAGCCGGCGGGCGCGAGGTCGCAGATGCGGATCTGGACCCGCTCGCTGCCGCGCCAGACCTGGCAGGACAGGGTGCCGGCGACGTGCAGGCTGGTGCCGATGCCGCCCAGCAGGGCGCGGCCCAGGGGCGTCTCGGCCGAGCGGAAGGCGATGGCGTCGACCGCGCGCCCGTCCCCGCTGCCGAGGCGGGCGCGGACATGGCCGTTGCCGACCACGCCCGCATGCAGCAGCCGATGCCGCGGCAGGACGAGCACCGGCTCCGGCGCGCCCTGGCCGAAGGGGCCGGCGCGCTGCAGGGTGCGGAACAGCTCCGCATGGGCGCCGCCCGCCCCGACGGTGCCGTCGATGAGCAGGGCATCGACCGCGCGGGCCCGATGGACCGCCGCGGCGAGGGCGGCGTCGAGATGGGCGCGGAAGGCGGAGAGATCCGTCGTGGCGAGCGTCGCGCCCGCGGCCATGCCGTGGCCGCCGCCCTTGGCCGCCGCGCCCTGCTCCACCGCCTGACGCACGGCGAGGCCGAGATCCACCCCCGGCACGGAGCGGCCGGAGCCGACCGCCGTGCCGTCCGGGCGCAGGGCGAAGGCGAAGGCCGGGCGGCCGTAGCGCTCCTTCACCCGGGCGGCGACGAGGCCGACCACGCCCTGGTGCCACTCCGCCGAGCCGCACACGATGACCGGGCGCTCGGGATCCTGCGCCAGGATGAAATCCGCCTCCGCCAGGGCCTCGGCGACGGCCTGGGCCTCGATCGCTTGGCGCTCGCGGTTGAGCCGGTCGAGCTCGGCCGCGATGCGCTGGGCCTCGCCGGCCTCGGCGGTGGAGAGCAGGCGGGCGCCGAGCGCCGCGTCGCCGATGCGGCCGCCGGCATTGATGCGCGGGCCGACCAGGAAGCCGAGATGCCAGGATTCCGGCGGCTCGGAGAGGCCGGCGGCATCGAGCAGGGCCGCGAGCCCGGGCCGGCCGCGGCCGCGCATGACGGTGAGCCCCTGCACCACGAAGGCGCGGTTGAGGCCGGTGAGGGGCACCACGTCGGCCACGGTGGCGAGGGCGACGAGGTCGAGGGCGTCGGTGAGCCGCGGCTCGGGGCGCGCGGCGAAGGCGCCGTCCCGGCGCAGGCGCCGGACCAGGGCGACCAGGGTGAGGAAGACCACCCCGGCCGCGCAGAGATGGCCGAGGCCGGATATGTCGTCCTGCCGGTTGGGGTTCACCAGGGCCGCGACGGGGGGCAGGGTCTCCGCCGCGCCGTGATGGTCGAGCACGATCACGTCGAGGCCCAGCGCCCGGGCGGCCTCCAGGGGCTCGAAGGCGGCGGTGCCGCAATCGACGCAGACCAGGAGCCGCGCGCCGGCCTCGGCCAGCGCCGTCACCGCGGCGACGTTGGGGCCGTAGCCCTCGGTGATGCGGTCGGGGATATGGACCTGCACCGGCACGCCGAAGGCGCGGAGCGCATCGGCGAGCAGGGCGGCGCTGGCGGCGCCGTCCACGTCGTAATCGCCGAAGATCGCCACCGATTCCGCGGCCGAAACGGCGCGGGCCAGGCGGTCGACGGCGGCCTCCATGTCGAGGAGGACGTCGGGATCCGGCATCAGGTCGCGCAGGCGCGGGCTGAGGAAGGCCTCCGCCTCCTGCGGGCGCACGCCGCGGGCGGCGAGCAGGCGGGCCAGGGCGTCCGGCAGGCCGTAGGCCTGGGTCATGGTCGCGGCGGCGGCGAGGGCGGCCGCATCGGTGCAGCGCTCGCGCCAGGGCCGGCCGAGCACGGAGCAGGCGACGTCGAGGAAGGGCCGGTCGGGGGCGGGGAGGGGGCTGGCGGACACGGGGCGCATCATAGCGCCCCCGTCGCGAAACCGCTGCGGCCTTCAGACGACAGCGGGGCGGGCGATTGCTCGCCCGCCCCGCCGCGAAGGATCGTCCGAGAAAGGCTCAGAAGGCCTTGAGGATCGAGTCGACCACCTTCTTGGCGTCGCCGAACAGCATCATGGTGTTGTCGCGGAAGAACACCTCGTTCTCCACGCCGGCATAGCCGGAGCCCATGCCGCGCTTGATGAAGAGGACGGTCTTGGCCTTCTCCACGTCGAGGATCGGCATGCCGTAGATCGGCGAGGCCTTGTCCGTCTTGGCGGCCGGGTTGGTGACGTCGTTGGCGCCGATCACGAAGGCCACGTCGGCCTGCGGGAACTCGCCGTTGATGTCCTCCAGCTCGAACACCTCGTCGTAGGGGACGTTGGCTTCCGCCAGGAGCACGTTCATGTGGCCCGGCATGCGGCCCGCGACCGGGTGGATCGCGTATTTCACCTCGACGCCCTCCTTCTTGAGGATGTCGGCCATCTCGCGCAGCGAGTGCTGGGCCTGGGCCACCGCCATGCCGTAGCCCGGCACGATGATGACGCGCTCGGCGTTCTTCATGATGTAGGCCGCGTCGTCGGCCGAGCCCTGCTTCACCGGCCGAGTCTCGACCTGGCCCGTGCCGGCCACGGCGGTGTCGCCGCCGAAGCCGCCGAGGATGACCGAGATGAACGAGCGGTTCATCGCGTGGCACATGATGTAGGACAGGATCGCGCCCGAGGAGCCGACCAGCGAGCCCGTGATGATGAGCGCGAGGTTGCCCAGGGTGAAGCCGATGCCGGCCGCCGCCCAGCCCGAGTAGGAGTTGAGCATCGACACGACCACCGGCATGTCCGCGCCGCCGATCGGGATGATGATCAGGCCGCCCAGCACGAGGGAGACGATCACGATCAGCCAGAACAGCGCCTTGGACTCGGTGCCGATGAACAGGGTGATCAGCAGCACGAGGCCGATGGCCAGGGCCAGGTTGATGGCGTGACGGGCCGGCAGCAGGATCGGCTTGCCGGACATGCGGCCGTCGAGCTTGGCGAAGGCGATGACCGAACCGGTGAAGGTGATCGCGCCGATCGCCACGCCGAGACCCATCTCGAACAGCGACTGCTTGTGGAAGTGGCCGTTCTCGATGATGCCGAAGGCCTGCGGGGCGTAGAGCGCGCCCGCCGCCACCGCGACGGCCGCGAGGCCGACGAGGGAGTGGAAGGCGGCCACGAGCTGCGGCATCGCCGTCATCGGCACGCGCTTGGCGATGACCGCGCCGGCACCGCCGCCGATGGCGAGGCCGAGCAGCACCAGCACCCAGGCGCCGAGACCCGCCGGCGGATGGCCGACGAGGGTGGTGAGGATGGCGAGCCCCATGCCCACCATGCCGTACATGTTGCCCTGGCGGGAGGTCGTGGGGTGCGAGAGCCCCCGCAGCGCCATGATGAACAGGACGCCGGCGACGATGTAGAGAAGGGAAGAGACGTTTTCCGACATCGCCTCAGGCCTTCTTCTTGTACATGCCGAGCATGCGCTGGGTGACGAGGAACCCGCCGAAGATGTTCACGCTGGCGAGAACGATACCGATGAAGCCGAAGAAGCGGGCGAAACCGGTGCCCTTCTCGACCAGGGGGACACCGACGGCGAGCAGCGCGCCGACGATGATGACGGAGGAGATCGCGTTGGTGACCGACATCAGCGGCGTGTGCAGGGCCGGGGTCACCGACCAGACCACGTAGTAGCCGACGAAGATCGCCAGGACGAAGATCGCCAGGCGGAAGACGGTCGGGTCGACGGCGCCGTGGGTGGCAGCGGCGACGCCGTGGCCGAGGGAATCGGCGACGGACTGGGCGTAATCGGCGTGCTGCCGGGCGATCTCGGCGGCGGCACGCGCCGCGGCCGCTGCGGACTGGGCCTGGTCGGCCGCCGCATCAGGGGGAGGAAGGGTTGCCATGTGAGAAGATCCTCCGCGCGGGTCAGGCTGCGGGCTTGAAGGAATCGTGGACGATCGCGCCGTCGCGCGTGAGGTTCGTGGCCTTCACGAGCTCGTCGTCCCACTTCACCGCGAGCGCCTTGCTCTCCTTGTCGACGAGGGTCTCGACGAAGGCGTAGAGGTTGCGCGCGTAGAGGCTGGACGCGGTCGCGGCGAGGCGGCCGGGCACGTTGATGTGGCCGACGATCTTCACGTCGTTGCCGGTGGTCACGATCTCGCCCGCCTTGGCGCCGGCGACGTTGCCGCCGCGCTCCACCGCGAGGTCGACGAGAACCGAGCCCGGCTTCATCGAGGCGATCATCTCCTCCGACACCAGCTTCGGGGCCGGGCGGCCCGGAATCAGCGCCGTCGTGATGACGATGTCCTGCTTGGCGATGTGGCCCTTGACCAGCTCCGCCTGCTTCTTCTGGTACTCGGCCGACATCTCCTTGGCGTAGCCGCCGGAGGTCTCGGCCTGCTTGAACTCCTCGTCCTCCACGGCGACGAACTTGGCGCCGAGGGATTCGACCTGCTCCTTGGTGGCCGGGCGCACATCGGTCGCCGTCACCACGGCGCCGAGGCGGCGGGCGGTGGCGATGGCCTGGAGTCCGGCCACGCCGACGCCCATGATGAAGATGCGCGCGGCCGGGACGGTGCCGGCGGCGGTCATCATCATCGGCAGGGAGCGGCCGTACTCGGCGGCCCCGTCGATCACCGCACGGTAGCCCGCGAGGTTCGCCTGCGAGGAGAGCACGTCCATCACCTGCGCGCGGGTGATGCGGGGCATCAGCTCCATGGCGAAGGTGCTGATCCCGGCATCGGCCATGGCCTTCAGCTCGGCCTCGCGGCCGTAGGGATCCATGATCGCGATGACCGCGGCGCCCTTCGGGATCTTGGGGAGCTCGTCCGCGCCGGGGCGGCGGACCTTGAGCACGAGGTCGGCGCCGTTCAGGGCCTCCTCGGCGGTCGCGGCGATCTTGGCGCCGGCGGCCTCATATTCGGCATCCGGCACGCCGGCCTTCTTGCCGGCACCGGCTTGAACGACCACGTCGCCGCCCAGTGCAATGAATTTCTTGACGGTCTCGGGCACAGCGGCCACGCGCGGTTCGGCCGCGTCCGATTCCGCCAGTACGGCGATACGCATTAAGGAGCTCCCGTTCTTACAGCCGTCCGTTCAGGACGCGCCGGTATCCGAGCCTAATCGTTTTCGTAGCGATGACTCGCGGCGCCGGCGTCGCGGACCCTCAAACGGGTTCACGAACGCCGCGAGCCAAGAGCAGGATCAGGCGAAAGCCAAAGCCGCCGCGAGGAGGACGACCACAACCGCGGGCGCCTTCCAGCCGATGGCGGGGACGAAGGCGCCGACCGCGCCGGCCGCCCATGAGAGAAGCACACCGCCGATCGCGGTGAGCCAAGCCTCGCGGATGCCGCCGACCGCGAGGGCGAGAACCCAGCAGAGAACAACCGCCGTGCCGATTTCCACGAAGCGGACGAAACCACGATAGGTCTGCTCGTGGGTGTTGCCGTCCATGGCCGGGCTGTACGTCACACCCGACAGGGTCTTGGTCTCGGCCATTGTGCGTTCTGTCCCTGCGACTCTTTTGTTGGTTCGCAGCGGATTTAGCGCAAGCGTTTCACAGTCGCAATCAGCTTGTCCATGAGCGAAATAGCCGGCTGTCGACTTTCCTCAGGCCGGTCGCAGCAATCCCGCCGCATCGAGCGCGGCCCCTTGACGCTCCGAAAGGGCTTCCAGAGAGAAGCGTTCGATCTCCGCTTCGAACAGCCTGTGGTAGTTCAGCTCCGAGCGCAGATGCAGGAACACGGCGCCCAGGCCGACCGCGGCGCGGTCCATGAACACGAATTCCTGGGGAACGGTGACCGGGCCCCGCTCCTTCAGCGCCTGATGCACCTGGAAAGCCTGGCGGCGGCCGTATTCGCCGGGCTTCACCCCGTCCGCGACCGTCCGCACCCGATCCTCCAGGAGCGGCCCGTAGATGAAGCGCGCCCAGATGTTGAGGATGTCGATCGTCTCGTTGGTGAGCTTCTTGAAGCCCCAGACCTCGTAGGCGTGAACGACCCGCTCGCGGTCGTCCTCCAGCAGGCCGCGATAGAGATCGACCACGCCGCCCACGAAGCGCGGGTGGAAGATGCGCACGCAGCCATAGTCGAGCAGGTTGATGCCCTGCGCCTCGCCGCCTTCCGAGAAGACGGTGTAGTTGCCGAGATGCGGATCGCCGTGGATGACCGCGGCGCGGCTGAAGGGGTGCCACCACGCCTTGAACATGGCCTGGGCGATCCGGTTGCGGATCTCGATCGGCGCCTCCGCGAAGCCGAGGATGCGCGCGCCCTCGAGCCAGCCGAGGGTGAGGAGCCGCTTCGTGGAGAGGTCGCCATGCACCGCCGGCACGCGCACGGCCTCGATGTCCTTCAGCACGGCGCCGTAGAGGGCGGCGTGCTTGGCCTCGCGGGTATAGTCGAGTTCCTCGCGGACCCGCGCGCCGATCTCCTTCTTGATCTCGCTGGTGTCGAGCCAGGCGTTCATGCGCCGGTGCAGGGCGAAGGCGAGTTCGAGCTGCTTGAGGTCTGCCTCAACCGCTGATTGCATATCAGGGTATTGCAGTTTGCAGGCCAGGGAGGCCCCGTCGCGGGAGGTCGCCCGGTGGACCTGGCCGAGGGAGGCGGCGGCGGCGGGCTTGAGATCGAAGCTGCCGAACCGGCTCTGCCAGTCGGCGCCGAGCTCGGCCATCATCCGCCGCTTCACGAAGGCCGCCCCCATGGGCGGGGCGTCGGCCTGGAGCTTCTGCAGCTCGGCGGCGTATTCCGGCGGCAGCAGGTCCGGCACGGTGGCGAGGAGCTGCGCCACCTTCATGATCGGCCCCTTCAGGCCGCCGAGCGCCTGGGCGAGGGCCGCCGCGTTGCTCGGGGCCTCGCCGCCCTTGCCGCCGAACAGCTTGGCGCCGGCCATGCGGGCCGCGACCCCGCCGACATTGGCGCCGACGCGGGCGTAGCGGCTGGCGCGGGCGGAGAAGCGGTTCGCTTCCGGGTCGGTCTCGGCCATGAAATCCGGTCTGAGGTTCTGTCGGCTGCGGACCGGAGATAAGCGCCACCCCCGAGCTTGCCCAGGCCCGGGCGGGCAAAGGCCGATGAGGCCTCGCGTCGCGGCGCGTCAGCGGCCCGTGCGGATCCCGGCGGTGGCCGAGCCGGTGAAATGCGAGGCGGCGAGCTCCTCCCCCGGGCTGCGGGCGGAGAATCGGCTCAGCACGGCCTCGGCGACCTGGGCGAACACGCCCTCCGGCACCGCCTCGTTATGCGGGCGGGCCTCGGCGACCTCCACCGGCGCGGAGGGGCCGACCGGTTCGGACGCGCCCTGCGACACGGCCAGGAAGAGGCCGCGCAACTGCGTCTGCGTATCGGCATCCGGCGCGACGAGATGGGTCCGCGGCGCCGGCTCGTCGGCGAGCTTGGCCATGCCGGACAGGCCGGCATCGCCGAGGCCAGCCACCTGGATCGGACGCGGGGGCGGGATCGGCATGGCGATCGCCGCGGCCAATGCGGCGAGCTCCGCCGGCCGGCGCGGGGGCAGGGGCGCCACCACCGCCTGCTGGCTCTCGCCGCCCATGGCGCCGGTGAGCAGGGCCTGGGCGCTGGGCGCCTCGCGCCGCAGCAGGGTGTCGCGCAGGGCCCCGGAGGTGTTCGGTGCGGCATAGGCCAGGGCGGCGCGGGCGTCGGCGGGGTCTTCCGGATCGGCGCTCGCCACGGCGACCGGGGCGGCTTTGCCCTTGCGGGGAGCCTGAGCCTGAGCTTGGGCGGGCGTCGCCGGGGCGGCGGGCTGTCCGGCGCCTCCGCCGAACAGGCTCGCGAAGAAGCCCTTCAGGCCCGGGCCGTCATCCATCTCCTCGGCGCTCGCCACCGTGGTCTGGCCGAGCACGGTGCCGCCGCGGGCCAGGATCTCGGCGCGGGCCTCCTCGTAGCGGGCCAGCGGCCGGTTGTCGGCGGGCAGGTGCACGGTCTTGCCGTCGGGGAAGAGCCGGGCGAGCTGGTCGTGGGTCATGCGCGGCCAGGAGCGGACCGAGCCGACATCGAGATGCACGAAGGGCGAGCCCGAGCGCGGATACCAGCCGACGCCGCCCCGCTGGAGCCGCATGCCGGCGGCGCGGATGTCGTCGATCGAGGCATCGGTGAGGAAGAAATCCATCGCCTTGCCCTGCATGTGCTGGCTGAACTCGGCGACGCCCGCCGAGCGCCGGCGCAGCATGCCGTTGGTCTTGGGGCTGCGATAGCCGCAGACCACGCGGATCGGCGCCGAGGAGCCGACCGAGCGCTGCGCCTCCCAGACCACGTCGAACAGGCGCGGATCCATCTTGGTGGCTTCCGATTCGCGCCAGTCGCGCAGGAGCCAGTTGAGCTGGTCGAGGGCGGCGCGGTCGTAGCGGCCATCGCGCTTGAAGGTGATGGTCGCGCTCTCCTGGGTGTGCTCGTGGATCAGCGAGAGCGTGCGGGTATCGCCGTTGGCGACCGCGTTCTCGGTCTCGGCCGTGCCGGCCACCACCGCGAGGCCGATCGCGCCCAGAAGCGAGAGGACGCGCAGGGCGCCGCGGGGATGCTGCGCGCGGGCAGCCCGGGAAGTTCGCCGCTTCGCAACCGCCATGGGTCTCACCCTCGCTCGTCGCCACCACGTCGCGGACGTCATGGGGGATGCAAGGTTGCCGGAGACCGTGAAACGCAGGCCCGGGTCCGTGCTGCCGCCGTCCTTCTGGCGGAAGCGGCTAAGGCTCAACCGTGGCGAAAAAGGGCCTCACAAGAGCCCTTTCGCACGTGACCTGACCATTTCTTGCGGAAAAGTGCCGCTTCCGCAGATCTTCTGCGGAATACTTCGCGAGTGTTGCGCGATTACCACCAGCTCCGCGGCTCAGGCCGGGCGAGCTCCGGCGTCCACAGGCCGGGCTCGCCATACACCTCGCTTTCCCGGTGGGGCGCGCGGGGGACGGGCGCGGCCCGCGGGGCGGCGGCACCGGTCGCCTCGCGGCGGATCGTGCGCAATGCCTGCGGCGCCGTCGGGGTGGCGGCGATGTTGCGCTTCGCCTCGGCGGGCGGCTTGGCCTTGGCCATGGCCGGCGTCGCGGGGGCGAGCCCCAGGGCCGCGCGCATCGGCGCGTCGTAGCCGTAGAGGTCCGGCAGCGTCCGGTAGACGCCGTCATCGTCGACATAGGCCGTGAAGTAGGCGAGGTGCACCGGCAGCTTCTCCGGCAGGCGGATCGTGCGCTCGCCCTTGCCGATCAGCGCCTTCAGGCGGGCGTTCGACCAGTTGGGCAGCACCGCATCGGCGAAGCGGAAGGGGTCGTCCACGCGCACGCAGCCATGGCTCATCGCCCGGTAGGAGGCGCTGAACAGCGACCGGTTCGGCGTGTCGTGCAGGTAGACCGCGTGCTGGTTCGGGAACAGGAACTTGATGAAGCCGAGCGCATTGCGCTCCCCCGGCGGCTGGCGCACCGAGATCGAGTTGCCGCGGCGCACGACCTGGTAGCCGCGCCGGGCGGCGTAGTTCGGGTCGCGGGCGAGGCCGGGCAGGAACTCCTTCTTCAGGATCGAGGGCGGCACGAACCAGGACGGGTTCACCACCGCGTATTCCATCAGCCCGGAGAAGGTCGGGGTGGGTGATTCCGGCTTGCCGACGATGACCCGCGTGGTGTCGCGCTCGATCCCGCCGCGGAAGACGCGCAGGCGGAACTCGGGCACGTTGACGAAGACGTAATCCGGCCCGAGCTCGCCCGGCAGCCAGCGCCAGCGCTCCATATTGACGAGGAGATCGGCTTCGCTGCCCCCGCGGGAGGCGGCGGGCGCGTCGTCCAGGGCGAGGGCGACCACGGTGCCCCGCGTCAGCACGCCGTTGGCCGGCAGGCCGCGGCTGCGCTGGAAGTCGGCGACCGCATCGGCCACCGCCTTGTCGTAGGTCTCGGGCTCGCCGGGGCCGGCATCGAGGGTGCCGGCGGCGCGCTCCTCCAGGCCGAAATGCGCGCGCAGGGCGGGCACCCGGCGGTCGTTCATGCCGATCTTCAGCACCGGGCCGGCGGGCAGGCGCAGGCTCTTGGAGGCGGCCACCTGCGGCGCCGGCCCACGCAGGGCGGCGAGGCGGCTCTTCAGGGCGCGATAGCCGGCGGTCTGCGGGTTGTATTCCTGCAGGATCTGGCCGGCCTTGTCCCCGGAGATGGAGACGCGGGCGAGGGTCAGGTCCGCGCCCGGCAGGTCGAGCTGCGGGGTGATCAGCTTCGAGATCGCGGTCAGGTTGACCCGGCCGCCGCGGGCGTCCCGGGCATAGAGCGCCACCGCGGCCGAGAGCTTCAGCTCCGCCTCCGCCAGAGCGGCCTCGGCGCCGGGCTTGTCGAGGTCCTTCAGGGCGGGAACCGGATAGGCGGCGGGATCGAGGCCGTCCTCGCCTGCGGCCTGCAGGCGGGCGATCACCGACTTGGCGGCGGCGTTCCAGGCGCCCTTCTCGATCCAGACCGGCCGGAAATCGACCAGGGCGTAGAAGGCCTTGAGCGCCTCGCGCTCCTTGCCCGGCAGGCGCGCCAGCAGCGGCGCGGCGTCGGAGAGCCGGGCGAACAGGGCGGCGCCCTGCGGATCGGCGGGGGCCTGGGGCGCGGCCGGCTCCGCGACGACGGGCTCCTCCTTGGGCGCGTCCGTGGCGGAGGGATCGAGCGCCGGGCCGGCCGTGGTCGGCACGGCGCCGGGATCCTCGCCGGCGGGCTTCGGGGCCGTGGAGCCCGTCTCGGCCGGCTTGGCGTCGGCGGGTGCGGGTTCGGCCGGCTTCGGCGCGCCGGTTTCCGCTCCAGGCCGGGCCTGGACGGGCGTCGTCTCGGCGGGCGCGTTCGGCTCGACCGCGGCCTTGCGGATCACCTCCGGCGCCGGGGCCGGAGGGGCGGCGGTCTCGGCCCGGGCAAGGGGCGCCATGGCCACGGACGCGGTGAGCATCGCGGCGAGGGCGAGGGTGGACCGGGCGCTCGTGAGGGCGCGCATGACACTGTCTCCCCGGGATTCGGCGGCGCGGACCGAAGCCCTGCTATGACTATCGTCTCAAGCGCGACCGTACGCAATGACACACGCGTCGAGACCGGCCTTGCTCCCGGCCCCGGCGCGAAAGGCCTTCTCGCCGCCAACCGCGTCGGTTTCGCGACGGGAAAGCGGTCAGGCGGCGGCCTCGTCGCCCTTGTCATCGCCTTCGAGGCCGAGATCCTTCAGCTTGCGGTAGAGGGTCGAGCGGCCGATCCCGAGGCGCCGCGACACTTCCGACATCCGGCCCCGGTAGAATTGCAGCGCATAGCGGATCACCTCCGCCTCCACCGCCTCCATGGTCTTCATCTCCCCGGTCTCCTCGAGCACGAGGGACATGGAATGGGGATCGCGCACCTCGACGCGGACGATCTCCCGCACCGGCTCCAGGCCGCCCCCCGGCAGCAGCGGCTGGCTCGGCAGCGGCGGGATGCGCACGTCGAAGCCCTGAACCTGCGCCGCGATCTGCGGGAATTCCGACACGGTCAGCTCGTCGCCGTCGGCGAGCACCACGGCGCGGAACAGGGCGTTCTCGAGCTGGCGCACGTTGCCGGGCCAGGGATAGCGGGTCAGCAGGGCCATGGCCTCGGGGGCGATGCCGCGCAGGCGCTTGCCCTCCTCCGCCGCGAAGCGGGCGCAGAAGGAGCGCACGAGATCCGGGATATCCTCGCTGCGGGCGCGCAGGGGCGGCAGCGTCATCGGGAAGACGTTGAGGCGGTAGTAGAGATCCTCGCGGAACTTGCCCTGCTTCACGAGATCGAGGAGCGAGCGGTTGGTCGCGGAGATCAGGCGGATGTCGACGCGCACGCTGCGCTTGCCGCCCACCGGATCGACCTCGCCTTCCTGGAGGGCGCGCAGGAGCTTCACCTGGGCCTCGAGGGGCAGTTCGCCGATCTCGTCGAGGAAGAGCGTGCCGCCCGAGGCCTCGACGAACTTGCCGACATGGCGCTCGGTGGCGCCGGTGAAGGCGCCCTTCTCATGGCCGAACAGGGTCGATTCGACGAGGTTGTCCGGGATCGCCCCGCAATTGACGGTGACGAAGGGCTTGCCCCGGCGGTCGCCGGAGCCCTGGATCGCCCGGGCCAGCACCTCCTTGCCGACGCCGGATTCCCCCTCGATCAGCACGGGGATGTTCGACTTGGCGGCGCGCTCGGCGAGCCGGATCACCCGGTCCATGTCCGGGCTCTTCGAGGCGAGGTCCTTGAAGCCGAGGGAGCCGGAGGCGCGGCGGCGCATGCGGCGCACCTCCTCTTCCAACTGGTCGACCCGCAGGGCGTTCTTGATCGAGACCTGGAGCCGCTCGGCCCCCGCGGGCTTGACCACGAAATCGACGGCGCCGGCGCGCATCGCGTTGATGACGGCGTCGATCGAGCCGTTCGAGGTTTGCACGATGACCGGGGTGTCGATGCTGCTCTTGCGCATCTCCGCCATCACGGCGAGCCCGTCCATGCCGCCGGGCATGACGAGGTCGAGGAGCACCACGTCGATGCCGTCGCCGGCCCGCAGCATCGCGAGCCCGTCCGTCCCGGATTCCGCCACCCGCGCCTCGAAGCCGAGGCGGCGCACCATGCTCTCGGCGAGCCGGCGCTGCACGGGATCGTCATCCACGATCAGGACGGTCGTCGTCATCAAGGATCCTCGGGCTTCCCGCTCCCGGCGGCCGCCGGTCCGCCCGGAGGAGGGCGGGATCGGGCGGTTCGTTCGGCGAAGCTGTTTCGTTTCGAAGCGCAGGGTCGCCCAAGAGCGTAAAGCACCGCTTAACGACGTTGCAGGATTGCGCGCGGCCACCCCCGGTTTCCTCAAAGGCGGCACGGAAGCGCCGAGCGGCGTGGCATGCGTGTTGAACCGTGGCGGTCCTCGCTCGATATCAGAGAGACAGGTGAGAACGCGGGCCACCCGGACGCCGCGCAGAAGCCGAGGAAGAGAATGCCGATCCGTGCCCGCGAGACCGTTGTGCCCTTCGCAGCCGTGAGCGGCGCCGAGGCCGCGAGGGCGGTCGATCTCGGCGTGCTCCCGGAATGGAACCTGAAGGATCTCTATTCCGGGATCGACGGGGCCGATTTCCGCGACGACCTCGCCAAGGCGGAGGCCGAGTGCCGCGCCTTCGCCAAGGCCTATGCCGGCCGGATCGCCGAGATGGCGGCCGCCCCCGACGCCTCGGACAAGCTCGGCGAAGCGGTGCGGGCCTACGAGGCGATCGAGGACCTGCTCGGCCGCCTGATGTCCTTCGCCGGCCTCGTCTATTCCGGCGACACCACCGACGAGACGCGGGCCAAGTTCTATGGCGACACCCGCGAGCGCCTGACCGCGGCCTCTGCCGACCTGCTGTTCTTCGGCCTGGAGCTCAACCGCGTCGAGGACGCGGCGATGGACCGGGCCACGGCGAGCGGGCCGCTCGCCCATTATCGGCCCTGGATCGAGGATTTGCGCCGGGAGAAGCCGCACCAGCTCGACGACCGCACGGAAAAGCTCTTCCTCGAGAAGTCGGTCACCTCGAACGCCGCCTGGGACCGGCTGTTCAACGAGACGATCGCGGCGCTCCGCTTCCCCGTCCAGGGCGAGAAGCTGACCCTGGAGCCGACCCTCAACAAGCTGCAGGACCCGGACCCGGCTCTGCGCCAGGAGGCGGCCCTCGCGATCAGCGAGACCCTGCGGGCGAATCTGCGCGTCTTCACGCTCATCACCAACACGCTGGCCAAGGACAAGGAGATCTCCGACCGCTGGCGCGGCTTCAAGGATGTGGCGGATGCCCGCCACCTCGCCAACCGGGTCGAGCCCGAGGTGGTCGCCGCCCTGGTCGATGCCGTGCGCGCGGCCTATCCGCGGCTCTCGCACCGCTATTACCGCCTGAAGGCCAAGTGGTTCGGCGCCGAGGCGCTGCCCTACTGGGACCGCAACGCTCCGCTCCCGAAGGTCGAGCAGCGCACGATTCCGTGGACGGAGGCGCGGGATACGGTGCTTGACGCCTACGGCGCCTTCTCGCCGGACATGGCCAACATCGCCAAGCGCTTCTTCGACGGCGGCTGGATCGACGCTCCGACGCGGCCGGGCAAGGCGCCCGGCGCCTTCGCGCATCCGACCGTGCCCTCCGCGCACCCCTATGTGCTGGTGAACTACCAGGGCAAGCCGCGGGACGTGATGACGCTCGCCCACGAGCTCGGCCACGGCGTCCATCAGGTGCTGGCCGCCCCCAACGGGGCGCTGATGGCGCCGACCCCGCTGACGCTCGCCGAGACCGCGAGCGTGTTTGGCGAGATGCTGACCTTCCGCAAGCTGCTCGCCCGCACCACCGACCCCGTCCAGCGCCGGGCCATGCTCGCGGCGAAGGTCGAGGACATGATCAACACGGTGGTGCGCCAGATCGCCTTCTACAGCTTCGAGCGGAAGGTCCATCTCGCCCGCGCCAAGGGCGAGCTCACCGCTGACGAGATCAACGCGCTCTGGATGTCGGTGCAGGCCGAGAGCCTCGGCCCGGCGATCCAGCTGGATTCGGGCTACGAGCCCTTCTGGGCCTACATCCCGCACTTCATCCACTCGCCGTTCTACGTCTACGCCTATGCCTTCGGCGATTGCCTCGTGAACTCCCTCTACGGGGTCTATGCCCGGGCGGAGAGCGGCTTCGTGGAGCGCTACTTCGCCTTGCTCTCGGCGGGCGGCTCGAAGCCCTATGGCGAGCTCCTCAAGCCCTTCGGTCTCGATGCCAGCGATCCGGCCTTCTGGCAGATCGGCTTGGGCATGATCGAGGGCATGATCGCCGAGCTGGAGGCGATGGAGGGCTGAGGCCCCTTCGCCGTCACACCACGTGGTCGGGGGCGAGCGCGCAGGCCGGGCCCCCGGCCTCCTCGATCTGAAGGGTGGCGTGGGCGATGCCGAAGCGCTGCTCGATCAGCGCCGCGCTCTCCGCCAGGAAGGCGTTGCCGGGAAACCCGCCCGCCATCACGAGATGGGCGGTCAGCGCCGTCTCGGTGGTGCTCATCGGCCAGATATGCAGGTCGTGCACCTCGCTCACCCCGGGCCGCTCGGCGAGGAAGCGGCGCACGGCGCGCGCATCGATGCCCGGCGGCACGGCGGCCAGCGACATCGCCACGCTGTCGCGCAGCAGGCCCCAGGTGCCCCAGACGATGAGCGCGACGATGACGAGGCTCACCACCGGGTCGAGCCAGGTCCAGCCGGTCAGCAGGATGACGAGGCCGGCCACCACCACCCCCGCCGAGACCGCCGCGTCGGCCGCCATGTGGAGATAGGCGCCGCGGATGTTGATGTCGCCCTTGCGGCCCGAGGCGAACAGCCAGGCGGTGGCGCCGTTGATGGCGATGCCGATGGCGGCGACCACCATCACGGTCGCCTCCGCCACGGGGGCGGGATCGTGGAAGCGCTGCACCGCCTCCAGGGCGATGGCGCCGCAGGCCACCAGCAGGAAGACCGCGTTGAACAGGGCGGCCAGGATCGAGGAGCCGCGCAGACCGTAGGTGAAGCGGTCGCTCGGCCGGCGCCGGCCCAGCACCGTCGCGGCCCAGGCCACGACGAGGCCGAGCACGTCCGACAGGTTGTGGCCCGCATCCGCCAGCAGCGCCATGGAATTGGCCGCGACCCCATAGCCGGCCTCGATCAGCACGAAGGCGGTGTTGAGCCCGATGCCGAGGGCGAAGGCCCGGCCGAAGCGCGCCGGCGCGTGGGAATGCCCGTGCCCGTGCGCATGACCATGGCCATGGTCATGCGCGTGGTGGTCGTGCCCGCCGTGACCCGCCTGCGCGTGATGGCCGTGTCCCTGTTCCATGCCTTCGCCGACTCCGCGATGCCCCCGGCCGGCCCTCAGGATCAGGGCGCCTCCGGCTTCATACGACTCCGCGCGGCCCGCGCCATCTCGATCAGCTCCCGGGCCGACAGCCCGCGCTCCGGCAGGGGCTGCGGCGCCGTGAGATCGAGGCTCTCGGCGTGACGGGAGCCCGTGATCCGATCCGGCAGCGGGGCGCTGCGACCCGGCTGCCCCGCGACGCTCCTGCTGAGCCTGACTGCCCGTCTCATGGCCGACCTCTCTGCCCGAATCCGATGGCGTTAAGGATAAGCAAGCTGGGCCGTTCCGAACATTCTTGAACTCGGGAATCGCCGCGCTAGCGCCGGCTGCGGCGGGGCCCGGGCACGCGCCGCCAGAAACATGCGCTTCCGTTCCGGAAGCGTCGCCACCATCTCGGTGGGGGATGGGGCGGGCCGGGACTGCAACCGAGCGTTCAGACTCGTCCCTTGACGCGCCCCCGAAACCGCCCCAGAGTTTGCGCGGAAATCCAAAAATTGATCTATGTGTAGGGACGTGTTCCAGGTCGCGGACGCTCGCAACATGGAATGGTTCTAAGATTTTATTCTTTGTTTACATGGAAAAGTTGGTCGATTTGCTACACTTGAATTCGCGAAATGGATCGGTTTCATTGCTCAACTGAGAGTTGGAAATTCTCGCCTCATATGCGGAACGACATCGATGGACGGGCCTGGAGGCGATTTTTCGAAGATGTTTCGATAGTTTTAATGCAGACACAAACAATGCCGAAACATGCACCAAGTATCGATGCTGTAGGGGGCGATTAGAGGCTAGGCTTGATGCGATCCTGCGGACGAAGAGAACCGATCTTGTGCCTCTGCGGCTGGCGAGGGTTGGCATGAGGCAGGATCAAGTGCGGGCCTTCGACCTTTCGTTTCGCGGCGGGATGGCTTCCCGATGGTAAAGTACTTCTTCAGGTTTGGCCCGAGGACTTGGTTTCAGCGTCCGATCGACCTGGACGACAACGAGGTCGACGAGAGCTTCTACGTCTCGCAATACCCGGATGTCGCCGCTTCGTCCGGGCAGCCGCGCGAGCACTTCTATCGCTACGGCTGGAAGGAGGGGCGCAACCCGTCCGCCTCCTTCAACACGCTCTACTATGCCCGGCGTCATCTGCCCGACGGCGCCCTGACGGAAAACCCGTTGCTGCATTATCGCCGGCTCGGCGGCCGGAATTCGGGCCTGGACACGCGGCCGCTCGACGAGATCGCCTGGCTCGCCTTGCAGCGCGCGGTGATCGCCCCGCATTTCGACGCGGTCTATTACGGCCTGCGCTATGCCGACATGATCGGGTCGATGGACGCCCTCGACCACTTCCTGTCGGTCGGCGGCCGGAAGCGGCTCAATCCGCGGCCGGATTTCGACACGGCCTCCTACATCGCCCACCACGAGCATGTGGAGCGCTCGGGGGCGAACCCGTTCTACCACGCGATCGCGGCGGGCACTCTCGACGCGTTCGGCGCCCAGATGGCCCGCGCCTCGGGGCTGCCCACGGGGCGGAGCCCCGCGTCGCTCGACGTCAAGGCGGGCGGTGTCGGCCTCGGCTTGGACAGGCCGCTGCGCCGTGAGGAGATCCTGCGGCAGATCGCGGAGGCCTTCGACCGGGATTTCTATCTGAGGAAATACGCCGACGTCAGGGACGCCCAGTCCGACCCCCTGATCCACTTCCACGATTTCGGCTGGAAGGAGCGCCGGGATCCCTCGGCCTTCTTCAACACCCGCTACTACCTGGACCGGTACGGCGACGAGATTCCCGCCGGCACCAACCCGCTCCACCACTACGTCGCCGTCGGCAAGGCCCTGGGCTATCATCCGAACCCGATCGGCAGCGTGCCGTGGGATCGCCCGGTCGCGCCCGCGCCGGCAGCCTGGCGGGACGCCATCCCGGCCCGCGGCGAGGATGCGGACGTGGTCGTGATCGTGCCCGTCTATCGCGGCCTCGACGATACCCTGGCGACGATCCACGCGGTCCTCACCCACCGGCAGCGGGCGAAGTTCTCCCTTCTCGTCATCAACGATTGCAGCCCCGAGCCGGAACTGACCGATCGGCTCCGCGCGCTCGCCCGCGACCTGCTCTTCATCTATGTCGAGAACGAGCGGAATCTCGGCTTCGTCGGCTCGGTCAACCGCGCCATCGCGATGGTGCCGAAGGCGGACGTGATCCTCCTCAATGCCGACACTCTGGTCTTCGGCGACTGGATCGACCGCATGCTGGCCCATGCCGCCGCCGATCCCCGCATCGCGACGATCACGCCCTACTCGAACAACGCCTCGATCTGCAGCTATCCGAACGCCAACGAGAAGAACGCCCTGAAGCTCGAATGCGCCCTGGCGCAGATCGACGCCTACGCCGCCGCCTGCAATCCCCTGCGCCGCACCGAGCTGCCGACCGGCGTCGGGTTCTGCTTCTACATGCGCCGCTCCGTCATCGACGCGATCGGTCCGCTCGATCCGGCCTTCGGCCGCGGCTACGGCGAGGAGAACGACTTCTGCCTGCGGGCGATCAAGGCGGGATACCGGAACGTCCTGGCCGAGGACATCTTCGTGTTTCACAGCGGCGAGGTCTCGTTCGCCGAGTTCCGGGAGGCGGAGTACATCCCCGGCCAGGAGGTGCTCATCGGCAAGCACCCCGATTACGCCCGCCGCGTGCAGGCCTTTATCGCCGCCGATCCCGGATGGGAGGGTCGGGCACGGCTCGACCTCTACCGGCTGGCGCGGCGCCTGGGGCCCGGGGCGGCGGTGCTGTTCACCTTCAGCGGCAGCGGCGGGATCGCCACCCACGTGAATCACCTGGCCGGCCGCCTGCGCGAGGCCGGCGCCTCCGTCCTGATCGTCACCGTGGACGGCAACGCGGTTTCGCTGAACGTCTTCGATCCCGACCAGGATCTCTACGTTCCCGCCATCGAGAGCCTGCGCATCGAGGCCGGGACGGCCCTGCTGGAGACGTTCCTCCGCTGGCTGGACCCCGCCATCCTCCACGTCCACTCGTTCACGCATGCGAGCTGGCGGGCGACGGAGAACCTGATGCGCCTGCTCACGCGCTTCGGCGACAGGCTCTACGTGACGCTGCACGACTTCAACGCCGTCTGTCACCGCAGCAACATGGTCACGCGGGAAGGCCGCAGCCGCCACGGCATCGATCTCGAAGCCTGTGCGCTCTGCGTGGCGACGGATCGGGACGTGGCCGATCAGGTGCCGCCCCAGATCCGGATGAGAGCCTGGGAGGACTTCCTGTCCCGCACCCGCGCCAACTTCGCCCCCTCCGAGGACACGCGGGCGCGCTTCCGCAGGTTCTTCCCGAACGTCGCCGTCGCGGTGCGCCCGCACGAGGAGGTTTTCCCGGCGGTCGCCCCGTTCGAGGGCCCGCCCGCCAAGGACGGTCCCCTGCGGATCGTGACGATCGGGGCGATCGGCCCGCACAAGGGCAGCGACCTCATCTACAGCCTAGCCCTGGACGCCAAGGCGCGGGACCTGCCGATCGCCTATTCCATCGTCGGATACTCGGCGATCACGCGCGACATGACCGCCCTCGGCGTCATGGAGACGGGGGAATATCGCTCCGAGAAGGAGTGTCTCGAGATGGTCAAGATGATCAACCCGCATTTCGGGTTTTTCCCCTCGATCTGGCCCGAGACCTACTGCTACTCCCTCTCGAGCAGCTTCTTCCTCGGGCTGCCGCCCGTCGCCTTCGACCTCGGCGCCCAGTCGGAGCGTATCCGGGAGAGCCAGTTCGGGGTCGTCCTGCCGACGACGCTGATGGACGAGCCCCAGGCGATCAACGACGCGCTCCTGGCGCTCTCCGTGGAGGACGAGTGGGCCCGGAACCGGGGCGGGTTCTTCACGCGCTACGCGAACTTCCCCGAGGACTATTACGGTCCCCTGGAAGAGGAGCCGGCGCCGCGCGCTCAGGGCTTCCTAAGGCGCCCTCCGCCGAAGGGGAGGCCGGTTCGGTTCCAGGGCTGCCGCGATTGACAGGCGGGGCCTTGCAGACTATCGGACCGCCACAGCGCGCGGCTTCCTCGACGAAGTCCGCGCGTTTCGCGTTCGCGATTCGAGGCCCCGGGCCCCGCACGCGGATGACCTGAACAAGAAGACGGCCCAGGCCCCTCGCGGCGCCGGAGGCCGGCAGAGAACACGAGAGACAACGATGTTCGCAGTCATCAAGACCGGCGGCAAGCAGTATCGCGTTGCCGCCAACGACGTCATCACCGTGGCCACCCTCGAGGGCGAGGCCGGCGCCGCCGTCACCTTCGGCGACGTGCTGCTGTTCGGCGACGGCGAGACCACCCAGGTCGGCACCCCGCTCCTTTCGGGCATCGGCGTCACCGGCGAGATCGTGCAGCACGGCCGCACGCGGAAGGTCATCGCCTTCAAGAAGCGCCGCCGCCAGAACTCGCGCCGCCGCCGCGGCCACCGCCAGGACTTCACGCTCGTGCGCATCACCGAGATCAGCGCCGGCGGCAAGTCCTCCAAGGCCGAGCCGCGCAAGGCCAAGGCGCAGGCCGCCCCGGCCGCCGCTGCCGAGTAATCGCGCCGGCCCCACGACAATCGAGCATTCGGGAGCAATCCAATGGCACATAAAAAAGCAGGCGGCTCGTCGCGCAACGGCCGCGACTCGGAAGGCCGGCGCCTCGGCGTGAAGAAGTTCGGCTCCGAGGCCGTGATTCCGGGCAACATCATCGTGCGCCAGCGCGGCACGAAGTGGCATCCCGGCACCAATGTCGGCATGGGCAAGGACCACACCCTGTTCGCCCTGGTCGAGGGCCGGGTGCGTTTCGAGACCAAGCGCGGCCGCGAGTTCGTAGCGGTGGTACCGCTGCAGCAGGCGGCAGAGTAACGGCGGGCGCCTTCAGACGGCGAAGCGAAGCGTCCCGCCGGTGTCCCACACCGAACCGGCGGATCGACGTGCGCGGCTTGAGCCGTCCAGAGCGATCGGAACTCGGGGGAGGATGGGGCACCATCCTCCCCTTCGTCGTCTCCGGCGGCGGTCACGCCGCTTCGAGGAGCACGCGATGTTTCCCGATCTGACCCGCGACGACGTCTTCCGCATCGAGACCGCGCGCCTCTGGCTGCGCTGGCCGGTGGCCCGGGACGCGCAGACCGTAGCCCGCCTCGCGGGCGAGCCGGCGATCGCCCGGATGACGGCGCGGATCCCGTCGCCCCTGTCCCTGCACGAGGCCGAGGCCTTCGTGATCCGGGCGCGAGCCTGCAACGCGGCCGGGGAGGGGCTCGTCATGGCAATCAGCCGCCGCGCCGCGCCCGCGGGTCTGATCGGCATCGTCTCCATCGAGCCGCGGCCGGAGGATCCCGCCCCGCATCTCGGCTACTGGCTCGGGCAGCCCTATTGGGGCGAGGGGCTGATGACGGAGGCCGCGACCGCCCTGGCCGAGGCCTATTTCGCCTATGCCGGGGGCGGGACGCTCGCCTCCGCCGCCATGGCCGACAACCCGGCCTCCCGACGCGTGCTCGAGAAATGCGGCTTCGCGCCCACGGGGCAGGACGTGCATTTCAGCCTGTCCCGCGGCAGGGCCGTGGCGAGCGACACCTTCCGGCTCGACCGGGCGGGGTGGCTGGCGGGCCGCGAAACGGGAGACCGCCTGTGAGGACCCGATGGCTGGCCGGCCTCGGCGCGGCCGCCACCGCCCTCGGGCTGGCGGCCTTCATCGCCGGTCTCCGGCCGGAGGCGCCCGTGCCGCCGCCCGAGGCGGAGGCCCTGCCGCCGCCGAAGCCGTCGGGGGAACGCCGGCTCTACTGCGAGTTCTATAACTTCGTGGGCCGCAGCCCGAAGGTCGGGTTCTACTTCGCCGCCCCGGATCCCGAGGCGACGGACTATGCCCAGATCTTCCAGCGGGAGGCCGACGGGGCGCAGACGATTTTCGACACGCGGCCGATCTGGACCTACCAACGCTCCGAGGAGACGCCGACCCTGCGCTCCCCGGACGGGGCGATCCAGATCAACCTCTACGGGGATGCCCGCACCCGGGCCGGCGGCGACTGGTTCGAGGCCGGCCTGCGCAGCGTCCAGTACCTGAACCTCGACGGCCAGTGCCGTCGCACCCATGTCTGATCGCTCAGAGGCGATCCCCGAGACGATGAGAGCCGAGCCGTGAAGTTCCTCGACGAAGCCAAGGTCTATGTGCGCTCCGGCGACGGCGGTCCCGGCTGCGTCTCGTTCCGGCGCGAGAAGTTCATCGAGTTCGGCGGCCCGAACGGCGGCGACGGCGGCCGCGGCGGCGACGTCTGGGTGGAATGCGTACAGGGCCTCAACACCCTGATCGACTACCGCTACCAGCAGCATTTCAAGGCCCGGAAGGGCGAGCACGGCATGGGCTCGAACTGCCACGGCGCCAAGGGCGACGACGCCGTGCTGAAGGTGCCCGCCGGCACGCAGATCTTCCTGGAGGACGGCGAGACCCTGATCGCCGACCTCACCGAGGTCGGCCAGCGCATCCGCCTCGCCAAGGGCGGCAATGGCGGCTTCGGCAACGCCTATTTCGCGACCTCGACCAACCGTGCCCCCCGCCACGCCAATCCCGGCCAGGAGGGCCAGGAGATGTGGCTCTGGCTGCGGCTGAAGCTGATCGCCGATGCCGGCCTGATCGGCCTGCCCAATGCCGGCAAGTCGACCTTCCTGGCGAGCGTGACCGCGGCCAAGCCGAAGATCGCGGATTATCCCTTCACCACCTTGCATCCCGGCCTCGGCGTGGTGCGCTCGGATGCCCGCGAATTCGTGCTCGCCGACATCCCGGGCCTGATCGAGGGCGCGCATGAGGGCGTCGGCCTCGGCGACAAGTTCCTCGCCCATGTCGAGCGCTGCCGGGTGCTGCTCCACCTCGTCGAGGGCACCTCGGAGCATGCGGGCAAGGCCTACAAGCTCGTGCGCGGCGAGATCGAGGCCTATGGCCATGGGCTGTCCGACAAGCCGGAGATCGTCGCCCTCTCCAAGGCCGACGCCCTCGATCCCGACACCCTGAAGCAGCAGGTGGCGCGGCTGAAGCGGGCCACCAAGCGCACGCCGCTGGTCCTGTCCTCGGCCACCCGCCAGGGCGTGCCGGAGGCCCTGCGCGCGATCCAGGCAGCGATCGAGGTCGGCGCCGAGGAGGAGAAGGAGGCCGCCGAGCCCGCTCCCGCCTGGCAGCCGTGAGTGACGCAAGCCCGGCGGCGCGCTAGATTTCGCGGCGCCGATGGAGGGCCGCAGGATGGAGACGCTGATCGTCGAGGACGACGAGGCCTACGCCCTGGCCCGCGCGCTCGCGGAGCGCCGCGGCACCAGCATCGACGAGGCCGTCGTGGCCTCCCTCCGGCAGGCCCTCGACGCGGCCCCGCGCCCGGAGCCGATGCCCGCGAAGACGGCAGCGCTGAGCGTCCCGCCCCTCGAGGCGCTGACGCCGGAGCAGCGGGCGAGCTACGAGCGGTTCATGGCGCTCGCGCGGGAAGGCGCGGCGCAGAAGCTGCCCGGCGCCACTTCGAGTCACGACGAGCTTTACGACGAATTTGGCCTGCCCCGCTGACGGACGCGATGGTCGCGCTCGACACCTCCGCGATCGTCGCGGTGCTTCTCGGCGAAGCGGAAGCTCCGGCCTTCGCCCGAGCCATTGCCGCAAGCGGCGCCGTCGTCGGAGCGCCGACGCTGGTCGAGACGCGTCTCGTCCTGGAAGGACGGCTTCCGGGAACGGCGCAGATGCGCCTGGGAGCCTTTCTCGCGGATCCCGCTATCACTATCGCCGCCTTCGATGCCGGGATGTTCGCGATCGCCTCCGAGGCCTTCGCCCGCTTCGGGAAGGGGCGGGGGCATCCCGCCCAGCTGAATTTCGGCGATTGCCTCGCCTATGCGGTGGCCCGCGCCCATGCGTTGCCGCTGCTGTTCAAGGGCGGCGACTTCGTTCAAACGGACGTGGAAGCCGCCCTGTTGCCGGACCGCCCCGCCTGACGCCATGACGCCCGTCCTCGAAGATTTCCGCCGCGTCGTCATCAAGGTCGGCTCGGCCCTGCTGGTGGACCGCAACCGCGGCCGGCTGCGCCATGCCTGGCTCGCCGCCCTCGCCGAAGACATCGCCGAGCTGCATGCCCGCGGCGTCGACGTGGTGGTGGTCTCCTCCGGCTCCGTCGCCCTCGGGCGCACGGTGCTCGGCCTGCCCCCGGGCGCCATGCGGCTGGAAGAGAGCCAGGCCTCCGCCGCCGTGGGGCAGATCGCGCTGGCCCGGTTCTGGAGCGAGGCGCTGGGCCATCACGGCATCGTCGCCGGGCAGATCCTGGTGACGCCGCGGGACACCGAGGAGCGGCGCCGCTACCTCAACGCCCGGGCGACCGTCCAGAAGCTCCTCGACATGCGGGCCGTGCCCGTCGTCAACGAGAACGACACGGTCGCCACCGTCGAGATCCGCTACGGCGACAACGACCGCCTCGCCGCGCGCGTCGCCACCATGATCGGCGCCGACGTGCTGGTGCTGTTCTCCGACATCGACGGCCTCTATACGGCGCCGCCCCACAGCGACCCGGAGGCCCGCCACCTGCCGGTGATCGAGCGGGTGACGGAGGAGATCGAGGCCATGGCCGGCGGCCCGGCCTCTGAGCTGTCCCGGGGCGGCATGCGCACCAAGGTGGAGGCGGGCAAGATCGCGGTCTCGGGCGGCACGCACATGATCATCGCCGACGGGCGCGGCAAGAATCCCCTGCGGGCCATCCGCGAGGGGGCGCGCTGCACCTGGTTCCTGTCGGGCTCGAACCCCACCGCCGCCCGCAAGACCTGGATCGCCGGGTCCCTCGAATCCCACGGCGTGCTCGTCATCGACGAGGGCGCGGTGCGGGCGCTCCAGGGCGGGGCGAGCCTGCTGCCGGTGGGCGTGAAGGCGCTGGAGGGCAGCTTCGGCAAGGGTGACGCCGTGCTGATCCGGGACGAGCGCGGCCGCATCCTCGGCAAGGGCCTCGTCGCCTATGACAGCGCCGAGGCCGCCCGTATCCTCGGGAAGCCGAGCCGCGAGATCGCCGATCTGCTCGGCTATCCCGGCCGCACGGAGATGATCCATCGCGACGATCTGGCGATCGCGGGCGAGTAAACCGACCTGAGCCTGACAGCTTTTCCACGGCCTCGCTTGTCGCTGCCTTGCCGGTCATGCGATGAGGGCCGTGAATACCGGTCGTTAGCCGGTTTCCTGATGACGGGGTCGATACCGTGCCTGTTCTCAACCTGAGGTCCGATCTCGCCGATCCCGACGACCTGCAGTCGCTGATGCTCGGCATCGGTCGCCGCGCCCGCGCCGCCGCGCGGCAGATGGCGCTGGCCTCGGCCCAGACCAAGGACATTGCCCTGCGCACCATTGCCGAGCGCATCCGGCACAATGCGGCGGCGATCCTGCGCGAGAATGCCCGCGACGTCTCCGCCGCGCAGGCCGCCGGCCAGACCAAGGCGCTGATCGACCGCCTGACCCTGAGCGAGGCCCGGCTCGACGGCATCGCCGCCGCCGTGGAGAAGGTCGGCGCGCTGCCCGATCCCGTCGGGCGCCAGCTCGCGGCTTTCGAGCGGCCGAACGGTCTCCTGATCGAGCGCATCGCCGTGCCGCTGGGCGTCGTCGGCGTCATCTTCGAGAGCCGGCCCAACGTCACCGCGGATGCGGGCGCCCTCTGCCTCAAGGCGGGCAATGCCGCGATCCTGCGGGCGGGCTCGGATTCGCACCGCACCGCCACCGCCATCGCCGCCGCCATGAGCGAGGGGCTCGCCGCCTCGGGCCTGCCGGCGGACGCGATCCAGCTCGTCCCCACCCGCGACCGGGCGGCGGTGGGCGCCATGCTCGCCGGGCTCGATGGCGGCATCGACGTGATCGTGCCCCGCGGCGGCCGCAGCCTGGTCGAGCGGGTGCAGGCCGAGGCCCGCGTGCCGGTCTTCGCCCATCTCGACGGCATCTGCCACGTCTATGTCGCGGCCGGGGCCGATCTCGACATGGCCCGCACCGTTCTCCTCAACAGCAAGATGCGCCGCACCGGCATCTGCGGCGCGGCCGAGACGCTGCTCGTCGACAGGGCCGTCGCCGACACGCATCTGACGCCGCTCGTGACCCTACTGCTCGATGCCGGCTGCGCCGTGCGCGGCGATGCCGCCGTGCAGGCGGTCGATCCCCGGGTGACCCCCGCGGATGAGGCCGATTGGCGCACGGAATATCTCGACGCGATCATCTCGGCGAAGGTGGTGGACGGCCTGGACGCGGCCATCGACCATATCGAGACCTACGGCTCGCACCACACCGACGCGATCCTCACGGAGGATGCCGAGCTCGCCACGCGCTTCCTCAACGAGGTCGACTCGGCAATCGTCGTGCACAACGCCTCGACGCAGTTCGCCGATGGCGGCGAGTTCGGCTTCGGTGCCGAGATCGGCATCGCCACCGGCCGCATGCATGCCCGCGGCCCGGTGGGCGTGGAGCAGCTCACCACCTTCAAGTACCGCGTCCACGGCACCGGGCAGACCCGGCCGGTCTGAGTTCCGCCTCGCGCGATGGGGCCGATCGGCCTGCCGCCCTCCGCGCCGGGCCAGCGGATCGGGCTCTATGGCGGCTCCTTCAACCCGGCCCATGCCGGGCACCTGCATGTGAGTCGCATGGCCCTGCGGCGGCTCGGGCTCGACCGGGTCTGGTGGCTCGTCAGCCCGGGCAACCCGTTGAAGGACCGCAGGGCGCTCGCCGGGCTCGACGAGCGGATCGCGCAGGCCGAGGGGATCGCCCGCGATCCCGCGATCGCGGTGACGGGCTTCGAGGCGGGAATCGGCTCGCATTTTACCGTCGAGACGCTGGAATGGCTGAAAGCCCGGCGGCCGGGGGTGAAGTTCGTCTGGATCATGGGCGCGGATTCGCTCGTCAGCTTCCATCGCTGGCGGCGCTTCCGGGCCATCGCCCGGCTGATGCCCATCGCCGTGATCGACCGCCCCGGCTCGACCCTGCGGGCGGTGGCCGCCAGGGGCGCGCTCAGCCTCGCGCCCTATCGCCGCCCCGAGAGCGACGCCGCAATCCTGGCCGACCTGCCGCCCCCGGCCTGGGTCTTCCTGCACGGACCGCGCTCGTCCCTCTCCTCCACGGCGCTCCGCGCCGAGGCATGAGACTGGGGTAATCCTTCCGTGTTGCGGGCACGATGTTGAAATCGCGCGCAAAAGGATACAAGTTTGATTCCCGGCCGGAGAAGTCTTCGGCTGTTCGACCCACTTTTTTGGGAATTGGACCCCTGAGCGAGCAAGCTGTGCAAGGAGCCGTCGCCTCCGAGAGCCCCGATGCGACCTCCGCCGCCTTGAAGGCACTGGCGCTCGGTTGCCTCGACGAGATGAAGGCCGAGGAAACCATCGAGATCGATCTCACGGGCAAGACCTCGCTCGCCGACACGATGATCATCGCCTCCGGTCGCTCGCAGCGCCATGTCGGCGCCATCGCGGACAAGATCGTCCAGGACATGAAGGCCAACGGCTTCGGCACCGCCCGGGTCGAGGGGCTGCCGGCCTGCGACTGGGTGCTGATCGATGCCGGCGACGTGCTGGTCCACATCTTCCGGCCCGAGGTGCGCGGCTTCTACAACCTCGAGAAGATCTGGGGCGCTGACCGTCCCGAGGCGCGCCTGGTCGGCTGATCCCCGCGCGTCACGCGGCCGAGAAGCTGTAGCGCGTCGACGACGCGTAGTGCTCGTCCGGCCGCAGCACGGCGGAGGGGAAGGACGGCTGATTCGGCGCGTCCGGAAATCCCTGCGTCTCGAAGCAGACCCCGTCGCCGGAGCGGTAGATGCGTCCGCTCGGGCCGATGAGCGTGCCGTCGAGATTGTTGCCCGTATAGAGCTGCAGGGCCGGAAGGGTCGTGGCGATGTCGAGCCGGCGCCCGCTGCCGGGCTCGAACACGCTCGCCGCCGGGCGCAGGCCGCCCCCGTCGCCGCGCAGCACGAAGCAATGGTCGTAGCCCTTGGCGATCACCAGCTGCGGGTCGCCGTCGCGCAGGCGTGCGCCGAGCGGCGTCGCCGTGCGGAAATCGAAGGGCGTGCCCGCCACGGGCTGGATCGCCCCGGTCGGAATCTGGGTGGCGTCGGTCGGCAGGAAACCGTCCGCCTCGATCCGCACGACATGGCCGAACACGTCGGCGCTGCCTTCGCCCGCGAGGTTGAAGTAGCTGTGGTTGGTCAGGTTCAGCACCGTCGGCCGGTCGGTCCAGGCGGTGTAGTCGATCCGCAGCGTCCCGTCCTCGGGCAGGCTGTAGGTGACGGTGACGTCCAGATTGCCCGGGAATCCCTCCTCGCCGTCGCGGCTGCGCCGGTGCAGGACGAGGCGGGTCGCCTCCGCCTTCTGGACGCTCCAGAGCCGCTTGTCGAAGCCGTTCGGGCCGCCATGCAGGGTGTTGGGCGGCGTGTTGACCGGCAGGGCGTAGGTCGCGCCGTCGAGGCTGAAGCGGCCCCCGGCGATCCGGTTGGCGAAGCGGCCGGTCAGCGCGCCGAAATGCGGGCTCTTGCCGAGATAGTCCTCGACCGAGTCGAGCCCCAGCACGACATTGGCGAGATGGCCCGCCCGGTCGGGCGTCTCGATCCGGGTGACGATGCCGCCGAGATCGAGCACCTGCACCCGAAGGGGACCGCGCTCCAGCGTATAGGCCGTGACGGTGTCGCCGCCCTTCGTGCGCCCGAAGGTCTCGCCTGCCATGTCGCCCGCCTCCCGCTGCGCTTGCGGGGGCAACTAGGATCGCTCACGCCAGAGGCGAGGGTTCCGGCACGTCCTCGTGGAGCTGGAGCCGGTGCAGGCGGGCATAGGTGCCGCCGCGGGCGATCAGCGCGTCGTGGCGCCCGGTCTCGAGCACCCGGCCCGCCTCCATCACCGCGATCAGGTCCGCGTCGCGCACGGTCGAGAGCCGGTGGGCGATGACGAGGGTGGTGCGGCCCCGCATCAGCCGGGTCAGGGCGTCCTGGACCAGGCGCTCGGATTCGGAATCGAGGGCGCTCGTGGCCTCGTCGAGGAGCAGGATCGGCGCGTCCTTGAGGAAGGCGCGGGCCAGCGCGATGCGCTGGCGCTCGCCGCCCGAGAGCCGCCCGCCGCTCGGGCCGACCCGGAAGTCGTAGCCCTCGGTCAGCTTGCTGATGAAGCCGTGGGCGGCCGCGGCTTCGGCCGCCGCCTCGATCTCGGCCCGGCTCGCCCCTGCCCGGCCGAAGCCGATATTGGCGGCGATGGTGTCGTCGAACAGCACGACCTCCTGCGAGACCACGGCGACATTGGCCCGGAGCGAGGCGATGGTCGCCTGCCGCAGGTCCATGCCGTCGATCAGCACCCGGCCCCCGGTCACGTCCTGCAGCCGCGGCACCAGGTTGAGCAGGGAGGACTTGCCGGAGCCCGAGCGGCCGACCAGGGCCGTGGTGCCCCCGGCCGGGACCACGAGGTCGATGCCCTCCAGGGCCGGCGCGTCGGGCCGGTAGCGGAAATGCACGCCCTCGAAGCGGATCTCGCCGCGGGTCACCCGGAGCGGCGTCGCATCCGGCGCCTCGCGGATCTGCGGCGCCTCGTCCATGATCGCGAAGTAGCGCTGCAGGGCGGCGGCGGCCTCCTGCAGGATCGCGTTGAGGGTGCCGAGCGCCCGGGCCGGCTGGGCCGCCAGCAGCAGGGCCGCGACATAGCCCGTGAAATCGCCCACCGTGCGGTCGCCGGACATCACCCGCTGGCCGACCAGCACCAGCACCGCGGCCACGGCGAAGCCGCCCCCGACCTCGAGCAGCGGGTCGAGCCGGCCGCGGGCATTGGCGGCCTTCATCTTGAGGCGGCGCACGTCGTCCAGGGCCTGGGCCGCCCGGCCCTTGAGATAGCCTTCCAGCGCGTAGGTCTTGGCGACCCGGGCCCCGGCGAGGCTCTCGGAGATCAGGCTGGCGGTCGCGCCCATCTGCTCCTGGGTCGTGGTCGAGACCCGGCGCAGCTTCTTGCCGATGCGGCCGATCGGGCCGGCCACGAAGGGCACGGTGACGCCTGCGACCAGGGTGAGGACCGGGTCCATCCAGATCAGGGCTGCCACCAGCCCGATCAGCATGGCGACGTCCCGCAGGAGCACCGTCGAGATCCGGGTGAGCGCCTCCTTGATGAAGGCGAAATCCGTGGTGAAGCGCTGGGTGAAGGCGGCCGGGCTCTCGCGGCCGAGCTGGGCCAGATCCGCCTCGATCAGGTGGCCGTAGAGGGCCGCCTGCATGTCGGCCTCGACCCGGGTGACGACGCGGTTCGTCAGCACCGTCTGGCCGTAGAGGGCGAAGCCCCGGGCGGAGGTGACGGCGATCACCACCAGCGGCCCGTAGGTGAGGGCGGCCGGGTCCTTGTGGTCGAAGGCGTCGAAGGCGGCCTTGATCAGGGCCGGATAGAGGCCGGTGGCGGCGCCGACGATCGCGATCAGCACGAGCACCACGGCGAGCGTCGCCCGGTGGGGCGAGAGCCAGTCCCGCCAGAGCCGTCCGATCAGGGGGAGGGTGTCGCCCCTCAGGAGCGGGCGGCGCGCCATGTGGTCCGGGTCTTCTCGCGGGCGGCCCGCGGAACTCGGGGGCGCACGGGCTTTTGCCGCCCCCGCCGCGAGGGATCAAGGAAAACCGGGTTCCCGGGGACGACGCGGGGACAAGGCGGCGGTTCTCCGCCGCCCGGATCGGGCAAGTGGTGGAAATCCGCCACCCCCGGCGGTCATTCCTTGCCTGGGAATTCGGAAAAATTCTTGCGAAACAGTTGCTTGTAGGAAGTTTCGTGCATTGCGCATGGCTGGCATGCACGGTGCAAAAGGCGCTATCGTCAATCAGCACCGGCCGGAGAGCCGGCTATTCGGGAGAAGCGCCTTGCTCAGACCCCTCCGTCTCGCCGTGGCCGCCGCTGCGGCCCTCGCCGCGGGACTCACCGTGCACAACGCCGCCGCGCAGGAGGTGATCCGCGTCGGCAACCTCAAGCTCGCGCATTTCGCCGGCGTCTCCTACGTCAAGGAGATCGCCTCCTCCTGCGGCATCACCGTCGACCTCAAGATCTTCGCCAAGGGGCCGGACATCATGCAGGCGATGCTCGCCGGCGAGCTCGATGTCGGCGCCACCGCCTCGGAGGCCGCCATCTCCGCGCGGGGCAACGGCGCCCCGGTCTATATCGTCGGCGGCTTCGCCAAGGGCGGCGCCCGCCTGCTGGCGACGCCGGAATCCGGCATCAAGTCCGCGGCCGACCTCAAGGGCAAGAAGGTCGGCGTCACCCGCGGCTCGATCCAGGAGGTGCTGCTCGGCGCCGAGATGGCCAAGCACGGCCTGAAGGCCAAGGACGTGAACCTGATCTATCTCGGCTATCCGGACCTGAACCAGGCGCTCCTGCAGAAGCAGGTCGACGCGATCATGCAGACGGAGCCGCAATCGGCCCAGGCCATCGCCCGCGGCTTCGGCGTCGAGGTGGTCAAGCCCTACGACACCCCGGTCGGCACGCCGATCCGCACCCTGGTGATGACCGAGAAGTTCTACACCGAGCACGCGCCGGCCGCGGCCAAGTTCATGGCCTGCTTCGTGAAGGCCCAGAAGACCTTCATGGACGAGCCGAAGACCGCGGAGAAGTTCGTCACCCAGGAGGTCTTCAAGGGCCAGGTCACTCCGGCCGAGTTCCAGGAGGCGCTCGCCAACTCGCCCTACACCCTGGAGATGAGCGCCGACCACATCCAGAAGACCACCGACGTCATGGCCGAACACGGCATCGGCAAGATGGCCAAGCCCGCCAAGGCCGCCGACTGGGTGAAGCTCGACCTGCTCGAGACCGCCAAATCCGCCGCCGGCGCGAAGTGAGGGGACGACCATGACGACTTCCCGCGTGAGGGCGCTGACCGAAGGTCTCGCCGTCCCCGTCGCCATCCTGGCGCTCTGGCAGATCGCCTGCTCGGCGGGCCTCGTGAACCCCCTCGTGCTGCCTTCGCCCGCCGCGGTCGCCGTGCGCTGGTGGGCCTATCTCGCCCCGCTCGAAGCCTATGACCCGGCCCAGGGCTCCTGGCTCGCCTGGGCGGTCTCGGGCGAGATGCCGCACGACGCCCTCGCCTCGCTCTACCGCGTGGTCGTCGGCTTCGTGGTCGGCGCCGGCCTCGCCCTGCCGCTCGGCCTGTTCATGGGGTCGAGCGACCTGATCTACCGCCACGTCAACCCGCTGATGCAGGTGCTGCGGCCGATCCCGCCGATCGCCTACATCCCGCTCTCGATCCTCTGGTTCGGCCTGGGCAACGCCCCGGCGGTGTTCCTCATCGCCATCGGCGCCTTCTTCCCCGTCCTGATGAACACCATCGCCGGCGTGCGGCACGTGGACGGCATCTATATCCGCGCCGCCCGCAGCCTCGGGGCCAGCCGGATGACGATCTTCCGGCGGGTGATCCTGCCGGCCGCCACCCCCTACATCCTGTCGGGGGCGCGGATCGGCATCGGCACCGCCTTCATCGTGGTGATCGTGGCCGAGATGATCGCGGTCAACAATGGCCTCGGCTTCCGCATCCTGGAGGCGCGCGAATACTTCTGGTCCGACAAGATCATCGCTGGGATGCTGACCATCGGCGCCCTCGGCCTGCTGATCGACATGGGCGTCAGCCGCCTCAACTCCCATCTGCTCCGCTGGCATCGCGGCCTGGAATCGTGAGGTCCGACATGTCCGTCCAACCCCATCCCCTCGAAGCCCTCACGGAGCGTGCCGTGCCTGTCGAGGCTACCCTGCCATCCGCCGCCACGCCCCACATCGTGGTCACCGGCGTGGACAAGGTCTTCGGCGTCCCGGGCGGCGAGGTCGTCGCCCTCAAGGACATCGACCTCACCATCAATCGGGGCGAGTTCGTCTGCCTGCTCGGGCCCTCGGGCTGCGGGAAGTCGACGCTGCTCAACGCCATCGCCGGCTTCTCGCACCCGACCCGCGGCGGCATCGCCGTCGAGGGCAAGCCGGTGGCCGAGCCCGGCCCCGACCGCGGCATGGTCTTCCAGGAATATGCCCTGTTCCCCTGGATGACGGTGGCGCAGAACATCGCCTTCGGCCTGGAGATCAAAGGCCAGAAGCGCAGCCAGATCGAGGAACGGGTGAACGGCCTCCTCGACATGCTCAAGCTCACCGACTTCCGCGACCGCTTCCCCAAGGACCTGTCCGGCGGCATGCGCCAGCGCGTGGCCATCGCCCGCGTGCTCGCCCTCGACAGCCCGGTCATGCTGATGGACGAGCCCTTCGGTGCGCTGGACGCCCTGACCCGGCGCTCGCTGCAGGACGAGCTGCTGCGCATCTGGGCGGCCACCGGCAAGACCATCGTGTTCGTGACCCACTCGATCGAGGAATCGATCTACCTCGCCGACCGCATCGTGGTGCTCACCTACCGCCCGGGCACGATCAAGCGGGACCTGCGGGTCGAGCTGCCGCGCCCCCGCGACAGCGCCTCGACCGCCTTCAACGAGCTCAAGCGCGAGCTCTCCGCCCTCGTCACCGCCGAGCAGCACCGCTTCGAGCAGGTGGAGATGAAGGGCCTGACGACGGATTGAGGCCGGCCGGACGGCGCGGCTCGCGGGCTGTTCCCCTCCTCCCTGCGGGGAGGGGACACGCGCTTCGAGCGTCTCCCGTACCCCCACGGCCCCGTGAAGACGATGCCCGTCCCTTTCACCGCCACCCTGCGCGCCTTCTTCCTCGCCGCCCTGAGCGGGGCGACGCTCTTCGCCGTGCTCGCGGCCGGGGAGATCGCGGAGACGCGCGTGGGCGCGAGCCTGGCCGGGGATGCCCGGCAGCGGGCCGAGATCTATGCCCGGAGCCTGGAGGGGGCGATCGAGCGCTTCGGCTACCTGCCGGCGGCAGCCGCCCTCGACCTCAACGTGCGCCGTCTGCTCGAACACCCGGAGGACCCCACCCTCATCGCCACGGTGAACGGCTATCTGGAGACCCTGAACGGGGCGGCGGGGGCCACGGTGCTCTACCTGCTCAAGCCCTCCGGGCTCACCATCGCCGCGTCCAACTGGAACACGTCGCAGAGCTATGTCGGGGTCGATTTCAACTACCGGCCCTATTTCACCGAGGCCATGCAGGGCCGCATCGGGCGCTTCTACGCCGTCGGCACCCTCACCGGCATTCCCGGCTACTTCATCGCCGCCCCCGTCGTGATCGACGGCCAAGTCCGCGGCGCGGTGGCGACCAAGGTCACCCTCGACGCCCTCGAGGCGGTCTGGCGGGAGGGGACGGACCGGGTGCTGGTGACGGATGCCAACGGCATCGTCTTCCTCGCCTCGGACCCGGCCTTCAAGTTTCGCGCGACCCGCCCCGTCGAGGCGGAGGCGCGGCAGGCCATCGCGCGGACGCGGCAATACGAGCGGGAGGACTTTGCCCGCCTGCGCCTGGGCGAGGCCGAGGCGGGCGGCGTGCCCCTGGTGACGAACTCGGACGTCGCGCCCAAGGCGCGGCTGATCGCCGAGGAGAAGGCGCTGCCCCTCTACGGCTGGCGCCTGCTGCTCTTCGCCGATGCCGCCCCGATGGCGCTGGCCGGCCGCAGCGCCCGGCTCGGCATGACCCTCGCCCTGGTCTTGCTCGGCCTGATCGGCCTGTACTGGCGCCAGCACCTGCGCCGCGCCCGGGAGAGCCGGGCGGCCCGCACCGCCCTGGAGGCGGCCCAGCGGGAGCTCGAAGCCAAGGTCGCCGCCCGCACCGCCGATCTCAGCGCCGCCAACGCGAAGCTCGCCGGCGAGATCGAGGAGCGCCGCCGGGCCGAGGGCGAGTTGCGGGCCGCCCAGGACGAGCTGGTCCAGGCCGCCAAGATGGCGACGCTCGGCCAGATGGCCGCCGGCATCACCCACGAGCTGAACCAGCCGCTCACCGCCATGCGGGGGCTTGCCGAGAATGCCGGCGCCTTCCTGCGCCAGGGGCGCACGGAGGAGGCGGAGGCCAATCTCGGCCGCATCACCACCCTGGTGGACCGGCTGGGCAAGATCACCGGGCAATTGCGCGGCTTCGCCCGGCGCTCGGCCCCGGAGAAGGTCGGCGTCGACCTCGCGGGCACCTTGAGCGAGAGCCTCGCCATCCTGGCCCCCCGCATCCGCGCCTCCGGCGCCCGGGTGACGACCGACCTCGATCCGGAGGCCGCGCGGGTCGCCTTCGAGCCGATCCGGCTCTCGCAGATCCTGGTGAATCTCGTCGGCAACGCCCTCGACGCGGTGAAGGGCCGGCCGGGGGCGGAGGTGGCGGTGCGCTCCCGGCGCGAGGGCGGGCGCGTCGTGCTCACCGTTGCGGATAACGGCCCCGGCCTGCCGCCGCCGACGCTCGCCCGGGTGTTCGACCCGTTCTTCAGCACCAAGCCGGCGGGGGAGGGGCTCGGCCTCGGCCTGCCGATCTCCCTCGCCATCGCCCGCGAATTCGGCGCGACCCTCCAGCCGCGCGTCCGGCCGGAGGGCGGCCTCGCCTTCGACCTGACCCTGGAGGCCGAGGCGCCCTCCCATCCCGAGAGGCTCCGCCATGTTTCCTGAGGAGGCCGGGCGCCTGCCGGCGCGGCCAAAGGTGGTGCTCGTCGACGACGAGGAGATGATCCGCCTCACCATGGAGCAGACGCTCCAGCTCGCCGGCCTCTCCGTCGAGACCTTCGCCAGCGCCGAGGAGGCCCTGCCCGCCATCGGTCGCGATTTCCCCGGCGTGGTGGTGAGCGACGTGCGCCTGCCCGGCCGCGACGGACTCGAACTGCTCGCCGACGTGCGCCGGCGCGACCCCGAATTGCCGGTGGTGCTCATCACCGGCCACGGCGACATCGCCATGGCGGTCTCGGCCATGCGCGAGGGCGCCTACGACTTCATCGAAAAGCCCTTCGTCGGCGAGGCCTTCGTCGAGATCGTCCGGCGCGCCCTGGAGAAGCGGGCGCTGGTGATGGAGAACCGCCGCCTGCGCACGGCCCTGGACCGGGGGGACGCCGTCGAGCGCTGCCTCGTCGGCCAGTCCCCGGCCATGCGGCGCCTGCGCGACGACGTCACCTCGCTCGCCTTCACCGCCGCCGACGTGCTCGTGCTCGGCGAGACCGGGGCTGGCAAGGAGCAGGTCGCCCGCGCCCTGCACGAGGGCGGCAACCGCCGGGACAAGCCCTTCGTCGCCGTCAATTGCGGCGCCATCCCGGAGAGCATGTTCGAGAGCGAGATGTTCGGCCACGAGGCCGGCGCCTTCACCGGGGCGGGCAAGCGCCGGATCGGCAAGATCGAGCATGCCAGCGGCGGCACGCTCTTCCTCGACGAGGTCGAGAGCATGCCGCTCTCGATGCAGGTGAAGCTCCTGCGCGTGCTCCAGGATCGGCGGGTCGAGCGCCTGGGCTCGAACACCCCCGTCCCCGTCGATCTGCGGGTGGTGGCGGCCACCAAGGAGGATCTCAGCGCCCTCGCCGAGGCGGGGCGTTTCCGCAAGGACCTGTTCTTCCGCCTCGACGTGGTGAAACTGACTCTGCCGCCGCTCCGCGAGCGGCGGGAGGACGTGCCCCTCCTGTTCGAGCTGTTCCTCGTCCAGGCGGCGGTGAAGTACCAGCGCCCGGTGATCGAGGTGCCGCCGTCGCTTCGCCGCTCCCTGATGCTCGCCGACTGGCCGGGCAACGTGCGCGAGCTCAAGAACGCCGCCGAACGCTTCATGCTCGGCTTTCTCGGCCCCGATTTTGCGGGAGGCACCGCGCCGGCCCCCGGCCTCGACGCCCTGCTCGACCGGGTGGAACGCCTGGTCATCGAGGACGCGCTCAAGGCCGCGGGCCAGCGCGTCGCCGAGGCGGCGCGGACCCTCGGCCTGCCCCGCAAGACCCTCTCCGACCGCATGAAGCGGCTCGGCCTCACCCAGAACGACTGATCGAAATGACGACCACGAAGCAGAGCCCCGTTAGCTGGCAGCCCCTCATCCTGGCCAACGCCCCGAACGGCGCGAGCCGCGGCAAGGCGGACCATCCGAACCTGCCGATCACCCCGGCGGAGCTCGCCCGCACGGCCTCGGAGATCCTGGAGGCGGGTGCTTCCCTCATCCATGTCCATGTCCGCGACCGGGACGGGCGCCACCTCCTCGATGCGGAGGCCTACCGGGAGGCGAGCGCCGCCATCCGCGCCGAGGTCGGCGACCGCCTCGTTCTCCAGATCACCTCCGAGGCGGGGGGGCGCTACGCCGCCCCCGAGCAGATGGCGGTGGTGCGTGCCGTGCGGCCGGAAGCGGTCTCGCTCGCCCTGCGCGAGCTGGTGCCGGATGCCGCCTCCGAGCCGGCGGCGGCGGATTTCTTCGCCTGGGCGCGGCGGGAGCGCATCTTCCTGCAGGTCATCCTCTACAGCGCAGAGGAGGTGACGCGGTACCGCGCGCTGAAGGACCGCGGCGTGCTGGGGGAGGGGCAGGACTTTCCGCTCTTCGTGCTCGGCCGCTACACCGCCGGACAGGTCTCGCAGCCCTCCGACCTGCTGCCCTTCCTCACGGCGGCCGGGGAGGGGACGGCGCCGCTTTGGTCGATGTGCGCCTTCGGGCCGAAGGAGAATGCCTGCGCCCTGGTGGCGGCGGGGCTCGGCGGCCATACCCGCATCGGCTTCGAGAACAACCTGTTCGCGCCGGATGGCCGCCGCGCCGAGGGCAATGCCGACCAGATCCGCCGCGCGGCGGAGGGCGCCCGCCTCCTCGGCCGGCCCCTGGCCTATGCGGATGCGGCCCGCGCGCTGATGGCGTGAAGGGCATTCCGCCCGGCCATTCCCCCGTGCTAGGCTGGCCCCGATGAGCCCGGAGCGCCCCCTCGCACGTCTTCTGGCGGCGGTGATCGTGATGATCGCCGCCTGTCTCGGCGTATCCGCGGCGCAGGCCCATGACGGGCATGTTCATCAGGGCCACGCCCATCACCCGCCCGTGCCGGCCGTGGCTTCCGCGCCGCTCGCCGGTTCGACGCTCGCGGCGCAGGAGACCGTCACGCGCGCCGCGCCGCGCTTCGCCGAGGCGGCTTTGCGCGACGGCCGCGAGGCCGGCGACGATCAGCCCTGCGGCGGTCAATGCTGCAGCCGCGGCATGACCTGCTGCCATTCGGCCCTGACGCCGGGCCTCCTCGTCACCGGCCCGGCGCCGACCCCGTCCGCCCCGGTCGCTGCCCTCCAGCAGGCCCAGCCTCCGGGCCTGCCGCCCGAGGCGCTGCCCAAGCCCCCCCGATCCCTCGCCTGACACCGTTTCCGGCTGCCACGCGCGGTTGAAGCGCACGCTCCGTCATGGCGAGCGGCGCGGCCGCTCCGCGCAGGGCCGTGTCCCCGCGCCCGCGGGGACGCCGCCCCACCGGAAACCCCGTGAGACCCCTGCGCGCCATCGTGTGCGGCCGTCCGCTCCTCCGGCGAGAGATCCCGTTCCATGTCCGTTTTCCTGGCCGCCCGCTGCGTGCCGGTCCTGGCCCTGGCCCTGTTCCTGGCGGGCCTCGCCCCGTCGCGTGCTCATGAGGGGCACGACCACGGCGCCCCCCCGCCGCCCCTGACCGCCAACCTCGCGCCCCGCGGCGAGGCGGCCTCGGAAGCCTTCGAGCTGGTCGCGATCCTGCGCGGCGGCGCCCTCACGCTGTTCCTCGACCGCTTTCGCACGGCCGAGCCGATCGCGGATGCGACCGTCGAGATCGACACGCCGGAGGGTCCGCGGCGGGCCGAGCCCATGGCGGAGGGCAGCTACCGGCTGCCGGCGCCCTGGCTGCGGCCCGGCCGTCACGACCTCGTGGTCACGGTGACGGCGGGGGAGGAGATCGACGTCCTGCCGGTGAGCCTCACCGTCCCGGAGCCCGCCGCGGAGACCGGCTCGGCCGCCTCGCCCCTGTCGCAGGGCGGCCCAAGACGAATCGCGACCCGCGACCCCGTCCTGCTCGCCGTCGCCTCGGGCAGCTTCCTGCTCGGCCTCGGCGCCATGCTGCTGGCGGTGCGCCGCCGGCGCGGCACGGCCCTGGCGCTCGTCGTCTTCGCCGGGACCGTGCTCGCCTCCGCCGCGGCCTTCGCCCATGGCGACGATGATCACGATCGCGGGGCCATGCCCGCCGCCCTGAGCCGGCCGGGGGAGGGGGCGGCGGATCTCGCCCGGCGCCTGCCGGACGGGGCGGTGTTCGTGCCGAAACCCACCCAGCGCCTGCTCGCCCTGCGCACCGCGGTCACCGAGATCGGCCGCTTCCGGCGCAGCGTCGGCCTGCCGGGCCGCGTCATCCCCAACCCGAATGCCAGCGGCGTGGTCCAATCCTCCGTGGGCGGGCGGCTGTCGCCCCCGGCTTCGGGGCTGTTCCCCCGCCTCGGCAGCGTCGTCGCGAAGGGGGAGGTGCTCGCCAGCGTGACCCCGCCCGTGCAGCGGGTCGACGTTTCCGACATGCGCCAGCGCCAGGGCGAGCTCGACCAGCAGATCGCCATCGTGAAGCGCCGGGTCGAGCGCTATGCCCGCCTCGCCCAGTCCGGCGCCGTCGCCCAGGTGCAATACGAGGAGGCGCAGGACGAGCTGAAGGGATTGCAGGACCGCCGCGCCGCCCTCGACGCGATCCGTGCCGAGCCCGAGCCCCTGATCGCGCCGGTGGATGGGGTGATCGCCGAGGCCTCCGCCACCGCCGGCCAGATGGCGGCGCCGGGCCAGATGGTGTTCCGCATCGTCGATCCGAAGAATCTCTGGGTCGAGGCCCTGAGCTTCGACGCCCTGATCCCGGGGCAGCAGGCCAGCGCCCGCCTGCCCGATGGGCGCAGCGTCGCCCTGACCTATCAGGGCGCGGGTCTGGCCGACCGCAACCAGGCGATTCCCGTGCAATTCGCGATTCAGGGCGATACCGCGGGCCTGCGCCTCGGCCAGTTCCTCACGGTGCTCGCCGCCACCGATGCCGAACTCTCCGGGCTCGCCCTGCCGCGGGCGGCGGTGGTGCGCACCGGCAACGGGCAGGACGTAGTCTACGAGCATGTCGCGGCCGAGCGCTACGAGGCCCGGCCCGTGCGCGTCGATCCCCTCGACGGCGAGCGCGTGCTCGTCGCCGGCGGCCTCGGCCCGGGCCGGCGCGTGGTGGTGCAGGGCGCCGAGCTTCTGGATCAGGTCCGGTAGGGGCGCCGCGATGTTCGAAGCCATCGTCCGCCTCGCCCTGCGCAACCGCATGCTGGTGCTGGCGCTCGCCGCCGTGCTGGTCGTCGCCGGCGCCTTCTCGGTCGGCCACCTGCCCGTGGACGTGTTCCCCGACCTCAACCGGCCCACGGTCACGATCATGACGGAAGCCGAGGGCTATGCCCCCCAGGAGGTCGAGCAGCTCGTCACCTTCCCCCTGGAGACCCGCATCAACGGCCTGCCCGGGATCAGCCGGGTGCGCTCCGTCTCCGGCGTCGGCCTCTCCATCGTCACGGTGGAGTTCGACTGGGGCACCGACCTCTACCGCAACCGCCAGCAGGTGGCCGAACGGCTCGCCCTGGCCCGGGACCAGCTGCCGCCGAACGTGACCCCGCAGATGGGGCCGGTCTCCTCGATCATGGGGCAGATCCTGCTCGTCGCGGTCACGGGCGAGCAGGCGAGCCCGATGGAGGTGCGCGAGGCGGCGGATTTCGTGATCCGCCCGCGGCTCCTCACCCTCCCCGGCGTCGCCCAGGTCATCCCCATCGGCGGCGAGGTGCGCCAGTTCCGCGTGAGCCCGAATCCGCCGGCCATGCGGGCGCTCGGCGTCACCAATGCGCAGCTGGAGGCCGCCCTGCAGGCCTTCGGCACCAATGCCGGCGGCGGCTTCACCGATCTGCACGCCCGGGAATACCTGATCCGCAACATCGGCCGCACCATGAGCCTCGACGACCTGAGGAGCCTCGTCGTCGCGCAGGTCGGCGGGGCGCCGGTCTATCTGCGCCAGATCGCCGACATCGCCTTCGCCGCCAAGGTGAAGCGCGGCGAGGCCGGCAGCCAGGGCCGGCCCGCGGTGATCGTCTCGGTCGAGAAGCAGCCCGACATCGACACCGTGGCCCTGACCCGCTCCCTCGAGGCGGCGCTGAAGGATCTCTCCGCCGCCCTGCCGCACGGCATCCGCGCCGATACGGTTCTGTTCCGCCAGGCGGATTTCATCGAGACCTCGATCCGCAACGTCGAGCGCGTGCTCGCGGAGGCCATGCTCGTCGTGGCGGTGGTGCTGTTCGCCTTCCTGCTCAACGGACGCACCACGGCGATCTCGCTGGTGGCGATCCCGGTCTCGATCCTGGCCACCGCCCTGGTCTTCCGCTTCGCCGGGCTCTCGATCAACACGATGACCCTGGGCGGCCTCGCCATCGCCGTCGGCGAGCTGGTGGACGACGCCGTGGTCGACGTGGAGAACATCTTTCGGCGCCTCGGCGAGAACCGGCGGGCCGGCAGCCCGAAGAGCGTGTTCGCCGTGGTGGTGGAGGCCTCTGGCGAGGTCCGCTCCGGCATCGTCTACGCGACGGCGATCATCGTCCTCGTCTTCGTGCCGCTCTTCGCCCTCTCCGGCATCGAGGGGCGGCTCTTCGCGCCGCTCGGCCAGGCCTACATCGTCGCGATCCTGGCGAGCCTCGTCACCGCCGTCACCCTCACGCCGGTCCTGGCCTTCTGGCTGCTGCCGGGGCTGAAGAGCCTGGAGCAGCACGACAGCCGGCTCCTGATCGCGCTCAAGCGCGGCAATGCGGCCCTGCTCGGCCTCGCCTTCCGCCACCCGGGGATCCTCGTGGGAAGCGTCGCCCTCGCGGTGCTCGCCGCGGGCCTTGCCGCCTGGAGCCTGCCGCGGGCCTTCCTGCCGCCCTTCAACGAGGGCAGCTTCACCGTGAACATGACCTTCACCCCGGGCATCTCGCTGGCCGAGAGCCACCGGGTCGGCCTGATCGCGGAGCGGCTGCTCCGCGACATCCCGGAGGTCGCCAGCGTGGGCCGCCGCACCGGCCGGGCCGAGCTCGACGAGCATGCCGAGGGCGTGCACGCCTCCGAGATCGACGTGGCTTTGAAGCCCGGGGCGGCCCGCCCCAAGGAGGTCCTGGTAGCCGAGATCCGGGGCCGGCTCGCGCAGCTTCCCGTCGCGGTCAATGTCGGCCAGCCGATCTCGCACCGGCTCGACCACATGCTCTCCGGCGTGCGCGCGGAGATCGCCCTGAAGGTCTTCGGCGAGGATCTCGACCAGCTCCGCGCCACCGCCGACGCCCTGCGGGAGCGGCTCGCCAAGATTCCCGGCCTCGCCGACCTCCAGGTCGAGCGGCAGGTGCGCATCCCGCAGCTCGACATCCGGGTCGATTACGCCCGGGCGGCCCTCTACGGCGTCCAGCCCGCGGCAATCATCGACCAGATCAGCCGCCTCTCGAACGGCCGCGTGGTCTCGACGGTCGTCGACGGCTATCGCCGCTTCGACGTGCTGATCCGCCTGCCGGAGGACCGGCGCACGACCACGGGCCTCGGCGACCTCCTGCTGGAGACGCCCTCCGGCTGGGTGCCGGCCCGGCAGGTCGCCGATATCCGCGAGACGGACGGTCCCAACCAGATCCTGCGGGAGAACGGCCGCCGCCGCATCGTGGTCCAGGCCAATACGGACGGCACGGTCGACACCCGCCGGATCGTCGAGGCGATCCGCGCCGGCATCGCGGCCGAGCCGCTGCCGCCGGGGGTGTTCACCAGCCTGGAGGGCACCTTCCAGGCGCAGGAGGACTCGGCCCGCACCATCGGCCTGCTCTCCGGCCTGTCCCTCGCCCTGGTCTTCGCGATCCTGTTCAGCCGCTACCGCTCCGCGGCCCTGGCGCTGATCGTGATGGGCAGCATCCCGCTCGCCCTGATCGGTGCGGTGATCGCCCTGTGGTGGGCCGGGCAGCCGCTCAGCGTCGCCTCGATGATCGGCTTCATCACCCTGACGGGGATCGCCGCGCGCAACGGCATCCTCAAGATCAGCCACATGCTGAACCTGTCGCTGCACGAGGGCGTGCCCTTCGGACCGGATCTGGTGCTGCGCGGCAGCCAGGAGCGGCTGACCCCGGTGCTGATGACCGCGCTCTCGGCGGGTGTCGCCCTGGTGCCCTTGCTCCTCGACGCCGCGAGCCCGGGCAAGGAGATCCTGCACCCGGTCGCGGTGACGATCTTCGGCGGCCTCGTCAGCGCGACCCTGCTCGACGCGGTGCTGACGCCGGTCCTGTTCCTGCGCTTCGGCCGCACGCCCCTGGAGCGCCTGCGCGCGGCGCAGGCCGGCGAGGGCGCCGAACCGGCCGCGCGGGCCGCCTTCTGAGACTGTTTCGCCCACCGACAAGGAGACCGACCATGCGTCCCCCGCTTCCCGCCCTCGCCCTGTTGCTCGCGGCCGGCCCGGCCCTCGCCCACGAATCCGGCGGCCAGCATGGCGGCCGCATCGCCGATGCCGGGCCCTACCACCTCGAACTGGTGACCCGGGACGCCACGGTCGAGCTCTACATCCTCGATGGGCGGGCGAAGCCGCTTCCCGCGGCCGGCTTCAAGGGCCGCGCGACGCTCGTCGCCGACGGCAAGGCCGCCCGCATCCCCCTCGCGCCCAGCGAAGACGGCAGCCGGCTGACCGGCCAGGCCGGATCCCCGCTCCCCGCCCGGCCGAAGGGCGCCGTGCAGGTCACCGCCCCGGACGGCGCCACCGCCACCGGCACCTTCAACTGATCGAGACCAGGACGATGTCACCCATGAACAGCAAGCGCCTTGCCCTCGCCGCCCTCCTGGCCGCCGGCCTGGCCGGGGCCGCCCTGGCCCAAGATGCGCACGAGCACGCGCACGAGCATATGGACCATGCCGGCCACCATCCTTTGCCCGCCGCCCCGGGCGACAGCTCGGCGACCAAGGCCTTCCGGGACATCGACGGGCAGATGCACCGGGCCATGGACATCCGCTACACGAACGACGTCGACGTCGATTTCGTGCGGGGCATGATCCCCCATCACGAGGGCGCCATCGGCATGGCCAAGGTCGCCCTGCAATACTCGAAGGATCCGGAGATCCGGAAGCTCGCCGAGGACATCGTCAAGGCGCAGGAGGCCGAGATCGCCCAGATGCAGGCCTTCCTGAAGCGCAAGGGGCCGTAACCCTTCGCAACCACCGTTGGCAACGAGGCGCTAGCGCGCGTCGCCGAGCACCGCCTGGACCAGGGCCAGCACCGCCACCGCGGCGGTGTCGGCCCGCAGGATGCGCGGGCCGAGCGACAGGGCGACGGTGTTCGGGCGCGCCGCGATCAGCGCGCGCTCCTCCTCGGCGAAGCCCCCCTCCGGACCGACCAGCACGGCGAGCGGCGGCGGCGCGGCGGGGTCGGCCGCCCCGCGCAGGGCCGCCACCGGATCGGCGACGGGGGCGTCCTCGTCGCAGAAGACAAGGAGGCGGCCCGCATCGAGGGCGGCCAGGGCCTCGGACAGGCGGGCCGGCTCGGCGATCTCCGGCACCGCCAGGATGCCGCATTGCTCCGCCGCCTCGATGGCATTGGCGCGCAGACGGTCGAGCTTGATCCGTTCCCCTTGCGTGAAGCGGGTGAAGACCGGGCGGATCGTGCCCGCGCCCATCTCCACCGCCTTCTGGGCCACGTAGTCGAGCCGCCCGGTCTTGAGCGGCGCGAACAGGTAGTGGAGGTCGGCGGGCTCCGGCTGGGCACGCGTGCGCTCGACGAGTTCGAGATCGGCGCTCTTGCGCCCGTTCGGCCGCAGCCGCCCCCGCCACTCGCCGTCGCGGCCGTTGAACAGGAGGACCGGATCCTCCTCCGAGCGGCGCAGCACCGTGAGCAGGTAATTGGCCTGGGCCCGGTCGAGGGGCAGCACGGCGCCCTGCGCCAGGTCCGATTCGACGAAGAGGCGGGGAGCGGTGAAGTCGTAGGCGGCCATGCCGGCTCGTCGCCCGCGTCTTGTCCGCTGTCAACGCGGGAAAGGTGGTGCCTGCCTGCAACAAGGGCAAGCATTCGGGAAACTATCCGCAATCCTTGCCGATGGGAGCGGAACCGTTCGATTGACGCCACAATCCTGTGCGGACTCCCTCTGATCGAACGAACACGCCACGGTGAGCGCCACGGCCAGCCCGGATGCGGTCGCGCAACCGTCGGCAGAGCGGGCCGGGAGAGGGACTACAGGATGCCGACCAGACAGAGCCAGATCGCCGCGGCCGTGCTGAGCGCCGCCCTTCTCACCAGCGGGGCCGCCTTCGCCCAGGGCGCCTTCTCCACCGCGCCCTCGCCGACCATGTCGATCCCGGCCGAGACCGCTCCGGCGCCCGCGGTGCCGGCCCCCGCCATTCCCGCGCCCGCCGCGCCGGCGGCCACCGCGCCGGTGCCGCAGGCCCAGGCCGTGCCGCAGGGCGGCTCGGATTGCGGCAGCATCCAGAAGACGCTGATCGAGCGGAAGAACCTCGTCGCCAAGGCGAACGCGGCCTCGAACTCGAAGAAGAAGATGACCCCGCAGGAAGCCTGCGCCCTGTTCGGCAAGCTCCAGGCCAACGGCGCCGAGGGCGTGAAGTGGATCGCCGCCAACAAGGAATGGTGCTCGATCCCCGATTCCTTCGCCGAAGGCTTCAAGGCCGACCACAGCAAGGTCGCGCAGATCCGCACCAAGGTCTGCGGCATGGCCGCCCAGGCGACCAAGATGGAAGCCCAGGCCCGCGCCCAGGCCCAGAACGGCGGTGGCGGCGGCCTCCTCGGCGGCCCCGGCCTGACCGGCTCCTTCAAGATGCCGCAGGGCGCCCTCTGAGGATGTCCGCTCGGTCCGCCGGCTCTTCCTCCCCCATCGGGGGAGGGGCCGCGCAGCGGACGGAGGGGGCGGCACTGAAGTGGCCGGCATAAAGGCTCGCGTTCCCACGCCGCCGCCTTGCGCGCGGTCCCCCTCGCCCGGGGCGAGGGGCGGCACGGCGACCGCTTCCATCGTCCGGAAACGGTATGAGACCCCGCGGTACCCCGAGTGATTCCATGAACGGCAACGTCGCCGATGCGGTGGCCGGCCACTGGGCGGACCGGATCGCGCCCGCGCGGTTGCGGCCCTATCTGCGCCTCGCGCGGATCGAGCGGCCGATCGGCTGGTGGCTGCTGCTGCTGCCCTGCTGGTGGTCGGCGGCGCTCGCGGCGGATGCGGCGGGCCGCGCCTTCCCCCATCCCGGCCATCTCACCCTGTTCTTCGTCGGCGCCGTGGCCATGCGCGGGGCGGGCTCGACCTACAACGACATCGCCGATCGGGATCTCGACGCCAAGGTCGAGCGCACCCGCTCGCGCCCGCTGCCCTCGGGGCAGGTGAGCACCAAGGCGGCGGCCGCCTTCCTGGTGCTCCAGGCGCTGATCGGCCTCGCGGTGCTCCTCCAGTTCAACGGCACGGCGATTCTCGTCGGCATGGCCTCGCTGCTGCCGGTGGCGATCTACCCCTTCATGAAGCGGGTGATGCCGCTGCCCCAGCTCGTGCTGGGGCTCGCCTTCTCCTGGGGGGCGCTGATGGGCTGGGCCGCCCTGTTCGGGCGCCTCGAAGCCCCGGCCTACTGGCTCTATGCCGGCACCATCGCCTGGGTGGTGGGCTACGACACGATCTACGCGGTGCAGGACATCGAGGACGACGAGATCGCCGGCATCCGCTCCTCGGCCCGCTTCTTCGGCGAGCGCCTCCGCCTCGCGGTCGGGCTCTGCTACGGGCTTGCCGCTGCGCTGATGCTCGGGGCCCTGGTCACGGCCAAGGCCGGTCCGGTGGCGCTGGTCGGGCTCGGCCTGTTCGCGGCCCATCTCGGCCGCCAGGTCCTGCGGCTGCATCCGCGGGACGGGCACGGGGCGCTTGCCCTGTTCCGCTCCAACCGCGATGCGGGGCTCATCCTCTTCGCGGGCCTCGTCCTCGACGGGCTGGTCCGCGCGGTCCTCGCGTAAGCGCCTCGTTCAGCTGCGGGCGATGATCTCGTTCTCGCCGCGGTGGATCTGCGGGCGCGCCGGGAGGCGGGCGGTCTTGCGGCGCACCAGGAAGCGGGGGCGGCGGCCGTTGAGCAGGCCGACCCGGCGGCGCTGGCGCGAGCGGCCGAGGCTGAGCCGGCCGATCTGCCGGGAAACCTCGGCGAACTGGCCGTCCTCGCGCAGGATCATCCGGGGCAGGCCGGTGCGGGCGGCACAATCGCGCCAGATCGCCACCACGTCCTCCTCCGCGAAGGGCCCGAGGCGGGCGAGCACGCCGTCCTGCGCGTCGACGAGGAGCAGCGCGAAGCGGTCCTCGCCGCAGGCGTCGCTCTCGTCCTCGGCGAAGGCCAGAGCCACGCCGACGGCCTGGGCGGCCCCCGTGATTCGGCCGATCATCGGCAGCGCGGTCGCCACGAAGGAGAACCCGCGGATCTGAACGCCGTCCTGCACCGGAGCCTCCTGCGACGAAGCGGGGAAATCCGTGTTCATATTCGCGAAAGTAATCATCTGATTGACGCCCTGTTGCAAGTGGCGGCCTCTGTCGGGCCGTCCGTTATGCCAAGCAGAATTGCGTCTAGACTCCTCGTAGCGCCTTAATTGGCAGCGTTAAGCGAATCTGGATGCCGGAGATGCTCAACGGATCCTTGCCGCGATCCGTGAAAGTGCGGGATATGCCGCAGCGGCGCCGGACGCGCCGCCTTGTGGTCGTGCCCTTTCGCGCTCTACAACGGGATCTCTTCCCGCGCGTCCCCGCACGGGCGCCCAGCTTTCTCAAGAGCGCATGCCCGATCCCGTTTCACCTGCCGGCCGGCAGGGCCCCGACGCGCTGCTCGGCCCCCTGCGGGAGGCGATCCGCGAGGCGGCCGCCCTGGCGATGCCCTTCTTCAATGCGGGGGATCAGACCAGCGCCCGGGTCTGGTCGAAGGCCGGCGGCTCGCCGGTGACGGAGGCCGACGTCGCCGTCGACACCTTCCTGAAGATCCGGCTGAGCGAGATCGACCCCTCCGCCGCTTGGCTCTCGGAGGAGACGAGCGACGATCCGGTGCGGCTGAACAGTGACCGGGTCTGGATCGTGGATCCGATCGACGGCACGCGCGCCTTCCTCTCGGGGCACCCGGACTGGTCGATCGCGGTGGCGCTGCTGGAACGGGGGCAGCCGCTGCTCGGCTTCGTGCATGCCCCGGCGCTCGGCATCTTCTACGAGGCGGCGTCGGGCCGCGGGGCCACGCGCAACGGCGCCGGGATCGCGGTCTCGCCGCGCACGGCTTTGCCCGGCGCCGGCATCACCGGGCCGAAGCCGATGGCCGACCGCTTCGTGCGCGGTGCCGGGCAGGACGATTTCACCCGCATCCCGCGGGTGCCCTCCCTGGCCCTGCGCGTGGCGCGGGTGGCCGAGGGGGCGATCGATATCGGATTGGTCTCGCGGGATTCGCGGGATTGGGATCTCGCTGCCGCCGACCTGATCCTGCGGGAGGCGGGCGGCACGGTCTGCACCCTCGACGGGGCGCCGGCGGTCTACAACCGGCCGGAGCCCAAGCACGGCGAGCTGATCGCCGTGCCCAATGCCTTGAAGGCCGCCACTCTGACGGCGCTGGCGGCCGGCTGAGCCGGCCGCGTTCCGTCCTCAGGCGTGCTCGCGCACGGAGACCTTGGCCGGCGCGAGGCCGAACCGGTCGGCGAGGTGCCAGCGCAGCTCACGCGGCGACTGGTACTCGTAGGACGGGTCGATCAGGTGGCTGAGGTCGGAGCCCTTGCGCTCCGAAATGCCCGTCAGGCGCTTGACCCGGAAGGTCGCGGCGCCGGTCACGGGGGAAAGCGCGCCGGAACGGCGCGTGTACTCGAACTGCATCGTTTCTTGTTTCTCTGTTCTGGTCCGTGATCCCGCACGCAGCGGGGCCCGGAGTCGTTTCTGGTTGTTGTCACATCGGGCGCCGCGATCCCCGGAGACCGGGAATCGCGGCCGCCGACGCCCTCCCGGGGCGCCTGCTGGCATCGGCCGCTCGTTGGAAGAGCCGATGCTGAAAAGCGACGGTCAGGCCGTCTGCAGGTTGCCGGCGGCGTCCTTGCCGCTGCGCTTGTCCGTGAGGATGTCGTAGGTGATCTTCTGACCTTCGACGAGGTTGCGAAGCCCAGCGCGCTCGACGGCCGAGATATGGACGAACACGTCCTTGCCGCCATCGTCGGGCTGGATGAAGCCGTAGCCCTTGGTTTCGTTAAACCACTTTACGGTTCCGGTATTCACGCAATCGTCCTTAGTGCGAGTTCTCGAGGCAACAGGCATCGTTGCGGATGCCGGCCGCCTGTTCTCTTTCCGCTGATGTGACGGATCGAAGCGGGACCTTTTCGGGACGTGCGATCTATCCACGCTCCCGTCGTCTCGATGCCCGCGAATCCCTATGTAGGCCGAGGATGGGGCCGCAACAAGGCAGCCGGTTGTGTTTGTGCCGGGGCGCCCTGTGGCCTTCCGTCCTCCGGATGCGTATTAAAAGTGAAGCTCCAGGCGGTTAGGCAATCCATGGCCGGTATCTCGGTTTCTCTCGAAGGCGCCAACATCCAGCTCTCCTTCCAGAAGGACGACCAATCGACGGCCGTCGTGATGGATGCGCGTGCGGCCCGTGCCCTGGTGCGCGCGGTCGGCCAGCTGCTCACGGCGATCGACGACGGGGAGGAGCCGGATCTGCCGGAGGAGATGGGCGACGAGGACATCGCCATGCTCGACGTGACCTCCTCGGCGATCGAGGTCGGCACCGACGAGCAGGGCCAGGCGGTGGTCGCCCTCCAGGCCGGCGCGCTGCCTCCCTTCCAGCTCCGCCTCACCGACGAGGAGGCCCGCCACGTCGCCGCCTCCCTCGCCGAGATCCTCGCCTCGCCCCGGGACGTGCGCACGTCCCACGGGGGGCATTGATCCGGTCTCAGGCCGCCGCAGAGGCCGGGAGAGGGTGGCCCGTCCCCCTGAAACCGCCTTCAAAGAACGACGTTTTGTCGTTACATTCTGACCATGGGCTTCCAGTGGGATCCGGAGAAGGATGCAGCCAATCAGGCCAAGCACCTCGTCGGCTTCCGGCAGGCCGCCGAGATCTTCCGCGGGTTCCGACTGACCCGGCCGGATACGCGGCGCGATGACGGCGAGGACCGGTTCATCGCCCTGGGCGTCTACGACAACGAGGTGCTGCGGGTGGTCTGCACGCTCCGCGACGGGGACATCCGCAGCATCTCCGCATGGAAGGCGAGCCGACATGACCGACAAGCCTACGCGCAAGCGTGCCAAGCTCGTCCGGTTTGACAGCCTGGACGAGATGCCCCCGGCTGAGCCGCTGAGCCGGGCCTTCAAGACCCTGGGCGAGGAGGAGGCCGAGCGCCGCGCCGCGGACGATCCCGATGCGGGCCTGATTCCCGCCGGCTTCTGGGACACGGCGGAGCCCGTCGCGGCGGAGAACAAGGAGCAGATCACGCTGCGGCTCGATGCCGACGTGCTGCGCCATTTCCGCAGCGCCGGCAAAGGCTACCAGTCCCGGATCAACGCGGTGCTCAAGAGCTACGTGCGCGCGAAAGAGAACGCGGACTGAGCCCCCACAAGAAAGACACGCCCGCATCCTCTGCGGGCGTGCCGAAATCCGTTCTGGAAAAATCGATCCTAGAGCCGGATGCCCGGGTCGGTCGGGCCGCCGGGGAGGTAGTCGGGCTCCGAGCCCGGGCCCTTGGGCTCGTCGATATCGGGATCGTCGACGGGGTAGGGCGAGCGCGGGCCGGTCGGGCCGATATCCGGCAGCTCGTCCGGCTGCGGCGGGGGTGGCAGGTCGCCCGGAATGTTTCCGCCGGGCCCCGGATCGGGGTTCGGGATGCCGGGATTGGCCATGGGCCGCCTCCTTGGCTGGTTGCGGGGATGCTGGACCAACACAGCCCCGGCCGGAGTGTTCCGCTCCCGTTCCGCCTCCGGCCCGCGCCTTCCGGACGCGGGTGCGGCCGGCGTCTCGCCAAGCGGGCCGGCATTCGTTAGAGCGCGTTCAGGCTGTAAGAATTCCAGATCGCGCGGCCGCGGCCGCGCCCGCGAAAGACACGAACCGATGCGGATCGGGCTGTTCGTCCCCTGCTATGTCGACGCCTTCGAGCCGGAGGTGGGCATCGCCACCCTGGAGCTGCTGGAGCGCCTGGGCCTCACGGTCGAATATCCCTACGACCAGACCTGCTGCGGCCAGCCCATGACCAATACCGGCTGCCACGCCGAGGCGGCGGCGACGGAAGCTCTGTTCGTGAAGAACTTTTCGGGCTTCGACTACGTGGTGGCCCCCTCCGGCTCCTGCGTGCACCAGGTCCGGGCCCATCTCACCGCGATCCCGCAGACGGACGAGGTCCGAAGGGTCCGCGCGAGCACCTACGAGCTCGTGGAATTCCTGCACGACGTCCTGAAGATCGACGCGCTGCCCTGGGCGGAATTCCCGCACAAGGTCGCCTATCACTCGAACTGCAACGCCCTGCGCGGCATCCACCACGCCAAGCCCTCGGAGCTGAACGCGCCGTACTTCTCCAAGCCCCTCAACCTCCTCAAGAAGGTGAAGGGCCTGGAGCTGGTGGAGCTGGCACGGCCCGACGAGTGCTGCGGCTTCGGCGGCACCTTCTCGGTGTTCGAGCCCGCGGTCTCGGCCAAGATGGGCTATGACAAGGTCACCGATCAGGCGAAAGCCGGCGCGGATTACGTCGTCTCGGCGGATTCCTCCTGCATGATGCACCAGAAGGGCTGCGCCGAGCGCCTCGGCCTGCCCCTCAAGTACATCCACATCGCCCAGGTGCTGAACGGAGCCGCCGCATGAGCGCCTCGGATCTGAACCAGGACCTGAACCCGCGCGAGGACCGGCTCCACCCGGAGGTTCGCCCGCCCGACGACGAGAGCGAGCGGAGCCAGGACGGCGAGCGCCTGCAGCATGCGGAGGCCGCCTCGCGGCCGGTCCGCGCGCCGGCCCCCCGCGAGCCGCAGCCCCGCGGCGCCAGGATCCGCGGCGACAAGCCGATCGACCAGGCGGAGGCCGCCGAGCGCTTCATCGCCGCGCCGCTGCACCAGGCCGCCCACGATGCGAGGCTCTGGGACGTCCGGCGCAAGCGCGACGCCGCGACCCAGGCCATCCCCGAATGGGAGGCGCTGCGCGACCTCGCCTCCCGCATCAAGACGCACACGCTCAGCCATCTCGACCGCTACCTCGAGCAGTTCGAGGCGGCGGCCAGGGCGAACGGCGTGCACGTGCACTGGGCCGAGGACGGGGCCGCGCATAACCGCATCGTCCTCGACATTCTGAAGAGCCACGGCGCGAAGCGGCTCATCAAGTCGAAGTCGATGCTCACCGAGGAATGCGGCTTCCGCCACTTCATGGCCGCCCACGACATCGAGATCATCGAGACCGATCTCGGCGAGCGCATCCAGCAGCTCGACGAGGAGGAGCCGAGCCACGTGGTGATGCCGGCGGTGCACAAGACCCGGCTCGACGTGGCCGAGGTCTTCGCCCGGACGCTGGGCACCGATCCCGAGAACGACGACGCCCATTACCTCGCCGAGAGCCAGCGCGAGACCACCCGGCCGCTGATCCTCTCGGCGGATGCGGGCATGACCGGCTGCAACTTCGCCATCGCCGAGACCGGCACCGTCGTCACCTGCACCAACGAGGGCAATGCCGACCTCTCCGGCAACGTGCCGCCGCTCCAGATCCACTCGATCGGCATCGAGAAGCTGATCCCGCGCATGGCGGATCTCGGCGTGTTCCTGCGGGTGCTCGCCCGCTCGGCCCTGGGCTCGCCGATCACCCAGTACACCTCGCATTTCACCGCGCCCCGCAAGGGCTCGGAGATGCACATGGTGCTGGTCGATAACGGCCGCTCCGCCCGGCTCGGCATGGAGGCGTTCTGGACCTCGCTGAAATGCATCCGCTGCGGGGCCTGCATGAACACCTGCCCGGTCTACCGGCGCTCCGGCGGCCTCTCCTACGGGGCGACCTATTCCGGCCCGATCGGGCTCATCATCGACCCGACCTACAACAAGCGGAAATACTCGACGCTGCCCTTCTCCTCGACGATGAACGGCTCCTGCACCAATGTCTGCCCGGTGAAGATCAACATTCACGAGCAGATCTTCGCCTGGCGCAAGGTGCTGGCCGAGGAGCACCAGATCCCGCTCCTGAAGCAGGGCATGATGAAGGCCGCCGGCGCGGTGCTGAGCCGGCCCGCGGCCTATCGCGCGGCGATCGGCGCGGCGGATTCCGCCCTGAAGGTGCTGCCGCGCTTCGCCGTCTACAATCCGGCCAACACCTGGGGGAAGGGCCGCGAGATGCCCGACGCCCCGCGCCAGAGCTTCCATGCCTGGTACAAGCAGAACCGCATGAGCAAGGACGGCGCGAAATGAGCGCGCGCGAGTCGATCCTAGCCGCGATCCGGGCGAACCGCCCCGCCGGCGACTTCCCCCTGCCGGAGGTGCCGGATTTCGCTCCCCTCGTCGGGGACGACCGCGTCGAGGCCTTCGGCGAGACCCTGAAGCGCATGGGCGGGCGCATCGAGCGCCCCGCCCCGGGCGCCGACCCGCTCCTGCCGGTGCGCGAACGCATCGCTGGCGCCAGGGTGCTGGCCTCCGCCGTGCCGGAGGTGACCGGAAACCGCGACCTCTCCACAGTGGCGAGCCCGCGCGACCTCGCCGATGTCGACGTGGCGGTGGTGCGGGCGGTCTTCGGCATCGCCGAGACTGGCTCGGTCCTGTTCACCCAGGCCGAACTGATCGTGAATGCCGTGGCCTATCTCGCCCAGCACCTGATCGTGCTGCTCGACCCGGCCGACATCGTCGTGAACGTGCAGGCCGCCTATCGCCGCCCGGATTTCGGCCGAGCCGCCTATGCGGTGCTCCATACCGGCCCCTCGGCCACCGCGGATATCGAGGGCGTGCTGATCCACGGTGCGCAGGGCGTGCGCTCCCTCACGGTGGTGCTGCTGCCGCGGGGATAGGGCGCCCGGTGAAGCGCTCCGCCCGGCCGGTCCCTATCCGACCCGTGGCGTCGCGCCGAGGATCCGGGCGAGGGAGCCGACGATCTGCTGGTAGTCGGCCGGCTTCTGCAGGCGTGTCACGCCCTCGAACTCGGCCGGGATCGCCTCGTCGTCGTAGCCGGTGATGAACACGAAGGGCGTGCCGCGCGCCCTCAGGATGCGCGCGAGGCCGAAGGACGGGCCGTCGCCGAGATTGATGTCGACCACGGCGGCGGTGGGCGTCGCCTGCTCCATCTCGGCGCGCGCCGCCTCCTCGCTCGGACAGGGACCCAGGATGTCGGCGCCGGCACGCTGGAGGGCGCGGGCCGTGTCGGTGGCGAGGAAGTAATCGTCCTCGACCACCAGGATGCGGTGACCGCGCAGGTCGGCTTCGCCAATCATGTCGAGCGCTCCTCTCGGGTCCCCGCGACACGGCGCGGCGTCGACCGTCCGAGGATACGCTCTCGGGCTGCGGGCGAAAACTCCGGGCGGGGTCAGCGCGGCCGGCGGCTCGGGCGCGGGTCCCAGCGCCGGGATCCCTCTCTCTCCAGCCTGTCGCGCACGGCGCCGAGGGCGGCCGCGTTGGCGAGCGAGAGGCCGAACAGCGCCAGCCCGGTATAGAGGGAGAAGGTGGTCGGAAACAGCATGGATCCTCGTGCGGGCGGGGGCGGCCGGCCTTGCGGGCGGCGCTCTGGGTCTCCGGGAAGCGGTCCGTCGCGGCGGCGCCGCCGCGGCGGGCCTGGGGTTTCGGGCCGAACTTGCGCGGGAAGCGGAGCCGGCGTCGGTTTCCTTGCGCACGAGCGGATCGGCCCGCCCGCAATCCCGGCTGTGGTCTTCGGTCGCGGCCCAGGGCGTCGCAGCGAGGGCGGCGCGGCGAGGGCAGGCGGGACCATGGAAAAAGGCCCGGCGTCGCCGCCGGGCCAGTCGCTTCTGGAGTTTCCAAAAAGGCACCTGGACGCTGGGGGCTCCCCGCCGTTGGAAGGGCGCGGAGGTGGGACCCGTCCAAGCGATTCCGGATCCCGGTGCGGCGGGAGCCGGAATGGGGGTCGGGCCGCGCCGTCAGAAGTCGCGTTGCACGCGGAAGCGGGCCTGGAAGGTGTCCTCGGCGCTCACGGGATAGAGCGGGACGCTGACGCCGTTCACCGTGACGGTGCCGGTCTTGTCGGCGTTGTAGGCCTTGCCGCTCTTGAGGGCCGTGCGGATGTACTGGCCCTCCACGCCGATATCGAGGTCCTTGACCGGCGACCAGATCAGGCTGGCGCCGGTCACGATCTGGCTCGTGTCGCGCAGGGCCGCGCTGTAGCCGTAGCCCAGGGCGTTGGTCAGGTAGGAGGCCGGCGCCACGGTGTTGGCGGCGCCGATCAGGGCGGCGGTCTGGCTCACCGCCTGCCGCGCGGCCTGGCTGAAGGCGATCTCGCCGTAGCTGCCGTAGAAGGCCGAGCGCCATTCTGGCGCCCAGTAATGCAGGTAGGACGCGACCACCGTGAAGCTCGTCGAGAGTTCGAGCTTGCCGGTCAGCGGGTTCACGATCGCGTCCGACAGATACTGGTTGAAGGCGTTGCCCGGGAAGACGGTGGCGTTGCTGAGATAGCTGCCGGTGAAGGAGGTGATGCCGGTATACATCGCCGAGCCTTCGCCATAGGCGCCCTGCAGGTAGAGGCCGTCGCCGGGGGCGATGAAGGGCAGGTTCAGCTTCAGGCCGCCCTGGATCGCCCAGCCGTAATCGGTCTGCGCGCCGGAGCTGATGCCGCGGGCGGCGTAGAGCGCCGCGGCCGTGGCGCTGGAGAGCGTCGTCGCCGTGGCGTAGGTGCCGCTCGCCGAGGAGAGCGTCTGCCCGGTGAAGCCGCCGATGCTGATCGCCCGCACCGCGCCGGAGATCTGGGCCGAGCCCCAGGGGGCGTCGTAGCGCAGGGCGCCGACGAAATCCGGCATGCGCGTGCGCTCGACCGCATCGACGAAGGCGACCGCCGTGGCGTTGCCGGCGGCGTTGGTGCCGAGGATGATCGGCGTCGGCGCAGTGGTCGCCGTCAGGGCGCTCGCGGCCGAGCCGGCGGTGGTGCTCGCCGCGTAGGAGGCGGAATAGACCGGGTTCTTGCGGAAGCTCGGATCCTCCATCGAGACGGTGGCCGAGAAGCCCTCGCCGAAGAGCTGCGTGTAGGCGAGCAGGTTGGTCGAGGCGACGTCGGAGCCCAGCGACGAGCCGATGATCTCGTAATCGTGGGCGTAGAAGTCGAAGAAGGACGAGGCCCGGCCGGCGGTCAGCCCCGCGAACTGCACGAAGGCCTTGTCCGGCACGATGTAGGTCTGGGTCCGGCCGTACTGGTCCTGGCCCGTGGCGGTGTAGGCGTTGCCGATGCGCAGCTGCGTGCCGGAGGCCATCTTGCTCTCGCCGGTGCGGCTCGCCGCCTCCAGGCGCAGGAAGGCGCGCAGCGTGCCGTAGCTGGTCTGGGTGCGGGCATCGAGGCTGAAGCGGGCGAGGCCGCGATACTGCGTGGTGTCGCCCGCCCCGGCGGCGTTGCGGCTGCCGGGGGAGAGGTAGCCCATCTCGTAGCGGGCGCGGCCCGAGACGCGCAGGCAGGTCTCGGTGCCGGGGATGTAGAAGAAGCCGGCGCCGTAGGCGGTGCAGACCCTGACATACTCGATCGGCACGGCGGCCTTGATCGGGAGATCGGCGGCCCGCGCGACGCCCGTGGCGGCGAGCAGGGCGGTGGATCCCAGAAGAACGCGCTGGATGTCGCGCATGGGTGGAAACCTCCGAAACGAGACCCTCGGGACCGGGCTCTGCCCGGGCGTCCCCGCTCGCCCCCGGCTTTGGCGAGGCCTCTCGCCGCCCGGGATGTCCGGAGGACCGGGCCGCTATGCGACGCCGGTGTTTCCCAATTTTGTGGGAATATTGCCCACATGTTGCTCCGGACGCTTCGCCCCGCCGCGGAGCGCGCCCGTGGGCCGGTGTGGTCCGCGGGGCACACTGTCCGGATCCGCCCCGGCGTGGCATGTCCCGCCGGACGCGTTCGGAACCGTGACGGCAAGGAGACCCCATGACCCAGGAGATCCGCGGCACCCGCCTCGTCCATGACGGCTGGTGCCGCCTGCTCCTGGCGGAGATCGGCCTGCCGGACGGCACGCGCATGACCCGGGAGATCGAGGATCACGGCCGCGCCGTCTGCGTTCTGCCCTACGATCCCGTGCGCCGGGTCGCCCTGCTGATCCACCAGTTCCGGGTGCCGCCCTTCTACGCCGACGGCACCCGCGACCTGATCGAGGCGCCGGCCGGCCTACTCGACGAGGAGGACCCGGAGGAGGGCGCCCGGCGCGAGGCCTTCGAGGAGGCGGGGGTGCGGCTGTCGCGGCTGGAGCCGGTGGCGAGCGCCTGGGCCATGCCGGGCATCTCGACGGAGCGGATGGACCTCTATCTCGGCGCCTATGCGCGCGAGGACCGGCACGGTCCCGGCGGCGGCCTGGCGGAGGAGGGCGAGGACATCACGGTGCTGGAGATGCCGCTGGCCGAGCTGGCGGCCCGGTCCGATGCGGGGCAATTGCCCGACCTGAAGACCCTGACCCTGGTGCTGGCCCTGCGCCTGCGCCACCCGGCTCTGTTCCAGCCGGCCTGAGGAGAGCCGCGCCCTAGCGGGCCAGGATCTCGCGCATGCGGGCGGCGAGGGTCTCCACGCCGAAGGGCTTGGTCAGCACCGACATGCCGGGTTCGAGGCGGCCGTCCCGCAGCAGGGTGGTCTCGGCGTAGCCGGTGATGAACAGCACCTTCAGGTCCGGGCGGCCCACCCGGGCGGCGTCGGCGAGCTGGCGCCCGTTCATGCCCCCCGGCATGCCGACATCGGTGACGAGGAGATCGATCCGCGCCTCCGTCTGCAGCAGCTTGAGGCCGGCGACGCCGTCCGCGGCCTCGATCGCCCGGTAGCCGAGATCCTGCAGCACGTCCGACACCAGCATGCGCACGGTCGGCTCGTCGTCCACGATCAGGACGGTCTCCCCGGAGCCGATGGGGGCGACGGGGGCGCCCTCCGCGCCGCCGGCCTCCGTCTCGGCCGCGCCGTGGAAGCGCGGCAGGTCGATGGTCACCGTCGTGCCCCGGCCCACCTCGGAGCGGATCCAGACCTGCCCGCCGGATTGCTTGGCGAAGCCGTAGATCATCGAGAGCCCGAGGCCGGTGCCCTCGCCGAGGGGCTTGGTGGTGAAGAAGGGGTCGAAGGCCTTGGCCATCACCTCGGGGGTCATCCCGGTGCCGGTGTCGCGCACGCTGAGCGACATGTAGGGCCCCTCGGCCAGCTCGCCCTGCCGGGCGGCGGCCCCGTCGATCCAGCGGTTCCGGGTCTCGATGACGATGCTGCCGCCCTCCGGCATCGCGTCCCGGGCATTGATGCAGAGGTTGAGCAGGGCGTTCTCGAGCTGGGAGGTGTCGACCAGCGTGGTCCAGAGCCCCGGAGCGGCGACGCTGTCGACGCGGATCCCCGGCCCCACGGTCCGCTGGATCAGGTCGAGCATGCCGCCGACGAGGTGGTTGGTGTCGGTGGGCTTCGGGGCCAGGGTCTGCCGGCGGGAGAAGGCGAGCAGGCGGTGCGTCAGGGCGGCGGCGCGCTTCGTCGCCCCCTGCGCGGCGCGCATGTATTTGTCGATCTCGGTGACCCGCCCCTGCCCGATCCGCGTGCCGATCAGCTCCAGGCTTCCGGAGATGCCGGCGAGCAGGTTGTTGAAGTCGTGAGCGAGGCCGCCGGTGAGCTGGCCCACCGCCTCCATCTTCTGCGACTGGCGCAGGGCCTCCTCCGCCCGCTCCCGCTCGGCGATGGCGGAGGCGACGCGGCTCTCCAGGGTCTCGTTGAGTTCCCGCAGCCGCGTCTCGGCCTCGTGCTGGCGCGTCACGTCGCGGGAGACGGCCAGCAGCTTCTCGGGCTGGCCGTCGGGGCCGTTGATGGGCGTCACCGCCACGTCCCACCAGCGCGGGCTGCCCTTCATCGTGCAGGCGAAGCCCTCGAAGCGGGCGATGCCGCCGGCGCGCCCCGTCTCCAGGGCGGCCAGGACCTTGCCCCGCTCGTCGCCCTGCCAGAAATCCGCCCAGCAGGCGCCGGCGATGGCGCCGTAATCGTCCACCTCCATCACGCACATGCCGCCTTCCGACATGAATTCGAGATGGCCGTCGAGGGAGATCACCTTGATGCAATCGGCGGAGCTCTCGATGATCCGCCGGCCCAGCTCCTCGCTGGCGCGCAGGGCCTGCTCCGCCCGCCGCCGCGGCGTGACGTCGTCGAACAGGATCGCCACGCGCCGGTCCTGCGGATCGCCGGTGCGGAAGGCATAGACCTCGAACCACCGGCCCAGGGCCTCGGACCCCGCCTCGAACCGCGCCGGCTCGCCCGTCAGCGCCACCCGGCCGTAGGTCTGGTACCAGTGCTCCTCCAGATTGGGCGCGAAGGTGCGCAGCCACCGGCCCCGGGCGCCGATCAGCCCGGTCTGCCGCTCGAAGGCCGGATTGGCCTCCACCACCCGGTAGTCGATCGGGTACTCCGCCGCGTCGAACTTCACCTCGACGATGCAGAAGCCGGAATCGATCGAGTCGAACAGGGTCCGGTAGCGCTCGTCGCTCTCCTGCTGCTTGATGACCTCCGCCGTGGTCTCCCGGCAGATCACGAGCACGCCGCCGATGCCGTTCGGCGCGGCCTCGTCCTCGATCGGGCTGCAACCATAGGTCCACCAGGTCGGCTGCTGCGCGCCGTGGCGGAAGACGGGCATGCACTGGTCCTGGTGCCAGGTCGCCGCGCCGCCGGCGAGGACCTGGTCGATCTGCGGGCCGATCAGCTCCCAGATCTCGGGCCAGGTGTCCTGCGCCCGCGTGCCGAGGGCGGCGGGGTGCTTCTCCGGGCCGAGGGAGGCGGCATAGGCGTCGTTGTAGAACTGGATGTGGTCCGGCCCCCACCAGATCAGCATCGGATGCCGGGTGTTGAGGAGCAGGCGGAGCGCGCCGATCAGGCTCTGCGGCCAGCGCTCCATCGGCCCCAGCGGCGTCGCCGCCCAGTCCCGGGCGCGGACGAGCGCGCCCATGGCTCCGCCGTTGCGGATCACGGGGCTCAGGCCCGGCCGCGCGGGACCGGGCTCGACCCGGGCATCGCTGGGAGGGTGCGGAGGGGCAGGCTCGACATGCGGGTCGCGCTCACACGGGGCACCGGGATTGTCAAACCGGAATGTCATCCAGGCCAGAAAGCATTCGCCCCGTGAAGGTTCCAGACGAAGAGGCCCTCTCACCAAAAAAACAGCGCCGCATGACGGCACAGGCCCGGTCCTTTACGATCACAGATGCGATAGTTGTTTATTATAAAAACTATAGGTTGCCGAAGCGATCCTGTCGGGCGACGCGTCGGGACATGATGGGAGGTGCCGGGAAGATCAGACCGAGACCCGTTCCGGTCGTATGGTAAAGAGAACCTGTCGCTGTCGCTGTCCTCGTGACGCGACAACGAGGCGATCGGCCGGACATCGTAAGAGAGGGATTGGAAGAGGCCCGGACTCAGCGCGTCCGGGCTCCAGGCACGCGAAGACGTGGCGACGGCTCCCTCAGTTCCGGAAGAGGCTGGCGACGTTCTTCTTGAGGAACTTGACGATGATGTCAGGCGCCTTCGGCCGATAATCCGGCGGCTTCGGCGTTTTTCTCCTATGAGCAGCAACGTCGAAGAAATTTTCTTCAAGCTTGGACATATCGGTCCAGAAGCCGCCGTTGATGACCGCGAGATCCTCGTCCTTCAGGCGGATCGGTGCGACTTGCCCGGCAGATTGGGGCGTCATAGCAAAACTCCTGGTTGATGTTTCCAGGAATGCAGATTTTGCATCCGGGACACGGGGTCGATCCTGAAGAGTTTCAGGTTCCGGCCTGCGTCGGATGGATTTCTATTGATTATGGACGTATCGATTCCGTGTGTGTCGACACGCCGGGCCGGCGGCGGCTCTCGATTCGCGCGACACCGCGCCATCCTCCGACGAATCGGGGTCACTTCGCCGGAAGGCACCCCGACAGAGCGCCTATACCGCCTCCGGCCTCGGCCCGTATGCGGGTTCCTGCGTCACGGGAGACGGTGCGCGGAAAAAATCGCCCGGCGGCGGGGGCCGGCGAGGATCCAGAGGAAACGCCAGGAGCGCAGGAAGTAGCGCGCGAAGAGCCGCCGCGGGGCACGGGCGAAGCGGAACAACCATTCGAGGCCGATAGGCTGCATCCAGGCCGGTGCGCGCGCGGCGAGCCCCGCCGCGCCGTCGAGGGCCTCCCCCACGGCGAGCACCACGGGATCGCCGAGGAGCGCCCCGTGCCGGTCGACCCAGATCTCGGATTTCGGGGCGCCGACGCCCATCACCAGAAGCGTGGTGCCATGGTCCGCGATCCGGGCGGCCAGCGCCTTGGAATAGGCCTCGTTCGCCTCGAAGCCGAAGGGCGGCACCTCCCAGGCGATCGCCTCCGGCGGCAGCCCCTTGTCGACGAAGCGGCGCGCCAGCGCCTCCGCGCCCGCCGCCGAGGCGGCGATCAGGAAGATCCGGCGGCCGGGTGCCTGGGGCTGCGCCAGGGCGCTCGCCATCAGGTCGTGCCCCGTGATCCGTTGGGCGCCGGTCGCGCCCTTCAGCCGGGCGAGCCAGACCAGGGGCATGCCGTCGAGGGTGCGCAGGGTCGCGCCGGCATAGGCCCGGCGGAAGGCCGCGTTCTCGGACAGGACGACGATGTGGTCGACATTGGCGGTCACGATCAGCCGCGGGCGGCTGCTGCGGCCGGAGGCGGCCAGGGCGAGCGCCTCTTCGGCGGAGCCGGTGAAGAAGCTCGCCCCGAAGAGAGACAGGCCCAGGCCGGCGGGGCGCCGAACAGACCAGGCCGGGGAGGCCGCTGCCGGGCCGGCCGCGGCGCTCCGTTCCACCCGCGTGCCGCCGGGGAGGGCGAAGTCGGGCATCGCCTCGTCAGACATCGGCGGCCCGCAGGCTGCGCGCCGCGGGAACCGGCCGCTTCTGCGGGCGGGCGCGGCGGCGGTCCCGGTCCGCCCCGAGCATCAGGGCGATCCCCGCGCCGAGGCCGAGGCCGAGCACCAGGGCGAGGGGCAGGATCAGCTTCGGGCTCGGCGGCCAGGAGCGCTGCCGGGCCGGGGTCGCGCTGGAGATGATGCGCACGTTGGTGTTGTTGAGGCGTTCCTGCTCGCCCGCCTCGCGGGAGCGGCGCAGGAAGGTTTCGTAGACGGATCGGCGGGAATCCACCTCGCGCTCCAGTTCGCGCAGCCCGACGGTGGCGCGCTCGTTCACGGCCATATCCGTCTTCACGCGGTCAAGGTTCCGGCGGATCGCCGTCTCGCTCGCGGCGGCCCGCTCGTAATCCTTCTGCGAGGTGTCGATGATGCGCTCCTTTTCCCGCTGGATCAGGCGCTGCAGGTCGCGCTGCTGCGCGTATTGCTCGGCCATGGCCGGGTGCCGGGCGCCGAGCCGGGTGGCGAGCTCGGCGGTGTTGCGCGAGAGCGTGGCGTATTGCTGCCGCAGGGCCTGCATCTCCAGGGATTGCAGCATCTCGGGCAGCGCCGTGCTGGCATCGCCCGCCCGCATCGCCCGGGCCTGGTCGAGCCGGGCCTTGGCCTCGGCGGCGCGGATCTGCGCGGCGACCAGCTGCTGGTTCAGGTCGCCGAGCTGCTGGTCGTTGAGCAGGCGGCCGCTTGAGGTGGTGAGGCGGTTCTCCTCCCGGTACTTCACGACCTTGCCCTCGGCCTCCTCGACGCCCTGGCGCAGGGCCGCGAGCCGGGAGGACAGGGCGTCGGAGGCGCGGCGGGCGGCCTCGGTGCGGGCGGCGGTCTCCTCGGCGAAATAGGCGTCGCCCACCGCATTGGCGATGTCGGCGGCCTTCTGCGGGTCCTTGGACTGGACGGAGACGTCGATCACGAAGGTGCGCTCGGGCCGGCGCACGGTCATCTTGGTGCGCAGGGTGTCGAGGGCGATGTTCACGGGGTCGCGGCTCGCCGGGGGCGGCATCATGCCGAGGGCGTGCTTGACCGCATTGACCACCGGGTTGGTGCCGTCGGGCTTGGCGAATTCGTCGTCCTTGTCGAGGCCGAGGCGCTCGACCACTCGGCGCAGCACGTTGTCGGACTGGATCACGCGGACCTGGCTCTCGGCCAGAGACACGCCGGCATCGGCCTGGGGGGCGCGGGCGGTGACCTCGTTGTCGACGACGCGCAGGTCGGACGGGTCGATCAGCACCTGGATGCCGGAGGTGTAGGACGGGGTCATGAGCCCCAGCACCGCCACCGCGGCGGCGACCATGAACAGCGCGCCGAGGACGACGAAACCCGCCCCCGCCCAGAGGCGGCGCAGGAGCGTGGCCGCGTTCGGGCCGGCTTCGCCCTCCACCACCTCGATCCGGACCGGCTCGCCCCGGAAGGGGCTCGCGAAGTCGAACATCTGTCTCGTCCTTCATGGCCCGAGGCCGGGCCCGGGAAACGCTCTCTCCCCGGGTCGCCGTCCCGCTCCGGCACAGCGGCGCAAGGAATGGGTAACCAACCGCAACCGCGATGCCAGATGCCGGCCCCGCGTCCTCCGACATATCCACCAAATCCGCGTGCCGTTGCATGCCGCAGATCAGGTCTCAGCCGATTTACCTCTCGGTAATCTTAATGTTCGCACCGGAGGCGGCCCCGTTCAGCGCGACTTGTTGGCGAAATCAGGACCGGAGGCGCGGTTGCGGCGTCCATCCACCGCGACCGTCGGTAGCAGAACGGGACGGCGGGGCGGTCAGCGGCGCTGGCTGTCCCGCGGCGGAACGCTTGCTGCGGGATCCTCCCCGTAGACGGAGGGGCCCCGGCTCAGGAAGGCGCGGAAGCGTTCCGCGTCGGCGGCGGCGAGCGCGTTCCAGCGGGCGACATTGGCCCGCGCCGCCCGCCCGTGGCCCGGGGCGCCGGCGAAGGCGAGGAGCGCCGCGGCGCTCGCCGCCGGGTCGCGCGGGTCGATCAGCAGGCCCGACCGGTCCAGCACCTCGGCGAAGACGGCACCGCGGGGCGCCGCCACCGGCAATCCGCCATGCTGCACCTCGAGCAGGGGCAGGCCGAGCCCCTCCGCCTTCGAGGTCGAGAGCAGGAGATGCGACCGGGCGACCAGCGCCCGCAACGCCGCATCCGCCAGGTAGCCGTGATGGTGCAGGAAGGGCGGCGGCGCATCGAGGAAATCCGCCGCGCCCCAGCCCCGCCGTCCGACGATGTGCAGCTCCGCCTCCACGCCGCCGGCCCGGAGCGCCGCGGCGATGGCGAGGGCGGCGGGATAGTCCTTGCGCGGCTCCACCGTGCCGATGGCGAGGAGGCGCAGGGTCTCCCCGGGCCGGTGGGGCGCGGGGTCGGGCAGGTCCGCGAGGCCGAACACGTCGCGCACCGGCGGGCGCAGCAGCGCCACCAGCGCGTCGGCCCGGCAGCGCGCCCGCAGGGCCTCGCCGGTGGTGCGCGAATTGACCAGGAAGCGCTGGCCGAACCGCATCGCGAGGGCGAAGCTCGGCGCCATATAGGCCCTGGCCCGCCAGTTCAGCTCGTCCGGCCGGTCGAGCAGGAAGGTGTCGTGGACATAGGTCAGGCAGCGCGCGCCCAGGAGCAGCGCCAGCGGCCCCGGCGGGAAGCCGGGGAAGACCAGGGCCGCCGCCCGGTCGCGCCATCCGCGGGCCGGGATCCCGATCTGCTGCTTGAGGATCATCCCCGGCAGGGAGCGGCTGCGCAGGCACCGCACGGGATGGGGCGCCAGCCGCTCCGGGGCGAACAGGTCAAGGGCGACGCGCTCGAGTCCCGTCACGTGCCCGCGCACATGGCTGAGATCGAGCAGGACGGGCCGGGGCGGGGGCGCCGCGCTCATGGGGCCCCCGTCAGCCGCCGCCGCGCCAGGGCGGCGAGGTAGAGCCCGCGGCGCAGGGGCAGGGGCAGGCGCTCGCCGAACAGCCGGCGCTTGAGGCCGCGCAGGCGGCGCAGCGGGGCCGGGGAGGGGGCATCGACGGTGCCGGTCGCCCCCGGATCCCGCTCCGCGGCGAAGGCGAAGCGGGCGAGCAGCTCCGGCCCGAACACGAGCCGCCCGTCCCGGGTCAGAGCCGGTCCCGCGCCCCAGTCCCGCAGGGCCTCGTGCAGGGAGAGCACGGCCGCGGCGTGGCTGTGCCGGCTCTCGAACAGCAGGCGCGCCGTGGCCCCGTAGCGCGCCCGCGCCGCCCCGTCGGCGATCAGGGCGTTCAGCGCCCGCGCCAGCGCCCCGGGCAGGGGCTCGGCGCAGAGCCCCGTCACCTCGTGCAGGACGGCGGAGGTCAGCCCCGTCGCCCGGTAGGCGACACTGGGCAACCCGCACAGGCCGGCCTCGATCGCGGTCTGGCCGAGGGTCTCCAGCCGGCTCGCGGTGAGGTGGATGTCGCAGGCGGCCATCCATTGCGCGAGGCGGCCCTCGTCCGCCACCGGCCCGGCGAGATGCAGGTTGGCGACGCCCAGCGCCGCCGGATCGTCGAGCCGGCCGAGGGCGACGAAGCCCACGCCCGGCCGGGCGCAGGCCTGCAAGGTCGCGGCGAGGTCGGCAAACCCCTTCTCCGGCGCGTCCGCGATCACGGCGCCGAACACCACCAGCACGTCGTCCGGCGGCAGGCCGAGCGCCCGGCGCAGGGCCGCCCGGTCCTGGGGGCGGAACACCCCGGTGGGCAGGGCGAGCCGCAGGGGCGCGCTCACGGCGCCGGGGGGCGCCAGCGCCTTGGCCCGGCCGAGGGTCCAGTCGGAATTGGCAAGCAGCAGCAGCCGCTCGCCCCGGGCCAGCACGGCGCGCTTGCGGGCATGGATCCCGGCGATGCGCCGCCGGCCGAGCTGCGGATACTGGTCCGGGGAGGGGCAGCGCGCGTCGCAGCCCGTCGCGATCAGGCCGCATGCCTTGGGATGGGCGCAGCGCCCGGTCAGCGCGAACAGGTCGTGCAGCACCAGGGCGGTGGGCACGCGCTCCACCACGCGGCCGAGGGCGTCGAGGCTGCGCGTCGCCCCGTGCAGGTTGCCGGCGAGGACGAGGTCGTAGGCCGGGGCGCGCCCGGCGATCCGCGCCTCGGCCCGCGGGAAGACATCCGTCCATTCCGCCGCGGCGCTCGCGGAGTCCTCGTCCAGGCGGACGGGTTCGGCCGCGTGGCCGCAGAGGGCCAGCGCCTCGGCGAGGCGCCTTTGGGCGATGCCCGCCCCGCCGCGGGGGCCGGAATCGGTGAGGATGGCCAGGGCGAGGGCCGGCCCCGGCTCCGGCGGCCGGGCCGGCGTGATCCGCACCGGGCGGCCGATCCGCGTGGAGGGCGCACCGGACACGGCGAGGCGGGCGATCAGGGCCGGGAGATCGCGGGGCGCGGGCTTGTCCCCGCCGAGCGCCGAGCGGAGGGCGCGCCGGTCGACGAGGCAGCCGCTGCCGTCGCCGGGCCCGGCCAGGGCCGGCTCCGCCAGCAGGCAGAGGGCGCGCGGCGCCGTGTCCGCGTGCAGGGTCAGGCCGAAGGTCAGGGCGGCCCCGGTCATCGCCCGCGCGAGCACCAGGGCCGCGAGCGCCCCCGGCACCAGGGATTCCCCGGCTTCGAGTAGCAGGAGGGCCTCGGCCCGCTCGTCCGCCAGCAGCGCGGAAAGCTGCGGCGCGTCGCCGGGGGCGAGCCGGATCAGGCGCAGCTCCGGATAGGCCTCGGCGGCGACCGAGGCGGCGGCCGCCTCGCCGCCGGGACCGGCCGGGACGAGGACGGCGAGGCAGGGCCAGGCGCGTCCGCCCGGCAGGCGATCGGGCCGGGGATCGCAGTGGACGGCCTCGGTCCGGGGCCAGCCGCCGAGGCCATGGCCCGACCGCCCGTGCTGGCCGTCCGGACCGATCGAGGAGGAGGAAGGGATCTGCAAGGAGCGCCGCCGTGACCGCCTGGGACCACGCCACGATTTCTCGTGACGGCGCAAGCCGTCGCGCTCGACGCCTCGTGATCGCCCGCGACGCGCCCCGATCCACACGACAACGAGATCGGAAAAACAGGAATTTTAGATCTAAGTAACAGAGAGCGATTAGCGTTCCTATTCAGTGAAAAAGAAAAGAGCCTGATAAGAACAGGCTCCATACCTCACCCGTGCAATGGCATCGGACTACTTACCTTAAGTTGTGTCGAACCGATCCGGTACTTCGTCCGATGAGCAAGACCACCCTCGGCCATCGACTTCTGAGCGGGCTTCGCGCCCCCAGGCCCGGCGACCGGATCGCCGCCCAGCAGCTGGCGGGGCTGCAGAAGCAGGTTCAGTCGCTCTACGCCCTGCTCTGCATCAACGCCCTCGTCCTGGCCTTCACCCATCGAGACGTCGCGCCGACGATGCTGACCCTCTGGGTTCCGGTCGCGCTCGTGATGTTCTGTGGCCTGCGCGCCTTCAAGTGGTGGCGCCTGCGCCCCGAAACTCTGACCGAGGCGGAGGCCGTGCGTCACCTGCGCCACACGAGCCTGCTGAGCGTCGTGATGGCGCTCGCCTTCGTGAGCTGGGCCCTGCTCCTCGACGTCTATGGCGGTCCCTACGAGCGCTCGCACGTGACGATCTTCGCGGCCGTCACGATCATGGCCTGCATCTTCTGCCTGACGCACCTGCCGGTCGCCGCATTCGCCGCCACCGGGATCGTCGTCAGCATCTACTTGATCCATTGCTTCGCGAGCGAGAACGAAGTGTTCATCGCCATGGGCCTGAACATCGCCTTCGTCACGGCGGTGATGGTGCGCGTGCTCACCACCAACTTCCTGGTCTTCATTCGCCTGATCGAATCGCAGGCCGAGACGCAGCGGCTCCTGGAAGAGAACGCCCATCTCGCTCATACCGACAGCCTGACCGGCCTGCCCAACCGCCGCTTCTTCTTTCAGCGCCTCGACACGCTGATCGCGGCCTCCGCCCGGGACGGCAGCACCTTCGCGCTAGCCATCTTCGATCTCGATCGGTTCAAGCCGATCAACGACACCTACGGCCACAATATCGGCGACCGGGTGCTGGCCGAGACCGGCCGCCGGCTCGCCACGTTCGCCGGGCCCGAGGCGATCGTGACGCGGCTCGGCGGTGACGAGTTCGGCCTCCTCCTCCGCAAGTGCGGATCGGCCGCCCAGGTCACCGGCTTCTGCAACCGCATCTGCGAGGCGCTGCATGCGCCGATCCGTCTCGGGGAGATCCAGGTCTTCACGGGCTGCTCCGGCGGCCTCGCCCTCTATCCGAGCGGAGGGCGCCAAGCCGATGCCCTGTTCGACCGGGCCGATTACGCGCTCTATCACTCCAAGGAGCATCAGCGCGGGGTCACGACCCTGTTCTCGCACGAGCACGAGGACGCGATCCGCGCCGAACGCGCGGTGGAGACCACGCTTCAGAGCGCCGATCTCGAGGCCGAGATGAGCGTGCACTACCAGCCGATCCTGGACGCGGCGAACGGCACGGTCGCCCTGGTGGAGGGGCTCGCCCGCTGGACGAGCCCCTCCCTCGGCCCGGTGCCGCCCGACCGCTTCATCGCCGCCGCGGAACGCTGCGGCATGATTCACACCCTGACCACCCTGCTCCTGCGCAAGGCGCTGCGCGAGGCCGCGCGACTGCCGCCGGGCGTCGGCCTGTCGTTCAACCTGTCCTCGCAGGATCTCGTCTCACCCGAGACGGTGCTCGCGATCCTCGCCATCGTGCGCAACAGCGGGATCGATCCGCAGCGATTGACCCTGGAACTGACGGAGACGGCGGTGATGGGCGATTTCGAGCGGGCTCGGCAATCGATCGCCACGCTGCGGACGCTCGGCATCAAGATCGCGCTCGACGATTTCGGAACCGGCTATTCCAGCCTCGGCTACGTGCATCGCCTGCCGTTGGACAAGATCAAGATCGACCGCAGCTTCATGGCGGACCTCGATTCCGAGCTCGGCCGCAGCGTGGTCACCACGATCATCGACCTGTGCCAGAATCTCGGGGTCGACGGCATCGCCGAGGGGATCGAGACACAGGATCAGTTCCAGGCGGTGCGCCGCTACGGCTGCCGCTACATCCAGGGCTACCTGATCGGCGCCCCGATGCCGATCGACGCGCTGCTCGAGCGGATCGAGGCTATCACCGCCGCCCCCCCCCAGCGCGCGGCGCTCGGTGGAGTCCTCTGAGGCGCACCCGACGAAGGGGGCCGGTTCGTCGAAAGAACCCTTGCCGAAAGGCGGGCATGGAGGTGCCGGCCCCAGCAGCCGGGGCGGACACGGCGCGGCGCCCCGCCCCGGTTTCCGGGACGAGGGGCCGGGCTTTCGTTGCGATCAGGCCTCGCCGGGCTCGAGATCGTCCTCGGTGGGCTGCGCGTTCTCCAGGATCCGGTCGGCGACGAGGCCGGAATTCTGGCGGATCGAGGCCTCGATCTTGGCCGCGATGTCCGGGTTGTCGCGCAGGAAGCCCTTGGCGTTCTCGCGGCCCTGGCCGAGGCGCTGGCTCGAATAGGAGAACCAGGCGCCCGACTTCTCGACGATGCCGGCCTTGACGCCGAGATCGATCAGCTCGCCGACCTTGGACACGCCCTCGCCGAACATGATGTCGAACTCGACCTGCTTGAAGGGCGGCGCGACCTTGTTCTTGACGACCTTGACGCGGACCTGGTTGCCGATGGCCTCGTCCCGGTCCTTGAGCGTCGAGACGCGGCGGATGTCGAGGCGCACCGAGGCGTAGAACTTGAGCGCGTTGCCGCCGGTGGTCGTCTCCGGGCTGCCATACATCACGCCGATCTTCATCCGGATCTGGTTGATGAAGATCACCATGCAGTTCGAGCGGGAGATCGAGCCGGTGAGCTTGCGCAGGGCCTGGCTCATCAGGCGGGCCTGGAGGCCGGGCTGGCTCTCGCCCATCTCGCCCTCGATCTCGGCCCGGGGCGTCAGCGCCGCCACGGAATCGACCACGAGCACGTCGATCGCGCCGGAGCGGACCAGGGTGTCGGTGATCTCGAGGGCCTGCTCGCCGGTATCGGGCTGGGAGATCAGCAGGTCGTCGAGATTGACGCCGAGCTTGCGCGCATAGACCGGATCGAGGGCGTGCTCCGCATCGACGAAGGCGCAGACGCCGCCCTTCTTCTGCGCTTCCGCGATGGTGTGGAGCGCGAGCGTGGTCTTGCCGGAGGATTCGGGGCCGTAGATCTCGATGACGCGGCCGCGGGGCAGGCCGCCGACGCCGAGGGCGATGTCGAGGCCGAGCGAGCCGGTCGAGATCGTCTCGACCTCCTGCACCTTGTCGGCCTTGCCGAGGCGCATGATCGAGCCCTTGCCGAAGGCCCGCTCGATCTGCGTCAGCGCCGCTTCGATCGCCTTCGACTTGTCCTTGTCCATGGTCGAAGGTTCCACCATCTTGAGCGCGGCCTGGGCCATCCGGGGCTCCTTATGCATGGGGTGGGCGCCGTTCTCAACGCCCCTGTCTCCGGATTTTTGTACGCCTTTTGTTCTCGTTTTGCAAGCGTTCCGTTCGCATTTTCCGTGGCGGCTCGACTCCTCAAGCCGCCTCGAAGCCTTCGGCCCGGGGCTTCGGAGCCGAAGGCCAGCGGCCTCGGAGCCCCGCGGTGGGGACAGCCGCCAGCCTTTCCCGGAGAGGGGCGCGGAACGGACCGGGTCAGCCGGCCCGGATCAGCCGGCCATGGTCTTCTTCACGGTCTCGACGAGCTGCTTCAGGCTGAAGGGCTTGGGCAGGAAGTTGAAGGTCTCGCCCTCGGGCAGGTTCTTGCGGAACGCGTCTTCCGCATAGCCGGAGACGAAGATCATCTTCAGGTCGGGCCGGCTCTTGCGCATCTCCCGAAGCAGAGTCGGGCCGTCCATCTCGGGCATGACCACATCCGACACGACGACATCGATGACGACGTCCTCCTGTTGGATCAGCTTCAGCGCCTCTATTCCGGAGGCCGCCTCGAGAACCGTATAGCCGCGGGCGGACAACGCACGGGAATTGACCGCGCGCACCGGATCCTCGTCCTCCACCAGCAGCACGGTGGCCTGGCCGGTATGGTCGGCTCCGACCTTGACCGGGGGCGGGGCGGGGGGTGCCGGGGCGGCCTCGGCCCCTGTGGGCGTAAGCGCTTGATCCGGAACGGCTTCCAGCGCCGGATCGGCCCGCAGCAGCACCGCCTGGGCCGGCTTCTGCGCCGACCGGCCGGCCTCGCCGGCAGGCTCCTCCGCCGGCTCGTGCCGGGGCAGGTAGATGCGGAAGGCCGTGCCCTCGCCGACCTTGGACTGGACGTCGATGGTGCCGCCCGACTGCTTGACGATGCCGAACACCGTCGAGAGCCCGAGTCCGGTGCCTTTGCCGATTTCTTTCGTCGTAAAGAACGGCTCGAAGATCTTCTCCATGACGTCCGGCGGAATACCTTCGCCGGTGTCGAGGACTTCGATCAACACGTGATCCCCTTCGGGCACGCCGACCGGGCGCTCGCTTCCCTTGGCGACATTTGCGGTGCGGATCACCAGGCGGCCGCCCGAGGGCATCGCGTCCCGGGCATTGACCGCGAGGTTCACGATCACCTGCTCGAACTGGTTCACGTCGGCCTTGATCGGCCAGATGTCGCGCCCGTGCTTCAGGTCGAGATCGACCCGCTCGCCGAGCAGCCGCTTCAGGAGCAGGGTCAGGTCGGAGAGCGCCTCCCCGACATTCATCACCTCCGGTCGCAGGGTCTGGCGCCGGGAGAAGGCGAGCAGCTGGCGCACCAGGCCCGCGGCCCGGTTCGCGTTCTGCTTGATCTGCATGATGTCCTGAAAGACGTGGTCCGTCGGCTTGTGGCTCGCGATGAGCAGGTCCGAATAGCCGATGATCGCCTGCAGCACGTTGTTGAAATCGTGGGCGATTCCGCCGGCGAGCTGGCCGACCGTGTCCATCTTCTGGGTCTGGGCGATCTGCTGCTCGAGCTGGCGCTGGGCGGTGGTGTCCAGGGCGTAGAGGATCACCCGCTCGCGGTCGCCGAGCCCGTCCTCGGCGGAGCCGGAGGAGCCCTCCGAACCGGCGGCGCTCAGCCAGACCCGGGCGGAGCGGTTGCCGGCCCCGACGAGGCCGACCTCGATCGGCTCGGCCTCGCCGAAGCCCCCCGTCGCCCGGGCGAGGGCCGCGTCCACGGTGCCCCGGTCGCGCTCGATCACCGCCTCGCGCATCACCGGCTCGGCGAAGCCGTCGCCGTCCTCCGTGGGCTGGCGCGGCATGCCGCCGAACAGGCGCACGAAGGAGGCGTTGGCCCGGGCGATCCGCCCGGTCTGGTCGAGGGTGGCGATGGCGATCGGGCTGTTGTTGAGGAAGCGCGCGAGCCGCACCTCGGCCGCCCGCTGCGGCTCGTCGCTCTCGGCGCCGGCGGAGCGGTTGAGCACGAAGGTACGCGACGGCCCGGGCTTGCCGTCCTGGCCGAAGGCGACCCGGTGATAGAGCCGTGCGGGGAGGGGATGGCCGTTGCGCCGGCGCAGGTCGACGTCGAAGCGGTCGGTGCGCACCTCGCCCGCAAGCCCGGCGGCGCCGATGAACACGTCGGCGCCGGGCGCGATCTCGGTGAGGCGCAGGCCGCCCGAGCCCACCGTGGCGAGGTCGTAGCCGAGCCAGGAGGCCAGCGTCGCATTCATGTAGACGATCGACCCGGCCGGATCGATCGAGAGGAAGCCGGCCGGGGCGTGGTCGAGATAGTCGATCGCGTGCTGGAGCTCCTGGAAGACGTTCTCCTGGCGCTCGCGCTCGTGGGTGATGTCGCTCACCGTCCAGAGCACCGCCGCCCGCCGCGTCCGGGCGATCGGGCGCACGGAGATGCGGTACCAGGCGAAGTCGCGCTCCGGCGCGCCGCCGGGCGGGGGCGACATCCGGATCTCCTCCGTATGCGCGCGGTCGTCCCGGGCGGCCTGGGCGAGGCGATAGACCGCCTCCGACACCTCCGGCGCGCCCACGAAGATGCGCTCCACGGAGCGCAGGGTGCTGAAGCTGTCGCCGCCGGAGAGGCGCATATAGGCCTCGTTGGCGTAGATCAGCCGGCCGCCCTCCTCGACGACGACGGTGCCCTCGGGGGCCGCGTCGACGATGCCGCGGGTGATGTCGTCGCGGGCCGAGGGGCCGGCAAGCTGAAGCGCGCCGATCGCCAGGGCGAAGAGGAAGAACACGCCCGCCATGGCGAGCAGCGCCAGAAGCCCCAGGATGAGGGGCTGCGCCTGCTCGTTGGCAACGAAGGACAGGCCGACGGCGGCGCCGACCAGCAGCCCGGCCAGCATCAGCAGCAGGCCGACCCGGCCCGGCCGCTCGGATCGATCGATAGAGCCCACCGCCGGAACCGGCGCTCCGCCCGCCTCAGCCATCAGTCATCATCCATCCGGCGCGCCGTCCGGCCGGCCCGCACCCTGTCGCGTCCCGGCCCGAGGGGGGCAAAGCGCCCGATATCGCTCGCAAAAAAAGGTGCATAAACCGTGGCGTCCGGCCGTTCCGGCCTCACGCGGCCCGGCGACGCAGGCGAAGCACGAAACCAATCACCTCCGCAACCGCACGGTAGTGTTCCGCCGGGATCTCCTCGCCGACCTCGACGGTGGCATGCAGGGCGCGGGCGAGGGGCGGGTTCTCCATCACCGGCACGTCGTGGTCCTTGGCGAGGGCCCGGATGCGCAGCGCCAAGGAATCGACGCCCTTGGCGACGCAGATCGGTGCGGGCATGCCGGGCTCGTAGCGCAGGGCCACGGCGAAGTGGGTCGGGTTGGTCACGACCACGGTGGCGGTCGGCACGGCGGCCATCATCCGCTTCTTCACCCGCGCATTGCGCAGCTGCCGCAGGCGTCCCTTCACCTCGGGATTGCCCTCGCTCTCCTTGTGCTCCTGCTTCAACTCCTCCTTGGACATGCGCAGGCGCTGGCGCCAGCGGTAGCGCTGGTAGAAGGCATCCCCGAGCACGATCGCGAGATAGGCCGCGAGCATGCCGCCCATCATCCGCAGGCTCAAGGACAGGACCGCCTGGAGCAGGCCGCCGGGTTCGAGATGGGCGAAGGATTCGAGCCGGTCCCGTTCGCTCCAGAGCAGCGTCCCGGCCACCGCGCCGACGACGATGAGCTTGGCGAGGCCCTTGCCGAACTGGAACCAGGCCTCCATCCCGAAGATGCGCTTGATACCCGAGAGCGGCGAGATCCGCTCGAATTTCGGCATCAGGGTCTCGGCGGTGAAGACCGGGCGATGCTGGAGGAAACCCGCCGCCAGCGCCGCCACGCCGGCCACGCCCGCCGGAATCGCCAGCGCCTGCAGCACGATCAGGAAGGTGCGGCCGGCGATGCCGGCATAGGCATGCTCGTCCGAGGGCACGGCATGGGCATTGGCCAGGAAGCCCCGCATGTCGAAGAGCAGCCGCCGCGCCACGGGCGAGGCGGCGACCAGCAGCACCAGGGTGAAGGCGCCGAGGATCGCGAAGGTGTTGATCTCGACGCTGGTGGCGACGTCGCCGCGCTCGATCGCCTGTTCCAGACGCCGCGGGGTCGGGTCTTCGGTCTTGTCTTCCTGCTCGGCGCCCTCGGCCACGACTCACACCTCCCCGACGGGGCGTGTCAGCGCCCGAGGAAATCGCCGAGATAGCGGCCGAGATCGTCCAGGAAAACGCCCATCACCACCCCCAGCGCCCCGAGCAGGATCAGCATGCCGATCAGGATCGAGGCGGGGACGGCGACGAAGAACACCTGCAATTGCGGCATCAGCCGCGACAACACGCCGAGCCCGAGATTGAACAGGATCGCGAAGGCGATGAAGGGCGCCGAGATCTGCAGGGCGAGGGCGAAGCCCCGCGCCATGGCCCTGAGGGCGAGCTGCGCCGCCTCCCCCAAGCCCGGCACCCCCTCGGGCGGGAGCAGGGTGTAGCTGCGCCCGACCGCCTCCAGGGCGAGATGGTGCAGGTCGGTGGCGAAGATCAGCGTCACCCCGAGCAGCGTCAGGAAGTTGCCGAGCGCCGCCTGCTGGCCGCCCATGGTCGGGTCGACGGTCATGGCATAGGACAGGCCGAGCGCCTGCGAGATCACGATGCCCGCCGTCTGCAGGGCGGCGAGCACCATGCGCACCGCGAGCCCCAGCACGAGCCCGACCACCAGCTCGCCGAAGAGCAGCGCGATCAGCCCGGGGCCCGCCAGGGCGCCGTTCGTCGCCGGCAGGAGCGGCCGGACCATGGGGAAGAGCAGGAGCGCCACCAGCAGGGCGAAGGCGAGCCGGATCCGCGCCGAGACGAGCTGCTCGCCGATTCCCGGCATCAGCATGATGAGGGTGCCGACCCGCGCGAAGGTGAGCAGGTAGGCCGCCGCGATTCCCGGCAGGAGCAGGTTCATGGCCCGTCATAGCAGGGGACCGGCCAAGGTTAACCGCCGGATGCGATCCGGGCGGCGATGCGGGTCATGTAGCCGGCCAGCGCGTCGCCCATGAACGGCAGCATCAGCAGCATGGCGCCGAACACCGCGACGATCTTGGGCACGTAGATCAGCGTCTGTTCCTGGATCTGGGTGAGCGCCTGGAACAGGGAGACGGCGAGGCCCACGAGGAGGGCCACGATCATGAGCGGTCCGGCGACCTTCAGGAAGGTGAAGATGCCGTCGCGGGCGATGTCGAGGATGGCGAGGCCGGTCACGGGCGAAGTCCTCAGATCGGCATCCGCATGATCTCTTCGTAAGCCGAGATCACGCGGTCGCGCACGGCGACGAGGGTCTGGAGGGCGGTCTCGCTCTCCGCGACGGCGGTGACGACGTCGACGACGTTCGCCTTGCCCCCGGCGACGGCGAGCGCCTGCCCGTCCGCCTTGGCGCCGGCCTGGGCGATGTTGTCGAGGGTCTGGGTCAGGAGGGCCGAGAAGCCGCCGTCCGAGCCGCTGGTCTGAAGCGGCTTCTGGACGGCGCCCGTGCGCCCGACGGACTGGGCGGCGGCGTAGGCGCCGGCGGCGAAAGCGGAGGTGGCCATGCGCGTCACGCCTTCAGGATTTCGAGGGTGCGGGAGATCATCCGCCGCGTCGCGGTGACCATGTTCAGGTTCGCCTCGTAGGAGCGCTGGGCCTCGCGCATGTCCATGTTCTCGACGAGCGCGTTCACGTTGGGCAGGCGCACCTCGCCGCGGGCGTCGGCGGAGGGGTTGTTGGGATCGTACTTCGTGCGGAACGGGCTCTGGTCGCGGCGCACGCGGCCGGTCTCGAGCACGTTCGCGCCGAGCTCGCGGTCGAAATGCTGGCTGAAGGTCGGGATCTTGCGCCGATAGGGCTCGCCGCCGGCATTCGGGGAGACCGAATCCGCGTTGGCGATGTTCTCGGCGATGACCCGCATGCGGCCGGACTGGGCCTTGAGGCCCGAAGCGGCGATCGCCAGCGTCTTGATGAAATCCATGGCCGCCTCGCGTCAGGATCGTCAGCGCTTGCCGACGGCGATCTTCAGGGCCTCAAGGCTCTTCTGGTAGAGCGAGGCGGCGAGCTGATAGTCCGACTGGTTGTCGCCGGCCTTCAGCATCTCCTCCTCGAGATTCACGCCGTTCCCGCTCGGCCGCACCTCGAAGCCCTGAAAGCGGCGGGGATCGGCCCCCGCGCCGGAGGCCGCCGCCAGCCCGATATGGTTCGGGCTCGTCCGGGCGAGGCCGTCGCTGCCGATCTCGGCGGAGGCGGGCGCGGCGAGCCCGCGGATCTCGTTGGGACTCGGCATCGACAGATCGCGGGGCTTGAAGCCCGGCATGTCGGCATTGGCCACGTTCTCGGCGAGGAGCGACTGGCGCGCCTGGTGCCAGTGCATCTTGGTGCGCAGCATCCCGAGGATGGGCAGGTCGGTCAGAGACATCGGATCCAGAGCCCTCGGCGCGGTCAGGGCCGCTCCCCGCCGGCCGCCCCCTCGGGGAGCGGGGCCGGTGGGCAAAATCTGCCGCCTGCATGGTTAATGGAGCGTTAAGCGATCCGACCGCGGGACGCGTCTCGGCGTGCCGGCCGCTGGGGCGCCCGGGGAAACTGTTAACGAAATCCTTCCCTTGATTGCCCAGGCCGCTTCGGGCGGCGATACTGTTCCAGGTGTAATGCGTAGGGCCTTTCTGCGGCCCTGAACCGAGAGTGTCGGGTCTTGCAGTCCTTTTTCAGTTCGGACGGCTCGTTCCTCCTTCAGTTTCTGGTCGTCTTCCTCGTCATTCTCGTCCTGTTGATGGGCGCGGTCTTCCTGTTCCGGCGGCTCGTCGGGCGGGGGATGTCGCTCTCGTCCAAGACGACCCAGCGCGGGCGCCAGCCGCGGCTCGGCATCGTCGACATCTACGAGCTCGACCGGGCCCGCCAGCTCATCCTGCTGCGCCGGGACAATGTCGAGCACCTGCTCCTCGTCGGCGGCCCGAACGACGTGGTGATCGAGCGCAACATCCAGCGGGGCGCCGGCACCCGGCTCGGCCCGGAGCTGATACGGCCCGAGCTCGCCCCCGACGCCGCGCCCGGCGCGGAGGGAGAAGGGCCGAGCCTGGATTCGCCGCAGGCGGAACAGTCGCTGTTCGCGGAGCCGGTCTTCGCGATGCCGACCGTCGTGGAGACCCCGCCGCCTTCGCTCGCGCCGAAGGCCGCGCAACCCGAGCCGTCGCTTCCGGATCAGGGGCTCTTCGTTCCCGAGCCTCCCGCGGAGGAGGCGTCGACGCCGCAGAGCCGCACCAGGGCCGCCCTCTCGACGGCGAGCCGGGTCGTGATGCGGCGGACCCCGCCGCCGCTGGTCACGCCCAAGCTCGAACCGGCCTCCGAGCGCCAGCGCGACAAGCCCGACCTGTCCGCTGCGGAATCCTTCGGGCCGCCCCCCGTGCTGCCGCCGGGCGAGACGCGCCCGGTCGACCCGGCGGTGCTCTCGGACATGGCGCGCCAGCTCCAGGATGCCCTGCGCCGGCCGTCCTCCGCCGTGACCCCGGCCCCGGCCCGGCAGGCCGGGCTCGGGCCCGTCCTCCCCACCGGCATTCCGCCCGCGCCGGATTCCAGCGCCTCCGCCTCGCTCCCCGGACCGGATCCGATCGCGGCCGGCATGGCGGCCTCCCAGGCTCTGAACCCGACGCCATCGCCCGAGGACGCGCCCGCCCGTCCGAACGCACCGGAGAGCACGGAGAATCCGGCGGCGCCCGTCGCCGCTTCGAAGCCGGCACCGCCTCTGCCTCCGAAGCCGGCGCCCCTGGCTTCGAAGCCGGAGCCGGGGACGCTTCGAAGCCCCCCGATCCCCGTTCCGCCGCCGGCCGCCGTCGCCGGGCCGGAAAAGCCCGCCGAGCTTGCCGCCGATCCGAAGCCCGCCGCCCCCCAGCCCGGCGCGGCGCCGGCCTCGCCCAATCCCTTCTCGGTGGAGGAGATCGAGGCCGAATTCGCGCGTCTGCTGGGGCGTCCGATCGACAAGAAGAACTGAGACCTGCGGGCGCATTCGGCGGAGGGGCGTGGCTTCGCGCCGCTTGCCGGAGGCGGAGCCCCGACGCAGGTTGCCCGCGCCATGAGCCGGCCGAATCACTTCCTTTCCAGACGTCTCGCCGGCCTCGGCCTGGGCTTCCTGCTCCTGGTGGGCGGTCCGAGCCTCGCCGTCGCGCAGAGCCTGACCGTCGATCTCGGCACGGGCGGAGCGACCGAGCGGGCGCTCCAGCTTGTCGCGCTGATCACGGTGCTGGCGCTCGCGCCCTCCGTGCTGGTGATGGCCACCTCCTTCACGCGGATCGTGGTGGTGCTGTCGATCCTGCGCTCGGCGCTCGGCACGCAGACCGCGCCGCCCAATGCCGTCATCGTGAGCCTGGCGCTGTTCCTCACCGCCTTCGTCATGGCCCCGACGGGCCGGGAGGCCTACCGCGCGGGAATCGAGCCCCTGGTGGCGGGGCAGATCAGCCAGTCGCAGGCCTTCGAGCGGGCCTCGGCCCCCTTCAAGACCTTCATGCTGCGCAATGTGCGGGAGAAGGACCTGAAGCTCTTCCTCGACATGGCGAAGGTGCCCACGCCCTCCGGGCCGGAGGCGGTGGGGCTGGAGATCGTGACGCCCGCCTTTATGATCTCGGAGCTGCGCCGGGCCTTCGAGATCGGCTTCCTCCTGTTCATCCCCTTCCTGATCATCGATCTGGTGGTCGCCTCGGTGCTGATGGCGGTCGGCATGATGATGGTGCCGCCCGCCACCGTGGCGCTCCCGTTCAAGCTGATCTTCTTCGTGCTCGTCGACGGCTGGACGCTGGTGGCGGGCTCGCTGATCCAGAGCTACGGCGCCTGAGCGCCGCGGCCCTGCCCAACCAGGAATTGACTCCGCCGCGCCGTTGCAGGCGCAGTGACGCTGCGGCGCGACAATCGGCGGCCGCGGGAAGACGAGGACGATGGCATCATGGGCGTCGAGACGATCACTGCGACCTGGGGTCCGCGCATGCTCAGCATCCTGCGGATCGTCTCGGGGCTCGTCTTCATGGCGCACGGCACCCAGAAGATCCTGGGCTTCCCGGCGAGCGCCATGAACCCGCCGATCCTGTCGATGCCGGGCATCGCTGGCCTGCTCGAGCTTGTCGGCGGCGCCCTGCTGATCGTCGGCTTCCTCAGCCGCCCGGTCGCCTTCATCCTGTCGGGCGAGATGGCGGTCGCCTATTTCCTCGCCCATGCGCCGAAGAGCTTCTTCCCGGCGCTGAACGGGGGCGATGCCGCGATCCTGTTCTGCTTCGTCTTCCTCTACATCGCAGTGGCCGGCCCCGGCCCCTGGAGCGTCGATGCGCAGCTGCGGCGCGGCACCGCTGCCGTCTGATCGTCAGCCCGGCGGCGGGGGCTGGGGCGCCTCGGCTCTGGTCTCCGGCGCAGGCTGCGCCGGAGACCCGGCGCCCGCCTCGGGCTTGCCGCGCTCGGGCACGGCACTGTCCGGATAGCGCTTGCGGTACTCGGCCAGGAAGGAGGCCAGCGTCTCGGCCGAGGTGGCGCGGCGGGCGATGTCCCGGAAGGCGGTGGTACGCGGTGCGTCGCTCCGGGTCAGGAGAGTGAAGGTTCGCGCATCCGACGTCTCCGCCATGCCGGCCGAGAACTTCGCCTTCAGGCGCTCGAGCCCGAGGCTTTCACCGGACAGGCCGTAGGCGATCGCCGCGCGGATCACGTCGCCCCGGGCCGCGTCGTCGAGGGGACGGCCGCTGCGCCAAGCCTCGCCGAGGAGCCCCTCATGCGCCTCGCCCGCCTCACGCCAGCGCCGGGCGGACCACAGGATGTCGGCGCGCAGGCGGTCGATATCCGGCCCCGTCTCCCCTTCGATGGATTCCAGGGCGAGGTCCGTCCGCGTCAGATCGGAGAGGGCACGGGCGCGCAGCAGGGAGCGGGCCCGCCGCAGATCCTCCGGCAATTCGGGGAGATAGGTTGCATCCAGCGTCTGAAGGGCATCGAGGGGCTTGCCCTCCATCAGCCGCACCGTCGCGAGACGCGCGGCGACGCTCGACCGGGCAGGGCCGGTCAGACGATGGTTGACCTGATGATCCAGGAGCTCGTCGGCGGAATCGAGCAGGTCGAGGGAGACGAGCCGGTCGGCCAGGCGGCGTACGATCTCGTCCGCCCGGCGGCCGGCGGGGGCGAAGTCCTTGAAATCGAAGTAGAGAGACAGCGCCTCGATCGCGCCGAGCTTGTCGGCGCGTTCTCCGAGATAGAGATCCTCGAAAAGCTTCAAGGCGGCATCGTTGAGGGTCCTCGTCGCCGGCGCGTCCGGAGCGAGGGCATTGGCCCGCCGTGTCATGGTGAAGACGGCGCGCCACCGCCCGACCTCGGTATAGAGGCGGCCGAGCGCCCCCATGGTCTCGATCTCGGTATTGCCCCCGTGCCAGGTCAGGACCAGCACCTCCAGCCGCTCGATCACCTCGGCGGCCGCCATCTTGCCCATGGCATTGGCGACGAGCGCCGCACGCAGGGCGGCGGCGGCGGCGACCGGCCGCACGGCGTTCGCACTCAGGGCTTCGTAGGATTCCAAGGCCGCCGCCGTACGGCCGGTCGCCTCGTCGACCTTGGCGCGCAGATAGGCCATCCGATCGCGGATCTCCGGGGTGGCTTCGCGGAGGGCGGCCTCGGAGGCCTGGGCGGCGGCGTCCCAATCGGCGATCTCGACCGCCGCCTCCGCCGACGCCGCCTGCAGAACGGAAACCAGATCCTCGGGATAGCGGGCGAGGACGGATTCGCCGGCGCGCAGATCCGCGTCCGCATCCTTCCAGCGGGACGCCTGAACCTCCGCGAAGCCGCGCCAGAGACGCGCTTCCGGGTTGATGAGGAGGGACGGTTGCGACAGCAGCTTCACCGCCTCCTCGGCACGCCCGAGGCGCGCGGCGAGGATACCGCGCATCAGCACGGTCATCTTGTCGTTGTCGAGAACGGGGTCTTCGGCCGTCGCGGCCGCGAGGACGCCGACCGCCTCGGCATCGAGCCCATTGGCCATCATCGCCTTCGCAAGGGCGACCCGCGCCGCCGGCCGGTCCGTGCGCTCCGCCGCCACTACGGTCGCGAACCGCTCGCGCAGGGTGCTGCGCACGGCGCCGCGCCGCGCAGCGTTCCAGGCGGCGCTGTCGATCACCAGATCGGCAACGGGCCCGACGGCCGCGTCGGCCGGGCGCGAGACCGAGGACAGGGCGAGTCCACCGATCCGCCCGATCGTGACCCCGTCGAGATCCGGCCGCACGTTGAGATCATCCGCAACAGCCAGGACCGCGAGCCCGACGCGGCTCGGGAGCAGCTCAAAATCGACGAAGCGCTGCGCCTTCGGGATCCCCATCTGCCGGCCCGCACCGGCGGTCACGACCGCGACACGCTCACCATCGAGCGTGAGCCAGTGGGCCCCTCCGGGAGCCGGCAGGGGCACGGTGATGCCCATGCGTCCTCCGGAGCCGGCCTGACGCTCCGGGATCAGCGATTCGCTGGGCGTCAGGTCGTCTCCCGCCACGATCTCCCAGCCGTCCGGCTCGCGCACGGGAACGAGATCGACCAGTCTCCCGGGCTGTTTGGCGTAGCGCACCAGGGCGAAACGGCCCGATCGTTCGACGCCGCCGATCGCCGACAATCCGGCCAGCTGCTTCTGCGGCGCGATGACGGGCTCGTCCGTCTCGAAAACCGCCGTGAGAATGCCCGCCCGCTCGAAGAAAGCCGCCTTGACCGGGGCTTTGAAGGGAAAGACGAGGCCCGTCCCGGCGCGCCGTCGCGGCGTCGCCGAGGCAGGCGGTTCGGCGGTTCTGACGGTAGGAGGGGGGCCTTTGGTACTCGGGTTCGGCGGTGATCGTCCCGCGGCGCCGGCAGGGTCCGCGGCCGCCTCGTTCTTCGTCGCCTTGTCGAGGATGGTCTGGGCAAGCGTCTCTGCGGCCTTTTCGGGGGCCGGACCGGGCGGCTTGGTCAGCAGGTCGATCGCCAGATCGGCCTCATCCCGCACGATTTTCGTGGAGACGCCTTGAGCCGGCGTCGCGACGAGGCGAGCCCCCTTCTCGTCGTTCTCGACCGATATCTTTCCGATCTTGGCATCGAGGCGCCCGCGGATCGCACGATCGTCGATGTGCCAGGCGCCGGGCAGCGAGAGGCTCGTCGCGCCGCCGTTCTCCGTGACGTTCGGTACGGCTTCCGAAGGCAGCTTCAGGCTGAGTCGAGCCCGGCCGGGCGTCAGGGCGAGTTCGACGGCGAGCGTCTTCGGTGGCGGAGCGGCGTTGCGCGCCTTCAGGGCGGCCTCGGCGCGCTCGGCACGGCGGGCCAGCTCGGCGACGACCTCGGGGGGCAGGGGCGGCGGAAAACCGGTCCAGCTTTCCGGAAGCAGATCGATATAGACCTGCTCACCGGCCTCCTGGACGCTGATGCGATAGGGTTTCTGCAGGGCGAGCCGCAGCGCCGATCCGTCCGGGTCTCGGCGGACCGCTGTGACGAAGTCGGGCATGCCCGTGGCGATCCGCTCGGGCCCGGCGGAGACGCGCTCCCCGTAACTGAGCACCAGCACCGTGCCGGAGATTCGTCCCTTGACCGGGACCGGTGTGTCGAAGCTCAGGATGATCCGGCCGAAGCCTTGGGGCTGACTTCCGATGGCGGAGAGGAGCTTCGCGGCTTGGGCGGAAATAGGGGCGGCGACCATGCCGGCCGCCAGAAGAACGAGCATACGCGCGGCCCGTCGGACGCGCCGTAGCGGCTTCCCTGTCTCGGCCCCGACTTTCATCGCGCCCGTTCGAACCTCCTGCCGCCGAGATCGGGGCGGCATCGGCCCCACGCCTCATCAGGCCCCGAGTCTTGCAGAATGGGGTGAACGTGGATTTAACCTCCTCTCCCCCAGTTCAGCGACGCGTGCGCCGATGCGCCATGCCTCCGATCGCCTCTGGCGAGCCCGCGGCATATCAGGTTGCTTCTGTGGATCGGTTCCCTTACTGCCGCATTCCAGCGGCGCGACTGGTGAAATGGTAGCCACGCGAGACTCAAAATCTCGTGCTCGTGAGAGCGTCCCGGTTCGAGTCCGGGGTCGCGCACCAGTTCGGGGCAGGCTGCCTGCTTGGTCCACGGACCGGTTTCGCTCCGTCGTCCTGACGAGATCGGCGGAGGCTATCGGCGCGATCCTCAGATTCGCCTCTTTTCTAAGGCTCGAAAGGGCCGTGCCCGCCCGTGCAGCGGTCGGGCATGGGGCGGCGTGGCACTCACCATCCATGGCACGGGGCAGCGGTTCTTGATCCGGTTCGAGAACGTCACGAAGATCTATCGGGTCATGGGCCAGCGCCGCACGGTGCTGGAGCGGGTATCCTTCACCCTCAGGCCGGGCATCAGCTACGGAATCCTCGGCATCAACGGTGCCGGCAAATCCACGACGATGCGGATCATCGCGGGTACCGAGGAGGCGAGTCGGGGACGCGTTCATCGCGGCCTCCGCGTGTCCTGGCCCCTCGGCTTCGGTGGCGGCTTCAGCCCCAAGATGACCGGCCGCGACAACGTCGTCTTCGTCGCCCGGATCTATGGCGAGGATCCCCGCCGGGTTCTCGATTTCGTCGCCGACTTCTCCGAGCTCGGCAGCTATCTCGACATGCCGGTGGGCACCTACTCCTCCGGCATGAGCGCGCGGCTCGCCTACGGCATGAGCATGGCGATCCCCTTCGACACCTACCTGATCGACGAGACGCTGGCCGTGGGCGATGCGCGTTTCGCCAAGCGCTGCCGGGACGTGTTCGACAAGCGGCGTGAGAATGCCGACGTGATCCTGATCTCCCACTCCATGGAGACGATCCGGGAATATTGCAGCCAGGCGATCATCCTCGTGAACGGCCACGCCATCGTCTACGAGCAGGTCGACGAGGCGATCGAGGCCTATCGCCGCCTGAATCAGTGAGACACGCGTCGGTCCGGTCCTGATCGGACACGCTTTTGCCGCGCGAACAGGCGAGAGAAAGGGCAGCACGGACGATCGGGCATGGCCGAACGTCCTGACCGAACGGAACCGCGGACAGCATGTCGATCGAGACCCCCGTTCCCCAGGGACAGCCGCTGACCACGGCGGATCGCTCCAGTGCCGTCGCGGAATCCTTGCGGCAGATCGCGCGCGTGACGCGCTACGTCGACCGCAAGAAGGGCATTCGCTCCTACCAGACGCACGTGAAGCGGGACCCCTGGATCGGGATCCTCTTCGCCCTGCTGTTCGTGCTGCCCTCGGCGACGAGCCTCGTCTATTTCGGCCTGATCGCATCCGACCGCTACGTGACCGAGTTCCGTTTCGCGATACGCCCGGCGATCGGCGGCGCGGACAAGGCGGCCGGCGGCGACAAGGAGGATGTCGGCACGAATTCCGGCGTGTCCCAGGCCATGCTGACGCAGGATACCCTGATCGCTTCGGAGTACATCAGCAGCCGGCCGATGATCGAGGCGCTCGAGAAGCAGATGCCGGTGCGGGAGATGTTCTCGCGCTCCGACATCGACTGGTTCTCGCGCTTCAACCCGGAAAAGCCGATGGAGCGCTTCGTCAAGTATTGGCGCTGGCGCATCAAGCCGACCATCGACAGCAGCTCGGGCATCATCGCGGTGACGGTCGAGGCCTTCACTCCCGAGGAATCCTACGCCCTGGCCAAGGCGATCCTCGCCGAGGCCGAGCGCATGACCAATGACCTGAGCATGCGTTCCCGCGAGGATGCCCTGGCCGAGAGCCGGCGAGAACTCGGATACGCCGAGGAGCGGATGGCGAAGGCCCGCGTGGCGATGCGGGATCTGCGCAACCGCGAGGGCGTCCTTGATGCCGACAAGGCGAACGAGGCCAATCTCACCGTCATCAGCAAGCTGCGCGAGACCAAGATCAACCTCGTCGTCCAGCTGAACCTGATCGCGAAGGACCTCTCCCCGGACAATCGCCGGATCCTCGATCTGAAGGCTCAGATCCGGGATCTCGACGAGAACATCGACCGGCTCGAGCACGAACTGGCGAGCCAGACGCCGGAGCGCCGCAAGGTGCTGGCCAATGCGATGACCCAGTTCGAGGCGCTGACCAACGAACGCAAGGACGCCGAACTCTACTACGTGAAGGTGCTGGCGGCCTCCGAGAAGGCGCGCATCATCGCAGCCCGCAACATCGAGTTCTTCAGCCCGATCGTGGTGCCGATCATGCCGAACTCCGCGGATCAGCCGAAGAGCCTGCTCTGGATCAGCACGACGATCGGCGGCTCCGCCCTGGCTTTCGCCCTGGCCTACGCGCTGCGCAAATTCTCGACCTGATCCGGGGCGCGTGTCCTCCCGGCCCTAAGGCCGGAAGCCCTCGAACACTATCTGATCCGCATGCGCGGCCGCGAGGGCCCGCTGCGACTCCGTGCGCACGGTCCAGGTCATCACCGGCATCTTGCCGAGATGGCGGCACAGATACGGGACGGCTCCGGGCAGATCGTCCACCCGCCAGGACAGGAAGGTCGGCCGGCTCTCGTGCAGGTGCAGCAGGTCCGAGAGCGCAAGCCGCTCGCGGGGCGGCAGCTTGGCGTAGGACGGGTCGTCCTGCCGCTTCTCGGCGACGATCCCCCGGGGTAGCTCCGGTGCGAGTTCGGCCAGCGCACCGACGATCCCGGGATCGAAGGACTTCAGCGCGATCGGCCCTCGATAGGCGTTCGCGATCTCGGCCACGCGCCGCGTCAGCGTGAGGTCCCCGTTGAACTGCGTCTTGATCTCGACGATCAGCGGCGTGCGACCGGTGATGCACGCCAGGAACGCCGACAGGGTCGGGATCCGCTCCTGCGTGCCGGCGACTTGCAGGGCGGTCAGCTCGGCGGTGGTCCGCGAGGCGGTCGGCTCGCTGATCTCGGTCAGCCGGCCGAGGGCCTCGTCGTGGAACACCAGCGCCTCGCCCTCGGCGCTCGGCTGCACGTCGCACTCGATGGCGTAGCCCCCGGCGATCGCCGCCTCCGCGGCGGCGATCGTGTTCTCCGGGATGCCGGCCGCGTGGTCGTGCAGGCCGCGATGGGCGATCGGCCGGGCGGTGAGCCAGCCCGGGACGCCCACCCTCAGCGCACCTCGAACATCGCTTCGACCTCGACCGCCGCGTCGAGGGGAAGCTCGGCGACGCCCACGGTGGAGCGGGCATGGCGGCCGCGATTGCCGAGGATCTCGACCATCAGGTCGGACGCGCCGTTCATGATGGGCGCGAGGCCGGCGAAGCTCGGCACCGCATTGATGAATCCGCCCAGGCGCAGGCAGCGCTCGACGCCATGATCGAGATCGCCCACCGCGGCCTCGACCTGGGCGAGCACGTTGAGGGCACAGAGGCGGGCCGCCTCGATGCCCGCTTCGTTGGAAACCTCGGCGCCGAGCTTGCCCTTGTGGCGCTCGGCGAGCTTGCCGTCCGCCCCGAAGCAGATCTGGCCGGAGATGATGACGAGATTGCCCGCGCGGACGAAGGGCACGTAATTGGCCACGGGCGCGGCCGCCTTCGGCAGGCTGAGCCCGAGGGCCTGCAGCCGCTCCTTCACCGAACTCATCGCATATTCCCCTGATTGGCCTCGACGGGCGGCCTCAGAGCACGCCGGGGGGAGTCGTGCAAGCGGCGCAGGGGCGCCAGCCCGGCCCAGATTGACAGGGCAGCGGCAATCCATGGTAATCGCGCGCATGCCGCCCGACGCAATCGAGGCGGCACTTTCGTTTCTGGCAGGCGCGAAGGGAAGCCGGCTTCCTTTTTCGCCGCCGCACTTGAAGGGATCGCGCCCGCCGTGACCTCCGCTCTTCTGCCGACCTACGCCCGTGCCCCGCTCTCCTTCGAGCGCGGCGAGGGGGCCTGGCTCGTCGCGAGCGACGGGCAGCGATATCTCGATTTCGGCGCCGGCATCGCCGTGAACGCCCTCGGCCACGCGCATCCGCATCTCGTCTCGGCGCTGACCGAGCAGGCGGGCAAGATCTGGCACACCTCGAACCTGTTCCAGATCCCGGAGGGCGAGCGGCTCGGACGCCGGCTCGTGGACGCGACCTTCGCCGACGTCGCCTTCTTCGCCAATTCCGGCGCCGAGGCGAACGAGGCCGCGATCAAGATGGCGCGCAAGTACCATGCGGCCGGCGGCCAGCCGGAGCGCTACCGGATCGTGACCTTCGAGGGCGCCTTCCACGGACGCACCCTCGCGACGATCGCGGCCGGCGGCCAGCAGAAATACATCGAGGGCTTCGGCCCGAAGGTCGACGGCTTCGATCAGGTGCCGGTGGGCGACTTCGAGGCGCTGGAGAAGGCGATCACGTCCGAGACCGCGGCCTTGATGATCGAGCCGATCCAGGGGGAGGGCGGCATCCGCATCATCCCCGGCGAGATCCTGCGGCGCCTGCGCGCGATCTGCGACGAGAAGGGGCTCCTCCTGATCATGGACGAGATCCAGACCGGGGTCGGGCGCACCGGCAAGCTGTTCGCGCATGAATGGTCGGGCATCGCGCCCGACATCCTGAGCGCGGCCAAGGGGATCGGCGGGGGCTTCCCCTTGGGCGTCTGCCTGGCCACGGCCGAGGCCGCCCGGGGCATGACCGCGGGCACCCATGGCACGACCTTCGGCGGCAACCCCCTCGCCATGGCAGTGGGCAATGCCGTGCTCGACGTGGTGCTCGCCGACGGTTTCCTGGAGCATGTCCAGAAGGTCGCCCTGGCGCTGCGCCAGAAGCTCGCCGAACTCGTCGACCGCCATCCCGGCGTCTTCATGGAACTGCGCGGGCAGGGTCTGATGCTCGGCCTGAAGCTCAACGTGCCGAATACCGACTTCGTCGCTGCCGCACGGGGCGAGCATCTCATCGTGATTCCGGCGGGCGATAACGTGATCCGCCTGCTGCCACCGCTGATCGCGAGTGAGGCGGAGGCGGCGCAGGCCGTGGACCGCCTCGACGCCACCGCCTCGGCGCTCGAAGCGCAGATCCGCGGCGCGGCCTGAGCCTGCGCGACCCGCTATCCGGGCGGGTCCGCGAAATGTGTCGTAAAGTCTTGTCGCGGCGCGATTTGTTCAGGACGAACTGTTGCTACCTCGCTGGAAATTGCCCTAAGCCACAAGATAATTGCAAAGTAAGAATCGATGACGGTGACAGCCAACGGTGCCGGCCCGGGTGTTCGGCATTTTCTCGATCTGAAGGATTTCTCCGGCGAGCAGCTGCGCCGCGTGCTGGACTCCGCCGCCGCGATCAAGGCGCGCCGCGTGAAGGGTCAGCTCGCATCTGAGCGTCCGCTGACCGGCAAGATGCTGGCGATGGTGTTCGACCGGCCCTCCACCCGCACCCGCGTCTCCTTCGACGTGGCTATGCGCGAGCTCGGCGGCGAGACGCTGATGCTGACCGGCAAGGAGATGCAGCTCGGACGCGGCGAGACGGTCGGCGACACCGCGAAGGTCCTGTCGCGCTACGTCGATGCGATCATGATCCGCATCCTCGACCATCAGCTCATGCTGGATCTCGCGCAGAGCGCCGAGATCCCGGTGATCAACGCGCTGACCAAGGTCTCGCATCCCTGCCAGATCATGGCCGACATCATGACCTTCGAGGAGCATCGCGGGCCGATCCGGGGCCGCACGGTGGCCTGGTCGGGTGACGCGAACAACGTTCTGGCGAGCTGGGTGCACGCAGCCGCGAAGTTCGATTTCACCCTCAACGTCGCCGCCCCCCGCGAACTTTCCATGCCGCCCTATCTCGTCGACTGGGCCGCGCGCGAGGGCGCACGCGTCAACGCCACCACGGATGCCTATGCGGCCGTGGAAGGCGCGGACGTGGTGGTGACGGATTGCTGGGTCTCGATGGGCGACGACGACGAGCATTACCGTCACAACCTGCTCTCGCCCTATCGGGTCGATTCCAAGCTGATGAAGGCCGCCGCCAAGGACGCGATCTTCATGCATTGCCTGCCCGCGCATCGCGGCGAGGAGGTCACGGCGGAGGTGATCGACGGGCCCCAGTCGGTGGTGTTCGACGAGGCGGAGAACCGCCTGCATGCCCAGAAGGGCATTCTCGCCTGGTGCCTCGGCGCCGAGGCCGCTTGAGGCCGCACCAACCCGCTCGTCTCGAAGCGTTTTCGCCAGGGCTGCGCGCTGCTCGATGCAGACTCGCAGCCCTGGATCAGAGCCCGTGACCTCCTGGGGCGTTGTGGCGGCCTCAGGCCTCGCTCAGCGACTGGTTCATCGCCAAGAGGACGCCGAACGGGTCGCGTAGCTGGCCATACAGATCGCCCCAGAACATCTTGGCGACGGGGACGACCGGCTCGGCCCCGGCAGCCACGGCCCGATCCCACCAGGCGGCGATGTCGTCGACGGGGAGCATCAGGTTGAAGGCCTGGGGCTTCACCAGCGGGAAGCCGTGCTCGGGGTAGGGGTCGCCGAGCATCAACGATGTGCCGTTGAGATGCAGGTGCACATGCATGGTGCGGCCCTGCTCGTCTGGAGGTATCGTCCTGACCACCGTCGCCCCGAAGGCGCGCTCATAGAACGCGGCGGCCTTCATTGCCCCATCGACCTGAAGATAGGCGACGATGCCGCCCTTGGTCTCCGGGGACGTACCCACTTCGCTTTCACGCGACATCCACTTCTCTCCTCGCCAGGGGCGCTCTGCCCGTGCCTCCGGAAGGACGAACCCGTGTGGAGCCTGCCGACAGGGCAGTGGACATTTTTTGTGATGCCGGGGCGATCGATCCTCTCGATCCAGGCTTCACGGGGCCGGCTGGCCGGCAAGTGATCAACGTTTGTCCCGCGTCTCGCCCGGTCCCACCCCGGAACCTTCCGCTCTACGCTCCCGTTCGGCATCCACTTCAAGCAGCAGCATGTCGAGAAGGACCCGAAGCCTGAAGGATCCGCTCTGTCCAACTTTACCGCGGAGCAGGCTGCACAATTCAGCCAGCTCCTCAAGGCCGTCATCCGTAGGCTCCAACATCGATCAGCCTCTGATTGTCGGATCAGGGATTAGACTGAGACTGTCAATCGAGACAAAGCATTGTCACTCTGGCAAAACTTTTCGGCCCTAACTTGCGGCCGCTAGAAATAGTCCGACTTGTGTCTTATTTTGGATCTAGCGCATTTGCTCTTGATGATATAAACACATCTGCAAACCAAGCCTCTGGTGGACGTTTTATTGATTATACAAATATAGTTGCAATAAAAAACTAGCGCAAATTAATTTATTAAGAAATTCTCCGCTATAAATTAAGCAAGATATTTTGTCTGTTTTATGTAAAATTTAAATTTTATTATTCTGATCATTGCGGGATGTCACCTTCTCAGTCATCGCTTGCGCAATTATTATATTGTTTGATTAAATCATTTGCAGATTGATTTATAGTAACGGAGCGAATTCATGATGCACGGCCAAGTGGCACGAACGTTGCGGGCAATCCGAGGGCGAACGCATTCCGGGGACCTCCCGACCACCTGAAGATCAACGCTACCCGCGACCCTCGAGGCATGCCGCTCTTCTATTTCAACATTCATCGGCCGGAAGTGTCCTTGCAGGACCAAGAAGGAGCCGATTGCCCCGATTGCGGCATGGCTTTTCGCAAGGCCAAGCAGATCATCGGCCGCATTCGTGACGAGGAGCAGCTTTCTGACGACGTCGTGGCCAAGACGTTTCTTCAGGTCACCTATGTCGACGGCAGCGAGCTTTTCTTTCTACCCTTCAATTTGAGACTCTAACTTTTCAGATCGCTTCAGATGAGGCGGAGCCGGACTGATTTGATCTGATCGGATCAGACTCCTCGGAGGAGGTCTGTTGTTTTTCGGCCCGATCTTCATCCCCTGCAAGATCGTCGCACCGCCCGGAAGACGGAACGATACCGGGGCGGTCGGGTTGGGACGCCAGCCGATCGCGCCGCGGACCGCCCAGGCCCCGCGATCCTGGAGAGGACGACGATGGATCTTGGAATCAGGGGGCGGATCGCCGTGGTGACAGGCGGCGATTCCGGGATGGGTTTCGTCAGCGCGCAATATCTTCTGCGCGAAGGCGTGAAGGTTGTCTTGTCCGATGTGAAGGAGGACGAGTTGCGCAGGGCGGCCGCGGAGCTGGCCGAGCTCGGTCCGGTCGAGGCCTGTCAGGCCGATCTGAGCAGCGAGGCCGGAGCGCTCAAGCTGCGCGACTTTGCCGATGCCGCCTTCGACGCCAAGCCCTCGATCCTGGTCAATGCCGCCGGCGTCACGGGGGCGACGGGGGATTTCCTGGAGATCGACGACGCGGGTTGGCTCTCGACGATCCAGGCCGACCTGATGGCGGCGGTGCGGGTGGCCCGCGCTTTCCTCCCCGGCATGCGCGCCCAGAAATGGGGACGGATCGTGTTCTTCACCTCCGAAGACGCCGTTCAGCCCTATGTGGAGGAACTGCCCTACTGCGCGGCCAAGGCGGGCCTGATGAACCTCGCCAAGGGTCTGTCCAAGGCCTACGGCGCCGATGGCGTGCTCGTGAACTCGGTGGCTCCCGCCTTCGTGGCGACGCCGATGACCGACGCGATGATGGAGAAGCGCGCGAAAGAGCTCGGCGTGTCGTTCGACGAGGCCGTCGAAAGTTTCCTCGACGAGAAGCGCCCAGGGATCGTCGCCAGGAGGCGGGGACGGCCGGAAGAGGTGGCCGCGGCCGTCGCCTTCCTCTGCTCGGAGCAGGCGAGCTTCATCACCGGGGAGAACCTGCGGGTCGACGGGGGTGCCGTGATGACCATGGCGGCCTGATCGACGCCGGCAGGAAGGGCGGGAAGGAGGAACGATGCGCGAGGCGGTGTTCGACGTCGCTGTGATCGGAGCGGGCACGGCCGGCATCGCCGCCCACCGCGCCGCGCTCGCCGCGGGCGTCCGATCGATCCTGATCGAGCGGGGGCCGGGCGGCACCACCTGCGCCCGGGTCGGTTGCATGCCCTCCAAGCTGCTCATCACCGCCGCCGACACGGCCCGACAGGTGCGCGATGCCGGGCGATTCGGGATCACGGCCGGTCAGGTCGGCATTGACGGGGGCGCCGTGCTCCGCCGGGTGCGATCGGAGCGCGACCGCTTCGTCGGCGGCGTCTTCGATGCCCTCGACGCCTTGCCCGACGAGTCCCGGATGGCCGGCCATGCCGTGTTCGAGGCGTCCGACCTGATCCGGGTCGACGACCACACGCGCATCCGGTTCAAGGCCGCCGTGATCGCCACGGGGTCGAGCCCGAGCCTACCCCCGCCGCTGCGGGGATTGGAGGATCGCGTGCTCACCACGGACACGCTCTTCGAGATTCCCGATCTGCCCGAGAGCCTCGCGGTGCTCGGCGGCGGCCCGGTCGGTCTCGAACTGGCGCAGGCCATGGCACGGCTCGGCGTGAGGACGAGCCTGATCGAGGCCGGTGACGCCGTCGGTGGCTTGAGCGCGCCGGATCTGGCGGAGGCCGCCCGCGACATCTTCGCCGGTGAACTCGACCTCCATCTCGGGACCCGGCTCGACTCGGCGGGGGCGGCCGATGACGGTCTGGTGCTGCACTGGACGAAGGGGGACCGCAAAGAATCCGGCCATTTCGCGCGCTGTCTCGTGGCGGCGGGCCGACCGCCGAACCTGAGCGGCCTCGGGCTCGAGAGCACGGGCCTGCATCTCGACGACAAGGGCAGCCCGGATTTCGATCCGCGCTCCCTTCTCTGCCGCGGCGTTCCGATCCTGATCGCGGGCGATGCCAACCAGGACCGTCCAGTGCTGCACGAGGCGAGCCGGCAGGGGCGCATCGCCGGGCGCAACGCGGCACGCCTCGCGCAAGACGGGCCGGAAGCGATCGAGCGACCCGGGCGCTGGGTCGATCTCGCGATGGTGTTCAGCGATCCTCAGATCGCGCTGGTCGGGGGCGGTTATCGGGCGGCATCTGAGGATGCGGTCGTCGGTTCCGCGGATTTCGGCGACCAGGGCCGCGCCCGCGTTGCTGGGCGCAATCGGGGCGGGTTGCGCCTCTATGCCGATCGGACGGGGCGGTTGACGGGTGCGGAGATGATCGGCCCAGGGATGGAGCATCTGGCCCATCTCGTCGCCTATGCCGTTCAGGACGGGCTGACCGCTGCACAGTTGCGCGATCGCCCTTTCTATCATCCGACTCTGGAGGAGGGCCTCGAGACGGCCCTGTCCGACATCGAGAGCAAGCTAGGCTGAGTTCAGCAGCGTAGCAGTATCACCGATTGTATCAGTTTAGACACTTTTCCTCAGAAGATTGCGATGAAGGCCGAACGATGCGAGGGCCTATACTCACTTCAGGAAAACCAGGGATTGCGGATCCGGTGATGCGCCTTCATACCGATCCTGCATGAGCGATCCGCCTCATATGGAAGTCCGGGAACCGACCCTAGGCCTTGCCAACCTCGACGCTCTGGCCGCGGAAGCGCTCGACCGCCTCGATCAGGGGGTGATCCAGCTCGACGCGATGGGGATGGTCCACGGATTCAACGTGGCCGCCTCGAAGCTTCTCGAGATGGCCTCCGAAGCTGCGATCGGCCGAAACTTCTTCCGCGATCTGTTCCCCAGCACGGCGGTTCCGGCTTTCTATGGGCGCTTCCTGCATGGGGTGCGTGGGAAGGTCGCGAGCGAAACCTTCGAGTTCGTGTTCGGCCGCATCCCGCGGGCGATGCGGACGCGCGTCCACCTTCAGAGGGCCGCCGACGCCCAGAGTTGGTGGCTCGTGATCCAGCCGATGGAGACGATCGGTGCGGGGGCGCCCCGCGACGCGGTCCTGGCGGCGATCGATCAGCGCACCCGCGCCGAGCCGGTCGATCCCAGCCTGTGCGAGCGCGAGCCGATCCACATTCCCGGGTCGATCCAGCCCAATGCCGTGATGATCGCGGCCGACGTGGCGAGCCTCGCCGTGATCGCTTTCAGCGCCAATGTCGCAGAGATCCTGCCGCCACAGATCCTGCCCCTCGACGGCACGCCGCTGTCGGCCATCCTGCCGTCGGCCTTCCTCGCGGCCTTGCGCGGCGCCCTCGCGGCCGGGACGCTGACCGACGGGCGCTCGATGCGCCAGACCCTGCGCTTGCCGGGTCGTGACGAGCAGGCTCTCTACGCCACTGCCCACGCGCATCTCGGCCGGCTCATCCTCGAATTCGAATTGGCGCCCGAGCGGCCCGAGGATTTCCGCGCGGCGAGCCCCCTTGACACCGAGCTGGCGGCGACCCGCCTGCGTGGAGCGGAGACGCTCACGGAGGTCGCGCAGATCGCTGCGCTCGAGATCCGTGCCCTGACTGGCTTCGATTCCGTACTCGTCTATCGCTTCGATACCGATTGGAACGGCGAGGCCATCGCCGAGGACATGACGCCGGACTGGCAGCGCCCGCTGATCGGGCTGCGCTTTCCCGCTTCCGACATCCCGGCCCAGGCTAGGGCCCTCTACACCAAGGCCAAGAGCCGCTTCGTGATCGACCGGGACTGCGTGCCAGTGCCGCTCGTCTCGAGTCGGGAAGCCGGAAACGGGCCGATCGACCTCACCTTCGCCCAGAACCGCACGCTCTCGCCGATCCATCTGGAGTATCAGCGCAACCTCGGCGTCGACGGCTCGATGTCGATCTCGATCATGGTCGAGGAACGTCTCTGGGGCCTCATGATCGGGCATCACCGCCGCCCGCATTACGTGGCGCCGGAGACTCGGGCCGCGGCCACCATCCTGACCGATGCCTTCGCCATGCGGGTGCAGGAGGTCGAGACCCGCGGACGCTGGGCCGAACAGCAGATGCATCTCGACGTCGAGGGGCGTCTCGTCCGGCGCCTCACTCGCTCCGACGATTTCGTACAGGCGCTGACCTCCGGCGACACGACGCTGCTCGACCTGTTCGGCGTGACGGGCGCCGGCATCGTCTCGGGCCAGGGGGTGCATCTGATCGGGACGACGCCCGATGCGCAGCAGGTCCTCGCCATCGCCGAATGGGTGCGGGGCTTCCTCCCGGCGGATCGGACAAGCTTCGTCACCGACGCGCTCTCCCTCCACCATCCGCCGGCCGCGGCCTATGCGGACTCGGCCAGCGGCCTGCTCGCGGCCTTCGTCGATCGGCAGCGGCGGCACCTGCTCCTGTGGTTCAAGCCGGAGGTGCCGAGCACGGTGACCTGGGGCGGCGACCCGCGCAAACCCGTGCTGTCCGGTGGTGGTCCCGTCGCCGTGCTGCCACGCCGCTCCTTCGAACGCTGGGTCGAGGAGCGCAGCGGGTTCTCGATGCCCTGGGCCCCCTGGAAGGTCGCACTTGCCGAGCAACTGGCGGATGCCGTCGAGGGCGTCGTGCTGCGCCAGCGCCGCAAGATCGACGAGCTGACCGGGCTCCTGGCCGACAAGGAACTGCTCCTGGCGCAGAAGGATCTGCTGACCCGGGAGATCGACCACCGGGTCAAGAACTCGCTCCAGATCGTGTCGGCGTTCCTGCAGATGCAGCGCCGGCAGGTCACAGACCCGGCCGCGCGCCAAGCTTTCGCCGACACCTCGGCCCGCGTCATGAGCGTCGCCCGGGTGCATGACAACCTGTACCAGGCCGATAGCCCGGAGGAGGTCGATCTCGGCCAGACCATCGAGAAGATCTGCAACGACCTGGTGGGGGTGGCGGGCGGCGAGCACAGCATCGACCTGACCGCGGAGCCGGGTCTGATGGTGCCCTACCGCAAGGCCGTCGCCCTGTCGCTGATCGCCACAGAGCTCGTCACGAACGCCTTCAAATACGCCAAGAGCGACGGCGGAGCGCAGGTCTCGGTGACGGTGGCCGGCGAGCAACGCGGCGGCGTGCGGCTCAAGGTCTGCGACGACGGGGTGGGGCTGCCGGACGGGTGGGAATCCGCGCGCTCCAAAGGCACGGGGCTCGGCATGAAGCTGATCCGGGCGATGCTGGACCAGATCGAAGCGCATCTCGAGGTCGAGAACGCGCCGGGTGCCTGCTTCACCGTCCGCGCGTGAGAGGCATCTTGCACGAACGGCTGCGCGCAGCGACAGCCCCGGCTCACGCCGCTCTGGAGCGCGACCTGAACTGGGAGGCGCAGATCGCCACGCTGCCGGGCTATCGTGGGCTGCTGGAGCGGCTGCGCGGCTTTCATGACACCTACGAGACCGCCATCGGGGCAGCGCTCGCGGACGAGGCCTTCTTCGCGCCGCGGCGGCGTCTGGCCCTGCTGGATGCGGATCTTGCCCATCTCGGCCTCGACCCGGGCCGGATCCTCCGGCTGCCCGCGCCCGCTGCCCCGGCATGGACCGGTTCCGCTGCCGCGATGGGAGCGCTCTATGTTCTCGAAGGCTCGACCCTGGGCGGTCAGGTGATCGGCCGCAGCCTCGCGCAGAGGCACGGCTTCGCCTCCACTGGCGGAGCCGCCTATTACGGCACCCACGGCCGGGCGATCGGTGCGATGTGGCGCAGCTTCCTCGAACGGCTCGAGTCCGGGCTACAACGCGAGAGCTGCCGCGACGCTGTGCTCGCCAGCGCGATCGAGACCTTCGAGGCGATGCGAACCTGGCTCGTACCGCCGCGCCGCTGACCTGCGAGCGGGACCGGCATCAGCCGAAGGCCCGCTCCTTCTTGCCGGCCGAGGCGGCTTCCACGAGGCGCCGTGCGAGCGCCGCGCTCCGGCCGGGTCGACGGGCTTTGCCAGCGTTGTCCCCAGCGAGATGCGGGAACTTTCCGACCGTCGCGTCCATAGCGTGCAATCGGGTTTTGCGCGCCGACGGGAGGCGCTCAGCGATCCGGCGGAAGCACCGTGGCGCGCCGCGCTTCCAAGGTCTGCCACGCCACCAGGGACGGGAGACCCAGGGCGACGTCCGGCACACGCTTGATCAGCGACAGGGCGAGCGCGGTGTCGGCATCGATCCCGAAGAGCGAACCCACCACGACGAAGCCGCCCTCCTGCACCCCGAGGCCGCCCGGCACGGGAAAGGCCGCCGACTTGATCGCCTGAGCGAGCGACTCGATGACCAGCGCCTCGAGCGGCCCGATCGCGATGCCGATGCAGGCGAGCGCGAGCCAGATCTCGGCGGCGCCCGCGATCCACGCCATGAGGTGGAGCAGGAAGGACTGCGCGATGCGCCCGCGCCGGGCACGTGCCCAAAGCGCGTCGAGACAATCCTGAACGCTCTGCGTTCCGCCCGGCAGCGTGCCGGAAGCGGTCGGAGCGGCCTCCCGCATGAAGCGACGGCCAAGACCGGCGAGCTTGCGCTCGACGATGCGGGCGGCGCCGAGACGCTGAACGGCGAAGAAGGCGGCGAGGGCAAGCAGGGCGAGGCCGGCGATGTGGAGCGTCAGGTCCGCCATCGTGGCGGCCCGCTCCCCCTCGACCTGCCGCAGAAGGCCCACGCCGATGAGGGTGAAGACAAGCTGCGTCGCCACCTGGATCAGCATGTCGACGAGGAGGGAGGCGGCGGCCAGGGCGCCGGATACGCCCCAGAAGGTCAACAGCCGGCCGCCGACGAACTCGCCCCCGACGGAGGCCACCGGCAGGAGGGTGTTGATGCCCTCCCGCACGAACCGGAGCAGGATGCAGGGAGCTGCGCCGATCGGGGCGAGGCCTTCGAGGGGGCGTGCCCAGGCCAGGCCGCAGGTGGCGACGAGCATTGCCCGCCAGAGCACGATGGCGAAGAGCCCCGCAGGCCCGACCTTGGCGAAGGCGGCGCCGACCGCCGCCAGATCGTTCGTCGCGACGAGCCAGATGCCGAGCCCGAGGCCGAGGATGGTCCCGAAAAGGGGAAGGCGACTCAGCAGCGTGCGTCGGACCTCCCGGCCCGACACGGGCCGGCGCCTCTCGATCTCGCCGTGACCGGGCGTTCCCGCCACGTTCGCCCCCGCCCGTTTTTGTTCCGCTCGTGCTGCCGATGCCCTATCGTGAAAGGGGCGATCCGGGCAATCTCCAGTCTCGCTTCGGCCCGTGCCGAGGTGGTCGACGCCTTAAATTCGGCCGAAAAACGCGGGACTTCGGACCTCGTGCTGCCCGGGGCGGAGACGGTGCGAGATCGGCGCGGCCTGCGGACGCTCCCAGGTCGCGACGGCCGGGACTCAGGAAACCGACTGGATGATCGTCGACGAGACCAAGCCGCCTGAGACGAAGACAGGATCGGGCGTGCAGGGCTTGATGAAGCTTGCCCGCCGTTCCCTGCCCGAGCTGCGGCGCAACGCCGAGACCATCATCCCGCTTCGGGAGGGCGGCGAGCGCTCCTTCCTGGACCGCACGCGGCGCAAGCTTGCCTGGACGCGCCTGCCCGGATTGGTGCCCGCCGATGCGCTGCCGGACGAGCGGCCCTCCGTGAAGCTGATGCGCAGCTTCGTGACCTTCGTGCTGCTCCCGACCGCGGTGATCGCGACCTATCTGTTCGTGTTCGCCTCCGACCAATGGGTCGTGGAATCCGAGTTCGCCGTGCGCGGCGCCGTCGAGCCGATGGAGGACATCGTCCTCGGCCCGACGACCCAGCTCCTGCAGAAGCACAACAGCCAGGACAGCTTCATCGTCCGCGAGTTCATCCGCAGCCGCCCCCTCGTGGAGGCGCTCGAGAAGGACATCGGCGTCGTGAAGATGTTCTCGCGGCCGGAAGCGGATTTCTGGGCGCGCTTCAATCCCGAGCGGCCGATCGAGTACCTGATGCGCTACTGGCGGCGGCAGGTCGAGGCACGGATCGACACGCTCTCGGGCGTCATCCACCTGAACGTGCGGACCTTCGCGCCGGAGGATTCGATGACGATCTCGCGGGAGATCATCGCCCGCACGGAGATCTTCATCAACGAGCTGTCCCGGCGGGCGCAGGCGGACATGATCGCCCACTCGCAGAAGGACTTCGACGCCTCCTCCGAGCGCCTGAAGAAGGCCCGGGTCGCGTTGCAGGAGTTCCGCAACCGCTGGGGCATCATCGATCCGCTGGCGACCGCGAAGGCGACCGCGACGACCATCGAGTCGCTCAAGAAGGACAAGCTCACCGCGGAGAACGATCTGCGCGTCCTGCGCAGCTCGAATCTCGAGGAGAAGTCCCGCAGCATCCAGACCCTGGCCGCGCGGGTCGCTGCGCTCGACGCCCAGATCAACCAGCTCCAGGGGCGTCTGACCACGGCCGGGCTCAATTCGGACGCGGCCAACAACCTGACCCAGGCCCTGCTCGAATACGAGCAGCTGATGATCGAGCAGACCGTCGCCGAGAAGATCAACGCGTCGACGCTGTTCCTGCTCGACCGCGCCCGGGTCATGGCCCGCAAGCAGCAGATCTTCCTGGCGACCTTCGTACCGCCGGCCCATCCGACCATGTCGCTCTACCCGGAGCGCTTCAACGCGACCTTCATCGCATTCTTCTGCTTCCTCACGATCTGGAGCTCGGCGAGTCTGATCGCGGCGGGCGTGCGCGACTCGCAGGTCTGACGGAGCGGCTCAGGTGTCGAACTTCACCGATCTGGTCGCCCGGGCCGTGCATCCGGGCATGAACCGGGAGGAGCGGGAAAAGGTCTACGACGTGGTGCGCGCCGCCGTGCTGCGGCTGCAGGAGCGCGAAGGGCTGGACGCCGGCGATCCGCGGTCGGCGCTTCAGCACCATCTCGTGGAGGAGACCATTCGCGACGTCGAGTTCGACATCGTCCGCGTCACCACCCTTGAGGCGCTCAAGAGGGCGAAAGCGGCTCAGGACGCGGAGGCCAGCGGCCGCAAGAGCGGCCCGGGCTAGACCCGGCCCTCTCTCGCAAAGAGCATAACGGATCCGACGAGAGCCCGGGCGCTGCCGGGCTCCAACTCGTCTGCGTCAGCCGTAAGCCGCCATCGAGCGCACGCTGCCCGGCTCGGCGACGCTGATGCCGGCATCGACATATTCGTTCAGCTTGTTGCGCAGCGTCCGGATCGAGATCCCGAGGATGCGCGCCGCATGGGTGCGGTTGCCCAGGCAGTGGTCCAGGGTGTCGAGGATCAGGTCGCGTTCGACATCCGCCACGGTGCGTCCGACCAGCCCCCGGGTCGCGGCCTCCGCCGCGATCACCGCGCGCTCGGCAGGCCCGGCGGCCGACGCGATGGCGTCGCCTTCGGGGGTGAGGACGGCTTCGGGGCCGATCTCGCTGCCGGAGGCGAGGAGCACCGCGCGGTGGAGCGTGTTCTCCAGTTCGCGCACGTTGCCCTTCCAGGGGCTCTTGGCGACCAGGGACATCGCCTCGCGGGATAGCGGACGCACCGGCAGCCCGTTCACCTCTGCATATTTGCGCGCGAAGAAGCCCGCGAGCTCGAGGATGTCGGCCGGTCGCTCGCGCAGGGCCGGCAGGCGCAGGTGCACGACGTTGAGCCGGTAGTAGAGGTCCTCCCGGAAGGTGCCCTTCTTCACCTCCTCCGCCAGATTGCGGTTCGAGGTGGCGAGGATCCGGATGTCGACCTTCACCGGGGCCGAACCGCCGACCCGGTCGATCACCCGCTCCTGAATGGCCCGCAGAAGCTTGGATTGCAGGCGGACGTCCATCTCCGAGATCTCGTCGAGGAGCAGGGTGCCGCCATTGGCCTCCTCGAACCGGCCGATGCGCCGGGCGACGGCACCGGTGAAGGCGCCCTTCTCGTGCCCGAACAGCTCGGACTCGAGCAGCGCCTCGGGAATCGCCGCGCAGTTCACGGAGACGAAGGCGCGGTTCGCCCGGTTCGAGCGGGCATGGACGTGGCGGGCGAGCACTTCCTTGCCGGTGCCGCTCTCGCCGGTGATCAGCACGGAGGCCTCGGAGCGGGCGACCTGTTCGGCGAGCTTGACCACGCGCTCCATCGCGGGATCGCGCCAGACGAAGCTGCGGCCATCGGCGGCCACCGCTTCCAGCACCGCGGCGATCATCTCGGGATCGGGGGGGAGGGGGATGTATTCCTTCGCGCCGGCCTGGATCGCGGCCACCGCGGCCTGCGTGTCCGGGGAGGTGCCGCAGGCGACGACGGGGGTGCGGATGCGCTCCTCGCCGAGCGCCCCGACGAGGCCGCGGATATCGAGGCTCACCTCGACCATCACTAGGTCACCGCCCTTGGCGCGCAGGCTCGCCAGACCCTGCTCGACGCTGTCGGCGTGAGTCACGGCCGCGCCGCGGTTCATGGCGATCTTCGAGGCCGTGACGAGCGCGCCCGAGAGCCGTCCGATGATGAGGAGCCGCATGGCTTGGGTTCCGTTCCGCAGGTTCATCGTTCAGGCCCGGCGCCGCCGGGCCTGGGACGTCAGTGGTCGTTCTTGATGATCTCGGTCATGGTGACGCCGAGGCGTTCCTCGACCAGCACCACCTCGCCGCGGGCGACGAGCCGGTTGTTGACGAAGATGTCGATCGCCTCGCCGACCTTGCGGTCGAGTTCGAGCACGGCACCCGGCCCGAGCCGCAGCAGGTCGCCGATCGGCATCCGCGAGGAGCCGAGCACGGCGGAGACCACCACCGGCACGTCGAAGACCTGCTCGAGATCGGCCGCCGTCTTCGGCGTCGTCGGCACGTCGCGGACCGATTCGGGACCGAGGTCGTCGAAGGAGACGTCGTCTCCGTTGAGCTGCGGCAGATGGAAATCATCGGTCGACATGGCGCGCTCGCGGCTCAGAGGTCGGGAAAGGCGGACAGGCCGAGGGCTTCGAGCACCGCGGCTTCGATACGGTCACGCTCGCGGGTGATGCCGCCGTCCGCCCATTCGATACGGGCATCGCCGACCGGCATCTCCGGTTCGCCCATCACCACGAGGCGGCCTTCGAACCCACGCTCGCGGGCGAGCCGCTTGATCAGGGCTTCGGTCTCGTCGACCAGGCTCTCGTGCACCCGCACGACGAGATGCGGCACCCCGCGCAGGTGCTGGAGCGCCGCACGCGCCGCCTCCTCCACCCCGGCAAGGGGCTTGGCGGCGAGGGCATCGCCCGCGAGCTTGCGGGCGAGCAGAAGGGCGAAGGCGGTCGCCTGCTCCTCGCGCTCCGCATCCCGCGCGTCGGATTGCGACAACAGGCCGGCCGTGGCGAGGCCGAGGCGTGTCAGGGCATCGGCGAGACGGGCCTGAACCTGGGCCTGGGCCTCGGCGCGGCCTTCCTGCAAGCCGCGGGCATATCCGCGCGCTTCGGCCTCCGAGGCCGCCACGGCCTCCCGGGCGGCAGCCTCCTTCTCGGCCGCCGTCTCGCCCTTCGGGCGGCGGAAATCGTTGTCGAAGAGGAAGGGACGGGCGCTCAATAGACCAGCTCCTCCTCACCGCCGTTCTTGGCAATCATGATCTCGCCCTTCTCCGCGAGGTCCTTGGCGAGTTCGGTCATCTTGGCCTGCGCCTCGTCGACCTCCTTCAGGCGGATCGGCCCCATGGAGCCCATCTCGTCCGTGAGGTTCTTGGCGGCGCGGGTCGACATCTGGCCCATGAAGAAGCTGCGCACGCGCTCGTCGGCGCCCTTGAGCGCACGGCACAGGGTCTCGTTGTCCACCTTGCGCATCAGGGTCTGCACGGAGCCCGGATCGAGCTTGAGCAGATCCTCGAAGGTGAACATCAGCTCGCGGATGCGCTTGGCCGAACCGCGGTTGGCCTGATCGAGGGCGGCGAGGAAGCGGGCCTCGGTCTGGCGGTCGAAGGCGTTGAACACGTCCGCCATCAGCTCGTGGGCGTCGCGGCGCGTGGTCTGCGCGATGGTCGAGACGAACTCGACGCGCAGGGTCTCTTCGATGTGACGGAGGGCTTCCTTCTGCACGGTCTCCATCCGCAGCATGCGGGTGAGAACGTCGATCGCGAATTCCTCGGGCAGGATGGTCAGGACCCTGGCCGCGTAGTCGGAGCGCACCTTCGAGAGAACGACGGCGACGGTCTGGGGGTACTCGTTGCGCAGGAAGGCGGCGAGGATCTCCGGGTCGATCTGGGTCAGGCTGCCCCAGACGCGCTTGCCGGAGGCGCCCTTGATCTCCGCCATGATCGCGGAGACCTGCTCGGGCGGGAAGATCTTGAGCAGCAGCGATTCCGTGCGCTCGAAATTCGAGGTGATGCCGCCGCCGGTGGACAGGCGGGAGACGAAGTCGACGATCAGGCGCTCGACGGTCTCGGCCTCCAGCGAGCCGAGCTGCACCATGGCGTGCGAGACCTTCTTGACCTCGTCCTCGTCCAGCATCTGCCAGATCGGGGCGCCCTCCGAATCGCCGAGCAGAAGAAGGAGGGCAGCCGCACGCTGCGGCCCGGGCATGGACGCGAAGCCGGACGAAGCGATCGCCTCTTCCGCTGCCTTGAAGTTCACGCCCGCCGACATGTCCGGTTCCTAAATCCTCTCCGATCCCAACTTTCCCGCGTCTTTCCCTGTGTCTCAGCCGTCATGGATCCAGTTGCGCAGCACCTCGACAGTCTCGGTCGGGCTGGAGCGCACCATCTCGACGACGCGCTCCACGGTCTCCGCCTGGATCTTGCCGGTGAGCTTGGCACGCTCGAGGAAGGCGGCGGCGGGGCTTTCCGGCGGGGCCGGCGCAGCCATTCCCTCCGGCCCCGCGACGGCGAGGGCCGCGGCGGCCCCGGCGGGCAGCGCCACCAGGGGGGCTTCCGATTCGAGGACCCGGCGCAGCAGGGGACGCACCACCGTCAGCAGCACGATCACGGTCAGCAGCGCGAGCACGCCGAGCTCGACCAGACGCATCACGTCTTCCTTGGTCGGGCTGAGCAGGGATTGCAGCAGGCCCGGCTCCGCGAAATCCACCGGCGCGGGCGTCTCGGCGAAGCGGAGGTTCACCACCTCCACCTGATCGCCGCGGGCTTTGTCGAAGCCGACCGCGGTGCGCACCAGCGCGGTGATGCGCTCGAGCTCGGCCGCCGGCCGCGGCTGGTAGGCGGGCTTTCCGTCGGCGCCCGGCGCGTAGAGGCCATCGACCAGCACCGCGACCGAAAGGCGCTTCACGCGGCCGCCTTCGAGAACCTCGGTCTTGGTGACGCGCGAAATCTCGTAATTCGTGGTCTCCTCGTTCTTCTGCGAGGAATCCTTCTGGCTCTGGTTGCCCTGGGGCTGGTTCGCGCCGGGCAGTTCGTTGCCCACCGATACCTGGCCCTCGCTGCCCCCGGTGAGGGCGTTCTCGCTGCGGGTCTGAGAGGAGCGCACGACACGGCTCTCGGGATCATAGGTCTCAGAACGGCTCTCGACGCGGTTCAGGTCGAGCTCGGCCGAGACCTGCACGCGCGTCCGGCCCGGGCCGACGATACCGGCGACGATGTCCTCGATCTGGGAGCGCAGGCGGCGCTCGATTCCGGCCTGCTTCTCCTCGAAGGCGGCGGCACCGTCCGCCTCCTCGCCACGGGCGCCGTCCGCCAGGAGCCGGCCGCGCTCGTCGACGATGGAGACCCGCTCGGGTTTGAGGCCCTCTACGGAGGAGGCGGCGAGGTGGCGGATGGCGCGGACCTGGCCGGCATCGAGCTCGCCCATGAGCTTGAGCACGATCGCCGCGCTCGGGGCTTCGCGGTCGCGCTCGAAGAGGCGCCGTTCCGGAAGCACGAGATGGACCCGGGCGGCCTGGACGCGGCCGATGGCGCGGATCGAGCGGGCAAGCTCGCCCTCCAGCGCCCGCAGGTGATTCACGTTCTGGACGAAGTTGGTCGAGGAGAAGGCGTCGCCCTTGTCGAAGATCTCGTAGCCGATGCCCCCTTGCGAGGGCAGGCCCTTGCCGGCGAGGTCCATGCGCAGGCGCGCGAGGTCGGGGCGGGGCGCCAGAATCGTCTGCCCGGCATCGCCCCGGGTCTCGTAGACGATGCCGCGGGCGTCGAGGTCGCGGATCACCGCGGCGGAATCCTGCATCGACAGGTCCGCGAAGAGCACGCCCATGTCGGGGCGCGAGACCCGGGTGATCACGACCGCGAAGAAGCCGATCAGGATCATCGTCACCGCCGCCATGGCGGCGAGACGGGCCGGTCCGAGCTTCGTCACCAGATCGAGAACGGCCTTCACGATACGCGCCCACGCAAACGAGTGCGGCCCGCCCCGGACCGCTCGGCAAAAATTGCCCGGTGCGTGGTTAGCGGGTCGTTAACGCCGGGCCTGTTCGCGTGAACGAATGCGTGAAACAGCGAAGGCCGCGCACCGCTTTCGCGGGCGCGGCCTTCTGGCCGAAACGAGTCCCCGAGGGGGCGGGAAGCTCAGTGTCGGTAGTGCTGGATCCGGGTGGTGCGCAGGCCCGCGAGCCCGTGCTGATCGATCGAGTACTGCCAGCTGAGGAATTCCTCGGTCGTCAGCGTGTAGCGCTGGCAGGCTTCCTCCAGGCTGAGGAGGCCGCCGCGAACCGCGGCCACGACTTCCGCCTTGCGGCGGATCACCCAGCGGCGGGTGGAGACCGGCGGAAGATCCGCGATCGTCAGGGGGCTGCCATCGGGCCCGATCACGTACTTCACTCGCGGGCGAGGTGTCTCGGTCATGCTACGCTCTACACTCGACTGACCTGTCGAGTTCGGACGCTACTTGCGCCCGCTTAAAAGTTCTTGAAGCGGGTCGTTCGAATGTGATTCGAAATTTTCCCGCGGCTGTGGACAACCGCGACCGCAACCGTCTCACGACGCGCTCCCCAGCGTCTTCACCTTGCTGACGCCGACCTTCTGATTGCCGATCACCAGCACCGGTTCGCTGCCGCTCAGGTCGATTCCGTCGACGGTGCCCGTGACCGAGGTATCGACGGTGACCTTGCTGCCCGTGGCATCCGTCGCATCGACCGTGATCGAGTAGGTGCCATCGTCGGCCACCAGGCCCGTCGTCGAGGTGCCGTCCCAGGTGAAGCTGTTCTTGCCGCTCGCCAGCGTCGTCGTCTTGGTGGCGACGGTGTTGCCGTCCTTGTCGGTGATGGTGACGACCGCCTTGGTCGCGGCACGGTCCGCGGTGAGCGTCCAGGTCGCGGTGCCATCCGAGAGCTGGGACTGGGTCCCGTCCGCCGTCACGGTCTTGCCGAGGAAGCCCGGGGCCGAGCCGGAGGCGGCGGCCTTGGCACTCGTCAGGATCGAGCCGAGCTGGTCGTTGGTCTTGAGCTGCTGCTCGACGCCGGCGAACTGGACGAGCTGCTGCGTGAACTGGTTGGTGTCCATCGGGTCGAGGGGGTTCTGGTTCTTCAGCTGCGTGGTGAGCAGCGTCAGGAACTGCGTGAAGTTGCCCGCGATGGTGGCCGCATCCTTCGAGGCACTCGACGAGGTGGAGGCCGAACTCGAGATGTTGGAGATGCTGGTCATGGGGGCGCCTGCCTAGATTCGGATATCGATGCCCGAGAGGCCGCGCAGGCTGCGCAGCATGGCCTTCTCGACGGGAGCGGATTCGGGCTCGTTGGATGCGATCGACCCACGGGACGGACGGGATGCGGAGCCGTTGCCGTTGTTGCCGCCTTCGCCCGCGCCGCGGCCGGACGGGTCGCGCAAGGACAGGTCGAGGGCGGTGCTGCCGGGATCGAAACCGGCCTGGGTCAGGGCCTGCTGGAGACTGTCGGCATCGCGCCGGAGCAGGGCCAGGGTCTCCGGCCGGTCGACGACGAGCTTGGCGCTCACCGCGCCGCCGTCCCCGTCGATGTCGAGGGTCACGTCGATGCGGCCGAGATCGAGCGGGTCGAGTCGGATCTCGAATTGGCTGGAGCCCTTGAGGGAGCGCAGCCCGATCGTCATGGGCACGGCGGCGATGGGGGCCTGGATCACCTGCGCAGTCGGCGCGGGAGCCTGCGGCGGGGCGGCAGCGGCTGCCGCCGTCTTGTCCGGGGTCGGAGAGCCCGACGGGGGGGCGCCCTGCAGGGTGCCCGCTTCCGGCGCGGGCGCGGCGGGCGTGCCGGCCTCGGCCAGGGCCACCGCGAAGGAGCCCGTCCCGTCGAGTGAGACGGCGGCCTCCGCAGAGCCGCGATGCGACGGCGCGGCCTCCGAACCGGCGATGGAAGAACTGGTCCTGGAGGCGGCACCCGCGGCCTCCCCTTCCGAGGCGGCCTCCGTCTTTGCGGATGCCGCCGCGCCGGGCGCCAGGGCAGCGGCCGCCACGGCAACGGGGAGCACGGGCACGGGAGACGTCGCGACGGTTGCCTCCGGTGAGACGGGCGGCACGGCCACGGCGTCTCCCGAGGCGCTCTCGCCGCCCTGTTTCGTCTCCTCGACCGAGGCGGCTGCCTCGGTGGCCGCGGCTTCCGCCGGGGGCTCGAGAGCGGACGAGAGCGAAGGATCGGCTGCGGCCGGCGCCTCCGTGTCGCCCTTCACTGCCTTGGCGTCCGTCCGGGCCTTGGCTCCCCCACGCTCCGGGACGGCCTTTGCGGGCCGAGGCGAGGATTCGGCCCTGGCTGTGCCCGTCGACGACGGCGCATCGCTGCCAAGGGCAGACGACCGGTTCGTGGACCGATCCCCAGAGGCGTCCTGGGCTTCTTCGGTCCCCGCGCTCGCGCCGGCGGAGCCGAGTTTCTCGTTCGCGCGCGTCTTGAGATCGGCCTCCGTTCTCTGCTTCTGCGTGAGCGCATCGTGCCGGGCTGGCAGCGCAGCCTTGCCGGATGCCCGCACCGAGGTGCCGGTGGCGGAGCCGGCCGACTGGGCGGCCCTGTCGGGAGAAGACCTCTCATCGGAATCGGGCGGAAGGGCGAAAGTGTCCGTGCGCGTCGTCTTGCGCGTGACGGTCTCGTGAGACGACCGCACGGTCCCGCTATGGGCCGTCGAGCCCGTGCTCCCTGCTCTCACCGTGTATCCCGCATGCGCCATGGCGAAGCTCCTGCCTCAGCCACGGAGCAATGCGCGAGCCAGATCGATGCCCGCGCAAGCCGTTGGAAAGTCTAAGAGATTTCTGGACGCTCAGAGAGGTGGAGGCCGGCCCCGAGCCGTTCCTGCCGCCCGGACGGCAGAAATTGCCGAGGCGGATCGACCGCGACGCGTGTCATCGCGCAGTCACGCATCCGGCGCAGTCTCCGGAATGCAGATCGTCGCGTGCAAGTTCACGCACGTACGCACGTGTATTTTGTATGCGAATCTGCTAGAGCTTGGTCAGCCCGTTCCCCGAGACCACGGGCCCCCTTATCAGCGCGTCCGTTTAGGGCGCGCTTTTTTCTTTCCCGGATGCCGTCACGCCGCTCGGCCGAAGCGCGCTTCGTGCCAATCGCGCAGGGCCGGGACCGTGACGCGGCCCTCGGGCCATTCGAGGCCGGCGATGTGGCGGTGGGGATGCCCGGGCTCGCCGAGATCCGAGACCGCCGAGAAGGCGCCGTCCAGGCGGTGGCTCTCGGTATAGAGGCTGCGGGTCGCCACCACGGGCAAACCCGCATCGAGGGCCGAGCGGATGCCGGCGGCGGAATCCTCGAAGGCGATGGCCTCGGAGGGCGTGATGCCGAGGCGGCGGACGGCGATCTCGAAGATGTCGGGCGCGGGCTTCTTGTGCTCGGCCTCGTCGCCGGCCGCGATCACGTCGAAGGCGCGTTCGCCCTCCGGAAAGTTGATGCGCAGGAGCAGATCGATATTCGGCCGGCTCGTGGTGGTGGCGACGGCGAGCGCTAGCCCGGCGCCGCGCGCCTCGCGCACCAGCCGCGCCACCCCCGGACGCAGGCCGAGATGGCCGCTCTCGATCAGTTCGCCGTAGATCCGCGTCTTGAGCCCGTGGATCTCGGGCATGCGCGCGCGCAGCGCGGGCGCGTCCTCGGCATGGTCGCGGGCGATGTAGTGGAGCAGACGCTCCTTGCCGCCCATCACCTTGAGAAGCTCGGCATAGTCCTGCGGCGACCAGTTCCAGGGCAGGCCGAGGGCGCCGAAGGCCCGGTTGAAGGCCTGCCGGTGAAGGTCCTCGGTCTCAGCGAGCGTGCCGTCGACGTCGAAGATCAGCGCCTTCAGCATCGCAGGCCGGTCTCCGCATCCGCGCGCTCGCGGATCGCCTCGATGTTGCGGGCGTAACGCGCCTCGCCCTGGCCGAACACGGCCGAGCCCGCCACGAACACGTTGGCTCCGACCTTCGCCGCCGCCGCCACGGTCTCGGGGGTGATGCCGCCATCGACTTCGATGTCGATGCCGCGTCCGGCCGTCATCGCCTTCACCCGCGCCACGGTCTCAAGCGTCGAGGGAAGGAAGCTCTGCCCGCCGAAGCCCGGATTGACCGTCATGCACACGACGAGATCGACCATGTCGAGGAGCGGCTCGACGGCGCTCGCGGGCGTGCCGGGATTGAGTGCGATGCCGGCCCGCTTGCCCAGCGACCGGATCGTCTGCAGCGAGCGATGGATGTGAGGCCCGGCCTCGACATGCACGCTGATCGTGTCCGCCCCCGCCTCGGCGAAGGCGGCGAGATAGGGATCGGCCGGCGCGATCATGAGATGGACGTCGAAAGGCTTGTCCGTGTGCGGGCGCAGGGCCTTCACCACGGCGGGGCCGAAGGTGATGTTGGGCACGAAATGCCCGTCCATCACGTCGAGATGGATCCAGTCGGCCCCGGCCTCGGCCACGAGGCGCACCTCTTCCCCGAGCCGGGAGAAATCGGCCGACAGGATGGAGGGGGCGATGATCGTCATGTCGTCTTCCTTCGGACGGACCGGCGAGGGCCGGGCCGCCCGGCCCATTACCCGAACGGCGCGTCCGGGGTTAGCGCGTTCTCGCAACGCAATGTAGAGGCCCCATGCCCGGGCGACAGGGCAGCGCGTCAGGCCAGCCGCCGCTTGCGCTCCACCAGCTGCATGATGATCGGCGTCAGGATCAGCTGCATGGCGAGGTCGAGCTTGCCCCCGGGAATCACGATGGAATTCGCCCGGGACATGAACGAGCCCTGGATCATCGAGATCAGGTACGAGAAGTCGATGCCGCGGGGATCCTTGAAGCGGATCACCACCATCGACTCGTCCGCGGTTGGGATCCAGCGGGCGATGAAGGGGTTCGAGGTGTCGACGGTGGGCACCCGCTGGAAGTTGATGTCCGTCCAGGAGAATTGCGGGCAGACCGTCTGCACGTAGTCGGGCATCCGGCGCAGGATCACGTCGGTCACGGCCTCGGTGGAATAGCCGCGGGTCGAGCGGTCGCGGTGCAGCTTCTGGATCCACTCCAGATTGATCACCGGCACCACACCGATCTTCAGGTCGGGATAGCGGGCGAGGTCGACGGCGTTGTCGACGACGCAGCCATGCAGGCCCTCGTAGAACAGGAGGTCCGAGCCCGGCTGGAACGCCTCCCAGGGGGTGAACTGCCCCACGGGCACGCCGTAGCGGGCGGCATCCGCCTCGTCATGGGCGTAGGCCCGGGTGCGGCCGGTCCCGGTCTCGCTGTAGCTGCGGAAGACCTGCTCCAGCTCGGGCAGCAGGTTGGCCTTGGGCGAGAAATGGCTGAGCGTCGGCTCCTTGGCCATCATCGCCCGCATGGTGTCGCGGTCGAAGGCGTGGAAGCCGTCGCCCTCGATATAGACCGCGCTCACATCCTCCCGGCGGAAGATCTGCTCGAAGGTGTTGCGCACGGAGGTCGTGCCGGCTCCCGAGGAGCCGGTGACCGAGATGATGGGATGACGCGCCGACATCGCTGCTTGACGAACCTGGAACCCTGCGGGCGCGGCCTGACGCTCAGCTGCGCATCAGCCCGCGCTGGCCGAAGAGCGGCGAGCGCCCAGCCGCGGGCTGGCGCCCCTCATAGTACTTGGCGACGCATTCGACCTCGTCGACCGAGCCGAAGACCAGCGGCGAGCGCTCGTGGATCTTCGTGGCCACGATGTCGAGGATGCGGGACTGCCCGTCGGTTGCCGCCGCCCCGGCCTGCTCCATCAGGAAGGCGATCGGCGCGGTCTCGTAGAGCAGGCGCAGGCGGCCCTGGGCGTAGCCCTTCCGGTTGTCGCCCGGATAGAGGAATACGCCGCCGCGGATCAGCACGCGCTGGGCGTCAGCCACCAGGGCGGCGGTCCAGCGCATGTTGAAGTCGCGGTCGCGGGGGCCTTCGCTGCCGCGCAGGCAATCCTCGATGAAGGCGCGGATCGGCGTGTCCCAGTGCCGGCCGTTGGAGGAATTGATCGCATATTCGTTGGCGCTCGGCACCACCGTGATGGCGTCGTGGGTGAGGCGGAACGTCTTGGTCGAGCGGTCGAGGGTGAAGATCCGGGTGCCGTTGCCCAGCGTCAGCACGAAGGTCGTGGCCGGGCCGTAGACCACGAAGCCCGCGCCGGTCTGGGTGGTGCCGGGCGTCTTGAATGAGGCGTTCGGATCGCTCGGATCCGACACGACGGGGCGGATGCCGAAGATGGTGCCGACCACCATGCCGACCGCGATGTTCGACGAGCCGTCGAGGGGGTCGATCGCCACGGCGAGCGGCGCGCCCGGGTTGAGGACCATCACGTCCTCGGCCTCCTCGGAGGCGACCTCCGCCACAGGCGCCGCCTGCAGGGCCTGCGTGAAGCGCTTGTGGGCGATCACGTCGAGGGCCTTCTGCACGTCGCCGTCGCTGTTCTGCTCGCCCTGGGCGCCGAGATCGCCGGCGAGATAGCCGCGGCCCACCACCTCGCTCACGTCGATGGCGGCTTCGGCAATCGCCGCGACGGTCGCGGCGGTGTCGGCGAGGCGTGCATCCCGCGCGACCTCCGCGGACAGGTGGTCGGCGAGAGAGGATCCGATCGGCTGCGTCATCGTGGTGGCCGTTTCCTTCCCAGGCGCTCGTGAATCGGTTACGGCCACGCTCCGCGCGCCTCCGCTCCCGCCCATGTTATCCTGCGCCATAACCTGAGCACCAGCCGGCGCAAGCGGGTGGTGGAACGAATTCTAAAAAACTTGTGGTGCCGTGCAAAAAAACTAAAAGCAGGGCATGCGGAACTTGTCCCTGAAGCAGCTCCAGGCGGTCGCGGCCGTCGCCCGGCTCGGCACCATGACCCGGGCCGCCCAGGAGCTCAACGTCACCTCGGCCGCCCTCTACGCCCGCATCCGCCAGCTCGAGGAGGAGGCGGGGCTGCTGCTGTTCGACCGGACGCCCACGGGGCTGAAGCCGACCGATGCGGGCCGGGAGATGCTCTGGGCGATCAACAGCATCAACACGGTGCTCGAGACCTGCACGGACCGGCTGCGCACCCTCAAGGGTGGCGGCGGCGGCCGCGTGGCCATGGGCGTCGTCTCCACCGCCAAGTACTTCGCCCCGGCGATGATCGCGGGCTTCATGGAGCATCACCCGCAGGTCGAGGTCAGCCTCACGGTCGGCAACCGCACCGGGACGGTCGACGCCCTGCGCAACTACGAGATCGATTTCGCGATCATGGGGCGCCCCCCGCGGGACTTCGCCATCGAGGCGGAGATGTTCGGGCCGCATCCCCTCGTGCTGATCGCCTCGCCGGAGCATCCCCTGGCGGGCAAACGCGGCCTCGACCGCGGAGACATCGCCAATGAATCCTTCCTCGTGCGCGAGGAGGGCTCGGGCACGCGCTCGGTCTTCGAAGAATTCATGAACGGCGTGATGATCCGGCGGGCCAAGCTCGGGATCGACGCCGGCTCCAACGAGACCCTGAAGCAGGCGGTGATGGCCGGGCTCGGCATCGCCCTGCTTTCCGCCCACACCGTCGCCTCCGAGGTCGCCGCCGGCCGCCTTGTCCTGCTCGACGTGCAGGGCCTGCCTGTCCGGCGCGACTGGTACATCGTGCGCCGCTCCGACAAGGTGCTCGGGCCGGCGGCGGATGCGTTCTGGGACTACCTCGTGAAGGAGGGCGCCCGCTTCCTGCCCGATCTCGATATGGCGATGGCAGAGGCTGCACGATGAGCACAGTGGGGATCGTCGTCGTCGGCGCCGGCCAGGCCGGCTTCCAGGCGGCCGCCTCCCTGCGCGAGGCGGGTTTCAAGGATCCGATCACGCTGATCGGCGAGGAGACGGCGCTGCCTTACCAGCGGCCGCCCCTGTCCAAGGCCTATCTCGCCGGCAAGACGGATGCGCAGGGGCTGCTGCTGCGCCCGGCGACCTTCCTGGCCGAGCACGCGATCGGCCATCGCGCCGGCGCGCGCGCGGTGGCGATCGAGCGCGAGGCCCGGCGCCTGCGGCTCGCCGACGGCGAGAGCGTGGCCTACGACCACCTGATCCTGGCCACCGGCGCCCGCAACCGTCCCTTGCCCGTCCCCGGTGCGGATCTCGCGGGCGTCCACCAGCTCCGCTCCCTCGACGAGGCGGACGCGCTGAAGGCGCCTCTCTCCGCGGCAAAAGAGGTCGTGGTGATCGGGGCCGGCTTCATCGGGCTCGAATTCGCCGCGGTCTGCGCTGGGCGTGGCCTCGCCGTCACCGTGATTGAGGCGGCGGAACGGGTGATGGCGCGGGCGGTCTCGCGGGAGACCTCTGAAGCCTTCCGCGCCGCCCACGAGGCGGCGGGCATCGCCTTCCGCTTCGAGGCCGGCGTCACGGCGATCGAAGGGGAGGGGGGGCGCGTGCGTGCCGTCCTCCTCAAGGACGGCACGCAGCTTCCCGCCGATATCGTCCTCGTCGGCATCGGCGTCCTGCCAAACCAGGAACTTGCCGCGGAAGCCGGGCTCGCCGTCCGCGACGGCATCGAAGTCGATGCCCTGCTCGCCACCGCCGACCCGGCGATCTCGGCGATCGGCGATTGCGTCCGCTTTCCCACGCGCTACGCCGCGGGTTTCCCGGAAGGCGACCGCGTGCGGATCGAATCCGTGCAGAACGCCGTCGATCAGGGCCGCTGCCTCGCCGCGCGGCTGACCGGGCGGCCTGCCGCCTACGACGCGGTGCCGTGGTTCTGGAGCGACCAGGGCCCGCAAAAGCTGCAGATTGTCGGTCTCGGTCTGCCGGGCGACAGCGCGGTGACGCGGGGCGCCGGTGCGTCCCTCTCCGTGTTCCGCTTCCGCGACGGTGGCCTGAGCGCCGTGGAATCGATCAACCGCCCCGCCGACCACATGGCCGCACGGCGCATCCTGAGCGCGCGCAAATCCCTGAGCCCGGAGCAGGCGGCCGATCCGGGCTTCGACCTCAAGGCGCTGGCGATGGCGCCCTGAACGGGCGCCTCAGCGATCGTTCTCCGTGGTCAGGTCGTCGGCCCTGATGCCCTCGCCCCGACCCTGATCGGACAACCTGACGCCGGGCGAGCCGCCCTCGTTGGTGAAGACCACGCCCGCATGCATCAGGGCGCTGCGCAGGGCCTCGATCTGTCCGCTCGCGGGATCGCCCGTGCCCGCCTCGAAGCTCCGCACGAAGGAGGCGTCGAGGCCGAGCTTCTTCGCGAGATCCGCCTCCGACCAGCCGAGCAGCCCGCGCGCCGCCCGCGACTGGGAAGGTGCGATGGTGTTCGCCACATAACCGCTCGGCCCCGCCTCGTCCGACCCCGTCACGCCGTCTCTCCCTGTGATGTGGCTCTGCTCAAGCTAACCGCGCAAGCGGCGGGATCGTTGCAGGCCCGCAACGCGACGGCGGTGCCCGGATGCTCTTTCCCCGTGGAAGCATTCGCGCGGAGGACGCGCCATGCTTGACCACATTAAAGCTTGAATCTTATCCGATCCGCATGCCGTCGGAACCCGGTCCCGGGCTCCGGCGACATCCATTGCGACGCGATCGACGCGCGGAAGAAGGGGGTCTGACGATGAGAAGGATGCTGCTCGCCGCGCTGGCCGGCGCGTTTGCGATGGGCGCTGCGACGTCCGCGCAGGCGCAGATGAACCCGAGCGGGTTCGGCCAGGGCGGCCGCCAGGAGAAGAAGCCGCAATACGTGCCGCAGGCCAAGCCTCAGGAGAAGATGTTCCCCCTGGGCTCCACCTGGACGGCGGTGAGCCTCAACGGCAAGCCCTTCACCGGCTCGGACCGCCCGAGCTTCATCATCGATTCCCAATACCGCGCCCGCGGCTATGGCGGCTGCAACACCTTCGCGGCTACCGCCTTCCCTCTGCGCGAGCAGCACCTCGCGGTCGGTCCGCTGGCGATCAGCAAGAAGAGCTGCGACAAGGCGATCAGCGCCGTGGAGCAGGCTTTCTTCGTGGCTCTGCGCACCGCCGGCGCCTGGGACATGGTGGATTCGCAACTCGTGATCCGCAGCCCCAACGGCGAGCTGCGTTTCGACCGCGCCCTGTAAGCGTCGCTCCACACGACCGTTCTCTGCGACAGCGCGGCCCTTGTGGCCGCGTTTTGCGTGTTCGGCTTTACCCTTCGTTGACGACGATCCGCGATCGGCGGCGCAGGTTCATTCTTCTTCATGCCCCGACCGGCTCTCTAAGCCCCGCGGCCGGCGCGACCGGCCTTCACCGGCGGGAGCATCGGCATGGCGCGGGCGGATTCAGGGTCGGTGGCGCGGCTCGCCCCCCGGGCCGGTCGATTCGCCGAGAGCGGCTATGTCTACCTGCGCGGGTATGACCAGCGCGCCGCCTGGATCGCTGCGGGCATGCCCCTGCTCGGCACGCTGGCCCTGGTTTTCTCCGCCGTCTTCCTTGCGCGATGAAAAAACACGCTCGTTTCCAACACGAAGTCTTTGTCGCGCAGATGCACCGAATCATAGAAGAATATTCCAAGAGGCGCGATAGGCCGAGAACGCTCTGTTCGGGCGATCGTCGGACGCCAGGGCGGCACGGCGACCGGTAAACCTTTGCGATACCGTCCGGATTTGCTCCGGCCTCGACGGCTATCCGGAAATCCGCTAGGCGTCCCCTGCGACGGCATCCGGCGCGTGCGTGCGGCGCCCTGAAGCGGCCCGCGGAGCCCGCGCGATGCGGCCCAGGGAGTTCCACGAGATGGCTGACACAGCGACACAAACCTCCGACACGGCGCGCAAGCTCGGCCACGGCAGGATCTTCGGTTCGATCACGGAGACCATCGGCAACACGCCGCTGGTCCGCCTGAACCGCCTGACCAAGGAGCGCGGCGTCGAGGCCGAGATCCTGCTCAAGCTCGAATTCTTCAACCCGATCGCGAGCGTGAAGGACCGCATCGGCGTCAACATGATCGACGCGCTGGAGGCATCCGGCCGTCTGAAGCCCGGCGGCACCCTGGTGGAGCCGACCTCCGGCAATACCGGCATCGCACTGGCCTTCGTCGCGGCGGCCCGCGGCTATCGCCTGATCCTCGTCATGCCCGAGACCATGTCGATCGAGCGGCGCAAGATGCTCGCGTTCCTCGGCGCCCAGCTCGAACTGACTCCCGGCCCGAAGGGCATGAAGGGCGCCATCGCCCGCGCCGAGGAGCTGCTCGCCGAGATCCCGGACGCGGTGATGCCGCAGCAATTCTCGAACCCGGCCAACCCGGAGATCCACCGCAAGACCACCGCGGAGGAGATCTGGAACGACACCCATGGCGAGCTCGACGCCTTCGTCGCGGGCGTGGGCACCGGGGGCACGGTGAGCGGCGTCGGCCAGGTGCTGAAGCCCCGGCTGCCGAACCTGCGCGTCGTGGCCGTGGAGCCGACCGACTCTCCCGTGATCTCCGGCGGCCAGCCCGGCCCGCACAAGATCCAGGGCATCGGCGCCGGCTTCATTCCGGACAACCTCGACCGCTCCGTGATCGACGAGGTGATCACGGTCTCGAACGAGACCGCCTTCGAGACCTCGCGCCTGCTCGCCAAGCTGGAGGGCATCCCCGGCGGCATCTCGACGGGCGGCAACGTCGCGGCCGCGCTGGCGCTCGGCAGCCGGCCGGAGTTCCGCAACAAGCGCATCGTCACGGTCGCCTGCTCCTTCGCCGAGCGCTACATCTCCTCGGCTCTGTTCGAGGGCATCTGAGAGAATATGCCGCCTGCCGGAGCGGACATCCCTCCGGCGGGCCGGCGGCACCGGACAAGATTTTGAAAGGGGCGGAGCATCTCCGCCCCTTTTCGTTGGCCCGGACGGCCCGTCGCCGCAGTCGGCAACTTGCCCCATGAGGCGGGGTTGTCCCTCCAGACACGGAGGACAACCATGACGGAAGACCGCGAACGGCCGAACCTGAAGAGATTCGACGCCTATGCCGACCGCAACGGCCAGGATCTCGGCGGCGAGTCACCTCTGGATGTCGGCATCCCATCCCGGACCCAGACGGACCTGGCGAGCGAGCCGGACGGCCCGGCCGAGACCGCGCGCCTCGCTTCGGGCAAGCCGCGCCAGGATGCGACCGACCAGACCGAGGCCGAGACGCCGAACGATACGGTGCAGCGCCTCTCCGACCCGAGCAGCGGGAAACCGGGCGACGGGGCGACATCCGAGGCAATCGAGCGCGCCACCGCCGCCGTGGGCAAGGAGGACTGACGCCATGCCGGAGCGCCACGCGCCGACGGAAACCGTCACCCGCAAGCCCGACGACGTGGTCGGCAGCCGGGCCGACCACCGCAAGGGCGACGCCCAGACCGCGGAGCAGGCGGCGATCACCCAGCAAGGCACGGGCGGCCGCAGCGATTCCGAACGTCGGGGCGAGTGGGAGAAGAGCGCCCACGCCCCGGGCCGGCCCCCGCCCGCCACCGGTGGCGCCTCGGGCGGCCATGCCGACCAGAAGGCCGCTTCCGGCGGGGACGGCAAGGTCGCCGCCGGCCACTACAAGACCGAACGCGCCGAACGCTGAGGCAAGCCGGCACGCCTCAGCGTTCCTTCCAGGCCTTCGCCACCTGATCGGTGAGGGGCTTGGTGAGATAGGAGAGCACGGAGCGCTCGCCGATGCGCAGATAAGCCTCCACCGGCATGCCGGGCACGAGACGGAGGGCGCCCAGGGTCTCCTGGGCGCCGTCGCTCAGGCGGATCCGGGCGGTATAGAAGGGCTGACCCGTCTTCGGATCCTGGCTGACATCGGCGGAGACGCGGGCCACCTCGCCCTCGACCTCCGGTGTCGTGCGCAGGTTGAAGGCGGAGAAGCGCAGCATCGCCTTCTGGCCGAGGCGCACATTGTCGATATCCTGAGGCTGCACCCGGACCTCGACGAGGAGCTGGTCCGCCTCCGGCACGATCAGCATGGCCGGCTCGCTCGGCACCACGAGCCCGCCCACCGTATGCACACTGAGCTGATGGACCACCCCGTCCTGAGGGGCGCGCAGGTCGATGCGCTTGAGTTGGTCCTCCGCGGCGACCCGCTTCTCGGTGAGCTCCGACCAGCGGCCACGGATCTCGGCGAGGTCCTTGCCCACCTCGGTGCGCATGTCCTGGTCGATCTGAAGGATCTGCAACTCGGTCTCGGCGATCTTGCCGCGGGCGGAGGCCGTCGCGGCGACGAGCTGGCCGCGCTCGCCTTCGAGTCGGGCGGCGTCCCGCTCCAGCACGGTGACCCGGGAGAAGGGCACGAGATTCTTTGCGAAGAGCTCGCGCACGCCCTTCAGTTCCTGGCCGATCAGGGTGATCTCGCGATTCTTGGCCTCGGCCTGCTGGGTCAGGCCGCCGATCTCCTGACGCAATTGCTGGACGCGCTCGCGCAGCTGCGCCTTCTGGCCCTCGCGGGCCGAGACGCGCGACGCGAACAGCCGCCGCTCGCCATCGACGAGATGGGCGACGGTCGGGTCGCCGTCCGTGCGGGCGAGCAAGGCCACGGGGAACGGGATCGCCGCGGCCCCGTCGCGCTCGGCCTCGTCCCGGGCGCGACGGGCGGCGAGCTCGTCGAGAGCCTTCAGCAGGATGTCGAGATTGGCCCGGGTCTGGGTCTCGTCGAGGCGGACCAGCACGTCGCCGGCCTTGACCCGGCTGCCCTCGCGCACCCGGATCTCGCCGACCACGCCCCCGGTCGGATGCTGCACCTTCTTCACGTCGGATTCGACCACGAGCTGGCCGGGCGCGATCACCGCTGCCGAGATGTCGGTCAGCGTCGCCCAGCCGCCGATGCCGAGGACGAGCACCAGCCCGAGCCCAAAGGCGAGAGCGAGATGGCGGCGGATCGCAGGCAGCGCGATCGGCGGCGGCGCGAGGGCCGCCGCCAGGGGCGGTGCGGGGAACCGGCTCATCACGCGCTCTCCCGCAGGGCCGCCGCGGCGGTCATCGGGGCCGGCACGGGGGCCGGCGGAGTCCGCAGGACACGCCGCAGCACCTCCTCCTTCGGCCCGAAGGCCTGGATCCGGCCTTCCGCCATCACCAGCACCGTGTCGACGGCCGCGAGGGCGCTCGGACGGTGGGCGATCACGACACAGATGCCGCGGCGGCGGCGTATGCCGAGGATCGCCTCCGTCAGCGCGGCCTCGCCCTCGGCGTCGAGGTTGGAATTGGGCTCGTCGAGCACGACGAGGAAGGGATCGCGGTAGAGGGCGCGGGCGAGCCCGATGCGCTGACGCTGGCCCGCCGACAGGCCGGCGCCGGATTCTCCAATCCTGGTGTCGTAGCCCTCGGGCAGCCGGAGGATCAACTCGTGTACGCCCGCGGCCCGGGCGGCGGCGATTACGGCCTCCGACGAGGCTTCGGGCTCGAAGCGGGCAATGTTCTCCGCTACGCTTCCGGCGAACAGCTCGACCTCCTGCGGCAGGTAGCCGAGATGGGCGCCGAGCGCCGTGCTCGACCATTGGTCGAGGGCTGCGTCGTCGAGGCGGATCTTGCCACGGACCGGCGCCCAGACCCCGACGAGCGCCCGGGCGAGGGAGGACTTGCCCGAGGCGCTCGGCCCGATCACCCCGAGACCCTGGCCGGCGGAGAGGGTGAAGCTCGCCTCCTGCACCACGATGCGCTGCACGCCGGGGGGCGCCAGGCTCACCGCCTCGACGCCGAGCGTTCGGACGGGCGCCGGCAGAGCGTGCGGCACCGGCTCCGCGGGGAGCCGCGCGAAGAGATCGGCCAGGCGGTGCCAGCTCTGCCGGGCGGCGACGAAGCCCTTCCAGTGGGCGATGGCGAGTTCGGCCGGGGCAAGGGCCCGGGAGACCAGGATCGAGCTCGCGATGATGATGCCGGCGGTGGCCTCGTTGTGGATCACGAGCCAGGCGCCGAGCGCCAGCACGCCGGATTGCAAGCCGGTGCGGAAGACCTTGGAGCCGGCTCCGAAGCCGCCGGTGACGTCGGCGGCCTGCTGCTGGGCCTGTCCGTAGTCGCGGTTGGCGCGCGCCCAGCGCCCGCCGATCCGGTCGCGCATGCCCATGGCCGCGAGCACCTCGGCATTGTGCCGGGCGGCCTCGGCCAGGGCGTTGCGCTGCTGGGCATGGGTGGTGGCGCGCCGGGTGGGCTCCCGCGTCGCCCGGTCCGTGAGGACGGTGAGCGCCACGAGCACCAGCATGCCGGCCAGCGCGGCCACGCCGATCAGCGGATGGAACAGGAAGCAGATGACGAGATAGACCGGCATCCAGGGCAGGTCGAACAGGGCCGAAGGGCCGCCGCTGGCGAGGAAGGCACGCAGCTGGTCGAGATCGCGTAAGGGCAGCAGCCCATCCCCGCCGATCCCCCCTCTGAGCGGCGCGCGCAGGACCACGTCGAGGACGCGCCCGCTCAGGGCCTCGTCGAGCGCCGCACCGATCCGGGCGAGCACCCGCGTGCGGATCGCCTCCAGCACGCCCTGGAACGCGTACAGCACGAAGGCCAGCACGCAGAGCCCCACAAGCGTCGGCACCGACCGGCTCGGAATGACCCGGTCGTAGACCTCCAGCATGAAGAACGAGCCGGTGAGGTAGAGCAGGTTCACCAGTGCGCTCATCAGAGCAACGCCGACGAACGCAAAACGACACCGGTCAAAGGCCGAGGTGAGCTCGGAGGAACCCGTTCTTGCAGTCACCACAGGAGCGTCCGGCGATGTCAGGAGAACCGGAACGACGACGCGCCGACGCTGCGTGCATCCTCGTTTCCGTGTCATCCAGTGTGATTTCGCATCAGCCTGGGCGAAATGTCTTAAGGATCTGCGAGGGAAGACGGCACGATTACTGAAGCCGGCTCTCCTTCATCCCGCAGAGGCTCGTGCGCGATCACGGGCGCGGTTTCCTCCCTGCCGTCCTTCGGCCGGTGACACGACGACCCCATAGAAGACGGCGATCGTCACGAGAAAGACGGCAGATCCCAGCCAGGCCGCATAAGGCCCGAAATCGGGTCCCACCAGCGCGAGGGACGAACTACGGCCCGTGACGGTGTCGGCCCCCGCCAGGACCACGCCGACCACGCTTTCGCCCACCAGAAACCCGGAGGACAGCAGGACGCCGCGCCGGCGCGCCAGCGCGGATCTCTCCTCCGCCTCGTCCGGCCCTGCCTTCATCCGCTGTAGCCGGTGCTGCGTGAGCCAGCCCAGCACCCCGCCGATCGCGATGGTCACCACCACCTCCAGCGGTAAATACATGCCGATCCCGACCGTCAGTGCCGGGAAGGAGCGCCCTCCTTTGCGCAGCCGCGCTTCCAGAGCCACCAGGACGATGCCGAGCCCGGCACCGATGAGCACCATTCCCCAGGGCAATTCCCCGCGCACGATTCCGCCGGCGATCTGCGTCATCAGGGCGGCCTGGGGAGCCGGCAGGGCGTTGCCCGCTTCCATGCCCTCCCGCGGCAGGACATCCCCGAAACCGTAGGCATTGAAAAGCAGTTCGAGCAGCGGCGCGATCACCAGGGCGCCCACCGTGACGCCGATGGCGAGCGCCACCTGCTGGCGCCAGGGCGTGGCATCGACGAGCTGTCCGGTCTTGAGATCTTGCAGATTGTCGTTGGCGATCGAGGCGGTGGTAACGATGACCGCAGCGATCAGCAGGGAGAGGGCGATGACGAAGCGCTCGCCTTCCGGCCCCGCCGCGCGGCCGATCAGCAGCGGCAGCAAAACGGCGCAGAGAAGCGTCGTCAGGATGCCGATCCCCGAGATCGGGCTGGAGGAGGAGCCGAGCAGACCGGCGAGATAGCCGCAGGCCGCGGCCATCAGGAAGCCGAACAGCACCGCGAACAGACTTGCGGCGGCGACGAGCACCAGGCGCAGGCTGCCGAGCTGCGCCTCCGCGCTGAAATCGGAGAAGAGCCAGGCGAGCGGCAGGGCGAGCAGAACGGCGCTGCCCGCGACCCAGGTGATGGGCAGGTCGCGCTCCTGGCGCGGCAGACTCCGCATCGACCCGCCACCCTTCGCGGCGCGCAGCGCCGAGCGGATGCTGCCGAGGATCTGGCCGCCCAGGGAAACCACGGTCCAGACCGTGCCCACCGCGATGATGCCGGCGCCCATCAGGCGCACCTTGTCCGACCAGACGGCGCGGGCCACAGCCTCCGGGTCGCCGGTTCCGTTCCCGTGGCCGAGGGCGGTCAAGACCGGCACGGCGATGCCCCAGGCGATCGCCACGCCTGCGAGCAGGGCGAGGCAGGCGCCGAGCCCGACGAGATAGCCGATGCCGACCAGCGCCGGAGAGAAGCCGGTGGCAAGCCGCAGCAGGGCGGCACCGAAGCTCAGGGTCGCATGGGCCCCGTCGGCGAGCACGCGCAGACCCGTGGTGGCGAGCCCGATCGCGCCGCCGGTCCCGGCCGCGCCGAGCAGGAGGCGCAGGCCGCCGCTGTCACCGGCCTCTCCGGCCTTCAGCACCTCCGCCGCGGCGACGCCCTCCGGGAAGGGAAGGCCCGCCTCGAGGACGAGCGCCCGGCGCAGGGGGATCGAATAGGCGAGCCCGATCAACCCGCCGATCAGGCAGACGGCGGTCGTCTGCCAGAACGGGAAGCCATGCCAGTGGCCGATCAGCACGAGGCCCGGCAGCACAAGGATCACGTTGCACAGGGTGCCCGCGGCCGAGGCCTGGGTCTGGACGATGTTGTTCTCGAAGATGTTGGCGTCCCCGAACACCCGCAGCAGGCCCATCGAGAGCAGCGCGGCCGGGATCGAGGTCGAGAAGGTGATGCCGGTCTTGAGGCCCATATAGAGATTGGCCGTCATGAACAGGACGGTGATGACGGTGCCGAGGGCGAGGCCGCGCAGCGTCAGTTCGGCGGCATGCCCCGTTGCGGAAGCGGGGCGTGAATCGGGGCGGGCATCCAAATCGGCGGTCTCCGTGTCCGCCCGATTCCGGTGGAATGAGGCCTCGCCCCGGGAACCACGCCGCGCCTGCCCCAGATCCCTTGTCGCGCTTCCTACGGGCGCGAGCAGGAGAGATGCGTTCATGAGCCAGCCGGTGCGCCACGAGATCCCGCCCCGCTCCGGGGCGGCTTTTACCCTGGAGCGCGGCCAGCGGCTCACGGTGATCGATCCGATGGGCGAGCAGGTCGCCGACCTCGTCGCCTTCCGCCGCGACGACCTCGACGAGGTGATCTCCTCGGGCCGCAGCATCGACTACGCCTCGCGCATCTTCCTCACCAAGGGCGACCCGATCTACTCGAACCGCTCCAGCGTGCTCCTGCGCATCGTCGAGGACACGGTCGGGCGCCACGACTTCCTGCTCACGCCCTGCTCGGCGGACACCTTCCGGATCATCTACGGCGAGGAGCATCCCCATCGGGGCTGCCACGGCAACCTCGCCGCCGCCCTCGCGCCCTATGGGATCGGCCCCGATCGCATCCCCGTCGCCTTCAACGTGTTCATGCATGTGACCGTCGACGGGCAGAGCGGCGAGATCGCCGTGCGGCCGCCCCTGAGCCGGGCGGGCGACCGGGTCACCTTCCTAGCGGAAGCCGACCTGATCGTTGGGCTCACCGCATGTTCAGCGCCGCAATCGAACAACTTCTCCTTCAAGCCGATCCACTACCTGATCGAGGCGTGAAGAACCTGCGACAATGCAGTGCAGATTTTGCACGTCACCGCGCCTCTATGCCGCGCCTCATCAAGAAGATTTTCCAGAGAAAGCGGAAGCGTAACCTGGTGGACAATCCTGCCTCGGCCGGAACAATACCAAAACCACGTGGTTCCCTGGCAGATCATCTGCGCTGAACGTTGGGTGACGCGCGGTCGACTGTCGCTTCTTCTGAAACCATCTTCATCGGGCCGCGCTGCTGCCGGACCTGCGGTCTTCGCTTGCCCGCGTCATACGAGGTGTCATGCTGCTGCCTATCGACGACGCCCGTCACCCGCTCGCCGAGCGCTTCCGGCATTTCATCCGGCAACAGCCCTTCCCCTGCGTCGGCGCCAAATCGGCCCTCTCCCGTGGCCGGTTGAGGGTCATCGTCGCCCGCGATATCCAATCCGGCGGCGATGACAGCCGCATCTACCCCGCGCTGCTCGCCTTCATCAGCCGCTACCGCGAGCGGCGCGAGCTGTTCCAGAGCTTCGCCGTGGTGTTCGAGACGGCGCAGAAGCTCTCGGAGGAGGCTTTCGAGGCGGCGCTTTGGGCGCGCATGCAGGCGCTGTCGGATTACGACAGCGGCATCGGCCACCGGCACGACCCGCGGGTCGCCGCCGACCCGGCCGACCCGCATTTCTCGATGAGCCTGGGCGGGGAGGGGTTTTTCATCGTCGGGCTGCATCCGGGCGCGAGCCGCAAGGCGCGGCGCTTCGAGGCGCCGGCGCTCGTGTTCAACCTGCACGATCAGTTCGAGCGCCTGCGCGAGGAGGGACGCTACACGCGCATGCGCGAGTCGATCGTCGAGCGCGACATCGCCTGGTCGGGCTCCCCCAACCCGATGCTGGCGCAGCATGGCGAACGCTCGGCCGCCCGCCAGTTCAGCGGCCGGGCCGTCTCGGACGACTGGGTCTGCCCCTATCGCCGCCGGGAGGACGGCGCGACCTGGGACGCGCAGCAGGTCGCCGCCGACCTGCGCTCGGGGGCCTTCCTGGCCGACCAGATGGAGAGCTGAGGATGCTGCAGACCGAAGCGAGGATCACCGGCGCCACCACGCTCGAGACCGGCTCCCGCGACGAGGGTCGGCAGGACGCGCTCCTGGACTTCGTCCGCGCGGTGCGCGCGAGCGGCTACACCTTCACCACCGTGACGCCCGCCACCCACGCCCGGGTCAATGCCCGGCCCGAGAATGCGACCGCCCGCTCCCTGCGCGACGTCCTCGGCTGGAGCCGGCCGTTCCGGCCCGAGCTGCTGCCCACGGAATTGACGCGGCTGATGGACCAGGCGGGCGTGCTCCGGCGCGGACAGGGGCCGGACGGCGCCCTGCTGAAGGCGGCCATTCGCCTGTCGAGCCTCGACGGTGAGCTCTTCCTGCACGCCGCCTATCCGTCGCTCGCCGCGGATTCCGTGTTCTTTGGCCCCGACACGGTGCGCTACGCGCAGGCCGTGCTCGACCACCTGGAGGTACGGGCGCGCGCGGGTCTGCCGGCGCCGCGGCGGATCGTCGATATCGGCTGCGGCTCCGGCGCCGTCGGCATTCTGGTCGCCAAGCGCCTGCCCGAGGCAGAGGTGGTCCTCGTCGACATCAACCCGGCGGCCCTGAGCGCCGCCCGCGTCAATGCCCGCCTTGCCGGGGTCGAGAATGTCCGCCCGGTCCACAGCGACATGCTGCGCGACGTGGAGGGAGCGTTCGATCTCATCGTCTCCAATCCGCCCTTCATGGTCGATGCGGGCGGGCGTGCCTATCGGAACGGCGGCGGCATCCTGGGGGCGGGCCTGCCCCTGCGCGTGGTCGGGACGGCGACGGAGCGCCTCGCCCCCGGCGGCAGCCTCGTCCTGTTCACCGGCTCGGCCATCGTCGACGGGCGCGACGGCTTCCGCGAGGCCGCTCGCGGCCTCTGCGAGGAGGCCGGGCTCGACTGGTCCTACCGGGAGCACGACCCGGATGCCTATGGCGAGGAACTCGACGACCCGGCCTATGCAGAAGCGGAACGCATCGCCCTCGCCGTGCTCACCGTCACCCGGAAGGGGCCTTGAGATGGCGGAGCCTGCGATAGGCGTAGCGGGGGCCTTCCTCCGCGACGCACTCGACGGCCTCACCCGCGATCCGAAGACGCTGCCCGGAAAGTATCTCTGGGACGATACGGGCTCGGACCTGTTCGACCGGATCTGCGCCCATCCCGACTACTACCCGACGAAGCGCGAGATGACGCTCCTGCCCGGGGTCGCCGCGGAGGTAGGAGCAATCATCGGCGCGGGAGCCAGCGTGATCGAGTTCGGGGCGGGGGCAAGCCGCAAGATCCGCACCTTGCTCGATGCCCTGGAGGCCCCGGAAGCCTATGTCGCCCTCGACATCGCAGGCGACTATCTGGAGGCCGCGATCGCGCGCCTTGCGCCGGACTACCCTTCCGTCGCCATGACGCCGGTCCGCGCGGATTACTCGAAGCCGATCCGGCTGCCGGCAGGACTGGCGGGCCCGAACGTGCTGGGCTTCTTTCCCGGCACCAGCATCGGCAACTTCACTCCGCGGGAGGCAACGGCCTTCCTCGCCCGGGCCCGGGACACGCTCGCGCGGGAGACGCAAGGGAGAAGCCGCTTCCTCGTCGGCGCCGACCCAACCCGGGATCCCGGCCGCCTGCGGCGCGCCTATGGCGAGTCCGGCGGCCTGATGGCCGCGCTCCACCTCAACCTGCTCGCCCGCCTGAACCGGGAGCTCGGCGCCGATTTCGATCGCGACAATTTCCATCACGAGGCGCGGCTCGCCGAGGATCCGTTCCGGGTCGAGGCGCATCTCGTGGCGCGGAAGGCCGCGACCTATCGCCTGGGCGGCCAGGCCATCGCCTTCGCGGCCGGGGAGAGCATCCGCACCGACACCTCGCACAAATACGCGCCCGAGGCCTTCCAGGCGCTGGCCGGAAGCGTCGGATGGACCGCCGAGCGGCTGTGGCTCGATCCGGAGGGCGGATTCAGCCTGCATCTGCTGAGCGGCTGACGCTCAAGGTACGGCGCCGAGGCCCAAGGAACTTGTTCGGCTGCCGATGGATCTCCCGAGACCCGAAACCACGACAACGATTGGCAAGCTATGACGATCGATACGCGTGAGATCTTTGTCACCGCGCTCAAGAACACGCATGCGCTCGAGTTGCAGGCGCTGCAGATCATGGAGCGGCAGGTCGAGCGGCTACAGAACTATCCCGAGATGGAGGATGCGCTGCGCCGGCATATCGAGGAGACCCACGGGCAGCGCGACCGCCTGGAAGAGGTGCTCCAGAGCCTCGCCGAGAGCCCCTCGCGCCTCAAGGAGGGCGTGCTCGGCTTCGTCGGCAACGTGATGGCGCTCGGTCACACCCCGGCTCAGGACGAGATCCTGAAGAACGCCTATGCCAACCACGCCTTCGAGAATTTCGAGATCGCAGCCTACACCTCGCTCCTGGCCATCGGCGAGGCCGCGGGTCAGCCCACCCTCACCGGCCTCCAGCAATCGCTGAAGGAGGAGGAAGCGATGGCGAAGGTGGTGCGCGACCTCGTGGTCCCGACCACCCGCCGCTACGTCGAACGCACAACGGCCGGCGAGAAGGCCGACCGCTGATTCCATCGCGAGCCGCCTCTCCCGCGCGGCACGGGGACCGGACGCTTCAGGAGCCAGGATGCCGGAGACGATCGCGGAAGGGAGCCGGGCTCCGGCAGGGCAGGAGGCCACGATCGCGCACATCGCTCGGCCATCGCTCCCGAACGGGCAGGGCAGGTTCGCCCTGGTGTTCGGGGGCGGCAACGCCCTCGGCGCCTATCATGCGGGCGCCTATGAGATCCTGGAGCGGCAGGGCTTGCAGCCGGACTGGGTCGTCGGCGCCTCGATCGGCGCCGTCACCGCCGCCATCATCGCCGGCAACGCCCCCGGAGAGCGCGTCGCCAAGCTGCGGCGATTCTGGCACGAGGCTGCCCAGCACACGGCGCCGAACCTGATCGACGCCCTGAAGCCGCGCCAGTTCTACAACGGCCTGCACGCGCTCCTGGCTTTGCTCTACGGCCGGCCGAGCCTCTATCAGCATCGCTTTCCCGGCCTGTGGTCTGCCCTGCCGTGGCTCCCGAACGATGTCGCGCTCTTCGACAATCGGCCGCTCCTGCGTACCCTTGCGGAGCTCGTCGACTTCGAGCGGCTGAACAGCGGGAAGATCCGCCTGACCGTCGCCTGCGTCGATATCGAGACCAGCGATGAGGTCACCTTCGACAGCACGTGCCAGGAGATCCGGCCGGAGCATATCCTGGCGAGCACCGCGATCCTGCCGGCCTTCCCGCCCGTCGAGATCGAGGGACGCCAGTTCTGCGATGCCGGCTACGTCAACAACCTGCCGCTCGATCCGGTTTTCGCGAACGAACCCGACGACGATCTCCTTTGCATGGCGCTCGAGCTGTTCAGCCCGCGGGCGCCGCGTCCCGCCTCCCTGGATGCGGTTCTGGAGCGGGCCAACGACATGATCTTCTCCAGCGCCGGGCGTCGCAGCATGGCTGCGCTCGCGCGGGAATATGCGCTGCGGCAGAGGCTCCAGCCGGACGGGCCGAAGGTGCGGCTTCTCCACCTCGCCTACCGTGCAACCGCTGACGAACTCGCCGCCAAGAGCTTCGAGTATTCGCCCTCCTCGATCCGCGACCGCTGGGAGGCCGGCGGGCGCGACATGGACCGCGGCCTCGCCCTGCTCCTGGAGAGCCGCCCGTCGGAGAACCGCTTCGCCTACCTGCCGCTGACCTGACGCGCCGGAGCCGGGGGATCACCGCCAGCGGTCGAGGATCTCGTCCGTGGTCAGCATCTCGACCTGATGGCCGTAGCGCATCCGATAGATGACCATCAGCGCGTCATGGGCCTCGTCGCAGGAACTGCACAGGGCATCGCCCGCGAGCAGGACGCGGTAGCCGAGATCGATGGCCCCGAGCACGGTGGCCAGGACGCAGACCTCCGTCTCCGCCCCGGTGACGACGAGGGTGTCGACGCCCCGGGCCTGCAGCGCGGCGTCGAGACCGGTGCCGATCCAGGGCGAGTAGACGCGCTTGTCGAGGACCCTGGCCGGGGGCACGAAGCGGGCGAGATTCGGCACGAGGTCGATCATGCCGGGGTCGAGGTGATCGCGCGTCATCGACGCCCAGCGCTCGTAATAGCTCGCCCAGGTGCCCCGTCCCTCACCGGGATGAGCCGCCGGCACGAACCGGGTGAAGACCGTGCGCTCGGGATGGGCCTCCACCAGGCGGATCACGCTCGGCAGGATACGCGGAAGCCAGGATGTCTCCCAGTCGGTTTGCTCGGCGAACATGCGCTGCATGTCGATGCAGAGATGCACGCATCGCTCCGCGAGGGGGCCGAGGTCCTTCCGCTCGCCGCCCGAGGCGGAAGGGCCGATCAAGGGAATTCGGGTCGCGTTCATCGCCTCTGCCCGGCGCCGGAAATCCGCGGCGCCGTCTTTCGACCTGTTCTGGGTGCACCGAGAACCATGGGCGACAGGGCCCCGTTCCGGTCTTCCAGGAGACGGAAAGATCGGTTTCGGACGGGCCGCGCCTCACGCGCCGCCCCCCAAAACAGAGGCGCCCGCCGATCCTTCAGCGGGCGCCCGAGATGATCACACCTGTGCGATGCAACAAGATGAAGTGTCTAGTGGAAGACGCCGAAGACCCACAGGAGCAAGATGATCGGCAGCGGAATCCCGATCAGCCACAGCAAGCCACCCTTGAGCATGGTTTCCTCTCTCTCGTTTCGGTCGAGGGCCACGATGCGCCTCTTCGTCAGGAATGACGAACGAGGCCATGAAATCGTTCCCTCGCTCTTGCCCCGCTTCGCACATCATCATGTGGATGCTTGAGAGGCCTGACCAAAAATCTTCCTGTCTTATGCTCCGAGCCTACCGTCACACGCATGCGATCAGCTTGCCGCGCCGACCGTATCCGCCATGCGGGCCTCGCGCTCGCCGAGGGGCCGAGGGTGCCCGACGGTCGTGTCCTTCGCCGTCTGGTGCTCCATCTCCGCGTTCACCTGCGCGCCCAGCAGCACGATCGTGGTCGAGATCCAGATCCAGGTCATGAAGCCGATCGCGGCGCCGAGGGACCCGTAGGTCTGATTGTACTTGCCGAAATTGGCGACGTACCACGAGAACAGCAGGGAACCCGCGAGCCAGAGGAAGGCGGCGAGCATGCCCCCCGGTGTCACCCAGCGCCAGCGCGGCGCGTCCCGGCTCGGGCCGTAGCGGTAGAGAAGCGCGAGACCGCCCATCACCACCAGGAACAGGACCGGCCAGCGCAGCAGCGCGAGCCACCACGCGTTCTCGCTGAGGCCGATGGTCTGCAGGATGATCGGCACCGCGACGATCGAGCCGAGCGCACCGAGGACGAACAGCAGCGCCCCCGCGGTGAAGCCGAGGGAGATCAGATTGAGGATGATGAAGTTCCGCTTCTCGCGCTCGTTGTAGACGATGTTGAGCGCGTCGAAGACATGCTTCATCCCGCCATTGGCGCTCCAGACCGATAGCCCGACACTGACCAGCAGGGACAGGCCGAGGGTCGTGTTGCCCTTCTCGTTGAGGCGCTTCACCTGCTCGCCGACGATCTCCAGGGCGCCCGAGGGCAGCACGCCCTGGAGCGAGGCCAGGTTGTCGTTGATGGTCGAGGCATCGGCGATCAGGCCGTAGAGCGACACCAGCGCCGCGATGGCCGGAAAGATCGCGAGCAGGGCGAAGAAGGTGACCCCGGCCGAGACCAGCATGAGGCGGTTCTCGCCCACGTCGCGATAGGTGCGCATCGCCACGTCCTTCCAGCCCAGGCGCGGGATCTCCGTGGGGCTCTCGGCGCGGCGGCCCCGCTCGGGTTCGGACCGTGCCACGTGATGCGCCCGCGCCCCCTCGACGGAGGGAGAGGGCTTGTGTGGGCCCTCGGAGGCGCTTCGGGGCGGTCGGTGGTCGGCTGGGGCGCGCCGAGGCCGGAACGCGATCCCGATCAGCGCCACGGCGGTCGCCGCGGTCCAGAGCAGGGAACCGGCCCCACTGGGCTCCTGTCGATCGATGCTGTCCTCTGCCGCGCCGGCCATGGCTTCCTCGGTCACACCTCGTTGCGTCCCATCAACCCGGCTGGCCACGATTTGTTTGCCGCGCGTCGCCACGCCGATGGCGAGAGCGAGACGCCTGCAAACTTGACGATAAAAGGCAGGAACAAAGATCCTCGCCGGGAGCTTTCACCAGCACTTTCTCTGAATTCAATTCATTTGATACAGATCAATATCACAGAAATAACATAGGTTTTTATCATAAATCATTTTTATTTTGTCGAGTGTCTTCCCGTGAATTTGTCTGACATCATTGGAGACGTCGAGCGCATATGAAAAACCTCGCTCTGATCACAGGAGGGGCCGGCTTCATCGGCCGGCATCTGGCGGGCGCTCTTCTTCGGATAGGGTATCGGGTCCGCATCCTCGACAGCCTGATCGACCAGGTGCACGGCGATCGGGCCGCGCCCGCCGCCTTCGATCCGGGTGTCGAGTTCGTAGAGGGCGATATCCGTGACGGAGAAGCCGTGGCCCGCGCGCTCGCCGGGGCGACCCATGTCGTGCACCTCGCCGCCGAGGTCGGCGTCGGCCAGAGCATGTATGCTGTCGAGCGCTACGTCTCCGTCAACGATTGCGGCACCGCCACCCTGTTCCAGGCGCTGATCGACGCGCCCGTCAAGCGCGTGGTCGTCGCCTCCTCCATGAGCGTCTACGGCGAGGGGCTCTATCGCACGGACGATGGCGGGATCGTCGAGGACGCGGTCCGCAAGCCGCGCGGACCCGGAGAGCCCTGGGACCCGCCTGACGCGGCCGGCCGGCCGATGCGGCCCCTGCCGACGCCGGAGAGCAAGCGCCCGGCGCTCGCCTCGGTCTACGCGCTCACCAAGTACATGCAGGAGCGCCTGACCCTGACGCTCGCCCCCGCCTACGGCATGGAGGGCGTGGCCCTGCGGCTCTGGAACGTCTACGGCCCCGGCCAGGCACTCTCGAATCCCTATACCGGCGTTCTCGCCATCTTCGCCGCGCGGCTTCTCAATGGGCAGCCGCCGATGATCTTCGAGGACGGCGCCCAGCGGCGGGACTTCGTCCATGTCGAGGACGTGGCCCGGGCCTTCGTGCTGGCGCTAGAGCATCCGGCCGCAGCAGGGCAGGTCTACAATGTCGGATCCGGGCAGGACCGGACCGTCGAGGAGGTCGCCCGCCTGCTCGCCCGGGCGATGGGCCGGGAGGACATCACCCCCCAGATCACGGGCCAGGCGCGGGCCGGCGACATCCGCCACTGCGTCGCGGATATCGGCAAGATCCAGCGTGAGCTCGGCTACGCGCCGCAGCGCGATTTCGAGCAGGGCCTGACGGAGCTCGCCGCCTGGGTCGCCGAGCAGCAGGCGGTCGACCGCGTGGCCGAGGCCCGCCGCGAGCTCGAAGCGCGGGGATTGGTGGCGTGAGCGGGGTCCAGACACGTCTCGAGACCCGTCCCGTCCTCGTCACCGGCGGCGCCGGCTTCGTTGGCGCCAACCTCGCCGACCGGCTGGCCAGCGAAGGGCGCAGCGTCATCGTCTACGACCTGCTGGCGCGCCCGGGCGTCGAGGCGAACCTCGCTTGGCTCACGGAGCGACATGGCAGCCGGATCCAGCCGGTGATCGCGGATATCCGCGACGGCGCCGAGCTCGCCCGGGCGGTGCGCGAAGCCTCCGCCGTGTTCCACTTCGCCGCCCAGGTCGCGGTCACGACGAGCCTCGTCGCGCCGCGGGAGGACATGGAGGTCAATCTCGGCGGCACCCTGACGCTGCTGGAGGCCCTGCGCGCTCGCGGCGGCGCGGTGCCGCTCCTCTTCGCCTCGACCAACAAGGTCTATGGCGGCCTGCCCGACGTGGCGCTGGCGCAGGAGGGCGACGCCTATGCCCCCATGGAGCCCCGCCTGCGGGCGCACGGCATCGGCGAGGACCGGCCCCTGGATTTCCACACGCCCTATGGCTGCTCCAAGGGCGGGGCAGATGCCTATGTCCTCGATTACGCCCGCAGCTATGGTTTGCCAACGGTCGTGATGCGGATGAGCTGCATCTACGGCCCGCGCCAGATGGGCAACGAGGATCAGGGCTGGGTCGCCCATTTCCTGATCCGGGCGCTGCAGGGCAGGCCCGTCACCGTCTACGGCGACGGGCGGCAGGTACGCGACATCCTCCATGTCTCCGATGCGGTGGCCGCCTACCGGGCCGCGCTGGCGCGGATCGATCAGGTCTCCGGCCATGCCTTCAATCTCGGCGGCGGGCCTGAGAACGCAGTGAGCCTGCGCCGGCTGCTCGCCCATCTCGGCGCGCTGATCGGCCGGGAGGTCGCGGTCGAGTGGGGCGACTGGCGTCCCGGGGATCAGCGCTACTACGTGTCCGACACCCGCCGCGCCACCGGGGCGCTCGGGCTCGCGCCGCCGCTCTCCTGGCGGGAGGGCGTGGCGGATCTCGCCGTGTGGCTCTCCGAATGGCTGGGGCAAAGGGAAGAGGCCATACCGGCTCGCGGGCGTGTGCAGGAGGCGGTGCTATGAGGGTCGCCCTCGTCAACCCGCCCTGGGACTACCGCAACAGCATCTATTTCGGCTGCCGCGAACCTCATCTGCCGTTGGAGCTCGGCTATGCCGCCGCGCTGCTGGAGGCCGCCGGCCACGAGACGCGAATCGTCGATTGCCCTCTCGAAGGCCTGAGCGCCGAGGAGGGCGCGGACCGCGTCGCCACCTTCGCCCCCGGCATGACCGTGGTGACGACGGCACCCACCTATCTGTTCTGGCGCTGCGCCCCGCCGGAACTTCGGGTGCCCCGCGCCTTCCTCGATGGTCTGGGCCTTCGAGGCGGCCGCACGGTTGCGGTCGGCCCGCATGGTTCGGCCACGCCCCGCCCGACCCTCGACAAGCTCGGCTGCGATGTCGTGGTCCGGGGGGAGTGCGAGGAGATCGTCGCGCAGCTCGCCGATGCCGAAGATCCGCGCGAAGTGCCGGCCCTTGCCTTCCGGGACGGTGAGGCGGTCGTGGTGACCGGACCGCCCCATGCGGGCCGCTTCACGGACCTGCCGGCGTTGCATTGGCCCGATGCCTGGATCGCCCGGCACCGTCACCACCACCATCGCTTCGACGCCGCGCCGGACGGCCCCGGCGCGGAGGTCGAGGCCTCGCGCGGGTGCCCCTATACCTGCAGCTTCTGCGCGAAGATCGATTTCCGCGACAAGTATCGCCGCCGCGACCTTGGCATCGTCCTCGACGAGATCGAGCATCTGATCGCGCAAGGCGCGACCTATCTCTATTTCGTCGACGAGATCTTCCTGCCGCAGAAGCCGCTGCTCGAAGCCTTGATCGGGCGGCGCATCCGGTTCGGCATCCAGACCCGGATCGACCTCTGGAAGCCCGACATGCTCGACCTCCTCGGAGCGTCCGGTTGTGTCTCCATCGAGGCCGGAATCGAGAGCCTGACCGAGGAGGGCAGGGCGGCGCTCGACAAGAAGTGCCGCGCCTCGACCGACGACCTCGCCGAGCGGCTCATCCATGCCCGCCGCTCGGTGCCCTTCGTGCAGGCGAACCTGATCGCCGTGGCCGGCGACGATCCCGGTCTCGTCGCCGCATGGCGCGATCGCCTGCGCCGCCAGGGCGTCTGGGCGAACGATCCCGTGCCGCTCTACCCCTATCCGAGCTCGCCCGATTACCGGCGGCTCTGGGGGGAGCCCGACGATACGGCCTGGGAGCGGGCGCATGCCCATTATCTCGGCCAGTTCGAGCGCTTCAGCGACATCCAGGAGGAACGCCCGCTGCCCCTCCGAGAGCTGGAGGCTGCCTGCGGATGCCGCTGACCTCCCCCTTCATCCTGATGAGCGCCGACGCCCTCGGCGGCGTCTGGCAATACACCCTCGACCTCGCCTCGGGGCTCGGCCGCCGGGGTGCGCGCGTCGGCATCGCCCTCATGGGGCCGCCGCCCGCGGCGGAGGTGATCGCCCACGCCGAAGCCGAGAGCGGCGCCCGCATCCTCGCCACCGGCCTGCCCCTCGACTGGACCGCGTCGAGCGCCGCCGAGGTGGAGCGGGCCTCCGCGTCGCTCGCCCGGCTCGCCTGGGCAGGCAGCGCGGATCTCGTCCACCTGCACAGCCCGGCCCTGGCCCTCGCCTCGTATCCCGCACCGGTCGTGGCGGTCTGCCATTCCTGCGTCGCGACGTGGTGGGCTTCGGTGAATTCGGGGCCGCTGCCGGCGGATCTGGCCTGGCGGCGGGACCTCGCCGCAGAAGGCTGCCTTCGTGCCGACAGCCTGATCGCGCCGACCCACGCCTTCGCCCGGGCAACGCAGGCGGCCTATGGCCTGCGCCAGCCGCCCGCGGTGGTGCGCAACGGGCGCCGGGCGCCCGCGATTCCGGGCGACGCGGAGACCGCCGCGCATGTCTTCACCGCCGGCCGCCTCTGGGATCCGGCCAAGAATGCTGCAGCGCTGGATCGGATGGCTGCACGCTTGTCCCTTCCTGTCCTCGCCGCCGGTCCTGTCGCGGGGCCGACCGGCCAGCAGGTCGCGCCGCATACCCTGCGCCTGCTCGGCCGCCTGGACGAGGCGGGCATGGCCCGCGAGCTCGCCCGGCAACCGATCTTCGTGTCGCTCGCCCGCTACGAGCCCTTCGGCCTCGCCGTTCTCGAGGCGGCGCAGGCGGGCTGCGCTCTGGTGCTCTCCGACATCGAGAGCTTCCGCGAACTCTGGGACGAAGCGGCTCTGTTCGTGCCGCCGGACGACGACGCGGCCGCGGCCCAGGCCGTGGAGCACCTCGCCGCCGATCCCGCCCGCCGCGCCGCGCTCGGCCAGGCCGGTCAGACCCGCGCCGCCGCCTACAGCGTCGAGGCGATGGTCGAGGGCGTGACGGCCGTGTTCCGCAGCCTGCGCCCCGCACGCGACGAGGCCGCGGCATGAGGATCGTCTATTTCACCCATTCGCTGGCCTCGTGCTGGAACCACGGCAACGCCCATTTCCTACGCGGCGTGCTGCGCGAACTCGGCGCCCTCGGTCACGGGGTCGAAGCCTGCGAGCCTGAGGAAGCCTGGAGCCGCGAGAACCTTCACCGCGACCACGGTCAGGCCGGGCTCGATGCCTCGCTCGCGGCCTATCCGGAGTTGTCGCCGCGCCGCTACCGCACGGTCGAAGCGGCTCTTGAGCGGGCGGAGGGCGCCGATCTCGTCATCGCCCACGAATGGAACGCGCCCGCCCTGATCGTGGCCCTGGGCAGGGCGCGGGCACGCGGCGCCTTCGGGATCCTGCTGTTCCACGACACCCATCACCGCGCGGTCAGTGCACCCGACGAGATGCGCCGCTTCGACCTCTCGGCCTATGACGGCGTGCTCGCCTTCGGGCAGGCGCTCGCGGAGGTCTATCGCCGCTGGGGCTGGGGCGGGCGTGCCTTCACCTGGCACGAGGCCGCGGATACGCGCCTGTTCCGGCCGCCCGACGTGGAGGAGACGCGGGACGGCCTCGTCTGGATCGGCAATTGGGGCGACGGCGAGCGCACGCAGGAACTCGAGACATTCCTGTTCCGCCCAGCCTACACCGCCGGCCTCTCCCTGGACATCTACGGCGTGCGCTATCCCGAGGCGGCGCGGGCGACGCTCGCAACCTACGGCGCGCGCTACCATGGCTGGGCAGCCAACGCAGCCGCGCCCGGCCTGTTCGCGAAGGCCCTCGCCACCGTGCACGTGCCGCGCCGCTTCTACGTGGAGGCCCTTCCCGGCATCCCGACGATCCGTGTCTTCGAGGCGCTCGCCTGCGGCTTGCCGCTGGCCAGCGCCCCCTGGACGGATGCGGAGGGGCTGTTCACGCCGGGCACGGATTACCTCGTCGCCCGGGACGGGGCCGAGATGGAGCGCCACCTGCGCACCCTCCGCGCCGATGCGGAGCTGCGCGCCGCGCTCGCCGCCCACGGCCTCGCCACGATCCGGGCCCGCCACACCTGCCGGCACCGCGCCGACGAGCTCCTGGCGATCCACGCCGTTCTGAACACGCCCGCCCGCATGGAGGCCGCCTCTTGAGAATCGCCTTCTACGGCTCCTCGCTGCTCTCCTCCTACTGGAACGGGGCGGCGACCTATTACCGGGGTCTACTCCGCGACCTCGCCGGGCGGGGCTATCGGATCACCTTCTACGAGCCGGACGCCTTCGAGCGGCAGAGCCACCGCGACATCGATCCACCGGACTGGGCGCAGGTGCGGGTCTACGCCGCTACGCCGGAGGCGATGCGGGCCGTCGCCGCCGAGGCGGCGGAGGCGGATGTGGTGGTGAAGGCGAGCGGCGTCGGGGTGTTCGACGACGCGTTGCTGGAGGGCGTGATCGCCGCCACGCAGCCGCACGCGATCCGCGTCTTCTGGGATGTCGACGCGCCCGCCACCCTGGCCGAGATGCGCGGCGATCCGGGCCATGCCCTGCACCGGGCCATGCCGGATCTCGACCTCGTCCTGACCTATGGCGGCGGGCCGCCGGTGATCGCCGCCTATGAAGGCTTCGGCGCCCGTGCCTGCATCCCGGTCTACAACGCCCTCGATCCCGACACCCATCACCCCGTCCCGGCGGATCCGCGCTTTGCCGCCGACCTCGCCTTCCTCGGCAACCGCCTGCCCGACCGCGAGGCGCGGGTGGAGCAGTTCTTCCTCGTCGCCGCGGCGCGCCTGCCGGAGCGGCGCTTCCTCCTCGGCGGCAGCGGCTGGGAGAGCCGCGGATTGCCGCTGAACGTGCGCCATCTCGGCCATGTCTCGACCCGTGACCACAACGCCTTCAACGTCTCCCCGCTCGCGGTGCTCAACATCGCCCGCGAGAGCATGGCCGCAATCGGCTATTCGCCCGCCACCCGCGTCTTCGAGGCGGCCGGCGCCGGCGCCTGCCTGATCACCGATGCCTGGGAAGGCCTCGACCTCTTCCTCAAGGAGGGCGCGGAGGTGCTCGTCGCCCGCGACGGCCGCGATGTCGCCGATCATGTGGCCGCCCTGGATCCGGAGCGCGCCCGCGCCATCGGCGCGGCGGCCCGCGCCCGCATCGCCGCCGAGCACACCTATGCCCGGCGCGGCGCACAGGTCGACGCGATCCTGAGGGAAGCGGCGGCGCGCAAGCGGGCCGAGCCGGCGGGCGCCCCGATCCGACGGAGCGTCGCATGAGCGGTTGCTCCCTCCGCCTGGTGGTGCTGGGTCTCAGCCTGTCCTCGTCCTGGGGCAATGGCCACGCCACCACCTACCGCGCCCTGCTGAAGGCCTTCGCTGCCCGTGGGCACGAGGTGCTGTTCCTGGAGCGGGACGTGCCCTGGTACGCCGCGCATCGCGATCTTCCCGAGCCGGATTTCTGCCGGCTCGCCCTCTACGGGGATCTCGACGGCCTCGACGCCCATCGCGACGCCGTCGCGCGGGCCGATGCGGTGATCGTCGGCTCCTATGTGCCCGAGGGAATCGCCGTCGGGCGGCGCGTGCAGAGTTGGGCGACCGGGGTGCGGGCCTTCTACGACATCGACACGCCGGTGACGCTGGCGGGCCTCGAGGCCGGCGCCTGCGCCTATCTCGCCCCGGCGCAGATCCGGGACTACGACCTCTATCTCTCCTTCACCGGCGGCCCGACTCTGGAGCGGTTGGAACGGCGCTACGGCGCGCCGGCCGCCCGCACCCTCTACTGCTCGGTCGATCCCGAGGCCTATCCCCCCCTGTCCCGCGAGCCCGCCTACGACCTCAGCTATCTCGGCACCTACAGCCTCGACCGGCAGCCGACCCTGGAGCGGTTGCTGATCGAACCGGCGCGCCGCGCGCCGGACCTGCGCTTCGCGGTGGCCGGGCCGCAATACCCGGCGGCGATCGACTGGCCGGCGAACGTCACGCGCATCGAGCACCTGCCTCCGCGGGCGCATCCGGGCTTCTATGCGCAGAGCCGCTACACCCTGAACGTGACCCGCGCGGACATGATCGCCGCCGGCTGGAGCCCCAGCGTGCGCCTGTTCGAGGCAGCCGCCTGCGGCACGCCGATCCTCAGCGACCGCTGGGACGGCCTGGACGCGATCCTGGCGCCGGGCCGCGAGATCCTTTGCCCGGACACCGCCGAGGCCGTGCTCGCGATCCTGCGGGAGCGACCTGAAGCGGAATGCCGCCGGCTCGGCGAGGCTGCCCGCCAGGCCGTGCTTGCCCGGCATTCGGCCGCCCAGCGCGCCGCGGAACTCGAAACCCATCTGCGCGAGGCCGCGAACCGGCGCGCCGCCCCCGAACGCCTCCTTGAAGCGCTCAGCGAGTGAGGAACCGAGCGATGAACCGACAGACCGAACGGGTGCTGGTGGCAGGGGGGGCAGGCTTCATCGGCTCGCATCTCGTCGACGCGCTGCTCGCGCAGGGCGCCCACGTCACCGCCCTCGACAACCTGCTCACCGGCCGCCGGGCGAACCTCGCCCATCTGTCCCGCGAGCCGCGGTTCGCTCTGATCGAAGCCGACATCACCCGGCCGCTCCCGCCGATGCCGCGCTTCGACAGGATCTTCAATCTCGCCTGCGCGGCCTCGCCGCCGCATTACCAGGAAGACCCGATCCACACGATGATGACGAGCGTGGCCGGCACGCTCCATTTACTGGAAAGGGCGAAGGCGGACAGCGCACGCTTCCTCCAAGCCTCCACCAGCGAGGTCTACGGGGATCCGCTCGTACATCCGCAGACCGAATCCTACTGGGGGAACGTGAACCCCACCGGCCCGCGCGCCTGCTACGACGAGGGCAAGCGCGCGGCGGAGACGCTCGCCTTCGATTTCGCGCGCGGTCATGGGCTCGACGTGCGGGTCGCGCGCATCTTCAACACCTACGGTCCCCGGATGCGGGCCGATGACGGGCGCGTCGTCTCGAACGTGATCTGCCAGGCGCTCGGCGATGCGCCGATCACCGTCTATGGCAGCGGCGAGCAGACCCGCTCCTTCTGCTACGTGGCGGATCTCGTCGCGGGGCTGATGCGGCTGATGGCCCATGACGGCGCCCCCGGCGGCCCGGTCAATCTCGGCAATCCGCGCGAGATGACCATCGCCGAACTCGTCCGCCTCGTCTCGGGCATGACCGGCACCCGCTCGAAGGTGGTGCGCCGCCCCCTGCCGGCCGACGACCCGCAGCGCCGCCGCCCCGACATCACCCGCGCGCAGGAGCTGCTCGGCTGGTCGCCGCAGGTGTCCCTGGAGGAGGGGCTCGAAGCCACCATCGCCTGGTTCGCCCGCGAAGTCCGCGCACCGTCGAGGGGCGCGCCTCCGCCGCGACCGGCCGCCCGGCGCGCGCCCTCGGCGGACGCCCCCCTCGAAGCCCTCGCGCAGCAGGCAAGCCGATGAGCCCCGCTCCGATCCGAGTCGGGCTCGTGGGGGTGGGCAATTGCGCGTCCTCCTTCGTGCAGGGCCTGCGCCATTACCGCGAGACCGGTCCCGGAGAGACCGTGCCCGGCCTGATCTCGCCCGACCTCGGCGGCTACCGGATCGGCGACATCGAGGTCGCCTGCGCCTTCGACGTGTCCGCGCGGAAGGTCGGCCGGGACCTTGCCGAGGCGATTTTAGCGGAGCCCAACAACACCCACCGCTTCGCCGCCGTGCCCACGAGCGGCGTCATGGTGCGGCGCGGGCCGACCCTCGACGGGATCGGGCGCTACCTCCAGGGCATGATCGAGGAATCCTCCGAGGCCGTCGCCGATGTCGTGGCGGAACTGGAGCGCAGCCGCACGCAGGTGCTCGTCTCCTACCTGCCCGTCGGCTCGCAGGTTGCGAGCGAGTTCTATGCCCGCTGCGCGCTCGATGCCGGCTGCGCTTTCGTCAATTGCATCCCCGTCTTCATCGCCTCGGATCCGGGCTGGCGGCAGCGCTTCGCGGAGCGCCGCCTGCCGATCGTGGGCGACGACATCAAGAGTCAGGTCGGCGCCACCATCGTGCACCGGGTGCTCGTCAACCTCCTGCGCGAGCGCGGCGTGAAACTGGAGCACACCTACCAGCTCAATTTCGGCGGCAATGCCGACTTCCTGAACATGCTGGAGCGCGAGCGCCTGGAATCGAAGAAGCTCTCCAAGACCCGTGCCGTCACGAGCCAGCTCGCGACGCCCCTCGCCGAGGGGGACATCCATGTCGGCCCGAGCGACCACGTGCCCTGGCTCGCCGATCGGAAATGGGCGCATATCCGCCTGGAGGGCACGGGCTTCGGCGGCGTGCCGCTCAACCTGGAGCTGAAGCTCGAGGTCTGGGATTCGCCGAATTCGGCCGGGGTTGTCGTGGATGCCGTGCGCTGCGCGCGCCTCGCCCTCGACCGCGGCATCGGGGGCGCCCTGCTGGGGCCGTCCGGCTGGTTCATGAAGTCGCCTCCGACGCAATTCACCGATGCCGAGGCGCAGGCCCGTACCCGGCGCTTCATCGCGGGCGAGGCGGAGGCATGAGGCGCGTCCTGCTGGTGCGCCACGCGCGCCACGACCGGCTCGGGCGGATCCTGTGCGGGCGCATGCCCGGCGTGTCCCTGAGCGAGGCCGGCCATGCCGAGGCCGAAGCCCTGGCCGGGGCCCTCGTCGACCGGATCGGCGGCGTCGCGCAGGTTCTGTCGAGCCCGCAGGCCCGCACCCGGGAGACCGCGGCCCCGATCGCGCAGCGGTTCGCCGTGAGCGTCGAGACGACGGAGGCTCTCGACGAGATCGATTTCGGCGATTGGACGGGCCGGCCGCTTGCCGCGCTCGAGGGCGATCCCGCCTGGACAGACTGGAACGCGTCGCGCGCCTCGGCCCGCCCGCCCGGCGGCGAGGGCATGGGTCGGGCCCAGGCCCGGGCAGCGGCGCTCCTCGACCGGCTCGCCGCCCAGGACGCTCCGCCCGCGATCCTGGTGAGCCATGGCGACGTGATCCGCGCCGTCCTGCTCGGCCTGCTCGGGCTCTCCCTCGACGCCTATGATCGCCTCGTGGTCGCGCCCGCCTCCTGGAGCGAGCTTGCCCTCTGGCCCGATGGCGGCCGGATCGTGTCCCTCAACGAACGGGTGGCCCCGTGATCGCCACCGACGCGGATATCACCGGTCTCCGCCGGGAGGCCGATGCCCTCGGGCCGTGGTTCCACAACATCGATCTCGGCGAAGGCATCTGGACCGCGCCGGACCATTTCCTCGGCGACTATCCCGGGGTGAAATGGCGGCGCTTCGCCCAGGCGCTCCCCGCCGACCTCACCGGGAAGTCCGTGCTCGATATCGGCTGCAACGGGGGCTTCTACGCGATCGAGATGAAGCGCCGCGGGGCTGCCCGGGTCCTCGGCCTCGATTCCGACGAGCGCTACCTCGCCCAGGGCCGATTCGCAGCGCGCCGCCTCGGCCATGACATCGAGTTCCGCAATCTCTCGGTCTACGATGTCGGACGCCTGGGCGAGCGCTTCGACGTGGTGCTGTTCATGGGGGTGCTCTACCATCTGCGCCATCCGCTGCTCGCCCTCGACCTGATCCACGAACACGTGGCCGGCGATCTCCTCGTCTTCCAGTCGATGCTGCGCGGCTCGCCCGGCATCGAGCCGATCGCGGGCGACTACGACTTCTGGGACATCGATGCCTTCGAGCGGCCGGGCTACCCGCGCCTGCATTTCGTCGAGCACGCCTATGCCCACGACTGCACCAACTGGTGGATCCCGAACCGGGCCGGGATCGAGGCGATGCTGCGCTCCAGCGGATTCGCGATCGAGAGCCGACCGGAGGCGGAAGTCTATCTCTGCCGGCGGGTGGCGGCCCCCTATGGCGCGGAGGCGGTCTATCCGGCCCGGGCGCGGCAGGGATCCGACGGCGAGGAGGGCCGATGATCGAAGCGGTGATGCTCTGGAACGAGCCCAACAACAAGTCGCACTGGGACCCCGTCATCGACCCCGACTGGTTCCTGTTCGGGGAGATGGTGAAGGAGGCGTCGCGGGCGATCCGAGGGGAGGCGCCGGACCTGCCGCAGGTGCTCGGCGGCATCTCGCCGATCGACCCGCACTTCATCCGGCGCATGGAGGCGCAGGGCATCCTCGACGGGCTCGACGCCGTGGCGGTCCACGGTTTCCCCCTCGACTGGAATCTCTGGCAGATCCACGAATGGCCGGCCAAGATCGCCGAGATCCAGGCCGTCACGCCCCTGCCGGTCTGGGTCTCCGAGGTCGGCGTGTCGAGCTTCGGTGCCGAGGAGGTGCAGGCCTGGGGCTGCCGGCGCACCGCCGAGTTGCTGGCGGGCGCGGCTCCCCGCATCCACTGGTACAGCCTCTACGACCTGCCGCGGGAATGGGAAGCCACCACCCGCCACAAGGAGGCGGAGGGCTCCTCCTATTACCGCCACTTCCACATGGGCCTGCTGCGCGAGGACGGCACGCCGAAGCTCGCTCTCGAGGAATTCGCCCGCCATACGCCGGATTTCGGCCTGTGCCAGTGGTTCCACTTCGAGGATCACCGGCTCGACGAGGCGGTCGCCTGGATGAGGCGCCTCGGGGTCACCCATCTGCGCACCGGGTTGTCCTGGGCCGACAGCTTCCGGCCCGATGCCCTCGACTGGTTCGACCGCCAGATGGCGGCACTGGCGGATTTCGCGGTCACGGTGACCTTCTGCTTCACGCCCGAGCACCGGGGCATCGCGGCTCATCACACCAGCGCGCCGCTCGTGCGCGAGGAATTCGCCGCCTTCTGCGCGGAGATGGTGCGGCGCTATGCTGGCCGCTCGGCGATCCGTGCGGCCCCTGTGCCGGTTCCGGAAATGCCGGCCCTCTGACGAGAAGGCCGCCGGGATCATGAAAGCGATCCCGGCGGCCTCTCGTTCGTAGCGTGCCGTAACGGCCGTCAGTTCCGCTGCGGAGCGGTGCCGCCGAGATGGAATACGCGGTGCGGCACCAGTTCGCCCCGCTCCACATCGCCCACCGCGACGAGGATGCCCCCGCAGGTAGCGAAGGCCTTGCCCTCGACCGGGGCGTCACGCCCGCGCAGGATGACCGGCTGGCCGCGCATCAGGCGCAGGGCCATGTCGCGGGAGACCGGCACGGAGGGGACGCCGTCGAGCGCCGTGTCGACGGGCTGCAGATGAGGCAGCACGCCCTCCGGGCCCGCCTCTTCCAGGGCGGGGATGTTGCAGGCATTGGCCTCGAGGAAGGGGCCGACGCGGGTGCGGCGCAAAGCCGAGACGTGGCCGTGGCAGCCCAGCAGGCGGCCGAGATCGCGCGCCAGCGCCCGGACATAGGTGCCCTTGCCGCATTCGGCAGCGATCACCGTGCACTCCCCGTCATGCTCGACGATGGAGAGGTGGTCGATCTGCACGGGACGGGCGACGAGCTCCACCGTCTCGCCATCGCGGGCGAGATCGTAGGCGCGCTCGCCCTGGATCTTGATGGCGGAGTAGCGCGGCGGCACCTGCTCGATGGAACCGATGAAGTTCGGCAGCGCCGCCTCGACCTGCTCGCGGGTCGGCCGCGCGTCGCTGGTCGCGACCGGCCGGCCCTCGGCGTCGTCGGTATCGGTCTCGACGCCCCAGGACACGGTGAAGCGGTAGGCCTTGCGGCCATCCATCACGAAGGGGACCGTCTTGGTGGCCTCGCCGAGGGCGATGGGCAGGATGCCGGAGGCGAGCGGGTCGAGCGTGCCCGCATGGCCGGCCTTCTTGGCGTTGAACAGGCGCTTGATCACCGCGACCGCATGGGTCGAGGTCATGCCGACGCCCTTGTCGAGGATGACCCAGCCGCTCACGTCCTTGCGCTTGGGACGGTCCGGGCGCGGACCCCGCTGCTGCGGACGGCGCGGGCCGCGGCCCTCGTCGGCGCGGCGGGGCTCCGGGGGCCGACCCTGCGGCGCGGGACCGCGCTCGAGGGGGGATTCTTCCTGCTGCATCATCGGTCCTTGGTCACGGGTTGCGGCAGAGTCCGGCACCGCTCGGGCACCGGTCGTCTTGAAACGCCGCGGCAATGTCGGTCGGGGGGCTCGCGCAGCCGTGTCCCGGTTCAAACGTCGGAGGCGCTCTCCGGTTCGTCACCCGCCTCGGGGTGATCGAGGTCGCGCTGCACCTTGTCGCTCCGCAGGAGCGCGTCGATGCGGGCGGCCTCGTCGAAGGTCTCGTCCCGGCGGAAACGCAGCTCGGGCGCGTATTTCAGGTTCACGCGCCGGGCCACCTCCTGGCGCAGGACGCGCTTGTTGCGCTCCAGCGCCTGGATCACCGGCGTCTCGTCCTGGCCGCCGAGGGGCATCACGTAGGCGGTGGCGAGCTTGAGGTCCGGCGACATCCGCACCTCGGGGATGGTGATGACGTGCGAGGCGATCACCGGATCCTGGAGGTCGCCCCGCTGAAGCACCTCGGCCAGGGCGTGGCGCACGAGCTCGGCCACGCGCTGCTGGCGCTGCGAGGGACCGGACGGGGTCTGCTTCTGGGCCATGGTCTATCTGAGAATCGGATCGATGTCGGGAGCCTCGCGACTCCAATGCCAACGGAACGGGGCCGCAGCTTACGCCGCGGCCCCGCGCCGAGAAGAAACGGGTGGGCGCCGCTCAGAGCGTGCGGCGGATCTCCTCGACCCGATAGCACTCGATGAAGTCGCCCGCCCGCATGTCCTGATAATTCTCGAAGGACATGCCACACTCGTAGCCGGCGATGACTTCCTTGGCGTCGTCCTTGAGGCGCTTGAGCTGGGCCAGCTTGCCCTCGTGGATCACCACGTCGTTGCGCAGCAGGCGGACATGGGCGCCGCGCTGGACCACGCCCTCCATGACGCGGCAACCGGCGATCTTGCCCACCTTCGACACGTCGAAGATCTGCAGGATCTGCGCCTCGCCCAAGCGCTCCTCGCGGAGCGTCGGCGGCAGCATGCCCGACAGCGTGGCTTTGATATCGTCCACGAGGTCGTAGATGATGCTGTAGTAGCGCAGCTCGGTGCCGTCGCGCTCGGCCGCGTTGCGCGCTTCCTTGTGGGCGCGCACGTTGAAGCCGATCACCACCGCCTTCGAGGCGTTGGCGAGCGTGATGTCGGACTCGGTGATGCCGCCCACGCCCGAGAGCAGGATGCGGACACCGACCTCGTCGTTGCCCAGCGCGCCGAGCGCGCCGACGATCGCCTCGACGGAGCCCTGCACGTCGCCCTTGATGACGACCGGCAGCTCCTTGCGGCCGCTGCCCTCGCGGGCCTCGCGCATCATGTCGACGAGCGAGCGGTTGGCGCCGCCGGTGCGGGCGGTCAGGCGGTCGCGCTTGATGCGGGCGCGGTACTCGGTGACCTCGCGGGCGCGGGCCTCGTTCGGCACCACGATCACGCGATCGCCGGCATCCGGCGTGCCGTTGAAGCCGAGCACCTCGACGGGAACGGACGGACCCGCATAGGGGACGTGCTCGCCCTTGTCGTCGATGAGGGCGCGGATGCGGCCCCACTCGGCGCCGGCCACGACAATGTCGCCGGCGAACAGCGTGCCACGCTGGACCAGGACCGTGGCCACGGGGCCGCGGCCGCGGTCGAGCTGAGCCTCGATCACCGTGCCTTCGCCGTCGCGCTTCTCGTTGGCGCGCAGGTTCATGATCTCGGCCTGGAGCTGCAGGCCCTCCAGCAGCTCGGGCAAGCCCTCGCCGGTCTTGGCCGAGACCTCGAATTCGAGGGTCTCGCCGCCCATCGACTCCACCTGGATGTCGTGCTGCAGGAGCTCCGTGCGCACCCGCTGCGGGTTCGCGTCCGGCTTGTCGATCTTGTTGATGGCGATGATCATCGGCACGCCCGCGGCCTTGGCGTGCTGAATCGCCTCCACCGTCTGGGGCATGACGCCGTCATCGGCCGCCACCACGATCACGACGATGTCCGTCACCTTGGCGCCGCGGGCGCGCATCGAGGTGAAGGCCGCGTGGCCAGGGGTGTCGATGAAGGTGATGAGGTCGCCCGAGGGCGCCGCCACCTGGTAGGCGCCGATATGCTGGGTGATGCCGCCGGCCTCGCCCTCGACCACGTTCGCCTTGCGGATCGCGTCGAGCAGCGAAGTCTTGCCGTGGTCGACGTGGCCCATGATCGTGACGACCGGCGGACGGGGATCGAGATCCTCCTCCAGATCCGGCTCGTCGGAGGTGAGGCCCTCCTCGACGTCGGATTCGGCAACGCGGCGCACCGTGTGGCCGAGCTCCTCGGCGATGAGCTGCGCCGTGTCCGAATCGATCACGTCGGTGATCTTGTGGATCTGGCCCTGCTTCATCAGCAGACGGATCACGTCCACCGCCCGCTCCGACATGCGGTTGGCGAGCTCCTGGATGGTGATCGTCTCGGGAATGGTCACCTCGCGCGAGATCTTCTCCTTCGGCTCCTCGTTGCGGTGTCCGCTCATCCGCTGCTGGCGGCGGCGGAAGGAGGCCACGGAGCGCGTGCGCTCCTCCTCGCCCGCCGTGGCATTGGCGATGGTGAGACGGCCGCGGTTGCGGTCGCCGCCCGGCGACTTCGGGGTCTTCGGCGGCGTGATGATCTTGAGCGGCATGCCGGGACGGCGGATCACCCGCTTGGTCTCGGTCTCGTCATCCGGGAGCGCGGCGGCGCTGCGCGGCCCGGGCCGGGCGCCGGCCGCATCGGACGGCCGGGCGACCGCCGCGGTCGTGGCGGTCGTGGCCGCGGGCTTCTCCGGCTCGGGGGCCGGACGGGCCATGAAGTTGAGGTCGCGCGGCTTGCGTGGATCGGCGGTCAGCACGCGGCGCGGCTCGGCCGGCGGGGCCGGGCGCGGCACCGGAGCGGCGGGACGGGCCGGAGCCGCCGCCGGACGAGCCGACGCGGCGACAGGCCGCTGGGGCGCGGCGGGAGCGGCCGGGCGGGCCGGGGCCACAGGCGCGGCCGGACGCGGAGCCACGGGAGCCGCCGCAGCGGGAGCGGGGGCGGCAGGCGCGGGGGCGGCAGGCACGGGGGAGACGGCCGGCGGCGCGGCGGCGGCCGCAGCCTCCTCCTCGGCGCGGCGGCGCGATTCCTCGGCGGCGCGGCGGCGGTGCTCGTCGTCCTGGCGGCGACGCTCCTCCTCCTCGCGGCGACGGGCCTCGGCGGCCTCCCGCTCGCGGCGGTCGGCTTCCTCACGCTCGCGGCGGGCGCGGATCTCCGCCTCCGCCTTGGCGCGGGCGTCGGCCTCGCGGCGCTGCGCATCGGCCAGGGCGTTGGCGCGGGCATCCCGCTCCTGATCGCTCAGGGTGCGCAGCACGACGCCCGAGGCGGTACGGCCCGCCGGCCGTGTCGCCGTCGAGGGCGCAGAGGGCGGGGCAGGGCGATTCGCGGGGGCGGGTGGGGCCTCGCGCGGCGCGACCGTGCCCGGCGCAGCGCCGATGGTGCGGCGCTTCACCGTTTCGACCACGACGGACTTGGACCGGCCGTGGGAGAAGCTCTGACGCACAGTACCCTGCTCCACCGGCCGCTTCAGCGTCAGCGGCTTGGCGGGGGCACGATTCTGCGTCTTGTCGCCCGTGTTGTTCGTATCGCTCATTCAGTCCGAACCCTGGGGGTATCCATCGTCCCGTCGACCGGCGTCCCGTCGCGCGCCGGGCCGGTCCATCATCTCGTCGTCGTGCAGATCGGAGGCGGCCGTGCCGGCGCCGGTCGGCTCCGCCGTCCCGGACGCCGCCGCCGTGCCCTCGAAGGCTCGGAGCCGACGCCAACGCGCGAGACAGCCGGTAGTGCCGGCACCCGCGACGAGGGCAGCGTGTATCACATGATCCCGGCCCAAGGCCACGTCCAATTCGGCACTGGACAGGTCATCGACAGCCGGAATGCGGAATATGTCATCGCCATAGCGCCTGCGCAATGCCGCGGCGAGCTTGCGCCGGCCATCCGCACTGGCATCGGAGGCGTGAATCAGGGCGGCGACACCCTCACGACCGCCGATCTCCGCCTCGACCTTGCTGAAGCCGGTGACGAGGCAGCCCGCCTTGTTGGCCAGAGCGATTCCCTGGCGCAGGTCGGCCCGCAACGCCTCGGCAATGCGGTCGGCCAGATCCGGCGCAGCCTTGACCGCGCTGGACTTGAAGGCGCGCTGGAAGGCCTTGCGCTTCACCGCCTGCTCGACGAGGGCGCGACTCGCGCCCACCCAGGCCCCGCGGCCCGGCAGCTTGGCGCGCAGATCCGGCACCACCTCGCCCTCGGGGCCGAGGACGAAGCGCAGCATCGCGTCCGGCGACTGCACCGTGCGGGTGACGATGCAGGTGCGCGCAGCATTGGCCCGGCCCCGGCCGAGGCCGGGGTCGAGATCCATCTCCGCATCCTGCGTCACCGGCTGCATGATTCCCGAGCGTCCTTCCGATCTCAGGCGTGCTGCGGCTCGCCTTCGGCCGGGGTCTCGGCCTCGCCCTCGGCGGCCTCTTCACCCTCTTCGGCCTCCGGCTCGGGCAAAGCCTCGATCCAGCCGGCCTTCAGGCGGGCGGCCATGATCAGGGCCTCGGCCTCGGCGCGGGAAAGATCGAAGCCGTCGAGGAAGCCGGCATGGCGCACGGCCTCGGGGCCGCGGCCCTCGGTGTAGCCGACGAGGTCGTCGGTGGCGCAGCCCGCGAGATCCTCGACGCTCTTCACGTCGTTCTCGCCGAGCGCCACCATCATCGGCGTGGTGATGCCGTCGATCTCGCGCAGGGCGTCCTCGACGCCCAGCGCCTGGCGACGCTCGTCGAATTCCTGCTCGACCCGGGCGAGGTAATCCTGGGCGCGGGCCTGGATCTCGGCACCGGTCTCCTCGTCGAGGCCCTGGATGTTCGAGAGCTCGTTCGTCTCGACGTAAGCGATCTCCTCGACGGAGCGGAAGCCTTCCGCGGCGAGCAGCTGGCCGACGGTCTCATCGACGTCGAGGGCCTCCATGAAGGTCTGGCTGCGCTCGGCGAATTCCTTCTGGCGGCGCTCCGATTCCTCGGCCTCCGTCAGGATGTCGATGTCCCAGCCGGTAAGCTGGGAGGCCAGACGCACGTTCTGGCCGCGGCGGCCGATGGCCAGCGAGAGCTGGTCGTCGGGCACCACCACCTCGATGCGGTCGGCCTCCTCGTCGAGAACCACCTTCACGACTTCCGCCGGCTGGAGGGCGTTGACGATGAAGGTCGCCTGATCCTGCGACCACGGGATGATGTCGATCTTCTCGCCCTGCAGCTCGCCGACCACCGCCTGGACGCGGGAGCCGCGCATACCGACGCAGGCGCCGACCGGGTCGATCGAGGAATCGCGCGAGATCACGGCGATCTTGGCGCGGGAGCCAGGATCGCGGGCGACCGCCTTCACCTCGACGATGCCGTCGTAGATCTCCGGCACTTCCTGGCCGAACAGCTTGGCCATGAACTGGGGATGCGAGCGCGACAGGAAGATCTGCGGACCGCGCACCTCGGAGCGCACGTCGAACAGGTAGGCGCGGATGCGGTCGCCGGGGCGGAAGGTCTCGCGCGGGATCATCTCGTCGCGGCGCACGATGCCCTCGCCGCGGCCGAGATCGACGATGACGTTGCCGTACTCGACGCGCTTCACGACGCCGTTGAGGATCTCGCCGATGCGGTCCTTGTACTCGTCGTACTGGCGGGCGCGCTCGGCGTCGCGCACCTTCTGCACGATCACCTGCTTGGCCGATTGCGCGGCGACGCGGCCGAAATCGAAGGGTGGCAGGGTGTCGGAGATCACGTCCCCGACCTGCGCGGCCGGGTTGTAGCGGCGGGCCTGGTCGACGGTGATCTCGCGGGCGTCGTTCTCGACCTCCTCGACCACGAGGAGGTGGCGCGACAGACGCAGGGCGCCGCTCTTCGCGTCGATCTCGGCATGCACGTCGGTCTCGGCGCCGTAGCGGGAGCGGGCCGCCTTGGCGATCGCCTCTTCCATCGCCTCGATGACGATCTGGCGGTCGATGACCTTCTCGCGGGCGACCGCATCGGCGATCTGCAGGAGTTCGAGCCGGTTGGCGCTGACGACGGCCATGGTCTTGGTCCTTCTTCGGTCGGTCGTGTGTTCGGCGTGACGGGCTGTCGGGGCAGTGTCAGTGGAGGGTGTCGCGGTTCTTCAGCCGGGCGGCCTTGGTGACGACGCCGCCCTTGGCGGGCTTCGCCCCGGGCTTGGCAGCCGGCTTGGCCCCGGCCTTGGCCTTCACGGGCTTGCCGCCCTTCTTGGGTCGCTGCGGCTGCGGGATGACGCGGTAGACGGGGGCCTCTTCGGCCTCCTCTTCGGCCTCCTCTTCATCGTCCCCCTCATCCGGATCCTCGTCCTGGGGCGGGGCGGAGCCGCGGCGGAGGGATTCGCGGATCAGCTCATCGGTGAGGACGAGATGGGCTTCGCCGAGATCGGCGAGCGGCAGCTCGATCCGACTCGGCAGGCCCTCCTTCACGTCGGGCAGGTCGATCGGCACCGTGGTGCCGTCCGGGCTCGGGACGCCGAGGATGCCGCGGAAGCGCTTGCGCCCGTCGAGGGGGCGGGCGAGCTCGACCTTGGCCTCGTAGCCGGCCCAGCGCTCGAAATCGGAGACGCGCACCAGCGGGCGATCGATGCCGGGCGAGGAGATCTCGAGGTAATAGGCCCCGCCGATCGGGTCCTCTAGGTCGAGGATCGGCGAGATGGCGCGGCTCACGGCCTCGCAATCGTCGACGCTCATGGTGCCGTCCGGCCGCTCGGCCATGATCTGCACCGTGCAGCCCTGCGTGGTCGAGATCTTCACCCGCACGAGGCGGAAGCCGAGGCCCTCGATCGGCCCCTCGACCACCTGAGTGACCCGTGCGGCGACGCCGCTCTCCACGACAAGACGCTTCTCGGTGGTCTCCGCCATGCCTGCGCTCGGCCGTTCGTCCGTATCAGTAAGTTGAACGCTCTGGAGCCGTGCCCCATCGGGCCCGATCCCAAATCATCGCTTCGCCGCGCGCAGGGACGCCGAAGGGGAATCCGTTCGGCGAAGCGCGCGCCGGCTACGGCCAAGGCTCGCGGGAAATAAAAAAGAGCGGACCCGGTGGGGCCCACTCCCGCAAGCAGTCTAACGACCGCAACCAGAATGTAGCGCTTCAGGTAGCCCCCTTCGCGCTTCGATTCAAGGGCTTTGCGCACGCCGCCCGCATCGAGCGGGCGGAACGCGGCGGTATTGCTTGCCCGGGGCCGGCCCCTCCGGTTCAGAACTTGTAGGTGATGCCGCCGCCGAAGATCCACGGATCGATGTCGATCCGGCCGCGCACCACCCCCGCGCTCAGCTTCACCTTGGTGTCGAGGAAGAGCTTCTTCACGTCGAGGTTCACACCCCAATGTTCGTCGAGCATGTAGTCGAAGCCGGCCTGCAGGGCGGGCGCGAAGCTGTTGCTCAGGCGCAGGCCCGTGAAGCCGCCCCGCGCCTGTTCGTCGAAGAAGATCGAGTAGTTCACGCCGGCGCCGAGATAGGGCTTGAACGGGCCGAATCCGTCGAAGTGATACTGCAGGGTCAGCGTCGGCGGCAGGATCCAAGTGGTGCCGATGCGCGTGTCCGCGAGACTTCCAGCCCCCTGGATGCCGTGCCGCGTGACGCCGAGGATCAGCTCCGCGGCGACGTTCTTCGTGAAGAAGTAGGAGATGTCGAGTTCGGGGATAACCGTGTCGGTGATGTCGACCCCCGCGCCGGCGAGGGGCACCCCACCCGCCGAAAGACGGGCACCCGCGTCGGGCCTCACGTCGAGGACGCGCAGGCGCACCATCCAGGGCGACCACGGAGCCGGGAGGGTGACAGCGACGGGCTCGGCGCGGGACGGCAGATCGGCGGAATGGGCGGCTGGCGCCATGACACAGAGGCCGGCGGCCACGGCAAGGGCGTTGATCCTGGTGGACATGGGGAGTCGTCGATCCGTACGTCGCGTGAGGAAGGCACCGGCAAGCCGGCCTCCCTCAAGAACGTCGTCCGTCGAGCCCCCTCCTTGATCCGGATCAAAGGCCGAGCTTACCGCGGCGCGCGCCTCAGCCCGGCAGCACCGGCGGGTGATAGGGCAGGGTGAAAGCCAGGGCCCAGAGCAGGAACAGCACCACCGGCAGGTGGAAGATCAGCTGCAGGAAGCTGAAGCCGACGATATCGCGCGCCTTCAGGCCGAGGATGCCGAGAAGGGGCAGCATGAAGAACGGGTTGATCAGGTTCGGCAGCGCCTCGGCGGCGTTGTAGACCTGCACGGCCCAGCCGAGATGCACCTTCAGCTCGTTGGCCGCCTGCATCACGTAGGGCGCCTCCAGCAGCCACTTGCCGCCGCCCGAGGGGATGAAGAAGCCGAGCACGGCCGAATACACGCCCATCGAGAGCGGGAAGCTGCCCGCCGTGTTCAGCGAGACAAAGGCGTGGGTGATGACGTCGGCCACGCTGGTGCCGCCCGTGTTCTTGGCGCCGGTGAGGATCGCGGCGATGGCGGCGTAGAACGGGAACTGGATCAGGATGCCCGAGGTCGCCGGCACGGCCTTGCCGAGCGCCCGCAGGAAGCGCTTCGGCCGCCAGTGCAACACGAAGCCGAGCATCAGGAACAGGAAATTGTAGGTGTTGAGGTTGGAGATCGCGATCTTCCAGTCCTGCCGGCCGAATTCCTGGATCAGCCAGCCCGCGGCGAGGGCGCCGATCAGCAGGGTGAGGACGGGGGCGTGCTCCAGCCACTCGCCGGGCTGGCGCGGCGGCTCGACATCCGTGCTCTCGGGCGTGGGGTCGATCCCGAGATCCTGCGCCGTCACCGCGCTCTCCCGGCTCGGGGCGGAGGCGACGGCGATCACCGTCGAGATCACCACCAGGACGAGGGCGATCAGCATCGACTGCCAGAGGAAGATGGTCTCGCTGAAGGGGATCACGCCGGTGATCGGCAGCAGACTCGGCGGCAGGCTCTTCGGATTGGCCTGGAGCTGGGCCGCGGAGGAGGACAGGCCCATTGCCCAGGTCGCCCCGAGGCCGAGATAGGCGGCCGCGCCGGCCGCGCGGTAATCGACACGCAGATCCGCGCGCCGGGCGAGCGCCCGCACCAGCAAGCCGCCGAAGATCAGGCTCAGGCCCCAGCTCAGGAGCGAGGTGAGCATGGTCACGAGCGCCACGAAGCCAATGGCGGCGCGCTCGCTCTTCGGCACCACGGCGCAGCGCTCGATCAGGGCCTGGACGGGCGCCGAGGTCGCCACGACGTAGCCGCCGATGGTCACGAAGACCATCTGCATGGTGAAGGGGATCAGGCTCCAGAAGCCGTCGCCGAAGCTCTTGGTGACGCTTTGCACCGGCGCCCCGTTCAGGAGGGCGGCGGCGGCGACGATCACCACCGCGACCGCCACGAATACGAAGGCGTCCGGGAACCACTTCTCCGCCCAGTCGGTGAAGCGCAAAGCCCAGCGGGCGAGCGTCTTGTCTTCCTGCCGGCTCGTGTCTGGCGTCATCGGACCCGTTCGCTCCCTGTCCCGGAGCTTTTGGCCGCCCCGTGGGTGCCATGGTGGCCAAGACCAGCCCCGGCTCAAGGGCCACGGCCACCTCAGCCGGGACGAACCTGCAGGAAATCCACTGCCTGTAGCGCCCCCTCGACGAACACCCCCGCCGTCAGGGCGCCCCCATAGACGGCGCCCGTATCGAGGTTGGTGCGGAAGCGCCGCAGCTCCGGCCGGCCGCGCGTCTGCGGCGTATGGCCGTGGACGACGTGGCGGCCGAAATCATGGTCCACGCTGAGGAAGGGCTCGCGGATCCAGAGATGCGTCTCCGCATCCGATTCGGGCGGTGGCCGATCCGGCCGCAGGCCCGCATGGACGTACCAGTGCCGCTCGTCCGCATGCAGGGTCGGCAACGCCTCGATCCAGTCGAGCACGTCGCCGGAGATCTCCTCCGGGCCGCTGACGCCGAAGGATTCGAGCGTCTGCGCCCCGCCGTTGGAGACCCAGTGCCCGAGGGCGCCGCGCTCGCGCAGCGTGTCGCGCAGCATGGCCTCGTGATTGCCCATCAGGCAGGTCACGGCCTCGGGCTCCCGCCATTGCAGCTTGCGCAGGGTCTCGATCACCCGGGCGCTGTCGGGGCCGCGGTCGATGTAGTCGCCGAGGAAAACGAGCTTCCTGGCCCGTCCCGCCGTATGGGCCTCGATGCGGTCGAGCAGCCCGTCCAGCAGATCGGCGCAGCCGTGGATGTCGCCGACGGCGTAGGTGAGCGTCTCCCCGGTCATGGCATTGTTGTCGGGGGAATCTCGCCGGGGGGCAAGGTCGGGAGAGGCACAGGGGGCCAAGGGCCACCCGGTTCGCCTCACCCCCTCCCGAAGAGGGGGCGCCTAACCCGAAAGAGACGGGTGCCGGCGAACGGGGCGCCGCGTTCGTTTCCCAGGACTGCCCTTCGGGATGCCGGCCGGCTCGGGCCGCAGAACCGGCGTACGTGGAGGGCGGGATCGCAGCAGCACGCGCGGGGCATCCGAAAGGTCGGCTTCCATGCGGATCGCATTCGCAGCCCTCGTCGTCACCATGTCGGCCACGATCTTGGCCCCCACCCCGGCCCTTGCCCAGGACGGCGGGAAGGCCGCGCTGGACCGGCTGAAGGCCGCCCCCGTGCCGAGCCAGCAGGGGGATCTCGACACGATGGGCTTGGCCTCGGCCCATCGCGAGCGGGCCGAGAGCATCGATCAGCGCACCTCGGGGCTGTGGCAGTCCTGGCTCGTCTCGATCTGCGAGGGCTGCGGCCCCGAGCGGCATCTCTACTCGGACAGGGACACCCAGGACTTCATGCGACGCCAGAGCCGCCGCGCCGCCGAGAAGGGCGACGCGAAACCCGACGGGACGGCGGAGGGCAAACCCGAGGGGAAGGCACGGCGCTACGTCTATTTCCCGCCCGCCGGGATCGTCCGGGTCGGCGCGTCGGGCAGCCTCTACAACGACCTCTCGAACCACAACATCGATCAGATCCGGCGCGACCCGAACCGGTGAGCGCGGCCCGATAAACCGGGAAGCCCGGGCGCAACCGCGCCCGGGCTTCCCGCGACCGGATCAGTTCAGCGTCGCCCCCAGCGGGCGGCGCTCGGCGGCGACGTCGCCGATCATCAGGCCCATCGGCCCGAGCCGCACCGGCACCGTCTCGCCGTCGTGGATCTGCCCGGAGAGCAGCGCCTCGGCGAGGGGATCCTGCACGTTCTTCTGGATCACCCGCTTCAGGGGACGCGCCCCGTAGGCGGGATCGTAGCCCTTGTCGGCGAGCCAGTTGCGGGCCTCCTCGTCCAGGTCGAGGGTGATCTTGCGATCCTCCAGGAGCTTGGCCAGCCGCCCGAGCTGGATGTCGACGATCGCCCCCATCTCCGAGCGCGCGAGGCGATGGAACAGGATGATCTCGTCGATCCGGTTCAGGAATTCGGGCCGGAAATGGCTCCGGACGACGCCCATCACCTCGTCGCGCACCGCCTCGGTATCCTGACCCGCCGGCTGGTTGACCAGATACTCGGCCCCTAGGTTCGAGGTCATGATCAGGAGCGTGTTGCGGAAGTCGACCGTACGGCCCTGTCCGTCCGTCAGGCGCCCGTCGTCGAGCACCTGCAGGAGGACGTTGAACACGTCCGGATGCGCCTTCTCCACCTCGTCGAACAGCACGACCTGATAGGGCCGGCGCCGCACCGCCTCGGTCAGGGCGCCGCCCTCCTCGTAGCCGACATAGCCCGGAGGCGCGCCGATGAGGCGGGCGACCGCGTGCTTCTCCATGTACTCGGACATGTCGATGCGCACGAGCGCCGTGTCGTCGTCGAACAGGAAGCCGGCGAGCGCCTTGGTCAGCTCGGTCTTGCCGACGCCGGTCGGCCCCAGGAACATGAACGAGCCGATCGGCCGGTTCGGATCCTGCAGGCCGGCCCGCGCCCGGCGGACCGCGGTCGAGACCGCCTCCACCGCCTCGCGCTGGCCGACGACGCGCTTCGCGAGCGCCTCCTCCATCGCGAGCAGCTTCTCGCGCTCGCCCTCCAGCATCTTGTCGACGGGCACGCCGGTCCAACGGGAGACGACACCGGCGATGTGGGCGGGCGTCACCGCCTCCTCGACCATGCCGTCGCGGGCCACCGCCGATTCCGCCGCGGCCTCGATCTCGGAGAGCTGCTTCTCCAGCCCCGGGATCACGCCGTAGGCGAGCTCGCCCGCGCGCTGGTACTGGCCCTGACGCTGGGCGGCAGCGAGCTCGTTGCGCGCCTCGTCGAGCTTCTTCTTCAGCTCGGCGGCGGCGCCCAGCTTGTCCTTCTCCGCCTTCCAGCGGGCGGTGATCGCGGCGGACTGCTCCTCGAGATCGGCCAGCTCCTTCTCGAGCCGCACGAGGCGGTCGCGGGAGGCAGTGTCGGTCTCCTTCTTCAGGGCCTCGGCCTCGATCTTCAGCCGCACGATCTCGCGGTCGATGTTGTCGAGCTCCTCCGGCTTCGAATCGACCTGCATGCGCAGGCGCGAGCCGGCTTCGTCCACCAGATCGATCGCCTTGTCGGGCAGGAAGCGGTCGGTGATGTAGCGGTTCGAGAGCGTCGCCGCCGCCACCAGGGCCGAGTCCTGGATGCGCACGCCGTGGTGCTGCTCGTACTTCTCCTTGATGCCGCGCAGGATCGAGACCGTGTCCTCGACGGTCGGCTCGGAGACGAAGACCGGCTGGAAGCGCCGGGCCAGCGCCGCATCCTTCTCGACATGCTTGCGGTACTCGTCGAGCGTGGTCGCGCCGACGCAGTGCAGTTCACCGCGGGCGAGGGCGGGTTTGAGCAGGTTCGAGGCGTCCATCGCCCCGTCCGCCTTGCCCGCACCGACCAGCGTGTGCATCTCGTCGATGAACAGGATGATGCGCCCCTCCGCGGCGGTGACCTCGGAGAGCACGCCCTTCAGCCGCTCCTCGAACTCGCCGCGATATTTCGCGCCGGCGATCAGGGCGCCCATGTCGAGGGCGAGCAGGCTCTTCTCCTTGAGGGATTCAGGCACGTCGCCGTTGACGATGCGCAGGGCCAGCCCCTCGACGATGGCGGTCTTGCCGACGCCGGGCTCGCCGATCAGCACGGGATTGTTCTTGGTGCGCCGGGAGAGCACCTGGATCGTGCGGCGGATCTCCTCGTCGCGGCCGATCACCGGATCGAGCTTGCCCTCGCGGGCGGCCTCGGTGAGGTCGCGGGCATATTTCTTGAGCGCGTCATAGGCGTTCTCGGCGCTCGCATTGTCGGCGGTGCGGCCCTTGCGGAGCGCATTGATCGCCCCGTTGAGCGAGGCCGCGGTGACACCGGCAGCGGCCAGGATGCGGCCGGCTTCCGTGTCCTTCTCGACGGCGAAGGCCAGCAGCAGCCGCTCGACGGTGACGTAGGAATCGCCGGCCTTCTCCGCGGCCTTCTCCGCGGTGTCGAACAGGCGCACGAGGTCGCGCGTCGCCTGCGGCTGCGCCCCGCCGCCGGACACCTTCGGCTGCTTGGCGAGCCACTGCTCGACCTGGGCATGGGCGACCCGCGACTGGCCGCCAGCGCGGTCGATCAGGCCGGCGCAGAGGCCCTCGGGATCGTCGAGGAGCACCTTGAGGAGGTGGCCGGGTTCGAGCTGGGGATTGCCCTCGCGCAGGGCGAGCGTCTGCGCCGCCTGGACGAACCCGCGGGCGCGCTCGGTGTATTTTTCGAAGTTCATGCGTCGTTTCCTTTCCCGGACCGGACGTCCCGCCCGCCTCGACGGCACGGCGCGCCCGACACGAACGCCCGCGGTCTCCCCGCCGGGCGGCCGGCGCTCTCCGCGAGCCGCCGGCTCCGCTGATCTGGTGTTGCAGATCGGTTACACAAGGGGGTGCCGAAGCTTTGCATGACCGCTCCGCAGGGCCGACACACATGCGTGTCCCGCTAGCCGCCTGACCTTGATCTGGCGCATGGTCGCGCCCGCGACAGCGTCCCTCCTGCAAACCTGTCCGGAGAGCCATGAGCCCCACGCCGCAGATCCACCTCGCCGCGCTCTACCGCTACCCGGTCAAAGGGCTCTCGCCCGAGCCGTTGGAGACCGCCGATCTCGAAACCAGCGGCTATTTCCCGGGCGACCGGCTCTACGCCATCGAGAACGGCCCCTCGGGCTTCGACGAGGCCGCGCCCCGTCATCTCTCCAAGCTCGCCTACCTGATGCTGATGCGCGACGAGGCACTGGCCCGGCTCAGGACCCGCTACGACGAGGCCGGCCACCGCCTGCGGATCGAGCACGATGGCGTGGTCGCGGTCGATGCCGACCTGCGGGAGGCGGAGGGGCGGGCGGCGGTCGCCAGCTTCCTGAAGGGCTTCCTGCCGGCCGAGGCCCTGCGCGGGGAGCCGCGGCTGCTCACGGCGCCGGAGGGCTACCGCTTCACGGATTCACGCATCGGCTTCGTCTCGCTCATCAACCGCGCGAGCGTCCGCGCCATCGAGGATTTCGTCGGCGCCCCGGTGGATCCCCTGCGCTTCCGCGGGAATCTCTACGTCGAGGGCCTGGAGCCCTGGGCCGAGCTGGACATGTCCGGCCGCGTGCTGGAGGCGCCGGGCGGCCTCCGCCTGAAGCTGACCACGCGGACGCTGCGCTGCGCGGCCACGAATGTCGACCCCCAGACCGGGATGCGCGACCTCGCGATCCCCCGCGCGCTGATGCAGCATCTCGGCCACGCCGATTGCGGTATCTACGCCGAGGTGATCGCAGGCGGCACGTTGAGGGCCGGCGACGCGCTCACGCCGATCGGCTGAGCGACCTCAGCCGGCCTCGCCGAGCTTGAACGGCCGGGGCGGCTCGGCCATCGCGTGGCGACGCTCGCAGGTGATCTTGAGATAGCGGCCCTCGCCCCCGGGCAGGCCCGCCGCGGCCGCGGTGGCCTGGGCGTGCATCACGCATTCCATCGGCGTGCGGGCGGGAGAGACGATGACGTCGAGCGCCGTGTCGCGGGAGCAATCGACGGAAGCCAGCGACGACGCACAGACAAGGGCGACGGCGAGAAGTTCGGACATGACGGACCCCATTTTCGTGTTGCGAAAAGGTCCGCGGGGTTGCTCCGGCGTGCGAGGCACCGCGTGATTATTGCCTGAGCGTTTCCCTTGATTTGATTTGCTCGCAATCAACGCACGCGACATGCCAGTTTGAAGCGGGGCGGTCGTCAGCTCAGCCTTGCGTTGCAAGCATGTCGCACTCCAACCCTCGTCCGTATCCCTGGCGGGACGGCCTCAGCCCCGGGCATTGAGCCAGAGCGGCTCGGGCTCGCAGGAGGGCAGCAGCGCCGCCACCGCGTCGAGATCGACGATGTAGCTCTCCGTCAACCGGTGCCAGACCTCGGAGGAGGTGGCCGCCGTCCGGCCGAGCGCCTCGAGCGTGCTCGCGAGCAGGTTCGGATTGGTGAGGGTCGGGCGCGGGGTGAGGGGATCAGCGTTGAGCATGGGCGAAGAATCCCGTCTGAACAGGACGATGATCCTTCACCTTGGTTAATAGGGCATTAAACGCGATCCCACGACACGGGATGCAAAGCCGGCGAAATGCCCGCGACGCTTCGGGAAATTCCGTCCCGACCACGCACAGGCGGTTCGCAGGAGCGCCGCCTTGCGCTAGAAGCGCCGCCGCGTCCGGGATCGCGCCCCGGGCCCGGGCCACGGAGACCAACACCGCGATGACAGATTCGCTGCCGAACGTGCATGTGCGCGCCGAGATCCTGACCCAGGCGCTGCCGCACATGCAGCGCTACGATCAGGAGATCGTGGTCATCAAGTATGGCGGCCATGCCATGGGCGATCCGGCGGCGGCCGAGGATTTCGCCGAGGACATCGTGCTCCTGGAGCAGTCCGGCGTGAAGCCGATCGTCGTCCATGGCGGCGGTCCCCAGATCGGCAAGATGCTCGGCCGGCTCGGCATCGAATCCGAGTTCCGCGGCGGCCTGCGCGTCACCGATGCCGCCACCGTCGAGGTGGTCGAGATGGTTCTGGCCGGCTCGATCAACAAGCAGATCGTCGGTTGGATCTCGGCCGAGGGCGGCCGCGCCATCGGCCTCTGCGGCAAGGACGGCAATATGGTCCGCGCCAAGCGGGCGCTGCGCACCATCAAGGATCCGGACAGCAACATCGAGCAGGCGATCGATCTCGGCCTGGTCGGCGAGCCCGAGCATGTCGAGCGCGGCGTGCTCGACGCGGTGCTGAAGGCGGAGCTGATCCCGGTTCTGGCGCCGGTCGCCTATGGGGCGGACGGAGCGACCTACAACGTCAACGCGGATACCTTCTCCGGAGCCATCGCCGGCGCCCTGCGGGCCAAGCGCCTGCTGCTGCTGACCGATGTCCCGGGCGTCCTCGACAAGAACAAGAAGCTCATCCCCGAACTCTCCATCGAGGATTGCCGACGTCTGATCGCCGACGGCACGATCACCGCGGGCATGATCCCGAAGGTCGAGACCTGCATCTACGCCATCGAGCAGGGCGTGGAGGCCGTGGTCATTCTCGACGGCAAGGTTCCGCACGCGGCGCTGCTGGAGCTATTCACCGATTACGGTGCCGGCACCCTCATCCGCCGCGGCTGACCTGACGCGCATGGGAAGAGAGGGGTGATCGCTGCGACGCGATCACCCCGGAGCGTTAAGCTTCCTTTCGCAACGCAATGGTCTATTTGTAGAGGGTGGGCGTTCCGCCCATCCTCATCCCCCCGAGGCCTCTTGTTCCTTCCGGGCAAAAGCCACTTCACCGCCGCCGATTCCCGCGGTTTCGATCATGTCGACACCTGGGTGTTCGACCTCGACAACACGCTCTACCCGAGCGAGGCCATGGTCTGGCCGCAGGTGGACGAGCGGATCACCCTCTACGTGATGCGCCTCTACGGGCTCGATGCGATCTCGGCCCGCGCCCTGCAGAAGCATTTCTACCACCGCTACGGCACCACCCTGAAGGCGCTGATGGTGGAGGAGGGCGTCGACCCGCACGACTTCCTCGATTTCGCCCACGACATCGATCACTCGACGATCAAGCTCGACGACGCCCTCGGCGCCTCGATCGAGCGGCTGCCCGGGCGCAAACTGATCCTCACCAACGGCTCGCGCCGGCACGCGGAGAACGTGGCGCGCAAGCTCGGCATCCTCGACCATTTCGAGGACGTGTTCGACATCGCCGCCGCCGATTTCGTGCCCAAGCCCGAGCGCACCACCTACGAGCGCTTTCTCGACCGGCACGGCGTCGACCCGGCCCGTGCCGCCCTGTTCGAGGACATCGCCCGCAACCTCCTAGTGCCGCACGATCTCGGCATGTCCACCGTGCTGGTGGTGCCGCAGACCCCGGACCCGTTCCGCGAGCGCTTCGAGCAGGAGGCGGTGAAGGAGCCGCATATCGACCACATCACCAACGACCTCGCCGGCTTCCTGCGCGACTGCGTGCAGCCGGTCGCGACCCTCCCCACCGGCAAGTGACCGAGGCCGGCTTCGACTGGGGAGAGCGGCGGGCCCCGAGCCTCGCCGAGATCGAGGCCCTCGCCGACGCGGCCTATGAGCGCCTGCCCGAGGCGTTCCGCCGTCTCTGCGACGGTTTGCGCATCCATGTGGACGATTTCCCCGACGAGGAGACGCTGACCGAGATGGATTGCGAGACCGCCTTCGATCTGCTCGGGCTGTTTCGCGGCGTCGGCCTCGCGCAGGCAGGCATGGTGGCGACGGGGCAGATGCCCAACGCCGTCTGGCTCTACCGCCGGCCCCTCCTCGACTACTGGGCCGAGCACGACGAGACGCTGGGCCACCTCGTCGCCCATGTCCTCATCCACGAGATCGGCCACCATTTCGGGCTGTCTGACGAGGACATGGCCGCGATCGAAGCCGCGGCCGCCGATTAGGCGGCGACGGGCCTCAGGCCTCGGCGCGGGGACGGATGGGCAGCCTCACCTTGGGGCGGCGGGTACGGAACTGGCCGCGCTCGATCGCCACGAACACGAGCACCGCCAGCGCCAGGGAGGTCAGCCACCAGATCACGGTGACGCCGACGCCGCAGCAGGCGATGGCGAAAGCGGTCACGAAGGCCGCCGTCGTCCCGGGGGCGAGCAGAGCGGAATCGCGCCCGGCGCGGCGGATCGCGTTGTGGAGCGCGAAGGCCAGGGCGAAGGCGCCCACGATGCCGAGTTCGTACCAGATCCCGAACAGCAGGGTGGTCGGCGCATTCGGCGGCAGGACGCCGAAGATGCGGCCGCGCAGGGCGGATTCGAGGCCATGTCCAGTGATGAGGCGCAGCGGCTCGGTGGACACCACCTTCTGCCACGCCTTGAGGGACAGCACGCCCGGCGAGAGCGGGCCGAACAGCACGGCGCCGAGCGGCCGGGCGAGGAAGGGGATCACCGGCGCCAGCGCGATCAGGCCAGCCGTCACCACCGCCGTGATTCGGACGCCGAGCTGCTGCCAGCGGGTGGTGATGGCGAAGGCGATGGCGCCAGCGGCCAGGGCGAAGAGGGGGATCGGCCCCGGCGCGATCAACAGAGCGGCGGCCACCAGGATCACCGTGACCAGGGCCTCCACGTCGCGGCGGCGCGAGCGCAGCCACGCCACCGCCGGCCAGGCGAGCAGCGCGAGCAGGACTGCGCCGCGTTCCAGGGTGCTGTCCCCCTCGGCGGCCTCGGTGAAGCCGGCGGAGTCGCTGAGCGCGGCGAGCGCCATCACCACCGCCGCGGCGCCGACTCCGAGGGGGAGCAGATAGAGGTTGGCCGAGCGCATCCGCTCGGGCAGAGCGAAATAGCCGAGCAAGGTCAGGCCGATCGCCCCGAACAGGTTGGCGACGCGCTCCGCCGCGGGGCCGGGGAATGGCGTCCAGACCAGCGAGACCGCCGACCACAGCACCACCAGCAGCCCGGCGAGGAACGCGGGGGCCTTGAGGAGCCGCGATAGGCTCGGGGCCACCTTGCGCTGGCGCCCGTCGATGGCGCTGGCGATGACGAGGAGCACGACGCCGATCGGCGCGAGCACCACGAGGGCCCGGCGCGAGACCTGGGCGGCGATCGGCGTGATGACGAACAGCCCGAAGAAGCCGATCCGGCGCAGGAGCGCCGCGGCATCGAGCGCGGGATCGTCGGTTTGGCTGGAGGCGCGCACCATGGTCGGAAGAAGGCCGTGACCGGCGCGACGAGGGAATGCGGGCGCCACGGAATGTCCTCTAGCGGAGGCCCTTGCGGCGGGCTGTAGGCGGGCTGCAACACCGCAACCGCAAGCGGCAAGCGCGCGCCATGCGGTCAGACCGGGGTCGTTTCCGTGCCCCGCCGCACCCGCCAGGACGATCGGCGGCCGAGGAGGCGCCCGGCATCGGCCAGCAGGCGCCAGCCGGCCCAGGTGGCGAGGAAGCCGACGAGACCGGCGATGAGCCCGTCCGCCGTGGTCGGCACCGCCGGCTGGTAATCGCGATAGGCGGCGCGGGCGAGGCCCATATCCGGCGAACGCATCACCACTAGGAGGCGGCCGAGCGGGCTCGCCGCCTCGTTGAGCGCGGTCTGCTGCGCCTCCAGCGCCCTCAGCCGCTCGATGTCGTAGCGGGCCGCCTCGCCCCGGCGGGCGACCAGCGCGTCGGAATTCCGGCGCAGCCGCTCCAGGGCGGCATCCCGGCTCTGCCCGGTCGCCTGGGCATCGCCGTCGAGGGTGGCGACCTCGCGGCGCAGCTCGTCCACGGCGCCGCCGAGGCGCTGGGCGTATTGCTGCGCGTATTCCGGTCCCTGCGCCGCCACGGCGCCGCCGAGAACCCCGAGCGCGAGGCCGAAGGTACGGATCACCCGGAGCACGTCGCCACCTCCCGTAAAGCTCACAGGACAAGAGCGGGATGCGGGCCGACGTTCCCGGCTCCGGCCTAGCTTCCCGCAGAATCCGCGTTCCGGAGCGCTTCGGCCACCGCGTCCGCCGTCACCTCGGCCGCCGGCCTGCGGATCTTGAGGGCGCGCGTCGGCCGGCCCGGCACCTGCACGAGGATCACCGTCTCGAAGCCGGGGCAGGCCGGATCGGCGCAGGCGATCTCGCTGACCTTCACGACGACATCCTCGGCGAAGCCGCCGGCCGCCCGGGTCCAGGCCGCGATCCGCCCGCGGACCGGCTCGTCCGCTCTGGGTCGTCGGAAGCCGAACAGGCCCATGCGGGGCTCAGCCCGGCAGGGTCAGGATGCCGGCCTGGCCATCCCCGCAGCCGAAGGCGAGGCGGCTGCCGCGGGCGTCCCAGGCGAGGGCCGAGACGGCGCTGCCCCGCACGGCGGGGCGAACCAGCAGCTCCGAGGCGTCGGTGAAGCGCACGAGCAGGATGCAGCCGTCCTCGTAGCCGACGGCGAGCACCGGCGCCTTGGGATGGAAGGCGACGCGGGAGACCCGGGCCGGGCGCACGCCGCATTCCCGCGGGGCCTTGCCGGTCGGACCTTCCTTGGAATCGAAGGGCCAGATGATCGCGGCCTCGGCGCCGCTCGTGGCGAGCCAGTTCCCGTCATGCGACCAAGACAGGGAGCGGACCTTGGCCGGGTAGCCGGACATGCGCATGTGGCCGCGATCCGGCTGCAGGCGCCAGCCATGCAGGGCGTTCTCCTGCATCGTCGAGACGACGAACCGCCCGTCGGGCGACCAGGTGACGTCGAGATGCGAGCCCTTCCACTCGACGAGCTCGGGATCGGTCTCGAGATTCGGGTACCAGAGGCTCACGCCGTTGTAATGCGCCACCGCGAGCCGGTAGCCCTTGGGTGCGAAGGCGAGGCCGCGGGCCGTGGTCGGCACGGTCAGGGTGCGCTCGCGGCCCTTGGCATCCCGCGCCGTCACCGTCTTGCCCGCCGACCAGGCCAGGGCGCCGTCGGGATGCAGGGCGATCGCGTCGATCCAGGCCCCCCCCTTGGCCGCGCCGAGCTCAGCGCTCTCCCCCGAGGCGTCGGTGGCGACCACGCGGCCGTCGTCGCCCCCGGTCACGATCCGCGTCGCGTCGCCCGCGCTGACCAGGATGCCCGCCTCGGGATGGGCCGGCGCCGTCTGCTGCGCGCCGTCGCGCAGGAGCAGCACGCCCCCCTCGGCGCGTGCCAGGGCCAGCGTGTCCTTCAGCCAGCAGGCGGCGGCGACATGGGTGCCGGCGTCCACGGCGGTGACGTAGGTGGTCAGGGAGGGGGCGGCGCTGGCGCTCATGCGGCGGAGGACCTTCTCGGGGGCGTCAGGACGTGGGTCGCGGGCGGCTTAGCAGAGTCACGACCCCGGCGGCCACGGCAAGGAGAGCGGTCAGCACGGCGGGGATCGCGAGCGCGGTGATGTCGAGATGTCGATGCGCGACCGTTCCCGCAACCGCGCCGAGGAGCAGCGACAGCCAGACGACGCAGTCGCCGACCCAACCGAAGCGCGGCCCCTGGCCGGCGAGCGCGAGGGCGAGCTTCTGCCCAAAGGCGAACAGGGCGCCGGTCACGAAGGTCGTGCCGGCCCGGAAGCCCTGGACCTGGGCCAGCACCGCGTTCTGGCTGCCCATGGCCAGGGCCAGGAACAGCGAGGCGATGCCGATATGCGTGGCGGCCTCCGCCGCGGCGAAGGCGGCGCAGAGCGCCAGCGCCTCAAACAGCAGGATCGCCGCGCTCGACCAGCGCGCCGGGGCCAGGGCCGTGAGCGCGCCGCCGATCACCGAGCCGAGCAGGAACACGGCGATCAGCAGGGTCGGCAGCACCGCCGCGCCGGCATCCGAATGCCCAGCCGCGACGGCGAGCTGCGTCGTGTTCCCGCTCATGAGCGAGGTGTAGAGGCCGCCGAGCCGGATGAAGCCGAGGGCGTCCACGAAGCCGGCCAGGGCCGTGAGCAGCACGCCGAAACCGATCTGCCAGCGGCGGCTCATCGGGCCGCGCCCCCCGGGCCGCGACGGTTAACGGTCCGTTGACCATTTCGGCGCAAATCGAAGCAAACGCGGTGAACGCCGGTCCGCGAGGCCTCGTTGGTCCTGCGATCCGGAAGCTGAGCCGTTGCTCTTCTCCGGGTGAGTAGGAGTAGCGTCATGATCCCCTTCGCCTGCGCCCCCGCCGCCTTTCCCGTCTTCCGCTACGACGGCCAGATGGACACGGTCCTCGTGGTCGAGGACGAGATGGCCGTCTGCGAGCTGGCTGCCGAAGCACTCTCCGACGAAGGCTATCGCGTGCTCACGGCCGCGGATGCGAACGAGGCGGAGGCGATCCTGGAGGGAGAGCGCGTGGACCTGCTCTTCACCGATATCGATCTCGCCCGCAATACCAATGGCATAGCCCTCGCCCACAGCGCCCGCCGGCGCCGCCCGGACCTGCCCGTGGTGTATACCTCCGGCGGCTGCGGGAGCCTCCTGCCGAACCAGGCCGTTACGCAATCCGTGTTCGTGCCGAAGCCCTATCGGCCGAGCGACATCGTCGCCCTGACGAACGGGATCCTCGGGCGGTCGGAGCGCCGCCCGGCCTGAGGGTTCCGCCCCTCCAGCGGTTCCCGGAGCCCTTCACCGATGCGCGCCCTTCTCCTGACCCTGCCGATCCTCGTCGCCGCCTGGCCGGCCCACGCGGCTTGCGACGTCAAGGATGCGAAGATCGAGGAAGCGATCGCGGCCAAGAAGGAGCTGCGGGACGCCGAGAACAAGCAGATGGTCCGGGATCTGCGCACCCTGCGCGACGCCGCCATCGTGCTCGACAGCTACAAGCACGGCGCCGAATGCGAGCGCCTCGTCGCCATCGTGAAGGCGCTCATCGCCAATCCCGAGAAGTCGATCGAGCAGAGCGGCGACACGGACGAGGAGAAGGCGGAGGAGGTCGAAGAGGCCCGGGAGCCCAAGGCCCCCGCCGCGGTCGCCCCGGCCGAGAAGGCGCCCAAATAGGGCGCCCCGCAGGGCGTCCGTCCGATCGCCTCAGCGCCGCGCCCATCTTGCGTGCGAGAAACAAGCCAGAACACCGCCCTTTTCCGAAGGGCCGTGTCGCCGGATTGCTGCAGCTCCGCCCGCGACGACGGGGTGATGGGCTGACTGGGCGCGTCCTCAGCGCTTCTCGGGCTCTGGATCGTGCTCCGGCGGCGCGTCCGCCTGAGGCCTGCGATGGGAACCCCGCGTGTGCGTGACGCGGGCGAGGGCCGCCGCGATCTGCTGGCGCAGGGATTCCGACAAGTCGATATCGACGAGCCGCCAGCTGAAGCCGCGCAGGCGCAGGCGCAGGCGGAACTGGTCGTCGCGCGGCGCCCGGGGCGGCACCGCGATCACCGTGGCCCGGAACCCGCGCATGTCCGAGGCGGTGTAATAGGTCGTCAGCGCGCGCAGGTTCGGGATCGAGAGGGCGGGGCCGGCGGGCCGGTCGCCCCCCGGCAGGTCCAGGCCCTGCGGCCAGCCATCCTGCAGCAGATCGATCACCATCTGCGGCGTCACCAGTGCATCGACGATCGGCGTGGCGAGGGCGACGGCGGCATCCGCAAGGCGCTGTTGCTCGCGGCTCTCGCTCGCGGCGGCATTCGCCCGGATCGTCGCCGCGAGCTGCCGGGTCAGCGACAAGCGCAAGGTCCGGAAGTTCACATGGCGCTCGATGTAGTCGACGTCATGGGCCTGCACGGCCCCGGCGAGCCCATAGAGGGCCCAGAACGGCGTCAGCGTGTAGGCGAACCAGCCGAGCGTGAGGACGATGGGAATCGACCACCAGCGCATCACGACATCCGGACGGCAGAGGGAAGGACGGTGTTCACGCCGGGCTGCGCCAGCCGGCGAGCCCGGAAAAGGCCGCGACGACCCCTTCGTAGACCGCTCGCTTGAACGGCACGACGAGCCCGGGCAGCGTCTCAAGCGGCGCCCAGCGCCAGGCCTCGAATTCGGCGGCGTGCTGGCCGCCGCCGGGAGCGGCCACGTCGATCTCGTCCTCCGCGCCGGTGAAGCCGAAGGCGAACCATTTCTGCTTCTGCCCGCGGTAACGGCCGATCCAGGAGCGCTTCATCACATCCGGGGGCAGGTCGTAGGCCAGCCAGTCGCTGGTCTCCCCGAGGAAGGTCACCGAGTCGGAGGAGACATTGGTCTCCTCGTAGAGTTCGCGCAGAGCCGCCTCCCGGGGCGCTTCGCCCTCGTCGATGCCCCCTTGCGGCATCTGCCAGGCATGGTCGCCCGTCTGGCGGCTGCGGTGCCCGATGAAGACGAGGCCATCGCGGTTGAACAGCGTGATGCCCACACAGGGCCGATAGGGCAGGCCGGCCGCGGCGCGGCCTTCGGGGATTCGGGCAAACTCACTCATGAGCGGGACCATAGGCCGTCGTTTTGCTCGACGGCAACGCGGGGCGGGTGCGTTGGGAACAAGGCTCCCTGCGCTTGTCGCTGGGCTCAGGGCGCAGCGCTCGACAGGCGGGTGCCGGTGCCGGCGGCGCGCAGAGCCGCACTCACCGGGACGAGCCGGATGCCGCGGGCCTCGAGCCCCTCCGCCCAGCGGGCGATACGGTCGATCGTCATCGGCAGGGCGGCACCCGAGGCGAGCGCCAGACCCTTCTTCCGGGCCAGCTCCTCGAGCTTGGCGAGTTCGCGGTCGATCGCCTCGGGCCGCGGCTGCGCGTCGAGGACGAGATCGGCCCGAGCCGCCGGCACCTTGGCCCGAGCGGCCAGGGTCGCGGTGAGCGAGCGCGGCGAGGTGCCATCGTCGAAATAGCCGAGCCCGCGGGTGCCGATCTCCTTCAGCACCGGCTCGAAGGCCGCGGCGTCGCTCGTCAGCCGGGCGCCCATGAAGTTCACCACGCCGACATAGCCGGTGAAGCGGCTCATGGCCCAGGCGAGCCGGTCGAGATTCTCCGGCGGCCGCGAGCTCGCGAGCAGCGTCTGCGGCCCGGGATCGCTGTCGGGGTAGTCGAACGGCTCCATCGGCGCGAGCAGGAAGATCTCGTGGCCGGCATCGCGGGCGCGGGCAGCGGTCTTCTCCAGGTCGGCGCCGTAGGGGGCGATGCCGAGGCTGACAGCGGAGGGCAGCCGCGCGATCGCGGCAACCGTCGCGGACTGCCCGACGCCGAGGCCGGAGACGAGGATCGCGATGCGGGGACCGTTGCCCCCCTCGGCATCGGGCCGGGCATAGACGTCGAGGGGACGCAGCCGCCCCTCGCCCAGGCGGGGCATCGGCCCATGCCGGCCGCGCTCGACGATGCGCGGATCGGGCGCCGCGGCGAGGCGCACCTGCGGCGCGTCCGGAACGCGGATGATGACGGGGCCCTCGGGGGCGGCGGCGCCCTCGGGCCGGTGCACGGTGACGCCGGAGGCCTGTTCCACGTCCCGGGCCGAGGACAGGTTCGCACCCGGCTTGCCCGCGCCGGCCGCGGAGGCGACGGTCTCCCCGGCAGGGATGGCCTCGCGGATCTCGATCGCAGCCGTAGCCCGAGGCTCGCCGCCGTGCGGATCGCCGAGCAGCGCCAGGGCGACCACGAGAGCGACGAGGCTGCCGCCGGCGAGACCCGCGACGAGCGTCCCGGCATGACCGGCGAGCACGAAGCGGCGGCGCGCCTTCGGCGGCTCAATCCCCAGCGGCCGGGTCAGGATATCGTCGGAACTCTCGTCCACCCGTCTTCTCGCACCCGTCTTCCGGCAAATCTGCGATTCCCGGGACCGCGAGCTTAGGGCGCTTCTGAAACGGAATCGGCCCGCAGCGTCGGTCTGAGCCGACATTGCGGGCCGTCATGGTTAATCTTTCCCTAAAGGCCGGGCGCCCTGCGGTGCCCCGCGTCGAGAAAGCGCATCAGTTCTGCGTGGCGGGCTTCGTCACGTTGGCGGCGCCCTTCTGGATGCCGTGCAGGAAGTCCACGGCAGCGATGAGCTGCTTGTCCTTGGCCGGGTCCGGCGGGATGTAGGCCGAGGAGCCGCCGCGCTCTTCCGTGTCCTTCTGCTTGAGGTGGCCCTTCAGGCCGGCCTCGCCCTTGGTCTCGTCCTTGCCCTTCAGGTCGTCCGGCACCTCCTGCAGGACCTCCTGATCCGGCTCGATGCCCTTGGCCTGAATCGAGCGGCCGGACGGCGTGTAGTAGCGCGCCGTGGTCAGGCGCAGGGCGCCCTGGCCGCCGAGCGGGATGATCGACTGCACGGAGCCCTTGCCGAAGGAACGGGTGCCCATGATGGTCGCCCGCTTATGGTCCTGCAGGGCGCCGGCCACGATCTCCGAAGCCGAGGCCGCGCCGCCATTCACAAGCACCACGATCGGCTTGCCCTTGGCGAGATCGCCGGCCTTGGCCGAGAAACGCTGCGTCTCGTCCGGATTGCGACCGCGGGTTGAGACGATCTCGCCCCGGTCGAGGAAGGCGTCGGAGACCATCACCGCCTGGTCGAGCAGGCCGCCCGGATTGTTGCGCAGGTCGAGCACGTAGCCCTTGAGCTTGTCGTTGCCGATCTCGCTGGAGAGCTTGTCGATGGCGGTCTTCAGGCCGTCATAGGTCTGCTCGTTGAACTGGGTCAGGCGCACGTAGCCGACGTCGCCGCCCTCGACCTTCGAGCGCACGGGGCGGATCTTGATCACGTCGCGGTTGAGCGTGACGTCGATCGGGTCCTTGGCCTCCTTGCGGGTGATCTTCAGTTTCACCGCAGAATTGACCGGGCCGCGCATCTTGTCGACGGCCTGGTTCAAGGTCATGCCCTGCACCTGGTCCTCGTCGATCTGGGTGATGATGTCGTTGGCGAGGATGCCGGCCTTCGAGGCGGGGGTGTCGTCGATCGGGGAGACGACCTTGATCAGGCCGTCCTCCATCGTGACCTCGATGCCGAGGCCGCCGAACTCGCCGCGGGTCGTGGTCTGCATGTCGCGGAAGGCCTTCGCGTCCATGTAGCTCGAATGCGGGTCCAGCGAGGTCAGCATGCCGTTGACCGCGGCCTCGATCAGCTTGGCCTCGTCGGGCTTCTCCACGTAGTCGGTACGCACCTTCTCGAACACGTCACCGAACAGGCTGAGCTGCCGGTAGGTCTCGGCGGAGGCCGCGACCGCGCTGGTGCCGGAGAGCAATTGCGTCTGGGTCGCGACCACCGACCCACCGACGCCCAGGACCGCGCCGAACAACACGAGGGAAATCTTGCGCATTACCCGCGGACCTTCTCGCTGGGGCTCTTCGCCCACCAAGGCTCCGGATCGATGGAGCCGCCGTCTTTTCTGAACTCGACGTACAGGACGGGATCGCCCCGATCATCGTCCCTCGATGACGCACGCGTCGTTGGAGCCTGCGAAACCTCCGCCGATCCGCCGTCACCCATCGTCGCCACAGGCTCACCCGCCAGCACGAACTGCCCGACCTCGACGCTGATCTGGTCCATGCCGGCGAGCAAAAGATAGTAGCCGTCGCCCGCGTTGATGATCAAGAGACGGCCATAGGACCGGAAGGGTCCGGCAAAGGCCACCCAGCCATCCGCGGGAGAGGCGACGACCGCCTTCGGCCGTGCCCGGAGCGAGATGCCGCGGGTGGTGCCGCCATTCCCGTCGGGCTGGTTGAAGCCGCGGGCGAGCACGCCGCTGACGGGCCTCGGCAGGTCGCCGCGCAGTTCGGCGAACTTGATCTTCGGCGCGAGGCGGGCCGGATCGCGGGTGCCCGCGGCAGCGAATTTCTCCTGCGTCGCCCGCGCCTCCTTCTCCTGCGCCGTCCTGGCCGCCTCCTCGGCGCGGCGGACGGAGGCGACCTGGCCCTCCATGCGGTCGACCAGATCCTTCAGGGACTTGGCCTGGACGCCGAGTTCGGCACTGCGCTGGCGCTCGGCCGCGAGGTTGCTCTCGACTTCGGCGAGCCGCGCCTTGCGGGCGGTGACGAGGGCGTCGAGCCGCTGGCGCTCCGCCGCCCAGCCGGCGAGATCGTTCTTCAAAGCTTCGCGATCGGAGGCGATCAGCCCGCGCACCCGCACCAACTCGGTCAGGTCGCCGGCAAGCGTCTCGGCCTCCCCCCGCAGTTCCGGCACCACTGCGCCGAGCAGCATCGAGGTGCGGATGACCGCGAGCACGTCCTCGGGCCGCACCAGCACCGCCGGCGGCGGGCGCCGGCCCATGCGCTGGAGCGCGGCCAGCACCTCGGCGATGACGCCGCGGCGGGCATCGAGCGACTTGCGGATCGCCGCCTCGCTGTCGGTGAGCGTGCGCAGGCGCTCGTCGAGGCGGCTCATCCGGTCCTCGGTCGCCTGGGCCTGGCGGGCGGCGTCGAGCAGGGCGGTGTTGAGCTTGGCCCGGTCGCCGGCGATCGCCGCCGCTTCCTTCTCCATGGCGGCGCGGCTTCCAGCGCTCGCGGCGAGCGCCTCCTCGATCTGCTTCAGGCTCTCGGCGCGCCGGTTCCGCTCCTCGGTGGCGCGCTGGATCGCCTCGGCAGGGGCGGGGGCCTCCTGCGCCGCGGCCGCCCCGGCCAGGGCCGCGCCCGCGCAGAGGAGGCCGGCCGCGAGGAGCCGGCGCGGGGATGTCGAAGACCGGAGATGCACCCTCAAGGCTCGCCGCGGTGATAGGGATGACCCGCCAGGATCGTGAGCGTCCGGTACACCTGCTCCAGGGCGAGCACGCGCACAAGGCCATGGGGCAGTGTCGCCGCCCCGAAGGCGAGAATGAGGTCGGCGCGTGTCCGAACGGCGTCGTCGAGGCCGTCCGCGCCGCCGATGGCGATCGCCAGAGCCGGCTTCGAAGCATCGCGCCAGACCCCGACCCGCTCCGCGATGCGCTCGCTGGAGAGATCGGAACGCCCGCGCTCGTCATAGGCGATCAAGGCCGCCTCCGCCGGGACATGGCCGAGGATCGCCGCCGCCTCCTCGGCGCAGCGGTCGGGGGCCCGCCGCGCCCGGCTCTCCGGAATCTCGACGAGGTCGCAGGCGGAGACGCCCAGGCTTTTGCCCAGGGCGAGGGCACGCTCGCGATAGCGGGTGGCGAGGTCGCGCTCCGGGCCGTTCTTGAGCCGGCCGACGGCGACGAGGAGAAGACGCAAGGGGAGGGCTGTCCGGATTATCGCTGACCGCACGCCCTTAGCACGAGACGGCTTTTCGTCTCTCGCGCAGCGTGGTCTACCGCAAGCCCCCCGGACGGTCCCCGGCGGCCCAGGCCAGCGCCTGCTCCAGGCGGTCGTTGCCCCAGAACAGTTCGCCATCCTCGGTGAGGAAGCTCGGGGCACCGTAGATACCCCGGGACCTCGCCTCCTCGCCCGCCACCTTGAGGCGGGCCTTGTTCACCTCAGAGGTCGCAGCCTTGAGGATCGCCGGTCCGTCGAGGCCGAGGCCGTCGAGGATCGCGGCCACGGCCGAGGGTTCGGCGATGGAGCCGCCCCTGGCGAAGGAGGTGGCGAACACCGCCTTCGAGAAGGGCACCAGCCAGTCGAAATCGCTGCCGTAGATCGCGGCGCGGGTGGCGGCGAGGCTGTTCTGCGGGAACGGGTTGGGGCGCGTCACCGGCGGCAGACCGGCCCGGGCCGCCTCCCGGTCAAGGTCCCGCCACATGTTGCGGCCCTTGGCCGGGTACAGATTGAACGGCGAGTTGTTCCAGCCCTGGGCCAGGAAGATCGGCCCGAGCAGGAAGGGCCGCCAGCGTAGGGCGACGCCGGCCGCCTCGGCGAGGGCCTCGACGCGCATCGCCGCGAGATAGGAGTAGGTCGAGGCGAACTCGTACCAGAACTCCAGGGTCGGGCGGCGCGGCATTCGTCAAAGCTCCGGGATCGAAAGTGACACTACGCAGAACCCACCGCGAAGGTTCATCCGCGACAGCCATGCTTTCCGAGGAGGGCAGCCTCGCGCGACCGCGCGCCGTCCCTCTCCTGCAAGCCGGCAGGGCGCATGCGGTTGCGCGGGGCGCAACTCCGCTGTTAAGCGACGCGGCATCCCGGCCGCTGAACGAAGCCTTCCCCGATGTCCGCTCCCTCCGCTCCCAAGTCCGTCAAGAAGGTCGTGCTCGCCTATTCGGGCGGCCTCGACACCTCGATCATCCTCAAGTGGCTGCAGACCACCTATGGCTGCGAGGTCGTGACCTTCACCGCCGATCTCGGCCAGGGCGAGGAGCTGGAGCCGGCCCGCAAGAAGGCGGAGCTGCTCGGCATCAAGCCGGAGAACATCTTCATCGAGGATCTGCGCGAGGAATTCGTCCGCGACTACGTCTTCCCGATGTTCCGGGCCAACGCGGTCTACGAGGGCGTGTACCTGCTCGGCACCTCGATCGCCCGGCCGCTCATCGCCAAGAAGCAGATCGAGATCGCCGAGAAGGTCGGGGCCGATGCGGTCTGCCACGGCGCCACCGGCAAGGGCAACGACCAGGTTCGGTTCGAGCTCGGCTACTACGCCCTCAAGCCCGACGTGACGGTCATCGCCCCCTGGCGCGAATGGGACCTGCGCTCCCGCGAGCAGCTCATCGCCTTCGCCGAGCAGCACCAGATCCCGATCGCCAAGGACAAGCGCGGCGAGAGCCCGTTCTCGGTGGATGCCAACCTCCTGCACGCCTCCTCGGAGGGCAAGGTGCTGGAGGATCCGGCGGTCGAGGTGCCGGACTACGTCTATTCCCGCACCCTCTCGCCGGAGGAGGCGCCCGACCAGCCGACCGTGATCACCATCGGCTTCGAGCGGGGCGACGCGGTCTCGATCGACGGTGAGGCGCTGTCGCCGGCCACCCTGCTCGCCAGGCTGAACGAGCTCGGCCGGGCCAACGGCATCGGCCGGCTCGACCTCGTCGAGAACCGCTTCGTCGGCATGAAGAGCCGCGGCATGTACGAGACCCCCGGCGGCACCATCCTGCTGCCGGCCCACCGCGCCATCGAATCGATCACGCTGGACCGCGGCGCCGCCCATCTGAAGGACCAGCTCATGCCGCAATACGCGGAGCTGATCTATAACGGCTTCTGGTTCTCGCCGGAGCGCGAGATGCTCCAGGCGCTGATCGACAAGAGCCAGGAGAAGGTCACCGGCACCGTGCGGCTGAAGCTGTACAAGGGCGGCGTGCACGTGATCGGCCGCGAGAGCCCGCATTCCCTCTACGACCAGGACCTCGTCACCTTCGAGGAGGGCGCCGTCGCCTACGACCACCGCGACGCGGCCGGCTTCATCAAGCTCAACGCGCTTCGGCTGCGGACACTCGCCCAGCGCAAGAAGCGCGAAGGCTGAGTTCGCGCGCGGATGCTCTCCCCTCGTCCCGCTCGCGGGCGAGGGGAGGCACGCCCGCCTTTTTCAAGCGATCTGAAGCGGGTTCATCCCTCCTGCTCCGTGACCCCGAGCAGAATCTCGGTCACCGCATCGGAGAAGGACCGTAGGCGCCCGTCGTGCACCACACCGCCGGAGCCCGCCGGGTCCCGGCTTGCGGCGGGCATGCCGTGGGCGAGTAGGGCCTCGGCGCATCCCGCCCAGTCCCCGCCGTCCTCGGGTTCGTTGAGGGAAGCCCAGGACAGGGTGCCGCTCACGTCGTCGCCGTAGCCATGGCGTTCCCGCCAGTCGGCGCCGTGCTCCAAGAGAAAGCGGGTCAGCCCGGCATCGCCCCGAAACACCGCATGGTTGAGGGCCGAGCCCTGCCAATCCCCGCCCGGGATCGCGACCGGCCAGCCGAGCCGCACCATCAGCCGCACGGCCTGCCCGCAGCCGAGCGCGGCGAGCTCGGGCAATTGCCGCAATTGCACCTCGGACAAGGATCCCGGTAGATCCGGTTGGAGGGATCGGATCCGCTCCGCGGCCGCCCCATCCCCCGCCGCGCAAGCGGCGAGAAAGCGCTCCGGGTCGGACATCGCCGCCGCCGCACCGGCCTGCTCCAGGCGGGCGGCGACCTCCGGCAGGCCGAAACGCCGCGCCAGGACAAGGGCGCCGGTGCCGTCCGGCGTCCGCGCGCTCGGATCGGCCCCGGCGGCGAGCAGGGCCTCGACATGGGCCAGAGACCGGCGCCGCCGGATCGCCCAGAGCAGGGGCGTGCCCCAGGCCGAGGTCGGAAGGCCCGGCGGCGACTCCTCCGGATCAGCCCCATGCGCGAGCAGCAAACGAAGCGGCTCGGCATCGGCGAGGTCGAGGGCACGGTAGAGCGCATTGGTGCCGGCAACGCGGGCGCCCGCCTTGAGGAGCAGCCGGGTGCACTCCGGTTCCTCCAGAGAATGATACAGGGATTCCCCGTCATTCGGGTTCGCCCCCGCTTCGAGGAGCAGGCGCGTCAGTGCGGGATCACGGTTCTGCCCGGCCGCGCCGTAGAGGGCCGAGAGCGGCGTGCCCGGCGCACCGCCCCAGCGGCTGGGAACGGCCTGATCCGGATCGGCTCCTGCCTCGAGCAGACGCCGCGCGCAGGCGATCAATCCGTCGCGGTAGCGCGGCAGCCGCAGCAGGCTCGAATGCGTTACGGCCACGAGGGGCGGCAGGTTCAGTGGCCCGCCTGGGCGATGGACCCAACCGGGATCCGCATCGATCGCCGCGTGCAATACGGTCTCCTGGCCGACGGCGCAGGCGAGAGGGGCTTCGCCGGCGAGGAAACCCGGATCCTCCTCGATCAGACGCGCCGCCGCGGTGGGACTCGCGCGGCCTATTCCTCCCGCGATGTCGCCGGCATAGGCGAGGCGCAGCCATTCCTGAATCCGGCGTGCGGGGTCGGCAGCCCAGGCGCGGCGGGCCAGGACGAAGCGGGCCAAGTCCGGCCAGGACGGGAAGCCATAGGCACGGGCGAGGGCGAACTGCGCCGCATGAAGCCGCAGATCCGGCTCAGCACCGCGGGCGGCGTCGCGAAAGAACGCGCGGGCGGAAGCGTCGCCCGCCCGAGCGCGGGCGAGCAGGCCCTTGGCCTGCCGTTTCAGATGGTCGAGATCGGGCTGATCGGGGAGCCGCTGCATGGAACCTCCGTGCATGAAGCGCCGATGACCCGCATCTCCGGCTGCACAAAGGTCTGCTGTCGTCGAAAACTCGGCGGCAAGTGGGCTCAACCCTTCCCGCGGGTCCGGGGGCGGCTTGCTCCGCACCCGGACATTAAGGCACCGCTTCCACGAGGGTCAACGCGGCTCCGCTCTCAGGCGTAATCGCCCGGGGCGATGTCGGCGTAGCGCAGGAAGATCTGAAGGGCGGGCTGCAGGGCGTGGTGCAGGCGGATGAGGTCGGTCTCCCGGCCGCCGAGATGCCGACGCATCGAGGCTTCGAGGTCGGCGCCGCCGTAGGGAGCGGCCGGATCGACCAGGGGGATGCCGCGGGCCTCGTCCCAGGCCACCGCCAGATGCGGGATCAGGGCGAGATGCTCTTCCCCGACATCGAAGGTGATCTGCTTCGGGGCGGCGCCCGCCTCGTCGCGGAACACGTCGCCGACGCCGGCGAGATCGAGCTTCACCAGCGGGTTGTGATAGGTGAAGCGGCCGGGCTTGAGCGTCGCGTGCCGCACGAAGGCCGCGAGCGCCGCGCCGACCGCCCGGTGCTCCTCCTCCGCGCCCTCGTCGTCCCCGGTGACGTTGGCGATGTCGCCGTCCCGATCGGTGCTGCCATAGGGCGCGTCGGGATGGATGATCGGCGCGCCATGCGCCTCCGGGTTCCAGGCCACCACGAGGCGCCGGATCAGGGCGATCCGCTCCAGGGTGATCTCGGTGGCGGGCACGGACATGGGAACTCTCCTTCTCGGCGGGCTCCATAACCGATTTTCGGCCGGTTGCGCCCCCCGTGCGCCCCGGCCGCGGCAATCTCGTCCGCAACCGATTCGATCGTCGCGGGGCGGTTTCGGCCTCGTGCGGGATCAGCGGCGCAGGCAGCCCATCAACCCGTCGACCTGCCCCATCCGGCCCTGAATACGGGCGGCGATGGCGCGCAGGCCGCGGGACGGCTTGCCGGCCCGGCGCTCGATCGGGTTCGGCAGCGCGGCCGCGAGCAGGGCCGCCTCCTGGCGCGTCAGCGAACGGGCATCCTTGTGGAACCAGTACCGGGCGGCGGCCTGCGCGCCGTAGAGGCCTTCGCCCCACTCGGCGACGTTGAGGTAGATTTCCATGGTCCGCCGCTTGCCCCAGACCGCGTCCGCCAGCAGCGCCAGGGGGATCTCGAGGCCCTTGCGGATGTAGGAGCGGCCGGGCCAGAGGAAGACGTTCTTGGCCGTCTGCATGGTGATGGTGGAGGCGCCCCGGCTCGGTCCGTCCTCGTCGTCCACGACCTCGCGCAGCGCCCCCCAGTCGACGCCGCTATGCAGGCAGAAGCGCTGATCCTCCGAGGCCATCACCGCCTGGACGAGGAAAGGCGAGATCGCCTCCAGCGCCGCCGGCTCCCGGTCGACGCCCTGCCACGTCAACCATCGGCCCAGCATCAGGGTTGAGGGCGGCATCAGCACGCTATAGACGAGCGCCAGCGTGAGCGTGAGGGCGACCACGATGACGGGAGCGACGGTGAGGAGGGTGGCGAGCAGCCGCAATCCGCGCCCACGGCCCGGCGGCCGCACGCGGCGCAGATCGCGCCCCTCGGGCATCCCGTCGCTGTCCTCCGGCATCCGCAACCTGCGCCTGCCCCTTCTCGACCAAGGCTTGTCCCGATGACCTCAACGCAAGGTTCCGCCGCTCCGGTCAAGGCGAACCCGTCGGCCGATGCCTTTGCCCACAGGCTTGCCGAGGTGGCGGCCACCGTCGAGCGCTTCATGGTCGACCTGCTCGACGAAAGCGTCCGCCCCGGCGAGATCGCCCGTCCGCCCCGGCTGATGGAGGCGATGCGCCACGCGGTGCTCGGCGGCGGCAAGCGCCTGCGCCCGTTCCTCGCGATCGAGACCGCCCGCATGCTCGGCGGCTCCGAGGCCGGGGCGCTCGCCGCCGGCGCGGGCGTCGAGCTGGTGCACTGCTATTCGCTGGTCCACGACGACATGCCGGCGATGGACAACGACGACATGCGCCGCGGCAAGCCCACGGTGCACAAGGCCTATGACGAGGCCACCGCCATCCTCGTGGGCGACGCCCTGCAGACGCTGGCCTTCGAGATCACGGCGGACGCCCAGTGGCAGCCGAACCCGGCGATCCGCGCCGATCTCGTGCTCGGCCTCGCCAAGGCCTCCGGCCTCGGCGGCATGGTCGGCGGGCAGCTCCTCGATCTCGCCGCGGAAGGCCGCTTCGGCGCCGTCTCCCTCGACGTCGAGGACACCCTGCGCATGCAGGCCATGAAGACCGGCGCCATCCTCGCCTATTCGGTGGAGGCGGGCGCCATCGTCGGCAACGCAGACGCCGACGAGCGGGCGGCGCTCCTGCGCTACGGCAAGGCCCTCGGCCAGGCCTTCCAGGTCGCCGACGACATCCTCGACCGCGAGGCCTCCCCGGAGGCCATGGGCAAGGCCACCGGCAAGGACAAGGATGCCGGCAAGGCGACCCTCGTCGATCGCCTTGGCCTCGACGGCGCCCGCGCCGAGTGCGACCGCCTCGTCGCCCTCTGCGAGGAGGCGGTGGCTCCCTGGGGCGGGCGCGCCGAGATCCTGCGCCAGGCCGCCCGCTTCACGGTGGCCCGCAAGGCCTGAAGCGGCGCGCCGGGCTCACGCCCCGGCCGGCATCGCCTTGGTCAGCAACCAGTCCTCGACCACGATGGCGTCGAGGCCCGTGGTGTAGAACATCAGGATCGCGTCCTCCGCTGTGTGGAGGATCGGCTTGCCCATCACGTTGAAGCTCGTGTTGAGCAGGATCGGCACACCGGTCAGGGCGCGAAAGGCCTCGATCAGCGCGGCATAGGCCGGGTTGCGCGCCCGCGTGACGCTCTGGAGCCGGCCAGTGCCGTCCGCATGCACCACCGCCGGCACCTTGGCCCGCACGGCGTCCCGCCAGACCAGGGTGCGCTCCATGTAGGGGCTGTCCGCGTAATCCTCGAACCAGTCGGGCCCCGCCTCGGCCAGGATGGAGGGGGCGAAGGGCCGGAAGGCCTCGCGGTACTTCACCTTGGCGTTGAGCCGTTCCTTGGCCCATTCGGGGCGCGGATCGGCCAGGATCGAGCGGTTGCCGAGCGCCCGGGGACCGAACTCGGCCCGGCCCTGCACCCAGCCGACGAGGCCCCCTTCGGCCAGGATCCGCGCCGCCTCCCGGGTGACACCTTCGTGGCCGAGCTTCCGTGCCCGCGGCTCCCAGGCCGTCATGCGCTCGAAGGGCTCGGTCGAGACCGTCGAGCCGAGATAGGGCGTCAGCGGCCGGGCGGCGGCGGCAGGTCCGCGCCACTCGGGATGATCCTCCGCATAGGCGAGCCAGGCCGCGCCGATGGCGTTGCCGTCGTCGGCGGGCGCCGAGGGCACGTGAAGCCGCCGGAAGCCGGAGCGCCCGAGCACGCGGCCATTGTAGGAGGAATTGAGCCCGCAGCCGCCGCCGATCACCAGATTCTCCGAGGGGGCCAGCCGCTCGGCTTCGGCGACGAGCACGTCCATCAGCTCGCAGAAGATCTCCTGGCCGCTGCGGGCAAGGTCGGCCCAGCCCTGCTCGGTCAGGTCGGGCGGGCGCCGGGCGAGGATCTCCGTCGTCACCGCCTGAACGACCGGCGTGTCGGCGAATTTCAGCCGCCCGTCTTCCACGCCGTAGAAGCGGCGCAGCAGCTCCATCAGATCGGGATCGGGCGTGCCGTAGGGGGCGAGCCCCATGATCTTCCATTCCTCGCCCTTGATCTGGTCGAAGCCGGCCAGGTCGGTGACGAGGCCGTAGAGGAAGCCGACCGAGCCGCGGCCCCGGTGCCGGCGCACCTCCTCGATGCGGCCCTCCGCCAGCCGGTAGAGCGCCGCCGCACCCGTCTCGCCCATGCCGTCCACGATGAGCGCCGTGGCCTCGTCGAAGGGGCTGCCCCAGAGGGCGTAGGCCGCGTGCGCGAGGTGGTGGGGGTAGCGCCTCTGCGCGGCCAGGCTCACCCGAGGCGTCCCGCCGAAGCCGCGGGTCTCGTTGTCGAGCGCCATCAGCGTGCCATGCCCGATCCGGGCCTGCATGGCGTGGAGATCGGCCACCAGGATGCGCTCGGCCCGCTCCGGCACGAAGGAGCGGTTGAGGGTCGACGGATGGCGGCTCAGCGCCATCAGGTCGAAGGCGCCCGCCGCCGCCTGGCCCTTCAGGAACTCCGTGAACTGCTCACCCCAGGAGGAGGCGATGACGAGCTCCGCCCCCTCCGGCACATGGGCCTTCAAAAGGCCGACCATGCGGATGCCGGTGTCAGGCTCGCAGTTCGGGGCCCGCTTGTATTGCAGGAAGCGCTCCGCGCCCTCCGCGAAGAGCACGGTCCCGTCCGGTCCGACGAGGGCGAGGGCCGGATCGTGGAAGGTGGTGGCGAGGCCGAGATAGTACCGCATGGCGCGCAGTTACAACTGGTGCGCGCGCGGGACAACGCGGCTCAGGCCCGCGCCGCCTCCTCCACCCGCCGGGGCGCACGCGACAGTAGCAGGGCGCCCGCAAGCCCCGAGAGCAGGGAGCCACCGAGGACGCCGAGCTTGGTCTCCGTCTCGTGCAGGCCGTCCGTGAAGGCGAGGCCGCCGATGAACAGGCTCATGGTGAAGCCGATGCCGCAGAGCAGAGCGACACCGTAGACCTGCCGCCAGCTCGCCCCGGCCGGCCGCGCCGCGATGCCGGTCAGAACCGCGAGCCGCACGCTCGCGAAGACGCCGACCTGCTTGCCCAGGAACAGGCCGAGTCCCACGCCGAGGGTGACGGGATCGACCAAAGCCGAAGGCGGCAGGCCGAGGACACCGACGCCGGCATTGGCGAAACCGAAGACCGGCACGATCAGGAAGGAAACCCAAGGGCTCAGTCCATGCTCCAGCCGGTGCAAGGGCGAGGTCTCGTCCTCCGGCCGGCCCGGGCTCGGGCGGATCGGCACGAACAGGGCGAGCAGCACCCCGGCGACGGTGGCGTGCACGCCCGAGCGCAACACGAACACCCAGAGCAAGAGGCCGAGCAGCAGATAGGGGAAAAGGGCCCGCACGCCGAAACGGTTGAGGGCGAGGAGCGCGAGCAGCACGCCCCCCGCGCCGGCCAGCATCGGCAGGTCGAGGGAGCTTGTGTAGAACAGGGCGATGATGAGGACGGCGCCGAGATCGTCGACGATCGCCACCGCCGCGAGGAAGATCTTGAGGGAGACCGGCACCCGCGGGCCGAGCAGCGCGAGCACGCCCAAGGCGAAGGCGATGTCGGTGGCGGCGGGAATCGCCCAGCCGCGGGCGGTGCCGGAACCGAGATTGAAGGCGAGATAGACGAGGGCCGGTGCCGCCATGCCTGCGGCGGCGGCGATGCCGGGCAGCACCCGGTCTGGCCAGGTCCGCAAGCGTCCGTCCAGCCCCTCGCGCTTGATCTCGAGACCCACCAGCAGGAAGAACACGGCCATCAGGCCGTCATTCACCCAATGCAGAAGGCTGAAGGGCCCGAGCTTCGTATGCAGGGCGTGGGCGTAGTGCGCGCCGAGGGGCGAATTCGCCACGACGAGCGCCAGCGCCGCCGCCACCATCAGAACGATCCCACCCGCGGCCTCGTTGGTGAGGAAGCCGCGAAGAGCAGAGAGCGGACGGCGCGTGGACGGGGACGGAACGGTCATCGAGGGCGGAGTGCCCGGCTCGGAAGCGGAGCGCAAGGAGGACCGGCCGGTGCCGCGCATGGTTGCGACGCGATGGCCTTACCCGCTTCCGCGATAGACGCTGCCGCACGCTTCAGACATGGAAGGGCCGCGTCGTTTCGGCGGGCCAAGGTCGTGCCGGGATCGCGCTTCGGCACCTGCGTAGCGGACCTGAAGCTCAGGGACCTCCGCGGAGAACCGCGTTCGAGATCCGGATCGGCCGTGTTGCGCAGCTCGCAGGCAACCTGGGCGAAGGTGTCGTCCATGGGGACGTTCGCCAAGGCGAACTCCACCAGTTCCGTGTCTTGTCGCAGCCCCGCTCGTGCGTTCACCCGTTCGATTGGCTCGGGGGAGACGTGCACCGAAACGCACCCCTCCTTCCTGGCGCCATCGCGGTCGGTCAGGCATCGCATTGCCGACCTGCGATTGTCGCTCACATCCGAGACGATGCCGCATTCATTCAACTGCCGATCCAGGTGGCATGGAATCGCCCGCCCATGCGCCGAGCAGGATCGCGGCGGTTCCCTGCTCGGCTTCGGTCATGACGCAACCTATCGCGCGTCCGTCGGCCTCGTGCGGCTGACGGCAACAGGCGCCTACCTCCGCAGGATCTTGGTCACCAGCCGGCCGATCGGCGTGCTGGAGCCGGCATTGCGGTCGTCGCGGGCAACGGGGCGATCCTCGGTGCCGAGGATCTTGGTGACGAGGCGTCCGATCAGGCTCATGGCAGACCTCCGGCAAGGGGCTGAGACGGCGCATGCCGTCTCTCGGGCAGCAGCTTGAGCGTATAACGGCTCCAGGGGAGCGCCCGTTCCAGAATGTGGCGCTCAGGCGCCTCTTCCGGAAGAGCGGGCGAGGTTACGGATCACCACCAGCGCATAGGCGAGGAACGGGATCGCGAGCGCCACCGCGAAGCCGTGGGGCCTGGCGAGGTCCATGCCCCCGCCGATCACGGGCGGCCCGAGCATCAGCCCGACATTGTAGAGCATCACGAAGGCGGCGTTGGCGCCCGCGAGATCCGGTCCGCGCAGGGTCGCGCCGAGATGGGCGAGGCCGACCGTGTAGAGCGTGCCGGCAATACCGCCCCAGGCGAAGAGCAGGCCCGTCAGCCACGGCAGCGAACCGGAAAGCGCCGGAATCGCGGCTGCCCCGGCAGCGCCGAAAAGGCAGGCACCGAGCAGCACCCAGCGCCGGTCGATCCGGTCCGCGAGCAGACCGACGGGGATCTGGAAGGCCACGTTGCCCAGTGCCACGGCGCTCACCAGGGCCGCGGCCGTCTTCGCGTCGAAGCCGACATGGAGCGCATAAAGCGGCAGGATGGCGAAGCCGCCGGCTTCCACCGCCCCGTAGAGCGCGGCGGCGAGCACCGCGACCGGCGCGGTGCGCAGATAGGCGAGCACCTTGCCGCCGCCGCCATGGCCGAGACGCGGGGACAGGTTCCGGGCCAGCAGCAGCGGCGTCAGGCCGAGGAAGAAGAGGCCGGAGCCGGCGAGATAGGGGGCCCAGCCCTCCGTGCCGAACACGGCGAGCAAAGCCGGCCCGATGGCGAAGCCGATGGCGAGCACCGTGGCGTAGATGCCCATCACCAGCCCGCGCCGCGCGGGAGGCGCCGCGTCGTTGATCCAGTACTCGGACAGCACGAACAGCACGCCGAGCGTCGTCGAGAAGACGAAGCGCAGGGGAAACCACCAGGCCAGCCCGTAAAACAGCTTGAATCCCGAGAGGCAGAGGCCGCCCACGAGGATCGCCAGCACGAGCAGGCGCACCACGCCGATGCGGGCGGCGAGCCGCGGCACGAAGGGCACGGTAAGGATGCTGGCGAGCCCGGCCACGGCGGTGTTGACGCCGATGAGCCCGCTGGAAGCCCCCATCCGCTCCATCTCGAGGGAAAGGAGGGGGATCGACAGGCCGAGCCCGGTGCCGACCACGGCCACGCAGGTGATGGCCGCGGCCATGGCGCCGAGGCGTTCGCGGTCGGACCGGGGGGAGGGGGCGAGCATGACCTTCACGGACACGTGAGCGGACGGTCGCGCTGCCTCATCAGGCTTCACGGGCCGGAGCAAGCCGGGATGGAGCGGGTCAGCCCTGCCCGAACGGCGTTCCGGTCACGCGGCGTGCCGATCCGCACTCGCGCCGAAATGGCCGATATAGCGGGCGGCGATCGCCGAGACCGGCAACACCACGAAGACGTCCGTGGTGCCGAACTGGCGGTCGACCACGGCGCCGTCGCCGAAAGTCGCGCCGACGCGCAGATAGCCCTTCATCAGCGGGGGCAGGGCGTTCAGCGCCTTCTTCGGGTCGATCGCCTCCGGCGCCAGCCGGTCCATGGCGACGTAGCGCTCGGGCAGGGCCCGCACCCGCCAGGGCTCCGGCGCCCGGGCATGGTGGTGCAGGAAGCTGAGCGGCAGGGCGAGGCGCTCGGGATCCGTGCCCTCCAGGCTGGCGCAGCCGAGCATCGCATCGATGCGGTGATGCAGCACGTAGGTCCAGATGCCGTGCCAGAGCAGCTCCACGGTGCGCTTGGTGCGGTAGGGCTTGAGCACGCAGGAGCGGCCGAGCTCCAGGAAGCGCTTGCCGGGATGGCGCTCCAGCAGGGGGGCGAGGTCGTATTCCCCGGCCGAGTAGAAGCCGAAGGCCGCATCCGCCCGGTCCTGGCGCAGCAGACGATAGGTGCCGACCACCTTGGGCCGCGCCTTGCGGAAGGGCTTGGCCTCGGTCGCGGCGTGGTCGATCACCAGCAGGTGGTCGCAGACCGCGTCGTAGGCGTCGATGTCGCGCCGCTTCAGCGCCGCCATGCCGGAGGGGATCGCCGACATCTCCTCGTAGAACACGCGGAAGCGCAGGCGCTGCGCCCGGCGGATCTCCGATTTGGTGGTGGCGAGGCGCACCTCCAGCGTGCCGATGCGGCCGAGGCAGGGGTCGAGGCCCGGATCGACGACAAACTTCTTCGCCCGGGGCTTCAGGAGGATCGGCGCGCCGCCGGGCAGCATCAGGTCGCCGCCCTCGAAGGTCTGGCGGAAGCGGGCGAAGGGCGCCTGCACCTTCGTCTCCCAGCCGGCCTTCCACGCCGCGGTGGCATCACGCGCGGAAAAATTCGGCAGCATGGTCGACCCGTCCCGTCGAGGCCCGGGGCCGGGCGAACATCGTCCGCGCCCCCTCGTTGCCGGCGACAACAACACGAAGGCCGGCACGCTTTTATGACGGGAGAATGCGTGTTTGGACAAGGGGTTGGACCAATGGCCGCGCGGCGATTCCGGCGACTCTCCCTCCCGCCTGCCACGTAGCCGACGAACGAAACCGGCTAAGGATTTCAAGGCGTTGTGCAGGGGCATGACGCGTCGCTGCGCCTCGTCATCCGGCTCCGCGGCGACCCGCCCCTTGCCAGCGACCGTCCGGGCATGGTTCCTCCGGCAGCCTTGAGGCCGGACGGGAGCGTCCGCCCGCCCGCGAAGGCCCGACCATGGCACTGTCCCCCCGCACGCGCCGCCTGATCCTGCCCGTCGGCGCCTTCCTCCTCGGCCTGGTCGGCGTCAGCGCCGCCGCGGTGATCATGCTGGTGCCCCAGGCGCATCAGGCGACGAGCGGGATCGGCGGCCCCTTCACCCTCACCGACCAGAACGGGAAGACCGTCACCGACCAGGACTTCCGCGGCGCGACGCATCTCGTCTTCTTCGGCTTCACCCATTGCCCGGATGTCTGCCCGACCACGCTGCAGCAGATCTCCGACGTGCTCGCCGCCCTCGGCCCGAAGGCGGAGGGCATGAAGGTCGCCTTCGTGACGGTCGATCCCGAGCGGGACACGCCGGAGGCGCTGAAGGACTACCTGTCGAGCTTCGATCCCCGCATCGTCGGTCTCACCGGCAGCCCGGAGCAGGTCGCCGCTACGGTGAAGGCCTATCGCGGCTACGCCAAGAAGGTGCCGGGCAAGGACGGCGACTACGTCATGGAGCACACGGCACTGGTCTACGTCATGAATGCCCGCAACGACTTCGTTGGTGCCCTCAACCTCAACCGGCCGGCGCAGGAAACGGCGGCGGAGCTGACGAAGCGGCTCTGACCGTCCCCGTCCGCCGCCGCAGGTGCAGGGCGCCGCTGCGGGAGGTCCGCGAGAGGCCATGCTCGGTCTTGTTCCATCGGAAGGGATGGCGAACCAGCTCGAACATCGCGAGCCAGGCGGCGAGCCCGACGAGCAGGAAATACACGGGCATCAGCGGGACGCGCGGCAGCAGGTCGATCCAGCCGCGGCGCAGGCAGCCGAGAAGGCCGGGCAGCAGCATCGCGCCGGCGCCGCCGAGGAAGACGGCATAGCTGCCCAGGCTAGTCAGGGTCGCGAGCAGCCCGAACTCGGCGCGGGCTGGCCCCGCGATCATCTCGTAGAGGCTCGCGAGCATCAGGAACGGATAGAGCAGGGCGGAGGCGACCGTGCCGGGCAGGAGCGCCCCGGCATAGAGGAAGCCCAGGGGCCCGAGCCGCCGCCACGCCTTCCGCAGCCCGCGGCCATGGGTGAAGCTCGTCTGCAGGTAGCCCTTCATCCAGCGCGTGCGCTGCCGCAGCCAGGCCCCGACGCGCTTGGGCGCCTCCTCGTAGGTGGAGCTCGGCAGGTCGCCGACCGTGTAGCCGGCGAGCGCCAGCCGGATGCCGAGATCGGCATCCTCGGTCACGTTCCAGGGATCCCAGCCATGGAGCCGGCGCAGCACCTGCGTCCGGAAATGCGTGGAGGTGCCGCCGAGCGGGGTCGGCATGCGCCAGCGGGCGAGCGCCGGGCCGAGCACGTCGAAGAGGGCCGCGTATTCGATGGCGAAGAAGCGCGTCAGCCAGCCATCGGCGGCATTGTCGATCACGAGGCGGCCCTGCAGGCAGGCGGTCGTGGCAGGTGAGCGGGCGAACTGGGCCGCCGCGGCCCGGAGCTGGCCAGGATCGACCACGTCCTCGGCATCGTAGACGACGAGATGGTCGCCCCTGGCGAGGGGCAGGGCGATATTGAGGGCCCGCGGCTTGGTCCGCGGCAGCCCCGGCGGTGCGACGATCACCTCGAACCGGGCCGGCAAGGGAGCCGCCGCCAAAGCCGCCGCCGTTTCGGAATCGCCTTCCTCGATCAGGAACTTGATGTCGAGCTTGGCCGCCGGATAGTCGAGCTTCGACAGGGTGTAGATCAGGCGCGGCACCACCGCCGCCTCGCGGTAGAGGGCGACCAGCACCGTGTAGGTGGGCAGGATCGCGTCGGCGAGAGTCTGCATCTCGAAGCGCCGCGGCTCCAGCGAGGCGGCGACGCCGACCGCCGCGATCCGGATCGACAGCATCGCGATCAGCAGGATCTGCGTCGCCGCGAGCACCAGATGGCCGATGAGAAGGGGCAGCCGCGCGGTCACGAGCCCGAGCAGGATCGTGAAGCCGACGAGGGCGAGATGCGTCAGATGCGGACCGGGTCGGCAGGACCATTCGGGATGGTGGCGGCCGAGATCGTCCGAGGCGTCCGCGGCGATCCTGTCGGCATGCAGGGCGAACACCGCCGCGCGCAGGCGCGTCGGCGTCGTGATGGCCGGGGGCGAGGCCAGTTCGCGATGCACGTCGAGCAGCCGCGCGACGGCGTAGCCGCGGGGCGCCGCAACCAGGGCATGGGCCGATCCCGCCGCCAGCGGGGCCGCACCGGCGCGGAGGGCCTGCGGGTAGGGCGTGTCCTCCGAGAGCGCGAAGGCCTCCCCGAGGAAGGCCACGCCGAGATGCCGCGCGAGCGCCCGGTAGAACGCCTCCTCGGAGAGCAGGCCGGTGTTGAGGAGGGTCGTCGCGGCATCCGCGCCGCCCTGGCGGGCCTGCTCCGCCGCCTTCTCCAGAATCGCCCGCGACACGCCCTGCGCAGCGAGGAAGGCGATCTCCGGCGGGAGCAGGAGGGAGGCATGCTCCGGCGGCGCGAGCAGGGACACGGGACCGGCTCCCGGCGGCTCCGCGACGTGCTAGGGAGAGGCGTGAGCCCGATCCGCCCCACCGCCGTCCATCGCACGCCGCCGCCTCGCCGGCGGTCAATCCGCGCCCACGCGGCGCGCACCATGCTGCTGGGGTTACTCGCACCTTTGCTCGGGGCTGCGGCAGATCCGCAACAGGACAAGAAACCGGAGGTCGCGCCCGGCGCCGAAGTCACAATTCCCAATATGTGGAACCCGCGTGCCCGCGGCGAGCGGATCGATGCCCCGCAGCTCGGGCGCGCGGTCCGATTCCTGACGGACGACGAGTTTCCGTCGCTGCATTTCGCCGGGCCGGACGGCACGCCGACCGGCTTCTCCGTCGAGCTCGCCCGGGCGGTCTGCGAGAAGCTCGCCATCCCCTGCACGGTGCAGGCGCGCCGCTTCGACACCCTGCTCGACGCGCTGGCGGACGGCCAGGGCGACGTGGTGGCCGCCGCCGTGCCGCTCACCGGAGGTCTGCGGGCCCGCTTCCTCGCGACGCGTCCCTATTTCCGCTGGCCGGCCCGCTTCGCCGCGCGCACCGGCCGCGACCTGCCCGAGCCCTCCGCCGCGGCGCTCGCCGGCAAGAAGGTTGGGGTGATCGAGGGCAGCGCCCACCAAGCCTATCTCAAGGCGTTCTTCCCCAAGGCGGAGGCGAAACCCTTTACCGACCTCGCGGCCATGGAGGGCGGCCTCAAGCGCGGCGAGATCGACTACGCCTTCGCCGACGGTCTGAGCCTCGCCCTCTGGATCGGTGGCCAGGATTCGGAGAATTGCTGCGCCTTCATCGGGGGCGACTATCTGGAGAACCGCTATTTCGGCGAGGGAATCGGCCTCGTGACCCGGAAGGACGACGCTGCCCTTTCGCGCGCCCTCGACGACGCGCTTCAGCGCGTCTGGGACGACGGCCGATACACCGAACTCTACCTGCGCTTCTTCCCCGTCAGCCCGTTCTGAGCACCGGCCCGCGTTGACCGGGCCGGCCGCGCTCCATAGTTTGCGCCCCTCGCGACGCCCTCCGTGCCACCCCGCACCGCGCGCCTTTCGCCGCTTCCATCAAAAGCTTGCCGATCATGACGACCCCGTCCGCCTTCGATCCCGCCATTCTGGAGGCCGCCGCCACGGCGGCCGCGTGGCCTTTCGAGGAGGCGCGAAAGCTCGTCGCGCGGCTGGAGAAGAAGCCGAAGGCGGAGGTGCTGTTCGAGACCGGCTACGGCCCCTCGGGCCTGCCGCATATCGGCACCTTCGGCGAGGTGGCCCGTACCTCGATGGTGCGTCACGCCTTCCGGGTTCTGACAAACGACAGCGTGCCGACCCGGCTGATCGCTTTCTCGGACGACATGGACGGCCTGCGCAAGGTGCCGGACAACGTACCGAATCGCGAGAAGCTCGCCGAGGCGCTCAACCTGCCGCTGACCAAGGTGCCCGATCCGTTCGGCACGCATGAGAGCTTCGGCCACCACAACAACGCCGAGCTGCGCCGCTTCCTCGACGCCTTCGGCTTCGATTACGAGTTCCGCTCGGCGACCGACTGCTACAAGGCCGGCCTCTTCGACGACACGCTGCGCCTCGTGGCGGAGCGTTACGAGGCGGTGATGGCGATCATGCTGCCCTCGCTGCGGGCCGAGCGCTCGGCCTCCTACTCGCCCTTCCTGCCGATCCACCCCGTCACCGGCCACGTGATGCAGGTGCCGATCGACGAGGTGCGGGCGTCGTCCGGCACCATCGTCTGGCGCGATCCCGCCACCGGCGAGGCCTACGAGACCCCGGTGACGGGCGGCCACGTCAAGCTGCAATGGAAGCCCGACTGGGCCATGCGCTGGGTCGCGCTCGGCGTCGATTACGAGATGGCCGGCAAGGACCTGATCGATTCGGTGAAGCTCTCCGGGCAGATCGCCCGGGCGCTCGGCGCCGAGCCGCCGGAAGGCTTCAACTACGAGCTCTTCCTCGACGAGAAGGGCCAGAAGATCTCGAAGTCCAAGGGCAACGGCCTGACCATCGACGAATGGCTCGCCTACGGCACGCCGGAATCGCTGGCCCTGTTCATGTACAACAAGCCCCGCGAGGCCAAGCGCCTGTTCTTCGACGTGATCCCGCGCCATGTCGACGAATACGGCAATTTCCTCGAGCGCTACGCGAAGCAGGACGCCAAGCTGCGCCTCGGCAATCCGGTCTGGCACCTGCATGCCGGGGAGCCGCCCGCCCCGGAGACGATCGACGCCTCGGGCACGACCATCTCTTTCGCGATGCTCCTGAACCTCGTGGCGGTCGCCAATGCCGACACGCCGGAGGTACTGTGGGGCTTCATCCGCCGCTATGCGCCGAATGTCGGCCCGGAGACCCATCCGGGGCTCGCGGCGCAGGTCGCCGGGGCGCTCGCCTATTACCGGGACTTCGTCCGGCCGGAGAAGCAGTACCGCGCGGCGACCGACGAGGAGGCCGCGGCCCTGCGCGACCTTTCGGAGACGCTGGGCGCCTATGACGGCGCGATCGATCCGGAGGCGCTTCAGGCCATCGTCTACGAGGTCGGCCGGCGCCATTTCCCGGACCTGTCCGGCAAGGCCAAGAGCCCGGATGGGCGCCCGGGCGTGTCCAAGACGTGGTTCGCCTCGATCTACAACGTGCTGTTCGGCGAGGCGCAGGGGCCGCGCTTCGGCTCCTTCATCGCCCTCTACGGCGTGCCGGAGACCCGGGCGCTCCTGGAGAAGGCGCTGGCCGGCGACCTCGTCGCCGAGCACGCGGCCTTCCTCGAGAGCCGGAAGGCGGCCTGAGCCGATCCATCCGGAACGACGGTACGACAGGAAAGGGACCGGATCGGTGCGATCCGGTCCCTTTTTCGTTGTTCACGCCGTGAAGTAAGTCGCTGCGGCAGCTCGGCCGGGCCGCTTCAGCCGTTCACCCGCTCCACGCGGCTGACCGAGCGCTTGGTGCGCAGCTCCGAGATGATGGCGTTGAGCTGCTTCAGGTCCCAGACCGAGAGGTCGATGCCGATCTCGGTGAAGTCCTGGGTGCGCCGCTTCATCGAGACGTTGTCGATGTTGCCGTCATGCTCGGCGATGACATGGGCGATCTGGGCCAGCGTGCCGGGCTCGTTGATCGATTCGAGGGCGAGGCGGGCGGGGAAGCGCTCCTGCGAGCCCGCCTCCACGTCCCAGCGCACGTCGAGCCAGCGCTCGGGCTCGTTGTCGAAGGCCGCGAGCGCCGCCGACTGGATCGGGTAGATCGTGATGCCGACGCCGGGCGTCAGGATACCGACGATGCGGTCGCCGGGCACGGCGCCGCCGTTCGGGGCGAAGCTCACCGGAAGGTCGCCGGCGAGGCCGCGGATCGGGATGCCGCTGATGCCCTCCCGCTCCGCCTCGGGCGTCCCGCCCTCGGCGGGAGACATGACCCGCATGGTCTGGTCCTTCCGGCTGAGCCGCCAGGCGCCGTTGGCCGGCGAGGACTGCGTGCCGGGGGCGCCGACGCGCCGCTCGTCCTTGTAGTCGGGATAGACCGCCTTCACGACGTCGCCGGAGAACATCTCGCCCCGGCCGACCGCCGTGAACACGTCCTCGGTGCTGGCCCGGGCGAGCCGGGGCAGGGCCCCCTTCAGCTTCTCCTCCGAGAAGCTGCGGCCGGCCCGCTCGAAGGCGCGGTCGAGGATCTGGCGGCCGAGGCCGGCATATTGCCGGCGCACCGCCACCCGGGTCGCCCGCCGGATCGCGGCGCGGGCCTTGCCGGTGACGACGAGGGATTCCCAGGCGGCCGGCGGCGAGGCCCCGTCGGAGCGCGCGATCTCGACCTCGTCGCCGTTCTGGAGCTGGTGCAGCAGCGGCACCATGCGGCCGTTCACCTTCGCGCCGACGGCGGTGTTGCCCACATTCGTGTGGACGGCATAGGCGAAATCGATCGGCGTCGCGCCCCGGGGCAGGGCGATGAGCAGGCCCTTGGGCGTGAAGCAGAAGACCTGGTCCTGGAACAGCTCGAGCTTGGTGTGCTCCAAGAACTCCTCCGGGCTGTCGCCCTCGGCGAGCAGCTCGATCGTACGGCGCAGCCATTGGTAGGCGCCGCTCTCGGTGGCGAGCCGCGGATGCACGCTGCCGTCCTCGGCGCTCTCCGGCTCGTCCTTGGAGAGCTCCTTGTAATGGGCATGGGCCGCGATGCCGTATTCGGCGATCTCGTCCATGGCGGCGGTGCGGATCTGCAGCTCCACGCGCTGCTGCTTGGGCCCGATCACCGTGGTGTGGATCGAGCGGTAGTCGTTCTGCTTGGGCGTGGAGATGTAGTCCTTGTAGCGGCCCGGCACCATCGGCCAGCTCGTATGCACCACGCCGAGGGCGCCGTAGCAGGCCGCCACCGTCTCGACCACGACGCGGAAGCCGACGATGTCCGAGAGCTGCTCGAAGGCGATCGACTTGCGCTCCATCTTCGACCAGATCGAGAACGGCTTCTTGAGCCGGCCCTTCACCGCCGCGCGGATGTCCTGCGCCGCGAGTCGGGCCGTCAGGTCCTGCTCGATGGTCTTGATGAGCTCGCCGGACTTGGCCGAGAGGTCCTCCAGCCGGCGGGTGATGGTCTCGTAGACCTCCGGCTTCAGGTTGCGGAAGGACAGGTCCTCCAGCTCGTCGCGCAGCTCCTGCATACCCATGCGGCCGGCGAGCGGCGCATAGATGTCCAGCGTCTCCTCGGCGATGCGCGCGCGCTTCTCCGGCGTCATGAAGTGGAGTGTGCGCATGTTGTGCAGGCGGTCGGCGAGCTTGACGAGCAGCACCCGCACGTCGTCGGCCACCGCGAGCAGGAGCTTGCGGAAGTTCTCGCCCTGCACCGCCCGCTTCGAGACGAGATCGAGCCGCTTCAGCTTGGTCAGGCCGTCGACGAGGGCCCCGATATCCGGCCCGAACAGCGCGTTGATCTCGTCGACGGTGGCCGCGGTGTCCTCCACCGTGTCGTGCAGCACCGCGGCGACGATGGTCGCGTCGTCGAGCCGGAGGTCGGTGAGGATCGCCGCCACCTCGAGCGGGTGGGCGAAGAAGGGATCCCCCGAGGCGCGCTTCTGCGTGCCGTGGGCCTTCATGGCGTAGATGTAGGCGCGGTTGAGAAGGGCCTCGTTGGTCGCCGGGTTGTAGCGCTTGACCCGTTCGACGAGTTCGTACTGGCGCATCATCCGCCGGGAAGACCCTTCACGCTCGACCTGAGACACTCGCCGATTGTCCTGCATCGCCGCCTCCCGCGCCAGAGGCGCGATGCGTCATGTCGCAGATGGGAAGCGGGGCCGGCATGCGCCATGCGCGCCTCGCGCATCCCGGCACGAAAAAGCCCGGCCGGAGCCGGGCTTCCCGCGATCGTCGCAGGGTTGGGGCCTTACTCGGCCTCGTCGTCCGTCTCGGTCGGCGGAGCGAGGTTCTCGAGGCCGCGCAGGAGATCCTCCTCGCTCATCCGGTCGAAGGCGATGTCCTTGTCATCGGAGCTGGACTGGGGCGCCACGGCGGCGGCGGCCGGCGAGCTCGACAGGAGCGGCACGGTCTCGGCCTCGGGCTCGTCCACCTCGACGTATTTCTGCATCGAGTGGATCAGCTGCTCCTTGAGATCCTCGGCGGTGATGGTCTCGTCGCCGATCTCGCGCAGGGCCACGACGGGGTTCTTGTCGCGGTCGCGCTCGACGGTGAGCGGGGCGCCGGCGGCGAGGAGCCGGGCGCGGTGGCTGGCGAGCAGAACCAGCTCGAAGCGGTTCTCGACCTTCTCGATGCAATCTTCGACGGTGACGCGAGCCATGCGAAGCGGCTCCTTCTCGAACGGCGTACGGATTTTGGCGAAATCAACCGGCTCCTTACACCGCATCGCCGCGAAGGAGCAAGCGGATGCCGAAATCCCGCGCCACGCTGCGCGCGACGTCACGAAGATTTCTTGTCCACACGGCAGAGCGAACCGGGCGGCGGACACGTTAACCTCCGATAAGGAGAGGCCGCTTCGCCCGTCATCACAGGCCGCTTCGCTCATGGAGACGCGAATGGACCGCCCGCCGAGCCGCCGTCGCCTCATGGCCTGCGCCTGCCATTGGGGAGCGGCCGCCTTCGCCGCGACGGCTCTGCCCGCCTCTCTCCACGCCACGGAATTCTCCAGCCGCAAGACCGAGATGACGCCCGACCAGGCGCTCGCGACCCTGCGCGAGGGCAACCGCCTCTTCCGCACCGACAGCCCGGTCCGGGCCGGGCAGACCCGGGAGCGCCGCATCGAGATCGCCCTGGGCCAGACCCCGTTCTGCGTCCTCGTCAGTTGCTCCGATTCCCGCGTCTCCCCCGAGACCCTGTTCGGGCGCGGGCTCGGCGAGCTGTTCATCGTGCGCAACGCCGGCAACGCGGTGGACCTCGCCGCGCTCGGCTCCATCGAATACGCGGTCGCGCAACTCGGCATCCCCCTGATCCTGGTGATGGGCCATAGCCGCTGCGGCGCCGTCGAGGCGGCGGTGGAGGTGGTCAACCGCAACACCGTCTATACCGGCGCGATCGGGCGGATGATCGAGCCGATCCTCCCCGCCGTCCTCTCCGTGAAGGACAAGCCGGGCGACCTCGTGGAGAACGCCATGCGCGCCAATGTGGACCGCATCGTCACGCGGCTGCGCACCGCCTCGGAGCCGGCCCTTCTCGATCCCCTGCGCCAGGGCCGGCTGCGCATCGTCGGCGCCTCCTACAGTCTCGACACCGGCACCGTGGACTTCTTCAACGAGGCCTGACGGGCATGTCCGCCAAGGCCAAGATGTTGTGCGGCGCATTGTTGACACCCGCGCCCGACGATGCGAGTGCGCCGCGCTCCCCCTTCGCAGACGTCCGGCCAGGTTCGAGCGTCCGCGCATCGCGGAATCGGCTTTCATGACGCGCGCTTTTCTCTTTCCCGGTCAGGGCAGCCAGGTCGTCGGCATGGGCAAGGCCCTCGCCGAAGCCTCCTCGGCGGCACGCCACGTCTTCTCCGAGGTGGACGACGCGCTCGGCGAGAACCTGTCCAAGGTGATGTTCGAGGGGCCCGCCGAGACCCTGACGCTCACCGCCAACGCCCAGCCGGCCCTGATGGCGGCGAGCCTCGCCGTGCTGCGGGCGCTCGAGGCGGAGCGCGGCCTCGATCTCGCCCGCGACGCGGCCTTCGTGGCCGGCCATTCGCTCGGCGAATATTCCGCCCTCGCGGCCGCCGGCACCTTCTCCATCGCGGACACGGCCCGGCTGCTGCGCATCCGCGGCGAGGCGATGCAGAAGGCGGTGGCGCCGGGCCTCGGCGCCATGGCCGCGCTGATCGGCGCCGACCTCGCCACCGCCCACGCCATCGCCGAGGAGGCGGCGCGCGACGGCGGCCAGCAGGCAATCTGCGACATCGCCAACGACAACGGCGCCGGGCAGGTCGTGTTCTCCGGCCACCGCGAGGCGGTGGAACGCGCCGTCGCCCTGGCCCAGGGCCGCGGCATCAAGCGCGCCGTGATGCTCAACGTCTCCGCGCCCTTCCACTGCGCCCTGATGGGACCGGCGGCCGAGGCCATGCGGGAGGCGCTGCAGAGCGTCTCCATGAGCGCCCCCAAGGTGCCGGTCTACGCCAATGTCACCGCCGGCCCGCTCAGCGATCCGGCCCAGATCCGCGAGGCCCTCGTCGCCCAGGTCACGGGTACCGTGCGCTGGGCGGAGAGCATCGCCGCCATGGCGGCCGCCGGCGTCGACCGCTTCCACGAAGTGGGCGCCGGCAAGGTGCTGACCGGCCTCGTCAAGCGCATCGCGCCCTCCGCAAGCGCCAACGCCATCGGCACGCCCGACGACGTCGCCGCCTATTCTTGAGACTCAGACGGATCAGCCCATGTTCGATCTCTCCGGCCGCAAGGCCCTCGTCACCGGCGCGACCGGCGGCCTGGGAGGCGCCATCGCCCGGGCCCTGCACGCCCAGGGGGCCCATGTCGCCCTGTCCGGCACCCGCCGCGCCGTGCTGGAGGAGCTCGCCGCCGAGCTCGGCGGCGAGCGCGTCGCGGTGGTCGAGGGCAACCTGTCCGACAAGGACGCGGTCGAAGCCCTGGTCCCGGCGGCGGAAGCCGCCCTCGGCGGCCTCGACATCCTCGTGAACAATGCCGGCATCACCCGGGACAACCTGTTCATGCGCATGAAGGACGACGAGTGGGACGCGGTCATCGCCGTGAACCTCACCGCGGCCTTCCGGCTCTCCCGCGCCGCGGTGAAGGGCATGATGAAGCGCCGCCACGGCCGCATCGTGAATATCGGCTCGGTGGTCGGCGCCACCGGCAATCCCGGCCAGGGCAACTACGCGGCGGCCAAGGCCGGCCTCGTCGGCATGACGAAGGCCCTCGCCGCCGAGGTCGCGAGCCGCAACATCACCGTCAACTGCATCGCCCCGGGCTTCATCGCCTCGGCGATGACCGATGCCCTCAACGAGAAGCAGCGCGAGACCATCCTCACCCGCGTGCCCATGGGACGGCTCGGCGCCGGCTCCGATATCGGCGCCGCGGCGGTCTATCTCGCCTCCGACGAGGCGGCCTACCTCACGGGGCAGACGCTGCACGTCAATGGCGGCATGGCGATGTTCTGAGGGCGGCCGCCGCTCTGCGATCGCCGCAATGCGGCGGCCGCCACCCCTGCGTTAACCCGACTTGTCGACCGAAAAACCACGCCGATGAACGGTTTCTGAACCTCCCCTCGCCAGCGCCGGAACGCTGTGTTAACACCCGCGCAGCCGTGCAAGGGGAGTTGACGTTCGGCGGGTTGCGGCACTTCGACGACGCGCGTTCCGACACCGGCCTGTCCTGCGAAAGAAGCCCGAACAAGGGTTAGGGCGGCCACGGCGCCTTCACCACACGCAAAACCATCACGACCCAAGAAGACGAGGACCAAGAACGATGAGCGATATCGCTGAGCGCGTGAAGAAGATCGTCGTCGAGCATCTGGGCGTCGAGCCCGAGAAGGTTACCGAGGGCGCGAACTTCATCGACGATCTCGGTGCCGACAGCCTCGACACCGTCGAGCTCGTGATGGCCTTCGAGGAGGAGTTCAACGTCGAGATCCCGGACGATGCCGCCGAGACGATCCAGACGGTGGGCGACGCCATCAAGTTTCTCGAGAAGAACTCGGCCTGAGTTCGGTAGGTCCGGTGTTCGAGCGAGGCGGCAACGCCTCGCTCACGTCGGACGTTCCTTCCCTCCATGGATCGGTATTTCAGGACAGCGCGATGCGTCGGGTAGTGATCACGGGTCTGGGCATGGTCACACCGCTGGGAAGCGGTGTGGAGCATACCTGGAGCCGCCTGATCGCCGGGGATAGCGGCGCCTCCAAGGTGACGGGCTTCCCGGCGGACGATCTCGCCTGCCGGATCGCCTGCACCATCCCCTTCGGCGACGGCTCCGAGGGGACCTTCAATCCCGACGCCTGGATGGAATCCAAGGAGCAGCGCAAGGTCGACCCCTTCATCGTCTACGCGATGGCGGCGGCCGGCCAGGCCCTCGACGACGCGGGCTGGCACCCGAAATCCGATGAGGATCAGTGGGCCACCGGCGTGCTGATCGGCTCCGGCATCGGCGGCATCGGCGGCATCTACGATGCCTCCGTCACCCTCCACGAGAAGGGTCCGCGCCGGATCTCGCCCTTCTTCATTCCCGGGCGCATCATCAACCTCGCCTCGGGCCAGGTCTCCATTCAATACGGGCTGAAGGGCCCGAACCATGCGGTCGTCACCGCCTGCTCCACCGGCGCCCACGCCATCGGCGACGCGGCCCGGCTGATCGCCTTGGGCGATGCCGACGTGATGGTGGCCGGCGGCGCCGAATCGCCGGTGAACCGCCTCTCGCTCGCGGGCTTCGCCGCCTGCCGGGCGCTTTCCACCGGATTCAACGACGCCCCCACCCGCGCCTCGCGTCCCTACGACAAGGACCGCGACGGCTTCGTCATGGGCGAGGGCGCCGGCGTCCTGGTGCTCGAGGAATACGAGCACGCCAAGGCTCGCGGCGCCAAGATCTACGCCGAGGTCATCGGCTACGGCCTCTCGGGCGACGCCTACCACATCACCTCGCCCTCGCCGGACGGCGACGGTGCCTTCCGCTGCATGAGCGCGGCGGTGAAGCGGGCGGGCATCGACCCGGCCCAGATCGACTACATCAACGCCCACGGCACCTCGACCCCCATGGGCGACGAGTTGGAGCTGAAGGCCGTGGAGCGCCTACTCGGCGACGCCGCCGGAAAGGCGTCGATGTCCTCGACCAAGTCGGCGATCGGCCATCTGCTCGGCGCGGCCGGTGCGGTGGAGGCGATCTTCTCCGTGCTCGCGATCCGCGACAACGTGATGCCGCCGACCCTCAACCTCGACAATCCCTCCGTCGAAACGGCGATCGACCTCATTCCGCACGAGGCCAAGCGCAAGCCGGTCGACGTGGTGCTCTCGAACTCTTTCGGCTTCGGTGGCACCAACGCCTCGCTGGTGATGCGCCGCGTCGCCTGACGCCGGCGCCCCCCTCGGGCTGCAGACGGGAATTCAGCGAACGAACGACGGCTCGGCCCGAAAGGCCGGGCCGTTTCATTTTGAGCGCGGTTCGTCTGTAGGGATCCGCGTCCCGCGGCGCGCTCTCTTTCCGGGGGGCGCTCTTGCAACAGCCGGCCAGTCAGGGGGCGTAAGCTCGCACCCGCTCGGACAGGCCGGGAATCGCCGCCGTCGGGACGGGACGCCGCTCGAACGCGCCGCTCAGCGGATCGGTGTCGCTTCCCCCTTCCCGATGGACGCGCTCGACGGCGACCGCGTCCCAGGGGCCGCCGATCGCGAACAGGGTGGCCGGGCGTCCCGCACCCTCCGCACCCCGCGGCTGCAATTCGGCCTCGGCGCTGAGGCGACGGTCCGGCAGGGAGATGCGGCCCCTCAGGGAGGCCTCCAGCGCCCGCGCGGACAGCACCCCTTCCGCGATCTCGCCGATCCCGTCCGCGAAGCGGATCGAGAGGGCGGCGCGCTCGAAGGGCGTGCGGCCGTTGCGGCGGGCCAGCGCCCCCTGCGCCACGGCTCCGCCGCGATGGACCACGTCGTTCAGATCGAGCCCGGTAAGCGTGCCCGATTCCACGGTCAGGGTCGTGCGGCCGTTGAGCCTCCCGCAGAGCGCCGCCACGTCGGCGCCGCGTCCCTCGAAGGCGAAGCTGCCGCGGGTCTCACCGGCCATCCAGGCCGGGGCGCCGCTGAGCTCCAGCAGGGCGCCGAGATCGATTCCGTCGACGGTGCCGACGGTGCGCAGATCCGTGTCCCCGTCGCGGCCCTGCGCCAGGATCAGCCGGCCCTTCAGCGTGCCGCCGCGCAGGCCGGCCCGTGCAAGGGAGGCCTCGATCCCGTCCTCGCGCACCAGGATGCTGGAGGCGAGATCCTCGAGCACCAAGGGGCCGAGCCGGGCGCTTCCCGCCGAGATGCGCAGGTCGAGGTCGCCGCGGGTGAGGGGAGCGAGCGCCAGGGACTGGCGGGTCCAGCGGCCGTCCTCGGCGGCGTTGTCGAGCCCGGTCAGGTGCATCAGGCCGGCGAGGAGGGGCGAGAGGTTGAGCGTGTCGGCGGCCAGGGTCGCCTGAATGCCAGCGCGGCTCGCCCCGAAGGTGGCGGATCCGGCGCCTTCCAGGACGTTGTCGCCCGCACGGACGCGCAGGTTCGGCACCTCGAAGCTTCCGCTCTTCGCCTCGAAGCTGGCTTCGAGGCCGAGATCCTCAACCAGCGGCGAGAGCGCGAGGCCGCCACCGGCCCAGGCCAGCGTCTCCGGCACGGACCGGACATCGATCGACGCCTGTCCTTTGGCGTGCCATCCGCCCTGCCAGCCGAGACTGCCCTCGGCGTTGAGGGTGCCGGCGGGCCAGGTCGCCAAAGCCATGAAAGGGCTCGTCTGGCCCAAGGCGAGTTCGCGCGGATTGACGCCCTTCAGCACCAGCCGGACGGCCGCGCCGTTCCAGGTGAAGCCGGCCGCGATGTCGAGACTGTCCCGCAGGAGAGGCCAGGAGAAGGCGAGATCGACCTCGCGCGCGGTCTGCGGCGAGCCGTCCCGCGGGTCGCGGCCGACGAGCGTGGTGCGCCCAAGGGTGATCCGGCGGGGGGCCGCCGCACTGTTCCCCGAGACATGCTCGCTCAGCCGGGCGAGCGGCCCGACCCAGCGGTCGTCACCCTCGTGGGATTGCAGGATGACCGTGCTGCCATCGAGAGCCAGCGCGGCGACTTCGATCCGACCACCGAACAGGGCGAGCAGCGAGAATTGTAGAGAGAGAGTGCCGTCCCGGGCGATGAGCGGCCCGCTCGGCCCGGCGGTGAGGCGCACACGTGATGCGTTGAGCCGCGGCAGGGGCAGCAGCGCGATCTCTGCCGGCCCATCGGCTTCAAGGGCGAGGCCGTATTCCTCGCTCAGGCCATTGCTCACGAACTGTAGGAGAGCTGGAGAACGAACGGACCAAGGCAGGCAGGCCGCCAGCAGCCCGAGGGCCGCCGTCGCCAGGCAGAGGGCGGAGAGGGCAGGTCGCTTCAGCACACCGACTCCAGACGCCGGATCGCGGGCGCCGCGCAGATCCCCCAAGCGCGGCCTAGTCATTCGGAGGTACCTCGTCCGAGAACGCGGAGACCGCAGAACGCCTTCCCATAGCCGTTGCGCAGAGGTTTGTCTCGCGCAGCAGAAGCGCCGTCCCGTCATTCGGCACGCGATCCAAGCGTTTCATGGCCCCGAAACGACACGCGAATTCGACGCGAGTGGGGCGCAGGGCGCGGCCAAGCCGCAAAAACGGTGCATAAACCGCGGGATCGGGTCCGGCACACCCGAAGTCAAGCTCGAACTAAAGCGATCTCTCAAGCGTTACTTCTGAAAATCAGGAGATCAGTCAGGAGATCAGCTATGCCGATACGCGCGACCATCGCGGCGCTCGCTTTCGCGGCCCTCCTCACCACCCCTGCCGGGGCTCAGACCCCAAGCGAGACCGGGACCGGCGGCGGTCCCTCCTCGACCTTCTACGCCCCTAACACCTCCGCAGTCGGCCGAGTGATGCCGCCGAGCCGAGGTTCAGCCCCGGATGCGGACGTGTCCTCGACGGCGCGGACGCCGCGGGAAAAGCAGGCCGACAACATCATGCGCGGCATCTGCATCGGCTGCGGCGCTCAGTAAGGCCTCTTACCCCTCCGTAATCGGGTTCGCCCCGGCGCCAAGAGCGCGTTTTTGCGTCCTCCGCGCGTTGAGCGACGATACGGAACAGGTTCTTAGGAAGCGCCCGGCTCACACGAACCGAGCAGAGGATCGCTGGTACTAGGATCCCGGACAGGATCGTCGAGTACAGCAAGCCGCCGATCCTTGCGATCGCCATCAGGGAGTGCATTCACCTCCAGCGCCGATCGCCGCACAGCCGGTATCATGTCAGCCATCATGAGCACGTCGATCACCGAACGATCGCCTTCCTGCGCAACCGGCTCTGCTTGCGCCACGGCGCATTCCCGTGCGCTCTGCAGCTAGGAACTGGATGATCGGCAACATCCGCGGCACGTCCCTCTGTCGATGCCTTGGGCGATACGGTTCTAGGGCGCTTGCCGGCAGGAAAGAGCTTGCGGGCGCCCCTCCACGTTGAGCCCCCCGCCCGCGGGGCCTGATCGGTCTCCGGCGGCGAACCCGTTTGGGCGGAAGGCCACGCGATCGGTCGGGCACGGGCCTCAAAGGTCTTGCATCCGCCCGAATTTCTGTCGAAGAGGGCGCCCGTTCACTTGAAACTTGCAGGCAGGACGTGCGGCTCTCCGGCGCCGACGGACGTGTGCACGGGGACTTTACGATCGATGAGTGAGACGCCGCGGGAACTCGGGTCGGCGGACATCCAGAAGGTTCTGGAGCTTCTGCCGCATCGCTACCCGTTCCTGATGATCGACAAGATCATCGAGATCGACGGCGACGACAGCTGCATCGGCATCAAGAACGTCACCGTGAACGAGCCGCAATTCACCGGCCACTTCCCCGGCATGCCGGTCTTCCCCGGCGTGCTGCTGATCGAGGCCATGGCCCAGACCGCGGGCGCGATCTGCTGCCGCCACATCATGACGAACGACCTCAAGACCAAGCAGGTCTTCTTCATGACCATCGACAAGTGCAAGTTCCGCCGGCCGGTGGTGCCGGGTGACCAGGTGCGCTTCCACATGAAGAAGCTGAACCAGCGCAAGACGATGTGGTGGTTCCGCGGCGAGGCCCGGGTCGAGGGCGCTCTGGTCGCCGAGGCCGAGGTGGGCGCCATGCTGGTGACGGAATGAGCGCCGTGCATCCCGGCATCCATCCGAGCGCGGTCGTCGAGGACGGCGCGAAGCTCGGCGCAGACGTGCGCATCGGCCCCTTCTGCCATGTCGGCCCCGAGGTGACGCTCGGCGACGGCTGCGAGCTGATCAGCCACGTCGTCGTCGCCGGCCGCACCAGCATCGGCGCACGCACCAAGATCTTCCCCTTTGCCTCCCTGGGCCACCAGCCGCAGGACCTGAAGTTCCGCGGCGAGGAATCCACCCTGGCGATCGGTGCGGAATGCCTGATCCGCGAAGGCGTCACCATGAATCCCGGAACTGCCGGTGGCGGCCTGGAGACGGTGGTAGGCGACCGCTGCGCCTTCCTCGCTAACAGCCATGTCGGCCACGATTGCCGGGTCGGCGATAACGTCGTCTTCTCGAACAACGTTATGCTCGCCGGCCATTGCACGGTGGGCAACTTCGCGATCCTGGGCGGCGGCGCCGCCGTGATCCAGTTCGCCCGCGTCGGCGCGCATGCCTTCGTCGGTGGCCTCTCGGGACTCGAGAACGACTGCATCCCCTACGGCATGGTGCTCGGCAACCGCGCCGCGCTCTCCGGCCTCAACATCATCGGCCTGCAGCGCCGCGGCTTCTCCCGCGAGGACATCCACGCCCTTCGCCGAGCCTACCGCCTGCTCTTCGCCCCCGAGGGCACGCTGATGGAGCGGGTCGAGGACGTGGCGGCGGAGTTCGACACACATCCGGCCGTTCAGGAAATCCTGGCCTTCATCCGCGAGGGCGGCAAGCGCTCGATCTGCACCCCGCGCGGCACGCCGGCGGCCGCTTGACGGAGGCCGTGGCGGCGCCGGCGCGCGCGGACGCCATCGCCCTCATCGCGGGGGCCGGACGGCTGCCGCAGCTCGTCGCGGATTCCCTCGACCGGGCGGGCCGCGCCTATCGCGTGCTGGCCGTGCGCGGCTTCGCGGAGCGGTCGATGCGGGCGCGGGCCGACGCCACCGTCGACCTTCTCGACATCCCCGGCGCCCTCGCCATCCTGAAGGATTGGGCGCCCGCGGGGATCGTGCCCGCGGGTAGCGTCGCCCGGCCGAACCCGGCGGCCCTCCTCAACGCCGCCCATGCCCTGCGCAACCGCGACATGCTCAAGGCCATTGCCGGGGGCGACGACCGGCTTCTGCGGGGCGTGCTCTCCCTCCTGGAGGAGAACGGCCATCGGGTAATGGGCGTGCACGAGGTCGCCCCCGATCTCCTGAGCCCGGAAGGGCGCCTGGGCCTCTACGCGCCCGATGCGGCGGCGGAGACCGCCATCGAGACGGGCCGGACGCTCCTCGCCAGCCTCTCGCCCTTCGACGTCGGGCAGGCGGCGGTGCTCGCCGGCGCGCGTGTCATCGCCATCGAGGGGCCGGAGGGCACCGACCGGATGCTCGCCCGCGCCCGGCGCCTCGGGCGGCGCGCCTTCGGCTTCGGCCCGGCCACCCGGGCGAGCGTTCTCGTCAAGCTGCCCAAGCGCGGCCAAGACCTGCGGATCGACCTGCCGGCCATCGGCCCTCGCACCGTGCGCAACGCGGCAGCCGCGGGCTGCGTCGGCATCGCCATCGGGGCCGGCTACACGCTGGTCGTCGACCGACCCGAGACCGTGGCGGCAATCGACCGGCACGGCATGTTCCTGATCGGTTTGAAGGTCGATCCGTGACGCACCGGCGCATCTGGCTCGTGGCAGGCGAGGATTCCGGCGACCAGCTCGGCGCCAAGCTGATCCGCGCCCTGTGCGCCCTCTCCGAGGGGCCACTCGCCTTCGGCGGCGTGGGCGGCGAGGCCATGGCGGCGGAGGGCTTCGCCTCGCTCTTCCCGATCGACGATGTGGCAGTGATGGGCTACCTGCCCGTGCTCGCCCGGGCCCGCACCCTGTTGCGGCGTATCCGCGAGACGGTCGAGGATGTGATCGCGGCCAAGCCCGACGTGCTCGTCATCATCGACAGCCCCGGCTTCACCCACGCCGTTGCCTCACGCGTGCGCAAGAAGCTGCCGGATCTGCCGATCGTCGACTACGTCTCCCCGAGCGTCTGGGCCTGGCGGCCATGGCGTGCCAGGGGCATGCGCCCCTATATCGATCACGTGCTCGCCCTGCTACCTTTCGAGCCCGAGGCCCATCGCCGCCTCGGTGGCCCACCCTGCAGCTATGTCGGCCACCCCCTGATCGAGCGCCTCGCCGATCTGCGCCCGAATCCGGAGGAGGAAACGGCCCGCGCGGCCAAGCCCCCGACCCTGGTGGTGCTGCCGGGCTCCCGCCGCTCCGAGATCGAGCGGCTGATGCCGGTCTTCGGACAGACGCTCGCCGAGCTCGCCCGGCGCGCGGGTCCATTCGAGGCGGTGCTGCCCGCGGTCAGCCGTCACCGCGCCCTGATCGAGCGCCTGGCCCTGGCTTGGGAAAGGGCGCCGCGCATTGTCCATGGCGAGGCGGCCAAGCTCGCGGCCTTCCGCCGGGGGCGGGCGGCGCTCGCCGCCTCCGGCACCGTGACGCTGGAGCTCGCTTTGTCCGGCATGCCGATGGTGGTCGGCTACAAGGTCTCGCGGATCGAGGAGGTCGTCGCGCGCCGCCTGATCCAGGTCCCGACCATCGTGCTGCCGAACCTGATCCTCGGCGAGAATGCCATGCCGGAATTCGTGCAGGCGGAGTGCGAGCCGGGCCGACTCGTCCAGGCGCTGCTGCCGCTCCTCACCACCGGGCCGGCCCGCGACGCGCAGGTGAGGGCGCTCGCCCGTCTCGACGACCGCATGCGCTTGCCCGGTGACGAGGAGCCGAGCCGGGCCGCCGCGCGCATCGTGCTTTCGGCGACACGCGCACGCTGACGCCGATCGCACTGCCTGCTTCGACGCGCTTTCTTTCGCCGATCCGAGAACGACTTCGGCGGTGAGCGCTCTAGCGAGTCGGGTTCAATCCGGCGACGAGGCGGACGAGGTCGACCTGACCCTTGGCGCCGGTCTTGGCGTAAGTGGCCTTGAGCTGCTTGCGCACGGTGTCCTCGCGGACGCCCTGGACCGCTGCGATCGTCTCGATGCTCTTGCCCTCGCCGATGCCGCGGGCGACCCGCGCCTCCGCCGGGGTGAGGTCGAACAGCCCCTGAAGCAGGTCGGCTCCCGGCACCGAGGCCGGCATCACCGGCACCAGGGTGAGCAGCACGGCGCTGCCGGAAAAGATGTCCTGGGCTGCCCCGCGGATCGGCACGAGATGGGCGACCATGGCCGGGTCGCCGTCGCTCTCGGGGATCGGGATCGAGCGGGCCACCCGCGCCCCGCCGGCCGCGAGCGCCCGCTCTAGCACCTCGTCGGCATCCGGATGGGACAGGCCCACGCGCTGGCGCCCGTCGCGCACCACCCGCGGGATCATCAGCTGGAGCTGCTCGTTGGCGGCCTGGATCCGGTTCTCGTGGGATAGGATCGCGGAGGGCAGGCCGACCAGGGCCAGCGCCTCCACCGCCGCCTGGACCAAGCGGAGCTGAAGCCGCGCCGAGAGCATCGCCGCCCGGCCGAGATGCGGGCGCAGCAGGTCGAGCACCTCCACCGCCGAACGCGGCACCGGGCCGTCGGCGAAGCGGCGCTCGATCGAGAAGACGAGGGTATCGCCGGTGGAGATCGGGAAAGCGGTGCCGGTGGCCCAGCCGAGACCCCGCGGCCGCAGGAAGTCGCGGATGAAGATGTCCTCCTCGATCTCCCGAGGGGTGTAGACGTCTTCTTCCAGCAAGAAGCCCGGATGCTGCTTGGACAGGAGCCGCCCGGTCCGCTGGTTGATATCCGCCCAGCCGCCCTCGGCGAATTCCCGCATGAAACCGTCGAGACTGGCGGAATTCAGGGAGCGCAGGTTGTGCAGATCGGAGGCGACGAACACCGTACCGACCCCGCCCGCGACGTCCGCCATCATATCGAGCACACCCGCCAGCGCTCCGGCAGCACCGAGGCCTCATAGATTCGGTCGGTCATGGCCTCGTGGTCGAGGCTCTTGCCCAAGTAACTCAACACGCCTCCGAGATCCTTAACCGCGCGACAGGAGATCTGGCACGAACAAGACGCGCCGTTCAATCCTTCGTTGCATTCCGTTCACTCGAAACGACGGAAATCGAGATCCGACCGAAAAAGCCGCCGGCCTTCGAGGCCGACGGCTGCGAGTCGCATGCGATCGGGTGGCCTGTCAGGCGCCCATCGCCACCTTGAGGTTCGAATCGACCTTGTCGAGGAAGCCCGTGGTCGAGAGCCACTTCTGGTCCGGCCCGACGAGGAGCGCGAGGTCCTTCGTCATGAAGCCCGACTCGACGGTGTCGACGCAGACCTTCTCGAGCGTGCTCGCGAAGGTCGCCAGATCGCCGTTGCCGTCGAGCTTGGCCCGGTGGGACAGGCCGCGGGTCCAGGCGAAGATCGAGGCGATGGAGTTGGTCGAGGTCTCCTTGCCCTTCTGATGCTCGCGGTAGTGGCGCGTCACGGTGCCGTGGGCGGCCTCGGCCTCCACGGTCTGGCCGTCCGGCGTCATCAGCACCGAGGTCATCAGGCCGAGCGAGCCGAAGCCCTGGGCCGCCGTGTCGGACTGCACGTCGCCGTCGTAGTTCTTGCAGGCCCAGACATAGCCGCCCGACCACTTGAGGCAAGAGGCGACCATGTCGTCGATCAGGCGGTGCTCGTAGGTCAGCCCGAGGGACTGGAACTTCGACTTGAACTCCTCGTCGTAGACCTTCTGGAACAGGTCCTTGAAGCGGCCGTCATAGGCCTTGAGGATGGTGTTCTTGGTCGACAGATAGACCGGGTACTTGCGGGCGAGGCCGTAGTTCATCGAGGCACGGGCAAAGTCGATGATCGACTGGTCGAGGTTGTACATCGACATCGCGACGCCGGCCTCGGGGAACTTGAACACTTCCTTCTCGATGACGGTGCCATCGTCACCCTCGAACTTGATGGTCAGCCGGCCCTTGCCGGGCACCTTGAAGTCGGTGGCGCGGTACTGGTCGCCATAGGCGTGGCGGCCAATCACGAAGGGCTGCGTCCAGCCGGGCACCAGGCGCGGCACGTTCTTGCAGATGATCGGCTCGCGGAAGATGACGCCGCCGAGGATGTTGCGGATCGTGCCGTTGGGCGACTTCCACATCTCCTTGAGGTTGAATTCCTTCACCCGGGCCTCGTCCGGGGTGATGGTGGCGCATTTCACGCCGACGCCGTGGCGCTTGATCGCTTCCGCCGCGTCGACCGTCACCTTGTCGTTGGTGGCGTCGCGGTGCTCCACGCCGAGGTCGTAATACTCGAGGTCGAGGTCGAGATAGGGGTGGATCAGCTTGTTCTTGATCTCCGCCCAGATGATCCGGGTCATCTCGTCGCCATCCAGCTCGACGACCGGGTTGGCCACCTTGATCTTCGCCATGTCGCTTCCTCGCGTCCCTTATTCTCGCTCGCGCGCCGGCTCCCGCCGCCCGCGACCTGCCGTCAAGCCGGATCGCCGCCCGCTATAACGCGCTGCAGCATCCCGACAAAGCCGTGGCCGGGCGGGCCGCTTTCGCTTGCGCCCGCCTGTCACCCCTCGCCCCACGCTTTCCAAGCGAAACCCGTGCAACCCCGCCCCCCGCCGGAGCGGGTGGACAAACCAGCCTCCGACAGCACTTTCGCCCCCGGAAACGAAAGCCCAAGGAGACACCATGAGCGACCGCATCATCCTGCGCGCAGGCGAGGCTCTCGTCGCCGGCGGCCCGCCCAACACCGCCTCCGAGCCGGAAGTGATCATCGGCGAGCTCGACGGGCCGGTCGGCACCGCGCTGGCCACCCTGACCGGCGATCAGGTCGTCGGCCATTCCCGCGTCTTCGCGCTCCTCAACACCGACATCATGGTCCGCCCGGTGACGCTCTGCGTCTCCAAGGTGAGCGTGACCGAGAACAAGTACACCTCGATTCTGATGGGCACGGTGCAGTACGCCATCGCGAACGGCGTGCTCGACGCCGTCCGGGCCGGCTACATCCCCAAGGAGAAGGCCAACGATCTCGGCATCATCTGCTCGGTCTGGCTGAGCCCCGGCGTGATCCAGGCCGAGACCGTCGACCACAAGGCGCTGTTCGAGATCCAGCGCAAGGGTATGACCGAGGCGATCCGCAAGGCCATGACCAACGAGCCCTCGATCGACTGGCTCCTCGAGAACCAGGACAAGATCGTGCACAAGTACTACCAGATGGGCATCGACGGTAAGATCTGAGGCGGGATCGGCGCCCTCGGCGGGGCTGGGGGCGCTTTTCGGCTCAGGCGCGACATGCGAGAGGGGGCGCATGAGCGCCCCCGTCGTCATCCTGGTCGAGCCGCAACTCGCCGAGAACATCGGCATGACCGCCCGCGCGATGGCGAATTTCGGGCTGTCGGAGCTGCGCCTCGTCGCCCCCAAGAACGGATGGCCGAAGAAGGGCGTCCGGGAGGCGGCCTCGGGCGCCACCTTCGTCCTCGACAACGCCAAGGTCTATGCCACCGTGCCGGAGGCCATCGCCGACCTGAACTACGTGCTCGCCACCACCGCGCGCGAGCGAGGCCAGATGAAGCGGGTCTACGGGCCCGACGAGGCCATGGCCGACGTGGCGACCCGGATCGGGGGCGGGCAGGGCGTCGGGCTGATGTTCGGCCGCGAACGGGTCGGCCTGACGAACGACGAGGTGTCCTTCGCGGACGCGATCGTGACCTTCCCGGTGACGGAGGCCTTTCCCTCCCTCAACCTCGCCCAGGCCGTCCTGCTCATGGCCTATGAATGGCGCCGGGCGGCGGGACTCGCGAGCCGGCGCTTCTCCGGCGAGATGCTGTCGCCGCCGGCCCCGCGGGAGGCGCTGCTCTCCCTCTTCGCGAGCCTGGAAGAGACTCTCGACGGAGCGGGCTTCTATCCGCCGGAGAAGAAGGCGGTGATCGCGCGCAACATGCGCGACATGCTCCACCGCATGGCCATGACGGAGCAGGACGTGCGCACCTTCCGCGGCGCCCTCAAAGCCCTGTCGCGCCGCATCGACCGGGGAGACCGAGCCTGAGATCAGCGGCGGCGCAGCTCCTCGGAGGCCAGTGCGACCGCGCGGGCGAATTCGGCCGCGGCCGCGCGGGCCTGGATCGGGCTCGGATAGCCGGCCTCCGAGCGCGCGATCGGGATCGCGTCGCCGAGATAGAGGGACCAGGCCCAGTGCCCCGGAGAATTTTCTCGGACTTCGAACCGCATGCTCGCCTCCGTGATCCGCGGACCTCCTCGCGGTGCAGAACGGGCGAGCCTTGCAAACGGATGACCGCCGCCGGCTAAGGACGGCACTTGCCCTCGCTATCCTCGTTTTCCACAAGCCTGGGAAGGGAACTGAGACACGGATCGCAGGAATTGCGCACAGAATTACAACCCACGATTTTGTGATCGCGATTTCGTCATTTCTCCCGCCGGCGACGTCCCTTCGGAGCCGGCCGTGTTCTCCGCGCCACCTCGCGAACTTTCTTAACTGTCATGCTGGACGCTCGGAAATGGGCGTCCCGATCCCGAGCCGGAAGACACCGCCGGCCGGCTGTCGGAGCTAGGCGTCCACGCGAAGGACCACTCCGGATGACGGACGGTCCATCAAGGGGGGGCGGGATGGCCACCGATTACATGCTCGAAGGCCCCAAATGGGGCGGCTCCGCGGACGGGACCCCGGGTGGCACCGTCACCTACGCCTTCGACTCCTCGGTGCCGACCACCTTCTACAACGACATCCGCACGTCCCTCGGCAATTGGTCGAGCTACGGCAACATCCAGTTCCAGCAGGCGGGCTCGACCTCGGACGCCGACATCGTTTTCCATGAGGCGCCGCTCACGGCCGCCAACGGCTCCCCCGACGGGCCGGGCAACACGCTCGGAATCACCAACTACTCGTACTACACCTCCGGCAGCGTGAGCGGGACCTTCGTGCCCGGCGTCACGGTCACCTTCGATTCCGCGGAAGGCTGGACGCTCTCGGGCGACGGCCACGTGACGAGCGCGAACGGCGTCCGGCTCGACCTACTGTCGACTCACGAAGTCGGTCACGCGATCGGCCTCGACCATTACGATGCCACGCCCGCGGTCATGAATTCGGTCTATAGCGGGACGGGGCTGACGAGTTCGGACATTCACGGCGTGCAGGCCCTCTACGGCGCGTCGGTGCTCTGCTTCGTCGGCGGGACAGCGATCCGCACGGCCCGCGGCGCCGTCGCGGTCGAGGATCTCCGCGTCGGCGACCGGGCCGTCACCGCCTCCGGAGCGCTGCGCCGGGTCACCTGGATCGGACATCGCACGATCCACTGCCGGATGCAGGTCGTTCCCTCGGAGAGCTGGCCGGTGCGGATCCGCCGGGACGCCTTCGGCCCGGGCCTGCCCGTCAAGGACCTCTTCCTCTCTCCCGGCCACCCGGTGCTGGTCGGGCAGGATGCGGACGGGGAGGGCGGCGTCCTCGTGCCCGTCATGTCCCTCATCAACGGAACCACCATCGCCCGCACGCGCCGGGATCGCGTCACCTACTGGCACGTCGCCCTAGAGGAGCATGACATCCTGCTCGCCGAGGGCCTGCCGGCAGAGAGCTTCTTCGATCTCGGCCAGCGGGCTTGGTTTACCGGACACGAAGAGGGCGGCCTGCTCGATCCCGACATGGCCCTGGTCGGCGGCTCGCGCTGCCGCCCGGTTGCTGTCGACGGTCCGCTGGTCGAAGCCGAAAGACGGCGCCTCGACGCCGTCTTCGCGGAGAGCCTCGCCGCCCATTGCGGCTGGCCCTCGGAGGGCGCGCTCTGGCGTGCGGCCTGACCGGACGCGCGGCACTCCCCGCCGGCGCCGCCGTCAAGCCAAGCCAATCTGCTTCAAGCTCAGCTCCCAGACACGCTCCTGCAGGGCCTCGTCGCGACTCGTCTGCGAGGATCTCTGTTCGCCACGGCGGGTGAAGTAGCGTCCGCTCACGCCCTCGAGCTCCGGCGCGCTGGCGGCGCGCAGGCTGTTCCGGGCGCCCTCGACCGGCGTAATCATCAACGGCTTGATCAAGCGCCAACCGAAACCGAACAGCCCGCCGGCCTCGCTGGCGAAGCGGCTGGCCACCACGCCCGGATGAAGGGCGTTCACGGTCACGCCGCTGCCCGCCAGGCGCCGGGCCAAGGCATAGGTGAAGAGGACGTTACCGAGCTTGGCCTGGGAATAGTTCTTCATCGCGCCATAGGCGCGTTCGCCACCGAGATCGTCGAGGTCGATCACGCCCCGGCGATGTGCCTCGGAGGCGAGGTTGACGATGCGGGACGGCGCGCTCCGCTTCAGCAGGTCGAGCAGCTCCAGGGTCAGGAGCACATAGGCGAGGTGGTCGAGGGCCCAGGTCCGCTCGAGGCCGTCCTCGGTGAGCCGACGCTCGGAGAAGATCGCGCCGGCATTGTTCACGAGCACATGCAGGCGCTCGTAGCGCGCCTGCACCTCGCCGGCGAGCCGGCGGACTTGCGCCTGCGCGGCGAGATCGGCGACGAAGACGTCCACCTCCGCCCCCGTCTCCCTGCGGATGCGCTCGGCGATCGCCTCCGTCCGGCCGCGGTCGCGCCCGACGACCCCGACCCGCGCGCCCAGGCGCGCGAGGCCGAGCGCCGTCTCGGCGCCGACACCCGAGGAAGCGCCGGTGACGAGGCAGGTCCTGCCCCTCATCGCCCGGCCCTCCGGATCACTCGGCATGTCGGGCTCAGAACACCGCCTGCCCGATGGCAACGGCCACGATCACGATGATGATCGCGATGGCGAGGAAAAGGCCGAACAGGATGCGCGAGATCGAGCGCGCGCCCGACGCGATGCCGGTGAAGCCGAGGCCGCCGGCGATGATCGAGATCACGAAGGCGATCAGCGCCCATTTCAACAGCTTCATGTCGTCCGTTCCTCATACGCCGGTTCGGCTCCGAAGACGCATCGTCGCGTCTCCGAAGCGTAGCGATAACCGCCGATCCCGGGAACGCGTTCCGTAGCCGCCTCATGCCAGCGAGGGCGGGTTCGCCTGCGCGCTGCGCAGCACGATGCCCCGGGCGAGCGCGTGGTAGAGCCCTTCCCGGCAGACCAGCTTCGAGACAGCATCCGCGATGAGCGCAGCGATCATCAGCGGAATCATCATGGCATGGTCCTGGGTCATCTCGGTGACGATGACGAAGGCGGTGATCGGGGCCTGCAGCACACCGGTGAGGTAGGCGACCATGCCGATCAGCACGAGCGCCCCGATCGGCAGGCCGGCGAAGAGCGGATGCAGCGCGGCACCGAGTCCCGCCCCGACCGCGAGGGAAGGGGCGAACAGCCCACCGGGAATGCCGCTGATCGAGGACAGCACCGTCGCGGCGAGCTTCAGGGGGGCGAAGTCGAGCCGGGCGGCCTCCTCCCCGTGCAGGATGGCGCGGGCCTCCTCGTATCCCGTGCCGTAGATCGTTCCCCCCGAAGCCGCGCCGCAGAGGGCGACGCCGAGCCCGCACAGGGCGGCGAAGAGCACGGGCCGGCCGTCCGCGAGCGCGCCGAGCCGCCCGGGCAGGCCCGTACCGAACAGGATCACGATGCGGCTGAACACACCGCCGAGCAGGCCGCCGAGAACTCCGATCACGGGCACGGCGAGCCAGCCGGCGGAGAGCGGCATCCGGGCGTCGGTCGTGCCGAAATACGTGTAGTCGCCGAGGATCGCGAGCGAGGTGAGGCCAGCGGCGATCACCGTGGCCACGATGAGCCCGCTCGACTTGCTCTCGAAGGAACGGGCAAGTTCCTCGATGCCGAAGACGATGCCGGCGAGCGGCGTGTTGAAGGCAGCGGCGACGCCCGCCGCCCCGCCGGCCAACAGAAGGCCGCGCATGCGCTCGGGCGTGAGGTGCCCGACCGCGGCCATGATCGCCGCGCCCACCTGCACGGTCGGCCCCTCGCGGCCGATCGAGGCCCCGCACAGCAGGCCGAGGCACATCACCACGATCTTGCCGAAGGCGACCCGCAGCGAGACCAGGGAATGCCGCAGTGCCGGCGCGTCGATGGCCCGGGCAGCGATCACCTGCGGGATGCCCGACCCCTGCGCGTTCGGGAAGACGGTGCGGGCGAGCCAGGCGGCGAGCGCGAAGCCCGCAGGCGCGAGGAGGAAGGGGATCCAAGACCAGGTGTCCCGCATCTGTCGGAACAGGCCCTGCGCCCCATCGGCGAGCTTCGCCATCACCACCGCCGCCAAGCCGACGCAGAGGCCGCCGAACAGGAAGAGCAGGCGGTGGCGCCAGGTGGGATAGGCGGCGCGGGAGGCCTGCGCCAGCCGGGCAAGGGGCCGTCGCAGGGACGGGGAGGGCAGCGGCATGGTCTCGGATTGATGGGAGGTGAACGGTGGAGGCCTTCGAGAACCTCACGATCTCATCAAGCGTGGCCGGCGCAAGCGCGAATCATGCCGCTCAGCCCTCCGCCTTGCAAAGTCTGTCGACCGCCGCCTCGTAAGACTTGGCATCGAACTTCCTGAGGGAGTTCTCGCTTTGGTAGCGGACCGTGCCGAAGATCGGGCGCTTCTTCCAGGGCCGATCGTGCAGGCCATAGATCCAGGCGACGTTGGTGAAGGAGTTCGCGTCACGCCCATCGAGAAAGTAGCGGTTGTTGATCCGCAGGGTGGTCGCGAAGCCCTCCTCCGGCGAAGGGGACCATTCGAGGATCTTCTTGCCCCAGTACATCCGCAGCTGGTTGTGCATGTAGCCGGTCACACGCATCTCGCGCATGGCCACGTTCCAGTAATGGTCGTGCGTTTCGCCGGCCGTCAGCTCGGCCTCGGAATAGGTCCTGGGACGCGGATCGCCCGCATGCTCGGCCAGCGTCTTGCGCGCCCATTCGGGGATCGCCGTTTCGTAGCGGTCGTAGCCTTGTGTGAAGAACACGTGGTTCATCGCCAGTTCACGGCGGACGATCAGCTCCTCCAGATAGGCCGAGCGGTCGTCCTTCGACGCCGCCTTCGCCCTGGCGACGGCGAGCGCGATCTCGACCGGTGAGAGCTGCCCGAAATGCAGGTAGGGACTCATATGCGAGGCCGCGCCGGCCTCGGGCTTGTTGCGACCGGCGCCGTAGCCCGCGAAGGCGTTGTTCAGGAAGGCTTCGAGGCGCTTCAGCCCCTCCTTGCGGCCGCCGGAAAAGCGTTTGACCGGCCCGACGCCGGTGTCGAGATGCATCCGCCCGAGCAGCGTGTCGGGATCGGAGACATCGATCTCGCTCTCGAGCCTCAGCCCGTCGGCCCGATGCGTGACGATGCGTGGCTTCACCGGGTCAAGGTAATCGTCCCAGAGCCGTTGCAGCTTCGGGCGGAGGGTGCGGGCGGCATATTCGTGCTTGGCCGAGACCGTCTCGACGGGCACGACGACGTCGCCCTCGACCTGGAGGATCCGGCACGCAGCCCGATTGACGATTGTCTCGTACCAGCGCCGCTGGATGGTGAGATAGCCGCGGTCGAGGACGAGGAGCTTCGCCTTCTCCGCGAGCGAGAGGGCCACCTCGGCGGGCGTCGCCTTGCGCACCACGAAACCGATGCCGCGCTCCTTCAGCCCCGCAGCGCATTCGGACAGGCCCTGCAGCAGGAAGGCGTAGTGCCGCGCCGTCGCTTCAGGGAAGCCGCTCTTCCCGTCGAGCAGGCCGTAACAGGCGACCACGGGACAGCCGAGGCAGTTCGCCTCCTCAATGGCGAGTTCGAGGGCGGGGTTGAACGCCGCACGGCAGGATTGCTGGAGGAGGTAGAGCACATAGGCGCCCTCCGGCCGCGGCTCCGCTTCCTTGAGGACCCTGATTCGTTCGCGCTGGATCGCCATGCTCGTCCGTTCCGAAAATTGCCGGAGGGAAAGCTAGGGCAGCCGAGGCGCCACGCCGACCGGTTTTCAAAAATCCCGTCGAAGCGTGAAAACTGAGGCATGGAAAGATCTTAACCGCGCCCCTATTCGCGTACGCCCTGCGAAGATTGACGATCGGCCAACCGGAAGCTCTGCGACATTTTGGATACAGACGCGCACCCGTGTGCGCCGGCGCACGAGAAATGTCAGTGATCCTGTCCCAAACCGCTTGCAATTTCCCGACGAGGGATCAGATTGTGCATTGCGAGATCGCGATGGCGTCGTGGTCTCGCTGCCCTCCTTGGGCGTTTCCTCCCTAGACTTCGGGCCGCTCCTCGGGGCGGCTTTTTTTGCCTTCAGGTCAGCCGCGGGCGCGGGCGCGGATCATGAAGTTGTCGTAGGTGTACTCCGCGACCTGGAACCAGAGATATTCCTCGTTCCGGAAGGTCTTCATCGCCTCGTAGACACGCTTGAAGTCCGGGCTCTTGCCGGAGATCTCCCCGTAGACGTCGTTGGCGTTCTTCAGTGCTGCCTCCATCACATCCTGAGGGAAGGGGCGCAGCTGTGCGCCGCCGGCCACGAGCCGGCGCAGGGCCTGCGGATTGCGCGCGTCGTACTTCGCCTGCATCTCCGCGCCGGCCTGGGCTGCGGCCGCTTCAAGGACGGCGCGGTATCCCTTGGGCAGGGCCTTCCATTTCTCGGCATTGAACCAGAAATGCATGAGCGCACCGCCCTCCCAGAAGCCGGGATAGTGGTAGATCGGCGCGACCTTCTGCAGGCCGAGCTTCTCGTCGTCATGCGGGCCAATCCATTCGGCGGCGTCGAGCGCCTTCGATTCGAGCGCCCCGAAGATCTCCGCACCCGGCGTCGTCTGCGGCTGAACGCCGAATTTGGCGAGCACCTGGCCGCCCAGGCCGGCGACGCGGAACTTGAGGCCCTGGAGGTCGGCGAGGCTCTTCACCTCCTTGCGGAACCAGCCGCCCATCTGCGCGCCGGTATTGCCGCCGGGCAGGGAGGCCAACCCGTGCTTGGCGAAGATCTCGGAGAAGAGATCCGCCGCGCCGCCCTGGCGCCACCAGGCGTTCTGGCCGCGGGCATTGAGGCCGAAGGGCATCGCGGTGGCCAGGGCGAAGACCGGGTCCTTGCCCAGGCCGAGGGTCGCGGGCCCATGCCCCATCTCGACCTTACCCGAGCCGACCGCGTCGAGAAGCTGCTCGGCGGGCACGCTCTCGCCGACGCCTGCCGGCTGGATCTGGAAACGGCCGTCCGTCGCCTCGGTCACGATCCGGGCAAAGGTCTCGGTGGCGCCGAACAGGATGTCGAGGCTCTTCGGATAGGCGGAGGAGAGTCGCCAGCGCAGCTCCGGAGCGCCCTGCGCGATCGCCGGAGCGGGGAAGGTCGCGGCCGCGAGGCCCGCGGTAAGAAGGGCGCGCCGTCCAAGCGACTCAGCCATCGAGCGTCTCAGCCATGCGGTTCCATTCATCGAAGAGCCGATTCCCGGGGGCGGGCCTCGGCGTCGCGAGGCATATACGCTCGAACCCGGGCTGAGAAAGCCTCCCGCGGCTTCGCCGCCGCGCCGGCCTGTGCTAGCGCAGCCCCGTGAACACCTCCGCCATCACCCTCCACACCGTCTGCGGCCTGGACGAACTCGTCGAACACGAGGCGCGGGGCGTGAGCCATGTGCTCTCGATCCTCGATCCTGACACGCCGGACCCGACCGCCTTCACCGCCTACGGAACGCACAAGCGCACGGTGCTGCGCTTCCACGACGCGATCGAGCCGGGGCCGGACGTGGTGCTGCCGGAGCAGGAGCATGTCGCCGCGATCCTCGATTTCGGCCGCGCGGTGGCGGAAGTGGGGGCACAGGACGCCCATATCCTCGTCCACTGCCATGTCGGCATCTCCCGCTCGACCGCGGCCCTGCTCACGCTGTTCGCCCAGGCCGAGCCGGAAACCTCCGCAGAGGCGCTGGTAGCGCGGCTGCACGCGCAGCGGGAGAAGGCCTGGCCGAATGCCCGCATGGTAGGCTTCGCCGACGCGATGCTCGGGCGGGCGGGAAGCCTGATCGAGGCGACGCGGCAGCTCCACGCGCTGCAGCTGCGCAAGCGCCCGCATCTCGAGCCGCTGATGCGCGACCTGAAGCGCGGCGCGGAGATCGACGCGGCGCTGCGCGGTTGAGGCGCGCCTCCGCCTGCCTTCAATTGGACTTGGCGGGGGTGAAGGCGCCGTTCTGCCAAACGTAGAGCACGTAGCCTTGGGCAGTGACGTCGCCCTTGGCATCGAAGCCGACCGCGCCGAGCACGAGGTCGAAGCGCTCCGTATGCAGGGTGCGGGCGATCTTCGGAGCCTCCAGGGAATGGGCGAAGTTCGCAGCCTCCACCAGGGCCTGAAGCGCCGCGTAGCCGTAGATCATCGAGCCGTCCGGCTCGATGCCCTGTCCCTTGAAAGCGGCGACCACGCCCTGCGCCTCCGGCTTGCGGCTCGGATCGAGGTAGAAGGTCATCAGCACGCCGTTGCTGGCGCCCCCGGCGATCTTGGCAAACTCCGGCGTGGCGATGGCCGAGGTGCCGAACCATTGCGGCTTGTAGCCCCGCTCGGCCGCGATCCGCACCAGACGGCCCATCTCCTGGGCGTCGCCGCCATAATAGACCACGTCGAGGCCGGCGCTCTTCAGCCGGTCGGCCAGCGCTGCGTCGTCGGCGTCGCTCGGCTGGAAGGCCGCGAACAAGGCCTCGTTCACGCCGATCCGGTTGAGATTGTCCTTGGTCGCCGCGGCGAGGGTGCGGGCGGCCGGGGAAGGATCGTAGAGGATGGCGATCTTGCGGTCGCGGAACCGCTCCGCCAGCACCGCCGCGGAGAGCCGGGCCTGGTCGTCGTCGCGGCCGCAGACGCGGAAGATCGTCGGAAGCCCACGGTCGGTGAGTTTGGCCGCCACGGAGGCCGCCGAAATCATCACGACGCCGTTGGCCGCGTAGATGTCGGAGGCCGTCAGCGAGGCGTTGGAGCAGACATGCCCGACGACGAGGCGGACATTGGCCTGGACGTAATGGTTGGCGACCGCCGTGGCCTGGTTGGAGTCGCAGGCATCGTCCTGCACGTCCAGGACGATGGTCTCGCCGTTCATGCCGCCCTTGGCATTGGCATCGCGCGCCGCCGCCTGGACCCCGCGCAGCACCTGCTCGCCGACGCCGACATAGGGGCCGGACCGCGGCACGGCCACGCCCACCACGACATCCGCCCGGGCTGCAACGGGCAGGCAGGCCGCGGACAGAGCGAACAGGAATGCGGCGAGCGGCGCGCGCGGCAGGCGTGTAGCGGTCATCCCGCCCCCTATAACGCCTGAAGCGGCCCGTCCAAGTCTCCGCGTCTCGAGTCGTGCGATGGAGAACACGTGGTTGCTCGCGAAGGCGACCTCCGCACGGCCCTCGGTCGCCGCGGGGGCACGGCGCCGCCGATTCGTGCCGCCCACGGCAGCCATGCCGCCGCCATGGAAGACGCGGGGTGCCCAGCTTGGCAAGCCGTGGCGACGACGTGCGACCCTCGGTCCAGACGTTTCGAGAGGCAGCGGCCTCTGCCTACCGCACGGCGGTTGCGATGCCGGCGCCTGCGGCGACGGGGGATGTGACGGTTGAGAAGACGGAGAGAACCTTCTGGAGTTCGACCAGGGGGGCGTTGGAGACGTAGATCAGGTCGCGGTTGCGCATGCGGAAGGCCTGCTGCAGGAACAGGCTGTTGGGGTCGCGCATGTTGAAGCGGTAGACCACCGGCACGAGCTTGGCGTTGAGCAGGGGCGAGCGCGGGCGGAGGCGGCGCACCAGCGAGGCCGGCTCGAAGCGGAAGATGAAGGCGCCTTCCGGATCGGCGGCGAAGGTGGAGAGCCCCGAGGCCCGGGCCAGCGCCTGGGCGAGGGAGATGCCCTCGGCCCTAAACTCGATCTCGGTGGTGTTGCCGAGCGCCCCCACCGCCAGCACCGTCTGCGGATCGCGCACCAGCGTCAGCGTGTCGCCCGGGCGCAGGTAGATGTTCTCGCGCGGGTTGGCCACCACCGCCGAGAGCGGCACCGTCACCGTGGTGCCGTTGCGCGACAGGCGCACGAACACCTCGTGCACCGGCGCGCGGGTGCCCCCGGCCGAGGCCAGCACGTCGAGCAGCCGGTCGCCCTTCTGCGAGAGCGGGATGCGCGCCCCGGCCACCACCTCGCCGTTGACGGTCACGCTCTGCGACAGGGGCCGCGACACGCTCACCAGAACCTGCGGCTGGATCGCCTTGCCGGACAGCTCGTTCTCGATCAGCGTCTGCACGTCCTGGGCGCGCCGGCCCGCCACCGGGATGCGCCCGGCATAGGGCACCGAGATCGTCCCGTCGCGCGCCACCGGCTGGTCCGGGATCATCGCCGACTTGGAGCCCGCCGAGAACCGGTCGGCCACCAGCGGGCCGGAGAACAGACCGCCCGAGCCCGCCTCCCAGATCTGCACCGAGACGGAATCGCCCACCCCGATCAGCGGCTCCGGCGCACCGCGATTGTCCCCGAAGGTCGAGAGCAGGCTGTCAAGCGGGCGCGCCCGCAGGGCCTCCACCACCGACGCGTCCACGTCCACGATCTCGTAGCGCGCAAACAGACCCTCGCTCGTGGCAATGTCCGCCCCCTCAACGACCGCGCTCGTCGTCGGCCCAGAAGCCGGGAGCACCGAACACCCGGACACCGCGAGGGCGGTGACCAGGAGAAATGGGATCGCGCGCATCCAGGCTCGCCTGTGGTTGCTCTTTGGTTCCGTGCCTAGCTCAAAGGCACGGCACTGTCCGTGGCGGGTGGGACACAGTCCCTCGAAGAGCCCTGCCGTCTGCCGGCCGTCCCCGCTGACCACAGGAGGCGATGTCGTTCAGGAATTATTGATGTTTCTTTGTGCTAAGCGTGCGGATGTGTTGCCGAAGATTGCGTTGCGATCTTCGGCAACGGGAGATACTGCCTTTCATGTCGCCGGGGCGGGCGCGTGGGCTGAGAGCATGCAGAAAGCAATCGGCTACACGCCTCCGCATCTTGCGGATCCGCGCCCCGGTCGCGTTTGCCGACGCAGGGTCTTCTACCTGCCGGGCTACGACCCAGAGGCCCGCACCCGCTACCGCCTCCTCTTCGTTCGCGAGCTCAGCCGCCGCGCCAAACGCTTCGGCGAGCCCAAGCCGGAGATCGGCCCGGCGAAGCTGAGCGCGGACGGGTTCGTCCAGAGCTGGACGGTGAAGGCGGGCCCCTCCCTGGGCGACACGCAGACCCGCTACGACGTGCTCCTCTGGGACGATATCGTCATGCGGGATTTCGCGCGCTCGAAATTCGCGAGCGCCGGGCTTCTGCTGGCCGGCATGCTGCACGCCCTCGCCGCGGGCAAGCTGTTCCAGTTCTACCGGCTGAATTGGAAATACGGGAACGTTATCGTCTACCCTTTCGTCATGCTCGCCGCGCTCGGCCTCGCAGCGGCGGGCCTCGCGGCCTTCGCCCACGGCCATCTCGGCAACGGGTACGACCACAGCCTCGGCCTGCCACCCTGGCTGTCGATCTCGCTCGGCATCGCCCTGGCGATCGGCGCCGTGAAGGCGGTCGAGGTCTTCCTGAATCGCATCTTCTTCTGGCAGCTCGTCAACGACTGGGTCTTCAACTGGCAGCATGGGCAGGGCTGGCGCCCCGATTACGAGCGCCGCCTCGACGTGTTCGCCGAGATCGTCCTGGCCGAGATCGCGGCGGATCCGCAGGTCGACGAGATCCTGATCGTGGGCCATTCCACCGGCGGCCTGACAGCAGCGGAGTTGGCCGCCCGCATTCTCGCCCGCGATCCCGGGCTCGGCGGGGAGGGCAATCCACCCCTGGCACTCGCCACCCTCGGCTCGGCCCTGCCGCTCGTCGCCCTGCAGCCCCAGGCCGCGCGCCTGCGCGCCGAGATCGCGAGCCTGGTCGCCTCGCGGCGCCTCGTCTGGATCGACTACGCCGCGCCCCAGGACTGGATGAACTTTCCCGGCTTCAACCCCGCCTTCGACCTCGAAGCCCCCCGGGTCGGCCCCATCGCCAACCCGACGCTGCGCTCACCCTGCTTCAAGGACATCATCGACCCGGCGATCTATCCAAGGGTCCGCTGGCGCCCGTTCCGAATGCATTTCCAGTTCCTGATGGCCAATGACCGCCCCGGAGAATACGACTTCTTCGCCATGGTTCTGGGGCCGCAGCGGCTGCGCGAACGCGCCTGCGCGACCGGCCCCGCCACGTCGCCGAAGGCGGGCTCGCCCTTGACGGACGCCGCTTGAGCTTATCTCCCCGGGCAGGATCAGGCTCCAGGGGAGGGTAGGTGGACAGGAAGGCCGACACGCCGCAGGTGCTCCTGGTGATGGGCGTCTCGGGCTCCGGGAAGAGCACGGTGGCAAGCCTGCTGGCGCAGCGCCTCGCCTGGCCCTTCGTCGATGGCGACGACCTGCATTCCGCCGACCATGTCGCGAAGATGCGCTCCGGCCACGCTCTCGACGAAGCCGACCGAACGCCCTGGCTCGCCCGGATCGGCGCTTGGATCGACGCCCGGCTGAAGGCGGGCGAATCCGGCGTCATCGTCTGCTCGGCCCTTCGGCGCGCCTATCGCGACGCCCTGGTGGGGGGCCGCGCGGTGCGCCTCGTCTATCTCGAAGGAAACCGCGACCTGATCGCGGAGCGGCTCGCCGCCCGGCGCGGCCATTTCATGCCGGGCTCCCTCCTCGACAGCCAGTTCGCCGCCCTGGAGCCGCCCGGGCCCGACGAGGATCCCATCACCGTCTCGATCGAAGACCCGCCCGACGCGATCGTGGCCACAATCTGCGCCCGGCTGGACCTTCCAGCGGGTGATACAGGTTGAGGCGGGCAACCGTTCCGAAACCGCCTCTCGTCGAAGGTCGCGCATGGACATCGCCCTGGTCGTCTCGGACGTGGACGGGACGCTCGTCACCACCGACAAAAGGCTGACGCCGGCGACCGTCGCAGCGGTGCGGCGGCTGCAGGCGGCCGGTATCGCCTTCACGCTGGCCTCGAGCCGGCCGCCGATCGGCCTCAAGGCGCTCGTCGAAGCCCTGGACCTCAGCCTGCCGCTTGGTGCGTTTAATGGGGCTACGATCGTGCGACCGGACCTCAGCCCTGTCGCGCAGACGCTGCTGCAGGAGGATACGGCCCAGGCGGTCGCCGGGCGCCTCGAAGCCGCCGGGGTGGATCTCTGGATCTTCGCGCAGGGCGCCTGGATCCTGCGCGATCCGGACGGCGCCTATACGGATCTGGAAGCCCGGACGGTCGGCGCCGACCCGCGGGTGGTCCCGGACCTCGCGCCCTTCCTGACCTCCGCCTCCAAGCTCGTCGGCGTCTCCCGCGACGTCGGGCTGCTGCATGACCTCGAGCGCGATCTGTCGGACGCCTTCGCCGGGCGGGCCGCCATCCACCGGTCGCAACCCTACTATCTCGACGTCACCCCGCCCCATGTCGACAAGGGCCGCTTCGTGAGTTGGATCGCCGAGAGCCTCGGGATCGGCCCGGACCGGATCGCCACCCTGGGGGATGCCGGCAACGACGTCGCCCTGTTCCGGCGCGGCCGGCTCTCCATCGCCATGGGCAACGCGGCGCCGGAGGTGCAGCGGGCCGCCTCCGCCATCACCGCCTCCAACGATGCCGACGGATTCGCCGAGGCGGTCGACCGGCTGATCCTGCCGCGCCGCTGACGGGCGGGCGGCCTCGATTCGGACCGCACCGAGGGCCGAAGCTGTGCCATTCCTGCGACAGCCTCCCCCGAAACCGCCACGCCTCCACAGCCGAGCCTGCCCGAACCGCTTTCTCGCCTCATTTGCCCGCGACCCAGGCGGGAGAACTGAGCCGTTAGAAACAAACCCGGGTCGACCATGCTCCAACGCGCCCTGCTCGCTGCCTTGATCGCCGCCGCCACGCAGGTGCCCGCGACGGTCCAGGCCCAGGACGGCACCCGGGACAACATCAACCAGCTCATCGAGGAGCAGGCCCGCGCCAACAAGGTGCCCGCCGCCTTCGTGCACCGCGTGGTCAAGCGCGAGAGCAACTACAACCCGAAGGCCAAGGGCGGCTCGGCCCTCGGCCTCATGCAGATCAAGCACGCCACCGCCCGCGGCATGGGCTATTCCGGCGATGCGGCGGGCCTGTACGATCCGGCGACGAACCTCAAATACGGCATCGCCTATCTCGCCGGCGCCTATCGCGCCGCCCAGGGCGACCTCGATCAGGCCTATCGCTACTACAATCGCGGCTACTACTACGTCGCCAAGCGCCTCGGCATCGTGAACGAGACCGCCGAGGTCGACACGGCCTCCCCCCCGGCCGCAGCGCAATCCGCCTCCGGCTTCGACGGCCTGTTCGGCCCGAAGGCGCAGCCCGCCTCCGCCGCAGCCAATCCGAACCAGGCCCTGGCCTATGCCGGCGGCGCGATGCCCGCTCAGGCAGTCGAGGTGCCGCTGCCGCCGATGCGGCCCGCCGCGCTGGCGGGTGGGGCCGTCTATACCGCGCTCGAGCCCGCCGCCGCGCCCCAGGCTGCTCCGGTTCCGTCCGCCCCCGCGCCGATGCCGGCCGCCTCCGCGGCAACCGCGCCCGTGATCGTGGCCGCCGCGGATGCGGTGGAAGTACCCCTGCCGCCGGTGCGGCCGAGCACTATGATGCTGGCCGCGGTCGCCAAGCCTGCTCCAGTCGCTCTCCGGCTGCGGACGGACATGCCGGTTCTCGAAGCCGCCGCTCTTCCCGCAGCGCAATAACGATTGTGTGGGAGCGACCGCGCCTGTAATCGTTTTCAAGCGATTGTCGGCGCCGCACCCGATTCTTGTCGCCGGCTTTCCGCGGATCGGCTTGATCCCAGGCACGGACGACCTCAGATGGGGATCGAGCGCGGCCCGCTCGCGTGAAATTGGTCCGGTGGTTGCAGGAGACGGCGCGTATTGCCTTTCCGAATGCCGGATCGGGGCGATATTCTCCATCGGCCGCCGGCGGTCGACGCCGGCAACGATTCCCGTTCCGGCGCCTCATGAGTAACGAAGTGACGGACGACGCCATGACCGGCGCCATCGATCAAGAAGCCGCCTTCCTGAGCGAGCTCGGACGCAGGGTACGCAATGCCCGCACCGTGCGCGGCCTCTCGCGCAAACTGCTTTCCCAGACGTCCGGCCTGTCGGAGCGCTATATCGCGCAGCTCGAGGGCGGGCAGGGCAACGTCTCGATCATCCTGCTGCGGCGCGTCGCCAATGCCATGGGCGTCCGGCTGGACGATCTCATCGCCGGCCAGGACACACCGGCCGAGTGGCGCATCGTGCGCGATCTGCTTGAACACGCCACGACGGACCAGGTGGCCGCGGCCAAGGCTGCCCTCGCCGGCACGCCGGCCCTCGGCGCGGGCGGCGGGCAGCCGCGGGTCGCCCTGGTCGGCCTGCGCGGCGCCGGCAAGTCGACGCTCGGCAAGCTCGCCGCGGCGCGCCTCGGCTGGACCTTCATCGAGCTCAACGCCGAGATCGAGCGGGAGAACGCCCTCTCGGTGAAGGAGATCTTCGCGATCTACGGCCAGGAGGGCTATCGCCGCCTGGAGCAGAAGGCCCTGCGTCGCCTCACCGAACATCCCGGCCCGGTCATCCTCGCCACCGGCGGCAGCATCGTCGCCGAGCCGCTCACCTACGATCTGCTGCTCCAGTCCTTCTTCACGATCTGGTTGCAGGCCCGGCCGGAGGAGCATCTGCAGCGGGTGCGCGACCAGGGCCATCTCGCCGCCACCGGCGACCAGGCCTCGGCGCTGGAGGATCTGAGGGCCGTGCTCCTCAGCCGCGAGCCGCTCTATGCCCGCGCCTCGGCCGCGGTCGACACCTCGGAAGTTCCGGTCCCGCAGATGCTGGAGCGGGTCGTGGCGGCGATCCAGGCGCGCTTCGGCATCGCCGCCCCGGGCAGCGCCTCGGGTCTCGCGCAGGAGTCGGCCTGACACCGCCCCCCTTGATGCGGGGGCGGGAGCGCACCACGCTAAGCTGCAAGGCCCGTCGGTAGGGAGGACACTCCTTTCCCGGCGGCCAGGAACGGCGATCCGTTCTCCGAGCGGGCGCGTGCAGCACAGGATTCGACCGGGTCTTCGCAAAGCGTTACTCCGGTCGTGGCATGCTGACCTCCCTGCCCGGGGTCCCATGCCCGCAGGTCGAGGAGGAGCTCATGTCCGCCAGCGCGTCCGTCAACCCGACCCACCGGGGGACGGAAGGCATTGCCGGCGTCGTCGATCCGCTCTGGAGCCGCGTCCGCTCGGAGGCGGAATCCGTGCTGCGGGACGAGCCGCAGCTCGCCTCCTTCCTGGTCTCGACCATCCTCAACCACCCGACGCTCGAGGCCGCGGTCTCGCAGCGGGTGGCGGCCCGCCTCGGCCATCCCTCCCTGCCGACCGACCTCGTCGCCCATGGCTTCCATGAGGCCCTCGCCGACGATGCCCGGATCGGGCAGGCCCTGCGCGCCGACATCGCCGCGGTGCTGGACCGGGATCCGGCCACGACCCGGGCGCTGGAGCCGGTGCTCTATTTCAAGGGCTTCCACGCGATCCAGGCGCATCGTCTCGCCCATTGGTACTGGGGCCACGGGCGGCGCGACCTCGCCCTCTACCTGCAGAGCCGCTCCTCCGAGGTCTTCCAGACCGACATCCACCCCGCGGCCCGGATCGGCCGCGGCGTCTTCCTCGACCATGCCACCGGGCTCGTCGTCGGCTCCACCGCGGTGATCGAGGACGACGTGTCGATCCTGCATGCGGTCACCCTCGGCGGCACCGGCAAGCATGGCGGCGATCGTCACCCGAAGATCCGCCACGGCGTGATGATCGGTGCGGGCGCCAAGATCCTCGGCAACATCGAGGTCGGGGAATGCGCCCGGGTCGCCGCAGGCTCGGTGGTGCTGCGGGACGTGCCCGCCCACACCACCGTCGTCGGCGTGCCCGCACGGGTCGTCGGCGCGGCCGGCTGCGCGGAGCCCTCCCGCTCCATGGATCAGCTCGTCGCGATGAGCGACTTCATCGACATCGCCGGCGGCATCTGAACCCGGATCGGCCGGCCGAGGGATCGCGCGGATGTCCGAAGACGTCTCGTCTCTCGGCGGGACGCGCTTGCCCGCCGCGCCGCATCATGGCAAGCCGCCGCCATCCCCGCACGTCCCCGGCTGCCGGAAGATCCCGAGGCCGCCGGTGCGAGCCGTGCCGCACGCCCTCCCGAACCCGAAAGGCCGAAGCGTGAACAAGACCGACATCGCGAAGGTGCAGAGCTACCTCCGTCGCACCTTCGCCAACACGAACATCCGCGTCGTCGGCCGCCCGAAGAAGGACGATTCCGCCGAGGTCTATATCGGCGAGGAGTTCCTCGGGGTCGTCTCCGAGGACAAGGAGGACGGCGACAACTCCTTCCAGTTCAACATGGCGATCCTCGACATCGACCTCGACGAGGAGTGAGCCGGAGGGGCAGCGACCTGTGGGCAGCGTTTACCCTGCCCACGGGTTTTGCTTAACACTTCGTTAAAGGGGCGGCAGAGTGCGCGCGTCGGCAAACGCGGAGCGCGCACCATGGGTCTTTCCCCCTCGTCCATCGAGTCGCTTCAGACCCTCTGCATCGGCCTCGCCCTGGCGGGGCTGCTCGCCAGCGCCTTCGAGCTCGTCACCGAACGCCGGGCGAGCTTCACCCTTCTGGAGAAGGGCGGCGTCTTCGCGGTGGCGGCGCTGCCGATGCTGGCCTTCAGCGCGCCCTTCATCATCCTGCGCAACACCCTGCGCGGACGCCGCATCGAGCGGCGGCCGATGCCTTTCGTGATGATCGCGACGATGATCGCCTGCGGCTGGAGCCTGGTCTCGGGCCGCGTCGCCCTCGACCTCGCCCATCTCGTCGTCGGCGGCTGAGGCGGTCTTCGCCCGGCCTTCCGGAGAGGGGGTCGGCCCCGGTCCCGACCGGGGCACGGAGACCACGTCCCCTATCGGTTGGCGGTGGTGACGGGGGAGGCGCCGTTGTTGAGGGAGACCCAGGCCTTGCCCTCCTGGCCCTCGCGCTTGATGAAGCTGTAGCCGGTGTTCTGCCAGGCCAGCACGGCATTGGTCTTGTTGTCGAGGATGAAGTCCCCTCGGTCGGTGCGGACCATCAGCACGGCGTGGCCCTCGCCGATATCGTCGATCACCACGGTCATGCGCAGCGCCCGGCGCGGCAGGCCGCGCTCGACCAGCATGCGGCGCTTGAGCAGCTGCATGTCCTCGCAATCGCCGAAACCGTCATCGGGATAGTCCCAGCGGTCGACCACGCCCCAATGGGCCATGTCGGTGATCGGCTTGATGCGGGCGTTCACCCGGCGCGTCACGCTGGAGAGCATGCGCCACACCGCGGGCGTCAGGGTGATCTTCTCCGGCTCCGCCGTGTTGACGGTGCATTCCGCGGGCATGCGGTTGCAGAAGTCGTTCCAGGCCGCCACCGGCCGGGCGGCCGCCCCCTCTTCCGCGACGCTGCCCTGGTCCGGAAGCGCCGCGACCGTCCGCGCCTGGGTCGAGGCGCCCCCGATGAGAAGGAGGCTGGCGACCACACTCAGATGCGCGGTGCGGCGGAGGCGGTTCCGGAGGGCGGCGCGCCCGATCGCCGTGCCGCCATCGACGCAACGCAGAACCGCGTACCGCATGATCCGGAGCCCAGCCGCCACTTCCCGGTCATGAAGCTGGCATGACGGTCGCCGGAGCTCAACACGAAAGTTAAACCAGGGGTAACGCGCGACACTGGCTACCCGTTCCACGATAGGACGCCCCAAAATGATGAGCCGCCCTCGTGAGTCCTGCGCTTAGCGATTGGCAGTTGTCGTCGGCGGTGTGACTCCGCCTAGCGAGACCCATGCCACCGCCTCCTGCGACTCGCGCTTGATGAAGGTGTAGCCGGTCTCCTGCCAGGGCAGAACCGCGCTGGTCTTGTTGTCGAGGATGAACTCGCCGCGGTCGGTGAGCAGAGTGAGGACGGCGTGGCCTTCGCCCTTCTCGTCGATCACCACGGTCATGCGCATGGCCCGGCGCGGCAGGCCGGCATCGGCCAGCAGACGGCGCTTGAGCAGCTGGAAATCCTCGCAATCGCCGCGGCCGTCCTCGGCGAGGTCCCAGTGGTCGGGCCGGCCCCAATGCTCGGGGTCCGTGACCGCCTCGATGCTGCGGTTGATCCGGCGGTTCACCGCGTTGACCATCGACCAGACCGCGGGGGTGAGGACGATGCGCGTGGGCTCGGCGGTGTCGACCGCGCATTCCGTGGCATAGGCCTGGCAGAAATCGATCCAGGCGGCGAGCGGCTTGGCGGCGCCGAGCACGTCGAGGCTCATCCGAGGCGTGGGCAGGGCCGCGACGGTCTGCGCGGATGCGGTCACCGGGACCAGGGCCAGCGCCGCCGCGAGCCCCATGCCGAGAACCTTGAGAGAGAAGACCGCCTGCTGCATCGCCGCCATCCGCTGGAATGGGGCGAGAATGCGTTGGGCCCTGCTCCGGCGGCCTGAAGCCGATCCGAACAATTTTATCGAATTTCGGCCTGGACCGGGGCGCTTCGGAGCAGGGGCAACGACACCGTGCGGCTTTTCTTAAAACCGTCCCGGCCGGATTCAGGATCGGTGAACCATCCGCACGGGGGAAAAGGCATGCGGGGCGGCGGGCCGCCCGGCGGAACGCCTCAGAGCGTCAGGCCTTCGTGGAAGTCGTCGGCCGGGATCGGCAGCATGAACTGGGCGCCGATGCCGCCCTCGAAATAGCGCACCACCCGGCCCGGCGTGTTGCCGACCATCACATGCGTGCCGAGCGGCGGCGCGATGCTGGTGGCGAGCGCGACGCCCGACATCGACACGTCGATGATGCGCGCCGGCGCCTCGCGGCCATTGTCGAGGCGCAGCAGAACGGCGCTGCGGGTCGGCACCAGACGCTCGTGGGTCCGGCCCTCCGGCAGGCCCAGCATCTCGCGATTGGCGAGCCAGGTCAGCTGCGAGGCGATCTTCTCGCGCTTGCGCGCGGTGGCGACGATGCGCGCGGCGAGCCCGGTGCGCGTGTGGCGGACGATCACGCCCTCGATGCGGCCAATCTGCTCGATATAGAGCACGATGCGCTCACCGAGCGCGCCGACGACCGCGCAGGTGATGCGGATCCCGCCGGGCGACATGTCCACGGTCTGGCAGGGAAATTCGCGCCGATCCGACAGCATGTAGCGGCCGAGCAACGCCACCGGCACCCGCTGGTGGCGGCGCTGGTCTGCCGCTCCCACCGGGGCGGGGGCGAAAGCAACGGCACGGGCGGCAGCCTCGATCATGTCGTCTCTGCGTTCGAGGGGCGCGGGGTCATACCCTCGAACGTTGCACGACAGAAGTTACCAAAGGCTTGAACCAAAGGAAGTTGGTAACCCTAGATTATAATCGGTTGTATACTTCAAGTCCTGCCGCCGGGATGCACCATCAGATGCCCCCGACGCCAGGGGCGGGAATCGTTGGCCGGCGGCGGGATCGTCGCGATCAGCGGCATCCGCTCGCCCGGCGGCGGGTCGAGGGGGACGAAGGCGGGGAGGGGGCCCCTCAGGACGCGCTGGGAGACCGCCTCCAGCCGCACGATCGGGCGCAGGCCGAACCAGTGCGGCACGTGGAAGGGGCTCAGGGCCCCGAGCAGCCGCGATCGCGTCCGGCCCCGGTGCCGCAGCGGCAGGAGCAGCAATTCGAGATCGAGCGCCTCGCCCTGCCTGGTCCGGCCCTTCAGCCCGGCGATCAGACCGACCCTGTCGCAGGCGACGGTCTCGACCAGGTGCTGGGGATGGGCGAGGGAGGAGGGCGCCATGCCGTCCCCCCACAGGCCGGCGAAGGCGGTGCCGCGCAGCTCGCGCCCGAACATGGCGCAGAGGCGCGTGCCCCCGATCCGGATCACCGCCTCCTCCGCCGGGGCCTCGATCTCCAGGATCAGGCTGTCCGCCAGCAGGTTGCGGATCGCCCCGGGCTCGATCTCGCTGCGCTCCGGGGCGCTGCGCTCGCCCCGCAGGCGATCCCAGTAGGCATGGAGCAATCGGCTCGTCGGATGCTTCATGTCGTTCCGAATCGTAGGGGCCGGCGGCCCGACCCGACGAAGACTCGATTCCCTGCGGGATGGGCGCCGCCAGCGGCCCGCCGCCTCAAGCTCTCGCACAGGCAGACGCCCGAACGGAACCTCGGCTCCGGGACGCCAACAATTAAGTTTCTGTTAAGGTTAACGCTCGGTTGACGTTGCCAGAGCGAGGGCAGCGGGCGACTATGCCTCATCGGATCGGAGCGCGGATGCCGCCGAGATCCACGATGGTGATGACCCGAGGTTGCGAAGTCTTGAACAGAGGAGGGGCCGCGTCGCGGTCCACGCCAATCCCAAGGTCCGGTCGGCGTGCCGCAGCGTTCGTGCGGCGATCCTTTCTGAAAGGGAGAGCGGAAACGCTCTCCCTTCTTTTTTTCTGGAATCCGGCGGATTTCACATGGCCCGCAGGCCGGGATGCGGCGCCTGGAGGGCTTGCGGCGGCGGCGCGAGGCCCGACATGGTGACGGCATGGATGCCTCCCCCGATTTCCCGCGCCAGAGCCGCGTGCCCGTCTTCAACATGCCCGGCATCGTCACGGCGGCGATCGCGCTCCTCCTGGGGCTCCATGCCTTGCGCACGGTCCTCCCGGACAGCTGGGACATCGCGCTGCTGCTCGATCTCGCCTTCATCCCCGGCCGCTGGACCGCCGCGATCGACCCCTCCCGGGCCGCCGACATCATCTCCGCCGCCGGGACGGGGAGCGGCGGGACCGAGATCGCCGCGGCGCGGGAGGAATTCGCGCGCTATCTCGTCGCCCAGCCCTCGGCGAGCCCCTGGACCTTCGCGACCTACGCGCTGCTGCACGGGTCCTGGATGCACGTGATCTTCAACACGGTCTGGCTCGCCGCCTTCGGCTCGCCCGTGGCGCGCCGCTACGGCCCCCTGCGCTGGCTGGTGCTGGCGATCGCGGGCGCCGTGGCCGGCGCGTTCCTGCATCTCCTGATCGATCCCTTGAGCACGATGCCGCTGGTCGGAGCCTCCGCCGGCATCTCCGCGCTGATGGCCGCCGCCGCCCGCTTCGTGTTTCAGCCGCCGGCCCGCTTCACGCCTTCCGTGCCCTGGCAATTGCCGCCGGAGCCGCGGCTCCAGACCCTGCCCGAGCTGATGCGCAACCGCACCGCCGTGCTGTTCCTGGCCGTCTGGCTCGTCACGAACCTGCTGTTCGGCCTCGCCGCCATCCCGCTCGGGGGCGAGGACGGGCCGATCGCCTGGGACGCGCATCTCGGCGGCTTCGCGGTCGGCTTCTTCCTGCTTCCCCTGCTGGAGCGCCGGATACGCACTTAAGTGCATTATTCCGCAAGATTAGGCACGATTTTGCTATCAACATCGTGAAGACCGCTTGCCAGGACGGTGCGGTCGACCCACAATCGTGGATGAGATCGGGAGAAACCCGGCCTGCAACCTGCGCCGCAGGGGCTGGCGGCGCGTCTGTCCAGGGAGGGACATTCATGAGCGTCGCTCGCATCCTTGCCGAGAAGGGGAACGCCGTCGTCACGGTGCCGCCACACCGCACCATCGACGAGGCGATCCATCTCCTGGCCGAAAAGCGCATCGGCGCCCTCGTCGTGACCGGCGCCGAGGGACGTGTCCTCGGCATCCTGTCGGAGCGTGACGTGATGCGGGCGCTCGCCTCCGATGCAGGCAGCGCCTTCGACCAGCCGGTCTCCCGCTACATGACGAGCAAGGTCGTCACCTGCACCCGCCGCGCCACGGTGGAAGAAGTGATGGAGACCATGACCGAAGGCCGGTTCCGCCACCTGCCTGTGGTGGAGGAGGGGCGCCTGCTCGGCGTCGTCTCCATCGGCGACGTGGTCAAGCGCCGGATCGCCGCCGTCGAGGCCGAGCATCAGGCGATGCGCGACTACATCACCATGGCCTGACCCGGCCACGATCGCCGCGACACGAGCCGCAGCCCCCGGGCCGCGGCTCTTTCCGTTTGCGAGGGAGGCGTCAGTGCGCCCACTCGCCGGCGCGCATCACCGGCACCGCCGCGCCGTCGGCGGCGAGGCCGTCCACGTCGATCTCGGCCGAGCCGATCATCCAGTCGATATGGATCAGGCTGCGGTTGGCGCCGCGGGCGGAGAGGTCGTCCTCGCTCAGACCCTCGCCACCCTCCACGAAGCACTTCGAATAGGCCTGGCCGAGGGCGATGTGGCTCGCGGCGTTCTCGTCATAGAGGGTGTTGTAGAACAGGAGCCCGGAGGCCGAGATCGCCGAGGAGGCGGGCACCAGGGCGACTTCGCCGAGGCGGGCCGCGCCCTCGTCGGTCTCCAGCACCTTGGCGAGCACGTCCCCGCCGGTGCGGGCACTCGCCTCGACGATCCGGCCGCCTTCGAAGCGGACGCGGATGCCGTCGATCAGGGTGCCCTGGTAGGACAGGGGCTTGGTGCTCGAAACGAAGCCCTCCACCCGCGCCTTGTGCGGCGTGGTGAAGACCTCCTCCGTCGGGATGTTGGCGTTGCAGACGATGCCGTTCTTGGCCCGGGCCGCACCGCCGCACCAGGCATGGTCGTCGGCGAGCCCGACCGTAAGGTCGGTGCCCGGCCCGCGGAAGCGCAGGGCCGAGAAGCGCCGCGCGTTCAGCCATTCCGTGCGGGCATGGAGCGCCCGGTTATGCGCCTCCCAGGCCGCGATCGGATCCGGCCCATCGACCCGCGAGGCCTTGAAGATCGCCTCCCACAGGCGTGCGACCGCCTCGTGCGGGTCGAGATCCGGGAAGACCGTCCGCGCCCAGGCCGGGGTGGCGGCGGAGATGATGGTCCAGTTGATCGAGAAACCCGCGATCAATTCCAGGGCCGGCACATAGGCCTTGGAGCGGGCCCGGTTCGCGCGGGAGACCTTTCCGGGATCCTGCCCGGCCAGCAGGGAGGGATCGTCGCCGGAGATGGCGAGGCGGGCGGCCCCGTTGCGATAGGCTTCGGCCATGCCGCCATAGAGCCAGCCGGCCGCCGCATCGAAGGCCTCGTCGGGGGCGTGGGCGAAGCGCGCCAAGGTGGCGGCCTCGTCCGTGTAGAGCGTCGTCACCAGGGAGGCGCCGGCCTTGTAGGCCTGCTCGGTGACCGCGCGGGCGAGGGGAACCGCGTCGAGGGGAGCGGTGACGATGAGTTCCTGCCCCGGCTCCAGTCCGAGACCGACCCGAACCGCGACCTGCGCGAGGCGGTCGAGCCGCTCCTCGAAGGCAGCGGCCGCCGCCTTCCCATCGAACGCAACGTTCATTCCTCAAGTCCCAGGCTGATGGCGATGCGCCATCCTAGCCGATCGGGGCGGAATCGCGCAGGGCGGCGCCATCATTGTCTCGCGAGCGCGCCGAACCGTCACAGGCTCCGGGCAACCGGCCCGCGATGGGCCGCCGAAGGGGCGGCGTCCGGCCGTCTCAGGCGGCGCGCGACCAGATGATCTCGCCGAGATGCTCGCGGAAGGCGAAGCGCAGCAGATGATCGGCGACCACGTTCTCGAGCCGGGTCAGGCCGGCGGCATCCGGGGTGGCGACCTTCATCACCAGGGCGTCGGGGCTCGCATCGAAGGTGCAGATGCGGTCCTCGCCGAAGGGGACGACGCCGTGATCGCCGGTCTCCTCGACGGGAAACTTGTGGCTCCAGTGGCGGCAGAGCTGTTTCAGGTAGCGGTTGGCTTCCGAGGTCGGCACACGCGCCTGAGACGTCGGCATCGGTAGGGTCTCCTCATCAAATCGCGAATCGGGGGCCGCTCACGACGGCCCCGTCGTCATGGGCCGCATCTTCCAACCGTGCGCGGCGATATTGCGGCGCAAGAGGATTCGCGGCCCTCGAAGGGCGATGCTGGCCCAGGGCGGTGCCGAAACGGTTAACGTGCGTATAATTCACAGGCACGCCCCCTGTGTTCCGCGCATCGTCCCAGAGCGTTGCGGCCGGCGGCTTCCCGCGACCGCATTGCAGCATCATGAGAGGATTTTGTGCGATGCACAACACACGTCAATGCCCGCCGGGGGATTAAATGAGCCGGCGCGTCAGTGGGGAATGTGCGGGCTCACACGGGCAGCGCCGGGGGCGCCTCGTCGGAAAGGGCCACGACCTTGCCGGGATTGAGCAGGTTCTGCGGGTCGAACTCCCGCTTCAGGCGCCGCATCAGGTCGAGGCCGACCGGATCGCCATAAAGAACGAGCTCGTCGCGCTTGATCAGGCCGATGCCGTGCTCCGCCGAGATCGACCCGTCCATGGCGTGCACAATGTCGTGAACGATGCGGTTGAACTGACCCCATTCCGCCAGGAAGGCCGGGCGATCCATCCCGACGGGCTGGCTCAGGTTGAAATGCACGTTGCCGTCGCCGAAATGGCCGAAGGCGCAGACGCGCAGGCCCGGCATGGCCGCTTCACAGGCGGCGCTCGCGGCCTCGATGAAATCGGGCAGGCGCGAGAGCGGCACCGAGACGTCGTGCTTGATCGAGCCGCCCTCGGCCTTCTGCACCTCGGGCAGCAGCTCGCGCAGGCGCCAGAGGCCGGCATTCTGCGCCTCGCTCGCGCCGATCGTGGCATCCTCGGCGAGCCTCGCCTCGAGCGCCTCGGCGAGCAGGCTCTCGAGCTCCGCCCGGGTATCGGCACCGGGGCGGGCCGAGGAGAGCTCGACGAGGGCATAGGCGCCGTGGTCGCCGGCCAGGGGCCGGGTCACGCCCCGGCCATGGGCGAGCACGATCTCCAGGCCGAAGCGCGGCATGAACTCGAAGGCGGTGAGATCGCGGTCGGCCGCCCGGCGCAGCCGCTCGAACAAAGCGAGGGCCTCGCGTGCCGAGGCCAGCCCGACGAAGCCGACGCTGCGCGAGAGCGGCTTCGGAAAAAGCTTCATGCAGGCGGCGGTGATGATGCCGAGGGTGCCCTCCGAGCCGACGAAGAGGTGCTTCAGGTCATAGCCGGTGTTGTTCTTGCGCAGGCGCTTCAGGCCGTTCCAGATCCGCCCGTCCGCCAGGACCACTTCGAGGCCGAGCACGAGGTCGCGGGTATTGCCATAGGCGAGCACGGCGGTGCCGCCGGCATTGGTGGCGAGCGCCCCGCCGATGCGCACCGAGCCCTCCGCCGCCCAGGACAGGGGGAACAGCATGCCCGCGGCCTCCGCCGCCGCCTGCATGTCGGCGAGCACCGCGCCGGCCTCGACGGTGATGCTGGCATCGATTGGGTCGACGGAGCGGATGGCGTCGAGCCGGGCGAGGGAGAGCACGATGCCCCCCAGCGGAAGGCCGCCGCCGACGAGGCCGGTATTGCCGCCCTGGGCGACCACCGGCACCCCGGCCTGAGCACAGGCGGCGACGGTGAAGGCGACCTCCGCGGTATCCTTCGGGCGCACGGCCGCCAGCGCCTTGCCGCGATAGAGCCCGCGCGATTCGACGAGATAGGGCGCGAGATCCTCCGGCGCCGTGAGCACATGCGCCGGGCCCAGCCGTTCGGCGAGGGCGGCGAGCAGGGGATGGGGAGTCTCGGAGCCTAGCGTCATCGTGGATGGCGGCCTGCGTCGAGCCGACTAGATAGCCGTGCAGCGCCGGCTTTGCACCCGGTGCCCCCTCCTGGAAATCCGGCCATGCTGTCCGTCATCCCCAATCCCGTCCGCGTCGCGCTCCCCGTCATCGGCACCGAGGATTTCTTTCCGGTGCGCCGGGTCTATTGCGTCGGGCGCAATTACGGCGCCCATGCCCGCGAGATGGGGTCCGATCCCGACCGGGAGCCGCCCTTCTTCTTCATGAAGCCGGCCGATGCCCTCCAGGTGGTGCCGACCGGCGAGACCGTCGCGCATCCCTATCCCCCGGGCACCAGCAACTACCATTTCGAGGTGGAGATGGTGGCCGCCCTCGGCACGGGCGGCCGCGACATCCCCGTCGACCAGGCGCTGGCCCATGTCTACGGCTACGCGGTGGGCCTCGACATGACCCGGCGCGACCTGCAGGACGAGGCCAAGCGCCTGTCCCGGCCCTGGGATCTCGGCAAGGCCGCCGACGCCTCCGGTCCGATCGGCCCGCTTCACCCGGCCTCGGCGATCGGGCATCCGGACCGGGGCGCCATCACCCTCCATGTCGACGGGAGGCTGCGCCAGAGCGGCGATCTCTCGGAGATGATCTGGTCGGTCTCGGAGCAGGTCGCCCTGCTCTCGACCTTCTTCACGCTCCAGCCCGGCGACCTGATCTTCACCGGCACGCCCTCGGGCGTCGGGCCGGTGGCCCGCGGCGAGACCATGAGGGCCGCCATCGACGGGCTGGGCGACATCGCCCTGCGGGTCGCCTGAGGCGCGCTCGGCCGGGAATCGGGTAAGCTCGGCCCATCATGGCCATCAACCTGAACCGCCCGATCCTGCGCGACCTCGCCCACGGCGCCGCCCTGCTGACGCGCGGCATGACGCTCGGCGTGCGCGGCGTCGCCATCGACGCCGCCGGCCACGTCTGCCTCGTGCGCCACACCTACACCCGGGGCTGGTATCTGCCCGGCGGCGGCATCGAGCCGGGGGAGACGGCGGTGGCGGCGATGGTGCGGGAATTCCGCGAGGAGACCGGCCTCGGGGTCGAGCCCGAGGCCCTGAGCCTGCACGGCTTCTTCCTGAACAAGGCCCATCGCGGCCGCGACCACATCGCCGTCTACGTCGCCGCAGCCTTCACGCCGCCGGCCGCGCCCAAGGCGCCGGACCGGGAGATCGCGGAATGCGGCTTCTTCCCCCTCGACGCCCTGCCGGCGGACCTGACCCGGGGCTCCCGCGCGCGCCTGCGGGAGATCGCCGACGCCGTGCCGGCCGCCGCGCTTTGGTGAGGCGGCGCAAAAACAGCGTGACCGAACGCTTGCAACGGCCGGCGGAATGGTGTTTAGAGACGCCACCGGCGGCGCCGGGGCCGCGAGGCCTTGACGAAGCGACGGTTGTGAGCGGGTGTAGCTCAGGGGTAGAGCACAACCTTGCCAAGGTTGGGGTCGAGGGTTCGAATCCCTTCGCCCGCTCCAGTTTCCAAAAGATTTGAAGGTTCAGCGGCAGGCCGCATTAGCGGTATGTCGTGCAATGGTTTCGGCGTGAGCCGGGTCGCGAGACCCGACGAAGGCCGGTGTGAGCGGGTGTAGCTCAGGGGTAGAGCACAACCTTGCCAAGGTTGGGGTCGAGGGTTCGAATCCCTTCGCCCGCTCCAATTCTCCAACCGATCCGAATGGCCGCCGAGAAGCCGCCTCCGGGCGGCTTTCGTCGTTCCGGGCCCCGGGCCGAAATGCCGATCTCAGTTCGCGCAGGCGGGCGCCGCGGCCTGCCGGGGCCGGAAGGCGAAGGGCTGCGGCGCCGGCTGGCGGCCCGGCACCTTCTCCCAGCCCGTCCGGTTCTCCTTCAGGCCGTATTCCAGGAAATGGATGAACGGGTTGATCCGGTCGTCCCGCGCCACGTCGGAATTGGCCTCGAGATAGCCGACCGTGCTGAAATAGGGGCCGGGATCCCGCCCCTCGCGCCAGCCGATCAGCAGGTAATGCTCCAGGGGCGACAAACGTTGATGGAGCACGTCCGGGTACGACGAGACGTAATAGCCTTCGTCGAAGAAACGCAGCTGCGGCGCGATGGGATTCACGGTCGTCACGGACGGGCAATCCTCTTTACACAACTTCGAGAGGAACGCGGGTTCGAGGGAAGCGGAGCGAAGATGTAGCGCGCGCGTCGTGATGCGGGAACGTGGGCGAAGTACACATTCTCTTGATACGCCCCAGCAATCCCCCGCCACGGCGCGGGCTCCAGACGCGTTCTGGCCGGTTCTCCCGGGAGATGGGCCGATCGTTTCCGGACTGGACCTTCGTCCAACCCGTCACGGAAGCACCTCGACACCTCGCCGACTTGCGCCTAGAATTTGAATGCATTCGTTTTCATTCAAAAAAACTTGATGGCCCGATGAATAAAATCGATCCCGGCATCGGCATCAACCGCCGCTACCTGCACGACGAGGTGGCCGATCGCATGCGCGAGCTCATCCATGCCGGTGAGCTGGAGCCCCGCGCCCGCGTCAACGAGAGCGAGCTGACCGAGAAGTTCGGCATCTCGCGCACGCCCCTGCGGGAGGCGATCAAGATCCTCGCCACCGAGGGCCTGCTGGAACTGCTGCCGAACCGCGGCGCGCGGGTGGCCAGCATCTCGCAGGAGGAGATCGAGGAGATGATCGAGGTGATCGCCGGGCTGGAGGCGACGGCCTGCGAGCTCGCCTGCCGCGTCATCGGCGACGACGAGATCGCGGCCATCGAAGAGAAGCACGCGGCCATGATCGTCGCCTGGCAGGCCCGGGACGAGGGGAGCTATTTCCGCCTCAACCGCGAGATCCACGAGGGTATCATGCTGGCGAGCGGCAACGCCACCCTGCGCGGGATCTATACCAGCCTGTCCGGCCGCACCCAGCGCTCGCGCTACACGGTGCACCAGAGCGAGGCGGAATGGGCCCGCGCCGTCGACGAGCACGAGCGCATGATGCCGCTCCTGCGCGCCCGCGACGGCGAGGCGCTCGGCCGGCTGATGCGCTCCCATATCCGCGCCAAGAAGGCCGTCATCGCCGAGGCCTATGGCGAGGACACGGAGCGCGCGCTGTTGCCGGCCTGAGCCCTCTCAGAACTTCGTGCCGCCCGAGAACCGGAAGGCCTGCGTCTGGTCCTTGCCGACGCGGCCGTAATAGGTGCCGTCGCTGCCGTAGACGCGGGTGCCTTCGTCCTTGGTGAGGGCGTAGGCGTAGTCGAAGCGGATCGGGCCGAGGGGCGAGTTCCACAGGATCGAGGCGCCGATCGAGGAGCGGATCGTGGCCTTGTCGCGCACGTTCACGCATTCCGGCTCCACGCCGATCGTGTAGGCGCTGTAGGAGCAGCCGCTGGTCGGGCTGTAGCCGTTGATGATGCCGTCGCCGTTCACGTCGAAGGTCTTCTTGCCCTTGTAGCCGAACAGGGTGCCGGCATCGGAGAAGAGCGCGCCCTTCAGGCCGAGATCCTTCGGCACGCCGGGAAGCGGGAACTGCACCTCCAGGGTGCCGCCGAAATAGGTGGTGCCGCCGAGGGCGTTGGAGCGGGAATCGGTCGTGCCGACGTCACGCGGGCCGATGCCGTTGATCGCGAAGCCACGCACCAGCGACGGGCCCATGAAGAACTGGTCGGTGACGCGGAGCGGGTTGCCGTCGGTCGAGCCGATATGGCCGCCCTGGAACTTGATGAAGCCGACCACGTCCTCCCACAATTCCTTGTAGTAGCGGGCCTCGCCGGTCACCCGGTAGAAGTTCGAATCGCCGCCGAGCCCGGCGATGTCGGGCTTCAGCTCCGCGTAGAACCCGTTCTTCGGCGCCTGGAGATTGTCGAGGGTGGAATAGGCGAGCGTCACGCCGACGAGGGAGGTCAGGGTCGAGCCCTGGGACGACTTGATGGCGATGGAGGCCTCGCCGTCCGCCGCGCAGGTCGGGTAGGTGGCCTGCCCGGCGCTGTTCACGGTGGTGTAGCCGCTGATCGGGTTCGAGCAGTCGTCGTAGGGTTCCTTGAGGGTGTTCGGGACCTTCAGCTCGGTGTTGTAGATCGAGTAGCGGAAGGTGACGCCGAAAGTGTCGGTCACGGGCAGGCCGAGACGCAATTGCGTGCCGACCACCGTGGTCTCGTAGCGGGAATAGCGGGCGAGATCGCTGTACTTGTAGAAGGCGTCGATACCCGCCGCCATGCGATAGCCGAGGAAGTACGGCTCGGTGAAGGACAGGTCGACGCCCTTGGCATATTGGCCCGCCTGCACCGCCAGCCGGACATATTGCCCCCGTCCGAGGAAGTTGGATTCGGAGACGGAGACCTCGCCGATGATGCCGTCCTGGGTGGAGTAGCCGCCGGCCACCGAGAACGAGCCCGTGGGCTGATCCTCGACGTCGATGTTGACCACCACCCGGTCCGGCGCCGAGCCCGGCTCGTTGGAGAAGCGCACCTTCTTGAAGAAGCCCAGCCCGTTCAGGCGGCGCTCGGCCCGGTCGACCAGAACGCGGTTGTAGGCATCGCCCTCGCCCAGATCGAGCTCGCGCCGGATCACGTAGTCCCGGGTCCGGGTGTTGCCGCGGATGTTGATCCGCTCGATGTAGACCCGCGGGCCGTCCTCGACCACGAAGCCCAGCGACACCTTGTGGGTGGCCCGGTCGCGCTGGCCCGTCGGCCGCACCTGGGCGAAGGGATAGCCCTGGCGGTTGACCTCGTTGGTCACCCCCACCAGCGTCTTCTCCACGTCCTCGGCGTTGTAGACGTCGCCGACCTGGGCGCGCACCTCGCCGTCCAGCGCGCCGGCATCGACCCCCGGAACCCGGGCATCCACCGCGACCGCGCCGACCGTGTACTGCTCGCCCTCGTCCACCGTGACGGTGATGACCCAGCCGGCATCCTCCGGCGTCTCGACGTAGCGCGCATCGGCGTTGACGATGCGGAAGTCGGCATAGCCGTTCTTGAGGTAGTAGCGCCGGATGATGTCCAGGTCGTTGGCGATGCGGTCGGGATCGTAGACGTCCGAGGTCTTGATGAACGACAGGAAGTTCATCTCGGAGGAGGTCATCATCCCGCGCAGGGTCGACTCCGAGTAGGCGTTGTTGCCCACGAAGTGGATCTCGCGGATGCCGGTCTTGTCGCCTTCCTCGATCTGGTAGACCACGTCGGTCCGCCCGTTCGGAAGGTCCACCAGACGGTAGCTCACCCGCGCCGTCCCACGACCCGAACGCTTGTAAACGTCACGGATCCGATCAACGTCGGCGGCGACCTGGGCCGGATCGAGGGGGCCGTGGTCGCGGGTGACGGTGGCGGCCTCGAGCGTCGCCTTCTCGATCTTCTTGTTGCCCTCGAAGACGACGCGGCTGACCGCGCCCTTCTCCTGCACCCGCACCACGATCTTCCCGCCCGCGCTCGCGATCGACACATCCGAGAAATAGCCGCTCGCCAGGAGCTCGCGTCGGGCATCGGCGGGGGCGTTGCTGACGATGGAGCGGATCACCTCGGTGTCGACGCGCCGGTTGCCCTCGACCACGATCTCGGCCGCCGCCGGCAGGCTCGTCAGCGCGGACAGCGCACAGCCGAGGAGAAGGGCATGCCGGAGGGAGGAGGACAGCACCACGATACGCTCGCAAACGACTTCGCTGGGATCCACTGATGCGTGGGTAAATTTCCCACGTCAATCGAGCGGAGCCGTTCGGCGTGTGCTGGCGCACGCGGACATCATCCGGAAACGGTCGGGAAACCGTCCGGACGCGGAACGGGGAAACGGGACCGGGAAGCCGGAAGGGACGAGGCTCAGCGGCCCTTCCAGTCGGGGGGCCGCTTGGCGAGGAAGGCCTCCATGCCCTCCCGGAAATCAGCGCTGGTGTAGCACATCAGGATCAGGTCCTCGCCGGCCTCCTCCGCGGCGGGGCCGCCCTCGGCGAGGCGGCGCAGGCCCTCCTTGGTGGCGCGCAGGGTCAGCGGCGCATGGGTCGCGAGCTGCGTGGCGAGCGCCTCGGCGCGGACCGCCAGCGCCTCGGCATCCTCCACCACCTCGGTGACGAGGCCGATGGCGAGGGCCTCCTCCGCCGGCACGAGGCGGGCGGTGAACAGCATGTCCTTCACCCGCGCCGGGCCGACCAGGGCGGAGAGGCGCTTCAGGGTGGCGAGCGACAGGCAATTGCCCAGGGTCCGGGCGATGGGGAAGCCGAGCCGCGCATCCCTCGTCGCGAGACGCAGGTCGCAGGCGGCGGCGATGGCCGCCCCGCCGCCGGTACAGGCCCCGGCAATCGCGGCGACGACGGGCACCCGCACCCGCTCCAGCGTGCCGAGCACGCGGTCCATGAAGCGCTCGTATTCCAGCGCATCCTCGGGCGTGGTCACCTTGCGGAACTCGGCGATGTCGGTGCCGGCCGCGAAGGCCTTGCCGCCGGCGCCCGTCACGATGACCGCCTTGATCGCCGGATCCGCCTCGATCCGCGCGCAGAGCGCCACCAGCCCCTCGTACATGGCGAAGGTCATGGCGTTGCGCGCCTGCGGCCGGTTCAGGGTGATCCGGGCGACGCCGGTCGCGCCGACCTCAAACAGGAGCGCGCCATCCGCCTCCTCGATACGCCGCTCGCTGCCCGACACCCGCATCCTCCCGGATTTGTCCCGTCCGGCGCCTTCTCGCGCAATCCGGGCCGCCAGGGAACCGGCATCGGGGAACGGCGCGGCAGCGGTCACGGTTGTGACGGCGGGGCCGAGTTCGAGAGCGGAATGACTCAGATGCGCGCAAGCCAGGGGCGGGGACGGGGTGCGGGCGGGATCGCGGGCCTCCTGGCCGCCGGGCTGCTGCTGGCCGCGGCGACGCAGGCCGAGGCCGGCTGCCTGCGCCGGATCGTCAACACGTCGAACGCCGTCGCCCTGGTGAGCCGGGACGGCGGCCCCGCCGTGCTGATCCCGCCGCATCGCGCCCAGACGATCCGGTACATGCATCCGGGCCGGATCGCGGTGGCCCTGCATTGCGGCCCGATCGACACGCCGCCGGTCTTCAAGGCCAGCTACGCCACCATGGCCCTGATCGACCGCTGCTACATCGATATCGACGGCGGCGGCACGCAGCCGCTCACCCTCAACAACCCGCGCCAGGGCGACCTGATCGTCGGCCCCCTCGTCGAGGGCTGCCCGGCCGGGTCCCGCGCGGTGGTGAGCGCGCGCTACTGAGGCGCTTCGAGCGGGTTTCGCCCTGCCCGCCGGTCCGTGTTAAGCCGCGCCCGCGAATGCCGGCAGGGGGCGGCGCGGACAGCGTGGTCCCGGGCCCGGCCTTTCTCGAACCAGACGGACAGCCGATTCCATGCGCTCGTTCCTCAGCCTCACCGGAGCCCTCGTCCTCGCCATGACCGCATCCGCTTCCGCCGCCGAACCCGTCAAGCTGCCCTCCGGCCTGTCCTACACCGACGAGGTGGTCGGCACCGGCCCCGCGCCGCAGGCGGGCCAGAAGGTGACCGTCCACTATACCGGCTGGCTCGATCAGGGCGGCCAGAAGGGCAAGAAGTTCGACTCCTCCCGCGACCGCGGCCAGCCCTTCACCTTCACCATCGGCGCCGGCCAGGTGATCCAGGGCTGGGACGAGGGCGTCGCCAGCATGAAGACCGGCGGCCGCCGCATCCTCGTGATCCCGCCGGAGCTCGGCTACGGCCCCCGCGGCGCCGGCGGCGTCATCCCCCCGAACGCCACGCTGATCTTCGACGTGGAGCTGATCGGCGCCAAGTGATGGAGCGCGACGTGACGAGCGCCGATTAGGCGGCGCCGGTCACCGGGTTCTGCATCGGCCGCCGCGGGTGTTCCGCGGCGGCCTTTCTCATGTCGTCTGCCCGGCGAAGGCGCGGGCGAAGGCGGCGCGGGATTGCGGGAAGCGCTCCGCGTCGAGGCGCGTCGGCCAGGCGCCGTCGACGTCGAAATAGAGCGCGTAGGCGATCTGCCCGGCATTCTCCCGGAACCACTCGGCCATCCGGGACACGAAGAGCGGGTTGTCGCCGGCCTGCCCGACCCCCCATTCGGGATAGCTCATCGCCTTGCCGTGCCGGCGGGCAAAGGACCGGTGCCAGTCGAGGCCGAAGGGCACGTCGCGGGTCGCCTTCACCCAGCGCGTCTCGGGCGGATCCCCCGTGCCGAAATCGTAGATGTCGAGGCCGATCACGTCGACGACGTCGTCGCCCGGATAGGCCGCGTCGGCCGGGCAGGCCTGCGGCCCCCAGCCGGGGCACCAGTCGAAGCGGAAGCGGGGCGAGGCCTGCCGGAACAGCCCGACCACCCGGCGATAGGCGCGGATGTAGTCGGGGGCGCGGCCCTTCGCGAGCCAGAGGCTGCCCGCGACGTTCATCTCCCAGCCGATGCGCAGGGTCGCCTCCGGCTGCGCCCGGGCGATGACCTCCGCCGCGTGGCGGAAGAACGGATCGAACGAGCCCCGGCCGATCTCGGCGAGGTCGGTCCCGGCCATGGTGAGCGGCACCGACCAGACGAGGGCGCGCTTCGGGTTCGCCCGCGCCCGGAAGGCGGGCAGCCAGTCGAGCCGGCGGAAATCCTCCCAGGTCTTGTCGCCGTAGAAGTCGAGGGCCGGCACGGAGGCGGGGGGCTGGGAGAGCCATGCCTCCCAGGCCGAGAGCGTCGTCTCCCGCCCCTCCGCTCCCCAATCGGTGAAGGCGCCGGCGAGGCACGGCGGCATGCCCGCGGGGGCGGCGGCCAGGGCAAAGCCGGCCGCGAGGCCGGTCAGGCAGTGGCGGCGGCTGAGCATCGGGCGTCTCCGGAGCGGACCGGCAACCGCCTTAGCAGCGAAAGGTCGAGGAAATCGTCACCCCCGCCGCGCCCGGTTGCAGAGCAGGTTGAGGATCAGCGCCGTCCAGCCGGTCTGGTGCGAGGCGCCGAGGCCCCGGCCGGTATCGCCGTCGAAGAACTCGTGGAACAGGAGCGGCTCCGTCCCGTCCGGGGCCGAGACCGGCGCCGGCGCGCTGCCGCGATAGGCGCGCCGGCCCTCGGCATCGCGGGTGAACAGGCCGATCAGCCGGTCCTCCAGGGCGTCGGCGATGGCGTTCAGGTTCAGGTGCTCCCCCGAGCCGGTCGGATACTCGACCAGGAAGTCGTCGCCGTAATAGGCGTGGAAGCGGCGCAGGGCCTCGATGATCAGGTAGTTCATCGGCATCCAGACCGGCCCGCGCCAGTTGGAATTGCCGCCGAACATGTTCGAGGTGGAATCGGCCGGGTCGTAGCGCACGGTGAAGGAGGCGCCGAGGGCGTTCAGGGAATAGGGCTCCGCCTGATGCGCCTTGGAGAGCGAGCGCACGCCGTGGGGGGAGAGGAACTCCGCCTCGTCGAGCATGCGCTTCAGGAGCGCCTTCATGCGGTGCCCGCGCAGGAGCGAGAGCAGCTTGCGGTCGCCGACGCCGCCCTCCGTCCAGCGGGAGACGAGGCGGGCAAGGTGGGGGCGGTTCTCCAGCACCCAGTTCAGGCGCCGGGCGAAATCCGGCAGCCGCTGCAGCATCGCCGGCTCGATCACCTCGACGGCGAAGAGCGGCACCAGCCCGACCATGGAGCGCACCCGCAGGGGCAGCATGCGCCCGTCGGGCATGTCGACCTCGTCGTAGTAGAACGCGTCCTCCTCGTCCCACAGGCCGAAGCCCTCGCCGCCCATGTCGGTCATGGCCTCGGCGATGAGCAGGAAGTGCTCGAAGAACTTCGAGGCGGTGCTCTCGTAGACGTCGTTGTGCTGGGCGAGCTCCAGGGCGATCCGCATCATGGTGAGGGCGTACATCGCCATCCAGGCGGTGCCGTCCGCCTGGTGCACCATGCCGAAGCCGGGGGGCGGCCGGGAGCGGTCGAACACCCCGACATTGTCGAGCCCGAGGAAGCCGCCCTGGAAGACGTTGCGGCCGCCCGCATCCTTCCGGTTCACCCACCAGGTGAAGTTGATGAGCAATTTGTGGAACACGCCCTCCAGGAAGGCGAGGTCGCCCCGCCCTCCGCGCCGGTCCCGGTCGATCTCGAAGACACGGAAGGTCGCCCAGGCATGGACCGGCGGGTTGGTGTCCCCGAACTCCCACTCATAGGCGGGCAATTGCCCGTTCGGGTGCATGTACCATTCGCGGGTGAGCAGCAGCAGCTGGTTCTTGGCGAAGGTCGGGTCGAGCAGCGCCAGCGGGATGCAGTGGAAGGCGAGGTCCCAGGCCGCGAACCAGGGATATTCCCACTTGTCCGGCATGGAGAGCACGTCGTTGGCCGCGAAATGCGCCCAGGTGCGGTTGCGGCCCTCCCGCCGCTCCGAGGGCGGGCGCGGCATCAGCGGATCGCCCTGCAGCCAGAGGCGGACATCGTAGCGGTAGAGCTGCTTGGTCCAGATCAGGCCGGCGGCGGCCTGCCGGAAGATGGCGCGGGCATCCGCGTCCTCGATGCCGTCCTGAAGGGAATCGTAGAAGGCGTCGGTCTCGGCGACCCGCTGGCGCAGCAGGCAATCCTCGCGGTCGACGGGGCGCGGGCTCGCCCCGGCCCGCAACCGCAGGCGGATCGAGGCCTCCTCGCCGGGGCGGAGGCGCAGCACGTAGTGCAGACCGACCTTGGTGCCGGATTCCTCGCGGATCGCGTCCGCGTCGCCATCGACGATCGCCGCATGGAAGCCGTCCTTGAAGGGGCCGGGCGCGTCGGGCTGGCCGGCATAGCGGCGCAGGTTCGTCTCGTTCTCGCAGAACATCACCCGCGGCGCGCCCTCGAAGGTGAGGTCGTAGGGGCCGAGCCGGGGATGCTCGCAGGCGACGCTGCCGTCCGGGCGCAGCCGCATGATGGGATGCGGCTGCGTCCCGTTCGCCTGCCAGGACCAGGTGTTGCGGAACCAAGCCTGCGGGATCAGGTGGAGATCCGCCGTCTCGGGCCCGCGATTGACCGCCGTGACGCGCATGTGGATGTCCTCGACATCCCCCTTCGCGTACTCGACCGTCACGTCGAAGAAGCGGTTCTGCGCGAAGACGCCGGTATCCTCGATCTCGTATTCCGGCTGCTCGCGGCTGCGCTCCCGGCCCGCGCGCAGCAGGGCGTCGTAGGGATAGGCGGCCTGGGGGTAGCGGTAGAGGAACTTGAGGTAGGCGTGGCTCGGGACCGCGTCGAGGTAATGGTAGACCTCCTTCACGTCCTCGCCGTGGTTGCCCTCCTCGTTGGTCAGGCCGAACAGGCGCTCCTTGAGGATGTGGTCGCGCCCGTTCCAGAGGGCCAGCGACAGGCAGAGGAAGCCCCGCTCGTCGCACAGGCCCGCGAGCCCGTCCTCCCCCCAGCGATAGGCGCGGGAGCGCGCATCGTCATGGGTGAGGAAGCGCCAGGCATTGCCGTCGCGGCTGTAATCCTCGCGCACCGTGCCCCACTGGCGCTCGCTCAGGTAGGGACCCCAGAGGGACCAGGGGCGCTCGCCACGGGTCTGCTCGGCGATGCGGCGGCGCTCCGCCCAGGTCTCGATCATCTCCATGCCGATGGCCCTCAGGCGCGCCGGAGGCCGCGGGCCGGCGCGGCGTCGCGGTGCGCGCGGGAACGGGCACGAACATGTCTCGATAAGGGCTGGGACAACGAACGAAGGCGCATCGAACTCGGCAGGCGATCGGCTTGGAGCGCCTAACATGCATCATCAGCGCCAGCTCCGGGCTGCGCTGGGCGTCGGGCTGATTTCAACCGCATGCAGGCGGCCGATGCGGCAGCGCGGCAACGCTCACCCCACCGTGTTCGGGCCGTTAAGAAAGCGGTTACCATGCAGGCCTAGCGCGTGATTCAGAACAGGCGCCATTCCGGCGCCGCAAGTACGCGCCATGATTGTTTTCGAGACGGCCCTCCCTACGCTGACATCGGTCACGGCGCAGATCGATATCTTCGGAAGTCTCGGACTGTGTTGCGGCTCCGGCGCGGGCCTGATGCCCCGGCGCAGCTGGATTCTTCGGATGTCGGCGCTGTGCAGTGCCTGTTTCGCGCTGCATTTCCTGCGTCTCGGCGCGCTGACCGGCACCGCCATGTGCAGCATCTCGGTGATGCAGAGCCTGCTCTCGGCGCAGTTCGTGCGCGACGGGCGCCGTCCGGACTGGCTGGGGCCGCTCTTCGCCCTGAGCTTTCTCGTGGTGATGGCGCTGACCGCCGCGACCTGGGCCGGCTGGCCCTCGGCCTGCGCGGGGATCGGGGCGCTGCTCGCCACCACCGGCCGGCTCCAGACCCGGACCGCCGCGATGCGCCGCTTCTTCCTGGCGAGCTCGACCTGCTGGGCCGGGCACAACCTGCTCGTCGGCTCGCCCTTCGGGCTGACCTGCGATCTCCTGACCCTCTCCGGCCTCGCCCTGCACCGCGAGCGGGCCGTCCCGCTGGCGCCGCAGTTGAAGGCGGCCTGAGCGCACGCGCGGCCGGAGCGGACCACGCGCCCGGGAGCGCCACGTCGCGCCCAAGCCCATGGGCGGTGATGCGTGTCGTATCGGATCGAGGCTCATGCCGGCCCGATCCTGTCTGCTGAAGGGTCCGGCCGGGTGACGGGCGGCGCCCCCGGTGTCCCTGTGGATCGCCGCGGCGGCGAAACGTGGCCACGTGCTCCCGAACACAGCCAAGCCGGGGCGATCCGGTGTCAATCACGACAGACGCCAACAAGACGTCGCACCGACATCAGGAGATCTTCCCATGACCCACCGTGACATGACCGCGATGACCACCGATCAGACCATCGGCGCCCAGCCCGTTCTTCTTTCCGACGACGCTCTCGATCAGGTCCATGGCGGCGCCCGCTCGGCGTTCGGAGACCTCGACCGCATGTTCAACGACATCAAGCGCGGCATCGGCAACGGCGCGACCTATGTGGACTACCACCACGAGAGCAAGACGGTCGGCGGCAACACGACGACGGTCACGCAGAGCCGCTTCCGCCGCCGGTAAGCCAAAGCCGTCCCAAGCCCTGCCATGTCGGCCCGCCCGGTTCGCCGCGGCGGGCTCGTTCGTTTCTGGCGGATCGCTGTCCCGGTCCGGCGGCACGGTCCGCTCGACCAAGCGGCCCTTCGTCACCGCCTCCGATGATCGCCTCGCCCCGGTGAGGCGCCGGGCTGCAGGGCAGCCCGGCTCCCTCATTTCAGCAGCGAGATCTGCACGTCGCCGACGCGGCGGGTCACCGCGACGGTGACGTCGTCGTCGTGCCGGTGCAGGCGCAGGTCGGCGCGGGACTCGCCGAGCTTCAGATTGAACAGGTGCACCGCCTCCAGGAAGGGCGGCAGGATCGGGTCGCGGAAGCGGATCCGGTTGCGCTCATGGTCGAGTTCGAGGCCGAGGCAGGCGGCCAGGAAGGCGAAGGGTGCCGCCGCCGCCCAGGCCTGGGGCGAGCAGGCCACGGGGTAGTTCACCGGCCCGCGCTGGCGCCGGCGCATGAAGCCGCAGAACAGTTCCGGGAGCCGCTTCTGGTCGTAGTAGAGGCTGGTGTCGAACATGCCCTGGAACACCCGGGCCGCCTCCGCCTTCAGGCCGTAGCGGGCGAGGCCGAGGGCGCAGATCGCGTTGTCGTGCGGCCAGATCGAGCCGTTGTGGTAGGACATCGGATTGTAGCGCGCCTCGCCCTTGGCGATGGTGCGGATGCCCCAGCCGTTGAAGCCGTCGTTGCAGAGGAGCTGCGCGGCCACCTTCGGTGCCCGCTCCGGCAGGGCGATGTCCGTGAACAGGGCATGGCCGGCATTGGAGGAGCGCACGGCGCATTGCCGCTTCTCGCCGTCGAGGGCGAGGGCGTAGGTGCCGATCTCCTCGCACCAGAAGGCGGCGTCGAACTTCTCGCGCAGGGTGTTGGCGGCGGCGGAGAGCCGGTTCGAGAGCTCGTCCTTGCCGAGCAGGCTCGCCAGTCGGGCCGCGCCGCGCTTGGCCGCGTAGACGTAGCCCTGCACCTCGCACAGGGCGATCGGCCCCTTGGCCATGGCGCCGTCGGCGTGGAAGATCGAATCGTGGCTGTCCTTCCAGCCCTGGTTGGCGAGCCCCTTCTCGGTCTCGCGGGCATATTCCACGAAGCCGTCGCCGTCCCGGTCGCCGTAGGTGTCGATCCAGTCCAGCGCCAGCTCGATCGCCGGCCAGATCGCCTCGATCGTGCCCCGGTCGCCGGTGATCGCGTAATACTGCGCGGCCAGCATCACGAAGAGCGGCGTGGCGTCGATGGTGCCGTAATAGTGGCGGAAGGGCACCTCGCCGAGCATCGCCATCTCGCCGCGCCGGGTCTCGTGCAGGACCTTGCCGGGCTGGGCGTCGGCCTCCGGATCGACGGTCTTGGCCTGGGTCGCGGCGAGGAAGCGCAGGACGCCCTTGCCGAAATTCGGATCGATCCAGAGGGCCATCATCGCGGTGATGATGCCGTCGCGGCCGAACACCGTGGAGTACCAGGGGATGCCGGCGAAGGGGTAGACGCCCTCCTGGGTGCGGGTCGCCAGCATGTAGAGATCGGCGGTGGCCCGGCAGAGGCCCTCGTTGAACTGGTCGTTCGAGGAGATGATCGTGGTGATGCCCGCGGTCAGGGCCCGCTGGTCGCGGCGGTTGTCGCGATAGGCGCGGGCGAAGATGCGGCCCTCGGTGATGTGCCGGGCCGGCCGGTCGGCCAAGCTGCCCGCGGCCCGGGACAGGGCGGCGGCGGCCTCCTCGCCGGCCTTCACCGGGCCGGGGGCCGAGGTGTAGGCGCGGTGCGCGTCGAAGGCGACGCGCAGGAAGAGCGAGCTGTGGGCGCCGGGCGCCAGCGTCACCTCGAACTCCGCCACGCCGGGCTCGAGCTTCACGGGCTTGGGGCCGAAATGCACGGAGGTGGTGCGCACGATCTCATCGAGGCCCGCATAGCGGAACTGCACCTCGGTCTCGCTCGCCACCAGCACGGAGCGCTTGCCGCGATGGGTGCGGTCGGTGCCGCGCACCTCGAACAGGTCGCGGAAATCGGCGTCGAAGGTCACGCCGATGCGCAGGCGCCGGGTGCGGGTGTCGTAGTTGCGCAGGCCGATGCGGTCGTAGCAGGCGCCGCGATATAGGAACTTGGTGCGCTCGATCGCGATCAGCTCGCGGGGGATCGAGGTCTCGTCATGGGCGTCGAGGCGGATGTCCGGCGTGGTCAGGTCGACGCTCAGCGCGCCGTTGTCGTCCTGCATCGCCGAGGACAGCATCATCGGGCGCTGATCCTCGATGGTCAGCGCCAGGCGCGAGAGGTAGCGCGTGTCCTGGAAATACAGGCCCTCGGCGCCGGGCACCCAGCCGATATCGCCGTAGGCGTCGAGGACGGCGAAGGCCTCGCCGTATTTCAGCGAGCGCAGGGGCCGGTCGGTCAGCGAGGTCGTGGCCTCGATGTGGTATTGCGGCAGCGCCTCGTCGGCATCGACGAACCCCGCCGACCCTGCCGCCTCGCGCGCGTGCTTGGGACCCTGTGCCGCCGTGCCTGCCGCCATGTGCCGCCTCTCCTGCGAATTCGGGGTCATGCCTCGCCAAGGCCGCTCGCGCGGGCGCCGCGCCTCCCGGAAGGCGGCCACGCGCAGCCTTGCAAAGACAAGGCCGCCGGTCGCTGACTGCGAGCCGGCGGCCCTGTTTCGAACCGACAGTTAGGCGATGTTGCGGCGAGGGCGAGGGGCTCCCGCCGCCTTTCTCGAAGGTTCTTCGCGGGGCGCGGCCTCAGGCCGGCATCGCGGCGACGTTGATCGCGGGGCGGGAGCCGTTGGCCTCGCCGTAATGGGGGGTGAAGGCGGCCGCGGTCGGCAGCTTGATCACGTTGCTCGCCCCCGAGAGCAGCTGCTCGTAGGCCGCGAGATACTTCGAAGCCATCACCTCCGCCGTGAAGCGGCCCTCGAAGTGGCCGCGTACGCCGGCACGGGGCAAGTCCTTGATCTTGCGGCAGGCCTCCACGGCCTCATCCAGCGTGTCGACAATAAACCCACTAACCCCATCCTTGATCACTTCCGGCACCGAGCCGTTGCGGAAGGCGATGACAGGAGTTCCGGCGGACATGGCTTCGATCATTACCAGACCGAAGGGCTCCGGCCAGTCGATCGGGAAGGCGAGAGCCAGGGCGTTACCGAGGAAGTCCTTCTTCTGCTCCTCGTTGATCTCGCCGATATACTCGATCAGCGGGTGGTGGATCATCGGCTCGATGACCTCGTCCCAGTAATCCTGGTCGGCCTTGTCGACCTTGGCGGCGATCTTCAGCGGAATGCCCGAGCGCTTGGCCATCTCGATGGCGCGGTCGGGGCGCTTCTCCGGGGAGATGCGGCCGAGGAAGGCGAGATAGCCGCCCTTGGATTCCGGATAGTAGGGGCAGTTCTCCTTGGGCAGGCCGTGATGGATCGTGGCCAGCCAGTTGGAGTTCTCCGGCATCGGCTCGCGCTGGTTGTCGGAGATCGAGACAAGCGGCATGCCCGTGAAGGTCCGGTAGACCGGCATGAAGTCCGGCACGTCCAGGCGACCATGCATGGTCGTGAGGCACTTGTGGTACAGGTCCTCGAACATCGGGTACTGCAGGAGATCGATGTGGAAGTGGATCACGTCGAACTCATGCGCCCGGCGATGAACGTGGTGCAGCATGGCGAGGTGGCCGGCGGTGTGGTCCCGGTAGCCGAGAAGGCGCAGGCCTTCCGGATGGCAGGCCGCGAGCTTGGCCGAAGTCTGGGAATCGCCACTGGCGAACAGGGTCACGTCATGACCCTGACGGACGAGTTCTTCGGTGAGCCAGGACACGACACGCTCGGTGCCGCCATAGAACTTGGGGGGAACAGCTTCCGCTAGCGGAGCGACCTGAGCGATGCGCACGAAAACGTCTCCTGTGACGAACGAAGTGTTGCGCAGGGTTTTACCGACACGGCCTGAGCGGGACATGAACGAAACCCGCAGCCGAGGTTTATGGTTCCGCTTCCCCCCTTGCCGCCAGGGCGGCCACGCCTAGACACCCGCAATCCTCAGGCCAGGACGGCGCGTCCGAGCAGGCCGCGCTTGCGACGCGCGTGCACCGCAAGCATTGAAACCTGGGAAAGCATCTGCCATAAGCCGCTCCGCGTCGAACCGCCCGGCCGATAGGGCTGCCGTGGCGGTTCTCGTTGCTCCAGCAGCATTCACGCGCAAGGCCCCGGCTCTCCGGCCGGGACGCCGTTGCGTTCAGGAGAGCCAAATGCCCAAGCTGAAGACCAAGTCGGGCGCCAAGAAGCGCTTCAAGATCACCGGCACCGGCAAGGTGATGTATGCCCAGGCCGGCAAGCGCCATGGCATGATCAAGCGGACCACGAAGCAGATCCGCAACCTGCGCGGCACCACGACCCTGTTCGAGGGCGATGCCGCCAACGTGAAGAAGTACTTCCTGCCGAACCAGCGGTAAGCCTTCACGCAAACGCCGAATCTGTTTTCTAGAATTCCAGGAGATCTCCCATGGCCCGCGTCAAGCGTGGCGTGACCAGTCACGCGAAGCACAAGAAGGTTCTGAAGGCCGCCAAGGGCTATTACGGCCGCCGCAAGAATACGATCCGCATCGCCAAGCAGGCGGTGGAGAAGGGTCTCCAGTACGCCTACCGCGACCGGAAGAACAAGAAGCGCACCTTCCGCGCCCTCTGGATCCAGCGCCTCAACGCCGCCGTGCGCGAGCATGGCCTGACCTATTCCCGCTTCATCGACGCCCTGTCGAAGTCGGGCATTCAGGTGGACCGCAAGGCGCTCTCCGAGCTCGCCATCCACGAGCCGGCCGCGTTCGCCGCCGTCGTCGAGAAGGCCAAGGCCGCGCTCCCGAAGGCTGCCTGATCCGGATTCCGCCCGGACGGGCGGAGCCGACGTTTTCCAGAAAGGCGCGGCGCGGACAGCGCCGCGCCTTTCTCTTTTCCGGCCACACCGCGCGGCCGGGCCCTCCCGTCGCGACGCCGCCCTTGCAGGATGGCGCGCGACGCGCAAAAGCACCCGCGACGATCTCGAAGGACAGCGGTGATGGATCTCGACGCTCTCGAACGCGACCTCGTCGGGCAGGTCGGGCAGGCCGGTGACGAGGCGGCCCTGGAAGCCGTGCGCGTCGCCGCGCTGGGCAAGAAGGGCAGCGTCTCGGAGCTGCTCAAGACTCTGGGCGCCATGAGCCCGGAGGAGCGGCGTGAGCGCGGCCCCCTGATCAACGGCCTGCGCGACCGGGTCAGCGGCGCGATCGCAGCCAAGCGCGAGGCCCTGGCGGAAGCCGCCCTCGAGGCGCGCCTGAAGGCGGAGCGGGTCGACGTCACACTGCCCCTGCGCGAGGCGCCGCAGGTGCGCGGTCGCATCCACCCGATCTCCCAGGTCATCGACGAGATCACCGCGATCTTCGCCGATATGGGCTTCTCCGTCGCCGAGGGGCCGGACGTCGAAACGGACGAGCTGAACTTCACTGCGCTCAACTTCCCCGAGGGGCACCCGGCGCGGGAGATGCACGACACCTTCTTCCTGGCGCCCGACCATCTCGGCAAGCGCAAGGTGCTGCGCACCCATACCTCGCCGGTGCAGATCCGGACCATGCGCGCCCAGGAGCCGCCCCTGCGGGTGATCATCCCCGGCCGCACCTACCGGCACGATTCCGACCAGACCCACACCCCGATGTTCCATCAGGTCGAGGGGCTGGTGATCGACCGCTCCGCCAATATCGCGAACCTCAAATGGGTGCTGGAGGAGTTCTGCAAGGCCTTCTTCGAGGTCGAGGGCGTGACCATGCGCTTCCGGCCCTCCTTCTTCCCCTTCACCGAACCCTCGGCGGAGGTCGACATCCAGTGCTCGCGCAAAGGCGGTGAGATCCGCTTCGGCGAGGGCACCGACTGGCTGGAGATCCTCGGCTGCGGCATGGTGCACCCGAACGTGCTGCGCAATTGCGGGCTCGACCCGGATCAGGTCCAGGGCTTCGCCTTCGGCATGGGCATCGACCGGATCGCCATGCTGAAATACGGCATGCCGGACCTGCGCCCCTTCTTCGAGGCGGATGTGCGCTGGATCGAGCATTACGGCTTCCGTCCCCTCGACGTGCCGAGCCTTGTGGGCGGGCTGACCGCCTGACGCCGACGCCTTTCTCTTCCTCGCCGGCCGGGCGCGTCGCGACACGCCCGCGTGCCGAAGGACAGGACCGATGAAGTTCACCCTCTCCTGGCTCAAGGACCACCTCGACACCGAGGCCTCGCTCGCGACCATCGCCGAGACGCTGACGCGGATCGGGCTGGAGGTGGAGGGCATCGCCGACAAGGCGGCCGACCTGCGGCCCTACGTCATCGCCAAGGTGCTCACCGCCGAGCAGCATCCCAATGCCGACCGGCTGCGGGTCTGCACCGTCGATTCCGGCGACGGCCAGCCGCTGCAGGTCGTCTGCGGCGCGCCGAACGCCCGGGCCGGCATGCTCTCGGTCTTCGCGCCTCCCGGCACCTACGTGCCGGGTAAGAACATCACCCTCTCCGTCGGCACCATTCGCGGTGTCGAGAGCCGCGGCATGCTCTGCTCCGGGGCCGAGCTCGGCCTGAGCGAGGATCATGACGGCATCCTCGACCTGCCCGCCGATGCGCCGATCGGCACGCCCTATGCCCTCTGGGCCGGGCTCGACGATCCGGTCATCGAGATCAACCTGACCCCGAACCGCTCCGACTGCGCCTCGATCCACGGCATCGCCCGGGATCTCGCCGCCACCGGTATCGGCACCCTGAAATCCGCGCCTCTGCCGCCGGTGCGGGGGGAGGGCGCCTGCCCGGTGAGCGTGCGCCGCGAGTTCGGCCCCGGCGACGAGGGCGCTTGCCCGCTCTTCGCCCTGCGGCTCGTGCGCGGCGTGAAGAACGGCCCCTCGCCGGAATGGATGCAGAAGCGCCTGCGCGCCATCGGCCTGCGCCCGATCAACACGTTGGTCGACATCACCAACTACGTCACCTTCGACCGGGGACGGCCCCTCCACGTCTTCGACGCCAACAAGGTCGCGGGCGGCCTCGTGGTCCGTCGTGCCCATCCCGGCGAGACGCTCGAAGCCCTCGACGGCAAGACCTACCGCCTCGACGACGCGGTGGTGATCGCCGACGAGCGCGGCGTCGAGTCGATCGCCGGCATCATGGGCGGGCAGGCCTCGGGCTGCGACGAGGGCACCACCGACGTGCTCATCGAATCCGCCCTCTGGGACCCGCGCGACATCGCCAGGACCGGACGGCGGCTCGGCATCGTCACCGATGCTCGCTACCGGTTCGAGCGCGGCGTCGATCCGGCCTTCGCCCTGCCGGGCCTCGACCTCGCCACCCGCCTCGTCCTCGACCTCTGCGGCGGCACCCCGAGCGAGGCGACCGTCGCCGGCGACGTCCCGGAGAACGAGCACATCATCGATTTTCCCTGGACGGAGGTGCGTCGCCTCGCCGGTATCGAATTGTCCCGGGCCGAGATGAAGGTGAGCCTCGAGTCTCTCGGCTTCCATCTCGCCGGCTCCGGCGACCGGGTGAAGGTGCTCACTCCCTCCTGGCGGCCGGACGTGGAAGGCAAGGCCGATCTCGTCGAGGAGATCGTGCGCATCGCCGGGCTCGATCGCATCGAGTCCAAGCCGCTGCCGCGCAAGGAGGCCACGATCGTCAAGCCGACGCTCACCGTGCTGCAGAAGCGCACGCGCCTCGCCAAGCGGGCGCTGGCGACCCGCGGCATGCTGGAGGCGGTGACCTGGTCCTTCATCCCGCATGACGATGCCGTGCTCTTCGGCGGCGGCGGCGCGGATCTCGCGCTCGCCAACCCGATCGCGGCCGATCTCTCCGACATGCGCCCGAGTCTGGTGCCAAGCCTGCTGCGCGCCGCCCAGAGCAACGCCGATCGCGGCTTCGGCGACGTGGCCCTGTTCGAGGTCGGGCAGTGCTTCGCCAACGACCAGCCGGAGGGCCAGAGCATCCGCGCCGCCGGCATCCGCCGCGGCAATGCCCGCCACGAGGGTGGCGGGCGCCACTGGAGCGGCACGGCCGAAGCCGTGGACGCCTTCGAGGCCAAGGCCGACGCCCTCGCCCTCGTCGCGGCCCTGGGCGTACCGACCGGCGGCCTACAGGTCGTGGCTGGCGGCCCGGCCTGGCTGCATCCCGGCCGCTCCGGCACGCTCCAGTTCGGGCCGAAGGGCGTGGTCGGCCATTTCGGCGAGGTGCATCCCCGGGTGATGAAGGCCCTCGACCTGAAGGGGACGCTGGTCGCCTTCGAGATCGTGCTCGATGCGCTGCCCCTGCCGAAATACAAGCCGACCAAGGTGAAGCCGCCGCTCGCCCTCTCGGATCTTCAGGCGGTGTCCCGCGACTTTGCCTTCGTCGTCTCCCGCGACGTTGCCGCCGCCGATCTGCTCAAGGCGGCGCAGGCCGCCGAGCGTAAACTGATCGTGGGCGTCGACGTGTTCGATCTCTACGAGGGACCGGGCGTGCCGGAGGGATCGAAGTCGGTTGCGGTGGCAGTCCGGCTTCAGCCGATCGACAAGACCTTGACCGATGCCGAGATCGAGGCCGTGAGCGCCAAGATCGTCGCCGAGGTCGCCAAGAAGACCGGCGCAACCCTGCGGGCCTGACCGGGAGCGCGATGCAGAGGGGCGCAATCCGCCCCTCGCACCGCCCGCGAACACGACAAGGAGCGGCCATGGACGCGGATCTCGTCGCGGTTCTCTCGGAGGAGCGCTACCGTCCGGTGGAGGCCCTGAAACGGGCGGTCGCGCAGCCGGAGGCCATCGCCGAGCCGGTGCTCGCCCTGCTCGACAAGGCGGCCGGCGATCCGGATTGCCTCGACGACGGCGAGGCGAACCTGCTGTTCTGGGGACTGCACGCCCTCGCCGCCGCACGCGATACCCGGGTCCTCGCACCGCTGCTGCGCTTCCTGCGCAGCGACGGCGAGGCCATCGACGCCCTCCTCGGCGACGCCACCACCGAGACGCTGCCCGCGATCCTCGCCTCCTGCTTCGACGATGACGCCGCCGGACTCGGCCGGCTGATCCTCGACAGCACCGTCGACGGCTTCGTGCGCAATTCCGCCTTCGCCGCGCTCGGCTTCCTGACCCGGCAGGGTCGCATCTCACGCGAGGCCGCGACGGCCGTGCTCGTGCGCTTCGACGAGGGGCGGGCGGCGGTGGAGGAGGATCCCGCCTGGATCGGCTGGGAAGAGACGATCGCCTATCTCGGCCTCGCCGGGCTGGCGCCCCGCGCGGAGGCCGCGCGGCGGGACGGGCGCATCACGGACGCGTACAGCGATGCGGCCTGGTTCCGGAAGGCGCTGCGGCAGGCGAGCGCCGCGCCGCCGGATCTGAGCAGCTTCGAGCCGAGCCATTACGCCTATCTCGACGATCCGGTAACGGCCCTGGCCTGGACCGACGAGGCGGCGGGTCAGCCGGTGACGAATCCCTACAAGGGGATCGGCCGCAACGATCCCTGCCCCTGCGGCAGCGGCAAGAAGTACAAGAAGTGCTGCCTCGAGGCAGGCGTGATCGCCGCTTCTAAGCCGCCGCTCCTGCCCGGTCTCCATTGAGCGGGTTCTCCGGGTCACAGGCATAGGCCAGGGTCTCGAAGCGCATGGAGCGGGCGTCCACCATCAGCAGGCGCCCGACCAACGGCTCTCCGAAGCCGGTCACGGCGCGGATCACCTCCATCGCCATCAGCGAGCCCATCACTCCGGCGAGCGCCCCGAGCACACCAGCCTCCGCACAGGCCGGCACCGCGCCGGGGGGAGGGGGGTTCGGGAACAGGCAGCGATAGGTCGGGTTCGGGCTGCCATCGGGGCCGCGTTCATGGGCGCGGATCGTGGTGAGCGAGCCGTCGAAGCGCCCGAGCGCTGCGGTCACCAGCGGGCGCTGCGCCCGGAAACAAGCATCCGAGACCGCGTAGCGGGTCGCGAAATTGTCCGAGCCATCGGCGACGAGGTCGTAGCGTGCGATCAGCCCGGCCGCGTTCTCCGCCGTCAGCCGAAAGGGGTGCGCCTCGACCGTGACATGAGGGTTGAGGCGGGCGACGGCCTCGGCCGCGCTCTCCACCTTCGGCCGTCCGAGATCGGGCGTGCCATGGATGACTTGCCGCTGCAGGTTCGAGAGCGAGACCGTGTCGTCGTCGGCGATGCCGATGGTACCGATGCCGGCCGCGGCGAGATACTGGATCAGCGGCGCGCCGAGGCCGCCGGCTCCCACCACCAGCACCCGGGCCGCCTTCAGCTTCGCCTGGCCGGGGCCACCCACCTCCTGCAGCACGAGGTGGCGGGCATAGCGTTCGATTTCGTCGGACGAGAGGGCCATGAGAGGGATGTAAGCCGCGAAGGGCCGACAAGGAAGCGCCGTTGCGCCGGCTCGCCGTGCGGCCTAGGCCAGCATCAGGCTCGAGACCGACATGATGACCGACACCTCCCCCCTCGCCCTCGCCCAGGCGCTGATCCGCTGTCCCTCCGTCACCCCGGAGGAGGGGGGCGCCCTGTCGCTCCTGGCCGGCCTGCTGTCGGAGGCAGGCTTCGCGGTCGAGCGGCCGATCTTCTCGGCCGAGGGGACGCCGGCCATCGAGAACCTCTATGCCCGCTTCGGCACAGGCGCCCCCTACCTGCTCTTCGCCGGCCATACCGACGTGGTGCCCACGGGAGCGGAAGCGCAGTGGACGCACGGCCCCTTCGCCGGCAACATCGCGGACGGCCAGCTCTATGGCCGCGGTGCCGTGGACATGAAGGGCGGCATCGCCTGCATGCTCTCCGCCGCGCTCACCTTCCTGAAAGCGCGAGGCGATGATTTCTCTGGCTCGATCGGCTTCCTCATCACCGGGGACGAGGAGGGGCCGGCGATCAACGGCACCGTGAAGCTCCTCGACTGGGCCAGGGCCCGGGGCGAGCGCTTCGACCATTGCCTGCTCGGCGAGCCAACCAACCCGACCACCCTCGGCGAGATGATCAAGATCGGGCGGCGCGGCTCGCTCACCGGCACGCTGACCGTGCACGGGCGCCAGGGCCACGTCGCCTATCCGCATCGGGCCGAGAACCCGATTCCCGGCCTCCTGCGCCTCGCCTCGGTCCTGATCGCCGATCCGCTCGACGGCGGCACCGCGCATTTCGACGCCTCGAACCTCGAATTCACGACCATCGATGTCGGCAACCCGGCGACCAACGTGATCCCGGCCTCGGCCAAGGCGGTGTTCAACATCCGCTTCAACGATACCTGGACCGCCGACAGCCTCGGTGCCGAGATCCGCGGGCGGCTGGAAGCGGCCGCGGGCAACGCCGTGCGCTTCAGCCTCGACCTGCAGCCCTCGAACGCCCCCGCCTTCCTCACCGAGCCCGACCGCTTCGTCGATCTGGTGACGGACGCCATCAAGGCGGAGACCGGCCTGCGGCCCCAGCTCTCCACCACGGGCGGCACCTCGGATGCCCGCTTCATCAAGGATGCCTGCCCGGTGATCGAGTTCGGCCTCGTGGGCGAGACCATGCACCAAGTCGACGAGCGGGTGGCCGTGGCGGATCTGGAGCGGCTGACGGCGATCTACGGGCGGGTGCTGGAAGCTTACTTCCCCTCGTAATCCACGCCCACAAACGTCAGTCCGCAGGCCGGGGCCAGCGGGCCGCAGCGGTGCTTGGCCTTGGTGGCCAGGATCTCGGCCACGTCGTCGGCGCTGAGGCGGGCGCAGCCAGCGAGCATCAGGGTACCGACCATGGCGCGGACCTGATGGTGCAGGAAGGAGCGGGCGGAAGTCGCGACCACGATCTCCTCGTGCAGCCCCATGCCCTGCCGGATCACGTCGAGCTGTTCGAGGGTGCGCACGGGAGAATTCGCCTGGCACTCGGCGGCGCGGAAGGCGGAGAAGTCGTGCCGGCCGAGGAGCCTGTTCCCCGCCGACTGCATGAGCCCGACATCGAGGGGCCAGGGCACGTGCCAGACATGGGCCCGGGTCAGGGCGGCGGGGCTGCGCCGGTTGAGGATGCGGTAGCGGTAGTGCCGGCGGATCGCCGAGTGGCGGGCGTCGAAGCTCTCCGGCACCACCTCCGCCGAGACCACCGCGACCGGTTGAGGGCGCAGATGGGCGTTCAGCGCATCGCGCACCGTGTCGGTGCGCCAGTCCCGGGCGAGGTCGAGATGAGCGACCTGATGGGTCGCGTGCACGCCGGCATCGGTGCGGCCGGCGCAGGTCAGGCGTACCTCCTCTCCGGAGAAGCGGGTCACGGCAGCCTCGATCGCGCCCTGCACGGTCGGGTCTTCCGCCTGCCGCTGCCAGCCGCAGAAGGGCGCGCCGTCATATTCGATGACGAGCTTGTAGCGGGGCATGTCAGGCCCTCACCCGACCTGCGCCCCCGGCGCCAGCCGCGCCCCGCGCAGGAAGTCCTCGCCACTGGCGATGCCCCCCTTGCCGGCCCTGCGCAGTTCGACGAGGCGCACGGCGCCGCTGCCACAGGCGAGGGTGGCGGCGGAATCGAGCAGCGTGCCCGGCGCGCCGGAGCCCTCCGCGGGCAGCGCCCGCAGCACCTTCACCCGTTCCGAGCCCTTGCCGAGATCAGCTTCGAAGAAGGCGCCGGGGAAGGGCGACAACCCGTTGATGTGGCGCGCCACCTCATGGGCCGGGCGCGACCAGTCGATCCGCGCCTCCTCGTTGGTGATCTTGTGGGCGTAGGCCACGCCCTCCTCCGACTGCGGCACGAAGGTGAGACCTTCGCGCCCGAGCCGGTCGAGGGCTTGGCCCATCAGGTCGGCGCCGAGCGGCATCAAGGCGTCGTGGAGCTCGCCCGCGGTCATGCCCTCTTCGATCGGGAGACGAGCCTCCAGAGCGACGGGGCCGGTATCGAGCCCGGCCTCCATGCGCATCACGCCGACGCCGCTCTCGGCGTCGCCCGCCATCACCGCCCGCTGGATCGGGGCGGCGCCGCGCCAGCGCGGCAGCAGCGAGCCGTGCAGATTCAGGCAGCCGTGCCGGGGCAGATCGAGGATCGCCTGCGGCAGCAGCATCCCATAGGCGACGACGACGGCGACGTCGGCGGCATGCGCGGCGAAGGTCTCTGCGGCCTCCGGCGTCTTCAGGGTCGAGGGCGTCAGCACCGGCAGCCCCAGGGCCTCGGCCTTTGCATGGACCGGCGAGGGCTTCAGCGCCATGCCGCGCCCGGCCTTGGCCGGCGCGCGGGTATAGACCGCGACGACGGCGTGCCCATCCGCATGCAAGCGCGCGAGGGTCGGCACCGCGAAGTCCGGGGTGCCCATGAACACGACGCGCATGGGAGCCTCAGGCCGCAGCGTCGCGTTTGGCCGCCTTGGCGAATTTCTTCATCACCCGGTCGCGCTTCAGCTTCGACAGGTGGTCGATGAAGAGCACGCCGTTGAGATGGTCGATCTCGTGCTGCAGGCAGGTGGCGAGCAGGCCGTCCGCCTCCTGTTCCACGATCTGGCCGTCGAGGTTCATGTAGCGCACGCGCACCCGGTCCGGCCGCTCCACCTCGCCGTAGAATTCGGGGATCGACAGGCAGCCCTCGTCGTAGACCCGCTTCTCCTCCGAGGCCCAGACGATCTCCGGATTGAGATAGACGGTGGGATTGCGCGCGTCCTCGTCCTTCGAGGTGTCGATGGTGACGACCCGCTTCGGCACCCCGATCTGGATCGCGGCGAGGCCGACGCCGGGGGCGTCGTACATGGTCTCGATCATGTCCTGCGCGAGTTCGCGGATCTCCGCGGTCACCGTCTGCACCGGCTCGGAGGTCAGGCGGAGCTGAGCGTCGGGAAGGATGACGAGAGGGCGGATGGTCATGGCTCGGGCCGGGCTGTCGGGAGGCGATTTCCGGCAATACGGTCCGTGCCGGAACGGGTCAAATGGACGGAATGGTTAGAACGCCGTGCGGCTGCGGATCGCCGCCGAAAGGGTGCCCTCGTCGAGATAGTCGAGCTCGCCGCCCACCGGCACGCCATGGGCGAGCCGGGTCACGGTGAGGTTCAGGGGACGCAAGGCCTCGGTCACGTAATGGGCCGTGGTCTGGCCGTCGACGGTGGCGTTGAGGGCGAGGATCACCTCCCGCACCCGGGGGTCGGAGGCCCGCTCCACCAGCCTGTCGATGTTGAGATGCTCCGGGCGCACCCCGTCCAGGGCCGAGAGCACGCCGCCGAGCACGTGGTAGCGGGCGCTCACCGCGCCGGAGCGCTCCAGCGCCCAGAGATCGGACACGTCCTCCACCACGACGAGGGTGGTCGGATCCCGGTTCTCGTCCCGGCAGACGGTGCAGGGATCGCTGGTATCGACATTGCCGCAGGAGGTGCAGGTGACGATCCGCTCGGAGGCGACGCGCATCGCCTCCGCCAACGGCCCGAGCAGGGTCTCCCGCTTCTTGATGAGCTGGAGCGCGGCACGACGGGCCGAGCGGGGGCCGAGCCCCGGCATGCGCGCAAGCAGCTGGATCAGGCGCTCGATCTCCGGGCCGGCGACGGCTTGCGGCATGGTCTCTCTGCTTCGCGGGGATGCTTCACGGATGCGGCGGCGCGGACGGGCCGCATCCGCCTGTAGATAGGCATTTCCGGAGCCGGCTGCATCCGCTTCGCGCCTGTTGGCACAGGCCTCGCCCCCCGGCTAGAGCGAAGGCCTGTTGCCGCCTCCGGAGACGCGCCCGTGGCCCATTGGCTGTTCAAGTCCGAGCCCTCGACCTGGTCCTGGGACCAGCAGGTGGAGGCCGGGGAGGCGGGCACCTTCTGGAACGGCGTGCGCAACCACCTTGCCAAGAACCAGATGCAGGCGATGCGGGTCGGCGAGCGCGGCTTCTTCTATCATTCCAACGAGGGCAAGGCGGTGGTCGGCATCGTCGAGGTGATCCGGCCCTATTACCCCGACCACACCGACGAGAGCGGCCGCTTCGGCATGGTCGATGTCCGCGCCGTCACCGCGATGCCGAAGCCCGTGACGCTCGAGGCGATCAAGGCCGAGCCGGCCCTGAAGGGCATGGCCCTGGTCACGAATTCCCGCCTCTCGGTCCAGCCCGTCACCGATGCGGAATGGAAGACCGTCTGCGCCATGGGGGGACTGACCGGCGGCCTCTCCGAGGACTGATCCCGGCCGGGATCCGAAATCCCGAAAATGTCTCCCGGGAACGTGAAGCGCGACCGCTTGCCGTGGGCGGCATTGCGCCCTTCCTCTTGCCGACCTTTCAGGAGGAGTGAGTCCGATGGCGCCCCGTGAACCCCTGCTCAAGCCCGTGCCGATCGCTGAGTTGCGCCCGACGCAGATGACCGTCGGCTACCGCGAGGTCGAGGAAAAGCGCAGGCGTTGGCGCGAGCACGATCCCGAGAAGAAGGCCGCCTTCCTCGGCTCGCACATGATCCCGACCCTGCTCGGACCGAAAAAGCGCCATTACGTCATCGATCACCACCACCTGTCCAGGGCACTGCTCGAGGAGGGCGTCGAGAGTGTGCTGGTGACCGTGGTGGCCGACCTGCACAAGCTCGACAAGGACGCCTTCTGGACGGTGGCCGATCACAAATCCTGGGTGCACCCTTACGACTCGGACGGCGTGCGGGTCGGCTTCTCCGACATCCCGAAGGCGATCAGCGACCTGTCCGACGATCCCTTCCGCAGCCTCGCCGGCGAGCTGCGCCGGGCCGGCGGCTTCGCCAAGGACACGACCCCGTTCAGCGAGTTCCTCTGGGCGGACTTCCTGCGGCGCAACCTCAAGCGCAAGCAAGTCGAGCACGACTTCACCCAGGCCGTGGAGGAGGCGCTGGCGCTCGCCAAGTCCCAGGATGCCGGCTACCTGCCAGGCTGGTGCGGGCCGATCGAGAGCTAATTCCGCGCGCGAAGCGCCGCGCTGCCCGACAGTGCGGCGAGGGCCAGGGAGATCAGCGCGCTCCAGCCGGCGAGGGAAATCCCGAGGACGCGCAGGGCCGCCGTGCTGCAATCCACCACCCGGACCGAGTCGAGGTTCTTCAGGAAGTCGCCGACATCGGCGGGGGTAGCCCCGGCGCCGCCCCCGCAATCGCTCGGACCCAGCCAGAAACCCCATTCCGCCCCGGCATGGTAGGCGCCCAGAGCCGCGCCGTAGAGCAGAGCCAGCGCGCAGAAGCCGAGGGCCAGCCGTGCCGCCCGCGCCGGCAGGATCGCAGCGAGCAACGCCACCGGGACGACGGCGTAGTACGGGATGCGCTCTTGCAGACAGAGCTTGCACGGCACGTAGCCGAAGCCATGCTCCAGGACGAGGGCGCCACCCACCGTGAGCGCTGCGGCGAGGGCGACGGCGAGCGCCGCGAGGCGGAGCGTCGGCCGCATTACAGCATCGCCTTGAAGGCGACGAAGCCGAGGATCACCACCGCAGCGAACAAGGCCACGGCCACGTTCAGGTGCCGGTCGAGCACCGAGCGAATGCTCACTCCGTAGCGGCCGAGCAGCCCCGCCAGCACGAAGAAGCGGGCGCCGCGGGTGATCAGCGACAGCAGCACGAACCAGAACAGGTCGTAATGGGCGAAGCCCGAGGTGATGGTGACGAGCTTGTAGGGGATCGGAGTGAGGCCTTTGAGCAGGATCACCCAGTGGCCGTATTTGGCGTAGGAGGCCTGGAAGGTCTCGGCCTTGTCGGCGAGTCCGTAGAGGTTGAACAGCCACTGCCCGACCGAATCGAACAGGAGGGCGCCGATGGCATAGCCGAGCAGCCCGCCGAGCACCGAGGCGACCGTTGCGATGCCAGCGTAGAACCAGACCCGGTCCGGCCGGCTCACCCCCATCGGCACCAGCATCGCGTCCGGCGGCACCGGGAAGAACGAACTCTCGGCGAAAGAGACCGCCGCGAGCGCCCAAGGGGCGGAGGGCTTGGCGGCGAGCGCGAGGATCCACGCGTAGAGGCGGCGAAGCATGGTCTCTCGTCCGGAGGGAAAGGCCGCGCCCTTTCAGCACAAGCGCGGGCGGAAGGCGAGGGCGATCCCGCAGACGGGGTTTTTCGCGAGCGGGGCGCGCAGCCCTCACGAGCGCCGGACCGGTCTCTGAATAGAGCAGACAAGGCAATGCCGTGGGACTTTTGGTTTATCAGAGCGATCCTTGGCACGACAAGCGTATTTCGAATTCCAGGGCCGCTAATTCACAAAGCATCTATATGATATCATAAAATCAGAAAATCAATTTTCAGATAATATTATGCCGATTTTGAAATGAAAACCCACTTCACCGGATTGAACAGGAAAGATATGATGGCAGAGTGACGTGAGGGAGGGGGCTACCTTGCCGATAACAATCAACGAGCAATATCCAGGAGCAAACAAGATCTATTTGCCAGAGTCAGTGCGAGAAAGTGGAAATGGTGCATTAGAGATATTTGGCAAAAATAACACGATAGAAATCCTAAACCCTATTGCTTGCGCGCATTTATATATTAAAATTACAGGCGACAACTCTATTAAAATAAATCATAACTGTGTGCTCAATGGGGTAAACATCCACCTCCTTCAACCCGGATCTCTGGATATCGGGGAGGGAACGGGCTTCAACGGCCATTCCAACATCCATATGCACGAGAGCGCAAAAATCACGATCGGACGGCATTGCTTGATTGCTGCCGGAACGAATTTCGCATCATCGCATGTTCACAAGATCGTTGACGCCGCTACAGGCGAAAGATTGAATCCACCCGGCGACATTACCTTGGAAGATCACGTCTGGAGCGCGGGATCGGTCCATTTCTGGGGCGGCTCGTATATCGGTCGAGACAGCGTTGTTGGTCAGGGAACAATGGTGTCCAGAAAGAAATTCCCCCCGAACAGCCTCATTGTCGGAACTCCCGCGCGAATTGCGCGCGAAGGAATCAACTGGGAGTTCTGACCAGCTGGGACTTCGACAGAATCTCTACGGAAGAAGCTTCGCGATAAATTTTGAGCCATATCCTGAAATCTGGTGCCGCCCCTTCGATTGAGGCCACAGCGGAGGCAGGAATCGCGACGCAGCAAAGGGCGGTCACCTCTTGCGCGTCGCAACGACGCGCGCCCCTGGCATGCGCCCCACAGACGCCCGCCGAGATCGCCGCCCATGCCCGACAGGTTAAGGCAGCCCCGATGCGGTCACCATCGATTTGCCACGCTTCGATACCAGCCCTCCAGAACTTTGCGGTAAAAGGGCACCGAGGGGCCCACGCGAGCGGGATCGAGAACGTGCGGAAATATTTCGGAACCGATGGCGTGCGCGGACGGGCGAATGGCGTGATCACGCCGGAGCTCGCCCTCAAGGTGGGCCAGGCGGCGGGCGTTATCTTCCAGCGCGGCGATCACCGCCACAGGGTCGTCATCGGCAAGGACACGCGCCTCTCCGGCTACATGATCGAGACCGCCCTCGTCGCCGGCTTCACTTCGGTCGGCATGGACGTGCTCCTTCTCGGTCCGATGCCAACCCCGGCCGTTGCCATGCTCACCCGCTCCATGCGGGCCGATCTCGGCGTGATGATCTCCGCCTCGCACAATCCCTTCGAGGACAACGGCATCAAGCTGTTCGGTCCGGACGGTTTCAAGCTCTCCGACGAGGTCGAGCTGGAGATCGAGGCGCTGATCGACGGCGACATGCGCAAGAGCCTCGCCGGCGCGCAGGATCTCGGCCGGGCCAAGCGGATCGAGAGCGTGCATGCCCGCTACATCGAGTTCGCCAAGCGCACGCTGCCCCGCCACGTCACCCTGGAGGGACTGCGCGTTGTGGTCGATTGCGCCAACGGCGCCGCTTATCGCGTCGCCCCGGAGACCCTGTGGGAGCTCGGCGCGGAGGTGATCTCCATCGGCGTCGAGCCCGACGGCTTCAACATCAACCGTGACGTCGGCTCGACCGCACCGAACGCCCTCATCAACAAGGTGCGCGAGCTGCGCGCCGATGTCGGCATCGCGCTGGACGGCGATGCCGACCGGGTGCTCATCGTCGACGAGAAGGGCCAGAAGGTCGATGGCGACCAGCTCATGGCCGTCGTCGCCCGCTCCTGGAAAGAGGACGAGCGGCTGACCCAGCCAGGGCTCGTGGCGACAATCATGTCGAATCTCGGCCTGGAGCGCTATCTCGGCGGACTCGGCCTGACCCTGGCTCGCACCGCGGTCGGCGACCGTTACGTGCTCGAGCACATGCGCGAGCATGGCTACAATCTCGGCGGCGAGCAATCCGGCCACATCATCATGTCCGACTACGCCACCACCGGCGACGGACTGGTGGCCGCCCTGCAGCTCCTCAGCGTGGTCAAGCGCCTGGAGCGGCCGGTGAGCGAGGTCTGCCACTGTTTCGACCCGCTGCCGCAGATCCTCAAGAACGTCCGCTTCCGCTCCGGCGAGCCCCTGCGGGCCGACTCGGTCGTCACCGCCATCGCCCAGGCCAAGCAGCGCCTCGGCAATGGTGGCCGGCTCGTCATTCGCCCCTCCGGCACCGAGCCGGTGATCCGCGTGATGGCCGAGGGCGACGATCACGACCTGGTGGCGGAGGTCGTCGACGAGGTCGTCGATGCGGTGGCCCGCGCGGCCGCCTGAGATCATGGGGCGGCGGGCGGCCGCGCCGCCCGCTTGTCGCAGAAGCATTTGGACGAGCGAGCGCTTCGTCAAGCTTAGTTTTTAACGTTAAGCTGGACTTAACCGAAGCGGAGCAAAGTCACACGCGTCTTCTGATGGCCGGCTCTCGGATTCCGGCGCTGCACGACGAGTGAAGGACAGTCCATGAGCCGCCCCACGCTCTCCGCACTGGCGGGGTGCCTCACGCTCCTCGCGAGCGTCGCCGCCCCCAGCCTCACCTACGCCGCCGATCTGCTTCCTCCGCCGCCGCCCCCGCCCGCGCCCATCCCCGTCGAGGTCGGCGGCGGCTGGTACCTGCGCGGCGATGTCGGCGTCGGCGCGACGGAGTTCGACAGAATCGCGCTTCGCACCAGCGGCGGTATCCCCGGTGGCTACCACACGGAAGGGGAGTCTTTCGGCAGCACCTACTTCGCCGGCGCCGGCATCGGCTACCAGTTCAACAGCTTCCTGCGCGGCGACGTGACCGGCGAGTATCGTGGCGGCGGCCGCGTGAGCTTCACGGACGTCTATAACAGCGCCTACGGCGACGGCACGCCCGGCACGGGCCTCGACTACAACAGTGGCAACGTCTCTTCCGTCGTCGTGATGGCCAACGCCTATTTCGACCTCGGCACCTGGTACGGCCTCACCCCCTATATCGGCGGCGGCGCCGGCTCGGCCTTCCACCACCTGAGCGGCTTCACCGATATCGGCGCCGGCACCGCCATGGGCGGCTACGGCATCGCCCGGCCGAAGAACACCACCAGCTTCGCCTGGAACCTGCAGGCAGGCATCACCTACGACATCACCGCCAATTTCAAGGTGGATGTCGGCTATCGCTACATGAACCTCGGCAATTTCAGCACTGGTACGGTGAACTGCTTCAACAACGGCTGCTCGGATTCCTATGGCTACAAGGTCAAGGATCTGACCTCACACGATGTGAAGATCGGTCTGCGCTATCTGATCGGCGCAGCCGCCCCGGTCTACGTGCCGGACTACGCGCCGGGCCCGCTGGTAAGGAAGTACTGATCTTTCGCCTGCGACGTCATCGAGGCGGCACAGGCAACCTGTGCCGCCTTTTTATTTTTAGAAACACGCCTTTAAGCAAATTATAACCCTTAGAAAGCAACAATATGCAAGCTTGAAGATGGTTTTTCGCGCCGTCTTCCATCTCCTCGAACTCGATCGGAAGCCCGTGGCCATGGCGGTATCGCGTCCATGCTGGAACCGGCTTGCCCTGGCCCTGCTCGCTACCGGCACAGCCAATGGCGCGCGCGCCGCGGACCTTCTGCCGCCTCCCGCGCCCATCGCCCAACCCGTCGCCGTCGGGAGCGGCTGGTACCTGCGCGGGGATTTCACCGAGAGCGTGTTCGACCGTCCTCACGATGCCACCCGGCCGGATCCGAACGACCCGGGCATGCCGCCCCTGGTCGGCCTCCGCCTCAGTCGGGAACCCGGCTATGGCGGCGGCGTCGGCTACCGCGTCAACGAGTGGCTGCGGGTCGACGCAACCATCGACCAGCGCACCCCGGCGGCCTTCTCGGCCTATTCCTCGCGTTCCAACTTCGTGACCGGTCGCAACCTCGAAGCGGGCGAACTGAGCGCGCTGACGGGCTTGGTGAACGTCTATGCCGATCTTGGCACTTGGTGGGGCTTCACGCCCTATATCGGGGCTGGGGTCGGCGTGGCGCAGAAGGACGTCCACAACGCCTATACGCAGACGACCTGCTTCGTAGATGGCTGCGACGGTGCCCCGGGCAGCGGGGCCCGCACGGCCGTGGCGCGCCCGGACAAATCCGTCGCTTCCCTGGCCTGGGCGCTCACGGCCGGCCTGTCCTACGCGGTCGGCGCCGGCTTCAGCATCGACGCGGCCTACCGCTACGTCGATCTCGGACGCGCCAAGAGCGGAACCGATCCCTATGGCGGCAGCACCCGCCTGAAGGATCTCACCGCAAACGAGTTCCGCATTGGCCTGCGCTACCAGTTCGCCGGCGGACTCCTGCCGGGCGCCTTCGAGCCGGCCTCGCCCTACGGCAACTGAGACTCTCGGATCCGACACCACGGGAGGCAACCGACGCCCTGAGCCGCCGGTCGCCTCCGGACGTTTGTTCAAAATCGGGACAAGTAGGACTTGCTCCGATTGCTTCAGCGGAAAGATCAATACCGAAAATTAAGGTTACCAAAGTAAGACGTCATCATCGCTCGGCAACGGACGCTCGCGTTGCTGCCCTGAGGACGTTGAAGATGCGTAGACCAGCCCTCGGTTTCCTGGCCGTCCTGACCCTGCCGGGCGCCGCTGCCGCGGCCGATCTGGATTACGGCGTGCTGCGTGGGCCGGAATATGAGGAGAGCTACGCCTCCAGCACAATCGACTGGAGCGGCGTCTATGTCGGCGGCCACGGCGGATACTCGTCGGGTGCCTTCGGCTTCCGGAACACCTTCCAGCCTATCGTCGCCAACATGCTACGCTCAACCGTAGTCGAAAACGACATGAGCGCGTCGACTCTGCTCCAGGCGCACACCGATCGCCAGGGCGGAAGCACATTCGGCGGATTTGCTGGCTATAATGTGCAATTCGACGATATCGTTCTTGGTGTGGAGGTCGACTACACACGGGCGGGACTCATCGGCGCGACCACAGACTCCATCCGCCGGTACATGACGACGCCGAGCGACGGCTATCTTACCCATGTAAATCTATCGGGGCTGGCGGGCACCAAGATCGAGGATTACGGCACGATCCGCGCCCGCGCAGGCTATGCTCTCGGCAACTTCCTGCCTTTCGTAACGGGCGGTCTCGCAATCGGCCGCGCCCGAATCACCGACAACGTTGCCGTGCAGACCTACGGCTACGATCAGGCCGCTTACAAAGCCAATATTGGCCTCGACGCGAGCAAGCAAACCTACGTCAACCACTACGGCTATTATAGCTTCGATCAGGCAAATCCGGCTGCTGGTACTCCCTTTAATCCAGAGTTTTTTGGTCGCACGAAAACTAAGGTCGTTGGCGGCGTCGCACTCGGCACAGGTCTCGAATACGCGATCACGTCGAATGTTCTTCTGCGTGGCGAGTACCAGTATGTCTATTTTAACGATTTCGACGGCCACAAGCTGAACCTGAACACCGTGCGCGGAGGCGCGGCCGTCAAGTTCTGATCTCAGCTTAACCCTTTTGGAAAACCCGCCGCGCTAGCCTTGCCGAAGGTGCCGGCTCACGGCTCCCATCACCACGAGCGGAACATGCGGCGCACGCTTCTCATCTCCGGCAGCCTGATCCTGGGGCTCGCCGGCTTCGCGCCGGGGATGGCACAGGCTCAGGGTTACGGGGAGGGGAGCTACGCGGCCCCTCGGTACCGCCCCCATCCGCCCCGCCGCCTGCCGCCCCCGGACGTGCGCTACCGTGATCCGCGGGGCGAGTTGCAGCTCCGGGCGGCGCACGTCTCCACGATCCAGGCCTATCTCCCACGGCCGACCGACGTCCCGATCTACAACGCGCCGCCGCCGCGCTTCCCGCAATAGATCGCTCTCCCCCTCGCCGGCGGCCTTAGCTGTCGAGTTCGCTGTCCCAGTACAGGTAGTCGAGCCAGGTGTGGTGGTATTGTCGGTGGTCGAATTCCGGCTGGCGGCGATGCAGCTCGTAGCGCGTCGGTCGACGGGGCTCGTTGAGCAGCGGCATCTCCGCCTGTTCCGGCGTGCGGTTGGCCTTGCGCAGATTGCAGGGGCTGCAGGCGGCAACCACGTTTTCCCAGCTCGACAGGCCGCCCTTGGAGCGCGGCACCACGTGGTCGAAGGTGAGGCCGCCGGAGGGTAGGCGCAGGCCGCAATACTGGCAGGAAAAGCCGTCGCGCAGATAGATGTTGTAGCGGGTGAAAGCCGGGCTGCGCGCGAGCGTCACGTAGTTCTTCAGCGCCACCACGCTCGGCACCTTGAGCGAGCGGCTCGGCGAGCGCGCCTCGGTGTCGTAGCTCGCGACCAGGGTAACACGGTCGAGGAACAGGGCGGTGAAGGCGTCCTTCCAGGACCAGAGCGAGAGCGGATTGTAGGAGAGTGGCCGATAATCCGCGTTGAGGACGAGTGTCTGGAGATCCATCATCGGCACGGTTCTCGACTTGCGGGGAAACGGGGGCAACGCGTCGGATCGAACGATCGCGCTGCCCCGAGCGGGCGATAGAGGGGCGCCCTCCGGCCCGCCTGCCGGCGGACTGACGGGGTGGGCGCGCGGCGCGACCGAGTTCGAAAATCGAGGGGACCAAAAGGCCGGATCGCGGCATCGTCCGCGCTCCAGGGGAGAGCGGAGAACCTGAAGTTCGCGCGCCAGCCAGCGTATCCGGCGGCCAGCGCCGCTTCCTCGCGGAATGAGGAAAGGGCCAAGTCCATCGCCGCTTAGTCTAATATCAGGGTGACAGGCTTGTGAAGATTGTTCGACGGCGGCACGACACCGCGCCCACAGGCCGCATGGGTTCAAACCCTCGCTCGGTTTCGGCCATATTGCGGCGCAAGACTCGGCAGGGCCGCGTGAGGCCCTAGCTGACGGGTCGGCCCGCGGCCACGCGGCATGACATGGCCGCGCGTTAGGTCCCTGACCAAGGATGATGATGGTTCGACGGTTCTTCCTTTCCCCGCGGACGGCCACCTTCGCCGCCCTTCTTGCGAGCGTGGTGGCTCTCTCCCCCGCTGCCGTCACGGCGCAGGGAACGGCGCCCGCCCCGGCGCAGACGGTGCCACCGGCACAGGGCACCGCACCGCCCGCACAACCGCAACCAGGGCACGAGCAGGGAAAGACGGCTCCGGCACAGCCACCACAGGGTCAGGCGCCCGCCGCCGCGGCACCGCCCCCCAAGCCGGTGGTGAAGGCGCCGACGGCGGAAGCGCTCCAGAAGATCCGGGAGCGCCTCGACGAGATCAAGAACGATCTCGATGCCCGCGAGAAGACGGTCACCGGGCCAAATGTCGCCGCCGGGGATTTGACTCGTGCGCGCGACGGACTGGACGCCGTCTCCGACCGGATCCGCGGAATCATCGACTTACTCACCCCCCGCCTCGAAGCGGCTCGGGAGCGTCTTACCCAGCTCGGCCCGAAGCCGAAGGAAGGTGAGGAAGACGCGGATCTCGCCAAGGAGCGGGCCGAGCGCGAGCAGGCCGTAACCGACATCGACGGCACCCAGCGCCTCGCCAAGTCGCTCCTCGTCCAGAGCGAGCAGATCGTCGATCAGGTGACGAACCGCCGCCGGGCGGCCTTCACCCGCGGCCTGTTCGAGCGCACCTCCGGCCTCGTCAGCCCGGATCTTTGGATGCGCGTCGCCAACGACGTGCCCCGCGATCTGCGCGGCCTCCAGAGCGCCTTCGAGGACATCGCCTACCTGTTCTCGCGCAACGGCACGATCTGGAACCTGCTGCTCCTCGGCCTCGCCTTCGGCGTGTCGATCGCCCTCTATATCGGCCGGCGCAACATCGCCCCGGCGTTGGGGCGGCGCGATGCCAGCGTGACCAATCCGTCCCGGCACAGGAAGCTCCTCGCCGCGTGGCGGGTGCTGCTGCTCGGCACCGGCCCGGCGATCGCGGGCAGCTACGCCATCTACTACGCTCTGGACGTGACCGACCTGCTGCCGCAGCGGCTCCTGCCGGTGGCGAGCGCGATCCTGATCGGCCTCGCTTTCATCGCCTTCGTCCAGGCGCTCTGCGATGCCCTGCTCGCCGTCGGCAAGCCCGCCTGGCGCCCGGCGCCGGTCTCAGACGCCGCCGCTTGGCGCATCTCCACCCTCGCGGTCAGCATCGCCGTGGTCATCACGGTCTCGAAATCGGTCGAGGCCCTGAATGCCGGGATCTCGGCGGCCTTGCCGATCTCGATCGCCACCCGCGGCATCGGCGCGGTGGCCGCGGCCCTGCTGCTGGCGATCGGCCTTCACCGCTTCGCCGATACGGCGGAAAAGGAGGAGGCCTGCTTCGGCCCCTACGTCGCCACCGAGACCTCCACGGGGATCGGCGGCCCGCTGCGCATCCTCGGCTGGGTCGCGGTGGCCGTGGTCGGGCTCGCGCCCCTCGTCGGCTACGTTGCCCTCTCGGCCTTCCTCGTCGACCAGCTCATCTGGACGGCGAGCCTGATCGTGCTGCTCTGGCTGTTCATCGCCAGCGCGGACACCTTCATCGGCAGCACGCTGACCGAGGACACCAAGCTCGCCACCGCGCTCCAGGCCAATACGGGCCTGCGCAAGCGCTCCCTCAACCAGATCGCGGTGCTCGGCACGGGCGCCGCCCGCGTCGTGCTCATCGCCATCGTCGCGCTTCTGGTGCTCGCACCCTGGGGGCTCGATTCCACCGACGTGTTCTCATCAGTGCGCAGCGCCTTCTTCGGCTTCAAGGTCGGCGACGTCACGATCTCGCTCTCCTCGATCGTGTTCGGCGTCGGCATCCTGGTGCTCGGCGTGGTCATCACCCGCGCGGTCCAGCGCTGGTTGGAGAACACCTACCTGCCGGCCACGGATCTCGATGCGGGCCTGCGCAACTCCATCGCGACGGTCGTCGGCTATTTCGGCTTCCTCCTGGCCCTGGCCCTGGCCTTCTCCTATCTCGGCCTGAGCCTCGAGAAGCTCACCATCGTCGCCGGTGCCCTCTCGGTCGGTATCGGTTTCGGCCTCCAGTCGATCGTCAACAACTTCGTCTCCGGCCTCCTCCTGCTCTGGGAGCGGCCGATCCGGGTCGGCGACCAAGTCGTCATCGGCGACAGCGAGGGCATCGTGCGGCGCATCTCGGTGCGCTCCACGGAGATCCAGACCTTCGACCGCTCGGCGGTGATCGTGCCGAACTCGAACCTGATCTCCGGCGTGGTGAAGAACCGCGTCCGCGGCGACCGCACCGGCCGGGTCATCATCTCGGTCAGCGTCCTGCGCAATCAGGATCCGGTGCGGGCCGCCGAGATGATGGTGTCCTGCGCCGCCGCCCATCCCGACGTGCTGAAGGAACCGCCGCCCCGGGTGGTGTTCAAGAAGATCGGCGACCCGTTCCTCGACTTCGACCTGATCGCCATGGTGACCGACGTCAATCTCGGCCAGAAGGTGCAGAGCGACCTCAACTTCTCGGTCTTCGCGACCCTGTCCGAGGCGGGCTTCATCCCCGCCATGGGCCCGGCCTCGAGCTTCGTCACCGTGCAGGGCCTCGAACCCGTGCGGGACGCTCTCAGCCAGATCGCCGGCGCGGTCGTGGTTCAGAGGCCCCCGGACGGCGCGCAGGATACGACGGAGGGCGATGCCCGCGAGCTCCCGCCGGGACGCGACGAGGTACGGCGCGCTACGCCACGCGAAGGCAGCCGCGACACCGGCGGGCGCACGCTCGGCACGAACTGACCTTGAGCGGACGGGCAGGGCATCCCATTTGGGAAAGTCCTGCCTGCCCGAGACCCGTTTCGTGACCGGACGCCTGCCGCTTCTCGCCGCGCTCTGCGCCGCCGCCTTCATGCTCGGCGGTTGCGCCGGAGAGGTCTCGCCGAATGCGGCGGTCCCGAGCATGTACCTGCCGCTCACCACGCAGAGCGCCGCCGTCGACACGGCGGCGGCCCGGGACATGATCTCGGCCTATCGCCGCAACAACGGCGCGGGGACACTGACGATCGACCCCGAATTGCAGAAGCTTGCCGAGACAGAGGCCGCCGCCATGGCGGTGGCGGACAAGCCCAGCAACAGCCAGACCGTACGCAACGCGATCGGTCGGCTCGGCTATGCCGGAGCGGAGGCGAATCTCTCCGCCGGATATCACACCCTGGCGGAAGCCTTTTCCGGCTGGCGGGAGAGCAAGCCCCACAACGCGGTCATGCTGGATCCCAACGCCACGCGGATGGGGATCGCCACAGCCTACGCGCCGGGCTCCAAGTACAAGGTCTACTGGGCCCTGCTCGTCGCCCGATGAGGAACGGGCGGCCCCTCGCGGAAGCCGCCCGTCGAGACATCTCAGGGCTGGTGCAGCGCCCGGGGCTCAGTGCCGCGTCGCCGATTCCGTGAAGCGGTTCGCCGAACGGACGATGTCGCTGATGCAGGTCAGCGAAGCGTCGGCGACACGCTGAAGCTCGTCCACTTGAAGACGGATCACCTCGGCGGGAGAGGTCGCCTTCGACAGCGCCTGGATATGGGCCAGGGCCGCAGCCCCCTCGTTGCGGGCATAGGCAACGAGGGTCGCGTTGATCTCGTTGAGGGGCGCGAGGGACGGCACGAAGCCGAACGTGGCGCTGGCCCGGAAGAAGGAGGTCGGCTTCGCGGCGGGAGCCTCGGGGGAGGCCGCCGCGACAGGCGCGCCCTCCGCAACGGGCACTGGGGGCTGTTCCGGAACGGCCTCGGCAACGGCCTCCGTGGCGATCTCCGTGACAGCCTCGGCCGTATCGGAGCTCACCTCGACAGCGTCCTGAGTGGCCTGCGCTGCGATCTCCACGGCCTGCTCGGCCTGCGCGATCGTCTCCTCGACGACGGCCTCGCTCGCTTCGACCGTCGTCTCGATCGGATCCGGATCCGCGATGCCGGCCTCGGGGATCTCAGGCACCTCGGGGGCACCGGCGTCCAAGGTCTCGGCCTCGGTCGTATCCTCGGCCTCCGTCACCGGGGTCTCGACCGGCGATTCGGTCTCGGGAGCGGCCTGGGTTTCCAAAGACCGCCCGTTCGGCGGGACCTGGCCCCGCCTCGTTCTGCGCCTTATCGTCGACATGAACCGCTCTCCTCCGCTTGCTGGACCATCGGCACGCCGGGCGTCCGGACGCCGAAAGCCCGAGCGGATGCACTCAGCAGACTCCGACGAGGCGGAAGCGCCGCGAGGCGTCATGCAGTCTCGCACCACCGGGGCTGCAGGACTGCGGCTGGACCCGCCATGCAGCGGGTCTCAGCGTTTCGGCGGGGGCGCGACTCCCCCGCCACGCACGCCCTCCGCTTAGCGGGCGACGCTCTGGGCGAGAGCACCGAATTCCTTCGCCTGAGCCTGGAAGGCGGCGAACTGCGTCTTCACGTACTCGGACTGAAGCTCGAAGGCCTCACGCGCGTCGCGGGTGCGGACGAGCTTCTGGGCGTAATCGAAGGCGGTGTTGGCGTTCGCCTGCGCGTTGTCCAGGCCCTTCAGAACCGCGGCGTGGAGCGCCGACTGGATCGAGGTGGCGGACGAGCCGAGCTGCTCCGAGGTCTTCACGGCGCCGTTGATGAAGGTGCCGAAAGCATTGCGAGCCTGATCGACGCTCTTCTCGGCGAAATCGCGAAACTCGGTCGGGATCTCGAAAGTCTGGGTGCTCAAGGCTGTCTCCTTCACATGTCGCAAAGCGACGCAGCCGGAACGGCATGCGTCCGCGCAGACATATGTTGCAACGCAACATGAAAGTCAAGAAGGAAGTTTCCGAGAGAACACCCCTGCGGGCTCGCAACTGCAAAATTGCGCCGAATCTCTCGTTCGAAAACTCAGACTAACGGCCCGGGATCCAGGCAGTCAACGCATTCGGCGGCACGAAATATCGCAATGCAATAATTCAGGATTCAGAGGTGGCTCGCGGCTTCGCCTGCGCGAATGAGCTCGTTGGCCGGCTCAGATCCGGCGCGAAAGCTTTGCTGCTTCGTGTCTGCCGCGGCCGCGATCTTGCGGTAGAGCGCCAAGAGTGCATCCGCATGGCGCGACATCGTCATCGGAGCCGACCAATAGGCGTCGTACGCCGCCCGGCCCATGGCGCCGACGCGCCCGTCATCGACGCATTGCCGGAAGACGGCGGTCAAAGCGCTCATTTCGGGCTCGGCGACGAAGCCCGTCCGCCCGTTCTCCACCTTCTCGGCCGCTCCGGACCGGCGCGAGGCGACGACGGGGACGCCCCGGGCCATCGCCTCGTAGATCGTCAACGGCCCGGTTTCGTACCAGCGCGAGGGCGCGCAGACCGCCCTGGCGCGGCGTACGAGGATCGCCTCCACCTCCTGTGGGGAGCGCCAACCGACGAGCTCGGCGCCCTGCGCCGCGAGCTCCGCCTCCAGCGGCCCCGCGCCGATGAACAGAGCTGGGATCCCAGCCTCGCGCGCCGCCGCGGCGACGAGATCGGCGCCCTTCTCGCGGGTCAGCCGGCCGACATAGACGATGGCGTCGCCCCGGGCAGGCTCGGCCGGCACGGCCTTCTCCACGCGCACCGGGTTGTCGACCCGGTGATGGCGCAGGGTCCGGCCGGCGAGGAGAGATCCGATACGGCCGACGCTCGCGTCGCAGACATGGATCACGTCGAGGGGCGCGCGTCCGAGTGCCATGCGCAGGGCCGCGGTCCGGCCGAGACGCACGAGCTTGTGCAGGCGGCTCCTCGGATCGCAGGCGGAGGCGAGGCAGCCCGCGGAGAGGGGTCGGAGCGTGCAGGGCTCCGACCGGTCGAAGCGGTAATAGACGCCGGTCGGGCAGGCGAGGAAATAGTCGTGCAGGGTCAGCACCAGCGGCGCCTGCGCGTTCAGCAGCACGGGGAGCACGCTGGGGGAGAGGGCCCGCGTCCATTGGTGGAGATGCAGGATATCCGGCGGCCGGGGCAGGGCGGCGAGGGCGGCCGCGAGACGGCGCGCCGCCTCCGCGCTCCAGATGCCGGAGACCGCCGCCCGCACCGCCGGCAGGTTCCAGACATCCTCGAGGCCGAGGCAGATCCGCTGCAGACGGGGATGGTCGAGGAGCGGGTCGGCCTCCCCCGGCACCGCCTGGAGATAGGTGACGTCCACCCCGGCCTCGGCCAGGCCGCGGGCGGATTCGAGCGCCACCTTCTCGGCGCCCCCGCTCGCGACGGCGAACTCGGCCAGGACGACGACATGCATGGCGGCTCCCGGCCCCGCGTCTCCGGCACAGAGGCCGGAACAGGCCCGCAGGTTTACGCGCGATCAACTGCCGTCCGGTAAACAGGAGGCTCGATCGGGCCCGTCACGCGACGCCCGGAAGCTGCAACGGCATCCGGGAGGAGGGATCCTCGGCGGTGCGCCCCGCGGCAGGCCGGGCCGGAACCTCCGAGGCTGCCTTGCACGTCGTCCTCGTCCTCGATCATGCCCATATCAACGGCGGCCAGGCCAAGGTCGCCCTCGATTCCGCCCTCGGCCTGCGGGCGCGCGGCCATGCGGTCACGGTCTTCGCGGCAGTCGGCCCGATCGATCCGCGCCTCACCGCGGCCGGCATCCGCGTCGTCTGCCTCGGCCAGGACGACATCGCCTCGACCACCAACAAGCTCGCCTTCGCCGCCCAGGCCATCTGGAACCGGCCGGCCGGCGCGGCGCTCGCCCGGGAGCTCGCGGCCTGCGATCCGGACGATACCCTGGTCCATGTCCATGCCTTCGCCAAGGCGCTCTCGCCCTCGATCGGCCCGGCGATCCGCGCCTCGGGGCTGCCCTGCCTCTACACGATGCACGAGTTCTTCCTGGTCTGCCCCAATGGCGGCTTCTACGCCTATCCGGCGGATGCGATCTGCCACCGCCGGCCGATGTCGGCCGATTGCCTGACCACGAATTGCGATGCGCGCTCCTATCCCCGCAAGCTCCTGCGGGTCGTGCGTCATCTCGGGCTGGAGCATGTGGCGGACCTGCCCAGGCTGTTCCGGCACGTCGTCACGATCAGCGCCCTGCAGGAGCGGGTGATCACGCCGCTCCTGCCCGCGGGCACCGTCTTCCACCGGGTCGACAACCCCATCTCCGTGCCGCAGGCGCCGCCACGCGCCGGCCCTCCGGGCGACTTCCTGTTCGTCGGCCGCATCTCCACGGAGAAGGGCGCCCCGATCTTCGCGGAGGCCGCCCGCCAGGCGGGCGTGCGGCCGGTCTTCGTGGGCGACGGCCCGAGCGCGGCGGATCTCAAGGCGCGCTATCCCGAGAGCGTCATGCTCGGCTGGAAGAGCGCGCCGGAGGTGCAGGCCCTGATGCGCGCCGCGCGCGCCCTGGTCTTTCCGAGCATCTGGTACGAGGGCCAGCCGCTCACCGTCTACGAGGCGCTGGCCTGCGGCTGCCCGGTGATCGTCTCGGATGCCTGTGCCGGCCGCGAGGCGATCGAGGACGGGGAGAACGGCTTCTGGTTCCGCTCGGGCGACGCCCAGGCCCTCGCCGCCCATCTGGTGCGGCTGAAGGACGATGGGCTGGCCCGGCGCCTGGGTGAGACCGCCCATGCCCGCTACTGGTCGGCCCCCTTGAGCGTCGAGGCCCATCTCGACCGGCTGGAGCAGGTCTACGGCCTCGTCACGCGCGAGGCCCGGAACGCGGCGGGACCGGTCCTGCGGCCGAGCCTGCGGCGCGCGGCGCCGTCACGGCCCTGAGCGGGTCCGAACCAGGACGGCACGCCTCGCGTTGGTCTTGAGAAGGCCGCCGGCAGCGGCCCTCCGTGGCAGACCCAGCGAGGCGCAATGTCCGACAAGACGACGCAACCGAAAGACGATCCGAAAGCCGCGGGCTTCCGGCAGGACGGCAAGGGCGACAAGGACAACCCCGAGAACCGCCAGGACAAGACGGATGCGCGGCTCGACGAGGCCCTGGAGGAAACCTTTCCGTCGAGCGATCCCGTCTCGGTGAAGATAACCAAGTAGGCCGCGGCCTCGGGTTTCGCGCAGGCGCTGGCCTCAGGCGGAGGCGCGAAGGACCATCGCGGCCTCGTCAGCGATGAGCGCCCGCGCGTCCACCGCAGGCATCGGACGCCCGAACAGATAGCCCTGCACCTCGTCGCAGCCCTTGTCCCGCAATTGCTCGAACTGCGCGACGGTCTCGACGCCCTCGGCCACCGTGGGAATGCTCAGGCTCGCACCGAGCCCGATCATCGCCCGCACGATGGCCCGGGAATGAGCGTTCTCGCCGATCTGGCTCACGAAGGAGCGGTCGATCTTGATCTTGTCGAAGGGAAAAGACCGCAGATAGCTGAGGGACGAGTAGCCCGTGCCGAAATCGTCCATCGCGATGCGCACGCCGAGGGCGCGCAGCGCGTGAAGCGTCGCCTTGTTCGCCTCGTTCGCCGTCAGCAGAACGGATTCCGTCACCTCCAGCTCGAGCCGCGCCGGCGGCAGGCCGGCGTCGCGGAGCGCCTGCCGCACCAGCGGCACCAGATTGCGATCACGGAACTGGACCGGAGACAGATTCACCGCGATCCGGAGCGGGATCTCCCAGCGGGCAGCCTCCAGGCAGGCGGCGCGCAACACGAACGCGCCGACCGATCCTATCAGCCCGGTCTCTTCGGCCAGCGGGATGAACTCTGAGGGCGGGATCGGCCCGTCCACGGGATGGTGCCAACGGACAAGGGCTTCGAAGGCCACGATCCGGCGCGTGCGCGTCTCGACGATCGGTTGATAGGCCAGGGTCAGCTCGCCGCGGTTCAGAGCCTCACGCAGATCGTTCTCGCGCTTCCGCCTTGCCTGCGCCCAGCCGTCCATGGCCGCGTCGAAGCAACGGGCACTGTTGCCGCCTGCGGATTTGGCCCGGTAGAGGGCGAGATCCGCGTTGCGCAGGAGCGTGTCCGGGTCACTCCCATGCGCGGGCAGGCAGGCGATGCCGATGCTCGCCCCAACATGACTCTCCTGTCCGCCCAGGTGGAACGGCAGCGACAGGATCTCGATGATCCGGATCGCGACAGCATGGGCCATGGCGGCCGCGTCGGGACCGGCCAGGAGGACCGCGAACTCGTCGCCACCGAGCCTCGCGACGAGATCGCGGGCGCGCACGCAACCGGCGATGCGCTCCGCCGCCTCCCGCAACAGCGCATCCCCCGCCGGATGGCCGAGCGTGTCGTTGACGAACTTGAACTTATCGAGATCAAGGCAGAGCAGGGCGGCATCGACGCCCCCCTGCGCCTGGTTCGCAAGCGCCTCGGCAAGCCGGGTGGCGAAGAGCACGCGGTTGGGCAACCCTGTCAGAGCGTCGTGATGGGCCATGTGGATGATGCGGGCCTCGGCCCGCCGCCGCTCGGTCACGTCGATGGCGCCCCCCAGAAGCACGGGCCGTCCCTCGAAGGGCAGTGCCCGCTCGAACAACGTCACTTCGATCGTGGAGCCGTCGGCCCGGCGCTGGCGGCGGGTATTCCCGTCACCGGAGGGCTGTTCTCCATGCGGCTCGTCGAGATCGGGCAGGCGCCGGGCGAGCAGCTCTTCTCGACTGTAGCCGTAATGGGCGACGGCCGCTTCGTTGACGGCGACGAAGCGCGCGGAAGCCGGTTCCAGCAGCCACATCGGCAGGGGATGGTTGTCGAACAGGAGCCGGAAGGATTCCTCACGGGCCTTGATGTCGCCGACATCCGTCATGGTCACCGCGATGAGGTCGCCGATCGCCCGCGCCTCGACCTTCAGGGAAAGGGTCGTGCCGTCGGAGCGCGGATAGGCAAGTTCGAGCAGCGCACGGTCCGTGCGTCCCACCACGGCGGCGAGCATCCGTGTCACACCGAGGGAGGCCGGCACGAAATCTCCGAGGCGCTGCCATTGCAGGGCATCGATCGAGCGCCCGAAGATCTCGGCGGCGCCCTGGTTCAGGGTGACGATCTTGAAGTCGTCGATCGCGCCTCCGGCGTTCCGGATCGTGCTGAGCGCCATCAGACCCTGCCCGGTGGCGCCGAAAAGGGCCTGGACGAGCTCCGTGCGCACGCAGGTCTCGTCAACGTGGACGAGGATCAGCGGCGTGCCGCCCGCACGGGCCAGGGGGACGCCGACCAGCTCCCAGCTCGACACCACACCGTCGGTGATGCGGTCGCAGCGTGCGCTCGCAGGCTCCTCCGTCCGAAGGGCGGCCTCGGCGATCTCCTCGATCGGCCATCGGACCTCCTCGGCCACGCCGGCGAGGGGAAGATCCTGCACCGCGCCCTCGAACCAGTCCTGGAAGCCGGGGCCGCCCCACATCAGCGTGTGGGCGCGACCGTCACGCGTGGCGACGAGGACACAACGATCGGCCAGGCGCCCGAGGCGCCCGAGGACGACGGCCTCGTAGGTCGGCATGGCTCCCGGCCGGGCGCGGCAACGGGTCCAGTGCTGAGCCAGCGTCCCGTTCTGTCGGGCCAAAGTCGGATGGGGCGACACGAACGTCGTGCTCCGGAAACACCGGACCGCAGGCTAAGCAAGCCTTCGTTGAGGGAAAGTATACGAGCCGGCTAGACTATCGGCTTATCCATCGACGCAGCGATGCTCGGCGACAGGAAACGAAGAGGCTCACGCAATCTTGTGCCGCCTCCGATTGATTGCTTCGGTTGACCGGGTCTCGCTTATCCCACCCGAAGTCGGACGCGCCCGACTTCGGGTCTTCTTGCCGAGGCCCGGCAGGCTCGGGTCACCCGAGAGGAAGCGAACCCCGGATGACCCGATCGGATCGGCCGGAGCGTGGCCCCGGCCGCCTCCGGCCGCTCGTGTCGAGCCGAACCCGGATCACTGCTCCAGCAGACGCCGGGCGATGACCTGGGCCTGGATCTCGGCCGCACCCTCGAAGATCGAGAGGATGCGGGCATCGCAAAGAACACGGCTAATCGTGTACTCGAGCGCGAAGCCGTTGCCGCCATGGATCTGCAAGGCGTTGTCCGCCGCCGCCCAGGCGACGCGGGCACCCAGCAGCTTGGCCATGCCGGCCTCCAGATCGCAGCGCTTGCCCTCGTCCTTCTCGCGGGCGGAGAAGTAGGTGAGCTGGCGGGCGATGTTGATCTCCACCGCCATCATCGCGAGCTTGTCGGCGACGCGGGGGAAATTCACCAGGGCCTTGCCGAACTGGATCCGCTCCTCGGCGTAGCGCAATCCGATATCGAGGGCCGACTGGGCGACGCCGATGGCGCGGGCCGCGGTCTGGATGCGGGCGGATTCGAAGGTCTGCATGAGCTGGGCGAAGCCCTTGCCCTCGACCTCGCCGAGCAGGTTCGATGCCGGCACCACGAAGTTCTCGAAGGCGAGTTCGAACTCCTTCATGCCCCGATAGCCGAGCACCTCGATCTCGCCGCCGGACAGGCCCTCGACGGGGAAAGGATTCGCGTCGTCGCCGCGGGGCTTCTCGGCGATCAGCATGGAGAGGCCCTTATGGCCCTTCTCCTCCGGCTTGGTGCGCACGAGCACCGTCATGATGTCGGCGCGCACGGGATGGGTGATCCAGGTCTTGTTGCCCGAGATCTTCCAGACGTCACCGTCCTTGACCGCCTTGGTGCGTAGGCTGGCGAGGTCGGAGCCCGTGTTCGGCTCGGTGAACACGGCGGTCGGCAGGATCTCACCCGAGGCGATGCGGGGCAGGAAGCGCTGCTTCTGCTCCTCGGTGCCGCCGCACAGGATCAGCTCGGCGGCGATCTCGGAGCGGGTGCCCAGAGAGCCGACGCCGATATAGGCGCGGGACAGCTCCTCGGAGACCACGCACATCGAGATCTTCGGCAGGCCCATGCCGCCGTATTCCTCGGGGATGGTCAGCCCGAACACGCCGAGTTCGGCCATCTTCTCGATGATTTCCATCGGGATGTAGGCGTTCTCGCGGTGCCATTCCTGCGCCTTCTCGACGACCTCGGCCTTGCCGAAGCGGCGCATTTCGGTGCGGATCGCCTCCATGTCCTCGTCGAGGCCGGAATCGCCGATCGTGGCGGAGCCGGAGCCCTCGCGGATCTTGGCGACGAGGGCGGCGCGGTTCTCCGGGGTGTTGCCGGTGGCGATCGCCGCCTCGACCGCATCGGTGCGGAACTGGAGGAGCTCCTTGGCGGAGAGGCCGAGGGAGCCCACCGGGCGCACCATCTCGCCCTGGCTCATCGGGATGCCGCCGAACATCTGGTCGAGATACTCGCCGATGCCGATCTTCACGAGCAGGCTCTCGGTCTCGCCGAGCTTGCCCGCCTCCTGCAGGCGAGCGGCATAGCCGGCGAGCTCTTTCACCGCCTCACCGTAGACGGCGAGCCAGGCGAGGCCGTGGGCGGCGTGCTGCTCGGCCTCGAACTTGGCGGCGTCGACCTTGCCCTCGGGCGACAGCACCTTGGTGCGCACGCGCCGGGTGGCCTCCGCGACGAGCTTCTTGGCGGCCTCGGCGGCGTCGCGGCTCAGCGCGACGAGATCCAACGGCTCGTGCGCGACGGCAGGGGAAGCGGACATGGCGTACTCTCTCGAAACGTTTCCAGTTGGGCTCTTTATAGGGTTGATGCGCCGCACTGTAGAGGTTTCTTGCCGTTGTCAGGCAGCGATCGACCTTGAATTCATGATACTTTTGGTCACCCGCGACTGGCTACCGCAACCCCCAGGGCCGCTACCGCCATCCCCCCGATCTGCACCGGCGTCAACGCCTCGCCGAACAGGGCGTAGGCCATCGCGGCAGAGACGGGGGGCACCAGGAAGAACAGCGAGGCGACGCCCGCCACTGCGCCGCGCCGGATCAGCGCCAGCAGGAGCAGGATGCCGGCCACGGAATTGACGAGAACCGACCAGGCCATCCCGGCGGCGAGGGGCAGGCTGAGGGAAAGCCGCGTCTCGCCGGCGGCCAAGGCCAGGGGGATCGCTATGGCGGAAGCGCCGAGGAACTGTACCGTCGCATTGGCGACGAGGTCGCTGCCGCCCCCCGTTCGTTTTTGCCAGAGGGTGCCGGCGGTCATCGCCCCCATGGCGCCGAGGCAGGCGGCGAGGGCCGTCGGCGGGATACCCGAGGCGTCGACGGCGCCGAGCTTCGGCGCCAGCACCAGGGCGGCTCCAGAGAAGCCCAGCGCGATGCCGAGCCAGCGGCGCGGACTTACCCGCTCACCGAGCACCGGGCCAGCCACCGCCGCGGTCAGCAGCGGCTGCAGGCTGCCGACCAGGGCGGCGATGCCCGAGGGCAGGCCGCGATGGACCGACCAGAACACACCGGCGACATAGAGCCCCTGCATCAGCACCCCGGCGACGATCCCGTCGCGCCAGCCCTTCGCGTCCCGCGGCCAGGCGGCACGGAGGGCGAAGCCGATGCCGGCAAGCACCAGCGCGACCAGCACGAGGCGCACGGCAACGAAAGCGAGGGGCTCGGCATAGGGCGCGACGAACCGGGCGGCGACGAAGCCCGTCGCCCAGATCACCACGAAGAGAGCCGGAATCACGAAGCGGCTGGTGAAGTCGGGCATGGCCGGCACCTAGCAACACGGGTTCCCCCGGCCCGCAATGGCCACGCGGGAGGATCGGCCATGCGCGCTCCTGTATGCACCGGCACGATCCTGAGCTGTGGCACCCGCGTCACCGGACCAAGCGATCTCCGCTTCGGGAGGCGCCGCTCCGTTGACGCGAGGCGGGCCCTGGCCCGTATGTCGACCGAGCCGTCCTCTCCACGGCCGGTGCTCTCCAGGTCCTCGCCAGCCCTTGCGCGTCCTCCGAACAAGCCTCGACATCGCAAGCCTCGCGGCCCAGCGCTTCGTCGCCCATGACGGATGGGCGATCGCGAGTCATATCGCGCTCTCGATCCTGACCTCGCTGTTCCCGTTTCTGATCCTGCTTGCGGCGTTGGCCGGTCTTCTCGGCACGAAATCGCTGGCCGACGAGGCCGGCATCCTGATCTTCGAAGCCTGGCCACGGGAAATCGCGGAGCCGATCGCGGGGGAGGTCCATCGGGTGCTCACGGAGCAGCGCGGCGGCGTGCTCACCCTCGGCGCCCTGCTCGCGCTCTACTTCTCCTCCTCGGGCGTCGAGAGCCTGCGCGTCGGCCTCAACCGCGCCTACGGCCTGCGGGAGATGCGGCCCTGGTGGCTGACCCGGCTGGAATCCATCGGCTATGTCGTGTGCGGGGCCTTCGCCATGCTGGCCTTCGCCCTGCTCGTGGTGCTCGGCCCCCTGATCTGGCGGCAGGCGGTCTTCGTCGCGCCGGGCCTCGAGCCCCTCGGCCTCACCGTCGCGATCGGCCGCATCGCGCTCACCGCCGTGCTGATCGCCCTGGTGCTGGTCATCGCCCACAAGTTCGTCGCGGCGGGCCGGCGCCCCGTCGCCGCGGTTCTGCCCGGCATCGCCGTGACGCTGGTGCTCTGGTTCCTGGCAGGCCTCGGCTTCGGCTTCTATCTCGACCGCTTCTCGAACGCCTACGCCTCGACCTATGGGGGCCTCGCCACGGCGATGGTGTTCCTGGTCTTCCTCTACTGGCTGGCGGCGATGTTCCTGTTCGGCGGCGAGATCAACGGCACCGTGATCGCGGCGCGGCGCCAGCAATTGCAGGCGCGGATGCGGGCGCGACAGGCCGGCGTCGCGCCGCCCTGACCCGGCCGCAAGAACCGTGCGGTAGAATACAGTCGAGACGCCCGCCGATCACACACCACAACCATTGGTTTGCATCCAGCGCCCACGAAATCTCGACGAGGACATGGGCCGGGCCACATTTCAGACATTTCTAAGAGCGGAACCGCGGGAACTGTTCGCGGCTGGCGGCTTTTATTCCATGCTCTACTGCGACAGACCCACCTGACGGCCCCATTCTCGCAAGACAATGGGCCGTTTTTTGTTGGCTCGACGGTATCATGGAGCCAATCGTCTTGGACGCAATAGAATAGGTGCCGGCAGGTGGAGGCTCCCGTCAGGCGGCCAGCGGCAGGGACTCGGCGCCAACCCCGGCGGCCATGAACTGCGCCCGCGCCAACTCGGCGAAGCGGCCGCCCTGCGCCACCAGCTCCTCGAAATGGCCCGCCTCGACGATCCGCCCCTCATGGAAGACGAGGATGCGGTCCGCGTTGCGGATCGTGGCCAGCCGGTGGGCGATCACGAAGGTGGTACGCCCCTCCATCACCGCTTCCAGGGCGCCCTGGAGCTTGCGCTCGGTGGCCGCGTCGAGGGCGCTCGTCGCTTCGTCGAGGATCAGCACCGGCGGATTCTTGAGAAGCGCCCGGGCGATGGACAGGCGCTGGCGCTCGCCCCCGGAGAGGGAGCGGCCGCGCTCGCCGATGACGGTGTCGAGGCCGTCGGGCTGGCGGGCCATGAACTCCATGGCCTGGGCCCGTTCCAGGGCCTCCATCATCTCGGCGTCGGTCGCGTCGGGCCGGCCGACCTGCAGGTTCTCGCGGATCGAGCGGGCGAACAGCATCGGCTCCTGGAAGACCACGCCGATGTTGTGACGCAGCGAAGCGAGCCCGATGTCGCGGATATCCGTGCCGTCGATGCGGATCGCGCCGGTATCGGGATCGAAGGTCCGGTGCAGCAGGCCCAGCGTGGTCGACTTGCCCGAGCCGGTGGTGCCGACGAGGGCGATGGTCTGCCCGGCCTCCGCCGTGAAGGACACGCCGTCCAGCGCCCTGCGGCGGCCGTCATAGGAGAAGCCCACGTTCTCGAAGGCGACCTCGCCCGAGAAGCGCGCGACCTGCTTGGCGCCCGGGCGGTCGCGCACCGCCGGCACCGTGTCGAGGATCGCGAAGAACTCCCGCATCTTCGGCGCCTGCTGGAACACGCCGTTCACGAAGCTGACCACGTGGTCGAGCTTGCCCACCAGCATGGTGGCGAAGCTCATGAAGGCGACGATCTCGCCGATGCTCGCCGAGCCGTTCTGGTGCAGCAGGATGCCGGTGATGAAGATGGCGGTCATCGTGAGCGTGGCCGAGGCCTTGGTCGCCACCGCGGCGAGCGCCCACCAGGACAGGACCGGGATCTGCGCCTTCAGGAGGTCGCGGATGATGCCGTGCATGGCCTCCTTCTCCGCCTTGGCGCGGGTGAAGGACTGGATCACGGCGACATTGCCCAGGGCGTCGGAAGCGTGGGCGGCAAGCCCCGAATGATAGTGCTCGACCTCGCCCTGCAACGCCTCGGTGCGGCGCATGACGAAGGTGGTGAGGCCGGTGAAGACGAGCACCAGCACCACGAGGATCGCGCCGAGCTGCCAGTTGATGAACAGCGTCATCGGCAGCAACACGCCCAGGGAGACGAGGGCGGCGAGATGGTCGCGGAAAAAGCCGAGCCAGAGCCAGGACATGCCGTTCGTACCCTCCAGCATCGCCTTGAGCACACGGCCGGAATGGTTGGCCGAGTGGAAGGCCAGCGGCAGGTCGAGCACGTGCTCGAAATAGTTCGCCATGGTGGTCAGGCGGTTGCGGTGCGCGAGCCGGTCCGCATGCAGGGCGATGGCGACGCCCGCAGCGATGGTGAAGAAGCCGAAGGCGACCCAGGCGCCGATCCAGGGCACCAGCGACGTGGTCTCCGAGCCGGCCCCGAGCCGGGTCAGCCCGTCGATGATCCGGCCCATGATGAGGGGTTCGGCGAAGGCCGCGACCGCGAGCAGGACATTGGCGAGCACGAGGCCGATGGCGAGGCGGCGATCCGCCCGCAGAAGCCCCATCACCCGCGCATAGAGCCGAATCATCGACATCGAACCGCTCTCCGAGCACCCGCGGCTGTCCGGCTTGCCGGGACAAGCTGCCGCGCGCAGCCCCGCCCGAGGATGTCACGACGGTCCTCAGCCCGATACAGCGGACCGGTTTATGACGGATCCCGCCTGAACGGGCGCTGACGGGATGCATCCGGCGCGCCTTCGTCTTTACGGTTCCTTCAGCCTGTTTGTTTACGTCTGCGCCCAGTGCCCGCCCTCCCGGCGGGGCGCGTTCGGACGGCGTCCATGGATCTCGCGACGGCTCTCGGTCTCATTTCCGGTCTCGGCGTGGTGGTCGGCCTGATCATGCTCGACGGCGGCCATTTCGGCGCCTACGCGTCGGAGCATGCGGTGGTCGTGGTGTTCGGCGGCGCCACCGCCGCGACCATGATCCGCTTCCCCTTCTCCGTCATCGTCCACGGCCTGCCGATGGGCCTGCGCTACGCCTTCACCACCCGCTCGGTGAAGCCGCGGGAGCTGATCGAAGAGATCACCAAGATCGCCGACGTGGTGCGCAAGTCCGGCCCCATCGCCCTGGAGAACATGGAGATCTCGGATCCCTTCCTCGCCCAGGGCGCACGCTACATTGCCGACGGCTACGACCGCGACTTCATCCGCGACACGATGGAGCGCGACCGCGACAACTTCCTGATGCATCTCGACGAGGGCTCGAAGGTGTATCGGGCCTACGGCGACTGCGCCCCGGCCTGGGGCATGGTGGGCACCATCCTCGGCATGGTGGCCATGTTCGCCAACATGTCCGACCCGTCCAAGCTCGGCCCCGCCATGGCGACCGCGCTGCTCGCCACGCTCTACGGCGCGGTGATCGCCAACCTCATCACCCTGCCGCTCGCCGACAAGCTGCACGTGAAGCTCGAGGAGGAGGACGTGTCCCGCTCCCTGATCATCGACGGCATCCTGCTGATCCGCGACCAGAAGAGCGCGTCGCTGGTTCGCGAGATGCTGATCGCCTACCTCCCGCACAACCACCGCGAAGAGCTGACCGCGGAAGCCGCCTGAGGCGGGCGCAGTCTGAGCCGGGGAGCACGGTGCGGTGGCCAAGAAGAAGCGCGGCGGAGCCCATGGCGGTCACGGCTGGTTCGTGACCTTCGCCGACCTCATGGCGCTGCTGATGAGCTTCTTCGTCATGGTCGCGGCCTACTCGACCCAGGACCAGAAGAAGCTGCAGGTCGTCGCCGGCTCGATGCGCGACGCGTTCGGCACCAACAAGGAATCGAAGTTCGCCGGCATCATCGAGTCGCAGGGGCTGCCCGCCGCCGACCACGTGAAATACCTCCGCGACATCCCGCCCGAGCGTGCTTCCGACCGCACCACCCCGCCGACCACGGATAGCGGCCTCGACGACGGCATCCCCGATCGCGGCTATCCGGATGCTTTCGGCCAGGCAGCCGCCTCCCTGCGCCAGGCGATGCAGGACATGCCGGAGATCGCGGAGCTCTCGAAGAACATCATCGTCGCCCCGAGCCAGCGCGGCCTCGACGTCTCGATCGTCGACCAGGACGGCCGCTCGATGTTCCCAGACGGCTCGACCCGGCCGAACGACCGCACGCGCCGCCTCCTGGAAAAGATCGCCCCGACGCTCGCCAAGCTGCCGAACCGGATCGCGGTCACGGGCTTCACCGCGAGCGACCGGCCCGGCATCCGCCCGCCCGCGCCGCCCTGGGAGCTCTCGGCGGGCCGCGCCGTGAGCGTGCGCGAGATCCTCGCCAATGCCGGCGTGCCGGGCGACCGCTTCGCCTCCGTGGCCGGCAAGGCGGATACCGAGCCGATGTTTCCCGACAACCCCTATCTCGCGGCCAATCGCCGGGTCACCGTCACGCTGCTCTCGGAAGCCGCGCCGACGCCGTCCGGCAAGCGGGTGCCGTAGGGCGCCACGCGCCGGAATCCATGCCGCGATGGATGCCGGCCCGGCATGGCAGCGCGCGGGCCGGACGCGGTCGCGCCGCGCTCCGACGGATTCCGCCCGGGCCAAAACGGCACTAGATAGCCGCTCGTCCGATTGCCTCCGGGGAGCCCCGCATGTCCGCCTCGCCGCGCCCGCCCGTCCGTCTTCTCGCCGCCCTTCTCCTCGCAGCGAGCCCGCTCGCCGCCCCATCCGCCCGGGCGCAGATGGCCAACACGTCGGAGAAGGCGATCCCCCTGTCGAAGGGCGAGATCCAGCTTTCCCTGGCGCCGGTGGTGAAACAGGCCGCCCCCTCCGTGGTGAACGTCTACGCCTCGCATGTGGAGAAGCGGAACGCCCGCCAGGACGCCATGGCGGAGTTCATGCGCCGCTTCTTCGGAGAGGACGGACCAGGGGGCATGCCCCGGGAGCGCGCCCAGCGCTCCCTCGGCTCCGGCGTCATCGTCGACGCCTCGGGGCTGATCATCACGAACAACCACGTGATCGATAACATGAACGAGGTGAAGGTCGCTCTCGCCGACAAGCGGGAATTCGAGGCGACTATCGTGCTGCGCGATCCCCGCACCGACCTCGCCGTGCTCAAGATCAAGAGCCCGGACGACATCCGGGCGATGCCGATCGGCGATTCCGACCATCTCGAGGTCGGCGACTTCGTGATGGCGATCGGCAATCCCTTCGGCGTCGGCCAGACGGTGACCCAGGGCATCGTCTCGGCGCTGGCCCGGACGCAGGTCGGTTCCTCCGACTACCAGTTCTTCATCCAGACCGACGCGGCGATCAATCCGGGCAATTCCGGCGGCGCGCTCGTCGATTTGCGCGGGCATCTCGTCGGCATCAACACCGCGATCTACTCGCAATCCGGCGGCAGCCACGGCATCGGCTTCGCCATCCCCGCCAGCATGGTGCGCACGGTGGTCGAGACCGCCAAGAACGGCGCCAGCATGGTGCGCCGGCCCTGGCTCGGCGCCCGGGTCCAGACCGTGACGCCGGACATCGCCGAGAGCGTGGGCCTCGACCGCCCGAGCGGCGTGCTGGTGGCGAGCCTGCAGGCTAAGAGCCCGGCGGAGGAGGCCGGCCTGAAGCGCGGCGACGTGATCCTGACCATCGACGGCCAGCAGGTCGACGACCCGGAGGCCTTCGGCTACCGCTTCGCCCTCAAGGGCATCTCCGGCTCAACGCATTTCGGGATCCTGCGCGGCTCGAAGCGGCAGACGCTCGCCGTGAAGCTCGGCCCCGCCCCGGAGACGCGCCCGCGCGACCCGATCAAGGTGAAGACCCGCTCGCCCTTCGTCGGCGCCACCCTCGTCAACACTTCCCCGGCGGTGGCCGAGGAGATCCAGGTCGATCTGCCCGCCGAGGGCGTCGCCGTGACCGCCGTCGATGACGGCTCGATCGCCAACCGGGCGGGGTTCCGCAAGGGCGACGTGATCGTCGCCATCAACGGCACGCCGATCACCTCGACCAAGGACGTCGAGAAGATCTCCCGCAACAGCCTCGGCATGTGGGAGGTCTCGATCAACCGCGGCGGCGAGGTGCTGACCTCGTTGTTCGGGGGCTGAGACCGCGTCCGCGGTATCGGCAAGCCAGCGCGGCGCCTGAGCGAAGGCGGAATCCGCATCGCGAAGCGATCGGCCGGATTTCGTATGACGTCAGCCCTGTGGGCGCGGCCACCGGGGGCCTTGCTTGATCGGCCACAGCGGAGTGTTGATGCGGCCATGTCCGATCTCTTCGCCTCGGCCGGCCTCGACCGGGCCGCGCCCCGGCCGCTGGCCGACACCCTGCGCCCGCAATCCCTCGCCGAGGTGGTCGGCCAGGAGCACCTGACCGGCCCGGACGGGGCGCTGACCCGGCTGCTGGCCTCCGGCACCCTCGGCTCCCTGGTGTTCTGGGGGCCGCCGGGCACGGGCAAGACCACGGTGGCCCGGCTGCTCGCCCGCGAGACCGACCTGCATTTCGAGCAGGTCTCGGCGATCTTTTCCGGCGTGGCGGACCTGCGGAAGGTCTTCGACGCCGCGCGCAAGCGCCGTTCGACGGGGCAGGGGACCCTGCTCTTCGTCGACGAGATCCACCGCTTCAACCGGGCCCAGCTCGACGCCTTCCTGCCGGTGATGGAGGACGGCACGGTGACCCTCGTCGGCGCCACCACGGAGAACCCCTCCTTCGAGCTCAACGCGGCGTTGCTCTCCCGCGCCCGCGTGCTCCTGTTCCGGGCGCTCGACGAGGCGGCCATCGCCAAGCTGCTCGCCCGGGCCGAGGACCTGACGAAGAAGCCCCTGCCGCTCACCGAGGAGGCCCGCTCCGTCCTCGTGCGCATGGCCGACGGCGACGGGCGCGCGGCCCTCACCCTGGCCGAGGAGATCTGGCGCTCCGGACGGCCCGGCGAGACCCTCGACGCGGAGATGCTCCAGACCCTCGTGCAGCGCCGGGCGCCTATCTACGACAAGTCGCAGGAGGGCCATTACAACCTGATCTCGGCCCTGCATAAGACCGTGCGCGGCTCGGACCCCGACGCAGCGCTCTACTATCTCTGCCGCATGCTCGACGGAGGCGAGGATCGGCTCTTCATCGCCCGGCGGCTCGTGCGCATGGCGGTGGAGGATATCGGGCTCGCCGACCCGCAGGCCCTGGTGGTCGCTACCGCCGCCAAGGACGCCTTCGATTTCCTGGGCAGCCCGGAAGGTGAGCTCGCCCTCGCGCAGGTCACGGTCTATCTCGCCTGCGCGCCCAAATCGAACGCGGTCTACACCGCCTACAAGGCGGCCACCCGCGTCGCCAAGGAGCACGGTTCCCTGCCGCCGCCCCGCACCATCCTCAACGCGCCGACCAAGCTGATGAAGCGCATCGGCTACGGCGAGGGCTACCGCTACGACCACGACGAGCCGGACGCCTTCTCGGGCCAAGATTACTGGCCGGAAAAGCTCGGCCGCCAGCAATTCTACGCGCCGACCGACCGGGGCATGGAGACCCGCTACGCCGAGCGCCTCGCATGGTGGGAGCGCCTGCGCCGGGAGCGGCGGGAGACCGAATAGGGGGCTATCCCGCCAGCAGCCGTTCCTCCAGCCGCGCCAGCAGCCGCGTGAACAGGGCTGGGTCGCGCAGGGCCCGGGCGGCGACGAGGCCGCCCTGAATCGCGGCGACCGCGTCCTCGGCCCGGGCCCGCGCCTCCGCCGCGTCGAGACCGTAGCGCCGGAGGGCCTCGGCGAGGGCATCCCGCCAAGCGGCGAAGTAGCTGTCGATCCGCTCGGCGAAGCGGTCGCGGACCTCCCCGAGCGCCAGCACCCCGACGAGGCAGACCCGCCGGCCCGAGCGGAAATACGTGTCCGTCGCCCCGAGCATGTTCCGCACGGCCCGCGCCGGATCCTCCGCCTCCCGCAGGGGCCGGAACATCTCCGCCTCGAACCACGCTTCGATCGAGGCGAGCACGGCCTCGGCCATCTCCTCCTTCCCCCCGGGGAAGAAGTGGTAGAGGCTGCCCTTGCCGAGGCCGGTGCGCGTCCCGATCAGGGTCAGGCTCGCCCCCTCGAAACCGTGCTCGCGAAACACCTCCGCGAGCACGGGCAACAGCTCCTCCCGCCCGGACGCCACCCGCGCCATCGGCGGCCCGTCAGAGCCCGAGTTCGGTCAGGCCCGGATGGTCGGCCGGGCGCGGACCGGAGCGGTCCCAGTGGAACAGACGCTCGCTCTCCCGGATCGGGATGTCGTTGATGCTGGCATGCCGCACCCGCATCAGACCGTTGGCGTCGAACTCCCAGTTCTCGTTGCCATAGGCGCGGAACCAGTTCCCGGACGCGTCGTGGAACTCGTAGGCGAAGCGCACGGCGATACGGTCGTCGGTGAAGGCCCACAGCTCCTTGATCAGCCGGTACTCGTCCTCCTGCCCCCATTTGCGGGTCAGGAACGCCACGATGGCCGGGCGGCCCTGGAAGATCTCCGAGCGGTTCCGCCAGCGGCTGTCGACCGTATAGGCCAGGGACACCTTCTCCGGGTTGCGCCCGTTCCAGCCATCCTCCGCCGCGCGAATCTTCTGAATCGCCGTCTCTCGGCTGAAGGGCGGGAAGGGCGGACGGGACTCGGCCATGGCTGCGCTCCTGGCTCCTGGGTTTCTGTACCGATCGGTACAGAAACGAGGGGTAGGCCGCGATGCCGGGCGTGTCAACGCGGCCGGCGCCGCAAACCCAGTTCCGCCGCAGCGCCGCGCTGACAGCTACCCCTCGCCCCCGTCACCCCCTAAACAGGCTCAACCCTCATCCCAAGGACGCCGCACGATGCAGGCCTACGACGCCCTCGCCGCCACCTTCACCCGCATCGGCGCCATCCAGGACGCGGCGGGCATCCTGGGCTGGGACATGCAGACCCTGATGCCGGACGGGGCGGCGGAGGGGCGGGCCGAGCAGCTGGCGCAGTTGAGCGTGGTCGCCCACGAGATCCTGGTGGCACCGCGCACCGGCGACCTCTTGGGGCAGGCGCAGGACGAGACGAAAGACCTCGGCGAATGGGAGCGAGCGAATCTGCGCGAGATGCGCCGGGCCTATCTCCACGCCTCCGCCGTCCCGGCCGACCTCGTGGCGGCCAGCTCCAAGGCAGCCTCGCGCTCAGAGATGGTCTGGCGCGAGGCGCGGCAGAATGCCGACTTCGCCCTGCTCGCCCCGCATCTGGCCGAGACCCTGCGGCTGCAGCGTGAGGTCGGGCAGGCCAAGGGGGCCGCCCTCGGGCTCGATCCCTACGATGCGCTGCTCGACGGCTACGATCCCGGCATGCGTCGGGCTGCCATCGATCCGCTCTTCGCGGCCCTGCGGGCGGAGCTGCCGGGCCTGATCGCGACGGTGCAGGAAAAGCAGGCGGCGGAGGCCGCGCCGCTGCCGCTGCCCGGCCCCTTCCCGGTGGAGGCGCAGAAGGCGCTGGGCCTCACCCTGATGAAGGCGGTCGGCTTCGATTTCGCCCGCGGCCGGCTCGACGTCAGCCTGCACCCGTTCTGCGGCGGGGCCACGGACGACGTGCGCATCACCACCCGCTACGACGCGGCGAGCGCCACCGGCGCGCTGATGGGCGTGCTGCACGAGACCGGCCACGCCCTCTACGAGCAGGGCCGCCCGGCCCGCTGGCACCACCAGCCGGTCGGCAGCGCGCGGGGCATGAGCCTGCACGAGAGCCAGTCGCTGCTGGTGGAGATGCAGGCCTGCCGCAGCCCGGAATTCTGCGCCTATCTCGCCCCGCAGCTCGCCGCCACCTTCGGCGGGGAGGGGGCAGCCTGGACGGCGGAGAACCTGCACCGGCTCTACACGCGGGTGGCACCGGGCTTCATCCGGGTCGATGCAGACGAGGTCACCTACCCGGCCCATATCCTGCTGCGCTACGCCCTCGAATCCGCGATGGTCGCCGGCGACCTCGCCGTGGCCGACCTGCCCGGCGCCTTCAATGAGGGGATGCGCGACCTGCTCGGGCTCAGCGTGCCGAACGACCGCCTCGGCTGCCTGCAGGACATCCACTGGCCCGGCGGCAGCTTCGGCTATTTCCCGACCTACACACTGGGCGCCATGGCCGCCGCGCAGCTCTTCCGCGCCGCCTGCGCCGCGGAGCCCGGCATCTTGCCGGGCCTCGCGCAGGGCGATTTTACCCAGCTGCGGACCTGGCTGCGCGACCACGTGCACGCGAAGGCGAGCTTGCTCGAGACCGACGAGATTCTGCTCGCCGCCACCGGCAAGCCGCTGGGCGCGGAGGATTTTGGCCGGCACCTGCGTCGGCGCTATCTCGGAGAGGCTTGATCCTTTCTCCGGAAGCCGGGATTGCGCGGCGCAGCAAGGCGCCTTAACGGAGCCGCCCCCCTTCCTGAGCAAGACCGGTTCCCATGGCGGCCTGCGGCCTCGATTTCGGCACGTCCAACACCACCCTCGGCCTCGTGAAGGCCGGGCTGCCCACTCTGCTGCCCCTGGAAGGACGCCACCGCACCATCCCGAGCGCGATCTTCTTCCCGCCGGGCCGGGAGCCGGCGATCGGTCGCGCGGCAATCGAAGCCTATGTCGAGGGCGTGCCCGGCCGGCTGATGCGGGCGCTGAAATCCGTGCTCGGTTCGCCGCTGATCGAGGAGACCACCCCGGTCGGGCGTGAGCGCATCCGCTTCCGCGACGTCATCGCCCGCTACCTCACCGCGGTGAAGGCGCGGGCGGAGGCGGAGGCCAACGTCTCCTTCGACACGGTGGTGCATGGCCGCCCGGTGCACTTCGTCGACGGCGATCCGGAAGGCGACCGCAAGGCGGAGGAGACCCTGCGGGAAATCGCGCAGAGCATCGGCTTCCGCCATGTCCGCTTCCAGTACGAGCCCATCGCCGCGGCGCTCGACTACGAGCAGCGGGTGACGGGGGAGGAGATTGCCCTCATCGCCGATATCGGCGGCGGCACCTCGGATTTCTCGATCGTGCGACTCTCCCCGGAGCGGCATCGCCGGGACGACCGCGTCGAAGACATCCTGGCCAATGACGGCGTGCGCATCGGCGGCACGGATTTCGACCGCGGCCTCAGCCTCGGCGCGGTCATGCCGCTGCTCGGCCTCGGCAGCCCGATGAAGCGCGGCGACCTCGCCGTGCCCAATGCGTATTTCCACGACCTCGCGACGTGGTCGAGCATCAACCGGCTCTACAATCCCAAGACCCTGCGCGAGATCGACGAGGTGATTCGCGACGGCGCCCGGCCGGATCTCGTCACCCGGCTGCGCAGCGTGGTGGAGGCCGAGCGCGGCCACAGCCTCGCCATGCAGGTGGAAGGAGCCAAGATCGCCGCCTCGGAGACCGGGCACGGTAGCGTCGATCTCGGCTTCGTGGAGCGGGAGCTCGAAGTCGGGATCGACCGCGACCGCCTCGTCGGGCACACCGAGGACCTGTCGCGCCGCGTCGCCGCCCGGATCGGCCGCTGCCTGGAGCAGGCCGGCCTGCCGGCGGAACGGATCGACGCCCTGTTCCTCACCGGCGGCTCCACCGGCCTGCCGCATGTGCGCGCCGCCCTGACCGCGAGCCTGCCCCGCGCCAAGGTGGTGGAGGGCGACACCTTCGGCTCGGTCGGCCTCGGCCTCACCATCGAGGCGGGACGCCTGCCGGGATAAGCGTCAGGCATTGCCCGCATGTGCGCTCTGGGCGGCGGCTTGCAACCTCGGACTGGGCGAAGACGGAGCGTCAGAAGGCGACCGCCGCCTCGGCTTCCGAATCGAACCAGATCAGGGGGTGATCCTGGGCATCGGGGACATTTCCACGCTCGTGGCGGCCCCGTTCTTTCCGGGCCACCCGCGGCAAGGATGTGGTTTTTCCCCCGTGTCCGACAGGCCGCGGAAGACTTTTCGCAGCCGTCGCCCGCGCGGAGGCCGCTTTGCGGCGCCGGGGCACGGTGTTAGCAGCGAGCCATGAAGGGAAGACCACCACATCGCGGCGGCAAGGGCTCCGGAGGCGACGGGGCCGGAGGCAAGGGCTTCGGCGGCCCGCGCAGCCGTCCGCCCCGGGCCGGCAACGGACCGCGCACCTCCGCCCTCGAAGCCGCGCGCCGCGCTGCCAAGAACCGCGGCGAGGACGTCGCCGACCGGTCCCCCTGGGCGACCGAGGACGCTGCGCCCGCTCCGGAGAAGGCACTGCGCAAGCCGCGATCTGCGCCGCCCAAGGCCGCGGCCCGGGCGCCGAAGGCCACCGTCGCAGCGGAGGCGCCCACCCGCCGGGAGCAGCGTGCCGCGGCTTCGGAGACGCTGGCCACCGGCGTGCAGACCCTGACGGTCGAGGCGGACGAAGCCGGGATGCGCATCGACCGCTTCCTCACCGCCCGCTTCCCGCAGCTGCCCTTCGCCCGGGTGCAGAGCATCGTCCGCAAGGGCGAGCTGCGGGTCGACGGCAAGCGCGCCAAGCCCAACGACCGGCTGGAGCCCGGGATGTCGGTGCGGGTGCCGCCGCTGAAGCTCGATCAGCCGTCCGACCGCCCGCGCAGCCCGAGCAAGGTGGCCGGGGATGCCGAATTCCTCCGTTCGCTGATCCTCTACGAGGATGCGGACATGATGATCCTCAACAAGCCGTTCGGGCTGGCCGTCCAGGGCGGCTCCGGCACCGTGCGGCATGTCGACGGGCTACTCGACGCGCTCACCGAGCCGGGCGGCCAGCGCCCGCGCCTCGTTCACCGCCTCGACAAGGACACGGCGGGCTGCCTGATCATCGCCAAGACGCGGCTCGCCGCGGCGACACTCGCCAAGAGCTTTCGCTCGCGGGCGGCGCGCAAGATCTACTGGGCGCTCACCGCCGGCGTGCCGCGGACCCGCCAGGGCCGCGTCTCGACCTATCTCGCCAAGGAAGAGCCGACGGATGCGGATGCCCGCATGCGCATCGCCAAGCATGGCGACGAGGGCGCGAGCCATGCGCTCACCTACTACGCCGTGGTCGATCAGGCGGCGCAGAAGCTGTCCTGGCTGTCGCTCAAGCCGGTGACCGGGCGCACCCACCAGCTCAGGGCGCATGCGGCCCATATCGGCCATCCGATCGTGGGGGATCCCAAATATTTCGACGTGGAGAACTGGGAGCTGCCCGGCGGCATCCAGAACCGGCTGCACCTGCTGGCTCGCCGGATCGTGATTCCGCATCCGCGCACCGGCAAGCCGGTCGATGTCAGCGCGCCGCTGCCACCGCACATGGCCCAGAGCTGGAACCTGCTCGGCTTCGACGCGGCCCGCTACGACCCGATCGTCGAGGCACCCGAGGCCTGACAGGAACCACCCCGACAAGGCCCGATCCGGCTGCTGAGACGATCGGCCGGGTTGGCAAATGCCAAGCGAGCGATATCCTTGCCCCATGGCTGCGCTCCGGGCCAGCGGCACGGCGCCTTCGCCGGTCGCGAGGCACCGGTCCCCGCACCGACGTGTCTCGCCGGGAACCATGAAGCCAGCGACCTTCCTCCTCCTCGCCCTTGCCGGGCTTGCCATGGCCGGACCGGTGCAAGCGGCCGCCGTAAAGCGGACGACGTCCCCCCCGACGTCCGCACCACAGACAGAGCAGGACCTCGAGACGGCGGACAAGGCCGCCCCTCAAGCGCCGCCGCCGATCAAGGCAGCCGCTCAGGCACAGACGAAGCCACCGAACGCGCCCGCAGGGACGCCACGAAGCGCGGGTCGCCGGCGCGTGTCTTATGCGAGCTGCAACCGGGAATCGCATCGGCGCAATCTTCGCGGGGGTGCCCGGCGTCGCTTCCTGATCCGCTGCCGCCTTGGCTACGAACGGCGCGCACAGCCGCTGGGCCAGGGCCAGCCGCCCGCATCCGGCCGCCGGCCGTGAGGACAGTGCGCGAGGCAAACCCGTGGTGAGGCTCGTCGTCTTCGACGTGGACGGGACCCTCGTCGACAGCCAGCACCTGATCGTCGAAGCCCAGGCGCGAGCCTTCGCGGCCCATGGCATGACCGCACCCGCCCGTCGGGAGGCCCTGTCCGTCGTCGGTCTTTCCTTAGGCGAGGCCTTTCGTCGACTCGTGGGCGATGCCGGCCCCATCGATTCGCTCTCGGACAGCTACCGCAACGCCTTCCAGGCGCTGCGCATCGATCCGAACTACGAAGAGCCTCTGTTTCCCGGCATGGGCGAACTGATCGAGCGGCTTCATGCCCGCGGGGACGTCCGGCTGGGGATCGCAACCGGCAAATCCCGCCGCGGCGTCGCCCACCTGGTCGAGAAATACGGCTGGGAGCGCTGGTTCACGACCATCCAGACCGCGGACGATGCGCCTTCGAAGCCCGACCCGACCATGCTTCGCCAAGCGATGGTGGAGGCCGGCGCCGAGGCCCCCATGACCGTCATGATCGGCGATACCACCTACGATATGATGATGGCCCGGGATGCGGGCGTGGCCGCCATCGGTGTCGGCTGGGGCTATCATACGCCGGGCGCCCTCTACGGAGCCGGCGCGGTTACCGTCGTGGACTCGGCCCAGAACCTGAACGATCTCTTCTCCGGTTCGCTCGACGACGCGCAGCAAAATTCCCTCGCCGATGCCCTGAACGCGCGCTGACGGCACCTCGCCCGAGGCCCCTCGATTGGTGTAAGGCGCCCAGAATGAGCGACGATGTTACCCGCGACTGGCTCGGCGATCCGGGCGATTCACCGCGTACCGACCCGCTGCAGGCGGCGCGGGCTCAGACCAAGCCGCCCCTGCCCAAGCGCTTCTACAAGCAGGCCGCTGCCGAGGCGGGGGAGGGCGGCTTTCGTCTGACGCTCGATGGCCGCAACGCCAACACTCCGGCCCGCAATCGGCTCTCCGTGCCGGATCGGGCTATCGCGGAAGCGCTCGCCGCCGAATGGGAGGCGCAGCGCGCGTTCATCGATCCCGCGACGATGCCCCTGACTCGGCTCGTCAACTCCGCCATCGATGGCGTCGCGTCCCGCATGGAGGCTGTGGCCGAGGATCTGTGCGCCTATGCCGGCACTGACCTCGTCACCTATCGCGCCGCAGAGCCCGAGCGGCTCGTTGCCGCCCAGGCGGAAGCCTGGGACCCGGTGATCGACTGGGCGCATGAGGCTTTCGGCGCACGCCTGATCCTCAGCGAGGGCGTCATGCATGTTGCCCAGCCGGACACCGCGGTCGCAGCTCTCCGTCAGGCTGTGCTGACCGAGCGGAATCCTTTCCGCCTCGCGGCTCTCCACGCCATGACCACGCTGACCGGTTCGCTGCTGATCGCACTCGCCGTGCTGCATCGCCGGCTCGATGCCGAGACCGCCTGGGCCGCGGCGCATGTCGACGAGACCTATCAGGCGAGCATCTGGGGGCCGGACGCGGAAGCCGAGGCCCGGCTCGCCTACCGCAGGGCGGAGTTCGATGCCGCCGCGAAACTGGCTGCGATCTCTCCGTAGCCCCTGACGGCTGACCGGGGCTCGTCCTCTCCACCATGAAGGGCCAGGCTGAGCCCGCAAGGCCGCAAGGCACGCCGGCAACAGGCCTTTTTGCATACAATTCGCCCCGTTTCCGGAGGCGGCAACGCATGCTAGAGGCGGTCAGCCTGCCATGGCCAAGCCGGGCCAACGACTCGGACGGACGATTCTGGCCAGGGCAAAAATGATCACGAAGGGTGGGGCCGCCGGAAGACCATGAAGGACATCCTCGAGAAGCTGGAAGAGCGGCGCGCGCAGGCCCGCCTCGGCGGCGGCGAGAAGCGCCTCGACGCCCAGCACAAGCGCGGCAAGCTCACGGCCCGCGAGCGCATCGAACTCCTCCTCGACCATGGGTCGTTCGAGGAGTTCGACATGTTCGTGCAGCACCGCTCGAACGATTTCGGGATGGAGAAGCAGAAGATCCCCGGCGATGGCGTGGTCACCGGCTGGGGCACGGTGAACGGCCGCAAGGTCTTCCTGTTCTCCAAGGACTTCACCGTCTTCGGTGGCTCCCTCTCCGAGGCGCATGCCCAGAAGATCGTCAAAGTCCAGGACATGGCGCTGAAGATGCGCGCGCCGATCATCGGCATCTTTGATGCCGGCGGCGCGCGCATCCAAGAGGGTGTCGCGGCCCTCGGCGGCTACGGCGAGGTCTTCCGCCGCAACGTCATGGCTTCGGGCGTCATCCCCCAGATCTCGGTCATCATGGGCCCTTGTGCGGGCGGCGACGTCTACTCGCCGGCCATGACCGATTTCATCTTCATGGTCCGCGACACGAGCTACATGTTCGTGACCGGCCCGGACGTGGTGAAGACCGTAACCAACGAGGTCGTGACCGCCGAGGAGCTCGGCGGCGCCAAGGTCCACACCACGAAGTCCTCCATCGCCGACGGCTCCTTCGAGAACGACGTCGAAGCGATCCTGCAGATCCGCCGCCTGCTCGACTTCCTGCCCGCCAACAACATCGAGGGCGTGCCGGAGATCGAGAGCTTCGACGACGTCAACCGCCTCGACAAGTCGCTCGACACGCTGATCCCGGACAATCCGAACAAGCCCTACGACATGGGCGAGCTGATCCGCCGCGTGGTCGACGAGGGCGACTTCTTCGAGATCCAGGCGACCTACGCCCGCAACATCATCACCGGCTTCGGCCGGGTCGAGGGCCGCACCGTCGGCTTCGTGGCCAACCAACCCCTGGTGCTCGCCGGCGTGCTCGACTCGGACGCCTCGCGCAAGGCGGCGCGGTTCGTGCGCTTCTGCGACAGCTTCGGCATTCCGATCGTCACCTTCGTGGACGTGCCGGGCTTCCTGCCGGGCACGGCGCAGGAATATGGCGGCCTGATCAAGCACGGCGCCAAGCTGCTCTTCGCCTATTCCCAGGCAACGGTGCCGCTCGTGACGATCATCACCCGCAAGGCCTTCGGGGGTGCCTACGACGTCATGGCCTCGAAGCATGTCGGGGCGGATCTCAACTACGCCTGGCCGACGGCGCAGATCGCGGTGATGGGCGCCAAGGGCGCCGTCGAGATCATCTTCCGCGCCGAGATCGGCGACGAAGCGAAGATCGCGGAGCGCACCAAGGAGTACGAGGATCGCTTCCTCTCGCCCTTCGTCGCGGCCGAGCGCGGCTATATCGACGAGGTGATCATGCCGCACTCGACCCGTAAGCGCATTGCGCGGGCGCTGGGCATGCTCCGTTCCAAGGCCATGGAGCAGCCCTGGAAAAAGCACGACAACATCCCGCTCTGAGAGAGCGGAACCGGCGGCAGGGCCGAAGCCCTGCCGCCTCTTCCCCCTTACGATCCTGCTGGGCCTCAGGCCGCATGCACGCGCGACAGGAACGTCGCCACTGACGCCTGCAGGCTCGCACTGCTTTCTCCGACACGCAGGGCCCCCGTTCGCACCTGGGCCGCCTGCGTCTCGTTCGACGAGGCGGCAGCCCGTACCCCGGCCACGTTCTCCGAGACCGTGCGGACCTCCATCGCCGCCTGACCGATCGCCTGGGCGATCTCCTGGCTGGCCTGCCCCTGCTGACCGGCGGCCGCGGCGACCTCCGTGGCGATGTCCGTCATCTGCGCAACCGTCCTGCGGATCGAGCTGATCGCCTCGGCCGTCCCCATCGAAGCGGCCTGGATCGCGCCGACCTGACCCACGATCTGGTCGGTGGCCAGCGCCGTCTGACCGGCGAGCGCTTTTACTTCGGCCGCGACCACCGCGAAGCCACGGCCGGCGGCGCCGGCGCGGGCGGCCTCGATCGTGGCGTTGAGGGCGAGCAGGTTGGTCTGATCCGCAACGCTGCGGATGAGGGCGACCACACTTCCGATCTCGGTGGCCGCCTTGGAGAGGCTCTCCACCGTCTCGCCGAGGACGGTGGTGTCGGTGAGAGCGACGCCCGCGATTTCCCGGGCATACCGGACCTGATCCGCGATCGACCCGGCCGAGCTGGAGAGTTGCTCCGCTGCGCCGGCGATGCTGTTCACGACACCGGCCGAGCTGCTGGAGGAATCCGCGACGACGGAGGCCCGGCCGGTGGTCTCGGAGGCGGTCTCGGAGAGGGTGTCGGCGGCCGCCTGCATCGCCTCGGCGGAGCGGGCGAGTTCGGCGACCGCCATCCCGCTCTCCGCCTCGAACAGGCGCGTCGCCTCCGCGAGCTGCGAGGCCCGGCGCACATCCTCCGCCTGGCGATGCTGGGCGTTGAGATCGAGTTCGCGCCGCTCGATGAGCGCCTGCTGAAAGGCCGCGATCGCCTGCGCCATCTCGCCCATCTCGTCGCGACGCTGCGTGAAGGGGATGGTCTCATCGAGACAGCCCGCCGCAAGGCCGAGCATCGTCTGCTTCAGGCGGTGGAGAGGACGCTGGATCTGCGAGATGGCAATCCAGAAGGCTGCCGCGAGCCCCAGGGTGAGGCCGACCGCGGGAATGGCCAGCAGGGCGATCGTAGCCCGGTGCTGCGACTGTGCCTCTGCCTCGCGCTGTGCGTCGAGCTTGGCGAGCACCTCGGCGCCGAGGGCGTTGATCTGTGCCACCATGCGCTCGCGGTTCTTCACCGTGGCTTCATCGGTCGCCTGGATCAAAGCGGCCTTCGGTGACACGGAGAGGCCGAGTTCGGCGGTATCTCTCTGGTAGGCGACGAACTCCTTCACGGCGAGGTCGAGCCTCCGGCTCTGCTCGGGCGTAAGCTGCCCCTCCATGGCCGAAAGAAATGGCTCGCGGGTCCGCTCCACCTGGGCCAGGGCGGTCTGCAGGGCGGCGAGGCGCGGGCGGGCTTCGTCGGCATCGGCCGCCGTGTAGAGCGCAGTCGCCTCGACCACCGCGTGCTCGATCGCATGGGCGAGGCTGCGCGCCTGCAATCCCGCATTCCAGACGGCCTCGGTCCGCTCGGACCAAGCCTGCCGCTCCGATGCCTGACCGATGGCGAAGGCCGCGATCCCGAGGGCAACGAGGCCGAGAAGGCCGACGACGGCGAACAATTTGACGCCCAGAGAGATACGCATAGGACTGCCGACAGCTATGGTGTGGGGGTTATCGCACCTATAGCCATGCATCCCTTGCATCGATCTTAAAAAGAGCCGACTAACATTGTGACACTACTATTACAGATCGTTACAATTGCTTGAATTAATTCGCTGCCAGCTGAACTGCTGCACGAACATGCATCTGAGCTTTTACAGCCGTGCGCGACCACGCCGGGTTCAGCGGATCCCAGCCTCTCTTTTGACGCCCTGGATTCTGTCGAGCCGTCGCAGCGCTCTGGAACTCGGATACCGGGCAATGCGCCAGGCTTCGGCTCCGCGGCACCTTGCTTAGAAAGACAACAGCCGGCCTTCCGACAGCGCCCGAAGATCGGATCCGACCCGATGGCATTCGGCCGGCTGCTCTCGTGACATCGCGCCGTCTTTCGACGAAACGGTCTCCGCTTCGTCGGAAGGCGCCCTAGCTGCGATCCGCCTGCTCGATCACGGCACAGAGGGTGAGCGGCCCCTTCTCCGATTTCATCAGCGAACAGGTGACGAGCGCGCCGCCCGCCGAAACGTTGCTGTGACGGGTCCGGGTCGCCGCATCGCGGGCACTCCGCGCCGCCGCCTCGAGAATATCGGGAGCGATGCCGGTGACCGCGTGCCCGGCTCGCGCGAACAGCGCGTAATAGGGATCCGGCGGCGTCTCGCCTCGGTGCTGCGCCCCGACAGAAGAGGGATGGATGCCCCCGCAGGACAGGGTCAGCGTCATGTCGGGGCCGGCCTGGAAATTGGCGAAATCCGCCGTGCGGTTGCCGACCTCGGCCTTGGCTTCGGCTGCGACCTTGTCGATCAGGTCCCCGCATTCGTCGGCCATGGCCGGTGCGGCGAAAAGGAAGACCGGGAGGAGGAAGACGGCGCGCATACCAGGAACTATAGCGCCGTCGCCCGGCGCCGTCCCCTCGAACGCTGAGGCGTTTCGACGCCGGCCGTTGCTCGTCAGGCGAAGTCGCCCGACCGGCTCGCCGCGAGGGCGGGGCGGTCCGCCAGAAGCCGCCGCTTGAGCCGTGCGACAGCCTCGCGCTGCAACTCGCTCGGGCTCGAATGGGCACCCGCGACCTTGGTCAACATCGCGACGAGCTCCAGCCGCTCTTCCGGCGTCAGAGCGTCCCTCAGCAGCGGCAGCAGTTCGTCCGCGACGAGGGAGAACGGGCGACGCTCCTGCGTGTAGGTCCAGGCCCGTTCGAACAGGGCCGGGGCGTTCTCCACCTGCAGCGGAGTCTCCAGGAAGGCGAAGATCTGCGTCTTCTCGGCGGCCGTGACCGGGCTGCCGGTGCGCACGATCTGGATCATCAGAATGGTCGCGGCGAGGCGCACGTCGCGGACGCGAGCGAGCGGCGTCCCGATCAGGTCCTGCAAGGCGGATCGGGCACGGCGCTGCAGGCCCTTGGTGTCCCGGTCGACCTCCTGCAGCCCCTTCACCGTGCCATGGACCCGAAGGACCCAGAACAGCACGCCGCCCAGCACCGCGATCACCAACAGCAGAAAGGGCATCCGACCTGCCTCCCAAAAGCTCCATCGCACGCGAATCCCGGCGGCGACCGAACCATGGCCGGCAGGACGGGTCAAACCGTGGCGGGCGTCCCCAGTTCGACCAGCACGATTTCCGGCGGCACGCCGAAACGGACGGCGACCTTGCTCACGCCGAGGCCGCCCGAAACGATCAGATGGCGTCGACCTTCGACGACATGGCCATAGGCATAGCGCTCGCGCGGCGTCCCGATCAGCATCGGCGAGGTCCCGAAGATCCGGATCTGTCCGCCATGGGTATGGCCCGCCAGGGTGAGGGCGACCCGCTCGGGCATATGCAGGAAGATGTCGGGCTCGTGCGCCATCAGGATCACCGGCGCCGCATCGCTCACCTTAGCCAGAGTGCCGGGAAGATCGGCGAGGCTGCGGCGGCTCCCGACCGGCAGGAACGGCTCCTGGTCGGCGAGCCCGGCGAGCCAGAAAGCATGGCCGTCCTTCACGAGGCGGATGGCGTCGTTCTCCATCACCGGGATGCCCTGGGCCTCCAGCAACCGGCGTGATTCGACGGGTCCCTTGCGGGCGCGCATCGCCGCTTCGTCGTCCCACCAATCGTGGTTGCCCAGAATGGCATGTACGCCTAACGGCGCCCGCAAGCCGGCGGCGAGCTTCGCAAAATCGGTGAGCGGCACGCGCCGCCACGTCACCGTGCGGCTTGCGGGATAATCGCCGAGGAGCAGGATCAGGTCCGGGGACAGCGCGTTCGCCGCCGCCACGATCTCCTCGACGCGGGCGAGCGGCATCCAGGGTTCGCAGACATGAATGTCCGCGATCACGGCGATCCGCAGATGGAGGCCCGGTGTCCAGCCGGGCGGGGTCAAGGCATAGGCCGTGGTGACGAGCCGGAAGCGCGGCTCGACACAGAAGGCGTAGCACGCTGTCGATCCTCCGGCGAGCAGGCTCGCCGAGAGGCCGCCGAGAACCTGTCGGCGGCTCGGGAGAAGCAGCACCTGAGGGTGGCTCAGAGAGCCGGCTCGTCCTCGTGCACCATCCGCTTCGCGAAGCGGGCCGCAGCCTTGGCACGAGCGGCCTCGGCTGTCTGCGCCACGCTGCGCATCGCGGCGGCGAGCGCCGGGAGCGCTACCGGCCGGAAACGCTCATGGCCGTTCGTGGCCGCACCCTGCGGCTGCGTCTTCAGCGACGCTTCCGGGTTCCGGCTGGAGGAGTCCATGGTCTTCGTCCTGTCCGTTCTTGGAGCGGCCGTGTTCGGCCTTGGCTCTCGATCCTGGTCCGTGATCGCGACGGCGTTCGGGCGCCATTGCGGCCCGATCCGGGCAAACGCCGGATCTGCAGCCTGCTCATTGGCCGGCAAATGAGATGAACGGAAGCTTAAAGCCACACCTCTGCCTGACATTCACGCAAGCCTGTCGCGTAGGCAGTACGCTCGATTGAATAGACTGCATTCAAGATTTCAGGCAGCCTGCATCTTCTCGACGCCCGTCTCCACAATCCATGCTGCAGTGCGATCAAGCGCCCGCAGCAGGCGCTCGAACAGAGCATCGATCTCTTCCCGGGTGATGATCAGCGGCGGGCAGACCGCCAGCCGATCGCCGGGGAAGGCGCGCAGGATCAGACCCTCGTCCTGGGCGAAAGCGACGCAGCGCGCGGCGACGGTGGCACTCGGCAAGTACTGCGCACGGCTCGTCTTGTCGGCGACAAGCTCGATGCCGCCGATCAGGCCGAGCCCCTTCGCCTCGCCAACGAGAGGATGCTCGCGCAGCGATTCGAGGCGCGCCTGGAAATGCGGCGCCTTTTCCGCCGCGCCCTCGACAATGCTGTCGCGCCGGTAGATCGCCAGGGCGCGGTTGGCCACCGCGCAAGCGACGGGATGGCCGGAATAGGTAAAGCCGTGCCCGAAGCCGCCGAGCTTGCGGCTCTCGTCCAGCATGGCCTCGTAGAGCGGAGCATCGATGGAGAGACCGCCCAGAGGCAGGTAGCCCGAGGTGACGGCCTTGGCGAAGGAGAGCGTGTGCGGGCGCATGCCCAGCGCCTCGGAGCCGAACCAGGTGCCGAGCCGCCCGAAGCCGCAGATCACCTCATCGGCGATCAGCCGCACGTCGTAGCGGTCGAGCACCGCCTGGATCTTCTCGAAATAGGTCGCGGGCGGCAGGATCACGCCCCCGGCGCCCATCACCGGCTCCGCGATGAAGGCGGCGACCGTCTCCGGTCCCTCCCGGAGGATCAGGGTTTCGAGTTCCTCCGCAAGACGGTCCGCGAAGGCCGCCTCGTCCTCATCGGGTCGCGCGCCGCGATAGGGATGCGGGCAGGCCGTGTGCAGGAAGCCCGGCAACGGCAGGTCGAAATCGGCATGGTTGCCAGGCAAGCCGGTCAGGGACGCCGTGGCGACGGTGACGCCGTGATAGCCCTTCAGCCGGGCGATGATCTTCTTCTTGGCCGGACGCCCGAGGGCGTTGTTCATGTACCAGGCGAGCTTGATCTGGGTGTCGTTCGCCTCCGAGCCCGACGAAGTGAACAGGATCTTCGAGGTCGGGACCGGCATCAGGCCCTTCAGGGTCTCGGCAAGCTCGATCGCCGGGTCGTGACTGCGGCCGGAGAAAAGATGCGCGAAGGGCAGGCGGGCCATCTGCTCGCGAGCCGCCTCCACCAATTCGGCATTCGAGAAGCCGAGGGCCGCGCACCAGAGCCCCGACATTCCTTCGAGATAGGGACGGCCCTGGACGTCATAGACCCAAACACCTTCGCCCCGCTCCAGAACCAGCGGACCCGCTTCCCGGAAGGCCGCGAGATTCGTGTAGGGATGGATCAGGGTTTCGACGTCGCGGGTGGCGAGGTTCGACAGCATGGCGCTCGGCGGATCGTTCTGAGGGTGCGGCCACACTAACGACCTGAAGCGGCGTCAGGAACCCGGTCGACGAAGGCAGCCCCCACCCCGAACGCGATGCTCGACCCCGCCACCATCGTCGCCACGCCGGCCCCCGGCCGGGCCTGCGGCGCCTGCACGCTCTGCTGCAAGGTCTACGACGTGCCCGACGTGCAGAGCCTCGCCGGGCAATGGTGCCGCCACACCCGGCCCGGAAAGGGCTGTGGCATCCACGAGGCCCGACCGGGCCATTGTCGCGCCTTTCACTGCCTCTGGATGACCGAGAGCTGGCTTGGGCCGGAATGGAAGCCGGATCGGGCCAAGATGGTTCTCAGCCTCGATCCGGTAACACGATTCCTGAACGTGCAGGTCGATCCGGGGCAGGCCAATGCTTGGCGACGCGAGCCCTATTATGGGCAGTTGCGCAAATGGGCCGCGGCCTCGCTCCCCCTGCAGCGCTACGTGCTGGTGCACCTGAACAAGACGACGACCGTCGTGCTGCCCGATCGCGACGTTCCCCTGGGCACCTTCTCCCCCGGCGATCGCCTGGTGGCTCGGGAGCGGATGTCGCCTGCGGGCCTCACCGCGGATGTCGAAAAAATCGACGGCAGCGTGTGAGCGCCGTCAGGCCATGCAGCGGCCAGGCACCATGCGTCGAGCCTCGGGACCGGCAAGGGAGCTTATGGCCGTCTCGCAACCCTCGCGGGTCATGCGCTTCGGACGGGCGGGGGTCTCCTGCACCAGTTCCGGACGGCTCGGGGCGGGCGCCACCTTCGGCTCTGGCCGCGGGGCGTTGGCCAGATGCAACGGGCTTGTCGGCAGGAGAGCCGGGCGCTGGCCCGGAAGATCCTGCACCACGCTCCGGTTCACAGCCGCCGGACGAACATCCTGCGCCATGGCCGCGTCCGCGCTGGCGCGGACGGAGGGAAGAACGAGGAGGGTGAGGATCGCAGCAGGCCCGCCAACACCGAGGATGAACCCTGACCGAAGCATCTTCGCGATCTCCGACGAGCTTGACCGATTGACTTGACAACGCCTCCTGAACGCTACGGTTCCGCACCTGTCCCGGTTTGGAGCACGACGCTATAAGCCCTTATCGATCAAAAACTTGATCGAAAATTCACCCGTTCTCACATTGCGGGGTCTCGTGATGAAAATGCACCACGCCACGAAAAAATAAGTGGTTCTGTGGAAAAAGTGGAACTGGGGAGGCGCCTCCTCGTTGAGGAAACACCCGGCCACCTGGTCCTCCCCGCATTCCCCTTGTGCATTGGCCGGAACCTCTGAACACGGGTCGGACATCGTCCGACCCGTTTTTTGTGCGCGTTCCTGGGCTCGCCCATTAAAAAAGCCCCGGACGAGCCGGGGCTTCTGTCGCCGAATTGAGGGCGAAGCGTCAGGCGCTCTTGGCTTCTCTGCGACGAGCCGTCTGCTGGAAGAACAGCGCTTGGCTGATCACCGCAGAGACGTTGGCCGGCTGGAACGGCTTGGCGATGAGGAAGGCCGGCTCCGGACGCTCGCCGGTGAGGAAGCGTTCGGGATAGGCGGTGATGAAGATTACCGGGACCTCGAAGGTCTTCAGAAGATCGTTCACCGCATCGAGGCCGGACGAACCGTCGGCGAGCTGGATGTCCGCGAGGATCAGGCCCGGGCGGGTGCCCTCCGAGGCGATTTTCACCGCCTCCGTGCGCGTACGGGCGACGCCGATGACATTGTGCCCGAGGCCTTCCACCAAGGCTTCGAGATCCATGGCGATCAGCGGCTCGTCCTCGATGATCAGGATCTGCGTCGCCATGTCGGCCGCGAGTTCGCGGCCGGCCTCGTCGACGAGCTCACGCACCTGCGCGACATCCACCTCGAGGATGATCGCGGCGTCCTCCTCCGAGAATCCCTCAAGGCAGGAAAGCAGGAAGGCCTGACGTGGCAGCGGCGTGATCTGCCCGAGCCGGACCTCGGCCGGAAGATCATGCTGCACCTGCTCGCTATGGCCGTTCACGGAGAGCGAGTTCCAGATCCGCGTGAAGACGCGGAACAGGTCCGCCTTGACGTTGCTGCTGCGGCCCAGCGTCTCCGGCTCGTTCACCAGCGTCTCGAGCGTGGCGGCCACGTAGGCGTCGCCCGCGACCTGACTGCCGGTGAGCGCGCGCGCGTAGCGGCGCAGATACGGCAGGTGCTGCACGACGAGTTGCGCTGTGGACATGTCTTCCCCTGACCTTTGCCGGTCTTGCGTTGCTTCCGCCCTAACGCAGCCGGAACGACTCCGTTCCGGTCAAACGGAACCCTTCCCAGGCAGGGGCGTTTGCGCGAAAGCCATGGCTCATATGGAGCTGCAAGACAATCGCGGTACACCGCGGGCGCAGCGCAAGGGATGTTCGGGCGGATGAGTAGCGAAGAGGATGCCGGGGCGCCGCAGGGCGGCCACCGACAGTGGGGGCCGCGCACGCGCAGCCGGGGGATGGAGGAGCAGACGCAGAAGCGGATCGGTATCCATCTGCGCGCTCTCTACGATTCCGTCGTCGAGCAACCGATTCCCGATAGGTTCAAGGATTTGATCGCTCGCCTCGACGACTCCGAAAGCGCCCCGCCAGCGTCGACCGAGAGCTGAGCAGGGCTGACCGCGCTGCAGAAGCAGCGCGGCCCTTTTCCTGCGGACGCGTCAAAGTGTCGACGAGCGACCGCGGATGAGGCCGATGACGGCCGAGATCGCGAACAGGACGATCGCTACGAAGAAGACGAGCTTCGCAGCCTCCATCGCCGTGCCGGCGATGCCGCCGAAACCAAGCAGGGCGGCAACGAGGGCGACAACGAGAAATGTGACGGCCCAACCGAGCATTTGCCGATTCCTTTCGAAGACGTGGCGCGACCCGTGCCGCGGCCTTTGACCCAAATAACGTCAAGGTTTGAGCGCCGGTTCCGCTCCTTTCGGCGCTATCCACGACTTCCTCAGCCTTGATCCGGCTGCGCATTGGTCCGACGTTAAGGATCGATGCCGAAGATTTGCGACGGCAGGCGGTCCGAAAGGCCCAAATCCTGCCGTAACCACCGGGATGCTGACGCATCACCGGAACCGACTAGCGGGACGCAGGGTTCGTCACCATCTGTTCGATCGTACCGAAGCAGGGAGCAGCGATGACCACACGTCCGAGAACAGCTGCGAAGAGCCGCTTCGGCGGCGCCATTCGGGCGGTCGTCGAGAAGATCGGTCGCGCCCTCGAATCGCTGCAGCCGGTCCCCCGCTATCAGCCCGTCCCCGTACGCGTTCGCCGCTCTCCCGAGATGCGTCGCTGACGCCTTCGGACGGTCTGATCCGTGACGTCGGTTGGCGCCGTCCTCCCCCGGGCGGCGCCTTTTTTCTGACACCTCAAAGGGTCTGGCGTCCCGCCCTTGCTCGAAGACGAAGAGATCGGTCTGCTTCTCAAGGGCTACCCCGAACTTCGGAACTTGCCGGAGTCCTCGAAAGTCCCTCGCCCGGGTTTGAGGATCTGATGGGCCTGTCGTAGGGCAGGAAAGAGGCGCGGCGCCACCGGTCGGGCCGCCGACAATGGCCTCCGGAGCCACGATGACGCTTTCCTCCGCGAGCGGCCAGGACAACCCCGCCCTCGATCCCTCCCTGCCGGCCAATGGCCGGCTTGAACAACTGACGCCGCTCGTGCGGCGACGAATCTGCACGAATGCCGGCCCGTTCACCGCGAGCGGCACATGCAGCTACATCGTAGGCCAGGGGCGCGTCGCCGTGATCGATCCGGGACCGGAGGATCCGATGCATGTGGACGCGTTGCTGGAAGTCCTAGCCGGCGAAACGGTGGACGCGATCGTCGTCACCCACACCCATCGTGACCATTCCCCCGGTGCACGGCTGCTGCAGGCCCGCACCGGCGCCCCGATCGTCGGATGCGGCCCCCATCGCGCTGCCCGTGGTCTCGCCGAAGGGGAACTTCCGGCGCTGGACGCCAGCGCGGATCGCCAGCACCAGCCCGACCGCGCCCTCAGGGAGGGCGAGGCGGTGTCAGGGCCGGGCTGGACGCTCATCGCCCTGGAAACGCCGGGGCACACCATGAACCATCTCGCCTTCGCCTTCCCGGAGGAGAACGCCTTGTTCTCGGGCGATCATGTCATGGCCTGGTCGACCACCGTCGTGGCGCCTCCGGACGGCTCCATGCGCGCCTACATGGCCTCCCTCGAACGCCTCCGGGACAGGACCGAGACGGTGTTCTGGCCCGGCCATGGCGGCCCGGTGCGCGACCCGCGCCGCTTCGTGAGAGGGCTTGCCGCCCATCGCCGCCAGCGCGAGGCCGCGATCCGTGCGCGGCTCGCGGCCGGCGACCGGGAGATCGGTGCGATCGTCGCGGCCGTCTATCAGGGCTTGAGGCCGGCCCTGCGGGGGGCAGCGGCCCTCTCGGTCTTCGCCCATTTGGAGGACATGGTGGAACGCGGCCTCGTCCAGGCGGACGGGCCGCCGACCCTGCACGCTCGCTTCGCGCCGGCCTGAAGACTATTTCAGCGCGATCGCGAGATTGGCGATCTCATCGAGATAAGTGCGGATCCGGTCGGCATTGTCGCCGAGGTCGCGGCTTCCGAACCGGGAGGCCGAGCGCACGTCGATGCGCGCCCCATCCGCCCGCGGATGGATGCGGATCGTGACGTCCGCGGGCAGGTTCAGGACGCGGCTATAGGCGATAGCATCGATGCGCCCGTTGCCGACCCGGCCGCCCGGGCGCAGGGCCTCGACGATCCGCCACTTGCGATTGACCGCCGCGGTGCGAGCCAGGGTGAAGGCCTCGTCGGGATCCACGTCGAGGGTGAGCGGCGCGATCTGCGGATACGCGGCCTTTTGGGCCTGACGCGCCTCAGGGCCCGGATCCAACGGAAACCGGCCGCCACGGGCGGCGAAGGCGGCACGGGAACGGGAGAAGGCCGGAGCGTTGTCCGTATCGGTGCTGACATCCGCGATCGCCGGCAGACGCAGACCACGCAGGGCGGCATAGGCCGGATAGGCCAGCACCACGCAGGCGATCGCCACCCCGACCAGAGCCGCACCGAGACCGCGCGCGCCCTCGCGCCAGACCCTCAGAAAAGCGAAACCTGCCAGGACGAGGGCGAGCACCGCGACGAGGAGACCGCCCGCGAGCGTGGCGAGGGCGGGCCCCGTCTCCGTCCCCGGCGCACGCACGACGAGCACGGCGATGACGCAGACCAGCAGGGCAAACACGGACAGATTGCGCGCGTAATGGCCGGCGCGGGTAACGGGCTCCTCGATCAGCAGGCGGCGCATGACAGGACAGGCATGTGAGGAGACCACTTTCAAACGCGCGCCCGAGGCCAAGGCAACCGGAAACGACGGCTCAAGCCTTACAGGGCAGGAGCGTCCAGCGCCAAGCGAATGAGCAAGGGATCAAAAACCTGCGGTCTGCTATATCCTGGCGCGTGATGCCGATTTCTCCTTCGCGCCAGAACCCTGCACCCGACGCGCAACTGATGCGGGTCTGGTTCCGCTTCCTCCGTCTCAACCGACGCGTCACCGTCGCGGTCGCAGGGGAGTTGCGCGAAGTGGGATTATCGATCCCCCAGTTCGACGTGCTCTCGACTCTCACCGAGCAGCAGGGCCTCACCCAACAGGATCTCGCCGCGCGTCTCTACGTCACGAAGGGGAACGTCTCAGGTCTGATCGACAGGCTCGTCGATGCAGGGCTGGTGGAGCGGCATCCAATCCCGGGCGACCGGCGCTCCCATGCCCTCCATCTCACCGCCCATGGCGCCGATCTCGCCCGGCGCGGCATGGCCGTGCAAGAGGGTTACGTGCGCCGCACCTTCGGACGCCTTCCGCCCGAAGCCATCGCCGAGTTCGAGCGGCTGATCCTCCTCTGGCGCGGCTATGCGCGGGAGGATGCCGAGACCCAGGCATAACGGAGCAGGCGCCCCCGCCCTGGGAGCGCCCGCCCGGAACCGTCAAGGTCAAAACCTTTCCGGCGACGAGCCCCGGAACGGGAGGCTCAGGCGTCGCCGGCACGGCCGGTCGACTGGCCACCCTTGCGCCCGGCCGTCGAGGCGAGTTCGCGATCCTGCGAGAAAGAGCGCTTCTCGGCCGGCACGGAGCGACCGCCCTTGCTCGCGATTTCGCGTTGCCTTTCAATATTCATCGAGGCGAAACCTCGCTTGGAGGTTGAATTCCCAGTTGCCATCTGCGCCTCCTCGGCTTTTTCTCACACCGGTGACAACCTTCAGCAATATCGATGGTTCCTTGGCCGTAACGGGCGGCCTCCCGAACTCCCGGCAGCGGCGGAGCGTTGACGGGTCTGGATAGGGGCGCTTGCGCGGCCAAAATCGCCAACCCGGGATGCTCACATGACCAACCGCTCGATGGTGAAGCCGTCGGCCACCGTAAAGGCCAACACGACGCCATTGCCCCCGATGCCTGCGCCGGAGGACAGCACCACGCCGACGACGACCCACGAACCGACCGATTCTCCGCAGCCGAATGCCAGCGCGGCGCACACGCCGGGCGATAAGCCACGACCGAAGGTCTGATGTCCTGTCCGGTGGAACGCTCCGCCGCCTCCTACCTCAGATCCAGCCCTGCAGCTCCTTGCGCACGATGTGTTCGATCACACGCATGCCGAGGTCCGTGTCATTGAGACAGGGGATATAGGCGAAGCGTTCGCCGCCATTCTCCTCGAAATAGTGGCGGTTCTCGCCGTCGAGCTCTTCGAGGGTCTCGAGGCAATCGGCGGAGAACCCCGGCGCGACGATCGCCATGCGCTTCACGCCGGATTTGGCGAGCGCCTGCACCGTCTCATCCGTATAGGGTTTCAGCCATTCCTCGTTGCCAAAACGGGACTGGAAGGTGACCTGCATCTTCTCCGGGCTGAAGCCGAGCGCTTCCCGGATCAGGCGCCCGGTCTTGCGGCACTGGCAGTGATAGGGATCACCCTTGAGCAGGTAGCTCTTCGGCACGCCGTGGAACGAGGTGAGGATCACCTCCGGCTCGAAATCGAGCTTGGCCAAACCGTCGCGAATCGAGTCGGCCATGGCCCGGATGTAGACGGGATCGTCGTGATAGGGGGGCGAGACGCGGACGGTGGGCTGCCAGCGCATCTGCATCAGCGCCTTGAAGGCCTGATCGCAGGCAGTCGCCGACGTCGCCGCGGCATATTGCGGATAGAGCGGCACCAGCAGGATGCGGTCACAGCCCTGGTCGAGCAGGGCCTGGATACGGAGCGAAACCTCGGGCTTGCCGTAGCGCATCGCCCAGTCGACCACGACCGCATCGCCCATCGCCGCCTGCAGCTTGTCGCGCTGACCGCGAGTGATGGTCTTGAGCGGGCCCTCGTCGAGCTCGTTGTTCCAGATGCTGGCATAATCGCGGCCCTTCGGCCCCGGGCGCTTGCTGAGAATGACGAGGTTGAGGAGCGGCCACCAGATCAGCCGCGGCACCTCGATGACCCGGCGGTCGGACAGGAACTCCTTGAGATAGCGCCGCATCGGCCAGTAGGTCGTGCCCTCGGGCGTACCGAGATTCATCAGCAGCACCCCGACGCGGCCGCTGCGCACGACCGGATGGTCGGAGGGGAGGGGGCTAGCCGCCACCGGACGGGCGGTTTTCAGCACGTCGAGTTCCACACGTTCGTTCATCGGGCTTCCGGTCGGGGCTTCGGCACCCGCGCCAGGATCGGTCGCAGCGCTCATGGGGCAGCGGTCCGGTTGTGCGCGGGCTGAGTTCGATCTAGAGGACGCGGCTTGCCAGCGAAGATCCCGAAGGTCAGCGCGACATGCCGTCTCCCCGGTATTTCCTGAAGCACTTCGTGCCATTCACGGGGTACCCCTACACGGGCTCGCCCACGGCCTGCAATCTATGCGGCTCGCCGCATTCGGTCACCGTCGCCGAGACCGATCGCCGGCTGAAAGTGCTCAAATCGGTCGCCTGCACCGATTGCGGACTGATCCGCACCGATCCGATGCCGACCCCGGACGAGCTGTCGGAGTATTATGCGACCGCCTACCGGGCCGATTACCAGCTCGCCTTCGCCGGCGGCCCGCCGCGCCATCACCTCAACCGCTCGGCCCGGGAGGCAGCGTTCCGCGCGGACCTGCTGGCGCCCAAGCTCGTGCCGGGGGCTCGCCTGCTCGATTTCGGCTCGGGCTCCGGCGAATTCCTGGCTGCGGCCCGCAGTCGCGGGGTCGAGGCGATCGGCGTCGAACCGGGTCGCGACTACGCGAATTTCGCGCGCGCGCAGCACGGCGTCGAGGTGCTGGACGATGCGGGGGAAGGCCGCTTCCCCGATGGGCATTTCGACGTGATCTCCTCGCATCACGTCTTCGAGCACCTGCGCAACCCGGCGGACGTGATGGAACGCCTCGCCCGCTGGCTGAAGCCCGACGGCATCATCTATGCGGCGGTGCCCAACATGGCCGCCACCGGCAAACCGCCGCATGAGCGGTTCCATTTCGCCCATGTGCACGGTTTCGTGCGCGAGACCTTCGACCTGATGGCGCGCCGCGCCGGTCTGGTGCCGCATACGGACTATCAGCGGGAGGACACCACGGTCGTCTACCGCAAGACCGATGCGCCGCCGGTGCGCCTGACCAATCCGGGTCTCGCGGACAGGCTCGTTTCCGAGCTTCGCCCGATGAATCCCGGCATCTATCTCGCCTCCGGTGCCTGGATCTGGCCAGCCCTGCGGCGGAACGCCAAGGCCGTGCGCGACGGTCTGGCACGGCGCTAGGCAGGGCGCCTGCGTCGTCAGCCCGTCACGGAAGGCGGCGAGAGCACCAGCATGGCCTCGTCCCTCAACCGCCGCGACCTCATCGGTGCCGGTCTCGCCTCGGGCCTCGCCGTGCAGAGCGGCCCGGCCCAGGCTCAGGAGAGTGCGCGGCCAACCTTCAGCCTGCTCCTCGTCAACGACATCTACCTGATGAGCGCGGTCGAGGGCCGTGGCGGCTTCGCTCGGCTCAACGCCGTGGTGAAGGCTGAACGGGCCCGCGGCGTGCCCATACTCTACTGCCACGCGGGCGATTGCCTTTCGCCCTCGTTGATGTCGGGCTTCGACAAGGGCGCGCACATCGTCGCTCTCCACAACCTCGCGCCGCCGGACGTGTTCGTGCCGGGCAATCATGAATTCGATTTCGGGCCGAAGAACTTTTCCGAGCGCATGGCGCAGGCGCGGTTCCCCTGGTTCGCCGCGAACCTGCGCGATGCGGAGGGCCAGAAGCTCCCCGGCGGCCGCGACCGAACCCTGTTCGAACTCGGCGGCGTGAAGGTCGGCCTCGTCGGCATTGCCCTGCAATCGACACCGCAGAAGTCGCAATCGGGCGACCTGCGCTTCGGCCCCGAAATCGAGACGCTGGCGCGGGAGGCGGCGGCCGTCCGCGCCGAGGGTGCCGAGATCGTGGTCGGCGTCTGCCATACGGCGCGACCGGTGGACGATGCGATCCTGCGCGGGCGCGTGGTCGACATCCTGCTCTCGGGCCACGACCACGATCTTTACCTGCACGATGACGGGCAGGGGATCGTGGTCGAATCGAGCCACGATGCCCTCTTTGTCACCGCGGTCGATGTCACGGTGACGCGTGACGGCAAGGGCAAGCTGTCCTGGCGCGCGGGCTTCCGCATCCACGACACCGCGCAGACCGTCCCCGACCCAGAGACGGAAGCACTGGTACGCCGCTACGAGGGCGAGCTCTCGAAGGAGCTCGACGTGCCGATTGCGATGACGGCGGTCCCCCTCGACAGCCGGGTGGCGACGGTGCGCGCCAGGGAATCGAGTTTTGCTGACCTCGTCGCCGACGCGGTGCGCGCTCGGACCGGGGCCGAGATCGGCCTGATGAACGGCGGCGGTATCCGCGGTGATCGGCTCTATCCGTCCGGCACGGTGCTGACCCGCCGGGATGTGCTGACCGAACTGCCCTTCGGCAACACCACGGTGCTGGTCGAGATCACCGGCAACGTGCTGCGGGCCGCGATCGAGCACGGCTATGCCGATCTCGGTCGAACCTCGGGCCGCTTCCTCCAGATCTCCGGCCTCCAGGTCACTCTCGACCCGACCTCGCCACCGGGCAATCGACTCGTCTCGGCCCTCGTCGGCGGCGTGCCGCTGCAGGACGAGAAGCGCTACCGGGTCGCCGCCAATAACTTCATGCTGGATGGCGGCAACGGCTACGGCATGCTGGCCGAGGGTCGGGTGCTGATCGGCCCCACCGACGGCACGCTTCTCGCCGATGCGGTGATGACCTATCTGCGCGAGCGCTCGCCCGTCACGGTCGAGGAAGGACGGATTCTTCTACGCTGATGCCTGCTCCGGTCGCCGCTGCCCTTTCCGCCTTCCGGGCTACCGGCTCACCCTGGCTGGCGCTCCCCTTCTTCCGCGACGGCTCAGCGGAAGCGGTGGCGCGGAAGGTCGACGACCGGGTCGCGACGGGGGCGCAGGTTCTACCGGCCCCTGAGAACATCTTCCGCGCGCTCACCCTCACGCCCCTCGACCAGGTGAAGGTGGTGATCCTGGGCCAGGATCCTTATCCGACGCCAGGAGATGCCAACGGGCTCGCCTTCTCCTATGTCGGCCCCCGCCGCCTGCCGGCTTCCCTCAAGGTCATCCTAGCCGAGGTCGATCCGTCCCCGGAGGGCGTGAAGCCTGTTTTCCGCACCGGTGATCTGACGCCCTGGGCAAAGCAGGGCGTGCTGCTCCTCAACTCCGCGCTCACTGTCGAGAAGGGGGCTGCCGGGGCGCATCTGCGCTACGGCTGGGCGCGGCTCGCCGACGAGGCCGTGGCCGCTGTCTCGGCCCGCCCGGGACGAACGGCCTTCCTGCTCTGGGGGGCGCAGGCGCGGGCTCGCAAGGTGCTGATCGACACCGGCCGCCACCTCGTGATCGAGAGCGGCCACCCCTCACCCCTCAACCGGGCCCGGGACTTCCCCGGATCGCGTCCTTTCACCAAGGCCAATGCCTGGCTCGACAAGCAGGGCCTCGACCCGATCGACTGGTCCCTCGAGAAGACCGCCTGAGGCGAGCTGCCCCCTTGCGGGTTGAGGCCCCTCCTGTATCCGGAACCGGCTTAAGCGGCTCGTAAGATGCCGCGGCCACGAGGAACCGCCCGATGACCACCCGCCCGCTGCTCGCCACGTTGCTCTGCGCCGGTCTGTCCCTACCCGCCTTCGCGGAGGAGGCGGCCAAGCCCGACGCGCCGCAGACCCCGGCCCCTTCGGAGCCGCGCCCGATCCGCAACGCGCCGTCGCCCCGGGCGCTGGAATTCGCCGCCTACATCTTCTCCGCCGCCAATGTGTGCGGCTACCGGATCGGCGTGAAGGACTTCGAGGCGCTGCTCGCCAAGCAGAATGTCCGGCCCGAGGACGTGAGCCCGCGCGGGCCCTTCGGCGCCCGCGTCCAGGGCATCTTCGCCCTGATGTCGAACCAGATGCGGCTCAACCGCGAGCAGGCCTGTTTGGCAGTAGCCGGCGAGTATGGCCCCGAGGGCAACATCGCCAAGAACGTTCTGCTGCCCCCCGGCAGCGGCGAGCCGGCGCCCGAAACCAAGCCCGCACAGTAAGCACGAAAGGCCCGCGATGCGTCGCAAGCCGGATCACGGCCGCTATGAGTACAGTGGCCTGCCCGACAGGCCGGTCTATGACTGGCCCGGCGGCAAGCGCCTCGCCGTCTACATCGCCCTCAACCTCGAGACCTTCGCCTTCGGCGAGGGCCTCGGCGCCGAGCTCGCCCCCGGCGGCCCGCAGCCGGACGTGCTGAACTATGCGTGGCGCGATTGGGGCAACCGAGTCGGCGCTTATCGCCTACTCGACCTGTTCGACAGCCTGTCCCTGCCCGTCGCCATCCTCGCCAACAGCGATCTCTACGCGGATTGCCCGGGCCTGATGGAAGCGGTGCGGGTGCGCGGCGCCGCACTCGGCCACGAGATCGTCGGGCACGGCCGCACCAATGCCGAGCGCCAGGGGGACCGCGACGAGGCGGCCGAGCAGGCGCTGATCACGGAGGCAACCGCGACGATCGCGACGCAGGAGGGCAGGGCGCCCGCGGGCTGGCTCGGTCCCTGGATCTCCCAGTCCCGGGTCACGCCCGACCTCCTGAAGGAGGCCGGCTACACCTACCTGCTCGACTGGGCCCATGACGACCAGCCAGTCTGGTTCGCAACGCGCGATGGTGGCCGGATCCTGTCGGTGCCCTATCCCCAGGAATTGAACGACATTCCGGCCATCGTCGCGCGCAAGGAGACGGGCCGCGCCTTCGCCGAGGCGATCGAAGAGGCCTTCGCGGAGATGCTCATCGCCGCCAAGGCGGCACCTCTCGTCATGGGCATCGCGCTCCATCCCTACATCGTGGGGCAGCCCCACAGGCTCGGCCCGCTGCGGCGGGCTCTGACGCGAATCGCCGCCCATCGGGACGCGATCTGGATCACGACCCCGGGCGCCATCGCCCACCACGTGGCAGGACTGCCGGAAGGCACGATTCCGGCGTGAGGCGCGGCGCTTGCGAGAGAGGCGGGATCCGTCGAAAAGCAGAAGCGTGCCACCTGCCGGCCGGAAGCGGAACTGACGAAAGATCCGGATGACGACACGCAGCTATTTCCACCTGCATCTCGTCTCGGATTCGACCGGCGAGACGCTGATCAATGTCGGCCGGGCCGCCGCCGCGCAGTACGAGGGCGTCTCGGCGATCGAGCACGTCTACCCACTGGTGCGCACGGGCACGCAGCTCGCCCGCGTCATCTCGGAGATCCGCGCGGCCCCGGGCCTCGTACTCTACACCCTGATCGGCCACGAGCTGAGCGAGCAGCTCGAATCCGCCTGCCGGGAGGCGAACTCGCCGACGCTCAACGTGCTGGAGCCGGTACATTCCCTGCTGCGCTCCTATCTCGGCGCCAGCTCCACGGAGCGGCCGGGCGCCCAGCACATGCTGAACGCGGAGTACTTCAAGCGCATCGACGCGATGAATTTCACCCTCGCCCATGACGACGGAAACCTGCCCATCGACATCGACGAGGCGGATGTGGTCCTGATCGGCGTCAGCCGCACCTCGAAGACGCCGACGTCGATCTACTTGGCGAATCGCGGGCTCAAGACCGCCAACATTCCGCTGGTGCCCTCCATGCCGATCCCGCCGGCCCTGGAGAACGCGCGCAAGCCCCTCATCGTCGGGCTGATCGCCTCGCCGGAGCGCATCGTACAGATCCGCCAGAACCGGCTCCTCAGCCTCAAGGCGGATGACAGCTCGATGTATGTCGACCGCGATTCCGTGGCGAGCGAAGTCGCCGCCTCCCGCCGGCTCTGTGCCAAGTACAATTGGCCGACGATCGATGTGACCCGGCGCTCCATCGAGGAAACGGCGGCGGCGATCCTCGACCTTTATCGCGAGCATCGCCTCAAGTTCATCTCGACCTGACCGGAAGCCCATCGTGACCGAGCAACCGACCGGCATCGCCCGGGAGCCGATCATCCTCGCTTCGACGAGTCGCACGCGCCGCGATCTCCTCCTCGGCGCCGGGATCGAAGCCGAGGCGGTCGCGCCGCAGGTCGATGAGCGCGCGATCGAACGGGAGGCCGAGGGCCTCCCCCCCGCCGATCTCGCTCTTCGTCTCGCCGAGGCGAAGGCCCGCGCCGGGGCGACCCTGCGGCCCGGCCGCCTCGTGATCGGGGCCGACCAGGTGCTGGAGGAAGGCGGCCGCGTCTTCCACAAGCCCGCGGATGCGGAGGCCGCTTGCGCCCAGATCGCGGTCCTGCAAGGGCGGACCCATCGCCTGCTCTCGGCGGTCGCCGTCGCTCGCGACGGCGCGGTGGAGTCCTTCGTCGAGGAGGCGCGCCTGACCATGCGGTCGCTCCCCGGGGAAGCCATCGCGCGCTACGTCAGCCTCGCCGGCGAGCGTGCGGTGACGGGAAGCGTCGGCGGCTACCAGCTCGAAGGGCTCGGCGTGCATCTGTTCGCGCGCATCGAGGGCGACCACAGCACCATCCTCGGCCTGCCCCTCCTCCCGCTGCTCGCACGCCTGCGGGCCCTGGGCGCACTGGCCTTCTGAATCTCGAGGACACAGACGTGACGCGCAGAGCCTTCGTGGTCGGCCATCCGATCGCCCATTCCCGCTCGCCGCTGATTCACGGCCACTGGCTCGCCGAGCTGGGTATCGACGGCACCTACGAACGCATCGACGTGGCACCGGCCGACTTCCCGGACTTCGTGCGAAGCCTCGCCGCGAAAGGCTTCGCCGGCGGCAACGTCACCATCCCGCACAAAGAGGCCGCCTTCGCGCTCTGCGATACCCTCACCGAACGGGCGGACAAGATCGGCGCGGTCAATACCCTGATCGTCGACGCGGACGGGCGAATCAGGGGTGACAACACGGATGCCGAGGGATTCGTGCGCCACGTCGAACAGAGCGTCGGCGCGGAACGGCTCGACGCCGTCGACCGGGCTCTGGTTCTCGGAGCGGGGGGCGCGGCTCGGGCGATCGTGGTCGGTCTGCGCGAGCGCGGCATACCCTGCGTTCTTGTCGCCAACCGCACCCTGGAGCGGGCGCAGAGCCTCGCGGCGATTGAGAAGGGGATCGAGGCTATCGCCTGGGACGATCTGCCCAAAGCGCTCGCGGCGACCCGGCTTCTCGTCAACACGACCTCGCTGGGAATGACCGGACATCCGCCCCTCGCCCTCGACCTGTCGACTCTCCCACCCGACGCCATCGTGTCGGATATCGTCTATGCGCCCCTCGACACCGATCTGCTGCTCGCCGGCCGTGCCCGCGGCCTCGCGACGGTCGACGGGCTCGGCATGCTGCTGCATCAGGCGGTGCCGGGTTTCGCGGCCTGGTTCGGCGTGAGACCCACCGTCACCGCGGCCCTGCGCGAGACGATCGTGGCCGATCTCACGGCGACACGTCGATGAGCGCGGCCGGGCGCCCGACGATCCTCGGCCTGACCGGCTCGATCGGCATGGGCAAGTCGGCCACCGCCGCGATGTTCGCCGAGCACGGCGTGCCAGTACATGATGCCGATGCCGCCGTACACGCCCTCTACGCTCCCGGCGGCGCGGCCGTCGACAAGATCGGCGCTCGCTTTCCCGGCACCCTCAATGCCGCAGGCGGCGTCGACCGCGCCAAGTTGCGCGCCCTCGTCCTCGACGATCCGGAGGCGATGCGCGATCTCGAACAGCTGGTTCATCCCCTCGTGGCCGAACAGGAACGGGCCTTCCTTGCCCGCCACGCACAGGCGCCTCTGGTCGTTCTCGACATCCCCCTCCTGTTCGAGGGCGGGGCGGCGGCACGCTGCGACGCCGTCCTCGTGGTCACAGCGCCACCGGAAATCCAGCGCGAGCGGGTGCTCGCACGGCCCGGCATGACGGAGGAGGCTTTCACGCGTATCCTCGCCAAGCAGATGCCCGATGGGGAGAAGCGCGCCCGGGCCGATTACCTGCTCGACACGAGCCTTGGCTTCGCGGAGGCTGGAGCTCGGGTGGCCGAGATCATTGTGGATCTCACCCGAGGCCGGGCTGCCCAGCGGCCTGTTTCGGAGGGATGATCGGGCTAGACCCGCGAAACGGAAGACAGATGCTGCGCGAGATCGTTCTGGACACCGAGACCACGGGCACCGACGCCCGCGGCGGCGACCGCATCATCGAGATCGGCGGCGTCGAGCTGATCAACCACATCCAAACGGGACTCACCTTCCACGAGTACATCAACCCGCAGCGGCCGGTCTCTGAAGGCGCCTTCGCCGTGCACGGCCTGTCCGATGCCTTCCTCTCCGACAAGCCGGTCTTCGCAGATGTCGCCGAGAAGTTCGCCGCCTTCTGCGGCGATGCCCGCCTTGTGATCCACAACGCGGCCTTCGACGTCGGCTTCCTCAATGCCGAGTACCAGCGGCTCGGCCCTGCCGCTCCGCCACAGATCGTGCTCGAAGAGGTCGTCGACACGCTGATCATGGCCCGGCGCAAGCATCCGGGCGCCGCCAACAACCTCGACGCGCTCTGCAACCGCTACGGCATCGACACGACCCGCCGCACCAAGCACGGGGCGCTCCTCGACGCGCAGATCCTGGCGGAAGTCTATATCGAGCTGCTCGGTGGCAAGCAGACCCATCTCAGCCTGACGGTCGAGGAGGCGCCGCCGCCGATCGCCGAGATCGCGACCACGGCGGAGATTGTCGCGCTGCCTCAGATCGTCGCCCGCAGCCGCCTGACGGCGGAGGAACGCGAGCGCCATGCCGGCCTGCGCCGCAGTCTCGGCGCTCATGCGCTCTGGCTCGACTACATTGCGGACGAGGCGGCGGGCGCCTGACCGGTACCGTCACCGCGTGACGCCCTCATACGGGCGTCACCGGCAGGTTATCGATGAGGCGGGTGTTCCCGAGATAGGCCGCCGCCAGAAGCCGCGCCGGCCGTGACGCCGTCGTGACGGACGCCAGCGTCTCGGCATCGCGCAGTTCAAGATATTGGGGCCGGAAACCCGCCGTCTCCAGCGCAGACAGGCCCTCGCACAGGAGTGGGCCGGCGGCGGCGGCCGCACCGAGGCGGCCGGCAAGATCGGCCATCACCCGGTGCAGTTCCGGCGCCTTGGCGCGCTCCTCCGGGCTCAGGTAGCGGTTGCGGGAGGACAGGGCGAGCCCATCCGGCTCACGCAGGGTCGGTACGCCACGGATGTCGAAGGGCATGTCGAGGTCGTGCACCATGCGCTGGATGACCTTGAGCTGCTGGAAATCCTTCTCTCCGAACAGCGCGATATCGGGCTGGACCTGATGGAGGAGCTTCGTCACCACGGTGGCGACGCCGGAAAAGTGGCCGGGGCGCAGGTCGCCGCAGAGTCCCCCGCTCGGACCGCCGACTTCGATGCGGGTCGCGAAGCCCTCCGGATACATGATCTCGACGCCGGGCAGCCAAGCGAGATCGGCCTGCGCCTCCCGAAGCAGGGCGAGATCGGCCTCGAGCACCCGCGGATAGCGCGAGAAATCCTCGTTCGGCCCAAACTGGGTCGGGTTCACGAAGATGCTCACGACGACGCGCTGCCCGACCCGTTTCGCCTCCTCGACGAGGCTCAGATGGCCGGCATGCAGGGCCCCCATGGTCGGCACCAGCACGATTGTCTCGCCGGCCGCCCGCCAGCGGCCGGTGGCCTCCCGCAGGGCCTCGATGCTCCCGACCCGGAGGAGGGATTGATCCGACATCGCAACACGACCTTCGCCAGCACGCCTCTCGGCCGCCTCATAGCGGATCCCGCCGATAGCGCCACGGGAGAAGCCGCATGTCGGGATCCCGCGCCAGAGCGGAAAGGTCAGGGGCAGTAGCGTAGCGGCCGGCCGAAGGGATCGTCGCGGCCAAGGGGCGGCCTGAAGCCGTAATAGCTCGGCTTGCCGAGGCCGTAGGGCGAGCCGACGTAGCTCGGATCGTCCGGCGCGTCGGTGGGCACGGGCGCACGCCGCGGCGCGCAGCCGACCACCCTCTGCGGCCCTGCCGGCACACCCGTCACCACCCCGTCCCCGTCGCTGCGGGGGAAGAAACGCGCCGAAGGGGGAGGGGCGGGATAAGGCTCGTACAGATCCGCGGCCGAGGCCGGGAGACCGGCCGCGCCGAGACAGAGGAAGGCCGCGAGGCCACGCCACCGAGCCATCGCCCTCTCCGCAGACAGAGCCGGACGATGGCGCAGCATGGTAAACGGCCGGTTAGCGCCGCGGCTCAGCCGAAATGCAGCCCGAGCACTTCGCGGACGCGATCGACCATCTCGGCCACTGGCACGGAGAACTGCGCCGGCCGGGCAGCCTTCCACTCGGCGTTGCTGGCGATGGACTCGGCCGCCTTGGCGCCCTCGATCAGGTCCTTGATCTGGACCTCGCCGGCCTCGCGCTCGTTCGAGCCCTGGATGATCGCCACTGGCGCCCCGCGACGGTCGGCATATTTCATCTGTGCTTTCATGCCCGAGGCGCCGAGATAGAGCTCCGAGCGGATGCCGGCCGCACGCAAAGCCGCGACCAGGGCCTGATACTCGGCGATATTCTCCCGATCCAGGACCAGCACGACCACAGGGCCGGCCTTGGCAGCGCCAGCGAGCAACGGGCTCTTCACGAGCTGCAGCGCCGAGAACAGGCGGGAGACGCCGATGGAGAAGCCGGTTGCTGGCACGGGCTCGGACCGGAAGCGGCCGACGAGGCCATCGTAACGGCCGCCGCCTGCTACGGAGCCGAAGCGTACCACCTGTCCCTCCTCGTTGGTCACGGGGAAGGTCAACTCCGCCTCGTAGACGGGACCGGTATAGTATTCGAGGCCGCGCACCACGCTCGGATCGGCACGGACCCGGTCGGGCCCGTAGCCGGCAGCCGCGCAGAGGCGCAGGATCGCATGCAGCTCGGCGATGCCCTCGCGACCGGTCTCGGAGCTGCCGACCACGTCGTGCCAGGCGCCGAAGAAGCTCTCCCAGAAAGCCATGCGGTCGCCGTCCTGGGTGGGCGAGGCCTGGAAGGCGACATAGGCGAGGATGCGCTCGATCGCGTCCTCGGCCAAGCCGGCGCCCTTGGTGAAGTCGCCGCTCTCGTCCTTGCGGCCGGCGCCAAGGAGAAGCCTCACGCCATCCGGGCCGAGACGGTCGAGCTTGTCGATGGCGCGTAACACCGTAAGCCGTTGACCCGCCTTGTCGGCTCCGGAGAGGCCACAGGCCTCCATCACCCCATCCAAAACCTTCCGATTATTAACCCGCACCACGTACTGGCCGGCGAGGCCGAGACGGTCGAGGGTATCGGCCATCAACATGCAGACTTCCGCATCCGCAGCCACGGAACCGGCACCCACGATGTCCGCGTCGAACTGCATGAACTGACGGAAGCGGCCCGGCCCCGGCTTCTCGTTGCGGAACACGTAGCCCGCGCGGAAGCTGCGATAGGGCTTCGGGATCACATCGAAATGCTCCGCGACATGCCGGGCGAGTGGCGCCGTAAGGTCGTACCGCAGCGATAACCAGGATTCGTCGTCGTCCTGGAACGAGAAGACTCCCTCGTTTGGACGGTCGAGGTCGGGCAGGAATTTTCCGAGCGACTCCGTGTACTCGATGAAGGGCGTCTCCAGCGCCTCGAACCCGTAGAGCTCGAAGGTCGCGCGGATCGTCTCCAGCATGCGGCCCTGGGCGGCGATCTCCGCCGCACCGCGGTCGACAAAACCACGCGGGAGGCGGGCTTTCAGGGTCTCGGCCTTGGCCATTTCAGGCTTTCAGAACAGGGGGCAACGTCGTTCGGCTCTATCGCAGGCGCGCGGCGGGCGGCAAGCGCCCTCGGGATTCACCGGGTTCGCACAGGTCACGCCCGCTGCTCCGCACCTGCCCGACGCCGTGCCCGGCGACGCTCCCGCGCACTCTCTTCCGTCGTCGCGCTGAGCCAGAACACCAGCACCAAAGCTGCGACACCCGCCACCCCGAGGGCGAGGAAGGCGGCTTCCCAACCGAACCACGCCTGAACCAGGCCGCCGAACCCCGCAGAGACAGCGCCACCGACACCCTGCACGGCGTTGATCGAACCGAAAGCGGTCTGCGTACGTCCCGACCCCCAGGTCAGGTCGGCCACCACGACCGGTACCGCCACGCCGATGATGCCGGAGGCGACGCCGTCCAGCACCTCGGCGGCGATGAGCCAAGCCGGATCGTCGATGAAGGCGGAGAGAGCCGCCCGCAGGGGCAAGGCGAAGCAGGCGGCGATCAGGAGCTGACGCCGCCCACGCCGATCCGCGAGCGAGCCCGCGAAATAAGCGACCGGGATCATCACCCCCTGAGCAATCATCACATAAGCTGCCGTCCAGCCCGTGGCACTGAAGCCCGTCGCCACGAGCTTCTGCCCGAGGAGGGACAGCATACCCCCATTGCCGAGCTGGAACAGAGCAAGGGCGATCGCCAGCACGAGCAGGCGGCGGTTCGCCAAGACACTGAGGATCGAGGAGCGCTCGGGATCCTGCTGGTCCTCCTCCTTCCAACCCACTGCCCTACGCTTGTTCCAGCAGCGAGCCGGCGTCGCGATCGTGGCAAGGATCGCCGCGACGGCCATCGCGCCGAGCACCCAGAATGCGATGGAAGGTCCGAGGCGAACGGTCCCGAGCCCGACGGCCGCGGCCGCAGCAAGGATGCCGAGATGGTTGAAAGCCTGATTGCGACCCTGCTGCCGGGGAAAGGCGTCCTTGCCGACCATGCCGAGGGTGAGCGCCGTGACGGCCGGCAAAAGCAGCGTGCCTCCCGCCGCCGCGATCATCTGCGCGGCGAACACGGCCGCAAAGCCCCGGGCGGGGAGAAGCAACAACGTTCCCGCAAGAATCGCGACGCAGGCGACGATGATGAGGAGGCGCGGCCGCCCGAGCCTGTCGACCAGCGCTCCGAACGGGCCGCTGAGGAGCAGCGCCCCGATGCCGGAGAGCATGGTGACCAATCCGACCCGAGAAGGGCTCCAATCGCCGAGCTGCGCGAGCCAAGTCCCGAGAAAGGGCCCCAATCCACCCTGGATGTCGCCGATGAAGACGTTGATCAGGGCGAGATGAGTCGCGGGCGCCATGCGTTTCCGTCATTGCCGCGCGCATGCCGGGCCAAGCCGGCCGGCTGCAAAGGCAGCTCTGACCGTTCGGCCAAGAGGATAGGCGGGCGGGAAGTTCCGGAGCGGTTGTCCGGACGGGAAAGACGGAGACCCTCCGCGGGCGCGCCGCGGAGGGTCTCGACGATAAAAGCGAACCTACGAACTGGATCAGGAAGCCAGCGGCGCGCCGGGCTGACCACCGGCCTGCTGAGCTTCCATCATCTTCTGGCGGTACAGGCTCACGAAATCGATCGGGTCGATGTACAGGGGCGGGAAGCCACCGTTGCGCACGGCCTCGGCCACGATCTGGCGAGCGAAGGGGAAGAGCAGACGCGGGCACTCGATCATCACCGCCGGATGGATCTGGTCCTGCGGGATGTTCCGCATGCGGAAGATGCCGGCATACTTCAGCTCGAAGGCGAAGAGCACATCGTTGTTGATCTTCGCGTTGCCCTCAAGGGTCAGCTCGACCTCGAAGTCGGCCTCGGCGATCTGCTGCGCGTTGACGTTGACCTGAATGTTGATCTGCGGGCTCGCCTCCTGCGGCTGCAGGGAGCGCGGCGCGTTCGGGTTCTCGAACGAGAGGTCCTTCGCGTACTGAGCCAACGCGTTGATCGCGGGGGCGAGATCCCCGCCCTGCGCCGCCGCGCCGTTGCCGTTCGGAGCCGGGTTGTCGGCCATGGCGTTTGTCCTCTCTATCGAAAACACGTCTTGCGCAGGTCCGACCGTCCGGCCCACACTCGTCCGATGATGGGTTGGGAACGGGTCTCGACGGACAACCGCCCTCGACGGCCGTGCCGCTATCACGCCCGTTTGCGACGAACAAGCGCAGCGCCCCGCGGAGAAGGGCTCACGTTTCCTCACAAAGCTGTCCCGGCAAGCGCGAACCCGCCTGGATCCCGCTCGCGGAGCACACCATATCGATTCCGGTCTCGTGCCGAGGACGTCGGACTGCTATGCGGCTCGTTCTTTGCGCCCGGAGCCCCTGCCGGATAACGGGCGGCCGAGGGGGTTTTCGTCGAGGCGCCCCGGAGACCGCCGCGTTGGCCAACGCGCGACACGATTTGGATCGGTGATGCAGGATTCCTTCGACGTTACGACCCTGATCTTCCTGGCCCTGGCCGTCTTCGTCATCTGGCGGCTGCGTTCGGTGCTGGGGCAGAAGACCGGCGCCGAGCGCTCGCCGTTCCGCCCGATCGAGCGCAATCGCACGGAGCCGCAAGCGGGCCGGAACGAGGGCGACAATGTCGTGCGTCTGCCTGGGGCCGACCGTGTGCAGCCGGCAGCCGCCCCGGCGACAGAGACGCGCGATTGGCGCGGGATCGCCGAGCCGGGCTCGGCGGTCGCGCGCGGACTCGAACTCGCCGTGCAGGCCGAGCCCGGCTTCGATCCCCGCGCCTTCCTCGAGGGGGCGAAGAGCGCCTACGAGACCATCGTGATCGCCTTCGCGAAGGGTGACCGGAAGACCCTGCGCTCGCTTCTCTCCCGAGAGGTCGGAGAGGGCTTCGAGAGGGCCATCGCCGAGCGCGAGAAGCGGCGCGAGACCGTCGAGACCACCTTCGTCTCGATCGACAAGGCCGAGATCGTGGCCGTGGACGTGCGCAACCGTGTCGCACAGATCACGGTCCGCTTCCTGTCGAACCTCATCACCGCGACCCGCGATGCGGACGGCAAGGTCGTGGATGGCAGCCCGGAGACCGTGGTCGAAGTCCCCGACGTTTGGACCTTCGCCCGTACTCTCGGCAGCCGGGATCCGAACTGGCAGCTCGTGGCGACCGAGGCCGGCAACTGACCTGCCCGGGCGATGGCGCGCCTTGCACGATATAGGTTCGCTTTCGCCGCGGCCGTCTGCGCCCAGGCCGGGTTGGCCGTGGCCGACGACACGGTCAAGGTCGGCGGTGCGCTTCTCGAACCGGTGCGTCTCGGGAGCCTTCCCGGCTTCCACAACGATGATCTCAGGGCCGCTCTCGACACCTTTCGGCGGGGCTGCGCAACCCGCCAGGCGGTTCCGGCCCAACCGGATGCTGCGGGGGATACGGACGATCTCGAAGCCGCCTGCGCGGCCTCGAACGGGATCACCTTCGAGAAGGCCAGCGACTTCTTCGAGCAGAACTTCAACGCCTATCGCATCCTGCGCCCTGACCGTTCGGGAAACGAGATCCGCCGGGGCTTCCTGACCGGTTACTTCGAGCCCGAACTGATCGGCTCCCTTGTCGAGGCACCCGGCTTCACGACCCCAGCCCTGGCACGCCCCGACGATCTTGTCAGCTTTGAACCGGGGCAGAGTGCGCCCGGCCTGGATCCCGAACTGCGCGCGGCACGTCGGATCGGTGAGGGTTTCGTGCCGTTCCCCACGCGCGCCGAGATCGAGGATGGGGTTCTGGGAAACGGCACCCGGCCCGTCCTATGGCTACGCGATGCGGTCGACCTTTTCGTCCTGCAGGTGCAGGGCTCGGGACGGGTTCGCCTGCCTGATGGCCGCATCGTGCGCCTGACCTATGACGGCAAGAACGGACGCCCCTATACCTCGATCGGGAAGCTGATCGTGCAGGAGGGCCACCTTCCTCTTGAGGGACTGACGCTCCCGCGTTGGACAGGCTGGCTGCGGGCGCATCCGCAAGAGGCGCGGCGTCTGATGCGTGCCAATGCGTCCTATGTCTTCTTCCGCCTGGAAGACATCGCAGATCCGCGGCTCGGGCCGCCGGGCGCGGCCAAGGCGCCGCTCACACCGGGTCGCAGCCTTGCGGTGGATGGGGGGATTTGGCGGTATGGGTTGCCGTTCTGGCTGGAGGGGCGTCTGCCGGGGGGCACGGCGGACGGCCGGATGGTGATCGCGCAGGATACCGGAAGCGCGATTATTGGCCCGGCACGGGGCGATCTCTTCGTCGGCACCGGCGAGGCGGCGGGAATCGCCGCCGGAAACTTGCGCGATGCTGTGGGCTTCGTCGTTCTGCTTCCCAAGCACATCGGCAAGACTGGGACGGCGGACGCCGCGCGATGAGGAAGCCCCGCCGGCCCCGGACGCTCACGGAGGGTGAGGCGCGTCTCTGGGGGGAGATCGCCAAGCTGATCACCCCGCTGCGCGGGCGCGCGAAACGCGGCCCGACGACGGCTGCGCCTGAAAAAGCCTCACAGCAAACCATTGAAAAAGAAAAGGTTTCCCGGCCATCCGAGCACCCGGCTCCCCCGCGGCCGAAGCCGGTCGCAGCGGCCCCGAAGCCCGCGCCCGTGCTGCCCGCGGCGCGCCCGGGGCAGCGCCCGCTCAAGCTCGGCGACCTCCATCCCAGCGTCGCGGTGCCGAAGCCGAGCCCCCCTGCGGTGGCGGCAGCGAAGCCGACGCGGACCGCCCCCTCCGGCCTGGAGCGGCGGGAGCATCGCGGCCTGAAGCGCGGCCTGCTGCCGATCGAGGCGCGCATCGACCTGCACGGCCTCTACCAGGCGGAGGCGCATGCGGCCCTGGTCGGCTTCCTGATGCGCGCGCGCGCGGCCGGCCATGCCCGCGTCCTCGTCGTCACGGGCAAGGGCGGGGAGGGCGCCCGCGATCCCTTCTCCGAGCGGGGCGTGCTGCGCCGGAGCGTGCCGCACTGGTTGCGCGGGCCGGACCTGCAGAGCGTCGTCGTCGGCTTCGAGGAGGCGGCCCGGCATCACGGCGGTGCGGGAGCCCTCTACGTGAGACTGCGACGCCGCTGACCGCGCCTCCGAAAAAGATCAATTAAATCAATAGTTTGAGACATCCACAGCCCATATCGGCCGCGCCGCGCCGGGGGACTTGAGCCAGATCACGAAAAGCGGTATTGACAATTGCTCTCCTTGTTGAGCCGTGCCGCATCCCCAGGGCCTCCCGGCTCCGACGAGACGATGTGCGGGCTCCCTCGCTTCCTGCGATGACGAACCGGATCGTGGTGCCCTCGGCACCCGGTGCAAGGCTCCCCAACCGACCCGCGCCACCCCGCCTTTCTCGCCTTCTCCTGAAGTCATCAATCACCACATGACGTCATCGAACGACGCTCTCGCTCCCGCAGACATTCCCGCCGAGCCGACCCTGGCGGCGACGGATCTCGACACGGTTCGTGAAGTAAAACTTCAAGACCTGAAGTCGAAGACGCCGACCGAGCTCATCGCCTTCGCCGAAGAGGTCGAGGTCGAGAACGCCTCGACCATGCGCAAGCAGGAATTGATGTTCGCGATCCTGAAGCAGCTCGCTGCCAAGGAGGTCGAGATCATCGGCTCGGGCACCGTCGAGGTCCTGCAGGACGGTTTCGGCTTCCTGCGCTCGTCGGATTCCAACTATCTGCCGGGCCCGGACGACATCTACATTTCCCCGACACAGATCCGCCGCTTCGGCCTGCGCACGGGTGATACCGTCGAAGGTCCCATCCGGGGGCCGAAAGATGGCGAGCGGTATTTCGCGCTGATCAAGGTCAACACGATCAATTTCGAGAACCCCGAGAAGATTAAGCACAAGGTTCACTTCGACAACCTGACGCCGCTCTTCCCGACGAAGCGCTTCAAGCTCGAGCTGGACAATCCGACCAAGAAGGATTTCTCGCCGCGCATCATCGACATCGTCTCGCCGATCGGGAAAGGCCAGCGCGCCCTGATCGTGGCGCCGCCCCGGACGGGTAAGACGGTGCTGATGCAGAACATCGCCCAGTCGATCACCCTGAATCACCCCGAGTGCTACCTGATCGTGCTGCTCATCGACGAGCGGCCGGAGGAAGTCACCGACATGCAGCGCTCGGTGAAGGGCGAGGTCATCGCCTCCACCTTCGACGAGCCGGCCACCCGCCACGTCCAGGTCGCCGAGATGGTGATCGAGAAGGCCAAACGTCTGGTCGAGCACGGCCGAGATGTCGTGATCCTTCTCGACTCGATCACCCGTCTGGGCCGCGCCTACAACACGGTCGTGCCGTCCTCCGGCAAGGTTCTGACCGGCGGCGTCGACGCCAATGCTCTGCAGCGGCCGAAGCGTTTCTTCGGCGCGGCGCGCAACATCGAAGAAGGCGGCTCTCTGTCGATCATCGCCACGGCGCTGATCGATACCGGCTCGCGCATGGACGAAGTGATCTTCGAAGAGTTCAAGGGCACCGGCAACTCCGAGATCATCCTCGACCGGAAAGTCTCCGACAAGCGCATCTTCCCGGCGATCGACATCACCCGCTCGGGCACGCGCAAGGAAGAGCTTCTGGTTCCGCCGGATTCTCTCAAGAAGACCTATGTCCTGCGCCGGATCCTCAACCCGATGGGCGTCACCGACGCGATCGAGTTCCTGCTGGACAAGCTGCGCCAGACCAAGAGCAACGCCGATTTCTTCGACTCGATGAACACCTGAGCCGAAGAAGCACAGCCCAAGTCTTCACAAGTAACGCGAAAAACGCAGCCCCGCTGCCGGCCTCGGCACGGCTCCGAAGCCGGGCGCCCGGGGCTTCGAAGCCCTGGCCTCGGGGCTTCGAGGCGGCTGAGCAGAACCCCGCTCCGCCGGGATTGTGTCGCCGCCCCGCAGCCAGACGTCGCATCCGCCACCCGGTCACACCAGGACCGGGTGCGGATTCCGGGAAGGACGGGAGCCGGGAGCACCCTTGCCCGACGAGGCCACCATCTTCGCCCCCGCGAGCGGCTTCGGCCGCGCCGCGATCTGCCTGATCCGCATCAGCGGCCCGGCCTCGGCGCCCCTGCTCGAATCGCTGTCCGGCGCCCTGCCGCCGCCCCGCCGCCAATCGCTGCGAACCCTGCGCGCCGCCGACGGCACGCTGCTCGACCGGGCGGTCGTGGTGTTCATGCCCGGCCCGGCCACCTTCACCGGGCAGGACATGGCCGAGCTGCATCTGCATGGCGGGCTCGCCGTGCGCGCGGCGGTGCTGCGGGCGCTGCACGCCTTTCCCGGCTGCCGGGCGGCGGAGCCGGGTGAGTTCGCCCGACGGGCCTTTCTGGCCGGGCGCATCGACCTGACCGAGGCGGAGGCCACCGCCGACCTGATCGACGCCGAGACCGAGGCCCAGCGCCGGCAGGCCCTGCGCCAGCTCGAGGGCGCCCTGGGCCGCCAAGTCGCGGAATGGCGCGAGACCGCGATCGGGCTCCTCGCCCAGGCCGAGGCCGCCCTCGATTTCGCCGACGAGGGCGATGTCGCGGACGAGGCGCTGGACGCGGCCCTCGGCCGAGCTGCTTCCGCCCTGCGCGACGCGATCCGCGCCGCGCTTCGCGACGGGCGCCGGGGCGAGCGCCTGCGCGAGGGCTTCTGCGTGGTGCTGGCCGGCCCGCCCAATGCCGGCAAATCGACCCTGCTCAACACCCTGGCCGGCCGCGACGCGGCCATCGTCTCCCACATCCCCGGCACCACCCGGGACGTGATCGAGGTGCGCTGCGATCTCGGCGGGCTGCCCGTGGTGCTCGTCGACACGGCGGGCCTGCGCGAGACCACCGACCCGATCGAGGCCGAGGGCGTCGCCCGCACCCGCCGCCGCATCGCCTCCGCCGACCTCGTCCTGCATCTCGTCCCACCGGAGGGAGCGGAGGAGCAGGCACAGGGCGGGGTGCCCTGCCTCGTCGTGCGCACCAAGGCGGATCTCGGGGAGGGGGGAGCGGGGGAGGCCGACGCCCTCGCCCTCTCCGCCAAGACCGGGGAGGGGATCGAGGCCCTGCTCGCGGCGATCCAGCGGAGCGCCGAATCCGCCCTCGGCGGCGGCGAGGCCCTGGTCACCCGCGAGCGTCACCGCGACGCCCTCACCCGCGCCGCCGCGCATCTCGACCGCGTCGCCGCGCCCGCGACCGACCTGCCGGAGCTGATCGCCGAGGACCTGCGCCTCGCCGTGCGCGCCCTGGGCGAGGTCGGCGGCCATGTCGGTGTCGAGGAAATGCTCGACCGGCTGTTTTCGGGGTTCTGTATCGGGAAGTAGCGGAGGCGCCTCCGCGGTGTCCGGCTGGGCACGCCGGCCGCGCGCAGTCCCTCTCTCCGCGTGCGGGGAGAGGAGGGCGCCTCTGCGGTTTTCGGCTCGCGCGTCGGTCATGTGCATCCCCTCTCTCCGCTTGCGGGGAGAGGGCCGGGACGACCTCGTCGTCAGCGCGGCGAGGCGGCAGCCGAGGGTGAGGGGGCTCAGCCGGATGAGACTCCTCCGGAATCGCCCCCTCACCGCCGCTCCGGCTGCGCCTCCGCTCCCCGCATGGACGACGGGTCCATGCGGGCCTCTCCCCGCGTGCGGGGAGAGGGGGGCGCCTCCGCGGTTTTCGGCTCCCGCGTTGGTGGTGTGCGCAGCCCCTCGCCCCGCTTGCGGGGAGAGGGCCGCGACGACCTCGTTGTCGGCGCGGCGAGGCGGCAGCCGAGGGTGAGGGGGCTCAGCCGGATGAGACTCTTCCGGAATCGCCCCCTCACCCCCGCTCCGGCTACGCCTCCGCTCCCCACATGGACGACAAGGTCCATGCGGGCCTCTCCCCGCGTGCGGGGAGAGGGGGGGTGCTTCTGCGGTGTCCGGCTGGGCGTGTCGGTCGCGTGCAGCCCCTCGCCCCGCTTCCCACGCTCCGATCCGGCCGAAAGCCGTCCCGAACGAGAACGGGCCCCAAAAGGGGCCCGCTTCGTGTCCGTGGCCGCGGCGGCTTACCGGTAGGGGTTCAGGCCGGTGCGGGAGACGTAGGAGGTCGGGTCGATCGCGTCGACCGCCGAGAAGTCGACGTTGCGGATCGCGGTCGAGCGGGCGCCGATGAACGGGCCGTTGGTGATCGGGTCGGGCAGGTTCGAGCCGCCATAGAGGTCGTTGCGGCCGTAGACCGGGCTCAGGGCGTTCGAGGCGGCGATGAAGGCCGGGTTGGTGGCCGGGTTCATCACGGAGCCGTTGCCGGGCTCGGTCACGTTGCCGGCGTCGAGCCAGCTGCGCGGACGGATGCGGATCGGCAGCGGCTGGCTCACGCGCACGTAGCCCGGATTGCCGTAGGGGCCCTGTGCCTCGGCGGCCGTGCCGAAACCGATGGCGGAGAGCGTAAGGGCGCCCAGCAGGGCTATCTTGGTCGAGCGCATAGGACCACCTTGTTGAAACCGGGGACAGTATGGCCAAGCTTCCTTAAGGAATCCGGCCTTTGGCGAATAGACGTGTGAGCGGGGCCGTTGTTCCGGCCCTAGCGCGAAGCTTGTGCGTTTTGCCGCAATAACGCCTCATTTTTTCGTGCGCGTTTCTGAGCGGCGGAATGCGCGGTGGGTTTCCCGGCTTTCGCAGGGGTGATCGAGCCGGTGGCCTCCCCCGCCTGGGCCGCCTCGGCGCCCGTGCCGGCCTTGCAGGAGGGGTCGCGCCGCGCCTCGGCTTGGGTGAAGGCGGTCTCCAGCGGCGACACCGATGTGCCCTTCAGCACCAGCCGATCGACGGCGCAGGCCAGATCCCGCGGTTCCGGCATCTGGCCGAGGATGCCGCAGAGCCAGCCATCGAGGCGCATGGCCTGGGTCTCCAGGCTCTGGAAGCCGAGGCAGGCCCGGCTGCCCTCGCCGGACAGCGTCGCCGCCACGGTCTCGAAGGCGCCGAACTTGGTGGCGAGCTGCCCGCGCTCGCCCGTGCGCGTCACGGCGAGGCCGCGCCCGTCCGCCGCCCGGCGGGCGAGGGTGACGAACAGGCTCGACCCGGTCTCGGCGCCATCGGTCATGGTCAGCACCAGATAGGGCGCCTCGATCGCGTCGAAGCTGCCCGAGGTCAGCGCGTCCTCGCGCAGGCCCGTGGCGGCGTTCCAGCGGGGCGGCTCCGTGCGCAGGGGCAGGTCCGGCTGCGCCGGCTCCAGGCCGAGCAGGGGCCCGCCGGCGGCCACGGGCGTGGCCGCGCGGACGGGGGCGAGCGCCCGGGGCGGGTCGCTCCAGGGCGCCGGGGCCGGGGGCGCCGGGCCGCGGTCCCGGGCCACCAGGGCGAGGCCGGCGATCAGGGCGGCGGCGCTGGCGAGCTGGCCGGCGCGCCGCAGGCGGCGGAAGGGTTTGGCCCGCACCAGCAGGCGCGGGGCGGGCTCCTCGGCGGCGCTCTCGTCGGGCTCGAAGCTCGGCTCTCTGCGCATCGGCGGCACTCCCGAAAGGGGGCGGAAGGCAGCGCGCCTTCCCGGCCTTCCGCTGTGCGGCCGCGGGCCCCAAGCTTCGGTTTCCGGGGGAAGGGACGGGCCGGATTCGTCCCCGGCTGCCTCCGGTTACAGTGAACGCTTTCTTTCGTCTCGCCTCCGGCAGGATCCTGCCGGTCGCCCCGGGGCCGCCCTTGACAGCACGCGCGCGTGGGCGCTTTGTGCACCCGCGAACGGAGCCCACCCCGCCTGAGCGGGGGCGGGCTCGTTTGCTTGGGGCACCCGCGATCCCGGCTTTCCGGAACGGCAGGCCCGCCCCTTTCGGCAAGGCCGCCCGCCGCGAGGGTCGCGACGAGGCGGCACGGTCCCTTCGGCGCAGAACGCCCGGGACCCGCGAAGCGGAGCGGATGAGATGGGTTACAAGGTCGCCGTCGTCGGAGCCACGGGCAATGTGGGCCGCGAGATGCTCGACATCCTGGCCGAGCGCGCCTTCCCGGCCGACGAGGTCGTGGCGCTGGCCTCGCGCCGCAGCCAGGGCCAGGAAGTCTCCTTCGGCGACAAGATTCTCAAGGTCAAAGCCCTCGACACCTACGACTTCACCGACACGGACATCTGCCTGATGTCGGCCGGCGGCGAGGCCTCGAAAGAGTGGAGCCCCCGCATCGGCCAGCAGGGCTGCGTGGTGATCGATAACTCCTCGGCCTTCCGCTACGACGCCGACGTGCCGCTGATCGTGCCCGAGGTGAATGCCGACGCGGTGGTGGGCTTCACCAAGCGCAACATCATCGCCAACCCGAACTGCTCCACGGCGCAGCTCGTGGTCGCGCTCAAGCCGCTGCACGAGGCGGCGACCATCAAGCGCGTGGTGGTCTCGACCTATCAGTCGGTCTCCGGCGCCGGCAAGGACGCCATGGACGAGCTGTTCAACCAGACCCGCGCGGTCTTCACCGCCGGCGAGGTGGTGCAGAAGAAGTTCACCAAGCGGATCGCCTTCAACGTCATCCCCCACATCGACGTGTTCATGGAGGATGGCTACACGAAGGAAGAGTGGAAGATGGTCGCCGAGACCAAGAAGATGCTCGATCCCAAGATCAAGCTCACGGCCACCGCGGTGCGGGTGCCGGTCTTCATCGGCCATGCCGAGTCGGTGAACATCGAGTTCGAGCGCCCGCTCTCCCCCGAGCAGGCGACTGAGATCCTGCGTGCGGCCCCGGGCGTGCTCGTGATCGATAAGCGCGAGAACGGCGGCTACATGACCCCGCACGAGGCGGCGGGCGAGGACGCCACCTACATCTCCCGCATCCGCGAGGACGCCACCATCGAGAACGGCCTGAACTTCTGGTGCGTCTCCGACAACCTGCGCAAGGGCGCGGCGCTGAACGCGGTGCAGATCGCCGAGGTGCTGATCAACCGCAAGCTGCTGCAGAAGAGCCAGCAGGCGGCCTGATCCGGCCCTCACAGAGGACTAAGTTCGAGAGGCGCCGCTCCGAAAGGGGCGGCGCCTCTCGCGTTCAGCCGGGCACCCGCGGCATCCGGAACGGCAGCATCAGCTGCACCAAAGGGTTGCGGAAGCGGGTGAGCGACAGGCTCTCGTGCACCGGCCGCACCGCCTCGCCGTCGAGGCGGGTGGCGAGCAGGGAGCGGGCGTAGAAGGGGGTGTCCTCGAAGGTGCGCAGCACCCGGGCGGCGCCGTCGTCGCTGCGGGTCGAGCGGCCCATGCGCCAGAGCCGCGTCGGCGGCAGAGCGGCGGGGAGCGGCGGGCGCCATTCCCGGCGGCGGCCGTCCCGGGCGAAGCGCAGGGACAGGTTCTGGCCGCTGCCGTCCGTCCGGCGCACGTCGTAGAGGATGGCCGCCCCCTCGGAGAGGTCGGCCCGGCACCAGGTCCAGTCGGAGAAGGTGTCCTCCAGGCGGCCGTCGCCGTCGTTCGTGTCGAAATAGCCGGTGCCGCGCCAGCGCAGGGCCGGCTCTTCCAGCGCGACCTCGACCGCGGAGGAGGGCGCCATCGGCCACCAGCGATGCAGGCCCGGCGCGTCGAGGGTGAAGGGGCCTTCCGTGATCCCGTGGGGGGTGAGCCGTATGGTGCCGCGGATCGGGTAGGGCAGGGGCGCGGCCCGCTCGTCGAGGCGGATCGTCAGCGCCGTGCCGTCCCATTCCATGGCGCTCGCGCCGATGGCGATCGAGGCGGCGTCGCGGGCAAGCGCCCGGGCACCGCGCTCGGTCATGGCGAAGCGGTTCGCCCGCTCGCCGTAGAGCACCACGTTCATGGCGCAATGGGCGAAGGGGTCCTGGGCGCGGTCGAGGACGTAATAGGGCGAGAACACGCTGCCGATGAAGGCGATGACGGTCAGCCCCTGGCGCCCGTCCGCGCTCAGCGCGTCGACATACCACCAGGCATAGCCGCCCGTCGCGACCGGGCCGTCGAAGCGAGGTCGGCGAGCACCGCCTGGGCCGCCAGCCGCCCGGACTGGGCCGCCATCGGAACGCCCGGCCCCGGATGCACGCTCCCCCCCGCCAGGTAGAGGCCCGGCAGGCGGGTGCGCGCCCCCTGGCGCTTGAAGGTCGCGCTCCAACCGTGGGAGGCCCGGCCGTAGAGGGCGCCCCCCGTCCCCGGGAACAGCGCTTCGAAGCCCTCCGGCGTGGTGATCGCCGGGGCCGCCGCCGGGGTCAGAGTGAGCCCGCAGGCCGAGAGCCGTTCCGTCAGAGTCCTCTCGCATCGGGCGATCTCCGGGCTGGTGGGCGGGCGCTCGCGCCCATCGGCGGGGGCGTTGACGAGGACGAGCAGGCGCTCCGGCCCCGAAACCGCGCCGCCCTCCGCCGCCCGATCCTGGGCGCAGACATAGACGGTCGGGTCGGAGGGGAGCTGGCGCCGGGTCAGGATCTCGGCGAACTCGGCCCGGTAATCGGCGGAGAAGAACACGTTGTGGTGGGCGAGGGGAAACCCCTCGGCCCGCGCGTTCAGGCAGAGGGTGAGGGCGGAGAGCGAGCGCTCCGGCGGCGCGATCCGGTCGCCGGCGCAGGCCGCCGCGCGTCCGAACAGGCCGAGCCCGAAGGCCGCCGCATCGGCATTGGCGACGACCACGTCCGCAGGGATGCGCTCGCCGCTGGCGAGCAGCACGCCGGTCACGCTCCCGGCCTCGGTGAGGATGCGGTCGACCTGCGCGCCGTAGCGCAGCCGCGCCCCGTTCTCGGCGGCGAGCGCCGCCAGCACCCGGGCGAGGCCGGAGAGGCCGCCCTCGAGGGTCCAGAGCCCGGCCTGCTCGACATGGGCGACGAGCATCAGGGTGGCGGGGGCGGCGAAGGGCGAGGCGCCGCAATAGGTGGCGTAGCGGCCGAAGAGCTGGCGCAGGCGCGGATCGCGAAAGTACTCGCCGAGCGCCGACCAGAGCGTGGCGAAGGGCTGGATGCGCCAGAGGTCGCCGAGGCCCGACAGGCCGACCCGCCGGCCGAGCTCGACCGGCCCCGGCCGCTCGCCGCGGATGAAGGGACCTTCGAGGGTGCGGTAGACCTCCGCCGCCCGGACACAGAAGCGGCGATAGCCCTCGGCCTCGCGGGCCCCGGCGAAGTCGGCGATGGCCCGGGCCGAGGCTTCCTCGTCAGCGAAGAGGTCGAGCCGCTCGGTCCGGCTCCAGGCGTGGCGGGCGATCAGGCGCGCGGGCGTCAGGCACACCCTCTCCTCCAGGGCCGCGCCCACCTCGGAAAAGATCTCGTCAAAGACCCAGCGCATGGTGAAGACGGTTGGCCCGGCCTCGACCAGGCGGCCATCGACCTTGAGGCTGCGCATCTTGCCGCCCGGGCGGGCGGCCCGCTCCAGCAGCAGCACGTCGAGCCCGGCATGGGCGAGCCGCAGGGCGGCGACGAGCCCCGCCACCCCGGCTCCGACCACGACGATCCGCTCGGAGGCCACGATCCCACGCTCCTGGCGGCCATTGATCCGGACGCCATTAAGTGTCAATCTTTGTTGACATACAAGAGCGACAAACAAACGACACACCGGGAGAGAGCCATGGATGCCGGCGGACGGATCGAGGCGGCGCTCGATATGGCGGTGGCGCGGGCGGAGGCGCCGGGGGCGCCGCCGCGGCTGGCGGAGGCGATCCGGTACGCGGTGTTTCCCGGGGGCCACCGGATCCGGCCGCGGCTCTGCCTGGCGGTGGCGCGGGCCTGCGGCGACGACGATCCCGAAGCCTCCGACGCGGCGGCCGGCGCGATCGAGCTGCTGCACTGCGCCTCGCTGGTGCATGACGACCTGCCCTGTTTCGATGACGCGCCGATGCGCCGGCAGAAGCCGAGCGTGCACGTGGCCTTCGGCGAGCCCCTGGCGGTGCTGACGGGGGACGCCTTGATCGTGCTGGCCTTCGACACGCTGGCCCGGGGCGCCGCCCGGCGGCCCTCGCGCCTCGCGGCCCTGGTCGGGCTGGTCGCCCGGGCGGTGGGTTCGCCCGCCGGCATCTGCGCCGGCCAGGCCTGGGAATCGGAGCCGACGGTGGCGCTCAGCGACTACCAGCAGGCCAAGACCGGCGCCCTGTTCGCCGCGGCCACGGTGGCGGGCGCCACCGCGGCGGGGGAGGCGGCCCTGCCCTGGCGGCTGCTCGGGGAATGCCTGGGCGAGGCCTATCAGGTCGCCGACGACCTGCGGGACGTGGCCTGCCGCCAGGAGGAGATCGGCAAGCCCGCCGGCCGCGACGTGACCCTCGGCCGGCCGAACGCCGCGGCCCTGCTCGGCATGGGCGGGGCCATCGAGCGCCTGCGCCGGCTCTGCCGCGACGCGATCGAGGTGATCCCGGATTGCCCCGGCGCCGAGGCGCTGCGCGCGGAGATCACCGCGCAGACCCGGCTGTTCCTGCCGGCGAGCCTGCGCCTGGCCCCGGCCTGACGGAGCGCGCCATGCCCGCTTCCCCCGCGGAAGCCCGAGCGGTGGCGGCGCTCCCCTGGCGCGAGCGGGTGCTCGCCTGGCGCAACCGGCTGGTGGCGAGCCCCCGCTTCCAGCTCTGGGCGGCGGGCTTCCCCCTGACCCGGGGGCGGGCGCGGCGCAACACCCGCGCCCTGTTCGATCTCTGCGCCGGCTTCGTCTACGCGCAGGTGCTGTTCGCCTGCGTGCGGCTCGACCTGTTCCGCCTGCTCCAGGCCGGCCCGCTCGCGGCGGAGGCGGTGGCGCGGCGCCGGGACTTGCCGCCGGAACGGGCCGAGCGCCTGCTCAAGGCGGCCGTCTCCCTCGGCCTGCTGCACCGGCTGAAGGACGGCCGCTTCGCCCTGGCCGATCTCGGGGCGGCGATGATCGGCAATCCGGCGATCGCGGCGATGATCGAGCATCACGCCCTGCTCTATGCCGACCTCGCCGATCCGGTGGCCCTGCTGCGCGGGACGGGCGGCCTGACCCGCCTCGCACGCTATTGGCCCTATGCGGAAAACCGCGATGCCGAGGCGATCCAGGAGGCGGCGGTCGCCCCCTATGGCGGGCTGATGGCGGCCTCCCAGGCCATGATCGCGCAGGACGTGCTCGACGCGATCTCGCTCCAGGGCCGCAGCGGCCTGCTCGATGTCGGGGGCGGGGAGGGCGCCTTCGCCGCCTCGGTGGCGCGGCGCTACCCGGACCTGCCCCTCGCCCTGTTCGACCTGCCCGCGGTCGCCCGCCGGGCGCAGAGGCGGCTGGCGGAGGAGGGGCTCGGCGGCCGGGTCGCCTGCCATGGCGGCAGCTTCCATGCCGATCCGCTGCCGCGGGGCTACGACGCGGTCTCCCTGGTCCGCATCGTCCACGACCACGACGATGCGGAGGCGCTGCATCTCCTGCGTGCCGCGTACACCGCCCTGCCACCGGGGGGACGGCTGATCCTGGCGGAACCCATGGCCGGGACGAAGGGGGCCGAGCCGATCGGCGACGCGTATTTCGGATTCTACCTGCTCGCCATGGGCAGCGGACGGCCCCGCACCGCCTCGGAGCTGGCTTCGATGCTGGCTTCGGCCGGCTTCGAGGCCATCCGCGAAGCCGGCACCCGCCGGCCGCTGCTGGTGCGGGTGCTGATCGCGGATCGAGGTTGAAAGTCGTAAGTTATACTTGACGTCGTGAAGTGTCATTCTAAACTTACACTCAACGACAACGTCCCTTGACGGAGTCGCCCGGTCGCCAGGGAGCGTCCGGACAGGCCAGGCGCCGGCGGCCCGAGCAAATCGGGCCGAAGACGGCGACCGGGAAGAGCGGAGGCTCCAGCCATGGACGCACTCGCCGTCATCCTCGAACGTCCCGAGCGGCTGGCCCTGACCCGCCTGCCGCTGACGGAGGCCGGCGCGGCCGATGCGGTGGTGGCGATCGCCTGGAGTGGGATCAGCACCGGCACGGAGCGGCTGCTCTGGTCGGGCCGGATGCCCGCCTTCCCCGGCATGGGCTACCCCCTGGTGCCCGGCTACGAGTCGGTCGGCACCGTGGCCTGGGCCGGCCCCGAATCGGGGCTGCGCACCGGGGAGACGGTGTTCGTGCCCGGCGCCCGCTGCTTCGGCGAGGTGCGGGGCCTGTTCGGCGGCGCCGCCTCGCATCTGGTGGTGCCCGGCGCCCGCCTCGTCCCCGTTTCCCCGGCGCTCGGCGAGCGGGCCTGCCTGATCGCGCTCGCCGCCACCGCCTACCGCGCCCTGTCCGGCGTCACCCCCGGCGAGCCCGCCCTCATCGTCGGCCACGGCGTGCTCGGGCGGCTGCTCGCACGCCTCACCCGGGCCGCGGGCGGCCAGCCGGTGGTCTGGGAGACGAGCCCGGTCCGCCGCGACGGGGAATTCGGCTACCCGGTCCTCGCCCCGGGGGAGGACCCGCAGGGCGCCTACGCCACCATCACCGATGCCAGCGGCGATGCGAGCGGGCTCGACACCCTGATCGCCCGCCTGGCGCCCGGCGGCGAGATCGTGCTCGCCGGCTTCTACGAGGCGCCCCTCGCCTTCGCCTTCCCCCCCGCCTTCCTGCGGGAGGCCCGCATCCGCGTCTCGGCGGAGTTCAAGCCGGGCGACCTCGCCGCGGTGACCGCGCTCATCACCGGCGGCCGCCTCTCCCTCGACGGCCTGATCACCCACCGCCTGCCCGCGGCCAGGGCCGAGGAGGCCTACCGCACGGCCTTCGGCGATCCGGCCTGCCTGAAGATGATCCTCGACTGGAGAGCCTGTTCATGAACCTGCAGTTGAACAAGGCCGCCCTGGAAGCCGCCGCGCATCTGCGCGCCGAGGCCGCCATCGCCCCCGATCCCGTCGCCACCGCCCCGGCGAAGAAGGAGACGCAGATCATCGCGATCTACGGCAAGGGCGGCATCGGCAAGTCCTTCACCCTGGCCAATCTCAGCTACATGATGGCCCAGCAGGGCAAGCGGGTGCTGCTGATCGGCTGCGACCCGAAGAGCGACACCACCTCGCTGCTCTTCGGCGGCCGGGCCTGCCCGACCATCATCGAGACCTCGACCCGGAAGAAGCTCGCCGGCGAACCGGTCGCCATCGGCGACGTCTGCTTCAAGCGCGACGGCGTCTACGCGATGGAGCTCGGCGGGCCGGAGGTCGGCCGCGGCTGCGGCGGGCGCGGCATCATCCACGGCTTCGAGCTCTTGGAGAAGCTCGGCTTCCACGACTGGGGCTTCGACTACGTCCTGCTCGACTTCCTGGGCGACGTGGTCTGCGGCGGCTTCGGCCTGCCGATCGCCCGGGACATGTGCCAGAAGGTCATCGTCGTCGGCTCCAACGACCTGCAATCCCTCTACGTCGCCAACAACGTCTGCTCGGCGGTGGAGTATTTCCGCAAGCTCGGCGGCAATGTCGGCGTCGGCGGCCTCGTCATCAACAAGGACGACGGCACCGGGGAGGCGCAGGCCTTCGCCGAGGCCGCGGGCATCCCCGTCCTGGCCTCGATCCCCGCCGACGACGACATCCGCCGCAAGAGCGCGAATTACGAGATCATCGGCAAGCCGGACGGGCGCTGGGGGCCGCTCTTCGCGGAGCTGGCGCAGAACGTTGCGCAGGCCGCCCCGCACCAGCCGAAGCCCCTCACGCAGGACGGGCTGCTCGGCCTGTTCGCCGGCGAGACGGTGGGCCGCGACGTGGTGCTGGAGCCGGCCACCCTGGCCGACATGTGCGGCGCGGCCAGCCTCGAGAAGCCGTCCCTCGAAGTCGTCTACGACGAGGTCTGAGGCATGGCCGTCACCCTCGACATCGCCGATCTGCGCGCCCGCCGCGACAAGGCCCCCACGCCGCCCCGGCCGGAGGGCCAAGCGGGCACCGAAGCGGGCGCCGAGGTGATCAACCTCGACGCCACCCGCGGCGACGGCCTCGGCTGCCATGCCGGCAAGGACGCGATGCGCGCCGCGGCCGAATCCGCCGGGATGTCGGAGACGCTGGAGCGCTACGCCGCCGATTACCCGACCGGGCCGCACGACCAGCCCCAGAGCATGTGCCCGGCCTTCGGCTCCCTGCGGGTGGGCCTGCGCATGCGCCGCACCGCCACGATCCTGTCGGGCTCCGCCTGCTGCGTCTACGGCCTCACCTTCACCGCGCATTTCTACGGGGCGCGCCGCAGCGTCGGCTACGTGCCCTTCAATTCCGAGACCCTGGTCACGGGCAAGCTGTTCGAGGACATCCGCGAGGCGGTGTACGCCACCGCCAGGCCGGAGGCGTGCGACGCCGTCGTCGTCATCAATCTCTGCGTGCCGACCGCCTCCGGCGTGCCGCTCCGGCTCCTGCCCAAGGCCATCGACGGGGTGCGGGTGATCGGCATCGACGTGCCGGGCTTCGGCGTGCCGACCCATGCCGAGGCCAAGGACGTGCTGGCCGGCGCCATGCTCAAATTCGCCCGGACGGAGGCCGAGCAGGGTCCCGTCCCGGCGCCCCGGGGCGGGCGCGCCGACCGGCCCACGGTGACGCTGCTCGGCGAGATGTTCCCGGCCGATCCCGTGGTGATCGGCGGCCTGCTCGAACCCCTCGGCCTGGCGGCGGGGCCGGTGGTGCCGACGCGGGAATGGCGCGAGCTCTACGCCGCCCTCGACGGGGCGGCGGTGGCGGCGATCCACCCCTTCTACACGGCCTCGATCCGCGAATTCGCGGCGGCGGGCCGGCCCGTGATCGGCTCGGCCCCGGTCGGGCATGACGGCACCGCCGAATGGCTCGCGGCCATCGGCCGGGCCTGCGACGTGACGCCGGAGGTGATCGCCGCCGCCCAGAACCGGCTGCTGCCGGCGATCCGCGGGGCGCTCGCCGCCCGGCCGATCCGCGGCCGCATCACACTCTCGGGCTACGAGGGCTCGGAACTGCTGGTCGCCCGTCTGCTGGTCGAGAGCGGGGCCGAGGTGCCCTATGTCGGCACCGCCTGCCCGAAGACGCCCTGGTCCGAGCCCGACCGGGTCTGGCTCGAAGAGCGCGGCGTTTCGGTGCGCTACCGCGCCTCCTTGGAGGACGACCTCGCCGCCCTGACCACGTTCCGGCCCGATCTCGCCATCGGCACCACGCCGGTGGTGCAGAAGGCGAAGGAGCGGGCGATCCCCGCGCTTTACTTCACGAACCTGATCTCCGCCCGCCCGCTGATGGGGGCGGCCGGGGCCGGCTCGCTGGCCCAGGTCGTCAACGCGGCGCTGGCCAGCGGCCCGCGCTTCTCCGCCATGCGACAGTTCTTCGAGGGCGTCGGCACCGGCCACGCCGCCGGCATCTGGCAGGAGGTGCCCCGCGCCAAGGCAGCGCCCAAGGCGAAGACGGCCAGCACGGCGCCGATCGGGGAGATGGCCTGATGCTCGTCCTCGATCACGACCGGGCCGGGGGCTATTGGGGCGCCGTCTACGTCTTCACGGCGATCAAGGGCCTGCAGGTCGTCATCGACGGCCCCGTCGGCTGCGAGAACCTGCCCGTGACCTCGGTGCTGCACTACACCGACGCCCTGCCGCCCCACGAACTGCCCATCGTCGTCACCGGGCTCGCCGAGGAGGAGCTCGGCCGCCACGGCACGGAAGGGGCGATGAAGCGGGCGCACGCCACCCTCGACCCGGCCCAGCCGAGCGTGGTGGTGACGGGCTCCATCGCGGAGATGATCGGCGGCGGGGTGACGCCGGAGGGCACCAACCTCCAGCGCTTCCTGCCGCGCACCATCGACGAGGACCAGTGGCAGGCGGCCGACCGGGCCATCGCCTGGCTCTGGCAGGAATACGGCGCCAGGCGTTTCGCCAAGAAGGGTATCCCGGCCCGGCCCGAGCGCAAGCCCGGGGAGAAGCCGCGGGTCAACATCATCGGCCCGGCCTATGGCTGCTTCAACCTGGCGAGCGACCTCGCGGAGATCCGCCGGCTGGTGGAGGGCATCGGGGCGGAGGTGAACCTGACCTTCCCCCTGGGCAGCCACCTCGCCGACGTGCCGAAGCTGGTGAACGCGGACGCCAATGTCTGCCTCTACCGGGAATTCGGCCGGCTGCTCTGCGAGAGCCTGGAGCGGCCCTACCTGCAGGCGCCGATCGGGGTGCTCTCGACCACCAAGTTCCTGCGCGCGCTCGGCGCGCTCCTCGATCTCGATCCCGAGCCCTTCATCGAACGGGAGAAGCACACCACGATCAAGCCGGTCTGGGATCTCTGGCGCTCGGTGACGCAGGACTTCTTCGGCACCGCGAGCTTCGGCGTCGTCGCCACCGAGACCTATGCGAGAGGCCTGCGCCACTTCCTCGAGGAGGAGCTGGGCCTGCCCTGCCAGTTCAGCTTCGCCCGCAGCGCCGGCCAGAAGCCCGACAACGCGGCGGTGCGCGCGGCCATCGCCGAGACCCCGCCGCTGGTGCTGTTCGGCTCCTACAACGAGCGCATGTACCTCGCCGAGACCGGCGGCCGGGCGGCCTATGTCCCGGCCTCCTTCCCCGGCGCCCTGGTCCGGCGGCATACCGGCACGCCCTTCATGGGCTACGCAGGGGCGACCTACCTGGTCCAGGAGGTCTGCAACGCCCTGTTCGACATGCTCTTCCACATCCTGCCGCTCGCCCGCGACATGGATGCGGTCGAGGCCACGCCGGCGCGGATGCAGCGCCCGCTGCCCTGGGACGCGGCGGCCCGCGCCCGGCTCGACGCCCTGATCGAGACCCTCCCCGTGCTGGTGCGCATCTCCGCGACCAAGCGCCTGCGCGACGCGGCCGAGCGCCTGGCCCGCACCGAGGGCGCGGCGGAGATCGGCCTGCCCCATCTCGCCCGCGCCCGCGCCGAACTCGCCCCCGGAGCCGCCGCATGAGCGCCCCCCTCGCCCTGTCCCGCATCCATCGCCCGGCGCCCGCCGCCGCGCGCAACCCGGAGAGACCGGCCATGCAACGTTCGATGCCGTCGCCGTCGCGCCTGCACGCGGAGGCGTTCCAGTTCCGGCTCATCCTGGCCGCGACCTACCCGTTCTTCCTCGCCGCGGCCCTGTTGCAGCGCCTGCTGCCGCAGCGGGGCCCGCGCTACCCGGCGCCGCGCCGCTCCGTCTTCGCGGAGGCCCGCGCCATGGCCGTCTCCGCCATCCCCTTCGCCTTCATGGGCTGAGCCTGGGGTGATCTTCGGGCCGGTCCCCGGGCCGGCTCACGGGGTGAGTTCGACCCCGCGAAGCTTCCGTCCGCTCACACGGGAGGAAGATTGCCGCGGCGACCTCGGCGCCACGGCAGAACCCGCAGCGGTCCCTCGGGGCCGCAGCCAAGAGAAACGGAGGTTCCATCGATGGCAAGCGGAGTATCCACCGAGAGACCGAGCAGCCTGTCCGGGCTGACGGAAGCCGAAGCCAAGGAGTTCCACGCGATCTTCCTGACGAGCTTCATCATCTTCACGGCGATCGCCGTGGTCGCCCACATCCTGGTCTGGCTGTGGCGGCCCTGGCTCCCCGGCCCGCAGGGCTACGCCTCGCTCGACGGCGTGACCGATGCGGCCCGGGCGCTCGCGACGATGATCGGCTGAGGGAGGCCCGACCATGCACAAGATCTGGCTTCTCTTCGATCCGCGGCGGACCCTCGTCGCGCTGTTCACCTTCCTGTTCGTCCTGGCCCTGCTGATCCACTTCATCCTGCTCAGCACCGACCGGTTCAACTGGCTGGAAGGCCCCAAGGCCGCCAAGGCGGCGGCCGCGCACAGCCTCGTCCTCCCGACGATGCCCTCCTGACGGAGCGGCCGCGTCGCGCCTCGACGAGACGCGCCCGCGGACGGGCCGCCGGGTCTCCGGCCCCGCCCGCGGAAACCTGAACCCCCACCTCCAGCGCGAGGGCTGCCGCCATGGCGATGCTGAGCTTCGAGAGGAAATACCGCGTCCGCGGCGGCACCCTGATCGGCGGCGACCTGTTCGATTTCTGGCTGGGGCCGTTCTATGTCGGCTTCTTCGGGGTGACGACGATCTTCTTCTCCGTGCTCGGCACGGCGCTGATCGTCTACGGGGCCGCCCTCGGCCCGACCTGGAACATCTGGCAGATCAACATCGCGCCCCCCGACCTGAAATACGGGCTGGCCCTGGCACCGCTGAAGGAAGGCGGCCTCTGGCAGATCATCACCTTCTGCGCGGTCGGGGCCTTCGGCTCCTGGGCGCTGCGCGAGGTCGAGATCTGCCGCAAGCTGGGCATCGGCTACCACGTGCCCTTCGCCTTCTCGGTGGCGATCTTCGCCTACGTGACCCTGGTGGTGATCCGGCCGTTCCTGATGGGCGCCTGGGGCTACGGCTTCCCCTACGGCATCCTGAGCCACCTCGATTGGGTCTCGAACACCGGCTACCAGTATCTGCACTTCCACTACAATCCGGCGCACATGCTGGCGGTGTCGTTCTTCTTCACGACGACCTTCGCCCTGGCCCTGCACGGCTCGCTGATCCTGTCCTCGACCAACCCGCCGCGCGACAGCGACGTGGTGAAGACGCCCGAGCACGAGGACACCTATTTCCGCGACACGATCGGCTACTCGATCGGCACCCTCGGCATCCACCGCCTCGGCCTGTTCCTGGCCCTCTCGGCGGGCTTCTGGAGCGCGGTCTGCATCGTGATCAGCGGTCCGTTCTGGACGCGCGGCTGGCCCGAATGGTGGGGCTGGTGGCTCAATCTCCCGGTCTGGCGCTGACCGGCGGAAGGGAGGACGCGCCGATGACCTATTACCAGAACATCTTCACCCAGGTGCAGGTCCGGCCGGTGGAGCCGGAGCGCGGCATCCCCGTCGCCACGGACAACCGTGTCGGCAAGGCCTTCAACAGCTACCTGTTCGGTCTCTTCGGCAACAGCCAGGTCGGGCCGATCTACGGCGGCTATCTCGGCGCCCTGTCCCTGACCTGCGGCCTGATCGCCTTCGAGATCATCGGCCTCAACATGTGGGCGAGCGTGAATTGGGATCCGATCCAGTTCGTGCGGCAACTGCCCTGGCTCGCCCTGGAGCCGCCGCGCCCGCAATACGGCCTCAAGGTGCTGCCCCCCCTCGCCGAGGGCGGCTGGTGGCTGATCGCCGGCTTCTTCCTCACCACCTCGATCCTGCTCTGGTGGGTGCGGATGTACCGCCGGGCCCGGGCCCTGGGGCTCGGCACCCACGTGCCCTGGGCCTTCGCCTCCGCGATCTGGCTCTACCTCGTGCTCGGCTTCATCCGGCCGCTGCTGATGGGCTCGTGGTCGGAGGCGGTGCCCTTCGGCATCTTCCCCCATCTCGATTGGACCGCGGCCTTCTCGCTGCGCTACGGCAACCTGTTCTACAACCCGTTCCACATGCTCTCGATCGTCTTCCTCTACGGATCGACGCTGCTCTTCGCGATGCATGGCGGCACCATCCTGGCCTGCTCCCGCTACGGGGCGGAGCGGGAGATCGACCAGATCGTCAACCGCGGCACGGCCACGGAGCGGGCCGCCCTGTTCTGGCGCTGGACCATGGGCTTCAACGCCACCATGGAATCCATCCACCGCTGGGCCTGGTGGTTCGCGGTGCTCACCACGCTCACCGGCGGCATCGGCATCCTGCTCACCGGCACGGTCGTCGACAACTGGTACCTCTGGGCGGTCAAGCACGGCGTCGCCCCCGCCTATCCGCACGTCTTCGGGCCGGTGACCGACCCGCTCAACCCGGCCGGAGGCACGCCATGAGGACGCTGCTCGTTGTCGCCGCCGGCGTGGTCGCGCTGTTCCTGACCATCGCCCAGTTCGGCACCGCCGGCTGGACGAAGCCGCCCATCCTCGCCCAGCAGCACGGCTTCCGCGGCACCGGCATGGACCAGATCCAGACCCGCCGGGAGGCCGAAGAGATCAAGGCCGCCAACCTGCCGCCGACCCCGGCCGACCCGGTCGAGGCCGGCACCGACAAGGCCGGCGCCGTCTACCAGAACGTGAAGGTGCTCCAGGACGTCAGCGTGGAGGAGTTCAACCGGCTGATGACCTCGATGACGGAATGGGTCAGCCCCGAGCAGGGCTGCACCTATTGCCACAACACCGAGAACATGGCCGACGACAGCCTCTACCAGAAGAAGGTCGCCCGGCGGATGCTGCAGATGGTGCAGCACATCAACACCGCCTGGAAGGAGAAGCATGTCGGCGAGGCCGGCGTGACCTGCTACACCTGCCACCGCGGCCAGCCGGTGCCGCAGCATGTCTGGTTCGACAATCCGGGGCCGACCTACAAGACCGGCTTCAAGCCCCGCAACAACGGCCAGAACCTGGCCTCGCCCTCCGTCGGCCTGTCCTCGCTGCCCTACAACACCCTCGAGACCTTCCTGGCGAAGAAGGACACCGACCAGAACCTGATCCGCGTCAACGCCACCACGGCCCTGCCCGAGAGCAAGGGCAAGCCGATCCAGGACGCGGAGAAGACCTACGGCCTGATGATCCACATGTCGGAATCGCTGGGGGTGAACTGCACCTACTGCCACAACACCCGGGCGATCTCGAACTGGTCGCAATCGACCCCGCAGCGGACGCTGGCCTGGCACGGCATCCGGATGGTGCGGGACCTGAACGGCGACTACATCACGCCGCTGACCGCGACCTTCCCGGCCAACCGCCTCGGCCCGACCGGGGACGCCCCGAAGATCAACTGCGCCACCTGCCATAACGGCCAGAGCAAGCCGATGGCCGGGGCCCATGTGGTCGAGCCCTATCCGGAACTCGCCAAGGTGACGGAGACGGGCGAGGCACCGAAGGCGCCCGACACCCAACCGGCCGAACCGGCCCCCGCGCCGCAATAGCCGGCCCGGGGCGGATCGGTGAACCGACAGCGGCAAGCCGGGCGCGGGGAGGCGCGCTCGGCCGCAGCGATGATCCTGAAACGGTGTGAGGGCCTGCTCCTACCGCTTCGCGTCCCCGACCAGGGCGGCGATGCCCTCGCGATAGGTCGGGTAGGCCAGCTCGACCGCGAGCTCGGAGCGGATCAGGCGGTTCTCCACCCGCTTGTTCTCGCCGTAGAAGCTGCGCGCCATCGGGCTCAGCTCCGCGGTCTCGAAATCGACGGCCGGGGGCAACGGCAGGCCGGTCAGCGCGGCCGCGTAGGCGATCACGTCCTGCGGCGGGGCCGGCTCGTCGTCGGTGACGTTGTAGATCGCCCCGTTGCGGGGCCGCTCGATCGAGGCGGCCAGCGTACGGGCGATGTCCTCGACATGGATGCGGTTGAAGACCTGGCCCGGCTTGATGATGCGCTGGGTCTTGCCCTCGCGCAGCTTCACGATCGGGTTGCGGCCCGGCCCGTAGATGCCGGAGAGGCGGAAGATCTGCACCGCCTGGCCGGTCTCCTTGCCGAGCGCCTGCCAAGCCTTCTCCACCGCCAGGCGCTCCCGGGAGCGATCGCTGGTCGGTACCGCCGGGACGCGCTCGTCGATCCAGGCGCCGCCCTGGTCGCCATAGACGCCGATGGTCGAGAGATAGCCGATCCAGCGGATGCGGCTCTGCGCGATCGCCCGGCGGTAGCGCCGCAGCACGCTGTCCCCGTCCCGGGTCGGCGGGGCCGAGACGAGCAGGATGTCGGTGTCGGCGAGGGCCTCGGCGATGCGGGGATCGTCCGCCTCCGGCCCGAAGGTGTAGACCGGGAAGCCCGCCTCCGCCGCGAGCTGCCCGGCCCGCCCGGCCTCGGTGACGGTGGCGCGGACCGCGCCGAACCGGGCGCGGTCGCGCTCGACGAAATGGCGCGCGGAGAAGCCGAGCCCGAAGACGAAGAGGTTCATGCCGTTCCAGTCCGATGCGCTGTCCATCACCGGCCGCTGCGGACGATGTCCTCAGGCGGCATCCGGGTTCCCTATAGCAGGGCCGCGCCCGGGCGGCAGAAGCGCGCGCCATTCCGCCCGCACGCTCGCCTCGGCCTCGTCCCTGCCGTGCCGCGCATAGGCCGCCTCCAGGCTCTCCGCGTCGAGCAGGCGCCCGCAGGCCCAGACGGCGGCGCCGCGCACCAGGGCCGAGGGATCGGACAGGCCGCGCAGGGCCTCCTCCGCCAGGGCCGGCGCGCCGGAATTGCCGATGGCGATCAGCACGTTGCGCAGGAAGCGGTCCCGGCCGGTCCGCTTCACCGGCGTGTTGGCGAAGCGGGCGCGGAAGGCGGCGTCGTCGAGCCGGGCGAGTTCGGCGAGCGGCGGGGCGAGGAGGTCGTCGCGGGCCGCCATCCGTGCCTCCTGCGCCGCGCCGGCGAACTTGTTCCAGGGGCAGACGGCCAGGCAATCGTCGCAGCCGAAGACGCGGTTGCCCATCGCCTCCCGGAATTCGACCGGGATCGGGCCGGCATGCTCGATGGTGAGGTAGGACAGGCAGCGCCGCGCATCGAGCCGGAAGGGCGCCGGGAAGGCGTCGGTCGGGCAGATGTCGAGGCAGCGCCGGCAGGAGCCGCAGCGCTCCTGGGCCGGGGCGTCGTGGGGCAGCGCCACGCTCGTGTAGATCGCCCCGAGCAGCAGCCAGTTGCCGTGCTCCCGGGAGATCAGCACGGTGTGCTTGCCCTGCCAGCCGAGGCCGGCGGCCTCCGCCAGGGGCTTTTCCATCACCGGGGCGGTGTCGACGAAGACCTTCACCGGGCCGCCGCTCCGGGCGGAGATGAAACCGCCGAGCTCCTTCAGCTTGCCCTTGACCACCTCGTGGTAGTCCCGCCGCTGCGCGTAGGTGGCGATGGCGGCGTGCTCCCGCCGGGCGAGGAGCGCGAGCGGGTCGGCCTCCGGCCCGGCATTCATGCCGAGCATGATCACGCTACGGACCTCGCTCCAGAGCGCCTTCGGGTCGCTGCGCTGCGCGGCCCGCTCCGCCATCCAGTCCATGGAGCCGTGATGCTGCGCGGCGAGCCATTGCGGCAGGCGTTCGCGCAGGGCCGGCACCGCCTCGGGGGTCGTGACGGCGAAGGCGTCGAAGCCGAGCCTGCGCGCCCGCTCCTCGATGATTCGGCGCAGGGGCGCCCCGGTGGCCTTCAGAAATCCAGATCCGGATAATGCGCCGCCGGCGCCATGCCCGGCACCCGGTCGGCCAGCACCCCGCGGAAGGACGGGCGCGACTTGATCCGCGCGTACCAGTCCCTCGCCATCTCGTCCTCGTCCCATGGCACGTCGCCGAGATAATCCACGCAGGACAGATGGGCCGCGGCCGCGAGATCGGCGTAGGTCAGATGGTCGCCGGCGATCCAGCGGCGCCGCCCGATCAGATAGCCGAGATATTTCAGATGGTAGCGCACATTGGTGCGCGCCGCGCGGATGGCGCCCATGTCCGGCGGGCCGCCCCCCTCGGCGCTGGTCATGAAGCGCTTATGGATCTTCTCGGTGACGAGATACTCCGTGACCTCGGCGTGGAACTTCACCAGGAACCAGTCGAGCAGCCGGCGCACCTCGACCCGCGCCGCGGTCGTGTCCGGCAGGAGGCGGCGGTCGGCGAGGCCGAGGCCCCGCGTCTCGTCGAGATATTCGGCGATCACCCCCGCCCCGGGGATGGCGAGCCCGGTCTGCTCCACCAGCACCGGCGTGGTGCCGGCGGGGTTCAGCATCAGGAAGTCCTCCCGGCGCTCCCAGGGCCGCTCTTCGACCAGCGCCGGCTCCATGCCCATCTCGGCCAGGGCGAGCCGTATGAAGCGCGAGTTGGGGCAGAAGGGAGAGTGGTGGAGCGTCGCCATCGAGGCCGTGCTGGGCGGTGGGGGTCGGCGCGATGGCACCGGAGGGGCGGACCCGCAAGAGGCGGGCGCATCGCCCCAGCGTTATGACCCGTTCCTTGCCGCCTCCTTAACACGCTCGCAGGCAATCGGTAACTGCCCGTCAACCGCCGCGACTCAAAGCTTGGCAAATCCGGGACGGCACGGCATGGGAAGACGTGCGGCCGGGCCTCCCCGGCACGATCCCGTTCCGATCAACGGATCTCTGCTAGACACGGGCGGCCCCATGGACTTCGTGAACATCGTGAAGGCCCTCGTGCTGGCCCTGGTGGAGGGCGCGACCGAGTTCATTCCGGTCTCGTCCACGGGGCACCAGCTCCTCATCGGCCATTTCATCGGCTTCCACTCGCCCAACAACACCTTCGAGGTGCTGATCCAGCTCGGCGCGATCCTGGCGATCCTGTTCGCCTATTTCGGCCGGCTCCTCGGCATCGCCAAGGCGGTCCCGAACGATCCGCGGGCGCGCCGCTTCGTGCTCGCGATCCTGGTCGCCTTCCTGCCCGCCGCCATCATCGGCGGCATCTTCTCGAAGGCGATCAAGGCCTACCTGTTCAATCCCTGGATCGTCTGCGCCACGCTGGTGGCGGGCGGCCTGGTGCTGCTCGTGGTCGACGAGACCGACCTCGACCAGCGCAAGGACGACGTCTTCGACTTCAGCCTGCCGATGGCGCTCAAGATCGGCATCTTCCAGTGCTTCGCCATGATCCCCGGCGTGTCCCGCTCGGGGGCGACCATCGTCGGGGCGATGCTGATGGGCGCCAACAAGCGCGCGGCCACGGAGTTCTCGTTCTACCTCGCCATGCCGACCATGGCCGGCGCCTTCGCCAAGGACCTGCTCGACAACTACAAGAACCTGTCGAGCAACGACGCGCTGCTGATCGTGATCGGCTTCGTCGCGGCCTTCGTCTCGGCCCTGATCGTCGTGCGCACGGTGCTCGATTACGTCTCCCGCCACGGCTTCCAGCTGTTTGCCTGGTGGCGCATCATCGTCGGCTCGCTCGGCTTCGCCGGACTGATTCTTTTTGGTTGAGCCTTCAGGTTTTTTCGTCGGTTCGAGAGGGGTGTACTGGACTAAAGTCGGTTGCGGCCGGTGCGATGGCCGTGCGAGGGCTTGCGGCAAAGCACGAGGCCTCGCATGAGGCCGGGAAACGACCACCGACAAGGTTCCGACGCCATGGAAGACCGCCCCCTCGCCGAGCTGTTCGCGCCCGCGACCGAAGCGCGCTGGCGCAGCGCCGTCGAGGCGGCTCTCAAGGGTGGCGATTTCGAGAAGCGCCTCGTCACCAGGACGGTGGACGGCCTGCGGATCGAGCCGCTCTACCCGGCCGCGGATCCGGTGGTGCAGCCGGTCCGCGCCCCCGGCCCCTGGCGCCTGGCGCAGCGGGTGGACCACCCCGACTCCGACAAGGCCGCCGCCCAGGCCCTGACCGACCTGGAGGGCGGCGCCGACGCCCTGGTGCTCGTGGGCGAGGGAGCGCCCGCCGCCCGGGGCTTCGGCCTCGCCCTCGATTCGGCGCAGGCCCTCGACGCGGCGCTCAAGGGCACGATGCTGCCGCTGATCGCCCTGCGCCTCGATGCCGGGCCGCAGGGCTTCGCCGCCGCGGCCGCCCTGAAGGACCTCGTCGGCCGCCGCGGCGACGACCCGGCCGCCCTCGACCTCGATCTCGGCCTCGACCCGATCGGCAGCTTCGCCGCGACCGGTGCGCTCGAGGCGGATTGGGAGGCCCGGCTCTCCGCCACGCTCGCCGCCTTCGCCGGCCATCGCGGCCGCGTCGCCCTGGCCGATGGCCGGCCCTATCACGAGGCCGGTTGCAGCGAGGTCCAGGAGCTCGCCGCGGTGCTCGCCGCCGCGGTCGCCTATCTCCGGGCCTTCGAGGCGGGCGGCCATTCTCTGGAGGCGGCCCGCGACGCCCTCGCCGTCCTGCTCGTGGCGGATGCGGGCGAGTTCCTGACCATCGCCAAGTTCCGCGCGATCCGCCGCCTCTGGGCGCGGGTCGAGGAGGCCTGCGGCCTGGAGCCGAAGCCCCTGCGGGTCCATGCCGAGACCGCCTGGCGGATGATGACCCGCCGCGATCCCTTCGTGAACATCCTGCGCACGACCATGGCCTCGGCCTCGGCGGGCCTCGGCGGGGCGGATTCCGTGACCGCGCTGCCCTACACCCTGGCCCTTGGCCTGCCGGACGCCTTCGCCCGCCGGGTGGTGCGCAACAGCCAGATCATCCTGCTCGAGGAATCGAACCTCGCCCGCGTCTCCGATCCCGCGGCCGGCGCCGGCGGCTTCGAGGCGCTGACCCAGCAGCTGACCGAGCAGGCCTGGGCCGCCTTCCAGGAGATCGAAAAGGAGGGCGGCCTGCTCGCCAGCCTGAAGGCCGGCGCGCTGCCCGGCCGCATCGCCCAGCTCCGCGAGACCCGTGCCCGGCGCATCGCCACCCGGCAGGAGCCGCTGACCGGATCGAGCGAGTTCCCCTTCCTCGCCGAGAAGCCGGTGACGGTGCTCGATATCGCGCCCCGCCCGGCGGCGGCCGGGGGCGTGCTGCCGTCCCTGCGCCTCGCCGAACCCTTCGAGGCCCTGCGCGACGCCTCCGACGCGGCCCTGGCCGCGAACGGGCGCCGGCCCTCGGTGTTCCTGGCCAATCTCGGCCCGGTGGCAGTTCACAACGCCCGCTCCACCTTCGCCGCCAACGCCTTCGCGGCGGGCGGCATCGAGGCGCAGACCAACGACGGCTTCGAAGCCTCCGCGGAGCTCGCGGAAGCCTTCAAAGCTTCCGACACCCCCATCGCCTGCCTCTGCTCCTCCGACGCGCTCTACGCCACCGAGGCCGTCCCCGCGGCCGAGGCCCTGAAGGCGGCGGGTGCCCGCTTCGTCTACCTCGCCGGCCGTCCGGCGGAGGCGGAGGCGCTGAAGGCGGCGGGCGTCGATGCCTTCCTCTATGCCGGCTGCGACCTGCTGGCCCTGCTCGCCGAGGCGCAGCGGCAGAGCCGGGCCTCCGCCTGAGGCGCGATGTGCGGGGGCGCTCTCCGCGGCCCGGCAGGCCGCCCCCGAGCAAGCTTGGCGCGGAAACCGACCGGCCTCTCGGGCGTTCCCCGCTGCGGCCGAGGTGGCCGCGCCGGACTCCGAAGCCAGTGTCCGAAGCGTCGGGAAGAGACATGAGACTTGCGATCCTCGCTGCCGCCCTCGCCGTCACGGCCACCGGGATCGGCGATGCCTACGCCGCCAAGCGCAAGGTGGCGGTGCCGCATCGGTTCGACGGGCGCTGGAGCATCGAGGTTCTGACCCAGGACGGCCCCTGCGACCGCGCCTATCGCTACGGCGTGCAGATCGACCGGGGCGAGGCGAGCTATGCCGGCGGCGAGTTCGCCATCAACGGCCGCGTCTCGTCGTCGGGGGCGGTGCGGGCGGTCATCTCCCGGGGCCAGGACGCGGCCCAGGTCTCCGGCCAGCTCCGCAAGAACGGCGTCGGCGACGGCATCTGGCAGACCGCGGGCAACGGCCCGTTCAGCTGCAGCGGCACCTGGAGCGCCGTGAAGCGGGGCTGAGCCCGCCGCGTCGCGGCCCTGTGCCCGGGCGGTGACAGGCGCCGGCCGAAAGCGGGCCGGCCGCAATTTCCGCCGAGGATCGCCCTGTTCCAGGCCCAATTCTCGCTGAATATTCGGGAGTGGCGTGGTTCGAGGCCCTCTCGATGAAAGCTCTGCTGTTTTCCGTCGTCGCGACCATGGTTCTCGGGGGCGTGGCGCAGGCCCGGCCTGCCGCGCGCGTCAACACGAATGCCGAGGCCGTCCTCGCGCCCCTGCGCGAGGCGGCGACCACCTGCTTCGCCGAGACCGTGATGTCTAATCCCAAGGCCACGCGATTGGCGCAGGAGGGCCGCTGGGTCGAGGCGGCCGGCGTGATCGGCTTCGTCTGCCGTCCGGAAGTGGCGAACATGATGCGCACCCACGACCGGCTCTACGGCCGGGGCACCGGGGAGCGCTATTTCGAGGGCCCCTATGCGCGCCATCTCGACAAGGCCCTGGCCGAGCGCCTGGAGCCGATGCTGACCCGCAAGTCCGTCGCCAGCGCCGAACCCCCGGCGGACAAGACCCTGGTCTCCGACCATCCCACCGAGGCCGAGGCCACCGCGGGCGGCGACGCCGTTCACTGAGTTTCCGTCTTTTCTCCCCGTCGGGGGAGGTGGCCGCGAAGCGGACGTGAGGGGGCGGCCGCCTTATTCCTGCAGCTTCGCCCGGTCCGCGGCCAGCCTCTCCGCGCGGCTGCGCTCGTCGGCGGAGAGGCCCGACAGGGTCTGGTCGAGCCAGGCGTCGGACAGGCCCTGGGCCGCGGCGGCGAGGTTCCAGGCGGCGGCCTCGACGAGGTTCTTCGGCACGCCCCGGCCGACCGCGTAAAGGCGGGCGACGCGGTTCTGGGCGATGGCGTTGCCGCGGGCGGCGGCATGCAGGAACAGGCGGGCGGCCCGGGTCTCGTCCTTGTTCGTGCCCGTCCCGTTGAAGAGCAGGATCGCGAACTCGACCTCGCCGGCGAGGTCGCCGTTATTGGCCGCGCGCTGGAACCAGGCCGCCGCCTGGGCCGGGTCCTTGGGCAGGCCCCGCCCTTGAAGGTAGAGCACGCCGAGATCGTGCTGGGCCGGGCCGAGCTCGGCCTCCGCGGCCTTGCGCAGATTGGCCGCCGCCGCCGTCAGATCCTCGGGCTTGCCGGTGCCGATCTGGATCAGGGCGAGATTGTAGGCCGCCGTCGCCTCGCCCTTGGCGGCCGCCTTCTCCAGCCAGACGCGCCCCGCCTTCGGGTCCTTCGGCTGGCCACGCCCGTCCATGGCCATCAGGCCGAGGGAGGCCATGGCGTGGGCATCCCCCTCGTTGGCGGCGAGGCGGTACCATTCCAGGGCGCGCTTCGGATCCTGCTTCACCCCGAGACCCTGGTTGTAGAGCTCGCCGAGCAGGGTCAGGGCGGCGGCGTCCTTCGGGTTTCGCTCGATCCGCGTCGTCGCCTCGCGGAAGGCGGTGTTGTAGCGCCCGCGCTGATAGGCGCCGTAGGCGAGGTCGACCTGATCGCTGAGGCGCGGATGCAGACCCTCGGCATTGGGCGTGTAGGGCGTCGGCAGCTCACGCTTGAGCCCGTCCGCCGAGAGCCGCGCCGGCCCCGCGGGCACGGGCTTGGCGGCCGATCCGGGCACCAACGAACCGGGGGGCCCTGCATCCTTCGCGGCGGGCGCGGGCTCCTTGGGCGCCGCCAGCGCCTGCGCCGCCGAAACGGCGAGCACGCCCGCGAGGGCCAATCGTATCATGCCGGTTCCGTTCGATCGGAGCGGGTGAAGCCAGCGCCCCCCTCTCCGCGCAGGCGGGGAGAGGGGAGACTCGGGCCGGCCGAAGCCACCAAGCGGAAACGGTCTCAGACGTGCCGGCCCCGTCATGCCGGGCCGGCCGCCTTCCGCAGGAGCGCCTGGGCGTCGCCGACCGCCGCCGCGTCGTCGAGCCAGATCCCGCTTTCCAGCCCGACGAACTCGGCGCCGGTGGCGGCGAGGTCGTCGATCTCGGAGGCCTGCGTGGCCACCGCGATGCAGGGCGTCTCGAAGATCTCGGCCCACCAGGCGGCCCGCTCGCGGACCAGCTCCGGGTCCGGCGCCGTGCCGTCCGGGTAGAGGCCGCCGAACATCAGGTAGTCGGCGCCGGTCTCGCCGGCCGCCATGGCCTCGTGCTTCGAGTTGAGGAAGCCGCCCGCCCCGAGGATGCGGCCATCGCGCAGGCGGCCGCGTAGGTCGCGCAGGCCGCTCTCCGCCGCCTTCTCCACATGCACGCCGTCCGCGCCCCCGCGGGCGGCGACGCTGACGAGATCCCCGGTGAAGCCCTGTGCCGCGACGAGCACCGCCGCCCCGTGCTCCTGCGCGGGCGGGGCGAGGCGCTTGACGAGGCTCGTCAGGCCGCGCTCGTCCCCCGGCGCGAGCCGGAGCAGCACCGCTGCGATATCGGCCGCGGCGCAGGCCCGTTCCAGGGCCTGGGCCAGTCGGTCCGTCTGCCCGGCCTCGACGCCATGGGGCGACAGCAGGGCGAGACGGGTGAAGGCTTCCGCCATCGACAGAGGATCTCCGCTGTTTTTCGTGTCGGGGACGGTCTCAGCCGTCGATGCGCGGGTCGAGGGAGCCGTTCGCGTAGCGCGCGGCCATCTGCGCGACCGAGATCGGGCGGATCTTCGCGCCGTTGCCGGCGGTGCCGAACTCCTCGAAGCGCTGCTTGCAGAGCTTGGTCATCGCCTCCATGGCGGGCTTCAGGTACTTGCGCGGGTCGAACTCGGCCGGGCTCTCGGTGAGGATCTTCCGGATCTGGCCGGTCATCGCCATGCGGTTGTCGGTGTCGATGTTGATCTTGCGCACGCCGTGCTTGATGCCGCGCTGGATCTCCTCGACCGGCACGCCCCAGGTCGGCTTCATGGCGCCGCCATACTGGTTGATGATGTCCTGCAGCTCCTGCGGCACGGAGGAGGAGCCGTGCATGACGAGGTGCGTGTTCGGCAGGCGGCGGTGGATCTCCTCGATCACGTTCATCGCGAGCACGGCGCCGTCGGGCTTCTTCGTGAACTTGTAGGCACCGTGGCTGGTGCCCATGGCGACGGCCAGCGCGTCGACCTTGGTCTCGCGCACGAACTTCACCGCCTCGTCCGGGTCGGTCAGGAGCTGGTCGTGGGAGAGCTCGCCCTCGGCGCCGTGGCCGTCCTCGGCCTCGCCGGTGCCGCTCTCCAGGGAGCCGAGCACGCCGAGCTCGCCCTCCACCGAGACGCCGGCCCAATGGGCCATCTTGGTGACGTTGCGGGTGATCTCGACATTGTAGGCGTAGTCGGCCGGGGTCTTGCCGTCGGCCTTGAGCGAGCCGTCCATCATCACGGAGGTGAAGCCGTACTGGATGGCGGTGGCGCAGGTGGCCTCGTTGTTCCCGTGGTCGAGGTGCATGCAGACCGGGATGTGCGGATAGATCTCGACGAGGCCGTCGATCAGCTTGGCCAGCACCACGTCGTTGGCATAGGCGCGGGCGCCGCGGCTCGCCTGGAGGATCACCGGCGAATCGGTGGCGTCGGCCGCGGCCATGATGGCCAGGCCCTGCTCCATGTTGTTCAGGTTGAAGGCGGGCACGCCGTAGCCGTGCTCGGCGGCGTGGTCGAGGAGCTGCCGAAGGGTGATGCGTGCCATGTCTCGATGCCTCGTGCGGTCGGGCCTGCGCAAAGGCCCATGATAGATCACCTGGAGGTCCCGCTCTTCCCCCTCCGAAGGAGGAGGGCGGCGGGGAATTCGGTCGTCGTCGGAAGGGCGTCAGCCCTTGGCCCGTAGGGCCTCCACGCCCGGCAGCGCCTTGCCCTCCAGCCATTCGAGGAAGGCGCCGCCCGCGGTCGAGACGTAGGAGAAATCCTCGCCGACGCCGGCATGGTTGAGGGCGGCCACGGTGTCGCCGCCGCCGGCCACGGTCACGAGCTGGCCGGCCTTGGTGCGCCGGGCGGCGTGCTGGGCCACGGCCACGGTGCCGGTGTCGAAGGGCGTCAGCTCGAAGGCGCCGAGGGGGCCGTTCCAGACCAGCGTCGCGGCGCGGTCGATGGCGCCGTCGACGGTGGCGATGGAGGCGGCGCCGACATCGAGGATCATCGCGTCCTCCGGCACCGCGTCGACGCGCACCGTCTCGTTCTCGGCATTCGCCTTGAACTCGCGGGCGACGAGGGCGTCCGCCGGCAGGATGATCTCGCAGCCCTCGGCCTCGGCCTTTGCCAGGATGCGGCGGGCGGTGTCGGCGAGGTCCTTCTCGCAGAGGGACTTGCCCACCGCCTTGCCCTGCGCGTGCAGGAAGGTGTTGGCCATGCCGCCGCCGATCACCAGCATGTCGACCTTGGCGACGAGGTTCTCGAGGAGGTCGATCTTGGTCGAGACCTTGGCGCCGCCGACGATGGCGATGAGCGGGCGCTTGGGATCCTCGAGGCCCTGGGTGAGGGCGTCGAGCTCCGCCTGCATCAGCCGGCCGGCATAGGCCGGCAGCCGGTGGGCGAGGCCCTCGGTGGAGGCGTGGGCCCGGTGGGCGGCGGAGAAGGCCTCGTTGACGTAGAGGTCGCCGTTGGCGGCGAGCGCCCTGGTGAAGTCCGCGTCGTTCTTCTCCTCGCCCGCATGGTAGCGGGTGTTCTCGAGGAGGAGCACGTCGCCGTCCTGCAGGGCCGCGACCGCCTGGGCCGCGGCCTCGCCGACGCAATCCTCGGCGAAGGCCACCGGGCGGCCGAGCTGCTCGGAGAGCGTCGGCAGGATCGGCTTCAGGCTCTCCTTGGGATCGGGCTTGCCCTTCGGACGGCCGAAATGCGCGAGCAGGACGACCTTGCCGCCCTTGTCCGCGATCTCCTTGATGGTCGGCACCACCCGCGCGATGCGGGTGGCGTCGGTGACCCGGCCCCCCTCCATCGGCACGTTGAGGTCGACGCGCAGGAGGACGCGCTTGCCCTTGAGGGCGCCGGCATCGTCGAGGGTGCGGAAGGCGCTCATCCTGTCGTTCTGGTCCGGTTGTTCGAGGGCGTGGGGAAGGGAGTTATTGGGGGTTGGCCGGGGCGGTGGTCTGCCCCGCGGGGGCGCCCGCGCGCGGCGGCAGCAGATGGTCGAGGTTGAGCCGCTGCACGGCCACCATCAGCACCACGGTGAGCACGGAGGTGATGATCGCGGTGAGCACCAGGGCGCCGGTGCCGGGCATGCGCCGCACCCGGTCGCTCATGCCGCGGAGCTCGCCGCGCAGGGAGGCGAGGTCCGACTGGCGCGCCGCCTCGTTCATGCGGGCGGCCGCCGCCTCGACCTTCTCCTCAACCCGGGAGAGCAGCGCCTCGGAGCGGGCGTATTTGTCCTCGATCCGGGCGGTCTTGTCCTCGATCCGGGCGAGCTGGTCGCCGTGGACGGAGGGCGGCGGGGGAAGCTCGGCCTTGCCCACGGCCGGGGTCCGGGGAGCCGGGGGCTGTGCCGGATTCGTGCTGGCGGGCGGGTGGGTCGGGGACGCGTCCGGGATGAAGGGGCCCCCGGCGGGCGCGTTCGGCGAGGTCTCGGTCATGTCGGCACACCACGCTTCCTGTCGGGAGGGGCGGCCCGTCCTGCGCGCCGCCCGTCCATGTCCAGAGGGCGCCGCGCGAGGCAGCGCGCGGGAGCCCGGCGGGCTCCCGCTTCCGGCTCAGATGAGCTTCGCCATGGCAACGGCGGTGTCGGCCATCCGGTTCGAGAAGCCCCACTCGTTGTCGTACCAAGACAGGATGCGCACGAAGGTGCCGTCCATGACCTTGGTCTGGTCGAGGTGGAAGGTGGAGGAGTGCGGGTCGTGGTTGAAGTCGATCGACACGTTCGGCTGGTCGGTCACGCCGAGCACGCCCTTGAGCGGCCCTGCGGCGGCGGCCTTGATCGCGTCGTTGACCTCTTGGACCGAGGTGGCGCGCTTGGCGGTGAAGACGAGGTCCACGGCCGAGACGTTCGGGGTCGGCACGCGGATCGAGGTGCCGTCGAGCTTGCCCTTCAGCTCCGGCAGCACCAGGCCGACGGCCTTGGCGGCGCCGGTGGAGGTCGGGATCATCGACAGGGCCGCGGCGCGGGCCCGGTAGAGGTCCTTGTGCATCTGGTCCAGCGAGGGCTGGTCGTTGGTGTAGGAGTGGATCGTGGTCATGAAGCCGCGCTCGATCCCGATCGCCTCGTTCAGCACCTTGGCGACGGGGGCGAGGCAGTTCGTGGTGCAGGAGGCGTTCGAGACGACGAGGTGCTCGGCCGAGAGCAGCTGGTGGTTCACGCCGTAGACCACGGTGAGGTCGGCGCCGTCGGCCGGGGCCGAGACGAGGACGCGCTTGGCGCCGGCGTCGAGATGGGCCTTGGCCTTCTCCTTGGCGGTGAAGATGCCGGTGCATTCCAGGGCGATGTCGACGCCGAGGTCGCGGTGGGGCAGCTCGGCCGGGTTGCGGATCGCGGTGACCTTGATGCGCTTGCCGTCGATGAGGATGCAGTCGCCGTCCACGGCGACCTGGCCCGGGTAGCGGCCGTGCACGGAATCGTAGCGCAGCAGGTGGGCGTTGGTCTCGACCGGGCCGAGATCGTTGATCGCCACGACCTCGATGTCGGTGCGGCCGGCCTCGTGGATGGCGCGCAGCACGTTGCGGCCGATGCGACCGAATCCGTTGATGGCAACCTTGACCGTCACGGCGTGACTCCTTCGTAGTGTGAGCGGGCGCGTCGCGCCGTTCGTCCTGATGTAGGGTTGCGGCCCGGGCGCCGCATCGGTGTCCGTCGGCTGCGGCGAAGCCGCATCGCCCCCGCTCCATGACCGGCGGGCTTGAACCGGAGATGAACCGCGGTCCCGTGCCCCGCGTCGGACGCCGCGCCACGCGCGGACCGGCGACCGGATCCTGCGTGCGAGGGGCTTCCTGGGGTCACGATCGTCATGCTCCGGCAGGCGTCCCGCCCGGCAAGCGGGGGCAGGCCGCGGCGGCATCGGGCGGGCGCCGGCTGTCTAGCATGGGGAGGGGGGCTGTCAAAGGCGAAGCGGGGCAGCGATCGCCGGTTGTAACTGTTGTGGAGAACGCAGGCGCCGGCACGCGATGCCCGGGCGACACACGGACTTCGCCGTTCCGCGAGGATGAACTCCGCCCCTCCACCCGTTCACATCGTATCTCCGAGCCCCCCTCGGAGTGTTCGAGACGTGCACCTTCCCCCACCCGGCCTCCGCCGCGGTGGGGGTTTTTCTTGCGGGCAGCGGCGCCCGCGCGGCGGCGATTTGCCGGACGGCGCTGGAATTTTCCCCGCCGCTGTCGGAAAACCCTTCCCCTACGGAGGGATGATGCCGGCACTCGAGGAAGCTCTGTCGAAGCTCGACGCGGCGCTGACGCGGCTCGAAGCCGCCGTGGCGCGGCGCGTGGAGGCCGAGGAGAACCGGGCCGACCACGAGACCGAGCTCGCCCTGATGGAGGAGGACCGCGCCCGCCTCGCCGCCGAGCTCGACGCCGCGAGCGCGCGCCTCGCCCGGGTCACGGCGACCACCGGCGACGTCGCCCGCCGCCTGGACCGGGCGATCGGCACGGTCGAAGGCGTGCTGGGCGGCGAGGAGCCGCGCTAGCGTGTCTCGCCCCGGGCGGCTTTCTCAGGAAAAGTGCTTCGAGAGCTTGAGGCCCTGGGCCTGGTAGTTCGAGCCGGCGCCGGCGCCGTAGAGGGTCTCCGGCAGGGCCGCCATCCGCTCGTAGACGAGGCGGCCGACGATCTGGCCGTCCTCGAGCAGGAAGGGCACGTCGCGGGAGCGCACCTCCAGCACCGCCCGGGCGCCGGTGCCCCCCGCCGCCTCGTGGCCGAAGCCGGGATCGAAGAAGCCCGCGTAATGCACGCGGAACTCGCCCACCAGCGGATCGAAGGGCACCATCTCGGCGGCGTGGTCCGGGGGCACCTGCACGGCTTCCTTGGAGGCCAGGATGTAGAACTGGCCGGGATCGAGGATCAGCGTGCCGCGCCCGTCGGCGGGCAGCGGCTCCCAGAAATCGGCGGTGGCGTGGTCGCGGGGGCGGTCCACGTCGATGAGGCCCGTGTGGCGCTTGCCGCGATAGCCGATCAGCCCGTCGAAGCCGGCGAGGTCCACCGAGACGGCGACGCCGCCCTGGAAGGAGGGCGCGGGCGCGCTCACCAGGGGCACGCGGGCATGGAGCGCGGAGAGCTCGGCATCGCTGAGCCGCGGGTCGCCCCGGCGGAAGCGGATCTGGGAGAGCCGGGAGCCGGTGCGCACCAGCACGGGGAAGGTGCGCGGCGAGATCTCGGCATAGAGCGGGCCGGCATAGCCCGGCTCGACCTGGTCGAAGGCCGCGGCCCGGTCGGCGATCACCCGGGTGAAGACGTCGATGCGGCCGGTGGAGCTCTTCGGGTTGGCGCTGGCGCTGAGGGCGGCGGGCAGCGCCAGGCTCTCCTGCAATTCGGCGATGTAGACGCAGCCCGTCTCCAGCACCGCGCCCTGGGTCAGGTCGATCGGATGGAGGGCCAGCGTCTCGACGCAGGCCGCGACGGTGCGGCTCCGGCCCGGCAGGAAGCTCGTGCGCACCCGGTAGGCCCGGGCGCCGAGGCGCAGGTCGAGACTCGCCGGCTGGATCTGGTCCGAGGCATAGGGGCTCGCCGGGCGGATCGCGCCCGCTTCGGTCAGGGCCGCGATGGCCTGGCCCGGCTGGATCCCGTCCCTGATCTCGGCTGCGCCCAAAGCCGGCCCCCGCATTTCCTCAAGCGATTCGGGCATCGGCGCCGCGGGGGCCGCCGTCAAGGGTCGGCTGCCTGTTCCCTGAGGGAAAGCACGATGCGGGCGAGGGACAAGTGCGCGAAGGCGCTCATGGCGAGCAGCCCCGCGGCGAGCCCGAGGAGCAGGGCCAGCCGCTCGGGCCAGGCGGCGAGGCAGACGAGCAGGGCGAGGGCGCAGACCCCCGGCAGCCGGCCGGCGGCGAGCACCAGGGAGGGCAGCCCGCGCAGGGCCACGCGGAGCCCGACCCGCCGGGTGGCGGCGGCCATGGCGAGGCGGCCGGCCACCTCCAGCGCCAGGGCCGCGGCGAGCGTCGCGGCGGGGGCGGCGACCTGCGGATGGACCAGGGCGCTCAGGCCCGCGACGAGCAGCAGCGCCCCGGCTCCGAGGCCGAAGCGCAGGCGCCTCGTGCCGGCCGTCTCCCCCGCCTTCCCGGCAGCGGGATCAGCCGAGATCGACCCTACGCTCACGCAAACCCTGTCGTATTTCGCCGCGATTGACGCCATCGGGGGCGGCACGTACCACGTCGCGTTGCGGATGTCGCTCGCGGCCCGCCACCGATCACGGAGACGCTTTCCCGCGATGTACAAGGCCGAGACGCGCGGCATCACGGTGACCGTGGAGCCTCGTTTCGTGGAGGAGGAATCCTCCCCGGGCGAGAGCCGCTACTTCTTCGCCTACACGGTCGAGATCGTGAACAACGGGCCGGAGCAGGTGCAGTTGCGCTCCCGGCACTGGCGGATCATCGACGGCCGCGGCGCCTGTCAGGAGGTGCGCGGCGCCGGCGTCGTCGGCAAGCAGCCGGTGCTCGAGCCGGGCGAGTCCTTCAGCTACACCAGCGGCTGCCCTCTCACCACGCCCGACGGCCTGATGGCGGGCAGCTACACCATGGCGACGCCGGCCGGCGAGAGCTTCGAGGCGGAGATCCCGGCCTTCTCGCTCGACTCGCCGCATGTCCGCCGCAGCGTCCATTAGCGGGATGCGCGCGGGCGACCGCTACGCGCCGCTCGACCTGCTCGCCCGGCTCGTCGCCTTCGACACCGAGAGTTCGAAGTCGAACATCGCCCTGATCGACTTCGTCGCCGCCTATCTCGACGGCTGGGGCGTCTCCTATCTCCGCGTGCCGAACGCGGCCGGCGACAAGCAGGCCCTGTTCGCCACCATCGGCCCGAACAGCGACGGCGGCGTCGTGCTCTCCGGCCATACCGATGTGGTGCCCGTCACCGGCCAGGCCTGGACGGGCGACCCCTTCACCCTCCGGGTCGAGGGCGGCAAGGCCTATGGCCGCGGCGCCGTCGACATGAAGGGCTTCGACGCCCTCGTCCTGGCTGCGGTGCCGGACATGCTCGCCGCCGATCTGGCGCGGCCGATCCACATCCTGCTCTCCTACGACGAGGAGACGACCTGCCTCGGCGTCGCCGACACCATCGCCCGCTTCGGGGCCGACCTGCCGCGCCCCGGCGCGGTGATCGTCGGGGAGCCGACCGACATGGCGGTGGCGGATGCGCACAAGAGCATCGTCACCTATCTCACCACCGTGCACGGGCACGAGGCGCATTCGGCCAAGCCCATGCTCGGGGCCAATGCGGTGATGGCCGCGGCCGAGCTCGTCTCTGAGCTCAACGCCATCGCCGACGACATGATCGCCCGGGGCGACGCCTCCGGCCGCTTCGATCCGCCCGCCACCACGGTGCATGTCGGCACGATCCAGGGCGGCACCGCCCGCAACATCCTGCCCAAGCTCTGCGCCTTCCATTGGGAGTTCCGCGGCCTGCCCGACCTCGACATGGCCGAGATCCCCGCGCGCTTCGCGAAAGCCTGCGCCCGCGTCACCGCCGAGCGGCTCAACCGCTACGGCGATTACGGGCGCATCGAGACGGTGGAGGAGGTGGCGGTGCCGGGCCTCGCGCCCGATCCCGGCTCGGAGGCCGAGCGTCTGGCCCTGCGGCTGGCGGAGAAGAACGCGACGATCAGCGTGCCCTACGCCACAGAAGCCGGCCGCTTCCAGCGGGCCGGCCTGCCGACCGTGGTCTGCGGCCCCGGCTCCATCGACCAGGCCCACCAGCCCGACGAGTTCATCACCCTGGAGGCCTTCGCCAAGGGCGAGGCCTTCCTGCGCCGGCTGATCCGGGACTGCGCGGGCTGAGCCCCGCGCGCCGTTCTCTACCTTAAATGAGGTATTCGCCGCCGCGTGCGGCGCCGCATCCTCCATGGACCCGACCCGCAACGGAGGCGTTCCCATGACCAGGTTGCGCTGCTTCGACATCGTCGTCTGTGTTGCCGCTTTGGCATCCACGAGCACGTCCGTGATGGCGACGCCGTCACGGCATCACAGCCGCCCGGCTTACGTGTCGCTCGAGGCGAACCGGGCGGCCCCCACCGCCGTCCCGGCCCCCGGGAGCGGCAATCCGAACGCGGATTCGGCCATGCGATGGCAGGATTCCCTCCATGGCGAGATGAACTGATCGGACCCGCCTCGGCCGCCGCAGATCCAGGCCGGCGGCCGAACCGGATCCGAAAAGATCTTTTGATACGATCCGAGTGTCAAAATCTGTGTTTCGATCGAGAATTTTGCTCGGAAGCGATTTGTGTAAGACACAATATTTCAGCAAATGTTAATTGTGTTCAAAATCAACATCACGAATAAATGATCGATTGTGATTTGCGGCCCCTGTTCATTGCTGGATTATAGCCGGCGAAGGATCCTCCGGGATCTTCGGGGCGAAGCCTGCGATGGCCGCTGCCGAAGGTTCGCCCCTCATCGGGGCCAGTCACGCGGCGACGCTCGGTCCCGCCGCCTGGACGGGGGTGCTGGCGACGCTCGGCACCGGTTTCGACGCCCGCGGCCCTTTCCTGAGGCCGCGGGAGCCGGTCCGGGTGCCGGCGGCTTTGTGCTCCTCCTCCCTCGACGCGATCGCCTTCGGGGCGATCTTCCTCGACGGTTCGGCCCGGGTCGTGCACGTCACGCGGGCGGCTGCCGATCTGATCAAGGGATGCCTGCGGATCGACCGGAGCGGCTGCCTGCACAGCCTCGGGCGGACGGAGCGGCCGCGCTTCGACCGTCTCCTGGGCGCCGCCACGGGGGGCATCGGCCCGCCCGGCGAGGCGGCCATGCTGCTCAAGGGCGACGGGACGCGCCGGCCGATTCATGTCGAGCTGATCCCGCAGAGAGGGCCGGACGCGGCCCCGGCGAGCCCCCTCCCTGCGGAGGGCGGCGCCATCCTGCTGCTCAGGGATATCTTCGCCCCCGCGATCCGGCCGATCGCGGGCCTGCTGCAGCAACTCGGCCTGCCCCCCTGCGAGGCCGGCACGGCGACGCTGATCGGGCGCGGCGCCTCCCCGCGGGAGGCCGCCCGCGCCCTCCTCGTGTCGGAGGCCACGATCCGGGTGCATCTGCGCGCCTGCTTCGCCAAGCTCGGCCTCGACCGGCAGAGCGAGCTCGCGGTCCTCGTGACGCGGCTGGATTGCGCCGGGGCTCAGGCCGAGGCCGCCGGCCCCTCCGACGGCACCGCGTCGGCGCCCTCGTCCCCCTGGGATGCGTAGGCGTTCATGATCGCCGACAGCAGGCCCGGAAAGCGGGCCTCCACCTCGGCGCAGCGCGAATGGTTGCGCATCTCCACGCCGTGGCGCTCGCAGCGGATCAGGCCGGCCTCGCGCAAAACCTTGACGTGGCTGGACAGGGAGGATTTCGGGATGACCCGGTCCCCCACCGCCGAGAGGGTCGAGCAGGCCTCCACGCAGCCCGCCCGCGCGATCCGGGCGAAGATCGCCGCGCGGCAGGGATCGGACAGCGCGTGGAGGATCGCGCCCGGCCGGACATCCTCGATCGCGGGGTGGAACAGGGGCCTCATGATTGATCCATATGGGGGCTTGAACCGCGTCCCGTTAGTTCCGAAATTCCGAACTATGGGACTAGCGGCACCATTCCGGAGCCTTCCCATGTCGAAGGTTAGCACAGATGTCGAAGCTTGACGGCAAGGTCGCCGTGGTGACCGGCGCATCCAAGGGGATCGGCGCGGCGATCGCCAAGGCATTGGCGAAGGACGGCGCGGCGGTCGTGGTCAATTACGCGTCGAGCCGGGCGGGCGCGGACGCGGTCGTCGAGGCCATCACGGCGGAGGGCGGCAAGGCGGTCGCGGTGCAGGGCGACGTCTCCAAGGCTGCGGAGGCGGAGGCGCTGATCGAGGCGGCGGTGACGCGGTTCGGCCGGCTCGACGTGCTGGTCAACAATTCCGGCGTCTACGAATTCGCGCCGATCGAGGCGATCACCGAGGAGCATTACCGGCGCCACTTCGACATCAACGTGCTGGGCGTGCTGCTGACCACGAAGGCCGCCACCAAGCATCTCGGCGAGGGAAGCAGCATCATCAACATCTCGTCGGTCGTCACCAGCATCCAGCCGGCGACGATGGCGGTCTATACCGGGACCAAGGGCGCGGTGGACGCCATCTCGGGCGTCCTCGCCAACGAGTTGGCCCCGCGCCGGATCCGGGTCAACGTGGTCAGCCCGGGCTTCGTGGTGACCGAGGGCACCCACACGGCCGGCATCGCGGGCTCGGAGATGGAGGCCGCCCTGGTCGCGCAGATCCCCCTCGGCCGCGCGGGCCGACCGGACGACATCGCCGGCGTGGTGGCCTTCCTTGCCTCCGACGACGCCCGCTGGGTGACCGGCGAGGTGATCAACGTCGGCGGCGGCACGCGCTGACGGCGACGGGCGCGGGGGGCGGCTTCGGCACGAGCCGGCGCCCCGCGCGCCTTCACCGCGGCGCGGGCAGGTTGGCGGCCAGGAAATCCACGAAGGCCCGCACCCGGCGGGGGACGCGGGCGCCGCCGACATGGAGCGCCTGGATCGGCTCGGTCTCGCCGCTGTCATGGGCGTCGAGCAGAGTGACGAGGCGGCCCGCTTCGAGATCGTCGCGCACCAGGAAGGCGCCGAGCCGGGCGATGCCGAGCCCGGCCACGCAGAGGGCGCGCAGGGTCTCGCCATTGTTCGCCTCCACATTGCCGGAGACCGCGACCACCCGGCGGGCCCCCTCCACCCGGAACGGCCAGCCGCGGGCGGCGCGGGCGAAGTTGAGTTCCAGGCAATTGTGCCCGGCCAGATCCTCGGGTGCCTGCGGCGTGCCGTGCCGGGCGAGATAGGCGGGGGCGGCGACCACGAGGCGGCGATTGTCGAGGAGCTTGCGGGCCATCAGCCCGCTATCGGGCAGATGCCCGACCCGGATCGCCACGTCGGTGCGCGCGTCGACGAGGTCGCTCACCCGGTCGGAGAGGGTGAGGTCGATCCGGATGCCGGGATGGGCCGCCAGGAAGGCCGGCAGCAGCGGCACGATGCAACGCTGCCCGAACGGCAGGGTGGCATCGACCCGCACGCGGCCCCGCAGGGCGCCGCCCTCCGTCGCCTCGCGCTCCGCCTCGTCGAGATCGGCCAGGATGCGCGTGGCGGCCCAGTGATAGGCCTCGCCCTCCGGCGTTAGGGAGAGCCGCCTTGTCGTGCGCACCACCAGCCGCACCCCGAGCCGCGCCTCCAGCCGGTCGAGGATGCGGCTGACCCCGGAGGGCGAGAGCTTGAGGACCCGCGCCGCCCCCGAGAGGGAGCCGCAAGTCACGATGCGGGCCAGCACCTCCATCTCCCAGGCACGGTCCGCCTGCTCCCGGCTCATCTGTGCGCTCCGCTCAAAGATGCTTGGACGGCCCGAGCGCTACCCGGCCGCGGGCCCCGCGTCCATCTCCGGTCCATCGCGGCGCGCCCAGGCCGCTGCCCCTAAGCGGAGTGCAGAGATGGACCTTCAGCTCACAGGCAAGATTGCCCTCGTCACCGGCTCCACCGCCGGCATCGGCCTCGCGATCGCCCGGAGGCTCGCGGAGGAAGGGGTGGCGGTCGCGATCACCGGGCGCACACCGGACAAGCTCGCGGCGGCGGCCGACAAGATCGGCGGGAAAGTCCGGACCATCGCGGCCGATCCCGCCACGGCGGAGGGCGCGGAGACCCTGGTCGCGGCCTTGCCGGCGGTCGACATCCTCGTGAACAATCTCGGAATCTACGAGAGCAAGGCCTTCGAAGAGATCAGCGACGCCGATTGGCGGCGCTTCTTCGAGGTCAACGTGCTCTCCGGCGCGCGGCTCGCCCGGGCCTATTTCCCCGGCATGCTCGCCCGCGGCTGGGGCCGGATCGTCTTCGTGGCGAGCGAATCCGCCCTGCTCGTCCCCCCGGACATGATCCATTACGGCATGACCAAGACGGCCCAGCTCGCCATCGCCCGCGGCCTCGCGGCCCGGACCCGGGGCAGCCGGGTCACCGTGAATTCCGTGCTGCCCGGGACCACCCGCTCCGAGGGAATCGAGGACTTCCTGCGCAGCGTCGCCTCGGATCCGGAGGCGCCCCCGGCGGCGATCGAGCAGGAATTCTTCGCCAAGGAGCGCCCGACCTCCCTGATCCAGCGCATGATCGAGCCGGAGGAGGTGGCGAGCCTCGTCGCCTACCTCGCCAGCCCCCTGGCCGCGGCCACCAACGGCGCGGCCCTGCGCGTCGATGGCGGCATCACCCCGACGATCGTGTGAGCGCCCTCAGACCGAGGCCCGGCTCAGGCGCCCATCGGCGAAGCCGAGGGCGTCGGCCAGGGTGTTGCGGGCGCGGCTGACCCGGCTCTTCACCGTGCCGACCTGGCAGCCGATCAGGTCGGCGGCATCCTCGTAGGTCATGCCGTGGGCGCCCACCAGCAGCAGCGCCTCCCGCTGGGAGGCGGGCAGCTTGGCGAGGTTGGTCCAGACGTTCTGCAATTCGACCCGGTCGACCTGATCGGGCAGCGCGATCAGCCCCGAGGCGGCGATGCCGTCCGCATCCTCCACCTCGCGGCGGTGCTTGCGGATCTCGCTGTAGAAGTGGTTGCGCAGGATCGTGAACAGCCAGGCCAGGAAGTTCGTGCCCGGCTGGAATTTCTCCCGGTTCGCCCAGGCCTTCAGCATGGTCTCCTGCACGAGGTCGTCGGCCTTGGCGGCGCTCACGGCCAGGGACAGGGCGAAGCCGCGCAGGGCGGGAAGCGCGGCGATCAGCTCCTTGCCGAAGCCGGAGCGGGCATCGGCGTCGAGGGCGTCGAGCGCCGCGCTGAGGCGGGCGACGAGCTCGGTGAGGCGCTGGCTCTCGGTGTCGGAGACGGCGGTGTAGAGGTCGCGCAGCTGAGCCCCGAGGTGATCGCGGGCCGCCTGGGGCAGCCGTCCGCGACGCGGGGCGCCCGGCCCGCTTGCGGGCGATGCGGTCTCTGCTATCTCACCCCGAGGTTGTGTCCGTTTGCGGCCGTCCATCGCTCGTGCTGTCCTCCCGCGAATCAGGTATTCCGCGTGCCGGGATTATCCGGAAACTTGGTGCGGGATTATCTGGCAGTCAGCAGGTGAACGGAGTCTGACTGGAATTATTTCAGTTCAACAAAAAGGCCGCCCTCCGGGAGGAGAGCGGCCCTGGCCCGGGCGGTCACGCCCGGCGGTTGCAGGCGAGGATCAGGCGGCCTCGCCGTAGAGCTTCTCGACGTATTCCCAGTTCACCAGGTTCTCGAGGAAGGCCTTGAGGTAGTCGGGCCGGCGGTTGCGGTAGTCGATGTAGTAGGAGTGCTCCCAGACGTCGACGCCGAGGATCGGCTTGGCGCCGTGCACCAGCGGGTTCTCGCCGTTCGGGGTCTTCTGGATGAGGAGCTTGCCGTCCTTGACCGCGAGCCAGGCCCAGCCCGAGCCGAACTGGCCGATGCCGGCCTGGATGAAGTCCGCCTTGAACTTCTCGAAGCCGCCGAGATCCTCGTCGATCTTCTTGGCGAGGGCGGCCGGCGGGGTGCCGCCGCCATTGGGCTTCATCCAGTTCCAGAAATGGAGGTGGTTGAAGTGCTGGCCGGCATTGTTGAACAGGGCCTGGTTGGTCCCGTAGGAGGCCTTCACGATCTCCTCGACGCTCTTGCCTTGGAGATCGGTGCCCTCGAGCAGCTTGTTGCCCGTGTCGACATAGGCCTTGTGGTGCTTGTCGTGGTGAAACTCGAGGGTTTCCTTGGACATGTACGGCCCCAGCGCATCGTAGGCGTAGGGCAGCTCGGGGAGGGTGAAGGTCATGCGTCTCTCCGGGTCGTTCGGGCCCCGCGGCAGGGTCGTCCTGCACCGCTTCCCTCCGGCGGTCCCGCCGGATTCGCGTGCATGCCGCCGGGGCGGCCCGCGGTTACGTAAGTCGCTGGGTGCGCCGCGGCAACGCCGCACCTTCGCCCGAAATGGCCGTCAGGGCGCGCCGTCCACCGCTGATGAGGCGGAAAACATCGTCGTGCGGTTTTGAAAAACCGCACCAACGCCTTATCGTGCCGCTCCGAAGTGACGGCCGTTTGCCCGAGAGTACCATGATCATCGCGCTGTTCGCGCTCAGCCTCGTCATGATCATCGGCGGTGCCGCCGCCGTGATCCAGGGTTTCCCCTATGTGAGGCTGGAGAGCGGGCTCGCCATGGTGGTGGGGGGGTCCACCGCGGCCTCCGCCGGGGTGATCCTGCTCGGCCTCGCGGTGCTGGCCCTGCGCCTGGGGCGGATCGAGCGCCTGCTCGCCGGCGGCGCGGCGCCCCGCGCGTCCGCCCCCGCCCTGCCTCCGCTGCCGCATCCCTCCGAGAGCGTGACGCTGACGCCGCCGAGCCTTCCGGCCGAGCGCCCGGCCCTGGCCGGCGCGGCAGGGCTCGCCGGCCTCACCGTGGGTGCGGCCGGCCTGGGCGTGGGTCTTGGCGCGGGCCTGCGCGGGCCGGAGCCGGTCTTCGACGATCCGCCCCTGCCCGGCAACGACCCGGCCCCCGAGAACGCTGCCGCGCGGGCGGAGGAGCCGCTGCTGCCCGACCTGCTGCCGCCCGAGGCGGAGGCCGCGGCCCCGGAGCCCCTGCACGCGGCCTCGGACGAGGCGGCGGAGCCCGAATTCCTGCCGGAGGGCGAAGAGCGGCCGGAGGACGAGGACCTGTTCGCCGCCGAGCTGCGCCCGGCCCTCGACGCGCCCCCGCCGGCCTCCGAGCCCGAGCCGGCCATGGCCGAGGACGCTCCGGCGGCGCCCGAGACGCCGGAAGCGCCCGAAGCCGCCGCGCCGCGGGTGGAGGAGCGCCAGGTCGTCGGCACCTATTCCTCCGGCGGCAACACCTACGTGATGTTCTCCGACGGCAAGATCGAGGCCGAGACCCCGCGCGGCCGCTTCACCTTCGATTCCCTCGAAGAGCTGAAGACCTTCGTCGATTCCGGCGGCGAGGCGAACGCCCGCGGCGCCGCGTGAGGCGGGGACCGCGTCCCTTTCCTTAAGCGCCTGACCGATCTCCGCGACGGTCTTTCCTGCCCTCTCTCCGACAGTCCGCGGAGGGGCGGGACGCGGCCGAAGGAGTCCCCTTCCCCTCAGAGCGTCGCCGGGATCGGCGCCCAGCCGCCCGCGCCGTCCGGGGCGAATTGCGGGATATGGGCGAGGCTGTGCACCAGGGCGGCGTCGGGGCCGAGCACCGGCTCCCAGTCATGGGCCTCGGTCAGCACCACGCCGATGCCGACGACCTCCGCCCCCGCCTGGCGGGCGAGCGCCACGGAGCCCTTGAGGCTGCCGCCGCTGGCGATCACGTCGTCCACCACCACCGTGCGCTTGCCCGCGAGCAGGGGCACCGCCCGCGGGTCGAGGAGCAGGCGCTGCTCGCCATGGGAGGTGATCGAGCGGATCGGCTGGGTCAGGGCGTTGGCGAGATGGAGCTTGGGCGATTTCTGCAGCACGACGTAGTCGTTCAGGCCGAGCGCCCGGCTCACCTCGATGGCGACGGGGATGCCGAGGGTCGCCGCCCCCACCACCACCTCCGGTTCGAGGGGCGCCAGCTTCTCGGCGAGCTTCTGCCCGATATGGGCGCCGAAGCGCACGCCGAGATCGATGATCATCATCAGCGAGATCGCGAAATCCGGCTTGATCGCCACGATCGGCAGGTCGAGCGGATAGCCGGCGACGTCGACGGGCCAGGCATGGCCGGTGAAGGGGGGCTCGGCGGAGGTCATGGCTGGGCGGGTTTCCGGGGCAGGCGGTCTTCGACGAGGAGCCCGACGCCGCGCCAGCTCGTGCGCTTCGCCCGGGTATCGTAGCCGGAGACGGTGAGGGAGACGGAGATGGCGTGCGCCATGCGCACCGCCTGCACCAGCAGCGGCACGCCGCGGGCCAGGGCGAAGCGCAGGCGCAGGTGGAAGGGCGCGGCGTCGATGTCGAGGCCGCGGGCGCGCTGCGCATCGGCGATCTGCTCGAATTCCCGGCGCAGCATCGGCACGATGCCGAACATCAGCGAGAGCACCAGCGTCGCCGTCGGCGGCAGCCGGGCGGCGCTCGCCGCGGCCATGATCGCGCCGGGGGTGCTGGTCTCGACCACGAAGAAGAAGGCGCCCGTCGTGGCCACCAGCCGCGCCGCCATGCGCAGCGCCGTGAGCGCCGCCTCGGGCAACGGCATCCCCTGCAGCGACAGGTTCAGGAGCCAGGAGGCCACTACCAGCACGACGAGGATCGCCGCGCCCTTCAGGTAGCCGCGCAGCCCCGGCAGCCGCAGCAGGCTCAGGACGAGGACGACGAGGGCGGCGATGGCCGCGGTCATCCAGGCCTGCGGCGCGAGCCAGGCCGCGAGCATCACCGCGAAGGCCCCGGCGAGCTTCACGAAGAAGTTCAGGCGCAAAAGCGTGCTCATGCGGCGCGCTCCAGATCCGCATAGGGCCGCGGCCAGCCGAGGCGGGCGAAGGCCGGCGCCGCCCAGGCCTCTCCGGTCGGGCCGTCGAAGCCGATCCGGCCCTCCTCCAGGATCATGACCCGGTCGGCCACGTCGTCGACGAGTTCGAGGTCGTGCGAGATCAGGATCGCCGCCCGCCCCTGCGCCCGGCCCGCGGCCAGGAAGCGCTCCAGCATGGCCCGGCCGAGGGCGTCGCGGGCGAGCAGGGGCTCGTCGAGGATGGCGACGGGGCTCTCCGCCGCCTCCAGGCAGGCGAGGCCGAGCAGCGCCTGCTCCCTGGCCGAGAGCGCGAAGGGATTGGCCTCCGTCTTCCCGGCGAGGCCGTAGGTGTCGAGGGCGGCGCGCGCCCGCGCCGCCACCGCGGGCTCCTTGAGGCGGCGCGTCTCCGCGCAGACCGCGAAGGCCGCCTCGTCGATCACGCTGAGGTTGAACAGCACCCGGCGCATGTTCTGCGGCATGTAGCCGATGCGCCGGGCCCGCCTGGCCGGCGTCCAGTCGCGGGCCTCCTCCCCGGCGATCAGGATCCGCCCCGCCGCGGCCCGGGCGAGGCCGAGCACGGTCTGGAACAGGGTGGTCTTGCCGGCACCGTTGCGGCCGACGAGGCCCAGCACCTCGCCGCGGCGAAGGCCGAAGCTGACCGCGTCGAGCACCGGCGCCCCGGTGCCGCGGCGCAGGACCGAGCGCAGGTCGAAGACGTCGAGCAGGCTCTCCCCCGGCGCGCCCTGCGCCCGGCAGGGCCGCCGGCGGGAAGGGGGCAGGATGCCGGCCTCGTCCCAGGACCCCGGGCGGGCCATCGCCTCCGCCCGGGGCAGGGCGGCGCCGAGGCGGCCCTCCGTCAGGAAGGCGATGCGGTCCATGGCCGGGGCCAGGGCGGCGGCGTCCTGGTCGGCGGCGAGGAGCGCCGGGGCCTCGGGCGCGGCCCGCAGGGCGGTCAGGATGCCGAGAAGCCGGGCGCGGGCGGCCGGGTCGAGGCCGGTGGTCGGCTCGTCGAGGGCGAGGAGCCGCGGCCGCCCAGCCAGCGCCGCCGCCAGCGCCACCATGCGCCGCTCGCCCCCGGACAGGTCGAGCACCATCCGGCCCGAGAGCGGCCAGAGGGCGAAGAGATCCATCAGTTCGGCGACGCGGCGGCGCAGGGCCGCCCGCTCCATCCGCCGGTTCTCGAGGGGAAAGGCGATCAGGTCCTCGACGCTCAGGTTCCAGAGCTGGTCGTCGAGATTCTGGAAGACCGGGCTCACGGCGCGGAACAGGTCGGCGGCCCCCAGGCCGGAGAGCGGCGCGCCGTGCAGGCGCACCTCCCCCTGCCACAACCGGGGCTTCACCAGCCGCGGGATCACCCCGGCCGCGGCGGCGAGCAGCACGGATTTTCCCGAGGCGCCCGCCCCGCAGACGAGGGCGGCCTCCCCCTCCCCGAGGGCGAGGCCGATCCGATCGAGCGCCGGCCGGCTCGCCCCGAAGCCGACCGTCAGGTCCTGGATGTCGAGCAACGCCACGTACCTTGAATATCCGAACCCTGGCCGTCCTCCGGTCCGCCGCGGTCAGAACCGGGTGAAGCCGCCGGGATGGGCGCTCTCCAGCACCTTCGTGGCGGGCAGAACCAGGAGCGGCGTGCCCACCAGCATCGGCACCACGTCGGACAGGCCGAGATAGGTGACCGCCCACCAGAACGGGAAGATGCCGAGATAGGCGAGGCTCGCCGAGACGGCGACGACCATGACGAGGCCCACGGCGAGGCAGGTGGCGGCGAGCTTGGCGAGCCAGACCTTGTCCGTCGTCTGCTTGCCGGGATCGAACAGGAAGCCGGGCACGAAGCCCGTCAGGCCCACCATGATGCCGTCGACGATCAGCGAATGGGCGGGGATGAAGGTGCCGGCCAGCAGCGACCAGACGATGGTGCCGAGATAGCCGGCGATGAAGCCGCTGCGCGCGCCCAGCAGCACGCCGATCAGCGGCGGCAGGAAGGCGAAGATGCGCCACTGGATGACGCCCGGCACCAGCTGGATCGGGTTGGCATAGGCCCAGAGCACGCCGGTGGCGGCGGCGCCGGCCAGCGACAGGATGAGGGGAAACAGGACATTGCCCTCGGGAGGGCTGGCGGCCGACGATTGCATGGCGATCACTCCGGATGATGGTCATCCATCCGCAGGAAAGATCCGCAAGCCATGTGCCAGCTTGACCGTCGCGGCGGATCATGGACCTTGGCCCGTCCTCTGCCTCTTCTCCCGGCATCTCCGCTCAAGACGGAACCGAATCGCGCATGAAGCACCTGCAATGGCTCGGCCTGCTGCCGTTTCTCGGCATGCTCGGCGGCCCCTTCGTGTTCAACCGGGTCGAGCCTTTGGTGCTCGGCATGCCGTTCCTGCTCGCCTGGCTCGTCGGCTGCACGGTGGCGACCGCGGCGATCATGGGGGTGATCTACCTCACCGATCCGGCCAACCGCCCGGGCTCCGACCGATGAACGCGGCGCTTCCGATCATCGGGCTGGCCGTCCTCGTGGCCCTCGGCCTCGGCCTGCTGGCCCGGGCCGGCCGCGACATGGACATGGAGCAGTGGAGCGTGGGCGGCCGCGGCTTCGGCACGGCTCTGGTCTTCCTGCTGATGGCGGGGGAGATCTACACCACCTTCGCCTTCCTCGGCGGCTCGGGCTGGGCCTACGGCAAGGGCGGCCCGACCTACTACATCCTCTGCTATCTCAGCCTGATCTACGTGATCTCCTACTGGCTGCTGCCGCCGATCTGGCGCTACGCCAAGGCGCGCAACCTGTTCTCGCAGCCGGATTTCTTCGCCGCGAAATACGACAGCCCGGCCCTCGGCGTGCTGGTGGCCCTGGTCGGGATCGTCTCCCTCGTCCCCTACATGGTGCTGCAGCTGAAGGGCCTCGGCATCATCGTGTCCACCGCCTCCTACGGCGCGATCCCGCCGACCGTGGCGATCTGGATCGGGGCGGCGGTCGTCACCGTCTACGTGACGGTCTCCGGCGTGCGCGGCTCCGCCTGGACGGCGGTGCTCAAGGACATGATGATCCTCGGCGTGGTCGTCTTCCTGGGGATCTACCTGCCGTATCACTACTATGGCGGCATCGGGGAGATGTTCCGGGCGATCGACCAGGCCAAGCCCGGCTTCCTCGCCCTTCCGGAGCGGGGCCAGAGCGCCTCCTGGTTCGCCTCGACGACGCTGCTCACGGCCCTCGGGGGCTGGATGTTCCCGCACACCTTCGCCTCGCTCTACACGGCGCGGGAGCCGGGGGTGTTCCGCCGCAACGCGGTGCTGCTGCCGCTCTACCAGCTGATGCTGCTGTTCGTGTTCTTCGCAGGCTTCTCCGCGGTGCTGCAGGTGCCGGGGCTGAAGGGGCCGGATGTCGACCTGTCGCTGTTCAAGATCGCCCTGGAGACCTTCCCGCCGTGGTTCGTCGGGGTGATCGGGGCGACCGGCGTGTTCACGGCCCTGGTGCCGGGCTCGATGATCCTGATCGCGGGGGCGACGCTCACGGCCAACACCCTGCTCCGCCCGCTCCTGCGCGGGCGGGCGGATGCCTCCACGGGCACCCTGGCGCGGCTCACCGCGCCGGTTCTGGCGCTGGTCTGCGTCGCCTTCACCCTGCACGGGGGCGAGACGATCGTGCAGCTGCTGCTGATGGGCTACAGCTTCGTCACCCAGCTCTTCCCGGCCCTGTTCGCGAGCCTGCTTCCCCGCAACCCCCTGACCAAGGCGGGGGCCATGGCGGGCATCCTCGCGGGTGTCGGCACCGTGGCGGTGACGACCTCGGGCGGCTGGACCATGGCGAGCCTGTTCCCGGGGCTGCCGGGGGCGATCCAGGACGTCAATATCGGCGCCGTGGCGCTGATCCTGAACGTCGCCGTCGCCCTGCTCGTCAGCCTCGCGACGCGGCGCGCCGCGACGGCCGCCTGAGCCGAACCGGCTAGGCGCGGCTGGCGGCGCGGGACCGGGCCAGCACGCGCACCGCCGAGACCGGCAGGAGCAGCGTCTTCACCACGGCGGTGACGGCAAGGACGGCGATGACAGGAAGGACTGCGACGCAGAGGCCAACGACGGGCATGGGCTGCTCCTGATCGGCGAGGCGGACCGAGAAGCCGGGCCGCCTTGTTGGTAACCATAGCGCCACGCAATCGCGGCGAGACAAAGGACGCGGGATGGCTCCACTGGAATTTCGAGCCGGCTTGTCACGGTTTTCCGTCCCGGGCGCGGCATCGCGCTCACGGGACCACGCGCCCGGCGCGGGGATGGGCGGCCTCGAAGGCGCTCATCAGGCGGGCGGCGTCGACCTTGGTGTAGAGCTGCGTGGTTGAGAGCGAGGCGTGGCCCATCAGCTCCTGGATCGCCCGCAGCTCCCCCTGGCGGGCGAGCAGATGCGTGGCGAAGGAGTGGCGCAGGGCGTGCGGCGTCGCGCTGTCGGGCAGGCCGAGCGCCCCGCGCAGGGTGGCGACGGCGTATTGCACCACCCGCGGCGAGAGCGGGCCACCCTTGGCGCCCACGAAGAGCGCGTCCTCCTCGTCGAGAGGGTAGGGGCAGGCGGCGAGGTAATCGGCGACCGCCTGCGCCACCGCGGGCAGCACCGGCACGGCGCGCACCTTGCCGCCCTTGCCGGTCACCCGCACCTCGTCGATCCCCGGCAGGGGCGCGTCCTTGCGGGTGAGGCCGAGGGCCTCGGAGATGCGCAGGCCGGAGCCGTAGAGCAGCGCGATCACCGCGGCGTCCCGGGCGAGCACCCAGGGCTCCTTGGCCTCGCCGGCCCTCGTCTCGGCCCGGGTCATGGCCAGGGCCGCCGGCACCGGCAGGGGGCGCGGCAGGCGCCGCTCGACCTTGGGCGAGCGCACCGCGCCGAGGGCCGCCACGCCGCCATGCCCCTCCCGCTCCAGGTAGCGGGCGAAGGAGCGCAGGCCCGCGAGCATCCGCATCAGCGAGCGCCCGCCGATGCCCTCCGCCCGCCGCGCCGCCATGAAGGCGCGCAGGTCCCGCGGCGTCAGGGCGGTGATGAGGGCGAGGGTCGGGGTGCCGCGGCGCTGGTCGAGATGGACCAGGAACTGGCGCAGGTCGCGGGCATAGGCCTCGACCGTATTCTCTGCCATGCGCCGCTCGCGGACGAGGGCGTCCCGCCAGCCGAGGAAGGCGGCCTGCAGGCCGGCATCGCCCGGGGGCAAGAGGCCGGCGGCGTCGGGTCCGTGGGGATTCGGGGCGAGCATCGCGCCCCCAGAGACGCCCCGTAAGGTTGACGTCCCGTTAAGGATGACGGGGCCTTTCCGTCGCGCCCCATTCGCGCCAGATGGGCGGGGCGCCCCGGCCCGGCCGGCGCGCCGCGAACCGACTTCGAGGAACCTCCATGTCCAAGCCCGTCCACTCGATGATCCGCGTCCTCGACGAGCAGCGCTCGCGCGACTTCTACGCCCGCGCCTTCGGCCTCGCGGTGGCGGACCGGATCGACTTCCCGGATTTCACGCTGATCTACCTGCGCGACCCGTCCTCGCCCTTCGAGCTGGAGCTGACGGTGAACAAGGGCCGCAGCGAGCCCTACAATCTCGGCGACGGCTACGGGCATTTCGCCGTCACCGTGGAGGATGTCGAGGCCGAGCATGCCCGCTTCGAACGCGAGGGCCTGCCCGCCACCCCCGTGAAGGCGCTGAAGCACGGCGACACGCCGCTCGCGAAGTTCTTCTTCACCACCGATCCGGACGGCTACAAGATCGAGGTCATCCAGCGCGGCGGCCGGTTCGTCTGAGCGCGGCCCACTCCCCAAAAAGCCGCCTCAGCGGATCTCCGCCCCCGTGGGCGCGATCACCGCGAACAAATCGCCCAGGGCCGCGAGGCTCGCGGCCTGGAGGGCGGCGGCGGGGACGATGCTGCCGTCCGGCCCCGGCAGGGCGCGGGTGGCGGTGGCGGCGGCGACCACGGTGGGGCGGAAGCCCAGGTTGAAGGCGCTGCGGGCGGTGGAGTTGACGCACATATGCGTCATGAAGCCCGCCAGGATCACGTCCTTCACTCCGGCCGCCTCCAGCTTCTGCTGCAGGTCGGTGCCGACGAAGGAGCTCGGATAGTTCTTGGTGACGACCGGCTCGCCAGGAATCGGGGCGACCTCGTCGCTGATCTGGCCGATGGCCGCGCTCACGTCGTAGGGCGAGCCGGGGCCGGCATCGTGGCGCACGTGGAAGACCGGGATGCCCGCCTGCCGCGCCCGGCCGAGCAGGGTCTGGGCCTCCCGCACCGCCGCCTCGACGCCTTCGAGCGTCATCAGCCCCTGGCGATAGGTGTTCTGCAGGTCGATCAGCACCAGGGCGGAGCCCTTCAGCCCAGCCGGCTCCGACCCGAGCCCGGACACGTCGCGCAGCGTCTTCAGATCGGCCATGGGCGTTTTTCTCCGTGGTGATGGCGCGGCCAGCACAGCCCCCGGCCCGGCCGCCGTCAATCGAACTTTCGGCCGGGTCGGGGTGCCATCATGCGCTGGCGCAGGCGCCCTACTCGCCCGTCTCCAGGGCGGAGAAGCCGGCGAGCGCCGTCTCGCAGAAGGCCGGGGCCTCCGGCTTCGGCAGGCTCGTTTCGAAGGCGATGGCGTCGTTGAGGGCGAGCACGTAGCGCTCCTGGGTCAGGGCCACGCCGACCGCCCGCTGCATCGCTTCGCGCCGGCTCCGCAGCAGGGCGTCGACCCGCTCCGGAGCGACGCCGCAGAGGATCGCCCGGCCGACGACGCGGCCCTGCCGCGCCCCGGCCTCCTGCGGGATCACCAGGGGCTTTCTCGCCGCCTGCTGGGCTGCCTCCTGGGCCGATACCGGGTGAGCGAGGGCGAGGAGCGCGAGGCCGGCGCCCGCGAGCACGGCCCGCATCAGGCGAAATCCGCGATGTCGTCGGCGATCTCGTCCGGCGCGGTGACGGCGGCGAAGCCCGCCTGCCAGGCCTCGTGCTCCGGGCTGCCCGGCGGATGCGGGTTGCGCGAGCGCGGCTCCCGCGCCTCCGCGGCGGCCTTGCCCGCGCGATAGGCCTCGCTCTGCTGCGGATCCTCGGCCATGCGTCCCTCCCGTCCTGGTCGGGTTCCTAAAACGACGGGAACCCGATGCCTGTCACGCGAAATCCGGTCCGTCTCCGGCTCAACGGCGTTCGGTTTCGGAGGGCTCCCCCGCGCCGATGCGACAGCGTTCACGTGTCGCACGCCTTTGCTCAGGGCAGCACGGCGCGCCTGCGCAGCCCCCACCCGCCGGGCTCCCTGGCCTGGCTGTCCTGGATCGTGGCCCGGCACGGCGGCTGGAACGTCGCCGGCAAGCCACCGGGGGCCAAGACCATGGCCCGCGGCTGGAAGCGCTTCGCCGCCCTCCTCGCCGGCGCCCTCCTCGCCACCCAGGACTCACTTCCGCAAAGGCCGTAGCCCCAGGGAGAGGAAAGGCCGACGCGATCGGCCCGACTCGGCCTCAGAGCAGCTCCCGCTGCCCCTTGCCGTAGCGCTCGAAATAGAACGGGATCGGTAGATGCGGGGCGAAATCCGCGCCGGCCGCGGCCTCGAGGTCGTCGAGCACGGCGCGGGTGATGCGCGGCAGGTCGAGCTGGCGCGCCTCGTCGAGGCCGACCCAGGCGAGCTCCGTCAGCTCCGAATCCGGTCCCACGATGCCGGCGCGCTCGACCGCGATCGACCGGCGGTCGGCGACGAAGAAGCGGGTGTCGAAGCGGCGGGGCCGGCCGGGGGGCGTGATCGCCCGGGCCACGAGGCTGAGGGCTTCGAGATCCGGCAGCACGCCCTCGTCGCGGAAGGCCGTCCAGGGTCCCTCGGGCACGGAATCCGGCGAGCCGTAATCGCGGGTGCCGAGCATCAGGCCCGTTTCCTCGAAGGTCTCGCGGATCGCGGCCAGGGCGAGGATGCGCCCGAGATCGCCGCTCGCGCGGGCGACGCGGGCGGCCAGGGCCGCCTCGCTGCGGCCGGGCAGGGCGCCCATCACCGGCATCTTGCGGTCGGTGGGCTCGATGCGGCCGCCGGGGAAGACGAACTTGCCGCCCATGAAGGCGAGGCGGGCATTGCGCCGGCCCATGAGCACGCGCAGCCGCTTGCGCGAGCGGTCCAGCAGGATCAGCGTCGCGGCGTGGCGGGGCTTGAGCGCGGGGGCCTTGCGGGCGGGGGGCTCAGAGGCGCCCGAAGCCGGCGGCAGGGTTTGCGTGATCGCCGGGTCCAAAGCCTGCCTCCTGGGAGCCGTGCCGCTCCGCGTCGGGAGGTAGCTTGCCGAAGCCGTGCATGCCAAGGGCGTATTGCAGGCCGACGACGGCCCCCTTCACCGGCTGCAGCAGCGCGAGCGCCATCACCAGGGCGAGCAGGGGCCACAGCAGCATCGAGGCCCAGAGGGGTACGTCGTAGTTCATCTCGACCTTCAGGGCGAGGTAGCCGACGATGTGGCCGACGATGAAGATCACGAGATAGGGCGGCAGGTCGTCCGCCCGGTGGCCCTGCATCTCGAGCCCGCAGCATTCGCAGGACGGCCGGACCTTCAGGAAGCGGCCGAACATGTGGCCCTTCCCGCATTCCGGGCAGCGGTTCAGGAAGCCGCGCAGCATCGACCGCGGAACCGGCGGCCGGGCGGGGACGATCTCGGTGGGCGGGGTGTCCATGCCGCCTTCTACACCCGCGACGCTCATCCGCGCGAGCCGCGGTGACGCGTGGGCGTGCTGCGTCCGGCGGTGGCCTTCGCGGCGGCCCGGGCGGGCGCCTTGCCGAATTTGGGCTTGCCGGGACCGGGCTTGCCGGCCTTCGGCCTGGGGCCCTTGCCGAATTTCCGCCCCGCCGATCCGCGGCCGCCGGCCGGGCGGCCCTCGGAGAGCAGCTCGAAGCGCAGCGCCCCGGCCACCGCCGCCGCCTCGACGAGGCGCACCTCGACCCGGTCGCCCAGGCGGAAGCTCTCGCCGGTACGGTCCCCGACGAGGGCGTGCCGACCCTCCTCGTGGCGGAAATAGTCGGCCCCCAGGGTCGAGACCGGGACGAAGCCGTCCGCCCCCGTCTCGTCGAGCTTCACGAACAGGCCGGAGCGGGTGACGCCGGAGATCTGGCCGGAAAAGGTCGCCCCGACCTTATCGGCGAGATGGGCCGCGATCAGCCGGTCGATGGTCTCGCGCTCGGCCGCCATGGCCCGGCGCTCGGCCGCCGAGATCTGCTCGCCGATCTGCTCCAGCAGGCCGGCGGTGACGTCGGCGGGCAGGCCGTCCTTGCCGAAGCCCTCCGCGGCGATCAGCGCCCGGTGCACGATCAGGTCGGCATAGCGCCGGATCGGCGAGGTGAAATGCGCGTAGCGGCGCAGGTTCAGACCGAAATGGCCGAGATTCTGGCTCGAATAGACGGCCTGGGCCTGGGAGCGCAGCACCACCTCGTTGATGAAGGTGGAATGCTCGGTCTCGGCCACCGAGAGCAGGATCCGGTTGAACAGGGCGGGCCGCAGCGCCCCCTCCTTCGGCAGCTTGATGCCGATCGAGGCCAGCACCTCGCCGAGCATCCGCATCTTCTCCAGGGCCGGCTCGTCGTGGACGCGGTAGATGAGGGGCGACTTCGCCTTCTCCAGGGTCTCGGCCGCGGCCACGTTGGCCTGGATCATGAACTCCTCGATCAGCCGATGCGCCTCCAGGCGCTCCGGCACGATCACCCGGTCGACGCCCCCCTCCGGGGTGAGGAGCACCTTGCGCTCGGGCAGGTCCAGGGCGAGGGGGCCGCGGCTGTCGCGGCCCTTCTTCAAGACCTCGTAGGCGTCGTAGAGCGGACGCAGCACGCTCGCGAGCAGGGGGCCGGTCTTCTCGTCCGGCCGCCCGTCGATCGCCGCCTGGGCCTGGGCATAGGCGAGCTTGGCGCGGGAGCGCATGATGACGCGGTGGAAGCTGTGGCGCCGCTTGGCCCCGTCCGCGGAGAAGACCATGCGCACGGCGAGCGCCGGCCGGTCCTCGGCCTCGCGCAGGGAGCAGAGATCGTTGGAGATGCGCTCCGGCAGCATCGGCACGACCCGGTCGGGGAAATAGACCGAGTTGCCGCGCAGCAGCGCCTCGCGGTCGAGAGCGGAGCCGGGGCGGACATAAGCCGCGACATCGGCGATGGCGACGGTGACGATGACGCCGCCGGGATTGTTCGGATCCGGGTCGGGCTCGCCCATCACCGCATCGTCGTGGTCCTTGGCGTCCGGCGGGTCGATGGTCAGGAGCGGCCGGTCGCGCCAATCCTCGCGGCCGCGCAGGGTCGCCTTCTTCACCGCATCCGCCTCGTCGATCACGGCCTGCGGGAAGACATGGGGGATGTTGTGCAGGTGGAGCGCGATCAGGCTGACCGCCTTCTCCGAGCCGAGGGTGCCGAGGCGCTCGCGCACCCTTCCCCGGGGCAGGCCGAAGCGGGTCTCCCGCTCGACGCTGACGCTGACGAGATCGCCGTCCCGGGCCTCGCCCTCCTCGCCGGGGGGAATCGCGATCTCGCGGCCCTGGGAACGCTTCTCCACCGGCTCGATGCGCCCGCCCTCGCGGCTGGCGCGGTAGATGCCGATGATCTCGGCGCGGTTCTTTCCGATCACCTTGATCACCCGGCCGGTATAGCGGCCGGGGCTCTCGGGATCGGCGGCGACGCGGATCAGGGCGCGGTCGCCGAGGCCCGGAGCCGGGCCGGCCCCGCGGCGCCCGCGCGGGACCGCGACCAGGATGCGCGGGGCCTCGCCCTCGCCCTCCCATTGCGCGGGCTTGGCGATCAGCTCGCCGTCGCGGTCGCGGGAGAGGATGTCGGCGAGCACCACGGGGGGCAGGGCCCCGGCCCGGCTGAGGCCGCCCCGGCCGCGCTCGATCGCGCCCGCGTCCTCGATCTCCTTCAGAAGGCGCTTCAGGCCGATCTTGTCGCCGCCCTTGATGCCGAAGGCCTGGGCGATCTCGCGCTTGCCGACCTTGCCGGGCGACTCGGCGATGAAGGCGAGGATCTGCTCGCGGGAGGGGAGGGCGGGCGCGCTGCCCGAAGGATGGATGCGTCTGGCCAAGGATGGGCTTTCGGCGCCGAAGCCGATGCCGCCGGCGCGCAGGGATGTCGAGGGTCGAAGCGGCCGTCGCGACCGCGCTGACGACGAAGATGGGCCTTGAACGGCCCGACAACAACGCCGCCGGGATTGGCGTGAACAGGTTCCGGCTCGCGGATCAACCCGTCGCGGCGGCTTTGCGGATCTGCTCGACCGCCGCATCCACGTCGAAACCGGGTCCGGTGAGGGCGGCGAGCGGGATCGGGCAGGCCTCGGGCAGGGTCAGGCTCACCTGCCCCTCCTCGGGGCGCAACACAGGCGACTCGGCGGCCTTCACCGCCAGCATCCAGGCCCCGTCGATCCGCATGCTGTCCACCGCAGGCGGATCGGCCGCGAGCGCCACGATCCGTTCCGCGGCCGCCTGCCGGAAGGCGAGGCTGCGACCGTCGTCGGAGACCAGGGCCGCCCGGACCAGATCGGCCAGGGCGTCCCTGACCCTCTCCACGCTCGCGTTCATCGGCTTTCCGCTCTCCGCGCAGGCCCCGGACGATCCGGCCGGCGCCAGGCGGGGGCGGGCACGCTCAATAGGGCGTGCCCTGCGCCCGCCGCGCCTTCAGGGCTTCCGCGTACCAAACCAGCTCGTCGAGGAAGCGGTTCGCCGATTTCGTCAGCCATTCCTCGGCGGGCTCGCCCGCCTCGTTCACGGCCTTGTGCAGGCGCGGGATCGGCAGGAGGGAAGAGATGCTCGGGCAGCCGAGCTCGGCCAGCATCGCCCGGAGCTGCATCGCCGCCCGGACGCCGCCGAACTGGCCGGCGGAATAGCAGCAGATTCCCGAAGGACGCCAGAAATACTCCTCCAGGAAATGGTCGAGGAGGTTCGAGAGCGCCGGCGGGATGGAGTGGTTGTATTCCGCCGAGACAATCAGGAAGGCGTCGGCGCGGGTATAGAGCGCGGCGAGATCCTGCAGCGCCTGCGGCGCCTCGCCCTTGGGGTATTCCTTGTACATCCGGTCGAGGAGCGGGAGCTTCCGTTCGGCCGGATCGACCAGCGGCGCCTCGATGCCGCGGGCTTCGAGGCGGGCGACGAGGAAGCGGGCGGCACGGATGCCGATCCGGTCCGTACGCACGCTGCCGAGGAGGACGGGAATCACGAGCGACATCGGTCGGATCTCCTTGCGGGCCTGCGACGATCAAGTCGGGCGGCGGCCGCACAAGAAAAGGGGCCGGATCGCTCCGGCCCCTCCAAAGACGTCGCGTGAGAGCCGGCGAGGGCTCAGAGCGAGTAGTAGTGCACGAACTCGATCGGGTGCGGGGTCATCTCGTAGCGCAGCACCTCGGTCATCTTCAGCTCGATGAACGAGTCGATCTGGTCGTCCGAGAACACGCCGCCGGCCTTGAGGAAGGCGCGGTCCTTGTCGAGGTTCTGCAGGGCCTCGCGCAGCGAGCCGCAGACGGTCGGGATCTTCTTCAGCTCCCGCGGGGGCAGGTCGTAGAGATCCTTGTCCATGGCCGGGCCCGGATCGATCTTGTTGATGATGCCGTCGAGGCCGGCCATCAGCAGGGCCGAGAAGGCGAGGTAGGGGTTGGCCATCGGATCGGGAAAGCGGACCTCGACACGCTTGGCCTTCGGGTTCGTCGTCCACGGAATCCGGCAGGAGGCCGAGCGGTTGCGGGCCGAGTAGGCCAGGAGAACCGGGGCCTCGTAGCCCGGGACCAGGCGCTTGTAGGAGTTGGTCGACGGGTTGGTGAAGGCGTTGAGCGCCTTGGCGTGCTTGATGATGCCGCCGATGTACCACAGGCATTCCTGGCTGAGGTCGGCATACTTGTCGCCCGCGAAGAGCGGCTTGCCGTTCTTCCAGATCGACTGGTGCACGTGCATGCCGGAGCCGTTGTCGCCGTAGACGGGCTTGGGCATGAAGGTCGCGGTCTTGCCGTAGCTCTGCGCGACGTTGTGGATGCAGTACTTGTAGATCTGCATGTGGTCGGCGAGCGTGGTCAGCTTGTCGAACTTCATGCCGAGCTCGTGCTGGGCCGAGGCCACCTCGTGGTGGTGCTTCTCGACCTTCACGCCCATCGACTGCATGGCGGCCAGCATCTCGCCGCGCATGTCCTGCGCCGAATCCTGCGGGGGCACCGGGAAGTAGCCGCCCTTGGTCTGGACGCGGTGGCCGAGGTTGCCGCCCTCGTACTCGGTCATGCCGTTGATCGGCAGCTCGGTCGAATCGAGCTTGAAGCCGGTGTTGTAGGGATCGGCGGCGAACTTCACGTCGTCGAACACGAAGAACTCGGCCTCGGGGCCGACGAAGATGTCGTCGCCGATGCCGGTGGAGCGCAGATAGGCCTCGGCCAGCTTGGCGGTCGAGCGCGGATCGCGGGAATAGGGCTCGCCGGTCGAGGGCTCCAGCACGTCGCAGACGATCGACATGGTGGAGGCCGAGAAGAACGGATCCATGCAGGCCGTGCTCGGATCGGGCATCAGCAGCATGTCCGACTCGTTGATCGCCTTCCAGCCGGCGATCGACGAACCGTCGAACATCGTGCCTTCGGCGAAGATCTCGTCGTCGACGAGCGAGACGTCGAAGGTGACGTGCTGCCACTTGCCACGGGGATCGGTGAACCGGAAGTCGACGTACTTGACGTCGTTGTCCTTGATCTCTCTCAGCACATCAGCTGCGGATTTCATCGGGCGTGGTCTCCAAAGCGATGTCCGAGGGAGAAGCACCGGCGAGCGCTCGGCGACGGACCGCGGCTCCGGCTCCGCACGGGGCGGGCCTTCGGCGGCAGGCGGGCGGTAGTCGGCCGCGCGCCGTCACGGCGTCGGAAGATCGACCGGTAAAGCCTCCCTCGGCGCGTTTCCGCGCCCGCCACGCCGATCGTGACGAGCGTGCCGCCCGAGGCTCTTGAAGACACCGGCTCCGGCTGGAAACGGCGGCCCCGCTCGACGGCGGCATCCTGCTATCCGCTAAAGCCCTGCCTGTCACCCGTTCTCGAACGGGGAGAGGCGCTTGCCTCCCGCTCCGGGGCCGAATCGGGCGACAAACCGCCCCGAATGTCGACTCGTGAAGAAGTTCCTTTCAACGCGGATTTTCCCGATCACGACCGCGTGAGAAGGCGACGCTTGGCATGCGAAATGCTAAACCGTGGGTGGCCGTCGATGGCTCCGACCTGTCTGAACGTGTGTCAGATTTCGAATGGTCCACGGACGAGAGACCTAGGATGACAAAATACAAGCTCGAGTATATATGGCTCGACGGTTATACTCCGGTCCCGAACCTGCGTGGCAAGACGCAGATCAAGGAGTATGAGAGCTTTCCCACGCTGGAGCAGCTTCCGCTCTGGGGCTTCGACGGCAGCTCCACGCAGCAGGCCGAGGGTTCCAACTCCGACTGCGTGCTCAAGCCGATCCGCCACTTCCCCGATCCCGCCCGCACCAACGGCGTGCTCGTGCTCTGCGAAGTGATGATGCCGGACGGCAAGACCCCGCATCCGTCCAACAAGCGCGCCACCATCCTGGACGATTCCGGCGCCTGGTTCGGCTTCGAGCAGGAATACTTCTTCTACAAGAACGGCCGCCCGCTCGGCTTCCCCGAGAGCGGCTACCCGGCGCCGCAGGGCCCGTACTACACCGGCGTCGGCTACTCGAACGTCGGCTCGGTCGCGCGCCAGATCGTCGAGGAGCATCTCGACCTCTGCCTCGCCGCCGGCATCAACCACGAGGGCATCAACGCCGAGGTGGCGAAGGGCCAGTGGGAATTCCAGATCTTCGGCAAGGGCTCCAAGAAGGCCGCCGACGAGATGTGGATGGCCCGCTACCTGATGCAGCGCCTCTGCGAGAAGTACGAGATCGACATCGAGTACCACTGCAAGCCGCTCGGCGACACCGACTGGAACGGCTCGGGCATGCACTGCAACTTCTCGACGACGTTCATGCGCGAGACGGGCGGCAAGGAGTACTTCGAGGCGCTGATGGCGGCCTTCGACAGGAACCTCGAGGACCACATCGCCGTCTACGGCCCGGACAATCACATGCGCCTGACCGGCAAGCATGAGACGGCGCCGTGGAACAAGTTCAGCTACGGCGTGGCCGACCGCGGCGCGTCGATCCGCGTGCCCCACAGCTTCGTCAACAACGGCTACAAGGGCTACCTCGAGGATCGCCGCCCGAACTCGCAGGGCGACCCCTACCAGATCGCCTCGCAGGTCCTGAAGACGATCGCCTCCGTGCCGCTCCCCGGCGCCAAGGCCGAGGCCGAGAAGGCCGTCGCCTAAGGATCTTCGAGGCCGAATACGGCATCGGACCAGAGCCGCTCCCGCCGGAAGGCGGGGGCGGATTTTGTTTGGGCCCGCGCCGCAAGCCCGGCGGAGGGGCCCTAAGCCCCGAAGATCGACCAGCCCATCCGTTTCGTCAGCGACTCCAGGGCGATGCGGCCGAGATGGGAATTGCCGGCGGCGTCGAGCCCCGGGGACCAGACCGCGATCGAGGCCTTGCCCGGGACGATCGCCAGGATGCCGCCGCCGACCCCGCTCTTGCCCGGCAGGCCGACCCGGTAGGCGAACTCGCCCGACCCGTCGTAATGGCCGCAGGTCAGCATCACCGCGTTGATGCGGCGCGCCCGCTCGGCCGAGATCACCGAGTGCCCCGCCAGGGGATGCCGCCCGCCATAGGCGAGGAACAAGCCGGCGGTGGCGAGCTGCCGGCAGGACATGGCGATGGCGCAGTGGTGGAAATAGACGCCCAGGGTGTAGTCGACCGGGTTCTCGATCACCCCGAAGGAGCGCATGTAGTTGGCGAGCGCGGCGTTGCGGAAGCCGGTGCGCTTCTCCGAGGCGGCCACGGTCTCGTCGATGACGATGCCGGAATGGAGCGCCAGGAACTGCATGAAGCGCAGGATCTCGCCGAGCGCCTCCCGCGGCTGGTGGCCCGACAGGATCACGTCCGTGACCGCGATCGCCCCCGCATTGATGAAGGGATTGCGCGGGATGCCCTGCTCGCGCTCCAGCTGGACGATGGAGTTGAAGGGGCTGCCCGAGGGCTCGCGGCCGACGCGCCGCCAGAGCCGGTCGCCGACCATGCCGAGCGCCAGGGTGAGGGTGAAGACCTTGGAAATGCTCTGGATCGAGAAGGGGATATCGGCGTCGCCCCCGGCGGCGGCGTGGCCCTCCGCATCGATCACGACGAGGCCGAAGGCGTTCGGATCGGCCCGGGCCAGTTCGGGGATGTAGCTGGCGACCTCGCCCCGGTCGGGCCGCGCCCGCATCTCATCGGCGATCTCCTGGACGACTCGGTCGAGGTCGGGCACGGCGGGCTCGCTGGTTGCGGCCGCGGCAACGCGCCCCGCGACGCGAGCGATGCGGCGTCAGGAGGACGGGGAGGCTGTTGGGGACGCGCCGCGCTCGGCCCGGCGCCTCCCGGATCGGGTCAGATCGCGTCCGGACCGGTCTCGCCGGTGCGGATGCGGATCGCCTCCTCGATCGTCGAGACGAAGATCTTGCCGTCGCCGATGCGGCCGGTCTGGGCCGACTTGCGGATGGCCTCCACGGCGCCCTCCACGAGGGCGTCGGAGAGCACGATCTCGAGCTTCACCTTCGGCAGGAAGTCCACGACGTATTCGGCGCCACGATAGAGCTCCGTATGGCCCTTCTGGCGGCCGAAGCCCTTGGCCTCGATCACGGTGATGCCCTGGAGGCCGACCTCCTGGAGAGCCTCCTTCACCTCGTCGAGCTTGAACGGCTTGATGATCGCCTCGATCTTCTTCATCCGAAAAGGCCCGACCTGAACGCTGTGATTGTTGGAATTTCTACCATCCCCCATAGCGAACCGCCACGGCGATTTGAACGGGACGGCGCACGATCTGCCCACCTCCTATGCAGATTGCGCGGAAAATTACAGCATTTTGCCGACAAATGATGGATTCTTATGCAGATGGTGGATGGTGCACGGGCAGATTGGGTGCAGGGCGAGGGGGATGCGTGCCGCCTGCTCACCGTGGAGGCGATGCGGCAGGTGGATGCGACGGCGATCGCGGGCGGCACGCCGGGCCTCGTGCTGATGCGCAATGCCGGGGCGGCCGTCGCCGAGCGGGCCCGGGCCCATCTCGGCTCCGGCGGACGCGTGCTGGTGCTGTGCGGTCCGGGCAATAACGGCGGCGACGGCTTCGAGGCGGCCCGACTTCTCGCCGAAGCCGGCTTCGAGGCCGTCCTGCACCTCCTCGGAGAACGGGAAGCGCTGACGGGCGACGCGGCCGCGGCGGCGGCCGCCTGGACCGGCCCGGTCGCGGCGATCGAGCCCCTGCCGGATTTTGCCGCCTTCGACCTCGTCATCGACGCCTTGTTCGGCGCCGGGCTGTCGCGGGACATCGAGGGCGCGGCGGCCCGCCTGATCGCGGCGCTGAACGCGGCGCGCCGTCCCGTCCTCGCCGTCGACGTGCCAAGCGGCGTCGACGGGGATACCGGCGCGGTCCGGGGCGTGGCGGTGCGGGCGGACGAGACGGTGACCTTCGTCCGGCTGAAGCCCGGCCATCTGCTGCAGCCGGGGCGGGCGCAATGCGGCGCGCTCTACGTGGCGGAGATCGGCACCGGCGCGGCGGCGCTCGCGGCCGGCCTCGCCGTGGCCGTGCCGCCGGCCTACCGCAACGGGCCGGCCCTGTGGGAAAACAGCTTTCCGCATCTCGAAGCGGCGAGCCACAAATACACCCGCGGCCATGCCGTGGTCGTGTCGGGGCCGGCCCACAAGACCGGGGCGGCGCGGCTCGCCGCGCGGGGCGCCCTGCGCGTGGGCGCGGGCCTCGTCACCCTCGTCTCGCCCCAGGCGGCCCTGGCGGAGAACGCGGCGCATCTGACGGCGATCATGCTGCGGCCTTGCGAGGATGCGGACGACCTCGACGACCTGCTGACCGACGAGCGGCTCAACGTGGTTCTGGCCGGGCCGGGGCTCGGGAGCGGGGACCGTACCCGCGACATCGTCGCGGTGGCGGCCTCGGCCGGCCGGGGCCTCGTCCTCGACGCCGACGCGCTCACGAGCTTCGCCGGCCAGCTGCCTCTGCTCGCCGCCCATCTGCGCGACGGCGCGGCCCGGGCCGTGCTCACCCCTCATACCGGCGAATTCGCCCGGCTGTTCAAGGACACCGACGCCGTCGCGGAGGGCCTGCCCAAGCACGAGCGGGCGCGCCGGGCAGCGGCGCTCAGCGGGGCGGTCGTGGTGCTGAAGGGGGCCGACACGGTGATCGCCGACCCGGACGGGCGCGTGGCGATCAACGACCACGGCACGCCCTATCTCGGCACGGCCGGCTCCGGCGACGTGCTCGCCGGGCTCGTCGCGGGGCTGATCGCGCAGGGCATGGCGCCCTTCGAGGCCGCCGCCGCGGCGGTCTGGCTGCACGGGGATGCCGGCCTGCGCCACGGGCCGGGCCTGATCGCGGAGGACCTGCCCGAGCTGATGCCGGCGGTGCTGCGGGATCTCGTCCGAGACCGTCCGGTCAGGTGACCTCGAAGCTCGTCCAGAGCCCGGTGTCGAAGCGCTCCAGCACCGTCGCGCCGAGGAGCCAGCGCCCGGGATTGTCGGCGATGAAGGCGATGCGGGCGGTCTTGCCCTCGACGAGCTGGAAGGTGTCGAGCCAGTAGGGCTCCCAGCCGTCGTCGAGGGGATGCAGCAGGCGGAAGACGTGGCCGTGCAGGTGCAGGGCCTGGGTGAAGGCGGTGTCGTTGCGAATCGCCAGCACCACGGCCTGGCCGCGCTTCACCGAGAAGGCCGGGCCGGAATCCGGCCCGCCGCTCGCCCCGTTCACCTGCCAAATCCGGGCGGGATCGCCGCTGAAGGCCGGCTCGGCGGCGGGGTTGGCCTTGTCGATCCGGGCGCCCCCTGTGAGCACGATGTCCCGGCGGAAGGCGTTCTGCAGCTTGATCTCGGCCGGCAGGGCCGTGTTCTCGGGAAGCGCCGCGATCGGCGGGCGCTTCTCCGTCACCGGCTCGCCCTTGGCGACGAGCTTGGCCAGGACGAAGCCGTTGCCGATCAGCGCGGTGATGCTGCCGCCGCCCGCCATCTCCGCCGGCATGTCGAACATCAGGTCGTAGCGCGTGCCGGGCGGGAAGGGCAGGGTGGCCCGCAGGGGCTCGAAGGTGTCCGTCGGCTGCCCGTCCACCGCCACGACATAGACCTTGAGCCCGTCGAAGCGGATGCGGGTGCTGCGGGCGTTGCAGCCATTGGCGAGGCGCAGCCGCACCCGGGCGCCGGGGCGCAGTTCGATCGTCTCCGGGATCGGCTTGCCGTTGAGCGTGACGAGGTTGCCGAGGCGGCCGGAGGCGGCGGCGAAGGGCATCGGGCCGAAGGGGGCGAGCCGGCCGTCCTCCTCGAGCCGCCAATCCTGCATCAGCAGGCCGAGATCGTGGTCGAGGGCGGGGGGCGCCTTCTCCGCCACCACGAACAGGCCGGCGAGGCCCCGGCCGGAGGGCTCGCTGGCGCCGCCCACCACGAGGGGGCGGATCAGGCTGGTGCCGGAATCGGGGGGGACGAACTCGTAGGTGAACTCGGCCCCGGGGGCGATCGGCGGCTGCGTGACGCCCCCGACGCCGTCCATGGCGTTGCGGTTGCGGATGCCGTGCCAGTGCAGGGACAGGGGCTTGGCGGTGCGGTTGGCCACCTTCAGGCGGAAGGGCTCGCCCTGCCGGCCCCGCAGCAGGGGCGGGGCCGTCTTGCCGTCGAAGCACCAGATCTCGGTCTCCGCCGCCGGCTCCGGCCTGAACCGGACGCGGCCCGGCGCGGCGGGGAAGGCGGGGGGCGCCTCGGCCGGGGAGGGGGAAGGCGGCGCGGGCGAGGCCGCCGGCTTTCCGGCCTGTGCGAGCGCCCCGGCCGGGAGAAGCGCGGCGGCCCCGGCGAGGAGGGCGCGGCGGGAGAATCCCGGCTCGGAGGTGGGCTGCGGCGGCGGGCGGTCCGACATGACACCTCGGGATCGGGAGCGGGCACCGGCCGCGGAGCCGGGCACGGGCTTGTAGCGGCGGGGCCGGCTCCCGGCTACCGTTCAAAGGGAATCGCCCGGAGAGACACCCACCCGTAAGTTTTTTGCTGCGGCCCGGGACACGCATGCTATAGAGCCGCGCCTATACGGCGGGACGCACGCCGTGTCGCAGGCGCTCGCGGGCGTGGCGGAACTGGTAGACGCGCTGGATTTAGGTTCCAGTGACGAAAGTCGTGGGGGTTCGAGCCCCTCCGCCCGCACCAGGCCGCACGAGGCAACGGACGGCTTCCTCTCTCCAGTGAAGCCGGCCCGGCCGATCCCGTCACGAGGCGATTCTCGACCGCTGCTGCGCCGGAAGCCGGCAGCCCGCCTCCCGTGCGGGCTGCCGGCGCATACGAGATCAGTGACGACCTTTTTGAGAAGAAGCGAACCACGACGATGCAGGTGACCGAGACCACGTCCGAGGGCTTGAAGCGCGAGTTTCAGGTGCTCCTGCCGGCCAACGAGCTGGAAGCCCGCCTCGACGCCGAGCTGTCCAACATCAAGGGCAAGGTGCAGATCAAGGGCTTCCGCCCCGGCAAGGTGCCCGTGGCGCATCTGCGCAAGGTCTACGGCAAGTCCGTGATGGCCGACGTGCTGCAGAACGCCGTCAACGAGGCCAACCAGCAGATCGTCGCCGAGAACAGCCTCAAGCTCGCCCTCGAGCCGCAGATCGAGTTCCCGAAGGACGAGGAGAAGAACATCGTCGAGCGGGCGCTGGACGCCAAGGACGACCTCGCCTTCAAGGTGAAGCTCGAGCTGCTGCCGACCTTCGAGCTGGTCGACCTCTCCGACGTCACCCTCAAGAAGCTCGTCGTGAAGCCCTCCGAGGAGGAGGTCGGCGAGGCGATCGAGCGGATGGCCAAGGAGAACCGCTCCTTCGAGGACCGCGCCGAGGGCGAGGCCGCCCAGAGCGGCGACCGCCTCACCATCGACTTCGTCGGCCGCATCGACGGCGTCGAGTTCGAGGGCGGCAAGGGCGAGGACGTGGACCTGGAGCTCGGCTCCAACACCTTCATCCCCGGCTTCGAGGACCAGCTCGTCGGCGCCAAGGTCGGTGACAGCCGCCTCGTGAAGGTCGCTTTCCCGGCCGACTACCAGGCCGAGCAGCTCGCCGGCAAGGATGCCGAGTTCGACGTGACCGTGAAGGCGGTGAAGGCCCCGGGCGAGACCAAGGCCGACGACGAGCTCGCCAAGCGCTTCGGCATGGAATCCCTCGACAAGCTCAAGGAAGCCATCGAGAAGGCCATCGGCTCGGATTACGACGCCCAGTCGCGCCGCAAGCTCAAGAAGGAGCTCCTCGACGCGCTGGACGGCAAGTACGCCTTCGAGCTGCCCCCGAGCCTCGTGCACCAGGAGTTCGCGGCCGTGTGGGCGCAGGTCGAGCAGGACCTGAAGAACCGCGGCAAGACCTTCGAGGACGAGGGCTCGACCGAGGAGAAGGCCCAGGCGGAGTACCGCAAGATCGCCGAGCGTCGCGTCCGTCTCGGACTGGTGCTTGCGCAGGTCGGCGAGACGGCCGATATCAAGGTCTCCGACGACGAGGTCAATCAGGCCCTGTTCGCCCGCATCCGGCAGTTCCCGGGTCAGGAGCAGCAGGTCTACGACTTCTACCGGAAGAACCCGCAGGCGCTCGCCGAGCTTCGTGCGCCGCTGTTCGAGGAGAAGGTGGTCGACCACGTTCTCGGACAGGTCAAACTCGTCGAAGAGCCCGTCTCCAAGGAGGCGCTCTTCGCCGAGGACGAGGAAGCCGACGACGCCGCCAAGACCGAGCCGGCGGCCGAGAAGGCCGCCGAGTAAGGCCTGCCCCCTCGCAGACAGGGAGCGGGCCGATCAGGCGGCGTTAACCGAGCGCCGCCGATGTTCGCTTGAACCGAGGCCCGGTGCGATTCGCACCGGGTCCGGACCTGGAGCCGAGGGCTGACGATGAGAGATCCGGTCGACTACTTCCACAACTCGCTCGTGCCGATGGTGGTCGAGCAGTCGAGCCGCGGCGAACGCGCCTTCGACATCTATTCCCGGCTCCTGCGCGAGCGGATCATCTTCCTGACCGGGCCGGTCGAGGACCAGGGCGCCTCCCTGATCGTGGCGCAGCTCCTGTTCCTGGAAGCCGAGAACCCGAAGAAGGAAATCTCTTTCTACATCAACTCGCCCGGCGGCGTGGTCACCTCCGGCCTGTCGATCTACGACACGATGCAGTTCATCCGCTGCCCGGTGACGACCCTCTGCGTCGGCCAGGCCGCCTCGATGGGCTCGCTGCTGCTGACCGCCGGCGAGCCCGGCCACCGCTTCGCCCTGCCCAACGCCCGGATCATGGTCCACCAGCCCTCCGGCGGCTTCCAGGGCCAGGCGACGGACATCCTGATCCATGCCCGCGAGATCGAGGCCCTGAAGAAGCGCCTCAACGAGATCTACGTGAAGCATACCGGCCGCGATTACGAGACGATCCACCAGGCGCTCGAGCGGGACAACTTCATGACCGCCGACGCGGCCAAGGATTTCGGCCTGATCGACGACATCCTGCACAAGCGGCCGGAGCCGGCGGCGGCCTGATCGGCCGGCCGGCGGGCGTGTGCGGCAACGATGTCGCAACACTCCCGCCGACCGCCGGTTGATCCTCAAACGGCCACATGCTTGCATCAGGGCTTGTGCCGTTTCGGGCTCACCCGTGCAGGCAGGTGACTGTTTCTTTAAGCGGATGCCCTTAACTAAGACCGATGCGCGTGTGCCCCTGGCTGGTGCCGCGCTTCCGAATCGGAGACCGATATGAGCAAGACCGGCGGCAACGATTCCAAGAGCACGCTGTACTGCTCGTTCTGCGGCAAGAGCCAGCACGAGGTCCGCAAGCTGATCGCGGGCCCGACGGTGTTCATCTGCGACGAGTGCGTCGAGCTGTGCATGGACATCATCCGCGAGGAGTCGAAATCCTCGCTCGTGAAGTCGCGCGACGGGGTGCCCACCCCGAAGGAGATCCGGCGCGTCCTCGACGATTACGTCATCGGCCAGGACTTCGCCAAGAAGGTCCTCTCGGTCGCGGTGCACAACCACTACAAGCGCCTCGCCCACGCGACGAAGCACTCGGACGTCGAGCTCGCCAAGTCCAACATCATGCTGATCGGGCCGACCGGCTCGGGCAAGACGCTGCTCGCGCAGACGCTCGCCCGCATCCTCGACGTGCCCTTCACCATGGCGGATGCGACGACGCTGACCGAAGCCGGCTATGTCGGCGAGGATGTCGAGAACATCATCCTCAAGCTGCTCCAGGCCTCCGACTACAACGTCGAGCGGGCGCAGCGCGGCATCGTCTACATCGACGAGATCGACAAGATCTCCCGCAAGTCGGACAACCCCTCGATCACCCGCGACGTCTCGGGCGAGGGCGTGCAGCAGGCGCTCCTGAAGATCATGGAGGGCACCGTCGCCTCCGTGCCTCCGCAGGGCGGCCGCAAGCACCCGCAGCAGGAGTTCCTGCAGGTCGACACCACCAACATTCTCTTCATCTGCGGCGGCGCCTTCGCCGGCCTTGAGCGGATCATCTCCCAGCGCGGCAAGGGCACCTCGATCGGCTTCGGCGCGAGCGTGCAGGCGCCCGACGACCGCCGCACCGGCGAGATCTTCCGCTCGGTGGAGCCGGAGGACCTGCTGAAGTTCGGCCTCATCCCCGAATTCGTCGGCCGCCTGCCGGTGCTGGCGACCCTGGAGGATCTCGACGAGGAAGCCCTCAAGAAGATCCTGCAGGAGCCGAAGAACGCCCTGGTGAAGCAGTACCAGCGGCTGTTCGAGATGGAGAACGTGGAGCTGACCTTCCAGGACGAGGCGCTCTCGCTGGTCGCCCGCAAGGCGATCGAGCGCAAGACCGGCGCCCGCGGCCTGCGCTCCATCCTGGAGACCATCCTCCTCGACACGATGTACGACCTGCCCGGCCTCGACTCGGTCGAGCAGGTGGTGATCGGCCCGGAGGTGGTCGACGGGAAGGCGAAGCCGCTCTTCATCCACGGCGACCGCAACAAGGAAGCGCCGGCGAGCGTCAGCGCCTGAGGACGGCCCGGGGGGGCCGCCGGGGTCAGCCCCGGCGGCCCCTCGCGCATCCGGACAACCCCTTCATATCCTTAGCCGGGATGCTTGAAAGCGGGGGCTTCCGGGGCCAATTCTAGCCTCAGCACGGTGGCCGCACGCTCACATCCCGAGGTGCGGTGCCGGGCCACCAGCCGCAGACGTTTCCCCCAACGCTTCCGACCTCAAGCGGCCCGGTCGGCCCCTGGCAGGATGCTTGCTCGCTTCAGAGGAGCCGCTGCCCGGCGTCATCAGAAAAGGAAGTCATTATGACTCAGTCCAAAGCGCGCCACCCCGTCGTTCCGGGCTCGACGGGCTCCTACGCCGTCCTGCCGCTCCGCGACATCGTCGTCTTCCCGCACATGATCGTGCCGCTCTTCGTCGGCCGCGAGAAGTCGATCCGCGCGCTGGAAGAGGCCGTGCGCACCGATCGCCACATCCTGCTCGCCACGCAGATCAATGCCGGCGACGACGATCCGGCCACGGACGCGATCTATACGATCGGCACGCTCGCTTCCGTGCTGCAGCTCCTGAAGCTGCCCGACGGCACCGTGAAGGTGCTGGTCGAGGGCGCCGGCCGCGCGCGCATCGAGTCCTTCGTGCGCTCCGACGAATTCTACGAGGCCCATGCCCTCACGCTGGCCGACGATCTCGGCGACCGCGTCGAGGCGGAGGCGCTCGCCCGCTCGGTCATCTCCGAGTTCGAGAACTACGTGAAGCTGAACAAGAAGATCTCGCCCGAGGTCGTCTCGGCGGTCACGCAGATCGAGGAGCCCTCCAAGCTCGCCGACACGGTCGGCTCGCATCTCGCGGTCAAGATCGCCGACAAGCAGGCGATCCTCGAGATCCCCACGGTGGCCCAGCGCCTCGAGCGCGTGCTGTCGCTGATGGAGAGCGAGATCTCCGTGCTCCAGGTGGAGAAGCGCATCCGGACCCGCGTCAAGCGGCAGATGGAGAAGACCCAGCGCGAGTACTACCTCAACGAGCAGATGAAGGCGATCCAGAAGGAGCTCGGCGACGAGGACGGCCGCGACGAGCTGGCCGAGCTCGAGGACAAGATCGAGAAGACCAAGTTCTCCAAGGAGGCCCGCGAGAAGGCGCAGGCCGAGCTGAAGAAGCTGCGCCAGATGTCGCCGATGTCGGCCGAGGCCACGGTCGTGCGCAACTACCTCGACTGGATGCTCGGCATCCCGTGGGGCAAGCGCTCGAAGATCAAGAAGGACCTGCTCGGGGCGCAGCAGCTCCTCGACTCGGACCATTTCGGCCTCGACAAGGTCAAGGACCGGATCGTCGAGTACCTCGCCGTGCAGCAGCGGGCGAACAAGCTCACCGGCCCGATCCTCTGCCTCGTCGGCCCCCCCGGCGTCGGCAAGACCTCCCTCGGCAAGTCGATCGCCAAGGCGACCGGCCGTGAGTTCGTGCGCATGTCGCTGGGCGGCGTGCGGGACGAGGCCGAGATCCGCGGCCACCGCCGGACCTATATCGGCTCGATGCCGGGCAAGATCGTCCAGTCGATGCGCAAGGCCAAGACCTCGAACCCGCTCATCCTGCTCGACGAGATCGACAAGATGGGCATGGATTTCCGCGGAGACCCCTCCGCGGCGCTCCTCGAGGTGCTGGACCCCGAGCAGAACGCGACCTTCAACGACCATTACCTCGAGGTCGATTACGACCTGTCGAACGTGATGTTCGTGACGACCGCGAACACGCTGAACATCCCCGCGCCCCTCATGGACCGCATGGAGGTGATCCGCATCGCCGGCTATACCGAGGAGGAGAAGCTGGAGATCGCCCGCCGCCACCTGATCCCGGAGGCGATGAAGAAGCACGGGCTCGGCACCGACGAGTGGTCGATCACCGATGACGGGCTGATGATGCTCATCCGCCGCTACACGCGGGAGGCGGGCGTCCGCAACCTGGAGCGGGAGATCTCCAACCTCGTCCGCAAGGCGGTGAAGGAGATCCTGATCACCAAGGTGAAGCAGGTCGAGGCCAATCCCGAGACCCTGCCGGAATTCCTGGGGCCGCCGAAGTTCCGCTACGGCGAGATCGACGCGGACGACCAGGTCGGCGTGGTGACGGGCCTGGCCTGGACCGAGGTCGGGGGCGAGCTGCTCACGATCGAGGGCGTCATGATGCCCGGCAAGGGCAAGATGACGGTCACGGGCAACCTGCGGGACGTGATGAAGGAGTCGATCTCGGCGGCGGCGAGCTATGTCCGCTCCCGGGCCATCGATTTCGGCATCGAGCCGCCGCTCTTCGAGCGCCGGGACATCCACGTCCACGTGCCGGAGGGGGCGACCCCGAAGGACGGCCCCTCCGCCGGCATCGCCATGGCGACCGCGATCATCTCGACACTCACCGGCATCCCGGTGCGCCGCGACATCGCCATGACCGGCGAGGTGACGCTGCGCGGCCGCGTGCTGCCGATCGGCGGCCTGAAGGAGAAGCTCCTGGCGGCCCTGCGCGGCGGCATCAAGACGGTGCTGATCCCGGAGGAGAATGCCAAGGACATCGCCGAGGTGCCCGACAGCGTGAAGAACGGCCTGGAGATCATCCCGGTCTCCCGGATGGACCAGGTCCTCACCCACGCCCTGGTGCGCCAGCCCGAGCCGATCGAGTGGGACGAGCCGGTCGCCACGGCGCCCAAGCCCGCCCACGAGGACGGCGCCGCGGTGGTGGCCCATTGAGGGTAGCCCATGAGGCTTGAGGCCGCACCCGCCGTGCGGCCCCTGAAGAGACGGAAGAGGCCCCCGGGTACCCCCGGGGGCCTTCTTTTTGCCGCGCCCCTTGCGCCGAGCCGGCCTCTTGCCTACCAAGCCCCTGACAAACAGGGCGGTTAGCTCAGTTGGTAGAGCGTCTCCTTTACACGGAGAGGGTCGGGGGTTCGAGCCCCTCACCGCCCACCAATTAAATCAATAGCTTAGAGCTGATTGTGCTTACTCAGATCGTCATCTTGTAAGCAGATAGTAAGCACCGTGAAGAACCGCACGGCCGAAAAACCGATCACCATCGCGGACTGTCCGGCCGAGGGAGCATGGAAGATCGGCCGGGCGCGGCCGGTCAGGAGACGGCCTTGAGGCCAAGATGAAGCGGTGCGTCCATAAGGGCTGAGGCGACCCGACCTATGATCGACCGAACCCGCCTTGTCGTCCTGGGCGCCCTGCTCGGCCTTCCGCTCGGCTGGGCCACGGCGCAGCCCGCCATGTTTGAGAAGGAGCAAGTCATCAAGGAGCTTGGCTCGCTCGTCGTGGCGGCGCGGCGGGAAGCTTCCTCGCTGCGCGATTTCTCCGAGGCCCAGCACGAGCACATCACGAAGCGGTGCCACGCCTCCGATTCGGAGGGCGAAGCGCGCCGGACGATCATCATGAGGCTGCCCGGCCGGGCGATCTGATCGCGTACCAAGTCTGGCTGGGCCCATTCTCCTGAAACGCGAAAACCGCCCCGGCCGGAGCCGGGGCGTGTGGCGTTAACAGGCGTTAACGGCAGCGGTCAGGGCTGTCGAAGCTTGGTGATCCGGACGCGCAGATCCTCGTCGTTCCGCTCCAGCTCCGCCATCTCGTCCTGGATCTCCGCCGAGCGCCGCTCCAGCGTCACGCGCCGCACGCTGTCGGCCTTGGGATAGACGGCCGCGTTCGCCGAGGTCTCGAAGCGCAGGCGCGCCCGCTGCTGCACGATCGCCTGCCGCTGCAGCTCGAGGGTGGTCGCGGCGAGACCGTCGATCTTCCTGGAGGTGGCGGTGTTCGACGCGTCGATCGATTTGACCACGGTCGCGATCTTGTCCTCGACGAAGGCCTGGCTCGCCGGCAGCGGCAGGCCCAGCGACGTGTAGGCGGCCAGGAAGGTGCCGCCGACGCCGAGGAAGGCCGCGCCCGTCTTGCCGTGTTCGAGGAGGGTCGAGAACATGGTGGCCCCCAAGGCCGGAGGCGCGACGGTGCTCCGGTCGCGCGAAAAGCCCCTCCCCAGGGAGGGGAGGGGTCGAGCTACTTGCTGAAGATGCGGCGCACTGCGCTGATGCCGACCTTCACGCCGGCGACAGTCAGGAGCACGTTGATCTCCAGCCCGTCGTAGGGCGGCGGCAGCTTGGCGATTTGCCAGTTGAAGTGGTGCACGCTGTCCAGCACGATCGCGCCGAAGTGGTAGAGGCAGAGCGCGAACAGGGATGGCACCATCCAGGCCGTCCAAGGGGATTCGGAGAGCTTCGCGCGCTCGGCCGCGATCACCTTCCGCTCCTCGACGTAGGCCGTGAGCTGGGCCTGGATCACCGCAGCGTCCGCGGTGACGTTCTGGCCGTTCGTCAGCACCCCGTTGTCGGAGCGCTTGGCGAGGAGGTCGAGCAGTTTCCCGGCAACGCCGGGCAGCCCGAGCAGGAGCGAGGCGATCCAGCCCATCACCGCGGCCCCTCACCAGGGCCGGGCCCGGGGCCGCGCGCTGCATCGCGCAGGTTCTTCAGCATCGGCGGCAAGACGAGCCGCGCCAGCGTCAGGGCGGCACCGATGCGGGTGCCGAATCCCTCGTAGCCGGCCGGCAGCACGGTAGACCAGTCGAAGCCGACCACCGCGTTGAGGATGTCCGGCAGCGAGAACAGGAAGGCCAGAAGGTAGATCCGCACGCCGACGAGGCGCGCGTTCAGGCGGGCGATCAGGTTCATCTCAGGAGGCCTTCCGGGAGAGGAGTGCGTGCACCCGCGACCAGAAGCCGGGCTGCGGATTGGAGACCGGTGCAACGGCAGCCGGCGCCATCGTCACAAAGGGCGCCTTAGGTGCAATCGGGATCACCGAGTGCCCGGCCGCTTGCAGCGCGGCGACGATCAGCTTGTGGTAGCCGGCGATCAGGGCGGCCTTGTCGGTCCCGTTGATGATGCGCCGGGCACCCTCGGGATCGTTCTTCGCGCCCCCGAAATAGTCCGACAGCTTCTTGCCGGTGAACCAGCCCTCGACCATGCCGCGGAACAGGATCGCCGCGGCAATGTCCGGGCGCATGGCGAGCGCCGGGTTCTTCACCAGGTCGTAGCCGAGCTCCTTGCCTGCCCGGGCATAGTTCGTCTCCCAGGTGAGCTGGACGAAGCCGCGCCCCCAGAACCCGGTCGGCCCGTAGGCCTTCCCCTTGCCCCGACCGTATTCCTCGATCGGCTGCATGGTGCGGTCCGTCTCGTGGAACGTGGTGGCCAGCGCATAGCCGAGCGACGTCGTGCCGAGCAGCGGCGGGGCGGCGTCGAAGATCGCGTCCATGCCGGCGACCTGCGCGGCCTTCAGCCGCCCGCCGAACAGGGATGCGCGCACGGCCGCATAGAAGGCGGCGCGGTTCAGGCTCGCGGCCATCGAGATCTCCGATGTGTGGTATGGTCGGGCGCTGACGCGGCCTGGGCTCGACGCCCGTCCTCGCGTGCGAGGCGGCTCCTGCCCGGAAGGATGGAGGCTCCTGGGCCGCGTCAGCGCTGCGGGCGATAGGTCCCGAGCAGGCGATCCCAGGCGGTGGTGACGACCCCGAAATTTGCCTCGTCGCCGCGGTGGTGCATCGCGTGGCGCATCTTCAGGGCGTAGAGCGGGTGGCCCGGCGCGATGCGCCAGTGATGCACGGCATGGTGGGCCGTGATGTAGGCGAGGTAGCCCAGGGCCAGGCCTGCCAGGATGCCGGCCGGCACGACCAGGAACAGGCCGCCGAAGATCGCGAGCGAGTGCCAGCTCGTCACGCCGGTCCGCCCCGAGGGGCGGGCGTGGTGCAGATCGTGCGCCGCCTTGAAGAACGGCAGGCGGTGGAACAGCACCCGGTGGATGACGTACTCCGCCAGCGACCACGCCACGAGGCCGGCGAGCAGCCCGGGCAGGCTGGCGCCGCCGGCGACGAGCAGCGCCAGGATCAGCGCCGGCATGGTGATGAAGTCGGCGTAATAGGCGAGGCGCGACATGCCGGCTTCCGAGAGGGGCGCCCCGCCGCGCGGGCGGGGCGGGACGGTCAGAGGACCTTGGCGAGGACGAAGGCGGCGGCGATCGCGCCCAGCGCTGCCACGGTGGCGAAGCGGGGGTGGGCGGCGACCCGGTCGACGAGGGCGCGCAGGGCCTTCTTGAGCCCGCCGGCGAGGGCGGTCTCGATGCTGTTCAGATCCACGGTGTGCTCCGAGTTCAGAGGAGAGCGACACGCACCCGGGCAAGCCCGCGATGCGTGATGCCGAGCGCGCGGGCCGCCCCGAGGGATAGGTCGATCAGCCGGCGCAGTCGGGGATGAGGGCCGCGGGCTATGTTGTGCGCGAGAAGCGGCCGAAATACTTGAGGGCACCAAGCCGGTAGGCTTCGGCGGCGTTCTCAATGTTGCTATAAGATCCAAGATGTACTTGACGTCGTTGAACGTTTATCTTTGCAGACCACTTTCGGTGCTGCCTATTCCAATAAACGCCTTTGTATCCAGATGTGTTGTTAGCGGGCTTCTTAGAATTAGCCTGATTAAGGGAGTCTGTCGCTAGTCTCAAATTGTTCCAGCGGTTATTTGATCGACAACCGTCCCGATGATCCAACTGCTCCGGCGGCCACTTTCCAGTCATATAAAACCAAGCAAGCCGATGCGATCTATAACTTGTTCCCTTAATTACGATAAATACATAGCCGCTTTTCTTGAGAGAACCCGCCTTTTGACCTGCCTTGACCCGAGAATAACTCTTCAGCCACGTCCAAAGACCGGTCTCCGGGTCATAGTGCAACAGCGCGCGAAGGCGCTCGATCGTCAGCCCGCTGCGAGCCTCCGGAAGGCAATCGGTTCGCATCCTGCCTCCAATATGATATCAGGTATTTATCTGATATCACATATGAAGGGCAATAGATGATATCGCCTTCGCCGCTCTCGTTGACGAGCCGGCAGCGATCCGCAACAGGCTCTTCAGTGGGCCGCAAGCAAATCAATCACGAGCAGACGCCTGCTCGCTTCGCCGAGGGCACGCTGGCCCGGATCGACGCCGTGCTTGTGGGCAAGGAAAAGCGCTCTGATTTCATTCGCCGCGCGGTCGAAGCCGAACTGGAGCGCCGCGAGGGGAATCGAAACCCGCCTACAGCGGCGAGATCCGAACCGAAGCCGTCCCGCGACTGAGAATGCCGAGGGCCAAAGCGGCCCCACGGGAGAGATCAATCGCGCGGCCGGTCCATGCTGCCGGCCCGCGATCGGTGACCCGTACGACGATCGAGCGGCCGGTTTTGCTGTCCGTGACGCGAGCAAGGCTGCCCAATGGCAAGCTCCGGTGGGCGGCCGTCATGGCGTTCTGGTCGAAGCGTTCGCCGCTCGCTGTGCGGCGCCCGTGAAAGCCGGGGCCGTACCAGGATGCGGTCTCGGCGAGAGCGGGCGAGGTCGCGAGCAAGGCGCACGCGATCCCGGCCCGCAGCGCGAGGCGATGCAGGATCATCACGGTTTCGATCTCAGGGGTTGGAGCGTCAGCGCTGCGGGACGAAGCCGGAGCCGGTGATGTTGAGCCCCGTCGTCCCGCTCGGGACGTTGGCCGGGCCCATGTTCGAGCTGGCGATGTTTGAGCCCGACTGCCGGAAGTAGACGAAGGTGTCGGCCGAGATCGCGG
>NZ_BPQV01000003.1 GCF_022179465.1 Methylobacterium organophilum
CAACGAGCAGGACGTCGAAGCCGCCAGCAGCCGCCAGATCAAGGACGCGGGCGAATCCAGGCCGGTCGGCTGGGCGGGTCGCGCCCGAGATGCCAGGATCCGTGACCAGCTCGACCAGGTCGTAGGCTTGGCTCAGCGCGAAGGCGCGGACCGCCTGCTCCTGCGTCTCGAGGCCGTGGCCGGAAGCGGCCTGCTCGTCGGTGGAGACGCGCAGGTAGGCGACCGCCCGGGTGGCAATGGCGGCCTTGGCCTCCGATTGGATTTTATTCCGGGCCTTGAGGCGGCCCACGCGACGCGAGCCCTGAACCACCATCAAGCCTTTGAACTTACTATGTTATTTCTCTAGGCAAACGGCAATTTGCCTATGAATTCCACCTTCTCTTAAGACGGTGGAAATCGCTTCCCAGAAGGCTCTTCTTGATCGGGTTTTGATCGACAGTCAGGTCCGCTTCCGGGTGCCGCGCCCCATGCGCAACTCGACCGAGAAGGAGCGGCCGCCGTAGCTCTGACGCCCGGTGCCGAGGCTCAGCATCTCGGGCATCCCGATCTGCCGGCGGAGCTGCCAGACCAAGGCGCTGATGCGCTTGCAGTGTGCGTCCTTGGCTTCGAGATATTCGGCTTGGTTCCAATAGCGCCGGCAGCAGAAGGCCTCGGCCTCCTGCTTGATCGCTGTGACGGTGGCGTGAGCGCTTATTGGGGCGATCATGGCAGAATGGCCTGGCCGCGTCAGGGGCGAAACGCCAGCGCTGGGAAGCGGGTTCGAGCGGGGATCTGGACCCGCGGGCGCAAACGGTTAGCGATCCGATCGCCTCGCCAGCACAGCATCGGAACGGCTGCTGGGGGATCGGTCGCTGCGCTCGTCCTGCGCCTGCCGGCAAGGCAGGAGCGGTGACCTGGGGGAAAGGGTTCGGAAACGACAACGCCCGCGTCCATTACTGGCAGCGGGCGAAGGTCGCTCAACTTAGAGATCTCTGCAGGATTGCCCCCGGGGTGTCAAGAACACCAGCGGAAGATAAGCCTTAGGCTGCAAGCGGAGTGTCAGGGCTCCATTCACAGTCATCAGAGATAGCACTGCTAGGAAGATAAATCTTATGATCCTTCGCACGACGAGTCAGATTGAAGTGAAGCTCATCGGTTGGATCAAAGACAGTTTGTATCTTCATAGAAAAAAACAGCCTTACAAACCTCTCCATTACGGGCTCTGGCTTTGCTTCCTTCATTTCTAGATCACTGATGTCGTCGAACTTGGATAGAACCTCTTCTGGATCATCAATGAAGGTTGCGAAGAAGGCGAAAAGCCGCAAGTGCTTTTCGCTGAGCGCAGACATAACCCGAGCTCCAGCCTCACACCGAGATAGATGCTCAGGAGTCATATCCAGAAAGTCGGCGATCGATTTTGCTTTTACGCCAAGAGACTTTCTGATAAATTTGATCTCTTCGCCGCCAAGCTTTCGCGGGTGTAGGGCACGGCACCGCACTACAGCGCTGATCAGGCCAACCACGTCGGGGATTGTAACGATTTCCTCGCCAGTCTCACGGTCGATCTTAACAGTCGCGCTATTAGCAAGCGTCACCTTAAAAGGGGCGCCGAGGGTGTCCACGTTGTACTGGGGCACAACACGAACGCCAGGCGTCTGTTCATGCTGCGTCATTTTTCATTTCCTTCTTATCCAGCCGCCTCACGTCTCGCACTTCAACGCTAAGCATCTCCGTCACAACTAGGATGATGATCATAAGAGCTTGGCCGTCGCAGTCGTCTCCGACGACGGTCCATATAGCGCCAGGCTCGTCGAGCTTATCAGCGTGGATCACCCGGCCAACCCGGAACGCGTGTCGGATATCGATCAAGCTGACGCGCGCACGCCTCAATGCGTCGGCGGAGAAGGAGAACGCCGCCTCGCAAGGCATGTAAGTCCGAGCGTAATCGCGCAGCCAAACGGTCTCGATCTCCAGTGCCTCTTTGGGCTTCGCCCCCATGCCCACCTCCTGTAACGCACTGGATGATAGGGCAGTCTTGATCAAAGGTCAACTCGATTGAAGGGTACTGGTCAACGAAGTCTTGAGGCCGCGCTTACCGCTCTCGGGTGGCGCGGATGTGCTGCCCCTCGGAGCCGGTGGCGGTGGGCGCGCCTCGCTCATGTCCTTGAGAAGACCTTGGAAATCGCTGCTCGGAGCGATCCTTTTCATCGGGTTTTGATCGGCGATCAGCCCCGCGTGGCACGATGCGGACGCACCCGATCACGGGCCACCACCGACACGACCCTGCGCCCGAACACCCGCTCGCCGAGACGAAGCGAGAGGCCGTCCGACGTACCGATCGCGCGGACCAGGTCGTTGAGGCCCTGCTCGAGCTGGGTGCAGAAGCTGTCGTGGGCTTCGAGCTCGGCGGCTTGGTCGCTGCAGCGACGCCGGCGCCGCTCCGCGCGGATCTTCGCGCGCAATTCGGCGGCGATGGCATGGGCGCTCATTGAGGGCCCAGGACCAGGATCGTCATGTCGATGAGCATGCCACAGATCGGGGCCGGCATCTGCCGGCGAAAGTCCGGAGTTGAGGGCGGTTCGGATGCAGATCCTGCCGGAGCGCTACGGGCCGGTGTCATAGGAGCGCTTCGCGGGGCACGAGGTGATGCCCGCGAGCTTCAGGATCTTCTCGGTCGGGCGAGGGCCCGAAACGACAACGGCCCCGAGCGGGTGTCCGCCGGGGCCGAAGAAAAACTTGCAGAGTGGAATATGCCACAAGGGAAGCTTGGCACGCAAGTGGATATCTCCGCGGCCCCCTGAGCGATCAGGCCGTCTCGGCCGGTTCCGGATCGCCTCGATGGTAGATGTGCCGGACCTCGGAGTGGCGGCGCGGCTGCTGGCGCCGGCCGGCGACGCGCTGGTCCTTCGGGATCACGTCCCGGTGCGGGAGCAGGCTAGGCACAAGTTCGATCGGAGCTGGCTCTGTCTCGCCCTCTTCGGTCCAGGGCATCCGTGGCGCGGTCGGACCGGAGAGCTCGATGGTCTGGAGGCCCATCACCTGCAGCAGCTCGGTGATGTGCTCCAGCGCCGCCCACCAGGCCGCGTACTTCGCCCGGTCGAGGGCGACAGTCGCCGCGCTCGGGCAGAAGCGGATCTTCGTGAAGGCGCCGGCCGGATAGACGCCTTTGCGGATCGGCTTCGTCGGCAGATCGTGGGTCACGACGATGGGCTGACCCTGGGCGTCCTCGTATTCTCGGGCCTCGCGGACCCACACCGTGGTCTGGCCGGTGATGGAGCGGACCGGCTCGACCGCCACCCGGTCGTTCGTGTCGGGGCGAGTGCGGGAGGTGGCGCAGGCGATGAGGACGGCGACCGTCTCCCGCCGCGCCTTCTCCATGATGCCGACCTGGTCGAAGTTCTCACCGATCCGATAGGGGATCAGGAAGCCCCAGAGGTCGAGCTTCTCGACATCACAGCCCTTCACCGCGTTGATGATCAGCACCGCGTCCGGATGCGGCTCGCCCATGGCCAGCGGAAACCCGGGATCGTGGTTGGCCCAGTTGTCGATCCGGCCGCCGAACGCGCCGGCCCGCCACATCGGATGAACCGCTGGCAAGACAGGGCCCCTCAAGGCCTGGTCGGGGCGCATCTTCGGCGCCTCCTCACGGAAGGCCCATTGCAGGGCCTGTTCGATGTCGAGCTTGCGCTTGCGAACGGGCTCGGGACTGGCTGACGTCGAAACGCACGCCGACACGGTCATCCTCACGAAGCTGGCGCCGTTTCGAAACAAACGGGCAACATCTTTCGGATCGGGCGCTTCTGGCATCGCTGTCAAGCTGAAGCGATAGAAGGCGCCGAGCGATTGCAGTGCCCAGGATACATCAAGTCGGCGACAGGTCATGAGTTGGCGGAGAGGAAACGGCTGCTTTGATACTTGGCTTCTTGCAAGCAGACCGCTGCTCAACCACTAGCCTATGTCGTAAGCGTGCAATTGAATCTCTCTTAAAATCAGATTTACCTCTCCCATTTCCTCAGCGGCATTGCGCGCAATTCGCTTGCTAAGCCGATCCTCTTGGCCTCTCCGAAGCGGCTGCCACAATAGCTCGGCGCGCAGATCTTGGTTGCGCAATTTCATAATTTCTATTTAAAGTAGCATCCATGGTTGCTAGATGCAGGACGTCGCTGGCTTGGCCGCTGGGAACCAGGGTCGGCTCGCCGGCAGCAGGAACGCCAACACTCTTGGGCCTACCCCCTTGCATCGAGTAGGAAGGTATCCGGTTGCCGGCATCGATGCGGACGGCAGTGGAGAAGTTTGTGATTTCAGACTGTGATCCAGGGCGTGATTTGGGCGCTGACTGGCGAGCTAAGTAGCTGAAATGACAAGGAGCAGGGGGGCTTTTGAATGCCGATCACAACTCGAAACGCTGAAGCCCGTTAGGGCCTACCCGGCGGGAGAACCGGTTTCCTGTTCACGCCCACTACAACTTTCTGGTTGCGCAGCCCGAAATCGAATAAGCTCGGCGGCGGCAAGGCGGTTCGGGTCATGGCTTCGAATTCTGAAGTACAACAGAAGATTGCGCGGCTCCGCGCAGGCAAAAAACTGAGAATTCTCGACCTATTCTCAGGTTGCGGCGGACTCTCGCTTGGTTTCGATGCTGCCGGATTCGAAATTACCGCGGCCGTCGAGTTTGATCCAGATGCTGCAAAATCGCATGGCCTTAATTTTCACCCGCGGGATGCAAGGCATCATCAGCCTCGTGACATTACGGAAGTGACGCCGTCAAGGCTGGTCGCTGATCTCGATCTGGGCCCGGTCGCTTCCGCATTCGATGTGATCATCGGCGGCCCCCCGTGCCAAGCGTTCGCGCGGGTTGGAAGATCGAAGCTGCGTGAGGTCGCCGATCATCCGGAGGCGTTCCGGCATGATCCGCGCTCACGTCTGTATATCAAGTATCTGGATTACGTTGATGAGTGCAAGCCGCTCATCGTGGTAATGGAAAATGTGCCCGACATGCTGAACCATGGCGGGCACAACATCGCGGGGGAGGTCTGTGACGTTCTTACGGCCCGCGGTTATGAGTGCGCCTACACACTGCTGAACGCCGCATTCTTCGGCGTTCCCCAGATGCGGGAGCGGATGTTTCTGATCGCGATCCATGAGCAGCTGGACATGGCGGTCCGGTTCCCGACGCCGACGCACTGGATTGATCTGCCTTCGGGCTATGAAGGCTCGCGCGCCGTGGCACTCAAGCTCCTGGCCTCAACTGATAACCTCGAAGAGCGCAAGTACTACAGACCGGCGCCAGAGCCGTCACCAGACCTGCCGCCCGCGGTGACAGCGTCGGAGGCGCTTCGCGATCTGCCGCCGATACACGCTCGGAATGACCTTGCCTCCGGTGTCCTGAAAAGAGGCGCACGCCGGTTCGATCTGCCGGTCCCTTACGGTACTGCGGACGAGCTGACTCCCTTTGCGCGCAACATGCGGCAATGGCCGGGTTTCAGTGCTGGTAACGCTCTGTACGATCACGTCATTCGCTATCTCCCGCGGGATTACGAGATCTTTGCGCGCCTGAAGCCTGGGGACCAGTATCCCCAGGCCTACGCTCTGGCGCAAAGGATGTTCGATGAGGCTCTGGGACGCGAGGCATTGTTGACCGGCGTCAGGCCCCGGAAGGGAAGCCGTCGCTGGGATGAACTTCGCACAGCCACTGTGCCGCCGTACGACGCCAGCAAATTTCCCAACAAGTGGCGGAAGATGGAAGCCAATCTTCCCGCCCGCACGCTGATGGCTCACTTAGGCAAGGACAGCTACAGTCATATCCACTACGACAGCGATCAGGCGCGCACCATCTCGGTGCGCGAGGCGGCACGCCTTCAGTCCTTCCCGGACGGATTCAAATTCAGCGGTACCATGAATCCGGCTTTCCGCCAGATCGGAAACGCGGTGCCGCCTCTTCTCAGCAAAGCCATTGCTGACTGCATCGCAGAGCAGATAGCAAAGGGTGCCGTCCTCCCGCTGAAACGGGTTGCGGGAGGGCGCAGCAGGTGAGCAGGGCCACGAACGAGATCATCATCGTCCGGTCTCTGGCCGACTCCGACCTCGGCCTCTTCGCTGCGCACCGCGCGGCCGCGACAAGTAAGCAGCGCGCAATCAACATCAACGCACCCGCGGCGAAGCGCTTGATCTGTAAGGAGCTGTTCGAAGCGCGGAAAGCGAAGCTGACCGTCACGTGCGTGTTCGGAAAGCAGCGCGAAACAGCTGAAAGAACTCTCTATCGCACCGAAAAGAATTGGCGACTTGGCGGCAAAAAGATTACCATGACCGATTACGCTCTTCTGGATTCAAAGGATTTTGTCCTGATCCGCTCGCCTGAGCACAATGATGGTAGTCACCCTGTCATTCTGACGTTCGTTTCAAAGAAGACCGACCGGGTCCTTCACGCGGGCGTCGCTGCGGTCATCGAACGGCATCTGGAAAGCAGCACCGCAATCCTCGACCAGACGTCGCCTCTCTACAGCGATATTGCGAAGTTCTGCGCGGGGGAAAAGCCCCGGCTGGCAGCGCCGGTTCCTGCTTCGGCAGCAAAGAAGCCGGCACCGGTCGTCGCGGAACCTCCGATTCCGCCAATGCCCCTGGACGTGACCGCGGCAAAACCAAAGCGGCCCCGGACGATCCATGAGAAGGTCCGGTCGCCGCACATGCTCGAGAGGATGCTGCAGGTCGCCGGCGACCTGTCAGCGCCGGCCCAGCACCGCTTCATGGAAACGGTGGAGCTGCTGGCTCAGGACCTGCGGGCGGTGCTGCTTCATACCGGGCAGATCATAAAGCTGGAAAAAGACCACAAGAGCCTCTGGAGCTCCATCGCCGGCCGGCCGGTCGGCTTCATCGACGGAGGGCTCGCCAACCTGTCAATGCTGGGATCTGCGCCGATCGCAGCCCGGGTCGGAGGTTACACGGTCACGCCAGGAGTTGCAGGCGAAACCCGCGAGCATTTCACGCACCTTAAATTCTTGATCGACGAGCTTTATAGCTACAACGAAGAGAATGGCGTATTCTCAGACAGCTTCCCCGATGTGGGCGCACTCCGGGATGCAGCCCGCATCTCCGTTGAAGCCGGCGGTGCGGTCCAGCTCGTAACGGACCGGCCTGATCTCTCCTGGCTGATGCTGCATGGCTCCCTGGTGAACCCGGTCTCTCGCTACACGGATGTGATGCGGGACGGCCAAGTGCGGAACAGGTTCCCGGATTTCTCTGCCGCTCACCTGAAAGACCTGCTTCCTGAGCCGGACTGCAGGCGCAAAGGCCGGGACCGGAATTTCATCAGCGTTTATCTGCGACAGCTTGAGCTGCTGCAGGAAGCTGAGGCTGTGGTGTGCGGTGTCGTTGAGCGGGAAAGCACGACATCCATCGTCTGTCGTGCCATTCTTAACAGCTTGAAAAACGCCGATATTGCCGATGTTATCGCTCAGCCGCCGGAAGAGTGGAAGAGGGACTTCCGGGAAGCTGTCGACCCTCTACACGACGAGGAAAGTGAAGGGCAGCGGATCACCGACTCTCTGCTGTTCCGCTGCGTACTTGAGCCCGGAGAAGCCCTCATTCCCGTCCCGCTGGATCGCAACGAGCTCAGGCGGGCGCCTAAGGCGTGGCAGGACGTTATCGTCCGGTACCCGAAGCCCTGGGTTTCCTACATGCAGGTCACTGAATGGAGCTCCCCCGTCCGGGTCGAGATGTTCGAGAAGGATGTACCGCGCTTTGAAGAGACTGCGAAGCTGGTCTTTCACTGCGCGCTGCTGCTTCCCCGCTACGCATTCCCGGTCGGGCTCGATATCGTCGACAAGTTCGCCAAAGTGCCGAACTGGATGAGCCGGCCGGTCAATACACATACAGCTGTAGTCGCGCTGAAGCGGGCTCTCGACTCGGGCGATACGCGCCTGTTCGATGGTCTCCGCAGGATGCTCTGCGGTTCGAGCCGGGACTTTTTTCTGCGTCCAGGGATGCTCGGTTAAACATAACAGGCAAAGGGAGCGGGGCCCTGGATGAACGCCATCAATGCTGAGGAAGTAAGCTCGCTCAAATCCTGGCGGCCGGTCGGCACCGTCGTGGGCAATGCAGGCACCTCCGAATTTACTTTCATCCTTCGTCAGTATCAGGCGCGCGTGGGCGACATTGTTGCCCTCAGCATGGAAGTGCCCGACGCTGCCTACAATGAGAAATCCCGGATCTATGTGTGGGCACGGATCACTGACATCAGACGGTTCAATCCCTTCTTCCCGTTTGAGGCCGCTCAGGAAATCGCCGGTGAGGGAATCTCGCTCGAAGAAACTATCCTTTCGGGCACAAAGGACCAGCTCGAAGCTGCGGCGCTGATCCTCGGCGCTTCTGCCCCTGATGATCTCGCCAACCTTGCGCCGCTCACCTATCCGGTGAAGCCGGCCTCCACGGTCTTCCATCCGCCTGCCGGTGCAGTCCGGAAACTGCTGATCGGAGGACGCGAGCAGGAGCGGGCCATCAAGGTAGGCTGCCTGATCGCCCGCTCTGATGTCGACGTTACACTCTCAGCGTCGCGTCTGGTTTCCCGTCACCTAGCCATCCTCGCCATGACCGGCGGCGGCAAGACCGTCGCTGCACGCCGCATCATCCGCGAACTGATCCAGCAGCGATATCCGCTGCTGATCCTCGATCCTCACGGCGACTACATCGGCCTGTATAAGACGCGGGCGCTCCTAGAAGCGGAGACGCCGGGCGCAAAGATCAGGCTCTTCTATCCCGAGCTGCTCGTCCAGGAGGACGGGGAAGAGCTGGTGACGAAGCTGATTCTGCAGATGACCAGCGGTCTGACTGATCCGCAGCGCGACTATCTCCATGGTCTGTATGATCGGGAGAAAACGAAGCACGGTGAGCAGGCTCTGAAATATATCGGCCGGCTGTTGTCCCGCGCCAACCAGGAAAAGAACAATGCCACGGCGCCTACTGGTCTGACCGGGGGCAACTGGAAGGGAACAATCGGCGCGATCTGCCGCGGTCTACGGATCGTTCAGGATCGCCTAGATCGAATGGAGCGCAGCAGTAAACAGATGCGCGACAGGCTGAAGGACCTGGAGTTTGAGCCTCTGCCTAATCCGTTCAGCCAACCAGAGAAAATCATCCAGCCGGGTCAGGTCTCAATTCTATATCTTGGCGGCTACGATCACATCACGCAATGCTCTCTAGCTGCCATCACTCTTGAGACCCTGTTCGAATTCCGCGCCACGCTGAGCAACAAGATTGCGCCGTTCTTTGCTGTGGTGGAGGAGGCGCACACCTTTATACCGTCTGCACGCGAGGGGACGCAGGATGCTGTCTCTCTACCTGTCGTCCGACGCATCATCACCGAGGGCCGTAAGTTCGGCACGGGTTTGATGCTGATCTCGCAGCGCCCGAGCCGGCTCGACGAGACTATCATCTCTCAATGCAATTCATTCCTCATCCTCCGCTTGGTGAACCCCCGCGATCAGACCTTTGTGCGCTCTGTGATGGAGAACCTGTCCGAATCCGATGCCAGGCTGATCCCCGGATTCGGCCCTGGGCAAGGCATTGTCAGCGGGCAGGTCGTGCGGTTCCCGCTGCCGGTACGAATCCATATGGACAAGGAGCTGCTGGCGTCAGAGATCGGAGATGAGGACTTTTTTGATCAGGCAGAGCGTTGGGCGCCCGACGCGAATTCAGAGCGTCGTGCAGCGAGCGAGGCGCGTATGACACGCGTCAAAGCCAATCGGAAGCCGGCGCCCAAACCGGCAGCTAAACCGAAAACGAGCCCAAAGAGTACGGGCCGACGCCGCCGTTCATGACCGATGTCCTCACCGAAGAGCAACGCCGGCTCAATATGAGCCGGATACGCGGCCGGGATACTAAGCCGGAAATGCTCATCCGGCGTGGTCTCCATCGCCTCGGCTTTCGCTTCCGCCTCCAGCAGCGCGACCTTCCGGGCAAGCCCGACCTAGTGTTGCCCCGCTACCGGACTGGCATCTTCGTCCATGGCTGTTTCTGGCATGACCATGGATGCTCACTGTGCAAGAGGCCGAAGACACGGCCAGAGTTCTGGGAGGCGAAGCTGACGGCAAACAGGGCACGCGACCAGAGAGTCCGACAGGCGCTCCTGGGGACCGGCTGGCGCGTCCTTACCGTCTGGGAATGTGCTCTACGTGGTCAAGGACGTCGGCCCCTCGAAGAGGTGCTGGGTGAGTGCGCAGCCTTCATTGTCGAGTCTGAAGCTTCCTCTCATGAGGTTGGCCAGCGGGCTCCGATCTTTGAGCCCTGACGGACTCAGCGCTTTCTACCCGTCGTCTCAAGCACCTTCCGAAGGTCATCGAACACGAAGGCGGCGGGGCGCCCAATCAGGAAGGATGGCGCGAATTTGTCGATCAGATGCTGCCCTGGGTCCAGAAAGCCGCGAACATGCTGTCGCGCAGCCTTCAGCTGGGCACCTGAAGGGTTCGTGATCCCATCCCGCTTCATGATGGCAGTGACCATCCGCTCCAGACGGGGTCCACGATCTTTTGCCCTGCAATGTCTCCGAATGTATGTCAGGAGAGCCTGAAAGAATAGTCCTTGGCAGTGAAAGGACTGCATCTCATGGCTAAGTGTCTTTGCAAACGCACCAGTCACGTTCGAGCTCGAGCTCACTTCGCGATAAAATGCCAGGGTCTGAGCCTCAAGGAAGCCAATGCTGATTTCTGATGGGGGTGCGCCGAAGAAATACGCCGGAGCAGGTTTCATCAGGCTGACCTCTCTGTAGAGGTGCAGGCCGAAACATAGCGCGAAGATAGAAACGAGATTGTTAGAAGTTGCTGTATTTAGCTCACGGAGAAGCTCGATAACTTCCGCCCAGCCCACGCGGTCGCCGCTGGGCGCGAGAAGAAGGCCTTCGGCGGCCGTTCCGTGTGCATCAACATGAAGTACCGGTCGAAGTCCCTGTGCGGCACGGTCCTTGAGCTCGCCCAGCTGCCTCACCAGCTCAGCCCGATTTTTAACCGCGTACTCGAATACCTGAAATCCTCCGGCGGCAGCGAGGCCTTCCAGATCTTCAAGTATTCGCCGCGTTGGCCCCATCTCTGCTTCTGGAAGCGAGTGTATCCAAACGATGCAGTTTATGTGTATTGTCTCTGTTATCGGGAGGCCTTTGGTTGAGTAAGATATCATTCCTGTTTTTCGGTTCCCCTGATCTGACCCTAGTCATCAAACGACTACGAACTCACGGCTTCTGCCGGTTGTAAGGGGATTGATTGGTCGGCTTAAGCGAAATGCCTTCCTCGCTGGCTTTTGATTGTATGGCCCCCGGAGAGCGGCCCATCTTGAGCCCAATTACGCGCGTTGGCGTGTTGCCCTTGGCGAGCTCCTTCAACTGGCGCACTTCACTGGGCGACCACTCCTTGCCCGAATTGGTCGGTTTCTTTGCCATAAATCTGATCCTGTAGCATACGAATAGGCCTAAGGGCCCCAGTACAAAGAGTGCTCGAAACTCTTTGTTCCCTGTTGGGGCGGAAATTTTCGCGATCGTGCCGAGACTGGATTCGAAGCATCTTCGCCAATGTCGAATAAATCAGATTGTAGCGATACTATCCCTCGCTTCGGGAATGAGATACATGTGCCAATTCTCAGTGAAGAAAATGAATTGCACGCGCACAGCGCGTAGCGCGGACTTGGCGTGAGCATTTTCCATGTGCCGCCAGCACCGTTGAGGGATCATGATTGTTCGACGACGAGATTAGACCATTATTGACTGCCTATAAGCAAAACTGCTGAAATACAGCTTGCTTCACTGTGAATCCACATTAAATTCTCGCTGAGCGCCCGCCAATCTACTATCCTATCATCAAAGCAAATGAACAATATCTGATTTACTTCGAGCATATTCATGTTGAATTTGATGCTCAAATGCAGCCCCCCTAGAAATCCGCCCATCGCGGACGTTGCCACGCGTCAGATTTCATTGGTCGCCCGCCTCATTCGACCCCTCCAGCCGGTTGGACCATCACCAGCAAGAGGTGAGTCAGCGCGAGATCGACGTGGCGCTGCGCCGTCGTCCGGCTCCAGCCACGCAGCCGGCAGGTCTCGCGGAAGGTGCCTTCGTCCACTTGGGCGCGGCACCACGCCTTGAGCTGCTCGCGATGCTCCCGGTCCGGGATCTCCCGCTCGACCAGGCGACGGATGCGCAGGTCGAGCGGGTAGGGACCGAGATCGGGGTCTGGGGGCTTATCGGTCAGGGCTGAGATGATCCACGCCACGGCCTGCCGGTGGCTGTAGCGCGGCGGGTAAACCGGAACGTCAGGTTTTGCGATACGCGACGCCATCACGCTCCGAGCCGAGTCCTGCTTGGCGCCTACGCAGCCTGAGACGCCCGTCCGCCGGGCCGGCCGAGACCGATCTCCTTGGCGAGAGCGGAGCGCGCCGCCGAATAGTTGGGCGCAACCATCGGGTAATCGTCCGGCAAGCCGTAGCGCCGACGGTAGGCGACGGGGTCGAGCCCATGGGTGCCGAGGTGCCGCTTGAGGGTCTTGTACGGCTTGCCGTCGATGAAGCTGATCAGCGCCTGGGGCGTGATCGACTTATGAATTTGCTTGGGCGTGGCCTGCTCGACCGCGGCTTCCTCGGCCGGGACCGCCGGCGAGCCGCCGAGGCTGGACAAGGCCGCGTAGACGCTCGTGATGAGCCCGGGCAGTTCCTTGGCCGGCAGGACGTTGTTCGTGACGAAGGCAGTCACGATGTCGGCCGTGAGACTCAGCGAGATCTCGTCGAGGGTCGTGTTGTCGTTGGACATGGTGTGCTCCTCAGGTTGGAGGGTTGGACCGCCCGAACAGCCACAGCGGCACGCTCTCGGCGGGATTGGTGAGGCCGCGGTCGACGAGGACAGAGCCGCGGCGTTCGAGGTGGATCTCGCGCTCGCAGATCGCGATGCAGCGGCGCGGGTAGAGGGTGACCAGTGCGCCTGTGCTGTCCGGACGGAGGGCGCCGGCGAGCCGGTGCACGCCGAAGAGCGATTCCGTCGACCAGCCGAGACGAGCGGCGTCCTCGCCCCACTGATCGAGGAAGCGCACCATCATGGCGTGGACGCCGGCCCAGACGCCGAACCGACCGGCCTGCCCGGGCTCGCGCCAGAGGAGGCCCGGCGCCGGTACGCGCTCCGGGTCGAGCGAGCGCACGCCGGCATACCAGGAGGCGACGAGCGCCTGCGGCTCGGTGAGGGCGAAGGCGACGCTCATCCCCCTGCCCTCTCCACGCGCCGGGGTGTTCTGGCGTCGAGGTTCGCCATCAGCCGCCCGATCGTCTGCGGGTCGGCGGCCTCCCGCAGCGCCGCCGCGGCCTTCGCGGTCTCGCCCCGGCGGGCGAGCTCGACCTCGGCCGCCGTCGGCTCGGCTTGGTCCCGCTCGACGGTGACGGCGTGGCGCTGCTCCAGATAGCGCCTCGCCTCCGCCTCGACCTTCGCCCGGTCCGCCTCGCTCGGCGGCTCGTAGACCTCGGCCTCGAGGATCTGGCGGACGTGGAGGAGCCGACGCCGCAGGGGGATCAGCGCCTCGCGGGCCTCGGCCGCGAATTCAGCCGGCGAAGGCCGCCAGCGCCGGGACCAGGGCAGCAGCGTCTCGCCGCTCCGGAAGCGCCCGGCCGCCTTGTGGATGGCCGCGATCGGGAGCCCCTGCAGGGCCTCGATGTACTCGCCGACGAGGATCTCGTTCTCCTCGTCGCTCCGCCCGCGCCCCTGCTCGAAGCCGGCGAGGATGCGCGACACCACCGTGTCGATCATGCGCCGATCCGTGCAGGGCGCGAGCATGAGCTCACACCGCTTTGCGACGTCGCAGAGCGCTTGACGCTCGGCTGTCGTGGCCGCCAAAGCCCGCGGCACGCAGAAGCGCGTCGGATGGCCGTCCACCGGAGCCAGAGCTCCACGCAATGCCGAGATCTTCGCCTCGACTTGGCTCGGCGCCGGGATCGTTCGCGTCGACGGCAGGCGGTTCGACATCGTAGGCTCCCCTCAGGGATTGCTCGTGAAGGCGGATCAGACGGCCGATGAAGCCGCTGGGAGCTGCGCGCGGGCCGCCGGGCCCGAGCGGGGGCGAGCGGTGCGGCCGGTACCGGCGACACCATTTCCGCCAGGAGATGCGCCAATCGTGGGAGAGGAAGTTCCGCTCAAGGTTCCAGTCGCGGAACTGCTCGGCCTCGCGGGGCACCGCTTCCGGCGGCACGCCGGCAGCCGCCGCGATCGCCTCGTCCTCGGCGTCGGGATACCAGTCTCGAGGGAGCGGGGTCGCGCGCGCCTGAGAGGGAGAATCCTCTTCTAATTCTTCTTCTCTATCTGCCAACGCGCGTTCAACGGCCGTTCGCTCGTTTTGTTGATTTCGTTGAGGTTTTTCGAAAGATTTAGCCGCGGCTAATTTCGCGCGCGTTTTTCTTTTCTGTCGCTCGGTGCCGCTGATGCGGCCCGCTGCAGCGGCGTCCAGGCTACGGGCGCGCTGCCATTCCAGCTCCTCGTGCGTCGACGCGCTGTCGATCCGATCGCCGCTGAGCAGGGCGATCTTCCCGGCCTGGGCGAGGCTTTCGATCGCCGCGCCGGCACGCCGCTCGGTAAGCCCCGTGCGCCGGGCCAGGGTGCGGGCGGTGTCCGCGATCGGGCCGCCGGTCTCGTAGATCCGGAGCAGCACGGTCACGTAGATCAGCCCCTCGTCGGGCTGAAGCCCGGACAGGGCGCCGAGCAGGGCGCTGGGTCCACAGCGAAACCATGGGAGACGGTCAGAGCTCATGGCGCTACTCCGCGGCCATTGGGGCGGACGCTATCGGCGACTGAAAAATCACCGCCTGCTGCGGCTCCAGCGCGGTCACCACGACGACGAGCTCGGGCTTCTCCGCGTAGAATTTGCGCACCACGCCATCGACGACGGCCGCATCGTCAGCCCAGACGACGTGGTTCAGGGCGTCCGTCACCTTGGCGATGTTGTCCCAGTCGGGCTTGCCGACCGGGCGGATCCGGCGCTCCAGCGCGTCCAGGCGCTTGCGCTTCGACCAGCTCGCCGGGATCGGCAGGAAGGCGAAGATCTTCACGTCGAGCTGCCCGGTCAGCAGCGGGCGCCCGCGCATGGCGGCGCCGGCGGCGAGCCGCAGCGCGCCTTCGTACGCCTCGGTCTTCTGGTCAGGGTGCGCGTGGATCCGGGGCTGCTGCCCCGGACGCTGAACGAGCTGCGCGCGGTGCCGCCCCTTGCCGCGAGGCGCGCCCGGCAGGCGGATCGTGACGGAGACGGGCACCGCGCGCCTCCCTCAGGCGCTGGCGGCGGCGCGGCGGCGACGGCTCTTCGGGGCCGCCTGCTCGTTCTCGCCTTCGCTCTCCTCGTTGGCCTCGTCCTCCGGAGGCTCCGGAAGGTCGCCGGTCTCGGGCAGCAGGTTGTCGCCGGCGTCGCCCAGGATCTCGCCTGTCTCCGGATCGTGCGCGGGCGCGCCGTCGATCGGAAGGTCGGGCTGATCCTTGTCGGCCTGGGGCTCCCCGCGGGAGCCCATGAAGCCCTGCACGCTGGCGAAGACGAGGATCGCCTGCTTGCCGCCATTGCTCGCGAGCTTCGTGATCTCCTCGACGGAATCGGAACCTGAGACCTCGAGCTTGATGCCCTCCTTCACGGTCCACTTGCCGAGGCTGACGATCATGTGCGGGAAGTCGCGATGGGCGACGAGCTTCACTGCCTCGCGCACCAGCTCCGAGGAGATGCGCGCCGCATTATTGATGACGTCGCGCTGCTCGCGCTCGCTCATCTTGGTCCAGCACGGCATGCAGCGCACAATGTCGTCGAGGATCTTGTTCTGCACGTCGCCGCGGAGGGTTTCCGCTTGAAACTCAGTGCCTTCTGTGGCTTCCATTGCCTTCTCCATAGCGGGCACAGCGCCCGACCTCATTGACCGCCCGGTTCCCGCTTCGCCGGTGGGAGCCGGGCGGTTCGCGTTTCAGGGGAGTGATCGGCCAGCCGGCAGGCGTGGGTCGGCGCCAGGGATCGGGGGCAGCAGCGGGCCGTGATGGGTGGCGGGCCAAGGAGAGCCAGCCCGCATCTGCGCCAGGTCCTGGCGGGAGGTGGTCAGCAGCGCGAGCACCAGCCCGATCGGATCCTCGCTCGGCCCGATGCCGGGAAGCGTGGTCGCGAGCCAGTCGACGACGCGCTGCTCGTCCGGGCTGAACGGGCCGCGCAGGGGAAGGGGCTCGGCATTCGCCATGGTCAGGCGGCCTCCTGAGCTGACAGGCGCTCGTGCACGAGCGCGGATTGGTCTCGGGACATCGTGCGCTCCTGCAGTTCGGCGGCTCACGGCCGCGGTTCAGCGGCCCGCCAAAGCGGCAGGTCGCGATGGGTTTCCAGCGGAAGCGCCGCGCGCACGAAGGCTTCCGCCCGACGGCGGACCATCGATTGCGTCAGGTCGAGATCGCGCTGGGCGGCTTCTGCGGCGTGGGCGGCGGCGCGCGAGGCGCCCTCCGCGAGCAGGTGCCACTCGTCGGCGAAGATCCTGCGGCCAGGCCGGTACCGCATGCGCCAAAGGAGGGTGTTTGGGACGCCGAAGGTCTCGCCTGGGTCCGTCACCCGGACGCCAGAGGCGCGAATGATGATGTCCGCGAGTTGCCGGGCCTCATCGACCGTGAAGTGGCCGTCCGCCTCGCGTGCCTTGGGCGCGAAACCGCAAGTCTCAAGGCCGTGCGCAAGAACCTCAGCAATGAGGAACCGAACGACCTCGCAGTCGCGGAACCACTCTCCAGACACCCGGTAATCGGCGAGGGCGTTGTGGACCTGCCGCTCCTGCGAGCGGTCGCCCTCGATATCGCCGAGCAGGTGAAGGCAGGCCGGATTCGCTACGCCGAGTCCGGCCAAGCGCTGGGCCACGTCGGTGGAGATTCCGATCTTGATGGAGCCGCAGCCGTCCGCGACGAAGTAGATGCGCGCGCCCATGGCTAATCCCGCGCTTCGGTCGGCGTACGTCCGCCGGTGCGGTCCCAGATGCGCGGATCCCATTCGCGCGCTTTGTCCTCGCACCATGAAGAGCCCCAGAGGACGGGGGTGGCGAGCCAGCCGATCCAGAGGAGCGGCATGGCGATGCAGCGAAGCGCCGAGGCGGCAATGCGAAGGAGCGTGAGCATGCTCAGCGTCCTCCCATCACGTCCGCGAGCTGCTGCCGGATCGTGGCAGCGCGCTGCTCAAGCCGATGTTGCCGGCTGATCCGCGCGGCGTTCTTCAGCACCTCCGATGAGGCATCTGGGCTCACGTAGACGAAGAGTTCCGGCCCGTAGACCTTGATCAGCTGGTGATAGGCGGCTCCGGAAGGTGCCGACGCACCCTGGAGCCACTTCTCGACCGTCTTTGCCGAAATGCCGGTGTGGCCCTCGACGCTCAATGCGGTCTTGCTCGGATGTTCCGCGCGAAGGAACGCCGCGATCCGCTCGCCGAAAACTTGGGTATCGATCACCCCAAATTTTCGGAATTCTCCCCCAGACTTTCTCACTGCAATCTCCGAAGTTTTGCGCATCGGAGACGTTGATTGGGAGAAAATGTCAGGCTGAATGGATGGGGCGAAAGACATGTCAGCGCCTCGCATCTGGGGTGAAGGAGTACGAAGACACAGCGCGACCGCCGGGAGCTTGCCGGCACGGGCGGACGCGCGGGAAGGAAAGGGCCGGAGCCAGGCGGCTCCGGCAGTGCAGGGAGGAAACGCCCCGAAGGGACATGCCCCGCGGGGCCACGGATGCGCGGGAGCCGCGCGAAAGGGAACGGCCGCTCTCGTCGTCGAAAACGAGGGCTGCGGGGGAGACAGCCGCGCGGCCGATCGGCGACGTCATTGCCGCCGATGGGATGAAGGCGAGGGACGCGATGGCCGCGGGTCCGGGTCGGGGATCGCGGCCGTCGCGCTCGCACACGGGAGCGACCAGCGCTCGACCGAGGCGATGGGGATATGATGCGGCGCCCGTCACAGCAGGCCTGCCCGCGCGAACTTCGCGCTCAGGAGCCGGGCCAGCCCGATCGCCATCACCAGCCACACCACGGCGAAGCCCGGCCCCGCGCCGACACCGCATGCGGTCGAGATCAGGGCGCCAAGGTAGAGCCAGGCCGACAGGGCGCCGAAGCACAGGCTAACGGCAAGCAGGGCTCCGGCGGCGAGGCCGAGGGCGTGGGCGCAGCGCATCGTCATGCCAGCCGCTCCGCGATCCAGCAGAGACCGGAGGCGCACGCCTCGACCACGCCGAGCGCCAGGGACGCGGGCGAGCCCGTCAATGCGGCCGAGCCGAAGCTGAGGGCCGCGACGGTGGCGAGGGTGAAGGCGAGCGCGCCCATGTCAGTGGCCCCGCTCGTGAGGGCAGCGAACGCAGGCGCTCGGCTGAATGCGCCGGGGCGGGGCACCGCGCGCACAATCTCGATCAGGGGGCGGGCCCCGTTTCGCAGGGTGAAGCGAGGAGGGCGCATCACGCAGCGACCTCGGGCTCGGTCCAATCATTCAGGAAGTCGTTCGGGGTGACCTGCCCCTCGGTTTCGGCGCGAATGCGCTCAAGAACATCCCACTCTGGCCGACGGTCGCCGGACATGTACCGCCAGAGGGTCTGGCGCGAGACGCCGAGGCGCTCCGCGAAGGCGGATGGCTTGATCTCGGCCTGAGAGAGGTAATCGGCGAGCTTCATGCCCCAAGCATGTCACCATATTGGTGACCGCGCAAGCGGATTGTCACCGGATTGGTCTCTATCCTCGTCGCCAGAACGGCGACACGGTGGCTCTATGTCTGAGCCGACCTCGACGAAGGGCAAGTTTCCCAACGGGCTAGCTGCTGCGCTAGCGGCCTCTGGCATTGGCCAGTCCGATCTTGCTCGCCGGATCGACACGTCTCGACAAAACATCAAGCGCTGGAAAGATCAGGAGCAGAAGCTTCCACTCCCGATGGCTCAAAAAATAGCGCCCGTGCTTGGGACTACGGCGGAAGCTTTAATGGTGCCAAGGCCAATGCTTGAAGAGGTGCGCAGAGTACCGATCGGACAAGAGTTCGAACCTGACCCAGATTTTGAACACGACGAGAATGCCGCCGTAGCGGGTCGTTCGCACGCCAGGACGCTTAAGCCGGGCGAAGTGCCAGAGCGCAATGTTGTTGCTGGCTTAGGACAGGGCGGTACGGCCGAAGGGGTCGTTGTGAATGGTCAGGTGCTCGACGGCGTTCGCGCTGTGTGGCGCCTCCCGCCCGATTTCCTGCGCACCGAGCTGCGCTCTCGTGAAGGTGATGTCGATTTCATCGCTGTAGATGGCGACTCAATGATCCCAACTCTGCTGCCGGGCGACAGAGTAATGATCAACCGCTCGCAGACCGCGCCTTCGCCTGACGGTCTTTATGCGATCTTCGACGGCATCGGCATTTCGGTGAAGCGCCTGGAGATCGTTAAGGGCAGCAATCCGATCCGCATCAGGATCAAGTCAGATAATCCCAATCACAGCACAGATGAAATATTGGCGGTCGATCTTCATGTGATAGGCCGTGTCGTTTGTCGCGTCACGCGGTGCTGAGATGCCCGTATACTTCTCGGCGCGATCCGCGGGCGAAAGAGACTGGCGGCTACTGAACGGCATCCAAGCTGCGATGGACGGGCGAGGTGCCTTGTTCGAAGGGGTCGACCAATCCGTGCTGCTAACAGCGCGAACTGGCGCGGATTGGTCCGGCGGAGCTGTAATGGTTGAGATAACGATCGACAGCTTCCGCGAGATCGCCCAGGCGATGATGGATGCCGATCCGCAGAAAGCCATGGACGCCTTTGGGGCCGCCCTGATCCTCGGGCCGAGACGCCATGTCTATGACGAAGGCGGCCGGGAGCTCGGATAAGCTAAATGACAGCTCGCACAGTATCCAGGAGAAATTATGAAAGAAGGCATCTACAAAATTGAAACTGCTGTTGGCGGCACGAAGCTGGCCGGCATCGCTGTCTTTGTCGGAGGAAAGGTCTACGGCGGAGGAGAGGCGATCCATTTTACCGGAAACTATCAGGTAAACGATGGGGCGCTCTCTTTACATGCCCGACTGGATATTCACGATCCTGCATGTGTTGACAAAAATATCAATATGTTGCGCGACGCAAACGTAGAAATTTCTGGCAAATCAGAGGGATCGAAGTTCGAGATGGTCGGCACTATTAGCCGAATCGTCGGTTGGAGCTCTCGCGTGACAGTGACGCTTACGGAGCTGCCATCCTTCGCTGTGTAGGCAGAACTTTACGCAGGGCCTCTTAGCCTCGCTTCGTGCGGGGCTTTTTTGTTGTCTGAGCTGTCCACAGCCCAGCGCGTCACCACTAAGCCAACTCCGATCACACTTGTCTCCATTTTGGGGACATATGCTTGACACGTCACCATTATGGTGACATAGGTCATCCATCGCAGCTCGACGAGCCGATGGAGCCGCTTCAGTGCCCCCAATCCTCCACACGCTTCCGCCGGGGCAGGCTCTTGCCGCTGTCCTGATGCTCTACGTCCTCGGGCCGTTCGTGGCTGTGTGGACGACCGTCGAGCTTGCCCGGATCGTCCGGCTGGCGGTGCGGGGTCGCTGATGGCCGCCGCCCTCGCCCTGGCGCCCGAGGCGCTTCCCGTCACGGCGGTATCCGAGTTCCGGTTCGTGCCGGATGGCTCCCGCTGGCTGATCCAGCAGCGGATCTTCGACGGTCCCTGGTTCACGCTCCGGTCCGTCTTCGACCGCGGGCATGCCGAGACCTTCTGCGATCAGGAGGCACGGAAGTTCCTCGGCAACAACCCGGGCTGGCACGTGAAGACGCACGGTCTGACCGGCTACCGCTTCCTCGGGACCGGCACGCCGGCGCGAGCCATGCCCGCGGACAACGAGCATCGCCTCGGCCCGGCCGACTGTTTGGAGCCGGGCTACGCGACGGGGCGGCGGTGATGGCACCGCACCTCGATACTGTCGAAGCGCTGGGGCGGCTCGCAGCGGGCCGCTTTGTCCCCGCCCAGAAATATGCGGCGCTCCAGCGCCTCGGCTTCATCAGGGTCCGCGGGCACGGCCCCGGTTCGAAGCCGTCGCTCACCGAGGCTGGCCGCCAGAAGCTCGCGGAGGGCCGCCGCTGATGGTCTACCAGCTCGAACCCACCGGGCGCGCCAGCTTCTCCGTCCGCCTCAACGGCGTGGAGGCCGCGACCCTCTACTTCGACGCCGCCGCGGCCGACGGCCCCGAATGGGCGCTCACCGCGAACGTGGAGTGGTTCCGGACCGAGCCGCAGCTCCCGCGCCCGTTCCGCCGGTTCACGCACACCTTCGAGACGCTGGCGGTGGCCTGCGCCTTCCTCGGCGTGGCCGAGCCGCCGCCGCTCTCACCCTTCTCGGCCGCGGAGATCGGGACTCTCCTCATCGAGGCCCTGCATGCGGTCCGGGCGCCGCTCGACCTCACCCCCGCCCAGCGCGACGCGATCGGCCGCCTGCTGATCGAGCGCCTGCGGCCCGACCTGTCCTTCCACCCTGATCAGCAGGTTGCTGCATGAGTGCTCAACGTCAGGAAATTGTGACGGCCGAGGAGCGGCCGGCACCCGTGTCTGCGCAGAGCGAGACCGTCGCGATCCTCAGCATGATCGAGCGTGCCGCCCGCGATCCTTCGATCGATCTCGACCGCATGGAGCGCCTCTTCGAGATGCGCGAGAAGATGGTCGCGCGGGAGCGGGAGACCGCCTTCAACGCGGCCATGGCGGCGGCCCAGGCCGAGATGCCGCGCGTGCTGCGCGACGCCGCGAATAGCCACACCCAGTCGCGCTATGCCCGACTCGAGACGATCGCGAAGAAGATCACGCCGATCATCACACGGCACGGCTTCTCGCTATCGTTCGACACCGGCGAGCCCGCGCGCCCGGGCGAGATCCGCATCGTCTGCTCCGTCGCCCACAAGGACGGTCACACCCGGACGCACCAGGTCGACCTTCCGTCCGACACCGCCGGGGCCCAGGGCAACCGGAACAAGACCCCGGTGCAGGGCTTCGGCTCGACCGTCAGCTACGGCCGCCGCTACCTCACCCTGATGATCTTCAACGTCGCCCTCACGAACGAGGACGACGACGGCAACGCCGGCCGCGATGCCGGTCCGACCATCACGGAGGATCAGCTCATCGAGCTTCGTGATCTGGTCGAGGCCGTCGGCGCCGACCTCTCGAAGTTCGTCCGCCATCTCGGCGTCGAGAGCCTCGCGGACCTGCCGGCGAACCGCTTCGACGCGGCCGTGCGCGACCTCAAGCGGAAGGAGCGCCGCTGATGTCGGAGATGGTCCAAGGTTCCGCCGAGTGGCTGGCCGCCCGGATCGGGCGGCTCACCGCCTCCCGCGCCGCCGACGTCGTGGCGAAGACCCTCAAGGGCACGCCCAAGGCCGAGCGCGAGCGCTACCTGATGGAGCTCGTCGCCGAGCGGCTCACCGGGCTGACCGCGCCGCATTACGTGTCGGCCGAGATGCTCTGGGGCTCCGAGCAGGAGCCCGCGGCCTGCTTCGCCTACGAGTTCTTCACCGACCTCGACACGGCGAAGATCGGTTTCGTCCCACACCCGACGATCGCGATGTTCGGCGCCAGTCCGGACCGGCTTGTCGGCGAGGAGGGGCTCGTCGAGTTCAAGTGCCCGACGACGCGCACCCATCTGGAGACGGTCCTGAGCGGCGTGATCCCGCCGGACCACTTCCCGCAGCTCGACGCGCAGCTTGCCTGCTGCCCGGGCTGCCAGTGGGTGGACTTCGTCTCCTACGATCCGCGTCTCCCCGACGACATGCGCCTGTTCGTCCGACGTGTGCTGCGCAGCGACCGGGCCGAGGCGATCGCCAAGCTCGAGGACGAGGCGCGGATCTTCCTGGCCGAGGTGGACGCGCGGATCGAGCGCATCGCCGATGCCTGCCGTCCGCAGCAGGAGGCCGCCTGATGCCGGCGCCGACCTGCTCGTGTGGGGCGACCGCCCGGCTCACCAGCGGCGCGGAGATCTATCCGAACCGCCCCGACCTCGCCGACACGCCGATCTGGGCCTGCCCGACCTGCGAGGACACCTATTGCGGCTGCCATCCGGGCACGGAGGAGCCGCTCGGCACGCCGGCCGATGCGAGCCTGCGTGAGGCGCGGATGCTGCTCCATCGCCGCCGCGTCGATCCGCTCTGGAAGGACGCGCACAAGCTCGAGGCCTACGGGGACCTCGACGCGGCCGATGTGAAAGCCGTGCAGCGGGCCGCCCGGGTGCGGGTCTACCGCTTCCTCGCCGCACGGATGGGGCTGACCGAGGAACAGTGCCACGTCGGCATGTTCACGCTCGAGCAGTGCCGGGAGGCATGGGGCGCGCTCCAGGGCGTGACGTACCCGCAGATCCGCGACTGGGCGAAGTTCGGCGACCGCCGGAAGCCGGGCAAGCGGAGCGCCGCCTGATGCGCCCGCTCGTCATCGACAGCTTCGCGGGAGGCGGCGGCGCCACCCCCGTCCCTGACCGGACAGAACAGGGAGGCGGACGGTGAGCGGCGTGCTCTTCCTCGACATCGAGGGCGTGCTGAACTCGCGCGAGTGCTGGGTCCGCCTGCGCGACCAGCGGCACAAGATCGACCGTGAGAAGGTCGGCCTGCTAAACGAGGTCGTCCGCATCACCGGCTGCCGGCTTGTCATCTCGTCCACCTGGCGCAAGGGAATCGGTCAGGGCCAGGGCGGCTGCCGACATATCCTACGCGATTACGGCCTGAAGGCCCGGTTCCGCCGGGACTGGCGGACACCCGAGTTCAGTACGGATGACCCCACAGCGCCCGTGCGCGGCACCGAGATTGCCGATTGGCTCAGCCGCAACGGATCGCCGCCCTATGCGATCGTGGACGACGACAGCGACATGCTCCCCGAGCAGATGCCTCGCTTCGTCCAGACCAGCTTCGAACACGGTCTGACCCGGACGCACGCCGATAGGCTGATCGCGCTCCTTTCCCCCACTCCCGCCGGTCGCTCCGGCAGCAGCTCTATTGCGGAAGCGGAAGAGTGAACCGCCTAGATGCTCCCGCGCGACGCATGCTGAACCGCTCCGAGGCCGCGAGCTATCTCGGTCTCGGAGCGACGGCGGCAATTCCCGTCCAGCCGAAGCGGGTTCGGCCAGGCAAGCAGGGCTTGCGCTACGACGTGCGCGACCTGGACCGTTGGATAGACAGTCTTGAGACCGGCGAGCATGTTGAGAGCATCGAAGACCTCCTCAACAGGCCCGGCCATGGCAAAGGTGCGCGTCCCCGGCGTTAAGGTCTACACCTCGAAGGGCATCCTCTACGCCTACGATCGCGCCAGCGGGATCCGCCTGACGCCGCCGCACGTCTACGGCTCCCCGGAATGGTGGACCGCTCTGCAGGCGATCCGCGACAAGGCCAAGCCCGGCGCGAAGGAGAAGGCTGGCACCTGGGGCGGGCTGGTCAAGGCGTACCGGGAAACCGAGCACTTCAAGACCGATCTCGCGCCCCGCACCCGCCAGGACTACCTCGGCGTGATCGACTGGCTGTCGACGTGGCACGATGTCGAGGTGTCCAAGTGGGGCCGCGGATTCGTGGCGGGGTTACGGGATCGCGCGCATAAGGAGCGCAACCGCCGCTTCGCGAACTACGTGCTGTCGGTGATCAGCGTCGTCTTCGCCCACGCTGTGGAGAAGCAGCTCGCCGACGCCAACCCGGTCCGGGACGTGAAGAAGCTGCGCCGGCCCAAGAGCCAGCAGCGCGCGAATCGTCCCTGGACGGAAGAGGAATGGGATGCGGTCCTGACCGCCGCCTCTCCCGAGCTGCGCGCCGCTATCCTGCTCGGCGGCATCCTCGGCTACCGCCAGGGCGAGGCCCTGTCCGTGCGGCGTGACAGCTGGAACAGCCGCACCGGCACGCTGTCCCGGATCTCTGCCAAGAGCGGCAAACCCGTGAAGGTGCCGGCCCCCGCGGAGGTAGACGCCGCCCTTCGCGCCCTGCCGAAGCACGATGCGGTCACCCTGCTGGTCAACAGCCTCGGCCGACCCTGGCAGCAGGACGGGTTCCGCGGCTCGTTCTTCCGGCTCATCCGCACGCTCGAGGCGGAGGGCAAGGTGGCGGACGGCCTGACCTTCCACGGTCTGCGCCACACGGCGGCCACTCGGATGCGCCGCCTGGGCTTCGACACGCGCACGATCGCCGACATGCTCGGCCAGGAAACCGAGGGCATGGCAGCGCACTACTCGCGCGAGGCCGACCTCGAACCCAAGCTCAAGGGCGTGGTGCGGCGACTGGATCGGGAGAACAGGAAGCGCACAAAGGCTGTCTAACCAGACGGACGGTTTTGTCTAACCGGCCTTTCCGGGAACGTTTGTTCAGGGCCTAAGTACTTGATTTCAAAGGTGGCTGGGGGACGTGGATTCGAACCACGACTAACGGAGTCAGAGTCCGCTGTTCTACCGTTAAACTATCCCCCAACATTAAGCGCTTGAGCGCGCTTAGAAATTGGCGCCGTGGCTCACGATGGATCCGGATCACATGTCCGGACCGGCCGCCGACGACCCGCGCCATGTAGTGCCTCTGCTCCGGCTTGTCCATCCCGTTTTGCGCGGGAACCGCCACGCGATCGCGAAGCCGTCCCGGAACCCGGGGCGCGAACCCGCGCCGCAGCGAAGGCCGGACCGCTCGGCAAGCCCTTGACCGGGCCGGGGCACCATGGCTTCTGAGCCACGGCCCTGTCAGGCCCCGTAGCTCAGCTGGATAGAGCAGCCGCCTTCTAAGCGGCAGGTCGTAGGTTCGAGCCCTACCGGGGTCGCCAGCCCGTTTTGCTCCGATCGAAAGACGTCCTCCTGCGAGGCGGGCTCTTCGGAGGCGGGGCGCTCCTTTCGTTCGAGCGGGCGGAACGCCGACCGAAGCCGATCTTTTCGGCACCGCGCTTCGCAGCGGACCGACCCTGACGCAGTCCCGGACCGAATTCTGCCTCGGATCAGCGTGATATGCCGAGATAATAGGCATAACCGAGGCGCTGGCCGGAGTCCCGGGAGGAGGTCGCCCAAGTTCCGGTCACCCTGGCGTGTCGCTTGCATAGAGCTTGACCGTCTCGGGACGACGCCAAGAGGTAGATCGTGAAAGCTTGGAAGACCTGGGGCTCGGCCGCCGCTCTGGCAGCTGGGCTCGTGATGGGTGCGCTCGGTTCGGGCGTGGCGCAGGCACAGGAGACCATCAAGGTCGGCATCCTGCACTCGCTCTCGGGGACGATGGCGATCTCCGAGACGACGCTCAAGGACGCGATGCTGATGCTCATCGCGGAGCAGAACAAGAAGGGCGGCCTGCTCGGCAAGAAGCTGGAGCCGGTGGTGGTCGATCCGGCCTCCAACTGGCCGCTCTTCGCCGAGAAGGCGCGCGAGCTGATCGCGAAGGACAAGGTCGCGGCGGTGTTCGGCTGCTGGACCAGCGTGTCCCGCAAATCCGTCCTGCCGGTGTTCAAGGAGCTGGATTCGATCCTGTTCTACCCCGTCCAGTACGAGGGCGAGGAGAGCGAGCGCAACGTGTTCTACACCGGCGCCGCCCCGAACCAGCAGGCGATCCCGGCCGTCGACTACCTGATGAAGGAGGAGAAGGTCGAGCGCTGGGTGCTGGAGGGCACGGACTACGTCTATCCGCGCACCACCAACAAGATCCTCGAAGCCTACCTCAAGGCCAAGGGCGTGAAGCCGGAGGACATCTCGATCAACTACACCCCGTTCGGCCAGTCGGACTGGCAGACGCGCGTCGCCGCGATCAAGAGCTTCGGTTCGGCGGGCAAGAAGACCGCCGTGGTCTCGACGATCAACGGCGATGCCAACGTGCCCTTCTACAAGGAGCTCGCCAACCAGGGCGTGAAGGCCACCGACATCCCGGTCGTCGCCTTCTCGGTCGGCGAGGAGGAGCTCGCCGGCATCGACACCAAGCCGCTCGTCGGCCACCTCGCGGCGTGGAACTACTTCATGTCGATCGACACGCCGGAGAACAAATCCTTCATCGAACAGTGGAAGGCCTTCACCAAGAACCCGAAGCGCGTCACCAACGATCCGATGGAGGCGCATTACATCGGCTTCAACATGTGGGTGAAGGCGGTGGAGAAGGCCGGCACCACCGATCCCGACAAGGTGATCGACGCCCTGCCCGGCATCGAGCAGAAGAACCTCACCGGCGGCACCTCGAAGATGCTGCCCAACCACCACATCACGAAGCCGGTCTTCATCGGCGAGATCAAGGATGACGGCCAGTTCGACGTGGTCAACAAGACCGACGAGCTGATCCCCGGCGAGGCTTGGTCCAAGCAGCTCGAGGGCTCGAAGGACCTCGAGGCCGACTGGGTCACGCTCAAGTGCGGCAACTACAACACCAAGACCAAGAAATGCGGCGGCGCCTGAGCGCCGTCACGTCGGACTGACCTGCCCGCGCGCGACGCGGGCAGGATGCCGAAGGCGTCGAGAGGAGCGGGATGTGCGTTGGTTCGAAGCGCGGGCGAGCGGCGTCACGGGCCACCTGCTGGCCCTGCTGCTGATCCTCGTCCTGCCGGGCATCGCCCTGGCGCAGACGCCCGCGGACACGGCCTACGGCAGGCTCGCCGCCGACAGCTATTCCGACATCGAGGCCGGCATCACCGGGCTCGCGGCGAGCGGCGATCCGCGTGCGAGTGCGGTCCTCACCGCCCTGTCGGACGGGCGGCTGCTCCACCGGCCCTCGGACAAGGCGCTGTTCGTCAAGGAGGCCAACGGCCTCGTCGATGCCCGCACCGGTGTCCCGGCGACGGCCGAGGGCCTGAAGCCGGTCCGCGCCAACAACAAGGTCCGCCGGGCGATCGAGGCGGCGCAGGGTCTCCTCAACCTCGCGAGCCCGGATGCGGGCAAGCGCCGGGAGGCGGCGGATGCCGTGTTCAAGGCCCGCGACGCGGCCGCCCTGCCGGCGCTCGAGGCCGCCCTCGCCAAGGAGAGCGATCCGCGCTTGCGCAAGAGTCTCGGGGAGGCTCGCGCCGCCCTGCTGCTGGGTCAGCCCGGCACGTCCGAGGCGGATCGGCTGTCCGCGCTCTCGGCGATCCAGGCCCGCGGCGACGGCGATGCCATCGCGATCCTGCGCGGACTTAGCGCCAGCGACCCGAGCGAGGCCGTGAGGGCCGCCGCCGAGCGCGGCATCGCCTCGATCGAGCGGCGGCTCGCCCTCGTCGGCGCGGCCCAGAACGTCTGGTACGGCCTGTCGCTCGGCTCGGTGCTGCTGCTCGCCGCCATCGGGCTCGCCATCACCTTCGGGGTGATGGGCATCATCAACATGGCCCATGGCGAGATGGTGATGCTCGGGGCCTACACGACCTTCCTCGTGCAGGACACGATCCGCGCCCACGCCCCCGGCCTGTTCGACTGGTCGCTGGTCATCAGCATCCCCTGCGCCTTCCTCGTGGCCGGCGCGGTAGGCGTCGCGATCGAGCGCGGCATCATCCGCTATCTCTACGGGCGCCCGCTCGAGACCCTGCTCGCCACCTTCGGCGTCAGCCTGATCCTGCAGCAGACCGTGCGCTCGATCTTCGGGCCGACCAACCGGGAGGTCGGCTCGCCCGCCTTCATGACCGGCGCCTTCGACCTGTTCGGCCTGTCGATCACCTGGGGCCGACTCTGGATCGTGGCTTTCTCCTTCGCGGTCTTCCTCGGGCTGCTCTTCGTGCTGCGGAGGACGTCTTTCGGCCTGAAGACGCGGGCGGTGACGCAGAACCGGCGCATGGCCGCCGCCATGGGCATCCGCACGCCCTGGGTCGACGCCATGACCTTCGGCCTTGGCTCCGGCATCGCGGGCATTGCCGGCGTCGCGCTCTCGCAGATCGACAACGTCTCGCCCAATCTCGGCCAGGGCTATATCATCGATTCCTTCCTGGTCGTGGTGTTCGGGGGCGTGGGCAATCTCTGGGGCACGCTGGTGGCGGCGCTGACGCTGGGCGTCGCCAACAAGCTGTTCGAGCCGTATCTCGGCGCCGTGCTCGCCAAGATCGCCCTTCTGATCTTCATCATCCTCTTCATCCAGAAGCGCCCGCGCGGCCTGTTCGCCCTCAAGGGCCGGGCGGTGGAATCGTGAGCATGCCCCGCACCCGCCTCATCGACCCGAAGGGCTGGATCTTCCTGGCGGCGCTCGCCGCCTTCTGCGCAATCGTCCCGCTCCTGAACCTCGTCATCCCCGAGGGCTCGGGCCTGCACCTGCCGACCTACCTCGTCTCACTGTTCGGCAAGTACCTCGCCTTCGCCCTGCTCGCGCTCAGCCTCGATCTGGTCTGGGGCTATTGCGGCATCCTCTCCCTCGGCCACGGCGCCTTCTTCGGGCTCGGCGGCTACGCGATGGGCATGTACCTGATGCGGCAGATCGGGCCGCGCGGCGTCTACGGCAACCCGGTCCTGCCCGACTTCATGGTGTTCCTGAACTACAAGGAATTGCCCTGGTACTGGCTCGGCTTCGACCACTTCGCCTTCGCGGCGCTGATGGTGCTGGCGGTGCCGGGGCTGCTCGCCTTCGTGTTCGGCTGGCTCGCCTTCCGCTCGCGGGTAACGGGCGTCTACCTGTCGATCATCACCCAGGCGATGACCTTCGCGCTGATGCTGGCCTTCTTCCGCAACGACATGGGTCTCGGCGGCAATAACGGGCTGACCGACTTCAAGGACATCCTCGGCTTCCCCGTCCAGGCGCAGGGCACGCGCGTGGCGCTGTTCGTGGCGACCGGGATCGCCCTGGCGCTCGGCTACCTCGTCGCCCGCTTCATGACGGTCTCGGCCTACGGCAAGATCCTGATCGCCGTGCGCGACGCGGAATCGCGCACGCGCTTTCTCGGCTACCGGCCGGAGCACTACAAGACGCTCGCCTTCACGGTCTCGGCCATGATGGCGGGCGTGGCCGGCGCGCTCTACGTGCCGCAGGTCGGCATCATCAATCCAGGTGAGTTCGCCCCCACCAACTCCATCGAGGCGGTGATCTGGGTCGCGGTCGGCGGACGCGGCACGCTGGTCGGCGCAGCGCTCGGTGCCGTGATCGTCAACTACGCCAAGACGGTGCTCACCGGCGCCCTGCCGGATGCCTGGCTCTTCGCGCTAGGCGCCTTGTTCGTGGTGGTGACACTGTTCCTGCCCAAGGGCATCGTCGGCACGCTGGTGGAGCGCTTCGGCAGCCGGAGGGCGGCGGCCAAGCTTCCGCCCGAGCCCGCGATTCCCCCGAAGCTCGCGGAAGAAGGCCAGGGCTGATGAGCAGCGCCGATCTCCTCGCCCCGCCGGCCTCCGCCGAGGCAGGCGCCACACCGGCCCGCAAGGTCACGGAGGCCCTCCTCTATCTCGACGATCTCAAGGTCACCTTCGACGGCTACCGGGCCCTGCGCGGCCTCTCGCTGACCCTCGACCGGGGGGAGATGCGCGCGATCATCGGCCCGAACGGGGCCGGCAAGACCACGATGATGGACTGCATCACCGGCAAGACGCGGCCCGATACCGGCATCGCGCTCTTCGACGGCACCTTCGACCTGACCAAGCTCGACGAGCCGGCCATCGCCGACCTCGGCATCGGCCGGAAATTCCAGAAGCCCACCGTATTCGAGAGCCACACGGTGGCCGACAACATCCTGCTGGCGCTGAAAGGTCCGCGCTCGGGCGTCGCCTCCCTGTTCGGCTGGCGCAATCGCGTCGCGGCCGAGCGCATCGACGCGCTGCTCACCAAGGTTGGGCTGATCGCCCATCGCGAACGGCCGGCGGCCGATCTCTCCCACGGCCAGAAGCAGTGGCTGGAGATCGGCATGCTGCTCGCACAGGACCCGAAGCTCCTGCTCGTGGACGAGCCGGTGGCCGGCATGACCGACGCCGAGACCGCCGAGACGGCACGGCTCCTGCGGGAGATCGCCCGCGACCACGCGGTGATCGTGGTGGAGCACGACATGCATTTCGTGCGCGCCCTCGAATGCCGCGTCACCTGCCTGCACGAGGGCGCGGTATTGGCCGAAGGCTCGATCGACGCCGTGTCCGCCGACCCGAAGGTGGTCGAAGTCTATCTGGGGCGCTGAGGCGATGCTGACGGTCGACGGAATCGATCTCTATTACGGGGCGGCCAAGGCCCTGCGCGGGGTCTCGCTCACCGCCGAGACCGGCAAGGTCACCACCGTGCTCGGGCGCAACGGCGTCGGCAAGACCTCGCTGCTGCGCGCCATCGTCGGGCAGCAGCCCATCGCCAAGGGCTCGATCCGGCTGGGCGACACGGTGCTCTCGGGGCTGGCGCCCTACGATAGGGCGCGGGCCGGGGTCGCCTTCGTGCCCCAGGGCCGCGAGATCTTCCCGCTGCTGACCGTGAAGGAGAATCTCGAGACGGGCTTCGCCCCCTGCGCGCGCAAGGACCGCTACGTGCCGGCCGAGATCTACGACCTGTTCCCGGTGCTGAAGGACATGCTGCACCGGCGCGGCGGCGACCTCTCCGGAGGCCAGCAGCAGCAGCTCGCCATCGGCCGCGCCCTCGTCACCCGCCCGAAGCTGCTCGTGCTCGACGAGCCGACGGAGGGCATCCAACCCTCGATCATCAAGGATATCGGCCGGGCGATCAGCTACCTGCGCGACAAGGGCGAGATGGCGATCGTGCTGGTCGAGCAGTATTTCGAGTGGGCCCGCGACCTCTGCGACAGCTACGCGGTGATGGATCGCGGGCAGGTGGTGCTGTCGGGGACACGCGCGGAGATGGTCGAGGCGGACGTGCTGCGGTTGATGTCGGTTTAGCGCCGGCCCGACATGGAAACGGCGGGACCGGAGTCCCGCCGCCTGCCTCGTCACGCTTCAGGAGGCGCCGGCCCGAGGCCGGCGATCCGATCAGCAGCGGTAGCCACCGGAGGTCTGGCCGTACTGCTTGGTCGGGAAGTTCTGCTGCTGGGCGTTGCCCTCGCTGGCCGAGCTCATCGGGCAGCGGTCATAGCGCGGGTGGTCGGAAGGGTTGAGAGAGCCCGTCGTCGTCACGTCGTAGCGCGGGTCCCAGCTCTCCGAGAACGCCAGGGCGGACGAGGCCGGGGCGGCAACGCCGAGAACGAGGGCGGTGACGGCAGCGGCGACACGGGTTTTCATCGTCTTCTCAAGCTCCTTCGCAATGTGGCCGGTCGATCCGGAGCCACTTCATCTTGCGTGATCTTGAGATGGGGTGTCACCGGCCGGCGTGACGTGCTTATGCGCACGCAGCAACCGGGATGAAATTCATCCCGGCCCAGGAGAAGCGGAGACTTCGCGAGACGGAGGGAGCGGCATGGGCCGCTCCCTCGGCGACGCGCTCAGTAGTCGATGACGTCTTCCAGGGCGTAGTGCTTCACCGTCTTGCGGTTGGCGATCAGCTCGTCGATCGTCGGTTCGCCCTTCATGGCGCGGGCGATGGCGAGCTTCGTCGCCTCGTAGTTGGTGCGGTAGAGGTCCTTGCGGTCGACGTTCGGGTCGGCGGCGCAACGCTCGTCGAGCCAGATCATGATGATCATGCAGAGCTCGTCGAGCCCGTCCTTCGGCAGCACGCCCTCGATCACGCAATCGATGATCGCGTCGCCCGTGGCGGCCTGGACCACGCCGCCGAGCAACTCGGCATACTCGGCCGTGTGGATGGTGACCTTGGTGGTCATCATCGTGGCCGGACGCACGAGCTGGTTGAGGTCGCGCACCACGAACATGCGGGTATGGCCCTGCACCTGCCCCATCATCGAGGCGAAGGCTTGGCCGACGGGGCCGCGGGTGGAGCCGATCAGCACCTCGGGCATGGCATCGGTGTACTGCCCCTCGGCGGCGAGCACGGTCGCCTCGCCGGTGCGGAACCAGATCTCGGACATGGAAACACCCTCGTTGACGGATGGGCCGCAGCGAGCGGCATCGGCCGCGCAGACATCATCCCGGGCCTCCCCCGTCAATCACGGCGCGCGCATGCCCCTGGCGTCCCGGGCGTCGATCGGCCATTGACGGGCAGCGTGCCCGCCGCGGGACGGCAGGCGGCGAGGGCGGGAGTGCCGGCGATGGGCGGAACGGGCGGTCAGATGCCGAGGGAGCGCGGCTGGAGCCTCTCGGCAACGGCGGAGGGCGAGGGCGTGCGCCTGGAGATCGCCCTGCCGGATCTCGACGGCAAGCCGGTCACCGCGCTCCTACGCCTGGAACGGGCAGAAGCCCGCGCCTTCGCCCGCGCCTTGCTGCGGGCGGCGGGCGACGCCACCGAGCGGACCTTCTCTCCCTCCCGCGACGCGTAACGCCCGGCTTCGGGGCTCAGCGCGTGCCGGTGACCGGGCGGCGGCCCGGCAGGCGCGGCACCTTGGCGCCCCGCGGCTCGACAGGCTCGGCACAGGAATAGGTGAACTCGCTCTGGAGGTCGCTGAACACCGTCTCGCCGGTGATCTTGCAATCCTCGCGCACGGTCTCGTCGAGATAGGTGCGGGCAGCGGTGCGGAAGCGGGTCGTCCGGGTCTCGGCCGGCGGGCGCCCGGCCTGCAGGTCGCCGACATCGCAGCCGGTGACTTCGCGCAGGGCGTTCGAAACCACCAGCACCCGGCGGCGCTGCCGGTTGTCGTAGATCTCGTAGGGCTCGTTGCAGCCGATGGTCACGACCTGCGGCGTCTGCGCCACGTAGGTCTTCGAGATATAGGCGAAGCCCGTGCAGCCCGAGACCGCGAGGCTCGAACCGAGGGCGAGCGCAAGCGCCAGCCGCCGCATTGTCGTCGCCCTCTCAACCCGGACACGCATCGGCCCGCATTGAAACCGCTACGCTTGCGCGGTCAAGAGGCCACGTTCATCCCGCTTCCGCGAGCGCCACGGCGCGGATCGGCGGCAGGTTGGCGCGCAACTCGCGGCTGACGGCGGAGGAGGTCGCGACCGTACCGAGATCGGCATAGGTCTCGTGGTTCTTCTCGATGGCGGAAAGATCGTAGAGGTAGTTCACCATCAGCCCGTAGGATTGCTTCATCCCGTTGGCCGAGGTGTCCCCGAGGAAGTTCACCCGCTCCAGCCGGGCGCCGTTGCCGAGATGGAAGCGGGCGACGGGGTCGAGCGGGCGGCCCTTCTCGTTCTTGGCGCGCAGGAAATAGGCCGCCGCGGCGGGAATCATCGCCTTTCGGACGGCCTCGCAGGCCGCCTTGTCGGCGGCCCAGTCCGGGCGGTCGAGCAGGCGCAGGGTCTCCACGTCCTCCCGGGTCAGGCCCTGCGGCGCATCCGCCCGGCGCTCCCGGTCGAGCCAGCTGCGGAAGCCCGGCACCGGCGACAGGGTGACGAAGGTCTTCAGGCTCGGGACCTCGCGGACGATGTCCTCGACCACCTGCTTGATGAGGAAGTTGCCGAAGGTGACGCCGGCCAAGCCCTTCTGGCAGTTCGAGATCGAGTAGAACACGGCCGTGTTGGCGGCCTTGATCGGCAGGGTCTCGCGCTCGTCGGCGAGGATCGGCCCGATCGCCCCGGGGATGCCGCCGGTCAGCGCCACCTCGACGAAGATCAGCGGCTCGTCGAGCAGGGCGGGATGGAAGAAGGCGAAGCAGCGCCGGTCCGCCGGCTCGATGCGCCGGCGCAGATCGTTCCAGTCCTGGATCGCGTGCACCGCCTCGTAGCGGATGATCTTTTCCAGGATATGGGCCGGCGTCGTCCAGTCGATGTGACGCAGCACCAGGAAGCCCCGGTTGAACCACGAGGCGAAGAGGTGCTCGAAATCGCTGTCGAGGCTGTCGGCGGCGTCGATCAGGTCCGGATCGGCCCCCTCTTGGCGCAGGGTCTTGCGTAGGCCGAACAGGTCCTCGCGCATGCGCACCAGGGCGAGCGTGCCGCCTCGGGCGAGGTTGAGCCGGCGGATCAGCTCCTGGGCGCGGGGCTCGGCCGCCGCGTGCAGGCGCCCGAGCCGGGCCCGGGTCGGGTCGGCGCGGTAGGCGGCGATGGCCTCGTCCACCGCCTCGTGGTCGGCATCGAACTCGGCTGCGATCAGCCGGAGAAAGGCGAGGCGCTCGGGCGCCGGCAGCACCGCGTAGCGGTCGAGAATCAGGCGGGCCAGGGCGACGCCGGAGGCCTCGCCGCGCCGGGAGATCAGGTCTTCGCAGAGCTTCAGGAGCTCGCCGGCATCGGCATTGCGCGCCGGATCGCCGCGCCCGAAGCTGATCAGGTCGCGGCCGCGGTCGCTGATGGTCTGAAGGAGGTCGCCGAGGAACGAGATCGCCGCCATGAAACGCCGCCTGGACCTCCCCGCCCGCTTGTCATCGGCGCCGCCAGCCGGCGGCAGCACCGCTCAGGGATGTAAGGCGATCAGGCCGCCGGGGCCAGCCACCTCAAGGCATGGGCAGCCACTCGATCACGCCGCAGCGAGCGCGGCCGTATCCGCACGCTCGCGCCAGTCGAGCACCCCGTGCAGGCGGGCGAAACGCAGCTCCGCCGCGCGCAGGGCCCGCTCCGGATCGCGCGCCCGCGCGATCTCCACCGAGCCCACCTTGAAGGGCACCCCGAGGATCTGCTTGGCGAAATCGATGCGGTAGTGCGACATCCGCTGTCCCTGTCGTTCCTGTGTTGCGATCTTCCCGTTGGAATGGGGGGCTGCGCGATTCGCGCGGGGCTTGGGCCCAAGGATAGGCCGAGACGGGGGCCGCAGGCGAGTCCACCGCCAAAACCCTCAACATCCCCAAGGAATTGGATATGGGGACGACAACCCTCAGGTGCAAACCCCGCATCCCTGAGACGCAAGGCCGCCCCCGGCCGGATCGGCTTGCCGGCGCGTGTTCCACAACATAGGCCGGCCTATGTCCTACTTGACCCTGCCGCTCCCTCCCGCCTCTCTCGAGGCGCCGCGGGAAACAGGCCGATGAACGTCCCGCATTCCGGCTTCACGGCCCGCACGCGCCTCGGCCTCACCCTGATCGCGGGCGGGGCGGTCGCCAATATCTACTACAACCAGCCCTTGCTTGCCGTCCTGGTCCAGGATCTCGGCGAGCGGGCAGCCCTTCTCGTGCCGACCGCGACGCTGGTCGGCTACGGCCTGGGCATCCTCCTGCTGGTGCCGCTGGGGGACAGCCTGCCCCGTCGCAGGCTGATCGTGTGGCAGCTCCTCGCCCTCGCCGTGGCCCTGGTTGCCGCGGGTCTCAGCCCGAATCTCCTCGCCCTCACGCTCGCGAGCCTCGCCGTCGGGGTGCTCGCCTCGGCGGCACAGCAGGCCGTGCCCTTCGCGGCGGAGCTCGCCCCCGATGCCACGCGGGGCCGCATCGTCGGCCAGGTGATGACAGGGCTGCTCGGCGGCATCCTGCTCGCACGGACCTTGAGCGGTTTCGTCGGCGCGCATCTCGGCTGGCGCGCCGTCTTCCTCGGGGCGGCGGCGCTGGCGCTGGCCATGGCCGGGCTCGCCACGGCGACGCTGCCGGCGGGCGGAGGCGGCAAGCCGCTGCGCTACCGGGCGCTGATGTACTCGGTGCTGGGCCTCGTGCGCACGCAGCCGGTCCTGCGGAACGCCAGCTTGTCCCAGGCCCTGCTCTTCGCGAGCTTCAACGCCTTCTGGGTGACGCTCGCCCTCCTCGTCGAGGCGGAGCCCTTCTCCTTCACCCCGGCGGGCGCGGGGCTGTTCGGGGTGATCGGCCTCGCCGGCGCCCTGTTCGCGCCGATCGCAGGACGCTTCAGCGACCGGGAGGGCGCCAAGCCCGTGGTGATCGCCGGGGGCCTGTGCGTGGTGGCGGCCTTCACCATGCTCTGGGCGGCGGGCACCTGGTCGCTCACGGCCATCGTCCTCGGCGTGCTGCTGATCGATGTCGGCATCAACGGCGCGCTCATCGCCAACCAGACCCGGGCCTATGCCCTGGCGCCCGGCGCCCGCGGCCGCATCAACACCGTGCTGTTCACAGCCATCTTCAGCGGCGGCGCGGTCGGGGCCTTCTGCGGCACCCAGGCCTTCCTGTTCGCCGGCTGGCCGGGGGTCTGCGTCGTCGGCCTCGGCTTCGCCCTGGCGGCCCTCGCGGTGGCGGCCGGCGGCCGCGTCAGGACGGCTTGAGCACCCGGGACAGGCGGCACCAGGCCGCCTTGCCCCCCGGCAGGCCGAAGCGCAGCCGGGCCGGGTGCTCGGCGAAGCGCCGGACATAGATCCCGGCTGCGCCGAGCCGCCGGAACAGCCCCGGCCCGTCGGGAAAATCGGCCGTGCGGAACAGGGTGGTGCCGCCGACCAGCCGCCCCCCGGCCCGCAGCAGCATGCGGTCGAGCCGGTCCGCCTCCGCCGCGCAGGTCTGCGCCATCTGCCGGCGCCATTCGAGGTCGGAGAGCGCGATCCGGCCCGCGGCGATCGCCGGGCCCGACACCGCCCAGGGGCCGAGCGCCGTCTCGAGGCGGGCGACGTACTCCGGACTCGCCAGGGCGAAGCCGAGGCGCAGGCCGGCGAGCCCGTAGCTCTTGCCGAAGGAGCGCAGTTCGACCAAGCCGTCGCGCTCGCCCGGCCAAGCCCCCTCCCCCGGCTCCAGATCCGCGAAGGCGCGGTCGAGCACCAGCAGGCCACCGGCGCGGGCGAGCCGGGCGCGCAAGGCCTCGATCTCCGCCGGGGCGACCCGGCGGCCATCGGGATTGTTGGGGCTGACGAGGACGACAACCGCCGCGGCCGCCGTCGCGGCGAGCTCCGGCACCGTCTCGACGGCATGGCCCGCCCGGCCCCACGCGGCCGCGTGCTCGGCATAGGTCGGCCCGACCACCGCGACCCGCGTCGCCGGCATGAGCCGCGGCAGCGTCTCGATCAGGATCTGCGTGCCCGGGGCGCAGGCGATCTCGTCGAGATCCCGCGCGCCGTAGGCCGCGGCCGCGGCCCGCTTCAGTGCGGCGAGATCGGCCTGCGAGGGCAGCCGTGTCAGGGCGCTGGCCTCGAAGGGCGGCAGCGGATAGGGGACCGGGTTGATCCCGGTCGAGAGGTCGAGCCAGGGCTCGGGCGCTTCCGGAAACAGCCGGCGCGCGGCCGCGAGGTCGCCGCCATGCAGGATCGGCGCGGGGCCCGCGTCCTCCTCATCCCCTCGGCCGGCTGCTGGCATGGTCTCTCTGGAACGACGGATCGCGATGGACTGGACCGACCTGATCCGCCCGCCCGGCAGCCTCGCGATCCTGGCGCTGGCCCTGGCGGTGGAAGCGGCGTCGGGCTATCCGGCCGCGCTCTACAGCCTGCTCGGCCACCCTGTCACCTGGATCGGCGCCCTGATCGGCCGGCTCGACCGCGGGCTCAACCGCGGCGACCCGCAGCGGCGGCGGATCGCCGGGGTGGCGGCGCTGGCCATTCTCCTCCTGGTCGCGGGAGGCGCGGCGCTCGCCCTCACCCGTCTTGCCGCCCTGACGGGACCGGCTGCGGCCCTCCCGATCCTCGCCCTGCTCGCCGCGAGTCTGCCCGCCCAGCGCAGCCTCCACGACCATGTCGCCCGCGTCGCCAGGGACCTGCGCGAAGAGGGCCTGACCGGCGGGCGGAGGGCCGTCTCGATGATCGTCGGGCGCAATCCCGAGAGCCTGGACGAGGCCGCGATCTGCCGCGCCGCCATCGAGAGCCTGTCCGAGAACTTTTCCGACGGCATCGTCGCGCCGGCCTTCTGGATCGGCGCCCTCGGCCTGCCGGGGGGCGCGCTCTACAAAGCGATCAACACCGCCGACAGCATGATCGGCCACCGCACCCCGCGCCATGAGGCCTTCGGCTGGGCCTCCGCCCGGCTCGACGATTTCGTGAACCTGCCGGCCTCCCGGCTGACCGCCCTGCTGATCCTCGCCGCTGCCGCCCTGCAGCCGGGCGCCTCCGCCCGCGAGGGCTGGGTGGCGCTCCGTCGCGACGCGCGCCACCACCGCTCGCCCAATGCCGGCTGGCCGGAGGCGGCGATGGCCGGGGCGCTCGGCCTGCGGCTCGCCGGCCCGCGCATCTACGGCGAGATGCGGGTGGAGGATTCCTGGATGGGCCATGGCCGGGCGGAGGCCGCCCCGGCGGATATCGAGCGGGCGCTCACTCTCTATCGCAGCGCCTGCCTGCTGCTCTGGCTGATCGCCGCGAGCCTTGCCGCCCTGGCCTTCCTCAGCTGAGGCGGCTCCCCGCCAGCGCCAGCAGGCGCTCGCAATCGACATGCGCTTCGAGGTGGTCGGCGAAGCGGTCGAGCACCGCGTCGATTCCCCCCTCGTAGGATTCCCCGCTCGGGGCGGCGCCGATCCGGGCGAGCCAGGCGGCCCGCTGGCGGTCGTCGGCGAAGAGGCCGTGGACATAGGTGCCGCAGACGCGCCCGTCCACCGAGACCGCCCCGTCCGGTCTACCGTCCGAGAAGCGCAGGAGCGGCCGCGCCGCATCCGGCCCGGTCGTGTCGCCGACATGCATCTCGTAGCCGGCGAAGGGCACTCCGTCCGAGACACTGGTGCCGCTCACCGCGACGAGCCGCTTCTCCGGCGTCATCACCGTCTCGAGATCGAGCAGGCCGAGACCTTCGACGCGGCGCGGCGCCCCCTCGATGCCGTGCGGGTCGTCGATGCTGCGCCCCATCATCTGGTAGCCGCCGCAGAGCCCCAGCACCGGCCGGCCGCGGGCGAGATGCGCGCGCAGATCCGCGTCCCAGCCCTGCGCGCGGGCGAAGGCGAGATCGTCGATCGTGGTCTTCGAGCCGGGCAGGACGATCAGCGCCGCCCGCTCCGGCAGGGGCAGGCCCGGGCGCACGAACACCACCTCGACGCCGGGCTCCTGGCGGAGCGGATCGAGATCGTCGAAATTCGCGATGTGCGGGAAGACCGGCACCGCCACCACCGGGGCGCCGGGCAGGCGCCGCGGCCCCGGCTGGTCGAGGGCGAGGGCATCCTCCGGCGGCAGGCGCGCGGCCTCGGGGAAGTGCGGCACGAGGCCGAGCGGCGCCCAGCCGGTGCGCTGCGCGATGATCGCCATCCCGTCGTCGAACAGGCTCGGATCGCCGCGGAAGCGGTTGACGAGGAAGCCGCGGATCATCGCCGCGTCCTCCGGCTCGATCACCACCTTGGTGCCGACGAGGCTGGCGATGACGCCGCCCCGGTCGATGTCGCCGACCAGCACCACGGGCACGCCCGCCGCCCGCGCGAAGCCCATATTCGCGATGTCGCCCCGGCGCAGATTCACCTCCGCCGGCGAGCCCGCCCCCTCGACGAGGACGAGGTCGGCCTGCACCCGCAGGCGCGCGTAGCTGTCGAGCACCGAGGCCAGGAGCTTCGGCTTCATGGCCTGGTAGTCCCGCGCCCGGGCCGTGCCGACCATGCGGCCCTGCACCACCACCTGCGCGCCGACATCGCTCTGCGGCTTGAGCAGGACCGGGTTCATGTGGACCGAGGGCGGGACCCGCGCCGCCCGCGCCTGCAGGGCCTGGGCGCGGCCGATCTCGCCGCCATCGGCGGTGACGGCGGCGTTGTTCGACATGTTCTGCGGCTTGAACGGCCGCACGGCGAGGCCGGCCCGGGTGAAAGCACGGGCGAGACCGGCGACGATCAGCGACTTGCCGACATCGGAGCCGGTCCCCTGGATCATCAGGGCGCGGGTCATGGCACGGCGCCCCTGCGCAAGCTTCGTCCGGCTAGAAGAACGGCCCGGGCCCCCAGCCCCAGCCGATGGGCCGGGGGCGGAAGGGCAAGAACGGACCCGGGCCGTAGCCGGGGCCATAGAAGGCCGGGCGCAGGCGGAACGGCGGCGGGCCATAGGCGAAGGGCGGCGGACCGTAGGGGTCGCCGAACACCACCTCGCGATAGACCGGGCGGGGCCGCAGATAGACCGGGCGCTCCACCACCACCTCCCGCACGACCCGGCGCGTCCGGTAGACGTAGACCGGCTTGCGCACCACGACCTCGCGCACGATCGTGCGCGGGCGATGCGCGGAGCGGTATCGGCCAGCGGGCGCTGCCCGGTAGGACTCCGTCACCGGCTCGTCGGCGCGGGCCGTTGGAGGAGAGCCGGCCAGGCCGGCAGCGAGGGAAAGGGCCCCGGCGAGGGCGCAGGCGAGTCGTCTCATCGTCCACCCTGTCCTTGGCGCGGGCGCGTTCCGGCCGCGCTTGCACGGCCCCGGTTGTGCATCGGGGCGCCGCCGCCATCAAGGGCGCTCCGCCTCAGAACTCAATTCCCTCCTGCGCCTTCACCCCGGCGGAGAAGTGGTGCTTCACACTGCCCATCTCGGTGACGAGGTCGGCGGCCTCGATCAGGGCCGGCTTGGCGTTGCGGCCCGTTACCACGACGTGGAGATCCGGCCGCCGGGCCTTCAGCGCCGCGACCACCGCATCGAGGTCGAGCTGCTCGTAGCGCAGCGCGATGTTGAGCTCGTCGAGGACGAGCAGGCGCAGGGAGGGATCCGCCATCAGGCGCTCGGCCTCGGCCCAGGCCCGCCGCGCCGCCGCGGCGTCGCGGGCCTTGTCCTGCGTCTCCCAGGTGAAGCCCTCGCCCAGGGCGTGCCACTCGACCTGGGCGCCGAAGGTCTTGAGCGCGTGCTTCTCGCCGGTGTCCCAGGCGCCCTTCACGAACTGCACCACGCCGACGCGCCAGCCGCGCCCGAGCGCCCGCAGCAGCAGCCCGAGGGCCGCCGTGGTCTTGCCCTTGCCGGGGCCGGTATGGACGATGAGGAGCCCCTTCTCGATGGTCTTCGAGGCGACCTCGGCGTCCTGGACCGCCTTGCGCTTGGCCATCTTCTCGCGGTGGCGGTCGTCATCGTCGCTCATGCGGGGTTCTCCGCGGAGGGTTTCACGGTCAGGGGAAGCCCGGCGACCATCAGCACGACGCGGTCGGCGGAGGCGGCGAGGCGCTGGTGCAGGCGCCCCGCCTCGTCGCGGAAGCGCCGGGCCAGGGCATTCTCGGGCACGATGCCGAGCCCGACCTCGTTGCCGACCAGCACCAGCGGCCCCGGCGCGGCGGCGCAGGCCTGCACGAGGGCGGCCGAGGCGGCGGCGAGATCGGCCTCCGCCAGCATCAAATTGGTGAGCCAGAGCGTGAGGCAATCGACCAGAACCGGCCCCGTCGCGGCGGCCACCGCCTCGGGCAGCGCCATCGGCACGTCCCGGGTGATCCAGTCGCCGGAGCGCCGCTCCCGGTGGAGGGCGATGCGGGCCCGCATCTCGTCGTCCCAGGCCTCCGCGGTGGCGAGATAGAGCCAGGGACGGGGGCAGGATTCGATCAGCCGCTCGGCATAGGCGCTTTTGCCCGAGCGCGCGCCGCCAAGCACCAGGGTCGTTCCGGAAAGGGGCGTCAGATCATCCGCCATCCGGTCTCTCCACGAATCCATTCCGCCCCGGCCTATGGCACAGGGCCGGAGATCGCGCGAGCGAAGCCGTCGATCGCCTACCAGCCGGCGTTCCCGCGCATGCGCTCGGCGAGGAAGTCCACGAGCACGCGCACGCGGGCGGGCATGGCCGCGCCGCCCACGAACACGGCGTGGATCGCCTCGCGGTCCCCGGGGTTGAAGGGGGCGAGGAGCGGCACGAGCCGGCCCGCCGCCAGCTCCTCGGTGATGTGGAAGTTGCCCACCCGCGTGATGCCGACGCCCGCGAGTGCGAGCTGCACCAGCGTCTCGCCGTTGTTCGCCCGCATGCTGCCCTGCACGGCGAGGAGATGGTCCTGGCCACCCACGCGGAAGGGCCAGCCGGGCTCGATACGGCGGAAGCTGAAATCCAGGCAGTTATGGGCGGCAAGGTCCGCCGGCGCCTGCGGCGTGCCGGCGCGGGCGAGATAGGCAGGCGAAGCGACCACCGTGCGCCCGGTATCGCCCAGGCGCCGCGCGGTGAGCGGGCTGTCGGCCAGGGGCCCGAAGCGGATCGCCACGTCCGCCCGGCCTCCCAGAACATCGGCGAGTTCGTCGGACAGGTCGATCTCGACCACGATCTCGGGATGAAGGGCGGCGAAGTCGGCGAGCAGCGGCACCACCACGAGCCGGCCATGGGCGGTCGCGGTGCTCACCCGGACCCGCCCCCGCGGGCGGCCCTGATCGGCGAGCGCCCGCTCGGTCTCGTCGAGATCGGCGAGGATGCGCCGGGCTGCCCGTCCATAGGCTTCGCCCTCGGCGGTCAGGCGCAGACTGCGCGTGGTGCGCACGATCAGCCGCACGCCGAGCCGGGATTCGAGGCGGCTGACGATCCGGCTGACGGCGGACGGCGTCAGGCCGAGCCGGCGCGCGGCGCCCGCCAGGCTGCCGGCCGTGATCACGGCCAGGAAAGCGCTCATCTCGCCGGTTCGATCGATGCCGTCCCGCCTCATTCGTGATCCTTGCGCACGGATCTCGGTCCGCGAGCCCGGCTACCGCCCTCGTCGCCGATCCGCCACGTGCTGTCACGGAACGACGAGGATATCCACGATGAAAACCAATCCCGCCCTGCTCGCGCTGGCCATGGGCGCCTTCGGCATCGGCGTGACCGAGTTCACCCCGATGGGGATGCTGCCCCTGATGGCGACCGATCTCGGCGTCTCGATTCCGGCGGCAGGCCTCGTGGTCAGCGCCTACGCCCTCGGCGTGTTGGTCGGGGCGCCGCTCGTGACCCTCGCGGCCGCACGCGTGCCGCGCCGGCGCTTGCTGATCGGTCTGATGGCGATCTTCACCCTCGGCAACGCCATGGCGGCGCTCGCGGACAGCTATGCGACGCTGGTCGCCGCCCGGCTCGTCACCTCGCTCAACCACGGCGCCTTTTTCGGGGTGGGCGCGGTGGTGGCAGCACGGCTCGTGCCGCCGGAGCGGAGAGCCGCGGCCGTGGCGGCGATGTTCTCGGGGCTCACCCTCGCCACCATCGGCGGCGTGCCGCTCGCGGCCTGGATCGGCGAGGTGCTCGGCTGGCGCACGGCGTTCTGGGGCATCGCGGGGGTCGGCGTCCTCGCCATGCTCGCGCTGGCCGCCGCCCTGCCGGACCTGAGGGCCGAGGCCGGCGCCGACATGCGGGCGGAGCTACGTGTGCTCGTCCGCGGCCCGGTGCTCGCCGCCCTCGGGCTGACGGTCGTCGGCGCCAGCGCGATGTTCACGGTCTTCACCTACATCGTGCCGATCCTGCGGGTCGAGACGGAAGCCTCCGTCGGCTTCGTCACGGCGATGCTGGTGCTCTACGGCGCCGGGCTCGCGGCCGGAAACTGGCTCGGAGGCCGCCTCGCCGACCGCTCGGTGGACGGCACCATCGCGGCCGCGCTGGCCGGACTGGTGGTCCTCCTCCTGCTCCTCGCCGCGACGTTGCGCTGGGAGGCTGCCGTCGCGATCCTGATCGTTCTGTGGGGCGTGGCGAGCTTCGCGCTGGTGCCGCCGCTCCAGATGCGCGTGATGAACGAGGCGCAGGAGGCCCCCAACCTCGCCTCGGCGATGAATATCGGCGCCTTCAACTTCGGCAACGCGATCGGGGCGGCGGCGGGCGGCGCCGTGATCGACGCCGGGCTCGGCTACCCCGCTGTCCCCCTCGCGGGCGCCGCGATGGCGGGTGCCGGCCTTCTCATGCTCGCGGCGCTCCGCCGGAGCCGCCCCCGCCTCCCGGTTTCGGCCACCTGCTGAGCGCAGGCCAGGACCATGGCCGCGATTGTCCCGAAGGCGGCCATCCGCTCCGATTGCAAGTCCAGATCCGAGCCGCTAGGGTCCGCAGCGACGGTGCCTCGGCGACGAGGTGAAAAGGGAACGCGGGCCGGGGCCTCAGCCTCGAAGCCGCGGCTGCCCCCGCAACTGTGAGCGGCACACGTGCCCGCCATCGGCCACTGGAGTGATCCGGGAAGGCGGTGGGCATATCAGACGCCGCGAGCCAGGAGACCTGCCGTCACCCGCTATCTCTCAACGCCGCCGGCGGGGCGGCCGGAGCCTGACCATGACGACCACGACGCTTTCCACTGCGACCACCGTCAACGAGGGCGCCCGCGCCGTCCTGATCGCGGCCTTCCTCGGCCTCGGCCTCGTCTTCCTGGCGGGTTTCGCCCCGGCCTCGGCGCTGCACAACGCGGCGCACGACTTCCGGCACGCGCAGAACTTCCCCTGCCACTGATCGCCTGATCCCCCAGGCGCCCTTTCCATGATTATCCGGTTGCTGTCGGCGGCGCTCGTCGCCGGCTTCCTCGCGGCTGTCGCTGCCACGGGGCTGCAGCTCGCCCTCACCTCGCCGCTCATCGTGGCGGCGGAGGCCTATGAGGGCCAGAGCGCCGCCCTGTCCGCGCCGAAGAGCCTCGTCGTGCTCGCCCATTCCCACGGGAACGGCGCGGAGGGCCACGACCCTTCCGATCCGGGTCATGCCGGGCACGACCACGGCGGGGGCGAGTGGCAGCCCGGCGAGGGTCTGCCGCGCATGGCCTTCACCGGCCTCGCCACTCTGATCGGCGGCGTCGGCTACGCCCTGCTGCTCGGCGCGGTGATGCTTGCCCTGCGCCTGCCGCCGGGTCCGGAGACCGGGCTGAAGCTCGGCCTTGCCGGCTTCGCGGCAGTGGCGCTGGCCCCCGCCGTGGGTCTGCCGCCGGAGCTGCCCGGCATGGGCGCGGCCGACCTCGAGCTGCGGCAGGCCTGGTGGCTGATGACGGTGATCGCGACCGGCCTCGGCCTCTACCTGATCCTGGTGCGCCGGGTGCCGATCACCATCCTCGGCGGCCTCGTCCTGATCGTCGGCCCGCACCTCGCCGGGGCGCCGCATGTCGAGGAGGCGGCCTCGAATCTGCCGGCGGGCTATGCGGCGCAGTTCGCGGCGCGCTCGCTGGCCATCGCCTTCGTGTTCTGGGCGCTGATCGGCCTCGGCTTCGGCTGGGCCTGGCACGCCTTCGGACGCGAGAAGGCAACAGCCCGTGCCTGATCCCGACCATCCGAATGCGGTGGTGCTGCATGTCTGCACCACCTGCAAGGTGGCGGGACAGGGCGGCGACAAGCCGGCGGGCAGCCGCCTACTGGACGCGCTCCAGGCCGAGCTCGACCGCGCGCCCATGCCGGGGCTGACCGTCGAGGGCGTGCCCTGTCTCTCGGTCTGCAAGCGGCCCTGCACCGTCGCCGTCGCCTCGGCGGGCCGCTGGAGCTACGTCTACGGGGATCTCGACGCCGAGGCTTCCGCCCGCACCATCCTCGACGGGCTCGCCGCCTATGCCGCCACGCCGGACGGGATCGTGGCCTGGCGCGAGCGGCCGGTCGAATTCCGCCGGGGCGTGATCGCCCGCATCCCGCCGCTGCCCGCGGCCCGCACGGACGACATCTGAGAGCGCGCCATGAGCATCGTCGAGAAGATCCCCTGCACCATCGTCACCGGCTTCCTCGGGGCCGGCAAGACGACCCTGGTGCGTCATGTGGTGGAGAACGCGAAGGGCGCGAAGCTCGCCATCATCGTCAACGAGTTCGGCGATATCGGCTTCGACGGCTCCTTCCTCGCCTCCTGCGGCATCGAGGGCTGCGACGAGAATTCGGTGGTCGAACTGCCGAACGGCTGCATCTGCTGCACCGTGGCCGACGATTTCGTGCCCGCCCTGACCAAGCTCCTCGACCGGCCGGAGCCCCCGCAGCACATCCTGATCGAGACCTCCGGCCTCGCCCTGCCCAAGCCCCTGGTCCAGGCCTTCCAGTGGCCGGCGATCCGCTCCCGCGTCACCGTCGACGGCGTCGTCGCCGTGGTGGACGGGCCGGCGGTGGCCTCCGGCCAGTTCGCCGAAGATCCGGATGCGCTCGCCAATCAGCGCGCCGCCGACACGGCGGTCGACCACGACAACCCGCTGGAGGAGGTCTTCGAGGACCAGCTCCTCTGCGCCGACCTCGTGGTCGTCAACAAGGCCGACCTGATCGACGCGGAGGCTCGCGGCAAGGTGCGCGCCGAGATCGAGGGACACCTGCCCCGCGCCGTGAAGCTCGTCGAGACCGAGCACGGCCGCATCGATCCCCGCGTGCTGCTCGGCCTCGCCGCGGCGGCCGAGGATGATCTCGAGGCCCGCCCCTCCCATCACGGCGAGGACCACGACCACGACGATTTCGAATCGGTGGCGCTCCCCGTCTCCGCGACCGCGACCCCGGACGACCTCGCCGCCCGCGTCGCCAAGGCCGCCGAGACCGAGGGCGTGCTGCGCATCAAGGGCTTCGTGGAGGTGACCGGCAAGCCGATGCGCCTCGTGGTGCAGGGCGTCGGCCGCCGCATCGCCCACCATTACGACCGTCCCTGGAAGAACAGCGAGCCTCGGGACGGGCGCCTCGTGGTGATCGGCCTCAAGGGCTTCGACCGGGCGGCAGTCGCGGCAGCCCTGGCGGGCTAGTTCGGCCCCTCGCCTCGCCGGCCCGCCGCGCGCTATGATGGCAGCGGATCCGACATGCTGAACCGCGCCCCCCAACCCATGAGCGTCGAGGCCTTCTTCGCCGGGCAGGAACGTCCAGCGGAGCTCTTCGAACGCGCGGGCGGCGCATCCGGCCAGGGTGCCTGAGCGAGCGCCATGCACCTGATCCGCGTCGATACGGTCTCCCTCGACGAGGGCGAGGCGGCCATCGATCTCGGGCAGACGCCCGGCGATCTCGTCGTCCTGTCCTTCACCGACACCGACCTGTCCGGCCTCGCCGCCGCCCATGCCGCGGAGATTGGCCTGCCGGCCCTGCGGCTCGCCAAGCTCGCGCAACTGCGCCACCCGATGTCGGTGGACCTCTATGTCGACGGGGTGATCGCACGGGCGAAAGTGGTGCTGATCCGCTGCCTCGGCGGCCTCGACTACTGGCGCTACGGCATCGAGCGCGCCGCCCAGGCCTGCCGGGCCCACGGAGTGAAGCTCGCCGTGCTGCCCGGCGACGAGCGGCCGGACGAGCGGCTCGCAGCCTTCTGCACCCTGCCGCCCGAGACCCTCGCCGCCTTCGACACCTATTTCCGCGCGGGCGGCCACGACAATCTGCGCCAGCTCCTGCGCCGCATGGCCGCCGAGGCCGGGCAGGCGATCGAGGCCGCGCCGCCCAAAGCGCTGCCGCGGGGCTTCGCCTGGTGCCCCGCCTGCGGCGCGATGGAGCTGGAAACCGCGCTTTCCGCCGCGGGGCCCGGGCCCCGCGCGCTCCTTCTCGTCTACCGCTCGGCGGTGCTCGCCGGCGACACCGCCCCCGCTGTTGCCCTGGTCGCCGCCCTGCGCCAACGGGGCATCGGCACGGTGGCGCTCGCCGTCTCGAGCTTGAAGGATCCGGAGGCCGTTACCGCGGTGCGCGCCGCGATCGCCGCCGGGCGGCCGGACGTGATCGTGGCGGCGACCGCCTTCTCGGCGCGGGAGGATGCGGGTTTCGTGCTCGATGCCGCCGATTGTCCGGTGCTGCAGGCCTACACGATCGGCGCCGCGCGCACGGCCTGGCAGGCTTCCGCCCGCGGCATGAACGCCGCCGACCTCGCCATGCAGGTCGCCCTGCCGGAATTCGACGGAAGGCTCTCGGGCTTCCCGATCTCGTTCAAGGAGGAAGCGCCCGCGGTCGAGGGCTTTTCCGAACGCCGGGCCGTGCCCGATCCCGCCGGGATCGACGCCCTCGCCGACCGCGCGGCGGCCTGGATCCGCCTCGCCCGTCTGCCGCGCAGCGCGCGACGGCTCGCCCTCGTGCTGTCGGACTATCCGGCCCGCGCAGGCCGGGCCGGCTACGCCGTCGGCCTCGACACGCCCGAGAGCGCCCGCGCCATCGCGCAGGACCTCGCCGCAGCGGGCTACGCCGCCGGGCCGCTGCCGGAGGCGCCCGCGCTGATGGCGGCGCTGACCGAGGCTCCGCCGACCTTCACCGTTTCGCTCGCCGCCTACGAGGCCTGGTTCGCCGGCCTGCCGGAGGCCTCGCGGGACACGCTCATCGCGCAATGGGGACCCCCTCAGGAGGATCCCCTCTGCCGCGACGGCGCCTTCCGGTTCCGGATGCTGCGGGCGGATCCCGCGTCCCCCCGCGCGGGAGAGGGACACCTCAGCCTCTTCCTCCAGCCCGATCGCGGGCGGGCGGCGGACCGCAAGGCGGGCTACCACGATCCGGACGCGCCGCCGACGCACGCCTATCTCGCCTTCCATCTCGGCCTGCGGGAGAAGTTCGACGCGCTGATCCAGCTCGGCACCCACGGCACCACCGAGTGGCTGCCGGGCAAGGCCGTGGCGCTCTCGCCGGAATGCTGGCCTTCCCGCGCCGTCGGCTCGCTGCCGGTCGTTTATCCCTTCGTCGTCGACGATCCCGGCGAGGCCGCGCCCCTGAAGCGCCGGCTCGGCGGGGTGGCCCTCGGCCACCTGACCCCGGAGGTCGAGGCCGCCGGCCTGACGCCGCAGGCGGCGGCCCTGCGCGAGCTGGTGGAGGAATATTCCGCCGCGAGCGTGCTGGACCCGCGCCGGGCGGCGCTCATCGCCGAGGCGATCCTCGACGAGGCCGCCTCCGCCGGGCTGATGGACAGCGCCGGCATCCCCGCCGGTACGCCGATGGCCGATGCGCTGACGGCCCTCGACGCGCATCTCTGCGACCTCGGCGAGACGCCCTTCCGCGACGGGCTCCACGTCTTCGGCCGCGCCGGAGATGGCGCGGACGCCCTGCGTCAAGCCTGCGCCGAGGCGGAGCGAAAGAACCTCCTCGCAGCGCTCGACGGTCGCTTCGTGCCCCCCGGCCCCGCCGGCTCGCCCTCGCGCGGGCGGGCCGACGTGATGCCCACGGGGCGCAACCTCACCACCCTCGACCCACGCAGCCTGCCGACCCGCGCCGCGACCCTGCTCGGCGCCAAGGCGGCGGAGGCCGTGGTGCGGCGCTACCTGCAGGACGAGGGCGAGTACCCGGCCCGCATCGTCATGGATCTCTGGGCCTCCCCGACCCTGCGCACCGGCGGCGAGGACGTGGCCCATGCCCTGGCGCTGATGGGCGTGCGCCCGGTCTGGGACCATGCCTCGACCCGTGTCACGGGCTTCGAGGTGCTGCCGCTGGCCCTGCTCGACCGGCCGCGCATCGATGTGACCTGCCGTATCTCCGGCGCCTTCCGCGACACCTTCCCCGAGACCCTGGCCCTGCTCGACCACGCCGCTCGGGCGGTCGCCGCCCGCGAGGGGGAGGAGGATGCCGAGAACCCGCTGGCCGCCGCCCGGCGCCGGGGGGAGTCGGTCTCGCGCATCTACGGCGCGGCGCCCGGCCGCTACGGCGCCGGCACGGCGGGGCTCGCCCTCGACGGCGCCTGGGAGAGCCGCGACGATCTCGGCCGCGCCTATCTCGCGGCGACGAGCCATGCCTATGGCGGCCGCGCAGAGGGGGAGGATGCGGGCTTCGCCGCCCGGGTCGCCCAGGCCGACGCCTATCTCCACGCCTTCGACGTGGCCGAGCGCGATCTCCTCGACGGCGATGCCGCCGCCGACGCCATGGGCGGTTTTTCCGCCGCCGCCGCAACCACCGGCGCCAAGCCGGCCCTCTACAGCCTGGACGTGTCGAACCCCGAGACGCCTCGCGCCCGCACCGCCCGGGAGGACGTCGCCCGCCTGATCAACGGCCGGCTCGCCTCGCCTCGCTGGATCGCGGCGCAGCTGCGCCACGGCTATCGCGGCGCGCAGGAACTCGCGCAGGGCATGGATGCGGTCTTCGTGCTGGCCGCCGCGACGCCCGCCGTGAGCCATGCCGATCTCGACCGGCTCTACGGCGCCTGGATCGCCGACGCGCAGGTCTTCGAGGCCCTGCACGCCGCCAACCCCGCCGCGGCCCGGGCCATCCTGGAGCGTTTCGACGCGTTGCGCGCCCGCGGCCTCTGGCAAAGCCGGCGCAACGCCCTGCCCGTCGACGCCCTGCTGCCGGCGGCCGAATGAGCGGGCGCCGCATCCTGCCCGAGGGCGCCAGACGGGGCTGGTGCCCCTCCCTCGCCCGGCCCATGCCGACCGGGGACGGCCTGCTCGCCCGGGTGCATCCGCCGCTCGGCCGCCTCACCCCGGCCCAGGCCCGGGCCGTGGCCGAAGGCGCGCGCCGCCACGGCAACGGGAACATCGACATCACCGCCCGCGGCAACCTGCAGATCCGCGGCGTCACGCCGGAGAGCGGCCCCGCCCTCGCCTGCCTGCTGGACGGGGCGGGCCTCGGGGATGTTCGCGACGATGGCGGCCCGCAGCGGCTGACCCTGACGAGCCCGCTCGCCGGCCACGACGCCAGCGAGCGCATCGATGTGCCGGCCCTCGCCCGCGCCGTCGAAGCCATCGGCCTCACCATAAGTCGTTTGCCGGCTAAAACTTTGGTGGCGATCGAGGGGGGCGGGCGCTTCGGGCTGGCCGGGCTGGAGGCTGACTTTACGCTTCGGGCGACCCGGCCCGGCTTCGCGGCCCTGGGCTGCGCGGCTCCGGAGGGGCTTGCCTGGACGCGGGAGCAGGCGGCGATCCAGATGCCCGGCCTGCTCGGCCTCGCCCTCTGCGTCTTCGCGGAAAGCGGCGCCCGCCGGATGCGCGACCTCGACGACGACGCCCGCGCGCGGGTGATCGCCGCGGCGGGCGGCGCGGGACCGGCCCCGGACGATGCGGCCGAGCCGCCGCCGCAGCCCGGCCGCGCCTTCCTGTCCCGCAGCCGCAGCGCCGTGGTGGTCGAGGCGCCCTTCGGCCGCTGCGACGCGGCGGGCTTTGAGCGGCTCGCCGATCTCGCCGGGACCACCGAGCTACGGCTGAGCCCGAGCCGCGGGGTCTGCCTCGTCACCTCCGCGGCGCAGGCCGCCGGCCTCCTCGCCGCGCTCGCGGAAGCCGGCTTCGTGACCCGCGCCGACGATCCCCGCCGCGCGGTCGCCGCCTGCCCCGGCGCCCCGGCCTGCGCCTCCGGCACGACGCCGGTGCCGGACCACGCCGCCCGGCTCGCCGGCGCTTTCGCAGATTTCGCGACTGGCGGCCTCACCGCCCATGTCTCCGGCTGCGCCAAGGGCTGCGCCCATCCCGGCCCCGCCGACCTCACCCTCGTCGGACGGGAGGGCGCCTACGACATCGTCCTCGGCGGAAGGCCCGATGCGGAGCCGGCCATACGTCTGACTTTCGAGGCGGCGCTGGACCGCGTAAGGAGAGCGCAAACAGGGGGTGTATCCGCCCCGGGGGCAACCGCCTCGGCCGCGCTGCGGCAGGCGTTTCAGGACGATGGGACATGAGTGCGCGGCTCGACTACCTGCGCGATGGCGGTGCGATCTACGCCCGCTCCTTCGCGATGATCCGCGCCGAGGCCGACCTCGCCCGCTTCGAGGGCGCGGCCGAGCGGGTGGTGGTGCGGATGATCCATGCCTGCGGCATGACCGACCTGCCCCGCGACGTGGAGGTCTCCGCCGATTTCGCCACCGCCGGCGAGGCCGCCCTCAAGGCCGGCGCGCCGATCCTGTGCGACGTGCGCATGGTCGCCGACGGCGTCACCCGCAGCCGGCTGCCCGCGAACAACCCCGTCCTCTGCACCCTGGGCGATCCCCGCGTGCCCGATCTCGCCAAAGCCATGGGCACCACCCGCTCGGCCGCGGCGATGGAATTGTGGCGCGAGCACCTGCCGGGCAGCGTCGTGGCGGTCGGCAATGCCCCGACCTCCCTGTTCCGCCTGCTCGAACTCCTCGACGAGGGCGTCGGCGCCCCGGCGGCGGTGATCGGCATCCCGGTCGGCTTCGTCGGTGCGGCGGAATCGAAGGAAGCGCTGGCGAAGGACGGGCGCGTGCCCTTCGTCGTGGTGCATGGCCGCCGCGGCGGCAGCGCCATGGCGGCCGCCGCCGTCAACGCGCTCGCGAGCGAGGTCGAGTGATGGAGGCGAGCGAGCGCTTCGAGCCGGTCTTGAGCGAAGCCGATGCGGGCGGAGCCGCCCCGCTCCTCGCCCGGACCGGGACGCTCTACGGCGTCGGCATGGGGCCGGGCGATCCCGACTACCTCACCCTGAAGGCCCTTCGGGTGCTGGAGCGGGCGCCGCTGCTCGTGCACTTCTGCAAGAAGGGCAAGCGCGGCAACGCCCGCACCATCGCCGACGCCCTGGTGCGCGATCCGGCCCGGGAATTCCCCCTGGTCTATCCCTACACGACCGAGCTTCCGCCGGACCACGCGGACTACGTCTCCGCGCTGGCCGCCTTCTACGACGACGCCGCGGGCAAGCTCGCCGACCATCTCGGCGCCGGCCGCGACGTGGCGATCCTGTCGGAGGGCGACCCCTTCTTCTACGGCTCGTTCATGCATCTGTGGCGGCGGCTCAAGGAGCGCTTTCCCGTCGAGGTGATCCCCGGCGTCACCGGCATGTCCGGCTGCTGGACGCGGGCCAACACCCCGATCACCTGGGGCGACGACGTGCTCACCGTGCTGCCGGCGACCCTGTCGCCGGAGGCGCTCGCCGCGCAGCTCCGGGGCACCGACGCCGCGGTGATCATGAAGCTCGGCCGCCACCTGCCGAAGGTCCGCGCCGCCCTGGCGGAGGCGGGCCTGCTCGCCCGCGCGATCTATGTCGAGCGCGGCACCATGGCGGGGGAGACCATCGTCCCGCTCGCCGAGAAGGCGGACGATTCCGCCCCCTATTTCTCGATGGTGCTGGTGCCCGGCGAAGGCCGGCGCCCCTGAGTTTCGCGCCCATGACCGGTTCGCTCACCATCGTCGGCCTCGGGCCGGGCGATCCGCGCCTGCTGACGCTTGCCGCGCAGGACGCCCTCGACCAGGCGCAGGACCTGATCGGCTACATCCCCTATGTCGCCCGCGTCCCGGAGCGGCCGGGGCTGACGCGCCACGCCACCGACAACCGCGTCGAGGTCGACCGGGCGCGCCACGCCCTCGAACTCGCGGCCTCCGGCCGGCGGGTCGCGGTGGTCTCGGGCGGGGATCCCGGCGTCTTCGCCATGGCCGCGGCGGTGTTCGAGGCGGTGGAGAACGGCGAGCCCGCCTGGCGCGACCTGCCGATCCGGGTCGAGCCCGGCATCACCGCCATGCTCGCCGCCGCCGCCCGCCTCGGGGCGCCGCTCGGCGGCGATTTCTGCGCGCTCTCGCTCTCCGACAACCTCAAGCCCTGGGAGACGATCCTCGCCCGCCTCGAGGCGGTTTTGCGGGCCGATCTCGTGGTGGCGCTCTACAACCCGATCTCGAAGGCGCGGCCCTGGCAGCTCGGCAAGGCGCTGGACCTCGCCGCCGGCCTGCGCCCGGCCGACACCCCCGTGATCCTCGCCCGCGCCGTGACACGGCCGGACGAGACTTTGCGGGTGCTGACGCTGGATGAAGCCCGCACCGCCCCCGCCGACATGGCGACCATGGTCATCATCGGGGCGACCGGCACCCGCTTGATCCCCCGCAGCGAGGGATTGCCCTTCGTCTACACGCTGCGCAGCGTGGCCGGGTCGGGCAGCGCGTAGCTCTTCTGCTCCCGCAGGAGCGAGCCCGCCGCCACGTCGATGCGCCGCTTCAGCGCCGCGCGGCGGTCGTTGAGGCGGTAGACGGAGCGGGCGGCCTCGACGAAATCCGCATCGAAGCGGCCCTCCGCCTCGCGGGACCGGAGCTCGTCCTCGACCTGCCAGAGGGCGCCGTTCACGTCCCTGAGCAGCTCGAGGACGGCGCGCGTCTCCGTGGAGGCCGTCTCGAAGGCCGGCGTCGCGGTCAGGAGCTTCAGCTCGTCGCGGACATAGCGGAGCTTGTCCGGGTCGTGGATCCGCTCGGACTTGATCTGGAGGATGCTGATCTTGTCGATCAGCTCGCCCAGGGAACAGGGCACCATCGGCAGGGAGACCGGCCCGGAGACGATGCCGGCCGCCCGGCGGGCGAGCGCCGCATGGATCGCGGCGAAGACGCTCGCCCAATCCCCCGGCCGCTCCTGCCGGAACAGACGCAGGCTCGGATACCAGGGGCAGTCCTCGCCGGTGAGCAGCCAGCGCCAGTCCGGCACGTGGCTGAGGGCCAGCCAGACCGGGCGGCCCAGGGCCCCGGCGAGATGGGCGATGGCCGAATCCGAGGTCACGACGAGGTCGAGGCTCATCAGCACCGCGGCAGTGTCGAGGAAGGCCCCCTCCGCGTCCAGGGGCTCGGGCAAGCGCTCGACGAGGCTCGCCGGCACCGCCTTGAGCTGGTCGAGGCCCGGCCCGCGCTGCAGGCTGATGAGCCGCACGCCGGGCAGGCCGGCGAGGGTGAGGAAATGCGCGAGCGGGATCGAGCGCCGGCTGTCGTGCCGGAACTGCGGATTGCCCTGCCAGGCGATGCCGACCCGGAAGCCCCGCTCCCCGATCACCCCGGCCCAGCGGGCGATTCCCTCGACGCCGACGCGCAGATAGGGCGCCGCCCCCAGGCTCCCGGCCTCGAGGCCGAGCCGGTGCGGCAGGCTGAGGAGGGAGACGTGGTAGTCGTAGGGACCCTCGCCCTCCCCTTCCCCGACCAGGGTGCAATGCTCGGCGAGCGGCGCGAGCAGCGGATGCAGGGTTACCGGCACCTGGAAGGTGACGCGGGCGCCCCGCGCCGCGAGCGCCGGCAGGAAGCGGACGAACTGGAAGGTGTCGCCGAAGCCCTGTTCCGCGCTCACGAGCAGGCGCTTGCCGGAGAGGTCTTCCCCCTGCCAAGTCGGGCAGCCGGAGGGCCGCGGCGGCTCGGCCCCCTGGAGGCGCGCCTCGTAATCGGCGAAGCCCGCGGCATAGTCCCCGGCGAGCAGGCGGCACATCCCGCGGTCGACGAGCAGCACCGGGTCCCCCGGCCGCAGGGCGAGGGCCTGCGTGAAGGCCGCGACCGCTTCCTCCAGCCGGTGCAGGTCGCACAGGGCCTTGGCGCGGTTCGACCAGGCATCCGCGCGCTGCGCGTCGAGGGCCAGGGCTGCGTCGTAGCTCGCGAGCGCCGCCTCGACCCGGCCGGCCTCGTGCAGCAGCACGCCCCGGTTCAGCCAGGTCTCCGCATCGTCGGCGCGCAGGGTGACGACCTGGTCGTAGGCGGCGAGGGCGTCCTCCCAACGCCCGAGCCGGTGCAGGACGAGGCCGAGCAGGGCGAGGGCGTCGAGATCCTCGGAATCGCGATGCAGGGCCCGGGTCAGGTAGCCGAGGGCATCGGAGAGGCCGCCGAGCCGCAGGGCGGTGCGGGCGTAGCCGAGCCAGCCGGGCTCCTCCGCCTCTTCCAGGGAGACCGCCCGGGCGAGGCTCGCCCGCGCCTCGGCCAGCAGGCCGCAGCCTTCCAGCGCCGCGCTCAGGTTGCTCCAGACCTGGGGCGAGGCGGGCTCGTGGCGGGCTGCGGCATCGAGCCAGGGCACGGCGGCCTCCGGCCGGCCGAGCGCCATCATCACCACGCCCGCGAGAGTGCAGCCGGCACCGTCGGAGCCCAGCGCCTGCCGATGCGCCTCGACCAGCCGCCCGGCCTCGGCCGTCTGCCCGGCGAGGTAGAGATCCTTGATGTCCCGATAGGCCGTCATCACCCGATTCCCTGCCGCAGCCGCTCCAGAGCAGCCTGCGCATCCGCCACCCACGGCACCGCCGGCACGGGGGGCCGGCGCACCACCACCACGGGCAGCCCGAGATCGCGCGCCGCCTCGATCTTGGCGTAGGTGGCCGCGCCCCCCGAATTCTTGGTGACCATCACCGCGATGCCGGCCTCGCGCAGGAAGCGCGTCTCCGCCGCCCGGTCGAAGGGCCCGCGCGCCGCGATCGCCTGCAACTGCGGCAGAGCCACCCCGGCGGGATCGATGCTGCGCACAAAATAACGATGCTGCGGCGCAGCAAGAAAGGCCGAGACCTCCTGCCGCCCGATGGTGAGGAAGACGTTTCGCGGCGTCTCGCCCAGCGCCGCGGCGGCCCCGGCCATGTCGTCCACCTCGGTCCAGTCGTCTTCCGGCTGCCTGTTCCAGGCCGGCCTCCGGATCGCCAGCAGGGGCACGCCCGCCGCCGCGCAGGCCTCCGCGGCGTTGCGGGAGATCCGCGCGGCGAAGGGATGGGTCGCATCGACCACCTGCCCGATCCCCTCGGCGACGAGATACTCGGCGAGCCCCTGCGCCCCGCCGAACCCGCCGATGCGGGTGGGCACCGGCAAGGGCCGGGGCCGAGCCGTGCGGCCGGCGAGCGACAGGGTCGGCGCGAAATGCGCCGCGAGCGGCGCGAGGCCGGCGGCCAGGGCGCTCGCCTCGGTGGTGCCGCCGAGGATCAGGATGCGCTGGGGATGCGCGCCTCGCCCCGCCTTGTCCTGTCCGTTCCCCATTCGTACACCTGTTGCGCCGACGGCCCCGCGATAGCACGGCCGTGGCGAGGATCGAGCCTTGTTCCCGTTCTGCCGCGATTGCCTGACGGAACAGCCGGCCGGCGCGCAGCGCTGCCGTGCCTGCGGCTCGCCGCGGCTCCTGCACCATCCCGCCCGCGACCGACTCGCGATCGCGCATGTCGATTGCGACGCCTTCTACGCCACCATCGAGAAGCGCGACGACCCCGCCTTGCGGGACCGGCCGCTGATCATCGGCGGGGGCAAGCGCGGCGTGGTCGCCACCGCCTGCTACCTCGCGCGGATCGACGGCGTGCGCTCGGCCATGCCGATGTTCAAGGCGCTCAAGCTCTGCCCGCAGGCGGTGGTGCTGCGGCCGGACATGGAGAAATACGCCAAGGTCGGCCGCGCGGTGCGGGCGATGATGCTCGACCTGACCCCCGCCGTGGAGCCGGTCTCGATCGACGAGGCCTTCCTCGACCTCTCGGGCACCGCGCGGCTGCACGGGGCGAGCCCGGCCGTGACCCTGGCCCGGTTCGCCGCGCGGGTGGAGCGGGAGATCGGCATCACGGTCTCGGTGGGGCTCTCGGCCAACAAGTTCCTGGCCAAGATCGCGAGCGACCTCGACAAGCCGCGGGGCTTCTCGATCATCGCCCCGGAGGAGGCGCGGGACTTCCTCGCCGACCGGCCGGTGGGCATCCTGCCGGGCATCGGCGGTGCGGCGCAGGAGCGGCTGGCGAGCCTGGGCATCCGCCGGGTCGGCGACATCGCCCGCGCCGATCCGAAGCGGCTTCACGCCGCCCTGGGGCGGGAGGCGGAGCGCCTGATCGCCCTGGCCGAGGGTCGCGACGGCCGCCCGGTGAAGACGAGCCGGGAGGCCAAGACCGTCTCCGCCGAGACGACCTTCTCCGCCGATATCGCCGATTTCGCGGAGTTGCGGCCGATCCTGTGGCGACTCTGCGAGAAGGTCTCGGGCCGGCTCAAGAAGGCGGGCCTCGCCGCCGGCAGCGTGACCCTGAAGCTGAAGGACGAGTCCTTCCGCCTGCGCACCCGCACCCGCGGCGGCCTGAGCCCGACGCAGCTGGCCGACCGCCTCTTCCGGGAGGGGGAGCCGATGCTGCGCGAGGCCTGCGACGGCACCCGCTTCCGGCTGATCGGCATCGGCGGGGGCGATCTCTGCGCCGCGATCCATGCCGACTGGGGCGACCTCGTCGACACCAGCGTCGCCGCCGTGGCGCGGCGGGAGGCAGCCCTCGACAAGGTCCGCGAACGCTTCGGCGCCGCGGCCGTGCAGCGGGGCCTCGGCTTCAGGCCGGCGGAACGGGGCTGAGGGACGCGGCGAAGAGCGGGAGCGCGGGCCGATGGGCGGCCTCGTGGGCGAGCAGCCAGCGCTTGCGCGCGATCCCGCCGCCATAGCCGGTCAGCGTGCCGTCGGCGCCGATCACCCGGTGGCAGGGCACGACGAGGCTGATCGGATTCTGCCCGTTGGCGAGCCCCACCGCCCGGGCCGCGCCCGGCAGGCCGAGACGGGCGGCGAGAGCGCCGTAGCTGCGGGTCTGCCCGGCCGGAATCTCCCGCAGGGCCGCCCAGACCCGCTTCTGGAAGGGCGAGCCGCCGCCATCGATCGGGATCCGGTCGAGGGCCGCGAGCTCCCCGTCGAAATAGGCCTGCAGGCCGGCGCGGAGGCCGAGGGCGTCGCCCCCTGCGCGCAGCGACACCGCCGCTCCGAAGCGGCGCTGGAGGAGCCGCGTCAGCCGCGCGTCGGGCGCGCCGAAATCGAGGGCGAAGAGCCGTGCCCCGTCATGGACGGCGTGGACCGAGCCGATCGGCCCGGGACCCTCGAAGCTCAGGAGGCGCAGCTCTGCGGTCATCGGGGGATCCACTCCGGGGGCGTGCCCCCGGAGTGGCGGTTGTCCTGCCGGCGGTCAATCGCCGACGATCTTGCCGTCCGGCCCGACCTTGATCTCGCGGGTGGTGTCGGCGAGGGCCACGGAGATGTCGTAGCGCACCGCCGAGCCGTCCCGCTTCACCTCCGCCTCGTAGGCCTTGCCGCCGCCGGCCTGCTTCTCGGCGATGGCGAGGGCGTCCTTGAGCGAGGTCGAGGCCTTCTGGAAATCGGCGGGCTTCAGCCGGGTGAAGTAGCGCTCGATCGGCTGGTTCTCGGTCTTGTAGAGTTTGCCCGTGTCGGCATCGATCCCGTACTCGACGAGCTTGCCGTCCGGATAGACGACCTTGATCGCGTAATGGGCCGGGTTCTTGCCGTCCGCGCGCTCGAAATCGGCTTCGATGGCGCGGCCCTTGTCGCCCTGACTCTCGGCGGTGGTCAGCGCCTGGGCGAGGCTGGTCTTGGCAAGGGCCGCGGCCTGGAATTCCTTGAGGTCCTTGCCGGTCTGGGTGGCGCCGGTCGTCGCGGGCCGGTCGCCGGCGGGCTGCTCCGCCGCGGCCGCGAGGCCGGTGCTCAGGGCCAGAGCGGCGGTCGCCAGGGTCAATCGCTTCATCATCGTCGCCTCCTCGATCCGGTTGCGTGTCGGGTCGTGGAAACGTCGTCGCGGAATTTCCGTTTCATGGGCAGTGGCGCGGCGCGTCGTCGGGGAGCCCTTGGCCGACGTGAACTCACTCGATGCCGATACCCTGAGTCTCGGCGCGATCCTGGTCCGCCTGGGCGCGGCGACCCTCTGCGGCCTGCTGCTCGGACTGGAGCGGGAATGGCGGGGCAAGGATGCGGGCATCCGCACCCATGCCCTCGTCGCCCTCAGCGCCGCGCTGATCACCACCTCCGCGCTGAGCCTCTATGCCCAGGTGCGCGCGCAGGGGGGCGATGCCGACCCGCTGCGGGTGATCCAGGGCCTCGCCCAGGCGATCGGCTTCATCGCCGCCGGCACGATTTTCGTGGCGAAAAGCGACGTGAAGAACCTCACCACGGCGGCGAGCGTCTGGTTCTCGGCCTCGGCCGGCATCGTGGCCGGCGCGGCGCAGTTCCGCCTGCTCGCGGCCGCCATGGCGTTCGCCGCGGGGATCCACCTGCTGCTCACGCTGCTGGACAAGGCGGGCCTGACGCCGCGCCACCACGATCGGCCGGATTGAGCGCCCCTACCGCCCGCACTCGCCCTCGGCCTTGGGATCGGCCTTGGTGAGCTCGATGCTCTTCAGGTCGCCGTCGATGGAGAAGTCGCCGTAATCGAGATGCAGGGCGCCGCTGACGCCGTTCTCGTAGAGGTCGAAGGTCAGGGTGTAGACGGGGGTGCGCTCCCCCTCCCCCGGGGTGAAGTAGCTCAGCGTCACGGGCCAGCGCCGCATGCTGGCGAGCGGGCCCTCGCGCAGGGGCTTGTCCCGGTCGGCCTTGGCCGCGGCCGGCTGGGCCGAGGGCCGGCCGATCACCGCCAGGGTGTCGTAGACCTTGCGGCCGTCGTCGGAGCCGTCGAACACCTTCACGCCGAGGGTGGTCTCCCCGGCCCGCGCCGCCTCGACGAGGCGCCGCATGTGGCGGCTCGGGAACAGCACCTCGCCCGAGGCGCCGAACTGGTCGCGCTTGGGCTCCTTGAGCTTCACCTTCATGCCCTCGGCCGAGCGGTCGGCGGTGCCGTCCACCGCGGGCGTCGGCACGCCGTTGAGGATCGTCACGGTCTTGAAGCGGAAGCTATCGCCCTCGCCGCTCTCGTAGGTGGTGTTGCGCAGGTCCGAGGTGCGGTCGCCGCTCTCGCTGGAGGAGAGCATCGTCACCTGCCGCGTCTGCATCGTGTAGCCCCGGCAGGCATCGCCCGAGAAATCGAGCACGATGCGCCCGCGGGCGCTCTCCACCGCGCGGGTGCCGGAACTGCCGGCCAGGGACAGGTCGTAGACCGCCTTGTGGTTGGCGAGCCGCACCGGCGGCTCGCCGGCGGGCGGTGCGGTCTGTCCGGGAGGCGCCGCCAGGGCGGCGTTCACCGTGAGGAGCAGGCAGAGCGGGGCAAGGCGCATGCGGGCGTTCCCGAGGCTGTCCGGCGAACCCGGGCAGGCCCGGGCTCGGTCGCGCCCAACATAGGCAATCGTCGGCGCCGGGCAATGCGAGCGCTCGCAATCCCGGCAGGCGCACGGGGCGCGCCGCGGACGAGCCCCGACCGACCCGGCAAGCTGGCCAAACGACGGGGATCAAAAGACTTTCTATCTGAAGAGCATATTCTCGATATTTACAACTAATACTAGCATTTCCCGGAGATGAGGCTGCATCGCGGCATTGGCGGTGGAAACAGGACGGCGGGGCCGCTCGACTCTTGCACCGGCCTCACGGGCTCCTGTAGGCTCCGCTTCATCGCCGGGGGGAGACCCGGCGGGCATCACCGACAGGTTCGGACTGCCCGGCCGCCGGCACCACCGGGCGAGGCGGCGCGGGCACCGGCCGCGGGAACGAGACGACGTGGAGGGGCCATGAGCGAGGCGGTTCCGAGCTGGACGGACGAGCGCGTCGAGCTTCTGCGTCGGCTGTGGGAGGACGGTCTGAGCGCCAGCCAGATCGCCTCGCAGATCGGCGGGATCTCGCGCAATGCCGTGATCGGCAAGGTGCATCGCCTCGGCCTCGCCGGCCGGGTGAAGCCCACGGGCCCCACCCAGGCCGCCCCCCGCAAGAAGTCCGGCGCGGAGAGCGAGGAGACCCTGCCCATCGCCGCCGTGGTGGAGGAGGTGGTCCTGCCCGAGCCGCCGGCCATCGTGACCCATCGCCCGGCCCCAGATTTCCCGATCGTTCCGCCCCCGGCGGCGCCCGAGCCCGCGGTGATCGCGGTGTCCCAGCGCGTCACCATCATGGAGCTGCGGGAATCCATGTGCCGCTGGCCGATGGGCGACCCGACCTCGCCGGAATTCCGCTTCTGCGGCGCCCGCTCGATCACCGGCCTGCCCTATTGCACGCAGCACGCCCAGATCGCCTACCAGCCGGCGGCCGAGCGCAAGCGCGACCGTCGCGTGGCGGGCTTCCGCTGACGCGCGCCCGACCGGGCACAGGCGGCTGACAGGCGGGCTCCGGCCCGCCTTTTCGTTTCGGGGTGCCGCCTTGCACCCGGCAAGCCTCGCCTTTCGGATAGGGCGCACTAAGGTTTCCCGCGAGGCAACGACCTCACCCGCATCGGGGCAGGATGTCCGGGACGGCCCGGCCTTCGCAAGGAGAGCCGGACCATGGCCTGGTTCATTCTGTTCGCCGCCGGGATCCTGGAGGTCGTCTGGGCCTTCACGATGAAGCAATCCGCGGGCTTCACGAAGCCGGTGCCGGCCCTCGTCACCCTGGTCGCGATGGTCGCGAGCGTGGTGCTTCTCTCGATCGCGATGCGCAGCCTGCCCCTCGGCACGGCCTATACGGTCTGGACCGGCATCGGCGCGGTGGGCGCCTTCCTCGTCGGCATCCTCGTGCTCGGCGAGCCGGCGAATGCCCCGCGCGTCATCGCCGCCCTGCTCATCGTCAGCGGCCTCGTGATGATGAAGCTGTCCTCGGACGCGTGAGCCGGCGGGCGCTCGAAACGCCCCACCGCTCTCGCGAAAAACCCCTCAGCCGCCCGCGAACATCTCGTCGAAGGAATAGCCCGATCCGCGCACGGTGCGGATCGGGTCGGTCTGGCGCGGACGGTTGATGGCCTTGCGCAGGCGGCCGACATGCACGTCGACGGTGCGCTCGTCGATATAGACGTCGTGGCCCCAGACCCCGTCGAGGAGCTGTTCCCGGGAAAAGACCCGGCCGGGGCTCTGCATCAGGTATTCGAGCAGCTTGAACTCGGTCGGCCCGAGATGGATCTCGCGGCCCTGGCGGCGGATGCGGTGGCTCACCCGGTCGAGCTCGATGTCGCCGGCCACCAGCGTGTCGGCGAGATGGGCGGGCTTGGCCCGGCGCAGCAGCGCCCGCACCCGCGCCAGCAGCTCCGGCACCGAGAAGGGCTTGACGATGTAGTCGTCCGCCCCGGTGGAGAGGCCGCGCACCCGGTCGCCCTCCTCCCCCCGGGCGGTGAGCATGATCACCGGCAAGCGTTCGGTCTCGCGGCGGGCGCGGATGCGGCGGCACAGCTCGATGCCCGACAGGCCCGGCAGCATCCAGTCGAGCAGGATCAGGTCGGGGATCTGCTCGCGCAGCAGCAGGTCCGCCTCGTCGCCCCGCGCGGCGTGGTCGACGGCGAAGCCCTCGGCCTCGAGGTTGTAGCGCAGGAGCGTGGTGAGGGCTTCCTCGTCCTCGACGATCAGGATCCGGGCGCTCGTCATGGGTGCCTCTTGGAACGCGTCCCAACGAGGCGGAGGCCGGTGCACGTCGGGAAGCGGACTGTACAAAGACTGGAGCCGCCGCCCGACGGATGCGGGCGGCGGCTCGCGACAGGAAGGGTCAGGCGGCGCCGGGCTGAACGGTGGCGTAGTTCGAGGCGTCGTTCTTCGGGCGCTCGCCGGCCGGAGTCTCGCCGGTGACGAGATACTCGATGGTCTCGGCGATGTTGGTGGTGTGGTCGCCGATGCGCTCGACGTTCTTGGCGCAGAACAGGAGATGCGTGCAGAACGAGATGTTGCGCGGATCCTCCATCATGTAGGTCAGGAGTTCCCGGAACAGCGAGTTGTAGAGCGCATCGATCGCGCTGTCGCGCTGCCACACGTCGTGGGCGGCCGAGACGTCCCGGGTGCCGTAGGCGTCGAGCACGTCCTTGAGCTGCTCTTGGACGAGGTCGCTCATGTGCTGGACGCCCAGCACGATCTTCTGCGGCTGGGTCTGGTCGCCGATGGCGACGACCCGCTTGGCGATGTTCTTGGCGAGGTCGCCGATGCGCTCCAGATCGCCGGCGACGCGGATGCCCGAGATGGTCTCGCGCAGGTCGATGGCCAGGGGCTGGCGGCGGGCGATGAGGAGCACCGAGCGCTCCTCGATCTCACGCTGGAGCGTGTCGAGCCGCTTGTCGGCGGTGATGACGGCCTGGGCCAGCGCCGTATCCCGGCGCACCAGCGCCTCGGTCGCGTCGGTCATCATCTTCTCGGCGACGCCGCCCATCTCCGAGATGGCCCGGCGCAGGTCCTCGAGATCCTGGTCGTAGGAGCTGACGATATGTTCTGACATCTGTTGGACTCCAGGATCGGGCCGCTCCGCGCGGCCCCGGCGGAAGGATCTCGTCTCAGCCGAAGCGGCCGGTGATGTAGTCCTGGGTCTGACGCTTGTCGGGGTTCATGAAGATCTTCGTCGTCGGGCCGAACTCGATCAGCTCGCCGAGATACATGAACGCCGTGAACTGCGAGATGCGGGCGGCCTGCTGCATGTTGTGCGTCACGATCACGATCGTGAACTCGTTGCGCAGCTGGTCGATCAGCTCCTCGATGCGGCCGGTGGAGATCGGGTCGAGGGCCGAGGTGGGCTCGTCGAACAGGATCACCTCCGGACGCTGGGCCACGGAGCGGGCGATGCAGAGGCGCTGCTGCTGGCCGCCGGAGAGGCCCATGCCGGACTGCTTGAGCTTGTCCTTGACCTCCTCCCAGAGGGCGGACTTGCGTAGGGCGTCCTCGACGCGGCCGTCGAGCTCGGATTTGGGCAGCTTCTCGTAGAGGCGCAGGCCGAAGGCGACGTTGTCGTAGATCGACATCGGGAAGGGCGTCGGCTTCTGGAACACCATGCCGATACGGGCCCGCAGTTCGTTCAGGTCGACCTTCGGATCGAGGATGTTCTGGCCGTCGACCAGGATCTGCCCCTCGGCCCGCTGCTCGGGGTAGAGGCTGTAGATACGGTTGAAGGTGCGCAGCAGGGTCGACTTCCCGCAGCCGGACGGACCGATCAGCGCCGTGACCTGCCGGTCGTGGAAGTTGAGGTTGATGCCCTTCAGGCCGTGGAACTGGCCGTAATAGAAGTTCAGGTCCTTCACGGCGATGCGGATCGGCGCCTTGTCGTCGGCGGGCGCGCGGTTGTTCATCTGGCTGCGAAGGGCGGGGGAGACGCTCATGGAGGCTCGTCCTTGACTGGATAGGCTCGGGGGCGCGCGCGGTTCAGCGCGCCCGCTGGTCCTTGACGACGAAGCGCGCGGTGATCGACAGCGCGAGGATGGTGACGGTGATGAGCAGCGCACCGGCCCAGGCGAGGCTTTGCCAGTTGCCGTAGGGCGAGAGCGCGAACTGGTAGATCATCACCGGCAGGTTCGCGACGCCGCCCATCAGGTCGGCCCGGAACCAGTTGTTGTTGTTGAGCGCCGTGAACAGCAGCGGCGCGGTCTCGCCGGCGATGCGGGCGAGCGCCAGGATCACGCCGGTGACGATGCCCGCGGAGGCCGCGCGCCAGGTCACGCTGGTGATGACCTTGGACATCGGCGCGCCGAGGGCGGCGCCGGCCTCGCGCAGCGAGCCCGGAACGAGGCGCAGCATGTCCTCGGTGGTGCGCACGATCACCGGCGTCGCGATGATCGCCAGGGCCACGCCGCCGGCCCAGCCGGAATAGGAGCCCATCGGCCGCACCATCAGGGTGTAGACGAACAGGCCGATCAGGATCGAGGGCGCCGAGAGCAGGATGTCGTTGAGGAAGCGGATCACGTTGGCGAGCTGCGAGTTCCGGCCGTACTCGGCGAGGTAGGTGCCCGCCATCACGCCGACCGGCGTGGCGACCGCGATGCCGATCGTCGTCAGGATCAGGCTGCCGAGGATCGCGTTGGCGATGCCGCCGCCCTCGGTGCCGGGGCCGGGCGTCGGGTGCGTCAGGAGCGAGAGCGAGAAGCCCTCGAGCCCCTTCCAGATCAGCATGATCAGGATCGAGCCGAGCACCACGGCGCCGATGGCCGTGGCCAGGGTGCAGGAGGTGCGCAGCAGCCGGTCGGCGACCCGCCGGCTCGGCCGGACGCGGGAGCCGCGGGGGACGGAAGCCGCCTCGGCCGAGGCGTAGGGATTGGTGGCGTCCATGGAGAGCGCTCCCGGCTCACGCGGCCTTCACGCGCCGCGTCAGGTAGCGGGCGACGATGAGGACGAAGAAGGTGATGACGAACAGGATGCAGCCGAGGGCCATCAGGGCGTTGAGCTGCAGGCCGTCCGCCTCGTTGAACTCGTTGGCGATGCGCGAGGCGATGGTGGAGCCCGGATCGAAGATCGAGGCGGAGAGCCGGTTCGCGTTGCCGATCACGAAGGTGACCGCCATGGTCTCGCCGAGGGCGCGGCCGAGGCCGAGCATGACGGCGCCGATGATCGAGACGGAGGCCTGCGGCACCAGCACGTGGCGCACCACCTCCCAGGTCGTGCAGCCGATGCCGAAGGCGCTCTCGCGCAGCACGGTCGGGATCTGGTCGAGCATGTCGCGGGTGATCGAGGCCACGAAGGGCACGATCATGATCGCGAGGATGATGCCCGCGGTGAGCACACCGACGCCGGAGGGCACCCGGGAATAGAGCAGCGTGCCGACGATCGGCAGGCCCTCGACGAGGTTCGAGACCGGCATCTGCACGTAATGGGCGAAGAGAGGCGCGAACACGAACAGGCCCCACATGCCGTAGATGATGCTCGGCACGGCGGCGAGCAGCTCGATCACCATGGCGACCGGCTTGCGCGCCCAGCCGGGGGCGAGCTGCGTCAGGTAGATGGCGATGGCCAGGGAGAGGGGCACGCCGATCACCAGGGCGATCAGGGCCGAGACCAGGGTGCCTATCACGGCGACCAGGGCGCCGAACTGCTCGGTGCCGACATTCCAGGCGCTGGAGGTGACGAAGCCGGGGCCGAACTCGCTGAAGGCCGGCCAGGCCCCCCAGACGATCGAGCCGATGATGCCGACCAGAACGAGGAGGACGAGGAGGGCCGCGCCGTAGGCGCAGGCGCGGAACAGGCTGTCGAGGCTCCGGCTCGGAACGGTCCGGGCCGCTCGCTCGCTGCGCGCCAGGGCGATCTCTTGGGTCAACGCGGTCATCCGCTCATGCTCTGTCGAAGGGGTGGCGTTTAGCGCGCCGAAGCCGCGGGCGCGAGCGGGTCCCGTCGTCTTCCCTCACCCCATCTGTGGGGAAAGGCGGAACTGGTCTCGAAGATCGTCGACGGCCGGGTGCTCGGCACGCCCGATCCTGAAAATGCCTTCCCCCGCCGGAGCGGGGGAAGGCCGAGGGGATTACATCCCGAAGACGGGCTTGCCGTCCTTGCCCTTGATGGTCTTCCACTCCTCGTGGATCTGGGCGACGACGTTGTCGGGCAGCGGCACGTAGTCGAGCTCGGTCGCGAGCTTGTCGCCGTTCTTGTAGGCCCAGTCGAAGAACTTGAGCACGTCGGCGGTCTTGGCCGCGTCGGCGGGCTCCTTGTAGACCAGGATGAAGGTCGCGGCGGTGATCGGCCACGCGCCTTCGCCAGCCTGGTTGGTCAGGGAGATGCCGAAGCCCGGGGCGGCCTTCCAGTCGGCGCTGGCGGCGGCGGCCTGGAACGCCTTGTCGTCGGGCTGCGGGAACTTGCCGGCCTTGTTCTCGAGGAGGGCGTAGCCGAGCTTGTTCTGCTTGGCATAGGCCGACTCGACGTAGCCGATGGCGTTCGGGACCTGCTTGACGGTGGCGGTGACGCCCTCGTTGCCCTTACCGCCCTGACCCACCGGCCAGCTGATCGTAGTGGCCGCGCCGTATTCCTTCTTCCAGCTCTCGGAGACGCCGGAGAGATAGGTCGTGAAGATGTTGGTCGTACCGGAGGCGTCGGAGCGGTAGACCGGGGTGATCGGCGAGTCGGGGAGCTTCACGCCCTCGTTCAGCTTGGCGATCTTCGGGTCGGACCACTTGGCGATCTTGCCGGCGTAGATGTCGGCGAGCAGCTCACCGTTGAGCTTCAGCTTGCCCGGCTCCAGGCCGGCGATGTTCACCACCGGGACCACGCCGCCCATCACGGTCGGGAACTGGACGAGGCCGTCCTTCTCGAGCTGCGCGCCCTTCAGCGGGGCGTCGGTGGCGCCGAAATCGACCGTCTTGGCCTGGATCTGCTTGATGCCGCCGCCGGAACCGATCGACTGGTAGTTCAGGCCCGTGCCGGTCTCCTTGCGGTAGGCCTCGGCCCACTTGGAATAGACCGGGAAGGGGAAGGTCGCGCCGGCGCCGGTGATATCGGCGGCCAGGGCGGGGAAGGCGAGCTGAGCGGTCGCGAGACCGAGGGCCAGCGCGTAAGCGAAGGGTTTCACGTGCATCTCCGTGTCGTGTCGGGCACCGGGGGCGCGGGACGCCGGCCCGCTGCTGAGGCGGACCCTGCGCGTACCTCACGGCCTGCGCTGCGGTAATCACCCGACGCACCGCGCATATGACGATGACATGACAAGGACGTGACAACGCCCTGCCCGAGATCACGGAGCCGGGGAAGGAACCCTGCCAGGATGCCCGTGCGTTGAGGACATGCCGGTTGTCGTTGTGGAATGCGGGAGGCCGAGGTGGCGGATTCACCGCCCTCACCGTCGTCGGAGCGGCCGAGTCGCGCCGCGAACGCCCAGGAGGCGGTCTATCTCGCCCTGCATGGCGAGCGGGCCGAGCTGGAGCGCGCCCTCACCCTCGCCCGTCAGCGGCAGCAATTCGGGTCGAACCCGGCGGAGATCGAGGCGGCACGGATGGAGGAGGCGAGCCTCCTCAAGGATCTCGACCGCATCCTCACCATGATCCGCGCCGCGGAGATCAAGCGCCGGCCCGGCGGCCGCCGCTGGCAGTAGCCCGCTCGCCCTATTCGCCCCGCCGGCGGTCGCGCTCCTTGTGGCGCAGGCGCAGGAGAAGATCGACCTGCGTGTCGGTGATCGGCTGACGGTCGCAGCTCTCCGCGTAGACCGCGCGGAGCGTCGTGCCGAGATGCATCCGCGTATCGGTGCTCAACCGGGGCGGCACGTTTCCGCCGATCCCGAGAATGCCGGCCCAATCCCGTGACATCGCCTTGCCCATGCTCCGACCCTGGCAATCGTCGTCGATGCGTCCGGGACCAGCCTCGCGCGGCTTGGTTAACATTTCCTTATTGTTAAGGTTACCCGAACGTCACCGCCACCGGGGCGGATCAGGCCTCGGCGCTCATCAAAAGCCGGGCGGCGGCGGCGCGGGCCTCGTCGGTCACGATGGCGCCGGCCAGCATGCGGGCGATCTCCTCCCGGCGCGCCTCGGTGGTGAGGCTGCTCACCCGGGTCGCGACGCGGCCGCCCTTCACGGGATCCTTGGCGATCAGGAAATGGCGCTCGGCCCGGGCGGCCACCTGAGGCGCGTGGGTGACGGCCACGACCTGCACCCGCTCCGAGAGCCGGGCGAGGCGCGCGCCGATGGCATCGGCCACCGCGCCGCCGACGCCGGTATCGATCTCGTCGAAGATCAGGGTCGGGGCCGAGCCGCGGTCGGCGAGCACCACCTTCAGGGCCAGCATGAAGCGGGAGAGCTCGCCGCCGGAGGCGACCTTCATCATCGGGCCGGGCCGCGTGCCGGGATTGGTCTGGGCGAAGAACTCGACCCGCTCCGTGCCGGCGGGGTCGCGGGAGGCCTCGTCCGTGGCGATCTCGGTGATGAAGCGGGCACGCTCCAGCTTCAGCGGCGGCAATTCCTTCTGCACCGCCGCGTCCAGGGCCTTGGCCGCCCGCCGCCGCCCGTCGGCGAGCTTCTTCGCCGCCGCCGCATAGGCGGCCTCCGCCGCGTCGAGGGCGGTCTGGAGCCCGCCCAGGGCCTCCTCGCCGGCATCCATCGCCGCCACGTCCGCCTCGTAGCGGGCACGCAGGGCGGCGAGGTCGTCGGCGGGCACGTCGTATTTCCGCGAGGCCGCGCGCAGGGCGAACAGGCGCTCCTCGGCCCGCTCCAGCTCGCGGGGATCGAATTCCGCGGCGAGCACCGCCGCGTCGAGCACGCTGCGGGCCTCGTCGAGGGCGACGAGGGCAGCGTCGAGGGCGGCGACGCAAGGATCGACGAGGCCGGGCAGCTGCGCGCTGCGGCGCTCCAGCCGGCGCACCGCCGAGGAGAGATGCGGCACCATCGAGTTCGGGCCGCCGACCGCGTCGAGGGCGTCGTTCAGCTCGCGGGCGACCTTCTCGCTCTGCTGCATCACCGTGCGGCGCTCGGCCAGCGTCGCCTCCTCCCCGGCCTGGGGATCGAGGGCGGCGAGCTCCTCGACGGCGTGGCGCAGGAAATCCGCCTCCCGGCGCGCGCCCTCGACCCGGGCGCGCTGCTCGGCAAGAGCGGTGCGGGCGCCCCGCACCCGGCGGGACGCCTCCGCCACCTCGGCCAGGGGCTTGGCCAGGCCGCCGAAGGCGTCGAGGATCGTGCGATGGCTCGCCGGATCGGCCAGGGCCCGGTCGTCGTGCTGGCCGTGGATCTCCACGAGGGCGGCGCCGATCGCCTTCAGCGTCTGCACGCCGGCGGGCTGGTCGTTGACGAAGGCGCGGGTGCGGCCGTCGGCGAACTGGACCCGGCGCAGAATCAGGTCGCCCTCGGTGTCGAGGCCGCCCTCCGCCGCGATCGCCCGGGCGGGATGGTCGAGCCCGACATCGAACACGGCAGTGACGCTGCCCTGCGCCTCGCCGTGGCGCACGAGCTTGCCGTCGCCGCGGCCGCCGAGCGCCAGGGCGAAGGCGTCGAGCAGGATCGACTTGCCCGCGCCGGTCTCGCCGGTGAGGACGCTCAGGCCGTCGGCGAAGTTCAGCTCGAGCTTGTCGATCAGAACGATGTCGCGGATCGCGAGCTGGACGAGCATGCCGCGTGCGGAAGGAAGCCTGTGGAAGGAGGCCCGTGTTTAGGGCCAAGCGGGGTCGGGGCCAAGCGGGTCGGAGCGGAGCACGACGGGGCCCTCTCCAAAAGAAAGGGCGGCGCCATTGGCACCGCCCCGACCGTCCGCGCCGTCCGGGCCGTCAGTTGGCCTCGGCCGTGCGCCCGATGACGCCGCGATAGACCTTGCTGAGCCAGGAGGACTTTTCCTCGCGGGGCTCCAGGCCGCCGTTCTGGAGAAGGGCGAAGGCGTCCTTGTACCAGGGGCTGTCCGGGAAGTTGTGGCCGAGCACGGCCGCCGCGGTCTGCGCTTCGCCGGTGAGGCCCAGCGCCATATAGGCCTCGGTCAGGCGCTCCAGCGCTTCCTCGGCGTGGCGGGTGGTCTGATACTGGCTGACCACGTTGCGGAAGCGGTTGATCGCCGCCGGGAAGTTGCGCTTCTCGAGGTAGAAGCGACCGACCTCCATCTCCTTGCCGGCGAGCTGGTCGCGGGTGATCTGGATCTTGGCCTTGGCGTCGGCGGCGTATTCCGAGGTCGGGTAGCGCTGCACCAGCTCCTGGAGCGCCTGGAGCGCCCGCTCGGACCGCTCCTGGTCGCGGGTCACGTCCGGGATCTGCTTATACTGCGACATCGCCATCAGGTACTGGGCGTAGGCCGCGTCCTTGCTGGCCGGATGACGCTGCAGATAGCGCTTCGAGGCGCTGATCGCGTCGTCGTACTTCTGGCCCTCGTAGTTCGAATAGGCCGTCATCAGCAGCGCTTTGCGCGACCAGTCCGAATAGGCGTACTGCTTGTCGAGCTGCTCGAAGGACTTGGTGGCCGCCTCGTAGTCCCGGTCCTCCATCTTGGCCAAGCCCTCGCTGTAGAGCTTGTCCGCGGGGGTGTCGGCGATCACCTTCGGCTCGTACTTCTCGGCGAAGAGGCCGGTCGGATCGAAGCCGTCGCAGCCACCGAGGCCGAGGGTCAGGAGCGCGACCGCCAGGGCGCCGCGGGTCGAGAAGTTCAGAGGCATCCCGGTCTCATCCTCAACAGGCGCGGCCGACCATCGTCCGGCCCGCATTCCCACGCCAACACCGCGTCGTCAGGGGCATCCGATGCCACGCCCCGGCCCCGGGGGCCAGGGGGACGCGCCCTCTTAACGCGAGGTTACCGTGGAAGCAGATTCGGGCGCGAAAGCGGCGGCAAGGGGGCCGTCGCTTTCCGCGAAAGGCTGTGGCTTGCGGGTTACAGCTCGGCGGCGAAGGCGGCGAGGCCCAGGCCGGCGCCGATCTCGGCCAGCGCGGTCTCGCGGCGGCTGCCCTGGCCCTCGACCAGGCAGTAATTCGCCCGGTCGGCGAAGAGGGCGGTGAGCACGCCGACATTCATGCGGTGGCCGCCGCAATAGGAGCGATAGGCCCCCTGGATCGGCAGGCCGGCCAGGGCGAGGTCGCCGACCGCGTCGAGCAGCTTGTGGCGGACGAACTCGTCGGCGAAGCGGAGGCCTTCCGGGTTGACCACGGCGGTGTCGCCGACGGCCACGGTGTTCTCGAGGGAGGCGCCGAGGGCGAAGCCCGCCTTCCAGTAGCGCTCCACGTCCCGCATCATGCCGAAGGTGCGGGCCGGGGCGATCTCGCGGCGATAGGCGGCGGGGGTGAGGTCCAGCGCCTTGCGGCTGCGGCCGATCACCGGGCTCTCGAAATCGATCTCCACGTCGAGGCGGAAGCCCCGGTCGATCGGGCGCAGCTCGGCGAAGCCGCGGCCGGCCTCGATGCGGACCGGGCGCAGCACCTTGATCCAGCGGCGGGCGGCGCCGCAATGGACGATGCCGACGGCGTCGATGGCCTGGACGAAGGGACGGGCGCTGCCGTCGAGGATCGGCATCTCCGGCCCGTCGATCTCGACGAGGACGTTGTCGATCCCGAGCCCGTAGAGGGCCGACATCAGATGCTCGATGGTGGCCACGGCACCGGTCTCGTTGTCACCGATGACGGTGCAGAGCTCGGTGGCGGAGACGCAGGCGTGATGGGCCTTGATGAACCGGTCGTTGCCGGTGGGCGTCCCCGTGCGGAGGAAGGCTATTCCGTGATTGGCTTGCGCTGGATGGAGGGTGATCTCGACCGGGTTTCCGGAGTGGACGCCGATCCCGCTGAGGGTCGCCGGCGATTTTATCGTTGTTTGTTGGTTCGTCCGCATTCCCTTAGCCCTCGGCCAGGATCCAGCGCCCGCACCCGTTTTCGGGCACGTCACATCGGGATCCGTCCGCTGCTTGAAGCCTCTGCGGGCGCTTCGCGGCCGTGCATGCCGCTGCGCCTTTGTCGTTCCGAGGCTTGGTATAGACGGGGTGAACTGCACCGCCAAATCACGGATTCTTACGTTCTGTTACAGCCACGGTTTCGACACAGTTAAGAAAAAACCGTGACTTCCCAAGCAATTAACGAATGGTTAACAGCGCCTTTCCGGCCGCGGGCGCTGTGGCATAAATGCCGCTACACCCCCGGCCGGCGGCGCCGGACGCACGCGCGAAGGCGCGCCGCGGAACCCGCAGCGCGCCTTCGCCGATCGGTGCGGGGCGGCCCGCCGGGACAAGTCCCGAAGGGCCGGCTCCGGCTCAGTTCGCCTGGCGGCGCAGGAAGGCCGGGATCTCCAGGTGGTCGTCCTCCATCATCCGCGGCGCCGGGGCGACGCGGCCCTGGGCGTCGAGGTTGCCCTGGGCCGGGCGGTACTGGGGCGCCTGGACGCTCGGGGCGGCGCGGGGCGCCGGCGGCGCGACCGGATGGGCGGCCTGCGGGGCGGCCGGGGCGCGCATCGGCGGCAGCGGCGCCGCCTCGACCTCCTCGCGGCGGCCGCCAAAGCCGACCGTGGCGAGGCGGCGCAGCAGCGTCATGCGCTTGGAATCCTGGGCCTGCTCGGCCGGCTCCTCGCCCCGGCTCACCCGGATCTGCGCCTGGGTGTGGGGCGGCAGCTCCGAGATCTGCGGCATGCGCGGCGGACGGGCGAGCTGCGGACGCGGCGGCACGTAGGGGCCGGCGGCGGCCGGAGCGGCCTCGGGCGCCGGGGCCGGGGCGACGGGCTGGGGCTCGTAGGGCATCGAGGCGCGGGGCGCGGCCTGGGTCAGCAGCACGTCGTCGCGCATCACCGGAGCCGGAGCCTCGGCGCGGACCGGCTCGGGGGCGGCCTCGGGCAGGACCGAGCGCGGGGCGACCGGGGCGGCCTGCGGCTCGGGCTGGCGGGCGACCGGGGCCGGCTGCGAAGTCGAGGCGCGGGCACGGGCCTCGGCACGCAGGCGCTCGGCCACCTCGGCGATGCGCTGCTCGGTCTCGACCACGGCCGGGTTGTTCGGCGAATGGGCCGAGATCAGCGCCGGCTCGATGCCCGTGGCGACCACCGACACGCGGATGATGCCGTCGAGGCTCTCGTCGAAGGTGGCGCCGAGGATGATGTTGGCGTCGGAATCGACCTCCTCGCGGATGCGGGTGGCGGCCTCGTCGAGCTCGTAGAGGGTGAGGTCGGCGCCGCCCGTGATCGAGATCAGCAGGCCGCGGGCGCCCTTCATCGAGACGTCGTCGAGGAGCGGGTTGGCGATGGCGGCTTCCGCGGCGCGGTTGGCGCGCTTCTCGCCGGAGGCCTCGCCGGTGCCCATCATCGCCTTGCCCATGCCGCGCATGATCGCGCGGACATCGGCGAAGTCGAGGTTGATGAGCCCCTCCTTCACCATCAGGTCGGTGATGCAGGCGACGCCCGAATAGAGCACCTGGTCGGCCATGGCGAAGGCGTCGGCGAAGGTGGTCTTCTCGTTGGCGACCCGGAACAGGTTCTGGTTCGGGATCACGATCAGCGTGTCGACGGCAGCCTGGAGCTCCTGGATGCCGGCCTCGGCCGTGCGCATGCGGCGCACGCCCTCGAACTGGAAGGGCTTGGTCACCACGCCCACGGTCAGGATGCCCATGTCGCGGGCGGCCCGGGCGATGACCGGGGCGGCGCCGGTGCCGGTGCCGCCGCCCATGCCGGCGGTGATGAAGCACATATGCGCGCCCGAGAGCTGATCGCGGATCTCGTCGATCACCTCCTCGGCCGCGGCCGAGCCGACTTCCGGATGCGAGCCGGCGCCGAGGCCCTGGGTGACGTTGAGACCCATCTGGATGACCCGCTCGGCCTTGGAGGAGGTGAGCGCCTGGGCATCGGTGTTCGCCACGACGAATTCGCAGCCGAGCAGGCCGGATTCGATCATGTTGTTGACCGCGTTGCCTCCGGCGCCGCCGACGCCGAAGACGGTGATGCGGGGCTTGAGTTCCCGGATGTCCGGCGCCTGCAGGGAGATGGCCATGGTGTCGAGCCTTTCGTGACCTTGTTTCGACCGGCGCCCCTCGGCGGCGCCTAACTCTTTGTTTTTATACGAGAACTCTAGAAGCTTTCGCGGATCCAGCGTCCGACCCGCGAGAAGTACCCGTCGGTTCCGGTGCCGGCGAAGGCGCTGTGCCCCCGCGGCTCGAAATGCTCCGCATGCGCGACCTGCGGGTAGATCAGCAGGCCGACGGCGGCCGAGAAGGCCGGCCCCTTGGCCGCCTCCGGCAGGCCGCGGATGCCGAGCGGCCGGCCGATGCGGACCTGGCCCTGGAGCACCCGGCGGGCGACCTCCGGCAGGCCGACCAGCTGGCTCGCGCCCCCCGTCAGCACCACCCGGCGCCCGGCCTGGCCGGCGAAGCCGGCATTGCGCAGGCGGTCCCGCACCAGTTCGATCACCTCCTCGACCCGCGGCTTGATGATCCGCACGAGGTGCGAGCGCGGCACGTGGGTCGGGGCGTCGCTCTCGTCCTCGCCGACGCCGTGGACCGCGATCATGTCGCGCTCGTCGGACGCCGTGGCGATGGCCGAGCCGTAGAGGGTCTTCAGCCGCTCGGCCGCGGAGACGCGGGTCGAGAGGCCCCGGGCGATGTCCATGGTGACGTGATGGCCGCCGACCGCGATCGCGTCCGTGTGGACGAGATGGCCGCCGGAGAAGACGCCGACGCTGGTGGTGCCGCCGCCCATGTCGACCACGGCGACGCCGAGCTCGGCCTCGTCGTCGACGAGCGCCGAGAGGCCGGCGGCGTAGGGGGTGGCGATCACGGCGTCGACGCCGAGATGGCAATGCTCGACGGCGAGCATCAGGTTGCGGGCGGCGGCGGCCTCGGCGGTGACGACGTGCAGGTCGACGCCCAGGGCGTCGCCGATCATGCCCGAGGGGTCGATGACCGCGCCCTGACCGTCCAGGGCGTAGCCGGTGGGCAGGGCGTGCAGAACGGCCCGGCCGGGGCTGACGCCGTGGGCGCTCGCGGTCTCGAGGACCCGCTCCACGTCGGAGCCGGTCACCGTGCCGGAGCGGACGGCGACGCGGGCCTCGAAATGCTGCGAGCCGAGCCGGCCCCCGGACATGTTGACGATGACCGACTGGACCTCGGCCTTGGCCATGCGCTCGGCGGCATGCACCGCCTGGCGGATGGCGCCCTCGGCGGCCTCCAGGTCGACGATGGCGCCGCCCTTGAGGCCCAGCGAGCGCTGGTGGCCGATGCCGATGATGCGGGCGAGATGGGTGCGCCCACGCAGGGTCGAGAGCTGCTCGGCCGGCTGCAGCTCGGCGATCAGGCACACGATCTTGCTCGTGCCGATGTCGAGGACCGACAGCGTCGCGCTCCGACGGGCGGAGAGGGGTTTCAGACGCGGCGTGAGGCCGGAATGGGACAACATCGGACGCTACCGGGCGAGGAACGCGGGAACCGGGGAGAGGGCGTGGCGGGCGTCGCGGCTCATGTCGCGGTGCCCTTCTTGGTCTTCTTCTGGCTCTCCGCCCGGGCGGCGGCGGCCTCCTCGGTCAAGCGGACGACGACGCGGTCCGGCATGCGCAGGTCCACCGCGATGATGTCCTTCTCGAGCAGGCGGTTCTTGCGCTCGAGATCGGCGAGGCGGCCGAGCGCCCCGACGGGATCGTCCTCCGGCAGGCGGATGTCGACGCCGTCGAGCTTCAGGGTCCAGCGCCGGCCGGACACGTAGGTGCCGGCCTTCACGCGCTCGCCCAGGGGACCCGCCGCCTCGATCAGCGACAGGTATTCCTTGAGGTGGACATTGGCGTTCTCGCCCACGACGAGCGGCAGGCTCGCGTAGCGGTCGTCGCGCATCTCGTCGATCACGGTGCCGTCGGCGGCGATCACCTGGATCTCGCCGTTGCGCTGCCACAGGGCGGCGGGCTCCCGCTCGACCTGGGTGATGACGATCTCGTTGGGATAGACCTTGCGCACGGAGGCGCTGGCGATCAGCGGCTCGGCGAGGAGGCGCTGGCGGGCGGCCTCGACGTCGAGGAGGGGCACGGAGGTGCGCCAGTCGATGCCGGCGGCGTGCAGCACCTCGCGCTCGTACATCCGCGAGATGCCGGAAATGGTCACCTTCTCGACGCCGAAGCCGGCGATCCGGGCCAGGACGTCGAGGGGCCGGCCGTTCTCGGCGACGAAGGCGTCGTAGCGCCCGCTCGCGACGAATCCCGACAGGGCGACGACGGCGAGGGTGCCGGCCAGCAGGGGCGTGCCGAGATGGCGCGGCACGCGCGCCTCGATCGGCACGGCGGGGCGCAGGCGACGCGCCGCGGTGAACCGGCGCAGGACGCGCGGGAGCCGCAGGCGGGTGAGACGCGCGCGCCCGGACGCAGCCGGGGCGTTCAGCGACTCAGAGAAGCGTCCTCCACCATCCATCGGACGAGCTCACCGAAACTCAGGCCAGCGTGGGCAGCAATTTCCGGCACAAGGCTCGTCTGGGTCATGCCGGGTTGCGTGTTGACCTCCAGAACGACGAGGGCGCCCGTGCCTCCGGGCGTGTCGTCGTAACGAAGGTCGGCACGGCTGACCCCGCGGCAGCCCAGTGCTTGATGCGCCGTTAACGACAACTCTTGGACACGCTGGTAAACATTTGGTTTAAGATCGGCGGGCAGGACGTGGATCGACCCCCCTTCGGCGTACTTCGCGTCGAAGTCGTACCACTCCCCCGAGGCGGGCTTGATCTCGATCACCCCGAGGGCCCGGTCGCCCAGCACCGCGCAGGTCAGCTCGCGGCCGGCAACATAAGTTTCCACAAGGACTTCCTCCCCGTAGACCCATTCGTCCGAGCTCAGGATCTGGGGCGGATGCGAGCGCTCCTCGCGCACGATGATCACGCCCATGGAGGACCCCTCCGCGATCGGCTTGACCACGTAGGGAGGAGTTAACGGGTGTGACTTCGCCGCATCATGACGGTTAACGACGCGGCCCTCCGGCACGGCGACGCCGGCCGCTTTCATGACCGTTTTGGCACGCTCCTTGTGCATGGCCAGGGCCGAGGCGAGCACGCCGGAATGGGTGTAGGGGATCTTCAGGATCTCCAGGAGGCCCTGGATGGTGCCGTCCTCGCCCGCCGGGCCGTGCAGCGCGTTGAGGGCGACGTCGGGCTTCAGGGCGGTCAGCACGGTGGCGATGTCCGGCCCCACATCGACGGGGGTGACGCGGTAGCCCTCCCCTTCCAGGGCGCGGGCGCAGGCGGTGCCGGAACGGAGCGAGATCTCGCGCTCCGAGGACCAGCCGCCCATCAGGACGGCGACATGCTTGGACATGGAGGTTTCTCCGCAGGCGCTTCGTTCGTCTCGGGGCGGATCGTCAGGCGGCCGCCGCCACGCCGATCCGCTTGATCTCCCAGTGCAGCTCGACGCCGGAGGTCTCCCGCACCCGGCGGCGGACCTCCTCGCCCAGGGCCTCGATCTCGGCCGCGGTGGCGCCGCCGCGATTGATCAGGAAGTTGCAGTGCATCTCCGAGACCTGCGCCCCGCCCACGGCGAGGCCGCGGCACCCGGCGGCGTCGATGAGCTGCCAGGCCTTGCCGCCCTCGGGATTCTTGAAGGTGGAGCCGCCGGTGCGCTCGCGGATCGGCTGAGCGGCCTCCCGGGCGGCGGTGACCCGCTCCATCTCGGCCTCGATCTCGGCCCGGTCGCCCGGCCTGCCGCGGAACAGGGCGCTCGTGAAGATCACGTCCTCGGGCGCCGCGGAATGGCGGTAGGTGAAGCCCATCTCGGCATGGCTGAAGTGGCGGAGCTCGCCCCTGCGGTCGATGCCGCGGGCCTCGATCAGCACGTCGGTGGTCTCGCCGCCATGGGCGCCGGCATTCATGCGCAGGGCCCCGCCGATGGAGCCGGGGATGCCCCGGTAGAAGGCGAGCCCGTCGAGGGCGGCCTCCGCCGCGGCCTTGGCGAGCCGCATGTCCGGCACGGCCGTGCCCGCCCGCATGGTGTCGCCGTCGACCGCGACTGAACCGAAGGCCTTGCCGCCGAGCCGGATGGTGACGCCGGGGATGCCGCCGTCGCGCACGATCAGGTTCGAGCCGAGCCCGATCACCGTGACCGGCACGGCCGGGTCGAGGGCGGCGAGGAGCGCGGCCAAGTCCTCCTCGTCGGCCGGCGAGAACAGCACCTGCGCCGGCCCGCCGACCCGGAACCAGGTCAGCTCCGACAAGGGCTGATCGGCCAAAAGCCGCCCGCGGAGATGGGGCGCGGCGGCGCGGATCGATTCGTAGAGAGGATTGGTCATGACGTGATCTCCCCTCTCCCCGCTTGCGGGGAGAGGGCTTCGGCGACCTTGTCGTCGCCGAAGCGAGGCGGCAGCCGAGGGTGAGGGGGCGGCTCCGGCAAAGGCTCTTCCGGAGCCGCCCCCTCACCTTCGCCCTTCGGGCTTGTCGCGCCGACGACGGGGTCGTCGCGACCCTCTCCCCGCTTGCGGGGAGAGGGGGGAAGCGCGGCAAGGATGGTGTCTAGGACACCGACGACGTTGTTGGCGATCTCCGCGTTCCAGAAGCGCAGGACACGGTAGCCCTGCGCCGCTAGCCACGCATCCCGGAGGCGGTCGTGTTCGCTCTCGGCATGCTGGCTGCCATCGACCTCGACAATCAGCTTGGCGTCGCGACAGCAGAAGTCTGCCACGTAGCGTCCGATCGTTTCCTGACGCACGAACTTGAACCCAGCAAGGCGCCGGTCGCGCAGACGGTACCAGAGCCGGCGCTCGGCCTCGGTCTGCGCCGAGCGGAGATACCGCCGAAACCGGGTGCGTTCCGGCTCGCCCGCACGCATCCCCTCACCCCTTCAGCGCCGCCAATTCCCCCGGCAGCGCGTAGGCCCATTGGGTGATCGTGCCGGCGCCGAGGCAGACGACGTAGTCGCCCGGCCGGGCATGGGCGGCGACGAGGCCGGCGAGGTCTTCCGGCTTCTCCAGGGCGATGGCGTCCCGGTGGCCGCGGGACTTCAGGCCCGAGACGAGGCCGTCGCGGTCGATGCCGGGGATCGGCGCCTCGCCCGCCGCGTAGACGGGGGCGACGATGACCGTGTCAGCGTCGTTGAAGCAGGTGCAGAAATCGTCGAACAGCGAGTGCAGGCGCGAGTAGCGGTGCGGCTGCACCACGGCGATCACCTGGCCCTCGGTGGAGGCGCGGGCGGCGCGCAGCACGGCGGCGATCTCGACGGGGTGATGGCCGTAATCGTCGAAGATCACCGCGCCGTTCCACTCGCCGGTGCGGGTGAAGCGGCGCTTCACGCCGCCGAAGCCGGCCAGCGCCTTGCGGATCGCGTCCGGCGAGACGCCGAGCTCGTGGGCGACGGCGAGCGCCGCGGTGGCGTTGAGCGCGTTGTGCTTGCCGGGCATCGGCAGCACCAGATCCTCCATCTCCAGGCGGAAGCCCGGGCGGCGGTCGCGGATCATCACCCGGAAGCGGCTCTGACCGCCGCGCAGGTCCACGTCGAGCAGGCGCACGTCGGCCTGGGGGTTCTCGCCGTAGGTGATGATGCGCCGGTCCTCGATGCGGCCGACGAGGTCCTGCACCGCCGGGTGGTCGATGCACATCACCGCGAAGCCGTAGAACGGGATGTTGTCGATGAAGCGCCGGAAGGCGTCCTTGATCGCGTCGAACGAGCCGAAATGGTCGAGATGCTCGGGGTCGATGTTGGTGACGATGGCGACGTCCGCCGGCAGCTTCAGGAAGGTGCCGTCGGATTCGTCGGCCTCCACCACCATCCAGTCGCCGTCGCCCATGCGGGCATTGGTGCCGAAGGCGTTGATGATGCCGCCGTTGATCACGGTCGGGTCGAGGCCGCCCGCCAGGAGCAGCGTCGCGACCAGCGAGGTCGTCGTGGTCTTGCCGTGGGTGCCGGCCACCGCGACGCAGGATTTGAAGCGCATCAGCTCAGCGAGCATCTCGGCGCGGCGCACCACCGGCAGCCGGCGCTCGCGGGCGGCTTCGAGTTCCGGGTTGTCGCGGCGGATCGCGGTCGAGACCACCACCAGGGCGGCCTCCTCGACGTTCGGCGCGGCATGCCCGACGAAGGTGCGGATGCCCTTCTCGGCGAGGCGGCGGACATTGGCGTTGTCCGAGGCGTCGGAGCCCTGAACCGTGTAGCCGAGATTGTGCATCACCTCGGCGATGCCGGACATGCCGATGCCGCCGATGCCGATGAAGTGGATGGGGCCGAGCTTGTCGGGCAGCTTCATTGCTTTGTCTCGGGCGATGGTCGCGGGCGGCCTCGGGGCCGGCCCGGCGTCACGGAGTCAGGTGGCGGCCGCCGTCTCGACGACGACCGTGGCGAGACGCTCGGCGGCGTCGAGGATGCCGGCGGTTTTGGCCGCAGCGGCCGCCGCGGTCAATTTCTGCGGGTTCCCGAACAGGTCGACCAGCTCCGCGGTCAGGCGTCTCGGGGTGAAGGCGCTCTGCGGGATGGCGAGCGCCGCGCCGATGGCCGAAAGCGTCTCCGCGTTGGCGGCCTGGTCCTGGTCGAGGGCGCCGGGCAGCGGCACCAGCAGGGAGGGCCGGCCGATGGCGGCGAGCTCCGAGACCGTGGAGGCGCCGGAGCGGGCGACCACGAGATGGCTCTTCGCCATGCGCCCGGGCAGGTCGCGGAAGAAGGGCGCGGCCTCGATGCCGGCGAGACCGAGGGCGAGATAGCGGTTCTGCACCGCGGTCAGATCCTCGGGGCGGGCCTGCTGCACGAGGTGGAGCCGGCTGCGCAGTTCCGCGGGCAGCGCCTCGATCGCGGGGGGCACCACGTCGCTCATCACCCGGGCGCCCTGGCTGCCGCCGAAGACGAGGAGATGCAGCGGGCCGCCGGCCGCGAGCGCCGGATAGGGCGCGTCGGCCACCGCGAGCACCGCGGGGCGGATCGGATTGCCGGTATGGACCCGGCGCGCCGTGGCCCGGGGCGGGATGCCCCGCACCTCGCGGAAGCCGGTGGCGATGGTGCGGGCCCCGCGGGCGAGGAAGGCATTGGCCCGCCCCATCACCGCGTTCTGCTCGTGCAGGAGGGTCGGCACCTTGAGGAGCTGGGCGGCGAGCAGGGGCGGCACGGTCGGGTAGCCGCCGAAGCCGACCACCGCGGCCGGGTTCAGCCGCTTCACGGCCCGGGCCGCCTGGCCGAAGCCGCGGCCCAGGCTGAGCATGGCCCCGGCCCGGCGCAGGGGCGAGCGGCCCGAGGGCGTCGCCGAGGTGATGGTGACGATCTCCTCCGCCGGGAAGTCGCCGGCGATGGAATCGACGCGGGCGTCGGTGGCGAGCGCCACCCGGATGCCGCGGGCGCGCAGGGCGTGGGCGAGGCTCTCGGCGGGGAACAGGTGACCGCCGGTGCCGCCCGCGCAGACCAGGACGAGGGGGGTGAAGACCGTCACTGCATCAGCCCCGGCACGGCGGAGGGCACGGTGCCCGGCGGGCGCTGGCTGAGCGTCGTGGTGCGCGGCCGCTTGCGGGTGAGCGCCACGAGGAAGCCCATGCCGAGCGCCAGCGAGATCAGCGAGGAGCCGCCATAGGAGACGAAGGGCAGGGTCATGCCCTTGGCGGGCATCAGCTGCGTGTTCACCGCCATGTTGATACAGGCCTGCAGGCCGAAGAGGGTGGTCAGACCGGTGATGGCGAGCCTCGTGAAGGTGTCGTCGGTGCGCCGCGCGAGCTTGAGCCCGCGCATGACGATGTAGGCGAAGAGGGCGACGAGGCCCAGGCAGACCAGCACGCCGAATTCCTCGCCGGTCACGGAGAAGATGAAGTCGGTATGCGCGTCGGGCAGGTGGCGCTTGGCGATGCCCTCCCCCGGGCCGGTGCCGAGCCAGCCGCCGGAATTGAAGGATTCCCGCGACCAGAATTCCTGGAAGCTGTCGCCGGAATCCTTGTCGAGGAAGCGGGTGATGCGCTCGCGGACGTGGTGCAGGAAGGTGTAGGCGGCAAACACCCCGAGGAGACCGCCGGCGCCCAGGCCCGCGACCCAAAACCAGTGCAGCCCGGCCACGAAGAACAGGGTGCACCAGACGATGGTGATGAGCATCGTCTGCCCGAAATCCGGCTGCAGGATCAGGGGCACGATGGTGACGGGCAGGAGGGCGAGGGCCAGCAGGCCGCCCGGCATGTCCCGGCGCTGCGCCCCCTCCGAGAAGGCCCAGGCCGCCACCACCACGAAGGCCGGCTTCACGAATTCCGAGGGCTGCAGGCCGAAGGAGCCGAACTGGATCCAGCGATGGGCGCCCTTGATCTCCGGGCCGAACTTGCCGGCCAGGATGCAGAGCACGACGCCGCTCATCCAGGTGACGAGGGCGAAGCGGCGGATGTGGCGCACCGACAGGAAGGAGACGGCGATGATGAGCAGTATCGTCGGGACGAGATACATCGCCTGACGGTTGAGGAAGTAGAAGGTCGGCAGGCCGATCCGCTCCGCCACCGGCGGGCCGCCGCCCATCAGGAAGACGAGGCCGGCCACCATCAGGCAACCGAGCGCCGCCAGCAGGCCGCGATCGATCGTCCACCACCAGTCGGTCAGGGGGGTGCGTTCCGCGCGCGACATCATGGGGTGAACCGACCTCCGGACAGGCCGCGGAGGCGGGACGGACCGCGGCCGGCCGGGATTCTCGGAGCGATTGGTTAACACCGCCTTAGGGTTAGCGGCTTCTTGCCGGAAAGGTCGTTTCCGCGGGCATTCGGAAAAGCCGTATCCAGAATGCACCGTTTAAGCCATTCATTAACGTGTGTCGTCAGAAATATAACACGCCAAAGTTGCGCAATCGCGCTGTGGCGATCGAGACGACGCCGATCGAAAACGGGCAGATCCGGTTACCGGATCGACGTCATCTCCCGGACGGAGCCCTGAGAGACGATGTTCGCACGGAACAGCACTTCCGAAATCCAGGCCAAGCTCGCCGCGCTCGACCGCGTACAGGCCGTGATCGAATTCGACCTCTCGGGCACGATCCTCGAGGCGAACGAGAACTTCCTCAACGCGGTCGGATACACGCTGCCCGAGATCAAGGGCCGGCATCATAGCCTGTTCGTCGAGCCCGCCACCCGCGAATCCTTCGAGTATCGCAATTTCTGGGATCGGCTGCGCGCGGGAGAGTTCCAGGCGGCGCAGTACAAGCGCGTCGGCAAGGGCGGTCGCGAGATCTGGATCGAGGCCTCCTACAACCCGATGCTCGACAAGGCGGGCAAGCCCTACAAGATCGTCAAGTTCGCCACGGACGTGACCCGGCAGGCGGAGCTCCTCACCCAGCTGCGGGCGATGATCGACCGGAACTTCGGCGAGATCGACCAGGCGGTCGGCCGCTCCCGGCAGGAATCCGGCTCCGCCCTCGATGCCGCCCGGCTCACCGCGGGCAGCGTGCAGACCATGGCCGCCGCCTCGGAAGAGCTCGCCGCCTCGGTGGCCGAGGTCTCGCAGAGCATGGCGATGTCGCAGGCGGCCACCGACAGCGCCTTCGAGCGCGTTCGCGACGCCGGAGAGCGCACGAAGCGCCTCGCCGACGCGGCCAGCGCCATGACCGGCATCGTCGGGCTCATCCAGAACATCGCGGCGCAGATCAACCTGCTCGCCCTCAACGCCACGATCGAGGCGGCCCGCGCGGGGGAGGCCGGCCGGGGCTTCGCCGTGGTGGCGCAGGAGGTGAAGAACCTCGCCAGCCAGGCGGCGCGGGCGACGGGCCAGATCAACACCGAGATCGGCGGCGTCCAGGCGATCTCCACCGAGGTGGTCGCGGCCCTCGCCTCGATCAGCGGATCGGTCGACACGATGCGCAGCCACGTCGTCGCCACCGCCACGGCGGTGGAGGAGCAGAGCGCGGTGACCCGCGACATGTCGGTGAACATGCAGGAGGCCGCCCGGGCGGTCGGCGCCATCTCCGACAACATCACCGCCATCTCCGCCGCCATCGCCCAGGTCTCCGGCGCGGTGGAGACGACCCGGGAGGCGGCGCAGGTGCTGGCGCGGTAGGAAACCGGCCCGACCGGGCCGCATCGGCTTGACAGGTCCCGCGGCCTGCCGGACGATCGGCCCGTCGAAAATGGCTGGCTTGGTCTGGGTAGGCCCAAGCCCTTCCCCTTCGGAAGCTCTGTTCCGGCCCCGGCCGCGAACCCCCGACAGTCCCGGCGCCTCCGGCGCCATCGGGTCTGTCCGGGCTGCCATCGACGCGATGCTCCCTCGGTCGGACCGACGAAGGAGCTAACCTTGTCCGTTTCAGGATCGATTCTCGTTTTTCTCGCCAACGGCGTCCAGGGAAGCGCCGTGGTCCGGGCTGCCCGCGACCGGGGCCATCCCGTGCGCGCCCTGGTGCGCGACCCCCGCGCCGCCGTGGCCCTGCCCGCCTCCGATCTCGTCCAGGGCGATCTCGACGATCCCGCCAGCCTCGCGGCGGCGATGAACGGCGTCGCCCATCTCGTGCTGCAGGTGCCGACCGGGGCGCAGGCGACGATGGAGCGGCAGGTCGGGAACGTCCTGCGGGCCGCCGAACGGAGCCACATCCGCTCGATCGTCCTCAAGCTCGCCAGCGCGAGCCGCAGCGCGCCCTGCGACGAGCCGAGCTTCGTCGCCAATGCCGCCCTCGAGCGGCGCCTGCACGATTCCGGCATCCCCTTCGCCCGGGTGCGGCCCACGCTCTATCTCGACAACCTGCTCAAGCCCTCCGCCCGGGCCGAGATCGTCGCGAAGGGCCTCTTCGCGCCGCCGATCGCGGCCGGGCAGCGGATCGCCTGGACCTGTGCCGACGATTGCGCGCGGGCCAGCATCCTGCTGATCGAGCAGGGGCGCTACGGCGGGGACCATCGGATCGCCGGCCCGGAGAGCGTCACCGGGGACGAACTCGCGGCGCGTCTCTCGGCGGGGTGGGGCCGGACCATCGCCTATCGGGCACAGCCGATCCCGGATTTCGAGCGGGAGATCGATGCGGCGATGGGCGCCGGGATGGGCCGCCGCGTCGCGTCGAAGTTCCGCTACCTCGCCGATCATCCGGAGGACGCGGACAGGATCCTGGCCGCGCCGCATCGACCCTCGCCCGACCTCCCCGGCTTCGCGCCCACCGCGATCCAGGACTGGGCCCGCCGTCACGCCGGTCGGTTCGGCTGATCCGCGCCGGCGCTCAGGCGGAGGGCAGCGGGCGACGCCGCAGCCGCGGGCGCCAGATGCCGAGGGCGACGTTCGCGGCGGCGATGGCGAGCAGCACCCAGAGGGTGTTGCGCTCGGGGCCGAGGGTCAGGCCGAGGGTGGCGGGGTCGATCCGGCCCGCCAGCGCCAGGGCGCTGCGCTCGGCCTCGTGCTGCATCGGCCCGAGCACGCCGACGAAGCCGCTCTCGAAGACCAGGATGCCGGTGGCGGCCTTCAGCCAGGCCCAGCCGGCATTGTGGTAGGCGCGGGTGATCGCGATTCCCAAAAGCCCGGCGATCAGGGTGAGCCCGAGGGAGGGGAAGAAGATCCAGGTGGCCACCGCGCCCATGGCGCCGCGCATCGCCGCATATTCGGAGAGCGCGCTCGGGGCGGGCGCGCGGGCGAGCATCACCAGCAGGCAGGCCATCGCCCCCGTCAGCCCGATCGCCCCCATCGTGTGGAGGAATTTCAGCAGGCGTCGCACGGTGTCTCGACTGCCCTTCGGCCGATATGCCGGAACTCTACTGTGCTTCCGGCAGGGGCGATAGCAGTCGTTCGGCCGCGGGAACGGGTCTCGACTTAGTCCGGCCGCGCCTTCACCAGTTCCCGGAAGCGGTCGCCGCGGATCTCGAAGTTGCGGAACTGGTCGTAGGAGGCGCAGGCCGGGGAGAGCAGCACCACCGGTTCGGCCGCGGGCGAAGCGGCCGCCGCCTCGGCCGCCTTGGCGGTCGCCACCTCGAGGGTGTCGCAGCGGGTATAGGGCACCCGGCCCTCCAGGGTCTGCGCGAAGGCGTCGCTCGAGGCGCCGATCAGGTAGGCATGGGCGACCCGGTCGAAGAGCGGGGCCAGGGGCGCGATCCCGCCCTCCTTGGCCTTGCCGCCGACGATCCAGTGCACGTCGCGGAAGGCGAGCAGCGCCTTCTCGGTGGAATCGGCGTTGGTCGCCTTGGAATCGTTGACGAACAGCACCTTCCCGCGCCGGCCGACCTGCTCCATGCGATGGGCGAGGCCGGGGAAGCTTGTCAGGGCGGCGGCCAGGATCTCGCCCTCGATGCCGAGCGCCTGCGCCACGGCCACCGCCATGGCGGCGTTCTGCCAATTATGGGCGCCGCGCAGGGAGCCGATGCCGTTCACGTCCGCCAGGACGCGGCCGTCCCGGTCGAAGACCCGGCCGTCGCGGGCGATCAGGTCGCCCTCGGCGCTGCCATGGCCCTCGACATGCACCCGCAGGCGCGGCGCGCCCCGGCGTCCGGCGATGGCCGCGCAATAGGCGTCGTCCACGCCCACCACGGCGAGGTCGGCGCGGGCCACCACCCGCTCCTTGATCGCGGCGTAGTTCTCCATCGTGCCGTGCCGGTCGAGATGGTCCGGCGTCAGGTTGAGCAGGATGCCGACGCTCGGGGCGAGGGAGGGCGTCAGGTCGATCTGGAAGGTCGACAGCTCGATCACGTGGACGCGGGATTCGGCGGGCGGCTCCAGGGAGAGGATGGCGGTGCCGATATTGCCGCCCATCTGCACGTCGCGGCCGGCTTCGCGGAGGATATGCGCGATCAGGGCCGTGGTGGTGGACTTCCCGTTGGTTCCGGTAATGGCGACGAAGGGCGCCTTCGAAGCCGCGGCCGCCCGCTCGCGGCAGAAGATCTCGATGTCGCCGATGATCGGGATGCCCGCCGCCGTGGCGAGCCCCACGGTCCAGTGCGGCTCCGGGTGGGTCAGCGGCACGCCGGGGGCGAGCACCAGCGCGGCGAAACCCGACCAGTCCGCCTCGCGCAGGTCGGAGACGGTGACGCCCTCCCCCCGCGCCCGGGCCTGGCTCTCCGGGCTGTCGTCCCAGGCGAGCACGTCGGCGCCCCCCGCCAGCAGCGCGCGGACGGTGGCGAGCCCGGAACCGCCGAGGCCGAACAGGGCGACCTTTCGTCCGGCGAAGGTGGTGGCTGGGGTCATGGGCGGTTCGCTCGGCGAGATGAGGTCAGCGCAGCTTCAGGGTGGCGAGGCCGGCCAGCGCCAGGATCACGGCGATGATCCAGAACCGGATCACCACCTGCGGCTCCTTCCAGCCCTTCTGCTCGAAGTGGTGGTGGATCGGCGCCATCCGGAAGACGCGCTTGCCCGTGAGCTTGAAGGAGGCGACCTGGATGATCACCGACATGATCTCCAGCACGAACAGGCCGCCCACCACGGCGAGCACGATCTCGTGCTTGGCGGCAACCGCGATGGTGCCGAGCAGGCCGCCCAGCGCCAGGGAGCCGGTATCGCCCATGAAGATCTGGGCCGGGGGCGCGTTGAACCAGAGGAAGCCGAGCCCTGCCCCGATCACCGCGCCGCAGACCACGGCGAGCTCGCCCGTGTCGCGGACGTAGTTCACCTGCAGGTAGCCCGCGGTGAAGGAGTTGCCGACGAGATAGGCGATCACCCCGAAGGTGCCGCAGGCGATCATCACCGGCACGATGGCGAGTCCGTCGAGGCCGTCGGTGATGTTCACGGCGTTGCCCGCGCCCACGATCACGAAGGCGGCGAAGGGCACCCAGAACCAACTGAGATTGAGCAGGGCGTCCTTGAAGACCGGGAAGGCGAGCTGGTTCTGCAGGGCGGCGGGCGAGTAGACCGAGATCAGCAGGCAGGCCGCGCCGGCGATGGCGAATTCGAGGGCCAGCCGGAAGCGGCCGGAGAAGCCCTTGTGGGACTGCTTCGTCACCTTGAGGTAGTCGTCGTAGAAGCCGATCGCGCCGAAACCGAGGGTCACGGCCAGCGTCACCCAGACATAGTGGTTGCGCGGGTTGGCCCAGAGCAGCACCGAGACCACGGCGCCGGCCAGGATCATCAGGCCGCCCATGGTCGGCGTGCCGCGCTTGGTCAGGTGGGTGGCCGGGCCGTCCTCGCGGATCGGCTGGCCCTTGCCCTGGCGCAGGCGCAGCAGGGAGATGATCCAGGGGCCGAACCAGAACACGAACAGGCCCGCCGTGAACAGCGCGCCGCCCGTGCGGAAGGTGATGTAGCGGAAGACGTTGAGGGGCGTGAGCGTGCCGCTCAGGTCCGACAGGAGATAGAGCATCGGTGTTGGCCGGGCCGTCTTCGCGTTCGGGAGGGAAGCCGGCGCGGACGAGCGGCGCCGGGCGGAGATTCGGTCAGGGCGCGCGCTGCATCGCGGCGGCCCGCAGGGTCGGGTCGACCGCGTAGCGGGCTTTCACCGCCTCGACAATCCGGCCCATGCGGATCGAGTTGGAGCCCTTCACCATCACGGCGTCGCCCGGGCGCAGGGCGGCGACCACGGCGTCGGTCAGCTCGGCGGAGGTCGGCGCGTGCAGGCCGCGACGGGCCACCGGCAGCGCCTCGAACAGGTGGCGCATCATGCCGCCGGCGGTGAAGACGAGATCGATGCCGTTGGCCTTCACGGCCTCGGCGAGCTCCCGGTGATGGGCCTCCGCGGCGGCGCCGAGCTCCAGCATGTCGCCGAGCACGGCGATGCGGCGGCCCTTGCCCGGGGTGTCGATCCCGGCGAGCGTCGCCATCGCCGCGCGCATGGAGGCGGGGTTGGCGTTGTAGCTCTCGTCGACGAGATAGGCCTCGCCCTCCCCGATCAGCAGAGCCGTGCGCTCGCCGCGCCCGACCGGGGGCTTCAGCCCGGCGAGCGACAGGGCGGCGCGGGCGAGGTCGGCGCCGAGGGCATGCACCACGGCGAGCACGCCGAGGGAATTCATCGCCACGTGCCGGCCCGGGGTGCCGAGCTGGTAGGCCAGCGGCACACCCATCACCGTGGCGTCGACCACGGAGACGTCGGGCCGGGTCAGGATGCGGTAAGCCCGCACATCGGCCTCCGCATGCTCGCCGAAGCTGACGACCCGCCCGGCGCGGGAGGCGCGGGCATGGGCGAGCAGGCGCTCGTAATTCGGGTTGTCGCGGTTGATCACCGCGACGCCGCCCGGCTCGATGCCGGAGAAGATCTCGCCCTTGGCGTCGGCGATGGCCGAGAGCGAGGGGAAGTGCTCGATATGGACCGGCTCGACCGTGGTGATCAGCGCCACCTGCGGGCGCACCTGGGCGCTGAGCGGCACGATCTCGGCGGCGTGGTTCATGCCGATCTCGAACACGCCGTAGCGGGCGCTCTCCGGCATGCGGGCGAGGGTGAGCGGCACGCCCCAATGGTTGTTGTAGGAGGCGATGGAGGCATGGGTCTCGCCCTGTGCCGAGAGCACGTGGCGCAGGGCCTCCTTGGTGCCGGTCTTGCCGACCGAGCCCGTCACCGCGACGATGCCGGCCCGGCTGCGGGCGCGGGCGGCCCGGCCGAGGGCGCGCATGGCGTCGAGGACCGGATCCTCGCCCTGCCCCGGCACCGCGAGCACGGGGCCGGCCCCGGCGAATTCCTCCGCGCGGGTCTCGGCCACCACGGCGGCGCCGGCCCCCTTGGCGAGGGCGTCCCGCACGAAGTCGTGGCCGTCGCGCGCCTCCCCGCGGATCGCGAAGAACAGGTCGCCCGGCTGCAGGCTGCGGGTGTCGATCGAGGCGCCGGTGACCGGGCGGGCCTCGCCGAGCAGGCGGCCGCCGGTCGCCGCCGCGAGGGCGGCCGGAGTCCAGAGGGGGGCGTCGGTCATGCCTTCAGCTCCGCCAGCGCGGCGCGCACCGCATCGTGGTCCGAGAACGGGAGCACGCGATCCCCCACGATCTGGCCGGTTTCATGGCCCTTTCCGGCCACCACCAGGACGTCGCCGGGTTTCAGGTCGCGCACGGCGGTGCGGATCGCCTGGGCGCGGTCGCCGATCTCCTCGGCGCCCGGAGCGGCGGCGAGGATCGCCGCGCGGATCTCCGCCGGCTCCTCGGTGCGGGGATTGTCGTCGGTGACGATGACCCGGTCGGCGAGCCGCACGGCGATGCCGCCCATGATCGGCCGCTTGCCGCGGTCCCGGTCGCCGCCGCAGCCGAAGACCACGATGAGCCGGCCGGTCGCGAAGGGGCGCAGGGCCTTGAGCACGTGCTCCAGCGCCTCGGGCTTGTGGGCGTAATCGACGAGGCAGAGGCCCCCGTTCGCCTCGCCGATGCGCTCCATGCGGCCCGGCACGCCGATGAGATGGGCGAGGGCGGCGAAGACGCCGGCGGGATCGGCCGCGCCGGCCGGGGTCGAGAGCACGAGCCCCGCCGCGACCAGGGCGTTCTCCACCTGGAAGCCGCCGACGAGGGGCAGGGCCACCTTGTACTCGGCCGATCCGCCGGTCGGGCCGGGGCCGTAGAGGGTCAGGGCCTGGGCGAAGCCTTCGGTGCGCGCGTCGACGAGCCGGATGAAATCCCCCGCCCGGCCAGTCGCGCGCACGGCATGGCCCGCCGCCTCGGCCGTGGCGATCACCCGCTCGGCATAGGCGCCGTCGGCATTGACGATGGCCGGGCCGCCCTGCGGCAGGAGCGTGGTGAACAGCCGGAGCTTGGCTTCGAGATAGGCCTCGACGCTCGGATGATAGTCGAGATGGTCGCGGCCGAGATTGGTGAAGCCCGCCGCGGTGAGGCGCACCCCGTCGAGGCGGCGCTGCTCGATGCCGTGGGAGGAGGCCTCCATGGCGAGATCCGTGATGCCCTCCTCCGCCAGGCGGGCCAGGGTCTCGTGCAGGCTCACGGGATCGGGCGTGGTCAGCGAGCCGTAGGACGCCCCCCGGTTCGTGACGATGCCGACCGTGCCGAGGCTCGCCGCATCGCGGCCGAGGCGGGCGAGGATCTGGCGGACGAAATCGGCGACCGAGCTCTTGCCCGAGGTGCCGGTGACGGCGACCACGGTCTCGGGCTGGCGGCCCGAGACGCGGGCGGCGGCCCGCGCCAGGGCGCGGCGCACGTCGGGAACGGCGACCCACGCGGTCTCGGCCGGAAGGTCGGCGGGCCGCTCGCCCTCGCCCACCACCGCGACCGCACCGGAGGCGGCGGCCTTGGCGGCGAAGATCCGGCCGTCGACCTTCGTGCCCGGCACCGCGACGAAGACCCCGCCCGGGACGACCTTTCGGCTGTCCGCGGTGAGGCCCGCGACGGGACGGCCGGGCTCGGCGAGCGCGGCGTCCGGAAACAGCGCCCCGAGGGTTGGCCCCGTCATGGGCCGCCCACCTGGGTCGCGTGATAGGCACCGAGCTTGACCATGAGCGGGAACGGCTTCGACGGCGGCTCGAAACGGGGCGGCAGGCCGAGGATCGGCGTGACGCGCTCGATCACCTTGCCCGTGACCACGCCGGAATTCCAGGCCGCGGTGGCGTAGCCGCCGCTCTCCGGCAGGCCCTGGGGCTCGTCCATGATCGTCACGAAGAGGTATTTCGGGTTGTCCATGGGCGCGGCGGCCATGAAGGTCGTGAACAGCCGGTTCTTCACGTAGCGGCCGCCGACCACCTTCTCCGCCGTCCCGGTCTTGCCGCCGACGAAGTAGTAGGGGATCGCCGCCTTCTTAGCCGAACCCTCGACCGCGTTGAGGCGCATGATGAAGCGCATGGCCTCGCTGGTCTCGGGCCGGATCACGCGGCTCGCCTTGGCGCGGGCCGTCTCCTCGTCGGTCTTGAGGAAGGTCGGCTTCATCAGGTCGCCGCCATTGACGATGGCCGCCACCGAGGCCGCCGCCTGGAGCGGGGCGACGGCGAGGCCGTGGCCGAAGGCGATGGTGATCGTGTTGATCTCGGTCCAGCGCGGCGGGATGATCGGGCTCGCGCTCTCGGGCAGCTCCGTGCGCAGCCGGTCGAGCAGGCCCATCTTCTTGAGGAAGGCCTTGTGCCCGGGCACGCCGATGCCGAGCGCCATCTTGGCCGAGCCGATATTGGAGGAGTGGGTGAACACCTCCGGCATGGTGATGACGCGGTTGGTGCCGTGATATTCGTGGATCTTCTGCCGGCCCCAGCTCAGCACGCCGCCGCGGGTATCGAACGTCGAGTTGACGTTGTACTTGCCGGAATCGAGCGCCATGGCGAGGGTCATCGCCTTGAAGGTCGAGCCCATCTCGTAGACGCCGACATTCATCCGGTTGATCTTGTCGTCGGAGAGCGCGTCGACGGGATTGTTGGGGTCGAAATCCGGCATCGAGACCAGAGCGAGCACCTCGCCGGTGTTCACGTCCAGGATCATCGAGGCGCCGGCCTTGGCCTTGAAGTGCTCGATGCCCTTGGCGAGCTCGTCGCGCACGGCGAACTGGGCGCGCAGGTCGATGGAGAGCTGCACCGGCTTCAGGTCGGTCTGCTTCTCGACGAAGCCGAGGCTGTTGAGGTCCTTCAGGCCGGTCGAGTCGATGTATTTCTCCATGCCGGCGATGCCGACATTGTCGAGATTGGTCACGCCGAGCACGTGGGCGGCGGCGACCCCGTTCGGGTAGACGCGCTTGTGGTCGGGCAGGAAGCCGATGCCCGGGATGCCGAGGCGGTGGATCTCGACCTGCTGCTTGGGCGTGATCTCGCGCTTGACCCAGACGAAGCCCTTCTTGGTCGAGAGCTTGGCGCGCAGCTCCGTGGCGTTGAGCTCCGGCAGCACGGCGGTGAGCAGCTCGGTCGCCTCGTCCTTGTCGTAGATGTTGCGCGGCTCGGCGAAGACCGAGACCGTGCGGATGTCGGTGGCCAGGATCTCGCCGTTGCGGTCGATGATGTCGGGGCGGATCGCCGTGGTGGCGGCGGCCGCGACCCGGTGGTCATCGCTGTTGTTGCCGGGGGTCGCCGCCATCACCACGAGGCGGACGCTGATCGCCCCGAACACGCAGGCGAAGGCGAGCCCGACCAGGCCGACGCGGGCATAGGAGCGCTCGATGGCGAGGCGGAACATGGTGCGCCAGATCCGCTTGGGCGGGCTCTCGGCCGGCTCCAGGCGGAAGCGGCCGGGGGCGGCCTCGGGCAGCGGCGCCGTCTCGGGCGCGGCGACGGCCTCGGGATCGGGCGAGTTCGCGTCTGACACGGGAGCTACCTCGAAGGCGTGGTCGGCGTGCGGGTGCTGACGGTGCGGGTCGTGATGGAGCCGGTGGTGCGCGGCTCGTCGGCCTTGGCGCCCGGCTTGTCCTTCGGCGTCGCCGTGGCGGCGAGCAGGCGGCCGATCTCGTCGCCGCGGTCGGGCCGCTCGGGCAGGTCGGACATCCGGGCAAGGTGGCCGGTGCCGATGAGCTCCAGGGCGAGGTGGCGCTCCACCGCCGCCTGCAGGCGGTCGGGCCGCGTCAGCAATTGCCACTCGGCCCGCAGCACGGCGATGGCCTGGCGCTCCTTGTGCAGGGCGCTCTTCAGCTTGGCGACCTGGGCGGTCTGGTACAGCGTGTCGTACTTGATCGAGTAGGCGTAGACCGCCGAGGCCATCAGCCCGATCACCGCGATGAGGTTGAGAAGCCGGATCACCGCCGCGTCCCTCCCCGGCCCGAACCGCCGGACGCCGCGCCGGGCAGCGCGGCCAGCATCTCGATCGCCGCCAGCGGCGCGGGCGCGGGCGCCTCGGTGCGCTCGCCGGCCCGGAGCTTGGCCGAGCGCGCCCGCGGATTGGCGGCGCATTCGGCCTCGGAGGGCAGCACCGGCCCCTTCGTGACCAGGCGGAAGCTCTTCTCCGGCGGCTTGGCCACGCTCGGCACGTGGCGGGAGGCCTGCACGGACCGGCCGGACCGCGCGGAGAGGAACTGCTTGACGATGCGGTCCTCCAGCGAGTGGAAGGTCACCACCGCCAGACGGCCGCCGGGCTTGAGGATGCGCTCGGCCGCGTGCAGCGCCCGCACCAGCTCGCCGAGCTCGTCGTTCACCGCGATGCGCAGGCCCTGGAAGCTGCGGGTGGCCGGGTGGATGCCGCTGCCGGGATCGGCCCGGACCACGCCGGCGATCAGGTCCGCCAGTTCGAGGGTCGTGGTGATCGGCCCGCGCCGCCGGGTCTCGATGATGGTGCGGGCCACCGCCCGGGCGCGGCGCTCCTCGCCGTAATGGTAGAAGATGTCGGCGAGCGTGGCCTCGTCCGCCTCGTTGACGAGATCGGCCGCGCTCGGCCCCGCGCGCTCCATGCGCATGTCGAGGGGGCCGTCCTGGCGGAACGAGAAGCCGCGCTCGGCCTGGTCGAGCTGCATCGAGGAGACGCCGATATCGAGGACGACGCCGTCGGCGGCGGCGAGGCCCGCCGCCTCCAGAGCCGCGTCGAGGGCGCCGAAGCGGCCCTGCACCAGGCTCAGCCGGCCGCCCGAGGCGGCGACCAGGCTCGCCCCGGCGGCGATGGCGGTGGGGTCGCGGTCGATGGCGACGACGGAGCCGGCGGGATCGGCCTCCAGCAGGGCGCGGGTATAGCCGCCGGCCCCGAAGGTGCCGTCGACGAGGACGCGGGCCGCCTCACCGGAGGCCGGGCCGAGGGCCGCCAGGACCTCGGCCAGCAGCACCGGCACATGCGGCGCCTCGACCGGCGCGGCGGCGGCCGCCTTCCTCGGCGCGCGGGTCATCGCGCCCCCGCGGAATCGGGAATCGCAAAGGGCGCCGGGCGATCGGAGAAAAGCCGGGTCATGCAGTCCTGAAGCTCGGAGAAGCCGCGCAGGCGCGGCGTCGGAGAGGGTCGCGGCGCCGGCCATGCGGCGGCCATGGGCCCGCTTCCGGGCACCCGTCCTCGAACCTGAGCGGGTGCCCGCCGATCCTGAATAAATCGTCAACGGGTGAGGTCGGGGTACCATGGGGCTCCGAGGGCCGTCAACGAACGTGGCCGTGGCTTCGGAGCGATCAGACCCGATCAAGGTTAACCGAGCGTCAATGTGCCGGCCCGCGCCGGAACCGGAGCGCGAGAAAAAAGTCGTCGTGCAATCAGGCGGATCAGCCGGCCTTTAAGCCGGGTTCTGTAGGGCCCGGCGCCTGCGCGCCGGACGTGGCGGCCATTCCTCTGGGACGGTCGTTGCCGACCGCCTCGAGCAACCAACCCGGGCGACCGGCCCGGAGAGCCGGCCTGCCCTCCCCTTTCGGGAAGAGGCGCGTCGCCCCTATTCGGTCTTGCACCCGGTGGGGTTTGCCATGCCGTCCGCGTTACCGCGTCCGCGGTGCGCTCTTACCGCACCCTTTCACCCTTACCTCGCGAAGAACGCGTCCTTCGCGAGGCGGTCTGCTCTCTGTGGCACTGTCCCTGGGGTCGCCCCCGCCGGACGTTATCCGGCACCGTCTCTCCGTGGAGCCCGGACTTTCCTCCCCGGGCCGAAGCCCGGAGCGGCCGCCCGGCCGGCTGATCCGGGGCGGATCTGCGCCCCCGCGCCCCGTGGGGTCAAGAGCGCGGGCGACGAATCGCGCCCGCCGCCGCCTCTGCCTCTTCCGTGAGCCTGCACGGATTTTGGGCCCCGCGTTGCCCGCAGGCCGGGAAGCGCCACCTTTCGCAAACGAAGGACGCGCCGCCGGGCCCGGCCCGAGGGCACGCCTTCCGCCAACCACGGAGGACGCCATGACGGAGACGACCTGGACCCTCGACGCCGTGCAGCAGCTGCGCAGCCTGGCCCGCGAGCAGGTGCCGGTGGAGGTGATCAGCCTCAGGCTGAAGCGCCCGGTGGAGGCGGTGCATGCCAAGCTCGCCGAGCTCGGCATCACCCCCGCCGCCACGCGCTGACCGCTCACCAGGTGCCGATGTTCTCCATCGAGGCCCAGGGCTCCTGCGGCGGCTTCGCGTCGCCCTTCTGCAGGATCTCGATGGAGATCCCGTCCGGCGACTTCACGAAGGCCATGTAGCCGTCCCGCGGCGGCCGGTTGATGGTGACGCCGGCATCCTTCAGCTTCTGGCAGAAGGCGTAGATGTCCTCGACCCGGTAGGCGAGGTGCCCGAAATTGCGCCCGCCCGAATATTCCTCCGGGTCCCAGTTGTAGGTCAGCTCCACCATCGGCGCCTTCTCGGCCCGGGCCCGCTCCACGTCGCCGGGGGCGGCGAGGAAGACCAGGGTGAAGCGCCCCTTCTCGTTGTCGACGCGCCGCACCTCCTGCAGCCCGAAGGTGTCGACGTAGAAGGCCAGCGCGCGGTCGAGATCCGCCACGCGGACCATCGTGTGCAGGTATTCCATTGCGGTTCGTCCGGGGTTGCCGATTGCCGAGCGCCTATCTGGCGCCCGCGGGGCGGGGCTTCAATGCGGAGAGCCACGTTGCGCTCGGAGTCCGAGCCGCCGATAGAGGGCGCTTCCCCTTCCTCCGGCGAGGCAGAGATCCGATGCGCACCGAGACGCCCCCGACCATCCGCCTGGAGGATTACCGGCCGAGCGACCACCTGATCGACCGGGTCGATCTCGACGTGCGCCTCGATCCCCATGCCACCCGGGTGAGGGCGACGCTCGCGATCCGGCCGAACCCGGCGGGGCGGGAGGGCGCGGCCCTCGTGCTGGACGGGGACGAGCTCGACCTCGTCTCCCTCGCCCTCGACGGCGCGCCCCTAGCGCCTGAGGCCTACGAGGCGAGGCCCGCGGGCCTCGTGCTGCACGCGCCGCCGCAGGCCCCCTTCACCCTCACCATCGAGACGCGGATCGACCCGACCGCCAACACCAAGCTGATGGGCCTCTACCGCTCCAGCGGCGTCTACTGCACGCAATGCGAGGCGGACGGCTTCCGGCGCATCACCTATTTCCTCGACCGGCCAGACGTGATGTCGGTCTACACCACCCGGATCGAGGCCCCCCGCGACGAGGCGCCGGTGCTCCTCGGCAACGGCAACCCGGTCGAGGCCGGCGACGTGCCCGGCACCGACCGGCATTTCGCCGTCTGGCACGATCCGCACCCCAAGCCCGCCTATCTCTTCGCCCTGGTCGGCGGCCGGCTCGGCGCCGTCTCGACCCGCTTCACCACCATGGAAGGCCGCACGGTCGCGGTCGGCGTCTATGTCGAGCCCGGCAAGGAGGCGCGCGCGGCCTATGCCCTCGACGCCGTGGTGCGCTCCATGGCCTGGGACGAGCGCGCCTTCGGCCGCGCCTACGATCTCGACGTGTTCAACGTCGTCGCCGTGTCCGACTTCAACATGGGCGCGATGGAGAACAAGGGCCTCAACATCTTCAACGACAAATACGTCCTCGCCAGCCCCGAGACGGCGACCGACCAGGACTACGCCAATATCGAGGCGATCATCGCCCACGAGTATTTCCACAACTGGTCGGGCAACCGCGTCACCTGCCGGGACTGGTTCCAGCTCTGCCTGAAGGAGGGCCTGACGGTCTTCCGCGACCAGGAATTCTCCTCCGACATGCGCTCCCGCGCGGTGCACCGCATCGGCGAGGTGCGCACCCTGCGCGCCCGCCAGTTCCCGGAGGATGCCGGGCCGCTCGCCCATCCGGTGCGGCCCAAGCAATATGCCGAGATCAACAACTTCTACACGGCGACCGTCTACGAGAAGGGCGCGGAGATCGTGCGCATGCTGCGCACCCTGATCGGCGAGGCCGCCTTCCGCGCCGGCATGGACCGCTACTTCGCCGAGAACGACGGCACCGCCGCCACCGTCGAGGATTTCCTGGCCGCCTTCGCCGCGGTGACGGGCCGCGACCTCGCGCATTTCGCGCAATGGTACGAGCGCCCGGGCACCCCGCGCATCGCGGTCGAGGGCCATTACGACGCCGCCGGCCAGCGCTACCGGCTCGATTTCCGCCAGACCCGCCCGGGCGCCGGTGCCGATGCGCCGCCCCTGGTCGTCCCGGTCGCCCTCGGCCTCGTCGGGGAGGCCGGCCCGATCGAGGTGGCCTCGCCCCCGGTGCAGGACGGGGTGTTCGTGCTCGACAAGGCCGAGGACTCCCTCGTCTTCGAGGGGGTCGTGGCGCCTCCGGTCCCCTCGCTGTTCCGCGGCTTCTCCGCCCCGGTGCGGGTCGACATGGCCGTCACCGATGCCGAGCGGCTGATCCTGCTGCGGCACGACACCGACCCCTTCAACCGCTGGGAAGCGGCCCAGCGCGTGGCCCTCCGCCTGATGATCGACCGCACCCGGGCCGGGGCGCCGGAGGCGGAGGAGGCCGGGCCCGAGGCGCAGGCCTTCGTCGCGGCCCTGGGCGCCTTCCTCGACGGCGAGGCCCTGTCCGACCCGGCCTTCGCCGCCCTGGTCCTCACCCTCCCGAGCGAGGGCGACGTCGCCAGCGAGATCGGCACGGACATCGATCCGGACGCGATCTTTGCGGCGCGCCGCACCCTGCGCCGGCAGATCGGCCGCCAGCTCGGCGCGCGGCTCGAAACCCTGCGCGAGGCCCTCGACGCCCCGGCCGGCGCCCCCTTCAGCCCGGACGCGGCCTCGGCCGGACGCCGGGCGCTGCGCAACATGGCCCTCGATCTGATCGCCACCGCCGATCCGGAGCGGGGCGCGGCGCTCGCCGCCCGGCAGTTCGAGACGGCCGGCAACATGACCGACCGCCTCGCGGCGCTCGCGAGCCTCGCCCAGATCCCGGGGGAGGCGCGCGAGGCGGCGCTCGCCGCCTTCGGCCGGGACTGGCGGGGCGAGCCCCTGGTCCTAGACAAGTGGTTCTCGATCCAGGCGACGATTCCCGAGGACGGCACGCTGGCGCGCATCCGCGCTCTCCAGGCCGACCCGGCCTATTCGGTCACCAACCCGAATCGGGTGCGCTCGCTGGTGGGCGCCTTCAGCCTGGCCAATCAGACCCAGTTCAACCGTCCGGACGGCGCCGGATTCCGCCTGCTCGCCGAGACGGTTCTGGCCGTCGACGCACGCAATCCGCAGACCGCGGCCCGCCTGATGACGGCCTTCGGATCCTGGCGCCAGCTCGAGCCGGTCCGTCGGGCCGTGGCCGAGGCGACACTCCGCGAGATTGCGGGCGCAAAGCAGCTTTCCCGCGATGTGGCCGATATGGTGGGGCGGAGTCTCCGAGCCGGCTAAGGCCTTGATTTCGATAAAAATTTACGAATCGAATCCGGCACCTGAACGGACTCGGACGCCTCCGAGAGTCAAGCGATGGGGTTTCAGAATCCGCATCGCGTACGGTGAATCCCGTGGACAAATCGGCCCCGCAAATGCACAAATATGTATACGATTCGGAGAGAGGTTGAGGCCGCGTACTCCGGGCGTTCACCCACGCCATTGAGGTCGATTCATGCCGGGGGCGGCCACCGCTTCTCTGGACGCGCGCCTGCGCGCGGACTCGATACTGGGCATCCGCCGCCCGCTGAGCCCCGGCCAGCTGCGGCTGGCCCGCATCGAACGGCGGCTGCGCACCGCCTTCCCGATCCTCCTCGGCCTCTTCCTTCTCAGCAGCATCGGCTTCGCGGCCCTCCAGCTCCAGGCCCAGCACACGGAGGCGATGCGGCGGGCGCTCCTCGACGTCGAGGCCTATGCCCATCTCGCGACGGGCGCCCTCGGCCAGGGCCGGGACGTGTCCTCCAACGAGAGCCTGCGCCGCCTGCTGCATCCGCGCAGCCTCGAGACCGGGCGCCAGGTCCTGGTGATCGACGCCGACGACCGGATCGTGGCCGCGCATCCGGCCCTGTCCGGCGGCGAGACCACCCTCACCGGGCTGCTGGAGGACGGGCAGCCCCTCGGCCTCCTGGGCGAGCGCGCGAGCCCGATGGTGGTGCGCCTCGCCGACGGCACCGAGGCGGTCGCCGCCATCCGCACCCTCGGCGGCACCGGTCAGGTGGCGGTGCTGCAGCCCGTGACCCACGTCACCGCGCAATGGTGGCTGGCGCTGCGCAACCAGGCCATCCTGCTCGCGGCCGTCGCCTGCGTCGTGCTCGGGTCCGGCCTCGCCTACGCCCTGCAATCCCGCCGGGCGGAAGCCGCCGATGCGGTCTGCGACCAGATCCGCCAGCGGCTCGAGACGGCCCTGGGCCGCGGCCGCTGCGGCCTGTGGGACTGGGACATCGCCCGGGGCACGATCTTCTGGTCCAACTCGATGTTCGCCCTGCTCGGCTACCCGCCGGAGGGCGTCCTGTCCTTCGGCCGGGTCAACGCCCTGATCCATCCCGAGGACGGCGACCTCTACAGCCTCGCCCAGGGGCTGGCCGCCAGCCAGTCCACCGTGGACCACGAGTTCCGGGTGCGGGGCGCGGCCGGCGACTGGATCTGGCTGCGCACCCGGGCCGAGATCGTGGAGGATCACGGCGACGGCAGCCGCCACCTCGTCGGCATCGCCGTGGATGTCAGCGAGCAGCGCCGCTTCGCCGAGACCACCGCCACCGCGGATATGCGCCTGCGCGACGCGGTCGAGGCGATCTCCGAGGCCTTCGTGCTCTGGGACGACGCCAACCGCCTCGTCCTGTGCAATTCCAAGTTCCGCGACCTGCACGCCCTCTCCGCCGACGACGCGACGCCGGGCCGGCGCTATCAGGAAATCATGGGCCGCGGGGTGCTGCCGCCGATCCGCCGGGAGCTGCCCGAGCGCGGCGGCCCCGGCAACGCCGCCCGCACCTTCGAGGTGGAGCTCACCGACGGCCGCTGGCTCCAGGTGAGCGAGCGCCGCACCAAGGACGGCGGCTACGTCTCCGTCGGCACCGACATCACCAGCCTGAAACGCCACCAGGAGCAGCTCGTCGCCTCCGAGCGCGAGCTGATCGGCACGGTCAAGGACCTCAAGCGCTCCCGCCGCACCCTCGAATTGCAGACCCAGCAACTCGCCGATCTCGCCGAGCGCCATCTCGACCAGAAGGCCCAGGCCGAGATCGCCAACCAGGCGAAATCCGAGTTCCTCGCCACCATGAGCCACGAGCTGCGCACGCCGCTCAACGCCATCATGGGCTTCGCCGAGCTGATGGAGAGCGAGGTGTTCGGCGCGCTCGGCTCGCAGCGCTACCTCGACTATTGCCGCGACATCCGCACCAGCGGCACCTACCTGCTCTCGGTGATCGACGACATCCTGCACATGTCGCGCATCGAGGCGAAGCGGGTGAAGCTGTCCTGCCGCGGCCTCCCGATCGAGGGTGCGGTCTCCCGGGCCCTGATGCTCGTCACCGAGGGCGCCCGCGCCAAGGGCGTCGCCCTCGACGTGGAGATCGCCCCGAACCTCCAGGTGCATGCGGACGAGCGCGGCCTGCAGCACATCCTCGTCAACGTGCTCCAGAACGCGGTGAAGTTCACCCCCGCCGGCGGCCGCGTCAGCGTGCGGGCGCGCCCCTGCCACGGCTTCGTCCACGTCTTCATCGAGGATACCGGGATCGGCATCCCGAAATCCGCGATCCACAAGCTCGGCCGGCCCTTCGAGCAGGTCGAGACCAATCTCACCCGCACCCACAAGGGCTCGGGCCTCGGCCTCGCCATCGCCCGCTCCACCGCCGAGATGCATGGGGGCACCCTGCGCATCCGCTCCGAGGAGGGCGTGGGCACGATCGTGCTGGTGCGCCTGCCGGTGGAGGCACCGGGGGACGAGGCCGCCCGGGGCCGGGCCAGCGAGACGGTCGCCTCCCTGCTCGAGGCGGCGGGCGCGACCGCGCGGCCCGAGGCGGAGTGCCCGGGCGCCGTTCCGGTCTTCTGATATTGCACCGCAGCGAAGACCCGCCGGATTCGCCCGGATTCGCGGCGGCCCCTTAACCCGCCGGCAACACTGCCGAAGAAACCACTGATTGTGAGCATGAAGTTCGTGCCATCCGGCACGAACCCCGACATACCTCTCGACGGGGGTAGTGTTGGAGTATCAGGCGATGTCGTCTCCCGGCGGAGCAGGCGCACGGCCCGATTTTGCGCAATTATCCCGTTCCGTTTCCTGGGCCCCGACGATCGGGCTGTCCTGGCTCTGGGGCCTCGGCTTCTTCTACGCCTTCCACGTCACCCTCACCTATGGCTGGCTGGGCTTCCTCGCCTTCGCCCTGCCCAATGCCTTCGGCCTGTTCCTGTTCGGCTGGCTGCTCGGGGCGCCGGGCCGCGACCCAGCCAAGGTCTTCCGCAGCGCGGAATCGGGCTATGCTGGGCTGTTCCTGCTCGGCCAACTCGGCGCGGTCGCGATCACCCTCTTCGCCTTCGTCGCCTATCTCTGGTTGCCCCTGAGCGGGGCGAGCCCCGCCGTCGCCGTGGGCCTGCTCGTGCTCGTGGCCTGCGCCGTGGGGCATGCGGTGCCGATCGCCCGCCTGCGCTTCCTCCACTTGGCCTACCTCGTCGTCGGGGTCGCCGCCGCGCTGATCGCCCTCGCCGCCCTGCGCGAGAACGCCGCCGCCGCCCCGCTGCCGCTGGCCGCCTTCGACGGGCGCTTCTACGGCCTCGTCCTGCCCTCCCTGGTCGGCTTCCTGCTCGGCCCCTGGACCGACGTGCAGCAATGGCAGCGGGCGGTGGAGATCCACCGCGGCGGCGGCTCGGTGCGCGCCGCCTACGCCCTCGGCGCCCTGATCTTCCTCGGCCTCCTCGTCCTCAACGCCCTGCTCGCCGCCGCCGCGGGGCCGGAGGGGAGCATCGTCGCCGCGGACGGCGTCGCCGGGGCGCAGGCCGCCGTGACGCTCGCCTTCCTGCAGCATCCTTCGGGGATCGGGCGCGCGGCCTACGTCACCTGGGTGGTGATCGCGGCGCTCTCGACGATCGACGGCTTCTACGCGGCGACCCGCTGGTGGCTCACCTCCGCCACCGGCCGCAGCGTCTCGCCGCTGCTCGCCATCATCCCCGCCGGCTTCGTGGCCTCCCCCCTCTGGATCGTCCTGGCCGCCCTCGCGGTCACCACGGCCATGGTCTCGGCCGGGCTGTCGATGATCTACCTGATGCTGCCCTACGCCACGGTGCTGGTCGGGGCCGCCGCCTGCCTCGTCGGCGAGACCCTGGGCGCCCCGCGCCGCTACGACGCCATGCTGTGCTGGCTGATCGGCGTGACCGCGGCGCTGATCTTCCTGCTCGGCTACGTGGCACCGAGCCCGGCGCTGCTCGCCCTGTCCCCGCTTCTCGCCCTGCTCGGGGCGATCCCCACCGCCAACGCTCTGTTCGGCGGCCCCGAGCCCGCCCCGGCCGCCGCCCCCGCCGCCACGGCTTCCCCCGAGGCGAAGGTCGCGGTGCTGACGGTCTCCAACACCGACGCCGCCGCCTCCTTCGGCTTCGACGGGCAGTGGTTCGTCATGCACCTGCTGCCGACCTACGACGACACCAACTCCGTCGGGAACGTGTACTTCGCCAACTACGTGCGCTGGGTCGGCAAGGCGCGGGAGATGTTCTTCAACATCTGCATGCCGGATTTCGACCTGAAGACGACGAGCTATTACATCCTCACCCGCAACTTCCAGCACGAGTTCCGCCGGGAGGCGATGGAGTTCGAGCCGGTGACGGTGCGGATCCGCATCGCCAAGCACAATCGGAAATTCGTCACCCTCGCCCACGAGATCCACAGCGAGACCCACGGCCTGCTCGGCCGGGGCGAGCAGTCGCTGATGTTCGTGGACGTGAAGACCTACCACCCGCTCGACATCCCCGGAGCCATCATCCAGGGCTTCCTGCGCTACTGGCCCAAGGAATCGCCCCATTCCGGCGACCGCCCGAACCTCTCCGGCGATGTCGGCATGTCCGGCGACGCGCTGCTGATGTGAGGGGTGGAGGCCTCCTCATCCCCACAACCGGGACGAGGGAGCCAGGCCCGCCCCCTCGCTCAATCAATAATCGCCTCAGCGGACCGTCCCCTATGGGAGACAGCCCTCACGCCGCGTACGGCTTCCGGTCCGTGAGGCCGCCGCGGGCGGCGAGCGCGGCGGCTTCGGCGGCGGGCATCGGGCGGCCGAACAGGTAGCCCTGGAACTGCCGGCAGCCCTGGCGCATCAGGCAGTCCCGCTGGGCCTCGGTCTCGACCCCCTCCGCCGTCACCGTCATGCCGAGGGCCGAGGCCAGGTCGATGATGGCGCGCACGATGGCGATGTCGCTGGCATCGTCCGGCAGGTCGTTCACGAAGCTGCGGTCGATCTTGATCTTGTCGAAGGCGACCCGGCGCAGATAGCTGAGCGAGGAATAGCCGGTCCCGAAATCGTCGAGCGACAGGCGCAGGCCCAGGCCCCGCAGGGCGCGCAGCACCTCGTGCACCGCCGGCGTCGCCGCCAGGAAGACCGATTCCGTCACCTCCAGCTCCAGCCGCTCGGCCGGCAGCCCGCTCTCGCGCAGGGCCTCCCGTACGATCCCGGCGAGGTCGGAATGGCGGAACTGCACCGCGGAGAGGTTCACCGCGACGCTCAAGGGGCTGCCCCAGGCGGCCGCGATCCGGCAGGCCTCGCGGATGATCCATTCGCCGAGCGGGATGACGACGCCGGTCTCCTCCGCCAGCGGAATGAACTCGGCCGGGGAGACGAAGCCGCGGGCCGGGTGGCGCCAGCGCACCAGCGCTTCGAAGCCCTGGATGCGCCCGCTCTCCGCGGAGACGAGGGGCTGGAAGTAGAGCACGAATTCGTGGCGCTCCAGGGCGCCCCGCAGGTCGGCGGTGAGCGCGCGGCGCGCCTCGATCACCTCGTCCATCTCCGCCTCGTAGAAGCGGTGGGCCTTCCGGCCCTCGCTCTTCGCCCGGTAGAGGGCGAGGTCGGCCTTGCGCATGATGTCCTGCTTGCCGTCCTCGGGCGCGACGGCGATGCCGATGCTCACGCCGATGCTGACGCGGATGCCGTCCAGGAAGAAGGGCATGGCAAGGGCGTCGACCACCTGCGCCGCCAGCGCCCCGGTCGCGTGGCGGTCCCGGGCGATGCGCCCCTCGACCAGCATCGCGAATTCGTCGCCGGCGAGCCGCGCCACCAGCGCGCCGCTGCCGGAGACCACCCGCAGGCGGTTGGCGACCCCCTGGAGCAGCGCATCGCCGGCCCCGTGCCCGAAGGCGTCGTTGACCGCCTTGACCTCGTCGAGATCGAGACAGAGCACGGCGAGGCGCCCGTCGGCGCCGAGGGCGTCCAGGGCCGTGTCCAGGCGCTCCTGGAACAGCACGCGGTTGGGCAGCTCCGTCAGGGAATCGTGCGTGGCGAGGTGGGAGAGCCGGTTCTCCGAGAGCTTGCGCTCGGTGATGTCGGAGCCGACCCCGCGATAGCCGGTGAAGATGCCCCGGCGGTCGAAGATCGGCTTGCCGCTCACCTCCCACCAGCGGCTGCGCCCGCCGATCTCCATCGGCAGCATCACGGCGCGGAAGGCGTGGCGGTCCGCGATGCAGTCCCAGATCTGCGCGGCGCCGGGGGCCGACCCCGCCCGGGCGAAAAGCCGTTCGAGGGAGAGGTCCTGAAGGGCGTAGGCCGGAAAGCCGGACACTTCGGCGAAGCGGGCCGAGACGTGCTGGAGCCGCAGATTGGCATCCGTCTCCCAGAGCCAGTCGCTCGCATTCTCCTCGAAGTCGTTCAGGAGCAGGCTGGTCAGCTCCTGCTGGCGCTCGAGATCGACCTGCACCTCAACGCGCATACGCACGAGCCGGCTGAAATGCAGGATCGTGGCGAAGATGAAGGACGCGTAGAAGGTCAGGAGCACCGCGACATAGGCGTAGAACACGTCGCGGGTCAGCCCGAGGGCGAGATAGGAGCCCAGCACGATCGGCCCGGAATAGCCGATCGCGGCGCCCGGCAGCACGGCCGCGCTCATGCCGCAGGCGATCAGGCCGGCGCAGGTGCAGGCGATCAGCAGCCGCTCCTGCGGGTCGCTATCGACGAAGAGCATGACCGGGATCGAGGCGAGCAGGATGCCGAAGGCCAGGGAGAGGCCGTAGACGCCGAGCAGGTAGAACCGCGACAGCGCCTCCGGCTTGGGCCGGGTGGGCCAGCGCCGGCACTGGTCGATCGCGACCACCGAGAACCCGATGGTCACGGCGTCGAGGCCGCCGAGATAGAGCGCGGTCGCCGGTGACCAGAACAGCCAGGTCACGACCTGGACCACGCTCAGGCTGACGAGCACGGTGAAGGGGGCGAGCCGCAGGGCCACGTCGACCTGCTCGATGCGCACGCGGCGATCGAGGCTCCCGTCCCGGGGGCGCCCTCCGCCATCCGTATCGATCAGAAGCGACAGCAACATCATCTGGACCACACCCGCTGTTCCGCGGTTCTGTCGACTTTGGGCTTGAGCGCTTGCCTGCATGTTAAAGGAATGCCCGCTGCAGTTGCGGCGCTCCTGCGTTCCTGGCGATGCAGTTAAGAAAATGGAAACGTTTTCACGCCCATTCACCATATTCCTCGATGATGACACTGTGATTTCGTCAGAAATTCGTCCCTTTCGCCCCGATTTTCTGAGGCGCATGGAACGAATTTCATGGATTAGGTTTGGTATTTTCGTGTCATACGCCCGCGGATCGATCGGCGATCGATCCTGCCGCAGCGGCGACATCACGGATGCGTTTGCCGCTTGGCCGCTTCCCGACCGGCCATGTCTGGACCGGCCCTGGCCACATCTGACGCACACGCGTCACGGCGCGGATCGCGGCCCGCCTGGCGGGGCGGCGCAAGTCGGGAGGGGTCCCGTCCCCGAACCGGCCCGAAGCACGCTGAGGCTGCAGGATCCAGGCAGCACCGGAGGCCCGGCTCAAGCCGTCTGCATCAGCAGCTTCGACAGGGCACCGACGATGCGCCGGGTCTGGATCGGCTTCTCCAGCCGTTCGACCCCGCCGAAGGCCGCCGGGATCACGGACTGGTCGTAGCCCGTGACGAAGACGAAGGGGATGCCGCGCTCCTTCAGGCTCCCGGCGAGGGTGAAGGAGGCTCCCAGGCCGAGATTGATGTCGAGCACGGCCGCGTCGGGGCGCTCCCGCGCCAGCCGGAACCGCGCCGCCTCCTCGCTGGGGACCGGCCCGATCACCGCGGCCCCGGCCTCCCGGAGGGTGCGCGCGGTATCGGTCGCGATGAAATACTCGTCCTCCACGACCAGGATGCGCTGGCCCCTGAGAGTTGGTTCGACGGTCATGGCGCGCTCTCCCGGACAGGCTGGCCCTTCGCGGGGCTCCGGTCTCCGGGATGCTGGGCCGTCCCAACAGAGGCCTTCCAGCCGGCACCGTGCGCCCGCCCTCCCGAGGACAACCGCCCCGCGACCGCCGAGTTCGGCGGGGCGCGCGTCACGGCACAGGCTTGGCGCCGCGCCCGAGCGCCCGGTCGAAGGCGTCGCGCACGAAGCGCCGCTCGGCCTCGATCTGGGCGGTGAGCGCCCGGGCATCGGGCAGGGAGGCGGCACGGGCGAGGCGCGCCAGCGCCACGGGGGAGGCCGTGTCGGGGTCGCCCTCCACCATCAGGCGCTGCCAATGGTGGATGCCGTCGAGCCAGCGATGGGCGGCGACGAGGTGCTCCGCCTCCGCCCGGTCGAGCAGGCCGGTCTCCCCGGCGCGGGCGAGGACGCCGCCGGTGTCGCGGCCGATCAGGTCCGGGTCCCGGGCCGCATGGGCGAGCACCAGGGCCTGGGCCAGGAAGTCGAGGTCGAGCAGGCCGCCCGGGGCCATCTTGAGGTCGAGGGGGCCCTTGTCGCCCTTCTGCGTCTCGACGAGGGCGCGCATGCCCCGCACCGCGCGGGCGACCTCGGCTGCCTCCCGCGGGCGGGCGAGCGCCGCGCGGATCGCCGCCTCGGCCTCCGCGGCGAGGCCCGCATCGCCCGCGATCACCCGGGCGCGGGTGAGCGCCATGTGCTCCCACAGCTCCGCCTCGCCCTCCTGATAGGCCCGGAAGGCGCGGAACTGGGTCGCCACCGAGCCCTGGCCGCCGCCGGGGCGCAGGCGCAGGTCGATCTCGTAGAGCCGGCCCCGCCGGGTCGGCGCCGTGAGCGCGGCCACGAGGCGCTGGGTCAGGCGGTTATAGGCCACCGCCGCATCGAGGGGCCGGGGGCCGGCGCTCATGCGGTCCTCGGGGTCGAAATCGTAGAGCACCACGAGGTCGAGGTCGGATTCCGCCGTGAGCTGGCGGGCGCCGAGGCGGCCATAGCCGAGGATGGCGAGCCGCCCCTTCGGCACGGCGCCGTGCTCGGCGAAGAAGGCCGCCGAGACCGCCTCCAGGGCCGTGGCCACCGCCGTGTCGGCGATGGCGGCATGGGCCCGGCCGGCGCTTTCCGGCGTCAGAATGCCGGAGAGCAGGCGGGCGCCCGCCGAGAAGCGGAGCTGGCGGGCGGCGTCGCGGCTGCGGTCCAGGAACTCCTCGAAGCTCCCAGGCCGGCCGAGCAGCGCCCGGTACTGCGCCGCGATCTCCGCCGCGTCGGTGGCCGGCTCGACGAAGCCCGGATCGATCACCGCGTCGAGCACGTGGGGGCTGAAGGCCACGGTCTCGGCGAGCCGCGGGGCGCTGCCGAGGAGGTCGGCGAAGAGCAGCCGCAGCCGCTCGTGCTCGCGCAGGATGGTGAGCAGCTCCACCGCCGCGGGCATGCGGCCGAAGGCGCGGTCGAGGGCGGCGAGCGCCGCATCTGGGTCGGGCGTGCCGGCGAGCGCCTTGAGCAGGGCCGGGGTCAGCTCGGTCAGCACCTCCCGCGCCCGCGGGCTGCGCACGGCGGCCCGGCGCCCGAAATGCCAGCCGCGCACGGTCTCGGCCACGGTCTCCGCCGCCCGGAAGCCGAGATGGCGCAGGGTGGCGAGCGTGCCGGGATCGTCCCCGGCCCCGCTGAAGACGAGGTTGCCGAGCTCCGAGGAGAGGTCGTCGCCCCCCTCGAAGAGCAGGGCGTAATGCGCCTGCACCCGCTCCGCATGGGCGAGCAGCGCCGCCTCGAAACCGGCCCGGTCGGCGAATCCCGAGAATCGGGCGAAGGCCTCCAGCGCCTCGGGCTCGATCGGCAGGCGCTGGGTCTGCTCGTCGCGCAGCATCTGCAGCCGGTGCTCGATGGTGCGCAGGAAGTCGTAGGCCGCGCGCAATTCGTCCCGGGCCTCGGCGGAGATCCAGCCGTCCGCGTGCAGCGCGCCGAGCATCGCCACGGTGGAGCGCCCGCGCAGCTCCGGCCGCCGGCCCCCGAAGACGAGCTGCTGCGTCTGCACGAAGAACTCGATCTCGCGGATGCCCCCGCGCCCGAGCTTGATGTCGTGGCCGGCCACCGCCAGGGTCTCGTGCCCGCGCACGGCATGGATCTGCCGCTTCATGGCGTGCACGTCGGCGATGGCCGCGAAGTCGAAATACTTGCGCCAGACGAAGGGCCGCAGCTCCTTCAGGAAGGCCTCGCCCGCGTCGCGGTCCCCGGCGACGGGCCGGGCCTTGATGAAGGCGGCGCGCTCCCAGTTCTGGCCCGTGGTCTCGTAATAGACATAGGCCGAGGCGAGGCTCATCGCGGTCGGGGTCGAGCCGGGATCGGGCCGCAGCCGGTAATCGACCCGGTGGACATAGCCCTCGCCGGTGCGCTCCTGCAGGAGCTTGGCCATGCCCTGGGCGAGGCGGCTGAAGAACGGCGTCGGCTCCAGCCCCTCCTTCAGGCGCCGGGCCTCGGGATCGAAGAACACGATCAGGTCGATGTCGCTCGAATAGTTGAGCTCCCGCCCCCCGAGCTTGCCGAGCCCGAGCACGACGAGCCCCGAGCCCGCCTGCGGCGCCTCCGGATCGAGGGGCCGGAAGCGCCCGGCGGCGGCGGCCTGGCGCAGCAGGGCGTCGGCGGCGGCCTGGACCGAGGCATCGGCGAAATCGGAGAGCGCCCGGGTCACCCGCGCCTGCGGCCAGAGCCCGCCGAGATCAGCCAGCGCCACGAGCAGCGCGTGCTCGGCCCGGTTCGCCCGCAGAGCCCGCCCGACCGCGTCGAGGTCGCCCGCCGGCGCCGCCCGGCCCGCCGCCGCCTGGGCGGCCACGATCCGCGCATCCGCCGCCTCGGGATCCGCGTCGAGGAGCCGGGCGAGACGGGCGGGGTCGCGGAGGCACAGCCCCCACAGGAAGGGCGAATGGTCGGCCAGCGCCAGGAGCAGGTCCTTGGCCGCCCCCTTGCGCAGGGCGGCCGGCAGGTCGGGCGCGATCTCGGCGAAGCGCGCCTCGGCCTGCCCCGGATCCGACAGCGGCGGCGCGGCGCCCAGATGCCGGCGCAGGGCGGCCTCGCGGCTCATGCGGCTCCTCCCGTTTCTTGGCGCCCGTCATCGCGCGTTTCGGGAGGGGGGTCCAGGGGAGGCCTCGCCATCCCCGCCCGCCCGATCCATCTACCGCCCGAACCGGAGGAGGAGCGCCCGTTGGACACCCGTTCGCAGAAGCAGAAGATGCTCGCCGGCGCTCTCTATGTCGCCGACGATCCCGAGATCGCCGCCGATTCCGCCCGGACCATGGCCTGGCTCGCCCGCTACAACGCGGCCCTGGCGCAGGACCCGGCCGAGCGCCAGGGCCTGCTGGAGGAGCGGTTCGGCTCCGTCGGGAAGGGCTGCAACATCCGCCCGCCCTTCCACTGCGATTACGGCTTCAACATCCACCTGGGCGAGGCCGTGTTCATGAATTTCAACGGCTGCATCCTCGACGTGGTCGCGGTGCGGATCGGCGACCGCACGCAGATCGGCCCCGGGGTGCAGATCCTCACCGCCGACCATCCCCGCGACCCGGCCCTGCGCCGGCAGATGCTCGAATGCGGCCGCCCGATCACCATCGGCGCCGATGTCTGGATCGGCGCCGGCGCCCTGATCCTGCCCGGCGTCACCATCGGCGACGACGCCATCATCGGCGCCGGCAGCGTGGTGACCCGCGACGTGCCCGCGGGCGCGACGGTGGTGGGGAATCCGGCGCAGATCAGAACCAGTGCCAGTTGAATTGAGTTTTGATCTTGGCTTAGAATAGGAATCAGATCGAAGCTCAGATAGATTAGCATCGCTTCACAAAATCACACAACATAAAAATCTGGTTTGACTTTATTCGATAACGCAAACGCAGCAGTACACACTCAAATATTTTGAGAAATAACACGTCAGGAATGCAATAAGACAAAACGAACATCAGGAAATAAGTTGCAATATGGCGCCGATTTTACTAGCAATTTATCATAATTCCAATGCTGTGCAGCTACAAGTCCGTGGAGCAATTTGATGTCAAAGGAATTTTTTTCTGCTCATGGATTTACGGAGGATCCTTTTGCATCAACAAATGCAGCAGATGAGCCACTGATCGAGAGTTATTTTGTTGATCCACCATTTTTCCCAGCAGTGGTTGGAGATCCGCGAAAGCCGAAGAGCAACGTTGTGTTTGCTCCACGCGGTGGAGGCAAGACTGCCCAAAAAATTATGATTGAAAAGCGCAGCGCGGAAGCGAGGTCGTTTTTATGCATCACATACGATAAATTTCCGTCGGATGGACTAAAGCGGCCATCGGACGCCAACATTGACTATCATTTAACAAACATAAATCGTATAATACTTCTTGCCATAGTCCTTGAACTTGATAATTTAGGCTACGCTCCAAATAATGTAACAGAACTAGATAAGAAAATTATTGTTTCGCTTTCTAAGATTTATTTTGGAAAAATAACCACAGAAAAATTTAAAGAAACACTCAATTCAATTAAATCAATGGGCGACAAGGCTGTAGATGCCTGGAACAAATACGGCGGAATTGTTGCCTCTCTAGCAAATGTTGCAGCTGGCTACTTTGGAGCTGGCAAGCTAGAGAATCCGCCCGCTGGCACTCAAACTTTCGACGACACCTTAAAATTTCAGTTTGAAAATTTGATCCAAATCGCCTTGAAGCTTCAATTTTCTTCAGTGTATATTCTCGTCGATAGAGTAGACGAACTCACCATAACAGCAAGTGATGCAGATAAATCTTTTGAATTTTTACAATCTTTATTAATAGATCTTCCGTTATTAGAAACGGAAGGAGTTGCCTTTAAGTTTTTTCTTTGGGATCAAACTAAAGATGCATATCAAAATGCAGGAGGTCGCCCGGACAGATTACTTGAATACGCCCTAGATTGGTCAGTCCAAGATCTACAGAAGGTTTTAAGCAGGCGCCTTCAAACATATTCCGAAGGGAAAATAAGTCGATTTGATCAATTAATTAGCGCTGACGCGCCTTATGACATACACTCCCTGGTAGCATATTTAGCACACGGCTCACCGCGCGACATGGTACGCATCTGTAAAAAAATTGTAGATGAGCATACTAAATCAGGGTCTTTTAGGGATAAAATTGATTACAGGACCGTCAAGGTCGGCATTTCAGCTTTTTCGAACGAACGGGCGAGAGAATTATATGGCACGGCCTTCGGAGAATTGAAAAAAGTTGGAGAACTAACTTTTACAATCAGTTCATTGGCAAGCGATGTATTTAGGGTTTCAACGCAAGCTGTCAGATCAAAAGTAAAGAACTGGTCTTCGGTTGGAGCTGTAGCTAAGATTGGAGATGTTCCCAACGCGGGAAATCGCCCTCTCTATCTCTTCGGGATTGTTGATCCCCGGCTTGCTATGGCTGTGCAATCTGACGCCAGCTTAGAGGAAGCATTGCGAGCATTTCTAATGATCTGTCCGCATTGTTCTGCTTTGCGTATAGCAGAGGAAGGCGACATAACTTGCCCAGACTGCTTAGGCAATTTTGAAGCAGAGTCTGCCACAACTTTGGATCATATTTGTAGAAAATTCTAATGTTTAAATTCAAATAATATGCTAATTTAAACATTGAAATCCATCATAAAGCACTTCTTGGCATAGAGGATTGCTAGGAAATTTTTCAGTTAAGCAATTGTGGGAACGAAATGATTTTTGGCAATAATCTACGATAGGTGGCGTGACTTACTATAAATATAGTCAGAAATTAATTCTTACTTTAACCGTGAATTATATTCAACAATTTATGAATATACAGAATTTTGATAAAAAATTATTCATACTGTCGGCCATAATTCAAAATATTTGAAAAACTTGTTGCACGGATGGGCAGCAAGCTACCTCACCCCATCCCCGGCACCGTCACCACGACCCGCAACCCCGGCCCATTGTCCTCCAAATCCAACCGCCCGCCGTGCAGCCGCACCACGGCGTTGACGAGGCTGAGGCCGAGGCCGAAGCCGGGGTTGGTGCGGGCGGCTTCCAGGCGGACGAAGCGGGCGAGCACGTGGGCGCGCTCGGCCTCGGGGATGCCGGGGCCGTGATCGGCCACGGTGAGGCGCACGCCCTCGGGCACCCGGGCGGCCGTCATGGCGATCACCGGGGGGCCGGGGCCGCCGGCGCCGTATTTGATGGCGTTGTCGGCGAGGTTGGCCAGCGCCTGGCCGATCAGCTCGCGGTTGCCGCGGATGATCAGGCCGGGCTCGGCTTCGAGCGTCAGGGCGAGGCCCTTCTCCTCGGCGAGCGCCTCGTAGAGCTCGGCCACCTCCCCGGCGACCCGCCCGGCATCGAAATCCGCGAAATGGTCCGGCGCGCTGCCGGCCTCCAGCCGGGCGATGGTGAGGAGCGCGTTGAACACGCGGATCAGCCCGTCGCTCTCCTCGATCACCGTTTCCATCGCCGCGCGCAGGTCGTCGGCGCTGCCGGCCCCGCGCAGGGCCTCGTCGGCCCGGTTGCGCAGGCGGGTGAGCGGCGTCTTCAGGTCGTGGGCGATGTTGTCGGAGACCTCCTGCATGCCGCGCATCAGCTCGCCGATGCGCTCCAGCATGAGGTTGAGGTTCTGGGCGAGGCGGTCGAGCTCGTCGCCGGTGCCCGCCACCTTCAGGCGGCCGTCGAGATCCCCCGCCATGATGGTGCGGGTGGTCTCGGTCATGTCGTCCACGCGCTTGAGCACCCGGCCCGCCACGAACCAGCCGCCGACCACGCCGATCACCAGCACCAGGGCGAGCGAGGAGCCGAAGGTGTTGCCGATGACCTCGCGCAGGCGGTCGCGCTCGGCGGTGTCGCGGCCGACCAGCAGACGGAAGCCGCCGGCCAGCGTGTAGACCCGCATGATCGCCCGGTGCTCGGCGCCCTCCTCCCCCTCGCTGCCGCGGCCATAGGGGCCCTCGAACTGGCCCGGCGCATCGAGCAGCCCCAGGGGCACCCGGGAGACGTTGCCGACCACATGCTCCCCGGCCGGGGTGGTGACGAGGTAGAGCGAGGCTCCGGGCTCCTTGGCGCGCCGCTCCACCACGGCGATGAGCCGGCGCAGCCCCCCTTGGGTGTATTGCTCGGACAGGCCGTTGATCTCGGCCTCGATGGTCGAGACGATCTGGTCGTCGAGCACCCGGCGGGCGTTCCAGGCGACGTAGCCGAGCGCCAGGGTCACCGAGACCGCGAACAGCACCAGATAGGCGAGGGAGAGCTTGAACGCCGTGGTGCGGAACAGCTTGCCGAGCCGGGCCGGCAGGCCTTCCCGCCCGGGGGGCGCGTCGCGCAGCAGGGCCATGGGCAGGCGCGGGGCCGGCGGGGCCGGCGCGCGGCCGGAGGCGTCGTCCCCCGCGCCCGGCGACACCGCCCTCACGCCCCGCCCGCCGGATCGGGCCGGACCATGTAGCCGGCGCCGCGGACCGTGTGCAGGATCGGCTGGTCGAACCCCTTGTCGATCTTGGCGCGCAGGCGCGAGACATGGACGTCGATCACGTTGGTCTGCGGATCGAAATGGTAGTCCCAGACATGCTCGAGCAGCATCGTGCGGGTGACGACCTGCCCGGCATGGCGCATCAGGTATTCGAGCAGGCGGAATTCCCGGGGCTGCAGCACGATCTCCCGGCCCGCCCGGGTGACCCGGTGGGACAGGCGGTCGAGCTCCAGGGTGCCGACCTTGTACGCCGTGGGCTCGGCCCCGCCCACCGGGCCGGCCCGGCGCCGGGCCAGCACCTCCGTGCGGGCGAGCAGCTCGGAGAAGGCATAGGGCTTGGGCAGGTAATCGTCGCCCCCGGCCCGCAGGCCCTTCACCCGGTCGTCGACCTGGCCGAGCGCGGAGAGAATCAGCACCGGCGTCGTCACCCCCTGCTCGCGCAGGGAGCGGATCAGCGACAGCCCGTCGAGCTTGGGCAGCATCCGGTCGACGATCAGCACGTCGTAATCGCCCTCGCGGGCGAGCGCGTAGCCGTCGAGGCCGTCCGTCGCCTGGTCGGCGACGTGCCCCTCCTCCCGGAACGCCTTGGCGAGATAGGCGACCGCGTCCCGGTCGTCCTCGATGATCAAGAGCCGCATCGGCTCACGGCATAATCCGCCGGGACGCGGCTGGAAATGCGCCGATGCGCCCGGAATGGGGACATCCGAGGGAGCCGGCATGGAACCTCGCGGGGGCCGACGAAGCCGGCCTCGAAGCCCTCGGCCTTCGGCTTCGCGGCCGAAGGGCCGAGGCTTCGAAGCCTCGAGCGGCGTCAGGCTGGTCCCGCGGGCCTTACCGGAGGGTCGCCGGCGGATGACGAATCGGTCATCCGCCCCGGCGCCTCAGTTCGGGCCGGCGGGGGCCGCCTCGCCCCCGCCACCGGGCACGATGGTGGCGCCGCCGATGACGCGGACCTTCTTCTCGCCGGCCGGCGGATCCTGCCAAGCCGCTTTGGTATCAGGGGTTTTCGCCTCGGCCGGCTTCGCGTCGACCGCCGTTCCGGGGGACGGGGGCTGCACCGCGGCCGGCGTCGGCGGCGCGCTGTGGGCGGCCTCCCTGGCCGGCTCCTTCCCCTCCGGCGCCGCGGGCTTGGCCGCCTCGGCGGGGGCGGGCCTAGGAGGCTCGCCGGCCTTGGCGGAATCCCGGTCAATCCCTTGCGGCGTCTCGAGTTTCGGCGCCGGCGCAGCGGGCGTCGCCCGGGGCGCGGCGGGCTTCTGCACAGGGGCGAGCTTGGCGCTGCGCCGCCCCGAATCGGCCCGGCCCCGGGCATCCGGGTTCAGCCCGAACGGCGCGGCCTCGGCCGGCCCGGGCGGCGTCGCGCTCAGGCCCGGCCGCTGCGGGCGGATGCCCGGCGGCCCCGCATCCGGGATGTCGGCGGGCGGCACCAGCCTCTCCGCCTCCCGGTAGACCCGGCGCGGCCGCGGCTCCTCCTCGGTCCAGCCGAAGCCGGCGGCGCGCGGCGGGCGGGCGCCCGGAAAGTAAGGAATATCAAGGCGTTCGCGCCCCAGCACCGCCCCGCTGCGCGGATCCACGATCAGCCGGACGCGGGCCCCGGCCGGGTTCGTCGCGTCCACGACATAGGCCGCCCCGTCGAAGCGCGGCCGTCCGATCTCGGTGAAGCCCCGGTCGAACAGGCGGAAGGCCACCGCCCGCGGCGACATCAGCGGCTCGGCCTCCTCGAACTCGAAGGTGCGCCCGTAGCCCTGCGCCATCGCCGCACCGGTGGCGACGCTGAGCGCGAGAGCGGCAAGACTGGCGCGGAGGAAATGCGAGGTGCGGCGCGAAACCATGTGACCTCTCGTCGATCGGCCCGGGCGGCTTGGGCCGGGCGCCGCTTGAGGCGGCTTGTCCCGGCCCGGGCGCAGATCGTTCCCCGCAGGCCCCCGTGCTTGGCAAGATGTCGTTAACTTCAGAATTCGGGCGAGAATGCGGGGCGATTCGAGAACCGGCCCTCGCCCGGGTCGGCGCCCCGTGCCGGGTCGTGACGTGCCGTCGCGTCTGCCCTGCATAAAGCGGGGTCGAGCGCGGTGTCGGTGCACTTGCTGGAATACTTGAAATCTGGCACCGTCGATTTATAGGACAGTATCACTGTCCCTTTTCGGTGGCAGCCGCCTTCGGGCGCGCTGGGGGCTGTTTCGCGTGATCGACGTGACGTCCAAACGAGCTATCAAGCCGATCGCCGACACGGCGATCCGGGCGAGCGCGGGCTGAGCGAGCCTGCGCCACGCCCGCGGGTTGCGGGCGCTTCTCGAAGCCGAAGAGATCCCGCCACGACCCGACGCAAACTAACCGCGGTGTCCGAACGTCGCTTCCGTTCGGGCACAAAACATGCTCGCCTTCGGGTCGGGACGGAGATGTGACGGCGATGCGCATGGATTCATCGGGCATGAACGCCTTGGAACTGTCTGTGTCTGCAAACACCCGCTCTGACGACGTGAACATTCCCTCGCGCGCCGGCGACAAGCCGCTGATCGTGCGCGACCCGGCGCTGCCGAAGGCGGAAGGCAGCTACGATCCCGCGCGCGAGCGCGATGCCTGCGGCGTCGGCTTCATCGCCGACATGCACGACCGGCGTAGCCACGCCATCGTCCAGCAGGGCCTGAAGATCCTCGAGAATCTCGACCATCGCGGCGCGGTGGGCGCGGATCCGACCATGGGCGACGGCTGCGGCATTCTCGTCCAGATCCCGCATGTCTTCTTCGCGGAGGAATGCTCGCGCCTCGGCTTCGAGCTGCCGCCCCACGGCCAGTACGCCATCGGCCAGTTCTTCATGCCGAAGGCCGAGGATGCCCGCCGCATCATCGAGGAGATCGTCGAGACCTCGCTCGCCGAGGAGGGCCTGCCCCTCATCGGCTGGCGCGACGTGCCGGTCGATTCGAGCGACCTCGGCGCCGCCGTGAAGGAGACCGAGCCGCATCACCGCCAGGTCTTCATCGGCTGCCCGGCCACCATCACCGACCAGGACACCTTCGAGCGGCGCGTCTACATCGCCCGCAAGGTGATCTCGTCCAAGGTCTACGGCCATGGCGACGAGCGGCTGATGGAGTTCTATCCGGTCTCCGTGTCGACCCGGACCGTGGTCTACAAGGGCATGGTGCTCGTGCACCAGCTTGGCCACTACTATCTCGACCTCAAGGACGAGCGCTTCGTCTCGGCCATCGCGCTGGTGCACCAGCGCTTCGCCACCAATACCTTCCCGACCTGGCGCCTGTCGCACCCCTACCGGATGGTCGCGCATAACGGCGAGATCAACACGCTGCGCGGCAACGTGAACTGGATGAAGGCCCGGCAGGCCAGCGTCGATTCCGAGCTGTTCGGCAACGACATCTCGAAGATCTGGCCGATCTCCTACGAGGGCCAGTCCGACACCGCCTGCTTCGACAACGCCCTCGAGTTCCTCGTGGCCGGCGGCTACTCGCTCGCCCATGCGATGATGATGCTCATCCCGGAGGCCTGGGCCGGCAACCCGCTGATGAGCGAGGAGCGGCGCGCCTTCTACGAGTATCACGCCGCCCTGATGGAGCCGTGGGACGGCCCGGCCGCGGTCGCCTTCACCGATGGCCGCCAGATCGGCGCCACCCTCGACCGCAACGGCCTGCGCCCGGCCCGCTACCTCGTCACCGACGACGGCCTGGTCGTGCTCGCCTCCGAGATGGGCGTGCTGCCGATCCCGGACGAGAAGATCGTGCAATCCTGGCGCCTGCAGCCGGGCCGCATGCTGCTGATCGACCTGCAGAAGGGCCGCATCGTCTCCGACGAGGAGATCAAGGGCGAGCTGGCCGGCGCGCATCCCTATGCCGAGTGGGTGAAGAACACCCAGATCGTGCTGGAGGACCTGCATCCGATCCAGCCGCGGGCCTCGCGCACCGACGTGTCCCTGCTCGATCGCCAGCAGGCCTTCGGCTACACCCAGGAAGACCTGAAGCTGCTGATGGCGCCCATGGCCGTGACCGGCCAGGAGGCGGTCGGCTCCATGGGCTCCGACACGCCGCTCGCCCCGCTCTCGGACAAGCCGAAGCCGCTCTACAGCTACTTCAAGCAGAACTTCGCGCAGGTCACCAACCCGCCGATCGACCCGATCCGCGAGGAGGCCGTGATGAGCCTCGTCTCGTTCATCGGGCCGCGGCCGAACCTGCTCGACATGGAAGGCGCCTCCCGCCGCAAGCGGCTCGAGGTCCGTCAGCCGATCCTGACGAACGGGGATCTCGAGAAGATCCGCTCGATCTCACATTTCGAGGACCGCTTCGACACCAAGACCCTCGACATCACCTTCCCCGCCGAGACCGGCGCGGCGGCGATGGAGGGCGCGCTCGATCGCCTCTGCGACCGGGCCGAGGTCGCGGTGCGCGGCGGCTACAACATCATCATCCTGTCCGACCGGGCGGTCGGACCGGACCGGATCCCGATTCCGGCCCTGCTCGCCACCGCGGCCGTGCACAACTACCTGATCCGCAAGGGCCTTCGCACCTCGGTCGGCCTCGTGGTCGAGTCGGGCGAGCCGCGCGAGGTGCATCACTTCGCCTGCCTCGCCGGCTACGGCGCCGAGGCGGTGAACCCGTACCTCGCCTTCGAGACGCTGATCGCGATGAAGGACGAGTTCCCGCCGGACCTGACCGACGACGAGATCGTCTACCGCTACATCAAGTCGATCGATAAGGGCCTGCTCAAGGTCATGTCCAAGATGGGCATCTCGACCTACCAGTCCTATTGCGGCGCGCAGATCTTCGACGCGATCGGCCTCAATTCCGAGTTCGTCGAGCGGGACTTCTTCGGCACCGCCACCACCATCGAAGGCATCGGCATGGCCGAGGTCGCCCAGGAGACCGCGATGCGCCATCGCGACGCCTTCGGCGACGCGCCGGTCTATCGCAACGCCCTCGATGTCGGCGGCGAATACGCCTATCGCCTGCGCGGCGAGACCCACACCTGGACCCCGGACACGGTGGCGACGCTGCAGCACGCGGTGCGCCTCGGCGCGGCCGAGCGCTACCGCGAGTACGCCAAGCTCGTGAACGAGCAGGAGAACCACCTCAAGACCCTGCGCGGCCTGTTCCGCATCAGGACCGCGGAGGAGCTCGGCCGCCAGCCGGTCGACATCGCGGAGGTGGAGCCGGCCTCCGAGATCGTGAAGCGCTTCGCGACCGGCGCGATGTCCTACGGCTCGATCTCCAAGGAGGCGCACGAGACCCTGGCGATCGCCATGAACTCGTTCGGCGGCCGCTCGAACTCGGGCGAGGGCGGCGAGGAGCCGCGCCGCTTCAAGCCGCTGCCGGACGGCCGCTCGCGCCGTTCCGCGATCAAGCAGGTGGCGTCCGGCCGCTTCGGCGTCACCACCGAGTATCTCGTCAACGGCGACATGATCCAGATCAAGGTGGCGCAGGGTGCCAAGCCCGGCGAGGGCGGCCAGCTGCCCGGTCACAAGGTCGACGCCAAGATCGCCAAGGTCCGCTACGCCACCCCGGGCGTCGGTCTGATCTCGCCGCCGCCCCACCACGACATCTACTCGATCGAGGATCTCGCCCAGCTGATCTTCGACCTGAAGAACGTGAATCCGGCAGCGGACATCTCGGTGAAGCTCGTCTCCGAGGTCGGTGTCGGCACGGTGGCGGCGGGCGTCGCCAAGGCGCGCGCGGACCACATCACGATCTCGGGCTTCGACGGCGGCACCGGCGCGGCCCCGCTCACCTCGATCAAGCATGCCGGCGGCCCCTGGGAGACCGGCCTCGCCGAGACCCAGCAGACGCTCGTCATCAACGGCCTGCGCGGCCGCGTGGCGCTCCAGGCCGATGGCGGCATCCGCACCGGCAAGGACGTGATGATTGCGGTGCTGCTCGGCGCCGACCAGATCGGCTTCTCGACCGCGCCCCTGATCGCGGCCGGCTGCATCATGATGCGCAAGTGCCACCTGAACACCTGCCCCGTGGGCGTCGCCACGCAGGATCCGGTGCTGCGCAAGCGCTTCAAGGGCACGCCGGAGCACGTCATCAACTACTTCTTCTTCGTGGCCGAAGAGCTGCGGGAGATGATGGCGGCGATGGGCTTCACCAAGCTCGAGGACCTGATCGGCCGCTCCGATCTCCTCGACAAGCGCGAGGCGATCGACCACTGGAAGGCGCGCGGCCTCGACTTCACGAAGCTGTTCCACCGTCCCGATGTCGGGCCGGAGGTCGCGATCCGTCACGTCGAGTCGCAGAAGCACCCGATCGACACCGTGCTCGACCGCCGTCTCATCGAGAAGGCCAAGCACGCGATCGAGACCGGCGAGCCGGTGGTGGTCGAGGACGTGATCAAGAACTCCGACCGCGCGGCGGGGGCGATGCTCTCCGGCATGGTGGCGAAGGCGCATGGCCATGACGGCCTGCCCGACGACACCATCGTCGTGAAGCTCTCCGGCACCGCGGGCCAGAGCTTCGGCGCCTGGGTCGCCGCCGGCGTGACCATCGAGCTCTCGGGCCACGGCAACGACTACATCGGCAAGGGCCTGTCGGGCGGCAAGCTGATCATCCGCCCAAGCGAGGCGCTGAAGGCCTCGGCGACGCGGACGATCATGGCCGGCAACACCGTGCTCTACGGGGCGATCGCCGGCGAGTGCTACATCCGCGGCTCCGCGGGCGAGCGCTTCGCCGTGCGCAATTCCGGCGCGATCACGGTGGTCGAGGGCATGGGCGACCATGGCTGCGAGTACATGACCGGCGGCGTCGTCGTCTCGATCGGCGAGACCGGGCGCAACTTCGCGGCGGGCATGTCGGGCGGCATCGCCTATGTGCTCGACGAGGACGGCACCTTCCGCGAGCGCTGCAACCTCTCGATGGTCGATCTGGAGCCCGTGGAGGAGGAGGACGACATCATGCGTCGCTTCCACCAGGACGGCGACCTGGAGACGAAGGGCCGGGTCGACATCCTCGCGGACATGTCGGGCCACGACGAGGAGCGGCTCACGCAGCTCATCACCAACCATCTCAAGTACACCGGCTCGCCGCGGGCGAAGAAGATCCTCGACGACTGGGCGAGCTACCGCACCAAGTTCGTCAAGGTGATGCCCGTCGAGTACCGCCGGGCGCTGCGCGAGATGGAAATGGCCCGCATGCCGGTGGCGGCGGAGTGAGATGAGGGCGGCCGGCTCCGTGCCGGCCGCCGCATGTCAGGAACGGATAGGGCGGAGCGCGCGATCCCGAGGATCCGCGGCGAAGGGCTGATCGATGGGCAAGGTCACGGGTTTCCTCGAATTCGACCGGCAGGAGCAGAAGTACCAGCTCGCGGCGGACCGCGTGCGGCACTTCCGCGAGTTCACCCTGCCCCTCGACGAGTACGACCTGAAAAAGCAGGCGGCGCGCTGCATGGATTGCGGCATCCCGTTCTGCCACGGGCCGACCGGCTGCCCGGTCCACAACCAGATCCCGGACTGGAACGACCTCGTCTACCAGTCCGACTGGGAGGAGGCCGCCCGCAACCTCCACTCGACGAACAACTTCCCCGAATTCACCGGCCGCGTCTGCCCCGCGCCCTGCGAGGAGGCCTGCACGCTCAACCTCGAGAACCAGCCGGTGGCGATCAAGACCATCGAGCAGGCGATCGCGGACCGGGCCTGGAACATGGGCTGGGTGAAGCCCGAGCCGTCCAACACCCGTACCGGCAAGCGCGTCGCCGTGGTGGGCTCCGGTCCCGCCGGCATGGCCGCGGCCCAGCAGCTCGCCCGGGTCGGCCATGACGTGCATGTGTTCGAGCGCGAGCCCAAGGCCGGCGGCCTGCTCCGCTACGGCATCCCGGACTTCAAGATGGAGAAGCGCCACATCGACCGGCGCGTGAAGCAGATGGAAGCCGAGGGCGTGGTCTTCCACTACAAGGTTAATGTCGGCGTGAACAAAACCGTCGAGGAGCTGACCGCGGAGTTCGATGCCGTGCTGTTCTGCGGCGGCGCCGAGGATCCCCGCAACCCGCAATTGCCGGGTCAGGATCTCGACGGCGTGCATTACGCCATGCCCTACCTCGTGCAGTCGAACCGGCGCGTCGGCGCCGAGCCGATGCCGGGCAACGGCGAGCTGCCGATCATCGCGGCGGGCAAGAACGTCGTCGTCATCGGCGGCGGCGACACGGCCTCCGACTGCGTCGGCACCGCCTTCCGCCAGGGCGCGCTCTCGGTCACGCAGCTCGACATCCGCCCGCGTCCGCCGGAGCAGGAGGACAAGCTGACGGTGTGGCCGTACTGGCCGACCAAGATGCGCACCTCCTCGAGCCAGGCCGAGGGCGCCGAGCGCGAGTTCCAGGCCGCGACCCTGCGGCTCGAGGGCAACCGCAAGGGGCAGCTCACCGGCGTCGTCTGCGCCCGCGTGGACGAGAAGCGCAAGCCGATCGAAGGCTCGGAGTTCACCCTGCCGGCCGACCTCGTCTTCATGGCGATCGGCTTCGCCGGCTCGGTCACCAAGGGCCTCCTGGAGGAATCCGGCGTGGCCCTCGACAAGCGCAACAACGTGCTCGCCAACACCGAGGATTACCGGACCTCGCATCCGAAGATCTTCGCGGCGGGCGACATGCGCCGCGGCCAGTCCCTGGTGGTCTGGGCGATCCGCGAGGGCCGTCAGGCCGCCCGCTCGATCGACGAGAGCCTGATGGGCGCGAGCCTGCTGCCGCGCTGAGCCGAAGCCTCCGCGGAGGCGCGGAGGACGAAGGAACGACGCCCGATCGCCATGCGGTCGGGCGTTTCCTTTTGGCCCGTCAGCTCGGCGGCCACTTGAAATCGTCGGCGCGGCCGGGCTGCGGCATCGGGGCGGCGCCGCGCTGAAGGCTGCGCTCGACGGTCCCGGTGGCATCTCCCTCCCGCGGGCGGCCGGTGATCAGGAGGCCCCCGGGCGAGGTCTCGACCCGGCCGAGCGGCACCACCGGCCCCGCGGTCGGCTTCACCGGGAGGCTCGGAATGCCCGGCGGCTCCGGCAGAGGCGGCAGCATCGCCGTGATCTTGCGGTCCAGCGCCGAGGTGTCGTCGAGGCTGACGCCCGTGCTCGCGGGGGCGGATGTCCCGGGCACGGCCGCGACCGGCGCGGCCTGCTCCGGCGTTAGCGTGCCGTTGGCGCCCATGATCCGCTTCAGTTCCACATCGGCGAAATGCGCCACCTTGCGCGCGCCGGCACTGGTGAAGTGAACGCCGTCCGAGGTCCGCAGGCGCGCCTCCTGTCCGTCGACGTCGGGACCGCTGGCGACATAGCGGTTCCGTTCGTCGACGAAGCCCTGCCAGATCTCGACGAAGCTCTGCCCGGCCTTCTGCACGCGCTCGCGCACGAGGTCGTTGATCGCGGTGAAATCGGTGGTGAGCGACTCGCTGCGCACCGGCGGCAGGCCGACCCAGATGAGAGGCACCTTGCGGTCGGTGAAGGCCTTGATCAGCGCATCGACCCGGGCGCCGTAGATCTCCCGCCACTTGTCCGAGAGGGGATCGTAGCTCTGATCCCCCTCGCGGATCGGCTGCCGGTCGTTCACGCCGACCATGACCAGGGCGTAGCTGCTTCCGGAATTGGCCTTGAGCCAGTCCTCGGCGGCTTTCGGCCAGTCGACGACGTCCTTGCGCACGAGCCCGCTATCGCCGCGGGAGCGATCGACGATGGCGACATTGGGATTGTCGGAAAAGGCCTCGTCGAGGCCGCGCCGCAGGTAGGAGGCCAGCGAGTCTCCGAAGACGGCGACCTGCGTCGTCGGTGCGGTCTTGGGCTCCGCCGGCTTCGGGGCGGCGACGGACGGCGCGGGCGGCACGGAGCGCTTGCGGCTGGTCCGCGCGCTGGGGGGCGACGGGCGCGGCCGAGAGGCCCGACCCGGCTCCGCGGAACTCGGCGGCCGCGCGGCGGGGGGCTGAGCCTGTTGCGGGCGGTCCTCCCAGGGCCAGTAGAATTGCCGGGGCGCCTCCTGGGGAGGCGGAGCGTAGCGGCGGGCGGTCGCGCGTCCGCCATAGCCGTAGCCATCGTCCTGATAACGGTCGCGCAGGCGGCGCCGGGGCGGGGCGTAGTAGGGGTCGCCCCTCGGCGCGTCGTAGGCGTCGCCCCATTGCGCCCGAGCCGGCCCGGCGGGACTCACCAGCAGCATGAGGGCCGCAACCAGGATGCTGGCGAGAGCGGAGCCGAGCAGGCTCACAGCCAAGGTCCAGCGAGAAAACGGCTTGATGCGCATACCGTTGGGCTTGCCCGGTCGCGGTTGGCGGAGGGCTGTCATCTTAGCCGACCATTTCCGATCCGTCTAAAGTCGGCCGGCCGCCCGTGCCCCGCCCTTCTGCCGGGTCACGGCCTTGCCTGGAGACGAGCGAGGAGCGCCGGGCTGGCATAGCCGTCGGCCGGGAGCCCTTCGCGGATCTGATATTGCCGCACCGCCTCGCGCAGGCGCGGCCCCGCGCGGCCATCCTGCTCGCCTGCAGAGAGCCCTTGCCCGGCAAGCGCCGCCTGGAGCTGGCGCAGCCCCGCCGTCTCGAGACGGGCCTCGCCCTTCGGCCAGGGGGCGGCGAGGACGGGGGCGCCGGCCAGCCGGTCCGCGAGATGGCCGACCGCGAGCGCATAGGCGTCGCTCGTGTTGTAGCCGCGGACGACCTCGAAATTGTCGGTGATCAGGAAGACCGGGCCGCCGAGCCCCCCGGGCAGGAACAGGCTCCCCTCCCCCGCCTTCGGCATGGGCTTGCCATCGGTCCGGGTGACGCCGCGCTGCGCGAAATCAGTCAGCGCCCCCCGGTAGCGCGCCAGGTCGAAGCCGGCCGGAAGCCGCACTTCGTAGCCCCAGGACAGAGCCGGGTTCCAGCCGAGAGACTGGAGATAATGCGCGATGGAGGCGAGCGCGTCGGCGTCGGAGCGCCAGATGTCGCGATGCCCGTCGCCGTCGAAATCGACCGCCTCCTTGAGGAAGACGGAGGGCAGGAACTGCACCTGCCCCATGGCGCCCGCCCAGGAACCGACCATCCGTTCCGGCTCGATATCGCCCTGCTGGAGGATGGCGAGCGCGGCGAGCAATTCCCCCCGGAACAGGCTGCCGCGGTGACGGGCATAGGCGAGGCTCGACAGCGCGCGGAGGGTCGGGACGCGGCCGGCGCTGGCGCCGAAGTCGGATTCGATGCCCCAGAAGGCGAGCACCATCCAGCGCGGCACCCCCGTCTTCGCCTCGATCGCCTGAAGCGTGGAGGCGAGACGGGCGGCCTGCGCCCACCCCTTCGCGATCCGGCCCGGGGAAACCGCGCCGACGAGATACTCCCAGACCGGGCGGCTGAACTCGCCCTGTTTCTTCGTGCGGGCGAGGATGTCCGGATCGGGCGCGGTGATGCCCCGGAAGGCCGCCTCGAACGTCGCGTCCGAGATGCCACGATCGCGGGCCTCGCTGCGCAGGCCCGCGACGAAGGTGGAAAAGCTTTCCGCCTCGGCCAGGGAGCCGCTCGCGAGGAACAGCAGGGCAACCAGAGCCCGCGACAACAGCCTCAACGGAGATTTCGCTTGGCGAGCGCGTCTTCCCAGGCGAGCGCCTGCTCGACGATCCGATCGAGATCGTCGTGCTGCGGGTTCCAGCCGAGGTCGTTCCGGATCCGGTCGGCCTGCGCGACGATCTGAGCCGGGTCGCCGGGGCGACGCGGAGACAGCCGCACCTCGAAATCGCGCCCCGAGACGCGCTTGACCACCTCGATCACTTCGAGAACCGAATAGCCGCGCCCGTAGCCGCAATTCAGGGTCAGGCTCTCGCCGCCCTGGCGCAGGTGGTTCAGCGCCACGAGATGCGCATCGGCGAGGTCAGAGACCTGGATGTAGTCCCGCAGGCAGGAGCCGTCCCGGGTCGGATAATCGGTTCCGTAGACATCGAGATGCGTACGCCGGCCGAGGGCGGCCTGCGTCGCGACCTTGATGAGATGCGTCGCGTTCGGGGTGGATTGGCCGCTGCGCCCCCGCGGATCCGCGCCCGCCACGTTGAAGTAGCGCAGCACCACGTAGCTGAAGCCGTGGGCTTTGGCCGCGTCGGCCAGCATCCACTCGCTCATCAGCTTCGAACGGCCATAAGGATTGATCGGGTTCGTCGTCAGGTTCTCGGGCACCGGCACCACTTCGGGTTCGCCATAGACGGCCGCCGTGGACGAGAAGATGAAGTGCTTCACCCCGGTGCGCACCGCGGTCTCGATCAGCGCGCGGGTCTTCACCGTGTTGGCGAGATAGTAGCCGAGGGGATCCGACACGGAATCCGGCACCACGATCTTGGCCGCGAAATGCGCGATCGCATCCACGCGATGCTGGAGGATCGTCTCCGTCACGAGGGCCTGGTCGGCCACGTCGCCGACGACGAGCTTCACCTCAGGCGGGAGCGCCCAGTCGAATCCGGTCGAGAGATCGTCGATCACCACGACCTCGTCGTGGCCTGCGTCGATCAGCGCCAGCACCATGTGGCTGCCGATATAGCCGGCTCCGCCCGTCACCAGAACAGCCATCGCCCCTGCCCTTCTTATGGAACCGCGAACGCGGGTCTTTAGCGGTGCCGGTCGCGTCAGCCCAGCTCACCTGAGATCTCGTTTCGCCCACCCGCCTCCGCTGGTCCAGTCTTCATTCGCGAGACGGGCTTCCGCGCGTGCGACGCGGCAGGAGAGACCGGTTCGAAGGGCGAGAGGGCGACGGGGCGACGCCTTGAAGTCCCGGTCGATTGCAACCGGAGCAGGACCAGCCCCGACCCGACAGGCTTCAGGTCCGATTAAGCTGCGGAATGGCCAAGTTTCACCACTTCGGGCGCTGCATGCACCGGAGCGTCGCGCTATGTAACGCACTCGTTACGGGCTCTTCCCGCCGAACGCCACATACGGGTCTCGATTCATGAAACCGATTCGCAAGGCCGTCCTTCCCGTTGCGGGCCTGGGCACACGCTTCCTGCCCGCCACCAAGGCCGTACCGAAGGAGATGTTGACGGTCGTCGACAGGCCCGTCGTCCAGCATGTCGTGGACGAGGCGCGGGAAGCCGGCATCGAGCACTTCATTTTCGTCACCGGCCGCGGCAAGGCGGTGATCGAGGACCATTTCGACATTGCGTTCGAGCTCGACCACACGCTTCGGGAGCGCGGCAAGACCGCAGCCTACGAAGAGCTGAAGAAGGATCTTCCCAAGGCCGGCCAGACCAGCTTCACCCGCCAGCAGGCACCGCTGGGACTCGGCCATGCCGTCTGGTGCGCCCGCGAGATCGTCGGCGATGAGCCCTTCGCGGTCCTGCTGCCCGACATGCTCAGCCGCGGCTGCATGGGCCAGATGCTCGCGGCCTACGAGAAGCACGGCGGCAACATCATCGCCGTCGAGGAGGTGAAGCCGGAGGAAACCCACCAATACGGCATCGTCAGCGTCGGCGAGACCTTCGGCCAGACCTTCGAGATCACCGGCATGGTGGAGAAGCCGAAGCAGGGCACCGCCCCTTCGAACTTCATCATCTCCGGCCGCTACATCCTCCAGCCCGAGGTCTTCTCGATCCTGGAGAAGGGCGAGAAGGGCGCCGGCGGCGAGATCCAGCTGACCGATGCGATGAAGCGGCTCGCGGAGACCCAGAAGTTCTACGGCATGCGCTACGACGGCCGCACCTACGACACCGGCTCGAAGATCGGCTTCCTCACCGCCAACATCGCTTACGGCCTGCAGCGGGAGGAGCTGTCCGACGCCCTCCGTCAGGAGATCCGGCAGCTTCTCGGAGAGGGCTGAGCCAAGTCCGACCCGAATCCCCGCTCGCGCTGCATGGCTTGCGACCCGCGCGCGCAAGCCATGCGGCCGCCTCATGACAAGACGCTCTTCTCGCTCTTGCTTTTTGTGCGGTGCACTGTATCTTGTGCATTGCAAGGTCGCGATGGCGTCGCGGCCCTGCAGCCCTTCTTGGGCGTTTCCTCCCTAGACTTCGGGCCGTCCTTCGGGACGGCCTTTTTTATTGCCCACAGGCCCGGACCGCCCTCACGGTCGTGGAGGCTTCATTCCGCCGCGATGCGATGGGGCGGCGCATCGACGACCTCGGCCGCAACGGCGGCCACGACATCCGTGAGCGTCTGCCGCAACGTGTCGAAACCGCAAGTCATCGCAAGACTACTCTCGTTCATATACAGAGCGCGATTGATTTCGATCTGAAGAGTGTGGCGGTTTAGGTTGGGTTCGCCGTAGTGCTCGGTGATGAAGCCTCCGGCGTAGGGCTTGTTTCTCACGACCTTATACCCTCGGGCCCTGAGCTGGGCCTCGAAGCCCTGGGTGAGGGCTTCGGAGCAGGCCGTGCCGAAACGGTCGCCGAGGACGAAGTCGGCATTGGCGCTCTCGTCCCGCCCGAGGCTCGAGGAGGGCATCGAGTGGCAATCGATCAGGATCGCCCGGCCGAACTGGCGGACCGTGCGCTGGATCAGCCCGCGCAGGGTGCGGTGATACGGCTTGTAGAGTTGCTCGATGCGCTGCACCGCCTCCTCCACCGGCAACCGCTCCCGGTAGATCTCCTGCCCGTCGGCGACGATGCGCGGCACCGTGCCGAGCCCGCCCGCGACGCGCATCGAGCGGGTGTTGGCGAAGGGCGGCAGCCGCCCGTGGAACATGCGCGGGTCGAGCTCGTAGGGCTCCCGGTTCACGTCGAGATAGGCCCGGGGGAAGTTCGCCCGCATCAGCGGCGCGCCGAGGGCGACCACGGGGGCGAAGAGCCGGTCGACATGGGCGTCCTCGGAGCGGCGCAGGGCCAGCGCGTCGAGCCGCGAGGCGGCGAGGAAGTCCGGGGGGTAGACCGCGCCCGAATGCGGCGTGTTGAACACGAACGGCAGCGTATGCGCCTCAGGCTCGTCGATGGCGAAGGGCGGGTCGAAGGCGTCGGCAGGCTGCGTGTCGATCATCGGCGCGCGTTACCGCGGGAAGCGGGCGACAGGAAACATCCCCCCACTGTGGGGTGCCGGCAACGCTCTGTCCACCGTGCCAGTGCGCACGTGGCGGCACGGGCGCGATTTAAGACCTTGTTTACCATACGAACGCTTTATGGAATGAACGAAGCAGGTTCCTGGCCTAGGAAGCCGACCGATGAAGATCCTCCTCGCCGAAGACGACAACGACATGCGGCGCTTCCTCGCGAAGGCGCTGCAGAATGCCGGCTACGATGTCCTGTCCTTCGACAACGGACTCTCGGCCTATAACCGCCTGCGCGAGGAGCCCTTCGAGCTGCTCCTGACGGACATCGTGATGCCGGAGATGGACGGCATCGAGCTGGCCCGCCGGGCCACCGAGCTCGATCCCGACATCAAGGTGATGTTCATCACCGGCTTCGCCGCCGTGGCGCTGAACCCGGATTCGAAGGCTCCGAAGGACGCCAAGGTCCTCTCCAAGCCGTTCCATCTGCGCGAGCTCGTCAACGAGGTCGAGAAACTGCTCGCCGCCTGAGCAGCCGGGATGGCGGCCGTGCGATGGCCGCAGTAGGAAGGAACGAGGCTCTTCCCTATATCGGAAGGGCCTTTTCTCATTCCTGCCAAAGCGCGGACGATGCAGCCGGTCACGATCTACACGACGGCCTGGTGCCCCTATTGCTCGGCGGCCAAGAGCCTGCTGCGCGAGAAGAACGTCGCCTTCACGGAGATCGACGTCGAGAAGACCGTCGGCGCCCGGGCGGCCATGGTCCAGCGGGCCGGCGGTCGCACCAGCGTGCCGCAGATCTTCGTCGGCGACACCCATGTCGGCGGCTGCGACGATCTCTACGCCCTCGACCGCGCGGGCCGGCTCGACCCGCTGCTCGCCGCCTGATGGCCGCCCCTGCCCCCACCCGCTTCGTCGCCGCCTGCGCCCAGATGCAGGCGGGCCGCGATCCGGCCGCCAACCGCGAGGCGGCCATCGCCGCCGTGCGCGAGGCGGCGCGGCGCGGCGCGCATTACGTGCAGACGCCGGAGACCACCTCGCTGGTCGAGCGGGACCGGGAGCGCCTGTTCTCCCACGTACGCACGCAGGACGAGGACGAGACCCTGGCCGCCCTGCGGGCGGTCGCGCGGGAGGCGGGCATTGTCGTCCATGTCGGCTCGCTGGCGATCCGCAACGGCGAGCGCATCGCCAACCGCGCCTTCCTGATCGACGGGACCGGGGCGATCCGCGCCTCCTACGACAAGCTCCACCTCTACGACGTCGACCTGCCCAACGGCGAGAGCTGGCGGGAATCGGCGACCTATACCGGCGGCGATTGCGCGGTGGTGGTGGAACTCCCCTTCGCCACCCTCGGCCTCAGCATCTGCTACGACATCCGCTTTCCGGCGCTCTATCGCGGGCTGGCCGAAGCGGGGGCGCAGGTGCTCACCGCCCCGGCCGCCTTCACGAAGCAGACCGGCGAGGCGCATTGGCACGTGCTGCAGCGGGCGCGGGCGATCGAGACCGGCTCCTTCATGATCTCCGCCGCCCAGGCCGGCCGGCACGAGGATGGCCGCGACACCTTCGGCCATTCGCTGATCGTCGATCCCTGGGGCCGCATCCTCGCCGAGGCGGAGACGCCGGCCCCGGCGCTCATCCTGGCCGAGATCGACCTCGCGCTCGTCGAGGAGGCCCGGCGCCGCATTCCCACGCTCGTTCACGCCAAGCCCTTCCGGATCCGGAAGGCCTGATCGCAAACCTGCTGTCCGATGATCCGTTACACGCTCGCCTGCGATGCGGGCCATGATTTCGAGAGCTGGTTCCCGTCGAGCGCCTCCTACGACGAGCAATCCGCGCGCGGACTCGTCACCTGCCCGGTCTGCGCCTCGGCCAAGGTCGGCAAGGCGCTGATGGCGCCCGCCGTGGCCCGCACCGATCGCGAGCGCTCCCGGCACCCCGCCACCCCGGCCGTTCCGGCTCCGCCCGCGGAGAGCCCGGCCGTGCCCATGATCGCCGAGCCTGAGCGGCAGATGCGGGCGATGCTGCGGGCCTTCCGCGAGCAGGTGACCCGCGACGCGGACGATGTCGGCGGCCGCTTCCCCGACGAGGCGCGGGCCATGCATTACGGCGAGGCGCCCGTGCGCGCGATCTACGGCGAGGCGACGCCCCAGGAGGCCAAGGCGCTGATCGAGGAAGGCATCGAGGTGATCCCCCTGCCGCCGGCCCCCGACGACCGGAACTGATCGGGGTTCGAGGGGTCGCCTCGTCCCCGCGAACGGCTCTCGGCTTTACAGAGCCGCGCGTGCCGATGGAGCCCCTCTCCTCGCCCCCGGGGCGAGGGGGACCGCGCGAAGCGCGGTGGAGGGGGCGTCATGCGAGGCCGGGAATGACCGTGCTGCCCTCTCCGTCCGCTTCGCGGCCACCTGAGAGGAAAGACCGCTACGGGGCGAGGGGATACGCCCCTGACCGAGGCGCCCTCCCAACATGGGGAGACACTCCGCAGCCCCCAAAACCCCGCATCACCCCCCGCGGGCGGCGCGGATGAAGGCGGCGATACGGTCGGGGCATTTGATGCCCGGGCTCGTCTCCACGCCGGAGGAGACGTCCACGGCCCGCAGGCGGGTGCGGGCGAGCGCCTCGGCGACGCTCTCCGGCGTGAGGCCGCCCGAGAGCATGGTGCCCGGTGCCAGTTCGGCCCGCTCGATCAGAGACCAGTCGAAGGCGAGGCCGTTGCCCCCGGGCCGATCCGCGTCGGCGGGCGGCTTGGCGTCGAGGAGCAGGCGGTCCGCCACCGCCGCATAGGCGGGAAGCCCGGCGAGATCCGCCGCCGTGGCGATGCCGAGGGCCTTCATCACCGGCCGGCCGAAGCGCGCCCGGATCGCGGCGACGCGCGCCGGCGTCTCGTGGCCATGGAGCTGGATCACGTCCGGCGCGACCCGCTCCACGACGGCGGCGAGCAGGGCGTCGTCGGGATCGACCAGAAGGACGACCCGCTCGGCCCGCCCCCGGGCCCGCTCGGCGAGCGCCCGGGCCCGGTCCAGGTCGACATGGCGCGGGCTCTTCGGGAAATGGACGAGGCCGACGAGATCCGCCCCCGCCGCGAGGGCGGCATCGAGCGTCGCCTCGGTGCTCAGACCACAGATCTTGACGAGGACGGACACGGGATCAGCGCGGGGCGGGCAGCGCCACGCGGTTGGGAACCCGCAGGTTCTCGCCGGTCTGGCCGTTCACCGCCGCGACGTTGCGCAGATGCGCGGCCTCGCGCTCCAGCCGGTCGGCCTCGCGGCGATGGTACCGGGCGCGCCGGCGGGTCGTGCCCTGGCCGAACCAGCTCCCGATGCCGCCGACCAGGATGCCGAGGGCGACCGCGGCGAAGAGCACGGCATAGAGCGGCACCGCCAGGGCGAAGACCGGCTCCGGCGAGAACGGATCGGCCGAGATCGTGACGATCTGCCGGTTGGCCACCGCGAGCAGCACCACGACGATGGCGATGGGCAGCAGAATCAGGCTTTTCAGGAAACGAATCATCTCAAATCTCCGAAGGCTCGCGCCCCTCGCGTCCAGGGACCCCGCCCGGACGAACGCATCGCCTCGTCGCGAAACATGATGCGGAACGGCCGAGTCTCAAGCGCTTGCGCGCGAGGGCAGGGGCGGCCTTGCCGGCATGCCTTCAGCCATCCACCGCCTCGGCCGCGCCGATGCCGGCCTTGTTGAGGCGCAGGCGCATCTCCTTGCCGGTCTTGAACACGGGGATCGCCTTCTCGGAGACGGCGACCGCCTCGCCGGTGCGGGGGTTGCGCCCGCGCCGGGCATCCCGGCGCTTCACCGAGAAGGCACCAAAGCCGCGCAGCTCGACCCGGTCGCCCCGGGCCAGCGCATCGGCGATCGTGTCGAGGATCGCGTTCACCAGGGTCTCGACGTCCCGCTGATAGAGATGCGGGTTCTGCTCGGCGATCCGGAGCACGAGTTCCGACTTGATCATAGGCAGGTCTTCCGAAGGCGATGGTCGGGGCGGGCGCGCAGGGCCGGGCGGCGAGGGATCAGCGGGCCTCGCCCGCGGCGGGCCGCCAGAGGGCGAGCATGCCGCCGGCGCTCAGGCCGCGGCTCTCCTCGCTCCACGCCCTCAGATGGTCGGCGAGTCCGTCGAAGCCGAGCAGGCCCGCAACGCCGGCCGCCGACCACAGCTTGAAGCCGCCTTCCGATTTCGGCTTCCAGTCCTTCACGGGCAGATCCTGGGCGACGCCCTTCTCCCGCTCGAGCCAGGCGATGGCCTGGCGCTCGCCGCCGAGCTCGTCGACGAGCTTCAGGGGGATGCTCTGCCGGCCGCTGAAGACGCGGCCATCGGCGACCGTGGCGAGTTCCTTCTCGTTCAGGCCCCGGCGCTCGGCCACGAGCCCCTTGAACCAGGCATAGGTATCGGAGACCACGGCGGCCAGCGCCGCCCGGGCTTCGGGGGAAGTCGGCGTGAAGCCCGAGGGCTCGGCCTTGAGGGGCGAGGACTTCACGGCCTCGACCTTGACGCCGACCTTGTCGAGGAGCGCCGACACGTCCGGATACTGGAACAGCACGCCGATGGAGCCGACCAGGGCGGTCTCGCGGGCGACGATGTGGTCGGCGGCGATCGCCGTGATGTAGGCGCCCGAGGCCGCGGTGCCGTCCACGAAGGCGACGATCGGCTTCTTGGCCGCCAGCGCCCGCAGGTTGCGGTAGAGCTCCTCCGAGCCCGTGGTGGTGCCCCCGGGAGAGGAGATCGAGACCACGACGCCCTTGACCGCGCTGGCCTCGCCGACGCGCTTGATCAGCTTGGTGGTGTCCTCGCTGCCGGCGATGAAGCCGCCGATCGAGATCCGGGCGATCTGATTCTCGACGGCGCCGAAGCCGATGGGCTGCGTGCCGCTGCGCACCCGCAGACCGACCGCCGCCACCGCGACGATGAGGCCGCCGATGCCGAGCACGCGCCAGAGGGACAGCTTACGGCGCAGACGGCGCCGGTCGATCAGGAATTCGGCATCCGCGGCCATCCGACGATCCACTCCCTGCGGTCCGGCCTTCGCCGGCCGGCTCTCGTTCGACCCAACCGATCGCGGCGCGCCCGGTCAACGAAGCGACACCGATCATTTCACATCCTCAGGTTGCGCGCATCGCACCTTTCGGACAGGACCAGCCGTCGCGGCGGCGGGCTGAACCCGGCCCGCGGAAGGGAACACCGCCAGCTGAACCCGGGGAGTTCTAGCCCCAGCTCCCACGGCCGGGCAAGGCCTCGAAGGCCCGCGCGGGCGTACCGGGCGGGCCTTCGCGCCTCCACGAAGTCACGACAGCCAAAACAGAATTTTCGTGCGCTGCGACTCGGGCCGGCTCAGGCGGGCTCGCCGCCCCGGACCTTGAGCTGGTCGATGGCCCAGAGCCAGGCCCCGTCCTCCTGGCGCCGGGCCAGCTCCACGGAGAGGGCGCCCTTGGGCAGGCGCGCGAAGGTGAGGGCGACGGCGCCGTTGCGGAGCGGCGCCAGGGTCTCCGGGGCGGGAAAGTCGGATTTCCGCGCCAGGAGATCGGCATAGAATCGGTGGATCTCCGCGTGGCCCGTGGCCACCACCTCGCCCGCGGCCAGCACAGCCTCCGGCTCGTAGAGAGCGACCAGCCCGTCCACGTCGCCGGCATTAGCGCGCTCGTTGAAGAGGCGGGCCAGATCCTCCGGCGCCCGGGCGACGGCGCGCTGCGTCTCATTGTGGCTCATCGGGTGTCCTCCCTTTCGGTTGTCGTTCGCGCGCGGCCTATCGCAGACGCGTGCCCTCGCCGTCGCGCACACTGACCGAGACCGGGATCCCGGCCTTCACGCTCTCCGAGACCGTGCAGAAGCGCTCGAAGCGGGCGAGCACGTCGGCGATGCGGTCCATGCTGGCGGCGGGCGCCCCGAGGGCGATGGCCACCTCGATGCCCTGGAGCCGGAGCCGCCCCTCGTCGTTGCGGCCGACATGGCCGATCGCCTCCGCTTCCACGCCCTTGCCGTCCTGCCCGTAGCGGCCGAGCGCGAAGGCGAGGCTGGCGCAGAGGCAGTTGCTCACCCCGGCGATCAGCAATTGCTCCGGCGAGGGCCCTTCCCCGCCGCCGATCGGCACCGGCTCGTCGGTGAGGAGTTCGGGGAAGCCGTCGCCGAACTCCACGCGGAAGGCGAAGCGCTCGATCTGGCGGATCCTGATTCTGGCCTCGGCACCCATCGCTTTCCGTTCCTCCCCGAGCGCGCCCGCGGGCCCGCTCCTTCAGCGAACCGCCGACCGCGCCGATCGATCCAGACCGATCTTGACCTGAATTTCGTATCTGGTATACCAGATGCCAACACGACGTCGCGATGCAAGTCGCCGACAGTCGATATCAGGGAGGCGCCGAACGCCATGAACGATCGCGGCATCCTCGACGATCTTGCCGTCAGGTCACGGCCAGTATCCGTGCCAAGAATCGCGCAGGAGAACTGCGCCTCATCTTGAGTTCCCTTCAGAACGGAGCAGCCGCAGGCAGGTCTCTGCCTGAAACCGATTGAACAGCGTGGGTATCCCCATGTCCCAGACAATCGACGCGAACCAACCCGATCTCGCCCAGCTCGTGGCCGCGGCCGGGGATGCGGTGGTGGTCTCGGATGCGGAGGGATTGATCACCCTCTGGAATCCGGCCGCCGAGCGGATCTTCGGGTTCTCGCAGGACGAGGCGCTCGGCCGGAACCTCGACCTGATCACGCCGGAGCGTCACCGCCAGCGGCATTGGCACGGCTACGCCAAGACCATGCAGACCGGCGTGACCCGCTACGGCACGCAGCTCCTGAAGGTCCCGGCGCTCCACAAGGACGGGCGGTCGCTCTCGATCGCCTTCACCGTCGCGCTGCTGAAGGCGCCCGACGGCACGGTCACCGGCATCGCCGCGATCATCCGCGACGAGACCGAGCGCTGGGAGGAGGAACGCCGGCTTCGCCGCCGGGTCGCCGACCTCGAAGCCGAACGTTCGAAGCTCGCCATTGCGTAACGGCGAATATTGTTAATTTATTTCAAAAATAACACAATCACATTAACAAACGATCCGAAACCACAGTTCACTTAGGGAGAAAGCCAAGATGAGCAAGCCTCTCGACGGCATCAAGATCATCGACTTCACGCACGTCCAGGCCGGCCCCGCCTGCACGCAGCTCCTCGCCTGGTTCGGCGCGGACGTCATCAAGGTCGAGCGCCCCGGCGCCGGCGACGTCACCCGCAACCAGCTGCGCCACATCGAGGATGCGGACGCCCTCTACTTCACGATGCTGAACTCGAACAAGCGTTCGCTGACGCTGGACACCAAGACCCCCCAGGGCAAGGAAGTCCTCGAGAAGCTGATCCGCGATTCGGACGTGATGGTCGAGAATTTCGGCCCCGGCGCCCTCGACCGCATGGGCTTCACCTGGGCCCGCATCCAGGAGCTCAACCCGGGCATGATCCTGGCTTCGGTGAAGGGCTTCTCGGACGGCCACCACTACGAGGACCTGAAGGTCTACGAGAACGTGGCCCAGTGCGCCGGCGGCGCCGCTTCCACCACCGGCTTCTGGGACGGCCCGCCCACCGTGTCGGCCGCGGCCCTCGGCGACTCGAACACCGGCATGCATCTGGCCATCGGCATCCTCACGGCCCTGCACGCCAAGAACAAGTCGGGCAAGGGCCAGAAGGTCGCCGTCTCGATGCAGGACTCGGTGATCAACCTCTGCCGCGTGAAGCTGCGCGACCAGCAGCGCCTCGACGCCGTCGGCTATCTCGAGGAGTACCCGCAGTACCCGCACGGGACCTTCTCGGACGTGGTGCCGCGCGGCGGCAACGCGGGCGGCGGCGGCCAGCCGGGCTGGGTGCTCAAGTGCAAGGGCTGGCAGACCGACCCGAACGCCTACATCTACTTCACGATCCAGGGCCATGCCTGGGCCCCGATCTGCAAGGCGCTGAACAAGCCCGAGTGGATCGACGACCCGGCCTACAACACCGCCCGTGCCCGCCAGGACAAGATCTTCGAGATCTTCGCCTTCATCGAGGACTGGCTGGCCGACAAGACCAAGTTCGAGGCGGTCGACATCCTGCGCAAGTTCGACATCCCCTGCTCGCCGGTCCTCTCCATGAAGGAGATCGCCGCCGATCCGTCGCTGCGCGCCAGCGGCACCATCGTCGAGGTGCCCCATCCGAAGCTCGGCTCGTACCTGACCGTCGGCAGCCCGATCAAGTTCTCGGACATGCAGGTCGACATCAAGGCTTCGCCGCTGCTCGGCGAGCACACCGACGAGGTGCTCAAGGACCTCGGCTACACCCCCGAGCAGATCGCCGCGATGCACGAGGCCCGCGCGGTCTGACGACCGGACCTCACGAGACGGGGATGGGGCGGCCTTCGCCCCATCCCGGACCAGTCCATTCCGTTCCTTTCCTCCGCTCTCCCCCGGGAGGTCGTTTCGGCGGTACGCCGCCGACGCGGTCTCGCGTGTCACTCCGGGCCGATTCGTTCGGCCCGGTTTCTTTTTGGGGCCTCGAGCCGTAGGGACCGAACGACGGGAAGCGCGGCCGCTCCGCCGCCTCATCCAGCCCCGAGGGAGTTCGCCGGTGCCGTCATCGCGCCTGAGCCGCCTCCTGCCCCAGCAGGCCCCGGTCAGCCTGCGCGAGCGCGTCCGCGCCGCCTGCGGCGCCCTGCTCGGCCTGCTCGTCACGGGGCTCGTCTCCCGCGCCGCCCTCGGTTCCGGCGCCGAATTCCCCGTCATGGTCGCGCCGATGGGCGCCTCGGCCGTGCTGCTCTTCGCCGTTCCGGCAAGCCCGCTGGCCCAGCCCTGGTCGATCCTCGGCGGAAACCTCATCGCCGCCCTGGTCGGCGTGACGGTCGCCGCCCATGTCCCCGACCCGCTGGCCGCCGCCGCGATCGCCGGCGGGGGCGCGATCGGCCTGATGCTCGCGCTGCGCTGCCTGCATCCGCCGAGCGGCGCGGTGGCGCTCACCGCCGTGCTCGGCGGCCCGGCGATCCACGATCTCGGCTACGGCTTCGTGTTCTGGCCCCTGGGCGTGAACACGCTGCTGCTGCTCGCCTCGGCGGTCCTGTTCAACACCCTCACCGGCCGGACCTATCCGCACGGGGCGAGCATCGCGCCGGCCGCGCCCCAGCCCCCCGGCCGCGCGGGCCTCGCCGCGAGCGACATCGACGCGGCGCTGAAGGATTTCGACCAGGTCCTCGACATCGACCGCGGCGACCTCGAGGCGATCCTGCAGCGCGCCCAGCTCAGGGCCCTGCTGCGCCGCTCCGGGCCGGCGACCTGCGCCTCCCTGCTGACGCGGGACGTCGTCGCCATCGCCCCCGACACGCCCCTGCGGGAGGCGCTCCAGCTCCTGCGCCGCCACCACATCAAGATGCTGCCGGTGACGGACGAGAGCGCGCGGGTGCTCGGCGTGCTCACCCAGACCGACCTCATGGACAAGGCGGAGTGGCACCGGAAGGGGCCCCGGCTCGGGCTGGCCCGCCGCCTCCGGCTCACCGTCGGGCGGGGCCGCGCCCCCCATGGCTGCGCGGCCGACGTGATGACCACCTCGGTCGAGTCCCTGAAGCCGGAGATGGCCCTCGCCGAGGTCGCCGTGCGGATGGCGCAGGGGCCGCACCATCACCTGCCCGTGGTCGGGCCGGAGGGCCGCCTCCTCGGGGTGGTCTCCCAGACCGACCTGATCGCCACGCTGGTCGCCGAGGCGGCCACCCGCGGCACCTCCCCCCTGGCCGAGGCCGCGCCGAACCGCGCAAGGGGGGCGGAGGGCGGCCTCCTCGATCTCGCCGCCGGGGCGGGGTAGCCGGCCTGCCCGGACCGGGCCGGCGCGCAAGAGGGCCGCTTACGAAGCGTTAACCATGCGCGCCGACAATCCCGCGACACCAGCAGGGATGCCATGGCGCGCGGTTCGAAGCTCAGCAGGATGGCGTCCGGGAAGGCGCCCTCCCTCGGCAGGCTTCTCAGATCGGCCACCGAGCACCTCGCCGCCGATCGCGTGTCGGAGGCGGAACAGGACTATGCGCGCATTCTCGCGCAGGAGCCGGCGAACGCCGCCGCCCGTTACGGCCTCGGCCTGGCGGCGATGCGGCGCGGCGACCCCACGCAGGCCGTGCCCCTCTTCGTGGAGGCGCTCCGCCTCCAGCCGCAGCAGGCGGTGCATTGGACGGCGCTCGCGACGGCGCTGCTCGCCTCCGACCGGCTGACCGAAGCGCGGGCAATCCTCGACAAGTTCCGGAGCTGGGGCTTCGACGCCGCCACCATCCGACAACAGATCGCGCCCCTCGCCCGGACGCTGCTCGACCACGCCGCAACCCTGGTGCAACAGGGCCGACCGGCCGAGGCGGAGACGCGGGTCGATCTCGTCATCGCCCTCGACGACAAGAACGCGGCCGCCATCCATCTGGCCGGCGTGATCGCGTCCCGGACGGAGCGGCCGGACCAGGCCTGCACCCTGTTCGAGCTCGCGGCGACGCTCGAGACGGACAACGCCACCTACCAGAGGGACCTCGGGGAGGCGCTCCTCGACTGCGGCCGGAAGGGGGCCGCCCTGCGCGCCTTCGAGCGTGTCGTCGAGCTCGACCCGTCCCAGGCCGATGCCTATGCCCGGCTGGCCGATCTCAACCGCCAGAGGGGGCACCTGCAAGCGGCCCTGCGGGCGAATACGGCGCTCCTCGGGCTCCAGCCCGACGCGCCCTACGCCCGGAACAACCACGGCGTCCTCCTGCAGCAGCTCGGCCGCCCGGCCGAAGCCCTCGCTCTGCTCGAAGAGGCGGTGGCGCGCGATCCCGGCGATGCCATCAGCTACAGCAACCTGGTCCAGGCCGCGCTCTTCACCAGCCCGGCCCGCGCCCTGCAGATCGCCGCCGAATTCGGCCTCCGCTACGCCGGGCTTTCGGAGGCCGCGCGGCACTTCGCCAACGATCCCACGCCGGACCGCCCCCTGAAGGTCGGCTTCGTTTCGGGCGACCTGCGCGAGCACCCCGTGTCGCGCTTCATCGAACCCTTCCTGCAGCACCACGACCGCGGGCGGATCGAGGCCTTCGCCTACTTCACCGGGGAGGCGGACGCGACCACCGGGCGCCTGAAGCCGCTCTTCGAGGGCTGGCGCGAGATCGCCACCCTCGACGACGATCTCGCCGCGAGCCTCATCCAGGCGGACGGCATCGACATCCTGGTCGACCTCGCCAGCCACAGCGCGGATCACCGCCTGCTCCTGTTCGCGCGCAAGCCGGCGCCGGTGCAGGTGACCTGGATCGGGCTTCCCCTCACGACGGGGCTCGCCGCGATCGACTACCGGCTGACCGACCCCCTCTACGACCCGGAGGGCAGCGAGGATCCGCTCTATGCGGAGACGCTCTGGCGGCTGCCGGGCGTGTCCTATTGCTACTGGCCGGACCGGACCGCCCCGGAGCCCGCCGAACAGGCCCCCTTCCAGGCGAACGGGTTCATCACCTTCGGCTGCCTGAACCGCTTCGAGAAGGTGAGCCCGGAGACGCTGGCGGTCTGGTCGGACCTGCTCCGCGCGGTCCCGGATTCGCGGCTGCTCCTCATCGTCACGGACCCGGAGGATCCGGACACGCAGACGGAGATCGGGCGCCGGCTGACGGAAGCCGGGATCGATCCGCAGCGGGTCGCCTGCGTGCCCCGCTCGGGCACGGAGAAATACGCCCTGCATGGGCAGGTCGACATCGCGCTCGACCCCTTCCCCTTCAACGGCGGCACCACGAGCTACGACACGCTCCATATGGGCGTGCCCTATGTCGCCCTCAGAGGCGGCCAGACCCTCTCGCGGATGGGCGCGGCGGTGCTCGCCGGGGCCGGCCTGCACGCGCTCGTCGCCGAGACGACCGCGGACTACGTCGCCATCGCCGCCGGCCTGGCCGGCGATCCCGCCCGTCTGCTCGACCTCCGCCGCGGCCTGCGCGACAGGCTGCGCGCGAGCCCGCACATGGACCATGTCCGTCATGCGCGGGAGGTCGAAGCGGCCTTCGCGGGGATGTGGCGCCGCTGGTGCGCGGCCCAGGCCGGAGAGGCCGCCGCGGCCACCGCCTGAGGGACGGCGCGCCGCGCGGGGATCGGGCCTACGCGTCGAACAGGAACGCGACCGCCCGTTCCACCACCGCCGGATCGTAGGCGTGCGGGCCGTCATACTCGACATATGTCAGGTCGTAGCCCGCCGCCTCCAGCAGGCGGGCATGGCGCCGGCCGCTGCGGTCGATCGGGATCTGCTCGTCGCGGGTGCCGTGCGAGAGGAAGATGCGCGGGGCGCCCGCCTGCACCTGGACGGTGAGGAAGCCCGCCGACGAGACGATCATGTGCGAGACCCGGTCGCCATTGGCGAGCCCGAGAGAGAGGGTGTAGCTGCCCCCGTCCGAATGCCCGGCGAAGGCGAAGCGGGCGGGATCGAGCAGGAAGCGGTCGGCGACCGCGGCGAGCGCCGTGTCGAGACGCTCCCGGTCCGGCCCGTTGCCGGCGATCACGAGGTCCCAGGTCGGGAACAGCGATTGCGGGGCGAGCAGCAGGAAGCCGCGCGCCTCGGCGTGCCGCTCCAGCATCGGCAGGATCTTCTGCGCGCTGCCGCCGCCGCCATGGAACAGCGTCACCAGGGGCGTGGGCCGGCGCGGATCGATGCCGGCGGGGACGACCAGCACGGCGTCGCGCTCGGGGAACAGGCCGAGGTCGTGGCGCCCGGGGGGCAGGGGCGGCTGCGAAGGCAGCCGGTGCCGGAAATCCAGGCGCCCGGCGAGATGGGGATCGATCGGAGAGGCGGCCGGCGGCGCGGCCTGAGTCGCGGTCATGAGAGCCTCGTCGCGAAGGGGAACAACGAAAGGACCGCGATGCGGCTGGCGCATCGCGGTCCCTCGGCGTTTCAGTGCGGGGGACGCAGCCGCCCGATCACTTCTTCTTCAGGGTGCTCTGCGGGTTGAGGCTGCCGATATTGCCGCTCTCGCTGCCCGCAGCCGGATCGATCACCGCGTTGATGAGGGTCGGCTTGCCGGAATCCATCGCCGCGTCGACGGCGCGCTTCAGCTCGTCCGGCGTGGTGACGTTCACGCCGACGCCGCCGAAGGCCTCCATCATCTTGTCGTAGCGGGAATCCTTCACGAACACCGTGGTGCCCGGGTCGCGCCCGGTCGGGTCGATGTCGGTGCCGCGATAGATGCCGTTGTTGTTGAAGATCACGATGCAGACCGGCAGGTCGTAGCGGCAGATCGTCTCCACCTCCATGCCGGAGAAGCCGAAGGCCGAGTCGCCCTCGACCGCCAGCACCGGCTTGCCGGTCTCGACGGCGGCGGCGACGGCGAAGCCCATGCCGATGCCCATCACGCCCCAGGTGCCGACATCCAGGCGCTTGCGCGGCTGGTACATGTCGATGATGCCGCGGGCGAGGTCGAGGGTGTTGGCGCCCTCGTTGACGAGGATCGCGTCCGGCCGCTCCTTGATGACGGTGCGCAGCGCGCCGAGGGCCGAGTGGAAGCACATCGGCGACGTGTTCTTCATCAGCTTCGGCGCCATCTTGGCGATGTTGGCCTCCTTCTTGGAGCGGATCGTCTCGATCCAGTCCGCGGGCGGGGCCTTCCAGTCCTTGCGCAGGCCGTCGAGCAGCGCCTCGACGCAGGAGCCGATATCGCCGACGAGCGGGGCGGCGATCTCGACGTTCGAGTCCATCTCACGGGGCTCGATGTCGATCTGGATGAAGCGCTTGGAGCCCGGCTCGCCCCAGGTCTTGCCCTTGCCGTGCGAGAGCAGCCAGTTGAGGCGGGCGCCGACCAGCACCACCACGTCGGAATCCTTGAGCGCGGTCGAGCGGGCGGCGCCGGCCGAGAGCGGGTGGGTGTCGGGCAGCAGGCCCTTGGCCATGCTCATCGGCACGTAGGGGATGCCGCTCTCCTCGACGAGGGCGCGAACGGCCTCGTCGGCCTGGGCATAGGCCGCGCCCTTGCCGAGCACGATGAGCGGACGCTTGGCCGACTTCAGCAGATCGAGGGCGCGGGCGACGGAGGCCGGGGCCGGGATCTGGGCCGGGGCCGGGTCGATCACCTTGACCAGGGACTTCGCGCCGAGATGGCCGTCGATGACCTGCGAGAACAGCTTGGCGGGCAGATCCAGGTAGACGCCGCCGGGCCGGCCGGACACCGCGGCGCGGATCGCGCGGGCGACGCCGATCCCGATATCCTCGGCGTGCAGCACGCGGAAGGCAGCCTTGCAGAGCGGCTTGGCGATGGCGAGCTGGTCCATCTCCTCGTAGTCGCCCTGCTGCAGGTCGACGATCTCACGCTCCGAGGAGCCGGAGATCAGGATCATCGGGAAGCAGTTGGTGGTGGCGTTGGCGAGCGCGGTGAGGCCGTTGAGGAAGCCCGGCGCCGAGACGGTGAGGCAGATGCCCGGCTTCTTGGTGAGGAAGCCGGCGATCGCCGCCGCGTTGCCCGCGTTCTGCTCGTGGCGGAAGGAGATGACCCGCAGACCCTCGGCCTGGGCCAGACGGCCGAGATCGGTGATCGGGATGCCGGGCACGTTGTAGATCGTCTCGATGCCGTTGAGCTTCAGCGCGTCGATGACGAGGTGGAAGCCGTCGGTGAGCTCGGTCTCCTGGTGCGGCACGGCCCCGGCCGTGATCGCATCGATGTTTTGGGCGATGGCGGTCATGTCTGCTGTCCTCCCAGGATATCGTTCGCGAATGGCCTTCGCGAGTTCGGGTCTTCGTCGGAGCCCGGCCCGGTGGCGTTCGGCCTCGGGTCCCGTTCGTCTCGGTTCCCGCGGCGCCCTCGGCGTTCGTTGAGGCGGGATGCCCGGCGGCGACCGGCGCGTCGGCCGATCGATTTGCATGTCTGGTATACCAAATACCAGAGAGAGGGTCAACGCGCGAGACGACGGCGAAGCTCGAAAGACGCCTTCACGTTCACGCGTGCGCCTCGCCCACGATTCGTCCTCCCGGACGCCTCCGCAAGGACGTTGACGCGCCGCGGGTCGGGCCCGCGGCGCGTCGAGGATGGCCCGTCAGAGGGGCCTCGGGACGGCGCTCAATGCGCCGTGACGGGGGTCGGGCTCAGGGCCACGGGCGGCTTGGTGTAGGCGGCCCGCATCGGCTTGAGGACGAAGATCGCCATGAACGCGGCGATGATGTTGAGCGCCGCCGCCGCCAGGAACACGGCGTGCCAGCTGCCGGTCATGACCGTCAGCACGCTGGTATAGGGGACGATGAGCGCCGCGGTGCCCTTGGCGGTGTAGAGCAGGCCCGCATTCGTGGCGGCGTACTTCGAGCCGAAGGTGTCGCCGCAGGTCGCCGGGAAGAGGGAGTAGATCTCGCCCCAGGCGAAGAACACGAGGCCGGTCAGGATCACGAAGGCGAAGGGATCCTGGCCGAACTGGCTCAGCAGATAGATGCCCACGCCCTCGATGGCGAAGGAGAGGAACATCGTGTTCTCGCGGCCGATATGGTCGGAGACCCAGCCGAAGAAGGGCCGCGTGACGCCGTTGAGAACCCGGTCGATCGTCGCCGCGAAGGTCAGCGCCGGCAGGGTGATGCCGAGCAGGCTCACCGGGGTGTCGGCGATGTGGAAGTCCTTCGCGATCGGGCCGAGCTGCGCGGTCGCCATCAGGCCGCCGGCGGCCATCATCACGAACATCGCGTACATCACCCAGAAGATCGGGGTGCGCACCATCTCGCCGGGGGTGTAGTCGCGCTTGCTCTGGCTGACCTTGGCGACGTCCGGAACCTGGCCCTTCTTCGGGGCGACGAGGAACAGGGCGAGCAGCATCACGATGAGGCCCTGGCCGATGCCGAAGTAGAAGAAGGCCGACTCGTAGCCGTAGTTCTTGATCATCGCCTGGATCGGCACGACGGTGAGCGCCGAGCCCGCGCCGAAGCCCATGGCCGTGATGCCGGCGGCGAGGCCACGGCGATCCGGGAACCACTTCAGCGAGTTGCCGACGCAGGTGCCGTAGACCGCGCCCGCGCCCGTCCCGCCGATCGCGGCGGCGACGTAGAGCAGGAAGAGCGAGTCGGCATAGGAGTTCATCACCCAGGCGATGCCGCAGAGGGCGCCGCCGATCAGGGTGACGATGCGCGGGCCGTACTTGTCGACGAACCAGCCCTCGATCGGCACGAGCCAGGTCTCGGTGACGACGAACATCGTGAAGGCGATCTGGATGGCGGCACGGTCCCAGCCGTGACGCTCCTGCATCGGGTTCACGAAGAAGGTCCAGCCGTATTGCATGTTGGCGATCATGCACATGCAGATCACGCCGAATACCAATTGCAGCCAGCGGTTCGTCGGCGCTGGGCTTCCTGCTGTGACAGAGCTTGTCATGAGCGTTTCTCCTGAGGATTTGGATCGACTGTTTGATTTTTTGTTTTGTGATTTTTGTTGAGCGAAACCGCCCGCGCTTTTCTGGAATTATCCTTCAAAGAATTCACATGGCTGAAATAATCGGCCGGCGCATGACGCCTGTCCGATGGGTAATATCCGGAAAAGGGTCGTCAAGTTGTCGGAAGCCGGTTCAACAACCGGTCCGATGAGGAAGACGGGCGAACATCCGTCGCCATGTGCCCTGCGCCGGCACGGAACCTCCTCTCCACCCGCAATTGGCCGATGGACGAATCGTGCAAACCACTTGCCCGACACCGGCACCATAATTCATAATGCAGAATTGACAATAGGTATTTTGTATACCACCGTGGACAACAAGAAAGCTTCCCTCGACGGAGGCAGAACGGAGGAACGCCATGGAGACGATGCGAGGCGCCACGGGCGAGATGCGGGCGGTGCCGCGGATCCAGGCCGATCGCTCCGTGGAGGAGGCGGCCCAGCTCCTCACGCGCAGCGGCAGCAGCGCCGTCGTGGTGGTCGAAGGCAGCGGCGACGACGCCGCGATCCTCGGTCTCCTGACCGAGCGCGACATCTTCCGCGCCGTCGCGGCCGAGGGCCCCGACATCTACAACGGCTGCGTCTGGCGCATCACCCGGCACGATTATGCATCGCTCGATATCCGCTCCTCCGACGAGGACCGGGTGCGGATGTTCTGCGAGCGCCAGGTCGACCACATCGCCCTGGTCGACGGCCTGCGCCTCGACTCGGTGCTGAGCCTCTGGGACTGCGCCCGCGACGTATGCGCGGCCTCCCACGGGGCGGGGCGGTGACGTTTCCGGCGAGAGCGGCGCGGAACCCGAAGCGCCCTTTCGCTCTCTTCATCTCAGAACCGGCGGGAAGGCTCCCGCCCTCACGTGGCCTGAACGAGCGTAGTTGCACCATGAGCGCCGTCGAAGTGAAATATCTGACCGTCGTCGAATGCCCGGTGATCTTCCCGGGCGAGAACGAATACGCCATGTCGAGCTTCGACATGCTGCCCCGCCTCGGTATCACCCGCGGCCTTGAGAGCCGTCACGTGAAGGTTCTCGACAACCGCATCGTGATGGTCTGCATCTGGAAGAGCTCGTTCTGCGCGCGGCTCTTCTTCGATGCGGCCTGGACCGAGAAGGCGGCCGTGCTCTGGCCCGACACCTACCAGTTCCGTCTGGAGCCGATCGAGAACGCCTCGGCGGCCTGAGGCGAGACGAGGGGCGGCAGACGGCATGAGCAGCGGCCCCGCCCTCGCCGCCCCGAAGGCGGCCGTGCCCGATGCCTGGAATCCCGGGCTGGTCCCCGGGATCCCCCGCGCCTTCCTGCCGCTGGCGACGGTGTTCCGGCCGGAAAACGTCGAGACCACCCTGAGCGAGACCTTCGAGCTCAGCGATGCCTGCGGGCTGCCGGCGACGCAGCTCGCCCTGTTTCGTCCCGAGCGCCTCGTCGTGCACGAGGTGCTGATCCGGGTGATGGCCGATCTCTCGGTTCCGGTGGGCGAGGTCTATGCGGATCTCGGCCTGAACTTCCGGCGCATGGTCGCGACGATCCTGAGCGAGGGCATCGCGGCGCAGATGCCCGCCCTCCTCAAGCTCCTCGCCGCGATCCGGGACGAGGCGGCAGCCCTCCTCGAACGCGAGCTCGCCGAGCTCCTCGACGCGCCGGCCGAGCCGGAAGCCGCCGAGGCGCCGGAGCCCGAGGCGCTGCCCTGGTACCGCCGGCTCGGGAAGCGGCGGCCTCCGGTCGAGCCGTCCCCGCCGCCGGCCCGGCGGGAGCCGGGGGATCTCCTGCGCCGCCTCGAAGCCCGGCGCGCGGAGGCGGCTCCGGGGAGCCTGGAGGAGGCCGCCCGCGACGCGCTCCACCGCGTCCTGTCGAGCGTGCTCGCCCGCCACGGCTGCCTGATCCACGACCGGGCGCTCCTCTGCCGGATCGCCGGGATCCTGGTCTCGAACGACCATGGCAGCCGGCGGATCGGCCTCGCGCTGGAGCCCGCCTTCGATGCGGCCGCATCCCGCGCCGGCTACCGGCGGCTCGCGGCCCAGAAGCATCCCGTGGTGATGACGGTGAAGGGCGCCTCCGCCTCGGGCAAGAGCACGATCCGCCCCTATCAGCGCGACCTCGTCGAGCGCGGCGGCCAGAGCTGGTGCGACTTCGCGGTGATCACCCCCGACGTCTGGCGGAAATACCTGCTCGACTACATGAGCCTGGGCGCGGCGCGGCTCTATGCCGGGCCGCTGACTGGCCACGAGGTCGAGATCGTCGATGCCAAGCTCGACCGGCACGTGGCGCGCAAGGCCGCGGAGGGCCGGATCTCGCATCTGCTGATCGACCGTTTCCGCTTCGACAGCTTCTCCGCCGATCCGGCCGCGGAGGGCGGCGGCCAGCTGCTCAGCCGGTTCGGCCAGCAGGTCTATCTGCAATTTATGGTGACGCCGCCGGAGGCGACGGTGGAGCGCGCCTGGAAGCGCGGCCAGGAATTCGGCCGCTACAAGGCCGTCGAAGACCTGCTCGCGCACAATGTCGAAGCCTATACCGGCATGCCGCGCCTGTTCTTCAACTGGGCCCTGCGGCGCGACAAGGCGGTGTTCTTCGAGTTCCTCGACAACGGCGTGCCGAAGGGGACCCGGCCGCGCACCATCGCCTTCGGCACCAACAACGCGATGGTGATCCTCGACGCGGCGGGGCTGATCGACATCGAGCGCTTCCGCAAGATCGACATCCACGCCCGCTGCCCGGGCGACGTCTACGGGAACGTCGATTCGGCGCCGGAGCGGAATGCCGGCTTCCTGAGGGATTGCCTGCGCCGGCTGCCGCGCGTCTGCTTCGCCGAGGCCGCCACGGGTCAGGTCTTCGCCCGCTACGAGCGGGGCCGCCTCGCCGGCATCGACCGCGAGACCCTGGCGCGGGTCTGCACCGATCCGGCCACCTGCGCCGCCCTCGCGGCAGCCGGGCTCCCGGCGGCGGCGGAACGGGCCGCCCCGATTCGCGAGGCGCTGCCCCGGCCCGATCCCGCGACTCTGGGAGCCTGGAGCCTACGCGTCTGACACCGCGTCCTCGGGCGCCCCCGCCGTCGCGCCGCGATAGCCCATGGCCAGCACGTAGAGCTCGCTCGAATCCGCCCGGCTCGCCGCCGGCTTCACGTGGCGCACGCTGGCGAAGTCGCGCTTCAGGTCGGCGAGGAGCGTGCCCTCGGTGCCGCCCTGGAACACCTTGGCGAGGTAGCTGCCCCCCGGCGCCAGGATCTCCCGGGCGAAGGCCGCCGCCGTCTCGGCGAGGCCGATGATGCGCAGGTGGTCGGTCTTCTTGTGGCCCGTGGTGTTGGCGGCCATGTCGGACAGGACGAGATCGGCCGGGCCGCCGAGCAGCGTGGTCAGGCGCTCGGGCGCGGAGGGGTCCAGGAAGTCGAGGGTGATGAATTCGACGCCGGTCATCGGGTCGATCTCCAGGAGATCGATGCCGACCACCCGCCCCTGCGAGCCGACCACCTTGGCGGCGACCTGCGACCAGCCGCCGGGCGCGGCCCCGAGATCCACCACCCGCTGGCCCGGCTTGAGCAGGTGGAAACGCTCGTCGATCTCCAGGAGCTTGAAGGCCGCGCGGGAGCGGTAGCCCTCGCGCTTGGCCCGGGCGACATAGGGGTCGTTGAGCTGCCGCTCCAGCCAGCGCTTCTGGGAGACGGTGCGCCCCCGCGCCGTCTTCACCCGCTGCTTGAGATCGCCTCGCAGGCCGCCCTGCCCGCCGCGCCGGTCGCTCATGATACCAAACCCTTCACGGGATCGTCCTATCGCGCCGCAGCGGGCACGGGAAGATGCAGTCCGTGAACCCGCTCCGCCAAAGCCCGGCGGGATGAATTCACAAAATGCAACGTTATAACGTTGTGTATTGCCCCCGACCGAGGGATGGTCCCGGCTGGCTGCGCGACCCAACCGTGAGAGGAGTGCCATGACGATCGACCCGAGCGCCGCGATTCCCGCCGACGCGGAGACAGCGGGGAATCGCAGTGCCGCCTCCTGCCTGACCGAGGCCGGCAAGGTGCTTCTGCAATGGGCGGAGACCATCGCCACGCGCGATGTCGCGGCGGTGCTGTCGCTCTACGCCCCGGACGCGATCCTCGTCCCGACCCTGTCGGACGACATCCGCGGGCGGGAGGAGGACCGGCGCCGCTACTTCGAGTCGTTCCTGTCGAACGACGGCATCAGCTGCGGCATCACCGTGCAGAAGAAGCGGGTCAGCCGGAAGCTCGGAACGGTGGTGATCGGCGGGCTCTATACCTTCACGATCCGGCGCGATGGCGCGGAGGAAGAGGTGCCGGCCCGCTTCCTGTTCACCTTCGAGGAGATCGGCGGCCGCTGGCTCATCACGGGGCACCATTCCTCGCGCACCGCCGAATCCGTCTGAGCGGCAGCGGCGCGGGAACGGGTCAGCGATAGCCCCGCCGGCGCCAGACCCCGTCCTCGCGCATCATGTTCATGAGCAGGCCCTCGCGCAGGCCCCGGTCGGCGATGCGGAGGCGGTCGGCCGGGAAGACCCGGCGGATCGCCTCCAGGATCGCGCAGCCGGCGAGGACGAGATCGGCCCGGTCGCGGCCGATGCAGGGATTGTCGGCGCGCTGGTCCAGGCGGGTGCCGAGCAGGTCGTCGATCGCGTCCGAGACCTCGGCGTCGCTCATCCAGAGGCCGTCGACCCGGCGCCGCTCGTAGCGGACGAGGCGCAGATGCATGGCGGCGAGCGTCGTCACCGTGCCGGAGGTGCCGAGCAGGTGGAAGAACGGCGCGGTGGCCGCGGCGGCGGCGCGGATCGCGAAGGGGGAGAGCAGGTCGCCCACCTCCTCCACCATGCCCTCGAAGGTCAGCCGCGTGACCTCGGAGCCGCCATGCCGCTCGGCCAGGGTGACGACGCCCACGGGCAGGGAATCCCAGGCGCGGATGCGTAGGGTGGGATCGGTGGAGGGGTTGGTCGCCGCCCCGTCGAGCCAGGCGATCTCGGTGGAGCCACCGCCGATGTCGAAGATCACGACCGATTCCGCCCGCGGATCGGCGAGCGCGGCGCAGCCGGTGACGGCGAGATAGGCCTCGGTCTGGCGGTCCACGATCTCGAGATCGAGGCCGACCTCGGCCCGGACGCGCTCGACGAAATCGGCGCCGTTGACGGCGAGCCGGCAGGCCTCGGTGGCGATCACCTTGGAGCGCACCACGCCGCGGGACTCCATCTTGGCCCGGCAGATCTTCAGGGCTTCCACCGTGCGCGCCACCGCGGCCTCGCTCAGGCGGTCGGAATTCCCCAGCCCCTCGCCCAGGCGGACGATGCGGGAGAAGGCGTCGATCACCCGGAAGCCGTGGGAGGCGGGCTCGGCGATGAGCAGACGGCAATTGTTGGTGCCGAGATCGAGGGCGGCATAGGCGTTGCGCCGGCCCGGCCGCATCGGCGGATAGGGCGCGGCATAGGCGCCCGAAGACGCGACCGGCCGTCCCCCGACAGGCGGCATCGTGCCTTCCCGCTGCAGCGACACGCTGGGTGCGGGGCGGACCGTCACGGCGGCACTGTCATCCCTCATCGGACGCGCCGGGTCCTCGCGGATCGTGGTGCGGCGACGCGCCGGACCATCCTGATCCATCACGCTACAATCAGTGCGGAAGTTCTGCAAAGGCCCGTTGTGACGAAGTCGCACTTTCATCACCGGCGCCCGCCGCGGCGGCACCGGCCGCGGCGGTCACATCAGGGTCTTGCTGGCGCTGTTGGCGCGGGGAATCGGGCGCAGCAGGCTCTTGACCTGCGAGAAGGGCCGCGGCCGGCTGATCACCTCGTCGAGGCGCGACCACAGCGTCTTGGGCGAGAACGGCTTGGCGATGATCTCGTTGACGCCGAGGGCGATGGCCCGGTCCACCACGTTTCGGCGCGGCTGGGCCAGCATCAGGATGATCGGCACGGTCGGCGAGGGCGAGGTGGCCGGCGTGCGGGCGAGGCGGATGAACTCCTCGCCGGACAGGATCGCGAGGTCCCAGTCGAGAATCGTCAGGTCCGGCTTGCTCTCGGCCAGCACGCCCAGGGCCTCGGCCCCGTCCGGCGCCTCGAGGACGCGCTTGATGCCGACGCGCATCAGCATGTCGCGCACGATGCGGCGGATATAGAGGCTCTCGTCCACGACGAGGGCGGAGAGATCGGGGAAGGTCGGAGTCGCGATCATGTCGGCGGTGGCGGGACCCTCGGGCCTCAAGGCCGGATGCGACGGGCAGGCTAGGCCCGGAGGATTGCATTTCCCTGAATCTCAAAGCGAAACTTTCACCGTGCCGGCAGGCCGCGCCCGGGGCCCTTTGCCGGGAAAGGGGGACAAAGCACGGAATCTCCGCATTTCACCCCCGAAAAAGCCGTTGCCGGCCGCCCCTGCCCTCGAAAGGTCCTTGCGGTGCGGGCGGGATTGCGTCAGGACTGACACGTTATTCTTGGTGACCGCTCCAGGGATGATGAGTGTGCGGAGCGTGGGCTGTCTCGCATAACGCGCACGCGATATTCGGGACGTTGGCGGGCGGACGGTTTTTGCGAGCTTTCTATGGGACGTGGGCGTGATTTTCGCGGGGGGTCGCAGAAGCGCGGCTTCGATGAAGGTGGTTCCGAGCCGCGTTGGCCCGACCAGCTTCCCCCCGAAGGTGGCTATGGCGGCGGCGGATACGGCGGCGGCAATTACGGTGGCGGCGGTGGCGGCAACCGGTTCGGTGGCGGCGGCGGCGGTTTCGACCGCGGACCGTCTCGGTCTGCCGCGCCGGCTCCGACCGGCCCCGAGCGCGATGCCACGGTGAAGTGGTTCAACAAGGAGAAGGGCTTCGGCTTCGTCGAGCTGGGTGACGGCTCGGGCGATGCCTTCCTCCACATCCGCGCGGTCGAGGCCGCCGGCCACGACGACCTGATGCCCGGCACGCGCCTCACGGTGCAGACCGCGCAGGGTCAGAAGGGTCCGCAGGTCACCGCCGTGACCAGCGTCGACACCTCGACGGCCGAGGCCGCGCCCCCGCGCGCGCCGCGCCCCCGCTTCGGCGGCGGCGATCGCTTCGGCGGCGGCGGTGACCGCTTCGGCGGTGGCGACCGCTTCGGCGGCGGCGGCGGCGGTGGCGGCGGTGGTCGCTTCGCCAGCGGCCCGTCGGTCGAGATGACCGGCACCGTGAAGTGGTACGATCCGGCCAAGGGCTTCGGCTTCGTCTCCGTCAACGACGGCGGCAAGGACGTGTTCGTGCACCGCTCCGCCCTGTCGCGGGCCGGTCTCGACTCGCTCGCCGAGGGCCAGCAGGTCACGCTCGGCGTGGTCGAGGGCCAGAAGGGCCGCGAAGCCCAGAGCATCAGCGTCGATTACTGATCGACCCTGACGGCATTTCGGGAAGGCGGCGGCCGCAAAGCCGCCGCCTTTCTTTTGCGACATCCCCGGAAGTCCGGCGCCTGCCGCGCCGCCCCGGAGTCGCCCCGTGTCCTTTCCCCGCGCTGCCCTGAGCCTTCTGCCCGCCGCCGCGCTGCTGCTGCCGGGCCTTGCCCGGGCCGAGGATTTCACCGGCTTCTATGCCGGCGTGAATGCGGGCTACGCCTTCGACCGGGACGGCGACCGCAACCCCGCCTCTTCCTTCCCTGGTCCGGCCGGCGCGGCCCCGCAGGACCGCAATGGCCTGCCGCCGAGCGCCGAGGGCGCCGCGCGCCTCATGCAGCGCAACGCGCCCGGACGCGGCGCCGCCGCTCCGGGGCGCTGACGGGTTCGTTCCTGACAGGACGCTGACGGCGACCGTCAGCCTCGCGGGTCCGCGCGCTGCCATGACGGCGGCGCCACCGAACGAGGAGGACGACCCCATGCCGATGACATCGTTGACGAAGCCCCTGCTCGCCGCCGCCCTCACCCTCGGCGCGCTCGCCGGCCCCGCCCTGGCGGACGTCCCGGGCAAGGACTGGATGCCGATCGACCAGGCCCTCCGAAAGCTCACCGAGGCCGGCTACACCGACATCCGCAGCCTCGAAGCCGATGATGGCGTCTGGGAGGGCAAGGCCCTGAAGGACGGGAAGGCCGTCAAGGTCATGGTCGATCCCCATGACGGCACCGTCGCCGAAAAAACCCGCAAGCGGGACCGCCGCGCGGACTGAACGGCAAGAAGCCGGGGCGATGCACGCCCCGGCTTCTTGTCGAACAGGGTCGCCGAACACCTGGGGGTCGTGCGCTTTCGAAGCCGATCCGACGCGTTCCACGTGGAACCCTCCGATCGAAGCCCGCCCTCACCCCCGCCGCAACGCCTCCAGCACCTTGCCGCCGGCGCGGCCGGTCTGAGGCATGCCGAGCTGGCGCTCGATCTCCTTGATGGCATCGCGGGTCTTCTGGCCGACCTTGCCGTCCGGCTCGCCGACATCGTAGCCGCGGGCGGTGAGGCGGGTCTGGAGGTCGCGGCGCTCGGCGCGGGAGAGCGGCGGATCGTCCGTCGGCCACTCGGCCTGGACGCCGGGCCGGCCGCGCAGGCGGTCCGAGAGCACGGCGATGGCGAGGCCGTAGGATTCGGCGGCGTTGTAGGAATAGATCGCGTCGAAATTCTTCGTGACCAGGAAGGCCGGCCCGTCGATGCCGGCGGGCGCCAGGATGCCGACCGGCCCCTCCCCCGTCAGCGGGCGGCCATCGACTTTGGTGACGCCGAGCGAGGCCCAGTGGCTCACCGGCTTCTTGTTCTTCCGCCCGGCCGCAGCGACGTTGAAGCCTCGGGGCAGCCGCACCTCGTAGCCCCAGCCCTGCGCGTTCGACCACTTGGCCACGCGCAGGAAATTCGCCGTGGAGCCGACGGCGTCGGCCACGGAATCGACCACGTCGCGGCGCCCGTCCCCGTCGAGATCGACGGCGAGACGCTGATAGGTCGTCGGCATGAACTGGGTCTGGCCGAAGGCGCCCGCCCAGGAGCCGGTCAGGCGCTCGGGGGCGATGTCGCCATGGGCGATGATCTTCAGGGTAGCGAGCAGCTCGCCGCGGAAGAAGTCGCGCCGGCGGTTGTTCGAGCAGGCCAGCGTCGCGAGCGACTGCACCAGCGGCATCTTGCCGAGGTTCTTGCCGAAATTCGACTCGACGCCCCAGACCGCGGCGATGGTGTAGCGGTCGACACCGTAGCGCGCCTCCGCCGCGGCCAGGGACTGGGCGTGCTGGCGCATGGCGGCGCGCCCGTCCTCGACCCGCTCGTCGTCGACGAGGGCGGCCATGTAGTCCCAGATCGGCGTCTTGAACTCGGGCTGGGCCTGGGAGAGCTCGATGACCTTGTCGTCGAAGCCGATGCCGCGGGTCGCGGCCCGGAAGGCCTCGGCCGAGACGCCCTGCGCCGCGGCCTGGCTCTGGATCCCGGCGAGGCAGGACTCGAAGTCGGCGCGGGCCGCTCCGGGGAGCACGAGGCCCGTGCAACAGAGGAGGGCGAGGATCGTCGCGCGCGGCGTCATCGGCAGGGCTCCTTCCGGCTGAAGCTGTGGCCTCAGTTTAAGGCGCCCTCAAGGTAAACGAAGCGTGACGATCCGGCCCGGTCACGCCCATTCGCGGGCGGCGAGCTTCTTCTCGTAGGCGTCGATCGCCGCGGCCTGCTGGTCGAGGGTCAGGCCGATCTCGTCGAGGCCGTTGAGCAGGTTGTGCTTGCGGCCCTCGTCGATGTCGAAATGCAGCGTGCCGCCATCCGGGCCCTGGATGGTCTGGGCGGCGAGGTCGATCGTCAGGGTCGCGTTGGCGCCGCGCTCGGCATCCTCGAACAGCTTCTCCAGGTCCTCCGGGGAGACCACGATCGCCAGAATGCCGTTCTTGGCGCAGTTGTTGAAGAAGATGTCCGCGAAGCTCGTCGAGATCAGGCAGCGGATGCCGAAATCGGCCAGCGCCCAGGGGGCGTGCTCGCGGGACGAGCCGCAGCCGAAATTGTCGCCGACGACGAGGATCTTGGCGTTGCGGTAGGCCGGCTGGTTCAGGACGAAGTCCGGGTTCTCCGAGCCGTCGTCGTTGTAGCGCATCTCGGAGAACAGGCCCTGGCCGAGCCCGGTGCGCTTGATGGTCTTGAGATACTGCTTGGGGATGATGCGGTCGGTGTCGACGTTGATGATCCGCATGGGCGCCGCGACGCCCTCCAAAGTCGTGAATTTTTCCATCGTCGTCTCGCGCGCGTCGTCTGTCTCGGGCATCCTCGTGCCCGCCCGTTGGCCGGGCTTCTAGCAAGGGCCGTCCGGCACCGGAAGGCATGCGACGCCGGGAGGCCGCGCCAACGGCATCGGCCTTGCCTATGCTCGGCCGAATTCTGCCGGAAACCGGGGGCTCCTGCGAGACATGGCCGAGACGTCCGACACCTTCAAGAAGGCGCCCAAGCGCAAGCCCGCCAAGGGCAAGAACATCGCCGTGTCGCCGGAGATGCGGCAGGCCTACGCGGACATGATCAAGCAGCACCAGGACAAGCAGGAGACCTACGGGCGCCACCTGCCCCAGGATCCGCCCCGCGGCCGCTGAGCCGGCCGCGCCCCGGGCCCCTCAGCGCTTGCGCACGAATTCCGTGCGCAGGACGAGACCCTTGATGGTGTCGTGGCGGCAATCGATCTCCTCCGGGTCGTCCGTGAGGCGGATCGAGCGGATCACCGTCCCCTGCTTCAGGGTCTGGTTCGCGCCCTTGACCTTGAGGTCCTTGATCAGGGTGACGGAATCGCCATCCGCTAGGAGGTTGCCGGAGGCATCGCGCACCTCGGGCTTGCCCGCCGCGGCCGTGGCCGCCGCCATCTCGGACGCCGGGCGCCACTCGCCGGTGGCCTCGTCATACACGTAGGAATCGTCGTCGTCGGACAAGGAACGGCCTCGGCTGGGAAGGGAGGCCCCTTCTCCCCGCTCGCCCCCAATGCGGCAAGAGGTCGCGCGAGCAGGGCAGGCCACCGCCCGATGCAGGCGGCGGGCGCGCTCCCCCGGCCTGTTCCCCGCCACCCGCAGTAGGGCCTCGGAAGGATCCAGGCGGGCCGAGCCCCCTCTCCCCGCACGCGGGGAGAGGCCCGCATGGACCTCGTCGTCCATGCGGGAAGCGCAGGCGCAGCCGGAGCGGCGGTGAAGGGGAGTCGACGGACGAGACTCTTCCGGAACCGCTCCCTCACCCTCGGCTGCCGCCTCGCTTCGGCGACGACGAGGTCGCCGAAGCCCTCTCCCCGCAAGCGAGGCGAGGGGATGCGCGTCGATCTTGCGCCCGGATGATCGGAGAGGGTCGAGCCGAGCCCCCCTCTCCCCGCACGCGGGGAGAGGCCGGGCTGCACCTCGTCGTGCAGCCCGGGAGCGGAGGCGTAGCCGGAGCGGCGGTGAGGGGGAGTCGACGGACGAGACTCTTCCGAAACCGCCCCCTCACCCTCGGCTGCCGCCTCGCTTCGGCGACGACAAGGTCGCCGAAGCCCTCTCCCCGCAAGCGGGGCGAGGAGATGCGCGTCGATCTCGCGCCCGGATGATCGGAGCGGGTGAGCCGAGCCCCCTCTCCCCGCACGCGGGGCGAGGGGATGCAGCTCGGCCGACGCGCTCGAACAGCCGGCCCGAAAACAAAAAGGAGCCACGCCCGCCCGGGCATGGCTTCTCGTCTCTCCCGCGGCGCCCGCCCTCAAGGCGCGCGCCGCAAGCATGAGGCTCACATCGCCTTGAGCGGGCCCGCCTCGATGACGTCCTCGACTGTGCGCAGGCCGGCGCGGGTCGAATTGACGAGCACCGCCATGTTGCCCGGCGGGTGCTGGTTCTTCCACATCTTGGTGTGGGCCGCCGGGATCTTGTCCCAGGGGAACACCTCGCTCATGCAGGGATCGACCCGCCGGTCCATGACGAACTGGTTGGCGGCCGAGGCCTGCTTGAGGTGGGCGAAGTGCGAGCCCTGGATGCGCTTCTGCCGCATCCAGACGTAGCGGGCGTCGAAGGTGATGTTGAAGCCGGTCGTGCCGGCGCAGAACACCACCATGCCGCCGCGCTTCACCACCAGCGACGAGACCGGGAAGGTCGCCTCGCCCGGGTGCTCGAACACGATGTCGACGTCGTTGCCCTTGCCGGTGATGTCCCAGATCGCCTTGCCGAACCGCCGGGCTTCCTTGAGCCAGGTGTTGTATTCGGGGCTGTTCACCTTCGGCAGCTGGCCCCAGCAATCGAAGTCCTTGCGGTTGATGACGCCCTTGGCGCCGAGGCTCATCACGTAGTCGCGCTTCGACTCGTCCGAGATCACGGCGATGGCGTTGGCGCCCGAGGCCGCGCAGAGCTGCACACCGAACACGCCGAGGCCGCCGGAGGCGCCCCAGATCAGCACGTTCTGGCCGGGCCGCACGGTGTGCGGGGCGTGGCCGAACAGCATGCGGTAGGCGGTGGCGAGCGTCAGCGTGTAGCAGGCCGCCTCTTCCCAGGTCAGGTGCTTCGGCCGCGCCATGAGCTGGCGGGACTGCACCCGGCAGAACTGGGCGAAGGAGCCGTCGCCGGTCTCGTAGCCCCAGATGCGCTGGGTCGGCGAGAACATCGGGTCGCCGCCGTTGCACTCCTCGTCGTCGCCGTCGTCCTGGTTGCAGTGGACGATGACCTCGTCGCCGACCTTCCAGCGCTTCACCTTGGCGCCGACCTTCCAGACGATGCCGGAGGCGTCGGAACCGGCGATGTGGTACTCGCCCTTGTGCACGTCGAAGGGGGAGATCGGCTCGCCGAGGCCGGCCCAGACGCCGTTGTAGTTCACGCCGGCGGCCATGACGTAGACGAGCACTTCGTCGTCGCCGATGTCCCAGACCGGCAGCACTTCGAGCTGATGGGACTGCTCCGGCGGCCCGTGGCGCTCGCGGCGGATCGCCCAGGCATACATCTTGGCAGGCACGTGGCCGAGCGGCGGGATCTCGCCGAGCTCGTAAAGGTCCTTGGCTTCCGCCGTCTGGCCGGTCCAGGCCGGTGCTGCGCTCGCAGCCATCGTGGCTCTCCCTTATACGCTCGTTGTTGCCCGGGCCTCCGGGCTTAGCGACGCTATAAGCACGATGTTTCCGCCCTTCCAAGTGGGCCGAAAGGCGGAGACCGGCTCCAGATCCTGGAAAAAGGGCACCGGCCACAGCCGATGCCCTCCTGAATGCAATATACCGGGATTTCTCGGGTTTTCGGCTACTCGGCCGCGGCCCGGCTCCCGCCGATGCCGAGCCCCTCGGCGACCCCGCGCCCGAAATCCTCGTGCACCTTGTACCAATGGGCGATCATCCGCTCCTGGATGGCGCGGGGGCTGTCGCCCATGGAGGTGACGATGTTCTCCACGAGCCGCTTGCGCCCGCCCTCGTCGAGCACTTTGGTCCAGAAGATTTTCGGCTGGCCGTAGAGATCCTCGTCGTCCCCCGGCCAGCCGTAGCGGCCGGCCTCGCCCTTGAGGCGCAGGGGCGGCTCCGCGAAGGACGGATCCTGCACCGGGCCGCCGAAGGAATTCGGCTCGTAATCGACCTGCGCGCCGTGATTGCCGTCGGTGCGCATGGCGCCGTCGCGGTGATAGGTCTGGACGGGGGCGTTCTTGGCCTGGTTCACCGGGATCTGCTGGTAATTGACCCCGAGCCGGTAGCGATGGGCGTCCGCGTAGGAGAGCACGCGGTTCTGCAGCATCTTGTCCGGGGAGAAGCCGATGCCGGGCACCACGTTCGAGGGCTCGAAGGCCGATTGCTCGATCTCGGCGAAGTAGTTGTCCGGGTTCCGGTTCAGCTCCATCTCGCCGATCTCGATCAGCGGGTAGTCGGCATGCGGCCAGACCTTGGTGAGGTCGAAGGGGTTGATGCGGTAGCTGTCGGCCTCGAGCTCCGGCATGAGCTGCACCGAGACCCGCCATTTCGGGAAGTCGCCTGTCTCGATGGCGTGGGAGAGGTCGGCGGAGGAGTAGTCGGGGTCCTTGCCAGCAATCTCGTCAGCCTCATCGGCGGAGAAGTTCTGGATGCCCTGCTTGGTGTGGAAGTGGAACTTCACCCAGTGGCGCTCGCCCTTGTCGTTCCAGAGCGAGAAGGTGTGCGAGCCGTAGCCGTTCATGAAGCGCGCGGATTTCGGGGTGCCGCGGTCGGAATAGAGGAACATCACCTGGTGGATCGCCTCGGGCGAGAGGCTCCAGAAGTCCCAGCGGCGCCAATGCGGCTTCAGATGGGTGCGCGGGTCGCGCTTCTGGGTGCGGATGAAGTCGGAGAACTTGATCGCGTCGCGCACGAAGAAGATCGGCGTGTTGTTGCCGACGAGATCCCAGTTGCCCTCCTCCGTGTAGAACTTGAGGGCGAAGCCGCGGGGGTCGCGGGCGGTGTCGGCCGAGCCGGATTCGCCGCCCACCGTCGAGAAGCGGGCGACCATCGGCACGTCCTTGCCGACCTCGGTCAGCACCTTGGCCCGGGTGTATTCCGCCAGTGATCGGGTGAGGCGGAAGGTGCCGTAGGCGCCGTAGCCCTTGGCATGCACCACCCGCTCCGGGATCCGCTCCCGGTTGAAATGGGCCATCTTCTCGATGAGGTGGTAGTCCTGCATCAGCACCGGGCCGCGCGGGCCGGCGGTGAGGGAATTCTGGTTGTCGGAAACCGGGTTTCCAAAGGCTGTGGTCAGCCGCGGGCTCTGGTCTGCCATCGCGGGTTCCTCCTTGGCTGTCGGCACGATCGTCCTCGCCGGCTCAACGCGCGAAGCGGAGGTTGGAGCCCTTCGAAACTGCGGCGTGGCGCCGCCTTCTTGCGCGGACGACCGACCGGGCCCGGGACCAGCCTCGGGAGGCAGAACCGCGCCCACGTCGGCGCGGGCGCCATCATCCCGGCAAAATTTCGAGAAGACGAAGGATTAAATCGGCAAAACACCTTCGTGTGCCGCAGCACATATTACCGGTATTTGCCCATTATCTTGCTCATATGCCTCATCGTTGGGCAGAGCCTGACAAATACTGGAGCAAGATCTTGCGGCGCTTTCTCTCCTGCCTCTCGCTTGCGCTCGCGGTGCTCGCCACCGCGGCCGTCCCCGCAACATCGCGGCCAGGTGCCGGGAACGAGCGGCCGCGGGCCGCCAAGGCGGCCAAGGTGACCAAGCCGGTGCTGCCGAGGAACGCGGCCCCGCATTGGTCGAGCATCGCGCCCGACCTCGACCGCCTGCCCGCGCCGGGCTCGCCCCGCTCTATCCTCGTCCCCCGCGGCGGGCGGCTGGACGTGGTCCAGGTCCCGGCGGCGCCGAGCTGGCCCGCCGCGTCGCGGAGCACCTGCGAGATCGTCGTGAAGCGCCCGGGCGGCAACCCGACCCAGGACATGACGGGCTCGATCGGCCACGCCAAGAGCCACCAGAGCAATGGAGGCCCGGCCCGCATGCGGGTGTGCTCGAACGGTTACTGAGCCCGCACATCCTCTGAAACAGCCGCGAGCCGGCGCTCTCACGCACGGGCGAGTCCCCCTCGCCCGTGCCGTGCATGGCGCAATGCGGGACCTTCACCCGAAAAAATCCGCTTCACGCGGCATCAAGTTTTTCCAGTCGCCGGACCGACCGACCCCGACCTTTCTCCCAGATGACGAGCCGCGGCCGCTTCGCTACGGTGCCGCCGACATCGCGCGGCACGCGCGGGATTAAGACGAATTCTGGTATACGGAGTCGAGCGGGATGAGCGCCAGCGCGAGCGTCGCGGAGGTCAAGCGCGACAAACCTTGGATCATCCGCACCTATGCCGGTCACTCGACGGCGGCGGAATCCAACAAGCTGTATCGCGGCAACCTCGCCAAGGGCCAGACCGGTCTCTCGGTCGCCTTCGACCTGCCGACCCAGACCGGCTACGACCCCGACCACGAGCTCGCCCGCGGCGAGGTCGGCAAGGTCGGCGTCTCGATCGCCCATCTCGGCGACATGCGGAGCCTGTTCGACCAGATCCCGCTCGCCCAGATGAACACCTCGATGACGATCAACGCCACGGCGCCGTGGCTGCTGTCGCTCTATCTCGCGGTGGCCGAGGAGCAGGGCGCGCCGATCTCGGCCCTGCAGGGCACCACGCAGAACGACATCATCAAGGAGTACCTGTCGCGCGGCACCTACGTGTTCCCGCCCGCGCCCTCGCTCCGGCTCACCAAGGACGTGATCCTGTTCACGACCAAGAACGTGCCGAAGTGGAACCCGATGAACGTCTGCTCCTACCATCTGCAGGAGGCGGGGGCGACGCCGGTCCAAGAGCTGTCCTACGCGCTGGCCATCGCCATCGCCGTGCTCGACACCGTGCGGGCCGACCCCGATTTCGACGAGGCGAGCTTCCCCGACGTCTTCAGCCGGATCTCGTTCTTCGTGAACGCGGGCATGCGGTTCATCACCGAGATCTGCAAGATGCGCGCGTTCAGCGAGCTCTGGGACGAGATCGCCCAGGAGCGCTACGGCATCACCGACCCGAAGAAGCGCATCTTCCGCTACGGCGTGCAGGTGAACTCCCTCGGCCTCACCGAGCAGCAACCCGAGAACAACGTCCACCGCATCCTCATCGAGATGCTGGCGGTGACGCTGTCCAAGCGCGCCCGCGCCCGGGCGGTGCAGCTGCCCGCCTGGAACGAGGCCCTCGGCCTGCCGCGCCCCTGGGACCAGCAATGGTCCATGCGCATGCAGCAGATCCTCGCCTTCGAGACGGACCTGCTCGAATACGACGACATCTTCGACGGCTCGACGGTGATCGAGGCCAAGGTCGAGGCCCTGAAGGAGCAGACCCGGGCCGAGCTGAAACGCATCGCCGAGATCGGCGGCGCGGTGACGGCCGTCGAGGCGGGCGAGCTGAAGCGGGCGCTGGTGGAATCCAACGCCAAGCGCATCTCGGCCATCGAGAAGGGCGATCAGATCGTCGTCGGCGTCAACAAGTGGCAGCAGGGCGAGCCCTCGCCCCTCACCGCCGGCGAGGGCGCGATCTTCACGGTCTCCGAGACGGTGGAGATGGAGGCCGAGGCCCGCATCCGCGAATGGCGCTCGAAGCGCGACGACCGGGCGGTGGGCAAGGCCCTGGACGACCTGGAACAGGCCGCCCGCTCCGGCGCCAACATCATGCCGGTCTCGATCGCCGCGGCGAAGGCGGGCGTCACCACGGGCGAATGGGGCCAGCGCCTGCGCGAGGTCTTCGGCGAGTACCGCGCGCCGACCGGCGTGACCCTGGAGACGGTCACCTCCGGCGCCGCCGAGGAGGCCAAGCTCCTCATCGCCGATCTTGGCGAGCGCCTCGGCGAGACGCCGAAGCTCGTGGTCGGCAAGCCCGGCCTCGACGGCCACTCGAACGGCGCCGAGCAGATCGCCCTGCGCGCCCGCGACGTCGGCTTCGACGTGACCTATGACGGCATCCGCCAGACCCCGGCGGAGATCGTCGCCAAGGCGAAGGAGCGGGGCGCCCACGTGATCGGCCTGTCGATCCTCTCGGGCTCGCATGTGCCCCTGGTGCGCGACGTGAAGGCCAAGCTGCGCGAGGCCGGCCTCGACCACATCCCCGTGGTCGTCGGCGGCATCATCTCGACGGACGACGAGCTGGTGCTCAAGAACATGGGCGTCACCGCCGTCTACACCCCGAAGGACTACGAGCTCGACCAGATCATGGTCGGCCTCGCCAAGGTGGTGGAGCGCGCCCTCGACAAGCGCGCCGCCGACAAGGCGGATGCGGAGGCCGGCGTCCCCGGCGCGCCCAAGCGCAACGAGGGCGCCGGGCAGGTGTTCTGATGCGCCTGCCGTCGCGGTGGCTGCCGCCGCCGCGACCCGCCCCCGGAGGCTGACGCCGCGAAGGCCGGCCGCCGGGACGCTCCCGATCCGGCGCGCGACGCCGGATCGCCCTCCGCCACGGGGCGGGATGTCGCTTGTCTTGCCGTCTCTCCCGGCGCGGCCGGCTCCGCCCCTCGGGGCGCGCCGGCGCGCGGCTGGGCCGAACGGCACGGTCAGTCGGGCAGCAGATGGCGATCGACCTCGGATCCGTTTTCTGGCGCTACACCCACACGCACGACGCCACGGGACGGGTCATCAAGCTCGCCCCCGACGGGCGGATCGTCGGCCAGGAGCACCCGAACGAGTATTTCTGGGCGATCGAAGACGCGACCCTCGTCTTTATGCATCTCGACGGCCGCAGAAGCGTCGAATTCGACCTCCCGGCCGGGACGGAACGTCCGGACACCCTGGCGGGCCGCCTGGTTCTCTGGCCGGATTCCGGCATCGAGACGCGCCTGTCCCGGGAGCCGGGCCTCACCACCCTCACCGTCGAATCCGGCCGCAGACTCGCCGACCGGATCGACCTCATCGCCCCGGCGGTCGAGGTCGCAGCGCCGAAGGCCGCCGGCGAAGGGGCGCGGGACAGCTACGTCGCCAGCGGGATCGATCTGCTGACCTTCCACGACGCGATCGTGCTCAACAAGTACGGCGCCATCGAGAAGGACGGCGCCGTCGTCCGCGAATCCCTGTTCCATTTCCCCTTCTTCATGGACAGGAACCTGCTCAAATTCTCGGAGGCGGAACTCGGCCGCTTCGACGTGGTGCCCACCTTGCGCGCGCGCCGGGCGCTCCACGCCCTGGCCGGGGTGTCCGGCAACCACTTCCACTGGCTTCTCTTCTTCGTCTGCAAGATCGCCCTCTACGGCGAGCTGCCGTCGCGCCGGAAGGACCTCGTCGTCCTGCTGCCCGACTATCTCTGGGAGGCGCAGCGGCAATCCGCCGAGCTGGTGGCGGAGCATTACGGGCTGCCGATCGTGCGGCTCCAGGATGCCGGGGCCGTCTTCGTGGAGGAATTGCTGGCGCCCTTCCAGCAAACCCCGCACGGGATCGACATCCATCCCGCCGCGATGACGGCCTTCGCGATCATCAAGCGGGGCATGGCGGGCCAGGCACCCCCGGGGCCGGAGCGCATCTACGTCACGCGCTCAGATTCCAAGTTTCGGCGCCTGGAGAACGAGGCGGAGATCGAAGGGCTCCTCGCCCGTTTCGGCTTCACGGTGGTCCTGCTCACCGGGCTGTCGCTGGCGCAGCAGGTCGCCCTCTTCGCCCATGCGCGCATCGTGATCGGGCCGCACGGCGCCGGCCTGACCAATCTCGCCTTCTGCGAGGCCGGCACGCGGGTGCTGGAATTCCAGCACCCGGACCATGTCAGCTGGTGCATGAAGCACCTGGCCTACCTCGCTGGGCTCGATTACCGCTTCCTCATGGGCCACGCCTCGATCGAGGACCGCTACCGGATCGACACCGAGGCCCTGTTCGCGATCCTGCGTGATCTCGTCGCCTGAAGCCGGCGGGGCGCGGCCTCAATCGCGTGGGCCCGTCCGCTCCAGCACGTGCACGGAGAACAGCCCCTCCGCGTCGGTCCAGACCTCCGCGGCCGACCAGCCGGCCTCGGCGGCGAGCGCCTGGAAGCCGGCGATCGTGTACTTGTAGCTGTTCTCGGTATGGATCGTCTCGCCCCGCTCGAAGCCGAAGCGGCGGCCGGCGATCTCGACCTGCTGCCGCGTGCGGCTGACGAGATGCATCTCGATGCGCGAGGCCTCGGGGTTGAACAGGGCGCGATGGGCGAACTGCGCCGCGTCGAAGCTTCCGGCGAGCTCCCGGTTGATGCGGGCGAGCAGGTTCAGGTTGAAGGCCGCGGTGACGCCGGCCGCATCGTCATAGGCCGCCTCGAGCACCGCCCGGTCCTTGACGAGATCGACGCCCACGACGAGCCGGGCGCCCTGGCCGAGGATGCGGCCGAAGGTGTCGAGCAGCGCCACTGCCTCCTCCGGCCGGAAATTGCCGATGGTGGAGCCGGGGAAGAAGCCGGCCCGGGGCGCGTCGCCCAGGGAGGCCGGCAGGGCGAAGGGCCGGGTGAAATCGGCCACGACGGGGGCGATCGCGAGCTGGGGGAAATCCCCGCGCAGGGTCTCGGCCTGCTCGCGCAGGAACTCGCCGGAGACATCCACCGGCACATAGGCCGTCAGGTCCTTCATGTGGCGGAGCAGGCGGCGCAGCTTCACCGTCGAGCCGGCGCCGAACTCGACCAGCGCCGCGCCTTTCGGCAGGGCCGCCGCGATCTCGGGGCCGCGCTCGTCGAGGATCTTCAGCTCGGTGCGGGTGGGATAGTATTCCGGCAGCACCGTGATCTTCTCGAACAGGGCCGAGCCGGCGGCGTCGTAGAAGTACTTCGCCGGCAGCTCCTTGCGCGCGGCGCCGAGCCCGTTCCAGACATCGTCCCGGAACAGCCGGTCCTCGGGGGTCTGGGCGAGGGGCTTGGCGTCGTCGAAGCGGGGATGGACGGTCAAGGAAGATCCTCCGGCGGCGAGCGTTCGGGACCCCGGCAGGGCGCCGGGCAGGAAGAAACGTGCGATCTTGGGCAGGTGTTCACGCTCGGTCTTCACGCTCCGGTGGAGCGTGCATCCGAGAGGCGCAGGCCGGTGAACTGCCAGCGCTGGTGCGGGTAGAAGAAGTTGCGGTAGCCGATCCGCGCATGCCCCTCCGGGGTCGCGACCGAGGAGCCGCGCAGCACGTACTGGTTCGACATGAACTTGCCGTTGTACTCGCCGAGCGCGCCGGGAAGCGGGCGATAGCCGGGATAGGGGCCGTAGGCGCTGCGGGTCCATTGCCAGACGCGGCCGAAGGCATCGCCCAGAAGCCCCTCGCGGGCGGCGACCTCCCATTCGGCCTCCGTCGGCAGGTCGCGCCCCGCCCAGCGGGCATAGGCGTCGGCCTCGTAGTAGCTGACATGGGTGACCGGCAGGCCCGGATCGATGGGCCGGAGACCGGCGAGCGTCATGCTCGCCCAGCCGCCCTCGGCCCGGCGCCAGTAGCCCGGCGCCTCCCAGCCCTCGGCCTGGACCTTGAGCCAGCCGTCCGAGAGCCAGAGCTCGGCCCGCGCGTAGCCGCCATCCTCCATGAAGGCGAACCACTGGGCGCTGGTGACGAGGGCCCGGTCGATCGTACCCGGCAGCATCAGGACGTCGTGGCGGGGGGATTCGTTGTCGAAGGCGAAGCCTTCGCCCGCATGCCCGATCTGGGTGATGCCGCAGGGGAGCTCCGCCGTGCCGGGGCGCGCCTCCGCGGCGGGGAAGCGCCAAGCCGCGTCGTAGACGGGGCTCAGCGGGTTCTGGGCGAAGGCGTGCAGGATGTCGGTCAGCAGCAGCTCCTGGTGCTGCTGCTCGTGGTAGAGGCCGATCTCCAGAACGGGGAGGATCGCGTCGAGGGCGGCGGCGGAGGCCTCGCGCAGCAGGGCGTCGACGGCGCGGTCGACATGGGCGCGGTAGGCCGCCACCTCCTCCATCCGCGGACGGGTGATCATGCCCCGCAGGAAGCGCGGCTGCCGCGGCCCGGCCTGCACGTAGTACGAGTTGAACAGGTAATGCAGGCGCTCATCGTAGATGGCGTAGCCGGGCAGGTGCTCCCGCAGCAGGAACTGCTCGAAGAACCAGGTGACATGGGCGCGGTGCCACTTGGTCGGGCTCGCATCCTCCATGGACTGGACCTGCTGGTCCTCGGCCGAGAGCGGCGCCGCCCGCCGCTCGGTCTCCGCCCGCACCGCGTGGAAGGCGGCGATCCAGGCGTCCCGGTCGACGGGCCGGGCCGAGACCTCCGGCGGCGGGAAGGCCCGGGCCCCGGAGGCGGGACGGGAGGAGAAGACCGCTGCGCTCGCTGCCATCGGGAGGACCTCGTTCTCTGAACTTACGGCGCAGGTAGTCCGCGATTTCGCCGCGACAACGCGGAGGGAGCGGCACCGTTCGTCGCGCCCCCCGCGCGCCGGGCCGGCATCCACAGGGTTTGCACGCGGCGAACCGGCGCCGCGGCCTTGATGCGGCCACGGTGAGCCGGCCTTAACCATCGCCCCCCGACACTTCGCCCCGAGGCAGAGACGGGTTACTCGCATGCGGATCGATCTGATGGCCGGAGCGACCTTCGCCGCCGCGTCGCCGGCTTCCCTTCGCGAACCGACGATTCTCGTCTTCGATTCCGGCCTCGGCGGCCTGACCGTGCTGGAGCAGGTGCGGGCGGCCCGGCCGGATGCGCGCACGCTCTATTGCGCGGACGACGCGGCCTTCCCCTACGGCGCCCTCAGCGAGCCGGTGCTGGTGGAGCGCGTCCTCGCGGTGATGGAGCGGCTGCTCGCCCTGCACGCGCCCGATCTCGTGGTGATCGCCTGCAACACCGCCTCGACGGTGGTGCTCCCGGCCCTGCGCCAGCGCTTCGTCACGCCCTTCGTCGGCGTGGTGCCGCCGATCAAGCCCGCCGCCGCCCTCTCGCGCTCGAAGGTGGTGACGCTGCTCGCGACCCCGGGCACCGTGGCCCGCAGCTACACCCGCGACCTCGTCGCCACCTATGCCGGCGATTGCGCCGTCACCCTGGTCGGCGCGCCGAACCTCGCCCGCTACGCGGAGGCCGAGATGGCGGGCGAGCCGGTGGCGGATGCGGCGCTCGCCGCGGAGATCGCCCCCTGCTTCCGCACCCTGGAGGATGGCCGGCGCACGGACGTGATCTGCCTGTCCTGCACCCATTACCCGCTGCTGCTGCCCCGCTTCGAGGCCCTGGCCCCCTGGCTCGTCGGCTGGATCGACCCGGCCCCGGCCATCGCCCGGCGGGTGGTGCAGCTGCTCGGGCCGGGCGAGGCGCGGGACCGGCCGCAGCCGGTCCAGGGTATCTTCACCGGCGGCGCGGGCCTGAACCCGGCCCTCGAACGCAGCCTGGCCCGGCGCGGCCTTGCGGAGATCGGCGTCGAGGTGCTGCCCCTGCGGCGCGCGTGAGGGTCCCTGGCCGGCCTCTGACGCGGCCGGGACCCTCGCCGGTGCAGCCATGCATCGGATCCGGTGGGTCGCCGCACCCCTGCATGGCATTATCCTGCACATGCATCTCCAGACCCATCATCCCTACACCCTCACCGTCGAGCCCTCCCCCAGCCAGGCGCAGCGGTTTCGATGGGAGATCCGGCAGGGGCTGCGGGTGGTCGATTCCTCCAAGGATGTCTGGCCGACGCAGCGCCGGGCCGCGCAGGCGGGCCACGCCGCGCTCTGCGACCTAATCGCCGAGTGGCGGGCACAGCATTAGCCGTCCGCAACCGGCACGATCGTGCCGGTGCGCGGAGGCGAACAATCAACATTGATTGACGCCGCCGCTCTTCTCGTCTAGGAGCGGCCGGTTCGCGGGGCTCCGATCAGGGGCCCCGTGGCATTTTCATACGCACCCGCGAGCGGCCCGAAACCCGCTCTGTCGTCCTTCCGGCGCGAGCCGCGAGGAAAAGGAGGGCGCGTTCCTCAACTCGTTCCAGAGGAACAGCGATGTCCAAACGCGTCCAGGCGAAGCACAAGCTCGATCGCCGCATGGGCCAGAACATCTGGGGCCGCCCGAAGAGCCCCGTCAACCGCCGTGAATACGGCCCCGGCCAGCACGGCCAGCGCCGCAAGGGCAAGATGAGCGACTTCGGCACGCAGCTGCGCGCCAAGCAGAAGCTCAAGGGCTACTACGGCAACATCACCGAGAAGCAGTTCCGCCGTTACTACGCCGAGGCGATCCGCCTGCGCGGCGATTCCGGCGAGAACCTGATCGGCCTGCTCGAGCGCCGGCTCGACGCCGTCGTGTACCGTTCGAAGTTCGTTCCGACCCCGTTCGCGGCGCGTCAGTTCGTCAACCACGGCCACGTCAAGGTGAACGGTCGCCGGGTCAACATCCCGAGCTACCAGGTGAAGGCCGGCGACCTCATCGAGGTCAAGGAAGCCTCCCGCCAGCTCGAGATCGTCGTGGTGGCGAGCCAGCTCGCCGAGCGCGACGTGCCCGACTACATCGAGGTCGATCATTCCAAGATGACCGCCCGCGTCACCCGGATCCCGGGCCTCTCCGAGGTGCCCTATCCGGTGCAGATGGAACCGAACCTGGTCATCGAGTTCTACTCGCGCTGATCCGAAGCTTCCCGCTTCGCCCTCAACGGAAAGGCCGCCCCTCGGGCGGCCTTTCTGCTTTGGGGCACCGGCCTTCGTCCGGCACGAGACGGCCCCGCGCCCGGGCTTAATAAAATCCAGATTCTGTATCTTTGTGAACTATCAATCGCACCGGCAAACCATCACAGTATAACAATCACCGGCTGTAAGATCCTAGGCGCCGGTGCCGGAGAGACTTGTCCTCCCGCCGACAACCGGGCGACCTGATGCCGAGCACGGCCACCACGACCGACAGCCCCGCCCCGGGTCTCCCGACCTACCGGGCCTATTATCTCGACCCGACGGGTTCGATCCGCTCCGTCGTGGTGATCGAGGCGGAGGACGACGAGGTCGCCAAAGTGAAGGCCCAGTCCCTGGTGAACGGCCACGGCGTCGACCTCTGGGAGCGCGCCCGCTTCCTCGCCAGCTTCCCGCCCCTGCTCACCGCCCCGAAGGACGTTTGAGCACCGGATCGGCGGGGGAGCGCAGCCGTTCCGCATGCTCGGCCCGGTCCGCGACGGCCTTTCCTCTCCCCCCGGGAGAGGTGGCCGCGAAGCGGACGGAGAGGGCGGCGCGCTTTCCGGATCGCGCTCAGGTCCCACTCCACCGCGCTGTGCGCGGTCCTCCTCGCCCAGAGGGCGAGGAGAGAGGCCCCGGCTCACCCCCATCGGATCATCCGGACGCGAGGCCAACGCGCAACGAAAAACCCGCCCCGAGGCGATCGGAGCGGGTCGAAGGGAGATCCGGGCCCACGCCGTGGCGCGGGTCGAAAAACCTTACTCGGCGGCGGCGACCTTGGCCGCCTTGGCGGCCTTCTCGGCGCGGTCGGAGCGCTCGACGATACGGGCCGACTTACCGCGGCGGTCGCGCAGGTAGTAGAGCTTGGCGCGGCGGACCTTGCCGCGGCGGGCCACCTTGATCGAATCGATCATCGGCGAATGGACCGGGAAGACGCGCTCGACGCCCTCGCCGTAGGAGATCTTGCGGACGGTGAAGCTCTCGTTGAGGCCGCCGCCGGAACGGGCGATGCAGACGCCCTCATAGGCCTGCACGCGGGTGCGATCGCCTTCCTTGACGCGGACGTTGACGACGACCGTGTCGCCCGGCTCGAAATCCGGAATGGTCTTGTTGAGACGGGCGATCTCTTCCCGCTCGAGCTGCTCGATGATGTTCATGGAAAATCTCCGCCGTTGCGCCCGTCCGGCAAAGGCCGGGCGTCAGGATTTCGGCATCCTGTTGTGAGTTGGCCGGCTCTCTACAGGAACGGGAGCGGCTTGTCGATATGTCCGATCGTCCGTTTCGGACGGGGCGACCCGCCGGGGCGCGCAGGTGTCCCCATCCCGGAACAGGTGTTGGAAACCGCGCACGTCCGCCGCAGGGATCCGACTCTTGCGCGAAGGGCATGGCCGGGTTTCTGAATGAGCGGTGCCATGCGCCGCCGGCACCCTTCCGAAACCGCCGCCCAGCCTTTACCTCTGGGAGACATTCTCCTCCCAAGGAAATGGATCGAAACTTTTCAGGCGCACCGGGTTACCGGGGCGCCTTTTTCTTTGGCCCCGGCGCTACTTCAGCTCCTCGTGCCAGGTGCGGCCGTCGCGCTCGATCAGGGCGATGGAGGCGGTCGGCCCCCAGCTGCCGGCGGAATAGGGGCGCGGCGGCTCGGGCCGGTCGGCCCAGGCCTTGAGCAGCTTGTCCGCCCATTCCCAAGCGGCCTCCACCTCGTCCCGGCGCATGAACAGGGTGGCGTTGCCGCGCACCACGTCCATCAGCAGCCGCTCGTAGGCGTCGGGATAGCGCTGCTTGAAGGTCTCCTCGAAGGAGATGTCGAGATCGGTCGGGCGCAGGCGCATGCCGCCCGGCCCGGGATCCTTGGTCATCACCTCGAGCTTCATGCCCTCCTCCGGCTGGAGGCGGATGACCAGGCGGTTCGGCTCGCGGCCGAAGGATTCGGAAGGGAAGATCGAGAAGGGCGAGGCGCGGAACTGCACCACGATCTCGGAATGCTTCTTGGGCAGGCGCTTGCCGGTGCGCACGTAGAAGGGCACGCCGGCCCAGCGCCAGGAGCGCACCTCGAGCTTGAGGGCGACGAAGGTCTCGGTGCGGCTGGTGGCGGCCTCCGGCCCCAGATCGTCCTGGTAGCCGGCCACCGCCTTCCCGCCCACGGCGCCGGAGACGTATTGCCCACGCACCGTCACCGTCTGCACGTCGGCGGCGGTGATGGGCTTCAGGGCGCGCAGCACCTTCAGCTTCTCATCGCGCACCGAATTGGCGTCGAGGGAGAGCGGGCTCTCCATCGCTGTGAGGCAGAGCAGCTGCAGGATGTGGTTCTGCACCATGTCCCGCAGGGCGCCCGAGGTGTCGTAATAGCCGCCGCGCCCCTCGACGCCCACGGTCTCGGCCACGGTGATCTGGACGTGGTCGATCACGTCGGCGTTCCAGAGCCGGTCGAAGATCGTGTTGGCGAAGCGCAGGGCCAGCAGGTTCTGCACCGTCTCCTTGCCGAGATAGTGGTCGATGCGGAAGATCTGGCTCTCGGGAAAGACGGCGCCGACGGCGTCGTTGATGGCGCGGGCCGATTTCAGGTCCTTGCCGATCGGCTTCTCCAGCACGACGCGGCTCTTCTCGCCGATCAGCCCGAACCGGTCGAGATTCCGGCAGATCGGGCCGTAGAGATCGGGGGAGGTCGCGAGGTAATAGGGCCGGATCCGGTCCGGCTGCTCGTCGAGCAGCGCCTTGAGGTCCGGCCAGCCGTCCTCGCCCAGCGCGTCGATATGGACGTAGCTGAGATGGGCCAGGAAGCCGTCGAGCTTGTCCTCGTCGAGATCGAAGGGCGCGATGAAGCTCTTGAGCGCATCCCGGGCCTTCTCGCGGAAGGCCTCCTCCGTGAGCTCCGTGCGCGAGGCGCCGATGATGCGGCTCGTCTCCGGGATCTGCCCGTCGCGATAGCGGTGATAGAGCGCCGGCAGGAGCTTGCGCTGGGTCAGGTCGCCGGTGGCGCCGAACACCACGTAGTCGAAGGGTGCGACGGGGATGATGGTGGCCAAGGGCTCTTCTCCCGCTTCGTAAGTGCCGAACTTCTATCCCGAACCGATGCGCCGATCCACGCGGCCTGACGCAAGCAAGCCCTCCGCCAGAGCGGGGCCGGGCCGTGTGTTTCCGGCCCCGGCGGGCTTGATGACATGGCCTCCGCCTCGATCGAGCGGCCCCGGTCTCATGGGGGGCGCAACCGTCACGCTCGGGGACGGCCGGGACAGCTCGCGGGAGGGGAAAAGTAACCATCCCGGCGCAACCTGCCGGCACGACCCCTCAGAGGCCGGCGATGTTGCTGCGTCACCACATCCTTCGTCCGGCGCTCCTCGCGCCGCTTCTCCTCGCCGCCGCCGCCGCGGGGGCCGAATCCGCCCGCGAGGGCGCATCGGCGCCGCTGCCGCTCTCCGTGCAGCCCTCCTCGCAGGAGGCGGGCCCGGTCACGCCCCCGGCGGCGCCGCAAGCCGCGCCGGTTCCGGCGGCCGACTCGGCCGCCGCGCCCGCCCGGAAGAGCCGCGAGCTGCCGGCCACGATCTATGCCAAGATCGCCGAGGACCCGCAGCCGAGCTTCACCCCGGCCACCTTCCTCGACACGGTGCGGATGGCCGAGCAGTACCGGGCGCTGGCGGAGGCCGGCGGCTGGAGCAGCCTGCCCGCCGGGCTCGCCCTCAAGCCCGGGGACCGCAACCCGGCCGTGGCGGCCCTGCGCGGCCATCTCGTGATGACCGGCGACCTCGCCGCCGACGCCGTCCATTCGGACCTCTACGACGCGCCGCTGGTGGCCGCGGTGAAATCCTTCCAGACCCGGCACGGGCTGCCCGATTCCGGCATCGTGGCGCGGCTCACGGTCAATGCCCTCAACGTGCCGGCCAGCGTGCGCCACCGGCAGCTCGCCGCCTCCGCCGAGCGGCTGATGGGCTCCACCTTCGCCTTCGGCGAGCGCTACGTGGTGGTCAACATCCCCTCGGCCGCGGTGGAGGCGGTGGAGAAGGGCACGGTGGCCCGCCGCTACGTCGCCGTGGTCGGCTCGCCGGACAAGGCGACCCCGGTCGTGGCAACCCGCATCACCGACATCAATCTCAACCCGAACTGGACCCTGCCCGTCTCGGTGATCAAGAACGAGATCATCCCGACTATGCGCAAGAACCCGGGCTATCTCGCCAAGAACCACATCCGCATCTACGGCCCCGGCGGCGCGGAGGTGGACCCGACCGCGATCGACTGGTCGAGCGAGAAGGCGATCAACTACACGCTGCGCCAGGATCCGGGCTTCGACAATTCGCTCGGCCAGGTCCGCATCGACATGCCGAACAAATACGCGGTCTACATGCACGACACCCCGGCGAAGTCGCTGTTCGCCGGCAATGTCCGCTTCCACTCCCATGGCTGCGTCCGCGTCGGGCAGGTCAAGGAATTCGCGGCCTGGCTGCTCCAGGGCACCGAGGGGCCGAACGGGCCGGGCTCGACCTGGGGGCCGATCGAGATCGAGACCGGCATCGCCACCGGCGAGCGCCGGGACATCAAGCTCACCAAGCCGGTGCCGGTCGCCTTCGTCTACCTGACCGGCTACGCCACCGCGGATGGCCGCGCGCATTTCCGCGACGACATCTACGGGCTCGACAACCCGGCCACCGCCGCCCCCGCCGCCGCGGTTCCGGACGTCGCGACCACCGGCGCGATCGTGCCAAAGCCGGCTCCGAAGCCGGCGCGCCCGGCCTCGGAGCCGGCCTCGAAGCCGCCGGCGCCCAAACCGGCCGTCGAGGCGCGCATGCCGGCCCCGAAACCCGCCGCGAAGCCGCAACCCCTGGAGGCCTCCGCTCCCCCGCGCGAGCAGCCCCCGATCCCGCCGGGCCTCGTCGGCCCCCGGGGCTGACGCACGAAAAAGCCCCGGCGGCGCCTGGCGCCCCGGGGCTGTTTTCAAGGAGATCCGGCCTCAGGCCTTGGACTTCTTGAAGCGCTCGACCCCTTCCAGGATCAGGCGATGGGCCTCGGCCTTGTCGCCCCAGCGCACCACCTTCACCCACTTGCCGGGCTCCAGGTCCTTGTAGTGCTCGAAGAAGTGCTGGATCTGCTGCAGGGTGATGTCCGGCAAGTCCGCATAGTTCTCGATGCGGTCGTAGCGCATGGTCAGGTGGCGCGAGGGCACGGCGATGATCTTCTCGTCCTCGCCGGCATTGTCCTCCATCACCAGCACGCCGACGGGGCGCACGCTGATGATGGCGCCCGGGGCGATCGCCCGTGTATTGGCGACCAGCACGTCGCAGGGATCGCCGTCACCCGACAGGGTGTGCGGGATGAAACCGTAATTCCCCGGATAATGCATCGCCGTATAGAGGAAGCGGTCGACGACCAGGGCGCCGGCATCCTTGTCCATCTCGTACTTGATCGGCTCTCCGCCCAGCGGGACCTCGACGATGATGTTGACGTCCTGCGGCGGATTCTTGCCGATCGAGATGGCATCGATGTTCATGGCTTATCCTGATCTGTCCGGCAGGAGGCCGTCTTTCCGGTCGCGGCTGCCTGCACGGCCCTTCTAGCCGCGCCGTACCGCCAAGGAAATCCGACATTCGACAGGCGGAGCGGCCTGTTACGCCCATGTCCGCACTCTGAACCGTGGGTTCTAAACGAAGATAAAGCCGATCTTCGGCAGGCAGGCGCCAGAGAGGCGCTCGACGGCCTCGGCGCTGCGCAGGCCGCCGAGCCCCTCGTAGAAGGCGATCGCCCGCGGATTGGCGGCGAGGGACCAGACGCCCACCCGCGCGAGCCCGTGATCGATCAGGTCGTTGCGCACCGCACGGAACAGGCGGGTGCCGAGGCCGATCCCCTGATATTCCGGCGTGATGTAGAGTTCGTCGATCTCGCCCTCGGCCCGCAGGGAGCGCTCCCGCGCCCGGCCATAGGCGGCGTAGCCCACGATCGTCTCCCCGAACTCCACCGCCGCGAGCCCGCGGCCGCGCCCGATCATGCCCTTCCAGGCCGTCGGGCCGCGCTTGGCGATGTAGCGCTCCAGAGCCAGGCCGGGGATGACGCCCTGATAGGCCTCCCGCCAGGCTGCATCGAACACGGCCGACAGCATCGCCGCGTCCCCTAGCCGTGCGCGGCGGATGCTGACCGTGGTCGTGCTCATGGAGACGTCCGCTCCCCAATGCGTCGGATGGCGCCATGATGCGCGCAAATCCGGGCGCGGGGCAACGGGGGATCGGCGGCGCCGAAGCGTCTCCCGCGTCGCAGCAGAAGAGGCTCGCCTCTGGCGCCCGTGGCGCCGCGTTGTCGCCCATCCGAACGGCTGCTAGAGCGGCGCGGGGCAGCATCCGGCCCCGGAGCGGCGATCGAGCCGGAGCATCGTGTTCAACCGTTTCCTCAAGCCCGAGACCCGCTACGCGCGCCGCATGGCCCGCATCGCCCGGTTCGAGCAGCCCATCGAAGGCCCGCTTGCCCGCGCCCGGGCCTGGGCGAACATGCTGCTCGTCGATCACGGCGTGTTCCGCCTAGCCTATCTCAACCGGCATCTCGTCGGCACCGGCCTCGTCTGGCGCTCGGCCCAGCCCTCGCCGCACCAGCTCGCCTGGTTCAAGCGCAAGGGCGTGCGCACGATCATCTCCCTGCGCGGGGGCCGCGAGCATGGCTCCTGGCCGCTGCAGCGCGAGGCCTGCGAGCGTCAGGGCCTGAAGCTCGTCGAGTTCGTCCTGCGCTCCCGGGAGGCGCCCTCCCGCGAGACGGTGCTCGCCGCCAAGGCCTTCTTCGAAGGCATCGAGTACCCGGCGGTGATGCATTGCAAGTCCGGCGCGGACCGGGCCGGTCTCGCCGCCGCCCTGTTCCTGATCCTGCACGAGGGCCGACCCGTGCGGGAAGCCGCGCGCCAGCTCTCCCCCCGCTACGGCCACTGGCGTTTCGCCAAGACCGGGATCCTCGACGCCTTCTTCGCCCGCTACCTTGCCGAGGGCGAGCCCGCCGGCCGCAGCTTCCTGGAATGGGTGGAGCACGATTACGATCCCGAAGCCCTCAAGCGCGAGTTCCGCTGGGGCTTCTGGTCGGACCTCGTCGTCGACCGCCTGATCCGGCGGGAATAGCCGGATGAGCACGGGCTTGATCAGGGGCGCCGTGGCCTGGCTGCTGCCCGGGCGCCGGCCCGCGGAGGCGCTGTCCGGCCCAGGGCCGCGCATCGCGGTGATCGGCAATTGCCAGGCGGAGGGCGTGGCCTTGTCCGTGGCGACGCTGCTGCCGGGGGCCCAGGTCCGCCTGTTCGGCCTTGCCGGCCTGCGGGCGCGGCGGGGCGGCCTGGAGACGCTGGTCGGGGAGCTGCGGGCCTTCGATCATGTCTTCGTGCAGGCCCTCGAACCGGGCAGCCTGCCCGGCAGCGGCCCGCAGGCCCTATGTGAGGCCCTGCCGGCGGCCCGGCTCTATCCCTCGATCGTGTTCTCCGCCTTCCATCCCGACGCGATCTATGTCGGGGCCGCGGGAGGCCGGCTGGTCCCCTCCCCGCTCCACACCTACCATTCGGCGATCGTGCTGTTCGGCTTCCTGCGCGGGCTCACGCCCGGGCGGGTCGCCGCCCTGTTCCGGCGCGACGTGATGGTGCGGCTCGGCTATTTCGCCGCCTGGGACTCCTGCGCCTCCGACCTCGTCCGGGCGAGCCGCGCGGTCGGCTTCGATCTCTCCGGGGAGATCGCCCGCTGGGCCCGGCGTGGCGTGTTCATGCGCAACATCAACCATCCGAGCATCGGCGTGCTCGGCGAGGTGGCGGCGCGGCTGCTGCGGGAGGCGGGCTTCCAGCCGGCCGACATCGATGTGGGCGACTACGTGCCCGATCCGCTCCTCGACGGAGTCGTCTGGCCGGTCTATCCGCCCATCGCCGAATTCTATGGGGTCGCAGGCTCCACCCTGTTCAAGGGACGCCGCCCGTCGGGCGGCATGGCCCCCAGCTACGACCTCGACCGCCTCATCGCGGAGAGTTTCGCGCTCTACGAGACGACGGCCCGCGCGCAGCTGCGCTGCCACCGCACCGACTTGTGGGACGGCATCCCGGAGATCCGGGCCCTCTTCGACGGGGGCGCCTGAGCGAAAGCCGCTCAGGCCTCGTCGGCGGCGGCGCGCTTGCCGGGACGGGAAGCGGGAGCGTCCTCACCGCCGGAGCGGCGGGCGAGTTGGGCGAGCGCCGTCATCTCGCGGAACCAGGTCCGCACGGGCCGGGCCGGAGTGCCCCCCCAGCGCGCCCCCGGAGGCACGTCGCGGTTCACGTTCGAGGAGCCGGCGATCTGGGCACCCATGCCGATGCGCAGATGGCCGACCACGCCGACCTGGCCTCCGAGCACGACGTAATCCTCCAGCGTGGTCGAGCCGGAGATGCCGACGCCGGAGACGATCACGCAATGGCGACCGATCACCACGTTGTGGGCGATCTGGACGAGGTTGTCGATCTTGGTGCCCTCACCGATCACCGTGTCGCGGCTGGCGCCCCGGTCGATCGTGGTGTTGGCGCCGATCTCGACATCGTCCTGGATGATGACGCGGCCGACCTGTGGCACCTTGAGATGGCCGCCGGCACCCATGGCGAAGCCGAACCCGTCCTGGCCGACGCGCACGCCCGGATGCAGGATGACCCGGTTGCCGACGAGCGCGTGGGAGAGGGTGACGCCAGCGCCGATCGAGGAATCCCGCCCGACCCGGACATTGGGGCCGATCACGGCATTGGCCGCGACCACGCTGCCGGAACCGATCTCCGCGCCCGGTCCGATCACCGCCCCTGGATCGACGCGCACGCCGTCCTCGAGCCGCGCCTCGGGATGCACATGAGCTCCCGGAGAGATGCCGGCGGCGGCAAACAGCGAACCCGGCCGCATCGCATCGGGATGCAGGCGGGCGAGCAGCTTGGCGTAGTGGCGATAGGGATCGGCCGCGACAAGAGCGATCGTCGTCTCGGGCACCCGGGCGGCGAAGCGCGGCGAGACTAGGCAGACACCGGCACGCGTCCGGGCGAGAGCCTCGGCGTAGCGCGCGTTGTCCATATAGGCGAGGTCTTCGGGGCCAGCGCTCTCGAGGGGCGCACAAGCGACGAAGGCGCGGGACGGATCCGCGCCTTCGGGAAGGGTGAGACCCGTGACGGCGGACACCTCTGCGAGGGTCAGGCCGGGTTCGGGCGCGAAGAAGACGGGATCGGTCATGAAGCCATAACGCGCCGCCCGGGGATCGGGCGGCGCGTCGTTTCCGTCAGAAGCGCGAGCCGCCGGAGAAGCGGAAGGCCTGGATCTGATCCTTGCCCACGCGCCCGAAGGTCGTCTGGATGCCTTCGTCCTTGGTGAGGGCGTAGGCGTAGTCGAAGCGGATCGGGCCGAGGGGCGAGTTCCACAGGATGGAGGCACCGACCGAGGAACGGATGGTCGGCTTGTCGTGCACGTTCACGCACTCGGGCTCGACCTTGATCGCGTTCGAACCGAAGCTCGTGTAGTTGCAGAGGCCACCCGGGGCGATGCCGTTGATGAAGCCGTCGCCATTCACGTCGAAGGAGCGGCTGCCGGAGTACCCGAACAGCGTACCCGCATCGGCGAAGACCGCGCCCTTCAGGCCGAGATCCTTCGGGATGCCCCAGATCGGGAACTGAATCTCGAGGGTGCCGCCGAAGTAGGTCGTGCCGCCGATGGCGTTGGAGCGGGCATCGGCGATGCCGACGTCGCGCGGGCCGAGGCCGTTCGGGGCGAAGCCGCGCACCAGCGACGGGCCCATGAAGAACTGGTCGGTGATCCGCAGCGGGTTGCCGTCGAGCGCGGTGATGTGACCGCCCTGGATGCGGACGAAGCCGACCACGTCCTCCCAGAGTTCCTTGTAGTAGCGGGCATCGCCCGTCACCCGGAAGAACTTGGAGTCGCCGCCGAGGCCGGCGATATCGGGCTTCAACTCGCCGTAGAAGCCGTTGGTCGGCCGCTGCAGGTTGTCGAGGGTCGAGTAGGCGAGCGTCACGCCGGCGAGCGAGGTCAGGGTCGAGCCCTGCGAGCCCTTGAGCGCGATCGAGGCCTCGCCGTCGAAGGCGCAGTTCGGATAGGCGGGCAGGCCGCCGACGTTGCGACCCGAGACCGGATCGATCGTGCCCGCCGGGTTCAGCTGGGTGTAGCCGGGGATCGGGATCGAGCAGTCGTTGAAGGGCCGCTTGATCGTGTTCGGGACCTTCAGCTCGGTGTTGTACAGCGAGTAGCGGAAGGTGACGCCGAATTCCTGGGTGATCGGCAGGCCGACGCGGAGCTGGCCGCCATAGACCGTGGTCTCGTAGCGCGAGTACCGGGTCAGGTCCGAGTACTTGTAGAAGGCGTCGAAGCCGGCCGCGAGACGGTAGCCGAGGAAGTACGGCTCGGTGAAGGAGAAGTCGAAGCCCTTGGCGTACTGGCCGCCCTGGGCGGCGACACGCACGTACTGCCCGCGTCCGAGGAAGTTGGATTCGGAGACGGAGACTTCGCCGATGATGCCGTCCTGGGTGGAGTAGCCGCCGGCCACCGAGAACGAGCCCGTGGGCTGATCCTCGACGTCGATGTTGACCACCACCCGGTCCGGCGCCGAGCCCGGCTCGTTGGAGAAGCGCACCTTCTTGAAGAAGCCCAGACCGTTCAGGCGGCGCTCGGCCCGGTCGACCAGAACGCGGTTGTAGGCGTCGCCCTCGCCCAGATCGAGCTCGCGCCGGATCACGTAGTCCCGGGTCCGGGTGTTGCCGCGGATGTTGATCCGCTCGATGTAGACCCGCGGGCCGTCCTCGACCACGAAGCCCAGCGACACCTTGTGGGTGGCCCGGTCGCGCTGGCCCGTCGGCCGCACCTGGGCGAAGGGGTAGCCCTGGCGGTTGACCTCGTTGGTCACCCCCACCAGCGTCTTCTCCACGTCCTCGGCGTTGTAGACGTCGCCGACCTGGGCGCGCACCTCGCCGTCCAGCGCGCCGGTATCGACCCCCGGAACCCGGGCATCCACCGCGACCGCGCCGACCGTGTACTGCTCGCCCTCGTCCACCGTGACGGTGATGACCCAGCCGGCATCCTCCGGCGTCTCGACGTAGCGCGCATCGGCGTTGACGATGCGGAAGTCGGCATAGCCGTTCTTGAGGTAGTAGCGCCGGATGATGTCCAGGTCGTTGGCGATGCGGTCGGGATCGTAGACGTCCGAGGTCTTGATGAACGACAGGAAGTTCATCTCGGAGGAGGTCATCATCCCGCGCAGGGTCGACTCCGAGTAGGCGTTGTTGCCCACGAAGTGGATCTCGCGGATGCCGGTCTTGTCGCCTTCCTCGATCTGGTAGACCACGTCGGTCCGCCCGTTCGGAAGGTCCACCAGACGGTAGCTCACCCGCGCCGTCCCACGACCCGAACGCTTGTAAACGTCACGGATCCGATCAACGTCGGCGGCGATCACGGCCTGGCTCAGCGGGCCACGATCCTTGGCCTCGACCACACCCTCGAGCGTCGCCTTCTCGATCTTCTTGTTGCCCTCGAAGACCACGCGGCCGATCACGCTGTTCTCACGCACCCGCACGACCGTGGTGCCGCCGCGGGCCGAGACCTGCACGTCCGAGAAGAGGCCGGTGGAGAGAAGGTTGCGGCGCGCCTCCTCGGGCGAGCCCGAGGCAGTTCCCGTCACGTAAGAACGAATGGTGTCGGAGTCGACGCGGCGATTGCCCTCGACGACGATCTGCTGCGCCTGAGCGGCGACGCCGCCGAGAATCACGCCAGCGGCGGCGGTGGCGACCAAGACGATGGTCCGCTCCGCCGACTTGCGCCGGCGCTTCCCCGTCATCGACATCATGTATTCGCCCGTCTCTTTTATTATCAGCACGGGTTCGCACCCGCAGACGAGCGTCCATCGGACGCCCACCCTCTGGTCCCAGCCACGCTTCTATCGAGTTTCCCCTCGTTAGCAAACGTGAACGGGGGATCGACCTGTCGGGATTTTGGGGGTCGTGGCCTTCGCGCCACTTAACGGACGATGGCAGACTCGAAGCATCGTCGATTAAGGTGAATAGGGCGTAAATACGGCTACGCCCACGGCTTTTTCGAATAGCCGCGGGCGCGCGCAACGCTTTGTTCACCCTCGATCCAGGCGGAGCCGCGACCCCGCCCGCCGGGTCGGCTCAGGTGCCGCGGCCGCTCCAGGAAGCCCCCAGATTGAGGATGTCGTTCCAGGCCGCGAACAGCATCAGCATGATGACGAAGGCCAGCCCGATGCGGAAACCGATCTCCTGCGCGCGCTCGCTCAAGGGTTTCCCGCGCACGGCCTCGAAGGCGTAGAACAGGAGGTGGCCGCCATCGAGCAGCGGGATCGGGAAGAGGTTGAGCAGGCCGATCGAGACGGAGAGCAGCGCGGTGAGGCCGATCAGGCCACCGACGCCGCCGACCCGGGCGACCTCGCCCGAGACCCGGGCGATGCCGATCGGACCGGAGAGCTGATCGGCGGATTCCCGCCCGGTGACCAGCTTGCCGATGTAGCTGAAGGTGCGGTCCACCACGAAGACGGTCTCGTGGACGCCGAACGTCACGGATTCGAGCGCGCCGTAATGGACGAGCTTGGCCGCGCCGGCATTGGGGCCGTTGATGCCCAGGCGACCGATGCGGTGGCGGCCGAAGGGCGTGCGCTCCTCGAAGGTGTCGGGCACGGCGGTCAGCGTCTCACGGCCGCCGTCGCGCTCCACCACCACGGACAGGCTCGACCCGGCGCTGCTCGCCACGATGCGCTGCATCTGCGCGAAGCTGCCGATCGCCTCGCCGTCGATGGCGCGGATCACGTCGCCGCCCTTGAAGCCGGCCCGCTCGGCGGCGCTGCCCGGCTGCACGGCCTCGACCCGGGCCGGCGTCTCGTAGCGGCCATTCACGTAGATCGCGCCGGAGAACAGCACGATGGCGAGGATGAAATTGGCGATCGGCCCGGCGGCGACGATGGCGGCCCGCTTGTGCACGGGCTGGGTCGGGAAGCTGATCCTGCGCTCGTGGTCGCTCATGCGGGCCACGGCCTCGGCATCGGGCACGCTGGCGCCGTTGGCATCGCCCACGAACTTCACGTAGCCGCCCAGGGGGATCGCGGAGAGCTTCCAGCGGGTGCCGCGGCGATCGTTGAAGCCGGCGATCTCGGGACCGAAGCCGATGGAGAAGGCGTTGACGCCGACGCCACACCAGCGCCCGACCAGGAAATGCCCCATCTCGTGCACGAACACGACGACGGTGAGCACGATCAGGAAAGGGATGACCGAGCCGAAGAAGCTCTCGGCCGTGCCGCCCATGGCGGAAAGGAAGTCCATCTGAGTCTCCCGAGGCCCTTCGGCCCCCGTTCTTCTCGACCGCTCCGCGCTGAGATCGGCGTCCCCCTCCACGAGGGCAAGCACGTCGCGTCCCGCGGATGGTCGCACGGCCCGTCGCGCGAGGCGAGCCTTTAATCCCGACCGTCTTGCCCCGGAAACCGAAGCCGGAGCGAGGCGGCAGGGGCTTGTTGCGCCGAACGCCGGCGGGGTCTCACTCCGCCGCCGCGGCGGCGGGGAGGGCCTGGGACGCCCAGGCGCGCACATGCGCATCGATGGCGAGCGCGGCCTCCACGTCGGCGGGGGCCGCGCGGTATTCGGCCGCGAAATGCGTGCAGGCCCGCTCCACCAGTTCGGCGATGCCGTAGAAGGGAATCGCGCCGCGGATGAAGGCCGCGACCGCGATCTCGTTGGCCGCGTTCATCACGGTCGGCGCGCCGCCCCCCTCGGCCAGCGCGGCCCGGGCGATGCGCAGGCAGGGGAAACGGGCCTCGTCCGCCGGCTCGAAGGTGAGGCTGCCGGTCGCGGCGAGATCGAGATTGCGCCCCCGCTCGATGGTCAGGCGGTCGCCGAGGCCGAGGCAATGGGCGATCGGCACGCGCATGTCGGGCATGGCGAGCCCGGCGGTCACCGCGCCGTCGCGCCAGTAGACCAAGCCGTGCACGATCGATTGCGGATGCACGATCACGTCGAGGCGGTCGGCGGAGAGCGCGAACAGGTGATGCGCCTCGATCAGCTCCAGCCCCTTGTTCATCAGGGAGGCGGAATCGATGTTGATCTTCATGCCCATCGACCAGGTCGGATGGGCAGCGGCCTGATCCGGCGTCGCCGCGGCGATGCGCTCCCGCGTCCAGGTGCGGAACGGGCCGCCCGAGGCGGTGATCGTCATCTTGGCCACGTCGTCGATGCGGCCGTCGCCCAGGGCCTGGGCCAGGGCGTTGTGCTCGGAATCCACCGGCAGCAGGGTCGCGCCGTAGCGCTTGGCGTCGCGCATGAAGGCGTCGCCGGCGCAGACCAGGCTCTCCTTGTTGGCGAGCGCCACCGTGCGGCCGAGCTTCAGCGCCGCGCAGGTCGGCTTGAGGCCGGCCGCGCCGCTCACTGCGGCGACGACGATATCCGCGTCGCGGGCCACCGCTTCCAGCACCGCCCCCTCGCCCGCCCCGTGGGGGATGCCCGAGCCCGCCAGGGCCTCGGCCAGGGCCGGGCCGGCGGATTCGTCGGCGAGGGCGGCGAAATCGGCCTTCAGCTCCCGGGCGAGCGCGCCGAGGGCGGCGGCGTCGCGACCGCCGACCAGGGCGCCGACGCGGAAGCGCCCGGCATGCTGGCGCAGGAGATCGGTGGTGGAACGACCGATGGAGCCGGTGGCGCCGAGGACGGTGACGGTGAGGCTCACGGGAGACATCCTGAAGTTTCGTCGGCGGGCATCATCAAGCACCCGAAATCAGACGGCAGCGAGGCGCCGCGCCAGGAGCGCGAGGCCGGCGAGGAGGGCGACCGCGAAGAAGCCGTCCAGGCGGTCCATGATGCCGCCATGGCCGGGGATGGTGTGCCCGGAATCCTTGACCCCGTAGCGACGCTTCAGGGCGGATTCGAACAGGTCGCCTCCCTGGCTGAGGACGGAGGCGAGGGCGCTGACGAGCGCCACGGCGAGAAGCGGGAGGCGCCCGAACAGATCCGGGCTGCCCTCGCGGGCCGCGAGAACGACGCCGAGCCCGGCGAGAGTGCCCGCCAGAAGCCCGCCGACCGCCCCCGACCAGGTCTTGTTGGGGCTCACCCGCGGCATCAGCTTGGGGCCGCCCAGGAGGCGGCCGGCGAAATAGGCGGCGATGTCCGTCGACCAGACCACGGCGAAGATCCAGGCCGGCCCGACGAGGCCGATGGCCGGGTCCTCGCGCAGGGCCGTCGGCACGAGCACGACGACCGAGGCCGCGGCGAAGCCGAGCACGGCATGGAGCCGGCCGGTCGCCCCCCGCGCGGCGACCGCCAGGATCGCGACCGCCAGGGCCGCGATGGCGGCCGCTACGGGCAGCGGCAGACGGGCGAGGAGCGCCACGCAGAGACCGACGAGGCCGGCGGCGGTGACGATCCCGAGAAGCCGCGTCGGCGCCGTACGGCTCATGACGAGCCATTCGCCCGCGCCGAGGATGCCCGCGGCGAGCCAGATCGCCGCGAAGGGCCAGCCACCGACGAGGAGCGCCGCCAGCACCAGAGCCGCGAGCACCACGCCGGAGACGGCCCGCAACGCGAACTCACGGGTGGCGAAAGGCATGCGCCGCGCGCCCGCGGGCGTCGGCGCAGAGCCGCGACCGCTCATCCCTGGGCCTTGCTGCTGAGGCCGCCGAAGCGGCGGTCGCGGCGATGATACTCGGCGACCGCTTCCAGGAAGGCGCCGTGATCGAAATCGGGCCAGAAGGCCGGCGAGACCACGTATTCGGCATAGGCCGTCTGCCAGGTCAGGAAGTTCGAGAGACGCTGCTCGCCCGAGGTGCGGATGACGAGATCCGGGTCGGGGATCCCGGCCGTATCGAGCGTGCCCGTGATCGTGTCGAGCCCGATCGCGTCCGGCTGCAGACGGCCGGCGGCGACCTCGGCCGCGATGCGCTGCATCGCCCGCAGGATCTCCTGCCGGCCGCCATAATTGAAGGCCACGACCAGGGTCAGGCCCTTGTTGTCGCGGGTGCGCTCCTCGGCTTCGGCGAGCAGGGCAGCGATGTCGGACGTGAGATCGCTGCGCTCGCCGATCACGCGGATGCGCACGTCGTTGGCGTGGAGCTCGGCGAGGTCCCGGCGCACGAAGAGCTTGAGGAGCCCCATCAGCTCGGCCACCTCGGTCGGAGGCCGGCGCCAGTTCTCCGACGAGAAGCTGTAGATGGTCAGGTAGCGCACGCCGAGCAGGATGGCCGAGCGCACGGCGCGACGCACCGCCTCGACGCCCCGACGATGCCCCTCGAAGCGCGGCAAGCCGCGGCTCGAAGCCCAGCGGCCGTTGCCGTCCATGATGATCGCGACGTGCTGCGGGGGAGGCAGCGCGGGCTTGATCTCATGGCTCGTGGGCTCGGACTCGCCGGACAGCGCACCGCCCCCGCCATCGACCGCCGCCACCTGACGCGCGCCTTCCGATCGAATCAACGCGCCTCTCCCCCGATCCAGACCATGCAACACGGGGCGGCAACGCGCCGCCCCGCCTGAAATTACAACGGCGACCGCCGGGATCAGACCTGCATGATCTCCTTCTCCTTGGCGGAGAGTACGGTGTCGATCTCGGAAATATGGTCGTCGGTCGCCTTCTGCACGTCGCCCGCCTGACGCTTCTCGTCGTCCTGGCTGATGGCGCCGTCCTTCTCGAGCTTCTTGAGGATGTCGAGCCCGTCGCGGCGGACATGGCGCACGGCGACGCGGGCCTCCTCGGCGTATTTGTGGGCGACCTTGACCATCTCCTTGCGGCGCTGCTCGTTCATCTCGGGGATGCGCAGGCGGATGGTCTGGCCCTCGGTCATCGGGTTGAGGCCGAGATCGGATTCGCGGATCGCCTTCTCGACATGCGTCACCATCGAGCGGTCCCAGACCGAGATGGACAGGAGGCGCGGCTCCGGCACGCTCACGGTGGCGACCTGCGCCATCGGCATCAGCGCGCCGTAGGCCTCGACCTGGATCGGATCGAGCAGGCTCGGCGTCGCCCGGCCTGTGCGCAGGGAGCCGAGATCCTTGCTCAGGGAGGCGACGGCGCCCTGCATGCGGCGCTTGATGTCGTTGAGGTCGAAGTCCGGTGTGGCCATGTCGAAAGAAGGTCCCGACGCTTGGGCTGTGGAAGCGGCGCAGCCGGGCGAGCGGCTGCCTGCACGCGTTGCGGCTTCAATGAACGAAAACGCGTGCACCCGCAAATAGGAAGCGGCTGCCGAACGCCATCGGGCGGGTGCCGGCGCACCGCCTTTGAAAGCGTGGCGCGGCCCCGTCGCGCGGACGGATCGGGTCCCGCACCGATCGATCGGCCCGGAGGGGCAACGCGCGATCAGCGGAGAAGGGCATGAGGCTGGCCAAATGCGGTATGCGCTCCAACAATGGCGCCCCCGGAGGAACCATGCTGGAAGCGAAGGTGATCACCTGCTCGGTCCGGCGGGAAGCGCGGGACCTCTATGAAAGGCTCTGGCGACCCGAGAGCTTCCCGCAATGGGCCTCCGGCCTCAGCAACGGGCCCCTCGAACGCGACGGCGAAGGCTGGACCGCCCAGGGACCGGAGGGTCCCGTGAGGATCACCTTCACGCCGCACAACCTCTTCGGCGTGATGGATCACCGGGTCGATCTCGGCGACGGCCGAAGCGTCTTCGTGCCCCTGCGGATCGTGCCGAACGGGGAAGGCAGCGAGGTCATGCTGACGCTGTTCCGGCAGCCCGGCACGAGCGACGCGCAATTCGCCGAGGACGAGGCCTGGATCCGGCGCGACCTGGCGGCGCTCGTCGCCCTGGCGGAGGGGCCTCCCGGCCCCTGACGCCTTCCGGAGCGGGGACGCCCCTACGGCGCCACCAGGGTGGAGGGCGCGTCGCCGGTCAGGATCGCGGTGACGGAGCTCGGCGGATGGAGCGAGCCGACCACGATGGAGAGCCTGCTCTCCCGCGCCAGGGCGAAAGCGGCCGTGTCCATGATCTTGAGGTCGCGGGCGATGGCCTCGTCGTGGCTCAGCCGGTCGTAGCGCCGCGCGTTCGGATCGCGCTTCGGATCGGCGGAATAGACGCCGTCGACCTGGGTGGCCTTCAGCACCGCGTCGCAGCGCAGTTCCGCCGCGCGCAGCACCGCGGCCGTGTCGGTGGTGAAGTAGGGGTTTCCGGTGCCGCCGGCGAGCACCACGACCTGGCCCTTGTCGAGATGGTGCAGGGCGGGCTGCCGGGCGAAGGTCTCGCAGATCGTCGGCATCGAGACCGCCGACATGGTGCGGGCCGCCACACCCGCGGCGTTGAGCGCGGTCTCGATGGCCAGCGAATTCATCACCGTCGCCATCATCCCGAGCGAATCGCCCGTCGCCCGGTCGATCCAGCCGGCCTGGGAGATGCGGGCGCCGCGGATCATGTTGCCGCCGCCCACCACCACGGCGATCTCGAAACCATGCCGGATGGTGCTGGCGATGTCCTCGGCCAGGGACGCCAAGGTCGGCGGATGGAGCCAATAGCCGTCCGGGGCGGCAAGCGCCTCACCGGAGAGCTTGACGAGGACGCGACGGAACGGCGCCTTCTCCGGCATCTAGGGCTCCTCAATACGCTGGGGGGAACGCGAAGTCCCGCGGCTTCTATCAAGGCCCGTACCAGAACGTCGAGGGGCGACGGCATCGCTGCCGCCGCCCCTTTTCAACATGGAGGAAAGCGTGGATCGCGCTCAGCGCGACATGCTCGCGACCTCGGCCGCGAAGTCCGGGCCCTCTTCCTTCTCGATGCCCTCGCCGAGGGCGTAACGCACGAAGCCCTTGATCGCGACCGGGGCGCCGGCCTTGCCCTCGGCCTCCTTCAGGACCTGGGTGATGGTCTTGGAGCCGTCATGCACGAAGGGCTGCTCCAGGAGGGTGACCTCCTTGTAGTAGCTCTTCAGGCCGCTCTCGATGATCTTGGCGAGGACATGGTCCGGCTTGCCGGCGTTCTTCTCGCGCAGGATGTTGCTCTCGCGCTCGACGGTCGCGGTGTCGACGCCGGAAGCGTCGAGGGCCACCGGGTTGGTCGCGGCGACGTGCATGGCGATCTGGCGGCCGAGGGTCGACAGGAACTCGACGTCACCGGTCGATTCGAGCGCGACGAGCACGCCGATCTTGCCGAGACCCTCGCTGATCTGGTTGTGCACGTAGGAGGCGATCACGCCCTGGCCAACCTCGAGCTTGGCGACGCGGCGCAGGGTCATGTTCTCGCCGATCGTGGCGATCAGGTTCGAGAGCGTGTCCTTCACGGTCGTGGAGGAGCCGGGGAAGGTCGCGGCCTCCAGGCTCTCCAGGGTGCCGTCGGTGTTCAGCGCGAGCTTGGCGGCCTCGCGGGCGAAGGCCTGGAAGCTGTCGTTGCGGGCAACGAAGTCGGTCTCGGAGTTCACCTCGAGGATCGCGGCGTGACGGCCGGCGGACTCGACGGCGACGAGGCCCTCGGCAGCGACACGGCCGGCCTTCTTGGCGGCCTTGGCGAGACCCTTCTTGCGCAGCCAGTCGATCGCCGCCTCGAGGTCGCCGTCGGTCTCGTTGAGCGCGCCCTTGCAATCCATCATGCCGGCGCCGGTCTTCTCGCGCAGCTCCTTCACGAGGGCGGCGGTGATGTTGGCCATGGCGATCCTCTTTCGATTCAGCGGTATCTTGAAGTGAGTGAGCCCGGCGCTCGCTTAAAGCGCCGGGCTTTGCAGAGAGATGACGCGCGCCGCGGCACCGGGCCCGAGAGCCGGTGCCGTCGCCGATCAGGCCGCAGCGGCCTCGACGAAGGCGCGGGACTGCTCGATCCAGCCGTCGCGGCCGATGCGGCCGTTGAGCTTCAGATCGGCGTCGAGCTTGGCGACGTCGTCGGGCTGCATGGCAGCGATCTGCCAGTAGTGCCACACGCCGGCATCGTTGAGCTTCTGCACGAGCTGCGGGCCGACGCCGGTGAGCTTGGTCAGGTCGTCGGGGGCGCCGCGCGGGGCGGCGAGGAGCTCGAAATGCTCGGTCGACTCGGCGAGCGCCGCGACGTCGGCCGGGTTGATCGAGCCGGACTCGATGGAGGCGACGGCGTCGTCATTGGCCGGCAGCTCCTCGGCGGTCGGCTCCTCGGAGGCGCCGACATCGATGCCGAGCGCGCCCTGGCCGCGGCCGATGCCCTCGATCGCCGCGCGGGCGACGAGATCGCAGTACAGCGCGATGGCGCGGCCGGCGTCGTCGTTGGCGGGGACGACGTAGGTGATGCCGTCGGGGTTGCAGTTCGAGTCGACGATGGCCGCGACCGGGATGCCGAGGCGGTTCGCCTCCTTGATCGCCAGCTGCTCCTTGTTGGTGTCGATCACGAACAGCAGGTCGGGCACGCCGCCCATGTCCTTGATGCCGCCGAGCGCCTTCTCGAGCTTCTCCTTCTCACGGGAGAGCATCAGGCGCTCCTTCTTGGTGAGGCCGACGGCGCCGCCATCGAGGGTCTCGTCGACCTTGCGCAGGCGCTGGATCGAGCCCGAGATGGTCTTCCAATTGGTCAGCATGCCGCCGAGCCAGCGGGAATTGACGTAGTACTGGGCGGAGCGCTTGGCCGCCTCGGCGATGGCATCCGCCGCCTGGCGCTTGGTGCCGACGAACAGCACGCGGCCGCCGCGGGCCACGGTGTCGCTCACCGCCTGCAGGGCGGAGTGCATCGCCGGCACGGTCTGGGCGAGGTCGATGATGTGGATGTTGTTGCGGGTGCCGAAGATGTACGAAGCCATCTTCGGGTTCCAGCGGTGGGCCTGATGCCCGAAATGCGCGCCTGACTCGAGGAGCTGGCGCATGGTGAAATCGACGGCCATGATGCTTTGTTCTCTCCGGTTGGTACCGCCGCGGAGGAAGCGACCGACCTGAGGCCGGCCACCGGAAACGCCTCATTCATGCATGAGGCCGGCTCCGCGTGTGGGATGGGCGGGGGCGTTAGCAGAAGCGGGGACGCGGCGCAAGCCAAGCCCCTCCTCCAGGCTCAGCCCGCGACGCGGCCGACCTCGTCCCTGGTCCGCTCGATCATGGCGAGCACCGCGACGTAGAAGGCCTGCTGCAGGGGCGAGAAAGTGTCCGGCCGGATGCCGTCCGAAAGCCGGTCGAGCAGCGCGTCCAGGGCGGCCGGGCGCGCCCGCGGATCCGGCTCGGCCAGGGCGTGTTCGAGGACGGCGCCCTGCACCGCGGCGAAGTCGTCGCGCTCGGCGCGCGCGATGAAGCCGTGCAGGACGGCAGCGGTCTGATCGATGGAAGCCATCGGCGCTTATGGGCCGCAATCGCCCCGCCAGGCAATCACGCAGATGGCGCGAAGACGGCGGCGATCTCGGCGGGCCGCATCACGCGGCATTCTCCCGCCGGTAGATCCGCCGGCAGGTCGAGGCCGCCGACCCGGTCGCGGTGGAGCGCCGTGACGTGATTACCCAACGCCGCGAACATGCGGCGGACCTGATGGTAGCGCCCCTCGTGCAGGGTCACGGCACAATGGGTCGCGTCCTGGCCCTCGAAGCCGACCGGCAACAGGGGCTTGTCCTCGCCCTCCAGCATCAGCGTCCCGGAGGCCAGGGCCGCCGCCTCGTCGCCCCGGAGCGGCCGGTCGAGCGTCACCTGGTAGCGCTTGGCGACCTTGGCCTTGGGCGAGATGATCCGGTGCAGCAGCGCGCCGTCATCGGTGAGCAGGAGCAGGCCTGAGGTCTCCTTGTCGAGGCGCCCCACCGTCGAGAGGGCGGGGTCGCGCCGGCGCCAGCGCTCGGGCAGCAGGCCGTAGACGAGCGGCCCCGCCTCCTTGTGCGAGCAGGTCACGCCCAGCGGCTTGTGCAGCATCAGGCAGAGACCGGGCAGGGGATCGAGGGGGGCGCCGTCGATCCTCATCCGCTCGGGCAGGTCGGCCTCGAGGGCGATGCGGCCGCCGGCATCGTTCAACGCCGCGCCGTCGAGGGTGATGCGACCACCCCAGGCCAAAGCCTGGATCTCCCGGCGGGAGCCGTAGCCGAGATTGGCGAGGAGCTTGTCGAGACGGACGGACTTGCTCATCCGTTCCTCTTGCCGAAGGCCTTGCCGGAACCCGTGGCCTTGCGCGCCTCGATCACCTTGTAGCCGTCGCCCGCGGCCCGCTGCGTCACCTCGCGGAAATGCTCCCGCAGGGTGGCCTCGTAGGGCAGATGGGTGTTGGCGGTGAGCCAGAGGCTGCCGCCGGGGCGCAGGACCTGGGCCGCCCGGGCAATGAAGGCCTGACCCAGGCTGCGGTCCTCGGCGCCCCCGTCATGGAAGGGCGGGTTCATCACCACGAAGTCAAGCCGCGACAGGGTCTCGTCCGGCTGGCGCAGGTCGGCCCAGCGGAAGCGCGCGCGGGCGTCCCCCACGTTGCGCTCGGCCATGGCGACGGCGCGCCGGTCGATGTCGATCATCGCGAGCTCGGTCACCGCGGGCGAGCGCAGCACGGCCATGGACAGGATGCCGAGGCCGCAGCCGAAATCGGCGCCGCGGCCGGACAGCATCGGCAGGGTCTCGATCAGCAGGGCCGAGCCGGGATCGAGACGGTCCCAGGAGAAGATGCCAGGCTGGGTGCACAGAGCCATGTTGTCGATGTGGCGCGGCGCCCCCTCGGCGATGGCTTCCTCAAGCCCCTCCGGCCGTTCCGGCCGGGACAGGAGGCAGATCCGGTGATGGCGGCGCGCCTCCTCGGCGATCACGGCCCCGAAGGCGGCGAGCTCCTTGGCGAGGCGCGCCCCGCCCCGGTCCTTGGGCGCCAGCGCCACGCAGCGCCCGCCCGGGGCGAGCCCGCGCAGTGCCAGTGCGAGGGTGTAGCGCCGCTCGATCGTGCCGGCGGGGGCGAGCACCACGGCGCCGTCGAGGCTGCCGGGGCTCACATCCTCCAGGCGCGGGGAGCCGGGAAAGAAGGGCGAGACCTGCGCCGCGCCGGAGGCGACCTCCACGAGGCCGGCCGGGGGGAGGCCGTAGACGACGTGCTGCATCTTTTCTGGAATTCGGACTTCAAACGCTTCGGTCCGGGAACGCACGTCGTGGCCGGAGGTCACGCGCGAAGCGGTGCCTCGGGTCGCAAACGGACGAATCGACCGGGGATAACTCTCGTATAGCCGGATTCGGCGGCGTCCGGGACGGCTTTTCGCGGGCTGCCCCGGCCTCGGCCGGCCGTCAGTGGCCGGCCGCGTCCAGGGCCGCGCCCGGCTTGTCGTAGCTGCCGAGCCGCTCGACCATGGTGGCGGTGGCCGCGTTCATGCCGACGACCTCCACCGCGACGCCGTGATGGCGGAACTTCAGCACCACCCGGTCGAGGGCGTTCACGCTGGTGATGTCCCAGAAATGCGCGGCCGAGAGATCGATCACGATACGGTCGAGATCGGTTTCCCGGACATCGAAGGCCGCATGGAAGGCCTCCGCCGTCGCGAAGAAGATCTGGCCGCTGACCCGGTAGGTGCGAGCCCGCCCCGCGCGCGTAGAGGTGACGCCGAAGAGGCGCGTCACCTTGTGGGCGAAGAACAGCCCGCTCAGCGCCACGCCGAACAGCACGCCCCGGGCGAGGTCGTGGGTCGCCACCACCACCGCGACGGTGCCGAGCATGACGACGCTCGACGAGCGCGGATGCGTGAGGAGCGTCCGCAGCGACCTCCACTGGAAGGTGTTGATCGAGACCATGATCATCACGGCGACGAGCGCGGCCATGGGGATCTGCGCCACGTAGGGCCCCAGCACCACGATCAGGAACAGCAGGAAGGCGCCGGCCCAGAGGGTCGAGAGCCGTCCGCGGCCGCCGGAGGAGACGTTGATCACCGACTGGCCGATCATCGCGCAGCCAGCCATGCCGCCGAGGAAGCCGGAGGCGATGTTGGCCGCGCCCTGGCCGGCGCATTCGCGGTTCTTGTCGGAGGTGGTGTCGGTCATCTCGTCGATGATCGCCGCCGTCATCAGGCTCTCCAACAGCCCGACCATGGCGATGGTGGCCGATGTCGGCAGGATGATTCGCAGGGTCTCCAGGGTGAAGGGCACCTGCGGCAGGGCGAACCAGGGCAGCTCGCTCGGCAGCGCGCCCATGTCCCCGACCCGATGGATCGGCAGGTCGAGAGCCATCGCCACCGCCGAGAACAGCACGATCGTCACCAGGGGCGAGGGGATGGCCCTGGTCAGGTAGGGGAGCCCGTAGATCACCACGAGGCCGGCCGCCGTCATCGCGTAGACGATCATGCCCTGGCCGATCAGCTCCGGCATCTGGGCGAGGAAGATCAGGATCGCCAGGGCGTTGACGAAGCCGGTCACGACCGAGCGCGAGACGAAGCGCATCAGGTTGCCGAGCCGGGCCGCGCTCGCGGCGAGCTGCAGGAGGCCGGTGAGGATGGTCGCCGCGTAGAGGTAGGCGACGCCGTGCTCCTTCACGAGGCCGGTCATCAGGAGCGCCGTCGCTCCGGTCGCCGCCGAGATCATGGCGGGGCGGCCGCCGGCGAAGGCGCTGACGACGGCGATGCAGAACGAGGCATAGAGCCCAACCTTCGGGTCGACGCCGGCGATGATCGAGAAGGCGATCGCCTCAGGGATCAGCGCCAGGGCGACCACCGTTCCGGCGAGCAGCTCACGGGTGACGTTCGGAGCCCATTCGCTCCGCAGACGGACGAGATTCATGGAGGCAGCGCTTTCGTGCTCCCGCGCGCCACGCGGCGCCGACAGGAGGCATGAGCCCGCGCGGCAGCGGCGCAGGCGGATGAGGGAAAGGACGACGGAGAGCGCGCGGCTACGGCGGCGTGGGCCGGCTCTGGCGGGTGGCTCGATCCTGCGTCATGGGTCGGCGTGTAACAGGTTCATGCTGCGGCGCAATCGGAAAACGCTCACTTCCGCCCCTGAACGAATTTCAAAAAAGCAACGTGAAATTTTATTAGTAGTACGGATCACCGAATTTATGAATTTTAATAAAATACTCAAATGCCAATTTTATAGGTTAAAATCATGATTTTAATTTTTCATTTTTATAATAGATTATAATCTAGAAATTTAAATCCATACAATCGTCCTCCGAGAGATCATTTATGAAACTTGCCAGACATCTTGCAGCATTACGAGCAGCATAACCTCGCCAATTTGTTTTACCGTGATCGGAATTGCTCTTTCCAGAGGCTGGATCAGAGAGTCCTCGGAATACCAATCCATCGATGGGATGCCTCCGCAGATCTGAAAAAGCCTGCAATGCACGCAGAAATCCATACATCTCCATTTCTACAGCACGATACTCGCGATCGGATGCGACAAGCTCTCGCCTAGTCTCGTCACAATCCAACACCAAATCCCAACAAAATATTTTTCCAACCTCACTTTCGCTTTCTCTAGGCAGAGAACAATCTCCCAGAAACTGCCTCACATCAGATCCACTAAAGTCAATAAAATTGCTAGCAAAATAATCACTGGCCCTATCAAACATTTTTCTAGATATAACCGGCCCATTTGGCATTGTAGATTCTAATTTTTTTCCCGAAGACATTCTGGTAAATGATTTATAGGCATAGGACCCAGACACAACGACATCGCCAAGCTGGCGCTTATCGTGGTTCATGTTTCCAGCAATTCCACACAAAAATGCAAATCTAGGATTAAATCTAGACAACATATTTGTCGTCTCAATAGCGCAGGCCAAGTTGCCAGCTTCATAAATAGCCCGCACCGCAATACGGGGCCTCCAGTTTTTACTGGTGTTAATCTCTAAAAGAGTAGTACTGCCAGGCAAATCGCGCTTATTGGCAGCAGGCCATTTAGATGAAAATTCCTTCAGAATAGCCTGTCGCTCAAGCTTTGGTATAATAGTAATAACAACTATGTCGGCGCTTGACTCGATATCTGACATTACGCTTCTCAACAAATGATAGTGCGCCTAAAATCCTTACATCTAACCATGATTCTGCCAATCTCAAAACGCATCTTCATATCTCTTAGCTTAATTCGTCCAACCGCCTCATATTTTTCTCTAAATAGAATCCCATTTGTGTCTAAAGAATAGATAACATAAAAACATCCAGGACCACTACCGACCAAGTCTATACTGCAGGCAAATATATCACCGAGCATAAATCTTACGGCAGTCACAACTCGAAGCAATCGCCAACCGGGATGGCCGGGCCATTCCACGACAATTTCTACAGGCGATACGCGCTCTCTCGAGCGCCTATCCAAAAGAGCGAGCTCGACTGTTTCTGCAGCCCGCATATTAGCATCCCATGACTTGACCCGATTAATCCGGACCACCTTCAACAGAATCTCAGTCAAAAAATCAATCAAAAAAATCACCTGTACAGCAAAAACCTCTTGAAAATCAGGCTGCCTATGTAGATGCAAGTGCAAAAATCTGAAATGAATTTCATAGTATTATATTCGAACATTAGCAAAAAATTGGCGCCCAAAAAAGAAAAATCAAAACAAAATCATCAAATTTTTATAAAATTCCCGATACATCAAGAGCGATTTAGAGAACTAAAAACTTGTCAGTTGCGGGGGAACTCCAGCCCCATCTCCCGGTAGCGGGCGGGATCGTCGGCCCAGTTCTCGCGCACCTTCACGTGCAGGAACAGGTGCACCTTGGCCTCGGCGGCCTCGGCGATCTCCAGCCGGGCGGCCTGGCCGATCGCCTTGATGGTCTGGCCGTTCTTGCCGAGCACGATGGAGCGCTGGCTCTCCCGCTCGACGAAGATGGTCTGCTCGATGCGCACCGAGCCGTCCTGCTTCACCTGCCACTGGTCGGTCTCGACGGTGGAGCGGTAGGGCAGCTCCTCGTGCAGGCGGTCGTAGATCTTCTCGCGGGTGATCTCGGCGGCGAGCATGCGCAGGGGCGCGTCCGAGACCTGGTCCTCCGGGTAGAGCCAGGGCCCCGCGGGCATCATCGCGGCGAGCGACTTGCGCAGCGCCTCGATGCCGTCGCCGTTGAGCGCCGAGATCATGAAGGTCTCGGTGAAGGGGATGCGCTCGTTCAGGGTCTTGGCGAGGCCGAGTAGCTTCTCGCGGGGGATCAGGTCGATCTTGTTGAGCACGAGCAGCTTCGGGCGCTTCACGTCCGGGACGCGCCCGAGCAGCCGCTCCACCTCCTCGTCCACGCCCTTGCGCGCGTCGATCAGCAGGCAGATCGCATCCGCATCCGCGGCGCCGCCCCAGGCCGACTGCACCATGGCCCGGTCGAGCCGGCGCTTGGGCGCGAAGATGCCGGGCGTGTCGACGAGGACGATCTGCGCCGAGCCCTCCATCACGATGCCGCGCACCAGCGCCCGGGTCGTCTGCACCTTGCGGGAAACGATCGAGACCTTGGTGCCGACCAGGGCGTTGAGCAGCGTCGACTTGCCGGCATTCGGCACGCCGATCAGGGCGACGAAGCCGGCCTTCGCATCGGCCGGGATCTGCGGCAGCAGGCTTTCCGGCGCGGCTTCGTGTCCGTGGTCTTCGTCTTCAGCCATCGCTGTTCCCGTCCTGGGTTGCGCCGATCCCCTCCCGTGCCAGCACGGACTGGGCAGCCTCCTGCTCGGCGACGCGCTTCGAGGAGCCCGTGCCGAAACCGGGCTCGATGCCCTTCACCCGGACGGCGATTCGGAAGACCGGAGCATGATCCGGGCCGGAGCGCTCCACCACCTCGTAGACCGGGATCGGCAGGGAACGGGCCATCGCCCATTCCTGAAGAGCCGACTTGGCGTCGCGCCCGCGGGGCGCCGCCGTCTCCTGCTCCGGCCGGAAGGCATCGCGCACGATCGCCTTGGCCTTGTCGAAGCCGGCATCGAGATAGACCGCGCCGAGGATCGACTCGCAGGCATCGGCGAGGATGGTCTGGTTGCGCCGCCCCCCGCCCTGCACCTCGCCGATGCCGAGCTCAAGATGCGGGCCGACCTGCCACTGCGTCGAGACCGCCGCGCAGGTCTCCCGGCGCACGAGACCGGCAAGGCGGCGCGACAGCTCGCCCTCGTCGGCCTCGGGAAAGGCAGCATAGAGCAGTTCCGCCACGGCGAGGCCGAGCACACGGTCGCCGAGGAATTCCAGTCTCTGATAGCTGCCGGTGCGGCCCGAATTCCCCGCCTTGCTGACATGGGTCAAGGCGAGCCGGAGCAGGTCCGGATCGGCGAAGTCGTGGCCGATGCGCGCCTCCAGCTCCTGCAGGGAAGGCCGGGGGCGCTGGGCGCGGCGGGCGCGGCTCGAGGGGCGCGGGGCTCCGCCGTCTCCGGGTGCGGGTGCGTCGCTCACATCAGTGGATCGTCGAGAACAGGCGGCCCCAGCGGACATCCGCCGGCCAGCGCCAGATCTGCCAGGCGGGCGTTCCCTCGTCGATCGAGAAGAAGATCATTTCCGCCCGGCCGACGAGGTTCTCGAAGGGAACGTAGCCGACGCTGGCGAGGTCCCGCGAATCCGTGGAATTGTCGCGGTTGTCGCCCATCATGAAGAAGTGGCCCGGGGGCACCGTGTAGAGCTCGGTGTTGTCCCAGAAACCGTGGTCGCCGTCGCGCTCGATCGTGCGGTGCACGACGCCGCCGGGCAGCGTCTCCTGGTACTGGGGCACCTTGGTCGACTGCCCGAAGGCGTCGAAGGTCTCGTAATCGGCGATGCGCTCGCGCTTGACCGGCTTGCCGTTGATGTTGAGCACGCCCTCGATCACCTGGATCTTGTCGCCGGGCAGGCCGATCACGCGCTTGATGTAATCCGTCGAGTTGTCCTTGGGCAGCTTGAACACGGCGATGTCGCCGCGCTTGGGCTCGGCGCCCCAGATCCGGCCCTGGCCGCCGATCGGCAGATACTCGCCCAGCGGCAGGGAGTATTTCGAGTAGCCGTAGGAATATTTCGAGACGAACAGGTAGTCGCCGATCAGGAGTGTCGGGATCAGCGAGCCCGAGGGGATGTTGAAGGGCTGGAACAGCAGCGTGCGCACCACCAGCGCGATCAGGAGGGCCTGGACGCCGACCTTCACGGTCTCGCGGATGCTCGCCCAGGTGCCGGTGTCGGAGGACCGGAGGGCCGGCTTGGTCTCGTGATCCACGCGCGCGGTTTCCATCAGTCTCAGTCGTCTCCGCGGCGTCCGGGCCGGATCGGCCCGCAAGGCAGCCGCGTGGGATGCGGGCGCGTCTCGCCCGCGGGAGTGGCGGCGGTCTAGACCAAGCTTACGCCCCCCGCAACGCAAGCCTTGAGCGCCGTGCCCTTTCGCACCGGGCCGGCCAGCGGCCCAGCGAGGCGCCTTCTTAGCCTGCTCAGGGCTCTCCCGGCACCGCTTCGATGATCACGAAGGCTTGCGCCAGGGGCGGGTCGTCGGTGAGGGAGATGTGCAGTCTGGCCACGTGCCCGGCCGGCACCAGGGCCTCGAGGCGCGCCTTGGCGCCGCCGGTGAGTCGCAGCGTCGGCGCGCCGCCGGGCAGGTTCACCACCTCCATGTCGCGCCAGAACACCCCGAGCGCCATGCCGGTGCCGAGCGCCTTGGCGCAAGCCTCCTTGGCCGCGAAGCGCCGGGCGTAGGACGGGGCGCGGGCCGCCCGGGCGTCGCATTTGGCCCGCTCGTCATCGGTGAAGACGCGGTGGGTGAAACGGTCGCCGAAGCGCTCCAGCGAGGCCTCGATCCGGCGGATGTCGCAGAGATCGGAACCGATGCCGACGATCATGCGAGCCCCGCGGCGTTCTCCCGGGCCCGGTCCATCGCCGCGCGCATGTCCCGCACCGCCTGGCGCAGACCGACGAAGATTGCCTCGGCGATCAGCGCGTGGCCGATATTGAGCTCCTTCAGCTCGGGGATCGCCGCCACCGGGCCGACGCTGTCGAGGGTGAGACCGTGCCCGGCATGCACCTCGAGGCCGATCTGCGTGCCGTAGCGGGCCGCCCGCAGGATTCGGTCGAGCTCGGCGCGCAGGCGCAGGGCGTCCCCCTCGATCGCCGCCTCGCAATAGCGGCCGGTATGGAGCTCCACCACCGGCGCGGCGAGGGCCCGGGCCGCATCCATCACCGCCTCGTCCGGCTCGACGAAGAGGGAGACGCGGATGCCCGCCTCGGAAAGGGCCGCGATGCGGGGCGCGAGGTGATCCCGGCCGCCGACGATGTCGAGGCCGCCCTCGGTGGTCCGCTCCTCGCGCTTCTCCGGGACGAGGCAGGCGGCATGCGGCCTCGTGGCGAGCGCGATGCCGACCATCTCGTCGGTGGCCGCCATCTCCAGGTTGAGGGGCACGGAGAGCTGGCGCAGGGCGGCGATGTCGGTGTCGCGGATATGCCGGCGGTCCTCGCGCAGATGCGCGGTGATGCCGTCCGCCCCCGCCGCCACCGCCTCGTGCGCGGCGCGCACCGGATCGGGATAGGCGCCGCCGCGGGCGTTCCGCACGGTGGCCACGTGATCGATGTTGACGCCGAGACGAAGGGACGAGGCGGACACGGGGCCGGGTCTCCGAGGATTGCGCGGCCTGCTCTAGACGAGCGGGCCTTCGAAAGGAATGCGGGCGCGCTTCGTCCGGCTCCCGCGCAGCCCAGTCATGCCGCGCCCACATCGGAACGCGGCGGGCGGTCTCGCCTGCTCCGCTTGCGCGCGGGCGCAACACTTCCGATCTGGCAGGCGAAGGGGACATCGCCCGGGCGGCCCGGCCGCCCATCGCCAGGACATCCGCACCATGCCCCGCCTCTCGATCCTGGATCTCGCCTTCATTCCCGAGGGCGCGACCCCGGCCGATGCGCTCGCCAACAGCCTCGATCTCGCGCGCCATGCCGAGCGCCTCGGCTACAACCGGTTCTGGCTCGCCGAGCACCACAACATGGTCGGCATCGCCAGCGCGGCGACGGCGGTGGTGATCGGCCACGTCGCCGCCGGCACGAAAACGATCCGGGTCGGGGCGGGCGGGATCATGCTGCCCAACCACGCCCCGCTCGTGATCGCCGAGCAGTTCGGCACCCTGGCGGCGCTACATCCGGGCCGGATCGATCTCGGCCTCGGCCGGGCGCCGGGCACGGACGGCCTGACCCTGCGGGCCCTGCGCCGCTCGCCGGACGCGGCCGACAGCTTCCCGCAGGACGTGGTCGAATTGCAGGCGCTGCTCGGGCCGCTCCAGCCGAACCAGCGGGTCCAGGCGGTGCCGGGCACCGGCTCGGAGGTGCCGCTCTGGATCCTCGGATCCAGCCTGTTCGGGGCGCAGCTCGCGGCGATGCTCGGGCTGCCCTACGCCTTCGCCTCGCATTTCGCCCCGGACGCCCTGCTGCCGGCGCTCGAGGCCTATCGCAGCCGCTTTCAGCCCTCCGGGCAGCTCCGGCGGCCCTATGCCATGGTCGGGGTGAACGTCGTGGCCGCGGAGACGGACGCGGAGGCGCGGCGGCTCTTCACCTCGGCCCAGCAGCAATTCACGAACCTCGTGCGCGGCACCCGCGGCCTGCTGCGCCCGCCGATCGACGACATCGAGACCTACTGGAGCCCCGCCGAGAAGGCCCAGGCCTCCCGGATGCTCGCCCGCGCCATCGTCGGCTCGCGGGAGACCGTGCGCGCGGGGCTCGACCGTCTTATCGCGGAGACCGGCGCGGACGAGCTGATGGTCGCCTCCGCGATCCACGATCACGGCGCCCGCCTCCGCTCCTATGCGATCCTGGCCGAAGCGGCGGAGATGCGCACGGCGGAAGAGGTCGCGGCCTGACGGCGCCTCGCCGGCAGCCCTCCCCTCTGCGAGCGACGAAGCCGAAAACCGCGGCCCCATCGTTGCCATCCCGCGAAAACTCCGTTATGGGCGCGCCTTCGCGTTCGCTCCGGCCGGGGGCTGAACGGACGGTGCCGCCTGCGGCACAGGGCCTGACCGCCCGTCGTCCCGTGTCTCCGCCTTCGATCAACCGCTCGGGCCATCATCAAGGGCTCGAAGGGCTTGGCGCCGAGCGAAATGCGAGACGAACCGGCCCGAACTCTCCGCGCCCTGCGCGGCCGGGCTACCTTTGACCGTTAGACAAGGCCCGAGAATGCCTCTCTACGAACACGTCTTCCTGGCGCGCCAGGATGTGACGTCCCAGCAGGTCGAGACCATGGTCGAGACCTACAAGGGCGTCATCGAAGCCAATGGCGGCACGATCGAGAAGATCGAGCCCTGGGGCGTCAAGTCCCTGGCCTACCGCATCAAGAAGAACCGCAAGGCGCATTTCACGCTCCTCAACATCTCGGCTCCCCCGGCGGCGATCGCCGAGATGGAGCGCCAGATGCAGATCTCCGAGGACGTGCTGCGCTTCATGACCATCCGCGTCGAGCAGCTCGAGGCCGAGCCGTCCGCGATGATGCAGAAGCGCGACCGCGACGATCGCAAGGATCGCGACCGCGGCGACCGTCCGCGTCGTCGTGACGACGACTTCGGCGGCTTCGGCGGCGGCGAGCGCAACTTCGGCGGGGAGAACTGATCATGGCTTTCGGTGCTGGTGGCGGCGGTGGCCGTCGTCCGTTCTTCCGTCGGCGCAAGACCTGCCCGTTCTCGGGCGCCAACGCCCCGAAGATCGACTACAAGGACGTGAAGCTGCTCTCCCGCTACGTGTCGGAGCGCGGCAAGATCGTTCCCAGCCGCATCACGGCGGTCTCGGCCAAGAAGCAGCGTGAGCTCGCCCAGGCGATCAAGCGCGCCCGCTTCCTCGGCCTGCTGCCCTACGTGATCCGCTAAGGGTCGTTCGGCTTCCCGGCCCGCGTGTCTCGCGCGGGCCGGTTCACCTTTCCCGAGGGCAGCCCTGGAACGGGCCGCCCGATCGCTGGGGTGGTCCGGGGATGTCTCTCCGCCGCTCCTAACCCTGCCCTCGACGAGGGACAGCGGGACAGCGGAATTCGATGAACAAGGACATCGCATACGGCGTCGGCGCGGGCCTCGTCTCGGCACTCCTGTTCGGGGTGCTTCTGAAGGCGACCCCGCTCGCGATCGTCCTCTACCTGCTGGCCCCGCTGCCGATCCTGATCGTCGGCCTCGGCTGGAGCTACAGGGCCGGCCTCGCGGCGGTGGCCGCCGGCAGCCTGGTGCTCGCCGCCTTCGTCTCGCCCTATCTGGCCTTCGCCTTCGCGGTCTACCTCGCGATCCCCGCCTGGTGGCTCGCCTATCTCGCCATGCTCGGCCGGCCCTCCGCCGACGGCAGCCTCGAATGGTACCCGACCGGGCGCCTGCTCGCCTGGATCGCCGGCACGGCGGCCCTGGCCTTCGTCGCCATCGCAGTGATCGCCTCGCCGAACTACGAGACCTTCCGCGCCCAGCTCGGGGCGATGTCGAAGCGCGTCGTGCAGGTGCAGACCCAGGCCCGCACCGGCGCCCCCGCCCCGACCGGGGCAGAGACCGGCAGCGACAAACCCGCGCCGGCTCAGGAGCCCGCCCCCGAGGACAAGGGCCCCGAGGACCTGCAGAGCGAGGTGGCCGAGGCCCTGGCCACGGTCGCCCCGGCGCTCGCCGCCCAGGGCCTCGCCGTGCTCCTGACCTTCTATCTCTGGGCGGCGGCGCGCATCGTGCAGATCTCCGGCCGCCTCGCCCGGCCCTGGCCGGACATCCCGGCCACGGCGATGCCGCGGGCCGCGGTGGCGCTGCTCGGGGCCGCCTTCGGCCTCACCCTGGTGCCGGGCTATCCGAGCGTGCTCGGAGTGGCGCTGGTCGGCTCCTTCAGCGCCGCCTTCGCCCTCCAGGGGCTCGCCGCCTTCCACGATCGCAGCCGCGGCCGGCCCGGGCGCGGGGCGCTGCTGATCGGCCTCTACGTGGTGCTGTTCGCGACGCAGGGCGTCGCCTTCGTCGCCCTCTTCCTCTTCGGCATCGCCGACACGGTGCTCGGGCGACGGCGCCCGCAGCCCGTGCCGGGGCGCCGCTGACCCCTCCCGCCGGGTGAACCCGGCGGATCCTGCAAACACCGAAAAACTCGACCGAAAGGACACAGAACCATGGACGTCATCCTCCTCGAGCGCGTCGCCAAGCTCGGCCAGATGGGCGAGACCGTGAAGGTCCGCCCGGGCTACGCCCGCAACTTCCTCCTCGCCCGCGGCAAGGCCCTGCGCGCCACCGAGGCCAACAAGAAGCACTTCGAAGCCCAGCGCGCCCAGCTCGAGGCCCGCAACCTGGAGCGCCGCAGCGAGGCCCAGGCCGTCGCCGAGAAGCTCGACGGTCAGAGCTTCATCCTGGTTCGCCAGTCCGGCGAGACCGGCGTGCTCTACGGTTCCGTCTCGGCCCGCGACCTCGCCGAGATCGTGACCAAGGAAGGCTTCACCGTGAGCCGCGACCAGTTCGTGCTCAACCAGCCGATCAAGACCCTCGGCCTGCACACCGTGCCGGTGCACCTGCACCCCGAGGTCGAGGTCACCGTGACCGTGAACGTCGCCCGCAGCGCCGAGGAGGCCGAGCGCCAGGCCCGCGGCGAGGTCGTCACCGAGCGCGAGCAGTTCAACCTCGACGACCTCGGCCTCGAGGTCGGCCAGGCGCTGGCCGATGCCGGCGAGGGCGCCGACGACCGCGGCTGAGCCGCTTCCTCCCGCGGCGGCAGCGCCCCGGGGAGAACAACTGAAAAAAGATCCCGGGCCGATGTCGGCCCGGGACCAGCCGCATCGTCTTTCGAGGAGACGGGGCCGACGATGCCCCGGTCCTTCGAAGGAGCGGACGATGCGGGTGATGGTTCTGGTGAAGGCGACCACGGAGAGCGAGGCCGGGCAGATGCCCTCCGCCGAACTCCTCGAGGCCATGGGCCGGTTCAACGAGGCGCTGGCGGAGGCGGGCATCCTCCGGGCGGCCGACGGGCTTCACCCCTCCTCCCGGGGCAAGCGGGTCGCCTTCGACGGCACGGAGCGCAGGGTCATCGACGGCCCCTTCGCGCAGACGAAGGAGCTGGTGGCCGGCTTCTGGCTCTGGGAGGTGAAGGACATGGCGGAAGCCGTGGACTGGGTGAGGCGCTGCCCCAATCCCATGCCCGGCCCGAGCGAGATCGAGATCCGCCCCCTCTTCGAGATGTCCGATTTCGCCGCGCTGCAGGGCTGTTGAGCCGGCGCGAAGCGTTCCGGGACCCCGTGGACAGCGGGGACGATGCGCTTCCGGCGTTGACTTGTTCCCAATTCGTTCCAGCATAGCACCCGCGATTCCGGTCCTCGGAACCGCGGGCGCTCGGCTTTCGGCGGGTGTGGCGCGGCGGGTGCAGCGCGGCCGGCGCGCCGCCCCTAAGGATCGGTTCACCGTGCCGCGGCATGGTCGGGCAGAGATACGGAGCGCGGCCCCGTCGGGCCGCCGGGAATGGAGATCGAGAGCGCGCCATGGCCTTGCCCAACGCCCTGACGGCGAAGCTCGAAGCGGTCCAGGCCGAGTACCGCGTCCCGCCCCACAATATGGACGCGGAGCAGGCCCTGCTCGGCGCGATCATGGTCAACAACGACGCCTATTACCGGGTGTCGGACTTCCTCCTGCCCGAGCACTTCATGGAGGAGGTGCACCGCAAGATCTTCGAGGTCGCGGTCTCCCTGATCAAGGCGGGCAAGCTCGCGACCCCGATCACCCTCAAGACCTATCTCGGCGACGCCGATCTCGGCGGCATGACGCCGATGCAGTACCTCGCCCGCCTCGCGGCGGAGGCGACCACCGTCATCAACGCCGCCGAATACGGCCGCACCATCTACGACCTCGCGATCCGCCGCCGGCTGATCACCATCGGCGAGGACCTCGTGAACGGCGCCTACGAGGCGCCGGTGGAGGCCGCGCCCCGCGACCAGATCGAGGCGACCGAGCGCCGGCTCTACGAGCTGGCCGAGGCCGGCAAATACGACGGCGGCTTCCAGAAGTTCTCCGACGCGCTCACCGCGGCCGTCGACATGGCGGCCAAGGCCTATCAGCGCGACGGCAAGCTCTCCGGCATCGCCACGGGGCTGACCGACCTCGACGCCAAGATGGGCGGCCTGCAGCCCTCCGACCTGATCATCCTCGCGGGGCGCCCGGCCATGGGCAAGACCTCGCTCGTGACCAACATCGCTTTCAACATCGCCAAGGCCTATCGCGGCGAGAAGCGGCCCGACGGCGTGATCGAGACCGTGAATGGCGGCATCGTCGGCTTCTTCTCCCTCGAAATGTCGGCCGAGCAGCTCGCCACCCGCATCATCGCCGAGCAATCCGGCGTGCCCTCCTACAAGATCCGCCGCGGCGACATCCGGCCCGAGGATTTCTACAAGATCACCGACGCCGCCCGGGAGATGCAGTCGATCCCGTTCTACATCGATCAGACCGGCGGTATCTCCATCGCCCAGCTCGCCGCCCGCGCCCGCCGCCTTAAGCGGCAGAAGGGGCTCGACCTGCTCATCGTCGACTATCTTCAGCTGCTCTCGGGCTCGGCCAAGAAGGGCGACAACCGCGTGCAGGAGATGACCGAGATCACCACCGGCATGAAGGCGCTCGCCAAGGAGCTGAACGTGCCGATCATCGCGCTCTCGCAGCTCTCCCGTCAGGTGGAGAACCGCGACGACAAGCGGCCGCAGCTCGCCGACCTGCGCGAATCCGGCTCGATCGAGCAGGACGCCGACGTGGTGATGTTCGTGTTCCGCGAGGAATACTACGTCAACAACAAGAAGCCCCGCGAGGGCACGGAAGAGTTCTTCGCCTGGGAGGCGGAGATGAACCGCGTCCACGGCAAGGCCGAGGTCATCCTCGGTAAGCAGCGCCACGGCCCCACCGGCACGGTCGAGCTGCAGTTCGACGCCAACATCACCCGCTTCTCGAACCTGGCCAGCGACGACCGGATGCCCGACCGGATCTGATCCGGATCGTGCTACAAGCCCTCATCCGCGCCACGCGGGCGCAGCTGTGAGGGACCCGGCGGGGGCCGGCCGGAGGAGAGCGGATCATCGCCTTCGAAGAACCAGAGGGTCGCGACGAGGCGCGCTTTTATCCCGCCCACGGCGCCCGCCTGACGATCGACCTGTCGGCGCTCGTCGCGAACTGGCGGCAGCTCGGCGCCTGCGCGCCGCAGGCCGAGTGCGGCGCCGTGGTGAAGGCCGACGCCTATGGCTGCGGGCTCGCCCGGGTCGCCCCCGCGCTGTGGCGGGTGGGCTGCCGGACCTTCTTCGTGGCGCATCTCGCCGAGGGGATCGCAGCGCGCGCGCTGCTGCCGGAGGCGGCGATCTACGTCCTCAACGGCCTCGCCCCCGGCACCGGCGCGGCCTACCGCGCCCATGCCCTGCGCCCCGTCCTCGGGGACGGGGAGGAGATCGCCGAATGGGCGGCCCTGTCGCGGGGCGCGCTGCCGGCGGCGCTGCATGTCGATACCGGCATGAACCGGCTCGGGCTGCCCGTGCCCGAGGCCCTGGCGCTCTCCGGCGATCCGCTGCTGGCGGAAGCGGGCATCGACCTCGTGATGAGCCATCTCGTCAGCGCCGAGCAGCCCGAGGCCGCCGTGAACGACCGCCAGGCGGCGGCCTTCGCCGCGATCCGCGCGGCCTTCCCGGGGCTGCGCGCCTCGCTCGCCAATTCCTCGGGCGGCTGCCTCGACGCCCGGGTCCGGCACGATCTGCTGCGCCCGGGCTACGCGCTGTACGGCGGCAACCCGCATCCCGGCCGACCGAATCCGATGCGGCCGGTGGTGCGGCTCGAGGCGACGATCCTTCAGCTGCGGGAGGTCGAGGCCGGGGAGAGCTGCGGCTACAACGCCCGCTGGACCGCGCCCGGCCGGCGCCGCCTCGCCACCCTGTCCCTCGGCTATGCCGACGGCTATCCGCGCGCGGCGAGCAATGCCGGCCGGGCTCTCGTCGGCGGCGTCCCCTGCCCGATCCTCGGCCTGATCTCGATGGATCTCATCATCCTCGACGTGACGCAGGCCCCGGAGGCCCGACGCGGCGGAACCGCCACCCTGATCGGCCACGACCTCGACATCGACAAGGTGGGCGAGGCCGCAGGCACGATCGGCTACGAGATCCTGACGGGGCTGGGTTCCCGTTATGTTCGTGTCTATGTAGGGTAAGCCGGGCCGCGAGAGCCGGCCCCTCCCTTCCTCCGGGCCCCTGCGGCCGGGACCGCAATCCATGGCCAAGATCCACCAGACCTTCGTGTGCCAGTCCTGCGGGGCGGTCTACAATCGCTGGCGCGGGCGCTGCGAGGCCTGCGACGGCTGGAACACGATCCAGGAGGAGGTGGCGGCGAGCGGCCCCCAATCCGGTCCGGCGGCGGCGCGGACCTCGTCCCGCGCCCGTGGCCGGGTCTTCCCCATGGAGGGCCTGACCGGCGAGGCCAAGGAGGCGCCGCGCACGCCCTCCGGCATCGCCGAGCTCGACCGGGTGACCGGCGGCGGCTTCGTGCGCGGCTCGGTGATCCTGCTCGGGGGCGATCCCGGCATCGGCAAGTCGACCCTGCTGATGCAGGCCTCCGCGGCCATGGCGGCCCAGGGTGCCCGCGTCGCCTACATCTCCGGCGAGGAGGCGGTGGGCCAGGTGCGCCTGCGGGCCGAGCGCCTCGGCCTCGCCAAGCATCCGGTGGAGCTCGCGGCGCAGACCAATGTCGAGGACATCGTCGAGACCCTGTCCCAGGGCCATCCGCCGGCGCTCGCCATCATCGATTCGATCCAGACCATGTGGACCGAGACCGTCGAATCGGCCCCGGGCACGGTCACGCAGGTGCGCTCCTCCGCCCAGGCCCTGATCCGCTTCGCCAAGACCACGGGCACGGCGGTGATCCTCGTCGGCCACGTCACCAAGGACGGGCAGATCGCCGGCCCCCGCGTGGTGGAGCACATGGTCGACGCGGTCGCCTCCTTCGAGGGCGACCAGGGCCACCATTTCCGCATCCTGCGGGCGGTGAAGAACCGCTTCGGCCCCACCGACGAGATCGGCGTCTTCGAGATGACGGATGCGGGTCTCTCCGAGGTGCCCAATCCCTCCGCCCTGTTCCTGGCGGGGCGCGACCATGCCGCGCCGGGCACGGCGGTCTTCGCGGGCATGGAGGGCACGCGGCCCCTCCTCGTCGAGATCCAGGCCCTGGTCACGCCCTCGGCTCTGGGCATGCCCCGGCGTTCCGTGGTCGGCTGGGATCCGAACCGGCTCTCCATGGTGCTCGCGGTGCTGGAGGCCCATGGCGGCCTGCGGCTCGGCACCCACGACGTCTATCTCAACGTGGCGGGGGGCCTGCGCATCTCCGAGCCGGCGGCCGACCTCGCGGTGGCGGCCGCCCTGGTCTCCTCGCTCTCCGGCGCGACGCTCGCGCCGGAGACGGTGTTCTTCGGCGAGGTCGGCCTCTCGGGTGCGGTGCGGCCGGTGGCCCAGGCGCAGGCGCGGCTGAAGGAGGCGCAGAAGCTCGGCTTCTCGCGGGCGATGGTGCCGCAGGGCCGGGGCGAGGAGACCGACAGGCTGCTCGCCACCCAGTCCCTGCGCCACATCGCCGACCTCGTGGCGGGCATCGTCGCCGATGCGCCCCGGCGCAGCGCGCGCAATGCCCGCCGGGCGGAGGTCGACTGAGGCTGCGGGGCCGCGCCAGGAGACTCGCATGAGGATCCCCAGCGTCGTGCACGGTGAAATCGGGCGCCTGTTTCGCGCAAGGTGACGGCCGAGGTTCGCGCTTGTATAACGCCCGCATCAAGAGCCGGAGGCGCGCGGCCCGGGCGAGCCCGCGTGTCGATGCCGAGCGGCCGTTCCCCGCCCTAAGCGATGCGTAGCCTGCGATGCCGTTTTCCATCCTCGACCTCGTGGTGCTCGGCATCGTGGTCCTGTCCGCGCTGCTCGCCGCCGTGCGCGGCGTGACCCGGGAGGTGCTGGCGATCTTCGCCTGGGTCGTCGCCGCGGCGGTCGCCTGGTCGCTGCACCCGCTGCTGCTGCCCACGGTGAAGCAGCACGTCACCAGCGACACGGTGGCCCTCGTCGCCTCCATCGCGGCGATCTTCCTCGGTACGCTGATCGTCGTCTCGATCATCACGGTGAAGCTCTCCGACCTCGTGCTCGATTCGCGGATCGGCGCGGTGGACCGCTCCCTCGGCTTCCTGTTCGGCGCCGCCCGCGGCTTCCTGATCTGTGTGATCGGATGGGTCTTCCTGGCCTGGCTCGTCCAGGGCCGGATGCCCGACTGGGCCGCCCAGGCGAAGACGCGCTACTATCTGGAGCAGTCCGGCAACGCCCTGGTCGCCCAGCTGCCCGACAATCCGGAGGGCTGGATCAAGAGCCTGCGCAAGCCGAAGGGCGAGGGCGCGCCGGAAGGCGGCGAGCCGCCGGCCGAGGGCGACACGCCGGCCCAGCGCACCGACGCACAGCCTGCCACGCCCGCACCGCGGCGCTGACCCCGCCTGCCTGCATGGAACCGTTCTTGGTTCCGCCGCAGAGGTCGCTTAGATAGCGGGCTTTCCAAAGACGCTGCCCGTCGGGATCGGCCGGCAACGAGGAATCGGCAGGCATGTCAGAACAGAGCGCGCGGGACCTCGACTGGGACGCCGAGGGCGATACCCTGCGTGAGGAATGCGGCGTCTTCGGCATCTACGGACACGACGACGCCTCCGCCATCGTGGCCCTCGGGCTCCACGCCCTTCAGCATCGCGGCCAGGAGGCGGCCGGGATCGTCGCCTTCGACGGGGCGGTCTACCATTCCGAGCGCCGCCAGGGCCTCGTCGGCGATTCCTTCTCGGACCGCGCCACCATCGAGCGGCTGAAGGGCCAGGCCGCCATCGGCCATGTGCGCTACTCGACGACGGGCGGCACCATCCTGCGCAACGTGCAGCCGCTCTTCGCGGAGCTGGCGAGCGGCGGCCTCGCGGTCGCCCATAACGGCAACCTGACCAACGCTCTCTCCCTCCGCCGCGACTTGGTGCGCGACGGCGCCATCACCCAGTCCACCTCGGACACCGAGGTGATCCTGCATCTGGCCGCGCGCTCGCGCAAACCCCGCATCGTCGAGCGCTTCATCGACGCCCTGCAGCAGATCGAGGGCGCCTACGCCATCGTAGCGCTGACCAACAAGAAGCTGATCGGCGCCCGCGACCCCATGGGCATCCGCCCCCTGGTGATCGGCGAACTCGACGGCCGCTACATCCTCGCCTCGGAAACCTGCGCCCTCGACATCATCGGCGCCCGCTTCATCCGCGACGTGGAGAACGGCGAGGTGGTGGTGATCTCGGACGAGGGGCTGGAATCGATCCGCTTCGCCGAGCGGCGCCCGATGCGGCCCTGCATCTTCGAATACATCTACTTCGCCCGGCCGGATTCCGTGGTGAACGGCAAGAGCGTCTATGCCGTGCGCAAGAACATCGGCATCGAGCTCGCCCGCGAGGCCGGGGCCGAGGCCGACATCGTGATCCCGGTGCCGGATTCCGGCGTGCCGGCGGCCCTGGGCTACGCCCAGGAGACCGGCCTGCCCTTCGAGATGGGCATTATCCGCAACCACTATGTCGGGCGCACCTTCATCCAGCCGACCCAGTCCGTGCGCGAGCTCGGCGTGCGCATGAAGCACTCGGCCAACCGCGCCGCGGTGGAGGGCAAGCGCATCGTGCTCGTCGACGACAGCCTCGTGCGCGGCACCACCTCGGTGAAGATCGTGCGCATGATGCGCGACGCCGGCGCGACGGAGGTGCATTTCCGCATCGCCTCGCCGCCGATCACCTATCCCGACTTCTACGGCATCGACACGCCGGAGAAGGAGAAGCTGCTCGCCGCCACCCACGACCTCGAGGGGATGCGCAAATATATCGGCGCGGATTCCCTCGCCTTCCTCTCGATCCCCGGCCTCTACCGGGCGATGGGCGAGGAAGCCCGCAACGAGGCCTGCCCGCAATATACCGACCATTGCTTCACCGGCGAGTATCCGACCGGGCTGACCGACCTCGCCATCGCCGGGCCGAAGCGCTTCGCGATGCTGGCCGAGGCGGACTGAGCGGATGGGGAAGCCCCTCGAAGGCCGCATCGCCGTCGTCACCGGAGCCTCCCGCGGCATCGGCCGGGCCGCCGCCCTGGCGCTGGCCGGGGCCGGGGCCCACATCGTCGCCGTGGCCCGCACGCAGGGGGCGCTGGAAGAACTCGACGACGCGATCCAGGCCGCCGGGTCGAGCGCCACGCTGGTGCCGCTCGACCTGACGGATTTCGACGGGCTCGACCGGCTCGGCGCCGCGATCAACGAGCGCTGGGGCCGGCTCGACGCGGTGATCGGCAATGCCGGCATCCTCGGCAACCTGATGCCCGTGGGCCATGTCACGCCCAAGGTCTGGGATCAGGTGATGGCGATCAACGTCACCGCCAATTACCGGCTGATCCGATCCCTCGATCCGCTGCTGCAGCGTTCGGAGGCCGGCCGCGCCGTCTTCGTCACCTCCGGCGCCTCCGTGAAGTGCCGGGCCTATTGGGGGCCCTATTCCGTCTCGAAGGCGGCGCTCGACGCCCTGGTGCGCACCTACGCCGCCGAGACCGAGCGCACCAGAGTGCGGGCGATGCTCGTCAATCCGGGCCCGCTCCGCACCGCCATGCGCGCCGCCGCCATGCCGGGCGAGGATCCGCAGACCCTCCGGACGCCGGACGACCTCGCGCCCCATCTCGTGCGGCTCGCGAGCCCCGCCTGGAACGAAACCGGCCGGCTCTACGATTTCCCGAGCGACCGGGTGCTGGATTTCCAGCCCCCCGCCTGAGCGCGGCCTTCGTCGCCGGCCCCCAACCTACCTTCGAGGACCGCATGATCGACGTCCGCTGCATCTGCGCCATCGGCCAGCGCGGCCAGCTGGGGCTGAACGGGCAATTGCCCTGGGAGGGCAACACCGATCCGGTCTTCGTCGAGGACGTGACCCGCTTCTTCCAGCTCACCATGGGCCACGTGCTCATCGCCGGCCCGAAGACGGTCTCCTCGATTCCCGAATTCGCCTTCAAGGACCGCACCATCGACGTGATCCGCTCGCACGAGGATCCGGAGACGGTGCTGAAGCGCTATCCCGGCCGGCGCATCTTCGTGGGCGGCGGTATCAAGGTCTGGGACGTCTACGCCCCCTATATCCAGCACTGGGACGTCACCCGCCTGCCCTATGACGGCGAGGCCGACCGCTGGTTCGACCCGGCCTGGCTCGTGGGCAGCGGACGGCCACGCTGAACCCTTCGCCCCCGGCAGCGTTCGTACTCACGCGTTGAGTGAGGCGGCGTCCGACCGGTCTCCGCGTCAGGGGATAGGGTGATGTCCGGCCACAGCTACCGCTTCGGCATCGAGGAAGAGTACTTTCTGGCCGATGCCGAGACCCGCGGGACGCCGCGCCGCTCGGTGAAGCCCTTCCATACGGAGGCCGGCGAGGCCCTGCCCGAGATCGGGCGCGAATTGCTCCAGTGCCAGGTCGAGGTCTGCACGCCGCCCTCGACCGCCTTCGGGGCGGCCCGCGACGTGCTCGCGCGCCAGCGGGACAAGCTCGCCGAGATTGCGGGGCGGCACGGCCTGCTCGTCTTCGCGGCCGGCACCCATCCGGTGGCGGACTGGGCGCGGCAATTGCCCACCAAGGGCGACCGCTACCGCGGCATCCTGCGCGATGTCGGGCTCGCCGGGCGGCGCAGCCTGATCTGCGGCATGCATGTCCATGTCGAGGTGGCCGAACCGGAGGCCCGCGTCGACCTGATGAACCGGCTCCTGCCGTTCCAGCCCCTGCTCTTCGCGCTCTCGGCCTCCTCGCCCTTCTGGCAGGGCAAGCCGACCGGGCTCTCCGCCTACCGCCTCAGCGCCTTCGGCGAGCTGCCCCGCACCGGCCTGCCGGAGCTGATCGCGGATGCGGCCGATTACGCGCGCTACATCCGCATCATGACCAAGGCGGGCTCGATCCAGGATGCGAGCTACCTGTGGTGGTCGCTGCGCCCCTCGATCAAGTTCCCGACCCTGGAGCTGCGCATCGCCGACAGCTGCACCCGGCTCGACGACGCCCTCGTCATCGCCGCCCTGTTCCGCTGCCTGGTGCGCCTCGTCGAGCGCCGGCCGGCGCTGAATGCCGGCCTCACCGGCGTCTCCCGGGCGCTCGCGGCGGAGAACCTCTGGCGGGCGCAGCGCAGCGGCGTCGAAGCGGAGTTGATCGACGAGGCCTCCGAGGAGGCCTTCCCCTTCTCGGACTATCTCGCCAGCGTGCTCTCCCTCGTGGCGGAGGATGCCGAGGCCCTCGGCTGCGCGGCGGAGATCGAGGGCGCCCAGCGGATCCTGCGGGAGGGCACCAGCGCCGACCGGCAGATCGCGGTGTTCGAGGCGGCCCGCGGCGGCGAGACCAGCAACCGGCAGGCCCTCGACGCGGTGGTCGACTGGCTCGCCGAGACCTCCCGCAGCGCCTGAGGCGCCATCAGCAGTTTATGTGCGATTGCAAATACACGCGATCAGTTTCATGGTCCGTTAGCCCTGCCTCGGCCGAGATCAGCCGCGAATTCCTCGATCGTTAACCCTCCATCGAACGTGTATTTCCTCGATCCTCTTCCGGATCGACACGACAATACTTGAGTAAGGCGCGAGGCCTTATCCAGCCTTCAAGCGCGACACCCGCGCTGCATCGGGACATCGGTCGGGGCCATTGCCGCCGCCGTCGCCGGGATCGCCGCGACGGGCGGGCGGTCCCGCGCGGCTTCCAGATGCTCACGGCAGCGCCCGCACCCCGCGCGGCGCAGGAAGGTTGGAAGGTCTGGAAGTCCCATGCGTTTCATGAATGGTCGCCTGAACGGGCAGCGGCGCGCCCACGCGGCGGAGCGGCAGGGCTCCGGTCGGAGCACGGCTTCGTTCGTGAGCCGGCTCGCCCTCGTCGCCGCCTGCACCCTCTCCGTCACGGCCTGCGTCAGCCCCAAGGAGCAGCGGGCCATGGATCAGAACCAGTGTCTCGGCTTCGGCTTCGAGCCGGGCACCGACGCCTTCGCCCAATGCATGATGGGTGTGACGCAGCACCGCGAGGCGCTGGCGCAAGAGCGAAACCTCGCCCTGCAGCACCAGAACATGGTGCGGTTCTGGCAGAACGAGCGCGAGTGGGAAGAGCGCCGCCGCGCCAATCTCGCCCGCTGAGGCGGCCTTCGGGCGATCGGAGCCGGCCGAACCGGCCCGATCGTCCGGGACGCCACCATTCTTGGAGTGACCGATGACTGAGGAATTCCGCGGCCCGCGCTACCCGACCGGCGCGATCATGAGCCTGGCCGTCCTGATCGGGATCGCGGCTTGGCTGTCGACCGCGAAGCCGAGCTACTTCATCCTGGCGGCGCTGGTCAGCATGATCGCCTTCAGCGTTCTCTACAGCCTCGTGCGCAAGCGCCTCGGCTGGCGGCCGCTGGATCTCGAGGCGCTGCCCAACCTCCCCTTCATCTGAGCGGGAGGGTGTCCGGCAGCGGCGGGAGCCTGCGCGGGTCCTGCTCCGGCAGCATTCGGTCGAGGACGAAGTCGCGGCGGATGGCGACGTGCCAGACGGTCGCGAGGATGTGCAGCAGCACCAGCGCGTAGACCGCCCATTGACCCGCGAGGTGCGCCTTCTCGAAGGCCTCGTGCAACTCGGGGTTCTTCTCGAAGCCCGGGATGGAGAACAGCCAGAAATACGGCAGCGGATTGCCGTTGAAGGCGCTGAGCAGGAAGCCGGTGACCGGCATGATCAGGAAGATCGCGTAGAGCAGCCAGTGATTGATCCTGGCGAGAAGCGCCAGGCTGCGCGACTCGGTCGTCTCGGGCGGCGGGGGATTCAGGGCCCGCCACAGGATGCGCAGGGCCACGATCGCGAAGATCGTCAGGCCGACCGACTTGTGCAGGGTGAAGACGACCGGCTTGGCCGCCGCGTCCCTGGCGAGGCTGGTGCCGATCCAGGCGAGCGGCAGCACCGCCACCACCAGGGCCGACGTGAGCCAGTGCAGGGCCTGGGCGACCCCGCCGTAGCGGGGAACGGTCGGCGGCGCGGTGCCGAGGGGCGCCATGGACTGCAGGGGCATGGACATCCTTATCCGCCACGCGCCCACACGCATCGTCCGGGCCGTGACGGGCTCCCGGTCCGCCAAGCTTATTTAGAGCAATTTTAAACGGCAGCGTAGCCCCGAGGACGGGATGCCGCGGCCCAGGCGCGGCCCCCGGCTCAGATCGCGGCGGCGGAATCGCCGTCCACCGCCGGGTCCTCGTCCTTGACGGTGTCCCTGCGCCGGCCGCGGCCGGGGCGACGGTCGAGAAAGGCGCGGCCCAGGGCGCGGAAGGGCGCGGCGAGGCGGCGGGCATCCTCCGCCCGCTCCATGAAGCGCTCGCCGCGGCGGATCTCCTGGTCCAGCCGGGCCATGGTACGGGCGAGCGCCGGGTCGTCGTCCTCCAGCCAGACCTCGACGGTGCGGGCGAAGGCGATCACCACGCCCTGCAGCTTCACCCGCCCGAGCGGTCCCTCCGTGTCGATGCCGGCCGCCGCCAGCATGTAACGATGCGAGTTGAGGGCCACGTTGTTCAGCGCCATCAGGGAGAGCGGGTCGGCCCGCAGCGCGTAGGCGATGCGGCGCAGGGCCGGCTTGTAGGGCGCCATGGCGTCGAGCCGGCGCATCAGCACGTCGAAGAGGCGCTCGCGGGTCGGCTCATCGGCGAGGTCGGTCGCCTCCTCCTCCAGCACCTTCCTGTCGATGATCCGCGACAGGCCGCCGAGGATGGCGCCCTTGGACGGGAACAGCTCCCGCAATTCGGCGAGACTCAGCCCGGCCTCGCGGGCCACGTCCCCGACCTCGATGTCGTTCCAGGGCTGCTCGGCGGCGAGCCGCATCAGCGCCTCGACGGCGGCTTCGCGGGGATTGGGCTTGGCCGATTTCCCCTTCGCGGCCTTGGCCACGGGCTTCGGATCGGGATTCGCTTCCATGGTCGCGCTCCGTCTCTGGCTGAGTGTCGCGGACCGGGACGGGCCGCCTCATCGGGCCTTACTTAAGCCCACTCGCGCCCGCTTGCAGGGACAAGGCGGAAATCAGGGCTGTGCATCAAACCGATTCTTAAAAGGCCTGCCTCCATAGCAGGGGATGATCCGGGTGGTCCGCCGCCCGGCCCCGGCAGACGGAGGCCCCGATGCTCCACGCCCCGATCGTTGCCGAGCGCAGGCTCGTCCCTGACGACGCCCCCCTCGAGCTCGCCGTCATCATCCCCACGCGCAACGAGGCGGGCAATGTCCGCCGTCTGCTCGCCGGGCTCGAAGCGGCCCTCGCGACGATCTCCTGGGAAGCGATCTTCGTCGACGACGATTCGCCGGACGGCACCGCCGCGCTGGTGCGCGAGATCGGCCGGAGCAATGTTCGGGTGCGCGTCCTCCAGCGGGTCGGACGGCGCGGCCTGTCCTCCGCCGTGATCGAAGGCATGCTCGCCACCTCCGCCCCCGTGCTCGCGGTGATCGACGGCGACGGCCAGCACGACGAGACCCTGCTGCCCCGCCTCTACGCGGCCGTGCGCGACGGCCACGACCTCGCGGTCGGCTCCCGCTACGTCGAGGGCGGCGGTATCGGCGACTGGGATTCGGGCCGCGCCGCGGCGAGCCGCTGGGCGACGCAGCTCGCCCGCAAGATGACCCGAACCCGCCTGAGCGATCCGATGAGCGGCTTCTTCGTCCTGCGCCGCGAGGTCCTGGAGGCGGCCCTGCCGCGCCTGTCCGGCACCGGCTTCAAGATCCTGCTCGATCTCGTCGCCTCCTCGCCGGAGCCCCTCCGCATGACCGAAGTGCCCTACACCTTCCGGAGCCGCACGGTGGGCGAGAGCAAGCTCGATTCCGCCGTCGTCCTCGAATACCTGAACCTGCTCATCGACAAGACCGTGGGCCGCTTCCTGCCGCCCCGGCTGATCCGCTTCCTGCTGGTGGGCGGCCTCGGTCTCGGCGTGCACCTCGCCGTGCTCGGCCTCGGGCTGGCCCTCACCGCCCCCTTCGCCGCGGCCCAGGCCTTCGCCGTCTGGGCGGCGATGACCTTCAATTTCAGCCTCAACAACGTCTTCACCTACCGCGACCGGCGCCTGCGCGGCTGGCGGCTGCTGCCGGGCCTACTGAGCTTCTACGCGGTCTGCGGGATCGGGGCCCTCGGCAATGTCGGCGTCGGCACCTGGGTGCACGGGACGCAGCAGATCTGGTGGATCGCGGGCATCGCCGGCGCGGTGATCGGCGCGGTCTGGAACTTCGCCGCCGCGAGCGTGGTGACATGGCGGCGCTGACCGCGGCGCCGGTTCCGGCGGCGTCGCGGCCCTCCCTACCCGCGAGCCGCCTCGCCCGCCTGCCGGCCCTCGCGGCCCGGGCTCTCCTGGCCGGGCTCGCGGCGCTGATGGTCTACGGGCTCGCCCTCTCCTTCGCGCCGAACGCCGGAATGGTCCGGACCTCGCCCGACCCCGAGCAGACCGACGTGAAGCTCTACACGGCGATCGCCGAGCGCGTCGCCGCGGGCGAGGGCTACTACACCGCCGCCCTCGCCGAGCAGCGCCAGCGCGGCTACCCGCTCAAGCCCTTCGTAACGGTGCGCCTGCCCACCCTCGCCCTGTTGCAGGCGCGGATCGGGATCGAAGCGGCCCAGCGCGTCCTGTGCGGCCTCGCGGCCCTGGCCGCCCTCGTCATGGCGTTCCGCCTGTTCCGGGATCTCGGCCCCGGCCGCGCCCTGGCCGCCGCCATCGCGCTCACCGTCGTCGGGTTGCTGCCCTTCGGCGTCCCGGTCTTCGGCTTCTGGCACGAGGCCTGGGCCTCGGTGCTGGTGGTGCTGTCGCTGGCCTGCCGCAGCCGGGAGCGCTGGATCGGGAGCGTGCTGATCGGCTTCGTGGCGGTCGCCTTCCGCGAGCTCGCCCTGCCCTATCTCTGCGTCATGGCCTTCGTGGCGCTGGTCGAGGGCAACCGGCGGGAGGCGCTGGCCTGGATCGCCGCCATCCTCGCCTTCGCCGGGCTCCTCGCCGCCCATGCCCTGACGCTCAGCCACCTCGTGACCGCGGCCGACCCCGCCTCGCCCGGATGGAGCGCGGCCGGCGGGTGGCCCTTCGTGCTGAGCATGATCGGCGCCTGCACGCTCCTCACCCTGGCGCCGTTCCCGCTGGTCGCCCTGGTGGCACCCCTCTGCCTGCTGGGCTGGGCCGCCTGGCCCGGCGGCCTCGGCCTGCGGGTCGCCCTGCTGCTCGGCGGGCTGAGCCTCGCCTTCATGCTGATCGGACGCCCGGACAATTTCTACTGGGGGATGATGCTGGCGCCGCTGCTCTTCACGGGGCTCGCGGCCCTGCCCTCCGGCCTGCGCGACCTCGTTCACGCCGCGCGGGGACAGGCGCAGCCGCGGATCGCGGCCTGACCCACGCCGCCCGGGCGACCGCTCCGATCGAACGGGGCTCCCCTCGTCCGACCGACCGGGAAAAGAAGCGCCCGACCCGCCGGCTTCGATCAGCCGGAAAGCTCGGCCGCCCGGCGGGCCGCCGCGGCCACGGCCTCCCGCATCAGATCCGGCATGGCGCCCTCGCGCATCAGCACCGCCAGGGCCGCCGCGGTGGTGCCGCCCGGCGAGGTCACGTCCCGCCGCAGCTGTCCCGCCTCCGTGCCGGTGGCCTCGAGCAGCGCCCCCGCCCCGGACACCGTGGCGCGGGCGAGCCGCGCGGCCGTCTCGGCGGGCAGGCCCGCCGCGATCCCGGCCGCGGCCAGGGTCTCGGCGAGCAGGAAGACATAGGCCGGCCCCGAGCCGGACAGGGCCGTCACCGCGTCGATCAGCCCCTCGTCGTCGAGCCACTCCACCAAGCCGGAACAGGCCAGCAGGGCCTCCGCCGCCGCGCGCTGGCCGGGGGAGACCTCCGGGCTTGCCACGGCGCCGGTGGCGCCCCGGCCGATGCTGGCCGGCAGGTTCGGCATGGTGCGCACGACGCAGGCGAGGCCCGGAAGGCGGGCCTTGAGATCGGCGATGGTCTTGCCCGCGAGGACCGAGACGAGGAGCGTGCCCGGGCCGACGAACGGGGCCAGCGCGGCAGCGGCCTCGGCCAGCCCCTGCGGCTTGATCGCCAGCACCAGCGTCTCGGCCGGGGCGGGCGCGGCCGGGTTCACGGCGATGCCGCGCTCGGCGCAGAGCATCGCCATCTCGGGAGAGAGATGCGGGTCGACGACCGTGGTGCGGGCGGGATCGAGGCCGCCGGCGAGCCAGCCCCGCAGCATGGCCCCGCCCATCTTGCCCGCGCCGAAGAGGGTCAGCGAGGCGGGCAGGCCGGTGACGTTCGCCATCGCCCCGCTCAGGCCTCGCCCTCGGTCTCGAACAGGACGGCGTCCAGGGATTCCCGGGCGCTCTTGCCGGCCCAGATCACGAACTGGAAGGCCTGGTAGTAGCGCTCGCAGGCATCGGTCGCGCTCTTCATCAGCATGGCGCATTGGCCCTGCGTCGGCGCGATGCCGCCGGTCAGCAGCAGGGAGTGGCGGAACATCACGACGCTGTCGGTCGACCAGAGATCGAAATGGCCGATCCAGAGCTGCTCGTTGACGAGGGTGACGAGCTTCAGCACCTCGGTCCGGCGCCGCTCCGGCACCTTGAGGTCGAAGGCGGAAGCGACGTGCAGCGCCTCGACGTCTTCGATCCAGGTGAAGGCGATGTGGTAATCCGTCCAGCGGCCCTGGACCGAGACCGACATCTCGTCGGCTTCCGCCCGGTCGAACATCCAGTCGCGCAGGGAGGCGATGCGTTCGACGACGTCGAGCGGGTGCTCGGGCCGGTCGTGATCTTCGATCTGGAGCTGGTTCATGGCGATCCAAGTTGTCGGCCGGTCGAGTCATGTCGAAACGGCCGGCGCAAAAGCAATTGCGGCCCGCAGATTGGGCAACCCAAGGTCGCGAACCTTCTCGCGAAGGTCTGCACCACGGATCATTTGACTCCGGCTGCGGTCCCGTCTTTCCGGTCGGGGCGAATCAGTGCTTTAGCGGTTATAACCTGCCCCGCCCGGAAGCTTCAAAGCTCCATTTGGGGTTGAGCGGTGGGCAACGCGCATTTCCACCGATCCTTCCTGTGCAAAATCACAGGCGGCCTCGAAGCCCGGGGTCACACCGCCTCGGAGCCGCCGGCCTTGGCTTCGAAGGCGCCGAGCTTGGTTTCGAGGGCGGCGACCCGGGTGGCGAGCGCCTCGTTCTGGGTCCGCAGCGAGGCGACGAGGTCGCGCAGCACGTCCACCTCCTCGCGGGTGGCGATGTCCATGTCGCGGATCAGGCGCTCGAACTGGCCCTTCACCAGGGTCTCGGCCTCCCGGCGCACGCCCTGGGCGGCACCGGCCGCATCGGTGAAGAGGCGGGCGAAATCGTCGAGGATGCGGTTCGGGCCCTGCATGGTCGGTCTCCCTGGAGCGCCGCCCCGGCGGTTTCGCCGGAGGGCCGAATCAGTGTCCGCTCCGACATAGGAATCGGCGCGACTCCGGGCAATCGCCCCCGTGAAAGGGATTTCGGCTTTTCCCGCCCCGGTTTCGGCAGGTTTCCGAACATCTCGGAGCCGCGGTCCCGCAACATCGGGTTACAAGGTTTGTTTCCCGACTCTCTTCGATCCGCAGCCGGCGCCGGGCATAACACCCGACAGAGGGTCGCCTTTCACTGCAGACGGATCATGAGCACCACCGCCGCCGCGCCCACGCCCCACATCCTCGTCGTCGAGGACGACCGCGAGATCAGCGCCCTCGTCGCCCGCTACCTGCGCGCCAACGAGTGCCGGGTGACGCTCGCGGGCGACGGGAAGGAAATGGACCGGGTGCTGCTCGACGCCCGGGTGGACCTGATCGTCCTCGACCTGATGCTGCCGGGCGAGGACGGCCTCAACCTGTGCCGGAGGCTGCGGGCCAACTCGTCCATCCCGATCATCATGCTCACCGCGAAGTCGGAGGATGTCGATCGCATCGTCGGGCTCGAGATCGGCGCCGACGACTATCTCGGAAAGCCGTTCAACCCACGGGAGCTCCTGGCCCGCATCCGGGCAATCCTGCGGCGGGGCGCCGGCAGCGACCGCCAGGAGGACGATGGCCTGCGCAAGCTCCATTTCGCGGGCTGGACCCTGGATGCGGCCCTGCGCCAGGTTCTGAGCCCGGAGGGTGCCCGCATCTCCATCACCGGCGCCGAGTTCGATCTGCTCCACGCGCTCTGCCTGCGCCCGGGCCGGGTTCTCTCCCGCGACCAGCTGCTCGACCTGACCCAGGGCCGCGCCGCCGGCCCGTTCGAGCGCAGCATCGACGTGCTGGTCAGCCGGATTCGCCAGAAGATCGAGCGGGACCCGCGCAGCCCGGAGATCATCCGGACGATCCGTTCCGGCGGCTACCTGTTCGCGCCGGAGATCACACGATCATGAGTGCGGGGATCGCATGAGCGCGGGGATCGAGGGCCTCGGCCCGAAAAACGGATATCCCTTTTCGAAAAATGCCGGTGCGGAACCGACGCAGGGCAGCGCGAGGCTCGCGCCGATCTCCGGTTCCGAGGCCAGTCGGGAGGCCGCCCTGCCGAATCGCCGGCGCTTTCCCTGGCCCCGCCCGCGCTCGGCGGCGGGCCAGATCGCCCTGCTCGTCGTCGCCTCGATCCTGGCCGCCCATATCTGCGCCGGCCTCGCCGTCCTGGCTCTGCGCGAGCCCTGGCGGGCGGAAGGTCATCCCGGGGTCGCGGCCACCCGGCTCGCCACGGTTGCCCGCCTCGTCGATGCCTCCGACCCCGCCGCGCGCGAGGGGGTGCTGACCTCCGCGGCCAAGACGCTGCCCGCCCTGCGGCTCTCCGCCTGGGATGGGACGCTGCCGGCCACCGGCGGCCCCAAGCAGGATCTCGGCGAGGGACGGGGGATGCTCGACCGCGTGCGCGAGGTCTTCGGCCCGAATCTCGACCTGACTCTCCTCGGAACCGGCGCCGGTCCGAATGGCGGCCGGATCCTCCATATCGGCCTCGCCACCCCTTCCGGCGCCCGCCTTCAGGCAGTGCTGCCGGCCGAACCGCCGCGGCCCTCGCTCCAGGGGCCCCTCGTCCTCACCCTGCTCTTCCTGGGGCTGAGCCTCGCCATGCTCTCCCTCTGGGCGACCCGGGCGCTCACGGCGCCGCTCGCCCGCCTCGCCCACGCGGCGGAGGCCTTCGGGACCGAGGCGAGCCCGCTGCCCCTGCCGAAGCGCGGGCCGGAGGAGGTGCTGGCCGTCGCCCGCGCCCTCGACCGGATGCGCGCACGCGTGCATCGCCTGATCGACGATCGCACCCAGATGCTGGCCGCGATCAGCCACGATCTGCGCACGCCGATCACGCGGCTGCGGCTGCGGGCCGAGTTCATCGAGGATGAGCACGCCCGGGCTGCGACCCTGCGCGACCTCGACCAGATGAACGGCCTCGTCGAGGCGGCCCTCTCCTACGTGCGGGACGGCCAGAGCGGGAATGCGGGGCCGATGCCGCTGATCGATCTCGCCTCGATCGTCCAGACCGTCTGCGACGATTTCAGCGACGTGGGCGCCGACGTGACGCTGGATCGTGCCCGTCACGTGCTGGTGCGCGGGCGGCCGGAGGAATTGCAGCGGGCGATCACCAACCTCGTGGACAACGCCGTGAAATATGCCGGCGCGGCCCGCATCGCGATGAGCGCCGGGCCGCACGGCATCGCCGTGGAGGTGAGCGACGAGGGCCCCGGCATCCCGGATGCCGAGCACGCGGCGATGCTGCAGCCCTTCGTCCGGGGCGATCGGGCCCGCAATCTCAACGAGGCGAGCGGCTTCGGCCTGGGGCTCTCGATCGTGCTGGCCATCGCCGAGACGCATGGCGGGCGGCTCGCTCTGCGCAACCGCGAGGGCGGCGGCCTCGTCGCCCGCATCGACCTGCCCGCGGCCACGGGTGGGGAGACGTCACGCCCGACGGGGTCGGATCCGGTTCCAGCGCGCAGGACGACGCCGCCGGCCGGACTCGAGGCTTAGGCCGGATCGATTCGAACCGGAAATTTGACGCGAAAGGTTTCTCAAGCCGCCTCCGAAACATCTGGAAACACAGGCACCGCCCGGCATCAGGATCCCGTTAAGCATGGCGGCCTCTCCTGAGCGTCGCGATCACGCACCCTGCGCGTATCGCCGCCACCGGAGCGATCGATGACCGCCATCTCCAGTCTGTTCTCCTCGACGAGCACCCAGGCGACCCGTCCGCCACCCCCGCCGCCCCAGGGCCAAGGCCAGGGCAGCGACCCGATCGCGGACGAGATCAGCAGCGCGCTGTCCTCGGGCTCGATCAGCTCGACCGATGCCACCGCCCTCACCAGCGCGCTGGACAGCATCCATTCGAGCCTGTCCGAAGACGATTCCGCGACCTCGACGTCGAACACGGGTTCGAGCAAGGGCGCCGCGCGCCACGACCCGAGCGCGATGAAGTCCAAGATCGACGGCCTGATCGCGGACCAGGTCAGCGCCGGGACCCTGACGAGCGATCAGGCGGACACGCTGAAGTCGATGTTCGCGGATGCCGCCGCCTCGGGTCCGGCCGGCATGCAAGGACCGCCGCCCCCGCCGCCTTCGGACGGCCTGTCCGCCTCCGCGAGCACGGATTCGAGCGACGGATCCTCCAGCGCCACCGATTCCGCGAGCACGGCGAGCAATGCCAGCGCGCTCCTCGCGGATTTCCTGAAGCAGTTGCAGTCGAATTTGGCGAGCAGCGCCAGCTACGGCGCCAACGGCAGCTCGAGCACCGCCTACGCCAAATCGAGCCTGGTGCTGGATTTCAACGCCTGAGCGGGCCGGCGCGTCGGAGGGCTTCGCGCCTGCCCCTCATCCTCGACGATTCCGGAGGACGATCAGAACTCCATGTCGAGTTCCTGAATCTCCTCCGGCTCGCCGGCCGCGGCCTCGGTCCACTCGGTCATCAGGTCCCAGGCGAGAATCGTGTCCTTGTAGGTGTCCGCCGTGAACGGCAGCCGCACGTCGTAGGTGCGAAAGCGCGTGCAGACGGGCGCGTACATCGCGTCCGCGAGCGTCGGCTTCGGTCCGAACAGGAACGGGCCGCCGGAGCGCGACAGGCAATCCTCGAAGATCGTGCAGATGCGCTCGATGTCGCCCTTGGCGCCGTTGAACACCTTGAAGCCGTGATGGAGCGCCCGCAGGTTCATCGGCAGCGCCGAGCGCAGATTGATGAATCCGCCATGCATCTCGCCCGACACCGAGCGGCACCGCGCCCGCTCGACCGGCGGCTCCGGCAGAAGCCCCGCCTGGGGATACGACTCGTTGAGATATTCCGCGATCGCGAGGGTGTCCCACACGCTGATCCCGCCATGGTCGAGCCGCGGCACGAGGAAGGAGGGCGAGAGCAGCAGCAATTCGGCCCGGATCGAGGCATCGGCCCCCGAGACGACGGCGGTCTCGAAATCGAGGCCGACCATCCGGCAGATCAGCCAGCCGCGCAGGGACCAGGAGGAGTAGTTCCGGCTCGAAATCGTCAGCGTCGCCTCAGCCATGGTCGTTGTCCTCCACCATTGTTGCCGAGATGCGATCCAAGACTCGTACCAGCCATCATCCGGCTTCACGCCAGCCGCGCTGTCCACCGAAATCGCCGCACGTCCGGGATCCGAAAATCTTCCTCGAAGTTATCGAATCCCCGGTGGGCATGATGCTCGCGTCGGGACAAGGACGAAAGCGGCTTCTCCCGGTGGCCGGTCCGGATGTGGGTGATGCGCGGATACGACACTCGTTCACATATATACTTTTTGCTGGTTGCGCGCCCTTGCGAGGCGGATGACCCTGCCGCCTCCTCGCAGACCGCCTGCGGGCTGCCGCGGGAGGGCGCCACCGGTCGTGCATCGGCGGTGTCCCCTCCCGCAGGAGACACCGGTCGATGATGTACGAAGCCTTCGACGTTCAGAGCGACATCGCGCGCCAGACCCGGGCCTGGGGCCGCGTGATCCGCGATGCGACCGCGCCGTTCGCCGATTCGCCCTTCGGCGGCCCGGCGAAATGGTGGTCGGCCGGTGCGCGCATGATGATGCGGGCGGGCCTCACCTTCACCCGACCCTCCTACGGCATCAGCCGGGTGACGGTCGGCAACCGCGAGGTGCCCGTTCTCGAGGAGCCGGTGGTCGCCACGCCCTTCGGGACGCTGCTGCGCTTCCGCAAGGACGTCGAGACCGAGCAGCCGAAGGTGCTGGTGCTCGCCCCCCTGTCGGGCCACTTCGCGACGCTGCTGCGGGGCACGATCCGCACCCTGCTGCCCGATCACGACGTCTACATCACCGACTGGCACAATGCCCGCGACGTCCCGGTCTCCGAGGGCCGCTTCGGCTTCGACGACTATGTCGATCACGTCGTGCGGTTCGTCGAGACCATGGGCGAGGGCACGCATCTCCTGGCGGTCTGCCAGCCCGCGGTGCAGGCGCTCGCCGCGACCGCGGTGATGGCCCAGTCGAAAAACCGGACGCAGCCGCGCAGCATGACGCTGATGGCCGGCCCGGTGGATTGCCGCGTCAGCCCGACCAGCGTGAACGAGCTCGCCACCTCGAAGCCGATCGAGTGGTTCGAGCAGAACCTGATCGCCACCGTGCCCGCCCGCCACAAGGGCGCCGGCCGCAAGGTCTATCCGGGCTTCATGCAGGTTTCGGCCTTCGTCGCGATGAACGCCAAGCGCCACAGCCAGGCCCATAGCGACCTGTTCTGGCACTACATGAACGACGAGGCCGAGAAGGCGACCGCGCTGGAGACCTTCTACGACGAGTATTTCGCCGTGCTCGACCTCACGGCGGAATTCTACCTCGAGACCGTCTCGAAGGTGTTCCAGACCTACGACCTCGCCCGCAACGCGCTGACCTATCGCGGCACGCCGATCGACATGGGCGCGATCCGCCGCACGGCGCTGATGACGGTGGAGGGCGAGCGGGACGACATCTGCTCCGTCGGCCAGACCATGGCCGCCCACGATCTGTGCACGGGGCTCGCGCCGCACATGAAGAGCCATCATCTCCAGGCGGGCGTCGGCCATTACGGCGTCTTCTCCGGCCGCAAGTGGGAGGGCCAGACCTACCCGCTCGTGCGCAACTTCATCCAATCCCACGCCTAACGGTTTCACGCCGACTTCCAACGGCGTCGCCGTTGGTGTATGGCGTGAGGTCAGGTGCAAGCTTTCGCGCCGATTCGGACACACGACGCGCCCCTCCTGGGCCGATCCCGGGACAGGGGCGTTTGTCGGTTTTTCCCTTGAGGGGGTCCGGATCGGGCGCGGTCCGGTAAAGACGTATTCCAGAGGATCAAGTCCGTTGCAGGTACTCGTTCGCGACAACAACGTCGATCAGGCGCTCCGCGTCCTCAAGAAGAAGATGCAGCGCGAGGGCATTTTCCGCGAGATGAAGCAGCGGAAGGCCTATGAGAAGCCGTCCGTGCGCAAGGCTCGCGAGAAGGCCGAGGCCGTGCGCCGTGCCCGCAAGCAGGCCCGCAAGACCGCCATCCGCGAGGGCCTGATCGCGGCCCCGAAGCCGAAGCCCCGTACCGGCGCCCCGCGCCGCCCCGGCTTCGGCCAGCAGCAGAGCCCGGCTCCGGCCGCCGCGGCTCCCGCCGTGGCCTCCTGAGGCCCTTCGCGCCGAAAACGATGAAGGCCGCTGCGAAGCGGCCTTTGCATCGGACGAGCGAGACGATCTGGCCCGGCTGTCCCCCGACAGCGCGGGCCTTTTCCGTTTGTGTCAGGCGTGCGGCTCCAGGGCGGCGCGCTCGGCCTGGACGAGGACGGCCAGCGGCACCCAGGGCTTGCGCAGGAACACCGCGTGAGACGGCAATTCCGACGCGCGGTCCGTCTCGCGCTTGGAGGTCACGACCAGACGGACCTCCGGCCAGCGCGCATCCACCGTGCGGGCGAGCGCCACGCCATCCATCGCGCCGGCCAAAGCCGTGTCGGCGAGCACCATCGCCACATCCACGTCGGGCCGCTCCAGCACGGAGAGGGCCGCCTCTGCGCTCTCGCAGGCGATGACATCGAGATCCGTCTCCTCGATGAGGACGGAGGCGAGGTTGCGAAGGTCGGCATCCTCCTCGACGACGAGAGCCACGCGATGATCCGGGTTTGCGTGAGCCATGGAATCTCCTTCGCTCGTTCGAATGGGTTTCTCAGGTCCGGCGGAGCGGGACCTGCCTGTACGCGACGCGGGAGGGGGGACACCGCGGACAACGTGCGGCGCTCACCGACAACCGGCGGCCATGCCTTCGGGTTCAGCCCAAATCAGGAGGTTATGCTTCCAGGCGCCACGGCGCATTAAGAACCTGTTCACCATCTTGGCATGAATGTTAGCCTCCGCAAACGAATCTCGGCCTTCCGGACCGAGGCTTGCATGGGGAGCCGTTCAGGCGGCGGCTCGGGCACGCTCCCGAGCGAGACACGGAGGTTCAGAGGTCCGCGATGTGCCGTTTCCTGGCCTATCTCGGTGAGCCGGTTTTCCTGAACGAACTCGTCTGCGCGCCGACGCATTCCCTCGTGCACCAGTCCCTGCACGCCACCGAGGCGAAGACCGAGACCAACGGGGACGGGTTCGGGATCGGCTGGTACGGCGAGCGCCCGGAGCCCGGTCTCTACCGCGACATCTGCCCGGCCTGGTCGGACGAGAACCTGGTCAATCTCTGCTCGCAGGTCCGCGCGCGCACCTTCTTCGCCCATGTCCGCGCATCGACGGGCACGGCCACCACCCGGGCGAACTGCCATCCCTTCGCCCATGGCCGCCACCTGTTCATGCATAACGGCCAGATCGGCGGCTATCACCGGATCAAGCGGCGGCTGGAGGCGCTGATCCCGGACGAGCTCTACGACACCCGCCGCGGCACCACGGATTCGGAAGCGATCTTCCTGCTCGCCCTGGCCGAGGGGCTGACCGAGGATCCGGTCGGCGCCATGCGCCGGACGGTGACGACCGTGCGCACGCTGACGCAGGAGGCCAAGGTCACGGAGGCCTTCCGCTTCACCGCCGTCCTCACCGACGGCGAGACCCTCACCGCCTATCGCTGGGCCTGCGACGGACGCCCCCCGAGCCTCTACTACCGCGAGACGCCGCAGGGCCTGACCGTGGTCTCCGAGCCGATCGACGGCTGCCGCGAGGGCTGGAAGATCGTGCCCAAGGGCGGCACCCTGCGGGCGCGCCGGGGCGAAGGGGCGTCGATCTCTGCGCCCGACGCAGAGCGGATCGCCGCCTGAGGAGGAAACGCTCCTAACCGGCCCCGAACTGCGCTAGGTCCCGGCGGTCTCATCGCCGTAAGCGGGGCCTGCCCATGTTTCCCGACGTCAAGCTCCACATCGCCGGCCATTGGCGCGCGGGCGCCGGCGGCGACACCCTCCCGATCCTGAACCCGGCCACGGGCGAGACGCTCGGCCGGCTGGCCTGCGCCACCCGGGCCGATCTCGACGAGGCGCTGGAAGCCCTCGCCCGCGGCTTCGCCGCCTGGCGGGCCGTCTCGGCCTTCGAGCGCGGCAAGGTGCTCCGGAAGGCCGCCGGGCTGATGCGCGAGCGCGCCGAGACCATCGCCCGGCTGATGAGCCTGGAACAGGGCAAGCCCCTGGCCGAGGCGCGCATCGAGACCGCGGTGGCGGCCGACATCATGGAGTGGTTCGCGGAGGAAGGCCGGCGCGCCTATGGCCGGGTGATCCCCGCCCGGGCGGACGGCGTGCTGCAGATCGTGGTGCGCGAGCCGGTCGGCCCCGTCGCCGCCTTCACGCCCTGGAACTTCCCGATCAACCAGGCGGTGCGCAAGCTTTCCGCGGCCCTCTGCACCGGCTGCCCGGTGATCCTGAAGGGGCCCGAGGACACGCCGGCGAGCTGCGCCGAGCTGGTGCGCGCCTTCCTCGATGCAGGGGTGCCGGGCGACGCCCTCGCCCTGGTCTTCGGCGAGCCCGCCGAGATCTCCGGCTACCTGATCCCGCATCCGGTCATCCGGAAGATCACCTTCACGGGCTCCACCGCCGTGGGCAAGCAGCTCGCGGCGCTCGCCGGCCAGCACATGAAGCGGGCCACGATGGAGCTCGGCGGCCACGCCCCGGCGATCGTGTTCGACGATGCCGATGTCGAGACCGCCGTGCGGGTGCTCTCGGCCAACAAGTACCGCAATGCCGGGCAGGTCTGCGTCGCCCCGACCCGCTTTCTCGTCCAGGAGAAGGTCTATGACCGCTTCGTCGACGGCTTCGTGGCCGTCTCGAAGGGGCTGAAGGTCGGCCCCGGTCTCGAGGAGGTCACGCAGATGGGCCCCCTGATCCATGCCCGCCGGCTCGAAGCGATGGAGGCCCTGGTGGCCGATGCCAACGAGAAGGGCGCCACCCTACGCACCGGCGGCAAGCGCATCGGCAACCAGGGTCATTTCTTCGAGCCGACCGTGTTCACGGACGTGCCCCTCGAGGCGCGCCTCATGAACGAGGAGCCCTTCGGTCCGATCGCCGCGATCCGGCGCTTCAGCCGCGACGAGGAGGCCCTGGAGGAGGCCAACCGCCTGCCCTACGGGCTCGCGGCCTATGCCTATACCCGCTCGGCGGAGCGGGCGACGCGGGTGGGCTCGCAGGTCGAGGCGGGCATGGTCTCGATCAACCACCACGGCATCGCCCTGCCCGAGACGCCCTTCGGCGGTGTCAAGGATTCGGGCTACGGCAGCGAGGGCGGCTCCGAGGCGATCGAGGCCTATCTCACCACGAAGTTCGTCACGCAGGCGAGCTTCTGAGGGCGCAAACAGGAAGCGCCTCCCGGCGCCCCGGCGCCGGGCGTTCGCTATCGCGTCTCGGCGGCCGGCACGGCGGCGATGCCGGCCTGGGCCGCCCAGGCGCCGAGATCCTGCTTGCGGATCGCCGCCGCCATCAGGTCGGAGAACAGGTCCGGCGTGCAGGCGAAGGCGGGCACGCCCAGGGCGACGAGCCGCGCGGCGAGCGCCCGGTCATAGGCCGGCGCGCCCTCGTCGGAGAGGGCGAGCAGGGCGATCACCTGCACGCCGCTGCCGACCAGACGCTGCGCCCGCGCCAGCAGCCCCGCCTCGACGCCGCCCTCGTAGAGGTCGGAGATCAGCACCAGCACCGTGTCCTCGGGCCGGGTGATCCGGGATTCGCAGTAGCCCACCGCCCGGTTGATGTCGGTGCCGCCGCCGAGCTGCACCGAGAACAGCACCTCCACCGGATCGTCCATGGTGTCGGAGAGGTCGACCACCTCCGTGTCGAACACCACGAGCCGGGTCGAGACCGCGGGCAGTGAGGCCATCACCGCACCGAAGATGCTCGAATAGACCACGGAATTGGCCATCGAGCCCGACTGGTCGATGCACAGGATCACGTCCTTGAGCGAGCCGCGGCTCTTTCGGCCATGGCCGAGCCGCGTCTCCGGGATGATGGTGCGGTACTCCGCCTGGTAGTGGCGCAGATTCGCCCGGATGGTGCGGTTCCAGTCGATCTCGGCATGGCGCGGGCGCCGGTTCAGGCTCGCCCGGTCGATCGCGCCGTTCACCGCCTGGCGCAGGGGCTCCTCGAGCTTCTTCATCAGGGCGTCGACCACCTTGCGCACGACGAGGCGGGCCGTGTCCCTGGTCCGGCCGCCGAGCAGGCCGCGCAGGGAGATCAGCGTCGAGACCAGGGAGACGTCGGGCACGACCGCCTCCAGCATCTCGGGCTCGCTGAGCATGCGCTTGAGGTCGAGGCGCTCGAAGGCATCGCGCTGCATCACCTGCACGACCGAGGCCGGGAAGTAGTCGCGGATATCGCCGAGCCAGCGCGGCACCGAGGGCGCGGAGGCGCCGAGCCCTCCCTTGCGGTCGGAATCGTAGAGGGCGCCCATCGCCCGGTCGAGGCGCAGGTCGTGCTCCGAGAGGGCGCAGCCGGTCCCCTCGGCCGGGCCACCCCCGAGCACGAGGCGCCAGCGGCGCAGGCGTTCGCTCTCGTCGCTCATTCCGGCGCTCCCGTTCCCGGCTCCGGGCCGAGCAGCCGATGGAGGATCGGCAGCACCCTGGCCGCGCGCTCCGCGTCGAAGACATAGCCCGGCGGCCCGGCCTCCGGCACGGCGCCTCCCGGCCGGCGCAGGGCCTCGCCGATCGCCCGGCGCTCGGCCGGGGCGATGGTCGCGAAGGTGCGGCGCACAAGGGGCAGAAGCTCCACGAACAGGGCCTCGTCGAGCCCCGTGAGCCAGTCGTCGAGGACGGCGAGCAGGTCCCGCCCGTGGATCAGGGCCGTGCCGCTGTCTTCGAGGAAGCCCTCGATCCAGGCGGCGGCCGGCGCCGCCCCGGAGGCCCGCGACAGGGCGCGGGCGAGGCGCTGGCCGGCCTCATCGCCCCTGACCACGCGATCGTCGAAGAGCAGGCGCACGGCGCGTCCGACGACGCGGCCATGGGCATGCTCCTGGTCGGCGAGCGCCAGCAACGCCTCCTGCCAGGCGGCCTTCAGCGCCGGCTCCTCCAGGAGCGACAGGGCAGCCGATACGGAAACGAGATGCCTCTTGGCGATGGCGGCGGCCTCGTCGTCGAGGCTCTGGCAGGCGGCGACGAGCCCGGCGGCCGCCCGCGGCACCAATCCGCGCACCACCGCCAGCACCGGCGCGGTGTCGGAGGCGCGGACCGACCCGTAGCGGGCGAGGTCGGCCAGCGGCGGCAGCGCCTCCATCAGGTCGAACACGTCCGCGGAGACGGCGGCGCGGTCGTTGAGCGCGGCGATAACGGCCTGCGTGGCCTCGGCGAGATCCGCATCGAGCAGCGTGCCGATCAGGCCCGACAGTTCCGAGACCCGGCTCGCCGCCCGGGCGCGCGCCGTGACGCGGCTTGCCGCAGCCTCGGCCACGGTGCCGCCCTCGGCGGAGGCCGCCACCAGTTCCACCACCCATTCCGGCTGCCAGGCCAGGAACCAGGCCTCCTTGAAGGTGCCGCGCCCGCGCGCCTCCCGCCGCGTGCCCCAGGGAATCCCGATCAAGGCGAGCCGGTTGAGGAAATGGCTGCGGGCGAGGTCGGTCTCCTTGCGCAAGTCGAGGGTGAGTTCCCCGGCCGTGGCGGAGGGCTTCAGGCGCAGGCGCCTGCACTGGACCTCGAAATCGACCTCCACCGGCGTGCCCGGGCTGGCCGGCGGGGTGGCGCCGAGGCGCTCGCCGATCACGAGCTTGCGCCGGATCAGCGCCATCGGCCCCGGATCGGCGAAGCAGAGGGTCGCCTGGGCCGCCTCGTCGAGATCGTCGAGGGAGGGCCGGGCCCGGCCGCGGAAGCCCGCCAGGGCCTCGGCGAGGCGGGCCGCCTCGATCACCGAGGCCGGCGAGGCATCGAGATCCGCCTCCCGCAGCAGCGCCGCGGCCCGGGCGAGCCAACGGGCGGCGACCCGGGATTCGTGGTTCCAGAGGGTGTCGTACCATTCCGGCGAGAGCACGCCGGCCCGGTAGCCGCTCGCCGTGGCGAGCCGCTCGTAGGACCAGGGCGCCCAGGCGGCGGCGACCTTGGTCTTCGGCAGCCCTTTCAGGGTCGCGGCGTCCGCCGCCGACTGCCCGCGCGCGTCGTGCCGCGCCAGGGCGGGCACGTGCCAGGCGCCGCAGATCACCGCGACGCGCTCGAAGCCCTCCTTGGCCGCCTTGCGGATGGACTGGCGCATCTGCGCCTCGCGGGCCTCCTCGCGGAAGGCCTCGTCGGGATCGGGGTCGTCCTGCTCCCGCAGGGCCGCCATCGCCTCCGCGATCGCCGCGAACACGTCCCCATCCGCCCCCGCCCGGCTCTCGACGAAGGCATCCCACCAGCGCTCCCCATCGGGAAAGCCCGCGGCCTGGGCCAGTTCGCCGAAGGGATCGCGCCGGATCGCGGCGGGCGCCGCCGCGGCGCTTTCCGGAGGCGCCGCCCCCGCGGAGGCGAGGGCCTCGGCCGGCGGCGCGTCCTGCGGCGCTTCCCCGCTCTCCTCCGCTTTACCGAAGCCGTCCGCGAGCTGGATCGCGTGGGGCAGGTCGATGAAGCGCAGGCTCGCCCCCGCCGCGATCCCGTGCCGCAACGCCACCCATTCCGGCGAGAAGGCCGCAAAGGGGAAGAAGGCGCAGGCCTGCGGCCGGTCCGGCCGATAGACGAGGAGGGCCACCGGCGGCGTCATGCCCTCCGCGGCGGCGAGGGGGATCAGGGCCTCGGCATCCGGCGGCCCCTCGATCAGCAGGCAATCGGGCGCGAAGGCGTCCAGGGCCGCGCGCAGCGAGCGGGCCGAGCCCGGCCCGTGATGGCGGATGCCGTAGAGGCGGATCTCGGGCATCGCGCGCTCAGGCGCTCTCGCGGGCGGCCCGGTACAGGTCCTTCCACTCGGCCCGCTCCTTGACCACGGTCTCCAGGTATTCGCGCCAGACGATCGCGTCCTGGACCGGATCCTTCACCACGGCGCCGCTGATCCCGGAGACGAGGTCCTGGGCCGAGAGGCGCCCGTCGCCGAAATGTGCGGCGAGCGCCAGACCGTTGCCGACCACGCTGATGGCTTCCGCCGTCGAGAGCGTGCCGGAGGGCTGCTTGACCTTGCTCTTGCCGTCGGCGGTCACGCCCTCGCGCAATTCGCGGAAGATCGTGACGACGCGGCGGATCTGGTCGGCGCCCGGCGGCTCGGCCGGGATCTCGAAGGCGCGGCCGAGCGCGGCGACGCGGCTCTCGACGATGGCGATCTCCGCCTCGATCGTGGCCGGCGGCGGCAGCACCACGGTGTTGAAGCGCCGCTTCAGGGCGCTCGACAGCTCGTTCACCCCGCGGTCGCGGTTGTTGGCCGTGGCGATGAGGTTGAAGCCCTTCTGCGCCGCCACCTCCTCGTTCAGCTCGGGGATCGGCAGGGTCTTCTCGGACAGGATGGTGATGAAGCTGTCCTGCGTCTCCGAGGGGATGCGGGTCAGCTCCTCGACGCGGGCGATGCGGCCCTCGCTCATCGCCCGCATGATCGGCGAGCCCACCACGGCCTCGCGGCTCGGCCCCTTGGCGAGCAGCAGCGCGTAGTTCCAGCCGTAGCGGATCGCCTCCTCGCTGGTGCCGGCCGTGCCCTGGACGATGAGCCGCGAGGTCCCGCTGATCGCCGCCGCCAGGTGCTCGCTGACCCAGCTCTTGGCGGTGCCCGGAACCCCGAGGAGCAGCAGCGCCCGGTCGGTGGCGAGCGTCGCCACCGCGATCTCCATGAGGCGCCGGTCGCCGATATATTTCGGCGAGACCGCGAAGCCGGACGGCAGCCGCCCACCCAGCAGGTAGGTGACGACGGCTTGCGGCGAGAGCTGCCAGTTCGGCGGCCGGGGCCGGTCGTCGGCCGCGCGCAGGGCCTCGAGCTCCTCGGCGAAGGCGTCCTCGGCGGCTCGGCGCAGCTGCGTGGCCTTGGTCCCGTTGGTCTGCGTCATCCTCAGGCTGTCTCCCGTGCGAATGCCCGTCAGGCGAAGTCGCGCCGCAGGGCGACGCGCAGCTCCAGGGTCTCGGCGAAGGCGGCGAGCTGGCCGTGCAGGCGCTGGTCCTCGCCCTCCGGCAATCGTGCCAGGATGGCGGCCGCCGCGGCCGCGGCGTCCTCGGTGGGGGCGATCCGCTCGCCGAGGCGGTCGAGGAGCCAGGTCTTGGCGAGACCGTCCCGGTCGGCCCGGGACCCACGGGTGACCGAGGCGAGCCAGTCGAGGCAGGCGGCGCCGAAGCCCTCCGAGAAGACCGGAGGGCCGGTGACGAGCAGGGCGAAGGCGTCCTCGATCGCGCCGCGAGGCAACGCCGCGGCCACGGTCCGCTCCCATTCCTCCGCCGGCAGCAGGGCCACGGTGCGGGCCCACCTCTCCCGCAGGGGATTCGTCGGCCGGATCCCGGACAGGCGCCCGGCATAGGCCTCCCCCAGAACCGCGGCCTGGGCACGGACCCAGTCGGGGTCGCGCTCGCGGCGCACGCTGGCGAAGAAGCCCTCGAAGATCGCCTCGGCGAACTCGCTGTGCAGGCCGAGCTCGATCCAGAGCCGCGGCGGATGCTCGGCGAAGACATGCAGGGGCGCGCGGGCGAGAATGTCCCGCAGGAGCCCGGCCCGGGTGCCGCCGCCCCGGCGCTCGTAGGCGTTGGGCTCCACGCCGTCCCGGGCGAGGGCGGGCGATTCCTCGGGCAGCGTCACCACGAGCGCGTGCTTCGTCCCCCCGAGGAGACGCCGCTTGCTCTCGACGGCGAGGGCGGCCCTGGTGCGCGCGCCCATGCGGGCGGCGAGGCGCGAGCGCGGCAGGCGCGGGAGCAGGCCCTGGGCCGCCGCCCGCACGCCGGAGGACCGGTCGTCGAGGCAGGCTTCGAGGAAGGGCTCGTCGGCCTCGCTCAGCCCGATCTCCAGGATCGAGACCAGGGCGTGGCGCATCTCCGCCTTCTCGGCCCGGAAGCCCGCCTCCAGGGCGGCGCGGGCGCCCTCGGGGTCGCGCTGGCGGAAGGCGGCGAAGGCCGCCCGGCGCTCCTCCGTCGTCCCCTCGGTCCAGTCCCGCCCGGCGGCGGGGGAGGCCTCGCCGCCGCAGGCCTGCCGGAACCAGGCGATCTCCGGACCGGCGATCCGGTCGAGGGCCTCGGGCCAGTCGCTGCGATAGGGAATCAGGGCCGGCAGCAGCCAGATCGGCGCACGCACGCCCGCCGCGCCGGCCAGCGCGCACCATTCCGCCAGCCGCGGGCGCGCGGTGCGGCCCCCGGCGAGGAGCAGGGCGAGCCGCGCCGCCGCGGCGGGCGGGCATTCCGGGCCGGCGGCCTCCCGCGGGGGGAGCGGCGCCAGCGCCTCCGCCGCCAGCCCTCGCCCGGCCAGGTGATGGAGCCCCTGCGCCGCGAGGCGCGCAAGCAGCCGCCCGCCCGAATCCGCCTCCGGGGCGAGGCCGGGGAAGGCATCGTCCAGCAGGGCGGGCGGCGCCCGCTCGGCCCCGATCAGGGCGGCGGCCAGGGCCGCCTCGAACCCGTCCGCGACAGGCACGGCACCCATCAGGCGGCCCGCGTCAGGATGGGCCGGAGGTCCTGCGCCGGCACCGCATAGAGATGGCCCTCCGCCACCAGGGCGAGGGCACTCAGCCCGAACCCGTCATAGAGCCCGAACAGATCGACCGGCCGCCCCGCCGCCACCGCGACGAGGGCGCCCACGCGCGGATCGGCCTTCAGGGCGAGACTGCCCGTGGCGTCGCCGATGCCGAAGGCGGGAGCCTCCGCCCCCTCGGAAAGGTGCCCGAAGCGGACCTCGCGCAGCCGCAGGGGCCAGCTCTCCAGCCAGGGCGCCTGCGCCAGGGCCTGGGCGAAACCGTCGAGGGCCGCCGCGATGCCCGTCGCCCCCGGAAGGCCGGCGAAGGACGCGGCACCGGCACGTCCCTCTCGAATCACCGCCCGCAGGGGCGGCGTGCCGGGATGGAAAGCGAGGGCGCCGCAGAAATCCTGACCGGCCGCCGGGACCGGCGGCAGCGGCGCGCCGGCGCTGGCATAGTCCACGATCTGCGCCAGGGCGCCGCTGCGGCGCCCGGCCAGCCAGACCGTGCGTGCGGTGAGCTTGTCCTCCTCCTCGACCGCATGGGCGAGCACCGCCCAGTCGTCGACCGCATCGGGCCGGGCGGCGAGATCCTCGGCGCCGACCGGATAGCCCAGCGCCGCGCGCACGCTCGCCACCTGGTCCGGCGCCAGGGCATGGAGCCGCCGTGCCGCCCGGACCAGGAGCGCGAGCCGTCCCAGGGCGAGGGCCAAAGCCGCATCGGGCCGGGCGGCGCCGAGAACGGGGGCGCCCGCCGCCAGCCCCGGCAGGGCACGCACCCGGCGGGCGAGGCCCGGCGCCTGCCCATCGACGAGGCGGCCCGCCATCCGGTCCCAGAAGGCGTAGGGCTCCGCCCGGGCCGCGGCGAGGCCGCGGCGCATCAGGTCGCGCAGCCAGAGATCGAATTCGTCCAGGGCGGCCGCGACGCGCTCCTCGCGGGCCTGACGCCGCTTGGCCTGCGCCTTCTCGTCGACGGGCTTCGCGGGAGCCTGGGCCTTGGTCTCGGCAGCGGTCGCCCGGCTCTCCCGCCCCTTCATCCAGGCGGCGACCCAGTCCGGCGGTTCGGCCTCGGCGAGCGGCGCCGCCGCATCGAGCAGCATCAGCCCGAGGGCATGCTTGCAGGGAAATTTCCGGCTCGGGCAGGTGCATTTCGAAGCCGGCCCAGCGAGATCGGCCACCGTGCGGTAGGGGCTCGCCCCGCTGCCCTTGATCTCACCCCAGATCACCCCGCCCGCCCGGCCCGGTGCGCTCCACTTGGCAGGCTTGGCCTGATCCTGGCCGGCTTTGCGGCTCGACGCATCGGGGGCGAGGTCGAGAATCTGGGCAGCGGTGAGGCTCATGCGGCAGGACGATCGTCTTTCCATCGGGCGGCTGCAGAGGAGCGGCACGTTATACGGTCGAAGCGGCGTTGCAACCCCAATAACGCTTAGAAATCACCTGGGTTGATTTTGGGTCTGCTCTGAACAACCCTCCGTTTTTCTGTCCCACATCACTTGTGCGCCATCGAATGACGTGGCAGCGCGTCGCGATCAAGAGATCCGATAGAACAAGGCCCGGGATGCGGCGCCTGGTATCGCGTCATCGGGCGCCGATTCGGGCCGCCAGGGGCCCTTGCCGGTCCCCGCACCGCCGATCTCTCCCCTCTCACGCTTCGGCAGCCCGGGGCCGTCTCGGGCCGGCTTACCCTTGGATCGGGAGCCGGATTCCGTGGGCCGCCAGTGGATCGGCGGGCACGAGGTGATTTCCTCTCAAGAAATTTCCATTACTCCTGATTGACGGACGCGGGCCGATATGCGACCTCTTTTCTCGAGAGATCCGACCGGGGGAGAAGAACGCGATGTGCGGCATCGTCGGGCTGTATCTGAAGACACCCAAACTTGAATCGCAGCTCGGCACGTTGCTGGCCGGGATGCTGGAAACCATGACCGATCGCGGCCCCGACAGCGCGGGCTTCGCGATCTACGGGACCGACACGGACGCGAACGGGGTCAAGCTGACCCTGCGCGGCCCGGACGCCGCGTCCCTCGACGAGGCGGTGACCGCCCTCGAGGCCCATCTCGGCACCTCCGTCGCCCGCACCGGGCGCGACACCCACAGCGTCCTCTCGCTGTCGGCGGAGCAGGAGAAGGCCGTGCGCGACTGGCTCGCCGCCGAGCGCCCCGGCATCGACGTGGTCGGCACCGGCAGCCGCATGGAGATCTACAAGGAGGTCGGGCTTCCGGCGCATGTCGCCGCCCGCTTCGACCTCGCCGGCATGACCGGCACCCACGGCATCGGCCATACCCGCATGGCCACCGAGAGCGCGGTGACCACCAACGGCGCCCACCCCTTCTCGACGGGGGCCGACGAGTGCCTCGTGCACAACGGCTCGCTCTCGAACCACAACGACCTGCGCCGGCGCCTGCGCCGCGAGGGCCTGAGCTTCGCCACCGCCAACGATTCCGAGGTGGCCGCCGGCTATCTCAGCTGGCGCATGCGGGAGGGCGACAGCCTCCAGCAGGCGCTGGAGGCGAGCCTGTCGGATCTCGACGGCTTCTTCACCTTCGTGGTCGGGACCAAGAGCGGCTTCGCCGTGCTGCGCGACCCGATCGCCTGCAAGCCGGCCGTGATGGCCGAGACCGACGACTACGTCGCCTTCGGCTCCGAGTACCGGGCGCTCGCCGGCCTGCCCGGCATCGAGAACGCCCGGGTGTTCGAGCCCGAGCCCGCCAAGGTCTATGCCTGGGAGCGCCACTGATGCCGAGCTTCGACCTGCGTAGCACGCCCCTGCGCGAACTGAACCGCAGCCTTCACGCGCTGCCCCCCGACACCAACGAGACCCATTGGACGATCACCGGGCCGGACGGGGCGCATGCCATCGCCGCCGGGCTCGACCGGGCCATCACCGTCGAGATCGAGGGCCATGTCGGCTATTACTGCGCCGGCATGAACAAGCAGGCCCAGGTCGTGATCCACGGCAGCGCCGGCACCGGCGTCGCCGAGAACATGATGAGCGGCTTCGTGCACGTGCGGGGCGATGCCGGCCAGTCGGCGGGCGCCACCGCCCATGGCGGCCTCCTCGTCATCGACGGCAATGCCGGCGCCCGCTGCGGCATCTCGATGAAGGGCATCGACATCGTCGTGAAGGGCTCGGTCGGCCACATGTCGGCCTTCATGGCCCAGGCCGGCACCCTGGCCGTGCTCGGCGATGCCGGCGAGGCCCTGGGCGATTCCCTCTACGAGGCGCGCCTCTTCGTGCGCGGCTCGGTGAAGAGCCTCGGCGCGGATTGCGTCGAGAAGGAGATGCGCGACGAGCACCGGGAGGCGCTTTACGCCAAGCTGAAGGCCGCGGGCCTGGCCGGCGAGGTCGATCCCTCCGAGTTCCGTCGCTACGGCTCGGCGCGCAACCTCTACCACTTCCACGTCGACAACGCCGGAGCCTACTGAGATGGCCGAGCATCCCAAGAGCCCGCGTACCGCGCCGCGCTTCTCGGCGACCTTCACGCCGGAAGTGATGTCGGAGATCCGCCGCGCCGCGGCGACCGGCATCTACGACATCCGGGGCGCCGGCGCGAAGCGCAAGCTGCCCCATTTCGACGACCTCCTGTTCCTCGGCGCCTCGATCAGCCGGTACCCCCTCGAGGGCTACCGCGAGCGCTGCGGCACCGAGGTGGTGCTGGGCTCGCGCTTCGCGAAGAAGCCGATCCAGCTCAAGACGCCGATCACCATCGCCGGCATGAGCTTCGGCTCGCTCTCGGCCAACGCCAAGGAGGCCCTCGGCCGCGGCGCCACGCTCGCCGGCACCTCCACCACCACCGGCGACGGCGGCATGACGCCGGAGGAGCGCGGGCATTCCAAGACGCTGGTCTACCAGTACCTGCCCTCCCGCTACGGCATGAACCCGGACGACCTGCGCAAGGCGGACGCCATCGAGGTGGTGATCGGCCAGGGCGCCAAGCCCGGCGGCGGCGGCATGCTGCTCGGCCAGAAGATCACCGAGCGCGTCGCCGGCATGCGCTGCCTGCCCCCGGGCATCGACCAGCGCTCCGCCTGCCGCCACCCGGACTGGACCGGCCCGGACGATCTCGAGATCAAGATCGGCGAGCTGCGCGAGGTCACGGACTGGGAGAAGCCGATCTACGTCAAGGTCGGCGCCTCGCGGCCCTATTACGACACGGCGCTCGCGGCCAAGGCCGGTGCCGACGTGGTGGTGCTCGACGGCATGCAAGGCGGCACCGCGGCGACGCAGGACGTGTTCATCGAGCATGTCGGCCTGCCCACCCTCGCCGCGATCCGCCCGGCGGTGCAGGCGCTCCAGGATCTGGGGCTGCACCGCAAGGTTCAGCTCGTGGTCTCCGGCGGCATCCGCTCGGGTGCCGACGTCGCCAAGGTGCTGGCGCTCGGCGCTGACGCGGTCGCCATCGGCACCGCGGCCCTGATCGCGCTGGGCGACAACGACCCCCGCTGGGAGGAGGAGTACCAGGCTCTGGGCACCACCGCGGGCGCCTATGACGACTGGCACGAGGGCAAGGACCCGGCCGGCATCACCACGCAGGATCCGGAGCTGATGAAGCGCCTCGATCCCGAGCTGGCCGGCCGTCGCCTCGCCAACTACCTCGCGGTGATGACGCTGGAGGCTCAGACCATCGCCCGCGCCTGCGGCAAGAGCCACCTGCACAACCTCGAACCCGAGGATCTGGTCGCCCTCTCCATCGAGGCGGCGGCGATGGCCCAGGTGCCGCTCGCCGGCACGGGCTGGGTTCCGGGCAAGACCGGAATCTGAGGAGGCACAGGGCCGCTCGCCGGAACGGGGAGCGGCCTTCTTCTTGAATGCGGGCCGGCCTCACGGTCCGCGCTGACGGAGCATGGCGATGCCGCTGGATCTCGAGAACGCCGCCAAGGAGCGCGGCATCAAGTACTTCCTGATCTCCTACACCGACCTGTTCGGCGGCCAGCGGGCGAAGCTGGTGCCGGCGGCGGCGATCAAGGGCATGGCCCGCGACGGCGCGGGCTTCGCCGGATTCGCCACCTGGCTCGACATGAGCCCGGCCGATCCCGACCTCTTCGCCGTGCCGGATCCGGACGGCCTGATCCAGCTGCCCTGGAAGCCGGAAGTGGGCTGGCTGCCCGCCGACCTCTACATGAACGGCAAGCCGGTCGCCCAGGCGCCGCGCAATCTCCTGAAGGCGCAGATCGCCGACGCCGCCCGGGACGGGCTGCAGATGAAGAGCGGCGTGGAATGCGAGTTCTTCCTGATCACGCCCGATGGCAGCGCCCCGGCGGACAACGCCGACAAGCAGATGAAGCCCTGCTACGACCAGTCGGCTCTGATGCGCCGCTACGACGTCATCACCGAGATCTGCGACGCCATGCTGTCGCTGGGCTGGAAGCCCTACCAGAACGACCATGAGGACGCGAACGGCCAGTTCGAGATGAACTGGGACTACGACGACGCGCTGATCACCGCCGACCGGCACGCCTTCTTCAAGTACATGACCCGCTCGATCGCCGAGAAGCACGGCCTGCGGGCGACCTTCATGCCCAAGCCCTTCATGAACCTGACCGGCTCGGGCTGCCACGCCCACGTCTCGCTCTGGCGCGACGGGCGCAACATCTTCGCCGATGCCTCCGACGAGATCGGCCTGTCGCGGGAGGGCTATCACTTCATCGGCGGCCTGATCCACTCGGCCGACGCGCTGGCGGCGATCACCAACCCGACAGTGAATTCCTACAAGCGCATCAACGCGCCGCGCACCACCTCCGGCGCGACCTGGGCGCCCAACACCGTGACCTACACGGGCAACAACCGCACCCACATGATCCGCATCCCGGATGGCGGGCGCTTCGAGTTCCGCCTCGCCGACGGCGCGGCCAACCCCTACCTGCTCCAGGCGGGCCTGCTCGCCGCCGGCCTCGACGGCATCCGCCAGAAGCGCGATCCCGGCCAGCGCCTCGACATCAACATGTACACCCACGGCCACACCGTGGAGGGCGTGAAGCGGCTGCCGCTGAACATGCTCGACGCGATGCGGGCCCTGGAGGGAAGCGCGGTGCTGAACGAGGCGCTGGGCGCCTTCGTCCCGAGCTATCTCAAGCTCAAGACCGAAGAGTGGAACGCCTATTGCCGCCACCTGACCGAGTGGGAGCGCGAGACCACCCTCGACTGCTGAGGGGCCGCCCCGCGACCGCGGTTTCGCCAAGACGAAAGGGCCGGCGCCAGGCGCCGGCCCTTTTGTTGTGCGTGCGGAGGATCTCTGGAGATCAGACGATACGATCGGGCCGAAAGGCCGCCCCGTGTCCCGATCCCAGCCGAGGCGGACACCGCCTCGGCTGGGGAAAGGCCTCAGCCCCGGCTGCTGATCGGCACGTACTGGCGCTCGTCCGGGCCGATATAGAGCTGGCGCGGACGACCGATCTTCTGGGACGGATCCTCGATCATCTCCGCCCACTGGGCGATCCAGCCGACGGTACGGGCCACGGCGAAGAGCACCGTGAACATCGAGGTCGGGAAGCCCAGCGCCTTGAGGGTGATACCCGAGTAGAAGTCGATGTTCGGGTAGAGCTTCTTCTCGACGAAGTAGTCGTCCTTGAGGGCGATCTGCTCGAGCTGCAGGGCCACCTCGAGCAGGGGATCGTCCTTCATCCCGAGCTCGTTCAGCACCTCGTGGGTGGTCTTCTGCATGATGCGCGCGCGCGGGTCGTAGTTCTTGTAGACCCGGTGGCCGAAGCCCATCAGGCGGAAGGGATCGTTCTTGTCCTTCGCCTTGTCGACGTATTTGCGCACGTTCTCGGGCCGGCCGATCTCCTCCAGCATCTTCAGCGCCGCCTCGTTGGCGCCGCCATGGGCCGGGCCCCACAGGCAGGCGATGCCGGCCGCGATGCAGGCGAAGGGATTGGCCCCCGAGGACCCGGCCAGACGCACGGTCGAGGTCGAGGCGTTCTGCTCGTGGTCGGCGTGCAGGATGAAGATCCGGTCGAGCGCCCGCGAGTAGATCGGGTTGACCTCGAACTCCTCGCACGGCACCGCGAAGCACATCCGCAGGAAGTTCGAGGTGTAGTCGAGATCGTTCTTTGGATACACGAAGGGCTGGCCGATCGTGTACTTGTAGGCCATCGCCGCCAGGGTCGGCATCTTGGCGATCATGCGCAGGGACGCGATCATCCGCTGCGACTCGTCCGAGATGTCCGTCGAGTCGTGGTAGAAGGCCGAGAGCGCGCCGACGCAGGCCACCATCACCGCCATCGGGTGGGCGTCACGGCGGAAGCCCTGGAAGAAGCGGTTCATCTGGTCGTGCACCATGGTGTGGCGCGTGACCCGGTAGTCGAAATCCGCCTTCTGCGCGGCGGTCGGCAGTTCGCCGAACAGCATCAGGTAGCAGGTCTCGAGGAAGTCGCCCTGCTCGGCGAGCTGCTCGATGGGATAGCCGCGATAGAGCAGGACGCCCTTGTCGCCATCGATATAGGTGATCTTCGATTCGCAGGAGGCGGTGGAGGTGAAGCCCGGATCGAAGGTGAACTTGCCGGTCTTGGCGTAGAGCTTCCCGATGTCGATGACGTCGGGACCGATCGTTCCGGATTTGACGGGCAATTCGACGTGGTTGTCGTCCACGGTGATGGTGCTGGCGGAAGCGCTCATGGGAACGCGGACCCTTTCTCGCGACGGGGACAGCACCGGACCGAAACCCGCCGAAGACCGGCCCGGTCCGAAGCGAAAACCGCCTTTGCTGCGGTTGCTCACTGGGGAACCGGTTAACGGATCGATCGGTCGCCAGCAACGGGGCGGCACTCCCACCCGCTTCGCGCATGCGAAAAGCGGGCCGGGATGAAACCCCTTTTTTCAACCCCTGCTTAGGGCGCTCTCGGCCGGAGCGGACACCGGTTCGGCGTGAGAGAGCGCGTCACGACAAAGGCTTGGAGCCGCGCCCGATGGCAACGCAATCGGAAGCGGCTCTAGGCGGCCGCGGCCTGATCGCGCAGCCGCGCCAAGCTCTCCTCGCGGCCGAGCACGGCCATCACGTCGAAGAGCGGCGGGGAGGTGGAACGGCCCGTGGTCGCCGCCCGCAGGGGTTGAGCCACCTGGCCGAGTTTGAGGCCCTGCGTCTCGGCGAACTGCCGCACGGCGGCCTCGGTGGCGGCCGCGCTCCAGTCCGGCAACGCCTCCAGCGCCGGCAGAATCGCCGAGAGCCGCTGCGGCGCCTCGCCCGAAAGGAGATTGCGCGCCTTGTCGTCCAGGGCGAGGGGGCGCTGGGCGTAGAGATAATAGGCGCTGTCGAGGAGCTCCACGAGGGTCTTGGCGCGCTCCTTCAGGCCCGGCATCGCCGCGACGAGCCGCGCCCGCAGTTCCGGCGAGAGCACCGCCGGCAGGCCGCGCGCCGGGCCGAGGCTCGGCAGGATCCGCTCGATCGCGGCGACGAGGTCCTCGTCGCTGCTGCCGCGAATATAGAGGCCGTTGAGGTTCTCGAGCTTGGCGAAGTCGAAGCGCGCCGCGGACCGGCCGATCGCCTTCAGGTCGAAGGCCGCGACCATCTCCTCGGTGGAGAACACCTCCTGGTCGCCGTGGCTCCAGCCCAGCCGCACGAGGTAGTTGCGCAGGGCGCTCGGCAGGTAGCCGAGATCGCGATAGGCCTCGACGCCGAGCGCCCCGTGGCGCTTCGACAGCTTGGCCCCGTCCGGCCCGTGGATGAGCGGGATATGGGCCATGGCCGGCACGTCCCAGCCCAGCGCCTGATAGATCTGGCTCTGGCGGGCGGCGTTGGTGAGGTGGTCGTCGCCGCGGATGATCTGCGTCACCCCCATGTCGTGGTCGTCGACGACGACCGCGAGCATGTAGGTCGGGCTGCCGTCCGAGCGCAGCAGCACGAGATCGTCGAGATCCTTGTTCTGCCAGACCACCCGGCCCTGCACCGCATCCTCCACCGCGGTCTCGCCCTCGGTCGGGGCGCGCAGGCGGATCACCGGCTTCACGCCGGCCGGCGCCTCGGAGGGATCGCGGTCGCGCCAGCGCCCGTCATAGCGCAGGGGCCGGCCCTCGGCCCGGGCGGCCTCGCGCATCTGCGTCAGCTCCTCGGGGGTGGCGTAGCAGTAATAGGCGTTGCCCGAGGCGAGCAGGCTCTCGGCCACCTCCCGGTGCCGGGCGGCGCGGGCGAACTGGTAGACCACCTCCCCGTCCCATTCGAGGCCGAGCCAGGACAACCCGTCGAGGATCGCGTCGATCGCCCCCTGCGTGGAGCGCTCCCGGTCGGTGTCCTCGATCCGCAGCAGCATGCGGCCGCCGAAGCGGCGGGCATAGAGCCAGTTGAACAAGGCCGTGCGCGCCCCGCCGATATGGAGGTAGCCCGTGGGCGAAGGCGCGAAGCGCGTGACGACGGCAGACGACATCGGTTCTTGAACTTGAAGGCCTAGAGGTGACGACTTCGGGCGCGCGGACGAGCCGGTGACGCGTCTGAGCTGGGGAGGGCTGGCCCAGCCGGCGCTCCACCCGAGCGGGCCGTGTAGCATGCATGATCCGATGCGTTAAGGAATCCCGGCGGCATCGGCCGCGTCGGGGCCATGCGCGCCATGGGGCGGCACGGATCAGGATGGGCGGAGGACAGGCGCGCGGCCATCGCCGCGATCCGCCTGCCCCCGCTCGCCGCCGCCGGCCCGGCGGTTCTGGCGGCCCTCGGGCAGAGCCTCGCGGAGGAGAGCGAGCGGCGGCGCCTGTTTCCCTGGATCGCCGTCGCGTTCGGGGCGGGCATCCTGGCCTGCTTCGAGATGACGGACGGGCTGCCGAACCTCGCCGCACCGCTCGTCGTCGCCGCCCTGCTCGCGGCGAGCCTGTTCGGCCTGCGGGCCCGCCCTGTGGCGACGGCCGTGGTGATCGGCCTGGCCGCCGCCTTCCTCGGCTTCGCCGCCGCGACCTACCGGATCCAGTCGGTGGCGGGACCGATCCTCGCCCGGACGACGATCGCGCCCCTCACCGGCGTGATCGAATCGATCGAGGAGCGGGAGGAAGGCGCCCGCCTCGTCCTCCTGGTCGAGAGCTTCGGCACGCTGGCCGCCTCCGAGCGGCCGACCCGGATCCGCGCCTCCTACCGCAAGGCGCCGCCCCTGACCGCCGGCGACCGGATCACGGCGACGGCGCGGCTGCTGCCGCCGCCGGAAGCGGCCCTGCCCGGCGGCTACGACTTCGCGCGGGACGCCTATTTCCGCGGGATCGGCGCGGTCGGCTCGCTGACGGGGCGCATCGCCGTGCTGCCGCCCGCAGCCCCCCTCCCCGGGAACCTGCGCCTCGCCGCGGGGATCGACACGGCCCGCAACGCGCTCACCCGCCGCATCACGGAGTCCATCGGCGGGCAGGCCGGCGCGGTCGCCGCCGCCCTGGTCACGGGCAAGCGCGGCCTGATCGACGCCCGGACCAGCGACGTGCTGCGCGCGGCGGGCATCTATCACGTCATCTCCATCTCCGGGTTGCACATGGTGCTCGCGGCCGGGGTGGTGTTCTTTCTGGTGCGCGCGTCGCTCGCGGCCATCCCGGTCCTGGCGCTCGGCTGGCCGATCAAGAAGATCGCCGCCGCCTGCGCCATGGCCGGCGTCACGGCCTATTGCGCCTTCTCGGGCTGGGACGTCGCCGCCGAGCGCTCCCTGGTGATGACGCTGGTGATGCTGGGGGCGATCCTGGTGGACCGGCCGGCGCTCAGCATGCGCAATCTGGCGCTCGCGGCCCTGATCGCCCTCGCCCGCGAACCCGAGGCCCTGCTCGGGCCGAGCTTCCAGATGTCCTTCGGCGCGGTGGCCGGGCTGATCGCCTGCGCGCCGCTGCTCGACCGCGTCTTTCCCCGGGCGCGGGAGGGCGGGCGCTGGCTGCGGCTCGCGGCCTCCGCGGCCACGGCCACCCTCGGCACGCTCGCCACCACCCTGGTGGCGCAGATCGCCACGGCCCCCTTCGCCACCTATCACTTCCAGACGGTGCAGCCCTTCGGCCTCGTCGGCAATGCCCTGACGCTGCCCCTGGTCTCGCTGGTGGTGATGCCCTCCGCCGTCCTCGGGATGCTGGCCACGCCCTTCGCCCTCGACCGGCCGGTCTGGTGGCTGATGGGCCTCGCGGTGAAGGGCATGCTCGCGATCGCGACCTGGATCGCGGGCTTCGACGCCGCGACCCTGGTTCTGCCCGCCTTCGGCACCGGCGCCCTCGCGGCGCTGACGCTCGCCCTGCTGCTGCTGGTGCTGCCCGGCGCGCGCCTGCGCTGGCTGGCGCTGCTCCCGGTCGGGGCGGGCCTCTGCCTCGCCGCGGGGCGGGAGCGGCCCGACATCCTGATCGACCGCCACGGCGCCGGCGCCGCCGTGCGCGGGAGCGACGGCCGCCTCGTCGCGCTGGGAAAGCCGTCCGCCTTCGTGCTCGAACAATGGCTGAAGGCGGATGGCGACGGCCGCCGCGCCGAGGCCCTGGCGGACCGGGCCGGCGCCCGCTGCGACCCGCTCGGCTGCACCCTTGCGGCCCAGGGCGGCCTCGTCGTCGCCTATGTCTCGGACAAGCGCGCCTTCCGCGAGGATTGCGCCCGCGCCGACATCGTCATCAGCGGGCGCAGCGCACCGCCGACCTGCGCCGCGCGCCTCGTGGTCGACCGGGGGACGCTCGAACGGCTCGGCGCCGTCGCGATCGACCTCAAGGGCGGCGCACCGGCCCTGACCGGCACGCGCGAGCAGGGCCGCAGCGCCCCCTGGCGCCCGCCCCCCAGGGAGGCGGCCGTTCCGGCAGCGTCTCCCGCCGCGAAACCCGAGGCGGAGGACGGCGCCGAAGAGGCGCCGCCCGCCCCGGAGGAGCGGCTTCAGTAGCGGCGCACGAGGCTGACGAGGCGGCCCTGGATGCGCACCCGGTCCGGGCCGAGCACCCGCGTCTCGTAGGCCGGGTTCGCCGCCTCCAGCGCGATCGAGGAGCCGCGCTTGCGCAGGCGCTTCAGCGTCGCCTCCTCGTCGTCGATCAGCGCCACGATGATGTCGCCGGTATTGGCCGTGTCCTGCTTGCGGATCACCACGAAGTCGCCGTCGAGGATGCCGGCCTCGATCATCGAGTCGCCGCGCACTTCGAGGGCGTAATGCTCGCCCCCCGAGAGGAAGTCCGGCGACATCACGAAGGAATGGCTCGGGTTCTGGATCGCGGTGATCGGCGTGCCGGCGGCAATCCGGCCCATCACGGGGATCGAGACCATGCGGTCGTCGATCTCGGTGCTGACCGCCGCGGGCGGGCGGGCCGGGGGCTGCTTGGCGCGGCCGCCCTCGACCACGCTGGGGGTGAAGCGCCGCACCTCGGCGGGCGGGCCCGAACGCTCCGGCGGCCGGCCGCCCGCAACCTCGGGCACCCGCAGGATCTCGATGGCGCGGGCGCGGTTCGGCAGCCGGCGCAGGAAGCCCCGCTCCTCCAGCGCCGTGATCAGGCGGTGGATGCCGGATTTCGACTTGAGATCGAGGGCATCCTTCATCTCGTCGAACGAGGGCGGCACGCCGCTCTCGCTCATCCTGGCCTGGATGAACTGGAGCAATTCCAGCTGCTTGCGCGTGAGCATGCGCGACCCTTCACGAAGCCGGGGCGCGGATCCCGCGCACCTCGGAAACAAAACGCGAACACGTTAAACGTTCCGCAAGTGTTCCGCAAGCAGCGGGCTTCCCCCGACCGCCTTCGACATGAAAGATTCTGCCCGGATCGCCCCGCGCGGCAGGAGCACGACGTCGCGCGCCGTTACATCCCGCCCGCGACGACGCGGAGTCGGGTTTGACGCCGCCGCTTGTTGCGGTGCAAATCGCCATGGGCAGAATAGTGCGCCCCCCGGGCGAATCGATGCCGGCGGAAGGCGACTCTCAAAGGGTGGAATGATGCGGAAGGTGCAACCAGATGCCGCGACCGCGCTGAGCGGCCTCCTGCATGACGGCATGACCATCATGGCCGGCGGCTTCGGGCTCTGCGGCATCCCCGACGAGCTGATCGCCGCGATCCAGGAATCCGGCGTCAAGGACCTCACTGTCGTCTCGAACAATGCCGGCATCGACAATGTCGGCCTCGGCAAGCTGCTCGCCACCCGCCAGATCAAGAAGATGATCTCGTCCTATGTCGGCGAGAACAAGGAATTCGCCCGCCAGTATCTCGGCGGCGAGCTCGAGATCGAGTTCAACCCCCAGGGCACGCTCGCCGAGCGCATCCGCGCCGGAGGCGCCGGCATCCCGGCCTTCTACACCAAGACCGGCGTCGGCACCCTGGTGGCCGAGGGCAAGGACGTGCGCACGTTCGACGGCGAGGAATACGTGATGGAGCGCGGGCTCTTCGCGGATCTCGCCATCGTGCATGCCTGGAAGGGCGATACCGAAGGCAACCTCGTCTACCGGAAGACCGCGCGCAACTTCAATCCGATGATGGCGACCGCCGCCAAGGTGACGGTGGCGCAGGTCGAGCACCTGGTCGAGGCCGGCGAGATCGACGGGGACCACATCCACACGCCGGGCATCTTCATCAAGCGCATCCTGCACGTGCCGATCCGCGAGAAGCAGATCGAGCAGCGCACCGTGCGCAAGCGCAAGGATGCCGAGCCGGCCGCGGCCGGTGGCGGCCAGATCTGATCGAGGGAGAGGAGAGTATCATGGCCTGGACCCGCGATCAGATGGCCGAGCGCGCCGCCAAGGAGCTGAGGGACGGTTACTACGTCAATCTCGGCATCGGCATCCCGACGCTCGTCTCGAACTACATCCCCGAGGGCATGACCGTGCAGCTCCAGTCGGAGAACGGGATGCTCGGCATGGGCCCCTTCCCCTACGAGGGCGAGGAGGACCCGGATCTCATCAACGCCGGCAAGCAGACCATCACGGCGCTGCCGACCACGAGCTATTTCTCCTCCGCCGATTCCTTCGGGATGATCCGCGGCGGCCACATCAACCTGTCCATCCTCGGCGCCATGCAGGTCGCCCAGAACGGCGACCTCGCCAACTGGATGATCCCGGGCAAGATGGTGAAGGGCATGGGCGGCGCCATGGATCTCGTGGCCGGCGTCAAGAAGGTCGTGGTGGTGATGGAGCATGTCGCCAAGAACAAGGACGGCTCGGAGAGCCCGAAGCTCCTGAAGAGCTGCGACCTGCCGCTCACCGGCACGCAGGTGGTCGACATGGTCATCACCGATCTCGGCGTCTTCACCATCGACAAGAAGGGCGATGGCGGCATGACCCTGGTCGAGCTCGCCGAGGGCGTCACCGAGGACGAGGTCCGCGCGAAGACCGAGGCCGCGTTCACGACGGCCCTGCGCTGAGGCGCCTCCCGGCAGGCGCCCCGTTTCGGGACGCCCGCCGGCCCGCAGCCCTTGCCATGGCTAAGCGGGCATTAAGCCGACTCGTCGAAAAGTCGCGATCGGAGATTCGGGCGCCATCGGTGCCCGGCTCCGATCAGCGGACGAGACGAGAGTGTTGCGTATGCGTAGCGTTTCGACGGCGGACAACGTCATTCCCTTCCGTCGCCCGGCCGGCAAGCCGAACACGAGCTTCCAGGGCGGTTCCGCGGCCTTCGCGTTCCAGCCGAGCCCGGCCCATGTCCGGGCGCGCGCCGAGCAGCGCAGCCTGATGGAGGCGGTCTACGCCTCCGGCGGCCTGACCCTCGCCGCCGAGGACCGGGACAACAAGCTCCTCGCCTCCCGTCTCCAGGTCTACGGCTTCCTCGTCATCGAGGAGGTCGGGGAGGACGGCAGCCTGCGCCGCCTGCGCCCGTCCGAGGCGGTGCGCGCCCGCCCGGAGCGGCCCTGGCGCCTCTCGAAGGCCGGCTACGGCAGCGACCTCTCCGTCACCATCCCCTCGACGGAAAGCTTCCTCTTCGAGCAGGCCGGCCTCCCGGCCTGACGCGAGGCCCGGAAAGGCCGGAAACCATGGTCGTCCGCCCCCGCCCCGGCCTGTTCGAGATCCTGTTCACCCTGCGCGGGTCGATCCTGCCGGAGGTGGCGCCCAAGGTGATCGGCATCGCGGCGGTGGCCTGCGGCGTGGTGGCGGTCGAGCGGCACTGGCCCCATCCCTTCCCGGAAGCGGCGGGCATCGGCCCCTTCACCCTGATCGGGCTCGCCCTCTCGATCTTCCTGAGCTTCCGCAACAACGCCTGCTACGACCGCTGGTGGGAGGCGCGCCGGGCCTGGGGCCAGCTCATCACCGAGACGCGCAACCTCGCCCGCACCCTGCCGGCCCTGCTCGCGGGCCCGGAGCAGGAGGCGCGGCGGCAGCGCTGCCTGCGCCGCGTCTGCGCCTTCACCCACGCCCTGCATGCCCGCCTGCGCGGCGGGGACGAAGCCGCGGCGGCAGGGCCCTGGCTGCCGCCGGCGGAGGCGGCGCTTCTGCCGGGCCGCCCGAGCCCGGCGGACGCGACCCTCACCGCTCTCATGGCCGATCTCGGCGAGGGCATGCGGGCCGGCGCCCATGGCGAGGTCGGCCTCGGCCTCCTCGAACGCCCGATCGCGGCCCTCGCGCAGGTCCAGGCGATCTGCGAGCGTATCCAGGGCACGCCGCTGCCCTTCGCCTACACCCTGCTGCTCTACCGCACGGCCTGGCTCTACTGCCTGCTCCTGCCCTTCGGCCTGGCGGCGACCCTCGGCTGGGCGACGCCCATCGCCGCGGCCCTCGTGGCCTATACCTTCTTCGGCCTCGACGCCCTCGGCGACCAGCTGGAAGAGCCCTTCGGAACGGACGCCAACGACCTTCCCCTCGACGCCCTGCTGCACGTGGTCGACGCCACGATCCTCGACGCCCTGGGCGAGCCCCTCCCGGCGCCCCCGGCGCGGGCCCATGCCCATATCCTTAACTGAGGTCGCCCCCTGAGGGCGCCGCCCGCCGGTCGGAGCGGGCACGCTCCCGCGACCGGAAGGACCGGCCTTCGGCGCTCACGCGCGCAAGCTCCCACGAAACACCCTGGCCCGTGGCCCTCCGCGGGGGGATCACGGGGCCGCGAACCAGGGGCTTCGTGGGAGCAGACGGCCTCGAGCGGTCTTCAGCGACCGCCCTCGGCCATCGCGAAGGCCCGGAGGGCCAGCCTTACTTGCCGGTCACGCCGCCGAGGACGCCGCCCACGGCACCGAGCACCTTGTCGAGGAGCCCCCCGACCAAGCCGCCGACCTGATCGACCGTCCCGGAAACCGCGCCGAGCTCCTGGCTGAGATCGACCCCGAGCCCGAGGCCGACACCGAGGCCACCCCCGACCTCGTCGAGCTCCGCAGCGTTCAGCTCGCGGACCGTATCGATGTTCTGCGACATAGTTTTTCTCCTAGATGATCAGACTATAGGACAAGACTATCCCATAGCCACAGAGAGAAGCGCTCTAAGAAACGCCTCTGCCCGATAAAGGAGCACGGCCGGCAGAGAGCATCAACCCACGCATTTTCGCGGAAATGCTGCGGCGAACAATTCGGTTGCGGACGATTTATGCCGAGTTATCCTTGGAAATAGCCTCCATCTCCCTCGTAAATTTGCCCTTTCTCGATCCCGCGCCGGCTTGCCACGCTGGGTTGTGGGGAATCTGCCCGCGGCGGGGCGTGGCGGGGGACGCGGGCGCTAAGGCTCTGTTCCCGGGTGAGAAACGAACCGAGGCTGCGGCGGCCTGCCGCAGGCGGGCTCGGGATGACCTGCGCGGCCGCGCCGCACAGCATCGCGCACCCCACAGAGACGACCTTAACCAATTGTATTGCAAAGATTTTTCCGGAAGGCTCCCGGATCGCGCGCCGCCTTCGCCGTCTCGCGGACGCGAAATCGGAAGCGTGACGGAAATGTGGCACCTCTCCCCCGGACGCGTCGTCCGGCCGCCCGATGGCCGCTTCGGCCGGCGCACGGCGCTCCGCGAACCCGAGAGCGGCGGCCGCGGCCGAAGGCGAACCGGGCCGTCTCCCCGGATTCGCCTCAGATCCCCGCATCGAAGGCAGCGCTGACCCGGGCGGCGCGGGCGACCTCCCGCGGGGTCACGCCCAGGACGCGCCGGAAGGTCTTGGCCATCTGGCTGGCATCGGTGAAGCCCGCCTGGCTTGCCACCGCGCGCAGGCTCGGCGCCCCCGCTTCGATCAGATCGCGGGCCCGGTAGACCCGCTCGCGCAGGATGTACTGGTGCGGCGTCAGGCCGAACGAGGCCTTGAAGGCGCGCACGAGGTGGCCGACGCTCATGCCCGCGGCATCCGCGAGTTGCGGCAGGCCGAGGGGCTGCGTGAGATGCGCGCCGATCAGCGCGCGCAATTCCGCCGCCTTGGTCGAGTGCAGCCGGGGCGCCGCCCGCGGGACCGGCGCCGCCCGCTCCGAGAACATCCGGAGCAGGGCGGTGGCGATGCTCTCGACCAGCACCGGACCGCCGGGGCAGCCCGCCTGCAGGTCGGCGGAGACGGCCAGCAGGAGATGCGCCACGGCGGAGCGCGCCTCCGAAGGGAGGAACTGCGTCCGCACCCCGAGCTTCTGCACCGGCTCGTGCGAGAGCCGCTCCACCGCCTCCGGAGCCAGCTTCAGAGTGAGGTTCCGGAACGAGCCTTCCCAGGCCCCGACGACTTCGGAGCCGGGCTCCAGCACCGCGATGTTATCCCCTTGGAAATGATGGCTCTCGCCAGCGCAGGTGAAGGTCTGACGCCCCGGCGAAAGAGAAAGACCGAACTGCACCCCCTGCTGGGTCAGGGCGACGCGGCCGCGGGGGCCGAGCACCACGTCGGTGAAGCCGATGCCGCACCAACCCTGCTCGGCGCTGTTGCCGAGCACGGCATCGACATCCCCATCGAGATCCACCCTGCAACCGTAATCGTTGTAGTGGACCTTCATGGCCGGCATGCTCCCTCCCGCGTGGCCGGCCGCGTCCCAGACCTCGCGAAGCGCGGCCGAAGCAATCGTCTTCAACTTGGTTCCGGCGACGATCTTGTCGATATCGCGCACCGGCGAAAAGCCCCACCCTCGGCCCGACAGAAGATTCGCCGCGTGAGCTCGGCCATTTTCCCGGAGCGAGGAGAATTTGGTTCTTAATCAGCCCCATTCCGTGTGAGGATTTCTCATTTTATGCAAAAGACCACTCGGCCTACGACACTGCGACAATCTGTCAGCACCATCAAAATTTTTCTTGCAATCTCAGTATTTTAGCGAGGCTCCATCGACTTCGACGATCCGCGATCAATTTTCGACCAAACCAGACCGCCAGACACAACCAAGCCGAGAACTTGTCTAGGCGAGCCCGAACACGGCGCTTGCGATCAAAAAACGCCGTTTCGCCACAATCCGGCATCGCGGGCTTCACAAAGGCTAATTTTCACCCTTGCTGACACAATCCACCGATGTACCTTGATCGACAGGAAGCAACTCCAAGCAGCGCTTCCGTATCGTCTAGCGCGAGGCAAGACTAACGCGCCACAATCTTTCAGGAGATACACGCATGACCGAGAAGTTCGACACCATCCGTGAGCTGGACGCGACCGAGCTCGACGCCGTGGGCGGTGGCCTGTCGCTGGGCCTGGGGCTCGATTTGGACCTCAGCAAGGAGCTGGGGGCTGTCTCCGGCGTGGTCGATCAGGTCGGCGGACTTGTGGGCGGGACCCTCGACAAGGTCCTCGGAGCCGTGGGCGGTCTCCTCGGAGGCCTGCTCGGCGGCAAGTAGGCGCCCGCGCTCCCGAACGGCATCGGCCTGGCCGATGCGCGCGGCAGGCCCCCGGCCTGCCGCCTTTCGTTCGTCCGCCGCGATGTCTTCCCGCAGGCCGGACGGGGCGTCGTTCCCTCCCCTTCACCCGCGGGCGCCCTGCGCCTATCAGGGGCACGCCAAGACGCCCGGGGCGCGGCCCGCCGCGCCCTCCACGCCAATCCCGAGGAGCGATGCGGTCATCCCTGTTCCGCCGCGAGGTCGCCGAAGCCCGCAAGGAGGCATGGCTCGGCGAAGCCCAGATCGCGCAGCCGCTGCCGATCCGGCTGGTGACCGGAATCTGCCTCGCCCTCGTCCTCTGCGCGATCCTCTACGCGGCGCTCGGGACCTATACCCGCCGGATCCACGCCCAGGGCCTGCTCACGCCGAATATCGGCCTGATCACGGTGGCGAGCCCCGTCGCCGGCCGGGTGATCAGCTCCGGCGTGAAGGAGGGCGACCGGGTCGAGCGCGGACGCCTGCTCTACACCCTCGATCTCGACGCGGTCTCCTCCAACGGCCCGACGCAGGAGCGCGTCATCGACGAGCTCGGCCGGCAGAAGGAGAGCGTCCTGCGCCAGCGCAACGCGCGGGCCTCCATGGCCGAGACCGAGAAGAAGGCCCTGCAGGAGCAGCTCGCCAATCTCGAAGCGCAGTCGAGCCAGCTCGACGAGCAGATCAAGCTGCAGGAACAGCTCGTCGTCCCCCTCAAGGACCGGGTCGACGTGCTGGCCAAGGCGGTCTCCAACGGCCTCGCCCGGGCCGGCGACCTGCAGAGCCAGAACTACCTCTACATGCAGGCGAGCTCGCAGCTCGCCACCTTCCGCCAGACGGCCCTGCAGCTCGTCGGCAAGATCGGGGACATCCGGGCCAACCTGGCCTCCTTCGACGACAAGCTCACCCGCGACCTCGCCGAGATGGACCGCGCCGCCGCGCAGCTGGAGCAGCAGAAGGCCGAGAGCGAGGCCCGGCGCAGCATCGAGATCCGGGCGCCGGAAGCCGGCATCCTCACCTCGATCCGCGTGCAGGCCGGCCAGGGGGTCGCGGCCGGCGCGACGCTGCTGACGCTGCTGCCGAGCGAGGGCCGCCTCCAGGTGAACCTGTTCGTGGAATCCTCGGCGATCGGCTTCATCGACACCGGCGAGCCGGTGATGCTGCGCTACGCGGCCTTCCCGTTCCAGCGCTTCGGCCTCTACCGGGGCGTCGTCACCGAGGTGACCCGGGCGCCCCTCGATGCCGCCGACGCGCCGGACGACGCCGACACCAAGAAGCGGGCGGCCGACGGCCTCTACCGCATCGTGGTGCGCCCCGACGAGGACGGCGTGATCGCCTATGGCGAGAAGCGCCGGCTCGAAGCGGGCATGCGGGTGGAGGCCGACATCGCGCTGGAGAAGCGCCCCCTCTACCGCTGGCTGTTCGATCCCCTCTACCGGGTGAAGCGCAGCGTCGATCTCGTCACGCAGGGCGGCTGATTTCGTGAGTCTTCTCGATTCCGTGCAGTTCGGTTTCGGCCGGCGGTTGCCGGTCGTCCTCCAGGCGGAGGCGGCCGAATGCGGCATGGCCTGCCTGACCATGGTGCTCGGCCATCACGGCCGCCACGTCGATCTCGGCGCCCTGCGCCGCCGCCACGCCCTGTCCCTCAAGGGCATGACGCTGCGCAACCTGATCGACCTCGCCGGCAGCATGGGCCTCGCCACCCGGGCCCTGCGGGTGGAGCTGTCCGATCTCGGCCGGCTGAAGCGGCCCTGCATCCTGCATTGGGGCCTCAACCATTTCGTGGTGCTGGCCGAGGTGCGGCCGAAGGCCATCGTGATCCACGACCCGGCCCGCGGCCGCCGGACGCTGAGCCTCGCCGAAGCCTCCCGGGAATTCACCGGCGTCGCCCTCGAGGCCACCCCGACCGCGCAGTTCGTCAAGGAGAAGAAGAGCGCGGGCCTGGCCCTGCGCGACCTGTTCCGCAATGTCGGCGGCCTGCGCGGGGCGCTGGCCCAGATCTTCGTGCTTTCCTTCGGGATCGAGCTCGTCGCGATCCTGATGCCGATCGCCTCGCAGATCGTCATCGACGAGGTGATCGTGAACGCCGATCTCGACCTGCTGCTGGTCGTGGCGATCGGCCTCGCCCTGCTGCTCGTGGTGCAGCTCGTGCTCGCCGTGGCGCGGACCTGGGCGATCATGCTCACGGGCACCAAGCTCAACTACCAATGGTCGGGCTCGCTGTTCGACCACCTCTCCCGCCTGCCCCTCGACTATTTCGAGAAGCGGCATGTCGGCGACGTGATCTCCCGCTTCGGGTCCCTCGCCACGATTCAGAAGGGGCTGACCACCGACCTCGTCCAGGCGCTGCTCGACGGCATCATGTCGATCAGCATGCTGGTGATGCTGACCATCTATGGCGGCTGGCTCGCTGTGGTGGTGATCGCCTCCACGGTGCTGACCACGCTGCTGCGGGTCTTCGCCTACTCGGCCTATCGCGAGGGCACCGAGGAATCGATCGTGGCGGAGGCGCGCCAGCAGACGCATTTCATCGAGACCGTGCGCGGCATGGCGAGCGTGAAGCTCCTCGACCTGCGCGAGCGCCGCCGCGGCATCTGGATGAACCATTTCGTGGCCTCGCTGAACGCGCGGCTGCGGCTGCAGCGGCTCGACCTCGTGTTCGGGCGGGCCAACGAGTTCCTGTTCGGGGCCGACCGGCTGATCCTGCTGGTGCTCGGCGCCCGGGCGGTGATCGACCAGTCGATGTCGCTGGGCATGCTGGTCGCCTTCCTGTCCTACCGCGACCAGTTCTCCAGTCGCATCGGCAACCTGATCGATGCGGGCTTCAAGCTGCGCATGCTCAACGTGCAGACCGACCGGCTCTCCGACATCGTGCTGGCCGAGCCGGAGGAGCGCCACGAGGCGGTTCCCGTCGAGCCGGCGAGCCCGGCCATCGCCGGCAGCCCGGCCGGGGCCATCGCCGTGCGCGACCTCGGCCTGCGCTACGGCGCGGACGAGCCCTGGATCTTCCGCAACCTCGCCTTCGCCGTGCCGGCGGGCTCCTGCTTCGCCATCACCGGCCCCTCCGGCTGCGGCAAGACCACCATGATGAAGATCATGATGGGCCTGCTGCCGGCGAGCGAGGGCAGCGTGCTGGTCGACGGGCGCGAGATCCGCAGCCTCGGCACCGCCGCCTATCGCCGCCGCATCGCCGGCGTGATGCAGAATGACGGCCTGTTCGCCGGCTCGATCGCCGAGAACATCTCCTGCTTCGACGAGCGCCCGGACCAGGGCTGGATCGAGGAATGCGCCGCCCGCGCCGCGATCCTGGAGGACATCCGGCGCACGCCGATGGGCTTCGAGACGCTGGTGGGCGACATGGGCTCGACGCTGTCGGGCGGCCAGAAGCAGCGGGTGATCCTGGCCCGCGCCCTCTACCGGCGCCCGGAGATCCTGTTCCTCGACGAGGCGACGAGCCATCTCGACGAGGCGACCGAGGCCGCCATCGCGGCCGCCCTGCGCGAGTTCCGCATGACCCGCGTCATCGTCGCCCACCGCCCGGCCACCATCGCCCATGCCGACCAGGTGATGAGCTTCGGCCAGCCGGCGACGCAGCCCAAGGCGCTCACCGCCGCGCAGTAGCGGGCCTCCCCGGGATCAGGCGGCCTCCCGCGGGAGGCCGTTCGTCTCGACGCGGTTCCGCCCGCTGCGCTTGGCGCGATAGAGGGCCGCGTCGGCCCGGGCGACCAGCCCGTCCGCGGTCTCTCCGGGGCGGAGAGCGGCCACGCCGAAGGAGCAGGTGCGCAGGCCCACCACCGGCAGCTGGGTCGTCTCGATGCGCCGGCGCAGGGTCTCGGCGACCGACGCCGCCTCGGCCAGCCCGGCCCCCGGGCAGACCAGCATGAATTCCTCCCCGCCCCAGCGGCCGACCGTGTCGTCCGGGCGCCGGTCCGCGCGCAGGATGTCGGCGAAGGCCGTCAGCACCGCATCGCCCACCTTGTGGCCGTGCTGGTCGTTGATCGCCTTGAACTGGTCGATGTCGCCCAGGATCACCGCCAGACCGGCGCCCTCCCCCGCCGCCCGGGACACGCCCGCCTCCAGGGCCTCGTCGAGCTTGCGCCGGTTGAACAGGCCGGTCAGCAGATCGGTGGTGGCGAGCACCTCCAGTTCCTGCGTCCGCTCGGCGACCTTGGCCTGCAGCGTCGCATTCATCTCCCGCAGGCTCCGCATCAGCAGCGCGTTGTCGTCGGAGGACTGGCGCAGACGGCGCATCATGGTGTTGAGGGCCTCGACCAGCGCGTGCAGCTCGTGGCGCCCCCCGGCCCGAAGCACGAGGGGACGGGTCTCGGGGCAGGCGCCGTCGAGCCGCGCCACGAAGGCGCCGATCTGCGCGAGCGGGCGGCCGACCATCCCGCGGATCACGGCGGCGAAGATGAACCACAGCATCACCGTCTTGATCAGCGAATTGATCAGGATGACGACCAGGGTGTGGCGCACCTGCTCGATGGCGATGCCGGTGTCGGAGAAGACCGTCCAGGAACCGACGCGGTGGCGCCGCCCGGTCTCGTCCGTATGGATCAGGTCGAAGCTGCGGCTGAAGGGCGTACCGAGACGCGCGAAGGCCCCCTCCGGCGCAATGGCATTCGTCCGGGTGTCGTCTCCGACAAGGCCGATCGTCTCGATCCGGACCCCGTGCTCGTCCCGCACCTCGACGCCGATCACGGCCGGGATCTCGCGGATGCCGCTCAGGATGCCGCGGAGCACTTCGGCGTTGAAGCGCCACATCGCGTCCTCCAGCCCCGGCCCGAAGGTCCGCTGCATCGCCGCGACATCCTCCCGAAGGTGCTCCCGCGCATGGGCGTATTCCAGGGCGAGCTGGATGCCGGTGAGCAGCACCGCCACGAGGAAGTAACAGCCGAAGATCACGCGGATCAGGCGGCCGGCCAGGGCGGTGGGACCGGCGCCGTCCGCCTCCGGCGCAGCGGGCGCCGCGTGTCTGCGCAGAAGCGCCATCACCGTCTCACTCGCCCGTCAGGAAACGTGTGTCGTAGACGGCGCGGATCTTTTGCAGATCGGCGGGCTCGGACCAGGACTCGACGATCTCCCGCCAGGCCGCGCCCGGACGCTCCTCGCGCAGGACGGCGTTGACCCGGGCGACGACCTCCTGCCCGTTCGGCGTGTTCGCGCACATGACCCGGGAGAAGACCGGCTCCGGGGTCTCGGCGAAGGGCAGCCCGACGAAAGCCTCCTCCGCACCGAGCCGGCGGGCACCGTAGCGGGCGATGGTCGGATACTCGACGAGATAGTCGAGACGGTCGTTGAGCAGCATCCGGAAGGCTTCCGAGAACTCGGAATGGGTCGGCAGGGGCGCGTTCGCGCGCAGGAGCGCATCGATCTCGAGGCCGAGGGAGCGGTCGCGCAGGACGCTGGTACGCAGGTCGCGCCGATCCTTGAGGAGCCCGTTCAGGGAGAGCGGCCCCAGGGCGTCGAAGGTCGCCCGCCGGGGGGCGTGGACCATGATGCGCAGGGGATAGAACATCGACACCGGCAGGGAGAAGACCGCGAAGGTCTCCCGCTCCGGGGTCTTCACCCCGCCCACGAAGCACCAGTCGGCGCCCTTGCGGATCTCGTGGAGCACCCGGGGAAACGGCACGGTCACCATCCGGTGCCGGTAGCCGTCGAGCCGCTCGATCAGGCGCTGCCGGATCCGGTCGAAGATGCCCCGGTCCCGATCCGGCCCGTCGGTGATCATGAAGGGCGCGGCGTCGTAGATCGTCCAGCCGATCTCCTTGTCCTGGGCCTTAGCCGTCCCCGGCAGAAGCGCGGCGAGGAGAAGGGCGAGGACGGCGAAGGCGCCGCGGCCACGGTCGACGACGAAGCGGGAGGGCTTCGAGAACAGCCGCCGCTCCCGCCGATCCGGGGCCGGGGAGGCCACCACGTCGAGGCACGGGGCAGATCTCATTCGCCGGACGGATCCCACAACACGAACATGTGGTGGGCCTAGTCGCAGAAGATGCAGAATCCCCTAAGACGCGCGACACAACTGCATACAATCAAATTACATGCAGAGATTGCAGTCCTGACGCGAGGGGCGGGACATTTCCCCTCGCGGGCATTGATCAGGGGAAGACGTAGCCGCCGACGATGCGCAGGCCCACCTCGCGGCCGGCCTCGTAGCGCTCGCCATCCGTGTCCTCCACGGCGAGGGTGCGCCCCTCGCCCCGGTCGACCTCGATGCGCTGGCGGCCCTGGCTGCGATGCGAGGAGCGCACGGTGCCGCCGAGATGCGCCTCGAAGCCGTCGGCGAACTGGAACTGCCAGGGCCGGACATAGAGCTTGATCGGGCCGATCACGTCCCGCGGCGCGGCGACCGGCGTCGCCCGGCCGTTGACGAGGACCCGGCCGCCCTCGGCGATCGCCTCGATCTCGATGGCGTCGCCCAGGAACTTCAGCACCGTGGCCGAGGCCGGGCTGTCCTGCACCTCGTCCGGGGTGCCGATCTGCTCCAGGCGGCCCTTGTCGAGCACGGCGACCCGGTCGGAGAGCTCCAGCGCCTCGTCCTGGTCGTGGGTCACGAAGATCGTGGTCTGGCCGGTGCGGTTGTGGATCTCCCGCAGCCAGCGGCGCAGGTCCTTGCGCACCTGCGCGTCCAGCGCGCCGAAGGGTTCGTCGAGGAGGAGCACCCGTGGCTCCACCGCGAGCGCCCGGGCGAGCGCGATGCGCTGGCGCTGGCCGCCGGAGAGCTGCGAGGGGTAGCGGTCCGCGAAGCCCGAGAGGCGGATCAGGTCGAGCAGGTCGCCGACGCGGCGCTTGATCTCCGCCTTGGCCGGCCGGTCCGCCCGTTTCCGGGCGTTGAGCCCGTAGGCGATGTTGTCGGCCACGGTCATGTGCTTGAACAGGGCGTAGTGCTGGAACACGAAGCCCACCGCGCGCTGCTGCACGGGCAGGCCCGTGGCGTCGTCGCCGCCAAACAGGATCCGGCCGCTATCCGGGAAGTCGAGCCCCGCGATGATGCGCAGCAGCGTGGTCTTGCCCGAGCCCGAGGGGCCGAGCAGACCGAGCAGTTCCCCCGCCCGCACGTCGAGGGAGAGGCCGTGCAGGACGGCGGCCGTCTCGAAGGTCTTCGAGAGGTCCTCGACCCGGATCGCCGTCGGCTTGCCGACGAGGCCGCTAATGGCGGGCGCCGGAGGCGAGCTCGCTCGCGTAGCGCCACTCGAGAACGGATTTGATGACGAGCGTGACGAGGGCGAGACCGGCGAGGAGGGAGGCGACGGCGAAAGCGGCAACGAAGTTGTACTCATTGTAGAGGATCTCCACGTGGAGCGGGATCGTGTTGGTCAGTCCGCGGATATGCCCGGACACCACCGAGACGGCCCCGAATTCGCCCATCGCCCGGGCGTTGCAGAGCAGGACGCTGTAGAGCAGGCCCCAACGGATGTTGGGCAGCGTCACCGTGAGGAAGGCGTGCAGGCCGGAGGCCCCCAGCGTCAACGCCGCTTCCTCCTCCGTGGTGCCCTGCTCCTGCATCAGCGGGATCAGCTCGCGGGCGACGAAGGGGAAGGTGACGAAGATCGTCGCGAGCACGATGCCCGGCAGCGCGAACAGGATCTGGATGCCGTGGCTCGCGAAGAAGGTGCCGAACAGGCCCTGCGCGCCGAACAGCAGCACGTAGATCAGGCCCGAGACCACCGGCGAGACCGAGAAGGGCAGGTCGATCAGGGTGATGAGCAGGCTCTTGCCCGGGAACTCGAACTTGGCGATCGCCCAGGCGGCCGCCACGCCGAAGACCAGGTTGAAGGGCACGGCGATGGCCGCGACGATGAGGGTCAGGCGGATCGCCGAGAGCGCGTCCGGCTCCCGGAAGGTCGCGAGATAGGTCTCGAGGCCCTTCGACAGGGCCTGGGCGAAGACCGTGACCAGCGGCAGCACCAGGAACAGCGCCAGGAACACGACCGCGATCCCGATCAACAGCCAGCGGATGCCGGCCCCTTCCGTGACGGCGCTGCGCGGCGTGGCCGGGGCCGGCGTCACGGCGAAGGTGGAGGCGGGCACGGCCTCAGACATAACCGAATCTCCGCCGGCTCCAGGCCTGGATCAGGTTGATCGCGAGCAGCGTCAGGAACGAGATCCCGAGCATGATCGTGGCGATGGCAGCGGCGCCCCCGTAATCGAACTCGGAGAGCTTGATGACGATGAGGAGCGGCGCGATCTCCGAGACGTAGGGCAGGTTGCCCGCGATGAAGATGATCGAGCCGTACTCGCCGACGCCCCGGGCGAAGGCCAGGGCGAAGCCGGTCAGCACCGCCGGCACCAGCGGCGGCAGCACGACCTTGGTCAGGGTGGCCAGGCGGGTCGCGCCGAGGGTGGCGGAGGCTTCCTCCACCTCCTTGTCGATCTCGGCGATGAGCGGCTGCACCGTGCGCACGGCGAAGGGCAGCCCGATGAAGACCATGGCGATGAAGATGCCCACCGGGGTGTAGGCCGCCTGGATGCCGAGCTTGGCGAGCTGCGCGCCGACGAGGCCGGTCGGCGCGTAGAGCGAGGCGAGGGCGATGCCGGCCACCGCGGTCGGCAGGGCAAAGGGCAGATCCACCACCGCGTCGACCACCTTGCGGCCGGGGAAGCGGTAGCGCGTCAGCACCCAGGCCACGAGGAAGCCGAAGACCGAGGAGACGAGCGCCGCCACCAGCGACACGCCGAAGCTGATCCTGAGCGCGCTCGCCACCCGCGGATCGCGGGCCACCTCGACGATGCCGGAGAGGCCGATGCCCGAGGCCTTGGCCACGAGGGCCGCGAGCGGCAGCAGCACGATCAGCGTCAGGCAGGTCAGGGCGTAGCCGAAGGTGAGCCCGAAGCCCGGGATCACGCTCGGCCGGCGGAAGCGCCGGGCGGGGCGCTGCGTGGGAGGGGCGGAAGCAGCAGCCATGGGCGCCTCAGCGGCCGGCCTTGCTCAGCTGGTCGAACAGGCCGCCATTGTCGAAATTCTTCTTCTGGATATCGTCCCAGCCGCCCTGCAGATCCTCGATCTTGAACAGCTTGATCTCGGGCAGGAGGGCGAGGTCCTTCTTGTCGGCGGCCTCGCGCTTGATCGGCCGGTAATGGTGTTTGGCGAAGATCGCCTGGGCCGCATCCGTGTAGAGGAACTGCAGATAGGCCTCGGCCTGCTTGCGGGTGCCCTTGGCGTCGACATTGGCGTCGACGATGGCGACCGGCGGCTCGGCGTAGATCGAGGAGGGCGGCACCACCACGTCGAACTTGTCGGCGCCGAATTCCTGCAGGACGAGGAAGGCCTCGTTCTCCCAGGTCGGCAGCACGTCGCCGAGGCCGCGCTGGGCGAAGGTCACGGTCGAGCCGCGGGCGCCGGTATCGAGAACCGGCACGTTCTTGTAGACCTGACCGACGAAGGCGTTGGCCTTCTCAGCGTTCTTGCCTTCCTTCTCGTAGGCGTAGCCCCAGGCGGCGAGGAAGTTCCAGCGCCCGCCGGCGGAGGTCTTCGGGTTGGGGGTGATGACCTTGATGTCGGGATTGACGAGGTCGGCCCAGTCCTTGACGCCCTTCGGGTTGCCCTTGCGCACCAGGAACACGACCGTCGAGGTATAGGGCAGGCCCTCGTTCGGCAGCTTGCTGCGCCAGTCGGGAGAGATCTTCTTCGAGATCTTGGAGATGGCGTCGATGTCGGAGGGGATGCCGAGGGTCACGACGTCGGCCGGCACGCCGTCGATGACGGTGCGGGCCTGGGCGCCGGAGCCGCCATGGGAGGCACGCACGGTGATCTCCTCGCCGGTCTTGGCCTTCCAGTCGGCGGCGAAGGCGGCGTTGATGTCGCGGTAGAGCTCGCGGGTCGGATCGTAGGAGACGTTGAGCAGCTCCGCCGCGCGGGCCGAGGCCGGCATCCCGAAACAGGCGATGGCGGCGAGGCCGGCCATGGCGAGGAAGCCGCTGCGGCGGGTCGCGGAACGGGCGATCTTCGAGGCGTGGGCGGTCAAGACGAGCTCCGGAAGCCGGACAGCCCTCCCGATCCGAGGGGCCGTTCGTTGCGTGAATGCCCGGATGTGTTGTTCTTTTAAAAGAACGTTGTCAAGGCAAAGCCTCCCGTCACCCCCTCGCCGATCCGGGCCTTCCTCCTCTCGGAACGGCTCATTTTCGGCAAAAATAAAACAAAGTTCTATTATTTGATGCATAAACGACAAGAACCCTCTCCACATCTGCCGTTCTAAAGAAAGAACGTCCGCCTTGGGAGACCCAAGGGGATTGTTCATATCCGGGGCTCAAAATGATGCCCGGAGCCGGCGCTGCGCGCCCTCGCCACGGACGCATCAGGGGCGGATACGAGGCCGTTCGGGCCTGTGCCGCGCCGGCGCGCCCTGCGGCGGTCGACCGCCGCAGGGCTCCGGAGCCGAAAGACGGTCGCGTGTCCAAACGCCGAAAGACACCCCAGAGCCCGCGCGCGGCGGCGGTCGGCCTGCAAGCCCTGCTCGCGGCGGTGTTCGCGCTCATCATCGTCACGGTCGTCGGCGGCCTGGTTTGGACCACCTATCGCGAGACGGCCGCCCTATCCTCGGAAGAAGCGACGGCCCGGTTCGATGCCCTGGCCTCGACCGTCGCGCAACGCCTGCGCGCGACCTTCGATCCGGGCTTGATCATGCTGGACGCGCTCGCGGCCATGCCGCTCGGGCGGATGGAGCCGCTCGCCGCAGGCCGGGTGATTCTCGCCATCATGCAATCGGATGCGCGCCGCTCGCCCGCAGTGGCCGCCGTGCAGATCGGACGCGACGACGGCACCGCCCTCATCGTCGGGCGCCTCGACGACGACAACCGGGAGGTCGCCGGTGCCGTCTACGTCTTCAAGGTGGTCACCGCCGCACCGGACGGCCTCGTCCAGCGCACGTACCACCTCGACGAGCAGGGCCGCGAACTTGCCCAGACGGACACCACCCCTTCCGATTTCGATGCCCGGAACCGGCCCTGGTACACCGCCTCCGTCGTCACCCCGGAGACGATCACGACGCCGCCCTACCGCTATATCGGCCAGCGCAACATCATCGGCGTCACCCTCGCCCGGCGTGCCACCTCCGAACCCGGCATCGTCTACGGTATCGACATCACCCTCAAGCGCCTGTCCGGGACGCTGACCGCTCTCAAGCGGTCGAGCGGTCGAGCGGCGCGGATCTGGCGCTGTTCCATCCGGGCGGCCAGCTCGTCGCCGCCACCGAAGAGGCTGCGGAGGCCGCGCCCGACCGCCCCCTCATCGACGGCCTGCCCTCCATCACCGAGGCGGGCAACCCGCTGCTGTCGGCCCTGTTCCGCGCCTATGCCGCAGGGGGCGCCGTTCGGGACAAGATCCTGTCCATCGACGAGGAAGATTACTTCGTCCGCTTCGACCGGCCGGGCGCGGAAACGGGCCTCGTCACCGCCATCAGCATGCCGGAGAGCGTCGTCCTCGGCCCCGCAGCGGCCCTGCGCGACCGGCAGCTCATCATCGGGCTCGCGGCGATGGTGGCGGCGGCCCTCGTTTCGCTCCTGGCGGCCCGGCAGCTCACCCGCCCGCTCGGGGCCGTGACCCGGGCGATTTCCGGCATCTCCCGCTTCGAATTCGAGGCGAGCCGGGCGCGGCCCTCCCACATCCGGGAGATCGACGAGCTCTGGACCATGGTGCTGATGCTCGAACGCACCCTGCGCACCTTCACCTGCTACGTCCCGGCCCACCTCGTCCGCTCCATCGCCCGCGACCGGAAGGTGCCGATGGTCGGCGGCATCCGGCAGGAAGTGACGGTGCTGTTCACGGATGTGGAGGGATTCACGTCGATGTCGGAGCGGGCCGACCCGCACGCCCTGATGACCCAGATGTCGCGCTATTTCGGCACGATCGCCGCGGGGGTGACGGCGTCGGGCGGCTTCGTGGACAAGTATATCGGCGACAGCGTCATGGCAGTCTGGGTCTCCTCGCCCGCCTGCCAGGACCACGCCGCCCGCGCCTGCGCCGCGACGCTGGACATCGTGGCGCGCCTCGAGGCGCTCAACGCCGCCTTCCGCCGCGAGGGCCTGCCGGGCATCCGGACGCGCTACGGCCTGAACACCGGCGCGGGCATCGTCGGCCATGTCGGATCGATCGACCGGCTGAGCTACACCGTGATCGGCCACACCGTGAACGTGGCGAGCCGGCTGGAGCAGCACAACAAGCAGCTCGGAACCACGATCCTCGTCAGCGAGGACGTGGTGAAGGCCGCCGGAGCCGGCTTCGCCTTCGCGCCGGCGGGGCTTGCCGCCATCAAGGGGCTGTCCTCCGGCATCCGGGTCTACGAGCTGCGGTCCGCAGCCTCCGCCGATCAGACCGAGACCCAATTATAGGCCAGCCACAGCCCGTGGGCGACGAGGGCCCACCAGGCCACGGTAATGCCGACCGCGCCGATCAGGCCGGCGGTCGGGATGTGCTTGCGCAGCGTCTCGGGGACCCTTCGCATCGAACCTACTCTCCGTTCTGGGCAAGGGCGCGCGGCGAGTTGCCGGCGCCGCGTCCGGCCTGCATCCGCGCCGCGACGCGGACGGCCTGGGCCCGCAGGCCGCTCCCCACTAGGAGGGCGACGGCGTGCGGATTGGTGAGGGTGTAACGGATCGTCAGCCGGGCCGGCTCCTGGCCGAGACGCCAGGCCCATTCGAAGCCGACTCGCTGGATCCAGGCCGGGGCGCGGGAGCGCGTGCCCGACAGGAAGTTGAACAGGCCACCCGAGGTCTTGATCATGCCGACGCGGGAGAGCCGGGCCCCGTGCTCCTGCACGAAACGCTGCTCCCGCGGCACCCCGAGGCCGAGCCAGAGGATGTCCGGGGCGAGGGCATCGATCTCGGCGAGCTTGGCCTCCAGCGCCGCGCCGCGGTGGAAACCGTGGCTGCCTCCCAGCAGGCGCAGGTCCGGATAGAGCTTCCGGACATTCGCGAGCGCGCGCCGGTTCTCCTCCTCGGTGGCCCCGTAGAGATAGAAGCTGACGCCATGCGGGATCGCGGCGCGGGCGACGTGGTGAAACAGGTCGGTGGTCGCCACCCGCTCGGGCAGCCGCCGGCTCCCGAACCAGCGGGACAGCACCACCATCGGCTGCCCGTCGGGATTGATCAGGTCGGCCGCCTCGACGAGCTGCGCGAAATCCGGATCGCGGGCGCAGCGCGAGAGCACCTCGCCGTTGACGGAGGTGAGGAAGAGGGGCCGCTCCCCGCGCGGCAGGCGCGCCGCCTCGATCATCAGCGCCACCGTCTCCGCCATGTCCGCGGCGGCGATCGCGACTCCGCCGAGGCGGGTCGCCGGTACGGCGCGCATCAGGGCCGCGCCCGGCGCGGCTGCGGATTCCATCGGGCTCATCGCGCGCCTCCATAGGTGCCGACACCACGGCCCGCGGTGGTGGAGACGGCCGTCAGCAGGGGCGGGCGAGGGGGATCGTCGGGAAAGGGGGCGGCGCTCCGGCGCAGCGCCTGGGCGCCGGAGGCGCCCATCTCCCGGCGGAGGCGGTCTTCGCCGAAGGCCAGGACGAGCCCGAGCAGCAGGCCCGCGCCGAAGCCCAGCATCGCCAGGGTCTTGGCCGGCGGCGGGTAGCTGCGCTGTAGCGGCCGCACCGCCGGGGTGATGACGCGGGCATTGCCGATGTCGAGGCGCGCCTGCTCGCTGGTCTCGCGGGCGCGGACGAGGAACGCCTCGTAGACCGCGCGGCTCGCCTCGGCCTCCCGCTCCAGTTCGCGCAGGCGGATCGAGGCCTGGGCGACGTCGACGGTGCGGCCCTTGGCCTGCTCGAAGCTCTGCTCCAGCGCCTTCACCGTCGCCTGGGCACGGGCGAGATCGGTGCGGGCCGCCTGGGCGAAGCGGCCGATCTCCTGGTCGATCAGGCGGCGGACCTGCTGGACCTGTGACTGGATCGAGCTGACGAGGGGATGGCGCGGCCCGAGATCGTGCATCAGCTCCGCCTGCCGGCGGCTGAGCTCGCTGTACTGGCCGCGCAGGGTCGTGATGGCCTGGGAGGCGAGCACGTCCTCGTTGCCGCCGGCATCGAGCCCGTCCTTGCGCATGCGCTCGATCTGGTCGACGCGGGCCTTGGCGTCGGTGGCCCGGGCGCGGGCGGTGGCGAGCTGAGCGGTGAGCTGGGTGAGCTGCTGATCGGTGACGAGGCTGTCGCGGGTGCCGACGAGGCCGTTCGCGGCCCGGTAGAGCTGGACCTTGCTCTCGGCGGCGTTCACCGCGTCGCGCAATTCGCCCAGCCGCGCGGCGAGCCCGGCGCTGGCGCGGTTGGCAGCGTCCGCGCGGTTGGCCGCCTCCTCCGCGAGATAGGCGGCGACCACGGCATTGGCGAGGCGGGCGGCCTTCTCCGCCTCCCGCGACCAGACCGAGACCTCGACGATGAAGGTGCGCCCGCTCCGGCTGACGCCGATGCGCCGCTGCAGGGCGTCGAGGGCGATGGCGGCGTCCCCGCCCGGATCGGCGACCGGCGGCTGCGACAGGCCGAGGGCGAGGCCGATCTTCCCGAGCAGGCCCGGATCGCCGGTGCCCACGAATTCCGGATCCCGGGCGAGGTTCTGGCTCGCCACCACCCGGGCGAGGACGTTGCTGGAGGTGATGACCTGCGCCTGGCTCTCGACGATGGTCATGTAGCCGGTGGAATCCTGATTGCCCGGCGTCAGCTCCTTGTCCATCAGCCGCAGGTCGCGCGGGTCGAGATAGAGCTGGACGCCGGCGGCGTAGCGCGGCGTCAGGGACTTGCCGACGAGGAAGGCGATACCCGTGCAGGCGAGCGCGCAGGCGAGGATCACGAGGGCGCGCCGCCGGAGAATCTGGAACACGCCGCGCAGAGACAGTCCCCAGGCGGAAGGGGCCCGCCCCGCCTCGGCGGCGGGCGGCGGACTCGTCCGGGGCAGACTGTCTTCGTACAGCAGCATGGATCGCTCCCGTGGGCCGCGACGCGGGCCGCGCGTCCCAAACCCGGATCCGCGAGACCGCTTCGAGAAGCGGATGCGCCCTTTCGGGACATCCGCCGCCGCCGCGGGCCGCGATGCCGTCCAGGTCGCAATCGCCTTGCCGCCGAAGCGCCTCGGCGGTGGTGCGCGCAACGCTGGGTTTGGAGAAGGGAAGGCTCTCTCGCCGCGCGGCCCGGCCGCCGGCGGAACGCCCGATCGTGCCGAACGCCGGCTTGCGACGTTGCGGCGAAAGCGCGTGACCGATCAGAAGGCGCGGCGTCGGGCCTCGTCCATGGTCACGCAGGCGATGCCCCGCGCGGAGGCCGCGCGCAGCACGGCCTCCAGAAGCTCAGGCCGGCAGCCATAGGGACTCGGCGCGGGCGTGACGTCGTGCCCGTAGAAGATCAGCCAGCCCCGCTTCGCCAGGGCCTCGTCCATCAGGCGGTCGATCTCCCCCGCGTCGAGCGCCCCGTCGATCAGCGGATTGGCGCGCAGGAAGCAGCGGTCGACCCGGCCCGCATTGACGCCGGGGATGATGCTGCGGCCGGTCGCGAAGACGTCCCGCACCACCCGCTTGGCGCTCACCGAGCCATAGCCGTAGGGGAAGGCGAAGCTCCGCGGCTCGAGGCCGACTCCGAAGCTCCGAAGCGTTGCGCGGTTCCGGCTCACCTCCCCGGCGAAGCCCCGCCCGCCCAGCATCGGCACGAAGGCGTGGGATTCCGTGTGGCAGCCGATCTCGTGGCCGGCCCGGTGCAGCGCGGCGAGGCGGTCCGCCCCCGCGTTGCGCCAATGCTCCGAGGGCGTGTCGACGAGCTTTCCGGCGATGTAGAACGTGCCCTTCGCCCCGTAGGCCTCGAGCAGGTTCACCCCCGTGGTGCAGGCGGAATCCGGCACGTCGTCGAAGGTGAGGCTGACCAGGGGCTCCCGGCCCTTCAGCAGCACGGTCGAGCCGGCGACATGCATCGCGACGCGATGGGCGAGACGTGCGCGCAGCTGGGACGGCCAGTGCCGGGCCTCGCGGGGCAGCGGACCCACGGCTCAGGCTCCCTGGTCGGCCGAGGGCGCGCGCTTGCGCAGGATCAGGTGGTAGTCGCCGTGGCGCACGTTCACCTTGCCGAGGAGGGCGAGGTTCATCAGGTCGGTTGCCGCGTCCATGAGGCTCGCGAGCAGCGGAAGGCGCTGGCGCATCTCGGCGTAGCGCGGGCTCTCGTAGACCCGCTCGTAGAGCGTCTCGAAGCCGAGGGGCTCGAGATAGGCCTTGAGGCGCCGCGGCAGCACCAGCGGATGGTAATGCACCGGGAAGGGCGGCTCTCCGGGATGGCCGGCCCGGGCATGGCCGCGGATGCGCCGGTAGTACCAGACGTGGAACCAGTGCGGCGAGACGCGCGTCACGAACCCCGACAGGGACCGGGGATTGGGCGCGCCGACGAGGAGGAGGCCGCCCGGCTTCAGAGCCTCCGCGAAGCGCTGCAGGGCGGCCGCCACGTCCGGAAGGTGCTCGATGACGTTGTAGGTCGTCACGAGGTCGAAGCTGCCCGCCGCGAAGCGCTGAACCTGAATATCGCCCTCGACCCGGGTCGAGGCGTAGCCGTTGTTGGCGAGTTGGACGGGATCGATGTCGACCACGGTGACGCGACCGCGCCGGATCAGCTGGGCGGGCAGATAGGAATCCGCCCCCCCGCCGGCTTCGTAGATCGCGACCTCGCCGGTAGGCAGATGCTGCTGGAGCACGGCATGGACCCGCGCCAGGCTCGCGCCGGCCTCGCCGGCGGGAAGGGGCGTGCCCTCATGCAGCCCAACGGGCTCGAGCGGGATCGCGTCCATGCCTGCGAACGTTGCGCTCATGGCCATCGCCTTCCTCCAAAATCTTTACAGGAAATCATCGGCCCAGCCCAGCCAAACAGTTGCACACCGCAACGATGACAATGTCTTGAACGACCGAACCAGTTATGCGTCAGAAGTATTTCTGCATTTTTCTCGTTAGAAAGAAAGTATCACGTCCGCGTGATCCGTCGATATCGTTAAAATTGGCTCTTAGATTTGCTACATCCCTCACGCGGCCCGCGAAGAAGCCTCCGAAATCGACGGTTGTGTCTCCGAATAGTATCGGGCGAGGCTCGCACGGATCGTCGCCATGGGCGTCGCGCCGAAGGACTGGATGCAGAAGGCCCGCTCCCAGGGCTCCGCGGCCCGCAGCATCGCGAGGATGTCGGGCACCTCCAGGGGAGCGGCGTCCCAATGCGTCCGTGTGAAACTGCGGGCCGTCGGGCTGTGGCGGGCGAGCAGGGCCGGCGTGTTCGCGACGAAGGCACCGTAGGTCATGTATTCCGAGAAATCCCGGTCCCGGCACATCGCCGCGACCCAGTTGCGGCCGCTCAGGAGCTCCATCCGGGCGGTCATCGCCCGCACGCTCGCCTGATCCCAGACGATGATCTGGTCGATGTAGTCGTCGGCGGGCAGGACGGGCGCCGGCGTGCCCACGAGGCGGCTCGCGGTGGCGACCCAGAGCTTGTGGCGGACGGCCCCCTCCGTGACGCCGCCAGCATGGATGTGGAACGGCGCCGGGTTCGGCTCGGCCAGGGTCGCGAAATCGAAGTCGCGGAAGAAATAGATGTCGGAATCGATCAGGCAGAACCGCTTCTCCCGCAGGGCGCGCGCCGCCTCGATCTTCACGATCTGCTGGATGTGCCAGCCGCTCACCGGCTTGCCGTGGAAGGACCACCAGTAGCGGCGGCGGCGCCAGCGCAGAAGCGGGACCGGGCGCAGCCAGCGCGGCAGGAAGCGCGAGAGCGGCAGGATCTCGCGGTCGGGACGCGCATGGGGCGCGAACAGCGCCACGTCCTCGTCGTCGACGATGACGTAGTGTCGGCCGCGCCGGGGCACGTGCCGGTCGATGCTCTCGAACAGCAGCCGGCAGCGCTCGAGATCGCCGCGATGGCTCAAGGTGATGATGCCGACGGTCTCGGGACGCGGCTGCGGGCCGGGGCCGGTCTCTTCGGGACTTCCGCTCATGATGCCGCACTCCGAACGAGCAGCCGGTAAACCACGGTGAAGGAGATCGCGTAGATCGCCAGGTAGACGGCGTTCAGCCAGACGCCCCAGGATTCCGAGCCGGGGGCGGCCAGGAGGATGAGGGCGACGGCGAGGGCCTTGAGGAGGACGAAGCTCGCCGTGAGGCCGGCGCGCAGGGTCATGCTGCCGAAGGCGAAGAACAGCTCGCCGTGGAATTCGAGCAGGTTGCGCACCGCCGGCACGGCGATGATGGCCGCGAGCATGCCGTAGGCCGCCGAGACGTTCGGCCCGAGGATGCCCGGGCGCAGATGGAGCATGGCGAGGAGGGCGAGCAGCAGGCCGGTCGAGACGAGGGCCACCGTCCCTTCGAGCTTCAGGCATTGCCGGATCCGCTCCCAGCTCGCCCGGCGGGCGCGGATCAGCTCGCGCGAATACATCATGAAGATCGGCCGCAGCGGCACGCCGGTCAGGTCGATGAGCCGCATCGAGATCGCGTAGATGCCGGCCATGCGCTCGCCCGCGAGCGTCAGGATGACGAGCTTGTCGACCTCGGTCTGGGCCGTGAACAGCAGGTAGGAGAAGGCGAAGAGCAGCCCGTCCCGCAGGCGGCCCTTGAGCAGGGCCGTCCGGTGGCGCAGCCGGATCCGGGGATGGAAGGCGATGCTGAGCGCGACCGCCGCGGCGAGGTTGCCCGCGAGGTAATACAGGCTCCAGGTCTCGGCATGCCCCCCGCCCCCGGCCCAGAAGGCGACCGCCGCGACCGCGCGGAAGCCGACCGGCAGGGAGACGAGGGTCGAGGCGGCGGCGAAGCGGCCGAGCCCGTTATTCACCTGGACGAGAAGCTCGATCTGCCGCCACAGCACGATCTCGACGAGCATGATCGCGAGATAGGCCGGCAGCTCGATCACGTTCCGGAACAGGACGAGGTAGACGAGGCCCGCGATGGCGAAGAGAAGCGGCAGCGCCAGCACGGCGCAGAGGTAATAGGCGGCGAGATAGCCCGACAGCGACGCGCGCCGGCCCGCCGCCGCCCGCATCACGTAGGACTGGAACCCGAACCCGGCGAAGCAGCCGATCAGCATGCCCGCGCCCGAGACCGAGGCGAAGACGCCCATCTCGGCGAGGCTGAGGGTGTTGGCCAGGACGAAGAAGTAGATCACCTGCAGCGCGAGGCGGCCGCCGGAGCCCGCCAGGAGCTGCGCGTAACTCGTGAGCAGACCGCGATGGCGGGCGAGCAGGGCGCCCAGCCGGCCCGAAGCGGGACGCCGTCCCGGAACGGTCCGGGCCGGCAGGACGCGCGGCCAGCGCAGCGTCGGAAATCGGGACGAGTGAACGGTCATGGGCCGGTGCCGAGCAGACCGCATGCCAGTGTCGCGGTCCCGGATCGGCCCCGCCGGCGCGGCGGCCACGCGGGCCGTCGATCGGCGACCGGACCTCTTCTTGCAGGGTGGGGGGCGACGGATCCACCGAGGTTCCAGAATGAGACATCCCGATCCCGCCGGCATCGACATCGTCGTCTGCGTGCCGACCTTCCGCCGGCCCGCCCATCTCCGGCTGACGCTCGACTCGCTGCTGACCCAGACCATCGCCCGGCCCTTCGCCGTGGTCGTGGTCGAGAACGACGCCTCGGCCCGGGAAGGCAAGGCCGTCGCGGACGGCTACTTCGCGGCGGGACGCCTGAACGGCACCAGCGTGGTGGAGCCGAACCAGGGCAATTGCCATGCGATCAACACGGCCTTCGGCACGGCCCTCGCGAACTACCCGGCCGCGCGCTTCATCCTGATGTTCGACGACGACGAGATCGCCACGCCGCACTGGCTGGAGCGCATGGTCGAGACCGCCGAGCGCACCGGGGCGGGCATCGTCGGCGGCCCGGTACATCCGGCCCTCGCCGAGGGCCGGCGGGCGCTCGCCGCACATCCGGCCTTCGCCCCGGCCTACGACACCAGCGGACCGGTCCCGGTGATCTACGGCAGCGGCAACTGCCTCATCACCCGCGCGACCTTCCAGCGGCTCGGCCTGCCGCCCTTCGATCCCGGCTACAACTTCCTCGGCGGCGGCGACACCGACTACTTCGTGCGGGCCCAGGCGGCCGGCATCGCCTTCCACTGGAGTGCGGAGGCCGTCATCACCGAGACGGTGCCCCCCGAGCGGCTCCGGCTGCGCTGGCTGATGAGCCGCGGCCTGCGCATCGGCGCGATCAACCACCGCATCGACACGAAGCGGGCGCACGGCGTCGCCGGCCGGTCGCGCCTCCTGGCCAAGACCGCCCTGCTGCTGCCGGTCTCCGCCGTCCGGGCCCTGCGTCTCTACGCCCGCACCCGCGAACCGAGCATCGCCCTGCACCCGGTCCTCGTCGCCTTGGGCCGCCTGCTCGCCGCGCTCCGGATCGAGCCGCAGCCCTATCGCGCGGTGTGAGCCCCGTGGCGACCACGCGGGCGGCCGCTCCGGGCACCCGGACCCATCCCCCGTCCCTGCTCGGCTATCTCGCCGAGCAGGTGGCGGAGTTGCGCGTGCCGTGGCTCGCCCGCTGCCTCGTCTTCCTCGCCGGTCTCCTCGTCTCCTGGATCACCCTCAAGCCCTTCCCGAGCCTGTCGAACCTCGATGCGGGCGACATCACCACCGGCCAGGAGGGCGCGACCTACGTCACCTTCGGCCTGCTCGCCCTCGCCGCCATCGGCTTCGCCCTGCGCGAGCACGCGCCGGCGCTACGCTCCCTGCTGACGCGCAGCCTCGTCGCCCTGGTGGTCTGGCTCGGCCTCTCGGTCCTGTTGTCACAGGATCCTTCGACCTCCGCCAAGCGGCTGGCCCTCACCGGGGCGGTCTCGGTCTTCGCGGCCTGCCTGCCGCTGCTCGCCGGCTCCCGGCGGGAGCTGAGCAACCTGCTGGCCCTGGCCGCGGGCACGCTGCTCGCCCTGTGCTATCTCGGGATGCTGCTCGTCCCGCATCTCGCGATCCACCAGCCCAACGACTTCGTGGAACCCGCGCTCGCGGGGGCCTGGCGCGGCGTGTTCGGCCACAAGAACTACGCCGCCGCGGTGATCGCCCTGGTCGCCTTCATCGGCGTCGGCCTGTTCGGCATGGGCGCGCGCCTGGCCGGAAGCGCGATCGTGGCCGCGTCCCTGATCTTCCTCGCCGGCTCGGGCGGCAAGAGCGCCACGGCGCTGCTCGTGGTCACCTTCGCCCTGACCGGGGCCTTCCACCTGTTCCGCGGCTTCGCCGCCCGCGCGGCGATGACGCTCGGCCTGGTCTTCGCCCTCAACCTGTTCAGCGTCGGCACGGTGATCAGCGAGCCGCTGGGCAAGGTGGTGCGGATGCTGCCGATCGACGCGACCTTCACCGGCCGCACCGACGTGTGGCGCTTCGCGGTCGACGCCGTGGCGGTGAAGCCCCTCACCGGCTACGGCTTCTCCGCCTTCTGGGGCACGGCCAAGGTGCGCGACAGTTCCGACGAGGGCGCGACCTGGGCGGGCTACGCCGCCCACAGCCACAACGGTTATCTCGACAGCGCGGTCAATCTCGGCCTGGTCGGGCTCGTCCTCACCGTGCTGGTCTTCCTGATCGCGCCCCTGCGCCACTTTCAGAGCCTGCAGGAGGGGGAGGGCCGGAGCGATCCCCTCGCCTGGATGTTCCTGCGGATCTGGCTCTTCGGGATCCTGCTCTCGTCCATGGAGAGCTTCTTCTACGACCGGGCCGATCCGCTTTGGATGACCTTCCTGTTCGCGGTGTTCGGCCTCCACTACCTCGCCCGGTTCAGGACGCGCTGAGCGCCGCCCCCGCCCGGGCCGGCGCCGCCGGCGGGATCAGCCTCTCCAGCACGGCGGCGGCGTCGCGGAACCAGAGATCGGCGTCGATCTCCGGCAGCCGGGTCGGGCGCGCGGCGGCGGCGAGGACCAGCGCGGCATAGGCCTCGGCCTCCGCTCCGGGCGGAGCGAGCACGATGGCGCCCTCCTCCAGCAGCGCCCGGAAGCGGGGATGGTGATCGAACTCGTCCGCCCGCAGCGGCGCCGTCACTACGACCGGCCGCCCGGCCTGGACGCTGGCGAGGATGCTCGCCCGCCGCGCGGTCAGCCCCTCGGGCAGGACATAGGCGAAGGCGTCGACGGTCTCGAACAGGCCGTAGAGCTCCTCCGCCGTCGCGACGTAGCCCGACACCACGACATGCTCCGACAGGCCGAGCGCCGCGACCTTGCGGTGGAAGATGTCCTCGATCCCGTCCGAAGCCTTGATGAAGGAGCCGATGAAGACGGTGAGGACGTCGACGCCCCGCGCCCGCAGGGCGGCGGCGATGGCGAGCACCGCCTCCGGCTGCTTGCCCGGATAGATCGAGCCGAAATGGCCGAGCACCAGGCGCCCCGCCTGCCGCGCCGCGGCGAGGCGGGTGCGCAGGGGGCTGTCCGCGGTCTCGGCCGGCCGCATCATGTTGGGCGGCACCGGCATCAGCACGGCGCGTTTGGCGAGGAATCCGACGATCGAATCCGCGGCGAGCTCGTCGCGCACCTGGGGCGAGACCAGAACCACGTGATCGGACAGGAGCAGGATCGGCCGCAGCACGGCCCGGCGCAGGCGGTGCATGCCGCCCCATTCGTGCAGCACGGCGATGCGCCCGCGCCGGCGCAGGGCGGCGAGGGCGAAGGCGAGGACGGGGCCGGCGAGGGCCCGCTTCCAGGCCACCACCGGCATGTTGGCGACGAGGCTGCGCGAGCGGCCGATCACCCGCCACAGCCGGCCGACGGGAAGCGTCTTCGGCTCCAGCAGGAGGGCTTCGTGCCGCCCGGGCTCCATCGCCTGCAGGGTGGCGAGCAGCCGGGCGGAGAAATCCCCGATGCCGCAGGGCGGACGGCCGCTGCCCAGGAGGTGCAGGGCGGCGAGCGGCGTCTCGGAGGGGTCTGCGGGCGGCATGGTGGATCTTCCGGGGCTCGCGGCGAGCCCGGCCCACTCTGTCGCCTGCCCCTTAAGAGACCGCTTCACCGAGCGCGGACGGCCCTCCACCCCCTCCCAAGGGGATCGGCGCCTCGCCCGGAAGGCCCTTCCGTCACGCCGGCCCAGGGCCTAACCTTCCCGGATGAACGACGATCTGCGCGAGTCCCGTGCGGCCCTGATCCTGATCGCGGGCGCGGTCTTCTCCGTGCTCGCCTTCGGAGCGGTGACGCTCCTGTCGCAATTCGGCGGCTGACCGCGCCGGCCCTCCGGCACGGCGCGCTCTACTCGGCGATCTCCTTGAGGTGCCGGTCGATGGCCGCCAGCGCCTTGGCCTGCTCGGGGTCGGGATGCGGGCCGCTGACATAGGCGAGCGTCACCCGGGCGATGCGCAGGGCCGTCGCGAGATCGCGCCCCTCGCGGCGCGCCTCGTCGATCACGGCGGCCACGTCCACCATGATCTGTGCTTTGGCCGCATAGCCTCTCATGGCAGCGGACACCCCACGGGAACCTGCAACGCGCCGTATCCGGTCTCGGCCGCCCGAGCGGAGGCCGCGTTCATGGCCTTACCATAACCCGCCGCCGAATTGAGCCCGGCCCGGGATGCGACCCCCTGCCCGTAGGGAGGGGACCCGGGACGAAGCGCCCCCTTCGGCCGGGCGCGCAGGGAATTCTTCTGCATCCGCCCCCTGACGACGAACAAAGCTTCCCCTGCCGATCTTCAATAAAAAACCGGCTTTCATTGACATTTCCTTCGTCCAGAGGAACATTTTTACCCGCAGACGATCCCATATGATCCGAGAAAGCGCCGATATCGGCACGGCGAATACTTTCATTTCGCCTTGGATCCGAGCCCACGCCCGCCCCTGGGATGAACGTCTCCGAATTTCTCTTGACGGAAGCCGCGCATGCCGAACGCTGACCTGCCCTCGTCCCATCCGGAAACGCTCGCCCTCCATGCCGGCTGGCGGGCCGACCCGCAGACCGGGTCGGTGGCGGTGCCGATCCACCAGACCACCTCCTACCAGTTCCGCGACACCGACCACGCCGAGAGCCTGTTCGCGCTGAAGGAGCTCGGCAACATCTACACCCGCGTCACCAACCCCACGGTGGACGTGCTGGAGCAGCGCCTGGCCGCCCTCGAAGGGGGCGCCGCGGCGCTCGCGGTCGCCTCCGGCCAGGCCGCCTCGGCGCTGGCGATCCAGAACCTCGCCCGGGCCGGCGACAACATCGTGTCCTCGACCGATCTCTACGGCGGCACCTGGAACCTGTTCGCCAACACCCTGTCCGAGCAGGGCATCGAGGTCCGCTTCGTCGATCCCGCCGATCCGGAGAATTTCCGCCGGGCGACCGACGCGCGGACGCGGGCCTATTACGCCGAGACCCTCCCCAACCCGAAGCTGACGGTCTTCCCGATCGCCGAGGTCGCGGCGATCGGCCGGCCGGAGGGCATCCCGCTCATCGTCGACAACACCGCGGCGCCGCTGCTCGCCCGCCCCCTCGAACACGGGGCGGCCGTCGTCGTCTATTCGACCACGAAATATCTCGGCGGCCACGGCATCGCCATCGGCGGGGCCATCGTCGACGGCGGCACCTTCGACTGGGCGGCCCATCCCGAGCGCCAGCCGGCGCTCAACACGCCGGATGCGAGCTATCACGGCGCGGTCTGGACGGAGGCCGCGGCGCCCCTGGGTCCCATCGCCTACGTGCTGCGCGCCCGGGTACGGCTCCTGCGCGACCTCGGCCCCGCCGTCTCGCCGCTCAACGCCTTCCTGACGCTCCAGGGACTGGAGACGCTGCCCCTGCGCATCGAGCGCCACAGCCGCAACGCGCAGGGCGTGGCCGACTGGCTGAAGACCCGGCCCGAGGTGGTGCGGGTGATCCATCCCTCCGTCCAGACCGGCGCGGCCCGGGAGCGGGCCGACCGCTACCTCCGCAACGGCTATGGCGGCCTCGTCGGCTTCGAGCTCGCGGCGGGCCGGGCGGCCGGGCGCCGCTTCATCGACGCGCTCAAGCTGTTCTACCACGTCGCCAATATCGGCGACGCGCGCAGCCTCGCGATCCATCCGGCCTCGACCACGCATTCGCAGCTCAATGCGCAGGACCAGCGCGCCACGGGCGTCTCGGACGGCTATGTGCGGCTCGCGGTGGGGCTGGAGCATCTCGACGACATCCTGGCCGATCTCGACCAGGCGCTCGCCGCTGCAGGCACCCTCGCACAGGCGGCCTGAGCCATGGCGACCACCCTCCCCCTCCTCGACCTGCGCCGCCTCGACGGCGCGCCGGACGACCGCGCCGCCTTCCTCGCCGAACTGCGCGAGGCCGCGCGCCAGGTCGGCTTCTTCTATCTCACCGGCCACGGCATCCCGGCCTCCGAGATCGCCGGCGTGCAGGCCCTGGCGCGGCGCTTCTTCGCCCTGCCGCTCGCCGAGAAGCGGGCGGTCGCCATGGTGAATTCGCCGCATTTCCGCGGCTATACCGAGGCCGGCCGCGAGATCACCCGCGGCCGCCCGGACTGGCGCGAGCAGTTCGACATCGGCGCCGAGCGGGAGGCGCTGCCCCGAGAGCCGGGCCTGCCCGCCTGGACCCGGCTCCAGGGCCCCAATCTCTGGCCGGCCTCCCTGCCCGGCCTGCGGGTGGGGCTCCTCGCCTGGCAGGAGGCGGTGACGCAGGTCGGCATCCGCCTGCTCCGGGCCTTCGCCCTGGCTCTGGGCCAGGAGACGGAGGCCTTCGCGCCGATCTATGCCGGCGCGCCCAACCAGCACATCAAGATCATCCGCTATCCCGGGCGCGAGGCGACGCAGGACGAGCAGGGCGTGGGCGCCCACAAGGACAGCGGCTTCCTCACGCTGCTGGTCCAGGACGGCGAGGGCGGCCTCGAAGTCGAGACCGAGGGCGGCTGGATCGCCGCGGCGCCGGTCGAGGGGGCCTTCGTGGTCAATGTCGGCGAACTCCTGGAGCTCGCCTCCAACGGCTACCTGCGGGCCACCGTGCACCGGGTGGTCACGCCCAAGGCCGGCCGCGACCGCCTCTCGGTCGCCTTCTTCCTCGGCGCCCGCCACGACGCCACGGTGCCGCTCCTCGACCTGCCGCCGGACCTCGCCGCCGCGGCGCCGGGGCCGGCGAGCGACCCGGACAATCCCCTCTTCCGCGAGGTCGGGCGCAACTACCTGAAGGGGCGCCTGCGCTCGCATCCGGACGTGGCGGCCCGCCACTACGCGGATCTCACGGAGGCGCGCGCAGCATGAGACGCCTCCTCGACAATCTCAGGACCATCCTGCGCCGCGCGGAGCTTCCCGCCGGCCCGATCCCCCTCGCCTCCGGTGCGATGCTGAGCCACGAATGGCTCGCCCCCCACCTCATCCGCCTGCCGGCCGGCATGCCGGCTCCCGGGACGGCCAGCGGAGCCTCCGATGCCTGACCCCGCGACTCCGCCCGTCTACGAGGAGGTTCTCGCCGCCAACGCGGCCTATGCGGCGGGCTTCGACAAGGGCGATCTCGCCCTGCCCCCGGCCCGGCGCTTCGCGATCCTCACCTGCATGGATGCCCGCCTCGACCCCGCGAAATATGCGGGCCTGTCCGAGGGGGACGCCCATGTCATCCGGAACGCGGGCGGACGGGCGAGCGACGACGCGATCCGCTCGCTCGTGATCTCGCACAAGCTGCTCGGCACGCGGGCCTGGTTCGTGGTCCACCATTCCGATTGCGGCATGGAGTTCTTCACGAACGCGATCATCGGCGACCTCCTGGAGGACAGCCTGGAGACTGCGGCCCTGGAGGACGGCGCCTGGGTCAATCCCCATCACGGCGGCGGCTCGGCGGCGGGGAAGGCCATCGACTGGCTGACGATCTCCGACCGGCTCGGCAGCGTGGCGGCGGATGTGCGCCGCATCCGGGCGCATCCCCTGGTGCCGGGGCACATCCCGATCTTCGGCTTCGTCTACGACGTCGCCACCGGCCGCCTCCTCGAGGTCGCCGCCGCCAGCGAAGCCGGCCGGCCGACGGCGGAGCCCCCCGGCGCCTGACGCCGCCGGGGCGGGTCGCGGCCGTCCTCAGGCGGGCTGCCCGAGGATGGCCAGGATCTCCCGGCGCAGGCGCACCAGCTCCGGATCGTCCCGGTGGCGCGGATAGGGCGCCGTGACCGGGATCTCCGCGCGCAGGGCTGCGGGGCGGTCGGAGAGGACGATCACCCGCTCGGCCAGCACCAACGCCTCCTCGACGTCGTGGGTGACGAGGACGGCGCTGAAGCGCTTCTCCTGCCAGAGGCGCAGGATCTCGGCCTGCATCGCGAGCCGGGTCAGGGCGTCGAGCTTGCCCAGGGGCTCGTCCAGCAGGAGCAGGCGCGGTTCGTTGACGAGGGCCCGGGCCAGGGCCGCCCGCTGGGCCATGCCGCCGGAGAGCTGGTGCGGATAGGCATCCGCGAAGCCCGACAGCCCGACGAGGTCGAGGGCGGCGCTGATCCGGCCCTGTTCCTGCCGGGCCGTGCCGCGGGCCTCCAGGCCCAGCGCCACGTTCCCGCGCACGGTGCGCCAGGGATAGAGCGTCGGATCCTGGAACACGAGGAGGCGGGACGGATCGGGTCCCTCGACGAGGCTCCCGTCGACGGTGATGCGGCCCTCGCCCGGCGGCTCCAGCCCGGCGATCAGGCGCAGCAGGGTGGACTTGCCGCAGCCGGAGGGGCCGAGCAGGGCGACGAAGCCGCCCGGCGGGAGATCGAGCCCGACGCGGTCGAGCACCGGCAGGGCCTGCCCCCTCAGAGCGAAGGCATGGCTGACGGATTCGACCCGCAGCCGCGCCCCGGCGGCCGTGTTGCGCGTGGCGGCTACCATTGCACCAACCCCTTCTGCCAGGAGAGCACCCGATCGCGCAGGCGGAACAGCAGGGTGATCAGCCCGGAGCACATCAGCGCCATCACGATGAGCGCGGCATACATGTTGGCATAGGCCGCCCAGCCCTGGGCCCATTGCAGGTACCAGCCGAGCCCCGCCTTCACGCCCAGCATCTCGGCCACGACCAGCACCGCGAAGGAGGCGCCGAGCCCCATGAACAAGCCGACGAAGACATGCGGCAGGGCCGCCGGGATCGCGACCCGCAGCACGAGGAAGGCCGGCGAGGCGCCGAGCGTGCGGGCGACGTCGAAATAGGCCTTGTTGACCCCGGCCACGCCCGACCAGGTCAGCACCGTGACCGGGAAGCCCGTGGCCAGCGCCACCAGGAAGGTGCTCGCCGACCAGGAGGACGGAAACACGAAGAAGGCGAGCGGCAGCCAGGCGGTCGCCGGCAGCGGCCCCACGAAGCGCAGGACCGGATGCGCCCAGTAGCCGACGGCCCGCGACCAGCCGATGGCGACGCCGAGGCCGAAGCCGGCCAAGGCCCCGATCAGGTAGCCGCCCGCGAGCAGCAGGAGGGAGGCGAGCGTGCTGGTGCCGAGCCGGGCGTAATCCTCGAGGAAGACTTCGAGGATGGCCTGGGGCGGCGGGAAGAACGGCATCGGCAGCAGCGCGAGCTTGGCCGTGACGACTTCCCAGGCCGTGAGCCCGAGCCCGGCGACCGCGAGCCAGGGCGCCCCATGGCGCAGGCGCTCGCCCGGGCGACCGAGGCGGCCGGCGAACCCCAGGGATGCGGCCAGCACGAGGCCGAGGCCGGCGGCGGCGAGGCCGAACTCGCGGGTATAGGCGAAGTCGCCGTCCTCGTGCAGGGCGAGGGTGACGGCGGCGAGGAGGAGCCAGGCGGGTCCCGCGGCGAGGCGCCCCCAGGGCAGGCGCGGCAGGGCCGCCCGGGCGGCTCGCGGCAGGGCGCCCGCGACGGCGCCGGTGGTCGCGCTCATGGGGCGCTCCTCAGCTCAGCACGTCGGCGTAGATGCGCTCGGCGAACTTGGCCGTGTCGGTCGTCCGCTTGAGCACCTTCACGCGCTTCAATTCGTCCCCGTAGAGCGCGAGCTGCTCCTTGAGGTCGCCCCCGACCGGGCGGTCGCCATGCGCCTGGGACCTGAGCATCGCGGCCAGATCCTCGACCGAGCCCTTGCCGCCATAGCCGGAGAAGGCCTTGGCCGCCGCGACCGGGTCCGCGTGGACATGGTGCCCCGCCTCCAGCACGGCCCGGGTCAGGGCGCTCGCCGCCGCGCGGTCGTTGCGGATGAGGCTGCCGCGCAAAGCCACCACGCAGCAGGTGCGGGTGGCGTATTCGCCCGAGAGGTTGGTGGCGAGCTCGGCGAAGCGCGGATCCTTGAGCCAGAGCCAGGTGCGGGGATCGGAATCGGCGAGCGCCTGGGCCTCGCCCTTCTCGACCGCGAGGTTCAGGAGATCGGCCGGGTACTGGCGCCACTCCACCTCCGTCTCGGGATCGATGCCGGCCTTGGCCAGCAGCAGCCCGAAGAAGTTCTTGGCGGGCGAGGCCTGATCGCTGATCGCGATGGTCTTGCCCTTGAGCGCCGCGATCTCCGTGATGCCGGCCGCCTTCGCGGTGAGCAGGCGCAGGCAACCGCCATGCAGCCCGGCGGTGATCTTCACGTCGAAGCCCTGCTCCAGGGGCTTCAGCCAGCGCAATGCCATGCCGATGCCGGCATCCGCCTTGCCCGTGGCGATGGCCTCCAGCAGCGCCTCGGTCGAGCCGCCGAAATTGACGAATTCCACGTCGAGGCCATGGCGGGCGAAGAGGCCGCTCTCCTTGGCCAGCGGCGCGGCGGCGGTGCAGATCGCCGTGGCGTTCCAGGCGAGCTTGATCGGCTTCAGCGGCCCCGTGGCCTCGGCCGCGACCGGCCGGCAGAGCGGGCCGGGATCGAAGCCGCCGCCCGGGCCGGGCCCGAAGGCGCGGCCGGTGCCGAGCCCGAGGCCGAACGGCAAGGCCGCCGCCGCGGCGGCCCCACGCAGCAGGAACCGGCGCGACGGCGAGCGGCCGTGACGCGCGAACGCATCGGTCATGGGGGTCGTCTCCAGGGCGCGTGAGCGCGACAGATGAGGAGCAGGCGGCAACGCGCGCCTCCTACCGAGTCCTCAAATGAATAATGACTTCACCAGTGTTCATTCGCGAAATCTTGAAGTCAATGAACAGTCATTCTCAATATTTATGAAAAGAGAAGAGATTGTTCCAGCAAGCCGGCCGGCACGGGAACGTCCTGCCAAGGACGCGAACCCCTCCGACCCGCGAGGCGGAGGGGGTTCGAAAGACCTGGGGCGGGACGCCCTCAGCGGGTCGGCGGCTGCCAGAGGCCGAGGGCGGCCGCGTCGACCGGGCGGGGCAGCAGGCCCTCGGCCTTGAAGGCGTCGGCGATCTTCTGCTGCTCGGAGAGGCCCTCGCGCGTCACCGGCTCGACCTTGTAGCTGCGCCGGTCGTTCGCCTGGCGCACGATGGCCGGCTCGATCTTCCAGAGGGCGCCGAGCCTTGTCGCCGCCTCCTCCGGATTCGCCTTCACCCAAGCGCCGGCCTGGGCGAGCTTGGCGAAGAGCACGCCCAGCACCGCGCCGTTCTGCGCCACATAGGCGTCGGAGGCGAGGTAGTAGCGCTTGTAGAGGGACAGGCCGGTGCCGTCCCGCAGGATCCGGGCACCGGACTGCGCCTGGGCCGCCGACAGGAACGGGTCCCAGGCGACCCAGGCATCGACGCTGCCGCTGGTGAGCGCGCCGCGGCCATCGGCCGGGGTGAGATAGGCCGGCGTGATGCTGGTGAAGGGCAAGCTCTCGGCGCCGAGGGCCGCGAGCAGCAGGTAATGGCTCCCGGCGCCCTTGGTGACCGCGACCTTCCGGCCCTTCAGGTCGGCCACCGTCTTGATCGGGGAATCCGCGGCGACCAGGATCGCCTGGGCACTCGGCGACGGCGCCTCCTGCGCCACGTAGGTGATGAGGGCGCCCGCGGCCTGGGCGAAGACGGGAACCGTGTCGGCCACGTCCGCGGAGACGTCGATCTGCCCGACATTCAGGGCTTCCATGATCGGCAGCCCGCTCGTGAATTCGTGCCAGGAGACGGTGACGCCGAGGGGCTTCAGCGCATCCTCCAGGGCCCCCTCCTGCCGCAGCAGCGCGATCAGGGTCGAGGAGCGCTGGTAGCCGATGCGCAGACTCGCGGACGCAGCCGAGGCGCCCTCCGTCTGCCAGGCCAGGGCCAGCAGCATCAGGGCGCCCGTCGCGAGCAGGGCGCGAAGACCGTGACGCATCGTTGAAAGACCTCGTTTGAGCCGATGAGGACAGCTCGCCTCGCAGGACTCATGACGTTCGGAAAATCGAACGTCAATGAAACGGAACGGCAAATACTTGGCGCTCAACGATAGGATCTTTCATCGAACGCCAGCGGAAGAGTAGAAAAATCCCATCGCCTCCGCCAGGCCGGTTTTCTTAAGGTCCGGATTCGAGAGGCCGGAACGCCGCCCGGCGCCGTCAGCCGGGCCTGCGGGGACGCCGCGGGCGGCATCGAGGGCAAAAACCAAAACCACCTCGCGGCACGGCCCGCCCGCGGAACGATCTTCGCGCGCGCCACCGAAATAAGAACGAATGTACTTTTGACTTTTCGGCCCTCCTCAATCCAAAAATAGACAAGGAAAGACATCGGCGGGTCCACGCAAGGATCCGCCATGGTCTCGCGCCCACCTTAATCGCATTCGGATGCCGCCGCGTCTTGCCGACGCGGCAGGCGTGCCATGGACGGATCCTAGATCATGCAGCCTGCGCTGCGCCTCGTCCGGTCGGCCCCGGACGGGGACGCCCCCCTCCGGCCCGCGGCCCGCCCCAGCGCCGTGCCCGTCCCACGTGCCGCGCCGGGCTTCGGCCGGGCGCAGACGATCCTGTCCGTGGAGGGCCTGTCCCTGTCCTTCGGCGGCACGGTGGCCTTCGCGGAGATCGACCTCACCGTCGGCGCGGGGGAGATCCACGCGGTGATCGGCCCGAACGGGGCCGGCAAATCCTCCCTCATCAACGCCGTCACCGGCCTCTACGCCCCGCAGGCCGGGCGTGTGCGGATCGGAACGGCCGCCTTCACCCGCGTGCCGGCCGGGCGCCTCGCCGGGCTCGGCGTCGCCCGCACCTTCCAGAACCTCGCCCTGTTCAAGGGCCTGAGCGTCCTCGAGAACGTGCTGTCCGGGCTGTCCGCGGCACGGGAAGCGGGGCTCGCCGCCCAGCTCCTCGGACTGCCGGCCGCCCGGCGGGAGGCGCGGCGCCACCGCTTCGAGGCCGAGGCGGTGATCGCGCATCTGGAGCTCGACGCCCATCGCGACCGGCCGGCGGGCAGCCTGCCCTACGGCCTGCAGAAGCGGGTGGAACTGGCCCGCGCCCTGGTCGCCCGCCCGAAACTCCTCCTCCTCGACGAGCCGATGGCCGGCATGACCGCCACCGAGAAGGCCGAGATGAGCGGCTTCATCCGGGCCGCGCGGGAGCGCACCGGCGCGGGCATCGTGCTGATCGAGCACGATATCGGCGTGGTGATGCGGCTCTCCGACCGGGTCAGCGTGCTCGACCATGGCCGGCGCATCGCCACCGGCAGCCCCGCCGAGGTGCAGGCGGATCCCGCCGTCATCGCCGCCTATCTCGGGCTCGAGGACGGCGACGCGGCGGAGGACGCGGCATGAGTCCCGATCTCGCCTTCCTCGTCGAGGTCGTCGTCGGCGGCCTGCTGTCGGGCGTGATGTACGCTCTCGTCGCGATCGGCTTCGTGCTGATCTACAAGACCTCCGGCGTGCTGAACTTCGCCCAAGGGGCGATGGTGCTGTTCGCCGCCCTCACCTTCGTCAGCCTGGTCGAGCGCGGCCTGCCCTTCCCCGCGGCGCTGGCCGCGACGCTCGCGGTGATGGTGGCCGTCGGGCTTTCCATCGAGCGGACCGTGCTGCGGCCCCTCGTCAACCAGCCGCCGATCACCCTGTTCATGGCCACCCTCGGGGTCGCCTACGTCATCGAGGGCGCGGCCCAGCTGGCCTGGGGCACGCAGGTGCACGGGCTCGACCTCGGCATCGACGACACGCCGCTCGACATCGCCGGCGTGCTGGTGAGCCGGTTCGATCTCTTCGCGGCCACCGTCGCGGGCCTGATGGTCGCGCTGCTGACCGCCTTCTTCCGCTTCACCCGCACCGGCCTCGCCTTCCGGGCCGTGGCCGACGACCCGCTCGCCGCCCTCAACACGGGCCTGCGCCTGCCCCGGATCTGGTCCGCGGTCTGGATCGCCGCCGGCATCGTCGCCCTGGTGGCGGGCCTGCTCTGGGGCGCGCGCCTCGGCGTGCAGTTCTCCCTGTCGCTCGTGGTGCTGAAGGCCCTGCCGGTGCTGGTGCTGGGCGGCTTCGATTCCATCGCCGGGGCCATCGTCGCCGGGCTGATCGTGGGCGCGGTCGAGAAGCTGTCGGAGGTCTATCTCGGGCCGCTCATCGGCGGCGGCATCGAAGGCTGGATCGCCTATGTCGCGGCGCTCGGCTTCCTGCTGGTCCGCCCCTCCGGCCTGTTCGGCCTGCGCGGCGTCGAGCGGGTCTGACCAGCCATGACCAGCCTCCCCCTCTCCGCCGCTCGCCCCCCTCTCCCGGCCCGGGCCTTCGGCCTCGCCGCCCTGCTGGCGCTCGCCTACGGGGTCGTGCCCCTGATCGGCAGCAGCTACCTGTTCGAGGCGATCCTGACGCCGTTCCTGGCGCTGTCGCTGGCCGGGCTCGGGCTCAACCTGCTCACCGGCTATGCCGGGCTGCTCTCGCTCGGCTCGGCCGCCTTCATGGCGGTCGGTGCCTATGCCGCCTTCAACCTGTCCCTGCGGCTGCCCCTCCTGCCGCTGCCGGTCTCGATCCTGCTGGCCGGGCTGGTGGCGGCCCTGGCCGGGCTCGTCGCCGGGTTGCCGGCGCTGCGGCTGCGCGGCTTCTACCTCGCGGTCTCGACGCTGGCGGTGCAGTTCTTCGTCGCCTGGGCGCTGAACCGCTTCGGCTGGTTCTCCAACGACAGCCCGTCCGGCGTCATCAACGCCCCCCGGCTGGTGGTGGCGGGCCTGTCCTTCGAGGATGCCCGCGGGCGCTACCTGTTCTCGCTCACCGTCGTCGCGCTGCTCACCCTCGCCGCATGGCGCCTGGTGCGCTCCCCCACGGGCCGCGACCTCGTGGCGATCCGGGACAACGAGACCGCGGCCCGGGTGGTCGGGGTGAAGGTCGCCCGCACCAAGCTCCTGGCCTTCGCCCTCTCCTCCTTCGTGGTCGGGGTGGCGGGCGTGCTCTGGGCCTTCGCCTATCTGCGCACGGTCGAGCCGGCCGGGTTCAACCTCGACCGCTCCTTCCAGATCCTCTTCATCGTCATCATCGGCGGCCTTGGCACCCTGCGCGGCGCCTTCCTCGGGGCGGGCTTCATCGTGGTGCTGCCCCTGCTGCTCTCGCGCCTCGGCGCGGCCCTCCTCGGCGACGGCTTCGATTCCGGCACCCTGGAGATGGTCCAGCGCATCGTGCTCGGCGCCCTGATCGTGGCCGTGCTGATCCGCGAGCCCGCGGGCCTCGCCGCCCTGCTCGACCGGGCCGGCCGCCGCCTCGCCCGCGGATCCGCCTGAGCCTCCCCCCTCATCAAACCCGAAGGACGACCATGCCCCTGAGATCCCGCAGCCGCGCCGCCCTGCTCGCCGGCGCCGCCCTCCTCGCCCTCGCCGGCGCGGCCGGCGCCGACGAGCAGCATTTCCCGCTCCAGAGCTACCGCGTCGGCCCCTACGCCGCCGGCGGCACCGGCTTCTTCGGCGGCTTCATCGACTACCTGAACCTCATCAACACCCGCGACGGCGGCGTGAACGGGGTGAAGCTCACCTGGAGCGAGGGCGAGACCCAGTACGAGGTCGAGCGCGGCGTCGAGGTCTACGAGCGGCTGAAGTCGCGGCCCGGCATCGCCGCCTGGAACCCGCTCTCGGTGGGCATCGCCTACGCGATGATCGACCGCATCACCGCCGACAAGGTGCCGCTGATCACGATCAACCATGGCCGCACCGATTCCACCGACGGCCGCGTCTTCCCCTACGTCTTCCCGCTGCTGCTCAACCCCTACAGCGAGACCAGCGGCATCATCGAGTATCTCGGCACCCGGGAGGGCGGCCTCGAGAAGCTCAAGGGCAAGACCATCGCCGTGCTCTATCACGGCTCGCCCTACGGCAAGGAAACGATCCCGATCTACGAGCTGCTCGCCAAGAAGTACGGCTTCAAGGTCGAGCAGATCGAGGTGCCCCATCCCGGCAACGAGCAGCAATCGCAGTGGCTCGCCATCCGCCGCCTGCGGCCGGATTACGTGGTGCTGCGCGGCTGGGGCGTGATGAACCCGGTGGCGCTCAAGACCGCGCAGAAGACCGGCTTCCCCGCCGACCGCATCGTCGGCAATGTCTGGTCGAATTCGGAGGAGGACGTGATCCCGGCGGGCGAGGCCGCCAAGGGCTACGTGGCCATCACCACCCAGGCCTCGGGCACCGAATATCCGGTGATCCAGGAGGTGGTGCACAACGTCTACGAGAAGGGCGCCGGCAACCTCGCCGACAAGAAGCGCATCGGCAGCGTCTATCACAATCTCGGCGTGCTCAACGGCATCCTCAACGTCGAGGCCGTGCGGATCGCGCAGGGCAAGTTCGGCAAGCGGACGCTCACCGGCGACGAGGTCCGCTGGGGCTTCGAGCATCTGCGCCTGGACGAGGCCCGCGTCGCCGCGCTCGGCGCCAAGGGGCTGTTCCACTCGATCAACGTCACCTGCGCCAACCACGAGGGCGAGGGCCGCGTCACCTTCCAGCAATGGGACGGGGCGAAGTGGAAGGTCGTCTCCGACTGGATCAAGCCCGACTGGGCGAGCCTGCGCCCGATCATCGAGGCCTCCTCGGCGGTCTATGCCAAGGAGCACGGCATCACCCCGCGCGATTGCGGCGCGGAAGAGAGCGGCAAGCAGGCCTCGGCGGAAGGCCGGTGACGGGCGGCGCCGATCCGGCCCTCCTGCGCGTCGAGGCGCTGGAGGTCGTCTATGGCGGCGCGGTCCGGGCGCTGGGCGGCGTGGACCTGACCGTGCGCGCGGGCGAGATCGTCGCCCTCGTCGGCGCCAACGGCGCCGGCAAGACCACCCTGCTGCGGGCGGTGTCGAACCTCCTGCCCGCCACCCGCGGGCAAGTCGTGGGCGGCCGCCTCGCCTATGCCGGGCAGGACATCGCCCGCACCCGCACCGACCGGCTCGTCCGCGACGGGCTGGTCGGCGTGCTCGAAGGGCGCCATTGCTTCCGCGCGCTGACCGTCGAGGAGAACCTGGTGGCCGGCGGCCTCGGGCGCGGCTCGGACCGGAACGCGGTCCGCGCCGATCTCGACCGGGTCTACGGCCTCTTCCCCCGCCTCGCCCAGAAGCGGGGCGTGGCCGCCGGCCTGCTCTCGGGCGGCGAGCAGCAGATGGCGGCGATCGGCCGGGCCCTGATGGGGCGTCCCCGCCTGCTCGTCCTCGACGAGCCCTCGATGGGGCTCGCCCCCCGGGTGGTCGAGGAGATCTACCGCGTTCTGTCCGGCCTGAACCGGGCGGAGGGCCTGACCCTGCTGGTCGCCGAGCAGAATGTCCGCCTCGCGCTGCGCCACGCCCATCACGCCGTCGTGCTGGAGAACGGCCGCAGCGTGCTCGCGGGCGCCGCCGCAGCCCTGCGGGCGCGCGACGACATCAAGGCGTTCTATCTCGGCCTCGCCGAGGTTCCGCCGGAGCCGCGCGCCGTCGCGCGGGCCTGAAAGCGCGGGAGGACGACCTCCTCCCCCAGGGACCACCAGAGGCGGAAGCATCTTCCGCAGGTCGCACCAAATAAAGTATGCGCTTTCATTGACTGAATAGCTTCCATACACGAAAACAATATCACACAAGAGCTGGCCGACCCAAGGAATACGCCATGTATTCTTGGATCGAGCGGGGCGTCGCGCCCGATCCGACCGGACGGCGCAAGACCCCTCCGGCCTCGGTGCAGGCGCCGCGCGCCGGCCTGCACCCGGCGTCCCCGATGCCCCGCCCCGTCCGACCTCACGAACCTGCGGTGCCGCCGGTCGCTCGACCCTGCGCGGAGCCGCGAGAAAACGAGCCTTGATGACGAACGACGTGCCTTCCCCCGCCTCTCGATCGGCCGTGGTGCCCTCCGCGGCGCTCCTGCGCCGCCTGCTCCTCGGGACCTGCCTCGCCGGCGCCCTGCCGGTCATGGCCTCGCCCGTCCATGCGCAATCCGCGAGCGCGGTCGAAACCTTCACCCAGGAGGCCGGCCCGGCCACCGATTCCAGCGCGATCGGCGTCGCCCCGGACGGCACGGTGAAGTGGCACGGGCCGCTCGCCCCCTACGCGGCCTCCCTCGCTGCCGCGGGCCTGAGCTTCGACGTCAACGTCTACAACTTCTTCTTCGCGAACCCGAGCGCGGGCCTGCGCCCGGGCCAGCTCTCGAACTCCGCCTATTACCTGCTCAGCCTCGATGCCGATCTCGACCGGCTCGCCGGGATCAAGGGCGGCTGGTTCCACTACACGCAGAGCTTCTTCGGCCTGCGCTGGAACAACCGCAACATGGGCGGCGACATCGGCGACTCCACGGTCGGGTACCAGCCGACCTTCAACCGCGACTTCGCCCGGCTCTCGATCCTCACCTACGAGCAGCGGCTGCTCGACGACCGCCTCGCCATCGAGGTCGGGCGCACCCATCCCAATCGCTACTACGCCCTGCCCCCCTGCCAATCGAGCGTGAGCTGCTTCCAGGACATCCTGCAGATCAATGCCGGCCTGAGCTCGCCGCTCTACTCGGTCTGGGGCGCCAACGTCGCCTACAAGCTCTCGCCGAACGACTACGTCCAGGCCGGCGCCTTCAGCGTGACCAGCGGCGCCAACTTCCTGTCGGGCTACGACTGGGGCTACGAGCCGCTCAACGGCGCCCTGGTCCTGGCGGAGGCCGGCCATTCGACCACCTTCGCCAATGACCGCTATCCCGGCCGCGTGGCGCTGACCGGCTTCTACAACACCGCCGACCACGACGATAATTACCGCACGGTCTTCGGCACCTCGAAGGGGCTGAACCCGGGCACCCCGGTGCTCCAGCGCTCGGGCACCTCCGGCCTCATCCTCACCGCGAGCCAGGTGATCTGGCGGGCCGATGGCGGCGCGGACGCGGCCAACCTGAACCCGACCTCGATCCAGGCCTATACCAGCCTCGCCTACGCCCCCGACCCGACGATCCCGATCCGCTGGAACGCCTTTGCCGGCCTCACCCTGCAGGCCCCGGACCAGAGCCGGCCGCTCGACCGCTACGGCGTCAAGGTCAACTGGCAGCGCATCGCCGCCGACTACGCCCAGTTCCTGGCGGATGCGAACTTCCTCTCCGGCGGCTCCGGCGCCCTGTATTCGCGCGACAAGTTCGTCTTCGAGGCGAACGCCCATCTGGCCCTCGGCAAGGGCGTCTTCTTCGAGCCGGTCGTCCAGTACCTCGTGAACGGCAATTCCTACTGGAACCCCTTCACGGCCAACCGCCCGAAGGACGGCTTCTATGTCGGCGCCACGCTGATCGTGCCGCTCGGCGCGATCCTCGGCCTCGCCCCGGGCTGAGCGGCCCCGGCCGCCAGCCCCGCCGCCCGCCGGATCCCCAGAACGGACGAAGCCCCATGACGCGCCCGATACGTTTCAACGCCTTCGACATGAACTGTGTCGGCCACCAGTCGCCGGGGCTCTGGGCCCATCCCCGCGACCGGTCCTGGCAGTACAAGGACCTCGCATACTGGCAGGACCTCGCCCGCACGCTGGAGCGGGGCATCTTCGACGGGATCTTCATCGCCGACGTCGTGGGCTATTACGACGTCTACAAGGGCTCGAACTGGCACGCCCTGCACCAGGCGGCGCAGATCCCGGTCAACGATCCGCTCCAGCTCGCCGCCCCGATCGCGCTCGCCACCGAGCATCTCGGCATCGGCATCACCGCCTCGACCTCGTTCGAGCACCCCTACACCTTCGCCCGCCGCCTCTCGACCGCCGACCACCACACCAAGGGCCGCGTCGGCTGGAACATCGTCACCTCGTATCTGGAGAGCGGGGCGAAGAATCTCGGCCAGGCCGGGCTGAAGCGCCACGACAACCGCTACGAGGTCGCGGCCGAATATGTCGAAGTGCTCTACAAGCTGTTCGAGGGCAGCTGGGAGGACGGCGCGGTCCTGCGCGACCGCGAGCGGCGCATCTTCACCGACCCCTCCAAGGTCCACGAGATCGGCCATCGCGGCCGGCATTTCGAGGTGCCGGGCTACCATCTCTGCGAGCCCTCGCCCCAGCGCACCCCGGTGCTCTACCAGGCGGGCGCCTCGGGGCCGGGCAAGGCCTTCGCGGCGGCCCATGCCGAATGCGTCTTCGTCGGCGCGCCCCTGAAATCCATGCTGAAGGCCTATGTGGCCGACGTGCGCGCCAAGGCCGTCGCCGCCGGCCGCTCGGCCCGCGACGTGCTGATCTACAACCTCACCACCGTCATCGTCGCCGAGACCGACGAGGCCGCGCAGAAGAAGTTCGAGGAGTACCAGTCCTACACGTCCTATGACGGGGCGCTGGTCTTCATGTCCGGCTGGAGCGGGATCGATTTCGGCCAATACGCGCCGACCGACCTGGTCAAGAAGGTCGAGACCAACGCCATCGTCTCGATGGTCGAGCATTTCTCCTCCGGCGAGAAGCCGTGGTCGATTGCGGAGCTCGCCCGCTGGGGCGGGATCGGCGGCATCGGCCCGGTCTTCGTCGGCTCGCCCTCGACCGTCGCCGACATCCTGCAGGAATGGGTCGAGGAGACCGATGTCGACGGCTTCAACCTGGCCTATGCGGTCACGCCCGAGACCTTCGAGGACACGGTCAACCTGCTGGTGCCCGAGCTCCAGCGCCGCGGCGTCTACCCGAAGGCATACCGCCCCGGCACCCTGCGGGACAAACTGTTCGGGCGCGGCCCGCTCCTGCCCGAGACCCATCCCGCCCACGGCTACCGGGACATCGAGGCGGTGAAGGCCCGCGAGGCCTCCCGCCTCGCCGCGGCGGAGTGAGGCCGGGCCGATGGCGGATCCGATCCTCGAACTCTCCGACGTCTCCCTCTCCTTCAAGGGCATCAAGGCGATCAGCGCCCTCAGCTTCGCCGTGGCCCGCGGCGAGATCTGCGCGCTGATCGGCCCGAACGGCGCCGGCAAGAGCTCCCTCCTTAACATCCTGAACGGCGTCTACCGGGCCGATTCCGGCACGCTCACCTTCGACGGAGAGCGCTTCGGCCGCATCAGCCCCGGCCGGGCGGCGTGGCTCGGCATCGGGCGCACCTTCCAGCACGCAGCCCTGTTCGGGCCCCTCACTGTGCGCGACAACGTGCTGGCGGGGCTTGCCCGCCACAGCCGCACGACCATCGCCGAGCACGCCTTCGGCCTGCCCCGGGACGCGGCCGAGACGCGTCGCTTCCACGCCCTCGCCGAGGAGACCCTGAGCTTCCTCGAACTCTCCGCCCATCGCGACCGCATCGTCGCGACCCTGCCCTACGGCGTGCAGAAGCGGGTCGACCTCGCCCGCGCCCTGGTCGCTCGGCCGAAGCTGCTCCTGCTCGACGAGCCCATGGCCGGCATGAACGGCGACGAGAAGCGGGCGATGGCCCGCTTCATCGCCCGAACGCGGGAGGCCTTCGGCACCACGGTGGTGCTGATCGAGCACGATATCGGCGTGGTGATGAGCCTGTCCGACCACGTCGTCGCCCTCGATTACGGGCGCAAGATCGGGGACGGCGCGCCCGAGGCCGTGCGCAACGATCCGGCGGTGATCGCCGCCTATCTCGGCAAGCCGCATTGAGGGCGTCCCGATGAGCTTCTTCCTGGAAACGCTCGCGGGCGGCCTGCTCGCCGGCGTGATGTACGCCCTCGTCGCGATCGGCTTCGTGCTGATCTACAAGGCCTCGGGCGTGTTCAACTTCGCCCAGGGGGCGATGGTGCTCTGCGCCGCGCTCACCTTCGTGACGCTGACCGAGAAGGGCCTGCCCTTCTGGCTCGCCGGCCTGCTGACGCTGGCGATCATGGTCGCCCTCGGCGTCGCGGTGGAGCGGGTGGTGCTGCGGCCCCTCGTGAACCGCTCCCAGATCACCCTGTTCATGGCGACGCTGGGCCTGTCCTACGTCATCGAGGGCACGGCGCAGTTCCTGATGGGCGCCAGCGTGCACGAGCTCGATCTCGGCATCGTCGACCTGCCGATCGAGGTCGGCCCGATCCAGCTCAGCCGCTTCGACCTCGTCGCCGCGGCGAGCGCCGGGGCGCTGGTGATCGCCCTGTCCCTGTTCTTCGACCGCACCCGCATCGGCGTGGCCCTGCGGGCGGTGGCGGACGATCCCCAGGCGGCCCTCTCCATCGGCATCCGGCTGCAGACCCTCTGGGCCGCGGTCTGGGCGGTGGCCGGCTTCGTGGCCCTGGTCGCCGGCCTGCTCTGGGGCGCCCGCCAGGGGGTGCAGTTCTCCCTCACCTTCGTGGTGCTGAAGGCCCTGCCCGTCCTGATCATCGGCGGCTTCACCTCGATCGCCGGGGCGATCGTCGGCGGCCTCATCGTCGGCGCCGCCGACAGCCTCGCCGAGATCTACCTGGCGCCGCTCCTCGGCGGCTCCGTCTCCACCTGGTTCGCCTACCTGCTCGCCGTCGCCTTCCTGCTGGTGCGTCCCGCAGGGCTCTACGGCGAGCGCGCCATCGAGAGAGTCTGATCCGACGTGAACACCGCCGCCTCCTCCCTCGCCGCCCCGGGCCGGCGCCTCGCCCTGCCCGCGCCGCCCCTGCGCGCCGCCGGCCTCGCCGCCCTGCTCGCCGTCGCCGCCGTCGCGGTGCCGCTCCTCGCCACCGATTACTGGTACAACGCCATCCTGATCCCGTTCCTGATCATGGCGCTGGCCGGGCTCGGGCTGAACCTGACCATGGGCTATGCCGGCCAGGCTTCCCTCGGCACCGGCGCCTTCATGGCGGTGGGGGCCTACGCCACCTACAACCTGCTGCTGCGCCTGCCCGCATTGCCCCTGCCGGCGAGCCTCGCCCTCGGGGCGCTGATCACCGGCGCCGTCGGCCTCGTGGTCGGCCTGCCGTCCCTGCGCATCAAGGGCTTCTACCTCGTCGCGACGACGCTCGCCGCGCAGTTCCTGCTCGAATGGGTCTTCACCCAGGTCGGCTGGTTCTCGAACTACGCCACCTCGAGCGCCATCTCCGCCCCCCGCCTCGCCCTGTTCGGCCACGACCTGTCGAGCCCGGCCGGCCGCTACGGCCTGACGCTCGCGAGCGTCGTGGTGACGACGCTGATCGCGGGCAAGCTGGTGCGCAGCCAGACCGGCCGGAACTGGAAGGCCGTGCGCGACATGGAGACCGCCGCGGCGGTGATCGGCGTACCGGTGGCCCGCGCCAAGCTCTCCGCCTTCTTCGCCGGGGCCGCCGTGTGCGGGCTCTCGGGCGCGCTCTGGGCCTTCGCCTATCTCGGCACGGTCGATGCCCGCAGCTTCGACCTCGACCGCTCCTTCCAGGCGATGTTCATCATCATCATCGGCGGGCTCGGCAGCCTCTCGGGCAGCTTCATCGGCGCGGCCTTCATCGTGCTCACCCCGATCCTGCTGACCCATCTCTCCGGCGCCCTGCTCGGCAGCGCGCTCGACGGCGGCCAGATCTCGAACCTGCAGCGGATCATCTTCGGCGCGCTGATCATCGGCTTCCTGATCAAGGAGCCCAACGGCCTCGCCGCCCTCCTCGGCCGCCTGCGCCCCGGCCGCTGACCCCTTCTCTTCACATTGCCTTCCCGGAGACCAACCATGCCCCGCCTCACGCGTGCCCTGCGCGCCGCCCTCCTCGCCACCGCTTTGGCCGCCCCCTTCGCGGCGGCGCCCGCCTCAGCGCAGGACAAGGGGCGCCAGTACTTCCCCCTGGCCACCTTCCGGGTCGGCGCCTACGCCTCCTCCGGCATCCCGAGCTGGGCCGGCGTCATCGACTATTTCCGCTACATCAACGAGGTCGAGGGCGGCATCAACGGCGTGAAGCTGGTCTGGGACGAGTGCGAGACCGAATGGGCGGTCGAGAAGGGCGTCGAGTGCTACGAGCGGGTCAAGGGCGGCAAGGACGGCTCGCCGGTGCCGATCTTCCTGCCGCATGGCGACCCGGTCTCGAAGGCGCTCACCGAGAAGTCGGTGGCCGACAGGATCCCCCTCGTCACCACCGGCTACGGCCGCACCGAGGCCATCGACGGCCGCGTCTTCCCCTACAGCTTCACGGTGCTGTTCAGCTTCTGGAGCGAGGCCTCCTCCGCGATCAACTACATCGCCGAACAGGTCGGCGGGAAGGACAAGCTCAAGGGCCTCAAGATCGCGACCGTCTATCACGACAGCCCCTACGGCAAGGAGACCCAGGTCCCCCTCGCCCTGCTCGCCAAAACCTACGGCTTCGAGGACATCCAGATCCCGGTGCCGCATCCGGGCAACGACCAGTCGGCGCAATGGGCGCGCATCCGCCAGATCAAGCCGGACTGGGTCTTCCTGCGCGGCTGGGGCGTGATGACCCCGGTGGCGATCAAGACCGCGGCCAAGACGGGCTTCCCCGTCGACCGCATCATCGGCGGCATCTGGTCGGGCTCGGAGGAGGACGTGCGCCCGGCGGGCAGCGTCGCCAAGGGCTACCGCACGATCACGCCCTTCCCCGCCGGCCAGGACTTCGAGATCCTGAAGAAGATCAAGGCCGAGATCGTCGACAAGGGCAAGAGCGACCTCAAGGATCCGAAGAGCTTCGGCTCGGTCTACTACAATTCCGGGCTGATCGAGGCGATCATCTCCGTCGAGGCGATCCGCACCGCGCAAGCCCGCTTCGGCCACCGCCCGATCAACGGCGAGGAAGGCCAGTGGGGCCTGGAGCACCTCGTGCTCGACGAGGCCCGCCTGAAGCAGATCGGCGCCGACGGCCTGGTGCAGCCCCTGCGCCTCTCGGCGAAGGACCACGAGGGTGGCGGCGCCGGCAAGATCCTGCAATGGGACGGCGCCCAGTGGGCCATCGCCAGCAACGGCTGGGTGAAGGCCGACCGCGACTTGCTCCTGCCGCTGATCTACGAGCGGGCCGCGGCCTACGCCAAGGAGAAGGGCATCACGCCCCGCACCACCGACTCCGCCGACGCCGGCGCGAAGTGAGGGCGGCCGCATGAGCACGCCCCTCCCCTCCGCGGCCTTCCTGGAGGTGCAGGCCATCGAGGCGGTCTACGGCGCCTCGATCCTGGCCCTGCGCGACGTGTCCCTCGCCGTGGCGCGGGGCGAGATCGTCGCCCTGCTCGGCCCCAACGGGGCCGGCAAGACCACGACCCTCCGGGCGATCTCGAACTTGCTCGGGGCCCAGCGCGGCGCCCTGCGCCGGGGGGCGATCCGCTGGCAGGGGGCGCCCACGGCGCCCCTCGATCCGGCCGATCTCGTCCGGCGCGGCGTCGTGCAGGTGCTGGAGGGCCGCCACGTCTTCGGGCAGCTCACCGTGGAGGAGAACCTGCTCACCGGCGGCTACCTGCGCCGGCCGAGCCGCCGGCAGCTCGCCGAGGATCTGGAGCGGGTCTATGCTTGGTTCCCGCGCCTGAAGGCGCGGCGCCACGCCAAGGCCGGCCTCACCTCCGGCGGCGAGCAGCAGATGGTCGCGATCGGCCGCGCCCTGATGACCCGTCCGACCCTGGTGCTCCTCGACGAGCCCTCGATGGGGCTCGCCCCGATCGTCGTCGCCGAGATCTTCTCCATCATCGCCCGGCTCAACCGCGAGGAGGGGGTGAGCTTCCTCGTCGCCGAGCAGAGCGCCAACCTCGTCCTCGACCACGCCGACCGCGCCTACGTGCTGGAGAGCGGGCGCATCGTCGCCTCGGGCTCGGCGGCCGAGCTCGCCGCGAGCGGCCGGCTCGCCTCCCTCTATCTCGGCGGCGCCGAGTCCCCGGATGCCGCGACGCGGCACTGATCCCCGATCGAGCCAGGAACAGAGCCACGATGAGCCAGTCCGCATCCCCGTCCCCGGCCGCCTGGGGCGAGGCCCCGAGCCCGCGCTACGCCGCGCTCGCCGCCCGCTTCCGCCCGGTCTTCGCCCGCATCCGCGAGGGCGCCGTCGCCCGCGAGCAGGAGCGCCACCTGCCCCACGAGGCGGTGGGCTGGCTGCGCGAGGCCCGCTTCGGCGCCCTGCGGGTGCCGGAGGCCGAGGGCGGCTTCGGGGCGAGCCTGCCCGACCTGTTCGAGCTCCTCGCCGAGCTCGCCGAGGCCGATTCCAACCTGCCCCAGGCCCTGCGCAACCATTTCGGCTTCGCCGAGGACACGGTCGGCAGCCCGCAGGATCCGCGCCGGGCGCATTGGGTCGCGCGGCTCGCCGCGGGCGACCTCTTCGGCGGCGCCTGGTCCGAGACGGGCGCGGCGGCGGTCGGCCGCTTCGAGACCCGCATCCATCGCCTCGGCGAGGGCTGGGGGCTGACCGGGCGCAAATACTACACGACGGGCTCGCTCTTCGCCGACTGGATCGACGTCGTCGGCACCGGCGAGGCGGGGGAGGAGACCTCGGTGGTGGTGCCGGCCCGCGGGCCGGGGGTCGAGGTGATCGACGATTGGGACGGCTTCGGCCAGCGGCTCACCGCCAGCGGCACGGCCCTGTTCGAGAACGCGCCGGCCGTGGGCGAACCGCTGCCGACGGCCATCCGCTTCGCCTACGGCCCGGGCTTCTTCCAGGCGGTGCATCTCGCCACCCTGACCGGCATCGCCCGGGCCGCGGCGGGCGAGGTGGCGCAGGCCGTGAGGCGTCGCGAGCGCACCTATTCCCACGCCTCGGGGCCCCGCGCGAGCGCCGACCCGCAGATCTTGCAGGTGGTGGGCCGCGCCCACAGCCTCGCCTACGCCGCCGGCGCCCTCAACCGGCACGCCGCCTGTAATTCCTCAACGAAGTTTGTCCTGATTTCGGGGGCCGCCCGAGGGACCTCCTCAATCGAATTTAACTCGACTCTCTTAGAACATTGCCCTTGCGTGCTGCTGCTCTCAAAGAACTTTGACTTTGATGACAATCGGCCTCTGCAGCCCTCCTAGTCGCGCGCTCATGCGTTCGGCACGATAGCACAACGTAGGGCTCTCCTGCGCTCCGATGAGGGGCGGAGCTTGGGGAGTTGGCGGGCTCCCATGAGGCTGCACTCACGCCAGCGTAAGGCCATCTGAGTGCAAGGGGACGCCAGGGACGGATTGCGGCACCCAGGGCGACCGGTTTCGACACCGCCACGGCCCGAACTTGCTCGCTGCGCCGGATCGATCGGGGCCTCGACATCTCCCGACGAGCTGGGTCGGCTTCAACCACAACGTCGAACCTTGTCGCGCATCCGCGGCGGGACCGCAGGCTCCGCGACGTCGTCCGGGACGCGGCCCCATGACAATTCGTTCGCACTTCGCCGGCCTGGTTGAGCAACCCAACCGCCGGGATGGGGGCCGCGCAAGAATGATCGGAGAAGCCGGGCGTGCCCCCCACCCTCCGGCGGGATAAATTCTCTAGAAAGCCTGTCCTGATTTTGGCGTGCGCTGAAGGCGCGCTCTCAACAAAGTTTGTCTCGATTGCCAGAGAAGGCTGAACTTCGTGGGGTTTGTCGCGATCAGGCCAGCGCGTCGCGGCTGCACGGAGGGCGTGAACGGGGCCTTCCGAACGCCTCTGGCAGCCCCCGTCTGGCCCGCCTCCGGTGACGGACGGGATGCGCTGGGTCGAACGCGCCTCCACGAGCGTCCGCGAGCCCAGGAGCCAGGCGCGGAAGCGATCTGTCGGCCGCGCTCGGTCGGGACAGGAGCCGTGACTGACCCCGCTTCACGAACCCGAAAAGGCCGTCGTGCCTGCGCCTGCGGGGGCGGGAACCGGAACTGGGGCCAGAATCGACCGGCGGGCGGGATCGACTTCGGGTGAAGCTGCCATCCCGATGGCTCTCGCGGGCCCGCCCTATCGGTCCGCCCCACTTTGCTTTCGGCAAGGCTGCAAGGACAATGCCGACGTGGCGGATTCGCGACGGCCGGAGCCGCAGAGGAAGACAGCACGTGCGCGTACAACCTCTTGACCTGACGACCGACGGTGACCCGCACCCGATCAAGAGGCTTGCCCGCCTTGCGCTGCCCGAACCGCTCCGTGAGGCGGATGTCGCAGAGGATTTCGACCGTTGGATACGCGACAACGTCCCGAGCGAGAGGGACCGGATCGGCATGTTCGACCGGTTCGGAACACCGCCGCTGACGCAGCGCGAGCACGCCTTGTTCACGCTGCTGTCGATCCTGGCGATCGAGCACGGCGCCTGGCCGCTGGAAGAAGGATGCGGTCGGGCAATCCGGTGCCTGGAGGAGATCCAACGCCACTGGGCGCCCTCCGACCCAGTATCCTCATACCTTCGAGGGAAGGCCGCCGCGTTCGTCGCCCAAGGCTTTCGATGCGCGCGCGGCGAACCCGGGCGCCTGTTGTCGTTCCTGAACGGCGCGCCGCTCCGGGTCTGCGGGGACGGTACGGCGGCGCTGGCCTTCGGCGTGACCGCGCCGGTCAGCGACCTCATCTTCGATTTCAGGGACGACGCCTTTGCGCTCCACAGCCTGCGTTCCATGGTCGAAGGCGACCGAACCGCGTTCGACGCCGCCGTCCTCGCTCAAGCGGAAATCCTTGCTCCCGCGATCGAACGGGGGGTAGCCCGCCTCTTCGAGCGCTGCGCACCGCCCCCGGGAGACTACCTCGCCGCCTTCCGGGACGTTCTGTCCGACGAGAGGTGGCTCCCAACGCTGCTCGGGAAGCTTGAGGGCCGTGCCGACCTGCGGGACAGGGTTGGCGGCATGCCAGCCGCTGCGGAATGGCTGCGGGCCATCGCCGGCGCACGCGCCTGGAAAGCCAACGACATCCGGCGTCTCGTTCGGCTCGAACCGCTCTTCGAGGACGATCCAGAGGCCTTCATGGCGGCAATCGTCTCGGGTGTCCGCGCCTTGGAGGGCTCGGAGCCGGCAAGCGCGGTGTTCGCTGCCTTGAGCCTCCTGCACCTCGCGCGCCGGCGTCGCGCGGTCCGCTCGGAGTTGGCCGACGCCGAGCGAGAGGAGGCCTTCGTCTTGGCGCTACGGGATCTTCCGTCAGGGGAAATGATCGTCCGTTTGCACGCCCAGCTTGCCGACCTGCCCATGGATATCCCAGGCGCCCGCGCCGTGTGGCGCCATTTGGGCAACGCGGAGAAGGGCCTGTGGCAGTGGCGGATCCGAGCGGTCGTCGGCGACGACCGAGCCCTGCGGCGCGGCTTGGCCGAGTTCCTTCTCGCCTGGATGTCGCAGGACGTCTACCGCGACGTCGAGCGCCTGGTCGTCGATCTCTTGCCGCCCGCGCAGGAACTGGACGTCCTCCGCACGCTGGCCCAATCGTGCGACCGGCTCACCTCGCTGCGCGCGGGTTGCCTCGCCCGAGAGATGACCTTCGGCCTGCCGGACTGAACGGTCTCACCAACCGGGCGCAAACGGGTCGCCCGGACTTCCCGCCTCGTCGCGGCGGTGCGCGGCATGACGCCTGGACGGAAAGGACGAGACCCGTCCGTCCCCGTACCCCAGGCTGGCGGTCGCATCGATGAAGTCGCGGAGCGCGAGCCTTCCCGTCCGGTCGATGGCGATGATGTCGGCCGCCAAGGGTTGCCTGCGGTCGTCCGAGAGAGCCTCGGCGGCGGTCTCGGCGTCCGGGAAGAGACGCCCCAACGACAGGTCGCGGCCGGAGGACATGGCGATGCTGACGAACGACGCGAAATCCCACCCGGGCGAGCGCTCGCCGCCATAGGCGTCGACCTGCCCGAAGGCCGGCGCCTGACCGTGGGCCCAGACATCGTGGAACACCTCGGTCGCCGGCATGACGGTCGTGATGAAGGCCCCCTTCCTCGCCCAGGCCGGGTAGAAGAGGTACCAGCCCATCCCGGTCGAGAGGAACGTGTCGAGCTGCCGTCCCTCGTTCCTCCCGACGTCGGTCAAGCCCGTCGCGGTCGCGTTCTTGGCTTGGAAGAGGACGATCCGGTACATCGGGCGCCCGAGGACGTGCACGCCGGCGACGACCGCGAGGTCCGCCGCGAGAAGATCCCGGCCCTCCAGCATGGAGGCGGTGCCGAGGTCGAGCGTGTATGTTTCCGGCAGGCCGGCTCCCGCCTCGTCCATGGCCGGGATCACACGGTGCTCGACCGCGCTTTGGATGTAATGGAGCACCGCTTCCGTCTTGAGCGGCTCGGGCTTGCAGCGTCCGCGACGGAGGGCGACTTCCAAGCCGTACTGCAGGGCCGTGAACAGAATGGCCTGAACCGGGTCGGCCCAGTATCTGGGCGACATCGCGAGCAGCTGTGCGACGAGATGGTGCCGCCCTTCCTCCGCGGCTCGATCCGGATCGAACGCTCCCGCCCCGAGGCCGAGCGTCGGGGCAAGTTGACGCCAGCCGACGCCACGCGACGTCACTTCGCCGGTCGATGCCATCGCTCCCAGGCCTCGCCGGGTGTCCTCGGCCAGGCTCGGCCGGACGCCACCGGCGTACAACCGCTCCAGGGCTGCCAGGAGGACGCCCCGCTGCCGCGGGCTCAACCTCGCGGGTAGGGATGCGATGCCGGCGAGCTTCCCAAGGGCGACCGTGGTGCGCAGGCGGCCGAATGCCCGGATGACCGGGTGGTCGGTTTGCCATGCGTCTGATTTGTCCCAGTCGTGGAAATCGGCAGCCATCGCGTCGCTCTCAGTGAGGCGCGAGGGGATAGCCGACCCGGTCCCTGCGGGCCAGGGATTGCCGCGCAACTTCCCCGAGGGATGCCCCGAGGCGTCGGCTCCCAAGGGCGGGCATCCCGTCGGTCCGCGGTGACCATCAAGCCCTGCGCGGGCTCCATGGCGGCGCGCTCGCACGATGGAGTGCGCCCTGTTTGGATAGGTGACGAGCCGGTGCACGTGGCCATCCTCGCCCGGCACTCGACAGCGAGAGAAGCTCGACGCCGTCCCGTTCGCCGAACCGGGTCACCTCGGCTGGCACATCAGCGTCGCGCAGCTCACCCCTGAAAGTGCGCGCGTGCCGATGCCGCAACCGGCCGATCGGGCGGTCGTCGCGGAAAGGGCTCATGCCCGCACTCGACCCACCTCATCGGGCGGTGTCAGGCGCCGGCGTCGCCGCCCGGATGCCCGACCATGCACCCGGCGCACCAGACCGAATTCCTCTCGGCAAGCGAGCCTCGCTATGCGCATCCACGGCGCGCCAACTCGCCGCGGTAGCCGCCGGCATATTGGCCCTTGCCATCCGGCCTGCAGCGGCTCCGAACATCGCTCCTTCGCTGTGTCGGCAGAAGGCTCCCGGTCGGGGTGCTGACCGACACTCCCAGACGCCGCTCCATCCCCGCACGCGGGCCCCCTGCCTGTTGCCCACTGGCATTGTACGGGGCACCCCCTTGCGCGAGGGCCGACGCGTAAAGAGCGGCGCTCGCAGCAGCGGCAAACAGGATCGTTTTCATATTCACCTCCGCAATCGACGATGGGGCGCGTACGTCTCGCCGTTTTCTTTGGATTTCGTCCCGCGGATCGCGGTGGTTACACGTCCGCGGATGTCCATGGCTTGTGACCGCGCGTGGCGTCCGATACCGTGGGCGTTCCGCCGCTCCCGAGCGAGGCGGAGCGATGATGCCGGACGAAGCGACGGTAGCGGTCGATCAGCCCGGCCCTTGGCTTCGCCCCCCGTCCGCGCCTTCGCCACCACGGTGGCGGCTCTACGATCGCCAGGCCAGCGCTCTCGCCCACTGGGCGGGGCTCGCCGCCCGGGGCTTGGAACGGCCGATCCGGCGTGGGCCGGCGGGCCAAGCTATCGCGAAAGCTTGTCCCGATTTCCGGCCTCGCCGAAGGAACGCTCTCAACACAATTTGTCCTGACTTCCCGGGAAGCCTGTCCTTCGAGCGAGCCCGGCTGCCGGACCATGTCTGGGCGTGGCCCGCGGACGGGCGACGCTCGATGGGCGTGGACGTCCTATCAGCTCCGGCGCCGCCCCTTCCCGGGAGGGCCGACCCGGACGGCCTGCCGTGACCGGCCCCGCTCGGCGCCCGCCCCGAGGTCCGCCCCGGAGCCCGGCGAAGGGCCCGCCTGCCGTCGGCTCTTCCGCCTCATCCGCCGGCGTCGCGGCACTTCGCGCCGTGCCGCCGAGATCGGCCTCGACACCACCTCGCTCAGGGGCCGCCCGACGCTCCGGGCGCCTCGCCGCCCGGAGCGCGCCGCCCCGGAAAACGGTCCCGCGGGCCCGAGCGATCACGGCGTCGGCAGGTCACCCCGCCGCGTTCCGGCCCCAGAGGTGCTCGGCCGCCGCGTCCGATTCGGGCTTGGAGCAGAACTCGCAGTGCGGATCGCGCGCCCGCCGCAGCCGGCGCCGCCCGATGGGGGCCTTCCAGGGATCGACGGCCCAATAGTTGGTCGCCGCCGCCCCCGCGTTCGAGCGCAGAAGTTCGACCACCAGCAAGGCGCCGGCCATGCTCGACACGAACGCGAACGGGGCGAGCACCTGCCTGCCTTCCGGTGTCAGCAGTGTCTGTGCGGCGCAGAGCTGCTTGAAGAGGCTGTCATAGGCCGTGCCCACGATCCCCGCGGGATCGATCTGGGGATGGGCCCGATGGATCCGCCCGGCGGCCTCGGCCGAGATGAAACCCTCCCTGACCGCGGCGAGGTCGACGCCCAGCCCATCCGCGATCGAGCGCTCCCGCGCGTGCTCGTCGGGAACGTGACGGTAGATGCAGGCCATGCAGGCATCCTGCGTGGGCTGCCGGTGCGAGTGCACGACGACGCCGCGCACGTCGGTCGTGGACGCGTCGAGGACCCGGCCCGGAAGCTCCTTCTGGATCCCGCGCCGCGCGCGCCTGCTGTCGACCGTGACGATGGCCGTGGCGGGCGGCCCCGCGGATTTGCAATAGGCCGAGAAGTCCTGGACGAGTGGTTCGAACGCGAGCTCGGGGAAGTCGGCCGCGGCGCGCTCGGCGAGCGCGACGGCCTTGTCGCGGCCGACATCCTCGTCGCCCAGGTAGAGGCAGCGGTTGGGATTGCCTGAGCCTACCGTTTTCGGGTCGACGATGCGGAGGCGGCCGACGGCGCGCAGGTGGCGCAGGGCGCGAACGAAGCCGTGGGCCACGGCGCCGGCGCCGACGAGCACGGCGTCCGAGAGATCGACGGTCGTCGCGAGCGCCGCGTCCGGCACGCCGAGCTGGTCGAAGTCCAGCCGGAGCGGGTAGGCGACGGCCGGAAGTGCCGGGTCGTCGAGCAGCATCCGCAGGGTCGCGGCGGCCGCCGGGCATGCGGCGACGGCGGCCAGCAGGGGATGGGGCGGCGGGCCGCCCGTCCGCCCGACGGGGCGGACATCGACGGTGGCGCCGCCGGCGTCGATGGCGGCGTGCAGCCGGGGCAGGTCCGTCCGCGCGGCCGCCTCGCCGATGACGAGTTCGAGCTGCGCCTCCTCGGCCGGCGAGGTCACCACGCCGACGGTCCGCGCGAGCAGGGCCGCCACTTCCGCCGCCCAGGCGGCGTCCGCGCCGCCGGGAGGAGCGGTGACCAGAACCGCCCGGTTGAGGCGCTCGGACGCGTCGTCCTCGTCGCTTCCGAGGATGGCGGCCAGCATCCGGGCGTTCTCTTGGGCGGGCGTGATCATGGCGTCACCTCGATGCGGATGCGCTCGCCCGGCCGGCGCACATGCTCCCACAGTCCAGCGTCCGAGAGCTCGTAGACCATCGCCTCCTCCAGGAAGGTCCCGGGCGTCGCCGTCGCGGCGAAGCGCGGCAGCACCAGGGAGAGGGCCCCGCGATGCCGGACGATGGCCCAGGCGTCGTCCGCCTCGGAATGGAACGCCCTGCCCGGATGGGTATGGACCTGGGCGACGATCTTGAGACGGTGGGCGCGAAGGTGCCCCATCAGCGCGCGCATGCTCGCGGGCGGCAGGTGGAAGTAGTCCTCGGCGGTGGCCTGCTCGGGTTCGTAGACCTCCTGCACGGGCGTCGGCGCCGCCGAGGCCGAGCGCGCGAGCCAGAGCACGGCGCGCTCCTCGCCGCGCCGCCCCCCGACGCGGAGGCGGTCGAGGGTTTCCGCGAGGATGGCGGCGGTGCAAGCGACGGCTGTCATCCGACCGCCCTCTTCCAGCAGCGCCAGATCTGGTCGAGGATGCCGAGCAGATCCAGGCCGGACTGGCCGCGGTAACCGTCCCACCGCTCGCCGACATGGCTGAAGTGGGTGTGGTACTCGCGCGTTCCGCGCATGCAGACGAACATGCGGCCGGTCACGGGATGGGGACTGGGGTGGAAGATGCCGCCGGCCCCGGGGGGAGCCTGCGAGAGGTGTTGCCCGGCGGCGTCGAGCAGTTCGACCGACGGGGGGAGGTCGTCCCAATCGACGCAGGTGAAACGGAGCCTCAGGGGCGCGGCGGTCGGATGCCCGAGGATCACGTCGAGCACGGGATACTCCGCCTGAAGGACCGTCCAGTTGCGGTGGGCCGCGGTTCGGGAATCGAGGCGGCGCACGTCGCGCTCGAACGCGGCCCGGGAGAGCAGCTCAAGCACGGGCGCCCCCACCGCCCTCGCGGGGCCCCCACTCGATCTCGACCTCGCCGGAGAGCCCGTTCCCGGCAAAGGAGGCGGACGGATCGATGTCGCGGTTGCCGACGGTCGTGATCCACGTCGCGGTGTCGCCGAGCTCCAGCTTGCGCGCGGCGCGGACCAGCACGTCCGCGACCGGCGTCGTCGCGGGAACCCGCACCGCCCCCTCGGCCGGGAAAACGCCGCTCGTGGTGAACACGGTCACCAGCACGAAGTCCGGCCGTTGCGCGCGCCGCGAGACGATGTGCTCGACGCCGCGAGTCTCGAACGACACCGCGCCGCCGGGCCGCAGGATCTTGTCGGGCTCGTCCTCGCGCTCCAGCACGAGGTCGTGGCCTGCCGGGACGTGCAGGATGGCGAGGAGCTCGTCGACCTCGATCCGGCCGTCACCCCAGACCTGGCCGACCTCGTCCACCGTGAAGGAGAAGCTGCGGTCGCTGCGGAAGCCGCGAAACGCGCCGCCTTCCTCGGCGACGAGGTCGACCTTGTCGTCCGTGCCCACGAGGTGGGTGCGGCCGCCCCGGACCAGGATGAGCTGGTGCTCGCTCGCGGGCAAGAGGCCGGCCCTGGTGAGGACCTCACGCCCGGTGACCTCGCCGTCGTCGAAGCGAACCGGGGTGCCGTTCACCGGGAACACGAAGCTGCGGGCCCGCGCGTTATCCATAACCTTCATCCTCGTCTCCACCTGCTGGCGCGCGCCGACGTTCCCGTACACACTCTTGACGGATGACGGCCTTGGACTAAAAGACGCTTTCAGTCTCGGCTGGGACTGTATGTATCTGGACTAGGTCGGACGTCAAGTCCGATTCTGGACCAGGGAGGGGTTGATGACGAATTCTGCCCACGGCGCCCGGAACGAGGCTGGGTCGTCGCGGCTCCCTGTGGAGCTCGAAGCGTTCTTCGCGATGGCCGACAGGTGGCACCTGAGCGCCGACGAGCAGATCGCGCTTCTCGGTTCGCCGGCGCGGTCGACGTTTTTCAAGTGGAAGAAGGAAGGGGGCAGCATCCCGCCGGACACGACGGAGCGGGTGTCTCACCTTCTCTCGATCTGGAAGGCGCTGCGCATCCTGTTTACCGTAGACGAGCGTGGGGACGAGTGGATCAGGGCGCCGAACGAGTATTTCGATGGGGCGAGCGCGCTCGACGTCATGCTCTCGGGGAAATTCGCGGACTTGTACAAGGTCCGCATCTACCTGGATGCTCAGCGTGGCGGCTGAAGATTTTTCCCTGACGACGTGGAAGGGTGACGCGTTCCGCTTGATCCCGTCCCGGTTTCCGCCCGTGTCCGTCTATGACGGGCTCGTGGCCGACGGCAGGGTCGAGGCCCTCGTCGCGGTCGAGGACATCACGAACCCGCGCCTCCGCTCGATTGACCGCCTCGCGCGGCTCCGACCCGGGGTCCCGGCCGATGCCCCGAGGCTGCAGAACTGGAACCACGCGCCCTTCGCCTACGGCAACCCGGAGGGCAGCCGCTTCTTCGATCACCTGAGGCCGTGCCTGGAACTGGCTGCGGACCGCCAGACCGCGCTCGCCGTGTCGGTGGCGCGTCGCGAGAGGTTTCTCGCCCGGACCCGTGAGGCGCCCATCGGCCTCGACATGCGCATGCTGCGGACGCCGGCCGAGGGACGCTTCGTGGACCTTCGCCACGTCCCGGCCGATCTCGACGCGAAGGCGTGCCGCGAGATCGGCGCCCGCGTATCCTCCGAGGCCGACGGGGTTCTCTACCACCCTCCCGAGCGCTCAAGCGCGACGTGCCTGGCCGTGCTCAGGGCAAGCGTGCTCGGCCGCTCGATCCAGACGGTGCACTACCGGTACGTCTGGACCGGCCGCCGCATCGCCCTCCTCTACGCGTTCGACGACGAGGGGCGCGAGGTCAGGCCAGAGACCCTGGGCGGCGAGGAGGACGTGCTCGCCGCCTGAGCTCCGCCGCGCCTCAGCGCAGCTCGCCTGCCGCCCAACCGTCCAGGCGGACGAACTCGTGGAACGTGCAGCCGCGAGCCTGGCAGACGACGCTCGGCAGGACCCGGCCCTCCGCCGTGACCGTGTGGTCCTTCAGCACGAGCGCGTGACCCTGCGAGCAGGTCATCTCGGCCTTGAAGCGCCTCACCGTCGACGGGTGGCAGGCCTTCCAGTGCAGCGGCGGCGGCCTGTCCCCACCGCCGTAGCGGCGGATCGTGACCTGTCGGTGCCGCGGTTCAACGGGACGTTCGGTTCGAGGCGCGTCGCCCGAACGGCCAAGCCAGAGACGGCGCAGGAGGGATCGGAGCCAGTCAAACATGCGGTGTCACCAACATCCACAAGGGCCGTGATTTCGCGAGCGTATGCCGTGCCCTGAGACCGGCCGAACGGTCGGGCACGCCGTCATTACACCATGCCGGCGCCCCCGACATCGTGAGGAGCCTGAACGCGGCGCAAGCTGGGGGCCATCGGTCCATCGCCGACAAGCAGGAGAGCCGGCGCTGGGGGGCCGAGCCCGTTCCCCGGCTGTAGGAGCACAATGGGACGGACTTCGGCGCAGGACGCTTCCCGCGACGAGACCTCAAGCACGGGAGGGCTTCGGCGAGTATTGGGCCGGTCCCGCGATCTTGCAGCACGCTGCTGCGAAATTGCCTTGGGCCGCCATCCTCTTGCGTCTCTCGGGTTCCCGGGCGGCGGCCGCCGCGTCGCAGGACCCGGGCGCCCGGTGCGCCCGCCGCGGGCTCTCGGATGGGGCAGCCCCGCACGGTCCGCTCACGTATCCCGCCGCCGAGGCGCAACCTCCGTTAGAGCGGGCGCGCATGCGTCCTGGGAATGCGGCGCCGGAGGTCCCGCGGTACATCCTCCCGGGACCACACCGTCGTGACCTTACGGCCGGCGGTCGCGAAAACCGGCTTGATGCCGGCCCGGTCGAGGGCTTCCCGCACCCACCGAATGCCGGATCCGATGTCCCTGGCGAGGGCCCCCGTGGTTGCGTACTCGCTCTCGAAGGCCGCCAACGCATCCTCCGGGACGAGGATCTCCCCGCATGCGGTCGCGGTCCCGGTCAGCAGGCCTTGCCGGACGATCAGGCCGACGACGTCGGACGGCACCGTGATGCGCCGGCCGACCTCTGCGAGGGTGAGGCCGCCGCCCCCGCGGGACCGGCGCGCGGCCCTGATGTCCTCCGGGTCGAGGAGGAACCCCGCGAGGCCGGGCGCGTCCCGCAGGACCGCCCTGACCCGGAGCTGTCCGGCCAAGATCATGGCGCAGGTGCCGCGCACGCCGTCGACCTTGCCGTGCTGGCTGGCGCGCGCGAGCGGCAGGAGGCCGGCGGGAGCGGCCTCGACGGTCGGCGCTGGGCCGCGGAGTCGGGCCAGCACGGCGTCGATGGCACCCCGGTCGAATACCTCGGCCTTGATGCCGGCGCGACGATGGATCTCGGCTGGCGGGACGATGCGGGCGGCCACCAGCATCCTGGCCTGTCGCTTGGCCAGCCCGAGCGCGGCGGGCAGGTCGTCCGCGCGGACCGCACGGTCGAGGAGCGCGCGGATCTCGGCGGCGGTCTCGCGGGTGATGCCGATGGGCGTGCCCCGCTTGGTCCGTTCCGGCCACGCACCCAGGGCCTTGACGTAGCCGGCGACGAACTCCGGCCGGCGCCCGCACTGGGCCGCGATCTCGGCGAGGCTGACCAGGGGGACATCGGCATGCCGGATCACCACCGAGGTCTTGTGGACCGGACCCCGTGCCGCGTGATGCGCGAAGAGGATCGCCCGCACCGCGTCACCGCTCCCTCCCGCCGGCAGTCGCTTCGCCCACAGGTACAGGTAGCCATAGACCTGTTCGGCGCCCCAGGCCCCGAGGCCGACATGGTCGGCTCCGGCCATCCCGTCGAGCAGGGCCTCGAAGGCGCGCGGCCAGTCCCGCGCGATGGCGAGGCCGGCCGAAAGCACCTCGGGATGGCGTTCCGCCGGAAACTTCGACAAGGCCCCGTCGGCGCCCCCGTGCCGGGCGACGCCCAGCCGCTCCATGGCGTCGCAAGCCTCTGCGAGCGTCAGCCCGTCGAGAATGGGGACCTCCGTCCTCGGCATGCCGCCGAGGCGGCCGACCACGTAGGCGTCCGCCAGGGTCGTGCCGGGCGCGACCTCGACGCCCTCGCAGGCCAGCAGGGGGTGGCCGTTCCTGCACCGGGTCAGCGAGCCGGCTTCCCAGGTGACGTCCACGCCGCAGGTCGGGCAAGCCGCGGCCAGCAGGACGTGATGCACCGGGCAGGTGCGGACGGCAGCCACGTCCCACCAGAAGCGCCGGTGAACGTTCCAATGGGCGTGACGTCCGGACCGCGGCCGGCGGAGGTCGTCGTCCCAGCAGCGCGGGCACCAGCGACGCGCGTTCGTCGTCCAGTCGTCCCGGTGGATCTCCTCGCCGGCGATCACGACCCTCCGCTTGGTGACCTCCGCCGGGGTCCATCGCAGGAAGGGCTCACCGTCACGGCCGAGCCGGTCCGCGAGGGGCTTGGCGGCGCGCCCCTGCAGGATGTCGCTCAAGGCATGGCCGGCGCTCCTCAGGCGTTCCCGGCTCCACGGCTCGCCATTGACGTCGAAGGCGCGCAGCAGGTGCGCCGCTGCGGATTCGCCCTCGACGACGGGCGGGATGATGGTCAGTCGCACCGACGTCCTCCTACGCGTCGTCCGGGTCGATGTCCGCTTGCGCGGTTCCCATCAGTCGGGTGAGCTTGTCGAACTCGATCTCCTTCAGCTTCGGGCAGGTCGAGATGTCGGGCACCCTGAACGGGTTCCGGTGAGGGCCGAGCTCGAAGATCTCGTCGAAGACGAATGCTAGGTGGTCGAGTTGGCTGATGCTCGGCGCGCCGCTTCGGATGGCGCGGAAGGCCGCCTTCTTGACGAGGTGCATCATCCGGCCGGTGTATCCCGCCGATGCCTTGAGCATGCGCTGGACCATGTCGTGCTCGGACAGGCCGGAGGGGGCCGGGAAGCCGAGCCGCGGCTCGATCAGCTCCAGGAACTTCGTCGCCTTCTTCACACAGGCCGCCGAGTGGCCGAGTGGCCTGATGGGCATGAAGATGCAGCGTCGGAGCAACTGGAAGTCCTCCTTGAGCACCCGCCTCAGCCACGGCATGCCGGAGAGCACGAGCGAGATGGGGCGCATCTCCGCCCCCGGCGGCCGCAGGGGGTCGTTCGGGTCCGGGAGGACGAGGTTCTTCAGCGTCTCGACCAAGGCCCGCCGCTCGTCGCCGGTGCGCCCGCGGAGGGCGTGGTGGAATTCATCGACCATGACGACCGACACGAGTTGGGCGTGCATCTGGTGGCGGACCCTGCGCCAGATGTCGTGCTCCTTCAGGGTGGCGCTGAGTTCCAGATCGGTCAGGGCGACGTACAGCGCGAGCCCCAGCGTCTTCAGGGTGCAGGGGCTGGGCGCCTTGATGAACACCAGCGGGCGCACGGGGCCGACCTCGTCACGGAACGGCACCAGGGACGGGCGCATCTGCAGCCGGGCGAGCAGATGCGACTTCCCGGCCCCGGAAGGAGCCGGAACGACAAGGCACTGGCCCTCGACGTCGTCGGCGAGGTCGGCCAGCATCTGGTCGAAGCGCGCGACCGCCTTGACGACGACGTCCGTGTTCACGTGGATCGTGTTCACGCGTCTCTTCCAGGCGCGCCGCTCCAGATCCTGGGGGCTCAGACGGGTGGCGAACCGCTCCCGGCGCGCGGGAACGGCCTCCTGCGGGGCGAGGACCGTGACGTCGGGGCGGAAGATGTCCGCTTCGTGGGCTTGCAGCATGCGATGGTCCTCACTCGGCAGTCCAGTTATCGGGATCGTCTGCATCGAACCCGATGTCGTCGGCCGCCGCCGCCGGCATGGTCGCCGCCGGCACGGTCGCCGCCGCGGTGACGGGCGGTGATCGTGCCGGCTCGGCGGCGACCGAGTCGTCCTGCGCCGCGCGGACCGGGCGCCCGCCGGTCTTGCGGCCCCCCTGCCCGATGCGGGGCGCAGGCGCCGCCTGGCCGTCGGCCGCGGCCGACGGCGCGGCCTTCCTCGGGCGCCGGGTCCGCAGCCGCTCGGCCTCGTGGGCGTTCTCGTCAGCGACGTCCCAGGCCACCTCGAACATCGGGTCGTCCGCGTGCTCGCGGAACCAGTCGACGTCGGTGCTGGCCAACCGCTGCGGCTTGACGCCGGCCTTGCGGCATTCGGCGCGAAGCAGCTCCATCGCGCGGACGAGGGTCGCGCGTGCGACGCGCTGGCCCTCCAGCGTCATGCGACGCGCCGTCCGGACCACGTCGCGCCACTCGGCAAGGGAGGTGCCGTCCGCCAAGGCGTCGTCGCAGGGAACCCTGATCCACCCGGCCTCCTCGTCCACCAGGACGAGGAGGTGGCCGAGATCGGACGCATCGACCTTGACGAGGAACTCCTCGCCGAAGTGGAAGCCTTTCCTGCGGCGGACGCCCTTCAGCTCGTCCGACTGGAAGGTGAGCCCGAGGAAGGTGATCCCGTGCCGCTGGATGGTCCTCGGGACCACGAGCGCGATGAGCGGGTCGAGGTCGTCGGCCGACGGCGGCAGGCGCGTGCCGTAGCCGATCAGGTCCTGCCAGCGCTGCAGGGGCGTGCGTCCCAGCAGCCCGCCATGCTTGCGGTTGTGATAGATGTCGACGACCCAGATCGTGAAGAATTCGATGAGCTGGGCGAGGGTCAGGGCGGCTTGCCCGACGCTGTCGTAGTCGCCCCGCTCGCGCACGTCCCGGAAGGTCCGGCCCGGCAGGTAGGCGCAGAAGTCGCGCGCGATCGTGCCGAGGGCCCGCTCGACCTTGCCCTTCAGGTGGGGCTTGCGCCGGGGCATGTAGCGAAGCTCGAACCGCAGCTGCCCGGCGGCCGCCTTCATCGAGCGGGAGTGGAATTCCCGTCCGTTGTCGAGCTTGACCACCTCCGGCACGCCGAACACGGGCCAGGACGTCTCGACGCGGACGCGGGTCAGGTCCTTCGGCAGCACCGCCATGCGCAGGCAATGCATCACCGAGGTCCAGGAGGGGCGCTCTTCGCTGAGATGGAACCCGACGATCATCCGGGTGGCCGCACAGATGGCGACCGTGAGCCAGACGCGCTTGGTGCGCTTGTCCTTCCGACGCCGGTTCCGCGCCGGGGTGCCGTCGCCTTCCAGAACCAGCACGTCGAGCGGCGTGTGGTCGATCTCGACGATTTCGAGCGGCCGCGTCGCCTGAGGAGCCTTCTTGACGTGCCGGAAGGCCTGCTCCGCCTCCGCGGGGCCCTGGCGGTGATAGATCTCGTCGAACCGACTGACGTTCGCCTTCACCCAGCGCCGGATGGTCATGGCGTCGGGCACATCGAGGGGCACGGCGCGCGTCTTGTTCTCGCGCTCGACCCGGCCCTGGATGAACAGGATGACGTGGCTGAGGGGGGGGCCGTTCCGGATGAGCCAGTCCTCGCGCACCCGCTCGGCGAGGATCACCTCGACTTCCGGGTCGAGGCGGAAACCCGCCCGCCCCTTCTGGTCGTGCAACGGGATCAGCGCCGCGAGGGCCCTGCCCCCCTTGCGCCAGCGCCCGTACCAACCCTTCAGCGAGGACCCGCTCACCCGTTCGAGCGGCACGTCGTCGGGATGGGAGCCCTCGTTCTCGATGACCCGTTGCCGACGCTCCGCCGCGACGAGCTTCGCGATCTCGGCGTAGCCCTTCAGGACCTTCTTGTGGGTCCGCTCGGCGAAGCACCGGTCGCAGGCCTGCATGTAGTCGAGGCGCATCAGCGCCGCGTCCTGCTGGCGGACATCGAACGTGTCGATGGTGCGGAGGAGGTTGTCCTGGACGCCTTGGGGCAGGCCCGCGGTCGTGTCCTCCACCAGTTGAAGGCGCCTCGGCTCGCCGAAGTAGAGGTCGGCCAGCTCGGCATGGCTCTTCGTGACCGAGACCGGCCTCGCCCCGAGCGTGCGCAGGGTGACGCCGCTCGCGTCGCGCGAGAGCACCTTGTGGTAGACGCCCTCGACGATGACGAGGGCGCCCTCCTGCAGGCGGATCTGGCAAGCGCCCATGTTCAACGCCGCCCCCTCCCGGGCTCGGACACGCGCAGCCGCCCGCTGCGGCAAAGGTCCAGCATCGCGGCCTCGCTCAGGAAAAGCGTGACGGGATCGGGCCCGAGCCGGCGCAAGAGGACGCCGGCCGCGGCGCGCGCGATGGCGTGGGGGATCCCGTCGACGAGCGCGACCGCGCCGCGGTGCGTGCGGATCTGAGACCGATCTCCTGTCATGGGGCTACCTCCGGCTCGGGGAACGGCGGACAAGGGCGTGGTCGTCGAACGGTCGGCCGGGTTCGGTGAGCTCGGCTTCCCCGCGCGCGACCAGGGCGACGACGGCCCGGAAGGCGCGGGTCCCGAGGCCCGAGGCCGCTCGGAGCTCCCGGACGCGGGCCTCGCCGCCGAAGCGGTCCAGGACGACGCGGATGGTGTGCTGCTCCGCCTCGTCGACGACGAAGCTTCGCTCGCTCGCGACGAGCGCCGCGTTCGCGACCCGGAGCGCGTCGATCTCGACCTCGGTCCAGAGCTCGAAGCCGTAGTAGCCGGCCGCGATGGCGCCCGCCGCCAAGCGGGGCCGGATCTCGTCCCAGCCGAGCCTGATCACCCGCTTCAGCGGCTTGACCTCGACGCAGAGGCGCCGCCCGTCGTCGATCTCGACGGCGAAGTCCGGCGTGTAGGTGTGCCACCGGACGCCGTCGTGCCACCGGAACGGGACGGGCTCCTCCTGGTAGCGCAGGACGGCGTCGTCCTGCTCCAGGAGGAGGATGAAATCCCGCGCGAGGAGGCCCTCGTAGGCCACCATGCGGTGGCCCATGCCCGGCTTGCCGGAGGGGATCTCGCCCGTGATGCAGTCCCGCCGTCCGGTGACGATCCGGCGGGACGGATTCGGCTTGCCGACATGCCGGCTTCGCAGGGTCCGGGACATCAGGCCCCTGCCCCGGCGCCGGGCATCCGCGCGGGCGCGGCCGCCGCCCCCAGGCGGATTGGATACCGCGTCACCCCCTCCTGCCAGCGGTCCAGCGGGGTCCGCCCGTCCCGGCGCGAGCGGCCGAGGTCGTGCTGGCTGAGCCAATCCTGCACCGCGGCCATCAGGCCGTCGGCCGTCGCCACCGCGGCCCCGGTCGCGGCGAGCCATTGCCCCAGGCCCGCCGCCGGCGCGGCCCCGCCCGCGGAGGCCGCCGGGCCGAAGCGCAGCTCGATCCCGAGCGCCGCCGCGGACCGCAGGACCGATTCGCTGCGGAACCGGGGGGCGTGGTCGAGCAGGAGGGCGTCCGGGAGACCGAGGCAGAGGCGGGCGACGCCGAGCGGCTCCGGCGTGGCTGCGGCCGGCCGGGCACCGAAGAGCCCGAGGACGGCGTCGCCGTCGGGCTCCGTCGTGGAGAGCCTCGCCGCGACCGTCACGCCGCTGTAGGCGTCCCGCGCGGTCAGCAGGTGGACGCGATCCGTGTCGAGTTCCGGCAGCGCGATGTCGAGGGTCTCCTCGCCGACGACCACCTCGCCCAAGGGGTGCCCGCTCGACATGTGCAGGAACCGGAAGACCTGCCGGGCGGGCGCCGCGGATCCGCGCGCCGGCGGCCGCATGCGGGCGCGGATCATCCGGCGAAGGGTGCCGGGCGCCGGCACCTGGTCGGGCGCGCACCCGCGGGCCAGGGCCTCTTCCCGGCACCGCTGCAGCGCCGCCTGCGTCAACAGGGAGAGCGAGGGCGCCGGCCGCAGGCGGGCCTGGGCGGCGGCCTCGTCGGCCACGGACCCGATCCAGGCGGCCCAGCGGGGCCGGGCCGGCACGGACCGCCGCCGGTCGGCGAGCGCGGCCACCTGCCCGCCGCTCGTGCGGAGCAGCCGCTGCCACCGCCTGACCTGCCGCAGCGACGGCCACTTGACGTCGTCCACCTCACGGCCGACCGCCGCGAAGGCGGCCGGCACGGCATCGGCGCCGCACGCGCCGGCCGGCAGGCCTTCCAGGGCCTGCACATAGGCCAGGCGCCGTCCGGCGCGGGCGCGCTGCGCCTCCGTCAGCTCCGAGAGGGCCGGCGGATCCGCCGGGGCGAGGGAGTCGCTCTGGACGGGAAAAAGTTCGAGCTGCGTCATGACCGCGGCGGTCCTCTGAAAGCCCGTGGCGGGCGTTGATGGAAGCTGGGCGAGGCGGCCCCGGCACTCGGGCCGGGGCCGGTCGTGCGGGCTAGTCCTCGGGCGCCTGGTCGTCCCAGGCCTCGGGCGTGAACTTGCCGGTGGGGTGGCCGAGAAGGAGGCCGAGGTCGTCGTCCCACGCGTCGAAGGCGGGATCGACGAAGCGGTCGCCGGCGGGCGGCTCGCCGCCGTACTGATCGGTCAAGGGCGTTCTCCTGGGGTCGCGAGGTCGGTGGCCCGGTCGAGGGCGTCCGTCGGACGGCCCCGGCTCGGCGGCATCAGGCGGCCGGGACACCCCAAGGAGGCGACACGCGCAGGCCCTTGCTTTCACGCGCGGGAGCTGGCATACGTGTCGGGCCTCGGCGTGTGCCTCATCCGGTCGGTGCGGTAGTTTCACGGTCGCGGTCGAAAAGGCTCGGACGTCGCTTGGGCCGGGGATTCCACTCCCCTTCCCGGCGCGGTCGAGCGATACACCTGCGGTGGCTTGGTGGTTAGACGCAGGTGATCTCAAGGCGTGCGGCCCTCGGGCCGTGCGCCTTTGTCATGACTCATGGGGCGCGACCGGAGCCGGTCGCGGAGGGTCGCGCGACCGCCCACGGCGGACGCGAACCGGTCTGATCTGGCCGGGCATTGTTACTCTCCCTCGAAGTCCCGGGACGGGACTTTACTCGGTTTCGCCCTGAGACGGCTGCGCCCGGAACTGGCCGAGCGCGTACCACATCTTCGCCTTCCGGTCGTGGATTATTTTCCCATCGCGCTTAAGCTTGGTCTTGGACTTCTCCGAGGCGTCGAGCTGGTAGCCGGCTTTCCGGACGACCTCGTTCACCTCGGCGCCGGACATCCCCCGGGGGCCCGCCTTCGCCAACGCCGTGACGATCACCTTCGCGACCGGGCCGGTGACCGCGGGCAGTTGCAGGGGCTCCGCCCCCGGCCGATCCGCATCCGCGGCCGCCCGCGGGAGGGCCACGGCCGGCGCGAGGCCGGAGCGCTCCAACGTGCCGATCAGGTGGTCGATGCCGGCCAGTTCGGTGGCGATCTCGCGAAGCTTCGCGGCACCGGCCAGCATCGCCGACCGCACGGCTTCGTGCATCTCCGCCTCGGCCTGCCGGGCCTGCTCGCGCAGCCTCTCCCGCGCCTGTTGCAGTTCGGTGAGCACGACCATCCCCCACAAGGCCCGCGGGCGGTCGCGCCCAGGCCGATTTTGAAATCCTACCCGGTCGCGGACCCCGTGGCAACCGGGTGAGACCCGGCCGCAAGGCGCCTGGTTAACGGGGTCCTGCCTGACCGACCCTGCTTCCGGCCGGGTGGCTTCCCGTCCGGACCGGCCGCGCAGACCTGGCCGGGCGCGCCCGCGGGCGGCGAGCCCGGGCCGGGCGTGCCGGCGCGCTCCGGCCGTTGGCCGGGTGACTCGGCGTCACCCCGCCCGGTAGGCCGCGGCCGGACCGACCGGCTCGCGCGACATGAAGGGCTGCCCCCTGCCCTCCGCCCAGGCGAAGCCAAGCGCGGCCAGCGCCGCCGTCAGCTGCGCGTCGTCGGCGGGAGCGATCCGCAGCCCGGCCCCCTCCGCGTCCGCGATCGCGACGAGCCGCTCCAGGAAGCCTGGGCGCGGCGCCCGCCCGGCCAGGCCGCCTACGACCAGGTCCCCCTCCCCCGACAGGCCCAGCGGCAGGTCCGGCAGGTCGTCCCCCCGGGTCAGCCGGCGCATGACCCGGTGCGCGGCGGTGTCGAGCTCGGCCGGGACCGAGGCGTCCAGCAGGGTGTCGGCCGCCGCGTCGGAGACCCGCGCCGCGCCGCCGCCCGGCAGGACCGCCGCGACGGACAGCTCGATCCCGCCGGCCCGGAGGTCGAAGCGGGCCGACAGGACGAGGCGGACAGCGGTGCGCGTCACGGTGATCGCCACCGCCCCGTCGAGTCCCTCGCCCGCGGCGTAGGACGCCGGACCCACCGCCAGTCCCCGATGCCGGCGCAGCAGGCGACCCAGGGCGGGGCCGAGCTCCGCGTCGACGATGTCCCGCGCGAGCGCGTCGGCGAGGCGCCGCCGCCAAGCCGGGCCGTCGCGGTCGCTCCTCCGGGCGCCGGGGGCCGGCAGCGCCCGGAGGACCGCGGCGGCGTGGCGGAAGCGCTGCCCGGCACTCGCGCCCAGCGCCTCTCGGTAGAGCGCATCCGCGACGGCCTCGACCAGCGGCGGCAGCCCCTTGGCCAGGGCCGCCCGCAGCCGCCGGCCGGCCGAGGCGGCCTGCGCCGCCCGGCTTGCCTCGCCGGCATCCGCCATCAGCGCCGCGGCCTGCCGCGCCTCCGGCGCGACCGTGAACGCGAGCGCCTCCAGCTCGTCGGAGGCCCGGAGGACCGCCGGCAGGCAATCGAGGAAGCGGAGGGCGCGCTCGACATGCGCGCGGGCGGAGGCGCCATCCTCGGGGATCCAGCGGGCGGCCCTGAGCAGGGCATCCCGCACCTGCGCGTGATCCGCCGGCGCGAAGGCCCCGGGGAGCGCGCGCAGGAGCGCGCGGTCGGCCGCCGCGCGCGACCGCGCCAGGGGGAGGACGATCCCGTCGTCCCAGACCTGCCGGAGATCCTTCCGGATCGCCCGCCTCAGGGCCGCGATCCGGGTCGCCCGGATGCCGCCGGCCACGAACGCCGCGTGCAGGTTCTCCATCGTCGCGTCGACCGTGTGCCGGGTGGCCGGGTGCGAGAGCGTCGCGATGGTTCGCCACGCCGTCGCGAGCTCTCCCGCGTCCGTTTGCGTGGGGCTGCTTCCGGCGCGGGAGGCCGGGACGACGGGAGCGGGGTGCATGGCCGGAGGATGCCCAGGAACGCGAGCGTCCGGCCGGGCGATAGGCCGCGGGACCGCGCCAGGCCGGCGCGATGGATCCAGGGCGCTTCGATCCGGGCCGCGGACGGCGCCCGGGAATCGGGCGCACGCCCCATTGTGCGGGCCACGGAGCAAGCCACAATCGGCGCCGCCCGGGCCGTGCCGCATCCCCTGCACCGGCGCGCGCCTCAGGTCGCCTCGCCGGTGTCCCAGGACGCCCAGGAGCCCGGCAGCGACGCGGTCTCGCGGGCGAGCCGGACGAAGGTGGCGAGGTCCTCGTTGGCGTCGTCGAAGGCGCCGTCGAGCAGGGTCCACGCCTCCGGCGCGGCGAGCGCCGCGCCATCGGCGAAGCCGCGGTCGTCCGGCCCGGTCCGCCCGCGGTCCCGCGGCGAGGCCGGGTCGACGGCCGCGCCCGGGTCGCGGGCGAGACGGCCGGCGAGCCGCCCGGCGCGGCCCCGGGCGCGGTCCGGGCGGCCCCGGCCCGGCCCGGGCGAGCGCGCCGGCCCGGGCCGGCGGGGCCTGGGATTCGCCGCGCGCCCGGGCGTTGCCCTGGAGGGGGCGCCGCGGGTGTTCGCCAATGTCGTCATCGTCGTCTCCGTCGCAGCAGGATCGATGGGGTGGCGCAGGTCGGAGGGGTTGCCGGCTCACCGAGCCCCCGGCATCGCCGCGCAGGGCTGGCAGGCGGCGGGGCGTCGGCCGGGAACGCGGGGTCCGGGCCTGCGGCGCCTCGGCGGCGGCGCGCGGCGGGGCGCCCGCGCCGCTCGGGAGCCGTCGCCGCCGAGGCGCGCGAAGCTCTCGGCGAGGTCCCTGAGGCGCTCGGCGGTGGCCTGGTCCGCGGGGGAGCCGGCGGGGCTGAGCGCCTCCCCGAGGGCCGCGGCGTCGAGCCGCTGCGCGTCCGGGTCGGCCGCCGCGGCCTCCAGGACGGCCATGAGCAGGGTGCCCGACCGCAGCAGGCTGGCGGCCGGCGTGCCGGCCGCGAGGGCGGCGAGGTCCGCGCGACCGGGCGGGGCGAGGCGGACCGGGAGCGTCCGCAGCCTGCCTTCGAGGCGCCGGCATCCGGAGAGCGCGGCGGACCAGGGCAGCAGCCAGGGGGGCGGCGGGCGCCGGCCGGCCGGGGCGGCCGCGTGCGCGACGGCCCGCAGGGCCCGGGCGGCGTGGAGCGGGCTCATGCCCGTCACGACCGCCACGCCGAGGCGGGCGCGGACCCGGTCCTCGTCCAGCGCGGCGAGCGGCAGCACGAGGAAGACCTCGGACCCGCCCGCCAGGGCTGCCGCCGCGCGGTCGAGCAGGCCCTGGAGCTGCGCCGCCGCGCCGTGGGCGACCAGGGCGGGCGGGCGCCGGCCGGCCGGCGCGGCCGGGCCGGGCGCGTGCCCGGGGTAGGCCAGGACGGTGGCCGGGCGCTCGACGCGCGCGAGGGCGGCGGCGGCCAGCAACGCCGCGTGGTATCCGGACGCATCGTCCGCGAAGAACCCATAGACCATGGCGGCATCCTTTCCGGTTGCGGGCCGCTGGAGCTTCCTTCTCTGAGGAAGGCTGAATTATACCAATGGTAAAATAGACTGGCTAGATTCGGTCTTGCCTGAAAGCAGTTCACCCCACCGCAATCTCTGGCCTTGGTTAACCGAAAGCAGTCTACGCGCCCCGACGTGCGGGGATGCGGGCCGCACCACCGCCACGCTTCCGACGGCTCGGCGAGCGGGCCGCGCGGGGAGCCGCGAGCCCGGTCTTCGCCGGACGCCGATCCGTTGCCCGTCGCGTTCCCGGCGAGCCCGCCGCGCCGGCGACGGGGCGCGGGCGAGCGCTCAGGCGGTCCGGATCGACCGCCCCGGCGCGTCAGTGAGACGCGGCCCCTGGTCCGATCGGGGACGGCTCACCGCCTTGGTGACCTCCTCGAACCGCGCGCTCGCGTCGGACCAGTTCTGGGCGAAGTCGAACAGCTCGCGCAGGGCCGGCGCGATCTCCTTGTAGGCCGCCAGCGCCGCGACCAGGGCGCCGAGCGAGAGGCGGCCCTGGACGACGAGGTAGCCGCCGATCGCGAAGAAGAAGAACGGCGTGAGGTTGGAGGTGTAGTTGTAGAGCCCCTTCAGCCGGCCCTTGAGGTCGTTGATCTCGACCCGCACCCGCTCAAGCTCCTCCGCCAACCGCATCTGCCGCAGCAGGGCCGACCCGCGTGCGGGGCCGGGCGCGGCCGCGGGCGCGCGGGCGGCCTCCTCCGTGGTCAGGAGGCCGCCGAGCGCCCGGGTCGCGTGGACCCGCGCGCGCACCCTGCCGTTCAGGCGCCGCTGGAGGCGGGGCAGGACGCTGAGCTGCACCGGCAGCATCATCAGCGCGGCCAGCGCGAGGGCGGCGTTCTGGAGGAGCAGGAAGGCGACGCTGGTCACCAGCGTGCCGCCCTGCACGAGCGGCACGGCCACGAGGCTGGCCCCGAAGTAGCCGATGGGCTCGACCTCCTGGACGGCGACGGCCGCGAGCGCGGCCCGGCGCTCGGGCGAGCCTTCCCCGCGCGCCCGCCGGACGATGGCGAGGCGTAGCCGGCGCACGAGGCGCTCGTTGACGCGCCCGCGCGCCCGGTTGACCGCGTACTTGGCGAGCCCGCCCAGCGTCAGCACGGCAAGGTAGCTGGCGCACAGGGCGAACAGGAGTTCCACCTGCGAGAGGGTGAGGCCCAGGACGGTCATCTCCGGATGGCCGTCCCCGTCCGCGTCGGTGATGGCGCGGTTGATGATGTGCTTGGGGATCTCCAGGAGAAGCCACGCCGCCGGAAGGGTCAGCAGCGAGAGCAGCACGAGGCGCAGCTGGAAGCGCAGCGTCGCCCGGACGATGAAGCGCTCCAGGCGCCACCCCCGCTCGCCCTCGGACGCGCCGACCGCGGTCGGCGGCATCGGCCTCGGCCGGGCCCGCCGGCGCCGCCGCAGCCCCGCCCACCGCAGGCCGAACCGGACGATCAGCCATCCTGTCCAGGCCGGCGCGACCACGAAGACGAGCACGGCCAGGAGGTCGATCCACCAGTGGCCGTGCGGGTAGTCGAGCCCCGTGATCCGGTGGGCCAGGGCGTGGATGAAGGCTGGCGTCACCACGGGGCGCTCCGATGCCGGGATCGATCCCATCCCGTGGGGGCCGTCAGGCTTGCCCGCGCCGATGCGTGCGTGCCCGCGTCACGTCCCCGTTTCGCGTCCGGGCCTCGCCGGGGGCTCCGCCGGCCCGGCCCGGCCGGTGACGACCGGGGGATTCCCGTCCGCAGGCTCGGGCCGGGCGGCCAGGGCCGCCGCGCACGCGCCGCGGGACCGGGGCCTCCGGCAGCCGGGCGAAGCGATGCGGCGCCGCGCTCGCGCCCGGAGCTGCGCCAACCCCGGCCCGGGGGCGCGCGGCAGGCCCCGCGCGGCAGCGGGCGCGGTGCCGCCTTGACCTCCCGGCACGTGAGCGCGAACCGAGCCGCCGTCGCGCATCCGTTTCCCGCGGCCGGAGCGAGACGGGGCAAGGGCTGACGGCACGGTCCCTCGGCGGCTCGCATCGGCCTAGGTGACCCACTCCACGACGAGCGACAGCGTTGCGATCAGCAGGACGCCCCCGGCCTCGTCGCGCACCCGCGCGATCAGCGTGGTCCGGTCCTCGCCGGGCGGCAGGTCCCTGGCGAGCTCGGAAAGGGTGGCGCTGACCTCCTCCCGCACGGCCTCTCGGTCGGCGAGGTCGAGGCCGTCCCGGTCGAAGACCTTTCCGTTGGCGTCGCTGAAATCAAAGAAGTACCGCGGCATCGGCTGGATCCTCGCTCTCCGACAATGACGCCGCCTCGCGGACGAGGCGGTAACGGGCCGGCGCGGGCGTCCGGGCTCCCAATCCGGAGGCACGGCGGTTGGCATCGCCCCACAGAGCTTGCCGACGGCGCCCCTGCCCGCGGCGGCCGATGACCGGTCCCGCCGCCGTCGACATCAGGGAGGTCCCGGACGGGGGCGGGCCTGCCGCGGAGCGGGGCTGGCGGGCATGGGAGGGACGGCGCGCCCGAGTTGCACCGGCGACGCGGAGGCGTCGACCAGGGCACGGCCGGCCGTCGGCCGGGATCAGCTCAGGATGACCGGCTCGGCGACGCGGTTTCGGGGCGGCCGCGTCCGGGCGCCGCCCGCGTCAGGCGGTGCGTCTCGGCGGCCGCTCGATGCGCAGGAGGTGCGGGTCGGCGACGGCATCCTCCTGCAGCGCCCGGAGCCGCTCGGCCGGCCGAAGCCCCGATATGGCACCGGAGGCCGGCGGCGCGGGCACGGCGGCCTGGCATGCCAAGGGCGAACAGGTCGCCGGGCAGGAGGCGGCGCGCTTCTGCTGGGGCTGGTGCCGGTGGGAAGGCTTCGGCGCCACGTCGTCCGGAATGTCACCGGCCGCCTCGGCGGCCGCGGAGATCGCCTCGGCCCCCGCGCCGACGACGTCGCCATCGTCGGGCGCCGGCACGATGCCAACGCTCCATCCACCGTCGTGAGGATAGGCCGGGGGCTCCGCCACCGTCAGGTCAGCGAGGGAGGCGTGTCTCGGCGTCGTGCATTGCGCCGCCGGCGCGACGGCAATGGCCAACGCGAAAACGGACAGCACCAGGAAACGCGCGATCGCCACAGGTTCGCTGACCTCCCCCCGCCTCCCGCGGAGCATCGCACGAGCACGCAGCCCCGGCAATCCGGGACGAGCGTGCACCTCCCCCGGCCCGGAGGCGACGAACGATGGCCCGCGCTGGGTCCCGGTTGCGGTCGGCCGCATGACGCCTCGGCCGGGCCAACTGCGCCTCCCCGCGGCGCTGGCAAGACCGCCGACGGTCGGCGAAGGGACCCGCGATATGGCCTTGACCCTGTAGTGGCTACAGGGTGCATGAAGGCGGCCCTCCGGCCTGGCCCCCGGTGCCGGGCAGAGGGAGCGCCTCATGATCGCAGCGGCTCTTGCGGACCCGACGCCCGCGTCTCCCGCGGCCGCGAAGTCCCTTCGCTGCAGGACGAGGGGCATGGACAGGCCGCCCGGGACCGTTCCGGCCTGGGCCGCACCGTCCGGTCAGCCGGCGACGGCCGGGCGGATGCCCGAAACCACTTCGCGTGACCGGCGGCCCGATCCCTGAGAGCCATGCGCAAAACCGGACGCATCTCCGTGCCGACCGCGATCCGCCCGCTCCGCCTGGGCGCGTGCATGATCGCGCTTGCGCTGATCCTGGGGCTGGTCGGTCTCGCGACCGCGGCCACGGGCGGACCGGCCGAGAGGCAGGCTACCATCGCTCTCGCGGACCTGCCCGGCGTGCTGCGCGACGGAAGCCGCGAGCCTCCGGGCTGTTCCCAGGACTCCTTGCCTGGACCGGGCCTGTGCGGTGGCACCTGCGACTGCGGCTCGGGTCTCAGCCCGGCGCTCGAATGTCCCGGACGGCATCTGCTTGCCCGCCATCTTGGCGTTCCGCCGGATGCGGCGGCTTTGCCTTCGGCTGACCTGGATAAGCCGAGTAAACCACCACGACCTCGATACGTCGGTCTCTGCGGCATGCAGACGACAACCCGAACCGCTCAGCCAAATCATGGGTACGTATCGAGGTTCGCAATGGAGCGACGAGCGTTTGGCCGCCAATCAAGCCGGCGGCGAGCATCCGAACAGGTTCCATCCCGGCAGGGACACCCCATCCAAGTCCCGCTTCCGATGGGGATGCCGACGAATTTGGATCCACTGATCTATGGAGCTGCGACGAATATCGCTCGCGACGTCAGGGACGGCGGCCTGACGAGGTGCCGGTCCGCGGAAGGCAGCACCGCGGCGAAGATCGAAGCCCTTCTGAACTATCTGGAAGGCGTCGTCTTCAGGCATGGCGACGCTGCGGTCGACGGCCTGGTCGCGGACGCTCCGGGCGGACGCTTGCCGGTCGCCTGCAGGACGGGATGCGCCTGGTGCTGCCACCAGGATGTCGACGTGTCCATCCCGGAAGCGATCCTGATCGCGCGCAGGAGAGACGCGGCGCACGGCCCCGAAGGCCGGCCGTCGGGCGCACCCGCGCATCGACCGGCTCCCCTCCGCGTCGTCGGCCGGTCGCGCGCGGGCCTGCCGTGCCCGCTGTTGAGCGAGGAGAAAACCTGCTCGGTCTACGCGGTGCGACCGTTCGCATGTCGTACGTTGCTGTCCTCCGATGCCGTGCTGTGCGAAGACGCCTTGAAATCGGCGGTTTCCGGAAAAGCCGACGTCTACATGAAGTCCTATGGCGTCCTCCAACTTGTCGGATGCGCCCATCGGGCGGGCATCAACGCGATCACGAGAGAACTCGGTCTTCAACACGACGACGTGAGCCTCGTGTCGGCCCTGTCCCAGATCAGCGACGACAAGGACACCGTTGAGCGCTGGATGGCGGGCGCGAGGGTGTTCACGCCGAGAGCCGGTCCTTGACGGCAGCTCTGCCTCCCGAGCCCCGGCTTCCGGGCGTGGACGGCTTGGTGCCGCTGACTCGCCGGCCGAACGGCGCACGCATGACGGACAAGGGCCGAGATCTCCGCGCCGCGGCGGTCGGCCGTGCGGAACGGAGGTGTCCCGCGCCGGGCCGCCCGTTTTTGGGCGGAAATCCGGGACTCTCCGGGACGGCAACTCGGGTGACGGTCGGCGCCGCAAGGCCGAAGGGGAGGATGGTGTGACGGGGGATGAGGGATGAGACGGTTCCTGATGCTGGTCGCACTCGCGGTGCTGGCAGCCCTGCCGGGTGTGGGGATCCGCCTGACCGGCCTGCAGGTCGGTCCCATCGGCGAGATGGTGGCGTTCGGCGCCGCGATCCTGTCGGCCGGGTTCCTGCTCTCGTGGGGCGCGGAGGCGGCCGAACGCCACGTCTCCTTGGGCCTGATCGTCGCCGTCGTGGCCCTGGTGACCGTGCTGCCCGAATACGCGGTCGATCTCTACTACGCCTACCAGGCCGGCAAGGCGGGCCCGGACTCCCAGTACGTCCACTACGCCGCGGCCAACATGACCGGCGCCAACCGCCTCCTGGTCGGGCTGGCGTGGCCGTTGCTGGTCGCGCTGCACTGGCTGAAGGGGGGCGGGCGCGCCATCGCGCTGACGCGGAGCAACGCGGTCGAGATCGTCGTCCTGCTCGTCGCCAGCCTCTACGCCTTCCTGATCGTGCTGAAGGACACGATCACGCTGCTCGACTTCGCCGTGCTCGTCGCGATCTTCGCGGCCTATGTCTGGCGCGTGCGCGGCGGGTCCGAGGCCGAGGAGGACGAGGGCGAGGAGCCCGGCCCGGCCGCCGCCCTCAACGCGCTGACGCCCGCCGCCCAGTGGGCGTCCATGGCTGCGCTGACGGTGGTCGCCTGCGGGATCATCCTGGTCTCGGCCGAGCCCTTCGCGGAGGCGATGGTCGGCTCGGGCCGGCTGCTGGGCCTCAACGAGTTCCTGCTGATCCAGTGGCTGGCGCCGCTGGCGAGCGAGGCCCCGGCCGTCACCGTCGCGATCCTGTTCGTGGTCGCGGGGCGCGCCGCCAGCGGCCTCGCCGCCTTGGTGAGCGACAAGATCAACCAGTGGACGCTGCTCGTCGGCATGCTGCCCCTGGCGATGAGCGTCGGCGCGGGTTCGTTGACGGCCTTGCCGCTCGACGCGCGCCAGGCCGAGGAGTTCTTCCTGACCGCGGCGCAGTCGCTGTTCGCCCTGGCGCTGCTCCTGCGCCTGCGCCTGGGGCTCTGGTCCGCCCTCGCCCTGGCCGGCCTCTTCGGCATCCAGGTCGGACTGGCGTTCTGGTACCGGGAGGACGAGGCGCGCACCGTCGCGACGCTGACCGCCCTCGCCTGGGTCTATCTGGGGCTCGCCGCCGTCCTGTTCGTCCTGAACGGCCGCCGCCTGCTCGAAGTCGTGCGCGTCGCCGTCTCGGTGGCGCCGTCCGTCGGGCCACGCGCGCCCGGGGCGGCCGAGGCGACCGAGGGACGCCGGTGAGGCCCGCCGCGCGTGCCGCGCCCGAAGCGGGCCGCGCCCTGCCCGCGGCACGCCGGCCCGGGGCGGATCGGGGCGGCAGGCCGTCCCCTCTTGCCCCTGCGCCCTGCGCGCCGTCCCGGGCCGGCGCCGCCGCGGCGGAGCCGGCCCACGCGCGCAACCGGCCTTCGCGGCCAGCCACGCCGCCCGGATCACCTCCCGCATCATGCTCTTCCCGGACGCGCTTGCCTTCGACGGCGCGGCGCGAGCCCTGGGAGGCGGCGGACGGCGGGCGCGCCGCGACATGGGGGCGACGGGAGACCGCCTCCCTCGGCCGACCGCGGCGCGGCTGCGCGCAGGGCGTCGGCATCGGGGGGCGCGACACCCAACCAAATCCGGAGGCCCGGGATGGGCAGCAAGAAGATGGCGCGGCAGACGGCGCGCTGGAGCACGGGAGCCCGTGGCGGTCGCCGCCGCGTGAGGCGGTGGGTTCGGGCCGCCGCGCGGCGCGATCTGATCCTGCTGATGGCGGCCATCCTCGCCGCGGCGACCCTCCTGCTGGTCGCCTCGGGATGAGCGACGGTGGCGCGGGCCGGACGGGCGGCGGGGACTGGGTGCGAGCGGGCGGAGGACGGACATGCGGCAGCGTCGGAATCGGGCGGGTGACGGGACCTCGTCGGGCGCGGTCCCGTCGGCGGCGCTGCCGGCGCTGCGGCGGGCGGCCGAGGCCCTGAACGCCGGCCGTCTCGACGAGGCCGAGCACCAGGCCCGGTCGGTGCTCGCGGCCCGCCCCCATGAGCCCACCGCCCTCGACGTGCTCGGCTGCGTCGCCTTGAACCGGGGCCGGCCCGAGGAGGCGCTGGCCCACTTCGAGCGGGTGCGTGCGACGCGGTCCAAGGATCCGCTGCTGCAGTTCAACCTCGGCGAGGCGCACCGGCAGACCGGCGCGCCGGGCTCGGCCCTGCGCCACTTCCGGAAGGCCGCCGAGCTCCGCCCCGATTTCGCCGAGGCGCATGGCCAGGCGGGCGAGATGCTGCGCGCGCTCGGGCGCTTCACGGAGGCCGCCAAGGCCTACCAGAGCGCCTTGATGCTGAAGCCGGAGCTCGCCCACTGCCTGGCGGGCTTCGCGCTCCTGCTGGTGCGGGAGGGCGAGTTCGGCCAAGCCGTGCCCTTCTTCGAGGCCGCGCTCCGGGCCACCCCCGTCACGATGGCGCCGGCGCGGGCGCCGCTCTGGGCCAATCTCGGGAGCGCCCGCCTCCGGGCCGGCGAGACGCTCGCGGGCCTCTCGGCCCTCGCGGAGGCCGTCGCCTGCGCGCCGGACCAGCCCGGCTTCCCGCGCCTGCTCGCCCGCGAGCTCCTGCACCTCGGCGCGGTGCCGGCGGGACCACGTTTCCGGGCGGTGCTGATCGCCCTGTTCGGGCGGGCCGACGTCGACCCGCGCCTGCTCGCCACCGCGGCCGTCGCGGCGCTGCGGCAGGATGCGGCCGTCGACGGCCTGCTCGCCCGGTTGGCGGCCGATCCCCCGCGTGCCCGCGAGACCGTCGCCGAAGCCGATGCGGTCGTCCGCGCCCTGCTGGACGACGCGCTGTTCCGCGCGCTCCTCGCCGCCGCCCCCATTCCCGATCTCGGGCTTGAGCTCCTGCTGACGGAGGTGCGGCGAAGCCTGCTCCTGGCGGCGCGGGAGGGGGCGCCGCCCGCACCGGACCTCACCCTCGCCTGCGCCCTGGCGCGCCAGTGCTTCCTCAACGAGTACCTCTACTGCACCGACGAGCAGGAGGAGGTCGCCCTGGCGGCCCTGTGCGCGGGCTTCGGTCGAGCCGAGGCCGACGCGGGCGCGGCGGATTGGCGCCGGGTCGCCATCGCGGCCTGCTACCTGCCGCTGCATCGCACGGCCGCGGCCCGCCTCGACCTCGCCAAGGCCCCGCCCGCCCTGCGCGCCCTCGTGCGCGAGCAGGTCGAGGAGCCGGCCCAGGAGCGCGCCCTCGCGGACAGCCTGGTCCCGCTCAGGCCGGTGCGCGACGCCGTGTCCCTCCTGGTCCAGGCCCAGTACGAGGAGAACCCCTATCCGCGCTGGTCGCGCGCCCTGCTCGGGACCCCGCGTCCCTTGCGCGAGCGGGTCCACCTCGCGCTGCCGCACCTCGGCGCGGACGAGATGCCGGCGGTCGAGCGGCCACGCGTCCTCGTCGCGGGGTGCGGGACCGGCATCCAGACCATGCGGCTCGTGCAGTCGGTCGCGGACGCCTCGGTGCTCGCGGTCGACCTGAGCCGCAGCAGCCTGGCCTACGGCATGCGCAAGCTGGCGGAATACGGGATCGGGTCGGTCCGGCACCTGCAGGCCGACATCCTCGACCTCGCCAACCTGGGCGAGCGCTTCGACCTGATCGAGAGCTTCGGCGTGCTCCACCACATGCGCGAGCCCTTGCAGGGCTTGCGCGTCCTCTCGGGGCTGCTCGCGCCGGGCGGCCTGCTCTTCCTCGGGCTCTACAGCGAGATCGCGCGCGCCAGCGTCGTCGCGGGGCGCGCCCTGGTCGCGGAGCGCGCGCTCGCGCCGACCCCGGCCGGCGTGCGGGCGGGCCGGCGTGCCGTCATGGCCGGGGCCGTGGCGCAGCCGGACCTCGGCATGCTGCTCAGCCCCGCCTCCGACTTCTGGACCCTGTCGGAATGCCGCGACCTCATCTTCCACGTCGAGGAGCACCGTTTCACGCTGCCCGGGATCGGCGCGATGCTGGAGGCCTGCGGGCTGGAATTTTTGGGCCTGGAGCCCGAACGCCCGTCGGACCGGACCCGGTTCGCGGCCGAGCATCCGGACCCGGCCGCGGCGCGCTCGCCGGCGGCGTGGCACGGTTTCGAGACCCGCCATCCCGACACCTTCGGCGGCACCTATCGGATCTGGGCGCGGCAGGCGCGCCAGGGCCGGACCGGTTCGCGCTGACTTCCGATCCCGGGGGGCATCATTCGCTGTGCCCGGCCCCGCCCGTGCCGGCCGGCCCTCCCCCCGGCTCGGTGCCGGCGCCCCGGTCCTGCGACGCGGCGGTCCGCGGCTTGCGCTTCAAGGGCGTCAGGAGGGCGAGGACCAGGAAGTTGGACAGGGCCGGGATGAGGCCAAGGTCGTAGTAGCCGAAGCCGACGGCCGCCCCGATCACGCCCACGTTCCACAGGCTCGCCGCGGTCGCGGTGCCGTGCACGTTGTCGCCCCCCTTCAGGATGGCGCCACCGCCGATGAAGCCGATGCCGGTGATGAGTCCCTGGAGGATGCGCGCCTGCTCCGGCGTGCGCGCGCCGAGGAGCTCGCTGGCGAGCAGGATGAAGCCGCAGCTGGCGATGGCGACGATGGGGAAGGTGCGCAATCCGGCGCTGCGCGCCTCGCGCTCGCGGTTCCAGCCGAGCGGGAATGCGAACGCGAAGGCGAGGCCCAGCCGCACCAAGTGGTTGGGAAGGTCTCCCCAGATGCCCCAGTACGAACCCATGATTCCTCGCCGGTGTGAGAACGCCCCGATGGTCCGTCCGCGCGTCGTGCCGCCGTTCCGAGGCGGGCCGCCAGCGGCGCGCCGACGGTGATCCTCGCGCCTGACGGAACCTTCCCGGAGCGGCCCGCATCAGGGCGAGCGGGGTCCGGTCGGCTCGGCGTCGCGCCTCGTTACGCCCTGACGGTCCGGCGCGCTGCTCCCGGGGTCGAGTTCCGTCACCTCCCAGTCGTCGCCGACGTTCTGGCAGGCCGTGCCGCGGATCCTGGCGGTGCGCTGCGCCTCTTCCACGGTGGCCAGGAAGGCGCGGCAGATCCGCCCCGCGCGTACGACCGGCGCGGCGGTCGGCACGACGCTGCCCTTCCGCCCGCTCGCCGGGTTGTCCCACCGGATGCGCAGGCCGTTCCCGCTGGGTTCCAACGCGAGGCCGAGGATGCCGCGCGCCCGGCGCCAATCCTCCGGGTCGAGCCCCGGGAACGCCAGGGGCGCCGTGCGCTTCGGGTCCTGCCCCGGCACGCCGGGAGAACCGTCGGCAGGCCGGGAGATCGGCAGCGAGATCGCGCAGGCCGGCAGCGCCAGGATCAGGAGCGCGGCGCCGGCGCGGGACAGGGGACGTGCGGTTGGCCGGAGCCGGGGATGGGACATGACGGTGCGCTCGGCGGTGTCTGGCGAAGGCGGGGGCGGGTCGGGGCGCGCCGGCGGTCCCGGACCGCCCGGCAGCCCCGGCCAGGGATGAGCGGGCGGCCCCGGGGCGCGGACCTGGCGGCGGAAGGTCTTCCGTCCCATCAGCGGCCATCCGGTGTGCGCACGCCGGACCAGAGGTCCTTGACCTGATCGAAGTGCGTCTTCGGGCTGTAGGCCGCCACCGGCACCGCGATGAAGCGGGCGGTCAGGCGCCCGATCTGCTGCACGACGCCGTAGGAGAACACCACGCGGTTGCGCTGGGCCTGGATCAGCTGCACGCGGGCGTTCAGGAGCTCCTGCTGCGCGTTCAGCACGTCGAGGGTGGTGCGCTGGCCGACGCGGGCCTCCTCGCGCACCCCGTCGAGCGCGACCTCGTTCGCCTGGACCTGCGCCTGCGAGGCGATGACCTGGGCCTTGGCGGCCTCCAGCTGGCCCCAGGCCGAGACCACGGCGGCGCGGATCTGGTCGCGCAGGAACTCGACCTGCAGGCGCGTCTGGCCCACGAGCTCCTTGGCCTGCCGGATCTGCGCGTATTCCGATCCGCCTTGATAGATCGGGACCGTGATGCGGCCCACGATCGAGGCGGTGCGGCCGTTGTCGCCGGGCTGCTCCTGGTCGTAGCGCTGGGCGACCTGGCCGGTCAGGCCGACCTGCGGGTAGAGCCGGCCCTCCAGCACCTTCACCTGCGCCTCGGCGGCATCGACCGCGTGCAGCGCCGAGGCGATCTGCGGGTTTTCCTTGAGGCCGATCTCGACCGCGGCGTCGAGGTTGCCCGGCACGGGGCGGTCAAGCGGGCGGCCCGGCGAGAGCTGGCGCGGCTCCACGCCGATGACCCGGCGATAGATGCCGATGCTGGCGCCCAGCTGCGACTCCGCCGCGCTCACCTGCGAGCGGGCGAGCGCGAGGCGCGCCTCCGCCTGGGCGACGTCGGTCCGGGTCAACGCGCCGACCTGGAAGCGGAAGGCCGTCTGGCGGAGCTGCTCCTGCAGGACGGCGACGTTGTTGCGGTTCAGCTCCAGCGTCGCGGTATTCTGAAGCACGTCCATGTAGGACTGGACCGCACTGAACAGGGTCGTCGTCTCGGTGAGGCGCAGGCTCTCGCGCTGGCCGAGCACGGTCGATTCCGCGCGCCGGGTGTTGTTGTCGGTCTGGAAACCGTTGAACAGCGTCTGGTTGACGGTCAGGCCGGCGCCGCCCGGCAGGGCGGTCCGCGCGAAGCGTTCCCCGCCCTCGACGCCCTTCTGTCGCTCGACCCCGATGTCGGCGTCGAGGCGGATCGTGGGGCGGTAGCCCGCCCGGGCCTGCACGATCTCCTCGTCCGTCGCGCGCAGGCCCGCCCGGGCGGCGTTCAGCTCCGGGTTCGCGCGGAAGGCGCGCGCGAGGGCACCCTCCAGGGTCTCGGCCCGCGCGCCCCCGGTGGCGCCGGCCAGAAGGAGCGCGGCGCACAGGCTGCAGGCCGCGCGGGTCCGCCGCGATCGGGCGCTCGGCGACGGGGAGGAAGGCCGGCGGGCACCGTGCGCCCCTGGCCGGGCGGAGGTTTCGGCGCCGGCACGACCCGGTGAACCTGCGGGTCTGGGCGCCCGGGCGGGGCGGACCGCCGCGGCGGACCATGGCCCGGCCGGATCCGACCCGCGCGACGGCTCCGGCGTACCGCCCTGCCGAGGCTCGGCTGCGCGGCGTCCCCGACCCGCGGCGAGCGCCGAGGCCTGGCCCGCACGAGCGAGCGGGAACGCGCCGGCACGCGGCGCCGCGCCCGGGAAGACCGCCGGTTCGGGGTCGATGATGAGGGGAACGGGCATCGCCCACCCTGCGAGATGCTGCCACATGCCGCCCCGTCGCATCGACGGGACCCGCGCCGCGCAGGGCGGGCGCCTTCCCTTCCGGGCCTGGGGATGACCATGCAACCCGGGTTGCCGCCGCGGCATGCGGCGGCCGGCGGGTCAGGCGCGCGGGGGCTCGCTCGGGGGCGTCGATGCCACGGAGGAGAGGCGGGCGGTGCCGAGGGTGAATTCGGGCGGCCTGGCGATGCGCAGGGGCGTCACGACCGGGCTCTCCGGCCGGATGACGGCATGGCAGGGGCAGTGCGCGCTGCAACGGCCAGGCCCCGCAAGGCCGCGGTCCGCCGGCTCGTCCGCGGCGGGCGCCCCGGAGATGGCATCGAGCACGATGACGATGCCGGGCCCGCCGGCTTCCTCGTCCGGCGACGCGGGCGCGGTCAGGGCCGGGTCCACCAGGGAGACGGTCAGGGCGATGGCGAGCAGGCAAACCAGGGCGCGGCGCCAAACGCCGGACGCGTACCCGTCCCACCGCTGCCGAAGCCTGACCATACGCCATGCTTACGGGGGCGCGCCGCCCGGCGCAAGGTCTCGCGGAGGTGGGGGAGGCCAGCGTCCGAGGAGCCCGATCGTTCCCGCGCGCCGGCGGCGCGACCCGTCGCAGGACCCTCCTCGCGCGGAGGGTTTCGCGCTTCGCCGGGGTCCGGCCTGGCCTCAGGGGCGGAGCCGATGTCCGGCCAGGGCGATGCGGTCGCGGATCTCGACCTGCCCGCGCAGGACCCGGATCCATCCCGCGCGCTCCCAGCCGGCGAGATGCCGGCTGACGACCTCGCGCACGGTGCCGAGGTCGGCCGCGATCTGCCGGTGCGTCGCGGTCACCCTTCCGTGCTGGTCCGCTTGGGCGAGCAGGTGCCGGGCGAGGCGCTCCTCAAGGGGCGTGAAGGCGATCTCGTCGAGGAGCCCGAACAGGACGGCCATGAGCTTGGCGTAATCGTCGAGGACGAAGGCGCGGAACGCGGCCGAGGCCGCCATGAGGTGCCGGAAGGTCTCCGCCGGAAGCGCCGCCAGCACCGTGCGCTGCTCCGCGACGCTCTCGGCCGGGAAGGTGCCGCCGGCGAGCAGGCACTGGGTCGTGAGGACGCAGGTCCCCCGGGGACCCACCCGGTAGATCAGCATCTCGCGGCCGCCCGCGGAGATCCGGAAGACGCGTGTCCGGCCCTCGATGCACATCAGGTAGTTCGCGCACTCGCCTCCCAGCTCGTAGGCGGTCGCTCCCGCCTCCAGCACGGGAAAGCGCACGGCGCCGCGCAGGATGTGCCGGTGGTCGGCCGGAAGCGTCCCGAGCACGGGAAACTGCTCGAACCAGCGCTCGACGCGGTCGGCGTGAGACATGCGCGATGACCTTCAGCTCCGCGGCGCGCCGGTCGGGCGCCGGGGACGTTCCGGGACAGGCCGGCGTCGATGAGCGCGGGCACAAACGACCGATGCCGCCCGCGTTCGGATTGAGCCGCGCGGGCGCGCGGCGGTGCCGGTTCCGGCGGTGCGCGGGGCCCGAGCCCGTTCGCCGGGAACCGCGGGGACACCCATACGCAGGCACGCGGCCCTCCCGTTCTCGGCCGTCGTCGCCCGGGGTCCGGCGTCGGCCGCGGGCGACCTGCTCCGCCCCCTCGGCCGGACGATGCCGGACATGACGCAGGCGGGGACGGCCCGCGCCGCTATCGAGGCGACGATCGCCCGGGCGGCCGGCAAGCCGCTCAGCCTCTCGGACGGGCGCCTGTCCGGCCTGGACCTCAGGCGCGCGAACCTGCGCCCGTCCCGCTTGAACAGGGTCCTGCCGCGGGGGGGCGGTCTCCGCGTCGCGGCCCCCGACCAGGCCGGGCTCAAGACGGCCGACCTGGGCGGGGCGAAGCTCGTCGGCGCGCGTTTCTTCGGTCCGCAGGTCCGGGGGCGAACCCGCGCGGAGCCGACCGGAGCGGGGCCAGGACCGGCCGCGACTTCGGCGGGGCGAGCGCCGGCGGCGCGCTCCGCGCCGGCCCGCGCGGCGACGCCGCCGTCCGGAACGCTGACGCGAGCGGGGCCGGCCTGCGCCGGCGCAAGGGCTGGGACGCGACCCCGGATTGCGACGCGCTCGTCGCGAACCGCGCCGGGACCGACCCGGCCCACCGGACCGCCCCGGCGGATCGGTCCGACGCCTCTCCGAACGCCCGTCCCGCGCGGGCGCGAGGCCGCGTCGGCGTCCGTGCGTTCCGGGGGCAGGGCTCCGATCCCGCGGGCCGTTACCCTCCCTGGATCGCCTCTCCGTACCGGAACGTGGCGGAGCCGCCGTCCATCCTCAGCGTTCCGGACCCGGCGAACGAGCTCGTCCCGTCGGCCGACCCGGTGCCGCGCTGGCCATTGGAGCAATTTGCCCCGACGGATGCCGGCAGCCCCGCCCCGGACGGATGAAACAGGCCGCTGCAGGTCGTCCGCCCGTCGGTCGCGTAGAACTCGCGCCGCAGCAGCCGGGTGGTCACGCTGCCCGTGAGGCGCTCCCCCGACGGGAGATGCAGGGTGAACGGGACCGTCGCGTAGCCCGGAACATCGGGCACGTGCAGGCAGCCCGTCACGCCGGTGGCCAGCCCCCAGGCACACGCGAACCTCCTCCAGCCGATCATCACGATCCCTCCCCGCCCGTGCCGGTCCGACCGACGCCCGCGCATGGCCCGGCCGCGGATGGGCGCCGGCCGTTGCGCTCGCCGCCTTCGGCGGCCCGGATCCCCGGATTGCCCGCAGCGGCGTGGCCGCTGCACCGCCCCGACCGGCCCGGTGCCGAACCCGGCTAGATCCCGGGGCCGCGCAGTCGATGGTAGAGAGCCCTGACGGCATCCATGTAGTCCTGACCCGGGTTCTTGGCGCAGAAGGTGCGCAGGAAATGGACTTGGGCCTGAAGCGGGACGGACGGCGGTGTCAGGTCCAGGTCTTCATCGATTCCTGCCGGCGCACGAATCAGCGCTCCGCTCATGAAACCTTGCGCCCAGGCGAAGAAGTACAGCTCGGCAGCTTGGTTCGCGGAGATCTCCTGGTTGAACGCTGCGCAGGTCTGGGCGCCGATGCCGACGATCTTGGCCGTCGATCCTGCCTGCGCGGACATCACGACCATGACGCCGAGGGCCACCATCACTGTTCGTCGCATCGATGCTCCCCGTCGCTCCAGTTTCGTAGGATGAGCCGGAGCCAGCGCCGTCGAACGCCGGCCGGTGGGTGGTCATGGCGCCATCCGGCGGTCCCGGGATTCGAGCAGGTCGGAGGTATGGCGGGCGGCGGGGTGGCCGGTCGCCGCCTCGTGCGCCGACGAGCATTTCTCGTAGAGCTCGCCCGCGGCGACCATGACGATGCGTTTTCCGCCGCCTTCGGCGGGGCGGACCGCCAGGAGCGTGCGCCCCGCCGGCCACGTCACGGCGTTCGGCAGCCCGGCCTCCTGCGGCTCGCCGTAGCGCCGCACCCCCTCCCGGTAGATCGCCGCGTAGGCCGGCACGAGCTCGGCCTCCGCGAAGGGGCGGCTGAACCAGATGACCTGCTGCAGACCCTCGTCCCCGCAGACCTCCAGGACGACCTGCTCGGTATCGGGCCCGGAGGCCGGCGCCCGGCCCTGGAAATAGAACAGGGCCGTGACGTTCCCCTCCCGATCCGCCATGGACGGTTTCGGCACGGACGTCAGCGGACCCCAACGCAGGCCGAAGGGTGCCTCCCCGGCAAGCGCCCCCGGGATGCCGGCCGCCCCCAGGAACGCGGTGGCGAGCGCACGACGAAACGTCCGCATCACGGGGCTCCCCCTCGGGTCCGTCGCGACCGCGCCTCGCCGGTCCGGGGATGCATGGCCCGGGTCACTCGGCCGCCTGCCGGAGCCGCGCCCGCGCGCCGGCCGAAGCCTCCTCGGCCCGGCGCGGGGAGCGCGCGACCTCCTCGCCGCCGAAGCGCGCGTACAGGGCCGGCAGGACGACCAGGGTCAGCAAGGTGGCGCTGATCAGGCCGCCGATGACCACGGTCGCGAGCGGCCGCTGCACCTCGGCTCCGGTCTCGGTCGCGAGCGCCATCGGCACGAACCCGAGCGAGGCGACCAGCGCCGTCATCGCCACCGGCCGCAGCCGGGTCATGGCGCCCTCCAGGATCGCCTCGCGCCGCGGCCGCCCTTCCGCGACGAGCTGCTTGATGAAGGTCAGCATCACCAAGCCGTTCAGGACCGCCACGCCCGAGAGCGCGATGAAGCCCACCGCCGCCGGCACCGAGAACGGCATGCCCCGCAGCCACAGGGCCGCGATGCCGCCGGTCAGCGCCAGCGGCACGGCGCTGAACACCAGCAGCGCGTCCCGGGGCGAGCCCAGCGCCGAGTAGAGCAGCAGGAAGATCAGGGCGAAGCAGACCGGCACCACGATCATCAGGCGCTTGCGGGCCGAGGCGAGGTTCTCGAACTGGCCGCCCCAGGTCACGTCGTAGCCCGAGGGCAGCCGCACCTGGCTCGCGACCTTGGCCTGCGCCTCGGCGACGAGCGAGCCGATGTCGCGCCCGCGGACGTTCGCGGTCACGACCACCCGGCGCCGGCCGTTCTCGCGCGAGACCTGGTTCGGCCCTTCCGCGACGGAAAAACTCGCGACCTGCTTCAGGAGGACCGACGCGGCGCGCCCGTTCGGGCCGGGCGGCAGCGGCACCGGGATGTTCTCCAACGCCTCCCGGTTCTCGCGCACCTTGTCGCTGAGGCGCACGACGATGGGAAAGCGGCGGTCGCCCTCGAACACCAGCCCGGCGTCCTTGCCGCCGATGGCCGCCCCGATGACCTCCTGGACGGCGCCGGTGCTGAGCCCCAGCCGCGCCGCTTCCGCCTTGTTGATCTTGATCTCCAGGAAGGGCAGGCCCGCCGTCTGCTCGACCTTGACGTCCTCGGCCCCGTCGATGCCCCGCAGGATCTCGGCGATCTGGTCGGCCGCCTTCGTCATCGGCCCGAACTCCTCGCCGAACACCTTCACGGCGAGGTCGCCGCGGGCGCCCGCCAGCAGCTCGTTGAAGCGCAGCTGGATCGGCTGGGAGAACTCGAACACGTTCCCGGCCAGGGCGCCGACCGCCTTCTCGATCTTCTCCTGGAGCTCGGCCTTGGACAGGTCCGGGTCCGGCCACTCCTCCTGGGGCTTCAGGATCACGAAGGTGTCCGAGGAGTTCTGCGGCATCGGGTCGGACGCGACCTCGGCGGTGCCGGTCTTCGAGAAGACGTAGGCGACCTGCGGGAAGCGGCGGATCGCCTGCTCGATCTTGAGCTGCATCGCCTGCGACTGCGACAGCGAAGTCGAGGGGATGCGCAGCGCGTTCATGGCGATGCTCTTCTCGTCGAGCGTCGGGATGAACTCGGCGCCGAGCCGGGTGAAGAGCAGGCCGGCCCCGGCCAGCAGCAGCAACGCCGCGACGATGAACACCATCGGCGCCCGCACCGCCCCGGCCAGCACGGGCCGATAGGCCCATTTGAGGGCGCGGATGATGACATTGTCCTTCTCGGTGACGCGCCCGGTGATCACGATGGCGATCAGGGCCGGCACGAAGGTCAGCGACAGGACGAAGGCGGCGGCCAGCGCGATGATCACGGTCAGCGCCATCGGCTCGAACATCTTGCCCTCGACGCCCGTGAAGGTGAGGAGCGGCACGTAGACGAGGATGATGATCGCCTGCCCGTAGAGGGACGGCTTGATCATCTCCTCGGCCGAGGCCCGCACCGTGGCGAGGCGCTCCTCGGTGTCGAGGGTGCGACCGAGACCGTGCTGCTTCTCGGCGAGATGACGCAGGGCGTTCTCGGTGATGATGACCGCCCCGTCGACGATGAGGCCGAAGTCGAGGGCGCCGAGGCTCATCAGGTTGGCCGAGATTTTCGCCTCGACCATGCCGGTCATGGTCATCAGCATGGCGACGGGGATGACCAGCGCCGTGATGATGGCGGCCCGGATGTTGCCGAGCAGCAGGAACAGGATGACGATGACGAGGGCCGCGCCCTCCGCGAGGTTCTTGGCCACGGTCCTGATGGTGGCCTCGACCAGGAGCGTCCGGTTGAGGACCGTCTGGACCTCGACGCCGGGCGGAAGCGACTTGCGGATCTCCGTCATCTTGGCGTCGACCGCGGCCGCGACCGTGCGGCTGTTCTCGCCGATCAGCATCAGCGCGGTGCCGACGACGACCTCCTGCCCGTCCTCGCTGGCCGAGCCCGTGCGCAGGTCGCGCCCGATCCGGACCTCGGCGATGTCCTTGATCCGCACCGGCACGCCGCCGCGGGTGGTGACGAGGACGTTCTCGATCTCCCCCATGCTCTCCAGGCGCCCGGCCGCGCGCACGACGTAGCCCTCGCCGTTGTCCTCCAGGTAGCGGGCGCCCTGGTTGGCGTTGTTGGCCTCCAAGGCCCGCGCCACGTCGGAGAAGGAGAGGTCGAGGGCGGTGAGCTTCGTCGGGTCCGGCTGGACGTGGTACTGCTTCTCGAAGCCGCCGATGCCGTCGACGCCGGCCACGCCCGGCACGGTCTTGATCTGGGGCCGGATGATCCAGTCCTGCACCGTGCGCAGGTACGCGGCCCGCTCCAGCTCCGTCCTGAGCCGCTGGCCTTCCGGGGTCAGGTAGCTGCCGTCCGGTTGCCAGCCCGGCTTGCCCGCAGGCGACACCGTCCGCTCGTCCGGCTTCGCGTAGTGGATCGACCACATGTAGATCTCGCCGAGGCCCGTCGAGATCGGGCCCATGCGGGGCTCGGCGTCGGGCGGCAGGTCCTGCTTGACCTGGGACAGGCGCTCGGCGACCTGCTGGCGGGCGAAGTAGATGTCGAGCTTCTCCGCGAAGACCGCGGTGACCTGCGAGAAGCCATTTCGCGATAAGGACCGGGTGTATTCGAGGCCCTTGATCCCGGCGAGCGCGGTCTCGACCGGGTAGGTGACCTGCTTCTCGATGTCGATTGGCGAGAGCGAGGGCGCGACCGTGTTGATCTGCACCTGGTTGTTGGTGATGTCGGGGACCGCGTCGATGGGCAGCTTGGTCAGGGCGTAGCCGCCGAAGCCGGCGGCCAGCAGCGACAGCAGCAGCACCAGCCAGCGCTGGTGGACCGAGAAGTCGAGGATGCGGGAGATCATGGGCGGGCTCTCGCTCAGTCGTTGTCGCCGGTCGCGGCCTTGCCGAGCTCAGCCTTGAGGAGGAAGGAGTTGGCGACCGCGATCTCGTCGCCCGGCCTCAGGCCCGAGACGACCTCGTAAGCATCGTCGTCGGAGCGCCCGAGCTCGATCTCGCGCTTCTCGAAACCGGTGGCCGTGCGCACGAAGACGACCTTCTCGCCGGCGACGGTCTGGATCGCGGCCTTCGGAACCCGCACCTTGACCGCATCCTGGCCGACCTCGACCTCGGCGGTGACGAAGGTTCCGGGCCGCCAGGCCATGTCCCGGTTCGGCAGCCCGACGATGACGCGGGCGGAGCGTGTGTCCGGGTTCAGGATCGGGCTGACGAAGATCACCTTGCCTTCGGCCTGCTTGTCGGCGTCGCCCTGGCTCGGGGTGACCAGGACCCGCGCGCCTTCCTTGACCTTGGCCAGTTCGGTGGTTGGCACCGCCAGTTCGATCCAGACGGTGGACAGGTCTGCGACCGTATACAGGTCGTCCGGGTCGCCCTGACCGCCGACGTCGGTGCCGAGGTCGACCTTGCGCTCAACCACGCGCCCGCTCAGCGGTGAGCGCAATTCGTAGCGGCGCAGCGTCGAGGTGTTGGGCGTGGTCTCGTCCCGTTTGGCCGCGCTCGCCACCTCGGCGGCGTTGAGGCCGAGGGCGGAGAGCTTCTGCCGGGCGAGGTCGACGCGAAGCTGCGCCTCCGAATAGACGGCCTTGGCATTGAGGAAGGCCGATTCGGCCGAGATGCGCTTTTCCCAAAGCGCCTGCTGCCGATCGAAATTGGTCTTCTCAAGCTCTGCCTTCACTGAGGCGGTGAGATACTCGCTCTTGGCGTCCGCGACCTCGCGGCTGTCGAGCACCGCGACGACCTCACCCTTCACAACCTCCTCGCCCAGGCGCTTGCGCATCTCGGCCACAATCCCGACCACGCGCGCGGGCACCCGGGCGATCCGGTCGGCGTCCGGCGCGATGGTGCCGGGAACGAGAAGGTGGCGCGCGAGCGTGCCCCCCTCCACCGTCACGACCGTGATGTCCTGCCCGGAAACCTGCTCGGGCTGCATCTTGATCACGGTCGGCTCGGCCTCTCCCCCACCCTCCCCGTGCGGATGCTTGGCGGTCGCAGGCCCGGTCTCCGGCTTCGCCCCTCGCGGGCGGGGATGCTCGCCCGCGGGCTCCGGGACGTCGGTCTCGGAGGAGGGCTGACCGGCGGCGGGCGCCGGGTGGATCCTCGGGACCCCGACCGAGGCGAGGGCGTCCTGGACGAATTCGGACACGCGGGGAACGGCACCGCCGATGGCGATGCCGGTGGCCAGGATGACCACGGACAGGAGAATGCGCATTGAGCCTGACTCGACCGGGACGCCGCTTGCCCGCCTGCGCGGCGGTGACGGTCGATCCCGCATGTTCACGTAAGGTGATCGACTGGCCCGGCGGATCGCCGGGCGGCCCGTGCCACCTCGGTGGCGCGGTCACCTCAGGCGCGAGGAGGCCTCGACAGCCGGTCCGGCCAGGTCGACGCGAGCGCGCCGACGGACCGGGACCGGTTGGGCTGGGCAGCCGCCGCGGGCGCCGTCGCGGGAGCGGCGTCCGCGGTGATGGCCTGGTGGCAGCTGCAATGCACGTGACAGGTCACGCCCGGATCGGACGTGTCGGTCGCGGAGCCGTCGGCCGGCGCGACCACCGAGAGTTCCGTCCCGGCAGGTGCCTTGCCGTGGTACGCGAAATCGGCTGCCAGGCCCAGGTCGGGAGCGGCGATGAGCAGGACGAGCACGAGCGCGAGCAGGCGCAGGGCGGTCACCGACCAGCCACGCCCGGCGTCGAAGCTCTTCTGCCGCATCCCGAGGGTCATCCCCGTCCTTATGGCGATTCGAGGCCGCGGATACAATCGGGTTCGTCGCGGTGCGGCGTCGGATCCCAGGCGGTGTCTCCGTACGCCGCCCGCCAATCGTCGTCGCGACGATGAGAGACGTGGTGCCCGCGGCGGCCCTGGCCGCCGTCCGGCATCATGGCGGTCCCGCGGCCCGCAGGGCGGGCGTCATGGTTTCGGGAGGCCGGGTTCGCCGCGGCCTCGAACGGAGGCACCGCCGGCCGTGGCGGCATGCCCCGCTCCCGGCGGTACCCTCACCGGCGGGCACCCCGGCGCCGGGCCGCGGGCGCACCGGCCGGACGCCGCCCCGGCTCGGGCCCGCGATGCGCTCACCAGGGCCGCCGGCGGGACCCCGGGACGGATTGGCCGCGGGATGACCGAGGCGCGTCGACCGGACCCCGCCGGACGCCGCCCGTGGCCGAAGGGCGGAGGCGGCCCGGCCCCGGGGCCTCACGGGCGGTCGGAGGGCGCCTCGTTCTTGCGGGGCGAGCGCGACCTTCGGTCGAGCTCGGACCGCGCCATCCCCGTCACGACGCCCGTGGCCCCGTCCCCGTGCACGAAGCGGGCGCCCTGCCCTTCCAGGGCCTGCCGGAGCCGCAGGGCCAATCCCTCGCTGAGGTCGGAGAACGCGTTCTCGTAATCGTTGATGCTCTTCTTCGACACCATCGACAGCTCGCGCAGATCGGATTGCGAGAGCCCGAGGAGGGCGCGCGCCGCTTGGCACAGGTACCCCGGCACCGGTTTTTCCGGTGGATAAGCATTAACCTTCGGGAACAGCAGCAGGTCATGGTACGGCTCTCCGCATTGAAAAAGCTTTATACCAATGATATAATTCCATTCGATTTCAGACGAGACGGTTTCGTGGCTGTCGGTGGACTTGGTGTCCGCGGACGGCTTCGGGCGTGCATGCTGGGGGTCTGCCATGATCGCTGCGTTCTTCGGTGCCGACGGACGTTCCGTGAGTGCCCATGCTGTCCTCGTGGCGACGCTCGCCGCCGCCGCCGGGCGGCCGGCGACGCTGGCGCGGATCACCCGGCCGGCCGAGCCGCGGCTGCCTCGCGGCACGAGGTTGCCGGACGCCGTCCGCGTTGTCGAGCTTCAGGCCGCCTCGGCCGAGGCGGCGGTGCAGGCCGCCTGCGAGGCCGCGACGGCCCGGGACCGCGAAGGCTGGCTGATCCTCGACCTGCCCGCCGAGTGCCTCGCCGCGCCGTCCCTGCGCGCGCATCTCGACGCGGCCGTTCTGCCGGTCGGCCCCACGCCGCTCGACGAACACTTCGCGGCCGCCGTGCTGGGCGACCCGCGCCTCGTGCCCCCCGTTCAGGCCGGGCCCCCGGCCCCGGTCTGGCTGCTCGGCTGCGGCCGCTCCGGCGGCGAGCCCGCCGTGGCGCGCTTCGAGCGCTCGATGCGCGCGGCGGTCCGAACCGGCGCTCCCGACGCGGCCGATGCGATCCGGGCCTTGCCGGTCGCGCTGCCGCGCCTCGGCCCGTCCGACGCCGCCGGCCTCGTCGTGGGCACCCTCACGTCCCGGCTCCTCTGCCAGGGCCTCCACCTCATCGCCGCCATCGAGGCCGCCGCCCGGCACCCCTCCGCCGCCCCGTTGCGACGGCAGGACCTGGCCGAGAGCCTCGGCCCGGCGCCGTCCGCCGGCGGCGGCGCGGACCACCGCGACACGGGCGAGCGCCTCCGCGACCTCGCCGAGGCGCTGGAGGCCATCGAAGAGGGCGCGGGGCCGTCGCCGCAGGACCTGGCGGACGCGCCCCTGCTGGAGGATTGGGACGTCGGGCTCCGGGCCGTGAGGGCCTTGACCGGCGTCGTCTCGGGGCACCCCGACTTCCCCCGGCCGTGCCGGATCAGGACCTCCGAGGTCTACGCCTCGGACGGGCGGACCTGGGTCCGGACCTATTCCCGCTGGTACAGGCTCGGGAGAGCGGTCGGCGACACGGCGCCCACGACCCTGCAATAGGCCGGCCCCGGCCGACGGCGCGACGCCGCGGCAGACCGGGCTGCGGATCACCCCCGCCTGACGGCGGGAGGCACCGCCCTCCCCCGGACCGTGCGCCGTCGGCCTCGCTGTCGGCCGGGAGCCGGCCGGCGTGGCCACGCCCGGTCGCGGCCGGCGCGCCAGCGTCCGCCGCCCACCCCCGCCGTGCGCCGGAGGCGCACCCTCCCCTCGCCTGGAGCCGCCGCCCATGACGGAGTCCCCGACTTGCCCCGCCGGACAGGGGCACGCCGCCCCTGCCGGCGCCCGCCGCGCCACCGGCCCGGACGTCCGGGCGCGGCAAGGCCCGGCCATCCTCCGCCTCTGGCGCGTGGTGCCCGCGACCGGGCTCCGGCCGGCCACGGCCGAGGCGCTGCTGGCCACGCTCCGGACCTGCGCGCCGCCCACCCGCCATCGCTCCTGGGGCGAGGCCCTCGACGGCGACGCCGCCGCCCTGACCCGCGTCGCGGTCACGGTCCTGCGGGTCTGCGGCCCGGAGAGCCGCCTGACGGACCTCGTCGCGAGCGCGCTCCTCGCGCAGGCGCTGCGGGGCGAGCCGGCCGCCGCGGCGCTGCTCGCGCACGCCCTGCGCCGGCTCGGCGAGCGTCGCCCGGGCGAGCCCCACCTCGCCCGGCTCGCCGCGTCCTGGGACGCCTGGGCGCCCCCGCCCGGGGACCGAGCACCGGGGGCCGCCGCGGGCGCTCCCGCCCGCGCCGCGCCGGAAGGGCGCGGCGACCGGTCCCGTCCCCCCGCCGGAAAGGAACGCGGCTTGCGCCTCTGGATCCTGTCTGACCTGCACCGCGACGTCGGCCTGCCCTGGACGCCCGCCGAGATCCCGGACGCCGACGTGGCGGTCGTGGCCGGCGACGTTCGGGAGGGCCTGGTCGAGAGCGTCACCTGGCTCGCGCACGTCATCCGCCCGCACATGCCGGTGGTGTGCGTGGCCGGGAACCATGAATTCTATCGGCGGACCTTCGTCGAGGAGCTCGCGCGCGGGCGGGCGGTCGCCGCGAACCTCGGCGTGCACCTGCTGGAGGACGACACCGTCGTGATCGGCGGCGTCCCCTTCTCGGGATGCACGCTCTGGACCGACTACGACCTCGACGGCCCCGACCTGCGCGCCGCCTCCATGGAGGATGCCCGCCGGGGCATGAACGACCATCGGCTGATCAGCTTCCAGACCAAGCCCCGGTGGATGCGCTTCCGGCCGGAGGAGGCGCTCGCCGTCCACCGGGTCTCGCGGGCCTACCTGGAGGGCGCACTGGCCGCTCCCGCGGCCGCGCCGCGTCGGCCGCACGTCGTGGTGACCCACCACGCGCCGAGCGCCCGCTCCGTCGCGCCCGCCTTCCGAGGCAAGCCCCTCAACCCGGCTTTCGCCTCGCGGCTCGACGCCTTCGTCGAGCAAGCCGGCCCGACCCTCTGGGTGCACGGCCACACCCACGCGTCGATGGACTACCGGCTCGGCGAGACGCGGGTGCTCTGCAATCCGAAGGGCTACGGCGGCGAGAATCCCGCCTTCGACCCGGCCCTGGTCGTGGAGGTCTGACGCCGCCAAGCCCGCGGATCGACGGCGGTTCCGCATGCCCCGCGTCCGGCGGGCGCGCCGCCCTGCCCCCGCGCGTCCTTCACCCCCTTTCCCCGGGAGCCCGATGACGAAGATCCCGCCCAACCTCGCGCGCCCGGTCGTCCCGAGGCGGCTTCCGCGCGGCCTGTGCGCGGGACCTGTCCCGGAGGGGCGCGACGCTGCCTCGCCGCGCCGGCTCGCGGCCGATGCGGCGGCCGCGTCGGCGCTCGGCACGGTCGGCACGGCGCGGGCCTCGAACCCCGAGGCCCCGGAATTCCCGCGGCCGGCGCCGGTTCTGCCGCCCCCGGACGGCGTCGCGATCCAGGCGTTGCGCCGACGCGGCGGCTTGGTCCGCCGGTCGCGCCCGGCTGCCGAGGCCGTGCCGCGCGTGCGGGAGCGCGGCCGGGGGTCGCTCGGGACGAGCCCGCTGACGGCGCCGCCCCCTGCGCCCGCGCTGGAAACGCCCCCGCGGGGCCGGCCGGGCCCGCTCCCCGCGCGCCCGCCGTTGCCGGTGGGCCCCGGGCACGCCGGTCGGGCGCCGGAGACCGCGCGCGGGCCCGGCGGCGGCGGGACGCCCGCGGGGATGCGCCTGTGGATCCTCTCGGACCTGCGGGTCGATCGGGCGCCCTACGAGCTTCCGCACCCTCTGCCGGAGTTCGACGCGCTGCTCGTCGCCGGCGACGTCTGCACCGGCATCGAGGCCGCGTTGGCTTGGCTCGCCCGGGCGCTGGACGGGCGCCAGGGAAGCCGGCCCGTGGTGATGGTGCCGGGCAACGCGGAGTACTGGTCCGACGTCCCCATGGTCGAGGCGCTCGCCCGGGGCCGCGCCCTGGCGCGGGAGCTCGGTCTCCATCTCCTCTCGGACGCCTGCGTACGCCTCGACGACGGCCACGGCCGCGGCGTGCACGTGGTCGGCGCAACCTTGTGGACGGACTGGGCCCTGCATGGGCCGGCCCGCGCCCGCCTCGCGCGAGGGTATGCCCGGCATCACTGGCCGGATGCCCGCCGCATCCGCCTGCGCGCCGGCCGTGACTGGTCGCCACCGGACGCCGCCGGGGCCCACGCCCGCTCGCGCGCCTACCTGGAGGACGCGCTCGGCTCCATCGCCTACCAGGAGGTCGGCTTCCGGGCGACCGCGACGTCCGTCGTCACCGGCGTCGCGCGCGGGGACCGCGCCGTGGTGTTGACCCACCATGCCCCGTCGCGCCGCTCCCTGGCCGCGGATTGGCCCGGCTGGCTCGGCGACGAGTGGGTCGCCGCCGCCCTCGTCTCCGACCTCGAACCGCTGATGAGCGGCTGGGGCGCCCCGAGCCTCTGGGTCCACGGTCACGTCCCGAGCCGCGCCGACTACAGGCTGGGCCGGACCCGCGTCGTGGCGAACCCCACACCGGGGCGGTACCGGGGCCCATCAGCACGGCCTGACGGCCGCGGTTGCCATGCGGGCCCCACCCGAGCTCCCACGTGAGCCCGGCTCCCCTACACCGGTTCCGGCGCCATCGGCCGACAGGATCCGGCGTGGTCACCCGATGACGGGACGGGCGCCCGCCCGGGCCGGAACCGCGGCGCCCGGGTTCCGGGTTGCGGCCCGGGACCCGCCACGTGGGCCCATGCCCGGTCGGTGGCTACGGCTAGCAAGAGCCGCCGCCGCACCCGATCTCCGTGCAGGCCACCACGCCCCGGGCGGTGTCGGCCACGAGCTCCTCGGTGAGGCGTAGCAGGCTCTCGACGCGCGGGTCGCTGAGGCGGTAGCGCACGAAGCGCCCCTCCTGCTCGCGCAGGACCAGCCCGCAATCGTACAGGCAGCCCAGGTGGTTCGAGACGTTCGACTGCGTCAGCCCCGTGGCCTGCACGATCTCCGACACGCTCAGCGCCCCGGGGCGCAGCGCCTCCAGGATGACGAGGCGCGAGGGATCGGACAGGCCGCGGCAGAGCTTGGCCATGTGTTCGGCCTTCCGGCGCAGGGCCGCCGGCGCAGCGCTGCGCTGGGGTCGAGCACGCCGCCCGGGCAGGAGGGTCTGGTCTTCAGCCATGCTTGGACATCGTCATTCGCTGATATGTGGCGCGACGCCTCTCGATCCCCAGCCCGGCCAGCCCGTGCGGCGCGTCGATGCCGGGTCTCCACCATGTGGAGCCGCACAAGCGCGCCTCGTCAGCCGATCCGGCCGAGGGCTGGCCAGGTTTCCAGCAGCCAGGAGCCGATCTCGGTCAGGCGGCCCGTCATCATGGCGAGCCCCATGCCGATCATCACCCCTCCGGCCGCGAGATTGAGGAGCCGCCCGAACCGGCCGAGGCCCCGCCCGAGGCCGAGCAGCCGGTCGGTGAACAGCGTGGCCAGCAGGAACGGCAGCCCGAGCCCGAGCGAGTAGGCGGCGAGCAACACCAGGCCGCCCGCGCCGGCGGTGACGGTGGTCACGGCGAGGATCGACCCGAGCACGGGTCCGATGCAGGGTGTCCAGCCGAAGGCGAAGGCCAGGCCGAGGAGGTAGGCCCCGCCGGGCCCGCCGCCGGCAAGCGCCCCGTGGTAGCGCAGGTCGCGTTGCAGGGCCGGGAGCCGCAGGACGCCCGTCGTCACCAGGCCGAAGAGGAGGATGACGGCGCCGCCGATGATGCCGGCCTCAGACCGGTAGGACAGGACGAGCCGGCCCAGCGCCGTGGCGCCGGCGCCCAGAAGGACGAACACGGTCGAGAAGCCGAGCACGAAACACAGCCCGAGGGGGAGCGCGCGGACGGCCGGACCGGCTCGCGCGCCGCTCCTGGCTTGGCCGGCGAGTGACCGGCCAGCCACGAAGGAAACGTAACCCGGCACCAGCGGCAGCACGCACGGGGACAGGAACGAGACCGCGCCGCCGGCAAAAGCGGTCAGCAGACCCGCCGTCGAGACCTCAGGCACCGGCGCGCTCCACGGCCGCGTCCGACGCGATCCGGCCGTCGCGGACGTTGACGAGCCGCTGCGCCCTCGCGGCCACGGCCGGGCTGTGGGTCACCATGACGAGGGTCCGTCCGTGGCGGTGAAGCGCGGCCAGCCGGTCGAGGACGTCCGCCTCGGCGGTCGAGTCCAGGTTCCCGGTCGGTTCGTCGAGAAGCAGGAGATCCGGGTCGTTGGCGAGCGCCCGGGCCAGGGCGACGCGTTGTTGCTGGCCCCCGGAGAGCTGGCCCGGCAGATGGCCGGCCCGGTCGGCGAGCCCCACTTGGTCCAGGAGGTCGAGCCCCTTGCCGCGTGCCCGGGACGCGGGCCAGCCGCCGAACCAGAGGGCGGTCTGAACGTTTTCGAGCGCGGTCAGGTGCGGCAGCAGATTGAAGAACTGGAACACGAAGCCGATCTTGCGCGCTCTCACCGCGGCGAGGCGGCGTGCGCTCAGGCGGGACAACTCCTCCCCATCGAGATGGACCTTCCCGCTCGTCGAGCGGTCGAGGCCGCCCATCAGGTGCAGCAGCGTGCTCTTGCCATGGCCGGAGGGCCCGACGACCGCGACCCAACTGCGCCGCTTGATCGCGAGCGACGCCTCGTCCAGGGCCACCGCCGCCGCCTCGCCGCGGCCGTAGACCCGGGAGACCTTCTCCAAGCGGACCAGCGCATCTGCCTCAGACATGTCGGATCGCATCCATCGGTGTGAGCCGCGCCGCGCGCCAAGCCGGATAGAACCCGGCGAGCAGCGCCAAGGCGACGGAGAACGCCAGCACGCCCGCCATCGTCCCGGGGTCGAGCGCCGGCGTGGGCGATTGGCGCAGGGCCGCCGTGAAGGGATTGTCGGCAAGGGACGGCCCGATCCGGTAGGCCGCCAGCACGCCGAGGCCGAGGCCGATCAGCCCTCCGAGCCCGCCGTAGAGACCGGATTCCAGGAGGAAGCCGATGAACAGCGTGCGCCGGGTTCCCCCGATGGCCTGCAGGATGCCGATCTCGCGCCGCCGCTCGTAGACGGCCGTCATGAGCGTGTTGGCGATGCCGAAGGCGGCGGCCACCACGCCGACGATGGCGACCGCCTGCATCGCCGCGCCGACGGTGCCGACGATGGAGAGGACCGAGCTCACGAGCTGCTTGTCCGACACCACGGCGACGTTGGCCGCCTCCTGGATGCGCAGGCTGATCTCGTCCGCCCGCTCCAGGTCGTCGACCTGCACGGCGACGAAGGAGACCTTGCCCTCGGTCTCGTAGATGCGCTGGACGACGGCGAGCGGCGCGAAGGCGGCGACGTCGTCCTTGGTTCCGGTCGTGTCCAGGACGCCGACGACCGGGAGCGGGCGGCCGCGGACGGTGAAGGTCTCCCCCGGCCGCAGCCCGAACTGCTGGGCGATGGCCGCGCCGATGACCACGCCTGCCTCGTCGGGTCCCTGGAAGTAGCGTCCCTGGCCCACGCGCCAGCCTTGGAGCGCCCGCATCGCCGTCGGCTGGATGCCGATCAGCGGCACCGGGCGGTTCCGGAAGGCCGTGCGCTGGTTCAGGTAGGGCACGGCCGTCCGCACCCCCGGCACCGCCGCGATCTTGGCGAGTTCCGTCATCGCGATGGCTTCCGGCAACTGCTCGCCGGTGAGAACCGAGATCTGCTCGTAGGCGCACCAGCCCTTCGGGGTGACGACGAGGTTCGCCCCCAGCCCCTGCGCCTGGCGCCGGATCTCCTGGGTCAGGCCCTGGCCGAGCGTGAGAAGGGCCACGAAAGCCGCGATGCCGACGGCCACGCCCGCCAGCGTGAACGCGAAGCGGCCGGGCCGGCGGACGAGATTGCGCCAGACAAGGGTTCCGAGATTCACGCTGCGTCTCCCGCCGAGCCTGCCGTCGTGCCGCCAGGGCGCGTCATTGGAACTGACCGTGGTTCTTCAGGCCGGTCACCCGGAAATACGGGTGCCGGTCGCCCTGGACGAGCTCGCCTTCCAGGTCGACCTCGTCCCAGCGCGCAACCGGCATCGCGGTCTCCGCGCTGACCGGCAGGTAGAACTTCGCGCAGTTCGTCGATTTGCAGATCTTGGCCTCGCGGGCATCCACAACCACGAACTTGCGGGGGCTGGTGCCCTCGGCTCTGGCGACGACCGCGCGCAGCGTGATGCCGCCCTTATAGTTGAAGGGATCCGCGGCGATGTCATCGACCTGGAGCGCGCCGGGCGGGAGCGGCCGGGGCGTGCCGCCCAGCCCAGCGAGGACGTTTCCGGTCGCGCCCCGGGTGTTGGCCCAGAGGGCTCCTCCCAGGACGGCGATGCCGACGGCCGTGAGCGTCGCGAGCGCGAGCCGGGACGTGCGCGAGGGGGGTGTTGCCGCGTTCATGAGGTCCTTCCTCTCTGTTGGGCGATGGCATTTCTCAGGATGGCCTCGATCCGCGGCCCGTCCCATTCCGCCGGCCCGACGAAGCGGCCGATCTCATGGCCGTCCCGGTCGAACAGGAGGGTGGTCGGCAGCCCCGCGGCCCCGACCTGCGGCAGGACGGCTCCCGCGCTGTCGAGGAACACCGACAGGTGCCGCACGCCGGCGGTTTCGTAGAACCGGCGCACGACCGCGGCGCCGCCCCGGTCCACGGACAGGGCGACGACCTGGAAGTCCGGCCCGCCGAGCTTGGCTTGCAGACGGTCCAGCGCCGGCATCTCGTGGCGGCAGGGCAGGCACCAAGTCGCCCAGAGATTGACGAGAACGACCTGGCCGCGGAAATCCGCCAGGCGAGCCGGATGTCCCTCGCCGTCCACGAACGCCAGCAAGGCGGGGGAACCGGGGCCGGCGACCTTCGACCAGAGCGCCCCGCCGGCGAGGAGCAGGACAGCGGGGACCAGCCACGCCAGGCGCCGGGTTGCCGGCCGCTTCAGGCTCTCCATGCGGGTCTGGCTCATGCCCGCGCCTCGGTCGCGCGCGGCACGGCTGGGTCTTGGTCAAGCCGAAGTGGCGGGCATCCGGGCTTGTCGGGACCGCCCCCGCCGGGCCGCGCGCCGGACCTCGGACGTAAGAGGCGGGCCGAGTTCGCGAGAATTCCGAAATCGGGTCCCGCCTGCGCGGCGGCTGCCAGCGTCGGCGGCAGGAGGCCGGACGCCGCGAGGCTGAGGCCGGTCAGGTTGTAGACGACCGTGAAGCCGAGGTTGAACCGCACGGCCCTCATGGTGCGCCGCGCGATGCGGACCACCTCGGGCACGAGGGTCCAATCCTCGCGCATGAGCGCGACATGCGAGGCCTCCAGGGCGACGCCGCTGCCCGCGGCGCCCATCGCGATGCCGACGTCGGCCTGGGCCAGCGCCGGTGCGTCGTTGACGCCGTCGCCGATCATCACGACGACGTGCCCGCGGCTCTGGTACTCCTTGACGACCGCGATCTTCTCCTCCGGCAACAGGTCGGCGCGGTAACCCAGGCCGAGCGGTCCGGCGAGCGCAGCGGCGGTGCGAGCGTTGTCGCCCGTCACCAGCTCGAAATGCCGGATGCCGAGCGCCCGCAGCGCGGCGAGGGCGGCCGGCACCGCGGGCCGCTCGGTGTCCGTCGCCGCCAGAACCCCGACAGGGCTGCCATCGCAGGCCACGACCACGAGCGTCTTGCCCGCCGCTTCCAGATCGGCCATCCGCGGCGGTATGTTAAATCCTTCCGGCAGCAGGCGTCTGCCGCCCACGGTGACCGTCGCGCCCGCGATACGCGCCCGCACGCCGTGGCCGGGCATGGCCTCGAAGTGCTCGGGCTCAGCCGGACAGAGCTGGCGTTCGGCCGCCGCCGCTCGCACCGCCTCGGCCAGGGGATGTTCGGAGTAGCGTTCCGCGCCCGCCGCCATCCTCAGCAACCGCTCCTCGCCCGGAGCGCCCGATCCATCGAACGGCACGACGTCCGTGATCCGAGGCCGGCCGAACGTCAGCGTGCCGGTCTTGTCGAGCAGCACCACGTCGGCCCTGGCGAGAGCCTCCAGGTAGCGCCCACCCTTGATCAGGAGACCGCGCCGGGCGGCGCTGCCGATCGACGCGATCATGGCGACGGGCGTGGCCAGCGCGAACGAACAGGAGCAGGCCACCATCAGCACCGCCGCGGTCGCGAGCGCGTTTCCACTCACGAAGAAGGTGGCGGTCGCGACGGCGATGACGACGGGCAAGTACCAGGTCGCGAACGTGTCCGCGATGCGCTGCACGTCGGCGCGGTGTCGGTCGGCCTCCTCGACCATCTTGATGACCCGGCCGAAGGTCGTGTCGACGCCGATGGCGGTCGCTCGGACACGCAGGGCGCCGAGTTGAGCGAAGCTCGCCGCGAAGACGCGCGCGCCGGGGCCCGCTTCGACCGGCATCGACTCGCCGGTGATCGAGGCCTGGTTCACGGTGGCCTGTCCGGCGATGACCTCGCCGTCGACGGGAACCTTCTCGCCCGGGCGCACGACCACGGTCTCGCCGATCCGCACCTCGGCGACCGGCACTTCGATCTCGGACCCGTGGCGCTCGACCCGGGCTTTTTCGGGAGCGAGGCTGGTCAACTCCCTGACGGCGCGGCGTGCGCGCTCGGCGGTGAAATGCTCGACGTAATCGGCGAGCCGCATGAAGAACACGACGATGATCGCGGCCGGCCAAGCGCCCGTGAGCACGGCGGCGCCGAGGCCGACCGTCATGAGGGTGTGCGAGGTCACCCGCCGCCTGAACGCGGCGCGCAGGACGGAACGGAAGATCGGGTAGCCGCCGAGGAGGACCGCCGCGAGCCAGAGCGGCCATGCGACAAACCCGGACAGCCGGTCCAGGAGACCGGACCATTCGGCGAAGACCACGAACCCGACGACAGCCCCCAGGGTCGCGCCGAAGGCGGCGAGCAGACCGGCCGAGAAGCTGGCCATCGTGTTCTGCAGCGCAGGGTCGCGCGCGGCCGAAACGGCGCCGCAGCCGTCGCCGCACCCGCATGCCGGGGCGTCGGCGGCGTCGTGGCCCGGTCGTTCGCTCAGCATGGCTCGGCCTCCGCGCGCGGGGCCGGTATCGGGGCGACACCCCGTGCGGTGCCGGCCGGCCCTGCTTCCGGCAAGCGCAGCGCGACCGCGCCGCCCGGGTCGCGCAGGTCCCGCGGCCGGGCGCTCGGATCCGGTGTCGCCGTGCGGTGCGTCACACCCGCGTGTTTCTGGGCGCCGATGCGGCGGGCAGGGGTATTCGGGGCCATTCACGAAACCGTGCGGAGGGGTGGGGACGAGCGCCCGGACGGGTTCGCCCCCTCAGGAACCGAGCATGGGGGCGATGATTTTTTCGATGTCCTCCATCGAAAGGTTCCCAGCGTACCTTTGTCCGTTGATGAAAAAAGTCGGCGTTGAACTCACCTTGAAGGTCTCGGTGGCGCGCCGCCTCACGGCGCTGACCGACGCGTATAACTTCTGATCTTTGAGGCAGGACTCGAATTTTTCTTGTTGAAACCCAGCTTGCCGCAGGATCGCCTGCAGATCGTCCAGGGGCTTGGCAGTGAAAGCCCAGTCCTTCTGATGATCGAAGAGTAGATCGGTGACCGGGTAATAGCTTGCATGGCCCTTGCAGCGGGCCAGCATGAATCCGGCGGTCGCCAGGGGGTCCAGCGGAAACTCGCGCAGGATGAAGCGCACCTTCCCCGTGTCGATGTAGCGCCGCTTCAGCTCCGGGTACGTCTCTCGGTGAAATGCCGCACAATGGCCGCATGTCAGGGACGCGTATTCGACAATCGTCACCCTGGCGTCCGGCGACCCGAGCACGACATCCCCGAGCGGCCCCGCCTCGGCGAGTTCCCGGGCCGATACGTTTTGTGCAAGGGCCGGCTTCACGGTTGCCGAGGCCGAGGCTATCAACAGCAGCCGAAGTGCTCCGCGTCGGTTCATCGCAATTCGCTTCCTCGGCAGATGCTTGGATGCGGCTCGCCCGGTCTGCGGAATGGGGCCTGGCGGGCGCTGGGATGCATGACGGTCAGCACGAAGCCCTGTCGCATTCGCGGATGTTCGCGATGGCCCGCTGCAGCGCTTCGACGCCCACCGCGCCCGCGATGATGCCGTCGTTGAGGACGAACGCCGGGGTCCCCGTTATGCCGAGCTGGTCGGCCAGGGCGGCATTCTCCCGGAGCACGGTCGCGACCGCCTCGTCCTGCATGTCCTTCCGCAGCTTCCCGGGATCGAGCCCGAAGTCCTTGGCGACCGCGAGGGCGCGTTCCCCATCGGCGCGGCCTCGCGTTTCCATCAGCTTGTCATGGAACTCTCGGAGCTTGCCTGCGGGCAGTCCCCGCTTCGCGGCGATTGCGACGCGGCTGGCGTCGGTCGAGGCCGCCCCGAGAACCGGGAACTCCTTGAGGACCACCCGCAGCTTCGGATCGCTCTTGACCAGGGCGTCCACATCGCTTCTCGCCTTTCGACAGTACGGGCAATTGTAATCGAAAAACTCCACGAGCGTGACGTCGCCGGCCGGATTGCCGATAACGTAATCGTTTGCGGAGTTGACCAGCTTACCGCGCGCTTCGCGCAGTGCGACAGCTTGTGTCGCCTTCTGCGCCTCCTGCTGGCGGCGCTCAAGCTCGGTCAAGGCCTCCTGAACCACGTCCGGGTTCTTCAGCAGATACTCCCTGATGACCGCTTCGATGGCCGGCCGCTGCTCCGCGCTCAGGATGCCGGACTGACCCTGAGCGACGGCCGGAGCGGAGGCGAGCAACCCGATGAGGGCGAGGCGAAACGGGATCATGAGTGCCGAATGGCTCCTTCCGACCGGCCCCGACCGAGGGGCTTGCGGTACCGATCATCTCATCATATTGCCATGTGCTGATATGTCTGGCAAGCGCCTGGCTCGGGCGGCGCGCCGGCACACCCCGGCCGCGCGATCCTGGGGTGTCAGGCCGTCCTATGCGGAGATCCCGAAACGCGATGTCACGTTCAACGACGGCGACGGTGATACCGCAGGGGCGGCGCCGTTCACGCGGACGGAAGCACCGGAGCCATGGAGCGGTACCCTCGCGCCCGACCAGCGGCTCGCCTGCGTGACGAGGCTCTGCCGCACCTGAAGTTTGGAGACGGCCTCTCATGACCCCATCGGCCCGCCCGGCGCGGATCGGCATTCTGACGGTCTCGGACCGTGCGAGCTCAGGCGGCTACGCGGACGCGAGCGGGCCGGCCATGCATGCCGTCCTGGCGGAAATCCTCGCCTCTCCTGCGTATTCCGACGAAGCCGGCCGGGGATTCCGATTTGAAGCCGGCCGTCATTCCGAGGCGAAGCCGGCCACCGTTCCGATCTGAAGCCGGCCGGTGGCGGAGGCGCTCCCGCGGGTCTGGGTGGAAGATCACGAGGTTGGTTCAGGCGGTCAAGCGGCTTGCTCGGCCGCCTTTCGTTTGCGCAGGCTCTCGCCGGCGAGCTCGATCCGGTGCGCGTTGTGAAGCAGCCGGTCGAGGACGGCATCGGCGAGCGTCGGAATGCCGATGATCTCGTACCAGCGGTCGACCGGTACCTGGCTGGTGATCAGGGTCGCGCCAGTGTCGTAGCGATCCTCGATGATCTCGAGGAGGTCCCGCGCCTGCTCGGGTAGGAGCGGTTCGGGGCCCCAGTCGTCGAGGATCAGCAGGTTCACACGGGCGATCTGGCGCAGCAGCCTGCCGTATCGGCCATCGCCGCGGGCGAGGCTCAAGGCCGCAAACAGGCGCGGGACCCGATAGTACAGAACCGAGAGGTCGTCCCGGCAAGCCTTGTGTCCCAGCGCGCAGGCCAGCCAACTCTTTCCGACGCCGCAGGGGCCGGTGATGACGAGGTTGCGCCGGGTCCGGATCCAGTCGCCGGTGGCGAGCTTGAGGAACAGCGCGCGGTCGAGGCCACGATGGCTGCGGTAGTCGACATCCTCGATGCTGGCAGGGTGGCGCAGGCGGGCGGCCCGTGCGCGGGTCTCGAAGCGCTTCTGCCGGCGGGCGGTGGCCTCGTGTTCGAGCAGGAGCCCGAGCCACTCGGCGTGCGAGAGCGCGCCGGCTTCCGGGTTGGCGTCGAGCGCTCTGTAGCCAGAGGCCATGCCGGTCAGGCCGAGTTCGCGCAGGAGATCGAGGGTGGGATGAGTGAGCATCGTCGTCTCCGTCAGTGGAAGTAGCGCGGGCCGCGCAGGTTGGGGTGGAGCAGGACGGGAGCGGCCTCGGCAGACGGCGCGGTGCGGTCGAGGCCCAGGCTGAGGATCGAGGCGATGCTCTTGTAGGTGAGTGCGCCGATGGCGACCGCGCGGGCCGAGGCGGCCTCCGCCCGGCCGGGGTCGAGCCCGCGATAGAGGCGCAGGATGCCTAAGCAGGTACGGAAGCCCTGCTCTGGATGCGGACGGTCGTGGAGGATGGCGACGACGAGCCCCTCGGTCTCCGGGCCGATACCGCGTGCCCAGCGCCGGAAGCGCTCGGGGCTCCACTCGGCGTAGCGCCGATGCGCGCTCGGCATGTGCTCGGGATCGGTGCCGTGTCGCCGGCCGGCATAACGGCGCTCATGGGCGGCGACGCGCTGACCGCGGTGGAACACCTCGATGGTGCGCGCCGTGATGCGGAGGTCGACCTGCTCGCGGATCAGGGCGTGGGGCACCGAGTACAGGAAGCCGGCCGCCTCGACGTGGTAGTCGAGGTTGACCCGGGCCAGCCGCCATTCGGAGAAGGCGTAGTCCTCCGCCGGCAGGGGACGGAGCGCCGCTCGCTCGATCGCCTCGAACAGGGCGCGTCGGGTCGTGCCGAGCCTGCGCATCGGGTGGGCATTGATACGCTCGACCATCGTGGCGATGGCGGCGTTGCATTCGGCGAGCGAGAAGAACGTCTGTCGCCGAAGCCGCCCCAGGATGTAGGTTTGGGCCAAGCGCACGCCGGCCTCGACCTTGGCCTTGTCGCGGGGCTTGCGTGGCCGGGCCGGCAGGATGCCGACGCCGTAATGGTCGGCCATCATCCCATAGGAGCGGTTGATCTCTGGATCGTAGAACGAGGCTTTGTGAACGGCGCTCTTGAGGTTGTCGGGCACGACGAGGCGGGGGACGCCGCCGAGGAAGCGGAACAGGCGGACATGCGCGCCGATCCAGTCGGGCAGCGTCTGGGTCCAGGTCGCCTCGGCGTAGGTCAGGCTCGACGCGCCCAGCACCGCCACGAAGATCTCGGCCTCGCGCACGATGCCAGTGGTGGGATCGACGATCTCGATCTTCTTGCCGGAGTAATCGACGAAGACCTTGTCGCCGGCGGCATGGTGCTGGCGCATCACCGGGGTGAGCCGGCGCTCGAACTCCCTGTAGAGATCGCAGAACCGGGAGTAGCCGTAGCCGTCTGGATGGGTCTCCCGGTACTCCTCCCAGAGCACGGTCAGGTTGACCCCGGACCGGCGCATCTCCCGGATGACGCAGGGCCAGTCCGGCTCGGGCAGGCGGCGCATGCCCTGCTTCACGCCGGCCCGGGCGAACAGGCGCTGCTCCAGCACCGCGTCCGTGACCTCGGCGTCGAGCGGCCAGGTCAGGCCGGCGGCGGTGGCTCGGCCGAGGTTGTCCTGCACGGTCGAGCGGGCGATGCCCAGCGTTCGCCCGATCTCACGCGCGCTCACCCCGTCGTGGGCGAGCCGCAGCATCTGTTTGATCTGTCGCATGGTCAGCTCTCTCCTGGCCGGCATCCCATCCTCCTCGTGGTCGAGGACTGGGATGCCGCGGTTGCTGACCCGCGGGGATGCGCCATAGCCGATGCCGGCTACCGAGTGGCCGACATCAAATCGGAACGTTGGCCGGCTTCGCGTCGGAATGGGTGGCCGGCTTCCGTCGGAATCCGCACCTCTCCCTGGGAGGCGGTCGCGCGCACCGTGCCGGACGGCGTCGAGAGCGTGCGTGACGCCCTGATCCGGCTCGTGGACGACGCGCACTGTGACCTGGTCCTGACCACCGGCGGGACGGGGCCGGCGCCCCGCGACCTCACCCCCGAGGGTACCGAGGCCGCCTGCGACAGGATGATGCCCGGCTTCGGCGAACTGATGCGGCGGCGCGGCCTGGATCAGGTGCCGACCGCCATCCTGTCGCGGCAGACGGCGGGCCTGCGCGGCAAGGCGCTGATCGTGAACTGTCCCGGGCGTCCCTCGTCCATCCGCGTCAGCCTGCTCGCCGTATTCCCGGCCATCCCGTATTGCCTGGACCTGATCGGGGCAGCGCGTATCGAGACGGATCCGGCCGTGGTGCAGGCGTTCCGGCCGACTTAACCCGCCGGAGACCGCCCGGTCTGCCACGGTTCTCCCCTCTCCTTGCGATGGCGGCATCGATGGCGCAGAGGGCATTGAGGGACTGCCCACCGAGCAAGGCCCGGTGGCCTGTCGCGACGCGTGAGAACGGGTACGCGTACCGGATGACCGCCGTCGCGGGCTCCAGGCCGATCAGGTCCCGCCGCCGCAAGCGTCCCAGGCGGGCTCGCGCATGATCCTCGGCGACGCCCACCGTGGCGGCGATGGCGCCAGGGTGGACGTCCCCGTGCCGCGTAGAGGCGGCGGACGGCGCGCCAGAGCCGATCCTCATCGGCCTCCAGCGGACGCGCTTACGCCTCGATCAAGCTGGACCGCGCAGCCGTCGCCGGGCGAGCGCGGCCCGCGCGCCAGGCGAGACAGCGGCCGACCATTCCGGGCGGAGCACGCCCGGCCTGATCTCGACGGCAGAACGCTGCGGTCTCGCCTGCAGGTCGGAAGACATCCCCCTGCGGATCCTGGGCATCCCGGTTAACCGGCGCAGCAGGACAATTTCCTGACGTCCCTGTCGAAGGTCTGGGCCGCGAGCTTGAGACCCTCGACGGTGGTCAGGTATGGGAAGATCGTCTCCGCGAGCGCGTCGATGGTCAGCCCGCCGCGGATGGCCATCGCCGCCGTCTGGATGCTGTCCGCGCCCTCGGGGGCCAGGATATGCGCTCCCAACAGCTGCCGGGTCGCGCGATCCGCCACGAGCTTGATCAGCCCGCGCGTGTCGCGCGCCGCGAGCGCGCGGGGCACGTTGTCGAGCGTGAGCACCGAGGTGCGCACGTCGTACCCGGCCGCCCGGGCCTGCACCTCGGTGAGGCCGACGCTTCCGACCTGAGGGTCGGTGAACACCACGGCCGGCATCGCCCTGTTGTCGTAGCGCAGGCTGTCGCCGTTGAGGGCGTTCTTGGCGGCCAGTTTCGCGCCGTAGGCCGCCATGTAGACGAACTGGTCCTTCCCGGTGACGTCGCCGGCAGCGTAGATGCCCGGCTTCGAGGTGCGCATGCGGTCGTCGACCACGATGGCGCCCGTCGGCGTCTGGGCGACACCCGCGTCGGCGAGACCGAGGTCCTCGGTATTCGCGGTGCGCCCGGTCGCCGCCAGGATCCGCTCGGCCGTGACGGTCTCCCGGCGGCCGTCCCGCCAGAACGTAAGGCTCACGCCACCCTCCGTCCTGTCCACGGCCTCGTAGGACAGGCCGCCCAGAACGGCGATGCCTTCGCCGGCCAGATAGCCGGCGAGGGCCTCCCCGATCTCCGGCTCCGCCGCGGGCAGGAGCCGGCTGCGGCAGACGAGCGTCACGGCGACCCCGACCCGCGCGAAGGTCTGCGCAAGCTCCGCGCCGATGTAGCCGCCGCCGAGGACGATCATCGAGCGCGGAAGTTCGGTGAGGGCAAGCGCCGCGGTGCTGTCGAGGGGCGAGGCGTCGGCAAGGCCGGGAATGTTCGGCATGGCCGGGCGCGTGCCCGTGGCGATGAGGATGCGATTCGCCGCGAAATGCCGGCCCCCTGCCTCGACCCCGCCGGCGACGAGGCGCGCGCGACCCTCGTGGTAGGACACGTTGTTGTAGGCCGGCAGGAGGTCCGCGTACTTCGCCTGGCGCAGGCCCTGCACCAGGGCGTCCTTCTGGGCGACCTGGGCGCGCCAGTCGGTCACCCGAGCCTGGGCCTGGATGCCCGCGAACCGGCCGCCCGCGGTGTTGGCATGGTGCACGGTCTCCGCGGCCCGGATCAGGGCCTTCGAGGGGACGCAGCCCACGTTCACGCAGCTGCCGCCCAACGTGCCGTGCCCGATGAGGGCGACCTGTGCGCCCTGCTCGGCGGCCGTGATCGCGGCCGAGAACCCGGCCGAACCGGCGCCGACGACGACGAGGTCGTAGGGGCCGCTGCCGTTGTTCCCGCGCGGGGTGCTGCAGCAATCGCTCATGATCTCAGCTTCCGTGTGTGTTCGTCCGCGCCGCGGCACTCGGATGCCGCCGGACGCGTGGAGGTGTTGAACCGATCGGGCTTGATCCCGGCTGAGCTGCCCAGGACGAGGATTGGCGGGACCGGGACACCGTCGGCCCCGGTGGCCCCGGCCGCGAGACCGCCCGATCCTGGGACGGCCACCGGGATGGGCGTCGCGCGCCAGGGCGCGGCCGGGCAGGCGCCGGCTCGAAGGAGATGGCGGTCGCCAGAATGATGTCCCGGGCCTCGTCAGCGCGCCTGAGCGGGGCTGCCGGTGATGTCGGCGGCCGCGTTCCTCACCTCCTTCACGGAGGACGGGTACCCGGCGTTGGTGGCCGCCCCGGACAGGGCCTCGGCCGTGACCTTGTCGTCGTCGAAGGTCACGGTGGCCGTGGCCGTGCCGCCACGTTCGACGACCGTGACCTGGGTCACCCCGTCGAGGCGCGACAACGTCTTCTTGACGATGGGCGCGCAGGTGACGCAGCTCACGTTCTGGACGTCGAGAATGGCCGTGCGCGGGGCGGCGAAGGCGCCACCGGCCGGCGCCAGAACCGATCCGGCGATGAGGGCGCGAAGCAAGATCTTCATAGTGATCTCCTGGGTAAGGACGGTGAGGGTCAGACGAACAGGGGGGCGGTGTAGGGGAAGGTCACGGCCGCCAGGACGAGTGCGGCGGCAATCCACAGCCCGATCCTGGCGAGACGGCCCGAGCCGGGCCGCGCGCACGCGCCGGCATCCGCGCAGGCCGCCGGCCGGCGGTAGGCCCGCCAGAACCCGAAGCCAAGGAACGCCACCGCCGCGGCGATGAAGACGGGCTGGTAGCGCGCGAGCGCGGTCAGGTTGCCGATCCAGGCCCCGCTGACGCCGAGGCTGAAGAGTGCGAGGGGCAGGATGCAGCAGGAGGAGGCTCCGAGCGCGGCGAGGATGCCGCCGACGGCAGCGATCCTCTGCCCGTCCCCTTCGGCCTCGCTGCGCGGTGCGACCGTGCTCTCGCATGGAGCCGTGCCAACCAACTTGTCCATGTGGGATCCTTTCGATGTCCGGATTGTGCAACCTGTAGCGACTACAGGTGCAAGCGCTGATTTGGGCCGTTCACGTGTTCCTCGCTCCGGCCTCGGGACGGCTCTGCGGGCTGCCCCGGTGGGATCGGGTCCAGGATGAGGGATCGGCCCGTCCGGCCCGGTCACCACGCGACGGTAGAAGCAGCTGGAGCGGCCGGTGTGACAGGACCCTGCTCGACCGGCCAGGCGAACCCTCAGCCAGATCGCGTCCTGGCCGCAGTCCACCCGGATCTCCTGGACGTGTTGGACCTGCCCGCTCGTCGCGCCCCTGTGCCAGAGGCGCTGCCGGGACCGGCTCCAGAACCACGCCTCACCGGTCTCGATGCTCCTGTGGAGCGCGGCGGCCTTCATCCAGGCCAGCATCAGGACGGCGCCGGAGCCCGCGTCGGTGGCAACGGCCGGAAGCAGCCCGGCGCCGCCGAAGCGTGGCAATAGCGCGGCGCATTCCTCGCGGGCGATGGTCTCGCCAGAGTGGAACATGCGTCGCCCTCGGTCTTGCCCGTGCCGGGTCGCCGCCGGCGGACCTGCGGCCCCGTCCACGACCCGGCGAAGACCCGAGAGTCGCTCACCGGTTGCCGCCCTCGGGCCGGTGACGCCCGATCCCGTTCGAGCGGGCGAGGGCGAACCAGACGGCGCCGTCCGGATCGACTGCGATCCCGTTCGGTGCCTTGAGGCCGCCCAGACCGATCTCGCTGAGCCGTCCGCCCGGGGACAGACGGCTGAGCCGTCCGCCACAATGCTGCGTCACCCACAGCGCGTCGCTGCTGGCCGCGATGCCGCAGGGAGACCTCGTGCCCGTACAACGGGCAGGGTGGCCGTCCTCGGAAACGGAACCAGGCGCGCACGATGCGAGCGTAAACTCGGTCACGCTGCCGTCTGTCGTGATCCGACCGATGGCATCCGCCGCAGCCTCGGTGAACCACAGGGCGCCGTCCGGACCGGAAACGATATTTTGCGGGGCGCTATCTGGGGTCGGCAGCGGGAACTCCGCAACCTGGCCGGCCGGTGTGATCCGGCCGACCGTGTTGCTGTTGAAGCCCGTGAACCAGAGATTGCCGTCGGGCCCGAGCGTGATGCCGTAAGGCGTCAGGGTCTTGGCGAGGCTGAACTCGCTCATCCTCCCCTCGGCCGTGATGCGGCCGATCCGGTTCGTGCCCGACAGCGTGAACCACAGGGCACCGTCGGGCCCCGTCGTGAGGCCGAACGGGTAGCTCTCGGGCGTCGGGACCGGATATTCCGTGATCACGCCCGCAGGCGTGATGCGCCCGATCTTGTTGCCGCGGTTCTGCGTGAACCACAGGGCGCCGTCCGGACCGGCCACGATCGCCTGTGGGCGGCTGTCTTGGGTCGGGATGGGGTATTCGGTCAGTTCGCCGTCGGGAGCGAGCCGCCCGATCCTGTTGCCCTGCTTCTCCGTGAACCAGATGGTGCCACCGGGTCCGACGGCCACGCTTTCCGGGTAGCTGTCGGGGATCGGGAGCGCGAAGAGCCCCACGTCGCCGGCGTGCGCCGGGCCGGTCAGGGCCAGGACGACCGGAAGGCTCCCGAGGCGCAGCGGCCGGAGGCGGAAGCGCGAGATTTCGTCGATCACACTCCGGGCATGCCTGCGCAAGGCCTGGGGGACGCGGGCAATCAAGGAGAATTTCAACACGGCTTTCCCTCCCACCTTGGAGGGGCTAGCATCTGTAGCGACTACAGGTTCAAGGAGATTTGCATGGGCATCGTTCCTGCGTCGCGCGGACGCGCTGCCCTGACCATCGGGGCGCTTTCTGAGGGAACCGGCGTCAACATCGAGACGATCCGGTATTACGAGAAGGTCAAGCTCCTGCCGGCACCGCCCCGGACGGCCGGGAACCAGCGGATCTACGATCGAGCTCACCGGCAGAGGTTGACCTTCATCCGCCGGGCCCGCGAGCTCGGGTTCAGCGTCGAGGACATCCGGGCGCTGCTGACGCTCGTCGACCGCCACGCGGTCACCTGCGGGGAAGTCCAGGGCGTCGCCGACCGCCAACTGATCGCGGTGCGGGCGAAGATCGCCGACCTCCGGCGGATGGAGCGCGTCCTGAAGGACATGACCGCGGCCTGTATCGGCGGCCTCGTACCCGACTGTCCGATCATGGAGACGCTGTTCCAGGACGAGGACTCGTGACGCCTGCATCCGCCGGCCGTATGCTTCGGGCACGCGGCCGGCGGCTTCCCGCCGCCTCAGGTGGCCGACGGCCTGCTCCACACGTGACCGCCAGCAGCGAGCGCGCTCAAACCGGCACCCTCCGAGGCCGGCCGATAGGTTCGCGGGCAGACGCCGCCGAGCCTGTTCGACAATCCAGACCGAACTTCGCATTCACCTCTGGCCGATACGGAACCGAAGAAACTTCCGGCCCGGCGGAAACCTGAAGCTGCTCCAGGTTTGTTGACCATCGTGCGTGCGGCCATCGGCCCATCTTCTGTCGCCGGTCGGGTCAGACGCGGGCTCGTCCGAGGCACCAAGCCGAGCCGGGGCCCGCTTGCGCCTGTCTGGCTGCCGACCTGTTCGGGGAGGTTCCATGCTGTCCGCTCGCGGCCCTTCGCGTGAGGTGGGCAATATCCCGGAACCGGCGCGAGCGCGGGAGTCGCCACCTTCCTCGCCTTCGCCGCGCTTGCCCTCGTCCGCTGTGGCTTGCCCATCCATCCATCTTCCGTCCGACGTGCCACTGGCCTCCGTGGCTCCGTACGAACCGGCGGCCGCAGGTGCCCTTGCAGCGCTCGGGCGGGTCGGCTTCGGCTGACACCTCCGACGGTGCTGCGCCACCTGCGCGCGCAATGCGGGCCGTCCCGGCAGGGCTCGCGACCGAAGAGGAGCTGCCGGTGAGCAGGACATCCCTCGCAAGTCTGGGTGAACGAGATGGCTGGAAGCTACGACTTGATCATCATCGGCAGTGGCACGGCGGCCATGGTCGCGAGCAATCGGGCCTCGGCCGCCGGCCGTAAGGTCGCAGTGACCGACTTCCGGCCCTTCGGCGGCACCTGCGCCCTGCGCGGATGCGACCCCAAGAAGATGCTGGTGACCGGCGCCCAGGTGATGGACGACATCCGCCGCATGCGCACCCGCGGGGTGGTCGCGCCCGAGGCTCGGATGTCCTGGCCGGAGCTCATGGCGTTCAAGCGCACCTTCACGGCCCCGATCCCGGAGAAGCAGGCGAGGAACTACGCCGGGAAGGGCATCGACGCCTTTCACGGCCAAGCCCGCTTCGTGGGTCGGAACGCGGTCGCGATCGCGGGCGAGGGCGTTTGCGAGGCGCGGCACATCCTGATCGCGGCCGGAGCCCGCCCAGCGCCGCTCCCCTTTCCCGGCGCCGAGCACCTCGTCACCAACGAGGAGTTCCTGGAGCTTGAGGAGCTCCCGCCTCGTATCATCCTGGTCGGGGGTGGCTACATCGCGGCCGAGTTCTCGCACATCGCGGCCCGGGCGGGCGCGAGCGTCGCGATCCTGCAGCGTGGCGAGCGCCTCCTGACCCAGTTCGACCCCGAGCTCGTCGGTTGGCTCATGGAGAGCTTCCACGAGGCGGGGATCGACGTGCGGACGCGGCGCGCCGTCGTGCGGGTCGAGAAGGCGGGGCACGGGTACACGGTCCTGACGCGGTCCGAGACCGGCGCCGAGGAGGCGATGGAGGCCGACCTCGTGGTCCACGCCGCGGGCCGAATCCCGGATCTGGAGCCGCTGCAGCTCGATGCCGCCGGCGTCGCGCGGGACGAGCGCGGGCATCTCAGGCTCAACGCGTTCCTGCAGAGCCCATCGAACCCTGCCGTCTACGCCGCAGGCGACGCCGCCCGGACGGGGCCGCCCCTCACGCCGGTATCGAGCCACGACGCCAAGGTTGCCGTGCGGAACATGATCGAGGGCAATCAGTACCGGCCTGACTATCGCGGCGTCCCGAGCGTCGCCTTCACTATCCCCCCGATCGCGAGCGTCGGGCTGAGCGAGGCAGAGGCGCGGCAGAGGAACTTGAGGTTCCGCCTGCGGAGCCAGAGGGTGTCCGGCTGGTACACGGCCCGGCGCGTCGCCGAGCCCACCTACGGCTTCAAGGTTCTGGTCGACGAGGACACCGACCGCGTGCTCGGTGCGCACTTGGTCGGCCCCCACGTCGATGAGGTCATCAACATCTTCGGCCTGGCGATCCGGCATGGTCTCACGGCCGAAGACCTGAAAACGACGATGTTCGCCTACCCAACCGGAGCATCCGACATCGGATACATGCTCTGAACGGCTGCGTTCTCGACGAGCAGGTGAAGGCAGGCGGCCTCGGAGAGCGGGGGCGTGGCTTGCACCCGGCTGCGCCGTCGCAGCCGGACGGAGTCCCGCGGCGCCGCCTTCGTGACAGGCACGTCCACGTCGCTGATCGTCGACGAGGCCGCGACACCCGCCCCTGGGGCTTCGCCTCGCCCGGCCGAGAGTCCCCGACGCTCGCGCAGGTCCGCGGCTTGGCAAACCAGCGCGTGTACGGCGCAGCGGCAGCGAGGATGGCGGAGCCGCTCCAGCGCTTCCAGGGGCTCTGCACCGGGGCCCTCCTGCACGGTACGCTCCTGCTCCGCTTGCGCAGCGGGACTCGGTGCACCCGAGCGGCCCGCCGGCGCCGGTTGGGCCGTCCGCGGTCACCTCAAACTGGGCTGGTGGGCCGTCCCGGCCTTAAGAGGTGTCGAATGCGGGGCACGGCTCCGCTCCGACGCGTTCCGCCTCAGAGACCCTGCCGCCCCGGGACGAGAACGGACCGTCGAGGCTCAATGCGGCTGCCTCGATCGACTTCCATACGTCGGGGAAGCGCGTCCCGTGCCCTGCTCGTCCGCGAAGCCAAGGCATGCCTCGGCCACGCAGGCCGATGCCGACGACGGGTCGGCCGCGCCGGCGAGGGCCTCCAGGGCGCGCATGAGGTGCTCGGCCGCGTCGCGATGTCCCTCGCGGCGCGCCTGCCGGAATGCGGAGAGGATGACGGTGTCGAGGGTATCCTCCTCGAATTCGGGTGTTGGCGTGCTCAGGGGCGTCCTCCTTCGACGGACGGCGTCTCGGGCCTGAAGAGACGCACGGCAGTTGCGGCCAGCGCCAGTTCCGCCGCCGCGAACAGCGCGAGCGTCGTCCCGAACCCGAAGCGGAGCAATCCGCCGAAGAGCAGGCTTCCCAGCCCGAACCCGGTGAACAGCAGGCAGACGTTGAGCCCCATGGCCTGCCCCGGACGTTGGCCCCCGAGCGCGGTGACGACGCCGGCGAGCAGCGGCTGGGTCATGTCGTAGCCGAGCGACAGGACCGTTACCGCCGCCGCAGCCAGGAGAAGCGGCGCGTCGAGGGTCAGAGCTGCCGCCGCGAAGGCCCCCAGGAGCAGCCCGACCGGGAGCAGGCGGCCGCGCCCTCGCCGGTCCGCGATGCGGCCGATGACAGGCCCCAGGAGGAAGCCCGGGATGCCGTAGCCGAGGAGCGCAAGGCCGACCCCGACGGGACCGAGCCCGTATCGCTGCTCGAAGTACAGGCCGAGCCAGGTGAACACGCCGGAGTGGAACATCGAGTTGAGCAGGACGAAGCTATAGGTGCGGCGTCCGCGTGGGATGAGCAGGAGGTCGCGATAGCCGCGGAACAGGTCGGGCAGCCGTGTCCCGATCGCCGTGGCGCCCGGGATGATCCCCCGTGACGGCGCAAGGACGAGCAGGAGCGCGCCCCCGGCGGCGCCGACGGTCAGGAAGAGGCCGCGCCATCCGGCGACCGGTTCGAGCAGGGCGCCGAAGGTCGACCCGAAAGCCATGCCGCCGGCCATGGCGCCGAACAGCCATCCCAAGGGGCGCCCGCGTCGTTCGTAGGGGAAGAGCCGGCCCACGAGAACGAGGCCGAGGGGGACGACCCCGCTCGCCCCCAGGCCGGTCAGGAAGCGCCACGTGGCGAGTTGCCCGACCGAGCTCGCCGTGGCTGTCAGGGCCGTCAGCGCAGCGAAGGCGGCCAGGGAACCCGCCATGACGCGCCAGACGCCGAGGCGGTCCGCCAGCAGCCCGTAGACCAGCGTCGCCGCGCCGTACGGAATCAAATAGGCCGGAACGATGAGCCCGACACGCTCGGGCAAGACGCCGAACCCCTGCGCCAACTGCGGCAGGACCGGCGCGACCATGAACGCCTGAAAGAAGATCACGAACGCCGCTGCCGCGAGCACGCGGAGGAGGCGCTCGCGGTCAGCCTCCGCGGGTTCCGCCGTTCCGGGGATCATGCCTGTACCTCGGCGCCGTCGAACCCGCCATTGGCGAGCGCCGACCGGATCTCCGCGGGTCCGACGCGGGACGGCTCGAAGCGAACGGCGACGTGCTTACGCCAGGCGCTGGCCCTCGCCTGCCGGACACCCGGAATGGCCATCAGCAGGTCACGGACCGTCTCGGCGCAGCCGTCGCATAACATGGTTGGCACGGAGAGGGTGACCTCCGTCAGAAAGGCGGTTTCGTCGCTCATGAGGTCTCCGGGGTTCAGAGCAGGTCCGCGTAGACCCGCGCGTAGTAGGCGCTGACCAGTAGGAGGGCGGCGCCGCTGAGGAGCTGCAGGGCTCGGCCCCAGACGCCGAGGCGGGCCAGGCGGGTGACCGCGCTCCCGGCCGCACCGGCGGCGAGGAAGGGCAGGCCCCGACCGAGGCCGAAGGCGAGGGCGAGGACGACGCCGCGCCCGTCCCGACCCTCCGCGGCCGCCACCGTGAGCAGCAGCAACAGCGGCGCGGCCGAGGTGCCGACGCTGAACACCACGCCGTAGGCGAAGGCGCCGAGCAGGCCGGGGTGGCGCCAGGCCGTCAGCGCTCGGGTGCGCAGGCGCGGCCACCAGAAGGCGAGCAGCGCCGCCGCGAGCGAGACGCCGGCCATGAGCAGGGCCCAGCTCCGGCCGAACGCCTCCGTCGCGAGCGCGCCGAGATGTCCCACCGCGGAGCCGAGGGCGGCGAGGCTCAGGACGATTCCGGCGAAGAAGGACCCGGCCACCTGCAGGCCGGCGCGGCGGGACCCCGCCTCCGAGGCCCCGGCGACGCTGGCCAGGCCGAGCCCGACCGGCAGGGTGCAGGGGCAGACCGCGCTGGCCAGGACCCCGGCAAGGAACGCGATCCAGAGGGCGGCCGGCCCGCCGGCGCCGGTCGCCAGGGGCCGGACGAGATGTTCGAGCGTCACGGCGCCACCACGGGAGGACCGGGGGTGTAGCCGAGGCCCGCGACGGCCGTCCGCACGCGACCGAGCAGGAGGGGTCGGCCGGCGGCGTAGGTGACGCGGAGCGTGCGGCCGACGAAATCGATCTCCGCGTCGGTCACCCCGTCCACCTTCCGGACCGCACGCTTGATCGAGGCGGCGCAGGAGAGGCAGACCATGCCTTCCACCGGGAGGGTCGCGACCTTCAGATCGGAGCCGCGGCGTGACGTGGCCGGCGTGTCCTCTTGGGCCCGAACAGGCCCCACCGGTCCCAGGAGGAGAGCTGCCAGTGCGGCCGCCCCGCTCGAAGAAATCAGGAACCTCATCGCCGACCTCCTTCGATGGCGAGCCCGTTCGTCCCGGGCAGGCTGCCGACGCTCGTGATCGCCCCCAGGAACAGTCCGGGCTGGCCCCAGAGGGAATTGAGGAAGATCGCGGTGACGCTCACCGCCATGGCGACCATGGCCCAGATCGGGTTGATGAGGCCGGTCGCGGCGATCGGGATGCCGAGGCCGTTGAAGGCGAAGGCGAGCCAGACGTTCTGGAGCATCTTGGCGTAGCTGCGCCGGCTGATGCGGCGGGCGAGCGGCAGCGCGGCCAGGCGGTTCGACAGGATGATGATGTCGGCGGCCTCGATGGCGATGTCGGTGCCCCCGCCCATGGCGATGCCGACATCGGCCTGCATCAGGGCGGGCGCGTCGTTGATGCCGTCGCCGACCATCGCGACCTTGGCCGTCGCCTGGAGGCGCCGCACGGTCTCCGCCTTGCCGTCGGGCATCACCCCCGCGTGGACCTCGTCGATGCCCGCCTCGGCGGCAATCCGGCGGGCGGCCCGCTCGTTGTCACCGGTGAGCAGGACCGTCCTCACGCCCTCAGCCCGCAAGGCCGCGACCGCCTGCGCCGCGTCGGACCGCAGGCTGTCGTCGAGCGCGAGCAGACCCAGCAGGCGATGGTCCCGGCTGACCACGATGACGGTGCGCCCGGCCCCCTCCAGGGTCAGGATGCGCGCTGAAGCGGGCGCGAGATCGATGCCGTGGCCGGCGAGGAAGGCCGGGCTGCCGACCAGGACGTTGCCCGCCTCGGTCTGGGCGACGATGCCCTTGCCCGGGACGGCCTCGAACGAGGTCACGTCCGGGGGCACGGCGCCGCGAGCGAACGCGGCCTTGACCACCGCCTGCGCGAGCGGGTGCTCGGACGAGGCCTCGGCCGCGGCGGCAACGGCGACGAGATCGGCCTCGCTCCCGGAGAACGCCTCGACCTCGCGGACCGCGGGCCGGCCCTCGGTGAGGGTCCCGGTCTTATCGAAGACGACGGTGTCAACGAGGCGATAGCCCTGGAAGGCCTCGCCGGTCCGCATCAGGATGCCGTGCTCGGCGGCTTCGCCGGACCCCCGCACGATGGAGAGCGGTGCCGAGATCCCGACGGCGCAGGGATAGCCCATGACCAGGACGCTCAAGCCCGCGAACACGGCCCGCTCGATGTCGGGTTCGCCGCCCGCCAACCACGAACCGGCGAGCCAGCCGACGAAGGCCAGCGCGGCCACCGCGAGCACGGTCGGGGTGTAGACCTGCAGGACGCGGTCGACGAGGTGGAGCAGGCCAGGCTTGAGGGCGCGGGCGTCCTCGACCTCGCGCACCACCTTCTGCAGGAAGCTGCCGGCCCCCACCGCGGTTACCCGCACCAGCAGGGTGCCGGTGCCGTTGATCGAGCCGCCGATGACGGCGTCGCCCTCCGCGCGCTCGACCGGGATCGGCTCGCCGGTGACGAGGGCCTGGTCGACGGCGGAGCGGCCGCCCGCGACCGTGCCGTCGACGGGCACGCGCTCCCCGGGGCGGATGCGGACGAGGTCGCCGACTGCGACCGCGTCCAGCGGCACATCCCGCTCCTGGCCGTCCCGGACCACGCGGGCGGTCTCCGGCTGGAGGTCGAGGAGCCGCTTCACGGCCTGGGAGCTGCGCGTCTTGACGATGAGGGACAGCCACTCGGAGAAGATGTGGTAGGTCGCGACCATGACCGAGACGGCGAAGAACGGGGCCGTCGGGTAGTCCGGCCGGTCGAGAACCAGCCCGATGACGCCGCCGAGCATGCCCGCGAAGGCGCCGATTTCCAGCAGCACGTGCTGGTTCAGGATGCCGCGGCGGAGGGCCTGGACGGCCATGTGCAGGATGTGGCGCCCAACCCCGAAGACGAGCACGACCGCGAGCGCGGCGACGAGCCAGGGAGCGGAGGCCGTTAGGTAGCCCTGGAGGTTCAGGTAGAGCAGGCCGAGTGCCAGGACTGCGAGACCGGTGGTGCTGGCGGCCGCGGCGAGGAGGCTGGTCTTCCGCAGGACGAGGAAGACCATCGCGCCGAGGCTGAGGCAGACCAGGGCGGGTAGGAAGCCGATCCAGCCGAGGGTGGGATCCGCGATGATGGGAATGGAGGCGACGCTCAGGGCGACCGCCACGACGAAGCGGCGGCTCTCGCGCACGAGATCGCGCTCCTCCTCCTCGTAGGGCCGGACCTTGCGCGGGTCGGAGATGGTGTAGCCGATGTCGCGCAGGATCCCCAGCAGCGCCGCCGGCCGCGCGACCGCCGGGTCGTACTCGACGAGGGCCTGCTCGTGGGTCAGGCTGACCGCCACCTTGTCGACGCCGGGCTGGCTGCCCAGAGCCTTCTCGATGGTTCCGGTGCAGAGCGAGCAGTGCAGGCCGCCGATCCGGGCACGGATGCGCGCCCGGTCGGGCCGGCTCGCCGGCTCCTCGCTCCACAGGGAAAAGTCGGTGTCGAGGGTTGCTGCGGCCATCGGTCCGTCTCCAGGAATGTCCAGCCGGCCGGATCAGGCCGAAGTACGGGCCACGACCTGGAAGCCGCGCTTCTCGATCAGCTCGACGAGGCGGTCCTCGCTGGTGGTCGCCGGGTCGTAGAGGGCGCGGACGCGTCCCTCGTCGAAGGAGACGTCGATGCCGCGGACGCCGGGATGAGCCTCCAACAGAGAGCCGACCGAGGCGGAGCAGGCGGCGCACCGCCAGCCTTCGACCTTCAGGGTGACCGTCCTCATGGCGTCTTCCTCTTTCTCGGCGCGCCGCATCGGCACGCCGCCGGTGCCGGCGGTGCCTCGTCGAGGGCTTCCAGGATGGTGCAGCCACCCAGCCCGCCGTGGCCCGGGCACGAGGCGACCACGGCCTCCAGGGCGGCGCGGACGCGCAGGAGTTCGGCGATCCTCGCGTCCACCTCGGCGATCTTGTGCCGGGCCCGGGCCCGCACGTCGCCGCAGTCGGCCTGCGGGTCGGCGCGCAGGGCGAGGAGCTCCTGCGCCTCCTTGAGGGAGAACCCGATCCTCTGGGCCTGCCGGATGAAGCGGATGCGGGCGATCACCTCGGGCGGGTAGGTCCGATAGCCGGCCCCCTTGGCCGGCTGCGCGATCAAGCCCTGGCGCTCGTAGAACCGGATGGTCTCGACGCCGACGCCGGCCTCCCGCGCCGCCTTCCCGATGGTCGGATCCCGCATGTGCTGCCCCGGCATCACCAACGCCCCGTGAGCCTAAGGTCCGTACCGTAGTACGGGGTCAAGGGCGTTTTACGAGGGAAGTCTTTGGGCTCTCGCTCCCGGTTATCCTCCGTGGTTTCCGGAAGGGGCGGCCCATGGGCTCGGTCTGCCGCCGGGCGGCGGCCCGAGATGCCTCAGGGATAGGCTCGCACCGCGTCATCGTGCGATGCGGACGGGGCGGGCAATGGCCTCGCGGGTCCCGCGCAATTCGCTGGAGGGCAGGTAACGCGGGTCGAGGTCGCCCACGCGCGAGAACGCCGGCCCGGCGAACTGGGCGCGCACGTCGTCCCCGCGGTTGTCCCGAGCCACCCGGAAGAAGTTGCGCGCGGTCCCGCCCTCGACGCCGAGGGCGAGGTCGAGCATGCGCACGATGCCGGAATAGATGCTCGTGGTGCGCGCGACCTCGAAGGCCGCCGCGACGTCGCCGCCCGCCTTGCCCAGCCAGAGCACGTCGATGAGTTGCACCGTCTCGGCCGAGCCGCTCGCGGTCAGGCGTTCGGGCAGGCGGTTGAGGCAGCCGCCCGACAGGCGGCCGGGGCCGTAGGGACGGCCGGCGTCGTTCGAGGCGATCCAGACGTCGAAGCCGAGGGCCAGGCCGAGGTCCCGCAGCCAGCCCTGGATCTCGGTGTGGGTGTGGTCCGCCTTGCTCGCGGCCTGCGCCCGCACCCGGTCGAGGTCCGCCCGCCGGCGGGCCAGGGCCGCGGCCCCCGTCGCGCTCGGGCAGCGGCCGGACCCGACGTCGAACAGGAAGCCGGCGACGCCCCCGTCATCGTTCGAGAGGAGCGTCCGGTGGCTGGCGTTGAGGGCGACGATCCCCCGGGCCCATGGCGAGGGACTCGTCCCACTTGCCGAGTGTCGCGTTGGCCCCGGTCAGCGCGTTGTAGCCCTTCACGATGGCCGTGTTGAACGGGCTCACCCAGGTCGGGTGCAGGAAGTAGAGCAGGTTCGCCGCCGCCGGGCCGAGGCTCGTGATCCCCGCCTGGTCGAGCGCTTGGATGGCCGCGAGCACCTGCGCCTCGGCGGTGCCGCGCAGGCAGGCGTCGAGGAAGCGCCCGAAGGCGACCTGGTTGGCGCCGTCCTCGTGGATGTCCGGGATGCGCAGCTTCGGCTTCCAGAGGAAGGCGTGGTCGGCGCCGTGGAAGACCTGGCGCTGCTCTGCGATCGCGTGGGCCCCCGTCTCCAGTCACGAGCCGCGGTAGGCGTTGCCGAAGGTGTCGGCCCGGATCTCCTCGACCACGGCCTGGAGGCGGCGTCGGATCGCGCGGAAGTTCTCGATGCGCTCCTCCCACAGGGACCAGGTCCGGTGGGAGCCGCCCGGGTCGTCGCGCCAGGCCCGGATGCGGTTCCCGATCCAGGCCGCGTCAGGCAGGGAGGGTTCGGTCGGTCCCGGTCTCGTCCATCACCTGCATCGGCGCGGCATACCCGTCCTTCGCATCCGGATGGGAGCGTACCATCCCGCCTTCGGGAACGCTGTCATCGGCAAGGCTCACGCGGGCAGTGTGGTCGGTCGCGTCGAAGGCGGCGCGCTCGGTCAGGGCGCGGCCCCCTCCCCGCTGGCCTGCCGGACTCGGCGCGGCAATTCGCGCGCGAGCGCCGTGCGCCGACAGGGCGTCATCTTACGCCATGCCCTGATCTCCGAACTGGTCCGGCCGCAGCCGACGCACCAGCCCGACCGGCCATCGAACCGGCAGACGCCGGTGCAGGGATCCTTCTCCGTCACGGCACGCCCTCCCTCGCCCGCAACGGGCTTCTCGCTCGACATACATAGGGTAGCCCCCTATATTACGAAGCGAAGGGAGCCGACCCATGTCCCACACCGTCAAGGACAAGACCAAGCTTCTGGCGCGCGTGCGCCGGATCAAGGGGCAGGCCGAGGCCGTCGAGCGCGCCCTGGAGGCGGAGATCGGCTGCACCGACGTGCTGATGCTGGTCGCCTCGATGCGGGGCGCCATCAACGGGCTGACCGCCGAGCTGATGGAGGACCACATCCGCCATCACGTCGTCGACCCCGCTCGCGAGCCCGACCCGGAGCGTGCCAAGGGCGCGGCCGAGCTCATCGAGGTCGTCCGGACCTATCTGAAGTAGGAGGGCGACCCGTCATGGTCCCGTTTCCCGAATTGCTGCAGCAGGGGACCGCGCACGCCTGGCTGTTCGTGCCGAGCGCGATCCTGCTCGGCGCCCTGCACGGCCTGGAGCCCGGCCACTCCAAGACGATGATGGCCGCCTTCATCATCGCGGTCCGCGGCACCGTCCTGCAGGCGGTCCTGCTGGGCTTGGCGGCGACGCTCTCGCACACGGCGGTCGTCTGGGTGATCGCGCTCGGCGGCCAGTACCTGGGGCAGGCGTGGGGCGGCGAGGCGTCCGAGCCGTACTTCCAGCTCGCCTCGGCCGTCCTCATCGTCGGCATCGCGCTCTGGATGGCGTGGCGCACCTGGCGCGAGCAGCACCACGACCACCACCACGACGCCGAGGGCCACGGCATCATGGCCCGCGATGGCGTCTTCCAGCTGGAGGTCATCGAGGACGGCGTGCCGCCGCGCTGGCGCCTGAGCCGGGTCAAGGGCGTGCTGCCCCCGGCCCAGCGCGTCACCCTTGAGACGGTCCGACCCGACGGTGCCCGCCAGGCATTCTCGTTCGCGAGTGGGGGCGACTTCCTGGAGAGCATGGAGGAGATCCCGGAGCCGCATGCCTTCAGGGCACGGCTGCACCTCGATGGGTCCGCCGGGGCGGAGATCCACGAGGTCGCGTTCGAGGAGCACGGCCACGCACACGACCACCTGAACCTGGGCGACGAGGACGACGCACACGCCCGGGCGCACGCCGAGGCCATCCGGCGACGGTTCGGGGGCCGCACCGTGACCACCGGTCAGATCGTGCTGTTCGGCCTGACGGGCGGCCTGATCCCGTGCCCGGCCGCCATCACGGTGCTGCTGCTCTGCATCCAGCTCAAGCAGTTCAGCCTCGGCTTCGCGCTCGTCGTGTGCTTCAGCATCGGGCTGGCGCTCACGATGGTGTCGGCCGGAATCCTGGCCGCGCTCAGCGTGAGGCACGTGGCGAACCGCTGGTCGGGCTTCGACGCCTTCGCCCGGCGGGCCCCCTACGCCTCCGCGGCTCTGATCGTCCTGGTCGGCCTCTACACGGGCTGGCTCGGCTGGGAGGGCATCCGGCACGGCCACCAGGAGCCTGCGACGACGATTGCCGTGTGGGCGCCGGCCTGACGGGCGCCGCGGCCCTTGACCTTCCCACCAGGGGAAGCCCCATCTGCGTAGGACGCCACCGACGGGAGGGCGTCATGGTCCGCTACAGGGTCGAGAAAATGGGCTGCGGCGGCTGCGCCCGGACCGTCATACACGTCGTGACCGATATCCGATTTTGACGAAACCGTTCGATTCGATTCACAATCGGTCGATTGCGATTCTGGCGAAACACCATGGCAAATCCCGACCGCACCTACTTGGTTTACGCAACGAACACGGACGGCCACGAGGTTTGCGCAGGCGAATACGCGGCCAAGTGCGCAGATCATGCGATCAACCTGGCCAAGGCAGCCGGGTACGGCGGCACCATGGTCGCGCAGCCCTCGCCGGGTCAGCTCGTTCGCGACCATTACCGGAAGGACAAGGGGCGCGGCTGAGACTATCGCTGGACCGGTTCGGCCCCGACCTGGCCAGGCGGCGCGACCGCGCTCATGCGACGCCTCAGCGAACTCGGTGGAAAGCCCGGCTTGCGCGGCTTTCTTCGGGTGGCGCGTCTTTTCGAGGGAAAGCCATCAATTGTGGTTTTCACCTCCTGTCCCGGAAAAGCCTGTTGACCTTCCCACTATGGGAAGCCCCATCTGAGCGGGACGCCACCGAGGGGAGAGCGTCATGGCCCGATACAGGGTCTCGGAACCGGGTTGCGGCTGCGACCAGGCCGTCACGCGCCGTCCTCGGCGTCGAGTCCGGGGCTCGGGTCAATGCCGACCTGCGGGCCAAACGCGTGACGGGTTCGGGCGCCGGCGGCCTCGCCGACCGCATCGCCCAGGCCATCACGGCCGCCGGCTACCCGGCCGAGCCGTTGCCCGCGGCACCTTGAAACGCCGCCGCGGCAACCAAACCTGCACGCCGGCATTCACGTCCCTGACGACATAGTCCCGCCACTGGAAACGGTGTAAGCAGCCCTCATGAGCCCCGACCGGCAAATCGTGCGCCTGATGGCGGCGATGATCCTCGCGATCATCGCCTACGTCGCGCCGTCCGCCGTCCAGGCCCACGAGGGCCACGCGCACCATGGCCGCCACCAAGCCGCGGCGGCATATGTCCAGGCGGCGCCCTCCATCGCTGAGACCACGGTTTCCGCTGCCCCTTCGCGCGTCGTAAAGACGTCGGCGAGGCCCCGGACCGCTGTCGATCTTCAGGCGCCGGCCGTCGAGCCGGTGGCCTCGCTGCGAGCGAATGACGCCGGCGGTAGGTGCTGTCCGGCCGGCTGCAGGGGCTCCTGCTGCGGGACCATGGTCTGTTGCGCGTCGGGCATCATGTCCGGCACGGGGGCCCTGTCACTTCCCGTGGTCCGCACTGCCAAGCTGATCCCGCACGACGTCGCTGGCCGCCCGGGCGTCGGCCCCGAGGCCCTGCCCAAGCCGCCACGAACCCTCGCGTGACGTGAGGCGCGCCTGAGGCGCGCAACGCCCGGACTGCGTCCGCCATCGCGGCGTGCATCCGGACTTCCCGACGCGAGGATACCCATTCATGTCGACCCGTCTTGCCGCCGCCCCCGGGGCGGTGGCGCTGCTTGCCGCCGTCCTGGCGGGGCCCGCGCTCGCCCACGAGGGCATGACCACGGCGCCGCGCCGCCGCCCGTCACCAAGACCATCGCGCCGCGCGGCGAGGCGCTGTCCGACGCCTTCGAGCTCGTCGCCATCCCGCGCGACGGCACCCTGACGCTGTTCCTCGACCGCTTCCGGACGAACGAGCCGGTGCCCGGCGCGACCATCGAGGTCGAGACGCCGGAGGGGGCCAAGATCGCCGCGGCCACGCCCGAGGGCGGCTACGCGCTGCCGGTGCCCTGGCTGGCGAAGCCCGGCCGGCACGAGCTCGTGGCGACCGTCACGGCCGGGGATGCGGTCGACGTGTTGACCGTGGCGGTCACCGTGCCCGATCCCGCCGCGCAGGCAGCCGCAGCGGCCGCCAAGCCGACGCCGACGCAAGCGGCCTTTGGACGCGCCTCCGAGTTCGCCCACGGCCTCCGGGAGCGCCTGACGGCCAAGGACCCGACGCTGGTGGCGGCGGTCGCCGTCGCGTTCCTGCTCGGCATGCTCGTCACCGCGGTCGTTCGCGGGCGCCGAGGCGCCCCCGCCCTGGCGCTGCTCGCCATCGGCATCACCCTCATCCTCGGCACCGCCGCCTTCGCGCACGGCGACGAGGACCACGGCGAGCCGATGCGGGGGGCCGCCCTGATCGAGGCGCGGGCCCCCGGCTCGGCTGACCTCGCCCAGCGCCTGCCCGACGGCTCCGTGTTCGTGCCCAAGCCCACGCAACGGCTCCTCGTCCTGCGAACGACCATGACCGAGCAGGGCAGCTTCCACCGCTCGGTCGAGCTGCCGGGCCGCATCATCCCGGACCCGAACGCCAGCGGCGTGGTGCAGTCCTCGGTCGGTGGCCGGCTCGCGCCACCGCCCTCCGGCCTCTTCCCACGCCTCGGCACCAAGGTGCGCAGGGGCGACGTGCTCGCGACCGTGACGCCGCCGGTCCAGGCCGTCGACGTCTCCGACATGCGCCAGCGGCAGGGCGAGCTCGACCAGCAGGTCGCCATCGTCGAGCGCCGGGTCGAGCGCTATAAAAAACTCGCCACCACCGGCGCCGTGGCCCAGACCCAGCTCGACGACGCGGTCGCGGAGCTGAACGGCCTGCACGACCGCCGCGCCGCCCTCGACAAGATCCGGCAGCAGCCCGAAACCTTGGTGGCGCCCGTCGACGGCGTGGTGGCGCAGGCCGCGGCCGTGGCCGGGCAGATGGCCGCGCCCGGCGCGATGGTGTTCCAGATCGTCGACCCGAACCGCCTCTGGGTCGAGGCCCTCAGCTTCGACGCGCTGACCGCGGCGCAGAACGCCACCGCCCGGCTCGCGGATGGCCGGACCCTCAAGCTCGCCTACCAGGGCACGGGGCTCGCCGACCGCAACCAGGCTATCCCGGTGCAGTTCGCGGTCCTCGGCGACGCCGCCGGCCTGCGCGTCGGGCAGTTCGTCACGGTGCTGGCCGGGACCGAGACCGAGCAGGCCGGCCTGGCGCTGCCGCGCTCGGCCGTGGTGCGCACCGGCAACGGGCAGGACGTCGTCTACGAGCACACCACCGCCGAGCGCTTCGAGGCGCGGCCCGTGCGGGTCGAGCCGCTCGACGGCGCCCGCCTGCTGGTGGCCGAGGGGATCGGACCCGGCAAGCGGGTGGTGACCCAGGGCGCCGAGCTCCTCGACCAGGTCCGCTGAGGAGGCCGGCCATGTTCACCGTCCTCGTCAGCCAGTCGGTCCGCAACCGCCTGCTCGTCCTCGCGCTCGCCGCGGTGCTGGTGCTGTACGGCGCCTTCACCGCCACCAAGCTGCCGGTCGACGTCTTCCCGGACCTCAACAAGCCCACCGTCACCGTCATGACCGAGGCGGAAGGGTACGCGCCTCAGGAGGTCGAGCAGCTCGTCACCTATCCCATCGAGACCCGGATGAACGGGTTGCCGGGTGTCACCCGCGTGCGCTCGGTCTCGGGGGTCGGGCTCTCGATCACCTACGTCGAGTTCGACTGGGGCACCGACATCTACCGCAATCGCCAGCAGGTTGCCGAGCGGCTGTCGCTGGTGCAGGACCAGCTGCCCCGCGGCGTGACCCCGGTCATGGGGCCGATCTCGTCCATCATGGGCCAGATCCTGCTGGTGGCGGTGACGGGCGAGACCGCGACCCCGATGCAGGTGCGCGAGGTCGCCGACTTCACCATCCGGCCCCGGCTGCTGACCATCCCGGGCGTGGCGCAGGTCATCCCCATCGGGGGCGAGGTGCGCCAGTTCCGGGTCAGCCCAAACCCGGCGGCGATGCGCGCGCTCGGGGTGACGAACGCCCAGCTGGAGACGGCGCTCGCGCAGTTCGGCACCAACGCCGGCGGCGGCTTCACCGACCAGAACGCCCGCGAGTACCTGATCCGGAACATCGGCCGGACCATGAGCCTCGACGACCTGCGCAACCTCGTGGTCGCCACGGTCGCCGACGCCCCGGTCTACCTGCGCCAACTCGCCGAGGTGTCCTTCGCCGCGAAGGTGAAGCGGGGCGATGCCGGCTACATGGCCAAGCCCGCGGTCATCGTCTCGGTCGAGAAGCAGCCCGACGTCGACACGGTGCGGCTGACCCGCAGCATCGAGACCGCCCTGAAGGAACTCAACCCGACCCTGCCCGGCGGCATCAAGGCCGACCAGGTCTTGTTCCGGCAGGCCGACTTCATCGAGACTTCGATCCGCAACGTCGAGCGCGTCCTCGTCGAGGCCGTGCTGGTGGTGGCCCTGGTGCTGTTCGCCTTCCTCTTGAACGTGCGCACCACCGCGATCTCGCTGCTGGCCATCCCGGTTTCGGTGCTGACGACCGCTCTGGTGTTCCACCTGTTCGGCCTGTCCATCAACACGATGACGCTCGGGGGGCTCGCCATCGCCATCGGCGAGCTCGTCGACGACGCCGTCGTGGACGTCGAGAACATCTACCGACGGCTCGGCGAGAATCGGAAGGCGGGCAACCCTAGGAGCACCTTCGAGGTGGTGGTCTCGGCCTCGAACGAGGTCCGCTCCGGCATCGTCTACGCGACGCTGATCATCATCCTGGTCTTCGTGCCGCTGTTCGCGCTCTCAGGCATCGAGGGCCGGCTCTTCGCGCCCCTGGGGCAGGCCTACATCATCTCCATCCTGGCGAGCCTGCTCACCTCCATCACCCTGACGCCCGTGCTGGCGTCCTGGCTGCTGCCGGGGCTCCGGAACCTGGAGGAGCACGACAGCCGCTTGCTGAAGCTGCTCAAGCGCGGCAACGCCGCCCTGCTGCGGGTGGCTTTCCGGCATAAGGGCCTGCTGGTCGGCACCGTCGCGGCCGCGGTGGCCGCCGCCGGCATCGCCGCCTGGAACTTGCCGCGCGCCTTCCTGCCGCCGTTCAACGAGGGCTCGTTCACGGTCAGCATGACCTTCAACCCGGGCATCTCGCTCGCCGAGAGCAACCGGGTCGGGCTGATCGCGGAAAAACTGCTCCTGGAGATTCCGGGCGTGAAGGCGGTCGGCCGCCGGACCGGCCGGGCCGAGCTCGACGAACACGCCGAGGGGGTGCATTCCTCCGAGATCGACGTCGCCCTGGACGATGGGCTGAAGCGTCCGAAGCAGGCGCTCGTCGCCGACATCCGCGGGCGCCTCGGTGCCCTGCCGGTGGCGGTCAACGTCGGCCAGCCGATCTCGCACCGGCTCGACCACATGCTCTCGGGCGTCCGCGCTGAGATCGCGCTCAAGGTGTTCGGCGACGACCTCGACGCCCTGCGCCGGGTGGCGAACGGCCTGAGGGACCGCCTCGCCAAGATCCCGGGGCTCGCCGACCTGCAGGTCGAGCGGCAGGTCCGCATCCCGCAGCTGGAGGTGCGCGTCGACTACACCCGGGCGGCCCTCTACGGGGTCCAGCCCGCCGCGGTCGTCGAGCAGATCAGCCGCCTCTCGAACGGGCGGGTGGTCTCGACGGTCGTCGACGGCGTGCGCCGCTTCGACGTGGTGCTGCGCCTGTCGGAGAACCGGCGGACGACGGCTGGCCTCGGTGACCTGCTGCTGGAGACGCCCTCGGGCTGGGTGCCGGCGCGCCAGGTCGCGGACATCCGCGAGACGGACGGGCCGAACCAGATCCTGCGCGAGAACGCCCGCCGCCGCATCGTGGTCCAGGCCAACACCACGGCCGAGAGCGACATGGCCACGATCGTGGCGGCGATCCGCGAGGCGGTGGCCCAGGAGCCGATGCCGCCCGGCTTCTTCACCAGCCTGGAGGGCACCTTCCAGGCGCAGGAGGAGGCGAGCCGGACCATCGCGGCGCTCTCCGGCCTGTCCTTGGCGCTGGTCTTCGCCATCCTCTACAGCCGCTACCGCTCGGCCGCGCTGGCGCTCATCATCATGGGCAACGTGCCGCTCGCCCTGATCGGCTCGGTGGCGGCCCTGTGGCTGGTCGGGCAGCCGCTCTCGGTCGCGTCGATGATCGGCTTCATCACGCTGACCGGCATCGCGGCCCGCAACGGCATCCTCAAGATCAGCCACTACCTGAACCTGTCGCTGCACGAGGGCGTGCCGTTCGGGCCCGAACTCGTCGTGCGCGGCAGTCTGGAACGGCTGACCCCGGTGCTGATGACGGCGCTCTCGGCCGGCGTGGCGCTGTTGCCGCTGCTCTACGACGCGGCGAGCCCGGGCAAGGAGATCCTGCACCCGGTCGCGGTGACGATCTTCGGCGGCCTGATCAGCGCGACGTTGCTCGACACCTTCCTGACCCCCGTCCTGTTCCTGCGCTTCGGCCGCAGGCCGCTTGAGCGGCTGCGTGCGCTGCACGCCGAGGCGCCGGCCTACCCATCCCCGGACGGCGCGCCCCCGCGGCCGGCCGAGGCCTACTGACCCCGCAACCGAGGAGTTCCCCATGATCCTTTCGAGAGTGACCCTGGCCGCCGGCCTGCTCGCCGCGACCGCCGCCTACGCCCACGAGACCACCGGCCAGCACGGCGGCCGGGTGGCGGACGCGGGCAAGTTCCACGTCGAGCTCGTCACCAAAGGCGAGACCGTCGACGTGTTCCTGTTGGACGAGGGCCAGAAGCCGGTCCCGACCTCCGGCTTCAAGGGCACGGCCATCCTCGTCGTCGGCGGCAAGCCGACCCGCGTCCCCCTGGAGCCCGCCGACGGCAACCGCCTGTCCGGCAGGGCCGCGGTCGCCCTCGGCGAAAGCCCCAAGGGGGCCGTGCAACTCACTGGTCCCGACGGCGCGACCGCCAGCGGCAAGTTCAACTGACCCCTCGCACCAGGAAGCCTCCTCGATGAAGACCCTGACCTCGACCCTCGCCGCCGGAGCCCTGGCCCTCGGCCTCTCGGGCATCGCCTTAGCGCACGAGGCCCACGACCATGCCAGCCATGGCGGTCACGACCACGCCGCCATGGCTGCCGCGGACAAAGCGGACACGCCGGCCACGAAGGCGTTCCGGGACGTCGATGCCGAGATGCACCGGAACATGGACATCCGCTACTCGAACGACGTCGACGTCGATTTCGTGCGCGGCATGATTCCCCACCACAAGGGCGCCGTCGGGATGGCCAAGGTCGCCCTCCAGCATTCCAAGGACCCCGAGATCCGGAAGCTGGCTGAGGAGATCATCAAGGCTCAGGACGTTGAGATCGCCCAGATGGAGGCCTTCCTCAGGAAGCGCGGCACCAACTGAGCGGTCGCGTCCGCGCGCAGGCGGCCCTCCCGAATACGTGATGCTTCAGAGTATTTATTTCAGAACGCATCTGTATCCCGTGAGTTCTATATTAGGGTAATGACGGTCTGACTTATCTGATACTGAGTCAGCATTCCAGTCGTGCCGCAAACCTTGCGATGGATAGACGGAGAACCTGAATGCACCAGATGTCGAGCGAGATGCAGTCCTGCATCGACGAGTGCCTACGCTGCTACCAGACCTGCCTCAGCATGGCCTCGAACCACTGCCTCCCGGCCGGCGGCAAGCACGTCGAGCCCGAACACTTCCGGCTGATGCTCGCCTGCGCCGAAATCTGCCGGACCTCGGCGCACTTCATGCTGTTGGGGACCGCACACCACAAGCATACCTGCGCCGAGTGCGCCGACGTCTGCGAGGACTGCGCCCGCAGCTGCGAGCAGGTCGGCGACATGCAGCAATGCGTCGAGCAGTGCCGCCGCTGCGCCGAGAGCTGCCGGAAGATGGCCGCCTGATGGATCCGGGGCGGCCGACCGGGCCGCTCCTCACCCCCAACGAGAGAAGGCAATCATGCTTGTTCGTACCCTGATTCTCGCCGCGGCCCTGGCGCTCCCGGGCGCCGGGATGGCTCTCGCGGCCGACCACGACCATGGCTCGATGCAGTCCGCCGTGAAGCTGCCGGAGGCCTGCAAGGCGGCCACCGCCGGCAAGGACGCCATGATGAAGGACATGCAGGGGCACATGTCCCAGGCCATGCAGGGCATGGGCGGCCAGATGACCGAGACCCAGAAGGGTCTCCAGCAGGCCATGATGTCGATGAACGGCCCGATGATGCAGGGGATGATGGCGGGCGACCCCGACGTCGCCTGGATCTGCGCGATGATCCCGCACCACCAAGGCGCCATCGACATGGCCCGCGCCGGGCTGAAGGGCGCCGACAACGCCGAGAGCAAGCGCCTCGCCGAAAAGACAATCGAGGAGCAGGAGAAGAGCATCAAGGAGCTCGTCGCCTGGCTCGACAAGAACGCCAAGACGGAAGGCAACCAGTAAGCCGCCGGCTGTCGTCGGGTCGCTTGCGGCCCGGCGGCGCCCGCTCGGCCATGCGGAAGGAGCGGTCATGAGCGACGCGCCACAGGGACACGATCCTGCCCCAGGAGGCCACGGCCATGCCGAGCACGGGCACGCACACGGCCACGACCACGGCCACCATGCCGGCGTCACGGAGAGCGAGGACGGCGCCTTCCGCGTGAAGGACCCGGTCTGCGGGATGATGGTCGACCCGCATGCGACGAAGCACCGGGCCGAGCACGACGGGCACCCCTACTACTTCTGCTCGAACGGCTGCCGGACCAAGTTCGAGGCCGACCCGGTCCGCTACGTCGACCCCGGCCGGGCCGCGAAGAAGGCCGACCCGGTGCCCGAGGGCACGATCTACACCTGCCCGATGCACCCCGAGATCCGGCAGCTCGGCCCAGGGGCGTGTCCGATCTGCGGCATGGCCTTGGAGCCGGTGCTGGTCGGCGCCGACAAGGGTCCGAGCGAGGAACTCGTCGACATGACCCGGCGGTTCTGGATCGGGCTCACGCTGACCCTGCCGGTGTTCGCGCTGGAGATGGGCGGCCACCTGACTGGCCTGCTCGACCTCCTCGGCCAGCAGAATTCGAACTGGGTCCAGTTCGTCCTCGCGACCCCGGTCGTGCTCTGGGGAGGCTGGCCGTTCTTCGTGCGCGCCTGGGCGTCGGTGCGCAGCCGCAACCTCAACATGTTCACCCTGATCGCGATGGGCACCGGGGTGGCCTGGGCCTACAGCGTCGTCGCCACCGTTGCGCCCGGACTCTTCCCGCAGGCGCTGCGCGGTCACGGCGGGGCGGTGCCGGCCTACTTCGAGGCGGCCGCGGTCATCACGGTGCTGGTGCTCCTCGGGCAGGTCCTGGAGCTCCGGGCCCGCGAGAGCACGGGCGGGGCGCTCCGCGCGCTGCTCGACCTCGCGCCGAAGACGGCCCGCCGCATCCGGCCCGACGGGACGGACGAGGAGGTGCAACTTGACGCCATCGGCGTTGGCGACCGCCTTCGCGTCCGCCCCGGCGAAAAGGTGCCGGTCGACGGTGCCGTCGTGGAGGGCCGCAGCTCCGTCGACGAGAGCCTCGTGACCGGGGAATCGATGCCCGTCACCAAGGAGGTCGGCACCTCCGTCATCGGCGGCAGCCTCAATCAGTCCGGCGCCCTCGTCATCGAGGCGACCAAGGTCGGGCGCGACACCATGCTGGCCCGCATCGTCCAGATGGTGGCCGAGGCCCAGCGCTCTCGCGCGCCTATCCAGCGTCTCGCCGACCAGGTCGCCGGCTGGTTCGTGCCGGCGGTCATCGGCGTGGCGGCGCTGGCCTTCATCGCCTGGATGGCGTTCGGGCCGGAGCCGCGCTTCACCTTCGCGCTGCTGGCGGCTGTCGCAGTGCTCATCATCGCCTGCCCCTGCGCGCTCGGCCTCGCCACGCCGATGTCGATCATGGTCGGCGTTGGCCGCGGCGCCGGGGCCGGGGTGCTCGTCAAGAACGCCGAGGCGCTGGAGCGCATGGAGAAGGTCACCACGCTGGTGGTCGACAAGACCGGCACGCTGACCGAGGGCAAGCCAGCGGTGACGCGGGTGGCGGCGGCGACCGGCTTCGACGAGGCCAGCGTGCTGCGCCTCTCGGCGAGCGTCGAGCGGGCGAGCGAGCACCCGCTCGCCCTCGCCATCGTGAAGGCGGCCGAGGAGCGCGGGATCGGCCTGGCTCCCGTGGCGGATTTCGACAGCCCGACCGGCAAGGGCGCGCTCGGCACCGTCGAGGGGCGCCGGGTGGCGCTCGGCAACGCCGCCTTCCTGCGCGAGCAGGGGGTGGAGGTGTCGACTTACGCGGCCGAGGCGGACGACCTGAGGCGAGATGGGGCGACCGCGATCTTCGCGGCCGTCGACGGGCGCGTGGCCGGCGTCATCGCGATCGCCGACCCTGTCAAGGTCACGACGCCCGAGGCGCTCGCCGCGCTCCGGGCCGAGGGCATCCGGGTCGTGATGCTGACCGGCGACAATCGGACGACCGCAGAGGCGGTGGCGCGCCGCCTCGGGATCGAGGAGGTCGAGGCGGAGGTGCTGCCCGACCAGAAGGCCGCCGTGGTCGAGCGGCACAAGGCGGCCGGCCAGGTCGTGGCGATGGCCGGCGACGGCGTCAACGACGCTCCCGCGCTCGCCGCCGCCGACGTCGGCATCGCCATGGGCACCGGCACCGACGTGGCCATCGAGAGCGCTGGGCTGACCCTGCTCAAGGGCGACCTCCTCGGCATCGTGCGGGCGCGGCGGCTGTCGAAGGCGGTGATGGGCAACATCCGCCAGAACCTGTTCTTCGCCTTCGTCTACAACGCGGCCGGCGTGCCGATGGCGGCGGGCGTCCTCTACCCGTTCCTCGGCATCCTGCTCTCGCCCGTCATCGCCGCCGCCGCCATGGCGCTGTCTTCGGTCAGCGTGATCGGCAACGCCCTGCGCCTGCGGGCGACCCGGCTCGGTTGAAGCGTCCCACCTCGGAGCCCCTTGTTCGCGCCCGTCGTCCACGACCTGATCCACCGGGTCACCGGCCTGGATCAGCCCCACGGCCCTGGGTGGATTGAGCTCGTCTCGGTCCTCGTTCTCGTCGTGGCGCCGGCCTGGACGGGAAGGCTGGCGCTCCGCCTCGGCTGGCGCTGGCTGCGCGGACGGCAGCGCCGTCGCGGCGCCGGAAGCCCGGAGCGGCGGAGCCTTGAGCGCGACGTCCCGCGGGCGACGCTGCGCTTCCAGCTGCGCCTCGTGCTGCTCTCGCTGCTGACGCTTCCGGCGGCGTGGCTTCGTCCAGGGCCGCCTCTCGCTCGACGCCCTGGTCGCGGCGCTGGCAGCCTTCAAGGAGATCGCGCCGGCCCTGCGCGAGCTGTTCGGCTTCGCGCAAGGCTGGTCCGACGCGAGAGCGCGGTTCGAGGAGATCACGAGGTCGCTGCAAGCACTTGAGTTGGCCGTGGGGCTGCGCGGCCTTGAGGTGAAGCTGGAAGCTCGCCACAGCGCGGCCGGACCCGCGTCGATCATCCACGCCATGTCGCGGCAGCTATCCGCTGTCGGGGTTCGCGGCGTCCTCCCGAAGTTCCGCAATTGAAGACCAGGCGCCGGTTCGTTCGTGCGCGCCTTCCATCGATGTTCGGCCGTTATATGGCATCCCGGACGCTCGCATTGCGTGCTCGCTCATACACTGCTCAGGCTTGAGTGAGTTGTCCGGACGATCGTTGTGTTCGGGATCTCGATGCGCGCCGCGGTGGAACATTGCATCATCGTCGGCGAGGTGAGGTGATGAGACAAGGCGCGGCTGTGCTGGCAGCGGAGGATGCGGGCCCTCACCGTCGCGCCAGGGCCGCCGTCCGGGCGATGGCCACGGTCGCCCCCCCCCCCCGCCGTGGCGTGCTGCGGGTTCGCGGCCAAGGGCCGTTCGAGAGACGGGAGCTGATGCCCCTTGCGTCGCCTGCGGAGCCAGCCGCACGTCCCTCAGGCGGGGTCGACCATCGGCGAGAGGGCCTCGATGATGCGGCAGTCCGCGACCGACCCGCAGCCGCACTGGCCGATGACCTCGCGCAGTTCCGCGGCGAGCCGGGCCAGGTCGGCCAGCTTGCGCTCCACGTCGGCGAGGTGGGCGCGGGCGATGATGTCGACCTCGGTGCACGAGCGCTCCCGGTCGTCGGAGAGCGCCAACAAGTCCCGGATCTGCTCCACCGTGAACCCGAGGGTGCGGCTCCGCCGGATGAAGCTCAGCCGGCGCAGGTGCTCGGGCCCGTAGAGCCGGTAGTTCCCGCTCGACCGCGCCGGCGGGGGCAGCAACCCGACCTTCTCGTACCACCGCACCGTCTCGACGCGGGTCTGCGTTGCCTCCGCGAGCCTGCCGATGGTCATGGACGCGGTTTTGCTCACGGCTTGACCCTGCAGTGACTACAGGGTGCATGTAGGCACCCGTCCCGGTCCGGTCCAGGGCTCGGACGAACGGAGCGCAGCATGAACCAGGCCGCCCCCGCGGACACCCTGTCCCCGTCCGCCCCCGGCGCGCAGGCCCTGCGCTACAGGGTCAGGGGCATGGACTGCCCGACCTGCGCCGGGAAGATCGAGACCGCCGTCTCCCGGCTGCCGGGCGTCGCGGACGTGCGCGTGAACTACGGCAGCCAAATCCTCGACCTCGCGCTCGACGAGGCCGCGACGCCGAGGACCGACTTGGAGGGGCGCATCGAGCGCCTGGGCTACGGCGTCGCGCCGCTCCCCACGGCCGCGGACCTGGCCAGGGCGCAAGCCTCGGGCGGCGCCCCGCCCGCCGAGAGCGCGGAAGAGCCCGAGCCGCCGCTCTGGCGGAGCCGGAAGGCGCTGCTGGGCATCCTCATCGGCGCCCTGTTCGCCGCCGGCTTCCTCGTCGAGCGGATCGCGCCGGGCCTGGCGGGCGAGTACGCCTACTGGCCGGGCGCGCTCGTCGGGCTCGCCTATTACGGCCGCCGGGCGGTCCTGGCGGCGTTCGCCGGCACGCCCTTCTCCATCGAGATGCTGATGTCGGTCGCGACCGCGGGGGCGCTCGCCATCCACGCCGCCGAGGAGGCCGCCATCGTCGTGCTGCTCTTCACGGTCGGCGAGATGCTGGAGGTCGTGGCGGCGGGCCGGGCGCGCGCCGGGATCAAGGCGCTCGCCGCCCTGGTGCCGAAGACCGCCCGCCTCGTCGACGGGCCCGACGGCGCCATCCGCGAGGTGCCCGCGGCGTCGCTGGCCATCGGGCAGGTCGTCGTCGTGAGGCCGGGCGACCGCGTGCCCGCCGACGGCGTGATCACCGACGGCGCGTCGAGCCTCGACGAGTCCCCCATCACCGGCGAGTCGGTCCCGAAGCCCAAGGAGGTCGGCGACCCGGTCTTCGCGGGCAGCGTCAACGCCGACGGCGCGCTGCAGGTCCGGGTCACCAAGACGGCGGCCGACAACACGGTCGCCCGCATCCTGCACCTCGTCGAGGAGGCGCAGGCCTCGAAGTCGCCCACGGCGCGCTTCATCGACCGGTTCAGCGCGGTCTACACGCCCATCGCCTTCGCGTTCGCCGCCGCGGTCGCAATCGTGCCGCCGCTGCTGCTCGGCGCCGACTGGGGCACCTGGGTCTATCGGGGCCTGGCGCTCCTCCTGATCGCCTGCCCCTGCGCGCTGGTGCTCTCGACCCCGGCCGCCATCGCGTCCGGGCTGGCCGCCGGAGCGCGGCGCGGGCTGCTCGTGAAGGGGGGCGCCGCGCTGGAGGTCATCGGGCGGGTGCGCACGGTCGCGTTCGACAAGACCGGGACGCTGACGGCGGGGCGGCCGCGGGTCACCGACATCCTGGCCCTCGCCCCGGACGCGTCGGAGCGGTCGCTTCTCGGGTTGGCCGCCGCGGTCGAGAGCGGAAGCAGCCACCCCATCGCCCGGGCCATCCTCGACCGGGCGAACACGGACGGGGTGCCGCTGCGGCCGACGCGGGACGCCCGCGCCATCCCCGGCAGGGCGGTGCAGGCCACGGTGATGGGCCAGACGGTGCTCGTCGCCTCCCCGCGCCACGCCGCCGAGAGCGCGCGGCTCGGCCCCGAGGCGGACCGCGCCGTCGCGGAGCTGGAGGCCGGCGGCAAGACGGTGGTCATCGTCGTCCGCGGCGCCGAGGCCCTGGGCGCCATCGCGGTCCGGGACGAGCCCCGCGCCGACGCGGCCGCCGGCATCGCGGCCCTGCGGAAGCTCGGCGTGCACAGCGTGATGCTGACCGGCGACAACCGCCGCACGGGCGGGGCGGTCGCGTCCGAGCTCGGCCTCGACGTGAAGGCCGAGCTCCTGCCCCAGGACAAGCTCGCCGAGATCGCGGCCCTGAAGGAGAGGGGCCCGGTCGCCATGGTCGGCGACGGCATCAACGACGCCCCGGCCTTGGCCGCCGCCAGCGTCGGCATCGCGATGGGCGGCGGCACCGACGCGGCCCTGGAGACGGCGGACGCGGCGGTGCTGAACGACCGCGTCGGCGACGTGGCCGCGCTGGTCTCGCTGTCCCGGGCGACCCTGGGCAACATCCGCCAGAACGTCGCCATCGCGCTCGGCCTGAAGGCGGTGTTCCTGGTGACGACCATCGCCGGCATCACCGGCCTCTGGCCCGCCATCCTGGCCGACACCGGCGCGACCGTCCTGGTGACGGCCAACGCGCTGCGTCTTCTGAGGGCCTGATGAGCTCTTCGTCAGGCTGGGCCGGCCGCATGGCGACCGTGGCCGTGGTCATCCTCGCCTCCACGGCCATCGACCTCGGCGCGAAGGCGGTGGCCGAGGCGTGGCTGACCGAGGGCGTGCCCCGGGGCTTCGTGCCCTTCGTCGACCTGAGCCTGTCGTTCAACCGGGGCATCAGCTTCAGCCTGTTCGCGGCGCACGATCCGTCCTCCCTCGCGCTGCTCCTCGCCCTCCAGGGTACGCTCACCTGCCTCGTCATTGCCTGGGCGCTGGCTACGACGGGCACGCTCGAACGTCTCGGGCTCGCCGCGATCGCCGGCGGGGCGGCTGGAAACTTCCTCGACCGGCTCATCGACGGCGCCGTCACCGACTTCCTCGACCTGCACACCGGCGGCATTCGCTGGTTCACCTTCAACCTGGCCGACACCTGGATTTCCGCCGGCGTCGTCCTGCTGCTCCTCGAAGGCCTTTCCGCGCGACGGAGCCATCCCGGTGCCGGGGAACCAGTCCCATGAGGGGCCCGATTCCGCCGAACCACGGCCACGACAACCTGGCATCAACCCTTCGGGCCCAGGCTCGTGCGCCCACCCCAGCGAGGCCGACATGCTGAAGACGACGACGCTCGGTCTGGCCCTCCTCCTGGCGCTGTCCGCCTGCCAGGACGGCCAGTACGCGGCCTCGACGCGCCACCTCGCGCCGATCCCGCCCGCGACCCTGGCCCTGATGTCGACCAAGGGGGTCTCGGCGGCCGACCCGATCCTGATGCGGGCCTACAAGAAGGAATCCGAGATCGAGCTCTGGAAGCGCGGCGCGGACGGCAGGTACGCCCTCCTGAAGACCTATCCGATGTGCCGCTGGTCGGGCCAGCTCGGGCCCAAGACCCGGGAGGGGGACCGGCAGGCGCCGGAGGGCTTCTACGCGGTCACGCCCGCGTCCCTGAACCCGAATTCGAGCCTCTATCTCTCGTTCGACCTCGGGTACCCGAACGAGTACGACCGCTCCCTGGGACGCACGGGCGCGCACCTGATGGTGCACGGCTCCTGCTCGTCGCGGGGCTGCTTCGCGATGACGGACGAGGCGATCTCGGAGCTCTATGCCGTGGTGCGCGAGGCCTTCGCGGGCGGGCAGCGTGCCGTCCAGTTCCAATCCTATCCGTTCCGCATGACCCCGGAGAACCTGGCCCGGCATCGGCAGGATCCGAACGTCGCGTTCTGGAGGAACCTCAAGGAGGGGTCCGACCGCTTCGAGGTGACGTGGGCCGAGCCGGTCGTCGGCGCCGCGGGCGGTCGCTACGTGTTCGATGCCGGCGGCGACGAGGCCACGGCCGGCGCGGTCGCGCGGAAGCAGGCGGACGACGAGCGGCAGGTCGCCGCCCTCGTGGCGAGCGGGACGCCGGCCGTCCGGCTGGTGTACGAGGACGGTGGCCAGCACCGGGCTTTCCGCGAGACCATGATGGCGATGGGAAACGGGCTCGGCGAGGTGAGCCGCCCCGAGGCCCTGGCCGCAGGGCCGCGCGAGGTCGCGATGCCGGCCTCGGGCCCGGTTGCCCTTGCCGGACAGCGCGAGCCGGTCCGGGGTGCGGCGGCACGCAAGCCGCCGGGGCCCGGCGGGACCGAGGCGGAGCGCCAGCGCCCCCGCAAGACCTTCGCCGCGGCGGGGGACGGGCGGGAGTGACGAGCCTGCCTTCATCCCTGCGCCGGGCCTGAGACCATGGCCATCGACGCCTCAAGCGTGGGCTTCGTGGCGGCCTTCGCGGCCGGCGCCGTGTCGTTCCTGTCGCCCTGCGTGCTGCCCCTCGTCCCGGGCTACGTGTCCTACGTCGCGGGCCAGTCGGCTGCCGGCGGGCGCGACAGCCTGCGCACGCTCGGCCTGAGCCTCTGCTTCGTGCTCGGGTTCACGACCGTCTTCGTCGCGTTCGGCGCGGGGGCGAGCGCGCTCGGCTTCGCCCTGCTCGCCCATCGCGAGGCGCTGAACCTCGCCTCGGGCCTCCTCGTGATCCTGTTCGGCCTGTTCACGGCCGGTCTGCTGCGGCCCGCCTGGCTGCAGCGCGAGCTGCGCTGGCACGGCGATCCGCCGGGGCGAGGGCCGGTCGCCGCCTATCTCCTCGGAACGGCCTTCGCCTTCGGATGGACCCCCTGCATCGGTCCCGTCCTCGGCGCCATCCTGGCGGTCACGGCCTCCTCGGCCTCGGGCAAGGGCGTCGCCCTGCTCACCGTCTACTCGCTCGGCCTCGGCGTGCCGTTCGTGGCCGCGGCCCTGTTCCTGTCCGGCTTCGTCGCGCGCCTTCGGACCCTGCGCTGGTTCGGCCGTGCCCTTCAGGTGGTCGGCGGCGGCGTCATGGTGGCGATGGGTCTGCTGATGATCACCGACCGCATGACCGCCGTGGCCGCCCTCATCCTGGAGGCCTTCCCCGCGCTCGGGCGGATCGGTTGAGCCGGGCGAGCGCGCAGGCGCCCGCGCGGCGGCAGAGGCAGCCGCCGAGGCAGGGCGTCGTTCGCGCGGAGCGGGTCAGCTTCGTGGCCGCCGGCGCGGGATCCGGACCTCGCCGTCCCCAACCCGGGGACGGAACGACGGCGGGTCAGGAACGTAGGGAGGCGCGCCTCAAGCGAGCTTCGCGCGCGGCGCGGATCGGCGCGAGGCGGTCGCGCAGGGCCTCCATCCGAGCGATCTTCTCGCCGAAGGTCAGGGCGGCGAGCTCGCGGCGCCCTTCCGCTTTCCGAGCAAGGATGTCGGACCGGTCGGGATAGGCAGCGGTCGAAGCGTTCTTCATGACACCGTCGACCCTACGGCGCACCGATCCGCGACGCCAACCACCGGGCGGAAGGCCTGCCACTTCTCGACCGGCTTGATCCGTACCGACACGGGGGCCGGGCCGTTCAGCCAAGCTGACGCGTCGCCCTTCCCGCGATCCGGCGGGCATAGAGGAGGCCGCCGGCGCCCGCGTCAGGCGTACGGGACCGCTGCCGACGGCATCCGTGCGAGGCCGCATGCCTGCCCGGCCGCCCCTCAGCGCCGCCGCCATCGTTCCCGCAATGTTCCCTTTCCGGTCCGGGTGCCCTACCCTCTTGCGACGCGGGCCGGCACCATGCGGAAACGAATCCGTGGACAACGGCCGGAATCGGACGTGACGGGCGGGAGAGCCGGAACGTAGACCATGCGTCATGCGGTTGTGGGAGGCGGCGGAGCCGGCGTCGCCGCGGGGACAGGACCGAGGATGGGCGAGCAACTCGACTGGACGGCCCTTCTGAATTCCCGGCGTCGCAAGCCGAGGCCCGGCGGGAAGGCGCACGAACCGAGGCTGGGCGAGGATCGGACCCAGCACGAACGCGATCACGACCGCATCCTGTTCTCCACCCCGGTGCGGCGCCTCCAGGACAAGACGCAGGTCTTCCCGCTGGAGCGCAACGACAGCGTCCGCACGCGGCTGACCCACAGCCACGAGGTGGCGAACATGGCGCGGAGCATGGGGACCACCCTGGCCTTCGTCCACGGCGAGGCGCTCGGCTTCCCGGCGTCGGTCGAGCCCCTGCGCAACGTGCCGGCCCTGCTGGAGGCCATCGGGCTCGCCCACGACCTCGGCAACCCGCCTTTCGGGCACCAGGGCGAGACCGCGATCCAGACCTGGATGAAGCGTCACGCGACACCCCGTTCGGAGGAGCCGGGCTCCTTCGCGATCTTCGACGCGCCGGGCCTGACCGAGCCGATGCGCCGGGACTTCCTGGCGTTCGAGGGCAACGCGCAGGCGTTCCGCTTGCTGACCCGGCTGCAGATCCTGAACGACGATTTCGGGCTCAACATGACCTACGCCTTCCTGGCGGCCCTGATGAAGTACCCCGTGCCCTCGGACGCGGTCGACAAGTCGTCCCATGCCCGGAAGAAGTTCAACTTCTTCCAGTCCGAGGCCGGCATCGCCGCGGAGGTCTGGGCGGAGACCGGGCTGCGCCAGGGCGTGCGGCATCCGCTGACCTTCGTGATGGAGGCTTGCGACGACATCGCCTACTCGGTCGTGGACGTCGAGGACGCCGCCAAGAAGAACCTGATCAACTTCAACGTGCTGACGGCGTGGCTGCGCCACGATGCCTGCGACGACGAGGTCACCCTCGGGGTCTGCGAGCGGGCGGAGCGCTACCATGCCGACTTCCGCGACGAGGGACTCTCGCCCGGGGAACTCGACGACATCTCGATGCAGATGTTCCGCGTCGACGCCATCGGGACGATGGTCCGGGCGGCCGTCGGGGCCTTCGTCGCCAACCGGGACGCCATCATGGCCGGCGCGTTCGACAGGGAGTTGATGGCGGCCTCGGACGCCGTCGTGCTGTGGACCTCGCTCAAGCGCTTCGCGAAGTTCCACGTCTACCGCCACCGCAGCGTCCTTGAGGTCGAGCTCGCCGGCCACCGCACGCTCCACGAGCTCATGGACATGTTCTGGACGGCCGTGGTCGAGCGCAAGGACCCGGACGACCTGAGGTCGGATCGCGAGGCCCTGCCGGCCTACGTCTACTCCCGGATCTCGGAGAACTACCGGCGGGTCGCCGAGGCTCCGGGCAACCGGATGCCGATGCGCTACCGGGAGTTGCAACTCATCACCGACATGATCTCGGGCATGACCGATACCTTCGCGGTATCGCTGCGCGACGACCTGGGGCGGCACCATGGCTGACCCGGGCAGGCGCGCCCGGGACGGGGCCGAGCTGGGCCGGCGGATGCGGGCCTTCCTCGCGGACGAGGCCCGTGGCGGCGACGAGATCGCGGACCTGATCGGCCACCTGGGCCAGGCCGGCGAGGTCGCCATCTTCGGGGGCATGCCCCGCGACATCGCCTGGGGCGGGGCCGACGCGTTCGGGTCGGACGTGGACCTCGTCGTGGACACCGCGCCGGGGCGCCTGGCGGAGCTGCTGCGCGACGGCCGCGCCGTGCGCAACCGTTTCGGCGGGTACCGGATCGCCGGCCGCCGGCACTCCTACAACGTCTGGGCCCTCCCCTCCACCTGGGCGGTGCGCACCGGCCACGTCCGCGCGACGCGCCTGGCCGACCTCGTCCACACGACCTTCTTCGACCGGGACGCCGTGCTGTACCTGTGCGGCTGCCACCGGGTTCACCACGGCCCGCGGTTCGCGGCCTGGCTGGGTCACGGCACGGTCGACATCAACCTGGAGGAAGACCCGAACCCGCGCGGCACGGCGCTCCGGGCGCTGCGCATCCTCCTCGAACCCGGGCAGGCCGTCGGCCCGAGGCTGGCCGACTACCTGCGCCGGATGGCGACGGCGCCCGGCCACCATCTCGACGCGGATACCGTGTCGCGGCTCGCCGCGGCGGCGAACCTTGCCGGCGCGCCGTCCCGGCCTGTCGGACCCGTGGCGCAGCGCCGGTGCAGCCCTGCCGAGGGCCGGGCTCGGGCACGGGATTGGCGCGCCGACCCTGCTGGGCGCAGGGGTGGCCGTGGCGAGCGGTGAGGCGCGGTCCATGGCAGGGCGCGAACCGGGGGCCGGCCGAGCCCGGGAAGGCCTTCTGTTGCTCGGATCGGCCGTGGCGCTGGCGGCCGCCGCGATGCAGTTCGTCCAGGTGGGCTGGCCGGCCCTCGTCACGGGCGCGACGGTCCTCCTGGTCGGCTGGATGAGCCTCGGACGCCGTTCGGGCGACCGCGCGACGGGCGCGGGCGCGACCACGGAAGCCGCGAGCGCGCCGGTCGACCCCGCGCCGTCCACGATCCATGCTCCGCCTGACCCGCCTGACCTCGCCATCCCCGCGACCCCCCTGCCCGCCCCGCCCGAGGGACCGCGAGACACGTTCGGTCGACGGCCCCCCGAGGCGGTTGCCTCCGAGGCGCACGTCGAGCCTGCCTTCACGGTCACGCCCCTACCCGACGATCCCGCGCCCGTGCCGCAACCCTCGCCGGAGGGGCGCGGCAAGCGGGGCCGGTCGGCGCGCTGGGTCCCTCCCGGCGAACCGGTCGAGATCCAGGGCCTGACGGTGACGGGAGGGCTGATCTACGTCGGCGAGAAGCTCGGGTCGGATCCGTGGCGCAGGGAGAACTGCCTGATCGATCCCGCGCTTCCCGTGGCGAAGGCGGGGCGGGGCTCGGCGACCGGCCTGACCTACTGGTGCCGGTACGACGGGCTGAACCCGGCGGGCCGCCGCGCCTACCTGGACTGGCTGGCCGGGGGGCGCTCCGACCCCGCGGCCAGCATCGCGCTCGTCTTCCTGTACTTCTACGGTCTGGAATACCGGCTGTTCAAGGAAGGGGTCGCGGCCGACGCGCCCGTGCTGGTCGCGGAGGTCGAGCGCCTGCGCGCGATCTACGGGGCGAACAGCTCGTTCCAGGCCTATGCGCGGAGCTTCGTCGAGGCCGCCCGGCTGTTGGTGCCCGCGGCGGAGGAGCGGCGTCCCGAGCTGAACCTCGACCCGAATTTCTACAGCTACGAACTGCCGCTCGCCGTCAGGGTCCATCTCGGCCGGAAGCTGGCCGACGGCCAGCCCCTCGACGCGGACGACGCCCTCCTCTGGCTGGCGGGCCTGCCCGACCGCGGCTTCCGCACGCCGGTGACGCGATGCCCGGACGAGTTCGCGGCGCTCTGGCGCCTCCGGTTCCCGGCCAAATACCCGAAGGGACTCAAGGTCGGCGCGCCGAAGGCGCGGATCAAGGCGTCCTATCGAGCCGCCAGTTCGACGTTCCAGGTGGACCTCAAGGCGCCGGGGTCCCTGCCCGATATCGCTGCCGTCTCCGCCCCCGTGAGGAAGCTCCGCGAGCTCGTCGAGGCCTGCACCGACGAGCTCGATGCGTTCAGCCGCTTCGTCGGCAGGCGCCCGGACGCCCGCGGGAGCGTGCAGGCGGCCCTGCTCCTGCCGCCGGACCTGGCCTGCGCAGGCGACGCGTGGACGGCCGTCGGCGAGCGCTGCGAGGCCCTGTTCGCCGCCGGAGCGGCCATGCCGGCCACGTCCCTGCGCCGGCTGCTTGAGGTGATGGAGATCCCGCTGCCGGAGGAAGGCCGCGTGCCGCAGGCCGGCGTGACGCAGCTCTGCCAAGCGCTCGACCGGGTCGGCATCGGCATCGAACCGGACCGCCGCTACGGGCCGGAACCTCGCGCCGGCGCCTCGGCCTCGGACGCCGATGCGGCGGTCGTCCTGTTCAAGGGGGCCGCCGGGGCACCGGTCGACGCGACACGCCCCGAGTACCTGGCGCTGCGCGGCGTCATCGAGGCCGCATGCCTCGCCGCGGCGTCGGACGGCGCGGTGTCCCAGGGCGCCGCCGACGGGATGCTCGCCGCGATCCGGGGCACCGATACCCTCAGCCTTGCCGAGAAATCCCGCCTGACCGCCTACGCCCTGTCGATCCACCGCAACCCGCCGAAGCCGCAGGGGATCCTGAGGCGGTTGGCGGGCCGCCCCCTGTCCGAGCGCCAGGCCTGCGCGCGGGCGGCGCTCGCGGCCGTCATGGCCGGCGGTCAAGCCAAACCCGCGGAGGTGCGGTTCCTCGAACGGTTGCACGCGTTCCTCGCGCTGCCGGCCGACGGGATCTACGCCGCCCTGCATCGCGGGCCGCTCGGGTCGGCCGCGTCGGCGGAGCCGCGGGGCGCCGACGGGAGCCAACCGCGCGGGGACGTCGGCGACCGCGCTTCCGGGCGCGTCGTCATCGACGCATCGCGGCTGGAGCGCGTTCGCCGCGAGACGCAGGCGGTCGCAAGCCTGCTCTCGGACATCTTCGTCGAGGACTCGGCGCCCGGGTCAGGTGCGGGCACGGTTTCGCCGCCGGGTGGCGTCGCCCCGGAAGCGCCCGCGCCGGCACCGGCGGACACGGGCCCGGCCGGGCTCGATCCGGCCCATGCCGGCCTGCTCGCCGCGGTCGCCGCATCCCCGGACCCGATGCCGCGCGAGGCGTTCGACCGGGCGGCCCGCGCGAACGGCCTGTTTCCCGACGGGGCGCTTGAGACCATCAACGAATGGGGCTTCGAGCGCTTCGACGAGGCCTTGATCGAGCACGACGACCCGGTCACCATCGCGGCCCACCTTCGCCTCCACCTGCTCCCCAGCACCACCGCCTAGCCCCATGCAGCCAGCCCCGACCATCCGCCCGCGGGACCGTGACGCGATCCTGCAGGCCCTCTCGGCCGGCGTCGTGCCGCGCACGGGCCTGCGCCACGTCCAGGTCGGGCGCGCCGCCGAGATCGCCGCCCTGGTGCGCGACATCGACCGCGTCGCCGACGAGGGGTCCTCGATCCGGTTCGTGATCGGCGAGTACGGGGCCGGGAAGACCTTCTTCCTCAACCTGGTCCGGCTCGTCGCCCTCGAACGCAAGCTCGTCACCGTGCACGCGGACCTCGCGCCGGACCGCCGCTTGCACGCCAGCGCGGGGCAGGCGCGGGCCCTCTACGCCGAGGCCCTGCGCAACATGGCGACCCGCACCAAGCCGGACGGGGGCGCCCTGGGCAGCGTCGTCGAGCGCTTCGTCACGGACGCGGTCAAGGAGGCGCAACAGGCCGGCCTGCCCGTCGAGCGGGTCATCGACCGCAGGCTCGCGCCGCTCCAGGACGAGGTCGGGGGCTACGACTACGCGGTCGTCCTGAAGGCGTACTGGCGCGGGAGCGAGGACGGGAACGAGGCGCTGAAGGCGGCGGCCCTGCGCTGGCTCCGCGGCGAGTTCTCGACGCGGACCGAGGCCCGGCAGGCGCTGGGCGTGCGGACCATCGTCGACGACGACAACGTCTACGACGCGCTCAAGCTGCTCGCCGCCTTCGTCCGGCTCGCGGGCTACGGCGGCCTGTTCGTCGTCTTCGACGAGCTGGTCAACCTGTACAAGCTCCAGAGCGCGCAGGCGCGCAACCAGAACTTCGAGCAGGTCCTGCGCATCCTCAACGATGTGCTGCAGGGGAACGTGCGCGGGCTCGGCCTGGCCCTGGGCGGCACGCCGGAATTCCTGCTCGACACCCGCCGCGGGCTGTACAGCTACCAGGCGCTCCAGAGCCGGCTGGCGGAGAATGCCTTCGCGAAGGGCGGCCTGGTCGACCTGTCGGGCCCGGTGATCCGGCTGCAGAACCTGACCCCGGAGGACATGCTGATCCTGCTGTCGAACATCCGGGCGGTGTTCGCCGGCGGCGACCCCGCCAGGCACCTCGTGCCGGACGAGGCGCTCGGCGCCTTCATGGGTCACTGCAACGACCGGATCGGCGAGGCCTACTTCCGGACGCCGCGCAACACGATCCGCGCCTTCGTTCAATTGCTTGCCGTCATCGAGCAGAACCCCGGCACGGGCTGGAAGGAGCTGCTCGGGCACGTCGAGGTCCGCAGCGACGACCAGGCAGATGACGCCGGGGCGGACGCCGACGTCCCCTCCAGCCCGGCGCCCGGCGATGAGCTCGTCAGCTTCCGCCTCTGAGCGGCGCCTCCGCGACGGGGCCTTCGACCGCCTCGCCCCGGAGGTCCGCTCCTGGATCCGGGAGCAGGGTTGGACGGGGCTGCGGGACATCCAGGCGCGCGCGATCGACGCCGTCCTCGACGGCGGTGACGACGTGTTGGTCGCCGCGGCGACGGCGGCCGGCAAGACCGAGGCGGCCTTCCTGCCCATCCTGACCCGGATCGCCGGCCGGGCCGAACCCGGCCTGGCGGTGCTCTACGTGAGCCCCCTGAAGGCGCTCATCAACGACCAGTTCCAGCGGCTCGACCAGCTCTGCGAGCGGATGGAGATCCCGCTTGTCCGCTGGCACGGGGATGCGCCGCAATCGGCCAAGGCGCGGATGCTGGCCAAGCCGGCCGGCATCGCCCTGATCACCCCGGAATCCGTCGAGGCCCTGCTGATCCGGCGTCCCGCCGATGCCAGTCGATTGCTGGCGGCGTTGGATTTCGTGGTCGTCGACGAAGTGCATGCCCTCCTGTCGGGCCCACGGGGGCTCCACCTGGCGTCGCTGCTGAGACGTGTCGAGGCCCTCGGCGCGCCGGGCAGGACGCGACGGGTCGGCCTGTCGGCCACCATCGGCGACGCCGAGGCTGCGGCGGCCTGGCTTCGCCCGACCGCGCCGGAGCGCGTCCGCCTGCTCCAGGACGGCGGGGCCGGCCTGGACCTCCAGCTTCGGATCCTCGGCTACCTGGAGCCGCTCGACGCCGACGGCACCGACGGGGCCGAGGCGGAGGGCGCGGCCGGCGCAGGGCCGGTGCCGGCACTCGACGCGATCACGGACCACCTGTTCGCCTCGCTGAGGGGCAGCAACAACCTGGTCTTCGGCGGCTCCAGGCGGCTGGTGGAGGCCCTCTCCGACAGGCTGCGGCGCCGGGCCGAACGGGGCGAGGTCCCGAACGAGTTCTTCCCGCACCACGGCAACCTCTCCAAGGAGTTGCGCGAGGAGCTCGAAAGCCGCCTCAAGGACGCGTCCCTGCCGACCACCGCGGTCTGCACCTCCACCCTGGAACTGGGCATCGACATCGGCTCGGTGCGGTCCGTCGCCCAGGTCGGCGCGCCCCGCTCGCTGGCGTCGCTGCGGCAGCGCCTGGGCCGGACGGGGCGGCGGCCGGGCGTGCCCGCCATCCTCCGGATCTACGTCCGCGAGCAGGAGCTCGACACGCGCTCCTCGGTCCTCGACGAGCTTCGCCAGGACGCGGTGCGCGCGGTCGCGGCCATCCGCCTGCTCGCCGCCCGCTTCGTGGAGCCGCCGCTGGCCAGCGACGCCGCGCTCGCGACCGCCCTGCTGCACCAGGTCCTGTCCGTGATCGCGCAGCGCGGCGGCGCCCGGGCCGACGCGCTCCATCGGCTTCTCTGCGGTCCCGGGGTGTTCGCCTCGGTGACGCCGGGCGACTTCGCGGAGCTGCTGCGCGGCGCGGCCCGGACGGGGGTGGGCCTCATCGAGCAGGCGCCGGACGGCACGCTGCTCCTGGGCGAGCGCGGCGAGCGCCTCGTCCACGCGCGCGAGTTCTACGCCCTGTTCGACAGCGGGGCGGAGTGGCGCCTGGTCGCCGGGACCCGGGCGCTCGGCACGATCCCGCTCACCAACGCGGTCGCCCAGGGCACCCTGGTCGTCTTCGCCGGGCGCCGCTGGCTGGTCGAGGAGGTGGACGAGCGGGCCCACGTCCTGCAGGTCTCCGCGCACCGGGGCGGGGTGATCCCGAAGTTCGAGCGGCTGTTCGCCGAGCCCACGCACGACCGCCTCCTCGCGGAGATGCGCGGCGTCTTCGAGGCCGACGACGTGCCGGCCTACCTCGACGCGCGGGCCCGCACCTTCCTCGCGGAGGGGCGGTCGGCCTACCGCCGCCTCGGTCTGGGACGCTCCCGGATGGTGCACACCGGGCGCGACCTTCACCTCTTCGCGTGGCGCGGCAGCGCGACGTGCGACGTCCTGGCGGTCATCCTGTCGATGCTCGGGTTGCCGGCGGAGCCGCACGACCTTGGCGTCACGCTCCCCGGGGTGAGCCCGGACGACGCCCGAGCGGTCCTGCGCAGGGTTGCGAGCATGGTGCCGGGCGATTTCGCGGCCGTCGCGGAGTTCGTCGGGACCATCCAGACCGCGAAGTACGACGAGCATGTTCCGGAGACGCTGCTGCGGCGCTTCTGGGCCCGGCGAAACGAGGGCGTCCTGGCGCGGATGCCGGGCTTGGCCGCCGAGATGCTCGACGGCGTGCCCGAAGCCTGACGCCCGGTGACGGGCGCGGCCGAGCGGGCCCAGGGGAAGCTGGCGACCCCGAGCGGGCCGCGCTGGGCACGGGCGCGCCGGGAAGAGCGCGCAAGCTCGCGCCCGGGCGCGGAGCCAAAGCCTCGGCCATCGTCAGGTTCGAGCAGGTTGTGCACGGCTGGGCCGGGGCGACTCGTACGAGCTTGACCGTTTCTTCAGCCTCGCCGGAGATGGGTGACGGTCGACGGTCGGGGAAATGATTCGCATGATGGCGCGCCGGACGGTGGTGATCCAAGGCCGCCTCGCCATGTCGGACGGCCGGCTGGCCGCCGCGCGCCGGTCCGACCATGGCGTCCAGCTCATGCCCGTGGAGCGCATGGTGGCGCGCCTCGCCGGGGGCTTCGCGCGACCGGTCGACGACGAGACGCTCAAGAGCCTTCTGCCGGCCGCCCTCGCCGAAACGGACCTCGGCGAGCTCGATCCCATCAAGACGCTGCCGGGCATGGTCGACGCCGCCGCCGAGACCGTGCGGAAGGCGTGGCTGGCCGCCTTCGACCTGGCGCGGTCGGCCGACCCGGCCGACCGGACCGCCTCGGTCCGGCGCCTGGAGGAGGCCGTCCTCGCCCGCCTGCCGGCCGGGATGATGCGGCCCGTCGACCTCGCCGAGGCCGCGCGGGCGCGTCTCGCCCACGCGCCGCGGGTGCTCGGGCCCGTCGAGATCGTCGGGCTCCCGGACGTGCCGCCGTGCTGGCGCGGCCTCGTCGCATCCCTGGTCGCGCACGTTCCCGTGACCTGGGTGGCGGGGCCGCGCTCCGTCCCGGATTGGGTGGAGGCGGCCGGCATCCGCGTCGTCACGTGCGCGCCGGAACGGCCGGCGGTCGCGGTCTGCAGCGCGGCGACCCCGAGGCACGAGGTCCTGGAGGCGCTGCGCTGGGCCCGCGAGCTGATGGCGTCCGGGCAGGCCGCGCCCGCGGACATCGCGGTCGCGGCCTGCCGCACCGAGGAGTACGACGACGTCGTGCTCGCGCTCCGGGCGGAGGCGAACCTCGACGTGCGCTTCGTCCACGGGGTGCCCGCCGCCAGCGTCCGCGAGGGGCAGGCCGCGGCCGCCCTCGCCGACGTCCTGGTCAGGGGGATCTCGCAGGACGGCGTCCGCCGCTTGGCGGCCCTCCTGCGCGACGGCCCCGGTCCCTTCGCCGCGTTGCCCGAGCGATGGACCCGCGTCCTTCCGCGCGAGGCGCCGCTGACCGACCCGACGGCCTGGGAACGGCTGCTGAACAGCCTCCGGGCAGAGGATTTCCCGGACGGGCAGGACCACGTCCCGGCGCTGCGGGACGTCGTGGGCGTGCTCGTGCAGGGCGTGTCGGTCGCGGCGGAGGCGGGAGAGCGCTTCCTGCACGGCCTGGCGCTCCGGATCTGGCGCAAGGCCTTGATCGAGGGGGCGCCGGCCGTCGTCGACCTGACGCTGGGACGCCTGCGCATCGACGACGGGGCGGACGCCTGCGCCTCGGTCGTCTGGGCCCCCGCCTCGGCGCTGGCCGCCGCCCCGCGGCGCTTCGTGCGCCTGCTCGGGCTGAGCTCGCGCGGCTGGCCGCAGGTCAGCGCGGAAGATCGGCTGCTGTCGGACCATCTCGTGCCGTCCCGTCTTCTCGACCCCTTCCCCAGGCCGCTGGCCGACAGGAGCGACTTCCGCGCGATTCTGGCCACCAGCGCCGGGGCCGTCGTGCTGTCCCGGCCGCGGCGCGGCCCCGACGGGCGCCTGCTCGGGAGGAGCCCGCTGCTGCGCGAGTTCGGCGCGGCCGAGACCTACCTGGGGCGCAACCGCGTCCCGGCCCACGCCGTGGGCGAGGTCGACCGACTCATGGCCCGGCCGGCGGAGTTCCGCGCGACGGCCCCGGCCATCTGCGCGGCGGGCTGCTGGCGGGCCTGGGGCCGGGCGGAGCTGACCGCGCACGACGGGCGCGTCCGGCCGGACCACCCGGTCGTGCTCGCGATCCTGGATCGCACCCATTCCGCCCGGTCGCTGCGCAAGCTCCTGCGCGACCCGCTGGGCTTCGTCTGGACCTACGGGCTCGGCCTGGAGACGGCCGACGCGGCCGCGGAGCCGCTCACGCTCGGTCATCAGGCCTTCGGCAACCTCCTGCACGAGGTGCTCGAACGCGCGGTGGTCGCCCTGGAGGCGGATGGCGGCTTCGCCCCGTCGACGGACGCGGGCAAGCGCCGGGCGCTGGCCGCGGTCCTCGCCACCGTCGCCGAGGTCTGGGAGCGCGAGCGCCCGATCCCGCCGCGGCTGATCTGGCGGCGGACCCTGGACGAGACGGCCGCGCTCGCCCTGGCCGCGCTCACCCACCCCGACCAGCCTCTCCTCGGGCAGGGAAGCTGGGTCGAGGTCCCGTTCGGCGGGCAGCCGCCGAAGCGCGACCACCACCCCCTCCCCTGGGACAGCGACGCCACGGTCACGATACCCGGCACCGGTTTCCGGATCTCCGGCTACATCGACCGGCTCGACCTGTCGCACGACCGCGGCAGCGCGCGGGTGCGCGACTACAAGACCGGCAAGCCCCGCGAGGCGGGGACGGTCCTCGACGGCGGCCGCGAACTGCAGCGGTGCCTGTACGGCTACGCCACCCGCGTGCTCCTCGGCGCGGACGTGTCGATCGATGCCTCGCTGCACTTCCCGCGGGAATCCCTGTGCCTCCGGCTCGAACGGCCGGACGAGGCCCTCGACGAGCTGGCCACGTATCTCGTCGCGGCCGGCGCGAGCCTGCGGGCCGGCAACGCCTTCGCCGGCCCCGATGCCCGGGATGCCTGGAACGACCTGGCCTTCGCGCTGCCGGCGAACGCCGACAAGACCTACTGCCCGCGCAAGCACGACCTGGTGACGACGGCGCTCGGCGAGGCCGCCCGCGTCTGGGAGGCCGCCTGATGACCGCCCACGACCGGGGCCTCGCCGACGCGGCCCAGCGCGCGCTCGCCATGACCGCCCACGACAGGTCGCTGCTCGTGGAGGCCGGGGCCGGATCCGGGAAGACGGCGCTGATGGCCGGCCGCATCGCCATGATGCTGGCCGCGGGCGTCGCCCCCGGATCCATCGCGGCGGTCACCTTCACGGAACTCGCCGCCAGCGAGCTGCTGGAGCGCGTCGGCGAGGTCGTCGGCCGGCTGGTCGAGGGGCAGGTCCCGGAGGAGCTGCGGGTCGTCCTCCCGAACGGGTTGTCTCCGGATCAGCGAGCCCGGCTGGTCGAGGCCGGCGAGCATCTCGACGCGCTGGCCTGCACCACCATCCACGGGTTCTGCCAGCGCCTGGTCAAGCCCTACCCGGTCGAGGCCGACATCGACCCGGGCGCCCGGGTCGCCGACGAGGCGGAGGCGGACGGCATCTTCCAGGATCTGCGCGACGGCTGGCTCCGCGAGTGCCTCTCCGGCGGCGGCGGCCTTGTCGCGGAGATGGTGCTGGCCGACCCGGACGCGGCCCTGGCGGCCATCGACCGCGTGGCCGGCTGCCTGCGCGAGGGGCGCGCGGTGGGCACCGCGCCGGCGGAACCCCTTCCCGACCTGGTGCGGGCCTTCGGCGCCAGCGTGCAGGCCTTCGCGGACTTCCAGCGGAGCTGCGGGGTTTCCGAGGGTGAGACCGCCGCGAACGTGCGGGCGTTCCAGGCGATGGCCGCGCGGCTGCCGGACACCGGCGTCGCCGACGCCGACCTCGTCGCCATCCTGACGGCGGCGGCGGAGGCGAGCCTGTGCAAGGCGGACGGCGACTTCGCGAAGTACCGCGGGGGCAAAGGCAAGTGGGCCGGCGCCGCCAAGCTGGTCGGCCTTCCGAAGACGGAGGCCGACCGGCTCCAGGCGTCGGCCGAGCGCCTGCACGTCGCGTGCTGCGAGGCTTGGCGCCGGCTGAAGGCCAACGCCGCGAGCGAACTCCTGGCCAGGCTCGTCGGAACGGTGCGGACCGTTCTCGACCGGTACCAGGCCCGAAAGCGCGACGGCGCCCTGCTCGATTTCGACGACCTGATCGCCGCGGCCGCCACGCTGCTCCGCGCGCACGAGACCGTGCGGCAGGCGCTGGGGCGCCGCTACCGCCACGTCCTGGTCGACGAGTTCCAGGACACGGACCCGATTCAGACGGAGATCCTCTGGCGGCTGTGCGGCGAGCTGCCCGACGGCGCGGCCGACGCGTGGACGGAACGCGTGCTGCGGCCGGGCGCGCTGTTCCTGGTCGGCGATCCGAAGCAGGCGATCTACCGCTTCCGCGGGGCGGACGTGTCGACCTACGTCCGGGCGCGCGACCGCATCCTCGCGCGCTCGCCCGACGACGTCCTCGCGATCTCGACGAACTTCCGGTCCTGCCGCTCGATCCTCGCCTACGTGGACGAACGCTTCGGCGACATCCTGAACGGGGTCGGGCAACCCGGGTTCGCGGCGCTCGACGCCTTCCATCCCGACCACGACCGCGGACCCTGCATCGCGGCGCTCGACGTGCCGGCCGGTGCCGACGGGGCGAAGCGGACCGCGGAGGCGCTGCGCGACGCCGAGGCGGAAGCGGTCGCGGACCTTTGCGCGCGCCTGATCGGGCACCAGCTCGTGACCTGCAAGCGCGCGGGCACCCGCACGCTCCGGGCCGGCGACATCGCGCTGCTGGCACCGAGCGGGAGCGACCTCTGGCGGTACGAGGAGGCGCTTGAGGCCAGGGGCATCCCCGTCTCGACCCAGGCCGGCAAGGGCTTCTTCCGGCGGCAGGAGGTGCATGACCTGATCGCGCTGACGCGGGTGCTCGCCGACCCGCGCGACACGCTCGCGCTCGGGGCCCTGCTGCGGGGGCCGGCCGTCGGCCTGACCGACGAGGAGTTGCTCGACCTCGTCGACGGACTGCCGCGCGACCCGGAGCGCCCGGAGAGCGTCCCCAGGCTGCGCCTGCACGTCGATGTCGCGCACGTGAACCATCCGGTGGCCCGGCCGGTGCTGGAACGGTTGCAGGCCCTGGCGAAGCGGGCGCTCGGCACGACACCGCACGACATCCTCAGCCAAGCCGTCGACGCGCTCATGCTGCGCCCGGTGGTGCAGCAGCGTCACGACGGCCACGCCGAGAGGGCGCTGGCCAACATCGACCTGTTCCTGGAAATGTCGCGCCCGTTCGCCGTGCGCGGCCTGCGGGCCTTCGCGGGGGCGATGAGGGCGGCCTGGGAGGGCCGGACGCGCACGGTCGAGGGCCGGCCGGACGCGCAGGAGGCCGCGGTCTCCTTGCTCACCATGCACGCGTCCAAGGGGCTCGAATGGCCCGTCGTGATCCCGATCAACACCACCACCCGGACCAAGGCCGTCTCCGGAGCCCTGGTCGACCGCGCCTCGAACTGTCTCTACTGCCCGGTCTTCGGGGTGCGCCCGGCCGGTTACGACGAGGCGCTGGAGGCCGAGAAGCGCGAGGTCGGGAACGAGCGGGTCCGCCTCTGGTACGTGGCGGCGACGCGGGCCCGCGAGACGCTGGTGCTCACGCGGTTCGCCGAGCCGGGCGCCAGCACGTCCTGGTCGGCGGTGGTCGACCTCGGGCTGGCGGATTTGCCGTCCATCGACGTGGAGCGGCTGCCGGTCGGGACGCCGGCCGTCGCGCCGGAATTCGCGAACGGTCAGACACGGGAAATCTTCGCCGCCGAGGCCGCCGCCGTCGCCCGGCAGCGCCGCTTGCGCTGGATCGTCCCCAGCCGCGGCGATGCGGCGGGTCCCGAGACGTCCGGCGCCCCCGGCCTGGTCGAGGGCGGTACCGACGGCGGGCGCGGACCCGGGGGACGGCCGACAGGCAGCCGGGAGCGCGGCATCCTCATCCACAAGCTGCTGGAGGAGATCCTCACGGGCGAGGCGAGCGAAGGCGACGATCTCGGACGGCGCGCCGGGCTCCTCGCCCGGCAGCTCGGTCTCGGAACCGGCGACGCTGCCGGGGCCGAGGTCGACCTGGCCGAGGTCGCGGCCAGCGTGACCCGGGCGCTCGGCCTTCCCGAGATCGCCGGGATCCGCGAGCGCCTCCAGGCCGAGTTGCCCGTGTTCGGGTTCGAGAGCCTCGCCGACGAGGACCAGGCGACGGCGGGCGTGGTGGACGCGATTGCCTGCGACGCGGTCGGCAAGCCGGACATCGTGGTGGACTGGAAAAGCGACGTGGATCCTGCGGAGGCGGTCCTCGCCGACTACCGGCGTCAGGTGGCCCGATACCTTCTCGCGACGGGCGCGCGCCTCGGCCTGATCGTCTTCGTGACGAGCGGCCGGGTCGTCCCGGTGACCCGCGCCGCGATGGCCGACGTCGGGGCTGGATGAGCGACGAGGAAGAGCGGCCGGGCTTCCGCAGGCCGCTGCGCGGGCATCACCCGGCCTGTTCGGAAGGCCGCCATGTTCCCGGAACGGAGGGTCCGGTGCCGATGCCTGGGGAGAAGCCTTGCCTCGACGTGGGAGCCTGCGCCTTCGCGAACGGCGGAGGAAGGCACTCATCACTTGCCAGGTCAACGCGGCTCGGCCTGCTCCGGCTCGTGAATGAGCAAGGACGCAGAGTGTGAGCAAGTTCAAGCGGTTGACAGCGGATCCCCGGGTCTGCGTGAAGAGCGCATGAAACAGTCCGTTCCCGGGGATCGGCAGGCTCGGTCGCTGGCCGGCGCCGACGGGCGTGGGCGGGCGCGTGTGCTCTGCCCGTCCCGGTGTGGCCGACGCCGCCGTCCCGTGCTGGCCGCGGCGCGGACCATGAACCCGTTGCGCGAGAGCGACCTGCCGGGCGGTCTCCCCCGAGCGCGTGCCGAGCCCGCCGCTGCCGACTGAATTCCGGTGGCGCCGCCTTGAGACGTCCATCAGAGAGCTTCCCGGACGGCTTCGAGCGCGCGCTCCCGCCCGCAGGCGCGGTTGTCCTGCGTCCCACGGTGGACTCACCGGCTTCGACGGATGATGCTCCCGCGGGAAACATGCGATGCCGGGCGAAGATGTCGAGCGCGTTACGCGCCGGCCACGTCTGCCTGCCCGGCATCGCCAGGGTTGGGAATTCCTGTCAGAGCCACCATGTTAGTGCCAGCTAAAACAGGGTTGTCTAATACAGGGCGGCCGACGTCGATGGATGCGGTGACAACGACCGACCTGCTGCGCCTTCAGGACAAGGCGGCCGATGCCGCGCGCCTGCTGCGCCTTCTCGCGAACGAGAAGCGTCTCCTCATCCTATGCCTGCTGGTCGCCCGGGGCGAGATGGACGTGACGAGCCTGGCCGAGGCGGTGGACCTCAGCCAATCGGCCCTCTCGCAGCATCTTGCCAAGCTGCGCGAGGACGGGCTGGTCGCCTTCCGGCGCGAGAGCCAGACGCTCCACTATCGCCTGGAGGATCCCCGCGCCGCGCGCCTGCTCGCGACGCTCAAGGACATCTTCTGCCCGGAGGCGGGCTGATCGGGTAACCAGGGCTCCGCCAGGCGCGCGCTCCGCCGCGTCGGCGGCTTGGCCGTCCACCCAGCGCCGCCGTGACGGCGTGGTCGACCCGGCTGCCACGGTCGTCGGCTCCGGGGCCAACCGGATCGGAACCCCCGGCGTGCCCGCAGGGCGTCGCGCTCGACATCGATCGCCCGGGCGGCCCGAAGGTCGAGGCGCCTCAGGACAGGCAACGGCGGGCCCCAGTCCTGGACGGCGTGAGGCGGCAGAAAGGCGGCCACGGCCGCCGGGAGCCGTGACCGGCGCCGGTCCGTGACCGCTCCCGAGAGCCATCCCGGCCAGCGTCGCCGCGTTGGCCGCCGACGTGGGCCCGCGATCCCATTCCCGTCCAGTTCGCGCGACCGCCGGCCGCTCGCCTCGGGATGCCCCCGTGCCAGCGGAGGCTCTCGTGAAGCGCCGCCTCGATCCGGCGGTTCACGCCAGGGGCGGTGTGGAGCGCGGCCCGTTCCGCCGTCCCGGACCATCCGGCGTCTCCCCGCCATCCCTTGACATTTGATTAGATATTTCTAATTTAGACATCACTAATCTGGTGGCGCCGTCGCTGGACGCTGCCGCTCACGACGGCCACGCCCCCGGCGCCTGAGGGATCGCTCCAAGCCTGCGCGAGACGCCCGGCACCGCGGTCCAGGAGTGAGTGCCATGGATACCTTCACCCCGCTTTCCGCCGTTTTCGGCGGTCTCATGATCGGCGCCTCCGCAGCGCTCTTCCTGATACTCAACGGCCGCATCGCGGGCGTCAGCGGCATTCTGGGCGGCCTGCTGCCGCCGAGCACCGGCGGGATCGGCTGGCGCGCCGCCTTCCTCGCCGGCCTGCTTCTCGCGCCCCTCGTCCACGCCGGCCTCGGCGGCGGCAGGCCGCCCGTGGCGGTCGAGGCCTCGCTCCCGCTCCTCGGGCTTGCGGGATTGCTGGTCGGTTTCGGCGCGCGGCTCGGAGCCGGCTGCACCAGCGGCCACGGCGTCTGCGGCGTCGGCCGCGGCTCGCCCCGCTCCCTCGTGGCGACCGGCACATTCATGGCCGCCGCCGCCGTGACGGTCTTCGTCACGCGTCACCTGATCGGAGCCTGACCATGTCCAGGATCGTGTCCGCGTTCGCGGCCGGCCTGCTGTTCGGGCTTGGCCTCATCGTCTCCGGCATGGCCAACCCGGCCAAGGTCCTCGCCTTCCTCGACGTGACCGGCCGCTGGGACCCGAGCCTCGCCTTCGTCATGGCGGGTGCCGTCACGGTCTCGGCCGCCGGTTGCCGCATCGCGACGCGCCGGGGCCGGCCAGTGCTCGCGCCCAAGCTGGAGATCCCGACGCGGCGCGACCTCGATCCGCGCTTGCTGACGGGCGCCGCGGTCTTCGGCATCGGCTGGGGCTTGGCCGGCCTCTGCCCCGGGCCGGCGCTGACCCTCCTCTCGGTCGTGCCGACCCGGGCCGCGGTCTTCGTCGCCGCCATGGTCGTCGGCATGCTGCTGTTCCAGGCCCTGCCATCCGCCGTCTCCCGGCAAGCGGCGTCCACCTCTGCCGCGCCGGCGGATGCGTGATGGCGAGCTTCGTCACCTTCGGCCTGGCGGCGGGCTCGGGTGGGCTCGTCGGCGTGGTCCTCGGCCTCGTCGGCGGAGGCGGCTCGATCCTGGCAGTGCCCCTCCTGACCTACGCGGTCGGCGTGAACTCGCCCCATGTCGCCATCGGCACCAGCGCCCTGGCGGTCTCGGTCAGCGCGGCCGGCAACCTCGTCCCGCAGTGGCGGGCCGGGAACGTGAAGTGGCGGTGCGCAGGGGCGTTCTCGCTCGCCGGCGTCCTCGGCGCCCTGGCCGGCTCGGCCGCGGCCAGGGCGGTCGACGGGCAGAGCCTGCTCGCCCTGTTCGGGTTCGTGATGCTGGCGGTCGGCGGCCTGATGCTGCGCCGGCGGCGCGGCGAGGGCGATCCGGACGTGCGCCTGACCAAACGGAGCGCCCCGGTGCTCCTGCCCTGGCTGCTCGGCATCGGGTTCGCGGTGGGCCTGTTCTCCGGCTTCTTCGGAATCGGCGGAGGCTTCCTGATCGTGCCGGGCCTGATGCTGGCGACGTCCATGCCGCTGCCCATGGCCATCGGCACCTCGCTGGTGGCGGTCAGCGCCTTCGGGGCGGCCACCGCCGCGAGCTACGCGGTCTCCGGCCTGATCGATTGGACGCTGGCCGGGCTGTTCATCCTGGGCGGCGCGCTCGGCGGCCTCGTCGGCGCCCGCCTCGGCCAGCGTCTCGCCGGGCACAAGCGCGCCCTGACCATCACCTTCGCCGGCCTGGTGATCCTGGTCGGCCTCTACGTCGTCGCGCGCGGCCTGCCAGCCTTGCTCGGTCGGGCGTGACGTCCAGAGCCCCGAAGCCGTTCATCCCGAACCGGAGGAATGCATGTCAGACCTGACCGCAACGTCCCTGCACGGACGCCCGCTCGTGACGGGCTTCTACGAGCAGCGCACGGGCAGCGTGCAGTACGTCGTCGCCGATGCGGAGACGAAACACTGCGCCATCGTCGACCCGGTGCACGACTTCGATCCGAAGTCGGGGGCGACCGCCACCCGCTCGGCCGATGCCCTGCTCGCCCATATCGCGCGCGCGGGCTACAGGCTGCAGTGGATCCTCGACACGCACCCGCACGCCGACCACTTCTCGGCGGCCGGCTACCTGCACGACAGGACGGGCGCGCCGACCGCCATCGGCGAGAAGGTCGTCGAGGTGCAGAAGCTCTGGAAGGGGCTCTACAACCTGCCCGAGACTTTCCCGGCGGACGGCTCGCAGTGGGATCGCCTCTTCGCCGACGGCGAGCGCTTCCGGATCGGCAACCTGGACGTCGAGGTGCTGTTCACGCCGGGCCACACCCTGGCCTCCGTCGCCTACCGGGTCGGCGACGCCGCCTTCATCCACGACACCTTGTTCATGCCCGACAGCGGCTCGGCGCGGGCGGACTTCCCGGGCGGCAGCGCGCGCACGCTCTGGCCTTATTATAGCAGCCGCGTCCACGGCGGCACATCCACCGAGCGCTTCTTCCTGTTGATGAGGCGCCAGAAGGGGCTGTTGCGCCGTGCTTATGTGTTAGGATCGGCGACCGCATGGTGGCGACAGCGCAGGTCGGTCTGCCCGGGGCCTTTGTCCGGCGCCCGGCGGGCAACACGGTCCTGCTGCCGTACAGACTGCTCAGGCAGTTCAGCCTGCGCTTCAGGCGGGTCGCCTGCTTGAGGATCGGCCTGCGCTGACGATGTCTCGGCCCGGGGGGCGCTCAGCGTGCGACACGTGGCGGGCCGCTGGTACGGGCTCGGCGCCCTCGTCCTTGGACGACCTCCTGCCCGCACCCATGTGCTTCCCGGATGTCGCCTGTCGGCCACCCAGAACCGCCGCCACGCGGTAGCCTCGGTCCGCCCGGTCCAAATGCCGGTCAGGTCTCCCCCTCCCTGCTGCGTGCGGGTTCGCCTGCCCTCAGCCTCGGGCGCGTGGCCCGTAGAAGCGGTGCGCGTTCCGAACCACTCCGGGTTCATGCTCCCTCGGGAGATCGCGCCCATCCGTCATGGCGTTGATCACCTCGAACGCGTCCTCGATCCTCTCGAAAGCGCGACCGCCTTCGAGGTCCGACACGAACGTCCCGTCCGCCGCCAGGAAATAGATGACGTCGTCGTGTCTCAGGTAGACGTGATACTCGTCCGGCCGGTCTTCGCCCAACGTCAGCCCCCACTCCGCGAGCGGCCTATATGGAACGCAGCGAGGCCGGCACACACCGTAGAAAGTACGGTTGCGCGGGATCTGGGATTGACGGCCGTCCGTGGCGGGCGACCGTATGGCGTGAGACGTTGAGCGTGCCGGAGCGAGGTACGATGTCCCGGTGGCCGAGCGCGCGTTTGCCCGACCGGCCTGGTGACGGTGGCGCGGGAGAGCGGTGCGATGACACCACGCCGGGCGCCGGCGGCAACCCCGGCTGCGCTTTCCCGGCCCTTATCGGTTGAAGTTGTGCCGCCTCCGGGCGGCCTCGGGCGCAAGCCGTGGACACCGCTGGAGCGCGCCGGAACGGGTTCGACGCGGCTTCGCAACGCGCCACGGGACGCAGGGCAGTTCGTCCGGGGGGGCTGGTCGGCGCATCGGCGAACGTGCGCTGGTACCGCGGCCGCGGCTTCGTTCAAGTTCCGTTGTCCATCATGGACGGTCGCGCGCCGGTGCTGCCGCTCGCTTAACCGGCTCCGGCGAAACTCGGCCCCGGGCTGGGATACGGGGACGGATCGTGGGCGGGCGGGCGAGAACTCAAGCGGAGGAGGAGCTCCGATACGCCTGGGTCGACGTGGCAAAGGGCATCTGCATCTTGCTCGTGGTGATGATGCACTCGACCCTCGGCACCGGCGAGGCGATGGGTGGGGAGGGCTTCCTGCACCCGGTCGTCGCCTTCGCCAAGCCGTTCCGGATCCCGGACTTCTTCCTGCTCTCGGGTCTGTTCGTCGGACGGGTGCTGGACCGTGACTGGCGCCGCTTCGCCGACCGGCGCATAATCCACTTCGCCTACTTCTACCTGCTCTGGCTGCTGCTTCAGTCGGCGTTGAAGTACGAGACCGTCGCCGGGGATGGGGGCATCCCGGCCTTCCTGGCTCACCTTGCCCTCGCCCTCGTCGAGCCCTACTCAACGCTGTGGTTCATCTATCTCCTCGCCGTGTTCTCGATCGTGACGAAGTTGCTGCGGCCTTTGCCTGGCCCGGCGCTTCTCGGGACCGCCGCGCTGTTGCAGATCATGCCGGTCCAAACCTCCTCCTTCCTCGTTGAGGAGTTCTGCGCCCGCTACGTCTACTTCGTCGGCGGCTACCTCCTGGCCGACCAGATCTTTGCCTTCTCCGATGCCGTGCGGCGCTACCGGCGGCTGGCGCTTGCAAGCCTTGGGGCCTGGGCGTTGGCCGAGGGCTGGCTCGCCTTCACGCCGTCGGGCATCCCGGACCACCCGACCCTCGCGAGCCTGCCGGGGGTGGGTCTCGCGGCCGGATTCGCGGGCGCGCTGGCGATTGTCGCACTTGCCAGCTTGCTGGCCGAAGCGGGAGGCGTCGTGACGGGGGCGCTGCGTACCTGCGGGAAGCGCTCCATCGTGATCTATCTTGCCTTCTTCCTGCCAATGGCCGCCTGGCGCAGCCTGATCGTGAAGACGGGCGTGATCGAGGATGTCGGATTGGCCTCGCTCGCCGTGATGAGCGTCGCCGTCGTACTGCCTCTTCTCTTCGAGCGGCTCATCCGCGGCACCTGGCTCGGCTTCCTATTTCGCCGTCCCCGCGTTCTTCATCTCACGGGTACAAGGAGCGGTGAGGCAGCGCTCACGACGCCGCTGACCGGCAGCCGGGTGATCGAACGTCAGGCTCGCGGTTAGCGCAGGACCCGGGGGGGGCGTCTCGTCGGTGACGAGCAGGTCGAGGCTCGCGCGGCCGATTGCCTCGGCGAGCCCGTCCGTCAGGCGTGGGCGGGCCGGACAACCCTTCCGCACTCGCAAAGACCCGTTAGGTCTCGGCGTGTCAGGATCGAAGCGACGACAACGCAGCCGGGGAACGCCGCGCGATGATCCTGCCTCGGCGCCTCCCGCGCATCCTCCGGTCCGGCCGCAACTGGGTCGCGCTCAGCGTGCTGGCGCCCGTCGGCATGCTGGTCACGTCAGGGCTCCTGCTGCTGGAGGTGCGCCGTGACGCCTGGGACAAGGCTGAGCAAACCTCGAAGAACCTACTGCAGGTCATCGAGCGTGACATTGCCCGCAACGTCGAGCTCATCGACCTGTCCCTGCAGGCGGCGGTCGAGAACCTGCGTGCGCCCGAGGCGGCGGGGGCCGGCCCCAAGCTGCGCCAACTCATCCTGTTCGACCGGGCCGCCACCGCCAAGGACCTCGGGGTCATGCTGGTCATCGACGCCGACGGTGACGTCGCGGCCGATGCGGGCGCCGTCCCTCCGCGCAAGGGCAATTACGCCGACCGCGACTACTTCCAGGTCCACAAGGCGCGCTCGGACGTCGGCCTCCATATCGGCCGACCGCTGATCTCGCGCCTGACCGGGGAGCGCATGCTGCCGTTCAGCCGCCGCATCGCCAACCCCGATGGCTCGTTCGGCGGCGTTGCGCTTGGTACGCTCAAGCTATCGTACTTCACCCGGCTGTTCGACCGGATCAGCCTCGGTCATGAGGGTGCGATCAACCTCTACATGCAGGACGGCACGCGCGTCGTGCGCCATCCCTACGTCGAGGCCGACATCGGCGTGAACATCGCCGGCACCCGGAACTTCGACCGGTTCGTGCGCGAGGGCGGCGGCGCCTTCGTCGGCACCTCGGTCCGGGACGGCGTCGAGCGCCATTACGCCTTCACGCGGGTCGGCGACCTACCCCTCGTCCTCAACGTCGCCGTCGCCACCGCCGAGGTCGAGGCCGCATGGCGGACGAAGGCGCTCGGTATCGCCGCCGTCGTACTCGTGCTGTGCGGGCTGACGGTCACGCTGTCGCTGCTGTTCGGCCGCGAGCTCCGCCGCCGCGCGGAGATGCACGCCGAGATGGCCCGCCTCTCGCGCACCGACGCGCTGACCGGCCTTGCGAACCGCCGCCGGTTCGAGCAGGTCCTCGCCCGGGCTTGCGAGGACGCCCGACGCACGGGCAACCCGCTGTCGCTGCTCGTCGTCGATGCCGACCATTTCAAGCGCTACAACGACCGTTACGGCCACGCTGTGGGTGACGAGGTGCTCAAGGGCTTGGCCGGCTGCCTCAAGGCTGCCGTGCCCCGGCCCGGCGACCTCGCCTGTCGGGTCGGCGGCGAGGAGTTCGTGCTGCTCTTGCCGAACACCGACGCTGCGGGCGCGCGGCGCGTCGCCGAGAGGGTGCACGCCCAGGTGTCGGGACTGGCAATCGCCTCGGCCGGCATCGCGCCAGGCGCCGTCACGGTCAGCATCGGGCTGGCGACCGGGATAACCGACGCCGACCTCTACGGCTTGGCCGATGCCGCCCTCTACGAAGCCAAGGCATGCGGCCGGAACCAGACCCGCTGCGCATCGCGCCTAACGGGCAGGTCAGCCGGCGAGCCGCAGTTTCGTCTGGTCGGCGCCTGAGACGCTCGGCCGGGGCACGATGGCGTCGCGATGCCCGTGATCGCAACCCTCACGGCAGCGATCCTCGGGTGGGTCGTTCTCGACCTCAGGCGCCCGCAATAGCGGGGGGCTGGCTTGAGCGGGGCGAGGCCGCATCTTGGAAGCGATGGTCTTGCCAGGGCGCCGAGCCTGGTTCTCCAGGTCCGACGGTTGACACCCGCTTCCCTGGGGAACCGTGGGCAACGGCTGGATGCGAGCGATCCCGTGACGTCCAGCCCTGTTGCTCGACCACCGCAAGCCGATGCCGGTAGAAACGTACCCACATGTAGAGGCAAGATCTCTTCGCGGAACCAAGCTGTTTAGCCTCGCCCGGTGCCATCCTCCGCGTCATCGCGCTTCACGTGCGGCCTGCTGACCAGAACGCCAATCGCTTCGCCACTTCGGTAGAAGCGCGCCCCACGGTTCTCCAGGGCTTCGCGTAAGGCGCGGACCACGCGGCTTCGGGGCTCCACCTTCTGGTTCTCGAAATCATTTATCGTTTTCTTGCTCACGTCCGAGAGTTTCGAGAACTCAAGCTGCGTCAGGCCGAGCAACTCGCGAGCCGCTTGGCACACAACGCCCGGAAGGGGGGCGCCGGGCTCCAGCGCTTCGACGTTGGCTGAGGATAAGTCGAGCGGCGGCTTGCTTTGCTCGTGATAAAATATTACACCCGTGGTATAGTTCCATCTCGTTGCTTGAGCTCGCCCGTCCGCGCGTGGTCCCACTCCATCGCCGGCATCCGTGGCCCGCTCCGCTCTCTCGGGATGGGACTGCTCCATGCTCTACGCCTTCTACGGGGCCGATGGCCGTTCGGCCGCGACCCATGCCGCCCTCGCGGCGGCCCACGCCCTGACCACCGCCGCACGGCCCGCCACGTTGCTGAGGATCACCGAGCGGGGACAGGGCCTTGCCCGGATCCCGGAGACGATGCCAGAGGCCCTGTGCGTCGTCGAGGCCGAACCCGGCGACCTCGTCACCTTCGACGATCCGGAGGATCTGATCAGGCAGGCGCAGGCGACGGCGCGGGACGTCGTCCTGGACCTTCCGCTCTCCTGGCTCCCCTACCGCAGCTTGCGCGAGGCGGCGGCCTTGTCGGTGGTCGTTGTCGGTCCGGGCGCCATGGAGGAGCGCCTCGCAGCCTTCGCCCTCGGCCAGTGCGGGGAACAGGTGATCTCGGGACGGGCGGCGGCGGATCAGGCTTCCGGCGTGGGGCCGGAGCCCGGATCCGCCGCCCCGGTCTGGCTGCTCGGGGCCGGACGGGCCGGAGGAGGCCCGGACGCCACGCGCTTCGAACAGACGATGCGCCCCCTCCTCCGCCGCGCCGGCGCCGGTGACGGCTGCCGGTTCCTGCCCGTGGCCCTGCCCGCGCCGACGCGATCCGAGACGCACGCCGTCGCGGCGGGCCATCCGCTGGCCGGAACGGTGCGCCAGGGCATGCTCCTTCTCGCCGCCATCGAGGTGGCCGCCCAGGATCCCTTCGTCGCTTCCCTCGACAGCGGGCGGTTCGCCCGCGCGCTCGGCCTCGATCCCGAGATGCCCGTCACCCCCGACGAGCGGCGGCTCTGCGACCGGCTGCGCGACCTCGCCGACGCGCTGGAGGCGCTGGAGCAAGGCGGACCGGCTCCGGAGGAGATGGCGCGGGCGCCGCTCATGGAATCCTGGAGTTTTCTGAGCGGCCGGACGCGGGTGCTTGCCGGCGTCTCCTTCGGCCACCCGACCATCGCTTCCGGGCGCCCCACCCTCACCTCGGACGTCTTCGCCACGGACGGAAGAACTTGGGCGCGGACGCTGTCGCGCCTCTATCGCCTGGGGACACCGGCAGAGGCGACGCCGGCGGCGGGGCTCCAGTGAGCGCGCGCCCTCCCGCCCATCCCGACGCCATGGAGATAGCCTGACATGTCCCGACCCGCTTCCGGGCGCCGCGACGCCTGCCCGGCCGCTCCCGCGTGCCCGCCCGCCGCCAACGCCGCGCTGAGGCGCGCGCCCCCGATGCTCAGGCTGTGGCGGGTCGTGCCGCCGCAGTCCCTCGGTCCCGCGACGGCGCGCTCGCTCCTCATGGTGTTGCGCGCGGTCGAACCCCCTTGCGCCCGGCGACGCTGGGACGCCGCGCTCCGGGGCGATCCGGTCGCGACCACGCGCATCGCGCTCACGGTCCTGCGCCTGGAAGGGGTGAGCGGACCGGCGGCCGACACCGTCGCGAGCGCCCTGCTGCTGCGTGCCTTGTGCGGTGATCGAACCGCCCCGGTCGTCCTCGCAAGCGCGCTGAGGCGATTGGCGCGCCGACGTCCGGACGAGCGTCACCTGGTCGAACTCGCCGCGCGGTGGGCGGCCTGGGTGCCGCGCGTCCCGCCGGCGCCGCGGCCGTGACCGACCGGGACCGGTTCGCCCCGGCGCCGGCCGAGAACCCCTGCCCCGCATCCCAATCGCCCAAGGACGGCACCCATGCGCATCTGGATCCTGTCGGACCTCCACCAAGGAGTGGGAGGGCCACCGTGGAACCCGGCCCGTATCCCCGAAGCCGACGTGGTGGTCGTCGCGGGCGACGTCTGCGAGGGGCTGGGCGCCGCGGTGGACTGGGCGGCCGAAGCGCTCGGACGCCACATGCCGGTCGTGATGGTCGCCGGCAACCACGAGTTTTACCGCCGCATCCACGGCGAGGAACTCGCGCTGGGCCGTGCCGCCGCGCAAGCCGCCGGCATTCACCTGTTGGAGGACGAGGCGGTCGCGCTCGGCGGCGTCCGGTTCTGCGGGGCCACCCTCTGGACCGACTATGCGCTCGATGGCCTTGAACGGCGGCGGGCGGCGATGGACGCCGCCGGCCGTGGCCTCAACGACCACCGGCGCATCCGCTGGGGCCACGCGCGGCGGCCCTTCCGCCCGGAGGAGGCGCTCGGCCTGCACGAGGCCTCGCGCGCCTTCCTGGACGCCGTCCTCCGGGAGACCCCCGGCGGGTTGCCCCAGGTGGTGGTCACGCACCACGGCCCGGCACCGGCCTCCGTCGCGCCGGTCTTCGCCGGCGACCCGCTGAACCCGGCCTTCGTCTCCGATCTCGGGCCGATGATCGAGGACCGGCGCCCCGCCCTCTGGGTTCACGGTCACGTCCACGCCAGCCTCGACTACGTGCACGCCGCCACACGGGTGATCTGCAACCCCCGCGGGTACGGCTCCGAGAACCCGGCCTTCCGCGCGGATCTCGTGGTGGAGGTCGGCGCGTGAGGACGCCTCCCGCATCGGGCGTCGCGGCAAACGGGGGACTTGGATGACCGCCTACCTTCCGGCCGACCTGCACGAGCAGGTCGCCGCCCTGCGCACGCTGCTCGGCCGCCTGGAGCGGGTCGTCGCGGGGGCGTCGCCGATCCGCAGGGAGCTCGCGTGGGCCCCCCTCGTCGAGGGCTGGGTGCCCGCCTCGCAGCCGCTTCCCGCCATCGTCGGCGTGATCGACGGGAGCGCCGTGCTCACGGGCCGGATGTGGGCGCTCGACCCGAACCTCAGATGGGCGCTGACGGAGGAGGGCTGGCTGCGCCTCGGCCAGCGCGGCGAAGCCTGACGCGTCGGACCACGAAGATGGAGGACGAATTTCCTTTGACCGGTCCTGTCGTACCCCCGAGCCTCGCGCGCAGGATCGTCCTGCGCCACCTGCCGCGCATCCTGCGTGCGGGCCTAGATCCCGACGGCTTGTACGGTCGGGTGCCGGTGATGCTGGCGCGCGACGCGGGGGCCGTCGACGCCGGCCTCGGCGAGGCGGTCCTGGCCTGGATCGCGCAAGGACCGGCGCGGGACATCCACGACGACCTTCCGGAGATGGCCGCCGGGACGGCGCCGCGGGGCCCCAGGGCCCTGCTCAGGCGCGTCCTGAGGTTGCGCTCTGACGGCCGCGATGAGCGGCCGTCAGAGGTCCATCCCTCGGAGGCCCGCACGCTCGTCGGCCTCCTCGACGGGTTCGCGGCCGCCCACGACTCCGTCACGGTCCGGGAGATCGCGGACGCGGTCCTCGTGTTGACCGCCTCGCCCGCCGACCGGTCGGCCGCGGCGCGCTTGGCCGCCTCGATATGGCGGGAGCTGCCGCGCATCGACGAGAGCGCGGCGATCCTCCGGCTCCTCGACATGGCGGAAGAGTTCGACGACGACGACGACAACTTCGTCTCGGCCGAGGCGGGCCGGCACGGACTCCTGCCCTTGCCCATGCCCGAGGACGCCCGGGCCGAGGTTCTGCGCCGGGCGTGGGTCGAGGCCATCGACGCGGCCATCGCGGACCTGCGGGTGCAGGCCCGCGCCCTGGCGCTCGGCCTGTCCGCGCTCGCCGTCGGCGAGACCGAGCGCTACTACGGGACTGAGGGGATCGGGAGCGCGGCGCTCCGGTTCGGCGAGGCGGCGCTCGGACCCGTCGAGCGGCGCGCCCGCGCCGCCGAGCGCAGGCGCGCCGAGCTGGCCGCCGCGCGCAAGACCGCCGAGATGCCCGGGAGCGCCGCGCCCGCGCCGGCGGACGAGCCCGACGCGGGCGTGCCCGAGGGACACGTCCTGGTCTGTCCGGCCATCGGCGCCACCGGCTCCGGCAAGGGCCGCGACGTGACCAAGGGGTACGAGAAGTCCATCGCCAAGCCCCTCCCGTTGGTCCCGACGCCCGATCTCGTGCGCGTCCGGCGCCGGCTGCTCTACGAGTTCCCCCAGGCGGGCGGGGCCGTCGATTTCGTCCTATGCGATCTGGTGGGCAAGCCGTTCGTCCGCCTCGGCCACCTCCTCATCGTGGGCCCGCCCGGCAGCGGGAAGTCGCGCTTCGTCCGCCGGTTGGGCGAGGAGCTCGGGACCGGGGTCTTCCGGGTCGACGGCTCGAACGACGCCGGGGCGAGCTTCGGCGGCACGGAGCGGCGGTGGTACTCCGCCGAGCCGGCGCGACCGTTCATGGCGGTGAACCGGTTCCTGCAAGCCAACCCCCTCGTCCTGGTGGACGAGGTGGACAAGGCACCGACCCGCAGCGACTACGGACGGCTCTGGGATGGCATGATTTCCTTCCTAGAGCCCGAGACCGCCGCACGGTTCCCCGACCCCTGCGTGCAGGCGGAGCTCGACCTCTCCTGGGTCTCCGTGGTGGCGACGGCGAACGTGGACTGGAACTTGCCGGCGCCCCTGCTCGACAGGCTGAGGCGGATCGAGTTCCCGCATCCAGGTCCCGAGCATCTTGAGGCGCTGCTCCCCGCCCTGCTCGCCCAGGCCGCGGCCGAGCGCGGGACCGACCCGCGCTGGGTCCAGGGGCTGACGGGCGAGGAGGTGAGGGTCCTCCGCAGGGCGTGGCGGGGCGGTTCGGTGCGCCGCCTCCGCCGGATGCTGGACGTCTTGCTGCGCCACCGGGAGCAGGCGGCCGTCAGGCACTGACCGCCACTCGCCCCACCCCACAGCGCGGCCGGCGCCCCTGCCCGCCGCTTCGCGACGGAGAACCCCGGACATTGTCAGGCCGCATCCTGCCCGAACCGTATGTCCTGCCCCCGGTCTTCCGGCCCGGGCGCGCCCGCCGCAGCCTGGACGCGACCGCGGCCTCCAACGCGCGGACCCCCCTGCTTCCCGCCCGGTCGGAGGGGATGCGGCTCTGGATCATGTCCGACCTCGCCGTCCGCGACGGCGCGTTCGCCCTGCCGGATCCGCTTCCGGACCATGACGCCCTGCTGGTCGCCGGCGGGATCTCCGAGGGGCTGGTGGCCGCGGTCGAGTGGCTCGCCGGGGCGCTCGGCGACCGGAGGGCCGGCCGACCCGTGGTGCTGGTGCCGGGGATCAGCGAGTACCGCGGCGGCTTGCCTCCGCACGAGACCCTGCGGCTCGGGCGCGAGAGGGGGCGTGAACTCGGGATCACCGTGCTGATGGATGAGGCCGTCCGGCTCGACGACGGGCGGGGGGCTGCCGTCCACGTTGTGGGGGCGACGCTCTGGACCGACTGGGCGCTCGGCGGTGCGGCATACGCCGGCGGCGCGCGGGCGCGCGCGCGCAACATGTGGCGGGGCGGCGACAACATTTTGGCGGAGCGCGACCGGACCTGGGGCCCGTACGACGCGGCCGGTGCCCATGCCCGGTCACGCGCCTACATCGAGGACTTCCTCACGAGCGTCGTTATCCAGTCCAACGGCATCTCGGTCCCGCCATCATCGCTGGCCGCCGGGGTGCGTCCCGGCGACCGGGCCGTGGTCCTGACCCACCACGCGCCGTCGGCGCGTTCGCTGCATCCGGGCTGGCCGGAGTGGCAGTGCGAGGAGTGGGAGGCCACGACCTTCGCGTCCGACCTGGAGGACGTCCTCCGGGCATGGGGCGCGCCGGCGCTCTGGGTCCACGGCCGCGTGCCGGCGGCGGCGGACTATCACATCGGAAGGACCCGGGTGCTGGCCAATCCATGGCGGAGGCAGGGCAACCGGGCTTTCGACCCGGCGCTCGTCGTCTGCGTCTGAACCCTCTCCCCTCCGTTTTCCGCCCAGCGAGCCTGCGAGGGCTGCCGCGGACCACGGGAAGCCCCTTTGAGCCCCGCCTCCCGCAGCCCGCCGCGGCGCGAACCCGGAAAGGTCTCGACATGTCCCTCAACGCCATCGCGAACGTGACCGCGCGCCCCGGACTCCAGGCGCCGGGCGGCGCGGCCCGCCTCGCCGCGGGCGCGACGTTGCTCGACGGCCACGCCCCCGCGGCGCCTCAGAGACACCGTCCGGACCGGCCGGAGGCGCGGACCGGCGTCGCGGAGCCGGCCGGCCTCCACCAGGCGTTGCTCGTCCTCGATATCGAGACGGTGCCCGACGAGGAGCAGGTTCCGTCGGATTGGCCGTCCGAGAAATTTCCGAAGGCGGCCTGGCACAAGGTGGTCGCGGTCTCCTTCGTCGAGGCAGCCATCGCCCGCGACGCGGCGACCGGAACCGAGGCATACCAGATCCGGTCGTGCCGGAGCGGGGGCGAGCCTGGATGGGATGAGGAGCGCCTGCTGCGGGCCTTCTGGAAGTTCTTCGCGGCCGGCCGCTACAGGGTCGTCACCTGGAACGGCCGCAGCTTCGACCTCCCCACGCTCCTGCTGCGCTCGTTGATGCACGGTATCGCGGTGCCCTCCTGGTACAGGAGGGGGACCAAGTGGGACGGCTACGGCCACCGCTACGCCGTAGACTGGCACGCGGACCTGATGGAGGTCCTGGCCGAGTTCGGGGCCTGCGCGCGGCTGACCCTGGAGGAGGCCGCCGGGCTCCTGGCCCTGCCCGGGAAGCTGGGCGAGCACGGCTCGCAGGTCGCCGCCATGATCGCCCGCGGCGAGATCGGGCGCGTGCGGGCCTATTGCGAGACCGACTGCCTGAACCTCTTCGTGCTGTACCTGCGCTGGGCGCACCTCACCGGAAGGACCGGCCCGGAGGCCCACGACGCTGCCATCGACGGCCTGATCCGGTACCTGGAGTCCGAACGGGCGGCGCGCCCGCACCTCGGTGCCTTCGTGGACGCATGGCGGCGGGCGACCGAATCCCGGTCCGCCTTCGTCTCCCGGCCGCCGCAGGCTTGGCCCGCCGTGGCGGGCTGAGGTCGGCCGGCCTGGACGCTCCCGCGCACGACCGGGACGGGCTCGCCGGCGACGAGGGCTTGGTCGGCGGGGCCAACGACTGGGACCGGGCCGCCGCCGTGGGGAGCGCTGGCACCGCCGGCCTGTCCCGACGGACGTCCCCATCGCCGATGGGTCGCGGCGAGCACGGCCGTCGCACGCGCGCAGCCTTCCGTCGTCGAGGGTACGGGCGCGTCTATCGCGGGTGGGACACTTGCCCCGGCCGGATGGGCCGCGACGCCGGCGGATACCCGCGCCGTTTCAGCCGGCCGCACTCAGGTCCCTGGTCCTCCCGAGCACGCCGGCCATTGCCGGTGCGATATCCGTCGAGCGGGTGATCGAGGCCCCGCCCCCGGAAACCAGATCCAGGTCGTGACGCCGGCCGGGCGACGTGGGCTCGCTGATCAGGCGCCGGCACAGCAACTCAGCCAGCGACGGATCCTCGACGGCACAGACGATCTGCCGGCCCGATCGCTGCAGGGCTGAGAGCACCTCGACGAGGTGCAGGGCCCGGAAATCGTCGATGTGCTGGACCGGGTCGTCGAGCATGAGCGTCCGCCAGGTGCACCACGGTCGGGACAGGTGAACGGAGAGGAGGAAGGCCAGGCCGGCCGCACGCCTCTGCCCGCTGCTGAACACGAATTGCGGGTTCAGCCCGTTGCCGACCCTCAAGCTCAGGAAGCGCTTCACGTCGCCGCGTATGCCGTAATCGATGGTGCGCCACTCGGAGTGCGGGCGGAGCCGTTGATACAGCTCGTTCAGCAGCGGGCTGATGACCGCGAGGCGCTCGTCGATGATCTCGGCATTCGTCCTGCGGACGGTACGGTCCAGCGTCCGGGCGGCGGTCACGGCCGCGCGGGCCCGCGCGAGCCGGTCCGCCGCGGCGTCGGCTTCCACCCGGAGCGCTTCGAGATGCGCTTCTAGGTCCGTCACGCGTTCCACCGCCTGCGAGGCTTCCAAGGTGAGGATGCTCCGCTCCAGGTCGATCAACCGGCTCCGTTCGGCCTGCACGGCCGCGTCGAGGGCGCCGGCGTCGTGCGCGAGCTTCCCGTCCAGCGAGCGTCGCACGAGCTCGGCCGACAGCGCCTCTTCGCGGGCCGACAGCTCGGCCTCGGCGGACGCGAACCGGAGGACCGCCGCCTCGGTCTCCCGCAGGATCTCGGCCGCGGCCTCGTGCCGGGTCCGGGCCGCCGCGAGTTCGGCGCGCGCCTCCGGCACCCCCGAGCGCCGGGCGGCGAGCCGCTCGCGCGCAGCCGCGAGCCCCGTCTCGAATTCGGAGGCGCCTTGCGGCGCGCGACAGAGCGGGCAGCGGTCGTCATGAAGCCCGACCCGGCTGCCATGGTCGACCAGGATGGCCAGCGACGCGGCGAGCGCGTCGGTCTCCTGCTCCTTGTGAAGGCGCGCCTCGGCAGCCTCCAGCGCGTGGCGGGCCGCCCGGACCGCGGCCTCGGCCTCGGCCGCCGCCACCGCCGCCGCGTCCCGGCCCGCGCGGAAATCGGGGCCGGCGACCGTGTCGCGCAGCGCGGTCACCGCGCGAACCTCGTCCGCGACCCCACCCATCTCGCCGAGGCTCAGCCGGCGGCGGGCCAGCGCCTGCCGCGCCGCCGCGACCCGGCTGCCCAAGTCCTGGCCGCCGGCCGGCGTCAGTCCGTCCAGGCTGGACAGGGCGGCGGCGATGTCGCCGGCCTGCAGGGCGACGTCCCGGGTCTCCTCCAGATCGGTCAACGCCGCCGTCAGGCGCGCGCGCGCCTCCTCGTAGGCGTGCGCGGCCGTATTGTGCGCGCCCTCGGCGGAGGACATGACCTCGCGCGCCTTGGCGGCGTAATCCGGGCCTTCGATGGCGCCCAGCGCCGCCCGCACGAGCTCGAAGCGCTGCGTTTCCGTCAGGTCGAGGCTGAGCGCCGCGATCCATTCGTCGCGGATGATGGAGGTCCTGCAGACCTGCTGCAGCGCCCGCTCGGGCTTCGCGCCCGGGACGCAGAGCAGTGCCTCGATGCGGGCCGCGTCCCGGTCGGCGCCGGTCTCGCGCGAGCGCGTCACGGCAAAGCCGCTCCCGTCATCGGCACGGAACCCCACCGTGACGAAGTGCGCCTCCGGCTGCCCCTCGCCGCGCCACCAGACATAGTCGTCGAGGCTCTCCCTGGCCGCCTTGTCGACGAGGTACTTGTCGATCTGGCCCGTGAGCGCGAACTCGACCGCGTCGCACAGCGTGCTCTTCCCGACGCCGTTGCGTCCGCAGATGACGGTAAAGCCGGGGCCGAAATCCACGCGTTGGCGCTCCCGGAAGCCCCGGAAGCCGCACAGTTCGAGGTAGTCGAGCCTCATGGCGCATCCACCAGGATGCGCGCCACGTCGGAAGCGCTCGCGGCGCCCAGGAAGGCGGCCACCGCGGCGTCCGGAACGTCGCTCAACCGCGACCGCAGACGGGCGCGGTAGTCGGCGCCGCCGATCACGGGCGCGCTGAGAACCGGCAGGAGGGGCAACAACGTCCTTCGCAGGTCGGCCGCCGTGCGCAGGTCGCCGCGCGCGATCTTGCGGGTCATGGAGAAGTTCTCCTCGATCCGCTCGATCTGCCGCGCGAGGCCGGGTTCGGCACCGCCGGCCAGGAACAAGGCGTAGACGTTCCAGGCCTTGGCGCCCGCGGACCGCAGCGAGGCCGCATGTCGGCCGAGCGTGGCCTGCTGGACCTGCCGCCAGTCGGCGAGCAGGCTCTCGCCGCTCCCGAAGACGTGCAGGAAGCCGGCGACGGACGCATTCTCGAAGCAGACGACCGGCACGCTGCCGCCCGGCCAGGTCCAAGTCTCGTAGCCGGCCGAGCGGAGCAGCACCTCGGATTGGGTCGCGATGTCCATCACACACCGAGCTCCTGGCGTGCCGCGGGAAGGTCGAGCCACGCCGCCGAAGCGCCCGGCCGGATGATGTCGCCCGGGCGCCCCTCCCGCACGAGGTTCACCGGCAGGCCGACGTCGACGGCGCCGGCGCAGACCACGACGTCGGCGACCTCGAACGGTGTCTCCCTGAACCGGTCCTGCGTCGTCTGGAGCAGCGTACCCGAACCGTTCACGACCCTGACCCGGCGGCCGGCGAGATCATAGCCGACGGAGGTCTGGACGGCGCCGGCACGGCGCAGCAACAGGTGCGCGTAGCCCAAGACTTCGGAAGGGCCGGGGTTCCGCAAGGTCGCGGCGGCGGTGGCCGGCACGCCTTCGGCGTCCCGACGAAGGCCGTAGAGGTCCTCGCTGCCCAGATCGGGGGGATCGAGCCAGGCCGATTCGCACGCCGCCCCCGTCTCCCTCTCCACCGCGGCGCGTCCGGCGTGCAGCACCTTGCGGAGGTAAGCCCGGGAGAACGCCCGGCGGAGTTCGTCGAGGACCTCGGCCCCCGAGCGCCTGACATGCGCGAAGCGGACGTTCCCCGAATTGGCCAACGTCCAGAGCTCGGGGGCCTTGGCCTGCAGGACGTCCTCGCCCGCGAGGTCGACCAGGGTCACCGACAGCGGCGCGACGCCCGTCATCGCCTCGGCGAGAACGGCATTGAGGTAGGACCAGTCCGACCAGAAGCCGACGACGAGCAGGTCCTTCTCGCGCAGGTTCGCCGCCATCCAGGTCTTGGTCTTGGCGATGCGCGCGGCGATCACGCCGTCCTCGGTGAGCTGCGACGCCGTCCAGACGGTGGCGCGCCGCTCGCGCACCGAGCAGCCATGGAACTTGAGCAAGGGCGCGTGCATGCGGGCCCGCACGGTGGCCTCGTCGCCGTCGAGCGAGGCGGCGAGGTCGAACCCGTAATCCTGTGCGCGGCGCTCGATCAGGTTGTCGTAGTTCGCCGATACGGCGCCGGCAGCCATGCGCGTGATCAGGAAGTCCGCCACCGCCGCGTGGCCGGCGTTCGGCGGCCTGACGAAACTCTCCCAGGGAACGAGGGCCTCGATGAAGACCGAGCCGAGGGTGTCGTCCCTCGCGAAGATCTCCGCCAAGGCTTCCAGGTCGCCGCGCAACCCCGGCGGGCACGCGGGGTCGATGCTCATGACATACCGGTCGTAGCAACTGGTGGCCACGGACCATGCCGACGGTAGGGAGCTCGGCGGCGCCATCGACAATCCGGCACCGCAGAGTATGACGAGGCGCCCCGCTTCCATGGAGGCGAGCAATCGCGCACGAACCGCCGCGTCCAACCCGTTCCTCCCTTGCCTCGCGAACCTTTACGGTGGCGTAGACCGAGATCACACTCAAGGCAAAGTAAGGCGACCCAGCTTCTCTCGCCCACGCCGCACGCGCATCGAACCGTCGGCCCAGAAAGTCGCGCCGGCGTAGGTTGCGCGCTGTCGTCTCGGCGACAAGGTTTCAGGCCGCCTGTTCCGGGCCGGGGCGGCTGATGGGTCTGGCGAGACAGGTCCGAGGCGCGGGCCCGCATGGCTTCTCTGGGCAAGGCCCGGCGGCTGTCCCGCCCTCAAGGCAGCGTCGGCTGCACCTCGCGCTGGACCTTGGCGGGCAAGCCGTACAACTCTCCCATCAGGGCGATGAACTCGCCCTAGCCACCGTAGCTGGGGTGGCGGACCCGCTCGGCCGTCATGCCCAAATCCGCCAGGGCCGCCTCAGCGTCCCTCGTGATAGCGACCATGGTGCGAGGGCGCGGTTCCGAGACCAGCCATTCGAGGAGGTGGGGGGAAGCCTGCCGTTCGAGACCGGCTGTGGCAGCGATTGGGAAGCGGGCCGCCGGAGGCGTGCGGGTGGAGCGGGAAGACATTCCAGAGGAAGACCGGGCGCCGCAGGTGCCGGAGGACCTGCCAGGTCACCGTCGCGGTGCGCTCGGCCACCGCCGGCCCCCGGGCGGCCCGTGAGAGCGGCAACTGCCCATGGAGGCCGGCATGGGCGGGGAGGTGAGCCTCGTCCGTGAGCGCCAGGCCAGTGCGCCGCCCGCCGCGATACCCGAGGTCGCGCGCTATCCAGATCGGATCGACGCCTCCCGCGAGGGCCGCCTCCGGAACGAGCCGCAGGTTCTCCCTCCGGATCTGCGGGGCGTCGGCCCCGTCGTGATCCGGACAGACCACGGCGTAGGGGTTGAACGCGTCACGGAAGCGAAGCGCCGCCAGGGCATCGATGAAGGCGGCCGGTGTCATGTCGGCAGGCTCGCGACCGCAGGCCGGGCCGGGGCTTCCTGGGACGACCGGCGACCGGCCTGCCTGACAGCTAGCCGCTTCGCCGACCGTTACCGCACCTGCGGCGGCTTCGTGATCCCGGCCGCTCAAGCCTTGTTCGTGAACCGCGCGGTGGCGGCCTTGCCGCCGACCTTGAGCGAAACCGTTGCCACGACCTGGCCACTCGCCGCGACGGGAAGCTTGCCCTGCACGCTGTTGGAGCCGGCCGGGCTGAGGTCGACCTTGTAGCTCTTGCCGCCGACGAGCACCGTTGCGGTGCCCGAGACCTGGGACGCCGGAACGGGCTTGCGCATCTCGTCCAGGACGTAGACGGTCACGTCGGTGTCCTTCACCACGAGTTCCAGCCAGAGCTCCTGGGCCTCCTGCACGAGGCCGCCGTGCGCGGCCTTGGGTGCCTCGCCATGGGCGAGGGCAGAACCGGATGCGAGGCTGAGGGCAAGAACCAACGGAATCGCGAAGAGCTTCATCGTGCTTTCCTCGTAACAAGCCAGAAATCGGTGGTAAACGCGTCTTCGGCGCGGTTTTCTAGGTTCCATGTCGCCCGAACAGGGAGGGGCGAAGACTGCTATCCCGTTCCACAACTGCCTCGAACAAGGCGTCGTAGGCCGTGGCCGCGCGCCGCGGGGAGAAGTCAGCCGCGCGCCGCCGGCGTCTCTCAGCGTCGCCCGGATCTTCCAAGACGGCTTCGATAGCCTCGGCCATCTTCGTGGCGTCGCCGACCGGAACGATAACCCCAAGCGCCGGGTCGAGCAGGATCTCGCGCGGCCCGTCGCAATCCGTCGCGACGACCGGCATGCCGTGGGCTAGGGCCTCAACCACGGCAAGACCGAAGGCCTCGACGCGTGAGGACAGAACGAGACAACTCGCCTCCGCAAAGGCCGGCCAGGGTTCCATGACGTAGCCGCGAAGCTCGACCCGGCCGGACAGGCCGAGGCGGTCGATCTCGGCTTCGAGACGCGCATACTCGACCCCCTCGCCGAGGATCACCAAGCGCGCGCTCGGTTGTCGTACCTTGGCGAAGGCGCGCAGGAGGGTCTGATGATCCTTCGCATGGTCCAGGCGACCCACGGAAAGGATGACCGGCACGGTCCGGTTGGGTGCCTTCTCCGCCACGCGATCAGAGAGGACCGGATTGTAGATCCGGCTCAAGCGGCTCGGATTGGCCGCAAGCCTCTCCTGCAGGTATCGGGCAAGCCCGTCCGAGACGGCGATTGTACGAGCGGCCATCCGGGTGAGAAGCGGCGTGGCGAGGTAGCCGATGCGGCTGAGAAGCCCACGCTCGTTCGCCGTATAGCCATGGTACGTGATGACGCTCCGGCGCAAGCGGCCGGCCAGGACCGCTGCCACCGTGTGCTTGAGGTTTGAGGAGGCCAGCGCGGAGATCGTGACGTCCGGCCGCTCGCGACGTATCAGCCCGGCAAGGCGCGCCGTTGAGCGTAGATGTCCGCCTCCTAACACGACAAGCCGAGCATCGGGGCTCAAATGAGCCATGTTTTCCCGGGCCTCGTAATCAACGGCCACAACTACTTCATGTCCGAACTTGCAGAATTCAGTGGCGAGGATTGCCCACACGCGTTCTGCTCCGCCGCCTGCGAGGGCGTGCACGTACATCAGAATTCTACGCGGAACAGGTCTCGGCCTGTCGGAAGCAGGTGGAGCATTCACAGGAAGTACCCTGCCTCGGCGCCGGCGTCGTACGGCTCCCGCTAATGGTTGTGCTTGTGGCGCGCGCCGCCGTCCGGCTGCGCTGTGCTGGAGGGGTTCTCCGCTGCCTTCGTGCCGTCCGTCCCGGCGGCGCCGTGGTTCATTCCGGCATGAGCGTCGCCTGCCTGTGCCTGCATCCACAGGTCGTTGTACTCGTCGTCGGTCATCTCCGGCAGCTTCCGCAGCAGCGCGACCGTCGCCCAAAGCATCTCGTCCCCGTCGCTCGCCATCGACGGCATGCCGCTCATCTTGATCCCGTTCTTCAGGATCCAGAACAGCTCGCCCGCACTGTAGCGCTTCGCGGCCTCCTTGAGATTCGGCGGCTCAGGATACATGCCCTCCGCGACCTCGTTGCGCTTGGTGCCCGGTCCGCCATGGCACGTGGCGCAATGCTCGGCGAAGTGCCCGACGGCCGGCACCAGCTTGGCTTGTTCGTCGTAGCCCGCCGGCGGCAGCAGGCCGGCCGCGTGGGCTCGGATCGAGCGCACCCGTGCCGTCTCCAACACCCACGAGGTCAGGGCCCAGTGCGGCTCCGTCGCGGCGACGTTGAAGACGCCAGCGTAGATCACGGCCGCGGCGGCGACCGTCGCCAGGATGCCGGCCGAGAGCAACGTGAGGAAGGCGATCTTGGCGGTTTGCATGGATGTGTCCTGAGTGACCGGTTCAGAGACGGGCCGCCCACGCGTCAGGTGCGGGGGGGCCGTCGGACGAACTGGGATGAGCGCTCTCGTCGGATCCGTCTTCTCACCGCGCCTTCTGGATGCGCGTGATGGCAAGCTGCCCGTTCACCCGGTCGGCGGAGAACCGGACCCGGTCCCCGGCCTTCACCCCCTTGAGGATGGCAGGGTCGGCAACCCGGTAGGCCATCGTCATGGCGTCCATGTCGATGTTCGGGATGCGCTCGTGGTCCAGCGTGACCTTGCCGGCGGCCTCGTCGACCTTCTGGACGGTCCCGCTCACCAGGGGCGTGTTGGCAGGGGGCTGGGCCGCGGCAGGCTTGGCGGGGGACGCCGGCGCGGGCGACGGCGACGCGGGCTGGGTCGAGCCGCCCGCCTGCGCCTTGCGGTCCAGCGGACCCTCGCCGGACGGCGTCTGGTTCGGCTGCGGCCGGTAGTCCGACTGCCGGCTCCGGACCTGCCATTCCTTGAGGGCGTCGATCTTCTGCTGCTGCTCGTCCTGGATCTTCTGCGCGGTCTCGCGCAGCTGCCGGTCGCCGCCGTAATCGAGCTGCGCCTTGGCGAGGAAGAGGGACTGCTCGTAGCTCGCGATCAGGAGCTCGGCGAAGTCCCGATCCGGGTCCCCGGTCAGCTTGAGGTTCTTGAACCGGTCCGCCATGACCTCGCGCACGCGCTCCAGAGCGGCCGGGGCACCCTTGGCGGGTTGGGCCCAGGCCCCGCCCGAGAGCGGGTTCGCAAGCGCCACGCTCATGGCGGCCGACAGCAATAGACGTCGCATGTGATTTCCTCCGCGGCATGGGGCCGCCGCGCGTGATCGGGCGTGCCCGCGCGGCGGGCCCGTTCGAGGCGCTACTTGGCTTTTTGGATCTGGGTGACGGTGTACTGGCCGCCGGCCTCGTCGACGTCGAACTCGACCTTGTCCCCGGACTTCAGGTCCTTGAGCATCGCCGGGTCCTTGACCTTGTAGGCCATGGTCATGGCGTCCATGTCGAGCTTCGGAATGCGCTCGTGGTCCAGCGTGACCTTGCCGGCGGCCGGGTCGACCTTCGTGACCGTGGCCTTGACCGATTGAGCCCAGGCCGGGCTCGCCAGAGCCAGCAGCGCGGCGAGGGCGAAGGGAGGTACCTTCCTCATCGTATTCTCCTGATGGTCGTTGTGCCGCTGCACGGGCACTTGTTGAGGGGCGATGGCGCCCGCGCAGCGGCTTTCGGGCGGACTAGGTCCACCCGAACCCGTCCGCCGGTGCCCGCCCGCATCGGGGCGTCGTTCCGGCGGAAGCTTGGAAGACATCCGGCATCGCCGGCTCAGTGGTTTCCGTGACCGCCCGGGTTGGAGGCCGTCCGGCGCTTGCGCGGGTCGACCACGCGCAGGTCGGTCTCGCGGGCTTTCCGGCCCTTGGGCGTGTCCGGCGCCCGCGTCGGCTCGGGCAGGGGCTCGCCGGTCCACTCGTAGGCCAGCGTGCCCTCTGGGTGCTGGTACCAGCCCGGATCCCTGTAATCGCCGGGCGCCACGTCGGGGCGGACCTTCAGCACGGTGAACATGCCGCCCATCTCGACCGATCCGAACGGGCCGGCGCCGGTCATCATCGGCAGCGTGTTCTCGGGCAGCGGCATCTCCATCTCGGCCATGGAGCCCATGCCGGTCGAGCCCATCGGCATGTAGCCGGGCGCGATCTTCTGGATGCGCTTCGCCGTGCTCTTCAGGTTCACGCCGATGTAGGTGCGCACCGAGTGGCCCATGGCATTCATGGTGTGGTGCGACTTGTGGCAGTGGACCGCCCAGTCCCCCAGGTTGTCGGCGTTGAACTCGATAGCCCGCATCTGGCCGACCGCGACGTCCGCAGAGACCTCGAACCACTGGCGCTCGGGCGGGATCCAGCCGCCGTCGGTGCCCGTGACCTTGAAGTCGACGCCGTGCACGTGGATCGGGTGGTTGGTCATGGTCAGGTTGCCGAAGCGCATCCGCACCTTGTCGCCCTGGCGCGCGACCATGGGTTCGATGCCCGGCCAGACCCGGCTGTTGAAGCACCACATGTTCATGTCGAGCATCGTGTTGACCTTGGGCACGTAGGACCCGGCCTCGATGTCGTAGGCGTTCAGGAGCCAGACGAAGTCGCGGTCGACCCGCCGCTCGGCGGGATCGCGCGGATGCACGACGAAGAAGCCCATCATGCCCATCGCCATCTGGACCATCTCGTCCGAGTGCGGGTGGTACATGAAGGTGCCCGAGCGCCTCAGGATGAACTCGTAGACGAAGGTCTTGCCCGGCGGGATGCCGGGCTGGTTCAGGCCCGCCACCCCGTCCATCCCGTTGGGCAGGGTCTGGCCGTGCCAGTGGACGGCGGTCGCCTCCGGCAGCTTGTTGGTGACGAAGATGCGGACCTTGTCGCCCTCGACCGCCTCGATGGTCGGCCCGGGCGACTGCCCGTTATAGCCCCAGAGATGCGCCTTCATCCCGGGGGCCATCTCGCGCACGACCGGCTCGGCCACGAGATGGAACTCCTTCCAGTCCCCGCGCATGCGCCACGGCAGCGTCCAGCCGTTGAGCGTCACCACCGGCTGGTAGTCCACCCCGGTGGTCGGCACGAGCGGCGGCTGCGTCGTCGCCTTGTCCATCGAGGGCGCCTCGGGCAGGCCGGCGGCCTGCGTGCGGCCGCTGATCATGGACGTTCCTGCGAGGACGAGCCCCCCAGCGCCCAGCAGGCCCCTTCGCGAGATGTCAGTCATCGGTTTCTCCATGGGTCTCGTGGGGGAGCGGCATCAGCCGCCGGGCGTGGCGGCCGCGAGGGTGTCGCCACCGCCGCCGGCCACCGCCTCGGCTCCAGCCGACTCGCCACCGAAGCCTTCGCCGGTGAAGCCGCCGCCGATGACGGCCGCCCTGAGGTCGGTCGCCGCGATCCAAAAGTCGCGTTGGGCCTCGATGGCCTGGATATTGCTCAGGATCCGCGAGCGGGCGTCGATGATCAGCGTGGTGACGTCGATCAGCATGCCGCTGTACTGCAGCAACGCCTGGTCCTGGATCGTCTTGCGCAGCGGCAGCACGCTGCCCTGGTAGTGCCGGGTGATGTCGTACTGGCCGCGGTAGCGCTGGTAGGCCTCGCGGACCTCCGAACGGGCGTTGACCGCCTTCTCCGCAAGGCGATGGGCGGCGCCGAGATAAGCCTCCCGCGCTCCGCGCACCACCGTCGTCCCGAAGTCGTAGATCGGGATGACCAAGTCGACGGTGTAGCCGCGGCCGAAGCTCTTGTCGCGCGTGACGTTGAAGCCGCCCTGCTCGTTCGGCTCGAACGCCTTCGAGCGCTCGTAACGGTCGGAGTAGCCGATATCGAGCACGTTGATGAAGCCGCTGACCTGGTTGAGGCCGTACTGGCCCGCGAGCGACTGGAGTTCGAAGCGCGCCGTCTGGATGTCCGCGCGTTTCTTGATCGCCTCGGCCTCGATCTGGGTGCCGCTCACCAGCCGACCGGGCAGCGACGGCAAGCCGTTCGGCAGCTTGAAGTCGATCTCGCGCCCCCACAGGCCGAGCAGGCGGATCAGCTTCTCGCGCTCGACCCGCTGCAGGACGCGCGCCTTGGCGAGTTGCGCCCCGAGCTCGCTGTAGAAGGCGTGCTCGCGCGCCTGCTCCAGCTTGTTCAACGCGCCCGTCTCGCCGAGCTGCTTGGCCAGGGTGGAGGCGGAGCCGGCGCTCGCGAGCGCCTGCTCCAGGTAGGCGACGGACTGGTTCGCCGACACCGTGCGATAGAACTGGCGCCGCGCCTCGCCGGCGAGGCGCAGGACCTGCCCGACCGCGCGGTACTGCTCCGCCCTGAAACGGTTCCGCGCGATCGGGATGCGGACCGGCAGCGTCAGGAGCTCGATGAGGCTCGCGGTGAGCGAGCGCTCGACCTCCAGGGTGAAGTCGCCCCCGGTTCGGCTGAGGGAGAGCCGCGGGACCGGCGGCAACGTCGCCTGGACGAACTCGGCTTCCGACACGCCGAGGTCGTTGAAGGATGCTTGCAGGGCGCGGTTCTTCAGGAGGGCGACCTGAACCGCGCTGTCGGGCGTCAGGGGGCGCCGCAGCAGCTGGTCCGCGCGCGCCGCCGCGCCGGTCGCGGCGATCTCGTCGGACACCTTCACGATGTCCTTCCTCAGCTCCAGGGCGGCGTAGCTGTGCGCCGGTCCGAGACCGCCGTCGGCCGAGAAGCCCACGCAGCCGCCAAGCGGCACCCCGACCGACGCCAGGAGGGCAGCGGTCCGGGCGCGACGGCCGAGCGACGCTGCGGCTCCCCGGCGGACGCCGGACCCGCGAGTCTGAGGCAAGGTCATCCGTGAGTTCCCTTTGGGGGTTAGTCCGTGGGCGGGCGGGGTTTGGTTACAGGTGGGTCCCATCACCGCCCTCCCGTGTCGCGCTTGCCGCCCATGCCGGGCATGTTCATGCCGGGCATCCGGGAGTGGTCCATGCCCTCCATGCCGCCCGAGCCGGACTTCGGCGTCACGGCGCGGTTGAGCTCGCGCCAGTCCTTGGGATCGACCACGTCGTAGCGCGCCACGCCCGCGGTGACCG
>NZ_BPQV01000004.1 GCF_022179465.1 Methylobacterium organophilum
AAGGCTAACGACGGCACGCCTCATCCGTGCCAGCCGTTATGGGTTCACGACCTAGGGCGCGGACTCATACAACCAATTGTTGCTGCTCGCGTTTTCTTCCTGAGTTTGGGTTTTCCAGCGCAGGAGGATCGCGATGGCACGGTTGTTCTGGCTCTCGGATGAGGCCTGGGCGCGGATCGAGCCGCACCTGCCGCATGGCCAACCGGGCAAACCTCGGGTCGACGACAGGCGGGTGATCAGCGGTATCCTGCACGTCCTGAAGGTCGGCTGCCGCTGGCAGGACAAGCCCTCCACCTACGGCCCACACACGACGATCTACAACCGCTACAACAGGTGGTCTCAGCGCGGGATCTGGCAGCGGCTGTTTGCCAAGATCGCAGCCGCAGGCCCCGTTCCCGACGAGTTGATACTCGACGCGTCTCACGTGAAGGCCCACCGCTCGGCCGCTGGCGGAAAAGGGGGGCCTGGAGTCAGGCGATCGGCCGATCGCGCGGCGGCTTCACGAGCAAAGTCCACTGCTTGGCCGATGGTCGTGGCCGACCAGTTGCGTTCGTCCTGACGCCCGGCAACGTGGCCGACATCACCAGGGCGCTGCCTCTGCTGCGCGCTGTGGTGCCGCCCAAGCGACTGATTGCCGACAAGGCCTATGACGCGCAGAGCTTGAGGGATTGGCTCAAGAGCCACCGGGTGATCGCCACCATCCCGTCCACGGCCACCCGGACGGTGCCCTACAAGCACAGCCGGATCGCCTACCGGCGGCGCAATCGGATCGAGCGCTTGTTCGGACACCTCAAAAACTGGTGGCGCGTCGCGACCCGCTACGATCGCTTGGCCTGCAACGATCTGGCCGCCGTCGCGCTCGTTGCCTGTGTCATCGCATGGACCTGAATGAGTCCCCTACCTAGACCCAGGACGCCGCCGACTGTGGACGCGGATCGCCGGGGACGTCGTCCCCGGCGCGAGGGCCGGAAGCCCCCGACTCACTGCCGAGCGGTGCAGCGCTTCTTCCCGCTTCTTTCCACCTTACGCGTCGCGAAGTTGAAGACCGACTTTTCCTCGATGGCGGCCGAGCCCGTGGTCTTCATGAACGACGCATAGTCTTTACAGTTCTTCGCCGTGGGCTTCTCGTCGATCTCCCCCCAAAACGTGAGCCCGCGCTCCTCGATGCTGAACTCGTCGCTCATGCAGCCCTCCGTGGGCTGGCAGCTTCCCTTCACGGAATAGCCGGTCGCCAGCAGCTTCCGTCCTCCGGGAACCTCGTGAATCGCGAGGGCGCGGTCGGGCCCGGTGCCGTTGTCGAGGATCAGGAACGACCGGAACAGGGCGATGTAGTAATAGGCGTCGTCATCCGTCGCACCCAGGACCACGTCAGTGCCGCGCGGGTCGACCTCGCAATCGGCTTTCAGCGCGGCCGTGGGCGGGCGGACCCGGAAGGTGGTGCCGACCGCGTCCTGCTTCTCCGTCGCGAGCACGGCCGCCACGTCGTTGCGATAGCAGTGCCATGCCACGGTGGAGGAGGGGGCCTGCATCGGACTGGGCTCGGCCCTGACTGCAGAAATCCCCAGCGCGACGAAAGCGCAGGAGAGGACCACAGAACGAAACGGCATCGTCGGCTCACTAGCGGAGGAATCGGAGCCCCACCCCACCACACTCGTCGGCCCCGGTCGATGGCGGCGGACGGCACCGGGGGATGCGTTCCGAGCTCAGGTGTTGAGGAGGCGGCTCAGCGTGTCCGCCAGCGTCAGAGTGAAGAGGATCGCCAGCCAGAACAGGCCGCAGGCGGCGGCGAGCCGGATCAGGGCGTCGGCGCGCCCGAGACGCATGAAGAGAACGGCGACGAGTCCCGCTTGCGTCGCGGCGATGCCGAAAGGGACAGCCCCCGCCAGCGGCTCGGGGAGGAGGCGGGCCGCGAGAAGGCCGAGGGCCAGCAGCGCCAGGAGCAAGGCCCAGACGACGAGGCCGCGGCGTCCGATCGCCCGCGCGGAGAGGGAGCGGGGCGCGCTCATCCGGCCCGCCCCGCGAGGTAGAGGACGGGGTAGAGGAAGATCCAGACCAGGTCGACGAAGCCCCAATACAGCGTCGCCACCTCGACTTGGGGATTTCCGACGAGGAAATCCGGCTCGCGCGCGCCCTTCCAGAGGAGCCGCGCGAGGAGCCCGAGGCCGATCGAGAGATGGATCGCGTGGAGGACGGTCGAGAGCCAGTAGAAGCCGAAGAAGAGCTGCGCCGGCCCTTCCGGAAGCGCGAAACGCGCGCCCGGCACCAGATGCCTCTCGATGTCCTCGCGGTATTCGAGCCCCTTCACCACCAGGAAGGCGAGGCCCAGGGCGAGGGTGGCCGCGAGGCACCACAGGGTCATGCGGCGCAGGCGGCCATCCTCGGCGGCCTGCGCCGCCACCGCCGCTCCGAGGCCGCTCGTGAGGAGGAGAACGGTGTTGATCGTGCCGTAGACGAGGTTGGTCTCCCGCGCGGCCGCGAGGAAGGCCTGCGAATGCTCCAGGCGCAGGGCCGCGTAGAGCAGGAACAGCGCCCCGAAGAACAGCACCTCGCTCGCGAGGAACACCCAGATCCCGAAGGCGGCGCCCGCGCGCTGGCGCGCGAGGGCCTGCGCCTCGGGCAGGGCGAGCTCGTCCCAGGGCTCGCGCAGCAGCTTGTCCGCCCCCGCGCTCACGTGAGCGACCCGTGCGCCGACATGCGGGGCTGGTCGCCGGTGGGTGTCGCGCCTTCCGGATGATAGTTGTAGGGCGGCGACAGCACCTCCGGGCGCCCCAGGAAATTCCCGCGGGGCGGCGGCGAGGTGGTGCGCCATTCGAGCCCGGCGGCGTTCCAGGGGTCGTTGACCGCGCGCGTGCCGAAGAAGATCGACCAGGTCAGGTAGCCGAGCGGCATCAGGTAGGCGACGGCGAGCACCGCCGCGCCGGAGGACGAGAGCACGTTCCAGACCTGAAATTCCGGCGGATAGACGTGGTAGCGCCGCGGCATGCCGAGATAGCCGGCGATGAATTGCGGGAAGAAGGTCAGGTTGAAGCCGAAGAACATCAGGATCGCGGCGAAGCGCGCCCAGGCCTCCGGGTACATCCGCCCCGTCACCTTCGGCCACCAGAAATGCAGGCCCGCGAAATAGGCCGACACCGACGCGCCGACCATGATGTAGTGGAAATGCGCCACCACGAAGTAGGTGTCCTGCACGTGCACGTCGATCGGCACGGAGGCCAGGAACAGTCCGGTCAGGCCGCCCACCGTGAACAGGCCGAGGAAGCCCAGGGCGTAGAGCATCGGCGATTCGAAGCCGATCTGGCCGCGGTAGAGCGTGGCGGTCCAGTTGAACACCTTGATGGCCGAGGGCACGGCTACGATGAAGGACAGGAACGAGAAGACCAGGGCGGCGAAGGGCGACATGCCCGAGGTGAACATGTGGTGGCCCCAGGTGAAGAAGCCGATCACCGCGATCGCCACCAGGGCGTAGACCATGAAGGAATAGCCGAAGATGCGCCGGCGGGCGTAGCAGGTGATCACCTCGGAGATCACGCCCATGGCCGGCAGGATCATGATGTAGACCGCCGGGTGCGAATAGAACCAGAACAGGTGCTGGAACAGGATCGGGTCGCCCCCTCTAGCCGGATCGAAGATCGGCAGGTCGAAGGTGCGCTCGGCGATGACGAGGGTCAGAGTCAGCGCCAGGACCGGGGTGGCGAGCACGAAGATGATGCTCGTCGTGTACATCGACCACACGAAGAGCGGCAGGCGGAACCAGGTCATGCCCGGCAACCGCAGGTAATGGACCGTGGCGATGAAGTTCACGCCCGTGGCGATGCTGGAGAAGCCCGACACGAACACGCCGAGCACGGCGAGCGCCACGAAGGAGTTGGAGAACACCGTCGAGTAGGGGACGTAGAAGGTCCAGCCGGTGTCGATGCCGCCGGCCACCACCGCAGCGAGCGTCAGCAGGCCGCCACCCATGTTGAGGTACCAGCTGATCAGGTTCAGCTTGGGAAAGGCGAGGTCCCGCGCGCCGATCATCAGCGGCAGCAGGAAATTGCCCATCGTCGTCGGGATCGACGGGATGAGGAAGAACCACACCATGACGATGCCGTGCAGCGAGAACAGCTTGTTGTAGGTGTCCGCGCCGACGAGATCGGCCTGCGGCGTGAACAGCTCCAGCCGCACCAGGGTGGCGGCCGCCCCGCCCACGAAGAAGAAGAACGTGATCGAGAGCGCGTAGAGGATGGCGATGCGCTTGTGGTCGGTGGTGAAGAGCCAGGAGCGCAGGGAATGCCCGTCCGCGAGGTAGCTGACCGGCAGGTGCAGGTCGAGCTCGCGCGGATTGGCGAGCGTCGTGGCGTCGGTGGAGGCGCCGCTGCTCATCGGGTCGGACTCCTGTGGCGGGGATGTCGCGGCATGCCCCTCCCGCCTCTGTGGGGACGGATGGAGGGCAGGTGCCTCGGCATCGATCGCGCCTGAAACGACGAATTCGTCACGGCCGCGCTCCCGCATCGGCCGGCGCGCCCGGCAGCATGGCGGGGCTGCGCGGGGTCTGGTTGGCGGGGGTCTGGCCCGGCGCGCAGATGTTCTCCGCGGGCGAGAGGTTCAGCGCATCGACCGGGTCGAACGTGTCGGTGCCGAGGCGGAGATAGGCGACGAGCGCCTGGATCTCCCCCTCGGTGAGCCGGCCCTCGAAGCTCGGCATGATCGCCTCGTAGCCGGCGACCACGTCGCGGCCCGGCTGCAGGATGGAATCGCGCAGATAGGCCTCGTCGACGGTGACCGTGCGCCCGTCCTCGAGGGATACCGACTGGCCCCAGAGCCCGGCGAGCGAGGGCGCGTGCACCTTGGAGCCGGCATCGTGGCAGCCCGAGCAGCCGCGCTCGGTGAAGAGCCGCTCGCCCTTCTCAGCGAGCCCGTCCCGCTCCGGCTGGTTCGAGAGCCAGTTCGCGTAATCCTGCGGCTCCATCACGATCACGCGGCCGAGCATGCGGGAATGATCGGTGCCGCAGAATTCCGTGCAGAGCAGGTGATAGGTGCCGGTTTTGGTGGCCTGGAACCAGGCTTCCGTCTGCTGATAGGGCAGGGCGTCGCGCTTCAGGCGGAAGGCGGGCACGAAGAACGAGTGGATCACGTCCTGCGAAGTCAGGACGAGGCGCACCGGGGCGCCGACGGGCACGTGCAGCTCGTTGATCTCGCGGGCGCCGCTCGGCCCTTGCGTCTTCCACATCCACTGTTTGCCGACGACGTGGATCTCGATGGCGTCCTTGGGGGCCGAATAGGCGCCGATCTCGACCGAGGCGGCCCACCAGAAGATGAAGACGAAGACGAACAGCGTCGCGGCGGTCCAGCCGATCTCGAACTCGCGGGAGACGATGTTCGGCAATTCGCCGCGCTTGGCCGGCGAGCCGCGCCGGAAACGGATCGCGAAGGTGACGACGAGCCCGACGACGAGGAGCACGATCGCGAGGGAGATCAGGGTCAGCCCCGCGAAGATCGCGTCCACCTTGGCCGCCTGGAGGGAGGCAGTCTCGGGCCGCAGGAAGGAGGGGATCAGGGCGATCACGGCGTCCCTCCCACTCCGGACGGCCTGGCTGGCCCGTCGCCGGGGGAGGGCATCGGGCGCGCGCCGCCGCCGCGGCTGCCGAGCGGGGGCACCCGCTCGGGCTGGAGGGGCGCGGCGTAAGCCGCCTGGCCCCGGCCGGCGAGCTGCCGCATGGCGTCCTCGATCGGCATGCAGGCGATGCCCTTCTCGCGGTCCACCCAGGCATAGCCGGCGAGCCGCCCGCGTTGTTCCTTCAGCAGGGCGGCGAGGTCGGCCTCGGGGTTCTGCTGCAGCCGGGGCGCCGGGAAGGTCTTGGGCGTCTCGACGAGCGGGCCGGGGACCTGGAAGCGGTAATAGAAGCGGATCCCGGTGAGCGTCGCCGCGGTGAAGACGACGATGAACAGGCCCGTCAGCAGGACCGGCCGCAGGGCGATGCCGGGGGGCTCGGTGCCGGGCCGGGCGTGGCCGACGACCTCGTCATGGACGCCCCTGTGGAGCTGTCCCGGTGCGCTCTCAGGCATGGCCGAGCCTCCGCCCGCACCGGCCGAGACGCCGCCGGGACAGGTGCGCGACGAGCGCCAGGACGGCCAGGAAGGGCAGGGCGAGGAGCGCCGCCGGGCCGGCCCCCGCACCGTAGGCGGGCAGGACGTACCAGGCGAGATGCAGGGCGACGCCGAGGAGGACGACGAGCCCCACCGCCCGCAGCAGGGCCGGGCTCCGGCGCACGGCGGAGAAGAGCAGCATCGCGAAGGGCAGCACGCCGCCGACGAGCAGCGTCGCGATCAGGATCCCGCCCCAGGGACTCTCGCCGCGTTTCAGATACCACGCCGCCTTGGGGGGCAGGTCGCCGTACCAGGCGACGATGAAGGACATCAGCTCCAGGTAGAGGACGCCGAGCAGGCTCGCGAGCATCAGGCCGGCGAGGTCCGAGGCGCCGCGGGCATCGAGCCCGGCCGGGCTGACCAGGGCGGCGAAGGCGAGGGCGGCGAGGATCTGGTGCAGTGCGACGCCCGCCGCGAAAGCCGAGGAATTGAAGCCCGGCTCCACGGAGAGGATCCAGTCGACGGCGACGAGGCTGATCGTCAGCCCGTAGAAGCTCAGGCCCAGGCCGGCGACGAGCTTGCCGCAGCGGCCCGCCCAGCACGCCCAGGCCAGCAGCGACCACCCGACGAGGGTCACCGCCGCGCGCAACAGGAACAGCGTCGGGTCGAGGTAGAGCTGCAAAACGTCGGGCTTGGCGCCTGCGCCCGCGGCCCAGGGATAGGTGGCGGGGAGCCCGAGCGCGATGCCGAGGAAGGCCAGCGCCACGAGCGGCACCAGGGCGGTGGCCGGCCGCAGTACCGGCGCCAGCGTCTCGCCCCAGCGCCCCCCGGTGAGGGCGTGGATCATGAGGAGCACGAGGCTGCCGACCGGGACCGCGCTCCAGGCGATCCAGGCGACGAGCCAGCCGCGGGCGAGGGCCTCCGTCACGGCAGTTTCTCCCGCAAGCCCGGCACCTCGGCGACGCGGGCGCCCTGGGAGAGTTGCAGCGCGCGGATATAGGCGGCGATGGCCCAGCGGTCCCGCGGCTCGACCCGGGCGGCGTAGGAATACATCACGCCGTAGCCCCGGGTGATCACGTCGACGACGTAGCGGGCGGGCGCCGCCCGCAGGCGGTCCTCGTGATAGGAGGGGGGCGCCGGAAAGCCCCGCTGCACGACCATGCCGTCGCCGTGCCCGGTCAGCCCGTGGCAGGGGGTGCAGAAGGCCTCGTAGCGCTGCCGGCCGCGTGCCAGCAGGGCGGCATCGACCGGCGGCGGCTCCTTCAAGGCGGCCTCGCGGTCGAGCGCCCCGACCTCCACCGTGCCCTCGGGCGGGCGCCGCGCCTCGGCCCCGTCCGGGAAAAGCGGGGCCTTGCCGTAGACCTCGTAGCGGCTCTGCGTCTGCATGGACTGGTCCCCGCAGGCGGCCAGGAGGAGGAACGGCAGGACCAGGGGCGGGAGAGCGCGGAGACGCCTCATGGCGGCATCTCCGAGACCAGCGTCGCGCCGGCCTGCTCCAGGCGCTGCCGCAGGGGGGCAGCCTCGCCCCGGGGCGCCACCAGGAGCAGGAAGCGGTCCTGGCTCGCCCGCTCGAATTGCGGCAGGGCGAAGAGCGGATGATGCAGCCGGGGCAGGCCGCAGGTCCACAGCATCGCCACGAACCCCGCGAAGGCCGCGGCCAGCACGCCGACCTCGAAGGGCACGAGCAGGAAGACCGGCCAGGAATGGAGGGGCCTCCCGCCCGAATTGAGCGGATAGGCGATCACCGAGGAATACCATTGCAGGGCGTACATCGCCGCCGCCGCGCCGAAGCCGGCGATGGCCATGACCGGCCGCACGGGGTTGCGCGGGGGCGCGAAGGCCTCGGTCAATGCGGGCACGGGGAAGGGCGTGAAGGCATCGAGCGCCCGATGGCCGTCCGCGCGGGCGACCCGCAGGGCCTGCACCAACGCCTCGGGCGTCTCGAACACGGCGAGCAGGGGGCGGCTCATGCGGCGGCTCCCTCGTCATGGGCGACCTGCCGGATCTCGTGCATCGAGACGATCGGGAAGATCCGCGCCAGGACCAGGAAGCCGAAGACGAACAGGCCGAGGGGCGCGATCAGGATCGCCACGTCGTAGAGGCTGACATGGTAGGTCCGCCACAGGCTTTCGGCATAGCCGCGGGAGAGCGTGTTCCAGACGATCAGGATGCGCTCGAGCCACATCCCGAGATTGATCAAGACCGCGATGATCGCGAGCGACCAGAGATTGAGGCGGACACGGGCGAACCAGAGCGCCTGCGGCACGAGGCAGTTGCAGAACAGCAGGCTGTAATAGAGCCAGCGGTAGTCGCCGGTGAAGAAATAGGCGACGACCCTGCGGTCGGCATGCTCGCCGCCATACCAGGCCATGAACCACTCCGTGGCGTAGGAGAGGGTCATGACGATGCTGGCGAACAGCATCACCTTGGCCATGGCGTCGAAATGGGCCGGGGTGATCACCACCTGCAGGCTCAGGCCCCAGCGGATGGCGATGGCCAGCACCACCACCATGGCGAAGCCCGAATACATCGCGCCGACCACGAAATAGGGCGGGAAGATCGATTCCTGCCAGCCCGGCATCAGGCTCGCGGCGAAATCGAGCCCGACGATGGAATGCACCGAGCAGACCAGCGGCACGGCGAGCGCCGCCATGGTCTTGTGGAAGCTCTCGTAGACCGCCCAGTGCCGGGCCGAGCCGCGCCAGCCCAGCGCCAGGGTCCCGTAGATCACCTGACCCGCCCGGCTCCGCGCCCGGTCGCGCATCGTGGCGAGGTCGGGCAGCAGGCCCGTGAACCAGAACACCAGGGAGAAGAGCAGGTAGCTCAGGATCGCCCAGAAGTCCCAGACCAGGGCCGAGCGCCATTGCGGCCAGAGTTCCATAGTGTTCGGGTAGGGGGCGAGCCAGTAGGCGTAGAGCGGCCGCCCGAGATGGATGATCGGGAAGATCCCGGCGATGGCCGCCGCGAACAGGGTCATCGCCTCGGCGAAGCGGTTGATCGAGGCGCGCCAGTGCTGGCGCGTGAGCAGCAGCATCGAGGAGATCAGCGTGCCGGCATTGCCGATGCCGATCCACCAGACGTAGTTGGCGATGGAGAAGCCCCAGACTACGGTGGTGTTCACCCCCGACAGGCCGATGCCAAGGACGAGCACGGCGCCGATGGCGAAGAGGGTGAGGAGCACCAGGGGCAGCACCCCGAGGAAGGCGATGACCCAGGCCCGGCCGGGCCCCCGCTTCTGGATCGGGTCGGCGACGGCGGCGGTGATCTCGGCATAGCCGAGCCGCTCCGGCGCGATCCATGCGTGCCTTTGCCCTGTCCCGCTCACGAGCGATCCTCCTTGAGGCGGGGATTCGGGGCGCGGAGATTGGCGAGGTAGGTCGTGCGCGGCCGCGTGTTCAGCTCCTCCATCAGCGCGTAGTGGCGCGGGTCACGACGCATCGCGCCGATCGCGTCGTCGGGCTGGGCGAGGTCGCCGAAGCGGATCGCCCGGGTCGGGCAGGCCGCCTGGCAGGCGGTGGTCACCGGCCCCATCGCCCGGCCGTCGCGCGCGGCGGCCTGGCGCTCCGTGGCGATGCGCTGGACGCAGTAGGTGCATTTCTCCATCACGCCGCGGGCGCGCACGGTGACGTTCGGGTTGCGCTGTGCCTTGACCGGCTCCGCCCCGAGATTGGCGTAGGGCTGCCCGTCCGCGTAGCCGAAGAAATTGAAGCGGCGGACCTTGTAGGGGCAGTTCGCCTCGCAGAAGCGGGTGCCGACGCAGCGATTATAGACCTGCAGGTTGAGGCCCTCGCCGTCATGGACCGAGGCCGCGACGGGGCAGACCGGCTCGCAGGGCGCGTGCTCGCAATGCATGCAGGGCACCGGCTGGAAGCCCGCCTCGAGCACCTCCGAGGGGCCGGCATCGTAGAGGTCGACGCGCAGCCAGTGCATCATCCGGCCCCGGGCGATCTCCTCCGGGCCGACCACGGGGACGTTGTTCTCGGACTGGCAGGCCAGCACGCAGGCATTGCAGCCGATACAAGCAGCCGTGTCGATCACCATGCCCCAGGCGTGGCCGTCCGCGTCCCCGTTCCAAGGTTCGAGCAGGCTCGGCCGGTCGTCGCCGATGCCCATGGGCGCGGCGTCCGCGAGCGCGGCCAGATCGATCTGGCGGAAGAGCTTCGCGGTCTCCCCCTCGATCCGCACGTCCTCCTGCGTGCGCAGGATCTCCTGACTGCGGCCGGTCCCGGCGAGCTGGACACCCGTCAGCAGCCGCGGCGATCCGAGGGTGGCGAGCGCATAGGCATCCGTGCCGATGCCGTTGCCGATCGCGCCGGCCCGCTTGCGGCCGTAACCCAGGGTCAGCGCCGCGACGCCCTCGGCGAGGCCGGCCTGAATCGCGACCGGCACCTCGATCGTGCGACCGCCCGCGCTCACCCGCACCACGTCGCCGGTCGCGAGCCCGCGCGTCTCGGCCTCCCGGCGGGAGAGCGCGAGAGCGTTTCCCCAGACCTGCTTGCCGATCGGCTTGGGGCATTCCTGAAGCCAGGCGTTGTTGGCGTAGCGCCCGTCCCAGAGGCAGGGATCCGGCCCCAGAACGAGGGTCAGGCCGCCGGGCCGCGGCATCTCCGGCAGGCGCGGCAGGCGCGGCAGGCGCGGCGCCGGCACCTCGACGGACACGGCGGCAGCGTCAACGAGGACGCCGTCATGCAGGCTCCTGCGCCACCAGCCCTCGAAATCCCCGCCGCCGCGATCCTTCCACGTCTCGCGGACGAGGGCGTAGCCCGACACCGCCGAGCGCCCGGACAGCATCGACAGGATCTCCGGCAAGCCACGGGTGTCGTAGAGCGGTCGGATCAGCGGCTGCACGAGGCTCACGGTGCCGTCGGTGGCGGCGAGGTCGCCCCAACTCTCCAGCTCGTGCGAGAGCGGCAGGTGCCAGTGGGTCGCACCGGCGGTCTCGTCGCCATGCAGGCCCGCATGCAGGCTGAACCGGGCCCGGCCGATCAGGGCCGCGATGTCGAGATCGGCCGGGGCCGTCAGCACCGGATTGCAGCCGAGGATCGCGAGGCAGACGACCTCGCGCCGGTCCAGCGCCTCGGCGAGGCTCTCCAGATCCGCCGGCGCGCGCCCGGCCGCCCGGTCGGGCGAGGCGATATAGGAGACCGGTGCCTTCAGCTGTCCGTTGATCCAGTGGGCGAGAGCGTGCCAGTCCGCCGGCAGATCCGGGCCGGCGAGGACCAGGGCGCGGCCCATTGGCCCCTTCAGATCCTCGACCGCGGCCTTGGCGAAGCCCCGCAGAGCTTCGGGAAGGTCAGGCCCAGGCAAGCCGGCACCGAAGGCGTTGGCGATGGCCGCCAGAAGTGCGGGCTGGTCGAGCGGGTGCACGGCGCGACGCTCGTCCGCCTTGATGCCGGTGAGCGTCGGCGCGGCTTCGGCCACGTAGAGCCGGCCGAAGCGGGCGGGGTCGCGGCGGCGCTCGGCGAAGGCCGAGGCGAAACGGATCTGGTCCGGCCCCGGCCCGAGGGGATCGGCGCCGACGCAGAGGATGGTTTCGGCCTGATCGGGCTGGGGCAGGGCGTGCAGGGGCCGGCCGAAGGCGCGCTCGGCGCCGGCTTCGACATGACCTGCCTCTACCGGCTCGTGGACATGCCAGACCGCCTCCGGCATCGCCCCGAGCAGGGCGTCGATCTGCCGGAGGAGCGTCGGCGAAGTCACCCGGCCGGTCACGAGATGGAGGCCACGACCCTTCTGCGCGCGCACCGTTCCCAGCGGGCCGGCAAGCGCTCGCTCGAATATGTCCCAGGAGCCGATGCCGTTGACCTTCTCGGTCACCGTGCGCGAGCGGTCCGGATCGTAGAGGTCGAGGAGCGCAGCCTCGGCGAAGACGTCGGTAGCGCCGCGGCTCGCCGGGTGCAGCGGGTTGCCCTCGATCTTGATCGGGCGGCCATCCACCGCGATGGCATGGACGCCCCGCGCCCAGCCGCCCAGGGACAGGCTGGTGGCGTAGCGCACGGGCACGCCGGGGAGGAGCTGCTCCGGCATGCGCACATAGGGCACGATCTCTTCGGAGGGCTTCGCGCAGCCGCCCGCGGCCAGGGTGATGCCGGCGCCGAGGAGTTGCAGCGCCCGGCGGCGGGACGGGGGCGTCAGCGGTGGCATATCGAGCACTCGCTGAGCCGGTCGGGGGACTTGATGTGGCGCTCCCGGGCAAGCCGGGCGCCGATCTCCGCCTGGTCGTCCGGCGGCTGCCAGGCCACGTCGAACACCGCCTCGTGCGGGCGCAGATTCGGGGTCGGGTCGCGGTGGCAATCGAGGCACCAGCCCATGGTGAGGGGCGCGGCCTGCCGCATCAGCCGCATGGTCTGGACGGGACCGTGGCAGGTCGTGCAGCCGACGCCCTTGGCCACATGCACCGAATGGTTGAAGTAGACATAGGCGGGCAGGTTGTGGACCCGGTTCCACCGGAGCGGCCGCCCCTCGGCGAGGCTCTGGCGCACAGGGGCGAGCATCGGCGCGCTCGTCCATTCCTGCGCGTGGCAGGTCATGCAGGTCTCGGTCGGCGGAAGGCCGGCGAAGGCCGTCTTCTCGACGGAGCTGTGGCAGTAGCGGCAATCGATGCCGAGGCCGCCGACATGGTGCTCGTGGCTGAACGGCACCGGCTGCTCACGCGTCACATCCTGCGCCGTGACGTAGGGCGAGCGCCACACGGCATAGGCCAGCCCGACCCCCAGCACCGGCGCGGTGGCCAGCGCGGCGAGGGCGAGGCGGATAACGGTGTCCGCGCCCGGCCGGAAGATCTGCACCATGCCCCGCGAAAACCCTTCGCCACGATCACCCTTGCGTCATTCCAGAGCGATATTGGCCGAGGTTTCTCAGCGGCAAGTCTTGCCGCAGACAAAAACCCGCCTTAACAACTTAGTATAATTCCCCACAAATACTCTCATGAAGACAGGTCACGCCGCGATAGGGTCGCTGGCGCGGCGTCGATCGAGGACTCTCTTCGTTCCATGCCCGAACCATCGGCCTTCCCTTGGGAGAAGCCGATTCCAGAGCTCGGTCAGGCCCGGTGTCGCGTCATCTCTTCCACCCCGCTTCCGGGGAGGCCGCAGCACGACCGCGCGCAGCTCACCCGACCGGCAAACCCGCGGCGGCCGGGAAAGATCACAGCAAGCTTGGCCCGAGGATGTCGCACCCAGGCGCCTTCGGCGCCAAGGCAGCGGGCTACAAAGGGGCGCGTTGTCCGGCATGCGCTCCGGCGCGACGGCGCGCATCGTCCAGAATGGAGCGCAGGGTCTCGTCCCACGCCCTGGACGGCGCCCATCCGAGCGTCTCCCGGATCAGCGCGCCATCGCCGACGGCCTCGGCGATCTCCGACGGCCGCAGACGGTCCGGATCGGTCTGGATCGTGATGGATGTGTCCGAGAGCGCCAGAAGCTGATCCAGGATCTCGGAGATGGTCCGCGAGCGCCCGCTGCACAGATTGTAGATCGCGCCGGACGGCATGCGGTCGGCGTGGAGGATCGTGGCGACATAGGCGTCGACGACGTCACGCACATCCAGAAAATCGCGGGCCGAGGCGAGGTTGCCGACGCGGATGACGGGAGCGGCGCCCCGCTCGATGCGGGCGATCTGGGCCGCGAACGAGGCCACCACGAACCGCTCGTCCTGGCCGGGGCCGATATGGTTGAACGGGCGGATGACGAGGGATTTGACGGGCGTGTTCGAGAGGACGTCGGCAACGATGCTCTCCCCGACCAGCTTCGATCTCGCGTAGCTGTTCGAGGGCTGCGGCACGGCCTCCTCGGAGAGCGGGACCCCGGCTAGAAACGACCGGCCGTAGACCTCGCTGGAACTGACGAACAGGAACGCCTCGCAGGAGCCGACCCGCTGCGCGGCATCCAGAAGGTTCAGCAAGGGGAGGGTGTTCGACTCCCACATCCGCACGCGCTCGGTCTCGGCCTGCTTGACCGAGGACAGGGCGGCCAGATGGACGACATGCGTCGGCCGGATGTCCTCGATGATGGCGAGGACCCTCTCGCGATCCGTCAGGTCGAGCGCATGACTGCGCGCCCGACCCTCCTGCGGGCCAGGCAGCTGCCGGCTCAGGCCCACGACGACGTCTTCGTCCGGCAAGGCGGAGCAGAGGGCCGACACCAGATGCCGGCCCACGAAGCCTGAGGCCCCCGTGACGACGATACGCCTCATCCCTCACCCCGGATCGTCATGCGATCGCACTGAGACGCGCGAGGTCGGCATCCACCATTTCCTTGATCATCTCCTCCAGGGTGATCTCCGGCTTCCAGCCCAGAGCCTCCTGGGCCTTGGCCGGATTGCCCAGCAGGACGTCCACCTCGGCCGGCCGGAACAGATCCTTATCTATGACGAGGTGATCGTCCATGTTCAAGGCGGCGTGCTTGAACGCGATTTCACACATATTCCGGACAGTGGTCGTCTTTCCGGTCGCGACGACATAGTCGTCGGGCTCGTCTTGCTGGAGCATCAGCCACATGGCACGTACGTAGTCTTTCGCGTGGCCCCAATCCCGCTTCGCATCGATGTTTCCGAGCTTGAGCTGAGTTGCCAGCCCGAGCTTGATGCGCGCGACACCATCGGTCACCTTCCGAGTGACGAACTCGATCCCGCGCAGGGGGCTCTCGTGATTGAACAGGATCCCATTTGAGGTGTGGAGATTGAAGCTCTCCCGGTAGTTCACCGTCATCCAATGCGCGTACAACTTCGCCACACCATAGGGGGAGCGCGGATAGAACGGCGTCGCCTCGCTCTGGACTTGCTCCTGGATCAGGCCGAACATCTCGGAGGACGAAGCCTGATAGTAGCGCGCCTCGGGCGCGACGGTGCGCAGGGATTCGAGCATGTTCACGGCGCCGATGCCAGTGACCTGGCCGGTCAACAGCGGCTGCTGCCACGACGAGGCGACGAAGGACTGCGCCGCCAGATTGTAGACCTCGTCGGGCTTGGCTTGCGTGAAGGCTCGCATGAGGCTGGAGATATCGACCAGATTGGCGTCGATGATCTCGACGTCCTTCTCGATGCCCAGCCATTTCAGGCGATGGTCGAAGATGCCGGCATGGCTGGAGCGGCGCGCGATACCGTAGACGGCGTAACCTTTGCCGAGCAGAAGCTGGGCGAGATAGGCCCCGTCCTGGCCCGTGATGCCCGTGATGAGAGCGCGCTTCGACGTCATGGTGTTCCTCCTGAGCTGTGGGATAAGGGCCGGTGATCGTCAGCGTTTCTTCAGAAGGTCTCTGACAGCCGCCAGCCGCGCGCCGTACCGCTTCGCGATACGGTCCAGACTGAAGTTGTCCGCGATGAACCGGGCGGCCTGCTCGCCCTTGCGCCGCGCGCCCTGCGGATCGCTCGCGACCTGCTTCATCAGGGCGGCAGCGTGCTCCACCGAGGGATCCGCCCAGACGCTGCCGCGCTCCACGAAGATGTATTCGGAGGGCTGCACGCCGATGAGCTGGTAATCGACCAGATAAGCGGTGTTCTGATGGCAGAAATCCATGTTTCCGGAATAGGCCGTGGCGATGACCGGCTTGGCCAGCTGCATCGCCTCGATCATCCCGAAGCCCCACCCTTCCGAGCGGTGCAGGGAGACGTAGCAATCGCACCCGGCCTTCAGCGCTAGGAGATCGGCATAGGTGAGCGTCTCATCGATGATGAGCATGCGCGGGTCGGCCTGCACGAAGCGATCGACCTTCCGCCAGACACCGATCTGATGGGGATCCCCGACCTTGGTCCGGTTCTGCGTTTTGATGACCAGATGGACCTTCTCGTCCCCGTTCGGGAACGCTGCCCTGAAGGCCTCGAGCACCGCGAGCGGGTTCTTCCGTTCGATGAAGGAGAAGGAATCGAACGTCGTCAGGAAGATGCACGAGCCGGGATCGAGCCCGTAGGTGGCCCGGTCGAAGGTCCCGACGCTCGGCAGGGGCTCGACGGCCATGCCGACGTTGATCACCGGCTTGCCGGTGTAGCTCTCGTAGATCTCCCTGTTGTACTCGGACGAAACCCAGATTTCGTCGAGCATCTCCAGCGCCAGATGCTGGCACTTGGGGATCTTGTTCAGCTCCCAGAAAAAATACCCGATGTTGTAGCTGTCGGAAAAGACCTCTTTGTCCTCGTAGGCGAAGGCCAGCGGGATCGATTCCGCGTTCAGGTGGATCAGGTTGATCTCACGCTTCCGGTCGTAGGCGTTGAGCTCGAACGTCGAGGCGAACCCGACCGGCGCCGGGTTGTCCATCGCGAAGGGATGCACCGTCGGACGATGGCTCTCCGCCCGGCTCAGGATGTCGTAGGACAGCCTCGTCGCCTGCCCGAGCCCGGAGGTCTGGTGGATCGGGCCGATCAGGGCGACACCCGGCTCGACCTCCGGACCGAGCTGCAGCCTGTTGTCGTAGCAGCGGCCGAAATGTCCGTGCGGCCTGCGCTTCTCGAAGCGCCCGTACCAGTACCCGCTCTTCTTCAGCAGGCGCTCGCCCTTATCCCGCAGTGCCCTGGCCTGCTCGGTCTTCGAGCGGTCCGCATAGACCTGACGGGCGACGATCCTGTCGAATTTACTCGTCCCGCCGGGATCGAGGGCCATCATCTTCCGCACGGCATCCGCGGGAAGGAACTGGGAAAGATAGGGCGTCTTGTATGACAGGAGCATCAGGTAGAAGAACAGCGCCCCGCGGTCCCTCGAATGCTCCATGTTGAGCGATTGCAGTTCCGGATGGTGGGCGAAGTAGCCCGCCATGAAGCCGTTGAGGGGAAACTCGCCGCCCGGGCCGGGTATGGTTTCCTTCAGGATCGCGATCTGGTCCGGCGTGACGAGCGCACCTTCGAGCCGGAGGCTCGGCGCCTTCTCGACGCACCACCAGTACACCGCCTCCCGCAGCGTGATCGCGTTGTCCAATTGAAGATGCGTCGGTCGCTCCCGCGCCACGAAATGCCAGAAGGCGACCGTGACGGCCGGCGAAGCCCCGGCGATCGGCATGGGCTTGTTCAGAAAGGCGATCTGATCCGCGGAGAGCGGAATCTTGTGTTCCGCGTTCCGGTGCTGGACGTAATCCGTCAGGTACCACAGCAGGAGATGCATCCTCTCCTGCAGCGACCCGGTCATCTCGGCCTTGAAATGATCCCGCGTCAGCCTGTGCAGCTCGAACCTGAGGTATTTACTGATAAGCTTTTCCGGATCTGCCGCAGCATCCGCAGCCTCGAACATGACTTCGATATTTGATTGAGCGGATGCTGCCATCGAAACCTCGACATGCCCGACTTTAACGCTTTTCTTTCTTAAATTCTTCCACATATCGGATCTCGATTTCACGAGCCAAATTTTGGATCCGCCTCACAAATCCCTCCGGAAATCTTTCTCTGGCCAGCAGGCTGTCGACATTCGCGTCGATCGGGAATGCGTTGATGCGCTGACCTGTATCCGCAAATCTGATGTCGATCGGAAAGTCTTCTTGCGATAATTGAGAAATATCGAATTTGAATCCGTGATTGACATCGCTGTATCCAGCGTCCGCCAGATCCATTCTCGACCTGTCGGCAATCGTCAGGATCTCTTTGCCTGTCTTCGTCACGGCTTCCACGAAGATGGGAATGTCGATGTAGTCCCTGTCCAGCGCCCATCCTTCGATGGATTGCCGGTCGAACAGATCGACGGACCCGGCCCATCGCTGCACCGGCTCCTCGACCGGGGCGTCGAGGTCGAGGCCGGCATCGAGCTTCAGCGCGACAGTCGCCACGATGTCCCGGCTCTCCGACTCGCGCAGGATGATCGTCAGCTCGCCGCGCGTCTCGGGCCGGACGCGCAGCTCGAAACCGTGATGGCCGCTCGGGTGCCCGGCATCGATCAGATCCTCCCGCATGAGGCTCGCGGTCGTCTCGCCGACTTTCTGCTCGTCCAGATAGGCGTCGATCCGGATGGGAAGGTCCGGCCTATCGCCGTCATAGGCCCAGCCCACGATGAGATTGTCGGTGATCCGATCGATATTGCTTCTAAGATCCATGCGACCTCTCGCCCATCGAACCCGCCGCTGACGCCGTCGCCTGGAAGGTCGCGCCCTCCACCTCGGCGCGCCGCGCGAACGGCTTCGGCCCGCTCGCTCGAGACGCCGGCCGCGGCCGCACCCCGGACCCGGCGCGCACCATCGTGGGAGGGATCTGCGTCACCGGGCCTCTTCCTCCGTCAGGCAACAGGACAACCCGCCTCGCGGCACGGCTTCCGGAAGCAAGCCGCATCACCATGGCGCGTGCGCGCCTCCGCACGCCGATGCGCCGCGGAGAGGCCCGCCTTCCATCAGGTCAAGCGCGAGCAAGAACAACCAGTGGACGTCCCACTGCCCGGAGCCTCAGCGGTCGCACTGAAAGAAACAAACCAGAAAATGACGCGCCCTGCGTCAGAGACGCCCGCGTCCTGGGGAACATATCGACAGATTCTCAGCGAATTTTCTGCCATTCCGCTTGGCTACATGGAACCTTACCCGTTTGCAATCTGGATTCACGCCGCCGTGAGCCTTCCATAGCGTCTCGTCTTTCTCGAACAATCGGACAATCCGCGACTGAATATTCCACGAACTTTTCTCGAATGTGAAATTTTCCCGCAATCCAAGACAGAATCCGGCGCGACCACGCAAGCACTATCACTTTGTAGTTGTGCACGCGAGCCAGGCTGCGGCGGGCCCGCTCGGGGGCTGCGACCACCGCTCGATCCGGCCGGCCTGCGGCCCCGCGACGGGTTTCAGGTCTCTGCGTCGACTTCCTGCTTCACATCGGCGGCCGCCCGCAGCCCGACATCGGCGATCGAGCCCGGCAGCGTCTCGACCGGGAGGGCGGACCACTCGGCCGGATCGGCGGCGGCGATCAGGTCCGGCTGAAAGGCCGGCGGCGGCGGCAGGAGATGCATGCCGGCGCTTCGCGTCTCGGTGTCGCCGTCCCGGATCTCGACATGGTGCAGCATCAACCCCAGGAGCCGGCCATCGGGACCGAGCCCGATCTCGGAGGGCCGGAACAGCCTGTCGACGGTGAGCTCCAGGGCCACGAAGGCGCCGGCGGACCGGCCGAGATCCCGGACGGGAACGACCAGGTCGTAGACGCCTTCGACCGACAGATCGGCCTGCGCCACGGGCTTCCCCTCCGCCAGAAGGGCGACATGCCGCGGCTCTCCGTTCGCGATCATGACGAGGCGCAGCACCAACGCCTCGCCGCCGCGCAGGTCGTTCGGCAGCCTGAAGAGCAGCTGCGCCGCGCTCTGCGCGGTCCAGCGCCCATCCGGCTCGGCCTCGTGCCAGCCGGCGAACTGGAAGGGCGTGTCCGGGTGATCCCCGGCCGCGTGGCGCTGGCCGGTCGTCAGGGTCGGGAGATGAACCGTCGCGATCTGCTGCAGGCAGAGGCCGAGCAGGCGGTCGTCGGCCGAAAGGCCGAGCTTGCGCGGCGAGACGGGCCGGATGCCACGGAAGGCGATCTCGACCGCCCTGTCATCCGCAGCCTCCGCGGCGAGCTCGGTGAGATCGACGAAAGCCTCCGCGCTGACCACCTGCGGCCCCGCGGTCTCCGCAAAGGAGAGAACGCCCACCACACGCTCTCCGGAGACCAGCTCGACGGTCGAGGCGGGACCGCTCGAGAGACGGGCCGCGCGGAGGCGGAGGAGGCGGTCCCTCGTCTCGGCCGGCAGCCGGAAGGATGCGACGCCGAGCCCCGCGATGGACCATTGTCCGACCTTCTCGGGATCGTACCAGCCCACCGAAAGCAGCCCCTGCCAGAACTCGGCATAGGCCGGATTGCCGGGGGACACGCTGATCCCCATCGGCAGGAACGGAGGGCCGGCACTCGGATGCGTCTCCGGCCGGTCGATCCGCAGACCCAGGAGGCCGAAGGACGGGCTCGCGGCGCCCCCCTCCTGCGAGAGCTGCAGATCCACCGGGCGTCCCGTCAGGAACGCGCTGGCCGGCACATGGACACGCACGGGCCGCGGCTGGTCGTCCGACAGGACGACCCGGTCGAGGCGGATGCCGTTGACCGCCGCGTTGATCCGGAGCGGCGGCCCGCCGGCCGGCTCCGCGGCGACCACGAGGGTCACGTCGAGGCCGCCTGCCGCGGGCGCGGCGGGCAGTCTCAGGGAGAGGATTCCGGAGGTGGGGCGCGCGCCGAGCCCATCGACCGCGAAGGGCGCCTTCACCCCCGCGCGGAACAGCTCCGAACCGCCCGTCAGCCACCGTCCCGCCACGAGCTCGTCGCTGGCCTGCTCGTCGTGCACCAGCCATTTCGCGAGGTTGAGGGGCTCCTTCGGACGCAGCAGGATGAACTTGGAGACACCGAGACCGAGATTGCGCAGATCCTGCGAAGCCGGGTTGAGCTCCCGGGCACTGCGCACATGATCGAAGTGGAAATCGAGGGCGAACCGGCCTTCGGGGCCGATCGCGCTGCGGGGGATGACGGCGCTGCGCAGCGCCGGGCCGCCGGCCGGCAGGTGCCAGTCGGCCACGCGCACGCCGTTGACGCTCAGCCCGCACATCAGTCGCGGCTTCTTGACGGCCGAGGTGATCACGGCCGCGAAGACGAGATCCTCGTCGAGATCCTCGGCCACCAGATCGAGGCGGATCGAGGAGCGCCGCTCCGAGGCCCAGGACCCCCATTTCTCGGCGCCGTGCCAGCCGCCCGTCTTGTAGAGGACGGCCGACCGCAGATCGCCGAGGGAGACGCCCGCCCCGAGATTGTAGCGGAAGCGTTCGGTCTTGCGGCAACGAAGCGGCAGGGCCTCGATCAGGGATTTCGCCGAATCCTGCCAGGTCGTGGTCCGGTACTGCGCCTTGATCTGGGCCTCGCGCGTCTGACGGGCCGTCCGCGAGCCGGCATAGAACAGGATCTTCGTGAACCAGTCCTGCCGGTTCTGCGGGTCGAGCAGATCGGTCAGGGACGGCGCGATCTCGCTCATCGAGGAGGTGTTCGAGGCGACGCAGACCTTCCCGTAATTGAGACTCTCGCCGATCGGCAGCCCCCAGCCCTCGTAGAGCGAGGGATAGGCCGTGAACAGGCAGTTCGCGTACAGCCAGTCGAGCGAGGCGTCGTCTATGTCGTCGAGGATATGGACGAAGCGGGCGATCCGCCGATCCTCGGACAGGGAGCGCGCCGTGTCCTCGCCGTTCCAGGAGACGCCCCCGACGATGATCAGATGGGGGCAGGCCTCGCCGAGCTTCCCCGCCAGGGAGACCCAGACGTCCTTCAGGAGCGTGTAGTTCTTCCGGGCGTGGATCGCCCCGACGCTCAGGACGAAAGGCGTCCTGCCGAACGCCTTCGACACATCCCGGAGGCGGGCGCTCTGGCTCTTCTGCTCCTCCGAGACGACGTCCAGTTCGTCGGCCAGGCGGAATTTCGAGATGCCGGCGAGGTCGATGTCGGATTCGGCCGCGAACCGCTGGAGATCCGCCTTGGTGCTCTCGGAATAGACCAGGAAATGATCCGCCGACCGCATCAGGGTCGTGAAGTTCTTGTTGAAATTGTTCGAGTAGCCCTTCTGATACCAGAACGGGAACAGCGTCGGCGTCAGATCGTGGATCAGGACGCAGAGATTGAGGTGATGCAACCCGGCGAACTGGGACAGGCCCTCCGCATAGGCGTTGTTCTGCATCCAGCCGCTGCCGGTGACCACGAAGGGCGTGCCGGGCGCGAAGGTCCCGTGCGCCAGGTCATCGGAATGCATGTCCAGGAAATACTTGATCGTGCCCGAATGGACGACGTCGGGCGGCACTTCCTGGAACTGGCCGCCGCTGGCCCAGGCGACGAAGCGGACCTTGACGCTCGTCCTGGCGAGCGCCTGGGCCAGGGCCCGCTCGACGCGCGTGATTCCCGATTTCAGGGCGCCGTGCACCGCATTCGTGGTGACGTCGAAGACGACCTCCTGGGGCGGTCGTCCGGCCTCCGCGACGGTAAGGGCCTCCTCTCGCCGATCGGTGCGGCCGGCATGGTGGCGGACCGCCTCCTCGTAGACCTCGGCCGTCTCCCGCGCGTAGCGCTCCCACGAGAACGCGGTCCGGACATGCGCCTTGAGGGCGGAACGCTGCTCCTCGGAGAAGGGGTTCGCCCAGGCCTCGAGGATCGCCGCCTTGATCGAACGGGGATCGGTGGGGTCGCAGTAGCGCGCGAAGGCGCCGAAATACTCGCTCTCGCCGGACCGGCCGCTGAGGACCATGTTCGCGCCGGCCGCACCCGCTTCGAGGGCGGCGAGCGGCGCGCCCTCGCAGAAGCTGGGCAGCGTGAAGACGCGCGCGCCCGCCAGGGCCGAGAGGAGACGCGGCGAGCCGGGCTCCATCCGGCCCGCGAAGACGACGTTGTCGCCGGCGACCTTGCGCACCAGGGCCTCGTAATCCGGCTCCACGCTGTGGCCGACGATGACGAGGGGAATGCCCGTGCCGTTCAGCGCATAGGCGAGCAGGAGTTGGTTCTTGCGGCTCTCGATGCGGCCGATGGTGAGGACGTAGTCCTCGAGCCCGAACTCCTCCCGGAAGAGCGCCGGGTCGCCGGAGGCGAACTTTTCGGCATCGACCGGATTGCGGACGACGCGATGGACCGGCGGCAGCGTCCCGAACGCCGCCGACAGGGCCTTCTCCTTCTCGCTGAGGAAGATGAACCCGTCCGACAGGGCGCCGATCTCGCGCAGCCGCTCGGCATAGTCCGGGCTCGGCTCGGGCAGGGCTCCCCGCTGCGCGAGCCAGGCGTATTTCTCGCGCAGGGCATCGAGGAGGCCGTCGACCTCCGCGACGCTGCTGCTGCGCCGGAAGACATTGGGAATGTCGATGGCCCAATGGTCCCGGTCGCGCAATTCGAGGAGGATCGGCGAGAACACGAACGGCCGGTCGTGCCGCCGGACACGGCGGGCCAAGCCGACCGCCGTCCCCGTGGTCCAGATGTTGAAGCCGTGAACGACATCGACATCGGCGAGATCGGGGGCGTTGGACCAGTGCACCTCGGCCCGGATGCCCTCGCAGGCGAGGACCCGCGCCGTCTCCGGCACGCGCACGGACGGGCCGCCCAGGGCCGCGCGCTCGACGCCGTGCAGAACGAGCGCCGCCCGCTTGACGTGTCTCGGCGCCGACACCGTCGTCGCCGTCCGGTCGGGGACGCGCCGGAACAGATCGCTGAACAGAGCGTGGTGCCGGTCCGCCCAGTCGTCCCAGGTCCGGGCGGCGACGGCCTCCCGCAACCGGAAGCGTTCCGCCCGGATGCCGTTGAGGACCGCGCGCAGGGACGCGGCATCGCCCTTCTCGAATGCGAGATGGGGATATTCCGAAACCCAGCCCACATCCGAACCGATGATCGGCACGCCGCAGGCCAGGGCTTCGAGAACGCACATCGGGCCGCCCTCGATCGTCGCGGGCACCAGGATGTAGTCCATCGACCGGTAGAACTCGGGCAGCCGTTCCTCGCTGATGTGCTCGGCCGGCCCCGGCCAGCCGTCGCCGGTGAAGTGCCACTCGATGTCCGGGACGTCCTGCACCGCGGCGACGAGGGCCTCGCCCTTCCGGCCGGTATGATAGGTGCGGCCGACGACGCCGATCTTGATGCGCGGTACGAAGCGGTCGAGATCGACGCCGGGCGAGATCACATGGCAATCGACGCCGTTCTCCCTCAGGATTCGTCCGGTCGCATGCGACATCGCGATGGCCACGTCGATCTCGCCGGCCATGCGGACGAAGCGCTCCTTCGCCGAGGACACCTCTTCCTGATGCGTGAACAGGGCCGCTTCGATCGCGGAAACGCGCCCCGTCCTGCAGCCATACGTAATATAATACTGAATTGCACTTTCAGGATTGGAGTTCGTATCGTATGTCACATAATCATAGCGATCGCTGATTTCTTTCGCCAGCTTTTCAAGTATCCATCCGCGATCAGAAAGAACAATATGAACACTTTCTTTCGGCATCAATTACCAATCCTTTACACAGCCATGCGGCCGTGAGAAAAACGTCATCCGGGATGCCGACCGTCGCCACTGACAGGATCCTGCACGGACCTGCCGATCGTCGGAGGGGGAGGGCGCGACGCACTTGGCGGGCGCTCTGATCAGAGCCCTTCCGGCATCGGTTCGCTGCGACTGAAGCTCGGCGCCATCCCCCGACCTGCGCTGTGACGACGCGCCATGATGGACCAGCCCCTCGCCGGCGGCAAGCGCTCTGGTTGCATTGGAAAGATTCTACTCTACCAAGCGAAGAGTTGGCAGGATGCGGCATACGTCGAATCAAGCCTTGATCGCGCCTTGACCGATGCAATCGGGCCTCGACACCCCGGAAATTCACGTGCTTTGGCCGCGATGTCGCAGAAACAGCATTTTATGTTTTCAATATTCTTTGATTGCCCCTTACGAGAATTTGTCTTTCTTCCTCCGAAATAGAGCCAGGCACAGGGGGAGCCGGAAATATTCATGAAACATTCGCAAATCAAGAAAAAATCAAACACAGGAAATAGCAATATAATTTCAGAAAATTGCCATGAAGTCGTGCAGGATGACGAAGCCGTGCTCCGTGGGGAAGGTCGTCTCCAGGATGTTGCTGCGGCTCAGGTATTGCCGCACCGTCTCGAAACGCTTGGCCGGGCGGATCGTGAAGAAGTCCCCGCGCCGCCGGTCGAGCAGGCGCGAGAAGGCCGGATCGGCATCGAAGCGCTCCAGGCAGGCCCAGTCGATCGCGCCATCCCGGGCGACCAGGGCGCAGCCCTCGCAATTGCTCAGAGAGCATAGGCCTCGATCGGCGGGTAGGGGCGCTCGGTCTCGGAACGGGGCATGGGACTCCTTCCGGGCGCCGTGGTTCGGGTGGAATGGGCGGCGAAGGCGGGGCGCTCAGGCAGCGAGGCGGAAGGCGGGTTCGAGCAGGCCGCGCACGCCGATCTCCACCAGAAGCGTGCGCCCGTGCTCCGGATCGGCGGCGCGGGCGGCCGCGTCCATGCCCTCGTAGGCGCTCGTCACCAGCAGCCGGTCGAGATCCGCCCCGGCGAAGGTCGGGCAGGTCGGCTGCCGGACCGGGACGGGGAGGCTGCGCACCCGGTTCCCCGCCGGGCTGTAGGCGTCGAGGCAGCCGGCGCCGAAGCGGGCGGTCCAGATCAGCCCCTCCGCATCCACGGCAGCCCCGTCGATGCCGCCTTCGCCGCCGCGATGGTCGTAATGCGTCTCGGGCGCGGCAACGGGCAGGCCGGTGGCGGGGTCGAGGGCGACGCGGTGAAGGACGCCCTCGTCCGTGTCCACGAAATAGCCGGTGGCGCCGTCCGGCGCGAAGGCGATGCCGTTGGGGATGGTGAGGTTCGCGTAGAGCCGCGTCACCCGGGTGCCGGCGACGTGATAGAGCGCGCCGCGGCCAGGCTCCGCCCCACGCCCCATGGTGCCGATCCAGAGGGCGCCGCAGGGATGGACGCGCCCGTCATTGGAGCGGGTCGCGGACTCCTCCGCCTCCAGGGGGCAGTAGAGGCTCAGGCGCCCATCCGCGAGGCTGCGCAGGTAGAGCCCGTCCGCCGCCGCGAGCAGCTGGCGCCCGGAATCGATTGCGGCGACGCCGCTCGCGGTGATCGGCAACTTATGGACCCGGGCCGGGCCGCCGCCCTCCCGCAGAGAGATCTCGAACAGGCGGTCCTCGAGGATGTCGACCCACCAGGCCGTGCCGGTCTCCGGATCGTAGCTCGGCCCTTCGCCGAGATGACAGCGGGGCGCCTCAAGGATACGGGCCGAGGTGATCTGCGTCAAAACAAGACTTCCCTGGCAGCAAAGCCCGTCGACGCCCGATGACCGTCAAAGTTCCAAAGTCCCTGGCCTGTCGGGTGAGGTTCTGCACCACGCATATCGTCGGTTCTTCATCCCGATATTCTGATCGATCATCCCCGCCAGCAGCATCGCGGCCGGCCGCGGCTCAAGGCACAGCGTCCGCCGGCAAGGGCTTCATCAAGAGCGTCACCTTGCGTTCAGCAGTCCTGTGGCCTTTCCTCGGCAGGCTGTTCAAGCGTGGCCGGTTCTTTGCATCGACTTTCGCGGATGAAAGCCGGTCAAGCTTGGCTCTGGTCTTATTCTTGCCCCTTCTCCCGGCGAGAAGGACGCCTCTCATCCACGGACGATTCGCGGGACGACGGCGCCGCCGTCGGCGGTTCGTCGCATCCTGCGCAAGGGGATCCATGCCGAAGCTCATCGCCCAGCTCGCCCTCTCCGCCGGTCTCGCGGCGGCCGCGGCTGTCCCCGCAACGGCGGGGGAGGGGACCTATGACGGCACCTGGTCGGTGGAGCTCGTGACCGAGAGCGGCCTGTGCGATACCCGCTACAGCTATTCCCTCACTGTGCAGGACGGGCAGGTGCGTCCGGTCTCCCGGGCCGCCAGCAGCGGCGCCACGGTGACGGGCCGGGTCGGCGCCGATGGCAGCGTCGGCCTCAACGTCGCAACCGCGGCGGCCAGCGGCAGCGCCTCGGGCCGCCTCCAGGCCCGCTCGGGCGCCGGCACCTGGCGGGTCTCCGCCCTGTGCTCGGGCCATTGGACGGCGCGGCGCAGCACCGTGCGGACCGCCCAGGCCGAATAAGAGCGAGCGGGCGCGAGGCCCGCTCCTTCGGGCTCACGCCGTGGCGAGCCAGCTCCGCGCTTCCTCGATGCGGGCGCGGTCGAATACCTTGATCTCGGCGGGGGAGAGCCGGCCGAAGCTCTCGGCGAGGATGCGCAGCCAGGACGCGTCCGTGACCAGGGCGACGTGGCTAATCCCCTTCATCAGCGCCAGGCCGAAGCGCACGTCCTTGAAGAAGGCGGCGGGCTCCATGCCCTCGAAGGCGCGCACATCCTCCAGGAGCCGCAGCTTCCCGCCGGCATCGAGATCGGCCTTCATCTTGGCGATGGCCGCGTTCATCTCCTCGTCGGTGATCTTCCCGTCGACCACGATCTCGGCGACGTTGGAATCGGGCTTTTTGTCGTAGCTCAGCAAGGTGCGCGCTCCTCGACTCGCGGGGCGACGCGCCCCCAAGCGGATCCGCGCAGGACTATAGGAAACTTTGCGGGTCCACGTCGATCGCGACCTTCACGTTTCCGCGCGGTTTGGGCGCCCGGGCGAGCCAGTCCCGCAGATAGCTCTGGATGTCGATGCCCCGCTCGGTCTTGACAAGCAGGCGGAAGCGGTAGCGCCCACGCACCAGGGCGAGGGGCGCCTCGGCAGGCCCCAGCACCATCACCCCCTCCGGCGGATCGGCGGCGCGGGCCAGGGCCTGGCCATACGCCTCCGCCGCCTCGCGCTCGTTGGCCGAGACGATCAGCGCCGCCAAGCGCCCGAAGGGCGGCAGCCCCGCCGCCTCGCGGGCGGCGATCTCTTCCTCGTAGAAGCGCTCGGCATCCCCCGAGAGCAGGGCGGCGATGACCGGGTGGTTCGGCTGATAGGTCTGGACCAGGGCGCGCCCCGGCCGCTCGCCGCGCCCGGCCCGGCCAGTGACCTGCTGCAGGAGCTGGAAGGTTCGCTCCGCCGCCCGGGGATCGCCGGTGGCGAGCCCGATATCGGCGTCGAGCACGCCGACCAGCGTCAGATGCGGGAAGTTGTGGCCCTTGGCGACGAGTTGCGTGCCGACCACGATGTCGCATTCGCCCGCCGCCACCGCCTCCAGTTCTTGGCGCAACCGCTCGGCACCGCCGGGAAAGTCGCTGGAGAGCACGATGACCCGCTGGTCCGGGAACAATTCGCTCACCTCCTCGGCGATGCGCTCGACCCCCGGCCCGCAGGGGGTCAAGTGGTCGAAGGCGCCGCATTCGACGCAGGCCTCCGGCTTGCGCTCGGCATAGCCGCAATGGTGGCAGACCAGCGCCCGGCGGAAGCGGTGCTCCACCAGCCAGGTCGAGCAGTTGCGGCACTGGTAGCGGTGGCCGCAGGCCCGGCACAGGGTGAGGGGGGCATAGCCGCGCCGGTTGAGGAAGAGGAGCGCCTGCTCGCCGGCCGCCAGCGTGGTCTTCACCGCGTTGACGAGGGGCGGGGACAGGAAGCGCCCGCGCTCCGGCTTGTCGAGGCGCAGGTCGATGGCGGTGATGTCGGGCAGGCGCCGGCCGCCGAAGCGCTCGGGCAGGACGATGCGGCGGTAGCGGCCGCGCTCCGCGTTCACCCGGCTCTCGATGGAGGGGGTGGCGGAGGCGAGCACCACCGGGCAGCCCTCGATCTTGCCCCGCACCACGGCCATGTCCCGGGCGTGGTAATGGACGCCGTCCTCCTGCTTGTAGGCGGTCTCGTGCTCCTCATCGACCACGATGAGGCCGAGCGTCGCGAAGGGCAGGAACAGGGCCGAGCGGGCGCCGACCACCACCGCGATCTCGCCCGCCGCCACGCCCGCGCGGATGCGCTCGCGCCTTTTGCCGCCGATGCCGGAATGCCAGGTCGCCGGCCGCACGCCGAAGCGGGCCGCGAAGCGGTCGAGGAACTGCGCGGTCAGCGCGATCTCCGGCATCAGCACCAGGGCCTGGCGCCCGCGGCGCACGCATTCGGCCACCGCCTCGAAATAGACCTCCGTCTTGCCCGAGCCGGTGACGCCTTCGAGGAGGAGAGTCGCGGCATCGGAGGACGCCATCCCCTCCACGGGGGCGGACGCCGGCAGCGCGGGGGGCGGCGGGGACAGATGCGCGCCCAGCTCGGCGGCCGCCTCGGCCTGGGCCTCGGAGAGGGGCACCCGGGGATGATCCGGATCCGGGGGCAGGGCGACGGGCTCCGGGGCGAGGGCCACCGTCTCCAGGGCGCCGTCGTCGATCAGCCCGTCGACGACGCTCAGGGAGACGCCGGCCTCCTTGGCGAGCACGCTCTTGCCCCGCACGCGGCCGTCGGCGGCGACCGCCATCACCTTGCTCCGGGCGGCGGTGGCCCGGGCAGGGGGTTGGCCGGAGGCCCGCACGCCGACGCGGACGGTCTCGCGCATCGCGGCTTCGTCGGGCAGGCGAAGAGCCATGGCCAGGGCCGAGCCCTTCGGCGCCAGGGTGTAGCGGGCGAGCCAGTCGACGAGCGTCCTCAGGGAGGCGGAGAGCGGCGGCACGTCGAGGCGACCGGTCACCGGGCGCAGGTTGCCGCCCGAGGCCCGCTCCTCGATCCCCCAGACCACGCCGATGGTCTCGCGCGGCCCGAGGGGCACCTGCACGACGTCGCCCTCGGCGAGGGTCAGCCCCGCCGGCACCGCGTAGCTATAGGCGGTGTCGAGGGCGAGGGGGATCAGGATCTCGGCGGTCTGCGGCATCGGCTCAGGGAAACGGACCGTTTTGTTCTATATATGTCCCGCGGAGGCCGAACGCGACCACCGATCGCGACCTTGGTCCGGGCCTGGGAAGCGGATCGGAATCAGACCACGCCCAGGAACACCGCCAGCGACCGCGTCACCGCGAGCATGGTCGCGTCGTCGAGCCGGCCGAAGACAGGGCCGAGCCTGTCGCGCCTCACCGACATCGCCGGGCATCGCGACCGTGACGAGGTCGCCCCGCCTCACGCCTCATCCTCGGCGTCGAGATCGGCGAGGGCGGCATCCATGAACCCGCCGAGTTCGGGATCGGCCGCAATCCGGCGGCTCGAAGGGCCTCCCGGCGCGTGCGGACGCGCTCGCCGACGGATGACGGCATGTCTGTCCTCCCTCACGCTGCGTTACATGTGACAGAGCCGAGGAGAGATCTGAAGGGGCGACAGGCGTCAAGGCAGCCACGGGAGCCGGGCTTGGCCGGGCCGGGAAGCCCCGTGGCCGCCTCGGAGAGACAAGGCCAGAGGCACGGCCGCGAGGCTGAGGGCGCTCATCGCCAGGAAGGCCTGGGCGCCGAAGGCGGCGTAGAGCCGGCCGGCGGCGAGCGTCACCAGGGCCGAGGCGAGGCCCAGACCCAGGGTGCCATAGACGGCGAGCGCCGTGGCCCGCAACGTCGCCGGCACGTCAGCTTCGATCAGGGCGAGGCAAGCGAGGTGGAGCGCGGCGAAGGTCAGCCCGTGCAGGAGCTGGATCGCGGCGAGGACCGGCAGGGCGGCGGTCTCCGCCTGGACCGCCCAGCGCAGGGCACCGGCCAGCGCCGCGAGCGCCAGGACGCGCGGGGGCCCGAGCCGGCCGAGCAGCCACGGCCCGAGCCACAAGAAGACCGCCACCTCCGCCGCCACCGATTCCGCCCAGAGCAGGCCCGCCGCCCCGGCGGCGATGCCCTGCTCCGCCCAGACGATCACCGCGAAGGCATCGTGCAGGGCATGCGCGCCGATCACCAGGGCGGCCGCGAGCACGGTGCGGCGGAACCGGGGAAGCGCGAGCAATGCCCGGACGCCGTCCTTCGCGGGCCTGGATTCCGGTCGGGAGGCCTGCACCACGGGCAGGCGCAGGGCGGCCAGGGCGGCGAGCAGGAAGAGGGCACCGCTGGCGACCAGGGCCGCTTCGTGGCCGTGTCCCTCCACAAGCCGGCCGGCCCCGGCGCTCGCCAGGATGAAGGCCGCCGAGCCCGCGGCCCGCACCCAGCCATATTCGAAGGCACGCCCGCCTGCGGCGGCGGGCAGGGCCAGGGCATCGGCCAGGGGCGCGACCGGAGCCGTCGCGACCGCCTGCAGCAGGGCGAGGGCGAGGAGCAGCCCGAATCCGTGCCCCGCGAGGAAGCCGAAGCCGAAACTCCCCGACAGCACCAGGGCGAGGGCGAGCAGCGGCCGCGCGGCGCCCCTGCGATCGGCAATCCGCCCGGCGAGCGGGCCGGCCACGAGACGCACCAGCATCGCCGCCGCGAGCAGGTCCGCGATGGACGCGGGCGACAGGCCGCGCGCCCGAAGGAAGGCCGGCAGGAAGGGCGAGAGCGCGCCGTAGGCGCCATAGAGCGCGGCGAACAGGAGCAGGAAGCCCGGCAGCCCCCTGCCGGTCCGTCCGCCGATGCGCCTGCCCTCCGCCAAGGATCCTCCAGAGGCCATGTGCTCGGGCGCACGGCGCCGCTCCCTCCGATGCGGAGACTGCGCGCGGTTGCAGCCGAAGGAAAGCCGGGCCGGGACGCGCCATGTGGAGCCAGACCCCAGCGCGGGAGGGCGTCGTCCTGCTCCACGGCATCGCGCGGCGCGCGGCCTCCATGGCGCCGATGGCGCGCCGGCTGCGGGCGGCCGGCTACGCGACCCTCAACCTCGGCTATCCAGCCCGGCACGCCGCGCTCGAGGACCTCGTGGAGGCTGTCGCTCCCCAGGTCGCGGCCTTCGCCGCGCCCCTCGACCGCCTCCATTTCGTGACCCATTCCATGGGCGGCCTGCTCGCGCGCGCCCTGATCACCCGCCACCGCCCGCCGCGCCTCGGGCGCGTGGTCATGCTGGGCCCGCCCAACGGCGGCAGCGAGGTCGCGGACGCGCTCCATCGGCTCGCGCTCTATCGCCGCGTCTTCGGCCCGGCCGGGGCACAGCTGACGACGCGGCGCAGCGCGGCTCTGGAGCGGCTTCTCGGCCCGGTCGATTATCCCCTGGGCGTCATCGCCGGCGACCGAAGCTCGGACCCGGTCGCCTCCCGGCTGTTCCTCGAAGGGCCGAATGACGGCCGGGTCACGGTGGCGCGGACCCGCCTGGCGGGCATGGCCGATCACCTCACCCTGCACACCACGCACGCGACCATGATGTGGAACCGCCGCGTCATGGCGGAAACCCTCCAATTCCTGTGCGAGGGCCGCTTCACGTCCGAGACGCCGCTGACATCCCGGGCGATTTGCGCGACGAAAGCGGCTGCCTCCACAGCGAAACTGTTCTAAGTAGCGCCGTGCTTGTGAGGAGCCCGGTGCGGATTTCCGGTCGCGGAAGTGCCAAGCAGCGGGCGGGTTCGAGACGGCGATGACCAACACCGACATCCTTCCCCCCACCCGGCCTGAATCGCAGCTCGTCACGATTTTCGGCGGCTCCGGCTTCCTCGGGCGCCACGTGGTGCGGGCGCTGGCCAAGCGCGGCTACCGGATCCGCGTCGCCGTGCGCCGGCCGGATCTCGCCCTGTTCCTGCAGCCCCTCGGCAAGGTCGGCCAGATCGTCGCGGTGCAGGCCAACCTGCGCTATCCCGAATCGATCCGCCGGGCGGTCGAGCATTCGGACGTGGTGATCAACCTCGTCGGCATCCTGCAGCAGAGCGGCGGCCAGAGCTTCGACCGGGTGCAGACCCAGGGCGCCGGCGAGATCGCCCGGGCCGCGGCCGCCATCGGCGCGCGCATGGTGCATGTCTCGGCGCTCGGCGCCGACGCGAACTCCGCCTCCCTCTATCTCCGCTCCAAGGCGCTCGGCGAGGCCGAGGTGCTGGCCGCGCGGCCCGAGGCGGTGATCTTCCGGCCCTCCCTGGTGTTCGGCCCGGGGGACAGCTTCTTCAATCGCTTCGCCAAGCTCGGCACGATGCTGCCGGTGCTGCCGCTCGCGGGCGCGGAGACGAAGATGCAGCCGGTCTTCGTGGGCGACGTCGCCGAGGCGATCGCCCGCGCCGTCGACGGGGAGGCCAAGGCCGGCACGGTCTACGAACTCGGCGGCCCCGAAGTGGCGTCGCTGGAGCACCTGATCCGCTACATGCTGGAAGTGACCATGCGCCGCCGCATCGTCCTCCCCCTGCCGGAGAGGGCGGCCCGCCTCCAGGCGCGGGTGCTCGAGATCGTCGACACCCTGGCCCTCGGCCTGCTGCCGGCCGATTTCAAGCTCACCCGCGACCAGGTGACGATGCTGCAGCTCGACAACGTGGTCTCGGACAAGGCCAAGGCGGAGGGCCGCACCATCGAGAGCCTCGGCATCGTGCCGACGGCGGTCGAGGCGGTGGTGCCGGGCTATCTATGGACCTTCCGCAAGGCGGGCCAGTTCGCGGAGGGCCGGGGCAATCCGTCCGAGGCCGCGGTCCCGGATACCCTCGCCTCAGAGCCGCTGGCGCCGGAATCCCAGCACCGCCCCGGCCGCGCCAGCGGCCCGGCCATCGGCCCCAACGCGACCCGGCCGAGCCAGATGGGCGCCCGCTGGGGCACGCGCGGCTGACACGATGCGCCCTGCCGCGCCGGGGGCCTGGGCAGGGGCGCGCGGCGGGCGCATGATGCGCGCGCGAAGAGACCTTTCGGGAGCGAGACGATGAGTGGGCCGGGCGAGACGGCGGGACATGCCGTGTTCGACGTCGCCGAGGCGGTGGCCGGCCTGCCGGAGGCCGCCACGACCATGGTCGCCGATCACCGCTTCACCGACGACGAGGCAGCGAGCGCCCGGGTCTTCCGGGTCTACAAGCCGACGCCGCCGCATTACCACACCACCTGCGACGAGTATCTCTACGCCCTGTCCGGACGCTGCCTGATGAAGTTCGGGGACGAGGCGCCGGTGGAGGTGGGGCCGGGCCGGCTCGTGTTCTTCAAGCGCGGCGTGGTGCATTCGGTGCCCGAGATCCTGGAGGAGCCGATGGTGTTCCTCTCCGTCGACACCCCGCGCCGCGGCCCCCGCGACATCCAGTTCGTCGAGGACGGCACCGGCACGCCGGACAGCTTCATGCGGCAGACGGATTGAGGCGGGCGGCTCCGTTTCCGCATCGCCTTCTTCGAGAGGCCGGACAGCACCGTTCGGGGCGATGCTCTCGGGTCAGATCAGCTCCGACGCCGTGACCGGCTTCTCCTCCGCCCCCTTCTGCGCGGCGGCGCTCTGGAAGAGGCGGTCGCTCGTCAGCTTGAGGAAGTAGAAGCCGAATTCCGGGTTCTGGTAGTAGAGCTGCTTGACCTCGGAATAGGGCAGGCACAGCGCCTTGCCCGCCTCGACGCAGACCAGCGAACCCGTGCGCAGGTTGCCCGGCGAGAGCAGGCCGAGCTCGCCCACCACCCCGCCGGCCCCGAGTTCCACCCCGACCTCGGGGATGCGGAAGCGCCCGCTCTGGATGGTGAACATCTCCGCGGCCGGATCGCCCTTCCGGAACAGCGTCTCCCCGGCCTTGAAGCGCTTCACCGTGCCGAAGGCGGCGAGCCAGTCCATGGAAAGGTCGCCGGCGGCCGCCTTCTCCACGTCGCGCACCAGCCGCACCATCTGCCAGAGCCGGAAGGTGTTGAAGGGGATCTGGATCGCCTCGGTGATCACCACCGGCATGCTGTCCGTGAGGAAGCCGTAGGTGATCATGGCGACGCTCGCGAGGATCGCCACCACGCGCAGGGGGATCATCGTGCTCATCGCCGAGGAGGCGATGGTCAGCGCCGTGCCGACATAGCCGATCGTCTCCACCCAGTTCATCGTCCAGATCATCGCGGCCCCTCATCCGGCCCCCGCCCGGTCCGCCGGGCAGACAACACGGATGGACAGCACTGTCGATGCCCGGGCGAGCTCAGCCGTCTCCCAGGGTGGGTCCGCCGCGCAGGAGTGCCGCCACCGCGGCGGCGGCCCGCTCGCCCTCGGCATAGGCGCCTCCGACCGTGCCCCATTGCTCCCGGGACAGGGCCTCGCCCGCGAACCAGATCCGTTCGCCCACGGGCGCGTGCAGGCGCAGGCGCGCGCCGGCATGGCCCGGGGGCGGCACCGCCCAGGAGCCGCGGGACCAGGGATCGGCCCGCCATTCCGTCACCGCCGGCACGGCGAGGTCACGGATCGCGCCGTGGCCGAGATGCGCCGCCATCACGTTGCGGGCGAGGCGGCGGGTCGCGTCGGGCCCGGCGCGCAGGGCGTCGACGGCCTCGGCACAGGCGGCGTCGAGCTCGAAATAGTGGAAGGGCGTGCCGTCGATCCGGGTGAGCAGCCCCGGCGGCCGGTGGCGCCCCCCGACCACGCTGGCCAGACGGTCGCGGCCCCGGAAGGGCGCGGAGGGCCAGTGCAGCACCGCGTGCTCGTAGATCCCGGGGCGGAAGCCGTCGATCGCGGCGCGCGGGCCGTCCGGCAGGCTCGGCTCGAAGACCACGCTCGCCCGCAGCACCATCACCGGCAGGGTCACGATCAGGGCCCTGGCCCGAAGCGTCGCCCCGTCCGCAGTCTCGACGGCGACGCCTCCGCCCGACCAGGAGACCCGGGTCGCCTCCGCCCTCAAGGCGATGGGCAGGCCATGGGCGAGGCGGGCGAGATAGGCGCCGTAGCCCCCGGCGAGGAAGTAGTTGTCGCCATATTCCATGCTCGGCCAGTCCTGCAGCGAGACCTCACGCAGGGGCCGGCCGGAGACGAGGGCGTGGACGAGGTCGATCCGGTCGCGCCAGGGGCCGAGCACGGGGGGCACGGCGGCATCGGCCGGCCGGTCCGGCCCGGGCGCGGTGGCCCCTTGCGTCATCGCCCGGTCGGCGCGGTCGAAGGCGCGGCCGAAGGCGGCCTGCTCCGCCGGGCGCCCGAAGCGCCGCCCGACCACGAGGTGGCTGTCCTGGGGCGCCTTGCGCAGGGGCTCGCCGCGGGCGAGCCCGAGGGCGACGAGCGGGTTCACCGGCCCGGCATGCAGCCAATGGGCGCCGAGATCGATCGCGTGGCCACGCAGGGTCGTGGTCACCGCCCGACCGCCGACCCGGTCCCGCGCCTCGAGCAAAGCCACCGCGATCCCGCGGGCGATCAGCGTCCTAGCCGCGGCGATGCCCGCCGCCCCGGCGCCGAGGACGATCACCTCGGGGGCGGCGGGCAGGGCCGCGAGGCGCGGCCGCGTGCTCGGGCGGAAACGGGTGTGAGCCGGGAGGGCAGTCTGCATCGTCGCGGGGTCGAAGGAAGGGGGCAGCCGCCGGGCCGGGTCGGCCTAGCAGCAAGCGCGTTTCGGCGACAGGCGCGTGTCGGGGCAGCCCGGGTCAGGGCGCGGCCGAGGGGTCGAAGCGCTCGACGAGGTTCGAACGGTCGCCGCCGGGCTTCGGGCTGCCGGTGAGGGTGACGATCCTGCCGTCATAGACCAGCGCCCCGAAGCCGTGGCGGGGCGTCGGCAGGGGCGCGAAGCGCTCCCAGCGGCCGGTCCTCGGGGAGAAGGCCTCGACCGCGCCATAGGTCTGCTCGCGCGATTCGCCGCCGAGCACGAAAACCTTGCCGTCGAGCACGGCCGAGGCGACGCCGCTGCGGGGGGTCGGCAGGGGCGCGGCCTCGCTCCAGGAATCGGCCTTGGGATCGTAGCTCTCGGTCGTGGCGAGATTGCCGGCCGGGTCGCCGTCCCGCCGGCCGGCCAGGGCGAGGATCCTGCCGTCCACCGCCTGCACGGCGAGGTGGTCGCGGGGCGTCCGGAGCGGCGCGGCCCGGCTCCAGCGGTCGCTCGCCGGATCGTAGACCTCGTGAGCGGGATCGTTCTTCCGGCCCGAGACGCTGCCGCCGATGACGTGGATGCCCTCGCCGAGAAGCACCGCGCCCCCCGCTGCCCGCGGGGTCGGCAGGTCCGCCCGCCTTTCCCAGGCGTTGCGCTCCGGATCGTAGGCCCAGACCTCGGGGCTAGCCTCCCAGCCGTTCACGTAGCCGCCGAAGACGTAGAGCTTCCCGCCGAAACCCGCCGCCATGGCGTGGTGGACGGGATGGGGAAAGGGCGCGCCCTCGCGCCAGCTGTCGGCGGCGGAGTCGTAGATCAGGAGGCCCGTGGCGCCGTTGTAGTCGCCCACGAGATAGGCCTTGCCGTCGAGGGCCGCCACGGCGACCTCGGAGCGGGGCGCCGGGGCCGGCGCGCCCCGGCTCCAGCCGCTGGGCTCCGCCTCGGCCGGGAGCCCCACGAGCGGAAGCCCCACGAGGACCAGCAGGAGGCGGAGACGGCGGCGCATGGGCTCTTCCCGGCGACACGGCTTGCGGACAGGATGACACCGGACCAATCGACAACGCGCCCCGGGGTTGCGCCCGCGGGCCTCTGCGGCCAAAACCTCGGCCCGAGGAAGCGACCACGAACTGCCGGTGACGCGATGCTGTTCAAAGCCGCCGCCGCGGCCCTGCGGCAGGTGCTGTCGCCGGGCCTGCGGGCGATCCTGCTCAAGTCCCTGGCCCTGACGCTGGGGCTGCTCGTCGCCGTCTGGTTCGCCCTCACCCGCGCGATCCAGTGGTTCCAGTCGAGCCATCACATCTCCGCGGATTATCCCTTCCTCGACACGCTGGCCTTCTTCCTGGCCGGCGCCGGTTTGTTCGTGGCGCTCGCCTACGTGATGCCGGCGGTCTCGATCCTGGTGGCGGGTTTCTTCCTCGACGACGCCGCCGAGATCGTGGAGCGGGCGGATTTCCCCGGGGAGCCCACGGGCCGGGCCCTGCCCTTCGGCGCGGCGATGTTCTCGGCCCTGCGCTTCGCCGGCCTCGCCCTGGTCGTGAACCTTGTGGCCCTGATCCTCGTCTTCGTGCCGGGCGTGAACCTGATCGCCTTCTTCGGCGCCAATGCCTACCTGCTCGGCCGCGAGTATTTCGAGCTCGCCGCCAGCCGGTTCCGGCCGCTGCCGGAGGCGCGGGCCATGCGCGAGCAATTCGGCATCACGGTGATGCTGGCCGGCTGCCTGCTCGCCGGGCTGATGGTGGTGCCGATCGTCAATCTCGCCACGCCCCTGTTCGGGGTGGCCCTCATGGTCCATCTGCACAAGGGCCTGAGCCGCAAGGCGCTGCCCGCGGGGGCGACGCCGGAGCGGCTGCGCTGAGCGGCCCGGGCGGGGAGGGGCGAACGGTGGGCGAAACCTTCGACCTCCTCGTGATCGGCGGCGGCATCAACGGCACCGGCATCGCCCGCGACGCCGCCGGGCGGGGAGTGAAGGTCCTGCTCTGCGAGCAGGGGGACCTCGCCGGCTCCACCTCCTCCGCGAGCACCAAGCTGATCCATGGCGGCCTGCGCTACCTGGAGCAGTACGAGTTCCGGCTGGTGCGCGAGGCCCTGGCCGAGCGCGAGCGGCTGATGCGGCTCGCCCCGCACATCATCTGGCCGCTGCGCTTCGTGCTGCCGCATGACCGCGGCCTGCGCCCGGCCTGGATGCTGCGGATCGGGCTCTTCCTCTACGACCATCTCGCCAAGCTCGGCTCCCTGCCGGGCTCCCAGGCCGTCGGCCTGCGCGGCTCGCCCTACGGCGCGCCGCTCCAGGAGCGGCTGACCCGCGGCTTCGTCTATTCGGATTGCTGGGTCGAGGATTCCCGCCTCGTCGCCCTCAACGCCGTCGATGCCGCGGAGCGCGGCGCCGACATCCGCACCCGCACCCGCCTCGTCGCGGCAAGGCGGGAGGCGGGGGCCTGGGCCGCGGAGCTGCACGACGCGGCAACCGGGCAGACCCGCCCCGTGCGGGCGCGCATCCTCGTCAACGCCGCGGGGCCCTGGGTCGGCGACCTCCTGCAGGAGACCCTCGCCCTCGCCAGCCGCGCGCATCTGCGCCTGATCAAGGGCAGCCACATCGTCGTGCCCCGCCTCTACGCGGGCGACCACGCCTACATCCTGCAGCAGCCGGACCGGCGCATCGTCTTCGCGATCCCCTACGAGCGCGACTTCACCCTGATCGGCACCACCGACGTCGCCCATGACGGCGCCCCCGGCCCGGTGGCGATCGCCCCGGAGGAGACGGCCTATCTCTGCGCCTGCATCGACCGCTCCTTCGCCCGGCAGGTCCGGCCGGAGGACGTGGTCTGGAGCTATTCGGGCCTGCGCCCGCTCTACGACGACGCGGCGGCCGACGCCTCCACGGTGACGCGGGACTACGTGCTCGACCTCTCCGACCGGGACGGCCGCCTGCCGGTGCTCTCGGTCTTCGGCGGCAAGATCACGACCTATCGCCGGCTCGCCGAGCACGCCCTCGCGAAGCTCGAACCCCACCTGCCCGGCCTCGCCCCGGCCTGGACCGCGACGGCGCCCCTGCCGGGGGGCGACCTCGGCACGGATTTCGAGACCTTCCTGGCCGGGCTGCGGCGGGACTATCCCTTCCTGCCAGAGGAGACCGCCCGCCGCCTCGCCCGCGCCTATGGCAGCCGCGCGCGGCGCATCCTCGGCTCCGCCCGTTCGCTCGCCGACCTCGGCGCGGCCTTCGACGGCGGCCTGAGCGCGGCGGAGGTCGAATACCTGCGCCGCCACGAATGGGCGCGCACAGCCGAGGACATCCTCTGGCGCCGCTCCAAGCTCGGCCTGCGCACCGGCGCCGGGAGCCGGGCGCGGCTGGAATCCCATCTCGCGGCGGAACCGGCCCCGGCCTGAGCGGCGATCCGGGCGAGACAGGGCAGGTCGGAAGGAGGAGACGCCATGGGCCGTTACGTCGGGGCGATCGACCAGGGCACCACCAGCACCCGCTTCATGGTGTTCGACCGGGAGGGGCGCGTGGTGGCGCGGGCCCAGGAAGAGCATGCGCAGATCTACCCGGCCCCCGGCCATGTCGAGCACGACCCGCAGGAGATCTGGCGCAAGACCGTCCAGGTGATGGGGCAGGCCCTGGAGGAGGGCGGCCTCGCCCCCGCCGACCTCGCCGCGATCGGCATCACCAACCAGCGCGAGACCACGCTGATCTGGGACCGGCGCACGGGAAAGCCCCTGCACAACGCCCTGGTCTGGCAGGACACCCGCAACGACCGGCTGGTCGCCGCCTTCGCCCGGGAGGGCGGGCGCGACCGCTTCCGGGCGGTGACCGGCCTGCCCCTGGCGAGCTACTTCTCCGGGCTCAAGCTGCGCTGGCTCCTCGACCACGTGGAGGGCGCCCGCGAACGGGCGGAGGCCGGCGAGGTCCTGTTCGGCACGATCGATTCCTGGCTGGTCTGGAATCTCACCGGCGGCCCGGAGGGCGGGCGCCACCTCACCGACGTGACCAATGCCAGCCGCACGCAGCTCATGGCCCTCGACCGGCTCGCCTGGGATGCGGGCATGCTCGACGCCTTCGGCATCCCGGAGGCGATGCTGCCGGAGATCGTGCCCTCGAGCGGCTGGCTCGGCGAGACGACCACGCCGTTCCCCGGCGTGCCGATCGCGGGCATCCTCGGCGACCAGCAGGCCGCCCTGTTCGGGCAGACCTGCTTCCGCCCGGGCGAGGCCAAGAACACCTACGGCACCGGCTGCTTCGCCCTCATGAACACGGGCACGGCGCCCGTGCCCTCCAAGGCCGGGCTGGTCACGACCGTCGGCTACAAGCTCGACGGGCAGGATCCGGTCTACGCCCTCGAAGGCTCCATCGCGATCACAGGCGCCCTGGTGCAGTGGCTGCGCGACAATCTCGGCCTGATCCGCGAGAGCGCGGAGATCGAGCGGCTGGCCGCCTCGGTCACGGACAATGGCGGCGTCTATTTCGTGCCGGCCTTTTCCGGCCTCTACGCGCCGCATTGGTGCGAGAGCGCCCGGGGGCTGATCATCGGGCTCACCCGCTACGCCCATCGCGGGCACATCGCCCGAGCTTGCCTGGAGGCGACGGCCTTCCAGACCCACGAGGTGCTGGAGGCGATGGCGGCGGATTCCGGGATCCCCGTGACGGAGCTGCGCGCCGATGGCGGCATGGTCGTCAACGACGCGCTGATGCAGTTCCAGTCCGACATCCTCGGCGTCGCCGTGGTGCGGCCGAAGGTGAGCGAGACCACGGCGCTCGGGGCCGCCTATGCCGCGGGGCTCGCCACCGGCACCTGGAAGGGCCTCGACGACCTCGTGCGCAACTGGAGCGTCGAACGGCGCTGGGCGCCCGGCATGGCGCAGGAGGAGCGCCGCCGCCTGCGCGCCGGCTGGGACCGGGCGGTCAGACGCTCCTTCGACTGGGCGGACGAGGTCTGACGGCCCCGCTCAGGGGAGGGGCGCGCGCTGCAGCGCCTCCTCCGCCGCGACCGCGCGGCATTCCTCCGGCCCGATCGCGCCGAGGGGATGCCGGACGCGGATCGCCCGGGTCGGCTCGTGCAAGCGCATCACCAGAACCACCGTCTCCACATCCGGGCAGCCGGGCTCGGCGCAGGCGATCTCGCTGACCGAGAGGGCGTCCTCCGGCCCGAGGGCGAGGAGGGGGGCGAGCAGCGCCTTCACCCGCGCGGCCTCGGCCGCCCGCCCGGCGCTGCGGGCGCGCCAGGCCCCGAGGCTGAGGAACCCGCTCACGCCGCTGCGCGGCGCCAGGCGGGGAAGGGATCGGGCAGGCCGCGATAGGCCGCCGGGTCGAAGCGCTTCGGCGCGACCGGGCCGACGAGGCAGGCCTCGAGCGCGGCGGTGATCGCCGCCCGGTCCATGTCCCGCCCGATGAAGACCAGCTCCTGGCGCCGGTCGCCCCAGACCTCGCTCCAGACCGAATGAAGCTTCTCGCGGAAGATGCCTTCCTCCGGCCAGCGCGCCTTGGGCACGGCGGCCCACCAGAAGCCCATGGCGCCGACCCGCGCCACCGCGCCGGCCAGCGAGAACTCCCCGACCCAGTCCGGGCGCGTGGCCAGCCAGAAATGCCCCTTGGCCCGGATCAGCCCCGGCCAGGTCGCGTTCACGAAGGCCGAGAACTTTTCCGGGTCGAAGGGCCGGCGGGCCCGGTAGACGAAGGAGGAGATCCCGTATTCCTCCGTCTCCGGCACGTGCTCGTGGGCGCCGTAGAGCTCCTTGAACCAGAGCGGGTGCTCCTGCGCCTTCTCCTCGTCGAACAGCCCGGTCTCGAGGATGTCGGCGATGGCGACCTGCCCGTGGGAGGTCTCGATGACGCGCGCGTCGCCGTTCAGGCCCCGCACCACCGAGCGCACCAGGGAGAGCTGCTCGGGGCTGACATCGCCGGCCTTGTTGATCACCACCACGTCGGCGAACTCGATCTGCTCGACGAGGAGATCGACCAGGGTGCGCTCGTCCTGCTCCCCCGCGGTCTCGCCGCGCTCGCGCAGGAAGTCGTTCGAGCCGTAATCCTTGAGCAGGTTCACCGCGTCGACCACGGTCACCATCGTGTCGAGCCGGGCGATGTCGGAGAGGGAGCGGTCCTCCTCGTCGCGGAAGGAGAAGGTCGAGGCAATGGGCAGCGGCTCGGCGATGCCGGTGCCCTCGATCAGCAGCGTGTCGAAGCGACCTTCCTCGGCGAGCCGGCGCACCTCGGCGAGCAGGTCGTCGCGCAGGGTGCAGCAGATGCAGCCATTGGTCATCTCCACGAGCGTCTCGTCGGTGCGGGACAGGTTGGCGCCGCCCTCGCGCACCAGGTCGGCGTCGATGTTCACCTCGCTCATGTCGTTGACGATCACCGCGACGCGCCGGCCCTCGCGGTTGTTGAGCACATGGTTGAGGAGCGTCGTCTTGCCGGCCCCGAGGAAGCCGGACAGGACGGTGACGGGAAGGCGCTTGTCGGGAGCGGGCATGGGTGTCGGGATCGGTTCTCGCTAAGTGATGTAACTTTATAACATTGCCAAGGCACTCACCTGTCAAGCCGCGGTCTCCCGAAAACGGCGGGGCGCGGCCTGGCAAGGGTCGACTTCGCCGCCGAACCGTCCGAAAACGCCGCCGCGTCCCGGAAACCGGCCGGCTTCCCGGCGCGTAGACGAGACGGGGCAGAACGAGGACGAGGACGTGCGACCCTGGCGCGAGGGACCGTGCGATCGGCGCGGCTACCATCACGGCAACCTCAAGGAGGCGCTGATCGAGGCTGCGCGCCGCTTCATCGCCGAGCGCGGGGTCGGCGGCTTCACCCTGGTCGACGCAGCCCGCCTCGTCGGCGTGACGCCGGCCGCCCTCTACCGCCATTTCCGGGGCCGTGAGGCTCTGCTGGAGGAGGTTGCCGGCCGCGGCTTCGCCGACCTCGCCGACCGCCTCGCCCGGGCCGTCTCGGGCCGCGGCACGCCGCTGGAGCGCTTCACCCGCATGGGCGAGGCCTATCTCGCCTTCGCGGAGGAGGAGCCGGGCTACTACGCGGCGATCTTCGACACCCGCAGCCTCGCCGCCGCCCCGGCAGGGGAGCGGCCGAACCCCTTCGATCTCCTGGTCGACGCCCTGCGCAGCACCTTCCCCGAGGGCTTCGGCGGGGTCGATCCCCGCTTCGTGGCCCTCGAAGTCTGGGCGCTCTCGCACGGCCTCGCCACGCTCGCCGCCGCCGGCCGCCTGCCGAAGGGCGGCCCCGACAAGTACGAGCTGCTCCGGGCCGGTGTGCTGGCGCTGGTGCACGGGGCGGGGGGAGCGGCGGGCCATCGCCGCGCACCGCCCGGAGCGGAGAGCCCTGCACCGCCGGCGGCCTGATCCTTCGGCAGGACAGCACCGCGCGCGCGACCGGATCGCAGGTGCGAGCCGTCTAACGGGATCGCGGGAGCGGCTTCAGCGTGATGAAACGGGCGGGGTGGGGGCCCGAATCGGCATCGACCTGCCAGACGGTCCGGACATTCGCGACCGAACCATCTGGGCACGGGAGCGGCCCCTCGAAATGGTAGCGGTGCCCAAACGGCGTCGGATAGGCGCGGGTCAGCGTGTGCGGAGTCGGATGGGCCGCGAGCGCTTGCGGCGCGCACAGGGCCAGGGCCTCGACCGGGCGCACGAATTCCACGTCGAAGCCCAGGCCGCCGCGCCAGACGGCGACGACGGTTCTTGTGCTGCCGGCGGGCACGACTTCGCCGTCCTCGCCCTGCACATCGACGAGCGCGCGCACGCGGTCCAGCTCGCGAAAGAGCGGGCGGCCCGGCGCGCGCTCCGCGGCAGGGCGACGGTCAACCACCAATGAGAACGTTCGCTCCGGCATCGCGCGACTGTGCGCCTGCCCGCATCCACGGGCAAGATCCCGAATTCGTTCAGCGACGCGGTCGCCGAACGGAAGCTCCGGCGACGCCCCGCCCGAAAAACACGAGCCCCCCACCCTTGAAAGCGGGGAAACGGCCCCGCATGTGAATGTCGTTCACATTCACATCGGAGCCTTCAAGCCGTGAACACGTCCACCACCTCTCCATGGGGCGCGTGCCGCAGTCGCGGCGGCCCCTTCCCGCGCCGTTCCCTCGAGATCGCCACGATCGTCGTCGGGTTCATCTACGCCTGGCCGCTCGCGGTCGCCTATGTCGCCTGGAAGATCGCGGGCTACCCGGCCCTCGACCAGATACGGGACTTCGCCCGCACGGGCTCCTGGGGCGCGGCCGGCAACGGCGCTTCCCGTTTCGCCCAGGCCTTCGAGGCCGCCCGGAATGCCGGCCCCACCGGCAACTGGGCCTTCGACGAATACCGCAAGGCCGAGCTCGAGCGCCTCGAGGCCCGTCGCCGGGCGCTCGCGGAGGAGAGCCGTGCCTTCGCCGAGTTCGTCGAGGAACTGAAGCGGGCCAAGGACCGCGAGCAGTTCGACGCCTTCATGGCCAAGCGCCGCGGCAACGAAGGCAGCGGCCCGACCATCGACGCCTGATCCGGCCGTCCCGGCGCGGAACGGCATCCGTCAGACAGCGACGCCTCTCCGGACCCGTCCGGGGAGGCGTTGCCGTTTCGTTTGCGGCAACCCTTCGTTCACGGTACGTTTCGTACAGACGAGAGGGGTGCGGTCGCTTCCGACCGGGACGAGGAAGGGCCGAGGGCCGTGACGCAGGAAATCCGCATCCTCGGCATCGATCCGGGCCTGCGCCGGACCGGCTGGGGCCTCATCACCGCCAAGGGCACCAAGCTCGCCTATCTGGCCTGCGGCGTCGTCACCTCCGACGGGGACCTGCCGCTGGCCCTGCGCCTGCGCGAGCTGCACGAGGGCATCACCCGCATCGTCGAGGCGCATGCGCCGGACGAGGTCGCGGTAGAGGAGACCTTCGTCAACAAGGACGCGCAGGCGACGCTGAAGCTCGGCCATGCCCGCGCCATCGCCCTGCTGGTGCCGGCGCTCGCGGGCCTGCCGGTCTCGGAATACGCGGCCAACCTCATCAAGAAGTCGGTGGCGGGCTCGGGCCATGCCGACAAGGGACAGATCCAGGCGATGGTGAAGTTCCTGCTGCCCAAGGCCGAGTTCCGCCTCGCCGACGCGGCGGATGCCCTCGCCATCGCCGTCACCCACGCCCATCACCGGGGCCATCAGCGCCTGAAGTCCCGCCACGGCGCCGCCGCGGGCTACGAGGGGCCGGCGGCCGCCCGCATCGCCGCGGCCCTGGCGCGGCAGGGCGGCTGATCAGTCGCTCACCCGCAGGAGCACCTTGCCCACCGCCTCGCGCCGCGTGAGGAGGCCCAGGGCCTCCGCGTAGTCGGCGAGCGGCAGCACGCCGTGCACCGTCGCCCGCAGCTTGCCCTCCGCCGCCCAGGCCACGAGCTGCGCCTGGTTCGACCGGTGCCGCTCCGGCTCGCGCTGGACGAAGGCACCCCAATGCACCCCCTGCACGTCGATGCCCTTGAGCATGATCACGTTGAGGGGAAATTTCGGAATCGCGCCGGCGGCGAAGCCGATCACGAGGTAGCGCCCCTTCCAGCCGAGGGAGCGGAGCGCGGCCTCCGCGTCGTCGCCGCCCACCGCATCGTAGATCACGTCGATGCCGCTCTCGCCGCCGAGGCGGCGCAGGGCCTCGCGCAGGTTCTCCGCCTTGTAGTCGACGCCCTCGTCGGCTCCGTGCGCCCGGGCGATGTCGAGCTTGGCCGGGGAGGAGGCGCAGGCGATGACCCGTGCGCCCATGATCTTGCCGATCTCGACCGCGGCGAGCCCAACGCCGCCGGAGGCGCCGAGCACGGCCAGCGTCTCGCCGGGCCGCATCCGGGCGCGGTCGGCCAGGGCGTGCAGGGTGGTGCCGTAGGTGATGGTGAGGCCGGCCGCCTTCTCGTCGCTGAGCGCATCGGGCACCGGCGTCAGCCGTTCGGCCGGAACGGTGACGCGTTCCCGGGCCGTATCGTGGCTCGCATGCACGATCACCCGATCGCCGACCCGCACGCCCTGCGCGCCGGGACCCAGGGCCTCGACCACGCCGCAGGCCTCGCCGCCGGGCGAGAAGGGCAGCTCCGGCTTCACCTGGTAGCGGCCGGCGATGATCAGCGTGTCGAAGAAGTTGAGCGCCGCGACCCGCACCCGCACCAGGGCCTCCCCGGGGCCGGGCACAGGATCGGGCAGGGTCTCGATCGACAGCTCCTCCGGCCCGCCGAGCCGCGTGCACATCAACGCCTTCATGCCGTCTCCTCCTTCAGGCGGTCATGCCTGCAGGCGATGGCGGGACGCAAGGCCGACGAAGGACGGGGAGGGGACCGTCAGGACCTCTCATAGGTGCCGGTGAGCAGCCCCCGGGCGATCACGTTGCCCGCCATCGCCTCCAGCAGCGCGCCGCGGCCGGGGGAGGCGGGGAGGCCGGCGGTGCGGGCCAGCGCGAAGACCTGGAACAGGTAGCGGTGCGGGCCATGGCCGGGAGGCGGATCCGGCGGCAGCCAGGCCTCCTTCTGGAAGGAGTTGCGGCCGAGATCGTGCCGCTTGCCCGGCCCCGCCGGGCCGGGGAATTCGCCCTCGGCGATCGTCTCGGTCAGGGGCGGCAGGTTCCAGGCGATCAGATGGACGAGGGGGTTGATCGCCGGCGCGTCGGGATCCTCGACGAGGAGCACCAGGGCCGCGGCCTCCCTCGGGAGATTCGTGATAGCGAGCGGCGGGGACAGGCCCTCGCCGTCCGCGGTGAAGCGGGCCGGGATCGGCGCGCCGTCGGCGAAGGCCGGGCTGCCGACGCCGATCGTGGCCGGCACCTCGGGGAAGGCGGCGTGGAAGGCGGCCTTGTCGGCGCCCGCCTTCACGCCGGTCAGGGCCTCGCCCACGGCATGGGGCAGTTTCTCGAGCATCCGCGCCTCCCTCGTTCCGGTCGAGGGAGCAACGGCGCCGCGGCGGGCGGGTTCGCGGGCGGGCCTCAGGCGGGGCGTTCGGCCGCAATCATGTAGTTCACGCCCGTGTCCCGGCTCCGGCGCCAGCCGTCGTTGAGGGGGTTGTAGACAACCCCGGTCGTGTCGGTGACGGTGAGCCCCCCGGCTTCCACCGCCCGGCGCAGCTCGTCGGGCGTGACGAATTTTTCCCAGTCATGGGTGCCCTTGGGCAGCCAGCGCAGCAGATATTCCGCCCCGACGATGGCCAGGGCGAAGGAGCGCAGGGTCCGGTTGAGGGTGGCGGAGAAGAACAGGCCGCCGGGCTTCACCGCGGCGCAGGCAGCGCCCACGAAGGCCGGCATGTCGACGACGTGCTCCACCACCTCCATGGCGAGCACGATGTCGAAGCGCTCGCCGGCCGCCACCACCGACTCGATGGTCTGTCCCCGGTAATCGACGGTCACCCCCTCGGCCTCGGCATGGGCGCGGGCGACCTCGATATTGGTGGCGGCCGGGTCGAGGCCCGTCACCGTCGCGCCGAGCCGGGCCAGGGGCTCGGAGAGCACGCCGCCGCCGCAGCCGACATCCACGAGGCTCAGGCCCTGGAGGGGGAGGGGCGCCCTCGGATCGCGCCCGAAACGGGCGCAGGCCGCGTCGCGGATATAGGCGAGGCGCACGGGGTTGAAGCGGTGCAGCACCCGCATCGGGCCGGCCTCGTCCCACCAATCCCGCGCGATCGCCTCGAAGCGCGCCACCTCTTCCTGGTCGACCGAGGCACCCATCCGCCGCAACCCTCATCCGCCCCGGGCACCTGAACCGGCCCCGGCCCTCGCATTGACACGTCCGAGGCGCCCTTGTACCCGCCGGGCACCTCCCCGGTACAGACGCTGCATTCCGGTCCCACAGGCCCGGCGGCGTCGACCTTCGACGGTGCGAGACGGATAGCGACGCGGACGCGACATGCCCCGTTTGGTGATGAAATTCGGCGGCACCTCCGTCGCGAACGTCGACCGCATCCGCAACGTGGCGCGCCACGTCGCCCGCGAGGTCGCGGCCGGCTACGAGGTGGCGGTGGTGGTCTCGGCCATGTCCGGCAAGACCAACGAGCTGGTCGGCTGGGTCAAGGACGCCAACGCCCTCTACGACGAGGCCGAGTACGACACGGTCGTCGCCTCGGGCGAGCAGGTGACCTCGGGGCTGCTCGCCATCGCCCTGCAGAAGGACGGCATCAAGGCCCGCTCCTGGCAGGGCTGGCAGATCCCGATCGAGACCTCCGACGCCCACGGCTCGGCCCGCATCGCGGCGATCGACCCGAAGAATCTCGACGAGGGCTTCGCCCGGGGCGAGGTCGCGGTGATCTCCGGCTTCCAGGGCGTGCACCTGCCCACCGGCCGGATCGCGACGCTGGGTCGCGGCGGCTCGGACACGAGCGCCGTCGCCATCGCCGCCGCCATCGGCGCGGAGCGCTGCGACATCTACACGGACGTGGACGGCGTCTACACCACGGATCCGCGGGTGGTGCCGAAGGCAAAGCGCATGGAGCGCGTGACCTTCGAGGAGATGCTGGAGATGGCCTCGCTGGGCGCCAAGGTGCTCCAGGTCCGCTCCGTGGAGCTCGCCATGGTCCACCGGGTGCCGACGACCGTGCGCTCCTCCTTCGATCCCCCCGATGCCGCGCGGCCGGGCACCCTCATCTGCGACGAGGATCAAATCGTGGAACAGCAGATCATCACCGGGATCGCCTTCTCGAAGGACGAGGCGCAGATCACGCTCCGCTCCGTGAAGGACAGCCCCGGCATCGCCGCGGCGATCTTCGGCCCGCTGGCGGATGCCAACATCAACGTCGACATGATCATCCAGACCGTGTCCGGCGACCAGTCGACCACGGACATGACCTTCACCGTGCCGGCGGCCGATTACGAGCGCTCCCGCGCCATCCTCGACGCCCAGCACGACATCATCCAGTTCGGCCAGATCGAGGGCGCCACCGACGTGGTGAAGGTCTCGGCGATCGGCGTCGGCATGCGCTCGCATGCGGGCGTGGCGGCCAAGGCCTTCCGGGCGCTCGCCCAGAAGGGCATCAACATCCGCGCGATCACGACCTCGGAGATCAAGTTCTCCGTGCTGATCGACGCCGCCTACACGGAGCTTGCCGTTCGCACGCTCCACTCGCTATACGGCCTCGACCAGGCCTGACCGTTCCCGCCGCACGTCATCCCTCGTCTGAGTACACGCGAGGGTTGCGTAGGCCGTCCCGGATGGACCACAGATGCCCGCTGCGCCCGGAGGCCCGCGCCTGCTGCTGCGCCGCCTTCGCGAAGCGATGGCGGAGCCGGTCAGCCCGCAGCAGCGTCTCGACCGCATCGTCGTCCTGATCGCGGCGAACGTGATCGCCGAGGTCTGCTCGGTCTATGTGCTGCGCGACGACCAGACGCTCGAACTCTTCGCCACCGAGGGCCTCAACCGCGAGGCGGTGCATCTCACGCGCATGCGGGCGGATGAGGGCCTCGTCGGCCTGATCGCCCGCACCGCCGAGCCGCTCTCCCTCTCCGACGCCCAGTCGCACCCGGACTTCTCCTACCGGCCGGAGACGGGCGAGGAGATCTACCACGCCTTCCTCGGCGTGCCGCTCCTGCGGGCGGGCAACACGCTCGGCGTGCTCGTCGTCCAGAACAAGACCTACCGCGTCTATTCCGAGGAGGAGATCGAGGCGCTCCAGACCACCGCCATGGTGCTCTCGGAGATGATCGCCTCGGGCGAGCTGCAGGCGCTGGCCCCCGGCGCCGGCTCGGCGGCGCGGCGCCCGGTGAGCCAGCGCGGCGTGGCCTTGGCCGACGGCATCGGGCTCGGCCACGTGGTGCTGCACGAACCGCGCATCGTCGTGAAGACGCTGATCGCCGAGAACGTGGAGCGCGAGGTCGAGCGCCTGGAAGCGGCGATCGAGGAGGTGCGCTCGGCGATCGACGCGCTGGTGGAGAACGGCGACGGCGTCGGCTCGGGGGAATCCCGGGAGGTGCTCGAAACCGTGCGCATGTTCGCCCACGACAAGGGCTGGCTGCGCCGGATGCGCGAGGCGGTGCAGTCGGGCCTGACCGCCGAGGCCGCGGTCGAGCGCGTCCAGTCGGACAACCGCGCCCGCATGCTGCGCCAGAGCGATCCCTATCTGCGCGACCGCCTGCACGACCTCGACGACCTCGCCAACCGCCTGCTGCGCCGCCTCGTCGGGCAGGAGGGCGGGGGCGCCGCCGGCGCGATGCCGGAAAACGCGATCCTGGTCGCCCGCTCCATGGGGCCGGCCGCGCTCCTCGACTACGACCGCGCCCGCCTGCGCGGCGTGGTGCTGGAGGAGGGCGGCCCGACCAGCCACATCGCCATCGTGGCCCGGGCGCTGGGCATCCCGGCGGTGGGGGAGATCGCCAACGCCACGGCGCTCTGCGATTCCGGCGACGCCATCATCGTCGACGGCGTGACCGGGGAGATCCAAGTCCGCCCGACGCCGGAGGTCGAGGCCTCCTATGCCGAGATGGTGCGCCTGCGCGCCCGGCGGCAGGAGCAGTACCGCGCCCTGCGCTCGGTCCCGGCCCAGACCCGCGACGGCGTGCGGGTCGGCCTCAACCTCAATGCCGGGCTCCTCGTCGACCTGACCCATCTGCACGAGACCGGGGCGGAGGGTATCGGCCTGTTCCGCACGGAGCTGCAATTCATGGTCGCCGAGCGCATGCCCTCGGCCGCCGAGCAGCAGACGCTCTACGAGCAGGTTTTCGCCGCGACTGGGGACCTGCCGGTCACCATCCGCACCCTGGACATCGGCGGCGACAAGATCCTCCCCTACATGCCGGCGCTGGAGGAAGAGAACCCGGCCCTGGGCTGGCGGGCGATCCGCATCGGCCTCGACCGGCCCGCCCTGCTGCGGGTGCAGCTGCGCGCCCTCCTCAAGGCCGCGGCCGGCCGCCCGCTCAAGATCATGTTCCCCATGGTGGCGACCGTGGAGGAATTCACCCGGGCCCGGGAGATCGTCGAGCGCGAGAAGGCGCATCTGCGCCGCCACGGCTACGTGCTGCCGAGCGACTGCCAGCTCGGCGCCATGATCGAGGTGCCCTCGCTGCTGTTCCAGATCGACGAGATCGCCCGCGAGGCGGATTTCCTCTCGGTCGGCTCCAACGACCTGATGCAGTTCCTCTTCGCCGTCGACCGGGAGAACCGGCGCGTGGCCGACCGCTTCGACCCGCTCTGCGGCGCGGCGATGCGGGCCTTCCGGCTGATCGCCGAGCGCGCCGCCGCGGTCGGCTGCCCGGTCACGGTCTGCGGCGAGATCGGCGGCCGGCCCCTGGAGGCCATGGCCCTGATCGGGCTCGGCTTCCGCAATCTCTCGATGTCGCCGGCCGCGATCGGTCCGGTGAAGGCCATGGTGCTCTCGATCGAGGCCAAGGCCGTCGCCGACGTCATCGACGAGGAGTTGAAGAAGGCGACCGACGGCGCCTCCCTGCGCCCCGCGCTCACCGCCTTCGCGAAGGCCAACGGCGTGCCTATCTAGCTGTTCTCGAAGCCCTTGCCGTCCCGCGCCCGTGAAGGCGGCCCGCGGCCGAGAGGCCGGCGGCCCCGCTCCGCGGTGTGGCCGGCTTCCCCTGCGATCACGTTGCGAGTACCGACCGGGCGATGACCCCCCTTCCTCCAGAGCGCCTCGACGCCATCCTGGCGCGGCACGACATCGCCACCGCCACCCTCGCCTCGGGCGCCACCGATTCCGAGAGCGTCGTCGCCCTGTCCCGCGAGCTCGCCGAGCTCGACGGCGTGGTCGCGGCGATCCGCGCCTACCGTGCCGCCGCCGAGAACCTCGCCGGCATCGAGGCGCTGATCGACGAGGCCGGGGGCGATCCCGAGATGCGGGCGCTCGCCGCCGACGAGAAGCCCGAGGCCGAGGCCGCCCTGGAGCAGGCCCACCGCGCCCTGCAGCTGATGCTGCTGCCCAAGGACGCCGCCGACGAGAAGAGCGCGATCCTCGAGATCCGCGCCGGCACCGGCGGCGACGAGGCCGCCCTCTTCGCCGGCGACCTCTTCCGGATGTACGCCAAATACGCCGAGTCGAAGGGCTGGAAGGTCGAGGTGATGTCCGAGAGCGAGGGCACCGTCGGCGGCTTCCGCGAGGTCGTGGCCGAGGTGAAGGGGAGGGGCGTCTTTTCCCGCCTCAAGTTCGAGAGCGGGGCGCATCGCGTCCAGCGGGTGCCCGAGACGGAGACGCAGGGACGCATCCACACCTCCGCCGCCACCGTGGCCGTGCTGCCCGAGGCGGAGGAGGTCGACATCGTCATCAACGAGGCCGACCTGAAGATCGACACCATGCGGGCCCAGGGTGCTGGCGGCCAGCACGTCAACAAGACGGAATCGGCGATCCGCATCACCCACGTGCCGAGCGGCGTCGTGGTCTTCGTCCAGGAGGAGCGCTCCCAGCACAAGAACCGCGCCCGGGCCATGTCGCTCCTGCGGGCGAAGCTGTTCGACGCCGAGCGCAACGCCAAGGATTCCGTCCGCGCCGCCGACCGCAGGGCCCAGGTCGGCTCCGGCGACCGCTCGGAGCGCATCCGCACCTACAACTTCCCCCAGGGCCGGGTGACCGACCACCGCATCAACCTGACCCTCTACAAGCTCGAGGAGGTGATGGCCGGGACCGCCCTCGACGAAGTGATCGACGCCCTCGTCACCGAGCATCAGGCGGAGCTGCTGGCCGCGGAGGGAATGGCGTGACCCGCCAGGCGCGATGAGCCCGGATTTCGCCCCCGGAGAGCCGCGCCGGGACGCCCTGCGCACCGCCCAGCGCCTGTTCGCGGAGGCCGGGATCGGGGAGGCGCGCTCGGATGCCCGCTTCCTCCTGCTCCACACCCTCGGCCTGACCATGACCGACCTGGCGCTCCGGGGCGAGGCGCCCCTGGGCGAGGAGGGCGCGCGTGCCCTCACCATCGCCGTCGCCCGGCGGCTGTCCGGGGAGCCGGTGGCCCGCATCCTCGGCGCCTGGGAGTTCTGGGGCCTGCCCTTCGCCCTCTCCCCCGAGACCCTGGTGCCCCGGCCCGACACCGAGACGCTGGTCGAGGCCGCCCTCGCTTGCGCGCCGGAGCGGGACGCGCCCCTGCGCCTCCTCGATCTCGGCACCGGCTCGGGCTGCATCCTGATCGCCCTGCTGCACGAGCGGCCGGCGGCGATGGGCCTCGGCCTCGACCGCTCCGAGGGGGCGCTGCGCGCCGCGCGGGGGAACGCCGTCGCCAACGGCGTGGCCGGGCGCGCCCTGTTCCTGCGCGGGGATTGGTGCGCGCCGGTCGCCGGCCCCTTCGACCTGATCGTCTCGAACCCGCCCTACATCGCCGCGGGCGCGATTCCCGGGCTGTCCTGGGAGGTGCGCGGCCACGATCCCCTGGCCGCCCTCGACGGGGGCGCGGACGGGCTCGACGCCTACCGCGCCATCCTGGGGGCCTGCGCCCGCCGCCCGGGCCTGCTCGCGCCCGGGGGCGCCGTGCTGTTCGAGGTCGGGTACGACCAGGCCGACGCCGTGCTGGCGCTCGGCGCGGCGAGCGGCCTGCCGGAGGGCGATGTGGTGCGCGACCTCGCCGGGCATCGCCGGGTCGTCATGCTTCGGCCATCCTCGGCGGCCAGATAAGCCCCGGCAAAGCCCCGAGCGCACAGCTTTCGCGCTCGGGAAATGGAAAAAAAGCTTGTTGCGAGGTCGCCCAGCGACTAACTAGAGGACAGCAGACTGCGAACGGTCCGTTAAGTCGGGTCGCGGTAGGGTCAAGGAAAGCTGATCCTCCCCGTTCGTTGGGTCTCCTCAGCCGTCGGGTGTTCGAGCGCGATTGTCCGCGATCCGGCCCGCTGGTTCCGAACCTGACAGTCCTACGTGCCTGACCGCCCGCCCTTCACCAGCGGGTCGAGGCGCAGACCGGATGGAACGACGTCGCGCACACCGCTGAACGATCGACGATGGACGAGCGCCCGGCCGCCGATGCGGTCTGGAAGGCCGCCCTTGCACCACGCTTCTCGAGACGAGTGAGGGTCATTCGAGACCGATGAGACCAAACCAGAATAGACGGATGCGCGGCCGCAACCGGCCGAAGGGCCCCAATCCGCTGACCCGGTCCTACGAATCCAACGGCCCCGATGTGAAGATCCGCGGCACGGCCCAGCACATCGCCGACAAGTACGCCCAACTCGCCCGCGACGCGCTGGCGAGCGGCGATCCGGTCGCCGCCGAGAACTACTTCCAGCACGGCGAGCACTATTTCCGCATCATCACCAGCGCCCAGGACCAGAACCGTCCGCAGACCGCGCAGGGCTATGCCCGCCACGGCTTCGACGAGGACGAGGAGGGCGACGAGGAGATGCAGGGCAACGGCCAGGGCGAGCAGGGCCGCCAGGGCTACGGCCAGTACGGCAACGACGACTACGCCGATCCCGGCCAGGCCCCGCAGCCCTACGAGCGGCACGATTTCGAGAACCGGCAGGCCCGCAACGACGGCCGCCAGGATCGACAGGACCGGCCGGAGCGCCGCGACGACCGGCGGGACGACCGCCGCGACCGCTTCCAGAACCGGAACGAGCGCAACCCGCGCTTCGACGGCCCGCGCCAGGATTACCGCCAGGACTACAACCGGGGCGAGCAGCCGCGGCAGGAGTTCCGCGGGGAGCGCGGCGACCAGGGCCGCGACCAGAACCGCCAGGACTACAACCGCGGCGAAGGCCGGCCGGAGCGGCAGGACCGGCAGGATCGCCAGGACTACCCGCGGCAGGACCAGCCGCGCCGCGAGCCGCGCGAGGCCGCCCGCGCCGAGAACGGCCGCGGCGACTACGTCCGGAACGAGGCGCCCCGGGAGGCCCCGCGCAGCGAGGCGCCGGCCCGCGCCGAGGGCGCCCCGGCGCCCGCGCGCCGCGAGCGCAAGCGCCCCGAGCCGGTCGCGGCCGTGGCCGAGGACAGCAACGCCCTGCCGGCCTTCCTGATGACGGCAACCCGCAATCCGCAGCCGGCGGCTCCGGTCGCGGAGGCCCCCGTCGAGGAGAAGCGCGAAGCCGCCGCGCCCGAGGCGGCGCCGCCCGCCGCCGCCGAAGAGGCACCCGCGCCGAAGCCGCGCCGCCGCCGCACCCGCTACAAGGCGGCCGAGGAGGGGTCGGACGCCCCCGCGGACGCGTCCGCCGCCGAGTAACCGGCGCCCTCACCCGCGAATCCGGGGCCGCCTCCGCGAGGGGGCGGCCCTTTCGTTTGCGCGGGACACGTTCCTTCCCGCGCGGATTCGGTCTAAACCGCCGCCGCCCCGCGCGGGCCAACCTCCCCGACACCCGCTTACCTGCCTCGTTCGCAGGAGTGAGCAAGGAGCACGACGATGCCCATCCTGACCTTTCCCGACGGCAATGCCCGCAGCTACGACGCGGGGGTGACCGGCCGGACCGTGGTGGAGGGCATCGCCAAGTCGCTCGCCAAGCGCACCGTCGCCATGGCCCTCGACGGCACGGTGCACGACCTCGACGATCCGATCACCCGGGACGCGGCCATCGAGTTCCTCGGCCGCGACGACCCGCGCGCCCTCGAGCTGATCCGCCACGATTGCGCGCACGTGCTGGCGGAGGCCGTGCAGGCGCTCTGGCCCGGCACGCAGGTGACGATCGGCCCGGTGATCGAGAACGGGTTCTATTACGACTTCGCCCGGGACGAGCCCTTCACGCCGGAGGACTTCCCGGCGATCGAGGCGAAGATGCGCGAGATCATCGCCCGCGACGCCCCCTTCACCAAGGAGGTCTGGGCGCGCGACGACGTGCGCCGGCTCTTCGCCGACAAGGGCGAGGCCTACAAGGTCGAGCTCGTCGACGCGATTCCCGCGGGCGAGGATCTGAAGATCTACCGCCAGGGCGACTGGTTCGACCTCTGCCGCGGCCCGCACATGACCTCCACGGGCAAGGTCGGCACGGCCTTCAAGCTGATGAAGGTCGCCGGCGCCTATTGGCGGGGCGATGCCAACAACCCGATGCTGACCCGCATCTACGGCACGGCCTGGGCCACGAAGGAGGACCTCGACGCCTATCTCCACCGCCTGGAGGAGGCCGAGCGCCGCGACCACCGCCGGCTCGGCCGGGAGATGGACCTGTTCCACTTCCAGGAGGAGGGGCCGGGCGTCGTCTTCTGGCACGCCAAGGGCTGGAGCGTGTTCCAGAACCTGATCGCCTATATGCGCCGGCGCCTGAAGGGCGACTATGCCGAGGTGAATGCGCCGCAGATCCTCGACAAGGCCCTGTGGGAGACCTCGGGCCATTGGGGCTGGTACCGCGAGAACATGTTCGCGGCCCAGTCGGCCGGCGAGGAGGCCGAGGACAAACGCGTCTTCGCCCTCAAGCCGATGAACTGCCCGGGCCACGTGCAGATCTTCAAGCATGGTCTGAAGTCCTACCGCGATCTTCCTCTGCGCATGGCGGAATTCGGCGCGGTCCACCGCTACGAGCCGTCGGGCGCCATGCACGGGCTGATGCGGGTGCGCGGCTTCACCCAGGACGACGCGCACATCTTCTGCACCGAGGACCAGCTCGCCGAGGAATGCCTGAAGATCAACGACCTGATCCTCTCGACCTACAGCGATTTCGGCTTCGACGAGATCCTGGTGAAGCTCTCGACGCGGCCCGAGAAGCGCGTCGGCTCGGACGCCCTGTGGGACCACGCGGAAGACGTGATGACCCGCGTCCTCGCCCAGATCGAGGAGCAGTCCGGCGGACGCATCAAGACCGCGATCAATCCCGGCGAGGGCGCCTTCTACGGCCCGAAATTCGAGTACGTGCTGCGCGACGCCATCGGCCGCGACTGGCAATGCGGCACCACGCAGGTCGATTTCAACCTGCCGGAGCGGTTCGGCGCCTTCTATGTCGATGCCGACAGCCAGAAGAAGCCGCCGGTGATGGTCCACCGCGCCATCTGCGGCTCGATGGAGCGCTTCACCGGCATCCTGATCGAGCATTTCGCCGGGCATTTCCCGCTCTGGCTGGCGCCGGTCCAGGTGGTGGTCGCCACCATCACCCACGAGGCGGACGACTACGCCCGCGAGGTGGTGCGCACGCTGGAACGCGCCGGCCTGCGGGTCGAGGCGGACCTGCGCAACGAGAAGATCAATTACAAGGTCCGCGAGCATTCGCTGGCCAAGGTGCCGGTGCTGCTGGCGCTCGGCCGCCGCGAGGCGGAGGAGCGCACGGTCTCGATCCGCCGCCTCGGCAGCCAGAAGACCACGACCCTGTCCCTCACGGCGGCCCGCGACGCCTTCGTGGAGGAGGCGACCTCCCCGGATCTGCGCCGGGCGGAGGCGATCCTCGACGCCGTGCCCTCCGAGGAGGCGGTGCTCGATTCCCATCACGGGGAGCACGCCGCGCCCTGAGGCGGGGTTCGGTCGATCAGACTTCGTCTCCTATCCCCCGCGTGGAGATAGGAGCGGACCGGCTCGACCCGTTCCGATCAGCCGGGCCTCCCCCCGCCATCGCCCGCTCCAACTCGGAAAACACCCGCGGGTCGGCGCATTGGGCCACGTTGAAGCGCAGGTGGTCGGCCGCGCCCTGGCTCAGGCTGAACACGTTGCCCGGCGCCAGCACCACACCGCGGGCGAGGGCCCGGCGGGAGATCGCGGCGGCGTCGAGCCCCTCCGGCAGCTTCGCCCAGACGAACATGCCGGCCTTCGGCACCAGGGGCACGCTGAGGCCCGCTTCCGTGAGGCGGGCCACGGCCCGGCCGCGGGCCTCGGCCAGCCGCGCCCGGATCGCGTCGAGATGGTGCCGGTAATGGCCGTCGGCGAGGAAGCGGTGGATCAGGGCGGCGTTGAGCCGTCCGCTGCTGAGGCTCACCGCGAGCTTGAGATCGACGAGCCGCTCGACCCAGTCCGGCCGCAGGGCGATCACGCCGATGCGGGCCGCGGCCGAGAGCGTCTTCGAGAAGCCGCCGATATGGATCACCCGTTCCAGCCCGTCGAAGCCGGCGAGCCGCGGCCCCGGCTCGGTCTCGAAATCGGCATAGACGTCGTCCTCGACGATCAGGGTGTCGTGGGCCTCGGCGAGCTTGAGGACGCGATGGACCGCCGCCGGGGTCAGGGAGGCGCCGGTCGGGTTATGGAGGCCGGAATTGGTCAGGTAGAAGCGCGGGCGATGCGCGGCCAGCGTCTGTTCCAGGGCGGCGAGATCCGGCCCACCCGCCCCGAAGGGCACGCCCACCACCTTGACCCGATGCGCCCGCAACAGGGCGTGGAAGTTGAAGTAGCAGGGATCGTCCACCAGCACGGTGTCGCCGGGATCGAGCAGGAAGCGGCCGATCAGGTCGAGGGCCTGCGTCGTCGAATCGGTGAGCACGATCTGGTCGGGATGGGCCGGGATGCCCCGCTCGGACAGGCGCAGCGCCAGGTGCTGGCGCAGGGGCGGAAGACCCTGGGGCGCGTCGTAATCGGTCAGGCCCGAGCCGCGCTCGCGGCCGACCTGGCGCAGGGCCCGGCGCAGATCCGCGTCGGGCATCCAGTCCGGGGGCAGCCAGCCGCAGCCGGGCTTCAGCATCGCGGCGCCCGCCTCCAGGGATTGCCGGGCGATCCAGAGCGGATCGACCTCCCGGTCGAGGCGCGGCCCGATCGAGGCGAGGCAGAGCGGCTGCGCCCGGCTCGCCACATAGAAGCCGGAGCCGGGGCGCGAGACGATGCTGCCCTGGGCGAGCAGGCGGTCATAGGCCTCGACCACGGTGGATTTCGAGACGCCCATGCTCTCGGCCAGGCCCCGGATCGAGGGCAGCTTGGCGCCGGGCGAGAGGGCGCGCCCGCTGATGCGGGCCTCGATGGCGGCCATCACCGCCTCGACGCGGGTGAGGCCCTCCTCCGGCCGCAGGCGCTCCGGGATCGGCTGGTCCATGGCGGGGCTCCGACTGTACTGGTTCTCGTCCCGGACAGTTCGGCGAAATCGTACTGCAACCGTCCCTGTCGTGAAAGCCGCCGCCGCGGGAGGATGCGGCCAGCATCGAGACGGAGCGGACCCATGCGCAGGACGGAGCACATCGAACGGAACGGAAGGACGGGGTGGCTCGCCCGCCGCCTCAGCGACGCGGCGATCGTCGCCGCGGGCCTCGGCCTCGCCCTGCCGCTGATCCTGCCCTTCGCCTGATGCGGGGGCTGGCGGCGGCCACGCCCGTGCTGACCCGCGACGTCGAGACCGGCCTCGGCCCCTGGCGCGACGGTCTCGCCGGAATCGCGATCTTCAGCGGCTCGCTCGTCGCCACGCGGCTGGCGCTCGGCGGCTTCGAAGCCTTCTTCCTCACCGCGGCCCGGGCGGCGCTCGCGGGGCTGGCGGCCGGCCTCGCTTTGGCGGCGGCCGACCGGCGCCGGCCCCGGGCCGGCGACCTCGCGTCGCTCGCCCTCGTGGCGCTCGGCGTGGTGATCGGCTTTCCCTTCCTCACGGCGCTCGCCCTGCAGCGGGTCGGGGCGGCCCATGCCACGGTCTTCGTCGGCCTGCTGCCGCTGGCCACCGCCCTGTTCGGGGCCCTGCGCGCGGGCGAGCGGCCGGGAAGGCGCTTCTGGCTGTTCTCCCTGCTCGGCAGCGCCGTCACCGTGGCCTTCGCGGCCCGCGGCCTCGGCACCGCGTCGCTGGCCGGGGACGGTCTGATGCTCGCGGCCATTCTGGTCTGCGGGCTCGGCTATGCCGAGGGCGGGCGGCTGGCCCGGCGCCTCGGCGGCTGGCAGGTCATCGCCTGGGCGCTGGTGCTGTCCCTGCCGCTCAGCCTGCCGCTGATGATGCTGTGGTGGCCGGCCGCCCCCGCCGAAGCGCCGGCCTCGGCGCTCCTCGGCCTCGCCTATGTCGCCCTGTTCAGCATGCTGATCGGCTTCGTGTTCTGGTACCGGGCGCTGGCGCGGGGCGGCATCGCCGCGATCGGTCAGTTGCAGCTGCTCCAGCCCTTCCTCGGGCTCGTCGCGGCCGCCCTGATCCTCGGAGAGCGGCTCGAACCGGCGATGTTCGCCGCGGCGGCCGCCGTCGTCGCCTGCGTCGCCGCGGCACGGCGGAGCGCGCTCAGCCCTGCACGCAATTCGCCCGATAGAGGCTGAGGGCGCGCTCCATCGCCCGGTACTGGTCGGGGCTCGCCGGGTTGCGCAGCTCCGGCCCCTCGGGCAGCAGCCCGGCGAAGCCCGCCGCCAGGTCGGCCACGAAGCCGCGATCGCCCGTATAGGTGCCCATGCGGTTGGGCCGGTCGATCGCCCCGCACAGGGCACCCGCCCGGCCCCGCCGCAGGCCGGAGACGCGGCCGGCCTCGCCCCTGGGCAGGGCCCTGCCGATCAGGGCGAGCACCGCGCCGGCGGTCTCGGCGCCGAGCGCCGCCTCGGAGCCGTCGGTCACGCTCTGGGCGCGGGACGCGGGCGCCGCGGCGAGGAGGAGCAGGAGGGCCAGCCCGCCGCGCCGGCCCCTGGCCGTCGCTCTCATGACCGCTCTCATGATCCCTTGGCCACCACCTCGATGTCCCGGTCCATGCCGCTCTCGACCTTGAACTCGCGGGTATAGACCTGCCCGTCATGGCGGGCGATCAGCACGTAGTCGCCCTCCGCCAGCGTCACGGAGGGGAAGGCGCCGATCGCCTCGCGGATGGTGTCGCCACCCGGCGTCAGCACGCTGAAGGCGGTGCCGGCGAAGGCCTCCGCGCCCGGCGCGGCCACGAGCTTGAGGGTCACGGTGGCGGCGCGGTGGTTCAGGGTCGCGTCGGTGACCTTGCCGTTCTCGACCCGGAGATCCGCCCGCTGGATCGCGTTCGATTCCCCGTAGGTGGAGACGACGTGGTAAGTGCCCTCCGGCAGGCGCACCAGCTCGCCCGCCTTCACGCCCTCGCGCACGAGCCGGCCCTCCATGTTGGTGCCGATGGGCACGAAGACCGAGAAGGCGATCTGGGCCGGCGGGATCTTCTGGTCGCCGACCGCGCCGTAGAGCTTGAGCGCCCCGGCGCTGACCCGCAGCTGCTCGCTCACCGGCGTGCCGGAGAGGGCGACGCGCTTGGTGGCGCTGGCATAGCCGTAGGTCACCGTGGCGAGATAGGCGCCGGGGGGCAGGTGGAAGGTGGGGTTCGCCTCGTTCGAGCGGGCGACCACCGCCGGCCGGCCGTCGTCGCCGCGATCCTCGAAGACGCGCCAGGCCAATCCGGAACGGATCGGCTGGCCGCTGCCGGAGAAGACCGAGGAGAGGTAGAGGTCGGTGGCGTTCTCCGCCGGGGTCGGCGGCAGGTTTGGCCCCGTCACGGAGGGGGTGGGCAGGGCGGGGCCGATCGGCGTCGAGACCTGGCCGGAGAAGGGGTCCGGCGGCTGCGCGGCGGCGGGAAGGCCCGCGGCGGCGAGCCCTAGAACGGCCAAGGAAACGGCCAAGGGAACGGCCCGCAGGCCGGTCGAGCCCCCGGCGGTGACAGCCCTCGTCATGGTCCTCGCGCCTCGCCTTGCCGCACGCTGCGGCCCTACGGCCGCCGCTCCGGCCTTGCAACCGGAGCGTGGCGGCGGCATGGCCGAAGGCGGGGGCATGATCGCGGATCGTCGCATCTCGTGGCATCCGCGTCCATCGGACGCCTCCCTCGTCCGCCGCGCACGGGTGATTCATGACCGAGACCCTCGACCTGCTCCGCCGCCGCCGCTCGGTGCCGCCCCCGCTCCTCGAAGGGGAGGGCCCCTCCCGCGAGACCCTCGACGGCCTCCTCGCCATCGCCGCCCGCGTGCCCGACCACGGCAAGCTCGCCCCCTGGCGCTTCCTCGTGATCGAGGGCGAGGCCCGCCACCGCATCGGCGCGCAGCTGGCGGCGATCCACGCGGCGGACTTCCCGCAGGCCGACCCGGCCCGGCTCGACCAGGAGCGCAAGCGCCTCGCCCATGCCCCCGTGGTGGTCGCCGTGGTCTCCCGGGCGGGCCCGCATGTGAAGATCCCGGAATGGGAGCAGGTGCTCTCGGCGGGCGCGGTCTGCATGAACCTCGTCGTCGCGGCCAATGCGGCGGGCTATGCCACCTCCTGGCTCACCGAGTGGTTCGCCTATGACCGGCGGGTGCTCGACGCGCTGGGCCTCGGACCCTCGGAAAAGATCGCGGGCTTCATCCATATCGGGCATCCGCGGGAGATCCCGAGCGACCGGCCCCGCCCGGACCTCGCCGAGATCGTCACCCGGCTCTGACGTCATGAAGAGGGCGGCCCGATGCACTACGATCCCGAGACCCGCAGCCTGCCGCACAACCCGTTCAAGGCGATCGTCGCGCCCCGGCCGATCGGCTGGATCAGCGCCATGGACCGGCAGGGGCGGGTGAACCTCGCGCCCTATTCCTTCTTCAACGCCATCGCGGGCGATCCCGACATGGTCGCCTTCGGCTCCGCCGGCCGCAAGGATGCGATGACCTTCGCGGAGGAGGGGGGCGAGTTCGTCTGCAGCCTCGCCACCCACGACCTGCGCGCGCAGGTGAACGCCACCTCCGCGCCCCTGGCCCGCGGCGACAGCGAATTCGGCTTCGCCGGCCTCACCCCCGCTCCCTCGCGCAAGGTGCGCCCGCCCCGCGTGGCGGAATCGCCCGCGGCGATCGAGTGCAAATGGCTCCAGACCGTGCCGCTGGTGCCCCTGGGCGGCGGCGAGGCGGAAAACTTCCTGGTGATCGGGCAGGTGGTCAGCCTCTATGTCGACGACCGCTTCGTCGTCGACGGCCGGGTCGATACCGGCGCCATGCGCCCGATCCTGCGGGCGGGCTATTTCGACTACTTCACCACGGAGCCGGAGAACCGCTTCGAACTGCGCCGGCCGAAGGGCGGCAGCTGACGGACGTCCCGCGTCCCGCCGATCCTGAAGGTCCGCGCCCTCCGGCCCTGGCCGCAGAAGGCGTCGCCCTCGCTCCCGCCGCAGCGCCCCACCGGGCAGGGGAGGCCCCAGGCGCGACCTCCGACATCTCAAGACTATCGCCCGAAGAGTCGGTCCGGCCTGGAGGGATCGTCTGCCGAGCGCGCTCTTCGCACAGCTGAACAGCCGGCCCAATCTCGCGACCCGACGCTATCACGAAATCTCGAGAACGGGTTTTTCCAGCGGCTTTTTCTGTTTTATCTCGTAAATAACTTAAGTCAATTTTCATAGTATGACCTGAAAGTTCCCTAAGAAAAATGGGGACAAAACGATGTCACTACTCGCAAACCTCAAGCTTCTGATAAAACTGTCTGCAGTTGTTGTTCTAATTGGTCTTGTAATTGGAGGTTGCGTCTGGTTCGCACAATCGCGAATGACCGAGATCGACGAGACCTACCGCTCGTTCATCGAGCACGACGCCAAGGCCGTCGCCAATGCGCGCCGCGTGAACCGGCTCATGTTCGAGATGAATTACTGGATCTACCGCATCATCGGCGAGACGGAGGAGGTCCAGATCGAGGCGGCCAACGAAGGCTTCAAGGCAGCGGTCCCCACCCTGAGGACGGTGCTCGCCGAGTGGCAGGAGCGGGTCCCCCAATTTGCCGACCGGATCAAGGCTCAGACCAAGCGCATCGACCTGTTCATCCAGGAGGCGACCGAGGTGCGCCGGCTCGGCACGGCCAATCGGAACGCCGAGGCCATCGCCCTCGTGCATCACGCCATCGACCCGATCTTCTCCACCATGGTGCAGGAGGGCAACCAACTCGGGGACGACATCCGCAAGGCCCTGGACAAGGGTTCGGCCGAGCTGACTGATCGCACCAATGCCACGCGCCACAGCCTGATCCTGTTCAGCGCACTCGGACTGGCCGCCGGGCTTGTCGCCGCGGCCTTCGTGACCGTCATCGGCATCACGCGCCCGCTCGGCAGGCTGGTGGAGGTCCTGCAGCGGATGTCCCGCGGCGAGATCGATGCCGCGATCCCCGAAGCCGCGCGCGGCGACGAGATCGGTGCGGTCGGCCGGGCGGTGGAGGGCATCAAGGCCATGGTCGCCCGCAAGGCCGCCGAGGAGGCCGAGACGAAGCGGCGCACCGACGAGGCCGCCCAGGCCGAGCGCAAGCGCACGATGATCGAGCTCGCCGACGGCTTCGAGCGGGCCGTGGGCGGCATCGTCACCCGGGTGTCGTCCTCGGCCACCGAGCTGCAGGCGACCGCCAGCACCATGACCGCCACCGCGACCGAGACGGCCTCGCAATCCACCACCGTGGCCGCCGCCGCCGAGGAGGCCGCCTCCAACGTCCAGACCGTGGCCTCCGCCGCCGAGGAGCTGGGCTCCTCCGTGCAGGAGATCGGCCGGCAGGTCGCCGGCTCCGCCCGCCTCGCCCAGTCGGCCGTCGGCGCGGCCGATCAGACCGCCGACCTCGTCCAGGCGCTGAGCCAGACCGCGGCCCGGATCGGCGACATGGTCGGCATGATCTCCTCGATCGCCGGGCAGACCAACCTCCTCGCCCTCAACGCCACCATCGAGGCGGCCCGCGCCGGGGAGGCGGGTCGCGGCTTCGCGGTGGTGGCCGCCGAGGTCAAGGAACTCGCCAACCAGACCGCGAAGGCGACCGAAGAGATCGCCCGTCAGATCGGCGAGGTGCAGGGCGTCACCGATCAGGCCGTGACGGCGATCGGCGGCATCACGGGCCGGATCCGCGAGATCGACACCGTGGCCACCTCGATCGCCGCGGCGGTGGAGCAGCAGGGAGCGGCCACGCAGGAGATCGTCCGGAACGTGAGCCAGGCCGCCCAGGGCACGGGCGAGGTGACCAGCAACATCGCCGGCGTGGCCCAGGCCTCGGAGGAGACCGGCGCGGCCGCGAACCAGGTGCTCTCGGCCGCCTCCGAGCTGTCGCGCCAGTCCGAGCATCTCGGTGCGGAGGTCGCCCACTTCCTCGCCACTGTCAGAGCGGCCTGACTTCGCCCCACCGCTTTCAGCAAGTACAATAGGACTTGATCATCGATCAGGCGTCCGCTTCTGCCCCGACAGGTAGCAGAAGCGGACGGGCCAAATTCTACCCGAAACGACCCTCAGTACGCGCACCCGGCCTCCACAGCCTTCCCACTCGATTGCTCGGGACAAAAAAACCGGCCGCGCCGACGCCATTCATGCGTCAGCCCCACCGCCTACACGCACGCACCCCGCCCCAAACCCGTCCCGGCGCGCCGCCGCCCAAAAGGCCGTCCCGTCGTCTCCCACATCCACCGCCTCCACGCCCGCCGCCGCGGCGGCGAGGCGCAGCAGGGCGCGGGCCTGAGCGAGGGGCGGGATCAGGGCGCCGGCCGTATCGCAGGGCGCGGCGCCGAGCTCGGCGGCCAGGGCGGCCGGGTCCCAGGCGAGGGCGCACAGACGCGGGCTCGCCCCGGCGAGGGGACCGGCGGCGAGGAGGCCGGCGGCGTTGTCGAGCCAGCCCAGGATCCGCGTGGCCCCGTCGGGCCGGCCGTGCTCGGCCTCGGCCACCGCGAGGCGGCTGCCGAGATCGGCGAGGTCGGCCCCCCGCCGCAGGCCGGGCAGCACCAGCCCCTCGGGGGCCGCCGGCATCAGGGCGTCGAGGCGGGGGCCGAGCTCCGGGTCGTCCAGCCCGCCGAGCCGGAGGAACAGGGCGGGGCCGCCCGGCGGCCGGGCGCAGAGGCGGGCCTTCAGCGCGGGCAGATCCGCCGGGGCGCGGGCCGAAACGTCGAGGAGGAGGGCGTCGGCCCTGCCCGCGGGACCCGGCCGCGGCGGGGCGAAAACCGCCGCCGGGAGGCTCAGGTAGCGGCGCATCGGGCGGGGGAGGGGCCTGCGCGGAAACGGGACATCTTCCGGATCCAAAATCTTCAATCTTCCTTTACCATGATCGCAGGAATGTCGTCTCCGGCGGGATCGGGCGCGGTCCCCGCGGCGGACCCTCGATGTTCCTGTTCACCAACACCTCCCCGGCCACGGCCCAACGCGACGCCGGCGCCAGCGCCGGGACCGGCCGCGCGGCCAGTGCGTCCACCGGCGCGGCCGACGGCACGGTGCTCGCCGCGATCCGCGACGGGGCGCAGAACACCGGCGTCGGCTTCGATTACCTCCTCGCCACGGCACAGCGCGAGTCGAGCCTCAATCCCGCCGCCAAGGCCGCGACCTCCTCGGCCACCGGCCTGTTTCAGTTCATCGAGCAGACCTGGCTCGGCGTGATGAAGAATGCCGGGCCGAAGCTCGGGCTCGGCAGCTATGCCGACGCCATCACCGCGCGATCCGACGGCACTTACACGGTGTCCGACCCGACCACCCGGCAGGCGATCCTCGACCTGCGCCGCGACCCCAAGGTCTCGGCGACCATGGCCGGGGCGCTCACCCAGAAGAACCGCGAGGCCCTGCTCGACGCGCTGGGCCGCGAGCCGACGAGCGGCGACCTCTACGCCGCCCATGTCCTCGGGGCGAAGGGCGCGGCCACCCTGATCGCCGATGCCCAGGCGGTGCCCGAGCGGGCCGCCGCCCTCGACCTGCCGGAGGCCGCCGCCTCCAACCGCAGCCTGTTCTACGACCGCAGCGGCCGCCCCCGGGGCGCGGCCGAGCTCTACGCGACGCTCGCCAACGCCACCGCCGGGGTGACGAGCCCGGTCACCGGCCCCGACACGGCGACGGGCGCGGGCGTGCCCACCGCCTATGCCTCCCTCGAAGGCGGCATCCGCGCCCTGTTCCAGACCGACCGGCGCCAGGGGGCGATCTCCGACGGGGTGGCCAAGCTCTGGCAGAGCCGCAACCCGGCCCTGCCGGCCGCCCCCGCCGCACCGACCTGGTTCCCGCGCTCCGAGGAGGGCGAGGCCAGCACGGGGCCGGCCGAGGCGACGGCGACGACCGCGCCCGCCGCGGCGGCGGCGCCCGCGGACGGCGCCCCCATCCTGATCCCCCTGCCGCCGCGGCGGCCGGAGGGGCTCACCCCGACGGCGCCCGCGGCGGCGCTCGCCGCCCGGGCCGCGACGCCGGCCCCGCCCGGCGCCATCGCCACCAACGCCGCCCTGTTCGACGTCTCCTCCTACAAGCTCCGGAACGGCCCATGACGATCCGCCAGCGCCTCCTCGCCCCCCAGTACCAGAGCGCCGAGCGGCGCGCGGAGGCCGCGGCGGCGCTCGCCCGCTCCTACCTGCACGGCGCCCTCGGGCCGGATGCGGCCTGGGAGACCAAGACCACCCTGCTCGCCCTCCTCGACGATCCCTCCGACCAGGTGCGCCGGGCCCTGGCCGAGGCCTGTGCCGGGGCGGAGACGGCGCCGCGGCCGCTCATCGTGGCACTGGCCTCCGACCAGCCGGACATCGCCTGCCTGGTCCTCGCCCGCTCGCCGGTGCTGATGGATGCCGATCTCGTCGACTGCGCCGCCATGGGCTGCGAGACGATCCGCAGCGCCATTGCCGGGCGGGGCGACCTGTCCAAGCCCGTCGCCGCCGCCCTGGCCGAGGTGGCGGGGCTCGAATCCCTCACCGTGCTCGCCCGCAACCACGCCGCCGAGATCGGCACCGCGGCGCTCCTGCGCATCGTCGAGCGCCACGGGGCGGATGCCGGCCTGCGCGAGGCCCTGCTCGCCCGGCCCGACCTGCCGATCGAGGTGCGCCACGCCGTGGCCGTGCGGGTGGCCGACTCCCTCTCCGCCTATGGCCGCGAATGCGGCTGGCTCAGCCCGGAGCGCAGCGCCCGCGTCACCCGTGAGGCGCGCGACCGCGCCGCCCTGGCGCTGGGCGACGAGACCGGGGAGAGCGGGCTCGCCCGGCTCGTGGCCCATCTGCGCAAGGAGGGCCAGCTCACCGCCGGGCTGATCCTGCGGGCGATGCTGTCCCTGCGCATGCCCTTCGCCGAGGCCGCGCTCGCCGAGCTCTCCGGCCTGTCCCGCGCCCGGGTCGCCGGGCTCCTGCTCGAGCCCCGCAGCGGCGGCTTCGCCAGCCTGCACCGCAAGGCCGGCCTGCCGCCGATCCTGCTCGGGCCGATCCAGGCCGCCCTCGAGGCTTGGCGCGCGGCGGCGACGGGGCAGGAGGCCTGCGAGGGGGCGCGTCTCGCCCGGCGGATGATCGAGCGGGCCCTGAGCGCCTGCGAAGCCCTGCCCTTCGCGGAAGCGCGCAGCCTCCTGGCGCTGCTCGCCCGCTTCGAGGCGGAGGCCGCCCGCGACGAAGCCCGCGAACAATCCCCCCTCCCCACCGCGACCAGACAGGACGGCGCGGAGGAGCCGCTCGCCCTTGGGGCGCCCGAGGCCGGCGCGCCGATGGTCCTGTCGGCCGACCGGACCGAGGCGGCCGACGGCCCCTGGCCCGCGGCGCCGCGCCCCAGCGACCGGATCCTGCCCGTGGCGGGCGAGGTGATCGACCTGCGCTTCGATGCGATCCTCGACGAGCTGCCCGAGGCGATCGTGGCCAGCTATCAGGCGGAGCAGCAGCGCCGCAGCGCCGCCGCCACGCAGAGGGTGCTCGACGATCTCTCGGGCGCGCTGATGGAGAGCTTCATGGCCTCGCGCAACGCGGCCGTCGCCGTCAGCGCCGAGCCCGTAACCGCTTCCGCCGTCTTGGAGATTGTGCCGGAAGTTGTGCCGGAGCCGCCGCGGGCGCGCCCCCGGGCGGTCGCCCTGGCGCTCGCCGCCAGCATGATCCCGGAGGAACTGGTGCGCAGCTACGCCGAGGGCCGGCCGCGCCTCGCCGCCTGACCGCCCGGCATCAGCCGAACTGCTCGCGCAGGATCCGCTCGTCGAGGCCGTGGCCGGGATCGTGGAGCAGCACGAGCTCGGTGGTGCGGTCGAGGGAGGTGTCGACGCTGCAGACTCGGCGGAACTCGGTGTGGTCGGCCACCGCCGAGACGGGCCGGTGCTCCGGCTCGATCACCTCGATTCGGATCTGCGCGTGGTGGGGCAGCAGCGCCCCGTGCCAGCGCCGGGGTCGGAAGGCCGAGATCGGGGTCAGCGCCAGCAGATGCGCGTTGAGCGGCAGGATCGGCCCCCCCACGGAGAGGTTGTAGGCGGTCGAGCCCGCCGGCGTCGCGGCGAGCACCCCGTCCGCGATCAGCTCGGGCAGGCGCACCTTGCCGTCGACGAGGATCCGCAGCTTCGCCGTCTGGTGCGTCTGGCGCAGCATGTAGACCTCATTGATCGCCCGCGCCGTATGGCGGCGCCCCTCCGTGTCGATGGCGACCATGCTCAAGGGATGAATGACGCTGCGCTGGGCCTGTTCCAGGCGCTCGATCAGGCCCTCCTCCCGGAAATCGTTCATCAGGAAGCCGACGGTCCCGCGGTTCATGCCGTAGATCGGCTTTCCGCTGTCCATCATGCGGTGGAGGACCTGCAGCATCACGCCGTCGCCGCCGAGGGCCACGACGACGTCCGCATCCTCCGGCGTCACATGGTCATAGCGGCGCATCAGGGCCGCCGCGGCCTCCCGCGACTCGCGGGTAGGGCTCGCCACGAAGGCGATCCGATGGAAACGCGGCATCCGCTCTCTCGCCTCGTCCCTCTGCCGCCGCTTTGGCCGCCGCGTTGACGCGGGTGCCGGGGCAGGGCTCATTCACGAGAGACGCCGCCCGCGGCCTTTCGATCAAGGAGCCATAGCATGGAGCGCATGCTCCTCGTCTATACGACCTTTGCGGACGCCGAGACTGCGCTGGCGGTCGGCGAGTCCCTGGTGCGGGACAGGCTCGCCGCCTGCGTGAACGTGCTGCCGGGGATGCGCTCGGTCTATGCCTGGAAGGGCGCGGTCGAGCGGGGCGCGGAGGTGGTGGCGATCCTCAAGACCCGGGACGGTCAGGGGACCGCGCTGGCCGCGGCGCTGAAGGCGCGCCACCCCTACGAGACGCCGATCATCCTCCACCTGCCGGTCGACGAGGCCGATCCGGATACCGCGGCCTGGATCCTGGCCGAGACGGGGGCGTGAGCCGTTCGGGATCGCCCGCTCACACCTTGATGTCGATGAGCCGCCGCTCCGTCACGGGTTCGCTGCGCATCACGTCCGCATCCGCCCTCAGCTTGGTGGCGGGATCGACGGGACGCACGACCTCGACCGTCACAGTCTCCGGGGGCGCGTGCCGCGCAGCGGCATCGTTGCGCAGGGACAGGCCGAGCTCCGCGGCCCGCACCGGGCCGAGGGAATTGAGGGAACCGATGGTCATGGTCCGCTCCTCCTGCAAAGGGAAATCGCAGCACGACGAGCCGGACCATGGGGTTAATTCTTTCACTCGACTTGTCGGCAACGGGGCTCCATCCGGCGACGGCTGGGGAAAACCCGCTGGCGTCCCGCCAGGGAGCGTGCTGATTCGGCACAGGCGCGGCGGCGACATTCAGCCTTCGGGACACGGAACGCATCATGCCTGAGGGCGACGAGGATCTGACCGAGGCGGTGGGCAACGCGGCGTTCGTGCTGTCCCTGCGGGAGCGGGGCCTGCGCGACACCGCCGTGCTGCGCGCCATGGAGCAGGTGCCACGGGAAGGCTTCGCGCCCGCGCCCCTGCGGTCTCATGCCCGCAGGGACATCGCGCTGCCGCTGGCCTGCGGGCAGACCATGACCGCGCCGCGCCAGGTCGGGGCGATGCTCGCGGCCCTGGCGCTGACGCCGGGCGCGCGCGTCCTCGAGGTCGGCACGGGCTCGGGCTACGTCACCGCGCTGCTCGCCCGGCTCGGGGCTGGCCAACTCCACAGCCTGGATCGCTACGCCACCCTGACCCGGGCGGCGCGGGACAACCTGCACGCGGCGGGGATCCGGAATGCCGTCCTTGAGACCGCGGACGGGCTCGCCGACGGGGTCGCGGGGGAGGGGCGCTACGACCGCATCCTGGTCAACGGGCTGCTCGCCGCCCTTCCCGCCGGGCTCACCGCAGCCCTCACCCCGGGCGGGCGTCTCGTCTGCGCCCTGCCGGGACCGGAGGGCGGCCGCCTCGCCATCATTGGCCCTGACGGGGCGACGCAATCGGGCGCATCCCTGCGCTTGCCGCCGCTCACCCCGGGCCGCGCCCGCATGTCCTGAGCGGCCTGTCCCGCGCAACGTGTCCCCAGCAACACGTTGCATCGAACCCGTTCGATAACCTTCCGATTGCGCTTCGAACGTGGTGAACGGGAACGGTTGCTTAACCTGAATCCCGTTTGAATGCCCCTATCAAGTTGCGTCAGGCAAACGGGTGCGTCGATGCGGATTCGCGGGGCTGGTCGGGGGATGAGGACGCTGTCGCGCTTCGCCCTCATCGGAATCATCGGAGGGAGCGCCGCGGCCTGCTCGTCGGACGCTTCGCGCCTCTCGGATCCCTTCACCAATCCGTTCACCTCCAGCGAGCCGTCCGCCACGGGCAGCCTGCCGGAGGATGGCGGGGACCTCGCGCCGGCCCCCGCCATCCGCACGCCGCGGATCCGCTCGGAGGCGCTCGGCGCGCCCGGTGGCACCGCCCCGGCCATGACCTCCCGCCCGCTCCCGATCGCCCCTCCGCCCCGTGTGGCCTCGACCGAGCCGGTGACCGGCGCCGTCTCGGGCCTCAATCCCGATGCGGGCCGCCTCGCCCCGGCCATGACGCCCCGCACCGCGCCGGCCGCGCCGAAGCTGCAATTCGCCCCCGGTCCCAAGGCGGTGGACAAGGCGGCCGAGAAGAAGGCCGCCGAGAAGGCGGCCGAAGCCAAGCGCGAGGCAGAGAAAGCCGCCGAGGCCCGCAAGGCGGCGGAAAAGGCCGCCGAGAAGGCCGCGGAAGCCAAGAAGCTCGCCGAGGCCGAGGCGAAGAAGAAGCATATCCGCCCCGGCCAGACCGCCGAGAAGAAGGCCGACGACAGGAAGCCGACCGAGAAGGCCGACGCCGCGGCCAAGGCGGCGGAGAAGGCGCGCCTCGCCAAGGCCGAGGCGGCCAAGACCGCCTCCGAGCAGGCCGCCAAGCGCGTCGCCGAGGCCAAGGCGGCCGAGGCTGCGGCGAAGGCCGCCGCCAAGGAGAGCGCGAAGGCGAAGGAGAGCGCCAAGGTCGCGGCCAAGGAGCCCGCCCCCGCCAAGGAGGCGCCGAAGGAGGCTGCCGCTCCGGTCAAGGTCGCGAGCGCCGATCCGGCGAACGTGCCCGCGGCGGCCGAGGCAGAGGCCTTCCGCTGGCCGGCCCGTGGCCGGGTCATCACCGGCTACGGCTCGGGCGGGAACGAGGGAATCAACATTGCCGTGCCCGAGGGCACGCCCGTCAAGGCCGCCGAGGACGGCACCGTCGCCTATGCCGGCTCCGACGTGAAGGGCTACGGCAAGCTCGTGCTGGTGCGGCACAGCAACGGCTACGTCTCGGCCTACGCCCATAACGGCGAGCTCGACGTGCGGCCGGGCGAGAAGGTTAAGCGCGGCCAGGTGATCGCCAAGTCCGGCGCCACCGGCAACGTCACCTCGCCCCAGCTCCACTTCGAGATCCGGAAGGGCGCGACCCCGGTCGACCCGATCCCGCACCTCGCCTCGAACTGAACGCGCGAAACAATCTGGCTTCAGGCGGCGGCTCCGGGAGGGGCCGCCGCTTTCGTTCGACGCGGTCGCGTCAGGCGTCCCGCGGCGGCGGGCTCTGGAGCGTGCCGTTCGGGCTCTGCCGGTCCACCGCCTCCGGCAGCAGCTTGGACAGGGTGGCGAGAACCTGGTCCGGCGGCAGGCCAAGCTTCTCGGCGATCATGCGGACATGGTCGTCGCCGATCACCCGGCGCAGGTCGCCCGTGGTGATCGGCTCGTTGGGCCCGCGGCCGAGCCAGGAATTGACCTGGGCCGCGTGGCCGGATTGCTGGAGCCGGTCGAGCAGGCCCTGAAGGCCGCCGGGAAGCACCGTCTCGATGATCTGCGGCAGGGCGGCGGCGGCCGCCTGCCCGAGCGATCCGCTCAGCGAGCTCTTGATGCTGTCGAACAGGCTCATTGCGCTTCCTCCCCCCGACGCCGCCCATGGCGCGCCGCGGCATCGGCGGGGCAGTAGACGACGGCACTGCAGCAGACGGCAAGCCCGCGCTTCACGCCGGACGCCCGCGGCCCAGGGGCAACCCGGCGCACGCGCCTTCGATCCCACCTCCGAGCCCGTCCGGCGCCCCGATCCCGCGCCTCAATCCAGCGTCTTGCCGAGCCGGCCGGCGAGATCCTGGATGAACTGGACGGCGGTGCGACCGGAGCGCGCACCGCGGGTGGTCGCCCATTCGAGCGCCTCCGCCCGCAACTGCTCGGCCGGAACGTCGAGCCGGAACCGCTCCGCATAGGCGCGGATCATCGCGAGATATTCGTCCTGGCTGCACTTGTGAAAGCCGAGCCAGAGTCCGAAGCGGTCGGAGAGCGAGACCTTCTCCTCCACCGCCTCGCCGGGATTGATCGCGGTGGAGCGCTCGTTCTCGACCATCTCCCGGGCGAGGAGATGCCGGCGGTTCGAGGTCGCGTAGAACAGGACGTTCTCCGGCCGCCCCTCGATGCCGCCGTCGAGGGCCGTCTTCAGCGACTTGTAGGAGGTGTCGTCGGCATCGAAGGAAAGATCGTCGCAGAACACGATCCAGCGGTGCGGGTCGGCGCGCAGGAGCGCCATCAGGTCGGGCAGGGCCTCGATGTCCTCCCGGTGGATCTCGACGAGCTTCATCGGACGCGCCGCGCCGCCTTTCGCGTTGATCTCGGCATGGATCGCCTTGACCAGCGAGGACTTGCCCATGCCCCGCGCGCCCCAGAGCAGGGCGTTGTTGGCGGGCAGGCCGCGGGCGAAGCGCGCGGTGTTGTCGAAGAGCTGGTCGCGCGCCCGGTCGATGCCGGTGAGCAGCCCGATCTCGACCCGGTTGACCCGCGGCACCGGGATCAGGCGCCGCTCCGCCCCCCACAGGAAGGCATCGGCCGTGGTCGTATCCACCGGCGGCAGGGCAGACGGGGCGGCCCGCTCCAGGGCAGTGGCGATCCGCTCCAGCAGGGGCATCAGGGCGGACAGGGTCGGCTCGGCCGTCATGGCGGCTCCGGATTCGAGGAGGGGGTTCGTTCGTGCGGGCGTCCTTAGCCGATCGCGCCGCGGCCGGGGAGAAGCCCGCCCGCAGCACGCGGTTGCGTGACGTTGCTTTCGGGAAGCCCGTGGCTATAGTCCGCGCGCTTTTCGACAGGCCCCGCCATCCGTGGTGCAGCTCAGGCCGCCTGTCCGACCATCAGGAGTTCCAGCGTTGATTACCCCCGCCTTCGCGCAAGGGGCCGGTTCCACCGGCGGCGGCGCCGAGATCGCCATTCAGCTGGTGCCCTTCGTCCTCATCTTCGTGATCATGTATTTCCTGATCCTGCGCCCGCAGCAGCGCAAGCTCAAGGACCACCAGACCATGATCAAGAACGTGCGCCGGGAGGACACCGTCGTCACCAATGGCGGGATCGTCGGCCGCGTGACCAAGGTGGCGGACGACGCCTCCGAGATCGAGGTCGAGATCGCCCCGAACGTGCGCGTGAAGGTCGTGCGGAGCATGATCTCCGAGGTCCGCGTCAAGGGCGCACCGGTCAAGGCGGCCTGAACAGGCCGGATGAGGATGCCGGGCCAAGGCACGGCATCCGCACAAGAAAAAGAGTCGGACCGGGCGGATGCTGCGCTTCTCCAGAACCAAGATCGTCACGACGCTGCTGGCGATCCTGATCGGCCTCAGCCTGGCCGTGCCGAGCTTCTTCTCGGCCGACCAGCGCAAGCACTTCATGGCGGCTTTGCCCGCCTGGGTGCCGCACTGGATCGTCCCGAACCGGGCGATCGTGCTCGGCCTCGACCTGCAGGGCGGCTCGCAGCTTCTGCTCGAGGTCGACCAGAACGAGCTCGTCGGCTCCATGGCCAAGGGCCTGCGTGACGATGTCCGCCGCATCCTGCAGCAGGAGAACGTCCGCGCCGATGGCGGCATCCAGGTACTGAAGCGCGGCGTCCAGGTGCGCATCGCCGATGCGGCCGCCCGTGCCAAGGTCATGCCGAAGCTGCGCGAGCTCTCGCAACCGATCCAGAGCCTCTCGGCCACCGGCGTCTCCACTGTCGAGGTCAACGAGCAGCCCGATGGGCTGATCCAGCTCGCCTACACCGATGCCGGCATCACCGAGCGCACCCGCCGCGCCGTGAGCCAGGGCATCGAGGTCATCCGCCGCCGCATCGACCAGACCGGCACGCTGGAGCCTTCGATCCAGCAGCAGGGCGCCGACCGCATCCTGATCCAGGTGCCCGGCCTGCAGGATCCGCAGCGTCTGGAGGAGCTGCTCGGCAAGACCGCCAAACTCGAATTCCGCATGCTCGCCGACAGCCCCTCGGGCGATGTCGACCTGCTGCCCTCGAAGGACGAGAAGGGCGCCAAGGTCCCGGTCGAGCGCCGGGTCATGGCCGATGGCGGCGACCTCACCGACGCGCAACCGGCCTTCGACCAGCAGAGCCACGAGCCGATGGTGAGCTTCAAGTTCAACCTGCGCGGCGCCCAGCGCTTCGGCCAGGCCACCAGCGAGAATGTCGGCCGCCGCATGGCCATCGTGCTCGACAACGAGGTGGTCTCCGCCCCCGTGATCCGCTCGGCGATCACCGGCGGTTCGGGACAGATCACCGGCAACTTCACCGTCCAGCAGGCCAACGACCTCGCGGTGCTGCTGCGGGCGGGCGCCCTGCCGGCCAAGTTCACCGTGGTCGAGCGGCGCGTCGTCGGCCCGGGGCTCGGCAACGACTCGATCGAGGCCGGCAAGAAGGCGACCATCGTCGCCGCCATCCTCGTCGTGATCTTCATGTTCGCGACCTACGGCACCTTCGGCTTCATCGCCAACATCGCGCTGATGGTGCATGTCGGCCTGATCCTCGGCCTGATGTCGGTGCTGGAGGCCACGATGACCCTGCCTGGAATCGCCGGCATCGTGCTCACCATCGGCACGGCGGTCGACTCGAACGTGCTGATCTACGAGCGCATGCGCGAGGAGCAGCGGGCCGGGCGTTCCCTGGTCTCGGCGCTGCAGGCCGGCTTCGACCGGGCCTTCGCCACCATCATCGACTCGAACTCGACCATGGCGATCGCCGCCCTGATCCTGTTCTTCATGGGCTCCGGCCCGGTGAAGGGCTTCGCCGTGGTGTTCATCCTCGGCATCCTCACCACCGTCATCACCGCGGTGACCCTGACCCGCATGATGATCGCCGTGTGGTATACGACCTTCCGGCCCAAGACCCTTCCGTTCTGACGACAGACGACGCCCGCCGGATCGTGGCGGGCGGCGACGCCGTTTCCGAGAGGTGCCCGGCACCGCTCCCGCTTCGAGACCGACCATGCGCCTGCTTCGCCTCTGGCCCGACGAATCGCATTTCGACTTCATGCGGTTCCGGCGCTTCACCTTCCCGCTCTCGGCGGCGATGTCGCTCGCGACCGTGGTACTGTTCCTGACGATCGGGCTGAATTTCGGCATCGACTTCAAGGGCGGCACCCTGGTCGAGCTGCAGGCGAAGTCCGGCGCGGCCGACGTCGCCGCGATCCGCCACACCGCCAACGGTTTCGGCTTCGGCGAGGCGGAGGTGCAGGAGCTCGGCAACCAGGGCACCGTGCTGGTGCGTCTGCCGCTCCAGGCCGGCGAGCAGGGTCAGACCGCGGTGATGAACAAGGCCCACGCGGCCTTCGACAAGGATTACGAGTTCCGCCGCACCGAGACCGTGGGCCCGCGCGTCTCCGGCGAGCTCGTCCAGTCCGGCACGGTCGGCGTCGTCCTCTCCGTCGTGGCGGTGCTGCTCTATCTCTGGTTCCGCTTCGAGCGGGAGCTGGCGCTCGGCGCCATCATCGGCACCTTGCACGACATCGTGCTCACCGTGGGCGTCTTCATCCTCACCCGGATCGAGTTCAACATGACCTCGATCGCCGCGATCCTGACCATCGTCGGCTACTCGCTCAACGAGACGGTGGTGGTGTTCGACCGGACCCGCGAGTTGATGCGCCGCTACAAGTCCATCCCCACGGTCGACCTGCTCAACCTCTCGATCAACTCCACCATGTCGCGCACGGTGATGACGGCGACCTCCGCCTTCCTCTCCCTGCTCGCCCTGGTGCTGTTCGGCGGCGAGGCAATCAACGGTTTCGCCGTGGTGATGCTCGCCGGCGTCGTGATCTGCACCTACTCGGCGATCTTCGTCTCGACCCCGTCGCTGATCTATCTCGGCCTGATGCTGTCGGGGGCGAAAGCCTCGCAGCGCGAGGGGGTGCCCCAGGCCGCCGAATAGCGCCTCGCCCCGAAAGGCGCCCGCCGGCTTTCGGGGCGAGGCCACGACAAGGACCTTCCCGTCCCGGATGCGGTTTCAGGGATCATGCGGGAGAGGACAGGCCAGGGAGAGCACCGGATGCCGGAAGGCCGGCTTCACGACGGATTCGTGCCGGGGCGGTACGGGATCGACGCCTATGGCGACGGCGGCTTCCGCTTCGCCGAGATGTCCCATCGCGGCTCGATCCTGGCGCTGCCCTCGGGGATCCACGCCTGGGACCCGATCGCGGCCGCGGCCATCGACGCGGCGAGCCTCGCCCCGGTGCTCGCCGAGCACGAGGCGATCGACCTCCTGCTCATCGGCACGGGCGCCGAGATCCTGCCGCTGCCGGCCGCCCTGCGCCAGCGCCTGAAAGCCGCCGGGATCGGCCTCGACGTGATGCAGACGGGAGCGGCGGCGCGCACCTACAACATCCTCGTGGCCGAGAACCGCAAGGTCGCGGCCGCGCTAATCGCCGTCGCCTGAGCGGGGCCGCGTGAGCGACGTCACCAGCAATCCGGCAAGCGCCCGCGAAGGCCTAGCCTTCGCCTTCCAGCATTGCGAAAGTCTCGTGCGCGAGGGCGATCCCGACCGCTACTTCGCCACGCTGTTCGCGCCGGCCGCCTTCCGGCCGCATCTCTTCGCCCTCTACGCCTTCAGCCTGACCATCGCCCGGGTGCGGGACGCCGCCTCGAACCCGATGGCCGGCGAGATCCGGCTGCAATGGTGGCGCGACGCCCTCCAGGGCGAGGCGCGGGGAGACGTGAAGGCCAACCCCGTCGCCGCCGCCCTCGACGACGCCATCGTCACGCGTCGTCTCGGCCGCCAGCCCTTCGTCGACCTGATCGACGCCCGGGTCTTCGACCTCTACGACGACCCGATGCCGCGGGTGAACGACCTCGAAGGCTATTGCGGGGAGACCGCCTCCTCCCTGGTCCGCCTCGGCAGCCTCGTGCTGGCCGAGGGCGGGGAGCCGGGGGGCGCGGCGGCCGCGGGCCATGCCGGGGTCGCCTACGGCGTCGCCGGGCTCCTGCGGGCGCTGCCCTGGCATGCCCGTCAGGGCCAGGTCTACCTGCCGGCCGACCTGCTGCGGGAGAACGGCGTCACCCGGGAGGACATCGTGACCGGCCGGGGCGGCCCCGGACTCGACCGGACCTGCGCCGCCCTGCGGGCCCTGGCGCGCCGGCACCTCGCGGCCTACGAGGCCGCCCGCAACACGATCTCGCCCGCCGCCCGGCCGGCCTACCTGCCCACCGCCCTGGTCGAGACCGTTCTCTCCGCGATGGAGCGGCCGGGCTACGACCCGCTCAACACCCTGATCGAGATCCCGCGCTGGAAGCGGTTGTGGCGGTTGTGGCGCGGCGCCCGGAGCTTCGGCTGAGCCCGGGCCGCATCCGAACGGAGCAGTCGACCGGATCTCGCAAGAGGCGGCCCACGTATGGGGGCGTGCCGTCATCCACGCAGAAAAGCCACACCTTATGAATGCATTATCACGCTCCGTTGAGCGGGTCCCACGGCTCTGCTAGCAGGATCGGATCGGTACGGCGGCAAGATCGTACCGATCCGGAGGAGCGCGACGCCCATGCAAACCTGGAATCAGGTCTACGACCCGTTCGGGAACCAGATACTCTCGACCTTCGCGGCGTCGCTGCCCGTCATCGCCCTGCTGGGCATGATCGCAAGCGGCAAGGTCAAGGCCCATCTCGCCGCCGTCCTGTCCCTCGGCATCGCGCTCCTGGTGGCGATCGTCGCCTTCGGCATGCCGACCGACCTCGCGCTCCGCGCCTCGATCCTCGGCATGGTCACGGGCTTCTTCCCTATCGGCTGGATCATCCTCAACGTCATCTTCCTCTACCGGCTGACGGTGGAGAAGGGCTGGTTCGCGATCCTCCAGCAATCGGTCGCCGGCATCACCGAGGACCGGCGCATCCAGCTCCTGCTGGTGGCCTTCGCCTTCGGCGCCTTCTTCGAGGGCGCGGGCGGCTTCGGCACCCCGGTCGCCGTCACCGGCGCCATCCTGATCGGCCTCGGCTTCTCGCCGCTCGCAGCCTCGGGGCTCTCGCTCATCGCCAACACGGCGCCCGTCGCCTACGGCGCGCTCGGCGCCCCGATCCAGGGCCTGGCCTCGGTGACGGGCTACGACCCCTACATCCTCGGCGCCATGATCGGCCGTCAGCTGCCCTTCTTCTCGCTGCTGGTGCCGTTCTGGCTGATCTGGGTGTTCGCGGGCTTCCGCGGCATGATCAAGATCTGGCCGCCGATCCTCGTCTGCGGCGCCTCCTTCGCGGCGGCCCAGTTCCTGATCTCGAACTACGTGAATCCCTGGATCGTCGATATCGGCGCCTCGCTGGTCTCGATGGGCTGCCTCGTCGCCTTCCTGAAGATCTGGCAGCCCGCCCAGATCTGGACCTCCCCGGCGCTGCGCGGCCACGATCCCTCGATTGGCTACGGCTCCCCCCGCCCGGTGGCCCTCGGCGCCGGCGTGCCCGGCGACCTGCCGAAGGCCCATGTCGGCGGCCGCACCGCCTCCTCCTCCGAGATCGTCATGGCCTGGGTGCCGTGGATCATCCTCTCGATCGTCGTGGCGATCTGGGGCACCGGCTGGTTCAAGAGCGTCGTGAACCCGATCTTCACCTGGAAATACGAGGTGCCGGGCCTGCACAACGTGATCCTGAAGGTGCCCCCGGTGGTGGCCAAGCCGATCCCCGAGGCCGCGACCTTCCTGTTCACCTACATGTCCTACACCGGCACGGGCGTGCTCTTCGCCGCGATCATCTCCGGCCTGATCATGCGCTTCTCGCCCCTGCGCCTGATCACCGCCTATTTCGAGACGATCTGGGTGCTGCGCTACTCGCTCATCACCATCTCGGCGATGCTGGCACTGGGCGTGCTCACCCGCTACGCGGGCGTGGACGCCACCCTGGGTCTCGCCTTCGCGGGAACGGGCATCCTCTACCCGTTCTTCGGCACCCTGCTCGGCTGGCTCGGCGTCGCGCTCACGGGCTCGGACACCGCCTCCAACGTGCTGTTCGGCGGCCTGCAGCGGATCACCTCCGAGCAGCTCGGCCTGTCCGGCATCCTGATGGCCTCGGCGAACTCCTCGGGCGGCGTCATGGGCAAGATGATCGACGCCCAGTCGATCGTCGTGGCCTCCACCGCCACCGGCTATTTCGGCCAGGAGGGCAAGATCCTGCGCTTCGTGTTCTGGCACTCGATCGCGCTGGCCTGCCTCGTCGGCCTGCTGGTCATGCTCCAGGCCTATGTGCCGCCCTTCACGGACATGGTGATCCACCCGCCGGCCACCGTAGCGGCTCCCGCCCACTGAGCCTCCCCGGCGAACACCGAAAAGACGAGACCCCGCACCGGCCTCCGGTGCGGGGTTTTCTCGTTCCGGGTGGATGGAAAATCCGGCTCGGACGTATCTTTCCGTAGGATCCCCCGAGCCCAGTTCTCTCCCCATGGGCCTCCTCGCCTCCCTCCGCCTCGGCCCGCGCCGGGACCGCCTTGACAGGCTGCCCGCGATCGAGACCGACCGCCTGCGCATCGCCCCGCTCGTGCCCGAGGATGCCGCCGCCCTCCAGGCGCTCACCGACGATCCGGCCATCACCGCCGCCGTGGATTTCCTGCCCGACCGCTTCCGGATCGAGGATGCCCGCAGCCTGATCGGCAGCGGGCAGCGGGGCCGCGACGTCTTCCTCGGCGTGCGCGGACGCGAGGACCCGGCCCTGCTCGGCGTGGTCGGCACCCATCTGCGGGCGAGTGCGGCTGTGGAGATCGGCTATTGGATGGGCGGCGCGGCACGGGGGCGCGGCTATGCGGCGGAAGCGGTCGGCGCCGTCGTGCGGACGCTCGCGCGCGCCTATCCCCGCCGCCTGCTCGTCGCCGAATGCCGCCCGCAGAACGAGGCTTCGAGCGGCCTCCTGCGCAAGCTCGGCTTCGAGGATACCGGCGAGGACGGCCACCGGCCGGGCCGGCGGGTCTTCGTCTGGCGGGGGCCGTGAGGGGGACTACTCCGCCGCCGCCCGCGGCGTCTCCCCGGCGATCCAGGCGGCGAGGTCGGCCCGCGCCCGGTCGGTAAGCGCCTTCTTCTTCAGGGCCGCCTTCTCGGGGCCGCGCAGGCGCTTGCCGGTTTCGTTGCGCGGCAGCCGCTCCAGGGGCGGGAACAGGCCGAAATTCACGTTCATCGGCTGGAAGGAACGGGGGGCGCCCTCGTCCTCGGCCGCGATATGCCCGCCGGTGATGTGGCCGATCAGGGCGCCGAGGGCCGTGGTGGCGGGCAGGGGCGCAAGCGCGCGGCCCTCCGCCTCGGCGAGGGCGAAGCGGCCGGCCATCAGCCCCACCGCCGCGCTCTCCACATAGCCCTCGCAGCCGGTGATCTGGCCGGCGAAGCGCAGGGACGGCCGCACCTTCAGGCGCAGGGTCGCGTCGAGCAGCTGGGGGCTGTCGAGATAGGTGTTGCGGTGCAGGCCGCCGAGGCGGGCGAACTCCGCGTTCTCCAGGCCCGGGATCGTGCGGAAGACCCGGACCTGCTCCGCATGACGGAGCTTGGTCTGGAAGCCGACCATGTTGAACAGGGTGCCCAGCGCGTTGTCCTGGCGCAGTTGCACGATGGCGTAAGCCTTGACGGTCGGGTTGTGCGGGTTTGTGAGCCCGACCGGCTTCATCGGCCCGTGGCGCAGGGTCTCCGGCCCGCGCTCGGCCATCACCTCGATCGGCAGGCAGCCGTCGAAATAGGGGGTCGAGGCCTCCCAGTCCTTGAAGACGGTCTTCTCGCCCTCGATCAGGGCCCGCACGAAGGCCTCGTACTGCTCCTTGTCCATCGGGCAGTTGAGGTAATCCGCCCCGGTGCCCCCCGGCCCGGCCTTGTCGTAGCGCGACTGGAACCAGGCCTTGCCCATGTCGATCGACTCGCGGTGCACGATCGGGGCGATGGCATCGAAGAAGGCCAGGGATTCCGCCCCCGTCAGGGCGCGGATCGCCTCGGCCAGGGCCGGGGAGGTGAGGGGGCCGGTGGCCAGGATGGTCGGCCCCCAGCTTTCCGGGGGTAGCCCCGCCACCTCCTCGCGCTGGATCGTCACGTTGGGATGGGCTTCCAGCGCCGCGGTCACGGCCCGGGCGAAGCCCTCCCGGTCGACGGCAAGCGCGCCGCCCGCGGGCACTTGATGGGCATCGGCCGCGCGCAGGATCAGCGAGCCGAGAGTCCGCATCTCCTGGTGCAGCAGGCCGACGGCGTTGCCGTTGGCGTCGTCCGAGCGGAAGGAATTGGAGCAGACCAGCTCGGCGAGCCCGTCGGTCTGGTGGGCGTCGGTACCGCGGACGGGCCGCATCTCGTGGAGCACGACTCGGCGGCCGCCTTCCGCGATCTGCCAGGCGGCTTCGGAGCCGGCGAGACCGCCGCCGACGACGTGGATAGGAGTGTCACTCATCGCCGCGGGATAGACCTGCGCCGGCCTGCGATCAATGCAGCGGAGGCCGCACCAGGAAGGCCTCGCGGTCGACCGAGGTGACCGAGACCGTGAGCGTTCTGCCGTCCCGGCGGAGGGTCAGCGGCACCCGGATGCCGGCATCGCCCAGGGCCCAGACCTGCCGGAAGAAGCCGGCGAGGTCGCGCACCGGCTCGTTCGCCACCGCGGCGAGGATATCGCCCGGGCGCAGATCCGCGCTCTCGGCCGGCCCGTCGTCGGTCAGCCCCATCACCACCACGCCGTCCTCCGTCTCGGTGGCGTAGAGCCCGAGCCAGGGCCGGGGCGGGCGGTCGGCGCGCCCGCGGGTCTGGAGATCCTCCAGGATCGGCGGCAGCAGGTCGATCGGCACCACCATGTTGATCGCCCGCGCCGGCCCGGTGCCGCCCTGCTGAAGTTGCAGCGAGCCGATGCCGATGAGCTCGCCCGAGGGCCCGATCAACCCCGTGCCGCCCCAATGCGGATGGCAGGGGGCGGTGAACAGCGCCTCGTCGAGCACGTATTCCCAGTAGCCCGCGAATTCCTGCCGACCGATCAGCTCCACGGCGACGCTGTGCTTGCGCCCGCCCGCACCGGCGAGCACAGCCCGGTCTCCGGTCTTGAGGATGGAGGCCGTGCCGAGGGCCAGGGCCGGCAGGTCGAGATCGCCCAAAGCTTGCACGAGGCCGAAACCCGTGACCGCGTCGTAGCCGACGACATGCGCCGGCACGGAGCGGCCGTCATGGGTGGTCAGCCAGACGGTGTCCGCCTCCATGACGAGATAGCCGATGGTGAGCACGAGGCCGTCCTCGCGGATCACCACGCCGTTGCCGGCCCGCTCGGTGCCCAGCGTCTCGGCGGTGAAGGCCTCGAGCGGCACCCGCGTCGAAAGGGAGACCATCGCCGCGAGCGCCCGGTCGAGATCGTAAGCGTAATCGCCCGGCTTGGGCTGGGCGGAGGCGGGAATCTTGAAATCGCCGTGGACGCTCATCCGGCTCTCGATGATTCGGCGCGGGGCGGATCGCCCGACATCCCCTAACCTAGGAACCCGGCCCGCCTCGCGACAGCCTCTCGCGACGCGACAGGCTGCGTTCGGGCGGGATCGTCACGGGCCGCAAGCTCGCAGGGGGCCTTCGATCCTTCCCGGCCTTCCTGAGAAGCTCCTCTGGGGGCAGCGGGATCCTCGGCGTGGCGTAGGCGCCCGGTCTCGGATAGGGTTGTGCGCAACGTTCTCGCGCAAGCGCTCATCGCCGGACCGGACCTCGGCCCGGCGGCAGGGAAAAGCGGTGCGACGAGACAGGAGAGGCGGCCCTCGCGAGGCGACCGGGCTGGCTCGCGAACGAAGGATCGGGGGGCGTCACGCCATGTCACGCAGGGCCGCAGCCGGGGAGCCATGCCTTGCGTGAGGACGAGACCCTCCGCCGGCTGCTCGCCCAGATCGCCGGGGGCGACGCGGCGGCCCTGCGCAGCCTCTACGACCTCACGGCGCCGAAACTCTTCGGCCTGATCCTGCGTATCCAGCGGGACAGGAGCCTCGCCGAGGACGTGCTTCAGGACGTTTACCTGAAGATCTGGCGCTCGGCGGGATCCTACACGGCACAGGCGGGGCCGCCGCTCCCCTGGCTCTGCGCCGTCGCGCGGCACCGCGCGATCGACGTCATCCGGCGCAAGGGCGAGGTCCAGGGGCCGGTGAGCGAGGATGGCGAGGATTTCTTCGAGCGGCTCGTCGATCCGAGCGACGCGGCGGGCGCGTTCCTGAACCGGGACGCCCTGCAGCATTGCCTGGGCCAACTCGACCCGGCCCATCGCGACTGCGTGGTGCGGGCCTATTGCGAGGGCCTGTCGCGGGAGGAACTGGCCCAGATCCATGACCGGCCCGTGAACACGATCAAGACCTGGCTGCACCGGGCGCTCGCCAGCCTCAAAGGCTGCCTGGAGGCGCGGGCATGAGCGCCCAGCATCCCGACGATCCGGACCTGCGTGCCGCGGAATACGTGCTCGGCACGCTGCCCGCCGAAACCCGCGCCGCCTTCGCCCGCGACCTCGCCGCCGATCCCGGGCTCGCGGCCCGGGTCGCGGATTGGGAACGGCGGCTCGCGCCGCTGGCGCTCTGCGTGCCCCCGGTCGCGCCGCCGGCCGGCGCCTGGGAGGCCATCGCCCGCCGGCTCTCCCCGGCGGAGGCGGCCAACGACAACCGCGTGGCGGCCCTCTCCGCCCAGCTCCGGCGCTGGCGCCTCGCGACCGCGGGGGCGGGCCTCGTCGCGGCCGGACTCGCCCTGTTCGTCGCCGCAGGCCTGCGGGCGCCGGCCCCCGACTCCCGCTACGTCGCGGTCGTGACGAGCGGCGGCGACCTGCCGGCCCTGATCGTCAGCGTGGACACCCGGGCGGGCACCGCCCAGGTCCGCCCCGTGGCCGCCCAGGCTCCGGCCGGCCGCAGCCTCGAGCTCTGGTATGTCGGGACGGGCAAGGCGCCCAAGACCCTCGGCCTGCTCGGCGAGCGCGCCAGCCGCATCACCCTGCCGGAGGAGGCCACCGCCCGCGGGGAGGGCGTCATCGCCGTCTCCGTCGAGCCCCCGGGCGGCTCGCCCACGGGCCAGCCGACGGGGCAGGTGATCTACACGGGCAAGCTGATCCGCGAGTAGCGCGCCCCTCAGGAAGCATGAAAAACCCCGGCTCTCGTGAGCCGGGGCTGTTCTTGCGTCTTTCTCGCGCCCGCCCGGATCAGGGCTGCAGCACGCCGTTGATGACGTGGATGACGCCGTTCGACTGCATCACGTTGGCAATGGTCACGGTGGCGGTGTTGCCCTTGGCGTCGGTCACGTAGACCTTCTTGCCCTTGGTCGTGACGGTGAGGGGCTCGCCCTGCGCCGTCTTGAGCTGGGCCTCGCCGCCGCCCTGCTTCGCGAGGGCCATCAGGTCCTTGGCGGTGTAGGTGCCGGGGACGACGTGGTAGGTCAGGATCGCGGTGAGCGTCGCCTTGTTGGCCGGCTGCACCAGCGTCTCCACCGTGCCCGGGGGCAGCTTGGCGAAGGCGGCATTGGTGGGGGCGAACACCGTGAACGGCCCGGGGCCGGACAGGGTGTCGACGAGGCCCGCGGCCTTCACGGCGGCGACCAGCGTGGTGTGGTCCTTCGAGTTCACCGCGTTCTCGACGATGGTCTTCGAGGCATACATCGGCGCGCCGCCGACCATCGGGTTCTTGGCGAGCGCTGCGGCAGGCACGGCGGCGCCCAGCGTGAAGGCGAGCGCGAGGGTTGCGGCCCGCTGCGCAAGCGGCCGGCTGAGGTTGAACATGGCGTATCCTTGAACGTTTCGCGCCCTCGATGGCGGGGCGTGAGCGGGATACGGCAGGGTCGGAACGGAAGTTTCGCGGCGCGCGTAGAATAATCGCGCTGGAGCCGGGCCGGGGCGTTCGCGGGCCCATGGGCGGTCTTCTTAACGCGCCCCTGCGAGGCTTCGGAGCCTCTCCCGACCGCTCCCCGGCAGGCCCGGGCGCTGCTGGCCGCCCTCGCCCTGCTCGTCGCCGCCGGGATCCTGACGGGATCGACGACCCCACGGCCGGTCCCCGCGCCCGCTGCGCCGCCGGCAGCGAGCGGGAATCCGCTGGCCGCGGAAGGCGACGCTGCCCTCTACCAGGCGATCGCGGCGCGCATCGCGGCCGGCGACGGCTACTACGCCGCGGCCGTCGCCGAGCACCGGGCCCGGGACTACCCGCTGCGCCCCTTCGTGACCGTGCGGCTCCCGACGCTCAGCCTCGTCGAGGCGCAGGCCGGCCCCCTCGTCGTCGGCGGCTATCTCTGCGCCTTCATGCTCGTCGGCCGGCCCGACGACACCTACTGGATCCTGATGGTCGGTCCCCTGCTGATGCCGGGCCTCGCCTTCGCGCCGGCCGCCCTGCGCGACCTCGGCTGTGCAGCCCTGCCTCGGCGGCGGGGCGCCGGCGCCTGACCCGCCAGGCGAACGAAAAGGGCCGCCCCCATCGGAGCGGCCCCGTCAAAATTCCCGTCCGAGGCGGCTCGCCTCAGGCGGAAAGCGCTTCCTTGGCCCGCTCGGCGCGCTTGCGATCGTTCGGGTCGAGCACGGCCTTGCGCAGGCGGATCGACTTCGGAGTCACCTCGACCAGCTCGTCGTCCTGGATCCAGGCCAGCGAGCGCTCGAGCGTCATGCGGATCGGCGGGGTCAGGCGCACCGCCTCGTCCTTGGAGGTGGTGCGGATGTTGGTGAGCTTCTTGCCCTTGAGCACGTTCACCTCGAGATCGTTCTCGCGGTTGTGCTCGCCGACGATCATGCCTTGATAGACCTTCCAGCCGGGCTCGATCATCATCGGGCCGCGGTCCTCCAGGTTCCACATGGCATAGGCTACGGCCTCGCCCTGGTCGTTGGAGATCAGCACCCCGTTGCGGCGGCCCGGCATCTCGCCCTTGTAGGGCTCGTAGGCCTTGAACAGCCGGTTCATGATCGCCGTGCCGCGGGTGTCGGTCATCAACTCGCCCTGGTAGCCGATCAGGCCGCGGGTCGGAGCATGGAAGACCAGGCGCAGGCGGTCGCCGCCCGAGGGCCGCATCTCCAGCATCTCGGCCTTGCGCTCGGACATCTTCTGCACGACGACGCCGGAATGCTCCTCGTCGACGTCGATCACGACCTCCTCGATGGGCTCCAGCACACCACCGTTCTCGTCCTTCTCGAAGACGACGCGGGGACGCGACACCGCGATCTCGAAGCCCTCGCGGCGCATGGTCTCGATCAGGATCGAGAGCTGCAGCTCGCCGCGGCCGGAGACGTAGAACGAGTCCTTGTCGGCGGCTTCCTCGATCTTCAGCGTGACGTTGCCCTCGGCCTCCTTGAACAGGCGGTCGCGGATCATGCGGCTCGTGACCTTGTCGCCCTCGGTGCCGGCGAGCGGCGAATCGTTGACGATGAAGGACATCGTCACGGTGGGCGGGTCGATCGGCTGCGCCTGGATCGGGGTGTTGACGGAGGGGTCGCAGAAGGTATCGGCCACCGTGCCCTTCAGGAGGCCGGCGATGGAGACGATGTCGCCCGCCTCGCCGACCTCGATCGGCTGGCGCTCCAGGCCGCGGAAGGCGAGGATCTTGGAGACGCGGCCGGTCTCGACCACCTTGCCCTCGCGGTCGAGCACCTTGATCGACTGGTTGGGCTTCACGGTGCCGGAGGCGATGCGGCCGGTGATGATGCGGCCGAGGAACGGGTTGGCCTCCAGCAGCGTGCCGAGCATGCAGAAGGCGCCTTCCTCGGTCTTGGCCTGCGGCACGTGCTCCAGCACCAGGTCGAAGAGCGGGGCGAGACCTTCGGAGGGATCGCCCTCCGGCGAGGTCGCCATCCAGCCGTTGCGGCCCGAGCCGTAGAGGATCGGGAAGTCGAGCTGCTCGTCGGTGGCGTCGAGGGCGGCGAAGAGGTCGAAGACCTCGTTGACCACCTCGTTGATGCGGGCATCCGGCCGGTCGACCTTGTTGACCGCCACGATCGGGCGCAGGCCGATCTTGAGCGCCTTCGAGACCACGAACTTGGTCTGCGGCATCGGGCCCTCGGCGGCGTCGACCAGCACGATCACGCCGTCGACCATCGAGAGGATGCGCTCGACCTCGCCGCCGAAATCGGCGTGGCCGGGGGTGTCCACGATGTTGATGCGGGTGTCCTTCCAGACGACCGACGTCGCCTTGGCCAGGATGGTGATGCCACGCTCCTTCTCGAGGTCGTTCGAGTCCATCGCCCGCTCTTCCACGCGCTGGTTCTCGCGGAAGGTGCCGGATTGCTGGAGCAGCTTGTCGACGAGCGTGGTCTTGCCGTGGTCGACGTGGGCGATGATGGCGATGTTGCGCAGCTTCATCGGGGGTTCTCGAAGCATGGCGAGCCCGTCTCGTGGCGGAGCGCGGCAGACGCGACCGTCGACGGCGGGCTGGCGGGAATCTGGCAGTGTCGCGTCGCAATAAAGGGAAGGGCCTGTTCCCGCAAGCCGTCCGTCATTCGCCGCGCGCGGGGTAGGGGGCGCGTCGGGCAGGGGGCGGGACGGCGCCCGCCCTCACAACCAGGGCGCGTCGGTCTTTGGGAGGCGGCCCTCCGGGTCGATGACGGACAGGCGCGGACCCTCCTCGCCATTCCAGCGCCACAGGGCGATGCAGGTGCCGCCGCGGGACATGAAGGAGGGATAGATCAGGCCGTGGAAACCCGCCTCAAGGAGCCGTTCGGCCGCGCGATGCGTCTCTGGCAGCCGTCCCGCGTCGAGATCCGCGCGCCACTCCGCCCGGTGCAGGTCGTCGGGCAGGCCGAGCCCCCGCAGGCCGTCCGGCGCGGTCAGATCGGCCAGACGAGCCCCTTTGAGGATGAGCTGCGCGATGGTGGCGGGATGCTGCACGAAACCCTGATTGTATTCCGCCCAGGCCGTCGACAACTCGCGGGCTGCGTAGAGGCAGGGCTGCCCGATCCTGTTCCAGCGTCCGCCGAAGCGAGCCGCCCCGGCCCCGGACAGAGGATCGTGCGCCCAGCGGGGAACGTAGGCGCGCCAGAGGACGAGCCGGCTTCCCGGCTCAGGCATAGACGCCGGCGCGCACCGCTTCGAGATAGGCGATGACCTTATCCGCCTTGTGCTCGCGCACGAGGTCGTAGGCCGTCTTGCCGGCCCAGCCCGGGATCGGCTGGTGCTTGAACCAGATCGCCGCCCGCATCTCGTCGCCGGTCATCTCCGCGGCCATGGCGATGATGCGCACGATGGGGCTCAGGGCTCCCTCGACGGAGCGCGTTCCGCGGGAAGCCGTCAGCGTGTTGCGCGAGATGCCGGCGAGCCGCGCGAGCTCGGTCAGCGTGAGACCGAGCCCCTCCGCCACCCGGCGCGGCGAAAGATAGGGCGCATCGGCCTCGCGGAAGAGGGTGGCGACGGAGGGCAGGGCGCTCATCGGCATATCCTGCTGAACGGGCGGGGCAGGAATTGGTCGCATCCTGATCCTGACAGTGCTCAGATTATGCAAGCCCTGCCGGTCCGGCAAGCGGTGGACGCGGTCCGGCGACCTCCCCGCGCCGCCGGGCTCGCGCAGAGGCGCCCTCCACACGCGGAACGGGATGAGGTGTTGACGGCCTCGCCGCTGAGGTGATCGTGGGATACGCGGGGTGGCGTCGGCGAAGGCCGACGGCTCCGCACATGTCATCGCCAGCGACAGGGCCAGATTTTCCGTGACCGCCGCCCGTCCCCCGATCCGCTTCCGCGGCCGTTCCTTCCTGGCGATGGTGCTGGCCCCCGTGCCGCCGATCGACCTGTGGCTCGCCGAGCTCGACGCCCTGAAGGAGCGCGCCCCCGCCTTCTTCACGGTGCGCGCCATCATCCTCGACGTGACCGGCCTGCGCTTCGACCGCTCGGACCTGCTCGACCTCTGCGCGGCGCTCAACCAGCGCTCCATCACCATCCTCGGCATCGAGGGGATCGGCCCGACCTCCCTCGGCCCCGGTTTTCCGCCCCCGCTCGCCGGGGGCAAGCCGGTGGAGGACATCGTCCCGCCCGAGCCCGCGCTGCCGGCCACTGCCGCTGCGGCGCCGGCGCCCGTGCCGCTTCCCCAGGCCGCGCCGCGCCACCGCTCCTTCGTGATCGACGCGCCCGTGCGCTCGGGCCAGGTGATCCAGCATCTCGACGGGGACGTGACCGTGCTCGGCTCCGTCGCCTCCGGCTCGGAGGTGATCGCGGGCGGCTCCATCCACGTCTATGGCAGCCTGCGGGGCCGGGCCATCGCCGGGGCGGTGGGCGATCCCAATGCGCGCATCCTGGCCCGCAAGTTCGAGCCGGAGCTCATCGCCATCGACGGGCTCTACAAGACCGCCGACGATCTCGGCGGCCAGCTGCGGGGCCAGGCGGTGCAGGCCCGGCTCGACGGCGATTCGATGATCCTCCTGCCCGTCGACTGAGGCCGTCTTCCGGGTCGACGGCCCGCGGGATCACTCCTCCCGCTCGTCCCACACGACCCAGCCCGCGCCCAGCGTCGTGGCCACGATCGCGATCCAGAGGCCGGTCTGGCCAAGGAGATCGCGCAGCCACCCGTGGAGGGTCGAGAGGCCGAGCGTGAGCAGGCAGTCCCAGATGCCGAGATAGAGGGCGAGGGCGAGCAGCGAGACGGCGAGGGGCCGCGTCATCGGTCCTCCATCTCGTTCCAGAGGGCCCAGGCCCCGACCAGGACCATCGCTCCAATCACGAGGCGCATGCCCGTATGGCCGATGCGCTCGAGCAGCCAGCCATGGACAGCCGAGAGCCGGATCTCGAAGACCCAGCCGCCGCCCGTCACGAAGAGGGCGGCCCCGAGCACGATGAGGAGTTTGGCCCAGATCGGCATGCGGCCGCGCTAGCATCTTTTCGCGGCAGCGCCGAGGGTCCGGACTGATTTCGGCTCGCTCTGTCCTGGAAAATTGCTTCGCCCAGGTCGCCCTCGCCCCGGCGAATACGCTCCCGCGCACAGGATCTTCGCCGCGTCTTCCATGACCGATCTCGGCGAGATCCTGAGGCCGGATCGCCGATTCGCCGACGTCACGGGATCCAGGGATCCTGCGATCCCGGGCCGGATTAAGGTTCGCCGCCGCCCGCACCGGGGGCCAAATCCTTGCCTGAGCAAGCTTTTCTCCGGCAGCCCGAAGCACCGCCGGAATGTGTCCCGGCAAATTTTGCCGGGCGCCCGCGGAAAATTAACCGCCCGGTAACCATCCCGGCCATCAATGGGAGCATCGGTAAGGAAACGTAAACGCCCGTGACCAGCACCGCTCCACAACCCCGGACCTTCAGCCTGCGGGGCCGCACCTTCCGGGCGGCCGTGCTGGCGCCGGAGGCCCCGCTCGAGGACTGGCTCGCCGGTCTCGACGGCGCCCTGAAGCGTTCGCCGACCCTGCTCGACGGCAAGGCGGTGATCCTCGACCTCGCGGCCCTGCGGCCGGAGAAGGAGATCCTGGCGGGCCTCATCGCGGATCTCGCCACCCGCAACGTCCGCATCCTCGGCCTTCAGGGCGCGGATGCGGCGCTCGGCGAAGCCGGCCTGCCGCTTCTGGCTGGCGGCCATGCTGGCGCGGTGCTGGAGGTGCCGACCGAGCCCGAGAAGCCCGCGCTGACCTCCCTCACCATCGAGGGATCGGTGCGCTCCGGCCAGACCATCGTCCATCCGGACGGGGACGTGACGGTGATGGGCTCGGTGTCCTCCGGCGCCGAGATCCTCGCGGGCGGCTCCATCCACGTCTATGGCGCCCTGCGCGGCCGGGCCATCGCGGGCGCCGCCCGCAACCCGCGCGCACGCATCTACTGCCGCAAGTTCGAGCCCGAGCTTCTCGGCATCGACCGCCTCGTCCGCACGGCCGAGGACATGGGCACCCACCTGCGCGGCCAAGCGGTCCAGATCTGGAACGACGGCGGCGCCATCAGAATCGCAGCCTTGGGTTAAGGGGAAACGAGAATGGCCAAGGTTCTTTGTGTCACGTCCGGCAAGGGCGGCGTCGGCAAGACCACCACCACGGCCGCGCTCGGCGCGGCGCTGGCCCAGGCCGGCGAGAAGGTCTGCGTGGTCGATTTCGACGTCGGCCTGCGCAACCTCGACCTGGTGATGGGCGCCGAGCGGCGCGTAGTCTACGACCTCATCAACGTCACCAACGGCGACGCCAAGCTTCCCCAGGCGCTGATCCGCGACAAGCGCCTCGACAACCTCTCCCTGCTCCCCGCCTCCCAGACCCGGGACAAGGACGCGCTCACCGACGAGGGCGTGGCCAAGGTGATGGACGAGCTGCGCGAGAAGTTCGACTGGATCGTCTGCGACAGCCCCGCCGGCATCGAGCGCGGCGCCCAGCTCGCCATGCGCCACGCCGACGTCGCCGTGGTGGTGACCAACCCCGAGGTCTCCTCGGTGCGGGATTCCGACCGGATCATCGGCCTCCTCGATTCCAAGACCGTGCGCGCCGAGAAGGGCGACACCATCGAGAAGCACCTGATCCTGACCCGCTTCGACCCGGCCCGGGCCGATCGCGGCGACATGCTGAAGGTCGAGGACGTGCTCGAGATCCTGTCGATCCCGCTGCTCGCCATCATCCCGGAGAGCCTCGAGGTCCTGCGCGCCTCCAATGTCGGCTGCCCGGTGACCCTCAACAACCCGCTCTCCGCCCCGGCCCGCGCCTATATCGACGCCGTGCGCCGCCTGAAGGGCGAGACCGTGCCGATGGCGATCCCCTCGGATCGCAAGTCCCTGATCAACAAGCTGTTCACTCGGAGGGCCGCATGAGTGTCTTGACCTTCCTCAAGCCCCGCGCGTCCAGCGCGGTCGCGCGCGAGCGCCTTCAGCTCATCCTCGCCCACGAGCGGGCGGAGAGCGGGCGCCCGGATCTGGTGATCACCCTGCGCGAGGAGATCCTCGCCGTGATCGCCAAGCACGTCGCGGTCGAGCGCGACAAGGTTCAGATCAAGCTCGAGCGCGGCCAGGGCGTCTCGACCCTCGGGGTCGATATCGAGATCCCGGTCGAGGCCGCACCGCTCAAGCGGGCGGCGGGTTGATCGGACACCCACCGGAACCGGGGCGATCGCCGAGAGGCGGCCGCCCCGGTTTCCGTTCGGCCTGACCGCACACGGCCGCGCGGGGCCTCACCCCGCCCGGGGCGCGAGGCGGAAGGCGGGGGCGTGGTCCGGCTGCGTCGTCACGATCGCGGCCGGCAGCACCGGGCGTGCCTGGGCGCGATCGAGGCGGAACCGGCCGACGAGCCGCGCCAGGGCCAGCACGGCTTCCGCCAGGGCGAATTGCGCCCCGATGCAGACCCGTGGGCCGGCCCCGAAGGGCAGGTAGGCGAAGCGCCGCACCGGCGCCGCGCCCGGCAGGAAGCGGCCGGGATCGAAGGCGTCCGGATCGGTCCAGAGCCCGCGATGGCGGTGGAGCAGCCAGGGCGAGATCACCACGATCTCGCCGGGGGCGACCCTCTGCCCGCACAGGGTGTCGGCGGCGAGCGCCCTGCGCGCCAGCACGAAGGCCGGCGGATAGAGCCGCAGGGTCTCCTCGATCACCGCCCGGGTGAGGGGCAGGGCCTGGGCCGAGCCGGTGCCGGCGGCGCGGCCCTCCGCGAACACCGCCTCCTGGATCTCCGGCGCATCGGCAAGCAGCACGCAGGCCCAGAGCAGCGTCACCGCCGTGGTCTCGTGGCCGGCCAGGATCATCGTCGCGACCTGGTCGCGCAGGGCCTCGGCGGAGAAGCCCTCGCCGGTCTCGGGATCGCGGGCCGCCTGGAGCAGGTCGAGCAGGTCGCGGGCGCCCCCGCCGCCCCGTTCCGCCCGCTCGGCGATCACCCCGTCGAGGAACCCCGTCCAGTCCCGGCGGAACCGGGCCCGCGCCCGGTCGAGGGGCGTGCGCCAGGACAGGGGCAGCAGCGCGTCGAGGGCGTGCGGGCGCCCGAGCTTCTCCGCATAGGCGACGACGTGGTGCCGGAGCGCCGGGCCATGCCGGCCCATGCCGAGGGAGAACATGGTGCGGCCGGCGATCTCCAGGGCGAGGTGCTGGAGCGCAGCGAAGAGATCGACCGGACCGGCCTCGGCCGGGGCGGCGAGCGCGTCCAGGGCCGCGTCGGTGGCCGAGAGGATGTGGGGCATGAGCAGGTCCACCGCCCGGGGCGTGAAGGCGGGGCTCAGGGTGCGCCGCTGGTGGCGCCAGGCCGCGCCCTCGCTGATCAGCAGCCCGTCGCCCAGGAGCGGGCGCAGCATCCGCACGGTGATCGCCGTGCGCACGTAGTTCTCGAGGTTCTCGACGAGCACCCGGCGCACCGCCTCCGGATCGCTGATCGTCAGGCGGGTGCGCCCCAGGATGCGGCGGCGCAGATACGGCGCCTCGTAGGCCTGTGCGGCCAGCAGCCGATGCCGTTGATGCGCATCGCCCGCACGAAGCGCCAGGTCGAGAGCTCCCGCGCCGGAGGTGTCGGCACCGGCGGCACCAGCCGCGGGAAGACGGGCAGAGCGAGGGCATCCATGCCCGGTTCCTATCCCATCGGCCGGGGGCGGACATCCGACATTCCGGTGATGCGGCGGCGGCCCGCCGTGTAAACGCGTGTTAAAGGGCAGGGCGCGAACCGCCGCTGACAACCGCCCCCGAACCGACCCCGGACGACATGGCCGAGCCCGCCCACCCCTATACGATCGAGGCCGACGGCCTGCGCCTCACGGTCCGCCTGACCCCGCGCGCCTCCCGCAACGGCCTCGACGGTGTGAATATCGGCGCGGACGGGCGGCCGGTGCTCGGCATCCGGCTCGCGGCCCCGCCGGTGGAGGGCGCGGCCAACGCGGCCCTCCTCGCCTTCCTCGCGGAAACGCTCGACCTGCGCCGGGCCGGGATCCGCTTCCTCTCCGGCGAGACCTCCCGGCTGAAGCGCCTCCATCTCGCCGGCGACGGCGCCGCTCTGGCCGCGCGGCTGGAGGCGCTCCTGGCGAAAGCCTGACAGGACGGGCTCCGCCCTCACGCGAAAGGGATCGGACGGACCCGCAACGGGTTGAAGTCCGATCGGCGGCCATGGCAAGCGCCCCGGCGGAGTCGGGGGGAGCGATGGGGCGGATCGAACAGGCAGGCGCGGGCGCCGCGGGCGGGAGCGGGCGGGCGTGAACCCGGTCGCCGTCGCCGTCCTGCTCGGCATCACCGCCGTGTTCCTGGCCCTCGTGCTCTACGCCGTCGGCTCGGGCCATGTCTGGATCCTGGCGGTGCTCGCCATCCTCCTGGTCGCAGGCTTCGTGCGCTGGGGGTAGGGCGCAATCGGGGCCTCAGCCGTCGAGGGCCGGCCCGCGGGTAGCGTCGGCGCCCATGCCGGTGCCGGGCAGGGGGCCGACCGTGACGGGGGCGCGGCTGCGGGCCGCCTCGTAGATCGCCGCCATCAGGATCTGGTCCTGCAGGCCCTCCTCGCCCGGGGTGCGGGGGCGGCGGTCCTTCAGGATGCACTCGGCCATGTGGTCGAGCTCCAGAGCGAACTGGTTCTTCGGCGGGATTACCGGCTCGTCCTTCTGCACCCGCGTCCCCTCGCGATGGGCGATCATCAGGCGCTGGCCGCGATAGGCGAAGGCGTTCTCGAGGGTGAGGGCCCCGCCCTCGGTATGGACATCGAGCCGCCGGCTCTCGTGCACGCCGTAGCTCGTGCCGCACTGGGCGATGACGCCGGAGGGGAAGGTGAGGGTGAAGACGACGCTCTCCTCCACCTCCCGGAAGAGCGGGCTGTCGGGCGTCGAATGGACCTGCGCCGTCACCGAGACCGGCTCCTCGCCGGTCAGGGCCCGCACCCCGTTGAGGCAGTAGAGGCCGATATCGGGGAGCGCTCCGCCGCCGGCCAGGGCCTTGCGGAGCCGCCACTGCTCGGGCAGGCCCGAGGTCTGGCCGTTGAAGGCCTGGATCAGGCGCAGGCGGCCGAGGCTCCCGGAACGGGCGATCTTCGTCACCTCGCGGTTGTTGGGCTCGTACTGGCAGCGATAGGCGATCATCAGCTTGACCTTGGCCTGGGCACAGGCCTCGATCATGGCCCGGGCCTCGTCCGGGCTCGTCGCCATCGGCTTCTCGCAGAGCACGTGCTTGCCCGCCCCCGCCGCCGCCACGACGTGCTCCCGGTGGAGCGCGTTCGGCGTCACCACGTAGACCGCCTGCACCGCCGGGTTCGCCTTCAGGCGGTCCCAGTCGCCGTAGCCGTAGATCGCCTCGGCGGCGATGCCGTATTGCGCGGCGACGAGCTTCGCCTTGTCCGGCGAGCCCGAGACCAGGGCGACGGGGCGCGCCATCTTCGCCTCGCCGAAGGCCGGCAGGATCTCCTCCAGGCTCAGGCGGCCGAGGCCGACGACGGCGAAGCCGACCCGCTTCTCCGGGGGCAGGGGCGCGGGCGGCGGGGGAGGGGGCGCGTCCCCCTGGCCGCGCCAGTTCGGGAACACGACCCGGCCGCCCTGGACCGCGCCGGTATCGGCCGGCACCGCCGGGCCGAGCGCCCCATCCTGTGCCTGCGCCGCGGCGGCGGTCGCGGCGAGCGCGGCGCCGGACAGGGTCGCCCCGCCGGCCGCCAGAAGATTCCTCCGCGAGGGGCGATAGGCCGCCTCGCCTTGCTTGCGCTCGTCGCTCATCAGCCCTGCCACACCCATATCTCTGCCGTTCCGGGGATGCCCGGGAACGGCAGGGAGGGGCCGGCGTTCCGGCCCGGCGCGCGAGGCCCGCTGCCGCACCCGCCGGAGTCGAGGAGCGTCAGATCCAGCCCTTCACCCGGAAGAAGATCAGCGGGATCAGCGCCGAGATCGCGATCAGCGCGAGGCCGTAGGGGTAGCCGTAGGTCCAGCTCAGCTCGGGCATGTTCTTGAAGTTCATGCCGTACATTGAGGCGATCAGGGTCGGGGGCACGCCCACCACCGAGACCACGGTGAGGATGCGGAAGGCGTTGTTCTGCTCGATGTTGATGAGGCCGAGGGCGGCATCGAGCTGGAACTGCAGCGTCTCCGAGAGCCGGGTCTCGAACTCGTCGAGGGAGGCGATGTCCCGGGACAGGGTGTCGAAGCGCGGCTTCTCCTCGGCATGGAGCAGCTCGCCGCATTCGTCCTTCACGAAGGGCACGATCCGGCCGAGGCCGAGCAGGCTGGCCCGGACCTTGGCCAGGGCCTTGCCCTGTCTCCCGATGGAGCGCAGCAGCCGGCGCAGCGCCAGGTCGCGGCGCTTGGGCGCGGTGGCGTCGTCCTTGCGCGCCCCGGGCCGGGCGCTCACGTCGAAGTCGAAGATCCGGGTCGAGAGGGCATCGAGATCGGCCGACATCTCCTCCAGGGCGTCGGCGAGGCTGTCGACCAGCTCCTCGACGAGCAACAGGAACACCTGGGTGCTGGTGGTCGCCTTGTCGTCCTGCTCGGCGATGCGCTTCTTCACCGTCGCGAAGGCGCGCAGGTCGTGGAAGCGGACGGTGAGCAGGTGCTCCCTGGTGAGCACGAAGCCGAGGGGCTTCAGGGAAAAATCCGCCCGGTCGAAGGTCACCATCGGCGTCGAGAGGGACAGGCCGTTGCGGTTGCGGCGCAGGCGGCTGGAGGATTCGACCTCGCTCAGGGCGGCCCGGGAGGGCACGCGCAGGCCGGTGCCCCGCTCCACCGCAGCGGCCTCCTCGGCGGAGGGGTCGTCGAGATCGATCCAGACGGTCGCCGGGTCAAGGGGACCCTGCCCCTCCAGGCAGGCGGTATCGACGGCGCCCTGCGGTCCCTGGAGGCTGATCATCGCGGGAGGAGACTCTTTTGCGAGAAGGGCGGCGCCGAGAAGAGCGAATTCGTGCAGGCCGCCTGCTGCGGCAGCTTGACTCGGCGCGCGCCCGAGCCTATCTCGCCGCCGTCGTTAGCACTCGACGCACGAGAGTGCTAACAGGTTGCTAGCGACAAGGTCGGGACGCGGTCCCCGCCGCATCAAGACCATTCGAGAATTCGAAGCAAGAGGGCAGCTCATGAAGTTCCGTCCGCTGCACGACCGCGTCGTCGTCCGTCGCATCGAGAGCGAAGAGAAGACGAAGGGCGGCATCATCATCCCCGATACCGCCAAGGAGAAGCCGCAGGAGGGCGAGATCGTCGCCGTCGGCCCGGGCGCCCGGGACGAGCAGGGCCGCGTGAACGCGCTCGACGTCAAGGTCGGTGACCGCGTGCTGTTCGGCAAGTGGTCCGGCACCGAGGTGAAGATCGACGGCCAGGATCTCCTCATCATGAAGGAGTCCGACATCATGGGTGTGGTCGCCGCCTAAGGCCCCCCGAACCCTTCCCCGCCCTTCGAGGCGCCGCTCCGGCCGCCTTGGGGCTCCCACGAACTGCAGAGGTAGTACAATGGCAGCGAAAGACGTCCGTTTCTCGGCCGACGCCCGCGACAAGATGCTCCGCGGCGTCGACATCCTCGCGGATGCCGTCAAGGTGACGCTCGGCCCGAAGGGTCGCAACGTCGTGATCGAGAAGAGCTTCGGCGCCCCCCGCATCACCAAGGACGGCGTCACCGTCGCCAAGGAGATCGAGCTCGCCGACAAGTTCGAGAACATGGGCGCCCAGATGGTGCGCGAAGTGGCCTCGAAGACCAACGACATTGCCGGTGACGGCACCACCACCGCGACCGTGCTCGCCCAGGCGATCGTCCGCGAGGGCGCCAAGTTCGTCGCCGCCGGCATCAACCCGATGGACCTGAAGCGCGGCATCGACCTCGCCACGGCCGCCGCGGTGAAGGACATCACCGCCCGCGCCAAGAAGGTCTCGACCTCCGACGAGGTCGCCCAGGTCGGCACGATCTCCGCCAACGGCGACAAGGAGATCGGCGAGATGATCGCCCACGCCATGCAGAAGGTGGGCAACGAGGGCGTCATCACCGTCGAGGAGGCCAAGACCGCCGAGACCGAGCTCGACGTCGTCGAGGGCATGCAGTTCGACCGCGGCTACCTCTCCCCGTACTTCATCACGAATGCGGAGAAGATGATCGCCGAGCTCGAGGATCCCTACATCCTCATCCACGAGAAGAAGCTCTCCTCGCTCCAGGCCATGCTGCCGGTGCTCGAGGCCGTGGTGCAGACCGGCAAGCCGCTCGTCATCATCGCCGAGGACATCGAGGGCGAGGCTCTGGCCACCCTCGTCGTCAACAAGCTCCGCGGCGGCCTCAAGGTCGCGGCCGTCAAGGCGCCGGGCTTCGGCGACCGCCGCAAGGCCATGCTCGAGGACATCGCGATCCTGACCAAGGGCCAGATGATCGCCGAGGATCTCGGCATCAAGCTCGAGAACGTGACGCTCCCCATGCTCGGCCGCGCCAAGCGCGTGCGCATCGAGAAGGAGAACACCACGATCATCGACGGTCTCGGCGAGAAGGCCGACATCGAGGCCCGCGTCGGCCAGATCAAGGCGCAGATCGAGGAGACCACCTCGGACTACGACCGTGAGAAGCTCCAGGAGCGCCTGGCCAAGCTCGCCGGCGGCGTCGCGGTGATCCGCGTCGGCGGCGCGACCGAGGTCGAGGTCAAGGAGAAGAAGGACCGCGTGGACGACGCGCTCAACGCCACCCGCGCTGCGGTGGAAGAGGGCATCGTCCCCGGCGGCGGCACGGCCCTGCTGCGCGCCAAGAAGGCGGTCGCCGAGCTGACCTCCGACGTTCCGGACGTCCAGGCCGGCATCAAGATCGTCCTGAAGGCCCTTGAGGCCCCGATCCGCCAGATCGCCCAGAACGCGGGCGTCGAGGGCTCGATCGTGGTCGGCAAGATCACCGACAACACCTCCTCGGAGACCTACGGCTTCAACGCCCAGACCGAAGAGTATGTCGACATGATCCAGGCCGGCATCGTCGACCCGGCCAAGGTGGTGCGCACCGCCCTGCAGGACGCCGCCTCGGTGGCCGGCCTGCTGGTGACCACGGAAGCCATGGTCGCCGACGCTCCGAAGAAGGACAGCCCCGCTCCGGCCATGCCGGGCGGCGGCATGGGCGGCATGGACTTCTAAGTCCAGCCACCCGCACGAGACGGAAGAGGGGTCGCCGCGAGGCGGCCCCTTTTTCGTGGGTGCGGGGTGACGCGCAGGAGGTTCGGAGGGGGCTGCTCGGTCGATCGACTCGGTCGGCGCCGCTCCCGCCGGCAAGGACGAGCGCGACGCCGAAGCGGCCGATCCGACCCTCACCCCTTCTTCTTGTCCTTCTTGCCCTTCTTCTCGGATTTCTTCTCCGCCGGAGCGTCGTGGTCCTTGCCGTCCCAGGTCGCGGCGAAGGGGCGGCTCGCCAGAGCCCGCTCGGCCTGGGGCTCGGGGGCGGGCTTGGCGGGCGGGGTCTCGCCCTTGCGGATCGGGGCGTCGCCCGCCGCGAGCGCGGTCAGACGGCGCCGGAACCAGGTCGGCGTCGCCTCCCGGAGGCTCGGGTGATGCGGGTCGAGCCGCGTGACGAGGCTCTTCACCTCGGCATCGCTCATCCCGTCCGCGATCAGCGCAAAATTCTCCATGCCGACCACGTCGCGGATCAGGCGCAGGCCGGCCACCTTCAGGCTGCGGACCTTCAGCTGCTTCACGACGAGGGTGCGGGCGAGCCGGGGCACCTCGGCCTGGATATCGGGGAAGGCCTCGGGCGCGGCGCCCATCGCCTGCAGCACCGCGTAGCCGTCGACATCAAGCGCCATGGAGGATTCCCTTCACTTCCTCGACGAGGGGGACGAGCACCGTCGAGACGTAAGCACCGTACTTGCCCGAAAAGGTCGGCGGCGCGTCCTCGCTCGGCAGCAGGGCATCGGCCAGGGCAGCCGCCTGGGGGATGCGCGTGGACAGGAGCCGGAAGCCCGCATCCGGGGCGGCCGCTTCCGCCTCCAGCCGCGCCAGGGTCTGCTGGTGCTGGCGGACATGGGCCTGATAGCGGGTGACGAGGACATGCGGCCTCCCCCGCGGCGCGATCTGGCTGGCTTCGCGGCTGCTGCGCCGCCAGACCGTCTCGACGAAGGCATTGAGGCCGTAGGTCGACAGGAAATCGGGGATCGAGGTGACGAGCACGAGATCGGCGGCCCGCACCGCGACCTCGGTCATCGGGGAGATGCCCGGCGCGCAGTCGAAGAAGACGTAATCGTAGTCCTGGGTCAGGGGGACGAAGTCGTCGTGGAAGATCTTCCACAGCCGGCTCTCGATCTCGTGCATCGAGTATTTCTGCGCCGTCAACTCGTAGACGATCTCGCGCTCGATCATGCGCAAATGCGGGCCGGAGGGCAGCAGGGACAGGGTGAGCGGCGCGTTCCGGTGCATGGTCAGGCTCACGCCCGGCTGCACCCGCGCCCGCAGGTCGGGCTTGTGACGGGCAATCAGCTTGAGGGCGAGATAGGCCTCGAGGGTGCGCCCCTTGCCGATCATGTCGGCGAGCAGCCGGTCGCCAGCCAGGCAGACGGAGACGCTCGCCTGGGGATCGAAATCCGCCACCAGCACGCGGGCGCCATCCGCGGCGAGGGCCTCGGCCAGCATCACCACGGTCGTGGTCTTGCCGACGCCGCCCTTCATGTTGGCGACCGCGATCAGCTTGCCCGTCACCGCTCCTCCCACTCCTCGCCCGGCCCGGCCGCACGCTCCATCGGCAGGATCCCGGCACCGGCCCCCGCTGAAAGGCTCGATTCGAGGGCGCCGTCAATCGCCGCGCTTCACCGAGGTGAAGACACCATTTGCGGCCGGGCGTCCGATCACGGTCCGGGCGGGACGAGCCGGGAGACGAAACCCGCCGCGATCAGGGCGATGCCGAGGGCGAAGCCGGGCTGGCTGATCTCCCCGCCGATCGAGGCGACGATGCAGCGGAACACGATCACGAGGCCGAGGAGCGGCGGCCCGAAGCGCAGGGCGAGACGCAGGGGCGTCCGCCAGGTCCTGCGCGGCGGCTCCCTCGCCGGTTTCACGCCCTCCGCCATGCCCCCTCCGGCCTCCGCGCTCGATGCCGGGGTCAACGCGGGGAGGGCATCGCCGTTCGCCCCGGCTCAGCGTCCTCCGGCCACAGCCCGCGGGCGGGCGGCGGCAGGCGGGTCGGCGGCGATCGCAGCGCCGGCCATCGCCTCCGCGACCTGGTCGCTGCGCTCTAGGGTCGAGACCAAGAGGCGCCGGCCCCGGCCGCGCAGGGCATGCGCCCCGAGGGAGCGGGCGGTGACGCCCTCGGGCAGGCGCGGCAGCCGGGCGAGGAGGTCATCGGAGATCAGCACGTCGACGCCGAGGGGCCGGCACAGGGACTCGACTCGCGAGGTCACGTTCACCGCGTCGCCGAAATAGGCGATCTTGTGCCGGTCGACCCCGACTTCCGCCGTCACCACCGAGCCGCCATGCAGCGCCGCGCGCAGGCGCGGCACCGTGCCGAAGCGGGCCTGCCAGGCCGGCGCCTCCGCGGCGAGGCGGTCGCGCACGGCGAACAGGCAGGCGACGCAGCGGGCCTCCTTCAGGCCCCGGGCCATCGGCCAGGTGATCATGGCCATGTCGCCGATATAGTCGTCGGTCGAGCCCTGGTAGCGCCGCACCGGCTCGGCGAGGGTGGCGAAGACCGCGCTCAGATATTCCTGGGCCCGCAGGTCGCCATGGGTCTCGGCGAAGGCGGTGGAGCCGACCACGTCGAGGAAGAGGAAGATGCGCTCCTCCTCCACCGGGCGGTGATAGCGGCCGATCAGGAAGTTCACGAAGACCTCGCCGCCGATCAGGTCGCGCATGCGGATCACGAAGACGAGCAGGGCGGAGACGGCCAGGGCATAGGCCAGCACCCGCGGCGTCATGCGGATGGATTCGAGGAAGGGGTCCTGGGTCATGCCGAAGGCCCAGACCACGACGCCGCCGATCGAGTTGCCGACGACGATCATGGCCATGTAGGCGAGTTCGGCCGCGGGCACGTAGAGCCCCGCCGGCAGCCGCCGGATCCGCGCCTGCAGCCCGGCGAGCACGAGGCCGCGCTCGAAGGCCAGCGCCGCCCCGCCCATGAACAGGCCATAGGTCAGGCCCGCCAGCGGCGAGGCGCCGGCGGCGAAGATCACGTTGTAGATCAGCCCCGCCACGGCGCAGGCGAGCAGGATCAGGACCCAGAACCAGCGGTGCTGCGGCAGCATCTAGGGACGCCTCCGGGCGCGGCCGAAGGCGCCGGCGCAGCCGCGGCGCGCCGGATCGGGCCGTCGATGGGGCAGGGGGGCTGGCACGGGGCTCCCTCTCGCGGATCCGCGCGGCGGAGCCGGCGTCGGGCCCAGGCTCATGCCCGCATGATGGCGCCAATAGGGCGAAGCGGCCCCGGTCGGCCCGGAAACCGCCCGGACCGGGCGCCGCGCCGCGTCAGGGGCCGGATCCGCGCGCTCACTCGCCGACGCCGAAGAGCTTCTCCAGAAAGTTGCGGTCGTCGCGGCTCGGCCCCCGGGCCTGGGCCTCGACACGAGCGGACGGGCGCGGCGCGGAGGCGGTCTGCTCCGGCTCGCCCAGGAGCGTCCCGATTAGGCCGCCGGGGGAGGCGCCGTCGCGGGCGGCGACCGGGCTCTCGGGGCGGGCGCGCCAGCGGTTGAGGCCGGGCAGCGGCACCGGCTTCTCGCCGCGCAGGGCCACGGTCATGTAGGTCTTCCAGATCTCCACCGGCAGGTTGCCGCCGGAGGCCTTCTTGGTCGGCTCGCCGTCGTCGTTGCCGAGCCAGATCCCCGTCACCAGGGAGCCCGAATAGCCGATGAACCAGGCGTCGCGGTAATCCTGGCTGGTGCCGGTCTTACCGGCCAGTTCCCAGCCCGGGATGTCGCCCTTGCGCGCCGTGCCGATCGTGAAGACGTCGTGCATCATCGCGTTCATCATGCCGACCGCGTTCGGGTCGATCACCCGGCCGAGCCCACCCTCGCCGCGCTTGTAGAGCACCTTGCCGTTGGCGCCCTTGATGCTGGCGATGACGTAGGGGATCACCCCGGTGCCGCCATTGGCGAAGGCGCAATAGGCGCCGACCATCTCCATCGGCGTCACCTCGGAGGTGCCGAGGGCGATGGAGCCGTTGGCCTGGAGCGGCGAGGCGATGCCGAGGCGCTGGGCCGTCTGCGCCACCGCCTTGGGGCCGACCTCCTGGCCGAGGCGCACCGCCACCGTGTTGAGCGACAGGGCCAGCGCTTCGCGCAGGGTCACGGCCCCGCGGTAATCGTGGGAATAGTTCTCCGGGCTCCAGTTGCCGAGCCGGATCGGCGCGTCGTCGCGCAGGGTGTCCGGGGTCAGCCCGTGCTCGACCGCCGTCAGATAGACGAAGGGCTTGAAGGAGGAGCCGGGCTGGCGCTTGGCCGTCGTCGCCCGGTTGAACTGGCTCTGGGCGTAGTCCCTGCCGCCGATCAGCGCGCGGATCGCTCCGTCCGGCCGCATCGAGACCAGCGCCCCCTGGCCGACATTGTAACGGACGCCCTTGGTGTTCAATTCGTCGACCAGGGCCTTCTCGGCCACGCCCTGCATCGCGGAATCGACCGTGGTGGAGACCACGATGTCGTCCTCGAATTTCGGCAGGAAATCGTCGAGGACGTCCATCACCAGATCGGCGACGTAGTTCGAGGAGCCGCCGCCGCGGGTCGAGGCGAGCCGGGCCGGCTGGGCCAGGGCGACCTTCACGTCCGGCGCCTTGGCGAAGCCGAGCTCCTCCATGGCCGCGAGCACCTGGGCCGCGCGGGCCTGGGCGGCCTTCAGGTTGCGGTTCGGGGCGAGGCGGGAGGGGGCCTGGACGAGGCCGCCCAGCATCGCGGCCTCGGCGAGGGTCACGTTCTTGGCGGGCTTGCCGAAATAGCGCTGGGCCGCGGCCTCGACGCCGTAGGCGCCGGCGCCGAAATAGACCCGGTTGAGATAGAGTTCGAGGATCTCGTCCTTCGAATATTTGTGCTCCAGCCACAGGGCCAGGATCGCTTCCTGGATCTTGCGCGAAGCAGAGCGCTCCGGCGTCAGGAAGAGGTTCTTGGCGAGCTGCTGGGTCAGGGTCGAGCCGCCCTGCGAGACGCCGCGGCGGGTCAGGTTCTGCACCACCGCCCGGGCGATGCCCACGGGGTCGACGCCGAAATGGTCATAGAAGCGCCGGTCCTCGATCGCCACGAAGGCGCGCGGCAGATAGGGCGGCAATTCCTTGATCGAGACGACCCGGCCGCCGGTCTCGCCGCGATTGGCGAGCAGCGAGCCGTCGCTCGCCAGGATCGCGATGTTGGGCGGGCGCTTGGGCACCGCGATCTGATCGATCGGCGGCAGCTGCGAGGCATGGTAGGCGACGAGGCCCGCGATCCCGATCACGCACCACAGGCCGAGCACGACCAGGCCGTAGACCGCCCGGCCCAGGAAGGAGCCGCCGCGGCGGCTCTTCTTGCGGGCCGGCGCGCCCCGGCCGCCGCCGGATGTCCGCCGGCCGGCCGGCTTGGGTTCCGAACCCGCTCCGCGCTTTGCCACGCCGCCCCCCGCCCGTTCGGCGCGGGTGAGGCGCAGATCGAGGCTGCCGGGATCGACGCGGCCTTCGGGCGCGTCGAAATTCGGCTCACCCCGTCTCGTCCGTCCGCGTCCGTCCGCCATGCGTCCCGTCAGATCCGAAAGCCTCCCCGGCGCGACCGCGCGGCGGAGAGACCCGCATCGGCACCGTAAATGCGGCGGGTTTACGAACAATTAACCAGCGATTTTCTTTTCGTCAGCAAAAACATAGCCTTAGATTCGGCCGCCCGTGCGGGTCCGCACCCGCATCGCCGTGGGCTCGCGACAGGATCACGACGGGATCGCCTCTCCGAGCTTGAGCGTTGATGGGATGTCCCCTCGCGGAGACCGACCATGCATCGATGGCTCGACAGGTTGCGGATCTGGCTCTGGCAGCGGCAGGTGAGGGCGCTGGAACGCGCGATTCGGCCAACCGGCACGACGGAGGGCGACGGGATCGCCGCGACCGTCACGGGTTCCATGAACAGCAGCGGTCACGGGGCCGGCGCAACGTCCGGGATCGGCATGCCCCTGCCGTGAGTCGCGCCGGCCTTCGGCCACGGAACAGGCGCTGGTGAGACGATAAGCGACCGCGGGCTTCGGTCGAGCACATCCCCTTGCCCCGCTTCGGTCGGCCAGAAGCCTCGAAGAGTGCTTCGCTCGCCGCCCGTCTGATCAAATCCGCATCATTTCCCCGGGCCCCGCGTCGGAAATTTCAGCAGGCGGAGCGCTTGCCGCGCTGCGCATTCATATGCATTATTTGGACATTGTATCCATATATCGGATAGAAAGTCAGCGGCATGGGCCTGCAGATCGCCATCGACACCGGGGGCACCTTCACCGACGTCGTCGCCATCGACGACACCACGGGGCGGATCACGGCGGTGAAGACGCCGTCGACGCCCTCCGACCCGAGCATCGGGCTGATCGAGGGCGTGCGGACGGTGCTCGCCGAAGCCGGCGGCACGGATGCCGACCTGCGCATGCTGCTGCACGGCTCGACCGTGGCGACGAACGCGGTGCTGGAGCACAAATTCGCCGGCCTCGGCCTGATCGTGACCCGCGGCTTCCGCCACATGATCGAGATCGCCCGGCAATCGGTGCCGGACGGCTACGGCAACTCGTTCTTCTGGGTGAAGCCGCCGCGTCTGGTGCCGCTCCACCTCGTGCGCGAGGTGCCCGGCCGCCTGACCTTCGAGGGACGCGAGATCGAGCCCCTCGACGAGGCGGCGACCCTTCAGGCGGTGCGCGAGCTCGTCGAGGACGGCGTGCGCTGCATCGGCGTCTGCCTGCTCCACGCCTATGCCAACGGCGCGCACGAGCAGCGCATCGGCGCGCTGATCCGCGCCGAGTTCCCCGACGTCTTCGTCTCGCTCTCCTCGGTGGTGCTGCCCGAATACCGCGAATACGAGCGGGCGATGACGACGCTGATCGACGTGCTCGTGAAGCCCTATTGCAAGACCTACCTGCAGAACGCCGCCGACGCGATCCGCGCCAAGTCCGGCGACATCCCGTTCCTGATCATGCAGTCGAACGGCGGCGTGGTGAAGCATTCGACCGCCGGCGAGAAGCCGGTGACCATGCTGCTCTCGGGCCCGGCCGCGGGCCTGCTCGGCTCGATCCACATGGCGCGGCTCGCCGGCTACAAGGACATCCTCACGGTGGATGTCGGCGGCACCTCCACGGACGTGGCGATCATCGAGGACTACACCCCGATGTACACCTCGTCCTCGATGGTCGAGAGCTACCCGGTCAAGACGCCGATGCTCGACATCGTCACGGTCGGCGCGGGCGGCGGCTCCATCGCCTGGACCGACCCCTACGGCCAGCTCAAGGTCGGCCCGCGCAGCGCCGGCGCCGATCCCGGCCCGATCTGCTACGGCCGCGGCGGCACCAAGCCCACCGTCACCGACGCGGCGATCACGCTGGGCCGCCTGCCCGCCTCGCTGATCGGCGGCGCGATCCGCCTCGACGACGGGGCCGCGCGCAAGGCCTATGCGGAACTCGGCGAGAGCTTCGGCATGTCCGCCGAGGAGGTCGCCGCCGGCGCCCTGGAGATCGCCGCCGTCAACCAGGTCTTCGGCATCCGCCAGGTCACCACGACCCGCGGCCGCGATCCCGGCGCCTATGCCATGGTCGCCTTCGGCGGCGCCGGCGGCCTGTTCGCCACGGAGGTCGCCGACTTCCTCGACATCCGCACGGTGATCTCGCCGCCGAACCCCGGCAATCTCTGCGCCTTCGGCCTGCACGTCTCCGACGTGCGGCGCGACTACATCCGCACCCTGGTGCGCCAGCAATCGACCGTCGACGGGGCCGAGATCCTCACCGCCTGGAACGAGCTCGCCGCCACCGGCCTCGCCGATATCGAGGCGGAGGGCATCCCGGCCGAGCGCATCGAGATCCGCCGCATCGCCGACGTGCGCTACTTCGGCGAGGGCCACGAGGTGCAGGTGGCGATCCCCGCCGGCCTCTCCGACGAGGCGATCCTCGACCACCTCTGGTCGGACTTCCACCGCGTCCACGACCAGACCTTCGGCTTCCACTACGAGGGCAAGCAGGACGTCGAGCTCGTCAACCTGCGCATCCAGGCCGTGGGCGAGCAGAGCCGGCCGAGCATCGCCGCCGACACCGTCGCGCGGGAGCCGGCTGCGCCCTTCGCCACCCGCCGCGCCTATTGGCGCCAGACCGGCTGGATCGACTGCCCGCTCTACCGCCGCACCGAGCTCGCCGTCGCGCAGACGGTCGCCGGCCCGGCCATCGTCGAGGAATACGGCTCGACGGTCGTGGTGCCGACGAGCTGGCGCGTCCGCGCGGACGCCTACGGCAACCTGATCCTCGAGAAGAGCCTGTGAGGGAGGCGACCATGACGCAAGAGACCCGCACCACCCTCGGCCCGATCGAGCTCGAGGTCATCCACGGCACCATCCGCGCGGCCGAACTCGAGATCGAGGCGGCGGTGGAGCGCACCGCCCGCTCGCCGATGATCCGCGACCAGCACGACTACCGGGTCGCGCTGTTCGACGCCAAGGGCCGCAAGCTCACCGGCCGCTCCTACTCGGCCATCGTCGAGCCGGTCTTCGAATATTTCGGCGCCGACGACATCCATCCCGGGGACGTGTTCTTCTGGAACGATCCCTACAATTCCTGCGGCGGCATCGGCCACGTGCCGGATCTCTGCACCACGGTGCCGATCTTCCTCGGCGAGCGGCTGATCGGCTTCAGCCAGGTCTTCGGCCACCACGACGACATCGGCGGCGCCGTGCCGGGCAGCCTGCCCGTCCACGCAACGGATTCGTGGATGGAGGGCGTGATGATCCCCCCGATCAAGCTCTACGAGAAGGGCAAGCGCAACGAGGCGGCCTTCCGCATCATCGTGCGCAATTCCCGCCTGTCCGAGCACCTCGCCGGCGATCTCGACGCGGAGATCGGCGCGGCCAAGCTCGGCTCCCGCCGGGTCGTGGCCCTGGCCGAGCGCTACGGCGCCGACACGCTGGAGGCCGCCTTCGACCAGATCCTGAAGAACACCGCCGAGATCTTCCGCCGGGAGATCCTGCCGAAGATCGCCGACGGCGAGTACACCTTCGAGGACTTCATCGAGAACGACGGCGTCGAGAAGGACAAGCTCCACGCCCTGCGCGTGACGATGATCAAGACCCCGGACAAGATCGTCCTCGACTTCACCGGCACCGACCCGGAGGCCAAGGGCCCGATCAACTGGGCGCTCGACGAGGCGGAGGGCCGCTACTTCCGCAAGTGGCTCGCCCCGACGCTGCGCTCGCTCGCGAGCTCCCCGGAGCGGGCCGCCGAGATCGACTCGAACGAGGGCGTGCTCGACGTCATCGACGTGGTCTTCCCGAAGAAGGGCACGCTGATCACCCCGACCTTCGGCAAGCCCACCGGCATGCGCTTCTTCCTGATGCTGCGCACGCTGGGCTCGTTCGCCGCCTGCCTGTCCAAGGCGACGGGGGGCAAGATGCCGGCCGACCACGAGACCATCCGCATCTGGGGCGTCACCGGCGGCAAGACGCAGGAGGACTTCTACCTGTTCCGCGAGGTGTTGGGAGGCGGCAGCCCCGGGCGCCCCTGGGCGGACGGCTCGGATGTCGTGCACATCGTGCCGAACTCCAAGAACCTGCCGGCGGAGTTCTCCGAGACCCGCTACCCGATCCTGGTGGAGGAGCTCGGCCTCAAGCAGGGCTCCGGCGGCCCCGGCTATCACCGCGGCGGCTTCGGTTACGACAAGCGCATCCGCGCCCTGCAGGAATGCCGCCTGATCTCCAACGCCGACCGCTCCCTGCTCGGCTGCTACGGCGTCAACGGCGGCAAGGCCGGCGAGAACTACCAGGTCTCGGTGATCGATGGCGAGAACCGCGAGACGGTGCATCCCGGCATGAGCGACACGGTCACGGTCGCGCCGGGCTCGGTGATCCGCATCGTCACGACCGGCGGCGGCGGCTGGGGCGATCCCCTGGCGCGGCCGGTGGAGCGGGTGGTGGCCGACGTGCAATGCGGCCTCGTCTCGGAGGCCTCGGCCCGGCACGATTACGGCGTGGTGCTGACGCGCGCCGGCCGCACATGGACAGCCGACCTCGCCGGCACGGAGGCCCTGCGGGCTCGCCTCGCCAAGGAGCGCGGCACGCCGGCCATGTTCGACCGCGGCCCCTATTTCGCCGCCCTCAAGGCGGCCGGCCGGATCACCCGGCCGGAGGGGCTGCCCGATCCGGACGAGGGCTGGCACGCCCGGCCGGTGCGGTAGGAACCCAGGCGCCGCGGCCGGCCCGGACGCGGCGCCCACCGACTTCTCCCTCCGACGTCTCTGGGGCGCGAGACCATGAAGATCACCCAATCCTTCGAGGTGCCGCGGCCGCTGCCGGCCGTCTGGGACCTGTTCCAAGACATCCCGGCGGTCGCGCTCTGCATGCCGGGCGCCGAGCTGACCGAGGACAAGGGCAACGGCGTCTATGCCGGCAAGGTCGGCATCAAGCTCGGGCCGTTCGGGGCCTCCTTCGACGGGGAGGCCACGGTGACGACGGATCCCGCCACCCATAGCGGGCATGCCGAGGGCCGGGGCACCGACAAGCGCGGCGGCAGCCGCTCCAAGCTCGCCCTCGACTATCGCCTGACCGATCTCGGCGGCAGCGCCACCCGCGTCGACATCGACGCGGACGTGCAGCTCGCCGGCCCCATCGCCCAGTTCGGCCGCACCGGCCTCGTCAACGAGACCGCCTCCGTGCTGATCGGGCAATTCGTGAAGAACGTCGAATCTCGGCTCGCGGCCGCCCCGGCCGTGAGTGACGGTGCCGCCGCGTCATCCCCCCAGCCACCTGCGGCGGCACCGTCTACGCAAACCACGCAGATCAGCGTGCTGGGCCTGCTCGTCCGGCTGATCGCGTCCCTGTTCAGGAAACGGCAGAAGGAATCGACCCATGGCTGATCCCGCCTCCACCGCCCCCGCCGCCGGCGGGGAACGGCGCATGTCCTTCATGACGCAGATGGAGATCGCGGAGGCGATCGCGCAGAAGCGCGCCGTGATCCTGCCCACCGGCGCCACCGAGGCGCACGGCCCCCACATGCCCACCGACACGGACACGCATCAGGTCGAGCACATCGCCTGGCTGCTGGCCCAGCGGATCGACGCCCTGGTGGCGCCCCCCGTCGCCTACGGCATCTCCAAGACCTTCGAGTTCTTCCCCGGCACGATCTCGCTCTCGATTCCGACCTACCAAGCCATGCTGTTCGAGATCGGCGCGGCCCTGGTCCGGCAGGGCTTCGAGCACCTGATCCTCCTCAACGGCAACCGCCCGAACGGCACCGCCAACGACGCCGTCGCCCGCCACCTCGTCGACGAGCTCGACGCGGCCCACAGCTTCAAGGTCTCCGCCGTGAGCTACTGGGAGCCGGCGGCGGAGAGGATCCACGCCCTGCGCCAATCGGTGCCGGGCGGCATGGGGCATGGCTGCGAGTTCGAGACCGGCTTCCAGCTCGCCACGCGGCCCGAACTCGTGAAGATGGATCGGCTGGAGGGCGCCCATTACGGCCCGGTCGGCTGGGACCTCGTGGCGCCGACGGAGCCGGTGCGCACCTATATGCGCCGGCCGCGCCCCGCCGCCGGCCATGCCGCGATCTTCGGCGACCCGTCCTGCGCCACGGCGGAGGCCGGCCAAGTCTTCATCGACACCGTGGTCCAGGTGCTGGAAGAGACCTTCCGCACCCTGCGGGGCTCCTACGAGGAGCGGCGCTGACCGCGCCGCGCCTCCGCAACCGACCCGAAACCCGGCCCGGGACGTGCCCACGTCCCGGGCCGGCTGCGTTTCGGGTTGATCGGAACGGTCGGGCGCTTCCCGAGTCGCCCTTGGCCTCAGCGGCCGTGGCGCCAGCCGAGGTCGAGGGAGATCGAGTGGGCGGCATGCCCGATCTGCTCGCGCAGGGTCTCCCGGCGCGCGTCGCTCTTCAGGAGATTCTTGCGGAAGACGAAGCAGAGCGCGGCCACGGTCTGTCCCGTCGCGTCGCGGATCGGCGCCGCCATCGAGGCGGCGAAGAGCTGAACGTCGCCGACGGTGAGGGCGAAATCCGAGGCCCGCACCTCCTCCAGGATCGCCCGCACTGCCACGGGATCCGTCACCGTCTCCGGCGTCAGGCGCTCAAGGGGGCGGGCGAGATAGGCGTCGATGAAGGCGGGCGGCTCATTGGCCAGCAGCACATGCCCCTTCGAGGCGCAGTGCAGCGGGAAGTGATAGCCGTAATGCGCCTTGGTGATGTCCTCATCGACATGCTGGTGCGAGTAGATCACCACCGATTGCCAGCCGATCCGCTCGACCACCTGCAGGGCGATTCCGTCCAGCTCGGAGAGCTTGGCGAGGTAGGGCGTCGCCGCCGTCAGCACCCGGTGATTCGACAGGTAGGCCGAGCCGATATGCCAGAGCCGCGGTCCGATCTGGTAGCGGCTGGTTTCGGGATCGCGGCGCAGGAACTGCGCCTTCTCGAGCTGGACGATCGTGCGGTGGACGGTGGCCCAGGGCAGATCGAGGGCCCGGGTGACGTCGACGACACGGGCCGGCGCCTGGGCGAGCAGCTCCAGCACGGCGAAGGAGCGGTCCATGCCGCGCAGGGAGCCGGGATCGATGGCCGAGGGGAGGGCGCCCTTCGGGGCCGGCGCCTCGGACGCAGCCTGATCCGCGGCGGCCTTGCGCCCCCGCTGCTTGCTCTGTGCCGTCATGGGATCCTTCACGCCGCGTGCGATCGCGTCCGCGAGATCTGTATCCGACAAACGGATACGGCCGTGAAGGTCGCGCCGGCGGATTTCCTGCGACGGATCCGTTCCGGTGCCCGGATCCGCGCCATGCGTTCGGCCCTGGCTGGGAGCCAGGGCCGGTGGGGTGTGCGGTGAAGTCCGCGCCGTCTCAGAAGATGTGCACGGAGACGCCGGCGAGGAAGGTCTTTTCTTCGGCGCCCGGGACGTTGTTCTGGTTGGTGCCGAACTTGTTCATCCAGTACTGGAAGCCGACGAAGGCATCGAGCTTGCCGGGCTGGCCCCAGACGAGCTTGCCCACGTCGAGCACGAGGTTGGTGCGCGACAGGAACTCGAGCTCGGTCTTGGCCCCGAAGCCGTCCTTGCCCTTGGGCAGGTTGACGTTGTTGAAGCCGGCGAGGCTGAGCGGCAGACCGGTGAAGGCCAGCGGGAAGTTGTAGACCAGCTCGAAATGCGGCACCGCGTCGAACTCGACGCTGCGGAAGGGCTCGGCCACGATGCCGTTGCGATTCCACTCCTTCTGGACATACACGCCGAGGTTCATGAAACCGGCGGGCACGTCGAAGGAGAAGACCGCGCCGGCGAGCAGCTTACGGACTTCCGGACCGAACTGGGTGTTCTTGGTGTTGGCGTCGAAGCCGTAGCCGAGCGAGATGTTCTTGAGAACGCCGGGAACGCTGAAGGCCTTGGTGTTGAAGACCTCGTTGCCGCCGAGCGTGCCGCGGTAGAGGCCGTAGGCTTCCGTCGCGCCGTAATCGTAGAGGGCGAAACGCGGAGCGCCGGTGCCGGCGGGATCCTGCGAGCCGGACTGCAGGATGTCGAGGGAGAAGAAGTTGGTGCCGTAGGCCCAGGCATCGGCGTGCGAGATGTTGAGCACGTTCTTCGGGATCGAGCGGCCCGCGAGGGAATTGCCGGCCCGGCCGCCGGTGACGCCCGGCTCGCGCGCATCCGCCAGGTAGAAGTAGCTCACCTGGGTGTCGGAGAAGAGGAAGAAGGACGGGGCGGCGGCCGGCGCGGGCGGAGCCTCCTTCTTCGGCAGGTCCGCGGCCATGGCAGCACACGCGCAGGTAGCAGCCGCGACGAAAGATACAAACTTTGATACGAAAAGATGAGCTGACATGTTGGGCAGTCCCCTCGGCTAATGCCAGAGAACTATTTTCCGACTCCAAAGATCAGTCAACGATGAGTTCCCGAACATCTCGAAGAGCAACATCGATTAAAGCGATCGTTGCACAAATATCACTGAAAGATTGTGCACAATCTATCGAGATATAATGGTTGCAACCGGCCGTTATTTCCGGTCGCCGGTGCTCTGGTCTGCAATTTGGCACCCTAGCCTCCGAGGCCCCCGGGGACTAATGCCGCTCCGGCATCAATCCTGTCTTTCGGGGTTCGGCGCAGATGGACGCTGGTGCATGTCCCGTGCCGGCGCGTCGTCCTTCAGAAGCCGTAGCCGACGGTGAAGGACTGGGCGAGCCGATACTCGACACCGGCGCAGATCGCGAAGCCGTCGAACGACTTCGGCACTCCCGTCAGGCAGAGAGCGGGCGACGCCCCAGACGAACCGCGCATCGAAAACACCGAAATCCGTCCAAGAAACAAAGGGCAGGGAGCGCCGCCGGCAGGGCCGGCGGCGCGGGCGGAGGGATCAGCGCTGGGTGACGACGCCGGGGAGGAACCAGTCCATCTTCCAGAGCTCGGCATCGCTGAGAACCTTGCCCTCAGGCACCCGCTCGACACCGTCCCGATCCTTGAGGGGGCCGGCGAAGATCTGCTTGCCGTCGATGAGCGCCTGACGCTCCGCCATGATCCTGTCGACCGCCGCCTTGGGCACGGCCGGGCCGCAGCAGGCGATGTCCGGACCGCCCTCCTTGATGGACAGGAAGGCGCCGAAGGGGCGCGGCTCCCAGGTGCCGGCTTTGATCTTCTCGATCGTGGGCACGAAGTAGCGCTCCCAGTACCAGACCGAGGAGCACTGGGTCGCCGTCGGCGCGAATTCGCGCATGTCGCGGTGATGGCCGGTGGCGAAGATGCCCTTCTCCTGGGCCACGATCTGCGGGGTCGGCGTGTCGACATGCTGGCCGATCGCATCCATGCCCTGGCCGATCAGGGCCGCGGCGGCGGCCCGCTCCTTCACCGGATCCTTCCAGGCGCCGGTATAGACCGCGGTCGTGACGGCGTTGGGGTTCGTCAGCCGGGCACCGAGTTCGTAGGCATTGATCGTCCAGTTGACGATGCCGAACGGGTTGGCGGCGACGAAGCCGATCTTGCCGCTCTTGGAGGCCGCGCCGGCGGCCATGCCGCAGAGGTAATGCGTCTCGTAGGTGCGGCCGTAGAAGGATTCGAGGTTGGGGCCGGTGGTCGTGCCCGAACCGTTCACGAAGGCGACCTTCGGATACTTCTCCGACAGCTCCTTGAAGGTGTCGGAGAAGGCATAGGCGGTGCCGATGATGATGTTGTAGCCGCGCTTGATGAACAGCTCGGCGGCCGGCCGGATCGAGGTCGCGGTCTCCTGGATGTTCTCCACCACCGGGATCGTGATGCCGAGGGCCTTCTCCGTGCGCTGCCGGGCCTCGTCCATGGCCTGGGACCAGCCGCCGTCGTTCTTGGGCCCGAACAGGATCATGGCGACCTTGGGCTCGCCCTCGAGCTTGAACGGGGCGGCGGAGGCGGCCGGGGCTTGGCCGGCAACAGCCAGGCCGAGGGCCGCGCAGGCGGCAACGCGTCGGATCATGTGATGTGTCCCCTTGTCCTCGCCGGCCGTGGGTCGGACCCTGTTCTTCGATGGGCGGACGCGGCCGATTGTTCGGCAGCGTGCCGGAATCCCAGGCCAGCCTATCGCCCCCCCGCACGGGGACCCAATGCCGTCTGGGCGGCGGGCGATGCCCGCCCGGCATCGTGCCGCGGGCCGGCTCCGCTCCGGATCCGAGGGCCGCGCTCACGCGCCGGCGAGGGCGGCGTGGATCATGCTCGGCGTGATCGGCACGTGCCGGAACGGCCCGGCCCCGAGGGGCCGCAGCGCGTCCTCGATGGCGGAGGCGACCACCGAACCGACCGGGATGCAGCCCGCCTCGCCCACGCCCTTCACGCCGAGCGGGTTGAGGGGGGAGGGCGTCTCGAGATGCAGGATCTCCACCGGCGGCACCTCCGTGGCGTAGGGCACCAGGAAGTCGACGAAGTTGGCGTTGACCGGGTTACCCTCCGCATCGAACTCGATGCGCTCGTAGAGGGCACCGCCGAAGCCCTGGGCGATGCCGCCCATGACCTGGCCCTCGACGATGGTCGGGTTGATCATGGTGCCGCAATCGTGGACGCAGACGTAGCGCAGCACCTTCACCGCGCAGGTCTCGGGATCGACCTCGAAGAGGCCGCCATGGACGCCGTAGGCCCAGGTGGCGCAGGGCGGGCTGTAATAGTCCGTCGCCTCCAGGCCCGGATGCTCGCCCGGGCGGAGGGCCGGGCCGTCGTGTCGGCTCGCCGGGGCGAACTGGGTCGCCGCCTTGGCTGCCTCGTTGAAGGCGTAGCGCAGGGGATTGGTCGCCGTGGCGATCGCCGCCAGCGACACGCTGCGGTTGGTGCCCCGCGCCCAGGCGGCGCCGTCGCGCAGGTCGATGTCCTCGCGGTCGACCTCCAGCATGTTGGCGGCGGCCTCGATGGTCTTGGCCCGCACGATCGCCGCCGATTGGTGGATGGCGTTGCCGGAGACCACCGCCGCCCGGCTCGCGAAAGTGGCCACCCCCCAGTCATAGGCCTTGGTGTCGCCCTCCACGACGATCACGTCCTCGACGGCGACGCCGAGCTGGTCGGCCACGATCTGGGCGAAGACGGTGTCGTGCCCCTGCCCCTGCGAGGTCAGACCGGTATTGACGGAGACCTTGCCGGTGATCGGCTGGATGCGGACATGGCCGCCCTCGTAAGGGCCGAGGCCGGTGCCCTCGACATAGAAGGCGAGGCCCAGGCCGAGATAGCGACCCTGGGCCCGCGCCCGCTCCTGCTCCGCCGGAAAGGCTTTGGCGTCGAGCCGCTCCTCCAGCATGGCGAGCGCCCGGTGATACTGGCCGCTGTCGAGGCTGACCGGCAGGCCGTCGGCGAAGAGCAGGCCCTCGCGCAGCACCGGGAATTCGTGGTCGGCGACGAGGTTGCGGCGGCGCACCTCGAAGCGGTCGAGGCCGAGTTCGTCGGCGAGCTGGTCGATCGCCCGCTCGATGGCGAAGTTCGCCTGGGGCCGGCCGCAGCCGCGATAGGGCGTGACCGGGACCGTCGGCGTGTAGACGCAGCGGAAGGCCACGTCGATGTTCGGGATCCGGTAGGGGCCAGCGATCGAGGTCGAGGCGACCTGGGGGATCGCGATGCCGTAGGGGATGAAGGCCCCGGTATCGTGCAGGAAGACGTCGCGCAGGCCGAGGATCGTGCCGTCCTTGCGGGCGAACAATTCGATCTCGTGGATCTGCGTGCGCTCCTGCGAGGAGCCGATGAAGTTCTCGCGCCGGTCCTCGATATACTTGACCGGGCGGCCGAGCTGGCGCGCGGCCATCGGCACCAGCAGCTCGTCGGGATAGAACTGGTAGACCTTCTGGCCGAAGCCGCCGCCGACATCGGGGGCGATGACCCGGACCTTGTCCTCGTCGATCCCGAGGATCGAGGCCAGCGCCCCGCGCACGGAGATCGGCGCCTGGGTGCCGTCCCAGACCGTCAGCTCGCCGGTGACCGGGTCATGGACCGCGGCCACGGCGCGGCATTCCATCGGCGCGGCGGTGGAGCGGTCGACCTGCACGCGGATGCGGGTGACGTGCTCCGCCTGCGCGAAAGCCGTGGCCGGGTCCCCGCAGATCTGGCGAAAATCGGCGGCGACATTGTTGGGGTGCCCGGCATGGACCAGCGGCGCCCCGTCCGCCACCGCCCGCTCCAGATCGAGCTCGACGGGCAGCGGGTCGTACTCGACCCAGACCAGGGTGGCGGCGTCCTCCGCCGTGTAGCGGTCGACGGCCACCACCATCGCCACCGGCTGGCCGACATGGAACACGTCCTCCCGGGCGAGCGGCCGCTGCGTGCGCGGATCCATCATCGAGGGATGCGGGATGAGCTGCGGCAGCTCCAGATCGAGGGCGCCGATGTCGTCGCAGGTATAGACCGCGCAGACGCCCGGCATGGCCTTCGCCTCCGCCGTGTCGACCGACAGGATCTTCGCCCGGGCGAAGGGGCTGCGCACGAAAGCGACGTGCAGCGGATGGGCGAGCGGAATGTCGTCGACGAAGGAGCCTTCGCCGCGCAGGAGCTTGGGATCGATGTTGCGCTTGATCCGGGAACCGAAGGTGCGGGTCGACATGATCAGGCTTCCCCTCGGCGGACCGCGAGGCGCTCGGCCGCCTGGCGATAGGCGGCGACGATGGTCTGGTAGCCGGTGCAGCGGCAGAGATTGCCGGAGAGCACGTCCCGGATGCCCTCCTCGGAGAGGTCGACCGGCTGCCCGGATTCGAAGTGGCTCAGGATGTTCATGATGAAGCCCGGTGTGCAGTAGCCGCATTGCAGGGCGTGGCAGTCGCGGAAGGCCTCCTGCAGCGGGTGCAGGGTGCCGTCCTCGGCGGCGACCGATTCGATGGTGCGCAGCTCCGTCCCGTTGGCCTGCACCGCCAGGGTGAGGCAGGAGCGGGCGGACTTGCCGTCGATCATCACCGTGCAGGCGCCGCAGACGCCGTGCTCGCAGCCGACATGGGTGCCGGTGAGGCCGAGCTCGTGCCGCAGGAAATCCGAGAGCAGCATGCGCAGGCTGACCTCGCGCTCGACCGCCTCGCCGTTGACGGTGAGGGCGACGCGGATCGTGGGATCGTCCGAGGTGACGGGAAACTGGCGCCGGGCCTTTGCGCGGGACATGGGAATCGTGCCTCAGGAAGCGCGGGAGAGGGCGCCCGCCACGGCCCGCCGGACGAGGCCGGCGAGGAGGTGGCGGCGGTATCCCGTTGTGGCGTGGAGATCGTCGGGGGCGGTGACCGCCGCCTTGGCCGCCTCGGCCGCGGCGCGGATCGCACCCTCGGAGAGGTCGCTGTCCGACAGGAGCGCTTCCGCCGCCTCCAGGCGAACGGGGCGGGCGGCGATGCCGCAGGCGGCGAGGGAGACCGCGTGGCGGACCGTGCCGCGCCGGATCACCGCGCCGACCGCGGCGACCGCGTAGTCGCCCCGGCGGCGGGCGAATTCCTCGAAGGCCCAGCCGGCCCCCTCGGGCAGGACCGGGAAGCGCGCCTCCGTGACGATCTCGTCCTGGCGGCGGGACGTGGTCATGTGGAACGCGAAGAAGTCCCGCGCCGCGATCTCGCGCCGTCCTTCCGGCCCCTGCGCGACCACGCTGCCATCGGTGAGCAGCAGCAGCATCGGCATCTCGGCGGCGGCATCGGCGTGGCAGAGGCTGCCCACCACGGTGCCGCGGTTGCGGATCGGGATATGGGCGACATGGGCCATCACCGCGCGGATGAGCGGGTTCGCCCGATGCGCCTCGGCGCTGAGCTCCAGCTCCCGGTGGCGCACCATGGCGCGGACCGTGATCCGGCCCTCGCCCACCGTGATCCCCCGCAGGCCCTCGACATGCTGGATGTCGACGAGGCGGCCGGGGGCGGCGAGCCGCAGGTTCATCGCCGGGACGAGGCTCTGGCCGCCGGCCAGCACCATCGCGCCGGGATCCCCGGCCAGCAGGGCGATCGCCTCGTCGAGCGTCCGCGGCGCGTCATATGCGAACAGAGACGGTTTCATGGCCTGTTCCGGTCTTCTCGCGGCATGAGCGGACAGTCTTCGCAAGCTTTCGCATGGAAGCCCGATGCCCGGAACCGCATCGCCCACAAACGAGCAGGATGCCCAAAACGGCGGCATCGCTGCTCATTTGTTTATCCGTATAGTGGATATGATATCCTCGATTAGGATACGTTACCACTTTGCCCTGTCAATCTCTCCAGTACTTCGAGGAAGGGATTTTTCTCTGCGGGCACCCAGCGCGGCGCGAGGCCCCGAGGCTGGAGCGGCCCGCGGCATTCCCGGCCGAGGCGGCCGATCGGAACGGCCATCGCTCGCGCCGAACCGGTCTGCCCTTCGGCGAAGGGAGCTCTAGCAAGAGCGGGACCGACTCGCTTTTCCCCGGCTTCCCGCTGGCTCACGCTCCGCCCGGCCTCGCGCGACGAAGCGGCAGCCGAGGGACCGGACCGGGCGGCATGCGGCCCGCTCCCGGCGAGGCGCGCGGCATCCACGACTGAAATTTCCGCAGCCTGCCCGTTGCGCTCGCAACGGCTGCGACGGTCGCTGCCTCAGCCCGCCTTTGTCGCCTCGGCGAGCCAGTCGATCACCGCGCTCAGCGCCACGCGGGGGCTCTTGCCCGCCGCGAGCGCCGCCTCGTGCACGGCGAGTTGGCGATCGGCGCTCGTGCCGTCCCGGGCGATGTGCCGGGCATGGGCGACCTCCGATTCGCATCCCAGGGCCGCCGCGTCCTCGGCCACGAGATCGAGCAGGGCGTCCACCGCCTTGCGGACCGGCACCGCACTCGCGGAAGTCTCGTCGATCAGGCTGGCATGGACGCCCTCGCGCTCGGCCCGCCAGAGATTCTCCATCACGAAGCCGCGGGAGGCGCCGGTCATGTGGGCGTGGATCTCGGGCCGGCGCTCGACCAGGCGCACGAGGCAGCGGAACAGGGCCGCGACGGCGAGGCTGTCGGACAGGCGGGTGCAGCTGTCGGCCACCCGCAATTCCAGGGTCGGATAGCGGATCGAGGGACGGATGTGCCACCAGAAGAAGGTGGCGTCCTCCACCGCCTTCGCCTGGGTCATGGCGGCGACGTAGCGCTCGTAATCGGCCATGTCCTCGAACAGCTCCGGCAGGCCGGTGCGAGGCAGCTCCGCATAGACCCGGGCCCGGTAGCCGGCGAGGCCGGTGCGCTCCCGCTCCCAGAAGGGCGAGGAGGTGGAGAGGGCCAGAAGCAGCGGCAGGAAGGGCAGGAGCCGCCGCATCAGGTCGATGCGCGCCTCGGGCCGGGGCACCTCGACATGGACGTGCAGCCCGCAGACCACGGAGCGTCGCCCGACGATCTGGAGGTCCTCGATCATCTTGCGGTAGCGCGCCTTGCGGGTCGGCTTCTGCTCCGACCAGAGCGCGGTCGGATGCGTGCCGGCGGCGAAGACCTTGAGCCCGTAGTCCCGCGCCACCCCGGCGAGGCCGGAGCGCAGGGCGGTCAGACGCTCCCGGGCCTCGGAGAAGCTCGCGGAGGGCGGCGTGCAGATCTCGATCTGGCTCTGGAGCATCTCTCGCTCCACCGCCTCGAGCCGGCGCCGGGCCTCGTCGTGGAAATCCCTGGGCACCTCGCGCGGGGCGGAGCGGGACCGGGTGCTCGCGAGAAAGAGCTCTTCCTCGATCCCGAAGCGGTAGGCGTGGGCCATTGGTTCGTCCTGGCGGCTCCCCGTCTTTTTCCGCGCGCGGGGCAGCGAAGGGACAGGCAAGACTTTGGCCGCGCGGGACGCCGCACGGCCGTGACACGGGAAAAGGGTGGATCGGGGGGGGCCGCCGCAAGGGGTCCTAAGCGCCCGCGGCGGCGCCCCGGGGCGCTACTTCGGGAGCTCTTCGGCGAGCTTGAGATGCGCGTCGAGGGTCGGCTTCATCTTGGCGGCGAAGGCCTTCAGATCGGGATTGTCGCCGCCATCGGCGTAGCGCTTGTAGAGGTCGACGGCGTTCTTGTGGGCCGTGACCTGGTCCGAGCGGTACTGCTTCACGAAGTCGTCGCCCTTGAGGCCCTTGAGCGTGTCGAGCTTGCTCTGGTGGCTGCTGTCGAGGGCCGTCGGCCAGTCGGCCTTGACCTTGCCGCCATCGACCAGGGCCTTGAGGCCGTCGGTGGTGGTGCCGTGATCGGCGATCATCTTCCGGGCGAAGGCCTTGGTCTTGTCGTCGCCGCGCTCCTCGGCGAGCTGGCTCGATTGCTTCTCGAACAGGTCGCTGATCACGGCCTGGGTCACGAAATCCTGGGTCGAGGGGCTGACCCCGAGCACCGAATTGACGCCGGTCTTCTCGCCGACGGACTGGGCCGCAACCGGCCCCGCCAGCGCAAGGCACAGGGCGGCGAGCCCCATCCCGGTGACGAGTCCCGTCCCGATTCCGGTCCTGCCTGGGCTGATCATGGTTCGCTCCTCCTTCCTTCGGCAACCAGAGGAGGGAGGCGCGGTTCCGCGCCGGGCGCGCCAGCGCGGGCCGCCTCAGGACTTCACGATGCGGTCGAGGCGGTTGTTGACGAAGAAATAGAGCTCCTTGGCGCCGGGCTCGGTGTAGAGCACCTGCACCTCGCGGCCGGCACGACCCTCGCCCACCAGCACGTCGGTCGGCGGCTTGCCCTTGAGACGGACGAGCTCGCATTCGCCGATCCCCGGCTCGATCGCCGCGGCACCACCCGGCACGGGTCCGGTGCAGGTGCCGCTGCCGTCGAGGACCGGCCCGGAAAAGGTCGGCGCCACGGGGGCTTGCACCCGGGGAGCCGGGGCGACGGCCGCCACCGGCGGCGGGGCCGGGGGCCGGCCGGACTCCATGCAGCCGGCCAGGGAGCCGCCGACGAGCGCGAGAAGCAGGAACCGGGCAGACGCGGACAGGCAGATCACGGGGTCGGGTTCTCCATCGGACGCTCGCGGACCGTCGAGGACGGGGCGCTGCCCTCCGTGCGGCCGCGCAGGGCGGCGGCGAACATCGCGGCGACGTCGTCGTGGAAGGCCATGCGCGCCTCCGGCCGGGAATAGAACATGTGGCCGCCGGGATAGACCTTGAGCGACAGGCGCGCCCCCGCATCGCGCAGGGGCACCTGATCGATCAGCAGCTTGGAGGCGAAGTAGGGCGTCACGAGATCCGTGTAGCCGTGGGCCACGAGGATGCGCAAATTCCCGTCGAGGGCCATCACGTCCTTGAGGGCGCCCATCGCCTCCGGGGCGGACCGGCCCGAGCCCCAGGACCAGCCGCGGTTCACGGTGTTGCTCAGGAGCTCGTAGCGCAGGTCGTTGACGCGCCAGTTCAGGAGGCGGGTGGTGAGATCGACCATGGCGCTGGTGAGCGGCGCCTGCATGGCGGTGAGCAGCGGGTCCTCGAAGCCGGAATGCGGGGCGGTCGGGTCCGGGTCCCAGCCGGTGACGCCGGTGTCGTAGGCCGAGGCGACGCGGCCCGCCTCTCGGCCGATCTCGCGCTGGTAGCTCGCCGCCGTGGGCCGCCCGGCCTGCCGCCGCACGGTCTCGGGATCGAGCCCGGTCAGGGCCGAGACGCGCTCCGTGAGCCGGCCCACCGCCGCCCGGTCGTTCGGCCCCTTCAGGAGATCGGCGAGGTAGCCGCCGGCGGCATAGGCTTCCGCATCGGCCATCAGCTCCCGGGTCGGCAGCCGGCCCGCGCGTTCGAGCCCGGCGGCGGCGAGGGAGGGCAGGCGGGTCACGAAGCCCCAGGGCGTGGTCCGGGCCGATTGCAGCCAGGCGAAGTCGAGCACCGGGGAGACGAGGACCAGCCCGGACAGGCCGATGCCGACATCGCCCTGCAGCTTCTGGGCGATCAGCGGCCCTCGGAAGCCGCCATAGCTCTCGCCGACGAAGAATTTCGGCGAGGCGAGCCGGTCGTTCTGACGCAGATAGCGGGCGATGGCCGCGGCCAGCACCGAGGCGTCCGCATCGACGCTCCAGTACTTCTTGGCGTCGTCCCCGGCGGCGCGGCTATAGCCGGTGCCGACGGGATCGATGAAGACGAGGTCGGTGACGTCGAGCCAGGTCGCCGGGTTCGGCTGCAGGGCGATCGGCTGCGAGGGGCTGATGCTCGCCCCGTCCAGCGGCAGGCGCCAGGGGCCGATGGCGCCGATATTGAGATAGGCCGAGGACGCCCCCGGCCCCCCGTTCACCGCGAAGGTGACGGGCCGGGACGCGGCCTCCTCCGGCTTGCCCCGGGTAAAGGCGGTGAAGGCGATCTCGGCCTGCAGCGCCCCGCTCTCGTCCACGAGGGCGAGACTGCCGGCGGTGGCCGTGAAATCGAGCTTGCGGCCCTCCGGCAGGACAAGGCTGTGCTGGGTGACCGCATCCGCGGGAAGCTTGCGCCCCTCGGGCCGCCGCTCGGGGGCCTTCCGCCCGGATTCCTGCGCGCCGCCATGGGGCGCCCCCTGCTGCGCGCCGGCCCCGAGGGGAGCGAGCCCGATGGCGAGGGCGGTGAGCCCGATGAGGAGGCGATTCATCGTTTCCGTTCTCCGGCGGCTCGCGATGTCTGTCAGGAAGCGCCGTCATTCGACGCACCGGAGCCACCGCGTCGGAAAGCACGACAGGCCGGGACCCTAGCAGCCGGGGCAGGGCGGGGCGATGCGGCCTTGCGCCCGCACGAGCACCGCTAAAACAAAAAGCCCCGGCGGAGCCGGGGCTTCTCGTGGTTCCTTCGTGCTCGGGCTTAGCGGCGGTCGCCGAGCAGCGAGAGCAGGAACTGGAACATGTTGATGAAGTCGAGATACAGCGTCAGGGCGCCGTTCACCGACATCTTGGCCGCGCCCTCGGCGTCGAGGCCGCTGTAGAGATACATCTCCTTCAGCTTCTGCGTGTCGTAGGCGGTGAGGCCCGCGAAGATCAGGACGCCGAGCACCGAGATCGCGAACTGGAGCGCGCTCGAGGCGAGGAAGATGTTGACCAGCGAGGCGATGATCAGGCCGATCACGCCCATGATCAGGAACGAGCCCATCCCCGACAGGCTGCGCTTCGTGGTGTAGCCGTACAGGCTGAGCGCCCCGAAGGTGGCCGCCGTGATGAAGAACACCCGCACCACGCTCGCGCCCGTGAAGACGAGCAGGAGGGTGGACATCGAGGCGCCCATCACCGCCGCGAAGGCCCAGAACATCGTGCGGGCCGAGGCCGACGACATCCGGTCCATGCGGAAGGAGAACACGAAGATGAAGGCGAGCGGCGCCAGCATCAGCACCCACTTCAGCGGGCTCGTGTAGAGCGCCTGCCCGAAGGGGGTGAGGATCGGCCGCGTGCCCTGATAGGCCGCGACCGACAGCATGTTGAGGCCGAGCGCGACCAGCCCCGAGATGCCGAGGCCGACGGTCATGTTGTTGTAGACGCCGAGCATGAAGGAGCGCAGGCCCTGGTCGACCTCGACCTGGGTGCCCGCGTAACCCTGCGGCTGGGCGCCGTAGCGGAACGGGCTATTCTCGAATGCCATGGGAGTTCCCCCGGGAGCCTCTCTCAGCGTGGACTTGAAACGCGAGGTTCACGCGAAACCTCGGGCATCTCGCGGATGCCTCGCCGCGAAATATGTTCTGTCGGCCCGTCATAAACAAGAGGCCGGCCGAGCTTGCCTCGACGAATCCAAGTGCCGTCGAGCACATGGAATTTTATCAGAAAACGCGGGATTAAATCTTGCGTGTCGGCGTTGTGACGCCCGCGTGAACTTTTGGAAACCATTCCGCCGCTGCGGGCAACGGCAAAGCCGGCGCACGGTCCGCGTGCACCGGCCCGGCAGGGCGACCCTGCCGACGGGCGACTTCCGGGAGGATCGTGGCGCCGTCCCGCCTCAGAGCTGGCGGGTGGGTGCGCGGCCCATCAGCCAGATCCGGGCGCGGGCGACCAGCGCCGGGCGGACACGGGCGACGTCCTCGTCGTCGAGGAGCGGGGAGGTGGAGAGGGCGGCGAGATAGGCGTTCTCCCGGTCGCGGCACTCGCGCAGGGCGGCATCGGCCGCGAGCGTCTTGCCGGAGAGGGCGGCCTTCAGGCCATAGGCCTCGCGCAGGCAGCTCTGCCAGGCGGCATGACTCTGGCCCGCGGCACCGGCAGGACCTTCGGCCCGGGCGGCCGGGGCCGCCAGGAGAGCGAGGGCGATCAGCGCGGTGCGGGGGAGGGAGAACGGCATCGGGCTCGCGCGAAGGCTTTGGCCGGAGAGATATTTCTCGAAAAGCGATAATCCGAGAAACGTTCCGTCAACCTTCGCGCAAGACGCCTTAACGGGGCGCTAACCGCCGGCAGAGGGGCCGTCCCGCCGCGGGACAGGCGCGGTCAGCGGTTCGCGGTGGTGGCCGGATCGGGATCGCGGCCGAGGGCGACCCAGGCGACGGCGTCCTGGCTCTCGCGCTTGACGAAGACGTAGCCGGTCTGGCGCCAGGGCAGGACGGCGTTGGTCTTGTTGTCGAGGATCAGGTCACCGCGGTCGGTCAGGATCGTGAGGACGGCGTGGCCCTCGCCCTTCTCGTCGACCACCACGGTCATGCGCATGGCCCGCCGCGGCAGCCCGGCCTCGGCCAGCAGGCGGCGCTTGAGCAGCTGGAAGTCCTCGCAATCGCCCATGCCGTCCTCGGCGAGGTCCCAGCGGTCGGCCGAGCCCCAATGGTCGAGGTCGGTGACCGCGCGGATGGACTTGTTGACCCGCTTGTTGACCGCGTTGATCGTCTGCCAGGTCGCGTTCGAGAGGGCGATGCGGGCCGGCTCGCTGCGGTCGAGGGCGCATTCGGCCGGATAATTTTCGCAGAAGGTGGCCCAGGCGGCGATGGGCTTGGCCGGGCCGGTCACGGTGGCGGTGGACGGGGACCGGTTCGGCAGGGCGGCGAGCGTCTGGGCGGCGGCGGGGGCCGCGGCGGCAAGGACCAGGGCGAGGCCCGCGGCGAGCACCCGGAGCCGGGCCCTGCCCGCGCCGCCGACCCGCTTGGAGAACCCGTCACGCATGACCCGTACTCACCGTTAAGCTTTCGTTTAGGAAGCTCGCACGGGCGTCGCCGACCGGCAATCGCGAGGTTAAAATTCGGTTAACGGCATTTTTAGGATTCGAGCGATTCCCTCCGGAGAGGCTTCAGACAGGAGCCTTTCGTCCCGCTCCGCGGTCCCGGAACGAAGCGGCGACGGCACGAACGTGGCATGCTTGGCCGCGCCAGGAACTGCCGCGCGAGCGAGGCCATGACCGAAACCGTGACCGTCGAGACGATGCCGGGCGTCCCTGGCCAGCCGAGCGACCGCGGGGCGCCGGTGATCCGCACCATCGCCATGCCGGCCGATACCAACCCGGCCGGCGACATCTTCGGCGGCTGGCTGATGGCGCAGATGGATCTCGCCGCCGGCAACGTCGCCGCCCGCCGGGCGCGGGGCCGCTGCGCCACGATCTCGGTGGAGGCGATGACCTTCCACCATCCAGTCTTCGTGGGCGACGAGGTCAGCCTCTATGCCTGGATCGTGAAGGTCGGCCACACCTCGATCCGCATCCAGGTCGAGGTCTGGCGGCGGGAGCGCGAGAGCGAGACCACCATGAAGGTGACGGAGGGCCTGTTCACCTTCGTCGCCATCGGCCCGGACCGGCGGCCCCGGCCGGTGCCGGAGGCGTGATCCTCAGCGCGCCACCGCCGGGGCCAGGGTGCGGAAGCGCAAGCCGAACAGGGCGAGGACGAAGAGCAGGAAGATCGCGCTGTTGCCCTCGTAGAACACGGATTCGAAGAAGCCCGTCATCAGGGCGTAGAGCCAGAGGCTGACGAAGAAGACCGTGGCCGGGTCCATCCGGCGCCCGCCCTCCGCCCGCTGGAGGTCGCGTAGGGGACGGGCCACGAAGACGAGGAGCGTCAGGGCGAGGCCCGGCAGGCCCATGAACAGGGCCGTGTCGAGATAGGCGTTGTGGGCCTGGGAGGTCTCAGCGAGCCAGGTCTGCGTGCCCCAGCTGCCGTATTGCGTCTCCTCCGTGCGCCAGAACCCGCCATAGCCCCAGCCCGCGACCGGGTGCTTGAGGATGTTGTCGAGGGCGAATTCCCAGATCTCGGTGCGGCCGGTGAAGCTCGTATCGGTGAGGGCGCCGGCGATCAGCTCCTGCAGCGGCCGGAAGAAGAAGGAGCCGAGGGAGACGAGGCCGAGCAGCGCCACCGGCCCGAGCAGCACGAGCCCGCGCCAGAGACTCCCGCGGAAACGCTGGGCGAGCCAGATCTGGAGGAGGATCAGCGGCAGCAGCGCGGTTGCGGTCTTGGAATGGGTGAAGACCAGGAAGAGGGCGGCGAGCCCGGCGACGGCGCCCCCGAGGAGCCGCTGGCCGGTGTTCCAGGCGAGCAGCCCGACGAACACGAACAGCACCATGATCGCGCCGGCCTCGTTCTTGTGATTGAAAGGGCCCCGCCAGTTGCCGGCGAGATCCGGCTCCTTGAGGTCGAGGGTGGTGTGCATGGCGTAGCGCGGCGCCACCACGACCGAGAGGTAGGACAGCACCAGCACGCCGAGCGCCGTGAGCGCGAGGCTGCGCGCGAACTGCCGCACCGAGCGCGCGACGAGCAGCAGGGCCGCCGCGAGGAAGATACAGATGAAGGTGAGCGCCAGCCGACGCATCGAGTTCGCCGGGGCCTGGGCGAGGAGCGTCGAGACGCCGATCCAGGCGACGAGCAGGGCCTCGAGCGGCCCGGCAAGGGGCTTCAGCCGGGCGATGCCGATCCGGGCCACCAGGGCAAGGGCGGCCAGGAAGAGGGCGCTATAGGCGATCTGGGTGAGGAGGTTGCCGCCCTCCCAGACCTCGATCGTGGCCGGGGAGCTCAGATCCACGAAGGGGGTGGTGTGCACCGTGCACAGGAGCAGCGTCGCCGCGATGAGGGCGTTGGCGGCCCAGACCGGCACGGCCCGGCCCGGCACGCCCGCCGAAGCGGGGCGCAGCAGGCCGGAGAGCATCGCGAAGGAATCGGCCATGGGATCCGGGCGGGCGGCGAAGATCCGCCCATCCTCGCATGGCAGGTGCTAACGGCTTATCGAAATCCGGCCGATGGCGCGGCGATGCCGGGCGCTCAGTTCGCCGCGGCGCGGAAGGTGTCGCAGGATTTGGTCTGGCCGCTCTTGTAGCCGGTCATGAACCAGCGCATCCGCTGCTCGGAGGAGCCGTGGGTGAAGCTGTCGGGCACGGCGTAGCCCTGGGCCTGCTCCTGCAGCTTGTCGTCGCCGATAGCGCTCGCCGCGTTGAGCGCCTCCTGGATGTCGCTCTGGTCGAGAGCGTTCCAGCGGTCGTTGGAGTTCTTGGCCCAGACGCCGGCGAGGCAATCGGCCATCAGCTCCACGCGCACGGAGAGGCGGTTCGCCTCCGTCTTGCTGCTCGCGGCCTGCTGACGGCCCTGCACCTTGCCGAGGATGCCGAGCACGTCCTGCACGTGGTGGCCGACCTCGTGGGCGATGACGTAGGCATAGGCGAAGTCGCCCTTCACGCCGAACTTGGTCTGCATCTCCTTGAAGAAGCTCGTGTCGAGATAGACCTTCTTGTCGAGCGGGCAGTAGAACGGCCCCATCGCCGCCTGGGCCGAGCCGCAGCCCGAGCGGGTGCCGCCCTGATAGAGCACCATGGTCGTCGGGGTGTATTGCCGCCCGGTCTGGTTCGGCAGCACCGTGCTCCAGACATCCTCCGTGTTGCCGAGGATCTTGGAGGCGAACTGGCCGGCCTGGTCGGTCGGGGCTTGGCGGCGCCGGGCCTGGGTCTCGGGATCGACCCGCTCCTCGCGCGGACGACCGCCGCTCATGTGCTCGGCCCCGCCGATCAGGATGGCCGGGTTGATGCCGGTCACCCAGGAGATGAGCAGCAGCACGACGATCGTGCCGATGCCGAGGCCGCCGGCCCCGCCCCCGGGAAAGCCGAAGCCGCCTCCGCCGCCCTCACCGCGGCGATCCTCGACGTTCTCCGAACTGCGGAAGTCTTCCCAACGCATCGCCCGCCACCCGTGTCGCCCGGTCCCCGGCGCCGCGAGACGCGCGCCGGTGCCGGAATGAGAATGATCCTGTCCGGGATACCGTTCCGCTTGGGCCGGATCGAGCGCCTCCGGTCAAGCCCGCGTGTCGAGGGCGGCCTTCAGTGCCCGGAAGTCGCGCCAGGCGAGGCGCTTCTGCACCGGCTGGCGCAGGAGATAGGCCGGGTGGAGCGTGGCGAGCGCCCGGATCTCGCGCCCGTCGCCGAGGCGATAGGGATAGAACCGCCCCCGCGCTTTCAGGATGCCGTCCTTCGTGCCCGTCAGCGTCTGCGTGGCCGGGGCTCCGAGGCAGACCAGGATGTCGGGATCGACGAGGGTGATCTGGCGCTCGATGAAGGGCCTGCAGATCGAGACCTCCTGCGGGGTCGGGTTGCGGTTGCCCGGGGGCCGCCAGGGCACGATGTTGGCGACATAGGCGCCCGAGCGATCGAGGCCGATCGCCGCCATCATCCGGTCGAGGAGCTTGCCGGAGCGGCCCATGAAGGGCTTGCCGATGCGGTCCTCGTCGGCGCCGGGCGCCTCGCCGACGAACATCACCCGGGCCTGGGGATTGCCGTCGGCGAAGACGAGGTTCTTGGCCGTGAAGCGGAGGCCGCAGCCTTCGAAGCCGCGCAGCAAGGCCTCCAAAGCCTCCAGCGACTCCGCCTCGGCCGCCTTGGCGCGGGCATCGACCGCGGCCTCGCCCGGGGCCGCCGCGGCGGCCCCGCCATAGGTGCGGGCGGGCGCAGCCGGACGCGGCGCCTCCGGGCTCCGCGACGGCAGCTCTCGCCGGGGCAGGGGGGACAAAAGCGGCGGCGGCGAAAGAGACGGCCGCCGCGCGTCCGGGGCCGGGGCATCGGCCTCGGCGAAGCGGTCATGCGGGGTCTCGTCGAGGGCGAGATCGACGCCGGCCTCGACGTCGAAGTCGAGGAGCGCGATCTGCGCGTCCCTGTCCTGGCTCGCGGGGCTCATGATTGTCATGTGGCGTCGCTGACGCCTGTGGACAACGTCCCCGCGCCGGCATGGAGCGGCAGCACATGGTCGCGGGTGAGGGGCGCCAGGGGGAGGGCGCCCGGCGCGGCCGCGTCGATCCAGGCGATCTCCGCGATCTCGGCGGCCGGCGCCACCGGACCCGCCACCGACAGGCGGAAGATCTCTGCCTCGACGACATGGCCGGGCTCGTTGGCGGCCTCCGCCCGGAAGCGTCCGAGGAAGACCGCCGCCTGCGCGTCGACGGCGAGCCCGAGTTCCTCGGACAGCTCCCGCCGCAGGGCGGCGCGCGGCGCCTCGCCGGGTTCGATCTTGCCGCCCGGCTGCATGAAGGCCTCCGTGCCGCGCTTGCGCACGAGCAGCACCCGGCCCTCCGCATCGGACAGGAGGGCCGCGGCGATCCGGATGACGGGGGAGGGCGAAGGGGAAGGGAGGGGGGCCGCCGGCACGTTCATGGGGCGACCTTAACCGGACGGGCGCGCCGGAAACAGCGCCGGTTCGGTCCGGTTGCGGGCAAGGGAGTCCTGTGGCTAGGGCTGTGCCATTCTAGCAAGGACGGCTTGCCTTCCTAATTTGGAATCGGTTGAGAGACTTCAATAACACGAACGCGCCGACGCGACGGGGGACGCCGCACGGCTCAGGAGGATCGAGGATGGCGTTGCCGGATCGCGAGGGGATGGATTTCGACGTGGTGGTGGTGGGTGCGGGGCCCGCGGGCCTCGCCGCCGCGATCCGCCTCAAGCAGCTCTCCGCGGAGAAGGGCGAGGAGATCTCCGTCGTCGTGGTGGAGAAGGGCGGCGAGGTCGGCGCGCATATCCTGTCGGGCGCCGTGGTCGACCCGATCGGCCTCGACGCCCTGCTGCCCGACTGGCGCACGGATCCCGAACGCCCGCTCAAGACCGCGGTGGAGCGTGACGAGTTCCTCTACCTCACCAAGAACAGCGGCGTCCGCCTGCCGAACCTGTTCTTTCCCAAGCTCCTGTCGAACCACGGCAACTTCGTCGGCTCGCTCTCCAACACGGTGAAGTGGCTCGGCGCAAAGGCCGAGGGCCTCGGCGTCGAGATCTATCCCGGCTTCCCGGCCTCCGAGGTGCTCTACGACGCGCACGGCGCCGTGACCGGCATCGCCACCGGCGATCTCGGCATCGGCCGCGACGGTGCGCCGCGCGCCGATTTCACCCGCGGCATGGAGCTGCGCGCCAAATACACGGTCTTCGGCGAGGGCGCCCGCGGCTCGCTCACCAAGACCCTGATCGAGCGCTTCCAGCTCAACCGCCACAGCGACCACCAGAAATACGGCATCGGCATCAAGGAGCTCTGGCAGCTCAGCGATGCGAAGTTCGAGCCGGGCCTCGTCCAGCACACCATGGGCTGGCCCCTGCCCAACAAGGCCGGCGGCGGCTCCTGGCTCTACCATTTCGACGACAACCTGCTCTCGGTCGGCTTCGTCACGCACCTGAACTACGAGAACCCGACCCTGTCGCCGTTCGAGGAGTTCCAGCGCTTCAAGACCCACCCGATGATCCGCGAGACCTTCGAGGGGGCCAAGCGCATCGGCTACGGCGCGCGCGCCATCATGGAAGGCGGCTGGCAATCGGTGCCCAAACTCGTCTTCCCCGGCGGCTGCCTGGTCGGCGACTCGGCCGGCTTCGTGAACGTGCCGCGCATCAAGGGCTCGCACAACGCGATCCTGTCCGGCATCCAGGCGGCCGACGCCATCTTCGCGGCGATCGCGGCGGGCCGTCAGGGCGACGAGCTGACCGCCTACGAGGAGGGCTGGCGCGGCAGCGCGATCGGGCGCGACCTCAAGCCGGTGCGCAACGTCAAGCCGCTCTGGTCGAAATACGGCACCCTGGCCGGGGTCGGGCTCGGCGGCCTCGACATGTGGACCAATGCCCTCGCGGACACCTCTTTGTTCGGCACCCTCAAGCACGGCAAGCCGGACCATGCCTGCCTGAAGCCGCTCTCCGAGGTGACGCCGATCACCTACCCGAAGCCCGACGGCAAGCTCACCTTCGACCGGCTCTCCTCGGTCTACCTCTCGAACACCAACCACGAGGAGGACCAGCCGCCTCACCTCAAGGTGACGGACAGCGAGCTCCAGAAGCGCTCCGAGCACGACGTCTATGGCGGCCCCTCCGGCCGCTACTGCCCGGCCGGCGTCTACGAATGGGTGGAGGATGCCTCCGCCCGCGATGGCCTGCGCTACCAGATCAACGCGCAGAACTGCGTCCACTGCAAGACCTGCGACATCAAAGATCCCAACCAGAACATCACCTGGGTCACCCCCGAGGGCCCGGGCGGACCAAACTATACGAACCTCTGAGACCGCCGGTTCACGGAAGCGCGAAGGCCCGGGGCATGCCCCGGGCCTTCTGGTTTTCAAGCCTCGCGAGGGGCGCGGGCGGCCTCAGGCGGCCCGCACGGTGGCGAGGAAGCGGGCGACCTCGCTGCCGAGATGCTCGGATTGCTGCGACAGCTCGCCCGCCGAGGTGAGCACCTGGGAGGCCGCATTGCCGGTCTCCTCGGCCGCCTCGGCCACGCCCGCGATGCGGCCGGTGACGGCGCCCGTCCCCTGCGCGGCCTCGGCGACGCTGCGGACGATCTCCTGGGTCGCCGTGCCCTGCTCCTCCACGGCCGCGGCGATGGAGCTCGCGACCTCGTTGATCTCGCGGATGCGGCCGCCGATGCCCTGGATCGCCGCCACCGCCTGCTGGGTCGAGCCCTGGATGCGCGCGATCTGGCCGGAGATCTCGTCGGTCGCCCGGGCCGTCTGGCTCGCGAGTTCTTTCACCTCCGCGGCGACCACCGCGAAGCCGCGCCCCGCCTCGCCGGCCCGGGCCGCCTCAATGGTGGCGTTCAGCGCCAGGAGGTTCGTCTGGCTGGCGATCTGCGAGATCATGCCGACCACGTCGCCGATCCGGGCCGCCGCCTCCGACAGCTCCTGCACCAGCCCAGCGGTGGCGCTCGCCTCGTTCACCGCGCCCTGCGCCATCTCGGCCGAGTCGCCGACCCGGCGGGCGATCTCCTGCACCGAGACGCCGAGTTCCTCGGCCGCCGCGGCCACGGCGCCGACATGGTTGGAGGCCTCCTGCGCCGCGCCGGCCACGGCGTTGGTTTCGCCCACGGACCGGGTGGCCAGCGTCGTCATCCCCTCGGCGGTCGCCCGCATCTCCGTCGCGGCGGCGGCCACGGTCTCGACGATGCCGCCCACGGCCCGCTCGAAGGCGTCCGCCATCTGGCGCATGCCGGTCTTGCGCTGCTCCTCCGCGGCGAGGCGTGCCTCGGCCGTCTCCGCCTCCAGCGCCCGGGTCCGGATCAGGTTGTCCTTGAAGACCTGCACGGCGCCGGCCATCCCGCCGACCTCGTCGCGGCGCCCGAGCCCCGGCACCGCGACCGTGGCATCGCCCTGCGCGAGGCGGCCCATGGAGCCCGTCATCGCGCGGATCGGCTTCACCACGCCGGCATGGAGGAGGGCGAGGGTGGCGAGCGAGGCGACGATCATGGCCAGGAGGCCGCCGATGCAGACCAGGCGGAACGCGTTCCCGGCCGCCGCCGCCGCCGCGGCGCGCTCGTCGAGCAGCCCCTTCTCGATCGAGACGATCTCGGCGGCCTGGGCGCGGAGGGCGTCCATGGCGCTCTTGCCGGCGCCGGAGGCCTCGATCGCCCGGCCCTGCTCACGCGTCTCCGGGTCGCGCATGAGGGCGATCTCGCGCTCCGCCACGTCCTTGCGCCAGCGGGAGGCCGCCTCGCCGAGCGCGGTCAGGCGCTTCTGCTGCCCCGGATTGTCGGCGATCAGGCCCTGCAGATGGGCGAAGGTCGTCTCGAAGGTTTCCCGGCCGCCGCGATAGGGGGCGAGGAACGCGTCCTCCCCGGCGATCAGGTAGCCGCGGACCCCGGTCTCCTGGTTGACCATCGCCTCGACGAGGCGCTGGGCATCGGCCATGACGGCGTGGCTATGGGCGGTGGCCTCCGCCGTGGCCTCGATCCTGTTCAGGTTGGACCATGACAGGCCCGATGTCAGGAGGCTGACCAGGGCAAGGACGGCGAGCGCCCCGCTCACCTTCACGAAAATCGGCAGATCGCTGTAACGCGGCACGTCCGGCTCCGACTTGAGAGCGGCCAACCACCCGTTCAGGGGGCTGGCACGCTGGGTTGCTCGCGTCGGACCCAATCAGTCATTCATTATTACGAGATGAATATCATCAAAACCTGTTCAACCTGCGGCAAAATTTCTGGAACGGCAGCATATCCTTAGATTGCGTTACTATAAAAACAGCAATCAAAAGGCGAGTAACCGGCGCGGAAAGGCGTCGCGTCCCGACCGCCCGTCCGGCCCCCTCCGCCCTCGCAGCGGTCTCGGACGAGCCCCCGAGGACGCGCACGCGGCACCCCGCCACGGCCGTCCCCCGCGCCATCCTTTCGCCTTGCGGTCATGGCGTGAAGGGTTCAGTGTCCCGCGCCACAACGGCGCCGGCCTCACAAATCCGGCCGCCGCCAAGGAGCCGTGCCTGGTGACCCAATACGGAAACGCCACCCGCCGCCGCCCTGCGGCGCTCGCCCTTCTGCTGGCCGGGACCATGCTGGCGAGCCCCGCCGCCTCGGCGATGCAGCCGCGGGAATCCGCCCCGCTCTCGGAATTCGAACCGGCAGAGTCGCTCGAGGGCAACTTCCTCTCCGCCTACATCGCCGGCGCCTCGAAGGACACGGCCGCCGCCGCGAGCTTCTACCGCGAGGCGGTGAAGGGCGACCCGCGCAACGCCGAGCTGCTGGAGCGCGCCTTCGTCTCGCTGCTCGCCGACGGCGCCATGACCGACGCGTTCCGCTCGGCCGAGCGCCTCGCCACCCGGGAAGGCTCGAACGGCCTCGCCCAGCTCGCCCTCGGCGTGCGCCAGCTCAAGGCCGGGCAGTACCCGGCCGCCCGCCAGAGCTTCGCCCGCTCCGGCCGGGGCGCGGCCGCCGACCTGACCGCGACGCTGCTGACCGCCTGGGCCTATGCCGGGGCCGGCGACGGCAAGCGGGCGCTGGAGACGATCAACCGCCTCAAGGGCGAGCGCTACTTCAACGTCTTCCGGGACTACCATGCCGGGCTGATCGCCAACCTCGTCGGCGACAAGGCGGAAGCCGAGCGCCGGCTCAAGGCGGCCTACGACGCCGATCACAATACCTTGCGCATCGTCGACGGCTATGCCCGCTTCGAGGCGGCGGCCGGGCGCACCGACCTCGCCATCGATGCCTACAGCACCTTCGAGCAGGTGCTGCCGCGCCACCCGATCGTGGCCGACGCGCTGGACAAGCTGAAGAGCGGCAAGCCCCTCGGCCAGCTCATCAACTCGGCCCAGGAAGGGGCCGCGGAGGTGCTCTACGGCCTCGGCTCGGCCGGCTCGACCCAGGGCGACGAGCTGCCGGCGGTGGTCTACCTGCGGCTCGCCCTCTACCTCGCCCCCGAGCACGCCATCGCCCGGCTGACGCTGGCCGACACCCTTGACCGGATGAAGCAGGCCGAGCGCTCCAACGAGGCCTATGCCCAGATCCCGGCCGCCTCGCCGCTGAAGCTCAATGCCGAAGTGCAGATCGGGCTCAACCTGGAGCAGATGGGCAAGGGCGACGAGGCGATCCAGCATCTCGACGCCGCCCTCAAGACCTATCCCGACAACATCGACGTGATCTCCGCCCTCGGCAACGTCCAGCGCTCGCGCAAGCAGTACAAGGAGGCCGCCGCCACCTACACCCAGGCGATCGAGCGGGTGAAGCCGGCGGAGGAGGGCAATTACTGGACGCTGTTCTACTTCCGCGGCACCGCCTACGAGCGCGCCGGCGCGTGGGACAAGGCCGAGGCGGACCTGAAGAAGGCCCTGTCCCTGGTGCCGCCGACCCAGCCCAACGCCAAGGCGCAGGTGCTGAACTACCTCGCCTATTCCTGGGTCGACCGTTCGATGAACGTCGACGACGCCTTCAAGATGCTGCGCCAGGCCGTCGATCTCTCGCCCCGCGACGGCATGATCATCGACAGCCTGGGCTGGGCCTATTTCCGGCTCGGCCGCTGGGACGACGCCGTGCGCGAGCTGGAGAAGGCCGTCGAGCTCAAGCCCGGCGACCCGACCATCAACGACCATCTCGGCGACGCCTATTGGCGCACCGGCCGCCGGCTCGAGGGCAAGTTCCAGTGGCAGCACGCCAAGGACCTGAACCCCGAGCCCGACGATCTCGCCAAGATCAACGCCAAGCTGAAGGACGGCCTGCCGGAGCTGCCCAAGCCCACCGAGACCGCGGAGAATCCGGCCGCCCCGCCGGAGACCCTGGCGGCCCCGGTCGCCGCGCCGCACGATCCGAAGAATCCCGAGCTGCCCAAGGGCGCCCCGGCCCCGAACGAGCCCCCGGGCGCCGCCGACAAGAAGCCGGGCGGCTAGCCCGGCCACACGGGTCCCGCCCCAACGAGAAAGGGCGCCGATCCGGCCGGATCGGCGCCCTTTCTCGCGTTCGGCGAGCGTGCGGCGGCGCTCAGGCCGCCTCCTCCCGCTTGCCGAGGCGCTTGTCGAGATAGGTGTCGACGGTCTTGGTCAGCTCGTCGACCTTGCCGTCGAAGAAGTGGTTGGCGCCGTCGACCATCTGGTGCTCGATGATGACGCCCTTCTGCGTCTTCACCTTCTCGATCACCGGCATCACCTCGCGGGCCGGGGCGACCCGGTCCTCGGAACCGTGCACGAACAGGCCCGAGGACGGGCAGGGGGCGAGGAAGGTGAAGTCGTAGCGGTTGGCCATGGCCGCGATCGAGATAAAGCCCTCGATCTCCGGGCGGCGCATCAGCAGCTGCATGCCGATCCAGGCGCCGAAGGAGACGCCGGCGATCCAGCAGGACTTCGCCTCCGGGTTCACCGCCTGCACCCAGTCGAGGGCGGCCGCCGCGTCCGACAGCTCGCCCGAGCCATGGTCGAAGGCGCCCTGGCTGCGGCCGACCCCGCGAAAATTGAAACGCAGGGCTGCGAAGCCGCGATTGGCGAAAGTATAGAAAAGATTGTACACAATTTGATTGTTCATCGTACCCCCGAACTGGGGGTGCGGGTGCAGCACGATGGCGATCGGCGCGCCCTTCTTCTTGGGCGCCTGGTAGCGCCCCTCGAGGCGGCCGGCGGGACCGGAGAAGATGACTTCGGGCATGGGTTCCTCAAGAGATCGGATCGCCCCGCGCCGGCGCAGCGCCCTCGGGAGATCGCGGCGGGATGCCTTGACTCGTCCCGGCAGCCTCCTAAAAGCACGCTTAGAATAGTTCTAGTCGATTAGACTAATTCTAAACTAGCTCGTGAACACCGCCGGACAGCCGGTGAAGACGGGTCGAACCCGGCCCTTAGCACGAGGGCCGGGGGCAAAAGCAAGAATTTCGAGATGTGGAGCGGCCCGAAGACACGCCCCCGAGCAGGGAGATGCGGCGGCGAAGGATGAGCAAGGATTCCACCATGGGTTCAGAAGAACGCAGCTATCTCGACCACAATGCGACATCCCCGGTCCGGCCGGAGGTGGCGGATGCGGTCGCGCGGGCGCTCACGCTGCCGGGCAATCCCTCCTCGATCCACACGGAGGGCCGGGCGGCCCGGGCGACGATCGAGGCCGCCCGCGAGCAGATCGCGCGGCTGGTGGGCGGGCAGGGGGCCCGCATCGTCTTCACCAGCGGCGGCACGGAGGCGGCCAACACGCTCCTGTCCGGTGCCCTGCGCCGCTCGGGACGAGCCGCCCCGACGCGGCTTCTGATCTCGGCGACCGAGCATCCCTGCGTCACCGCGGGCCACCGCTTCCCCGCCGAGGCGGTCGAGGTGCTGCCCGTGGATGCGAAGGGCGTGGTCTCCCTGGCGGCTCTGGCGGAGCGTCTCGACGCGCTCTCGGGCGAGGGCGTGCTCATCTCCGTGCATGCGGCCAACAACGAGACCGGTGTGGTGCAGCCCCTGGCCGAGATCGTCCGCCTCGCCCGCGCCCACGGCCAGGCCCTGGTGCATAGCGACGCCGTGCAGGCGGCGGGCAAGATCGCCCTGGACATGGGCGCCCTCGGGCTCGACGCGCTCTCGATCTCCGGGCACAAATTCGCGGCGCCGAAGGGCGTCGGCGCCTTCGCCCTCGCCGAGGGCGTGGAGCTGGAGGGCGCCTTCCTGCGCGGGGGCGGCCAGGAGCAGCGGCTGCGCTGCGGCACCGAGAACCTGCCCGGCATCGTCGGGATGGGCCGCGCCGCCGAGCTGGCGCGCGCCGCTCTCCCGGCGGAAGCCGAACGGCTCGCCGGCCTGCGGGAGGGAACCCTGACGGGGGTCCGCGCGCTGGCCCCTGACGTGGTGGTGTTCGGCGAGGGGGCTTCCCGGCTTCCCAACACCCTGGCCTTCGCGGTGCCGGGGCTGGAGGCCGCGACCGCCCTCATCGCCCTCGACCTCGCGGGCGTCGCGGTCTCGTCGGGTTCGGCCTGCGCCTCGGGCAAGGTCGCCCGCTCGCCGGTCCTCGCGGCGATGGGGGTCGATCCGGCCCTGGCGGCGGGGGCCCTGCGGGTGAGTTTCGGCTGGAATAGCACGGAGGACGACGCGCGGCGCTTCCTCGCAGCCTGCGAACGGGTGCTCGCACCCTTATATCAACGGCGAGGACGGGCGGCCTGAGCGCCGCGCCGCCCGAGCCATCTCAGTGAGATCCCCCGGTCCTTGACACCGGAGTCGGTAGGAGACGCGGAATGCCTGCAGTGCAGGAGACCATCGATCGGGTCCGTTCGATCGACCTCGACCAGTACAAGTACGGCTTCGAGACCACGATCGAGATGGAGAAGTCCGAGAAGGGCCTCTCCGAGGACGTGATCCGCTTCATCTCGGCCAAGAAGAACGAGCCGGAATGGATGCTGGAATGGCGGCTCGATGCCTACAAGCGCTGGCTCACCATGAAGGAGCCGGAATGGGCCCGCGTGTCCTACGACAAGGTCGATTACAACCAGATCTACTATTACGCGGCCCCGAAGCGTAAGGCGGCCCAGTCCCTCGACGAGATCGATCCCGAGATCCTCAAGACCTACGAGAAGCTCGGCATCCCGCTGCGCGAGGTCGAGGTGCTGGAGGGCATCGCCCCCGAGCGCCGCGTCGCGGTCGACGCGGTGTTCGACTCGGTCTCGGTGGCGACCACCTTCAAGAAGGAGCTCGAGAAGGCCGGCGTGATCTTCATGCCGATCTCCGAGGCCATCCGCGAATATCCGGACCTGGTGAAGACCTATCTCGGCTCGGTCGTGCCGGTGACGGACAACTTCTTCGCGACCCTGAACTCGGCCGTCTTCTCCGACGGGTCGTTCGTCTACATCCCGCCGGGCGTGCGCTGCCCGATGGAGCTGTCGACCTACTTCCGCATCAACGAGCGCGATACCGGCCAGTTCGAGCGCACGCTCATCATCGCCGACAAGGGCTCCTACGTCTCGTATCTCGAGGGCTGCACCGCCCCGAAGCGCGACGACAACCAGCTCCACGCCGCGGTGGTCGAACTCGTCGCCCTGGAGGATGCCGAGATCAAGTACTCGACCGTCCAGAACTGGTACCCCGGCGACAACGAGGGCAAGGGCGGCATCTACAACTTCGTGACCAAGCGCGGCGATTGCCGCGGCGCCCGCTCGAAGATCTCCTGGACGCAGGTCGAGACCGGCTCGGCCATCACCTGGAAGTATCCGTCCTGCATTCTGCGCGGCGACGATTCCCGCGGCGAGTTCTACTCGATCGCGGTGTCGAACGGCATGCAGCAGGTCGATTCCGGCACCAAGATGATCCATCTCGGCAAGAACACGACCAGCCGGATCATCTCGAAGGGGATTTCCGCGGGCCGCTCGCAGAACACCTATCGCGGCCTCGTCTCGGCCCACAAGAAGGCCAAGGGTGCGCGCAACTTCACCAACTGCGACTCGCTCCTGATCGGCGACCAGTGCGGGGCACACACCGTGCCCTACATCGAGTCGAAGAACGCCTCCGCCGTCTTCGAGCACGAGGCCACCACCTCGAAGATCTCCGAGGACCAGAAGTTCTACTGCCAGCAGCGCGGCCTCTCCGAGGAGGAGGCGACCGCCCTCATCGTCAACGGCTTCGTCCGCGACGTGCTGCAGCAGCTGCCGATGGAGTTCGCGGTGGAGGCCCAGAAGCTGATCTCGATCAGCCTCGAAGGCTCGGTGGGCTGACGGCACTCGAAAGTGCGCCGTCTTCTCCCTCCCCCCTCTGCGGGGGAGGGTGCCGAGCGAATGCGAGGCGGGAGAGGGGCAGCGCGACGGTGCCGGATGCGGCACCGGTCGCGACCTTTCCGGACACGGCGCACCCCTCTCCCGACCCCTGCTGACGCAGGGGCCACCCTCCCCCGCAAAGGGGGAGGGTCGATCAGATTTGAACAGGACGACCGATCAATGCTTGAGATCAAGAACCTCGTCGTGCAGATCGAGGACAACCGCATCCTCAACGGCCTGAACCTCACCGTGAACGACGGCGAGGTCGCCGCGATTATGGGCCCGAACGGCTCGGGCAAGTCGACGCTCTCCTACGTCATCGCCGGCAAGGAGGATTACGAGCTCCTCGACGGCGAGATCCTGCTCGACGGGCAGAACCTCCTCGAGATGGCGCCCGACGAGCGCGCCGCGGCCGGCGTGTTCCTCGCCTTCCAGTACCCGCTGGAGATCCCGGGCGTCGGCACCATGACCTTCCTGAAGGCCTGCCTGAACGCCCAGCGCAAGGCCCGCGGCGAGGACGAGCTCTCGACCCCCGACTTCATCCGCGCCGTGAACGCGGCCGCCGACAAGCTCGAGATCAACAAGGAGATGCTCAAGCGCGCCCTGAACGTCGGCTTCTCCGGCGGCGAGAAGAAGCGCATGGAGATCCTCCAGATGGCGCTCTTGCAGCCGAAGTTCTGCGTGCTCGACGAGACCGATTCCGGCCTCGACATCGATGCCCTGCGCATCGTCTCCGAGGGCGTGAATGCCCTGCGGGCGCAGGGCCGTTCCTTCCTCGTCATCACCCACTACCAGCGGCTCCTCAACCACATCGTGCCCGACACCGTGCACGTCATGTCGAAGGGCCAGATCGTGAAGACCGGCGGCAAGGAGCTGGCGCTCGAACTCGAGGCCTCCGGCTACGCCGAGTACCGCGCGAGCGAGGCTGCGTGATGGCCGACGTCACCAATCTCCGCTCCCCCGCAGAGGCCGGGCTCTCCAAGCTCTTCGAGTCCGCGCGCAAAAGCTTCGCCAGCGAGCAGGCCATCAGCCGCGAGGAGGCGTTCCGCTTCTTCGAGGCGACCGGCCTGCCGAGCCGCCGGGTCGAGGCGTTCAAGTACACGGACCTGCGCGCCGCCATCACCGAGGCCGCCCCGCCCGCCGAGGCGCCGTCTGAGGATGCCGCACGGGCCGCTGTCGCCGGGGCCAAGGGCTTCGCCGAGGTCGAGGCCGCCCGCCTCACCTTCGTCAACGGCCATCTCGTCGCCGCCCTGTCGGATCTCGACCGGGTGCCGGAGGGCGTCACCGTCACGCCGCTCAACGCGGCTTTGGCCGAGGGCGATGCCCGCCTGACGCTGCTGGCCCCCGTCGAGCAGGTGCGGGAGAACCCGATCTACCAGCTCAACACCGCCTTCCTGGCCGATGGCGCGCTGATCTCGGTGGCCGCCGGGGCCAAGCCCGCGACGCCGCTGCACCTGCGCTTCATCGGCACCGGCGAGACCGCCTTCTCGACCGCCACCCGCGTGCTGGTCGATATCGGTGCCGGCGCGGAGGTCTTCCTGCTGGAGAGCCACGAGGGGCCGGCCGGGCTGACCTATCAGCCCAACGACGCCCTCGACGTGCGCATCGGCGCGGACGCCGCCTTCCGCCATACCCGCCTGAACCGGGAAGGCGACGGGGCCATCGCCCTCTCGACGCTCTCGGTGCGGCTCGACGCCCGGGCCCAGCTCGAGACCGTCAACCTCGTCACCGGGGCCAAGCTCTCGCGTCACCAGATCTACCTGCATGTCGCGGGCGAGGACGCCAATGCCGTGGTCAACGGCGCGGCGCTGCTCGGCCACGACCAGCTCGCGGATTCGACCCTGCTCGCCGACCATGCGGCGACGGGCGGCGTCGGCCGCGAGATGTTCAAGACGGTGATCGACGGCGATTCCACCGGCGTGTTCCAGGGCAAGATCATCGTCCGGCAGGTCGCGCAGCAGACCGACGGCAAGATGAAATCCGACTGCCTGCTCCTGACCGACGACGGTCAGATGATGAACAAGCCGGAGCTGGAGATCTTCGCCGACGACGTCGCCTGCGGCCATGGCGCCACCTGCGGCGCGCCGGACGAGGACCTGCTGTTCTACCTGATGGCCCGCGGCCTGCCGCGTGCCACCGCCGAGAGCCTGTTGGTCCAGGCCTTCGTCGGCGAGGCGGTGGAGACGGTCACGCATGAGGGCGCGCGGGACGCGCTGATCGGCGGGATCGAGGCCTGGCTGGCGGCACGGGGGTAGGGCATCGAAACCCTCCCCCCTCTGCGGGGGAGGGTGCCTGCGGAGCAGGCGGGAGAGGGGCGGGCTCAGATCCTTCCGGAAGTGGCGCTCCCCTCTCCCGACCCCCTTCGGGGCCACCCTCTCCCGCGGAGGGGAGAGGGGTTTTGCGGAAACGGAAGCGGATCATGGATACGCGTCCCAAGCTCAACGAGGTCTCGCCCCGCCTGCGCGGCTTTGCCCGTGCGCAGCGCAGGGACATGCCGCGTGCCGAGGCCCTGTTCTGGGTGCAGGTGCGCGGCGGGCGCTTCCGTGGCGCCAAGTTCAAACGCCAAGTGCCGATAGCCCCTTTCATCGCCGATTTCTTCTGCGCCTCGGCGCGTCTGATCGTCGAGATCGACGGTCCCGTGCATGAGGCTGAAGATCGCCGCCGGCGCGACGCGGCTCGTGATGCCTGGCTGACAGGTCAGGGCTTCCTCGTGCTGCGCTTCTCCACCGACCTCGTTCTGAGCCATCTCGGTGCGGTGATGGACGCCGTCGGCGCGGCCATCGATGACCGGGGTTTCCCCTCTCCCGCCTCGCTCCGCGAGGCACCCTCCCCCGCAGAGGGGGGAGGGATACGACGCGCGAGCGCCCTTTCATGAACGCACCCGTCCCCGCCACGCCCTACGACGTCGAGGCGATCCGGGCCGAATTCCCGATCCTGTCGGAGAAGGTCTACGGCAAGCGGCTGGTCTATCTCGACAACGCCGCCTCGGCGCAGAAGCCGAAAGCGGTGATCGACGCCATGGTCTCCTGCATGCAGACCGGCTACGCCAACGTGCATCGCGGCCTGCACTACATGGCCAATGCCGCCACCGAAGGCTTCGAGGGCGCCCGCGAGACCACGCGCCAGTTCCTCAATGCCCGCTCGACGGACGAGATCATCTTCACCCGCAACGCCACCGAGGCCTACAACCTCGTCGCCTCGTCCATGGGCTGGGCCGGGCTGATCGGGGAGGGGGACGAGATCATCCTCTCGATCATGGAGCATCACTCCAACATCGTGCCCTGGCATTTTCTGCGCGAGCGGCGCGGGGCGGTCATCAAGTGGGCGCCGGTCGACGACGACGGCAACTTCCTGGTCGAGGACTACGAGAAGCTGTTCTCGCCCCGCACCAAGATGGTGGCGATCAGCCATATGTCGAACGTGCTCGGCACGGTGACGCCCGGTGAGGAGATCGTGCGCATCGCCCATGCCCACGGCGTGCCGGTGCTGCTCGACGGGGCGCAGAGCGCGGTCCACCGTCCGATCGACGTGCAGGCGCTCGATTGCGACTTCTTCGTCTTCACCGGCCACAAGGTCTACGGGCCGACCGGGATCGGCGTGCTCTACGGCAAGAAGGAGTGGCTGGAGCGGCTGCCTCCCTACCAGGGCGGCGGCGAGATGATCCGGACGGTCAGCCAGGACGCGATCACCTACAACGACCCGCCCCACCGCTTCGAGGCGGGCACGCCGGCCATCGTCGAGGCGGTCGGCCTCGGCGCCGCGCTCGAATTCATGATGAAGCTCGGCCGCGACAAGATCGCTGCGCACGAGTCCATGCTGACCGCCTATGCCCAGGAGCGGCTCGGCGCCATGAACGCGCTGCGGCTGATCGGCACGGCCCGGGACAAGGGCGGCGTCATCGCCTTCGAGATGAAGAACGCCCACGCCCACGACGTGGCCACCATCATCGACCGGCAGGGCGTGGCCGTGCGGGCCGGCACCCATTGCGCGATGCCGCTTCTCGCCCGCTTCGGCGTCACCTCGACCTGTCGCGCTTCGTTCGGCCTGTATAATACGACCGACGAGATCGACGCGCTCGCCGAAGCCCTGACCCGGGCCGAGATGCTGTTCGCCTAGACGTCCTTCATATTTCGGCCCCGCCCCGAACGGGCGGCGGCCGGAGGAGAGAACCGATGAGCACCGACGCCACCATCACCGGCGGCACCCACGCCCCCGCCCTCGCGGCCGCCGCGGCGATCCCGGCCGAGGAGATCGACCGTCTGACCGACGAGATCGTCGCCGCCCTCAAGACGGTCTACGACCCCGAGATCCCCGCCGACATCTACGAGCTCGGCCTGATCTACCGGGTGCAGATCGAGGACGACCGCCGGGTGCTGATCGACATGACGCTCACCGCCCCGGGTTGCCCCGTGGCCGGCGAGATGCCGGGCTGGGTCGAGAATGCGGTGGCCGCGGTGCCGGGCGTGCAGTCCTGCCAGGTCACGATGGTGTTCGACCCGCCGTGGGACCAGAGCCGCATGTCCGACGAGGCCCGCATCGCCCTCGACATGTGGTAGCGCGTCACCGCGTCGGGATCGCGCGCCCCGGCTCGAAGCCGACATCCTCGTAGATGTCGGTGAGCGCAAGCCGTGCGCCGATGGCAGGCAGGTCGATCACGGCGTCGAGCGCTTCGAAGCTCTCTTCCGCCCAGCCCTCCCCCGCGCGTCGATAGAGCACGGCACTCGGGAAGCGCGTCTCGACGAGGAGGATGGAAGCGAGGCTCGGATGGCGCCGGTACTCGTCGAGCTTGCGGAAGCGGTCGATATTGGTGGTGGAGGGCGACAGCACCTCGACCACGAGGCGCGGCAAGCGGCTCTCGTAGCTATCGCGGACGAGGTCGCCGCATTCCACGGTGACGTCGGGACGGCGGATCGTGGCGATGCCGGTGCGCAGCGCCAGATCGTCGGTGGTCGGGCGACAGCCGCTTCCGCGCAACTGGACACCGAGGCTGATGATGATGTTGACGACCGTGCGGTCGTGCTGGGCGCTTGCCCCGGCCATCATCTTCACATGCGGCACAGGCACGCCATCGACGAGCTCGTAGAGCCCGTCCTGGGTGGATTGCCACGCGAAGAACTCTTCCGGCGTCATCCGCCGCCTTGCAGGTTCGGCCATCGCTCGCCCCGTCACCGATTCAGCATAGCACGGCTGCAATCGGTCGGCGCACCGGGTCTCCCGGTGGACCCCCGCCCCGGGAGTGCTTATCTCTTCGGGATCCGAAAACCCTCACCCGCCCGGGCCTTGAACCCGGCTGCAGGAGAGCGACCACGATGTCAGGTTTCAAGGTGATCTCGCTGACCGACCGGGCAGCGGAGCGGATCAAGGCGATCATGGCGGAGGCCGACCGGCCGATCGCGGGATTGCGGGTCGGCGTGAAGAACGGCGGCTGCGCCGGCATGTCCTACACGATGGAATATGCCGAAGCGCGGAAAGCCGGCGAGGACATGGTCGAGGACCGCGGCGTGACCGTGTTCATCGATCCCAAGGCAGTGCTGTTCCTGCTCGGGACCGAGATGGACTTCAAGACCGACAAGCTCTCGGCGCAGTTCGTGTTCAACAACCCGAACCAGACCTCGGCCTGCGGCTGCGGCGAATCCGTCGCCATCACCCCGGCCACGCCCGACCGCCTGTCCGCGGCCGGCGCCGCCTGACGCCACGAACGAGACAAAGCCCGCCCCGGACGAGGGCGGGCTTCGATCTCACGGGACTGTCCGGGCCGAGACGCCCGGCCCACGCTCAGGCGACGGCCGACAGTTCCTGCTTCTGGCTGTCGTCGATCGCCCGGTTGCGGCCGGCGCGCTTGGCGGCGAAGAGGCAGGTATCCGCCCGCTCCAGCAGGGAAACGGAATTGTCCTCGGTCTGGCGCTGGGCGATGCCCAGGGAGATCGTGACCTTGCCGAGCGACTCGCCGGTGGAGCGCTTCACGAGTTCGCGGCCCATGACGCTGCTGCGCACCTTCTCGGCGATCTCGCGGGCCGCGGCCCGGTCCGTCTCCGGCAGCACCACGCCGAATTCCTCGCCGCCGAACCGGGCGAGGGTGGCCTTGGGCGAGCGCACATGCTCGCGCATCACGATGGCGACCAGACGGAGCACCTGGTCTCCGGTCAGGTGACCGTAATGGTCGTTGAAGCGCTTGAAGAAATCGATGTCGATCACGATCAGGCTCACCGGCCGGCCGGGGGGCGCGGCGTCGATGTCCCGCTGCAGCGCCTCCTCGAAGGCCTTGCGGTTGCCGAGCCCGGTCAGCGGATCCGTCAGGCTCTCGATCCGCGCCACCGCGAGGGTCTCGCGCAGGGACTCGACCTCCTTGCGGCTCTCGCGCATGCGCGCCTCGAGGGTCCGGTTGCTCGCCGCCACGTCGCGGGTATCGGCGATGAGCGTCGCCACGATCTCGCGCAGGCGGTTGCGGTTGGTCGCGGCCCCGGCGAGGTCATGGGAGAGCACGCGCAGGGACTCGCCGTATTGCGCCGTGGCGCCGAGGGAGAGATCGATCATCTCCATGATCCCCTCGACCTCGGCGATCAGGCTGGCGGAGGTGCGGTCCGCCTCCCCGGCCATGCGACGGCCCCCCAGGAAGTCCTGGAACAGCTGATCGACATCGGCGTCGCTGAGGCTGCCGTTCTGCGTGGTCAGCCGCTTGATCGCATCGTTCATCAGGGGATGCGTGCCCGCCACATAGGCGTACCAGACGGAGTAGGCCCGGGGCGAGGCCGAAGCCCCGTAGTCGCGCATCAGCTCGAAGCTGCGCTGCCCCAGCGCAAAGCTGCGGTCACGATCAACGGGTGCCTCGCTCATCCGGCTTTATCCGCATCCACCACGAGGAAGCCCCTCGCTGCCCCCGGGAAACAATGGAACAGCGAGTGTGGATGTTGCGTTAAGTTCGTCCCCCGCTCTTGAGGACTTTACCGTACCGAAGGGACCAGGGCCGCCTAAAAGTCTGCGTGCAGGCGCGTGCCCAGGAAGTCGGCGGGACCCCGGTCGCGGTTATAGGCGGGGTTCTCGACATGCTGGTAGTCGAGGCTCAGCGTGACGGCCTTGGTCAGGCTCAGGGCGTAGTAGACCTCGACGGCCCGCTCCGGCGCGTAGGTCAGCCGCCCGTCGCCGATGAGGAGGCCGAGGCCGCCATGGGCGAAGAATGCGCGGTGGGCGGGGGAGAGGCCGTTCTGCGAGGCGCCGATGCCGATCGTATCGGAGGGGCGCCCCCAGGCCGTGCCGCGCAGCGACAGGCCGCCGGAGACCGAGGAATCGACATCGGTGAAGGACAGGTTCTCGCTGCGGCCGTCGCCCCAGCTCGCCCGGGCGAACAGCCCGAGATCGGCGGTGAGCGCCTGTTCGAGGTTGAGATAGACGCCGCTCTTGCGCCGGGGGGCGCGGGTGGCCGCCGCGGCGTCGTTGATGTCGGCGAACAGGCCGGCCTGCGTCAGCGCCACGACCTGCCGATAATCGGCGGTGTTGCCGACATTGGAGAAGACGCCGACGCGCAGCTTGCCGGGCTGCTCCAGCACGGGAAGGGTGTGACGCTCCTCGAATTCCACCGTGGTGCCGGCCCGCTCGAAGACCCGCGGGTCGAGCACGTCGCTGGAGGGCTCTTTCGGCACCTGGGTATAGGCGGCGCGCAGGGCGAATTCGGCGCGGTTGTATTCCACCATCAGCCCCTGCGTGTAGCCGGGGAGGTTGGCCGGGAAGTCGTAGGCCGCCGAGCCCCACAGGCCCCAGTTCATGAAATCGACCCGGGGGTCGTGGGCATAGGCATTGCCGTCGAAGAAATCGCCGAGGGCGAACTTGCCGAACACCACGGTGATGCGCTCGACGTCGCGGCTGCCCGCGATGGAATTCGGCGCGTCCGGCACCTCCTCGGTGCCGCCGCCGAGGCCGAAGGTCTGGCGGAGGAAGTAGCGGTTGGAGCGCAGCTTCGGGAAGGGCGCGCCCGCCTTCTGCGCCTCGCCGTTGACGAAGCCGGCCACGCCCAGCGTCCGCGACAGGCCGAAGCCCTGGCTGAATTCCGGGTTGTAGTAGAGTTCCGTCCCCTCCCACAGCTTCAGCCCGAGGAAGGCCGTGCCGGTGGTGGTCGCCTGGGCCTGGTCGGGGATCAGGCTGTTGGGACCGCGATAAGCCTCCCGGAAGCCACTGACGCCCTGGTTGACGAAGGTGACCTGCCCATGAAGCGAGAAGCGCCGCTCGCTGCCGGGGGACGCATCGACGGGCTCGTCGGCGGGCAGCGCCAGAGCCTCGGGATGCCAGATGATGCGCGCCATCATCTCGTTCGAGACGAAGTGGCTGCGGGTCGAGATCGGGCCGCCGGCGGCGCCCGGCAGCACGCCCAGATCGAAGCGCCCGCTCGCGCCGAGATCGCTGTAGCGGTAATCGACCCCGAGGGAGAGGTGCGGCGAGACCGCGAACTGCACGCCCGCGCCCAGGGTGAAGCCGAGATAGGACACGTCGCGGGAGGGCGTCGCCACCGTGCCCCCGGCGAGATCCGGATAGGTGGCGAGCACCCGGCCGTTCGCCGCGGCGAGGCCGGCCGTGGCATAGACCAGATTGGCACCGAAGGCGTAGCCGAGCCGCAGGCGCGCCGCGCCGATCAGGTCGGTCTTCTCGCGGATGACCGGGAAGGCCGTGCCGAGATCCTCGTAGCCGAGGCCGGGGACCGCGGAGGAGACGGCGCGCTTCAGGTTGGTGCCGACGAGATCCGCTTCCAGGCCGTAGACATAGGGGCCCGTCTGCCAGTTCCAGCCGGCGAAGCCCCCGCCCACCGCCGTGGTCGCATCCCGGCCGAGATCGGCGCTGCCGGTGGAATCCCCCGTCCGGAAAGCGCCCACGCTCCGACCGCCGACCCGCGTCGGCCCGAAGCCGAAGGCCCCGAAGGACGCGCCGGCGCTTCCCTCGATCCCGGCATAGCCACCCGACCAGTCCACGAAGTCCGGCGCCTTCACCGCGGCGGGGTCGGCCGCGAGGGCCGGCGCGGAGACGGCGACGAGAAGCAGGGGGAGGGGGAGAGAAAGGGGGCGGGCGCGCCTCCTGTCCCGTGCCGCCCGCTGCCCGCCTCCGGCCATGACCATGCCCGCCACCCTCAAGACTCGTCCGTTCGCGCGTAACCGCCGTCAGACATAGCACAAGCTATAAATCATACAATTGTCTTATTATCGCTCGGCCACCGCGCGCTCCGTTGCGACCACAACGGTGTTTGCCGACAATGCGATGACAGCGCCATCATCCATGTCGGACCGGGTGCGCGGCGGTGGGAGAGTGTCGCCCGAAGGTCGCATCGGACCGGGCGGCGGCCTGCTCCAGGCATGGGGACAGGCCGTCCGACCCGGAGGATCGGCGGCGTCGCAACCTGAAAAGGTCAGAGGAAGATCAGGCGATTGGGCGGGAAAGCTCTTTCACCGCCTCAACGATGTCGGCGATCCCGGCCAGCGGCCTCAGGCCCCGGCCGCTTCGCGCTCCAGGAAGCCCTCGAGCCAGTGGATGTCGTAGGCCCCGTTCAGAACGTCCTGGTTGCGCACCAGGGTCCGGAACAGGGGGAGGGTGGTGTCGACGCCGTCGACCACGAACTCGTCCAGCGCCCGCCGCAGCCGCATCAGGCACTCGTTGCGGGTGCGGCCATGCACGATCAGCTTGCCGATGAGGGAATCGTAGTTCGGCGGGATCCGGTAGCCCTGGAAGGCGGCGGAATCGACGCGCACCCCGAGGCCGCCCGGCGGATGGTAATAGGTGATGGTGCCGGGCGAGGGCCGGAAGGTCGCCGGATGCTCGGCATTGATCCGGCACTCGATGGCGTGGCCCTCGACCTTGATGTCGTCCTGGCCGACGGAGAGGCCGCCCCCGGCCGCGACCCGGATCTGCTCGTTCACGAGGTCGATCCCGGTGATCATCTCGGTGACGGGGTGCTCCACCTGGATGCGGGTGTTCATCTCGATGAAGTAGAAGCGCCCGTCCTCGTAGAGGAACTCGATGGTGCCGGCGCCGAGATAGCCGAGCTCGCGCATGGCATGGGCGCAGACGCCGCCGATCTCGGCGCGCATCGCCTCGTTGAGGACGGGGGAGCCGCCCTCCTCCCAGACCTTCTGGTGGCGCCGCTGCAGGGAGCAGTCGCGCTCGGCGAGATGCACGGCGTTGCCCTGGCCGTCGCCGAGGATCTGCACCTCGATGTGGCGGGGCTTCTCCAGATACTTCTCCAGATAGACCGCGTCGTCGCCGAAGGCGGCCTTGGCCTCGGTGCGGGCCATGCCCAGGGCCTGCTCCAGGTCGGCCTCGGTGCGGGCCACCTTCATGCCGCGGCCGCCGCCGCCGGAGGCCGCCTTGACGAGGACCGGATAGCCGATCTCGGCGGCGACCTTCTTGGCCTCCTCGACATCGGTGACGCCGCCTTCCGAGCCCGGCACGCAGGGAATGCCGAGGCGCTTGGCGGTGCGCTTGGCCTCGATCTTGTCGCCCATCACCCGGATATGCTCGGCCTTGGGGCCGATGAAGCCGATATTGTGATGCGCCAGCACCTCGGCGAAGCGGGCATTCTCCGAGAGGAAGCCGTAGCCGGGATGCACCGCGTCGGCGCCCGTGATCTCGCAGGCCGCGATGATCGACGGGATGTTGAGGTAGCTGTCGCGCGCGGCGGGCGGCCCGATGCAGACGCTCTCGTCGGCGAGCCGCACATGCATCGCATCGGCATCGGCCGTCGAATGCACGGCGACCGTGGCGATGCCGAGCTCCTTGGCGGCCCGGAGGATGCGCAGGGCGATCTCGCCGCGATTGGCGATCAGGATCTTGTCGAACATCGGCCGCCGGTCACTCGAGGACGAGGAGGGGCTCGCCGTACTCGACCGGCTGCCCGTCTTCGATGAAGATCGCGGTGACGGTGCCGGCCCGCGGCGCCACGATCTCGTTGAACGTCTTCATCGCCTCGACGAGCAGGAGCTTGTCGCCGGCCTGCACCTTGGCGCCGATCTCGACGAAGGGCTTGGCGTCGGGCGAGGGGCGGCGATAGGCGGTGCCGACCATGGGGGAGGGCACGGCGCCCGGATGGCCGGCCCCGGCCTTGGCCGGCACGGCCGGCGCCGGGGCGGGCGCGGCGACGGGGGCCGCGGCGGCGAGGACGGGGGCGGGCACCGCGTTCGCCACCTGCACCGAGACCGGCTCCGGCGTGCGGGCGACGCGGATGCGCAGGTCGCCCTTCTCGACCTCGATCTCGCTCAGGCCCGTCTCGGCGATCATCTTGGCGAGCTCGCGCACGAGCTCGGGATCGAAGGGGTCGTTCTTGGCCATCGGCTCTTTAGCGTTCTTGGGAAGTGGATCGGGGCGCGGCGCGCCCGCGCAGGAGATGGGTCAGGGCGTCGAGCCCGGCCACGTAGCTGTAGGCGCCGAACCCGCAGACAACCCCGGCACAGACCGGGGCGATCATCGAGACGTGGCGGAAGGATTCCCGGGCATGCACGTTCGAGAGGTGGATCTCGACGGCGGTGACCCCGGCCCCGGCGATCGCGTCGCGGAGCGCGATGGAGGTGTGGGTATAGGCGCCCGCATTGAGGAGCACGCCAGCGCCGGCCGCGCCCGCCTCCTGAACCCAGGTGACGAGCTCGCCCTCGTGGTTGCTCTGGCGGAAGCTCAGGGCCACGCCGAGCCCCCCGGCCCGGCCGCGCAGCTCCCGCTCGATATCGGCGAGGGTCGCGGACCCGTAGATCCCGGGCTCGCGGCGCCCGAGAAGGTTGAGGTTCGGCCCGTTGAGAACGTGAATGGCGATCATGGGACCGGGTTCGAAGGCTCCGGTTCGTGCGGAGGCGGGCATGCCCCCTGGCGAGCCGCGGTCTTAGACGACCGGCGAAGCCCGCGACAAGTCGCCCGCCCGGATCCTCAGCAGCTGGCGTGGCCGCACTGGCGCACGTCGTTGACGGTCTTCTTCATCGGCTCCAGGCCGACCGCACCGGGCAGGATCTCCTCGCCGACGATGAAGGCCGGGGTGCCCGAGAGGCCGAGCTTGTCGCCGAGGCCCATGTTCTCGGCGAGCGCCGCCTTCACCTCGGGGCCCTGCGCGTCCTTCTTCAGCTTCTCCAGGTCGAGGCCGAATTCCTTGGCGAGGGCGAGCGCCCGCTCCCCGTTCACGCGGCCCTTGCTCTCCAGGAGCTTGCCGTGGAAGTCGAACATCCTGTCGCCCTTGAGCTGCAGCTTGGCGGCGAGCGCCAGCTTGCTCGCCTCGAGGGATTCCGCGCCGAGCACGGGGAAATCCTTCAGCACGACGCGCAGCTTCGGGTCGGACTTCATCAGCGCCTGGAGGTCGAAGAAGGCCTTCCGGCAATAGCCGCAATTGTAGTCGAAGAACTCGACCAAGGTGACGTCGCCGTTGAGATTGCCCGCGATCACGCCGTTGGGCGAGTTGGTCAGGGCCTCCCGCGCCTCCTTGATGGCGGCGGCCTGGGCGAGGCGCTGCGTCTCCTGCGCGCGGCGCTCGCCCTCGGCGATCGCCTCCTGCAGCACTTCCGGGTTCTTGACGAGGTAGTCCTTGACGATCGCCTCGATCGCCTTGCGCTGCGCGTCCGTGAAGGGCGCGCTCTCCTGGGCCGCCTGCGCGGCGGTCTGGGCGGGTTCCTGCGCGGCGGCGGGCGCGGAAACGCCGAGGACGGCGAGCAGCGCGAGGGCGGAGACGGAGCGGAACAGGGGCATCGATGTCCTCGGAAGCGCCGGGCGGCCCTTCTCGCGAAACGCGGGGCGGCCCTGACTCATCGTGTAGGCACGGGGTTAGGCGTTTTCGCGGCGGGCGGCAAATTCCGGCGGCCCGGTTTCGGCGCGACGGGAATTGAGCCCCGGCCCCATCGGCGCTAGGCCGCGCCTCTGGCCTCCTTCCCCGGCCGCCTTCCCACGGAGCCCGACAGCGTGCGCTGCGACCCGACCCTCGACCGCCCGGCCCTCGCCATCTCCCGGCGCGCGGCGGCGGTGGCGCCCTTCCTCGCCATGGACGTGATGGCGGCGGCCGCCGCCAAGCGGCGCAGCGGCGTCGACGTGGTGCATATGGAGGTGGGCCAGCCCTCGGCCCCGGCCCCGCGGCCGGTCATCGCCGCCGCCCAGGCCGCCCTCGCCGACGGGCGCATGCCCTATACGGAAGCCCTCGGCCTGCCGGCCCTGCGGGAGCGCATCGGCCGCCACTACGCCGAGACCTACGGCGTCGCGGTCGCCCCGGAGCGGGTGGTGGTGACGACGGGCTCCTCGGCGGGCTTCGTGCTCGCCTTCCTCGCCCTGTTCGAGGCCGGGGCGCGGGTGGGCGTGCCGCAGCCGGGCTATCCCGCCTACCGCAACATCCTCACCGCCCTCGACCTCGTGCCCGCACCCCTGGTGCTGCGCAGGGCCGACCGCTTCGCGCCGACGGGCGACCTGATCCGCGCGGCCCATGCGGAGAACCCGCTCTCCGGCGTGCTGGTGATGAGCCCGGCCAATCCTTCGGGAACCGTGATCGATCCGGCCCGGCTGGCGGAGCTCTGCGTCACCGCGGCCGATCTCGGCCTGCCCTTCGTCTCCGACGAGATCTATCACGGGCTCAGCTACGGGGTGCCGACGGCGACCGCGCTGCAATTCGACCCGCGCGCCGTCATCATCAACTCGTTCTCGAAATTCTACTGCATGACCGGCTGGCGCATCGGCTGGATGGTCGTGCCGGAAGAGCTCGTGCGCCCGGTCGAGCGGCTCGCCCAGAACCTCTACATCTCCGCGCCCTATCTCTCGCAGGTCGCGGCTCTGGCGGCCTTCGACGCCCTCGACGAGACCCACGCGATCCGGGACGGCTACGCGCGCAACCGGGCGCTCCTCCTCGACGCGCTGCCCGCGATCGGCCTCGGCGAGGTGCACCCCGTCGACGGGGCCTTCTATCTCTATGCCGATGTCGGGCGGCTCACCAACGACGCCCGCGCCTTCTGCCGGCGGATGCTGGACGAGGCGGGGGTGGCCGCCACCCCGGGCCTCGATTTCGACCCCGACGAGGGCCACCACCACGTCCGGTTCTCCTTCGCCGGCGCGACGGCCGAATGCGAGGAGGCGGTGCGGCGCCTGCGGGACTGGCTGCGCTAACAACGCGAAACGCCCCCTTCGCCGCGGCGAAGGGGGCGCCGTGTTCTCTCGCCGGTCGCGGATCAGGCGGCCAGGGTCTCGGGCGCCAGAGTCTCGGGCGCCAAGCCCTTGGGGGCCGTCGCCCCGGCGAGGGTCGCGGCCTCCTTGGCCGCGGCCTCGAAGGCGCGGAAGGACTCGGTGGCCGCCCCCCAGTCGGACGCCTTGACCTGCTCGACCGTGGCGGCGGCGGATTTCGCGGCCGCGGCCACGATCCGGCGCAGGCTCTCCTCCAGCCCGGCCTCGCCGCCGGGGCAGACCGCGGCGGAGGCGTTCGCCGGCTTGAGCCCGACCAGGACGGCGGCCATGTGGCGGCGCCAGGCGCCGAGATCGGCGGGCAGCCGGGCGAGACGGGCGCCGGGCAGCCCCGCCTCGACACCCTTGGACAAGGCGTCGAGGCTCATCGTCTCCAGCGTGGTGAGGCGGCCGATCGCGTCGGCGATCTCGCCGCGGGCCTTGTCCGTGCCGGTGGCGATGCGCTCGACGCTCGACGAGATCTCGGCGACGGCGAGCTTCTGCTGCTCCATCACGTCGGCGAGGGCGCGCATCTCGCCCGCGGATTCGGCGACCGCCAGGCTCTCCGCCTCGACCCGGGCATTGGCCCGGGCCATGGCGCCGGCGCCGGCGGCGACCGCTTCGCGGGTCTGCCCCACGGCGGATTGCATGGCGCTGAGCTCGCCGCGCAGGCCGGCGAGCCGGCCGCGGATCTCGTCGGTCGCCTTGGCGGTCTGGCCGGAGAGGGCCTTCACCTCGCCCGCGACGACGGCGAAGCCGCGGCCGGCCTCGCCCGCGCGGGCGGCCTCGATGGTGGCGTTGAGGGCGAGCAGGTTGGTCTGGGCGGAGATGCCGGCGATCGCCGTGGCCATCTCCTCGATCTGGGAGGCGGCGCGCTCGAAAGCCGCGAGGCAGGCGGCAATCTCACCGGCGCTCACCTCGATGCCCTTCATGCGCTCGCTGGCCATCGCCATGTCGGCGACGCATTCGGAGATGCCGCTGCGCGCCCGCTCCGCGGTGACCGCGGCGGATTGCGAGCGCTGGGCGATCTCGCCGGTCGAGGCGGAGACCTCCTCGCCGGCCGCGGCGATGGTGCGGGCCTGATCGGCGATCTGGGCGGCGTCGTGGGTGATCCAGCCGATCGCCATGCCGGCCTCGGAGGCTTCGGCCGAGATCGCGGCCTGACGGCGCAGCCGTTCGATCTCCCGGGCGCTCGATTCCGCGGCAACAGGAAGCGCGACGGGAGGCGGGGCGGCGGCGACGGCTTCCGGCAGTGCGGCCACGTCCTGCATGGACGGGGCGGCCTGTTTGGGACGGAACAGGCGAAGCATCGAAGGGCGACTCCATCCGAGTATGGGCCGCGTGCCAGTCCCGATATGCCCGGGCTTCGGCCGCGCTCCATGATCTGTCCGACGCCCCCCTAGGACAGAAATGGCAATCCTAAATGGGCACGTCTGATTTCAGACAATGCCAAGCATTGCTAAATTCCCGGTTAAGCTGCCAGAACAGTTTCAAATGACTTGTAGGTGCAAGTCGAGCGCCCCGGCGCGGGGATCGCTGCGGCGCGATGCCGAGACAGACGCATCGCGCGAGGAGGTGGGCGCGCGACCGCCCGAAGACCTGTCGGGAGGTCGGCGAACGGGCGCGGAGCCCGCCGCGCGCCGCGGGACCGTTCGCGGCCTTCGGCCCGAGCGCCCGCGACACCTCGAACACCCGAGATGTCGCGGGCGCGAAGAGCGCCTTACTCGCCCGTCAGCGCCGCCTTGGTGCGGGACCACCAGCCGGCCCGCTTGGGACGGTTGGGATCGGCTGGGGTGAGCACCACCGCGACCGGCTCGGGGGCCGGTTCGGGCGCGGGCTCGGCCTTCTCGGGCTCCGCATCCGCGGCCGGCGGCGCGACCACCGCGGCAACCTCGGCCTCGGCGACCGGCCGCTCGACCGCCGTCTGGCCGGCCGTGTCGGGATCCGTGGTGCCGAGATCGGCAGCAACCGCCTCGATCGCCGCGGCCTCGACCGGCTCCTCCGCCGACAGGGCAGCGGCCGCCTCGTCGCCCTCGGCCCCGTCCTGGGATTCGCGCTCGCCGCGCTCCCGGCCCCGGCCGCCCCGGCGACCGCGCCGCCGGCGGCGGCCATTGCCGCCCTCGCCGTTGCCGCCGGCCTCGGCCTGCGCGGCCGGTTCGTCGGCCTCCTCCCCGGAGGTGCCGGCGGACTCGCCGCCCTCCTCGTCCCGGAGCTCGTCGGAACGAGCGTCCTGAGGCTCCTCCTGGCCGTCCTCCTCGTCGGACTCTCCGTCGTCCTGGCCCTCGGCACGCGGCCCGTCGTCCTGGCCGGCACGGCCCCCGCGACGGCGGCGACGGCGACGGCGACGGCGGTTGCCCTCGTCGTTGGATGCGGTGTCGCGCGCCTCGGCGCCCTCCTCGTCCTCGCCGGCCTCGACCTCGCCCTCGGCGCTCTCCTCGTCCTCGGCCTCCTCCTCGAGCTCGTAGACCGGGGAGACCACCGCCGCGCGCACGCCGGTGGCCGGCGCCGCGTCGCGGACCGCGAGCTCGCCGCGATCGAGCTGGAAGGCGGCGGTGGCGGCGAGCCGCTCGTCGGCGGCGATCGTGATGCTGACGCCGAAGCGCAGCTCCAGATCGCGCAGATGCGCCCGCTTCTGGTTGAGGATGTAGAGCGCCACCTCGGTGCGGGTGCGCAGGATCAGGTTGTGGGTCGAGGACTTGAGCAAAGCCTCCTCGATCGAGCGCAGGATGTGCAGCGCCACCGAGGAGGTCGCGCGCACGAAGCCCGAGCCGCCGCAATGGGCGCAGGGGATCGACGAGGATTCGAGCACGCCGGTGCGGATGCGCTGGCGGCTCATCTCGAGGAGGCCGAAGGGCGAGATCCGGCCGACCTGGATGCGGGCCCGGTCGTTCTTGAGGGCCTCGTTGAGGCGCTTCTCCACCGCCCGGTTGTTGCGCTTCTCCTCCATGTCGATGAAGTCGATCACGACGAGGCCGGCGAGATCGCGCAGGCGCACCTGCCGGGCGACCTCCTCGGCCGCCTCCAGGTTCGTCTTCAGCGCCGTGTCCTCGATGTCGTGCTCACGGGTGGCGCGTCCCGAATTCACGTCGATCGAGACGAGCGCCTCGGTCGGATTGATGACGAGGTAGCCGCCGGATTTCAGCGCCACGTGGGTCGAGAACATCGCGTCGAGCTGCTGCTCGACGCCGTGGCGGGCGAAGATCGGCGTCTGCTCGGTATAGGGCTTCACGACCTTGGATTGCTGCGGCATCAGCATCCGCATGAAGTCCTTGGCCTCGCGATAGGCGTCGGGGCCAGAGACGAGGACCTCGTCGATGTCCTTGTTGTAGAGGTCGCGGATCGCCCGCTTGATCAGCGAGCCCTCCTCGTAGACCAGCGCCGGGGCGGTGGAGGCGAGGGTCAGCTCGCGCACCGATTCCCACAGGCGCATCAGGTACTCGAAGTCGCGCTTGATCTCCGGCTTGGTGCGCGAGGCGCCCGCCGTGCGCAGGATGACGCCCATCCCCTCCGGCACGTCGAGATCGGCCACGACCTCCTTCAGGCGCTTGCGGTCGGCGGCGGAGGTGATCTTGCGGGAGATGCCGCCGCCGCGGCCGGTGTTCGGCATCAGCACGGAGTAGCGGCCGGCGAGCGACAGATAGGTGGTCAGCGCCGCGCCCTTGGTGCCGCGCTCCTCCTTGACGACCTGGACGAGGATGATCTGGCGGCGCTTGATCACCTCCTGGATCTTGTAGTGGCGGCGATAGGGGCGGGGACGCTCCGGGATCTCGGCAAGCGCGTCGCCCGCGCCGCCGACCTGGGCGATCTTGGGCTCGCCGTCCTCGTCCTCGGACTCCTCGTCGTCGGAGTCCTCATCGTCCTCGTCGTCGGACTCCTCGTCGGATTCGTCATCCGACTCGTCCTCGTCCTCTTCGTCGTCCTCGTCGGAGGCGTCCTCGTCGGAGTCCTCGCCCTCGGAAGCGGTCTCTTCGGAGGCGGTCTCCTCGGCGACGCTCTCCTCGGCGGCAGCGACCACCGGCTCGGGCGCCGCCTCGGCGGACGTCTCGCCCGCGGGGCTCTCCGGCGCGTCGGACACGGCGGGCGCCGGCTCGGGGGCGGGCGGGATCACGGATTCCGGAAGCGCCGCGGCGGTCTCGCCGGCCTCGGCCGCTTCGGATTCGGCGGGAACGGCCGCCTCGTCGGGCGCGGCCGACGCGACGGGCGTGCCCTCCGCGGCCACGTCCACCGTGATCTCGGCGGTGGTCTCGGCGGCGGCCTCGACCGTGTCCTCGGCCGCGTCGCTGGCGCTCACGGTCTCGTCGGAGCGGGCGGAGGCGACCTCGGCCCGGCGGCCGCGCGACCGCCGGCCCCGCGAGCGGCGCTCCTCGCGTTCGTTGTGCTCCGCCTCCTCGCGCGCCTCCGCCTCGATCAGGGCGAGGCGGTCGGCCATCGGGATCTGGTAGTAGTCGGGGTGGATCTCGTTGAAGGCGAGGAAGCCGTGGCGGTTGCCGCCATACTCCACGAAGGCAGCCTGGAGCGAAGGCTCCACCCGCGTCACCTTGGCGAGATAGATGTTGCCACGCAGAGGCCGGCGGTTGGCGGCCTCGAAGTCGAACTCCTCGACCCTAGAACCGTGGACCGTGACGACCCGGGTCTCCTCCGGATGCGTCGCATCGATGAGCATCTTGTTGTTGGCCATGACGAACTTTCGACATGGCGGCCGACGTCGCACACCTTGAGCCGCGCCCCGGCGGCGCATCTCCGGGCCTCGAGGCCCTGCGGAGGAACGCCCGTGCCGGCCTCGTCGCCGAGGCCGCGGGGGAGGAGGGGAGGGGATTGCCGTCAACCGCCGTACGGCGCCGGGCATCGGCGCGCCTGGGGTTGAAACTGGCCGGGACGACGGAAGGAGCGGCGCGAAGCGCCGCGCACGTGGTGACACGCACGGTTGAGGCACGAGCAGCGGCAGCCGTTGCTGTGCGTCCTCCCATCGTTTGTCCGGCCTCGCGAAACAGGGGGCCGTTTCGGGCCCGAATCGATACTGGGCGCCGCGCCCGAAAAAAGGACGCATCGCCGACACCCGCCCGGATGCCGGGAAGCGCCGTCGGACGCTGCTGATGAAGGAGCGAGGAGGGCGCTTCGAGGCGGACCCGGGCCTCCCGAAGCCGCGAAATGCGCGTGCTTCGAAATGGGGTCCCTATCATTACAGACCGACACCGGGATATTGCAAGCTTTCCTTGCTCGGCAAAGAGGCAGGCCGGCCGGGGATGTCCGGGCCGAGCCTGCCGTGCCGCCCATGCACCCACCCCTTCCCGTCCGGCCCGGAGCACGGCGTCGGCTTCGCGGAGGCCGCGCGGGTCTGGGCGCGGATCGCGCTCCTCAGCTTCGGCGGGCCGGCGGGACAGATCGCGGTGATGCACCGCATCCTGGTGGAGGAGCGGCGCTGGATCGGGGAGCCCTGTCACCCCGAGACAACAACGCCGGACGGATCGCCCGGGCGGGGGTGAGGAACGGTTAACCATCCTGGCCGTATCCCCTATCGGAAGGACCGGGACACGTCGCCGAACGATGCAGCCACGCTCTCGCCTCGCCCGCTCCCTTCGCGCCGCCCTCCTGTTGGGGGCGCTGGCGCTCGTGGGGCCCCTCTGCGCCTCCGGCGGCGCCGGCGCGCAGGACACGCTGCGCGCCGTCGCGATCGGCGCGGAGCTCGCCTCGCAGGGTCCGACCACGAAGCTCACCCTCACCCTGTCGCAGCCCGTCGAGCCGCGGGCCTTCGTGATGGAACGGCCGGACCGGGCCGTGATCGACCTGCCGGAAGTCAATTTCCAGCTTCCCCCCGAAGTCGGGCGCAAGCGCGACGGGCTCGTCGCCTCCTACCGCTACGGCCTGTTCGCGCCGGGCCGCTCGCGGATCGTGGTCGATCTCGCCGGGCCGGCGATCGTCGACCGGATCGAGACGGAGACGCGCAAGCCCGACGGAGCGGTGCTCCTCAGCCTCACCTTCAAGCGGGTCGAGCGCGAGGTCTTCCGCAAGGCCGCCGTGGCGAGCGATCCCGCGCCCTCCGCGCGGGCCGCCGTGGCCCCCGAGACCGGGGACGGCCGCCCGCTCATCGTGATCGATGCCGGCCATGGCGGCACCGATCCCGGGGCGATCGCCGCCACCGGCGCCTTCGAGAAGGACATCGTGTTCGGCTTCGCCCAGGCACTGGCCGCGCAGCTCGGCGCCTCGGGCCGCTACCGCATCCGCATGACCCGCGACCGCGACGTGTTCGTGCCGCTTGCCGAGCGGGTGCGCATCGCCCGGGAGGCCAAGGCCGACCTGTTCGTGTCGATCCACGCCGATTCGATCTCCTCCGCCCCCCAGGTGAAGGGGGCCACGATCTATACGGGCTCCGAGAAGGCGACCGACGCGGCCTCCGCCCGGCTGGCCGAGCGCGAGAACAAGGCCGACGCCTCCGCCGGCACCGATTCCGGCACGGGCCCGGGGGACGTGACCGACATCCTGCAGGAGCTCACCCTGCGCGAGACCCGGACCTTCTCCGGCAATGTCGCCCGGCGCCTGATGGGGGAGATGGCCCCGGTGATGGAGATGAGCAGCAAGCCCCATCGCGAGGCGGGCTTCGTGGTGCTGCGCTCGCCGGACGTGCCCTCCGTGCTGGTCGAGCTCGGCTATCTCTCGAGCAAGAGCGACCTCGAGAAGCTGCAATCGGAGAGCTGGCGGGCCAGCGTCACCGGCTCCATGGCCAAGGCGGTGGACCAGTTCTTCTCCGGGCGCGCCACCCTGTCGCGGCCCGGCCCCCAGGCCTCGCGCCGGGCCGAGGCGACCAATGCCGGCCGCATCGCCCCAGTTTCACCATAGAACAGGTGTGATACGGGGACCGTGAAAGGGCCCCGCCCGGTCGTCGCCGCCGCTTCCCGGCGGCGGTCCGCGAGGGGATTGCCGAGAGCCCGATCCACGGCCGGTTTTCGCCGGCCCGGCGCGGTCGGCCCCGCAGCGGACAAGCGACGGACGGTTCACCGGATGCGATTCATCCTGCGGTTCTTCGGATTCCTGTTCTCGATCGGGGCGGTGCTGTTCTGCATCGCCGCGGCCGTGGGCGCGTTCTTCTACTGGAAGTACAGCCGGGACCTGCCCGACCACGCGGCGCTCGCCAATTACGAGCCGCCGGTGATGACCCGCGTCCACGCCGCCGACGGCTCGCTGCTGGCCGAATACGCCCATGAGCGCCGGCTCTACCTGCCGATCCAGGCCATGCCGAAGATCGTGGTCGCCGCCTTCCTCTCGGCGGAGGACAAGAACTTCTACAAGCACGGCGGCATCGACCCCGAAGGCATCGTCCGCGCGGTGCTGACCAACGCCCAGAGCGGCAAGAAGCAGGGCGCCTCGACCATCACGCAGCAGGTCGCCAAGAACTTCCTGCTCTCCAGCGAGCAGACCTACGACCGCAAGATCAAGGAAGCCCTGATCGCCCTGCGCATCGAGGCGGCCTATTCCAAGGACAAGATCCTCGAGCTCTACCTGAACGAGATCTTCCTCGGCACCATCGTCCCGGGGCGCAACCTGCACGGCGTCGCCGCCGCGGCGCTCGACTATTTCGGCAAGTCCGTCCACGAGCTGACGATCAACGAGGCGGCCTATCTCGCCGCGCTGCCCAAGGGCCCGAACAACTACCACCCCTACCGGCGCACCCAGCAGGCGCTCGCGCGCCGCAACGAGATCATCGGCCTGATGGCCCAGAACGGGTACATCACGCAGGAGGAGGCGGCCGAGGCCAAGAAGCAGCCCCTGGGCGTCAACCCGCGGGTCGCCTTCCCCAACGGCTCCGTCGCCAACTACTTCACGGAGGAGGTCCGCCGCGAGATCTCCGAGCGCTACGGCGAGACCAAGCTCTACGAGGGCGGCCTCTCGGTGCGCGCCACCCTCGACCCGAAGATGCAGGCCTGGGCGCGCAAGGCCCTGATCGACGGCCTCGTGCGCTACGACCAGTCCCATGGCTGGCGCGGGGCCGACCACAAGGTCGACCTGACCGGGCGCGACTGGGGGCTCGCCGTCTCCGAGGTGCCGGCGCTCGGCGACATCGCCCCCTGGCGCGTCGCCGTGGTGCTCGGCATCACCGGCGGCAGCGCGCAGATCGGGCTGCAGCCCCGCCGCGAGGCCGGCGGCATCTCCAAGGAGCGCGAGACCGGCACGATCGGCCCGGACGGCGTGAAGTGGACCGGCCGCCCGGTCGCCTCCGCCCTCAAGGTCGGCGACGTGATCTATGTCGAGGCGATCGAGCCCGGCCGCAGCAGCTACCGCCTGCGCCAGAAGCCCGAGATCTCCGGCGCCATCGTCGCGATGGATCCCTATACGGGCCGCGTGCACGCCATGGTCGGCGGCTTCTCCTACGACGAGTCCGAGTTCAACCGCGCGACGCAGGCGATGCGCCAGCCGGGCTCCTCCTTCAAGCCGATCGTCTACTCGGCGGCGCTCGACAACGGCTACACGCCCTCCTCGATCGTGCAGGATTCGCCGATCACCATCGAGGCCGGCCCGGGCCAGGAGGCGTGGTCGCCCTCGAACTACGACGGCAAGTCCGGCGGCCCGCATACCCTGCGCTACGGCATCGAGCACTCGAAGAACCTGATGACCGTGCGGCTCGCCAAGGATATCGGCATGCCGCTCATCGCCGAATATGCCCGCCGCTTCGGCGTCTACGACGACCTGCTGCCGGTGCTGCCGATGTCGCTCGGCGCCGGCGAGACCACGGTGATGCGCATGGTCACCGCCTATTCGATGCTCGCCAATGGCGGGCGCCGCATCCGCCCGACCCTGATCGACCGCATCCAGGACCGGACCGGCGAGACGATCTACCGCCACGACAACCGCAAATGCATCGGCTGCGACGCGGAGAAGTGGTCGGGCCAGGACGAGCCCAAGCTCGTGGACGAGTCCGAGCAGGTGCTCGACCCGCTCACCGCCTACCAGATGGTCTCGATCATGGAGGGCGTGGTCCAGCGCGGCACCGCCACCATCCTGAAGCAGATCGGCAAGCCGCTGGCCGGCAAGACCGGCACCACGAACGACGCCAAGGACGCCTGGTTCGTGGGCTTCTCGCCGGATCTCGCGGTGGGCGTCTATCTCGGCTTCGACAAGCCGAAGTCGCTGGGCGACCGCGCCACCGGCGGCGGCCTCGCCGCGCCGATCGCGCTCGACTTCCTGAAGGTCGCGCTCAAGGACAAGCCGCCGACGCCCTTCCGCGTGCCCCCGGGGATCAAGCTGATCCGCGTCAACGTCGCCTCGGGCAGCCGGGCCGGCTCGGGCGAGGGCGCGGGCACGATCCTGGAGGCCTTCAAGCCGGGCACCGCTCCGCCCGACGCCTATGTCGCGCCGGCCGCGCCGCCGCCGGGCGAGGTGCCGCCGGAGGCACCGGCCGCCGCCCAGGCCGGCGGCGTCTACTGAGGACGGGCGATCAGGCCCGCCGCCCGACGACGTGGCGGCGGGCCTCTTCCGTGGCGCGGTGGCCGAGGCCGTCGCGGGCGGGCGCGGGCCGGCCCTCCTCGCCGCGGATCTGCTCGATGAGCAGGGGCCGCGCGAAGTAGAAGCCCTGGGCGCAGCGGATCTGGGTCGCCCCCTGCAGGTAGACGACCTCCTCGAAGGTCTCGACGCCCTCCGCCACCACCGACATGCCGAGCGCCTGGCCGAGGGATTCGATCGCCTTCAGCACGATCTGGCTGCGCGGCCGTTTGTGGATGTCCGTGATGAAGGAGCGGTCGATCTTGATCTCGTCCGCCGTGATCTCGGCGAGGGCGGCGAGGGAGGAATAGCCGACCCCGAAATCGTCGATCGAGACCTTGGCGCCGATCTTCCGGATCCGCGGCAGCACCTCGGCCTGGAACCGGCCCTTGGTGAAGAAGGCCTCCTCGGTCAGCTCCAGGATGAAGCGCTCCGGGCAGCCCGTCTCGGCCACCGCGTCGATGAAGGAATCCATGAAGGCGATGTCGCAGGCCTGCTGGGCCGCGATGTTGAGGCTGATGGTGATGTCGGGGCCGAAGACGTCGTCGATGTCGGGCAGGGAATGGACGGTCTCGGCGAGCACCTGGAAGGTGATGTCGTTGATGAGCCCCAGCTCCGCGGCGAGCCCGACGAAGTCGCCCGGCGCCTGGATCATCCCGTGCTCGTCGCGCCAGCGCAGGAGCACCTCGACGCCGTGGACGCGCTTGGTGCGGATATCGACCTTGGGCTGGTAGGCGCAGCAAAAGCAATGGTCGCGGATGGCGAGCCGCAGGCGCTGCTCCACCGCCATGCGCTCGGTCGCGGCATGACCCATCGTCTCCTCGAAGACGCTGACGCCGCCCTTCACCCCGCCCTTCACCCGGTACATCGCGCTGTCGGCCTGCCGGCGCAGCACGTCGTAGGTCATGCCGTTGGCGGGATAGAGGCTCACGCCGATCGAGGCCGAGGCGAAGATCTCGTGATCGTCGATGAAGAAGGGCTGCTTCAGCCGCTCGGCCATGTCCACCACGAAGGCGCGGGTGGTCTCGCCGTCGAGAACCGGGGAGAGGAGCAGCACGAACTCGTCGCCGCCGACGCGGGCGAGCATGTCGGTCGGCCGCAGGGAGCCGGCGATGCGGGCCGCCACCTTGGTGAGCAGCGCGTCGCCCGCGGCGTGGCTGTAATAGTCGTTGATGTGCTTGAAGTTGTCGAGATCGATGAAGGCCAGGGCGAAGGCGCCGCCGGGAGGCGTCGAGGCGATCAGGTCCTGGACGCTCTGCTCCAGCAGGCTGCGGTTCGGCAGCCCGGTCAGGGAATCGATATAGGCGCGCTGCAGCAGGTCGCGCTGGATCACGTGCTGCTCGGTCACGTCGGCGACGGTGACGAGGGCGAGGGTCTCGTCCGGCAGCGCCAGGGGGTGGATGCGGGTCTCGAGGGTCCGCTCGCCGGCCCGGTGCAGGAGGGGGGCGGAGGCCGTGCCCTCCTCGCCCGGGCCGGCCAGGGGCGAGCCCGGGAGATCGAGCCGGCCGTCCGCGGCATAGCCCTGCGCCGCGACGTTGGCCAGGATGCAGCGGCCCAGCCCGTCATGGACGGAGACGCCGAAGGGAAGCGCCTGGATCGTCGCTTCGAGCAGGCTGTGCCGGTGGCGCGCCGCCGGGGCCGCCCGCCCCGGCTCTCTCCGGTCCTGGTCCATCGCCGCCTCCACCTGGGCGCGCCCTCAACGCTGCCAGAGCGAACCGGCAGCCCGTAATTCGGCCCGGATATCGGTGGCGGCCGGCTGCGGCGCCTCGGCGGAGGCCGGGGCGTCGAGGGGCCGCCGCAGCAGACGGCGATGGGCCTGGTCGAGGGCGGCGGCGCTGCCCGGCACCTCGGCCGGGGCGACCGGCGCCGCGCCGGCCAGGGGCTCGCGCAGGAGCCGCTGCGCCGGCGCCTCGGCCTCCACGGGGCCCTTGCTCATGGTCGCCCCGCGCCAGCGCTCGACCACGGCGCCGACGAAGGCGGCGTTCGAGACGCCGTCCAGTTCGTCGCTGCGCCCCAGGGTGTCGCTCTTGGGCCTGCGCTCCTGGGGCAGCTCCCGGAACTTCATCCGCGCCGGCAGCGGCACGCCCTCGCCGAAGGCGATGACCTCCCCGGTGGCCAGCAACGGCACGAAGGAGAGCAGGTTGGTCGCGTCCGAGACAGCGGCGGCGAGGAAGGCCTGGTCGCGCTCGTTCGACATGCGCATCGCGAAGAGCGTGCTGCACTGGGAGATGATGGTCGGGTCGAGCTCGGCCGGGCGCTGGGTGACGAGCCCGAGGAAGACGCCGTGCTTGCGGCCCTCCCGGGCGATGCGCGACAGCGCCCGGCGGGTCGGGGTGAAGCCCACCGAGCGGTCGGCCGAGGCGTAGCGATGGGCCTCCTCGCAGACGAAGAGCAGCGGCACTGCCCCCTCGCTCCAGAGGCCGAACTCGAAGGCCAGGCGGCAGAGCACGCAGACCACCGCGTCGACCACCTCCACCGGCAGGCCGGCGAGCTGCATGATCGTCATCGGCCGGCCTTCCGGCTCCAGCCGGAACAGGTGGGCGAGGAGTTCCCCCATCATGTCGCCGCCGACATTGGCGTTCTCGAACATGAAGCCGTAGCGGGGGTCGTTGCGGATCGTCTCGATGCGGCCGATCAGCCGGTGGTAGTGCATCCGCGAGTTGCGGTTCTCCAGGCGGCCCATCCGCTCGTCGATGAGCGCGATCAGGTCCTGGAGGAGGTAGGGCACCGGCGTGTCGACGGTGTAGCCCCCGCCCCGGGCGACGCCGCGCTTCATCAGGCCGCGCTCGGGCGCGTCCTTGTACTGGGCGTATTTGGCCTTCGCGAGGGGGATCAGCTCGGCCAGGATCTCGATCTCGTCCTCCACCGGCGGGCGGCCGCCATAGATGACGTCGACCGTCTCCTCCAGGTTGAACAGCCAGAAGGGCAGCTTGAGGGTGCGCGGACTGATCACGCTCGCCCGCTCGCCGAAGCAGCGGGCATATTCGTTGTGCACGTCGAGCAGGAAGATGCGGATATCCGCGCGTGCCTTCAGGATCTCCTCGACGATCACCGCGACGCCGCTGGACTTGCCGACGCCGGTGGTGCCGAGCACCGCGAAATGCTTCGAGAGCAGGTCGTCGATCGTGACACAGGCCGGCATGCCGGCATCCTGGTAGAGGGTGCCGATCGGCACGGTGCCGGCCACGGCGGGCTGGAAGACGAGGCGCAGGAAGGCGGCCGGGAGCGGCTCGACCCGGTCGCCGATCGCGGGATGGCAGGCGATCCCGCGCCGGAAGGCGGTCTCGCCCGCCTCCGTGGGAACGATCTCGCCGAGAAGATCGAGCTCGGCGCGGCTCCGGGCGGTGCCCGCCGCAAGCTCGGCGGCGAGCGTGGTGACGATGCCGACGAGATAGGCCGAGCCGGCGCACACGCCCACGAAGCTGCCGACCGTGACCCGAGGCGCGCCCGGGCGCCCGTCGATGCCGATCGCCACCGTCACCGCCGAGCCCTTGATCGAGATCACGCTCCCGATCGAAGCCGCCTGAAAGGCCGGGTCCGGCAATGTCTCGCCCAACGGCATCGTCAAGGTCCCCCGACCGACGTCCACATCGAATGTCAGGAGGCTGGCAGAGGCGCCTTAAGCCGGAGCGAAGGAAGATCGTAAACGCTTTCCGAAAACAGACAAAACAAGGTCGGCACAATTGACGTCGCAAGTCGTTTCGCGCGCAATTTGCTTCACAACCGGTCAGGATGACTGAAATACCGCCGATCGCGCCTTCAGACGGGCAGGACGCGTCCTGCCGCCTCCTCGGCCTTGCGGGCCGCCGCCATCGCCGCGAGCCGCTCGATGGGCGCGTTCCGGGGCGGCACCTCGATCATGAAACGCTCCGCGATCTCGCCGATCACGAAGTCGGGCCGCACCGCGCGCACGTAATCCCAGTCGATGCTGGGCGACCACAGGAAATGCACCTCGCGGAAGCTGTCGGCGAGGAAAGGGGTCAGGGTCGCGACCGGGCTCATCGCGCTGTGCTGGCAATAGGAATCGCCGAACAGCACCAGGCGGCGCGGGTCGGCCGCAGGATCCTCGTTGCGGAACACGGCCAGCGCCCCGAGATGGGCGTCACGCACCGCACCGCTCGCCTCGAAGCCGAGCAGGAAGGCGTTGGCGTGGACGCGCCGGGCCTGCGAGACGAAGCGGGTGCCGAGCGCCGTCTCGGCACGGGGCCGGGAGAATTTCGATCCGAGATCCCCGGCGAAATGGGGGACGGATTCGGGGATGCGCCGCCGCGCGATGTCGCGCCGGGGCGGGACGCCGAGATGGCGCAGGATCGCCTCGTAGGCGACCTCGCAGCCGGCGAAGGTCCAGTGCGTGTCGGTCCGCAGATAGAGGTCGGGGCCGGAGCGGGCCGCCCGCAGGGCGCCGAGGAGGTCAATCCAGGCCCCGCGGGCCGGGGACAGGTGCAGCCAGCGGGCGAGGCGCCGCACCGGCGCGCGCCTCGGATCGTAGGGCAGCCCCGCCGTCAACTCGGGCAGAACCGTCAGCTTCTCCGGCGCCACCGCATGGGCGTAGCGGATGCCGAGCGCGGCGCAGAGCCGGACGCGCTCGACGAGCCGGCGCCGCCATTCCCAGAGCCGCGCCCGGGGAAAGCCGTCGGGGCCGAACTGCTCGAGGACGCGGTTGCTGCCCCCGGTGAGGAACAGCCAGCCGTCCCGTCCGGCATGCACATCCGGATGGGCTTCGAGGGGATCGTCCGGCGGGGGCGGCGAGGGCGCGGTCATGCGCCGTCTTATCGCCCCCGCGCCGTCCTGGCACCGGCCTGGGGCCTCGGCCCGGCGCCGGGCTCGGCCGCACCGCGACCGGGGAAGGCCTCAGTGCTGGTGGCCCTGCTCGGCCCCGGCCGGCGCCTGTGCGCCGATGGGGGCGACGGTGAAGGTGACCGGCACGGTGCCGGCCTTGGCGAAGGTGAGGGTGCCCGACACCGTCTCGCCCGCCTTCAGCCCCTGCTTCAGATCGAGGAACATCAGGTGGAGCCCCCCCGGCGCCAGGGCCACGCTCGCCCCGGGGGCGAGGGCGAGACCGCCCTCCACCGGCGCCATCTTCATCACGCCGCCCTCGGTCGACATGGTGTGGATCTCCGCCCGTCCGGCCTGCGGGATCGAGGCCCCGGTCAGGGTATCGGGCTCGGTGCCGGTGTTGCGGACCGTGACGTAGCCGCCCGCGACCTTCGCGCCGCCCGGCGTCGCCCGCAGCCACGGCGCCTCGATCGACAGAGAGCCGGCCTTCACCGCCGGAGCGGCCGCCGCGGGCGCCCCCTTCTGGGCGGCGGCGACGATGCGCACGGCCGGCGCCGGCGATTTCAGGGCATGGGCGTCCTGGCCCTCGGCCGGGATCTCGCTCCAGCGGTAGCCGCCGCCCTCCGCGCAATCCTGCTCGATGGGGAAATAGACCGTGGCACCGGGGGCGAAGGCGTCGGAGACGCGGGCGAAGAAGGTGAACTCGTCGACCTGGTCGTCGGGCAGGCTGCCGCCGCTCCAGGTGATCGTCTTCACGCCCTCGGAAACCATGCCGTGGAAGGACGGGTAGCTCTTGGCATAGGCCCCGGTGCGGGTGGCCAGCGTCCAGCCGGGCTTGGGCATGGGCTTGGCGCCGATCACCCCCTCCGGGATGGTGACGCTGACCCGGGTGGTCGGCTTGCCGTCGCAGCCATGCATGATCTGGACGACGCCGCGATAGGACGCGTTGGGGGAGGCCTCCTTGCGCTCGAGCACGGCATGGGCCGAGGCGGCGGAAGCGGACAGGCCGACGGTGAGGCCGAGCGCGAGGCCGAGGGAGGCCCGGGTGGCGAAATGGGTCATCGAAGGTTTCCGTGACGTGAGGGATCGGGGGGAGGGCGATCGGCTCAAGCGTCCGGCGGCGCGCGGGCCCTGGCGCGGGTGACGGGCGAGGGGGGAACGGCCGGGGCGGCGGCCCGGTCCCAGTCGACAGGACGCGCGGCCAGAAGCCGGGCCGCATCCGGCGGGGCGGGGGGCGGGCCGGCCGGGGACGGCGCGGCGAGGCTGCAGCAGCCGGCATGCTGATGGGGGGCGCCCCGCCCGTCCGGCACCTCGACCGGCGCGGCCGGTGCGCAGAGCATCGCCGCCTTCGCGGCGAGCGGAAGCGCGGCGATGCCGCCGAGCAGCCCCTGGAGCACCAGGGCGTAGAGCGCGAGCACGGCGACGGGGCCGCGCAGGCCCTGCGCGCCGCTTCGACCGCCCTGGTTCCGCCTCGCCATGGCTGCGAGCCTTAGAGCGCCCGCCGGGCGAGGGGAAGCGGCTTCCCGCGCCTCCGGAGGTACAGCGGGAGGCCCCGCGCCTGTGGCGCTCCGGCCGCATCCGGCGCGGGGACGGGGACCCCGCCCGTCATCGCGTGCGCTGGAACACGCCCACGCCACAATATGGCCCGGAAGGACATGGCTTCTTAACCGCAGACCGCAACAACGGCGACATGTGGATTGGCCGAGGACTGTATCGGCCCCGTCCGACCGCCCCCTGTTTTCAGAGCAACGGATCGATGCTGCACCAGGCGCTCCCCCCCCGCTCTTCCAAGAATCGCGTGCTCGCCCTCGCGCTTGCCGGCGCGACGCTGATGACCGCCCCGGCGCTGGCGCGCGATCCCGGCTACGCGCAGGCGGAGTGGGCGCAGGACTACGCCTCGCCGGCGACCATGCAGGTGCACCGCTCCTCGACCCCGATCCTCTCGCCCCAGACCATCGAGGCGACGGAGGCGATGGCGCAGCGCTACCGCGACATCGTCGCCCGGGGCGGCTGGCGCCCGGTCACCGGCGCGGACCGCCTGCGCATCGGCGCCAAGGGCCCGGCGGTGGCCGCCGTGCGCCAGCGCCTGATCGTCACCGGCGACCTCGACGCCACGGCGGGCGAGTCGGGCATCTACGATTCCTACGTCGCGGCCGGCGTGAAGCGCTTCCAGGCCCGCCACGGCCTGTCCCAGACCGGCCAGATGAGCCCGGCCACCCAGGCGGCCATGAACGTGCCGGCCGATGTGCGCCTGCGCCAGCTCGAGACCAACGTGATCCGCCTGCGCTCCTATTCGGGCAATCTCGGCCAGCGCTTCGTCATCACCAACATCCCCGCCGCCCTGGTGCAGACGGTGGAGAACGGCCAGGTGGTGACGCTGCACGCCGCGGGCGTCGGCAAGATCGACCGCCAGTCGCCGATCATGAACACCAAGGCGACGCAGATCAATTTCAATCCGACCTGGACGGTCCCGGCTTCCATCGTGAAGAAGGACCTCATCCCGAAGATGCAGAAGGATCCGAACTACCTCACGGACAACAAGATCCGCATCTTCGCCAATGGTCAGGAGATCTCGCCCAAGTCCGTGAACTGGTTCTCGGACGAGGGCACCCGGTACATGTACCGCCAGGATTCGGGCGCCGACTTCAACTCGATGGGCGTCGTGCGCATCAACATCCCGAACCCCTACGGCGTGTTCATGCACGACACGAATTCCCGCGGCGTGTTCGGCGACGACTTCCGCTTCATCTCCTCGGGCTGCGTGCGCGTGCAGAACGTGCGCGAATACATCACCTGGCTGCTCAAGGACACGCCCGGCTGGGACCGCAACCGCGTCGAGCAGGCGGTGGAGAGCGGCCAGCGCATCGACGCGACCCTCGCCCAGCCCGTGCCGGTCTACTGGACCTACATCACCGCCTGGGCGACCCCGGACGGCACGGTGCAGTTCCGCGACGACATCTACAAGCGCGACGGCGTGAACGTGCCCTCGACCATCGAGGCGCCGACCCCGGTGGCGAGCGCCGCCGCGACCCAGCCCGAGCGCTTCGAGCAGTTCGAGGACGGCGAGAACTGAGCACGGCACCCGGTCTCGTCCGGCACGGCGTTTCGGGCGGCGGGAGCGATCCCGCCGCCTTTTTCGTGCCTCGGGACCGGGATCAGGGGGGCGTGCGGCACGTTGATTCCCGTAGACCCCGACGCCGGAGAGCAGATTGCGCAAGCGCCTTCCCGAGAACGACCGGGGCATGCCCTCCCTGATCCTGGCGATCGTGGTGGCGGCCCTGGTGGCCCGGATCGCCTTCGATGCGGCGAGCGACTGGCCGCTCTGAGCAGGGCGCGCCGACAAGAGGCCGGCTGTTTTCTATCCGGATCGCCGATGATCCCCGCCAATGCTGGGGCGGATGAGAGAACACGGCCGGCCGTTTACCGGACGAACCTGACATCACCTTCCCGAAGGAGACGCGGGCAAGCAATTCCCGCCGTGTATACACGCGGAGTCGTCAACCCTGTTTCCCGCAGCGGTGGCGATATTGCCGTTCGCCAGCAATGCACTACCCTTGATTGCATCGTCAGGAGAGGGGTCTCTTGAAACCATGCCGTCATCCAGCGCTCCCCCCCGAACCATGCTCTCCGCGGCCCTGACCGCGGCCGGCTTCGTCGGCACCTGGGACTGGAACGTGAGCGCGGGCGAGGTGGTGCTCGACGACGGGGCGGCGGCGCTGCTGATGGGGGATGCGGCCCTGGCCGGCCGCTCGCTGCCCCTCGAGGCCTCCATCGTCCGCGTGCATCCCGCCGACCGGGACCGGATCGTCCCGGCGATCCTGGCGGCCGGCCGGGAGGGCGGCGACTTCTCGCTCTCCTTCCGCGTGGCGCTTCCCTGCGGGGCGGTGCGGCGGCTGCTCGACCGGGGCCAGGTCGCCCGCCAGGCGGACGGCTCCCTGCGCGGCTTCGGCACCCTCCTCGACATCACCGAGAATCCCCTCGGCGTGGTCGAGCCGCGGACGAGCGATCCCCTGGAGACGGCCGGCGAGCTCTGCGCCCTGCTGCGGCAGACCTTCGCGCAGGCCGGCGGCTTCCGCCTGAAGGTCCTGGTCGACATGCTGCGGATCGAGATCGAGCGGGAGCGCGAGCGGGCGGCCCTCCGGCAACGGCCCGGGCTGCACTGAGCGAACGCCGACACGCCCCCCAAGCAATTGGCCGTGGACAGGCGCGGCGGCGCGGCACACGGAAGGATTGCGCCGGCTTTCCGCCGCCGCCACCATCCGCCTCATCGAGTCGAGGGGGGATCGGAGAGGCGGGGATGCTGGAGGAATTCAAGAAATTCGCCCTGAGGGGCAATGTCGTCGACCTCGCGGTCGGCGTGATCATCGGCGCCGCCTTCGGCGCGATCGTCAATTCCCTGGTTCAGGACGTGATCATGCCGATTATCGGCGCGGTCACCGGCGGCCTCGACTTCTCGAACTACTACATCCCGCTCTCGTCCAAGGTTCAGACCGGGCTCGCCTATGCGGATGCCAAGAAGCAGGGCGCCGTGGTCGGCTATGGCCAGTTCCTGACGCTCGCCGTCAACTTCACCATCGTCGCCTTCGTGCTCTTCCTGGTGATCCGGGCGATGAACACGCTGAAGTCGAAGGAGGAGGCCAAGCCCGTCCCCGCCGAGGTCCCGCCGGACGTGAAGCTGCTCACGGAGATCCGGGATCTCCTGGCGAAGCGGCCCGCGGCGTAGGCTGCCCCGGCGGGGTCGTCCCCGCCTTCGGGGCCGTCTCCTGGGCGACCCCGAAGGCGTCGAGGATCCGGTCGAGGGCCTGGCCCACCGCCTCGGTGCCCTCCTCGTGGGTCTTGAGCCGGGTCTCCAGCCGTTCGAGCTGCGGCACGAAGACCTCGGGCACGGTCTCCTCGTCGCCGAGGAATTTCGGCTGCTGCGAGGCCACGGGATAGACGGCGCGCAGTTGCTGGCCGAGATGATCGCGCACGGGCTCGGGAAGGGTGGTGTCCTGCCGGTGATCCGGGTCGAAGTTCGGGTCGCTGCTGGTCATGGCAGAAGTCTCGTGATCGCGGTCATCCTTCCGGACCTTTCAACGGCCTTACCCCGCGATGCGTTTCGCAGGATCCGCGAGAAATGTCCTTCGGTGAACACTAGCTGCGCCGAAGACCGGCCGCCACGAACACGTGCCGCGACAGCGCGAGGTTTTCCGTGCGGCGCGGCACCCGCAACGAAAAAGCCCCGGCGCGGGGCCGGGGCTTTCCAAAAGGGCCGGCCCGAAGACCGGCCGGGAGGGCGCGAGACTTACTCGATCACCTCGATGATGCGGTGACGGCCGTCCACCAGAACCGGGCGGTCGTTGACCACAGTGTAGCGGGTGCCGCGGGCGACGCGGTACTCGGAGGGCACGTCGTAATAGGTCACGCCGGAATCGGGCAGGGTCGAGCCGACGGCGACGCGGCCGTCATAGTCGTAGGAGCGGACGTTGCGCTCGCGCACGTAGGAGCGGAAGCGGGGACGGTCGTCGACGCCGAGAATGCCGCCGACCGTACCCGTCGCCGCGCCGACGGCACCGCCGACGATCGCACCCACCGGGCCGGCCGCATCCGCGCCGTCCCGGGCGCCCTGTTCGGCACCGCGCAGGGTGCCCTGAGCCTGGGCGGTCATCGGCAGGGCGAGGGCGAGGGCCGAAGCCGCGAGAAGGGTCTTCATCTTCATGGAGCGCATCTCCTTGATCTCGTGTCGTCCAAGGTGCCGGCAAGACGCCGCGCGGCACGGTGGGGTTCGGCGCGGTAACGCCCGAGGTCCGGAAAGGGATGCGAAAAAAGATGAGAAAGCGCGGCCGATCCCCGCAGCGGCGTCGTGGCAAAAGAATCTTTTCGGAAAACAGCGAACGGCCGGCATGACGGCGCGGCCGTTCGAAACTCCATTCCAAGGGGCCGCCCTCCGGACTTGGGAGGAAGGCCCGGAGGCTCACGCCTCCTTCGGCATGGCCGACTGGATGAAGCGGTCGGAGGCGAGGTCCTCCTCGTCGTAGCCCAGCAGCTCGGCGAGGCGGCCGCGGGCGCGGCTGACGCGGCTCTTCACCGTGCCGACCTTGCACCCCATGATGGTCGCCGCCTCCTCGTAGGAGACGCCCTCGGCCCCCACGAGCACCAGGGCCTCGCGCTGGTCCGGCGGCAGCTTGGCGAGGGCGGATTGCAGGTCCTCCACGTCGAGCCGGTCGCCCTGATGCGGGGCGGTGGCCAGCCGGGCGGCGTAGGAGCCGTCCTGGTCCTCGACCTCGCGCACGCGCTTGCGGTGATCCGAGTAGAAGATGTTGCGCAGGATCGTGAACAGCCAGGCATTCAGGTTGGTGCCGGGCTGGAAGCGGGCACGGTGCTGCCAGCCCTTCAGCAGCGTGTCCTGCACGAGGTCGTCGGAGCGGGCGGGGTTCGAGGTCAGCGACAGGGCGAAGGCGCGCAGGGACGGAACGGCGGCGAGCAGGCCGTTGCGGAAATCGGGATCGACCCGCTGTCCCTCCGCCCGCAGCGCGGCCTCGAGCTTCTCGATCAGCTCGGCGAAACGGGCCGTGGCGCTCTCGTCCGTGCCCAGCGTCTCGTAGACCGTGCGCAGATGGTCGCCGAGATGGGTGCGGATATTGGCGGTGAGGCCGGGGCGGCCCCCCTCGGCATCCGGGGGACGGGCCAGCGTGGCGTCGGTATCGTTGCGCATGACGGCTCTGAACGGTTCGTCGATCAATGGCACGCCGGGCATGGGGCGCGGACACAATTGATTTGTGTTGTAGCGCATCGTGTCCGGCGGTGCATCCCGAGCCCGCGAATTAAGGACAAGCTTGTATTCTGCGTCACACTTGTCCAGGGCGCGCCGACGATCCGTCGCAGGGGGGCGGGGCCGCCCGGAGCCGGGGCGCGGCCTCGGCGGGCAGCAGGCGCACCGCCCCCTCGGTGAGAACCAGGGTGTCGCCGCGGGCGAGCTCCGTCCAGGTCTCGTCCCGGGTGAGCGCCCGGGTCGCGATCACGGTGACCACGTCGGTCTCCGTGGTCTCCTGGGCGAAATCGACCCGCCAATCCTCGTCGATCAGGGTGGCCGTGCCGAAGGGGGCCCGGCGGGTGAGGTAGCACAGGCGCTTGCCGCAATGCGCGTAGAGGGTGGCGCCGTCCGAGAGCAGCATGTTGAACACCCCCATCGCCCCGAGCGCGCGGGCCATGTCCGCCACCGCCGCCTCGATCTGGGCGGCCCGCGGCCGGCGCGGCCAGCGCGCCTGGAGCTGCGAGAGCATCCAGCAGAAGGCGTGCTCGCTGTCCGTGGTGCCGATGGGCTCGAACCGCCCGAGGGGCAGCTTCTTCACGCCCTTGAGCTGGCCGTTATGGGCGAAGGTCCAGGGCCGGCCCCAGAGCTCGCGGCTGAAGGGATGGGTGTTCTCCAGGCTCACCCGGCCGCGATTGGCCTTGCGCACATGCGCGACCACGATGAGGCTCTTGATCGGGTAGTTGCGCAGGAGTTTGGCGAGTTCCGATTTCGCGCTCGGCTCCGCGTCGTGGAACGAGCGGCTGCCATGGCCCTCGTAGAAGGTGATGCCCCAGCCATCGGCATGCGGCCCGGTCTCGCCGCCGCGCCGGGCGAGCGCCGCGAAGGAGAAGCGGATGTCGGTGGGCACGTTCGCGCTCATGCCGAGCAGTTCGCACATCGGGATCTTCTGAAGGCTGCGGGTGTCGCGGGGAGGGTGGAGAGGGGCGGGGACGATAGCCAAGGCTCCGGCGGGAAACCAGTTCCGCGGGCGTCCCGCGCCCGCGCATCCAGGGACCGCCGGCCCGGCGCGGTCGGGCGCCGTCCCTAGGGGCCGCGCCGGCGGGGCCGGGGGGCCTCGCGCGGGTCCGGCGCCCGGGCGGGCAGGAGCCGGCGTCCGACGAGAGTCAGGCCGAGGGCTAGGCTCGACAGACCGGCGAGCACGAGCAGGTCCCCGAGGGTGAGGCGGAAGCTGCCGCGGAGCGACGGGGTGACGAACCAGAACATCTCCAGGGCATGGGCGAGGAGCACGAAGGCGGCGAACAGCCGGGTGCGGTTCTCCCCCGGCGCCAGGGTCAGCACGGCGCCCATCAGAACCAGAAGCCCGGAGAACACGCTCCAGGCCAAACCCGCCGAGCCGATCCGGGCGAGATACCAGGCGGTGTCCCCGGGCCGGTCGCCCGCCAGCAGGTACTGGACGGCATGCAGGAGGGCCCAGACGCCGAGCAGCACCACGAGGGGGGTGAGCCGGTTGTGCCGCCGCCGGGACGGGCCGACATCGGGCGGCGCGACGACGATCGCCGCCGCCAGCGCCACGCTGCTCCAGGCCGCCATCAGCAGCAGGCCCGAGAGCAGGCCGTGGGACCGGGCCGAGACCGAGAGGATGAGGTCGCCCGCCACCAGGGTCCCCGCGGCGAGGTGCAGGCCGAGGCCGATCGCGGCGCGGGCATCGTCCAGGCCGCCGCCGCGGCCGAAGGGCGCATCCGCCCGCTTGGCGAAGACGAAGGCGAGAACCGTCCAGACCGAGAAGACGAGGAGCACCCGCAGGAGGACGAAGGGCGGCGCGTACCAGCCCGGCACCGTCTCCGGCATGGCGCCCCGCGCCCAGGGATAGAGGAGGGGCGAGGCGATCAGCACCGGCAGCGCCAGCAGGGCCACCACCGGCATCGCCGTGAGCAGGCCGCGCAGGGTCTCGAGCAGGGCCGTCTCCGGCTGCGGCCGCCACAGGTCGAGCCGCTCGATCATGACGACGACGGGCAGCGCCCCGACCGGCAGCGCCAGCAGGCAGGCCCAAGCGCCGAGATAGGCGATCGCCGCCCGCTGGATCCCGAGCCCGAGGAAGACCGCGGCCAGGGCGCCCACCCCGAAGACGAGGGCGACGGCGGGCAGCCGGGCCGGATCGAGGAAGAAGCCGCGGGCGTCGCGGGGCCGGCTCATGGCATCCGCTCCCCGAACGAGGGGTCCGGGCCGGATCCCCGGCCGGGACAGGCGATGAGAGGCGAGAGCGGGGGCAACATCGATGCGACCGGGCTTCCCAACCCTCGGTTCCGATCCGTCGCGGGTCCCGGACGGCCCGCGCGGCCTCCGGCCGACGAGCGGTAGCCTGTCACGGCCGCGCGATCCAGAGCGGGCGGGCCATTCGGCCCGGGCGTCCGGCATGTGCCGGGACGCGCTTCACGGGGCTCGGCCGATCGTCTAAGGCCGGCCCCGCATGACTGGCCATCGCCCCGCCCGGCCGACCGGACCGGCCCACCATGGAACGTGACCCGGCCCTCTTCGCCTGGCGCGCCGCGCCGGCGCATCACGCGGCCGCGGTCGGGCTCTCCGTCGGCCTCGGCGGGCCGCTCGCGGCCCTCGCCCTGTTCTGCCTGCGCGACCTCGTCGACGCCCTGACCCAGGACGGCACGGGCCGGCTCGCCTTCCTGAAGCTCGTCCTGCCGCTGCCCGAGGGCTTTGCCGAGCGCCGGCTCACCCTGTTCGACGGCGTCCTGCTCAGCCCGTCCGACCTGCAGCTCGCGGCGCTCGGCGGGATCGCAGGCACGGCGATCGCCGTGGCCGGGCTCGGCTGGTTCGTCTCCCTGCTCTGCTTCGAGGCCCAGACCCGGGCCACCCTGCGCCTGCGCGCCAAGGCGGCGGAGGCGATCCTGCGCTCGCCGGCGGCGGCGCGGGAGGACGTGCGGGCGCTGCCCGACCTCGTCGGCCGGGCGCTCGCCGCCATGGGCGGGATCGCGGCGGTCGGGATCCTGCTGCCGGCGATGTCGCTGGCCGGGCTGACGCTGGCCGTGGTGCTGGGCGAGCTCGCCGCGCCCCGGCTGGTGCCGGTGGTCTTCGCCGCCCTCCTCGCGGCGGGGCTGGCGCGCATCCTGGTTCTGCGCCGGGCCGGGGCGCGGGGCGCCCTGCGCCGCCGGGAGGCGCAGGCGGCGGAGGAGGGGCTCGGCGACCTGATCCGGCGCATGCCGGCGGTGCGGGCCCACGGCGCGGCCGCCTTCGAGCGCCGCCGCCTCGGCCTGCGGGCGCTGGCCGACCGGGCCACGGTGGAGCGGGCGGAGGCCGGGCTGGCCTATGCCCGCGCCCCGGCGCTCGCCCTGGTCGTCCTCCTGCCGGCGATCCTCGTGGCCACCGCCCTCTGGCGGGAGGATGCCTCGGGCCAGGGCGAGGCGGTGCTCCCCGGGGAGCTCGCCGCGGCGGCGGGCGCCGCGGCCATCGCCGCCGCGCTCCTCGCCCTGGCGCTCCGCCTCTGGCTCGCCCGCCGGGAGGCCGCGCCCCTGCTGACGGCCATCGCCCGCATCCTCGACGGGCTCGAGACCCGCCGCCTGCCCATGAACGGGCGGCGCACCGCTCCCTTCCCGAAGACGGGCAGCCTCACCGCCGCCGGTGTCGGCGCCTACGATCCCGGCAGCGGCGAGCGGCTGGCCGGGATCGACGCCACGCTGCCGATGCCCGCCCATGTCGCCATCGTCGGCAGCCGGGGCGGGGGCGCCCGGGCGCTGGCGGCGGTGCTCGCCGGGCAGATCGAGCCGACCGCGGGCACCGTCTCCTACGGCGGCATCGACCTGCGCAGCCTCGACCCGGCGGAGCGGGCCCGCCGCATCGCCTTCGCCGGGCAGGAGGCGATCCTGATCGAGGGGACGCTGCGCCAGAACCTGCTCTACGGCGCCCGCAGCGGCGACCGCGAGGCCTCGGGGCTCGCCGACCGCATCGCCATCCTGAAGCTCACCGGGCTCGACGCCTTCGTCTATGCCCGCGGCCTGGAGGCGCCGATCGATCCCGAGGACGAGCCGGCAGCCGCGGCGGCGATCGTGGCCGCCCGCCAAGCCGTGCGCGACCGCCTCGAAGCCGAGGGCATGGCGCGTCTCGTCGAACCCTTTGATCCGGCTCGCTACAACCGGCAGGCCAATGTCGGCGAGAACATCCTCTTCGGCGAAGCCCTCGGCCCCGCCTTCGCGCAAGCGAACCTCGCCGCCCATCCCTATCTGCGCGCGGTGCTGGAGGCGGAGGGGCTGACCGCGCCCATGGCCGAGATCGGCCTGCAGGTCGCCCGCTCCACCGTCGAGATCTTCGCCGACCTGCCGGACGACCATCCTCTCTTCGACGCCTTCTCCCTGTTCCCGGCGCAGGAACGCGGCTTCTTCGAGGATCTCGTGGCCCGCCAGCCCGATGCCCGCTCCTGGCGGCGCGGCCCCGCGGGCCAGCGCGACCGCGAGCGGCTGATCGGGCTCGCCCTGCGCTACAGCGAGACCCGCCACCGCTTCGGCCTGATCGACGAGGCGCTGGAGGAGCGCATCGTGGCCGCCCGCCGCTCCTTCGCCGCTCTGCTGCCGCCGCGCTTCCGGGCCAAGGTCGAGTTCTACGATCCCGCGCGGCTCACGGCGGCGGCGAGCCTGGAGGACAACCTGCTGTTCGGTCGCGTGACCCAAGGCGAGGCGGGGGCCGAGCAGCGGGTGCGCGCCCTGGTGCGCCGGGTGCTGGCCGAGCAGGGGCTGGAGCCCACCGTCTACCGGCTCGGGCTCGCGACCCGGGTCGATCCCGGTGCGACGGGCACCGGCCCGGGCGGCCGCGCCTCGGCGGGCGAGGGGACGCTGGGCCCCCGGGAGCGCGTGGCGATCGACCTGGTGCGCTGCCTCGTGCGCCGGCCGGACATCCTGGTGGTGGGCCTGAGCCTCGACGCGCGCAACGCCGAGGAGATCCGCGACCGGATCGCGCGGCTGCGCGCCCTGCGGGCCGGGCTCGGCCTGATCGTCTGCCTGCCGGATGCCGCGAGCCTGGAGACCGGCGCCCCCTTCGACGCCGTGCTGCGGGTGGAGCGCAACGCGCTGGTGCCGGACGCGGCGGAGGCGGCCATGGCGGAAGCCGGCTGAGGGGCCTGTCCTTCGCCGGCCCTCTTCTCAAAACCGCCCAAAAGCAGGAGCATCCGGTCAATCTTCCGCCGTGCGGCGGCCGGCCCTGCGATTCGGCGCAGGGCCGTTCTGTATCCGGGCGGTGCATGCTCCCTCGGTTTGTCGCCTTCTCCGTCTTGGCGATCCTCCTCGCCGGGGCGCTTCCGGCCCGCGCCGAGCCCGACAAGGCGCTCGCCCCGATTCCCGGCCCGACCCTCGCCCTGATGGCGGCCAGGGACACGACGCCGGCGGCGCCGCTGCTCCTGCGCGCCTACAAGAAGGAATCGGAGATCGAGGTCTGGAAGAAGGCCGGCAATGGCCGCTTCGTCCACGTGAAGACCTATCCGATCTGCCGCTGGTCGGGGCAGCTCGGCCCCAAGACCCGCTCGGGCGACCGGCAGACGCCGGAAGGGTTCTACACCGTGGCCAAAAGCCAGATGAACCCGCATTCCCGCTACTATCTCTCCTTCGACATCGGCTATCCCAACGCCTACGACAGGGCCCATGGCGGCACCGGCTCGGCGGTGATGGTGCACGGCATCTGCTCGTCGATGGGCTGCTTCGCCATGACCGACAAGGTCGCCGGCGAGTTGTTCGCCATCGCCCGGGACGCCTTCGCCGGCGGGCAGACCGCCTTCCAGTTCCAGTCCTTTCCCTTCCGCATGAGCGCGGCCAACATGGCCCGCTACCGCACCGATCCCAACATCGGCTTCTGGCGCCAGCTCAAGGAAGGCTCGGACCGCTTCGAGGCCACGGGCGAGGAGCCGGTGGTGAGCGTGGCGGCCGGCCGCTACGCCTTCGCCCCCTCGAAGGATCCGGCCAAGGAAGCGGAGGCCGTCGCCCACCACAAGAGCGAGGAGGCGAAGATCGCGAGCCTCGTCGAGGACGGCTCGGCGGCCGTGCGCACCACCTATTCCGATGGCGGGCAGCATCCGTTCTGGGCCTCGCTGATCGCCAGGGGCGTGCCCGTCGGCGACATCAGCCGCCCGGAAGCGCTCGCCTATGCCGGCCAGGAGGTGATCGTGATCCCGGCTAGGCGCCGGCCGGCCCCGCCGGCGCCCCTGCCCGAGGCGGTCTGGGCGGCGGCGATCGCACCCGGCAGCCCGCTCTCCGCGCAGGCCACTCGAATCGCCGGCTTCGTCTCGGCTTGGGAGGCGCCGGCCCCGGCCTTCGCCCCCCTGGCCACGCGCTATGCCGAATCCTGGCCGCGGATCCTGCGCGCCAGCCTGGACAACGACGCCCCCGCCTTCGAGCCGATCGAGGCGGCCCCGCATGTCGCGCAGGTGGCGCAACGGTGAGATGCGTCCGGTTCCAGGGCCCTGCCTTCAAAACGCCGTGTGCGTGCACGCACACGAACGGGCATAGGCGGCTCCCACATCCTCACTGTACACTTCGCGCCCGTTACCTTGTCGAACCGCATTCCTGTTGAGATGCGACGACACCGGCGCGACACGAAGAACGCTCGCGGCCTCGCGGCCGGGCGACTGGTATCGGATATGGTTTCTCACCCTTCTTCGGACGACGCCCTTGTCCTTCGTTTCTGGGGCGTGCGCGGCTCCACGCCGGTCAGCGGTCCGGACACCGTCGAGTTCGGCGGCAACACCCCCTGCCTGGAGATCCGCTGCGGCGAGCGCCTGTTCGTGCTCGATGCGGGCTCGGGGCTGGGCGCCTTCGGCCGGGAATGCACCGGGCCGCTGCCGCAGGACATCGACCTGCTGTTCAGCCACCTGCATCTCGATCACACCGCCGGCCTGCCCTTCTTCAAGCCGGCCGTCTTCGATGCGGGCCGCACCATCCGCACCTATTGCGGCAATCTCGACGGCGCCTGCGCCGGCGAGGCGCTCGGCCGCATGTTCGCGCCGCCGCTCTTCCCGATCACCCTCGACGTGCTGCCCTGCCGCCTCGAGCATCACGGCTTCAAGGCCGGCGAGCCCCTGGTCTTCGCGGACGGGTCGCGGGTCGACACCATCCTGCTGAACCATCCGCAGGGCTCGGTCGGCTACCGCTTCGAGCATGCGGGCAAGCGCCTCTGCGTCATCAGCGACATCGAGCACACCGACCCCTGGCCGGATCCGAGCCTGCGCGCCTTCGTCGAGGGGGCGGACCTCCTCGTCTATGACGGCATGTTCACCGAGAGCGAGTATCCCCGCTGCTGCGGCTGGGGTCACTCCACCTGGCAGAAGGGCGTGGAGCTCGCCAAGGCCGCCGACGCGAAGGCGCTCGCGATCATCCACCTCCACCCGGCCCACAGCGACGCGCAGCTGCGCGCGGTCGAGGCCGAGATGCAGGCGGCCATGCCGACCGCCTTCATCGCCCGGGAGCGGCAATGCGTCGAGCTCGGCGCCAGCCGGGCCGCCCCCGCCGCCAGCCGTGCCCTGCGCCCGCAGCTGACCCTCGCCCACAGCGCCTGAGGCCCGGGAAGCGCGTTCCGCACCGGCTTGCCCCGACAAGCCGGTCCCCCTTCCCGCGCCGATGCCCTAGATCGCGGCCATGACCGCGCCCGCGCCGCCCCGCCCCCTCCGCCCGCCCTCCGTCGAGCGGCTCCTCACCGAGGCCGCCGCGCCCCTGGCCGAGCGCTACGGCCGCCAGGCGCTCACCCATGCCCTGCGGGCGGTGCTCGCCGCGATCCGGGAGGGCAGGGCGGCGCCGGCCGCGGAGGCCGCTCCCCTGCTCGCCCGGGCGCAGGGGCTCCTCGAAGCCGAGAACGCGCCCTCGCTGCGCCCGGTCTTCAACCTCACGGGAACGGTGCTGCACACCAATCTCGGCCGCGCCCCCCTGCCGCCGGAGGCGGCGGAGGCGGTCGCGGCGGTGATGCTGCAGGCCTCGAACCTCGAATTCGACCTGGCCCGGGGCGAGCGCGGCGAGCGCGACGACCATGTCGAGGCGCTGATCTGCCGCCTGACCGGCGCCGAAGCCGCCGTCGTCGTCAACAACAACGCCGCCGCCGTGCTCCTCGTCCTCAACGCCCTCGCCCTGCGCAAAGAGGTGATCGTGTCCCGGGGCGAACTCGTCGAGATCGGCGGCTCCTTCCGGGTGCCCGACGTGATGGCCCGGGCCGGCTGCCGGCTGCGGGAGGTCGGCACCACCAACCGCACGCATCTCAAGGACTATGCGGAGGCGATCGGCGAACGGACCGGCCTCGTCATGAAGGTGCATCAGAGCAACTACGCCATCCACGGCTTCACCGCAGAAGTGGAGGAGGCGGCCCTGGCGACGCTCTGCGCGGAGCGGGGCGTGCCCTTCGCCGTCGATCTCGGCAGCGGCAACCTGATCGACTTTTCCGCCTACGGCCTGCCCCCCGAGCCGACGGTACGCGCGGTGCTGGCGCATTCCGACCTCGTCACCTTCTCCGGGGACAAGCTCCTCGGCGCCGTGCAATGCGGGATCGTGGCCGGGCGGGCCGATCTCGTCGCCAAGGTGCGCAAGAACCCGCTCAAGCGCGCGCTCCGGGTCGACAAGATGACCTATGCGGCGCTCGCCGCGGTGCTGCGGCTCTACCTGCATCCCGAGCGCCTGCACGAGCGCCTGCCGGCCCTGCGCCTGCTCACCCGCGAGCGGGCGGCCATCCTCGCCCAGGCGGAGCGGCTCGCGCCGGAAATCGCCGCGAGGCTCGCCGGCCGGGCCGCGATCGGCGTCGAGCCCTGCATGAGCCAGATCGGCTCCGGGGCGCTGCCGGTCGAGACCCTGCCCAGCGCCTGCCTGGCCCTGCGCCCGCCGGAGGGGTCGGGCCGCAAGGGTGAGGGGGCCTGGCTCAAGCGCATGGCCGCCGCCCTGCGCGCCCTGCCCGTGCCGGTGATCGGCCGGATCAGCGAGGGAGCCCTGCGCCTCGACCTGCGGACGCTCGAGGACGAGGCCGGCCTCCTCGCCTCCCTCGACGCGCTGAACGCCTGATCGCGGGAAGAAATCGTGCCGCAGCCCGGGGATCTGTTGCGGGCCGCCGGCCTTTGCTATCACCGGCGGCGGAGGCGAACGGGGTCTGGTGGCCCCCCTGGTCTTCAAAACCAGCGCAACGCCAACAGCGTTGGGTGGGTTCGATTCCCATCCGCTTCCGCCAGGGTCCCGCCACGGCCCCCTCGGCAGGATTTCCCCCGCCCTCGGAACAGAGGCCGTCAGCAGGCCGCGACGTTGACCGCGAGGCCGCCGAGCGAGGTCTCCTTGTACTTCGACTGCATGTCGAGGCCGGTCTGACGCATGGTCTCGATGACCTCGTCGAGGGTCACCCGGTGCTCGCCGTCCCCGCGCAGCGCCAGGGAGGCCGCCACCACCGCCTTGTTGGCCCCGAAGGCGTTGCGCTCGATGCAGGGCACCTGGACCAGTCCGGCGATCGGGTCGCAGGTCATGCCGAGATGGTGCTCCATGGCGATCTCGGCGGCATTCTCGATCTGGAAGGCCGAGCCCCCCAGCGCCGCGGTGAGGCCGGCCGCGGCCATGGCGGCGGCCGAGCCGACCTCGCCCTGGCAGCCGACCTCGGCCCCCGAGATCGAGGCGCGGGCCTTGATGAGGCTGCCGATCGCCGCCGCGGTGAGCAGGAAGTCCCGGCCGCGGGCATCGCTCCAGCCGGGGCAGAAGTCGCGGGCGTAGCGCAGCACCGCCGGGATGATGCCGGCCGCGCCGTTGGTCGGCGCGGTCACCACCCGGCCGCCTGAGGCATTCTCCTCGTTCACGGCGAGGGCGAACAGGCTGATCCAGTCCATGATCTCGTGGGCGGGGCGGCTGTTCGAGAGCTTCGCCGCCTCGAGGGACTCGTGCAGGCGCCGGGCCCTCCGCCGCACCTTCAGGCCGCCGGGCAGCTCGCCCTCCATCCGCAGGCCGCGCTCGATGCAGGCGAACATCGCGTCGCGGATCGCGTCGAGCCCCGCCTCGATCTCGGGGGAGCTGCGCAGGCTCAGCTCGTTGGCGAACTGGATCTGCGGGATGGTGAGCCCCGTGCGGAGCGTCAGGTCGAGGAGCTCGCGGGCGGAGCCGAAGGCGAAGTCCGGCACCACCGCCGGCGCGTCCGCGGCGGCGGTGTCGGCGACGACGAAGCCGCCCCCGATCGAGTAGCGGACCTGCTCCTCCAGAAGCGCCCCCGCCGCGTCGTAGGCGCGGAAGCGCATGCCGTTGGTATGGAGCGGCAGCACCTCGCTGTAGTTGAAGACGAGATCGCGCTCGGCGTCGAAGACGAGGCCGGGAATGCCGAGATCGCCGGTGCGTCGCAGATCGGCGGCGAGCGGGGTGGTCAGGTCCGGGTCGATCGTCGCCGGATCGTGGCCGAGCAGCCCCAGGAGGATCGCCACGTCGGTGCCGTGGCCGCGCCCGGTCCAGGCGAGGGACCCGTGGATCTCCGCGCTCACGCGGGCGACGCCGCCGCGCGCGAGGATCGCCTCGCGGAACCGGCGCGCGGCGACCATGGGCCCGACGGTGTGCGAGCTCGACGGGCCGATCCCGATCTTGAACAGATCGAACGTGCTGATCATCGGGTAGAACGCGCTTTCGAACGGACGGATTCAGAGCCGCGGGATGCGGCCCTGCGACGCGACGACCGGCGAACGCCCCTTCGAGATCCCCGCAGCCGGGGTACCCGCAAGGCGCGCTCCCGATCGGGGCGGAACGCAGGAACCGGGCCCGGACCAAGGGTTTCGGCGGGCCGAGGCCGGGGCGGCCTCTGCCTAGTACCTGAATTTTTTTGAATACAAGCCCAAAATCACATGCGGTTGGCCTGTCTCCCGCGAGCGTGTACGACTCGCGCGGAACGCCCCCCGTATACGCCGACGGGACCGAACGGGTGCGTCAGCCCGTATAAACAGACCAATGAGGCCCATCCCATGAGCGCCGGCACCGCCACCGCCCATTCCGCCACCAACCGCTTCTTCTCCGCCCACGTCACCGAGACCGATCCCGAGCTCGCCAAGGCGCTGGAGCAGGAGCTCGGCCGGCAGCAGCACGAGATCGAGCTGATCGCCTCGGAGAACATCGTCTCCCGCGCGGTGCTGGAAGCCCAGGGTTCGGTGCTCACCAACAAGTACGCCGAAGGCTATCCGGGCCGGCGCTACTACGGCGGCTGCCAGTTCGTGGACATCGCCGAGAACCTCGCCATCGACCGCGCCAAGCGGCTGTTCGGCTGCGAGTTCGCCAACGTGCAGCCGAATTCCGGCTCCCAGGCCAACCAGGGCGTGTTCATGGCCCTGATGCAGCCCGGCGACACCTTCCTCGGCCTCGACCTCGCCGCCGGTGGCCACCTCACCCACGGCGCCCCGCCGAACGTCTCGGGCAAGTGGTTCAAGCCGGTCTCCTACACCGTGCGCCGGGAGGACCAGCGCATCGACATGGAGCAGGTCGAGCGCCTCGCCCAGGAGCACAAGCCGAAGGTGATCATCGCCGGCGGCTCGGGCTATCCGCGCCACTGGGACTTCGCCAAGTTCCGTGAGATCGCCGATTCCGTCGGCGCCTACTTCTTCGTCGACATGGCCCACTTCGCCGGCCTCGTCGCGGCGGGCCTGCATCCCTCGCCGTTCCCCCATGCCCACGTCGCCACCACGACGACGCACAAGACCCTGCGCGGCCCGCGCGGCGGCATGATCCTCACGAACGACGAGGCGCTGGCCAAGAAGTTCAACTCGGCGATCTTCCCCGGCCTGCAGGGCGGCCCGCTCATGCACGTCATCGCCGCCAAGGCCGTGGCCTTCGGCGAGGCCCTGACGCCGGAGTTCAAGGTCTACGCCAAGCAGGTGATCGACAACGCCAAGGCGCTCGCCGACACCATCATCTCGGGCGGCTACGACATCACCTCGGGCGGCACCGACAACCACCTGATGCTGGTCGACCTGCAGCGGAAGGGCCTGACCGGCAAGGCGGCCGAGGCCGCGCTGTCGCGCGCCCACATCACCTGCAACAAGAACGGCGTGCCCTTCGACCCGCAGAAGCCGACCATCACCTCGGGCATCCGCCTGGGCACCCCGGCGAGCACCACCCGCGGCTTCGGCGTGGCCGAGTTCAAGCAGGTCGGCGGCTTCATCGTCGAGGTGCTGAACGGGCTGGCCGAGAAGGGCGAGGGCGGCGACGCCGCGATCGAGGCCAAGGTCAAGGAGCAGGTCCACGCGCTGACCGACCGCTTCCCGGTCTACGGCTGAGCCCGACCTCACAAGCCAACGCGCGAAGGCCGCGGATCGCAGGACCCGCGGCCTTCGCCGTTTCGGAACCGGAATCGCAGGGCCGCCATCGATCCGGGGATCAGGCGGCCACCACCGCCACGCTCTCGGCCGGCCTCTCGCCGGCGCCCGGGTGGCGGCGGCCCGAGTAATAGAGGCCGATGGCGTTCCAGAAGGCCTCGCGCTCCTCGCGGCTGAAGCGCTGAAGGGCCGCTTCCAGCGCCTCGCGCCCGGCCTTGGAGGCCTCGTCGCGCAGACGTTCGTCCATCATCGCCGTGCTGTCCGACATGACCGCTCCCTTCCCGCCTGCGCCGAAGGACGGCGCCGTTCGAAGGAACCCGGAAGTCCGTCCCACGGATCCGGCAGACCGGTGTTTTTCGGGGGTCGACCGCCCTCACCGGTTGACCCCTCGGGCGCGCGGCCGGGACCGTGTGCGAAAAGTCACACACATTTTGGAATCGAAGGTCAGGCTTAACGGTTCCTTTGCGCTTCGACCTTAGCCGTTGCACCCTGGGGTTCCGGGGCCGTCCCGGGACAATCGCTGAGGAGCCTGCATGCGGTTCGACCGACGCATCCAAACCGGCATCGTCCTGGCCACGCTGACGGCGGGCCCCGGACTCGGCGGATGCGGCGTTCTGCGCCCGCAGGAGATGACCACCGGCTCCATCGCCCCCAACGCCAAGGTCGTCGCCGCGCCGACCAGGGCGGATAAGGAGTGCCTCGCCCGGGCGATGTACTTCGAATCGAACCGGAGCGACGAAGAGGGCCTGCTCGCCGTCGGCACGGTGGTGATGAACCGCCTCGATTCGCCGAAATATCCGGGCAGCGTCTGCGAGGTGGTCGGCCAGAAGCGCCAGTTCGCCACCGGCGTGCTCAACCGCGCGGTCCGCGACCAGGACCGTCCGCGCATCGAGAAGGTGGCCGACGCGCTGCTCTCCGGCCAGCGCCATTCCGGCGTCGGCCAGGCCCTGCACTTCCACACCGCCGGGCGCAGCTACCCCTACGACAACATGCATTACGTGGCGCAGGCCGGCGGCAACGCCTTCTACGAGAAGAGCGACCGCGAGGGTTACCTGCCCGCCCCCATCCCCCATGCCGTGGTGCGCACCGCCACCGGCTCCCTGGTGCCGCTCCAGGTCGCCGCGCTCTCCGACGCGGCCCTCGTGCCGAGCACCCCGAAGGCCCCCGGCCTCGCCCCGGTGGCCGCGCCGGTCGCGGTCGCGCAGGCCCCGGCGCTGCCCGCCCGCGTGCCCACGCGCTACGCCTCCGCGCCCGGCAGCGCCCACGCCCGGCACGCCACGGTCGACCCCGCCCGCAACATCTGCCGCGTCGCCGACGAGCAGTGGGGCTGACGGCGGCCGCGTTCTGTCGCGGCCGTTCCCCGCGCGGGTTTGCGGGCCGGCGCCGGGCGCCTTAAGTCAAGGGTGACCGATCCGGTTCGTGCTGGCTGGCGCGGATCGCCCCGCCTGAGCGCCCCGAGAGCCATGGCCGTCGTCCTCGACCTCCTCAACAACGACACCCGCACCCGGCTGCCGGAGGCGGCGCGGCCGCGTCATCCGGAGAAGGCGCACCGCCCCGACACGCCGATCCAGCGCAAGCCGGACTGGATCCGGGTGAAGGCGCCGGGCTCGAAGCTCTGGGCCGAGACCAAGGAGATCGTGCGCGCGAACAAGCTCGTCACGGTCTGCGAGGAGGCGGGCTGCCCGAATATCGGCGAGTGCTGGGAGAAGCGGCACGCCACCTTCATGATCATGGGCGACACCTGCACGCGGGCCTGCGCCTTCTGCAACGTGCGCACCGGCCTGCCCGAGGGGCTCGATGGCGACGAGCCGCAGAAGGTCGCCGACGCCGTGGCCAAGCTCGGCCTGCACCACGTCGTCGTCACCTCCGTCGACCGGGACGACCTGGCCGATGGCGGCGCGGAGCATTTCTTCCGCACCATCCGCGCGATCCGCGCGACGAGCCCCGGCACCACGGTCGAGATCCTGACCCCCGACTTCCTGCGCAAGAAGGGCGCCCTGGAGCGGGTGGTCGAGGCGCGGCCCGACGTGTTCAACCACAACCTGGAGACGGTGCCGGGCAAGTACGTCACCGTGCGGCCGGGGGCCCGCTACTTCCACTCCGTGCGGCTCCTGCAGCGGGTGAAGGAGCTCGATCCGACCATCTTCACCAAGTCCGGCATCATGGTCGGTCTCGGCGAGGAGCGGAACGAGGTCGTGCAACTCATGGATGATCTGCGCTCGGCGGATGTGGACTTCCTGACCATCGGTCAGTACCTGCAGCCGACCCGCAAGCACCACGAGGTCGTGCGCTTCGTGCCGCCCGACGAGTTCAAGGCCTACGAGACGACCGCCTATGCCAAGGGCTTCCTCCTGGTCTCGGCGACGCCCCTGACCCGCTCGTCGCACCATGCGGGCGAGGATTTCGCCCGCCTGCAGGCGGCGCGCCTCGCCAAGCACGGGGCCGCGCCCCTCGCAGGCGCCTGAACCCCGATGCCGTCCTTCCGCATCACCAAGCACGTCCGCCACACGCCCGAGCAGATGTACGATCTGGTCGCGGATATCGAGCGCTATCCGGAATTCCTGCCGCTCTGCGAATCCCTGCGCGTGCTGCGCCGGCAGGAGGGGCCGAACGGGACGCAGGTGGCGGTCGCCGAGATGGGCGTCGGCTACAAGGCGATCCGCGAGCGCTTCACCACCCGGGTCACCCTCGACCGGGCCAACCTGAAGATCACCGCCGAGTATATCGACGGGCCGTTCCGGCATCTCGAGAATCGCTGGGGCTTCCGCCCCGGGGCCAAGGGCGGCTGCGACATCGACTTCTTCATCACCTACGAGTTCAAGAGCTTCGCCCTCGGGCTCCTGATGGGGAAGATGTTCGACAAGGCGTTCCGCAAGTTCACCGACGCCTTCGAGAGCCGCGCCGACCGCATGTACGGCGTGCCGGCCTGAGGCCTCCTGCCCCTCGCCGGAAGGGGCGAGGACCACGGCGCGAGGCGCAGCCTCAGCGCATCCATCGGGGTCGACCTGCCGCGGCGATGGCCCGGCCTCCGGCCCTTCGACCGCCGGGGCCTAAACCGCGAATTCTTCCAGAACCTTGATGCGCTTGGCGGGAACGCCGGCCGCGAGCACGTTGCTCTCGATGTCCTTGGCGACGACCGAGCCGGCACCGATCACCGAATTCTCTCCGATGGACACGCCGGGAAGGATCTTGCATCCGGCCCCGATCCAGACGTTGTCGGAGATCGTGACCGGCTTGTGATAGGAATTTCTTTTATTGAGCTCGTGATTGAACCAATGCCCGGCCGTATCGATCGAGACATTGGGCCCGATATTGCATCGATTTCCGATGAACACCTGCGCCTTCGAGGCAGATATGCGGCAGTGATACCCGATGAAGCAATCCCTGCCGATTGCGATTTGCCGCAGCGTTGGCCGCCTGAAGCTGAATTCGAGGATCAACGGGCCGGAAATGCGCGTCTCCCGATCGATCGACAACCCGGCCAGCCGGTAGAGGAACACACGCATATAATCCAGCGCATGAAAGCGCGGGATGGCATTAGCCACACAGACCAGAAGATATTTCAGCATCTCGAAAGCTGGTCTCATGATCAAATGCCCTCTAGCAGCGAACATAATCTATAGTTGTATTTAAAAAAGCATAATAGCCTCGGTTGCGTACGCGCGAATGCCTTGGAGTCCTCGCTTTTTATCAGCAAAAATCACGCCGGAAAACCAGAAGTATTGTGCGATCAAGGACCTACCTTCCTCCCCATGCCATCGCCCATGCGTTCGCAGGAGCTGCCGGGGCTTCGCGGGGCGCGCCGCCGGACGGAAACCGGGCGACCGCTCCGCATCGGCGATGGTCTGCAAGGACCTTGATTTCGTCCGCCCGAAGGCTCTTCCTCCAAGAACTGGCGCGCCCCGACGACGCACCTGACAAGAGTTGGAGGCCATCATGGATCACGATACGCAGAAACGGGCCGCAGCCGAGTTCTTCGGAACCTTCTGGCTGACCTTCGGCGGCTGTGGCGCCGCCGTCCTGTCGGCCGCCTACCCGACCCTCGGCATCGGATTTCTCGGCGTCGCCCTGGCCTTCGGCCTGACCGTCCTGACCATGGCCTATGCCGTGGGCCACATCTCCGGCGGACACTTCAATCCCGCGGTCACGCTGGGGCTGTGGTCCGCGGGCCGCTGCGCCAACCGGCACGTCCTGCCCTACATCGTCGCGCAGGTCCTCGGCGCGATTCTCGGCGCCGGCATCCTCTTCCTGATCGCCTCCGGGAAGGCGGGCTGGCAGCCCAACGGCTTCGCCTCGAACGGCTACGGCGCCCTGAGCCCCGGCCAGTACGAGCTGGCGGCCTGCTTCCTGACCGAGTTCCTGCTGACCTTCTTCTTCCTGTTCATCATCATCGGGACGACCTCGAAGGGGGCGGCGGTGGGCTTTGCCGGCATTCCCATCGGCTTCGCCCTGGTGCTGATCCACCTGATCTCGATCCCGGTCACCAACACCTCGGTCAATCCGGCCCGCAGCACCGGGACGGCCTTCTTTGCCGGAGGAGAGTACGTTGTGCAGCTCTGGCTGTTCTGGCTCGCCCCGATCCTCGGCGCGGTCGTCGCGGGGGCCCTGGCCAAGTGGCTCTACGAGCCGGCCATCGCCCTCGAAGCCCCGATCAAGGAGCACGCCGTCTGAGAGGATGTCCCGCGCCTGACCTTGCGACCGGAGCGCGGGTCAGGCGCCCTCGCCGGCGAGGGCGTCCTCGAGCAGCGCCAGCGCCTGCTCGACCGAGAGCCGGCGGATCTCGCCGCGCCCGGGATCCCCGAACCGGCGCGCCACGTGGCGCGTCGTCCCGTCCCGGACGGCGAGCCCGAAATGCACGAGGCCGACCGGCTTCTCCGTGCTGCCCCCGCCCGGGCCGGCAATGCCGGTGACCGCGACCGCGAGATCGGCGCGGGAGGCGGCGAGCGCCCCCTCCGCCATGGCGCGGGCCACGGGCTCGCTCACCGCGCCATGGGCCACGATGAGCGCCATCGGCACGCCGATCGATTCGGCCTTGGCTTCGTTCGAATAGGTGACGAAGCCGCGCTCCAGCACGGCGGAGGAACCCGGCACGGCGGTGATCAGCCCGGCCACGAGGCCGCCCGTGCAGGATTCCGCCGTCGCGAGCGTCTTTCCCGCCGCCCCGTAGGCCCGCACCAGCGCCTCGGCGCGGGCGAGTAGGGCGGCGTCGGCGATCACGCGCGGCGCGCGGCCGTCTCCGCCGCGTCGTCGAGGGGCGGGCATTCCTCCGGCAGGCGCACAGTGGCGGCGGCCTGGGCGGCGAGCCCCTCGGCCCGGCCGACGAAGCCGAGCTTCTCCGTGGTGGTCGCCTTGATCGAGACCGCGGTGAGCGGCACACCGGCGATCGCGGCGATGCGGGCGCGGATCGCCTCCCGGTGCTGGCCGATGCGCGGCGCCTCGGCGAGCACGGTGATGTCGAGATGGTCGATCTTGCCGCCGCGGGCCCGCACCAGCGAGCAGGCATGGGCCAGGAACTGGTCGGAGGCGGCGCCGCGCCATTTCTCGTCGGAGGGCGGGAAATGGGTGCCGATATCGCCGTCGGCGATGGCGCCGAGCAGGGCGTCGGTCAGGGCGTGGAGCGCCACATCCCCGTCGGAATGGGCGAGCACGCCGCGATCGGCGGGAATCCTCACGCCGCCGAGCCAGACATGGTCGCCCTCCGTGAAGGCGTGGACGTCGAAGCCGGTGCCGAGGCGGGTCACGTAAGCAGTCATCGCCGTATCAGATACCCCGCCGGCGGGGCCGGAGAAAGTCCGGTCCGCGTCGATCAGGTCCGCGGCCTGGGTGATCTTGCGGTTGCGGGCATCCCCCTCGAACACGACCACCGGCAGGCCGGCCCATTCCGCCAGCGCCCCGTCATCGGTGAAGCCGTCATGGCCCTCGGCCTGCGCCCGGCGATGGGCCTCGATCAGGGGGGCGAAGCGGAAGCTCTGCGGGGTCTGCACCGCGCGCAGCCGCTCCCGGGCCGGCGTCTCGTGGACGCGGCCGATGCCCGGCGCCACGTCCTCCACGAGCTTGATCGTGTCCGAGACGGCCACGCCCGGCACCGCGGCGCCGTGATCGCGTCCCGCCGCCACGGCCCGGTCGATCAGGGCCTCGTCGACATAGGGGCGGGCGGCGTCGTGCACGAGCACGAGATCCGGGGCGCCCGCCGCGGCCAGCGCCTCCAGCCCGGCCCGGACCGAGCCCTGGCGCGTGGCGCCGCCGGGCACCGGCTCCGCGAGCTTCCCGCGGGCGGCCGAATCGAGATCCTCCAGGCATTCCGCGTAGAAGGCGGCGGCGTCCGGCGCGATCACCGGCTGGATCCGGGCGATGCCCGGATGCCGGGCCAGAGCCGCCAGCGTCCGCGTCAGCACGGCCCGGCCGCCGACCCGGCGATACTGCTTGGGCACGTCGCCGCCGATGCGCACGCCCTTGCCCGCCGCCACCACCACCGCGGCAATCTCCGGCCTCGCGGCGCGCTCGGACATGACGAAGCCTCGAATTGCAAAAATAACAGGGACGGTCCAGGTGCCGCGCTCTTAGGCTCGGGATGACGCGAAGGCAAACGAACGAAGCGCTTGCGTCCGGCTCCGCTTTGGCTATTTATTGTGCAGAATGATCGCTGACCATTATTTGAGCGTCGTCGGGGGCGCGGGACGGGCCGAGGGGGCGAGCCCGGATGCGGCGCCTGGCGCCGCGCCGGTCGTCCTGCTCGCCCCGCTCTCGGGCGTCACCGACCTGCACATGCGGCGCATCGCCCGCCGCCTCGGGGCGAGCGCCGTGGTCTCCGAGATGGTGGCCGCGGCCGAGTTCGCCCGCGGCGAGGCGGAATCGCGGCTGCGGGCGGAGGGCGCCGGGGTCTTCCCCCACATCGTCCAGCTCGCCGGCTGCGCCCCCGAGCCGATGGCACAGGCCGCCCGGCTGGCGGTCGACAACGGCGCCGACGTGATCGACATCAACATGGGCTGCCCGGCCAAGACCGTCACCGGCGGGGAGGCGGGCTCGGCCCTGATGCGCGACCTCGACCACGCGGCGCGTCTCCTCGCCGCCGTGCGGGCGGCTGTCAACGTGCCCGTCACGGTGAAGATGCGGCTGGGCTGGGACCAGGCCAGCCTCAACGCCCCCGCGCTCGCCCGCCGGGCCGAGGGCCTGGGCCTGAACGCGGTCACCGTCCATGGCCGCACCCGCCAGCAATTCTACAAGGGCCGGGCCGATTGGGGCGCGATCCGCGCCGTGGTCGAGGCCGTGCGCATCCCCGTCTTCGCCAACGGCGATATCGGCGCGACCGCGGAAGCCCGCGCCTGCCTCGCCGCCTCCGGCGCGGCCGGGGTGATGGTCGGCCGGGCCGCCGTGGGCCGCCCCTGGCTCGTCGGGGCCCTCGCCGACGCCCTGGCCGGCCGGCCGGAGCGGGTCCTGTCCCGGGCCGAGCGGGCGGATCTCGCCACCGAGCATTACGAGGGGCTGATCGCCCTCTACGGGGCCGCCATGGGCGTGCGCCACGCCCGCAAGCATCTGGCCGCCTATGTCGAGGCGGCCGGCCCCGGCGCCCTGGCGCCCGAGGAGCGGCAGCGGCTCCTCACCACCACCGATCCGGCGCTCGCCCGCGCGCTCCTGCGGCGCGCCTTCCTGGAACCCCGGCACGGCCGGGCCGAAACCGCGGCCGGCACGCCGCTCGTCGAGGCCGCATGAACGAGACGGACGAGGGGGCGCCCCCCTGGGGCGACCAGCCCGCGGCGGAAGCCGTGCTCAACGCGCTGCCGCTGCCGGTGCTCACCATCGGCCCGGACGAGCGCATCCTGCGGGTCAACCACGCCGCGGAGCTGTTCTTCGACGCCTCGGCCCGGCTGATGCGGCGGGGACGCCTGCGCGACATCATCCCCTTCTCCTCGCCGATCATCGCCCTGGTCGCCGAGGTGCGCCGCCGCCGCTCCAGCGTGGCGGAGTACCGGGTCGAGCTGACCCAGCCGCGCTCCGGCCAGGAGCGCAGCGTCGACGTCTTCGCCACCCCCCTGCGGGACGAGGACGAATCGGTGGTGCTGATGCTCCAGGAGCGCACCATCGCCGACAAGATGAACCGGCAGCTCACCCATCGCGGCGCGGCCCGCTCGATGATCGCCCTCGGCGCCATGCTGGCCCACGAGATCAAGAACCCGCTCGCCGGCATCCGCGGCGCCGCCCAGCTCCTCGAGCAGTCCGGCGAGGAGGAGGACCGCATCCTCACCCGGCTGATCTGCGACGAATCCGACCGGATCGTGCGCATCGTCGAGCGCATGGAGCTGTTCGGCGAGGAGCGCCCGGTCGAGCGCGGGGCGGTCAACGTGCACGGGGTGCTCGACCAGGTGAAGCGCTCGGCCCAGTCGGGCTTCGCCCGTCACATCCGCTTCGTCGAGAACTACGATCCCTCCCTGCCGCCGGTGCTCGGCAACCGCGACCAGCTGATCCAGGTGATTCTCAACCTCGTGAAGAACGCCACCGAAGCGATCGGCGCGGACGCGGTCGACGGCGAGATCACCCTCTCGACGGCCTTCCGCACGGGCCTGCGCCTGCAGGTGCCCGGCTCGCGCGAGCGCGTCAGCCTGCCGATCGAGGTGGCGGTGCGGGACAACGGCCCGGGCATCCCGCCCGATCTGCTGCCGGACCTGTTCGACCCCTTCGTCACCACCAAGGCACAGGGGACCGGCCTCGGTCTTGCTTTGGTGGCCAAGATCGTCGGCGACCACGGCGGGATCGTCGAATGCGATCCCGCCCCCCGCCGAACCGCCTTCCGCATCCTCCTGCCCATGTCGAGCGCCCGAGACGGGCGCGAGTCCAGCGTGGATCCGTGATCCCCGGAGCCCCGAGTCAAGCGTCATGCCGAACGGCCACATCATCGTCGCGGACGACGACGCCGCGATCCGCACGGTCCTCAATCAGGCCCTCTCGCGAGCGGGCTACGAGGTCCGCTCCACCGGCAACTGCGCCACGCTCTGGCGCTGGGTCGCGCAGGGAGAGGGGGACCTCGTCATCACCGACGTGATGATGCCCGACGAGAACGTGTTCGACCTGCTGCCCCGCATCAAGCGGGTGCGGCCGGAGCTGCCGATCATCGTGATGAGCGCGCAGAACACCTTCATGACCGCGATCCGCGCCTCGGAGCGGGGCGCCTACGAGTACCTGCCCAAGCCCTTCGACCTGAAGGAGCTGACGGCGATCGTCGGCCGCGCCCTCTCCCGCCCCCGCGGCGCCCCCCCGCCCGGCGCCGGCCCGGAGAACGAGGACATCCCCCTGGTCGGCCGCTCGCCGGCCATGCAGGAAATCTACCGGGCGCTGGCCCGGCTGATGCCGACCGACCTCACCGTGATGATCACCGGCGAATCCGGCACCGGCAAGGAGCTGGTGGCCCGCGCGCTGCACGATTACGGCCGCCGCCGCTCCGGCCCCTTCGTGCCGGTCAACATGGCCGCGATCCCCCGCGACCTGATCGAATCGGAGCTGTTCGGCCACGAGAAGGGCGCCTTCACCGGCGCGCTCCAGCGCTCGGCCGGCCGCTTCGAGCAGGCGGAGGGCGGGACGCTCTTCCTCGACGAGATCGGCGACATGCCGATGGAGGCGCAGACCCGCCTCCTGCGCGTGCTGCAGCAGGGCGAGTACACCACCGTCGGCGGCCGCGTGCCGATCAAGACCAATGTCCGCATCATCGCGGCGACCAACAAGGACCTACGGGTCTCGATCCAGCAGGGCATCTTCCGCGAGGACCTGTTCTTCCGCCTCAACGTGGTGCCCCTGCGCCTGCCGGCCCTGCGCGAGCGGGCCGAGGACGTGCCCGACCTGGTGCGCCACTTCTTCGTGCTGGTCGAGCGCGAGGGCCTGACCCGCAAGACCCTCGACGGCGACGCCATGGAGCGGCTGAAGCGCTACCGCTGGCCCGGCAACGTACGCGAGCTCGAGAACCTGGTGCGGCGGCTCGCGGCGCTCTATCCGCAGGAGACCATCACCGGCCCGGTCATCGAGGCGGAACTCGACACCCTGCCGCTGGCCCAGCCCCAGGCCGCCACGGCGGCGGGGGGCCGCAAGGCCGGGGGGGAGAGCGAGACCCTGTCGGGCGCCGTCGAGCGTCACCTCGCCGATTATTTCTCGGGCTACCGGGACACCCTGCCGCCGCCCGGCCTCTATCACCGGATCCTGCGGGAGATCGAAGGCCCGCTGATCGGCGCGGCCCTGGCCGCCACCCGCGGCAACCAGATCCGCGCCGCGGAGCTGCTCGGGGTCAACCGCAACACCCTGCGCAAGAAGGTGCGCGACCTCGACCTGCAGGTCTTCCGCACCTCCCGCTGACCGCGACGGGGGAGGGATCCCAGCCTCCTCCGATCCCCCTCTGTTCTCCTCGCCCCGGCCGCGCTAGAGGCGCGGCCCATGCTCCGCCTCCGTGACTATCAGCGCGCCGCCCTGGACGCCCTCGACCGGCACTGGTCCGAGGGCGGGGGACCGGGACTCGTCGTGCTGCCGACCGGGGCCGGCAAGGCCCTGGTCATCGCCGCCCTGATCCGGGAATGGCTGGAGGGCGCGCCGGATGCGCGGCTCTGCGTCGTCACCCATGTGCGCGAGCTCGTCGCGCAGAACCACGCCGAGCTCATGGCCTATTGGCCCCACGCCCCGGCGGGCATCTATTCCGCCGGCCTCGGACGGCGCGAGGGGCAGGCCCAGATCCTGGTCTGCTCCATCCAGTCGGTGCGCGACCGGATGGAGACGCTCGCGCCCTTCGACGCCGTCATCATCGACGAGGCCCATCTGGTGCCGCGCTCGGCCGAGACCGGCTACGGCCGCTTCCTCGCCGCGGCCCGGCGGCGCAACCCGGCGCTGCGCGTCGTCGGCTTCACCGCCACGCCCTACCGCCTCGATTCCGGCCGGCTCGACGAGGGGGAGGGGAAGCTCTTCGAGCGGATCGTGTACGAGGCCGCGGTCGGCGACCTGATCCACCAGGGCTATCTCGCGCCCCTCGTCTGCAAGGCGACGGCGACTGCCCTCGACGTGACCGGCGTGCCCAAGCGCGGGGGCGACTACGTGCCCTCGGCGCTGGAGGCCGCGGTCAACAAGGACTGGGTCACCCGGGCCGCGGTCGCGGAGATGGCGGAATACGGCCGGGAGCGGCGGGCCTGGCTCGCCTTCTGCGCGGGGCTCGCCCATGCCGCCGCCGTGCGCGACGCGGTGCGGGCGGAGGGCTTTTCCTGCGAGACCGTGACCGGGGACATGAACCGGCGGGAGCGCGACCGCGTCGTCGCGGCCTTCCGGGCCGGCCGGATCCGCTGCCTCGCCTCCGTCGGGGTGCTCACCACCGGCTTCAACGTGCCGGAGGTCGATCTGGTCGCCCTGCTGCGCCCGACCCAATCCGCCGGCCTCTACGTGCAGCAGGTCGGCCGCGCCCTGCGCCGCGCGCCCGGCAAGGCCGACGCGATCGTGCTCGACTATGCCGGGCTCGTGCGCATGCACGGCCCGGTGGACGCGGTGACCGCCCGCTCCGTCACCCTGGGGGCCGCCGCGCCGGGCCTGAGCCGGGCCAAGCCCTGCCCCGGCTGCGGCGCCCTGATCGCGCTGAATGCCAGCACCTGCGAGGCCTGCTGGGTCGAGCCGGAAGCCGAGGAGGACGGGGCGCCGCCCCACGAGGCGAGCGCGGAGGACGCCCTGCCGATCCTGTCGGAGACGGCCGCGCCCTGGTGGCCCGTCGAATCCTGGCACCTCGCCCACGGCCCCGGGGGCAGCGGGCCCGACCGTCTGGAAGCCGTGTTCCGCTGGCGGAGCGGCGGCTGCCGGATCGAGATCGGGCTTGAGCATTCGGGCCATGCCAGGGAGAAGGCGGTGCAATGGTGGCGGGCCTTCGGCGGCGCCGAGCCGGTGCCGATGCGCGTATCCGACGCGCTGGCCCGCTTCGACGAACTCGAGCGCCCCGCCGCCCTGCAGATCGCCGCGGCCGGCCGGCTCTCGGAGAGCGTCACCGTCCGCTTCGCCGATGGCCGCCGCTTCCGCGACCTGCGCCGCTGGGGCGGCCTCGCCGCCTGACAGGACCGCCGCTCCGGAGCCCCCGCGACCGGATTCGTATTAATTTCGCCACACTGTTGTGGCCCCGCATCAGCCATGCCGTCGCAAGAACAGAACAAGGAGCCGACCGCCTCCGGCCCGCAGGGGCCGGGCGCCACGGCCACGACGCGCCCCAACCCGCGCGGCCCGGGCTGGGCCGGTGCGGCGATGGTCGGCATGGCGCTGGTCTCGGCCACGATCACCTTCCTGATCCTGGCCGGCCTCATCAAGGTGACGCCGACGCCGACCATGGGCGTCACCCTGCTCGCCATCAACGCCGCCGTGGTGCTCGGGCTGGTCGTGGTGATCGCCTGGGAGGCGCGGGTCTTCCTGCATGCCCGCAAGGCCAATGCCACGGTGGCGCGGCTGCACAGCCGCATCGTCGGCCTGTTCAGCCTAATCGCGATCCTGCCGACCATCCTGCTCGCCATCGTCGCCTCGGTGACGATCGACCGGGGCCTGTCCCTCGGCTTCACCGACCGGGTGCGCGACGTGGTGCTGAAATCCGTGGAGGTGGCCGACGCCTATCAGGAGAACCAGTGCCAGTCCCTCGCCCGGGAGATCCGCATCCTCACGGACGACCTGACGCGGGCGCGGCCGAATTTCGACGTGAACCGGGACTGGTTCGAGAACTTCCTCACCACCCGCGCCACGGCCCTGGGCCTGCCCATCGCCAAGATCATGCGCGGCCCCAACGAGGTGGTGGCGCGGGCCAATATCGACGTCCTCAAGCAGACGCGGCTGCCCTCGGCGGCGGCCTTCGAGGATGCGGCGAAGTCGAGCGACCCGATCTGCCTGCTGCCGACCGAGGGCCGGGTCTTCGCCGCCCTGCTGCGCATGCCGGCCTACGACAACGCCGTGCTGCTGGTGCAGCGGGAGGTGAGCCAGCTCGCCATCGACTTCCCCGGCGTGTCGCGGGCGGCGGCGGCCGAGTACCTGACCTACGATTCCCTGCGCCGCTCGATCCAGATCGCCTTCGCCTCGGTCTTCGTGCTGATCTCGCTGATCGCCCTGCTCTCGGCGGTCTGGTTCGGGCTCAACTTCGCCAACCGCTTCGTCGCCCCGATCCGCCGCCTGATCAACGCCGCCGACCAGGTCGCCTCGGGCAACTTCTACGCCCAGGTCCCGGCCCGGAAGACGGATGGCGACCTCGCCCATCTCGGCGAGAGCTTCAACAAGATGACGCAGGAGCTGCGCCGCCAGCATGACGGCCTCACCGCCGCGAGCGAGCTGATCGACCGCCGCCGCCGCTTCACGGAGGCCGTGCTCTCCGGCGTCTCGCCGGGGGTGATCGGCGTGGATGCCGGCGGCCTCATCACCATCGCCAACCCCTCCGCCGAGCGGACCCTCGGGCTCGCCTCCGAGACGCTCGTCGGCATGCCGCTCACCGCCGCGGTGCCGGAGCTCGCGCCGCTGCTGCCGGAGGGGGAGGGGCGCCAGCGCGCGCTCCAGCAGCAGATCCAGCTGACCCGGGGCGGGCGCGAACGCACCATCGCCGTGCGGGTGACGAGCGAGCAGGCGCAGGGGGCCGCCCGCGGCTTCGTGGTGACGCTGGACGACATCACCGACCTCGTCTCGGCCCAGCGCACCTCCGCCTGGGCGGACGTGGCCCGCCGCATCGCCCACGAGATCAAGAACCCGCTCACCCCGATCCAGCTCTCGGCCGAGCGGATCCGGCGCAAGTACGGGAAGGTCATCACCGCGGACAAGGAAGTCTTCGATCAGTGCACGGCGACGATCGTGCGCCAGGTCGACGAGATCAAGCGCATGGTCGACGAGTTCTCGTCCTTCGCGCGCATGCCCAAGCCGGCGATCACGCGCCAGGACCTCACCGAGATCGCCAAGCAGAACCTGTTCATGCTCCGCATGGCGCATCCCGAGCTGGACTTCCCGTTCTCGTCGGAGGGGCCGGAGGGCGCGGAAAAGGTCGAGGCGGCCTTCGACGTGCGGCTGCTCAGCCAGGCGCTCACCAACATTCTGAAGAACGCCGTCGAGGCGGTGCAGGCCGTGGAGGCCCTGCTCGCGGAAAGCGGCGAGAAGGGCCGCGTCGCCCTCCGGCTTCTCGTCGATGGCGACTTCGCGGTGATCGAAGTCACCGACAACGGCAAGGGATTTCCCCAGGAAGGGCGTCAGCGCCTGCTGGAGCCCTATATGACGACGCGCGAAGGCGGTACGGGCCTCGGCCTCGCCATCGTCAGCAAGGTGCTCGAAGAGCACGGCGGCGGCATCGAGTTGAACGACAACCCTGAAGGACGGGGGGGACAGGTTCGCATGCGGGTTCCGCGCGAGATCGGGCATGCCCCGGCGGCGGAGGCCAAAGCGGCCGCCGCCTCGCTCGACAAGAATACGACGGACAAGGACAGGGAGAGCGAGAGCATGGGTTCGCCACGCGTCGCGGAGATGCAGCCATGAGCGCCGATATCCTCATCGTCGACGACGAGGCGGACATCCGCGACCTCGTGGCCGGCATCCTCGACGACGAGGGCCATCGCTGCCGCACGGCCAGCGGCTCGGACGAGGCGCTGGCGGCGATCGAGTCGCGACGGCCGCATCTCGTCTTCCTCGACATCTGGCTGCAGGGCTCGCGCCTCGACGGCCTGCAGGTGCTCGACCTGATCAAGGCGGGCCATCCGGACCTGCCGGTGGTGATGATCTCCGGCCACGGCAACATCGAGACCGCGGTCTCGGCCATCAAGGCAGGCGCCTACGACTTCATCGAGAAGCCGTTCAAGGCCGACCGGCTGATCCTGGTGGCCGAGCGGGCGCTGGAGGCCTCCCGCCTCAAGCGCGAGGTGCGCGACCTCAAGACCCGCTCCGGTCAGGCGAGCCGCCTCGTCGGCGGTTCCGTGGCCATGAACCAGCTGCGCCAGACCATCGAGCGGGTGGCCCCGACCAATGCCCGCGTCATGGTCTCGGGCGCGCCGGGCTCGGGCAAGGAGCTGTCCGCGCGCACCCTGCACGCCGCCTCCGCCCGGGCGAGCGGCCCCTTCGTCGTCATCAACGCGGCGACGATCACGCCGGAGACGATGGAGGCGGAGCTGTTCGGCGTCGAGGCCGGGGAGGGCCGGGCCCGCCGGGTCGGCGCCCTGGAGGAGGCCCATGGCGGCACCCTCTACATCGACGAGGTCGCGGACATGCCGCGGGAGACGCAGAGCCGGATCCTGCGCGTCCTCGTCGACCAGAACTTCCAGCGCGTCGGCGGCACCACGCGGGTGCATGTGGACGTGCGCATCATCTCCTCCTCCTCCCGCGACCTCGCGGAGGAGATCGCCGGCGGCCGCTTCCGCGAGGACCTGTTCCACCGCCTCTCGGTGGTGCCGATCCGCGTGCCCTCCCTGGCCGAGCGCCGGGAGGACGTGCCGGAGCTGCTCGCCTTCTTCATGGACCAGATCTCGGCGGCCACGGGCCTGCCGCGGCGGCGCATCGCCGAGGACGCCATGGCGGTGCTCCAGTCGCACGACTGGCCCGGCAACGTCCGCCAGCTGCGCAACAACGTCGAGCGGCTGATGATCCTGACCCAGACCGACCCGGAGCAGGAGGTCACCTCGGAGATGCTGCCGACCGAGATCGGCGCGCTGGTTCCGACCACGCCGACCGGCGCGGGCGGCGAGAAGCTGATGAGCCTGGCGCTCCGCGAGGCCCGGGAGATCTTCGAGCGCGAGTACCTGATCGCGCAGATCGCCCGCTTCTCCGGCAACATCTCCCGCACGGCCGAGTTCATCGGCATGGAGCGCTCCGCCCTCCACAGGAAGCTGAAGTCCCTCGGCATCGGCTCCTGAGGAAGAATCGGCGAGAGCCGGGCCGAAGCGTCACGGCCGGGCTCTTGCATCGCGCGGGGCTTCGCCGTGTAATGTCGACGGCTGGGGAGTCACGCCCGACGAAACGGTGCGGACACGGGACTTCGAAACGCCATCGACAAGAACCCGCCAGATCCGGCGGGCGGCTGGTGCAAGGATAACAAGAAATGGCGGGCGAACGCGCTCAGAACCTGCAGGACACGTTCCTGAACCATGTTCGCAAGAACAAGATCCCGCTGACGATCTTCCTCGTCAACGGCGTTAAGCTCCAGGGCGTTGTGACCTGGTTCGACAACTTCTGCGTGCTTTTGCGCCGGGACGGCCATTCGCAGCTCGTCTACAAGCACGCGATCTCGACAATCATGCCGGGCCATCCGGTTCAGCTCTTCGAGCCGGACGAGACCGCCCCCGAGAAGGCCTGAGGCGCCCGCCGGGCGCATATCGCCGGACCTGAAAACACGCCGCCAGCACCCTCTCTCCGGGAAGGTGCGGCGGCGAAACTTTGCGGGCGGGCGAGCGCCCCCCCGGCGCGGCCATCCCGCCCGTCACGCGCCGCGCCACCCGAAGCCCCCTCGAAACGCAAACGCGCGGCCCGCCATCAGACGAGCCGCGCGGGCGGAGGGTCGTGGCAGGCGCCGGGTTCGCCGGCGCCCGTTTCTCAGAACTTGCGGACCAGCGGCTCCACCGGCGGGGCGGGCGGCGGCACGTCGAAGGCGTAGCGGAAGCCGCCATAGACCGAGAGCGGCTGCGCCAGCGTCGTGGTGCGCGGGTCGTTGATCACGTAGTTGCCGGCCACTGCACCGGCCTCGGCGAAGGTGCCGAACGTCGCGTAGCGGTTGTTGGTCAGGTTGGTCACGTAGCCGAACAGCTGGAGGTTCTTGTTGACCTGGTAGCTCGTGTTCAGGTTCAGCACGTAATAGGCGGGCAGCTTGGGGTTCAGGTTCGACTCGTCGCCCCGGTAATAGGCCGAGGAGAAGGCCTGGAGGGCCATGCCGACGCGCCAATGCGGCAGCACCTCGACGTCGAAGCCGACCTTGAACTGGTGATCCGGGATCAGCGGCACCTTGTTGCCCGGCACGACGAAGATGGCGCCGTCGTCCGAGAGCGGGTTGTTCGGCGAGGAGAGCGTGCCGTTGAACCGGAAGGTGGCATCGATCAGCGCGTAGTTCGCGTAGACCGTCAGCCAGTCGGACACGTACTCGGCGCTGACCTCGACCCCCTGGCGGCGGGTGGCGGGAACGTTGACGAAGTAGCCGCGGGCCGCGTTGCCGGGGGTGGCGAGCTGCAGGATGTCGTTGGTCAGGTCGGTGCGGAAGGCGCCGATCTTATAGTTCACCAGGCCGCCGTCGTAGAAGTTCGCCAGCGAGCCGCGGAAGCCGACCTCGTAGGTCTGGGCGGTGACCTGCTTGAGCGGCGGATCGGCGACCAGGGAGTTCGGCAGCAGGCAGGGCCGGTCGGGATTGGCGCAGGCGAGCTCCAGCGGGGTCGGGGCGCGGTTCGATTCGGAATAGCCGCCGTAGAGCGCCAGCTCGGGGGCGAAGCGGTAGGTCAGGCCCGCGAGCGGGTTGATCTTGTTGAAGTAATGCGTGCCCGTCACGTCCGGCGAGAAGCCGGTCTGATCCTCGCTGGAGATGCGCGCGAAGTTGAGGCGCGCCCCGGCGGTGAGCGAGAGGGCGTCCGTCAGGTCGATCGTGTCGGAGGTGTAGAGGCCCATATAGAGGTTGGAGCCCTGGACCGAGCTCGGCGCGATGCCGAGGGCGGCGGCGGTCCGCAGGAACTGCGTGCCCAGCCCCGGGACGAACCCGTAATAGGGGTTGTTCGGATCGGTGGTCACCGCCAGGTCGGGATTGATCACCCCGAGGGTGCTCGACGACTTGAAGCTGTAATTGGCGACGTCGATCGAGCCGCCGACCACGAAGCTGTTGTTGAAGCCGAAGACCTTGTCGCGGTTGGCCGCCTGGAGCGAGCCGCCATAGCCGGTCGCCTCGGTCTTGGTGATGTCGATGGTGCCGTAGGGCACGCCCGCCGTGAACGGGATGCCGTTGGCGGCGGTGCCGCGGCCGAGCATCAGGAACTGGTTCCGGAAGTCGAGCTGCGACTGGCCCGGGGCCGGGGCGAAGCCGTCATCCTCGAAGCAGAGGCGCCCGCGGAAGCTCGAACGCGTGCTGCAATTCTCGAAGTTGCCGTCGTTGCCGTCGACGTAGTTCTGGCTGAAGCGGCGGAAATAGGCGTTGCCGGCGAGATCCCAGGTCGGGGAGATGTCGACGCGGCCGGTGAGCTGGATCGTGCCCAGCTGCGTGGTGGTGGTCTGCGGGTAGGTGAAGATCGCCCGGTCGTCGGTATGCGTGAAGTCGACCGGCGTGGCCGCGGCGGCGCCGAAATAGGTACGCGCGAGCTGGCCGACGAGGTGGAACTCGGAGTCGAGCGTCCGGTAGCCGAGATCGGCATAGACGCGGCCGATCGTGCTCGGGCTCTGGTAGCGCCAGCCGCGGTCGTTCAGGCCCTCGCCGGCGAAGTAGAAGCTCCACGGGCCGATCATGGTGCCGTACTGGAGCGAGCCGGCGATGCGGCCGTCCGAGCCGCCCAGGGCCGAGATCTCGGTGCCCTGCCAGGTGAAGCCGTTCTTCATCTGGATGTTGATGGCGCCGCCCAGGGCGTTGAGGCCGAAGACCGGGTTGCCGGTGACGACGTCGATGCGCTGGATCGCGACCTGCGGGATCAGGTCGAGATTGACCGTGTCGCCGAAGGCCTCGTTGATGCGCACGCCGTTCTGGTAGACGGCCAGCCCCTGCGGCACGCCGGTGACCGGCGAGGCCTGGAAGCCGCGATAGTTGATGTCGATGCGGTTGTTGTTGCCCTGCGAGTCCGAGAGGTTGAGGCCGGGCACGCGCCGGCCGAGCGTCTCGATGGTGTTGAAGGTGGCCCGGTCGAACTCCAGATCGGCCGCCGTCACCGTCTCGACGGTGCTCGGGATCTTGTAGAGCGGCTGGGCGCCCCCGCGCAGCCGCGGCTCGGCCACCGTGGGGAGCTGGGTGGCGGACGCCAGGCGCGGCCCGAGGCCGGCGCCGGCCACGCCGACCGGGGTGGTCGCGACGACGCTGATCTCGTCGAGCGTTGTGGCCGGCTGCGCCAGGGCAGCCCCCGGCACGAGCGCAACGGAGGCGATGAGGCTGCGACGGAGCGCGCGCATAGATTCCCGACCCAAGAGATTCGTTGTTGCCGTTGTTGTTCCGGCTGTCCTCGGCCTGTCTGACGCAACTCGGCCGTGCGGCACAATATGGTCACGCTTGGATTTCGGCCTCCGCGGCCGGGCGCGGCGAAGGTTGTCCGCGCGCGTGGCGGTCAAGTCACATTTATGCCATAGATATCAAGGGCATACGGGAGCATACGGCAAGGATTTCGGGATCATTCGGCAATCTCGTGTGAGGGTTGAAACACCGGCCCTTGCCCCTGCGAAGCCGGGCGCCGGATCTCCGGTGGGTCAGGCCTGCGCCCGGCCCGCGACCCAGCGGACGAGGCCCTCCGCGGAACGGAAGTCGTCGAGGGCGTGGACCTGGGCGCCGGGGAGGGCATCCCGGGCCATGGTCGCCAGGGCGTGGCCCGGCCCCAGCTCGAGCACCGTCTCGGCGCCGAATTCCCGGCAGGCGTCGAGGCAGGCCGCCCAGTCGATGGTCCGGGCGATCTGGTCCGCGAGCTTGTCCCGCCCGGCCGCGGCATCGAACACCGCCGCTCCGTCGAGCCCGGCGATCAGCCGCGGCGCCCCCGGCGGCGGCCGCAGCGGCGTCGCCTCCGCGAGCGCCGCGCGGAACGCGTCCGCCGCCGCCGCGAGCCGGGGCGTGTGCGAGGGGGTGTGCACCGGCAGCACCACGGCGCGCTGCGCCCCGGCCTGGATCGCCTCCGTGCAGAGCGTTTCGAGGGCCGCCCGGGCCCCGCCGACGACACCACTGTCGATTGCGTTCCGGATCGCGAGATGGCCGCCATGCCGGGCCGCCAGAGCTTCGAGGGCGTCGAGCCGGAGGCCGCGGATGCCCGCGAGGCCGAAGCCTTCGCCGGAGGCCGCATCCATCGCCTCGGCCCGGGCGGCCGCGAGGCGCAGGATATCCTCCGGCGCCAGCCGCCCGGCGACGCCCCAGGCGGCGAGATCGCCGATGCTGTAGCCGGCCACCACCGCGCGGCCGGGCTTCGCGGAGGCGACCAGCGCCCAGCCGGCAAGCGCCGCGACGCAGCACAGGATCTGGCCGGTGCGGTTGCCATGCAGGTCGGCGCCGGCGGCCTTCACCAGGTCGCGCGGGTCGGTGCCGCCGAGGAGCGGCCGGGCCGCCTGGAACACCGCCTGCGCCGCCGGCAGGTCCGCCGTGAGGTCGAACATGCCCGGATGCTGGCCGCCCTGGCCCGAGAGCAGCACGGCCAGGGTCATGCCGCGGCCTCGAGGCCCTGCACGAACAGGCTCATCGCCAGCAGGTCCGCCGCCCCGCCCGGGCTCAGCCGGCGGGCGACGAAGGCATGGTGCAGCATTTCCGCCGCCCCGCGCCAGCCGGCCTGCCCCACCCCGCCGCCGGCGAGGAAGGCGGCCGCCGCGGCCCGGGCGAAGCGATAGCCGTCCGCGCCCCCGCGATGGAGCAGGTTGGTGTCCTCCAGGGCCGCGACCAGGGCGAGGCAGGCCTCGACCCGGGCCGCCTCGGCGTCGCCGGGCCGCAGCCGCGCGCCGCGCCGCAGGGCCGGCAGGCCGACGCGATAGAGCGTCGGAAAGCCCGCCGCCGCCTCCGCCGGCGCGCCGCCGACGCCGTGGCGCCGCCGCGCCCGGGCCCCCGGCGCATGCAGCAGCACCGGCCCGTCGAGGATCTTTTTCGCGTGCCGCGCCCGGACATGCGCCCCGAGCGACCCCGGCGGGAGCGGCTTCGCCCCGGCCCCGAGCGCCCCGGCGGCGGAGACGAGGAGGCCGAGGCCGAAGATCGCGCCGCGATGGGTGTTCACGCCCCCCGTCGCCGCCCGCATGGCGGCCTCCGCCGCGAGCCCGATTCCGCGCAGATGGTCCATGTCGCGCCCCTCCGCGCCGGCCCGGGCCAGATCCGCGAAGAAGGGTTCCAACGCCGCCGCGCTCGCGGCGAAGGTCGCCGCGTCCATGTCGTCGTGGCTGCCGCTGTCGACGTGGCTGACGAGGCCGGGCTTCGGATAGGTGGCGACTTCGAGCCGCAAGGCCGCCACCGCCTGCGCCGCGATGGCCTCTGCCCGGCAGGGCAGGGGGCGGGGAGGGACAGAACGGAGGGGGAGGGCCGCATTCATGCCGCCCGCTCCTCCGAGGCGGTGGCCAGCAGGGCGTCGACACGCCTCAGTTCCAGCCGGTCGAGGAATTTGAGGATCGCCTCGCCGGTGCCCGGGAGAAGCTCGCGCCACTGCACCCCGGCGCCGTCCGGGAAGACGATCTCGCCGTCGAGGCGCATCGGCGCCGTCTCGGCCAAAGCGGACAGGCCGGCGAGGAAGCCCGGCGGCACCGGGCCGGAAACGGGCCAGAGCAGGTCGAGATCCGAGGCGTCGCTCAGATAGGGCAGGCCAGTCAGGGCCTGCCAGAGCAGGCTGCCGAAGGGGCGCGGCCTCAACCCGAAGCGCTCGCCGAGCCGCAGGAGATCCGCGAGCGCGCCCCGCCAGGCGGCCGGCGCCACCTCCGTCACCCCCGCGAGCTCCGGGGCCGGGCAGGGCGCCAGAACCGCCACCGGCAGGGCGAGGCCGATCCGGCGCTTGCCCGCGGACGGAGGCAGCGGCAGGCCGAGGGGCACCGCGTCCCGCGCCTCGCCGGGATGGTAGCGCCGCACGATCAGCGGATGCCCCGCTTCCGCCCATCCGGCGAGGAGGTCCGATCCGTGGAGATCGGGCCGGGCGCGCAGGAGGTCGTCCCAGGCCGCCGGCACGACCCGGACCAGGTCGTGGCGCCGGCAGGCCGGCGCCTCAGCCACCCCGCGCCTCGCGCGCCACCTGCGCGGCGACCGCCTCCGCCACGGGGCGCCCGCCCCGCTCGGCCCCGAGCCGGTCGCGGATGTCGTCCCGGGGCAGATCCGCGAGCAGGGTGCGGATCTGCGGCGCCAGGGGCTGGCCGGGATCGAGCACCGCATGCACGGCACCGGTGGCGACCATGTTGTCGAGGCCCGGCGCGAAGACCGGGGTCGACTTCGCCATGTTCTCCAGCGTCTCCAGCGGCAGCTTGGTGACCCGGGCGACGGAAGGCAGATCCATCACGCTCGGATTGGCCCCGGGCAGGGCGGCGAGCACGCGGGTGGCCAGGGCGGTGGCGATGAAGGCGCCGGCGGCCGAGTGGCCATAGATCAGGCCGAAGGTCGGATGGCCGGAGCGGTCGGCCAGCAGCAGCGCCTTGGCGAGATGGGCGAGGCATTCGTTGAGGCCGAGCAGCTCGTCGCGCCGGCTCATGCGCTGGCTGTCGGAATCGACCAGAACCAGGATCGGCGCGCCGCCCCCGGCCCGCACCGCGTCGAGCACGGCGCGGGAGAGCGCCAGCGCGCCCTCGACGCCCAGGGGCGTGTCGCCGTCGATGCCGACGATCACAGCCTCGGCCCCGTCGAAGGGCCCGCGGCCCGTGACGAGGCCGTCCGCGACCACCACCGCATGGCCCTCGGGAAAGAGGGCCGCGAGGATCTCAGCGAGCGTCATGGTCGGCCTCCTGCACGCGGGCCACGGTCTGCGCGAAGGCGGCTGCGGTCATGGCCGGCACGGCATCGGGATCGTTGACGCCGAGGCGCGCCCAGACCTCCGTGGCGTCGCGGCAATCGCCGAAGCGCGCCACCCGGGCTTCGAGCCGCGCCTGCTCGGCCTCCAGCGTGTCGAGGTCGAAGGCGGGGGCGCGGGCGATCAGATCGAGGGCGGCGGCGCGGAAGGCGGCGACGCTGTCCTCGGCGAAGGCGTCGGCCCCGCCGATGAGACGGCGGTGCTTGCCGCCCATGGTGCGCCAGACCAGCGCCCGGTCGCGGGAATCGAACTCCTCGGCGCCCCTGTTGGTCTCGATCACCTCCGGCCCGGAGACCGAGATGCGCCCGCTCTCGGAGACGGCGAGCCGCGAGCAGGTCCCGGCGATGAGGCCGCCGCCGCCGTAGCAGCCGGCGCGGCCGCCGATCAGGCCGATCACCGGGATGCCGGCGGCGCGCACCGCCACGATCGCCCGCATGGCCTCGGCAATGGCGGTCTCGCCGGCATTGGCCTCCTGCAGGCGCACGCCGCCGGTGTCGAACAGGATCAGCACGGCGGCGGGCTTCACGCTCAACGCCGCGCGGAGAAGCCCGATCAGCTTGGCGCCGTGCACCTCGCCGAAGGCGCCGCCCATGAAGCGGCCCTCCTGCGCGGCGACGAGGACCGGCTTGCCGGCGAGGGCGGCGCGGCCGACCACGATGCCGTCGTCGAAGGCCCGCGGCAGGTCGAAGAGGGGCAGGTGCGGGCTCATGCGCCGCTCGGTCGGCCCGAGGATCTCGGCGAAGCTGCCGGGATCGGTGAGCGCCGCGACGCGCTGGCGGGCGCTCGCCTCGTACCAGCTCAGGGCGCTCGGATCGGTGCTCGCGGCCATGTCAGGCCTCCATCAGCCGGGCGCCCTGGAGCAGGCGCAGGGACACGGTGTCGGGGCGCGCGCCCCCGTCATTGATGCTGATGCGCAGGCCGCCGGGCTGGGTCCGGGCCACGAAATCGGCCACCACCGCCTCCCAGACCGCGCCGTAGCCGGCGATCGGGGTCTCGATCACGACCTCGCAGGCATCGGGCGGCAGCACCCGCTCCAGCAGGATCTCCAGATTGCCGGAGGCGACCACGCCGGTGATGGCGTGCGGCACCGAGCCGGGCAGCGGCGTCTTCGTGGTGTGGCGGAAGGTCAGGGATTCCATGGGGATCTCCGCGGGGACCGGCGCGCCTCCCCCGCACGGGGAGGCGGCGGGCTCACCAGTTCCGGAACTTCGCGGGCGGGTCGTAGAGGCCGCCCGACCAGTGCACGAGGTCCTTGATCGACTTGGCGGCGAGCAGGGAGCGGTCGGCGTCGAGGGGCTCGATGCCGAGATCCTCCGGCCGGCGCACGATGCCGCGGGACCGCAGCGCCTCGACCTTGGCCCGGTCGCGGCCCCGGCCGATCTCGGTATAGCCCGCCACCCCGCGGATCGCCTGCTCGCGCTCGCCCGCGTCGCGGCAGAGCAGGAGGTTGGCGATGCCCTCCTCGGTGACGATGTGGGTGACGTCGTCGGCATAGACCATGACGGGGGCGAGCTCGAGCCCGGTCTTCTTCGCGAGCTCCATCGCGTCGAGGCGCTCGACGAAGGTCGGGACCAGCTTGTCGCCGAAGGTCTCGACCAGCTGCACCACGAGCTTGCGCCCGCGCATCAGCAGCGGGTCGCCGCCACCCTGCGCCTCGCGGCCCGCCTTCATCCAGGTGTCGGAGGGATGGCGGCGGCCATGCGGGTCCGAGCCCATGTTCGGCGCGCCGCCGAAGCCGGCCACCCGGTTCTGCGTGACGGTGGAGGAATGGCCCATCAGGTCGATCTGCAGGGTCGAGCCGATGAAGAGGTCGCAGGCATAGAGGCCGGCGGTCTGGCAGAAGGCGCGGTTCGAGCGCAGGGACCCGTCCGCCCCGGTGAAGAACACGTCCGGCCGCTCGCGGATGTAGCGGTCCATGCCGACTTCCGAGCCGAAGCAATGCACCTGGGAGACCCAGCCCGATTCGATCGCCGGGATCAGGGTCGGGTGCGGGTTGAGCGCCCAGTGGGTGGCGATCTTTCCCTTCAGGCCGAGGCGCTCGCCATAGGTCGGCAGCAGCAATTCGATCGCCGCCGTGCCGAAGCCGATGCCGTGGTTGAGCCGGCGGATGCCGTATTCGGCGTAGATCCCCTTGATCGCCATCATGGCCATCAGGATCTGCGTCTCGGTCATCGCCGCGGGATCGCGGGTGAAGAGCGGCTCCACGTAGAAGGGCTTGTCGGCCGCGACCACGAAGTCGACCCGGTCGCCGGGGATGTCGACCCGGGGCACGCGCTCGACGATCTCGTTGACCTGCGCGATCACGACGCCGTTCTTGAAGGCGGTCGCCTCCACCACCGTCGGCGTGTCCTCGGTATTCGGCCCCGTATACAGGTTGCCCTCCCGGTCGGCGGAGACGCCGGCGATCAGGGCGACGTTGGGCGTCAGGTCGACGAAGTAGCGGGCGAAGAGCTCCAGATAGGTGTGCACCGCGCCGAGCTCGATCTGCCCGCCATAGAGCATCCTCGCGATCCGCCCGCCCTGGGGGCCGGAATAGGAATAGTCGAGGCGCCGGGCGATGCCCGTCTCGAACACGTCGAGATGCTCGGGCAGCACGATGCCCGACTGGACCATGTGCAGGTCGTGGATCTTGGCCGGGTCGCAGGCCGCCAGCCCGCGGGCGAGGCAATCCGCCTGCTTCTGGTTGTCGCCCTCCAGGCAGACCCGGTCGCCGGGGCGCAGCACCGCTTCGAGCAGGTCGATCACGGCCCCGGCGGCCACGACCTTGCCCGTCGCGTGGGGGCGGCCCGCCGCGATCCGCTCCTCCCGGGCCCGTTTCTCCCCGCGCCAGTCGCTCATGGAAGCTTCCTTCGCCCGTCCGTATCCGCATCGGCGGAGAATGGCAGATCACGTATCCGTTATCGCCATCATGACCGATACTGGTATTCTTGTTTGCGGATTTGTCAATATTCTGCATACTGACAACGAAGCCGATCCATAACGGCGAAACAGGAAGGAATCGTCCGATGCGCCCTGCCGCAGCGCCCCCTCTCCGCCAGCCTGTCGCCGATGCGCGGGCCGTCCCCGCGCGGGGGGGCCGGGCATGACCATCCTCGGTGTCGCCCTGCTCGCGGCCTGCACGCTGATCGGCGTGTATCTCGGCGACCTGCTCGGGGCCGCGCTCCACGTGAAGGCCAATGTCGGCGGCGTCGGCCTGGCCATGATCCTGCTCATCGCCGCCCGGGTCTGGCTCAAGACGCACGACCGTCTCGGCAAGGGCGTCGTCACCGGCGTCGAGTTCTGGGCCAGCATGTACATCCCCATCGTCGTGGCGATGGCCGCGCAGCAGAACGTGGTCGCCGCGGTGAGCGGCGGCCCGATCGTGATCATCGCCGCCACGGGCTCGCTGGTGCTGTGCTTCGCCTGCGTCGCCCTGATCAGCCGGATCGGGCGCCGGCCCGAGGACGACCGCTGGAGCGCCGAGGCCCGGCACGGCGGCGCCGTAATCGGCGGCGAGCCGGAGCCGGCTCCGGCCGCCGGCCCCGTCATCGCCAACGACCGCAGGGGGTGAGCGCCATGGACCTTTCGATCTGGCACGGCATCGAGCACGTCTTCGTCGAGCAGAGCCTGGTGGCGGCCTTCGCCGTCGTCGGCGCGCTGATGCTGTTCTCGAACGTTCTCGCCAGGCGGCTCACCGCGGGCCGGGTGCACGGCTCGGCCATCGCCATCGTGCTCGGGCTGGTCCTGGCCTATTTCGCCGGCCTCCAGACGGGCGGCAAGAAGGGCGTCGCCGACCTCCCGGCCCTGGCCGGGATCGGCCTGATGGGCGGGGCGATGCTGCGCGACTTCGCCATCGTGGCCACCGCCTTCGAGGTGGACGTGGTCGAGGCGCGCCGCGCCGGCCTGCTCGGCGTCCTCGCCCTGGCGCTGGGCACGCTGCTGCCCTTCGTGGTCGGGGCGCTCACGGCGGTCGCCTTCGGCTATCACGACGCGGTCTCGATCACGACGATCGGCGCAGGCGCGGTCACCTACATCGTCGGCCCGGTCACCGGCGCGGCGATCGGGGCGGATTCGACGGTGATGGCGCTCTCCATCGCCACCGGCGTCACCAAGGCGGTGATGGTGATGGTCGGCACGCCGCTGGTCGCCCGCCTCATCGGCCTCGACAACCCGCGCTCGGCCATGGCCTATGGTGGGCTGATGGGCACGGTGAGCGGGGTGGCCGGCGGGCTCGCGGCCACCGACCCGCGGCTCGTGCCCTACGGGGCGCTCACCGCCACCTTCCACACCGGCATCGGCTGCCTCGTCGGCCCCTCGCTCTTCTTCCTGACGGTGCGCGCCCTGGTCGGGGGCTGAGGGCGCGCCCGGCGGACCCGAAAAAACCCGCCGCGCCTCCGATCGGATCGGGGCGCGGCGGGGCGTCGTCATCGCGGTCCGGCTCAGCGGGTCGAGGGCAGGAGCTGGTCGGGCAGCCAGAGGGCGATGCCCGGCACCAGGCAGAGCAGCACGATCGCGATCCCCATCAGGATCACGAAGGGCAGGGTGCCCCAGATGATGTCCTTGAGCGGGATGTCCGGGGCGATGTTCTTGATGACGAAGATGTTGAGCCCCACCGGCGGGTGGATCAGGCCCATCTCCATGGTGATCGTCATCACCACGCCGAACCAGACGAGGTCGAACCCGGCGGCCTTGAGCGGCGGCAGGATGATCGGCGCCGTCATCAGGATGATCGAGACCGGCGGCAGGAAGAAGCCCAGGGCGATCACCAGCGCCAGGATGGTGGCGAGGAGCAGCCAGGGCGAGAGCTGCATCGCCACGATGGCCTGGGCCGCCGCCTGGCTGATGTGGAGGTAGCTCATCACGTAGGCGTAGAGGAGCGACATGCCGATGATCAGCATCAGCATGGTCGATTCCCTGAGCGTCGCGGTCAGGATCGGGTCGAGGTCGCGGAAGCGCCAGACACCGTAGATGACCGCGATGAGCGCCAGGGCGAGGAGGCCGCCGAGGCCCGCCGTCTCGGACGGGGTGGCGTAACCGCCATAGAGCGCGACCATGACGCCGGTGAGCAGGATCACGAAGGGCAGCACCCGCGGCAGCGTCGAGAAACGCTCCCGCATGCTGTAGGCCTCCTCCTTCAGGATCGGGTGCTGCGTGCCGTCCCGCTCATAGGCCCGCTTGGCCGCCGCGAATTCCGAGCGGAAGCGGAACACCGACCAGCCGGCGAAGAGCGCCACCAGCAGGAAGCCCGGCCCGATTCCGGCGAGGAACAGGCGCCCCAGCGACTGCTCGGCCGCGACCGCGTAGAGGATCATGGTGATCGAGGGCGGCAGCAGGATGCCCAGCGTCCCGCCCGCCGCGATGATGCCGGCGGCGAAGCCCGGCGAGTAGCCGCGCTTGCGCATCTCCGGGATGCCGGCCGAGCCGATGGCCGAGCAGGTGGCCGGCGAGGAGCCCGCCATGGCCGCGAACAGGGCGCAGGCGAAGACGTTGGCGATGCCGAGGCCCCCCGGGATGCGGTGCATCCAGGCATGCATGGCCGAGTAGAGGTCCTGGCCGGCCCGGCTCCGCCCGATCGCGGCGCCCTTCAGGATGAAAAGCGGGATCGAGAGCAGGGTGATCGAGGCCATCTCCTCGTAGACGTTCTGCGCCACCGTATCGAGGGAGGCGGCGGGCATGAACGCATACATGAAGGCGAGCGCCACGAAGCCGAGCGCAAAGGCGATGGGGATGCCCGACAGCATCGCCGTGAGCGTCGCCCCGGCATAGAGGAAGCCGATCGCGGCGGTGCTCATCGAGGTGCTCCCGGGGTGCGGGCCGAAGGGGGCGCGTGGGGATCGAGGGGGGCGACGTCGTCGCGGTTCGTGTTGAGATCGGCGCCCATGCCGATCTTCGGCTGCGCCCGGCCGGCGCTGGCCGGCCCGTAGAGCAGGGCCTCGGCGATCTGCAGGACGAATTGCAGGCCGAGCAGGGTCATGCCCGCCGCCATCAGCAGATAGGGAATGAAGAGCGGCGGCCCCCAGGTCGATTGCGAGATCTGGCCGTCGACCCAGGCCTCGTGGAACAGGCTCCAGCTCTTCCAGGCGAAGAAGGCCACGAAGGCGAGGCTGACCAGGTCGACCAGGAGCAGCCGGATCCGGTTGGCGGCGGCCGGCAGCAGCCCGGTCAGCGCCTCGATGGCGACGTGCCCGCGCTTGGCCTGGACCCCGGCCGCCGAGAGGAAGGTCGCGCCCACGATCAGGAACACCGCCGTCTCGTCCTGCCACTCGGTCGGCTCGTGCAGGACGTAGCGGATCAGCACCGAGTAGCTGAGCACGAGGCAGGCCCCGACGAGGGCGAGGCCGCCGCAGACCAGGATGGCGTGGTTGAGCCGGCGGGTGGCCCGGTCGATCACGCCGAGGGGGCCGGGGATCCGCGGCACCTCGGCCGCGGGCCGCTCGGCGGCGGCCGAGGCCGCATCGAAGGCGTGGCTCACGCGACCTTCTCCGCGAGTTTCAGGAGCTCGGCGCAGCTCGCGTTCTTGTTGGCGAAGTCCTTCCAGGCGGTCTCGCGGGCGATGTCGCGCCATTTGCCCAGCGTCGCCTCGTCCATGTGCACGACCTTGGCCCCGGCCTTGGCGAACACCTCCTCGACCTTGCTGTCGTCGGCCTTGGCCCCGTCCTGGCCGAAGGGCTCCAGCTCCGCGCCCACCGCCATGATCAGGTCCTGCTGGTCCTTGGGCAGGCCGGAGAACACGATCTTCGACATCATGATCGGCTCGAGCATGAACCAGTAGGAGCGCTCCCGCCCCGAGGTCAGGGCCTTCGAGATCTCCTCCAGGCGGAACGAGATCAGGCTGGTGGAGGAGGTCAGCACCGCGTCGCAGGCGCCGGTCTGCATGGCGGCGTAGGATTCGTTGGAGGGCAGGGAGAGGGTCGCCGCGCCGGCCTGCTTCATCATCAGGTCCATCTCGCGGGAGCCGCCGCGGACCTTCATGCCCTTGGCGTCGTCCGGGGTGAGCAGCGGGCGCTCGCGGCTCGCCACGCCGCCGGCCTGCCAGACCCAGGAGACCAGGATGACGCCCTTGGCGTCGAGGATCTCGACCAGCTTGCGGCCCACCGGCGCATTCTTCCAGGCCACCGCCTGGGCGTAGGAGGGGACGAGGGCCGGCATCAGCCCGATATTCATCTCCGGCACCTCGCCGCCGGCATAGGGCGAGGGGTAGAGCGTCATGTCGAGGGCGCCCTTGCGGATGGCGCTGAACTGCGCGTTGGTCTTCATCAGCGAGGAGCCGGGATAGACCTGCAGGTCGAGGGCGCCGCCGGAGCGCTCCTTGAGGGCGGCGGCGAATTTCCGGCACATGCGGTCGCGGAAATCGCCCTCCTCGGCCGAGCCGCCGGGAAACTGGTGCGAGATCTTCAGCGTGGTCGCCGCGCGGGCGGAGCCGAGGCCCAGCTTGAGCAGGGCAGGGGCGGCCAGACCGGCCGCGAGAAGGTGGCGGCGGTGGATCAACATAGCGTCTCCTCCCGAATATCAGCGTCTGCGCGCTGAAAATTGATTCGGTTCTCGCATTTTTTCGCAGTTTCGTATTTTTTCAAGCATCATTTTTCATTATCGTATACGCGAAAACCGATCAGGCGCGATTCCGTATCCGGTTCTCGTCCCCGCCCCGCCGTTCCGCGGCCGCGGGCACGACCGGCGGCCCGCAGCAAGCTTGACGTTGGAGGGCGCCGGCCGCTGATTTCGCGGCGGGACGCCGGGGAGGAGACGCGATGGAGGAGCAGGGGGTCGAGGAGCGCGAGCTCCTCTCGGACCGGATCCGCAATGCGCTGACCGACGCCATCGCCTCGGGCAGCCTCGCCGCCGGCACGGCGCTCGACGAGCAGGAGCTCGGCGACCGCTACGGCGCCTCGCGCACGCCCGTGCGGGAGGCGTTGCGCCAGCTCGCCTATAGCGGGCTGGTGGAGCTGCGCCCGCGCAAGGGCGCCGTCGTCACGCGGATGACGCCGGAGCGCATCGCCGAGATGTTCGAGACCACCGCCGAGATCGAGGCGATGTGCACCCGGCTCGCCACCCACCGCATGACGGTGCTGGAGCGCAGCCGCCTGATCGAATTGCACGAATCCTCGGCCGCCCTGGTCGCGGCGGGCGATTACGACGCCTACGACGCCTTCAACCTCACCTTCCACGCGACGCTCTACAAGGCGACGCATAACGGCTTCCTGGCGGAACAGGCGCTCGGCATCCGCTCCCGGCTCTCGGCCTTCCGGCGGACGCAGCTGCGCCAGGACGGCCGCATCCACATCTCGAGGGCCGAGCACGGCGAGATCCTGGCGGCGATGGCGGAGGGCGACGGCGAGCGGGCGGCGCGGCGCATGCGCGCCCACATGCTCAACGCCGCCAGCGCCCTCGGCCGCTACATCGCCGAGCATACCGGCTCGCTGCCGGAGGTCTGACGGGACGGCGGCGGCTCAGGCCGCCCGCACCGGCCGCAACTCGGCGGCGACCAGACCGGCGAGGTCGGCCGCCTCGTTGCGGATGTCGGGCACGGCGATGCATTCCCACAGCACGCCGCGCAGGAGCGGCCCCAGCGTCCAGAGCCGCCGGGCCGAGCGGGTCCCGAGGGCGGCGAAATCCGGCGAGGCGTCGAGGCCGAGGTCGAACGGGCCGGGCCGTACCAGGCCGCGGGCGATGAGACGGCGCAGCAGCACGTCCTGCGTCTGCCCGATCCGGCCGAAGCCGGTGGCGTCGAGGATGCTCTGGACCGCGAGCTCCTCCGTGCCGGCCCGGCCCCGCGGCTGCAGGGTCACCACGGCCTCGTCCGCCGCGTCGCGGATCGACAGGATCCGGCCCGCCCGCACGCTGAGGCGCCCGGCCGCGACCTCCCGGGCGATCGCCTCCGCCGCGGGCGGGGCGATGCGGTGGCGGTGCACGTCCCAGAAGGGGCGGAGGTGGCGCAGGAAGCGGGCCCGCTCCACCGGGGGCAGGCTGCGCCAGACGAAGTCGGTCACGGGGCGCAGGGAATCGATCACGCCGCGCCAGTCGAGCCCCGCGGCGCGGGCCTGCGCCACCTCGGCCCGGATCCGCCGGGTCAGGCGGGTGAGGGAGGCGAGGTCGCGCGCCCCGAGATTCGGCACCGGCCAGGGGGCGGCGGGGGCGTGGACGTTCGGCAGCAGCCCCCGGCGGGAGAGGGCCACGACCGGGCCGGGAAAGCCGCGCCCGCGCAAGGTCGCCACCGCGTCGACCATGGTCAGGCTGGTGCCGACGATCAGGACCGGGCGCTCGGGATGCAGGCGGCCGAAGCTCTCCGGATCCCAGGGATCGGCCCGATGCCGGCTCTCCGGGCCGCCGGAGCCGGCGAGATTGCCCATGGCGAGCACCGCCCCGGCGACTTTGTGGACCTGGCCGCCCTCGGTGCGCAGATCGTAGCCGTGGGACGCCGGGGCGAGATCGACCACCGCGTCGTTGACGAGATGGAGCCGGGGCGCCCCGTCCTCCGTCACCGCCCGCCGCAGCAGCTCGGTCAGGTAGCGGCCGTAGAGCCCGCGCGGGGCGAAGGTGCCGGCCGGCGTCGCCTGCACGGTCGCGGCGTCCTCCGCGTCCGGCCCCGCGGCCAGTGCCGCCAGCCATTCCTCGAAATGCCGCGGCCGGTCCGGATAGGCGCTCATGTTGGCGGCGCGCAGGTTGAGGAGATGGGCCGGGGCCTGCGTGCCGTAGGCGAGGCCGCGGCCGAAGGTGCCGGCGCGCTCGCAGAGCAGCACCGGGCGGTCCCGGGGCAGGGCCTCGAGCAGGTGGATCGCGGCCATGGTGCCACTGAACCCCGCCCCAATCACGGCGATGGGGAGCGCGCGCTCCTTCGCGGTCATCTCGACAACCATCCTCACGTCAGACGAACGGCCGGCGGCGCGACGGCCCCGACCCATCCCTCAACCGTAACGCCGTTCTATAAATCGAACAAGAACCGTCCGATCGCTTCCGTGCAAACCCTTCGGAAAGACAACCACATTCTGAAAGACGAAGGAATTTCTCTGTAAACGCGCGTGGTCGTAGAAAACCTTCTCTGAAATTCGTCCACTAAAAAGAACACTTCTCTTGACCCTGGCCGCCTCTGGCCGGAGCATCTGCGCCGTCCCCGATCCCCTCGCCAGAGGCCGCCTCGTCGCGCCCGATGAACGCCGTCCCGCCCCTCGCCGACCCCGCCGAGACCCTCGCCCGCGCCTTCGCCGCCCGCGCCGGGGAGGCCGACCGTACGGGCCGCTTCTCCCACGAGAACCTGGCCGCCCTGCGCGCGGCCGGGCTCCCGGGGCTCACCGTGCCGCGCCGCCTCGGCGGGGCGGGGGCGGGCCTCGGCGAGGCGGCGCGGGTGGTCGGCACCATCGCCCGGGGCGATCCCTCGACCGGCCTCGTCCTGGCGATGCAGTTCATCCAGCACGGCCTGATCCACGGGGCGGAATCCTGGCCCCGGCCCCTCGCCGACGCCGTGGGCCGCGCCGCGGTGGAGGAGGGGGCGCTGATCAACGCACTCCGGGTCGAGCCGGAGCTCGGCACGCCGGCCCGGGGCGGCCTGCCGGAGACCGTGGCGCGGCGCGTGCCCGGCGGCTGGTCGCTGTCGGGCCGCAAGATCTACTCCACCGGGAGCCCGGGGCTCGCCTACGGCCTCGTCTTCGCCCGCACCGACGAGGCCGAGCCGCGGCTCGGCAACTTCCTGGTGCCGCTCGCCGCGCCGGGCGTGCGGATCGAGGAGACCTGGGACCATCTCGGTCTGCGGGCGAGCGGCAGCCACGACGTGGTGCTGGAGAACGTCGCGCTGCCCGCCGACCATGCCGTCGACCTGCGCGCGCCGGAGGGCTGGCGGGCGCCGGCCGCCGCGCAGCAGGCCTGGAACGCCGCCCTCCTGGCCGCCGTCTATGACGGGGTCGCCCGCGCCGCCCAGGCCTGGTTCCTCGGCTTCCTGCGCGCGCGCGCCCCGGGCAGCCTCGGCGCGCCGCTGGCGAGCCTGCCGCGCTTCCAGGAGGCCGCCGGGGAGAACGAGCGGCTGCTCTTCGTCAATGCGCGCCTCGTTGCCGGCCTCTCCGCCGCGGTCGATGCCGGCACGCCGCCGACGCCCGAGGAATCCGGCTTCGTGAAGGTCACGGCCAGCGAGAACGCCATCGCCGTGGTGCAGCGGGCGGCGGAATTCGCCGGCAATCCGGGCCTGTCCCGGAAGAACCCCCTCGAACGCCACCTGCGCGACGTGCTCTGCGCCCGCATCCACTGGCCGCAGGGCGATGCCGTCCGCGTCCAGGCCGGGCGCGCCGCCCTCGCTCCCGCCGCACGATAGGAGGCCGCCATGCCCCTGCTCCCGCCCGACGCCATCGAGTTCATCGGCTTCGCCGCCCCGCGCTACGTCTCGGAGACGCATCCGCCGGACGGGCCGGCGATCGACCGCGACTATCTCAGGCTCCTCGCCCAGGCCCATGAATGGGGCGGCTTCGACCGCATCCTCGTCGCCTTCTACGCCGACGCCCCCGACGCCCTGCTGCTCTCCGCGCAGATCGCCGCGGTGACGGAGCGCATCGGCCTGATGATCGCCCACCGGACCGGCTTCACCGCCCCGACCGTCGCGGCGCGCCAGTTCGCGACCCTGGACCAGCTCACCGGCGGGCGCGTCGCCCTCCACGCGATCAGCGGCGGCGACGACCGCGATCTTGCCCGGGACGGCGACCACCTGACCAAGGACGAACGCTACGCCCGCACGGGCGAGTTCCTCGACATCGCCCGCCGGGTCTGGAGCGCAGCGGAGCCCTTCGACTATGCCGGCCGGCACTACCGGATCGCGGGCGGCTTCTCCGAGGTGAAGCCGGTGCATCCGGACGGCATCCCCGTCTATTTCGGCGGCGCCTCGCCGGCGGCCCTGGAGATCGCCGGGCGGCACGCCGACACCTACGCCCTCTGGGGCGAGACCCTGGCGCAGGTCCGCGAACTGATCGCCCGGGTGCGGGCGGCGGCGGCCCCGCACGGGCGGCGGCCTCGCTTCAGCCTCTCGTTCCGGCCGATCCTGGCGGAGACCGAGGCCGCGGCTTGGGCGCGGGCGGAGGCGATCCTGGCGCGCACCCGCGCCCTGCGGGCGGCGCGGGGGCTCGGCCCGGCGGCCCGGCCGGAGAACGAGGGCTCGCGCCGCCTGCTCGAGGCGGCGGCCCAGGGGTCGCGCCTCGACAAGCGCCTCTACACGGCGATCGCCGCCGAGACCGGCGCCTCGGGCAACTCGACCGCGCTGGTCGGCACGCCGGAACAGGTCGCGGAGGCGCTGCTCGACTATCACGATCTCGGGGTGCGCACCTTCCTGATCCGCGGCTTCGACCCGCTGGAGGACGCGCTGGATTACGGCCGCACCCTGATCCCCGCCTTCAAGGCCCTGCTCGCCCGCCGGGGCGCGACCGCGGACGCCGCCTGATGCGCCTCATGTCCCTCCTCGCCCTGGCGCTGCTGCTGGCGGCCGGACCCGCCCGCGCCGAGGACGTCCTCCGGGTCGGCGACCAGCGGGGCAATGCCCGCGCCCTGATGGAGGCGGCGGGCGTCCTCGACGGCCTGCCCTACCGGCTCGAATGGAGCGAGTTCCCCGCCGCCGCCCCGCTGCTCGAAGCCCTCAATGCGGGGGCGATCGACGCGGGCGGGGTGGGGGACGCGCCCTTCACCTTCGCCGCCGCCGCGGGCGTGCCGCTCAAGGCCTTCGCCGCCTATCGCAACCGGCAGGACGGCCTCGCCATCCTGGTCCCGCCGGATTCGCCGATCCGCGGCGTCGCCGACCTCAAGGGCAAGCGGATCGCCACCAATCGCGGCTCGATCGGCCACCAGATCGTCCTCGCCGCCCTGGAGGAGGCCGGCCTGCCCGCCGACAGCGTGACCCTCTCCTTCCTGCCGCCGGCGGATGCCAAGATCGCCCTCGCCTCGGGCGGGGTCGATGCCTGGGCGACCTGGGAGCCCTACACCTCGACCGCCGAGCTCGCCGGCCTCGCCCGCGTGGTGCGCGACGGCAACGGCATCACCCCCGGCCTCAGCTTCGCCGTGGCCCATGACGGGGCGCTCAAGGCCAAGCGCGCCCTGCTCGCCGATTTCGGGCGCCGCCTCGCCCGGGCCCGGGACTGGGCGCTCGCCGACCCGAAGCCCTATGCCGCGGTCTGGTCGAGGCTGATCGGCCTGCCCGAGGCGGTGCCCCTGCGCTGGTTCGGCCGGGCGCAGTACCGCGCCGTGCCGATCGACGCCGAGGTGATCGCCGACGAGCAGCGCACCATCGACCTCTATGTCCGCAACGGCCTGATCCCGAAGGCGCGGGCGCCCCAGGCGGCGGCGATCTTCGACGCCGCGCTCCTGAGCGCGCAGGACCTGAAGCCCGAGCCGGCCACGCGCTGAGGGCTTGCCTTCACCCCGCATCGACTTTTGCCCGGCGGCGGTGTCCAGTGCCGCCTCGATCGATGCGCCCGCACGAGGATGTTTCGCGATGCACGACGTCGACGGCGATCACGCCCACCCGCACGACCCGGACCACGGGCATGAGCACGGCCATGCGCATGGGCACCACGACCACGGGGCCGAGGCCGGGCGCTGGAAGCATGACGGCGTGCGCGTGATCCCCGGGGACAAGCTCGACCCCAACACCGCCCAGACCCCGGGCATGTACCGGCAGGCGGCGATCAACGCCGCCCGGGTCGGCGCCCAGAAGATCTGGGCCGGCACGGTGGCGATCGAGCCCGACGCCAAGACCGGCGTGCACCATCACGGCGCCCTGGAGAGCGTGATCTACATCGTGTCGGGCAAGGCCCGGATGCGCTGGGGCGACCGCCTCGAATACGTGGCCGAGGCGGGGCCGGGCGACTTCATCTTCGTGCCGCCCTACGTGCCCCACCAGGAGATCAACGCCTCCACCGACGAGCCCCTGCATTGCGTGCTGGTGCGCTCGGACAACGAGGCGGTGGTGGTGAACCTGCCCGATGTCGATCCGGTGGAGCGGCCGGAATCGGTCTACTGGGTCGACCCGATCCACCGGCACCCCTGATCGGACGGAGCCGGCCTCAGACCAGCTCCCAGGCGCCCTCGTCGGCCATCAGCTTGGCCAGGAGGGCGTGGTTGAGCTCGTGGCCGGTATGGGCGGCCTCGACCCGGCCCTCGATCGGGTGGCCGGCCAGCGCCAGGTCGCCGACCACGCCGAGGAGGCGGTGGCGCACCGGCTCGGCCGGCAGCCGCATCCCGCCGATGACGCGGCCGCGCAGCAGCAGCGCCGCGGAATGCGGGCCGCAGCCCCGCAGGAAGGGTTTTCGCGTCACCGTGCCGTAGGCGCGCCCGGCCATGGCCCGCAGGTAGCGGCCGAAGCTGCGCGAGGGCGCGAGCTCGGCCACGAAACTCTCCGGCGTGACGGGGCCGGCCCAGTCGAGCGGCCCGAAATGGGCGAGGGCGACGTGGCCGCTCACGAACAGGCCCTCGCCGGGAGCGATGCTCAGGCGCCGCCGCCCGTCCGCGACGGCGACGGGGCGCCGCACGCGGATCCGGCGCCGCGGCGCCTCCTGGGCCACCCGGCCGGCCTCCCGGATCGCCGTGCACCAGGGCACGGCGCTGCCGTCGAAGATCGGCAGTTCCTCCGCGTCGATCTCGACGAGGGCGTTGTCGATCCGGAGCGCGCTGAGCGAGGCCATCAGGTGCTCGATCGTGCGCACGAGGACGCCGTCGCGCTGGATCGCGGTGCAGAGCGGCTGCGACACCCGGAAAGGCCACAGGGCCGGCACCTCGGCGCTGCGCCCGCCCTTCAATTGGCGGCGGAACAGGATGCCGTGGCCCGCCGGCGCCGGGGAGACCCGCACCGTGGCGCGGGCGCCGGTATGCAGGCCCCGGCCCGACAGGGCGAAGGGCCGCGCCAGGGTCGCCTGAGAGGTCGCCTGGGCGGTCGTCCGGGACGCCGCCGGGGATGCGGAGCCTGAGTCTGGGGTCATGGGCGGTCGCACCGGGGGAGGGGGCCCGGCCGGCCCGGGAGCCTCGTCCCGACGGGGGAGGGCCGGCTTTCGGGACGGACGAGGCGATAGCGGAAGACGCAGGCCGAGGCGAGCGCTGCAGCGCAGCGTTGCTTCAATCGGCACAATCGGTTATGGCACGCTCGCTTGTTGCGTCATCCTGCGGGTCGTGCATCCCGGCTGGCGCGAGAAGAGCCCTCGACCATCGTGTCACATGCGTCGGCCCCCCGGATGCGGGGGTGAGCCTGGATGGGAGCACATCCCCCGGGCGGCGGTGGAGAGGGCGGTCCGCAACGCGAACCGCCGGCGCCGGCCTCGAGGAGAGGCCTTTCAGGAGAGAGAATGTCAGCTGGTCTGAACGTGCGCGACGGCGCGCCGAGCCGCGAGGATTTCGCGGCGCTGCTCGAGGAGTCCTTCCTCCAGCACGAGATCACCGAGGGCTCGGTCGTCAAGGGCACCGTCGTCGGGATCGAGAAGGACGTCGCCGTCATCGATATCGGCGCCAAGACGGAGGGCCGCGTCGCCCTCAAGGAATTCACCGGCCCGGGCCGCGAAGGCGAGCTCAAGGTCGGCGATGAGGTCGAGGTCTATGTCGACCGCATCGAGAACGCGCTCGGCGAAGCCGTCATCTCGCGCGACAAGGCCCGCCGCGAGGAGAGCTGGGTGAAGCTCGAGAAGGCCTTCGAGGCCAACGAGCGCGTCACCGGCACCATCTTCAACCAGGTCAAGGGCGGCTACACCGTCGATCTCGACGGCGCCGTGGCGTTCCTGCCGCGCTCCCAGGTGGACATCCGCCCGGTGCGGGACGTGACCCCGCTGCTCGGCACCCCGCAGCCCTTCCAGATCCTCAAGATGGATCGCCGCCGCGGCAACATCGTCGTCTCGCGCCGGACCGTGCTCGAGGAGAGCCGCGCCGAGCAGCGCTCCGAGCTGGTGGCCAACCTCGAAGAGGGCCAGGTCATCGACGGCGTGGTCAAGAACATCACCGAGTACGGTGCGTTCGTGGACCTCGGCGGCATCGACGGCCTGCTGCACGTCACCGACATGGCGTGGCGCCGCGTGAACCATCCGTCCGAGGTCGTGACCATCGGCCAGACGGTCAAGGTCAAGATCATCAAGATCAACCACGAGACCCACCGCATCTCGCTCGGCATCAAGCAGCTGCTGGCCGATCCGTGGGAGGGCATCGCCCAGCGCTACCCCGAGGGCGCCAAGCTCAAGGGCCGCGTGACCAACATCACCGATTACGGCGCCTTCGTGGAGCTGGAGCCGGGGATCGAGGGCCTGATCCACGTCTCCGAGATGAGCTGGACCAAGAAGAACGTCCATCCGGGCAAGATCGTCTCCACCTCCCAGGAGGTCGAGGTGCAGATCCTGGAAGTCGATCCGGTCAAGCGCCGCATCTCGCTCGGCCTCAAGCAGACCCTGCAGAACCCCTGGGATGCCTTCGCCGAGAAGCACCCGGTCGGCTCCGAGGTCGAGGGCGAGGTCAAGAACAAGACCGAGTTCGGCCTGTTCATCGGCCTCGAGGGCGATGTCGACGGCATGGTCCACCTGTCGGATCTCGACTGGAACCGTCCCGGCGAGCAGGTCATCGAGGAGTTCAAGAAGGGCGACATGGTGCGTGCCCAGGTTCTCGACGTCGATGTCGAGAAGGAGCGCATCTCGCTCGGCATCAAGCAGCTCGGCGGCGACCCCTTCGCGGAAGCCGGCGAGATCAAGAAGGGTCAGGTCGTCACCTGCGAGGTGATCGAGGTGAAGGATTCGGGCGTGGAGGCGAAGATCGTCGACACCGACCTGTCGACCTTCATCCGTCGCGCCGAGCTCGCCCGTGACCGCGGCGACCAGCGTCCCGAGCGTTTCGCCGCCGGCGAGAAGTTCGACGCCCGCGTGACCATGTTCGACCGCAAGGCGCGCCGCGTCCAGCTGTCGATCAAGGCGCTCGAGGTGGCCGAGGAGAAGGAGGCGATGGCCCAGTTCGGCTCCGCCGATTCCGGCGCCTCCCTCGGCGACATCCTCGGCGCGGCCATGAAGAAGGCCCGCTCCGACAACGAGTGATCCGGCAGACCCCGGCCTTCGGGCCGGGGCCCAACCCCGGACGGAACCTCCCGGACCCCGCGGTCCGGGAGGTTTTTTGTTGCGCCGACGCCCCGCGGGGCCGAATCGATCCGGACCGTTTCCGGACGGCGGAAGCGGTCTCCGCGCCTCTCCTCGCCCCCTGGGCGAGGGGGACCGCGCGCAGCGCGGGGGAGTGGGCTTTTTGCCGGGCGCGAGGCCGGCTCTCACGGCGCCCCCTCCCTCCGCCTCGCGGCCACCGCCCCCAGCGTTGGAGAAAAGGTCGATCACTCCCCCTCCGCGTCATGACAAGCAGGGCTTCATATCCTAATTATATACCTGAGAAAGCAGATACTAGCACCCCTTGGGCGTACAATGCATTAGCTAAAGCATTGAGCAGACAGGGTGAGTTCGCTATGGCGAACGATGTTAAGATTAAGGATTTTATTCCTGAGTCGTTTTTGACTGGCGAGCCTTCCGACGAGATGGTGGCCGCGGGGGGTTCGGCTGCGGCGGATTTAGGCGCTGAGAACGTATCCTTAGACTTTCTTGCACGTACGATATTTCAAAGGATGGTGCTCGCCAGCCATGGACAGCATCCTCGTAATTTTGGGCAAAAACCCCACGCTCACCAGCATTCCACAGATTGCGAAAAAACAGCCTGTGATACAAGTCATTAAATGATTCTTCGCAAAGTGACAGGTCAGTTGCCAGTTCCTCTAGTACGGATAGATCAACTGCTATAGATTTAATCTCAGCCGCTCCCGTCCTGCGTTTTGCAGAGATCTTCATTAAAGATGGCGGATTCACTGACTGGTAAAATTTATTAAAATGAAATCCATGCATCAGGTCGTTCCTGGCGCCTCTCAACAAATTGTAGAGCGCTACAGTGACATTGGCGATTTCCATCAGCTTAGCATCATCGACAATATTTTTATTCATCAAATTTAAAAGCAAATCGGCTCGGCTGACGTTGGGCATATCAGCCGTGACAAGCTCGCCGGTTTCTTGATCCCAATTGGCTGCGGCCCATATTGCGGCCACCAGATTGCGCTCCAGGGCGTTCCACAGGACGCTTATGTATCCTAGGATCGCTAGCTGTTCGTCGGACATGCCGGTGCGAGCCTTGCGCATCAACGGCGTGTTGGCATCCCACAAGAGCGGGTTCTGGACCATGACTGACGGGCCTAGGCAGCAACGTACAACCAAAAAGCCCGAACTCACCGAAGCTGACAAGGCACCCCTAGAAGCCGAGCCCGATTGGGAGCGGATGGGACAAGCGGCGAAGCGGTTGCTTAGGGATGCTCCAGAACGCGATAACAATGTAAGGAGCCAAGGAGCGCAAAAGCGCACAGAACGATAGACAGTTAGGTCAAAGAACTTAAATAATATACACCCTGAATGTGGCTTGGGAATTTTGTGCCATGCCAGTCTCAATGCCTGATGTCAGGCGCACAATTACCGTTCTTGCTCGGCAGAATAAAATCAATGCTCTAATATATTCCCTTGTTATACCAACATTGCTTGGCCTTTTATCTGGATTTTACAAGGAGTTGACTGCGTTTAGTCAATTTGTTTTTTGGATCCCATTTGTAGTTCTGGTGGTTACTGCTTGGGTAACTGCATGGCTTAACTATGATGTAAAATTAGCACCCGAGGTTTATTTCGAACTAGACGATGCAAAGCACCAAATATCTGACCTATCAAAGACTACGCGGTTCCTAAGCACATTGCAGGAACAGGCGCTGGTTCTTGGGGCCATGGTCCGCGAACAAGTCAAAAGGAAGCTGCAGCAGCAAGGGGGCCTCAAAGAGGCAGTTGACGAAATATGCTCTTTGATGGCGGCAAACAGAGATAACCTTTTTGAGTTTGAGTCTAGAGAGCTTTGGAGCTTCGCGGTCTATATATACAGTGAGAAAGATGGCCTACTGTATCCCGTTTGGAGGGAGCGCCATGAAAAGCACCCTTCGAAATCTATGGGTAGGGTCTGGAGTCCTGGCCAAGGCCATGTCGGCATTGCATGGGCTCAGGGGGAGGGTAAAATATGCCCCGACATATCTGTTCCCGGCGTAGCGGATATGTTTTCTCCAACGAGCAAGAAAACTGGCTACGACGCAGCGACATACGTGTCGTTTGTGTCAGAACCAATTGGTCCGTATGGTTCACGTAAGGTGCCGTATGGAGTGCTGGTTGCAACCAGCAACTCGGCGGATCGTTTCAACTTCGGCTCAGCCCTACCACTCCGTCATGCCGCTAGCGCGATTGCCGCGCTTATCTACCTCGCCTACGATCAGGCCGACCTCGAAGAACTTGTGGAAACGGCCAAGCCAAAACCCCCGTCCGGTGTTATATGAGGGGTTCGTCGCGGGAGGTTGTCATGGAAGACGTTGTCTCAAGAAGGCCCGTCCAGTCCTACAGCCGAGAGGCGGAACGCATCAGCGCAGAGATCGGACAGCCGAATAGCGACCCGAGGCTCGTTGACGATCTTGTAAGCGCAATCAAGGTCCAAGCCGATGAGGTTTCTAACTTCTTCATCGGTCGGTCTACTCATCCCCAGCGCCTACAGGGCATGAAACGGCAGACAAAGAAATAATCTTACCCGTTGCGCTTCGTCAGCCTGAGGCGATGCCTCTCAGCCATGTAGGTCGACCGGCTTCGTCAGTCCGCCGTTAGGTAAGGCGCCTACCGGCGATGCTAGCCGCGAGCTTGCAGGAACGCTCGCAATCCGAATAGCCGAGCTTCGTGCGGGTGTTGTAGCGGAAGTCGAACTCCGCGAGGTAGCGGTGCAGATGCTTCTCCGCGCAGTGCTGGTAGATGCCGCGCATGCCGCGCTTGAAGACGGAGAAGTAGTTCTCGACCGTGTTGGAATGGACCTCGCGGTCGTCCAAGCGGACGTACTCACCGGCCGAGGCTTGACCGTGGAATGCTCCACGAAATGCGTTGAGAGGCCCGTGTAAAGGCAGCTCTCGTCGGTCATGAAGCGGCTGTCTTTGGAGATGTTTGCCTTCACGATCTCCTGCACGTTGGCCTTGGTCGCAGTCGCCGGGTGGAATGAGCGGGGACGGTGCCGCCACGCTCGACCAGCGAGACGACGACGCACTTGTCGTAGCCGCCACCGGACTTGAGGTGCGGGCGGCCCTTGCGGTGCTTGGACGGCTGTGCCTCTTCGACCTTGCCGATGTAGGTCTAATCAGCCTCAACGATCTTGCCGGGGCCGCCCATGGGCTCCTGAGAGCCGGGGAGCGGGCGCATGGCCTCGCGTAGACGGTGGGACATGAACCACGCCGTCTTGTAGGTGATGCCGAGCATGCGGTGCAGCTGATGGGCTGAGACGCCTTTCTTGCTGGAAGCCATGAGATGCAGGCCCATCACCCACTTGGTCAGCGGGATTTTGGAACGCTCCATCACCGTGCCGACCGTGACTGTGAATTGCTCGCGGCACTCGTTGCACTGGTAGACGCCGGGGCGATGGGACTTGCCGGCTAGAGCCCTGATCTTGGCCTGATCGGCGTTGCCGCAGTGAGGGCAGGTCCGACCCTCGGGCCAGCGCTGTGCTTCAAGCCACGCGCGGGCGGCAGTCTCGTCGGTGAAGCGGGGCTGAGAGAGCGACATAGCGGGGCAGGTCCGTTTGATAGATAGGACTTATACCCTCAAGTCTGCTTTGTCACATATACAATCAGCCTTCATATCCTATATTCTAAGAATAATATCTTGACATTCTGGGTCTGATGTCTTAGGTGTCGTCCCGCTCGCCGCCGCGGCGGGGCCTTTGTCAGGGTCCCGGCGACACGGCACAGGGAAGCCTTCCGGAGGATCGGCCGGGGGTGCTTTCGGGGGCGGCGAGGCGGTTCCCGCGTCGTGGGTGGCGATCGACCCACGCCCCGGGCGTCGTGCGCGCTGGAGGCGGCCGGAGCGGCGGGTTCATCCCGCAAGCCGGCTCGAGCCTTACAAGGGACCTGATCTGCCCGCCCCCACTACGAGGGCCGGGTCGCCGCGGCGGTTCCGCGAGCCGAGCCCGGGAGGGCAGGACACCTCCCGTGCCGAGAGACAGGGGCGTGCCAGGGCGAGCAAAAAACCGCGACGCAAAATCGGTTCGAGGCGGCGTCTGCCCCCCGAGCCGCGGGACGCCGGGGAAACCGGATCCACGCGCATGACAGAGTACAAGGGTTTCCGCGGCGTCCCGCGTCCCCTGTCGTCAAGCATGAGCGCCCCGGCGGATTGCCGCGCGGGGCCGGTGGCGCGTGGGCGGGCGCCCCTCACTCCGCCGCGGCGAGGGTGATCTCCGGCACGCGCACGCCGATGTCGCGGAGCAGGGCGGCGTCCTCGTCGGCCTCGTTGTTGGCCGTGGTGAGCAGGCGCTCGCCGTAGAAGATCGAGTTGGCGCCGGCCAGGAAGCAGAGGATCTGCGCCTCGCGGGTCAGGCTCTTGCGGCCGGCGCTGAGGCGCACCCGGGCCTTGGGCATGACGATGCGGGCGGTGGCGCACATGCGCACGAGGTCGAGGGGATCGACCGGCGGCCGGTCCTGCAGGGGCGTGCCACCCACGGCGACGAGGGCGTTGATCGGCACGCTCTCGGGATGGGGGGCATGGTTGGCGAGCACCATCAGCATCTCGACCCGGTCGCGCACCCGCTCGCCCATGCCGACGATGCCGCCGCAGCAGACGCCGATGCCCGCCTGGCGCACGTTCTCCAGCGTCTTCAGCCGGTCCTCGTAGGTGCGCGTCGAGATGATGTCGCCGTAGAAGTCCGGGCCGGTATCGAGGTTGTGGTTGTAGGAGGTGAGCCCGGCCTCGGCGAGGCGCTCCGCCTGGGAGGCGGTGAGCATGCCCAGGGTGACGCAGGCCTCCATGCCGAGGCCGCGCACGCCGCGCACCATCTCCAGCACCGCGTCGAAATCCGGCCCGTCCTTGGGCTGGCGCCAGGCCGCGCCCATGCAGAAGCGGTGCGCGCCGTTGGCCTTGGCCGCGGCGGCCTCCTGCAGCACCCGCTCCACCGGCATCAGCCGTTCGCGCGGGAGCCCGGCCTCCTTGTGGTGGGCCGATTGCGGGCAATAGGCGCAATCCTCGGGGCAGCCGCCGGTCTTGATCGAGAGCAGGGCCGCCCGCTGGATGTCGGCCGGATCGTTATGGGCACGGTGCACGCTGCCCGCGCGATGCACGAGATCGAGCAGCGGCATGTCGTGGATCGCCTGGATCTCGGCGAGCGTCCAGTCATGCCGGAGGGCGGAGGGGGGCAGGGAGACCACGGTGTCGCTCATGCCACCTTTGAGGGCAATCGGGCCGGAAAAATCAAGCCTTACCGCCCCGCGACGCCCGGCCGAAGGCGTTCCGGCGGCCGCGCAGGCGGTCCGCCGGCGACTGCGTTCTGTATTCGGAAGACTCGGGCCGGATCCCGTCGCGGCGGGAAGGGCAACGCCGCCGCCCCGGATCCGGTGGCACGAAACCTGCTTTGAAAAATGCGAAGTATGCTTCCTATTTTCGTAGGTCGAGCATGGTCGCTGCCCATCGTCTCTCGAAGGACTACGACGTCATCGTCTGCGGCGGCGGCTCGGCGGGATGCGTGGTGGCGAGCCGCCTCGCCGCGGACCCGAATCTGGACGTGCTGCTGATCGAGGCCGGCGGAGCGGACGAGGCGCGGGAGGTCCGCGACCCGACCCTCTGGATGCGGAACATCGGCTCCGAACGCGACTGGGGCTTCTTCTCGGAGCCGTGCCCGGGGCTGAACGGTCGCCGCGCACCGCTGCCGATGGGTCGGGTCCTCGGCGGCGGCTCGAGCGTGAACGGCCTCGTCTGGGCACGGGGGCACAAAGCGGATTTCGATCTCTGGGAGGCCGAGACGGGCGATCCCGGCTGGGGCTACCGCGCCGCCATCGACCTCTACAAGCGGATCGAGGACTGGGACGGCCCGGCCTCGCCGTTGCGCGGCCTCGGCGGGCCGATGCGGATCACGCTTCCGAAGGACCCGGTCCCCGTCGTCGACGGCCTGCTCGCGGCCACCTCCGCTTTCGGCATTCCGCCCGTCGCGGACCATAACGCCGAGGCCATGGAAGGCGACGGCTGCTGCGCGGTCGCGAACGTCAACGTCGACCGCGACGGCGTCCGCGTTTCGACGGCGTCGGCCTATCTCGCCCCCAGGATCGGTCAGCCGAATCTCACCGTCTTGACCGGCGCCGTCACCCGGCGCGTCGTGATCGAGGACGGGCGCGCCGTGGCGGTCGAGTTCGAACGCGACGGCGCCGTCCGTCTCGCCCGCGCGCGCCACGAGATCGTGCTGTCGCTCGGGGCGATCAACACGCCGAAGACGCTGATGCTGTCAGGCGTTGGGGACGCCGCCGCGCTTCGCTCGCTCGGACTGCCGGTCGTTCGGCACCTGCCGGGCGTCGGCCAGAACTTCCAGGATCACATCCTCGTCGCCGGCTGCGTGTTCGAGTATCGCGAGCCCACCGCGCCGCGCAACAACTCGGCCGAGTTCACCTTCTTCTGCAAGTCCGAGGCCGCGCAACCGTCGCCCGACCTCCAGCCGATGCTCGAGGAATGCGCCTTCGGCTCGGAGGTGACGCGCCCGCGATACGGCCTGCCCGCCGATCCCGCGACCTGCTTCACGCTGGCGCCCGGACTGGTCCGCCCGAAGAGCCGCGGCTCTGTCGCGCTCACCGGGGCGCAGCCGGAAGACCCTGTCCGGATCCAGGCGAATTTCCTCAGCGAGGAAGCCGACATCCGCGCGCTGCTGCGCTGCGTCGAGATCTGCCGCGAGATCGGCCATTCCGAGGCGCTGAGGCCGTTCGTGAAGCGCGAACTCATGCCGGGGCCGCTTTCGCAGCCGGACATGCGGGCTTTCCTGCGGGATGCGGCGGGCACCTACTTCCACCAGACCTGCACGGCCAAGATGGGCCGGGACGCCCTGTCGGTCGTCGACGGCTCGCTCCGGGTCTACGGCGTCGCGGGGCTTCGCATCGCCGACGGCTCGATCATGCCGGCGGTCACCGGCGGCAACACCATGGCCCCCTGCATCCTGATCGGCGAGCGCGCCGCCGCTCTCATCATGCGCGACCTCGCCTCCGCAGCAGACCTCCGACCGATCGATCGATCGCCGACCCATCGCTTCCAGGAAACCGCCGCATGACCCCCGCCTCGTACGACGCGTCCGATGGTGTCCGCACCTACAAGCTGTTCATCGGCGGCGAATGGCTGCGCTCCTCGCGCAACCTCGTGGCGGACAGCGTGAACCCGGCCGACGGCACGATCTTCGCGCGCACGCAGCAGGCGGGCCGCGACGAGGTCGTGGCCGCGATCGACGCCGCCCACAAGGCCTTCGGAAGCTGGGGCGCCTCGCTCGCGAGCGAACGTGAGAAGATCTTGCTGAAGACGGCGGAGGTCATCGAGCGCCGCACCGACGAAATCCGCGACATGCTGATCGACGAGTGCGGCTCGGTCTTCAACAAGGCGCTCTGGGAGATCGCCTACGTCACCGATTGTCTGGTGAGCGCGGCCGGCGATGTGCGCCACGTCATGGGCGAAACCATGCCCGTGACCCAGCCGGGGCAGATCTCGATGTCGGTGCGACGGCCGCTGGGCGTCGTGGCGGGCATCGCGCCGTTCAATTCGCCGTTCCTGCTGTCGATGAAGAAGATCGCCTTCGCGCTCGCTGCGGGCAACACCTTCGTGCTGAAGCCGTCGGAGGAGACGCCGATCTCCGGGGCGCTGATCGCCGACCTCTTCCAGGAGGCGGGGTTGCCGGCCGGCGTGCTGAACGTCGTGCCCGGCATGCCGGCCGAAGTCGGCGAATGCCTCATGGCCGATCCCCGCGTGAAGCTCGTGACCTTCACGGGCTCGACCAAGACCGGCCGCCTGCTCGCGGTCGAGGCCGCGAAGTATCTCAAGAAGTTCACGCTCGAGATGGGCGGAAAGAGCCCGCTGATCGTGCTGAAGGATGCCGATATCGACTACGCGGTCGACGCGGCCGCCTTCGGGATCTTCCTGCATCAGGGCCAGGTCTGCATGGCCAATTCGAAGATCATGGTCGAGGCGCCGATCTTCGACACCTTCAAGGAGCGCTTCGTCGCCAAGGCGAAGACCGTACCGGTCGGCCATCCGCGCGAGACGACCAGCGTGATCGGGCCCCTGATCCGCGACAGCCAGGTACGCTTCATCGACGCCCAGCTCGAGGACGCGAAGGGCAAGGGCGCCCGGATCGAGACCGGCGGCCGCCACGAGGGCCGCTATTTCGAGCCGACCGTGCTGACCGGCGTCACGCCCGAGATGCGGATCTACCACGAGGAGAGCTTCGGTCCGGTCGTGTCGCTGATCCGCGTCGAGGATTCGGAAGAGGCGCTGCAGATCGCGAACGACACGCCATACGGGCTCTCGGCCGCGGTCATCACCAACGACCTGCAGAAGGCGATGGACCTGTCGCTGCGGCTCGAATCCGGGATGGTGCATGTCAACGACTGCACCATCACGGACGAACCGCACGTGCCGTTCGGCGGCGTGAAGAACAGCGGCTTCGGCCGGGAGGGCGGTCGCTCCTCCTGGGAGGAGCTGACCGAGCAGAAGTGGATCACCATTCAGCTCGGCAAGCGCGAGTTCCCCTTCTGAAGAGGGAGAGGGGGAACGCCGCCCGCGCCTCGGCGCAGGCGGCGGGAAATCGGGTGCCACGGCGCGCGGCGCATGTCCGCGTCGCTAGAACGGGGGAGCACGATGGCCAGAACGGAACTTCGACTGGACGAACACGCGATCGAACCGATCCCTGAATCGGACCGGGATTCGACCGGCCCGCAGCAGATGTGGATCTGGGCGGGCGCCAACATCGCGCCGATCAACTGGGCACTCGGCGCGCTCGGCATCATCCTCAAGCTGGGGCTCTGGGACACGATCGCGGTGATCGTGCTCGGCAACCTCGTCGGTTGCGCGCTGTTCGCCTCCTTCACCGTCATGGGCCACAAGACCGGCGTGAACCAGATGGTGCTCAGCCGCGCGGCCTTCGGGCGGCGCGGGGCCTATCTCCCCGCCACGCTGGTCTTCCTGATGACGCTCGGCTGGATCGGGGTGAACACCTACTTCCCCGTGAAGGTCTCGATGGGGATCCTCGGGCAGTTCGGCGTGCCGGACACGGCGGTTCCGAACCTGATCGTCATCACGATCATCATGGCGCTCCAGGTCGGGATCGGCACCTACGGCTTCTACGCGATCCGGACCTTCGAGAAATACACGGTGCCGGCCACGGTCGCGATCATGCTCCTGATCAGCATCGCGGCCTGGTCGCAACCGGGCGTCGTGAACTGGGGTCTCGTCAGCCCGCTGGCGCCGGGCGAGCGTTTCGCCATGATCACGCTGCTCACGGCCGCGATCGGCGTCGGCTGGGGCATCTCCTGGGTCACCTGGGCCTCGGACTATTCGCGCTTCGTGCCGAAGAGCCAGTCGTCCGTCTCGGTCTTCGGGTACAGCTTCTTCGGCATGTACGTGCCGGTCGTCTGGCTCGGCGTGCTCGGGGCCACGATCGCCAGCGTCACGCAGGACGCAGACCCGGCCAAGATGGTCAGCGCCGTGTTCGGCGGCCCGATGGCGGTGCTGGTGCTCGCGCTCGTCCTGCACGGGCCGATCGCGACCAACATCCTCAACGTCTATTCCGCGACGCTCGCGCTGCTCTCCATCGGCGTGCGCGTCCGGCGCATGCTGCTCGCGCTGATCGTAGGCGCGGCCGGCTATCTCGTGACCTTCTACTTCGTCTTCGCGCCGGACTTCGCACAGGCCTTCGACCACTGGATGCTCGGCCTGATCATGTGGCTGAGCCCGTTCGCCGGCGTCGCGCTCGCCGACTTCTACGTGAAGCGGAAGGGCGAGGTCGACGTGGCGGAGCTCTACAAGTCGCCGGAGACGAGTGCCTACGGAGACGTCAACTGGGCCGGGATTGTCGCGTTCTTCGGGGGGCTGATTTCGGGCTGGTTCTTTCAGAACGGCCTGTTGCCCGTGTTCCAGGGACCGATCTCCGTGCACCTCCTCGGCGGCGCCGATCTGAGCTGGCTCGTCGGAACGCTCGTCGCGGGCGGCCTCTATCTGGCTCTCAGCCGCAAGCCGGCCGTGGCCATGACCGCCGCGGCCGTGCCGGGCGAATAGTGCCGGCAAGCCACCACGCGGTCCGATCGACCGGAACGGCGGGGACCGGCGCATCGCCGGTCCCCATTGCGCTCATGGGCGGGAGGGCGAGGGATCTCCCGGGCGCCGCCCCGTGTCGCGAGCATCGATCTGCCGAAATGGCGACGCGTGATGGCCCTGCCGCTTACGCGCGGCTCACGACGGAGCGCCGCCGAGATAGGCCTGACGGACATGCGGGTCGGCGATAAGCTCGACGCCGAGCCCGCGCCGCACCACGCGCCCCCCTTCGATCAGATAGGCGTGGTCGCAGAGTTCGAGCGCCGCAAAGGCGTTCTGCTCGACGAGCAGCACCGTCGCGCCACCGTCGCGGATGGACCGGATGATGCCGAGCGTCTGCTCGACGATGGTGGGCGCAAGCCCGAGCGACGGCTCGTCGAACATCACGAGCTTCGGTCGCGACATCAATGCGCGCCCGATCGCGAGCATCTGCTGCTCGCCGCCCGAGAGCGTGCCGGCCGCCTGGTGACGGCGCTCGGCGAGACGCGGGAAGTCGGCATAGACCCGGTCGTAGTCCTCGCGGACGCGGATCGGGTCCTTCCGGAGATAGGCCCCCATCGCGAGATTGTCGGCGACGCTCATGTAGGGGAACACGCGCCGTCCCTCGGGACAATGGGCGAGGCCGGCGGCGAGGATCTTCGCAGGATCCGCCCCCGTGATGTCCTGCCCCGCGAAATGGATCGTCCCGCGCCTCGGCTTCACCAGCCCCGAGATCGCGCGCAGCATCGTGGACTTGCCGGCGCCGTTCGCGCCGATCAGCGCGACGAGTTCGCCCTCGCCGACATCGAGGCTGAGGCCCTTCAGCGCCGAGACCGGCCCGTAGCCGCATTCGAGGCTGCGGATCTCAAGCATGGGCGGCCTCCCGTTCGGCCTCGCGGGTCGCGGCGCTCTTGCCGAGATAGGCCTCGATGACGGCCGGATCCTGACGGATCTCGGTCGGCGTCCCGTCGGCGATCAGCCGGCCGTGGTTCAGCACGACGATGCGATCGGAGACCTCCATCACCATCGGCATGTCGTGCTCGACCAGAAGGATCGTGACACCGCGGTCGCGCACCGACCGGATCAGCCGCACGAAGCTCTTGGTTTCCGATGCGTTCATGCCCGAGACCGGCTCGTCGAGGAGGAGCATGGAGGGCTCGGTCGCAAGCGCGAGCGCCACTCCGACCAACCGCTGCTCGCCATAGGAAAGCGAGCCGGCACGCTCCTCCGCGCGGGATCCGAGCCCGACCCACTCGATCAGTTCGCGGGCCTTCGCCCGGCGGGCCACTTCGCCCCTGCGCTCCTTCGGCAGGTTGAGGATCGCATCCAGAAGGCTCGCGCCGCCGTCCGCGCGGTGAAGGCCGATCAGCACGTTGCCGAGCACCGTGTCGTCGGGGAAGACGCTCGTGCGCTGGAAGGTGCGCGCGAGGCCGAGCCGGTTGATGCGGTTCGGCGACAGCCCGGCAAGGCTCGCGCCCTTGAAACGCACCTCCCCCTGGCTCGGCTTGAGGAAGCCGGTGCAGACGTTGAAGGCGGTGGTCTTTCCTGCGCCGTTCGGTCCGATGAGGCTGAGGATCTCGCCCTCGCGCACGTCGAAATGCAGGTCGGCGACGGCGATGAGCCCGCCGAAGCGTACCCCGACATGGTCGAGGGAGAGGAGCGGCCGCCCGCTCATGGCCGGCCCTCCAGCTGTGGCTTGGCGGCCGGTGAAGGCGTCTTCGCGTGCCCTGTGCGTCCCCTGAACAGGTCGTCGAGGAAGGGGGCGATGCCGCGCGGCATCAGGAACAGGATCAGGATCAGGACCGCGCCATAGACGAGCCACTGGGCTTCCGGCGCCATGTAGGGTCGAAGCGCCACGGGAAGCGTGCCGAAGATCACGCCGCCGATGATCGGGCCCGCCAGCGTTCCCTTGCCGCCCGACACCACCATGATCACCATGGTGATCGTGTAGGCGAACAGGAACACGTCCGGGTCGATGATGCGGAAATAATGGGCGTAGAGGCTGCCGGCCGCGCCCGCGATCGCGGCCGAAATGGTGGCCGCGACGGTCAGTGTCCTGGTGGCGTTGATGCCGACCGACAGGGCGAGCTGCTCGTTCTCCTTCAGCCCCCGCATGGCACGGCCGAAACGCGAATGTACGAGCCGCGCGACGACGAGATAGGCGAGCGTCCCGACGCCGAGCATCAGGTAGTAGTTTTGGACCTTGGTCCTGAGCGTCAGCTCGCCGAGGCCCGGGAAGCCCAGCCTCATGAAGGGGATCGAAGTCAGCGCCAGCGGCCCCTGGGTCAGCTCGATCCAGTTCAGCGCGACGAGCCGAACGACCTCCGCGAAGCAGATCGTCACGATCACGAAATACGCCCCGCGAACGCGGAACGACAACCGGCCGACCACGAAGCCGAAGAAGCCCGAGACCACGATCGCGACGAGGAAGCCGAGGAAGGGGTGCCAGCCTTCATGGACGATGCGCGTATCGCCGAACAGGCCGACGTCGAAGCCGAGCGCGGTGAGCGCGCTCGCATAGGCCCCGATGCCGAAGAAGGCGATGTGCCCGAGACTGAGCTGGCCGGTGAAGCCGAGCAGCAGGTTCAGGCTGATGGCCCCGATGGTGAAGATGCCGCCGGTCATCAGGGCATTGAGGAGGTAAGGATCCTTCAGGCCGAGAGGAAGCAGCGCCAGAATCAAGAGGATGAGGAGCGGGAGGGAGCGGGTCATCCGACACGCTCCGCGCGGGCGAACAGGCCCGTGGGCTTCGCCAGCAGAACCGCGATGATGATGACGAAGCCCATGGCGTCGCGGTAACCGGACGAAATGTAGCCGGCGCCGAACTCTTCGGCGATAGCGAGCACGAAACCACCGATGGTCGCGCCCGCGATCGAGCCGAGGCCGCCGAGGATCACGATGGCAAAGGCCTTGACCGCGGCGAGATCGCCCATCTGCGGGAACACGACATAGACCGGCCCGAGCAGCGCGCCGGCAGCGGCGGCGAGGCTGCAGCCGAGGGCGAAGGTCGCGGTGTAGATCAGTCCGACATTGACGCCCATCAACGCCGCGGTGTCGGCGTCCTGGAAAGTCGCGCGCATGGCTCGGCCGAGCCGCGTGCCGTTGATCGTCGCGTAGGCCGCGACGATCAGCAGGGCGGCCGCCACAAAGACGAACAGACGGATCCAGGAGATCGAGACGCCTGCGAAGGCGAGCGGTGCCTCAGGAAACGGGTTCGGAATGGCCTTGGCGACGCCCCCGAAGATCCAAAGTGTGCCGGACTGCAGCATGATGCCGGCGCCGATCATCACCAGCATGGTGGTGTCGATATCCGCGTCCCGCAAAGGTCTCAGGAGCAGCCATTCGATCAGCGCCCCGAGCGCGAGGCCAGCGACGATTGCGACGGGAAGCGCGACGAAGAAGTTCAAGCCGAGCGTGACCGATGCGATGTACATCGCATAGGCCCCGACGGTGTAGAGAGCACCGTGGGTAAAGTTCACCACGTTCATGATGCCGAAGATCAGCGTCAGTCCGATGCCGAGCAGTGCATAGGCGCCGCCCAGCACCAGGGCGTTGACGAGGTGTTGCAGGAACTGGTCCACGGAAACTCCGCACGCTCGAACGTGCTGGGCCCGGCCGGCGCTGCGTCTTCACCGCTCTCCGTCGGGGAGAGGCGGGCGCAGCGCGCAACCCTCGGATCAGAGCTTCACTTCGCCGATCTGGCCGCCGGCGATCTCGATCAGGTAGACGCCGGGCTTCGACTGGCCGCTCTCCTTGCCCAGGGGGCCGGACTTGGTGAACTTGATCGTTCCGTTCAGCCCGGTGAACTCCACATTCCAGAAGGCTTTCTGGATCGCCTTCGGCTCGGCGGAGCCCGCCTTCTCGATCGCGGCAGCGATCGTGCGGATGCCGTCATAGCCGCGGAAGCTCTCGGTCGCGCCGGCGAACGGGTAGCCGTGCTTCTTCCATTCGCCGAGGAAGTATTGGGTCGCCTTCTGATCCGGGGTCTTGGCCGGATCCCAGGGCAGAAAGGTGGTGAGGTGCATCGTCTTCTCGGCGGCGCCTCCCGCCTGGGCGACGATCTGATCGGGATTCTGCGAGCCGCCCGTGGTGATGACGCGCTTCTTCACGCCCATCGCAGCCATCTGCTTGAAGACGAGCGTCAGCTGGTCGACGGCCGCGGTGATCATCAGGGTGTCGGCGTCGGTGCCTTTGATCTTGGCGAGTTGCGCGCTCATGTCCTGGGCGCTGGCATCCATCGTCTCCGTCAGGCCGACCTCGATGCCTTTGCCCTTCAGCATCTTGCCGAAATCGCCGGCGGCGCCGCGGCCCCAGTCGTTGTTGATGACGAGGAAGTCGACCTTCTTGACGCCGAGCTTCTCGACCATCGGGGCGAACATCTCGGCCTCGAGCGCCGACGGCGGCGAGATGCGGAACACGAAAGGATTCCCCGACGTCGTGATCTTGCCCGACGAGGAGGTCTCGACCAGCATCGGGACCTCGTATTCCTCGAGCTTCGGCATGACCGCGAGCGTCAGGCTCGAGCCCCAGGCGCCCATCATGACCGGCGTCTTGTCCGAGTTGATAAGTTTTTCGGCGACCGCGGCAGCCTCGGTCGGGTTCGACTTATTGTCCTCGATCACGAGCTCGATCTTCTTGCCGAGCACGCCCCCGCGATCGTTGATCTCGTCGGCCGCAATCTTCGCGCCGTTGACCACATAGGCGCCGGAGGCGGCGAACGGGCCGGTGAGGGGCTCGTTGACCCCGATCTTGATCGTGTCGGCCGCAAACGCGGGCACGGTAGCGAGCGTAAGGGCCAGAACGGCGATCGAAGCGATGCGAGACGTCGGCATGGCCGTTTCCTTCACGGGGAGAACAGGAAGCTCATCGGGACACGGACGGACTCATGCCGCGGCCGCGCGGGTGCGGGCTTCGGCGAGGATCGCGAGCGCCGCCTTGACCAGCGGCCCTCCCGCCGACCGGAAGCCGTCGAGGATGGTGAAGTGGTTTGCACCCTCGATCGGGATCAGCGGGCCTGGGGCGCCGGCATCGGCGCGCTTCGCGTGGAGCGCGAGGCTGTCGCGGATGAGCACCGGGACCTCGGCAGTTCCATAGGCGATCGCCATCGGCTTATTCACGACCGGCAGCAGAAGCGGCGAGAGGGTCTCGACCTCGCGGTCAGTGAGCGTCAGCGCGCCGTTCAGAAACGTGTCGCGAATCGGCGCGAGCGCGTAGACGCCCGACACGGCGAGCCCGGCTCTCACCGCAGAATGGCCGAGCAGCATGGCGGTCAGGTGGCCGCCGGCCGACCAGCCCGCGAGCACGATCGGGCCGTTCACTCCGTGCTGCCGGCCTTCTCGGGCGAGCCAGTCGAGCGCCTCCCCGAGCTCCGCGACGATCTCCGTGAGGCTCGCCTCAGGCGCGAGCGTGTGGCTCGGCATTGCGACCGACCAGCCGGCGGCGTTCGCGCCTTCGGCGTAGTGCGCGAACATCTCGCGCGAGTTCCTCTGCCAATAGCCGCCATGGACGAACACGAGGCAGGGCGCGTCGCGGTCCCTGGCCGGATAGATGTCGATCCGGTTGCGGGGCTTTCTTCCATAGGCGAGGTCGAGCTTCGCGCCGGGCCGTGCACGCCATTCAGCCGCGAGCCGGTCGCGCTCGACGATCAGCGCGGCGCTGTTCGCGACTGCCGCGTTGTTGTTGTACGCGGCGTCGCGCTGCTCTTGAGAGAGCGTCTCCCAGATCTCCTGAGGCGCCGGCATCGCGCTCACGCGGCGACCGCCTGCGGCAGAATCGGGCTGTCGGCATCGATGCGCTTGCCGGCGCGCAGGCAGAAGGCCGGCTGCAGCAAGCGCTCGGCGATGACGCGGTAATCCTCGTTGTCGCGCAGGACGAAGCGGCCGCGCAGGTCGTCGAGCACCGAGACATCCGCCGTGCGGCCGACGGCGAGCGAACCCAGCGTGTCCTCCATCTGCAGCATCCGGGCCGGATGGATGGTCACCATCTTGACCACGTATTCGAGGTCGAGCCCGAGCGTCATCATCGAGCTCATGGCCTGGGTCAGGCTGAAGCGGGCCTGGCCCTTGAAGGGGTGGTTCTCGTCGTCCTCGTGCTCTTCCGGGGTACCGGCCGGGATCGGTATCTCGGGCACCTGCGTGTTGTAGCCGTGCATGTCGGCGCCGAGCGTATGGGGGACGACGCCGGCCGCGAGCGCCTGCTTGGCGAGGCGGTAGGAGAAGTGGGACCCATGGCCGACATCGACCTTCAGGCCGCGGTCGATCGCCGCCTGGATGACGTGATGCACTGCGCCCTCGCGGTTCACGAACCCGCCCGGATGGCGGGTGAACGGATGGGCCAGCACATCGCCTTCCTTCAGCAGCGGGATCACGCGCTCGAGGATGGTGTCGGCGTCCTCGCCGTTGGCGCCGCTCTCCGGCAGGCCCCAGAGCTGGCCGAAATGGACGTAGAGCGGCACTTCCGAGCGCCGCGCGATCTCGGCCGCCATCTCCATGACCTTGATGCCCCAGCGGGCGAAGCCGCCGATCTCGGCGTGCCCCTTGATTCCGCGGACGATGTCGCGGTTGGCCGTCGCCGAACGCACCGTCGCTTCGATGTCGACGCAGTCGGGCTGATAGAGGTTCGGGTAGAAGTGGCCCTCGAGACCACCGACCAGATAGGCCGACAGAAACGCCAGCACGTTGGTCTCGGCCGGCTCGGCGATGAACTTGCGGAAGCCCGGCAGCGTCATGCAGGACGGACCGCCCTGATCGACCACCGTCGTCACCCCGGAGCGCACCCCGACCATGTCGGCCTCGAGGCCGAAGCGGCCGGTGACGTACTGGTAGACGTGGCCGTGAGTGTCGATCAGGCCGGGCAGCACCAGCTTGCCGGCGACGTTGACGACCTCGCGTGCGGTGCTCGGCAGGATCTGCTCCTCCACGGCCGCAATCTTGCCGCCCTTCACCGCGACGTCGCGCACGCCGTCGACGCCCGAAGCCGGACAGATCACCCTGCCGCCCTTGAGCACCAGATCGTAGCCAGTCGCGTCGGCCATGCGGCCCTCCGTATGCAACCCGGCGGGCCTGCGGCACGCCGAAAAGCGAAGTACACTTCGCTTTTCCCAATGCACGCGGCGTGCCAGGAAGCTGGAGCGGTGCAGGCGGCGAAACGAGAAACGGACGAGGAGAGGGAATGGGACAGCGATGAAAGAGCGCGCGCGTTCAAGGTCTTCCAGTGAGAGTTGGCCGCTCTCCCAGCGTCCGGGATTTCTCGTCCGGCGGCTTCATCAGATCCACGTGAGCCTGTTCATGGAGCTCTGCGCCGAGTTTCGCATCACGCCGCTGCAGTACAGCCTTCTTTCGACGCTTTCGGAGCACGGCGCGGCCGACCAGTCGACGCTCGCGCGCGCCGTCGCGCTCGACCGCACCACCACCACGGGTGCCTTGAAACGCTTGGAGAGCCGGGGCCTCATCCAGCGCATTCCGTCGGAGCAGGATCGCCGCGCGCAGGACTGCCGGATGACCCCCGAAGGAACCGCGCTGTTGGCCGCCATGCAGGCCCCCGCGCGCGAGGCCCACGAGGCCACGATCGCCAGTCTCGGCGTCGACGACCGCAAAACGCTGATGAAGCTGCTCCAGCGCGTTGTCGCGGCGCATGACGACCGCCGCGCGACCGGCATGCCGCAGGATTAGGTGACCGCCGCGTCTTTGCTCACGGCGGCAGGCGTGAGCGGGGCCATGGCCACGAAACCTCCCTCCATCCAGCCGAGCGGAGCAGCGCCGCCGTCGCGGCCGACCACGCCGGTGACCTCGCCGATGAAAAGGCTGTGGGTGCCGAACGGGATCTCCTGACGAACCTCGCAGAAGATCGCCGCGCAAGCGTCGGGCAGGTAGGGCACGCCCTCATGCGCCGACCAATCGCCTTCGGAGAACCGCTCATCACGCCGCGCGCTGTCGGCGAAGGGTCCGACCAGCCTCGCCTGATCGGCTGCCAGCAGGTTGATGCAGAACCGGCCCGCGCGGGAGATCGGCCCATGGGCGCTGGCGTTGCGGTTGATCGAGACCAGCATCGAGGGCGGGTCCATCGAGATCGGGATGACGGCCGAGGCGGCGAGCCCCGCGGGCGCACCGTTGGGGTCGACCGTGGTCACCAGCGAGACCGCCCCCGGCATCCGCCGCATCGCCGCCTTGAGAGACGCCTTATGCTCGCCGTTCCGCATCGCGCCGTTGCCTACCTCTTCATGCTCATGTTGTAGACGGTGATCTTTCGGATCTCTTCTCGCGACTTGTCGATGTGCCTCCGAACGAGATCTTCCGCGGCCTCGAAACGCCCCGCGAGGAGCGCACGGATGATCTCGCCGTGTTCGTCGTAAGTCTCTTCGATCCGCCGCTCCGAGACGAAGTCGACGCGCCTGATGATCCGGATCCTGTCGGTGATCTCGGCGAACGTGCGCGCCATCGAGGTGTTGTTCGCGAGACCCACGATCGCGAGGTGGAACGCCTCGTCGCTATCGGCCACGAAATCCGAGTCGAGCCGGCGCTCGGCCTTGTCGGCGCACCATAGCGCCGCGAGAGCATCGAGCCGCGGCGGCGAGCCGGCCTTCGAGGCGAGGCGGATCGCCAGCGCCTCGAGCTCGGACCGGAAGTCGTAGAGATCTTCGTAATAGGACAGGTCGAGGGCGCGCACCTGCCAGCAATTGTGCCCGCCGACGTTCTGCAGGTAGCCTTCATGCTCGAGGATGTGCAGGGCGAGGCGCAACGGCGTCCGCGAGATCGCGAGCATCTCGGCAAGCGCGGCCTCCGAATAGCGTTGCCCGGGCGGCAAGCGGAAGTCGAAGATGCGCTGCTTCAGCTGGGCATAGGCCTCCTCGGAGAGCTTGCCGCGCTTGCCTTCTCCGAGGACATGGATCTCCGCCGTCGGCGTCGCTTTATTCATATCCGGTCTTTCGCACGGGTCTCGCCCCCCGCTCAGGCGTATCGGGTGACGCCGAGATGGTCGCGCAGATGTGGGCCGGAATACTCCTTCCGGAAGATGCCGCGGCGCTGCAGCTCGGGCACCACGAGGCCGGTGAAGTCCTCCACGCCGGTCGGGAAATGGGTCGGTACCGCGAGGAAGCCGTCGCAGGCGCCGGCCTCGAGCCATTCCTGCATGATGTCGGCAATGGTGCTCGGCGCGCCGACGAGCTTCATATAGCTGCCCTCGGCGAAGAAGCGCGCGGTCTGGAGGATCGAGAGGTTGCCCTTGCGCGCGAGGGCCATGATCGCCTCCCGGTGCGACTTGCCCGCGTTGGTCGGCGGTAGCTCGGGCATCGGCCCGTCGAGATCGTAATCGAGGAAGTTCAGGCCGCCTGAATGCGGCGTCAGGTGGCTGATGGCGAGTTCGACGGGGATGAGGTCACGCATCTTCGTGCGGAAGGCCTCCGCATCCGCATCGGTGCGGCCGACGATCGGCGTGATGCCGGGGAGCACCTTGATCATGTCGGGATCGCGGCCGAAGCGCTCGGCGCGCTTGCGGATGTCCTCGCGGAAGGCGCGGGCTGCCGTGATGTCGGTCTGCAGCGTGAACACCACGTCGGCGGTGCGCGCCGCAAGCTCGCGACCCGGCTCCGACGAGCCCGCCTGGAAGATGACGGGGCGCACCTGCGGGCTGCGGCCCATCGGCAGGGGACCCCGGACCTTGAAGAAGCGCCCCTCATGCTGGAGGAAATGCATCTTCTCGACATCGAAATAGCGGCCACTGTCTTTATCGCGCGTGACGGCGCCGGGCTCCCAGCAATCCCAGAGTCCCGTCACGACATCGATGAATTCGCTCGCGCGCTCGTAACGAAGGCCGTGCTCGACATGGGCGTCGAGCCCGAAATTCTGCGCCTCGTTCTCGTTGAACGAGGTGACGAGATTCCAGCCGGCCCGCCCATTGCTGATGAAGTCGATCGAGGAGAAGCGACGGGCGGTGTTGTAAGGCTCATTGTAGGTCGCCGTCGACGTCGCCGCGAGCCCGAGATGCCTCGTCTTCATGGCGAGCGCGGGAAGCAGCATGGTGGGGTCGAAGTGGATCGCGCGAGGATGCGCCGCCCCGTAGGTATCGCCCTTCACAATGTGGTTGCTGCGCGGGACGGCGGCCTGGTCCTCGAAGAAGATTGCGTCGAGCTTTGCCGCCTCGGCGAGCTGGGCCGCCCGCACATAGTGCTCGATGCCCACATCGAGCTCCGGGATCGCCTCGGGCAGGCGCCAAGCGCCCAGATGCTGTCCCGGAAACAGGAACAGGGCCAAGCGCATCATCGTGTCGGTCATGGTCGGCTCTCAGGATCAGGCGAATGCACCCGCGGGCGATCGATACAGGTAAATTCTGTTTGGGATCCCAATTAGGACCGAGATTGCTTACGAGCGGTCCGGCCGCTCGTCAAGCTTGGTTCTGGTGTGGTCCGCGCTGGCCATTGCAGGGCAGCGCTGTCTCGCCTCAAGCCGGGATGTACTTGATTTGTTCTCAAATGCACGAGGAGGGCGCCGGATCGGCGCCCTCCTCGTCAGTCCCTGGCCCAACGCTCGTCGAGGAGCTGGCCTCCGCTCCGAACGATGCTTGAGGTATGTCCCCTCAAGGGTCCCGTCACGAGCAGCCGGTGGTCGAACCGCAGGTGTCGCATTTCAGGCAGGTGCCGTTGCGGACCAGCGTGAAGTTCGCGCATTCGGGGCAGGCCTCGCCGACATAGCCCTTCATCTTCGCCTCGGCCCGGCGGTCGGCGACGCTGCGCTCCGCCTTGGCTTCCGGGGCGGCGAAGGGCAGGGCCTCGACGCTGCCGAGGCTCTGCGGCTCCGCCTTCAGGGCGGTGGCGCCGCGCAGGGCGTGCACCGTGCCGCCCGCCGGGGCGCTCTGGCCGGTGGAGGCCGCGCCCATGCCGACCGTGCCGCCGGCCGGACCGCCCTGGATCAGGGTGAGCCGGTCGGCCGAGCCGCGCAGCAGGCCGCGGGAGACGATGGTCGAGGCGGCCGGAGTCGCCTTGCCGGCCTCGCGGGTGGTGTCGCCCTCGCCGCCGCCGAGCACCGTGCCGCCGATCTCGGACGGGTTAACGTGGGCGAGATCCGTGCGGCCGAGATAGGACACGGCGAGCTCGCGGAACACGTAGTCGAGCAGCGAGGTCGCGTTCTTGATCGCGTCGTTGCCCTGCACGAAGCCCGCCGGCTCGAAGCGGGTGAAGGTGAAGGCCTCGACATATTCCTCCAGCGGCACGCCGTATTGGAGGCCGAGCGAGATCGCGATGGCGAAGTTGTTCATCAGGCTGCGGAAGGTCGCGCCTTCCTTGTGCATGTCGATGAAGATCTCGCCGAGGCGGCCGTCCTCGTACTCGCCGGTGCGCAGGTAGACCTTGTGGCCGCCCACCACCGCCTTCTGGGTGTAGCCCTTGCGACGGTCGGGCATCTTCTCCCGCGAGCGGATGCGCTCGACGCGCTCGATCACCCGCTCGACGATCTTCTCCGCGGCCGCCGCCGCCTTGGCCGCGGCCGGGGCCTGGATCAGCGCCTCGACCACGTCGTCGGCCTCCTCCTCGTCATCCGCGATCAGGGCGGCGTTGAGGGGCTGCGAGAGCTTGGAGCCGTCGCGGTAGAGGGCGTTGGCCTTGAGGGCGAGGCGCCAGGACAGCAGATAGGCCGCCTTGCAATCCTCCACCGTGGCGTCGTTGGGCATGTTGATGGTCTTGGAGATCGCCCCCGAGATGAAGGGCTGCGCCGCCGCCATCATGCGGATGTGGCTCTCGACCGAGAGGTAGCGCTTGCCGAGCCGGCCGCAGGGATTGGCGCAGTCGAAGACCGGGTAATGCTCGGTCTTCAGGTGCGGCGCGCCCTCGAGCGTCATCGCCCCGCAGACATGGGTGTTGGCGGCCTCGATCTCCTTCTTCGAGAAGCCGAGGAACGGCAGCAGCTCGAAGGTCGGGTCGGCGAGTTTTTCCGCCGGGACCTTGAGGGTGTCCTTCAGGAAGTCGTCACCGAGCGTCCAGCGGTTGAACACGAACTTGATGTCGAAGGCCGATTTCAGGCCCGCCTCCACCGCCGCGATCTTGTCGTCGGTGAAGCCTTTGGCCCGGAGCGAGCCCGGATTGACCGCGGGAGCCTGGCCCATGGAGCCGTGACCGACCGCGTAGGCCTCGATCTCGGCGATCTCGGCCTCCCGGTAGCCGAGCGCCCGCAGGGCGTCCGGCACGGCGCGGTTGATGATCTTGAAGTAGCCGCCGCCGGCAAGCTTCTTGAACTTCACCAGGGCGAAGTCGGGCTCGATGCCGGTGGTGTCGCAATCCATCACGAGGCCGATCGTGCCGGTGGGCGCGATCACCGTGGCCTGGGCGTTGCGGTAGCCGTGCTCCTCGCCGAGCGCCAGGGCCCGGTCCCAGGCCGCCTTGGCATGGGCGCCGAGATCGGCCTGCGGGATGTTGGCGTGGTCGAGGGGGACGGGGGTGACGTTGAGGAACTCGTAGCCCGCGGCCTCGCCATGGGCCGCCCGGCGATGGTTGCGGATCACCCGCAGCATCGCGTCGGCATTGTCCTCATAGGCCGCGAAGGTGCCGAGCTCGGCCGCCATCTCGGCGGAGGTGGCATAGGCCACGCCCGTCATGATCGCGGTCAGCGCCCCGGCCAGCGCCCGGCCCTCGGCGGAGTCGTAGGGCAGGCCCATGGTCATCAGCAGGCCGCCGATATTGGCGTAGCCGAGGCCGAGGGTGCGGTACTTGTAGGACAGCTCCGCGATCTCCTTGGACGGGAACTGCGCCATCATCACCGAGATCTCGAGCACCACCGTCCAGAGCCGGTTCAGGTGCTCGAAGGCCTCCACGTCGAAGCGCTTCGTCTCCCGGTCGTACATCGTCAGGAGGTTGGCCGAGGCGAGATTGCAGGCCGTGTCGTCGAGGAACATGTACTCGGAGCACGGGTTCGAGGCCCGGATCCGCCCGCCCGTCGGGCAGGTGTGCCAGTCGTTCATCGTCGTGTTGAAGTGCAGGCCCGGATCTGCCGAGGCCCAGGCCGCCTCGCCGATCTTCTCCCAGAGCTCGCGGGCCTTCACCGTCTTGGCGATCTTGCCCGAGGTGCGGGCGGTCAGGTTCCAGTCGCGGTCGGCCTCGACCGCCCGCAGGAAGTCGTCGGTGAGCGAGACGGAGTTGTTGGAGTTCTGGCCGGCGACGGTGAGATAGGCCTCCGAATCCCAGTCGGTGTCGAAGACCGGGAACTCGATCTTGGTGAAGCCCTGGCGCGCGAACTGCACGACGCGCTTGATATAGGCGTCGGGCACCATCGCCTTGCGGGCGGCCTTGATCTCGCGCTTGAGCGCCGGGTTGCGCTCCGCGTCGAAGCAGGCGTCACCCTCGGCCTCGCACTGGATGCAGGCCTTCATCACAGCGGTGAGGTGCTTCGAGACGACCTTGGAGCCGGTCACCAGGGCGGCGACCTTCTGCTCCTCCTTCACCTTCCAGTCGATGAAGGCCTCGATATCGGGGTGGTCGATGTCGACGATCACCATCTTGGCGGCGCGCCGGGTGGTGCCGCCCGACTTGATCGCGCCCGCCGCCCGGTCGCCGATCTTGAGGAAGGACATCAGGCCCGACGACTTGCCGCCGCCGCCGAGCTTCTCGTTCTCGGCCCGCAGCATCGAGAAGTTGGAGCCGGTACCGGAGCCGTACTTGAACAGGCGCGCCTCGCGCACCCAGAGGTCCATGATGCCGCCCTCGTTGACGAGGTCGTCGGCGACCGACTGGATGAAGCAGGCATGCGGCTGCGGATGCTCGTAGGCCGAAGCAGACTTGGTCAGCGCACCGGTCTTCCAGTCGCAGTAGAAATGGCCCTGGCCGGGGCCGTCGATGCCATAGGCCCAGTGCAGGCCGGTGTTGAACCATTGCGGCGAGTTCGGCGCCACCATCTGCCGGGCGAGCATGAAGCGCAGCTCGTCGAGGAAGGCGGAGGCATCCTCCTCCGAGGAGAAATAGCCACCCTTCCAGCCCCAGTAGGTCCAGCAGCCGGCGAGCCGGTCGAAGACCTGGGTGGAGGAGCTCTCCGAGACGTAGCGCTCGTCCTCGGGCAGCGCGGCCAGTGCCGTCTCGTCGGCGACGGAGCGCCACAGAAAGCTCGGAACGTCGTTCTCCTCGACCTTCCGGAGGCGCGCGGGCACGCCGGCCTTACGGAAATACTTCTGCGCCAGCACGTCGGCGGCGACCTGGCTCCAGCTCTCCGGCACGGAGATGCCGTCGAGCCGGAAGACGATCGAACCGTCCGGGTTGCGGATCTCGCTCACCGCCTCGCGGAAGGCGATCGTCGCGTAGGGCGACTGTCCAGCCGTGGTGTAGCGCCGCTCGAACCGCATGAATCCCTCTCCGTACGGGGCGGACGCCCCGGCCGCCGGCGTCCTGCGCCGGGCCTCGTGACACGTTTCGGAACTCTGCCCCGACCGACCGGCGGTCCGTACCGGACCTTCCGCGACCTTACGATTCCGCGCCAGCGGGCGGAGCCGAGGCCCCGCTTGCGGCCGTCCGAAGCAGTGAGGGAAGACTACTGCCCACCCCGTTCATGCGTCAATAACTAGTGCCGAGGGGGCGTGTTCCCGACTAGATGTGGTAGGAGTGGCGCGTTTCCTGTGGATATCCTCAACGATCCGCTAACCCCTCTTCCGCCCTCGGCGATTTCCGCCGGGAAAATTTTTCGCACACAGCCTGACGGGCCCCGGAGCGGGGGCAGGCGGCCGAAGCGGCCCCCGGGGCGCCGCGCGTGGCGCCGCCCCGTGACTCCCGCGCAACAGGCGGCGGGGGAGGGCGGCCCTTCGGGCCGGCGCCCGTGCGGCGGCGGTGCGGCGCAACGCGGCGCTGGACTTGACCGCCGCCTCTCTCCATAAACCGGGCGGCATCCGACGCCGCCTGATCCGGCCTTCCCCGCGCTCGACACGGGATCCGGGCCAGCCAAGTCCGCGCGGCGCTTGAGCGAGACCCGGACCCGCATCCCCCCTCAGGGACGCGGATCGGACATGAGAGGAACCATGGCCCTCAAGGACACGCTGCTGCGGATCTTCACCTGGTGGAACGGGCAGACGACCTCGCTCGCGCTCTACACGGCGCGCAGCGGCCAGTTCGTCGGGTCGGACGAGCTCGGCAACAAGTACTACAAGGCGCTCGGGCCGCTGATCGACCGCTCGGTCGGGCCGGAGCGGCGCTGGGTGGTCTATAACGGCTATGCCGATGCCTCCCGCGTGCCCCCGGGCTGGCGCGCCTGGCTCTGCCACAACGGCGACGTGCCCCCGAGCGAGGAGGATTACGTCCCGCGCGAGTGGCAGAAGCCGCACGAGGAGAACCTCACCGGCACGGCTCAGGCCTACCGGCCGAAGGGCTCCCAGCTCTCCTGGGGCGCCCGCCCCGCCGCGACCGGCGATTACGTGCCGTGGTCGCCGGGGCAGTGAGCGCGGCCAACCGCCCCCGACCCTGAACCTCCCGGCCTAGAAAGGCATTTCCCACCGTCAGCCTGTGATGACGGGGAATGCGATGCGAACGATCCTGCCGGCGCTGGGCGCCGCGCTTCTGGCTGCCCTTCTCGGCACGGCCGCGCAGGCCCAGGAGGACGTCGCCACCGCCCCGGCGCAGCTCACCCCGGCGCTGCGCTCCGACAGCCTCGTCTTCAACGGCATCACCCGCTCCCGGGACGGGCGGCTGTTCTCCCCGTTTCAGCGCCAGCAGAAGGACCGGGGGATCGAGCTCGGCGAATGGGTCGACGGCAAGCCGGTCGCCTATCCCGACGCCGCCTGGAATTCCTGGAAGCCGGGAGAGGACCCGGCAAGCGGCTTCGTCGGCGTCAATGCGATCCGGATCGGGCCGGACGGGGCGCTCTGGGTGGTCGACAAGGGCGCGGCCGGCCTGGGCGAGGCGCCGCTGCCCGGCGGGCCGAAGCTCGTGCACATCGACCTCTCCACGAACAGGATCGCCAAGACCTATCCCCTCGAGGCGGCCACCACCGCCAAGAGTTTCATCGACGATTTCCGCTTCAACGGCCGCAAGGTCTACCTGACCGATGCCGGCCAGCCGGGGCTGATCGTGCTCGACCTCGACGACGGTTCGCTCCGGCGGGTCCTCGACGGGCATCCCTCCACGGTGGCGCAGCGCCCGCTCACCGGCGAGAACAAGGTGATCCTCGGCGAGGACGGCAAGCCGATCGCGATCCATGCCGATCAGCTCGAAGTCTCCCCGGACGGAAGATGGCTCTACTACCAGGCCTGCACCGGCCCGCTCTACCGGATCGAGACCAAGTGGCTCGACGACGCGGCGGCGAGCGACGAGGAACGGGGCCGCCATGTCGAACTCTTCGCCGCCACCGTCTCCACCGGCGGCACCGCCATCGACGCGGACGGGACGATCTACGCCTCCGACATCGACAACCTGCGCATCCTGACGATCGCGCCGGACGGGCGCATCGGCACCCTGGTGCAGGATCCGGCCCTGGTCTGGGGCGACGCGATGTGGATCGACGAGGAGGGCGGCCTCTGGATCCCGGCGGCGCAGATGAACCGCTCCAGCGCCATGAACGGCGGCAAGGCCGCGATCCGCTTCCCGACCACGATCTACCGGCTGGAGATCGGCGCCAAACCGATCAGGAACTGAGGGGAGGGCCCTCGGGACGCGCATCGCCCTTTTTCGACCACCCTTCCGGTGTTAACCGCAGGGCGCGCGCTTCGGCCGTTCGGCCGGGGCTTGGAGCCCCGGGGCTCGGCCGGCGCGCCACGGGTTTCGAACAGGGGCGCGCCTTGAGCCGCAGGACAGCCGCTTTCCTCAGCCGGGCGCTTCTGGCCGCCGCCGTGATCGGCGCCGCCGCCATCCCCGCGCGGGCCGACAAGATCAAGAACCCGACCGCCGTGTTCTCCGGGCTCGACAAGATCACCGGCCGGATCGTGTCCTTCGAGGTCGCCATCGACGAGACCGTGCAGTTCGGCGCCCTGCAACTGACGCCGCGGGTCTGCTACTCGCGCCCGCCGACCGAGACGCCCAAGACCACGACCTTCCTCGAGGTCGACGAGGTGACCCTCGACAACAAGTACCGGCGCATCTTCACGGGCTGGATGTTCGCCTCGAGCCCGGGCCTGCACGCCATCGAGCACCCGATCTACGACGTGTGGCTGACCGAGTGCAAAGGCGGCTCCGACGTGATCGCGGAGGCCCGCGAGCAGGAGGACATGCCCGCGCTCGCCGCCAAGCCGGAGAAGAAGAAGCGCGGCGGCGACCCGACCAAGACCGCCCAGCAGATCAACCCGGAGGGCCAGGTGGACGTCGAAGCGCCCCGAGGCGTCCCGGTGCAGCCCAAGCAGAAGCCCTCGCGTAAGTTCTTCCCGAACAACGCCGGCCCCGCAGCCGCTCCGCCGCCCCAGCCCCGCGAACCCCAAAACCTCTTCGACGCCCTCTTCCGGTAATCGGACGATCGTCGACCGAGCGAGGACCCGTCCTAGGCAGCGAGGCGCTGGCGCGAGCTCATGAAGGGGCCGATTGGTGCCCGTGCGGGGGCGAAGGACCCGAGCCCGATGGGCCTCGGCATGCCGAGATAGATCGCCTCCATCCCGCCCTGCAGCCGGTAGGCCTCGTGCCAGAAGCCGGAACCGGCGGGATCCTTTGCGAAGTCGCGCCACCAGGTCTTGTGCGGCTCGGAGCGGGTGAAGGCCTCCAGGCTCTCCAGGTCCCGCCAGTACTGGCGCATCCCGATATGGTTGAGGCCGTAGAGCAGGTTCTCGTGGGCGAGCAGCCCCTCGGGCTTGTGGCGCTGGATCTCGCCCAGGCCCCGTCCGATGCCAAGGAGGGCCTTGAGGCCCCGCCAGGTGCCGACCCGGAAGCCGAGATAGACCACCACGAGCCCGGGATAATCCGACAGGTCGATCGAGTGCCGCGGGGTTCCGCCTTCCCCTCGGGGGGCGGGGTCCGGGGTGGCGTGCGCGTCGGCTTGCATAAGGGCACCCTCCGATTTACACCGTAAACATACGCGGGATGATTACAGTGTCAACATCTGATCGCGCCGAAGCGCCCGCGAAACCGGGCTATCACCATGGCGGCCTGCGCGAGGCGCTGGTCGCGGCGGGTCTCGCCATCCTGGAGGAGGGGGGCAGCCCCGCCAGCCTCGGCCTGCGCGAGGCGGCCCGGCGGGCGGGGGTCTCGGCCATGGCACCCTACCGGCATTTCCCCGACAAGGACGCCCTGCTCGCCGCCGTGGCCGTGGTGGGGTTCGAGCGGCTGCGGGCGGCGCTCGCGGCGGCGGACGGGGCGGGACGGGGAAGCGAGGCCCTGATCGGGCAGGGGGTGGCCTATGTCGGCTTCGCCTGTGCGAACCCGGCCCTGTTCCGGCTGATGTTCGGCCCTTGGCCCGGCGGCAAGCCGCCGGCCTTGGTCGCGGCGGCGCAGGCGAGCCACGCGGTGCTGGCCGAACGGGTCGCGGCCCTGGTCCCGGCGAAGAGCGCGGCGGACTGGACCCTGCGCTGCTGGGCCCTGGTGCACGGCTTGGCCGACCTCGCCCTCGATGGCCAGATCGGCGGGGAGGACGCGGGAACGGCGGCGGCGCTGGCCGAGCGCCTCCTGCATCTCGATCCGATTCTGAAGCCCTGCTGAGGGCGGCCTCACGCCTGCGTGGCCGTCTCCGGCCCCAGGGCGGCGAGGATCGCCGCGCCGGCCACGGGCGTGGCGGGCGGCCAGACCGTCCAGCGCGCCGGCCGGGCGATCGCCTCGGCGAGGCGGCGCTTGTAGACGTGGCGCGGCACCTCCTCGACGCCGAACTGGCTGAGATGGTCGGTGAGGAACTGGGTGTCGGCGAGGCGGTAGCCGCCGGCGCGCAGCCGGGCGACGAGATGCACGAGGGCGACCTTCGAGGCATCCCGCGCCTCGTGGAACATGCTCTCGCCGAAGAAGGCGGCGCCCAGCGAGACGCCGTAGAGGCCGCCCACCAACCGGCCGCCGGCATAGACCTCGACGGTGTGGCAATGGCCGAGATCGAACAGGGCCCCGTAGAGCGCCCGGATGCGGCCGTTGATCCAGGTCCGGGCGGTGTCGCGGCGCGGGGCGGCGCAGCCGTCGATCACCGCCTCGAAGTCGCGATCGGAGACCACCTCGAACACGTCGGAGCGCACGGTGCGGGCGAGGCGGCGCGGCACGTGGAAACGGTCGAGGGGCAGCACGCCCCGGGCCCGCGGCTCGACCCAGTAGATGGTCGGGTCGTCCGCATCCTCCGCCATCGGGAAGATGCCCGCGGCATAGGCCTTCAGCAGGATCTCGGGCGTGATGTCCAACGGGGTGTCCAAGCGGGACCGACAGGGCGTCCCGTTGTGGCGCTTGCGCGATCCCGACGCCAGAGGGCAGGGGCCATCCACAGGCGCCGGAGGCCGTCGGGGCCGGGCGGGGGGAGAACCCGACGCCAGCCCCCTTGCCGCCTCCGACGGTTAAGCTATCTCCCTCGGGCCTGAACCCCCATCAAGGTGAGGCAGCGACTTGGGGCGCACCGGAAACGGCGCGCCTCCCTTCGTTTCGGGCTCCTTTTCTCACGGCTCCGGGACGGCGGAGGCCGCCTTGGGCGCCGAAGCCGGCTTCGGGGCGGCCTTGGCCGGCTTCGGAGCGGCGGAAGCGGGGGCTTCGGAGGCCGGCACCATCGCCGCCTGCTGGTTCACGTCCGGCACCCGGGTCCAGGTCTGCGAGCCGCACAGGACCTTGAGCAGGCAGCCCTGGACGCTGAGCTCGGCCTCGCTCTCGCGCTCCAGGCTGACCTGGTACATCTTGCCTTCCTCGGCGTTGTAGATCTCGCCGGAGAACTTCTCGTCCTCGGGGGCGAGCTTGTCGAGGAGCGTGAGCCCGATCACCGGGCGGCCGCGCTTCGTCGGGTCGGGATTCTTGATGTCGGTGCGCGGCGTGCCGGCGGGGGAATTCGGCGACTTCAGCCACACCACCTTGCCGCAGGCATGGGCCGCGTTCGGGCCGCAGCGGTCGATGCGGATCTTCGCGCGACCGTCCTCGGTGAGCCAGGTGCCGCTCGGATCCTTCGGCGCCGCGACGGCGGCGGTGGTGCCGAGCGAGGCGGCCAGCACGGAGAACAGCACGGGGAGGCGGGCGAAACGCATAACGGAGTCTCCTTGGCTCGGCCTGGGGGCAGGCGGTGCGGGAAGGGGGGCAGGCGCGTCGTCGTGTCGTCGCGCACAGGACATCGCCGCAATCGGGCGAATTTTCGGCAGTGTGGCGCAGAAGCCATGGCACCGCTTCCGCCCGGCCGGTTGAGGCGGCGGGATCGCGCCGCTATAAGCCCGCCGCGACAGCCGTTTTCGGCTCTCTCCATCTCTTCAGAAAAAAGTCGGGACGATCATGGCGACCGAGCGCACCTTCTCCATCCTCAAGCCCGACGCCACCCGGCGGAACCTGACGGGCGCGGTCAACGCGGTCATCGAGAAGGCGGGCCTGCGCATCGTCGGCCAGCGCCGCATCCGCATGAGCCGCGCGCAGGCGGAGAAGTTCTACGAGGTCCACAAGGAGCGCCCGTTCTTCGGCGAGCTCGTGGAGTTCATGACCTCCGGCCCGGTCGTGGTGCAGGTGCTCGAGGGCGAGAACGCCGTGGCCAAGTACCGTGAGGTGATGGGCGCGACGAACCCGGCCCAGGCCGCCGAGGGCACCATCCGCAAGCTCTTCGCGGAATCCGTCGGCGAGAACACCGTGCACGGCTCGGACAGCGCCGAGAACGCGCAGATCGAGATCGCCCAGTTCTTCACGGATGCCGACATCGCCGGCTGATCCGGCCCGCGCGGCGGTCCGGCGACGGGCCGCCCGCATTCGCTGAATCGGTGTGTCTCCGGCGCCATTGCGCCGGACTCACCGCGGCCCGAAGGAAGGTTCGTTTCCGAATCTCCTTTGCGGACAAATCACCCCCATGCGCTCCAGCCTTCCGCGCACAGCCCGGCTCCTCCTCGGCGCCGGCCTCCTCTCCCTGCTCGCCGCCTGCAATGCCGGCAAGTCGGTCCCGACCGCGAACGCCTCCCTCGAAGGCTACACGCCGGATCCGGCGCTGAAGACCGCGCCGAAGAGCAACCTGGTCGCCCGCGTGCAGAACGCCTGCACCATCGTCCAGGGCCGCCAGCAGAAGGTCGAGCCGGCCGCCCTCGCCGCCCCCTGCGGCTGCTACGCCAAGCAGACCGTGCGCGCGATGACCCCGGCGGAGATCGCCGCCTACCGCAGCACCGGCTACTTCAACGACACCGCCACCGCGAAGGCCTACGAGGCGCTCGACGCCTGCAAGCTGCCGCGTCCGGTCTGATCACGGGAACAGGGCCGCGCCGGCGCCCGAGGCGCCCGGCGCGGCCGGATCAGAGCGAGAGGAGGGCGCCCTCGGCGCCCTTCGTGCCGTCCGAGAACACCACACGCCCCCCGTCGAGGCGCACCTTGCCCTCGGCGATGAGACGCAGGGCGGCGGGATAGAGCCGGTGCTCCTGCACCAGGATCCGGCCGGCCAGGGCGTCGGCATCGTCCCCCGGCAGCACCGGCACCGCGGCCTGCGCGATGATCGGCCCCGCATCGAGCTCCGGCACCACGTAATGCACCGTGCAGCCATGCAGCCGCACCCCGGCGGCGAGCGCCTGCTCGTGGGTGTGGGTGCCGCGGAACAGCGGCAGCAGGGAGGGGTGGATGTTGATCATCCGGCCCGCCCAGGCCTCGACGAAGCCGTCGGTCAGGATGCGCATGAAGCCGGCGAGGCAGACCAGATCGACCTGCGCCGCCCGCAATGCCGCATCCAGCGCCGCGTCGAAGGCGGCGCGGCTGCCATAGGCCCGGTGGTCGAGGGCGCGGGCCGGCAGGCCGGCCTGCCGCGCCCGGTCGAGCCCCCCGGCCTCGGGCCGGTTCGACAGCACCAGCACGATCTCGACGGGAAAATCCGGCGCCGCCGCGGCCTCGATCAGCGAGACCATGTTGGAGCCGCGCCCCGAGATCAGGATCGCGACGCGCAGGGGCCGGCCCGGGGCGGCGCTCACAGGGCGAGGGACCCGGTGAAGGTGACGGGCTGGGCCCCGCGGGGGGTGATCCGGCCGAGCCGCACCGGCGCCTCGCCGGCGGCGGCGAGGGCGTCGCAGACCGCCTCCGCCGCGTCGGCATCGGCCACCACGACCATGCCGATGCCGCAGTTGAAGGTGCGCAGCATCTCCGCCTCCGCCACGCCGCCCTCGCGGGCGAGCCAGCCGAAGACCGGCGGCACGGCGACCGCGTCGAGATCGACCTCGATGCCGACGCCCTCGGGCAGGACCCGGGGCAGGTTGTCGGGGAAGCCGCCGCCGGTGATGTGGGCCAGCGCCTTGATGCCGCCCGCCTGCTTCAGGGCGGCGAGCAGCGGTTTCACGTAGATCCGGGTCGGGGCGAGCAGGGCCTCGCCGAGGCTCTTGCCCGGGGCAAAGGGGGCGGGGGCGTCGTAGCCGAGCCCGGCGCGCTCGACGATGCGGCGCACCAGCGAGAAGCCGTTCGAATGCACGCCGGAGGAGGGCAGGCCGATCGCCACGTCGCCCGGGGCGATGCCCGGCCGCGGCAGCAGCGTGCCGCGCTCGGCCGCGCCGACGGCGAAGCCGGCGAGGTCGTAATCGGCGCCGTCGTAGAGGCCGGGCATCTCCGCGGTCTCGCCGCCGATCAGGGCGCAGCCCGCCTGCCGGCAGCCCTCGGCGATGCCGCGCACGATGTCGGCGCCGACGCCCGGCACCAGCTTGGCCGTCGCGTAATAGTCGAGGAAGAACAGGGGCTCGGCGCCCTGGACGATGATGTCGTTCACGCACATCGCCACGAGGTCGATGCCGATCGTGTCGTGGCGCCCGGTCAGGATGGCGATCTTCACCTTGGTGCCGACGCCGTCATTGGCGGCGACCAGGATCGGGTCCTTGAAGCCCGCCGCCTTGAGGTCGAACAGGCCGCCGAAGCCGCCGATCTCCGCATCCGCGCCCGGCCGGCGCGTGGACCGCACCAGCGGCTTGATCGTCTCGACCATCGCGTTGCCGGCATCGATGTCGACGCCCGCCTGCGCGTAGGTCAGCCCCGTCCCGTCCTGCGCCGTCATCACTGTCCCATTGTCCGGCTGTCGTCGATCCTGCGCCTTCCGCTGCCACATCGCGGCCGGAATGACCACCACCTCCCGCGCCGGGCCACGGCCTCATCCGCCGCGCGCGACGAAGATTCCCGCGGAAAGCGCCACCGTCGGGCCGGCCCCACCTCCAGAGCTGCCTCCCTGCGAAGCGCGGCCGGTGCCTTGACCGGCGCCCCCGCGCTTCCCACTCTCCCCCGCGACGGACGGCGGCAGAAGGGGACTCGATGCGCGGGCGGGCAATCATCGGGCTCTCGGTCCTCGCGGTCCTCGTCTTCCTGCTCTATGCCCTGCGCGAGGTCATCCTGCCCTTCGCGGCGGGGCTCGCCCTGGCCTATCTGCTCGATCCCCTGGCCGACCGGCTGGAGCGCCTCGGCCTCGGGCGGCTCGCCGCCACGCTGCTGATCCTGGCCGCCTTCGTCGTCGGCTTCGTGGTGCTCCTCATCATCGTGGTGCCCCTTGTCGCGGGCCAGATCGCCGGGCTGGTCAACGCCCTGCCGGGGATGGTGTCGAAGCTCCAGGGCATCCTGGTCGAGCGGGCCGGGCCGCTCCTCCAGAGGATCGGCGGCAGCGACGTGGTCAGCGAGCTGCAATCCTCGGTGGGCACCCTGGTGGGGCAGGGGGGCACTTGGTTCCTGGCCTTCCTGAAATCGGTCTGGTCGGGCAGCCAGACCCTGATCTCGATCGCCTCGCTGCTGGTGGTGACGCCGGTCGTCGCCTTCTACCTGCTGCACGACTGGGACCGGATGATCGCGGCCCTCGACCGCTGGGTGCCGCCGCGCCACCGCCCGACCGTGCGCCGGCTCGCGGGCGAGATCGACGGGGCGGTGACGGGCTTCGTGCGCGGGCAGACCCTGGTCTGCCTCATCCTCGGCAGCTTCTACGCGGTGGGCCTGTTCTTCGTCGGGCTGAATTTCGGCGTGCTGATCGGGATGATCGCGGGCTTCCTCACCTTCATCCCCTATGTCGGCACCCTGACCGGCTTCCTGCTCTCCATCGGCGTCGCCCTGGTGCAATGGTGGCCCAGCGGCGACTGGCTGCAGATCGGGCTCACCTTCGGCGTCTTCGTGGTCGGCCAGTTCCTCGAGGGCAACATCATCTCGCCCAAGCTGGTGGGCGATTCGGTCGGCCTGCACCCGGTCTGGCTGATGTTCGCCCTGCTCGCCTTCGGCTCCCTGTTCGGCTTCCTCGGCCTGCTGATCGCCGTGCCCATCGCCGCCTCGATCGGCGTGATCGTGCGCTTCGGCGTGGAGCGCTACCTGCAGAGCCGGCTCTATCTCGAGGGGGACTCGCCGGTGCTGCTGCCGGAGCGCGAGGTGTGACGGGGCCGGGGACGACCGGCCTGCGGCTCCTCACCTACAACATCCGCCATTGCCGGGGCACGGATGGCCGGGTCGATCCCGACCGGGTCGCGGCGGTGATCGCCGACGCGAGACCCGACGTGGTGGCCCTGCAGGAGGTCGATGTCGGCCGGGCCCGCACCGGCGGGCACGACCAGGCCGAGACCCTCGCCCGCATCCTGCGGATGACGCACCATTTCCACCCGGCCCTGCATGTGGAGGAGGAGCGCTACGGCGACGCGATCCTGACCGCCTTGCCCTCGCGCCTCGTGCGGGCGGGGGCGCTGCCGGGGCTGCACCGGCGGCCCGGCCTGGAGCCGCGGGGGGCGCTCTGGATCGAGATCGCCACCGCGGCCGGCCCGGTGCAGGTGCTCACCACCCATCTCGGCCTGCTCGGCGGCGAGCGGATCGCCCAGGCCGAGGAACTCCTCGGGCCGGACTGGCTCGGCGCGCCCGCCTGCCGGGGGCCGACCGTGCTGCTCGGCGACTTCAACGCGACGCGCTGGTCGCGGGCCTATCGCCGCCTGACCGGCCGGCTCGACGATGCCGGGCGCCTTGCCGGCAACCGCGGGGAGGCGACCTTCCCGAGCCGCTGCCCGATCCTGCGGATCGACCACGTCTTCGTGGGCGGCGGCCTCGGCGTGGGACGGGTGCGGGTGCTGCGGGGGCGGGGGCCGCGCCGGGCCTCCGACCACCTGCCGCTCCTGGCGGAGATCCGCGTCCCCGCCTCGGCGCGCCCCGCCGCCGCGGCGGCGGCGGGCGGGACGGTGACGGCCTCCGGCGGTCAGGCCGCCTGACGGGCCGGAGACGAGCGCGGCCAGGTCGGGCTTGGGCCCGCTCGGGTGCGCGGGGAGGCGGGCCCGGTGGCCCCCGTCTGACGGGGAGAGCCTAATCCGGCGCCCGGCGCAGGGCCTGCGGGCGGCGCCAGGGCCGCCAGGCATCGGCGGCCCCGACGGGATCGCCGAGATGCCAGCCCTCGACGAAGCGCGCCAGCGGCCCGCGCCGGGAGGGGACCACCCGGCAGAGCCGCCCGGGCGCGGCCGCGAGGCGGTCGTCGAGCACCTGCCTCAGGCTGCCCCGCGCGGCGACGGCGGCGGAGAAGACCTCGCGCTCCAGGCCCGCATGATGGGCGAGCAGGCCGTGCAGCACCTGCGTGATCCGCGCCGCGCCCTCCGGGATCTCGAGGGCGAGGTCGCATTCGGTGTCGTAGCCCAGGGAGCGGTTGTTCAGGTTGGTCGAGCCGACGCGCAGGATCCGGTCGTCGAAGATCGCGACCTTGGAATGCATCAGGATCGGCCGGGACCGGGCGGTGTGCGGCGAGACGATGCGCAGGCGGTCGAAGCGGTCGGCCCGGCGCAGGCGCAGGATCAGGCCGCGGCGGGCGCTGTCCATGGTGAGCCGGTCGAAGGCGTTGGGGCTGTGCTCGGAGACGACGACGACCACCTCCGGCCCGTCCGGCTCGGCGAGCCGCGCGGCCAGCGCCGCGCCGATGGCCGGCGCCGTGAAGTACTGGTTCTCGAGATAGATCACCCGCCGGGCGGCGGCGATCGCCGCCTGGTAGAGCGCCGCGCTCTCGAGGAGGGCCGGGCCCCCGCCGCGCGCCGGCACGGTGCGCGCCACGGCGACCGCGACATCCTCCAGGGCCGGGGCGAGCCCCTCCGGCCAGGGATCGTCCTCCGGGCCGGGCGGCGGCGCGGCCGGGGCCAGGACCTCGCCGGTGCCCTCCTGCCAGCGCTGCCGGGCGAGGGCGGCGAGCAGCCGGGCGGCCGGCCCGTCCACCGCCATCATCACGTCGTGCCGGGGCGGATAGCCCTCGCCGCTGGGCAGGCGCCGGCGGGCGTCGCGGTCGCGATGGGCCGGCGTGTCCCAGCGGTTGGCCTCGAAGTCGCTGCCGCCGCAGAAGGCGAGCCGGTCGTCGATCAGCAGGATCTTCTGGTGCTGGCAGGCGCCGAAGGGCAGGCTCGCATCGGGCCGGTAGTCGATGCCGGGGCCGAGCAGGGCGCGGATCCGGTCCGGCTTCATCTCGTTGCCGAGGGAGAAGGCCCAGGGCATCCGCCAGATCAGCAGGCGGATCGCCAGCTCCGGCCGCGCGGCCTTCAGGCCCTGCAGGAAGGCCGCCAGGGTCTCCTGCCCGGCCGCGCCCGCCGCGTCGGGCGTCAGGCGCACCCGCGGATCGAGGCTCCAGCCGATCAGGGTGATGGAGGCGCGCGCCCGCAGCATCGCCGCGCGGGCGGCCCGGAAATAGGCCGCCCCGTCATGGAGCAGGGCGACCCGCCCGGCCCGCGCCATGCGCCAGCAGGTCTCGCCGGGCCGCAGGATCCCGCTCGGCCCGGCCGGCCCTTCGGCGAAGAGGTCGCGCTCCATCCTCATGCCCGCGCCCCGATCGCCCGGGCCCGCAGCTTGGCCTGGACCCGCCGCCGGGTCAGCACCACCGCCGCGACCGTGGCCGCGAGCCCGAGGCCGAGCATCAGCCAGTGGGTCGGCTCGTCGCTGCCGGCGGCGCGGCCGATCACGCCGAGATAGACGCAGACCACGGTGCCCGGCAGCATCCCCACCATGGTGGAGACGAGATAGGCCCCCGTCGTGATCCCGGTCGCACCGAGCGCGTAGTTCTGCGCGTTGAAGGGCACGAAGGGGCTGAGCCGCATCAGGGTGAGGAGCCGCCAGTCGCCGTCCCCCACCGCCTCGAGGGTGGCGCGCAGCGCCGGCTTGCGCGCCACCAGGCGGCGCACCCGCTCGCGGAAGAGGTGGCGCCCCGCCACGAAGGCGAGCCAGGAGGCGAGGGTGGCCGAAGCGAGCGTGATCGGCAGCGCCCACCAGCCGAAGGCCAGGGCCCCGGCGATGGTCAGCGGCGTGCAGGGGATCACGAGCAGGGTCGCGGCCACGAAGAGGCCGGCATAGACCGCCGGCCCGAGGGGCCCGAGCCCCCGGGCCCAGTGGCCGAAGGCCCGGAACCACTCCTCGACCGGGAGCAGGAACCAGGCGGCGAGCGTTGCGGCGACGGCGGCCCCCACGAGCAGCCCGTATCGAAGGTCGTCGCCGGCCAATCGCACACTCCAGACGGGAAGATTTCTGAATCTTTCGCTCTCCCGGCGTCTGTCAACGCATCGGACCGCAAGCTTGGCACCGATCAGGGGGTACGGGTGAATTGCGCGGAACGCGCGGCTCGGCGGGCTCGAAATCTTCACCGCCCGGGATGTATGATTCGCCCATGCGCGAAATCGCCCTCCCGAAGCAGCTCGCCTTCGAGCTGCCCCTCGATCCCCGCTACGGCCGGGAGGATTTCCTGGTCAGCCCCTCGAACGAGGTCGCCTATGGCCTGATCGAGGCCTGGCCCGACTGGCCCGACACCGTGTTCCTGCTCTCCGGCCCGCCCGGCAGCGGCAAGAGCCATCTCGCCTCGATCTGGGCGAGCCGCGCCCGGGCCTGGACGGTCACCGCCGCGGAGGTGAGCGCGGGCCGGGTCACGCATCTGATCTCCAACGGCGCCCTGGTGATCGAGGATGTGGACCGGCCGGAGGGCCGCGACGAGGCCGCCCTGTTCCATCTGCTCAACCTCGCCCGGGAGCGGCGCTGCCCGGTGCTGCTCACCGCGGGCGGCCCCGTGGACGGCTTCGGCCTGCAGGTGCCGGATCTGCGCTCGCGACTGCGGCTCGCCCCCGGCGCCAGCATCCTGCCCCCCGACGACGCGCTGCTGCGGGCGGTGATCGTGAAGCTCTTCGTCGACCGCCAGCTCGTGGTCGACCTGCGCGTGATCGATGCCCTCGCCCTGCGGATCGACCGTTCCCTCGCCCGCGCCCGGGAGGTGGTGGCCGAGCTCGACCGGGACGCCCTGCAGCGCCGCCGCCGCATCACCCGGCCCCTGGCCCTCGACGTGCTCGCCCGGCTCCCCGGCGCGGTCGCCGCCGACGAGGATCCCGATGACGGAGAGTAAGCCCCGACCCGCCGCGCCGGGCGGAGGTTTACGAACAGGGAACACCGTCACGAAAACGTCAAACGGCACGGCGGCGCCTGTGCTAGGGAGCCGCCCCCGCAGGCGGAAGACTGGAGGATCGGCGTTGCAGGACACGGAAGCGGATGCGCCCTTGAACGAGAGGGAGACCGCCGAGGTCGAGGAGACGAGCCTCGCCACCGAGCGTGGCGTGCGCAGCGAGACCGCCCGCGCCCGCACGGCCCGTGCCGCGCGCATCCTCGCCGCCGAGAAGGCCGCCGAGCCCGCCCCCGCCGCGTCGGAGCGCGGCACCGCCGGGGAGGCCGCCCGCGAGCCGGTGATCGAGGCGGGGCGCCATCTGCGCCACTCGCCCGAGCGCTTCGTGAACCGCGAATTGTCCTGGCTCCAGTTCAACCGCCGGGTGCTGGAGGAGGCCTCCAACCCGAATCACCCGCTGCTCGAGCAGCTGCGCTTCCTCTCGATCTCGGCGAACAATCTCGACGAGTTCTTCATGGTGCGCGTGGCCGGCCTGCACGACCAGGTCCGGGCCGGGCTGACCGTGCCCTCCCAGGACGGCCTCTCCCCCTCCGAGCAGCTCGCCCGCATCGCCAGCGAGGTCTCCCGCCTGGCCCTCGACCAGCAGGAGCGCTGGCGCAGCCTGCGCGTCGACCTGCAGGGCGCCGGCATCGAGCTCGTCGATCCGAACGACCTCTCCGAGGCCCATGCCGCCTGGCTCGACGACTACTTCCTGCAGCACGTGCTGCCGGTGCTGACCCCGCTGGCCATCGACCCGGCCCATCCCTTCCCCTTCATCCCGAATCTCGGCTCGACCGTCGCGCTGATGCTGTCGCGGCCCCGGGACGGGCGCACCCTGCGGGCGCTGATCCGCCTGCCGGCCCTGCTGGAGCGCTTCGTGCGCCTTCCGGAGGTGGAGGGCGACCCCACCGCCCGCTTCCTCGCCATCGAGCAGGTGATCGTGAAGTTCGTCGGCCGGCTCTTCCCCGGCTACACGGTGAAGGGGCAGGGCGCCTTCCGCGTCGTGCGCGATTCCGATCTCGAGATCGAGGAGGAGGCCGAGGACCTCGTCCTGCATTTCGAATCCGCCCTGAAGCGGCGCCGGCGCGGCGTCGTCATCCGCCTGGAGATCGAGGCGGGCATGGCGGAGGAGCTGCGCGCCTTCGTGATCGACGAGCTGGAGATCGCCGCCGACGCGGTCTTCCTGGTGGAGGGCATGCTCGCGCTCAACGAGCTCTCCCAGATCGTCGGGATCGACCGGGCCGACCTCAAGTTCAAGCCCTACAACCCGCGCTTCCCCGAGCGCATCCGCGAATCCGGCGGCGACGTCTTCGCGGCGATCCGCCAGAAGGACTTCATCGTCCACCACCCCTACGAGTCCTTCGACTCGGTGGTGCAGTTCCTGGCCCAGGCCGCCCGCGACCCGAACGTGGTCGCGATCAAGCAGACGCTCTACCGCACCTCCTCCAACTCGCCGATCGTGGCGGCTTTGGCCGAGGCCGCGGAGGCCGGCAAGTCGGTCACCGCCCTCGTCGAGCTGAAGGCCCGCTTCGACGAGGAGGCCAATATTCGCTGGGCGCGCAACCTCGAGAAGGCGGGCGCGCAGGTGGTGTTCGGCTTCGTCGAGCTGAAGACCCACGCCAAGCTGTCGATGGTGGTGCGCCGCGAGGGCGACCGTCTCGTCACCTACTGCCACGTGGGCACGGGCAACTATCACCCGATCACCGCGCGCATCTACACGGACCTGTCCTTCTTCACCGCCGACCCGGCCATCGCCCGGGACGTGTCGCGCATCTTCAACTTCATCACCGGCTACGCCGAGCCGGCCGAGCTCGAGCGCATGTCGGTCTCGCCGCTCACCCTGAAGGCGAAGCTGCTGCAGCATATCGAGGACGAGATCCTGCATGCCCGGGCCGGGCGGCCGGCGGCGATCTGGATCAAGTGCAACTCGCTGGTCGACCCGCAGATCATCGACGCGCTCTACGATGCCAGCGCGGAGGGCGTGCAGATCGACTGCGTGGTGCGCGGCATCTGCTGCCTCCGGCCCGGCATCCCCGGCCTGTCGGAGACGATCCGGGTGAAGTCGATCGTCGGGCGCTTCCTGGAGCACGGGCGCATCTACGCCTTCGGCAACGGCGCCGGCCTGCCCCACCCCAAGGCCATCGTCTACATCTCCTCCGCCGACCTGATGAGCCGCAACCTCGACCGGCGCGTCGAGGCGCTGCTGCCGATCCTCAATCCGACCGTGCACCAGCAGGTGCTCGACCAGATCATGCTCGCCAATCTCCTCGACAACCGGCAGAGCTGGCGTGTACTGGCGTCGGGCGCCAGCGAACGGATCATCCCCGCCGAGGGCGAAGAGCCGTTCAACGCGCACAAGTACTTCATGACGAATCCGAGCCTGTCCGGGCGCGGCAAGTCGTCGAAGAAGTCGAGCCCCCGCGCGCTCAGCCGCCGTGCGCAGCGCGCCTGATCCAACGGCGAGGCGGACCATGGCAGCCGACGCGACCCGCAGGCGTGACCCCCGCCTGCCCTGCGGCCCCCTCCTCGGCTAGGCCATGCCCATGGGACAGACCCGCCCCCACCTCGCCCTCGCCCATCTTTCCGAAGAGCCGGCCGCCTTGCGCATCGCTCCCGTCGCGATTGTCGATATCGGTTCCAACTCGGTCCGCCTCGTCGCCTATGACGGGCTCACGCGGGCCCCCGCCCCGCTCTACAACGAGAAAGTGCTGTGCGGCCTGGGCCGCAACGTGCTCTCGACGGGCCGCCTGAACGGGGAGGCGGTGAAGCGGGCGCTCGCGGCGCTGGCCCGCTTCCGGGTGCTGTGCGACACGATGAAGGTCGGACAGCTCTTCGTGCTCGCCACCGCCGCCGCCCGCGACGCGGAGAACGGGCCCGCCTTCATCGAGGCGGCGGAGGCCGCGATCGGCTGCCCCATCGAGCTGCTCTCCGGCCGGCGCGAGGCCGAGCTCTCGGCCCTCGGCGTCGTCTCCGGCTTCCACGCCCCGGACGGGGTGGTGGGCGATATGGGCGGCGGCTCCCTGGAGCTCGTCGACGTGCGCGGCGCCACGGTGGGGCAGGGGGTGACGATGCCGCTCGGCGGCCTCGCCCTGCAGGACCTCTCCGGCGGCTCCCTCAAGAAGGCCACCAAGATCGTCCGCGAGAACCTGAAGAAGGCCGAGCCGCAGCTCGAGACCCTGCGCGGGCGCTCCTTCTACGCGGTGGGCGGCACCTGGCGGGCGCTGGCCCGGCTGCACATGGCCGCCCGCGGCTATCCGCTCCACGTCATGCACGGCTACAGCGTCGAGCCCTCGGACGAGTTGAGCTTCCTGGAGATCGTCGAGCGGGTCGATGCCGCCCAGCTCCAGGACGTGGACGCCATCTCCGAGGCGCGCCGGCCGCTGCTCGCCTACGGCGCCGTGGTGCTGGAGGAGATCATCCGGGCCGGGCGCCCGCGGGAGGTGGCGATCTCGGCCACCGGCGTGCGCGAGGGCCTGCTCTACGAGCGGCTCGACCGGGATGCCCGCGCCCTCGACACCCTGATCGTCTCCGCGCAGGAGCTGAACCGCCAGCGCGCGCGCTCCCCGGGCCACGGCGAGGAGCTGCGGGCCTGGACCGACGCCTTCGTCGCCACCCTCGACGGGCCGGAGACCGCCGACGAGCGCCGCCTGCGCCACGCCGCCTGCCTGCTCTCGGACATCAGCTGGCGCGCCCATCCCGATTACCGGGGCGAGCAGGGGCTCAACGTCATCGCCAACGCCACCTTCACCGGCATCGACCATCCGGGCCGGGCCTATCTCGCCCTGTCCGGCTTCTTCCGGCACGAGGGCATCGCCCCGGAAAAGGCGAGCGCGACCCTGCGCGCCATGGCCGGCCCCCGCCTGTTCGAGCGGGCGCGGCTGATCGGCGGCCTCCTGCGGGTCGCCTTCCCGATCTCCGCCGGGATGGAGGGGACCCTGAGCCGCATCCAGCTGACGATCGAGGACGGCAAGGTGGTCCTGCGCCTGCCCGCGGAATGGCGCGCCCTCTCCGGCGAGCGCCTGCTCAACCGGGTGCGGGGCCTCGGCCGCGTGGTCGGCCTGGACGGACGCGTCGACATCGCGTGACCGGCGGGGGCAGCCCCGCCGCCCCGCCGGATGATTTTGAATAATCCGAAAATTCGAACAGCTTCGCGCATTTCTCTCAGAACGAATTGCAAGATCGCGCGTTCAGCGAGCGCACAATGCTCGGCCCGGGGCCCCACGCTCCCGGCCGCCGGCATTCGGGCGCTCCGGGGGCGCGATCCCGCCCCTCCGGCCGCCCGGTCCTGACGATCCGACTGGGAGTTCGTTCTTTGGCTGTCTCAACACCCCTCGCCCCGGCCGCGGAGACGCGCCTGCCCCTGATGCATTCGGTCTCCTGGGGAGCCATCTTCGCCGGCGCGGCCACGGCCCTCGTCGCGCAGATCGTCATCAACCTCGCCGGCGTCGGGCTCGGCCTGTCCGCCCTCGACGTGGACGGCGGCGGCAATCCGAGCGCCGGCACCGCCTCCCTCGCGGCGGCGGGCTGGTGGGTCGGCTCGGGCATCGTCGCGGCGCTGATCGGCGGCTACCTGGCCGGGCGCCTCTCCGGCCGCCCCTCGGCCTCGACCGCGGCCTATCACGGCCTGGTCTCCTGGGCGGTGACGACGCTCTTCGTGCTCTACCTCCTGACCTCGGCCTTGAGCGGCCTCGTCGGCGGCGCCTTCGGCACCCTCGGCAGCGTGCTGGGCGGAGCCGGCCAGGCGGTCGGCGGCACGGTGCAGACGGCGGCCCAGGCCGCGGCCCCCTCCCTGTCCAAGATCTCGAACCCGATCGAGAGCATCGAGCAGCAGGTGCGCCAGCAGGCCGCCGGCCAGGATCCGCAGGCCGCCCGCGACGCTGCGGTGAGCGCCATCCGCGCCCTGCTCACCGGCGACCAGGCCCAGAAGCAGCAGGCCGAGGACCGGGCCGCCGACGCCCTCGCCAAGGCCCAGAACATCCCGGTCGATCAGGCCAAGACCCAGATCCAGACCTACGAGAAGCAGTACGCGCAGGCCCTGGCCGACGCCAAGCAGAAGGCCAAGACCACGGCCGAGGAGACCCGCCGCGCCGCCGCGCAGGGCGCCCTCTACGCCGCCCTCGCCCTGGTGCTCGGCGCGCTGGCCGCCTTCTTCGGCGGCTTCCTGGGCACGGTGCGCAGGCTCCACGCCTGAGAGCGCCCCGCCTCACGCCCCGTCACGCTTCGCGCGGCCCCCGGATCCCGGATCCGGGGGCTGTCGCGTCTCAGGCGGTTTCCGCAACGGGCATCGCCTCCGGCAGGCGTGACGCTGGCGAGGCCGTCGCGAACAGGGCATCGAGCCGCGCCCGCTCCGCCCGGTCGTTCGGCAGCCAGAGCGCCGCCGCGAGATAGATCGCGAGATTGACGACGAGCCCGACGAAGCCGGAGGTCAGCCCGTAGGCCCAGGGGATGCCGACCGGATAGAGCCCCTGCAGCAGGGCGACCGTGACGATGCCCGCGACCATGCCGGCGAGTGCCCCCGCCGCGCTGCCGAGGCGGGAGAAGATGCCGAGATAGAGCGGCACTGCGATCTGCACCATCACCTGGAACGCGAACAGGGCGATCGAGAACAGGGAGGGCAGGGGCAGGCAGGCGATCAGCGCCGAGATCCCGGTGATCGCCGCCATCGCCCCTTGCGAGACGCGCACCAGCCCGCGCTCGCTCAAGGCCCGGTAGGGGGCGACCACGTCGTTGGCGATCTGCGCGCCCATCGACTGCACGGTGGCGTCGATATTGCCCATGGAGGCGGCGAAGACCACGACGCCGGCGAAGGCCAGCAGGGGCACGCCGCCGGCCGCGCGGTTGAGGGTGAACCAGGCGGTCTCCGGGCTCGCCAGCACGTCCGGGCGGGTCGAGGCGAGCAGAGCCAGGAAGCCGAGGCTCGTCACGAAGACCAGGGCGAGGGGCGCGCAATAGGCCGAGGAGCGCTTCACCGCCTCGATGCCCGAACCGGTATAGAGCCGGATGAACAGGTCCGGCCAGCACAGGGAGCAGAGGAGCGGCAGCAGGGTCAGGGAGAAGAACAGCAGCGGCTGGTCCGTGCCCAGATCCGGCAGGGCGAGCTTCTCGGCGGGCAGCGCGTCGAGGGAGGCGCCGGTGGCGAAGAGCCAGGCGATCAGCCCGATCATCAGGGCGCTGCCGGCGAGATAGGCCACCGCGCCCTGGAAGACGTCGGAAATGACGATGCCGCGCATGCCCATGCGGATCGTCCAGACCTGGCGCACCGACATCACCACGACCCCGAGCACCACGGCGGCGGTGAAGCCGAGATACCCGAGGGACAGGGCGTGGAACACCGCCCCCAGGGACTGCATGCCGAGCACCATCCAGGGGAACAGCCCGAGCACGCCGATCAGCGCGGCGACGACGCGGATGCCGCGCGAGCGGTAGCGCAGGGCCATCAGGTCGGGCTGGGTCTTGAGGTCGTGGGTCGCGCCCCAGGTCCAGACCCGGGCGGCCATCAGATACATCACCACCGGGGCGAGCAGCGTCGAGACGCCGAGGCCGACCACGCCGCTGCCGACGATGAAGCCGAAGGCGCCGAGGAAGACCGTGCCCGGCTGGTAGGTGTTGAAGAAGGCCATGGCCTGGAAGAAGCCGCCGAAGGAGCGGCCGGCCACGGTGAAATCGGAAAAGTCCCGGTCGGCGACGTAGGAGCGCTGCAGGATCAGCACGACCAGGGCGAAGAACAGCGCCAGGGCACCGTAGGTGACGAGGAGACCCATGCTCAGGCCTCCCGCCGCTCGGCGAGATAGGCGGCGACCGTGCTCGCGGCGATGAACAGGCTCGTGCCCCAGAGATAGGCGAGCACCGGCGGCAGGCCGAGGACGGGGGCGGCCCCGTTCAGGCGCCAGTGCAGGGGCGGGGCCAGCGCCAGCACCACGTCGAGGGCGAACCAGAGCCGGAGGAATCCGGGCAGGCGGGCGGGCATCGGCGGTCTCCTCACGGTGTCGAGACCGGGGAGGATCGGCGGCGCGCGCGGCCCCCGCACGGGCAGCGCGCCCGGAAGAGGCCGGGCAATTTGCCCGAGCGCCGCGATCGGCGCTTGCCAAGCCCGCACGGCCCGGCTCCAACTTCCCCGAAAGAGACCGGGAGGACCGCGCCGATGCGCCTGCTCGCCCACCTGATCCTGCGCCTCGTCGGCGTGGTGCTGCTCTGCCTCGCCTGCGCGATCGGCTGGATCGTCTACGAGGCGGACCGGGGCATCCGGGCGGAGACTCAGGCCTCCGCCGCGCGGGTGACCCGCGACCTCGCCAATCTCTACTGGCGCGACCTGCTCTGGCGCGACGGGCTCGACCGCCGCACGATCCTGCCGCGGCCGGACTGGCAGACGGTCTCGACCCTGCGGGTCGTCTCCCCGGGCATCTGCGTCACCTTCGCGGTTCAGGGCCGCGACCCCGCTCCCCTGTGCAGCCAGGTCGAGGGCCTCGGCGCGGCGCCGCCGGACTGGTTCGCCACCCTCTACGGCGCCGCCTTCGGCGCGCATCCCGCGGTGAGCCTGCCGCTCACCGTGCGCCAGCGCCGGTCCGGCACGGTCAGCGCCGCGCCGGACCGGGACGCCGCCCTGCGCCAGGTCTGGGGGCAGGTGCGCATCGTGGTCGGCCTCGCCGGCGCCATGGCGGCGGGCATCGCGCTGCTCGCCGCGCTCCTGATCGGGCAGGCGGTGATGCCGGCCCGGACCATCGTGCGGGCCCTGCGCCGGCTGGAGACGGGGGATTACGCCGCGCGCCTGCCGCGCTTCGCCGGGGAGGAGTTCCGGCACATCGCCCGCGCCGTGGAGGACCTCGCCGAGCGGCTGGCCCGCACCACGGCCGAGCGGGCGGCGCTGACCAAGCGCCTGTTCCAGGTGCAGGAGGAGGAGCGCCGGGCGCTCGCCCGCGATCTGCACGACGAGTTCGGTCAATGCCTCACCGCCAGCGCGGCGCTGGCCGCGGCGATCGAGGCGGGCGCCGAGGAAGGGCGGCCGGACCTCGCCGCCCAGGCCCGCTCGATCTCCCGGGTCACCGCACGGATGATGGGCAGCCTGAAGGAGGCACTGGCCCGGCTGCGCAGCCAGGATCTCGACGAGCTCGGCCTGGAGGCGAGCCTCGCCCAGCTCGTCGCCGGCTGGAACGCCCGCGACGCCAAGCGCTCGGTCTACCGCCTGGACGTGGCCGGCAATCTCGGCGCGGTGCCGGCGCAGGCGGCCCTGAGCGTCTACCGCATCGCCCAGGAATGCCTGACCAACGCCGCCCGCCACGGCCGGCCGCGGGCGGACGGGCGCCCGGCGGAGGTGCGGCTGCGGGTGGAGCATGCGGGCCAGGGCCTGCCCCAGATCCGCCTCACCGTCGAGGACGAGGGCGGCGGCGACCCGGCCCGGGTCGAGGGCGGGGGCGGCCACGGCATCCTCGGCATCCGCGAGCGCATCGCGGCGCTCGGCGGCTCGCTCGCCATCGGCCGGGCCGAGCGCGGCCTGCGCATCGCCGCCATCATCCCACTGGCCGGCCCCCGGCTGGTGCCCCAGGTCGCCGCCGCGTGAGGCCGGAGCGATGAGCCTCGCGATCCTCCTCGTCGACGACCATCCGGTGGTGCGCGAGGGCTACCGCCTGCTCCTGGAGCGCCAGCCCGGCTATCGGGTGGTGGCGGAGGCCGAGGACGCGGCCGGCGCCTACCGCGCCTACAAGGCGGCCAAGCCCGACCTCGTCGTCATGGACATCGCCATGCCCGGCCCGAGCGGGATCGAGGCCCTGCGCCACATCCGGCAATGGGACCCGCAGGCCCGCATCCTCGTCTTCAGCATGCATGGCGGCGCGGCCTTCGCCCTCAAGGCCTTCGAGGCCGGCGCCTCCGGCTACGTGACCAAGAGCAGCGCACCCTCCGAGCTGGTGCGGGCGGTGGGCACCGTCGCCCGCGGCGGACGGGCGCTCAGCGAGGACATCGCCCGCGAGATCGCCGCCGACCGCCTGTCGAGCGGCTACGACGCGATCCGCGACCTCGGCCCCCGGGAGGTCGAGATCCTGCGCCTGGTCGCCTCCGGCCAGACCAGCGACCGCATCGCCCGGGCGCTCAACCTCAGCCAGAAGACGGTGCAGAACTACCATTACGCCATCAAGGCCAAGATCGGCGCCCGCACCGACGCCCATCTCGTCTGGCTCGCCATCGGCGCCGGCCTCCTGGCGATCGAGCCGGCGCCGTGAGGGCGCAGCCCCATCCCCCTCCGGTCGATCCCTTCGGGAGGGCGGAGGGGGCTTCGCTCAAGGGCCGCGCCGGCTTGCCGTTTCGCTCGCGTCCGAGCGGAAACGGCCTCACTCGCCCTCGGCCCGCTCCAGGGTGACGATGCTGCGGGTCTCCCCGTGCTGGGCCCAGTTCGGCATGATCCGCCAGGGGGTCAGCACGCGCAGGCGCTTGCCGTCGAGGGTGAAGCGGCGGGTCTGGGCGGTGCCGACCCAGGCCGGGTTCCAGGCCACGTCGAGCTTGGCCGTCCAGCTGTCGCCCTCGGTGGTGAAGGTGCCCGTATAGGCGACCATGGTGTCGAGGAGCTTCGCCCGCCCGGCCTCGTCGCCGGCCGGCTTGCGGCCCTCGCCGGTGAGATTGAAGAACACCCGGCCCTCCGGGGTGAAATAGGCGTAGCCGGTCGGGTGCTCGCCCATCACCGGTTCGGTCTTGCCGGTCTCCTTCACCTCCACGACGTAGGAGACGAGCTTCCACAGCCCGGTGAGCCGCGCATCCCCCGCCGCCAGGGCCGGCCCCGGAAGCAGCGCGAGCGCCACAAGCGCCGCGGCGCCACGGCTGATCGTCCTCGTCATCGACAGTTCCCCGTTCCCACCGCCTCCCGTCGGGCGGTGAGGCATGATGGACCGGACGCGGGACAAGTCATCGACCGGACGTGACAATCCGGCCCGGTCTGTCGGCGCTTCGAGCCCGGCAGGGCAGGGGGCGAGGAGAATACACGGCGACGGCTTCCCGCATCCGGAAGCGGCCTCACTCCTGCGGCGGATCGACGAGGTCGGTCAGCACGTCGAAGGGCACGAGCACTTCGTTGGAGACCCTGTACACGAAGCGCGTCCCCCGCCGGTTGACGATGTCGATGATCTGGGCGGGGACGCCGCGGCGGATCAGGAAGGCGTCCGTCGGCACATCGATCAGCGCCGCCTCGAGATCGTAGCCGAACAGCACCAGCCGCTCGCTCCGCGCCCGGATGTCGGAGCGCGCATGGAAGCCGAGGGTGCTCCCCTTCGGCGCCAGGCGGCGCGTCCCGCCCATCAGCACGACGATGCAGCCGCTGTCGCAGGTCTCGCCCGCCACCACCGTGGCGCCGGGGCGCTGCTCGATGGCGAGGGCCGCCTCCAGCGCCTCGCCGGCGAGGCCGCCGGGGCTGTCGATCTCGATCCGCACCGGGTCGGGCGCCCGGTCGAGGGCCTGTCGCATCGCCCGGCCGAAGCCGCGGCCGATCACGCCCCTGACCACGATCCGCGACGGATCGGGCCCGGTCTCGATCGTGTAGGCCTCCGCCCCGAAGGCGGTGGCGTCCTGCGGCAGCAGCGCGGTCGCGCCGATCAGGCCGCCGCCCAGCAGGACGGCGCACATCACGGCGACGCCCGTCCCCAGGCGGAGGGCCCGCGCCGCTCCCGGACGGCCCCGCAGGCGCGCCGCGCAGAGGCGGCCGAGGCGGCACAGGGCGAGGGCCACCGCGACGATCACCAGGGCCTCGCCGACCAGGGCCGCGCGCGGCAGCCAGGTCGCGGCCGGCGCGACGGCCTCGGCGAAGGCGACGAGGCTGCCCATCTGCAAGCCCGCGAAGACCATCGCGCCGAAGGCGAGGGCCGCGACGGCCAGGGCGAGCAGGGGAGGCCGGGTGGCGCGGTCACCGTCGAGGAGCGGCGTCCGTTCGAGCGCCGCCCAGGCGCCGGTCTGCGCCGACCAGACCGGATCCGCGCACCAGATCCGGCCGCGGCGCAGCAGCGCCCGGATCTCCGCGGCGAGGAAAGGCCCCTCGGGGTGCCCGTCCGGCCCGATCCGCCACCAGACACCTTCGTTCGTCATCGCAGCAGGGCCGTGATCTGGAGGAGGGCGAGGGGAAGGATGACGGCGAGCCAGAGCGCGATGGCCCAGTCCCGCGGACGGTGATGCACCGTCAGGGCCTGGGCCTCGTCCCAGGCCGTGCGGCCCGTCTTCTTCAGGCGCCGATAGGCCAGCGCCATGGCCACCCCGTCGAGGACGGGCAGGCCGACCGCCTGCCCCCGCAGCGCGACGGAGAGCTCCCGGCGCAGGGCCGTGCCGCGATCGATCCGCCGCCCGTCCCGCAGCACGCGGAGGCCGAGCACCGCCTTGCCGGGCGTCGCGCCGAACCGGGCCAGGAGCTCGGCATTCAGCGGGATCGTCAGAACGAGCGCCGCGAACCCGATGAGGAAGCCGCCGGCCTTCGTGCCCGCGAAGGCCTTCAGCGCCGCGAAGCGATCGGGGCCGAGCAGCACCGACACCGCCAGGAGCAGGAGCAGGAGACAGACCGCGGCGAGGTTGAAGTCGAGGAGGCGGGCCGCGTAGCGCCGCCAGGGATGGGGGCTCGTGTCCCGGAAATCGAGGCGGGCCGGCAGGCTGTCCGGCGGCGGCCGCTGGAACAGGGCGGGCAGGAGCTCGCCGGCCGGGCTGCCCGCCGTCCCGCCCGGCGGGACGAGCAGGGTGTCGGGCCCGATGCGTTTCTCGCGGACGCCGCGCGGCAGGTCGTCCGCATCGAGGGGGGCGGCAGGGCCGGCCTCCGCGAAGGCCCAGGCGGCGCCGGTCACGGCCGGCCCGGCGCCAGGACGGGATCCCTACCGAACGCGGAGCCTGCGCGAAGCATGATCGACCGATTCGCTTTTCGAGGGCGGGACCTCAGCTTATTGCGGCGCACACAAGCGGCAAGCCTGAGTCTGCGCGGATCCCGCCCCGAAGCGTCGGATTACTCCGAGATCGGCCCCGCCCCCGGCTCGGCGGCGTCGGTCAGGAGGGCGGTATCGCTCGCCTGGGCCTCCACCACCGCCGCCGCCGTGACGTTGACGATGCCGCGGGCCGTCACCGAGGGGGTGAGGATGTGGGCGGGCTTGGCCGGCCCGATCAGCAGCGGGCCGACCGGCAGGGCATCGGCCAGCACCTTGGCGAACTGGAAGGAGATGTTGGCCGAGTCGAGGTTGGGGAAGATCAGCACGTTGGCCGCTCCCTTCAGGTTCGAATTCGGCAGCACCCGGTCGCGGATCAGCTCGGACAGGGCACAATCGGCCTGCATCTCGCCCTCCGCCTGGAGCTGGGGCGCGCGGGTACGGATCAGGTCGAGGGCGCTGCGCATCTTGCGGGCCGACTCGCTGTCCGACTGGCCGAAATCCGAGTGGCTGAGCAGCGCGATCTTCGGCGTCAGCCCGAAGCGGGTGACGTGGTCGGCGCAGGCGACGGCCACGTCCGCGATCTCCTCCGCCGAGGGGTTCGGGCGGACATGGGTGTCGGCGAGGAAATAGGCGCCCTTCTTCGTCACGATCAGGCTCATCGCGGCGAAGTCGAGCACGCCCGGGCTCAGGCCGATGATGTCGCGGATCACCCGCAGGCGCGTCTCGAACCGGCCCTCCAGGCCGCAGATCAGGGCATCCGCCTCGCCGCGGCGCACGGCCAGGGCGCCGATCACCGTGTTGTTGGTGCGCACCAGGGTGCGGGCGAGATCCGGGGTGATGCCGCGCCGGCCGGCGACCTCGAGATAGGTCGCGACATAGGCGCGGTAGCGGGGATCGTCCTCGGGATCGATCAGGTCGAAATGCTCGCCCTGGCGCAGGGACAGGCCGAAGCGCTTGATCCGGGTCTCGATCACCCGGGGACGGCCGACCAGGATGGGCTTGGCCACCCCGTCCTCGACCACCACCTGCGCCGCGCGCAGCACGCGCTCGTCCTCGCCCTCGGCGTAGATGACCCGCTTCGGGGCCTCCTTCGCCTTGGAGAAGAGCGGCTTCATGATGAAGCCGGAGCGGTGCACGAAGCGGTCGAGCGACTCGGTATAGGCCTGGATGTTCTCGAGCGGGCGCCCGGCGACGCCGGACTCCATCGCGGCCTTGGCCACGGCGGGGGCGATGCGCAGGATCAGGCGCGGGTCGAACGGGCTCGGGATCAGCGAGCGGGGGCCGAAGGGCCGGGCCTCGCCGCCATAGGCGCGGGCGACCACGTCCGAGGGCGTCTCGCGGGCGAGCGCGGCGATCGCCTTCACCGCCGCCTTCTTCATCTCCTCGTTGATCTTGCTCGCGCCGACATCGAGCGCGCCGCGGAAGATGTAGGGGAAGCAGAGGACGTTGTTGACCTGGTTCGGGAAATCCGAGCGCCCGGTGCAGATCATCGCGTCCGGGCGGGCCTTCTCGGCCAGATCCGGCATGATCTCCGGATAGGGGTTGGCGAGCGCCATTATCAGCGGCTTCTCGGCCATCTTCTCCAGGTATTCGGGCTTGAGCACGCCGCCCGCCGAGAGGCCGATGAAGATGTCGGCCCCGGGGATCACCTCGGCCAGCGTCCGCGCCTCGGTCTCCTTGGCGTAGACGTCCTTCCAGCGGTCCATCAGCTCGGGCCGGCCCTTGTAGACCACGCCCTTGATGTCGGTGACGGTGATGTTCTCGACCCGGGCGCCGAGGGAGACGAGCAGGTTGAGGCAGGCCAGCGCCGCCGCGCCCGCGCCGGAGGTGACGATCTTGGCGTCCTCCAGTTTCTTGCCCGCGAACTCGAGGCCGTTGAGGACGGCCGCCGCCACGATGATCGCCGTGCCGTGCTGGTCGTCGTGGAAGACCGGGATGTTCATCCGCTCCCGGCAGCGCTCCTCCACCTCGAAGCACTCGGGGGCCTTGATGTCCTCCAGGTTGATGCCGCCGAAGGTCGGCTCCAGGGCGCAGACGACGTCGACGAGCTTGTCGACCTCCTTCTCGTTCACCTCGATGTCGAACACGTCGATGCCGGCGAACTTCTTGAAGAGGACGGCCTTGCCCTCCATCACCGGCTTCGAGGCCAGCGGGCCGATATCGCCGAGGCCGAGCACCGCGGTGCCGTTCGAGAGCACGGCGACGAGGTTCTGGCGGATGGTGAGGGTCGCGGCCTCCTGCGGGTCGTCGTGGATCGCCATGCAGGCGGCGGCCACCCCCGGGGAATAGGCGAGGGCGAGGTCGCGCTGGTTGCCCAGGGGCTTCGTCGCCTGGATCTCGAGCTTCCCGGGCTTCGGCAGGCGGTGGTAGACGAGCGCGCCGGATTTCAGGTCCTCGGACATGTTTTCGGCCATCGCTTCGGCATCCTCTCCGGGTCGTGCGCCTGCGCCGGCCCTGCGCTCAAGGCGGGACCCGCATCGTTGAAGGCTCTGTTGCAACGCCTGAAGCGGGGGCGCAACCCGCACAACGAGACGCGGCGGCATCTCGAAAAACTCGCCAAGCGCTGGAATTTCTCAATCGGCGCTTATTCTTACGGCTGTCCGAAGGTGCGTTTCCCCGAATCGGGGCGCCGCCTGACGATCGGCCGCTATTGTTCCATCGCCGACAAGGTCGAGATCCTGCTCGGCGGCGACCACCGCCTGGACTGGGTCTCGACCTATCCCTTCGCGGCGATGCGCGGGCTCTGGCCGGAGGCGCAGGCGCCCGAGGATTACCATGCCTCCCGGGGCGACGTGACGATCGGGAACGACGTCTGGCTCGGCTCGGGCTGCATGATCCTGTCCGGCGTCACCATCGGCCACGGCGCCGTGGTGGCGGCCCGGGCCGTCGTCACCCGCGACGTGCCGGCCTATGCGGTGGTGGCCGGCAACCCCGCCCGGGTGGTGCGGATGCGCTTCGACCCGGCGACGGTGGCGGCCCTGGTCGAGACGGCCTGGTGGGCGTTTCCGCACGAGACGGTGACGCGCTGGGTCCCGCTGCTCCAGAGCGGACGGGTGGAGGAGGTCGTCGCGGCGGCGCGGGCGGCGAGGGCAACGTAAGAGCCTGGCCCGCGGGGCGGCGTCACGCGCCCCTCATCTCATGCCTCGGCTTTCCAGGGATCGACGACTCTCACCCCGGCGGCCTCGAATGGGCTCGTGTCGCGGCTGGCGACGATGAAGCCCCGTGCCGCGGCGATGGCCGCGATGTGGCCGTCTGCCTGGACAATTGCCCGTCCCGCCGTCTGCGCCTGCGCCATGAAGTCCGCGTAATGCCGCGCGGCATCGAGGTCGAAGGGAAGCACGCGACCGGCAAAGGCAGGCAGCACCTCCCGCTCCAGCCGATCCCGATAGGTCCTCTGCCGCTTGCCGGCCGACATCACCGCGATGCCGAGACGGAGTTCGGCAACGGTGACGGCCGAGAGGTAGAGGGTCTCGACGACCTGGGCATCGATCCAAGCCCGCACGGCGGGATCGGGCACCACCCTCCACAATTCGGAAATGACGTTGGTGTCGAGGACGATCATTCGAAGCGGAGCGGCTCGACCGGCTTCCTGTCGCGAAGCTGATCGAAATTCTCCGCCTCTTCCTCCGACAAGGGTCCGGCCTCGCGGGCGATGGAGGTCAGCAGCGAACCGAGTTTCAGGCGGCCTTCGGGCTTGGCCGCCTGCTCGAGGATGTCCCGGATCTCGGCCTCGGTGCTGCGCCCGTGCCGCGCGGCCCGGACCCGCAGCGCACGGTGGACGTCCTCGGGAATATTGCGAATGGTGACGGAGCGCATCGATGGCATCCCGGCGCGAGGACAGCCATGCCATCATAGCAGCCGATCGATATCAAGATCGCGACGCCTGCCCCCGAGCGGCATTGCCCGTCCGGCTCGATTGCCGTAACCGGCCGGCTCGTCCGCCAGGAAGTCACGCCGCCATGTCCGACACGCCCCCCGACCGCCTCTCGGTGAACCCGAACAGCCCCTTCTACGACGAGGCCGCGCTGGCCCGCGGGGTCGGCATCCGCTTCAAGGGCGTCGAGAAGACCAATGTCGAGGAATATTGCGTCAGCGAGGGCTGGGTGCGCCTCTCCGCCGGCAAGGCCCTCGACCGGGCCGGCAACCCGATGACGGTGAAGCTGAAGGGCAGCGTCGAGCCCTATTTCCGGGACGATTCCGCGGAGGCCTGATCGGCCGGCGCGCTCCTTCGGAGCCGCATCGCGGAAAAATCGCGGATCGCGGCGGCGACCATCGCTGCGACCTGCGGCGCGGTCTTGGGCGTGCGCAGGATCAGGCTCGCCAGCACCTCGGGATGGCCGCGCCGCTGCTTCGGCCGGCGCGCATGGTTCGAGACGCGCAGGGACCAGTCCTCGCCGGGGCGGGTCAGGTAAAGGCTGTCGCCGCGCTCGTTGCGGGCGGCGAGGGCGAAGCCCTCGGCTTCGAGGAGGCGCAGGGCCAGCGCCCGCGCGGCCTCCGGGGACAGGGCGCTCACGGGCCTCGCCTCACGGCCCGGCCGGCTCGATCGTGCCGAGGGTGCGCCGGCCCATGGCGCGGGCCTTGATCCGCAGGGCCGGCTTCTCGACCGCATACCAGGACAGGGCCGCGACGAGCAGGGCGAGGACCAGCGAGGGCCCGAGCAGGACGGAGGCGGACAGGGCCGGGACCAGGGCGTGCAGCGTCTGCTGGATCGGCCAGCCGTAGAGATAGACCCCGTAGGAGAGGTCGGCCGGCGGGTCGAGGAGGGCGCGGCCGAGGAAGGGCGCGAGGCCGAGCCAGATCGCCGCGTAGCTCTCCGCCAGGAACAGGGTCGCCCGGTAGAACGGCGTTCCCTGGAGCAGCGGGGCGAGGGCGAGCAGGAGCAGGGGCCAGGCGACGAGCCGGACTCTGGCGCGCCAGAGATAGAGGGCGGCGCCCGCGGCGAAGATCAAGGGCAGGCGCAGGCTCGTCTCGATGTGCTTGGGAAGGTCCGGATAAGCGATCTCGGCCCCGACGAGCCCCAGGGCGAGGCCAGCCGCCAGCAGGGCCACGGGCCAGCGGGCCCTGAACGCGCCGAGGAGCCCCGCGGCGAGCACGCCGCAATAGCAGATCACCTCGTATTTCAGGGTCCAGACCGTGCCGAGGGGGCTGCGATAGGGATTGCCCTCGAACACCCCCGGCAGGGCGGTGTTGCTCTTGAGGCTGAGGAGGGTGCCTGTGAGGAAGCGGCGCAGGTCCGGCGCGGCGAGGTACTCGCCCACCGGCAGCCGCGTCATGGCGGGGCCGAGGACGAGGCCGGCGACGAGCGTCGCCGCCACCAGGCCCGGCAGGATGCGCAAGGCCCGGGCGAAGACGTAGTCGCGCCAGCCCCGCCGGTCGAAGCTCATGGTGACGAGGAAGCCCGAGACGGCGAAGAAGCCGTTCACCGCATGCTCGCCGAGGGTGAAGCCGGTGGAGCGCGCCAGGGGCTCGTCGAGGCCGATCCCCGTGGTCACGCTGAAGGCGTGGGAGACGACGACGGCGAGCGCCAGGGCGAGGCGCAGGGCGGAGAAGCCGTTATGCGGCCGGGCGAGCGCCTCCGCGACGGTCTCAGCGCGCATGGTCAAGCCCCTCCCGGGCCAGCGCCCCCCGGCCGCGCAGGGCCGCCAGCGCCCCGGCCGCCGAGCCGCCGTAGCGTTCCATGCCGGCCCGCCGCAGCACCAGCGCCGAGAGCGCGGCCTTGGGCGCGTTGACCGCGAGCATGCCGAGGCTCGGGTCCGGCAGCCCGTATTTGCGCGACACGTAGGCCCGCGACCAGGCCTGATGCCAGCGGCTGCGGAAGACCCGGCCGGGCTCCGGCGCCGAGGAGCGCCCGCGCCCGTGCAGGGCCACCGCCCCGTGGACATGGACCAAAGCGCGCCCCGCCTCCGCCACCCGCCGGCAGAGGTCGTCATCCTCGTAGAACAGGAAGATCGCCTCGTCGAAGCCGCCGAGATCGAGGAAGAAGGCGCGCTCCGCCATCAGGCAGGCACCGGACAGGAAGGGCGCGCAGGCATCGCCCTCGGGATAGGCCCGAACCCCCTTCGGGTTGGTGAGGTAGGGGGCGAGCAGGGAGCGCGGCTGGTAGAAGAAACGCCCGTCCGGCTCGTGGATGCGCGGGGCCAGCAGCCCGGCATCGGGCCAGGCGGCCGCGGCGGCGCGGAGGGCGGCGGCGGCGCCCGGCTGCAGCACGAGATCCGGGTTCAGGATGAGGACGTGGCTCGCCCCCTCGGCGGCGCGCACGCCGCGATTGTTGGCCCGGCCATAGCCCTCGTTGCGGTCGTTGCGGATCACCCGCGCGCCGTGCGCCCGCGCCACCGCCACCGAGCCGTCGCGGCTCGCATTGTCGACGACGATGGCCGGGATCTCTTCGCGGGCGAGGGCGCCGAGGCAGTCCGGCAGGACCTCGGCGCTGTCATGGGCGACGACGATGGCGGTGAGGGACATGCCGGGGTCTCCTGGCCGCACCGGTCGATCCCTCCCCCTTCCGGGGCTCTCGGGGTCAGGCTCTGCGCCGTGCTGGATGGAGCGCCTCTCCTCGCCCCCCGGGCGAGGGGGAGGAAAGGCCCGCCGGGATCGAACCGGTCGACCGGAACCGCGGGGGAGGGCTTCCGGGACTACCCCTTCTTCTCGGGCAGGTTCAGGCGGATATGCAGCTCGCGCAGCTGCTTCGGGGTCGCCTCGGAGGGCGCGCCCATCATCAGGTCCTCGGCGCGCTGGTTCATCGGGTAGAGCACGACCTCGCGGATGTTGGGCTCGTGGCAAAGCAGCATCACGATGCGGTCGACGCCGGGCGCGATGCCGCCGTGGGGCGGGGCGCCCATGCGCAGGGCGTTCAGCATGCCGCCGAACTTCGCCTCGAGCACGTCACGTCCGTAGCCGGCGATGGCGAAGGCCTTCTCCATCACGTCGGGGCGATGGTTCCGGATCGCGCCCGAGGAGAGCTCGATGCCGTTGCAGACGATGTCGTACTGGAACGCCTTGATGCCGAGGATCTTTTCCGCATCCTCCTCGCCGAGGGCCAGGAAGGCGTCCCGGTCGAAATTCGGCATCGAGAACGGGTTGTGGGAGAAGTCGATCCGCTTCTCGTCCTCGTTCCACTCGTACATCGGGAAGTCGGTGATCCAGCAGAAGGCGAACTGGTCCTTGTCGCACAGGCCTAGATCGTCGCCGATGCGGATGCGGGCCTTGCCGGCCAGCGCCGCCGCCTTGGCCTCGGGGCCGGCGGCGAAGAACACCGCGTCGCCCGCCTTGGCGCCGGCCTTGGCCGCGATCCGGGCCTGGATCTCCGCGGGGATGAACTTGGCGATCGGGCCCTTGCCGGTGAGCTGGCCGCCCTCCTCCTCGAAGACGACGTAGCCGAGCCCCGGGGCGCCCTCGGAGCGCGCCCAGTCGTTGAGCTTGTCGAAGAAGGAGCGGGGCTGGCTGGCCGCGCCGGTGGCGGGGATCGCGCGGACCACGCCGCCCGACTTGATCACGCCCTTGAACGCCTTGAACTCGACCGCGTCCTCGCCGAACTCGTCCGTCACGTCGGCGATGATGAGGGGGTTGCGCAGGTCCGGCTTGTCGACGCCGTATTTCAGCATGGCCTCGGCATAGGGGATGCGCGGGAATGCCTTGGTCACCCGCCAGCCGTCGGCGAATTCCTCGAACACGCCGCGCAAAACCGGCTCCACCGCCTGGAACACGTCCTCCTGCGTGACGAAGCTCATCTCGATGTCGAGCTGGTAGAACTCGCCCGGGGAGCGGTCGGCGCGGGCATCCTCGTCGCGGAAGCAGGGCGCGATCTGGAAATAGCGGTCGAAGCCCGCGATCATCGTCAGCTGCTTGAACTGCTGCGGGGCCTGCGGCAGCGCGTAGAATTTTCCGGGGTGGACGCGGGAGGGGACCAGATAGTCGCGCGCGCCCTCGGGGCTCGACGCGGTCAGGATCGGCGTCTGGAACTCGAAGAAGCCGCCCTCGCGCATGCGGCGGCGGAGCGAGTCGATGATCGCGCCGCGCTTCATGATGTTGGCGTGCAGCTTCTCCCGGCGCAGGTCCAGGAAGCGGTACTTGAGCCGCGTCTCCTCCGGATATTCCTGATCGCCGAAGACCGGCAGGGGCAGTTCGCCCGCGGGGCCGAGCACCTCGATCTCGTCGAGATAGACCTCGATCTGGCCGGTCGGCAGTTCCGGGTTCTCGGTGCCGGCGGGGCGCTGGCGCACGCGGCCGTCGAGGCGGATCACCCATTCCGAGCGCACGGTCTCGGCCAGCGGGAAGGCCTTGGAATCGGAATCCACCACGCACTGCGTCAGACCGTAATGGTCGCGCAGGTCGATGAACAGCACGCCGCCATGATCGCGGATGCGGTGGCACCAGCCGGAGAGGCGGACGGTCTGCCCGACATCGGACGGGCGGAGCGCCCCGCAGGTGTGGGAACGGTAACGGTGCATGACGGGCTCTCGGAAACGAGGCCGGCACCATTCACGGGAGGGCGGGCAAGTCAACCGGCAAGTCAACCCAGAGCTTCAGGGCAGGCTTGCGGAGGGCCTCCCGCCGGGTGGCCGAGGCGGCGCCCGGGCCGGCGGAGGAGGGTGTCGGAAGACGACGGCCGCGCTTGTGACGGAGGGTGAGAATCCCCATATCAAACGCATGAAATTCCACGATTTTCTCAACGTCTCCGGGCTGCCGTCCCCCGGTGCCCGCGCCGCCCCGGCGGGCTGGCAGGCTCTCCCCCTCGAAGGCCTCTTCGAGATCGTCTACGAGGATTCCCGCGGCGCCTGGAGCACGCGTCTCCTCGACGCGCGCGAGCTCAAGCTCGGGCCGGGGCGCACCCTGCTCGGCGGCATCGACCGGCGCCACGGGCTCTACCGGGGCCTGCGGGCCGACCGGATCCGCCGCCTCGTCGAGCCGGAGACCGGGACGCGGCTGGAGACGGGCATCCTCGACTGGCTGCTCGCCCGGGCCCGGGCCCAGCGCCGCCGCCGGAAGCCTGCCGCGCCCCCGCAGGCGCCGGCGCGGCAGGCTGCGTGAGAGACATGACGAATTCCGGTGATCGCTGCGCGCAAACCTCGCGACGGCGCGAAACCTTCGGTATAGCCGGGGCATGAATCTGATCTCGACCACGCAGGCCCTGGCGGAAGCCTGTGCAGGTTTCGCCGCCCAGCCCTTCGTGACCGTCGACACGGAGTTCATGCGCGAGACGACCTATTATCCCAAGCTCTGCCTGATCCAGATGGCGGGGCCGGACGGGTCGGCCGCCCTGGTGGATCCGCTGGCGCCGGGCATCGACCTCAAGCCCTTCGTGGACCTGATGGCGCATGAGGGCACCGTGAAGGTGTTCCACTCGGCCCGGCAGGATCTCGAGATCGTCTGGATGCTGGGCGGGCTGCTGCCGCACCCGTTCTTCGACACGCAGGTCGCGGCCATGGTCTGCGGCTACGGGGATTCGGTCTCCTACGAGCAGCTCGTCAACGACCTGGCCAAGGCCAAGATCGACAAGTCCTCCCGCTTCACCGACTGGTCGCGCCGCCCCCTCACCGACGCGCAGCTGGAATACGCCCTCTCCGACGTCACCCATCTCGTGAAGATCTACGAGGTGCTCGCCGGCGAGCTGCTGCGGACCGACCGCGGCCTCTGGCTCGACGAGGAGATGGCGGTACTGACCTCGCCCGACACCTACCGGGCCGATCCCGCCGATGCCTGGAAGCGCCTCTCCGGCCGCCTGCGCAAGCCGCGGGAGATCGCGGTGCTGATGGAGGTCGCCGGCTGGCGCGAGGCGGAGGCCCAGGGCCGCAACGTGCCCCGCGGGCGCATCCTCAAGGACGAGGCGGTGATCGACATCGCCTCCAGCCTGCCCCGCAGCGTCGAGGCGCTGGGACGCCTGCGCAGCATCCCGGCGGGCTTCGAGCGCTCGCGCACGGGCAGCGAGATCCTCGCCGCGGTGGAGCGCGGCATGGCGCGGGACCTCGCCGGCATCCGCCTGCCGGAGCGCGGCCGGGCCCGGGGCAACAACGGCGCCGTGACCGAGCTCCTGAAGGTGCTGCTCAAGGCGGTGGCCGAGGCCGAGGGCGTCGCGCCCAAGATCATCGCCACGGTGGACGACCTCGAGGCGGTGGCCGACGACGACGCGGCCGACGTGCCGCTGCTGCACGGCTGGCGCCGCACCCTGTTCGGCGAGAAGGCCCTCGCCCTCAAGGCGGGGCGGCTCGCGCTCTCGACCGAGCGCGGCAAGGTGGTGGTGCGGGAGCTGGCCTGATCCGGGGCCGCCTCAGGCGGCCGCGGCCGGCGGCCCGCCGAGGCTGAAGTACTTCTTCACCGGCCTCCGCACGTCCCAGGTGCCGGAAAAACCCGCGGGCGTCACGAAGGCGTCGCCGGCCCGGTAGGTCTTGGCCCGGCCGTCCCCGTCGGTGACCACCACCTCGCCCTCCAGGATGTGCACGAACTCGTCCTGCTTGAAATCGATGCGCCACTTGCCCGGCTGGCAGGTCCAGATGCCCGCCGAGACGCTGCCATCCGCGTTCCGGTAGACGAAGCTGACCGTCTGGGCCGGATCGCCGGAGAGGATGCGCGCCGGCTCGGGCCGGTAGGGCCGGCACGGGGGCGGGGCGTCGGCGAAATCGACGGTGCACCTGTCCCGGCCGAGCCCCGGCATCAGGCGCCCCGCCGCGCGCAGGCCCACCCCGCCGAACAGGGCCAGCACCGGCGCGCCGAACATGTGCAGCAACCGGGCGATCTCCATCGCATCCCTCCCTCGCGAACCGTCCGAAACCGGCGCGGTCCCGAGGCCGCCCGACAGAACAAGGACGATCCCGGACAGGGACGCATTCCGCGGCATGAGGCGAGACGTCGAAAGACGGTTAAGGCGCGGGACGAAGCGGGCCGCGCCCGCGGTCAGGCCGCCTGCAGCCGCCGGATCTCGTGGATCGCCGCGCGCCGGGTCGCGTGCAGGCGCTCGACCAGCGCGCCGTAATCGGCCCCCGAGACGCAGGCGGTCTCGACCTCGCGGCAGAGCTGCGCCAGTTCCCGGAAGCCGAGCAGGCCGGTCGCCGAGACCATGGCATGGGCGCCGTAGGCGAGGAGCGCGCGATCGGGCAGGGCACCCTCCTCGCCGAGGCGCTTCTGCAATTCCTCCGCGAGGGTGCCGAGCAGGCGGTTGACCTGCTCCCGCCCCATCATCTCGGCCACCTCGTCGAAGACGCCGCGATCGAGCTGGCTGCGCGGCGCGGCGGCCGCTTCGGGCCGCTTCAGCGCCCAGCGCGCGACGATGGCGTGGAGGGCGTCGCGCTTGAACGGCTTGCCGATATGGTCCTGCATGCCGGCCTCGCGGATCGCCGCGATCTCCTCCGGCAGCACGTTCGCCGTCATCGCGACGATGGGGAGGCCGGCGCTCGGATGGGCCAGGGCGCGGATGGCGCGGGTCGCCGCCATGCCGTTCATGCCGGGCATCTGCACGTCCATCAGGACGAGGTCGTAGGCGCGCGCCTGCACCGCGGCGATCGCCGCGGCGCCGCTCGCGGCGACGTCGACCGTGTGTCCGGCGAGTTCGAGGACCGCCAGCGCCAGTTCCTGGTTCAGGGGATTGTCCTCGACGAGGAGCAGGCGGCGGCATGCCGGCGCCGTGGCCCGCCCCGAGGCGGCGGGCGCGGCCAGCGCGCGCGCCGCGAGCGGCAGGGCGAGCTCGAACCAGAAGGTCGAGCCCCGGCCCTCGCGGCTGTCGACGCCGATCCGGCCGCCCATCCGCTCGATCAGCCGCTTGGAGATGGCGAGGCCGAGGCCGGTGCCGCCATATTCCCGCTGGATGGTGCCGTCGACCTGGCTGAAGCGCTCGAAGAGCAGGTGCTGCTTGGCCGCGGGCACGCCGATGCCGGTATCCTGCACGCAGAAGCGCAGCCACGCCCGGCCGTCCCCGTCGCCCGCGGCGGTGGCCGTCGCGGAGAGCAGGACGCCGCCCGCGGGCGTGAACTTGATGGCGTTGTTGAGCAGGTTCAGCAGCACCTGGCGCAGCCGGTCCCGGTCGCCGAGGAAGCCGGCGGTGCGGAGGGCGGGGTCGATCTCGACCCGGGCGGTCAGGCCGAGCCCCTTGCGCTCGGCCCCGGTGCGCACGATCGCCGCCGCCTCGTCGACGAGCTTGCCGAGGGCGAAGGGCTCGCAGACGAGGTCGATCCGGCCGGCCTCGACCCGCGAGAAGTCGAGGATGTCGTTGACGATGGTGAGCAGGGCGGAGCCCGCCGCCTGGATGCGCTCGCCGTGGCGGCGCACCGCCTCCGAGAGGCCGGGCTCCTCCAGCAGGAGGTCGGTATAGCCGAGGATGCCGTTCAGGGGCGTGCGGATCTCGTGGCTCATCGTGGCCAGGAAGTCGGATTTGGCGCGGCTCGCCGCCTCGGCGACGGCCTGGGCCGCCTGCGCCTCGCGGGTGCGCGCGGCGACCCGCTCGGCCAGCGTCGCGTTCAGGTCGCGCAGGTCGCGCTCCGCCGCCTCCCGCCGGGTGTCGTCGCGCAGGGTCAGCACGGCGCCGACCTGGGCGCCGGCCCCGTCCCGCAAGGGCTGCGCCGAGCCGATGGCCAGCACCTCGGTGCCGTCCGGGCGCAGGATGCGCCAGCGGGCATCCCGCACGGTCTCGCCCCGCACCGCGCGGGCGAGGGGCAGGTCGAGGGCCGGGTAGGGCCGGCCGTCCTCGGTGTAGAGGTGGTAGGTGTCGCTATAGGCGTCGGGCTCGATGTCGAGGCGCAGGACGCCGTGGATGGCCGCGGCGGCCTCGTTGACGAAGGAGATGCTGCCGGCCGCGTCGGTGACGATCACGCCCTCGGCGAGCTGCCCGAGGATGGCGGCGTGCCGCGCGGCGGCCTCCTGCGCCCCGGCGGCATTGGCCTCGTAGAGCTTCAGATGGGCGACGACGACGCTCGCCATGTCCTGCAATTGCCGGCGCTCGGCCTCGGAGAAGCGGCGGGGCCGGGTGTCGATGACGCAGAGCGTGCCCAGGCGCAGGCCGGGCGCGAGGCTGAGGGGCGCGCCCGCGTAGAAGCGGAGATGGGGCGCCCCCGTCACCAGCGGGTTGTCGGCGAAGCGCGGATCCGCCTGCGCATCCTCGATCACCAGGACCTCGTCCGCGAGGATCGTGTGGGCGCAGAGGGCGACCTCCCGGGGATCGCCGTCGCCGCTCACGCCGCATTTCGCCTTGAACCATTGCCGGTCCGCGTCGACCAGCGTCACCGTGGCGATCGGAACCGAGAACAGGGCCGCCACCGTCCGGCAGACCGCGTCGAAATGCGGTTCCGGCGGCGTGCCGAGGATGCACAGGCTGCGCAGCACCGCGAGCCGTTCAGCCTCGTTGGGCGGGAGGGGGGCCATGCAGGAAATGTCCCGGAACAATCGGCGGCGATCGCGGCGGCGGCGATTCGGTTCTTAACGAGGACAACTTACCGTCGCGTGAAGCGGCCGACACGCGCCAACCAGATCCGGCGAGGCCGGAGGCGCGGGGCCCCAGATCGCAATCTCAGGTATTTTCACTCGCAAAGAATCTCGGGTCGACGCGCCAATAGATACGATCTCCAGTTGTCATCCCGGTCGTCGCGTCAGGCCGCCCTGCGCCGCTCCGGATAGAGGGCGAGCAAGCCTTCTGCGCTGGCCGGGCAGACGCCGCGCTCGGTGATGAGGCCGGTGACGAGGCGGGCCGGCGTCACGTCGAAGGCGGGGTTCGCCACGGGGCTGCCGGGGGAGACCACCTGGATCGTGGCGAAGCCGCCTCCGTCGAGCCGGCCGGTGAGATGGGTGACCTCCCGGGCCGCGCGCTCCTCGATCGGGATCCCGGCGACGCCATCGTCGAGCGTCCAGTCGATCGTCGAGAAGGGCAGGGCGGCGTAGAAGGGCACGGCGTTGTCGCGGGCGGCGAGGGCCTTCAGATAGGTGCCGATCTTGTTGCAGACGTCGCCCGAGGCCGTGGTCCGGTCCGAGCCGACGATGCAGGCATCGATCTCGCCGTGCTGCATCAGGTGGCCGCCGGCATTGTCGGCGATCACGGTGTGGGGCACCCCGTGGGCGTTGAGCTCGAAGGCGGTGAGCGCCGCGCCCTGGTTGCGGGGCCGGGTCTCGTCCACGAAGACATGGACCGGCACGCCGGCATCGTGGGCCACGTAGATCGGCGCCAGGGCGGTGCCCCAGTCGACGGTGGCGAGCCAGCCGGCATTGCAATGGGTCAGCACGTTGATCCGCCCGCCCTTCGCCTGCGCGAGTTCGGCGAGGAGCCGGGCGCCGTGCTCGCCGATGGCGCGGCAGCTCGCCACGTCCTCCTCGGCGATGCGGCCGGCCTCGGCATAGGCATGGGCGGCGCGCTGGCCCGGGGGGAGGGGGCGGAGATGGGCCGCGACCCGGTCGAGGGCCCAGCGCAGGTTGATCGCGGTCGGGCGGGTGGCCGTCAGCGTCGCCACCGCCTGGTCGAGCCCGGCATCGGAGGCGTCGGCGCGCAGGGCCAGGGCCAGCCCGTAGGCGGCGGTGACGCCGATCAGCGGGGCGCCGCGCACCACCATGGTGCGGATCGCATCCGCCGCCTCGTCCAGGGTGGCGAGGCGCTTCAGTTCGAAGGCGAAGGGCAGGCGGGTCTGGTCGATCACCTGGACCGAGACGCCGTCGGCATCGGGAAAGATGGTGCGGTAGGGGGTGCCGTCGATCTTCATGGGGCGGGTGTCGCACGAAGCGTCCGGGCGGGCCAGTCCCGCGCCGCCGCGCCCCGCCCGCCCCGGTCGCCACGTCCTCCCATGCTGGCTGCACGCTGTGCTGGTGCTTCCCCGGCCGGGGAGCCGGAAAGTCAGTCCTGGGCGAGGGCGGGCCGATCTATTGTGGAAGAACCGCCCGGCCTCTGCCATACAGCCAAGAATTGTATCATTCTGGAACGGCCGCCCGCGAGGACAGGCTCGCCCCACGGCTGAGAAGGAGGACGCCGCGATGTCGGACCATCTCGAGGATGTCAAGAAATACGCGAAGAAGCCGGTCAACGAGGCCGCCGTGGCCGGCCTGGAGAAGACGTACCGACTCGTCCTGTCGAAGCCCGACACGCGCTACGTCGCCTGCTCCGACAAGGCGGAGCTGGAGACCGTGCGCAAGAACTTCCTGGAGAAGAAGCTCGGCCTGTCCGGCGACGGCCTCGACGCCTCGATCAAGTCCGTCTGCGAGGCGATGAAGGCGAGCCGGGCCAAGTCGCGGCTCACCTTCTACTACCTGCTCGCCGAGCATCACGGGAAGCTCGACGCCCTCGCCTGACGCGCCGTCCCGGGGGCGGTGCCCGCCGCCCCCGCGCGCTCAGCGGGTGACCCGCTCGACGAAGACGTCGATATAGGCGTCGGGCGCGAGGCCGAGCAGGTCGCGGACATTGCCCGGCAGGTCGCACATCAGCGCCTGCATCGTCGGCCCCTGCGCGGCGAGCCCGGGCAGGGACGAATCGGACACGACGTAGAGGCCCGCCGCCTCGTCCCAGGCGCAGCGAACGGTGACACGGCATCCCATCATGGCCTCCTCGGGCTCGGGGGTGGGGGCGGGCGGCGCGGCCTCGGTCGCGCCGTCGGGGTCGGGCCGGCCGTCGGGGCCAGCGGCGGGTGCCGTGCGCGGCTCAGAACTGGACGGGTCGAACACGCTTCACCTGCGGGATCGCCTCGATCGCCTTGAGCACGTCGTCGGAGACGGGTCCGTCCACCGCCACGAAGGCGATGGCGTTGCCGCCCTCCGCCTCGCGGCCGAGGGCGAAGGTCGCGACGTTGACGCCGGCCTCGCCCAGCACCGAGCCGAAGCGGCCGATGAAGCCCGGCTTGTCGTGGTTGCGCACGTAGAGCATGTGCGGCGCGAAGGCGGCGTCGATGTCGATGCCGCGGACCTCGATGACCCGGGGCTTGCCGTCGTGGAAGACGGTGCCGGCGGCGTCCCGCGGCATGTCCTCGGCATCGACGATGATGCGCACGACCGATTCGTAGTCGCTCGCCCCGCCCTCGCGCTTGACCTCCTCGACGACGATGCCCCGCTCCTTCGCGATCACCGGCGCGGAGACCATGTTCACGTCCTGGAGGATCGGGCGCAGCACGCCGGTCACCGCCGCGGAGGTGAGCGCCCGGGTGTTCATGGCCGCGACCGTGCCCTCGTAGGTGATGCGGATGCCCTTGATCGGCGCCTCGGTGAGTTGGCCGAGGAAGGAGCCGAGCTTTTCGCAGAGCGCGACGAAGGGCTTGAGCCGGGGCGCCTCCTCCGCCGAGATCGAGGGGAAGTTGATCGCGTTGGTGATGGCGCCTGAGAGCAGGTAATCGGCCATCTGCTCGGCGACCTGCAGGGCCACGTTCTCCTGCGCTTCGGAGGTCGAGGCGCCGAGATGGGGCGTGCAGATCACGTTGGGGTGGCCGAAGAGCGGGTTCTCGGTGGCCGGCTCGGTCACGAACACGTCGAAGGCCGCCCCCGCCACGTGCCCGGATTCGAGCGCCGCGCGCAGGGCGACCTCGTCGACGAGGCCGCCGCGGGCGCAATTGACGATGCGCACGCCGCGCTTCGTCTTGGCGAGGTTCTCGGCCGAGAGGATGTTGCGGGTCTTGTCCGTCATCGGCACGTGCAGGGTGATGATGTCGGCCCGGGCCAGCAGCGGGTCGAGCTCCACCTTCTCGACGCCGATCTCCAGCGCCCGCTCCGGGGTGAGGTAGGGGTCGTAGGCGATCACCTTCAGCTTCAGGCCGATCGCCCGCTCGGCGACGATGGCGCCGATATTGCCGCAGCCGATCACGCCGAGGGTCTTGCCGGTGAGCTCGACGCCCATGAACCGGTTCTTCTCCCACTTGCCGGCCTGGGTGGAGGCGTCGGCCTGCGGGATCTGGCGGGCGAGCGCGAACATCATGGCGATGGCGTGCTCGGCGGTGGTGATGGAATTGCCGAAGGGCGTGTTCATCACGATCACGCCGCGCGCCGTCGCGGCCGGCACGTCGACATTGTCGACGCCGATGCCGGCGCGGCCGATCACCTTGAGGTTGGCGGCCTCCGCCAGCAGCTTGGCGGTCGCCTTGGTGGCCGAGCGGATGGCGAGGCCATCGTACCGGCCGATGACCTTGGCCAGCGCCTCTTTGTCCTTGCCGAGGTCCGGCTGGAAGTCGACGTCGATGCCGCGATCCCGGAAGATCTGCACGGCGGCGTCGGAGAGGGCGTCGGAGATGAGGACTTTGGGTTGAGCCATGGGGGCACCTGTCGGGCAGGCGCGCAGGATCTCCGGCCATTCACGGGCGCGACCGGTCGCAACGGTACGGAGGGACCGGCGGATCGCTGAACGCGCAGGCAGATAAGGAAACGGCCGGTCACGCGGGACCGGCCGTCGAGATCACGGGACGATCAGGCCGCCGCGGCGGCGAGCGCCGCCTTTTCCTGGGCGAAGGCCCAGTCGAGCCAGGGCGTGAGCGCCGCGAGGTCCGAGGCCTCCACCGTGGCGCCGCACCAGATCCGCAGGCCGGCCGGGGCGTCGCGATAGGCCCCGAAGTCGAAGGCGACGCCCTCGTTCTCCAGGCGCGAGACGATGCCCGCGGCGACCTTCTTGACCACCGCGTCGCCCTTGGCGAGGACGTCCGGATCCGTGAGCACGAGGCAGACGCCCGTGTTCGAATAGGTCGACGGGTCGACGGCGAGATGCCCGATCCAGGAGGTGCGGGCGACCCAGTCGTGGATCACCTTGGCATTGGCGTCCGCACGGGCGTGCAGGGCGTCGAGGCCGCCGATGGACTGGCCCCACTTGAGGGTGTCGAGATAGTCCTCGACCGCGAGCATCGAGGGCGTGTTGATGGTGTCGCCCTTGAAGATGCCCTCGATCAGCTTGCCGTCCTTGGCGAGGCGGAACACCTTCGGGATCGGCCAGGCCGGCGTATGGCTCTCGATGCGCGCCACGGCGCGGGGCGAGAGGATCAGCATGCCGTGCGCGGCCTCGCCGCCCATCACCTTCTGCCAGGAATAGGTGACGACATCGAGCTTGTCCCACGGCAGCGGCATCGCGAAGGCGGCCGAGGTCGCGTCGCAGATGGTGACGCCCTCGCGGTCGTCGGCGATCCAGTCGCTGTGCGGGATCTTCACGCCGGCGGTGGTGCCGTTCCAGGTGAAGACGACGTCGTTGTGCTTGGTGTCGATCGCGTCCAGCGCCGGCAGGATGCCGTGCTCGGTGGTGCGGACGATCGGCTCGATCTTCAGCTCGGTGAGGGCGTCGGTGACCCACTCGGCCCCGAAGGAATCCCAGGCCATGACCTCGACGGGCTTCGGGCCGAGCATCGACCACATCGCCATCTCGACGGCGCCGGTATCCGAGCCGGGAACGATGCCGATGCGGTAATCGGCGGGCATGCGCAGGACCTTGCGGGTCAGCTCGATGGCCTCGGCGAGCTTGGCCTTGCCGGCGGCGGAGCGGTGCGAGCGGCCGAGGGCGGCGCCGGACAGGGCGTCGAGGGTCCAGCCGGGACGCTTGGTCGTGGGGCCGGACGAGAAATTGGGCACGCGCGGGCGCGCGGTGGGCTTCTGAGCCGTCATGTCAACCATCCTTCCAGATGAGCGCCTCCCGTTGGGGGGAGGTGTCCCGCCGCGGGGAATGACGGATCGCGCGGCGGAACGCAAGGACTTTTCGACACCACCGCAGGACGCCGGCACATCAATAGAGCGCCAGTAGAAGAGTGTTCTTTGCTTCCGCCGCCCGAGAACACACGCTCCGGTTTCATCACGATCCGTTGAGGCCCCGTTCCCTCCGCAGCGCCTCTCCGCGGCCCTGGGGCGAGAAGAACCGCGCGCAGCGCGGTCGAGGGGGGGGGAAGGCGGCGCCTACCGCTCGTCGCCGCCCAGCAGATCCGGGCGTCGCTCGCGCGTGATCCGCTCGGCCTCCGCCTGCCGCCAGCGGGCGATGGCGGCGTGGTTGCCGCCCATCAGCACCGCGGGGATGGCGCGGCCCTCCCAGTCCCGCGGCCGGGTGTAATGGGGGTATTCGAGGCGGCCGCCCTCGAAGCTCTCCTCGACCCCGGATTCGTGCTTGCCCATCACCCCGGGCAGCAGGCGCACGCAGGCATCCATCAGCACCAGGGCCGCGATCTCGCCGCCGGAGAGCACGTAGTCGCCGATCGAGACCTCCTCCAGGCCGCGCCCCTCGATCACCCGCTCGTCGACGCCCTCGAAGCGCCCGCACACGATCACCACGCCCGGCCCCGCGCCGAGGGCGCGCACCCGCGCCTGCGTCAGCGGCGTGCCGCGGGGCGACATCAGCAGGCGGGGGCGGGGATCACCCGGGGGCGCGGCGGCGTCGATGGCCGGCCCGAGCACGTCGCAGCGCAGCACCATGCCGGCGCCGCCCCCGGCGGGCGTGTCGTCCACGCTGCGGTGGCGGCCGAGGCCGTGCTCGCGGATCTGCCGCGCCTCCAGGCTCCAGGCGCCGCGGGCGAGCGCGTCGCCCGACAGCGACAGGCCGAGGGGCCCGGGAAACATCTCCGGATAGAGGGTCAGGACGGTGGCCCGCCAGGGTGAGGCCGCACCGGGCAGAGGGCTGTCGCGCATGCCGCTTGATGACGGGGCCGGCCGGTCCGGTCAACGCAGCCGTGACCGGGGCGCGGTACGATGCGGCCTCCGCCGGATCCGGGATGGCCGGTGGCTCGGCCGGTTCGGCGTCTCTCCTGGGGAGGGACCGGGGCGCCTTTACCGAATGGGAACGGGCGCAACGTCACGTAGCGGGCCGTTCCTGCTCCGATCGATCCTGCGATGTTCCTCAGCTTCTGGCTCAACCAACCGGTCTGGTTGATGTTCACCCTCCTGACGGGGGGCTTCCTGGCGTTCTGCGGGCTCCTGATCCTGCTCACCGTCCTTCCCCGGACGCGGTCCGTCATTCGTCGGGTCGCGCCCGGCATCGTGCCGACCTACATCAGCATCATTCCCGTGCTGCTCTCCCTGCTGACCGGCTTCGTCGCCAGCGATGCCTGGGAGCGCCAGCGTCAGGCGGGGCGCGTGGTTCTGGCCGAGCGGACCCACGCCTTCGCCATCTTCGATCTGAGCATCGCCGCGGCGCCGGACATGAGCCAGCTGCGCGCCCAGCTCTTCGCCTATCTCGATGCGGTGGTGAAGGACGAATGGCCGTCCATGGCCAAGACCGGGGCCGCCTCGCCCCTGGCGGGCGACGCCATCGGCCGCCTGCTCCAGGCGGCGGCGGCGCCGGGCATCGCCGCGGAGGCGGGCCAGGCCACCCATGCGGCCCTGCTCGAAGCGGTGATGCAGCTGCGCTCGGCCCGGAGCGAGCGTCTGGCGCTGAGCGCCGCCCGGAGCGACGAGACCAAGTGGCTGACCCTGCTGGTCCTGGCCGCGCTGACGCTGACGGCGCTCGCCCTGGTCCATTGGGAATCCCCGCTGGCGCAGACCGCGACGCTCGCCCTGTTCTCCATCGCGATCGTGACCACGCTCGGGGTGATCGCGCTGCACGAGCGTCCCTTCGACGGGCCGCTGGCGCTGTCCTCCGATCCGATCCGGCTCGCCCACGTCACGATGGTCTCGCACGGCCCCTGACCGGCCGCCCGGGGGGCCGGCGGCCCGAGGCAGGGTCAGGCCGGCTCGTCGGCGGGCTTCGGCCCGGGCGGGGCGAAGAGGTCGTCGGGCGCGGCGACCACGACATGGCCCTCGGCCAGCGCCAGCACCGGCACGAAGGCCTTGGTAAAGGGCAGGAGCGCGGTGGCGCCGCCGGATGCGGGCCGGATCTCCAGAAGGTCGCCGCCGCCGTAATTCGGCACGGCGACGATGGTGCCGAGGGTCACGCCGCCGCCGTCGCGGACGGACAGGCCGATCAGGTCGGCGAGGAAGACCTCGTCCTCATCCGCCGCCGCGCCGAGGCGCGCCCGGGGAATGGCGAGGGTGACGCGGTTCAGGGCTTCCGCGCCGGTGCGGTCGGAGACGCCCTTCACCCGGGCGATCAGCAGGTCGGCGGCGCTGCCCGGGGCGGGGCGGACCTCCGCGAGTTCGAGCGTGCGCCCGTCGGAGGCGTGCAGGGGGCCGTAGCCCGCGATGGCGAGGGGATCGCCGGTATAGGATTTCAGCCGCACCTCGCCGTGCAGCCCGTGCGGCCGGCCGAACTCGCCGAGCAGGACGAGGCCCGGATCGGGGGAGGCGGGCGGCGGGGCCTTCGCGGCTTTGGCGGCGTCCGGCTTTCGGGCCGAGGTGACGGCCTCGGGGCCGAGCGGCTCGGGCCGCGCGGGTCCGCGCGATGAGGATCCGGGGCGGCGGGCCATGCGGTGCCTGTCGATCTCCGCGAAAGAAATGCCCTCCCCCCGGGCGGGGGAGGGCAGCCCTCCCCGCAAGGGGGAGGGGGGGACGGATCAGGCCGCGGCGTCTTCGGCCGGGGCGGCGGCCTTCTCGGCACGCTTGGCGGCACGCTCCTTGGCCTTGTCGCCGGGCTCGGCCTTCTTCGGGTTGTTACGGGCCGGGCGCTTGGCCAGGCCGGCGGCGTCGAGGAAGCGCAGGACGCGGTCGGTCGGCTGGGCGCCCTTGGCGAGCCAGGACTGGATCTTCTCGTTGTCGAGCACGATGCGGGCCGGATCGTCCTTGGCCTTCATCGGATCGTAGGCGCCGACCTTCTCGATGAAGCGGCCGTCGCGCGGGGCGCGGGCGTCGGCGACGACGATGCGGTAATAGGGGCGCTTCTTGGCGCCGCCGCGGGTGAGGCGGATCTTGAGGGACATCTAGTCTTTCCTTTCGGTCTGTTTCTGGAGATCGGCGTTCAACGCGATCGTCTGGTGGTGCCGGATGACTTCCCGCACCACGAAGGCGAGGAATTTTTCGGCGAAATCGGGGTCGAGCTTGGCCTCGACCGCGAGATTCCTCAGGCGCTTGACCTGACGCGCCTCCCGGTCCGGATCGGAGGGAGGCAGGCCCTTGCGGGCCTTCAGCTCGCCGACCCGCTGCGTGCAGCGGAAGCGCTCGGCGAGCAGATGGATCAGCGCGGCATCGAAGTTGTCGATGCTGTCGCGCAGGCGGGCGAGCTCGGGGTCGACCCCTTGTGCGGAGAGGATCGTCATTTCTTCTTGCCCGGCAGGAAGCCGCTCAGGCCCGGCAGCTTCGGCGCGCCGAGGCCCGGAAGGCCCGGCATCTTGCCCCCGCCGAGACCCGGCGGCATCGGCGGCAGCTTGCCGCCGAACTGCTTCTCGATCTGCGCGATCTGCTCCGGCGTCGGCTCGGGCATGCCCGGGGGCAGCTTCATGCCGCCCGGCAAGCCGCCGGGCATGCCGCCGCCGAGACCGAACATGTTGCCGAGCGCCTGGCCGATGCCGCCGCGCTTGCCCGAGCCCATGGCCTTCATCATGTCGGCCATGGTCCGGTGCATCTTGAGGAGCTTGTTGATCTCCTCGACCTTCACGCCGGCGCCCGCCGCGATGCGCTTCTTGCGGCTGTTCTTGAGGAGGTCGGGGTTCCTGCGCTCCTGCGGCGTCATCGAGGAGATGATCGCCCGCTGGCGCTTGAACATCTTCTCGTCGAGATTGGCGCCCTCGACCTGCTTCTTGATCTGGCCCATGCCGGGCAGCATGCCCATCAGGCCGCCGATGCCGCCCATCTTCTCCATCTGGGCGAGTTGCATGGACAGGTCCTCGAGGTCGAACTTGCCCTTGCGCATCTTCTCGGCGGTGCGCATCGCCTGCTCGGCGTCGATGGTCTCCGCCGCCTTCTCGACGAGGGAGACGATGTCGCCCATGCCGAGGATGCGGTTGGCCACGCGCGCCGGGTGGAACTCCTCCAGGGCGTCGACCTTCTCGCCGACGCCGACGAGCTTGATCGGCTTGCCGGTGACCGCGCGCATGGAGAGCGCCGCGCCGCCGCGGGAATCGCCGTCCATGCGGGTGAGCACGATGCCGGTGACGCCGATGCGGCTGTCGAAGGCGCGGGCGGTGTTGACCGCGTCCTGGCCGGTCAGCGCGTCGGCGACGAGGAGCACCTCGTGCGGGTTGGTCGCCGCCTTCACCTCGGCGGCCTCGGCCATCAGGGCCTCGTCCACCGTGGTGCGGCCGGCGGTGTCGAGCATCACCACGTCGAAGCCGCCGAGGCGGGCCGCCTCCATGGCGCGCCGGGCGATCTGCACCGCCGACTGGCCGGCGACGATCGGCAGGCTCTCGACCTCGACCTGCCGGGCCAGGACCGCGAGCTGCTCCATCGCCGCGGGGCGGCGCGTGTCGAGGGAGGCGAGCAGGACGCGGCGGCGGTCGCGCTGGTTGAGGCGCCGGGCGATCTTGGCGGTGGTGGTGGTCTTGCCCGAGCCCTGCAGGCCGACCATCAGGATGGCGACGGGGGCGGGGGCGTTGAGGTCGACGACGCTCGCCTCGGTGCCGAGCATGGCCACGAGCTCGTCGTTGACGATCTTCACGACCATCTGGCCGGGGGTCACCGACTTGAGCACGGTGGCGCCCACGGCCTTCTCGCGGACCTTGTCCGTGAAGCCGCGCACCACCTCCAGGGCCACGTCCGCCTCGAGCAGGGCGCGGCGCACCTCGCGCATGGCGGCGGTGACGTCGGCCTCGGTCAGCGCGCCGCGGCGCGTCAGCCCGGAGAGGATGCCGGAAAGGCGGTCGGACAGGCCTTCGAACATGCGGTCTCGCCCGTCCCTACTGGTGGAGGCCGGCCTTGAGGACGCGGCGTGCCCGCAGCGCATCCTCGAAGCCGGCGATGGCCCGGGCGAACTTGTCCCGGCATTCGGGATTACAGAAGCCCACGACGGCGCCGTTGTAGAGGGTGAGCGAATCCGCGGCGATCGGCTTGCCCGACCACGGGCACAGCTCGTTCACCGCATCCTCGATGCGCAACGCCGTCGCGTTGTGGGCCGTCTCGGTCTTGGCAGGCGCCATGCGGGCTCACCTCGGGGTTTTCCACGGATCGCGCCAACGCGAAGCACGCCCGAGGGCGCGGACGCGCTGTCGGGCGTTGACCTCCGGTCCCTCGGACCGGTCGGCGGCTCGCATGACGATGGATCGTCGGAATGTGGAGGGCGGCGTTAAGCCGGGGACGGGCGCAAGTCAAGGGAGGGCGGCGGCGCGACCCGGCTCCGAGGGCGGCCGGGGCCTGCCGCCCCGGCGCGCGCGCGGGACGGCCGCGGTGCCGGAGGAGACCAGCCTCGGCCCCGACATTTGCGGCGCCCGGTGCCCGATGCTTGGATGAGCCCGGCCGCGCCGAATCGGCCGCGCGAGGGAGAAGCCGTCATGGCCGCGAGGAACGCCAAGAACACGATCTGCCTGTGGTACGACAAGGAGGCCGAGGCGGCCGCCCGGTTCTACGTCGAGACCTTCCCCGACAGCGCGATGGGAGCCGTCCATCGCGCCCCGACCGACTTCCCGTCCGGGCGGGCGGGCGACGTGCTCACGGTCGCGTTCACCGTGGCCGGCATCCCGTGCCTCGGCCTGAACGGCGGCACGGCCTTCCGGCATAGCGAGGCCTTCTCCTTCCAGATCGCCACGGACGACCAGGCGGAGACGGATCGCCTCTGGCACGCCATCGTCGACCATGGCGGCCAGGAGAGCGCCTGCGGCTGGTGCAAGGACCGCTGGGGCATCTCGTGGCAGATCACGCCGCGCGTTCTCACCGACGCCCTGGCGGCGGGGGGCGAGGAGGCGAGGCGGGCCTTCACGGCCATGATGACCATGCGAAAGATCGACGTCGCCGCCATCGAGGCGGCCCGCCGCGGGTGAGGATCGGTCTTTAGCCCCGGGGCCCTCCGTCACGCCCCGTCCGGGTCGCGCACGAAGAGCAGCCCGGCCAGGACGAGGGCCGGCACGAGGGCGCACCAGAAGGACCAGGCGGCGACGGCGAACGCCCCCGCCAGGGCCCCCGACGCGAAGGCCAGCACCGCCGAGAGCGTCCGCCGCAGCCGGGCGCCGGCCTGATCGCCGAGGCGCACGCCGCAGAGGCGATCGGTCAGGTCGATCACGGCCTGGGTGACGTTGACGGTCATGACGGTCGTCGCCGCCAGGTGGCCGATGACCAGGCGGCCGATCCCGTTCTGGATCCCCATGGCGGCGACGCCGAGCATGCCCACGGCGATCGCCCGCGCGCCGTCCGGCGAGCCGAGGGGAGACAGGGCCATGCCCGCGACCGCGAACGCGACCAGGACCGCGGCCTCGAGCGCCAGCAGGGGCCGCAGCGGCCGCGTCCCAGTGCGCTCCAGGAGGCGCGTGATCAGCCGGGTGGCGGCCACGGCCAGGACGAAGACGGGCAGGGCGAGCAGCTTGGCGAGGACCCCCGTCGAGGCGGAGACGAGCTCCGCGCCGATCAGGACGAAGTTGCCGGTCACATGGGCGGTGAACAGGCCGGTCAGGGCGATGAAGGCCGCGGCGTCCACGAAACCCGCGACGAACGACAGTCCGACGCCGATCAGGACATCCCGGTTCGCGGGAAGGGGCATGGCGTGTCGGTCTCCTCGCCGGCCCGGCGCCGACGGGGCGCGGGTCGCATGACGCGCCCCACCCTCGCGGAAAGGCCGCGGCTGCCCGATACCGGCACCGCCCGCGACGCGCCAGCGGAGACGGGAGCGAAGGCGCCGGGGCAGCAGAGCGAGAAGGCCGCCCCGACGCCTCAGCGCCGGATCAGCACCACCCCGCCGATCAGCAGCGCCACGCCGATCAGGCGGGGCAGGTCGATCGCGCGCTGGGTGAGGCCGAACAGCCCGAAATGGTCGAAGGCGATCGAGGCGAGCATCTGGCCGGTCACCAGCAGGGCGAGGAAGGTCGCCGCGCCGAGCTTGGGCACCAGCAGGATCGCGAGCCCGATGAAGAGCGTGCCGAAGGCGCCGCCGGCCCAGGCCCACCAGGGCACCCGCGCGGCCACGCTCGCCGAGGGGAGGGGATCGCGCAGGGCCAGCGCCAGGGCGGACATGCAGAGGACGCCGACGAAATAGCTCGCGAAGCCCGCCCAGGTCGCCGAGTCGAGGCTCTCCTTGAGGCTGGAATTGAGCACCTGCTGCGTCACGACGCTCGCCCCCGCCAGCAGGGCGAGCAGCATGTAGGGCATGGCGCTGAGCATCACGGATCCTTCCCGGGCCGTTCCGGAATCGGGTCCCGGGCCGGCCGCGACGGCGTCGTCCCCGGCCCTGCCCGGCGGCCGCGGAAGGCCATGCCCGGATTTCGGACAGGGTCAAGCCGGCGCCGCCGCCGGGGGCGGCAGCGGGCCCGCAACTCCGTTAACCTTTACCGATCGTTAAGCATGTTCGGGCGAGATGCGGCCATCTGATCCGAGGACGCCGCCATGTCGGAACCCGCCCGCCAGCACCCCGCGCCGGACAGCGCCCCCCGCTCCCCCGGCGCGCCGGGGCCCCTGCGCGACTGGCTCGCCGCCATGCGGGCGGCGGCGGCCGAGCAGCGCGACGCCCCCCAGGCCGCGCCGTCCCCGGCCAAGCCGCAGCCGCCCGCCCGCGAGATCGGCATGGCCGAATCCGGTTTCGGCGGGGAGCCCGTGCAGAGCCGGCCGCCGCGCCGCGTCATCCCGCCGGCGGCCAAGGCGGAGCCGGAGCCCGACGACGAAATCTCCGAGCTGATGGCCGAGAACATGCTGCTGAAGGCGCGCCTGCGCCTGGAGGCGGAGCGCCAGGACGAGCTGCAGCGCATCCTGGCCCAGGAGATCCGCGAGCTGCGCCAGCACGTCCAGGACGAGATCGCCAAGCTCGACGGCCTGCGCGCCGAGCGCGACCTCTGGATGGCCCGCTGCGAGGCCCTCGCCACGCCGCTGTTCCAGCCGGGGCCGAAGCGCTGAGCCCCGCCCGGCTTCCACGGCACAGCTGAAAGACCGAAGGGCCGCCCCGGTGGGGGCGGCCCTTCCATTGTCGAACCGTGTTCGTCCGACGAAACCTGCCGTGATCCTGCGAATGCGTCAGGCGCACACGCCGGAGGCAACGGTCCAGGTCTTGGTCGCCGGCGACGGCTGATGACAATGAGACACTGGATCACCTCCTTTCGTTCGTTGCGGGAGACCCCAAGGTAGGCAGCCTTTCGCGTCTGCGAAAGGGCGTCGGCTGCGCCCTCTCGCCGCAATGCACAGCCGGCTCGGCATCACGCCCCGGCGGGGACGGGCAAGGCCGCCGGGTCGGGCCGCCGGCCCACGAACAGCGCCATCAGCGCCGCCACGAGGCAGAGCAGCCCCGCCGAGACGAAGGCGGCGAAGTAGTCGCCGGTGCCGGTGCGGATCGTCCCCGCCCCCCAGGCCGCGAGCGCCGCGCCGACCTGATGCGCGGCCGCGATCCAGCCGAACATCAGCGCGGCGTTCTCCTCGCCGAAGCTCTTGCCCGCGAGCGCCACGGTGGGCGGCACGGTCGCGATCCAGTCGAGCCCGTAGAACACGGCGAAGAGCGACAGGCCGTAGAACGACACGTCGAAGGAATAGGGCAGGAACATCAGCGAGAGCCCGCGCAGGCCGTAATACCAGGCAAGGAGCTTGCGGGCGTCGAAGCGGTCGGTGAGCCAGCCCGAGGCGGTGGTGCCGACGAGGTCGCACAGGCCCATCAGGGCGAGCAGCCCGGCCGCCGTCACCTCCGGGATGCCGTGGTCGATGCAGGCCGGGATCAGATGCGTGCCGACGAGGCCGTTGGTCGAGGCGCCGCAGACGAAGAAGGTGCCGGCGAGCAGCCAGAAATCCCGGGAGCGCAGGCCCAGGGCGAGGCCCTGGAGCGCCCGCCGGGCCGGGTTCCCGGCGGCGGGGGGTGGTTGCAGCTGCGTCTCGCCGTAGCGCGGCAGGCCGAGATCCGACGGCCGGTCCCGCATCAGCCAGGCGACGGGCAGCACCAGGGCCAGAGCCGCCCCCGCCACGGCGAAGGACACCGCCCGCCAGCCCTGGCTCACCACGAGCTGGGCCAGCACCGGCAGGAAGACGAGTTGCCCGGTGGCGCTGCTCGCGGTGAGCAGGCCGATCACCAGCCCGCGATGGCGGACGAACCAGCGATTGGCCACGGTGGCGCCGAGGACATTGGCGACCATGCCCGTGCCGAGGCCGACCACCAGCCCCCAGAGCAGCACCATCTGCCAGGGCGCGCGCATGAAGGCGGTGGCGGCGGTGCCGGCGGCGAGCAGGAGGAGCGCGCCGCAGACCGCCCGGCGCAGGCCGAAGCGCTCCATCAGCGCCACGGCGAAGGGCCCGACCATGCCGTAGAGGAAGATGTTGACGGCGATGGCGAAGCTGATCGTGGCCGTCGACCAGCCGAATTCCCGCTCCAGGGGCACGATCAGCACGCCCGGGGCGGCGCGCAGGCCCGCCCCGACCAGCAGCACCAGGAAGGTCATGCCCGCCATGATCCATCCGTAATGGATCGGGCCGCGGGGTCTCTGCATGGCAACGTCTCCTGCGATGGTCCCGGCGGTCTGTCCGGCACGCTTCGGCACTGTCTTCCACGATCCTGGCGGGCAGCTGCGGGCATATACCCGCTTCACGGCTTGCGAAACCTGTCGGGCGGGGCGGTTCAGGGCGCCTCCATCGCGCCGACGCCCTCCACGAGCACCCGGACCGCCGCCGGCGGCAGCCGCCCGGCGAGGTCCGCCTGCGTGGCCCGCCAGGCGGGGGTGGCGGCCGCCAGGGCGTCGCGGCCGGCCTGGGTCAGGTGGACGACCCGCACGCGCTGGTCCCTCTCCCCCACCTCCAGCCGCACGAGGCCGCGCCGCTCCAGCGGGTCGAGGTTGCGGCCCATGGTCGAACGGTCGAGGGCCGCCTCCTCCGCCAGCCGCGTCACCGGCACCGGGCCGAGGCGGGTGAGGATGCGCAGGAGCGAGAACTGGGTGATGCGCAGGCCCGAGGGACGCAGGGCCTCGTCATAGGCCGCCGTGACCACGCGGGTCAGCCGCCGCAGCTGGGTGCAGACGCAGGGACCGTCGATGGCGCGCTCGGACGACATGATTTACGTGCATATACCCTTTTCTGCGCGCCGCAAGGGGTCGGAGCGATCGCCGGCGCCCTCCATGTCCCGGCAGCGCCTGCCTATTCGCCCAGTGGAGCGGCGCGTGATCGGGTGTGACGCAGCACCTAACTTCCGTTCAGGCTCGTGCATGACATTCGTGTCGGCAAAACACCGCCGACACCAAGACGAACAAGAGAAAAACAGATAAATTTTTAAGTAACGAACCGGAAACGATCTTCGCATCCGACAGAACAGCGAAGAGAAACGCTTCCGTAATAGATACAGCTTATCAGACAAGCACAGACCAGACGCACCCTATTCGAAGGAGCCGTACATGTCTCAGGAAACCTATCCGCTCGACGATGCCGCCCTGGACGCCGTGTCCGCCGCCGGCGGACACTGGGTCGTCAATGCCAAGGGCATCGGACAGTGGCACTACAACGACGTCGTCGCCTCGGGGAACAACGTCAAGTGCGCGGCTTCGGGCGAGAGCGGCTCCAGCTCCGTGCGATCCGAGATCCGCGGCAACCAGCGGTACGTGTTCGGCTACGACACCGCCAAGGGCGGAGAGTACCTCAAGGGTATCCGCCCGGTCTGACCGATCACCCCTCGGATCGGCGAACCGGACTCTTCCTCCAACGAACATCCCCCAACCGAAGATCAGTCAAAGGAGATCATCATGTCCCAGGAAACCTACCCGCTCGACGATGCCGCCCTGGACGCCGTGTCCGCCGCCGGCGGCCACTGGGTCGTCAATGCCAAGGGCATCGGACAGTGGCACTACAACGACGTCGTCGCCTCGGGGAACAACGTCAAGTGCGCGGCTTCGGGCGAGAGCGGCTCCAGCTCCGTGCGATCCGAGATCCGCGGCAACCAGCGGTACGTGTTCGGCTACGACACCGCCAAGGGCGGAGAGTACCTCAAGGGTGTCCGCCCGGTCTGACCGGGCACCGCCTCCGAACGGAGAATCCGAGCCGCATCCGATCGCCTAGGGCGGGGGCGGCTCCGGCATGAGGGACCGCCGGCACGGCGGTCCAAAGAGGAGGGAGATGTCACGTGATGCGTAGGGTACCGGTCGCCGTCCTGTTGCTGCTGTCCGTCTCGGCCGCCGCCGCGCGCGATCACGGCTGCAGCGACAGGACCCAGAAGGGCAAGGTCGCCCAGGCAAGCTCGCACTACAGCAAGTCCTACCTGGACGAGCATCTCGCGGTGCGCGGCAACGGGGATTGCCTGGTCGCCAAGCCGGCCGACAGGCTGACGCGGGGCTATACTACCAACACGGGAAGTTACGTCCTGCCGCATTACTCCACCAATCCGGGCGGCGACCCGCCCGGCGCGTCCCAGGGCGGCTTCATGCCCGGCATGGCCTCGGGGGGCCTGCGCAACGAGGGCAATCCCTTCGTCGGAACCCTGGGCACCCGCCGCTGACCCGCGGCTAGGACTCGAGGCGGAGCGGGCGAAGCCCCTTCGCCGCATTTCGGTTCCGGGCCGGAGGCGGCTAGACAGGCCTTCCGCGGTTCCCGCCCACCCGACGCGATGCCCAGTCCACAGACCGTCTTCACGATCTCCCCCGGCGTGCCGTTCCTGCCGGCCCTGGCCGACGCCCTGCTCGACGGGCGGCTGGTGGGGCCGGTCGGGACGGATCCCCTCGCCCTCGCGGGCGTGACCCTCTACCTGCCGACCCGGCGGGCGGCCCGGGCCTTCGGGGCGGTGCTGTCGCGGCGCCTGCCGGGGCGGGCCGCCCTGCTGCCGCGGATGATCCCGCTGGGCGAGGCGGACGAGGCGGAGTTCGACCTCGCCGCGAACCCGCTGCTCGAAACCGCCGAGGACGTGCTCCACCCGCCGATCCCGCCCCTGGAGCGCCGGCTGATCCTCGCCCGCCTCGTCCAGCGCTGGGCGGAGGAGGTCGACCGCCGCCTGCTGCCCATCGACGACGACGTGCCCTTCCTGGTGCCCTCCTCACCGGCGGACGCGATCGGGCTCGCGGGCGATCTCGAACGGCTCATGGACGCGCTGACCGTCGAGGGCCTGCCCTGGGAGGAGATCGGCGCCGCGGTCGAGGCGGAGCATTCCCGCTATTTCGGCCTCACCCTCGACTTCCTGAAGATCGCCGCCGAGTACTGGCCGAAGATCCTGCACGAGCGCTCCCTGAGCGATCCGGTCTCCCGGGCCCGCGCCCTGATCCTGGCGGAGGCCGAGCGCCTGCGGCGGGAGCGGCCCGGGGATCCGGTGATCGTGGCGGGCTCGACCGGCTCCGTGCCGGCGACCGCCCGGCTGATCGCGGCCATCGCCGCCCTGCCGCGGGGCGCCGTGGTCCTGCCCGGGCTCGATCTCGGCCTCGACGCGACCGGTTGGGACGCCATCGAGACGGGGGAGGGGGAGTCCCGCGAGATCGCCCATGGCCATCCCCAGGCGATCCTGCACCGCCTGCTCGGCCCCGGCTGCCTCGGCCTCGACCGGAGCGCGGTGACGCCGCTCGGCGCCCCCGACGCCCGGGGCGCCGCCCGGGAGCGCATCCTGTCCGAGGCCCTGCGCCCGGCCGACACGACGGATGCCTGGGCCGAGTTCGACGCGGCGGCGCGGGAACGGCTCGCCGGCGAGGGCCTGGCCGGGCTCGCCGTGGTGGAGGCGACCGACGAGCGCGAGGAGGCCCTGATCATCGCGCTGGCCCTGCGGGAGACCCTGGAGGACCCGCAGGCCTGCGCCGCCCTCGTCACCCCCGACCGGGGGCTGGCCCTGCGCGTCTCCGCGGAACTCGCCCGCTGGGGGCTGCGCGCCGAGGACACGGCCGGGGAAGGCCTCGCCCGCAGCCCGGCCGGACGCCTCGCCCGGCTCGCGGCGGAGCTCGCCGCCGAGCCGGCGCCCGCGCGGGTGCTGGCGCTGCTCGCCCATCCCGATGTCCGGCTCGGCCTGACCCGCAGCGCGGTCCTGCGCGGGGCGGCGGCCCTGGAGATCGGGGCGTTGCGGGGGCCGGCCCCGAAGCCGGGCTTTGCCGGGATGCGGGCCGCCGTGGCCGGGGAGCGGGAGGCGCAGGGCCGGGTGCCCCGGGCCAAGCGCCGGCTCACGGCCCTGGACTGGGACCTGGCCGCAGAACTGGTCGACCGGCTGGAGGCGGCCTTCGCGGGCTTCGCCGACGATCCTGACCAGACCTGCAACCTCGTGGCGGTGGCCGGCGCCCACCGCGTCACCTGCGACCGGCTGCTCGACGGGCCGGAGCCGGTGGAGGATCCCTCCCTCGATTGCCTCGACGCCCTGTTCGACGAGCTGGCGCTCGCGGGCGAGGAGGCCCTGCCCGGCCGCTTCGGCGACTATCCGGCCTTCTTCACCGCGCTCACCCGCGAGCGGATCGTGCCCTGCGCCCAGCGCGACGCCCATCCCCGCCTGCGCATCCTCGGCCTCCTGGAAGCGCGGCTCCTCGGCTTCGACCGGGTGGTGCTCGGCGGCCTCGACGAGGGCGTCTGGCCGATGGCCGCCAGCACCGACGCCTTCCTCAACCGCCCGATGCGCGAGCGCGTCGGCCTCAACCCGCCCGAGCGGCGCATCGGCCAGAGCGCCCACGACTTCGTCCAGGCCCTGGGCTGCCGCGACGCGGTGATCACCCGCGCCGCCAAGCGGGAAGGGGCCCCGACCGTGCCCTCGCGGTTCCTGCAGCGCCTGCGCGCCTTCGTCGGGCCGGCTTCGTGGGACGGGGTTCTTCAGGCAGGGCTTTCGCTGAGGCGCCTCGGAGCCGGTCTCGAAGCCGCTTCGGAGCCGGCTCCGAGGCGTTCGAGCCAGCCGAAGCCGAAACCGGACCCGGCGCTCTTCCCGCGCAGACTCAGCGTCACCGAGATCGAGACCCTGGTGCGCGACCCCTACGCGATCTTCGCCAAGCACGTGCTCGGGCTCGAAGCCCTGGAGCCGCTCGCCGCCCCGCCCGGCGCGAGCGAGCGCGGCACCCTGATCCACGCGATCCTCGGCGCCTTCTGCGAGGCCTATCCCGGCGCCCTTCCCGATCGCGACAAGGCCCGCCTCACCCTGGCCGAGATCGCCGCCAACGCCTTCGGCGACCTCTCCGACACCTATCCCGAGCTCTATGCGGAGTGGTTCCCGCGCTACGAGCGCATGGCCGAGCATTTCCTGGCCTGGGAGGCGGAGCGGCGCGGGCAGCTCGCCGCCGTGCACACGGAGCTATCCGGGCGTTGGACCATCCCCCTCGGCCAGGAGACCTTCACCCTGACCGCCCGGGCCGACCGGATCGAGGCGCGCCGGGACGGCAGCTTCTGCATCGTCGACTACAAGACCGGCCAACCCCCGAGCAACAAAGAGGTTTTCGCGGGCTTCGCGCCGCAGCTCACCCTGGAGGCGGCGATGCTGATGCAGGGGGGCTTCCCCGGCCTCAAGGCGGCGGAGGTGCCGGACCTGCTCTACGTCCACGCCTCGGGAGGCCGGAAGCCCTTCGAGCCCGCCGAGCTGAAGCCGCCCCGGGGCGAGGCGCGCACCCTCGTCGAGATCGTCGCCGAGCATCAGGCGCGGCTGCGCGGCCTGATCGCCCGCTTCCTCACCGGCGAGGCGGCCTATACCTCGCGGCCCTACGCCAAATACGCCAAGCGCTATTCCGACTACGACCACCTCGCCCGGGTGAAGGAATGGTCGCTCGCCGGAGACGGGGAGGGGGAGGCCTGAGCCATGTGCGGCCGCTACGTCATCGCCCAGGCGCCGGAGACCTACCGGGCCTTCTACGGCTATCCCGAGCGGCCGAATTTCCCGGCCCGCTACAACGTGGCCCCGACCCAGCCCGTGCCGGTGGTGACCGCCGATCACGGCGCCCGCCACGTCCGCCTGGTCCGCTGGGGCTTCTGGCCCGCCTGGCTCAAGGATCCGCGGGACTTCCCCCTGGTGATCAACGCCCGGGTCGAGACCCTGCGCGAGAAACCCACCTTCCGCGGCGCCCTGCGCCACCGCCGCTGCGTCTTCCTCGCCGACGGATTCTACGAATGGCGGCGGGACGGGCAGGGCAAAACCGCCGTGAAGACGCCCTTCGCGATCCGCCGGGCCGACGGCGCCCCGATGGCGCTGGCCGGATTGTGGGAGCCCTGGATGGGGGCGGACGGCTCGGAGGTCGACACCGCGGCCATCGTCACCTGCGGCGCCAACGGCACCCTCGCCGCGATCCACCACCGCATGCCGGCGATCCTCTCGCCGGAGGGCGTCGCCGCCTGGCTCGATACCGACCATGTCGACGGGGGCGCGGCGGCCGCCCTGTGCCGGCCCTGCCCGGATGAATGGCTCACCCTCGACGCGGTCAGCGACCGCGTCAACAGCGTGCGCAACGACGATCCCGATCTCCTCACCCCCGTGGGCACGCCGCAGCCCGAGCCGGCGAAGCGGGCCGACGCGCAGGGGCCGGCCCGCTCCAGCGACGAGGACGCGCAGGGCCGGCTGTTCTGATCCCCCGCGTCAGGCCGGCGTGAAGCGCAGCGGGAAGGCGCCGGGACGGAACACCACCTTGCGCGGGGCGAAGCGCCAGAGCCGCTCGGCGCCCGCGACCCGCCCGATCTCCGGCCCGTCGAGGACTACGTCCGCCTCGCCCGTCATCTGGACGAGGTCGCCGGTGGTGAAATCGGCGAAGACCAGTCCCGCCCGGGGGTTCGCCAGCATGTTGCCCAGCGTGTTGAAGAAGCGGTTGCCGGGATAATCGGGGACCGTGAGCACGCCGTCCTCGTCGATCCGCACGAAGCCGGCCGGACCGCCGCGATGGGAGACGTCCACCTGCCGGCGCCCGTCCTCCCGGTCGAGAGAACTCGCCACGAAGAAGGTCTCGGCCGCAGCCACGATCGCCCGGGCCGGCCCTTCGAGGCGCTCCGAGAGCGTAGGGCCGGGCCTCGCATCCCCTGCATCCGGCGCGGGCCGGCCCAGCCGCGGACGGATGTATTGCGGGCAATTCCCGAAGCTCTCCGCCACGGACACGTCGAAACCCCGGGCATCGCAGCGCCGGAGCGTGCCGTTGAGGCGGTTGCGGCGGCGCGTGGCGAGGTCGATGCCGAGGAGCCCCACGGCCGCCCCGTCCTCGAGCCCGGCCTCGGCCGGATCGGCGGGGTCGCGCGTCAGCGCGGCGTGCAGGTGGAGCGGATCGGGTGACCGGAGGAAGCCGGGCTCGCCGGCCCGCAGGCTCGCCCAGACGCCGCCAGCCGGATCCACCGCCCCGAGCACCACGAAGGAGAGCAGGGGATAGAAGTCCCGGTGCTGCGGGATCAGGTGGTCGCGGATCACCCGCGGGCCGATCTCGGCCATGCGCTCCGCCACGCCGGCGCTGCGCTGGATCGCGCGCTCGCCCCGATGCCAGGGAGCGGCCTGCGCCGCCTCGGGGATCATCGCTCGGCCTCCCTGGGGGCGTTCAGGCCCGCTGCGCTCTTCGGGAAGGGCTCGAAGCCGGGCAGCGCCTCGACACGGGACAGCCATCCGCGGACATGGGCGTAGGGGGCCAAGTCGACATTCCCCTCCGGCGCGGCGGCGACGTAGCTGTAGGCCGCCACGTCGGCGATGGTCGGGTGATCGGCGGCGAGCCAGTCGCGGCCGGCGAGCTCCGCCTCGATCAGGCGCAGGATGGCATGGGAGCGCGCGATCACCTCCTCCGGGTCGAAGGAGGCGCCGAACAGGGTGACGAGACGGGCCGCGCAGGGCCCGAAGGCGATCTGGCCCGCGGCCACGGAGAGCCAGCGCTGCACCCGGGCCGCCCCGACCGGATCCTCCGGCAGCCAGTCGGTCCGGCCGAGCTTCCTGGCCAGATAGACCAGGATCGCGTTCGAATCCGGGACGACGGTGCCGTCGTCGTCGAGGACGGGTACCTGCCCGAAGGGATTGATCCTCAGGAAGGCGGGCGCCTTGTGCGCGCCCGCCGCGACGTCGACCTCGACCCGCTCGTAGGCCAGGCCGAGCAGCGACAGGAACAGGCGGGCCCGGTGGGCATGGCCCGACAGGGTGAGATCGTAGAGCTTCACGGGGTCGTCCTCCGGGATCCGGCCGGCCCAATCGCCGGTCTCGGACCACTCAAACCCTTTCCCCCCACCGGGAGAACCGGCATTCTCGGCAATCGACTGTTCCGTTGAACGGAACAATCGCGGAGAAGGAGGGCAGGGCGATGGACCGCTGGCAGGCGATGCGGGTCTTCCTGCGCGTCGCGGAGAGCGGCGGCTTCGCGAGCGCGGCGCGCGCCCTCGCCCTGAGTCCGCCGGCGGTGACCCGCGCCGTCGCCGCACTGGAGGACACGATCGGGACGCGCCTCCTCACCCGGACCACGCGCTCGGTGAAGCTCACCGAAGCCGGCACCCGCTACCTGGAGGATTGCCGGCGGATCCTGGGGGAGATCGAGGAGGCGGAGGCCGCCGCCGCGGGCTCCTACCGGCAGCCGACGGGCCTGCTCACCGTGACGGCCCCGGTCCAATTCGGCCGGATCCACGTGCTTCCGATCCTCACCGCGTATCTCGCGCAGCACGACGGCGTGACGGCGCGCGCCCTCTTCCTCGACCGCATCGTCAACATGCTCGAAGACGGCGCCGATGTCGGGGTGCGGATCGGGCATCTGCCCGATTCCGGGCTCAGCGCGATCCGCGTCGGCCGCGTGCGCCAGGTGGTCTGCGCGGCGCCGGCCTATCTCGACCGGTATGGCGCACCGGATACGCCGCACGCCCTGCAGGACCACACCATCATCGCCTCGACCAACCTCTCCGCTACCCCAGAATGGCGCTTCGGCCGGGAGCGCAGGACGAGCGTGGCTTTGCGCCCGCGCCTGATCTGCAGCACCATCGACGCGGTGCTCGCCGCGGCCCTGGACGGGCAGGGCATCGCCCGCCTCCTGTCCTATCAGGTCGCCCCCGCCGTGGCGGAGGGGCGCTTGCGGCTCCTGCTCACCGACTACGAGGAAGAGCCACGGCCCGTCCATGTCGTGAGTCCGGAGGGACGGCGGGCACCGGCCAAGACGCGCGCCTTCATCGATCTCGCCGTGGAGCGGCTGCGCGCCAATCCGTGGATCAATCCTGAGGAGTAGAGCTCAACGGCGGACCTTGCCCGCCGTCAGCGAACGCCCGCGTCCGGCGGGCGGGCGGCGGAAGAAGCCGACCATCTCGACATGGGCGGAATAGCGGAACTGATCGACCGGCACGACCCGCTCCAGGCGATAGCCACCCTCAACAAGGGTTGCGGCATCCCGGGCGAAGGTGCCCGCATCGCAGGACACGCCGACGACGAGAGGAACCTTGGATTCGGCAAGCCGGGCCGCCTGGGCCTGGGCGCCGGCCCGGGGGGGATCGAACACCACGGCGTCGAAGCGGTCGAGCTCCAGCGGCAGGAGCGGTCGACGGAACAGGTCACGCCGCTCGGTGGTGATCCGGCGCAGGCCCTGCGACGCCCGGAAAGCGCGGTCGAGGGCCGCGAGCGGGGCGGCCTCCCCCTCGACCGCATGCACCTCATGCGCTCGGGCGAGGGCGAGGGCGAAGGGGCCGCAGCCGGAAAACAGGTCGGCGACACGCTTCACGCGCTTGTCCAGCGCCGCCAGGACCAGCTCGGTCAGCGCCGCCTCGCCCGCCTCCGTCGCCTGCAGGAAGCCGCCGGGAGGCGGCACCACCGCCGCGCCGCTGGAGGCAAGCACGGGCGGCCGGCGCTCGACGACGATGTCGCCGTGGAGCGAGAGGCGGGCGAGGTCGAGCTCGGCGGCAAGCCGGGTCAGGGCGGCCCGGACACCCTCGTCGACGGGACCATGACCGCGGATGTCGATATCGAGGCCGGCACGGCTCGCCGTCGCCTGCACATCGAGGGGCTTGGCGCCGCGCCCGAGCGGCACGGCGAGCGCCTCCGCGACGGCCGGCGCCCGATGCAGGGCCGGCACCGTGATGGGGCAGTGGTCGATCGGCACCAGGTCGTGGCTGCGGGCCGCCATCAGGCCGGCCCGGGCCGCGCCCTCGATGCGACGCACATGGAGAATCAGCCGGCGCCGTCCCGCCCCGTGGGCGTCGCGGAGCGAGGCGAGATCCGTCTCCAGGCCGGCCTGGCCCAACGCCCTCGCCACGCCCTCCTGCTTCCAGGCCGCATAGGGCTCGGAAGCGAGATGCTGCATCACGCAGCCGCCGCAGCGCGCATAATAGGGGCAGAAAGGCGCGACGCGCTCGGGCGACGCGCTTTCGATGGCAAGGAGCCGGGCGCGGTTCCCGGCCCGTTCGATGCGCACGTGCTCCCCCGGCAGAGCCCCGGGTATGGCGAGACCCTCCGCGGTAAGTCCGTCACCGCGGATGCCGAGACGGTCGATTACCACGATGTCCGGGTCGGCTTGGGGATCAGACATGGGAGAGTTTGCGGGCACCGATCAGGAATTCACGATTGCCGTTCCCCCCCTCCACGGGAGAGGGGATCAGGCCGAGGATCTGGAAGCCAAGCCCTTCGACGAAGCGGCGGATCTCCGCGCATACCGCGGCATGCACCGCTTCGTCGCGCACGATCCCCCCGCGGCCGATCCGCTCGCGGCCTGCCTCGAATTGCGGCTTGATCAGCGCGACGAGAGCCGCCCCGGGGGCGCTCAGGGCGGCGAGCGCCGGTAGCACCAGCCGCAGGGAGATGAAACTCACATCGACGCTGACGAGGGCGGCTGCGAATCCCACGGTCTCGGCAGAGAGGGCACGCAGGTCCGTGGCCTCCAGGCTCGTCACGCGGGGATCGGCGCGCAGGCTGGGGTGAAGCTGATCCCGCCCCACATCGACCGCGACGACCCGGATCGCGCCCCGGCGCAGCATCACATCGGTGAAACCACCGGTCGAGGCGCCGGCATCGAGGCAAGCGAGCCCGGCCGGGTCGATGCCGAAGGCGTCGAGCGCAGCGGCGAGCTTGAGTCCGCCGCGGGACACGTAAGGATGGGGGGCGTGCGCCTCGATCCGAGCCTCGAGGGGCAGCAGGTCGGATGCCCGCACGACCGTGCGGCCGTCGGCAGCCACGAGACCCGCCTCGATCGCGGCCTGCGCCCGCGCCCGGCTCTCGAAGAAACCGCGCTCGACCAGAAGCCGGTCGGCGCGCTGGCGCTCGCGCGTCATCGTCGATCGTTCACTGTCTTGGGTGGTGGGGCGCCATCGTCCTCGGCCCTGCCCCTGGGCTAGGATCGGCCGGAACCTACCTAAACCATCGCGGAGAGGAGTGTCAGCCCGTGAGAGAACTCGCCATCATCCCCGTTGCCCTCGGTCTTGCGGTCGCAAGCGTTGCGGGGCCCGCCTCGGCCCAGGACAAGGAAGCGGCGGCGCCCGCCGCGCCACAGACCTACGAGAGCCCGGTCACCAACGGCAAGGGCGAGACCATCGGCAAGATCGCCATCCGCGACGGCGCCAATACCCTGGTGCTCCGCGTGACGATTCAGCCCGGCGGCCTGCCTCCGGGCTGGCACGGCATCCATTTCCATGCGGTCGGCGACTGTTCGGACACGGAGAAGTTCGAGAAGTCGAAAGCGCATGTGAACCACGACCAGAGCAAACATGGCTTGCTCAACCCGGATGGCCCGGACGAGGGCGACCTGCCCAACATCTATGCGGCGGCAGACGGCTCGGTGAACGCGGAAGTGTCGAGCGAGACGCCGCTGACCGGTGAGGGCGGCCTGAAGGACGCCGACGGCTCGGCCCTGATCATCCATGCCAACGAGGATGATCACAACACCCAGCCCATCGGAGGCGCCGGCCCGCGCATCGGCTGCGCAGTGATCAAGTAGGCCGCCGAGGCCGTAGCCGAATAAACGAAAGGGCCGGCCGCTCATGCGGCCGGCCCTTTTCTCATAAGGCCCCTTGCGGGGCCGGGCGGCTCAGCGGCCGGAGTGGAGGCGCTCGCCGCGCGGGGCGCGGACGGTACCGGTAGCGATGCCGTCATCGTAGCCGCGGGCAGCGACGCCCGGCAGCAGGCCACCATTGGCCTCGGCCAGGTTCGGGAGGGCGGCACGGCCCTGAAGGCCGCCCGGGGCCACAGCCGGAGCGATGCCGGCGGGAGCGTTGTAGCTCTGAGCGAAAGCGGTGGCGCCAGACAGTCCGAGGGCGAGGCCAAGGGCAGCGGCGGTGAGCGTGCGTGCGGTCATGATAGCATTCCGTTGGCGGGATCGAGCGCCGCATGAATGCGGCTCAGGTTGCCCGTCATGTTGTCTAGTTGGGCAGGAATGCCTTTTCAATCAACAGGTTCCGCACGTTTTCTATGCAGTTTTACAGCAATATAAGCATAAATAAGACAAAATTCTTACAACCAACCATTCGGACGAGACAACCGAGCGCCATAATCTGAGGTTTTTCAGTCACTTCAAGACATGCATCTGCGCCATGCCGCAGAAAGTGGCAATCCGCGCGCAGGCGAGGGTGGGCGTGCGATTCCGCACGCCGAGGCGAAAACGCGAGTGACACCAATGCGTTCTTGCGCGCAGACCGACCGCGCTGCGCTGCCTACCAAGCAGCGGATTCCCCATCCAGAGCCTCGTAGGACGGCGCCTCCGCACGCAGGCGGCGGCCGTTCGTGAGGATGAGGCGGTTGGCGTGCGGACGGGCCAGCACCTCGTTGAGGGTGCGTGCGGCCAAGAGGATAAGGTCTGCCGGTCCCCCCTCGCGCACGGAGCCGGCTTCGAGGCCCATGATGGCGGCTGGGAGGGGGCCGACCATCGCCGGCGCGTCGGCGAAGGGGTGGTCGAGATGCAGGATCCGCACGCCCATGCGGAAGGTGTCGAGCACGTCGTGATCGCCGTAGGCGTAGAAGGCGTCGCGGCAATTGTCCCCGGCGATGGCCACCGGCACCCCGGCCGCCTTCAGCTCCTGCACCGGGGCGACGCCGCGCCAGCGCGGGGTGCGGCCGCGGCTGCGGTCCTGGAGATACAGGTTCACCGTGGGCAGGGTAACGATGCGCAGGCCGGCCTGCGCCACCAGGGCGATGGTGGCGGCCGCGGTCTCCGGATCCTGCACGGCGAGGCTGCAGCAATGCCCGCAGGTCACGCGGCCCTCGTAGCCGTTGCGCAGCACCGCCCGGGCGATCGCCGCCAGCGAGGCGGCCTGGGGATCGCCGGTCTCGTCGACATGGAGGTCCACGTCGAGATCGCGCTCCCGGGCGAGGCGGAAGAGATCGTCGAGGAGCCCGTCCATCTCGTCGAGCGCCTGCCCGTGCAGGCCGCCGGTCGGCCGGGTGACGCCGCCGATCAGGCCGCCCGATTCGGCGATGAGGTCGGCGAGCCGGATGCCGTAGGGGGTGGCATAGGCGTCGATCGGGGTGAGGCCGACGCCCTGCAGGGTGATCCGGCCGGCCCAGGCGTCGCGCATCTCGCGGAACACGCCCCAGGTCACCGCCGCCTGGTCGCGGGAGGAGCCCTCGCCCGCCCCGCTCTCCTGGCTGTCGAGATGGGTGCGGATCGCCGCCACGCCGTGGGCCTCGGCGCAGGCGAGGCCGAATTCCATGCGCCGGCGCAGATCCTCCGCGGTCCAGTAGCGGGTGCGGTCCGCGGTGGTGGCGTCGCGCGCGCCCGGGAAATCGCCGTCCGGGTTCGGCGTGCGCGCCACCGTATGGCCCTTGTCGAGATGGGTGTGCACGTCGATCAGGCGCGGCCAAGCCTGGCGCCCCTTCAGGTCGAAGGCGGGCAAGTCCGCGGGCCCATGGCCCGCGGGGACGATCCGGGCGAGCTTCCCGTCCGCCACGACGAGGTCGAGGAGGGGGCTCCCGTCCGCGTCGGTCGCAGCACCCGCGGGCACGCCGCCGGGCAGGAAGACGCCCGGAACGCGGGCATTGCGCAGGAGATAGGCCGCAGCGTCGGGCAGCATCGTGGGTTCGGGTCCTTGATGGGCAGAAGAGGGGGTCAGTCGACCGCGCTGTGCTTCTCGAAGGCCGCCTCGAGGCGGCTCGCCAGGAGATGCGCCGGCCCGTCCAGGGAGGCGCGGGCACGCTGGGACAGGGTCACCTTCTGGGTGATGGCGGCGGCGTCCGAGAGGGGCGTGAAGGCCAGCACCCCGCGGCGGATCTCCTCGCCGACATCGGACAGGTTCACGAAGGTGATGTGCGGCGGCGTCTGGGCGAGCCGCTTCATCAGCTCGATGGAATTGGTCTCGACGGCGGGGGTGAAGGTCGCGCCCTGGGGCACCAGCATCTCCAGCACGTCGCGCAGGGTCATGGAGCGGTCGGCCGTGACGATCGGGTATTCGAGGCAATCGGCCATGCGCACGTGGAAGCGCCCGTTAAGGGGATGCTCGGGCGCCATCACCGCGCCGAGCCGGTGCTCGAACTCGGCGATCCGGTGGAGGCGGGGATTGGGCGGCATGCGGTAGGCGAGCGCCAGATCCGCCTCGCCCGCGAGCACGGCCTGCACGATGTCGTCCACCGGCAGCACCGCGACCTTGACCACGATGCGGGGATTGGTCTCGCGGAACTCGCGGATCACGCCGGCCAGCACCCCCGCGGCGAGGCTCGCCATGGTCGCGACCGTCACCTCGCCGCGGGTCAGGCCCTTGAGGGAGGCGACCTGGGCGAGGACGCGGTCGTGCTCCTTCAGGGTCTCGCGCACGTGGCGCATCAGCACCTCGCCGGCGGCGGTGAGGCGAAGGCCCCGGGGGAGACGTTCGAAGAGCGGCGTGCCCATCTCCTCCTCCAGCGCGAGGATCTGACGGTTGATCGCGCTGGAGGCCACGTTGAGGCGGGTCGCCGCCCGCCGGATGGAGCCGCTGCGGGCGACCTCGTCGAGGTAGCCGAGCAGGCGATGATGCAACATGGACCCTCGCGACCCTCGTCCCGCCTTCCGGCGATGTGCTGCGACATCCGCGCGACCGTCCCGCGAGGCGGATATCGACCAAGCCCGCGTCTCTCGTGAACGCCAAGCCCCCGCGCAGGCCCTTAGCAGGGACCTTGCCAATCTCGGATCCGCATCACCGACGGCCGTCCTGACCGCTTTTTGAGAACGCTTCGAAGAGAGCGCCTAACCCCTTGCGGCATCGAGCCTGTGCAAACGCCCGGAGCCGCATCAGCGACCTCAAAACGCGCACACGCCGTCCGAAAAACGGTGCTTTCCAAGCAGCGATACGGCCGCCACCGTTCGGGCATCGACTCGGCACGGCCTGTGCGTCCGAAGGGCAGGCGGCAATGTCCGGGCTATGGGGGTTCCACATGCGGGCGTTCGGTTATCCTCGGCCTTCTGATGCGGTGCGGTCCCGTCCGGGCCGGCGCGTTATGCTGGCCGGCTTCGCCTCCGTCGCCGCGCTGACCCTGGCCGGCCCGGCCTCGGCGGCAGAGAAGATCGTGTTCCTCACGAGCTGGTACGCCCAGGCCGAGCATGGCGGCTTCTACCAGGCCAAGGCGACGGGCCTGTACGAGAAGGCGGGCCTCGACGTCGAGATCCGCATGGGCGGCCCGCAGGTCAACGGCATGCAGCTCCTGCTCGCCGGCGAGGCCGACGCGATCATGGGCTTCGACTTCCAGGTCCTCCAGGCGGCCGAGAAGGGCCTGCCGGCGGTCACCGTCGCCGCCTCCTTCCAGTACGACCTCCAGGGCATGATGACCCACGAGGACGTGAAGAGCCTGGCCGGGGTCAAGGACAAGACCATCCTGGTCGCGGGCTCGGGCATGACCTCCTGGTGGCCCTGGCTGAAGAAGAAATACGCGCTCTCCGACGCGCAGGTGAAGGCCTATACCTTCAACCTGCAGCCCTTCTTCGCCGACAAGACCGTCGTCCAGCAGGCCTATCCCTCCTCCGAGCCGTTCCAGGCGCAGGAGAAGGGCGTGCCGGTGAACTTCTACCTCTTCGCGAAGGACGGCTATCCGCCCTACGGCACCACGATCGTCACCACCCGCAAGCTGATCGAGTCCAAGCCCGACGCGATGCGCAAGTTCGTGGCCGCCTCGATGGAGGGCTGGAAGAGCTACATGGCCGATCCGGCGCCGGGCAACGCGCTGATCAAGAAGGACAACCCGAAGATGACCGACGGCCAGATCGCCTTCGGCATCGCCAAGCTGAAGGAACTCAAGGTGCTCGGCGGCGACGCCAACGTCCCGATTGGCACCATGACCGAGGCCCGTTGGAAGACCAGCTACGACTACCTCGTCGAAGCCGGCCTGCTGAAGCCCGAGACCGACTGGAAGAAGGCCTTCAGCCTCGCCTTCATGCCCGCCCTGACCGCAAAGGCCGAGTGAGGACCCGATGGCGGCGCTCGCCCGATCCTCCTCGCCGCGGCCCATGGAGGCGATCCCGCCCCAGCCGGCGCCCGAACGGATGAACCGGCCGGCCGCCAACGCCGCGCCGGCGGTGGAAGTGCTGTCCGCGGAGAAGGTCTTCCCGGACGGCACCCGCGGCCTGGCTCCGGTCAGCCTGACCGTGCGCGAGGGGGAGTTCATCTCGCTGATCGGCCCCTCGGGCTGCGGCAAGAGTACCCTGCTCTCCCTCATCGCCAACCTCGCCGAGCCGAGCGACGGCCGCCTGCTGTGGTGGCGCGGCGGCTTCGACGGGGTCGGCGCCGAGGGCCGGCGCATGTCGGTGGTGTTTCAGGACGCCACCCTGATGCCCTGGCTGCGCATCGCCTCGAACGTGCGCCTGCCCCTCGACCTCGCGGGGGTCAAGAAGGCGGAGGCCGCGCCCCGCGTCCAGGCCGCGCTGGAGATGGTCGGCCTCGGCGAGAAGGGCCGCAGCTATCCCCGCCAGCTCTCGGGCGGCATGCGCATGCGCGCGGCCATCGCCCGCGGCCTCGTCACCGAGCCGAACCTCCTGCTCATGGACGAGCCCTTCGGCGCCCTCGACGAGTTCACCCGCAACAAGCTCGATTCCGACCTCGTCGACCTGTGGTGGCGGCGCTCGCTCACCGTGCTGTTCGTGACCCACTCGATCTACGAGGCGGTGTTCCTCTCGACCCGCATCATCGTGATGGCAGCCCGGCCGGGCCGGATCTTCGCCGAGATGACCATCGACGAGCCCCATCCCCGCGGCGACGCCTTCCGGCGCAGCCCGCGCTTCGCCGAATATTGCCAGCGGCTCTCCAGCCTCCTGACCGAGGCCTCCCTCGCCAGCGACCCGGCGAGCACCGCCGCCCCGGAGGCCGAGGCATGACCCCGCTGTCCAAGAATCCCCGCTTCCAGGCGGTGATGCCGCCGGTCGTGGTCGGGCTCTGCGTGCTCGGCCTGTGGGAGGCCCTGTGCCGCGGCTTCGCGATCCCGGAATACCTGTTCCCGGCGCCCACCGTGATCGCGGCCTCGCTCGTCCAGAACGGGCCGGACCTGATGCACGCCCTGTGGAGCACGATCCGCGTGACGCTGATCGCCTTCGCCCTCTCCACGGTGCTCGGCACCCTGATCGCCTTCCTGTTCGTGCAGAGCCGCTTCATCGAGCGCGGCTTCTTCCCCTACGCGGTGATGCTGCAGGTCACCCCCGTGGTGGCGGTGGCCCCGCTCATCATCATCCTGGTGCGCGACACCCAGATCGCCCTCGTGATCTGCGCGACCATCATCGCGATCTTCCCGATGATCTCGAACACGACGGTGGGCCTGCGCAGCGTCGATCCGGGCCTCGTCAACCTGATGCGGGTCTACCGGGCCAACCGCCTGCAGACGCTCCTGCGCCTGCGCATCCCGAGCGCCCTCGGCTATTTCTTCGCGGGGCTGCGCATCTCCTCGGGCCTGGCGCTGATCGGCGCCGTCGTGGCGGAATTCGTGGCCGGCACCGGCGGGCGCAGCGCAGGGCTCGCCTACGAGATCCTTCAGGCCGGCTTCCAGCTCGACATTCCCCGGATGTTCGCCGCGCTCTCGCTGATCACCGCGGCCGGCATCCTCCTCTTCCTCGCCATGAGCGGACTGAGCCGCCTCGCGCTCGGCTCGTGGGGGGATCCCGAGCGGGCCTGAGCGGCCCGCCCGTGCCAGGACGCGCCCCCGCTCATCGATCGACGGGGCGCGCCTCTCAACCACCGCATGCCGGAGGGCTTCACGCCGGGCATCATCGAAGGAGACTTCCATGCTGACGACCCGTCAGAAGCTCTGGCGCCATTACTGGTACGCGACCCTGCGCATCGAGGACCTGAAGGAGGGGCCGAAGCCCTTCACCCTGATGGGCGAGAAGATCGTGCTGTTCCTCGACGGCAACGGCGAGCCGGCGGCGATGATGGACCGCTGCTGCCACCGCACCGCCAAGCTCTCCAAGGGCTGGTGCGACAACGGCCTGATCGTGTGCGGCTATCACGGCTGGGCCTATGACCGGCACGGCGCCCTCGCCCGCATCCCCCAGTTCAACCCGGATCAGGTGGTGCCGCGGCTCGCCGTGAAGGCCTATCACTGCACGGAGCGCTACGGCTACGCCTGGGTCTGCCTGGAGGAGCCCCGCGCGGCGATCCCCGAGATTCCCGAGGACACGATGCCCGGCTACCGGCGCATCCAGCAGTTCCACGACGTGTGGAAGACCTCGCCCCTGCGCCTGATGGAGAATTCCTTCGACAACGCGCATTTCGCCTTCGTGCACAAGAACACGTTCGGGCAGATCGACCAGCCGATCCCGGAAAAGTACGAGATCACCGAGACCGATTACGGCTTCGAGGCGGAGACGATCATCACCATCGCCAACCCGCCGATGGCCCACCGCATCTCCGGCACCACCGAGCCGACCACCAAGCGCCACATGCGCAACAAGTGGTTCATGCCGTTCTGCCGCCGCCTCGACATCGCGTATCCGTCGGGACTGCGGCACATCATCTTCAACTCGGCGACGCCGATCGACGACGGCACCATCCGGCTCGCGCAGATCCTCTACCGCAACGATTCGGAGGCGGACTGCTCGACGCAGGAGCTGATCGCCTGGGACGCAGCGATCATCGAGGAGGACCGCGACATCCTCGAATCGACCGATCCGGACGCGACCATCGACATGAGCCGCAAGGTCGAGAGCCACATGCCCTCCGACCGCCCGGGCATGATCATGCGCCGGCGCCTGCTCGCCCTCCTGCGGGAGCACGGCGAGGACGAGGTCTCGGAGGCGGTGCCCGCCGTCTCGGTACCCGTCGCCCCGACCCTGACGCCCCACGAGCAGATGGTCTGACGCGCGCCCCCGCTCCTTTGTTCCCAGGACCCCGGCCGCGGTGCCGGGGTCTCCCGCACCATGCCTCTCACACGCCTGGAGATCCCCTCGATGCCTGCTGCCGTCCCCTCCACCGCTCGCCACACCCGGCGAACGAGCCGCCTCCTCGCGGCGCTCGCGGTGGCGACAGGGCTCGCCGCCTCGCCGGCCCGCGCCCTGGAGAAGGTCAGCTTCGGCCTCAACTGGGTGCCGGAGGCGGAGCATTGCGGCTTCTTCCAGGCCAAGGCCCGGGGCTACTACGAGGCGGCGGGGCTCGACGTGGAGCTCAAGCCCGGCAACCCGAACGTGAACATGCCGCTCCTCGTCGCCTCGGGCGAGGTGAACATGGGCATGGGCTCAAGCTTCACCACGCTCAACCTCGTCGCCAAGGGCGTGAAGGCGCGCACCGTCGCCTCGTTCTTCCAGAAGGACCCGCAGACCCTCGTCGCCCATGCCGGCCAGGGCGTGGCGACGCTGCAGGACCTCAAGGGCAAGCCGATCATGATCGGCGGGTTCTCGCGCAACGAGTTCTGGCAGTTCCTGAAGGCGGCCTACGGCTTCGACGACGGGCAGCTGCGGCCCTACGCCTATTCCGCCGCGCCCTTCCTCGCCGACAAGAAGGCGGTGCAGCAGGGCTACATCACCGACGACGCGGCGACCCTCGGCAAGGTCCTGCCCGAGCCGCCGGTCTCGATCCTGCTCGCCGATTACGGCTACAACAATTACGCGACCACGGTCTTCGCCACCGACGCCTATCTCGACACCCACAAGAAGACCGTGCGGGCCTTCCTGGATGCGAGCCGCAAGGGCTGGACCGAGTGCATGAGCGGCGACTACGCGCCGGCCATGAAGGCGGTGCTCGACCTCGTGCCGACCGGCGGCGAGGAGCTGTTCCACTTCAAGGTGGACCAGATGAAGAAGCGCGGCCTCGTCGAGGGGGGCGACGCGGAGACCCTCGGCATCGGCGCCATGACCGATGCGCGCTGGAAGTCCTTCTTCGACGTGATGGTCAAGGCCGGCATCTACCCGGCCTCCCTCGACGTCACCAAGGCCTACACCCTCGAGTTCATCGGCAAGAAGTAGACCCGGAGAGGCCGAAGATGGACCTGCCGATCGTCGACATCGCCCCCTTCCTGCATGGGGACGCCGCCGCGCGGCGCTCGGTCGGTCGCGCCTTCGGCCACGCCTTCGAGACGACGGGCTTCGCCGTGGTCACCGGCCACGGCGTGCCCGAGCGGCTCGCCAACGAGCTCTACGGGGCGATGAAGCGCTACTTCGCCCAGGACCTCGCGGCGAAGCTGAAGGACACGCCGCCGGAGAAGACCAAGGGGCGGGGCTACCTGCCCATAGGTATCGAGAGCGTCGCCAAGACGCTCCGGGGCGAGACGCCGCCGGATCTCTGCGAGGCCCTGGTCTTCTCCGCGCCCCACCGCGAGGGCCGGGGCGGGCGCCCCAATCTCTGGCCGGAGGAACCGCCGGAGCTCGCCGCCCTCGTCGCGGCCTGGCGGGACGAGATCTTGGGCCTGTCCGCCCGGCTGACCCAGCTCTCGGCGCTGGCGCTCGACCTGCCGGAGGACCATTTCGCGCCCTTCTTCGCGGACCCGGCCCTGGTGCTGCGCTTCGTCCACTATCCCGACCAGCCGGAGCCCCCGGCCCCGGGCCAGCTGCGCTACGGCGCGCATCACGATTACGGCGGGCTGACCATCCTGCGCCAGGACGCGGCGCCCGGCGGGCTGGAGGTCGCCGACCGCGACGGCACCTGGCACGAGGCCCGGGTCGTGCCGGATTCCTTCGTGATCAATGTCGGGGACCTGATGTCCCGCTGGACCAACGGCCGCTGGCGCTCGACCCTGCACCGGGTCTCGAACCCGGACCGGTCGCTCACCGGCTCCACGGCGCGCCTGTCCATGGTCGCCTTCACGGGGCCGAACGAGGAATCCGAGGTGGCCTGCCTGCCGAGCTGCTGCGACACGGCGCATCCCGCCCGGTTCGAGCCGGTGAAGGCCGGCGACTACATCATGGCCAAGCTGGCCGCCTCGATGGACCTGACGGCCCGCCCCGCCTCCCCGAAACCGGGTGCGTGACGGGGCGCGAGGCGCCTGTCTTGCATCGCCCGTCCCGAAAGCCGCCCCCCTTCCGGGACGATGGGCGACACCCGCGGCGCGGCCGTGAGCCCGGTCCGCATCTTCCGACGAAGAGCCATAGCCCATGACCCGCCATCCCTCGCCCGAAGCCCTGGCCGCCCTGCGCAGCGAGCTCGCCGGCCGCGTCGCCCTCGTGGAGGAGCCCTCCCGGGTCCGGAAGCGCTCGCGGGACTTCTTCTGGTACTCGCCGGTGCTCAACGCCCAGCTCAACGGCCTGTCAGCGGATGTCGTGGTCGAGGCGGGAAGCGAGGCGGACGTGATCGCGGTGGCCTCGGCCTGCGCCCGCCACGGCGTGCCCCTGACCGTGCGCGGCGGCGGCACCGGCAATTACGGTCAGGCGGTGCCGCTCCAGGGCGGCGTGCTCCTCGACATGAGCGGGCTCGCCACCATCGAATGGCAGCGGGACGGGGCGGTGCGCACCGGCCCCGGCATCAAGATGAACCGGCTCGACGCGGAACTCGCCCCCGGGGGCGAGGAGATCCGCATGCATCCCTCCACCAAGCGCACCGCCACCATCGGCGGCTTCATCGCCGGGGGCTCGGGGGGCATCGGCTCGGTGAATTACGGGCAGCTGCGCGAGCGCGGCAACATTCGCGCCGCGCGGGTGGTGACCCTGGAAGCGGAACCGAAGGTGCTGGAGCTGACCGGCGACCGCGTCCACGGGGTCGCCCATGCCTACGGCACCACCGGCATCATCACCGCGCTGGAGATGCCCCTCGCCCCCGCCCGCCCCTGGATCGACGTGATCGTCGCCTTCGACGACTTCCTCGCCGCCGCGGAATGCGGCCTGGCGGTCGGGCGCGATGCCGCGATCGGCAAGAAGCTGATCACCCCGATCGCCTGGCCGCTGCCGCAATGGTTCACGGGCCTCAAGGCCTATTGCCCCGAGGGCCAGGCGATCCTGATCGCGATGATCGCGGAGGACACGCTGCCCGCCTTCCGGGCGCGGGTGGCCGAGGCCGGCGGGCGCATCACCCTGGAGACGCCGCTGGACGACGGCCCCGGCAGCGTGCCGCTCTACGAATACACCTGGAACCACAGCACCCTGCAGGTGCTCAAGACCGACCGCAGCTGGACCTACCTGCAGAGCCTGCATCCGGCCGAGGGGCTGATGGAGAGCGTCGCCGCGATGGCCGCGCGCTTCCCCGGCGAGATCGTGCCGCATCTCGAGCTCATCGAGTTCGCCGGCAAGCTCACCTATGCCGGCATCCCGCTCCTGAAATTCACCACCGAGGAGCGGCTGAACGCGATCATCGCCGAGCACGAGGCGAGCGGCGTCTGGATCGCCAATCCCCATGTCTACACGCTGGAGGACGGCACGAGGCACAAGCGGGCGGAGACCGACCAGCTCGGCTTCAAGCGGCTCACCGACCCGGCCGGCCTGATGAATCCCGGCAAGATGCGCAGCTTCACCCCGGCGGATGCCGAGGCAAGCCTTCCGGCATGACGACCCCCAAGAACGTCCTGTACGTCTACTGCCATCCCCTGCCGGAGAGCTTCCACGCGGCGATCCGCGAGGCGGCGCTGGCGGGGCTGCGGGAGGCCGGGCACCGGGTCGACCTGCTCGACCTCTACGCGGAGGGCTTCGATCCCGTTCTCTCGGCGGAGGGGCGGCGCCACTACCACGACACCGCCGTGAACCGGCGCGGGCTCGAAGCCTACGTGGCCCGGCTCCAGGCGGCGGAGGTGCTGGTGGTGCAATTCCCGACCTGGTGCTTCGGGCCGCCGGCCATGCTGAAGGGCTTCGTCGACCGGCTGATGATGCCCGGCGTCGCCTTCGACATGTCGGATCCGCGCCATGTGCGCCCGATCCTCGACAGCCTGAAGCGGATCGTCGGCGTGGTGACCTATGGCCGGCCGCGCTGGATGGCGCTCGCCATGCAGGATCCGCCGCGCCGGCTGGTGACGCGCTACCTGCGCTGGTTCGCGGCTTCGCGGGCGCGGGCCGACTACCTCGCCCTCTACCACATGAACGTGGCGACCGACGCCAAGCGCCGCGCCTTCCTGGAGAAGGTGCGGTTGAAGATGTCGAGACTGTAGGAGGCTGTCGCGGGAGACCGCGGCGGAAGCGGCCCAAGGCGGGGCATGTCGCGTGTTCGAAGTCGCGCCGTATCGGCCGCTTCTGCGCCCCTGGGAGCCGCTTCCGTCCGGTGGCTCGTGTCGCTTGCCGCTAGGCTTCGGGCCGAACCGGTTCCGAAGTGGTCGTGACGGCTTTTTGCTGCGGTGGAGTCATTCCTGTCTCCCTCAGCGTCTTTCCACGCGGGCAGGATCGATCTGCCCTGCGGATGTGCTTGCATCGCGAAGCACAGGGAAATACTGCGTCCGCCTCTCCGAAGCGTCAACCCCGAATTCGCGCCGAGCTTGATCGAATTGGCTCGCACGAATTCGTTTTCGCACCGCATCCTTTGCCGCTCAAGCACTTGCACCCGACACGGACGCGGCGCAAAAATTTCCGGAGAGACCGATGTCCTATGGCGCCCGTTCCAGGAACTGATTCTTTACGAGATACCGGATGCCGCGGTCGAAGGACTCGTCGGTGTTGCCGCGCAGGTCGACGCTGTAGGCCCGCTCGGGGGCCTCGTCCTGGAGCGGCTTCACGTAGACGTTGATGTTGAGGATGAGGTTGGAGACCTTCTGCACCTCGCCGATCACGGCGGCCTGCGCGCCCAGGCTCTTGGCCGCCGCCTCGGCGCAGCCGCCGCAGGCGCGCAGGTCCTTGCCCGCGAGATCCTCGGCGACGCTCTCCGTCGGGACCAGGGTGTAGCGGCCGCTCTCCGTCAGCAGCTTGCGGAACGCGTCCCCGGTGCGCTTGAGCCGGGCGAGATCCTCCTCGGTCGGCGGCGTCGGGGCGCCCCGGGCGAACTGGAAGTCGAACACGGCGAGCTTTTCCGACTCGGCCCGGGCCACGCCGACCGCGAGGCCGAGGGCGAGCAGGGAGACGGCGAGGGCGGCGGACGGGCGCGGTCGGCGCGGCGTCATGGGGTTGCTCCTGGGATCCGGGACGCGGGTCGAGGCCCGCCCATCCCAGGGGCAACGCCCGAGACGCCCCGATGGCCCCCCGAATGCCCCGACGCCCCTTCAGGCCGCCGGCCGCAGGTCGGACAGAAGGGAGAGGGTCGGGGGGTGGCCCGTCCACGCGGTGTAAGCGGCGGCGAGTTCCGCGGCGCCGCGCAGGGATCCCGGCTCGTCCCGGTAGCCGTGGCTGCCGGAGATCGCAGCGCCCTGCCAGGTCCGCTCGATCGCCGCGCGCTGGGGCGTGGTGCAGAAGCGCTCGATGAAGGCGTCGGCCGCCATCAGCAACCGGCAGGAGGAGGGGTGATCGGCCACCGCCGCCGCGTAGTACCAGGGCGCCGGGGCGAGGTTGCCGGGGACGATCTCGATGCGGCCGCGCCAGGGACTGTCCGGGCTGGTGCAGGCCCAGTGCATGATCGGCGCGTCGATGGCGAAGGCGTCGACCACCCCATCGGCCAGGGCGTCGTGGATGCGGCCCTGATCGGTCATCGGCACGAGGCTGCCCAGCGTCGCCACGCGCCGCCCCTTGGCGTGGAGATTCTGCGCCCAGCGCAGGCCCACCGTCTCCAGGGTGGCGTAGGCGCCGGGATCGTTGATGATGCCCAGGGTGCGCCCATCGAGGTCCGCATGGCTGCGGATGCGCGTGTCGCCCGCCCGCCGCGCCAGCACGTAGTGGAGATAGGTGTAGGCGCGGGAATAGGCGATGCCCTCGTAGGCCGCGCTCGGGGCGAGGGCCGACCAGACGATGTCCACGGGCGGCTCGCCCGCCTTCGGCCCCGCCTCCAGCAGCTCGGTGCACTGGTCCCAGGGGCATTCGACGAACTGCGCCCTGACGCCGAGATGGTCGGCGAAGGCCTTGGCGTAGTCGATGTCGAGGCCGATGAGGGGCGCGCCGGGCTGGAGCCGGAAGGAGAGGCCCTTGAAGGCGGGCTCCACGGCGATGCGCAGCACGCCGCGGGCGCGTACGTCGTCGAGCCGGTCGTAGCCCGGCGGCAGGCGGGCGAGCCCGTGCCGGGCGAGGTCCGGGCCTGACCCGCCCTCCGCCGCCGCGAGCGTGTCCGCGGCGAGGGCCAGGGCACGGCCGGCCTTGGCCTCGGTGCGGTCGATGCAGGCCTGCATGGCCCCGAGCGCCTCGCCGATGGTGGCGTTGCTCATGCTGATCGCCGCCAGCTCGTTGCCGACGCCGCCGAGCAGATCCTCGATGCGGTCGGCGGTGGCCCGCACCGCGCCGCCGAGCCCGTCGAGGGCCCGGTCGGTGGAGCTGCGAAGGGCCCGGAGCTCGGTGCGCACGTCGGAGAAGTCGATCACGGAGGCGGCGTTGCGGGCGCTCTCGCGGGTCTGTTCGGCGAGCGCCCGCACCTCCTGCGCCACCACGGCGAAGCCGCGGCCATGCTCCCCGGCCCGGGCCGCCTCGATGGTGGCGTTGAGCGAGAGCATGCGGATCGTGGCGCCGATGCCGTCGATGACGGTGACGATGCGGGCCGCCTCCGCCGCCTTGGCGTCGATGCGCGCGCCGATCCGCTCGACCTCCGCCGTGATGGCGTTCATCGCCTCGGCCACCGCGCCGACCAGCTCGCCGCGCAGCCGCTCGGCGGTGCCGGCGGCGGTGTCGCGCCCGACGCTGCCGCGGGTGGCGGCGAGCGAGGCCTCGACGCCCGCGCTCTGACGGCGGATCTCGCGGGTGAAGCCGCCGGCCTGGCCATTGGCCCGCGCCGCGTGCCGCAGCAGCGTCCCGACGCCCGCCAGACCCTCGGCACAGACGCGCGCGCCCTCATCGGCGGGGCGGGACGGGTCATGCTCCATCGGCAACTCCAGCAGGCCAGCAGATCTCTCGCGGCCAAGCTTGCCGAAGCCGGCTTAAGTCTCTGCTAAACCGAACAAAACAAGCCGACTGAGTTTTCGGCAGCGACTGCCTCGGAAGCAGGCGTGGCTGCGCGCGCGGCGTTCATTTGCCGCTCACGGCGGCAGGCGAGAGAGATCCGGAGCGGTCCGGCGCCGGGTCGAGCCAGCCGAGCACCGCGCCGCGCAGACCGGCGAGCCAGGCCGGCATGGCGCCGACGCCGTCGCCCACGACCACGGTCGCTGTCATGCCGGCCACCAGCGTCACCTCGGGGGGCACGTGGTCGATGCGGATGCGCACCGGCACCCGCTGGGCGAGCCGGACCCAGGTATAGACGGGATCGACGTTCGGCAGGCCCTGCGTGCTCGGCGCGGCATTGGCCGTGGCGATGCCGAGCGTGATGCTCTCCACCGTCCCCCGCAGATGCGCCGCATAGCCCATCAGCGCCATCTCGGCGGGGGCGCCGGCGCGGATGCCGGCCATCTTGGTCTCCTCGAAATAGCCGTCGACCCAGAAGGAATCGGTGTCGATCACCCGCACGTTCGGGCTGCCGGTGGAAGCGTAGTCGCCGACGCGCAGCAGCAGGTTGGTGACGCGCCCGTTCACGGTGGAGCGCACCTGCGTGCGCTCCAGATTCACCTTGGCCTGGGCGCGCTGGGCCTTGGCGGTGGCGAGCGCCGCCTCGGCGATCTTGGCCGTGCCGGCATATTGCTGCTTCTCCTCGACGGAGGTGGAGACGGTGGAGAGCGCCTGCCGGCGGGCGGACTGGGCCTGCTTCACCTGCAGGTCGGCCTCGCGGTTGGCGAGCTCCGCCTCGGCGGACCGGACCGCGACCTCGAAGTCGAACGGGTCGATCACGTAGAGCACGTCGCCCTTGGCCACCGGCTGGTTGTCGGCGACCCGGATCTCCACGATCTGGCCCGAGACCTGGGGCGCGATGTTGGCGACCTGCACCCGCACCCGCCCGTCCCGGGTCCAGGGCGCGGTGACGTAGAACTGCCAGACCACCACGGCCGCCACGACGGCGCAGGCGAGGATCACGGCGGTCGCGAGGAGGCGGAGGATCCGCCCCGACCGTCCGCGCCGCGCCGGCGCCGGGCGCTCGACCGTCAGGGCCGGGGGCGCCTCGCGGGGAGCGTCCGCGGCGTCCGGACTCGCCTTGGGATCGTCCTCGTCCGCCATCACACCAGCACGATCAGGAGGGCGAGGAGACAGACATAGAGCCCTGCCTCCGCCAGGGGGGCGTTCGCCACGTAGCGGCTGAACCGGATCCGCCGGAACAGCGCCCGCAACAGGATCAGGAGGGCGAAGGCGCCCAGGGCGTCGGCGACGAAGGGCGAGACGAGGATCCCGCCGATCTCGAGTTCTTGGCGCATCGTCAGGAGCTTGGAAGTTCGAGCCGCCGGAAGAAGCGGCCGTGGCGCTCGACAACGCGCGAGGCGGTCGCGAGATCGCTGGCCGCGCGCGCGACCGTCATGCGGGTCGCGCGGTCCTCCGGAGCCGCCGCACGGACGAGGTCGCGGGCGACGTCGTCGAGGCTCCAGGCCTGGCCCCGGGCGAGCGCCGCCCGGGCGCGCTCGACGAGGGGCCGCAGCGCCGGCACCCGCCAGAGCAGCCGCAGCTGGGCATGGGCGCGGGCCGCGGCGGCTTCGAGCTGCGCCATGGCGAAGGCATGGGCGAGGCTCGCCCGGCGCACGGCGCCGCTGCCGGAGTTCCAGGTTGAGAACTGCCGCAGGCGGTCCGCGTTCAGGCTGGTGCGGGTGGTGGCGTCGCCCCCCGCGCCGACCAGGGCGTCGGCGAGGTCGCGCCGGGCCTCGTCCAGGGCGAAGGCCCGGTGGCGGGCGGGCGAGATCGGCAGGACGAGGCGGACGGTGAGGAACAGGATCACCGCGGAGAGGGTGACGAGCAGGCCGTTCATGAGAACGGATTCGGGGTCGTAGCCCTGCGGATTCGCCGGGGCGAGCAGCACGGGGAAGAACACGAGCAGGATGAACCCGACGCCGAAGGTCGGCGGGTTCAGCGACAGGAAGCAGGCGACGAAGATCACCGGCGCCATGGCGATGGCGAGCAGGGGGAAGCCCTGCACCCCGTTGAGCAGGACGAACAGGACCAGCACCGCGCACAGCGCCGCCAGCGGCATGCCGATCAGCACCCCCAGGGCGAATTTCCGCGGATCGGGATTGACCGAGGAGAGGGCGCCGGTCGCCGCCACCTGGACCAGGGCGAAGGACGTGTCGGGCAGACCCGTGGCGATGAAGAAGGAGGCGGTGAGGGCGAAGGCGATCACCACCCGGAAGGCGCCGCGCAGGGCCACCTGGAAGTCGCGATGGGTGGGCAGGGCCACGTCGCGCAGCGGCTTGCGGCCGTCGGCGACCGCCCGCAGCCCGTCCTGCGCGAAGGTCGCCGCATTGACGAGGTCGAGGGCGCGCTGCAGCGCCATCACCTCGTCGATCGGCCGGCACCCATCGCGGATCGCCGCATCGACCTGGTCGCGCAGGCGCAGGTCGATGGCGTCGAGCCGGGCGGGGGAGGGCGCTCCGACGCCGCCCGCGGTCACCTCCCGGAGCAGGGACCGCGCCTCCTCGACCGCCGGGCCGGGCGAACGCAGGCGGCCATGGGCGGCGGCGAAGGCCCGGCTCGCCGCCGCCATCACGTAGAGCGCGGCGATGGCGCTGCGGGCGCCCGCGGCACGATGCTTTCCGTCGTCGAGCTCTCCCGCGATGGCGCTCGCATCGGCGCGCAGGGCCGCGACCCTGTTGATGAGGGCGGCGGCGCGCTCCGGGCCGGGATCGCCCCGGCCGATCGCCTCGGCCGCGAAGGCCTTGGTGGCGGCGAAAACCTCCGCGAGCTGCCCGCGCATGGAGCGCCAGGTGCTGGGGGAAGCGAGCGCGTCATTGATGAAGGTGATCGACACGATGCCGAGCGCGATCGCCGCGAGCCGCCCCACCGCCGCGTCGAAACCCGTCTGCGGCGCGTCGATATGGGCGAGCGCGATGATCGCGACGGTGTAGCCGGACAGCATCGCCCCATAGGCGCGGGTGTCCTGGAGGAACTGCGCGGCGAAGACGCAGAGCCCGAGCCAGAGGCCGAAGGCGACGAGGAGCAGGACCCGGTCCTGCCCGAACAGGCCGAGCATCACGATCGCGACGAGTCCGCCGAGGATCGTGCCGAGGAAGCGGTAGGCCGCCTTGGACAGGGCCTGGCCGCGCTTCGGCTGAGCCAGGATCGCCACGGTGACGGCGGCGGAGGAGGCGCTGTCCAGTTGCAGCCAGAAGCCCGCATAGAGGGCGAGCATCATGGCGAGCCAGATGCGCAGGGCGAAGGCCCAGGCGGCGGGCTTGGGCAAGACGGCGTCGATTCGGTCAAGCAGGCGGTCGGCGATGGCGGGGCGCACCCCGGCCGGGGCGCCGCTCACAGCGGGGCCTCCCGGGTGAGGTCGACGGTGGCCGGCCCCTCGTTCCAGGCGAGATGGGCGACCCGCATCTGCCAGAGGCAGAGGAGGGGCGTCACCACGAGCTCCATACCGAGGGCCGCGAGCATGGTCAGGGAGGGCACGCCGGTCAGGTAGAGGCCGAGCAGGCGGGCGAGGCCGCCCAGCACCACGACCAGGGTGAGGAAGCGGAATAGACCGGTCTTGGTCTCGATGGCCGGCACGCAGGTCCAGAACAGGATGCCGATGCCGGTGAGCAGACCCGAGAGATAGCGGAAATGGCTGTCGGCGGAGACGTTCACGGCCGGGTTGGAGCCGATCCCGTCGATGCCGAACAGCACGCCGTAGAGACCCGCCGCGACCGGAACGATCGCGGCGAGCGTCACCACGCGCTGCAGCAGGCGCCGCTCACCCTTCATACCCCGCCCCGGTCACGCTCGGCTGTTTCGGACCTGCTCCAACACGCGAGGAAGGGCTGCGGTTCGCGGCCCCACCGCTCAGGCCTTCTGTTCCTTCAGGCGCTTGACGCACTTGCTGTAATATTGCGGCCATTTCGGCCCCTGGGCCGCCTTCTCCGTGGCGGAGAGGGCGCGCCATTCGGCGCCGCATTTCTTCTGCCGCTCGCGCGCGGCGGATTGGGCGAGACTCGGCTCCTTCTTCGGTGCCGACTCGGTCGCAGCGGGAGGTACGGCCGCCGGCTCCTTGGCCTGGGCGGCACCGGAGACGAGGAGCGGGGCGGCGAGGAGCGCCGCGGCGAGAAGACGGGCAAGCATGGCGGGATGGGGACTCCGGCGGGGGCCGGGCTCCCGGCCACACTCGGCATCTCAGCTCGCGCCTGCGAAAAGCGCAAGCGCGCCACGCGGCTTGCGCACGGCCTTCCCGGCCACAGGGCCTCGGATTGTCGCAGACGGCACGCGACGCCCAAGCTTGAGCGCAGCGCGGGATCCGGGCTACTCCAGAGAAAGCGGCCCCGGACGGCATCGGGGGGCCAGCCCGGAGCCTTTGCCCATGGCCTCATCGACGGGAAAACCGATCGACGTCCATACCTGGAGCACGCCGAACGGCTGGAAGATCCCGATCATGCTGGAGGAATGCGGTCTGCCCTACCGCATCGTGCCGGTGAATATCGGCAAGGGTGAGCAGATGGCGCCCGACTTCCTGGCGCTCTCGCCCAACAACAAGATCCCGGCCATCGTCGATCCGGAGGGGCCGGGCGGCCAGCCGATCTCGGTCTTCGAATCGGGGGCGATCCTGCAATATCTCGGGCGCAAGACCGGATGCCTCTACCCCGCGGACGAGCGGGCCCGGGTGAGCGTCGACGAGTGGCTGTTCTGGCAGGTCGGCGGCTTCGGGCCGATGCTGGGCCAGGCCCACCATTTCCGCATCTACGCCACCGAGAAGATTCCTTACGCGATCGAGCGTTTCAGCAAGGAGGCGGAACGCCTCTACGGCGTCCTCGACCGCCGGCTCGCCGATCACGAATATCTCGCCGGGGCCTATTCCATCGCCGACATCGCGGTCCTGCCCTGGGCCAAGTTCCACGAGAAGCAGGGCATCGATGCCGCCCGCCTGCCGAACGTCAAGCGCTGGCTCGACGCGGTGCTGGCCCGGCCGGCGGTGCAAAGGGGCCTGGCGGCGATCTGACAGGCATCGTGCGCCTCGGGCAGGACGGCACCGGCGCGCTCCACGTCGACGGGCCGCAGCGCGAGAGCGCCGGGCCCGCCGGTCGCGGACCGCCCGGAGGTGATCGGGCTTCGAGCGGGACGACGCTGTGACCTTATCACACCCCTAGACTGTAAACGCGCGCACTCTGACAGCTTGAACGCGATGTCATCCGGTCCGGATCAGGCCGGTCCCGTCGCCACGGGACGGGCCGGGTCGCTGCCCCATTCCGACCAGGAGCCGTCATAGAGCGCCCGGGGCGGACGCCCGAGGGTCTCCAGCGCCAGGGACACGATCGCCGCGGTGACGCCGGAGCCGCAGGTGGTGATGACGGGGGCGTCGAGATCGACGCCGGCTTCGGCGAAGGCGGCGCGCAGGGACGCCTCGTCCTTCAGGCGGCCATTGGCCTGGAGGGCGGCGTAGTGGACGTTGCGGGCGCCGGGCATGTGGCCGGGGCGCACGCCGGGGCGCGGCTCCGCCTCCTCCCCGCGGAAACGGGGGCCGGAGCGGGCATCGACGAGTTGGGCGCTGCCGCGCTCCAGGGCCCGGGCGACGTCCTGCGCATCCGCCACGGCGCCATGGTCGAGGCGGGCGGTGAAGTGGCGGCGCTCCCGAGGAGGCGCGTCGCCCTCCTCGGTCGGATAGCCGGCGGCGATCCAGGCCGGAAGGCCGCCCTCGAGGATGGCGACGTCGCGCACGCCGTAGGCGCGCAGCATCCACCAGACCCGGGGCGCCGAGAACAGGCCCATGCCGTCATAGACGACGATCTGGGCACCGTCCCCGACCCCGAGGGCCCGCATACGGGAAGAGAACACCTCCGGCCGCGGCAGCATATGGGGCAGGGGGGAGGTCTCGTCGCTCATCGCGTCGATGTCGAAGCGGATCGCGCCGGGGACATGGGCGGCCCGGAACTCGCCCTCGGCATCGCGGCCCTGCGCCGGGAGGTACCAGGACGCGTCGAGGACGACGATGTCCGGCGCCGCCAGGCGCTCCTTGAGCCAGTCGGCGGTGACGAAGGGCGAAGTCGCCATCATGCAGAATCCGTCGCACAACCAGGGCCCGGCAAGGTCGTCCTCCCGGGTTTCCCGGGCGATTGCCCTACCGGCGCCTTAAGTCAACCACATCCAGGCGTTTGTTGCATCCCGGACACCGCGCGGCGGAGCCCGATGCCCTGCGGCAGGTTGCCGTCGACGAATTCCCACCATCCAATACAGGTGGTGGCCATCGGGAGAGATCCGTCCCAAAGTTGTGCGATGCCGAAACGTAACCATTCAAAGCCAGGTCTCCTGGTCGCGCCCGCAGCCGACTCTGCCCCTTCGCTCGCGGGCAAGCTCGCGAAGGCGCCCTCCTCGAAGAAGTCCTCCGGCAAGAAGGCGGCGGCACAAGCCAAGCCCAAGGACCGCGCCAAAGGCGGGACGCGGCGTACGGCCCCCGAGACCGCGCCCCCCCGCGGCAAGGCGGCCAAGGGAGCCGCCGGAGGCCCCGCGAAGGAGGGACCTTCGCAGAAGGCGGCCCCTCTTGCCCGCCGGAAGACCTTCCTGGTCGCCGTCCGCCTGCCCCAGGCCGACGCGCCCGCGCTCCTGCGGGTCTATGCCGCGGTCAAGCGCAGCGCAGCGGACGCCCTCATGGCGGTGCAGGACGAACTCGGCGCGGAAGCCGCCGTGGAGCTCACCGGAAGCCTCTCGACCCGCATGGCCCGCACCCTGGGGCTGAAGGCCGAGGAGGTGCGCCTGATCTGACCCGCGCTTCCGCCGGGGCGGCGGAGCGCCTATCTGCACAACCGATCCTGCAACCGGAGAGCGGGCGGACCTTGGCCTTTCGTGAAACCTTCCACATCGAGGTCGTCGGCGCCGAGGGGCGGGGCGAGGGGGTGCTGCAGCGGATCTCGGTCCGCACCACGGGACTCGAGGCCGCCCGCGAGAAGGCGCTGGGGCTGTTCGCCCGCGCCCGGGTGCCCCAGCGCAACGGCCCCGTCGCCGAGGCCGTGCGGGTGATCGACGGCGCCGGCACCGAAGTGTTCCGCTGGAGCCGCTTCGACGCGGCGGAGACCTGAGGGCGCCCTACCGCCGCCAGCGCAGGCGGGCCCGGGCGACGAGGGCCCGCAGGGATTCGAGCCGGGCCGCGAGGGGGAAGAGCGGGTCGCCGCCCCCGGCCTCGATCAGCGCATGGGCGAGGGGGCGCCGGCCCTCCCAGGCCGATTCGATCATCCGGAAGCCCGGCGGCGCGCAGGAATCGGCCCCGGCGAGGCGCGCATCGGCGCGGAGGCTACGGGTGACCTCGCGGACGAGCTGCACGCCCGGGGAGTTCCGGGCCTCGGCCTCGTCGTGGGAGATCTTCAGGTACCAGAGCGTGCCGCCGGTGCGGATCGCCAGGGAGGCGGCGAGGCTTTTCCCGTCCTTCCCCTCTCCGCGCCGCAGCCGGTCGATGCGCACGGCGCCCCGCGCGCCGTAGGCCGCGACGAGGGCGTGGAGGAAGCGGGCCTCTGCCGGGTGCTGGCCCAGGGCGGTGCCCGCCCGCCCCTTCCAGCCGGCGGTTTCGAGGGCGATGTAGTCGTCAAGCGCCGGCCCGAGGGCGTCTCGGTCCGTCACGGTCTCGAAGCAGGCCGGGGCGAGGCGGCGGCGCAGCCGGTCGAGCTGGCGCGTCCTGCGCGGCGAGAGCGACGCCTCCCCCCGTGCGTCCACGCCGAGATCGAGCCAGCCGCGCGCATGCGCCCAGTGATCGGCCCGGCGAAGGCCGTGACGGGCGCGATGCGCCTCGACGAGGGCGGCCAGGGGGCCGTCCAGGGGCAGATAGGGCATCATCATCCGGCGCGGCAGACCGAGGGGCCGGGGGGCGTCCAGGAGCGCCGCGAGCGCGGCCGGCGCCGCAGCGGCGTCGAGAAGCGGCGCGCCGAAGATCGCGAAGCCGTGGCTCCAGCCCATCAGCACCGGCAGGGGCAGCCCCCAGCGCCGGACGATCCGGCAGGGCCAGAGGGCGAGCAGGCGGCAGCCCGGCGCCTCCGGCGGGCGGTCGGCGACGAGGAGGAGTTCGACCCCCTCGCCGAAGGCCGGCGCCGCCGCGAGGGCGAAATCGGGCTCGAAGAACAGGTTGTCGACGAGGGCATTCTCCGCCAGCGCCCGCCAGGCCGGCAGGAACGGCCCGGCCTCGTCCAGGCGGCGCAGGGCGACGACGAGCCCGTCCGGCCGCCGGACGGTACGGGAGGGGGAAGCGCTCACGCCGCGCGCCGGCTCCGGCGGGCGAGGCCGTCGGCGATGCCGATGATGTTGAAATGCCAGGCCGCCGCCGCGCCGGCGACCGCGATCAGGGCGAACTGGAGGGCCTCCCCGAACACCCCGTCCCCCCCAGGCAGCCGGCTCACCCCGGACAGGATGGCGGAGGTGCCGAGCGCGCAGAGCACGATCAGCACGATGTCGACCACCGGCACCGGCATGCGGATGCCGCCCTTCGCGCCGAGGATGAAGGCAAGGCAGGCGACCGCCTGGCCCACGGCCACGGCGATCGCCGCGCCCATCACGCCGTGGGTCGGGATGAGCAGCAGGGACAGGCCGGCGACCACGACGAGCAGGAGCAGCGAGGCCACGGCGTCGAGATGGCTGGTGCGGGCGAAGTAGATCACCTGCCCGAAGTAGTAGGCGCGGAACATCTGGCAGAGGCTCGCCGCCACCAGGATCGGCGCCAGCTCCAGGGCGGTGCCGCGGTATTCCGGCCCGAGCAGCACCGAGACGAGCACCGCGTCGAAGCTCAGGTAGAACACCGTGCCGAAGGCGCCGACCAGGGTCAGCGCCCGCGCGGCATCCCTCAGCACCGGCCGCGCGGCCGGCATGCCGCCGTCGCGGGCGTCGCGCTTGGCGATGGAGATCATCGACAGGGCGATGCTCTCCCCGAACACGACGAAGCTCTGGCGCAGGAAGTCGCCGATGGCGCCGTAGGCGCCGAGCTCCTGCGCGCCGATGCTCTTGCCGATGATCAGCCGGTCGAGGGTCTGGGCCAGGGCCGCGAGCCCGAAGGACAGCACCAGCGGCCAGCCATAGGCGAGGAGGCGGCGGGCCTCCGCGACGCTGCCCCGGCCTCGCAGCAGCGGCCCGACGGAGCGCAAGGCGGGCAGGGCGGCGAGCGCGTTGGCCAGCGCCACCGCCAGGACGAGGTCGATCGGATCGCCCGTGCGGGCGAGGACGAGACTGCCGAGGCCGAGCACGAGCACGCCCCGGGCGACCACCGAGGCCGCCACCGAAGCGGCCGCGAGCCGGGTGCGCGCCACCTCCAGCGTGCCCTCGAAGATCGCCATGCCGAGGACGGCCGCCACCACCGCGGCGGCCATGGGCGGGGCGAGCAGGCCCGCGGCGGCCGCGCCGGCGGTGACGAGCCCGGCCAGGACCAGCATGCCCATCAGCAGGCGCACCAGGGTGCCGACCTGCTCCGGCGCGCGGGTCTCGTCATAGAGGGCGAAGAACGCGAATTTCGGCCATTGGCAGGTCGCGCCGTAGACGAGCAGCGCCCAGGACAGCACCCACAGATAGCTGCCGTAGACCTCGACCGGGGCCAGCCGGGTGAAGACGGCGAGGGAGGCCATGTTCAGCGCCGCCGCGACGCCCCGCGAGCCGACATAGGTGAGGGTGTGGCGCGCGATCATCCCGCGACCCGCGCGGCCGCGCCGTCCGTAAACCGGACGCGCCGCCCGGCGCTGGCCGGACGCATGCCATTCTGGAACGCCGCACGCACACGCAGTCTCCCAACGGACAGGACGACGCAGCCGCCATGCCGCCGCCCGGCGCCCGCCTCCGGAAGGGGCAGGGCCGGCCCTCCGGTTCATCGCATGCCCTGCCCGGCCGCCCAAGCATCCGTCCGGCCGCAGGGCGGCGCTGGCCACCGGATTCCGCCGTTCATCCCCATCGGCGAGGGCGGAATCCGCCCGCCGGCCCCACAAAGGTCGCGCATTGACTTGCCGCGGGAGCGGGCGCATATGTGCAGCGCAGCGTCAGCGGCCGAATGAGTGCCGCTTGAGGGGGCTGCGTGACGGCGCGCTTCTCCGCTTTCCAGCCCGAGACGCGAACCGGCCCCTCTCTTCAACGTGCATGCATCTTCGACCGCCCCATCACGCGGGCAGTCCCTCGCAAACTGACCGGCCTGATCCCGTCGCGAACGCGCGACGCCGGTGGCCGGACATCGCTGCCCGAAAGATACGACTTGACCCAGTTTTCCGATTTCGGACTCGCGGAGCCCGTGCTGAAGGCGCTTGCCGAGGCCGGCTACGTGACGCCGACCCCGATCCAGGCGCAGGCGATCGCGCCCGCCATGGAGGGCCGGGACCTCTGCGGCATCGCCCAGACCGGCACCGGCAAGACGGCGGCCTTCGCCCTGCCGATCCTGCACCGCCTCGCCCAGGACAAGCGCCGGGCGCCCCGCCGCGGCTGCCGGGCGCTGGTGCTCTCACCCACCCGTGAGCTCGCCAACCAGATCGCCGACAGCTTCTCCGACTACGGCAAGCATCTCGCCCTCACCAACACCGTGGTGTTCGGCGGCGTCACCATCGGCCGCCAGGAGCGGGCGGTGGCGCCGGGCGTCGACATCCTCGTCGCCACCCCCGGCCGGCTCATCGACCTCGTCGACCGCCGGGCGCTGACCCTTGAGGGCGTCGAGATCCTCGTCCTCGACGAGGCCGACCAGATGCTCGACCTCGGCTTCATCCACGCCCTCAAGCGCATCGTGAAGATGCTCCCGGCCCAGCGCCAGAGCCTGTTCTTCTCGGCCACCATGCCGCGGAACATCGCCGACCTCGCCGGCCAGTACCTGCGCGATCCCGTGCAGGTCGCCGTCACCCCGGTGGCGACCACCGCCGAGCGCGTCGAGCAGCAGGTGATCTTCTGCCATACCGGCGCCAAGCAGGCCCTGCTCGGCCACATCCTGCGCGATCCCTCGATCGACCGCGTCCTCGTCTTCACCCGGACCAAGCACGGTGCCGACCGGGTGGTGCGCGGCCTCGACAAGGTCGGTATCGCTGGCGCGGCGATCCACGGCAACAAGTCCCAGCCGCAGCGCGAGCGGGCGCTCGCCGCCTTCCGCGACGGTTCCTGCCGGGTGCTGGTGGCGACGGACATCGCCGCCCGCGGCATCGACGTCGAGGGCGTGACCCACGTCGTCAATTACGACCTGCCGAACGTGCCGGAATCCTACGTCCACCGCATCGGCCGCACCGCCCGCGCCGGGGCGGCGGGCCTCGCCATCTCCTTCTGCAACGACGAGGAGAAGGCCTACCTGCGCGACATCGAGCGGATCACCCGCCAGAAGGTGCCGGTGGCCGGCTTCCCCGAGGGCTTCGTGCCCCCGACCCGCCAGGAGGCCCAGGAGAACGCCGCCGAGGAGGCTCGCCGGCCGCCGCGCCAGCCCCAGGGCCGGCCGGGCCAGCGCCAGGGTCGCCCGGGCGGCCGCCCGGCCCAGCACCAGGGGCAGCGCCCGGCCCAATCCGCCGGCCAGCACCAGGGCCGGCCCGGCCAGGGTCGCGACGGGGAGGCCCGCGGCGGCCGTCCCGGACGTCCCCAGGGCCTGCCCGGCGGCCAGGGCCGCCCGGAGCGGACCGAGCGCAATGGCGCGCCCCGCGACCAGCGCGCCGAACCGCGCGGCGAGAACCGGGGTGCGGGCCGCCCCGAGCGGCGCGGGCCGCGCCCCGGCGGCAACCGTCCGGGCCAGGGCGGCGAGGGCCGCGCCATCGGCTGGCTCGAGCGCGCCCCGCGCTCCTGATCCGGGCTCGGCTCGCAAAGAGCCGATCCGACACGCGAAACGAGGCCGGTCCCCCTGGGGCCGGCCTTTTTCGTGCCGCGGCCCCCTCTCCGGGATTGCCGCCGCGCCCGCCGCCCCCATCTCGGCCAGACCCAGCTTGTGGAGGATGCGATGCGGTTCGAGCTCTACCGGGATGCCGCCGGCGAATGGCGCTGGCGCCTGCGCGCCAGCAACGGCAACGTCATCGCCGATTCGGGAGAGGGCTATGTCCGCCGCGAGGATTGCGAGCACGCGATCGAACTCGTCCGTCGGAGCGGGGAGGCGCGGGTCGTCGACATGACGACGCAGATCGCCTGACCGGCTCGGCTGCCCTTCGGGGCAGCCCCCCTGATAGCGGGGCGCGGGCAAGTCTTCATGGAACCGGCCGCAGCAAGAACTGCTTTCAGCTTGGGCATGCCCTGTTTTTACGCAAGACCACGGCCCCCCTAAGCGCCTGAAAGGACACGATCATCTTCCGAAAACCGCTTCGCCTTTCGGTTGTGCTGTCCTAGGATGATCGCGGCAGACGGCCCGCACTAGACGGGCCAGGCCGGAGGAAATCCGATGTTCAGAACCGCCAGCCAGGCGCGGCGGGCCGATGCGCCGGCCCGCGATCTCCTGCAGCATGTGCCCCTGGAATGGGCCATGGCGGCCTTCGCCATCATCCTGGCGGCCGGCCTGAAGCTTGCGGGCATCCTGCCCTGAGCACAGGCCTGGCACGGATCGGCGGCGCATCGGCACGGGAGGGGGGCATGGAGGAGGCGGAGGCACCGCAGGGCAACCTGACGGTGCGCACCATCGCGATGCCGGCGGACACCAACGCCAACGGCGACATCTTCGGCGGCTGGGTGATGTCGCAGATGGACCAGGCCGGCGGCATCGCCGGGGTCGAGCGGGCGCAGGGCCGCGTGGTCACGGTGGCGGTCGACGCCATGACCTTCATCCGGCCGGTCAAGGTCGGGGACGTGCTCTGCGTCTACACCCGCATCACCGCCGTCGGCCGCACCTCGATGAAGATCGAGGTCGAGGCCTGGGCCCGGCGCTTCCGCACGCAGCTGCGCGAGAAGGTGACGCAGGCGCGCTTCACCTTCGTCTCGATCGACGACCAGGGCCGGCCGCGGCCGGTGCCGCCGGAGGTCGACGGCGTTTCCGCCTGATCAGTACTGAACGGTGGCGCGCAGGCCGAGCACGGCGGCGTTCTTGATCCGGGCCCCGTTCGGATCGCGCGGGTTCGGGATGCCGCCGCCGGGATGCAGGATCATCTGCACGTCCGGCTGCACCGTGAATCCCGGCACCACGACGGCCTGGTAGGTCGCCTCGATCACGGTCTCGCCCCGGCGCCGGGGCAGGGCGGTGCCGGCAAAGCGGATCATGTCGGTGTCGGCGCCGCGATAGGCGTCGCTGATGCGGGCATGGGCGAGGCTGATGCCGATCGTGTCGTCGTCGCGCCCCGGGAACAGGCCCTTATAGGCGAGCCCGGTGTCGACATAGGCATCGATCAGGCTGGAGCGGGTGGGCGAATAGGCCGCCCGCAGGAAGAAGCCGAGACCCTCGTCATCCTTGTCCGATTCCCGGTAGAGCGTCTGATCGAACACCGCGTAGATCCCGGCATTGCCGCGCAGGGGCCGGCCGATGCCGGTCGAATTCGGGTCGGCCAGGAACAGCCCCGTCTGGTCGATGCGGGGATCGTCGAAGCGCCCGAAATGCTGCCAGCCGCCCAGCGTGACATCGCCCGGCAGGCCGGTCGCGTCCTTGTCCGTGTTGTAGCCGTAGGAGGCCTCGGCGATGAGGAGGGCCGGGTCGTGCACCCGGAAATTCGTGCCCGTGCGGTTGAGCCGCTGCGCCTCCGGATCGTCCCCGGGACGGTTCGCGCCGGCTGGGTCGCCGTCATAGAGGCCGACCTGGAGGGAGAAGCCGTTGCCCGGCACGTATTTGGCCCGGATCGCCGGGGCGGCGAGGGGATAGGCCGGACCGCCGCTCGGCAGGTCGAAGGCGTTGATCGCCGGCCAGCCGAAGCTCGAATTCACGAACAGCGTCGCCGACTGGCTCACGAAGAACTCGGTGTCCGCCGCCTGCTGGCCGAGGCGCAGGCCGAGCTGGCCGTCGAAGAACAGCTGCTCGAACCAGAGCACGTAGAGGCGGCTCGACGGCAGCGCCTCGATCACGCTCGCCGCCAGGAGGTTGCCGACATTGTAGCGCGACAGGCCGGTGCCGTGGATGAAATAGGCGTTGGCGTGGACGCTCGCCCCCTCCCAGCCGACGAGCTTGTGCAGGTCGAGATTGAGCCGGAGGTTGAGGCGGTCCTCGACGACGGCCCCCTGCCGGATGCCGCCGACGGGATTGCCGAGGATGTCGGCGATATAGGTGAGGCTGTACTCGATGCCCACCGCCTTGAGCGGGGGGCGCAGTCCGAGGGGATCGCCCAGGGGGCCGAGGAAGGGCTCGACCGAGCGGACATAGCCGCCGGAGGCCTGGCTCGTCGTCTCCGGCTGCGAGACGGAGGTGCGCGGATCGCCGCCCGCGCCCTCCACGACGGGCTTCGGCACAGGCGCCTGAGCCGCGGCGGCCGTGGCGAACAGCAGGCCCAGCAGCCCGGAGGCGCGGCGGAGCATGCGGCGCCCTGCGCTCATCCCCGGTCGCTCAGCCCTTGAGGCAGGTGCTCATGAAGGTCTTGCGGGCATCGCCCTTGAGACCCTTCGTGCCGGCCTCCGCGTTGCAGCTCTTCATCTTCTCCTGCTGCGGGGTGAGTGTGCTCGCCGGCGCCGCGGTCTTGCCGGCGAGGCAATCGGCCATGAAGGTCTTGCGGGCATCGCCCGAGAGCTTCTGCGTGCCGGCATCGGTGTTGCAGGTCTTCATCCGGTCGCGCTGGGCCGTCTGCGCCGCGGATTGCGCGGCAGCCGGGAGGGCGAGGGGCAGCGTGAGCAGGGCGGCGAGGGGAAGGGCGAGGCCGAGGGCGCGCATGTCGAAAGTCTCCCGAAGGGGAGGGCGAACCTAGCAGTTTGCGCTCCCGCGAACAGGCACCGGAAATGATTGTTCCGCATCTTTCGGGAGGCACGGCGCGTGCCTGCTCAAAGAAGCGGCTTTACGAAGCGACGCTTCGCTGCGACGCTCGCGCCATAAAAAGACGAGGGGAATCAACGATCGGAGCTGCGGCCCGATGTCGAAGATCAACATCCGCCGCGACGAGCGCGGCTTCCAGGCGGTCTATAGCGGCACACTCCTGCTGATGGACGGGCTCGCGCCCGCCGATGCCGAGAACTTCGCCGCTTTCTTTCGCGCCTCGGCCCGGCAGCAGGGCCTCCGGGCCGGACACCTGCCGCAGACCCCCGCGACACGGAGCACGGCGAACCGTCTCGGCGCGACGCGTTAAGGCCACGGCGCAGGCGGGCGCTCACACGATCCCGCTCAGGGTGTAGGGCCAGGGCTTGCCGAGATGCGCCGCGACCCGCGCCGGGTCGTCCCCCACGGTCGCGACCGCGGACTGGACCTGCTCGACGGGCACCTGGAATCGCCGCGCCCAATAGGCGGCGGCCCGCGCATCCTCGACATTCACCCGGGCCGGCTCGTGCTCGCCCTCGCCCCCGGCGCTCTCGTTCTGCATGGAATCCTCCTCGGCAGATAACGGGGAGGGCTCCGAAGGGTTCGCAGGCGACGACGGGCCTTCGCGTCCTGCGCAGGATCAAGCGTGAGGAAGGGGCCGGAGCGACGGAATCACGATCGCGCCCATCGCGGAAGAGGGCGCCGAAAGCGTTTCGATCCGAGGGATTTTATAAAAGGGATGGCTCCCCGAGCAGGACTCGAACCTGCGACAAGGCGATTAACAGTCGCCTGCTCTACCAACTGAGCTATCGGGGATCGCCGCGCCGTCTCCGGCGGTGGCGGGCTCATAGCGCAAGGAACCGAGCCGGCGCAAGTCTCGGATGCGAATTTCTGCGGCGGAGCCCCGGCGGCGGGGGCGGAGGCCGGGACAGGCCGCCCCCGCCGCCGGGGAGACGAGAAAGGGCGTTGCCCATCGGGGCAGGGCTCTGCTAGAGACGCCCGACCTCGGATCGGCCGTCGGATCCGGAGGGACCGCGAAACGCCCTTATCGGCTTTGCGGACGAGGCCTCGTGGCGGAGTGGTTACGCAGAGGACTGCAAATCCTTGCACCCCGGTTCGATTCCGGGCGAGGCCTCCACAATCTACGGCGTCCCGATAATCCCTCGGATGACATGCGCGCGACGCCGGCCACGGCGGCGGCCGGCTGAGCCTTGCAATTCGCGGGGCGATCCACGACAAACCGCCCGGCCCGGCCCGGATCTCCGCGAGGAAGCTCCGCGTGCGGGCGTGGATGTCGAGAGAAAGACCGCCCGCATGCTCGATTTCGCACAGGCTCGGCGCCTCATGGTCGACTGCCAGTTGCGGACCTTCGACGTGAACGACAACGCGGTGCTCGATGCCTTCGACAGCGTGCCCCGCGAGCGCTTCATGCCGCAGGGACGCGAGGGCTTCGCCTATATCGACCAGACGATTCGCCTCGGCGAGGCCGAGGGGGATGTGCGCGTCATGCCGGCTCCCATGGTGCTCGCCCGCATGATCCAGGCGCTGCAGGTGCGCCCGGGCAGCCGCGCCCTCGACGTGGCGACGGGCCACGGCTACGGCGCGGCCATCCTCGCCCGACTCGGCGCCCGCGTCGTCGCCCTGGAGCCGGTAGCGGCGCTCGCCGCGGTGGCGCGGGAGCGCCTGGGCGATCAGGCCACGCTGATCGAGGGCGCGGTGGAGACGGGTGCGGCCGCCGAGGCGCCGTTCGACGCCATCCTGGTCGAGGGCCGGGTCGAGACGCGGCCCCAGGCCCTTCTCGACCAGCTCGCCGACGAGGGCCGGCTCGTCTGTGTCCTCGGGCCGGAGCGCGGCGCCAAAGCCACGCTGTTCGTGCGGGCCGGTAACGCCTTCGGATCCCGCCCCCTCTTCGACGCCGCCCTGCCGCCCCTCAAAGCCTTCGCGCCCGCCCCCGGCTTCGCCTTCTGAGCGTCGAGTCGGCCGCCCGACAGCCGGGTCAACCCGGCGATCGAGCGAGGCCTCATCCGCTCGCCCGAAGGAATCGGCCGGATCCGACATCAAGGCGCCACACCCAGGCCCTGCAACCACCGCGAGCGCACCTCCGCGCATGAGGGCGCGGCGGGCCAAGTGTCGCCTTTTTGAGCCACCCCTTCAGCAATCGTAAGTGGATGCCGCGCGCCCCCTGTCCCGGGCTGCGGCAGCTCGGCTAAGATTTCGCCCGAGGCGGGCATGCCGGAACGCGCGAGAGTGCGTGCAACGGTCGCATCCAGGAGCGGCCGGACGGCGCATCGAGAAACCGCAAGGGCTGATCGACGTGAGAGACTGCAAACCTGCCGCTCGGCTTGTGCTCGGGGCTGCCTGCGCGACCGCGCTGGCGCTCGTCATGGCGCGGCCGGCCGCGGCGGAGACTCTGGAAAGCGCCCTGTCGCGCGCCTACGCGGCCAACCCGACGCTGAACGCGCAGCGCGCCAATGTGCGCTCGACCGACGAGAACGTCGCCATCGCCCAGTCGGGCTACCGACCCACCGCCAGCATCACCGCCGATATCGGCGCTCAATATTTCGAGGGAAAGCTGCAGGGGCAAAGGATCGCCGGGCTCAACACCAATCCCGGCGGGGCGGGGCTGACCGTCAACCAGACCCTGTTCAACGGCTTCCAGACCGACAACCAGACCCGCCGGGCGGAATCGGGCGTGCTCAACGCCCGCGAGACCCTGCGGCTCAGCGAGATGCAGACGCTGTTCGGCGCCGCCCAGGCCTATATGAACGTCCTGCGCGACACCGCCACCCTCGAGCTCCAGCGCAACAACGTCGAGGTGCTCGAGGAGCAGCTGCGCCAGACCCGCGACCGCTTCAACGTCGGTGAGGTCACCCGCACCGACGTGGCCCAGGCCGAGGCCCGCCTCGCCGGTGCCCGCTCCCAGGTCAGCGCCGCCGAGTCCAACCTGCGCTCCTCCATCGGCGTCTACCGCCAGACCATCGGCGTCGAGCCGCGCCAGCTCGCCCCCGGACGCCCCCTCGACCGCTACGTGCCCGCCAGCCTCGACACCGCCGTCACCATCGGCCTGCGCGAGCATCCCCAGATCCTGGCCGACCTGCACGCGGTCGATGCCGCCGAATTGCAGGTCAAGGTGCTCGAAGGCGCGCTCGCCCCGCAATTCGGCATCCAGGGCAACGTCCAGCAGCGCTACGACCAGACCCTGCCCGGCGACAACGGCGTCACCGCCTCCATCGTCGGCCGCCTGACCGTGCCGCTCTACCAGGGCGGCCAGGAATACGCCCAGATCCGCCAGGCCAAGGAACTCGTCGGCCAGGCCCGCCTGCTGGCCGAGCGCGACCGCGACGCCGTGCGCGCGGCCATCGTCCAGGCCTGGGGCCGGCTCGAGGCGGCCAAGGCTCAGGTCATCGCCTCCCAGGCCCAGGTCCAGGCCAACGAGGTCGCCCTCAACGGCGTGCGCGAGGAGGCCCGGGTCGGCCAGCGCACCACCCTCGACGTGCTCAACGCCCAGCAGGAGCTGCTCAACGCACGGGTCAACCTGATCCTGGCCCAGCGCGACCGGGTCGTGAATTCCTACGACGTCGTCCAGGCCGTCGGCCGCCTCACCGTGCGCTTCACCGCGCTGCCCGTGGCCGCCTACAGCGCCAAGGAGCATTACGACCAGGTCAAGGATCTCTGGTTCGGATTGCGCACACCCGACGGACGATGAGACACCGGACGCTCTTTCCTTCGGGATGGAGCGTCGTTTCCTGTTCGGTGAGTCTTTCGCGCGCTTGTCTCCGCCAAGACGCGTGAAATACTGGCCACCGTCGCAGAGCGCGATCCGCGTGTCAGGACTTCCCGGGGGAGGTCCGCAGCCTGCCCGAGCGTTCCCGGTATGAGTGCAGCCAACCCGAAGATGCCGGATTCCGCGCAGGAACCCTCCATGGAGGAGATCCTCGCCTCGATCCGTCGCATCATCGCCGACGATCAGGCGCCCAAGCCGCCCGAGCCCGCGCCCAGCGCACCTGCGCCGCCCCCGCCCGAACCCGAGGAAGAGGACGTGCTCGACCTCGCCGAGGTCGCACAGCCCGTACGCCGTCCGGAGCCCGTTCCCTTCGAGGAAATCGACTTCCTCGAAGAGGAGCCGTTGCCCGAACCGGAGCCGGAACCCGAGCCGACCTTCTTCGAGCCGCCCGCGTTCGAACCGAAAGCCTTCGAGGAGGAGCGCCTCGTCTCGAAGGCGACGGACGAGACCGTCGGCCAAGCCTTCGGCCTGCTCTCCCATACGGTGCTGACACAGAACAGCCGGACCCTCGAAGACCTCGTCAAGGACATGCTGCGGCCGATGCTGCGCTCCTGGCTCGACGAGAATCTGCCGCACATGGTCGAACGCCTCGTGCGCGCGGAGATCGAACGGGTCACGCGCGGCCGCTGAGACGCGATCCCGGCGCCGGGCAGACGTGCGCCCGGCAAGCGATCTCGGCGTCTGCTCGGTTGACGGGGAGGCGGCGGCGGGTTGAAAGCGGCGCGAGCATTCTTCCGCGACGTGCGCACGACCGGCCGTAACGCCCCATGATGGACAAAACCTTCGATCCCGCCCCCGTCGAGGCGCGCATCCGCGCCGCCTGGGAGGACGCGGACGCCTTCCGCGCCGGCCGGCCCGAGCGCGCCGGCGCGCAACCCTACTGCATCGTGATCCCGCCGCCGAACGTGACGGGCTCCCTGCATATGGGCCATGCCCTCAACAACACCCTGCAGGACATCCTCTGCCGCTTCGAGCGCCTACGCGGGCGGGACGTGCTCTGGCAGCCGGGCACCGACCATGCGGGCATCGCCACGCAGATGGTGGTCGAGCGCAAGCTCATGGAGACGCAGCAGCCCGGCCGGCGCGAGCTCGGCCGCGAAGCCTTCGTCGAGAAGGTCTGGGCCTGGAAGGCGGAATCCGGCGGCGCCATCGTCGAGCAGTTGAAGCGCCTGGGCGCCTCCTGCGACTGGTCGCGGGAACGCTTCACCATGGACGAGGGCCTGTCCAAGGCCGTCCTGAAGACCTTCGTCGACCTGCACGCCCAGGGCCTGATCTACCGCGACAAGCGCCTCGTGAACTGGGACCCGAAGTTCCAGACCGCGATCTCCGATCTCGAGGTGCTGCAGGTCGAGGTGAAAGGCCATCTCTGGCACTTCGACTATCCCGTGGTCGATGCGGACGGCGCGCCGACCGGCGACATCATCACCGTGGCCACCACCCGGCCCGAGACCATGCTCGGCGACACCGCGGTCGCGGTGCATCCGGAGGACGAGCGCTACACGGCGCTCGTCGGCAAGCGCGTGCGCCTGCCCCTGGTCGGCCGCCTGATCCCGATCGTCGCCGACGAATATTCCGACCCCGAGAAGGGCACCGGCGCGGTCAAGATCACCCCGGCCCACGATTTCAACGACTTCGAGGTCGGCCGCCGGCACCGCGCGCCCGCGATCAACGTGCTCGACACCGAGGCCCGCATCGCGATCGCCGGCAACGCCGCCTTCCTGGAGGGCGCCGCGCCCGAGCCGGAGGCGCTGGCCCTGCACGGGCTCGACCGCTTCGAGGCGCGCAAGCGCGTCGTCGCCCTCATGGAGGAGCGCGGCCTCTGCCGGACGATCGAGCCGAACACCCATGCGGTGCCCCATGGCGACCGCTCGAACGTGGTGATCGAGCCCTACCTGACCGACCAGTGGTACGTGAACGTGAAGCCCCTGGCCGAGCGCGCCCTGCAGGCGGTGCGCGACGGCCAGACCAAGTTCGTGCCGGAGAACTACGAGAAGATCTTCTTCCAGTGGCTCGAGAACATCGAGCCCTGGTGCATCTCGCGCCAGCTCTGGTGGGGCCACCAGATCCCGGTCTGGTACGACGAGGAGGGCGGCATCTACGTCGCCGGCAGCGAGGCGGAGGCGCAGGCCAAGGCCGCGGCGGCGCGTGGGCGCGCGGTCACTCTCACCCGCGACGCCGACGTGCTGGACACCTGGTTCTCCTCGGCGCTGTGGCCGTTCTCGACGCTCGGCTGGCCGGAGGCGACGCCCGAGCTGTCGCGCTTCTACCCGACCAACACCCTGGTCACCGGCAAGGACATCCTGTTCTTCTGGGTCGCCCGCATGATGATGATGGGCCTGCACCTGACCGACCGGGCCCCCTTCGACACGGTCTACCTGCACACCCTGGTGCGGGACGCCTCGGGCGCCAAGATGTCGAAGTCCAAGGGCAACGTGGTCGATCCCCTCGGGCTGATCGACCAGTACGGTGCCGACGCCCTGCGCTTCACCCTCGCCGCCATGGCTGCGCAGGGACGCGACATCAAGCTCGCGGTGAACCGGGTCGAGGGCTACCGCAACTTCGCGACCAAGCTCTGGAACGCCTCGCGCTTCGCCGAGATGAACGGCTGCCGGCTCGACCCGACCTTCGACCCGGGCGCCGTGAAGGAGACCCTGAACGCCTGGGCCATCACCGAGGCCGGCAAGGCCGTGCGCGAGGTCGCTTCGGCGCTGGAGGCCTACCGCTTCAACGACGCGGCGGCCGCGGCCTATCGCTTCGTCTGGAACATCTTCTGCGACTGGTATCTCGAGCTCGCCAAGCCCGTGCTGCAGGGGGAGGGGGCGGATCCCGCCGCCAAGGCGGAGACCCAGGCCTCCATCGCCTTCCTGATCGACCAGATCGCCAAGCTCCTGCACCCGTTCATGCCCTTCCTCACCGAGGAGCTCTGGGCGATCAAGGGCGAGGGGATCCCGGATCGCGGCCTGCTGGCGCTCGCCGCCTGGCCGGATCTCGACCGCTTCGCCGATGCCGGCGCGGAGGCCGAGATCGGCTGGGTCGTCGAGCTGATCTCCGAGGTGCGCTCGGCCCGCTCCGAGACCAACGTGCCCGCCGCGGCGCAGGTGCCCCTGGTCCTGGTCAAGGCCGATCCGGCCACCCGCGCCCGGGCCGAGCGCTGGGGCGAGACCCTGCTGCGCCTCGCGCGCCTTTCCGCCCTCACCTTCGCGGAGGCCGCGCCGAAGAATTCGGTGCAGCTCCTCGTGCGGGGCAGCGTCGCCGCCCTGCCGCTGGAGGGGATCGTCGATCTCGCGGCCGAGGTGGCGCGCCTCCGGAAGGAGGCCGCCAAGGCCGAGGGCGAGATCGCCAAGCTCGACGCCAAGCTCGGCAATGCCGACTTCGTCGCCCGGGCGCCGGAGGAGGTGGTGGAGGAGCAGCGCGAGCGCCGCGACGCGGAAGCCGCTCGGCTCGACAAGCTGCGCGAGGCCCTGGCCCGGCTGACCGAGGGGTAAGCGGCGGCCCCCAGGCCGCCACCTGTCCAAACCGTAATCTTCGCGCCACGGGCGGGTCAGGGAGCGCCCCGTAGAAACCGGATCACGGTCCGCCGTCCGGAAGGGTTTTCGGAGGGCGGCGCCCTGCCCATCCGGAGAGTTCCATGACCCTGACCTTCCGCCGCCGCGCCCTCGCCTCCGTCGCCGCGGCCGCCCTCGTCGCGGGCGGTGCCGCCGGCGTCGGCTTCGTCGATGCGGGCCATCCGGCCTTCGCCCAGGCCCTGCCCAAGACCCCGATCGAGACCCCCGACCATCCCCCGGGCTCCTTCGCCGGCATCGTCAACAAGGTGAAGCCCGGCGTCGTCTCGGTGAAGGTGAAGCTCGACGACAGCGCGGATGCGGACGACGAGGACGGCTCCGGCGGCCAGAACCTGCAGCAGGTGCCCCCGCAGCTGCGCGAGTTCTTCAAGCGCTTCGGCCAGAACGGCGGCCCGGGCATGCCGCAGCAGCGCCGCGGCCAGCGCGGGGCGGTGGGCTCCGGCTTCATCATCTCGGCGGACGGCTACGTCGTCACCAACAACCACGTCGTCGACCATTCCAAGACCGTGCAGGTCACCCTGGACGACAACCGGACCCTCGACGCGAAGGTTATCGGCAAGGACGCCAAGACCGACATCGCCCTCCTGAAGATCAACGAGGCCGGCAGCTATCCCTACGTGCAGTTCGGCAAGGCCGCGCCGCAGGTCGGCGACTGGGTGGTGGCGATCGGCAACCCGTTCGGCCTCGGCGGCACGGTGACGGCGGGCATCGTCTCGGCCCGCGGCCGCGACATCGGCGCCGGCCCCTACGACGACTTCCTGCAGATCGACGCGCCGATCAACAAGGGCAATTCCGGCGGCCCGACCTTCAACGTCAACGGCGAGGTCGTGGGCGTGAACACGGCGATCGCCTCGCCCTCCGGCGGCAGCGTCGGCCTCGCCTTCGCCATCCCCGCCGAGACCGTGCAGGCGGTGGTCGACCAGCTGCGCACGGACGGCAAGGTGGTGCGCGGCTATCTCGGCGTGCAGATCCAGCCCGTGACCAAGGACATCGCCGACGGACTCGGCCTCGACAAGGCCAAGGGCGCCCTCGTCGACCACGCCGAGGACGGCACGCCCGCCGCCAAGGCGGGCCTGAAATCCGGCGACGTGATCGAGGCGGTCGACGGCACCCCGATCAACGACGCCAAGGAGCTCTCGCGCAAGATCGCCGGCCTGAAGCCGGGCACCGCGGTGAAGCTCGCCTATCTGCGCAACGGCAAGAGCGACACCGCGACCGTCGAGCTCGGCGCCCTGCCCACCGACGGCAAGGCGGCGACCAGCGGCGGCGGCTCCTCCTCGAACGGCCAGCCGCGCCTCGGCCTCAGCCTGGCCCCGGCCGGCGATGTCGGCCTCGGCGACCAGGGCGTGGCGGTGATGGAGGTCGATCCCGACGGTCCGGCCGCGGCCAAGGGCATCGAGCAGGGCGACGTGATCCTGGACGTCGCCGGCACCGCCGTCACGAAGCCCTCCGAGGTCGCCGCCCAGATCCGCGCCGCGGAATCGAACGGGCGCAAGGCGGTTCTGATGCGCGTGAAGAGCCAGAAAGGTCAGACCCGCTTCGTCGCGGTCGCCCTCAACGCCAAGAACGGCTGACGACCGGCGGCCGACCGGCCGCCCCTCCCGGCGCGGGATGCATTCCGTCCCGCGCCGATCTTCCGCTCTCCCCTCCGACTTGCGCGCCGGCTCCCCCGAGCCGGCGCGTTTTCGTTGGGTCGGTGCGATCGCTCCGGGAAAGCCGGTTCCGACGCGAACCTCAAGTTATGCCATTAAAAGTAGAAATACTGACAATCAATCAACTTGAGAGATGTATGAAAATTTTGCGTTAATTCGCATCACAGGTCAGACTCAACAGATCTTGTCTGGACATCGATTCCGTTTGGCAGGCAAAGCTGCCGCCAGGGGCGGCCTGCCGCCGACATGCAAACAAGCCTGCCTGCTGAACGAAGAATTTGAGACATGCGCAGAATCAAGCTTGTCATCAATGGCCTGTTTGCAGAAGTCCAGCAGCTGAAGATGCTTCTGGAGGCCAGCCCGTCGGGCGCGAAGGGCTACACGATCGGGGACGTGCGGGCCGCCATCAAGATCATCGACAAGCTCGACAAGCTCCCGGAGGAGGGCGGCCGGCTGGCCCTCGAGGAAGCCGAATGGTCGTGGCTGTGCAAACGCATCGCCGAGCAGGAATGGGCCGTGGCCCGTCCGGAGATCATCGCCCTGGTGGACAAGATCGAAGGCGCGCCGTCGGTCGAGGCGGTATAAGCTCCCCCGCTCCCCGGGCGGAACGACGGCCCGTCGCCGCCCCGCGTGCGCCGGGATCCGGCCAGGCCGCGCGCGGTTGACGCCAGGAGGGAGCGCAGCCGCGAGAGCAGCATGACCGCACAACCCATCACCGCACAGGCCTCCGGCACCTTCGCCATCGGCGGCGACCTGACCGTCCATCGCCTCGGCTTCGGCGCCATGCGCATCACCGGCCCCGGCATCTGGGGCGAGCCTCCGGACCGGGAGAAGGCGAAGGCGGCGCTCGCAGCGGTGCCGGGCCTCGGCATCGACCTGATCGACACCGCCGACAGCTACGGCCCCTTCGTCAGCGAGGACCTGATCCGGGAGGTGCTCCACCCCTATCCCGGCCTCGTCATCGCCACGAAGGGCGGCCTGACCCGGCACGGGCCGGATATCTGGCGGCCGGTGGGCAACCCCGATTACCTGCGCCAATGCGTGCTGATGAGCCTGCGGCGGCTCAAGCTCGAGCGGATCGACCTCTGGCAGCTCCACCGCATCGGCCCGGACTGCCCGCTGGAGGTGCAGTTCGAGGCCATCGCCGCGATGCGCGAGGAAGGGCTGATCCGGCATGTGGGCTTGAGCGAGGTCTCGGTCGCCGAGATCGAGGCGGCCCAAAACTTCTTCCCCGTGGCCACGGTGCAGAACCGCTACAACCTCGTGGACCGGGCCAGCGAGGACGTGCTCGATTTCTGCGAGCGCCAGAACATCGGCTTCATCCCCTGGGCGCCCCTCGACAAGGGCACCCTGACCAAGGGCTCGGCGCTTTCCGGCATCGCCGCGCGGCACGGGGTGGGGGAGGGTGCCGTCGCCCTCGCCTGGCTCCTGAAGCGCTCCCCCGTGATCCTGCCGATTCCCGGCACCGGCGACCCGGTCCATCTCGCTGAGAACGTGGCGGGGGCCGGTATCGCGCTGAGCGACGGGGATTTCGCCGCCCTCGATGCGCAGGGCCGGAGTGGCTGACCGGCGGCACGCCCGTGGCGGCCCGGGACGGCCGCGCTAGATCACGGACCGTCATGCTGCGCGCCGCCACCCTCCTCCTCTGCCTCGCTGCGGGCCCCGCCGCCGCACAATCCTGCGACGCGCTCACCGCGCGCACGATCCGCGTGACCGGGGCGTCGCTCGCCGGGCGCACGGGATCGCTCGCGATGTTCCGCGCGGCGGATGCCCAGCGCATGAGCCTCGATTGCCGCGCGCCGCGCCGAATCCTGCTCTGGACGCCGGCCCGGGAGCCGGCCCGGGCCTTCTTCATCCTGGTCGGGCTCTCCGCCAAGGCGCTGGCGGGGGCGGATGCCCGGCGCGCGGAGGAGATCGCCCTGCGCCTGCATCAGGACGCGCTCCTCACGGGCCTGCCCCAGCGCGCCGCCGCGGGGCGCGCCCTGATCCAGTGCGAGCCGGGCGACCGCTTCGATGGCGTCAGCGCAGGCAGCCTGTGCCGCCTCGTCCCGGCGCAGGGAAGCGTGCTGCGCCGCTACGGCTTCCGCAGGGGTGCCCTTCCGGGCTAAAGCGGCGCCCATGTCCGAGACCGCCCGCACCACCGGCGCCACCGTCCAGGTCGGCCCCGTCGCCTTCGCCAACCACTTGCCCCTGGCCCTGATCGCCGGGCCCTGCCAGCTCGAGAGCCGCGACCACGCCCTCGAAGTGGCGGAGGCGCTCAAGGCCGTCACCGAGGCGCTCGGGATCGGGCTCGTCTTCAAGTCGTCCTTCGACAAGGCGAATCGCACCTCCGGCAGCGCCGCCCGCGGCATCGGCCTGACGGGCGCGCTGCCGATCTTCGCCGAGATCCGCGAGCGCTTCGGCCTGCCCGTGCTCACCGATGTGCATGCCGCCGAGCAATGCGCCCCGGTGGCGGAGGCCGTGGACGTGCTGCAGATCCCGGCCTTCCTCTGCCGCCAGACCGACCTGCTCGTCGCCGCCGCCGCCACGGGCCGGGCGGTGAACGTGAAGAAGGGGCAGTTCCTCGCCCCCTGGGACATGGCCCATGTCGCGGCCAAGGTGACGGCGGCCGGCAACCCGAACGTGATCGTCACCGAGCGCGGCGCCTCCTTCGGCTACAACACCCTCGTCTCCGACATGCGGAGCCTGCCGATCATGGCGCAGGTGACGAACGGCGCGCCGGTGGTGTTCGACGCGACCCATTCCGTGCAGCAGCCGGGCGGTCAGGGGGCGAGCTCCGGCGGCCAGCGGGAATTCGTGGCCGTCCTCGCCCGGGCGGCGGTGGCGGTCGGCGTCGCGGGCGTGTTCATCGAGACGCATCCCGATCCCGACCAGGCGCCCTCCGACGGGCCGAACATGGTCGCGCTCCGGGACATGCCGGGGCTTCTGGCCGAGCTCCAGGCCTTCGATCGCCTCGCCAAGGCCCGCCGGGCGGAACCAGCTTGAGCGGGACGGCGTTGGTTTCCTAACGATTTCCAGAATCGAAAGGACGCCATGCGCAAGATCGCCCTCCTCACCGCCGCTGCCCTGACGGCGAGTTCCCTCGCTGTCACAACGGCCGATGCCCGCCCCCGGGGCCACGGTTACGGCTACGGCCACCATCATGGCGGCTACGCCTATCGCGGCGGCCGGCGTGGCATCGGGACGGGGGCCGCGGTCGGACTCGGCATCGCGGGTCTCGCGGCCGGCGCCATCGCCGCCGGCGCGGCGCGCGACGCCTATTACCGCGACCGCTACTATGGCGGCCCCGGCCCGGGCTACGGCTACTACGATTACGGCTACTGAGCCGATCGACGATCAGAACGAGAAAGCGGCCGGGAGACCGGCCGCTTTTTCTTTGCCGTCAGCGCCCGCGATAGGGGGCGACGCCCTGATCGGGCAGCCAGACGGATTTCGGCGGCTCGCCGGTCTGCCAGAACACGTCGATCGGGATGCCGCCGCGCGGGTACCAGTAGCCGCCGATGCGCAGCCAGCGCGGCGCCAGCAGCGCGGTCAAGGTCCGGCCGATGCCCACGGTGCAATCCTCGTGAAAGGCGCCGTGGTTGCGGAACGAGCCGAGATAGAGCTTCAGCGACTTCGATTCGACGAGCCAGTCCCCCGGCACGTAGTCGATCACCAGGGTCGCGAAATCCGGCTGGCCCGTCACCGGGCAGAGCGAGGTGAATTCGGGCGCCGTGAAGCGGGCGAGATAGTCCGTGTCCGGATGGGGATTGGGGACGCGGTCGAGACGCGCCTCCTCCGGCGAGGCGGGGAGGGGAGTCGGGCTGCCGAGCTGAAGGTCGCGGCCGGAAAGATCTGTGGTCATGCCACCGCTATAGCGCGCGCGACTCCCCGCTGGCATCTCCCATGCGGAAAGGCGGCTGCGCGGCGGGCACAGACCGGAGAACGCCTCTAACCGCTTCCCCTGGACTGGTCGACCGTATTCGGGGGCCCAGGCGCTCCGGAACCCGTTCTGCCCGCTTGCCCGGGGCCGTGCGTTGGCGGATAAGCCGCCGAGGTAACGGATGATAAGCCGCAACGCCCCGGCGTCGGCGGCCTCAAGGCTGCAGGGCCGACGTCTCGGGGCCCGACGGACCTCCCGCGACGCCTGACGAAGGACGTTCCATGACCGCGATCACCAACATCGCCGCCCGCGAGATCCTCGACAGCCGGGGCAACCCCACCGTCGAGGTCGACGTGCTCCTCGAGGACGGCTCCTTCGGCCGCGCCGCCGTACCCTCCGGCGCCTCCACCGGCGCCCACGAGGCGGTGGAGCTGCGCGACGGCGACAAGGGCCGGTTCGGCGGCAAGGGCGTGCGCAAGGCGGTCGAGGCCGTGCAGACCGAGATCCTCGACGCCATCGGCGGCATGGATGCCGAGGATCAGGTCGCCATCGACGAGACCCTGATCGAGCTCGACGGCACCCCGAACAAGGCCCGGCTCGGCGCCAACGCCATCCTCGGCGTCTCCCTCGCCGTCGCCAAGGCCGCGGCCGAGACCGCCGGCCTGCCGCTCTACCGCTATGTCGGCGGCGTGCAGGGCCGCGTCCTGCCGGTGCCGATGATGAACATCGTCAACGGCGGCGCCCATGCCGACAACCCGATCGATTTCCAGGAATTCATGGTGATGCCGGTCGGCGCCTCCTCCCTCAGCGAGGCGGTGCGCACCGGCGCCGAGATCTTCCACACGCTGAAGAGCGCGCTCAAGAAGGCCGGCCACAACACCAACGTGGGCGACGAGGGCGGCTTCGCCCCCAACCTCCCCTCGGCGGAGGCGGCCCTCGACTTCGTCATGGAATCGATCCAGGCCGCGGGCTTCAAGCCGGGCGACGACGTGGTGCTGGCCCTCGACTGCGCCTCGACCGAGTTCTTCAAGGACGGCGCCTATCACTACGAGGGCGAGGGCACGACCCGCTCCATCGAGCAGCAGGTCGACTATCTCGCCAAGCTGGTCTCCGAGTACCCGATCTTCTCGATCGAGGACGGCATGGCCGAGGACGACTGGGAGGGCTGGCGGCTCCTCACCGAGAAGATCGGCCAGCGCTGCCAGCTCGTCGGCGACGATCTCTTCGTCACCAATGTCGAGCGCCTGTCCCGCGGCATCGCGGCCCAGACCGGCAACTCGATCCTGGTGAAGGTGAACCAGATCGGCTCGCTCACCGAGACGCTCGCCGCCGTCGATATGGCCCAGCGCGCCGGCTACACCGCGGTGATGTCGCACCGCTCCGGCGAGACCGAGGATTCGACCATCGCCGACCTCGCCGTCGCCACCAATTGCGGGCAGATCAAGACCGGCTCTCTCGCCCGCTCCGACAGACTGGCCAAGTACAACCAGCTGATCCGGATCGAGGAGGGTCTGGGCGCCCAGGGCCGCTATGCCGGCCGCAGCGCGATCAAGCAGTTCGCCGGCCGCTGACGCGCCGACGATGCACGGGGCCGGCAGCCGCCGGCCTCGCCCTGTTCCTGCCGCTCCTTGTCGGCGGCTGCGCGGGGACTTGGGCCGATACGGGGCCGGGCGGGACCTGCCCTACCGTCGCGGCCACGCCCGTCCTGTCTGCCCAGCTCCTTCTGGGCGGCCGGCGCCGAGACGGCAGCCGTGTCGGCGAGGCCGCCTGGCGCCGCTTCCTCGCCACCCGGATCACCCCGCGCTTTCCCGCCGGGCTGACGGTGCTGCCGGGGCAGGGTCAATGGACCGGCCCGGACGGTCGCCTCCTGCGCGAGCCCGCCCGCGTCGTCCTGATCGTGACCGCCGCCCACCCGCAGGCGCTCGCCGACCTCGACGCGATCCGCGAGGAGTACCGCACCGCCTTCGACCAGGACTCGGCGGGCCTCGTCCTCACCCCGGGCTGCGCCCGCTTCTGAGGGCGCCGGCAACCCTTTCTTCACCCTGTTGCGCGATGAAGGCGGCATGGTCATCCGCCGCCGCGTCCGCGCCATCGTCGTTCCCGCCGTCCTCTGGACGGTGTCGGCGCTCGTCTGCGGCTACTTCGTGCAGCAGGCCGAGAGCGGCAATCGCGGCCTCACCGCGAAGCGCGCCCTCAAGATCGAGGCCTACGGCCTGACCCGGGAGCTCAACGCCGCCAAGGCCGAGCGGGCGACCTGGGAACACCGGGTCTCCCTACTGCGCAGCGAGCAGATCGACCGCGACCTTCTGGAGGAGCGGGCGCGGGTGGTGCTCGGCCGCGTCCACGCCAACGACGTGGTCATCATCGATCCCTGATCACTCCGACCGTCCGATACGGAAAATCGAGCCGGCACAGAAGGATGAGCCGCGCGCAAAAGCCGCGCCGACCCTGAGCCGCGACCGAAAAAGCGTGGCGGTGACAGGGTGCTCGGGCTGTCAGCCCGCCCCTCGATTTCCGGAGGACCCTGTCCTAGAACCCCGAGGAACAGGTCAACGCCCGGGAGGTCGCCGATGGATGCTGGCAACGAAGCGGGCAAACCCGCGCCCGGAAAGGATGCGGCCCACAAGCCCGCCCCCAACATTCCGCAATTCACCAGGGACGAGGATCTCCACGCCTACCGGGAGATGCTCCTGATCCGGCGCTTCGAGGAGAAGGCCGGCCAGCTCTATGGCATGGGCCTGATCGGCGGCTTCTGTCACTTGTACATTGGTCAGGAGGCGGTGGTCGTCGGCGTGCAGATGGCCGGCGAGGACGGTGACCAGAATATCACCGGCTACCGCGACCACGGCCACATGCTGGCCTGCGGCATGGACGCCAAGGGCGTGATGGCCGAGCTGACCGGGCGCCGGGGCGGCTATTCCCGCGGCAAGGGCGGCTCGATGCACATGTTCAGCCGCGAGAAGCAGTTCTTCGGCGGCCACGGCATTGTCGGTGCGCAGGTCGCGCTCGGCACCGGCCTCGCCTTCGCCGACGCCTATCTCAAGAATGGCAAGGTCAGCTTCACCTATATGGGCGACGGCGCAGCCAACCAGGGCCAAGTCTACGAGAGCTTCAACATGGCAGCCCTGTGGAAGCTGCCGGTGGTCTACATCATCGAGAACAACCGCTACGCCATGGGCACCTCGGTGGCCCGCGCCTCGGCGCAGACGGATTTCTCCAAGCGCGGCCTCTCTTTCGGCATCCCGGGCGAGCAGGTCGACGGCATGGATGTCCGCACGGTCCGCGAGGCGGCCGCCCGCGCGATCGCGCATGCCCGCTCCGGCCAGGGCCCCTACATCCTGGAGATGCAGACCTACCGCTATCGCGGCCACTCGATGTCCGACCCGGCCAAGTATCGGTCGAAGGACGAGGTCTCCAAGATGCGCGAGGAGCACGACCCGATCGAGATGGTGCGCAAGCGCTTGGTCGAAGCGCATGGCGTGCCGGAGGCGGAGCTGAAGGAGACCGACGCCAAGGTGCGGGAGATCGTCAACGAGGCCGCCGATTTCGCAACCCACGATCCCGAGCCCGACGTGTCCGAGCTCTGGACCGACATTCTCCTGGAAGCCCGCGCCTGAGGCGTGTGAAGCGCCTTCTCCCGGGAAGGCCATCCTCCCGAGCGGCACGGGGCGCGGTGGGAGCCGGCAAGCGGCTCCCCTTCGCCCGAGTGCCGACGCAACCGGATCGATAGAGCAGCGCGACCATGGCGACCGACATCCTGATGCCCGCCCTCTCTCCGACCATGGAGGAAGGCAAGCTCGCCAAGTGGCTCAAGAAGGAGGGCGATCCGATCAAGTCGGGCGACGTGCTCGCCGAGATCGAGACCGACAAGGCCACCATGGAGGTCGAGGCGATCGACGAGGGCGTGCTTGCCAAGATCCTGGTGCCGGACGGGACCGAGAACGTCGCCGTCAACACGCCGATCGCGATCATCGCAGCCGAGGGTGAGGACGTCTCCGCCGCGGCCGCAGGCGGCGGCAAACCCAACGGCAAGGATGCCGGCGGGCCGCCCGCCCCGACGCCGCAGATGCAGGCCGAGGGCATGGCGGAGAAGGCTTCGGCCACCGCCAAGTCCGGCGACGACGCCCCCAAGGCACCGGCCGCGCCCGCCGTCATCAGCAACAAGGCCGCCGAGCCGGTGATGGCGGAATATCCCGCCGATACGCCCATGGAGACCCAGACCGTCCGCGAGGCCCTGCGCGACGCCATGGCCGAGGAGATGCGCAAGGACGAGGCCGTCTTCGTGATGGGCGAGGAGGTCGCCGAGTACCAGGGCGCCTACAAGATCACGCAGGGCCTGCTGCAGGAATTCGGGGCGCGCCGGGTGGTCGACACCCCGATCACCGAGCACGGCTTCGCCGGCATCGGCGTCGGCGCGGCCTTCATGGGCCTGAAGCCCATCGTCGAGTTCATGACCTTCAACTTCGCCATGCAGGCGATCGACCACATCATCAACTCGGCGGCCAAGACCCTCTACATGTCCGGCGGCCAGCTCGGCTGCCCGATCGTGTTCCGCGGGCCCAACGGCGCCGCCGCCCGCGTCGGCGCCCAGCACAGCCACGACTATGCCGCCTGGTACTCGAACGTGCCCGGCCTCAAGGTGATCGCCCCCTACACGGCGGCCGACGCCAAGGGTCTGCTCAAGGCGGCGATCCGCGATCCCAACCCGGTGATCTTCCTCGAGAACGAGATCCTCTACGGCCAGTCCTTCCCGGTGCCGAAGCTCGACGACTTCGTGCTGCCGATCGGCAAGGCCAAGGTGCACCGGCCGGGCAAGGACGTGACCCTCGTCTCCTTCTCCATCGGCATGACCTACGCCCTCAAGGCCGCGCAGGCGCTCGCCGAGCAGGGCATCGAGGCGGAGGTGATCGACCTGCGCACGATCCGTCCGATGGACACCGACACGGTGGTGGAATCGGTCAAGAAGACGGGCCGCTGCGTCACCGTGGAGGAGGGCTTCCCGCAATCCGGCGTCGGCGCCGAGATCGTCGCCCGCCTCATGGTCGATGCCTTCGACTTCCTCGACGCTCCCGTGCTGCGGGTGACCGGCAAGGACGTGCCGATGCCCTACGCCGCCAATCTCGAGAAGCTGGCGCTGCCGAGCGTGGCCGAGGTCGTCGAGGCGGCCAAGGCCGTCTGCTACAAGTGACGCGCCGCCGCGGGGTCGCGCCATGACGGGCAAGTTTGAGGAGCTCGACATCCCGCCCGATGCCCTGGAGCAGGGCGGGATCGAGATCGTGCGCGCCTCCATCGTCGACGGGGCCGTGAGCGTGGCGCTCCGGCGTGCCTTCGACGATCCGGCGACCTGGGGGCGGCTGCTCAGCGACCTCGCCCGCCAGGCCGCCCGCGCCTACGCCGTCGAGACGGAGATGTCGGAGGAGGAGGCGTTCGAGCGCATCCGCGCCGGGATCGAGGCCGAGTTCCTCGGCGGGAGCGGCACGAACACCTTCAATTGATCTCTCAAGAACCCCTTCCAACCCTCTTAGGCCGCTCGGGATTTTTGAAGCCATGCCGATCAACGTCCTGATGCCCGCCCTCTCGCCGACCATGGAGAAGGGTAACCTCGCCAAGTGGCTCAAGAAGGAAGGCGACGCCATCAAGTCCGGCGACGTGCTCGCCGAGATCGAGACCGACAAGGCCACCATGGAGGTCGAGGCGGTCGACGAGGGCGTGCTCGCCAAGATCCTGGTGCCCGAGGGCACGGCGGACGTGCCGGTCAACGACCTGATCGCGCTGATCGCCGAGGAGGGCGAGGACCCGAAAAGCATCCAAGCCCCGAAGGGAGGCGCCGAGGCCCCGGCCGCCAAGGCCGAGCCCGCCAAGACCGCGACCGAGCCCGCCAGCGCGGCGGACACCAATGCCGCGCCGGACGGGGCCCACGCTTCCTATGCTCGCGTCGACACCGCGCCGGAGGGCGCCAAGCCCGCGGGCGGCACCGCCCCCTCGGCAACTGGCGGCCGCGTCTTCGCCTCGCCGCTCGCCCGCCGCATCGCCAAGCAGGAAGGCATCGACCTCTCCGCGCTGAAGGGCTCCGGCCCGCATGGCCGCGTGATCCAGCGCGACGTGCAGGACGCGCTGGCCAACGGCACCGGCAAGGCCCCGGCCCCGCAGGCCGCGGGCGAGGCACAGACAACCGCCACGGAGGCCCTAAAAGCAGCCCCCGCTCCGAAACCCGCGGCCGCCACGCCGGCCGGGCTCTCGCTCGATCAGGTCAAGGGCTTCTTCGCCAAGGACGCCTACGAGGAGGTGCCCCTCGACGGCATGCGCAAGACCATCGCCAAGCGCCTCACCGAGGCGATGCAGGTGGCCCCGCACTTCTACCTCACCGTCGATTGCGAGCTCGACGCGCTGATGACGCTGCGCGAGACGCTGAACGCCTCCGCGGGCAAGGACAAGGACGGCAAGCCGCTGTTCAAGCTCTCGGTCAACGACTTCGTCATCAAGGCGATGGGCCTGGCGCTCACCCGCGTGCCGGCGGCCAATGCCGTCTGGGCCGAGGACCGCATCCTTCGCTTCAAGCATGCCGAGGTCGGCGTCGCGGTGGCGATCGACGGTGGCCTGTTCACCCCCGTCATCCGCCGCGCCGACGAGAAGACGCTTTCCAGCATCTCCAACGAGATGAAGGACTTCGCCGCCCGCGCCCGGGCCAAGAAGCTGAAGCCCGAGGAGTATCAGGGCGGCGTCACCTCGGTGTCGAACCTCGGCATGTTCGGCATCAAGCACTTCACCGCGGTGATCAACCCGCCCCAGTCGACGATCCTGGCGGTCGGCGCCGGCGAGAAGCGCGTCGTGGTCAAGGACGGCGCCCCCGCGGTCATTCAGGCCATGACCTGCACCCTCTCCTGCGACCACCGCGTCCTCGACGGGGCGCTCGGCGCCGAGCTGATCGCGGCGTTCAAGAGCCTGATCGAGAACCCGATGGGGATGCTGGTCTAAGCGTGGCGACCGAGAGCCCGGAGAGCTGAATGTCCGACACCTACGACGTCCTCATCATCGGGGCCGGCCCCGGCGGCTACGTCACCGCGATCCGCGCGGCGCAGCTCGGCTTCAAGACGGCGGTGGTGGACCGCGAGCATCTGGGCGGCATCTGCCTCAACTGGGGCTGCATCCCGACCAAGGCCCTGCTGCGCTCGGCCGAGATCTACCACTACATGCAGCACGCCGCCGATTACGGGCTCTCCGCCAAGGAGGTCTCCTTCGATGCCGCGGCCATCGTGAAGCGCTCCCGCGGCGTCTCGGGCCGGCTCAACGGCGGCGTCGGCATGCTGCTCAAGAAGAACAAGGTCGACGTGATCTGGGGCGAGGCCGCCATCGACTCCGCGCCCAAGGGCGACACCCCCGGCACGGTGGCGGTGAAGGAGACGAAGCGGGCCGAGGCTCCGAAGGGCGCCAAGGGTGCGGGCACGTACAAGGCCACGCACATCATCGTCGCGACCGGCGCGCGGCCCCGCGTGCTGCCCGGCATCGAGCCCGACAAGAAGCTGATCTGGACCTATTACGAGGCCATGGTGCCCGAGACGATGCCCAAGAGCCTGCTCGTCATGGGCTCGGGCGCCATCGGCATCGAGTTCGCCTCGTTCTACCGCACCATGGGCGCGGAGGTGACGGTGATCGAGCTGCTGCCGCAGATCCTGCCCGTCGAGGATGCCGAGATCGCCGGCCTCGCCCGCAAGCGCTTCGAGAAGCAGGGCATCAAGATCCTCACCGGCGCCAAGGTGACCAAGGTCGAGAAGGGCGCCGATTCCGTTAAGGCCACGGTCGAGGACGACAAGGGCAAGACCCAGACGCTCACCGCCGAGAAGCTGATCTCCGCCGTCGGCGTCGTCGGCAACATCGAGAATCTCGGCCTCGAGAAGCTCGGGGTGAAGATCGAGCGGGGCATCATCGCCAATGACGGGTTGGGCCGCACCAACGTGCCGGGCCTCTACGCCATCGGTGATGTGGCCGGGCCGCCCATGCTCGCCCACAAGGCCGAGCACGAGGGCGTGATCTGCGTCGAGACCATCAAGGGCCTGCACACCCATCCGATGGACAAGGGCAAGATCCCCGGCTGCACCTATTGCCAGCCGCAGATCGCCAGCGTCGGCCTCACGGAGGCGAAGGCCAAGGAGCAGGGCTTCCAGATCAAGGTCGGCCGCTTCCCCTTCGCGGGCAACGGCAAGGCCATCGCGCTCGGCGAGCCGGACGGCCTCATCAAGACGATCTTCGACGCCAAGACGGGCCAGCTGCTGGGCGCCCACATGGTCGGCGCCGAGGTGACCGAGCTGATCCAGGGCTACGTCGTCGCCATGACCCTGGAGACCACCGAGGAAGAGCTGATGCACACGGTCTTCCCGCACCCGACCCTGTCGGAAATGATGCACGAGAGCGTGCTCGACGCCTACGGGAAGGTGATCCACACCTGACGATTAGGAACCGCGAAAACCCTCACGAAACAAGCCTTTAGCAAACCAAGGCTAAGCGCTGCAGTTCGTGAGGGTCAAGTTCGGGGCAGCCACACCGAGTCCCTTTTTCACAGTCCCGGTGTGACAGGATTGTGCCCGTCGAGGGCTCTCTGGCTATACCGTTATAGATGGCAAAGGCGACCACACCGAAACGGCATTGCCGCTCTGCTCTCGGCGCGGAAAAGTGGTCCATCTCTTAGATTTCGAGCAATGCTCTTTTCCGACAGGTCAACTCAGCCGGCTACGCTCACCCTCAATTTTCGTGGGGTTCAGAGATGCGTACTGCTGTGATCCTCGGGATCGTGATCCTGTCAGCGACGAGCTGGCAAAGCGCAGCTGAGGCTCGAGGCGGGCGCGGTGGGGGCGGCTACGGAGGCAGTTCGATCATCTCGGTTCGAGGTCATAAGCTGTGTGACAGAGATGGCAGAGCTTGGCTTTGGTGGCCAACCCAATAATTACATGACCACAGAATATAAATTGCTTAAAAAATTTTGTATTTAATGGGTGAGTGATTTTATTTAAAGATTAATACTCATTAATATACACTATCACAGAAGCAAGTTTTTGAAAATTTTGAATTTAAGCCTCATGTTAACAGGGAAACAATCTTCTATCTGGATGGGCAATCAGCCGTTGACTGGTTCGCCGGGCTGTCGAGGCTTCAAAAACCGATTGACGTTGGGCACGTCGTCAGCGTGCTGGCAGCAGCGCTCAGGGGCCTGCCCTGATCGGCAAACTTCACGTTTGCGCTGTAGTGATGCCCGGCTGCTGGACGTAGCTCGCCGGCCCGGTATTTGAGCCGGGCGCCTCAATCTGCGAGGCGGATGGAAAAGTGCCTTGGTGAACGCTGGGATCAAGAGCGCGACGTTCCTGCTCGCCTTCAACTTCTCAATCGGCCTATCCTTCGCCGTTGCCTTTCTCGCCCTAACCCGGCGGTCCGAGCTTCGCCTTGGTCGCTGGTGCGCGGCGGGGTTTCTATCGGCGGCCTCGACCGTCACCATCGAGGCGCTGGCATCCGAAATCCCCTCCGTCCGCCTCACCTCGGCGGCCTCCTTCGGCTCGCTGATGCTCGCGCTTGCCCTCATCACCGCCGGTTTGGCTCAGCACTACCGTCCGCAGTTCCCTTTGGTCTGGCTCTCCGCTCCGCCTATCATCGCAACCGTCTTCAACGCCGTTGTCGTGTTCGAGCTTCCTCGAGGGAGTTGGGGCTGGGCCCTTGGATACCAGGGGCCGTTTGCGCTCATGCTCGTCATCGCCACCATCCTGGTGGCAATGACATCCCCGCGGCGGCCAATCGACTTGGCTCTTGCCGCCGTACTTGGCCTTAGCGCCATCCAGTTCATGACGAAGGCTGTCCTGGTAGGCCTGGCGGGCGGCGGCCCCGGCGTGCGCGACTACATCATCAGCGCCTACGCCTTCTACTCGCAAACGGCAGGGGGCATCCTCTCGCTGCTACTTGGGCTAGTGCTGATCGGGCTGGTCGTGACCGAGGTCATGGCCGAGACCAAGTGCCGGCTACAGCGTGACAGCCTCTCCGGCATCCTGAACCGCGCTGCCTTCATTGAGCAAGCGCTAAGCGTCCTGCGAAAAGCGAGCGCTGTGCCGGCAGCGCTGATCCTGGCCGATCTCGACCACTTCAAGTCTATCAACGACCGCTTCGGACACGCAGCCGGGGACGAGGTGATCCGCACCTTTGGGTCCAACCTGCGCGCCTATTTCCAGGACGACGCGCTCTATGGTCGGCTTGGTGGGGAGGAGTTTTGTATCCTCGTGCCGGGGTGCAGCCCCGCAGCCGCACGTATTCATCTCGAGGCACTGCAGTGGTTGAGCCGGGAGAGCCGATACAACCTGCTGCCGCCCGACGTGCCGGTGACGGCGAGCTTCGGCATCGCCCTTACTGATCGGGACGAGCTACTCGAAGAGGCCCTACAGCGAGCGGATATGGCACTCTATGAGGCAAAGACCGCGGGACGCGATGGCTACCGGTTTGCGGTGATGCGAGGATGCCAGGGCGCCAATGACGGAAATCCGTTCAGAGTTCGATCTGCGCACGGTGAGGCTACCCAGCCAGGAGTGAGCCCAGATACTCGCGAAAACCGGCTGGCGTGAACCGCACATCGCCGACGACGGGGCCGGCGGCCTCGGCGTAGAGGCGCACCAGCTTACGCACCTCGTCAGAGTTGGCAGTCTCGGTGCAGAGATCGCGCTGGAGGCTAAGTCGCCAGATGGTGGCAGTGTCGAGCTGCTCCCCGCGTCGGGCCGCGATCCACGCCAGCACCTAGTCCACTCGATAGATGCGGGGCCGACCCGGTGCGGGCCGGAACCAAGTTGTCGGAGATGATGCACGAGAGCGTGCTCGACGCCTACGGGAAGGTGATCGACACCTGAGCAGGCCGGAGGGGGCGCGAACCAAAACAGTTGTTGCGCGTTGGAATTACACAACCTGAACGAGAAAAAGGCCGCCTGGAAGGCGGCCCGAAGTTCAGGGAGGAAACGCCCAAGAAGGGCAGGCGTGTGAGGCCATCACCGCGCCGTACCGCGACAACGGAGGCCGAACAGGCATTGTTCCGAGCCGGGGACGGGACGAACGGGCTCGCCGTATGGCGGGCCCGTTTCACGTTTCGAGGGCCAGCTCAGAAGGGTTGCAGGCGTCGGGCCGTGCTGATGCCGGGGATCGCCAGGACCGCCAGGAGGCCGGCCGCACCGACGAGCAGGAAGCCGCCGAGCGCCCGGTAACCGAGCACGCCCGCGATCCCACCGAGCAGGAAGGCCGCCACCGTGCCCGCATGCAGGCGCAGCCGGCCCTGGTCCGGGCGCGGCCTTCCGTCGAGCAGGCTGGTGAGACGGTGGCCGAGCCCGATGCCGAGATCGGTGACCATGCCGGTGACGTGGGTGGTGCGCACCCGGGCATCGGTGATCTGGGTCACGGTGGCGTTCTGCAGGCCGAGCAGGAAGCTCAGCCCCAGGGACAGGACCAGCCCGCGTGCAAGCGGCGCGAGCCAGGGGTCGAGGAGGCCGAGGCCGGCGAGCAGCACCGCCTCGGCCAGGACGCCGTAGGCGTAGATCCCGGGCAGGCGCCGGCGGCGGCCCGCTTCGATCAGTAGGGTCGCGACGAGCGCGCCGCCCGCGAAGGCGGCGACCAGGGCCAGCGCCTGCATGGCAAGAGCGCCCTCGGCGAGGCCGAGATGGTCGGCCAGCGCCGAGACATTGCCGGTCATATTCGAGGAGAACAGTCCGAAGGCGCAGAATCCCGCCGCGTTCAGCGCCCCGGCGATCGCCGCGAAGCTCCAGCCCAGGCGCTCGTCGATCTGGCGGGTACGGGCCTCTCCTTCGCGGACGAGCATGGCGGACGACTTCCGGCGGCGATTGCGGTGCCGGCTCTTCTACCCCGCCACGCGTTGAAGTGCCGTTTCTCCGCTCGAAGCCGCCGCATGGCGGCCATGCCCCCGCCTGCAGACCTTGGCAGGAAACACTCAGAATTCCTTCAGCGTGTCCCGCAACGTGGCCTTGGTATAGGCCTTGCGCGTCAGGCCGCGGCGCTGGAGCGCCGGCACCAAGCCGTCGCAGATGCTGTCGATGTAGACCCGGGTCAGGCGGTGGAACGGCGTGGCGATGAGGAAGCCGTCGCCCCTCACGCTCGCCATGGCGTCTCCCATCATATCGGCGACGTCGTCCGGGGTGCCGACGAGGTCGAGGGCGCCGGTATGGCCGCTGTCGCGCACCAGCTCGCGCAGGGTCTTGGGGCTCGGCGGCTCGCCGGGCCGGGTCTGGCAGAACTTGTCCAGTGCCCCCTGCTCGGCATTGGTGGTCAGGGGCGGCAGCGGCTTGTCGAGATCGAACTGTCCGAAATCGATATCGGTGAAGGAGGAGAACAGGGCGAGCGCCCGCTCCGTATAGCCCGGCGAGGCCAGCGCCCGCTCGTACATCTCCCGCGCCTGTTCCCGGGTCTCGCCGACGATGGGCGTGATCAACGAGAGCACCTTGATGTCGTCGGGGTTTCGTCCGGCCTTGTCGGCCCGGGCGCGCACGTCGTCGCGATAGGCCTTCATGCCGGCGATGCCGGTCACGCTGGCGATGATCGAATCCGCGTGCTGGGCGGCGAAGTCGCGGCCGCGGGGGGAGCCGCCGGCCTGGATGAAGGCCGGACGGCCCTGGGGCGGCGGCACGGTGGTGAGCGGCCCGCGGGAGGAATACCAGCGGCCCTCGAAATTCACCTCGTGCACCTTGCTCGCATCGGCATAGGTGTCGCTCGCATGGTCGCGCAGCACCGCGTCCGGCTCCCAGGAGCCGATCAGCTTCTCCACGAGCTCCACGTATTCGTCGGCCATGTCGTAGCGCAGCTGGCGCGGCGGCAGTTCCTTCAGACCCATGTTCTGGGCGGCGGCGCTCTCGGCGGTGGTGACGATGTTCCAGCCGAAGCGCCCGCGGGTCATGTGATCGAGGGTCACGATCAGCCGGGCCAGCATGAACGGCTTGTAGACAAGGGTAGACAGGGTCGTGACGATGCCGAGATTCCGGGTCGCCGCGCCGATCACCGCAGCGAGCGGCACGGGATCCTGCTTGGGCACCATGATGCCGTGCTTGAGGTAGGTCTCCCGGCTGTTGCCGAAGGCGTGCGGAATCGAGAGCGTGTCCTCGATCAACATGTAGTCGAAGCAGGCCCGCTCCATGGCGCGGGCGAGGTCGACATGCAGCTCGCCGGTCCAGGGTTCGGGATTCGAGCCCAGGGGGTCGTTCCAGGCATTCTGACCGAAATAGGTGAACCAGCCGAGGTGGAACCGCCCGTCCGTCATCCCGCGCTCCGTGTAAAAGCCCAGCTTTTCGGGTAGCCCTGATCCCGCGGCGGAGACAGAAGAAATTCCGGGCAGTCACGACGAAGAGCGGTCATGATCGCAAAGATCGACCACTTGCGATGACCTGACGGCATCGATCCGCCCGCACGGCAGAACTTCGCTGAATCTTGTTTGATCTTGCACGCCGCGAGCCGCCGCCTAACCTCGCCACGGTACAACGGGAGCGGGAGAGAACGGGATGGACAGGGCTTACGTCGCGGGCACCTTCGCGAGCGACACCCACAGCTTCAGCAAGGTCGCGCAGCCGAGCCTCACCCTGGTCGCGGGCCTCGGCATCGTCGGCGACGCGCATTATGGCGAGGCCGTGCAGCATGTCTGGGACGCGCAGCGCGACCCGACGCGGCCCAATCGCCGTCAGGTCCATCTCATTCATGCGGAGCTCCTCGACGAGGTCCGGGCCAATGGGTTCCCGGTGGCGCCGGGCGAACTGGGCGAGAACCTCTCCACGCGGGGCGTCGACCTGCTCGGCCTGCCCGAGGGCACCCACCTCCGGCTCGGCGCGGAGGTGATCGTCGAGATCACCGGCCTGCGCAGTTGCTGCGTGCAGATCGACGATTTCCGGAAGGGCCTGCTCGCCCATATCCTCGAGCGGCCGAAGGGCGGCAAGCTCCGCCGCAAGGGTGGCGTGATGGGCATCGTGCTGCGCGGCGGGACGGTGCGTCCCGACGACGCCATCACCGTCACCCTACCGCCGGAGCCACATCGGCCGCTGGAGGTCGTCTGACCCTCTCAGCGGTCGCAGCGATAGGGCCGCCCGTCCTCGGGGACATGCGTCACCCGGCCCCCCGAGGCGCGACACTGCGCGCCGAAGGCCGCCAGCGCCTGGCCCTCGGCCAGCGCCAAGCTGAGGGGCACCAGCGTCACGACCAGCAGGAACCAGGCGATCAGACCGATCAGCCAGAAGTTGGGGGCTTGCGGCTCATGCCGTTCCGCGCGCTCCCACCGGGGCGGCAAAGGCGCCATGAAACCGAGGATCGGGCCAAGGAAGGGGCCGAATTGGCCGAAGGCGTCGGCGGCTCGCATGATCGACCCTGAGTTGCCGCGGCGAGGGCGATGCACACCATTGATAGGCCGGTTCGGCCCGCTTGAAACGCCGTGCCGTCGAAAAGCCGGCGCGACCATGGGAAGCAGCCCCCACGGGGGCTTTCCCGTCCTGGCAATCGGCCCCCGGCTAGGGCAGATAGCGGCTCCGAGCATCTGCTCGTTCCGCGAATTTGGTGAGGCCCCATGCGCTGCCCCTATTGCGGCGGTCTCGACACCCAGGTGAAGGATTCGCGGCCGAGCGAGGACTCTTCCGCGATCCGCCGCCGCCGGGTCTGCCCGGATTGCGGCGGGCGCTTCACGACCTTCGAGCGGGTGCAGCTGCGGGAGCTGACCGTGCTGAAGCGCTCGGGCAAGCGCGTGCCCTTCGACCGGGACAAGCTGCAGCGCTCCATCGACGTCGCCCTGCGCAAGCGCTCGGTCGATCCCGAGCGGGTCGAGCGGCTCGTCAGCGGCATCGTGCGCCAGCTCGAGAGCGCGGGGGAGGGCGAGGTGGCGAGCGAGGCGATCGGCGAGGCCGTGATGGAAGGGCTGAAAGGCCTCGACGACGTGGCCTATGTCCGCTTCGCCTCCGTCTACAAGAACTTCCGCGAGCCGCAGGACTTCAAGGACCTCCTTGGCACGCTGGGCGGCGTGCCGCCCGAGGCTTTGGGGGAGGGGCCGGAGCAGGCCCCGGCCAAGGCGAAGGGCCGGCGGAGGCAGAAGGCGTGAGCGCGTCCCCCCTAAGCCTCTCCCCGCAGCAGGCGGCCGATCTGCGCCACATGCGCCTCGCCCTGGCGCTGGGGCGGCGCCATCTCGGGCGCACCTGGCCGAATCCGAGCGTCGGCGCCGTGGTGGTCGCCGGGGACACCGTCGTGGGGCAGGCCGTCACCGCCCCGGGCGGCCGTCCGCACGGCGAGCCGGTGGCGCTGGCCATGGCCGGAGCGGCAGCCCGGGGCGCCACGCTCTACGTGACGCTCGAGCCCTGCTCGCATCATGGCCGGACGCCGCCTTGCGTCGAGGCGATCGCCGCCGCCGGGATCGCCCGGGTCGTGACCGGGATCGAGGATCCCGACCCCCGGGTCGCCGGGCGCGGCCATGCCTATCTGCGGGCGCAGGGCATCGCCGTCGAGACCGGGATCCTGGCGGAGGAGGCCGCGCGCGACCATATCGGCCACGTCACCCGCGTGACGCAGGGACGGCCGAGCCTGCATCTCAAGCTCGCCCGCACGCAGGACGGCTTCGCCGCCCCCGGCAATGGCGAGCGCCTGCGCATCACCGGGCCGATCGCCGACGGGGCGGTGCATCTGTGGCGGGCGCATGCGGACGCGATCATGATCGGGATCGGTACGGCGCGGGCGGACGATCCGGCGCTCACCGTGCGCCTGCCGGGCCTCTCCGCCCGCTCTCCCATGCGCATCGTCCTCGATTCCACCCTGCGCCTGAACCCGTCGAGCCACCTCGTGCGCGGCGCTCACGACGTGCCGACCCTGGTGCTCACCACCCGCAAGGCGCCGGCTCATGCCAAGCGTATGCTCGCCTCCTTCGGGGTCGAGGTCGTCACGGTCGATGCCGACGGCTCGGGGCGGATCGACCTGGCCGCCGCCTTCCGGACCCTGGGCGAGCGCGGCCTCACCCGCCTCTGCAGCGAGGGCGGCCCGGCCCTCGCCGACGCGCTCTGCGCGGCCGGGCTCGTCGACCATTGCACCCTGATCACCGGCCCGCGGGCGCTGGGCGGCGAGGGCGGGCTGCCGGCGCTCGGGCCGCATCTCGACCGGGCCCTGCGCGAGGGCGCATTCCGCGCGGTCGAGACGCGCGCTCTCGGCCCCGACCGCGCCGTCACCTACGAGAGGATCTAGAGCCATGTTCACGGGCCTCGTCAGCGATGTCGGCCGGGTGGTCGCCGTGGAAGGCGACGCGCAGCTGCGCCGCATCACCATCGAATCCGCCTACGATCCCGCCACCATCGCGCTCGGCGCTTCGATCGCCTGTTCCGGCCCCTGCCTGACGGCGATCCATATCGAGACCCACGGCACGGGCTGTCGCTTCGCCGTGGACGCCGCCGCCGAGACTCTGGCCCGCACGACGGTGGGCGGCTGGAAGGAGGGGACACGGCTCAACCTGGAGCGATCGCTCAAGATCGGCGACGAGCTCGGCGGCCATCTCGTCACCGGCCATGTCGACGGCCTGGCCGAGATCGTCACCCGGGAGACCGTGACCGGCGACGACGCGCCCTGGGGCGCGAGCACGCGTTTCGTCCTCCGCGCCCCAGCGAACCTCGCCCGCTTCATCGCGGAGAAGGGTTCCGTTTGCCTCGACGGCACCTCCCTGACCGTGAATTCCGCCGAGGGCGACACCTTCTCGGTGCTGCTGATCCCGCACACCCTCGGCGTGACCACCTGGGGCGAGCGCGCGGCCGGCGACCGGGTGAACCTCGAGGTCGACCTGATCGCCCGCTACGCCGCCCGGCTCAGCGAAGCGCGGGCGGCATAGCGTCCGGAGCGCGGTCGGCCTCAGGCCGCCAGGCGCGCGGCGTCGAAGTCCCGGGCAAAGGCCGCGCCCGGCCGGGCCATGCAACGGTCGACCCAGGCGTCGATCACCGGCACCCCCGGTTTGCCGAACCAGGCATAGGGGGAGTGCAGCAGCAGGTCCGCCGCGGTGAACCGATCGCCGAACAGGAAGGGCTTGTCGCCGAGGCCCTCGACGAGGCGCGCCTTCAGGGCGGCGCCGTCCCGGAAATTCCGCTCGATGACGTCGTGCTTCAGACCGGCGGCCTCCAGGACCATCACCGGCTCGACCACGCCCGCATACCAGGCGAACCAGCCGAGATAGGCGCCCCGCCGCGGATCGCCGGGCGGGATGCTCAGGCCCGCCTCCGGGAACAGGTCGGCGAGATGGAGCATGATCGCGCTCGATTCCCGTACCGGCACCCCGTCATGGACGAGGAAGGGCACCTTGCCCTCCGGATGCGGATTGTGGGGATCGCGTTCGCCCGAGCCGTCCATGCGCGGGATCGTCACCGTCTCGATCCGCACCGCCTCGAGGACGCCGAGCTCCTTGAGCAGGGCGAGGACGCGCGTCGAGCGGCTCTGGGGGGAATGATAGAGGGTCAGCATGGGTCGCTCCTGTCCGGAGGTGGACGGCCGTGGTATAGGCGCCCCCACCTGTCAGTTTCCGTCAGTTGAGCGATGGCGCGCACCGACCGGCTCTTCCGCCTGCTCCAGGCGTTGCGCGTGCTGCCCGCGCCGGTCACCGCCGCGCGGCTCGCGGAGGAGACGGGCGTATCCCTCCGCTCGGTCTACCGGGACATCGACAGTCTGCGCGCGGCCGGCGCTGCCATCGATGGCGAGCGCGGCTACGGCTACCGCCTCGTCGAGGACGGGGCGCTGCCGCCGCAGATGTTCGCGCGCATCGAGATCGAGGCGCTGGTGCTCGGCCTCTCCGAGGTGCGGCAGATGGGCGATCCGGCCCTCGCCGAGGCGGCCTCCGCCGTCCTCGCCAAGGTGGCGGCGACCCTGCCCGACGCGCATCAGCAGCACCTGCTCCACGCGGTCTCGCAGGTGCGCCGCTTCGAGGAGCGCTTCGCCCCCATCTCCGACATGGGGGCCCTGCGCGAGGCCTGCTGGCGCGAGGAAGCGGTGACGATCCGCTACGCCGACAAGGACGGGACGCTCACCGAGCGGCAGATCCAGCCGCTCGCCATCGTCTATCTCGACCGCACCCTGGTGGTTCTGGCCTGGTGCGGCCTGCGCGCGGACTTCCGGATGTTCCGCGCCGACCGCATCCGCGCCCTGAAGCCGGGCGGTCCCAGCTTCCGGCCGAAGCGTGTCGCGCTACTGCGCGCTTATCTTGCTCGGATGAAAGCCGAAAGGGTGGTGTCTGCCTGTCAAATTGCAGATCTCGCCGCCGGCCAGGCGAAAAGCTTGCCGGCCCGCACCGTTCCGGGCTAGGGCTCGCGGCCCCGAACGCCGCGAGACAAGCCGGCGGCGGCTCTTTTCAGGATTCGCCCGTCCGCTTCCCGGGTCCACGCATCATGGTCTCTCACAGCCGAGGCGCGGCCGCGCCGCTCCACACCCCCGGCGCCCGCATTCTCGTGATCGAGGCGCGCTTCTACGAGACGCTCGCCGACGAGCTGTTGAAGGGCGCGCTCGCCGCCATCGAGGCCGCCGAGGCGCAGGCCGAGATCGTCACCGTGCCCGGCGCGCTGGAGATCCCCGGCACGATCGCGATCCTGCTCGAAGCCGCCCGGCAGGCGGGCCGTCCCTACGACGCGGTGGTGGCGCTGGGCTGCGTCATCCGCGGCGAGACCGGCCATTACGACATCGTGGCCGGCGAGAGCGCACGGGCTCTGATGGATCTGTCCGTCGCCCAGCGCCTGCCGCTCGGCAACGGCATCCTCACCGTCGAGAACGAGGCGCAGGCCTTCGCCCGCGCCCGTGTCTCCGAGATGAACAAGGGCGGGGGCGCCGCCGAAGCCGCCCTGACGGTGCTCGCGCTCAAACGGGCGACCCAGGTGGAGCACCCGCGATGAGCAAGATCTCCGAGCGGCGCGGCGCCCGCCTCGCCGTGGTGCAGGCGCTCTACGAGATGGAGATCTCGGGCAAGGGCGTGATCGATGCCCTGGCCGAGTTCGAGGCTCACTGGATCGGCCGGGAGGTTGACGGGATCGCCCATCCCCCCGCCGAGACCGCTTTCTTCCGCGACGTGCTGCGCGGCACGGTGGAGGAGCAGCGCGCCATCGATCCGCAGCTCGACCGGGCGCTCGCCAAGGGCTGGCCCCTGCGGCGTATCGAGTCCGTGCTGCGAGCGATCATGCGTGCGGGTGCCTACGAGCTGATGTTCCGGCGCGACGTGCCGGCCCGGGCCGCGATCTCCGAATATGTCGACGTGGCCCACAGCTTCTACGAGGGCGACGAGCCGGGTCTCGTCAACGGCGTCCTCGACCGTGTCGCCCGCGAGGTGCGCGCGGAGGAGCTCGCCCTGCCGGCGGACCGTCCGCGGAGCTGACGCGTTGGGCCGGCCGGGCGAGGATGCGCTGATCGCGCGCCACTTCGCCCCCCTGAGCGGGCCGGGCGCGGACGCCCTGCGCGACGACGCGGCCTGCCTGCGCCCGAGCCCCGGCCACGACCTCGTCGTCACCGTCGACGCGGTGGCCGCCGGCATCCATTACTTCCCCGAGGATCCCCCCGGCTCGATCGCGCGCAAGGCGCTCGGGGTGAATTGCTCGGACCTCGCCGCCAAGGGGGCAACGCCCCGCGGCTTCCTGCTGACGCTCGCCCTGCCCGACGACTGGACGGAGGCGTGGCTCTCCGCCTTCGCGGCGGGACTGGGCGAGGCCGCGCGCGACTTCGCCTGCCCCCTGCTCGGGGGCGACACCGTCCGCTCCGGCGGCCCGGCGCTCCTCTCGGTCACCGCCTTCGGCGAGGTGCCGGCCGGGCGCATGGTGCGCCGGCCCGGGGCGCGGCCCGGCGACCGGCTCTGCGTGAGCGGCAGCATCGGCGACGCGGCCCTCGGCCTGCGCCTGCGGCTCGATCCCGGGGGCCCGCTCGCCGCCGGCCTCAGGCCGGAGGAGCGCGCGCCTCTCCTCGACCGCTACCTGCATCCCCGGCCCCGCCTCGCCCTCGCTCCGGCTTTGTGCGCCCATGCCAGGGCCGCCATGGACGTGTCGGACGGACTCGCCGGCGACCTCGCCAAGATGCTGCGGCTCGAAGGGCTCACGGCCCGGATCGAGAGGGTTGCCATCCCCCTCTCCCAGGCCGCCGCGGCGGCGCTCAGGCTCGATCCGGAGCTGATCGAGACCGTGCTGACCGGCGGCGACGATTACGAGATCCTCTGCGCGGTGCCGCCGGGCCAGCTCGACGCTTTCCTGACAGAGGCCGCCGCGGCGGGCGTGCCGGCAACGGCGATCGGCACGGTCGTGGCCGGGGAGGGACCACCCGTCTTCGTCGATGCGGCCGGCGCCGAGCGGCGTTTCGCGGGGGGCTCCTTCAGCCATTTCTGATCCGGTCGAGCCCAGCCGCCACGGCGAGCAGAGCCGCGTCGCACAGGAAGGCCAAAGCAGCGCTGGCGCAGGCCCCCTGGAACAGGGGGGCGAGCCGCTGGTTCTGAAGGCCGGCGACGATGGGCGTGCCGAGCGTCGCCGCGCCCGCAAGCGCTCCGATCGCGGCAGTGGCGACGGACAGCACCAGCGCCGTGCGCAGAGCCGCGAGCAGGCCGGGCGCGGCCAGCGGCACCTCGACCTGCAGAAGGATCTGGAGCGGGCGCATCCCGAGCGCCTCGGCCGCCTCCTTCGCCGCCGGTGGCACCGCCTCGATCGCACCGATCGTGCTGCGCAGGGTCGGCATCGTCGCGTAGGCGACCAGGGCGAGCAGGGTCGGCGGGCCACCGAAACCGAGCACGGGCAGGGCGAGCGCCACCACCACCACCGGCGGCAGCCCCTGCGCCAGCGCCGCGGCGGCATCGATGGCGCTCCGCCAGGATGCGGCAAAGCGGCGGGTTGCAAGGAGCCCCAAGCCGACGCCCAGCAGGCCGACGAGGGCCAGCCCCATCCCGGCCAGGATCAAGTGGCTCGCCGACAATTCACCCAGTCGGGCGAGGCTCAGGGGGCGGGATTGCGCGCCGAAAATCCATGCCGCGCTCGCCGGATGGCTCGCGGCGGCAAGGAGGAGGCCAGCCAGGAGCGGCGGCACGGCCGCGGGGCTGCTTCGAGGCGTATTCATGACGGCCAGCGGCGGCGCGCGGCCGCCTCCGCCAGGGCGAGGAGGCGGTCGCACAGGAGCGAGAGGGCGATGATCGGCAGCGCGCCGAGCAGGATCAGGTCGGGCGCGAACTGGGCCATGCCGTCGAAGACGAGACGGCCGAGGCCGCCGGCCCCGACCAGGGCGCCCAGCGTCGCCAATCCGAGCGCCTGGACGGCGGCGACGCGGCAAGCCCCGATCAGGATCGACGCCCCCAGCGGAAGCCGCAGGCCGGTGAGAACCTGTCGCCGGTCGAGCCCCAGGGCCTGGGCCGCGTCGAGCGCGTCGCGGTCCGGGGAGGCGAGGGCGGCCTCCCATCCTCGCCGCAGGGGAAGCAGCAGATAGGCGGCGAGGCCCACCACCGCCGGTCCCGGTCCCAGCACGGCGAGGCCCACGCTGCGCAGGGCAGGAACGGCGGCGAGCAGCGCCGACAGCAGGGCGACCAATCCGCCGAGCAGGGCCACTGCCGGCACCACTTGGAGGCCCGAGACCAGGAGATCGATGCCGCCCCGTCCCCGCCGCAAGGGCGCGAGTGCCAGGACGAGGGTGACAGCGAGGAGGAAGCCGGCACCGGCGAGCCCGAGATGCTGCGCGGTTCCCTCCCGCACCTCGTCGAGGCGGGCGCGCGCCTCGACGACGAGCGAGAGGCCATCGAGCGTGCCCGCTCGCAGGAGGAGGGCCAAGCCCGCGACGAGAGCGGTCAGTGCGAGCCAACCCATCGCCGGGATCTTAAGGCGCCCGCTCGCCGCCGCCAGGCCACAGACGAGGCCGACCATCGCCAGCCAGGCGCCCTCCGCGAGCCGGGCGCGGGAGGCGGGCGGATGGCCCTGGATCAGCCCGCTCGCCCCCTGCCCGAGGCCCGCCAGCAACAGGAGGAGGGCGGCGGAGAGGAGCGCGATCGCGACGAAGGACGCGACTCCTTCCCGCCGCACGCCGAGCAGCCCGAGCCCGGAGGCCGCGCAGACCGCGACCGGCCAGGTCCACCCGCCGAGGGCCCCGGCGGCATAGATCGGCGCGCCGGTGACGAGACGGTTCTCGGCGAGATGCAGCAGCGGCAAGCCGAACAGACAGGCAAGGAGGCACGCCGCCGCGGCGAGGGCAAGGATGCGACTCAACCCAGCAATCCGCGACCGACGAGATGGCGCCGGGCAACCGTCGCCGCTCTCTCGCCCTCGACCGCCACGGCACGGTTGAGGCCGCGCAGGGTCTGCGCGTCGAGCGTGGCGAAGACAGTGGCGAGACGCGGCCGGATACCAGGATGCCGGTCGAGGCGATCGGCCCGGATCACGGGGCAGGGCTCGTAGACGATCTGGGCCCGCTTCGGATCGGCCATGACCACGAGGTCGAGGGCATCGAGCGCCCCGTCCGTGCCGTAGACCATGCCCGCATTGACCCCGCTGATGCCCTGTGCGGCCGCCCGCGCGGTCACGGCGGTGTCGCCCCCGGGCAAGCTGACGATCCGGCGCGCCGGCAGGGAAAAGCCGTAGGCGGTCTCGAAGGCTGGCAGCGCGGCGGGGCTCTCGACGAACTCCGTCGAGGCGGCGAGCAGGATCGCGTCGCGTCGCACGGCTCCCGCGAAATCGGCCATGCTGGCGAGCCCCTCCGCCCGGGCGAGGGCGCCGCGCACGGCGATGGCCCAGCTGTTGTCGGCGGGCGCCGGATCGAGCCAGACGAGACCGCGCTCCGCATCGAGGCGGCGGGCCTTCTCATAGGCCTCCCTGCGCTCCTTCCAGGCGGGCTCGGATTCGGTGCCCGAGAAGAAGGCCGCGTTGCCGGTATATTCGGGATAGAGATCGACCTCGCCCGCGAGCAGGGCTGCGCGCACGATCAGCGTCGGCCCGAGGCCGAGCCGGGACGTCACCGTCAGCCCCATCGCCTCCAGCACCAGGACGATCATGCTGCCGATGAGCGTGCCCTCGGTGTCGCTCTTCGAGGCGACGACGAGGGGCCGATCCGGATCGGCCCGGACGGGAGTCGCGGAGGCGGCCAGCGTTCCCGCGGCCAGGGAGAGTGCCACCCTGCGATTCAGCCTCACGCCCGTCGCTCCCCGCGGCAAATGTATCAGCCGATAACATTAACGCCGCGGAGCCCACTCGGAGCCCCGTGTCGCGCTTGACACGCCCGGCGATACGGGCGACGGCTGCCCTGTTCCCGCTGTCGCAGACTGCCGCATCGGGGCAGGCCCGTCATCCGGATCCGGCGCCGGGTACAAGCACCCCTCGACCAGAGACGGCTCCAAAGACGACACATTCCGCGGGCGAGCGGATCGAAGGGAAGACGACGCGGCGTGAGTGCGGAATCCAACGAGGACCTTCTGAACGGCGCCCGGGTGCTGGTCGTCGAGGACGAAGCGGCGATCTCCATGCTGCTGGAAGACATGCTCCTCGATTTCGGCTGCGAGATCGTCGGCCCCGCGGCACGCCTCGCGACCGCCCTGGAGATGGCCAACAAGGAGAACTTCTCCGTCGCCATTCTCGACGTCAACGTGGCGGGCGAGCCGATTTATCCGGTGGCCGAGGCGATCGCCCAGCGCAACCTGCCACTCGTGTTCTCGACGGGCTATGGTGGTGCGGGCATCCGCGAGCCCTTCCGCGACCGACCGGTGGTGCAGAAGCCGTTCAGCCAGTCCGACCTCAAGCGCACCCTGATCGCGGCGATCGCCAGCGCCAGGAAGTAGCCCCCCGCGGCGGTTCTCGCGGTTCGGGACCGGACTGCCCGAGAGAGCTTCGTCTTTCGACCGTTTCTCCTCACCCCGGCTGCCCGGCCGGCACCAGAACGCGGGCCGGGGCAAGGCTCTGCACCCGGCGCACGTGGCGCACGGCGATCGGCCGGTAGAGCTGTTTCGTCGCGTCGATGACGTGCAGACCCGCGAACGGCATCGCCAGCCCGGTGCCCAGGGCCTCCCAGGCCCCGGCCGTACGCAACCAGAGGCGGCTGCGCACCGGCGGCATGTAGAGGGTCTCGGCCCAGCCCTCCGGCGAGAACAGGGTCTCCCGCATCAAGCGCCCGAGCTGCGAGCGGCTATAAGGCTGGCCATGGCCGAACGGCGTCGCGTCCCGCCGCGCCCATACCCCCGTACGGTTGGGCACGACGAGGATCATGCGGCCGCCGGGGGTGAGCACCCGCCAGACATCGGCCAGCAGCTCGCGCGGGCTCTCCACCCCCTCCAGGGCATGGACCAGGATCACCCGGTCCACCGCGGCTTCGGGCAAGGGCATCATGGTCGGATCGGCCAGCGCGGTACAGGAGCGGCCGCTGCCGGGCCAGTTCACCACGCCCTGTGTCGCCGGCATGAAGGCGAGCGTGCGCTCGGCGATGCAATGGACGGAGCCGAGATAGGGCGTGACGTAGCCGATCCCGAGCACCCGCAGCCCCGAGACCGAGCCGAGGAAGCCGTGGATCGCCCGGCTCACGAAGCGGTGGGTGACGAGCCCGAGGGGACTCGCGTAGAAGGCACGCAAGTCCGTGACGTCGAGACGCATCGGCTGGGGTTCCGGCACGGCCGGGTATCCTTCAGATTCCTCTTCGACTTCAATGGGGATCGCCCGCCCGCGGAGCAAGCGGTCAGGCTCATGCCCGGCGGGAACGGGAGGGATCCCCCCGATTCTTCGCGTTTTCCCTTGGAGGCGCCGCCGCCGGCATCGGCGGCGCGCCCCGCTTCAGAGGAGATGGCCGCCCGTGACGAACCCGACCTCCGCCAGCTCGCCGGAGATCCGCACCTTCCTCTGCCGTAGCGACAATATCGGCGTGCTGATGCGCGACCCTGCCACCGGCGCCTGCGCGTCGATCGACGTCCCCGAGGCCGCTCCAGTCCTGGCCGCCCTTGAGGAGACTGGGTGGCGCCTCACCGATATCCTCGTTACCCATCGCCACGGCGACCATGTCGCCGGCATCGAGGAAGTGAAGCGGGCGACCGGCGCCCTGGTCACGGCCCCGGCCAAGGCGGGGAGCGCCGTCCCCGCCGTCGACCGACCCGTGCGGGAGGGCGATCATGTCCGGGTAGGCGGCCTGGAGGCGGAGGTCTGGGAGACGCCCGGCCATTGCAGCGATCACGTCTCCTACCTGTTCCGGGAGGCGGGGCTGCTCTTTGCCGGGGATACGCTGTTCACGCTCGGCTGCGGCCGTGTGCTCGAGGACGATCCCGCGACCTTGTGGCGCTCGCTTCAGCGATTCCTGGCACTTCCCGATGCGACGCAGGTCTTCAGCGGCCACGATTACGTCCTCGCCAATGCGCGCTTCGCGCTAGCCGCCGAACCGGACAATGCCGCCCTCGCCGAGCGGCAGGAGGAGGCGGAACGGCTGCAGCAGCAGGGCGGCTTCCTCATCCCCTCGACGCTCAGGGCGGAGAAGGCGACGAACCCCTTCCTGCGGGCCGCGGAGCCTGCCCTCGCCCGCGCCGTCAATCTCGCGCCCGGGACCGACCCCGAAATTGTTTTCACGTCACTTCGCGATTGGAAGAATAGATTCTAATAGCGCGTGCACCATATTCGAAATACTGATCCCGCATCGGGCCGATCTTCCGGTGCTTATCACCGAGCGGATGGAACCGGGCCGGGATGTCTGTCGAAGGGCACGGCGCGCGGGGTGGGCTGACCTTCGGATAACGCTACGGGTTTTCCGTTGCCGCCCGCCCGCTCAAGTTGTGTCCGCGTCGGCCCCGCATGCACTCAAATGGTTTCCCGGTTCTGCTGAGCATCGATCCGGACAGCTCGCCGCAAGGATCCTCCACGCCCTCTCCCGGACGGCAACCGGGGGGCCGGCTTGGCGGCCAGGCCATCCGCGCGCGCGCCGTACCGGTCTCGACGGATGCGCGGCTTCTCATGATCGCCGCCGATCATCTCGCTCGCCTCGGGCCGAAACGGGTAACCGTGGTGGCCGTCGCGGCGGAAGCCGGCATGACGCATGCCAACGTCTACCGCTACTTTCCCTCCAAGGACGCCCTGCTCGACGCCGTCGCGGGCCGCTGGCTGCGTGAGCTCGAGGCCGAGCTCGCCGGCATCGCCGACGCCCCGGATCCGGCGGACGACAAGATCGAGCGGCTGATCGCCGCCCTGGCGGCGGGGCAGCGGGAGGCGCTGGCCCGCGAGCCGAATCTATTCGCCGTTCACCTCGACGCCGTCGTCGCCTCGCGTCCCATCGCCCGGCGCCACCGTGTCCGCCTGCGCACCCTGGTCGAACGCATCGTGGAAGAGGGCATCGGCACCGGCGTGTTCTCGGCCCGGGACCGGGAGCGGGCCATCGCCTACATCTTCGACGCGAGCTACCGCTTCACTCATCCGCTCGCGATCCAGCACGATGCCGATGTGCCGCGCGACCTGCTCGACGCCCGCCTGAACGCGGTGATCGTGGCGATCCAGCGCACGCTGCGCAGCGGCATATTCTGAGTAAAGTGACAGTTTTTGAAAGCTGTCACCGCCGCTTAGCCGCCGAACCCCTTTTGTTGCGCCGCATCTAAACCCTTCCTACAGCAAGGCTTTCCCGGACCGTCCCCTTTAACGCCTCAAGCCTGCCCTGGCCCGATGCCTGCTTGGCTCGCCTTTGGTCGGGTTGATGAGGCCCGGCTTTTCCGTCAATCACCGCCCGGGATCAGAAAGACTCGTCCGAAGCGTCGAGACCCTCGCGAGACGGCCTCGTTCCGCTTCGGGCCTCCGATCGCTCTTGAAGAGACGGTCGCCCCGCAAGAATTGGAGAGACGACGTCCATGGCACGCAGCAAGATCGCGCTCATCGGTGCGGGTCAGATCGGCGGAACGCTCGCGCATCTCGTCGGCCTCAAGGAGCTCGGCGACGTGGTGCTGTTCGACATCGTCGACGGTGTGCCGCAGGGCAAGGCGCTCGACATCGCCGAATCCGCCCCCGTCGATGGCTTCGACGCCAAATATGCCGGCGCGAGCGACTATTCCGCGATTGCCGGCGCCGACGTGGTGATCGTCACCGCCGGCGTGCCCCGCAAGCCGGGCATGAGCCGCGACGACCTGATCGGCATCAACCTGAAGGTGATGGAGGCGGTCGGCGCAGGCATCAAGGAGCATGCCCCCGACGCCTTCGTGATCTGCATCACCAACCCGCTCGACGCGATGGTGTGGGCGCTGCAGAAGTTCTCGGGCCTGCCCACCAACAAGGTGGTCGGCATGGCCGGCGTGCTCGATTCCGCTCGATTCCGCCACTTCCTGGCGGAGGAGTTCGGTGTCTCGGTCGAGGACGTGACCGCCTTCGTGCTCGGCGGCCATGGCGACGACATGGTGCCGCTGACCCGCTACTCGACGGTGGCCGGCGTGCCGCTGACCGACTTGGTCAAGCTCGGCTGGACCACTCAGGAGAAGCTCGACGCCATGGTCGAGCGCACCCGGAAGGGCGGCGGCGAGATCGTCAACCTGCTCAAGACCGGCTCGGCCTTCTACGCGCCGGCAGCCTCCGCCATCGCCATGGCCGAGAGCTACCTCCGGGACAAGAAGCGCGTGCTGCCCTGCGCCGCCTATCTCGACGGCCAGTACGGCATCGACGGGCTCTATGTCGGCGTGCCGGTGGTGATCGGCGAGAACGGCGTCGAGCGGGTGCTCGAGGTGACCTTCGACGAGACCGAGAAGGCGATGTTCGAGAAGTCGGTCGACTCGGTGAAGGGCTTGATCGCGGCCTGCAAGGGCATCAACGAGAAGTTGGCGTAACGCCCGCCATTCAGGCGGGGTGCCGGCCGGGAGGAGGACCCGTCCGGCGCCCGATCCTTCGCTCGTCCCGACGAGGTTCTCGATGAACATCCACGAATACCAGGCCAAGGCCGTCTTGAAGGAGTTCGGCCTGCCCGTCTCCCGAGGCGTGGCGATCTTCAAGGCGGAAGAAGCGGCCGCGGCCGCCGACGAACTCGGCGGGCCGGTCTGGGTGGTGAAGAGCCAGATCCATGCGGGCGGGCGCGGCAAGGGCACGTTCAAGGGCGCGCCGGCCGGCGCGAAGGGCGGCGTACGCGTCACCAAGTCCAAGGACGAGGTGGTGCAGTTCGCCGGCGAGATGCTCGGCGCGACACTGGTGACCGTACAGACCGGCGAGGCCGGCAAGCAGGTCAACCGCCTCTACATCGAGGAAGGCGCGCAGATCGCCGCCGAGTTCTACCTGTCGATGCTGGTCGACCGCGCCACCAGCAAGGTCGCCTTCGTCGTCTCGACGGAAGGCGGCATGGACATCGAGCAGGTCGCCCACGACACGCCTGAAAAGATCGTCACCTTCTCGGTCGATCCGGCCACCGGGATCATGCCGCATCACGGCCGCGCCGTGGCCAAGGCCCTCGGCCTGTCCGGCGCCCAGGCCAAGGAAGTCGGCGACCTGACCGAGAAGCTCTACACGGCCTTCGTCGCCAAGGACATGAGCCTGCTCGAGATCAACCCGCTGGTCCTGACCGGCGACGGACACCTCAAGTGCCTCGACGCCAAGATCTCGTTCGATTCGAACGCCCTCTACCGGCACCCCGACATCGTAGCCCTGCGCGACGAGACGGAGGAGGACGCCAAGGAGATCGAGGCATCGAAATACGACCTCGCCTATATCGCCCTCGACGGCACGATCGGCTGCATGGTCAACGGCGCGGGGCTGGCCATGGCCACCCTCGACATCATCAAGCTCTACGGCGAGGAGCCGGCGAACTTCCTCGATGTCGGCGGCGGCGCCTCGGAGGAGAAGGTCACGGCGGCCTTCAAGATCATCACCGCCGACCCGAACGTGAAGGGTATTCTCGTCAACATCTTCGGCGGGATCATGAAGTGCGACGTCATCGCCCGCGGCGTGCTCGCGGCGGTGAAGACGGTCGGTCTCGAAGTGCCGCTCGTGGTGCGCCTCGAGGGCACCAACGTCGAGGAGGGCAAGGAGATCATCCGGACCTCCGGCCTCAACGTGATCCCTGCGGACGATCTCGACGATGCGGCGCAGAAGATCGTCGCGGCGGTGAAGAAGGGCTGAGCTGACCGATGTCCATCCTGATCGACGCGAACACGAAGGTCATCTGCCAGGGCTTCACCGGCAAGAACGGCACCTTCCACTCCGAGCAGGCCATCGCCTACGGCACCAAGATGGTCGGCGGCACCAGCCCGGGTAAGGGCGGCTCGAAGCATCTCGGCCTGCCCGTCTTCGACACGGTGGCCGAGGCCCGCGACGCGACCGGCGCCGAGGCCTCCGTCGTCTATGTGCCGCCGCCCGGCGCCGCGGACGCGATCTGCGAGGCGATCCAGGCGGAGATCCCGCTGATCGTCTGCATCACCGAGGGCATCCCGGTGCTCGACATGGTGCGGGTGAAGCGGGCCCTCGAGGGCTCGAAGTCCCGCCTCATCGGCCCGAACTGCCCCGGCGTCGTCACCGCCGGCGAATCGAAGATCGGCATCATGCCGGCCAACATCTTCAAGCCCGGCTCGGTCGGCATCGTCTCGCGCTCCGGCACGCTGACCTACGAGGCCGTGTTCCAGACCACGGTCGAGGGCCTCGGCCAGACCACGGCCGTCGGCATCGGCGGCGACCCGGTCAAGGGCACCGAGTTCATCGACGTGCTGGAGCAGTTCCTCGCCGATCCGAAGACCGAGTCGATCGTGATGATCGGCGAGATCGGCGGCTCGGCCGAGGAAGAGGCGGCGCAGTTCCTGGCCGACGAGGCCAAGCGCGGCCGCAAGAAGCCGATGGTCGGCTTCATCGCCGGCCGTACGGCGCCTCCCGGCCGCCGCATGGGCCATGCCGGCGCGATCATCTCCGGCGGCAAGGGCGGCGCCGAGGACAAGATCGCGGCGATGGAGCGGGCCGGCATCCGGGTCTCGCCCTCGCCCGCCCGGCTCGGCCGCACCCTCGTCGAGGTTCTGAAAGGGTGACGGTGAGGAACGAAGGGACCGGCCGCTGTGTTGCAGTGCACGCAGGGCCGGCTCCCCATAGGCAAAGGAAGGGGCGGGGTTTCCCGCCCCACGTGATGGGAAAGGCGCGCGAATGAGGCTCTGAGCCTCATTCGAAGACGAGGCGCGCCGGTACTCGAAGACGATGCGGCGGCCGCGCTCGGGAGAGCCGGGCCGGCCAACGCGGATCAGGACAGGCAGCCATGGCACGCCAGGACGCGAACGAAGCCCTTCTCGAGACCTCCTTCCTCTACGGCGCCAACGCCGCCTGGATCGAGGAGCTTCAGGCGGCTTATGCCCGGGACCCGAATTCGGTCGATCCCGAATGGCAGCGCTTCTTCCGCAGCCTCAACGAGGACGATGCCCTCGTCGAGAAGAACGCCGCCGGCGCCTCCTGGACGAAGCCCAACTGGCCGGTGCCGCTGAACGGCGAGATCGTCTCGGCCCTCGACGGCAATTGGGGTGCCCTCGAGAAGACGCTCGGCGAGAAGATCCAGGCCAAGGCCGGCAAGCCGGTCGATTCCGGGAAGGGTGCGGCCATCGTGGCGGCGACCGGCGTCTCCGTCGAGCAGGCCACCAAGGATTCCGTGCGCGCGATCATGCTGATCCGCGCCTACCGCATGCGCGGCCATCTGCATGCCAAGCTCGATCCGCTCGGCCTCGCCCCCCGAGGCGACCACGAGGAGCTGCATCCCCAGCATTACGGCTTCAAGGAATCCGACTGGGACCGCCCGATCTTCCTCGACAACGTGCTCGGGCTCGAATTCTCGACGATCCGCGAGATCGTCTCGATCCTGGAGCGCACCTACTGCCAGACGCTCGGCGTCGAGTTCATGCACATCTCCGATCCGGAGGAGAAGGCGTGGATCCAGGAGCGCATCGAGGGCAAGGACAAGGAGATCTCCTTCACCCCCGAGGGCCGTCGCGCGATCCTGAACAAGCTGATCGAGGCCGAGGGCTTCGAGAAGTTCCTCGACACCAAGTATACCGGCACGAAGCGCTTCGGCCTCGACGGCGGCGAGTCGATCGTCCCCGCCCTGGAGCAGATCATCAAGCGCGGCGGCGCGCTGGGCGTCGAGGAGATCGTGCTCGGCATGGCCCATCGCGGCCGGCTGAACGTGCTGGCCAACGTGATGGCCAAGCCCTTCCGAGCGATCTTCAACGAGTTCAAGGGCGGCTCGTCCTCTCCGGCGGAGGTCGAGGGCTCCGGCGACGTGAAGTACCATCTCGGCGCCTCCTCGGACCGCGCCTTCGACGGCAACAACGTCCATCTCTCGCTCACCGCGAACCCGTCGCATCTCGAGATCGTCGATCCCGTGGTGCTGGGAAAGGTGCGCGCCAAGCAGGACCAGAAGGCCAAGCCCAATGTCGAGCGCCGCAAGGTGCTGCCGCTGCTGATCCACGGCGACGCGGCCTTCGCCGGCCAGGGCGTGGTGGCGGAGTGCTTCGGCCTGTCCGGCCTGAAGGGTCACCGTACCGGCGGCTCGATCCACTTCATCATCAACAATCAGATCGGCTTCACCACCGATCCGCGCTTCTCACGGTCTTCGCCCTATCCCTCCGACGTGGCGAAGATGGTGGAAGCCCCGATCTTCCACTGCAACGGCGACGATCCGGAGGCGGTGACCTTCGCGGCCAAGATCGCGACGGAGTACCGGCAGCAATTCGGCAAGCCGGTCGTGATCGACATGCTCTGCTATCGCCGCTTCGGCCATAACGAGGGTGACGAGCCGGCCTTCACCCAGCCGAAGATGTACCAGCGGATCCGCAAGCATCCGACCGCTTTGGAGACCTACGGCAACAAACTCGTCGAGCGCGGCGACGTCACCCGGGAGCAGCTCGACGACCGCAAGGCCGAGTTCCGGGCCATGCTCGACAACGAGCTGGAGCTGGCCGGGAGCTACAAGGCCAACAAGGCGGATTGGCTCGACGGGCGCTGGTCCGGCTTCAAGGCGGTGCGCGAGGACGTGGACGATCCCCGCCGCGGCCGCACCGGCGTGCCCGCGGAGACCCTGCGCCAGATCGCCCAGCGCATCACCACGCCGCCCCCCGGCTTCCACCTGCACCGCACGATCCAGCGCTTCTTCGACAACCGCGCCAAGTCGGTCGAGACGGGGCAGGGGATCGACTGGGCGACGGCCGAGGCCCTGGCCTTCGGCTCCCTGCTGATCGAGGGCCACCGCGTCCGCCTGTCCGGCCAGGACGTGGAGCGCGGCACCTTCTCCCAGCGCCACGCGGTGGTGATCGACCAGGAGAACGAGCAGCGCTACACGCCGCTCAACTCCGTGCGCGAGGGCCAGGCGAGCCTCGAGGTCATCAACTCGATGCTCTCCGAGGAGGCGGTGCTCGGCTTCGAGTACGGCTATTCGCTGGCCGAGCCGAATTCCCTGGTGCTGTGGGAGGCGCAGTTCGGCGACTTCGCCAACGGCGCGCAGGTCGTGATCGACCAGTTCATCTCCTCGGGCGAGCGCAAGTGGCTGCGCATGTCCGGCCTCGTGCTTCTGCTGCCCCATGGCTACGAGGGCCAGGGGCCGGAGCATTCCTCGGCCCGCCTGGAGCGCTATCTGCAGATGTGCGCCGAGGACAACATGCAGGTCGCCAACTGCACGACGCCCTCGAACTACTTCCACATCCTGCGCCGCCAGTTGAACCGCGACTTCCGCAAGCCGCTGGTGCTGATGACGCCGAAGTCGCTGCTGCGCCACAAGCGGGCGGTCTCCTCCCTCGACATGCTGGCCGAGGGCTCGACCTTCCATCGCATCCTGTGGGACGACGCCGAGCACGACGAGAGCGGCGTCAAGCTGGTGCGCGACGATAAGATCCGCCGCGTCGTGCTCTGCACGGGCAAGGTCTATTACGATCTCTACGAGGAGCGCGAGAAGCGGGGCGTCAACGACGTCTACCTGATGCGCGTCGAGCAGCTCTATCCGTTCCCGCTCAAGGCGCTCGCCAACGAGATGACGCGCTTCCGCAATGCGGAGGTGGTTTGGTGCCAGGAGGAGCCGAAGAACATGGGCTCCTGGGCCTTCGTCGAGCCCTATCTCGAATGGGTGCTCGGCCAGGCCGGCTCCGCGGTGAAGCGTCCGCGCTATGTCGGCCGTCCCGCCTCGGCCTCCACCGCAGCCGGCCTGATGTCGAAGCACCTCGCCCAGCTCCAGGCCTTCCTCAACGAGGCTCTGGCGGTCTGAGGCCGGCGATGCCGTCTTTCCTGCTCCGTTTGGAGCCGCCCCGCCCGAGCTTTCCCTTCGATGCGACGGCGGCCGAGACGGCGCTCTTCGCGGCCACGGCGCCTGGGTGCCGCAGACCCCGTCATCCTGACGCAGGCCGGTTTCGCCGACAGGGGGGCGCCGGTGCCCTTCCTGATCCTGCGCCCGCAATGATTCCGCGCTCACGCGACTCACGCATCTGAAGAGGAGGTCCCCGCCCGGGGACGAACGATCATGGCAACCGACATCCTCGTCCCGACGCTCGGCGAATCCGTGAGCGAGGCCACGATCGGCCGCTGGTTCAAGCAGCCGGGCGACACGGTCGCCGCCGACGAGCCCTTGGTGGAGCTCGAGACGGACAAGGTCACCCTGGAGGTGAACGCGCCCGCCGCCGGCGAACTCGGCGAGATCCTGGTCAAGGACGGCGAGACCGTGGAGCCCGGCGCCGTGCTCGGCTCGATCATCGAGGGCGGCAAGGGGGCGGCTAAGGAAACCGCCAAGCCGGCCAAGGGCGGCGAGAAAGCCGACAGCCGCAGCGAAGCGCCGAAGACGGCCTCCGCCGACAAGAAGAAGACCGAGGAGAGCGCCCCGCAGGAATCCTCGGCCTCCTACGGCAGCCATTCCGATGCCCCGCCGACCGGCGGACGCTCCGCCGAGGAGAGCGGCCCGGCTGTGGCCAAGCTCGCCCGGGAATCCGGCATCGACCCGGCGAGCCTCAACGGCAGCGGCAAGGACGGACGGGTGACCAAGGGCGACATGCTCGCCGCCATCGGCAAGGCCGGCGACAAGGCGCCGGCCCAGGAGAGCAAGGCCCCCCCCGCCCCGCCGCGGGCCCCCTCCGCCCCGGACGATGCCGCGCGCGAGGAGCGCGTGCGCATGACCAAGCTGCGTCAGACCATCGCCCGGCGCCTCAAGAGCGCCCAGGACACGGCAGCGATGCTGACGACGTTCAACGACGTCGACATGTCGGCGGTGATGGCCCTGCGCTCCCAGTACAAGGACATCTTCGAGAAGAAGCACGGCACGAAGCTCGGCTTCATGGGCTTCTTCACGAAGGCGGTGATCGGAGCGCTGAAGGACGTGCCGGCGGTGAACGCCGAGATCGACGGGCAGGACCTCGTCTACAAGAACTATTACCACATCGGCATCGCCGTCGGCACCGACAAGGGCCTCGTCGTGCCGGTGGTGCGGGACGCCGACGATCTCTCGATCGCCGGCATCGAGAAGACGATCGCCGGCTTCGGCAAGAAGGCCCGCGAGGGCAAGCTCTCCATCGAGGAGATGCAGGGCGGCACCTTCACGATCACCAATGGCGGCATCTACGGCTCGCTGATGTCGACACCGATCCTCAACGCCCCGCAATCGGGCATCCTCGGCATGCACCGCATCGAGGAGCGCCCGGTGGTCCGCGCCGGCAAGATCGAGGCGCGGCCGATGATGTATCTGGCGCTTTCCTACGATCACCGCATCGTCGACGGGAAGGAGGCCGTGACCTTCCTCGTTCGCGTCAAGGAGGCGCTGGAGGATCCGGCGCGTCTGGTGCTCGACCTCTAAGGCGCGGTCGCTGCCGTCCGCCGGCCGTGTTGACGCACGGCCGGACGCTTCCGCTTGCTTATCTTATCCGATGGCGGGACTTCGACCCGCCCCACTTGCTGCGAGTCGACTTCCATGAGCGCTTACGATCTCGTCGTCATCGGCACAGGCCCCGGGGGCTATGTCTGCGCCATCCGGGCGGCCCAGCTCGGGCTGAAGACCGCCGTGGTCGAGAAGCGGGCGACCCATGGCGGCACCTGCCTCAATGTCGGCTGCATCCCTTCGAAGGCCCTGCTCCATGCCTCCGAGGCCTTCGAGGAGGCGAACAAGCATTTCGCCGATCTCGGCATCGACGTCGGCCCAGTGAAGCTCGACCTGAAGAAGATGCAGGCCTTCAAGGCCGAGGGCGTCGCCGGCAACACCAAGGGCGTCGAGTTCCTGCTCAAGAAGAACAAGGTCGACAGCTATCACGGCAAGGGCCGCATCGCCGGCGCGGGCCGGGTCGAGGTGATCTCGGAGGATGGCGGCAACCAGATGCTGGAGGCCAAGAACATCGTCATCGCCACCGGCTCCGACGTGACCCGGCTGCCGGGCGTCACGATCGACGAGAAGGTGGTCGTCTCCTCGACGGGGGCCCTCGAACTCAGTGAGGTGCCGAAGAAGCTCCTCGTCATCGGCGCCGGCGTGATCGGCCTGGAGCTCGGCTCCGTCTGGCGCCGGCTCGGCGCCGAGGTGACGGTGGTCGAGTATCTCGACCGGGTGCTGCCGGGCATGGACGGCGAAGTCGGCAAGCAGTTCCAGCGGATCCTGGCCAAGCAGGGCATGGCCTTCAAACTCTCGACCAAGGTGACCGGCGTCGAGACAACCGAGAAAGGCGCCCGCGTCACCGTGGAACCGGCCCAGGGCGGCGAGGCCGAGACGCTGGAGGCGGACGTGGTCCTCGTCTCGATCGGCCGCGTACCCTACACCGAGGGCCTCGGGCTGGAGAATGTCGGCGTGCAGGTCGACAACAAGGGCCGCATCCAGACCGACGAGCACTACGCCACCAACATCACCGGCATCTACGCGATCGGCGACGTGATCGCCGGGCCGATGCTCGCCCATAAGGCCGAGGACGAGGGCGTGGCGGTCGCCGAGATCCTGGCCGGGCAGTCGGGCCACGTGAATTACGGGGTGATCCCGAACGTGGTCTACACCTTCCCCGAGGTCGCCTCGGTCGGGCGCACCGAGGAGGAGCTGAAGAAGGACGGGATCACCTACAAGGCCGGCAAGTTCCCCTTCACCGCCAACGGCCGGGCCAAGGCCAACGGCACCACGGACGGCTTCGTGAAGATCCTGGCGGATGCAGAGAGCGACCGCGTCCTCGGCGTGCACATCGTCGGCGCCGATGCGGGCAACCTCATCGCCGAGGTCGCGGTGGCGATGGAATTCGCCGCCTCCGCTGAGGACATCGCCCGCACCTGCCACGCCCATCCGACCCTGACCGAGGCAGTGAAGGAAGCCGCCCTCGCCGTCGACAAGCGGGCGATCCACGTCTGAGGCGGTGCGCGCAGCGGCCCTAGGCCGCCGCCACCCGCCGCGCCCGCACGGGGCCGACCTCGGCCCCGTCGAGGCGCCGACGCAGGCGCTCGACATCGGCGAAATTGCCGGAGAGCAGATCGGTCACGTCGCCCTCGACCACGGCGTCGACATGGCGGCAGCGGCGGCGGTTGCGCCCGGCCTGGCAGGAGCAGCGCAGATAGGGGCCGAGGGCATGCTCCTCCAGCACCACCTCGTAGCGGTTGCCCGTGCTGCCGCGCATCGTGAAGCGGAGAGCATCGTCGGGCGCGGCCTTGCGCTCGCGCGTCGCCAGCAGCGCGCGGGAGGCGGTCGAGGCGGCGGCCTCCAGGTTGGGGTGGTAGCCCGGCGCCTGGGTGACGATGGGCAGCGCCAGCCTCTTGGCCAGGGTCCGCAGGTCGTCGAGGCCCGTCTCGCGCAGGGCGGCAAGGGCGATCTCGGCGCAGGCATAGGCGTCTTCCCCGGCATCGTGGTGCTCGAAGCGGATGCCGAGGCGGGCGGCGACCTTGGAGAGGCCGCATCCGGCCGGATCGGGAAACACCCGCCGGGCCACCTGCAGGGTGCAGAGCGAGGCGAAGGCCGGCACCGGCTGTCCCCAGGCGGCGAGGGAGGCGCGCAGCACGCCCATGTCGAAGGGCGCGTTATGGGCCAGCAGGAGCCGTCCGCGCAGGTCGTCGAGAAAAGGGGCGATCGCCTCCGGAAAGGCCGGGGCGTCGCGCACATCGGCCGGCAGGATGCCGTGGATGCGGATGTTGCCCGGCGCGAAGCGCAGCTCCGGCGGCCGGATCAGGCGCGTTTCCCGCCGCACCACCCGGCCGTGCTCGATCCAGGCAAGGCCAACCGCGCAGGCGCTGTCGCGCCGCTCGTTGGCGGTCTCGAAGTCGATCGCGACGGCGCTCATGGCGCGAAAATAGGGGAGGGGCCGGCTGCGCCGCAAGACGCGAGGGCCTGCCGCGGCTCGATCGGTCCGAGAGCGCCTGCCCCGCCGCGAACGATTCCATCATACATCAATGGTCACCGAGAAATGATATTCGAGCGCGGCACGATTCGCCGGCAAATCACGCTATTGTTGCGACGCAAAGAGCGGTTGAGCAGCCGCAAAACAGTGATGTAAATTAAGAAACAATCCAGTCTTCGGGCGAAGACAGCAGATGGCTTCAGGCTGATCTGGCATCAATTCGATTTGATGGCCATTTCCGCTTGATCACTGTCGCGCAACGTGCATTCTAGCTCCGTCCGCAACAAGGCCGTGCGGGAGAGCCCAGTTCGGCATCTGCCGTTCATGGCGTCGAGGCAGCGACCGCCCCCGGGAGCCGCTTCGGCACAATCTCGCAACGGTTGGACGATCTGGAGTTCGGGCGTCGCACACGCCCACCGGTAAGTCGGTCGGCCCTTCGGGGCAGGGCGGTTCGCTGGAAACCCACGACAGAGGGGGGCACTCGGAATGCTTTGACGGGCATTGACCGATGCCCGCCGTCGTGGGGAGCAGCGATGGACCTCGAAGGCCTCGATTACGATTTCGACGCACCGGATTCGGATTGGAACTACGAGCCCTCTCGGGCCGAATTGTTCCGGCAGATTCCTGCCGCCCTCTACACCACCGACGCCGAGGGCTGGCTGACCTTCTACAACGATGCCGCTGCCGCCCTGTGGGGCTACCGGCCCGTCCTGGGCAAGGCCCGCTGGTGTGGCGCCTGGAAGCTCTACGACACCGAGGGCGCTCCCCTGCCGCATGACCGCTGCCCGATGGCCCTCGCCCTTCGGGAGGAGCGGCCGGTGCGCGGCGTTCAGGCGATCCTGGAGCGGCCGGACGGAAGCCGGGCCGTCTTCATGCCCTATCCGACCCCCTTGCGCGACCGCGACGGCACGCTGATCGCCGGCTCCAACATCCTCCTGGAAATCTCCCGGCCGGCCGCCCTGATCGAGCGGGGAAAGGCCGGCTGGCACCGGGGAACGGTGCGTGACACCGGGGCGATCGTGCAGGCGGCCCGGCTCGCCCGCCTGGCCTGCTGAACCACGGCACCGCGGGGCCGGATCCCACCTCCGGCCCCGCGCCTCAGGCGCCCTCGATCATCGCCAGCCAGGCCTCCTCGCTGACCACGCGGACGCCGTGCTTCTCGGCGTCCTTCAGCTTGGACCCGGCGCCGGGCCCCGCCACCACGAGATCGGTCTTGGCCGAGACCGAGCCCGAGACTTTGGCGCCGAGGCGCTCCGCCGTCGCCTTGGCCTCGTTGCGGGTCATGCGCTCCAGGCTGCCCGTGAAGACCACGGTCTTGCCGGCGAAGGCGGTCGCCGTGCCGGCGCTCTCCATCGGCTGCGTCGCAACCTCGGCGAGCAGGGCGCGTACGGCCGCGTCGTTGTGCGGCTCGGAGAAGAAGGCGATCAGCGAATCGGTCGCCACCGGCCCGATCTCGCCGTCATCGGCGAGCCAGTGATAGGCCTCCCCGGGCTGCTGGCCGGCCGCCCGAAGGAGGGCCGCCTCCGCCGTCTCCCGGTCGCCGTAATGGGCGAGCACGGCCTCCGCCTGCGACGGGGTGAGGCGGCCGAACAGGCGCGCGCCCGGAGACAGGCCCCCGAGCACCTCGCCGGCATTCGGCTCGGCGGCGAGCAGCTTGTCGCGGGTGCCGGGGCCGATCCGCGGGATCGCCGAGAGCGCCAGCCAGTCCTCCCCGGCCCGCGCCCGTCCTGCCGCCGCGACCGCCTCCATCATCGCGGTCATGTCAGGAAAGCGCTTGGCCAGGGCCTTCGCGGTCGATTCGCCGATCTGAGGAATGCCGAGGGCGAACAGGAAGCGGTTGAGGGGGATCGTGCGGCGCGCATCCAGGGAGGCGAGCAGGTTCTTGATCGCCTTGTCCTCCTCCTCGCCCTTCTTCTTGGTGGGCTTCTTCGGCGGCGGCTCTCCCTCCGCGCGGCGCTGCGCGGACAGAGCCTCGCGCCGTGCGACGATCGCCGCCTTCAGGGGCTCGAAGGTGAGGCGGAACAGATCGGCCGGCTGCTTCACGAGGCCGGCCTCGAACAGCACCTCGATATAGGTCTGGCCGAAGCCCTCCAGGTCGAACCCGTTGCGCGAGACGAAGTGCTTCAGGCGCTCCACCCCCTGGGCCGGGCAGATCAGGCCGCCGGTGCAGCGGCGCACCGCGTCGAGCTTCTTGGTGCGGGGATTGAACTCCCGGACCGCCTTGCTGCCGCAGGCCGGGCAGGTCTCGGGGAAGACGAAGGGCACGGCCTCGGGCGGCCGCCTGTCGAGCAGCACGTCCATCACCTTCGGGATGACGTCGCCCGCGCGCACCACGATCACCGTGTCGCCGACGCGGATGTCACGCCCCTCGCGGATCGGCTCGCCGTCGCCGCCCACCCCCTGCACGTAGCCCTCGTTGTGCAGCGTCGCGTTCGACACGACGACGCCCCCCACGGTCACGGGCCGGAGCCGCGCGAGCGGATTGAGCGAGCCGGTGCGGCCGACCTGGATGTCGATCGCCTCCAGCACCGTCGTGGCTTCCTGGGCGGGGAATTTGTGGGCGAGCGCCCAGCGCGGAGCCCGGCTGACGAAGCCGAGCCGCTTCTGAAAGGCGAGGTCGTCGACCTTGTAGACGACGCCGTCGATGTCGTAGCCGAGGCTGGCCCGCTGCGCCTCGATCTGGCGGTAATGGGCGAGCATCGCCTCGGCATCCGCGCAGAGCACGGTCAGCGGGTTCACCGGCAGGCCGAAGGCCCGGAACCGCTCCAACACGCCGGATTGCGTCTCGGCCACCGGTTCCGAGACCTCCCCCCAGGCATAGGCGAAGAAGCGCAGCGGCCGCGAGGCCGTGATCGCCGGATCCTTCTGGCGCAGCGAGCCGGCCGCAGCGTTGCGTGGATTGGCGAAGGTCGGCAGCCCGTCAGCTTCCTGGCGCTCGTTGATGCGCGCGAAATCGGCATGCGAGAGATAGACCTCGCCGCGCACCTCCAGCACTTCCGGCCAGCCCTCGCCGGAGAGCGTTTCCGGGATATCCTCCACGGTGCGCGCATTGGCGGTGACGTTCTCGCCGACCTCGCCGTCACCTCGGGTCGCCGCGGTGACGAGGCGGCCGCCCTCGTAGCGCAGCGAGAGGGACAGGCCATCGATCTTCGGCTCCGCGGTGAAGGCGGCAGGGGCGTCCGCGGGCAGGTTGAGGAAGCGCCGCACCCGGGCGACGAATTCCTCCACCTCCTCGTCGGCGAAGGCATTGCCGAGGGAGAGCATCGGCACGGCGTGCCGTACCTTCTCGAACCGTCCCGAGGGCTTGGCGCCGACCCCGGCGCTCGCCTCGGTCGTGCCGGTCAGTTCGGGGAAGCCGGCCTCGATCGCCTCGAGCGCCCGGCGCAGGGCGTCGTATTCCGCGTCCGTCAGCTCGGGCGCGTCCTCGTTGTAATAGAGGTGGTTGGCGCGTTCGATCCGTTCGGAGAGCGCGGCATGGCGGGCGCGGGCCTCCTCTTCGGTCAGGCTTGCGACGGCGCTGTCGTTCTGTGCGGGCATGGGCGCGATGTAGAGCAGATTTGCGGGCGCTGCGTTAACGACGCCCCCCGGCAGCCGCGCAGGCTCCAAACTTTTCGGGAGGGGCCCGTAACCCGGAAAGCCGGCGGACGAAGACCCGTTCGGGGCCTTCGCCCTGCGACGCAGCCGCCGCCCGACACTGCCTCATCCTCGCCGAAGGCCGCGCCTACATCCTTCTCCGACACCACCAGCGGATTCCGCATGCCTGCGCAACACGTCCTCGCCCTTCCCTGGCTCGACCGCGCCGGGCGGCTCTCGCCCCTGAAGCTCGTCACCTTCCTCCTGCTGCTCGCCCCGGGCCTCTACCTCGCCGGGGCCTTCTACGCGGACGCGCTCGGGGCGAAGCCGCTCACCGCGCTGATCTACGAGACCGGCAAATGGGCGGTGCGCCTGCTGCTGATCACGCTCGCGGTCTCGCCGCTGCGCCGGATCGGCGATTGGCCGCGCCTGATCCTGGTGCGGCGCATGCTCGGGCTCTCGGTTCTCGCCTATGCCCTGATCCACCTCACGCTCTACGCCGCCGATCAGAACTTCGCCCTCGGCACGGTTGCGGCGGAGATCGCCCTGCGCGTCTACCTGACGATCGGCTTTCTCGCCTTCGTCGGGTTGATCGTGCTGGGCGTGACCTCGACCGACGGCATGATCCGGCGCTTGGGCCGGCGCTGGAACAGTCTGCACCGGCTCGTCTACGCCATCGCCGTCCTCGGGCTCGTGCATCACTTCCTGCAGGCCAAGCTCGACGTGACCGATCCCGTCTTCGCCACCGGCGTCTTCGCCCTGCTGATGGGCTACCGGCTGCTCCAGCGCCTGGGCTGGACGACGGGTGGCCCTGTCCTGTTCGGGCTCGCGGCGGCGGCGGGCCTCCTCACCGCGGGCCTCGAGGCGGCTTGGTACGCCCTCAAGAGCGGCGTGCCGGCAAGCCTCGTCCTCGAAGCCAACGGGGACTTCTCCTACAAGGTCAGCCCAGCCTGGTGGGTGTTCGGCTTCGGCCTCGCGGCGAGCCTGCTCGCGGCCTGGCGCGGACGGAAGGTGCCGGCGCACCGAAATCGGGCGCGGCCCGCACCGAACCTGAATCCCGCCACAAGTCCCGGCTCTTGAGACCGGACGGAACGAGCGGGAAGGGACGGGGATGCGGGGACGGACGAGAGGCGCGGCGGCGGTCGCAGCGATCCTGGCGCTGATGGCGGCGGAGAGCGGCGCCCGCGCCGCCTGCACGCCGCCGGCCCCGCCCCCGGTCGAGGGCAGACCCCCCAAACCCGCTCTTCCGCAGAAACCCGCCTGCCTCTCCGCGAAGGACGGATGCCCCGGCTGGGAGGCCTACAGCTACAACGACGCGATCAAGGCCTACAACGTCCAGATCGAGGCCTTCCGCCCCCTTGCGCAGGCCTATGTCGAGAAGCTCAATGCCTATGTGAAGGCGAGCGCCGACTACGCCCGCTGCGAGATCGGAACGCTACAATAGCGCGGCGGCGCGCGCCTGCGCATCGACGAATTCCCTGTCCGGGCGGAAGACCGCTTCGCGCACCGCGAAAATCCCACCGGGCCGCTTCGCTTGACGCTTCCGGGAGGCGATGCCACAGGGCCGGGGTCTTCCACCCCGAACAGGATGGCCCGATGCCCGATTCCCTCGACCTCCTCGTGCTCGGCAACGCCATCGTCGACCTGATCGCGCGCACCGACGAAGACTTCCTCGCGAAGCAGGGCGTGCACAAGGGCGCGATGCAGCTGATCGACGAGGCACGGGCCGAGGCTCTGTTCGAAGTCATGGGTCCCGCGACCATCGTGTCGGGCGGCTCGGGGGCCAACACCGCGGTCGGCGCGGCGCTTCTCGGAGCCAAGACCGGCTTTATCGGGAAGGTCCGCGACGACGAGCTCGGCGGCCTCTTCGCCCACGACCTCAAGGCCACCGGTGTCCGCTTCGCGGTCGCGCACGCCGCCGACGGGCCGGCCACCGCCCGCTGCTTCATCCTGGTGACGCCGGATGGCGAGCGCACCATGAACACCTATCTCGGGGCCTGCCAGAAGCTCTCGCCGGAGGACGTGGACGAGGCCACCGTGCGCAGCGCCCGGGTGACCTACCTCGAAGGCTACCTGTGGGATCCGCCGGCGGCCAAGGACGCCTTCCGCAAGGCGGTGCAGATCGCCCACGGTGCCGGCAACGCCGTGGCCCTCACCCTCTCCGACGCCTTCTGCGTCGACCGTTACCGGGACGAGTTCCTCGGCCTGATCCGGGACGGCAGCATCGACATCCTGTTCGCCAATATGAGCGAATTGAAGAGCCTGTACCGCACCGAGGATGCCGAGGCCGCCGTCGCGGCGCTGCGCGAGGAGCGCGACGCCAACGGCCGGCACCTGCTCGGCCTCGTCACCCGTTCGGAGGAGGGCGCCCTCGTCGTCAAGGGCGGCGAGGTCCGCGCGGTCGAGGCTTCTCCCGTCCACGAGCTCGTCGATACGACGGGGGCGGGCGATCTGTTCGCGGCGGGCTTCCTGGCCGGCCATGCCCGGGGGCTCGACTACGTGACCAGCGCCCGGCTCGGCACCCTGGCCGCGGCTGAGGTGATCCAGCATATCGGCGCGCGCCCGCAGCACGACCTCGTGGCGCTCGCCAAGGAACGCAACCTGCTCTGACCCGCCCGCCCGGACGACCCGGGCGGCGACAGCTCTCACGGATTTCGGATACCACCATGGGCTTCAAGTGCGGCATCGTCGGCCTGCCGAATGTCGGCAAGTCGACGCTCTTCAACGCGCTGACGCAGACGGCCGCGGCGCAGGCCGCCAATTACCCGTTCTGCACGATCGAGCCGAACGTGGGCGAGGTCGCGGTGCCCGACCCGCGCCTCGACGAGCTCGCGCGGATCGCCGGCTCGAAGGAGATCATCCCAACGCGGCTCACCTTCGTCGACATTGCCGGCCTCGTGCGCGGCGCCTCGAAAGGGGAGGGGCTCGGCAACCAGTTCCTCGCCAATATCCGCGAGGTCGACGCCATCGCCCATGTGGTGCGCTGCTTCACGGACAGCGATGTCACCCATGTCGAGGGCAAGGTCGACCCGATCGCCGATATCGAGACGATCGAGACCGAGCTGATGCTCGCCGATCTGGAGAGCCTCGAGAAGCGGGTCGTGGCCCTGGAGAAGAAGGCCAAGGGCTCCGACAAGGAGGCCAAGGAATTCCTCGACCTCGTCAACCGCGCCCTGCCCCTGCTGCGCGACGGCAAGCCGGCGCGCCTCGTGGAGCGCAAGGCCGAGGAAGAGTTCCTGTTCCGCCAGCTCGGCCTGATGACGGCCAAGCCCGTGCTCTATGTCTGCAACGTGGACGAGGGCGACGCCGACAAGGGCAACGCCCAGTCGGAGGCGGTCTTCGCCCGGGCCAAGGCCGAGGGCGCGGTGGCGGTGGTGGTCTCGGCCAAGATCGAGAGCGAGATCGCGGTGATGCCCAAGGCCGACCAGGGCGAGTTCCTGGAGGCGGTGGGCTTGACCGAGCCGGGCCTCAACCGGGTGATCCGGGCGGGCTACGACCTGCTCGGCCTCGTCACCTACTTCACCGTGGGGCCGAAGGAGGCCCGGGCCTGGACCATCGTCAAGGGCACCCGCGCCCCCGGCGCGGCCGGCGTGATCCATTCGGATTTCGAGAAGGGCTTCATCCGCGCCGAGACCATCGCCTTCAAGGACTACACGACGCTGAACGGCGAGGCCGGGGCCCGCGACGCCGGCAAACTGCGGCTCGAGGGCAAGGATTACGTCGTGCAGGACGGCGACGTGCTGCATTTCCGCTTCGCCAACTGACGGCAAGCACAAGGGAAACCGGAATGGGCGCCGAGACGATCACCTTCGAGGATTTCATCCGCGGGCAGGTGATCGAGGGAGCGCCCCTCACGGTCTCCCGCGAGGCGATGATCGCCTTCGCGCAGGCGTTCGACCCGCAGCCCTTCCATCTCGACGAGGCGGCGGCCCGGAAGACCTTCGTCGGCACCCTGATCGCCTCCGGCTGGCAGACCGCGAGCCTCGGCATGCGCCTCCTGCAGCGGGACGCTTTCCGCGGTGCCACCTCCATGGGCTCGCCGGGCGTCTCGGAGCTGCGCTGGCTCAAGCCCGTGCTGCCGGACGATTCCCTGCGGGCGCGGATCGTCGTCGAGGACACGCGCACCTCCGGCTCGCGACCGGATCGCGGCTTCGTCCGCTTCGCGATGACCCTGCTCAACGGCCGGGACGAGGCCGTGATGAGTCAGACCTTCACGGTGATCTTCCCCCGGCGGGGCGCCGCGCCGCTGCCGCCCCTGGCTCCCCTTCTCGAAACCGGCACCGCGCCCCCGGCCGAGCCGGAGGACGCGGTGCCGGTGCCCTTCCTCGGGGAAGCGGAACTCGGCGTGGCCCGCGACCTCGGCGCCCATCGCTTCGAGCCGGACACGATCGTCGCCTTCGCCCGCGCCTACGATCCGCAGGCCTTCCACCTCGATCCGGAAGCCGCCGCGCAGACGCATTTCGGCGGCCTCTGCGCCTCGGGCTGGCACACGGCCGCCGTCTGGATGAAGCGGCTTCTCACGACCTGGCGGCGGGACATGGCGCTCACCGCGCAGACCGGACCGGTGCCCCAGCTCGGCCCCTCGCCGGGCTTCAAGGACCTGCGCTGGCTCAAGCCCGTCTATGCGGGCGACACGATCCGCTATTCCAGCCGGCTCGTGGACAAGCGCGCCTCGGCCTCCCGCCCCGGCTGGGGCCTCGCCACCCACCACAACACCGCGTGCAACCAGCACGGCGAGCCGGTCTTCGCCTTCACCGGCTCGGTGTTCTGGCAATGGGCGCCCTGACGGGGCGGGGACGGGCTCAGACCTTCAGGCGCTTGTTGCACTCCGAGAAGTAACCACCGCCCTTCTGGATCCAGTTCATGCCGCCATTGGCGGTGCCGCTGGAGGCCTTGTTGGCCTTGTACTGGTCCAGGCAGGTCTGCTGCCGGGCCTTGCCAGGAGAGTCCTTGGCGTATTTCGGGTCCACCGCCTTGGGAAATAGGGCGGCCCCGCTGGCGGCGGGTGGCGTCGCGGCCGCGGTAGGGGCCGCAGGTTTGGCGGCCGGAGCGGGCGCCGCCGTCGCGGTCGGCGCGGGCGTCGTCGGCGCCGGGGCGGTGGTGGCCGGCGCGGCCGCGGCCGTGTCGCCGCATTGCGCCTTGCGGAAGTCGTTCCAGCTCTGGCCGTTCAGGGTGCCGGCCTGCTTGGCCGCCTGATACTTGGTGGAACACTCCTTCGTGCTAAGCGCGAAGGCGGCGCCGGGCAGGCTCGCGCAGAGCGAGGCGAGCGAGGCGGCGAGGATGAGACGTTTCATGAGTCGAGTCCCACGGCGCGGCGGAAGAGCCGCGACACGAAGGCTATGTCCCTGAAGCTGAACGCGGAAAAACAATTCGGGATAGGTCCGGGATCTCACGGGGAGTTGATGCCGGCCGGCATCGGGCCTGCGCGCCGATGTCGGCCGGGCAAAGCCGCCTCCAGGGCCTCGCCCAGGGCGTTGAGGGCGAGCAGCGTCACGACGAGGAAACCGGCCGGGGCGGCGAGCATCCAGGGCGCGGCCTCGATGGACCGGGCGCCCTCGGCGATCAGCACGCCCCAGGAGGTCGCCGGCTCCTGCACCCCCAGCCCGAGGAAGGACAGGAAGCTCTCGAGCAGGATCACCCGCGGCACGGTGAGGGCCGCGGCCGCCAGAATGGGGCCCAGCGCGTTCGGCACCACGTGGCGGGCCAGGATGGCCGGCGCCGACAGGCCGAGCGCCCGGGCCGCCCGCACGTAGTCGCGATTCTTGAGGGAGAGGGTCTGGCCGCGCACGATGCGCGCCATGTCGAGCCATTCCACCGCCGCCACCGCCGCGAGCACGAGCCAGAGCCCGGCCCGGAAGAACACGAGCAGCAGGATCACGAAGAACACGAAGGGCAGGGAATAGAGGGCGTCGACGACGCGCATCATCGCCGCGTCCACCCCGCCGCCAGCCATGCCGGAGACCGCGCCGTAGGCGACGCCGATCAGCAGGGAGGCCGCGGCGGCCACGAGGCCGATCAGGAGGGAGATCCGCCCGGCCACGAGGCAGCGGGTCAGGAGATCGCGCCCCACCGTGTCGGTGCCGAGGGGGAAGGAGAGCCGCGCGATCCCGGCCTCGACCACGCGGGGCGTGCCGTCCGCGCGGCGCTCCACCACTTCCGGCGGCCCGAACAGGGCGGAGCGGGACAGATAGACGAGGCTGCGCGCATCCACGGACTTGTCCGCGGCGATGGTCAGGCGGACCCGGCCACCGGCCACGGACACATCGTCCAGGGGCAGGCGCATGCGGAAGGCGAGGCGGTCGATGGCCGGGTGGATCTCCTCCCGTGTCGGATGCGACGCGAGGCCGGGGCCGATGCGCACGAGGTCCGGGTAGATCCGCTCCGGCGCGTGCCCGGTGAGGAAGGGGCCGAGCAGGCAGGCAAGCGCGATCGCGATCAGGACGGCGGGGGCGGTTCTCACGGCACGCGCCTCTGGCGGGGATCGAGCCAGGCGGCGAGGAGATCGGTGGCGATGTTGAGGAGGATGACGAGGCCCGCCACCAGCACCACCGTACCCATCACCAGGGTGTAGTCGCGGTTCAGGGCCCCGTCGACGAAGTAGCGGCCGATTCCCGGCAGGCCGAAGATGGTCTCGACCACCACGGAGCCGGTGAGCAGGGCCGCCGCCAATGGCCCCAGCAGGGCCAGGACCGGCAGCAGGGCCGCCCGCAGGGCATGGCGCAGCACCTGCAGGGGCGGCAGGCCCATGGCACGCTGGGTGCGCACATGCGGCTCGGCCAGGGCCTCGACGAGGGCGCCGCGGGTCAGCCGGGCGAAGACCGCCGCCTGGGGCAGGGCGAGCGTCAGCACCGGCAGGACGAGGTTTGCCGGCGCCCCGCCCTCCCAGCCGCCGACGGGAAGCCAGCGCAGGGTGAGGCCGAACAGGATCTGGAGGAGCGGCGCCACGACGAAGCTCGGGGCCGCCAACCCGAGCGCCACCAGGAGGCCGACGCCCCGGTCGGCGAACCGGCCGCGCTGCAGGGCCGCGAGGCTGCCGAGGGCGATCCCCAGAGACAGAGACAGCGCCAGGGCCAGGGCGCCGAGCGTCATCGAGACGGGCAGGCCGCGGGCGAAGAGATCGGCCACGGTCAGGTCGCGGAAGGAGAAGGAGGGGCCGAAATCCCCCTGCGCCAGGGCGGCGAGGTAGCAGAAGAACTGCTCGGGCAGGGGTGCGTCGAGGCCGTAGACGCGCCGCAGATTCTCCATCGCTGCCTGGGGCAGGGGCCGCTCCAGGTCGAAGGGGCCGCCGGGGGCGAGGCGGATCATGAAGAAGGCGGCCGCGACGACGATCAGGAAGGTCGGAACGCCTTGCGCGAGGCGGCGCAGCAGGAAGCCGGTCACGGAGTCAGCGACAGGTAGCGGGTGGGCGCGGCGTTGCGCAGGTTCTGATGGAAGCCGTGCAGGCGGGCCGGGATCAGCGCCTTCGAGCGGTAATGCAGGAGCGGGATCCAGGGCAGCTCGGCAAGGGCGATCCGCTCCGCGGCGAAAAGCAGGTCCGCGCGCCGGCCCACGTCGCGCTCGGCCGCCCCCTCCGCCAGCAGCCGGTCGTAATCGGCATTCGACCAGCGGCCGGGATTGAGCCCGTCATTGCCGGTGCGCAGCAGGAACAGGAAGTTCTGCGGATCGGAATAGTCGGCGTACCAGGAGATCCGGGCGAGATCGAAATCGCCGCCGTCGCGCAGATAGGCGAAATGGGTCTTCGCGTCGGTAGCGGTGAAGCGCGTCCGGATCCCCAGGCCCCGCCAGAAATCGGCCAGCGCCACCGCGGTGTTGCGGTTGTTGTCCGTGACGTTGAACCGGTACTCGAGGTCGAGGGGGTTTCTCTCCCCGAAGCCGGCTTCCGCGAGGAGGCGGCGCGCCTCCTCCTCCCGGTCGATGGGTAGCGTCTCCCGCCCGGGCAGCTCCGGGGGCGTGCGGTAATGGTCGAGGCCGGGCGGGCAGAGGGAGTAGGCCGGGGCCATGGTCTCGCCCCAGACCGCCTCCGCCAGGAACTCGCGGTCGATGACGAGGGCGAGGGCCCGGCGCACCCTGGGGTCGTCGAAGGGCTTCTTGCGCGTGTTGACGGCGATGGAGAGCACGCCGAGGGCCGGCCCGAGCTTCACCGCGTCGCCGAAGCGGCGCTTGAGCGAGGCCATCTGGTCGCCGGGCAGATCGGACAGGGAATCGATCTCGCCGGCGGCGTAGCGGCGCACCGCTGCCCCGAGATCCGGCGTCGGGATGAAGGCGACCTCGCGGATCGCCAGCGCCCCCGCATCCCGGTGATGGGGATTCGCCACCAGGGTGATCCGGTCGTTGGGCACCATGTCCCGCAGCGCGTAGGGACCGTTCGAGACGAGGTTGCCCGGCCGGGTGAAGGCGTCGCCGTAGCGGGCGAGGGAGGGGCGATGCACCGGCAGAGTGGTCTGGTGGGTGAGGAGCTCGAGCAGGTAGGGCACCGGCTCGCCGAGCCGCACCACGACGGTGGCGGGATCGGGGGCGGCGACGCCGAGGGCTTCGACAGGCTTCTCGCCGCGATTCACCGCGGGGGCTTCGAGGAGGGGATAGAGCACCTCGGCGTATTTCGCCCCCGTGGCGGGGGAGAGGATACGGCGCAGGGCGAAGACGAAATCCTCGGCGACCACGGGATCGCCGTTCGACCAGCGCCCGTCCGCGCGCAGGCGGAAGGTGTAGGTGAGCCGGTCCTCGGACACCGCCCAGCGTTCGGCGGCGCCGGGCACGATCCGGCCGAGATTGTCGTAGGTCAGCAGGCCCTCGTAGAGGTCGCGCAGGAGATGCGCCTCCGCCACCGTCGAGGACTTGTGCGGGTCGAGCGTCTCGGGATCCGCGTCGTTGCCGCGCCGGTAGAGGGTGGTCGAGGCGGCGCCGGCGGCACGGGGCAGGGCAGGCCAGCAGGCCGCCCCGGCGAGCAGGCGGCGCCGGTCGAGCGCCATCAGGCGCCGGTATCGCCGGAGAAGCCCGCCGCGGCGATGCCGGCCAGCGCGCAGATCTCGTCGTTGTCGGAGGTGTCGCCGGACACGCCCACCGCCCCGAGGAGCCGGCCCTGCCCGTCGCGGATCAGCACGCCGCCGGGCACGGGCACGATGCCGTCCGGCCCGACGATCTCGCCGAGCGCGGTGAGGAAATAGGCCTGCTCCTCGGCCCGCTTGTGCAGAGCTCGGGAGCCGAGGCCGAGGGCGAGGGCGCCATTGGCCTTGCCCCGGGCGATTTCGGTGCGGCGCAGGGAGGTGCCGTCCTCCGCGGCCAGGCATTTGAGGGCGCCGCGGGCATCGTAGACCACGACTGCGAGCGGCTTGAGGTCGCGCGCGCGGGCCGTGCGCAGGGCCTCCGCGACCAGGGTCTGCGCGGCGGCGAGGGTCAGCTCGGTCATCGGTTGTCGTCCTCGGGCGGAAGAGCTTCGGAGGCGGGCGCCACCATCACCTCGGTCTTCACCGAATTGGCGATGAAGCAGACCGCATGCGCCTCGTGATGCAGGTGGTCGAGGGTCTTCGCGTCCGGTGGGGCGCCTGTCCAGGCGATCGCGGGATGGAGCACCACCCGCGTCACCGCCTGCCGGCCCGGCGCGATCTCCGCCATCGTGCCCACGGCATGGTCGCGATAGGCCGTGACCATGTAGCCGGCGAGGCGCGCGACATGGAGGAAGCTCAGCATGTGGCAGCTCGACAGGGCCGCCACCAGCATCTCCTCCGGATCGACCGCCTTCGGATCCGCCCATTTTCCGACCACGTGCGGGGAGGCGGAGCCGGGCACGCTCACGCCGCCATCGAAGCCGAGGCTGTGGCCGCGGCCGTAGCGGCCAGCCAAGAAATCCTCGCCCTCGGCGAGCGCCCAGGCGATGTCGGCTGTGTAGGTCGCCATCTTCCCCGTTCCGGTTCCAGGCGAAGGTACCGGCCCGCCGCAGCGGCAGCAATCGCAAGCGGCGGGTCGTCGCGCCGCGGCTGCGCTACGACGTCACCACCGGCTGAGGCGCCGGGACCTCGGCGGCGGGCAGCCAGATCTCAACGAGGGTGCCGTGGCCGGGGCGGCTGGTGAGGCCGAGCAGGCCGCCGGATTGCCGGGCGAAGCGGTCGACCATGGCGAGGCCGAGGCCCGAGCCCATTCCCGGCGGCTTCGTGGTGAAGAAGGGCTCGGTCGCCCGCGCCACCGCCTCCGCATCCATGCCGCGCCCGGTATCCTCCACGCCGACGACGACGTAGCGGCCGGGCCGGATCGCGGCGAGGGCGCCCGGCTTCACGGTCTCGGCCCGGGCGGCGATGTGGACCCGTCCCCCGTTCGGCATGGCGTCGCGGGCATTGACCACGAGATTGAGGAGCGCCGTCTCCAGGGCATTGGCGTCGGCGAGGGCCGGGGGCAGAGAGCGCGGGCAGTCGAGGGTGATGCGCACGCCGCTGCCCGCGGCCTGGCCCAGCAGCTCCAGCACGCCGAAGACGAGGCGCGAGACCATGACCGGACCCGCCTCCATCGCCTGGGGATGGGCGAAGCCGAGCAGGCGCCGGGTCAGGGCGACGCCCCGCTCCGCCCCCTGCGTCGCGGCCAGAACGTAGCCGTCGAGCCGGCCCGGCTCCTTCGCCCTTCCGTCGTCGAGCCAGCGCCGGGCATTCTCGAGATTCACCAGGACGACGTTGAGCACGGTGTTGAAGTCGTGGGCGATGCCGCCGGTGAGCTGCCCAAGGGCCTCCATCTTCTGGGCCTGGCGCAGGGCGGCCTCGGCCTTGGCCCGCTCCTCGGCCTCCGCCAGGAGCAGCCGCTGCGCCTCGGCCTCGGCCCGGGTCTTGGCCAGCGCCAGGCGGGCCAGGGCGAAGAGCGCCAGGCTGGTCAGGGCCGCGATGACGGCGTTCACCGCCACGCCGCGGCGCCAATGCGCGAGCAGGCCCTCCACCGCCAGACCGACCTCGACATAGGCCGGGTAGCCCTCGACCCGCCGCAGCCCGGCGATGCGCCGGATCCCGTCGGCGTCCGACACCGTGTCGGCCGTGCCGTCGATGAGGGGCAGGGGACGCTCGAAGGAGGCGGCCAGCCCGTTCACGGCCGGCGCCGCCGCGTAGCTCGGCTCGGGCGCGGCCGGCGCGGGCGGGATCTGGGCGAGCACCCGTCCGTCGGCGCGGATCAGGGCCACGCGGTCGCTCTTCGAGAGCGCCGCGGTGCGGTAGAAGTCCTGGTAGACGCTCTGCGACAGCACCACCCCGAGGCCGCCCTGCAGACGGCCGGACGCATCGTGCAGGCCCCGCGCCGCGACCAGAATGACCGCACCGGTGATACGGCTGCGGAACGGCCGACTGACCACGAGCCCCTGCTTGCCCGACAGCAGCGTCTCGCCGCCCGCGCTCTGCGCCTCGACCATCCGGATGTAATCGCGGTCGCCGACATAGGTGCGGGCGGTGGGCATGAAGCGGCTGTGGGCCGCCGTGTTCCAGGACGGATCGTAATAGACCAGCGCATCCGTGCTGCGGACCTCGCCGTCGAGCTGACTCAGCAGCCGGTGAAGCGGCGCTTCTTCCAGGGGCCTGGGCGCGTCCCTGAGATAGTCTTCGACACGGTTGAAGGTGAGGTTGTAGGTATCGAAGGTCGTCGTCGCATGCTGCGCCAGCAGGTCGGCGAGTCGGCCGGCCCGGTCTGCCGCGCTCTGCAGAAGAAGCGTGCGGGATTGCAGCGTGACGACGGCCAGCACCAGGGCCGGCCCGAGAAACGCGAGGATCGCCAGCAGTTGCAGGTGTCCGACGGCGTCGAGCCAGCGCCGAATACGCTCACTGGCGCGTTCGAACATCAAGTGATCCCGTCTCCCGCGGAATTGTTCGGCGGACCTTGCGCCGGGACATGTCCGGGGATCAAGTCATCTCGGTACACAACCTGACATAGAACTTCAGGACGGCCGCACCTTTTCCGAGAAGGCGTCGTAGGCGCGCACCACCGCGCCGAGCGCCTCGAAATGCGGCAGGGCGCCGGTCGGCAGCCGCTCCAGCGTCCAGTTCGGCCGGCCCGCCACGGCGCTGATCCGACGGTAATCGACGAAGTCGCCCCGAGCCCCGCGCAGCATCCAGACCGGCAGTTTCAGGCTCTCGTAGAGACGGGTGGTGTCGTCGGGAAAGAGATAGCCCGACAGGAAGGAGAACGGCGCGTGCTCGGCGCCCGGCTGATGGGCGGTGAGCTGGTCGTAGGCGAACAGCCCCTCGTCGATATCCCGCGAGCCCCAGGTCTTCTCCAGGAAGAAGCGCATGCTCGGCGGACTCACGAGGGCGTCGAAGAGCGGCCGTCCCCAGAGCGGGAAGGCGGCGAGCTCCCGGGCGATGCGGCGGCCGCGATCCGCGTCGGGCGGTCCCTCTCCGGACAGGCGCTCGTCGAAGCCCACGGGGCTGATCAGGCCCAGCGTCGCGAACAGGCCCGGGCTCTCCAGGGCGGCCCGGGCGAGATAGGCGCAGGAAAGGGATAGGGCGATCGCGTCGAGGGGGATGCCGCCGTGGCGGCCGGAGATCTCGGTGGCGGCGATCCGGATCGCATCCACCATCAGCCGGGGCGTGTAAATCCGGTTCGCGCGCTCGGAGAAGCCGAAGCCCGGCAGGTCGAGGGCGTAGACCGGACGCTCCCGGCGGTAATGCTCGTAGAGCGGCCGGACCTCGTAGGCGCTCGCCGCCGCGTTGACCGAATGGATCAGGAGGAGCGGGCAGCCGGGCTGCGTGTCCGCGGCATAGAGCCCGAGGCGGCCGACCCGGCTGTGCAAGCGGGTGAGCCGGCCGGACAGGGCCGGATGCAGCGGCCGGGGCCGGTTTTTCGCGAGATGGCTCCAGGCGATCCAGGCCCCCGCCGCCGCGAGCGGCAGCAGGCCGAGGGCGCCTGCCACGGGCCACGGCCGCAGGCGACCGCCTCCCCCCTCCCGCATCGCCCCGATCTCTTGCCGCGCGCCCTGTCCCATATCCGCCTCTGCCGGAACCGACCGCGGACAACGCCCCGGAGGCCCGGATGTGCCCGGCCCGCGGTCAGGCCTTCCTGCGGCCGGTGCGCTCCGCGATGAGGATGCCGCCGAGCACGAGGGCGAGCGCCAGGGCCTCGCCCGGTCCGAAGGGCTCGCGGGCGACGAGCACGGCGAGCAGGGCACCGAAGACGGGGACGAGGTTCACGAACAGGCCGGCGCGGTTCGGCCCGATCAGCTCGACGCCGCGCATGAAGAACAGCTGGGCGACGAGGGTCGGCCCGACCGCCACGAAGGCGACGATGGCCCAGCCCCAGGGCGTCGGCCAGATCAGGCGGCCGAGCGCCCATTCGGCGGCGAGGGGCGGCAGGGAGGTCAGGAAGGCCGCCGCCGCCATGGCGGTGAAGAAGGCGACGCCGTCGACCTTCGGCCGGGCCGCGAGCGCCACGGTGTAGCCGGCATAGAACAGGCAGGCCACGAGCATGATCAGGTCGCCCTGGTTGAAGGACAGGGTCCTGAGCACGTTCCAATCCCCGTGGGTGGCGGCGACGGCCGCCCCGGCCAGCGTCACGCAGACGCCGAGCGACTGGCCGAGGCCGACCGGCACCCCGCGCGCGAGGAAATTCATGACGAGGACGAGGACCGGGATGGCCCCCTGGAACAGCGCCACGTTGACGGCGCTGGTGTAGTTGCCGGCGAGATAGAACAGGCTCGCGAAGGCGGTATAGCCGACCGCGCCCATGGCGAGGACGTACCGCCAGCGCCGGGCCAGGGCCTGCCGTTCCGAGACCGCCCGCCGCCCCGCGAACAGCGCGAGCACCGCGAAGCCGATCGCCCAGCGCAGGGTCGTCAGCGCCTGGGGCGAGACCTGCCCGACCGCCCAGCGGCCGGCCACGGCGTTGCAGCCCCAGAGGAAGGCGGTGAAGGTGAGCAGGAGATAGGCGCGCAGGCGCGCGCGCTCGGCCGCAGCGGGGGCTTCCACGTCTGGCTGATCCATTGATCCGCCGAGCGGCCGGAACGCCGGCCGGCCCGGCGCGACATCCATGCCGGCATCTTCGCCGGCACCCGCAGCGGGAGCCCCCGCCTCGCTCCCCGTCGGAACCGAGGGCTTAAGAAATCAGTCCTCGTCGTCCTCGTCGACGCGCTGCATGCCCTTGAGCTTGGCGAAGACCGCATCGGCGTTGAGATCGTCCTCGCTCTCCTCGCCCTGCTCAGTCTCGGCTGCGGGCGCCGTGGAGACCTCGGTGGGCAGGAGCGTGGCACCGCCCTCGCCGGGCTTGACCGCGGGCCGGTCCTTGGCGGCCCGCTGGACCTCGAAATCGAGGTCGATCTGCGAGCACAGGCCGAGGGTCACCGGATCCATCGGCTGCAGGGAGCCGGAATTCCAGTGGGTGCGGTCGCGGATCTGCTGGATCGTCGCCTTGGTGGTGCCGACGAGCCGGATGATCTGTGCGTCCTTGAGCTCGGGGTGGTTGCGCAGCAGCCAGAGGATGGCGTTCGGCCGGTCCTGGCGGCGGGACAGGGGGGTGTAGCGCGGCCCCTTGGTGGTGCGCTTCACCTCCGGCAGCTTCACCTTGGAGACGGCGATCTTGAGCCGGTAATGCGGCGACTTCTGCGCCTTCTCGATCTCCTCGCGGGTCAGCTGACCGGTGGTGACCGGATCGAGTCCCTTGATGCCGGCCGCGACCTCGCCGTCGGCGATACCCTTCACCTCGAGGGGGTGCAGCTTGCAGAAATCGGCGATCTGCTCGAAGGCGAGGGAGGTGTTCTCGACCAGCCACACGGCCGTCGCCTTCGGCATCAGGGGACCCTGGGACATGGCGCGGACTCCGAATCTCTCTCGCGTGGCGGAAACGCCTTGCCGGGGCGAAGGGGCGCCGTCTCCGGCCTCGGCCGGACCCAAGCGAACCGTCTCACGCTGAATGGGGAAGACAACGCTATACAGGCTGTGAGGGCTGCGACGCAATTGGTTCCGCAGCCGGGCCGACGAAGGTGTTTGCGCCCCGCAGCTCCGGGGGCGCTCAGCCGTGATCGGCCTCGCCGCGCTTGAGCCGGGGCATCGGCGCGTCGACGGTGAGCACCAGGCCTTGCCTCCGGTAGTCGAGACGGGCGCTGCCTTCGAGCTCGGCCGCCAGGACCCGCTCGATCAGCCGGCTGCCGAAGCCGCGGCGACTCGGGGGCGTCACCGGCGGACCGCCGATCTCCTCCCAGCGCACCAGGAGCCGTGGCTCGGCGACGCCGTCCACCTCCCAGTTCAAAATCACCCGGCCCTCCTCGTTGGAGAGGGCGCCGTATTTCACCGCGTTGGTGGCGAGCTCGTGCAGGGCCATCACGAAAGCGAGCGCCAGCCGCGGCGGCAGCCGCACGTCCGGGCCGCCGGTCTTGAAGCGGCGACCGGAGGGCACCCGGAACGGTTGCAGGGCGCCGTCCACGATCTCGGCGAGGGTCGCCCCCTCCCAGCTCTCCCGGGTCAGGACGTCGTGTGCCGAGGCGAGGGAATGCAGGCGGGCGTCCAGGGTCTTGCGGGCCTCCTCCAGCGAGGCCGCGTTCTGCAGCGTCTGGTGGGCGATGGACTGCATCGTCGCCATCGAGTTCTTGACCCGGTGGTTCAGCTCGGCCGCGAGCAGGGCGCGATGCTCCTCGCCACGCTTGCGCTCCGTCACGTCGAGGGAGACGCCGGCCATGCTCAGGGGCTCGCCATCCGCCCGGTAGGCGGTCTGACCCCGCATCTGCAGCCAGCGGACTTCGCCCGCGGGCGTGCGGACGCGGTACTCGATGTCGTAATCGGCCTTGCGGGCGATCGAGCGGTGCATCGCCGCCTGCATCCGCTCCCGGTCCTCGGGAACGACCGCGGCGACGAGATCGTCGTAAGTGAAGGGATCGGTGGCGTGGCGGCCGAAGCTCTCGCGGCAGAGGTCGGAGGTGACGAGCCGCCGGTCCGCGAGGTCGAGGGTCCAGGTGCCGAAGCGCCCCGCCTCCAGGATGAAGCGCAGCCGGCCCTCGCTGCGGGTCAGCTCGCCCGTGCGCCGCTCGACCTCCTGCTCCAGGGCGTCGCGGTCGTTCTGCAGGCGCACCAGGCGGTCGCGCTCCAGGGTGACGTCGAACTGCGAGGCGAAGAAGTAGGTCAGCACCCCATCCTCGTCGAAGACCGGCGAGATCAGGAGCCGGTTCCAGAAGACCTCACCGCTCTTCTTGTGGTTGAGGAGGTCGATCTCGATCGGCACCCGCCGCTCGACCGCGTCGCGGATCCGGGCAACGTCCCGCGGGTCGGTCTCCGGTCCCTGCAGGAAGCGGCAATTGCGCCCGAGGATCTCCGCGCGCGTGTAGCCGGTCAGCTTGGTGAAGGCGTCGTTGACGAAGACGATCGGGTTGTCGGGCCGGCTCGGATCGGTGACGAGCATCGGCATTCGCGTCGCCCGCACGGCAGCGGCGAAGGGATCGGAGCTCGAGGACTGGCGATGCAGCTCGGCTTCGATGCGGTCGGTCTCGCGGCGGTCGTTCACGCTTCCCGCCGCCTCCCTCGCGGCCTTCCCGGCCCTCCCGGGCCGCGAAGCGCGACATAGCCAATCCCGCCGCCCCTGCCCAGGGCGGCGAATGGCAGCGGTCCCTCCCGCCCTCTCGGGATCCGGGGCGCGCCCGGCATCGACTCGGCGTTCCGGCGATGGCATGGCGGGTTTTCAACGCATGAGGCTGCGGAACCGCGCCCCGGGCCCCATATGCCGAAGGGTGTCACGAGGACGTCATGACGGAACCATTGCTCCCCGGCGAGGCGCGGCTGCAGGCGCAGGCCGCACCGGAAGGCGAGATCGCCGCCTCGACCCGGACCCTCGTCGTCGGCCCCTATCTCAGCCGCGCGGCGCAGCGGGCCGCCGCGGACGGCACCGAGCCCACGCGCTCCGGCGAAGCGCGGCTCGACGAGGCGGTGGGGCTTGCCGCGGCCATCGACCTCGACGTGGTCCAGGCCAGCGCCGTCCAGCTGCCGCGCATCCGGCCCTCGACCTATCTCGGCAAGGGCCGCGTCGAGGAGCTCGCCGGCCTCGTCAAGGCGGAGGAGATCGGCCTCGTCGTGATGGATTGCGCCCTCTCGCCGGTCCAGCAGCGCAACCTGGAGAAGGCCTGGGGCGCCAAGGTCATCGACCGCACCGGGCTGATCCTGGAGATCTTCGGGCGCCGCGCCTCGACCCGTGAGGGTACGCTTCAGGTCGAGCACGCCCATCTCGCCTACCAGAAGTCGCGGCTCGTGCGCTCCTGGACCCACCTGGAGCGTCAGCGCGGCGGCTTCGGCTTCCTCGGCGGCCCCGGCGAGACCCAGATCGAGGCCGACCGCCGCATGATCCAGGAGCGGATGACCCGGATCGAGCGCGACCTCGACGCGGTCACCCGTACCCGCGGCCTGCACCGGCAGAGCCGGGCGCGGGTGCCCTATCCGATCGTGGCGCTGGTCGGCTACACGAACGCAGGCAAGTCGACGCTGTTCAACGCGCTCACCAAGGCGCAGGTGAAGGCGCAGGACATGCTCTTCGCCACCCTCGACCCGACGGCGCGGGCGACGAAGCTTCCGCATGGCGAGACGGTGATCCTGTCCGACACCGTCGGCTTCATCTCCGACCTGCCGACCTCGCTGATCGCCGCCTTCCGGGCGACCCTGGAGGACGTGATCGAGGCCGACATCCTGCTCCATGTCCGCGACGTGAGCCACGTCGATTCGGAGGCCCAGGCCGAGGACGTGGAGGGCGTGCTGCGCGAACTCGGCATCGCCGCCAATGCCGACCGGATCATCGAGGTCTGGAACAAGGCCGACCTGCTCGACGCGCAGGAGCGCACCCGGCTCCTCAATCTCACCGGCCAGGCCCGGGACGGCCAGCCCGGCCCGGTCCTCGTCTCGGCGCTGACGGGGGAAGGGCTCGACGCGCTCTCCGCCCGGATCGAGGGGCGGATCGCGCAGGCGCGCTCGACCTTCGCCCTCACCTTGCCGCCGGAGGATGGGGCGGCGCTCAACTGGCTCTACGAGAACGCCGAGGTGCTCGACCGGCGGGCGGAGGAGAGCGGGCGGATCCACCTCGCCATCCGCATCGCCCCGGAGAAGGAGCCCCGCTTCCTCAACCGCTTCGAGGCGGCCCGGCGCATCGGCGGCCGGGCCTGATCCGAAGGGGCGTCCGGGGCCGCGTCAGGCGCGGCCGCCGCCCATGCGCATGGCGAGCGGGTCGGCCTCTTCCTTCTTGGGCACCTTCACCAGGGCCTCGCCGTCGAGCACGACCTCGTCGCCCACCGAGCAGGTGCAGGTGAGGCGGGCGCGGCGGCGCTCGGGGATCAGCTCGGCGACCTCGACCTTCACCTCGACGGTGTCGCCGATGCGCACGGGCGCGCGGAAGTTCAGGGTCTGCGAGATGTAGACGGCGCCCGGGCCGGGCAGGCGGGTGCCGAGCACCGCCGAGATCAGGCCCGCCGTGTAGAGGCCGTGGGCGATGCGGGTGCCGAAGGGGGTGCGGGCCGCGAAATGCTCGGAGAGGTGGATCGGGTTGCGGTCGCCGGTGATCTCGGCGAAGCCCACCACGTCGGAGGAGGAGATCTCCTTCTTCAGGATCTCCGTCAGCCCGACTTCCAGATCCTCGAAATACAGAACGCGCAGCTCGGGCAGCATCTCTCGCCTCCCCCTCGATTCTTCTCGCTCGCGGCCGCACGGGGGCGCGCGGCGAAGCTTTCGCCTTGCACAGGCGCGCGCGCAAATCCAGCCCGTGTGTCCGCGTATACGATATACAGGGCGCCCGATGCGGACCGGGTGCGGGCGAGGGGCCGGATCCCGCCTTCGCCGCGCCGATCCCCGACCTCGACAGCACGCGCGGCACACGCCATCAGCATCCGGCCCGCCCTCCGGAGATCGTGCCCGTGTCCAGACGCCCGATTCCGCCGAGCCTGCGCCCGGTCGTCGCCCGGGTGGCCGGCCTGAACCTCGCCGCCTTCTGCGTCGAGATCGGGGTCGCGCTCGCCATCGGCTCGATCGCGCTCTTGGCCGACAGCCTCGACTTCCTGGAGGACGCGGCGATCAACCTGCTGATCTTCGCGGGCCTGGGCTGGAGCGCACGCAACCGGGCGCGCCTCGGCACGGCGCTGGCCGGGGTGCTGCTGGTGCCGGGTCTCGCCACGGCCTGGGCCGCCTGGGAAAAGTTCTCGGATTTCACCGCCCCGGCCGCGGTGCCGCTCACCCTGACCGGCCTCGGGGCGCTCGCGGTCAACCTCACCTGCGCCCTGATGCTCGCCCGCCACCGGGAGGGCGCCGGCAGCCTGACCCGCGCCGCCTGGCTCTCCGCCCGCAACGACGTCGCAGCCAATCTCGGCATCGTCGCCGCCGGGCTGATCACCGCCGCGACCCTGTCGCCCTGGCCCGACCTCGTGGCAGGCCTCGGCATCGCCCTCCTCAACGCCGATTCCGCCGCCGACATCCTCAAGGCCGCCCGGGCCGAACGGCGGGCCGCGGCGGACGACCTGCGCGCCTGACGACGAGAGACCCGATTCCGTGCTTCGCCTCTTCCCCCTCTCCGACCTGCATCTGGAACGCCGCCGGCTCGACCTGATCCCGCGCCCCGACGCGGCGGCCTTCGACATGCTGGTCTGCGCCGGCGACCTCTGGGAGGGGCATCCGGAACAGGGGCTCGCGGCGGTGCTCGACCTCGCCGCGGGCCGGCCGGTGGTGCTGGTGCCGGGCAACCACGAGCGCTACGCGCCGACCGGCGATCCCCGCACCGCCCCCGAACTGATGGCGGCCCTCGAGGCGGAGGTCGCCCGGCTGAGGGGGGAGGGCGCGGCCCTGCACCTGCTCCAGTCGGGCGCGCGGGTGGAGATCGCGGGGGTGCGCTTCCTCGGCGCGACCCTGTGGAGCGACTGGTCGCTCGCCGGCCGCTGGCTCACCGAGGCCACGCCGGACCGCCCGGCCGACCCGGTCGCCTTTGCGGCGGCGCGGATGACCGATCCGGTCACCGGCTCGCGGGAATACCGGGGCTCGATCCGCAACGGGGACGGCACGCCCTGGTCGCCGCAGGATGCGATGCGGGCGCACGAGGCCGACAAGGCGGCGCTGCTCGCCGCATTGGACGCGCCCTTCGCCGGCCCCACCGTGGTCGTCACCCATCATCCCGCGAGCCCCCTGGCGGCGGACGCGTTCCGGGACGCGCCCGGAGTGCCCTGGTGGGTGCCGGCCTTCTACGCCACGACGCTCCTCGACGATCTCCCCGACGCGAAGCGGCCCGACCTCTGGATCTCCGGCCATTTCCATGCCGGCCACGACCTCGCCATCGGCCGCTGCCGCTGGGTCGCCAACCCGGTCGAGGGAAAGACCTTCTCCGCCGAGCGGATCCTCACCCTCGGCTGAGCCCGGCCAGGGTCCCGACCGCGATCAGGAGCGCCCGGCCTGCGCGACCGGGGCGAGGGCGGCCGAGGGTCCGCGGGCCCGGAAGACGGCATAGGCCCGGCGGATCGCCCGCTGCGCCGGCCGCTCCACGCCGAAGCAGACCGCGGCGGCGAGCGCCGTGGCGAGGGCGAAGGCGGCCAGGATCGCGAGGTTCGGATCGAGCCCGCGGGCGACCAGGGCGCCGATCAGCGCGTAGCCGATCACCTGATGCAGCAGGTAGAGGGCGTAGGAGATCGTCCCGAAGAACACGAGCACGCGCCAGCGCAGCACGCGGAGGAGGCCCTCCGCGGCGAGCAGGACGAGGCCGAGATAGAGCACGCTCTTGACCGCGTTCATCGGCTGGAAGCCGCTCAGCGGCCAGAGATAGACGCTGCCGGAAGCCGCCGCGGCGGCGAGGGTGATCCAGACGAAGGGCGTGCGCTCGCCGCGGTGGATCTTGTAGCCCATCACCCCGAGGGCGAAGAGATGGGCGAAGGTGGCGTTGAGCAGGATGCCGCCGCAGCCCGCCGCCGTGCGGCAGGCATAGATGTTCTCGTCCATCACGAAGACGTTGTAGAGCGCGGTGACGACCATCCAGGCGAAGACCACGCCGGTGAGCGCGCGCGGCCCCAGGGTGAAATAGGCCGTGGCCAGGAAGGCGTAGAACAGGAGCTCCCGCGTCAGCGTCCAGTAGGACGGGTCGACGAAGGGCAGGTCGGTGAGCCCGTTCAGCATGGTCAGCGTCGCGGCGAAGCCGGGGACCGTCAGGTGGAACGGGTTGAAGCCCGTGACCAGGATCGCGCCCGTGGTGATCAGGGCGCAGGTCCAGAAGGTCGGGTAGAGGCGGGCGAAGCGGCCTACGGCGAAGTCGAGCCCGTTCCGCGAGCGCTCCAGGGTCATCGCGATCACGAAGCCGCTGATCACGAAGAACAGGGCGATGCCGAGATGGCCCGAGGACAGGCGGAACAGCGGCGGATGGCCGTGCCAGCCGACCTCGTTGTCGAAGCCGGCGGTGTAGTGGAGCACGAGCACCAGGAGCGCGGCCACGCCGCGCAGGGCGTCGAGCTCCAGGAGCCGGCCCGTCTGCCCGCCCGTCTCCGCACCGCCCGACGCCATGTCCGCCCCCGATCGTGCCCCTGACCGAAGGTGGCGCCCGCCTAGAACCGGGCGGCTCGTCTACGTCATCTACGCAGATCTTGCGCACATCTTCGCCAAGACTTGACTAGCACGCGGGCGACCGCGACCGCGAACGGAAGCTTGCGGGATCGTTAACCGGACCCTTGTCGACCTGCCCGATCGCGGGACGAATCCACGGCCGGAAACCCCGGCGGGGCCCCGCGCGTAGAAGCCTCCATCGGAGTCACAGGCCGGGAGCCCGGAACCCCCATGAACGCCTTCATCGCCGTGGTCCTCGTCTGCGCCAACGGCATCCCACAGGGGGAATGCACCGACGACCGGGCGAGCGAGGTCCGCAAGGTGCGGGTCGCCAACGAGCTCGGCTGCACCAGCGGCTGGCAGGAGATCATTGCCCGCACCGACCTGCGCGACGAGGTCGGCAAGACGAGCTACCTCAAAACCGAGTGCCGGCGGGTGAAGGAGCCGCAGTGAGCGCCCTGGAGCGCTCTCCGCCGACCGGACACCGGCTCGGCGTGAGCGCACACGTCACGGCAAAGGCTTCAGGCTCACTTCTCGTACTTGATATAGGCGAAGCGCGGATCGTCCGGCGTTCCCTGCAGAGGACCGTCCTCCCGGCCCGGCTGCCACATCACCACCTCCTCGATCTTCTTGGCCAGGGCGAAATCCGATTCGGTGATGCCCTTGGCGGCGTGGTTGACGAGCCGGACCTCGACCCAGGCATAGGAGGCGGTGATGTCGGGATGGTGGAAGGCTGCCTCGGCGAGGTGGCCCACCGTGTTGATGATCATCAGCGTGCCCTTCCAGCCCGCCGTCTTGTAGGTGCGGCGGATCCAGCCGTCCTCCAGCCGCCAGGTCGGCAGTTCGCTCTTCAGCCGCGCCTCCACGGTCGCGTCGTCGATGACGGTCTTGCGTGCCTCGCTCATCGCATCCTCCTTCAGGTCCCGTTTCGAGGGCGAGCTAACGCGGGCGGACTGGCCCGCAAGGCCGCCGTGCCGCAGGGGAGGGCAGCTTGCCCCGGTGGACGCCGGGGAACCGCGTCTTATAAGAAGCTCTTGAAGGGTGGTGCCGGTTCGCGCGAGCGAGGACAAGGCCGCCGACAAGGCACAGGGGAGGTTCCGGCCATGCTGTCACGGCGCGGTCTCATCGCGACGGCGGCGTTGCTGTCCCTGCCGGGCCTGCGCCCCGCCCGCGCGGCCTCCGACACGATCCGGCTCGGGGTCCTGCCCTTCGGCACGGCCTCCTGGGAAGCGGCCGTGATCAAGGCGCGCAAGCTCGACGAGGCCAACGGCTTCACCCTCGAGATCGTCAAGCTCGCCGGGAACGACGCCGCCCGCATCGCCTTCCAGGGCAAGCAGCTCGACACCATCGTCGGCGACCTGATCTGGGCCGCGCGCCTGCGGAGCGAGGGGAGGGGGGTGCGCTTCGTGCCCTATTCCACCACCGAGGGCGCGCTGATGGTGCCCGCCGACAGCCCGATCAAGTCCCTCAAGGATCTCGCGGGCCGGAAGCTCGGCGTGGCCGGGGGCGCCCTCGACAAGAACTGGATCCTCCTGAAGGCCCAGGGCAAGGAGACCGGCGACATCGACATCGAGACCGCCGCGCAGCTCGCCTTCGGCGCGCCCCCGCTCCTCACCCAGAAGCTCGAGACCGGCGAGCTCGATGCCGCCCTGCTCTACTGGCAATATTGCGCCCGCCTCGAGGCCAAGGGCTTCCGCCGCCTCGTCAGCGCCGACGACATCATGCGCGCCTTCGGGGCGCAGGGGCCGGTGGCGCTGATCGGCTACCTGTTCGAGCAGCAGGCGGTGGCCGAGCGCCGGGAGGCGGTGCAGGGCTTCGCCCGGGCCTCCATGGCCGCCAAGGAGCTGCTCGCCAACGAGCCGGAGGCCTGGGAGATCGTGCGCCCGCTGATGGCCGCCGAGGACACGGCGACCTTCGCGTCCCTGAAGCGCAATTTCCTCGACGGCATCCCGCGCCGGCCGGTTCCCGCCGAGCGGGCCGACGGCGAGCGCATCTTCGCGACGCTGGCGCGCCTCGGAGGCGATGCCCTCACGGGCGGCGCCAAGTCCTTGCCGGACCATCTCTACCTCGACGCCTCCGGCAACGGCTGAATCCGGCCGAGCCGCCCCGCACCGGATGGCCCTCCTCGCTCGCCTTGCTTCTCTCGCGGTGCTGCTCGCCCTCTGGCAGGGCGCGGCCGTCTATGCGCAGGTGCGCACCCTGCCCTCGCCGGAGGCGGTGGCCGCCTTCGTGCTGCGCGAGGCCGAGACGGGCCAGCTTTTCTTCAATGTCGGGGTCACCCTCGCCCGGGTCGGCGTCTCCTTCGTCATCGCCATGAGCCTCGGCGTGCTGCTCGGCATCGCACTCGGGCGCTCGCGGGCCGCCGACCGGCTGCTCGACACGCCGCTCCTCGTGGTCCTGAACACCCCGGCCCTCGTCATCACCGTGCTCGCCTATGTCTGGCTCGGGCTGACCGAGACCGCGGCCATCGTGGCGGTGGCGCTCAACAAGCTGCCGAACGTGGCGGTGATCATGCGCGAGGGCGCCCGGGGCCTCGATCCGGGCCTCGAGGAGATGGCCCGGACCTACCGCTTCGACCGGCGCACCTGGATTGCCCATGTGCTGGTCCCGCAGCTCCAGCCCTTCGCGGTCGCGGCGGCGCGCTCCGGCATCTCGCTCGCCTGGAAGATCGTGCTGGTGGTCGAACTGCTCGGACGCCCGAACGGGGTCGGCTTCGCCATCAACTATTACTTCCAGCTCTTCGATGTGACCGCGGTCATCGGCTACAGCCTCGTCTTCATGACGGTGATGCTCGCCATCGACACCCTGATCCTCCAGCCCCTCGATGCCCATGTCCGCCGCTGGCGCTGAGGTGGCTCCCCTGCGGACGGACCGGGATGCGCCGCTCCTGACTGTGGCGATCGCCGAGAAGGTCTACCGGCGCGCCCGCACCCAGGCCGTCGAGGCGGTGCGCGACCTGACCTTCGCGATCCATGCCGGGGAGATCGCCTGCCTGATCGGCCCCTCGGGGGCCGGCAAGACGACGACCCTGCGCATCCTGCTCGGCCTCGACCGGGATTACGCGGGCAGCGTTATGCCGGATCCGGCGGCGCTCGGCATCGCTATGGTGTTCCAGGATCCGCGGCTCCTGCCCTGGCGCAGCGTGGAGCAGAACGTACGCCTCGGCCTGCCGCGGGCGGAGCGCGGACGCGACCTCGATGCGCTGTTCGAGGCCCTCGGGCTCGCGCCCTGGCGCGACCGCTATCCCGGCGCGCTCTCCCTCGGCATGCAGCGCCGGGTGGCGCTGGCCCGAGCCCTTGCCCTGAACCCTCGCCTGCTCGTGCTCGACGAGCCCTTCGTCTCCTTGGACGACACCGCCGCCGCCGCCCTGCGGAGGATCGTCGTCGACACGGTGACCCGTGCCGGCACGAGCGTGCTGATGGTGACCCACAACGTGGACGAGGCGATCGCCATCGCCGACCGGCTGCTCCTCGTCTCGGCGCGTCCGGCGCATCTTCTCGGCACAGTGTCCCTGGACCTGCTCCGGCACGAGCGCTCCCGGAGCTGGGCCGAGGAGACCCGGGCCGATCTCTCCCTCCGATTCCCCGGCATCATCGCGGGTTGAACGGGGCTTTCTCCCGAATTTCCGTCCCTTGCGCCGCTCTCCGTAGTTTCTACGGAAGGCTTGTGCGGCGAGAGAACGCATCCCCCATAAGCTCCGGAAACGAGGAATCCGACCTCCGGACATCCAGCCGTTTTGAGCGCGCGTCCTCGCAATACCGCAACGCACCACGCCCCTCATTCGAGGAATGATCGTCCTGCACGGGTTCTCACCTTCGGAGGCGGCGCCAGAGACATGGAGGACCGGATGTTATCCGGCTCGACATGCGGCCTGAACATGAGTCGGGGCCAAGGTGCGGCAAATGGAATTTCGCTCACGATCTCGTAATTGTGCGATGCAATAACTTCGTGTGCGAAGCAGCGCAAAGAGGCGTCCCGTTTTGACCGCGTTTCGACTTGATGGAACCGGCTCCTGAGCTTGAGGAAGCGAGTTGACGGCGCCCGAAATTTTCTTAGAGTTCATTCAAGCTTCGGACTGAGGAGGCCGCGAGGGATGGCGGTCTCGACCCGAAACGATGGGGGACGAACGGGAGGCTCAAGAGCCTAACGAGCGACTTTCTGCGTGTCGTGAGTTTCTGAAGCGAATTTCAATCCCTGTCGCAAACAGCAGGTCAGCAGCAATTCGCGAGTTTACTTGCGGCTTGCTGTCAAAGACCTGCCGGAGGAATCCATGAGAGCGGTACATCTCCTCGCACTCGGTGCGGGGCTTGCGGCTGCTGGCCCGGCCCTCGCCAACGAAAGCGTGCTGAAGTCCATCGCCAACCCGGCGGAACAGGCGCTTCAGACGGTCGACTACGCCAACACCCGCTATTCCAAGCTTGACCAGATCAACGCCAGCAATGTGAAGAACCTCCAGGTCGCCTGGACCTTCTCCACCGGCGTGCTGCGCGGCCACGAGGGCTCCCCGCTCGTCGTCGGCAACATCATGTACGTCCACACCCCCTTCCCGAACATCGTCTACGCCCTCGACCTCGACCAGGGCGCCAAGATCGTGTGGAAGTACGAGCCGAAGCAGGATCCGTCCGTGATCCCGGTCATGTGCTGCGACACGGTCAACCGCGGCCTGGCCTATGCCGACGGCGCCATCCTGCTGCATCAGGCGGACACCACCCTGGTCTCGCTTGACGCCAAGACCGGCAAGGTCAACTGGTCGGTCAAGAACGGCGACCCGTCCAAGGGCGAGACCAACACCGCCACCGTGCTCCCGGTGAAGGACAAGGTCATCGTCGGCATCTCCGGCGGCGAGTTCGGCGTGCAGTGCCACGTCACCGCCTACGACCTGAAGTCCGGCAAGAAGGTGTGGCGCGGCTACTCCGAAGGCCCGGACGACCAGCTCCTCGTCGACCCCGAGAAGACCACTGCCCTCGGCAAGCCGATCGGCAAGGACTCTTCGCTGAAGACCTGGGAAGGCGATCAGTGGAAGACCGGCGGCGGTTGCACCTGGGGCTGGTTCTCCTACGATCCGAAGCTCGACCTGTTCTACTACGGCTCGGGCAACCCCTCGACCTGGAACCCCAAGCAGCGTCCGGGCGACAACAAGTGGTCGATGACCATCTGGGCGCGTAACCCGGATACGGGCTTGGCCAAGTGGGTCTACCAGATGACCCCCCACGACGAGTGGGACTATGACGGCATCAACGAGATGATCCTCACGGATCAGAAGGTTGACGGCAAGGAGCGTCCGCTCCTGACCCACTTCGACCGCAACGGCTTCGGCTACACCCTCGATCGTGCCACCGGCGAGCTGCTCGTCGCCGAGAAGTACGACCCGGCGGTGAACTGGGCCACCAAGGTCGACATGGACAAGGGCTCCAAGACCTACGGCCGTCCGCTGGTCGTGTCGAAGTACTCGACCGAGCAGAACGGCGAGGACGTGAACTCGAAGGGCATCTGCCCGGCGGCGCTCGGCTCCAAGGACCAGCAGCCTGCGGCCTACTCGCCGAAGACGCAGCTGTTCTACGTGCCGACGAACCACGTCTGCATGGACTACGAGCCCTTCCGGGTGAGCTACACCCCGGGCCAACCCTATGTCGGCGCCACCCTGTCGATGTACCCCGCGCCGAACAGCCATGGCGGCATGGGCAACTTCATCGCCTGGGACGGCGTGAACGGGAAGATCAAGTGGTCGAACCCCGAGCAGTTCTCCGCCTGGGACGGCGCGCTGGCGACGGCGGGCGACGTGGTCTTCTACGGTACCCTCGAGGGCTACCTGAAGGCCGTCGACTCGAAGACGGGTAAGGAACTCTACAAGTTCAAGACCCCGTCGGGCATCATCGGCAACGTGATGACCTACGAGCACAAGGGCAAGCAGCACATCGCCGTCCTGTCGGGCGTCGGCGGCTGGGCGGGCATCGGCCTCGCGGCCGGCCTGACCGACCCGAATGCCGGCCTCGGCGCGGTGGGCGGCTACGCGGCCCTGTCGAGCTACACCAACCTCGGCGGCCAGCTGACCGTCTTCTCGCTGCCGAACAACTAAGTCGCATAGCAGCCATCGACCAAATGGTGCCGGCGCGGGTTTCCGCGCCGGCATCTTTATGATTATGTCCCGCTTATTAGAGGGAACCCCGCCGCACCTTGTTGCGGCGCAATATCAACATCAACCTCTCGGGGAGAGACGTCGTTGTTCAATATGAAGAAGTCCGCGCTCCAGGTTTTCGTCGCCGCCCTGGCGCTCGGGACGGTCTCCTCTGTCGCCGTGCAGGCCGAGGATGCGAAGCCCGATGCGGCCCTCGCCAACTCGCTGAACCCCAATGACAAGAGCGCCGAGCCGGACGAGAAGCTCCTGAAGCAGGATGCCGCGGTGAAGGTTGATGACGGCAAGTACTTCGACAAGGACGGCCACCCGACCTTCCACGTCACCAACGAGGGCAAGAAGGTCGACTGGTACGCCTATTCCGGCTACCGCCGCTATCACGCCGAGTGCCACGTCTGCCACGGCCCGGACGGCATGGGTTCGACCTACGCCCCGGCCCTCAAGGACTCGCTGAAGCACCTCTCCTACGAGGAGTTCATCGGCATCCTCGCCGGCGGCAAGCAGGACGTGAACGCCGCCGAGCAGAAGGTGATGCCCGCCTTCGGCGACAACAAGAACGTCATGTGCTACGCGGACGACCTCTACGTCTACCTGAAAGCCCGCGCCGCCGGCGCTATGGGCCGCGTCCGCCCGAGCGACAAGGAAGACAAGCCGGAAGCCGCCAAGAAGACCGAGAAGGAGTGCCTGGGCGGCTGATGTCGCGCCAGAGCCCCTTCGCCGCGGCCCTCGCCGCGCTCCTGCTGATCTCGGCAGGGGCGCGCGAGGCGCTCGCGCAGAATCTGCCGGATCTCGTCACCACGGATGTCCTCCGTGTCTGCAGCGATCCCGGCAACATGCCCTTCTCCGAGCGCAAGGGGGATGGCTTCGAGAACAAGATCGCCGAGATCGTCGCCGACGAGCTCAAGGTGAAGGTGCGCTATTACTGGCTGACGCAGGGGCCGGGCTTCGTCCGCAACACCCTGGGCAGCGGCCTGTGCGACGTCATCATCGGCACCTCCGGCGGCGAGATCGTCCAGCCGACCAATCCCTATTACCGCTCGGCCTATGTGCTGGTCTCCCGGAAGGGCGACCTGTCCGGCGTCGACCGGCTCGACGATCCCAAGCTCAAGGGCAAGCAGATCGGCATCATCGGCGGTACCCCGCCGACGGACCGGCTGGGCGCACTCGGACTGACCGGGAACACCCATGCCTACGCGCCCTACGCCTTCGGGGCGGACCGCACATTCCAGACGGTGGCCGCGGAGGTGATCGCCGACCTCGCCGCCAAGAAGCTCGACGCCGCGATCCTGTGGGGGCCCGCCGCGGGCTGGCTCGCCCGGCAGAGCGGGACCGCGATGGAGGTGGTGCCCCTCCTGCACGAGCCCGACCGGCCGCCGCTCGCCTTCCGCGTCTCCATGGGGGTGCGCCACGAGGAGAACGAGTGGAAGCGCAGCCTCAACACCGTCCTGCGCAAGCGCCGGGCGGATATCGAGAAGGTCCTGCGCGATTACGACGTGCCGCTCCTCGACCAGGAGGAGAACAAGCTCCTCGAGGACGGCCCGAAATAGGGGCGGGAAGCCGCCCCTATTCGGCCCGCTCGATCCCGGTGCGGTCGAGCTTGTCCAGGGCCTGCGTCACGCTCTCGCCGCCGATCACCAGGTCGGGGGCGATCTCGGCGAGCGGCACCAGCACGAAGGCGCGCTCGCGCACGTAGCGGTGCGGCAGGACGAGGCGCTCGTCCGAGACCTCCGCGCCCTCGAAATACAGCACGTCGATATCGATCAGCCGCGGTCCCCAGCGCCGCTCGCGCACCCGGCCAAGGGCCGCCTCGATGCGCAGGCAGGTCTCGAGCAGGTCGTGAGGCGTCAGGTCGGTGTCGATGCCAAGGGCCGCGTTGAGGAACCAGTCCTGGTCGGTCTCGCCCCAGGGCGGGGTGCGGTAATCGCCGGAGCGGGCCACGACCCGGATGCCGGGGGCGGCGGCGAGCTTGTCCACGGCGGCCGCGATCAGCGCGGCCTTGTCGCCGATATTGCTGCCGAGGCCGAGATAGGCGCGGCTCATCCCCGTGTCTCCCGAAGGCGCCGGACCTCGACGCTGACTCCATCGATCACCGCCGGCACCGGCGCGGCCGGCTTGTCGACCCGGACCCGGATCTCGTCGATCCGGGGGAAGCGGTCGAGGATCTCCGCCGCGACCGCCTCGGCCAGGGCCTCGATCAGGGCGAAGCGGCGGGTGGTGGCGATCCGCACGGCGATCTCGGTCAGGTCGGCATAGCTGACGCTGTGCGCCATGGCGTCGCTGCGCCCGGCCTGCGACAGGTCGAGGCGCCCCTCCAGGGAGAGGTAGAAGCGCTGGCCGATCCGCGCCTCCTCCTCCAGCAGGCCGTGATAGGCGAAGACCGCGATGCGGTGGACGAGGATGCGGTCGCTCACGGGCGGGCCTCCGGGCGCATCACCGCATCCGCCACCCGCAGGGCCTCCACGTGCTGGCGCACGTCGTGGACGCGCACGATGTCGGCGCCGAGCGTCGCGGCGAGCACATGGGCCGAGAGCGAGCCGATCAGCCGGTCCTTCGGCGCGGTCTCCGCATTATGCAGGCGCCCGAGCAGGCTCTTGCGGGAGACGCCGACGAGGAGGGGGAAGCCGAGGGCCCGGATCTCGGGCAGGCGCCGCAGGGCCTCCAGATGCTGCGCCCAGCTCTTGCCGAAGCCGATGCCGGGATCGAGCACGATGTCGGTATCCGGGATGCCGGCCTGCCGGGCGATGGTGAGCGAGCGCTCGAAGAAGCGCAGCATGTCGGCGACGATGTCGAGGGTGCCGTCGATGGTCTCGCGGTTGTGCATGATCATCACCGGCGCGCCGTGGGCGGCGGCGACCCGGGCGATGTCGGGCTCGCGCTGCAGGCCCCAGACGTCGTTGACGATGGCCGCGCCCGCCTTCAGCGCCACCGCGGCGGTCGAGGCCTTGTAGGTGTCGATGGAGATCGGGACGGAGAGGCGGCCGGCGAGCGCCGCGATCACGGGCAGGACCCGGGCCTGCTCCTCCTCCGCCGGGACCGGGACATGGCCGGGCCGGGTCGATTCCCCGCCGATATCGACGAGGTCGGCCCCCTCCGCCACCAGGGCCTCGGCCTGGGCGAGGGCGGCCGGCGCCGCGTCGAACAGGCCGCCATCGGAGAAGGAATCGGGCGTGACGTTGAGGATGCCCATCACCAGGGTCTTGCGGCCCAAGGCGGGCAGCAATCCGGACAGGCGGTTCGAAGACGATTCGGGACGCGACACGATGGCCTCGGGGCGGTGCTCGGGCGGGGCTCACGCGAGACAAGCGACCCCGCGTGATCCCTCAGAACGGGCGCGAAAGCCAGTCCTGTTTCCAGGGGCAAGCCCCGTGCCGGGGCCGCGCCGCCGGGGCAGGGGTCCCCGCTCCGATCGGGCTGCGCCACCGGCCCCGCGCGGAGATCCGCCGGGGCGCTCATGCTTGACGACAGGGGACGCGGGACGCCGCGGAAACCC
>NZ_BPQV01000005.1 GCF_022179465.1 Methylobacterium organophilum
CGGTCAGGATCTTGTGCGGGTAGCACTGGTGCCCGACATCCCACACCACCCGGTCATAGGGCGTGTCGAACACGTGATGCAGCGCCACCGTCAGCTCGACCACGCCCAGACCCGAGCCCAGATGACCCCCGGTCACCGAGACCGCGTCGATCATCTCCGCACGGACCGCATCCGCGATCCCCTGAAGCTCGCCCTCCGGAACACGCCGAAGCGCATCCGGCGTCTCAAGCCCCTCCAATATCGAGGTGTCAACGAGTGCCAATGGATGCCTCACGCCGGAAATCGAGAAGAGCCGGCCTCGCTCTGCCGGCTCGGAAGGACGGGAAGGATCGGGTCGATGCCCATGCTGGTCTCTAGCCCACGTCGAGGGGCTCGGCCCCGGCGGCGCGGCCATCCGGCCCCAGGGTGATCCGCTGGATGCGCGCCTCTGCCTTGCGCAGCAGAGCCTCGCAATGGCGCTTGAGGGCCTCACCGCGCTCGTAGATTTCCACCGACTCGTCGAGGGGCACGTCGCCCTTCTCGAGGCGGCGCACGATATCCTCGAGCTGTTCGAGAGCCCTCTCGAACGGCAGGTCGGCGGAGTCCGAATCTATCCGCGCCGCCTCGGACGCGGGCGCCTGCGCGGCGGAACGAGCGGCCGTCATCCTGTTCACCCCTTTTGGCGGGTTATGACGGGCGCGGAGCGGCGACACAACCCCGGGGCGGTCGCGCGCAATTCGGTTGACGGGATTTGGCAGGGGCGGGCGGCCTTTGCGTCACAGTCGGATCGCGTCCGCATCAGGCCAGGGTGAGCCGGAACGGGCTGCCCTCGAACGCCTCCTCCCCCCGCCCGATCGCGGCGATGGCGGCGACCATCCGGCCCTCCCGGCCGAGATGGGCATCGGCGAGCTGGACGAGACGCGGGTTCGGCGTCGCCGAGGGCGAGAGCCCGCGCAACTCCCGCGCGAGCTCCGCTTCGTCCCGCGCCGGGCACAGCGCACAGGCAGCGATGAAGGCGGCGGCCGTCGAGCGGCTGATACCGGCATAGCAATGGATGAGCAGGGGTGCCTGCCGCTCCCAGGCGAACACGAAGGAGAGGAAGCGCTCCACATGCGCCGTCTCGGGCAGGACATGCCCGTCGAGGGGCGCGACGATGTCGCTGAGATTGATCGTCAAATGACGTTCGGCGGGAATCGCGGCCGGCCGCTCCACCACCGTGCCGGGGGTGGTCAGGGTTATGAGGTGGCTTGGGCGGATGGAGGCCGCGGTCTCCGGGAGACGCGAGAGGGAGCAGACATATAGGCTCGGCATGGCTCAGGCGGCGCTTCGAAGCGTGGCGCTCAGGGCTTCGAAGCGATCCCGGTAGCGCTCCTGAGCCTGCGCCGTCGGCCAGCTCCGCGTCAGCGCCTCGATCTCGCGGGCGAGGCTGTCCGGCATCGGGCTCGGCCGCCCGAAATAGCGCTCGGCCTCCGCGGGCGCGAATCCGGCCAGGCGCGTCGCCTCCAGATAGGCCGCGATGCGGTCGGCCTTCTTGACGAGCCGGGTCAGGGCCGGCTCGGGGGCGGGCAGGCCGAAGCGGTGCCGGATCGCGACGAGCAGCCGGCGCTCGACACTCTTGTAGGCGTCGCCGATCGCCCCCTTCAGGGGGGAGATGATGTCCCCGATCACGTATTCCGGGGCGTCGTGCAGCAGCAGCTCCAGGCGCGGCGCCGGCCCGGCCGCGCCGACGAGCGCCCCGCCGATCGCCTCGACCAGCAGGGAATGCTGGGCGACGGAAAAGACGTGCGGCCCCTCCGTCTGCCCGTTCCAGCGGGCGACCCGGGCGAGCCCGTGGGCGATGTCGGCGATCTCGATGTCAAGCGGGGAGGGGTCGAGCAGGTCGAGGCGGCGGCCCGACAGCATGCGCTGCCAGGCCCGCGGCGGGGGCTTGGCCCGGGACGGACGGGCGCTCACCGGGGACGCTCCCGGCCGAGGGCGGCACAGGCCGCGTGCCGGTGGCAGCCGACGAGGTGATCGTTGACCATCCCCACCGCCTGCATGAAGGCATGGACGATGGTCGGCCCGACGAAGCGGAATCCGTGCGCCTTCAAGGCCTTGGAGATCGTTCGCGAGAGTTCGGTCTCGGTAGCGATGTCGGCCCGGCTCCTCGGCTGAGGCTGGATGGGAACGCCGTCGCAGAAGTCCCAGAGAAACTTCGAGAAACCCGGCCCCGCCTCCTCAATCCGGAGCCAGGCCCGGGCGCCGTTGATCGTGCCGACGATCTTGGCGCGGTTGCGGATGATGCCGGTGTCCTGCATCAGCCGCTCGACATCCGCCGCCCCGAACCGGGCGACGGCCTCGGGGTCGAACCCGGCGAAGGCCCTGCGGAAGCCCTCCCGCCGGCGCAGGATCGTGATCCAGGACAGCCCGGCCTGGAAGCCGTCGAGGATCAGCTTCTCGTAGAGGGCGCGGGCGCCGTATTCCGGCACGCCCCATTCCGTGTCGTGATAGGCCACGTAGAGCGGGTCGAGCCCCGCCCACCCGCAGCGGGGGCAGCCGTCGGGATGGGTGGCGAGGAGACCGTCGCTGTCGCTCATCGCGGCTCAGCCGGCCGGCGCGGCGGCGTCTTCGGGGAAGGCGAAGCGGGCGAAGGCCGGCTTCTCCACCGCCGCGAGCAGGCCCCCCGCCCGCACGGTCTCGCCCGCGGCGAGGGCGTCGGCGAGGCGGTCGAGCCGGATCGCGGCGAGCCCGCGCGCCCCGGCGCCGCTGCCGGTGCTGCCGAGACTCTTGCCCCCCGCCGTGACCTCGCTGCCGAAGGCCGGCGCCGCGCCCTCGCGATAGACCAGGGGCAGGATGCGGGTGCGGGCGGTGCCGCGGTGCTGCATGCGCGAGACCACCTCCTGGCCGACATAGCAGCCCTTGCGGAAATCGACGCCGCCGAGTTGGTCCATCAGCGCCTCGTGCGGGAAGGCGTCGCCGAAGGCGAAGTCGCGCCCGCCCTCGGGCACGCCCAGGGCGATGCGGTGGGCGTGGTAATCGGCCTCCGTGGCATCCGCCGAGAAGGCGCCCTCCGCGAAATAGAGGCGGTCGCCGAGCGCGGGCAGGCGCCCGTCCTTCGGGGCCGAGACTTCAGCGGCGGGGGCGGCCCCGTCCCAGGCGGCGCCGATCCCGAGGGTCGGCTCGGCGGCGATCGTCACCTTCGCCCGCAGCTTATAGAGGGTCAGGCGCTTGAGGAAATCGGGCACGCGCTCGGCGGCGAGGTCGAAGCGGTAGCCCTCCGGCGTCCTCGACAGCAGGAAGTCGAACTGGATCTTGCCCTGGGGCGTGAGCAGGGCCCCGAGCCGGGCCTCCCCCTCGGGCAGGGTCTCGACGTTGCAGGTGAGGATCCCCTGCAGGAAGTCCGTCGCGTCCGGACCGGACACGGCGACCAGGGCGCGGTCCGGCAGCAGGGCGATGGGCATGCGGGCTCCTCTCGAACGGGCGGCGTTGCGCGCCGCGAAGGGCTGACATAAGCCGCCCCGCAGCCGCTCTCAACGCTTGCAGGAGCCCCGGCATGGGAACCCCTTCGGAAGCCCCGTTCGATCTCGTCCTCGCCGGCGGCACGCTGGTCAACCATGACGGCGCCCACGAGGCCGATCTCGGCATCCGGGCGGGCCGCGTCGCGGCGATCGGCGACCTGTCCCGCGCCGACACGGCCGAGCGGCGCGATTGCCGCGGGCTCCATCTGCTGCCCGGCGTGATCGACAGCCAGGTGCATTTCCGCGAGCCCGGCCTCGACCACAAGGAGGACCTGGAATCGGGCTCCCGCGCCGCGGTGATGGGCGGCGTGACCGCCGTGTTCGAGATGCCGAACACCCATCCGCAGACGACCAGCGCCGACGCGCTGGCCGACAAGGTCGCCCGCGCCCATCACCGCATGCATTGCGACTTCGCCTTCTGGGTCGGCGGCACCCACGAGAACGCCCATCAGGTCGCCGAGCTCGAGCGCCTGCCGGGGGCGGCGGGCATCAAGGTGTTCATCGGCTCCTCCACCGGCTCGCTGCTGGTGGAGGACGATGCCGGGGTGCGGGAGATCCTGTCGCGCATCCGCCGCCGCGCCGCCTTCCATTCGGAGGACGAGCCGATGCTGCGGGAGCGCAAGGGCCTGAGGGTCCCGAACGACCCGTCCTCGCACCCGGTCTGGCGCTCGCCCGAGGCCGCCGTGAAGGCGACGGAGCGCCTGATCGCGCTGGCCCGCGAGACCGGCGCCCGCATCCACATCCTGCACATCTCGACCGCCGACGAGATGCCGATCCTGGCCCGCGCGAAGGACCTCGTCAGCGTCGAGGTGACGCCGCACCACCTGACCCTGGACGGCAGCGAGGCCTATGCCCGGCTCGGCACCCTGGTGCAGATGAACCCGCCCGTGCGCGACGCCGCCCATCGCGACGGGATCTGGCACGGGCTCAGCCAGGGGATCGCCGACGTGCTCGGCTCCGACCACGCGCCGCACACGCTGGAGGAGAAGGCCAAGCCCTATCCGGATTCCCCCTCCGGCATGACCGGGGTGCAGACCCTGGTGCCGGTCATGCTCGACCATGTCGCGGCCGGGCGCCTGTCGCTCGCCCGCTTCGTGGACCTGACCAGCGCCGGGCCGAAGCGCCTGTTCGGCATCGCCCGCAAGGGCCGCCTCGCGGTCGGCTACGATGCCGACGTGACGGTGGTGGACCTGAAGCGCCGGGAGACCATCCGCAACGCGTGGATCGCCTCGAAATGCGGCTGGACGCCCTATGACGGCGTCACCGTCACCGGCTGGCCGGTGGGCACGGTGGTGCGCGGCCTGCCGGTGATGTGGCAGGGCGCTCTGGAAACGCCCGCGCGCGGCGAGGCGGTGGTGTTCGAGGAGGCGGTGCCGGCCGCCCGCTAGCGGGCACGGCGTCGCGCGCTCACGCCCGCGGGTCGCGGCCTCTCAAACCCGACCGCGCCGGCCTCAATGCTGCAGGGTGGTGGTGAAGCCGCCCTCGCGGATGCGCTCGGGCAGGCCCTCGGCGTAGCGGGCGGTCGCCTCCTCGCCATAGGTCGCCACCAGTTCCTGGAAGGCGGCGAAGAGGGCGGCCTGGGCCATGCAGTCGCCGTCGAGCCCGTCGAGACAGCCTTCCGCGAAGGCTTCCGTCACGAGACCGAGCGCGACGCGCTTGTCGTTGGCGTCTGCGTCGAAGGGCGCGGGGGCGTCGTTATTCATGGCTCTGGCACGTTTCTGTGCCGGACTGGGCCGGCCGAACACCTGCACGATACGCGAGCGCCCCCGGGCGGGCCAGCCGGTAATTTCGGATCGGTTAACGCGACCGCTCAAACCTGCAGGAATTCGTGCAGGCCCGCCACATGTGGCCCGGGCGCCACAGGGCCGTCATCCGCCGAAGCGCCCGGCAATGGCATGGGACAGCCGGTCGCCCTCCGCGAGGAAGCGGGCGGTGGCCTCGCCGGCCGAGGGGGTGCAGATCCGATAGGTGAGGGCGTAGCCGCGATAGCCGCGGTTATAGGCCCCGGCGAGGCGGTCGCGCCGGTTCGGCGTCACGCCCTCCGTCTCCAGGAGCGCCCTCATCCGCGCCGGCCATTCCTCCGCATCCTGGGCGGCGCAGAGGCTGCGCAGGAAGGACAGGGAGCCGATCACCTCCGCGAGCCGCATCAGGTCGCGGTCATAGGGGGCCGGCGGCGGCTCGGCCGGGGGCGGGGGCTCCTTGTCCTTCTCGGGGGCCGGGGCCTTGCCGCCCTGCCGGGTCGGGGCGTTGCGCCATTGCGCGCCGGCCTCCGCCACCGGCCAGGCCGCGGCGAGGGTCGCGAGCAGCAGGAGCGCCGGGAGACGCGCGCTCATGCCGCGACCTCCGCCGCGGCGACCCGGGCGAAGGCCTCGCGCAGGGTCTCGAACAGGCCCGGCGTGGTCTCCAGGGCCAGCACCTCCTCCGGCTCCGCCCAGCGCACGCCGAGGGCCTCCGGGCCGGGCATCGCCTCGCCGCCGCGCCAGAGGGCGGCATGGGGATGCACCACGTAATGGTGGCGCACGCGGCCGTCCGGCGCGCGCAGGATGATCTCGGTGGGCGTCAGGCTCGGGCCGACCACCGCCGCCTCGACCCCGACTTCCTCCCGAAGCTCGCGCAGCGCCGCCTCCGCCAGGGCTTCGCCGGGCTCGACGAGGCCGCCGGGCAGGGTCCAGACGCCGCGCATCGGCGGGTTGGCGCGGGCCGCGAGCAGCACGCGGCCGTCCCGGATCACCGCGATCGAGACGCCGAGGAACGGCCGGCTCGGGAAGGTGCGGGCCTCCTCGTTCACCGTGCCGCCCCCGCAAGGCCGGGATCGACCACGGCGACGCGCCCATCGGCGAGCCCGACCAGGAGGCGGGCCGCGTCCCCCCGACCGAGGGAGGCGAGGCCGGTCGCGGCCGGGGCGGGGAGGGGGATGCGGGCGCGCTCGCTCACCCCGTCCTTCAGGGAGACCAGGGCGAGGGCGCTGCGATCGGCCGAGGGCAGGGCGAGCAGCGGCACGGATCCGGTCTCGACGGCGGCGGCGAGAGGGGCCTCGCCCCGGGCGGCGGTGTAGCCCGGAGCCTCGTGCAGCAGGCGGAAGCCCTCCGGCGCGACCTCCCAGAGCTGGAGCATGCCGGCGCCGTCGGGGGCGCGCACGGCGGCGAGCTGGGTGCGGCCCTTGCCGGTGAAGTCGCCGGCGGCGGCGAAGGCGAGGGGCGCGCCCTCCGGCCCGGCGCCGGCCTGGGGCGGGGTCCGGGCGAGCACGGCCCAGTGCCCCGGCCCGTCCTTGCCGATCAGGAGCGCCGCGGAGGCGCCCCCGCCCAGGACCGCCACGGCGAGGAGGACCGGCTTGCCGGCGAGCCGGGCGACCAGGGGCGTGCGCGCGGCGAAGACCGCCTCGGCGCCCGGCGCCACGGTCTCCGTCGCGGTCGGCACCGGCTTCGGGTCGCGGGTCATCCCGATCGGCTGGCGCTCGCGGATGGTGAGGCCGGCGGCCTGGCCCGGGCCGCCGCCCAGGGCCCGGGTCGGGCCGGTGAGATAGGCGGTGAGCGGCCCGTCCAGCACCCGGCGGGCGCCGGGCACGGCGTTGCGCGGGGTCTCGGCCACCGTGAGGCCCTCGACCGCCTCCGCATCGATCGGGCTGACGCGGACCTGGCCCTCGCGGAGCGTCAGCACCGCGCCGCCGCCCTCGCCCCAGACCACGGCCAGCGGCTCCGGCCCCTCCGCCTCCGGCCCGATCTTCGGATCCGCGCTCGCGGGCTTGCGGCGGGTGCCGGGCACCAGGCCCGAGGTGGCGATGGAGAGCGCGGTCTCGCTGCCGGGGCCCCGCAGCGCGGTGGCGGCGAAGGGCAGGTCGAGGATCGCGACGGAGGGCCCGGCCGTCGCCGCGCCGGCCCCGATCATCCAGGCAGCCAGGGCGGCGAGCGCCGCCCTCGCGCGGTCAGACATGCTGCCCGCCGTTGATGTGCAGCTCGGCCCCGTTCACGTAGGAGGAGGCCTCCGTGCACAGGAAGTAGATCGCCTTGGCGACCTCGTCCGGCGTGCCGAGGCGGCGCTGCGGGATCTGCTGCACGAGCTTGTCGGTCCCGGGCGACAGGATCGAGGTGTCGATCTCGCCGGGGGAGATCGCGTTCACCCGCACGCCGAGGGGGCCGAAATCGGCCGCCATCTCCCGGGTCAGGCCGGCCAGCGCCGCCTTGGAGGTGCCGTAGGCCGCCCCCGCGAAGGGATGCACCCGGGAGCCCGCGATCGAGGTGACGTTGACGATCGAGCCCTTGGCCCGGGTGAGCTCGTCGCACAGGCCCCGCGCCAGCAGGATCGGCGCGAAGAAGTTCACCTGGAACACCCGCGCCCAATCCTCGTAGGTCGTGCCCAGCGCCCCGAGGCGCTCGCCCTCGGGGCCCTTCGGCGAGATGCCGGCATTGTTGACGAGGGCGTGCAGCAGGCCGCCCTCCTTGGCGAGGCGCTCGGCCACCTCCCGCACGCCGCGCACGGTGTCCTGCGCATCGGCGAGATCGACCTGGAGGTGATCCTCCGGTCCCATCTCCCAGGGACAGTTCTCGGGGAAGGGATGGCGCGAACAGGTGATGACCCGCCAGCCGGCGGCGGAGAATCGCTTCACGGTGGCATGCCCGATGCCCCGGCTCGCGCCGGTGAGCAGCATCACCCGTCGACGGTCGTTGGAGTAGGCCAAGGCCGTTCCCTCGCTGCCCCGGCACCGCAGGGGACGGGGGCCTACAGGTCTAAGCCGCGCCTAGCCGGAAATCCAGGGTCTGCGCTGCAATGCGAAAGAGGCCGGTTCCGTTCGCGGTTTCGCCTTGTATGCACGTTCCGCCTCGGTTGTGGCGGCGGCGCCCTTGCCGGCCGGGGAGGTTCGTGCGAGCGGCGGAACGGCCACGCTTGCCCCGGGCGCGGCCGGGCCGCGTCGGGGCACGACCGGATGCGTGAGGGAAGACGGGTGGGCACGCCGACAGAGCGTCCGATCGTGCTCGTGGTCGAGGACGACGCCGTGGTGCGCAGCGCCGCGGTGGAAACCCTCGAGGGGGCCGGCTTCGAGGCCCATCAGGCGGGCAACGGCAACGAGGCCATCCGGCATCTCGACCGCACCGACGGCGTGCGCGTGGTCCTCACGGACATCGACATGCCCCTCGGCATCGACGGCATCAAGCTCGCCGCCTGCATCCATCGGCGCTGGCCGCGGATCGGCATCGTCATCACCTCCGGGAAGATCCGGCCGGAGCCCGGGGACGTCCCGGCCCGCGGCCAGTTCATCCCCAAGCCCTATACCGAGGCGGCGATCCTCGCGGCGATCCGCGGCCTGATGGCCTGATCGTCAGGGATAGAGCCGCGCCCGGTCCCAGCCCGCGCCGGCCCTGGTGAAGCGGACGCGGTCGTGCAGACGGAAGTCGCCGTTCTGCCAGAACTCGATCTGCACCGGGGCGATGCGGAAGCCGGTCCAGTTCTCCGGCCGGGGCACGGGGCCGTTCTCGTATCGCGCGGCGAGGGCCTCGACCTCGGCCATCAGGGTCGCCCGGTCGACGAGCGGACGCGACTGCCGGCTCGCGATGGCGCCCAGCCGGCTCTCCCGGCGGCGGCTCTCGAAATAGGCGTCCGCCTCCTCCGCCGTGACGCGGCTCACGGGGCCGCGGGCGCGGATCTGCCGGCGCAGAGACTTCCAGTGCAGCACGATCGCCGCCTGCGGGTTCTGCGCGAGCTCCTGGCCCTTGGCGGAGTCCACGTTGGTGTAGAAGACGATGCCGCGGGGATCGAGCCCCTTCATCAGGATCATGCGCACGTCCGGCAGCCCGTCGGACCCGGCCGTGGCGAGCGCCATGGCGTTGTGATCCTCCGGCTCCGACAGGCGCGCCTCCTCCATCCAGGCGGCGAAGAGCGCCCAGGGATCCTCCGCCAGGGTGAAGTCGCCGGCCGCCTCGGCGGGAGGGTGCCGCGGCTCATCGATCTTTAACCCATCCAAGGTTTCATCCTCCGCAGTGGCATCCGGGTCGGGGGCACCGACGTTTGGGGGCACGACAGGCCGAACGGGTCATCGCGCGGGTTCAGGTGTAATGCGTCGGAGCGACTGTAAAGCCCTCCCCGGGAACGACGTGCGCCCACGCCGCTCCCGGACGACCTCCGCCGGTGCGGCCCTGTTTCTCGCGATGGCGCTCCCGACATCGATCTGCGGTTGCAGCGGCCCGATCCTCACCTTCCGCAGCGAGGCCGCCGCCACGGCGCCAGAGGAGCCCACGACCACCGGCAGCCTCGCCAGGCCGGAACTGACCTTCGGCAAGGATCTGGGCGTCGAGGATTGGCGCCGGGCCCATGCCGCCCTGTCGGTGGCCCTCGATCCGCAGGGCAACGGCCGGCCGGTGAAATGGGAGAATCCCGAGACCGCGATGCGCGGCTCGGTGAATCCCACCGGCCTGCCCTACGTGAGCAACGACGAGGTCTGCCGCGACTTCCTCGCCTCCGTGATCGGCGAGAGCACCAGCCGCTTCGTGCGCGGCACGGGCTGCAAGCCCTCCGGCAGCGCATGGGAGCTGCGGCGCCTGCGCACGGCCAAGGGGGAGGGCAAGCCGGACGAGAAGGGGGGCGCCAGAGGGCAGGCCAGGCCCGCCAGCAAGAGTTGAGGCGCCCGCCGCGCGGCGGACGATGGGCGCCGGTGCGGTCCCATCCCGCGGCGCACATTTGAGCCGACGAACAGCGTTGCAAAAAAGCAACGCATTCCCTACCTCGGTGGGATGCTAACCTGGGCGGCCTCACCGCCGCCCGTGACCCCTCTCGAAGACCTGATGATGCGCAATCCCTACGACGTTCTCGGAGTGCCGAAGGGCGCGAGCGAGGCCGACATCAAGAAGGCCTTCCGCAAGCTCGCCAAGACCTACCATCCCGACCGCAACAAGGACGACGCCAAGGCCAAGGACCGCTTCGCGGAAGCCAACACCGCCTATGAGATCCTGGGCGACAAGGACAAGCGCGCGCAGTTCGACCGCGGCGAGATCGACGCCGAGGGCCGCCCGCGCGCGACCGGATTCGAGGGCTTTTCCGGCTTCGGCGGCGGCCCGGGCCGGGGCAATTTCGACTTCGAAGGCTTCACCCGCGGCGGCGGCGGCCGGGCCGGCGGCCCCGGCGGCATCGGCGAGGACATCTTCTCGCACCTGTTCGGCGAGGCCTTCCGGGCCGGCGGCGCCGGTCCCGGGGCGGGGGCCCGGGGCCCGATGCGCGGCGAGGACGTGGCGGCGGAGCTCGCCGTGACGCTGGAGCAGGTGGCGAGCGAGGAGAAGCTGCGCATCACCCTGCCCGGCGGCCGGGACGTCGATGTGGTGGTGCCCAAGGGCGTGACCGACGGGCAGACCATCCGCCTGCGCGGGCTCGGCGGCTCCGGCGGCCCGCGGGGCGAGGCCGGCGACGCGCTGCTCACCATCCGCATCCTGCCCCATCCCCGCTTCAAGGTGGAGGGGGCGGACCTGCGCGCCACGGTCGACCTGCCGCTGGAAGACGCGGTGCTCGGCGGGATGCTGCGCGTGCCGACGCTCACCGGCGCCGTCGAGATGAAGGTGCCGCCCATGACCGGCTCCGGCCGCACCTTCCGCCTGCGCGGCAAGGGCCTGCCGAAGAAGGACGGCAGCCGCGGCGACCTGCTGGCGACGACGGCCATCGCCCTGCCCGACGGCGAGGATGCGGCGCTGACCGACTATGCCCGCCGCCGCCGCGAGGCGAAGGCCGGCACCGCCTGAGGCGCGGAGCCGGACGCACCGCGGCGCGGGAGGAAGGCCGCTTAAGGCTTTTTTCCCCGTCGGGGCTCCGCTAAGGATGCCCCGGCAGACGGGCGGCGGAGCATCGCCCGCCTGCGGGACAGCTTCAGGGTGCCTTGATGTCGGAAACGAGCCCGGTTCAGAAATCCCCCGGCATCGGCGCCGCCGGAACCGGGCTTCTCGCCGGCAAGCGCGGCCTGATCCTCGGCGTCGCCAACAATCGTTCGATCGCCTGGGGCATCGCCAGGAGCGCCGCCGCCCATGGCGCTAAGCTCGCCTTCACCTACCAGGGCGACGCCCTGAAGAAGCGGGTCGAGCCCCTCGCCCGCGAGCTCGACGCCCATGTGGTCGGCCATTGCGACGTGACCGACGCGGCCTCGATCGACGCCGTCTTCGCCGCCACCGCCGAGCTCTTCCCCGAGGGCCTGGACTTCGTGGTCCATTGCATCGCCTTCTCCGACAAGGACGAGCTGACGGGCCGCTACGTCGAGACCAGCGAGGGCAACTTCACCAAGTCGCTGCTGATCTCCTGCTACTCCTTCACGGCCATCGCCCAGCGGGCCGAGACGCTGATGAAGAACGGCGGCTCGCTGCTGACGCTGACCTATTACGGCGCCGAGAAGTGGATGCCCCACTACAACGTCATGGGCGTGGCCAAGGCGGCGCTCGAGGCCTCCGTGCGCTACCTCGCCGCCGATCTCGGCCCCTCGAACATCCGCGTCAACGCGATCTCGGCCGGCCCGATCAAGACGCTGGCCGCCTCCGGCATCGGCGATTTCCGCTACATCCTGAAGTGGAACGAGTACAACGCGCCCCTGCGCCGGACCGTGACCATCGAGGAGGTCGGCGAGACCGCGACCTATCTCGTCTCCGACATGTCGAAGGGCATGACCGGCGAGATCCTGCACGTGGATGCCGGCTACCACGTCGTCGGCATGAAGAACCCGGACGCCCCCGACCTCTCCCTCGACCGGGACTGATCCGCCTCACCCGTCGAGGCGCGCGCTCCAATCCTCCACGGCGGCCCTCTCCAGCCGCCGGGCGGCGAGCTGCCGCCAGGATTCCGACAGGGGCGCGAGGGCCGCGATCTCCGTGAGGGCCGCCCGGTCGAGCCGGTCGACGTAGAACACGCGGAGCAGCCGGGCGAGCGGCCAGGACGGGCAGGGCCGCTCCACCAGCCGCAGGCGATCCCCCGCCGCGACCATGCCCGGTTCCAGCACCCGGTAATACCAGCCCGTGCGCCCGCTCGCCTGCACGCGGCGCGCCATGTCCGGCACCCCGAAGCGCTCGTTGAGCTTCCAGCAAGGCTGACGGGCCTGGCTGACCTGGAGCAGGGCGCCCCCGGCGCGCAACACGTCGCCGATGCAGATCTCCGCCTCGGTCAGGCCGAGGCTGGACAGGTTCTCGCCGAAGGCCCCCGGCTGCCCGAGCAGGGCCGGCGGATCGGGCAGCTCCGCCCGCCAGGCCGCCGCATGGTCCAGCGCGTAGTGATGCACCGCCTTCTCGGGGCCGCCGTGATGGCGCGCGTCGGCCTGCGCGTCGCCGGACAGGCCGAGGGGGCCGATCGCGACGGGATCCGAGACCGGCGCCTTGGCGATCCCGCTCGGGGTGCCCTTCCGCCCCAGCGGGGCAACGGGCCCGACCAGGACCGCACGAATCGCAACATCCATCGCCCGCTCCTCCCAGAGACGGTGTAAGTCCAAGACAACATGTTGTTTAGTGGAGCGAAGTTGTCTCCCTGCGCGATGGTTGCCAGGAGACCGCCCCTGAGGCTTTGTCGCGCGATGTCCGTTGCCAGCCGCATCCGCGCCCTTCGCCGCCGTCGTGGCCTCACCCTCGACGCGCTCGCCGAGGCGGTCGGCGTTCACAAGGGGCACCTGTCGCGGATCGAGCGTGGGGAAAAGGCGCCTTCCCTCGCCACCCTGGAGGCGATCGGGACGGCTCTGGGCGCGGACATGGCCTCGCTGTTCGGCGAGCGGATCGAGGCGGACGAGGTCGTCGTCGTGCGCGGTGCGGAAGCCATGGGCGTGCGAGAGACGGGCGTGCGCGAGATGGGCGTGCGCGAGCCCGATTACGCCGTCCACGCCCTCGTGCCGGCCCGGGATGGGCGGGCGGCCGCGCTCTACCTGGTCGAGCCGGGGGACGCCTTCCACGATGCGGACCGACCGAGCCATGGCGGCCAGGAGATCGCCTATGTCCTGCGGGGACGCGTCGAGCTCGCCGTGGCCGACCGCCGCGTCACCCTGCAGGCGGGCGATTGCGCCACCTATGACGGGGGCCTGCCCCACCGCCTGCGCCGGCTCGGCCCGGATCCCGCGGCCGTCCTCGTGATGATCGCCGCCGGCTGAGCCTCAGGCGCCTTCGTCGTCCTCGGAAAAGTCCCCGGCGAGGCGCAGCCCCTCGATCCAGGTCTCGCCGGCCCGCTTGATCACCACATGCGGCCGCACGCCGCCTTCCCGGGCGATCGCCGCGGCGAGCGGCTCGGAATGCGTGACCAGCCAGACCTGCGTGCGGCGCGCGGCCAGGACGATCATCCGCGCCAGCGCCGGCATCAGGTCGGGATGCAGGCTCGTCTCCGGCTCGTTCAGGGCCACGAAGGAGGGCAGCCGATAGGCCAGCAGCGCGCCGGCGAGCGCCAGGAAGCGCAGGGTCCCGTCCGAGAGCTCGGAGGCCTGGAAGACGCGCTTCGGGTAATCCGGAAAGATCAGCCCGAATTCGGCGTCCCGGCCGGGCTCCGGCACGATGAGCCGGGCACCGGGAAAGGCGTGCTCGATCGCGGCGTCGAGCTCCGCGCTGTCCTGCCGGATGTGGCGGAGCGTGGCGAAGACGGCGGCGAGGTCGGCGCCGTCCGAGGCGAGCGTCGGCGTCGTCACCGCGAGGCAGGGCCGGCGCAGGGGTGAGGCCGCGTCGGAGCGGAAGCCGTGGTGGAAACGCCAGTCCTGCAGCGCCTGGCGCAGGATCTGGAGCTCCGGGAAGGCCACGGCGTCCTGGAGCGCGGCGAGCGCCGTCTCGCTCGGGAGGATGGCGACGCCGAAGGGGCGCTTGGCCCCGCCCTCGCCGCGCACGAAGCCCGTGGGGCCGTCGCGGTCGAGGAGGATCAGGGGGCGCCGGCCCGCGGTGAGGGTGAGGCGTTCCGTCTTCACCTGCGGCTCGAGGGCGAAGCCGGCCCCGAGGACGGTCACGTTGCCCCAGCCGTCGATCGATTGCGGGACCAGGCCAACCTCGACCGCGTAGAGGAAGCCCTGGCCGGTCTCGTCGTCGCAGAGTTCGGCGGTGAGCCTGACGCGGGCGCGGTCCTTAGCCCGGCGCGGGCCGGCCCAGAGCGCGGATTCCATCCCGCCCTCCGCCGCGATCGTGCGGGTCAGCCGTCCGGTCGCCGCGCCCTGCAGCAGCTCCAGCGCCCGATAGAGATTGGTCTTGCCGACGCCGTTGCCGCCGACGAACACGCTCAAGGCGCCGACCGGGAACCGGATCCCCTTGAGCGAACGGTAGCCGGCGACGGCGATCTCCCGGACCGTGAGCATGGCGTCCCCGCAGCAAGGCAGGGCCGATCGAAGGCGAGCCGCCGCGATTTGGCAAGGGCGGCCGTCAGGAGGACCCCGGGCCTGCAACTACGCGCTCGCCCCGGCGGGACGGGCGGTGGAGGGGGCGGGCTTCAGCCGGACCGCCTGCTTCCCCGGCTGGGACGGCCCGGCGCCTGCCAAGCCGATCCCGCCCTGAAGCCGCGCCTCGACGCGACGCGGCTCGGCGACCCGCCCCTGTTCCCGCCGGGCGCGATGTACGCGATCCGGTGAGCCCCGCGCTCAGTCGGGCACGACGAGGCCGTCGAGCTCCGCGGGCGCGGCCGGGTGGCGCGGGTCCATCGCCTCCAGGGTGTCGGCGATGGTGCGCGCCACGGCGAGGTTGCGCGCCCATTTCCGGTTGGCCGGGACCACGTGCCAGGGGGCGTAGGGCGTGGAGCAGCGCTGGAGCGCGTCGTTGAAGGCGCCCTGATAGGCGTCCCAGGATTTCCGCTCGACGAGGTCGGCGGGGTCGAACTTCCAGCGCTTCTCGGGATCGGCGAGCCGCGCTTCCAGGCGCTTCTTCTGCTCGTCCTTCGAGATGTGCAGGAAGAACTTCAGGATCGTGACGCCCGACGCGGTGAGCAGCCGCTCGAAATCGTTGATGAGGCCGTAGCGCTCCTGCCAGACCGCCTCCGGCACGAGCTTCTTCACCCGCACCACCAGCACGTCCTCGTAATGGCTGCGGTTGAACACGCCGATCAGCCCGCGGCCCGGCACCCGGGCGTGGTAGCGCCAGAGGAAGTCCTGATCGAGCTCCTCGGCGCTCGGCACCTTGAAGGACCAGACCCGGCAGCCCTGGGGATTCACCCCCTGGAACACGTTGCGGACGGTCCCGTCCTTGCCGCCGGTGTCGATGGCCTGCAGCACCACGAGCAGGCTGCGGCGATGCTCGGCGTAGAGCTTCTCCTGGGCGGCCTCGATCCGGGCGCGGGCCGCCTCGAGCAGGGCCTTGGCCGCATCCTTCTCGACATCGCCGACCGCCTCCGGATCGACGGCGGACAGGTCGAAGGGCCGCCCCGGCTCCACCGTCACGATCCCCGGCGCCGCGGTGACCAGAGCCGGGCGATGGCCCCCGATCAGCTCCGGGGCTTCCTCGGCGAGGGCGCTTGCGCTCCGCGCCCAGCGCGCGGAAGAGGGCGGATCGCCGGGCACCTGCGACCCTGTTGCATGGACTTTTCCCGGCTTTGGGTGCGCTGCATGCTTGCCGTGCTTCTTGGCCATGGGGAAAGACTGCTCTCCATCGAGACATCTGAGGCCGGGGGCGGCCTGCAACATCGGAGATCGTCGCGTGAGCCCCGAGTGGACCCGACGGCCGGCCCTGGACGGAGCCGGACGGTGACACGCTACCCGACGATCTGGTTCGTCCGCCACGGGCAGACGGACTGGAACGCGCAAAGGCGGCTTCAGGGCCATCGCGACATCGATCTGAACCCGATCGGCCTCGCCCAGGCGGGGGAGGCGGCCCGCCGCCTGCACGCCGTCGCCGGCGACGCGCTCGGGCAGGCCCGCTTCGTGGCGAGCCCGCTCCTGCGCGCCCGCCGGACCATGACGGCCCTGCGCAGAGCCCTGGCCCTGCCCCCCGAGGGCTTCGACACGGACGACCGGCTCAAGGAGCTCGGCTTCGGGATCTGGGAGGGGCTGACCTGGGCGCAGGTACGCCAGGCCGATCCCCGGGGCGCCACCGGCCGGGACCGCGACCGCTGGGGCTTCCGGCCCGCGGGGGAGGGGGCGGAGAGCTACGCCATGCTCGCCGAGCGCGTCGGCGCCTTCCTGCGGGAGCTCGACGGGCCGAGCGTCGTGGTCGGCCACGGCGGCACCGCCCGCGCCCTGCTCTATGCCCTCGGGCATCTCGACGCCCAGGCGGCCCCGCGGGTGGGCATCCGCCAGGGCGTCGTGCTCGTCCTCGAGGCGGAGGGGTGGCGCTGGGCGTAGCCGGAACGGGGCGAGATGCGGATGGCATTCAAGCCCGGTTCAAGCTACCCCGGGAAGATGCTACGAGGCGCTCCGAGTTGCGGATGCCGCGGAGCGGGCACGAAGCCGTCTCAATCCGGCCAAGCGCAACGGACATCTCCATCGGCACGGTGGCGCAGATCGACGAGCGGCGATCCTGCGTGGGTCGTCAGCGGAGCAGTGCATGAGCAGTCTCGCCGAGAAGAGCCGGACTCGGCAGGCGGATTCCGGATCGATTCTCGAAGGGCGCGCCTTCCTGCGCGGCCCCGTGCGCCCGGACTTGGTCCGCGACGAGCTGCTGCCCGAGATCTTCCGTGCGAGCGCTGCGGCGCGGGGGGACCATCCCTGCCTGATCGACGGAGCGGATCCGGCCAGGACCGCCCTGACCTATGCCGAGGTGGATGCGCGCTCGGATGCCCTCGCGGCGGCGCTCGCCGCCCGCGGCCTCGGCCCCGGCGACGTGGTCGGCCTCTGGATGGCCCGCGGGCCGGAGCTGCTGGTCGCCCAGATCGGCATCACCAAATCGGGCGCCGCCTGGCTGCCCTTCGACGCGGAGGCCCCGGCCGACCGTGTGGCCGTCTGCCTGAAGGATGCCGAGGCCAAGGCGCTGTTCGTCTCGGAGGCCCTGCGCCCGGCCGCCCCCGCCGGCACGCCCCTGGTCACCACCGCCGCGCTCCTGGAGGCCGCCGGCGGCGCCCCCGCGCCGGACCTGCGCGCCCGGGGCCTGACCCGGGAGCACCCGGCCTACCTGATCTACACCTCGGGCTCGACCGGCGTGCCCAAGGGCATCGTCATCAGCCACGCCAACATCTGCCACTTCCTGCGCTCCGGCAACGCGCTCTACGGCATGCGCGCGGACGACGTGGTGTTCCAGGGCGCCTCGGTCGCCTTCGACCTCTCCATGGAGGAGATCTGGGTCCCCTATCTCGTCGGCGCGACCCTGTTCGTGGCGAGCCCCGCCATGATGGGCGACGTGGAGAGCCTGCCGGCGATCATCGCGCAGAACGCGATCACGGTGCTCGACACCGTGCCGACCTTGCTCGCCATGATCCCGGGCGAGTTGGAGAGCGTGCGCCTGGTCCTGCTCGGCGGCGAGGCCCTGCCCGAGCCCCTGGTGGCCCGCTGGGCCGTGAACGGGCGCCAGCTCTTCAACACCTACGGCCCGACCGAGGCCACGGTGGTCGCCACCGCCGCGCAGATGCGGCCGGGCGAGCCCGTCACCATCGGCGGCCCGATTCCGAACTACACGATCTACGTCGCCGACGAGGGGCTGAACCTGCTCGGCCCCGGCGAGCAGGGCGAGCTCCTGATCGGCGGCCCCGGCGTCGCCAGCGGCTACCTGCAGCGCCCGGAGCTGACGGCGGAGAAATTCGTCGCCAATCCCTACCCCTCCGACGGGGCGGATCCCGTGCTCTACCGCTCGGGCGACGCCGTCTCCCTCGACGCGAAGGGCAACATCCTCTTCCACGGCCGCATCGACGATCAGGTCAAGATCCGCGGCTTCCGGGTCGAGCTCGGCGAGATCGAGGCGCGGATCCGGGCGCAGGACGGCATCAACCAGGCCGCCGTGGTGCTGCGGCAGGACGACGGCGTGGACCGGCTCGTGGCCTTCCTCGTGCCCGAGCGCGGCGCCGCCCTCGACCTGCCCGCCCTGCGCCGGACGCTGGCCCGCGAGATGCCGCCCTACATGGTGCCGGGCCATTTCGAGAGCGTGGAGACGCTGCCGCGCCTCACCTCGGGCAAGGTCGACCGCAAGGCGCTGCGGATCGCGCCCCTCACCGTGGCCGCGACCGAGGGCGAGCAGGAGCCGCCGGAGAACGAGACCGAGGCCGCCCTGCTCGCCGCCGCGCATCAGGTCTTCGGCAACCAGCCCATCGGCTTCGAGGCGGATTTCTTCGCCGATCTCGGCGGGCATTCGCTGCTCGCCGCCCGCTTCGTCGGCGCGGTGCGCGAGATCCCGGCGCTGGCCGGCATCACCCTGCAGGACGTCTACGCCAAGCGGACGCTGCGCAGCATGGCCCAGGCGCTGATCGAGCGCACGGGCGGGGTGGGCGCGCAGGCGGCGATCCGCGATCTCGGATTCGTCGCGCCCCCGCTCCTGCGCCGGGTGCTCTGCGGGCTGGCCCAGGCCGTGGCGCTGCCCTTCGTGATCGCGCTGGCGACCGCGCAATGGCTCGGCATCTTCGTGACCTACCTGCTGCTGACCGGCGGCAGCCTCGGCTTCTGGGCCGAGCTCGGCGTCCTGCTGCTCGTCTATATCGGCATCAACTTCGTCACCGCCTGCATCGCCGTCGCGGCGAAGTGGCTAATCCTCGGCCGGACCCGGCCGGGGCGCTACCCGCTCTGGGGCAGCTATTACTTCCGCTGGTGGCTGACCCAGCGCCTGACGCCCCTGGTGCACATCAAGTGGCTGCAGGGCTCGCCGGCCATCACCGCCTATCTCCGCCTGCTCGGGGCGAAGATCGGCCCGGACGTGCTCATCTCCGACATCGATGTCGGGGCGCCGGACCTGCTCAGCATCGGCCGTGGCTCCTCCCTGGGGGGCCGGCTCGTCATCGCCAATGCCGAGGTGGTCGGCAACGAGCTCGTCATCGGCCACACGACGATCGGCGAGGACGTGGCCATCGGCAGCTCCTGCGTCGTCGGCGCCAACACGGTGATCGGCGACCATGCGGAACTCGCCGACCTCACCACCGTGCCGGCGGGCACCGAGGTCGGCACCGCCGAATCCTGGGACGGCTCGCCCGGCCGGCGCGTCGGCACCGTCAATTTCGCCGATCTGCCCGAGCCCGCCACCGCGAGCCCGGCGCGGCGGGCCGCCTTCACCGCGGCCTATGCCTTCCTGCTCGCGGCGATTCCCGCGGTCGGGCTGCTGCCGATCTTCCCGGCCTTCTACCTCTTCGACCAGATCTCGGACCAGCTCTCCGAGATCACCGATATCGACTACCACGCCTATCTGCCGCTGCTGACCTGGCCCACCGCCATGCTGATGACGGCGGGCACGGTGCTGCTCATCGCGGGCATCCGCTGGGCGGTGCTGCCGCGCCGGCGCGCGGGCACCTACTCGATCTGGTCGGGCTTCTACCTGCGCAAGTGGCTGGTGGCGCTGGCGAGCGAGGTGACGCTGGAGACGCTCTCCTCCCTCTTCGCCACCGTCTACATGCGGGCCTGGTACCGCCTGATGGGCGCGCGGATGGGCAAGGGCGCCGAGATCTCGACCAATCTCGGCAGCCGGCACGACCTCGCGGAGGTGGGCTTCAAGAACTTCATCGCCGACGAGGTGGTGTTCGGCGAAGAGGAGATCCGCCGGGGCTGGATGCACCTGCACGAGGTCAGGACCGGCGCCCGCGTCTTCGTGGGTAATGACGGCGTGGTGCCCCCGGGCGCCGACATCCCCGACGACGTGCTGATCGGCATCAAGTCGAAGCCGCCGGCCAATGCCGAGATGGCGCCGGGCGAGACCTGGTTCGGCTCGCCCCCGATCAAGCTGCCCGTGCGCCAGAAGGTCGATCTCGGCTCCACCGCCCAGACCTACGAGCCGGGCGTGTGGCCGAAGCTGCGCCGGGGCGTGTTCGAGGCCTTCGCGACCTCGTTCTCGCCGATGCTCTACCTGACCCTCGCGATCTGCGCGATCGACTGGTACTTCTACCCGGCGATCCTGGAGCGCGACTGGGCCGGCCTCGCCGTCTCCTTCGTGGCCGCGAGCGTGATCATCGCCCTGATCCAGACCTCCACCGTCATCGCCCTGAAATGGCTGCTGATGGGCGTCTACCGGCCGGGCATGCGGCCGATGTGGTCCTGGTGGGCCATGCGCACCGAGGCCATCGCCGTCGCCTATTGGGGCCTCGCCGGCAAGGTGCTGCTGGAGCACCTGATGGGCACGCCCTTCCTGCCCTGGGTGCTGCGCCTGCTCGGGGTGAAGGTCGGCCAGGGGGTGTGCATGCTTACCACCGACATCACCGAGTTCGACTGCGTGCGCATCGGCGACTTCTCGGCGATCAACCGCACCTCGGCCCTGCAGACCCATCTCTACGAGGACCGCATCATGAAGGTTGGCCGGGTCGAGGTCGGGCGCGGGGTCTCGGTCGGCGCCTTCTCCACCGTCCTCTACGACACCCGGGTCGGCGACTACGCGCGGCTGCGCCCCCTCACCATCGTGATGAAGGGCGAGTCCCTGCCAAGCCATTCGGAGTGGGAAGGGGCGCCGGCCGTGCCGGTGGTGCACGCCAAGGCGGCGTGACGGGAGGGGCCTATTCCACCCGCACCCAGCCCTGGGGCATCAGGCGCTCCTGCGGGCGGAAGCGGGCCTTGTAGTCCATCTTGCGGGAGCCCTCGACCCAGTAGCCGAGATACAGGTAGGGCAGCCCGAGGGCGCGCGCCCGCTGGACGTGATCGAGGATCATGTAGGTGCCGAGGCTGCGGCTCGCCTCCTCGGGATCGTAGAACGAGTAGACCATCGACAGGCCGTCGGCGAGCACGTCGGTCAGGCAGACCGCCACCGGCGCGCCCTTGCCGCGGCCGTTGATCGCCGTGTCCGGCCCCCGGGGCCGGTAGACCACGAGATGCGTGTCGACATGGCTGTCCTCGATCATCATCGCGTAGTCGAGCACGGTCATGTCGACCATGCCGCCATCCCCGTGCCGCGCCTCGAGGTAGCGGCGGAACAGGGCGTATTGCTCGGAGGCCGGGCGGTTGGGCTCCGGCGTCCCGACGAGGTCGGCGTTGCGCTGGAGGATGCGCTTCTGGCTGCCGGTGAGCGTCAGGTCGTCCACCACGACCCGCACGGAGACGCAGGCGCGGCAGGATTCGCAGGCCGGGCGGTAGGCGATGGTCTGCGAGCGGCGGAAGCCGCCCTGCGTCAGGATCTCGTTGAGGTCGCGGGCCCGTCGGCCGACGAGATGGGTGAACACTTTCCGCTCCTCCTGGCCCGGCAGATACGGGCAGGGGGAGGGGGCCGTGAGGTAGAATTGCGGGGTGTCGCGCGGATGGCTCGTCACGCTCGGGGCTGGCCTCGATAGCCGGCGGCTCGGGCGCCGGCCTGCCCTTGAGTGTAGCGCTGTCGCGGCCGCGCTCAACTGGCCATGAAGGCCATGCGACAGCAATTTCTGAGGCGCGGGGCCCTCAGGGGCGCACCACCGCGAGCCCGAGGAGCAGGTCGTGCCCCAGCCGGCGGTCCGAGCGAACCAGGCCGAACAGGATGTCCAGGCACCAGAGCAGGAAGGTCGAGATCGCCAGGTAGAACAGGAGGGCGTGCACGGCCGCGGTGATCACGTCGACCGGCCGCCCGCTTTCCGGAGCGACCACCCGCAGGCCCATCATGCGCATGCCGAGCGTGCTCTGGCGGGCGCCGCCCACGGTGAGGGCGCTGTAGAGGATCCCGCTCGCCGGCAGGATCGCGAACAGCGTCCAGCCGAAGCCGAAGGTCACCACGCCCAGCACCGCGATGGCGGTGGCGAGGAGCGCCGTGAAGCCGAAGATGAACACGATGTCGAGGAGATAGGCCACGAAGCGCGCCCCGAGGCTCGCCCGGACATAGGGCACGGGCATCGCGGGGGCGTAGGTCTCGTAGCGTTCGGCGTAGCCGTGCTGGGGGTTCGTCATGGCGGCGTCCTCGGCGCGGACGAAATCGTCGTCGGCCAGGACATGGGGGGCCGGACGGCCCCGCTCAAGATCCCGCCCGCCTCATCGCGACGGGAGGCCGGGCGCCGCGCTCCGGGCCTCGGGGCTGCCGAGATAGTAGCGCTTCAGCAGGTACAGGGCGGCGCCGCCCAGCGGGCCGCCCTCGGTCGCGACGCCGGCGAGCTCGTCGCCCGGCCCGAAGCCGCACAGGACCCAGCGCGCCTTGCCCGCCGCCTCGCCCCGCCCGGCGACGCGGTAATCGACCCGGACGGTCTGCTTGCCCGGCCCGGCGCCGACCCGGAGCAGCTCCGGCACCGCGCCGGCCGGCGCGAGCGCCGGCACGGCCTGGCGGCAGATCTCGGCCCGACGGGGATCGACGCCGCTGCCGCAGGCGGAGAGGAGGCTCGTCAGGGCCGCGACGGCGAGCCCGGCCCGGAGGATCTCACGCACGGCCGAGCAGGCGCTCGGCCACCCGCGGCGCGTAATAGGTGAGGACGCCGTCGGCGCCGGCCCGCTTGAAGGCGAGCAGGCTCTCCGTCATGGCGCGCTCGCCGTCGAGCCAGCCGTTGCGGGCGGCGGCCTCGATCATCGCGTACTCGCCGGAGACCTGATAGGCGAAGGTCGGCACGCCGAATGCGTCCTTCACCCGGCGGATGATGTCGAGATAGGGCAGGCCGGGCTTCACCATCACCGAATCCGCCCCCTCGTCGAGGTCGAGGGCGACCTCGCGCAGGGCCTCCGTGCCGTTGCCGGGATCCATCTGATAGGTGCGCTTGTCGCCGACGAGGGCCGCGCTGGTGCCGATCGCGTCGCGGAACGGCCCGTAGAAGGCGCTCGCGTATTTGGCGGCATAGGCCATGATCTGGACGTCCCGGTAGCCGGCCCGGTCGAGCCCGGCCCGAATCGCGCCCACGCGCCCGTCCATCATGTCGGAGGGGGCGATGATGTCGGTGCCGGCCTCGGCCTGGATCAGGCTCTGCTCCACCAGCACCGCCACGGTCTCGTCGTTGAGGATGGCCCCGTCCTCGATCAGCCCGTCATGGCCGTGGCTCGTATAGGGATCGAGGGCGACGTCCGTCATCACGCCGATCTCGGGCACGGCCTTCTTCACCGCCCGCACGGCCTGGCAGACGAGGTTGTCCCGGTTCAGGGCCTCCGAGCCGGTGGGATCGCGCAAGGAGGGATCGGTATAGGGGAAGAAGGAGATCGCCGGGATGCCGAGGCGGGCGGCCCGCTCGGCCTCGCGCACGATCTCGTCGACGCTCAGGCGCTCGACGCCGGGCATCGAGGCGATGGGCTCCCGGCGGCGCTCGCCCTCGATCACGAAGAGCGGCCAGATCAGGTCGTCCACGGTCAGGGTATGCTCGCGCACCAGGCGGCGCGACCAGTCCGCCTTGCGGTTGCGGCGGGGGCGCTGGGTGATGCCGAGGGGACTCGCGCCGGGCGCGGCCTCGCGCGCGGTCTCGACGGCGAGCGGGCGCGGTTCGTTCGGCATGCTCGGATCTCCGGGCCGCGGAAGGCGCGGCGAGGCGGGGCCTAGCACATCCGGATTTCCTCCCGAAACCGGTCGGCACGCAGGGGCGCGGTCGGATCGCCGCAGGGATGGCCCCGGGCGCAGGGTCGCAGCGCGCCCGATTGCCATGGGATCGGCCGGGGCTCTAAGCAGCGATCCGGGAGGCCGACAGCATGGCGCAACAGGTGGATGCGGAGATCCGGTTCGAGCGGCGGGGCGCCCTCGGCCTCGTCACCCTCGACCGGCCGAAGGCGCTCAACGCCCTCACCCTGCCCATGGTCGAGGCGATGCGGGGCCGGCTCGAGGCCTGGGCGGCCGATCCGGCGATCACCCGCGTCGCCGTGCGCGGGGCCGGCGGGCGCGCCTTCTGCGCGGGCGGCGACATCCGCAAGATCTACGAGCTCGGCCGGGCCGGGCGGCACGAGGAGGTCATGGCCTTCTGGGAGGCCGAGTACCGCCTCGACGCCGCCGTGAAGCGTTTTCCCAAGCCCTATATCGCCCTGGTCGAGGGCATCGTGATGGGGGGCGGCGTCGGCATCTCCCTGCACGGGCGCTACCGGGTGGCCTCGGAAAAATACCTGCTCGCCATGCCGGAGACGGGGATCGGCTTCTTCCCCGATGTCGGCACCACCTACGCCCTGCCCCAGCTGCCGGGGAAGCTCGGCACCTATCTCGCCCTCACCGGGGGCCGGATCGGCGCCGGAGACGCCCTCGAAGCCGGGCTCGCCACCCATTTCGCGAAGGCCGAGGATTTCGAGGCCCTCGTCGCGGCCCTGGCCGAGGCGCCCACCGTCGAGGCGGCCCTCCAGCGCTTCGGGGCCGCGCCCCCCGAGCCGGAGATCTTCCGTCAGGAGCGCGCCCTGATCGATGAGTGCTTCGGCGCGGAGAGCGTCGCCGCGGTGCTGGCCCGGCTCGACGCGGCGGCGGAGGCGGGCTCGGCCTTCGCGGGCGAGACCGCGGCGCTGATCCGCACCCGCTCGCCCACCAGCCTGTCGATCGCCTTCGAGCAGATGCGGCGCGGCCCCGGCCTGAGCTTTGCCGAGGCGATGCTCACCGAGTACCGGCTCTGCGACCGGGTGATGCGCGGATCCGATTTCTACGAGGGCGTGCGCGCCGTCATCGTCGACAAGGACAACGCGCCGCGCTGGCAGCCCGACCGGCTCGACGCGGTCGACCCGCAGGGGATCGCCGCCGCCTTCGGGCCGCTCGCATCCGCAGAGCCGCGTTTCGATTGAGGGGAGGGGAAGCCTTGCGGGGTCTCAACAAGGTCGCGACCACCCGGGACGGGCGCGGACGCGCCCGCGGCTGGGAGAGCGCCGACGACCGGATCGAGGGTTCGCCGAGCAAGCAGCAGACCCAGTGGGACACGGTGCTGGTCTGGTTCATGCGCATCGCCGCCCTGGTCTGGATCGCCAAGGGGCTCGCGACCTGGGCCGAGATCCTGGACGTGTTGCCGGGCGGGCGTCCCTTCGAATCGGAGCCGCTCGGGCGGCAGGCGGTGATCGTCTATCTCGCGGTGATCGACTTCGTGGCCGCCATCGGCCTGTGGCTCACCAGCGCCTGGGGCGGGGTGGTCTGGCTGCTCGCGGCGACGAGCACCCTGACATTGGCGCTCACCACGCCGCAGCTCTTGCCGATGTCGCTGCCTTTCGTGATCGCGCAGGCAGTCTTCGTGGCGATATACTTTGTCATTTCTTTCGCGGCGGCGCGCGAGATCCGGTGAACGGAGTGTTACGGAGATGGTTTCATTTTGCATTTACCGAGAGAGGTAAATCGCAAATTCATCCTGTCGCTTAAACCGCCTTTCATTCGCGGACCCTAGCTTGGCCCCATAAGCGGCGCCGAACAGCACGGAGCCGGAACGAACAGATCGACAGAGGCGTCCCATGAAATCCCAGACTGCGAAGGTGATCGACACCAACTCCACCGAAGATCAGGCCAACGCCCCCGGCGCCTACTTGGAGGCCCTGCATCTCGTCGAGCGGCTGCACCGCCGCCTGCTCGACGTGATCAAGGACGAGTTCGAGCGCCGCGGCCGCGAGGACGTCAACAGCGTCCAGGCCCTGCTGCTCTACAATATCGGCGACAAGGAACTCACCGCGAGCGAGCTGCGCTCGAAGGGCTACTATCTCGGCTCCAACGTCTCCTACAACGTCAAGAAGCTGGTCGAGGCGGGCTACCTGCATCACGCCCGCTCCAAGACCGACCGCCGCTCGGTGCGCATCAGCCTGACCCAGAAGGGCCGGGAGGTGCACGAGATCATCCGCGGGCTCTACGACAAGCATTCCCGCACGATCCAGCCGATCGGCGGCATCTCGGACGACGATTTCGGCCGGCTCAACCAGGCCCTCGGCCGCCTGGAGCGCTTCTGGACCGACCAGATCCGCTACAAGCTCTGATCTGCGGGCTTCGGATCCGGGACGCGCCCCGCGCGTGTCCCCGGAAGCGGCGAGGGCCGGACGCCGGGAAGCGTCCGGCCCTCGCCGCTTTTTCATGTACGGGCAGCGCCCATGAAAAAGGCGCCCCCCTCGCGGGAGGCGCCCCGTTCACCGGAAGCCCGGCGACGACCTTCTTAGTTGAAGGTGTCGATCTCGGCGGACTCGTAGCTGGTGACTTCCATGCCGACGCAGACTTCCTGGACGATCGGAGCAGACCACTTCATGACGTTTCTCCTGCGTTAAGAGGGGATGAAGGATCGGGCCCGGGGGCCCGGACACCTCAGTTGAAGGTGTCGATCTCCGCCGACTCGTAGCTGGTGACTTCCATGCCGACGCAGATTTCCTGAACGACCGGGGCAGACCACTTCATGGCGGATCTCCTTCGTGCTGACGGGGAAAACATAGGCGATCTGTTGGGCGCAACTCAAGTGGACGCGACACTTATATTTCTCACAGATCGGCGAGAAAGTGCAGATTCCGGGGTCGCACCCGCCTCCAACACACCGTTTGGAACCAAATTTCCCCTTACCGACCAAGGATATGGGGACGATATCGCCGGTTTTTAACCCACGCACGACATGCGGCGCCGCCTGACGGCCGCAGGCGGGGGGTTGCAATCGGCACGCGACCATGGCCGTGCGGAGCCGCCAGAATCCCGCAGACGAGTGCCGAGTCGATGAGCGAGAGTCCTGCCACCAACCGAATCGATCCCTCGGTGCTCGCGGCGCGGCTCGCGGACGAACGGGCCGCCGACATCGTCGAGGCCCTGAACGAGGAGGCGCCCGAGGTCGCCGCGGCGATCCTGGTCAGCCTGCCCCACGAGAAGGCGGTGGAGGTGCTGGACCAGCCGGAGCTGGAGCAGGCGGCCGACATCGTCGAGATGCTGCCGCGCGACCGGGTCGGCGCCTATCTCTCCGGCATGTCGGCCGACCGGGTCACCGACCTCTTCCGCGAGATCGAGGAGCCCGGCCGCTCCGACCTGCGGGCGCGCCTCGACGCCGAGACCCGGGGCACGATCGACCGGCTCAGCGCCTATGGCGAGGAGACGGTCGGCTCGCTGATGACCACCGAGTTCGTGAGCGTGCCCGCGACCTGGACGGTCGCCGAGACCCTGGCCCATGTCCGCCAGGTGGAGCGCACCCGCGAGACGGTCTACGCGATCTTCGTGCTCGACCCGCGCACCCAGGTGCTCGCCAAGTCGGTGCCCCTGCGCCGCCTCATCTCCGGCGAGCCCATGGACAGCGTGCTCAGCGTCGCCCCGGGGATGCGCCCCTTGAGCGTCTCGCCCAATGCGAGCCGCGAGGAGGCGGCCCGGCTGATCTCGAAATACGACCTGCTGGCGCTGCCGGTGGTCGATTCGGTCGGCCACGTCATCGGCATCGTCACGGTGGACGACATCATCGACGCCATGGTCGCCAAGCAGACGGAGGACGTGCAGCGCTTCGGCGGCATGGCCGCCCTCGACCAGCCCTACATGGATATCGGCTTCCTCACGATGATCGGGAAGCGGGCCGGCTGGCTCTGCGTGCTGTTCCTGTCGGAGATGCTCACCGCCTCGGCCATGCAGGGCTTCCAGGGGGAGCTCGAGAAGGCGATCGTCCTCACCCTGTTCATCCCGCTCATCATGAGCTCGGGCGGCAATTCCGGCAGCCAGGCGACCTCGCTGCTGATCCGGGCCCTGGCGCTCGAACAGGTGCGCCTGCGCGACTGGTGGCGCGTGGCCCTGCGCGAATTGCCGACCGGCGTGACGCTCGGCGCGATCCTCGGCCTGATCGCGGTCGCGCGGATCGTGATCTGGCAGAAGGCCGGCCTCTACGATTACGGGCCGCATTGGGCCCTCGTCGCGGCCACCGTCGGCGCGGCGCTGGTCGGCATCGTCACCTTCGGCTCCATGGCCGGCTCGATGCTGCCCTTCGCCCTGAAGCGCCTCGGCTTCGATCCGGCGACCGCCTCGGCACCCTTCGTGGCCACGCTCGTCGATGTGAGCGGCCTCGTCATCTATTTCACGGTGGCCCTGCTCATCCTGAGGGGCACCCTGCTGTGAGCCGGCCTGCCTTGCCGGGTTTACCCGACCGGCATTGCCGCATTGCAAGATCGGGTCTGTGTTCCATTTGACGGTGCGGCTACGCTGCCGCGCCTCTCGATGGCGTCCCGATCATCCCCCAGTATGGGAGAGTTGAACGCATGATGAAGATCAACCGGAACGTGCTTCTCCTCGCCGCTGCAGCCCTGGTTCTGCCGGCCGCGGCCGGCCCGGCCTTCGCCAAGAAGGGCGCGGCGAGCATCATCAAGCAGATCGACACCGACAATGACGGCACGATCGACCTCAAGGAGGTCCAGGCCGCCGCGGAGGCGACCTTCGCCAAGCTCGATCCCGACAACGACGGCACCCTCGACGTGAAGGAGCTGAAGGGCCGCCTCAGCGCCGCCGACCTCAAGAAGGCCGATCCGGACAACGACGGCACCCTCGACAAGAAGGAATACCTCGCCCTGGTCGAGACCCTGTTCAAGGAAGCCGATCCGGACAACGACGGCACCCTGGACGCCAAGGAGCTGAAGACTCCGGCCGGCAAGGCTCTGGTCAAGCTCATCAAGTAAGCGTCCCGAGACGGGCGATGCGGGCCGCTCCGGGGGGATCCGGGGCGGCCTTTTCGCGTCCGCTCACGGGATCGTAAGCGGAAAATAAGCTCGATTGCCCGCCATTCGCTTGCACGCAAGTCTGTTCGCGCCGATCCGCCGCTCCATAACTCCCCGGGCAACCGAACGGGGATTATCGAGATGCAACGTTCCCTTACCGCGGCCCTGGCCGGCCTGATCGCGCTCACCGGCTCGGCGCTCGCCGCGCCCCAGCTGGAGCGGGTGCGCGGCACTATCGAGAAGGCGGAAGCCGGCTCGGTCACCATCAAGACCCTCGACGGCAAGTCCGAGACGGTGGCCCTCGACGGGGCCAATTACGCCTGGGTGGTCAAGTCGAGCCTCGACGCCGTGAAGGACGGCGTCTTCATCGGCACGGCGACCAAGGGCGAGAACCCGCCGACCGCCCTGGAGGTGGTGATCTTCCCTGAATCGATGCGCGGCACCGGCGAGGGCCACTACGCCTGGGACGCCATCACCGACCAGACGGCCGGCGGCGACAAGGTGAAGAGCGCCATGACCAACGGCACCGTGAAGGCCGCCTCCGGCGCCCCCAAGGTCAAGAGCGCCATGACCAACGGCACGGTCAAGGCGAGCCAGGGCGGGGAGGGCGAGAAGACCCTCACCGTCACCTACGACAAGGAGGGCTCGAAGACGATCGTGGTGCCGCCCAAGGCGCCGATCGTCGCCTTCGAGCCGGCCGACAAGGCGATCCTGACGCCGGGCGGCAAGATCTTCGTGGTGGCCGCCAAGGAGGGCGACACACTCACCGGCAAGCTCGTCGCGGTCGGCAAGGACGGCCTGACCCCGCCGATGTGAGCCGCACCTGCGGGGGGGGGCGCCGGCTCAACCGGCGCCGTAGCCGCCCTTGGCATTGCCGTCGCCCGTCCGGCGGCGGCTTTCGCCCCCCTCGTCCCGGGGATGGCGCTCGTAGCCGCCCGCCTCGGGTTCGTCCTCGCGGCGCTGCGGCGGCGGCGGGGAATGCGGTCCGGGGGACGGTTCGTCCCGGCCGCTGCGGCGATCCGCTTCCCTGGCATAGGTTTCCAGGCCGTTCCGTTTCGTCTCGCCCATCACGCGACTCCGCTGCGCCCTTTCCGGGATAGGCGGCGGGACCCGGGCGGGTTCCGTGGAAAGCGGCCGGCGCGGCCCGATTCCGATGTGCTGCGGCGCACGTCGAGCCGCGGGACGGCGCCCCATCTCCGCCTCATCGCACAAGACGGCCCGCCTCGAGACGGGCCATGCCAACGACGGAGCTTTTCCATGACCGCACGCAGCACGATCGCCGCCCTCGCCCTGGCCGCCGGCCTCGCTGTGCCGGGCGCCGCCCTGGCCCAGAGTTTCACCGCCCCCGCCGGCATCCCCGCCGCCGCCGCCCTCGGCACGGCGGCGAGCCCGCTGATCGGGCAGGGCTACGCCACCACCGCGCGCAGCGACCTCGCCGCCCCCTTCGGCAACGAGGTGGCGACCGGCTCGGTCGGCCGTTCGGGCCACCTGCGCACGCACCACGCCCGCTGACAGCGCGGCCAAAGACGTTCGTCCCGACGGGTCGGCTCTCCGGAGCCGACCCCTCTTTTTGCCCCGCAGGGTGCGGATCGACGGCGCGAGAACGCACGCCTCTCACGTGTTCGAAGGGATGCCTGATACTGGCAACCCACCGGACGAGGGGACGACCCGGTTCGCCGCAGACTCCCCGCCGCCGGTCGTGGAGCGACCGGAAAACGCGAAGCCTGAGCAGCGCCCATCACGGCCGGATGGCCGAGACGGTCATTCGACGGCCAGCATCGCGGCAAGACAAATCCCTTCTGTCGGGAACCACTCAGGCTCGCCGCGCGGCTGACGGCGGAGCAGATGCAGAGTGGCTGTCATGAGCGGAGTCCGGACGGTCCTCTTCGGTTTCAACGTACAAGAACGGACCTTCCGGCGCCCGTCTTCGGTCAGCCGAGCAGAGCCTCCCGCTCCCGTCGTGACCCGGCCATGCGGACTCTTGCGGCCTCGACGATCGAAGGCGGGGCCGTGCTCGGAAGACCGGCGTCGAAGGGGGGTGCCGGCGCATATTCCAGCGCGAGCTGGATCGTCTCGGCTTCCTCGCGACCCATCAGCTCCGCGACGACGATCAGTCCGAAGTCGATGCCCGAGGTCACGCCGCCGGCGGTGATGAGCGAGCCATCCTGCACGACGCGTTGCTCGACCGAGGTCGCGCCCAAGCGAGGCAGGAAGTCTAGCGCGTTCCAGTGCGTGGTGGCGCGCCGGCCGGCCAGAAGCCCCGCCTTCCCCAACACGAGCGATCCCGTGCAGACGGATGTGACGAACCGTGCCCGCGATGCCTTGTCCCGGAGGAAGGCTAGCACCGTCTCGTCCGTCAGGAGCGCGTTGATTCCACTACCGCCCGGCACGCAGAGGACGTCGAAATCCGGGGCTTCGGCAAGGGTCGTGTCGGGGATCAGCATCAGGCCCGTCGCCGATCGGATCGGTTCGAGGCTCTTCCAGACGAGATGGACCGTGGCGCCCTCGGCGGACGCGAAGACCTCGTAGGGGCCGGTCAGGTCGAGTTGCTGGACGCCGGGGAAACAGAGAATACCGAAGCGAAGCGTCATGGATTCGTTCCTCCTCTTGACGGAGGAACCTTATCGCGGGACGAGTTGGCAATCGCGCCAATCATCGCTCGTTTCATGCCAATCGTCCGAAGGCCTCCCCATCGTGTCGAGATCCTTGTTTTCGGCAGGGCACAGATCCTGGACGTGACCGGTCCGGCGCAGGTCTTCGCCACGGCCAACGACCTGACACCCCGCGGGACGCCCGAGCCCTACGAGATCGCCCTCGTTTCCCTCGAGTCCGACATCGTCACCAGCTCCGGCATCGGCCTGAAGACCGAGAACGCTCGGATCTGCGGGGACGCGATCGGGACGCTCATCGTCTCGGGCGGATACGGCGTGGACGCTGCGCGGCGCGATGGCGAACTGATCGACTGGATCCGCCGACGCGCACCGCTCGCGACCCGGACCGCCTCCGTTTGCAGCGGTGCGATCCTCCTCGCCGAAGCGGGGTTATTGGACGGACGCCGGGCGGTGACGCACTGGCAGCGCTGCGCCGAGTTCAGGGCTTGCTACCCCGCCGTCCTCCTCGATCCCGAGCCCATCTTCGTGCGGGACGGTTCGATCTGGACGTCGGCGGGCGTGACGGCGGGGATCGACCTGGCCTTGGCGATGGTTGAAGCGGACCATGGCCGGGCGCTTGCGCTGGCCGTGGCACGCCAACTCGTGGTGTTTCTCAAGCGTCCGGGCGGGCAGGGGCAGTTCAGCACCGCGCTCGCGCTCCAGTCGGCCGACGGGACCTTCGAGGCCTTGCACGGCTGGATCGCGGCGCATCTCGACCGCGACCTGTCGCTGGCAACGCTGGCGGATCAAGCCGGCATGAGCCTTCGCACGTTCTGCCGACACTACCGCGCGGGCACGGGCCGTACCCCCGCCGAGGGGGTCGAGCTGATCCGGGTGGAGGGCGCCCGGCGGCATCTGGAGGAGGGGGTAAGCGTCACGCGAGCCGCCGCCCGATGCGGTTTCGGCTCGACCGAAACCATGCGGCGCGCCTTCCTGCGGCACCTCGGGATTGTCCCACAAGCCTACCGCGACCGCTTCCATATGTGAGACGACCCGCAAGGACATGCGAGGGCCGCGTCTTGGATCGGAATCGGGATCACGTGCTGTCCCGAATGGGTCGGACGTAGAAAGGCCACATGCGGCGGATCGCCGACATTGCCGTGATGCCGACGCTCAGCCTCGAGCGTCACGCCCCCCTCCTGATCGGACGAACCGCCGGGAAGGTTCGGACGAGCAGACGACGCCGAGTGCAGATCCCGGCCCTCGAGATCCGAATGCTCCACCCTTCTGCCTCGCCCCGCCGCCCTCAGGCGAAGGGGCCGGCGCGGTCGATGGTCCGGTCGAGCACGCGGCCGCGTCCGGGTTCGGACAGGATGCGGCCCTCCTCGGCGATCACCTGGCCGCCGGCGATGGTCATCACCGGCCAGCCGGTCACGGCAAAGCCCTCCCAGGGCGTGTAGTCGGAGCCGTGGTGGAGGTTCTTCTGGGTGATGGTCTCCCGCCGCTTCGGGTCCCACAGGGTCAGGTCGGCATCGAAGCCCGGCCCGATCGAGCCCTTCCGGGGATAGAGCCCGTAGAGCTTGGCGTGGTTGGTCGCGGTCAGCGCCACGAAGCGGTTGAGGGAGATCCGGCCCTTGGAGACGCCCTCCGAGAACAGGAGCGGCAGCCGGGTCTCGATGCCGGGGAGGCCGTTGGGGATCCAGCGGAAGGAGGTCCGCCCCTTCGGGTTCAGCTTGCCCTGGGGATCGTCGTAGCGGAACGGGCAATGGTCGGAGGAGACCAGGTCGAACACGCCCCGCTGCAGGCCGGACCAGATCGCCGCCTGGCTCGCCGCGTCCCGCGGCGGCGGCGAGCAGACGTATTTCGCCCCCGCGATCGGATCCTCCGCGCCCAGGCCCTTCATGTCCTCGGCGGTGAGGGTGAGGTATTGCGGGCAGGTCTCGGCATGGATCTTCAGGCCGCGGCCCTGGGCCCAGGCGATCTGCTCCATCGCCTCCTCGCCGGAGACGTGGACGATGACGATCGGCAGGTCGACGAGCTCCGCATGGGTGATGGCGCGGTGGGCCGCCTCGCGCTCCACCGGCTGGGGCCGGGACAGGGCGTGGCCGTAGGGGCCGGTCTGCCCGCTGCGCTCCAGCCGCTCGGAGAGGTAGCGGATCGTGTCGTAGCCCTCCGCATGCACCATCACCCGGGCGCCCTCGCGGCGGGCGACCTCGAACACCTCCAGGATCTGGCGGTCGTTCAGGACGAGGTCGTCATAGGTCATGAACACCTTGAAGGAAGTGTAGCCGGCGGTGATCAGCGCCGGCAGCTCCTGGCCGAGCACCGCCGGGGTCGGGTCGGAGACGATCAGGTGGATCGCCACGTCGATGTGGCAGCGCCCCTCCGCCTTGGCCCGGTAGGCGGCGGCGACCTCCCGCAGGGACTCGCCCCGCGGCTGCAGGGCGAAGGGCATCACGCAGGTATTGCCCCCCGCCGCCGCGGCCCGCGTCGCCGAGGCGAAGTCGTCGGCCATGACGATGCCGGGGCCGGAGGGCTGGTCGATATGGACATGGCTGTCGATGCCGCCGGGCAGCACCAGCAGCCCGCCCGCATCGATAGTGCGGGCGGCGTCGCCGACGCGGCTCGCCACCGCCGCGATGCGCCCGTCGCGGATGCCGATCTCCGCCGGGAAGGTGTCGGCGGCGGTCACCACGGTGCCGCCGCGGATCGCGAGGTCGAATTCGGGCATGCTGTTCTTCGTCTCAGGGTTCGGGCGCGGGCGGAAGCTACTCAGCCGGGCCGCGTGTTTCGAGTGCTCGTTTGCGGACGGGGCGCTGCCCTCCCTGGCGCGCTCACCGGCCGGCCAGCAGGCGTTCGAGGCCCAGGCCGAGGCCGACGCTCTCGGTCGCGGGATGAACGGTCCGGGGCGAAGCGCCCGCCCGCGCCGCGGCCAGGACGGCGCGGGTGCCGGCCTCCACGGAGCAGAGCACGGGGACCGGCACGGCGGGCTGGATCCGCCCGGCGAGGCCGGCCAGGGCGGCGCCGCCGAGGATCACGGCCCCGGCGCCGTCCTCCTCCGCGCAGGCCCGGCAGGCCGCGGCGAGGAGGCCGAGGGCAGCCTCCGGATCCCGGGCGATCTCGCCCCCCGTCGGCGCCACGGTGCGGATGCCGGACAGCCGCTCCGCGAGGCCGAGCCCCGCCACGAGCTCCGTCAGCATCGGCCCCCACAGGGCCCCGCCGGTGACGATGCCGAAGCGGTCCGCCTGGGCGCAGGCGCATTCGCAAGCGGCCTGCGCCATGCCGACCACCGGGACCGGCGCGATCTCGCGCAGGGCGAACAGCCCGGGATCGCCGAAACAGGCGAGATAGACCGCGTCGCAGCCGGCGCCGTGCTCGGCCAGGGCGTCGAGGGCAGCATGGGCGGCCACCGCCGAGGCCGCCCGGCTGGCGATGTAGCGGGCGCCGAATCGGCCGGTCACCGGCACGAAGGCGGCTTCGTCGCCGGACATCGCCTGGACATGGCCGGCCAGCAGCGCGGTCACGGCCGGGGACGTGTTCGGATTGATGAGCAGGATGCGCATGGGGCTCGTTTCCGGCGCCGGGCGACGCAAGGAGCGTGCACGGACCCGGCGAGGTCCGTCCGCCCCGACCGGCGGAGGCGCCTCACCCGATCCGTTCGAGCACCGCCGGGCCGATCTCCGGCGCCGCCTCGCCGAGCCGGTAGGCCGCCCGCAGGGCCGCCGCCGCCCGCTCCGCCGCCGCCTCGTCGCGGGCATGGACGAGGCCGAGGGGTGCCTCCGGCCCGACCGCGTCGCCGGGGCGGGCGAGGCGGGAGAAGCCGACGCTCCCGTCGATACCGTCCTGCGGCCGGGTGCGGCCGCCGCCGAGGCCGATCACCGCGAGCCCGATCGCCCGGGTCGCCACCCCGGCGACGAAGCCCGCCCGTTCCGGAAGAACCGGCCGGATCACCGGTGCCCGCGGCAGGTGCCGCTGCGGCGCCTCGACCAGATCCGGCGGGCCGCCGAGGGCCGCGACCATGCGCGCGAAGTGCTCGGTCGCCCGGCCGGAGGCGAGGGCCGCCTCCAGCCTGCCCTCGGCCTCCGCCACATCGGCGGCGAGGCCGCCCGTCACCAGCATCTGCGCGCAGAGCGCCAGGGTGACCGCGTGGAAGCGCGGCTCGCGCCGCGCCCCGGTCAGGTAGTCGATGGAATAGGCCACCTCCACGGCGTTGCCGGCGGCGGAGGCCAGCGGCGCGTCCATGTCCGTCACCAGCGCCACGGTGGGGCAGCCGGCGCCGTTCGCCACCGCGACGATGCTTCGGGCGAGGGCGCGGGCGGCCTCTCGGTCTTCCATGAAGGCCCCCGAACCGGTCTTCACATCCATCACCAGGCCATCGAGCCCGGCGGCCAGCTTCTTCGACAGAATCGAAGCCGTAATCAGATCGAGGGACTCGACCGTGCCGGTCACGTCGCGGATGGCGTAGAGCCGCTTGTCGGCGGGGGCGAGGTCGGCGGTCTGGCCGATGATGGCGCAGCCCGCCTCCCGGGTGACGGCGCGGAAGCGGTCGAGGCCGGGGGTGGCGTCGTAGCCCGGGATGCTCTCGAGCTTGTCGAGGGTGCCGCCGGTATGGCCGAGGCCGCGGCCGGAGATCATCGGCACGTAGCCGCCGCAGGCCGCCACCATCGGGGCGAGCACGAGGCTGACCGCATCGCCGATCCCGCCGGTGGAATGCTTGTCGAGGGCAGGGCCGGGCAGGTCCCAGTTCAGCACCGTGCCCGAGCGGGTCATGGCCTGCGTCAGCGCCACCCGCTCGTCGAGGGAGAGGCCGCGGAAGAACACGGCCATGGCGAAGGCCGCCGCCTGGCCCTCGGTCACCGCGCCCTCGGTGAGCCCGGCGATGAAGCCGGCGATCTCCTCCGGGGCCAGCGCCTTGCCGTCGCGCTTGTCCCGGATGATCTCCTGCGGGAGCCTCATCGTGCCGTCTCCTGCGCATCGACCAGCGCCGCGTAGAGGCTGCTCGCCCCGATGCGGAAGGTATCGGGGCCCGCCCAGCCCGGCCCCCTGATCCGGTCGGCGAGAGCGAGATAGAGGGCGGCATCCGCCACCGTGCGGAGGCCGCCGGAGACCTTGAGCCCGCCCGCGCCGTGCGCCTTCAGCACGGTCAGCATCGCCTCCGCCGCCTCGGGCGTCGCCGAGACCGGGCTCTTGCCAGTGGAGGTCTTGATGAAGTCGGCCCCGCCCGCGAGGGCGAGGGCACTCGCCCGGGCGATCACCTCCGGGTCGCGGAGTTCGCCGGTCTCCAGAATGACCTTGAGGCAGGCTCCGGCGCAGGCCGCCCGCACGGCCTCGACCATCCGGCAAGCGGTCGCCTCCTCGCCGCGCAGAAGGGCGCGATAGGGCAGGACGAGGTCGATCTCGCCGGCCCCGTCCGCGAGGCAGGCCCGCGTCTGCGCCACCACCGGGTCCGGATCCTCGTCCCCGGCGGGGAAATTGACCACGGTCGCAATCCCGATTCCCGTCCCCGTCAGCGCCCGCGCCCCCTGCGCGACGAAGGCCGGCCAGACGCAGATCGCCGCGACACGCCCGGCGGCCGCGTCCCGGCACAGGGCCGCCACGGCCGCCTCGGTGCAGGATTCGCCGAGATCGGTGAGGTCGAGGAGGGGCAGCGCGCGGGCCGCGATGTCGGGAGCGTTCGTCATCGGCGCCCTCGTATCACGGGGCCGGCAGCCGCGCGACGAAGGCGGCGACCAGCCGCGCGAGATCCGCCCCCGCCCGCGCCGCCACCGCCTTGGTCTCGGCATGGTGCGGATCGCCCGCGCCGAAGCCGGCGGCGAAGTTGGTCACCACCGAGACGGCGGCGACCCGGAGGCCCAGGAAGCGGGCGAGGATCGCCTCCGGCACCGTCGACATGCCGACGAGGTCGGCTCCGAGGCGGCCGGCCATCCGGATTTCCGCCGGGGTCTCGAAGCTCGGACCCGAGAACCAGGCATAGACCCCCTCAGGCAGGGACAGGCCGCAGGCCCGTGCCGCCTCTTGAAGGGTCGCGCGCAGGGCGGGATCGTAGGCATCGACCATGGGCACGAAGCGCCCGTCGCTCGGCTCGCCGATCAGCGGGTTCATGCCCGACAGGTTGAGATGGTCGGAGAGCGCGACGAGGCCGCCCGGGCCGGCCTGCGGCATCAGCGAGCCCGCGGCGTTGGTGAGAAGCAGGGCCTTCGTCCCGAGCGCGGCGGCCAGGGCCAGGGGCCGACGCATCGCCGCCGGGTCGCCGCGCTCGTAGGCGTGGCTGCGGCCCTCGAAGACGAGCACCGCGCGCCCGGCGATGCGGCCCTCGTGCAGCCTGCCGGCATGGCCGCTGACGCCGGGCGGGGGAAAGCCGGGGATCTCCGCGTAGGGGAGGGTGCGCGGCGCCTCGATCCCCTCGACCAGGGCACCGAGGCCGGTGCCGCAGACGAGGGCACAGGCATAGTCGCCGGAAAACCCCGCCTGCCGGACACGGGCGAGGGCCGCTTCCGGGCTCACGCGAGATTCTCCGGGCCGAAGGCGTGGGGCAGGAGCGCGTCGAGGGTGAGCGACAGGCGCAGGCCGTTCGGGTCGGCCACGTGGATCGGCGTCTCGGGCCGGGCGAATTCGCGGATGCGCTGGCGGCACGCGCCGCAGGGCGTGACCGGGGCGTCCCCGTCGCCGAGCACGAGGATGGCCCGGATCGCGCGACCGCCGCCGGCAATCATGGCGGCGATGGCACCGGCCTCGGCGCAGGTGCCGACGGGATAGGCGGCGTTCTCGACGTTGCAGCCGGCATGGATGCGGCCCTCCCCATCGAGCACGGCCGCCCCGACGGAAAAACGCGAATAGGGCGCATAGGCCCGCGCGCGGGCCGCCCGAGCCGCCTCGAACAGGGCGGCGACCTCTTCCGTCATCGGCTCCTCACCTCGGCAACACGCTCCGACGAGGGATGTTTGGCCCGCCGTCGGCGCCCCTGTCGAGAGCCGCATCGACAAGCCCTCGGCCGGGACCTATGAACCCTCGCGAGATCCTTTCATCCGGAACGGAGTCAGCCCATGCTCGGTCGATACGACCGCGGAACGCCGGCCGGCGAGGCCAAGGTCGAGTACGGCGACGGCACCATGCGCGTGATCAAGCCCGGCAGCTTCGTGCGCTGCGCGGTCACCGGCGAGGCCATCCCCCTCGATGACCTGCGCTACTGGAGCGTCGACCGCCAGGAGGCCTACGCGACGCCGGAGGCGGTGATGCAGCGCATGAAGGAAGCCGGCGAAGCCTAAGGCGACGCAGCGCTTTTCCTCCACCCGCTCAGCCCGGCGAGCTGCGCGTGGAGGGTCTGCCGATCCTCGAAGCGCAGCCTGACGGCGAGCACGGCAACGCGTTCCCGGAAGCCCGGCGGCAGGCGCAGGGCATCCTTCTCGGTGGTGACGAGAGCCGCCCCCGCCCGCGCCGCCGCTTCGGCGAGGGAGGCCAGTTCGGCCTGGCGGAAGGGGTGATGGTCCGGGAAGGGCCGGCGCCCGACGATCTCCGCGCCGGCGGCGGCGAGGGTGCCGAAGAACTTTTCCGGCCGCCCGATTCCCGCGAAGGCGAAGACCCTTCGTCCGGCGAAGGCATCCGGCGCGTCCGGCTCCAGGCGGGCGCGATGCACCGGCAGCCCGCGCGCCTGCGCCTCGGCCGCCACCGCCGCACCGGCGGCGCCCTCGCCGATCAGCACGAGGCCCGTCACGTGCGGCCATTGCCGGGCCAGGGGCACCCTGAGCGGGCCGGCCGGAAAGGGCAGGCCGTTGCCGAGCCCCACCTGCGCATCGACCACGGCCAGCGCCCGATCCTTGAGGAGGCTCGGATTCTGCAGGCCGTCATCCATCACGATCACGTCCGCGCCGAGCCCGGCGCAGAGCCGGGCCCCGGCGGGCCGGTCCCGCGCGACGACGGTCGGGGCCGCCCGGGCCAGCAACAGCGGCTCGTCGCCCACCTCCTCCGCCCGGTGGCGCTCCAGCACGACACGGACGGGACCGGGCAGACGGCCGCCATAGCCGCGGCTCAGGAAAGCCGGTCGCAGCCCGGCCTCGCGCAGGAGATCCGCCAGGGCGAGGGCGGTCGGCGTCTTGCCGGCCCCGCCGAGGGTGAAGTTGCCGACGCAGAGCACGGGGCAGGGGGCCGCGATCCCGGGGCGGTCCATCCGCGCGGCGGTCAGCGCGCCGTAGGCCGCACCGAGCGGCGCGAGCAGGCGCGCCGCCGGGTGCCCGGGCGGGGCCGACCAGAAGCGGGGCGGCCTCACCCCTCAGGCCCCGGTCACGAGAGGCCCCGGGCCGCGAGCTTCATCTGCGCGACATAGGGGTCGAGCACGGCGAGCGTCCGAGCGACGGCGCCTTCGAGGGGGGCCAGGGCGGCATGCCCGCGCTCGGCCATGGCCGCCATGCGGGCGGGATCCGACAGGAGATCGCCGACCGCGGTCGTCAGCTCCGCCGCGTCGGTGACTGCCAGGGCCCCCCCGGCCGCGTCGAGGGCGCGATAGGGCTCGAGGAAGTTGCCGATATGGGGGCCGTGCAGCACCGCCGCCTCGAGGCGCACCGGCTCGATCGGATTCTGGCCCCCGTGCGGCACCAGCGAGCCGCCCAGGAAGACGAGGGGGCTCAGGCGGTAGAACAGCCCGACCTCGCCGATCGTGTCCGCGATATAGACTTCGACTTGGCCGTGCGGCCGCCCGCCCTTGGAGCGGCGGCTCGCCCGCAGGCCCTCGGCCGCGACGCAGGCGGCGACCTCGTCCCCGCGGCGGGGATGGCGGGGCACGATGATGGTGAGCAGGCCGGGCAGGCGCTCCTTCAGCGCGGCATGGGCCCGCGCGACGAGGGCGTCCTCGCCCGAATGCGTGCTCGCCGCCACCCAGACCGGGCGCCTGCCGACGAGGTCGCCGAGATAGGCGAGTTGCTGGGCATCCGCCGGCGGCATGGCGGAATCGTATTTCAGGTTGCCGACGACGCTGATGCGCGGGGCGCCGAGCCGGGCGAAGCGGGCGGCATCGTCGTTCGTCTGCACGAGGCAGACGGCGATGCGGGAGAGCAGCGCCTGGGCCGTGCGCGGGGAGCGCCCCCAGCCCTTGGCCGAACGCTCGGACATGCGGCCGTTGACGAGGACGAGGGGGATCCTGCGCTCGTGAAGGCCGAGGATGGTGTTCGGCCACAGCTCGGACTCGGCGATCACGGCGAGGTCGGGCTGCCAGTGATCGAGGAAGCGGCTCACCCAGCGCGGCGCGTCGAGGGGCATGTACTGGTGCACGGCGCCGGCCGGCAGGCGGGTGCCGAGCAGCTCGGCCGCCGTCTTGGTGCCGGTGGTGACGAGCACCGACAGGCCGCGGGCGATCATGCCCTCGACGAGGCCGATGAGCGACAGGGCCTCGCCGACGCTCGCCCCGTGCATCCAGACGAGATTGCCCACCGGCCGCGCCCGGCCCGGGCGACCGCGCCGCTCCGGAAGGCGGCCGGGATCCTCCTTGCCCCGGCGGGAGCGCCAGGCGAGCAGGCCCGCGATGGCCGGCTCGCCGAGGGTCAGGCCGCAGCGATAGGCCCGGAGCGTGACCGGGATCGGGGGGACCCTCACGCGGGATTCCTCAAGCCGTCGTTCTCCAGGGCGGCCGGCGGCTCGGCATGGCCGCGGTAACCGACCCGATCCTGACGGCCGACCAGGGCATAAGCGTGATCGTGCACCCGGTTCATCTCGGCCTGAACCTTCAGGCGCAGGGCCTCGACCTCCGCCGGCTCGACCTCGCGGGGCACGTGGATCGGCTCGCCGAACACCATGGCGCCGCGCCCGTGCGGCAGGCCGAGGCAGGCCCGGTCCCAGCTGTTGAAGCGGATGTGCCGGCTCGTCACCACGGCGACGGGCACGATCGGACGGCCCGAGAAACGGGCGAGCATGATGATGCCCGCGTCGCAGATGCGGGAGAGCTTGGGCACGTCGGCCGAGAAGGCGACGGTCTCGCCGCCCTTCAACGCCTTCACCATGGCGCGCAGGCCCTCGGCACCGCCCTTGGCCCGGACGTCGCGCACCACCCGGCCGCGGGCGCCGGAGGCGCGCATCACCCGGATGCCGAGCCTCTCCAGGGCCATGGTGTTGATGTTGCCGTCCGGCGAGCGGGAGATGATCGTCGCGACACGATCCTGGGGCCGGCGCAGGAAGGGGACCATGATGTGCTGGCCGTGCCACATCCCGGCGATGAAGGGCCCGATCGCGTCGAGCCGGGCATAGGCGTCCCCCGGCACCACGGTGAACCGGTTGGAGCGCCGCACCCAGGCGAGATAGCGGGACGCGACGCGTGCGAGCAGGCGCTGGACGAGGGGGGTGCGGCCGATGGTCTTGATCACGCCCATGCGGGAGCGTCGTTTCCTGAGGCGATCCGGCGCCCGCGCCGGCCGTGGTCGGAGGTGGATCCGGTGACCGGGGAGGGGGCCCCGCGGCGAGTCCGCGGAGATCGGCGGCTGTCTATCCCCGAACCCCTTGGCGGCGCAACGGCCGTCCTCTGCCACAAAACCTGGTAAAAGATTCCCGTCTTTCACCCGGCCTTTTGGGGAACCGGACCTCCGCTTTTCCGATTCTTCCCGCAGTTCAAATGATTCGGAGGAAACTCGTGAAGAAGCTTTCGATCGGCGTGGGCGCCGCGGCGCTCCTGCTCTCCGTGTCCACGGCCTTCGCCGCACCGTGCAGCACCGGCTCGACCAAGGGCAAGAGCCCGAACGAGCAGACCAACGCGAAGAGCTCGGACACGGACCAGTCCAGCAAGAACATCGCCGGCGGCCAGCAGCCCGGCTCCCCCGGCACGGTCGGTGCCATGAACAACGTGGGTGCCAATCAGCAGGTCGGCGACAAGGGCAACCAGAAGGAAGGCTCTGATCCCGGCAGCAAGAATCTCGCCGGCGGCCAGCAGCCCGCCGCGCCCGGCACCGTCGGCGCCATGAACAGCACCGGCGCCCAGCAGGATGTCGGCACCCAGGCGAGCAAGGGCGGCGACGACTGCTGATCCGCTCCGCCTCTCACCTGTGACGCGTTCGCCCGCCCGGCTCCGGCCGCGGCGGGCTTTTCGTGTCGGGGGGCCGGACCCGAGCAAGAACTCTTGTCTGGAACGATTCCAAAGTGTATATCTGGAATTGTTCTAAAGAGGTTCCCTCATGCTCCTGTCCGCTCCTTCCCTCCCTCTGTCCGCCGTGGAGCGTGCCGAGAAGCAGCGCGCCTTCGTGCTGCAATATATCCAGCCGGGCCTGGCCGGACTGATCGACGGCTCGGTCTCGACCCTGGCGCCGATCTTCGCCGCGGCCTTCGCCACCCACAGCAACGGGGCGACCTTCCTGGTCGGTCTCGCCGCCTCGATCGGCGCCGGGATCAGCATGGGCTTCACCGAGGCCCTGTCGGATGACGGGGCGGTGACCGGGCGCGGGTCCCCGCTCACCCGCGGCATCGTCTGCGGCGTGATGACGGCGCTCGGCGGCCTCGGCCACACCCTGCCCTACGCGATCCCCGATTCCTGGCCGAACGCCTTCGGCCTGGCGACCGGCCTCGCCATCCTGGTCGTGCTGGTGGAGCTCGTCGCCATCGCCGCGGTGCGCACCCGCTACATGGCGACGCCCTTCGTCCGCGCCGCCCTCCAGGTGGTGCTCGGCGGCGCCCTGGTCCTCGGGGCCGGCGTCCTGATCGGGAACGCCTAGAACCGCGTTCACGCAGCCGGGACGGTTGACGCGCGGCGCATCCGCCGCGATTGCGGGCAATCCCGTTCCCGCCCGCGGCCCGATCCGGACCCGATGTTCCGTCTCGCCCACCTCACCGACCCGCATGTCGGGCCGCTGCCCCGGCCGCGGCTGCGCCAGCTCCTGAGCAAGCGGGCCACCGGCTACGTCAACTGGCGGCGGGGGCGCGGCAAGGTCCACGACATGGACCTGCTCGCCGCCCTCGTCGCCGACCTGCGGCGGCAGGATTGCGACCACATCGCCTGTACCGGCGACCTGTGCAATCTCGGGCTGCCGGACGAGTGGGAGACGGCCCGCATCTTCCTGGAAGCGCTGGGCGGCCCCGAGGGGGTCAGCTTCGTACCCGGCAACCACGACGCCTATGTCCGCGGCTCCCTGGAGGGCCTTCTCGCGGCCTGCGGCCCCTGGACGGGAGCGGATGCCGGCGGCACCGGCCACTTTCCCTATCTGCGCCGGCGCGGGCCCCTCGCCCTGATCGGCCTGTCCTCGGCGATCCCCACCAAACCCTTCGCCGCCACGGGCCGGCTCGGGCCGGCCCAGATCGCGGCCGCCGAGCGCCTGCTGCTGGACCTCGGCGCCGAGGCCGCGCCGCCCTGCCGGGTCGTGATGATCCACCATCCGCCCCATCCCGGCGGCGCCGCGCCGGGGCGCGAGCTGAAGGACGCCGCCGCCTTCACGGCGATGATCGGCCGGGCCGGTGCCGAGCTCGTCCTGCACGGCCACAACCACCGGGGCATGCTCGCCTATGTCGATGGGCCCCGCGGCAGCCGGGTGCCGGTGGCCGGCGCCCCCTCGGCCTCGGCCCGCAGCGCGCATTTCAACCGGCGAGCCTCCTACTATCTCTACACGATCGCTCCCACGGGCGCCGCCGCGGGCGGCCGCTACCGGATCCGCGCGATCGAACGGGGCCTGAACGAAGCCGGCGCGATCGCCGAGCTCGCGAGCTTCCCGCTGACGCTGGGGTGAGACCCGATCGGCGGCGCGGCTGTTCCCTGCGCCCGCAAAATGCTCTACGCGCTGTCGGCGATGACCCGCACCGCGCTCTATGCCGGCTCCTTCGATCCGGTCACCAACGGCCATCTCGACGTGGTCCGCCAGGCCTGCCGGCTGGTGCCCCGCATCGTGCTCGCCATCGGCGTGCATCCGGGCAAGGCACCGACCTTCTCGGCGGAGGAGCGCGCCGAGCTGCTGCGGGCGACCTGCGCGCCGCTCGCCCAGGCCGAGGGCGCGGCCCTCGAGATCATCACCTTCGACGACCTCGCCGTCTCAGCCGCCCGCCGCTGCGGCGCCAGCCTGTTCATCCGCGGCCTGCGCGACGGCACCGACCTCGACTACGAGATGCAGCTCGCCGGCATGAACGGCGCCATGGCGCCGGAGGTGCAGACCGTGTTCCTGCCCGCCTCGACCGGCGTGCGCCCGATCACGGCCACCCTGGTGCGCCAGATCGCGGCCATGGGCGGGGACGTCTCGCCCTTCGTGCCGCGGATCGTGGCCGAACGCCTCGCCGCCCGCTTCGCGAAATCGTGAGCCTCACCGCAACGACCGCTTGGACATGGCGGATCGACAGGAGAAGACGCCGCATGAACCGTCGCCACGCCGTCCTCGCGCTCGCCCTCGCCGCCGGGCTCGGCCTGTCCGCGCCCGCACGGGCCGCGGATGCCAACACCGTCTATCTCGACACCAAGGACGGCCGCATCACCATCGAGCTGCGCCCGGAGATCGCCCCCAAGCACGCCCAGCAGCTCAAGACGCTGATCAAGCGCGGCTTCTATGACGGGCTGAAGTTCCACCGGGTGATCGACGGCTTCATGGCCCAGACCGGCGATCCGAAGGGCAACGGCACCGGCGGCTCCGACCTGCCCAACATCCCGGCCGAGTTCTCCTCCGCCCCGTTCAAGCGCGGCACCGTGGGCATGGCCCGCTCGCAGGATCCGAACTCCGCCAATTCGCAGTTCTTCATCTGCCTCGCCGACGCGCCCTTCCTGAACAACCAGTACACGGTGGTCGGCGTCGTCACGAGCGGCATGGACGTGGTCGACAAGATCAAGAAGGCGGCGAGCGGCGCGCCGGGGGGGACGGTCCAGAACCCTGACAAGATCGTGAAGATGCAGCTCGCCGAAGGCGCCAAGTAGGTGCCCGGGGAGCGGCACGGGAGACCCGCCCTCCGGGCCGCCCTGCCGCTCCTGATCGGCCTGAGCGCCGAGGCCCGGGGCTTCTACCAGCCCCCGCTGCCCCTGCCGGAGACCCTGCGCGGCACCGTGCAGGTGCCGGTATCGCCGGGCGGAGAGGCCCCGGCCGACACCCTGCAGCAGCTCTATCCCCGGCTCGCAGCCTGCTGGCGGGCACCGGAGGGACTCGCCCGGTTCGAGCGCACGGAGATCACCGTGCGCTTCAGCCTGCGCCGGGACGGTTCCGTGATCGGCCCTCCGCGGATCACCTTCGCGCAGGCGCCGGCCGATGCCCGCGGCCGGGCGCTCCTCGAGGAGGCCGCCCTCTCCGCGATCCGGCGCTGCACCCCGGCCCGGGTCACGCCCGGGCTCGGCGGCGCCATCGCGGGGCGGCCGATCGCCCTGCGCTTCGTCTACGAAGGGCCGCGGGGGAGGGACCTGTGAGGGACCCGGCCGCGGCCTCGGACGGTTCAGGGCTTGAGATCGACCGGCCCCAGCACGTAGACGGGGGCGTGGCCTGGATCGGCCTGCCATCTCCCGGCGGGCCGCCGACAGACGCGTCCCTCGGATCGGGGACGAGACAGGCGCGGGCCGGCCGCCGAAGCGGCTTCCCCGCAACGAACGACGTTCAAGAACAAAAGGAGTCGTGACGACATGGCAGAGAACAACGAGACCATCGTTCTGGAAACGACCAAGGGCCGCGTCGTGATCGCGCTCCGGCCGGATCTGGCCCCCAACCACGTCGAGCGGATCAAGACGCTCGCCGCCCAGGGCTTCTATGACGGCGTGCCGTTCCACCGGGTCATCGACGGCTTCATGGCCCAGACCGGCGACCCGACCGGCACCGGCTCGGGCGGCTCGGAGCTGCCGGACCTGAAGGCGGAGTTCAACGACGAGCCGCATGTGCGCGGCACCTGCTCCATGGCCCGCACCAACTTCCCGCACTCGGCGAACTCGCAGTTCTTCATCTGCTTCGGCGACGCCCGCTTCCTCGACAAGCAGTACACCGTGTGGGGCAAGGTCGTGGAAGGCATGGAGGTCGTGGACACGATCAAGCGCGGCGAGCCCGTGCGCGAGCCCGACCGGATCGTGAAGGCGACCGTCGCGGCAGCCTGAACGAGAGACCGCGGCCGGCTTTCAGGACGCGTCACCCACCCGCCCTCTCGCCGAAGGCAGAGGGCGGGTGGTTTCCGGGTGCGATCGCAACGGGCGGTGCCCCTCGGCGCACAAGGCCAGGCCCACCCGTCACCGTGTCCAGACACAACTCTTGCGAGATATTATAAATCAAACGCAATTATTAAGGGAAACAACGTTACGATTCTACATTGTACTCTGCGGCAAATTTAAGTGGTTCTTAGATAAGCCCTTGCAAACAGAGGTCACCGCATCAGCAAAGCGACCTCCCATGAATCTCGGCATACGCTCGCGCCTCTACGCCGGTTTCGGCAGCCTCATGGTGATCGCCGTCGGGCTCGGCGGCTTCGCGCAGCATCAGCTCGGCAGCGTCGTGAGCCAGTACGACGAGCGCAGCCGCCTCGAGGGGGTCGCCCGCTCCATCTTCACCGTGAACAGCCTTACGGCCCGGCTCATCGCACAGACGGAGGATTACTGGTCCTCGCCCAAGCCGGAGCGGCTCGCCGAGCTGGAAAAGACCCGGCAATCCCTGGAAGACGTCAGCGCGAATCTCGCAGCGACGGCCGTGTCGCAGGAACGACTGCGGATCTATGTCCAGCTGCGTGACAGCGCCCACGAGCTCAAGGGCGAGGTCCAGCGTCTCGGGACCGCCGGCTCCACCATCCTCGACGCGAAGAACAAGCTCTTCACGGGCGGTGACGAGTTGACCCGGGCCACCGGCGCGCTCCTGACCGAGATGCGCGCCCGCGGCAGCGATGCCCAGATCGGGCAGGCCGCAGCAGCGGAGAGCGCCGTGCTGCTCGTCCGGGTCGCGAACTGGCGCTTCCTCGCGACCCAGGATCCGAAGGGGCCGGCCACCTTCGCCGCCAATATCGGCAAGGCCGAAGGCGCCCTGAAGGCGCTGCGCGGCCTCGATCCGGACGGCGATTTCGCGCAGCCGATCAAGACCGTCGAACAGGCCCTCGCCGGCTACGCCGCCGCGTTCCGGGCGACCACCGCGGCCCTGGGCGAGAGCCAGGCCGTGTACGATACGGGCATCACGCCGCGCACGACGGCGATCACGGAAGCCGGAGCGTCCGTGCGCGACAACATCCAGAACGCGGTGGAAGCGATCGCGACGGAGACGACCGCGCAGGTGGGCACCGCCCGCACCGTGCAGCTCGGCCTGATCGCCGTTGCCCTGGCTCTCGGCGCCGCCCTGGCCTTCCTGATCGCCCGCAGCATCATCGGCCCCGTCGCCGGCATGACCGCCGCCATGAAGCGCCTGGCCGCCGGTGACAACGCCGTCGACGTCCCCTCCCGCGACGCCGTCGACGAGATGGGCGAGATGGCCCAGGCCGTGGAAGTGTTCCGGCAGAACGCCATCGCCCGGGTCGAACTCGAAGCCGCTCAGGTCGCCGAGCAATCCGCCCGCCAGCGCCGCGCCGACCGGGTCGACCAGCTCGTGAAGACCTTCCAGCAGCGCGTCGCCGGATCCCTGGAGATCGTCACCGCCGCCGCCACGGAGCTCGATGCCACCGCCCGCTCCATGACCCAGGTCGCCGACGACACCAACAGCCAGGCCGTCGCCTCCAGCGCCGCCGCCGAGCAGACCGCCGTCAACGTCCAGACCGTGGCCGCCGCCTCCGAGGAGATGGTCTCCTCCCTGCAGGAGATCGAGCGGCAGGTGATCCGCAGCAACGACGTCGCCAACCACGCCGCCCACGAGGCCGAGATCACCAACGCCGCCATGGTCAGCCTCGGCGCCGCCGCGGAGCAGATCGGCGCCGCCGTGACCACGATCTCGGCCATCGCCGGCCAGACCAACCTGCTCGCCCTGAACGCCACGATCGAGGCGGCCCGGGCCGGCGAGGCGGGCCGGGGCTTCGCGGTGGTGGCCGCCGAGGTCAAGGAACTCGCCGGCCAGACCGCCCGGGCGACCAGCGAGATCGGCGACCAGATCGCGGCGATCCAGGCCACCACCGGCCAGGCCGCCACCGCGATCCAGCAGATCGGCCGCACCATCGCGACCATGAAGGAGATCAGCGAGGCGGTCGCGGCCACGGTGACCGAGCAGGCCGCCGCGACCAACGAGATCTCGCGCAATGCCGGCGAGGCCGCCCGCGGGACCCAGGACGTCTCGGCCATCGTCGCCCGGGTGCTCGCCGCCTCGGGCGAGACCGGCAGCGCCGCGACCCAGGTGCTCGGTGCCGCCGCCGAGCTCGCCACGCAGTCCCTCACCGTCAAGCGCGAGGTCGACGGCTTCCTGCGCGACATCCAGGCCGCGTGAGGCGAGGGAAACCCGCCGCCTCGAAGACCGGGAACGCCCGCCCGATTGCCCCAGGTGGTCGGGCGCCGCGGCTCTCAGCCGAGATCCAGCGCCTGTGCCATCGCCAGATCCTCGGGCGTGTTGAGGTTGAGGAAGGGATCGACCGGATCGACCGGCCAGGAGGCCACCGCCGCCTCGTGACGGGCGATGAAGCCGCCGACCCGGCGCTCGCCAGCATCCAGGTAGCGCCGCAGGTCGCCCCGGAGCGAGACGGGCCAGAGGGCGATCGTGTGGTGCCGCCGCTCGCCCGAAGCCGCCAGCGCGATGCCGCCCTCGGGACGCACCGCTTGCAGCCGCGCGACGAGGTCCCCCGGCAGAAGGGGGGCGTCACCCGACACGCTGACGATCTCGAAAATCCCTTGCGCGGCGGCCTGCTCCAGCCCCGCCAGGATGCCCGCAAGCGGCCCGAGCCGGCCCGGCAGCGGGTCAGGCAGGATCGCCCCCGGAAACCCGGCGAACCGCCCCGCCTCGCCATGGACGCTGAGGGCCAGTCCCGCGCCGCATTGCGGCCCGAGCCGCGCACAGATGCGTTCGAGCAGGGTGAGGCCGCCGAGCCGCAGCAGGGGCTTGTCGCCCCCGCCCATCCGCCGCGCCTGGCCGCCGGCCAGGATCAGGCCCAGCACCGGCGGGGCCACGCGCGCCTCACTCGATGACGATGCGCGGCGCCGCCCGGGTGGCGGAGGCGCCGGTCAGGTTGGACCAGAGCTTGGCCGCGATCGCGCGATAGACCTTGGCATGCGGCCCGTCCGGATCCGTCGCCACGACGGGACGGCCCGCATCCGAGGTCTCGCGGATCGTCATGTCGAGGGGCACCTCGCCGAGGAAGGGCACGTCGAGGCGCTGGGCCTCGAGCCGGGCGCCGCCATGGCCGAAGATGTGGGAGGTGTGGCCGCAATTCGGGCAGACGAAGGTCGCCATGTTCTCGATCACGCCGAGGATCGGCACCGAGACCTTGCGGAACATCGCCACGCCCCGGCGGGCATCGATCAGGGCGAGATCCTGCGGCGTCGAGACGATGACCGAGCCTGAGAGCGGCGTCGCCTGAGCCATGGTGAGCTGGGCGTCGCCCGTGCCCGGGGGCATGTCCACCACGAGCACGTCGAGCTCGCCCCAGGCGACCTCGCGCAGCATCTGGGTGATCGCCGACTGCACCATCGGCCCGCGCCAGATCATCGCCGTGTCGGCATCGATCAGGAAGCCGATGGACATCACTTTGAGGCCGAAGCCGGTGAGCGGCTCGAGCAGCTTGTCCTCGATCACCCGGGGCTTGCCACCGATGCCGAGCAGCTTCGGCATGGAGGGCCCGTAGATATCGGCGTCGAGCAGGCCGACCTTCAGCCCCTGCGCGTGCAACGCCAGGGCGAGATTGCAGGCGGTGGTCGACTTGCCGACGCCGCCCTTGCCGGAAGCGACCGCGATGATGTGGCGCACGCCGGGCAGGGCCGGGCCGGAAGGGCGCGGGGGCTGCGGGGCGCCGGGGCCGCCCGATCGCCGCGGGGCCTGGGGCGCCGGAGCGTTCGGCCCGCGCTCCGACGTGAGACTCGCGAAGACGCCGGAGACGCCGGGCAGCGCCAGCACCCGCCCCTCGGCCTGGCGGCGGATCGGCTCGAAGCGCGGGGCCTCGCTCGGATCGACCAGGATCGAGAACATCACGCGGTTGGTCGGGTCGACCACCACCTGCGAGAGACGGCCGGAGCCGGGCAGGGAGGTGCCACCCGCATCGACCGCGACGCCTTCGAGCGCCTTGATCACGTCGTCGCGGCTGATCGCCAAGGTACTTCTCCAACGGGCACGGGCCGGGAGCGCCCGGCCGGGTCATCCCCTGCATGTAACCAAGCGGTCCCAGAACACCAGACCCCCGACCCCAGAGCCGTCGGCCCTCGGCGCGGCGGCGGCCGGTGGGACGCCCGGCTCAGCGCCGCGGTCCGGGCGGGATCGCCACGAGGTTGCAGACCTCCATCCGCCCCCGCACCAGCGAGCCGTCCCCGCGCCGGTAGGAGCCGTTGCGGACATGGCGGCAGCCGGGCGGGCCGGGCAACCTCCGCACCCGGGCGATATGCACGCTGCGAGAGCGGCGGTTCGCGACATCGTGGCCGCCGATGCGCACGCCCTGCCCGTAGCGCACCTCTGCGAGGGCCGGCGCTGGCCCCAGGACGAGGCCAATCCCCACAAGGCACTGCGGGATGAGGCAGCGCAGCCGCGACCCTCTGCCGCCCATCGATTCTCCCTCCCGTATCGCCCACCCCTCGGCGGGGGCTGAACCAAGCCCCGCCTCGCCCGTTGTCGGGACGACTTCGGGGCAAGGCGCGCGAACGCGCCGCCGCGCCCGACTTCGGCAAAGTCACGCGACGCGCAGGAGACCGCTTTCATGCATCAGGGCAACCACCGCGACCACGAGGGCGCGAAGAAGCTGTTCGAGCTGATCAAGGACGTGAAGATCGCGATGATGACCACCGCCGATCCCGACGGCACGCTCAACAGCCGCCCGATGTGGAACAACGAGGCCGACGAGAACGGCGACCTGTGGTTCTTCACCAAGCTGCACTCGCCCAAGACGGCCGAGATCAGCCGCGACAACCAGATCAACCTGTCCTACGCGGATCCCTCCAGCCAGAACTACGTCTCGGTGGCGGGCAAGGCCGAGATCGTGAAGGACCGGGCCACCATCGACGCGAAGTGGCAGGAGAGCCTGAAGACCTGGTTCCCCAAGGGCAAGGACGATCCCGAGGTGGCGCTGATCCGGGTCCATCCGGAGAAGGGCGAGTACTGGGACAGCCCCAGCAGCACGATGGTCCACCTCTACGGCTACGTGAAAGCCACGCTCACCGGCGAGAGCCCCAAGACCGAGGTGAAGAAGGTCAATCTGGCCTGAGGATCCGCACGCCGCCGCGTCGCGCGAAGCGCTTCAGCGGCGAGCGGTCACGAAGGGAAGGGAGCCTCGGAGGCTCACTTCCCTTTTTTCATGCCGGTGGGGCGGAGCAGGAAGGCCGGGACATGGGCGCCGAGGCCGATCGGCGTGTCGCCGTCGTCCTCGTGATCGTGCCGGCGGCCGCGGGAGCGGTTCTCCGCCGGACGCGGCGGGCGATACCCGTCCCTGACCGCCTCGACCACGGCCGGCGTCTCGGGCTCGGCCTCGGGACGGCGGGCAGGCGCGCTGCCGCGACGGCCCCGGCTGGAGCGCGCGCCGCCGTTCTCGGTGCGGGCGGGGGCGCGCCCGCTCTCCCCGCGCCGGCCCCGGCTGCGGGTGCGGCTCTCCTCGACCTCCTCGGGCCCGTCGTCGGGCAGGGTCGACAGATCGCCCTCCATCCACGGGATCGGCTGGCCGATCAGCGTCTCGATCGCCGAGAGGGAGCGGGTATCGGCCCGGCTCACCAGGGTGAAGGCGTGGCCGGAGCGCCCGGCGCGGCCGGTGCGGCCGATCCGGTGGACGTAATCCTCCGGGTGATGCGGCACGTCGAAATTGAAGACGTGGCTCACCGCCGGGATGTCGAGGCCGCGGGCGGCGACGTCCGAGGCCACGAGCAGGGGCGTCTCGCCGGTGCGGAAGCCGTCGAGCGCGGCCATGCGCGCGCGCTGGTCCATGTCGCCATGGAGCGCGGCGGCGTTGAAGCCGTGGTTCGAGAGCGACTTCTGAAGCAGCGCGACATCGCGCTTGCGGTTGCAGAAGATGATGCCGTTGTTCAGCTCCTCCGCGCCGCGGATGAGCTTGCGCAGGACCTTGCGCTTCTCGTGCCCCTCGGCGCGGCACGCGACGAGCTTCTGGTCGATGGTCGTGGCGGCGGAAGCGGGCCGGGCCACCTCCACCCGCTGCGGGTTGTGCAGGAACATGTCCGCGAGCCGCTCGATCTCCGGCGGCATGGTCGCGGAGAAGAACAGCGTCTGACGCGTGAAGGGCACCATCTTCACGATGCGCTCGATGTCGGGGATGAAGCCCATGTCGAGCATCCGGTCGGCCTCGTCGATGACGAGGAGCTCGACGCCGGTCAGCAGCAGCTTGCCGCGCTCGAAATGGTCGAGCAGGCGGCCCGGCGTCGCGATCAGCACGTCGGTGCCGCGGGTCAGCTTGGCGTCCTGGTCGGCGAAGGAAACGCCGCCGATGATGAGCGCCACGTTAAGCTTGTGGTTGCTGCCGTAGCGCTCGAAATTCTCCTCGACCTGCGCCGCGAGTTCGCGGGTCGGCTCCAGAATCAGCGTGCGCGGCATGCGGGCGCGGGCGCGACCCGCCTCCAGCATGGTCAGCATCGGCAGGGTGAAGGCCGCGGTCTTGCCGGTGCCGGTCTGCGCGATGCCCAGCACGTCGCGGCGTGCCAGGACGTGGGGAATCGCCTGCGCCTGGATCGGCGTGGGCTCGGTGTAGCCGGCTGCGGCGACGGCCTGGAGGACCTTGTCGCTCAGTCCGAGATCGGCGAAAGACATGCTGCGTCAGAAACCGTTGCGCGCGGGAGAGTCGGTCGACCGGGCGGGAGCGATCGCGGCAACGGCCCTATGGCCGGGTGGCGTTGCGCCGACCGACCGCGCGTGCGAATGCGCGCGACACTTGCGGGCGCAATATCAATTTGTCAATCGGCGCTTCGGCGCGGGGCTCAGCGCAAGCCCGGCGAACCGGACTTCGGCAGGGCGCAGGGATCGAGGGCGGCCCTCCCCACGATCGAACCGGTGACCTCCGGATCGAAGGCACCCGCCCGCGACGCGGCCGAGCGCGCCATGTAGTGGGTCGCCCCCACGGAGACGAGCCCGACGACGAGCACCACCTTCACCGCCCAGCGCAGGAGCAGCGGGGAACGGATCTCTTCGGAGGAGGTCACGGGCGGCGGGCCTTCGGAGCATCGGTGGCGGGCAGGACCGATCATCCGCGATCTTAGTTAACAAGCCGGCACGGACCTGCAGGTGACTTAAGAATACGTCAGGAAAGTATAGCTCTCGCCTCCCAACCGTCGCAGCGAGTCCTGTTTCGAGCCAGGTTCGTGAATTTCAATTCACCGGAACGGGCAGATCCGACCTCGTCGGAACCACACTTGTTAGTGCGCTGGAGCACATCCGGTAGAGGGCTTCACTCACGCCCGCGTAACCTTCACCTTTCGTTGACGGGTTGCTGCGCATCTGATGGTCTTGTTGCAGGAAAGCGACAGACCCTGGGCGCCCCCTGGGGATACAAGCTGCTCCGGCTCAAGCCAAACCAGGACCTTCAAGAATGAAGAACATTCTCCTCACCTCGACCGTGCTGGTCGGCCTCACCGCCGCCGCCTCCGCTGCCGACCTGCCCCGCCGCGCGGCTCCCCCGCCGGTCTTCACCCCGGTTCCGGTCTTCACCTGGACGGGCTTCTACGCGGGTTTCAACGCCGGCTACGGCTTCGGCACCCGTGACGACCGCAGCCCGACCGTCGTCGGCGTCCCGGCTTCCGCCGGCGTGTTCGCCAACAACGGCGTCCTGACCAACGGCGTCCTCGCCTTCAGCAACCGCAACAACAACGAAGGCTTCGTTGGCGGTGGTCAGATCGGCTACAACTATCAGTTCACCCCGGGCTCCGGCTTCGTCGTCGGCGTCGAGGCGGACGCCCAGTACGCCGATTTCGGCCGCAACCGGAACCGCTTCGCCTTCGCCTCGACCGGCACCATCATCCCGGGCACGCTCGTCTACAACCCGACCGGCCTGTCGGGCCTCGACTACTTCGGCACCGTCCGCGGTCGTCTCGGCTACGCCTTCGACCGCACCCTCGTCTACGCCACCGGCGGTTTCGCCTACGGCTCGGGCGGCGGCCGCGACTTCGGCACCGGCGTGTCCTCCGACGACTTCCAGACCGGCTGGGTCGCCGGCGGTGGCGTCGAGTACGCCCTCCCGACCGACTCCTTCCTGAACTTCTTCAAGTCGTCCGCCGTGACGCTGAAGGTGGAAGGTCTGTACGTGAACCTCGACCGCGGCTCCGGCCTGCGTGGCGCCTTCGCCACCAACGCCGCCGGCACCACGATCACGACCGCGAGCCCCGGTGTCGTGCTCGTCTCCGGCCCGACCAGCCGCTCCAACACCGAGTTCGCGGTCGTCCGCGCCGGCATCAACTACAAGTTCGGCTCGTACTAAGCCGAACCGTCCCGCGGAGCCGCCCGGCTTCGCGGGGCCTCCTCGAAAGCCCGGCATATCCTGCCGGGCTTTTTCGTTTGCGCACCGCACGCCGAAGCGGGCATTTCTCGTGACCGCCGCGGATCCGGACGGTTAAGCTGCCGTTTACCCTGCAAACGGATTCTCCCCGGCATCCGCTGCAGCGAACGAGGGCGTCCTTGCGCAGCCTGCTCCTTGCCGTCCTCGCCGGCGCCGCCCTCGGGCCGTCTTCCGCCTCCGCACAGGAACCGCTCTTCCTGCGCATCCGGCCCAATCCGGCCCCGGAGGCCGCCTCCGGCGGCGCAGACCGTTCGGATGCGGCGGTCGCCGCCGCGGCCCACGAGGCGGTCTGGGAGCGCGCCAATCGCCGCGCCCGCATCGCCATCGCCTCGGTCTGCACGGGCTGCCTGCCCCCGCCGCCGCGGGCGGTGCCTCCTGCCCCGGCACCCACGGAGGCCGCCGCGGCGGAGCCGCCCGCGGGCCCCTCCATCCGTACCATCGCCCAGAAAACAGGTGAGCCATGACCCAAGCGCACCCGACCACCGGCGCCACCGTCGATCCGGACTGCCCGGTCTCCCTCGAGCTCCTCGGTGAGGTCTACCGGGCGGACGAGTACGACCTGCCCTACATCCTGGAGAAGATCCCGCCGCTTACCCGGGCCAAGCTCGCGGCCTATCTCTACGGCAAGAGCCACATGCACCAGCTCGGCCTCAAGGTGGCCCGGGCCTGCGAGCGCGACGACCTCGTCCGCGCCGTCGGCGAGATCGGCGCGGTGATCTATGGCCAGTCGCATCTCAAGCCGGCCCGCGAGCCGGAGACGCCCGCGCCGACGGCGGCCCGCGCCAAGCCGGGCGCGGCGCCGGGCCAAAAGAAGATCAGCCTCGGCGGCTCGGCCGCGAAGGGCCGCGGCTTCGACTTCGACTGAACCCGCCTCCGCGACGGCCTCTGGACCGCCGCCCGCCCCATCCGGGATGGGCGGCAGCCATGACTTTGGTACGGGAGCCATGCCCGTGCGTTCCTTCTATGTTGCACTGCAACCTCGGAACGCGGCAGAACCGCTCCGGTCAGACCCAGAAAAGATTCGCGCACGGAGCGGGCGGCATGTTCGGACCCTGGTGGCAGCTCGGCATCGACACCACGATGCTGGCCTTCGAATCGCAGGCGGTGATCGGGATGCGGCTCGCCAAGCTCGCCGCCGGGGGCACCGCGGCGCAGGTCGAGGCGCAACGCATGGTGAGCGAGAAGATCCTGGCGGCCAGCGAGGCGGCCATGCTGATGGCCACCGGCGGCTCGACGCACAGCGTGGTCGCCGGCTATCGCCGCAAGGTCCGGGCGAACCGGCGCCGCCTGTCCCGGGGCTGAGGAACCCACACCGGAGGCGCAAAGCCACACCGGGCATGCTGCGGCGCATCGTTAAGGCCCTCTTAACCATCCGCTCCCATCGTCGGAGAAGGTCGGGCGAGAGGAGAACGTGGACATGAGCCGAGACGAGAACCGGGTGCGCGAGCGCGCCTATTACATCTGGGAAGACGAAGGCCGGATCGACGGCCGCGCCGAGGCCCATTGGTTCCAGGCCGAGGCGGAGCTGAACCCGGCGCCGGTCACCGCGGTAGCCGCCCCCGTGGTGGAGGCCCAGGCGGCGCAGAGCCCCGCCAAGGTGCTGAAGCCCCGCGCCCCGAAGGCGAAGTCGCCCGCCAAGGCCGCGGCCGCCCAGGTCGCCGCCGCCGGCACCGGCCGCACGAAGGCCGCGGCCCCGGCCAAGAGCGCGGCCAAGCCGCGCGCGCCCCGCGCCACCACCGGATCGATCGCCCTGCACTGACCGGGCGGTCACCTGCGACAAACCGAGCCGCCGTCCCGGAAGGGGCGGCGGCTTTTCATTGGGTCGGCTGCCCCGCAGCGCAGGAACATGGACGCGGCTTGGCCGTTTCTTCCGGCAAGTTCTTCCGGCAAGACGATCGAGGAGTTCGGAACGGTGCGGATCGCGACGGGATGCTTCTGGGGCGGCCTCGCGGCCCTCTCCGCCCTCGTTCCCCTGACGGCCGAAGCGCGCGGCGAGCGCTGGCCCACGCCTGCCTACGAGGTCGAGACGACGGGCTCCGTCGGCGGGCGCGCACCCTGGAACCAGCCCTGGGAATACGATTCGGGCAGCGGCAACGACCGGCGCCCCGAACTTCCCTATTACCAGCAGGGGCGCGGGCAGCAGACCGGCGGCCCAGCCCGGAACCTGCTGCCCGACGACGGCCTGCATCTCTTTCCGCAATGAGTCGACCGATGCCGGTGAAGGCCGTCGTCTTCGACATCGACGGGACGCTGCTCGACAGCGTGGATCTCCACGCCGCGGCCTGGTCCGAGGCCTTCGCCGAATTCGGGATCGCCGTGTCCCCGGAGGCCGCGCGGCGCCAGATCGGCAAGGGCGGAGATCGCCTGCTGCGCGCCTTCCTCGACGAGGAGCGGGTCGCCCGGGAGGGCGAGCGGATCGAGGCCTACCGGTCCGATCTGTTCAAGCGACGCTATCTCGACAAGGCGAAGCCGTTTCCCGGCGTGCGTGCCCTCCTCGACAGGGTGCGGAGCGAGGGGCAGCTCGTCGCCCTTGCCTCCTCCGGCAAGGCAGCGGAGGTCGAGCACTACCAGAAGATCCTCGGCATCGCCGATTTGGTCGAGGTGGTGGTGACGTCCGACGACGTCGAGAGCTCGAAGCCGGCCCCCGACATCTTCGAGGCCACCCTGTCGAAGCTGAGGGGAATCGCCCCGGCCGAGGCCGCCGCCGTCGGCGACACCCCCTACGACGCGGAAGCGGCGGGCCAGGCGGGACTCGCGACCATCGGCCTGCTCTGTGGAGGATTTCCTTCTGAAGATCTGACCCGCGCAGGATGCATAGCCCTGTTCAAGGACCCGCAAGACCTTCTCGCGTGCTACGGGCAATCGCCCCTGAGCCCTCGTGCTTAGAGGGAAATGGCGCTCGAAGACGCTGTCCGGCCCAAGGACACGGGTGCGTCACCTCACAACAACATGTGAGTAACCACAGCCGGCAAACCTATGGCGCGAAGCGTCGAAACGTTCTAACGAGCGCCCCGCGAAACGGACGCCGACGGAACGACATCATGGCACTCACGGCCGAGCCGACTGTAACGTTCTCCCAGACCTCGATTGAGGAGCAGGTCGCCGAAGCGGTCCGCGACCGGGCCCTGCCCATCAGCCAGCTCCTGCGCCTGATGTGGGCGCTCGATGCCGACCAGAATGCCGTCAACCAGAACCTGCGCGCCCAGTTGCGCGCCCGCATCGGCGCTCCCCCGCTCAACGCCTGAACGCGACGCCCGCGACGCGCACGCCCGTCAGAAGGGCAGAGCCGGCGGCCCTTCCAGCGCCTGCCGCTGGGTTTCCCCCACATCGAAGAAGGCCTCCTGCCGGAACCCGAGGGCGGAGGCCAGGAACGCGTCCGGACGACGGGCCAGAGCCGCATTGTAGTCGGCCACAGCCCGGTTGAAGACCCGGCGCGCAGCCGCGATCCGGTTGTCGAGGCGGGCGAGATCCGCTTCGAGCGCCCTGAAGCGCGGATCGGCCCGCAAGGTGGGATGCGCCTCGCCGATGAGCACGAGATCCCCGATCGCGGTCTGGAGCACGCCTTCGCTCGCGGCCTGCTGATTCGAGCCCTGCGCGCTCATCGCCGCCTTGCAGGCCTGGAGCGCCGCGTTGCGATGCGACCGGCCCGCCCCTTCTCCGAGGACCTCGACGAGGGAGGGAACCTGGCGGTGACGCTCCGCGAACAGGGCCGAGAGGGTCGTGAAGGCGCGACTCACATCCTGCCCGAGCCGGCGCAAGCGACGCCAGATCCAGGCGGCCCAGATCCCTGCCAGAACGAGGGGGCCGGCCGCGGCAAGGCGCAGGATCCAGCCCATCGACATCCTCCACGCCGCCGGCGCCCTCGGCTCACGGCAGGATCCAGAGACAGGAGGATGCCCCCTCGACCGCGAGGCATTCGAACGGCATGCCGCCGATCACGGATCGGCGCTGCATCGCGCCGAGTCCGCCGCGCGCCACGGTGCGGCAGGCCGGAAAGCCCGGCAGCGCCGCATGGAGGGCCGCCTCGCCCGCGGCTTCCACGGAGAGCCGGCGCAGGCTGACGAGATCGTCGCAGCCGATCACCCCGGTCTCCTCGGCCCGAACGGAAGGCGCCGCGGCGGCCGCGAGCAGGAGGCCGCACCAGGCCGCAGCGGCGCCACGCATCAGTAATAGTACCGGCGGCGCCAGTAAGGACGCGGGCGATAGTAGCCGTAGGGCCGGTAATACGGGCGGGGACGGTAATAGCCGTAGGGCCGGTAGTAGCGGCGGCGCCAGTAGGGGCGAGGCCCGACATAGACGTATTGCGCCAGCGCGACCGCCGGAGCGGCCTCTCCGGCAACCGCAGGGGCCGGCGCGAAATTCGCGGCCGAGGCTTCCGAGCCCGCCACGACGATTCCTCCGAAGAGAGCCGCCGCGACCACGAGACCTTTCAGCATACGCACCTCCCTGCCTGTTCACATGTTCCGCACGCCTGAGCGCACGGCCGAAGACGGGCGCCCGAGCAGCAACGCAGGAGCAAGCTTGAGGGTTTCACGCAATCGTGCCGTGCAGGCGTGTCATGCTTAACGCCACCCGGAAAGCGGCTACCGCCACCGGCTTCGGCGGGGCTTCAGCGGCGGGGCTTTTCCACGCCGGACGGCGGCTTCTCGGGCCCGCGGGTCTTACGGGGCGCGGCCTGTACCGGGACGAGCGCGCCGGCGAGCGTCCAGTGGCACATCCCGTGGTCCCGTAAGGACAGGCAATCATAGGCCTGGCCGTCGAGGACGAGATGCTCGGCAAGCTCGGTTACCGTCCCGGGATCGACCGGGCCGCAGCCGAGATCGGAGCGGGGATCCTGCGCCTTGGCGAGGGCCGCGCTGGGATCGCCCTTCGTATCCCGCAGCAGCATCCGGAGATTGGCAAGCGAGGTGCAGCCGAGGGCCGGAGGCCGGGCCGAGTCGGGGCGCGACCGCGCGGGCGGGGCCGCCTCCTGCGAAAGGGCCTGGGCCCGCATCGGCGCCGGAGCGAGACCGCAGGCGAGCAGCAGCGCGAGGCCAACAGGACGGGCGCGGCGGCGAAGCGGAGGACGAGCCGGATCCATGCGGCCCTTTAGCATGGCCGCAGGCCGGCGCACCACGCGCAGGTCGCCGCGCGGCAACACCCGAGAGCGGATGTCCGCACCCGGCTGCAACGTGATGGTGAGCCCTTCGGCTGCATGCTAGGTCTGATAGCAATGGCGAGGGGCCGCCGTCCCGGCTCGGGTCTCTGCATCGCCTCGACCGGAAGCTGTTCCATGCTCGCGAGCCGCTCGGGCCAGTCCGACGAGATCCCGTCGACCCTGGCCACGACGCAGGCGAATCGCAGGCAGCGCGGGCTGGCGCTGCTGGTCTGCCTCGCCTTCGGCGCGGTGACCCTCGGCCTCCTGCCGGTCGCGTCCCAGCCGGCCCCGCCGGTCCCGGGCTTCGTCCCGGTCTACCAATCGACGCTCATCGTCGTCTACGCGCTGACCAGCTACCTCTTCCTCGCGCAGCACCGCCGCACGGGTTCGGCGGCCCTCCTCACCATGGGCCTCGGCAGCCTGTTCGTGATGCTGATGGTGCTGCTGCAGCTCCTCTCCTTCCCGAACGTGCTGGCGTCCGGGCGCCTCGTCGGGAACAGCCCAGACACGACGATCTGGCTCTGGACCTTCTGGCATATCGGACCGCCGCTCTTCGCGCTGCCCTTCACCCTCCTCGAGCGCAGCGGCGGGCGGCGGAAGGTCTCCGGCCGTCAGGCGCTGCTCGCGGTCGCGGCGACCCTCGGACTGGTGGTGCTCGTCGCCCTCGCCGTGACCCGCTACGTCGGCTGGCTGCCCCGCAGCGTCGAGGGCGACGACTATCGCCTGCTCACCACCACCGGGATCGGTCCCGCGGTGATGGGGCTGACCGTGCTGGCGCTCGCCCTGCTGTGCTGGACGACGCGGCTGCGGACGGTCCTGCAGCTCTGGCTCGCGGTCTCGCTGCTGCTCCTCGTCTTCGACAACCTCGTCACGCTTTCCGGCGGGGCCCGCGGCACCCTCGGCTGGCTGGCCGGGCGGCTCGAAGCCCTGGTCGCCGGCATCATCCTGCTGGGCGTCTACCTGCGGGAGGTCGACGTGCTGCAGGAGCGGGCGGAGACCACCGCCCGGGAGCGGGGGCGCGAGAAGGCGGCCCTGCAATCGGCCCGGGACAGCCTCGCCCTCGCCCTCGACGCGGCCGGCATGGGCGACTGGGAGATCGACTTCGTCACCGGCGCCACGCGCCGCACGCCCCGGCACGACGCGATCTTCGGGCATGCCCAGCCGGTGGCGGGGTGGACGCTGGACGCCTTCCTTGCCCACGTGGTTCCGGAGGACCGGGCCGCGGCCCGCGCCGCTCTCCAGGCGGTCGAGGCCACCGAGCGGCTCGACCTGCAATGCCGCATCACCCGCGCCGACGACGGCACCCAGCGCTGGATCCTGATGCGCGGCCGCGGCTATCGCGGCGCGGATGGCCGCCTGCGCTCCATGGCGGGCGTGGTCATGGACACGACCGAGCGGCACGAGGCCGAGGAACGGCTCGCACAGGCCCAAAAGATGGAGGCGGTGGGCCAGCTCACCGGCGGCGTCGCCCACGACTTCAACAACCTCCTGACCATCATCACCGGCAATCTCGACATGATCGCCCGCGCCCCCGACAACCGGGCGCGGGTCGAGCGGCTCGCCGGGTCGAGCCTGCAGGCGGCTCGCCGGGGGGCGGAGCTCACCGAGAAGCTGCTCGCCTTCTCGCGCCGGCAGGTGCTGCGGCCGGAGACCGTGAACCCCAACCGCCTGCTCCGGGATTTCCAGGGGCTGCTCGGCCGCGCCGTGGGGGAGACAGTCCGGGTCCATCTCGACCTCGACCCGGTGCTCGATCCCGTGCGGATCGACCCGGGCCAGTTCGAGAACGCAGTGCTCAACCTCGCGGTGAACGCCCGCGACGCCATGCAGGGCGGCGGCACCCTCACCCTGAGGACCTGCAACGCGATGCTCTCCGAACAGGAGATCGCCGATCGTCCCGACCTCGCGCCGGGGCCCTACGTGCTGGTGGCGGTGAGCGATACCGGCACGGGCATGGAGCCGGCCGTGCTCGCCCATGCCTTCGAGCCGTTCTTCACCACCAAGGATGTCGGCCGGGGCACCGGCCTCGGCCTGAGCCAGGTCTACGGCTTCGTGCGCCAGGCCGGCGGCTATGCCCGGCTGAAGAGCGTGCCCGGCGAGGGCACGACGGTGGAGCTCTACCTGCCCCGTTCCGCCGAAGCGGCGGCGCCCCCGCGCCCGGATACGGCGATTCCTCTGCGCCGGGCGACGCAGGGCGAGGTGGTGCTCGCCGTCGAGGACGAGCCGGGCGTGCTGGAGATGGCGGTGGAGAGCCTGAGCGAGCTCGGCTACCGCACCCTCACCGCGACCCATGCCGCCGCCGCCCTCGATAGGCTTCGGGGGCCCGAGCGCATCGACATCCTGTTCTCGGACGTGGTGATGCCCGGCGGCATGAACGGCGTGCAGCTCGCCGTGGAGGCCCGACGCCTGCGGCCAGGCCTGCGGGTTCTCCTGACCTCGGGCTATACCGGCGCGCCGCAGAACCTGCCGGGCGACCTGCCGCTCCTCGGCAAGCCCTATCGCCGGGAGCAGCTCGCCGAGAAGCTGCGCGTGGTGCTGGAGAAGGCCAGCTGAGCCTCAGCCCGCCGTTCGGCGCAGCTTGGCGTACCGCTTGAGCGCCCGCTCGCGCCGCAGCCGCGTCAGCCGCTCGATCCAGAAGACGCCGTCGAGCTGGTCGATCTCGTGCTGAAGACAGGCGGCGAGGAATCCCTCCGCCTGCTCCTCCTGCGCCGCGCCGTCGAGGTCGCGGTAGCGCACCGTGACCGCGGCGGGACGCTCCACCGGCTCCATCACGCCCGGCATCGAGACGCTGCCCTCCTGATGCGACGCCGTCTCGGCTGAGGCCGCGGCGATCTCCGGATTGACGTAGAGGACGGGGGCGAGATCGGGCTGCAGGCGGATGATCGCGACCCGCTGCGGCAGGCCGAGATGCACCGCCGTCAGCCCGATTGCGGAGACCGCCGCCAGGGTCTCGAGCAGATCGTCGGCCAAGGCGCGCAGATCGGCATCGAACCGCGTCACGGGCTGCGCGACGGCGCGCAGACGGGGATCAGGATAATAGATCAGCTCACGGGCCGGCATATTGGAAGGCTCTTTCTCCGTCTGGACGAGAATCGCGCGGATCGAAAGCGGGATCAGGCTGCCCGGACATCAGTCTCCCGGGAACATCCCGACAGGCGATGCATTGGCCTTCCGACGATGAGAAAGGAGGCAACGATTATGAAGTCCATGAAGACCTTGCTCGCCGGCGCCGTTCTCGCCACTTCGATGGTGGGTGCCGGGACGATATCGGCCAGCGCGCAACAGATCTATCTGGGGCCAAACGGCCCAGGGGTGGACCTGCGCTCCCGCGCCCAGCGCGACCGCGACGATCGCCGCGAGATGATGCGCCGGGACGACGACCGCTACTACCGCCAGCAACGCTTCGGCGACCGCAGGGACCGCGGCTACCGCCGCGACTACGATTACTGACCGGCCATCGGCGGCGTCCAGCCGTCAGGCCCTGGGAAAGGGGTGGGAAACCGCCCCCTTTTTCATGCCCGCAGCCGAGCGCCGTGCCCGGCGCTCAGGAGGAGAGGGCCGAGAGCACGTCACGGCCCTCGGGGCTCGCCGCGTAGCGCGTGCGCTGAGTGCGGGGGTCGCGGGTCGTCACCACGATGAGGGCTGCCCCGGTCAGGGTCTCCACCGCCCGCAGCACCAGGGCATGCTCCACCCCGAAGACCCGGGCGAAGCTGCGACTATCCGCGGAGAAGCCGAGGTGAAGCCCGGCCAGGATGCCAGCTTCGAGCAAGCTCAGTTCCGGGCGCAGGGCGGAGAGCGTCTCCGCCGCCGCCAGGAAGGTCTCCGCATCGGCGGGAGGCTCACTCATGCCGCGGCGGCGACCGAGGCCCGCGCCCGCACGGTGACGAGCACGGATTTCGAGGTCGGCGTGTCGGAGAACTCACCGAAGGTCGAAAGCGGCACCAGGACGTTCAGCTCGGGGTAGTAGCCGGCGAGGCTGCCCCGGGGCATGTCGAAGGGCACGAGACGGAAATCCTCCGCCACCCGCTCGATTCCGTCCGCATGCAGGCCGACCACGTCGACCCGATCGCCGAACTTCGCCTTCAGGGCGGCGAGGTCGTCCGGATTGGCGAAGATCACGCGGCGCTCGCCGTAGACACCACGATAGCGGTCGTCGAGGCCGTAGATCGTGGTGTTGTACTGGTCGTGGCTGCGGAAGGTCTGAAGCACGAAGGTGTCCGGAATCCCGGAGGCGCGCTGGTGCTCGGTCTGCGCCGGCAGGGCATCGGCGGAGAAGTTGGCCTTGCCCGTCGTCGTCTCGAAAACCCGCTCGGCGGCGAGGTTGCGCAGCATGAAGCCCCGCGGACGCCGGACGCGCAGGTTGTAGCCGGAGAAACCGGGGATGGTCTTCTCGATGAGGTCGCGGATCTTGTCGTGATCGTCGGCAAGCGCCGCCCAATCGACCCGCTCCGAGCCCACCGTAGCCGCGGCCATGCCGGCGATGATCGCCACCTCGGAGCGCAGATGCGGCGAGGCCGGCTTGTTGATGCCGCCCGAGCCGTGGACCATGCTCATCGAATCCTCGACGGTCACGATCTGGACCTTGCCCTTGCTGTTGCGGTCGATCTCGGTGCGGCCCAGGCAGGGCAGCACATAGGCGACGCGGCCCGGCAGCAGGTGCGAGTGGTTGAGCTTCGTCGCGATGTGGACGGTGAGCTCGCAGGAGGACAGCGCCTTGGCGACCAGGGCCGAATCCGGCGTGGCGCGGGCGAAGTTGCCGCCGAGGCCGATGAAGGCCCTGGACGAGCCGTCGAGCAGGGCGCCGATAGCCGCGAGCACGTTGTGGCCGTGGCGGCGAGGGACCGCGACACCGATCTCCCGCTCGAGGGCGTCGAGAAGGGCGGCCGGCGGCTTCTCGTTGATGCCGACGGTACGGTCGCCCTGCACGTTGGAATGGCCCCGCACCGGGCAGAGGCCCGTGCCGGGCCGGCCGACATGGCCGCGCAGAAACAGGACGTTGGCGATCTCGCGGATCGTCGCCACGGAATGGCGGTGCTGGGTGACGCCCATCGCCCAGGTGGCGATGACCTTGTCGGCGCCGAGATAGACCTCCGCCGCGGTCTCGATCTCCTCCCGGGTCAGGCCGGACTGATCGAGGATCGCCTCCCAGCTGGTCGCCTCGACGGCGGCGCGATAGGCCTCGTAGCCGGCGGAGTGCTTGGCCAGGAAGGAATGGTCGAGCAGCGAGGGCTTGCCGGCGGCCAGCGCCACGGCGTCCCGGGCGAAGACCACCTTCGCGATGCCCCGGAAGGCGGCCATGTCGCCGCCGAGGCGCGGCTGATAGTAGTGGCTGGCGATGGGGCGGCTCGCGCCGCGCAGCATCTCGACGCTGTTCTGCGGATCGGCGAAGCGCTCCAGGCCGCGCTCACGCACGGGGTTGAACACGACGACGCGGGCGCCGCGCTCGGCGGCCCGGCGCAGGTCGCCCAGCATGCGCGGATGGTTGGTGCCCGGGTTCTGACCGACGCAGAAGATCGCGTCCGCCTTCTCGAAATCCTCGAGCAGCACCGTGCCCTTGCCGACGCCGATCGCCGCCTGCAGGGCGACGCCGCTCGCCTCGTGGCACATGTTGGAGCAATCGGGGAAGTTGTTGGTGCCGTAGAGGCGGGCGAAGAGCTGGTAGAGATAGGCCGCCTCGTTGGAGGCGCGGCCGGAGGTGTAGAACTCGGCCCGGTCGGGATGGTCGAGCCCGCGCAGCACCGCACCGATCTCGGCAAAGGCCTCGTCCCAGGGCACGGCGACGTAGCGGTCGAGGCCCGCATCGTAGCGCATCGGCTGGGTCAGGCGGCCCTCGCTCTCCAGCGCGTAGTCGGTCCATTGCCGCAGCTCGGAGACCGTGTGCCGGGCGAAGAACAGCGGCGTGACGCGCTTGTCGGTCGCCTCCCAGGAGACCGCCTTCACGCCGTTCTCGCAGAACTCGAAGGAGGACCCGTGAGCCGGGTCGCCCCAGGCGCAGCCCGGGCAGTCGAAGCCGTCCGGCTGGTTGGCGGAGAGCAGGGCGCGGGCACCGGAGAGGGGGGCACGGCTGCCGAGCAGATGCTTGCCGCAACTCTTCAGGGCGCCCCAGCCACCGGCGGCCGAGGAACGCTTGGGAAGCGAGGCGTTGGAGTCCATCGAAGATCCGGGACGGAAAGTCTTGAGGGGCCGGCGGGCTCGCTACGGGAAGCCGTTGCGATCCTCCGCCACAATCCCAGAAGTAGCATCTCGCATCTGCGAATTCATTTCCGGATCGCCGCCACCGAGGCATGACAGCCATGCAACGGAAGAGGACTTTTCACCGTGAGACGGGCGCATAGGACATGTCTTCCACGACGCGGATGGGCAGCGCCAGCCGAGAGATCAAGATGTTTCCGTGTCACTTTGACGCTATACGGTCCGATATCGTACAGTCTTGGCGCCGTCTTTAACTATTGATGCAGAAGCTTGAGCATAGATCGATCCATCTTCAGCGACAGACATAACATTGCCTGAGCAACTTTCGCTGCCGATCCTTTCGATGACAAGGAAATTTTTATTTAATTTGATTTCCGCGCACTCCTGGCGGGCCATTGACGGGCCGTCAGAATTTCAGCATTTTTACATGCATTATATCGACACAAACCCCGCCGGTCCTACAGGCCTTGGTCTCCCTTCCGGCGACTGGGAACTTGCATGCCTCATCCGCAGATCCTTCGCGACATGGCGCTCTTCGTTGAAGTTGCCAAACGCAGGAGCTTCAGCCAGGCTGCGGCCGCGCTCGGGATGCCGATTTCTTCGCTCTCGCGCAGGATCACCCTGTTCGAGGCCGCGGTCGGCTTGCGTCTGCTCGATCGGACGACCCGCAAGCTGGTGCTTACCTCCTACGGCGAGGCTTATCTCGCCCAGGCCACCCGCCTCGTCGAGGAAGCCCAGAAGACCTTCGACGACATGGTCGCCGAGGCCAAGGGCCCGACGGGAATGCTCAAGATCGCCGCGCCGCCGGACTTCTGGGTGCTGCGCCATTTCTCCGGGCTGGTCACGGAATTCTCACGCAACTTCGAGCACATCCACGTCCATATCGACCTGAAGCCGGCCCCGATCGATCTGGCGGGCGAGAATTACGATCTCGCCGTCACCATCGAGGAGCCGCGCGAGACCTCGCTCATCGTTCGCAAGATCGCGGACGTGCACAACGCGCTCTTCGCCTCGCCGATCTATTTCGCCACCCGTGAGCGACCCGAGGTGCCAGGCGACCTCGCCAACCATCAACTGGTGCTGTCCTCACCGACCGGGCTGTCGAACCTGTCGCTGGCCCGGGACAGCGAGACCGCGGAGGTGTCCGTGCGCGGGCCGATCTCGTGCAACAATCAGAGCCTTGCCCGGCGGCTGGCCATCGCGGGACAGGGCATCACGGGCGCCAACATCATCAGCGTCGACCGCGACCTCGCGAGCGGACGCCTGGAGCGGGTGCTGCCGGAATGGCGGCTGGCGCCGACGCCGGTTTATATCGTGACGACGTCGCGGCTCCTGCCGGCCAAGTCGCGGAGTTTCATCGACTTCGTGACAAAGCGCCTCGGAGCCGTCCTCGGAGCGGCCAACCGGGGCGCCTCGGGGCCGGCGGCCCACCGCCTCGAAGCGCCCGCGGTCTACGCGGTGCGCTCCTGATCCGTCAGAGGCGGCGCGGGAACGGGCGGGGGCGGGGGCGCAGCCGCGTCGCGACCGCCAGGAGATAGGCCATCTCGGCCGCGGCGAGCAGGCCATAGAACAGGCCGCCGGCGGCGATCCAGGACAGGCCGAGGGCGACGGACAGGATCAGCGCGGCGAGCGCCGCGACCGGCATCAGCGCCACGAGGATCGGCAGGGGCGTGAGCAGCCTGTCGGGGGATCGTGTCATGGCGGGCCACCGGATGCGCGATGCGGTCAGCCCGTGACGCTAAGGGGGCTTTCCTAAAGGCCGCATTGATCTTTCGGGTTAAAAGCCACCCGTCGCCGAGACATTCCGCCGCCGGCGGGGGCGGTGATCCGGCGCCCGGGCCGGATCCCGCCTTCCCGCGGCGGCGCGCGCCTCAGGCGTAGACGTTGCCGGCCGATTGCGGGAACTTCTCCGCCAGCGCCCGGCGCAGCTTCTCCAGGGCGCGGTTCTCGATCTGGCGGACGCGCTCCTTCGAGATGCCGAGCCGGTGGCCGAGGGCCTCCAGCGTCGCCTGATCCTCGGCGAGGCGACGCTCGCGCAGGATGCGCAGCTCGCGCTCGGACAGGACGGTCAGCGCCTGCTTCAGCCAGATCAGCCGGCGCTCGCCGTCGACGATGGCCGAGACCGTCTCGTCGGGCAGGGCCGCGCCGTCGACCAGGAAGTCCATGCGCTCGGAGGAGGCCTCGCTCTCCTCGCCCACGGGGGCGTTGAGGGACATGTCCGGCCCCGACAGGCGGGCATCCATCAGGGCCACGTCCTCGCGGGAGACGCCGATGGCGGTGGCGATGCGGGAATGGATCTCGTCGCCGACCTGCTCCTCGGTCGACTGCATCAGCCGGGCGCGCAGGCGGCGCAGGTTGAAGAACAGGGCCTTCTGGGCGGAGCTGGTGCCGCCGCGCACGATCGACCAGTTGCGCAGGATGTAGTCCTGGATCGAGGCCCGGATCCACCAGGTCGCATAGGTCGAGAAGCGCACGTCGCGCTCCGGCTCGAAGCGGGCGGCGGCCTCCATCAGGCCGACATGCCCCTCCTGGACGAGATCGGCCATGGGCAGGCCGTAATGGCGGAAGCGGCCGGCCAGCGCGATCACGAGGCGCATATGGGCGGAGATCAGCCGGTGGAGGGCGCGCTCGTCGCGGTTCTCCTTCCAGCGCTCGGCAAGTCCCCGTTCCTCCTCCCTCGCCAGGAAGGGCGCCTCCATCGCGGTCCGAATGAACTGACGCCGGATCCCTGCGATCTCTGCCATCCCCAAACGCCTTTCTCGATCGAGCCTTATGAGGGTCCGGGCTCCGCCCAGAACAGGCGGCGGCCCCGGGCATCGGCCCCATGCCCGGCTCAGGCACAACGAAAGGGGGAGGGGGTTGTTCCGCGCGGCGCGTGGCGCCGAGGCGAGAATTATCAAGGGGGCGGCGCTTCCCCGAGGGGTTCGGGACGGTGGAGAACCCGCCCAAGGCCCGTCGCGCGCAACAAAAAACCCGGCGCCAGGGGCACCGGGTTTTCCGAAAGACACGTCTTCGCGAGGGGGAAGGCCGCTCAGGCGGCCTCTTCCTGCAGGTCGTCGCCCTCGCCATCGGCGTCGGACTCGGTCTCCGCCTCGGCCTTGGCCCGGCGCGGGGACTTGGCGAGGCTCTGCTCGATCAGCTTCAGCGCCTCGGTCTCGGTGATCTTGTTGACCGACGAGATCTCGCGCACGACGCGGTCGAGGGCCGCCTCGTAGAGCTGGCGCTCGCTGTAGGACTGCTCCGGCTGCGCGTCCGAGCGGTAGAGGTCGCGCACCACCTCGGTGACGGCGATCAGGTCGCCGGAATTGATCTTCGCCTCGTATTCCTGGGCGCGGCGCGACCACATGGTGCGCTTGATCCGGGCGCGGCCGGTCAGCACGTCGAGGGCCTTCTTCACGAGCTCCGGCTCGGCGAGCTTGCGCATGCCGACGCTGTTGGCCTTCGCGGTCGGCACGCGCAGGACCATCTTGTCCTTCTCGAAGGAAACGACGAACAGCTCGAGCTTGTAGCCGGCGATCTCCTGCTCCTCGATCGCGACGATGCGGCCTACGCCGTGCGCCGGATAGACGACCGCTTCACCCGTCTTGAAGCCTTGGCGGCCTGCCGTCGTCTTCTTGGCTGTGGTCATGCGAGAAGGGCCTCCGATCACCGCGCGGCGTCCATCCGCGCTGTTCCACGTTTCCGGGGGCGGGACACCCGGCTCAAGCCATTGCCCGGACGCCGCTTCGGCACGCCGTCCGGTTCCCTGGCAGCCGTCCCTTCAGCCAAAGCCACCACGAACCACGAAAGGCAGATCCTTCGCGGTCGTAGTCATGCAACCCCGTTTCCACTGTCGGGAACCGCGTCGGCGCGGGCGGAGAAAGCACATCGGGCAGGAGCGACGGCAGAGGGATGGTGTACCACAATCCGGCCGTCGAATCAAAGGATTGCCCGCGCATGCCAGCGCCCGCGCCAACGCGCATCGCGCGTTATGCACGGTCGATCCGAAACCTCGTCCGACCGGCCCGAAGGGCCGATCCGGTCCGGCGCGGCGATCAGTCGCCGGAGCCGGGGTTCGGCGAGAAATGCGCCTCGAGCTTGCCGGCCACGCCGTCCCATTCCTTGGCGTCGGCGGGCGCGTCCTTCTTCTGGGTGATGTTGGGCCAGCTCTTGGCGTAGTCGGCGTTGAGCTTCAGCCAGCGCTCCAGGTCGGACTCGGTGTCGGGCTTGATCGCCTCGGCCGGGCATTCCGGCTCGCAGACGCCGCAATCGATGCACTCGTCCGGATGGATGACGAGCATGTTCTCGCCCTCGTAGAAGCAGTCCACCGGACAGACCTCGACGCAGTCCATGTACTTGCACTTGATGCAGTTGTCGGTGACGACGTAGGTCATGGGCTGCTCGGTCCTCGGATACGCTTTCCGGTCGTCTCTCTCGCTCAGGCGGCGCCGAACGTCGAGAGGATCGTCGCGTCCCGGCTCCGTTCGAGTGCTGCGCGACGCTCGCCGTCCTGCGCTGCCGTGCGCCTTAGACCTTGCCTAAAGAGCTGACAAGCGGCCCGCCCCGCCGGGGGACGTATCGGAGGGGGAAGTGTCGCTCCCCTGCCATGTTCGCCTGCGCGCTCTTCACGCGGCGCGGGCTCACGCCGTCTCCGGGGCGGTGTCGGCGACCTCCGCGTAGAGACCCTGGGCCTCGGGCGCCGGCCCGCGCCGCTCGCCGGGTGCGAGGACGCGCACCACGGCGGTGCGGTGGGCCACGGCGATGGTGAGCACGTCGCCGACCGCCACGGCCTTGCTCGCCGCCTCCGCCCGCTTGCCGTTGATGCGGACATGGCCGTCCGCGACGAGGCGGGCGGCGAGCGTCCGCGTCTTCGCGAAGCGGGCGAACCAGAGCCACTTGTCGAGGCGCTGCCCCCTCATCGCGCCCGTGCGGAGCGCGCGCGGCGGCAGCACGGATCAGCCCGGCCCGACGGCGATGCGATCGGGCCGGGCCGTGGCCTCAACGCTTGCGGCCCTCGGCGGATTCGAGCTGCGCCTTCAGGGCGGCGAGCTTGGCGAAGGGCGAGTCCGGATCGGGCTGGCGCTCGCGCCGCGGCGGCCGCTGGTCCTCGCGCGGACCGGCCCGGCGCTTGTCGTCGTGCCGGTCGTGGCGCGGCGGCTCGCCCCCTTCGGGACGGAAGCGGTCGCGGCGGGGACCGCCCTGGCCACGCCCTCCCTCCGGCCACTCCCGGTGCTCGCCTTCCGGCCGGTTGCCCCGGCGCTGCGGGCCGCCGGGGCCGCGGGCCTCCCGCTCGCCGCCGCGTCCCTCGCGGTTGTCGCCCCGGGGACGGCCGTGACGCTGCTGGCCGGCGGAGCGCTGGAAGCGGTGCAGATGCCAGACCTCGACGGTCTCGGGCTCGGCCGGCGCCGCCGGCTCGGCCTCCGGGGTCTCGGCGGAAGCCTCATCCGCGGCCTCGGCCGCTTCGGGGGCCGCCTCGGCGGCAAGCGCGGGCTCGGCCGGGGCCTCGACGGCGGCGGCCAGAGCGGCGGAGTCCGCCACCGGCACCGGGGCCTCGTCGGCGGCCGGCTCCGCAGCCGGCTCCTCGGCGGCGGCCACGGGCTCGGGCTGCGCCGCCTCGGCCGGGGCCGTGCCGATGGGGGCGGGCGCCACCGCATCGGCGGTCGAGCCGGGCTCGGGCGCCGAAGCCTCGGGGGCGGATGCCTCTCCGGCTTCCGCGGAAGCGTCCGCCGGAGCGGCCGCATCGGCGGCGTCCTGGGCCGGCGTCGCCGCGGAGGACACGGCCGCCTCGGGCGCCGCCTCGGCCGGCGCGCTCGGCGTCGCGGGCACGGTCGGGGCCGCGGGGACGAGCGGGACGGTGATGGCCGGTCCCGGCCGCGTCTCGGAGACGTAGCCCAGCGACTTCAGGATCGAGGCGAAATCCTCGCCCGAGCAGCCGACCAGCGAGGTCATGTTGACGGTGGCGACGAAGCCGTCGCCGTCGGCGGTCCCCGCCGGGGGCTCGCCCGGGGTGGTGCCGGGGCGATAGGCGATGGCCGGGCGGATCAGGTCGGCCAGGCGCTCCAGGATGTCGACGCGCACCGCCCGCTCGCCGCAGACGCGGAAGCCCGCGGCCCGGTAGAGCCCCTTGGCGATCTCGGGATCGACCTTGATCGAGGTGCGGCCCGAGCTCGCCAGATGGGCGATCTCGTCGAGGCCGCGCTGGTCGAGGCCGCCGTTGCGCAGGGCCCAGAGCTGGGCCGCCAGGGTGCGCGGGGCCGGCTTCAGCAGGGCCGGCAGGAAGATGTGGTAGGCGCCGAAGCGGACGCCGTGGCGGCGCAGATTCGCCCGGCCGTCCTGGTCGAGGCTCTTCATCTCGTGCCCGACCTTGGCCCGCTCCAGCACGCCGAGCGCCTCGACCACCTGGTAGCCGATGCCCTTGGCGAGGCCGGTGAGGTCCGCCGCGGTCTCGATCTCCATGAGCGGCCCGAGCAGGCGCACCACATGCGCCCGGAGCCAGGCGTTGAGTCGGACCTCGACCTTCTCGCGGGCGGAGCCGGTCAGGCCGTCATCCGCGATGAGGCGCAGGCCCGGCTCGAACAGCTTGTCGCCCGGCGTGAGCTTGGCCACGGGATCGCCCGTCCAGCGGATGATGCCGTCATGCGACAGCACCAGCGTGGAATCGGGCGTGGCCGAGAAGCGCTCGGCGCGCCCCTCGATCTCGCCGGCCAGCGCCTTCTCGGCGGCGCTGCGCAGGGTCTTGGCCTCCTGGCCTTCCGCGGCCGGGTCCGGCACGAACTGGAAGCCGTGCAGGTGACCCACGTGTTGACCCTCGACGGTGACATCACCGCCGGAGGTGATCTCGGCTTCCAGCATCACGTTCTCTCTCAGGCGTCGCATCAGGACGCTGGTGCGCCTGTCGACGAAGCGGCTCGCGAGGCGCTCGTGCAGGGCATCGGACAGCCTGTCCTCTACCCGACGCGTCTCGCCCTGCCAATGCAGAGGATCAAGCAGCCAGTCCGGACGGTTGGCCACGAAGGTCCAGGTTCGCCCCTGCGCGATGCGCTGGGACAGGGCGTCGATGTCGCCGTCGGTGCGGTCGATCATGGCGACGTGGCGGGCGAACCAGTCGTTCGGAATGCGCCCGGCCATGCCCCGCATCAGGAAGCGATAGAGCTGTGCCACGAGATCCGCATGGGTCTGGGGATGGACCTTGCGGTAATCGGGCAGGCCGCAGGCGTCCCAGAGGCGCTGCACGCCCGAGCGGCCCGAGGCGATGTCGCGCAGCTCCTCGTCGCGCATCAGGATTTCCAGCGCCGCCTGGTCCTCGCCCATGGGCGCGCGGGTCAGGCCCGGCTCGTCGGGATGCGCGTCGAGGCTCGCCTGCAGGGCGGTGAGCGAGGCGAAATCGAGATCCGGGTTGCGCCATTGCAGGACGCGCACGGGATCGAACTGGTGATTCTCCAGCGCCTCGACCATCTCCGGCTCGAAGGGCGGGCAGCGCCCGGTGGAGCCGAAGGTGCCGTCCGCGGTGTGGCGGCCGGCCCGGCCGGCGATCTGGCCCATCTCGGCGGCGGTGAGCTTGCGGAACCGGGTGCCGTCGAATTTCCAGTTGGCGGCGAAGGCCACGTGATCGACGTCGAGGTTGAGCCCCATGCCGACCGCGTCGGTGGCCACCAGGTAATCGACCTCGCCGGACTGGTAGAGCTCCACCTGGGCGTTGCGGGTGCGCGGGGAGAGGGCGCCGAGCACCACCGCCGCGCCGCCGCGCTGGCGCCGGATCAGCTCGGCGATGGCGTAGACCTCCTCCGCGGAGAAGGCGACGATCGCCGTGCGCCGGGGCAGGCGGGAGAGCTTCTTCTCCCCGGCGAAGCCGAGCTGCGACAGGCGCGGCCGCGTCTGCGGCTGCACGCCGGGGATCAGCGCCTGCACCAGGGGCTGCATGGTCGAGGAGCCGATCAGCAGCGTCTCCTCGCGGCCGCGCTGGTAGAGCAGGCGGTCGGTGAAGACGTGGCCGCGGTCCATGTCGGCGGCGAGCTGGATCTCGTCGATGGCGACGAAGGCGACATCGAGGTCGCGGGGCATCGCCTCGATGGTGCAGATCCAGTAGCGCGGCCGGTCGGGCTTGATCTTCTCCTCGCCGGTGACGAGGGCGACCTTCTCGAGGCCGACCTTGGCCACCACGCGCAGATAGACCTCGCGGGCGAGCAGGCGCAGGGGCAGCCCGATCATCCCGGTCGGGTGCGCGAGCATCCGCTCGATGGCGAGATGGGTCTTGCCGGTATTGGTCGGCCCGAGCACCGCCGTGACGCCGCGGGCGCGGGCCTGGCGGGGGAGGGAACGGAGAGTCATGCGGGTGGTCGGCGGTCCCTTCGACCGGAAGGCCGTCGCGGCGCTAGTACCGCCGGTCTCCCGGCGGCCCCGCTCCATATGGGGCGTTTGCCGGCCCGCTGCCAATCTCGCCGGGGAGACCCGGATATGCATAGATCTCGACCGGCACCGGCGGCTGCTGGGGCGCGAGGTCGGCGCAGAGCGTCTGCGGCATGGCGGTGAGCGGCCCCTTCCGGGCCGGGCGGTTCTCGACGACCTGGGCGGAGGAGAAGGCGTCGCCGCCGCAATCGGGCGGGCCGCCCGCGCTCAGCGGCTCGGCGAGGGCCGGGGCGCTCCAGAGCGTCAGGAGGAGGAGGAGGGCAGGGGGGCGCCGCATCCCGGCACTCTCGGCCGGCGGGCCTTAACGAAGCCCCCTCACTGGCCGGTCAAATTCGCCTGGGCCACGGCCCCCGCCTCGGCGCCGGCCGCGAGGCCCGTCGGCCCCGCCCCGGCGCGGCTCCAGCGGGTCGCCTCGATGATGTTGGTGCCGATGGTGGTCAGCACGGAGATCCGCACCGGCAGCAGCACCCGCGCCCCCTCGACCGGGGCGAGCCAGACCGACATCTCGCGGTTATCCTCCATCCACTTCACGCCGGGCCGGTCGGGCCGGTGGCCGGCGATGGCGACGTAGCGCGCGTTGCAGACGAGGACGGGGCCGCTATAGCCCGGCTTCTCCACCTGCCGGGTCTCGCCGTAGCTGAGGACCACGTTAAAGCGGGTGGCGCCGTCGAAGACGGGGATGGTGCGGTTGCAATTGGCCGGGTCGATCAGGTCGCCCCGGGCCAGCGCCGGCATCATCAAGGCGCTCGCCGGATCGACGATGCCGCGCTTCATGCCGCTGGTGACGGGCACCCGGTCGCCCATGTCGACGAGGGGCGGGGTGATCTCCGCCTGGGTGACGTTGCCGTGGGCCAGCGCCATGCGCACGGCGATGCCGGAATTGCTGGTGCGGGTGGCGATCGAGAAGGCGCCGGGCTGGGGCTGCGCCGCGACGGCGCCGCTCGCCCGGGCCGAGCCCTGGCCGCCGGTGACCGCGCCGACGAGGCCGGTGAGCCGGGCCGAGACGTCCATGCGGTAGCGGCTGCCCTCGAAGGCGCCGGAGAGCTGGGCCGTGCCGATCGGGATGCCGGCGAGGTTCACACCGTAATCGACCGTGACCTCCGTGGCCCCCGCCTTGGGCGCCCGCTTCGCCTCGGCGGCGGGCGGCAGGGCGAAGGCGAGCGCGGCGGCGATCACGGCGGCGGTGGCGCGCGGGCGGGCGATGGCGCACATGGTCTCGACTCGGGGATTCCTGGACGCCGGCTCCGAGTCGGGACCGACCCCGAGCCTGACGCGTTCCGTATCGTCCTTCCCCATGGTTAACAGACCGTTGGCGGGCCGGCCGTCTCCCGCGGAGCACAGGGAGCGCCCTTCTCGACACGCTCCGCCTTGACGGCACCCGGGAGGCTCGCCTATAGGCTCGCGCCTTCAATAGAACTCCGCTGGCATCGATTCACGCGAGGGTTTCAGGCCCGCGGTGCGCCGCGTCGGCCCTGTTTCGCCCGACGCGGTCGATTGAGTTTGCGGAACGATGACGGGATCAACGCTATGTCGCGCCGCTGCGAACTGACCGGCAAGGCCGTGCAGGTCGGCCACCTCGTGAGCCACTCCAACCGCAAGACGAAGACCCGGTTCCTGCCGAACCTGTGCAACGTCACGCTCCAGTCCGACGCGCTCGCCCGCCGGGTGCGCCTGCGCATCACCGCCCATGCCCTGCGCTCCGTGGAGCATCGCGGCGGCCTCGACGCCTTCCTGGTGAAGGCCCGCGAGGTGGAGCTGTCCCAGACCGCCCGCCTGCTCAAGCGCGAGATCGAGAAGAAGCTCTCCGAGACCCAGGCCGCCGCGGCCTGAGGCCGGCCGGGCGCCGTCACGGCGCCCCCGCTTCGCTTTCCTCAATGTGAACAAGGCCGTCGTGCGCCTCCCGGCGCACGGCGGTCTTTCGCTTGGCCGAACGCCGCAAGGCCGCCATGACCGCGCTCGCCCTCATCGTCCCGATCTTCGGCCTCGTCCTGATCGGATGGGCGGCGGCGCTGACCGGCATCCTGTCCGACAAGGTCAGCGACGGGCTCTCGGAATACGTCTTCGCCCTGGCGGTGCCGGCGCTGATCGTCGGCACCCTGACGAAGCCGGGGCTCGAGGGCGAGATCGCCTGGTCGTTCTGGTTCAGCTATTTCGGCGGCGTCGCCGTCGCCTGGGGCCTCGCGAGCCTGATCGCCCGCCGCCGCCACGGCATCGACGGGCGCGGCGCGACCATCCACGGCTTCGCCGCGAGCCAGTCGAACACGATCTTCATCGGCGTGCCGACGATCCTGCAGGCCTATGGCGAGGCCGGCGCCTTCCCGCTCTTCATGCTGCTCGCGGTGCATCTGCCGCTGATGATGGGCGCGGCGACCTTCCTGATCGAGGCGGAGGGCGGCCGCTCCTACGCGGCGCGCCTGAAGGGCCTCGGGGCGGTGCTGTTCCGCAACCCGATCTTCCTGGCGCTCGCCACCGGCCTGGCCCTGCGCGCCAGCGGCATCGGCCTCGGCGGCGTGCCGAAGGCGCTCGTCGACGCCCTGGGCGGCACCGCCTCCACCTGCGCCCTCATCGCCCTGGGGGCCGGGCTGAAGCGCTACCGGGTCGTCCACGACCTGCCCGGCGCGCTCACCGTCGCCACCCTGAAGCTCGTGGTGCATCCGCTGGCCGTGTGGCTGCTCGCCTTCCACGTCTTCACCATGCCGCCGGCCTATGCCGGCGTCGCCACCCTGTTCGCGACCATGCCGGTGGGGATCAACGCCTACCTGCTCGCCGCCCGCTACCGGACCGAGCAGGGGCTGGTCGCCGCCTCGGTCCTGCTCTCGACCCTGCTCGCGGCCGGGACCGTGCTGGTCTGGCTCACCGTGCTCGGCCACGGCTGAGGCGGCTTTCGCGGCCGGGCGTCCAGCGCTCCACCGTCATGGCGGGCGCGGGTTTTCCCCTCCCCGCAAGCGGGGCGCGGGGATGCGCGTCGAACCGCGCGACCGACCGGAGATGGTCGAGGAAGGGCGGCGCCTCAGCGCCGCCCGCCGGCCGCCCGGCGCGGGGCCTGGACCCGGCCGGCCGGGGCCGCGTCCTCCTCGAACAGCTCGGCGAGCTTTTCGGTCATCGCCCCGCCGAGCTCCTCCGCATCGACGATGGTGACGGCGCGGCGGTAGTAGCGGGTCACGTCGTGGCCGATGCCGATGGCCAGGAGCTCCACCGGCGAGCGCTGCTCGATCTCCTCGATCATGTAGCGCAGGTGGCGCTCCAGGTAGTTGCCCGGATTGACCGAGAGGGTCGAGTCGTCGACCGGCGCCCCGTCGGAGATCACCATCAGGATGCGGCGCTGCTCGGGCCGGCCGAGCAGGCGCTTGTGCGCCCAGTCCAGCGCCTCGCCGTCGATGTTCTCCTTGAGCAGGCCCTCGCGCATCATCAGCCCGAGATTCTTGCGAGCCCGGCGCCAGGGCGCGTCGGCGCTCTTGTAGACGATGTGGCGCAGGTCGTTCAGGCGGCCGGGATTGGCCGGCTTGCCGCCGGCGAGCCAGGCCTCGCGCGACTGGCCGCCCTTCCAGGCCCGGGTGGTGAAGCCGAGGATCTCGACCTTCACGCCGCAGCGCTCCAGCGTCCGCGCCAGGATGTCGGCGCAGGTCGCCGCCACGGTGATCGGCCGCCCGCGCATGGAGCCCGAATTGTCGAGGAGCAGCGTGACGACCGTGTCGCGGAAATTCGTGTCCTTCTCCTGCTTGAAGGAGAGGGGCTGGAACGGGTCCGTCACCACGCGCACGAGGCGCGCGGGATCGAGCTGGCCCTCTTCGAGGTCGAAGTCCCAGGCCCGGTTCTGCTGGGCGAGCAGGCGCCGCTGCAGCCGGTTGGCGAGGCGGCCGACCACGCCCTGGAGATGGGCGAGCTGCTTGTCGAGATAGGAGCGCAGGCGGGCGAGCTCCTCCGCGTCGCAGAGGTCCTCGGCCTCCACCACCTCGTCGAAGCGCGGATTGTAGATCCGGTAATCGGGGCCGCGATTCTCGTTGGTGCGGGGCGGCGGCGGGCGCCAGGATTCGGAGGCCTCCTCCGATTCCGCGTCCTCGGCCTCCTCCGGCAGCTCGCCGGAGGGCGCATCGGCGGATTCGGTCGCCCCGTCCTCCAGCTCGTCGGCGGCCTCGTCGGTCACCTCGATCTCGGCGCGGTCGCCCTGGGACTGCTCCTCGGCCTCGCCCTCGTTGGGCTGCTGCTCGTCGTCCTGGCCCTCGGCCTCCTCGTCGTCGTTCTCGTCCTCCATGTCGGCGGGCGATTCGTCGGCGAGGTCGAGGGAGGAGAGCAGCTCGCGCACGGAGCGGGCGAAGCTGCGCTGGTTCTCCAGGGCGCCGAGCAGGCCGTCGAGGTCCTTGCCCGCCCGGCTCTCGATATGCTCGCGCCAGAGCGCGACGATCTTCTCGGCGGCCTGGGGCGGCTTCTGCCCGGTCAGGCGCTCGCGCACCATCAGGGCGACGGCGTCCTCCATCGGCGCGTCGGCCCGGTCGGTGATGTCCTCGTACTTGCCGCCGCGGTGGTAGCGGTCCTCCAGCATCGCGGTGATGTTGGAGGCCACGCCCGCCATGCGGCGCGAGCCGATCGCCTCGACGCGGGCCTGCTCCACCGCGTCGTAGACGGCGCGGGCGGCGGCGTTCTCCGGCGCGAAGCGGCGGTGCAGGGCGACGTCGTGGCAGCCGAGACGGAGCGCCATCGAATCGGAATGGCCGCGCAGCACCGCCACGTCCTCGGCGGTCAGCTTGCGCGCGGGCTCGGGCAGACGGGCCTTGTCGCCGATCAGGGCCGGCCGGTCGCTGGCATAGGTGACCTCGATCTCCGAGCGCCGGGCGATGGCGCGCAGGCACCCCGCCACCGAGCGCTTGAAGGGCTCGGCCACGGGCTCGCGGCGGTCGCTCGGCTTGCGGTTCGAGATGGACATGCGCCTAACGCTTCATGGAATCGGGTTCGAGCGGCGGACGGGTCTCGTCCGCCGCCCCGTCGCGGATGTCCGGAGCGGCGGCCGCGCGCGCTTCCCCATGCGGGATCAGCTCAGCGCGACGTTCACCGCGCTCTCCGGCAGCTCCTTGCCGAAGGCGCGCTGGTAGAACTCGGCGACCAGGGGCCGCTCCAGCTCGTCGCACTTGTTGAGGAAGCTCACCCGGAAGGCGAAGCCGACGTCGCGGAAGATGTCCGCGTTCTCGGCCCAGGTGATGACCGTGCGCGGGCTCATCACCGTCGAGAGGTCGCCGTTCATGAAGGCGTTGCGGGTGAGGTCCGCCACCCGCACCATGCGGTTGACGACGTCGCGCCCGCCCTCGCCCCGGTAATGGGTCGCCTTGGACAGGACGATGTCCACCTCCCGGTCGTGGGGCAGGTAGTTGAGCGTGGTCACGATCGACCAGCGGTCCATCTGGCCCTGGTTGATCTGCTGGGTGCCGTGATAGAGGCCCGAGGTGTCGCCGAGGCCGACCGTGTTGGCGGTGGCGAACAGGCGGAAGGCCCCGTGCGGGCGGATCACGCGCTTCTGGTCGAGGAGCGTCAGGCGGCCCGACACCTCCAGCACGCGCTGGATCACGAACATCACGTCCGGGCGGCCGGCATCGTACTCGTCGAAGACGAGGGCGACGTTGTTCTGCAGCGCCCAGGGCAGGATGCCGTCCTGGAAGGCGGTGACCTGCTTGCCGTCCTTGAGCACGATCGCGTCCTTGCCGACGAGGTCGATGCGCGAGACGTGGCTGTCGAGGTTGATGCGCACGCAGGGCCAGTTCAGGCGGGCGGCGACCTGCTCGATATGGGTGGACTTGCCGGTGCCGTGATAGCCCGTGACCATCACGCGGCGGTTCCGGGCGAAGCCGGCCAGGATCGCGAGCGTCGTCTCCCGGTCGAAGATGTAGTCCGGGTCGAGCTCCGGCACGTGCTCGTCGGTCTCGGAGAAGGCGGGCACCTTGAGGTCGAGGTCGATGCCGAAGGTCTCGCGGACGGACACCTCGCGGTCGGGCAGCGAGGCGGGCTTTTCGTCAGACAGCATACGGTACCTCTTCGGCGCGGGCTCCGGGCCGCCTCGTCGGCGCCCCTCTCGCAAAACCCGCTCTCAGTCTCAATGCGCCAGTGTTTTCGTCCCTTCCGAGCCGGGAAACCGCGGCGCAGCGGAGGACGGTTCTCCTTAATCGCCGTGGCCGGCGGGGGCCAGGGCTTGAACCAACATATAGGCCCCGAGCCGGCAATCGACGCCCCCGGCGGCAAGCATGCCCCATGCCGACGGCAAGCAGACCGGGTCAGCAGAGACCGGCGGCCCGCAGGATGTCGTGGGCGCGGATGATGTCGCGCAGCCGCTCCTCGAAGGAGCGGTCGCCGCCATTGGCGTCGGGGTGGAAGCGCTTCACCAGCACCTTGTACTGCGCCTTGATCGCCGCCTGGTCCGCGGTGTCGTCGAGGCCGAGCACGTCGAGCGCCTTGCGCACCTGGGAGGAGTAGCGCGGGCGCTTCGGCTCCGGCTCCGCCGCCTTGCGGTTCTGGCCGCCGAGGCCGTTGGCGCGCAGGATGCCGAGCGGGTCGGCATAGGCCCAGTCGCGCTCGGCCTCCGGCTTCGTCTCCGCGGTGGCGGCGCCGTGGCGGTTCACGCCCATCGACCAGGTCGGGCGGTGCCCGATGATCGCGTCCTTCTGGTAGGCCTCGACCGCGGCGTCGTTCATGCCGTCGAAGTAGTTGTAGGCCGCGTTGTAGGCGCGGACGTGGTCGAGGCAGAAATGCCAGTACTGCCCTTCCTGGCGCCGGCCCTTGGGCGCCCGGTAGAGCCCCGGATGGGTGCAGCCGGCGCTCTCGCAGGTGATCTCGGCCGTCGCCGCGCCGGTCGTGGCCCGGCCGCCGCCGCGCCCCTTCGCGCCGGCCTTGGGGTCGTCGCAGGTCGGCTTGATGCGGATACGGTCGAACAGGGGCGAGTTGAGATCCATGACGAGGCGATTATGAGGGGGTGAGCCCCGGTGACAAGGCCAAAGGGCCTGATGACGCATCGGGCGTTTCCGGCTTGACGGCCGGAACCCGAAACGGACGGGCAGGAGCGGGAGCTTGGCCGAAACCCTTAAAGATTGGATCGCGGCAACCCTTGGCGCGGCGCTCACGCCGGCCCAGCTCGACGTGATCGACGAATCCCACCTGCATGCCGGCCATGCCGGGGCGCGGTCGGAGGGGGAAACGCATTTCCGACTGGATGTGGTCTCGGCCGCCTTCGAAGGGAAGAGCCGGGTCGAGCGCCACCGCCTCGTCAACGGCCTGCTCGAGGAGGGCTTCCGGCGCGGGCTGCATGCGCTGGCCCTGCGCGCCCGCACCCCGGCCGAGGCCGGGATCTGACCCGCGTCGGACGCGCCGTCCGGGAAAGGCCCTCGCATGGCGCTGCACTGCACCCCGCAGATCGTCCTCGACGAGGCGGAACTGGAGGAGAGCTTCGTGCGCGCCTCCGGCCCCGGCGGGCAGAACGTCAACAAGCTCTCGACCGCGGTGCAACTGCGCTTCGACGTGCGCCGCTCGCCCTCCCTGCCGGATGCGGTCGCCGTGCGGCTGATGCGGCTCGCCGGCAGCCGGCTGACGGGGGAGGGGGTCCTCGTCATCACGGCCCAGCGCTTCCGCACGCAGGAGCGCAACCGGGCGGATGCCCGGGAGCGCCTCGCCGCCCTGATCGCGGAGGCGGCGGTGCCGCCGGTCCGGCGCCGTCCGACGAAGCCGACCCTGGCATCCAAGCGGCGGCGCCTCGAAGCCAAGAGCCACCGCTCCGGCGTCAAGCGCCTGCGCGGCAAGGGCACAGAGCGGGACTGAGATCCCGCTCCGGTCAAAACAGATTATCGATGATATGATTTCTTTTGCAAAGACATCCTATATCGAAGTTTATCTCGCCACTTCAGACAGCAAAAAGGCCGGATCGACATCGATCCGGCCTTCGTCGATGGGACGTCGACGGATCAACGACGCGGATTGCGCTCCTCGCTGCGGTGCCGGCGATTGATCGAGCCCGTCGAGAGATCGTCGCCGCGGTTCGGCAGCAGGGTCGGAAGGGCGCGGCCCCGGCCGGTCTCGACGGTGGCGCCGGGGGCGGTCTGGGTGGGGATGCCGGCCGGGGCGGTGTAGCTCTGGGCCAGGGCGGCGGTCGCGGGCAGGCCGGCCGAGAGCGCGGCGGCGAGGGCGAGACGGGCGAGAAGGGTGGTGGACATGACGGGCTCCGATTCGTTCGATCCATGAGACGGCGCCGTTCGCGCCGCCGATGACCAAAAGATGGGGACCTCTCGCTTCCAGGAAAACCCGAAAAAACCCGATCGCAACGTTCAAGATTTTCGACAAGCTTACGCCGCCCAGCGCGGGGCTGACAGGGCTGTCTCCAGATAGGCGATCAAGGCCGCGACGCGGGCGGGCCGCAGGCTGCCCGGCGGCATCACCAGGTTGAGGGCGATGGGCGGCGGCGACCAGTCCGGCAGAACCCGCACGAGACGGCCGGCTTCGAGATCGTCCCAGATCATGAAATCGGGCTGCACGGCGAGGCCGAGCCCGGCCCGGAGGGCGGGGGTGAGCGCATCGGCATTGTTGGCCCGCAGCGGCCCCTCCGGCACGACCGAGGCTTCCGCGCCGGAGACGTGAAGGAAGCGCCAGCGGTCCGGGCTCGGCAGATAGGCATAGCCGAGGCAGGCATGCCCCGAGAGCGCCTCGGGATGGGCCGGCACACCCCGCCGCTCCAGATAGGCGGGGGCGGCGACCAGCGAACGGCGGATCGGGCAGAGCCGGCGCACCCGCAGCGAGGAATCCGGCAGGGCCGCGATGCGCAGGCCGAGATCGAAGCCGCCGCCGACGAGATCCACCAGAGCGTCGCTGAGATGCAGGTCGACGCTAACGCCCTCGTGCGCCGCGAGGAAGTCCGGCAGGAGCGGCGCCACGTGCAGGACGCCGAAGGACATCGGCGCGGCGAGCCGCACGCGGCCTCGCGGCGCGGACGCGGCGGCGCTGGCCTGGGCTTCGGCGACCTCCCCAGCGGCCAGGATGCGCTCGGCATCCCCGCGGGCGGCGCGGCCGGCCTCCGTGAGGGCGAGGCGGCGCGAGGTGCGGCTGAAGAGCTGCGCGCCGATGCGCGCCTCCAGCCGCGCCACCGCCTTGGAGACGGTCGCCTTGGACAGGCCGAGCTCGGCCGCGGCCCGGGCGAAGGAGCCGGCCTCCGCCACCTTGGCGAAGACCGCCCAGGCCTCGAAATCGGGGAGCCGCTGCATGGTGCACTTCCTGAAACGATGAATTTCCATCGTTTCCATTTCACAACGGAACGGCAAGGCCCAGATTGCCCGCAACGACGCCGCCCGCAGCGCAACCCACAGTCGGGACGGGCGGCCGAAGAGCAAACCGGAGATCAGCCCATGACCCGCCACGGCCTCCACCACGTCACCGCCTTTTCCGGCCCGGTCCGGCGCAACCTCGATTTCTACACGCGGGTGCTGGGTCTCCGGCTGGTGAAGAAGACCGTCAATTTCGACGATCCGGGCACCTACCACCTCTATTACGGCGACGCCGACGGCACCCCCGGCTCGATCCTGACCTTCTTTCCGATCGAGCACGCGGCTCCCGGCCGGGCCGGCATCGGCGAGACGCAGGAGACGGGCTTCCGCGTGCCCCGGGCCGCGATCGGCTGGTGGGCGCACCGTTTCACCGAGACGGGCGTGGCCTTCGAGCCGCCGGTCCACGTCTTCGGGGACACGGTGCTCCGCTTCCGCGATCCGGACGGGATGATGCTGGCGCTGGTCGGCACCGACGACACCGGAACCGAGGCGGCCGGCGCCCCCTGGGACGGCGGCATCCCGGCCGAGCACGCGATCCGCGGCTTCCACGGGGTCACGCTGCTCCTGAAGGAGGCGGCGCCCACGGCGGCGATCCTCACCGACGTGCTCGGCTTCGCCGAGACCGGCCGGGAGGGTTCGCTGATCCGGCTGTCCAGCGGGGCGGCGACCGGCGGTGTCGTGACGCTGCGCGCCGTCGGCGGCTTCCTGCCGGGGCGGCCGGGGGCGGGCTCCGTCCACCACATCGCCTTCCGGGCCGCCGACGACGCGGAACAGGAAGCGATGGCGGAGCGCCTGCGCAGCGTGCACGGCCTCGCCGTGACCGAGCAGCGGGACCGCAACTACTTCCGCTCGGTCTATTTCCGGGAGCCGGGCGGCGTCCTGTTCGAGATCGCCACGGATCGCCCCGGCTTCGCCGTGGACGAGCCGGCGGAGAGCCTCGGCACGGCGCTGAAGCTGCCCGCCTTCCTCGAGCCGCATCGCGACCAGATCGAGCAGGTCCTGCCCAAGGTCGCCTGACGCTCCTCCCCCGCCCCGGGTCACCGGGGCGGGCCGTCTTCCCGTCTTCTCCCGCCGCCTTCCCCCGCGAGGCCCGCCATGTCCGCGCCGTCCTTCCACCATCGCTACGAGCCCGGCACCGATTCGGGCCGGGCGCCGCTTCTGCTGCTCCACGGCACGGGGGGCGACGAGAACGACCTGCTCCCCCTCGGCCGCACGCTGGCGCCGGGGGCGGCTCTGCTGTCCCCGCGGGGGCCGGTCCTGGAGAACGGCATGCCGCGCTTCTTCCGGCGGCTGGCGGAGGGCGTGTTCGACGAAGCGGATGTGCGCCGCCGGGCGGACGAACTCGCCGCCTTCGTCGGGCAGGCCCGGGCGGCCTACGGGCTCGGCGCGCCCATCGCCGTCGGCTTCTCCAACGGCGCCAACATCGCCGCCGCCGTGCTGATGCGGCATCCGGAGGCGCTGGCCGGCGCGGTGCTCCTGCGCGCCATGGTGCCCCTCGCGGACACCCTCGCCGCGAGGTTGCCCGGCACGCCGGTCCTGATCCTGTCGGGCGCGCAGGACCCGATCGTGCCGGCCGCCAATGCCGGCCGCCTCGCGGCCGATCTCGCCGGCGCCGGTGCCCGGGTCGAGCACCAGACCCTGCCCGCCGGCCACGGCCTCACGCAGATGGATGTCGGGCTCGCGAAGGCCTGGCTCGACCGGCTCTGATCAGGCCCCCAAAGCCGCGAGCGTCAGCTCGCGGCGGTGCCCCCGATCCCGGTGCTCGATGAGATAGATCCCCTGCCAGGTGCCGAGCGCCAGCCTGCCGTCGATCACGGGGATGGTCAGCCCGGAATCGGTCAGCAGGGTGCGGATATGGGCCGGCATGTCGTCCGGCCCCTCGATCCCGTGCACGTACGAGCCGTGGCGCGGGGCGAGGCCGTCGAGGGCCGTCATCAGGTCGGTGCGCACATCCGGGTCGGCATTCTCCTGGATGGTGAGCGAGGCCGAGGTGTGCCGGCAGAACACGGCGACGAGGCCGCGGGTCAGGCCGCTCCGCGCGACGAAATCGGCCACGGCCCCGGTCACGTCGGTGAAACCCTGGCCCGGCGTCGAGACGGTGAAGCGGGCGCTCGCCTGCCGCGTGACCGCGCCGGTGGAAAAGCCCTCCAGGCCGCCGATCCTGCCCGCGCTCCTCATGCGTCTATCTCCAGTTCCGCGCCCGGCGCGATCTCCCGCTCGCCCCGCTCCAGGATGCGCTCCAGCGCCTCCAGCCGGTCGGCCTCCGCGGGCGGCTTGTCCCAACGGATCCGCGCCACCCGGGGAAACCGCATGGCGACGCCGGATTTGTGCCGGGTCGAGCGCTGCACGCCCTCGAAGGCGATCTCCAGCACCAGCCCCTCGTCCCGGCCATAGGCGACCTCGCGCACGGGGCCGAAGCGCTTCACCGTGTTGTTGCGGACGTAGCGGTCGAGCTTCGCGAGCTCGGCATCGGTGAAGCCGTGATAGGCCTTGCCCACGGGCACGAGCTCCTCCGCACCATCCGCGCCCCTCCGCCAGCAGCCGAACGTGTAGTCCGAGTAGAAGGACGAGCGCTTCCCGTGCCCGCGCTGGGCGTACATCATCACGGCATCGACCCGATACGGCTCGCGCTTCCACTTCCACCACGGCCCCTTGGGGCGGCCGGGCAGGTAGGCGCTGTTCACGCGCTTCAGCATCACGCCCTCGATGGCGTCGGCATCCGCGCCGGCCCCGACCGAGGCCGGATCGGCCCGGGCCGCCGCCACCTCCGCCCAGCTCGCGAAGGGCACCAGGGGCGAGAGGTCGATGCGGGCATGGTCGAGCCGGGCGACGAAGGCTTCGAGCCGCGCCCGGCGCTCGGAGAAGGGCAGGGGGCGCAGGTCCTCCCCCTCGGCGGCGAGGAGGTCGTAGGCGCGCACATGGGCGGGGAAGTCGTCGAGCAGCTTGCCCGTCACCGCCTTCCGGTTCAGGCGCTGCTGCAGCACGTTGAAGCTCTGCACCCGGCCCTCGCGCAGGATCAGCAGCTCGCCGTCGAGCGCCCCCTCGAAGGTGATCGCCTCGGCGAGGTCGGGGAAGGCGTGGGTGATGTCCTCGCCGGTGCGCGAATAGATCCTGCCGACCTGAAGCCCGGCCCGGTCGCGCCCGCCGGCGAGCTGCACACGGATGCCGTCCCATTTCCACTCGGCGGAGAAGGCCTCCGGCTCGAGCTTCTCGAGATCGGCCTCCTCCTCGATCGGATGGGAGAGCATCGGCGGCCGGAACGGGGCCGGGTTCAGGGTCTCCGGGCGCGCGCCCCGGCCCTCGACCCAGGCGAACAGGCTCTCATAGGGCGGCGCGAGGCCGTGCCAGACCTCTTCCACCGCATCCGCCTCGTGCCCGCCCAGCGCCCCGACCGCGGTCTTGGCGAGCCGCGCCGAGACGCCGACGCGCAGATTGCCGGTGACGAGCTTCAGGAGCGCCCAGCGCCCGGTCTCGTCGAGGGCGTCGAGCCATTCGGCGAGATGCTTGGGCAGGGTCTTCCGGGCGGTGGTGGCCAGGGTGTCCACGACCTCGGACAGGGTGGGGAGGTGGGGCGGGGGCTTGTTGTGGCCGGGGCCGGGCGCATCCCCTCGCTCCCCTGCGGGAGCGGCGGAGGCCTCGGCGGTGGGCCAGATCAGCGCAGTCGTCTCCGCGAGATCGCCGACATAGTTGTGCGAGAGGGCGAACAGCACCGGATCGACCCGCTCCTCCACCAGCCCCCGGATCAGCGCCGGCTTGGCCTCGCGGAAGCTCAGGGCGCCGGTCATGGCGGCCAGCGCGTAGCCGCGCTCCGGGTCGGGGGTGCGCGCGAAGAATTCCTGGAGCAGGCGCAGCTTGGCGGTACGGCGCGGCTCGTAGGCGAGGCGGTCGAGGAGGTGGGCGAAGTCGTTCACGCGCGCGCCTCCTCCAGGGCCGCCGTCGCGCCCGGATCGGGCTCGGCCTCGCCGTCGTCGCCGTAGCCCAGCAGGTGCAGGGGCCTCGCCCGGATGCCCTGGCTGCCGCACCAATGGACCAGGGCGTCCTCCTGGCCATGGGTCACCCAGACCTCCTCCGCGCCGGTGTCGCGGATGGTGCGGCAGAGATCGGGCCAGTCGGAATGGTCGGAGATGACGAGGGGCAACTCGACGCCCTTCTGGCGGGCGCGGGCGCGCACCCGCATCCAGCCCGAGGCGAAGGCCGTGACCGGATCGGGGAACTTGCGCGACCACAGATCCTGGATCGCGGAGGGCGGGCAGAGCACGATGGCGCCGTGCAGGTCCTTGCGCTCGGCCGCGACCACCTTCGGCGTTTCGCCGAGCGGCACGCCCTCGCGCTTGTAGAGCGCGGTCAGCTTCTCCATGGCGCCGTGCAGGTGGATCGGCTTCTCCCAGCCCTCCTCGCGCAGGAGCGCCATCACCCGCTGCGCCTTGCCCAGCGCATAGGCGCCGACGATATGGGCGCGCTCCGGGAACAGCCGCACGGATTCGAGGAGCTTGCGCACCTCGCCCCTCGTGTCGGGATGGCGGAAGACCGGCAGGCCGAAGGTCGCCTCCGTGATGAAGACGTCGCAGGGCACCACCTCGAAGGGCAGGCAGGTCGGGTCCTGCGCCCGCTTGTAGTCGCCGGAGACCACGACGCGGGCGCCGTCCTTCTCGATGGCGATCTGCGCCGAGCCGAGCACGTGGCCCGCCGGGGCGAAGCGCACGCTGACCTCGCCCACCCGCAGGACCTCGCCGAGGCGCGCCTCCTGCCGGTGCCGGCAAAAGTCCTCGCCGTAGCGCACGGCCATGATGCGCAGGGTCTCGGGCGTCGCCAGCACGTGGGCATGGCCGGAGCGGGCGTGGTCGGCATGGCCGTGGGTGATCAGCGCCCGCTCCACCGGCCGGGTCGGGTCGACGTGGAATCCCCCGAGGGGGCAGTAGAGGCCCTCCCGGGTGAGCGTGAGGAGATCGGAGGCGCGCATCGGCATCGCTGCGGATATAGGGGCCGGCACAGCCGCCGCATCCGCCGGAACACCATGTCACGTCAGCGCTCCTCCGGGGACCTCCTCGCCGACCGCCGCTACGCCTATGCCGCCGCCTGCCTCGCGGAGGGGGACCCCGCGGGCGCGGCGGAGATGGCGGAGCAGGCCCTCGCCCTCGCGCCGGATTACGCCCCCGCCTGGTTCCTCCTCGGCGAGGCCCGGGACGCACTCCTGCGCGCCGGCGATCCCGCGCAGGCGGCACCGGCGCGGGAGGCCTTCGCCCGGGCGCTCGCCCTCGAGCCGGAGGACGCGCTCGGCGCGCGGATGCGGCTCGCGTCCCTGGGTGAGGGGCCCGCGGACGCCGCGATCGGCCCGGCCTATATCCGTGCCCTGTTCGACGGCTACGCCCCGCGCTTCGAGCGGCATCTCGTCGGCGATCTCGGCTATCGCGGCCCGGAGATGATCCGCGACGCGCTGCAGGCGGCCGCGCCCGATGTGCGCTTCGGCACGGCGCTCGACCTCGGCTGCGGCACCGGGCTGATGGGCGCGGCGCTTGCCGGCCGGGTCGGACATCTCACCGGAATCGACCTCTCGCCGGCCATGCTGGCGCTCGCCCGCCGCAGGGGCTGCTACGACCGCCTCCTCGAAGGCGAGCTCCTCGGCGTCCTGGCGGGGGAGCCGGAGGCGGGCGCGGACCTCGTCACCGCGGCGGACGTGTTCATCTATTGCGGGGATCTCGGGCCGGTGCTTGCGGCGATCGCGCGCGTCCTGCGTCGGGATGGATTGGCGAGCTTCACCGTTCAGTCCCCTGAGGACGACGAAACGGACACGTCCGTCCGGCTCGGGCCGGATGGACGCTACGCCCATGGCGACGGCCACCTGCGGCAGGCGATCGCCGGAGCGGGGCTCGCCATCGTCTCGGCCGAGCCTGCCGGCATCCGGCGGCAGAACGGCCGGGCGGTCCCGGGGCGCCTTCTCGTCCTTCGACGGCCGGGGTGAGATTCCTCACAACCGGGAACACTTGTGCGTGCAACCAATAGGGAAGTGCTCCGTTGGGCCGCGACGGCCCAGCGGCGGTTCCCCGAGACGAGGTGCGGATGGAGAACAAGGCATTTCCGGCGAGTTCGACCACGCGAATCCCCTTCGCGCTGGCGCTCTCCGCCCTGGCGGGCGCAGCGGATTCCATCGGCTTCCTCGAATTCTCGCAGCTGTTCATGTCCTTCATGAGCGGCAACACCACCCGCTTCGGCACCGCCGTGAGCCATGCCGACTGGGTGGGCACCTTCCGCTTCGGCAGCGTCATCGCGCTGTTCTGCGTCGGCGCCTTCTTCGGCACGCTGCTGGCCGCCTGGTCCGGACGCTGGCGGCTGACCGTGCTGCTGATCGCGCAGGCGGTGTTCCTCGCCATCGGCCTCTACGTGCCGAACGGGTCGGAGGCCTTCCCGCTCCACGCCTATCCGATCGTGTTCGCCCTCGGCATCCAGAACGCGACCCTGCAGGACGGGGAGGGCCGCAGCATCGCGCTCACCTATGTGACCGGCGCGGTGGTGCGCTTCGGCACGGGCCTCGCCAACATGGTGCTGCACAAGCCGGCGCCGTCCTTCTGGATCCAGGCACCGCTCTGGAGCGCCCTGACGGTCGGTGCCATCGCAGGCGGCACCTTGCACATCTATTTCGGCGAGCAGGCCTTCCTGTTCCCCGCGGCGCTCGCCGCCATCCTGTCGGCGATCGCGCTGATCCTCACCCTGGTCGCCCCGGGCAGCGCCTATGTCTCCGGCGAATCCGCGCCGCAGCCCGACGCGCATCCCGAGGCGCGGCCGACGGCGACGTTCATCTGACCGGAACGATGGGCGGGATCCCGGATCCCGCCCGCTTGCCCTTCCGCCTGCTACCAGCCGCGCGCGCCGTAGAACCCCTCCCGGTCGCAGTGCCAGCGATGCGGGCGGTGGGAATAGCCGTAGCCGTACCGGTCGAAGCGCGGGCCGTCCTCGTAGGCGATCACCCGGCGCCGCTCGTAGACCGGCGCCCCATCCTCGTACGGGCCATCGACCGGGGCGGCCTCCACGTCGTAGGGCCGCCCATAGGCGCCGTAGGCCGGCCCGGGATGGGCCTCGGCCGCGACGGCGCCGAGCAGCGCACCCGCCGCGAGGCCGCCGATGATGCCCGCGGCGAGGGCACCGCCGCCCCGCGCCTCGGCGGCCGAGGAGGTGAGGACGCCGACGCCCATGAGCGCAGCAGCCGAGAGCGCAGCCAATCTCTTCATGACCATTCCCCTGACGGACAGGCCACTGGCCGGGCGACGACCCGGCCTCGCGGAATGCGGCGATGTCCCGGCCGCATGGCCCGAAATTCGCACCAGCACGTTGCACACGCGCTGAATCGCGTGCACAGCTCCGGTTCAGCTTGGGCGAGTATCCTGCCCGTGTCAGAGGCTGCCGATTCGAGCGGCACGGCGCCATGGATCTCCCGAATTCCCGCTGACCTGGATCTCGGCTCCTTCCGAGACGAGGCGACGCTGGCCCTCGGAGCCGGGATGTCGGCTGCGACTCCACGTGAGGTCGCCACACGTCGCTGGCGGCACTACAGTGGGATAATTTCCCACCGAACGACTTCGATGCCCCGCTTCTTCATCGACCTCCATGACGGCGCCAATTTCGTGAAGGATAAGGTCGGCTTCGACCTTCCGGACGAACAAGCCGTGCGTGAACGCCTGGCCCGGATCATGGCCCGGGCCGCCCAGAATCTGGCGGGCGCACCCGAGCGCCAGGACGTCTTCGCCATCGTCCGCGACGAGAACCGGCAGATCGTCCTGCGCGCGCATCTGTCCTTCGACATCGAGACCGTCGAGCGGGGCTGAGGCGCCCGCCCGGGGAATCGACTCAGCCCACCACGGTCATCGGCCGGCGCGCCTCCGTCGAGAGATCCGTGCGGAGCCCGGGCTCGGCCGGAAGCGGGGGCCAATTGGCGTTGTGGGCGGCCGTGGCGCTCGCCACGCGGTCCCGTCCCTGGGCCTTGGCGAGGTAGAGTGCCTGGTCGGCGGATTTGAGAAGATCCGGATAGGCGATGCCGAGCCAGCGGGTCGGGCCGTAGGCCGCGGTGACGCCGATGCTCACGGTCAGCCGTGCGCCCTGCGGCTGGCCCGGATGGGGGATCGCCAGCTCCGCCACGGCGGCGCGCAGGGCCTCCGCCGCCGCGCAGGCCTCGGCCAGCGTCGCCCCGGGCAGGAAGGCCGCGAATTCCTCGCCGCCGTAGCGGGCCACGAGGCCGCCGCTCGCGGCGATGGCGCCACGCAGGGCCGCCGCGACCTGGACGAGGCAACGGTCGCCCTCGGCATGGCCGGCCGCGTCGTTGAGGCGCTTGAAGTGGTCGATATCGACCAGGATGACCCCGAGCCACGCCTCCTGCCGCTCGCAGGCCTCCCAGGCCTCGTCGAGCCGATCCGAGAAATGGCGGCGATTGGCGACGCCGGTGAGGGAATCGGTCTCGGACAGGATCCGGAGACGGGCATTCGCCTCCGCCAGGGCCTCGGCCTGGAGGGATTCCCGCAAGCCCGCGAGGAAGACCTTCTTGGCCTCCCATTCGTTGGAATAATGGAGCTTGAGCGGCACCACGATCAGCCCCGACACCAGGAGCGGCAGCCCGTTGCCGGCCGCATCCGTGAGGCCGAAGGCGACGATCATCCCGACATAGAGGATCAGGGACGAACCGCAGAACCAGAGGCTGTGCCGGAACGGCTGCGGCGCGATGAGGCCGACCACGAGCGGCACGATCGCCGCGATGATGACGTAGGAGGCGGTGTGCGAGGCCGGCACGAGCCGGGCGCTGTTGAGGACGACCGCCAGATCGACCAGCGAGGTCGCGAGGGCCGCGCAGGACAGCCGCATCACCGTGGGGCGCCCGCGCAGGAGGACGATCGCGGTCAGCGTGACGGGACAGAACACCCCCAGCGTCAGCACGAGCGGGACCGCGAAGGCCTCGGGGCCGAAGGCATCGTAGTCCATCGCCAGGGACAGGACGTTGAACAGCACGAAGACGCCAAGCCAGGTCTGGACATAGAGACCGTTCTGACGGGCGGTCTCGGCGCGGTAGCGCGCTTCCAGGGGGGCGGGCAGCCGGAGCCTGTACCAGGGACGGCTCAGGCCCGCTTCAATAAGACGTTGCATGGACGTGCCGGCTCATCCTCTGGTGAGGCACCCGGCAATCTATGAGGCGATTTTTTCCCAAGCGTTAAGGCAATCGCCGAGATTTGCGAACATCGGCGATTGCCTCGCGCGCAGGTTGCACCTTTGCGCGGGGCCCCTCAGGCGCCCGCGTCGTCGGAATTCTGGGCGTAGCGGACCAGCGCGTCGATCTCCCCCGGCGCACGGAACACCTGGCCATCCCCCGTCTCGACATAGACATCCGCGGCGCCGAGGCTGGAGAAGGTCATCGCCCGCTCGGCGGCGCGGACGCCGATCGCGTGCTCTTCCGCCTTGGAGCCAGAGGGCGCCGTGTAGTGAACGGTGTAGGTCATGAAGCTCTCCTGCTGGCGGGCGAGCATAGGCCAGGGGACCGGCACCACCAAATCGCGCCACCGGCGGAGCCTTCAGGTCCGGTTCAACCGGCGCGGCCTAGCTTGGCCCACCTCGCACGAACGGCCGCTCCATCCGGAGCCCCGCCGCCTCGGCGCGGGACTTCCGTTCGGACGCCATGCTCGCCCTCCCGACCACCCCTCTCGGTGTTCCCGTCCTGCCGATCCCGCATGCCGGCGCGGGGCGAGCCGCAAGCCCGTTCCCGGGCACGCGGGCCTTCCTCCGAAGCGTCATGCCGGCCCTCGACCTCGCTTTCGGCCTCGAGGATGTCTCGACCTACCCGGACGCGATCGTGGCGCTGATCGAACGCCTCGAAGCGGGCCCGCTGGGGCAGGCGGCGACGGCCGGCGACCGGCAAGCCGTGGCCTTCGCCTGATCGCCGGGCCGGCCCGGCACAGGCCGGCGGCCTCACGTTTCGGCGCGGCGTGAAACCCGCGGGAACCCCGACGGCCACCGATCCTCGGCGTCAGGCCGCCAAGCCTTCGCCCTCGTTCATCATGGGAACCGGATCATCTGCCGGTACAGAGGACTTGCCGTCCTTCCTGTCGAAAAACAGGCACCTTCTCTTCGGTCTCGCAAGACGAAGAGAATGGTGCGGCCAAGAGGACTCGAACCTCCACCCCTCGCGGGACTAGCACCTCAAGCTAGCGCGTCTACCAATTCCGCCATGGCCGCTCGTCGCACCCGGGGTCGGCCGAAGTGGCTGCACCGGTGGGAGCGGCGCAGCGGATAACAGATGCGATCCCGGGGCACAAGCGCTGCTTTCGCGCCGGCTGACGATTGCCGGCCCGCCGCCCCGTCGACGGCGCGCCGCAGGCCCCGTTTCCGCGCCCCGCGAGGTCAGGCGCGCAGGGAGGCCTCGAAATACGCGATGGTGCGCGCCAGCCCCTCGCGCAACGGCACGGTGGGGTTCCAGCCCAGCACCGCTTGCGCCTTGGCGATGTCCGGGCGGCGTTGGCGGGGATCGTCGGGCGGGAGGGGGCGGAAGACCAGCCTGGAGGTCGAGCCCGTGAGCTCGAGCACGAGCGCGGCGAGCTCCGCGATGGTGAACTCGCCCGGATTGCCGATGTTGATCGGCCCGGTCACCTCCGGGCCGCTCTCCATCATGGCCACGAAGCCGTCGACGAGGTCGTCCACGTAGCAGAAGGAGCGGGTCTGCCGGCCGTCGCCGTAGAGGGTGATGTCCTCGCCCTTCAGGGCCTGGACCACGAGGTTCGAGACCACCCGCCCGTCATGGGGGTGCATCCGCGGGCCGTAGGTGTTGAAGATGCGCACCACCTTGATCGCGAGCCCGTGCTGCCGGTGGTAGTCGAAGAACAGCGTCTCCGCGCAGCGCTTGCCCTCGTCGTAGCAGGAGCGGAAGCCGATCGGGTTCACCCGGCCCCAGTATTCCTCGGGCTGGGGATGGATCTCGGGATCGCCATAGACCTCGGAGGTCGAGGCCTGGAGGATCGGGATCTTCAGCCGCTTGGCCAGCCCCAGCATGTTGATCGCGCCGATCACGCTGGTCTTGGTCGTCTGGACGGGGTCGAACTGGTAGTGGATCGGCGAGGCCGGGCAGGCGAGATTGTAGATCTCGTCCACCTCGACATAGAGCGGGAAGGTCACGTCGTGCCGCAGGAACTCGAAGCGCGGTTCCGGGAGCAGATGCGCGATGTTGCGCCGACTGCCCGTGAACAGGTTGTCGACGCACAGCACCTCATGCCCGAGCCCGAGCAGCTTCTCGCAGAGATGCGACCCGAGGAACCCGGCGCCGCCGGTGACCAGAACGCGCTTCGAAATCCCACGCCGCACGGGTCGGCTCCCTGACAGAGGAAGGCCTCTCGCCGGCCCCTCCCAAGGAGGCGCCCGTCAAGCGCCGGTCTGAGAAGCGGTATACTTGACGTACCAGTCGACGAAAGCCGCGATCCCCTCCTCGACGGGCGTCACCGGCACGTAGCCGATCAGGTCCCGCAGGAGCGCGGTGCTCGCCTCCGTCTTCTCCACGTCCCCGGGGGGCAGATCCTTCAGCACGCGGGTCGCGCTCCGCCCGAGGCTGGCCTCGAGGAGGTCGAGGATCCGCGACACGCTGACGGGCTGGCCGCCGCCGATATTGACGAGCCGATAGGGCGCGACCGGGCTCAGGGTGTCGGCCTCGGACAGACGGGCCTGCGGGTCGGCGGCGGGCGGCTTTCCGAGGAGGCGGTGGATGCTTTCCACCAGGTCGCCGACATAGGTGAAGTCCCGCACCGCGCGGCCATGGCCGTAGACGTCGACCGGCTCGCCCGCCAGGATCTTGCGGGTGAACAGGAACAGCGACATGTCGGGCCGGCCCCAGGGGCCGTAGACCGTGAAGAAGCGGAAGGCCGTGACCGGCAGCCGCCACAGATGCGCGTAGGTATGGGCCAGCACCTCGCCGGAGAGCTTCGTCGCCGCGTAGATGCTCATCGGCGCGGCGGAGCGGTCCGTCTCCCGGAACGGCAGCGTCGTGTTGCCGCCATAGGCCGAGGAGGTCGAGGCGAACATCACGTGCTGGATGTCGAGGCCCCGGCAGGCCTCGAACAGGTTGAACGTGCCGACGATGTTGCTCGCGATGTATTGGCGCGGCTGCTCCAGGCTGTAGCGCACGCCGGCCTGGGCCGCGAGATGGACGACGACATCCGGCCGAGTCGCCCGCATGACCGCGCGGATGCGGTCCGCATCCTCGAGCATGAATTCGTGGAACGAGAAGCGGTCGTGGGCCGAGAGATGCGCGAGCCGGGCGCGTTTCAGCGCGACGTCGTAGTAGCTGGTCATCCCGTCGATGCCGACGACCTCGACGCCGTCGGACAGCAAGCGATGCGCAAGATGAAATCCGATGAATCCTGCGGCACCGGTAACGAGAACCCGCATGAATGCTGCTCCTGAGAGATTGGTTGACGCCGCAAGTTCCGTTTCGACGCGCACTCGCCTCTGCCATATCGGCATGACGCTGCGAGATCACGCACGAAATCCGCCCGCCGACGGCCGCGGCGCAGGAACAACTTCCCGGCAACCGCGCCGGAGGAGACGCCCCGGCCCGCAATGAGCCGGGGAGAGAAACCGCGCGCGCATTCGCCTTCCGGGCCGCGGCCTGCTAGGGTTGCGAAGCCTTATCCGGTGGCGATCCGCGCCCCGAGGGCTTCACGACCGCCCGTCCCCCGATCGCTCCGCCGGACACCGCGAGGAGGCCGCGAGCAAAGGGATGGCGCCGGCCCCGGGCCGGCCGCCGGGACGAGGGCGGCGCGATGGAAGACGTTCCATGACCGACGACATTGCCGCCAAGATCCGCGCCGAGGCGCGCGCGGAACGCGCGGAGCGCATGGCCCGCGAAGGCGCCGAGGCGATGGCGGAACACCAGGCGGCGATCCGGGCCGTCGACGAGCGTACGCTCCGCCTGCGCGCCCTCCGCCTCGCCAAGGAGGCCGAGGAGGCCGCAGAACGCGCCGCCAATCCGCCCGCGCCCAAGCGCCGGCGCACCAAGGCCTGAGGGAGAGGATCGCCATGGCCTTCGACCGCCCCCGCCGCTCCAGCGACCCCCGCGCCGCCGCCGAAGCCGCCTTCAAGGCGGTGACTACCCGCAAGCCCGCACCCGCCCCGGCGCCGGGACCGGCCGCGGCGACGGCCGTCCCCGGTGTCCGCGAGACCGTCTCCCTGCGCCTCGACAAGGCGGTGCTGGAGCATTTCCAGAAGGACGGCCCCGGCTGGCAGGACCGCATCAACGCCGCCCTCAAGGCCGCCGCCGGGCTCTGAGGGCGGCCTTTCGGGAGGGCCAAGCGCTCAGGCGTGCACCGCCCGGGCGAGCTCGGCCTTCGACATGCGGGAGCGGCCGGAAATGTCTTTCGCCCGCGCCTTCTTCATCAGCTCGGCCTTGGTCTCGCCGCTCTCCGTCCGGGACGACGTCGAGCCTGTCTTGCGGGCGGAGGCGGCCTTCTTCGCCACGTCCGCGGGCTGCTTCGAATGCTGCTTGCCCTTGGCGGAATCGGCGCGCTTCTTGGCGGTGGAGCGGGCGTATTCGGACGCGCTCAGGCTCTCGCGGGCCTTCTTGGACAGGTAGCGCTCGCCGGTCTTGCCGCTCTCCTTGCCCGACTTCGTGCCCCATTCCTCGTCGGTCCATTGCTTGAGGTGGTTGTCGGACGACTTCCCGCCCTCGTAGCCACCGCCCTCCTTCTTGTACGTGCTCGTGGCCATCTGCGCCTTGCGGGCGGACCATTGCCCCGGCTTGCCGCCCTTGTCGGAGCGGGTGACCTTCGCCTTCACCTTTTCCCAGAGCTTCGGATCGGTCTTCTTGGCGCGCTCGGCCATGATCGTGTCTCCTCGACGGGGGATTTGGCGGTCAATCGGGCGCGAGGCCCCGGCGTTCCGGCCCGCTTCGCCGCATCCTGGGGACAATCCCCCGCGCGCCGCGGGAACGGATGCGTTGACAGCGGGGCGCGAAGGTCTCACCTCGCGCGGGCATCGCTCTTCCCCGTCGCGCCACCGTCATGCTTCGGCGCCAGGAAGACCGGTGGACGAACAGGCGATGCGGGCGTGCCCGCAGCGGAGACGAAGGCATGTCGGCGAACAGCGCCCCCACGGTATTCATCGACGGCGAGGCCGGGACCACGGGCCTCGGCATCCGCGAGCGCCTAGAGCGCGAGGGCCGCGTGCGCCTCGTGAGCATCCCGCACGAGCACCGCAAGGATGCGGCCGTGAAGCGCGACCTGATCGCCGGCGTCGACCTGGTGGTGCTGTGCCTGCCCGACGACGCGGCCAAGGAGACCGTGGCGCTCGCCGACGGCCTGCCCGGCGGCGGCCCGCGCATCCTCGATGCCAGCACCGCCCACCGCGTCGCCCAGGGCTGGACCTACGGCTTTCCCGAGCTCGCCCCGGGCCAGGCGGAGGCGATCCGCGCCGCGCGCCGGGTCGCCAATCCCGGCTGCTACCCGACCGGGGGCATCGCCCTGCTGCGCCCCCTCGTCGAGGGCGGCCTGATCCCGGCCGACTTCCCCATCAGCGTGAACGCGGTCAGCGGCTATAGCGGCGGCGGCCGCTCCATGATCGAGGCCTACGAGCGCAACGAGGCGCCCGCCTTCGAGATGTACGGCCTCGGCCTCGGCCACAAGCACGTGCCCGAGCTGCAGGCCTATGCCCGCCTGACCCGGCGGCCGATCTTCGTGCCCTCCGTCGGCAATTTCCGGCAGGGCATGCTGGTGAGCGTGCCCCTGCATCTCGACAGTCTGCCCGGCCGCCCGACCCCGGGCGATCTCGAGGACGCCCTCGCCGCCTGGTACGCGGGCAGCGCCCTAGTCTCGGTGGTCAAGGGCGCGGAAGCCGGCGCCCATCGCGAGCGGATCGAGCCCGAGGCGCTCAACGACACCGACCGGCTGGAGCTGCGGGTCTTCGGCTCGGACAGCCACCGCCAGGCCGTGCTCGTCGCCCGCCTGGACAATCTCGGCAAGGGCGCCTCCGGTGCGGCGGTGCAGAATCTCGGCCTGATGCTCGGGCTCGACTGACCACCCGGCGCCTCGGGACGACGGGGCTCCCATCGCCTCGTCGTCCGCCCCCCCCCGAGAACGAAGCCGGGGCGCCGCCGATCCGCTCGTCCGGAATCGGCCGTCGGCGCGCCCGGCGACGCGGCGCGATCCTCGATCCCAGCGATCCTTGTCCGAAGGGCCGCCCCGGCTTCGTCCGCTGGCGGCAGCCCGGTGAAGCGGTTTCCGCCCTGAGCGTGGGGACGGGCCCGGAGACCGGCGCCCTCACAACAAGCATCGTTTCAAGATACGCGCGATGAAAATCAATTATCGTGCGCTGCAATCTTCCGCCCGCCGGTGAGCGGCGACGGCGCAGGCCGGCGCGAAACGCGGCCTGTCGCGCAGATTTGAGGGAGCGCTGCCGCAGGCCCGCAGCGCACAGGCACACGATCCACAAGATTTCGCGCATCCAGGACCCGTGATCGGCCAATGTCGACCCGGGTCGGCCGTCGACAGAAGCGATGCCTATGGCGCCCCCATCCGCAAAAGACGAGGCAAATATCTGATCCCGTGCGGGAATTTCAGATATGGGCCGCGGGATGTCTCGCGCCGGGGCCTGCGAGAAGCCTGTTTTTTCCCATCGCCCCCCATCCATCGCCACGACCGGGACGTCCCCGAGCCTGCACTCGCCTGTGCAAGAGAGGACTGGATGAAAAACCGAAATAGCTCGGCTTTTGATCGCTCGTAATCCGAAAATTCTTTGGAAACGTCTTGCCGTGTAGTGGAGCTGAGCTTACGCTCTGGATGTCAAACGCTCCTCAAAGACGGCATTTCTTAACATGAGTGAAGATACAGCCGAGTCCGCAAGACTCATCACCCTCGCGGCGGACATCGTCTCTGCCTATGTCAGCAACAACCATGTCCAGAGCGCAGATCTGGCGAAGCTGCTTAGCGACGTGCACGGCGCGATCCTCGGCGTCACCGCTCATGCCGCCAACGGGCAGGATTCGGGTCCGCCCAAGGCGACACCTCAGGAGATCAAGAAGTCGATCTCGCACGATTACCTGATCAGCTTCGAGGACGGGAAACCCTACAAGACCCTGCGCCGGCACCTCACCCTGCGCGGCCTGTCGCCGGAACAGTATCGGGCGAAGTGGGGCCTCGGCCCGGACTATCCGATGACTTCGGCGAGCTATTCCGAGCAGCGCTCCGAACTCGCCCGCGCCCTCGGCCTCGGCCAGCAGCGCCGCCGGCCCGCGGCCAGCGAGCCGCCGCCCGTGGAAGCTGCCCCCCCGGCGGAGGAGCCGGCGGCCAAGAAGCCCCGGGCGCCCCGCCGCAGGAAGGAAGCCTGAGACGGGCCGCGCCCCTTCGCCCCGCGAACCGGCTCAGCCGGGCCGGCGGGACGGCGTGAGCCGCACCCCCGGCGCGGGGCGCTCCAGCAGCACCTCGCGGCGAAAGCGGACGAGGCGGGCCGGGCGGCCGGCCGTCCCGCTCGTGACGGCCTCCGTCTCCTCCACCAGACCCTGCTGGGCGACCAGCCGGCGGAAATTCTGCTTGTGCAGCCGCGTGCCCGAGAGCGCCTCGACCGTCCTTTGCAGCTGGAGCAGGGTGAAGGCGGGGGGCATCAGCTCGAACACCACCGGGCGATACTTGATCTTGCCGCGCAGGCGCCCGATCGCGGTCGCGAGGACGCGGCGATGGTCGAGGGCCATGGGCACGCCGGTGACGGCGGCATCGGCGGGGACGGCAGCGCCGCTCTGGCCCTCCGCCTCCGGGATCAGGCCGGCCTCGAACAGAAGCTCGTAGCGTTCGAGCACCCGTTCCTCGTTCCAGGTGCCGCCGAAATTCAGGCCGACCCGGTCCTCGCGCAGGCGGCGCAGCTTCGGGTCGGCGGCCTCCTGGACCCAGGCCATCAGCCGCGGCTCGATCGCGTCGAGGGCCGCCGGGCGCCCCTCGCGAAAATCCTCCCAGGGCAGATAGGCGTACCAGTTGCGCCAGGCCGCCTCCGCGAGGCCGGCCGGGCGCGCCTCGCGGACGAGGGCGAGATAGGCCACCGAGAGCAGGTGCACGCCCTCCGGACCGCCCGCTTTCCGGTCGCGGTCGCCGAAGGTGTAGAGCTGCTCGACATAGCCGAGGCGCTGGTGGGTCTGCTGCTCCACCCAGGCCCGCAGGCCGCGCTCCAGGGTCGTGTGCTCGGGCACCAGGGGGCCCGCCGGCAGGCCGGTCTCGCGGCCCCGCGCCTGCCCCGCCACCTGCACCGTGAGGGCGCGCGGCTCTCCGCCCGTAGCGGCCACGATCACCGCCACCAGGCCCACGGAGGAGGCACTGACGGGCAGCGGCGCGGTCTGAGAGCGGGAGTCGGCCCGGAGCGGGTCGGCCGTGGTCATCGTCGTCCAGAACATCCTGCGGCGGTCCCGGGACGGGACCCTCGCCGCTCCTCTACAACGATTCCGAACGGCCCGCAGGGGTCCGGAAAGGTCGGGAAGGGCGCCATCCTCCCAACACCGCCGCAGCCCTTGCCGTTCGCCGGCGCTTGAAAAGCCGGCAGGATGGCCACACAGCGTCCCGAACACGCGCGCAGCAGGGAGGAACCGCATGCACGATCGGAGCGTCGCGCCCGGAGGCACGGCATGGTGAGCGTGGGACAGAGCCGTGCGGGCACCGTCCCGGTCGACCTGCGCCTCTACGGCCTCCTCGACACCGGCGTGCTCGGCGGGGACGCGGCGACCCTCGCGGCCCTTGCCGCGGAGGCGGTGGCCGGGGGCTGCACCCTGCTCCAGTACCGCGAGAAGGAGATCGCCGATGCCCGGGCCGCCCTCGCCCGCATCCGGGCGATCCGCAACGCGGTGGGGGGCCGGGTGCCCGTTCTCGTCAACGACCGGGTCGATCTCGCCCTGGCGGCGGGCGCCGAGGGCGTGCATCTCGGCCAGAGCGATCTCCACCCGGACGAGGCCCGCCGGCTGCTCGGGCCGGGGGCGATCATCGGCCTCACCGTCAAGACCGGCCACCAGGCCGACGAGCTCTACCGCCTGCCGGTCGACTATGCCTGCATCGGCGGGGTCTTCGCCACCACGAGCAAGGACAATCCCGATCCGCCGGTCGGCCTCGACGGGCTGCAGCGGATCGTGTTCCGCGGCCGGCTGGCCCGCGGCGGCGGCTTCCCCCTCGGCGCCATTGCCGGGATCGGACGCGAGAACGCGGCCTCCGTGATCGCGGCCGGGGCGGACGGGGTCGCGGTGATCACGGCCTTGTTCAGCGGCGGCGACACCCGCGGCAAGGCGCGCGACTTGCGCGGGCGCATCGACGCGGCGTTGAATGCACGCGGGGATGGAAAAGGGGAGGGGACGCCATGACGGCGCGCACGGCCATCGCGGTGACCATCGCCGGCTCGGATTCGAGCGGCGGCGCCGGCATCCAGGCGGATCTCAAGACCTTCGCCGCCCTGCGCGTCTACGGCGCCAGCGTGATCACCGCGCTGACGGCGCAGAACACCACCGGCGTCCAGGCCATCCACGACGTGCCCGCCGACTTCGTGAGCGCGCAGATCGAATCCGTCTTCTCCGATCTCGCGGTCGGCGCGGTGAAGATCGGCATGCTCTCGAGCCCGGGCACCATCCGCGCCGTCGCCGAGGGCCTGCGCCGCCACGCCGGCGGGATCCCGATCGTGCTCGACCCGGTCATGGTCGCCACCAGCGGCGACCGCCTGATCTCCGAGGAGGCGGTCGCGACCCTGCGGGAGACGCTGATGCCCCTTGCCGTCGTCGTGACGCCGAACCTGCCCGAGGCGGCCACGCTGCTGGGCGAGCCCACCGCCGCCACCGAGAACGAGGCCGTGGCCCAGGCCCGCCGCCTGCGCGCCGCCGGCGCCAAGGGCGTGCTCATCAAGGGCGGGCATGCGGAGGGCACCGAGAGCGTCGACCACCTGCTGACCGAGGACGGCCCCCTGCGCCGCTTCGCGGCCCCGCGGGTCGCCACCCGCAACAGCCACGGCACCGGCTGCACCCTCTCGGCGGCGGTGGCCGCGGGCCTCGCCCGCGGGCTCGACCTCAACGCCGCCGTCGCCCAGGCCAAGGCCTACATCACCGCCGCCATCGCCGCGGCGGATTCCCAGCCCGTGGGCAAGGGACACGGGCCGGTGCACCATTTCCACGCACTCTGGGGTTGAACCGCCCGGGACCGTGCCCGGCGACCCGAATGTTCGCCCTGCGTTCCGCCTGTGCGGGTTGCGCTTCCGACGCGTTTGCGTTTGAATTAGCAAACGTCCGTTCGGATAACGGAACGACGAGTCACGGGTCAGCGCGGTCATGCAGGACATCACGACGAGCCTCGAGCGGGTGCGGCAGAAGGATCTCGTGAGCGGCGCGCAGGTGCTCTCCGGCCAGCTCGGCAAGACCATCCAGCGCCTGCGCAAGGCCTACAATCTCTCCCTGTCGGAGCTCGCCGAGCAATCGGGCGTGGCGAAGTCGATCATCAGCCAGATCGAGCGCAACGAGACCAACCCGACGCTCGCCACCATCTGGCGCCTGAGCCAGGCTCTGGACGTCTCGATCGAGCGGGTCCTCGCCACCTCGGACGAGGAGCACTTCATCGAGAAGTCCTCCCGGGCCGACACGCCGAGCCTGCTCTCCGAGGACGGCAAGGTGCGGCTCGCCATCATCGGCTGGATCAAGACGGTCGAGTGGCTGCAATGGTACGACGTCACGGCCGAGCCCGGCGGCGTGCTCGATTCCGACCCGCACCAGCGGGGCTCGGTGGAATCGCTCTCCGTCATGGAAGGGCAGTTCGAGGTGGACGTGGCCGGCGAGGTGCAGCGCGCCGCCGCCGGCGAGACCCTGCGCTACCGCTGCGACCGCCCGCACACCGTGCGCTGCCTCGGCGACAAGCCGGGCCGGGCGACCATGGTGGTGATCATGAAAGCCGCGGTGATGGAGTGAGGCGCTCCGCCCGCGCCTGGTCGAGCCGGGCGCAGCGATAGGCGTCGGGCAGGGACAGCGCCCAGACGAAGAACCCCGCCGCGTGACGCCCGACGAAGCTCGCTTCCGGGCTCGCGAATTTCGCGCAGAGCCAGCCCCCGACGAGGGTGAACAGGGCAAAGCCCAGGCCCCGGGCGGCGCGGCCCGCCCAGACATGGCCCATCCCGGGCAGGAGCGCGGCGACGAGCAGGACCCTGCGCGGGTCAGGCGGCGAGACGGGCATCGGGCGGCTCCGAGAGGACGAGGGCGAGGTCGCGCGCCGCCTCCAGCCCGAGGCGCAGGGTCTCGGGCGGGATCCGCTCCAGAGGGAAGCGGCTGCCGCGCAGGAGCAGATAGGCCCCGCGGGTCCCCTCGCTCGCCTGGAGCACGAGGCGCAGGCCCTTCGGCGTCAGCAGCACCTCCTTCACCCGCGGATCGGCCAGGATCGTGTCCAGGGCCGGCGCGGCCCGGGCGAGCAGCGCCTCGGCACCCCGCGTACCGCGCACCAGGGTGTCAGCGGGCCAGCCCGGCGGCGCGGGAAAGCGGGTCGGGAGGTCGTCGGGGGCGTAGAACTCGGCGCCCGCCGGCCGGCGCAGGACGTCGAGGGTCATGCCTGCCGGCAGCGGCGCCCGCAGGGTCACCGAGAGCCAGAGCTGGGGCAGGCGGCGGAAGACCAGCGCCTCCGGGATCAGCCGCAGGCGCGCCTCGAAGGCCCCGAAGCGGCCTTCGAGGGTGGCGAAGCCGGCCCGGTCGCGACCGAGGCGCGCGGCGCGCAGGAGGCGCGTCCCGTCCGACAGCAGCCCCGCCCGCCAGGCGGCCGCCGCCCGGTTCTGCGACCAGCAGAACCCGGCGGCGGCGAGGGCGATCAGGCCGGCGAGGGCGGCGAGCATGGCGCCTCAATAGCCCCGGGGCTTGGGCCAGGGCATCGTGAACTGGTCGCCCCGGCGGACATACTTGTAGCGGTGCAGCACGAACCAGGCGGAGGCGGTGATGTAGAAGGCCATCATCGCGACGAGCTGCGTGCCGTAGCCGAGGAAGACCGCGAGATAGGTCACCACGCAGAGCAGGAGCAGCAGGATCGCCGGCAGCGGGTGCAGCGGGTGCACGTAGCCGCGCTGGATCGAGCCCAGCGGCCATTTCCGGCGGAACAGCATGATCGAGAGCGCCATCAGCGTGTAGCCGAGCAGGCCCGACAGGATCGAGAAGGTGATGGTCTGGTCGAGCGGCGTCGAGACGGCGAACAGGATCGCGATCGGCACGAAGAACACGATCGCGCGGTAGGGCGTGCGGTAGGTCGGGTGCACGGCGCCGAACCAGACCGGCATGTAGCGGTCTCGGCCCATGGCGAACCAGGCGCGGGAGGCGTCGTTGATGCAGCCATTGGCCGAGGCCACCGTGGCGAAGAGCGTGCCGAGGAAGAGGAAGGCCTCCAGCCAGCGGCTGCCGGTGAGCCGGGCCGCGTCGTAGAGCGGCGTCACCGCCTGGCCGAGATATTCCCAGGGCATCAGGCCGGTCGAGACGTACCAGGTCAGGGTCGCCGCGATCAGCAGGGTCATCATGCCGGTCATGGTGCCGAGCGGCAGGGCTCGGGCGGGGGAGCGCACTTCCTCCGCGGCCTGGGTCGTGCCCTCGATGCCGAGATAGAACCACAGGCCGAAATGCATGGCCGCGAGGATGCCGAGCGAGCCGTAGGGCAGATCGACGAGCAGCCCCTTGTGCTGGAGCACGGCGCCGGGCGCCCAGGGCTGGGACGCCACGAACAGCACCACGATCGCGGCGAAGGCCGCCGCGGTGATGACGAGGTTCAGCGTCAGGGTGGCGAGCACGCCGCGATAGTTGAGGAAGGCCAGCGCCACCACGGTGAGCACCATGAAGGCGCGCTTGTCGATCGCGCCCTCCAGGCCGAGGCTCTGGGCGAAGGCCTCGATCAGGTCGCCGGCCACGATCGCGTTGGAGACCTCGAGCATGGTGTAGGCCATGACGAGGTAGAGGCCGACATTGAAGGCCGCGAGCGGCCCGATGATGTGCTTGGCCTGGGCGTATTGCCCGCCCGCGGCGGCGACCGTCGAGGTGATCTCGGAATCGATCATCGCGACGCAGGTATAGAGGATGCCGGCGAGCCAGCAGGCGGCGAGGGCGGCCACGGGCCCGCCTTTGCCGACCGCGAAGTTCCAGCCCATGAACTCGCCGACGAGCACGATGCCGACGCCGAGCGCCCAGACATGGCCCGGCCCGAGCACCCGGAGCAGGGCGATCCGCGTGTCCGCCCCGGCGGCGGGCGCCGCGGCGGGGGCGCCCGCGAGGGGCACCGGCGCGGCGGGGGAGGGGGACAGGGAAGACGTGGGCAGGGATTGCGTCACGGGCATCACGACCTCGCTGCGGTTTCGCCGACCTCGGAATCCACGATCTCGCCCTCCTCCGAGGAGAGCAGGTAGGTCTCGTCATACGTTCGGTTGGTGCGCAGGAGATCGAACCCCATCCAGAGGGCGAGGACGGTCGCGAGCGCCCAGGCGCCCCAGTTCATGATGGCCACCATGACAGGCTTCCCCGGCTTGAGGACGAAGGGGGATGGATCGTGACGCGGACGCGCGGGCGCCGCCGCGTCAGGGGCGCGGGCGCCCCTCGCCGTCGAAATGCTCGGCGATCACCTCGCGGTACTCCCGGTCGGAGTAGCGGAACATGAAGACGAAGTAGCCGACGATGATGATCGCGGTGAGCGCCACGGCGCCCCAGTTGAAGGCGTAGTCGAAGCGCGTGCCGACGATGGCGGCGGCCTTCTCGGGGGCGAAGCCGAGCTTCTCCCACTGCGCCGCCATGGTCGGGTTCTGGCCCAGGCTCTCCCAGGTCGCGTTGGGATATTCGGTGGTGGTGGTGCCCCCGCCCGCGAGCTTCAGGAGCAGGGGCAGGTAGAGGGTGATGAAGACCAGCACCAGCATCAGCACGGCGTCGAAGATCTGGCCGGCGACCGACTGCACCGGCGGCTCGTAGGGTTTGCGGGATCCCGTCTGCAAGGCCATGGCTCAGGCTCCCCGGTTGCGGCGCAGGGCCCGCAGGCGATCGAGATAGTAGAGGTCCATGCCGTAGATCGCGGCCCGGTCCTCGCTGTAGTGGCGGATCATCGCCACGATCGCGGCGGTATTGAGCAGGACGACGCAGATCCCGAGCACGACCATCAGCGCGGTGACGTGCGAATCCGCGAAGGCCTGCCGCATGGTCCAGAAGGTGAAGGCGTAGACCAGCCAGACGATGACGACGGCGAGGAGGGCCGCCGCGCGGTCGCGGCCGAACATGGCAGAGACCCGGGGATCCTGCATGGCATCTCTCCTCCCAAGGAGACCATTCTTCACGGGAATTTCCCGTTCTTGGAAGGAAATATCCTGCCACGCCGAACGTGCGTCAAGCAGGAAACGTCGCTGCGGCGCAGCAATGTTGCAGAATTTTTCTTCTTCCCGAAGAAATCATGCCGATCCAGGGACGGGACCGGCGCCCTCAACCACGTCCTTTCGAGAAGACCCCGCCTGGAGGCGGCGCGCGGTCTTGGGACATCTTTCGCGGCGGGAGGCCTCGCTCTCCCGCGCATCGTGCCGGAAGCGGATCGCGGCGAGCCGCCGCGACCGGATTCAATGCTTCATCAGGCCTTCCACGCTCTCGTCGAGCGGGACTTGGCCGGCGAAGCGGGCGATGCGGCTGAGGCTCGGCTCCGAGAGGCCGCCCGCATTGGCGAAGGTCGCCAGGGCGAAGCTCACCAGCAATTCCGCCTCCTCCTGGGTCATGGCGCGCCCGCTGAGGGTGCTGGCCGCCCCCTTCACGGCCAGGACGGCCTGACGAAAGGCGGGATCCGACTTGAGCTCGGCCAGACGCTGCATGGTTTCCTCCGGTGGTCCTTCTGCGCCTCGCGCGGCGCCCGAAGGGGGGTGCTTCCCTCGGCCCCGGTGGAGCGGCGGGAGCGTCACGCGAGACGGTGATCCTGTGCTGGCGATGCCATGGCGGGGCGGGGCGAGTCGAGGCAGGCGCGCTTGCCCCGGGCGACAATCGGCCCGCATCGTCCGGGACCGCCCGCTCAGCGGCCGGAGGCGACGGAGGAACCAACCTCCCCGTGGCCCCGCGCGGCGGCCTGCCGGTTGACCCGGCCGAAGCGGAGCACCGCCTCCTCCAGATAATCGAGGGCGCGGACGAGATGGCGCCGCGCCACCGCGACCGCCTCCTCGTCGTCCATGGGCGTCTCGGCGAGCTTCACCGCGGCGATCAGCACCCGGTCGCGCTCGTCCTCGATCCGGCGGTCCCGCTCGACATGGCCGCGGATCTCGGCGTCGAAGGCCTCGATGACCTTCCAGGGCAGGGCCTCCTTCGATCCGCCGTCGAAGGCTTCGGCGTGGCGGCGGCCGCGGGCGGCGGCCTCCTTGAGCAGGGTTTCGAGGGACACGGTCGAGCGGCCTCCGGAGCGGGCAGGGCGGTACGGGGCAACCCCGCAGGCGGCGATCCGTGCCGTGGAAATCCGCGCCTGTCACCGGAGACGGGCGCCGCCGACGCCGGGCGAGGGCCGCGCGTCTGCGTGCATACAGAAAAGGCCGGCTCCGAAGAGCCGGCCCGAACCGATGTTCGACGGAAGAACCGCAGGCTTACTTGAAGAAATCCAGGATGCCGCCCGGCTCCGCATAGACGCCCGGGGCCGCGGTCGAGGCCTGCCAGGTGATGGTGCCGATGAAGGCCGAGCCGCACCAGCGAGAGGTGCCGCCGTTCAGGAAGCCGCGGTAATCGCCGGTGAAGGTGAAGCACTCGGACGGCGTCAGGTCGGTGTCGTGGTAGCGCACGTCGAGCAGCAGGTTCTTGTAGGCATAGGAGATGCCGACGTTGCCGTAGAGGTAGCTCGACAGGTTGACCGAGGGGAAGCGGCCGGTGACCGGGTTGAACGGGCCGGTCGCCGAGGTCCGCGCGGCGCCGAGGGTGAAGTAGCCGAGCTCGCCCGAGATCGAGAAGCCGCCGGCATAGGCCTCGGGCAGGAACGAGAACAGGGAGGCGGGCAGGGTGTAGGCCGCTGTGCCCGAGGCGTAGGTGCCGACCGCATGCGTGCCGAAGAAGTTCGGCGTGTGGTAGACGTTCGCGCCGAGCACCAGGGCGTCCGTCGCCTGGTAGAGGACCTTGGCCGCCCCTTCGTAGAAGTCGGAATTCGCCTGCGTGATCGGGAAGGGATTGTTGACGGCGTCGAAGCCGTAGATCCGCTTCTCGTTCGGGTAGAAGTAGTAGAGGATGCCGAGGTCGAAGGTGAACTTGTCCCAGGTCGGCCGGATGCCGGCCATCAGGTCGAACTCGAAGTCCGGCTGGGTCGGCAGGCGCGTCTGGAGCGTCGCGAAGGCCGTGTAGAAGAAGTTATTGAAGAAGTTGACCTCGAAATAGGTCTGATAGCTGCCCTGCAGATTGGACTGCGACACGCCGCGGAAATTGTAGTCCGTGGCGTAACGCGAGAAGAACGAGAAGCCGATCAGGTTGTCGGCCGCCTTCGCCTCGGCCGGCATCTCCTTCGGGGCGGCGAGATCGGCCGCCTCGGCCTGGGCGCAGAGAAGTGTCCCGGCCGCGACCAGAGCACGGGTGAAGGATTGTCTCTTCATAAGGGCAACTCCGGCGCAAAGATCAGTGCAGCCCCTCGATCGACCCCGGCCGACCTGTCACTGCTGCTAAAACGATTTTCTCAGAAGGCAAACAATCATCTCAAGGATAAAATGAAGGCAAATGCCGCGCTTTTGTTTGCTGAGGCGCTTTGGAAGCGCGGTGTCACAACTTTGCAACGTCCCGGGTTTTGCTCATCACTGCCGGGATTAGCCAAGACGGAATGCCCGCCAGCCTGATCGCTCCAGGCTGGCGGGTCTCAAATTCCGATCGGGACAAGCCCCGACGATTCGCGTCGGGTCAGAGGTCGGGGTTCAGGCGGGGATGCCCGCCGTCGCCACCGTGTCGGCGGCCGAGGCCGGGGGCGGCGGGGGCGCGGCCGTGTCCGCCTCGGCCCGCACCCGGGTCTTCTTGGGGTCGTAATGCGGGAAGGGCACGACGGTCGCCGCGAGCCGCTTCTGGTGGCCGTCGAGCTTGCCGATCTCCACCGCCGTCCCGTCCTCCGCGGCACTGACGTCGAGCCGGGCGAGGGCGATGGTCTTGCGCAGGATCGGCGACTTCAGGGCGCTGGTGATCACGCCGACCTGCCCGCGCCCGACATAGACCGGGTCGCCATGGCCGACCGCCTCGTTGCCGGCGACGTCGAGGCCGACGAGGCGGCGATGCGGCGCCGCCCGGCGGCGCTCCAGGGCCTCCTTGCCGATATAGGGATCGGCCTTCGCCGTCGCCACGGCGAAGCCAATGCCCGCCTCGAACGGGTCGGTCTGGTCGCAGAACTCGTAATCCGCGAAGACGAGGCCCGCCTCGATGCGCAGCATGTCGAGGGCGGCGAGGCCCGCCGGGGTGAGGCCGTGCGGCGCCCCCGCCTCCATGATCGCGTCCCAGACCGCGACCGCCTGGGAGGGATGGCACCAGACCTCGTAGCCGAGCTCGCCGGTATAGCCCGTGCGCGAGACCACCACCGGCACGCCGGCGAGGCGGCCGACGGTGAAGCGGAACCATTTCAGCTCCGACAGGCTCGGCTGATGCGGCGGCGTCACCAGGAGGGGCGCGAGGATGCCCCGGGCCCGGGGCCCCTGGACGGAGAGGTTGTGGAGCTGGTCGGTCGATTCCTTGACCCAGACCTTGAAGCCGTTCCGCTCGGCGAGCTGGCGCAGCCACAGGCCGCAATACTCGTCGCCGCAAATCCAGCGGAAGTTGGTCGGGCCGAGACGGAACAGCGTGCCGTCGTCGATCATGCCGCCATGTTCGTAGCACATCGCCGCATAGACGATCTGGCCGACCGCGAGCTTGCGCACGTCGCGGGTGAGCGCGAGCTGCATCAGCGCCTCGGCATCCGGGCCGATCACCTCGAACTTGCGCAGGGCCGAGAGGTCCAGCACCACCGCGCGCTCGCGGCAAGCCCAGTATTCGGCGATCGGTCCGGCAGAGGAGAAGCAGCTCTGCAGCCAGAAGCCGCGATAATCCTCCATCTTGCGGGTGAGGGACGAGGTACGGGGGTGGAAACCCGTCTCGCGGGTCAGGCGCGGCTCGGAATCGGGCGTCATGCGGTGGCTCATCCCACGGGGAAAGGCACAGGCGGCGTCGTAGACGCGCACATGGATGTCGGTCGGGAACCAGCCATTGGCCGGGTCGATGTCGTCGGCGCAGGAGGAGGCGGCGCAGACGAGATCGGTCAGCGCTCGCAGGAGCACGTAGTCGCCCGGCCGCGACCAGGGCTCGTCCATGTCGATCCGGTCGTTCGCGCCGGGAATCGTGTTGTAGAAGAAGTTGATCGCCGGCCAGCCCTTGCGCGACGCGATGCCGTGCGGCGCCAGCACCGCGTTGAAATTGTCGGTGCAGTTGGAATGGCCGGGATAGCCCATGTCTTCATAGTATTTCGCCGAGCAGGCGAGCATGAAGGTGTCGTGGCGCCCGACCGTGTCCTGCACCACCTCGACGAGGGGCACCATCCGCGCGTCGAAATACTTGGCGTGCAGGCCCGGCTTCGGCGAGGACGTGCCCATCAGCGTATGCGTCGTGGTGGCGTCGAGCCCGCATTCGCGGCCCTGCGCCAGTTCGGCGGCATCGAAGGCCAGGAAGTCGGCGCATTGGCGCCCGTCCACGTCGATGATCTGGATGTATTGTCCGGCCTTCACCGTGAAGGCGCGGGCCGTCGCCGCGTCGACGCGCAGATCCTGCAGCGGCGGGGCGAGGGGAGGGGGCGCCTGCCCGACGATCGAGGCGGCGGGCCGGATCACCAGCCGCAGCTCGGTCGGCGGATTCTGCGCCTCGGGCGCCATCGGCGCGCCCGGGGCGACCAGAACGCAGAACGAGGCTTGCGCGGCGACGCCCTCCCAGGCGGCGCCGGCCGCATGCTCCCCGTCGAGGATCACGAGACCGGCGAGGTCCGAGGGACCGATCCCGCCCGCGTCCAGGGCGGACCGCGCCGCCGCGGCCGCGCCGAGGCCGTCCTCGAGCAGGGCGGCGAGCGCCGGCGGCGGCCCGGCCGATCCCGCCTCGAAGGTGCCGGGCAGGGCGTAGAGCAGCCCCCCCTGCAGCCCCTCCGGGTCGACGACGCGTAAGGCGTCACCGGCCGAGACCGCGAAGACGCAGCACCGGCCCCCCGGCACACGGATCGAGCGCTCCCGGGGCGGCAGCGTCGCGCCGCCCCCCGGCTGCAGGGCAGGCTGAAACCAGATCTGGTTCATGGCATCCCTCGTTCCTCGGGATCGGTTCGCGGACGGGACCGGGCCTACTCGGCCGCCTGGGGCAGGCCCATGAAGGCGGGGAGCGAATCGTCCAGGGCCTTCATCCAGGTGGTGTGATGGCCGGGCGACATCGTGCCGGTGATGGTCGAGGGATAGGACCGGTCGCGATAGGTCAGGATGCCTTCCATCTTGTGGTGCTCCCATTCCTTGAACAGGGCCGCCACCTTGTCGACGTCGAGATGCGGGTAGTCGGTCGCGGCCAGCAGCTCGCGGACGTACTCGGTCTGGAAGTCGATCGCCTCGAAGGGGTTGGTCAGGGTGTCCTGGTCGGCCAGCCACTTGGCGATGTCGGCGGCCTGTTCCTCGCGGCTCGGCAGCGCCAGCTTGCCCATGATCACGTCGCGGGCGTACCACGCCTGCGCATCGAACATGTTGAAGGTGTAATACTGGTCCTGCATGCCGAGATAGATCAGCTTCGGATTGTCCTGCCAGAAGATGCCCTTGTAGAGACCGGCCGGGTAGAGGCAGTTCTTGGTCTTGAGCCGCAGGGAATCCGGCAGGAACGGGTAGCTGTGCTGGTAGCCGGTGCAGAAGATCACCGCGTCGACCTCGGCCGAGGAGCCGTCCTTGAAATGGGCGACCTTGCCGGTGAACTTGGTCAGCAGCGGCCGCTCCTCGAAGCCGGCGGGCCAGTCGAAGCCCATCGGCTTGGTGCGGTAGCTGAACACGATGCCCTTGGCGCCGTACTTGATGCACTGCGTGCCGATATCCTCGGCCGAGTAGCTCGAGCCCACCATCAGGATGCGCTTGCCGGCGAACTCGTCCGCCACGCGGAAATCGTGGGCGTGCATGACCCGGCCCGGGAACTGCTCGATGCCCTCGAAATGCGGGACGTTGGGCACCGAGAAGTGGCCGTTGGCGACGACCACGTGGTCGAACTCTTCCGTCTGGTGCTCGTCCTTGATCAGATCCTTGGCCGTCACGGTGAACGTGCCGGTCTCCTCGGAATAGGAGACCCAGCGCACCGGGGTGCAGAAGCGGATATACTTGCGCACGTCGCTGCGCTCGACCCGGCCGGCGATGTAGTCGTGCAGCACGGCCCGGGGCGGGTAGGAGGGAATCGGCCGGCCGAAATGCTCCTCGAAGGAGTAATCGGCGAATTCCAGGCATTCCTTCGGGCCGTTCGACCAGAGGTAACGGTACATGCTGCCGTGGACCGGCTCACCGTTCTCGTCGAGACCGGTGCGCCAGGTGTAGTTCCACAAACCGCCCCAGTTCGACTGCTTCTCGTAGCAGACGAGCTCGGGCACCTCGGCGCCGGCCCGGCGCGCGGCCTCGAAGGCCCGCAGCTGCGCCAGACCGCTCGGGCCGGCGCCGATGATGGCGACACGCTTGGTCATAGTGAGTTCCCTCGGAAATCGGCTGAAGGATCGGGTCAGGCGCGCTCGTCGAGCGGGTGCGTGCGCAGGCGCATCGGGTCGTAGAAGGGCGTGCGCACCACGTTGGCGGCGAGATTGCCCTTGTCCGTGCGGATCTCGACGGCGGTGCCGAGGGCCGCGAGCTCCGGCGGCAGATGCGCCAGGCCGAGGGACTTCATCAGGTGGCGGCTATAGGTCGAGCTGTTGAGCGTGCCGACCTCGCGGCCTTCGTGGAAGATCCGGGAGCCGGGAGGCACCGCCTCGTCGTCGAGAACCTCGAGCCCGACCTGGCGGAAGCGGATCGCGTTGCGGCGGCGCTCCAGGGCGGCCTTGCCGCGGAAATCCGGCTTGCTCAGATCGACCGTCCAATCGGCGCCGACCTCCCAGGGGGTGGTGTCGGGCAGCGGCATGTCGAAGGGGAAGAACAGCAGCGCGCCCTCGACCCGCACGATGTCGAGGCAGGCCCAGGAGGCGGCGCAGATGCCGAAGGGCTTGCCGGCCGCCAGGATCGCGTCCCAGATCGCGACCGCGTCCTTGGCCGCGCAGAACACCTCGTAGCCGCGCTCGGCGGAATAGCCGCCCCGGGCCAGCGACACGTCGTAGCCGAACAGCGTCGTGCGGGCGTGCCGGAAGTATTTCAGCCCGGCCAGGTCGAGGGGCGTGTGCGGCTTCAGGATGTCGAGGGCGAGGGGACCCTGGAGCGAGAGGATGTGGACGTCGTCGTCCTTGGCCACCGTGACGTTGCGCCCCTCGGTGAAGAGCGGCAGCGCGTCCTCCAGGCTGCCGCCGCCATGGGAGAGGCGGAAGGCCTGGGGCCCGTCGCGGTAGACGAGCACGTCGTCGATCAGCGAGCCCTCGTCGTCGACGATGTTGCTGATCGCCGATTCGCCCGGCTTCAGCGTGGAGACGTCGCTCGTCAGCATGGCGTTGAGCATCGCCTCGGCATCGGGGCCGGAGACGTCGATGAGGCGCAGGCCGGTCACGTCGAACAAACCGGCCCTGGACCGGACGATGGTGGTCTCCTCGTAGGGATCGGTGGAATAGGTCTGCGGGATCGGCATCCCGTTCCATTCCGCGTCCAGCTTCGAGCCCAGCGCGAGGTGGCGCTCGTTGAGGGCGGATTGGCGGGGGAAATCTTTGTAGCTCATGTCGTCTGCCCCTTCTCTCGCGGAGGTGGTCTCGACCGGACACGGGGGATTGGCCCGCGCAGCGTCGGGTCATCAGGCGGCCGGCACGCGGCCCGGCTGATGAAGGGCCGCCGGGCGTGCCGGCCGGCGAGGGGATTGCGCCCTCCTCGCCGGACATCTTTCTTGTCGGGAAAATTTTTAGACCTCGCCGGAACGGCGGAGCAATGGTGACTGTTGGCACCATCGGCCCGGCCCGGGGGCGGAGATCATCGCGACAGGAGGGGAAAGCACGGTCCCCGCACGATCCTTGCCTACGGAAGATCCTTGCGTCCGGCGCCGTCAGCACAGAAAGTTGTTCGGTCGGCGACAATCAGGACGTGCGAATAGAGGCCTTTTCCCTTGCTGCCTTCGCCTTCCGCGACGTTCGGCTTCGAGCCCGATGACAAGCCTCGGCGGATCGCCCCCCGCGTGAGCGAGGCTCCGCGCAGCGTCGACCCCGTCCGGCTGACCGACGGCGAATGGTTCGCGCAGCTCGGCGAGGTCGCCGCCTCGATCGGGACGGACAGCTTCCATCGCAAGTTGCTGCATCTGGCCGGGCTCTGCATCCGGCACGATTCGAGCTGGATCATCCGCTATTCGCGGGTCGCGCCCCCCGACGTGCTCTACACCGCGGGCGTGCCGGACGAGATCGTCGCCTTCTACGACGAGAAGGGGCAGTATCTCGATCCATTCTCCGCCCGCTGGCGCCGCACGGGGCAGCCGGGGGTGCTCACCCTCTCGGAGATCGCCGCGGAGGGCCCGGAAGCGATTCTCTACAAGCAGATCTTCACACCGACGGCCAAGATCGCCGATGAGATCGGGATGTTCTTCTCCACCGTCGGGCATTGCTGCTTCGGCCTGTTCCTGGAGCGCGAGCGGGGCAGCTTCTCGAAGGCGGATATCGAGCGGGCCAAGCTGATCTTCCCGGCGCTGGAGGGCTATCACCGCAGCCATCTCGGGCAGCTCTTCAACCACCTGCGCTACACGAGCGGGGCGGCCAGCGGCGGCCTCGTCAGCCGCCCGACCCTGATCCGCGACCGGCACGCCGTGGAGGTGTTCTCGAACGCCTCCTGGCGCGAGGCGGTGGCGGCGGATGCCTCGATCCTGCCCCTGATCGCCGCCTTCGGCAGCGCGGAGGGCCTGACGACGCTGCAGGGGCGGGACTACGTCCTGAAGACCGAGCCCTTCGACCGAGACTTCCCCCTGGCGCCCGGCGGCCGGATCTTCACCCTGGAGGCCCGCGCCGCGGCGCAGGAGGATTCGGTGGATTACCGGGCCGCCGCCCAGATCCTGCAGGCGCTCACCCCGCGGGAGCGCGACATCCTCAGCCTGACGATGAAGGGGCAGGCCACGGGGCAGATCGCGCAGGCCCTGGCGATCAGCAAGGGCACGATCAAGAACTGCAAGCTGCGCATCTACCGCAAAGCCGAGGTCTCCTCGGAGCGCGACCTCGTGAAGAAGTTCAGCCCGTTCTTCCCCTCGACCTGATTCCCGCGGCCTGAGCGGTCGGGCGCGTCGGTGCCGGGGCGCCCCTCGCCCCGCAGGCCGGGAGAGGGGGAGGCTTCCCGCGCCGTCTTCCGGCCGCCCCGCCTGACAAAGCACAAAAACCCGGCGCGGGTGTCCCCGCGCCGGGCCGTTCTCGGGATCAAGCCGGTCTCAGAGCGTGAAGAACCAGTTCGAGATCAGCAGCACCGCCACGCCGGCGACGAGGGTGAGGTAGGGCAGGATCCCGGCCCGCTTGGCGCTGACGGCGCCCTCCGGACCGACATGAAGGTCCTCGAAGGTCTCGTGCGGGAACTTGCCGCCGTCCTGCACATAGTGGCGGAACAGGAAGACCGGGATGATCAGGGCCGCGGTGATCAGCCCCGCCCAGAGGGCGACCGGGTTCCACACCTTCGCGCCCGCGCCCATGAAGACCACGTTCACGAAGGCGAAGAGGCCGCCCAGCACCAGCACGAAGGTCGGCGCCCGGTAGGGACGCGGCACGCGGGCCGAGTCGATGCGGTGGATCCAGGCCGCGTTCAGGTTGAGGAAGTTGAAGATGATGTAGCCGCAATTCGACACGGCGAGGATGAAGAAGAAGCTCGTCGCGTCGGCGCAGGCGATCGCCAGCACCAGCAGGTTCACGCCGAGATCGGTCCACATCGCCGCCGTCGGGGCGCCGTGCGCATTGGCATGGCTGAGATAGCGCGGCAGCCAGCCATCGACCGAGCCCTGGTAGAGCGTGCGCGAGGAGCCGGCCATCGCGGTCATGATGCACAGGATCAGGGCGAGGATCATCAGCATCACCAGGACGCTCTCGATCACCGGGCCGCCGCCGACCATGTGGGCGAGGGCCGCCGCGACGCCCGAGCCGTCGACCACGGAGGGCTCCAGCATGCCCTCGACGCCGAGCATGCTCTGGAAGGTGAAGGGCACCAGGGTGAACAAAGCGAGGCAGAGCAGGCCCGAATAGAAGATCGCCTTGAAGGTGTCGCGGCTCGGATCCTTGAACTCGCTGGTGTAGCAGATCGCAGTCTCGAAGCCGTAGGTCGACCAGGCGGCGATGAACATGCCGCCCAGCACCAGCGTCCAGCCGGTGATGTTCCAGGCGCCGGGCTCCGGCGCGGCGGGGGCGGCGAGCGGCACCAGCGGCGTGAAGTTGCCCCAGTTCACCCCGTGCAGGAGCAGGGGCACCACGCCGACGATGAACATCGGCACGATGACGAGCAGGCCGATCCACTTCTGCACGTTGGCCGTGCCGAGGATGCCCCGGTGCTGCACGGCGAAGACCGCGAGCATCAGCACCGCGCCGATGAAGAAGGCGGCGTTGAGCGAGAACGAGACCGGCCCGAGGGCGGTCGAGAACAGGGTCCAGGTCCGCAAGGTCGGCGAGACTGCCGCCACCGCCGCGGCGAGCTTTTCCGCCTCCGTGCCCTGGAGGGCGGCGCCGTGGGCGGCGAGCCACTGCACCACGGCCGGCGAGGTCGCCGTGGGCGCCGGCGCGAGCGCGTTGATGATGTAGGAGGCGGCGATCGAGCAGCCGAGGGAGAGCACCGGGCTCCAGGCGAACCAGTTGCACCAGACCGAGAGCGGCGCGATCAGCTTCGAGTAGCGCACCCAGGCGGCCGCGCCATAGACCGAGGCGCCGCCGGACTTGTTCGGGAACAGGCCCGCGATCTCGGCGTAGCTGAAGGACTGGATGAAGCCCATCAGCATGGACAGCGTCCAGATCACGAAGGCGAGCTTGCCGGTATTGCCGGCGATGCCGCCCACCGAGAACAGCACCAGGGCCGGCACGCCGCTCGCGACCCAGAAGGCGCCCGTCCAGTTGATGCTGCGGTGAAGCTGGCCCTGGTCCACGCCGGTGGCGATGGGGACGGCCGGCGAGACCGGCGTCGTCGAACTGATTCCGACACTCATCGTGAGATCTCCCAAACAGGATTTGCGGGGTGATGCCGTTCGATTCGGGAAAACAAAGATCCGAATCCGCTCATTCGAGATCACGCGGCCGGTTCGGCCACGGAAAAACAGGCACATCGCGTCCGTCCGCGGAACGCGGCGGGACGTCATTCCTGTCTCGTCTCCGCCTTCAGGCGGTTGTGCTATGGAGATTCGATCGCATGGGGCCGCTTCACTTCGTATTGGCTGCTGAGCATGGCTCAGAATCGAAGATCGACGAGATATCGCCTCAGACAGAGACAATCCGTGCGTCGGCGGCCCTTCATTCCGGACGCTCGGACCGCGACGGGGCGCATCCCGCCTCGGTTCTCGATGAGAATATTCATTTCCCTGGGGGGATGGGCTGTCAAGCAGAATCCTGCTCGCCAAACCGGCAATGCTCGAATTATGCCGTGATTTTGATCACAATGAAGAATTTTAGTGCATTATGCCCGTCAAGCGGGCGCTCTGCGGCGGGAGCGTGGCACCGAGTCATGCCCGGCATCGTGGGCCGGCGCGCCGGCGAATCCGGCCGACTTTGAGATTTCCCCTTTTTCATCAGGATGTTGGCGACGCCCGCGAGCGAGGCCGCCGCAACGGGGGAGATTCGCCACGTCCTCCAGATCCCGCACACGCCCCGATTGACAATGTTATTCTTGATGAGAAAGTATCGTTCTCATCGAGAATTCGGCCTGCGGGACGCGACAGGATCCGCCCGAGGCCCGCCCAAGCTCCGGCGCCGATGCCGGGCCGATGCACACCCTTTCCTCCCGAGGTGACGATGACCGATCAGGGCATCAAGAGCCGACCGATCTATGCCGCCCTGCGCCGCGACTCGTCCGGGCGGCGCCATCTCTACGTCTCCGCCGGATCGGAGCCGCCGCCTCCCGCCCTGGCGGACGGTCCCCTCGAGAGCTGGACCGTCGCGCCGGCGAGCGCGGAGGGCACCCTCGAACGCCCGCAGGGGGAGGGGGAGCGCCGCTTCCGCTCCGCCCGCCAGCTCATGGAGACCCTGGGCCGGCGCCTCGCCTCCGAACGGATGGGCCTGCGCCTCTATGCCGAGGGCCCGGAGGATTTCCTCTGGGACGTGTTCGGGATCGCCCAGGCCCATGGCCTCGGCCGGCAGGAGGTCTTCCTGAAGCAGTCCGGCACCCTGGCCCGCCGGGTCCAGTGCGTCCATTGCAAGACCTTCAACGAGGGCGTCACCACCACGATCGTGCGCTGCGCCGGCTGCGGCGCGAATCTGTTCGTACGCGACCACTTCTCGCGCCGGCTCTCGGCCTTCCAGGGCGTCAAGGTCGACGCGGAGCAACCGGGCGACGTCCCGCAGGCGGAACGGGCCTATCCATGATCCTCGACGGCACCCTCCCGGCCCGCGTGGCCGGCATCGAGTCCTTGAGCCCGACCCTGAAGCGCTTCCGCTTCGAGCCGGAGCGGGGATCCTTCCCGACCGCCGCGCCGGGGGCGCATATCCTCGTGACCCTGCGCGGGCCCGAGCGCGTCTGGAAGAACGCCTATTCCCTGGTCACGCCGCCGGAGGCGCGCGACGCCTACGCGATCATCGTGCGCCGGGTGGAGGCGTCGCGGGGCGGCTCGCATTTCCTGCACGACCATCTTCGCATTGGCGACCGCGTCGAGATCGGGGCGCCGGCGAGCCTGTTCCCCATCGCCAGCCTGGCCCGCCGCCACATCCTGATCGGCGGCGGCATCGGGCTCACGCCTTTCCTGTCCTTCCTGCCGGTCCTGCGCGCCCGGGGCGCGGCCTTCGAGCTGCATCAATACTGCACCGACGCGGAGACGGAGACCTTCGGGCAGCTGCTCGCGGAAGCGGGCGGCGCCGTCACCATCCATGGCAGCGCCTCCCGGCGCTCGGTCGCCGAGATCCTCGCCGACCAGCCGCTGGGCACGCATGTCTATACCTGCGGCCCGGAGCGCCTGATGGCAGCGGTCGAGCAGGCGGCGCTCGATCTCGGCTGGCCGAGCCATTCCATCCACAAGGAGAGCTTCGGCGGGGCCGAGGGCGGCAAGCCCTTCACCGTCAGGCTCGCCCGCTCGGGGCGCAGCATCGCCGTCTCCGAGACGCAGAGCCTGCTCGAAGCCCTGGAGGCGGCGGGGGTCGAGGCGCCCTGCCTGTGCCGCGGCGGCGCCTGCGGCGTCTGCCTCACGGGCGTGATCGACGGCGCGGTGGAGCATCGCGACCACGTCCTCACCGAGGCGGAGCGGGCCGACGGCAAGCTGATCGCGACCTGTGTGTCACGGGCCCGCTCCGACGCGCTCGTGCTCGACCTGTAAGATCAAGGAGGGACCCCGATGGGCATTCAGTTCCGCAAGGACGAGCGGTTCCGCGAGAGCTTCTCCTACGTCAACAGCGACGCGGGCGTACTGCGCTTTCCCTTCCCGTTCGGGGAGGACCGCTACATGTACTCGGTCAATATCGAGCCCCATACCCGCGGCGGCCCGACCCCGGCCTTCGCCCACCCCTTCGACATCGACGAGCATTACATCGCCGAGTGCCAGGAGCGCGCCCTGGTGCTCGCCGACGATCCCGGCCGCTGCCAGGTGCTGCCGCACATGATGCCGGCGCAATGGGACACGCTCGAACTGCTGATGGAGAGCCTCGCGGCGGACTATCCCGAGCATTTCAGCTTGGAGAAGGACGGCGACACCTGGCGCTGGATCAACCGGCCCCTCGGCATCGATCAGAGCTTCGTCTTCGGCAAGCCGGAGACGCTGCCCTGCGAGCCCTTCGAATACATCACCCGCCAGGCCCAGGGCGACTTCACCCTGCAGGATCAGCGCGACGACAATCTCTTCGTCGATGGCGGCATGGTGACGACCCAGGCCGACTGGTCCCTCGATTTCGACATCGGCATGTCCTTCCACGAATGGCACGGGCCGGTGCCGCTCGCCCACGACATCGGCGTGTTCGACCGGGCGCTGCGCTTCCTGCTGCGCCTGCAATACGGCCATCCGGTCCGGCGCCTGAACTGGACCATGACCATCAATCCCCGCCTCGACACCTCGCCGGAGAACTATCCCGATTGGGGGCCGGACCGGACCACGGTGACGCCGGAGAACGTCGCTGAGAAGGTGCATCTGCGGGTCGAATTGCAGACCCTGTTCCGGCTGCCGCGCTCCAACGCGATCCTGTTCGGCATCCGCTGCTACCTGCTCAGCCTCAAGGACATCGAGCGCGTGGAGAAGTGGCGCAAGCGCCTGAACCGGGTGCTGACGACGCTGCCGCCCGAGCTCGCGGAGTACAAGGGCCTCACCCGCTACCGCGAGACCATCCTCGCGCGCCTCGCGCCGCAGGACGACGGGGCCGAGCTCTCGCTCGGCATCCAGCCGGACCAGACGGTCCTGCCGCCGGCCTGACCGCCGGTCCCGGCGGCGGCGCCACCGGGAGGTTCCGCACGGGCTGGCCTTCCCGCCAGCCCGCCGGCTTCACGCCGCCTTGGCGACGGGCGAGGGCGCGTCCATGGCGCGCAGATAGACCTCGAGCAGGCTCTCCTGCTCGTCGCGCTCGTCCTTGTCCTGCTTGCGCAGCTTCAGGATCTCCTTGAGCACCTTCACGTCGAGCCCCTCGCCCTTGGCCTCGGCGAAGATCTCCTTCTTGCCCTCCATCAGGGCCTTGATCTCCTCCTCGACCTGCTCGACCCGCTCGATGATGGAGCGGATGCGCGCGCCCGCGACGCCTACCGTGTCCGTGGTCTCGGTCATGCCTTCCTCGTGCTCACCTGAGGCGCCCACCCTCGGCGGCCACGGTAAGCGGAGGGTTAAGGCCCGGATGCGCGCGGCCACGGAGAATCGCCCTGGCATGCGCCACGCCCTGGCCGGCGCCGGGACGAATCCGAGGCGTCGAGGATAGCGGACAAACTGCCTCTTCAAGCAACATTCGGATTAAAAACGCATCACGAGCACGATTCAATTTGCGCAATCCGGTCCTGATCTCGGATTGACCGTCGCCGTGCCGCCTCGATAAAATTCTTGCCGAGTTGACCGCTAGGGTTCCGGCATCGCACCGATGCGTCTGGTCCGAGAGCGGTCTCCGGCGCGGGAGACATCCGCCCGGATGCACGGCGGGACAAAAGCCCGGGAGACCTCACTGGCCAGGGATGGCGAGCGAAGGTCGTGCGCAATCCCTTTCTCGGATGGAAGGGATCAGATGACTCGCCCGATCCACACACCGCCCGTCCCGAAGCGCCCGCCGCCCCGCGGCGCGCGCTCACGCGCGTCGTGAGCGCCGGCGCGCAACCTCCCCCGATCCGCCCCGCCGGGACGACCCGGCCTCGACGGGCTCCGTGAGACCGGGACGACCCGGCCGATCCCGAAGGAGACGGACATGTCCCGGACAGAGGCGACGATCGCCGAGAACCGCCGGCGCTACGAGGCCCTGAAGCAGGCGGCCCAGGGCCACACGGCGCGGACCCTGCCGCCGCCGAGCCCGCGCGGGGCGCCCCCGCTCGCGGCGGAGGCGGTGATCCACCGCGAGGTCATCCCCGGCGGCTGGTACTGGGCCACGCCGCTGAAGGCCGGCGAGGGCCTGCGGATCGCCCTGGAGGAAGGGCCGTCCAGCGTCGCCCTGGTGGCCTGGAGCGCGCGGGATCCCAGCGAGCGCCTGAACTACGCCGACACGGTCAAGATCCAGTGGACCGCGGCCCTGGGCAAGGGCCGGGTCCTGTTCTCGGACATGGGCCGGGTGATGCTCTCCCTGATCGAGGATTCCTGCGGCGCCCACGACGCCCTGACCGGCGGCTCCACCGCCGCCTCGAACGCGGGGCGCTATCCCGGCGGGCCGCACCGCAACACCCGCGACAACCTCCTGCTCGCCGCCCTGAAGCACGGGCTCGACCGGCGCGACCTGCCCCCCTGCCTCTCCTTCTTCGCCCCCGTTCAGGTGGGCGCGGAGGGCCGCTTCGCCTGGAACGCCGCCGGCCGCCGCGGGGGCGACTTCGTCGACCTGCGCGCCGAGATGGACCTCCTCGTCGCCCTGTCGAACTGCCCCCATCCCCTCGATCCGGCCCCGGACTACGCCCCCCCTCCCGTCGCGGCGACGCGCTTCCGCGCCCCCGCGCCGCAGGCGGACGATCTCTGCCGCACCGCCACCCTCGAGGCCGTGCGCGGCTTCGAGAACAACGCCGCCGCGTGCCTGTGAGGGAGGCCCCCATGACCGAGACCAGCACCGGCGCCATCCTGCGCGACGAACTTGTGCCCGCCGAGGCGCCCTGGTCGGGCCTCGTGCGCCGCGGCCAGACCCTGCGCATCACCGATAGCGAGGGCTGCCAGGCCGTCGACACCCTGTTCTACCGGGCCGACGACATGGGCGAGCGCTACTCCGCGCAGGACACCCTGCGGATGCAGGGCTCCGCCTACGTCACCACCGGCACGCGGGTGATCTCCAACGAGGGCCGGGTGATGCTGACGGTGACCGCCGACAGCTGCGGCCGCCACGACACCTCCGCCGGCGCCTGCTCCTGCGAGAGCAACACGGTGCGCTTCGGCCACGCGACCAAGTACCTGCATGCCTGCCGCGAGAACTTCGCCCTGGAGGTCGCGAAATACGGCCTGTCGAAGCGCGACATCGTGCCGAACATCAACTTCTTCATGAACGTGCCGATCGAGCAGGACGGCACGCTCGCCATCGCCGACGGCGTCTCGAAGCCGGGCGACCATGTCGAGCTGCGGGCGGAGATGGACGTGATCTGCGTGATCTCGAACTGCCCGCAGATCAACAATCCCTGCAACGGCTTCAACCCGACGCCGATCCGCGTGACCATCCGGGACGGGGCCTGAGGCGCATGTTCCGCAAGGTCCTGGTCGCCAATCGCGGCGAGATCGCCCGCCGCGTCGTGCGCACGCTCCGGCGCATGGGCATCGCCTCGGTCGCCGTCTACTCGGATGCCGACCGCTTCACCCCCGGCGTGCTGGAGGCGGACGAGGCCGTGCGCCTCGGCCCCGCGCCCGCCGCCCAGAGCTATCTCGACGTCGAGGCGGTGCTAGCCGCCTGCCGGGCGACGGGGGCGGAGGCCGTGCATCCCGGCTACGGCTTCCTGTCGGAGAACGCGGCCTTCGCCGAGCGGCTCGCGGCGGAGGGCATCGCCTTCATCGGCCCGCGGCCGGAGCATCTGCGCGCCTTCGGCCTCAAGCACACGGCGCGGGAACTGGCCCGGGCGAGCGGCGTGCCGCTCCTGCCCGGCACCGACCTGCTGCCGGATGTCGAGAGCGCGCTGCGCGCGGCGGAGGCGATCGGCTATCCGGTGATGCTCAAGAGCACGGCGGGCGGCGGCGGCATCGGCATGCATCTCTGCGCCGCGCCCGCGGAGCTGGCCGAGCGCTTCGCGGCGGTGGAGCGCACCGCCCAGGCGAGCTTCGGCGACGCCCGCGTCTATCTCGAGCGCTTCGTGGCCGAGGCGCGCCATGTCGAGGTGCAGATCTTCGGCGACGGGCGCGGCCGGGTCGTGGCGCTCGGCGAGCGCGACTGCTCGCTGCAGCGCCGGAACCAGAAGGTGATCGAGGAGACGCCGGCCCCCGGCCTGTCCGAGGCGGTGCGCGCCCGCCTGCACGCCGCGGCGGTGACCCTCGGGGAGAGCGTGGCCTACGCCTCCGCCGGCACCGTCGAGTTCATCTACGATCCGCAGCGCGAGGATTTCTCCTTCCTCGAGGTCAATACCCGCCTGCAGGTCGAGCACCCGGTCACCGAGGCGGTGTTCGGCGTCGATCTCGTCGAATGGATGATCCGCCAGGCGGCCGGCGAGGATCCGATCGGGCCGGCCGGCCCGCCGGCCCCCCGCGGCGCCGCGATCGAGGCGCGGCTCTATGCCGAGATCCCGCACGCCCAGTTCGCGCCGAGCGCGGGCCTGCTCACCGAGGTGCGCTTCCCGGCCGGGGCGCGCATCGACGGCTGGATCGCCACCGGCACCGAGGTGACGCCCTATTACGACCCGATGCTCGCCAAGATCATCGTCACGGGCGCCGACCGCCCGGCGGCGATCGCGGCCCTGCGCGCGGCGCTCGCCGAGACCGCGGTGTCCGGCATCGAGACCAATCTCGACTACCTGCGCACCATCGCCGGGTCCGAGATGCTGGCGAGCGGGCGCGTCGCCACCACGGCGCTGCGCGACCTGGCCTATGCGCCCCGGGGCGTCGCGGTGCTGCAGCCGGGGCCGCAATCGAGCCTCCAGGAGCTGCCCGGCCGGCTCGGCCTCTGGCATGTCGGCGTGCCGCCGAGCGGGCCGATGGATGCCCGCTCCTTCGCCCGGGCCAACGCCCTCGTCGGCAATCCGGGCGAGACCTGCGCCCTCGAACTCACCGTCTCCGGCCCGACGCTGCGCTTCCACACCGACGCGGTGGTGGCGCTCGCCGGGGCCGCCATGGCCCTGACCCTCGACGGCGCCCCGCGCCCGCACGGGGAAGCCTTCGCCGTGGCCGCCGGCCAGAGTCTCGCCATCGGCGCGATCGCCGGGCCGGGGCAGCGGGCCTATCTCGCCGTGCGCGGGGGCTTCGCCGCGCCGGTGGTGCTCGGCTCGCGGGCGACCTTCGCGCTCGGGGCCTTCGGCGGGCACGCCACGGGGGTGCTCAAGGCCGGCGAGACCCTGCATCTCGCCGACGCGCCCGCCCCTTCGCCGTCCCCTGCGCCGTCCCCTGCGCCGCCCGGGCCGGCGCCGCTGACCCACGACTGGGAGATCGGCGTCGTCTACGGCCCGCACGGCGCGCCGGACTTCTTCCGGGACGCCGACATCGCCGACCTGTTCTCGGCTGCCTACGAGGTGCATTTCAACTCCGCCCGCACCGGCGTGCGCCTGATCGGGCCGACGCCGCGCTGGGCCCGCCCCGATGGCGGCGAGGCGGGCCTGCACCCCTCGAACCTGCACGACAACGCCTACGCGGTCGGCGCCATCGACTTCACCGGCGACATGCCGATCCTGCTCGGCCCGGACGGCCCGAGCCTCGGCGGCTTCGTCTGCCCCGCCGTCGTGGCCCGCGACGAGCTCTGGAAGCTCGGCCAGCTGCGGCCGGGCGACACGGTGCGGTTCCGGCCCGCGGCGCGGCCGGAGGATCCCGTCGCCGGCCCGACCCTGGCCGAGACGCTGGCCGCTCCCGCGGTGCATCGCCCGGCGCCGGAGATCGGCTCGGCCATCCTCGCCCGGGACGAGGCCGGGCCGGTGCCGGTGGTCTATCGCCGCCAGGGCGACGACAACCTGCTCGTCGAGTACGGGCCGATGAGCCTCGATCTCGGCCTGCGCCTGCGGGTGCACCGGCTCGCCGAGGCCGCCGCAGGACTGCCGGGGCTCATCGACCTCACCCCCGGCATCCGCTCGCTCCAGATCCACTACGACGGCACCCGGGTGCCGCGGGCGCGCCTCCTCGGCCTGCTGCGCGAGATCGAGGCGAGCCTGCCGCCGGCGGAGGCGATCAGCGTCCCGAGCCGGACCGTCCACCTGCCGCTCTCCTGGGACGATCCGCAGGCCGCCCTCGCCATGCGCAAGTACCAGGAGCTGGTGCGGCCGAACGCGCCCTGGTGCCCCTCGAACATCGAGTTCATCCGGCGCATCAACGGCCTGCCCGACGCGGATGCCGTGCGCGCGATCGTGTTCGACGCGCAGTATCTCGTGATGGGGCTCGGCGACGTCTATCTCGGCGCGCCGGTGGCGACGCCGGTCGATCCGCGCCACCGGCTGGTGACCACCAAATACAATCCCGCCCGCACCTGGACGCCCGAGAACGCGGTCGGGATCGGGGGCGCCTACATGTGCATCTACGGCATGGAGGGGCCGGGCGGGTACCAGCTCTTCGGGCGCACGATCCAGGTCTGGAACACCTGGCGGACCACCCGCGACTTCGTGCCCGGCCATCCCTGGCTGCTGCGCCCCTTCGACCGGATCCGCTTCTTCCCGGTCTCGGCGCAGGAGCTGCTGGAGGCCCGGGCCGCCTTCCCCCACGGCGCCTATCCCCTGCGCATCGAGGAGGGCACCTTCTCCTACGCCGCGCATCGGGCGGCGCTGGCGGCCGAGGCCGAGGCGATCGAAGCCTTCACCGCCCGCCGCCAAGCCGCCTTCGAAGCCGAGCGCGAGCGCTGGAAGGCCAACGGCCTCGACAGCTTCGTGGCCGACGAGGGCGGCCCCCTGGAAGCGGCCGAGATCCCACCGGGCTGCCTCGGCGCCCCGACCACCGTGCCGGGCAATGTCTGGAAGGTGCTGATCGCCGAAGGCGACCGGGTCGAGGCCGGCCAGACCATCGCGATCCTCGAGGCGATGAAGATGGAGATCGACGTCAACGCCCCCGCTTCCGGCCGCGTCCGCGCGGTCCGGGCCCAGCCCGGCCGCACCCTGCGGGCGGGCGACCTCGTGGCGGTGATCGAGGAGGCGTGACGCCGGCGGCCGCCCCTGCGGCCGACATCGGCCGGGAACTTGCAGGCGCGGTTCCGGTGAACGGGCGCGACGCGCCCGGGTCCCGACAGGCTGCCGGTCCCCGAGGGGACCGGCCCCTCCCTGCGAGGTGCATCTTGCGCACGATGGCACGGGTCAACACGCAGGCGCTCGCCAGGATGCGGAACTGGCGGATGCCGACCGACGACCGGCTCGTCGGCCTCCTCTACGCGCGCCTGTGCGGCGCCCTCGCGCTCCTGATCCTGGGCGCGGCGCTGTGGCTGACGGGGTGGGGGGCGTAGCCCTCTCCCGCCCCGCACCGCCGCCGGTCACCCCGCCTCGTCGGAGAAGGGATGCAGCTGCGGGATCAGGGCCGCGGCCAGATCGAGGCGGCCCGAGATGACGCCCCGCTCGGTGATCATCTGATCGGCGATCGCCTTGAGTTTGGGGGCGGGCCCCTGCACGAGGATGACCTCGAGAGTCTGGTTGTTCATCAGGTGGACGTGGAGGGACGAGATCACCTCCGCGATGTGGCGGCGCTGAAGCTCGGCCAGCCGCTGCTGCAGGCCGTGCGGCTGATGGCCGTAGAACAGCGTGATCGTCCCGACCATCACCCGGTTGCCGACCTCGTTGCGGTGCTCGACCAGGGACCGGTGCAGCAGCGTCGCGACCGCCTGTGATCGGCTGGCGAAACCGCGCTCGTCGACCATGGTGTCGAGCTCCCGCAGCAGCTCCTCCGGGATCGAAAGGCTGATCCGGCTGACCTGGCCCCGCCGGGGCTCCGTTCCCTCGAGGGCCGGTCGGTCGCCGTCGCTCGGCAGCTTTTCTGACATCGCTCTTCCCCGCCCCGCAGCCCATCCTGGCACGGAAATTGTTACGCCGAATTGCGGTATTACGATATTTGAGAATCGTGTTACCGCTGCCTTGGGAGACGTGGGATGCGACTTCTCAGATCTGCGTGTGGCGCCATGGGCTGGTTCCGTCGAGGACTGGCCGCGACAACGATCGCGTTCGGTGTGTTCGCAGCCGGTGCTTCCGTGCAGGCCGCCGAGCCGCTTCGCATCGGCTACAGCGACTGGCCGGGCTGGGTGGCATGGCAGGTCGCCATCGACAAGGGCTGGTTGAAGGAAGCGGGCATCGACGCGCGGTTCGAGTGGTTCGACTACTCGGCCTCGATGGATGCCTTCTCGGCCGGCAAGCTCGATGCGGTGACCTGCACGAACGGCGACGCGCTGGTCATGAGCGGCAACGGCGCCCGCAACGTCATGATCATGCTCACCGACTACTCGAACGGCAACGACATGATCGTCGGCAAGCCGGGCGTGAAGTCCCTGGCCGACCTGAAGGGCAAGAAGGTCGGGCTCGAGGTCGGCCTCGTCGAGCACCTGCTCCTCATCGACGGCCTGACCAAGGCGGGAATGAAGGAGACCGACGTCACCCTCGTCAACGCCAAGACCAACGAGACGCCGCAGGTCCTCGCCTCCGGGGACGTGGCCGCGGTCGGCGCGTGGCAGCCCATCGCCGGCCAGGCGATGAAGGGCGCGGCCGGCGCCCGGCCCCTCTACACCTCGGCCAACGCCCCGGGCCTGATCTACGACGTGGTGACGGTGAGCCCGGCGAGCCTCGCCGCCCGGCGCGCCGAGTGGATCAAGCTCGTCGGCCTCTGGGACAAGGTCGTCGCCTATATCGAGGACCCGAAGACGCAAGGAGACGCGGTCGCGATCATGGCCGCCAAGGTCGGCGTCGACCCGGGCACCTTCACCCGCTTCCTCAAGGGCACCAAGCTGCTGCCGCTCGCCGAGGGCCGCAAGGTGATGGCGGAGGCCGAGGGCTTCGGCTCCCTCTACGGATCGAGCCGGCATGCGGACGCCTTCAACGTCAAGTACGAGGTCTACAAGACCCCGCAGGACGTGAAGGCGAGCATCGACCCCGCCCTGACCGACGGCAAGTGAGGCGGCCGTGAGCGCGCTGCGCCTGACCCCGCGAGCGGACCGGCCGGCCCCCGGCCCCGCGGGCGTGGCCGCTCCGCCGCCGGGCGGCGGGGGCGAGGCCGCGGCCCCGGCCGCCGCACCGCACCGGCGCCCCGCCCATGCGGGGGCACGGGCGCGCAGCTCCTGGATCGGCGTGGCGCGGCCGCTGCGCCCGCGCCGGCGCCTCGTCCTGGCCCTGCTCTCGTTCCTGCTGCCCCTCGGAGCCTGGGCGGCGGTCTCCTACCTGCCGTTCCTATGGCACCCCTTCGTCGCCGTGAGCGATCCCGGCGAGGTGGCCTGGATGGAGCCGGGCATGCGGGTGCCCAAGGCCGCCTTCGCCGAGGAGGTGGCCGCGGCGGGCGCGGCCGGCACGGCGGCCCCGCGCGGGACGCCGGCCAACCCCGTCTACCTGCCCGCCCCGCACGAGGTAGCCGTCGCGCTCTGGACCTCGCTGACGGCGCCCCCGCCGCAGCGGGACGCGATCTGGCTGCCGGCGAGCCTGTGGCACTCGATCCAGATCATCTTCTGGGGCTTCCTGATCTCCTCCGTCGTCGGCCTTCCCCTCGGTGTCCTCTGCGGGGCGCAGCCGACCCTGGCGCGGCTGACCGAGCCCGTCATCGAGTTCGTGCGCTACATGCCGGCCCCCGCCTTCGGCGCGCTGATGGTGGCGATCCTGGGCATCTACGACGGCCCGAAGATCGCGATCATCGTGATCGGCACCTTCTTCCAGCAGGTGCTGGTCATCGCCAACACGACACGCCGGGTCGACCCGCTCCTGGTCGAGGCGGCGCTGACCATGGGCTCGCGCAACCTGCGCCTCGTGCGGCGCGTGATCGTTCCGGCGATCCTGCCGCAGCTCTACCGCGACCAGCGCATCCTGCTCGGCTGGGCCTGGACCTACCTGATCGTGGCGGAGCTGATCGGCACCTCGTCGGGCATCACCTTCTTCATCACCCAGCAGGCCCGCTACCAGCACTTCGACAACGTCTACGCCGCGATCCTCATCATCGGGCTCGTCGGCTCGGCGACGGATCTCGGGCTGGCCCTGATCGGCCGCAGGCTGTTCCCTCACGCGCGGGGCGAAGCATGAGCGGATCCGGCTCCCCCCTGGTCCTGCCGGTCGAGCCCTGCGACTACCGCACGCAATGCGAGACGGTGCGGGCGCGCTTCGACCGCCTGAAGGCCCGCGACGTGGCCCTGCGCGTCGAGAATCTCGGCAAAACCTTCCGCAACGCGGACGGGGTCGAGACCGTGGCGCTCCGCGGCATCGACCTCGTCACGCATCGCCGCGAGTTCCTCTGCGTGGTCGGCCCGTCCGGCTGCGGCAAGTCCACCTTCGTGCGCATCCTGGCGGGTCTCGAGACCAAGACGAGCGGCACGGTCTGCGTCAGCGGCGTGCCGGTCTCGGGGCCGGGCGCCGACCGGGGCATGGTGTTCCAGGGCTACACGCTGTTCCCCTGGCTCACGGTGCTGCGCAACGTCGCCTTCGGCCTGGAGGAGAACGGCGAACCCCGCCGCGCCGCCGAGCGCGAGGCGGCGCAATGGCTCTCCCTGATCGGCCTCGAACCGTTCGCGCAGGCCTATCCGCACCAGCTCTCGGGCGGCATGAAGCAGCGCGTGGCCATCGCCCGGGCGCTCGCCATGCGCCCGCAGATCCTGCTCATGGACGAGCCCTTCTCGGCCCTCGACGCGCAGTCGCGTGCCCGGATGCAGGCTTATCTCATCGAGATCTGGCGCAAGATCGACATCACGATCGTCTTTATCACCCACGACCTCGACGAGGCGGTCTTCCTCGCCGACCGCATCCTGGTGCTGAAGGCCCATCCCGGCGAGGTGGCGGAGCTGATCGAGGTGCCGGTGCCCCGGCCCCGCAGCCCGGGCCAGATGCTCTCGCCGGAATTCCGCGCGACCCGCGCCCGCCTCGACGCCCTGATCCATCCGCCCAAGGACGAGGCCGAGCCGGAGGCCGCCGAGGGCGGCCTCGCCATGGTCGCGCGCATGACCAGCGTCGGGGACGAGGTGGAATGATGGACAGCGCGCCCGTCCTCTGGTCCGAGCGGACCTGGGAGGAGATCCCGCCGGCGCTCGCAGGCGCGGCCCACGCCGCCCTCCTGCCCGTGGGCGCCACCGAGCAGCACGGCCCGCATCTCGGCTGCGGCATGGATTTCGTGCTGGCCGAGACCGTCTGCCGGGCGGTCTCGGGCCGTACCGGCGTGCCGATGCTGCCGAGCCTCCCCTATGGCTGCTCGCTGGGCCATTCGCGCCGCTGGCCCGGCACGATCGCCCTCGATCCGCTTCTGATGACCGAGCTCGTCCGGCAGATCGGGACGCAGGCCTACCATTCGGGCGTGCGCCGCCTGTTCCTGGTCAACGCGCACGTGACCAACGTCGCCCCCCTGCGCTGCGCCCTGGAGCTGCTGCGCGCCACCCACGACGACCTGATGGTGGCCCTCGTCAACACCGCGACCGTCAGCGAGCGCGTCCGCGCGGCCCATTTCGCCGATGCCGAGGACTGGCACGCGAACCGGGCCGAGACCGCGCTGATGCAGGCCCTCGCCCCGGATCTCGTCCGCGCGGGGCGCATCGCGGATGCCGACGACCCGGACCGCACCGCCGGCCTCGTCTTCGCCCATCCGGTGAACCGCACGAGCCGCAACGGCGTCACCGGCTGCCCCTCGCAGGCGAGCCCGGCGGAGGGCGCCGAGCTCTTCGCCTGGATGGTCGAGGACCTCGCCGCCCTCGTGCGGCGCGGGCTCGGCGAGACGCCTCCGCTTCCCCATTCCTACGACGGCCCGGCCGTCCCCACCGAAGGAGCCTGACCATGGCCCACGCAAGCGACGTCGATCCGCAGGTCCGCGCCGTGCAGGAGGACCTGCGCGCACGGGGCGTGAAATACGTCATCGGCGCCTATGTCGACATCCACGGCGCGCAGAAGGCGAAGGTAGTGCCGATCGACCACCTCCCGCAGATGGCCGCGGGCTCCGAGCGCTATACCGGCTACGCCCTCGACGGCCTCGGCCAGGCCCCGAACGAGGACGAGCTCGCCTCGGTCCCGGATCTCGCCCGGGTGATCCAGCTGCCCTGGGAGAGCAAGCTCGCCTGGGCGCCCGCCGACCTCACCTTCCAGGGAAAGCCCTACCCGCTCTCGACCCGCGTGGCCCTGAAGAACGTCCTCGCCGAGGCCGAGGCGATGGGCTTCGGCTTCAATCTCGGCATCGAGTGCGAGATCTTCCTGCTGCGCCAGGCGGCGGACGGCTCGCTCCACACGCCCGTGCCCGACGACAAGCTCGTGAAGCCTTGCTACGACGTGCGCGGCTTCGTCGACAACTTCTCCTGGCTCGACAAGGTCGCCACCACCATCAACGATCTCGGCTGGGACCTGTATTCGTTCGATCACGAGGATGCGAACGGGCAGTTCGAATTCGATTTCAACTATGCCGACGCTCTGACCATGTGCGACCGGCTGACCTTCTTCCGCATGATGACCAAGCATTACGCGAAGGAGGAGGGGCTGATCGCGACGATGATGCCCAAGCCCTTCGCCGACCGCACGGGCAACGGCGCGCATTTCAACATGTCGCTCTCGGATCGGGAGACCGGGCGCAACGCCTTCGCCTGCGCGCCGGCGGACGACCCCCGCGGCCTCGGCCTCACCGAGACGGGCTACCATTTCATCGGCGGCGTGCTGCGCCACGGCCGGGCGCTCTGCGCGGCCTTCGCGCCCACCGTGAACAGCTACAAGCGCCTCGTGCGCCAGGGGGCGATGGCCGGCTTCTCCTGGGCGCCGGTGTTCAATTCCTACGGTTCGAACAACCGCACCAATTCGGTGCGCGTGCCGGCCGGCGGCGGGCGCTGCGAGAGCCGCAACGCGGACGGCGCGGTCAATCCCTATCTCGCCGCCGCCCTGGTGCTGGCGGCGGGGCTCGAGGGGGTGCGCGAGCGGATCGATCCGGGCCAGCCCAACGAGGACAATCTCTACGAGCTGAGCGAGGCCCAGCGCCGGGAGCGGGGCATCGCCTTCCTGCCCCAGACCCTGCAGGAGGCCGTGGAGGCCTTCGCCGCCGATCCCCTCGTCGAGAAGACCCTGGGCACGGGCCTGCGGGACGAGTTCATCCGCTACAAGCGCGAGGAGTGGAACGCCTATCATCTCACGGTGAGCCCGTGGGAGATCGAGCGCTACAGCCACCTGTTCTAGAGCCGTCTCCGACCGGATCGCATCGGGTCGGCGGCGCCAGGTCCTCGCGACACCGGACCTTCTTCCGGCGACCCGGTCTCCGCGTCGTCGGGCCACAGGCCAGGGAGCTGCCTCCATGCAGAAAGTCATCGCCTTCGCGAAGACCTCCGCCACACCCTCGACCTACCGGCCGGCCCCGGAGCGCATCCTGGACGGCGATCCCGTCCAGACCGCCACCCTCGTCTTCACCAGCGCGGATGGCCGTTTCTCCGCCGGCACCTGGTCGGCGGAACGGGGCACCTGGCGCGTCGTCTTCACGGAGAGCGAGTTCTGCCACCTGCTCGAAGGCGTGATCGTCGTGACCGACGAAGCCGGCGAGCGGACGACCTTCCGGGCCGGCGACGCCTTCGTCTCGCCGGCCGGCTTCACCGGGACCTGGGAGATCGTTGAGCCGGCCCGGAAGCTCTTCGCCTTCTACGAGTAGCGCCGCGGTGGCCCGGATCCGGCCCCGTTACGGGCCGGCAGGCGCCTCGCCGCGGCCGACGAACGGGATGCCCTCGATCGGGCATTCCTCCGTGCCGACGCTCGAGCGCGTGATCGCCCGCACCGCGTCACGGACACCGTCGGGATCCTCGATCCAGCGCCGGTAGAAGTCGTAGGGGCATTCGGACAGGCCGTGCCGGTTCTCCTTCGAGTTGATCATGCCGGTATAGCCGCGGTGCAGCAGCTTGAAGAGGTGGTTCTCCGACTGGCCATGGGCGCGGAAGTCGCGGATCAGGAATTTCGACAGGGCGGCATACTGGATGCCCATCTCCTCCTCGCCGCATTCGCCCAGCGTCCGGCCGTCGAAGCCGACGATCGCCGAGTGGCCGAAATAGGTGTAGACGCCGTCGAAGCCGGCGGCATTGGCCACCGCCACATAGACGTTGTTGGCGAAGGCCATCGCCTTCGAGATCAGGACCTGCTGTTCCTTGGCCGGATACATGTAGCCCTGGCAGCGGATGATGAGTTCGGCGCCGCGCATGGCGCAGTCGCGCCAGATCTCGGGATAATTGCCGTCGTCGCAGATGATCAGGCTGACCTTGAGCCCTTTCGGCCCCTCCGAGACATAGGTGCGGTCGCCCGGATACCAGCCTTCGATCGGCGTCCAGGGCATGATCTTGCGGTACTTCTGCACGATCTCGCCCTGGTCGTTCATCAGGATCAGGGTGTTGTAGGGCGCCTTGCGCGGATGCTCCTCGTGGCGCTCGCCGGTGAGGGAGAACACGCCCCACACCTTGGCCTTGCGGCAGGCCGCGGCGAAGATCTCGGTCTCGGCCCCGGGAATGGTCGAGGCGGTCTCGTACATCTCGGCCGCGTCGTACATGATTCCGTGGGTCGAGTATTCGGGGAAGATCACGAGATCGAGGCCCGGCAGACCGGCCTTCATCCCGACGATCATCTCGCCGATCTTCTTCGCGTTCTCGAGAACCTCCGCCTTGGTGTGCAGGCGCGGCATCTTGTAGTTCACGACGGCGACGCCGACGCTGTCCTGGCTCGACGAGATATCGCCGTGCATCATCGCATCATTCTCCTGTCCATGTTGTACGGGGATGGCCTCGGGGCACAGGCCCCGAGGCCGGTCCGATCAGTGGCTGATCATCCAGGGCCGGGCCTTCGGGAAGCTCTTGGCCGCGGCGGGGGCGGCCGCCGCCGTCCGGGGCGTGCAGCAGCCGCAGCCGGCCCCGTGACCGCCCGAGCGCCGGGGCGCGTGGCGGCTGCGCTCGTTGGTGGCATGCGCGGCCTTCAGGCCGGGATCCATGCCCGACAGCCGGGGCGCGCGGAGGAAGGCGCGGGGGCTCTGCGCCCCGCAATCCGGGCAATCGTGCGGCTCGCGGAACTCGGCCATCGGCCGCAGGACCGTGAAGGGCCCGCAGGCCTCGCAGGCATAGTCGTAGACCGGCATCTCACAGATCCGGCGAGAGCGGCATCTGGATCGAGCCGTCGAGGAACTTTTGCGGTCCCGCGGCGGTCGGGTTGATGTCGAAATCGAAGATGCCGGTCGGAATCCAGAGGGTCGCGCAGGCGTTCGGGATGTCGACCACGCCCGAGATATGGCCCTGGACCGGGGCGGTGCCGAGGATCGAGTAGGCCTGGGCGCCGGAATAGCCGAACTTCTTCAGGTACTCGATCGCGTTGAGACAGGCCTGGCGATAGGCCACGTGCACGTCGAGATAGTGCTGTTGGCCCCACTCGTCGACGGAGATGCCTTCGAAGATCAGGTAATCGTCGTATTTCGGCGTGATCGGCGACGGCTTGAAGATCGGGTTCTTGATCCCGTACTTGGCCATGCCGCCCTTGATCAGGTCCACCTTGAGGTGGACCCAGCCCGCCATCTCGATGGCGCCGCAGAAGGTGATCTCGCCGTCGCCCTGGCTGAAATGCAGGTCGCCCATGGAGAGGCCGGCACCGGGCACGTAGACCGGGAAATAGATCTTCGAGCCGCGTGACAGATCCTTGATGTCGCAATTGCCGCCATGCTCGCGGGGCGGCACCGTGCGGGCGCCTTCCCCCGCCGCCTTGTCGCGCGCCTCGCCCTTGAGCCGGCCCATATGGGCGGTCGGCCCGAACGGCACGGTGCCGAGCGCCGGCACCCGGTCCGGATCGGTGTTGACGAAGGCGATCTCGCGCTCGTTCCAGGTCGAGAGCAGCTTCGGATCGGGCAGGCAGCCGATCAGGCCGGGATGGATCAGGCCGGGGAAGCGCACGCCGGGCACGTGGCGCGACTTGGTGAACAGGCCCTCGAAGTCCCAGATCGACTTCTGGGCGGAGGGAAAGTGTTCGGTCAGGAAGCCGCCGCCGTTGTTCTTCGAGAAGAAGCCGTTGAAGCCCCACTGGGAATCCGGCTTGGCGCCGATATCGAGGAGATCGACCACCAGGAGATCGCCGGGCTCGGCGCCCTCGACGCCGATCGGGCCGGAGAGGAAGTGGACGATCGACAGGTCGATGTCGCGCACGTCGTCGGCGGAATCGTCGTTCTTGATGAAGCCGCCGGTCCAGTCATAGGTCTCGACGATGAAGTCGGCGCCCGGCTTCACGGTGGCGACCATCGGGATGTCCGGGTGCCAGCGATTGTGCACCATGTCGTTGTCATAGGCCGATTGCGTGAGATCGACCTTGATCAGCGTCTCGGGCATGTCCTTCTCCTCTCGCGTTCAGGGTAGCCGTCGCCGTCCGCGTGTCCGGTGGAACCGGCCGCCGGGTGGAAGTCGGGGATGTCGGCGCCCCGCGGGGCGCCTGCCGGATCTCAGACCGACAGGAAGCGGGCGACCGCGGCCTCGTCGATGCCGGCGCGGGGCGCCTCGTGGACGATCTGGCCGTTCTCGAGGACGAGCACCCGGTCGGCCACGTCGAGGGCGAAGCTCAGCACCTGCTCCGAGACGACGATGGAGAGCCCGCGCTCGTCGCGGATCTTGCGCAGCGTCCGGCCCATCTCGCGGATGATCGAGGGCTGGATGCCCTCGGTCGGCTCGTCGAGGAGCAGCACCTTCGGGTTGCTGGCGAGCGCCCGGGCGATGGCGAGCTGCTGCTGCTGGCCGCCGGAGAGGTTGCCCCCGCGCCGGCCCCGCATCTCCAGGAGCACCGGGAACATGGCGTAGAGATCCTGCGGCACCTTGCGGGCGCCCGTCACGGTCAGCCCGGTCTCGATGTTCTCCTGGACCGTCATGGTCGAGAAGATCATCCGGCCCTGCGGCACGTAGGCGAGGCCCTTCGCGACCCGGGCATGGCTCTTCAGGCCGCCGATCTCCGCGCCGTCGAGGCGGATCGCGCCGGACTTCACCGGCACGATGCCCATGAGGGTGCGCATCAGCGTGGACTTGCCCATGCCGTTGCGGCCCATCACGGCGACGATCTCGCCGGGCGCCACGGCGATGTCGAGCCCGTGCAGCACCTCGCTCTGGCCATAGGCGGCGTGCAGGCTCTCCACGGCGAGGATCGGCCCGGGGGCGGGGAGGGGGGCGATCGGCGGAGCGGCGGCGGCCATCGTCTGGAGCATGATCGCCCTCCCTAGTGACCGAGATAGACTTCGATGACCTTGGGGTCGTTCTTGACCCGGTCCATCGAGCCCTCGGACAGAACCCTGCCCTGGTGCAGCACCGTGACCCGGTGCGCGATGTCCTCGACGAACTTCATGTCGTGCTCGATGACGAGCACGGAGCGGCCCTTGATGATCTGGTTGAGCAGCTCGGCGGTCTTCACCCGCTCGGCCACGCTCATCCCGGCCACCGGCTCGTCGAGCATCAGCAGCTCCGGGTCCTGGATCAGCAGCATGCCGATCTCGAGCCACTGCTTCTGGCCGTGGCTCAGGAACGCGGCGCGGGCCTCGAGGTGATCCTTGAGGAAGATCGTCTCGGCGATCTGGTGGATCCGGTCGCGCACCTCGGCGTCGCGGCGGAAGGTCAGGGCGCCGAAGACCGACCGCCCCCGGGGGAACGAGATCTCCAGGTTCTCGAACACGGTGAGGTCGTCGTAGATCGAGGGCGTCTGGAACTTGCGCCCGACCCCCGCCTGCACGATCGCGCTCTCGGAGAGCCGGGTCAGCTCCTGGCCCCGGTACTTGATCGAGCCGGAGCTCGCCCGGGTGCGGCCGCAGATCAGGTCGAGCACCGTGGTCTTGCCGGCGCCGTTCGGGCCGATGATCACCCGGATCTCGTCCGGATCGACGTAGAAGGACACGTCGTTGACCGCCTTGAACCCGTCGAAGGAGACGGTGAGCGCCTCGACGGCGAGCAGGAAGTCGGGGGCGGCGGGGTCGAGCACGGGCTCGCCGGTCAGGGCCGCGGGAAGCAGGCTGGCGTTCATCGGGTCCTCACTCGGCCGGGGTGCCGTGGGGGGCGATGCCGGGGGGCACGGCGCGCAGGGCTTTCACCCGGCGCAGGAGGCGGGGCTCGACCTGCTCCCGCCACAGGCCGGCGAGGCCGTTGGGGAAGGCCAGCACCAAGGCGATGAACAGGGCGCCGAGGCCGAACAGCCAGAGGTCGGGGAAGCTCTCGGAGAAGCTGGTCTTGGCCCAATTGACCAAGAGCGTCCCCCAGACCGCGCCGAAGAGCGAGAGGCGGCCGCCGACGGCGGCGTAGATCACCATCTCGATGGAGGGCACGATGCCGACGAAGGAGGGCGACATGAAGCCGACCTGCAGGGTGAACATGGCGCCGCCGACCGCCGCGAAGGCCGCCGCCAGGCAGAAGGCGAAGACCTTGAACCCGGCGACCGAGTAGCCGGAGAAGCGGACCCGGTCCTCCTGGTCGCGCATGGCGACGAGGATGCGCCCGAGCTTGGACGTCTTCACGTATTGCGCGGCCAGGATGCAGGCGATCAGCAAGCCGCCGTTGATGAAATACAGCACGAATTTCGCCGCATCCGTTCGGATGTCCCAGCCGTGCAGGGTGCGCAGGTCGGTGATGCCGTTGATGCCGCCGGTATAGCCCTGCTGGCCCACGATCAGGATCGTCAGGATGGCGGCGATGGCCTGGGTGATGATGGCGAAGTAGGTGCCCCCGACCCGGCGCTTGAACATCGCGAACGAGATCACGAAGGCGAACAGGACCGGAATCGCGATCACGAGGATCAGGGTCAGCGGCAGGCTCTTGAAGGGTTGCCAGAACCAGGGCAGCGCCGTGATCTGGTTCCAGTCCATGAAGTCCGGGATGCCGGGCGTCGACTGGATCTTCGTGTTCGCGACGCTCGAAGCCTCCAGCTTCAGGTACATTGCCATGCAATAGCCGCCGAGCCCGAAGAACACGCCCTGGCCGAGCGAGAGGATGCCGGCATAGCCCCAGCAGATGACCAGGCCGAGGGCGACGAAGGCGTAGGTGAGATACTTGCCGACGAGGTTGAGGCGGAAGCCGTCGAGGGCGAGCGGCAGCACCACCAGGATCACGCCGGCGAGCACCAGGAGGCTCAGCCACTCGACCGGCTTCATGAAGGGGTTGTCGTTGACGGTCACCGCCTTCGACAGGTTCTGGACGGGGTTCGTCATCGCGGGCGGCCTCCTCAGCGCCGGACTTTCAGGGTGAAGAGGCCCTGCGGCCGCAGCATCAGGATCACCACGACGGCGAGCAGGGTGAGCACCTTGGCCATCGAGCCGGAGAGGAAGAACTCGAGCGTCGATTGCGTCTGCGAGATCGAGAAGGCCGAGGCGATGGTGCCGACCAGGCTCGCGGCGCCGCCGAACACGACGATCAGGAAGGTGTCGACGATGTAGAGCTGGCCCGAGGTGGGTCCCGTCGAGCCGATCATCGTGAAGGCGGAGCCGGCGACGCCGGCGATGCCGCAGCCGAGCCCGAAGGTGAGGCGGTCGACCCGGTCGGTGTCGATGCCGACGGCCCCCGCCATCGTGCGGTTCGCCATCACGGCCCGGATCTGCTGGCCGAAGCGCGAGCGGAAGATCAGCAGGGCGACGCCGAGGGTGATCAGCGCGGTGACGCCCATCACGAACAGGCCGTTGATCGGCACCTCGATCGTGTCGGTGACCTGCACCGATCCGATCAGCCAGGACGGGAGCTCGACGCCGACCTCGCGGGCACCGAACAGCGAGCGGTAGGCCTGCTGGAGGATCAGCGACAGGCCCCAGGTGGCGAGCAGCGTGTCCAGCGGCCGCTTGTAGAGGTGGCGGATGAGCGCCCATTCCACCAGCATCCCGAGGGCGCCGGAGGCCAAGAAGGCGAGGCCCATCGCGACGAAGAAATAGGCCGGGAACAGGACCGGCAGATGCGCCTGGAAGAAGGACGAGCACAGATAGGTCATGTACGCGCCGAGGATCATGAACTCCCCGTGCGCCATGTTGATCACGCCCATCTGGCCGAAGATGATCGCCAGACCCAGCGCCATCAGCACGTAGACCGAGAACAGGATCAGGCCGGCGAAGCCCTGCATCGCGAAGATCGCGCCGAGATCGCCGAGGGAATAGTCGCCGAACATGCTTGTCGAGCTTCCGCTGTGAGCAGGGGCGGAGGGCGATCGTCCTCCGTTTCGTCGCGCGGCATCTCCCGAACACCCCTCCCCCGGAGAGGGGAGGGGGGCTCGCGTGCGATCACTGGTAGCCCTTCGGGAACGGGTCGGGCTTGATCAGCTCGGGGCTGGTGTAGACGATCTCGAACTGACCGTCGGTCTTGGCGCGGCCGACCCGGGTCTTCGACCAGAGGTGATGGTTCGGGTCGATCCGCACATAGCCTTCCGGGGCGCCCTTGAACTCGACATCGGCCGAGGCGGCGGCGATCTTGTCGACGTCGAAGGAGCCGGCCTTCTCGACGGTGAGCTTCCACAGGAACGGGCCCAGATAGGCCGCCTGGGTGACGTCGCCGATGACGGTCTTCTCGCCCCACATCTTCTTGAAGGCGGCGACGAAGGCCTTGTTGTTGTCGTTCTCGATCGACTGGAAGTACTTCATGCAGGCATAGGCCCCGGCGATGTTCTCGCCGCCGATGCCGTCGATCTCGTCCTCGGTGACCGAGATGGTCATCAGCACCTGCTTCGACAGGTCGATACCGGCCGCCTTGAGCTGCTTGTAGAAGGCGACGTTCGAGCCGCCGACCACGTCGGCGAAGATCACCTTCGGCTTCGTTAGCTTGATCTTGTTGATGACCGAGTTGAACTGCGTGTGGCCGAGGGGGAAGTATTCCTCGCCGACGACCTTGCCCTTGAGCACGTTCTCGACGTGCTTGCGGGCGATCTTGTTCGAGGTGCGGGGCCAGATGTAGTCCGAGCCGATGAAGTAGAAGGTGTCGCCGCCCTTTTCCTTGTGCACCCAGTCGAGCCCGGCGAGGATCTGCTGCGTCGCCTCCTGGCCGGTATAGATGACGTTCTTCGACTGCTCGAGGCCCTCGTAGAAGGTCGGGTAATACAGCATGCCGTTATACTGCTCGAAGACCGGCAGCACCGCCTTGCGCGAGGCCGAGGTCCAGCAGCCGAACACCGCCGCGCACTTGTCGTTGACGAGGAGCTTCTTGGCCTTCTCGGCGAAGGTCGGCCAGTCGGAGGCGCCGTCCTCCTGGATGATCTTGATCTTGCGGCCGAGCACGCCGCCGGCCGCGTTGATCTGCTCGATGGCGAGCTTCTCGGCCTGCTGCGCCCCCGTCTCCGAGATCGCCATCGTGCCGGTCACCGAATGCAGGATGCCAACCGTCACCTCGCTGTCGGTGACGGCGAGGCCCGTGGTGTTCACGGCCGAGGTCGGTGCCGCCGCGGCGGCGTTGCGCCCCATCAGGGCGAGGGCCGGGGCGGCGGCGAGGCCGCCCGCCAGGCCCATGAGCAGCTTGCGCCGCAGCGGCGAGTGCAGGCCGCCATCCCGGCCCGGATCCGTCTTGTCTGCCATCGTGCCTTCGCGTCCCTGGTTCCGGCACGGTGCGGCCGGTGCGACGCAGTCAGGCTAGGGGCGCGGGTGCAGCGCAGCATATACGCTGTTTTGCGTATGTCGCGGCCCGGGATGTGCAGGCAGGGTCGGCCGCTGTCTGGCGGCGCGAAGCATCCGTGCCGCGATGGGGAACGATGTGGGGGCTGTTCCGGGAGTGCCGCGCGCGCGCAGATCTTGCGATTCCTCCGCATCCTGCTGCGCCACCTCACCTGGCATTGTAGCGACGGGGCTCGAATCCAGTTCTGGTCGCCAGCGCATCATTCCGATTCGACGCGATTACAATCGGCTCGTCGCCGACGAGACCCTCGAGGACTACGCCCTCCGCTTCACCGCCAAGAAGGCGCGGCGCTGGACGCCGGGGCAGGTCGCGCTGACGGCGCTGGGCTCGATCTCCTTCCTGGCGCTCGAGGCGATCGGCGGCACCCTGGTCCTCACCGCCGGCTTCACCAACACCCTGGCGGCGGTGGTGGCGACCGCGCTCGTCATCTTCGCCACCGCCGCGCCGATCACCGTCTACGCCGCGCGCTACGGCGTCGACATGGACCTGCTGACCCGGGGAGCGGGGTTCGGCTATCTCGGCTCGACCCTCACCTCGCTGATCTATGCGAGCTTCACGTTCCTGTTCTTCGCCATCGAGGCGGCGATCATGGCGCTCGCCCTGCAGCTCTGCTGCGGGCTGCCCCTCGGCCTCGGCTACCTCGTCAGCGCAGGCGCGGTCATCCCGCTCGTGGTCTACGGCATCCGCCTGATCAGCCGCTTCCAGATCTGGACGCAGCCGCTGTGGCTGATCCTCAACCTGCTTCCGGTCGCGGCCATCCTGGCGAAGGGGACGCTGCCCTTCGAGACCCTCGCGGCCTTCCCCGGCCTCGGCCCGGAGGCGACGGCGGGCTTCGACGTCCCGCGCTTCGGCCTCGCGACGGGCGTGCTCCTGGCGCTGCTGGCGCAGGTCGGCGAGCAGGTCGACTTCCTGCGCTTCGTGCCGCCCCCCGAGGGCGGCCGGCCGGACCGGCGCTGGTGGTTCGCGGTCCTGGCGGGGGGCGCGGGCTGGATCGTGCCGGGCGTGCTCAAGATCCTGCTCGGCGCCAGCCTCGCCTATCTCGCCCTGCGTCAGGGGGTGCCGCCCGAGCACGTGGCCGAGCCGACCCAGATGTACGCGGTGGCCTTCGGCACCGTCACGGACTGGCGCCCGGCGGTGCTCGTGCTCGTCGGCGTCTTCATCGTGCTCTCGCAGTTGAAGATCAACCTGACCAACGCCTATGCAGGCTCGATCGCCTGGTCGAACTTCTTCTCGCGGCTGACCCACAGCCATCCCGGGCGGGTGATCTGGCTGGTGTTCAACGTGGTGATCGCCCTGCTGCTGATGGAGCTCGGCATCGACAAGACCATCGCCAGCACGCTGCCGCTCTACGCCGTCGTCGTCGCCTCCTGGGTCGGCGCGCTCGCCGCCGACCTCGCGATCAACAAGCCCCTCGGCCTGTCGCCGCCGGGCATCGAGTTCAAGCGTGCCCATCTCTACGCGGTGAACCCGGTGGGCACGGGGGCGATGATACTGGCCCTGACGATCGGCTGCCTCGCCCATCTGGGCGTCCTCGGGCAGGCCCTCCAGCCCTTCGGCCCGCTCCTCGCCCTGGCCTGCGCCTTCATGGGCGCGCCCGCCATCGCCCGGCTGACCGGGGGACGCTACTACCTGGCCCGTCCGCCCCAGACGCGCTGGTCCTCCGGCGAGATCGTCTGCCGGGTCTGCGAGCTGCCGTTCGAGCATGAGGACATGGCGCATTGCCCGGCCTACGGGGCGCCGATCTGCTCCCTCTGCTGCTCCCTCGATGCCCGCTGCGGCGACCAGTGCAAGCCGCACGGGCGGCTCGAGGCCCAGGCCCAGGACCTGATCGGCCGCGTCCTGCCCGCCCGCACCGCGGTCTGGATCGGCGCCCCGCTCGGGCGCTATCTCGCCCTGATGCTGACGCTGGTCTCGGTGACCGGCCTCATCCTCGGCATCGTGCAGGCGGGCGCGACGCTGGCCCATCCGGAGCAGGGCGAGGTTCTCCGGGCGGCCCTGCTGAGCGTGTTCTTCATCCTGGTGGTGATCCTGGGCATCGTCAGCTGGCTCTTCGTGCTCGCCCAGGAGAGCCGGCGGGTCGCCCAGGCCGAGACGCGGCGGCAGACCGCGCTCTACGAGGCCGAGATCGAGGCCCACAAGATCACCGACGCGAAGCTGCAGGCCGCCAAGGAGAGCGCCGAGGCCGCCAACCTCGCCAAGAGCCGCTACGTGGTCGGCATCAGCCACGAGCTGCGCACGCCCCTCTCGGCGGTGCTCGGCTACGCCCAGCTCCTCGAGAGCGATCCGGCCATCCCGGCCCCGCGCCTGAACGGCATCCGGGTGATCCGGCGCAGCGCCCAGCACCTCTCGGGGCTGATCGACGGCCTGCTCGACATCTCCCGCATGGAGGCCGGGCGTCTGCAGATCCACCGCAACGAGATCCGCCTGGGCGATTTCCTCGACCAGCTCGCCGACATGGTCCGGCTGCAGGCGCAGGAGGCGGGGCTCGCCTTCCGCTTCACGCGGCCCGACACCCTGCCGGCCATCGTCGCCACCGACGAGAAGCGCCTGCGCCAGGTGCTGCTCAACCTCCTGTCCAACGCGATCAAGTTCACCGAGCGCGGCGAGGTCTCCCTCGGCCTCAGCTACCGCAACCAGGTCGCGCTGTTCACGATCCAGGATACCGGGCCGGGCATCCCCGAGGCCGATCTGCAGCGCATCTTCGAGCCGTTCGAGCGCGGCTCGACCCCGGCGGCCCGCAACGCCCCGGGCACCGGCCTCGGGCTGACCATCGCCAAGCTCCTGGCGCAGGTGATGGGCGGGGAGATCGACGTCACCAGCGAGGTCGGGCGCGGCACCTGCTTCCGCCTGCGCCTGATGCTGGCCTCGGTGACCCGCCCGGCGAGCCCCGGGCTGGCGCTTCCGGGGGCGGAGGCCTCGCCGGCGGCCTTCGCGGGACCGCGCCGCGTCGTGCTCGTGGTCGACGACGACCCCGCCCACCGGACCCTGATGCGCGAGATCCTCGAACCGTTCGGGCTGATCGTGCTGGAGGCGGCCTCCGGCCCCGACTGCATCGCCGTGGTCCAGCGCCAGACGGTCGACCTGCTGCTCCTCGACATCGCCATGCCGGGCATGACGGGCTGGGCCGTGGCCAAGCACCTGCGCGAGACCGGCTTCGGCGGCCCCATCGGCATGGTCTCGGCCAATGTCCACGAGATCAGCCCGATCCGCGGGGCGGACGCGCCCCATGACGCGATCATCGCCAAGCCCTTCGACCTGCGCGACCTCCTGGAGCAGGTCACGAGCCTTCTTGGCCTCGAAGCCCCCGCCCCGGCGCCTGCAAGCCGCCCCCCCACCGCTTCGGAGCCGCGGAGGCCGGCCCGCGAAGCGGTGGCGAGCCTCGCCCCCCGGCACGTGGCCGAGCTGCTGCGCCTCGGCCGCATCGGGCATGTCCGCGGCATCGCGGCGAAGCTCGCGGAGCTGGACCATGATGGCGCCGCGCCGCCCGAGCTCGTCGCGCAGCTCCGCGGCCTCACGGAGAGCTACGACCTGCGCCGCTACCTCCAGATCCTGCACGACCTGCAGCGGGCCGACGCGGACCATGTCTGAGGCCCATCGCGACATCGTCCTCGTCGTCGACGATTCGCCCGACGCCCTCGGCATGCTGACGGAGGCGATCGAGCGCACCGGCGCCACCGTCCTGGTCGCGGTCGCGGGCGACCTCGCGCTCGCCCTGGTCGACGAGCTCACGCCCGACGTGATCCTGCTCGATGCGGTGATGCCGGGGATGGACGGGTTCGAGACCTGCCGGCGCCTCAAGCGCAAGCCGCACCTCGCCGACGTGCCGGTGATCTTCATGACGGGCCTGTCGGAGACCGAGCACATCGTGAAGGGGCTGGATGCCGGCGGGATCGACTACATCACCAAGCCGATCGCGCCCGACGAGCTCCTGGCCCGCATCCGCGTGCATCTCACCCGGGCCCGGCTCGCCCAGAGCGCGCGGGCGGCCCTGGATACGCTGAACCGGACGCTGCTCGCCGTCTCGGCGGAGGGACGCGTGCTGTGGTCCACGCCCCAGGCCGGACGCGTCCTCGCCGCCTTCGCGACCGCGGACGCGCCCCCCGGGACCGCCCCCAACCTCGCCCCCGGACTGCCCCCGGGCGCCGTGGCCTGGCTGCGCGGCTGCCTCGCGGGCGCCACGGCCGCGCCCTTCCCCTTCGCGGATGCGGCGGGCGCCCGACACACCCTGAGCTTCATCGGACGCACGGCCGACGAGATCCTGCTCAGGCTGGCGCAGGACAACCCTTCCTCGGGGCCGGAGCGCCTGCGCAGGACGCTGCCGATCACGAGCCGCGAGGCCGAAGTCCTGTTCTGGCTGTCGCGGGGCAAGTCGAGCCGGGACATCGGCGAGATCCTGACCCTCAGTCCGCGCACCGTGACGAAGCATCTGGAGGGGATCTACACGAAGCTGGGGGTCGAGAACCGGACCGCGGCGTCGCTCATCGCCAGGAAGCAGCTCGAGGACGGCGACTGAGCCCGGACCGCGCGCGGACCGACGGCATACAGGCGACAAGAACTTCCAACCACCAAGTGGGTAATCAGGAATATCCCGCAGCGGTCGAAACTTCTTCCTCGGGATACGCGTACGCATGCGCCGAAGGGGAATGCTCACTGAATAAACAGGAGCATCCGATGCGCCTTTTGATCACCACGGTACTGTTCTTTGCTGCTTTCGCTCGCCCGTCGCTCGCCCAGGACCCGCAAGACGCCCCATCGGTGACGCCCGAGCAACGGAGATCCGTCAGCGACGAGCGGGCCGCGGAGATCAGGGCCGTCCTGGCCCAGGCCCGGAAGCGCCAGGAATCCGTCGATCGCCAGAACACGGATCTCTGGGCGCGCTGGACCCATGCCGTCTGCATCGGATGCGATCCGACCCCGAAGGGGCTGCGCATCGTGCACACCTACCCGCACCGCGTCCTGAAAGGCATTCCCGCCGCCGAGGACGACCGGCGCGAGCGCCTCGGCCTGCGGATCTAGACCGGCGAGGCCGCCGGCGGGCGACCCGGAGCGGTCGTCAGGTGATCTGGCGCCGCACCAGTTCGGCGAACAGGCCGTTCTTCTCCATCAACTCGGCATAGCGGCCCTGCTCGGCGATGCGGCCGGAATCGAGCAGATAGATCCGGTCGGCATTCTGGATGGTCGAGAGGCGATGGGCGATGACGATGCGGGTCACGTCGAGCCGTTCGAGGCCGTCCGAAACGATCTGCTGGGTGCGGTTGTCGAGGGCGCTCGTCGCCTCGTCGAAGAGCAGGATGCGCGGCCGGCGCACGATCGCCCGGGCGATCAGCAGGCGCTGGCGCTGCCCGCCGGACAGCAGGGCGCCGTCCTCGCCCACGAAGGTGTGCATCCCCATCGGCATCGCCCGGATGTCGTCGTCGAGGCCGGCCATGCGGGCGGCCTCCCAGGCATCCGCCTCCAGCAGGGGAGCGCCGCTCAGGATGGCGTCCTTCAGCGTGCCGCCGCTGGCGCGGCTGCCCTGGAGCACCACGCCCATCTGGCGGCGCAGGCTCCGCTTGTCGAGGCCCGCCATGTCCTGGTCGTCGAAGAAGATCGAGCCGCTCGCCGGGCTCTCGAAGCCGAGCAGCAGGCGCAGCAGCGTCGACTTGCCCGAGCCCGAGGTCCCGACGATGCCGACGAACTCCCCCGGCCGCACGGTGAGCGAGACGCCGTCCAGCACCAGCGGCCCCTCCGCCTGATAGCGGAACACCACGTCGCGGATCTCGATGCCGCCGCGCAGATCCGGCGCCGCCCCGCGGCTGCCCGAAGCCTCCGGGATTGCCTGGAGCAGCGGCGCGGCGCGCTCGTAGAGCGGGCGCAGGGACAGGAGCGCGGGGAGCGCGCCGCCCAGCGACAGGGTGGCGGCCATGAACTGCCCGTAGGCGGCGTTGAAGGCGATGAAGCGGCCGAGGCCGATCTCCACGCCGCCCAGCCCGATGATGCCGATCATGAGCGCGGTGCCGGCGATGCCGAAGGCGGTCCCGAATGCCGAGAAGCCCGCCGCGACCCCGTGCTGGCGGAAATCCAGCCCCCGCCGCTCGATGAAGAGGCTGGCCCAGCGGGCGAAGCCCCGCGCCTCCGCCCCAGCGACCTTCAGCTTGGCGATGCCCTGGATCAGCTGCAGCGCGAGGGCTTGCAGGCGCCCCTCCGCCGCCAGGGCCTGCCGCTTCCAGGCGAGGACGCGCAGATTGACGAGGACCATGACGGTGAGCTCGATCAGCACGAGCCCGATCGCCACCAGGGCCAGACGCCACTCGTAATAGACGATCAGGGCGAGGCTCGAGACGGAGAAGACCGCCGAGAGCAGGGTCCCGATCACCGTGCCGCTGATGGCGTCCCGCATCTGGTTGATCGCCGAGGCACGCAGGGCGAGGTCGCCGGCGGCGTAGGTTCGGAAGAACGAGGCCGGCAGCCGCAGCAGGCGATCCCACACCGCCCCTTCCAGATCCACGTTCAGGAGCGTGGCGAGGCGCAGGAGGACGAAGCTGCGGACCAGCTCGAACACGATGGCGCCGAGCCCGAGGGCGGCGATGCCGGCCGTCAGCTGGAGCAGTTCCGGACGCGAGGAGGCGGGGATGACGGTCTCGAACAGGATCTCCGTCGCGATCGGCATCACCAGGCTCAGGGCGCTGCTCGCCAGCCCGATGACCAGCACGGCGAGGAGGAGCGGCAGCGCCAACGGGCTCGCGAAGCGCAGCAGGCCGCGCCCGTCGATGGGCGCGTCCGGCAGGCGGCGCTGCAGCACGTAGCCGTGATCGGCGAGTCCGGCCGCGACCCGAGCGTCGACCCGGCGGCGGGCGCCGTTCCACCAGACCCGGTAGCCGCCCTGCCATCCGGTCCCGGCGATCAGCGCGACCGGCGCCCCGTCATCCGCACGGAAGCCGAGCATCGCCTGGCCGCCCTTGTGCCACCAGCCATCGGTGAGACGGACCCGGCGGGGGCGCGTGCCGGCCCAGGCGGCGAGGGAATCGATCCGGCTCTCCAGAGGCGCCTCCGCCTCGGGGGCGGGCGGGGAACCGGAGGGAAGCGCGACGCCGCTCGCGACCGCGACGGCGCGGAAGGCCCCTGCGAGGGAGGAGCCCGCGGACGCGTCCCGGCCGCTCTCCGCCAGGAGGGGTTCGATCGTCGCCGCGAGCACGGCCTGGTCGTGGCGGGCCTTGCCCGCGATGAAGGCGGCCTCGGCGGCATCGGCCTCCGCGAGGCGCGCGGCAAAGGCTCGGGACAGGCGCGCCTGATGCGCGGCGAAGGCCTGTGCGAGCCCGCCCTCCGCGGCGAGCCCTGCGCTGCTGCGCCCGAGGACGGTCGCGCCCTGCTCCGACGTGATCCCGCCGATCGCGGCCGCGACCGGAACGGGCGGATCGCCGAGACGACAGGGATCGGCGCCCGGCAGCCCGGTGGCGACCGCACCTTCGATCACGTCGATCCAGAGCAGGCCCTCGGCGGGGCGGGCGACGCGATCGGGCTCGACGGCGCCGGTGCCTTCCTCGAGAAGCCCGGCCTGGCCGGCGGGCGGCGTCTCCAGCACCCGGGCGATCTGCCGGAGCCACCGCTCCATGGCCGCGATCGCCGCGGGATCCGCCGCCTCCAGCGCCGCCAGGAACGGCTCCGGCGCGACGCACGAGAGGCGGGCGCCCTCCGCCGGAAAGGCGAGCAGGCGCAGCCCGCTCTCGTCCCCTTCCAGCGGAAGGGCGATGTCGCCCGCCTCCAGGGTGAGAAGCCGCCGGCGGCCGGCCTGACCGGGCCGGTCGAGATAGAGGACCGCCGAGCCCTCCTCGAGGCGCAGGCCGCTCCCTTCGAGAGCGACCGCCGACCGCCCGTCCGCGGTGACGGGTTGCCCGGCGATCCGATGAGCGGGCTCATGCAGCACGGATCAGCTCCGCGTAGGTTCCGGCCCCGTTCCGCATGGCTTCGTGCCGTCCCCGCTCGACGACGCGGCCCCGCTCGAGGACGAGGATCTCGTCGCAGTCGCGGATCGCACTGAGACGATGGGTGACGAGGAGAACGGTGCAGCCGCGCCGGCGCAGATTGTCCAGGATGGCCTGCTCGGTCACGGCATCGAGCGCCGAGGTCGCCTCGTCGAGGACGAGGATGCTGGGCTCCAGGGCCAGGGCGCGGGCGATCTCCAGGCGCTGGGCCTGACCGCCGGACCAGTTGGCGCCCCCCTCGCTGACGGGCGCATCGTAGCCGCCGGGCCGGGCGGCGATGGTCTCGTGCAGCTCCGCGTCGCGGGCCGCATCCAACAGGCTCCGCTCGCCGACGCGCTCGTCCCACAGGGTCAGGTTCTGGCGAACGCTGCCTTCCATCAGCACGATCGACTGGTCGACATAGGCGATCGAGGCGCAGCGGATGCCGGGGGGCACGCGGTCGGCCGCGATGCCGTCGAAGGCGATGCTGCCGGACCAGGGATCGGCCAGGCCGACGAGGAGGCGGGCGATCGTCGACTTGCCGCTGCCCGACGGACCGACCAGGGCGATGCGCGCCCCCGGGGCGACCGAGAGGGAGAAGCCTTCGACCAGGGGGGGATCGAGGGGGTTGTAGCCGTAGACGAGATCCCGGATCTCGATCGCGCCGGTCAGCCGGCGCGTGGGCACGGCCTCGTTCGCGGCGACGGGCCCTTCGTCCGCGACGACGCGGCGATCGAGGGGATAGCGCAGCACGTCGTCGACCCGCTCCATCGCGACCCGCAGCTCCCGCATCTCGGAGGCGATGCCGACGAGGCCGCCGACCTGGGCGAGGAAGCTCGACAGCACGGTCTGGAAGGCCGCGAGGGTCCCGACGGTGATCAGCCCGTCCATGGCGCGCAGGCCGCCGATCCCGAGGATCGCCGCCATGGTCAGCGCCCCGAGGGCCTGGGGGACGAGGCCGAGGAGCTGCATCGGCACCTGCATCTCCCGGATCGCGTTCATGGTCCGGGCCTGTCCATTGGCCCAGCGGGTCATGAAATCGTCCTCGGAGGCGGTGGCCTTCAGGGTCTCGATGGACTGGATGCCGTTGATCGAGAGGCTGCCGAGCGTGGCCTGCTCGCGCATCACGCTCCTGGCGGCGTTCTCCTGGCGCCGCGCGACGAGGCGCGTGAAGACGATGTTCGCGAGCGCCAGGGCGAAGCCGATCCCGGCCAGGACGGGATCGTAGGCCAGCATCAGCCCCCCGTAGAACAGGGTCGCGAGGCCCGTGACCAGCAGGGCGGAGACCTGGCTGCCGATGAGGTCGCAGGCCCGTTCCGTCATGTGCAGGCGGCTGACGACGTCGCCGGCGTAGCGCTGGGCGAAGAAGCCGGGCGAGAGCCGCAGGAGATGCCAGGTCAGCCGCAGGCCGAGGGACAGGCTGAGCTTCCACTGCAGCCGCGCCAGGAAATAGCCCTGCAGCCCGCTCAGGAGCCCGCTGAGGAGGGCCGCGAAGGCCAGGCCGAGGATCAGGGGACGGATCCAGTCGGTCAGATGCCGGACGAGGATGTCGTCGACGAAGATCTTGGTCGCGGCCGGCACGAACACGCCGGGGATCAGGGCCGCGACGCCGGCGAGCACGAGGAAGGCCACCGCACCCCAGGAGGGCGCGAGCTCGGTCCGGATCGCCTGCCAGATGTCGGGGCGCCGGCCCGAGGGCGCGAAGGCGGCGCCCGGGCTCATGGTCAGCATCACGCCGGTGAAGGCGCGGCTGAAGGCCTCGTGGGTCACCGTGCGCGGGCCCGTCGCCGGGTCGTTGAGGTAGACGACGTCGCGGCCGATGCCCTCCAGCACGACGAAGTGGTTGAATTCCCAGAACAGGATCGCCGGCAGCGGCTTGCCCGCGAGCAGGGCGGGCTCCGTGCGCCAGCCTTCGGCCTCGAGGCCGTAGCGGCGCGCGGCCTGGACCAGGTTCCTGGCCTTGCTGCCGTCGCGGGAGACGCCGCAGGCCACCCGCAATTCCTCGAGCGGCACCCACTTGCCGTGATGGGCGAGCACCATGGCGAGGCAGGCGGCGCCGCATTCCACCGCCTCCATCTGCAGGATGGTCGGCACGCGCCGGCGCGGGATCCGCGGGAAGCGCAGCGGCCTGGCGGCGGTCATAGCCCGAAGAACCTGCGCAGGGCCGGCACGAACAGGCTGATCGGCCGGCCCGACCGGACCGTGACCTCGCCGGTCAGCGGCGTCGTCGAGGTCAGCTCGACGCTCGCGCCGCGCGCGGTCGTCCAGGCGTAGCTCTCCGGCCCGCCCGGGCCGGGGGCCAGGCTGATGACGAGCTGCAGCGGCGGTCCCTTGCGCGTGAACAGCCGCGCCAGATCGCTGTTGCCGAGGCGGAAGGTCAGGGCGCTCTCGTTCTCCGGGCTGTCATCGACCTGGATCACGGTCCCGAGCAGGCTGCCGTATTCCTCCTTCTTGGCCACGGAGGGCGACAGGCGCACCTCCATGCCGCGGCGGATCTCCTTGCCGCTGTCCGCGGGCACGTAGAGCAGCGCCTCCAGGCGCGGCCCGCCCTTCTCGATCACCATCAGCTTCTGGCCGGCGGCGACGAGCGCGTGGTCGTTGACCTCGTTCGTGGTGATCACGCCGTCGGCCGGCGCCGCCACCGTGGTGGCGAGCTGCTTGCTCAAGGCGTGCTGATCGCGCTGGCCCTCGGCGTCGCGCACCTGCCGATCGAGGGCCGCGAGCTCCTGATCGGATTGGTGGCGCAGCGACAGGAGCGTCGCATCCAGGGACAGGAGATCCGTGCGGGCCCGGGAGATCGATTCCTGGGCCGCGAACAGGCGCTCGCGGGCCTCGATGACCCGCTCGGACTGCGTCAGTCCCTTGGATTGCAGGAACTCGCGCTGCTGCAGGAGCTCGTTCAGGGCGCTCGCCCGCGCCTGGCCCAGGGCGATGGTCTCCTGCAGGGCCTCGCGCTTGCGCTGGGCGGCGATGGTCTCCTTGGCGAGATGGTCGTCGAGCCGCGCCGCGAGGGCGATGCGCTGCGCCTTGAGCTGGGTGACCCGCGCATCGACGTCGCTCAGGCGCGCCACGTCCTCCGGCGCGCTGAGCGCGGCGATCAGCTCGCCCTTCTTCACGCGGTCGCCGCGCTGCCGGTAGCTGTCGATCCAGCCGCTCTTGGGGGCGTAGACGCCGACGAAGGCCCCGCCGGCCGGGACCAGCAGGCCCTGTCCGCTCACCGTGGTGCGGTAGCTGCCGAAGCAGGCCCAGCCCAGGCAGCCGCCGATGATGACGAGGGCGACGCTGAGCGCGGCCCAGCCGAGGGGCGAGGTGACCTTCACCATCTCGTCGAGGCGGTTCGGCCCGGCCAGGCTGTCGAGGGCTTCCTTGCGATAGAGGGCCGTCGTCATCGAACGGATCCGCAACGCCTGAAATGGATCATGTCACCGTGCTTCATGCGGGGCCGCGCGGCGTCATCGCGCGGAAGCGGCAGCGCAGACCGTATCGGGCGAATACTTAACGCCCCGTCCTCATCGGAAGGGGGCGGGTGAGGACCGCCCGGGCCGGAGCAGCGGCACGGGCACGGCGGCCAGGAGGCGCCGTGCCCGAAAGGAGCAGAGACGGCGGCCGGGCGAGGGGCCCGGTCGCCTCGATCTCAGGCCGCGCGCACGGTGGCCAGGAAGTGGGCGACCTCGGCCGAGAGGCGCTCGGACTGGCGCGAGAGCTCGGAGGCCGAGGACAGCACCTGGTTGGCCGCCGCCCCCGTCTCGTCCACCGCCTGGGCCACGCCGGCGATGTTGGTCGTCACCTCGCCGGTGCCGCTGGCGGCCTGGGCCACGTTGCGCACGATCTCCTGCGTGGCCGCGCCCTGCTGCTCCACGGCAGCCGCGATCGAGGCGGTGACCGTGTCGATCTCGCGGATGCGATTGGTGATCCCGCCGATCGCGTCCACCGCCTGATCGGTCACGCCCTGGATCTCGCCGATCTGGCCCGCGATCTCCTCAGTCGCCTTCGCGGTCTGGTTGGCGAGCTCCTTGACCTCGGCGGCCACCACCGCGAAGCCCCGGCCCGCCTCGCCGGCCCGGGCCGCCTCGATCGTAGCGTTGAGGGCCAATAGGTTCGTCTGGCTGGCGATGTTGGAGATCAGGCCGACCATGTCGCCGATCCGCGTCGAGGTCGTCTTCAGCGCCTGGACGAGGCGTGCGGTCTGATCGGCCTCGCCGACCGCGTTCTGCGCCAGAACGGCCGAGCCCTGCACCTGCCGGCCGATCTCCTGCACCGAGCTGCCGAGCTCCTCGGCGGCAGTCGCCACGGTTCCGACGTTGGAGGCGGCTTCCTCCGCCGCGGCCGCCACCGTAGTGGACTGGTGGGCGGTGTGCGTGGCGGTGCTCGTCATCTGCTGGGCGGTCGCCTGCAGCTCGGTCGCGGCGGACGAAACCTGGCCGACGATGGCCCCGATCGCGGCCTCGAAGCCGTCGGCCATCTGCCGCATGCCCGCCTTGCGCTGCTCCTCCGCCGAGGCGCGGTTGGCCTCGGCCTCGATCTCGAGGGCGCGGATCCGGACGAGATTGTCCTTGAAGATCTGCGCCGCCTGCGCGGTCTCGCCGATCTCGTCCTTGCGCTCCACGAACAGGATCTCCGTGTCCGTGCGGCCCTCCGCGAGCTGCATCAGGATGGCGCCGATCCGCTTGATCGGCCGCGCGACGTTGCCCATCATGAAGAACGCCGAACCGATGATGGCCAGCAGGACGAGCAGACCCGAGCCGAGACCGATCCGGCTCGCCAGGCTGGTCTGGTCCGACACCGCCTCCGTGGCGGCCTGGGTGAACCGCTCGGCATTCACGCGCGACTCCTCGATCACCCGTTCCGCCTTGCCGGCGACCTCGCGCACCTTGGCATCGGCGCGGGCGGCGGCGGCCGGGTCGGGGGAGCGGTGCGTGGCCCCCTCGAAGGCCTCGGCCGAGCGGGCGATCTCGCCCAGGGCGACCTGCGTCTCCTGAAGCACGCCGGGTTTCAGGGCGATACGGATCGGTTCGTCGAGCCCGCGGGCGGCCGTCTCGGCACGCTTGCGGATGGCCGCCAGGGCGGCGGCGGCGTCCTGGGCGCTGCCGGACACGATCGTCCGGTAGTCCAGGAGAATCTGGCTGAAGGCGAGCTGCGCCGCCGAAACCCCGCTCAGGATCGTCTGCTCGCGCCCGACCGCCGCGATGCCGTCGAGGACCGCGCGGTTGCTCAGCCACTGGTTGACGATCATCCCACCGACGAGCACGCCGGAGACGGCGGCAGATGCTGTGAGCTTGGTCCCAATTCTCATAGGTTTCGTTCCAATCACCGCCCGTTGATGCGCATATAATCATGTATTTCATTGATTAACTTGTGGTTTAAATGATTTTAAATTGTGTGAATTTTTATAAATTCATCTTTGAATTGCAGAATGGAGCGGGACGCCTGCTTGGGATAGCCAGACGCTGCTTCGAGTCATCGTCTCGAGGCCCTCTCTGATCGAACCGCCCCCCCTTTTGACGGGACCGAAGGCGCGGGAGGGCCGATCGTCACTCCGGCCCAGAGGGTGTCGCCGGAACACCCCTCGCCGGCACACCGTCCTGACAACCTCGTGAGCGGACCGGCCCGGGGGAACGAAAGGAGGCCGTCGGCTGTATCTGCCCCGCCGATCCCGCGTCCGGATCGCATGAAGGGGCGAAGGCCATGGATGCTGGACCGCGCGCGCGTTCGGAGGCCGCCCAGGCCCGGCCCGCCGTCGTCGCCACGGCGCTGGGCGCCCTCGGCATCGTCTACGGCGATATCGGGACGAGCCCGCTCTACGCGCTGAAGGAGACGGTCCGGGCCGCCGGGGCCGGGGAGGCGCTCTCGCGGGAGGCCGTCCTCGGCTCGGTCTCCCTGATCCTGTGGTCGCTCGTCCTGATCGTGGCGCTCAAATACGCCATCCTGATCCTGCGGGCGGACAACCGGGGGGAGGGCGGCATCGTCGCGATGCTGGCGCTGCTCGGCGCCCGCCACGCCCGGCCCGGCTCCCGGCAGGCGCTCCTGCTCGTGGTCGGGCTGGTCGGCGCAGCTTTGCTCTACGGCGACGGGGCGATCACGCCCGCCATCTCGGTGCTCTCGGCGGTGGAGGGCCTGAAGGTCGACGCCCCGGCCCTCGCGCCCTTCGTGGTGCCGATCACCCTCGTCATCCTCATCGGCCTGTTCTCGGTGCAGCGGAAGGGCACGGGCTTCATCGGCCGCATCTTCGGTCCGGTCATGCTGGTCTGGTTCGCCGTGATCGGCGCCATCGGCCTCCTCGGCATCGCGGCCGATCCGGCGATCCTGCAGGCCCTGAACCCGCTCCATGCCCTCGGCTACCTGGTGAAGGCCGGCCCCGGCACCGCCTTCGCCATGCTGGGCGCCGCCTTCCTCGCCGTCACCGGCGGCGAGGCGATGTATGCCGATCTCGGGCATTTCGGACGGCTGCCGATCCGGCTCGCCTGGTTCACGATCGTGCTGCCGGCGCTCGCCCTGAACTATCTCGGCCAGGGCGCGCTGCTGCTCGCGGACCCCGCCGCCGCGGACAACCCCTTCTTCCAGCTCGCCCCGGCCTGGATCCACTATCCCCTGGTGGCCTTCGCGACCCTCGCCACCGTGATCGCCTCGCAAGCGATCATCTCCGGCGCCTTCTCCCTGACCCAGCAGGCGATCCAGCTCGGCTTCTTCCCGCGCCTGCGCATCACCCACACGGCGAGCCACGAGGAGGGCCAGATCTACGTCCCGATCGTGAACTGGCTGCTGGCCCTGGCGACGCTCGGGGCGGTGCTCGCCTTCCGCTCGTCGGACGCGCTGGCCGGCGCCTACGGCATCGCGGTCTCCCTGCTGATGGTCATCACCACCGTGCTCGCCACCCTGGTCGCCCTGCACTGGGGCTTCAACCCGGCCCTGGTGCTGGCCACCAACGGCGCCTTCCTGCTGGTCGATCTCACCTTCTTCGGCGCGAACAGCCTGAAGCTCCTCGAGGGCGGCTGGTTTCCCCTGGTGCTGGCGGCCGGCGTCGCCTTCCTGATGCTGACCTGGCGCCGGGGCATGCAGCTGGTCGAGGCGGCGCGCCGGGAGATCCGGATGCCGGAGGCCGACTTCCTCGCCCGGATCGAGGCCAAGCATCTGCCGACCGTGCCCGGCACGGCGGCCTTCCTGACCGCGGCGGAGGAGGGCGTGCCCCTGCCGCTGATGAGCTTCGTGCGCCACGTCCACGCGATCTACGAGCGGGTGCTGATCGTCACGATCCGGAGCGAGGACGTGCCCTATGTGCCGGCGGGCGAGCGGGCGCGGGTCGTGCCGAGCACCGATCGAATGAGCCGGGTGATCCTGTCCTTCGGCTTCATGGAGAAGCCGCAGGTGCCCGAGGGCATCCGCTGCGCGGCCGAAGCCGGCCTGCTGCCGGGAATCGACCCCGACGCGATCAGCTACTGCATCGGCCGGGAGACGGTGATCGCCTCCGACGCGCGGCCGGGCATGACGGGCTGGCGCGAGGAGATCTTCGCCCTGATGCAGCGCAATGCGGAGGAGACGGCGAGCTATTTCTGCATCCCGCCGCGCCGGGCCATGGAGGTCGGGACGGAGATCGAGATCTGACCGGCGCGTAGGCCTGCCGGGGCCTCACGCGCCTGCCGGAAGCGGCCTTCATCTGGGCCGAAACAGGCACGGAAGCGACCGCCACGCGTCGAGAGCGGCCGCCAGCGACTGTTCAACAGCGATTTTCATGAGATATCGACAAATAAAGCGGTATGATAGTGCGGCCCATTCTTCGCAAAAATCGACGCAAAATCCTTCATTTAAATAATTCCAATCTGTGATTTTTCTGCCACTGCGCCCCGGAACATCGGCTTTACATGGCGCTCACGGCAGAGGGCATTGGACAAGGGCAGGGCTGCCGAATAACGCCCGATGAGATCGCATGTTGTTTGCGGCCTGGAACGAATCACCAGCATGTCACGCGTCCGCAGAGCCAAAAGATCGGTGCGCAACTATAAATTGCTATCCGTCTGTACCAGTAGCGCCGTCTTCGGCTTCCTGGCGATGCCGCCCCAGGCCGCGCTCGCCAGGCCTGACGTCGTCCGCATCGACGGCGAGGCGGAGACGATCCTCTCGGAACTCAGCGTCACGGGCAACGGCCCGGGCAAGGAAACGGCCGTCAGCCCGGTGAGCGGCTATCGCGCCACCCGCTCCGGCACGGCGACGCGGACCGACACGCCCCTGCGCGACAGCCCGCAATCCGTCAACGTCGTCCCGCGCGAGGTGCTGACCGACCAGCAGGACCTCCGCCTGACGGATGCCCTGCAGAACGTGAGCAACGTGCAGCCCGCCGGCACGATCCAGGGCCGGTCCGACACCTTCGTGATCCGCGGCTTCAAGACCCAGACCTACGCCATCGACGGCGTGCTCCTGAACCAGGCCAACAACTTCGCGGTGGTGACCCGCGACCTCGCCGATGTCGAGCGGATCGAGGTGCTGAAGGGCCCCGCCTCGGTGCTCTACGGGCGCGGCGATCCCGGCGGCCTCATCAACATCGTCACCCGGCGCCCGACCTTCGCCCCCTCCGCCGACCTCACCCTGCAGGGCGGCAGCTTCGGCTTCCGGCGCCTGCAGGGCTCGGTGTCGGGGGCGATCCCCGAGATCGACGGGCTGGCCGGCCGCGTGAGCTTCGCGCTTCAGGACGACCCGACCTTCCGCAACTTCGGCGACCGGACCAACACGCGCAACTTCGTGGCGCCCGCCTTCACCTACAGCCCCAGCCCCGACACCCGCGTCTCCTTCGTCGGCGAGTTCACGAAGGTGGACAGCCAGTACGACGAGGGCCTGATCGCCGTGAACGGGCGCGTGCCGCTGGACAACATCGCGCGCTACTACGGCGAGCCCTATTCCCGCTACAACGCGGCGGCCAATTTCGGGCTGCTCCGGGTCGAGCACGATCTCAACGAGAACATCACCCTGCGCCAGGTGCTCAGCGCGCAGGGAGGCGGCTTCGACCTGCTGGCCACCCGCGCCACCGGCCTGACCAAGCGCAACACCCTGGTCACGCGGCGCGACACCGGCGTCGCCTCGACCTACGCGACCGTGGACAGCCAGAGCGAGGTCGTCGCCAAGTTCGACCTTCTCGGCCTGCGCCACACGGTCCTGGTCGGCGTCGAGTACACCAACGGCTATCGCCGCGCCTACACGACGCAGGGCAACGTCGCCTCGGTCAGCTTCCTCAACCCGACCTTCGGCGCCCCCCCCGGCGCCCTCGCGCTCCAGGCCGACCTGAAGCAGAAGAACGCGCTGGCGAGCCTCTACGCCCAGGACCAGATCGAGCTCGGCGCCGGCTTCCAGCTCCTGCTCGGCATCCGCTACGACGACGGCGAGCAGTTCTACTTCAGCCGCACCTTGAGCTCGCGCACGATTCCGCCGACGCAGGCGCTGTCGGGCACCTCGCCGCGGGTCGGGCTGATCTACCGGCCCGTCGAGCCGCTGACGCTGTATGCGAGCTATTCGACCTCGTTCAAGCCGCAGACCGACAACGTCCTGAACACCGTCAACCCGCCCCCGGAGACCGGGGAGCAGTACGAGGTCGGCAGCCGCCTCGACATCCTGCCGACCCTCACGCTCTCCACGGCCGCCTTCCAGATCACGCGCAACAACGTCTCGGCCAACGATCCGGTCCATACCGGCTTCTCGGTCATCACCGGCCAGCAGCGCTCCGAGGGCGTGGAGGCCGACCTCGCGGGCGAGATCCTGCCGGGCTGGAACGTGATCGGCAGCGTCGGCTATCTCGATGCCCGGATCACCCGGGACACGACCTTCGCGGTGGGCAACCGGCTGCTCGCCGCCCCGACCTTCAGCGGCAGCGTCTGGACGACCTACCAGATCCAGGAGGGGGCCCTGCGCGGCCTCGGGATCGGCGCCGGCGTGACCTATGTGGGCAAGCGCTTCGGCGACCTGAACAACAGCTACACGGTCGGCGCCTATACCCGCGTGGATGCGGCCCTGTACTACGATGTCGACGAGCATTACCGCCTCGCCATCAACGCCCGCAACCTGACCAACGCGCGCTACATCGAGCAGCCGTTCAACATGTTCAACAACCTGCCCGGAGCCCCCCTCTCCGTGCTGGCCACCCTGACCGCCAAGCTGTAGCGCGGGGTCATGCCCCCGGGGTGCGCTCACCGGAAACCGTGAGGCACCCCGGTCCGGCCCGCGCGGCCGGCCCTGTCGCACCGGGAACACGGCCTCAGCCCGCCGCCCGACGGCGTGCCCGGCAGAGGCTTCGAGATGCTGAAATCCAGAAAAAGTCCGGCCGGATCAGGCTCGGGAAGGATGGCGCGCCCTACGGGAGGGCTCGGCCGCGCGAAATTCTGCTTATTAATCAGTGGCCTGGAGCCGCCTTGATGGCGTGTGTTGTACGACCTGATGGGCCCAGCGGTCAAGGCAGCTCATCGGGCGCCCTCCTCTCGCTTTGCCCAGAGGGTCACACACGCGAGAGGTGACCCTACGCGGGGCGAGCCAGAGTTTCCCCCGTATGCCCACCCCGGGCCTCCCTCAAGGCGGTTGCACGGCGGGGGAGGAGGGCCCGGTGCGACCTGAGGACTAGCGGTCTCGCACTCCGCCGAGCCCAAGACTTGCTTGGTCCAGCGTCTGAGCCCGGAGGCTGAAGATGCTGCGCCTACTCCGCCGCCTCCAAACCCACGTTGCTTGCCGCTTGGTGCGCTACGATGTGGCCGCTGCCGACAAGGCGCACGCCAGGGGTGACACAGGGATGGCCGCCAGATGCCTCGCAAGGGCAGACCTAAGGCTCAAGAAGGCTTGCGGGTTGAGCGGGTGGTCTGTCGGTCGGTAGGCGTGACGGGTAGGCACGAGGGTTGGGCCTCCGCCGCGTGTCATAATGCATCGACGGTCGTTGGTGGGTATTGACACAGGCTCATCGGGGACTCAGCTTAGGGCGAGCGCCACCGAGGGCCGCCCTCATGACCACCTATGTCGCCTACTGCCGTGTGAGCACCGACAAGCAGGGCCGCTCCGGGCTCGGCCTCGAAGCCCAGCAGACCGCCATCCAATCCCACCTCCGACCGGGGGATACCCTCCTCCAACCGCCCTACGTCGAGGTCGAGAGCGGGAAGCGGGCCGACAGGCCTCAGCTCATGGCCGCCATCGAGCGCTGCCGCAGGACCGGCGCCACGCTCCTCATCGCGAAGCTGGACCGCTTGGCCCGCAACGTGGCCTTCATCTCCAACCTCATGGACAGCGGCGTTGAGTTCGAAGCGGTGGACTTCCCGAAGGCCAACCGGCTCACGGTTCACATCCTCGCGGCGGTGGCCGAGCACGAAGCCAAGATGATCTCCGAGCGCACCAAGGCCGCCCTGGCAGCTGCCAAGCGCCGCGGGAAGCAGCTCGGCGGGGACCGAGGCTACCGGCCCTCAGCGCCGCCCTCAGCGGAGGACGTGGCCAAGGCGACGGCTGTGAGGCAGCGCAAGGCGGATCATAAGGCCTTCGCCGTGCTGCCGGTCCTGGAGCGGTTGCAGGCGGAGGGCATCATGAGCCTGAACGCCCTGGCCAAGCGGCTGAACGAGATGGGCCACCAGACGCCACGCGGGGGGGCTTGGACGGCTACGGCGGTGAAGCGGGCCCTGGCGCGGGTGGCGTAGGGCTCCGGCAGCCCATAGGATCGGGGCGGTATTCCTTCCCTCGCCTCATTACCGCACAAGTGACGCCATGCTCCCGAAGCCGATCGACGGGCTGACCTTCAGCGACGTGGCGGCGATGGTGGATGCAGGCGGTCTCCGCGAAGGCCGGACGCTGGACCTGAAGCAAGCCCTGGTGGGCAACAAGGATGACGATAAGCGGGAGTTCCTGGCCGACGTTTCCGCCCTCGCCAACACGGCCGGCGGTGACATCGTGTTCGGCCTCACGGAGGCTCAGGGCGAGGCCACGGGTGCGCCCGGCATCGAGCTAGCAGACCCGGACGCGGAGGTCTTGCGCCTGGAGAGCATCCTGCGAACCGGCCTGGAGCCGCGCCTGCCCCGCGTAGAGCTGCGGTGGCTGCCGGGACCAGACGGCAAGGGGCTCCTGATCCTCCGGGCGCCACGGAGCTACCTAGGACCGCATCGGGTGACCTTCCGGGGCCACGGGCACTTCTACGGCCGGACCAATGCCGGGAAGACCTCCATGGACGTGGGCGAGCTGCGGGCCGCCTTCCTGGCCACCGAGGGCCTTCACCAGGGCATCCGCCGCTTCAGGAATGAACGGCTCGGCATCATCGAGGCTGGCGAAGGGCCGGTGGGTTTGAGGAGCGGCGCCAAGGTCATCCTCCATGTTGTGCCGCTGGAGGCGTTCGCGGCGGAGAGGGATATCGGGATCAACCCGTACCGAGACCTCATCCTCCCCGTGGGATCGTCCAGCGGCGGCCTGAACACGGTGCACACCCTGGAGGGCTACGCGACGTTCACGGGGCGAGAAGACATTGAGGAAGGGATCTTCAACTACGCCCTCCTGTTCCGCTCAGGCATCATCGAGAGCGGTTCAACTGTCGGCTACAGCAATGAGCACGGGCCTTTCATCCCCGCCTCCGCAGTTGAGTGGAAGGTGCTGGAGGCGGTTGGTCGATACCGCGAGAAGCTGAAGGAGAAGGGTGTGGAGCTGCCGCTTTACGTCTTCCTCTCGCTCATCGGCGTTCGCGGCCACCGCTTGGAGGCCTCCCGGCATCCTTTCGGGCTCCGGCGCACCTTGCGGACCGACGCGCTGTTGCTGCCCGAGGCCGTCATCACGGATGCGCAGCAGACCGATGAGGAGGTCTTGCGGCCGGTCTTTGATCGATTCTGGAACGCCTTCGGCTATGAGCGGTCCATGAGCTTCGACGCCGCCGGCAAGTACGTGGGCGAGCGTTACTGATGGGCATCAGGTGGGCTGTGCCGCCACCCGCTTCGGTCTCGGCGCCCACCCTTTGCAGACCGCCCGAGCTGCCTCATGGGCGCCCGCTGCTCCGAGTTCTGGAACGGGGACGACGGGGAGAGGCCGGCGCACAGCGTGCCCACTTCGTGCTGGCGCTGGCCGTACTGGTAGGCGACACCGCCGAGGGCAGCCAGGAGGATCAGCACCAGGTGGCTGGAGGATCGACTGGGTTCTGGCTCCGCGGATGGCATCGGGTATGCTCGCTGTGCTAGCGCCATCCGCAGTTGTGCGCTGGGTTGCGATCAGCCTCAAGCCGCGCAACCGTCGTCCCGGAGGAGCATCGCCCAGTCGCCCGCACGGGCTCGTAGCTGCTTGGCATCGTACTCGAAGCTGTCCGCACGGCGCTTTCCAGCCGCCTCCAGCGCCGACCAGTACCAGGCCGCGTGCTGCGCCAGGGTCGCCCCTTCGGCCTTGTCACTACACGCCGCAGTGAGAACCGCATCCGCCGCCGCACTGGCCGCGTTGTCGAGCACCTCGTGGGCATCCCGGTCGATCACCTCAGAGCCCGAGGCCTCAGCATAGGCCGCCCATGCTGTACGGTGGGCATCAAGCAGCGCCGCCAGACCACCCGCCGGAGGAGACACCTGCCCCGCGCCGTCCTCTCCGAGCATGAGCGCGAGGTCGGCCGCACGGACAGCCGCGATAGCTGCATCCCCCTGGCTCATCTCGGGGGGCTTCGGGTGCTGCGGCCGGGCCGCCCGGTACCAATTGAAGTGTGCCAGCAGCGCCCGGGCATCCGTAGGCGAGCCGCAGGACAGCATCGTGATGTCGGTGAACGCCTCGTCTTCGGCATCCGCCGCAGGCCACATGCAGCCCTCCCGATCCGTCCATCCCGCCGCTTGCCGAGCCGCGTGGCTTACCAGAAGCGTTTGCCAAGCATGCCGATGAAGGGCGATGGCGCAGAGGACCGGGGACGGAAGAGCGGAGGGCCCGGGGCCGAAAGCAGCCGTGTGTAGCTCCAGCGCAGTCTCAACCGGGGATAGCCCAACCGCCCACAATTCTCGCCCCGTCGCCGCGCCGGCTTCGAGCGCCAGCCCGAGAGAGTCGAACCAGACAGGCTCGCTCTCATCCGTCCCAAAGAGGCCAGGCAACGCCGCCGCAACCGCCCCGGTAAGACCCGCCATCTCGCCATCGATCCGCTGGCCCGCAGCGTCCACCGCCTCAACCGTGAAGCATCGATCCCCGTCCAACATCGGCGGGTCGCAGCACACGAACTCATCGAACGCGAAGGCGACGGCCCGCTCCCCGATCTGGTCTTGAAGCTCCCGCGGTAGGCTGTGCCAGGCAGAGCAGACAACCTGCCGCTCGGGGATGCGCCGTGACCGCACCGCAGCGGCTGGGAGACGCACATCAGATCGTTCGTTGCGGGCGGTGGCGGTCGGGTTGGCAGCGTGCTGGTTCATGGCGGTGGTCTCCAAGCTGGATCAGGGTGTGATCGGGATGGTGGGTGAAGCCGGGCTCACATCAGGGTCGGCTTGACGGGCGCGAACGTCTCGGTGGCCGGGAGGACGGTTCCCGCGGCTCGCGCGTAGCGGCCAAGGAGGTGGAAGGCGTCTGAGCAGGTTGGGAACAGGAACCACGCATCTCCGGCCCGGGTGGCGAAGAGGCCGCCACCGAAGGGCACGAAGGCGATGTCATGGGCTGCCGCCGCAGCAGCGACCGAGAGCACCGCCACGTCGCTGAGATCCGTCACGGTGTTCTTGGCGTTGCTGAGCTGGGCCCCGGTGAGGGTGATAGGCAGCCGTGAGGGGAACTCGATGCGATCGTGATCCCGCCAGGCGGCGAACTCGATGGCAGCGGCGAGACCCGACCAGGGGCGGGGCGCTTCGGTCCACTCCAGGCTCGCCAGCGGGTCTTCCGCGATGCGGCGCCAGAGGTCCGCCCGCTCCTCCGCCCAGTGGGCTCGTTGGCTTTCGTTGTGGTGATCGAAGCCGAAGCACGAGGCGAGGTGGACTCCGAGCCAGCCCGCGGTGCCGTCATCCGAGCGGACGGGCTTGGGCTCTGCGAAGAGCAGGAGGCCCCGCGCCAGGTCGTTGCCTTGAGCTGCCAACGCGGGGGCCGCGAGCTGCACGCCAAGCGGCGAGACGTGGCGGTTCCAGTGTCGGACCTCAGGCAGCCCCGGCACGGCGATACCCGCCCGGTTGGCCGCTCCCGCCACCGCGTAGACCTGGCGGTTCAGCACGAGGCGGGGTGGCGAGGCGGGATCGGGCCATGCGGCATCGTTCGGCAAAGCGGTGTGCTCGCGCGTCATCGGGTCGGCTCCAGGCTTTCGGCAAAGCTCCGCCGTGGCGTGCCATGGGTGGGCCGCGGGTCGGGCTCAGCGATGTGGACGTGTCTGTCCCACGAAGGGGACCACCGGCAGGACCGCCCCGCCATGGCACATACCTAAAGCGATATGCGCGTGTGCGCAACTATCATACCACTGATTTGCTTGATTTTAGCGCAATGAAGTGCATATTAGAGGTGTGAAAGGGGATTGGTGCCCCTTCGCCAGGAGACGAATGAGCCCTCACGCCTCAACACTCGACACAGGACCGGCAAGCTTCCGCCGCACCCGGGCACCGGCCGCCGTCTTCACCAGACTCGTGAAGTGGTTGAGCCAAGCATCCAAGTTCGCCGCGACCGGCCTGGAGACGGACCGACCGGATGACAGTCTCCTGATGGAGGCTTTGGCCGAATGGTGGATCGGCTTTGCGGGTGAACCTGAGCTAATCCAGGAGGATGGCCGAGCCGTCATCCGAGTGACGTTCAACAAGCCCCGCGGCGAGGGGCAGACCATCCGGTACTTCGATCCTGCCTTGGTCGCCTTCGTAATGCTGCTTTGCTCCCCGGGCGGGCGCTTGATGCTGGAGGACCACGGCCCGGCTGGCGGGTACTACTACGTCCGCCTCTATATCACCGGCTATCGCCCTGACGGCCAGCTCCGCCGGGTCTACCTTCTGCGCCTCGCGGCCGACACGCCGCCGGGTCGGAAGACCAGGGAGCCGGAGAACTTCCGCAGTGCCCTTCGCCGGGACCTCGGGACCTATGAGGAGGAGCCGGCCAACGAGCTAACCACGGTCCTCTACAGCACCGCTGATGCCAAGCGGGACAGCGTGGACAGGTGGCGGGAGCTGGACCAAGAGCACCCGCACATGCGGCCGTGTCCGATTGAGGCGGAGCACTTCTCCTCCCTCTTGGACGTGGCTCACTTCCTCCTGAGCCGGGTTCCACTCGGCACGGATAGCGCCGCGTGAGCAATCGCGCTCGTGCTCTCGGAGCTTCGACCCGCGGCCTGCGCCCGGCGACGGTAGAGCTTCGGGAGCGCACCGCCATGCGGGCTGATGGAGCCTTCAGAGGCTGCCCGGTCCCCGGTTGTGGCCGACCTCCGCAGGCCCGCGATGGCCGGGGGGTCTCACTCGTCTACTGCCGGCATCACTGCCAAGCAGCCAACCGCCACGGGTGCCACTGGAAGAAGACGTACTCGGCGGCCGACCTAAAGCCCTATCGGGCGGCAGCTCGCCGGTTCATCCGGGCCAACCCGCATGACATCTGGATCGTCCACGCCTTGTTCGCGCTAGAGGAAACGTTGCGACATGCCGGCCCGGTGCACCGGGTGGTCGATACGTACCGGATGGCGCCCGCCGACAAGGCCAGGGCGGCGCTCGCTCGGATGCGCCGTTGGGAGGTACCGCCGGAGAAGCTTCTCGTGAACTACCTCGCAGTGTGCTGCGCCATAGAGGAGGACCCGATCCGGGCCGGAAGCGAGACCGAAAACTACCGCCGCGTTCAGGCCGCGAAGGCGTGCGCCCGGATGGCCGCAAGCAACAGGGAGGATTACCTGCCGGCCCGTCATAAGCGATACGCTCGAAGCACCGGCCTCGCCCTGGTGCATCTTGGGCGGATGCTGGAGGCGGCGTGCGAACACGTTCACGGCTATCACCTCCCCGCCATCCTCGCCCTGGCCCACGAGGCAGCGACTTCACGGAGGGACCGCGATGCTGCTACGCGGTGAATGGATGGAGACCCCTAGCGGCGGGATGACGGAGGTGGCCTTACAACCCCCTGATATGGAGGCGTTTGTCCGGGACGCGCAGGATGGTGCTCGCATGGAGCACATGTTCGATCCTTGGCTGACGTGCAGCAACAGGCTGGCGCAGACAGTCGCCGCAAACCTGCATTCCAGTTGGGACTTGGTGGCACCTCCGCGGCAGCGCGTGATGCGGGCAGTTGACCGAAAGAACCTGCAAGCGGTCATCCAGGCCCTAGCCGCCAACTTCACGTACTCCGCCGCCATCGGTGTGTGGCCACCGAGCTTCGGTGTCAGCCTCCGGGCGGAGAAGCAGCCGACCACCCGGTACGACCGGCCGGGCTTCAAAGGGCTGCCGCGCATCCTCCGGCTGCTCGCCTCGCCAGAGGTCAGCATGATCCGGCTGGAGAAGTCCCAAACGAAGGGCACCGCAAGCAGGGTGACGGCTTCACCCACCTTCCTGTCAGAGTACCGGACACTGAAGGCATTCGGCCTTGGGCCTGAGAAGTTCGGCCAAGTGCTCGAACGCGAGACCATCTATCTTAGCCGGAAGACGAGGGACTACGCTGCCGACCTGGAGGAGCGGGAACTCATTAACTACGGCCCTAGCCCGGAGGCGGATCAATTTCGGTCAGAGCTGTTGCGGATCAACAGTGCCCTGGCGGCGGCCGACATCGGCTTAGAGCCCGACGATGGTCCACCCGTCATCACCAGCATCCGCCTCTTGCGCCGCTACTTCAACCTGCCCGCGGATGCCCCCGAAGGCACCGAGCGGTTTGACCTCGGCGGCCGGCTATTCGGCGGCTGGTGGCAATCGCTCCCGTCCGCGCGGCGCCGAGCCATCCGCATTGAGGGGGAGCACATCGCGGACCTGGACTTCGCGGCCATGTTCCTTCGCTTGGCTTACGTCGAGGTGGGAGAGGAGCCGCCATCAGGAGACCTATACGCGGCAGTCCCCGGGCTGGCCGGAGAGCGGTGGCGGCTTGGTCTGAAGAAGTTCACCCTGGCCATGCTCTGCCGCAACACTCCGATCACCCGATTTCCGAAGGGTACCCGGGAAGAGTTTCCGGCCCGCCTTCCTGCTTCGGAAGTGCGGGAAGCCATCCTCGCGGGCCACCCCGCCCTAGTCCCGATCTTCGAGACCGGAGCCGGTCTTCGCCTGATGTTTCGGGAGTCACAGGTCTTGGTGGCGGCGCTTTTGGCCCTCGCTGAGGAACGAGTGCCGGCCCTGCCGATGCACGATGGGTTGATGGTCGCCCGTTCGAAGGCAGACCGGGTGGCGGCAATCATGGGAGACGCGGCTCAGGATGTGACGGGCCACCGCCTCCCTATCGTACTGAAGTCACTGTACTAATTACTCGCCACCTAAAGGTCCTCTGGTGGCCCTTGGTGTCATCGTTTCAACCATCCCATCCCGCCGCCCATTGAGGTGGCGAGGCCGGGTTCGAGGGTGAGGGAGCAAGCCTCCGATCCCCTGCCGAGTGAGACCGTCGCGGTGGTCTGTCCCATCGCTCTCAGGCTCTCACCATCCCCTCGGCGCATGAGGCCGAGACCTGTCGTGATGCTCCGAGCGCCTACCCCGCGCCAGCATCACGGCCCCTAGCGAAATGGGATCGGAGGCAGAGTGGCCCCCGTCCTCACCGCAGTACCCCGCAATCACACCACCGCCGAGCAACCGCTTCGGAGGGCTCGATGAGTCCTGCCCGCGATCCCTCTCGGCCCTCTTCAGGATCACCTATGCCCAGAGATCAGTACCGTCCCGTAGACCGATACGAGCCCCTTCGCCCCGTAGCCGCCCCCGTCGATAGCTTCGTGCGGGCTCAAGAACCGTCCCGAGACACCAACCTCCAAGACCTTGCCCGCTCCCTCTCCAACCTCGGGGGCTCCCTCGGTGGTCTCGTGGGCCAGCGCGATAAGCAGGCCGAAGAGGCGGATGCGATCCGGGGGGAGGCTGCCTTCCACCGCAGCACCGAGAAGGGCTTTGCGGAGGCCGTAGCGTCCGGCCAGGTGCCCGCTCAGTACAGCCAGTCCTTCATGCGCGGCTGGAAGAAGGCCCAGGGAGACGTGGCCGGGGGGCAGCTCCTCCAGCAGTTCGATGCCGCCTACAGCCAGTGGCCGGGCAAGACCTCAAGCGATCCGCAGGCCTACGACACGTTCGTCTCGGACTTCCTGAGGCAGAACATCAAGACCGACGATCCCGACATCCTGGCCGGTCTCAATCCCCGGGTCCGCCAGCTCTCGGAGAACTACCTGCACCGGCACATCGGGGATGCCTCGAAGGCGGCCACGCAGGGCCTGCTCGATGCCGCCGCGGCGCAGGACTCCCAGGCGCTCGAAGCCGCCAACACGGCCGGTCTCGCGAGCCGCCGGGGCACGGACTACGAGGCGGCCTTCCGGCAGATCGAAGCCAACCGCGAAGCCAAGCTCAAGATCGGCGCCAACGCCCAGGACTACGACCAGAAGGTGGTGGTGGACGGGGTGACCGCGGCGGCCATCCAGCACCGTGACCCGAAGATCCTCGACTTCCTGGACCGCAAGGTGCCCGGGCGGGACTACGCTTGGTCGAACACACCGTACGGCCGGGAGCAGCGGCAGAAGACCATCGATACGCTGGAGACGATGGGACGCCGGTCCATTGCCGACGACGAGAAGCGCCGCCGGGAGGAGAAGGCGGAACTGAAGGATACGGTCACCCGCGACACCATCCAGGCCATCACCAAAGACCCCCGAGCCCCGGTGCCGGAGGATCTGCTGGCCCGTGGCGAGAAGGTGGACCCGGACTTCCGCATCAACGTCATCCGCTGGCGGGATGCCATCGCGAAGGGTGGCCAGACCTCAGACCCGGAGGAGCTGCTGGCGGTCACCTCCGACATCCTCAACGGCGGTGGTCTTCGGCGCGTGCAGCGAGCCATGGACGAGCGGGTCTTCAAGAACCAGGAGGACCTGACGCGAGCCTGGAAGCTGGCTGAGAGCATGAAGGAGCACGGCGGCAAGCTCGATGCCGTCACCAAGCTCCAGTCGTTCCGGGATCTCACGGCTACCATCAAGAAGCGCACCGCCACCGAGAAGGACCTCTCGGCGACCTTCGATGATGGGTCCTTCTCAGCGGAGGGGCTTCAGGCCATGTCGGACCTGCGGCTCCAGGTCCTCCAGTGGTCCGCGGAGAACCCGAACGCAGGCGCCATCGAGCAAGAGGAGGCGGTGGCGAAGTTCGGCGCTGCGCTCCTGAAGCGTCTCCCGCAGCCCGACGCCATCGGCAAACCGAGCTACGACCGGCAGGGGGTCGAAGGGCCGAACACCTACGAGGCCAAGCCGCCGGAGGAGAGCACGGGCAATCCCGCCGTCACCGCCGTGCCGAACCCGATGCAACCCGCCGCTCCGGCTTACGGGAACCGTGACGTTCAGGTCCCGAGCGGCCTCCCGGGCGTGTTGGAGGAGCAGAGCCGTTCCCCGCAAGCCCCGCAGGCCAGCACCACCACTGCCACTCCCAGCCCTGCACCTCAGGCCGCCCAGCCCGAGGCCGTCTCCGCGTGGTTCAACGGGCTCACACCGGAGCAGCGCAGCCGCCTGGAGCTGAAGGCCGCGGAGGAGCGCAAGCCCCTGATGCTCAAGGCGCAGGAGGTCTACGACCGGGGCGTGGCTGCCGGGGCCATCAAGCCGCCGCCCGCCGCTCCCGCTCCGAGCCCAGGCCCCGGCAAGCAGTCCAGCCTCCGGGCCCCTGACGGGACGCCCATCGAGACAGCCTCCGCCGCGAGCGCCACCAACACCACGGACGGGGACGACTACGAGGGTGACCGCCAGGCCATCGCGGCAGCCTTCGCGCATGCCCTCGGTGACACGAAGCGGCGCCCTGTCGGCGGGTACGTCTCGGCTCAGCTCCGGGACGATCCGCAGGCCGCCCGCATCCTGGACTTCGTGGCGGGGCCGGAGAGCGGGGGCAACTATAACGCCTTCTTCGGCAATGGGCGGTCCACCAAGGACCTCTCGGCGATGACGCTCGACCAGGTGATGGCGTGGTCAAGAAATCGGGGCACTCAGTCTTCCGCCACCGGCCGATATCAGTTCATGGCGGGCACGCTGAGGGGCCTGAAGGAGGAACTGGGCCTGTCCGGCTCGGAGCCCTTCACACCCGCTTTGCAGGACCGGCTCGCCCTCCAGCTCCTGGAGCGGCGCGGCTACTCCGAGTGGCGGGCCGGTAGGATCTCAGACGCCGCGTTCGCCAATCGTCTCGCCCTCGAATGGGCCAGCCTGCCGAACGTCACGGCGCAGAACGGGCGGCCCGCCGGGGTCTCCGCCTATGCGGGTGACGGGCTGAACAAGAGCTTGGTGAGCCCCGCGTCGGTCCTGTCGGCTCTCCGTGGTGGTGGTGACGGCCCCGGCTTCCTCGGCCGGCTCTTCGGCAGGGGCCGCCGCATGGCCCCGCCGCAGCGTCCCGACAACGAGACCAACGTCTAGCAGTCCCTTCGGAGATCAGACCATGAGCAACGACCAGACGGGCGTGGCTGCGGGCATCGTGCGCCTCTTCGAGGAAGCGCAACGGGAAGCCGCCACCAAGGCCAACATCGAGCGGATCATCACGGAGGCTTTCGCCAGCGTCGATAGGCTTGAGCCGGGCGCCACGCCGGAGGAACGGGCCCAACAGTGGGACGCCATCTTCGAGCACATGTGGCGCGGCTTCGGCTGCAACGTCCTCCCGTTCCCCGAGCGCACCGGGAGCAACAGCACCACCAGCCTCGCGGGAGACGCGGCGTGAGCGCGACTAGCGCCACTCAGACCGCATCCACGGGCATGTCGCCCGAGGCCTTCGATGCGCTGCTAGCCGAGCCGGCGGCTCCTGTAGCTCGCCCGGTGCCAGCTCAAAGCATGGACCCGGCGGCGTTCGATGCGCTGCTGGGCGGAGCCCCCGAGGCTCCCGTCATGACGCCTCCGGCCACACCTCCGGCCCAACCTCCGGCCCAACCCGCAGCACCGACCCCTCCGGCCACACCCACCGTCAACGGCCACGCGCTGGACGCCTCGGGCCAGGTCGGCGGGGCGATCCTCACGGGTGCCGCCAAGTCCCTCTACGAGACGAAGGACTTCATCTTCGGGAAGACCCCGGAGAGCGAGAAGTCCGACACCCGGCGCAGCATCGAGTCCTTCGACAGGGAGCTGGGCGAGGCGTCCATCGGCAACAGCTTCGTGTCGGGCCTCTCGCAGTTCGCCACGGGGATGCTCGGCGCGGGGAAGCTGGTGGGCCTCGCCAAGGCGGTGCCCGGAGTCGGCGGCGCGGTCGGGGCATTGGAGGCCACCAAGGCGGGTTCCTTCGCCCTCAGCTCCGCCAAGGCCGCCACGGTGGGAGCCGTTGCCTTCGATCCCGATGGCCCCCGCCTGTCGGACCTCGTGGTGCTGAAGGGGCCCGCATGGCTCCAGAACCCGGTCTCCTCCTACCTCGCCCACTCCGGCAACGAGGACGATACGGCGGCCCTCGGGCGCATGAAGAACGCCCTGGAGTCGATCGGCATGGACGCCGCCCTGGCGGGGGTCTTCACGCTCAGCGTCAAGGGCTATGCGAGGGTCCAAGCCTATCGGGCCGGCACGGGGACCGCGGAGGAGGTGAAGACCGCCACCGATGAGCTGGCCCATGCGGTGGCCCACAGGGACGCCAAGCTGGCCGCCAGCAAGGGGGATCTGGAGACGGTCGAGGCGCTGCGCCTGGAGCACCCTCAGGCCGTGAACGCCGCCGAGCAGGCCCTGGAGGCCCACGAGGCCACCGTTGCGCCGGCACCGGTAGCGATCCCTGAGGTTGGGCTGCCCCCCGAGCAGGCGGTGATCGCTCCACCGACTCCCCCGGGCTTGGGTCCGGTGCCGGAGACGAACTACCGGAGGCGCCTCTCGGAGCACGCCCCCGTGGTCTACCACGAGACGAACGCCGAGGGCCTCGCGGACTGGCTGCCGAACGATCAGAGCCAGCAGTCCGGCCTCGCGGGCAAAAGGGAACGGTACTACTCCAACAACCCCGACCTGGCGCTGGGGCAGGACCACAACACCGGCTTCCGGTTGGAGCTGGATACCTCGGGTCTGGAAGGCCGCATCAACCAATCCAAGCCGACGTGGCGGCACTCCTGGGAAGCAGGGGATGCCGAGTTCATGGCCCGCGTCGAGAAGGAGACGGACGACGCCTCCCTGCTCAGGGCGGTGACGGTCTCCCCCGACCAGTTCGAGGGCAAGGGGACGCCGTGGCAGCGCCGCGCTCGCGCCAAGCTGGAAGAGCTGAGCGCTGACCAGGGCTGGACCCGGACGGCCAACCCGGACGGCTCGGTGACCTACAGACGGCCGGCGGCAGATCCCGGCCCGGTCCAACCCAAGGACGTGGGCCAGCAGGCAGCCCAAGCCACCCAGTCGGGCGACCCGGCGCAGGCCCAGGTGCAGCGGGTGGACAGCCCGACCCAGGGCGCCGGCCCGGAGGGTCTCCCCGCCAAGCCGCGGCTTCTCGCCATCACGGACGATCAGGTCCAGCGCCTCATCGCCCACGGGCAGGCCGACACGGAACAGCTCCTCTCGCCCGGTGGCTGGGAGGGAGCCCTTGAGCGCGGCTACAAGTTCGGGGACGGAGGGGGCATCCCCTGGCAGAAGCTGAGCATCGAGCCCGGCACGGCGCCCGGCACCTCCCAGCTCGACCAGGTTCTCCGGCGGGTCTCCGATGAGTTCGCGGGGCAGATCGCGGCGGCCAAGAGCGGGGACGGGCTCGGAGGCGTCCGCTCGGATGCGCTCCAAGACCGCCTCATCCAGCAGCGGGTGGCGATCTATGGCGACGACCCCGAGGCCCTGATGGGCAGCCTCCAGCTCGCCGGCCGCAATGCCGACCGTCTGGTGGCGGACGTGGCGGCAGCGGACCTCATCACCCTGCGGGCCTCCCAAGACGCCCAGAACCTCGCGGATCGCATCCGGCTGGGCATGCTGGAGGAGTTCGGCGGGGACCTCTCGGCGGCCATGTCGGCGCTGCGAGGTCACTACCAGGTGGCGGCCACGGCGCGGGCCGAGAGTTCCGCCATGGTGGCCAACGCCGCGCGGACCCTCCGGCGGCAGCGTGCGGAGTTCGCCTATACCCCCGAGGACGTGGCCGCGATGGCGAAGCTCTCGGATGCCCAGATGCTCAACCTCATCGAGGCGGCGGGGCGCGATCCGAGGGTGGCAGACCGGCTTCTGAGGCGGGGCTTCTGGCAGCGGCTCGGGGACGACGCGAGCTACCTCTACGTCAACAACCTCCTCTGGGGATTGCGGACGCACTTCGTGAACCTCTCGACCAACCTCTACATGCTCGGAGCCCGGCCTCTGGAGCGGATGATTGGCGGGGCGATCCAGGGCGACCGGGTGCGGGTGGCCGCCAACGCCCGGCAGTACGCCTTCATGGCCGGCTCGCTGCATGAGGCTTGGCGGGATGCCGTGCGGACCTGGCAGACCGGAGACAGCATCCTCTCGCCGCATTCTTCCGAGCTGAGCGCCGCCACCACGGGCCGTTCGGTCAACTGGGTGGCGGAGGGCTTCAAGCAGGCCGACTCGATCCCGAACGTCCTGTCCAACGCCTATACCGGGTTCATGAAGGCGGCCGGTCTCCCGACCCGGGCCCTCGGTGCGGTCGATGAGCTGGTCAAGCAGACCGTCTACCGCTCCAAGGTCATGGCGGATGCCCACGGGACCGGCATCGCGGCGGGGCTCGAAGGTCCGGCCCTAAGCGAGCACGTCCGGCGGGCCCTCGACGCAGCCTTTGACGATGCCGGCCGGGCGGTGGACCTGAAGGCGCTCGATGAGGCGCACATCGCGACCTTCCAGCAAGACCTTCTTCCCGGCACGTTCGGCGCCAGGGTGCAGGGCTTCGTGGGCGACTCGGCGGCGCTGCGGATCATCGTCCCCTTCATCCGCACCCCGACCAACGTCCTGCGGATGGGCTGGAAGCTGACCCCGGGCCTCAACCTGGCGCAGAAGGAATACCGCCTGATGCTCCGGGGCGAGATGGGTCCCGAGGCGCAGGCTCAAGCGATCGGCCAGATGTCGATGGGCTCGCTCTTCCTCGGAGTGGCGGGTCTCCTCACCCATGCTGGCTTCATCACCGGAGGCGGGCCGAGCGATCTGAAGCTCAAGCAGGAACTCATGGCCACCGGCTGGCAGCCCTACTCCTTCGTGGTGCCGGACGCTGACGGGAAGCCGACCTACGTCAACTTCGGCCGCTTCGATCCTGTCGCCATGCCATTCGGCATCATGGCGGACGTGGTTGACATCCTGGAGCGGGATCATGACGGGGACGGCCCGGGAGAGAAGGCTGCCGCGGCGCTGGGCGGCGTGTTCTTGAGCGTCGTTAAGCAGCTAGGGCAGAAGACCTACCTCACCGCCCTCAACGATACGATCACCGCCATCGTGGACCCAGACCGCGGGCTCCAGAAGGCGGCCGGCAAGACGGCGGCCAACTTCGTGCCGTTCGCCTCTGGCCTGCGCTTCGCCAACCCCGACCCGCTGATGCGCGAGACCCGGGGCATCGTGGATAGCATCATGGCCACCGTGCCGGGCCTGTCCGAGCGGCTGCCGGCGAAGCGGGATCTCTTCGGAGACCCACTGACCGTCCACAAGGGCCTCTGGGTCACCGGCAAGGATGGCCTGGTGGATGCCGAGGTGCGCCGGATGATCGATGAGGCGGGGGTGGGCCCCTTCGGGCCGCCGAGCTACCGGCAACGCGGAGTGGACCTCCGGGACGTGACCACCGCGGACGGTCGGAATGCCTACGAGGCCTTCCAGGAGTTGGCCGGGCACCCACCGCGAGGGCCGAGCCTGAAGGAGACGATGGGCCGGCTCATGGCGACCAAGGCCTATCAGAATGCCCCGGATGGCGAGCCCGGAGACCACACGACCAAGGGGACCAAGCAGGCGATGCTCACGGGCACCGCGGCGAGGTACCGGGAGCTGGGCCTGAAGCTGCTGATGCGGGACCCGAACGTGCGTCAGGCGATGTTCCAGGCGAGCGCCAGGGGCCGTGCGGCGGTGGCCGCGAGGAATGCCCCGAAGTCGGACCGTCAGGTGGGCGCTGCGGCTCTGGAGAGGGTGGGCCGCGGGTTCGGAGTGGACCTGCGCGGTGTGCTGACGGCGGAGTGAGGCAGGGGAAGCCTCCTCATAGATCGGGCTGGCGGGGAGTGGCTTGCGGGCTGCTTCCTGCCGGCCTGCCCGGTCACCTTGCGGACTATCGCCCCGGCCCGACCATCCGAGCCAGCCGCCCAGCTCTCGCCGTAGGCTCTGCCACCATTAAGGGAGGAGGTCTTGAGAGCCGAAGGCGCGGCCTTCGAGATACCTCAGGAGCAGCCAGTCGCCCATGTTGAATTCCCCTAATGCCTCTTGACTCGGGCTAGTGGCTTCAACCTAGAATTGGCCGGTGGATCGGGGGCGGGGCCTTAATGAAAACTGTATCATTGGTTAACATGAAGGGAGGCGTTGCTAAGACTACGCTTGCGACCAACCTTGCTCATTGCCTTGCTCTCCGGCACAGATCCCGGGTCTTGCTGATCGACATAGATCCGCAATTCAATGCAACTCAATGTATTCTCGCGGGTGGCGACTATGTTCGTAGGAGAGGCGCCGGCGGGAAGACCATACTTGATGTTTTCGATGATACTGCCCATACGAAGATAAATCCCGTGCGAGGATCTGCTCTTCAGCCGGTCATGAGGCTTGAAGATATTGAGCCATGGCAGACATCTAAAGGGTTTGACCTAGTTCCTGGAGATCTTGAACTCTATCGCCTTGATATGGGCGCAGGGCAAGGTCGGGAGCAGCGCCTCAAACGGTTCCTGGAGAGGATCAACGCACCCGCCAAATATGACTTCGTCCTAATCGACACGCCGCCAACCCCCTCGGCGTGGATGATGAGCGCACTTCTCGCGTCTGATGCTTATTTGGTGCCGGTTAAGCCAGAGCCCTTGTCGCGGGTAGGAATCGACCTCCTTAGAGGGGTTGTGAACCGGTGCTCAGAAAACCACGGCCACGATATTGCCTGTCTCGGGGTCGTGCTGACGAGCGTCGATGAGCGCACCCGCGTCTTCAGCGAAGCTAAAGAATTTCTGGATAGGAACGACGCTTGGCGGGGTAAACGGTTTGCTGCGCACCTGCCTCACAGAACGGCAATCGCTCGCAATCAGGGCCGCCAGGGCATGATTTTGGGCTCAGACATCGAAGATGCTAAACTCGCGTTAACGCGTATCACGGCGGAATTCCTTGAGCGGATCGGAAATGTCTGAAGGTGCCAACACTACAAAGCGGCGCTCAGCTCGAAATTCCGATCCCCGTGCGGTCGAGCAGTTTCTAGAAGAGCTATCTTGGCTCCTGCACGCTCATGCCGACCTTGATTTTCGATCAATCAAAAACGCGCGGGCAGAAAAGCAAACGAAAACACCGGAGCTGTTTGAACGTCTTGCGCCTAAGAATCCAAACATAGTTTATTTGGTGGGAACGCTGCCAAGCCTTTTCATTGATGAAAGCCTTTTCCCTTCTAATGAAGATATTGCCGAATTTGCATCGACGGCCCTCAAGATTAATTTGCCGCGGTGGCATAAAAAGGCCCGCTTTGAATTGGTAGGCCACATTGTTTGTCGTGCGGTTGAACTAGATAACAAGCAGGTCGAGCGGCTCGTGCGAGCACTTGTCAAAATCGTTGACGGCGGGGAGAGCGGCAAGGCTTCTCTCAAAGCGCGAAAGCAGCAGGGTATGAGTTGGAATGAGGTAATACAAGATCTGCTTGCGCAGGAAACATGAGCGCACAGTCTGACGGCGTTGCCGATATCCATGCTTTTATCGAAGGTATTTCCTTCGAAGATGTATTGGCTGACGGAGCTTGCAAGCAAACGTTTGCGCAGGCTTATAAATATGTTCATGCGCTCCTCATTTGGCATGAAGCAGTTGCCAATCCCAAGAAGCCAGTGGCTGACGCGCAGGCAGTATTGCAATTTCGAGAGCTTCTCTCTGATCTGGCCGCATGCCAAGTTCTATTGCTCCTGGGTATGTACAAGCCGGCACGGATGATGCTGCGAAGTTCAATCGAGAACATACTTCGGACTGTAGCGCATGAGCAGGGCTTCTTGACGTCGGGGGCCAAGTTTACTTACGAGCTAATTACGCTAGTCCGATCTTCTAAAATCGGCGCCGACGGATCGCCGGTAAAAAACGACTTGAACCAGCTCATTCAAATGTACTCGGACCTTTGCTCGTACGCACATGCAGCGGACGAGGCTAAGTTGGCCTTGCGCGTGCCACTTGAAAGCGTGTCGCGTTTCGACAAAAGCCAGTATGAAAGTTTGGTCGATGGCCTAAAATATGTTTCTCAGCGCACAAACAAGATAATGTTTGTTATGTATGCAAGTAAGCTGAGATTGGTGCATCATTCTCAGCGAGATTACATACTTGATGCTCTTCCAAAAGCGTTGAAGGCAGCGATCTTAGTGCCCTAGTGTGCCTTCTAGAGGGTAGCCCTGCTTGCCTCTAATCCCACCGCAAGCCCCGCACCACGTCCGGCGCCTCGATCCGCGCCAGCTCCTCCGCCAGGACCTTCAAGCCAAACCTGCCGTACTGCCGCCCGACCCCTCCCCCGGTGTGCCCTGTGAGCGCATCGTGCACGTCCTCAGCCAGCTTTGCGGCCCGCGCCAGCTCCTTGAAGGTGTGCCTGAACGAGTGAAACACCTTGGTCCGGTCCTCGATGCCCGCCTTGTCGCGCAGGTATCGGTTGAACCACTTCGACCAAGGCCCGTTCTGCCGGCCCTCGTTGTCGGCCTCGACGTGCGGCCACAGCGGGCTGTCGGGCTTTGAGCCGGCATCGAGCAGCGACTGCCGGTAACGAAGCAGGCCGATCCGCTCCAGTTCGGGGTGCAGGGGGACCTTCCGCCGAGAGGAGGCCGTCTTGATGCTCCGTCCCCCGGCCGTCCCGATGTCGAGATGCCAGACGCCCGTCTCAGCGTCCTGCGCCAGGTCCATCACCCGGAGTTGCGCCAGTTCGCCTTGCCGGGCACCGGAGAGGAGCGCCATCAGCGGGAGCCAGAAGGCCGCTTCTCCTCCCCCTCCGCGAGGCCGCTCGCCGCTCCCATAGACCCCCGTGCCGAAGATGGCCTTGAGGTCGGCCGCGCTGAAGGGTTGCCGCTTCTCCTCCGCCCTCGCATCCACCACCAACTTGATGCCCTTCACGAAAGGGTTCTTGAAGCCCGGCACAGTGTCGAGCCTGCCGGCCGCCTCAGCGTGGCTCACGATGGCAGCCAAGATGGCCAGCGTCTTGTTGATCGTGGCGGCGTGCTGGGTCGGGTAGCCCTTGAGGTTCCGCTTCAGGAGGTCCCGCATCGGCAGCCGGCGGAGTTCGGCGGGGAGGCGTGTCGGCACCCGGGCAAGGGCGTCCCTGAAGTCCCTCGCCTTCTCCCGCGTGAGATCGCCCAGGCGGATGTCTCCGTGCCACTCTTTGAGGAGGCGAACAGAGCGTTCGGCTTCGAGCAAGGTCCGCCCGCTGGGCTTCCGGCTGCCCCGTGCGCCGCTGCCTGCCTTCCAAGCCTCGTAGGCCTCCGTGAGCGTTGGGCCGCACTGTGAGCTGGGTGGCGGGGTCGAGACCACCTCACCCTCCTGCCGGGCAAGCATCAGCCCGTAGGCCTTCACGTGGGCCCGCAGGACCGCCAAGGACGCCTCATGGTAGGCCTCGGAGGTCGGGTCTATCGGTGCTTGTTTTCGCCGCAGGAGGTCGCGGGTCTCAGCGTCCACGATGCCGGGATCGGATCGGGAGAGAGCCTTGCGGTAGTCCGCCGCCAGTTCCTCCAGCTCACCGCCGTAGACGTGGTGGTGGTCCTCAGCCATCCCGCGGCGGCCGAAGGCGACCGGCATCAGGTCGGGCCACTGCGAACGCTCGGCGGCGGTCTGGAGCTGTCTGCGGGCATCGCCGTCCGATCGCTCGGCGTCATCCGCGGCCAGCAGCTCTGCCAGCACGTCCGCCTCGATCTCCTCAGGCAGGGGCATCGTGGCAGCACGTCGGGTCGAGGCTGTAGGGATCTCCCCTCGCTTCGTCCGCTCGGCCTGCTCGAAGTCCGCCATGCAGTCGCGCAGCATCCTGGAGCCGGCCTTCTTGGCGGCAGCCGGTTCCTTGGTCCTGAGGCTGAGCTTCCAGTTCGCCTTGCCGGTCCACGGCGCCGGCATGAAGGGGCGCAGCTCCGCCGGGATCACCCTGCGGAAGTAGTACGTGCCCAGCCCATCACGGATGAGATACGACATCAGCGCCATGGCCCGTTTGCACCGCCCGATTGCATGACCGGCGGCGGCCCAAGGTACTGATTTTAGCAGACATTCCAGCCAGACAATGGCTTAGGAATATAATGGCGCGCCCTACGGGAATCGAACCCGTGTTTTCGCCGTGAAAGGGCGACGTCCTGGACCGCTAGACGAAGGGCGCGGGGTCTGACTGGGGGGTCTATAATCGGCATGGGCGGCCACGGCAACTGGGCTTTCGGCCCTGTCCGGTCGGTCGGCGCGGCACCTCACGGCGGGATTTCGGGCGGAGCCGGCCTGGCCCGGATTGCGGATCCGTGAAGAGGGTTGCGGATCGGGCGCGGCTTTGCAGACTCGGCATCGGAGGGCCGGTCCCGTGCGGGGCCCGGTCTCGGGAATGCGGCGTCGCGGGTGCGGCCGTCCGGGCCTCGCGGCCGGCGGATCCGGCCATGAGGAGAGAGCGGGCATGTTCGAATACCCGGTGCTGGTGGGGGATATCGGCGGAACGAATGCCCGCTTCGGCCTGATCGACGCGCCGGACGCCGAACCCCGGGTGCTCTCGCACGAGCCCACCGCCGGCCATCCCCATCCGAGCGCGGCGATCCGTGCCGCGCTGGAGAAGGGCGGCGCGGCCGCGCCGCGCTCGGCGATCCTCGCTATCGCCGGCCGGGTGGATGCGCCGGCCGTGCGGCTCACCAATGCCGAATGGGTGATCGAGGGGGCGCGGATCGGGACGGATTTCGGCCTGTCCCGCGTCGTGGTGGTCAACGACTACGTGCCGGTGGCGGCGGGCGCGGCGGGCATCGCGCCGGGCGACCTCTCCCCGATCGGCGGCGTGGCGGAGCCGGGCCACGGCGCGCGGCTGGTGCTGGGCCCCGGCACCGGCTTCGGCGCCGCCGCCCTGGTCCCCTATGCCGACCGGCTCGCCATCGTCTCGACGGAGGCGGGTCACACCGATCTCGGCCCGACCGACCCGGAGGAGGCGCAGGTCTGGGCGGCGCTGGAGCGGGTCGAGGGGCGCATCACGGTGGAGACCGTGCTGTCGGGCGCCGGGCTGGCACGGCTCCACGCCGCCCTGCGCAAGGTCCGCGGCCACGAGGCGCATCCCCTCGATCCGGCGACCGTGACCCGGACGGGCCTCGACGGCACGGATGCGGAGGCCGCCGCGGCGATCCGCCTCTTCGCCAAGGTGCTCGGCCGGGTCTGCGGCGATCTCGCGCTCACCTTCCTGGCGGTGGGCGGCGTCTATATCGGCGGCGGCATCGCCCCCCGCCTCCTCGAGGTGCTGGAGGAGGGGGCGTTCCGGAAGGCCTTCGAGACGAAGCATCCCTTCGCCGCGCAGATGAAGGCCATCCCGACGAGCGTGATCACCGTGCAGGACCCGGCCCTGAACGGCCTCGCCGCCCTCGCGCGCGAGGGCGAGCGCTTCGTCTATCACGGGCAGACCTGGACGGCCTGAGCCGGCCCCGGCCTCAGGCCGCCCGACGGAACCGCCAGGCGGTGCGGCGCGTCCCCTCCGTCCCCGGGGCGGGGCGGTGGTCGCGCCGGAGGCCGTCCGCGACCGCCGGGGAGCGGGCCTGGCGCGGGGCGGGCTCGGTCGGCTCCGCCACCCAGCGGCAGACCAGGCGTCCGGTCGCCCGGTCCATGGACCAGACGGCGCGCAGGCGCAGGGGTCCGGCTTCGGCGGCCGGGAGCGGGGCGGGCGCGGCGCAGGCAAGCGCGGGCGCACCGCAGCCATCGGAGAGGAGGCCGCCGAAGGGGAGGGCGGCCAGGGAGAATCGAAACAGGGTCATGGGGCACCTCGCTGACGACCGGCCGCTCGCACGCGGCCGGCCCGAGGCGCGCCCGGTCAGGCGCCCTTGCGGACAGCGGCGCGCACGAACGGCGCGGTCGATCGACTGTGACTGTCGCTGGGCATGGGGAAGGGGTCCTGGAGCGGCGGACGGGGCGCAATGCGGCCGCCCACCGTCCGGCGGCGGATAAACCCTTTCGGCCGCCTGTCAATCGCCTCTTCGCGCGCTTCGTCGCACCGGCGCCGGCGCCGGTGCGGCCCCGCACGGATCACCGCTCCCCGCCTTCCGCAGACCGCGAAGCGCCGGCCGCCCTCGGGCCGGCGACAGCGTGGCCGCTAGATCAGAATCGTTCCAAACTATTGACGATAGCCTGGAGTTATTCTAATTCTGAACCCAACGAGCGACGGGGCTTCCCCGGATGCCCGCCCGAAACAGGAGAGAGATCCATGGCGACCACCGGTTCCGCGAACTGCCAGAGCTGCCGCTTCTACGACGAGCACAAGAACAATGCCGGCGCCGCCGCCACGGACGAGGGCCTCTGCCGCTTCAACCCGCCGGTGAGCCAGCCGGATCCGCAGGGCCACGGCCTCTGGCCGGTCGTCGCCGGCCAGGACTGGTGCGGCCACTTCGCGGCGGACGTCGTCCCCGCCGAGTGATCGGCCTCAAGGATCGAACGATGGGAAGGGCCGGCGCCGCGCCGGCCCTTTTCGCATGCGCGCCGGAGGTCGGCCCGGGCCCGCGCCGGCCGGCGGCGCGACAGGCGTTTTCCTCCATCTTGGCCGCAAGCCGGTCATGATGCGGTCACCTTCGCATCCGAAGGCGGGGGTCAAAGGCCTGAGGGCCAGGGGCTGAAACCGGCGGACAAGCCGGGTCCCCGGACCGGATGTGAGGAAGACTGTATGACCTTCGGATCGAGAATCGGTGCGACGACGCGCCTTTTCCGTTTCTGGCGCCGCGCCGCCGCCACGGCCGCCATCGCCCTGCTGGCGCCGGTCGCCGCCTCGGCCGCCGCACCGCACGATCCCTCGGGCACCTGGCTCACCCAGGACGGCAAGGCGCGCATCCGCGTCGAGAAATGCGGCCCGCAGGAGAAGAACCTCTGCGGCTACGCCGTGTGGCTCAAGGTGCCGCTGAACGACGAAGGCAAGCCGCGGGTCGATTTCCGCAATCCCGACCCGAAGAAGCGCACCCGCGCCTCCCTCGGCCACCAGCTGATCCTCGGTCTGAAGCTCAACGAGGACGCCCATTACGAGGGCAAGATCTACAATGCCGAGGACGGCAAGTTCTACGACGTCACCGTCTGGTCCGACGAGGCGGACGAACTGACCGTGAAGGGCTGCCTGATCGCCTTCCTGTGCCAGTCGCAGACCTGGAAGCGGGTGACCGACACGCTGCCCGGCCAGCTCACCGGCCCGACCAACGGTCCGAACGGCCCCCGTGCCGACGCCGAATGGGCGCCGAAGGTCCCGCCGGCCGCCGCCCAGGCCACGCCGGGTGCCGCCCCCGCGCCGGCCGCCGCGTCCAAGACCGGCTCCACCGCCCCGAAGCCTTCGGCCCCGCCCGCCGCGCCGAAGCCCGCCAAGCCGGCCGCCCCCGCGGAATAGCCGGCCCCGGCCGCCTCACAGGACCGGGGCGGCCACCTTCTGGCGCAGGCCCGCGATCACCGCCTTGAGCATGTCGGCATCGCCCTGGGCCGCCGGGGCGCTGCCGCGCACGGCGTAGATGCGCTCGTGCACGAAGGCGAGTTTGGCGATCACCGCCGGGGTCAGCTTGAACGGGTAGAGCGCGGGCTGGCCCATGGAGCGGTTGAGCGAGTTCATCGCGTAGGTGAGCGGCAGCCAGGCCGCGATCAGCCGGTCGAAATCCGCCGTCTCGAACGGATCGAAATCGATGGTGATCGGGGCCGGCGCCGGGTCGGCGCGCCGGCGCGGGCGCACGCAGATCTCGAAGGCGCTCGCCGTCTCCAGCGTGTCGACGATGTGCAGGTAATGCGCCCAGGTCTCGGCGAAATCCTCCCAAGGGTGGGCGGTGGCATAGGCCGAGACGAAGGATTCCTCCCAGTCCGGCGCCGGGCCGGCGGCGTAGTAGGCCTGGAGCGCGCGGCCGTAATCCCGGCTCTCGTCGCCGAACAGCGCCCGGAAGGCCGGCAGGCTGGCATCGTAGCGCACCAGCACGTTCCAGAAGTAATGCCCGATCTCGTGCCGGAAATGGCCGAGCAGGGTGCGGTAATACTCGCCGAACAGCATCCGCCGCCGCTCGCGCTCGACGTCGTCGGCCTCGGCGATGTTGAGGGTGATGAGCCCGTTGTCGTGGCCGGTCAGCACCGGCGGGCCGGCGAGCTGGTTCTCGGCCGGGTCGACCAGGAAGTCGAAGGCGAGCCCGTCGGAATACTGGGCGCGGCTGGCCAGCGGCAGGTCGAGGCGCAGCAGCGTGTAGAACAGCCGGTGCTTGGCCGCCTCGATCTGGCGCCAGCGGGTGAGGTTCCAGGGCACGCCGAGATCGGGCACGACGCGGTTGTGCCGGCAGGTGGTGCAATAGGCCTCGGGGGAATCGGCGGGCAGCAGCCAGTTGCAGCCGCCATGGCCGGCATTGGCACAGAAGCGGTATTTCCGCCCGGGATCGGCATAGGCGTGCCAGAGCGGCCCGGCCCCCGATTCCTCGGGGCAGGGCTCCAGGGCCGAGACCTCGTGCACCGCGCAGACATAGCCGAGCCGCCGCTCGCAGCTCTCGCAGGCGGTGCTCTCGAAGGTGACGGGCTGGTCGCAGGCCTGGCACTGGAAGATCTTCATCGGGCGGCCCTGTCGGCGCCCGGCAGGCCACGGGCGTCTTCCTCAAAGACGGGGCATGGGATGAAGTTCCCGTGCGCGGCCGGGCGCTCCGCCCCCGGACCGGCTGCCCTCGATGCACGGATCTTGCTAACTCAGCTCCTTGCGGACACGGACGACGCGTCAGGCGGCATCCGGTCGGCACCGCGTGTATAAGGCCGGGCCGCCGAGGGGCGTCCTCCGGCCATGCCGCCGGACAGCGCAACGGGAGCCTCCGTGTCGATCCAAGCCGCCCTGCACCACGTCACCCACTACCGCTACGACCGGCCGATCGCCCTCGGGCCGCAGGTGGTCCGCCTGCGCCCGGCGCCGCATGCGCGCACGAAGATCCCGGCCTACGCCCTGAAGGTCCGGCCGGAGAACCACTTCATCAACTGGCAGCAGGATCCCAACGGCAACTGGCTCGCCCGCCTGGTCTTTCCCGAGAAGACCGACGAGCTGCGCATCGAGGTCGACCTCACCGCGGATCTCGCGGTCATCAACCCCTTCGACTTCTTCGTCGAGCCCTATGCCGAGACCCGGCCCTTCGCCTACGCGCAGGAACTCGCCGGCGAGCTCACCCCCTATCTGACGCCTCAGGATGCGGACGGGCCAGAGCTCGCCGCCTTCCTCGAGGCCGTGCCGCAGGAAGAGCGCACCGTGCCCTTCCTGGTCGCCCTCAACCAGCGCGTCCGGGACGCGGTCGCCTACGGCGTGCGCATGGAGCCGGGGGTGCAGACGCCCGCCGAGACGCTCACGCTCAAGAGCGGCTCCTGCCGGGATTCCGCCTGGCTGCTGGTGCAGGTGCTGCGCAAGCTCGGCTTCGCCGCGCGCTTCGTCTCCGGCTACCTGATCCAGCTCGTGCCCGACACCACCGCCGTGGACGGGCCGGCGGGCACCACGACCGACTTCACCGACCTGCATGCCTGGGCCGAGGTCTATCTTCCCGGCGCCGGCTGGATCGGGCTCGACGCCACCTCCGGCCTGATCTGCGGCGAGGGGCACATCCCGCTCGCCGCCACGCCGCATTACCACTCCGCCGCGCCGATCTCCGGCCTCGCCGAACCGGCCAAGGTCGAGTTCCACTACGAGATGAAGGTGAGCCGGGTCGCCGAGGCCCCGCGCATCACCAAACCCTTCTCCGACGCGGTCTGGACGGCCATGGACGCCCTCGGCGCGCGGGTCGATGCCGATCTCGCCGCCCAGGACGTGCGCCTGACCATGGGCGGCGAGCCGACCTTCGTCTCGGTGGACGACTTCCAGTCGCCGGAATGGAACACCGCCGCGGTCGGGCCCACCAAGCGCGGGCTCGCCGACCAGCTGATCCGCCGCCTGCGCGATCGCTTCGCCCCGGGCGGGCTCCTGCATTACGGCCAGGGCAAGTGGTATCCCGGCGAGAGCCTGCCGCGCTGGGCCTTCGCCCTGTACTGGCGGCGGGACGGGCAGCCGATCTGGAAGGATCCCGCGCTGATCGCCGCCGAGAACGGCCCGCGCGCGGCGACCGTCGAGGATTCGCACCGGCTGATCGAGGCCCTCGCCAAGCGCCTCGGCCTCTCCGGCTTCGCCTTCCCGGCCTACGAGGACAGGGACTATTGGGAGGCGCGGGAGGCGGAGCTTCCCGTCAACGTCACCACCGCCGCGGTCCATAGCGGCAGCGCAGAGACCGATGCGCGCTTCGCCCGGGTCTTCGGCCGGGGGCTCGGCAACCCGGTCGGCTACGCCCTGCCGCTCGCGAGCCTCGCGGTGGCCGAGGGACGGCGCTGGATCTCCGAGCGCTGGGTCTTCCGCCGCGGCGGCGCCTTCCTCACCCCCGGCGATTCCCCCCTCGGCTTCCGCCTGCCCCTCTCCGCGCTGCCCTACGTGCCGCCGGGCTCCTATCCCTATTACTTCGCGCAGGATCCCCTGGAGGCGCGGGGCGATCTGCCGGAGGCGTGCTTCAGCGACGGCAAGGGCGGGCCGGACCGCGGCAACGGCGCCGGCATCGAGGGCGTGGCCGTGCGCACGGCGCTGGCCTGCGAGGCCCGGGACGGGGTGCTGCACGTGTTCATGCCGCCGCTGGAGCGGGTCGACGAGTATCTGGAGCTCGCCGGCCATCTCGAGGCGGCCGCGGCCGCGATCGGCCGGCCGATCCATCTCGAGGGCTACGAGCCGCCCTACGACCCGCGGATCAACACCATCAAGGTCACCCCCGATCCCGGCGTGATCGAGGTCAACGTGCACCCGGCCGCCTCCTGGCGGGAGGCGGTGGACATCACCACCAGCCTCTACGGCGAAGCCCGCCAGACCCGGCTCTGCGCCGAGAAGTTCATGATCGACGGGCGCCACACCGGCACCGGGGGCGGCAACCACGTCGTGCTCGGCGGCGTCACCCCGGCCGATTCGCCCTTCCTGCGCCGGCCCGACCTGCTCAAGAGCCTGGTGCTCTACTGGCAGCGCCATCCGAGCCTGTCCTACCTTTTCGCCGGCCTCTATGTCGGCCCGACGAGCCAGGCCCCGCGCATGGACGAGGCCCGCCACGACGGCCTCTACGAGCTGGAGATCGCCCTCGCCCAGGTGCCGGGGCCGAACCAGCCCAACATCCCGCACTGGCTGGTCGACCGGCTGTTCCGCAACATCCTGGCGGACGTCACCGGCAACACCCACCGGGCCGAGATCTGCATCGACAAGCTCTACAACCCGGACAGCCCGACCGGCCGCCTCGGCCTGCTCGAGTTCCGCTCCTTCGAGATGCCGCCGGATGCCCGGATGAGCCTCGCCCAGCAGCTCCTGCTGCGGGCGCTCGTCGCCTGGCTCTGGCGCGAGCCGCAGAGCGGCGGCTGTGTCCGCTGGGGCACGGCGCTCCACGATCGCTTCATGCTCCCCCATTTCCTCTGGGCGGATTTCCTGAGCGTGCTGGAAGACCTGAACCGGGGCGGCTACGCTTTCGATCCCGTCGCCTTCGCCGCGCAGCACGAGTTCCGGTTCCCCGTGTTCGGGCGTGTCGAGCATGGCGGCGTCGGGCTGGAGCTGCGGCAGGCGCTGGAGCCCTGGCACGTCCTGGGAGAGGAAGGCTCGTCGGGGGGCACGGTGCGCTACGTCGATTCCTCGGTCGAACGGCTGCAGGTCAAGGTGGAGGGCTTCGTGCCCGGCCGCCACGTCATCGCCTGCAACGGCCGCCGCCTGCCGATGACCGGCACCGGCGCGAGCGGCGAGGCCGTGGCCGGCCTGCGCTTCAAGGCCTGGCAGCCCGCCTCCTCCCTGCACCCGACGATCCCCGCCCACGGGCCGCTCACCTTCGACATCCTCGACACCTGGAGCGAGCGCTCGATCGGCGGCTGCCGCTACCACGTCGCCCATCCGGGCGGGCGCAACTACGAGTCCTTCCCCGTCAACGCCTACGAGGCGGAGGGCCGGCGCCTCGCCCGCTTCGAGGCGATCGGCCACACCCCGGGCCGGGTGGCGATGCCGGCGGAGGAGCGGACGTCCGAGTTCCCGCTCACCCTCGACCTGCGCACGCCCGCCCCGCGATGAGCCCCCTGGACGCGCTGGCCTTGCAGGATCCGCCGCTCTTCGACCCCGCGGGCGAGGCGGGCGCGCGCCTGCGCCGCTGGACGGAGGGCTATCTGCGCCGTCCGGGCGTCGTCGACGAGATGCTCGACGCGGGCGGCGGCCTGCGCGGGGCCTGGCCGCGCGTCCTCGCCCGGCTCGCCGCCCTGGAGGAGGGGGAGGTCGCCGCCCGCTTCCTCTCGGCGGGGCGGCATATCCGCGACGCCGGCATCTCCTACCGGGTCTATGGCGACAAGCGCGAGCATCCCTGGCCCCTCGGCTCGATGCCGCTGGTGATCGATTCCGCGGACTGGGCGGAGCTCTCCGCCGGCATCGTCCAGCGCGCCGAATTGATGGAGCGCATCGTCGCCGACATCTACGGCGAGGGCCGGCTCGTGGCCGAGGGCCTGCTGCCGGCGGCCATCGTGGCGGGCAGCCCGGAATTCCTGAGGCCCCTGCACGGGGTCGCCGCCCCGGGCGGGCGCTTCCTGCGCCTCTACGCGGCCGATGTCGGCCGCGGCCCGGACGGGCGCTGGCGCGTGCTGGCCGACCGCACCCAGGCGCCCTCCGGCCTCGGCTATGCCCTGGAGAACCGGATGGTGCTCGGCCGCGCCTTCCCGGACCTGTTCTCCGACCTCTTCGTCGAGCGCCTGCCGGCCTTCTTCCAGGCCTTCCGCGAGAGCCTGGCCGTGGCCTGCGCCCGCTCGGACCCGCGGATCTGCCTGCTCACCTCCGGCCCCTATTCCAGCACCTATGTCGAGCAGGCGGCGCTCGCCCGCTATCTCGGCTTCCTCCTGGTGGAGGGCGACGACCTGATCGTGCAGGACGGGCTCGTCCATGTCCGCACCGTCGCCGGATTGAAGCGGGCGGACGCGATCTGGCGGCGCATCGATGCCGACTATCTCGACCCGCTGGAGCTGCGCTCGGATTCCCGCCTCGGCATCCCCGGCGTGCTGGAGGTGCTGCGCCGGGGCGACGTGGTGATCGGCAACATGCCGGGCTCCGGCGTGGTCGAATCCGGCGCCCTCGCCCCCTATCTGCCGCGCCTCGCCCGGCGGCTGATCGGCGAGGACCTGCGGCTCGCGGGCCCGCCCGCCTGGTGGGGCGGCGACCCGGAGGGCCTCGCCCATATCCGCGCCCATCTCGACACCCTGACGCTGCGCCCCGCCGCCACCCCCGTGCGCGGGGCCGGGCGCGACGCCATCCTGGCGCCGCAGGCCCTGGAGGCGGCCCGGGCCGAGGCCCTGTCCGCCCTGCTCGACCGGCCCTTCGACTGGGTCGGGGAGGAGGCCGCGCCCCTCTCCACCATGCCGGCCTGGGACGGGGACCACCTCGTGCCGCGTCCCTTCGTGATGCGCGTCTTCGCCGCCGCCACGCCGGAGGGCTGGCGGGTGATGCCGAGCGCCTTCTGCCGGACCGCCGAGAACGAGGGCGACGACCCGATCGAGATGCGCGCCGGCATCAAGTCGGCCGATGTCTGGGTGCTGGCCGACGCCCCCGTGGATTCGCCGCCCCTCCTCGCCACCACCGCCCCGCGCATCCGCCGCATCGCCGGCCACCTGCCGGCCCGGGCCGCCGACAACCTGTTCTGGTTCGGCCGCTATCTGGAGCGGGCCGAGGCGGTGATCCGTCTCGTCCAGGTCCATCTCGGCCATTTCGGCAACGCCGTGGTCGGCGACAGCTGCGGCGAGTCGGGGGCGCCCACCGCCCTGCGCATCCGCGCCCTGCTCGACGAGTGGGAATCGGTGAGCGCGCCCGATTTGCCCCCCGCCGCCCTGGCGCAGGAGGCCCTGAGCGGGCGCACGATCGGAGGCTCGGCCCTCAGTCACCTGCTCTCGGCCCGGCGCTGCGCCGCCTCCCTGCGGGAGCGCATGCCCGCCGAATCCTGGCGGGCGCTGACGGACCTGCGCGACATCCTCGATTTCGGCGAGGCCTGGGAGCCCTCCGAATCCCAGCTCTTCGGCCGGGCCGAGCGGGCGCTGAGCCACTTCGCCGCCCTGTCCGGGCTCGCCCAGGAGAACATGAACCACGCCGCCGGCTGGCGCTTCCTCGACATGGGCCGGCGCATCGAGCGGGCGATCAACACCTGCACCTTCGCCCTCGCCTTCGCCGGGGAGGCGGCGCGGGCCGAGGATCTCGGCGTGCTGCTGGCGCTGGCCGATTCCCAGATCTCCTACAGCGCCCGCTATCTCGCCGGGGTCTCCCGCGACGCCGTCTGCGACATGGTGATGCTCGACCCCTACAACCCCCGCTCGGTCGCCTTCCAGATCGAGGCGGTGGTACGCCATCTCGATGCGCTTCCCGCCTTGCGCGCCGACGGGCTGATCGAGCCGCAGCGCCGGCTCGCCCTGCAGCTCGCCACCCGCTTCGAGACGGCGGCGGCGAGCGAGCTGGACGGGGCGACTCTCGCCGAGCTGGGCAGCGCGATCGAGGCGCTGGCCGATGCGGTGGCCGGCCGCTACTTCCCCCGGGGCCTCGACGCCCTGCGGCCCGAGAAGCTGACCGGCCTCGCGTGATCTACACCCTGCGCCATCTGACGAGCTACCGCTACGCCAAGGCGGTCCGCTACGCCCACTGCACCCTGCGCCTCCAGCCCCGGGACGGGGAGGGCCAGCGCGTGCTCGCGAGCGAGATCGCGATCACCCCGGTCCCGCGCAGCCGGGTGCTGCGCCGCGACTTCTTCGGGCTCGATTTGGTCTCCCTCCTCATCGACGAGCCGCACAAGGAATTCGCGGTGGAGGCCACCTCCCGCGTCCTGGTGGAGCGGCCGCCCCTGCCCGACCCGGATTCCGGCCCGAGCTGGGAGCGCGTGCGCGACGCGGCGCTCGCCGCCCCCCGCCTCGATGCGCAGGGACCCGCCCATTACCTGTTCCCCAGCCCACGGGTGCCCCTCGTCCCCGCGGTGACGGACTATGCCCGGGCGAGCTTCACGCCCGGCCGCCCCCTCTACGGCGCCGCCTACGACCTGATGCTGCGCATCCGCGCCGATTTCCGCTTCGACGCCCGGGCGACCAGCGTCAGCACGCCGCTCGCCGAGTCCTTCGCCCTGCGGGCCGGGGTCTGCCAGGACTTCGCCCATGTGATGATCGCGGGGCTGCGCGGCCTCGGCCTGCCGGCGGCCTATGTCAGCGGCTACCTGCGCACGCGGCCGCCGCCCGGCACGGCGCGCCTGCGCGGGGCCGATGCCAGCCACGCCTGGGTCTCGGTCTGGTGCGGCCCGGGCCCGGAGGGCCTCGGCTGGATGGGCCTCGACCCGACCAATGCCTGCGGCGTGCGCGACGACCACATCGTGGTCGCCCGCGGCCGCGACTACGGCGACGTCGCCCCGATCGACGGCATCGTCTCCTCCTCCGGTGCCCAGCGCCTGCGCGTGGAGGTGGACGTGGTGCCGGAGGACGAATTGGTGGCGTGAATCTTCACGCCGGCGCCGGCCGCTGCGCGATGTTCAGCCGCTCCAGGGCCTGGGCGATCTCCTCGTGCAGGCGCCAGTGGCAGGCGCCGGAGGGCAGGGGCGGGCCTTCCTGGATCGCGCTGGCGACCGCCGAGATCCGCACCGGGGCGCCGTCCTCCCGCCGGGGCAGGGTCAGGCTCAGGACCTCCGCCAGGGTCTCGCCGAAGGCGGCGTAATGGGCATGGGCCGCGCAGACGCTGTTCCAGCCGCCGGCCTCGGCCAGGGCGTCGGAGGAGAGGATGCGCTCCGGCGCGGCCGCATGGGCGACGAGCATCCGGCGCAGCCGCCCCTCGGGCGGGTTCCGGGCGAAATGAGCGACGTATTCGTCGGCGGTGCCGACCTCGGGCGCCCGGCGCTGGGCCTCGGCGGGGTCGTTCTGGCGGTCGATCCAGGCGCGGGCCGCGTCGGCCGCTCCCTCGACGCTGGCGCTCTCGAAACGCTCCCGGGTGGCGAGCCGGTCGCCGCGATAGACCTGTGCGGCGGCCCGGCCCCTGAGCACCGCCGCGATGATGCGGTGGTCGCGATGGGTGAGATCGAGCTTAGTGCTCACGCGCCGGACTCCCCGCGGCAGAGGAGACGACGGGTCAGGCGGGCGCAGGGCGGCGGAAGCGCGCAGGTCGGGCCGATCGCCGCCGGCATCCCTGCGCGCGCTTGACTATGCGGAATAAGCAGCGCGCGGAACAGCTGATGGCGAAGATGCTTTGACGACATGATCATGAAGATAGGCGCCCCATGATCTGCCCTGTGTGCAGGAGCACACGTGCTCGTTGCGCGAAGATAATCCCTGTATTCAAAATGGACTTTGGACTGCGCAGAAAAGCGGCAGACAAGTCCGCATCGCCCGCGGCCACTCGCCCCCGGTGGATTTCCGGCGCCCGATGGCCTAATCCGCCAGTCCCAGCGCGACCCGCTCGAAGAAGGGCCGCGGGATTTCGAGGGAGCGCGGAGCCTTGGCTCAGACGGCGTCAGAGGTGCGCGAGGCGATCTTCGCCTTCATCGCCGCCCGCAATCCGACCCTGCCGCCGGGTTCGGTGACGGGCTCGACCTCCCTCGTCACCAGCGACGCCCTCGACTCGATCGGCATCCTCGACCTGATGATGGAGCTCGGCGACCGCTTCGGTGTCGAGATCGACGAGGACTCGTTCGAATTGTCGAATTTCGAGAGCGTCGATGCCCTCGCCCTCTACATCGACGACCGGCGCTCCGGCGACTGACCCTTCATGGCCCCGAGCCTGCTCCACCACCTCCTCGAAGGCGAGGCCTGCGCCGCGCAGCGCGTCGCGGTGGTCGAGGGCGCGCGCGAACTCACCTACGGGGCCTATCGCGACGCGGTGGCGGCCTTGGCCGAGCGGCTCGCCGCGGCCGGGCTCGCCCCCGGGGACCGGGTGGCCCTGTTCCTGCCGAAATCCATCCCCGAATGCGTCGCCCTCTTCGCCGTCAGCGCGGCGGGCGGCGTGGTGGTGCCGATCCATCCGGCCCTGCGCCCGCGCCAGGTCCACCACATCCTGGCCGATTGCGAGGCGCGCGTCCTCGTCACCGACGCGGCCCATCATGCCGCGCTCGAGGGCGCCCTCGACGATCTGCCCGGCCTGACGCTCCTCGTCGGCGAGGATGTCCGCCGGGGGCCGCCCGCGCCCGGCCCCGCCCAGGCCGGGCCGGAGGGGCTCGCCGCCATCCTCTACACCTCCGGCTCCACCGGCCTGCCCAAGGGCGTGATGCTGAGCCACGCCAACCTGCTCGCCGGCACCCGCATCGTGCGGACCTATCTCGGCATCGGCCCGGAGGAGCGCATCCTCTCGGTGCTGCCCTTCTCCTTCGATTACGGGCTCAACCAGCTCCTCACCAGCGTGGAGCAGGGGGCGCGCATCGTCCTGCAGAACGTGCGGCTCGGCGACGACGTGGTCCGCGCCATCGAGACCCACCGCATCACCGGGCTGGCCGGAGTGCCGACGCTCTGGACCCTGCTCACCCGCGCCGCCCCGCGCCTCGCCAAGGCCGATCTGTCGAGCCTGCGCTACGTCACCAATTCCGGCGGGGCGCTGCCCGTGGCGACGGTGGCGCGCCTGCGTGCGGCCCTGCCGCACACCCAGGTGGTGCTGATGTACGGCCTCACCGAAGCCTTCCGCTCCACCTATCTGCCGCCGGCCGAGATCGACGCCCGGCCCGATTCCATCGGCCGCGCCATCCCCGAGACGGAGATCTTCGCGCTGACCGCGGACGGGCATCGCGCCGGCCCGGGCGAACCCGGCATCCTGCATCACCGCGGGCCCACGGTGTCGCTGGGCTACTGGAACCGCCCCGAGGACACCGCCCGGGTGCTGGTGCCCGACCCCTTCCCGCCGCCGGGCGAGGAGCCGGGCCTCGTCTGCCGCTCGGGCGACCTCGTGGTCGCCGACGCGGAAGGCTATTTCCGCTTCCTCGGCCGCGAGGACGGGATGATCAAGACGCAGGGGTTCCGCGTGAGCCCCAGCGAGGTCGAGGCGGCCCTGATGGAGACCGGGGCCTTCGGCGCGGCGGCGGTGATCGGCCTGCCCGATCCCGGCCTCGGCCAGCGCATCCACGCCATCACCGTGCCGGCGGAGGGCCGGGGCGAGGGGAACGGCCTCGACGTGATGCAGCACCTGCGGGCGGTGCTCGCGCCCCATCTCGTGCCCCGGGCCATCGAGAGCGTGAGCGCCCTGCCCACCACCCCCAACGGCAAGGTCGACTACAAGCGGCTCGCCGCCGAGCGCGTCGCCGCCCAGACCCAGGCCGAGGCCGCCCAGATCGCGGCCCACGAGGCCTCCCGCGCCGAGCGCCGGCCCGTCGATGCCTGAGGGGCCGAGCCTCGCCGAGCGGCTGGTCGCGGCGCATTTCCCCTATGCCGAGGGCAAGCTCCGGGCGGGGGGCGTCGACGTCGCGGCGCTGGCCGAGGCCCACGGCACGCCGCTCTTCGTCTACGATGCCGGGCTGATGCGGGCGACCTACCGCGCCCTGCGCATGGCCATGCGCGGCTTCGCGGAGGTGGTCTATTCGGTAAAGGCCAACCCGAACCCGGCGGTGATCGCCGTGTTCCGGGAGGAGGGGGCCGGCGCGGAGATCGCCTCCGGGGCCGAGTTCGCCGCGGCGTTGCAGGCCGGCGTCGCCCCCAGCGACATCCTCTTCGCCGGCCCGGGCAAGGGCGCGGCGGAGCTGGAGCGGGCGGTCGCGGCGGGCATCGGCGAGATCCATCTGGAGAATGCCGAGGAGGTCGAGCGCCTCTCCGCCATCGCCACCCGGCTGGGGCGCCAAGTGCGCGTCGCGATCCGGGTCAATCCGGACGCCGCCGCCCAGGGCGGGGCGATGCGCATGGGCGGCAAGCCCTCGCCCTTCGGCTTCGACGAGGAGGATCTCGACACGGCCATCGACCGGGTCGAGGCCGCCCCCGGCCTGGAGCTGACGGGCCTGCATCTCTTCGCCGGCACCCAGACCCTCCAGGCGGCCACGCTGCTGACCCAGTGGCGCCACGGCCTCGGTCTCGCCGCCCGCCTCGCCGGCCGGATCGGGCGCCCCCTCCACACGATCGATCTCGGCGGCGGCCTCGGCATCCCCTATTTCTCCGGCGATTCCCCCCTCGACCTGGCCGAGCTCACGGCCGGCCTCGACGCCCTCCGGGCCGAGCGGGACGCGATGAAGCTCGGCGGCGCCCGCATCCTGCTGGAGCCGGGGCGCTATCTCGTCGGGCCGGCGGGGCTCTACGTGGCCCGCCTGCGGGCGGCCAAGTCCTCGCGCGGCCAGCATTTCGCCATCACCGACGGTGGCATGCACCACCACCTCGCCGCCTCCGGCAATCTCGGCCAGGTGGTCAAGCGGGACTTTCCCCTGGTCCCGGTCGCGGAGCGGGCAGGCGCGGCGCGCCGGCCCTGGACCGTCACCGGCCCCCTCTGCACGCCCCTGGATATCCTGGCCCGGGCCGCCCCGCTCCCGGAGCTGCGGGAGGGCGACCTCGTCGCCGTGCTGCAATCGGGCGCCTACGCGCTCACCGCCAGCCCCACCGACTTCCTCTCCCATCCCACCCCGGCGGAAGTGCTGGTGGAGGGGGGACAGGCCCGGGTGATCCGCGCGCGGGCGGGCGATTGAGGGGAGGGCGGCCGCGCCCATCGCGCGACCGAGCGCCTCAGCCGTCGGCGAGTTCCACGGTCACCGGCACGTGGTCGGAGGGCTTTTCGAGGCCGCGCAGGGCTTTCTGCACCGAGACCGAGACGAGGCGGTCGGCAGCCTGGGGCGAGAGCAGGTGGTGGTCGATGCGGATGCCGAGATTCCGCTGCCAGCTTCCGGCCTGGTAGTCCCAGAAGGTGTAGAGGCCCGCCCGCGGGTCGCAGGCGCGCAGGGCCTCGGTGAAGCCCTCCGCGAGCAGCGCCCGGAAGGCGCGGCGGGTTTCGGGCAGGAACAGCGCGTCCTGCGTCCAGGCGGCCGGGTCGGCGGCGTCCTCGGGGGCGGGGATCACGTTGAAGTCGCCGGAGAGCACCAGGGGCACCTCTGTCTCCATCCGGGCGCGGGCGTGGCGCCGCAGCCGCTCCAGGAAGGCGAGCTTGTAATCGTATTTCGGCCCCGGGGCCGGGTTGCCGTTGGGCAGGTAGATCGAGGCGATCCGCACCGGGGGAACGCCCTCGCCCTGCACCACCGCCTCGATGTAGCGGGCCTGCTCGTCGTCCGGGTCGCCGGGCAGGCCCCGCAGCACCTCGTCGTAGGCCAGCGGCGCCCGCACCAGCAGGGCGACACCGTTATAGGCCTTCTGCCCCAGGGCCTCGACGGCGTAGCCCGCCGCCTCGATCTCGGCCCGGGGAACGCCCGCCTCCTGGCATTTCAGCTCCTGCAGGCAGACCACGTCCGGCTTCTCCTGGGCGAGGAAGTCGAGGAGGTGGCCGGTCCGCTGCTTGATCGAGTTGACGTTCCAGGTGGTGATCCGCATGGCCTGTCCCGCGTGGCCCCGCCCCGGGCGCCGGCGGCCCCGTCATCGGGCCTTCGCGTCGCCCTGGCAAGCCGACGCGTCGATCGAGGACGGGACAGGCGGGGCTCTTCCATGGACGCTTCCTGGTTCGAGCCGGTGCGCGCCTATTGCGAGCGCCAGGATGCCGGCTTCTGGGCGGAGCCGCTCAACGCGGTCTCGAACGCCGCCTTCCTCGTCGCCGCGGCGCTGGCCTGGCGGCGGGCGCGGGGCGACGCCCCGACCCGGGCGCTGAGCCTGCTCGTCGGCGTGGTCGGGATCGGCTCCTTCCTGTTCCACACCTTCGCCGACCGCTGGTCGATGCTCGCCGACGTGATCCCGATCGGGCTCTTCATCTACGCCTATTTCCTCTTGGCCCTGCGCCGCTTCCACGGCTTCGGCCCCGTCGCGGGCTTCGCGGCGACGCTCGCCTTCGCCGCCTTCTCCTTCGGTCTGACGCCGGCCCTCGACGCTCTGACCGGGCGCTCCCTGGCCGCGCTCAGCAACGGCTCGATCGATTACCTGCCGGCCCTGCTGGCGCTGTTCGGCGTCGGGGCGCCGCTGCTGGCCTCGGGGGAGGAACGGCGGCGCCGGGCCGGGCGCGCCCTTCTGGGGGCGGGCGCCCTGTTCGGCCTCTCCCTCGTCTTCCGGACGACGGATGTGGCGCTCTGCCCGGTGCTGCCCACGGGGACGCACCCGCTCTGGCATCTCTGCAACGCCGCAGTCCTGTTCTGGCTCGTCCAGGCGGCCCGAAGGTTTCGGTCGAGAAATTGATTGGTCGCACCGCGAGGGGGGCGGGAGGCTGCTGGCTGCGCGAGAGGACGAAACGGGCAGGGAAGATCGGAAACCGATCATCCAGGCGCCAACCACAGATTGTGATCGCTACAATCCAGAACAGATTATTAACTGCCGAAACCTTATGAGAACTTCGATAAGCTTATGAGGACGGTCGTGCAGGACACCATTCAGATCTCGGAACGCCTCGCGTTCCTCGGCATCGATGCCCGCGCCCGGCAGGACCTCGTCGCTCTCTGGCCGCTGATCGAGCCGGCTCTGCCGCAGGTCCTCGAGCAGTTCTACGTGAAGCTGCGCGGCGTGCCGCAGCTCGCCGCCCTGCTCGGCGACCACCAGAGCCGCCTCGTCTCGGCGCAGTCGAACCACTGGAAGCGTCTGTTCTCGGGCAACTTCGACGCGGATTACGTCGCCGGCATCCGCCGCATCGGCCTCGTCCACCACAAGATCGGCCTGGAGCCGCGCTGGTATATCGGCGGCTACGCCTTCGTCCTGAACGCCCTGGTCGCGCATCTCTCCGCCGGCCATCGCTTCAACGGCCGGGCCCTGGCCGAGCGCATCGCCGTGCTCAACAAGGCGGTGATGCTCGACATGGACTTCGCCATCTCGATCTATCAGGAAACCCTGGTGGAAGAGCGCCAGAAGCGCGGCGCCCTGCTGTCGGAGGCGGTGGCGACCTTCTCCGAGTCCGTCGGCGAATCCCTGCGCGTCTCCGAGCAGGCGAGCGGGGTGCTCTCGAACAGCGCCCACGCCCTCGACGGCGCCACCGCGAACGCCAACGCGCTCGCCGGCGCGGTGATGGGCGCGGCCGAGCAGACCTCCGCCGACATCCAGACCACCGCCGCCGCCGCCGAGGAGCTCGCCTCTTCCGTCAAGGAGATCGGCCAGCAGGCGACCGCCTCCGCCGAGGTGGCGAGCCGCGCCGTCGAGACCGCCGAGCGCACCCGGGAATCGGTCTCGAGCCTGACCGCGCAGGCCGAGCAGATCGGGCAGGTGATCGAGCTGATCAGCCAGATCGCGAGCCAGACCAACCTGCTCGCCCTCAACGCCACCATCGAGGCCGCCCGGGCGGGCGCCGCCGGCCGCGGCTTCGCCGTGGTGGCGAGCGAGGTGAAGACCCTAGCCGAGCAGACCGCCCGCGCCACCACCGAGATCGGCAGCCGCATCGCCGCGATCCAGAAGGCGACCCAGCAGAGCGCCGGCGACATCCAGGAGATCGCCCGGGTGATCGGCGACGTGAACGGCATCGCGACCGCCATCGCCGCCGCGGTGGAGGAGCAGGAAGCGGTCACCCGCGAGATCGCGGCGACGATCCAGCGGACCGCGGGCAGCACCCAGACGGTGGCCCGCTCGATCGAGGAGCTCGGCGGCTCGACCCGCACGGCGACGGACGCCGCCGGCCAGGTCGGCACCGCCCGCGCCACCCTCGATCAGCAGATCGCCCGCCTGCGCCAGGACATCGATACCTTCCTCGCCCGCGCCCGGGCGGCCTGAGGACCGGCCAGGCACGGAGCGAGACCCCGCGCCCGGCCCCTTCGTTCCCGCCGCTCAGGCGATCTGCTCGGATTGCGCGCCGCTGTCGGGCCGGGCCGGGCCCAGCACCGGCTCCTCGCCCATGGGCTGGTTCTTGAACACGCTGAACTGGCCCTTGCCGTCGAGGGAGGGGCCATGGGTCCAGCGGCCCTCCGGGGGCGGGGAGCCGTCCGCAGCCGTGGCGAAGAAGTTGTAGTTGAACTTCTCGTGCTCCTTGCTCTGCGGGAAGGAATTCGGGATCGGCAGGGCGCCGGCAGGGCCGCCGAGTTCCTCGATCACCGCGAGCCACTGCTCCTGGTGCATCGTGTCCCGGGCGATCATGAAGTGCAGCATGTCCCGCATGCCGGCATCGTTGGTCGCGTTGAACAGGCGCACCGCGAGCGTGCGCCCCGTCGCCTCGGCGGCGACGTTGCAATACATGTCCGCGGCGAGGTTCCCGCTCGCGTAGATGTGGCTCATGTCGAAGGGCACGCCCTCGCTGTTGGCCGGGAAGGCGGCCATGCCGGTCGAGAGGATGTGCCGGTGCAGCATGCCCTCGATGAGATGGCGCGGGTTCTCACCGCCCATCACCGCGCCCACCACCGTATCCGTGGCGCTGGCCTCCTGCACCTTGCTCGGGGCCGTCTCGAGATTCATCGCCACCGCGGTCGCCAGCATCTCGATATGGCCGATCTCCTCGGTCGCGGTGTTGAGCAGCATGTCGCGGTATTTCGTGGTCGGCCCGCGCGAGCCCCAGGCCTGGAAGAAGTACTGCATGCAGACGCGGATCTCGCCCTCGACACCACCGATGGCCTGCTGAAGCATGCGCGCGAAGACCGGATCGGGGCTCTCGACCTTCACAGGATATTGCAGGCGCTTGTCGAAATAATACATCGTCGCGTTCCTCGCGCTTGTTGATCGCCGGGTTGACGGAACTTTTCAGATCTTGGCGAAACTTGGCGGATGCTCTTCGGGAGGCATCCGCCGGTGCCCGGGAAACCGGCTCTGCCGAAGGTTGTTCAGCCGCCACGCGCGCTTTTTGATGTGACGCGTCTTTGTCGCGCCCCATCGATGGGAGAGGCTTCTCCGGCACGCCTCCGGGCGGGGATGGGGCGGTTTCCTTGCGCCCCCCGCCAAATCGTTGCAGAAGGACGGCGCTCTCCCGAGCGCGGCCGCTCGCAGGCCGCCGGCACGTCAAGGGACCTTCGGAACGGCCCCGGCCCGCGCCGATGCGCGGGGACGCGGCCCTTTCAACGGTGGAGCCATCCGGTCGAGCCATGACGCACGAGCCCGTGAAGCAGACCCTTCGCCTCGGCATCGCCGGCCTCGGCACCGTCGGCGCCTCCGTCGTCCAGATGATCGCGCGCCGGGCGGACGCGCTCGAAGCCGCCATCGGCGCGCCGATCCGCGTGACCGCCGTCTCCGCCCGCGACCGCCACCGCGACCGCGGCGTCGATCTCTCGGGCCTGACCTGGTTCGACGATCCGGTGGCGCTGGCCACCGCCTCGGAGGTCGATTGCGTGGTCGAGCTGATCGGCGGCGCGGACGGGGCGGCCAAGGCCGTGGTCGAGGCGGCGATCGGCACCGGCAAGCACGTCGTCACCGCCAACAAGGCGCTGCTCGCCCGCCACGGCGCCGCCCTGGCCCGGGCGGCCGAGGCGCGCGGCGTGGCGCTGGCCTACGAGGCCTCCGTGGCCGGCGGCATCCCCGTCATCAAGGCCCTGCGCGAGGGGCTCGCCGGCAACGCGGTCAGCCGCGTCTACGGAATCCTCAACGGCACCTGCAACTACATCCTCAGCCGCATGGAGGCCGAGGGCCTGACCTTCGAGGCCTGCCTCAAGGACGCGCAGGCGCTGGGCTATGCCGAGGCCGACCCGACCTTCGACGTCGAGGGCTTCGACACCGCCCACAAGCTCTCCATCCTCACGAGCCTCGCCTTCGGCGTGGAGATCGACGCGGAGGGCGTCTCGGTCGAGGGCATCTCGGCCATCCAGCCCCTCGATCTCGCCATGGCGGACGAGCTCGGCTACCGGATCAAGCTGCTCGGCGTGGCCCAGCTCACCGAGGCGGGCATCGAGCAGCGGGTGCACCCGACCATGGTGCCCAAGGCCTCCGCCATCGCCCAGGTCATGGGCGTGACCAACGCCGTCACCATCGATGCGGACGCGGTCGGCGAGCTGACCCTGATCGGCCCCGGGGCCGGCGGCAACGCCACGGCCTCCGCCGTCGTCGCCGACATCGCGGACGTGGCCAGCGGCCTGAACCGCCCGGTCTTCGGCCGGCCGGTCGACCGGCTCTCCCCGCCCCGCCGGGTCGAGATGCAGCGCCACGAGGGCGGCTACTATGTCCGCCTCACGGTGCATGACCGCCGGGGCGTGGCCGCCGGCGTCGCCACCCGCATGGCCGAGCGCGAGATCTCCATCGAGAGCATCGTGCAGCGCCGCCTGGAGAAGGACGCCTCGAGCGATCCGCATGGCCGTTCCGGCCGGCCGGTGCCCCTGGTGCTGATCACCTACGCGGCGACCGAGGGGAACATCCGCGCCGCCCTCGACGCCATCGCCGCCGACGGGCTGCTGGCCGAGACGCCCCAGCTCATCCGCATCGAGCGGGAGTGAGGCGAGGGCCGTGGCCGGCGTTTCCCTCCCGGGGGATGCTGGTTTTTCCACGGCATCGCCCCCATGCTGCAGGCCCTTGATTCTGCACGCCGTTCGACGCGGGCCGGGGCGCGCGGGGCCGCGCAGGATCCTGCCCCTGCGGCGCGCGCCTGGAAAAAGGCTTCAGGATCGGTGAGACCGGGGGATCCGCGGCGCGAAGAACCGCGGCTTGGCCCAGGGAAGGACACGAGATGGCGGCGGTCGAGAGCGGGATCTTCAGCGGCGGCACGGCCCGCGGGCTGACCCTGGAGCTGGTGCGCGTGACCGAGCAGGCGGCCATCGCCGCCGCCCGCCTGCGCGGCCAGGGCAAGGAGAAGGAGGCCGACCAGGCCGCCGTCGACGCCATGCGCGCCGAGCTCGGCCGGCTGCCCATCGCCGGCACGGTGGTGATCGGCGAGGGCGAGCGCGACGAGGCGCCGATGCTCTATATCGGCGAGTCCCTGGGCACGGGGGAGGGACCCGAGGTCGACATCGCCGTCGACCCCCTGGAGGGCACCACCCTCTGCGCCAAGGACATGCCGGGCGCCATCGCCGTGATGGCGATCGCCGAGAAGGGCAGCCTGCTCGCGGCCCCCGACGTCTACATGCAGAAGATCGCCATCGGCCCCGGCTATCCCCCCGGCACGGTCGATCTCGACGCGAGCCCCGCGGAGAACATCACGGCGCTGGCCAAGGCCAAGGGCGTGAAGCCCTCGCAGATCACCGCGATCATCCTCGACCGGCCGCGCCACATCGACCTGATCGCCGCGGTGCGGGCGACGGGGGCGGGCATCCGCCTGATCTCGGACGGGGACATCGCCGCGATCATCCACTGCACCAAGCCGGACGAGACCGGCGTCGACATCTATATGGGCTCCGGCGCCGCCCCCGAGGGCGTGATCGCGGCCGGGGCTCTGCGCTGCATCGGCGGCCAGATGCAGGGCCGGCTGATCCTCGATTCCGCCGACAAGCGCGCCCGCGCCGCCAAGATGGGCATCACCGACCCGAACAAGAAATACGAGATGCACGACATGGCCCGGGGCGACGTGATCGTCGCCGCCACCGGCGTCACCGACGGCGCCCTGCTCGCCGGCGTGCGCTTCCGCCCCGGCCGGCTCGAAACCGAGACCGTGGTCTACCGCTCCAACACCGGCACCGTCCGCCGCATCGCCAGCGAGCACCGCCTGCGGGACGAGGTGGAAGGGTAGGGCGGCGCGGCCTGCCGCAGGAATCTGCGGCGGCGGCGGAGCAGCGTCCTTCCAGGGACGAAAGCCGGTGAGCGCGCGGGCGAGTCGAAGCGCTTTCGCGAAAGGCTTGGTCCACCTCCTGTCGGCCCCAACCAAGAGGCGGCCGGCGTGCCGACTTTGGAGAGAAGCCAGAGACTTGGCGGGACACCCTGTTACGACAAACGGAGCGAAGCTCCTGCCAGGGCAGCGAAGGTCTGTTCAGGGGGAAGGCAGTTGCTCGAATGTTGGGTGCCGTGAGTCAGGAAGGCGCCATGATCCGACCTGGGCCCGACAGGCGCTGAACCGCCGCTCCCGACCCTTCGCCGACCCTCGGAAGGTCCGCTTTCCGCTCGTTCGGCGGACGGTGATCTACGACCGAAATGGGCGGTTTTCTGCCGGTCCGCTTCCGAGCGGCGCAGGTTTGGAGCAGATATCGCCGTTCCGCTCGCTCCCGACCCTTCTCAGAACTACAGCAGGTCCGGTTGCGAACAGGCTAATTGGGGCGCGAGACCGGACCTACGGCAACCGATTTCGTCACGCTTGAGCACACAGCGGGCGAAATCCTGAAATTGCCCGACATCGCGGCTGCGGACCATCAGGGGTCGGGCGTTCCTAACATACGGAGACAGTTCCTCACTTTTTGGCGCCCTTAGTATCTTGGATGAACCACCGACTTTCGTGATAAGCACTCTGAAACCCGTGATATCGACTATGGAATGCCTGGAGCGCCCCTTCAAATTGCGCCATCACTAACACGGCATCGCTATACTGCGGCAGCGTCTCATCGTCTAACAGGTCTAGATATTTGTGCCCCTGCTCGCCATCCAGCAGTTCGATGACATCTTGGAGAATTCTATTCAACATCTTGACTTTGGCCGCACTAAGGGCCGCGTCAGGTTTCTTTTTGCCGAGATCCTTCAGCTCCCTGAAGAGGCCGTTGAACGGCTCGATGAGAGCATCATAGCCATTCGCCTTATCCTTGGTCGTATAGAAGTGTGCTGGCATTATTTTTTCTCGCTTATCTTTTTGGGCGGAGCTGTTCTTATTTTCTCGCTACCCGGCAGATTATAAACCCATCTTCCCATGTCAATTTTGATATTGTCAGCTCTTAATCGCTCAAGTTCCTCTAGATATTGAGCTAGGATAAATGTAACATCACTATTTGATGGCAGGTCGTCATCATCAAAACGCTCGAACCCTTCGACAGGTTTATAAGCATTCCCCAGAACCAGATTGGCATCACTCAATGCGCCGTTCAGAAATTTAAGCTTGAACTTATTGACCGCGTCGTTCGGACTCTTCCGCGCCAGCGCAGTCACTTCTCTATGCAGGCCCTCGATCTGACCGCTGATCTTCTCAAGAGCCTCAATCCGTTCGCGTGTTATCGACATGTTCACCCCGGACATTTTCTTCTAAACTCTATATAAGATCGCTTCAATATATCAAGCGGCGCACGCTGCTTACTCTCAAAAACTTCGACCATCTGCTCGATATCGACATCCGTCAGCGTGATAATGCTCCGACGCTGGCCAGACCACAGATCCACCGTGCTCTCCATGCGAGCCTTTTTCAAAGGCGAGCGTGTCACCAGAACCCCGAATTTGCCCAGACTGTCTGTGAGGTATCGGTTCAGCTGGTCAATATGCTGTCGTTCAACCTGGGCGACATTCTTCATTTCGAAAACGATCTGACGGCTACCATAGTCGTTGAATATTTCCCGCAGAAACGGATCCTGCTGCCCATTGTACATAATTAGGTCGCGGATCGTTACGCCGCTGTCCGTGCGGCTTTGGGCAGCGGCAAAGTCGAGATGTGGGTACAGCATTGAAGGAAGGAGCTGGCACATCACATCTTCGTATTTCCGGTCCGCGCCGTCGCCCTTGCCGGTTGGCAGTTTTTTCAGGTCCGCCAGCTTCCGCCGCGCTGATAAGACCGGGATCTGTGTAAACAGCGGATCGGACGTACAGTCATCGCAGGTGCGCTCCTTCTCCTTGGTATAGGCGTCAATGACCCCATAATTTTCACGGTTGAAGTTCAGAACTTTGACTTTGTCAAGCTTCTCGCCGGCGTGCGCGACATCATCCTGAGGACAGTGGTTCTTGAAATAGTCGTCGTATGATATCCACGGGACGAACCGCAGCCATCGTTTCGGAACCAGCATGATCGGAATGCCGGTTTCCGGGTTGGATGGCAGCATAACGCCGTTCTCCGTCCTGAACTCCTGGTCCCGGTAGCTGTAAACCTGAAGCCCGTCGTGTGAAACAAGCGGAATCCCAAGTTCCTGGCAACGGTCTCTAGTAAAGTCGATCAGGAATGATTTGAGGAAGCTGCAGGCGAAATCGCTGATGCGGTCCTTAGAGATACCATCGACATAGAATTGGAGCTCTTCGAAGTGGCGGAAGCCACGTTGGTTGTACTGTGGGATCGATTCGAAGAGCGTTAATATTTCATCGGCTTTGGCTGGTCCGATACGTTTCCCCGTTCTGGTCGCGGATGACCCCAGTCCGACTTCAGCGCACTCGGACGAGATGATTAGGGCCCTTCGGGCTTCTTCGCGGCGCCCTGCCTTCGTCAGATAGCCAAGGTGATTGAAGGCGTTGATCAGCGACGTGTGGAGTGCCTGATCCTGTTGGGACGGTGACCGCCAGAGCAGGAACGGATCGACGTAGAGGGGGATGTCCTCGTTGAAAAACGGGATCGCGAAATCCAAGGTCGATTGCGGAGTGGCGATCCCGTAGTGATCGGTAAGGCGTGGATTGATCAGCATCTTAGGGCCGATTCTACCACATGCGGGGCGCGAGATGCTCAGACCGCAAGCATTTCTCCCCAATCGGTTGTGAACCTGTGCGACAGCTGCTTGACTGGCCCCGCTCAACGTCCGCTTGAGGGGCGGGCGCCAACTTCGGCTTTCCACCCGATCCAGACGTTCGGCGGAAGCAGGTCGAATGTCCGCAAGGGGTCAAAACTAGACGCGCTGGCACGCCTCACCCCATAAAAAATCCGGCCCCACGTCCTGCGGGGCCGGATTTTTCGTCGTGCGCCCGCGCGGGGCGCGATGTGCCGAGCCTTAGCGGTGGGCCGGGCGGTGGGTGACCGTGCCGGTGGCGGTGACGTCGCGGCTCGGCTGGGTCTGGGCGACGGCGGTGCCGGAGACCGTGCCGCCGGAGACGGCGGCCTGGGCGGCGATGCCGGCCGGGGCGGTGTAGCTCTGGGCGAAGGCCGGGGTGGCGGCGGCCAGCGAGAGGGCGAGGGCGGCGGAGGCGATGCGGGTCATGAGGGGCTCCATTCTGGTCGTCGTGGTGCGGCCCGGTGGCTGTCGCCGTGGCCGTCATCCGATGAGCGGTATCTGGGCCTCGCCCCCGCGCCGGAACAGCGGAATAAATTCGATCGAACCGTTCGAGAATTTCGAAAAGCCGCCGCGCCGGCGTCTCCACGCGGGCCTCGTGCCGGGAGGGGGCGGCCGGCGTTTTCGGAATCGGGATGCTGCGGCCGGGCGGATCCGCGCAGCCCATCGCGCCCGGGCCGCGGCGCGCTATAAGGGGGGCGATGCCGATCTCCGCCGACACCGCGCCCGGGCGCGCCGACGCCCTCCTCTCCGTCGAGGACCTTTCGGTCGCCTTCCGCACCCGCGGCGGCGACAGCCTCGCCGTCGACCGGGTCAGCTTCGCGATCCGGCCCGGGCAGACCGTGGCGCTGGTGGGCGAATCCGGCTCCGGCAAGTCGGTCACCGCCCTCTCGATCCTGCGGCTCCTCGACGGGGCGGCGCATCACCCGGGCGGGCGCATCCTGTTCAAGGGCCGCGACCTGCTCGGCCTGCCCGAACGCGACCTGCGGCAGGTGCGCGGGGCCGACATCACCATGGTCTTCCAGGAGCCCATGACCTCGCTCAACCCGCTGCACACGATCCAGCGGCAGATCGGCGAGGTGCTGGCGCTGCATCGGGGCCTGAGCGGCCGCAAGGCCCGGGCCCGCATCCTCGAACTGCTCGACCTCGTCGGCATCCGCGATGCCGAGCGGCGGCTCGGCGCCTATCCGCACGAGCTCTCCGGCGGCCAGCGCCAGCGGGTGATGATCGCCATGGCGCTCGCCTGCGAGCCCGACCTGCTCGTGGCCGACGAGCCGACCACCGCCCTCGACGTGACGGTGCAGGCCCAGATCCTGGCGCTGCTCGCCGACCTGCAGAAGCGGCTCGGCATGGCCATGCTGTTCATCACCCACGATCTCGGCATCGTCCGGCGCATCGCCGACCATGTCTGCGTGATGCTGCGCGGGCGCATCGTGGAGGCCGGCCCGGTGGCCGAGGTGTTCGGCCACCCGCGCCACGAATACACGCAGCGCCTGCTCGCCTCCGAGCCCACCGGCCGCGCCAACCCGGTGCCGGAGGCGGCCGAGCGGCTGGTCGAGGCCGGGCCGATCAAGGTCTGGTTCCCCCTGAAGACCGGGCTGCTCCGGCGGGTGACCGGCCACGTCAAGGCGGTCGACGGGGTCAGCCTGCGGGTGCGGGCGGGGGAGACCGTGGGGGTCGTCGGCGAATCCGGCTCGGGCAAGACCACCCTCGGCCTCGCCCTGCTGCGCCTGACCCGCAGCGAAGGGCCGATCGTCTTCCTCGGCCGGGCCATCGAGGCCCTCGGCCCCGGGGCCATGCGGCCCCTGCGCCGGCACATGCAGGTGGTCTTCCAGGATCCCTACGGCTCCCTGTCGCCGCGCATGTCCGTGGGCGACATCGTCGCGGAGGGCCTCGAAGTGCAGGGGCTGGTGCGCTCCAAGGCCGCCCGTCGGGCGTCCGTGGCCAAGGCCTTGACGGATGTGGGGCTCGACCCGGCCGCCATGGATCGCTACCCGCACGAATTCTCCGGCGGCCAACGCCAGCGCATCGCCATCGCCCGGGCCATCGTGCTCGAGCCTCGCTTCGTCGTGCTCGACGAGCCGACCTCGGCGCTCGACCGCTCGGTGCAGGCCCAGATCGTGACCCTGCTGCGCGACCTGCAGCGGGAGCGCGGCCTCGCCTATCTCTTCATCAGCCACGACCTGAAGGTGGTGCGCGCCCTCTCGAACTACGTGCTGGTGATGCAGAACGGGAAGGTCGTCGAGGAAGGACCGGCCGCGGAGATCTTTTCCGCGCCGAAGACCGAGTATACCCGTGCCCTCTTCGCCGCCGCCTTCGAGATGGAGGCGGACGCCCTCGCCGAGGCCGAGCCGCTTCCGGCCTGAGACCCGTCACGATGCCCCGTGCTCTCTTGATCGTCCTCGATTCCGTCGGCATCGGCGGAGGCCCCGATGCCGCCCGCTACGGCGATGCCGGCGCGGACACGGTCGGCCACATCGCCGAATGCTGCGCGGTGGGCGGCGGCGACCGGGCCGGTCTGCGCGCCGGCCCCCTGTGCCTGCCGAATTTGGCCGCCCTCGGCCTCGGCCTCGCCTGCGAGGGCGCCACAGGCCGCCTCCCCCCGGGCCTCGCGCCCTCGGGCGCGGTGCAGGGCGCCTACGGCCACGCGGTCGAGACCGCAGCCGGCAAGGACACGCCGTCCGGCCACTGGGAGATCACCGGTCTGCCGATGCGCGAGGATTGGGGCCATTTCCCCGACACACAGCCCGCCTTCCCGCCCGAGCTGGTGGCGGCCCTCGTCGAACAGGCCGGCTTGCCCGGTATCCTGGGCGACCGGCACGCGGCGGGCACCGCCGTCATCGAGGCCTTCGGCGAGGAGCACCTGCGGACGGGCAAGCCGATCTGCTACACCTCCGCCGACAGCGTCTTCCAGATCGCCGCCCACGAGGACGCCTTCGGGCTCGCGCGCCTCTACGAGACCTGCCGCATCGCCCGGGACCTCTGCGACGCGTACCGCGTCGGCCGCGTCATCGCCCGGCCCTTCCTCGGCAGCGACCGGGCGAGCTTCCGCCGCACGGCGAACCGGAAGGACTTCTCCGTCGCGCCCCCCGCCGACACGCTCCTCGACCGGCTCGCCGCCGAGGGGAGGGCCGTGGTCAGCGTCGGCAAGATCGGGGACATCTTCGCCCACCGCGCCACCGGGCAGGAGATCAAGCCGGCGGGCAACGCCGCCTGTCTCGACGCCGCGCTCGGCGCCTTCACCGCCCTGCCGGAGGGCGGCCTCGTCTTCCTCAACCTCGTGGATTTCGACACGGAGTATGGCCATCGCCGCGACGTGCCGGGCTATGCCGCCGCCCTGGAGGCCTTCGACGCCCGAGTGCCGGAGATCCGCGCCCTCCTGCAGGACGGTGATCTCTGCCTGATCACCGCCGATCACGGCAACGACCCGACCTGGCACGGCACCGAGCATACCCGCGAGCAGGTGCCGATCCTCGCCTTCGGCCCCGGCCTCGCCCCGGCCGCACTCGGGTGCCGGGAGAGCTTCGCCGATATCGGCGCCTCGGTCGCGGCACATCTGGGAATTCCGCCGCTGCCGGCGGGCCGCTCCTGGTGGTGAGCGGCTCCCTCAATACGCGTTCTCGGTCTTGAAGAGCGCGAAGGGCGTGGTCAGCAGGATCTGGAGGTCGAAGGCGACCGACCAGTTCTCAATGTAATAGAGGTCGTGCTCCACGCGCCGCTGCAGCTTCTCCGAGGTGTCGGTCTCGCCGCGCCATCCGTTGATCTGCGCCCAGCCGGTGATGCCGGGCTTGACCTTGTGGCGAGCGAAATAGCCGTCCACGACCTGATCGTAGAGGGTGTTGGCCGCCTTGGCCTGGAGGGCGTGAGGCCGGGGACCGACCAGCGACAGGTTGCCCTTGATGACGTTGAAGAGCTGCGGCAACTCGTCGAGCGAGGTCTTGCGGATGAAGCGCCCCACCGGCGTCACCCGCGGGTCGCCCTTGGTGACGAGCTTCGCGGCGGTGGCGTCGCCCTGGTCGACATACATCGAGCGGAACTTGAAGACCTCGATCAGCTCGTTGTTGAAGCCGTAGCGCTTCTGCCGGAACAGCACGGGCCCTCGCGAGGTCAGTTTCACCGCGATCGCCACCGCGATCATGATCGGGGAGAGCGCGAGCAGCATCGCGAGCCCGACCACGCGGTCGAACACCGTCTTGGCGATCACGTCCCAATCGGCCAGCGGCTTGTCGAACACGTCGAGGAGCGGCACCGAACCGAGATAGGAATAGGCCCGCGGACGCAGGCGCAGCTTGGTCGCATGCGCCGAGAGGCGGATGTCGATCGGCAGCACCCAGAGCTTGGCGAGCATCTGCAGGATGCGCGCCTCCGCCGAGATCGGCAGGGTGAAGACGATCAGGTCGAGCCGGGCTCGGCGGGCATAGGCAACGAGATCGCTGACATTGCCGAGCTTGGGATATCCGGCGACCACATCCGAGGAACGGTTGTCGCCGCGGTCGTCGAACACGCCCACGATGCGGATGCCACTCTCCTCCGAGGCGTCGAGGGCACGGATCAGTTCCTCGGCCGCAGGGCCGCCGCCGACGATGGCGGTGCGGCGGTCGAAGCGGCCCCGGCGCATCTGGTCGGTCACGAACAGGGCGAGGGCGAGCCGGCCCGTGAGCAGCAGGGCGAGGCCGCAGACATAGAAGCTGCCGAGCCAGATCCGGGAGTAGTGGTCGGCGATCTTGGCGAGGAACAGGGCGGCCGCGACCAGCAGGAAGGTCAGCGTCCAGCCGGCGACGAGCTTGACCGCGCTCTTGGCGAAGCCGCGGAAAGCACCGAGACGGTAGAGGCCGCCCGCCTGGAACAGCCCGACCGCGATGAGCGCGATCCCGAAGATCGCGGAGAGATAGCCTATCCCGAACGGCACCGCGTCCCCGAGCACGAGGACCTTCACGCCTGCGCCGAACACGGCGATGAGGGCGAGTTCGGCCACGCGCACGATGCCGGCCAGCACCACGGACGAGAGCAGGGGCCCCTTCGGCATGGGGGCCAGGGCCTCGGCGGGGGCAACAGCGCTCGGAGGCGGGGAGCCCGCCCGCCCCTCCGAGAAGACTTCCCCGAACCCATCGCCCCTCGGAAGGGGCACCACGCCGGAATCGGCGCGGACGGCACCGGGCTCGCCGGCGACTTTCAGGAGGTCACGGACGTCGAAGGCGCTCATGGCCGTCTTCCAAAATACCCGGCGGGGCTCATTCCCACTCCCCGCACCACAATGATTGCAGCGGTCGCTCTCGGAACGCTTAACGGCCCGCCGCCTCGAAGGCCGCGTGCCCGGACGGGAGGGCAACGGCGCGGGCCCGGGCCTGGAAGGCCGCCGCGTAACCGGAGAGCACGTCCGCTCCCATCCGCTTCATCGAGAAGCGCGTCCTGACGGAAGCGCTCAGGCGCTCGGCCTCGGCGGCGCGAACCTCCGGCGCCTGACGCAGGATCGCATCGATGGCGACCGCCAGCGCGGCGGAGTCCCGTGGGGGCACGAGGGGATGGTCGGTGCCGGCGAAGATCTCCGGCACACCGCCGACATGGGTCGCCACCAGCGGCTGACAGGCGGCCGCCGCCTCCAGCACGACGTAGGGCAGGGATTCGGCCAGCGAGGGCACCACCATCACCCGGCCCCGCGTCAGGACGGGGCGGATCGGCTGGGGCGGCTCGAAGGTCACGGCGTCGGCGAGCCCCAGGCGCTCCGCCTGGGCAGCGAGGAGCCCCGCGTCCGGCCCGGATCCGACCAGGAGGAGCGAGAGGGAGCGGCCGGCGGCCCGCAGGGACGCCACGGCCTCGAGGAGGTAGGGAATGCCCTTCGCCTCGCGCAACTCGCCGATATAGACGAGGTCGTACGGCTCGACCGCGCGCTCGACGGGGGCGAACTCGCTCTCGGCGATGCCGTTATGGACGATCCGCGTGAGCCGGGCGGGTCCCCCGGCATAGGCGCGGTGACGCCCGGCCACATACTCGCTCTCGAACAGGAACACGTCGGTGCGCCGGGCGAGCAGCCCTTCGGCGGCCATGTAGAGCTTATGCAGGGGCGTGCCCGGCTTGTAATTGTAGCTGCCGCCATGGGGCGTGTAGGCGCGGATCAGGGGGCGGGTACCGGGCTCGACGGGGCAGGCCCGGGCATAGACGCCGCCCTTGGCGCCGTGGCCGTGCAGCACCGTCGCGCCCAGAGCCTCGGCATGGGCCGCCACCGCGAGCATGTTTCGCAGGTCGGTGACATGCGGATTGCGCCGCATCGGCAGCCGCTTCACGCCGAGGGCGAGACTGGGACCGAGCTCGTCGAGGGCGCGCGCCGCCCGTTCGGCGCCCGTCGAGGCATCGCAGACGATGCCGACAGCATGCCCGGCCTCCGCCTGCAAGCGAGCCAAGTCCATCACGTGCCGGAACAGGCCGCCCACCGGCGCGCGGAACACGTGCAGGATGCGATGACGCTCGACGGATGCGGCGCCGCTGCCGGACAGAGTCTCCGCATGGATCGGGGCGGCGGGGAGGGGGCTCAGACTGGCGACCACGGGGAGGGCTCCGGCGGCAAGTTCGCGGCGCGGATCTCTGAGCCGGCCCCTCACGGGGCGGTGCAGGATCGCGGCGTTCGATCGCCAGCCACCCTGGGTGGCAAGGATGGTCGAGCCGTTAAGGGGACCGGCCGCAAGGTCGCACCGTCCCCAGAGGAGGGCCGGACAGGGCTGGTTTCGCCCCGCGTGGTGACGGCTGCGTTAAGGGCAGCCGTCGAATTGCGCCGATCTCCGGAGCGCTCCGCGCCGACCTGAAACCGGTTCAGTGCCCGTGAGCTTGGCCCTAGAAGAAGCGCTCCTTGATGACGATGGTGTCGCCGGGGCGGACGGGATAGCTCATCGGCACGATACCGTTGACGAGGCCCTCAGGCCCCGCGCCGGGACGGGTCAGCACGGCATAGTCGCGGGCGGCGCGGGGACCGAAGCCCTGCGCGATCGCGACCGCAGTCTCGACGGTCATGCCGTTGACGTAGGGGTACTGGCCGGAGGTCGTGACCTCGCCCAGTATGTAGAAGGGTCGGTAGGCGTCGACCTCAACCGTAACGTGCGGCTCGCGCACGAAACCCGCCGCGAGCTTCGCCTCGATCGCCCGCGCCGCCTGGGCCGTGCTCTGGCCGCCGACGACGACCGTGCCGATCAGCGGCATGGCGATGCGGCCGGCGCCATCGACGGCGTAGATGTTGGACAGATTGTCCTGGCCGAACACGATCACCCGCAGCCGGTCGCCGGCGGCGAGGGTGTAGCGGGCGCCGATCGATCCGGTTCCGGTGGCGTCCAGCTCGTCCGTGCGGAAGCTCGGACGCAGGCAGCCGCCGAGCGCCAGGGTCGAGGTGAGGGCCAGGAGAAGAGCGCGCCTGTGCATCGCCATCGCCGAGGAGAGGGTGTCTAGGGCCCAGACCTAAGCGCTCATGGTTAATGAACCCTCACCCGAGGCCGCTCCGGCGCATCGGGCGCCTCGTCCGAGACCTCCGCCCCTTAACGGCCGGTCAACCTTAACGCTCTCTAATGGCCCAAACCGGTCGGTCTGCTCGGGCCGGTTGCCCGCTCCGCGTCGAAGATCCAGGCATGCCCCGTTCGATCAACCTGACGACCGATCCGACGCCGCCCGCCTTCGCCCGAGGCGGGGAGGGCGAGGGGCTCGCCCTGTCGCAGCTCGCCCGCGTCCTGCGCCGGGGCTGGGCCTTCATCGCCGTCCCCACCCTGGCCGTCGCCCTCGGGGCGGGCGTGTTCGTGCAGACGGTGTCGCCGCGCTATACCGGCGAGGCCAAGCTGATCCTGGAGAGCCGCGACCCGGCCTTCGCCCGCAACGCCGCCGAGCGCAACGAGCAGAACACGCCCATCGACGAGCAGGCGGTGGCGAGCCAGGTGCAGGTCGTGATGTCCCGCGACCTCGCCCGCGAGGCGATCCGCCGGCTCAAGCTCGTCGGCAATCCCGAATTCGATCCGGAGGCGAGCAGCCCGGGCCCGGTCAAGAGCTTCCTGATGATGCTCGGCATCGTCGCGGCCCCGAGTGAGCGCGCGGCCGAGGACCGCATCCTCGACACCTATCTCGACCACCTGCTGGTCTATCCGGTGGGCAAGTCGCGCATCCTGGCCGTCGAGTTCAAGGCGAAGGACGCGGCGCTCGCCGCCGAGGCCGCCAACACCGTGGCCGAAGTCTACATCGCCTCCCTCGCAGCGGCCGCCGTCGACACGGCCCGCTACGCCTCGACCTGGCTCGGCACCAATGTCGAGGCCCTGCGCAAGCGCGTGGCCGAGGCCGAGGCGCGGGTCGAATCCTACCGGGCGAGCCATGGCCTGATCGGCGCCGGCAGCACCGGCACCCAGCCGCTCAGCGCCCAGCAGCTCTCCGAGCTGTCGAGCCAGCTGTCCCAGGCGCGCACCATCAAGGCGGATCTCGGCGCCCGCGTCAGGATGCTCAAGGAGATGATCAAGGAGGGCCGGGCCTTCGAGATCCCGGACGTGGCCAACAACGAGCTCATCCGGCGCACCATCGAGAGCCGGATCACCCTGCGCTCGCAGCTCGCCCTGGAATCGCGCACGCTCCTGCCGGCCCATCCGCGCATCAAGGAACTCAAGGCTCAGCTCGACGACCTCGAGACGCAGATCAAGGCGGCGGCCGAGCGCATCGTGCGCACCCTGGAGAACGACGCCAAGATCGCCGGGGCCCGGGTGGAGAGCCTGCAGGCGGCGGTCGACGGGCAGCAAACGGTGGTCGCCCAGGGCAACAGCAGCGAGGTCGAGCTGCGGGCGCTGGAGCGCGAGGCCAAGGTCCAGCGCGAGCAGCTCGAATCCTATCTCGCCCGCTACCGCGAGGCCGCCGCGCGCGACGCCGGGAATGCGAGCCCCGCCGATGCCCGCATCGTCTCCCGCGCCGTGGTGCCGGAGCTGCCCTCCTTCCCCAAGAAGCTGCCGATCCTCGCCTTCGCGACGCTGCTCGCCCTGCTGCTGTCCGCGGGCGGCGTGGTGGCGCGCCATCTCCTGACCACGCCGGGCGGCCCCGGCGGCGGCCGGCGCCGGCTCACGGAGAGCGATCTGGAGGCCTGGGAGGCGGACGAGACCGCCCCGGACCGGGGGCGCCTGGCCTATCCGGAGCCGCTGCCGCCGACGCGCCGGCCCGATTCCCCTGGCTTCGCGCCGGCCTTCGCACCGATGCCCGCGGCGGCCGAGCAGACCGCCGCCAGCGCCGAAACCGCCTCGCACGGCTCCGAAGCCGGCTCCGAAGCCGTCGCAAAAGTCTCCCAAGCCGTTTCGCGAGGCTCCGAAGCCGTCTCGCAGGCGGTCGCGGCGGCGGCGGCGATGCTGCCGATCGCACCGCCCACCTCCCAGGCCCCGCCCCGCAAGCCCCCCCCCGCCGCCAAGACACAACCGCACGTTAGCGCCCCGGACAGCGCCTACGAGCTCGACGCCCTGCTCGCCCGCCTCGACGGCGTCGCCGTCGAGGCCGGCCATTGCCTGCTCGTGATCGAGACCAAGCCGGAGCGGGAGGGCGGCCTGTTCGACGTCCTGTCCCGGACCCTGGCGAAGCGCGGCAGCACCCTGACCCTCGATCTCGAGGGCAAGGCCGCGGGCAAGCGGCGGCCGGGCCTGACCGATCTCGTGGCGGGGGAGGCGGGGTTCGGCGACATCATCCAGGCCTTGCCCGGCTCGCGGCTCCACGTCGTCGGGCGGGGCATCCTCGACCCGCAGGTGCTGGTGGAGGAGCCGCAGGGCCTCGCCATCGGCTTCAACGCCCTGGCCCAGGCCTATGACTGGGTGGTCTGCCGCCTGCGCGTCGCGGACGCCCAGGCCGGAAACGCCCTCTGCACGGCGGTGGCCGCCTGCATGGACACGGTGGTGATCGCCTCGAACGCCGCCGCCGACGATCCGGGCCTCGTCGCCCTCTACGGGCTCGCCGAGGAGAGCGGCGCCCGGCAGATCCTGGTCGCCCGCGACAACATCCCGGCGCCGGCCCCGCGCCGGTCCCGCTCCCAGCCGGCGACGGCGCAGCAGGAACTGCCCCTGCGCCGATCGGCCTGAGACCGCTTCCGCACGATCGCAGCGGCCGCCGGCCTCTCCTCGCTCCTGGGCGCCAAGCGCGAGGAGGCGTCAGCGGGTCCTGAGACGGCGCAGGCGCTGCACCGCGGCGAGCAGGCGGGGCGAGCGCTTGATCCGGCGCCGGGCCTCGAGCCGCCCGAGCGCGATCCAGGCATGGGCGCGGCCGGCGAGCGTCACCGGGATGATGCGCTCCACGAGCTCGATGGTCTCGTCGCAGGTATTGGCCTTGTAGCGGGCCTCGCCCACGCCGAGGTCGAAGGCGTGCCGCCCGGCCTCGGTCTGCTGGCCGATCAGCTTGGACAAAAGCAGGTCGCCCGGGCTCGACCGGCCAATCTCGGGATCGGGATCGAACGAGGTCCAGATGCCGCTGAAGCGCCGGGCGTCCACCGCCCCGCCGAAAGTGGCGAAGACCCGTCCCGAGGCCTCGGCCACCAGCGCATGGACCTCGATCGCGGGGACGCGCCCCGGCGCGATCCGGGTCGCCGCCTGCACGAAGCGGCGGGCCGCCGGGTCGGCATAGGGATCGGGGACCCCCATCGCGGCGAAGCGCGCCGCCTTCTGCGCGAAGAAGGCGTCGAGGATGGGGTCGACCATCTCCTGCGTCGTCGCGACCCGGTGCAGGATCGGCCCATGCGCCTCGACGAGCTTGCGCTCCTTGGCCCGCAGCTTCTTGCGGGCGTCGCCGCTGAAGGCGCGCTTGAGCGTCGCCTCCGCATCGGGGCCCAGGCGCATGCCATAGGCGTCGCTGGGGCAGGGATGGCCGCCGGCGCTCAGGGGATTGGGCATGCCGTCGAACACCCGCGGCTGGTGGTCGAGCAGGAAGAGGTCGATGCCGCCCGCGCGGCCGGCGGCGACCAGGGCCGCGGTCAGGCTCTCCGGCACGAGGGCGGCAGCCTCCGCGCAGGCGAAGAACGGCATGTGGAAATTGGCGTGCTTGGCGCCGACGACGCGGGCGGTGCTCACCCCATGGGCGCGCGAGACGGTCAGCGGCAGGATCGCCCGCGCCCGCCCGCGGGCATCGCGCAGGACGATCACCCGCAGCCGCCCGGCCTGCGCCTGCGGATCGGTGCCGAGCTCCGTCTCGACGAAGGCCCTGACCCAGTCGAAGCGCTGATAGGGGGTGGCGAAGGGGGCGGCCTCCGCCTCCAGGGCGCGCCAGACCGGCTCCACGCTCGCGAGCGACCGGTGCAGCTCCGGCACGAGATCGCGGTCGCTGCGCTCCAGCATCGTCGTCGATCCCATGAGTTGCGTCGCGAGTGCTGTCATGGCCGTCCTCCGGGTCGCCCACCCGCCCCCCGCGATCTAGCGGCCCGGCCCTGAAGCGGCGGTTGATAGCAGCCGCCCCGCCGCGGCTTCCGCGGGGCATGGGTAACGAATGCTTTTCGCCTGCCCGCTAGGCTTAAGCCTTCGCGCCGGGATCGAAGTCGGGATCGCCATGCTGTCGTCGCGTCACCGCCACCGGCTCTTCCGCGCGGGCTTCGCCGCGGTGCGCGCCCTCGGGGCCGACCGCTGGCTCGCCCCCGCCGCGCAGGGCCGGGGGGTGATCCTCACCTTCCACCACGTGCGCCCCGAGCCCCCGGGGGGCTTCGCGCCCAACGCCCTGCTCGCGATCACGCCCGGCTTCCTCGACCGGACGCTCGGGCAGCTGAAGGCCCGCGGCTTCGACCTGATCGGCCTCGACGCTTTGCCCGACCGGCTGGCCGGGGGGAGCGACCGGCCCTTCGCCGTGCTGACCTTCGACGACGGCTACCGCGACAACGTTGTGCATGCCGCCCCCGTGCTCGCCCGGCACGGCGCCCCCTGGACGCTGTTCGTGACGACGGGCTTCGCCGACGGGACCGGGCGGCTCTGGTGGATCGAGCTGGAGCGGGCGGTCGCCGCCCTCGACCGGGTGAGCGCCGCCGGCCTCGACCTGCCGGCCCGGGACGCCGCGGAGAAGACGCGGGCCTTCGACACGCTCTACCGCCTGCTGCGGGCGGGACCGGAGGAACAACTGCGCGCCACCATCGCCGATCTGTGCCGGCAGGCGGGGTTCGCGCCCGGAACCCTCGCCCGCGAACTCTGCCTCGGCTGGGACGAACTGCGCCGCCTCGCGGCCGATCCGGCACTCACCATCGGCGCGCACACGCTCACCCATCCGATGCTCGCCAAGCACCCGGCCGAGACCGCCCGCCGGGAGATGGCGGAGAGCCGCGCCCGGATCGCGGCGGAACTCGGCCGGCCGGTGCGCCACCTCTCGTTCCCCGTGGGCGATCCGACCTCCGCCGGCCCGCGGGACTTCGCCCTCGCCCGCGATCTCGGCTTCGAAACGGCGGTGACGACGCGACCGGGCCACCTCTTCGCCGCCCATGCCGGGCATCTCCACGCCCTGCCGCGGGTCTCGGTCAACGGCCTCCACCAGACCGAGGCCGCGCTCGCGAGCCTGCTCTCGGGCGTGCCCTTCCTCGCCTGGAACCGGGGCCGCCGGGTGAATGTCGGCTAGGGCGGAACCCCGCGGCAGAGTGACGGACGATCAGCGCCCGTCCGCGCAATCGGCGAGCTTCCCGAGCGCTTTCGCCGCCCTCTTGTAGGGGAAGGACTCGACGCGGGTCCTGCCCTCGAACGGATAGGCGAACGTGATCGTCCGGGCCTTGGCGAGGCGTGCGAGGGTGGCCGAGGCCTCCCCGTTCTCGACGGCGACCAGGTAACCGTCCTCTCCCGCGCCGCTGATCGGGGTGTTGACGTAGGCGGCCTGCACCGCCGCCGCATGCGCCTTGTCGCCGTCGAACCACACGCGCATCGTCGCCTGCTTCTGCCCGCTCGGAATGGGCACCGGGATCCCGTAGGAGAACTGCTTCCGACCGGCATCCAGGGTGAGGTACAGGTAGAAGTCCCCCTCACGGGCCCAGGTCGCCTCGCAATACAGGACCTTGCGCCCCGCCTCGTCCGATGCGACGCGCCGAATGCCCCAATCGTCCACTTGGGCGTAATAATCGAAATACTCGCCGGAGGGCAGCTTCTCCGCCGCCGCCGCGGCGCCGCTCGTCAGCATGGCGAGACAGCACAGCGTTGCCCACCCGATCCGCATGATCCCAGCCCTCGCGCCTGCGCCGGCCGCTGCGGCGGTCCGCCCCGCGGCAAAGCTTGGCCTTGAGCTAGGTTTTTCGAAGATTCACGTCAACGGCTGTTCTGACGATCCGCGTCATGGAACGATCTTTATCGCGGCCATGACTTTCGTCGCGCGACACGGCACGCAATTCTTATTGGCGCCTTGCGGATCTCACCCGGCCCGATTGCGTCGGGCCGGCGGCCCGGCGCGGCGTCCCTCAGCGGTGACGGCGGTAGCGGCGCCGGCCCGAACCCGACTCCGCGGCGTCATCGCCCCCGACGGTGAAGCTCGCCACCTGCCGCCCGCCGCGGCGGGTGTAACGGCCCCGGCGGCCGCGCCGGCCGGTCTCGATCACCGGCTCCTCCACCGCGGGGATGCCGGCGATGGTGGATCCCGTGGCGGTCGAGGCGGGATCGGCGCTCGCGGTCGCGCCGCCGGTGTTGAGCGTCGGCGTCGCCACCGGCGGCGCGCTCGGCAGGCCGTCGCCCCCGGCGACGTTCTTGGCGGGGGGCCCGAACATGGCGAGGCACTGATTGTAGGCGAGGTCGTTCTTCAGCCGCTCGCATTCCCCGACCGATCGCGGTGTCCCCTGGCCGAGGGCCCCGGTCGCGACCAGGCAGGCGAGGAGGCCGAAGGGGAGGGGGCGTGGCATGAAGGGGGCGCGACCTTGGGGGAGAGCATGCGGCCGGGAACCGGGCCGCGAAAGCCTGGCATTTTGGAGACCATCCGCCTTCTCGCTCCCGAGTGCGGCAAAAAAACGGGAGCCCCGCGGTTCCGGTCGCTCGCACCGGTCTTCAGGGCGTCTTTACTTTCCCATCCGGGGCGGCGCGGTGTTCCCGCCTCCGGAACCGGCCTCAGGCCGGATCGTCCGGGCGCTCCATCCAGCGGATCAGGGGCATCAGCGGGAAGATCCAGGCGATGCCGAGGATCGAGTAGAGCAGCGCCTGCACCAGGGGCGGGGTCTGGGAGATCCGGCTGTCGGCGAGCGCCATGGCGAGGGGCGCGTAGACCGTGACGAAGGCGAGGATGCCGAAGGTCCCGACCAGGGTCCGGGTGCGACGCCGCATGAACTTTCCACCCCAAGGCTCGGACGGAGCGGGCAGACCAGGCCCGACCTCCCCCGCGTTGCGCTCCCGCCCGGCCCTGCCGTAAGGGGTCGCCGGCCCCCGTGCTCGGGGGCGGCAGCGAGACGATGCGGCAGACCATGAGACCGTTCGCCCCCGGCGCGCAAGGCGCATCCGAGATCCCGCCGGCGCCCGCGGCCGAGGCGCGCGCCCGGCGCGGGGTGCGCGCGTGGCTCTATCTGCTGGCGCTGCTCGTGGTGGCCATGGTCGCGGTCGGCGGGGCGACGCGCCTCACCGGCTCCGGCCTCTCCATCACCGAGTGGCGGCCAGTGACCGGGGCGATGCCCCCCCTCTCGGCGGCCGACTGGACGGCGGAGTTCGAGAAGTATCGCGGCACGCCCCAGTACCGCATCCTCAACGAGGGCATGGGGCTCTCCGACTTCAAGACGCTCTACTGGTGGGAATGGGGCCACCGCCTGCTCGGGCGCATCGTCGGGCTGGTGTTCTTCCTGCCCTTCTTCTGGTTCCTGTGGCGGCGGGCGCTGAGCGGCCGCCTGCTGCTGGGCCTGCTCGGCCTCGGGCTGCTCGGCGGCCTGCAGGGGGCGATCGGCTGGATCATGGTCGCCTCGGGGCTGCAGCCGGGCATGACCGCGGTGGCGCCCCTCAAGCTCGCCCTGCACCTGACCACCGCCTCCCTGATCCTGGCCGGCCTCGTCTGGCTCGCCGCGGGCCTGCGTGGGCAGGCGCTGGCCCCGGCCCCGGCGCGGATCCGCGTCGGCGCCTGCGCGCTCCCCGTGCTGGTTCTGGTCCAGATCTTCCTCGGCGGCCTCGTCGCCGGCTCCAAGGCGGGCCTGATCTACAACACCTGGCCGGACATGGACGGCGTGTTCGTGCCCGCCGCCGACGCCCTGTTCGCGATCAAGCCCCTCATCGAGAACTTCGTCGACAACGTCACCCTGGTGCAGTTCAACCACCGCCTCGCGGCCTATCTCGTCGTCCTCGTCGCCCTGCTGCACGCCCTCGACGCCCGGCTCTCGGGCCAGAGCGGCGCGGCGGGCCGGGCGGCCGGCATCGCCGCCCTGGCGCTGGCCCAGGCGGGGCTCGGCATCGCCACGCTGCTGCTCCAGGTGCCCCTCTGGGCGGCGCTCTGCCATCAGGTCTTCGCCATGGCCGTCCTCGTGATGGCGACCGTGCATGCCCGGCTGAGCCGCGGCGTCGGACCGGCGGCCTCCACGGGCCGCGCGCCGACCGGCCCGGCGGAGGTGCCCTTCGGCTTCGAGGCCCTGGCCGGGCGCTGAGGGCCGCCCGGGCGACGGAAACGGCGGGAACCCCCTCTCCGGACAGCTTTTTCCGGCCGCGCTCTTCAAAATCGAGCGCGGCTGTGATGGAGTGCGCAGCCGGAAGCCCGGTCGCCCGGCGCATCGGGTCCGGAGCCGTCATGACAGGCATCGACGTGGTCTTCCTGGCACCCGACGGCGCGAAGGCCGGCCTGATGCGCAGGACCATCTCCTTCCGCCCCGGCGAGTCGGTGCCGCGCATCGGCGAATGCGTCATCCTCGATTTCGGTGCCGAGCCGGTGCGCTGGACGGTCGAGGACGTCGCCCATGTCTTCGAGAACGATCAGCACGGCATCGCCGTGAAGCTGGCCCTCCCGGACCGGTAGCCCCCGCCGCCCTGGGCCGAGGGGAGGGGAACGGCCTCCCACGGGGGCGGAACGGGCTTGCGTCATGCACATGACAAGCCCGCATCTGGTGTATGGCATACCAGATCATCGGCAAAACCGTTCCGATTGCAGGCTGTTTTCCGTCGAACCACCCCGCTCAACAGGAATTATCTGTCAGGCGACCGGAGCGCTTGATTGCATTCGGCGTTGGACTTTGGTCCATTCGCCTTAGAAAAAAACCAATCTGGGTAGGAAATTATGGCCAGTCCCGAGCCATGGAGCGCCACGCGCGCCGCAGGGATCGTCGCCGAGCACCAGCATCTCGAGGGTGCGACGCTCCCGATCCTGCATGCCCTGCAGGAGACCTTCGGCTATGTCGACGAGGGCGCGATCCCGCTGATCGCGGACGCGCTGAACCTCTCCCGCGCCGAGGTGCATGGCTGCATCTCGTTCTACCATGACTTCCGCAAGGCGCCCGCCGGCCGCCACGAGGTCAAGCTCTGCCGGGCCGAGGCCTGCCAGGCGATGGGCTCGGCCAAGCTCCACCGGGAGATCCTGGAGCGCCTCGGCTGCGGCTTCCACGAGACCACCGCCGACGGCAACGTCACCGTCGAGCCGGTCTACTGCCTCGGCCTCTGCGCCAACGGCCCCGCCGCCCTCGTCGACGGCGAGCCGATCGCGAACCTGACCGCCGACACCCTCGAGGCCGCACTGACGGAGTCCCGTCAATGAGCACCAAGATCTACGTTCCCCAGGATGCGGTCGCGCTGGGCCTCGGCGCCAACCGCGTCGCCCGTGCCCTGTTCAAGGGCGCCGAGACCCGCGGCCTCGACGTCGAGATCGTGCGCACCGGCTCCCGCGGCCTGTTCTGGCTGGAGCCCATGGTGGAGGTCGCGACCCCGCAGGGCCGCATCGCCTACGGCCCGGTCAAGGCCTCCGACGTCGACGCCCTGCTCGATGCCGGCCTCGTCGCGGGCGGCACGCACGCCCTGCGCCTCGGCGACCCGGAGGAGATCCCCTTCCTCAAGCGCCAGCACCGCATCACCTTCCACCGCTGCGGCGTGGTCGACCCGGTCTCCGTCGAGGATTACCGGGCCCATGGCGGCTATCGCGGCCTGGAGGCCGCGCTGAAGCTCGAGGCCGACAAGATCGTCGAGCAGGTGCGCGAGTCCGGCCTGCGCGGCCGCGGCGGCGCCGGCTTCCCCGCGGGCATCAAGTGGAACACGGTGATGCTCGCCAAGGCGGACCAGAAATACGTGGTCTGCAACGCCGACGAGGGCGATTCCGGCACCTTCGCCGACCGCCTGATGATGGAGGGCGACCCCTTCAACCTGATCGAGGGCATGACCATCGCCGCGGTCGCGACGGGGGCCACCCGCGGCTACATCTATTGCCGCTCGGAATATCCGCAGAGCGTGCGCACGCTCGCCGATGCCATCGCCAACGGCGTGAAGGCCGGCGTGCTCGGCGACAACATCCTGGGCTCGGGCAAGAGCTTCCACCTCGAGGTGCGGATGGGCGCGGGCGCCTATATCTGCGGCGAGGAGACCTCCCTGCTCGAGAGCCTGGAGGGCAAGCGCGGCATCGTGCGGGCCAAGCCGCCGATCCCGGCCCTGAAGGGCTTCCTCGGCAAGCCCACGCTCGTCAACAACGTGATGACCTTCACGGCCGTGCCGTGGATCCTGGAGAACGGCGCCAAGGCCTATGCCGATTACGGGATGGGCCGCTCGCTCGGCACGCTGCCGATCCAGCTCGCCGGCAACGTCAAGCAGGGCGGCCTGATCGAGTACGCCTTCGGCATCACCCTGCGGCAGGTGATCGAGGAGTTCGGCGGCGGCACCCGCTCCGGGCGCCCGGTCCGCGCGGTGCAGGTCGGCGGGCCGCTGGGGGCCTATTTCCCCGACGCGTTGCTCGACACGCCCCTCGACTACGAGGCGATGGCGGCCAACAAGGGCCTCGTCGGCCATGGCGGCATCGTGGTCTTCGACGACACCGTCGACATGGCCCAGCAGGCCCGCTTCGCCTTCGAGTTCTGCGCCGCGGAATCCTGCGGCAAGTGCACCCCCTGCCGGATCGGCGCCACCCGCGGCGTCGAGACCATGGACAAGGTCATCGCCGGCATCCGGCCCGAGGCCAACCTGAAGCTCGTCGAGGACCTCTGCGAGGTCATGACCGACGGCTCGCTCTGCGCCATGGGCGGCCTGACGCCGATGCCCGTGATGAGCGCGATCACCCATTTCCCCGAGGATTTCAGGCGTGCGGGCGATCTCCCCGCCGCGGCCGAGTGAGGAGGCGTTCATGACCCTCATCAAGGAAATCGACTACGGCACGCCGATCCGCGTCGCGGAGCAGACGGTGACGCTGACCATCGACGGCGAGAGCGTGACGGTCCCCGCCGGCACCTCCGTGATGGCCGCGGCCATGCATGCCGGCACCAAGATCCCGAAGCTCTGCGCCACGGATTCGCTGGAGCCCTTCGGCTCCTGCCGCATGTGCCTCGTGGAGATCGAGGGCCGGCGCGGGACGCCCGCCTCCTGCACCACCCCGGCCGAGAACGGCATGGTCGTGCACACGCAGACCGACAAGCTGCACCGCCTGCGCAAGGGCGTGATGGAGCTCTACATCTCCGACCACCCCCTCGACTGCCTGACCTGCGCCGCCAACGGCGATTGCGAGCTGCAGGACACGGCGGGCCAGGTCGGCCTGCGCGACGTGCGCTACGGCTATGACGGCGACAACCACGTCAAGCCGTCCTCCGACCGCTACCTGCCCAAGGACGAGTCGAACCCCTACTTCACCTACGACCCGTCGAAGTGCATCGTCTGCAATCGCTGCGTGCGGGCCTGCGAGGAGGTCCAGGGCACCTTCGCCCTCACCATCGCCGGCCGCGGCTTCGATTCCCGCGTGGCCTCCGGCCCGACCAACTTCATGCAGTCGGAATGCGTGTCCTGCGGCGCCTGCGTCCAGGCCTGCCCGACCGCGACCCTTCAGGAGAAGACGGTCCACGAATTCGGCCAGCCCGAGCATTCGGCCGTGACCACCTGCGCCTATTGCGGCGTCGGCTGCGCCTTCAAGGCGGAGATGCAGGGCGACAAGGTCATCCGCATGGTGCCCTACAAGGGCGGCAAGGCCAACGAGGGCCATTCCTGCGTGAAGGGCCGCTTCGCCTACGGCTACGCCACCCACAAGGACCGCATCACCAAGCCGATGATCCGCGAGAAGATCACGGATCCGTGGCGCGAGGTCTCCTGGGAGGAGGCGATCAACCACGCGGCCTCCGAGTTCAAGCGCATCCAGGCCAAGTACGGCAAGGACTCGGTCGGCGGCATCACCTCGTCCCGCTGCACCAACGAGGAGGCCTACCTCGTCCAGAAGCTGGTGCGCGCCGCCTTCGGCAACAACAACGTCGATACCTGCGCCCGCGTCTGCCACTCGCCGACCGGCTACGGCCTGATGTCGACGCTGGGCACCTCCGCCGGCACCCAGGACTTCAAGTCGGTCGAGAATTCCGACGTGATCCTGGTCATCGGCGCCAACCCGACCGACGGCCACCCGGTCTTCGGCTCGCGCATGAAGAAGCGCCTGCGCGAGGGCGCCAAGCTGATCGTGGCCGATCCGCGCCGGATCGACCTGGTGAAGTCGCCCCACATCAAGGCCGACTACCACCTGCCGCTCAAGCCCGGCTCCAACGTCGCCTTCATCAATGCCTTCGCCCACGTGATCATCACGGAAGGGCTGATCGACGAGGCCTATATCCGCGAGCGCTGCGAGCTCGACGCCTTCGAGGTCTGGGCCCGCTTCATCGCCGAAGAGCGCAACTCGCCGGAGGCGGCCGAGGCCGTGACCGGGGTCGACCCGCAGGCGATCCGCCAGGCCGCCCGCCTCTACGCCACCGGCGGCAACGCGGCGATCTATTACGGCCTGGGCGTGACCGAGCACAGCCAGGGCTCGACCATGGTCATGGGCATGGCCAACATCGCCATGGCCACCGGCAATATCGGCAAGGTCGGTGCCGGCGTGAACCCGCTGCGCGGCCAGAACAACGTGCAGGGCTCCTGCGACATGGGCTCGTTCCCGCACGAGCTCACCGGCTACCGCCACGTCTCGGACGACGCCACCCGCGAGAGCTTCGAGGCGATCTGGGGGGCCAAGCTCGACAACGCGCCGGGCCTGCGCATCACCAACATGCTCGACGAGGCCGTCGATGGCACCTTCAAGGGCATGTACATCCAGGGCGAGGACATCGCCCAGTCCGACCCCGACACCCATCACGTGACCTCCGGCCTCAAGGCCATGGAGTGCATCGTGATCCAGGACATCTTCCTGAACGAGACCGCCAAATACGCCCACGTCTTCCTGCCGGGCGCCTCGTTCCTGGAGAAGGACGGCACCTTCACCAATGCCGAGCGGCGCATCAGCCGCGTGCGCAAGGTGATGGCCCCGCTCGGCGGCTACGGCGATTGGGAGGGCACGATCCTGCTCGCCAAGGCCCTCGGCTACGAGATGAACTACAGCCACCCTTCCGAGATCATGGACGAGATCGCCCGGCTGACCCCGAGCTTCACCGGGGTCTCCTACGCCAAGCTCGACGAGCTCGGCTCGATCCAGTGGCCGTGCAACGACAAGGCCCCGAACGGCACGCCGATGATGCATGTCGACCGCTTCGTGCGCGGCAAGGGCAAGTTCATGATCACGGAATACGTGGCCACCGACGAGCGGACCGGCCCGCGCTTCCCGCTGATCCTGACCACGGGCCGCATCCTGTCGCAGTACAATGTCGGCGCGCAGACCCGCCGCACGGAGAACTCGCGCTGGCACGAGGAGGACGTGCTCGAGATCCATCCCTTCGACGCCGAGCCCCGGGGCATCGTCGACGGCGATCTCGTCTCCCTGGAGAGCCGCTCCGGCGACATCGCCCTCAAGGCGAAGGTCACCGAGCGGATGCAGCCCGGCATCGTCTACACGACCTTCCACCACGCCAAGACCGGCGCCAACGTCATCACCACCGACTACTCGGACTGGGCCACGAACTGCCCGGAATACAAGGTGACGGCGGTGCAGATCCGGCGCACGAACCGGCCCTCCGACTGGCAGGCGAAGTTCTACGAGGAGGACTTCTCCCTCACCCGGATCGCCCAGGCGGCCGCGGAGTAAGGTCCCCGGACCGGACGAAGCGCTCCTCCCCCCCGCGAGGGGAGGGGCCGCCTCGCGCGGGACGTCCCGCGCGGGGGCGACGACACGACACCCGCATGAGTCCCGAGGCGATGAGCGCGACGAATTCCAACGACAAGCTGGTGCGCATGGCGAACCAGATCGCCGCCTTCTTCCGCTCCTATCCGGAAGACGAGGCCGTGGCCGGCATCCACAAGCACATCGTGGCCTTCTGGACCCCGAAGATGCGCCGGGACCTCGCGGGCTATGCCGACGCGGCCGGCGACCGGCTCGACGCCCTCGTCCACAAGGCCCTGACCGAGGAATCCACCTCGGAGAGCCCGATCCGCCCGGCGACCCGCAATCCGCAGCTCGTCGGCGAGGGCGCCAGCGACGCGGGCTGAGGCGGGGCCGCCTTTCAAAAGGTGTCCGAACGCTCTCCGGTCGCGCGCCTTTCCTCGCCCCCTTGTGGGGAGAGGGGCATCCCGCGCGAGCCGCTCCCATCCGCCGGAAACGGGCCGACAGCGTTTGGCCGCCGTTCCGATAGGAAGCTTCTCCCTTGAGCGCGGCCGCCGGGCGGCCTACCACCGCTGGGGCGCGGCCCTCCCGGGCCCGAGAGGGGACTCGGCGCCTTGATCGACAAGCTGGAATTCCTGCTGGCGCTCGCCCGGGAGCAGCATTTCGGCCGCGCGGCCGAGGCCTGCGGCGTGACCCAGCAGACGCTCTCGGCCGGGGTGAAGAACCTGGAGGAGCGCTTCGGCGTGCGCCTCGTGCAGCGGGGCTCGCGCTTCCAGGGCTTCACCCACGAGGGCGACAAGGTGCTGGCCTGGGCGCGCCGCATCGTGGCCGACACGCGGGCGATGCAGGAGGACGTGGCGGCCCTGCGGCGGGGGCTCGCCGGCCATCTGCGCATCGCCGCGGTGCCGACCGCCCTGCCGATGGTGGCCGCCCTGACCACGCCCTACCGGGCGCGCTACCCGGACGTGCGCTTCACCATCGATTCCACCACCTCCTCCGACATCTTCTCGCTGCTCGAGAATCTCGAGGCCGATGCCGGGCTGACCTATCTCGACAACGAGCCCCTGGGCCGCGTCACCGCCGTTCCCCTCTACCGGGAGCGCTACCGCCTGCTCACCGCCGCCGGCGGCCCCTACGACGACCGCTCGCACGTGACCTGGGCGGAGGTGGCCAAGATCCCGCTCTGCCTGCTGACGCCGAACATGCAGAACCGGCGCATCATCGACCAGCAATTGCGCGAGGCCGGGGGCGAGCCGGCGCCGAGCCTCGAATCGAACTCGATGATCGTGCTGATGACCCATGTGCGCACCCTGCGCTGGGCCAGCATCATGCCGGCGATCCTCGCCGACGCCCTCGGCCCGACGGAGGGGGTGCGCTCGATCCCGATCGTGGAGCCGGACCTGGAGCACACAATCGGCCTCGTCGCCGCCCGGCGCGACCCGATGACGCCGATGGTGACGGCCCTGATCGGCATCGCCCGCGGCGTCGCCCGCAGCCTCGACGGGCACGATCCGGACCGGGACTTCCTGCACGGCACGCCCGGCCCCTGAGGGACCGGGCGCGACGCGGCGATAGCGGGAGGCTCAGCTCTCCTTGAAGCCGTATTCCGGCACGCCGTCCTCGTTGCCGTAATACTTGTAGGGCAGGAACTTGCCCGAGAGGTTCATCTTCACCCGGTCGCCCTTGTTGTTGGGCTCGCGCTCCATGGTCATGTTGAAGTCGATCGCCGACATGATGCCGTCGCCGAATTCTTCCTGGATCAGCTCCTTCCAGGTGGTGCCGTAGACCATGACCAGCTCGTAGAAGCGGTAGATCAGCGGGTCGGTCGGCGGCATCTGCGGAATCGAGCCGCGATAGGGCGCCTCGTTGAGCATGCGCTCCTCGGCCTGGCTCAGGCCGAACAGCTCGGCGGCCTTCTTCGCCTGCGCCTTGGGCAGCTTCATCTGGCCCATGCAGGCGGCGGTGATCAGGATCGGCGAGATCCCGCCGATCTCCTCCTGGATGTATTTCCAGGTCCAGCCCTTCTCCCGCTTGATGTCGAGAAGCTTCTCCGTGAGGTCTTCACGCTTCATGGGGTTTCCGTCCCTACGCATCATCTGTCGACAGGCCGGCGAGACCGGCTCTTCCGCGGCGTGCAAGTTTGCAGCCAGCAGGGTCTCAGTCGACGAGGGCGGCGTAGGTGAGCACCCGCAATTCCCGCCGGAGCGGCAGGGCCGAGGAGGGGATGAGCTGGGCGAGCAGGACCACGGCGAGATCCTCGGCCGGGTCGATCCAGAAGGAGGTGCTGGCGAGCCCGCCCCAGGCGACCTCGCCCGGCGTGCCCACGATCTGGGCCCGGGCCGGGTCGAGCATCACCGAGAAGCCGAGGCCGAAGCCGATGCCCGTGTAGGAGGATTCCGAGAAGCGCGGCTGGCCCATCGCCGCGAGATCGCCGGGCAGGTGGTTCATGAGCATCAGGTCGACGGTCTTGCGGCCGAGGAGCCGCACCCCGTCGAGGCTGCCCCGGTTCAGGACGAGCCGGCAGAAGCGCATGTAGTCGGCCGCCGTCGAGACGAGGCCGCCCCCGCCCGAGGCCACCGGCGGCGGCGCGAGGAAGCGGCTGCCGACCGCGTCGTCATAGACCTTGAGCCGGCCGTCGCGGCCGAACACGTAGTTCGCGGCGAAGCGCCCGTGCTTCGCCTCCGGCACGGAGAAATCGGTGTCGTGCATGCCGAGGGGCGCCAGGATGCGCGTGCGCATGAACGCGGCGAAGTCCATGCCCGAGAGCACGGCGACGAGATGCCCGAGTACGTCGGTCGCCACCGAGTAGTTCCACTCCGCCCCCGGCTGGGCCAGGAGCGGCTGGCGCGCCACCCGCGCCACCAGATCCGCCAGGGAATGCTCCGAGGCCTGGAAGTCGATGCCGTGGATCCGGTAGAGGGCGTCGACGAGGGTCGCCTCCATGAAGCCGTAGGTCAGGCCGGCGGTGTGGGTGAGGAGGTCGCGGATCGTGATCGGGCGCAGGGCCGGCTCGGTCTCGAGCTTCACCCGGTTGCCGCCGGTGGCGACGCGCATCTCGGCGAAGTCCGGCAGGTAGCGGGCGAGGGGATCGTCGAGCTGGAAGCGGCCCTCCTCGTAGAGCATCAGCACCGCGAGGGAGGTCAGCGGCTTCGTCATCGAGTAGATGCGGGTGATCGTCTCCGCGGTGAACGGCTTGCCGCGGGCGATGTCCGCCATGCCGTGGGCGCGGAAGAAGGCCGTCTCGCCCCGGCGGGACAGCATCACCGAGAGGCCGGCGAGCCTGCCCGTCTCGACGTAGCGCCGCATCCAGGCATCCACGCGCTCCAGCCGCTCGGGGCAGAGCCCGAGGCTCCGGGGGTCGCTCACCGTGATCTCGGCCATTCGTCTCGTCCTCGCGGCACGCTCGCGCCGCACGCATGGGCGATGCCGGCGCGCAGGGTCAAGACGGCGCCGCCGCCGCGAGTGGGCTCGGGCGCTTGACGCCGGCATGCCGGCGCGGCTTCCCGAACGGACGGCCGCCCTAGATGGGGGAGGCCGACCTGCACGGCCGCGACCCCGGGAGTTTCCGCGTGACGACGAGCGACGCCTTCGCCCTCTTCCTCGACTTCGACGGCACCCTGGTCGAGATCGCCCCGCGGCCGGACGCGGTCCGCGTCGATCCGGCCCTGGTGCCGACCCTGGAGCGCCTGCGGACGCGCCTCGGCGGGGCGCTCGCCATCGTCACCGGCCGCCCGATCGCCACCATCGACGATTTCCTCGCCCCGGCCCGCTTCGACATCGCCGGCCTGCACGGCGTCGAGCGCCGCCTGGCCGGCACGACCAGCGGCGGCCGGCCGGAGGACCATCCGGACCTGCGCGCCGGCGTCGAGCGGCTCAAGCGCGAGACCGCGCCCCTGGCGCAGGTGCTGATCGAGGACAAGGGCGCCTCCGTCGCCGTGCATTGGCGCCTCGCCGGCGAGGCGGAGGCGGGCCGGGCGCAGGCTCTCGTCAGGACGGTCGCCGCCGATCTCGGGGCGACCTACCGGCTCCAGCTCGGCAAGGCGGTGGGGGAGATCCTGCCCGCCAGCGCCACCAAGGGCCACGCCATCCGCGCCTTCGGCGCGGCGGCCCCCTATGCGGGGCGCCGGGCGATCTTCCTAGGCGACGACAAGACCGACGAGATCGCCTTCGCCAGCGTGAACGCGGATGGCGGCGTCAGCGTGCGCGTCGGCGACGAGGAGACCGGGGCGCAGCGCCGCCTCGCCTCGCCCGCGGCCGTGCGCGCGCTCCTCACGGACTGGGCCGACGGGGCGCCGATCGATCCCGAGGCGCTCCCGCCCGCCTGATCGCGGTTTCCGAGGCGGCACGGCGGCCTTCGCGGGGCGGGATTCGCCCGTCGCGAAAATTGTATCCATTCCATGCTGCGCCGCATTCGTCACAGCGCGGGCGCACGAATAGCCGGCAGATCTTGCGACGCAACAATCTTCGCTGTCCGCGACGCAACAACAGCGTTTGCGCTTCCCGCTGAACTTCGGCAAGCTAGGCAGGCTTCTTGAGGGAGGAGCGCCCGAAACCGAGCACCCACGTCCCGTGGCCGTCCGGCCAAGCTCGGCAATCACAACCAAAATCCAAGGACGAGGAATGACCGCACTGTTGCTGATCATACTGGGCGGGCTGTGCGCCATCGCCTACGGAATCGTCACGATCCGGGACGTGATGCGGCGAGATGCCGGCACGCAGCGCATGCAGGAAATCGCCGGGGCCATCGCCGAGGGCGCCCAGGCCTATCTCCGGCGCCAATACGCCACGATCGGCCTCGTCGGCCTCGTCCTCTTCGTGCTTCTCGCCTGGTTCCTCGGGATCAAGGTGGCAATCGGCTTCCTGATCGGCGCGGTGCTCTCGGGGGCCGCCGGCTTCATCGGCATGAACGTCTCGGTGCGCGCCAATGTCCGCACCGCCCAGGCCGCCACCCAGTCGCTCGGCGGCGGCCTCGAGGTCGCCTTCAAGTCCGGCGCCGTCACCGGCATGCTGGTGGCCGGCCTCGCCCTGCTCGGCGTCGCCTTCTACTACCTCTACCTCACCCGCGGCGCGGGCCTCGCCCCGGCGAGCCGGGAGGTGATCGACGCGCTGGTGGCCCTGGGCTTCGGCGCCTCGCTGATCTCGATCTTCGCACGCCTCGGCGGCGGCATCTTCACCAAGGGCGCGGATGTCGGCGGCGACCTCGTCGGCAAGGTCGAGGCCGGCATCCCGGAGGACGACCCGCGCAACCCGGCCACCATCGCCGACAACGTGGGCGACAATGTCGGCGACTGCGCCGGCATGGCCGCCGACCTGTTCGAGACCTACGCCGTGACCGCGGTGGCTACCATGGTGCTCGCCGCGATCTTCTTCGCCGGCCAGACCGATATGGGCGGCCGCAACGTGCTCGAAGCGATGATGCTCTACCCGCTCGCCATCGGCGCGGCCTGCATCGTCACCTCGATCGCCGGCACCTACGCCGTGAAGCTCGGCGCCAACCAGTCGATCATGGGCGCCCTCTACAAGGGCCTCATCGCCGCGGGCGTGCTCTCGGTGGTGGCGATCGCGCTCGTGAACCTGACCCTGCTCGGCGGTTTCGGGACCGAATTCAAGACCAATACCGGCGTCACCTTCACCTCCGGCGCCCTGTTCGGCTGCGCGGTGCTCGGCCTCGCGATCACGGCGCTCATCGTCGTGATCACCGAGTATTACACGGGCACGAACTTCCGGCCCGTGCGCTCGATCGCGGACGCCTCCGTCACCGGCCACGGCACCAACGTGATCCAGGGGCTGGCGATCTCGCTCGAATCCACGGCGCTGCCGGCCCTCGTGATCGTGGCGGGCATCATCGCGACCTACGCGCTCGGCGGCCTGTTCGGCATCGCCATCGCGGTCACGGCGATGCTGGCGCTGGCCGGCTTCATCGTCGCCCTCGACGCCTTCGGCCCGGTCACCGACAATGCCGGCGGCATCGCCGAGATGGCGGGCCTGCCCTCGGACGTGCGCAAGGCGACCGACGCCCTCGACGCGGTCGGCAACACCACCAAGGCCGTCACCAAGGGCTACGCCATCGGCTCGGCCGGCCTCGGCGCCCTGGTGCTGTTCGCCGCCTACACCTCGGACCTGAACTACTTCATCGCCCATGCGAGCCCGACGCAGTACCGCTTCTTCCAGGGCGTGAGCGTCGATTTCTCGCTCTCGAACCCCTACGTCGTGGTCGGCCTGCTGCTGGGCGGCCTGATCCCGTATCTCTTCGGCGGCATCGCCATGACGGCGGTGGGCCGCGCGGCCAGCGCCGTGGTGGAGGAGGTGCGGCGCCAGTTCCGCGAGAAGCCCGGCATCATGCAGGGGACCGACCGGCCCGATTACGGCCGGGCGGTCGACATGCTGACCCGGGCCGCCATCAAGGAGATGGTGATCCCCTCGCTCCTACCGGTGCTCTCGCCGATCGTGCTGTTCTTCGTGATCCAGCCGATCGCCGGCAAGAGCCAGGCCTTCGCCACGGTGGGCGCGATGCTGCTCGGCGTGATCATCACCGGGCTCTACGTCGCGATCTCGATGACCTCCGGCGGCGGCGCCTGGGACAACGCCAAGAAGTACATCGAGGACGGGCATCACGGCGGCAAGGGCTCGGAGGCCCACAAGTCGGCGGTGACCGGCGACACCGTCGGCGACCCCTACAAGGACACCGCCGGCCCCGCGGTGAACCCGGCAATCAAGATCACCAACATCATCGCCCTGCTGCTGCTGGCGGTGCTGGCGCATTCCTGACGGCCCGCGCCGCGCCCGACGAAGAGAACCCCGCCGCGGTGGCCCGCGGCGGGGTTCTTTCGTCAGGGGACGCGACCGACCGGGATCAGTCGCAGCTCTCCTTGGTGACCGTCTTGCGGTCGCCCATGTCGTTCTCCTTCGAGACCGTCTTGCTGGCGCAGCCATCCGAATGCTCGCGGCGCTCGACGGTGGTGGAGGAGGTGGTCGCCGGGCGGTCGACCACGACGCCCTCGTCGCGGTGGATCACGGTGGTCTCGGCGAGGGCGCCCGAGGCGCCGAATAGGGTGAGGGCCGCGGCAGCGAAGAGACGATTCTTGCCCATGAATTCCTCCAAAGGGGTGGATTCATCGCGAGCAACGGCGAAACAAACGAGAGCGTTCCACAACGTGTGGTAGCGGCTCGTGATGGGGGTTACGCCCTCAGGACAGGCCGCGCTCGCGCCGCAGGCGCATCACCGCCCGGTCGAGGGCGCCGAGGAAGGCCGAGCGGTCCTGGCGCGAGAACGGCTTCGGGCCGCCGGTGACCAGGCCGGCCTCGCGCAGCTCCTGCATCAGGTTGCGGGTCGCCAGCGCCATGCCGACCGAGGATTCGCTGAAGGGCTTGCCGTTCGGCGCCAGGGCCACGGCGCCGGCCTTCACGCAGCGGCTCGCCAGGGGCACGTCCGCGGTGATCACGATGGCGCCGGGGCCGACCCGCTCCGCGATCCAGTCATCCGCCTCGTCCAGCCGGTCGCCGACGACCACGCGCTCGATCCAGGGCTCGCGCGGCAGGTTCATGAAGGCATTGGCGACGACGTAGACGTGCAGCCCGTAGCGGGCCGCCACGCGGAAGGTCTCGTCCTTCACCGGGCAGGCATCGGCATCGACGTAGAGCGCGATGGGCGGCCCGTGATCCGTCACACTACGCGATTCCCCGCATCATCCACCTCAGCCCTCGATCCGCGAGAACTCGGCCACCTCGCGGGTGGCCGCGCGCAGGGCGTTGAGGAGCAGGAGGCGGTTGCGGCGCAAGGCCGGATCCTCGGCGTTCACGGTGACCTTCTCGAAGAAGGCGTCGACCGGCGCCCGCAGCCGCGACAGCGCCCGCATCGCCCCGGCGAAATCCTCGGCGGCGACCGCCGCGGAGGCTTCCTGGCGCGCCGACGCCAAGGCCTCGGCCAGCGCCCGCTCCTCCGGCTGCCCGGAGGCGGCGAGCGCCGCGTCGGGCGCGGCATCGTAGGCGACGCCGTCCTTCTTCTCCTCGATGCGCAGGATGTTGGCCGCGCGCTTGTAGCCGGCGAGGAGGTTCTTGCCGTCGTCGCTGCCCAGGAACTCGCCCAGGGCCGCGACGCGGCGGACGACGAGCAGCAGGTCGTCCTGACCGGGCAGGGCGAAGACGGCGTCGATCAGGTCGTGGCGCGCGCCCTGGTCGCGCAGATAGACCTTGAGGCGGTCGGCGAAGAAGGCGAGGAGATCCTTGGCCCGCGGATCCACGAGGTCTCCCTCGAACGCGGCCGCATCGAGTGCCTCGTCCCCGGACAGGGTGAGGGCGACGGCGAACTTGCCCGGCAGCCCATCGAAGGCATCCCAGATCGGGCCGTCCAAGAGCGACAACCGCAGCTCGTTCTCGAGGATCAGCCGGATGACGCCGAGGGCGGCGCGGCGCAGGCCGAACGGATCCTTGCTGCCCGTGGGCTTCTCGTCGATCGACCAGAAGCCGGCCAGGGTATCGAGCTTGTCGGCGAGCGCCACCGCCACGGAGACGATGTCCTTCGGCACGCGATCGCTCGGGCCGAGGGGCTTGTAATGCTCTTCGATGGCCGCCGCGACGCGTGGATCTTCGCCCTGAAGGGTCGCGTATTTCCGGCCCATCAGGCCCTGCAACTCCGGGAACTCCCCGACCATCTCGGTGACGAGATCGGCCTTGGCCAGCCGTGCCGCACGCTCGACAGGAGCGGTGTCGTAGTGAACATCGATCTCAGCGGTGATCCGGCGCGCCAGCTTGGCGATGCGCGCGATCCGCTCGCCCTGCGTGCCGAGCTTCTCGTGGAAGACGATGGCGTCGAGCTTCGGGAGGCGGTCCTCCAGCTTGGTCGCCTTGTCGGTCTCCCAGAAGAACTTCGCATCGGAGAGCCGGGCGCGGACCACGCGCTCGTTGCCCGCGGTGATCGCCGCGCCGCCATCCGAGGCGACGAGGTTCGAGACGAGGATGAAGGCCGGGGCCAGTTCCTCCGAGCCGCTCCTGCGCAGCACAAAGCATTTCTGGTTGGCGCGGATCGTCGCCCGGATCGCCTCGGCCGGGATCTCCAGGAAGCGCGGGTCGAAGGAGCCCATCAGCACCACCGGCTTCTCGACCAGGCCCGCCACCTCCTCGAGCAGGCCCTCGTCCTCCACGAGGTCGAGGCCGCGGGCGAAGGCGAGATCCTTGGCGTCGTGCAGGATGATGTCCTTGCGCCGGTCGGCGTCGAGGATCACGTGGGCGCGCTCCAGGGCCTGGACGTAATCGTCGAAGCGGCGCACCTCGATCGGGCCGGGCGCCAGGAAGCGGTGGCCGCGGGTGGTGGTGCCCGCCGCGATGCCGTCGACCGAGAACGGCACCACCTCCGGCGTCTCCGTCTCCGGGCCGAAGGTGGCCACGATCGATTGCAGCGGACGCACCCAGCGCAGCGCCCCGGGCTGGGCCGAGGCCGCGCCCCAGCGCATCGATTTCGGCCAGGGGAAGCTCTTGACGATGCCCGGCAGGATCTCGGCCAGCACGTCCAGCGTCTCCCGGCCCGGCCGCTCGATCACCGCGAGGTAGAATTCGCCCTTCTTCGGGTCGGTGACCGTGGTGGCCTGGTCGAGGCTGTCGAGCCCCGCGCTCTTCAGGAAGCCCTGAACCGCCGCCTCCGGCGCGCCGACGCGGGGACCGCGCCGCTCCTCCCGCACCGCCTCGCCCCGGGCCGGCAGGCCGGCCACATGCAGCGCCAGCCGCCGCGGCGTCGCGAAGGCCTTGGCGCCCTCGTAGAGGAAGCCGCGCTCGACCAGCGCGTCGGTGACGAGCTTCTTCAGATCCTCGGCCGCGCGCCGCTGCATGCGGGCGGGGATCTCTTCGGAGAGGAGTTCGAGAAGGAGGTCAGGCATAGGCGCGGGAATAGCCGCCCGTCCGGGCGGCGTCGAGACGGGAGATGATCCGACCTGCGACGGTTCAGCCGATCCGTCCGCCGCCCGTCCGGGTCACCGCCACCACCGAGGGCCGGGGCGGCACGCCGTCCGCGAAGTCGGGCCAGCGGGTGGAGGGTTTCTCGTAGCTGCCGAGCGCGCCCTCCTCGTCGGGCTCGCCGGGATGCTGGACGGCCACGAAGAAGGTCTCGTCGTCCGGCGTGAAGCAGGGGCCGCACATCTCGGCGCCCACCGGCACCTGCAGGAAGTGGCGCGCGGTGCCCCGGCGCGGCCCCTCCGTCTCGATCGCCCAGATGCCGTCGGCCCGGCCCGTGGCGCGGCGGTTGTTGCCGTCGGTTGCGATCCAGAGGCGGCCCCGGCCGTCGAAGGCGCAGTTGTCGGGCATGCCGAACCAGCCATCCGCCGTGGTGCGCGGCGAGAAGGTCGCCTTCACCTCCGGCTTGGCGGGATCGCCGCACTGGATCATCACCTCCCAGCGGAAGGTCTCCGCGGTCTGGTCGCCGCCATCCGGCGTGATCTCGATGACGTGGCCGAAGAGGTTCAGCGGCCGCGGATTGGCGGCATCGACCTGCTCGGCCGTGCGCTTCGCGTTGTTGGTGAGCATCACGTAGACCCGCCCGGTCTTCGGATTGGCCTCCATGTCCTCGGGCCGGTCCATCGGCGTGGCGCCGAGGAGCTTGGCCGCGCGGCGGGTCTCGATCAGCACGTCGGCCTGGGAGTCGAAGCCGTTGCCGGCATCGAGCCCGTTCCGGCCATGAACGAGGGGCAGCCAGCGCCCGGTCCCGTCGGCCTCGAACCGGGCGACGCTGAGGGTGCCGGAATCGAGGAGATCGGCATTGCCGGCCCGGTCCGGGGCGACCCTGGCCGCGCTGACGAAGCGGTAGACGTGCTGGAAGCGCTCGTCGTCGCCGAGATAGACGACGTAGCGCCCATCCGCCGCGGTGATGCCGGCCGCGCCCTCGTGCCGGAAGCGGCCGAGCGCCGTGCGCTTCTTCGGGGTCGAGGCCGGATCGAAGGGATCGATCTCCACGACCCAGCCGAATCGGTTGGGCTCGTTCGGCATCTTCGCGAGGTCGAAGCGCGGATGGAAGCGGCCCCAGCCGTATTGGGGCGTGCCCATGGTCATGCTCTTGGCGTTGCGCGCCTCCGCATGGCCCTCGGGCAGGGCGCCGAGGAAGTAGTAGGGGAAGTTCTCCTCGCCCGAGAGCCAGGTGCCCCAGGGGGTGACGCCGCCGGAGCAGTTGTTGATCATGCCCTCGACCCGCCGCCCGGTCGGGTCGGCCTCGGTGACGAGGCGGGGATGGCCCGCCGCCGGCCCGGTGAGGGCGATCGGCGTCCGCGCGGTGATGCGACGGGTATAGGGGGAGCCTGGAACCGGGCGCCACCGACCGTCCTCGCGGCGGATCTCCACCACCGAGCCGCCATGGGCCGCCATCTCGATCGCGACCTGATCCGCGCCGATGCCGGCGATCACGCCCTTACGGTCGGCGGCGTTCAGCCCGGGGAACATCAGCTCGGCATTGGTGTATTCGTGGTTGACCACGAGCAGGCCGCGCGCGGCGCTGCCGTCGAGGGTAATGAAGCCCACGAAGTCGTTGTTGTAGCCGAATTGCCGCTCCTGGCGCTCCGCGCTCTGGGCCGCGGGGTCGAAGGCCGGGGCATCGGGAAAGAGCGGGTCGCCCCAGCGCAGCAGGACCTGGGATTCGTAGCCCTCGGCCACATGCAGATGCCCGTCGATGCCGGCGGGAAGCTCGGGGAAGTCGAAGGCCGGGGTCTCGGCCGGGGCTTCGGCCGCGGCGGCGGGGCCGGACAGCGCCTCGGGGCCGATCCCGGCGGCGAGGGAGGCGGCCAGCGCACCGCGCATCAGGTCGCGCCGGGAGAAGCGGCGGGCGATCACCGCGTCGAGGCTCGGGGCGGCTTTCGGGTCGGACATCGCGGCCTCATCTCCGATCGGGTTCAAGCCCGGCGCTAAAGCCGCCGCATGTCGCTCCGATGACGCTCCGACGACGCCCCCCGCGCCGGCTCGGCCGAGGGCCGGTGCACGGCGGGCATGAAAAAACCGCCCGGCCAGGAGCCGGGCGGTCTCGTCGAGATCGACAGCGGGGCGCCGCGCGGCGCCCCGATGCGCGAAATCAGTACTTGCGGACCAGCGGGGCCGGGGCCGGAGCCGCGGCGGGGGCCGGGGTGTAGAGCGGGGCGATGATGCGGAACCAGCCGTCCGTGCTCTCCGAGACGCCGGCCGAGGTCACGACGTCGCGGGCGACGTAGGCCTGCACCGTGAACGGCCCGAAGTCGTAGCCGATGAGGCCACCGAGGGCGAAGCGGCCACCGCGACCGACGCGGCCGCCGAGGACGCCCAGACCGGCCGGGAAGGTGATCGCGTTCGGGTCGAGGTTGACGGTGCCGTAGCCGATGGCGCCGATCTCGAACTTGCCGAACTTCTTGGTCGCGGTCAGGTCGAGGTTGAGCGCGTCCGAGATGCCGACCGGGCCGAAGAAGGCGGGGATGCCGTTCGGGCCATCGAAGCGGCCGGGAGTGTCGTAGAAGTTGTAGGTCAGGTTGGCGGTCAGGTTCCAGCCGTCGCCGGTGTAGCTGATCGCGCCGCCGGCACGGTAGGTGTTGGAGGCCAGGATGTTGAGGCCGCCGCCGCGACCGGCGTTGAGCTCGTTCAGGTAGGTACCGAACAGGACGCTGACGCCGATGTTGCCGCCGAGGTCGAACGCCCAGATGCCGCCGATGAAGGTGCCGACGTTGATCGAGGTGTCACGGCCGCCGGCAGCGCGGCTGAAGGTGAACACGGTCGGCGGAGCGACGGCGAGCTCGATACGGCCGCCGAAGGGCGTCCAGGGGGTCGACCACAGCAGGATCGGAATGTTCACCGCGGTGTCGACCGCCGCGTTGTCCTGGCTGCGGTAGGTGAAGGTGTTGATGGCGTAGACGCCTTCCGGAAGCGGGGCGCCGGTGGCGAGACCGACCTGCTCGCCGGGGACCGTGGTCGTCTGGGCCTGCGCGGCCGTGGCCGTCATACCGGCCGTGAGCGCGAAGGCGCCCGCGGCGAGCCAGTTCTTCATCATTTTCTGGTTCCTTCCCAAGGATTTCAGGCGACCGCCCCGTAGCCCCCGTCGACTTCAGCCGAACTTTTCCCGTCCGTACTGCCAGCGCCGGGCGCCCCCTTACGGCCCCACCTCAAGTCTCAACGTCGGGAACTATTCTACACTGCGCTCCGGAATGACAGGGCGTTGCCTGCAATCTCGGCAGTTCGGAACCTACCGTTGCGCAAAAGTCGCATTTTTGCGGCGCCGCAACAGGGGCTTAACAAAGAGTTAAGCATACTTAGTCACCGGGCGGTCCACTTGTACGGCCCGCACTTCCGGCAAAATACCACATGAAGCTCAGCCGTTTGGCGCAAGACGCGCGGGCGCCTGCGGCGACGTCGTGGCGCGCTCCCGGCGCCGTCCGGCGGCGAGCCCCGGCAACAGCCTGCCCCGCCCGTGACCAGGCCGCGCCCGGGTCACGCCCGGATCACACGGGTTCCCCGGTTCGAATCGCCCGGCGCCCGACAACCGGAACGCGAAGATCCGGTCCCGCGATTCGCCTCACTCCGCCGCCTGGCGCCGCTTCGTGCGGCCGGGGGGCGCCGATTCCGCGGCCGAGGCCGGGCGCCGGGCCAGCACCTCGCGCAGGAACCGGCCGGTATGGCTCGCCTTGGACCGGGCGATCTCCTCCGGCGTGCCCTGCGCCACCACCGTGCCGCCGCCATCCCCCCCTTCGGGGCCCATGTCGATCACCCAGTCGGCGGTCTTGATCACTTCGAGGTTGTGCTCGATCACCACCACCGTGTTGCCCTGGTCGACCAGCTCGTGGAGCACCTCCATGAGCTTGGCGACGTCGTGGAAATGCAGGCCCGTGGTCGGCTCGTCGAGGATGTAGAGGGTGCGCCCCGTCGCGCGCTTCGACAATTCCTTGGAGAGCTTCACGCGCTGGGCCTCGCCCCCCGACAGGGTGGTGGCCTGCTGGCCGACGCGGACGTAGTGCAGGCCGACGCGGTTCAGCGTCTCCATCTTGTCGCGGATCGCCGGCACCGCCTTGAACAGCTCGGCCGCCTCCTCGACGGTCATGTCGAGCACGTCGGCGATCGACTTGCCTCGGTACTTCACTTCCAGGGTCTCGCGGTCGTAGCGCTTGCCCTTGCAGACGTCGCAGGTGACGTAGACGTCGGGCAGGAAGTGCATCTCGATCTTGATGACGCCGTCGCCCGAGCAGGCCTCGCAGCGCCCGCCCTTCACGTTGAAGGAGAAGCGCCCCGCCTGGTAGCCGCGGGCCTTGGCCTCGGGCAGGCCGGCGAACCAGTCGCGGATCGGCGTGAAGGCACCCGTATAGGTTGCAGGATTCGAGCGCGGCGTGCGGCCGATCGGCGACTGGTCGATGTCGATGACCTTGTCGAGATGCTCGAGCCCCTCCAGCCGCTCGAAGGGCGCCGGATGCTCCAGGGCGCCGTTCAGCTTCTTCGCCGTCGCCTTGTAGAGCGTGTCGATCACCAGGGTGGACTTGCCGCCGCCCGAGACGCCGCTGACGCAGGTGAAGGTGCCGAGCGGGATCTCGATCTCGACGTCCTTCAGGTTGTTGCCCCGGGCACCGACGAGCTTCAGCGCCCCCTTGCCGGGCTTGCGCCGCGCCTTCGGCGTGCGCACGGAGAGCTCGCCGGTGAGGTACTTCGCGGTGAGCGAGGCCGGGTCCTTGAGGAGCTGCTCGGGCGTGCCCTGGGCGACGATCTCGCCGCCATGGATGCCGGCGCCGGGGCCGACATCGACCACGTAGTCGGCCTGCAGGATCGCGTCCTCGTCGTGCTCGACCACGATCACCGAATTGCCGAGGTCGCGCAGGCGCTTGAGCGTGCCGAGCAGGCGCTCGTTGTCGCGCTGGTGCAGGCCGATGGACGGCTCGTCGAGCACGTAGAGCACGCCCGTCAGCCCCGAGCCGATCTGCGAGGCGAGGCGGATGCGCTGGCTCTCGCCGCCCGAGAGCGAGCCCGAGCCGCGGGCGAGCGTCAGGTATTCGAGGCCGACATCGACGAGGAAGGTCAGGCGGTCGCGGATCTCCTTGAGGATCCGGACGGCGATCTCGTTCTGCTTGTCGGTGAGCTTCGAGGCGATCTCGCTGAACCAGCGATGGGCCTCGCGCACGGAGAGCGCCGTGACGTCGCCGATGTCCTGCCTGTCGATCTTGACCGCGAGCGCCTCGGGCTTGAGCCGTTTGCCGCCGCAGGCGGCGCAGGGCGTGGCGCTCATGAAGCGGCCGATCTCCTCGCGGCTCGCGTCGCTCTCGGTCTCCTTGTAGCGCCGCTCCAGATTCGGGATCACGCCCTCGAAGGGCTTGTTGACCGCGTAGGCGCGCAGGCCGTCATTGTAGTCGAACCGCACCGATTCCTTGCCGGTGCCGTAGAGGATCACCGCCCGGGCCGCCGCGGGCAGGGCCGACCAGGCGGTCGTGGTCTTGAAGCCGAAATGCTTGGCCAGCGCCTCCAGCGTCTGGTCGTAATAGGGCGAGGTCGACTTGGCCCAGGGTGCGATCGCGCCGCGCTTCAGGGTGAGCGCCGGGTCGGCGATCACCAGCGTCTCGTCGATGCGCATCTCGTGGCCGATGCCGCCGCAGGTCGGGCAGGCGCCGAAGGGATTGTTGAAGGAGAACAGCCGCGGCTCGATCTCGGGGATGGTGAAGCCCGAGACGGGACAGGCGAAGCGCGACGAGAAGGTGATCTTCTTCGGCGCCTCGCCCTCCGGCGTATCCGCGAACTCGATATCGGCGATGCCGTCGGCGAGATCGAGGGCGGTCTCGAAGGAATCGGCGAGGCGGCTCGCGATGTCGGCCCGCACGACGATGCGGTCCACCACCACGTCGATGTCGTGCTTGAGCTTCTTGTCGAGCTTCGGCACGTCGTCGATCGGATAGTATTCGCCATCGACGCGGAGACGCTGGAAGCCCTTCTTCTGGAACTCGGCGATTTCTTTTCGATACTCGCCTTTCCGGCCTCGGACCACGGGCGCGAGCAGGTAGAGCCGGGTCTTCTCCGGCAGGGCCAGCACCCGGTCGACCATCTGGCTGACGGTCTGGCTCTCGATCGGCAGGCCGGTGGCCGGGGAATAGGGGATGCCGACCCGCGCCCAGAGCAGGCGCATGTAGTCGTAGATCTCCGTGACCGTGCCGACGGTGGAGCGCGGGTTCTTCGAGGTGGTCTTCTGCTCGATGGAGATGGCCGGCGAGAGCCCGTCGATCTGGTCGACATCGGGCTTCGACATCATCTCGAGGAATTGCCGGGCATAGGCCGAGAGCGATTCGACGTAGCGGCGCTGGCCCTCGGCATAGATCGTGTCGAAGGCGAGCGACGACTTGCCCGAGCCCGAGAGCCCCGTGAACACCACCAGCCGATCCCGGGGGATCGTCAGGTCGACGTTCTTCAGGTTGTGCTCGCGGGCGCCGCGCACCGCGATGACGCGGGCGTCGCGCGCCTGCGCGGCCCCGTCGAAGAGCGCGGCGAGCTTGGCGTCCTTCTCGCTCTCGGCTCGGCTGCTTGCGTCGGCTTTGGCTTTGGCCATGGGGCGGATCGGTCTGTTGCAGGCAGGCCCGGGGCGGCGCCATGCAGCGCCTGACGCCCGGTCCGTCAGGGCGGGCAACGGTCGTGCCGTGGGAATCGTCGACGCGGAAGATGGCCCTCGAGCGTCGGGGTACCACTAGAACGAAACGGAAACGACGGCAACTTCCTGCCGCGGGCGCAGCGACGGGTCGCTCCGGCCCTCGGCATTCGGGGCGATGGAGGGGTCCGGAAGCGGCGGCGCGCCCGGAGACGCGGCCGCGCACCGCATCGCAGGCGGAATGGTCCCGGAGGGGTCGGGCGGCCCCCTCCGAGGGCCCGCGCCGCATTTTTCGAGACAAATGCGAGCGACCAAATTTACAACCGTTAAGTGCATAAATGCTGGCGCCTTTGCATGAAATTTAAGCAGAGGCCGAACTTCGAAAGTTTTGTTTTACGCCGGCTGGCCAGGATCCCGCGCATCCTCTTCGGACTGAGTCTCCATGCGCTTCCTGTCGTCGCTTCGCGCCCGCATCGTCGCGGTCGCCCTCGTTCCCTGTCTGGCCTTCGCCGCTGTGGCCGCCCTGTCCGTGTCCGAGCATCGGGCGCAGAGCGCGGAAATGGGGCGGCTCGAAGCCCTGGTCGCCCTGGCCGGCCGGATCAGCGCCTTCGTGCACGAGGCGCAGAAGGAGCGCGGCGCCTCGAGCCTCTATCTCGGCTCGAAGGGCACCCAGTTCGCCGCCGAACTCGCCGCCCAGCGCAGGCTGACCGACGAATCGCGGGAGGGCGTCGCCGGCGCCCTCGCGGCGACCGGCGAGGCCGGGCTCGGCGCCGGCTTCCGCGGCAAGGTCGAGGCCCTGCGCACGGGCCTGTCCACCATCGCGGCGCACCGCAAGGCCGTCGACGGCCTGAACCCGAGCCCGGCCCAGAACCTCGCCGCCTACACCGGGGTGATCGACCAGGCCCTCGCCCTGGTCCGCGAGATCTCCCAGAACGCCTCCGATCCCGGGATCGGCGCGCGGACCGCCGCCCTGTCCGCCTTCCTGTCGCTCAAGGAATTCGCCGGCCAGGAGCGGGCGGCGGCCTCGGCGGTCTTCGCCTCGGGCAGCCTCGACCTCGCCGGCGCGCACCGGCTCGCCACCCTCAGGGCCAACCAGGACACCTATGCGGGCCTGTTCCGTGCCGGCGCGACGCCGGAGCAGGCCGGCTGGCTCGATGCCGCCGAGGCGGGGGAGGGCGCGCGCGAGGTGGCGCGGCTGCGCGGCATCGCCCTCGCCACGATGCCCGGCCAGCCGCTGGCCTTCACGGACGCCAAGACCTGGTTCGCCCGCGCCACGCAGCGCATCGATGCCCTGAAGGGAATCGAGGACCGGCTCACCGCCGAGCTCGCCGCCCGCGCCGCCGCGGTGCACGGGGAGGCCGATGCCGATGTCCGGCTCTGGGCGCTGGCCGGCCTCGGCACGCTGCTGCTCTCCGGGCTCCTCGCCTTCGGCCTCGGCACCGCCATCGCCCGGCCGATGGGCCGCATGGCCGGGATCCTCACCGCGATCGGCCGGGGCGAGACGCAGGTGGCGATTCCCGCCGGCGGCCCCACCGAGCTGCGGGCCATCGCCGCCGCCGCGGAGGCCTTCCGCGAGAGCGTCGCCGAGCGCGCCCAGGCCCGCGCCGCCCAGGAGGCGGCCGAGGCGGCGCATGCGGCGGATCGGCGGGCGGCGATGATGGGTGTCGCGGAGGGCTTCGAGGCCCGCATCGGCGGGATCGTCCAAGCGGTCTCGGCCGCCGCGCGGCAACTCGAAGCCGCCGCCGAAGCCATGAGCGTGGCGGCCGGGGACACGTCGAGCCTCAGCAGCGCCGTCGCCGAGGCCTCCGCCCGGGCCGCCGCCTCCTCGGACACGGTGGCCGCGGCCACCGAGGAGCTCTCCACCTCGATCCACGAGATCTCGTCCCAGGTCGCCGCCTCGGCGGAGGTCGCCGGCGTGGCGGAGCGGGAGGCCGGCGCCATGGCCGGGGAGGTGCACCGCCTCGCCGAGGCCGCGGGCAGCATCGGCGAGATCGTCGGGCTGATCTCCCAGATCGCCGACCAGACCAACCTGCTGGCGCTGAACGCCACCATCGAGGCCGCCCGCGCCGGCCCCGCGGGACGCGGCTTCGCCGTGGTCGCCGCCGAGGTGAAGGCGCTGGCCAGCCAGACCGCCCGGGCGACGGAGGAGATCGGCGCCAAGGTCGCCGAGATCACGACGACGACGGGCAGCTCGGTCGCCGCCATCGCCGGCATCGGCGAGGTGATCCGCCGGCTGTCGCGGATCTCGACCGACATCGCCGCGGCGGTGGAGCAGCAGGGCGCGGCGACCGCCGAGATCGCGCGGACCACCGCCGAGACCTCGGAAGGCACCCGCACGGTCTCCGAGAGCATCGCCGGGGTGAGCGCGGCCGCCGGGGCGGCGAGCGCCGGCTCCGCCCAGGTCCTGTCCGCGGCGGGCGACCTGTCCCGCCAGGCGGCGGCCCTGCGGGAAGAGGTCGACGGCTTCCTCGCGCAAGTCCGGGCAGCCTGAGCGGACGGCCTGAGGCGAGGGGCCCCGCGCCCCCTCAGTGCCGCGCCTCGCCGGCGGCGGGTTCGCCCTGGATGGAGGTGACCGCGGCCTCGGCCTTCGTCACCATCAGGTTCTGGCGCATGCTCTGGAGATGGTCGACCACGACCATCGCCCCGGGCTCCAGGCCCTGGAGCACCGCCGTGCTCTCGCCGTAGCTGTCGCCCACCTCGATCGGCGTCATGTGGACCCGGCCCGCCTCGTCCACGGTCCAGACCACCTGCTGGTCGAGCTGGGCCGAGAGGGCGACGGTCGGGACCAGGAGGCGCTCCTGCTGCCCGACCTCGACGCGGGCGCGCACGAAGCGGCCGGGCAGGTAGCGCTCGTCGCCGTTCTCGACGAGGGCCTGGATCAGTCGTCGCCCGGTGCGGGGATTGAAGCGGTTGTCGAGCTTGTAGATCCGCGCCTCCCGCACGGGGCGGTGACGCAGGTCGAGGAGCTGGACCCTGGCGCGGTCCTCGGCGAGCGCGACCCGCACCGCCTCGGCATCCTCGGCCGAGAGCGCCATCTGGACGTCGATCGGATCGACCTGCACCACCGAGGCGAGGCGGGTCTGGTTCTCGATCACCATGTCGCCGATATTGACGAGCGACAGGCTGGAGCGGCCGTCGAAGGGCGCGCGCACCACGGCATAGTCGAGGTTCAGCCTCTCCCGGGCGATGGCGGCCTCGGCCTCCTGCAGCCTGGCGGCGGCGGCGGCGCGGTTCGATTCGTTCTGCTGGGCGCGCTGCTCGGTGGCGAAGCCCTTGTCGGCGAGCTGCTCGGTGCGGTTCACCTCGGCCTCGGCGAAATCGAGGGTGGCCTTGGCCTGGTCGCGCAGGGCCTGGGCCGATTTCAGCGCCACCTCGAAGGGCCGCGGATCGATCCGGAACAGGACGTCGCCCGTCTTCACGTGGCCGCCGGGCTCGAAGGGCCGCTCGACCACGATGCCGGTCACCCGCGCCTGGAGTTCGGCATCCCGCGGCGAGAGGATGGTGCCAGTATATTCGAAGGCCACCGGCACCGCCTGCCGCGACGCGCGGACCACCTTCACGGCCAGCACCGGCTCCTCCTTCGCCTTGGGCCGGGCACGGGTCTCGACCTTGAGGTGATGGGCGAGGAAACCGGGAATCGGGTGGCCCGCCCCCCACCAGGCCCCGCCGGCGAGGCCGAGGGCGCCGACGGCGAAGCCGGCGATGACGAAACCGAGCCCTGAGCGCACCCGCTGCTCCCCGACCTGCTGCGCGGCGCCCCGCCCCCGCGGGCCGCCCGGCGCCGGACAGGGAACACGCGGGAAAGGGAGACGTTGCACGCGAGGCTTGGCCGATCCGCGCAGTCCGCGCCGCGTCCCGGGACAGGCTCGACACCCGCAGGGGAGCCGGCGCCCGCGCATGTTCGCCACCTTCGTCGACCGGCCGATCCTCGCGGGCGTGATCTCGGTGATCATCACCACGATCGGCCTCGTCGCCGGGCTCACCCTGCCGGTGGCGCAATATCCCGACATCGCCCCGCCGATCGTCAACATCCAGGCGACCTATCCCGGCGCCTCCGCCCAGCAGGCCTACGAATCGATCGCGATCCCCCTGGAGCAGGAGATCAACGGCGCGCCCAACCTGATCTACATCCAGTCGACCTCCTCGACCGACGGCAGCGTCTCGGTGGATGCGACCTTCGAGGTGGGCTCCAACCTCGACGCCGCCGCCGCGGAGGTGCTGACCCGGTCGAGCCGGGCCGAGGCCAAGCTGCCTCAGGCGGTGCGCGACCAGGGCCTGGAGATCCAGAAATCCTCCCGCCAGCGCCTCGGCAACGTCGTGCTCTATGCCGACGAGGGCACCGGCTTCGACGAATTGTTCCTGGCGAACTACGCCGAGACGCAGGTGATCAAGCCCCTGCGGCGGGTCACCGGCATGGGCCGCATCCAGAACTTCTCGAACATGCGCTACGCCATGCGCATCTGGCTCGACCCGGCCCGGATGGAGGCGCTGGGCCTGGCGACCGAGACCGTGCTCCAGGCGGTCCAGGCGCAGAACGCGCAGATCACCACCGGCTCGCTGGGCAAGCTGCCGATGGACCGGGCGACGCCCTTCGAAGTGCAGCTCGTCACCAAGGGCCGGCTGGTGAAGCCGGAGGAATTCGCCAACATCGTCCTGCGGGCCAATCCCGACGGCTCGGTGGTGCGGGTCTCGGATGTGGGCCGGGTCGAGCTCGGCTCCGAGCAATACGGCGTCACCTCGAATTTCGACGGCAAGCCCTCGGCCACGCTCGGCATCTTCCAGAACCCGGACGCCAACGCCGTCGAGGTGATGAACGGGACGCGCGCCACCATGGCGGAGCTCGCCCGGCGCTTCCCCCCGGGCCTGCACTACAAGATCGCCCTCGATTCCACGGAGTTCGTCAAGGAGGCGATCTTCGAGGTGGTGCGCACGCTGATCGAGGCGATCGCCATCGTGATCGTGGTCACCTTCGTCTTCCTGCAGAACTGGCGGGCGACGCTGATCCCGACCATCGCCGTGCCCGTGGCGCTGATCGGCACCTTCGGGCCGATGGCGCTGCTCGGCTTCTCCTTCAACACCCTGAGCCTGCTCGGCCTCGTCCTGGCGGTCGGCCTCGTGGTCGACGACGCCATCATCGTGGTGGAGAACACCGAGCGCCTGATGGCGGAGGGCCTGGAGCCCAAGCCCGCGGCGCGGGAGGCGGTCAACGAGGTCGGCGGCCCGGTCATCGCCACGACCCTGGTGCTCGCCGCCCTGTTCGTGCCGGTCGCCTTCATCCCGGGCCTGACCGGCCAGCTCTACAACCAGTTCGCGCTCACCATCGCGATCTCGGTGCTGATCTCGGCCGTCGTCTCCCTGACCCTGACGCCGGCGCTCTGCGGCCTGCTGCTGCGCCCGCACGAACGGACGCGGCATCCCTGGTGGCTGCGACCGCTCGACGGGTTCAACACGGCGCTCGACGGGGCGGCCCGCTTCGTCGTGGCCGCGATCGGGCTGCTCGCCCGGCACGTGGTGCTCACCCTCCTCGTCTTCGCCCTGTTCGCGGGGGCGACCGTGCTGCTGCTCCAGCAACGGCCGACCGGCTTCGTGCCGGAGGAGGACCAGGGCTATCTCTACGCGGAGGTGGCGATGCCCCTCGGCGCCTCGGTGCAGCGCACGGAGGCGATGAATGCCCGCTTCGGCGCGGCGTTGCGCGCCCGCGACGACGTCGACCACACCATCGGCGTGAGCGGGCGCAGCTTCCTCGCCGACACCGTCGCCCCGTTCTACGGCTTCAACATCCCGGTCATGAAACCCTGGGACGCGCGCACGACCATGGTCAACGACCTGATCGCGGAGATGGAGACGCGCTTCAAGAACGACCCGGACGGGCAGGTGCGCATCGCCAATCCCTCGCCTCTGCCGGGGCTCGGCACCCGCGGCGGCCTGACCCTGGAGATCCAGGACCGCTCCGGCAATGGCGGGCTCGGGCTTGCCAGGACCGCCAACGACTTCGTCGCGAAGATCAAGGCGCTGCCCGGGGTGAGCGGCGCCACGCCGACCACGGATTGGGGGGTGCCGCAGATCCGCCTCGACATCGACCGGGCCAAGGCCGAGCAGCTCGGCGTGCCCCTCTCCCGGCTGTTCGAAGCCCTGGGCACCTATGTGGGCTCGAGCTTCGTCAACCTCTTCAACCGCTTCGGCTTCGTCTACCAGGTCTATGTGCAGAGCGAGGCCTCGGGGCGGCGCCAGTTCCAGGACCTGGAGGCGCTGACCGTGCTCAACGTGGAGGGCCAGCCCGTGCGGCTCGGCTCCCTGGTCCAGCCGCATTTCACCACCGGGCCGACGGCGGTCCTGTCCTACAACACCTACCCGGCGATCGAGGTGGCGGTGACGATCGACCCGAGCTCCAGCTCCGGCACGATCATCGAGGCGGTCGAGCAGCTGGCGGGGGAATTGCCGAGCAGCTTCTCGATCGAGTGGACCGAGGTCGCCTACCAGGAGAAGATCGCCGGCAACTTCGCGCCGATCATCTTCGGGCTCGGCGTGTTCATGATCTTCTGCTTCCTGGCCGGCCAGTACGAATCCCTGCGGCTGCCCCTCGTGATCCTGCTCGCGACCCCGCTGGCGATCTTCGGGGCGGTCGGCTTCCTGGCCTTGCGCGACATGCCCCTCGACGTGTTCGGGCAGATCGGGCTGCTGCTCCTCGTCGGCCTGGCGGCCAAGAACGCGATCCTGCTCGTCTCCTTCGCCGAGGAATTGCGGCAGCAGGGCGAGGACGCGCTGGAAGCGGCCAGGCACGCGACGCGGATGCGCATGCGCCCGATCCTGATGACCTCCTTCGCCTTCATCCTGGGCTCGGTACCCCTGGCCATCGCCAGCGGGGCGGGGGCGAATGCCCGGCTCTCCATGGGCACGGTGGTGATCGGCGGCCTGCTGGTGGCCACGATCCTGACCCTGTTCGTCACCCCGGTCTTCTACGTCGCCGCGGAGCGCCTGCGGGGCGGGGAGGGGGATCAATCCCGCGCGAGGAAGCCCGAGAGCGGGCCGGACAGCCGGCAGACCACCCCGGCCGCGTCGTAATCGACCGCGACCTCGCCGCCCACCGCCCCGGACAGGCCGCGCTCGATCAGCCGCGAGCCGAAGCCGGTGCGGGCCGGCGGCGTCACCGGCGGGCCGCCGCTCTCCTGCCAGCGCATGTTCAGCCGGGGCTCGGCCGCGCCGTCGGCGACGATCTCCCAGGTGATGCCGACGCGGCCCTCGGGCACGGAGAGGGCGCCGTACTTGGCCGCGTTGGTGGCGAGCTCGTGCAGCATCAGGGTGAGGGGGAGGGCGGCGGCCGCCCCCACCTGGATCGGCGGCCCGGCGAGGCGGAAGCGGCCGGCCTGGCCGTCGTCGTGGCTGGCGAGGGCCCCGGCGATCAGGGCCTCCATGTCGGCGGCCTCGCTCGAGCCGTCGAGCAGGATGTCGTGCGCCTTGCCGAGGGCGATCAGGCGCGCCACCAGGGTCTTCTTGGCCGTCTCGACCTCGGTGACGTTGCGCAGGCTCTGCGCCGCGATGGCCTGCGCCATGGCCAGGGTGTTCTTGAGCCGGTGGGAGAGCTCGCGGTTGAGCAGGCGCTGCTGCTCCTCGGCCTGGATGCGGGCGACGGCCCCCCAGGCGCGCTCGGCGATCTCGCGGGCGAAATCGACCTCGCCGCTCGACCAGTCGCGGGCGGCGGCGGACTGGGCGAAGAGCACGCCGACCAGGGCGCCGCGCCGGACCAGGGGCACCTCGACCGCCGCGCCGATTCCCGCCCGCGCATAGGCGGCGGCGCGCGCCGGGGGAAGCTCCGCCGCGGCATCCCGCAGCACGCAGACCGCCCCCCGGGCGAGCTCGGGGAGCCGCAGGGGGAGCGCGGCGGCGGCATGGGTGCCGGCTAGGCTCGGCAGGGCACCCGCGCTCCAGTCCCGCTCGACGGTGAGCGTCGCCTCGGCGCCGTCGGGGAAGGCGTAGCCGGCCCGGTCGAGATCGAGGCTGCGGCCGAGGAGGGCCGCCGTCGCCTCGGCGATCTCGGCGGTGCTGCCCGCGTCCCGCAGGCGGTCCCCGAGGGCGATCAGGGCGCGCTGGCACTCCGCCGCCCGGCGCTCCTCGGTGATGTCCTCGATCATCGCCGTGACCTGGATCTCGTCGCCGCGCCATTGCGAGACGAGGTTGACCCGGGCCCAGATCAGCCGTCCGTCCTTGCGCCGGTAGCGCTTCTCCAGGGTCTCCTGCATGATCTCGCCGGCGGCCAGCCGGCGATGGAGCCGGTCGCGTTCCTCCGCATCCTCCTCCGGCGTCCATTGCGCCACCGACTGGCCGACGATGTCGGCGGGCTCCGCCGCCCAGATCGCGCAGAGCTTGGCGTTGACGCGCAGGGCCTTCAGGCTGCGCGGCTCGAGCTGGACGATGCCGACATTGGCGCCCTCGAACACCGCCCGGAACTGGGCCTCGGCCCGCTTGCGCTCGGTGAGGTCGAGCATCGCCCCGATCATGCGGACCGGCCGGCCGGCGGGATCGCGCACCATCGAGCCCCGGTCGAACACGTCGGCATAGCTGCCGTCGGCCCGCAGGAAGCGGTATTCGTGCCGCCAGTCCATCGCCCGGCCGGCGATGACGGCGCGGATATCCGCCTCGACGCCGGCCCGGTCCTCGGGATGGACGTGGTCGAGCCACCAGCCGCCGGTCGGCGCGATCCGGGCGGGATCCCAGCCATAGGCGGTGAGCAGGGCCTCGTTCCACAGGACGTGGTCGGCGACGAGGTCCCAGTCCCAGATCGCGTCGTTGGTGGCGTGGGTGACGAGGCGGTAGCGCTCCTCGGTCGCCAGGATCTCGGCCTGGGCGCGGCGCTCGGCGGAGATGTCGCGCACCGTGCCGACGAAGCGGGTCGGGCGGCCCTCGACGCTGGTCAGCCGGCCGCGGGCCGCGATCCAGCGCAGGACGTTCCCGTCGGCGGCGACGGTGCGGTACTCGCAGTCGAACACGCCCGAGCCGGCGGGATCGAGGGCCGCCCGCACCGCCGCGTCGGTCCGCGCCCGGTCCTCCGGGTGGAGGCCGGAGAGGAAGGCGCCCTCGTAGCTGACCGGATCCTCCGGCCCGAGGCCGAACATCTCCCGGGTGCGGGCGTCCCAGATCAGGGTGCCGGTGACGAGGTCGTAGTCGAAGATGCCGACGCCGGTCGCCTCCACGGCGAGCCGCAGGCGCAGGGCGCTCTCGGCGAGGGCGGCGGCACTGGCCCGCAGCTCCCGCTCCTCCCGGGACCGGCGGGCGAGGTCGGCGTCGCGGGCCTCGACGCTGCGGCGCAGGGCGAGCTGGAGCATCACCTGGCGGGCCAGCGCCTCGAGCCCGGTCATCTGGGCCGGGGACAGCCCGCCGGGGCGGGGATGCGTGTCGAGGATGCAGAGCGAGCCGAGGCCGTAGCCCTCCGGCGTCACCAGGGGGGCGCCGGCGTAGAAGCGCAGATGGGGCGGCCCGGTCACCAGCGTGTTGGCGCGGGTGCGGGGGTCCGCGGCGAGGTCGGGGATGACCAGGATGCCGGACTGCTCGAGGGCATGGGCGCAGACCGACTGCGCCAGGGACGTCTCGCAGGGCTCGAAGCCGACCCGCGCCTTGAACCACTGGCGGTCCTCGGCGACGAAGCTGATCAGGGCGGTCGGCGCCACGCAGAGCCGGCTCGCGATCAGCACGATATCGTCGAAATCGGGTTCCGGCGGCGTGTCGAGGATGTCGTATCCGTCGAGGGCGGCGAGCCTCCCGGCATCCGCGACGGCCTCTGGCAACTCGGGAGACCGGGCACTCATCGGTCGGTCGGCTCGCGCGGCGTCGGGGCGATGTCGGGCCGCCGCCGGAGCGGAGACCGGCCCCTCAGGCGATCGGGGCGTCCGGCGCGGTCGCACCGTTGCCGCCCTTGCCCTGCACGGGGTCGGGATCGATCGCGATGAAGCGGCCGCTGCGGCTGCACACTGCGCCGAGCACGGTTTCAAAGTGCCGCTTGACGCTGGCGTGGCACTCGCAGGCGGCGGCCTCGACCTCGGTGCGGTTCAGGATCGTGATGCGGCCGCGGCCGATGGCGATCAGGCCCTGGTCCTGCAGCGAGCGCAGGATCCGGGTCAGGTAGGTCCGCTGCACGCCGAGCATGGCGGCCAGCACCTCCTGCGTCACCGGCAGGACGGGCGTGTCGAGCCGGTCCTGAAGGGTCATCAGCCAGCGCATGCAGCGCTGCTCGATCGGGTGGAGGGCGTTGCAGGCCACCGCCTGCAGCACCTGGGCAAGCAGGCAGTCCGAATAGCGGGTGAACAGGTTGCGCAGGGTCTCCGAGCGGCGCTTGGCCTCCTGCAGGCGGCGCACGTCGATGCGCAGGGCCGGCCCCGGGATCTGCACGACCGCGTTGGCGGAAGCCGGCAGGCCCCCGTTGCTGACGACGCCGCCGACCGCGCCCTCGCGGCCGACGGTCGCGGTCTGGGCGCTGCGCCCGTCCGCCATCTCGATGACGAGGGTGATCACCGTGAATTCGCAGGGGAAGGTGACGAAGCCGACCTCGCTGCCGGCGGAGAAGATCACCTCGCCGCGCTGGTGCTCCCACCGCTCCAGATAGGGGGCGAGGAGCGCCCTGTCGTCCGGGCTCAAAGCCTTGAGGAGGAGGTTTCCTTCGAACAGGGGCTCGCGAGCCGCCGACATGGTCGACATGATGACGCTTTGTTCACGCTTCGTATCAGGTGCTCGTAGCGCAAACACCTTCGATCGTCTGTCCACTAGTAGACAGATCAATCGACCATTCGTTCAATTTGTTCCTAATATCGGGTCCACTTGCACCGCAAGGCCGGGCCCGTCATTTCTCCGTACAGAGGCCGCGGCTCGACAGGCGGCGATGCTCCCGCGGATCGCAATCGGTCGCCAGGAACGAGGCCCATTCGGCCTGGGTGCCGTAGAAGGCGTTCCGGTCCACGTCCCCGCGCACGCCCGGCACGCGGCCGGTCGAGGTGAACTGCCAGAGCATCCACTGGCGGTTGGCGAAGCGCTGCTCGGGCTCCGCCGCGGTGGAGCGCACCCAGTGCGGGTAATCGGGCAGCTCGCCTTCCAGCACGTCCCGGTGGAAGGTGATGTCGGTGTAGATGATCGGGCGCTTGCCGGTGTAGCGCTCCATCTCGTCGAGCATGTACTGGATCATGCCCAGCGCCTGGGCCTTGGGCAGCCGCTTCGGGCAGGCGACGGAATGGCCGTTCCACTCCACGTCCAGCACCGGGGGCAGGGCGGTCGGGTCGTTGGGCACGTTCCGCTTGAACCAGTCCATCTGCTCCTTGGCGGAGCGGCACCAGAACACGAAATGGTAGGCGCCGCGGGGCACGCCGGCCCGGCCGGCCCCCTCCCAGTTCTCGCGGAAGCGCTCGTCCACGTGGTCGCCGCCCTCGGTCGCCTTGATGAAGGCGAACTGGGTGCCCGCGCCCCGGACCGAGGCCCAGTCGATCGGGCCCTGCCACTTGGAGATGTCGATGCCCTGGATCGGGTGGCGCTTGGCCCGGGCCACACCGGGATGGGGCTTGGCGTCGCCCTTTGTGGGGTAGAAGCTCGTGTCGGCGGCGCAGGCGGCCAGGCTCGACAGGGCGAGGGCGGCGGCCAGCCGCTTGAGGCGCGGCACGCAGGCCAGAACCGTCTTCGCGATCTCCAGCGACATCGAGGCCCCGCAACCGTCTTCGCGCCAATGCATGGCTATTGGTTGCCCTGGGCGCGGTTAAGAGAGGTTTGACGCCATTGCGGCGAATTTCCGGTAGCCGTTGTAGGGGAGGCACATCGCGAGGACCTTCCCACGACAATCCTCAGGGGGCGTGGCCCGCAAGCCTCAAGAAGAGCCCGCGTTTTCGGATCGCCGTCACATCATGAAGACTCTGTTCACCATAGGATACGAGGGCCTCGATCCGGAGCGCCTGCACGCGGCGCTCAAGGAGGCGGGGGTGGCAACGCTCGCCGACGTGCGGGCGGTGGCCAATTCCCGCAAGCGCGGATTCTCGAAGGGCGCCCTGAAGGCCGGGCTGGAGGAGGCGGGCCTCGGCTACGCGCATCTGCGGGCGCTGGGCACGCCGAAGGCCGGCCGCGAGGCCGCCCGCGCCCACGATGCCGGGCTGATGCGGAGGATCTATTGCGAGGAGGTGCTCGACACCGCCGACGGGGGGCTCGCCCTCGACGCCCTGGCCGAACTCGCGGGCAGGGCGCCGGTCTGCCTGCTCTGCTTCGAGCGCGATCCCGAGCGCTGCCACCGGCGGGTGCTGGCCGAGCGCCTGGCGGCGCGCGGCTTCGCCACGGTCGACCTGTTCGGGTGAGCCCCGCCCAGGCTCAGAGCATGCTGGGCAGGATGCGGTCCGGCGGCCGGTGGCCGTCCATGAAGGTCTTGATGTTGATGATGACCTTCTCGCCCATGTCGACGCGGCTCTCGTGGGTGGCCGAGCCCATATGCGGCAGCAGCACCACCTTGCCGTTGCGGGCGAGGCGCACGAGGCGCGGGCTCACTGCCGGCTCCTGCTCGAACACGTCGAGGCCCGCCCCGCCGATCTCGCCGGCCTCGATCAGGCGCGCCAGGGCGTTCTCGTCGATCACCTCGCCGCGGGCGGTGTTCACCACCACGGCCTCGGGCTTCAGGAGCTTGAGGCGGCGGGCGGAGAGCAGGTGATAGGTCGCCGGCGTGTGCGGGCAGTTGACCGAGACGATGTCGACCCGGGCGAGCATCTGGTCGAGGGATTCCCAGTAGGTCGCCCCCGTCTCCTCCTCGATGCTCGCGGGCACGCGGCGGCGGTTGTGATAGTGGATCGACAGGCCGAAGGCCCTGGCGCGGCGGGCGAGGGCCTGGCCGATCCGGCCCATGCCGACGATGCCGAGGCGCTTGCCGGTGATGCGGCGCCCGAGCATCCAGGTCGGCGACCAGCCGGTGGTCCAGTCGTCGTCGGGGATGATGCGCGCCCCCTCCGCCACCCGCCGGGCCACGGCGAGGATCAGCGCCATGGTCATGTCGGCGGTGTCCTCGGTCAGCACGCCGGGGGTGTTGGTGACGGTGATGCCCCGCTCCAGGGCCACGGCCACGTCGATGTGATCGACGCCGTTGCCGAAATTCGCGATGAGCCGCAGGTTCGGACCGGCCTGGGCGAGCAGGGCGGAATCGATCTCGTCGGTCACGGTGGGCACCAGCACGTCCGCCTCGCGCAGGGCGACGGCGAGCGCCTCGGCCGACATCGGCGCATCGTCATGGTTGAGGCGCGTGTCGAAGAGCTCGCGCATGCGCGTCTCGACCGCGTCCGGCAGGCGCCGCGTCACCACGACCAGCGGCTTGCGCTTGAACGACGACATGACCCCCTCCCGGCACCACGCGCGGCACCCGACTGACCTCGCCGGCGGCTCCGGCCCGGCTTACGCTCCCTTAACCACGTCCCGGCCAGATGGGGCGGAATGCGGCATCGGGTGGGGAGAGCCGGCGGGCTGCCCGCGTCTTCCGGCCTCTCTACCAGAGCGACGGGCGAAGACAATGCGGGCGGCCGGTCCGGCGCCCTTCCGCGCCCCGAACGCCGCCTGCGACAGGATCCCGGGCAGGAGACCGACGATGCGACGGACGATGCGACGGACGGCCCGGGCGCGCGCCCTGTCCCTGCTTCTCGCGGCCCTTCCGGGGCTGGCCGGAACGCTGCCGGCGCTCCCCGCCCTGGCGGCGCCGGCGACGCCGGAGGCGGGCCTCGGCCCCGTCACCAAGCTGCCGCTGCCGCGCTATGCCAGCCTCAAGACCGACCGGGTGAACCTGCGGGAGGGCCCGTCCAAGGACCACCGCACCCTCTGGGTGTTCCAGCGGGCCGGCCTGCCGGTGGAGATCATCGCCGAATTCGAGACCTGGCGGCGCATCCGGGATTCGGAGGGCACCGAGGGCTGGGTGCTGCATTCCCTGCTCTCGGGGCGGCGGACCGCCGTGGTGATCGCCAGAGCCGGAGGCGACAAGACCGGGGGCGACAAGGCCGCCACCGTGACGCTGCGCTCCCGCGCGGACGAGACCGCGGGGGAGGAGGCGCGCCTCGAGCCCGGCGTGATCGGCAGCGTGAAGAGCTGCACCGGCACCTGGTGCCGGCTGGTCGTGTCCCTTCCGCAGAAGCGCGGCGACGTCGACGGCTACATCCGCCAGGACCGGCTCTGGGGCGTCTACCCGAACGAGCGGGTCGAATAGGCGCACCGCGCGAGCGGCGGGCGCAAACGAAAAGGCCCGGGACATCCCGGGCCTTTCGCATGTCTCGCAGATGCCGATGAAGCGGGTGACGCGTCAGGCGCGGCCCGAAGCCGCCCGGCGGCGCAGGCGCACGATCACCTCGACGCCGGCGATCTCCATGCCCTCGGGCGCCTCGGGCAGCGAATCGACGGAGATGCCGCATTCCGGCATGTCCATCACCTCGCCCTCCTCCTCGAGGAAGAAGTGGTGGTGCTCGCTCGGGTTGGTGTCGAAATAGGCCTTCGACCCGTCGAGGGCGAGCTGGCGCAGCAGGCCGGCCTCGGTGAACTGGTGCAGGGTGTTGTAGACGGTGGCGAGCGAGACCGGCACCTTGGCGCGCATGGCCTCGTCGTAGAGCATTTCCGCGGTCAGGTGGCGGTCGCCACGGCCGAAGAGCAGCCAGCCGAGGGACAGGCGCTGCCGCGTCGGGCGCAGGCCGGCGCGGCGCAGGCGGTCCCGAAGGTCGGAGAGCGGGCAACCGCGGCGCGCAGCCGCGCCGGCCTCGGCGGCATTGGCCGGGCGGGCGTTCAGGACGGCCTGAAGTGGCGACAGGTCGGACATCGGCGGGACGGCTTTCTCACTCTTCACTTGACATCTGGCGCAATAGTATACGTGCCTGCGGCAACGACGACAACCCGACAGAGCCTCGAACCTGCGCCGCCCGGCCCTCCGCCGGGACGGCTATCAGGCAGGGGGGCACTGTGCTAACGAGGCGCCGCCTCGGACCCGGCATCGGCGCCGGCCCATCCTCCGCCTCCCCGGACAAGAAACCAGCCGAAGGGAACCGAACCGCTCACATGGCTCCTGTGTCTTCCGAATCCGAGACCCCCGCGCAGCCGGAGCAGGGCGGCCCTGCGCCGCGGCCGTCGAGCTTCACCTACGAGGAGCTGCTGGCCTGCGGCCGCGGCGAGATGTTCGGGGCCGGCAACGCCCAGCTTCCGCTGCCGCCGATGCTGATGTTCGACCGCATCACCTCGATCGGCACCGAGGGGGGCGCCTACGGCAAGGGCCATGTGCTCGCCGAGTTCGACATCCGGCCCGACCTCTGGTTCTTCCCCTGCCACTTCCAGGGCGACCCCGTGATGCCCGGCTGCCTCGGCCTCGACGCCCTCTGGCAGCTCGTCGGCTTCCATCTCGGCTGGCTCGGCAGCCCCGGCCGCGGCCGGGCCCTCGGCGTCGGCGAGGTCAAGTTCACCGACCAGGTGCTGCCCACCGTCAAGAAGGTCGTCTACGGCATCGACATCCGGCGGGTGCGCCAGGGCAAGCTCGTGCTCGGCATCGCCGATGGCTGGCTCGAGGCGGATGGCCGCCGGATCTACGAGGCCAAGGACCTGCGCGTCGGCCTGTTCCAGTCGTAAAATCCGTCCCCGCAGCGGTCGAACGCGTGCCAATCGGGCACGGATCGGGCTTTGCGTGGTTGAGATTATGCGCACATCATCTTAGGTGACGCCGTGCGGCGCGTCTGGCGCGGCGACGGAGATTCCTTCGAGCATCATGCGGCGTGTCGTCATCACCGGGATGGGCATCGTCTCGTCCATCGGCAACAACACCCAGGAAGTGCTCGCCTCCCTGCGCGAGGCGCGCTCGGGGATCGTGCGGGCCGAATCCTACGCCGCGCGCGGCTTCCGCAGCCAGGTGGAGGGCGCCCCCCAGCTCGACGCGGAGAGCGTGGTCGACCGCCGGGCGATGCGCTTCCACGGCGGCGGCACCGCCTGGAACCACGTCGCCATGGAGCAGGCGATCCGCGACGCGGGGCTGGAGGCCGGCGACGTCTCCAACGACCGCACGGGCATCATCATGGGCTCCGGCGGGCCCTCGACCCGCACCATCGTCGAATCGGCCGCCATCGCCCAGGAGAAGGGCCCCAAGCGCGTCGGCCCCTTCGCCGTGCCGAAGGCGATGAGCTCCACGGCCTCGGCCACGCTCGCGACCTGGTTCAAGATCCGCGGCGTGAACTATTCGATCTCCTCGGCCTGCGCGACCTCGAACCACTGCATCGGCAACGCCGCCGAGATCATCCGCGGCGGACGGCAGGACGTGATCTTCGCCGGCGGCTGCGAGGACCTCGACTGGACCCTGTCGGTGCTGTTCGACGCCATGGGCGCGATGTCCTCGAAGTACAACGACACGCCCGCGCGTGCCTCCCGCGCCTACGACGCCAACCGTGACGGTTTCGTGATCGCCGGCGGGGCGGGGGTGGTGGTGCTCGAGGAATACGAGCATGCCAAGGCCCGCGGCGCGAAGATCTACGGCGAGATCGCCGGCTACGGCGCCACCTCGGACGGCCACGACATGGTCGCCCCCTCCGGCGAGGGCGCGGTGCGCTGCATGCGCCAGGCCCTGGAAGACCTGAAGGGCGTGAAGATCGACTACATCAACCCGCACGCGACCTCGACGCCGGTCGGCGACGACAAGGAGATCGAGGCGATCCGCGCGGTGTTCGGCCGCGGCGAGGCCTGCCCGCCGATCTCGGCGACGAAGTCCCTCACCGGGCATTCCCTGGGCGCCACCGGCGTGCAGGAGGCGATCTACGCGCTCCTGATGATGAACAACGGCTTCATCTGCGAGAGCGCCCATATCGACGAGCTCGACCCGGCCTTCGCCGACATGCCGATCCTGCGCGAGCGCCGCGACGGCGTCTCCCTCGGTCATGTGATGTCGAACTCGTTCGGGTTCGGCGGCACCAACGCCACGCTCGTGCTCAAGCACATCGACGCCTGAGGCGCCCGGAGGCGGCCCTCTCGCAGCTGCGAGACGTACAGCCAAGGTTAGGCCCGGGCTCGTCTTGGGGGTGCCCAAGGAACCGGTGCAGACAGCCGGCGTTCATACGACCGGAGGTATGATGCATCCATGTTGATCTGTCTCGCGGTCTTCCTGGTTGCTTGCACGCTCGGCCTCGGCACCTTGGCCGTGCGCGTCAAGCAGACCCTGATCGACGACGCCCGCTCCGGCACCCGCGGCTATTTCTGAGGCCGAGCCGCACGCGTCCCCCGCTCCTGTCCCGGCCCCGCCCCGGCGGGGCTTTTTCGTGCCCGATCGCGGTCCGGATGCGTGGACAGGCATGCAACCGGCGCGTTAAGCCTCGTCGGGGAACTGACCGGGCGCCGCCCGGAACGAGCGTTCGGGACAGCGTATGACGGGTTTGATGGCGGGCAAGCGCGGCCTCATCATGGGGGTCGCCAACGATCATTCGATCGCCTGGGGCATCGCCAAGGCGCTGCACGCCCAGGGCGCGAGCCTCGCCTTCACCTATCAGGGGGACGCGCTCGGCCGGCGCGTCACGCCGCTCGCCGCCTCCCTGGGCTCGGACGTGGTGCTGCCCTGCGACGTCGAGAATCTCGCCTCCGTCGACGCCACCTTCGCCGCCCTGGACGAGCGCTTCCCCGAGGGGATCGACTTCCTCGTCCACGCCATCGGCTTCTCGGACAAGGCGCAGCTCAAGGGCCGCTACGTCGACGTCACCACTCGCGAGAATTTTTCGCGGACCATGACGATCTCCTGCTTCTCCTTCACGGAGCTGGCCCAGCGGGCGGCCCAGCGCATGCCGCGGGGGGGCTCGCTGCTGACCCTGACCTATGGCGGCTCGACCCGGGTCATGCCGAACTACAACGTGATGGGCGTGGCCAAGGCGGCGCTGGAGGCCTCGGTGCGCTACCTCGCCTCCGATCTCGGCCCGGACGGGATCCGGGTCAACGCCCTCTCGGCCGGCCCGATGCGCACCCTGGCCGGCGCCGGCATCGCCGATGCCCGGCTGATGTACAATCACCAGAAGGCCCATGCCCCCCTGCGCCGCACGGTGACGCTGGAGGATGTCGGCGGCTCGGCGCTCTACCTGCTCTCCGACCTGTCGAGCGGCGTGACCGGAGAGGTCCACTTCGTGGATTCCGGCTTCAACATCATCTCGATGCCGCGGCCCGCCGTGCTGCAGGCCCAGGACGAGGCCGGCGTCGTCGGCGACGACTGAGCCTTATCAGCCGCGCTGGGGCGGCCGCAGGGAACGCAGGAGCCGCGGGAACAGGCCGGGCCTGACGCTCGGCGCCCCGGCCATGCCCTCGGCCGACGCCCCCTCCGTCTCCAGATCCTCCGGCTCGGACAGGGCCTCCGCCCCGTTCTCCCCGCCGCCATGGACGCGCATCAGCACGTCGGCGACGAGATCGGGAATCGGCTGGCTGAAATCGTCGAGCAGCAGCGCGGCCTTGCCCAAAGCCGTCACCTTCGCCTCCGATGGCTCGCCCGTCATGCTTTCCCGCAGGATCTGATCGGCCAGCGCCCCGGCGAGCCGGGACACTTCCGACAGCCGATCGGCCTGCCCTTCCCCCTCCGCCCTCATCGCGTACCTCCGCCCAAGTCGAGATGGATCGGAGAGAGATATTGCCGAAATTTATCGCCCGCAAATCAACCTGTGTTTAATTGACGCGGCGTTCGCCGCGCGCCATCTGTATTCTGCACCGCGGATGTTCTGGCGGGACCAAGCAGAACCCGGTTCGCGGAGCGGTCCGCACTTGCCCGGCGGCTCGAAAACTTTCCGGGGATTTCCTCCGGCCGCCCCGCCCGACCCCTTGCCCTCACGGGAAACTTGCGGAACCGCCCGGGACCGCCTCAGATCAGGAGCAGGTCGAGCCCCACGACGAGGACCGCGCCGGCAAGGGACAATCCGAGCAGAACGAGGCTCGAGAGCTGATCGACGGTATCGATGCGCTGCCCGGCATGGTGCCGGGGATCCTGAGCGGACATGCTTTCTTCTCCTCACGCGGCTCGTGAGGAGAAAACCGCCGCAGGCCGCGAAGGTTTGGGTGCAATACCGACGCAGCCGCGCCCACGCCGGCCCCGATGCGGCAGGCACCGGACGCGCCGCCCGGCAGGAAAGGGCCTCAAGCGGGCCGCTGTTCGATCATCCCGTACCAGCCGAGCCCCTCGTAGGTCTCGTAGCCGGGCGTGCGGTGGAAGGCGGTGAGCGTGCCGGTGCGCGGATCGCGCGCGGTCCCACTCTTGCGCCCCTCGGGATCGGCCGCCACCGTCGCGCCGAGGGCGGCCCCGCCGCCGGAGGCGGCGAGGATGCGCCGCTGGGCATCGACGAGCAGAACGCGCGTGCGGGCCCGATCCTCGGGGGCCACCCGCACCCCCTCGACGATGGCGCGGGCCTGGGGCTCCCAGTCGAAATGGATGGCGAGCAGGCCGCAGGGCGGCCCGTTCCGCTGCCCGCGCCCCCGCACCGCCGCCGTATAGGTCGCCACCTGCGCGTTCTCGAGCAGGGCTTCGCGGCGGACATCGGCGCAGCCATAATCGTCGCCGCTGCTCAGGGCGAGGGCCTCCTCGAACCAGCGCTCGCCGGCGACGCTTCGGCCGGTCAGGCCCGGATAGCGGCTGGAGCGGCCCGTCGCGAGGATGCGGCCGGATCGGTCGCACAGCCACAGATCGAGATAGACCGTATAGGCCGAGAGGATGACGCCGAGCCGCTCGGCCGCGTAGGCGGCGGCCTCCGGCGAGGGCTGGGCCGCGCAATCCACGATGGCGGCGTCCGTCGCCCACCAGCGCACATCGCAGGTCCGCTCATACAGATTGCGGTCGATCAGCTCGACGGCATTCAGGGCGAGGTCGATGAGGCGCTCTTCCTGCGCGCAGCCGGCCATCGCGCGGACGGCCTCCTGCACCTCGACGATCTTGCCGGACAGATGCGTCTCCAGCTCACGGGCCAGCCCTTCGATCTCCGTCCCGATCGCCCGAACCTCCTGGGCGACCACGGAGAAGCCGCGCCCATGCTCGCCGGCCCGGCCGGCCTCGATCAGCGCGTTGAGGGCGAGGATACGGGCCTGGCCGGTGATCTGCCGGATCCGCCCGGTCTTGTCCTGCGCCACGTGGCGTAACTCCGCCGCGAGCGCCGCGATCGCCGCGAGCGTCGGCGGAGAACCAGTCTTGGGCTCTTGGGTCGGAGCAGGATGCATGGGAGATCCGCATGGAGACACGCGGATCATCAATTGTGATCAATAAAACTCGGTTAATTTTCATTCCCAGAAGGAAAGAGGCCGGTCGGCACAACTCCAGAACTGCAAATACACAATCTACGATATTATTTTTGCCGGCACGATCAATTTCACCACGAAGTGACGAGGCCCCTCAGTGCGTCGGCTCGCCCGCCGCGACCTTGGCCGTCCAGTCGTCGAAGGCGACGACGCTCTGGCGCTGCTCGCCGAGACCGTCGATGCGCAGCACCATCTCGTCGCCGCTCTTCAGGAAGCGCTGCGGCTTCATGCCGACGCCGACGCCCGGCGGGGTGCCGGTGGTGATGACGTCGCCGGGCTCCAGCATCATGAAATGCGAGACGTAGGCGACGATCTGCGGCACGTCGAAGATCATCGTCGCGGTGGAGCCGGTCTGCATGCGCTGCCCGTTGATGTCGAGGCTGAGCGACAGGCCCTTGAGATCGGGGATCTCGTCCAGGGTGACGAGCCAGGGGCCGAGGGGGCCGAAGGTCGGGCAGCCCTTGCCCTTCGTCCAGGTGCCGCCACGCTCCATCTGGAATTCGCGCTCGGAGAGATCGTTGCAGATGCAGGCGCCGGCCACGTAGTCCAGCGCCTCGTTGGCGTGGACATAGGAGGCGCGCCGGCCGATCACCACCGCGAGCTCCACCTCCCAGTCGGTCTTGGCCGAGCCCTTGGGCAGGATGACCGTGTCGTTCGCCCCGGCCATGCAGGAGGGCGCCTTGTTGAACACGATCGGCTCGGCCGGAATCTGCGCGCCGATCTCGGCAGCGTGGTCGGAATAGTTCAGGCCGATCGCGACGAAGTTGCGGGTGCCGCCGACGCAAGGGCCGAGCCGGGTCGCGGCCGGGAGCGGGGGGAGGGTCTCGGGGTCGATCCTGCGCAGGCGGTCGAGGCTCTCGCGGGACAGGGCCGGCCCGGCGACGTCGCGCAGGAGCCCCGACAGGTCGCGCAGGCCGCCGTGGCGATCGACGAGGCCGGGTTTCTCCTCACCGGGATTTCCGTGGCGGATGAGCTTCATCGGGTCTGCGTCCGGTCCTGCCTTGCGGGGGCGCGACCATGGCGCCGTCATGGAGCCGGTGCAAGGGTCGACGCGGGCGCCGGCGCGGGAATGGTGGCCGCCCGCGGACGTGACGCAAATGACACAGACCGGAATCAAAGCGCCGAAACGCCCGCTCAACGCCGATCGTCAATGCAGGATAGCGCATAAGGTTCAGATGTGAACCATTTGCGGCGGATCTCTGCGACAACAGCGCGCGCAGGTTTTCGCAAGCAGAGAATCAGTCGAGACACGTCAATTTACTGATAAACCCTTAAGAAACATAGGCATTGATAAGTACCCGCAAATGCGCCACCGTTGCGCCAAGGTGCCAGCCCGGGCGACGCAGCCGAGAGGAATCCAGCACCGTCGAACAATAGGTCTGAGAAGGGGTCAGGACGTGGGGAAGATCGGCAGGATTCGCGCACACGCGCTCTCGGGGGTCTCGGCCCTGTGCCTCGCAGGGCTCGCGGCGGGCGTGACGACCCAGGCCCAGGCCGGCGCCTTCGGCATCCGTGAGCAGAGCACGCAGGCCCAGGGCCTGTCCTTCGCCGGCGCGGCCTCGGGCTCGGGCGGCGTCTCCTCGATGTTCTGGAACCCGGCCGTGATCACCATGCGGCCGGGCTGGGTCAGCGAGCAGAACCTGACCTTCATCAATCTCTCGTCCGAGATCCAGCCCACGGCCGGCACCAATCCCGGCTTCCTGCCCCTCGGCGGCTCGGGCGATATCGGCCAGGGCGCGGTGGTGCCGGCGGGGGCGACCTCCTACCAGCTGAGCGACCGGGTCTGGATCGGCCTGCAGACCGGGGCCCCCTTCGGCCTCGTGACGAAGCCCCGGGACGTCTGGGCCGGCGAGGTCTACGGGCGGTCCTCGCGGATCTTCTCCCTCGCCTTCAACCCGGTGATCGGCTTCAAGGTCAATGACTGGCTCTCCGTCGCCGCCGGCCCGAACATCGAGTATTTCCGCCTGACCCTGCGGCAGGCCGTGCCGCTGACGCCGCTGCTGCCGGCGGCCGCCCTCCCGAGCGCCTTCCTGAAGGGAGATTCCTGGGGCGTCGGCTTCACCGCGGGCGCGACGATCACGCCCTGGGACGGCACCGTGCTCGGCATCGGCTACCGCTCCTCGGTGCATCACGACCTCGAGGGCTCGATCGGCGTGCCGCTGCTCGCGCTCGCCCGGGCGGCGGGCCAGGTCAAGGCGAACCTCAACACCCCGGACAAGCTCAGCGTGGGCCTGACCCAGGCGATCAACCCGGTCACCCGGGTCAGCCTCGGCTTCGAGTGGGACAACTGGTCGAGGCTCGGCACGATCGGCATCGTCTCGAAGACCCTCGGCGTGCCGGTGAACTTCCTGCCGCTCAACTACAAGGACGGGTTCACCTACTCGATCGGCGCCGAATACGACTGGTCGCCGGCCCTCACCCTGCGGGCGGGCTTCGCCTACGAGGAATCGCCGATCGACTTCAGCAACCGCTCGGTGCGCCTGCCCGACAACGACCGCTACATCGCCTCGATCGGCGCGAGCTACCGCTGGAGCGACCAGCTCACGCTCAACGCGGCCTATTCGCACTTCTTCCTGGACAAGAGCAGCATCCTGGCCGGGCTGGGACGCGACTACGACACGCGGAACGTGCTGGGCGCCAGCATCGCCTTCGCCGGCACGGTCGATTCGAGCGCGGACGTCGTCTCGGTCGGCTTCCGCTACGTCTTCGCGCCGCCCCCCGCCGCCATCCCGGCGCCGCTCGTGCGCAAGTACTGACGGCGCTCCTCATGTCCGGGGCCGCCGCGGGCGGCCCCGTTCGCGGCGCGGGGCCTTCAGGCCTTCATGCGGACATAGGTGCCCGGCGCCGGGCCGAGGGAGGGCAGGCCCCCCTCGCCGGGGATGCGGGCGGGAACCCGCTCCGGCGCCTGCTCCTCCAGCCACTTGAACCAGTAGGGCCACCAGGAGCCCTCGTGCTCGGTGGCGGCCGTGAGCCAGTCCTCGAACTGACCCTTTGTCGGGCCGCCGGTGCGGAAGCCGTATTTGGCCTTCTTGCCCGGCGGGTTGACGACGCCCGCGATGTGGCCGGAGCCCGCCAGCACGTAATCGACCTTGCCGCCGAACTTCTTGGAGCCCTCGAAGACCGAGACGGCGGGGGCGATGTGGTCCTCGCGGGTGGCGAGGTTGAAGACCGGCACCTTCACCTTCTTCAGGTCGAGGCGCACGTTGCCGAGCACCATCTCGCCCTTGGCGAGCGTGTTGTTGAGATAGCAGTTGCGCAGGTAGAAGGAATGGTTGGCCGCCGGCATGCGCGTGGCGTCGGCGTTCCAGTAGAGCAGGTCGAAGGGCAGGGGCGCCTTCCCCTTCACGTAGTTGTTGACCACGTAGGACCAGATCAGGTCGTTGGGCCTGAGCATGTTGAAGGCGTTGGCCATGCGCGCGCCCTCGAGATAGCCGCGCTCGGCCATCCGCGCCTCGATCACCCGGATCTGCTCCTCGTCGGCGAAGACCTTGAGATCGCCGGCATGGGTGAAGTCGACCTGCGTGGTGAGGAAGGTCACGCTCTTGATGCGCCGGTTGCCGGTGGCGGCCTGATAGGCCAGCGTCACGGCGAGCAGGGTGCCGCCGACGCAGTAGCCCGCCGCGGACACCTCGGTCTCGCCGGTGGCGACGCCGATCATGTCGATCGCGGTCTCGATGCCCTCGCGCATGTAGGACTCGAAGTCCTTGTCGCGGTGGCGCTCGTCCGGGTTGACCCAGGAGATCACGAACACCGTGAGGCCCTGGCTGACCATCCAGCCGATCAGGCTTTTGGCCGGGTTGAGGTCGAGGATGTAGAACTTGTTGATCCAGGGCGGCACGATCAGGAACGGTCGCTTGAGCACCGTCTCGGTCTTGGGCGCGTACTGGATCAGCTCCATCAGATCGTTGCGGAACACGACCTCGCCGGGGGTGACGGCGACGTCCTCGCCGAACTTGAAGGCGGAGAGGTCGGTCTGGCGCACCCGCAGCTGGCCGCCGCCGGCCTCGATATCCTCGGCGAGCATCTTCATGCCGCGCACGAGATTGGCCCCGTTCTCCTGCAGGGTGTGGCGCAGCAGTTCGGGGTTGGTCATCACGTAGTTGGAGGGCGACATCGCCCCGAGGATCTGGCGCAGGTAGAACTCCGCCTTGTGGCGGGTATGGGGGTCGAGCCCCTCCGCCTCGCGCACCAGGGTCTCCGCCCAGCGGGCGGTGATGAGATAGCTCTGCTTGACGAAATCGAAGACCGGGTTGCTCGACCATTCCTCGTGGGCGAAGCGCTTGTCCTTGGGCTCCGGCTCCGCCACGGGCGCCGCCGCCTGCCCCTGCATCCGCGTCCAGGTCGCGCCCCACAGGGCCATGAAGGCCTCGCTGAGCCTGCGCTGCGCCGTCAGCGCCTTCTCCGGATCGCTCATCCAGGCTTCCGCCACCCGGGTCAGGGTGCGGGTCATCTCGTTGATCTCGTCGGTGCCCTCGGGCGCCGCGGGAAACGCCCCGTCCTTCGCCTCGAAGGGCCGCATCGAGGCGGCGGCGATCTTGCCGAATTCCTCCGCGAGCTGACCGGCGTTGCGCGAGATCGCCTCAAGGTCCGGTACGCCGGGTACGCTTCTCTCGGTCGCCACGCGCGCGCTCTCCTCCCTGGAGGCTCTGCTCGGGCCGCGTCAGCGGAGACGGCGGGCCTCGTTTCCGACAAATTAACGCGCCAACCGCTTTCCTTGCCAGTGCCGGCCCGCGATTTAGGTTTTCAAGCCAAAGCCGATGACACTCCTGTGGCACCTCGCAGCGCGCTCCGCCGAAGGCGCATCCCCGTCGGCGCAGGCCCGCAGGATCGGGCGTAGGCTCGCCACCGCCGCGGCCCTGCTGCCGATCGCCGCGGGGCTCTGCGCCTGCTCCAGCGACGTGAACCCGATGAAGGCCGCCTTCGTCGGCGCCGGCCACGGCCCGAAGGAGATGCAGGCCCCCGATTTCGTGGCCAATTCCCGCCGCGAGGGCGTCGGCTACATGCCCGTGGGCGAGGACGCCCCGAAGCGCGCCATCCGCGCCCGCTCGTCCGAGGGCCAGAAGGCCCTCGCCGCGGAGCTGGAAGGCGCCCGCAGCCGCAACGAGGCCCGCGGAAAGGCCGCGGAGGGCGCGGGCAAGTCGGCCGGGAAGGATCTGTCCGCCCCCTCGGCCCCGCCCAACCCGTAGCCTTCGCCGCTCCCGCGGCTTCACGGGGGCGTCACAAAAAGATCGGCGCGGGCGCGCGTCGGTGGTAAACGAGCCGCTTCGCCGCGTTCCGGCCCAACAGCGCCCTGCCGGAACCTCCGCGCCGATGGACCTGTCATGACCGATTTCCACCGCATCAAGCGCCTCCCGCCCTACGTCTTCGAGCAGGTGAACCGGATCAAGGCCGCTGCCCGAGCGCAGGGCGCCGACATCATCGATCTCGGCATGGGCAACCCCGATCTCGACGCGCCCCGGCACGTCATCGAGAAGCTGGTCGAGACCGCCGGGAAGCCGCGGACCGACCGCTACTCCGCCTCCAAGGGCATTGCCGGCCTGCGCCGCGCCCAGGCCGGCTACTACCAGCGCCGCTTCGGCGTGAGCCTGAACCCCGACACCCAGGTCGTGGCGACGCTGGGCTCGAAGGAAGGCTTCGCCAACATGGCGCAGGCGATCACCGCCCCGGGCGACGTCGTGCTGGTGCCCAATCCGAGCTACCCGATCCACGCCTTCGGCTTCCTGATGGCCGGCGGCGTGATCCGCTCCGTGCCGGCCGAGCCGACCCCGGCCATGTTCCCGGCCCTGGAGAAGGCGGTGGTCCACTCGATCCCGAAGCCCGTCGCCCTGGTCGTGTGCTACCCCTCGAACCCGACCGCCTACGTGGCGAGCCTCGACTTCTACAAGGACCTCGTCGCCTTCGCGAAGAAGCACGAGCTGATCCTGCTCTCCGACCTCGCCTATGCCGAGGTCTATTTCGACGACGACACCCCGCCCCCCTCCGTGCTGCAGGTGCCGGGCGCCATCGACGTCACGGTGGAGTTCACCTCCCTTTCCAAGACCTTCTCGATGGCGGGCTGGCGCATGGGCTTCGCGGTCGGCAACGAGCGTCTGCTCGCGGCGCTGACCCGGGTGAAGTCCTATCTCGATTACGGCGCCTTCACGCCGATCCAGGTGGCGGCCACCGCCGCGCTGAACGGGCCGGACGACTGCATCAAGGAGATGCGGGCGACCTACAAGAAGCGCCGCGACGCGCTGATCGAGTCCTTCGGCAAGGCCGGCTGGTCCCTGCCGGTGCCCCAGGCCTCGATGTTCGCCTGGGTGCCGATTCCCGAGAAGTACCGGCCGCTCGGCAGCCTCGAATTCTCGAAGCTGCTCCTGGAGAAGTCGGACGTGGCGGTGGCGCCGGGCATCGGCTTCGGCGAGCACGGCGACGAGTACGTGCGCATCGCGCTGGTCGAGAACGAGCAGCGCATCCGCCAGGCCGCGCGCAACATCCGCCGCTTCTTCGACAATTCCGACCGCACGCTCCACAACGTGGTGCCGATGCAGAAGGCGGTGTGAGGGGCCTCCGGCGGAGAGGGTCCTAGCGCAGGAAATCCCCGAAGGCGCGGGGGCCGTCGCCGGTGGCGATGGTCCCCGTGACCTTGAGGGTCGCCACGTCGATCACGCTCAGGCTGTTGTCGCCCCAATTGGCGACGTAGACGGTCCTGCCGTCCCGCCCGGTGCCGATGCCCTCGGGATGGTCGCCGACATCGATCGTACCGACCTTCTCCAGGCTCGCCAGATCGAACACCGTCACGTCGTTCACGTACTGGTCGGTGACGAAGCCGCGGCCACCGGCCAGGGCGATGACGTAGGGGCGCTCCCCGGTCTTCACCCGGCCGATCTCCCGGGCCGCCGCCACGTCGATCGCCGAGACGTCGTCGGAGACGACGTTGGCGGTGTAGGCGCGGGTCCCGTCCGCGGACAGGGTCAGCCCGAAGGGATGCTGACCGACGGGAACGACCGCGCACTCCTTGCCCGAGGCGAGGTCGACGATCGAGACGCTGTCGGATTCCCGGTTGGCGACGAGCAGGGTGGCCCCGTCGGGCGTCACCGCGATGCCGGAGGGCGAGCGGCCGACCGCGATCTCGCCGGAGCGCCGGAGGCTCCCGCCCTCGGGGAGGAGCACGAAGACGCGGGCGCCATACCAGTCGGCCACGTAGACCGCGCCGGTCCTCGGATTGACGCCGATGCCGAGGGGGCCGCCGGGCAGGGGCACCGTCGCGCTGACCCGTCCCGCATCGAGATCGATCACCGCGAGGCCATGGCCCTCGGGGCGGGTGACGTAGGCCGTCCTGCGATCGGGCGCGAGGGCGATGCCGGCGGGCGCCCCGTCCACGGGGATCGAGCGCACCACCTTGCCGGCGGCGAGATCCACGACGTCGACGGCGTTGCCGAGCTGCGTCGTGACATAGGCCTGCTGCGCGAGGGCGGGGGACACGGCGAGCATCCCCACCGCCAGCAGGACGCCGCGCGGCGCCCTGATCCTCGCCCCCGCCCAGGCGGGCGGAAAGGGCCGGCGGGCCCACCGAAACGATCGACGCACGCCGGCTCTCCGAAGACTCAAAGCCCCTACGAGCCCTTCTCGACCTTGGCCTTCAGGTTCTCGAGGCCGGCCTTGTAGAGGCCGAGCACGGCCTTCTTGGAGGCCTCGTCGTTCAGCTCGGGCGGCGGGTCGTTGTTCATGTAGCCGCGGTAGAAGGCGCCCTTCCAGGTGACCTTGGTCTTGCCGCCGTCGCCCTCGAGCTCGATCGTCGAGGAGTAGTCGTTCACCGGCAGCACCTTCACGTCGACCTTGTTGATCCGGTACATGAGGAGCTTCTTCTCGGCGTCGTACTTGGCGAGCTCTTCCTCGACCGTGGCGCCGCCCTTGAGCGTCAGCGTCCGGGTCGCCTTGACCTCGTTGCCGCCCTTGCCCTCGGTCTTCTCGACCACCGGGATCCAGCTGGCGTCCTGGAAGTTGCCGACCACCGTCCAGACCTTGTCGGCGGGCGTGTTGATCTCGATCGTCTCCGAGACCTTCTGCCGGGTCGGGCCGTGGGCTTGGGCCGTGAACGAGACCGTGGCGAGGGCCGCCACGGCCGCGAGCGTCATGAAGCGCATCAGAGGTTTCTCCGTTGAGCCGCCGCGTCAGGACGCGGAGCCGGTGTTTCCGAGGACGCGTTCGCTCCGCCCGAGGGCTTGCGCGACCTTGTCCTCGATCCAGTCCCAGGCCTCCCGCTCGGCAGGCCCGGCCGTCTTGGATATCGCGATGGCGTGATAGGCCATCTCCGTCAGGATCTTGTCGGGGGGCAGCATGTGCAGACGCGTCGACAGGATCGCCGCCTCCAGCACCGCCGCCTGGGCGCGGTTGTAGCCGATGAACGGCCGGTGGCTCATGGCATGGACCAGCCGGCCACGATAGCGAGGGCGGGCCGCGTCCTCCTCCACCGCCACCACCTCGAACTCGGCATGGCCGAAGCACTCCGCGAGGCGCTGCCCGGCGATCTTCTCGCAGGGCACGACCGGCCAGTCGCGCCGCCCCGTGACCACACCGGCGATCACCCGCACGTCGCTCGGCGCCGAGGCGGCGAAGACCGGATTCGTCGCGAGATTGTGAATGGTCGGGGAAGGCCGGAACGGGGCCAGCACGTAGTCCGCGCCGTCCTGGATCAGCCCGAACGGCACGAGGTGGAGCGCGCCCTCGGGGGAGAGCGTGGTCACGATGGTCTCGAGGATCAGCGGCACCGTCTCAACCCCTGGCTCAATCCTCGCCCGCCCGGCCCGCATCGGGCACGAGCTTCCCGCAGACCACGCGGCCGCCCCGAGGCTGGGACAGCGGGTCGGCGGCCTCCGGGCGGCCCTGGCCGTCCTCCCGCCGGGGCGGGGCGGCGTCCCGCTCGGGATCCGCCGCGTCGCGGGTGCCCGGCGGGGGCGCGTCCGGCCCGCTATGCCGGGTGTGGCCGGCCTTCTTGAAGGCGGTGGTGTCCTCGGCGGCGCGGTCGGCGGCGCAGCCCCAGTCGAGGGGCTCGTCCTGCACATAGCGCTTGCCGAGGCGGAAGGCGGTCTCCGCCTTGGTCAGCTCCCCGCCGAGATAGAAGGCGTGGGCGCCGTCGCTCGCCACGTTCAAGTCGGGGAAGAAGGCCATCGCGTCGGTGCCGACCTTGTGGATGTCGCGGTTGTAGACGTGGATCCCGTCCTGCGCGACGGCGATGCGGTAATTGGGATCGCGCACCTCGGCGGCCAGGGCCGCGATCTCATCGGGGGTCTGCACGAAGGGGCGCTTGTCGTGCAGGGCGAGCAGCGCCCGGCCATAGCCCTTGGGCAGCGCCGCGTCGGCCTTGGCCGCGTACATCACCCGCCGGGCCGCATCGTGCTCCTCCACCGTGCGGAGGGTGTGGTTCGAGACCTGCACGATCAGCACGTTGCGGATCGAGAGTTCCGAGCACATGCCGACGAGGAGCGCGGTGACGCCGAGGCTGTCGGCCTCGGTGAGCTCGGTGAGGTTGCCGGTGCCCATCATCATCTCGATGCCCGGCCAGCGCCGGCGCACCTCGTTGTAGCGGGCGACCGACTCGACGAAGCCGAAATGGATCGGCTCCAGGATCGGGTCGGCCATATAGGGCCGGCCCGCCTTCTCCATCCGCGCGATGGCGCGGTCGAGGGAGGGCAGGTCGTCCGGCCGCATCGGCACCAGCACCGGCACCGCGTCGGTCTCGAAGGCGAGGTCGAGGGTCTCCTCGTTGAGGCTGAGGAGATAATCGGCCCCGGCCCGCGCCCCGCGGGTCAGTTCGTCGAGGGAGAAGGAATCGACGCTGACCGTCAGGCCCGCGCGCTTCATCGCCCGCACGGCGTCGTCGAGATGGGGGAAGGGGGTGTCGGGCAGGCCGCCGAGATCGATCACGTCCGCGCCGCGGCGGGCGAGGTCGAGCCCCTTGGCCACGATCTGGTCGACGGTCATCTTCGAGGCGTCGACGATCTCGGAGAAGATGCGCAGGTCGTGGCGCGACAGGTCGACCTTGCGGCCGCTGAGCCCGAGATAGGCCGGCAGGTCCACGATCTCGTCGGGGCCGCGCTCCACGGGCAGGCCGAAATGCGCGGCGAGCGCCTCCGGGTTCGCCCGGCAGCGCCCGGGCAGGACGATGCGCGTCGCGCCCTCGGGGATGCTCACCCGGCGCTTGATGATCTCCTCGGTCATCAGCGCGGCGACCTTCACCCCCGCATCGGCGATGCTCCAGGCGAAGCGGTCCGGGGGGAGGGTGGCCGCGACCTTCTCCAGCCGGGCATGGGCGAGCTTGCCGGTGACGAAGACGAGGTGGTCGCGCGGGCTCTGTCCGGGGGCGCTCATGCGGCGTCCCTCCCGGAGCCGGCCTCGGGACCGCGGACCAGAATCGTGCCGGGGAAGGCGGCGGCGAAGCGCGGGAAGGCCGCATCCACCAGCCCGCAGGCCGCCAGCGCCGCGGGATCGGCCCCGGCGGGTGCCGGCGCCGATTTCTCGAGGATGCAGCGCGCCGCGCCGAGCCGGGTGGCGAGCCAGAGGGCGAGGCTGTCGGAGGTGACCGCCCAGCTCTCGGGGATGTCGGGATGGCCGGCCTTGAGCGCCGCCGGGTCCCAGATCCCGCTCCGGCCGGCCCGCAGGGCGCCGGCGAGGGCGTCGAGGGAGGCCGAGACGGGAAGCCGCGGCTCAAGGGCGCGGAAGATCTCGGCCATGCGGCCCATGGCGTCGAGGGCGAGGCGGTGGGCGAGGCCGTCCTCGAAGCCGAGGCTGGCCTGGGCCCGGCGCACCGCGTCGGCGAAGGGGCCGCCGCCGGGCACCACGGCGACCGGCCCGGCCTCGACGGCGGCGGCCAGCACCGCCCGCAGGCGGTCCCGGTCGGTGAGCAGGCTGCCGCCGACCTTCACGACGGTGAGGGACGGGCCCGTCACGCGGCCGCATCCCGGGCGAGCGCCCGCAGGGCGGCGACGGCCTCTGCGACGCGGCCCGCATCGAGCCCCTGCCGGCGGTCGCCCTCGCGGCAGAGCCCGCCGCGGAAGCCGAGATAGTCGGGGCGCAGGGCCGCCAGGGCCGGGATGTCCGCGACCGCGAGGGAGCCGGCCAGCCCGCTCATCAGCCGATGCGCCCGGCAGGAGGCCACGAATTCGGTCAGCACCGCCGGGGACAGAAGGTCGCCCAGGCGGCGCCCGGCCTTGCCGCGCGTATCGATCATCGCCCCGGCGAAGCCCGCCGCGGCGAGGCGCGCGACCCATGCCGGGGCGGCGCCCGCCTCGGCCAGGCCCTCCTCGGCGAACAGCACGCCGATCAGCCGGCCGGGCGCGGCGGCGGCCATGGCGGCGAGCGGACGGCCCTCCGCAGCGCCGACCGCGACCTTCACCCAGTCGACGCCCGTTTCCGCCATGGCCGCCACCGCGGCCACGGGGTCTTCGCCGCACGCTTGGCCGCATGCTTGGCCGCGCTCTTGCCCCCCCTCGTCGCCGGCCACCGCGCTGGTGACGATGCCCGGGGCAAGGCCCACGCGGATCGCCCGCACGGCCTGCGGGGTCAGGCCGCCCAGCGCCCCGCGCTCGGGATCTTTGGCATCGACGAGATCGGCCCCGGCCGCGGCGGCCAGGCGCGCCTCGGCGCCGTCGCGCACGCTGACCAGCAGGCGGACGGGGGCGGGCAGGGGGGACGCGATCGGGTGGCTACGCTGCGGCACGCTGTCTCGGTGTTCCGGATCAAGGGCTCCCCGGGCACCGCCTCGGGACCCTCAGGAGCGTCCCGGCAGCGGCTCGGTGAGGAGCCGGTTCTTCACGACCCAGCGCATGGCGTGGGTCCAGTCGTCGTCGGTGTTGGCTCTTATCACGACGAGGCCGCTGCGCACGACCTTGCCGGTGGCCGAATCCGCGATGGCGACGTCCAGATTGAAGATCTGGCCCGCGCCCTTCTCGACCGTCGTCGTCACCGCATAGCCGGCGCCGAGCGCCTTGGCGATGTCCGACGCGCAGCCGTTGCATTTCCACAGGGGCGCCTGCTTCGCAATCTCCTCCTGCTGCGGGGCGAGGTCGACGCTGGCCAGCCCCGCCTTGTCGGACAGGGCCTTGCGCAATTCGTCCGTCACCAGGGCGAGGCGCTTCTGCTCGGCGGGCACGGGCTTGCGGCCATAGGCGAGGGAGGGATCGTTCATCTCCGCCGCGAAGACCGCCGCCTTGCCGCCCTCCCCGGCCGGCGCCTCGGCCCGGACGGGGCCGAGGGGCGCGAGCAGGGCCGGGCCGGCACAGGTGAGGAGCCCGAGCAGGCGCGGGGCGCGGATTCTCCTGGCACGAACCGTCATGAGCGTCGTCTCCCGGGGGAGGCCGGCTTTTCCTGCGGCCTCTCGTCTCCCCAAGGTCGGGCGCATGGCGGTTTTGGCAACGCCCGCCGCCTCTGCCTCCCGGGTCGTCGGGTGGTTTTTCCGGGCGAAAAGCTTATGATGCTCTTATGCTTCCGGCGTTGAGGCGGCCGGCGCAATGTTGCTAGCGTGCCGCCCGCATGCATCATCCTGCCCTTCGCCCCTCCACCCTCGCCCTGTCGCTGATCCTCGCCGCCCCGCTGCCGGCCGGTGCCGCGCGGGCTCAGGAGAGCCGGGCCGCGGAGGACAAGCCGGCGCCCGGCGCGGAGGCGCCGGCGGCCGGCGGCAGCGACACGCGGATCGGCCTCCTCTACCGGCCCTTGCCGGCGCCGTCCTCCTACGACGCCGAGGCCGACCCGGAGGATCTCGGCGTCGCCGGGGCGCGGATGGCGGTGAAGGACAACAACACCACCGGCCGCTTCACCAAGCAGACCTACGCCCTCGACGAGGTGGCTCTCGAAGAGGGCCAGGATGCGGTCGCCGCCGCCAGGGCGCTCGTCGCCAAGGGGGTGAAGTATGTCGTGCTGACCCTGCCGGCGGCCGAGGTGCTGGCCGTGGCCGACGCCCTCAAGGGGGAGGGCGCCGTGGTGCTGAATGCCGGGGCGCCGGACGACGCCCTGCGCGGGGTCGAGTGCCGCGCCAACGTCTTCCACGTGCTGCCGAGCCGGGCCATGCAAACGGATGCACTGGCGCAGTACATGACCCTGATGCGCTGGCGGAAGATCTTCCTGATCGTGGGTCCGACCGAGCGGGACAAGGCCTATGCCGACGCCCTCAGGAACGCCGCCCGCAAGTTCGGCCTCAAGATCACGGCGGAGAAGCCCTGGACCTTCGGGCCGCTGGCCAAGGCACGGGGCGACACCCCGACCCGGGCCGAGGCGATGGTCTTCACCCGGGGCCTCGACTACGACATGGCGGTGGTGGCCGACGAGGAGGGCGACTGGGGCGACTACGTCCCCTACCGCACCGTCGATCCCCGCCCCGTGGCCGGCACGCAGGGGCTGATCGCCACCACCTGGCATCCGACCCTGGAGACCTGGGGCGCGGCCCAGGCGCAGAACCGCTTCCGCCGCCTCTCGGGCCGGCTGATGCGCCCCCTCGACTACCAGGCCTGGGCGGCGGTGCGCACGGTGGGCGAGGCGGCGACCCAGAAGAAGTCGACCGACCCGGCGGTGCTCGCCCCCTACCTGACCACGCCCGATTTCTCCCTGCCCGCCTACAAGGGTGTCAGCCTGACCTACCGCCCCTGGGACCACCAGCTGCGCCAGCCGATCATCGTGGTGCAGCCCAAGGCCATGGTCTCGGTGGCCCCCGAGCAGGGCTTCATCCACCAGCGCACGCCGCTGGACACCCTGGGCACCGACGAGCCCGAGACGACGTGCAAGTTCAAATGACGGCGGGGCTCTCGCCGGCGCCGGCCCGATGCGGCAATCGACCGCCTGCGTAAGGGGCGGGGACAGCCCGAATTTTCAGTTTGTGCGGCCCGCCCCGACAGGGCATCCCGCGCGGGACCATTTCTCGGAGACGGCGCGCGCAAGCGCCGGAACGACAGGGAGGACACGGATGGGCGCTCGCTTCGGGGCGGGAACGGGCTTGGCGGCGCTCGCGGCGGCCTGGCTCGTCGCGGGCACGGCCGGCGCGCGGGCCGTGACCGCCTACGTCACCAACGAGAAGGCCAATTCGGTCTCCGTGATCGATGTCGGCACCATGACCGTGACCGCCACCTGGAAGGTCGGGCGCCGGCCCCGCGGCGTCACCCTCTCGAAGGACGACAAGGAGCTGTTCGTCTGCGCGAGCGACGACGACCGCATCGACGTGCTCGACACCGCCACGGGTAAGGTGGTCCGCTCCCTGCGCTCCGGCCCCGACCCGGAGCAGTTCATCCTCGATGCCTCGGGCAACCCGCTCTACGTCGCCAACGAGGACGACAGCCAGGTCACCATCCTCGACATCGAGAAGAACAAGGTCCTCGCCGAGGTGCCGGTGGGCGTCGAGCCGGAGGGCATGGGCCTCTCGCCGGACGGCAAGATCCTGGTGAACACCTCCGAAACCACCAACATGGCCCATTTCATCGACACCAAGACCTTCCAGGTGATCGACAATGTGCTGGTGGATGCGCGGCCGCGCTTCGCCGAGTTCTCCGGCGACGGCAAGACGCTCTGGGTCTCGGCCGAGGTCGGCGGCACGGTCTCGGTGATCGATGTCGGCACCCGCAAGGTCATCAAGAAGATCACCTTCAAGATCCCGAGCGTGACCGACGAGCAGATCCAGCCGGTCGGCGTGCGCCTGACCAAGGACGGCGCCAAGGCCTTCGTCGCCCTGGGCCCGGCCAACCGCGTCGCCGTGATCGACACCAAGACCTACGAGGTGCTGAAATACCTGCCCGTGGGCCAGCGGGTCTGGCAGCTCGCCTTCACCCCGGACGAGAAGCAGCTCTACACGACCAACGGCACCTCGAACGACGTCTCCGTGATCGACGTGGAGAACCTCAAGGTGGTCAAGAGCATCCCCGTCGGCCTGCTGCCCTGGGGCGTGGCGATCACGAAGAAGTAATTCCCGACCAGAACGGCACGGACCGCCGGGCAACGGCGGCGGAGGAGGAAACGGACATGACACGGATGATGCGGGCCGCCCTGTCGGCCGCGGCCCTGATGCTCGCCGCCGCCCCGGCGGGCGCCCTCGACCTGACCAAGAAGCGCCAGAACCTGCCCGACCTCGTGCTCGGCAACGAGGAGGGCAACGACTTCGTGGTCGAGAACAAGGACATCGAGCTCGAGGCCGGCAAGGCCTATCGCCTGCGCATCGTCGCCAAGGGGCGGCAGGAATACAAGTTCTACGCGCCGGAGTTCTTCCGCTACATCTGGTTCAACCAGATCGTGATCGAGCACAAGGAGATCCATGGCGGCGGCGCGCCCGATCACCTCGAATTCGACGATCCGGGCGAGATCGCCCTCGAATTCGTCGCGATCAAGCCCGGCACCTACAAGTGGTACGCCCAGGGCCTCGAGGACAAAGGCCTGACCGGCACGATCTCGGTGAAGTGAGCATGCGCAGCCTGCCCCGACCCGCCCTCCTGGCCGCGACCCTTCTGGGCGCGGCCCTCCTCCTCGCCGGACCGGCCCGCGCCGACGACAAGGCGGCCTGCGCCGACGGCATCGGCCTGATCGAGGCCGAGATCGCCAAGGCGCCCCCGGAGCCGGTGCTCGCCAAGCTGAAGAAGGCCCTGCGGGTCGCCCGGCGCGAGCAGGGGGAGGGCGAGTTCGACGAGTGCCTCGACGCCGTGGGCGACGCCAAGAGGGCGCTGCCGAAATGAGCGCCGCCCTCGACGTCGCGCATGTGAGCCACCGCTTCGGCCAGCGCGCGGCCTTGTCCGACGTGTCGCTCGCGGTGGAGCGCGGGCGCTTCATGGCGCTGCTCGGCCCCAACGGCGCGGGCAAGACCACGCTGTTCTCGGTGATCACGCGGCTCTACAACAACCAGGAGGGCCGGGTCGCGATCTTCGGCCATCCCCTCGACCGGGAGCCCTCGCGGGCGCTCGCCCGGCTCGGCGTGGTCTTCCAGGCCCGCACCCTCGACACCGACCTCACCGTCGCGCAGAACCTCCACTATCACGCGAGCCTGCACGGCATCGGCCGGCGGGCGGCGCGGGCGCGCATCGAGCAGCTTCTCGCCCGGGTCGGCCTCGCCGAGCGGCGCGACGACAAGATCCGCACCCTCTCGGGCGGCCAGTCCCGGCGCATCGAGATCGCCCGCTCCCTGATCCACGAGCCGCGCCTGCTGCTCCTCGACGAGCCCACCGTCGGCCTCGACCTCGAATCCCGCGCCGACATCGTCGGCATCGTACGGGCCCTGGTGCGGGAGGAGGGGCTCTCCGTGCTCTGGGCGACCCACATCTTCGAGGAGATCGCCCCCGAGGACGAGGCCGTGGTCCTGCATCGCGGCCGCATCGTCGCCCGCGGCCGGGCCGGGGCGATCGGCACCCCCGGCGAGACCCTGGAAGCCGCCTTCCGCCGCCTCGTGGCCGAACCCGCAAAGGCCGCCGCATGAGCCGTTCCCCCACCCCCGCCGTCGCGAGCGGCGCCGAGGCGGGCGCCCGGCCCGTGCCCCATGCCGGACGGCTCGACGCGGTCGGCTACGGCATCGCCCTGGGCGGCATCGTGCGCCGGGAATTGCTGCGCTTCTTCAACCAGAAGGAGCGGTTCTTCTCGGCCCTGGTGCGCCCGCTCGTCTGGCTGTTCATCTTCGCCGCCGGCTTCCGCAACACGCTGGGCGTCTCGATCACGCCGCCCTACGAGACCTACGTGCTCTACGAGGTCTACGTGGTGCCCGGCCTCGCCGTGATGATCCAGCTCTTCAACGGCATGCAATCCTCGCTCTCGATGGTCTACGACCGCGAGGTCGGCTCGATGAAGGTGCTGCTCACCTCGCCCTATCCGCGCTGGACGCTGCTCTTCGCCAAGCTGATCGCCGGCGTCTGCGTCTCCATCGTGCAGGCCTATACCTTCCTCGCGGTGGCCTCTTTCTGGGAGACCGACATCCCGCCGCTCGGCTACCTGACGGCCCTGCCGGCCTTCCTGGCGGCGGGCATGATGCTCGGCGCCATCGGCCTGTTCCTGTCCTCCCTGGTGCGGCAGCTCGAGAACTTCGCGAGCGTGATGAACTTCGTGATCTTCCCGATGTTCTTTGCCTCTTCCGCCCTATATCCCCTCTGGCGGATCCGGGAATCGAGCGAGACGCTGTACTGGATCTGCGAGGCCAACCCGTTCACGCACGCGGTCGAGCTGGTCCGCTTCGCCCTCTACGTGAAGTTCGAGCCGCTCGCCTGCGCCGTCGTGGTCGGCACCACGCTCGCCTTCTTCACGCTCGCCGTCATCGCCTACGACCCCGGCCGCGGCCTCATGGCCCGGCGCGGCGGCCCGGCGGGCGAACCGAACTGAGAGACCCCCGGGATGCTCCGCCTTCTGTCCCCCGCCCGCCTCGCGCCCCTCCTCGCCCTCGCCCTGGCCGGGCCGGCCCTCGCCCAGCCCAAGGCCGACCCGGACTGGCCCTGCGCCCAGCGCAAGGTGACCACCCTCGGCTACGGCTCGTTCTGGACCGGTCCCGACCTCGCCGAGGCCGGCGAATGGGGCAACGACCGCGAGGTGGCCCAGCTCGCCCGCAAGATCGCCTCCCGCCGCACGGAGCTGAGCGAGGTCGACGGCCTCCTCGACGAGTTCCTCGCCAAGAGCGGGGGCGACAAGGCCGAGAAGGACAAGCGCCTCACCCGCCTCTTCGCCGGCGTGTTCGAGGTGATCAACGGCGAGCGCAACACCGTGATCAGCGGCATCACCCGCTACGCCCAGGGCCAGCGCCGGCTCGCCGAGCGCATCCGCGACGAGGCCGACAAGGTCAGCGCCGCCAAGGACAGCCCGGACAGCGACCCGACCAAGGTCTCCTCCAAGGAGACTGCCGACCTCGAGAGCGCCTTCAACTGGGACCGGCGCATCTTCCAGGAGCGCAGCCAGTCGGTCTCCTATGTCTGCGAGGTGCCGACCCTGCTGGAGCAGCGCCTCGGCGAGATCGCCCGGAAGATTCAGGCGAAGCTCTAACCCCTTCGGAAGCCTCGATCGCAGGCAGCGCGGGACCCGGCGGGTCCGGCGCCGCTTCGCCCTGCGCCGCCAGAACCGGAAGCCAGGCCCGGTAGCCAAGCCCGGAGGCCAAGCCCCTTGGCGTCCGCGAGGACGGAGCGGCCCCGGAGAGAGCGCCCCGAAACGGCATCATTCTTCACAAAGTTACCCCGTGGGCATTGCCAAATTATCCCGGGACGGTTAGGCAAGCGACACAGGAAGACCCAAGTCCCCCCAGGCCCTTCCACGGCCCCTGCGCCTTCCTGATCCCCTCGCTGACCGGCGGCGGCTCCTCGGCTGCGGCTGCTCTCACGGAGACTTCCACGACATGGCTTCCCGGTTCTCCCGCCTCGCCTTCGCCGCGCTTCTCGGCCTCTCCTCCGCCGCCCTGGTCGCCGCCGCGGCCGAAGCCAAGCCCGCCGCCGCCATCGCCGCCTTCGACCCGGACAACGACGGCACCATCGACCTCAAGGAGGCACAGGCCGCCGCCGCCGCGACCTTCGACGGCCTCGATCCGGACAAGGACGGCACCCTGGACGCCAAGGAGCTCAAGGGCCGCGTCTCCAAGAAGGAGCTGAAGGCGGCCGATCCGGATTCCGACGGCACCCTCGACAAGAACGAGTACCTCGCCCTGGTCGCCGCCCGCTTCCAGGCCGCCGAGCCCGACAACGACGGCACCATCGACGCCAAGGAGCTGGCGAGCCCGGCCGGCAAGAAGCTGCTCAAGCTCATGAAGTGAGCCGTTCCGCCCTCACTGCGGAGAACGGCGCGGGGCGCGGATCCGAGAGGGTCCGCGCCCTTCCTGTTTTCGCCTCCCGCCGGCGGCCGACGAGAGGGGATCGCGCGACCTTCAGAACTTAATAAGGGCAAGGTGGGCGGGGCAGCATGCGGAATCCTTCGACTCGAGGATCTTCGGGCGATAGGACTCCCGGCGAACGAGAGGCCGATCGCGGCCCGAAACGCCCCAGGGCAGGAAACACCGGTCTCCCGATGAACCATCTCTTTGCCGCCGCCGCGCTCCTCGCGAGCCTGAGCGCCTCCCAGGCCCTGGCGGAGACGGCCCCCGGGCCCGGTCCCCAGCCCGCCGCGGACAAGCGCAACAACGCCGCCAAGATCGCCGGCCTTGCCGGCTTCGTGAACCTGTCCTGCCCGACCCTGCGCACCGACACGGCCCGCCTGAAGAGCACGGTCACGGCGATGGGCGTCTCCCTGGAGGAGCTGGAGCAGGGCGAGCTGCGCCTGCGCGCCCAATCCTACATCGAGGCTTACCGGAAGGACGTCGAGGCGAGCTGCAAGCGGGCGGCGGAGCTGTTCGGCGCGGAGGGCAGGGTCGTGCCGGGCCTGTTCGTCGCCCGGTAGGGCGTCGTCTCGGGGCGCCTCGGCGCCCGCAAGGATCCGCAAGTCCCCGTGATTCCGCGCAAGAGGGCAGAACAGCAAGCCGCGTGCGAAACGGCACGTCGGCCCTGCAAGCGGCTTCCTATCTCACGGTCACCACAAGATGACACGGCCCCCGAACAAGACGGAGACCGCGCCAGACGAAAGGAAAGACCGATGAATACTCGTCTTGCATCCGTCGCTGCTGCGCTCGCCCTGAGCCTCGCCCTTCCCGCCTCCTCCGCCTTCGCCCAGAGCTATACGGCTCCGGCCGGCATCCCCACGGGTGCCACCGTCGCGACCGGCGACGTGCTGACCACGGGCTCGATCGGCCCGCGGGGCGGCTGGGGTCTCAGCCGGACCCAGCGCGCCATCGACAGCTCCGCCAAGGGCGGCAACGCCGCCCAGCCGAACTTCCTGGTGCCCCAGTACGGCAACACCGCCGGCGGCCCGGCGCAGTAACCCCACCTCCTCACGGAAGGTCCCGGACGGCGGAGCGCGCGCTCCGCCGTTTTGCGTTGCGCGCCAGGGTCTTGCGACACGTTTTCGTGAGGCGGGCGGGATGGGCCTCCTGCCCCGAATCCGTCGCATTCGGGTCAGGATCGGTTCACCCGGGCGGGTCCACTCTGCTGGACAAGCCCGGCCGGCTCCCCGCCGGAAGGGCGTGAGCCCCGGGCCCGCTCCAGGGTCCGAGGCTCGAGGATGTCGTTCCGCACCGGCCCTCTCCGGGAGGAGGCTTCCCTCTCCGGGTCGGTGCTCCAGCGTAGGAGATCACGTCATGAGGCACGCAAAGGTGCTGGCAATGGCTGCCGCGATCGCCGGCGGCCTCGGTCTCGCAACGGCGGCGCAGGCCGCCCCCTTCTCCCCCGCGCCCCTCGGCGCTTCGGCCCCGATCGAGACGGTCGACTGGGCCTGCGGCCCCGGCTTCCACCTCAATCCCTGGGGCCATTGCCGGCCGAACTGGGGCTACGGCCCGCGGCCCTATTGGCGCCGGAGCTGGTACGGGCCGGGCCCGGGCTTCTACCGCCCCCCGCCGCCGCGCTATTACGGCTATTACGGCCCGCGGCCGTTCTACTGAGTATCTTCGAGGGCCGGGCGCGCGTCGTCCGGCCCTTCTCCGTCCCGGAGGGCGAGGCCGTTCAGCAGGAGATCGATCTGCGCGTCCCGGTAGGCGTCGATGTCGAGGGGGTGGCTCTCGCCGTAGAGGCTCTGCCAGTGGCAGGCCATGATGATGGGCGCGAGCAGCAATTCGGGAAACTGCACTGCGGCGCTCCCCCGGAACTCGCCGCGCCCGATGCCGTAGGCGACGACCTGGCGCAGCCGCAGCATCTGGGGCTCGATCACCTCGTCGTGCCAGCGGTTGGCGAGCTCGGGAAAGCGGCAGGCCTCCGCCACCAGCATGCGGATCAGCTCGCGGCCGCGGCGATCCTCCACCATCCGCGCGAAGATGAAGCCGAAATGCTGGCGCAGGATCGCCGCCGCGCTGCCCCGCAGGGCGGCGGTGAGCCCCTCGAGATTCTCGCGCACCGGCCGGACGATCTCCTTCACCGTGGCGATGAACAGCTCCTCCTTGCTGGAGAAGTAGACGTAGATCGTGCCCTTGGTGATGCCGGCGCGCGCCGCCACGTCGTCGAGCCGGGTGCCCGCGAAGCCCGTCCGGGCGAATTCCTCGAAGGCCGCCTCGAGGATCTCCCCCGGACGCGCCTGCTTGCGCCGCTGTCGTCCACCTGACGAAGGCATCTCGCGCCCGTTCCGCACCCATTATTGACTGACCAGTCAGTTATTATTAGCTCTCTGCCCGGCAGGCAACGATTCGGCTCCCGCTTTCCCGACAGGGGGCGGCGCCGGGACCCCGTGGGCGGACGGGGCGATCTTCCTGCCGGGAAGGCGAGGGGACCGGGTCCGGTTCCCCTCATCGGCAACGAGGAGATCGCTCCGCCGTGAAGGGTCGTGTCTCTACCGCAGCGACCGGGCTCGCTCTCGCAGCCTGCCTCGGGATCGGTCCCCCCGCCCGCGCCGAGGACGCGCTGGCCCGGATCAAGACCGTGACGGCCACCCTCGCCAGCATCGCCGACGAGGTCGTGCTCACCGGCGACGTCCAGGCCAAGTTCCAGAGCAACATCGCCTTCCGGGTGAGCGGCAAGATCGCCGCCCGCCTCGTCGAGGTCGGCGCGCATGTCGAGGCCGACCAGGTCCTGGCGCGGCTGGAGCCGCAGGAGCAGCAGGTCAATCTCGACACCGCCCAGGCGCAGCTGACCTCGGCCGAAGCCCTGCTGACCCAGGCCAAGGTCGCCTTCGAGCGCCAGAAGCAGCTCATGCGCTCGGGCTACACCACCCGCAGCGCCTACGATCAGGCGGAGCAGAGCCTGCGGACCACGCAGGCCTCGGTGGATTCGGCCCAGGCCGCCCTCCAGACCGCCCGGGAGCAGTTCTCCTATACCGAGCTGAAGCCCGGCGTGTCCGGCATCGTCACCGCCCGGGACGCGGAGGCCGGCCAGGTGATCCAGGCGGGGCAGACGGTGTTCACCATCGCCCAGGACGGCCCGCGCGACGCCGTCTTCACCGTCTCGGAGACGCTGCTCGCCGAGCCGCCGGAGAGCAGGAAGGTCGACATCGTGCTCCAGGCCGACCCGTCGGTGCGCACCACCGGCACCGTGCGGGAGATCTCGCCCGCCCTCGACCCCTCCAGCGGCGGCGTCAAGGTGAAGCTCGCCATCGATCCGGTGCCGCCGCAGATGAGCCTCGGCGCCGTGGTGATCGGCAGCGGGCGCTTCCGCCCGAAGACGGCGGTGACCCTGCCCTGGAGCGCCCTCTACCGCTGGGAGAACGCCCCCGCCGTCTGGATCTACGACCGGCAGGCGGGCACGGTGGCGCCGCGGCGGATCGAGATCGCCCGCTATTCCGGCTCCGCCCTGGTGCTGTCGGGGGGCGTCTCGGCCGGCGAGCAGGTGGTCAGCGCCGGCATCCAGCTCCTGCGCCCGGGCCAGCGGGTCGCGGTGACGGGGGAGGGCACGCTGTGAGGCCCGCTCTTCTCCTCGCGCCCGCGCTCCTCCTCGGCCTTTCCGCCTGCCACAAGACGGAGGAGGCCCCCGCCCCCGTGCGCCCGGTCCTCACCGTCACGGTGGAGCCCCGCGCGCGCGCCACCTTCGGCCCCTTCGCCGGCACGGTCGAGCCGCGCTACCAGACCCAGGCGGGCTTCCGGGTCGGCGGCCGCATCGTCGCCCGCGACGTCTATGTCGGCGACCTCGTCGCCAAGGGCACCCGGCTCGCCGCCCTCGACCCGACGGTGGCCCAGTTCGCCCTGACCCGGGCCAAGGCCGACGTGGCCGATGCCGAGGCGCAATTCGCCAACGCCGCCGCCACGGAGCAGCGCCAGCGCACCCTGTTCGAGGGGGCGAACGTCACCCAGGCCCAGCTCGATTCCGCGGTGGCCAACCGCGACACCGCCGCCGCCCGCCTCGCCCAGGCGAAATCGGCCCTCCAGCGGGCGCAGGACGAGCTCGGCTACGCGACGCTGTCCTCCGATTTCGACGGGGTCGTCACCGCCTGGAACGCCGAGGTCGGGCAGGTGGTCAGCGCCGGGCAGGCGGTGGTCACCCTCGCCCGCCCCGACATCCGCGAGGCGGTGGTCGACATCCCCGACGACCTGATCGGCGGGATGAGTCCGGAGGCGAACTACACCGTGGCGCTCCAGGCGGCGCCGGGAGTCACGGCGCAGGCCAAGGTGCGCGAGGTCGGCCCCATCGCCGATCCCATGACCCGGACCCGCCGGGTGCGCCTCACCCTGCTCGCGCCCCCGCCCGCCTTCCGCCTCGGCACCACCGTCACCGTCGCCCTGGAGCGGAAGACGCAGCCGCGGATCAGCCTGCCCGCGGGCGCCCTGCTGGAGGCGGAGGGCAAGACGGAGGTCTGGGTCGTCTCCGCCGACGGCAGCCGGGTGAACCGGCGCGCCGTCACCGTGTCCGGGCGCAGCGACGGCCAGGTCACGATCGGCGCCGGGCTCGCGCCGGGGGAGCGGGTCGCCGTCGCCGGGGTGCACAGCCTCGAAGAGGGCCAGACCGTGCGCCTCGCCGCGAACCGGTGAGTCCCCGGCCGCGGGCCCGGACCCGCCGCAAAGCCTTCAGGCGGGGCGTCAGGATCGCCCCGCATCCGATTGATCGCAAAGACGTTCGCTCCGCCCGATGCTGAAGTCCTTCAACCTCTCCGAATGGGCGCTCGCGCATCGCTCCTTCGTCTGGTTCCTGATGGTGGTCTCGGTGATCGCCGGCGCCATGGCCTATCAGCGGCTCGGCCGCGAGGAGGACCCGGCCTTCGCGATCAAGACCATGGTCGTGCAGGCGCGCTGGCCGGGCGCCACCATCCAGGACACCCTCGAGCAGGTCACCGACCGGATCGAGAAGGAGGTGCAGCAGATCAACGCGGTGGATTTCACCCGCAGCTACACCACGCCCGGCCAGGCCACGGTGTTCGTGCAGCTGCGCGAGACCACGCCGCCCAAGACCATCCCCTGGCTGTTCTACCAGGTGCGCAAGCGCATCGGCGACATCCGCAACACCTTCCCCGAGGGGATCGAGGGGCCATCCTTCAACGACGAGTTCGGCGACGTCTTCGGCAACATCTACGCCTTCACCGCCGACGGCGTCTCGATGCGGCAATTGCGCGACTACGTGGAGCGGGTGCGCACCATCATCCTGCGCGTCAAGAACATCGGCAAGACGCAGATCCTCGGCGCCCAGAACGAGGTGATCTATCTCGACTTCTCCACCCGCAAGCTCGCCGGGCTCGGCATCGATTTCCAGACCCTGGTCCGGACCCTGCAGGCGCAGAACGCGGTCGCCCCCTCCGGGGTGATCCAGGCGGGGCCGGAGCGGGTCTCCGTGCGCGTCGGCGGCCAGTTCGCCGACGAGAACAGCCTCAAGGCGATCAACCTGCGTGTGAACGACCGCTTCTTCCGCCTTGCGGACGTTGCGGAAATCCACCGCGGCTATACCGACCCGCCCCAATCCCTGTTCCGCTACAACGGCAAGCCGGCGATCGGCCTCGCCATCGCCATGCAGCCGAGCGGCAACCTGCTGGAATTCGGCGAGGAGCTGAAGGCGCGCCTGCGGGTTGCCGAGGCCGAGCTGCCGATCGGCGTGGGCGTCCACCTCGTCTCCGACCAGCCCAAGATCGTCGAGGAGGCGGTGGGCGGCTTCACCAAGGCGCTGGTCGAGGCCGTCGTCATCGTGCTCGCGGTCTCCTTCGTGAGCCTCGGGGTGCGGGCGGGCCTCGTCGTCTCCCTCTCGATCCCCCTCGTGCTCGCCATCGTGTTCATCGTCATGGAGATCATGGGGGTGACGCTGCAGCGCATCTCGCTCGGCGCGCTCATCATCGCCCTGGGTCTGCTCGTCGACGACGCCATGATCACCGTGGAGATGATGGTGGCGCGGCTGGAGCAGGGTGACAGCCTGCACAAGGCGGCGACCTTCGCCTACACCTCCACCGCCTTCCCGATGCTCACCGGCACGCTGGTGACGGTGGCGGGCTTCCTGCCCATCGGCTTCAACGGCTCGGCGGCGGGCGAGTACACCTATTCGCTCTTCGTGGTGATCGCGGCCGCGCTCCTGGTCTCCTGGGTGGTGGCGGTGCTGTTCGCGCCGCTGATCGGCGTGAAGATCCTGCCCAAGACGATGAAGCATCACAGCGAGAAGCCGAGCTTCCTGCTGCGCAGCTTCCGGGCCGTGCTGATCCCGGCCATGCGCTTCCGCTGGGTGACGGTGCTGATCTGCCTCGGCCTGCTCGGGGCGGCCATCGTCGGCATGGGGCACGTGCAGCAGCAGTTCTTCCCCGCCTCCGACCGCAACGAGGTGCTGGTCGACCTGACCCTGCCGCAGAATGCCAGCATCGGCGAGACCAAGGCCCAGATGGACCGGTTCGAGGAGGCCCTAAAGGGCGACCCGAAGATCCGCCACTGGAGCTCCTACGTGGGCGAGGGCGCGATCCGCTTCTACCTCCCCCTCGACCAGCAGCTCGGCAACGCCTTCTTCGGGCAGATCGTGATCGAGACCGTGTCGCTCCAGGCCCGGGACGAGACCATGGCGCGGCTGAACGAACTCGCCCGCACGCAGTTCGTCGGCACCGACGTGTTCGTGCACCCCCTCGATCTCGGCCCCCCCGTCGGCCGGCCGATCCAGTACCGCCTGTCCGGGCCCGACCTGCAGGTGGTGCGCGCCCAGGCGCTCAAGCTCGCCAACGTGATGGCGACCGATCACCGGATCGGCGTGCCCACCTTCGACTGGAACGAGCCCGGCAAGGTGCTGCGGGTCGAGATCCTGCAGGACAAGGCGCGCCAGCTCGGGGTGACGAGCCAGGACATCGCCGGCATCCTCAACGGCATCGTCGGCGGCACCACGATCACGCAGGTGCGGGACTCGATCTACCTCGTGAACGTGGTCGGCCGGGCGCTCGCCGTCGAGCGCAACTCCGTCGACACCCTGCAGAGCCTGCAGGTGCCGCTGTCGAACGGCGCCACCGTGCCGCTGCTCGCCTTCGCCCGGCTCCACTACGACCTGGAGCAGCCGATCGTCTGGCGGCGCGACCGCCTGCCGACCATCACGGTCCGGGCCGCGATCACCGACGACACGCAGCCGCCCACCGTGGTCAACGCCCTGGCGCCGGCCATCGCGCAGTTCACCAAGGAACTGCCCGAGGGCTACGAGCTCGCCGTCGGCGGCGCCGTGGAGGAGAGCGCCAAGGGCCAGGGCCCGATCGCGGCGGTGGTGCCGGTGATGCTCCTCGCCATGGCCTTCTTCCTGATGGTGCAGCTCCAGAGCGTGCAGAAGCTCTTCCTCGTCTCCAGCGTCGCGCCCCTCGGGCTGATCGGCGTGGTCGCGGCCCTGCTGCCCTCCGGGGCGCCGATGGGCTTCGTGGCGATCCTCGGCGTGCTGGCGCTGATCGGCATCATCATCCGCAACGCGGTGATCCTGGTGACGCAGATCGACGAGTTCGCGGCCGAGGGCATGGCGCCCTGGGACGCGGTGGTGGAGGCGACCTGCCACCGCATGCGCCCGATCCTGCTCACCGCCGCCGCGGCGAGCCTCGGCATGATCCCGATCGCCCGCGAGGTGTTCTGGGGGCCGATGGCCTATGCCATGATCGGCGGCATCCTCGCGGCGACCTTCCTGACCCTGCTGTTCCTGCCGGCCCTCTATGTCGGCTGGTACCGGATCCGCCCGGGCAAGCCGGCGGCGGGGGCGGCGCCCGCGCAGGCGTGAGGGCCGGCCCCGGCCCCCACGCCCCCAAGTTATCAGATCCTCAGGCGGCGCGGCCGAGGCGGCTGTGGCGCCGGCCCCAGGCGAAGTAGATCACCAGCCCGATCGCGAGCCAGATGAGCAGGCGCAGCCAGGTCTCCCCGTCGAGGGAGGCCATCATCGCGCCGCAGAACAGGATGCCGAGGATCGGCACCAGGGGCACCAGGGGCGTGCGGTAGTCGCGCCGGGCATCGGGCTGGGTGCGGCGCAGGATGATCACGCCGAGGCAGACCAGGATGAAGGCGAGCAGGGTGCCGATGCTCGTCATGTGGCCGAGCTGCGAGATCGGCAGCAGGCCGCCGAGCGCGCTCGTGAACACCATGAAGAACAGGTTCGAGCGGTAGGGCGTCTTCCAGGTCGGGTGGATCGCGGAGAAGAAGCCCGGCAGCAGCCGGTCCTGGCTCATGGTGTAGAAGACCCGGCTCTGGCCGAGCAGCAGCACCAGGATCACGGTGGAGAAGCCGCAGATCACGCCGAAGGTCACGAGGGTCTTCAGCCAAGGGTAGGGCGTCTGGGCGATGGCGGTGTTCACCGGCGCGGCGTCGCCCCGCATGGCGTCGTAATGCACGAGCCCGGTGAGCACGCCGGCGAAGGCGATATAGAGCGCCGTGCAGATCGCCAGCGAGCCCAGGATGCCGATCATCATGTTGCGCTGGGGGTTCTTGGCCTCCTGCGCCGCGGTCGAGACCGCGTCGAAGCCGACATAGGCGAAGAAGACCACGCCCGCCGCGCGCATGATGCCGGAGATGCCGTACTCCCCGAAGGTGCCGGTGTTCTCCGGCAGGAACGGCACGTAGTTCTGGCGCTTCACGTAGAACAGGCCGACCCCGATCACCACGAGCACCACGGCGAGCTTCACGAGCACGATCACCGCGTTGACCCGGGCGGATTCCCGGATGCCGACCATCAGGAGGAACGAGGCCGCCACGATGATGAGGACCGCCGGCAGATTGACGATTCCCGCCGCTGTGGTCCCGTTGGCCAGGGTGTAGGTCTCGAAGGGGGCGTGCACGAGGGCGGCCGGCAGGTCGATGCCGAACTGGTGCAGCAGCCGCGTGACGTAGCGCGACCAGCTCACCGAGACCGTGGCCGCGCCGACCGCGTATTCGAGGACGAGGTCCCAGCCGATGATCCAGGCCACGAACTCGCCCATCGTGGCGTAGGAATAGGTGTAGGCCGAGCCCGCCACCGGGATCATCCCCGCGAGCTCGCTGTAGCACATGCCGGCGAAGGCGCAGCCGATCGCGGCGATGGCGAAGGAGACCACGACCGCGGGGCCGGCATGCTCGGCCGCCGCGATGCCCGTGAGCGAGAACAGCCCGGCCCCGATCACCGCGCCGATGCCGAGCCCGATCAGGCTCCAGGGGCCGAGATGGCGTTGCAGCTTGTTCTCGCCGGCCTCCGCATCGGCGTTCAGCCGCTCCAGCGACTTCACCCGAAAAAGATCGCCCGCGATGCCCGACGCCATGCCTGTCCTCGATTGTCCGTTGCGTGAGGTTCTGGAACCTTGGCGCAATCAAGCGTCGAAAACGCCGGCCGCGCAATGCGGTCCCGACGACGCGTCGGGGAGGGCGGGTCTCCGGCCGGCGGGACGGGCCGGGGAATCTTTGAACGGGGAGGGTCTCCGGCGGTTTCCGGGGCAGAGGGCGGACGTGCCGGCGGGGATCCGCCGACGCGGTCCGCCCCAGCCCCCCGAGGACCGGACCGCCCCATGAAGACCGCCCGCACTCCGCTCGACCGCCAGGTCGTCGTCATCACCGGCGCCTCGAGCGGGATCGGCCTCGCCACCGCCCGCCTCGCCGCGCAGAGGGGCGCGCGGGTCGTGCTCGCCGCCCGCAACGGCGAGGCGCTGGCCGAGATCGTCCAGGAGATCGCGCGCGCGGGCGGCACCGCGAGCCACGTCGCCGCCGACGTCGCCGAGCGGGCCGCGGTCCAGGCCGTCGCCGATCACGCGATCGCGCGCTTCGGACGCATCGATACCTGGGTGAACGATGCGGGCCTCTCGATCATCGGCCGCCTCGAGGAGGTGAGCGAGGCCGACCACGAGCGCCTGTTCCGGACGAACTTCTGGGGTGTGGTGAACGGCTCCCTGGTGGCGGCGCCGCACCTCAAGGAGAGCCACGGCACGCTGATCAACCTCGGCAGCATCGCCTCCGACATCCCGTTCCCGCTCCAGGGCATGTACTGCGCGAGCAAGCACGCCATCAAAGGCTTCACCGACACCCTGCGCATCGAGTGGGAGGACGAGGGGGCGGACGTGGCGGTGACGCTGATCAAGCCGGCGGCGATCGACACCCCCTTCCCGCAGCACGCCCGGAACTACACCGACCGCGCGCCCAAGCTGCCGCCGCCGGTCTACCGCCCCGAGGCGGTGGCGGAGGCGATCCTGCATGCCGCCGTCCATCCGCGGCGCGACCTCTATGTCGGCGGCGGCGGCCGGCTGATGACCGCGGCCCAGGCCCTCGCCCCCCGCGCCTTCGACCGGATCGGCAGCACCCTGATGGGCCAGCAGTTCCAGGACGCCCCCGCCCGCGACCGGGAGGGCAGCCTGCACGCCGCCGGCCGCAGCGCGGGGCGCGTCTCGGGCGGCCATCCCGGGCACGTGATGCAGCGCAGCCTCTACACCCGCAGCCAGCTGCACCCCCTCGCCACCGCGGCCGTGGTGGCGGGCGTCGGGCTCGCCGCGGCGAGCCTGATCGGCGGCGGCCCGCGCCGCCCCTGAGCCCATCCGTCCACCCGAGAGAGGAGACCGTCCCATGACGACCGCACCCCCGCCGGTCCCGCCGGCCAACCGCTCCGACAAGGGCCCCGGCAGCGCCGCGCCCGCCCCGAAGGAGACGGGCCGGCCCAATGCCGGCGCCAATCCGGACAAGACCGGGCAGGCCGGGAACGCCAAGGTCAACACCACGCATCAGGGACACCAGCAGGACCGATGAGCACCTCCTCGAAGACGCCCGCCGCCGACCGCCATCACGGCGGCCCCGGCAGCAGCCACCAACGCCCCGACCGGCCGGATCCGGCGGACACGCCGCGCTCCCACTGACGACGGGATCCGCGCGATGACGACCCGGGAGCCGACACTCGACGCCTTCCGCGTCCTCCTGATCGCGGATCCGCCCTCCCCCCTGGCCGCCTTCGACGCGGCCCTCTGGAGCTACCTGGCTCCCATCGAGGGCCTCACCGCCCAGATGCAGGCCCTCGACGTGCTGGAGCGCGCCGTCGCGGGCGGCTTGGCCCGCGGCGCGCGCGCCTCGTCCCTGCCCCTCCTGCTCGCGGCCCTCGGCCGCCACCGGGCCAGGCTGTCCGAGCCCTCCGCCTGACCGGAGGCCCCGTGCCGCCGCGGGACCGGAACCGGCAGCGCCGTTAAGAATTCGGAAACCATACCGCGCAAAGCGCCGCGCCGGGGGTGTGGGCAGGTGTGAGCAACGGTGAGGAAACGCACCGCAGAATCCCGCCCGTTCCGGTTAAGGACTATTAACGTTTGAGGTGGCGCGAAGGCGCCGACCGGCCCGAACCCAGCAGCAGTACGACGATGAGCGACCGGATCGAAGACCTGAAGTTCCTGATGACCATGATGGTCGTGACCCTGGGCGGCAGCGCCCTGGCGGCCCTCGTCGGCTGAGGCGCAAGCCCGCTCCGAGACCGAGCGGGCGGCTTTCCGGGAGGGCAGGCCATCGGCGAGGGCCGGTGGGGCATCCCGGTGACAGCGCCGGCGGCGAGAATCGCCTAAATCCTTCGGATGAGAACGGGTGGGGAACGTCGGCGGGTGCCGGCGGCGGCCCTCCGTGCCGGTCCGAGGAGGGGAGCCATGCGAGTGGGATGCGCGTCCGTAGCCTTGGCCCTGCCGCTGGCCCTCGGGCCGCTCCCGGCCCTGGCGGCTCCGGCGGAAAGCACCCCGGAAACCGGCGTCCCGGCGAGCCCTGACCTGGAGAGCCTGCGCCGGCAATGGCATCGATGCGTGCGCCAGGCCTATTCCGGCCAGCCCGTCAGCGTGCCCAAGCAGGCGGCGCAGAACGCGGCGCTCGCCGAATGCAAGCCGGCCGAGGACGCCTATGTCGCCGGCGTTCTCGCGGCCCAGGGCAGCGAGGGCGCCAGCGCCCATGACGGCCATAGCCTGACGAGCCGCGCCCGGGCCTGGATGGCCTCGGTGGCCGCCTATGTCGTCGATCCCGTGACCGCCTGGCTCGGCGGCCTCACCCGCTGACGCCTCGATCCCGAAGCTCCGTGCGCAAACTCCTCGTCATCGGCATCGGCACGGGCAACCCCGCGCATCTCACCGTCCAGGCGGTCGAGGCCCTGCGCAGCCTCGACGCCGTGTTCGTCCTCGACAAGGGCGGCTCGAAGAGCGCGCTCACCCGGATCCGCCAGGAGATCTGCGACCGCTACATGGGCGAGCGGCCCTACCGCTTCGTCGCCGCCCCCGATCCCGAGCGCGACCGCGCCCCCGCCGATTACGGCACGGCGGTCGCGGACTGGCACGCCGCCCGGGCCGTCCTGCTCGAGGACCTGATCGCCCAGAACCTGCCCGAGGGCGGGACCGGCGGCTTCCTCGTCTGGGGCGACCCCTCCCTCTACGACAGCACGCTGCGCATCATCGACCGCATCGCCGTCCGGGGCCGGCTGCCCTTCACCCATGCGGTGATCCCGGGGATCAGCAGCGTGCAGGCCCTCTGCGCGAGCCACCGCATCGCCCTCAACCGCATCGGCGAGCCGGTCCATGTCACCACCGGCCGGCGCCTCGCGGAGGGGCTGCCGGAGCCCCTCGACACCACCGTGGTCATGCTCGACGGCGACCCCGCCCTCGACCGACTCGACCCGGACCTCACCATCCATTGGGGCGCCTATCTCGGCACGCCCGACGAGATCGTGGTGGCCGGCCGGATCGGCGACGTGGCGCCGGAGATCCTGCGGCGGCGGGCCGAGGCGCGGGCGCGCCACGGCTGGATCATGGACACCTACCTGCTGCGCCGGCCGCGCTAGGCGGCACGGAGCCGGCGGGCAGGGTGCGACAAATCGGCCCGGCCGCGGGAGGCCCTTGCCTGTTCGCCCTTCCGTACGAATAATCCTTTCTATCGGACGATCGGCGACCGCACGAGTCCGTCTCCCGCCCGGAATCGGCCTCGGAAAGGCCCTGGCAGAGCCCTTGCTTGGCCGGCTCCATACGGGACACTGAGCCGCGGACGAACAAGGTCGCGCTACGTCCCGAAGGGGCTGACACCATGACACGAGCGGCGCGGAACGCGTTGCGCGGATTGAGCCTTCTGGCCGGTGGCCTGTGCTGTGCCCTGGGCATGACCGGCTTGGCGCCGGCCGGGCTCGGGCCGCCGCCGGAGCCGGTTCCGGCCCTCGCGGCGCCCCCCGCCCGCGGCCTCGCCTTCCGGCCGGAGACTTTGCCCGGCCCCGAGCCCGAAGCCGCCCCCGCCCGTGTCGCCCTCGGCCCCGGCGGCCACGACATCCGGCTCTCCGGCGAATTGGGGGAGGGGACGGCGGACCGGCTCGCCCGGCTCCTCGCCGCGCATTCGGGGGTGGAGCGCATCCATCTCACCAGCGAGGGCGGCCTCGTCGACGAGGGCAACGCGCTCGGGGAGCTGATCGCGGCCCACCGCCTCGTGACCTACGTGCCGGATTACTGCGTCTCCGCCTGCACCCTCGCCTTCGTGCGCGGCCGCGAGCGGCTGATCGTGGCGAGCGCCCGGCTCGGCTTCCACGCGCCCTACGAGACGGGGCCGCTCGGGCTCGACATCCAGGCCGATTCGGGGCCGGAGCGGGCGGCCTATCTCGCGGCGGGGGTGACGGCGGATTTCGCCGACACCGCCCTGGCGGTCGCCTCCGGCGATCTCTGGATCCCGGATCCGGCCCGGCTGATGCGCGGCAACGTCGCCACCGGCGTGGTCGGGACCGACCGCTTCCCGGATTCGAGCCTCGACGACGGGCCGGACCTCGCCCATGCCCGCGCCGCCGCCCTGCGCAACGTGCCGCTCCTCTCCGCCTTCGAGGGGAGGGCGCCGCAGGTGATCGATGCGGTCGCGGTCCGGGCGCTCGGCGCCTATCTCGAGGGCCGATCGGAGGACGCGGTCCTCGCGGGGATGCAGCGGGACGCCGCCCGGGCGGCGGCGCGAGCGCTGCACGGCGCCTCCGACGAGACCCTGCTCGCCCTCGGGCGCCTCCTGGTGCGGGCGATGGAGCGGGCCGGCCCGAGCCACCCGCAGACCTGCGTCCGCCTCGCGGAAACGGGGGACCTCGTCCTCGCGCAGCGGATGCTGACGGGCGAGGCCGAGGCGCGGGATCTCGTCCGGCAGGCCCTCGACGACGCCGTCCTGCCCGTGACGATCGAGGTGGAGGACACGGAGGCGGCCCGGCTCGAAGCGGCGGCGACGATTCCCGATCCGGCCTCCGCCTGCGCGCTCCAGCATCGCCGCTACCTGCGGGCCCTGAGCCTGCCCTTGCCCGAGGCGGCCACGGCCCTGCGCCGGCTGATCGCCCCCGGGAAGCGGCCGGCCCTGGAGGCGACGGCCCGCCCCTGAGCCGACCGGCTCAGTGGGACTGGCTGCCCTCCGGCGGCTGCAACCGCCGCGCGAGTTCGAAACCGATCTCCAGCGCCACCGCATCGACGAGGCGGGCGAGGGGCGGATTGGGCAGGCCCTCGACCAGCCCCTTCATCGCCACCACGTGGTCGGCGAGGCGGTTGACCCGGCGCTGCGCCTCCCGGGCCGCGCTGCCGCGGACCATGCGCTCCTCCGTGAGGTCGAAGGCGAGGCCGGTGGCGCGGTCGTGCTCGCCCCGCCCCATCAGCCGCAGCCAGCGCCGCCCCTCCGGACCGCCGCGGGTGCGGAACTCGACCTCGAAGGGCTCCCTGCCCTGCCGGGCCGCGAGCAGCACGCTCTCGACCCGCGTGCCTTCCTCGATCCGGGCGAGAAAGGCGGCGAGCGGCACGCCCGCCGTGGCGTCTTCCTCGAGCCCCAGCAGCCGGGTCAGCGCCTGGGCCGCGGCGAAGCGGTCGCAGGCCGCCTGGTGTGACCAGGGGCCGAGACAGGCCGACCGGGCGAGGGCATCTTCGAGATCGGGGTGAAGGGCCGACATGGGGCTCCGGGCTACGGGCGGGCGACCCACGACCCGGAAGGCGTCCCGCCCCGGCTATTCGCCGCTCAGAGACAAACCTCAGGTTAAGGCGTTGGTGCCCGGATTTTGCAATTCCGGGAGCCTACAGTCCTTATCATACATCAGTAAAGCGAAGATCGAAGCGGCAACGCAGATTCAATTTCAAGTTAAATTTGCGCGCACGGAAGCGGTGCCGCCCCACCGGCGGGCGCCCCCGCCGGATGCACTTTAACCAACGGTTAACCCTGTTTGGCGATCAGGGGATCAGGCGATCCCGGTGTCACAGGACGGGCGCCCGCGCTCAGAGCGCCCGGACGACAAGAGCCCGCCTGGACCGAAAGGGAGCGCCCGATCATGAAAGCCATCACGTTCGTCACCCAGAAGGGAGGCAGCGGGAAGAGCACGCTGTGCATCTCGCTGGCCGTCGCGGCGCAGGAAGCCGGACACAGCGTCTGCATCCTGGAGATGGACCGGCAGGCCACGATCTCGGACTGGCTCGACCACCGCACGGCGGAGGGCCCCGAGGTGGCGCAGATCGACGCCACGCAGATGGAGCTCGTGATGGAGCGCCTGCGCGATTCGGCCTACGACTACGTCTTCATCGACACCCCCGGCGTCGATTCCCCCGGCACCCTGGCGGCGATCCGCGCGGCCGATCTCTGCATCATCCCCTGCCGGCCCACCCCCGCCGATCTGCGCGCCTTCAAGCCGACGCTGGCGGCGGTCTACCGCTTGGAGAAGAAGTTCGCCTTCGTGCTGAACCAGACCCCGCCCCGCTCCTACCGCATCCGCGACGCGGCGGACGGCCTCGCGGTGCTCGGCATCCTGCCCGACGTGAACATCGTGGCCCGCACCGACCACCAGGACGCCATCGGCGTCGGCCAGGGCGTGACCGAGTTCAACCCGAAGGGTCAGGCCGCCGACGAAGTGCGCCGGCTCTGGGGCTGGATCGAGCGGCGCATGCAGGTGAGCCGTCATGTCAAAGCCGCCTAAGCTCAACCTCGCCTCCATCGTGGCGGCGGCGAGCCCGGCGCGGGGACAGAAGACGGCGGAGATCGTCTCCCTCGACCGCGCCCCGCCCCAGCGCCCGGCCCCCGCCACATTGAAGCAGCGGGCGCGGCAGATGTCGGTCTATCTGGAGCCGCCGGTCCACGACCAGCTGCGCGACCTCGCCCATGTCGAGCGCACCAAGATGCACAGCCTGATGCTCGAGGCACTCGACCTGCTGTTCCGCCAGCGCGGCGCCCGCTCGATCGAGCAGGTCATGGCGGATCGCCGCTGAGGGCGGCCGGAACGCGAAGACGCCCGCTGTCCGAGGGGCTTGAGGACGGATCCTGATCCGCCGCCTCAGGCCCCTTTCCCCGTGCGGCCTCGCCGGGCGCCCGTCCGCCGGCGCGCAAGCCCCCGGCCCCGCAGGAAGATTGTTGTGCGCAAACGAATCCGTTCAGCTTTCCTTTACGGCGTTCGGACGATTTTGGGCGGGGGAGGCGGCTGCCGCCGGCTTCCCGTGTGACGGCCCCGCACCGGCGCTCCCCGCGCTGCGGGTGCCCGTGTGGCGTGACGGGGAGCCCGGGCGTGTCCTCATGGCGGGTGTCGAGAAGACCGGAAAGGGTCCCTTCCCGTATGCGTCGGCCCTGCCGCCGTTCGGCGCGCCCTTCTGGAAGCTCCTCGGCGTCTGCGCGGTGGCGCTGACGACCGCCAATTGCAGCACCAATCCGCAGAAGCTCGCCGGCGCCTCCGGGGGCAACGGCATCGATCCGAAATACGGCGTGCGCGCCAGCCGGCGCCTCTACAACGAGGGCGACGTGATCCCGAAGGGCGGCGGCCGCCGCTTCTCCGGCAAGCCCTACGTGGTGGCGGGCAAGACCTACGTCCCGCGGGAGGAGGCCCGGGGCTATGTGCGCCAGGGCTTGGCCTCCTGGTACGGCAGCGCCTTCCACGGCCGCATGACCGCCAACGGCGAGGTGTTCGACCGCCACTCGATCGCGGCGGCCCATCCGACCCTGCCGCTGCCGAGCTATGCCCGGGTGACCAATCTCGACAACGGCTACTCGATGGTGGTCCGCGTCAACGACCGCGGCCCCTACCATGCCGGCCGCGTCATGGACGTGTCGGAGGAGGCGGCCCGCGCCCTCGATTTCCACCGCCGCGGCACCGCCCATGTGCGGGTCGAATATGTCGGCAAGGCCTCCACCGCCGGCAGCGACGACCGCCGGCTGCTCGCGACGCTCCGCACGGACGGCCGCCCGGCCGGCATCAGCACTCCGGTCATGATGGCCGATCTCGGCCCCGACACGGATCCCGACGTCGAGCGCTTCACCCGGCCGGAAGCCGCGCCCCTCGCCTTCAAGCCGAAGGACGAGGAGGCCCGGGAGACCGGAACGGCCGAAGCGCCCGAGCCCGCCCCGGCCCCGCGCCCGGCCCGGCCCGCCCCGGTCATGGTCGCGAGCGCGGCGAGCGTCGCCGTGCCGGCGGCCCTGCAGCCGACCGCGCGCCGCGCCGCGCCGTTCCGCCCCGCCCCCGTCGTGGCCGGCACGGCCCCGCGCGCCACCTTCGCGGCGGCGCAAGGGCCGGCCCGCAGCCAGCACGCCCAGGCCGCGCCGCTCAGCCTCGCCCCCGCTCCGCTCAAGCTCGCCGCCGCGCCCGCCGGCCGGGCGCCGATGGCGATCCACGGTTCGGGCCCGAAGGGCGCGCCGGCGATCCGCAACGCCGCCCTGGCGCCCGGCAAGGCCGCGGCCGCGCCCCGCATGGCGGCCCTCTCCGCCCCCGGTCCGGGCAAGGCCAAGCCGGCGGTGATGCCGGCCGCCGCCCAGGCCGCCATGGCCAAGCTCGCCGCCGCCTCGGCGCCGAAGGGCAAGGCCCCCGCGATGGCCGACACGAAGGCCGGCGCCAAGGGCAAGCGCTCGCGGATCGCGGGCGTCTACTGACGGGAGGGGCGCCCCGGCCTTGTGATGCCGGGAGCGATGCGGCAAAGCGGGCCGGCCGACTTTCGAAGACGCCGCCCGAGCCCCCCATGCACGACATCCGCGCCATCCGCGAGAACCCGCAAGGCTTCGACCACGACCTCGCACGCCGCGGGCTGGCGCCGCTCTCCGCCGAGCTGCTCGCCCTGGACGATGCCCGCAAGAACGCCGTTTCGGCCGCGCAGGCCAACCAGGAGCGCCGCAACGCCCTGGCCAAGGAGATCGGCGGCGCCAAGAAGGCGAAGGACGAGGCCCGCGCCGCCGAACTGATGGCCGAGGTCGCCCGGCTGAAGGAGGAAGGGCCGGCCCTCGACGCGGCGCAGGCGGAGGCCGCCAAGGCCCTGGACGAGCGCCTCGCCGCGATTCCCAACCGGCCGAAGGCCGAGGTGCCGGAAGGCGCCGACGAGCACGGCAATGTCGAGTATCGCCGCTTCGACTCCGCGCGCAGCCGCCTCGCCGAGGGCCGCCAGCATTTCGAGCTCGGCGAGGCCACCGGCCTGATGGATTTCGAGGCGGCGGCCAAGCTCTCCGGCGCGCGCTTCGTGGTGCTCAAAGGTCAGCTCGCCCGGCTGGAGCGGGCGCTCGGCCAGTTCATGGTCGACCTGCACACGCAGGAGCACGGCTATCTGGAGGTCGCGCCGCCGATCCTCGTGCGCGACGAGGCGATGTTCGGCACGGCGCAGCTGCCGAAGTTCCGTGACGACCAGTTCGCCGCCGGCGACGGCTTCTGGCTCGTCCCCACCGCCGAGGTGCCGCTGACCAACCTCGTGCGGGAGAGCATCCTCTCGGAGGACCAGCTCCCCCTGCGCTTCACCGCGCTCACGCCCTGCTTCCGGGCCGAGGCCGGGGCGGCGGGACGCGACACCCGCGGCATGCTGCGCCAGCACCAGTTCAACAAGGTCGAGCTGGTCTCGATCACCGCCCCCGAAAAATCGGACGAGGAGCACGAGCGCATGCTCGCCTGCGCCGAGGCGGTGCTGAAGAAGCTCGACCTGACTTACCGGGTGATGACGCTCTGCACCGGCGACATGGGCTTCGCCAGCCAGAAGACCTACGACATCGAGGTCTGGGTGCCCGGCCAGCAGACCTACCGCGAGATCTCCTCCTGCTCCGTCTGCGGCGACTTCCAGGCGCGGCGGATGAACGCGCGCTACCGGCCGAAGGACGGCAAGGGCGTTTCCTACGTGCACACCCTCAACGGGTCGGGCGTGGCCGTGGGCCGCGCCCTGATCGCGGTGATGGAGAACTACCAGAACCCGGACGGCAGCGTCACGATCCCGTCCGTGCTCCAGCCCTATATGGGCGGCCTCAACCGGATCGAGGGACCGAACTCCTGATGCGCATTCTCGTCACCAACGACGACGGCATCCACGCGCCGGGCCTCGAGACGCTGGAGCGCATCGCCGGGGAGATCAGCGACGACGTCTGGGTGGTCGCCCCCGAATCCGACCAGTCCGGCGTGTCGCATTCGCTGTCGCTGAACGATCCCCTGCGCCTGCGCCAGGCCGGCGAGAAGCGCTTCGCCGTGAAGGGCACGCCCTCGGATTGCGTGATCATGGGGGTGGCCCACCTCCTCAAGGACCACAAGCCGGACCTCGTGCTGTCCGGGGTCAATCGCGGCCAGAACGTCGCCGAGGACGTGACCTATTCCGGCACCATCGCCGGCGCCATGGAGGGCACCATCCTCGGCGTGCCCTCGATCGCCCTGAGCCAGGCCTACGGCCTCGGCGGCCGGGCCAACATCAAGTGGGGCTGCGCCGCCCATCACGGCGCCAAGGTGATCCGCAAGATCCTGGAGATCGGGATCGAGCCGGGCATCCTCGTCAACGTGAACTTCCCCGATTGCGAGGCGGAGGAGGTGCAGGGCATCGCGGTGGCCGCCCAGGGCCAGCGCAACCAGGCCCTGCTCGCCATCGACGCCCGCCACGACGGGCGCGGTAATCCCTATTTCTGGCTCGCCTTCGCCAAAGCCCGGTTCGAGCCGGGCAACGGCTCGGACCTCAAGGCCATCGCCGACCACAAGATCTCGGTGACGCCCCTGCGCCTCGACCTCACCGACGAGCCGACCCTGACCCGCTTCGCCCAGGCCTTCCGGGATTAGGGGAGCGGCCCGGCGAGAGCTCAGGGCACCGGGTAGCGCCGCCCCTTCCAGCGGGCCACGCCCGCGCGCTCGGCGCGGGTGAGGGCGTTCCACTGGATCGCCAGGGCGATCAGGACGGTGACCGGATGAAGCGGGATCGTGGCCGCCGGCTCGGCCGCGGCCCGGGTGATCGCGGCCCGGGTCGCAAGCGAGATCAGGCCGGCGGCGAGGCTGACGGCGAGCGAAGCGGTCGAGAGCCCGCCGAGGAGCCCCAAGAGGAACCCTACGAGCACGAGCAGCCAGGGCAGGACGTGGCCGCCGAACAGGAGCAGCGTCCAGACGGGCAGCGCCCGCGGCGTCGCCATGCCCTCGTTGGCGTTCTTCGAGAAGCCCGCCCAGGCGGCCGCGAAGCCCGGATACATCCGGCAGGTCGCCAGCGCCGAGGCCGCGACCAGATCCGTCCGATAGCCGGCCGCCCGGAACAGGCGGGGCAGCCGCACGCCATCGTGCAGGCTCCTGCGGATCGCCCCGTGGCCGCCGCTCGCGGCATAGGCCGCCGCCTCGACCAGGATCAGCTGACCGCAGGCGGCGCCGAGGGAGGGATCGGGCCGCGCCCGCATCAGCGGCATCGGCAGGTAGCCGAGGAGCAGGAAGCCGATCATCGGCACGGTGAGGCGCTCGCCCAGCGTCTCCATGCGCTGGCGGGGCAGGCCGCTCACCAGGGCGGCCCCGCTGCGGGCGGCATGGGCCGCGAGGCGCGCGGCGCCCTCCGGCGCGAGGCGCACATCCGCGTCGATGAAGAGCAGGCGCTCGCCCCGCGCCGCCGCGGCCAGGGCCGCGCAGGCGTTGTTCTTCCCCGTCCAGCCCTCCGGCAGGGAGGGCACGGGCAGGAGGCGCAGGCGGGGATCGCGGGCGGCGAGGGCGGCGACGATCGCCGCGGTGTCGTCGCTGGAATGGTCGTCGCCGACCAGCACCTCCACCGCCACGCCGCGGCTCGCCAGGGCCGCCTCGACGGTTTCGGCGATGATCGCCGCCTCGTTTCGGGCCGGGATCAGGATCGAGACGAGGCCGGTCCCGACCGGGCCGGGCTCGGGCGTGCGGTAACCGACGAGGTTCACCGCCGCGATCACGGCCGGGAGCAGGGCGAGGACGAGGGCCAGGAGCGCGAGGGCGAACATCATCGCGGCCGTTCCCCCTCCGGGCGATGGGCGGGGTCGAAGGACCGTCCGCGGGCGAGGGCGACGAGCCGGCGCCAGCCGTCATAGACCCCACCGATGCCGCTCCGGCCCGCGAGCACGGGTTCGAACCGGCCGGGATCGCGGGCGATCACGTCCTGGCTCAGGCGGTCGAGCAGGGCCGTCAGATCTCCCTCCAGCCGGGCCAGGCGGGCGGGGCGCGGGAGGGACAGCAGCACGGAGGCGGGGATCGGCGGGCCGAAGGCGCAGAAGGCTTCCACCCCGCGCTCCTGCCAGAGGGCGTATTCGAGGGCGACGGGCACGAACAGGGCATCGGGGGCGATCTCGGCGAGATGGGCGATGCCGGGCTTCAAGCCGAGGGGCCGCTCGCGCACATCCGCGAAGCGGCCCTGCGCGGTGACCCAGAGGGCGCGGTTCCGCCCCGAGAGCACGCTGCGCGCCGCGGCGAGGAACTGCAGCGCCCCCTTCCGCGACGCGAGGTCGACCGGGAAGGCGCCCATGCGGCGGAACACGCCGTAGCGCTCCAGCATCCGCGCCTCGAACGGCGCGAAGCCCTCGCGCTCCGGAAACAGCCGGCCGGCGAGCACGATGAGGGTGGCGGCATCCCACCAGGCGGGATGGTTGCAATAGAGGACGAGCGGCCCGGCATGGCCGGCGCAGGCCGGCCGTCCCCAGCGGGCGAGGCGCAGGGCGTTCATGTGCCGGCGGAAGAAGCGGTCGAACCAGGGCAGCATGAAGCGCCAGACGAGGGCCGACCGCTCCGGCGGAGGCGGGGGGGCGCTCACGCGCGCGAGCCCGTCACGCGCCGGCTCCTCACGCGCTCTGGCGCAGGGCCGGCTCCGCCTGCTGCGGACGGCCCTTGCGCAGGTCCTGATCGAGGGCGTCGGCGGCGATCCAGCCGGACATCATCACCATGGGCATGCCGGGCCCGGGATGGGCGGCGCCCCCGGCGAGGTAGAGGCCGCCGACCTCCCGCGAGCGGTTGCCGGGCTTGAAGGCGCCCATCATCCGCCCGTGCGAGGCCAGCCCGTAGATCGCGCCGTTGAGCACGTTGTAGCGCTCGTGGATGTCCCGGGGCGTGAGGTGCCGCTCGACGACGATGCGCGCCTCCAGGTCCGGCATGCCGCCGGTGCGCTTCAGCTTCTCCAGGATCACCCGGCGATAGATCGGGAACATCGCCGACCAGTCGTGATGCGGCCGCAGATAGGGCGTGTGCACGAGGACGTAGAGCGCCTCGCCGCCCTCCGGCGCCACGCTCGGATCGGTGATCGAGGGCGCGGCCAGATAGGCGGTCGGGTCGGGGGCGGGCTCGCCCTTCCGGTAGATGAAGTCGAACTCCTCCTCCGGGTCGCGGGAGAAGACGAAATCGTGGTGGGCCAGGTGCTCGTAGCGGCGGTCGAGGCCGAGATAGAGCACCACGCCGGAGCAGGCGGGCTCGAAGCTCCGCTTCTCGTAGGCCTTGCCGACCGCCCCGCCGACGAGCTCGCGGTAGGTGCGCACGGAATCCATGTTGGAGATCACCGCGTCGTAGGCGACGCTCTCCCCGCCGAGGCGCAGCCCGCGCACGGCGCCCCCGGCGATGTCGAGCCCGGTCACCGCGGCGGCGGGCCGCAGGGCGACGCCGAGCTCCTGGGCGAGCCGGGTGAGCCCCTCGGCCACGGCCCGGGTGCCGCCCATCGGGTACCAGACGCCCTCCGCGGTCTGCATATGCGCGATCGCGCAGAGCACCGCCGGCGCGCCGTAGGGGGAGGAGCCGACATATTGCACGAAATGGTCGAGCATCTGCGCGAGGCGGGCATCCTTCACCTTGCCGCGGATGGTGCTCGCCACGGTGGCATGCATGCGCAGGCTCAGAACGTCGCGCAGGGTGCCGGGATTCATGTTGGCGCGCAGGTCGATCGTGTCGAACAGGTCCTGCACCGCCTTCCAGAAGAAGAACCGCTCCGAGACGCCGTGCAGATGCTCGGAGAGGGCGATGAACCGCTTGTAGCCCTCGCCCACGCCCTGGCCGGGGGCGAAGCGCTCCATGGTGGCGGCCATGGCCTCCACGTCCTCGATCAGGTCGATCCGCGCGCCGTCCTCGAAGAAGCAGCGCCATTGCGGGTCAAGCCGGCGCAGGTCCATGTAGTCGTGGACGCTGCGGCCGGCCTCGGCGAAGATCCGCTCCAGCACCCGGGGCACGGTGAGGATGGTCGGCCCCATATCGAAGCGGAAGCCGCCCTCGTGCAGCACCGCGGCCTTGCCGCCGAGCCAGGGATTCTTGTCGTAGAGGGTGACGCGGTGCCCCCGCGCCGCCGTCACGCAGGCCGCCGCCAGCCCGCCGAGGCCGCTGCCGATCACGGCGATCGAGGAATCCTGGCTCATGGGCGTCGTGCTCTCCGGATCGGCGTGAGGCCCGAAGCTCGGCCGATCCGCTGGGCCGAAGCTACGATCGGGAATCGCGGGGTCAACGCGCCAACCGGTCGCGCCATCCCCTTCGACAGGTTTTTCATGCGGGCTGCCCCCGTCGCACTAGGGCGAGGGCGGCGGCGAGGCCGGCCAGGGCCAGCCCCGCCAGCACGGCCCAGGCCGGAAGCGCCGCCGTGGCGCCCTCGCTCAGGGCGCGCTGGAAGGCCTCGATCGACCAGGCATTGGGCGTGAGCCATCCGGCCTGCTGCAGCCAGGGCGGCATGAGGAAGCGGGGCACCATGCTGCCGCCCACGGCGGAGAGCAGGAGCACGCCGAAGGTCGCGACGAGATGGGCCTGCTGCCGCGTCGCCGCGAGGGCGCACCCGGCCAGCGCCAGGCCCGCAGCCATGGCGGCGACGAGGAGCGCGGTGACGAGCCAGCCGATCCCGTGGCGGGACACGTCGACCCCGTGGAGCAGGGCGGCGGCGGCGAAGATCAGCGCCGTCTGCACGACGCCCTGGAGGGTGAGGAAGGCGAACTTGCCCAGGACGATCGCCGGCAGGCCGCCGGGGGCGGCGGCGAGCCGGTCGGCCAGGCCCGCGCTCCGCTCGTCGACGAGGGAGAGCGCCCCCTGCATCGCCGAGAACAGCAGGAACACGGCGGTGATGGCGCCGGCGTAATAGGCGACGCGGTCGTTGCCGCGGCCCGATCCGGTGGAGCGGCGCTCCACCCAATGGGCGAAGGCGAAGGGCTCCTTCTTGGCCCGCTGCTCGGCGAAGGTCTCCTCCAGGAAGGCGCGCTCGTCCGCGCCGATCTTGCCCGAGCGCTCGACGTCGGCGACGATCCGGGCCAGCACCACGTCGGGCAGGGCCTCGTTGAGGACCCGCTGGAGCTGGCCCAGGGCGATCGGCGTGGCCAGCGCCCGCGCGGGATTCTCGACGAGCAGCACCGGCTGATCGGCCGGCGCGGACGCGCTGCCTGCGGCGAGATCGCCGCGCAGGACCAGGGCGACGTCGACCGTCCCCCGGCGCACCGCCGCCACGACCGCGTCGACGTCGCCCGCCTCCAGCCGTTCGAGGCGCAGGGAGGGCTCGGCGGCAAGGGCGCTCAGCAGGCGCCGGGTCGTCGGCGTGTCGGCGAGATCGGCCACGCCGAGATGGATCCGGATGCGCTCGCCGATGGCGCCGGAGAAGATCGCGGCGAAGACCACGAAGATCACCGTCGGCAGCAGGAAGGCCATCGCCAGGGCCGCCCTGTCGCGCAGGAGGGACAGCCACATCACCCGGAAGGCGGCGCTCATCGGCCCGTCTCCGCCAGGGACAGGGCGGGGGCGGGCGCCGGGGGCGCGCCGGCCAGCACCGCGCGGTAGAGCGATTCCAGCCCCGGCCGGCGCAGGCGGATCTCCGCCACCGGCACGCCGAGGGCGCGCAGATGCGCGAGCAGGGCCGCCCCGTCGAGGCCGTTCTCGGTTCGTCCCCGCCACACCGTGGCACCGGCCGGGGTGAAGCCGGCGGCGGCGAGGGCGGCCCGCGCCGCCGCGGCGGGGGCGTCTTCGAGGAGCACCTCCTGCTCGGGCGCGTCCCGGCGCAGGGGATCAAGCAGGGCGGGGAGGGGCCCCTCGCGCAGGAGGCGCCCCTCCCCGAGGACGGCGACGCGGTCGGCGAGCCGTTCGGCCTCGGCGAAATCGTGCGTGCTGACGAGGAGCCCGGCGCCCTCCGCGCGCAGGCCGGCCAGCAGGGCATGGATCGCGGCCCGCGCCTCGAGATCGACGCCCTGGGTCGGCTCGTCGAGCAGGATCAGGCGGGGGCGGGCGACGAGGCTCGCGGCGATGTTCGCCCGGCGCTGGTAGCCGCCCGACAGGGTGCCGACGATCCGCCGCGCCACCGGCCCGAGCGCCCCCTGGTCGAGGGCCCGGGCGACGGCCGCCCGGCGCGTCCCGGCGGACAGCCCGGCCAGCTCGGCGAAGACGTCGAGATTCTCCGCTACGGTGAGCCGCGGATAGAGGGCGATCTCCTGCGGGACCCAGCCGATCAGGCGGCGCACGGCGCCCGCGCGGAACGGATCGCCTCCGGCCACCCGGACGCTGCCGGCGGCCGGGGCGAGGCGCCCGGCCACGAGGCGCATCAGCGAGGTCTTGCCCGCCCCGTTGGGGCCGAGCAGCGCCAGGATCTCCCCCGCCCGGAGCGTCAGGTCCACCCGCGCCAGGGCCGGCCGGCCGCGATAGGCCAGGGAGGCGGAGGCGACGACCACGAGGGGGGATCCGCTCTGGCTCATCGGCCGGGTCAGCGGGGCGGCAGCGCCCGGACGAGCTGCAGATGCAGCGCGGCGCCGGGCTCGTTCAGGCGGAAGCTGGCGGAGGCGAAGTCCGGCCGTGCCCGGCGCCCGCCGCCGGAGAAGGCGTAGGGCTCGCGGGGGAGGCCGAGGGGCGTGCGGTCGAGGCGGCGATTGCCGTTGCGATCCTGGAAGGCCGCGACGGCCCAGATCCCGGGGGGCAGGTCGCGGAAGACGAAACGCTGGCTCGCCCCGGCCGCGGGCGCGTCCTGCCCGATCCGGCAGGCCTCCTCCGACAGGCCGCCCTGGCACAGGGCGACGTAGAGCGTGCCGCCGGGCTCGATGCCGCTCACCGTCACGTCGAGGCCGGCCGCCTGCCCGGGGACGAGGGCGAGGGCCGCGAGGAACCCGCCCGCGCCGGCGGCGGCGCGAATCACGACGGCTCCCCCTGCGTCGCCAGGGGCTGCGTGGCGGGAAGCTCCGCCAGCACCTCCGGCGCCCGGCGGCCGGCGAGATCCTCGATCAGCAGCCGGGCGGAGATGCGCGCGCCCTCGTAGATCACCGGCAGGCCCGAGCCGGGATGGGTGCCGCCGCCGACGAGATAGAGGCCGTGGCCGAAGCGGTTGTGCGGCCGGAACCAGAGCATCTGGCCGAGATCGTGGGCGAGGTTGAAGGTCGCCCCCTCATGCACCGCGAAGTCGTCGCGCCAGCCGCGGGGATCGACGACGCGCTCGTAGCGGATGCGCTCCTCGATATCCTCGATCCCGAGGAGCCTCAGGCGGTCCAGGACCAGCCGGCGATAGGCGGGCCCGACCGCCGCCCAGTCGATGCCGGCCTTCAGGTTGGGCACCGGCACCAGCACGTAGAGGGCGGTGTGGCCCGGGGGCGCCATGCCGCCGTCCGTGAAGCCCGCATGCTGCACGTAGAGCGAGGGCTCCATCGGCAGCACGCCGCCGGTGATCTCCTCGATGTTGCGCCGGTAATCCCGGGCCAGCAGGATCGTATGGTGCCCGAGCGCCTCGGGCATGCGTCCCTCGATGCCGAGATAGAGCATGTAGGTCGAGCAGGAGAGGCGGGCCTTGTCGACCTTGGCGTCGCGCCAGCGCGGCCGGTAGGCCTCCGGCACGATCTGCGGGACGACCTTGGCGAAGTCGCCGTTGATGACGACGGCATCGGCCTTCAGGGTCTCGCCCGGCACGGCCACGCCGCTCGCCTTGCCGTTCTCGAACAGAACCTGCTCCGCCGGCGTGTTGAGGCGGATGTCGACGCCCATGCGCCGGGCGAGCCCCGCCATCGCCTCGGAGACCGCGCCGCAGCCGCCGACCGGGTGATAGACCCCGTGCTCGTATTCGAGGAACGAGAGGATCGTGAATAGGCTCGGGCAGCGGAAGGGCGACATCCCGAGGTATTTGGTCTGGAAGGAGAAGGCGAGGCGCACCCGCGGATCGGCGAAGAAGCGCTTGAGGTCGCCCTCCACGCTGCGGCCGGGATGCAGGTGGGGCAGGGCGGTGAGCATGGCGGGGCTCGCCATCGACAGGAGGCTGTCGAAGGGCTGCTCCAGCACCGGCTTGAACTTCGAGAGCTTCTTCCGGTTCTCGGCGAAAAAGGACCGCAGGTTGCGGGCGTCCTGCGGGGCGATCCGGGCGATCTCCGCCTCCAGACGGTCGAGGTCGCCGGTGGCGCGGATCTCACTGGAACGGCCGCCCTCCCCCTCGAAGACGAGGTGGTATTGCGGGTCGAGCCGCTTGAGCGCCACGTGGTCCTCCAGCCGCTCGCCGCAGGAGGCGAAGATGTCGGCGAGGATCTGCGGATAGAGGAAGAAGGTCGGACCGATGTCGAAGCGGTAGCCGCCCGGCGCCTCGACGGTCTTGGTGCGGCCGCCGACGGCGGCGTCGCGCTCCAGCACGGTGACGTGGAGGCCGGCCCGGGCCAGCAGGAGCGCCGTGGCGAGGCCGCCGGGGCCGGCTCCCACGACGATCACGCGGCTCCCGGACAGAGTGCGCATGCCCTCCCGCGACTGCAGCACTGCACACCGCTCCCCGTTTCGTGAACCCGACGCCAATCTTGGCCGGCTTCAGGGAGCCGGCAATTGGCGCGGATTGTCGCGCGTATGGCCCCGCTTGCGCGCGGCCACGGTGTTCAGCGCCAAGTGATGCAGGGCGATGGCCCCCGCGGTGGCGACGTTCAGCGAATCGAAGCCCGGCGCCATGGCGATGCGCAGCCGGCGCATCCGGGCCATCAGGGCGGCGGGCAGGCCCGGCCCCTCGGTGCCGAGCAGCAGGAGGGCGCGCGGCGGGGCGGCGAAGGCGCCGATCTCCTCGTCGCCGGACGGCGTCAGGGCAAGGGGCTCCAGGGCATGCCGCTCGGCCAGCGCCAGCAGGGCCGCCCCGTCCGCGACCCGGGCGAAGGGGACGGTCAGCGCCGCCCCGGCGGAGACGCGGATCGCCTTGCGGTAGAGCGGGTCGCAGGTCGCGGCATCGAGCAGGACCGCGTCCGCGGCGAAGGCGGCGGCGTTGCGGAACAGGCCGCCGACATTGTCGTGATTGGTCAGCCCGACCAGGGCGACCACCGTCGCCGGGGCGGGGGCGGGCGGGATCAGCGCCTCTGCCGCGGGCTCCGCCCCGCGCAGGCCCACGGCGAGGACGCCGCGATGGATCGGAAAGCCCGCCACCGCGCTCATGACCGGCTTGGCGGCGAGATGGACCGGCGGCGCCTCCGGCCCGTCGAGAAGATCCGCCAGGCCGGCGAGCCGGTTCGGGCTCAGCAGGACGGATTCGACGCGAAAGCGCGCCCGGCCCGAGAGCAGGGTGCGCAGGGTCACCTCCCCCTCGACGATGAAGCGGCCCTCGCGCCCGACGAGGTCGCGCTCGCGCATCGCGGCATAGGGCGCCAGCCGGGGGTCCAGGGGATCGTCGATGAGGATCGGGGTCATCCCGCCTCTGTAGCGGATGTCCGGCCGCGCCGTGAGGCGGCCCCGGGATCCCCGGAGCCGCCCGCGCGGAACCGCGCCCGGTCGCGGGGCGACCGGGCGCGGCGCGGCATCCTGGCGTCCCCTCCGCCGGACCGGGACCGCTTCCGCGGATGCCCGATCCGGCCTCAATGGGCGGGCACCGGGCCCACCGCCGCGATCAGGCGGTCGCGCATCGAGCGGCTGCCGCCCACCACCTCGATCCGCGTCCCGCTCTTGAGCCGGCGCGAGGCCCATTCGCCGATCGCCTCCAGGCAGGTGTGGTCGACATGGTGCAGTTCGTCCGCGGCGAGCCGCACCGGGCCGCTCGAGGGCGTGCGCTCCAGGGCTTCGTTGAGGTGGGGCAGCTGCAGGAAGGTGGCCGAGCCCGAGAGGCGCAGCTCCGGCACCGCCTTGCCCACGCCGGCGGGCTGCGCCGTCTCCGCCGCGCCGGTCTCGATCTTGAGCCGGCCCTTCAGGAGGTAGGGCACGACCTGGATCAGGCTGAGGCCGAGCCCCACCAGCACGCCGGTGAGCAGGTCCGTGGCGACCACCATGACCATGGTGGCGAGCCAGATCGCCGCGGTGGCGAGGCCGTACTGGCGATGCAGGTGCAGGGCGTGGTGCGGCCCGATCAGGCGCCAGCCGGTGACGACGAGGATGCCGGCGAGGGCGGCCGTCGGCACCAGCTTGAGCAGGCCCGGCAGCAGCAGCAGGAAGGCCAGGATCCAGAGGCCGTGCAGGATCGCCGAGGCGCGGGTCGCGGCACCGGCCTGGACGTTGGCGGAGGAGCGCACGATCACGCCCGTCATCGGCAGGCCGCCGATGAGGCCGCAGATCACGTTGCCCACGCCCTGCGCGCCGAGCTCCCGGTTGTACTGGGTGCGCGGACCGTCGTGCATCCGGTCGACGGCGGCGGCCGAGAGCAGGCTCTCGGCGCTGGCGATGACGGCGAGCGTCAGCGCCGCGACGAGCATGGTCGGCTCGGCGAGCCGGGCCCATTCGCCGGAGACCGGCAGGGCGATGCCGGAGAAGATCGCCTCCGGCACCACCACGTGCTTCACCGGCAGGGCGAACAGGGCGGCGATCACGGTCCCGGCCAGCACGCCGATCAGGGCGCCGGGCACGAGCTTCATGTTCGCCGGCCGGAGCTTCTCCCAGCCGATCATCGCCACGATGGTGGTGAAGCCGACCGTCACCGCCCCGGCCCGGGAGCCCTCCCCGGTCACGAAGTTGAAGAAGGCGGCGGGGATGGCGACGAGGTTGTCGAGGCCGTTCGCCTGGGGCAGCGCGTCGGTCAGCACGTGGATCTGCGCGAGCACGATCAGGATGCCGATGCCGGCGAGCATGCCGTGCACCACCGCCGGCGAGATCGCACGGAACCAGCCGCCGACCTTGGCCGCGCCGGCGATGAGCTGGATCGCCCCCGCCAGCACGAGGACGGGACCGAGCATGCCGATGCCGTGCTCGCGCACGAACTCGAACACGATCACCGCGAGCCCGGCCGCCGGCCCGCTCACCTGGAGCGGCGAGCCGGCCAGCAGGCCGACCACGATTCCGCCGACGATCCCCGTGAGCAGGCCGCGCTCGGGCGGCACGCCCGAGGCGATGGCGATGCCCATGCACAGGGGCAAGGCCACGAGGAAGACCACGAAGGAGGAGGGCAAGTCCCGCTTCAGGGAGGGGGGCAGCAGCCGGGCAAGGGCGTTCATGACAGGGGCTCCGTCACTCGGCCGCGACCGGGACGCCCATCTCGGGCGCGGCGAGGCGCACCGCCGGCGCCTGCGCCACGGGGATCTCCGCATCCTGCTCGATCGACACGAAGCGGCCGAGCTTGCCGTCGTAGCCGAGGATCTGGCCGCTCTCGAGCTCGAAGAACCAGCCGTGCAGGCGCAGCTGCCCCTTGGCGAGGCCGGCGGCCACGCTCGGATGGCTGCGCAGATGGCCGAGCTGGACCACGACGTTCTCCAGGGCCACGGCGCGGTGGCGGGCCTTCGGGTCCATCCCCTCGGGATAGGCCTCGCAGACGATCTGGTTGGCGGCATGGCTGTGGCGCAGCCAGGCGGCGACGTTCGGCATGCTGGAGAGGGCGCCGGGGTTCATCAGCCCCTTCATGGCCCCGCAATCCGAGTGGCCGCAGACGACGATGTCGCGCACGCCGAGCGCCACCACCGCGTATTCGATGGCCGAGGAGACGCCGCCGTTCTGCTCGGCGAAGGGCGGGACGATGTTGCCGGCGTTGCGGCAGACGAAGAGATCACCGGGCCCCGCCTGGGTGATGTGCTCGGGCGAGACACGGGAATCCGCGCAGGCGATGATGAGGGCGCTGGGGGACTGCCCGTCGCGCACGAGGCGCTGATACATCGCCTGCTGCCCCGGAAACACGTTTCCGCGGAAGCTCGATATGCCCTGGAAGATGTGATTCACGTTGGTCCTCGTCGGTTAGGGGGTGGCCCGGTTGCCGAGCAACGGAGAACGACTCATCGACGACGGAGACCGTCCGGCGGGGGCCGGAACGGGCAACGATCCTTGGCGAGCACGCGGCCGCTCCGAGGAACGACGGGCGGGGCGGGGATGAAAGCCGGCTTCATCCCTCCCCCGTGCTGCGCCGGCACGACCAACCTCCCGCGATTCCCCCCGACGCAGCCTCTCGCCGCAGCGCGGTAACCGACAGGACTCCGCAGCCGCCGCCACGGAGCGGCACGCGGGGTCGTCGATGCCGATGGGGATCGGAACGATGGCAGATTTTCCCGGAACTCCGGGGTCAGCACACAGTCCCGACCGGTGCTTCGCACGATAGGAAAAGAAGAAATTTATATCAGTGCGATATGTTACGAGCAGAGATCAGGCGTTTAATCCGCGAAAATTGACCATCGACGTGCCGATGCGCACCAGAAGACGATTTTTCGAAAAATTCCGGGATTAGAATAAACCACGGCACCCGGAGGCCCTCGTTCCGCAGACCAGGCCCGCCTGGGCCGCGAGCCGGGGCGCGGCCCCGGCCCCGGCCCAGGCCCAGGCGACGGGCGATCCGGAACGGGGAGGGGCGCGTCTAGCGGACGGTGACGTGCGGGCGGATCGTCTCGAAGTCCCGGCGCGTCAGGATGCGCCGGGTCACGAGGTCGTCCGGGCTGGCATAGGGCCGGCCCGCGACGATCACCCGGCCGATCATCCCGGCGCCGAGGCCGTTCAGCTGCTCCACCGACGCGGTGTTCAGGTCGACGCCGCCCGTCTCCCCCCCGGCGGCCTCGGCGGGCGCGGGCGCCGCCGGCACGTCCTGCGGATCCTCGCCGGGCATCTCGTCCGGCGGCGCGGCCTCGGCTCCCCGCGCGGGAGCGGCGGGAGCCGGCTTTTCGGTCCCGGCCTCCGGAAGCGGGGCGGGGGCAGGAGCGGGGGCGGCCGGTGCCTCGGCGCTGCTGCCGGGGCGGGGCGCCGCGCTCGGCCGCGGGCCGGGATAGACGCTGCGCACGCCCGGCTCTTCGGTGCGCTCCGCCGGGGCCGGTGCGGTGGGCGCGGGCTTCGTCGCCGGGCCCTGCAGGGCAGAGGGCGGAAGCGGCCTCGGCCCGAATGCCTGCCAGAGCAGGGTGAGCACCGCGGCCAGCACCGCCAGGGTGAAGCCGAGAAACAGCGTCGATGCCTTCATCGCCCCAAGAAACCCGTCGTCCTCTCGCGTACCGGCGCGCGGCGGCTCGCCAGGCAAGAGAGCGCCGCGCCCCGGAAAGGGTTCCAGGGTATCACGGGTCGAGCCGCCCGACGCCGTGGAAGCGTTGCGGGCAGGTCACGGTGAGGGCGGCGTCCTCAGCTGCCGGGCTTCCACACCGCGTCGGCGACGGTCAGAGGCTTGGGCAGCAGGCCGAGGCGGTGGAAGGCATCGGCGACGCGCTGCTGATCGGCCACGGTCTGCGCGTCGAGCGGCTGCACGCCGTAGGACAGGCGCTTGAGGGCGACGGTGAGGATCGGCGCCGGGATGCCGACGGAGGGGGCGAGCTCGGCGGCGACGGCGTCGGTATTGACCTTGGCCCAGGCGTCGATCTCGCCGATTGCCTGGAGCAGCGCGTCGATCGCCTTGCGGTTGGCATCGGCGAATTCGCGGCGCGACAGGTAGAATTGCCGGTTCGGAGCGAGGCCCTCCGCGGAGGCCAGGGTGCGCGCCCCGGTGCTGCGCTCCCCGGAGGCGAGATAGGGATCCCAGATCGCCCAGGCATCGACGGCGCCGCGGCTGAAGGCGGCCCCCGCATCCGCGGGGGCGAGGAAGGCGGTCTTCACCGCCTCGTAGGGCACGCCCGCCTGCTCCAGGGCCCGCACCACGAGGTAATGCACGTTCGAGCCCTTGTTGAAGGCGATGGTCTTGCCCTTGAGGTCGGCCAGCGTCCGGATCGGGCTGTCCTTGGCCACGAGGATCGCCTCGCCCTGCGGGGCCGGCGGCTCGTTCGCCACGTAGACGAGCCGCGGGCTCGCCGCCTGGGCGAAGATCGGCGGGGCCTCGCCGGCCGAGCCGAAATCGATCGCCCCCGCGTTCAGCGCCTCCAGGAGGGGCGGCCCGGAGGGGAACTCCGCCCATTCCACCCGGTAGCCGAGGGGCTTGAGCGTCCTCTCCAGCAGCCCCTTGCCCTTGAGCAGCACCAGGGTGCCGTATTTCTGGTAGCCGACCCGGACCACCTTGTCCTGTGCCTCCTGCCCCCGTGCCGCGAGCGGCAGGAACAGGAGGAGCGCGAGGAGCGCGAGCAGGCGCCAGCGGCGGGGGAGATCGGGCCGGGACAGGGCGCGGGCGACGGCCGGCATCGGGACATCCTCGGTCTGGAAAGGCAGGAAGAGACGCCGCCCTCAATGGGCGGCGATGCGGCGGCCGGGCACGATGTCGTTGGCGATGACCTCGCCGAAGGGGCCGTTGTTGCGGGCCGTGCTCGGCGGGTTGCCGGTGGTGGCGCGCAGGGGGAGCTTCGGGAAGACGAGCTCGGCGAAGCGGTAGGCCTCCTCCAGATGCGGGTAGCCGGAGAGGATGAAGCGGTCGATGCCGAGATCGATGTACTCCTTCATCCGGTCGGCGACCTGATCGGCCGAGCCCACCAGGGCCGTGCCCGCCCCGCCGCGCACCAGCCCGACGCCGGCCCAGAGGTTGGGGGAAACGACGAGCTTGTCGCGGCGACCGCCATGCAGCGCCATCATCCGGCTCTGGCCGATGGAATCCTGGCGCTTCAGGGTCGCCTGGGCCTGGGCGATGGTCTCGTCGTCGAGGCGGGAGATCAGGCGCTCCGCCGCCTCCCAGGCCTCGGCCTCCGTCTCGCGGACGATCACGTGCAGGCGGATGCCGTAGGAGAAGGTCTTGCCGCGGCGATCGGCGGCCTCGCGCGCCTTGGCGATCTTCTCGGCGACGCCGGCCGGGGGCTCGCCCCAGGTGAGATAGACGTCGCAATGGTCGGCCGCGACCTCGATGCCGGCGGGCGAGGAGCCGCCGAAATAGAGGGGCGGGTAGGGGGCCTGGACCGGGCGGAAGATCACCCGGCCGTTCTCGGCGCGCAGATGCTTGCCCTCGAAGCGCACCGTCTCCCCGGCCATCAGCCCGCGCCAGATGTGGAGGAACTCGTCGGTGACGACGTAGCGCTCGTCATGGTCGAGGAAGACGCCGTCGCCCCGGAGCTCGACGGGATCGCCGCCGGTGACGACGTTGATGAGGAGGCGGCCGTCCGAGATCCGGTCGAGGGTGGCGGCCATGCGGGCGGCGGCGGAGGGCTCCTGCAGGCCCGGGCGCACGGCCACGAGGAAGCGCAGGCGCTTCGTCAGCGGCGCCAGCGCCGAGGCCACCACCCAGGAATCCTCGCAGGAACGGCCCGTGGGCAGGAGCACGCCGTAATAGCCGAGATCGTCCGAGGCCTGGGCGATCTGGCGCAGGTAGTTCAGCGAGACGTCGCGGGCGCCGTCCGAGGCGCCGAGATAGCGGCCGTCGCCATGGGTGGGCAGGAACCAGAGGACGTCGGTGCGCCCGTCTTGAGAAGCGGTCATGTCGGTCTCCGTCTCGCTCAGGCGGCGTGCTCGCCGAGCAGATGTTCGAGGATGCGGCCTTCGAGGGCCGCGAGATCGGGGTCGCCGCGCCGGCGGGGCCGGGGCACGTCGACCTTGAGGTCGAGGGCGACGCGGCCCTGGTCGAGGACGAGGATGCGGTCCGCGAGGGCCACCGCCTCGCCGACATCGTGGGTCACGAGCAGGGCCGTGAAGCCCTGGGCGCGCCAGATCCGCTCGATCAGGTCCTGCATGCCGATGCGGGTCAGGGCGTCCAGGGCGCCCAGCGGCTCGTCGAGGGCGAGGAGGCCCGGGCGGCTCACCAGGGCGCGGGCCAGGGCCACGCGCTGGCGCTGGCCGCCGGAGAGGGTGGCGGGCCATTGCCCCGCCTTCTCGGCGAGGCCGACCTCGGCCAGCGCGGCGCGCGCCCGCGCGCGCTTCTCCTTGCCCGAGCCGCCCTGCCCGAGGCCGACCGCGACGTTGTCGACGACCCGGGACCAGGGCAGGAGCCGCGGCTCCTGGAACATGATGCGCTTGAGGCGCCGGCCCCGCCCCGGAGCCACGCCGGGCTCCTCGAAGTCGAGCCGGCCGCCGCTCGGGGTCTCGAGCCCGAGGATCAGGCGCAGCAGGGTGCTCTTGCCGCAGCCGGAGCGCCCCACCACGGCGACGAACTGCCCGGCCGGCACGTGCAGGTCGAGCCCCTCGATGACCGCATGGCCCTCGAAGCTCTTACGCAGGCCCCGCAGCGTCAGGCCGATGCCGGTTTCGTTCCGGGCCGGGGCGGCCGGGCCGGGGGAGGGCGCCGGGGCGACGGGGGAGGGGGGAACCGGGGCGGGATGCGCCGCCGGCGGAGGGGTGTCGGCCTCGGACCGCAGGATATCGAGCAGCATGGCGTCAGACCGTGCGGTAGGCGGGGTTCCAGGACAGGCAGATCCGCTCGAGCTGCCGGGTCAGGGCATCGGCGATCTTGCCCAGGGCGGCGTAGATCAGGATCGCCAGCACCACGACGTCGACGAGCATGAACTCGCGCGCCTGCATCGCCATGTAGCCGAGGCCGGAGGAGGCGGAGATCGTCTCGGCGACGATCAGCGTCAGCCACATGATGCCGAGGGCGTAGCGCAGGCCGACGAAGATCGAGGGCAGCGCCCCGGGCAGCACGACCCGGCGGAACAGCTCGGCCCGGGACATGCCGTAGACGCGGCCCATCTCGACGAGCTGCGGGTCGACCGAGCGGATGCCGTGCAGGGTGTTGGCATAGATCGGGAAGAACACGCCCAAGGCCACCAGGAAGAGCTTGGCCTCCTCGCCGATGCCGAACCACAGGATCACCAGCGGGATCAGGGAGAGATGGGGCACGTTGCGCACCATCTGCACGGTGGTGTCGGTGAGCCGCTCCGAGCCCTTGGACAGGCCGTTGGCGAGCCCCAGGGCGAAGCCGATGCCGCCGCCGATCAGGAAGCCGCCGGCCGCCCGCAGGAAGCTGATCCAGAGATTGGTCCAGAGCTCGCCGGTGCGCGCCGCGCTCCAGCCGGCCCGGGCCACGTCGAGGGGCGCCGGCATGAAGCGGTTGGAGACGAGGCCCGAGGACACCGCCGCCTGCCAGCCGACGAGGATGGTGATGGGCAGGAGCCAGGGCACGGCCCGGCCGGCGAGGCGGTTCAGGGGGGTGGAGCGGCTCATGACGGGTCTCGTCCGGTGCGGGCGGGCGCCTGCCAGACCGCGTCGGCGACGCGGATCGGCTTCGGGATCAGCCCGAGGGCGTGGAAGCGGTCGGCGATGCGCTGCTGCTCGGCGACCGCCGCCGGGCTCATCGGCCCGATGACGTAGTCGGTGCGGTCGACGGCGCGCCGGGTGGCGGCGAGCGGCACGCCGGTGCCCTTGGAGAGCAGGGCGGCGACCTCGTCGCGATGGGCCTCGCACCAGCGGGCGACGCCGGCCAGCGCCTCGATCGCCTCGGCGAGCACGACGCCCTGGCTGCGGGCGAAGCCGGCATGGGCCAGGAAGAAGTTGTTCGGCCGGGCCACGTCGGTGGCGAGCGTCAGCACGCGCACGCCCTCCCCGGCCTCGGCCACGGCGAAATAGGGGTCCCAGATCGTCCAGGCATCGACGCTGCCCCGGGCGAAGGCCGCGGCCGCGTCGGCCGGGGCCAGCGTCACCGGCTCGATGTCGCGATAGGTCAGCCCCGCCTTCTCGAGGGCGGCGATGGTGAAGTTGTGGGCGCTCGAGCCCTTGGCGAAGGCGACGCGCTTGCCCTTCAGCTCGGCCAGGGAGCGGATCTCGGAGCCCTTCGGCAGCAGGATCGCCGCCCCCGAGCCGCCCGCCTCCTGGGCGGCGGCGTAGACGATGTCGGCGCCCGCCCCCTGCGCGAAGATCGGGGGGGCGTCGCCGGTCTGCCCGAAATCGATCCCGCCCACATTGGCCGCCTCCAGGAGCGGCGGCCCGAAGGAGAACTCGGTCCAGCGCACGCTCCAGCCGAGGCGGGCGAGCCGCTCCTCGACCGAGCCGCGCTGCTTGGCGACGACGAGGATGCCGTTCTTCTGGTAGCCGATCCGGAAGACCTTCTCCTCGCCGGCCCGGGCGGAAGACGCCGCGCCGAGGGGCAGCCCGGCCGCCAGGGCCCCGGCCAGGAAACCGCGCCGGCCGATGCTCATCGGGCCGCTCCGGCCACGGCGGCCGCGGTCTGGGCCGGGCGGAGGCCGGGCAGCAGGCCGCGGGTGAGGAGGCCCGAGAGCTGGGCGGCGGCATCCTCGACCCGGGCGCGCACCCCCGGATTGACCAGAGCCCCGTTCTCGAAATCGGCATCCGAGCCGTAGACGGCGGTGGGGACCGCGAGGGCGTTGAAGAAGCCGAAGAGCGGGCGGAAGGCATGCTCGACCACGAGGGCGTGGCGATGGCCGCCGCCGGTGGCCACGATCGCCACGGGCTTGTTGGCGAGGGCCGCCGGATCGACGAAATCGAACAGGTGCTTGAACAGCCCGGTATAGGCGCCCTTGTAGACCGGCGAGCCGACGATCAGCGCATCGGCCTCCTCGATCTCGTCGAGGATGTGCCGGGCGGGCAGGGGCAGTTGCTCGCGGCTCCAGGCGGAGCCGAGGCCGTTGCCGGCATCGACCACGTCGTAGAGGCGGATCTCGACCGGGATGCGCGCCGCCGTCTCCGCGGCCACCGCCTCGACGAGGGCGCGGGTCTTGGAGGGACGCTGCAGGTTCGCACTGAAGCCGACGATTCTCTGACGTGACATGCGAGGCTCTTCCGTGGCCGAAACCGCGCAACCGGCCGGGACGGGCCAACCCCTTCCCGTCCCCCTGCCGCGCGGCGAAAAACGCTTTCGACAAACGTGCTCGCGACCGGTCCCACGGTCAATGAAACGTTCTTTTAAAGGGACGGGGCTTCGGAGATGATCGTCTCGGCCCAGGGCTGAGAATGGAGAATTCTTCGCTTTTCAGCGCAGACGAGGGGCCAAAAGACGTCTCGGCGCCCGATCCCGATGCCGATCGTTCTTTTTGACGAACGGCAGAGTGCGGCGCAGCAACCCCTCGCCCTCGCGAAGCATCTTCTCCGAAGCGCACCACAAGCGGAACGAACTCATCTAGACTGGTCACAAAAAGCTTTTTGCTTCCTTTGACGTCGCAAGCATCTTGCCGGATGCTTGGCTGCATCTGGAAAGACAGTCCCAGCCCCGCATGCCGCGAGGCGGCTGGCGAACTTCTGCTTCAGAATGTCATCCACCGCCCGAGATCGGCCGGCCTATGCCGGACCGGGCTAGCGTCAGAGGCTGCCATGAGCTCCCATCCGCAACCGCAGAACGGCCAGGAGCCGATCCGTTTCGCCTATTGGGTGCCGAACGTCTCCGGCGGCCTCGTCATCAGCAAGATTCCCCAGCGCACGAGCTGGGACGCGGACTACAACCGCCGCCTCGCCCAGATCGCGGAGGAGGCCGGGTTCGACTACGCGCTGACGCAGATCCGTTTCACCGCCGGCTACGGCGCCGAGTACCAGCACGAATCGGTGGCCTTCAGCCACGCCCTGCTCGCGGCCACGAGCCGGCTCAAGGTCATCGCCGCGATCTTGCCCGGCCCCTGGAACCCGACGCTGGCCGCCAAGCAGATCGCCACGATCTCGCAGCTCACGGGCGGCCGCATCGCCGTCAACATCGTCTCGGGCTGGTTCTCGGGCGAGTTCCGGGCAATCGGCGAGCCCTGGCTCGACCACGACGAGCGCTACCGCCGCTCGGAGGAATTCATCCGGTCCCTGCGCGGGATCTGGACAAAGGACGATTTCAGCTTCCGCGGCGATTTCTACCGCTACACGCACTACACGCTGAAGCCGAAGCCGGCCGAGCCGCTGCCGGAGATCTTCCAGGGCGGCTCCTCGCGGGCGGCGCGCGACATGGCGGCCCGCGTCTCCGACTGGTACTTCACCAACGGCAACACGCCGGACGCGATCAAGGCGCAGGTCGAGGACATCCGCGCCAAGGCGGCCGAGAGCGGCAACCGTCCCCGCATCGGCGTCAACGCCTTCGTCATCGCCCGCGACACCGAGGCGGAGGCCCGCGCCGTCCTCCAGGAGATCCTCGACCAGGCCGACCCGGAGGCGGTGAAGGCCTTCGGCCACGAGGTGAAGAATGCCGGCAAGGCCTCGCCCGAGGGGGAGGGGAACTGGGCGAAGTCCAGCTTCGACGACCTCGTCCAGTACAATGACGGCTTCAAGACCAACCTGATCGGCACGCCCGACCAGATCGCCGAGCGCATCGTGGCGCTGAAGGATGCCGGCGTCGACCTCGCCCTGCTCGCCTTCCTGCATTTCCAGGAGGAGGTCGCCTATTTCGGCGAGCATGTGATCCCGCGGGTGCGCGCCCTGGAGGCCGCCCGCGAGCGCCGGGCCGAGGCGGCCTGAGCCGCCGCCCTCACGCCCCCCCTCATTTCTCCGGAGACCCGCCCATGAACATCGCCGTGAATCCCAGCACGATCGAGGCCGGCCACAAGCCCCAGGGCGTGCCGGGCCCAGTCCGTCCGGACAGGCCCGCCCACGTCATCCGCGACGACGCGGAGGCGATCCGCGTCGCGCACGAGCTCGCCGCCCAGTTCCGCCAGGACGCCTCCCTGCGCGACCGCGACAGCCGGCGCCCGCTGGCGGAACTCGACGCCTTTTCCCAGAGCGGCCTCTGGTCGATCAACGTGCCCAGGGCCTTCGGCGGGCCGGAGGTGTCCTACCGGACCCTCGCCCAGGTCATCGCGATCATCTCGGCGGCCGATCCCTCCATCGGGCAGATCGCGCAGAACCATCTCGGCATCGTCGCGGCGATCCGCACCGTCTCCGATCCCGATCAGCAGGCCCTGCTGTTCGGCGAGATCCTGCGCGGCACCCGCTTCGGCAACGCCTTCTCCGAGAAGGGCACGAAGCGGGCGGCGGATTTCGACACCCGCTTCACCGATCACGGCGACCACGTGATCGTGCGGGGCCGCAAGTTCTACGCGACCGGCGCCCTGCTCGCCCATCTCGTGCCGATCGTCGCCCTCGATGAGCAGGGCCGGGCCTGGTACGCCATCGCCGAGCGCGATGCCCCGGGCCTGACCGTGATCGACGACTGGTCCGCCTTCGGCCAGCGCGGCACGGCGAGCGGCACGGTGATCATCGACGACGTGCGGGTGGAGAAGACCCATCTCGTGCCGGCCTGGAAGGGCTACGAGAAGCCGCGCTCGGACGGGGCGATCTTCCAGATCATCCAGGCGGCGGTGGATGCCGGCATCGCCCGGGCGGCCCTCGACGACACCATCGCCTTCGTGCGCGAGAAGGCCCGGCCCTGGATCGACAGCGGGCAGGAGCGGGCCTCGGACGACCCCTACACGATCCAGGCGATCGGCGACCTCACCATCCGCCTGCACGCGGCCGAGGCCCTGCTCGACCGGGCCGGCCTCGCCATCGACGCGGCGGTGGCCGCCCCCGACGAGGCGAGCGTGGCCGCGGCCCAGCTCGCGGTCGCGGAATCGAAGGTGCTCACCACCGAGGTGGCGATCGACGCGGCCAACAAGCTGTTCGAGCTCGCCGGCACCCGCTCGACCCTGGCCGAGCACAATCTCGACCGGCACTGGCGCAACGCCCGCACCCATACCCTGCACGATCCCGTGCGCTGGAAATACGCGATCGTCGGCAACCACGCGCTGAACGGGGTGAACCCGCCCTATCACGCCTGGAGCTGAGCGCCGCCCGGACACGGGGAGGAAAAGGCCGCCGGAGACACCGTCCGGCGGCCTTTTCGCGCGCGGGTTCGGTAAGCTCCGGGGAGGGACGGGCGACGGCGCCGCCCTATCCTTCGCCCCAGAGCCGCCCGCGCGCGGCGCCCGCGCCAGGTCCCCGCATGATCCTGCCGACACGCCGCCGGACACTGGCGGGCCTCGCCGCCGCCGCGCTGCCCCTCGCCCCGGCGCAGGCCGCCTCCTGGAGCCCCGACAGCCTGCAGGCGGCCGCCGCGCGGAAGGGGCTGGCCTATGGCAGCGCGGTGAACATCACGCCCCTGCGCCGCGACCCCGCCTATGGCGCGGCCATCGCCCGCGAATGCGGGATCGTGACGGCCGAGAACGCGATGAAGATGGAGCATGTCCTGCCCGATCCGGGCCAGGTGACGTTCCAGGGCGGCGACGAGACCCTGCGCTTCGCGGCCGCCAACGGCCAGGGGATGCGCGGGCATTGCCTCGTCTGGCACCGGGCCATTCCCGACTGGGTGCTGCCGCGCATCGCCACCGCCCGGGAGGCGGAGGAATTCCTGCGCCGCTGGATCGACGGCATGGCCCACCGCTACCGCGGCCGGATCGAGGCCTGGGACGTGGTCAACGAGATCCTGGCGCCGCAGGAGGGCCGGGCGGACGGGCTGCGCCACACGCCCTGGCTCGCCGCCCTCGGCCCCGCCTACATCGACCTCGCCTTCGGCATGCTGCGCGACACCGACCCCAAGGCGGTCGGCGTGTGGAACGAGGACGATTGCGAGCTCGGCGCGGACTGGATCGACCGGCGCCGCGCCCTCGTGCTGACGACCCTGGACGGGCTCCTCAAGCGCGGCGTGCCGGTGCGCCGCTTCGGGATGCAGGGCCATCTCGACAGCACCATTCCCCTGGACGCGACGGCCTTGCGCGCCTTCCTGCGGGAGATCGCGGGGCGGGGGCTCGCCATCGAGATCACCGAGTTCGACGTCGACGACCGCGCCTTCCCCGCGGCGATCGCGGCGCGCGACCGGGGCGTGGCCGATCGCGCCCGCGCCTTCCTCGACGTCGTGCTCGACGAAGCCGCCGTGCTGAACGTGGTGAGCTGGGACATCACGAATGCCGGCACCTGGCTCAACCACAGCCCGCAGCGCAAAAGGCCAGACGGCCTGGCGCAGCGGGCGCTCCCCCTCGACGCCCAGTACCGCCGCACGCCCCTCTGGCAGGCGATGCGCCGGGCCTTCGAAGGCGCGCCGGACCACCGGGAGACCCGGGCGCGCCTGCGGCGAGACTGACCGCCCCGGAGCGACGCGTATCGCAACTATAAGCTGTATCACACGATCGTGATTCCATTACGTGTAGACAAGCAACGCGGCACGAAGCCGCAACATTCATGCGCCGAATGTCATCGACTGCACAAAATGCGAATTATGAAAATTTAAGGAATGCTCAATAACGACAAGGAGTGCAACTTCCAGAGGCGCAGGCATGCATTTTCTCGCCCGTATCAACATCCTTTCCAAGCTTCTCGCCGTCATCGGGATGATTGGAATCGTGGTCGGCGGCTGCGTCTGGTACGCGCAGGCGCAGATGACGAAGATCGACGACGCCTACAGCGTCTTCATCGTCCGCGAGGCCCGGGCGGTCGCGACCGCGCGCCGCCTCAATCGCATGGTCTTCGAGCTCAACTACAGTCTGTACCGCACCATCGCGGAGACCGAGCGGCCCCGGATGGAGAAGGCGAGTGCCGCCTTCGCGGACGCGCTCCCGCAGATCCGCAAGGCGCTGGCCGAGTTGCGCGAGCAGGCGCCGAGCTTCGCGGAGCGGACGGACCGGCAGGCCGCCCTGATCGAGGACTTCACCAAGGTCGCCCAGGAGGCGCTCCGGATCGCCCTTCTGCCCGGCCAGCACAGCGCCGAGGCCCTCGACCTGACCCATGCGCGCATCGACCCGATCTTCGAGACGCTGGTCGCCGGCACGCGCGACCTCGGGACGGAGATCCAGCGCTACATGGAGAAGGGCTCGGACGATCTCACCGATCAGACCAACGCCACGCGCCACAGCCTGATCGGCTTCAGCGCCCTCGGCCTGTTCCTCGGCACCCTCGCCGCCATCCTCGTTGCCGTGTTCGGCATCACGCGGCCGATGGGCAACCTCGTCTCCGTGCTCCGGCGCATGGCCGAGGGCGACACCGATGCCGAGATCACGGAAGCGACCCGCGGCGACGAGATCGGTGCGATCGGGCGGGCCGTGGCGGGCATCCGGGCCATGGTCGCCCAGAAGGCGGCGGAGCAGGCCGAGATTCGGCGCATCGCCGACGAGGCCGCCGCCAGCGAGCGCCGGCGCGCCATGATGGAATTGGCCAATCGCTTCGAGACCACGGTCGGCGGCATCGTCGGGCTGGTCTCCTCCGCGGCGACCGAGCTGCAGGCGACCGCCCAGACCATGACCGCGACCGCCACCGAGACCGCCAGCCAGTCCAACACCGTCGCCGCGGCGGCGGAGGAGGCCGCCTCCAATGTCGGCACCGTCGCGGCCGCGGCGGAGGAGCTCGGCTCGTCGGTCCAGGAGATCGGACGCCAGGTCTCCGGCTCCGCCGATCTCGCCCAGGTCGCCGTGGGCGAAGCCGACCAGACCGCGCAGCTCGTGCACGAGCTGAGCCAGGCCGCCGCCCGCATCGGCGACGTGGTCAGCCTGATCTCGACCATCGCCGGCCAGACCAACCTGCTCGCCCTGAACGCCACCATCGAGGCGGCCCGGGCCGGGGAGGCGGGGCGCGGCTTCGCGGTGGTCGCCGCCGAGGTCAAGGAGCTCGCCAGCCAGACCGCCCGGGCGACCGAGGAGATCTCCGGCCAGATCGCACAGATCCAGGGCGTGACCGATCAGGCGGTGGACGCGATCGGCGGGATCGCCACGCGGATCCGCGAGATCAGCCAGGTGGCGACCTCGATCGCCGCCGCCGTCGAGGAACAGGGCGCGGCCACCCAGGAGATCGTGCGCAACGTCGCCCAGGCCGCCACCGGCACCGGCGAGGTGACGCACAACATCACGGGGGTGGCGGGCGCCGCCGAGGAGACCGGCGCGGCGGCGAGCCAGGTGCTGTCCTCGGCCTCCGAGCTCTCGCGCCAGTCCGAGCACCTCAACGCCGAGGTGGCGCATTTCCTGGCGAGCGTGCGCGCGGCCTGATCCCCGGCAAAACGAAGCGCGACGGGCCGGATCCTCCGGCCCGTCGTCAGCGGATATTGACCGTCGTCATCCGCCGCTCGGTGGCGTGCTGATGCAGGAAGGCGGTCATCTCGGCGAGCGCGGGGGCCTTCGAGCGGAAGGTAACCGAGAGGGCGAGGAGCGTGTCGGCATGGTCGAGGCCGGCATAGAGGCGCTCCTGCACCGGAACGCGGGCGGCGCGCAGGCGCCCGGCGAGGCTCTGCGTGTTGCGCGGCCGCACGACGGTGTCCCCGTCGCCACTGGCGAGGAAGGCCGGCGGCGAATGGGGGCCGGCGAAGGTCACGGGCTGGGTCTGCGCCGGATCCTCCGCCGCGCCGAACACGTCGATCGACGTCTTGTGGTCGAAGGGCAGGAAGTCGTAGGGCCCCGAGAGGCCGGCCACCGCGCGGATCACCCGCGGGTCGACCCCGGCCCGGCGCAGGTAGCGCGGGTCGAGCCCGAGCATCACCGCGTTGTAGGCCCCCGCCGAATGGCCGGCGAGCACGATGCGCTTCGGGTCGCCGCCGTAATCGGCGATGTTGTCGTGCACCCAGGCCACCGCCGCGGCGCCGTCGTCGAGGAAATCGGGGAAGCGCGCCTTGGGGTAGAGCCGGTAATCCGGCACCACGGTGACGAAGCCCTGGGCCGCGAGCGCCTGGGCCGCGAAGGCGTAATCGTCCTTGCTGCCGCTCTTCCAGGAGCCGCCGTAGAAGAACACCAGCACCGGCGCGTGACGCGGGCCGGCGACCGGCACGAACACGTCGAGGCGCTGGCGCGGATCCTCGCCATAGGCCGCGTCCTGCCGCGCCAGCCGCCCGCCCGCGTCACGGGGACCGAGGGCGTCGAACAGCGCGAGGGGCGAGCAGCCCCCGAGACCGAGGGTGGTCGCGACGAGGCAGGCCAGGGACGCGAGGGCGGCGAGAGCTTTGAGCATACATCTTCCGATTGGCCTGAGCCCACGCTTCGCACGTGATCCGGGGCGGATTGATGGCGGCCTTCAGGTTCTCAGGACGATGCAGGCGCCCCCGACGCCGCGGATGCGGGCGCAGAGCGCGTCGGCGGCCTTCCGCGTCTCCGCCGGCAGGCGCACCCGGTAGAAGGTGCGGGTGCCGCGGAAGCGCAGGCGCGTGCCGATGATCATCGGCCGGGCCTCGCCGATCACGCTCGCGTAAAGGCTGCGGGCGCGGGAGAAGCTCGCCAGCGCCAGGGACTTGGAGAAGTTGCCGGCGAGCTGGACCCCCCAGGGGGCGGCCGGGCCGCCCTCGATAGCGAGGGCGAAGCGGTCGCCGCGGGCGGGGATGCGCAGGGCCGCGGTGACCTGGAGGCAGCTCTGGGCCTCGGCCTCGGGCCCATCCGCCTTCGCCTCCCCCTTCGCGACTTCCTTGGTCCCCTCCTTGCCGGCCTTCGGCGCCGCGGGCGCATCCTTGGGCGGCCCCTCCGGCATCTCGACCGTGGCGGCGGGGCGCCAATCCTCCGCCGGGCGGCCGGTGATGGCGATCACGTAGGCGCGGGTCTCGGCGGGCAGGCCGCCGCTCCCCGCGAGCCAGGCGGAGACCCGGGCCGGGCCGCCATTATAGGCCGCGGCGGCGAGGCCGAGATTGCCGAACTGGCGGCGCAGGTCGGCCAGGAAATGCGCCGCGTGCGGGATCGCCTGCTCCGGGTCGAAGGGGTCGGTCAGCCCGCGCTCCCGGGCGGTGCCCGGCATGAACTGGGCGACGCCCTGCGCCCCGGCGGGGCTCACCACGCCGACGCGGAAGCTGCTCTCGCGCCAGATCAGGCGGGTCAGGAAGGGGACGGGCAGCCTCTGCGCCCGGGCCGAGGTCTCGATCAGGCGGCACAGCGCCTGCTCGACGGTCTCGGTCTGGGCCTCGGCCCGGGCCGGCGCCGCGGCCAGGACGAGGAATCCCGCGGACAGGACGGCGCGGGCCGCGGGGGCTTGGAGAGGGAGGAGGCGCACGGCCCGAACCTAGGGCGCGGGGAGGGGGGAATCCATGGCGCGGCGGCGGCGGATCGGGGGTAGCGTTGTTCGGGAATAAACGGCAAAACACTTGCCGGTCTTTCCCGTTTCACCAGACCGCCGTTCCCCGTTCCGCCCCGAGCGCGTCCCCGCGATGTACGAGCCCAACGAAGTCCTGCAGACGCTGCGTGGGAGCGGCCACGTCTCGGCCGAGGCGGTCGAGCCGGTCCGGGTCCGCTACACGGTGGTGATCGAGCGGCGCGACGGGGTCATCGTCGCCCATGGCAAGCTCACCGGCTCGCACGCGGCCCTGCGCCCGATCTGGCTCACCCCCGATTCGACCCTGCGCCTCAAGAACGGCCGCAGCCTCGGCATCTCGGTGACCGATCTCGTCGGCGAGGTGGCGGAGTTCGAGAGCACCGGCGCGGTGCCGATGCTGTAGGGGAGGGGGCGGCTCCGCCGCGCGGGGACGGGGCGGAGGGCGGGGCTTATTCCGCCTTGGCGTTCACCTCGAGCTTGTCGAGCACGGCGGCGGGGGTGGGGGCGGTGCTGAAATCGACCACGCCGAGGCCGGCGCCGTTCTTGGCCTTGGCGCTGATCGAGAGCGTGCCGGGCTTGGTCACGAACTTGCCCATGGCCGCGCCGATCGCCTTGGCGGCGGCGGAATTGCCGAGGATCACCGGCACACCGATCACGCTGGCGGTGACGTATTCCTTGCGCAGCTCGTCCGGCTTGAGGCTCAGATGCTTGGCCTGGGCGGTGATGAAGCGGTCGAACAGGCCGCCATTCTCCAGGGTCAGGTCGAGGGCCTTGGCGGTGGCCGAGAGCATGGCGAAGCCGGAGACCGCGGCGTCGGGGTCGAACACCTCCGGCCCGATGCCGCCCAGGGTCGCGTCGATGCGCAGGCGGCCCATATCCTTGCCGGAGAGGGTGACGCCGCTGAGCTTCAGCTCCTTGCTCGGCTCGTCCCAGGCGGTGTCCGCGCCGAGATCGAGGTCGAGGTCGCGATAGCCGTAGAAGCCGAGCGAGCCGAGCCCCGGCACGCCGGACACGGCGGAGGCCGGCAGGGTCAGGCCGGTGAGGGCGATCCGGCTCTCGGCGGGCACCCCGTCCTTGGGCGGGCCGAAGCTCAGGGTGCCCCCGCGCAGGCCGATCCGCAGGGGCTCGGCCGGCTTCTTCTGCGCCAGCTCGCGGCCCCGGGTCAGGGGATCGGCGGCGGCAGACGCCGCGGGCGCCTCCTCGGCCGGGACTTCCAGGGCGAGGCCGGTCAGGGTCAGGGTGCCGAGCATCGGGGTGAGGCGGCGCAGATCGGCCTCGGACGCCTCGGCGGCCTCGGCCCCCTTCTGCGCCTCCTTGGCCTCGCCGCCCGCGCCGGGTTTCGGCGCCTGCGCGGAATCGCTGGCGATGCGGCGGAGGGCGGCGATGGTCGGCGCCAGGGAGAAGCCCGACAGGGAGAGCTTGGCGAGGCTGCCACGCGTGGCGCCGCTGGCGAAGGTGAGGCCCGAGAGGCTGGTGCCGGCCTCCGCGCCCTCCGCCGCGTAGGCGAGGCGCTCAGCGGCGATGTCGATCGGCGCCTCGCCCTTGGTCTCGTGCACCGAGAAGCCCGTGGCCTCGACGCTGCCGACGGAGACCGCCTCGGCGAGATCGGCGGACATGCCCGCCACCTTGCCGCGGCGGGCGGCATCGGCCTCGGCGAGATCGGGGGCGGTGAGGGCCCCGAGCGCCGCGCCCCAGGTCGCCGGGATCTGCCGGCCGGCAAGGTCGCGCCCGGCGGTGTGGGCGACGCGCACCACGGTGCCGCGGTCATCGGTGAAGGCGACGTCGTCGACGGAGAAGCCGGCATAGGCCTTCAGCCAGGGGCCCTTGCCGTCCCCGGCCTCGGCATAGAGCCGGGACAGGGCGGTGAGGTCGACCTCCTCCGCCCGGATCTTGCCGTAGCTGCCGGTGCCGCCGGGGACCTTGGTCTCCCCCTCGCCGCCGCCCTCGATCGCCAGGGTGGCGCCGGAGGCCGTCAGCTCGGCGATGCGGCCGCCATGCACGCCCTTGGCCCAGACGTCCTTGTAGATCACCGACTGACGCCGGCCGCCGACGCTGCGCTCCGTGCGCAGGGCGGGGATGGTCAGGCTGCCGGCATCGAGCCGCCGCAGCCGGGCGGTCCAGGGCTCCTTGGAGTCGCTGCGCAGGATCGCGAGGAGGTCGTCCTTCGAGAGGCGGGTGCCGCTCACCGTCACCTTCTCGGCGCTCACCGTGGTGTCGCCGAAGACGAAGCCGAGGGGGCCGATCTCGACGTCCTGGACGGCGGTGGCCGCCTCCTGCGCCCGCGCCGGCGCGGCGGACAGCGCCAGCCCCGCCTGCAGCGCCAGGACGCAGACCGATGCCAGCGCCGCCCGCCGGAAGAGGCCGGGACGTGTCGTCGACGGGATCATGGGGCAGGTCCGAAAAATGCGCTGTCTGTCGCGGTTGGCTCGCAGGCGCCATCCGTGCCGCACTTCGCCGCGCCGCGCAATCGGGCGGGCGGCCCGAGCGTCACCGGGGCGGCGACTCAGAGGGAGAACGAGGTGCCGCAACCACAGGAGGAGGTCGCCTGCGGATTCTCGATCTTGAAGGACTGGCCGATCAGGTCGTTCACGAAATCGATGGTGGCGCCGCCCATGTATTCCAGGGAGACCGGATCGACGAGCACGGTGGCCCCGTCGCGCTCGATCACGATGTCCTCCTCCGTGCGCACCCGCTCGATGTCGAAGGCGTAGGAGAAGCCCGAGCAGCCGCCGCCATTGACGGAGATGCGCAAGGAGGCGCCGGGCGGCTCCGCCCCCATGATCTCGTTGATGCGCCGGGCGGCGCGGGCGGTGAGGGTGATCTCGGACATCGTCACGCTCGATTTTTTTGGCAAGCCGGGGACAGGGAGGGCGGCCGCGCCTCGCGCGATCCCTTCCCCCGCCCTAGCTCTCAAGATATGCGCGCCCCCGTTGCGCCGCAACGCGGGTGGGCGATGCCGGCCGCGCAGGGCCGGGGCCGGCGCAGAGCGAGGGGACGAGACGTGCGGCAGAACGGCGAGCGCTGGCGGGCCCCCTACGCCACAAACCCGGCGCGGACGCGCGGGCGGCTCATCGCCGAGCCGTCCTCGCCCACGCGCAGCGACTTCCAGCGCGACCGCGACCGGATCGTGCATTCCACCGCCTTCCGGCGCCTGAAGCACAAGACCCAGGTCTTCGTGCACCACGAGGGCGACCATTACCGCACCCGGCTCACCCACACCCTGGAGGTGAGCCAGATCGCCCGGGCGCTGGCGCGGGCGCTCGGCCTCGACGAGGACCTGGCCGAGGCCCTCGCCCTGAGCCACGACCTCGGCCATACCTGCTTCGGGCATACCGGCGAGGACGCGCTGGACGCCTGCATGGCCGGCTTCGGCGGCTTCGACCACAACGCCCAGGCCCTGCGCATCGTCACCCGGCTGGAGCGGCGCTATGCCGGCTTCGACGGGCTGAACCTGACCTGGGAGACCCTGGAAGGGCTGGTGAAGCACAACGGACCCCTGCTCACCCCGGACGGGCATCCCACGCCCCGCCACGCCCAGGGCATCCCGGCGGCGATCCTCGAATACAACGCCCTCAACGACCTGGAGCTGTCCCGCTTCGCCGGGCCGGAGGCCCAGGCGGCGGCGCTCGCCGACGACATCGCCTATGACAGCCACGACCTCGACGACGGCCTGCGCGCCGGCCTGTTCGAGCTTGAGGACCTCGCCGAGGTGCCGTTCCTGAAGGGTCTCCTCGACGAGATCGCCGCCGCCCATCCCGGGCTCGAGACCTCGCGGCGGGTGCACGAGCTGGCCCGCCGGGTGATCACCCGCTTCGTCGAGGACGTGATCGGCGAGAGCGAGCGCCGGCTCGCCGCGCTCAAGCCCCGGGACGTCGAGGCGATCCGGGCCGCCGGCGCGCCGGTCGTCGCCTTCTCCGCCGGGATCGCGGCGGCGGATGCCGACATCAAGCGCTTCCTGTTCGCGCGGATGTACCGCCACCCGGAGGTGGTGGCGGTGCGGGAGAAGGCGCAGCGGATCGTGGTCGACCTGTTCTCGGCCTTCCGGGCCGACCCGACCCGGATGCCGGCGGAATGGTGCGCGGGACTCGCCGGCGCCGAGGAGGGCCGGATCGCCCGGCGCATCGCCGACTACATCGCCGGCATGACCGACACCTATGCCGCGCTCGCCCACCGCGCCCTCTTCGCCGAGACGCCGGACCTGCTCTGGCGCCCGGCCCATCGCGGCCTGCCGCTGGCCGAACCGTGAGACCGCCCCGGCCGCGACGGGAGAGAATCGCGCGGCTTTCGTGACACCACCCCGCCCCGTTGCTATGGGCCGCCCTGACACGGCGGCTCCGGGCCAGCGGGGCCGCGCCACGGACGCAATCGATGAACATCTTCGCCCTCTTCGAGGCCCGCATGCGCGAGGCGCTCGAATCGCTCACCCGTTCCGGCACGCTGCCCCCGGGGCTCGACCTGTCCCGCGTCGTGGTGGAGCCGCCGCGCGACCCGTCCCACGGCGACCTCGCCACCAACGCCGCCCTGGTTCTGGCCAAGGAGGCCAAGGCCAATCCGAAGGCGCTGGGCGAGGCGCTGGCGGCGGAGCTGCGCGGGGACGTGCGCGTCACCGAGGCGAGCGTGGCCGGCCCCGGCTTCATCAACCTGCGCCTCGCCCCCGGCGTGTTCCACGACGTGGTCCGGGCGGCGCTGACCGAGGGCGAGGCCTTCGGCAAGGCCAAGCTCCCCGGCGGCAGGGTCAATATCGAATACGTCTCCGCCAACCCGACCGGGCCGATGCATGTCGGCCACGGGCGCGGCGCGGTGTTCGGCGACGCGCTGGCCAACCTGCTCGCCGCCGCGGGTCGCGACGTGACCCGCGAGTACTACATCAACGATGCCGGGGCGCAGGTCGACGTGCTCGCCCGCTCTGCCTATCTGCGCTACCGCGAGGCCCTGGGCGAGGCCGTCACCATCCCCGAGGGGCTCTATCCCGGCGACTACCTGAAGCCGGTCGGCGAAAAGCTCGCCGAGCTCCATGGCCGCGCCCTCCTCGACACGCCGGAGGCGGAGTGGCTGCCGCTGGTGCGCCGCTTCGCCATCGACGCGATGATGGACACGATCCGCGCCGATCTCGCCGCGATCGGCATCCGCCACGACGTGTTCTTTTCCGAAGCCACCCTCCAGGGCGAGAACGGCGGCAAGGTCGCGGAGCTGCTCGGCGCCCTGCGGGAGAAGGGCCTCGTCTACGAGGGCCGGCTGCCCCCGCCCAAGGGCCAGCTGCCCGAGGATTGGGAGGACCGGGAGCAGACCCTGTTCCGCTCCACCGATTTCGGCGACGACGTGGACCGGCCGCTCCTGAAGTCCGACGGCTCCTACACCTACTTCGCCTCCGACATCGCCTATCACCGGGACAAGTGGCTGCGCGGGGCCGACGAGCTCATCGACGTGCTCGGCGCCGACCATGGCGGCTACGTCAAGCGCATGCAGGCGGCGGTGAAGGCGGTCAGCGACGGCCGGGCCAGCCTCGACGTGAAGCTGTGCCAGCTGGTGCGGCTGTTGCGCGCGGGCGAGCCGGTGAAGATGTCCAAGCGGGCGGGCGAGTTCGTGACGCTGCGCGACGTGATCGACGAGGTCGGGCGCGACGCGATCCGCTTCATGATGCTCTACCGCAAGAACGACGCGACCCTCGATTTCGACCTCGCCAAGGTGGTGGAACAATCGAAGGACAACCCCGTCTTCTACGTGCAGTACGGGCATGCCCGGCGCTTCTCGGTGATGCGCCAGGCCCGGGAGGCCCTGCCGGACGAGGACTTTTCCCGCGAGGCCCTCCTGGGCGATGCCGACCTGTCCGTGCTCACCGATCCCGGCGAGGTCGAGATGATGCGGCTGATCGCCCAGTATCCCCGGGTGCTCGAATCGGCTGCCGTGGCGCACGAGCCGCACCGAATCGCGTTCTACCTCTACGAACTGGCAAGTTCGCTGCATAGTTTCTGGAACAAGGGCAAAGACTTGCCGCAATTACGGATTGTTAATCCAACCGACCGAAAGTCCACCCGGGCCCGCTTGGCCCTCGTCGAGGCCCTGGGAGGCGTGCTCGCCTCCGGCCTTTCGGTCCTCGGTGTCACCGCGCCCGAAGAGATGCGGTGAGGCGCCGGCTTTGAGAGGATGAACCATGACGACGACCGCTGCGCGCGCGCCGATCGATTTCGACGCCTTCGAGCGTGAGCTGCGTCAAACCTCTCGGAACGAACATCCGGGCGCCCCTCCCAAGGCGCCCGCGCCGCAGGCGGCCAAGTCCGATCCCCTCGCCGAGCTCGCGCGGATCGTCGGCCAGGACGATCCCTTCCGCGCCCTCCTCGAGACGCGCGGCGGCGCGCCGTCGCGGGAGCGGACGGAGCCGCGCTTCGAGGACGCGCCCGCCCCCCGGGCCGAGCCCTCGCCGGCCGACGCCTTCGACCAGTACCTCGCCTCCGTCGAGCAGAGCGCCTACGGCCATCCGGCCGCCCATGCCGCCGCCCCCGCGGACGAGCTGCACGATCCGGCCGCCTTCGAGGAGACCGACCCCGGCCACGCCGCCCCCGCCGGGCGCCGGCCCAGGGGCTCGCGCATGGTCCAGGTCGGAGCCGGCCTCGGCGTGCTCGCGCTCTGCGTCACCGGGGCCCTCGGCTGGCGCGCCTTCCATGGCGGCGGCCAGAGCGGCCCGGTCACCGTGCTCGCCGACAAGACGCCCCTGAAGGTCGCCCCGACCAATGCGGACGGCGTCGAGATCCCCGACCAGAACAAGCAGATCTACGAGCGCAACGCCAAGGACGGCCAGATCAAGATCGTCAACCGCGAGGAGCAGCCCCTCGACGTGGCCGCCGCGGCCCGCGCCGCCCAGAGCAAGGAGGCGAGCGCCCCGGGGGGCACCGGGGCCTCGACCCCGCCCCAGACCGGCCTCCTCACGGAGTCGCTGGGCGAGCCGCGCCGGGTGCGCACCGTCTCGGTGAAGCCCGACACGCCGCCGCCGGCCCCGCAGCGGGACGCGGCCGCCGAGAGCGCCAATGCCGGCCCCTCGCCGATCCCGACGATGGTGCTGCCCGACGACGAGGGCACCGCCACCCCGGCCGCCCGGCGCCCGCCCCTGCGCAACCAGCCCGCGACCCAGGCGACCGCGACGCCGGCCCCCGCCCCGACCCAGGCCGCCGAGGCGCATGCCCCCGCGACCCCGGTGCCCGCCCCGGCCCCGGTGAAGGCCAAGCCCGCCCCGCAGCGCGTCGCCGCCGTCGCCCCGGAGACCACCGCCTCCATGGCGGAGCCGGCCGCCGCCCCCGCGGCAGAGGTGACCAGCGGCCCGGTCAGCGGCTTCTCGGTGCAGCTCGGCGTGCGCAACAGCGCCGCCGAGGCCCAGGCCGCCTTCCGCCAGATGCAGGCCAAGTACAGCCAGCTCGCCGGCAAGCCCGAGCTGATCCGCCAGGCCGAGGTGAACGGCAAGACGATCTTCCGCGTCCGCGTCGGGCCGCTGGAGAAGGCGGAGGCCACCAGCCTGTGCAGCCAGCTCCAGGGCGCGGGCGGCCAGTGCTTCGTCGCCAAGAACTGACCGCCGCACCGGCGACGCGGCGCCCGCGCGCCTGACTCTCCCCGGCCACACCCGCCGGCGGCCCGCGCCGCCGGCCCCGCGGAGCGCTTGCCGCGGGGACGGGGGCGGTGTCCGATCCCGCGCGTTGACTCTCACCCGATTCGTTTGCCGACGAGCCAGCCCGAGCCAGATTCAAGACCCATGACCGCCCGTGCCCTGATCCTCGGCTGCTCCGGGACGCGCCTCCTGCCCGAGGAGGACGCCTTCTTCCGCGACGTGCGGCCCTGGGGCTTCATCCTGTTCAAGCGCAACATCGGCACGCCGGAGGAGGTGAGGGCGCTCACCGACGCCCTGCGCGACACGGTCGGCCGGGCGGACGCGCCGATCCTGATCGACCAGGAGGGCGGCCGGGTGCAGCGCATGGGGCCGCCCCACTGGCCGAAATACCCCGCCGGCAGCCGCTTCGGGCGGCTCAACGGCTCGGGCACGGCGATGGCCCGGCTCGGCGCGCGGCTGATCGCCCACGACCTGCGCGCCGTCGGCATCACCGTCGATTGTGCGCCGATCCTCGACGTGCCGGTGGAGGGCTCCGACGCCATCATCGGCGACCGCGCCTACGGCTCGCATCCCGACGTGGTCGCCGCGATCGGCCGGGCGGTGGCCGAGGGGCTGATGGAGGGCGGCGTGCTGCCCGTGATCAAGCACATGCCCGGCCATGGCCGGGCCGCCTGCGACAGCCACCACGCCCTGCCGGTGGTGGAGGCGAGCCGCGACAGCCTGGAGGCCAGCGATTTCCGGCCCTTCGTCGCCCTGGCCGACATGCCCCTCGCCATGAGCGCGCATATCGTGTTCACGGCCCTCGACCCGGAGCGGCCGGCCACGCAATCGCCGACCGTGATCCGCGAGATCGTGCGCGGCCGGATCGGCTTCGACGGCCTCCTGATGACCGACGACCTCTCCATGAACGCCCTTCGGGGCTCGTTCCGGGAGCGGGCGGAGGCCTCCTTCGCCGCCGGCGTCGATGCCGTGCTCCATTGCAACGGCGCCATGGACGAGATGCGCGCCGTGGCCGAGGCCGCCCCGCTCCTCTCCGGCGACGCCCTGCGCCGGGCCGCGGCGGCGCTGGCACGGCTGCGGCCGGATCCCGAGGGCTTCGACCTGGCCGAGGCCCGCGCCCGCTTCGAGGAAGGCCTCGCCGCCGCGGCGTGACCGGCCCTCCGGGGCGGGCCCCCTGTGACAGAGCGGCGACAGCGCGCACGGGTCATGCGGGCGCCCTGCTTGTGTTCGCCTTGCGCGATCCCTAGGTTCCCGGCCATCCGAGCAGAACGGACATCCGCCGCGCGCAAGAGGTTGTCGCTCTCCGCGCGGCGCAGGAGGTTGCCATGGGCAGCATGAGTATCTGGCACTGGGTCGTCGTCGCCGTCATCGTGATGCTGCTGTTCGGCCGCGGCAAGGTGTCGGAGCTGATGGGCGACGTCGCCAAGGGCATCAAGGCCTTCAAGAAGGGCATGGCCGACGACGAGACCCCGGGCGCGGGCAACGCCGCGCCGCCGCCGAGCAGCGGCGAGCCGATCCGCACCCTGCCGCCGCAGGGCGAGGGGACGGGCGGCGCGCCGGGTGTCCCGCCGCAGACCCACGTGCCGGCCGGCGAGCGCAAGGCCGTCTGAGTCCCATCGGACGGGCGTTTTCGCGGGTCCCTCCCCGGGAGGCCCGCGACCGTCCTGATGGGGCGCTGACCGCGGGACGGACGACGCGATGCTGGACATGAGCTGGGGCGAGGTGATGCTGATCGGCGGCGTCGCCCTCATCGTCATCGGGCCCAAGGACCTGCCGAAGGCCCTGCGCACGCTGGGCCAGGTGACGACCAAGGTGCGCCGCATGGCGGCGGAGTTCCAGGGCCAGTTCAACGAGGCGATCCGCGAGGCCGAGCTCGACGAGATCCGCCGCGACGTCGAGGGCGTGAAGCGCTCCGTCGACAGCTACCGGCCGAACTTCAACCCGGTCGAGACCATCCGCTCGGAGATCAAGAACGCGGTCGAGGGCCGGAGCGGCAAGGCCGAGGCCCCCGCCGCCGGCAGCTACGACGTGCCCCGCCCGGAGGAGGCCGCCCCGGCCGCGCCGCCGCCGGAGCCGGCCGCCGAGCCCGTGCCGGCCGCGAAGAAATCCTGGACGGGCGCGGTCGTGACCGAGCTCCCGAAGACCGATCCGAATTCCGCAGGCGAGGCGCCATGATCTCCGAGGCGGACGAGGCCGAGATCGAGGCCTCCCGCGCGCCCCTGCTCGATCACCTGATCGAGCTGCGCGCGCGGCTGATCAAATCGCTGATCGCCTTCGTGCTGATGTTCTTCGGGTGCTTCTTCTTCTCGAGGCAGATCTACAACATCCTCGTGCACCCCTACGTCGCGGTGGTGGGGGCCGAGAACGCGAAGCTGATCGCGACGCATTTCCTCGAGCAGGTCTTCACCAACATCAAGCTCAGCGTGTTCGGGGCGGCCTTCCTGGCCTTCCCGGTGATCGCCACGCAGATCTACGCCTTCGTGGCCCCGGGCCTCTACCGCAACGAGCGCCGGGCCTTCCTGCCCTACCTGATCGCGACCCCGATCTTCTTCGTGCTCGGCGCGCTGGTGGTGTTCTTCCTGGCGATGCCGCTGCTGATCCAGTTCTCGGTCTCGCTGCAGCAGGTGGGGGTCGAGGGCGAGCCGACGATCGCGCTCCTGCCCAAGGTCGACGAGTATCTCTCGCTGATCATGACCCTGATCTTCGCCTTCGGCCTCGCCTTCCAGATGCCGGTGATCCTGACGCTGCTCGGCCAGATCGGGGTGATCGACGCGGCCTTCCTGCGGGAGAAGCGCCGCTACGCCATCGTGCTGGTCTTCGTGGCCGCGGCGGTGCTGACCCCGCCCGACGTGATCTCGCAGCTCTCGCTGGCGATCCCCATGCTGCTCCTCTACGAGGCCTCGGTGTTCTCGGTGAGCCAGATGGAGAAGCGCCGCAAGGCGCAGCGCCAGGCCGAGGGGCTGGAGGACTGACGGCCGCGGCCCCGCGCCGCCGGCCCCCGCTTTCCGGCCGGGCCCCGGCGGCCGAGGTTGACGCTGCCGCGGCGGCGATCCTAGACAGGCATCCCGCCCCCGGCCCGGCCGGCGGCAGCGGGGAAGGGTGGCCGAGTGGTTTAAGGCAGCGGTCTTGAAAACCGCCGTGGGGGCAACTCCACCGTGGGTTCGAATCCCACCCCTTCCGCCAGCCGGCCTCCGCGGGCCCGGCCGGACGCGTTGTCCGTCAAAGAGGTCTCAAGGCGCCAGCGCGACAGGCCCTTGCGACGGCGGCCCCACCGCCGAAGGTGGAGCCGCACCGGCCTGTCGGGAGGTCATCGGAGAGGCGACCGAGCGGTTCGATCGAATTCCGCGTCAACCGCCGGAACTCTTGCCGAGGTCACTTAAAGGCATGAAGCAGTATTCTACCGCGACCATCTCTGACTGTCTGAGTGAACTGGTGACTGAACGTGCGAAAACCAACTTCTCGGCACATATCTTCTAGAGCATAAAGGTTTGGCGCAAAATAATTTGTTGGGTCATTGTTCAGCGACTTCCCGAGAAAATACCGCAGAACAGGATTGGGGTTGTTCATTTCATCGACAACCGTTTCGATAACGGCAATTTCCCGTGTCACATGCGACAAGGCCGCAAGCCCACCTAACGGATCACGAAGGTGGTAGAGCACTCCCAAAAACAGAGTGACGTCGTGGATGCCTACAGTTCCGGGATTGATGGCGGGAAGATCTATATCTTTTGATTCGATCTTTGATCCCAACTTAGAATGGGCGTAATTAAATCCGTCTTTTGTTCCCCAGCCGGGGCCAGACCAGCAGAAATGATCGGTGGCCAGAACGGATTTAGCACCGCGCTTTTCCGCTTCGAAGCTGAAATACCCGTCCCATGCCCCGATATCCAGAACCGTCCGGTCGGAGAGAGACATCGTGAAGATCTTTCTCGCCTCGTCCTCGAGTTGGCCCGGCGGCTTCCTTCCTCGCACCTTTTCCCCATCCGGAAAATTGTAAGAGTGGAACCACCTGATATTCGCCCCGGCGGCATCTTCAGCTTTTTGCTCGGTTTGCACGGCTCGCCCTCCACACATTTAATCTATGAATGATAGATCATCTGCTTTTTAAATTGATTTATTTTGACAAATTATTGAAAGACGAAGTATACTCCCACGAAAACGTTCGCGATGGAGAATTAATTCGCAAGCAGATTTCGCCATTGTTCCGCAATCACACTTTCATCGAACAATTCTATCGCCCGCGCACGACCGGCATCGCCGATGTTCTTCGCAAGCTCCCGATCCGAGATCAGCCGCATGAGATACGTTCGGGCTTCGCTCGCCGTACTGGCTAGAAATCCACTTTTCTCGTGCTCAATGATGTGAGGAACTTCATAGACGGAGCGAGCCCAGGAATGGGCCTCCTCAGAAATGGCATCCACATTCATGGCGACGATTGGCACACCCGTCATCATCGCTTCGATGATTCCGAGCGTATAGCTCGCCGGGGTGGTGTGGGCGGCGAGGTATGCATCGGCGGTGCGCAAGGCGCGATGCTGATCGTCATCCGATAACACACCACCCGAATTTGGATGATCGTCGTTGCCGATCCCATACAGCACCCAGGGCAGCCCAGATGTCGCTTCCTCAAGAAAATCGGCTCTCACTGCCGGGCCGCGTTTCCGCGCGTTACTGGAAAACGTGATGATCTTTCCGGATCCTCCCTGCCAAGCGTCGAACTCCGAACGGCGCTTTGCAAATCTGATTTCCGCATCAGATCCGACGAAGCCAGGGATAAATCTCTCGAACAGAGAATAACGAGCAATCGTAAGCTGCGAGCGGTGGCTCCCGATGAAGCGTTCCATGGCTTCACTCGATTGGCCGATCGAGCGATAGATAATTTTTTGGCCGGGCCTGGCCCAGGGAAAGATACGCAGGACGGCATTGAGGGCGTGCGTTATTACAACAACATCATATTGCTTGAAGGTTTCCTCATTGAAGCCCATGGGTCGCCCGACACTTGAACGCAAGGAGAGGCCAGGAATTGGCCGCCCTCCTGTATTCGATATGTGGACCTCATATCCGAGCGACTCGAATATCCGAACCTCGTCAAACGCAAGAACTTCATGCACGGATATATAAAGCAATTTCAATTTCGATTCCCCATTATTATTTACTGTGTCGGCTGATTTAATAGACACTTCGTGAAATCGATGTGTGATATTCTTGCATTCTTATTCGAGACGATCTTGTCTTCTCGAACAAACCCTCGCGATTTTTCAGAAACGTTGACATCTCCAGCAGCAAGCGACCCGCAGGCTGCCTTTAATTGACCGCCAGAATTTTGAACGGTGTTGTTTTCAATCGCAGCCTCACCATTGGCATCGCTGACACTGATGCCAAGCTCGGCATTCACAATGGTGTTGTTTCTCACCACTCCGCCCTTGGCAGAACTCACATACCAGGGAGTCCCTCCATAGATGAGACCAAACCCGCATGATCTCTGAGCACTACAGTCGATCTTGTTTCCTTCGAAAATTGATCCGGAAAAATCTCCGCTCGTATTCGGCCACCCCGCTAACATCATAGCAGCGTAAGACCCTCCGGCTGGCTTGCCGGTGTGTTTGAGTACGTTGCCTCTAATGGAACAATTCGAGCAACCGCCGACGATCAGCTGGACATCCGTGTTATCGACGAAAACGTTATTCTCGATCACGGCATTTTTGGAATCCATGACGGTCAGGCCATCCCCCCAGAGGCGGGCGCGGCTGTGATCGCCGTTGAATCCAACGAAATTCCTTTTGAAGACGAAACCGTCGTTCCCGGCGAGAACCGAGATCGCGCCATTGCAGGGGGCGAGCCTGACCACCGAGTTCGTCATCGTGAAATGATCTGCGGCAACGCCGACCAGGCCGCCCGTGCGCGCGGCTTCGCCCTGCTTCCCGCAGAAGAGGGCACGCTGGGGATCGTTCTTGCTGCCCTCGATCACGATATGATCGAGCTTGATCCCTGCCGCCGCGATTGTAATCGGCCGCGTTTCGAGTCCACGCACACCATTCTGCCGCGTTGCGGGGGTCGGGCGCGAAAGGAGGGTGAGGCAGCCGGCATCCCCATCCGGCGCGCAGGGCGCCGACGACGCGCCTTTACCGCTGGTTCCGATGTCGACCGGTTTGCGAAACACGATGGGCTGCTGAAGCACCAATGTTCCGGCACCAAGGGACAAGTGCGCATTGGCTGGCAGCGCATTCAGGCAGTTTTGAAGCTGACTGCTTGCATCGACTTTCGCATTCAACAAGCCGTCCAAAGCCTGACATTCTGCAATTTTTGCAGGCTGCGCAGAGACGGGGCCAGACAGGCATCCGGCAAGCAGCCAGGATGCGAAGAGCCATACCTTGTGATGTGAATTCATCAGGAGCGACCTGTCTCGCAATACATGGCGCATGCGCATCGCGACCCTCATTCAGTCATGTCGGAAATCTTCACGATCTTTGATGCAATCCCCTTCCGGTCCAGCCACATGGCATGGCGGTAGAGCAGCCCGATCTTGAGCTGGGCATCCTTGGGGGGAAGCGGGTCGAGGGGGATCTCGAAGGGGATCGCCTGGCCGGGGAGGATGCTGTCGCCGTCCACCGGGATCCGGCCCGTGCCGGCCTTCACGCCGCCTTCGTAGATCTCGTAGCCGATCTCGGCATAGACGGTCTCGTTGATCCGGCAGGGGATGGCCTCCGCCGACCGGTTCGTGAACACGCCCCGCGCGGCCGGGGCCGTGCCGCCGCCCTCGGGGGCGCTCCCCCGCGCGGCGATCTCGATGTCGCCCGCCATCGGCCCCTGGGCGCCGATCAGGGCGACGGCCTCCTCGATCTCGTCCTTCATGATCAGGGCGCCCGGCCGGTGGCGCGCCGCGAGGGCGTCCAGGGCCTCCACGATCGCCCGGCGCTCCGCCGCCTCCCGGTACGCCGCCTCGGCCGGCAGGGCGAACCAGAGGCTGCCGATGACCTGCAGCCGGCGCCCCAGGGAGCGGGCGAGCGCCCGGGCGCCCCGCCGCACATCCGCGAACTTCTCGACGTAGTCGTGCCCGGAGACGATGCCCGCGGGCGCCAGCCGGCCGCTCCAGAAGGCGAGGTTCTGGGCGAGGATCGGATCGGTATGGACCGCGTCCTCGAAATACAGGTCGACGGGCTGCGCCCAGTCCTGGAAATCCTGCGGGCTGAAGCCCCGATGCGCCTGGATGTTGTCGCAATCGGCGACGTTCCGGAGGAACTGGTCCCGGGTGAAGGTCTGGCGGTGGCTGGAGGCGAGCTTCTGGAAATTGCCGCCCCCGGCCAGCTCCCAGGGGTCCAGGCAATGGACCGTGACCCCCTCGGCCGCGTTCTTGGCCCAGATCCAGCTCGACAGCCCCAGCAGGGAGCCGACCTCCACGATCTGGCCCCCCTTCGGCACCAGCCGCGCCAGAAGCTCGATGGCCTGCATCTCCTCGTCGCGCAGCTGGCCCGGGATGGCTCGGTTGACCGCCATGCTCGCCCTTTTCCTTCCTGTGACCGGCGCCCGGCCCTTCGGACCCGATGGCGTCTGGCGGCCCGACAGGCGCCCCATGCAACCCTCGGTACCCTAATGGCCCTGCGGCTCGCGAGTGGCAAGCGATGGCCGCGCGCACCGCTCGGCCCGCAAAGCGTAAGACTTTTTACCACTTTCGCCGGCGCGCCCGGCCGCTTACCCTGTCGGAATGAGCGGGCCTGCCGAGGTAGCCATCGTCGTGGCCACCCCGCGCGACCTGCGCCGGATGGTGGGCACATCCGAGCGGGAGGTCGCCGGACCAGCCGAGGATCTGCTGCGCAGCCTCGGACCCGGCCTGCTGGGATCCCGCATCTGGGTCCTCACCCGCGATCCCGGCATGCGGCGGCGCCTCATCCGCTACCTGCGGGACGTGAAACGGGACGTGCTCGCCGAAATCCGGCGCGGCACGCCGTAGACGGCGCGGATCAGAGTCGCGTTTTCGCGCAGACTGAGCCGGCGATGCTCAGTCGGACAGCTTGAAAATTCTCCGGGGCGGTGGCCTACCCGAGGGATCGGCCGCGTTCGGGAACCATGATCTTCTCTACAAATTCCGCCGGGTGCCTCACCTATCTGAGCGAAGACTGGGAAAGGCTCACCGGGCAATCCCTCGCCCGGGCCGCGGATTTCGGCTGGGCCGAGGCCGTCCACCCGGAGGACCGGGCGCTCACGCGCTCGGTCGTCGCCACGGCGATCGCGGCGCAGAGCGAGTTCTCCGTGCGCTACCGCGTCCTGCGGCCCGACGGGACCCCCGTCTGGGTGGTGGGGGGCGGCGTGCCCGCCCGCCGCCTGCACGACGACGTCTTCCAGGGCTTCATCGGCTCCGTCGGCACCGTCTCCGCCGCGCGGGAGGAGCCGCCCGTGGCCGGCGGCCGGATCGGGCGCTTCCTGGCCCCGCTCTATGCCGACCAGAGCTACGGCAACGATCTCGAGCAGCTGGCCGGGCAGCTCCTGACCTTCAACGCGCTCCACCCGGCGGTGACCCTGGAGCGCAAGCCCGTCTCCCTGGTCTTCGCCCTCGCCGAGGTCGGCCACAGCCTGGCCGGGCTCCAGCGCTTCCGGTTCGGAACGCAGCCGCACTGAGCCCGGCCCCTCCCGCCTCAGCGGGGCTGGAGCAGCTTGTCGACCAGCGGCATCAGGGCGTCGACGCAGGCCTTCGTGGAATCCTCGGCGGCGCATTTGAAGTCGAGGCCGGTCTCGCCCCGGTGGAAGCGGAGATGGGCGCCCTTCGTCTCGGGCATCCGCGGCGGCGGGGGAGGGGGGCGAAAACCGCCGTCGCGCTCGCCCTCGGGCGGGCCGCGGCGCGGGCCTTCGGGGCGGGCGCCCTCGGCGGGTCCGGGAGGCGGGCCGCCGGGCGGGCCGGGCGGCTGCGGCTCGGCCACGGCCGCGGACAGGCCGAGGAGGGTGACGAGGCCGGCGGCAACGAGACGTTTCATCGGATTCCACCCGGTTGTGTACGCGGAGGCCGCATTCCTACGCGCCGATTGTTTCCGCTCTGCGGCTGGATCCGGACGGGGCGGGGGCCGGCTTCGGAGACGGACAGGCTCCCCCGGCCGGACGCCCCGAAGCCGGGGAGATCCGGCTTCGAAGCCCCGGCTTCCGACGCCTCGAAGCCCGACGAAGCCAAATCGACCGCCCGCGCCTCATTACGCAGGGCCGGCGGGCCGGGAGGCCGCCGCCCCGGTCCGAGGAAACCTCCCTGCGGCTCGGCCGTTGAATCGCCGCTTGAGCGCGGCCCCCGCCGCCCGACCGAGGATCCGATGAGCCGCGACCGACAGCCCCCCGAGAACGCCACCCGCAAGGTGACCTTCCTGGGCCGCGGGCTGGCCTTCCGGTCGCCGACGAAGCTCAAGCTCGTGGTCTGCCCGCTCTGCTCGCAGCGGAACGGGGAGCGCATGGCGGATCTCGGCCAGTGCCTCTGGTGCGGCTACGAGCCCGCGGAGCGGGACGAGCAGCCCTGCCCGGCGGAGGTCTGAGCGCTCACGGCAGGGCGGGCCGGACGAGGCCGCCCCAGAGAAGGCTCGCCCCGGAGAGCAGCAGCAGGCCGTCCATCACGAAGCGGAAGGTCTCGGGCGCGAGGCGCAGCACGAAGGGCCTGGCCAGAAAGGCCCCTCCCATCAGCGAGGCGCCCACCGCCAGGCCGCGCATCAGGCTCGCGGAGGGCAGGGCGCCCGCATCCCGGAAGGTCAGCGCCTTGCTCGCATAGACGGCGAGCGAGCCCGCGGCCTCGGTGCCGATGAAGGGTCCCTTGGTCAGCCCGTAGCCGAGGAAGACGGGGACCGAGGCGGGCCCCGTCGAGGCGACGATGCCGGTCAGGAAGCCGATCAGCGCCCCCGCCCCGGCGAGGTGCCAGAGGGTGAGCCTCAGGAGGCGGGCCGCCAGCCAGTGCCGGGCGGGGATCATCAGCAGGAGGAAGGCGCCGATGGCGGTGTCGACCGCGCGGGGCGGGAGGACGAGCATCGTCCGCGCCCCCAGGGCCGCGGCGGGCGCGCCCGTGGCCGCATAGGCCGCGACGGCCCGCCACTCCACCGCCCGCCACCAGGCGAGGATGCGTGCGACATTGGCCATGACCGAGGCGACGGCCATGATCGGCACGGCTTCCTTCGGCCCGTAGACCGAGGCGAGGACGGGCACGAGGATGATCGAGGACCCCGTGCCGATGATGCCGCTGACGAGGCCGGCGGCGAGCCCGATGAGAAGGATGAGGAGGAGGCCCATGCCGCCTCCTGTAGCGCATCGACCGCAGCGCCGCCGCGTCCGCCGCTATGAGACCTCCCCGGCGGGCCGGGGCCGATCCGTCACCACTCGAAGAAGGAATCGAGGCCGGGCATCAGGCACACCATCGTGCCGGCCGCTCCGACAAGCCCCGCGAGCATCACCAGTCCGGCCATGGGGAGACACCTTGTGCGCGATCTTTCGGCGCACCAACCCGCGAGAGGCCGCCGGGTTTCCTCGCGCCGCCCTACCAGCGCAAGAATCGGTCGGCCCCTGGCAGAGCGGCCACAGTGATGGCGATGCCGCCCAGGGCACCGACCGCCATGATGATGAGGGCGAGAGCCACGGCAGCCTCTCCGCGTCGCATCCTGCTTCGTCGCAGCGTGCTTCACAGGAACAACAGGCGCAGGACGTGCCCCGTGCCGTGCGGCAGATTGGCGTGCGCCCGGCCCTCCTCCCACGACAGGGGCCGCGGAGGACGACGCCCCGCCGGGCTGCGGGACCGGACAACACCGTTCAGAACGGTTAGCCGACGCGAAAAGGGGCTTGCGAGATCCCCGCGAACGGTCCTAGCCTGACCTCCTCGACGCCCGGCGCGTCGCCTTGCGAAAGGAGGTCAGCCATGATGCATCACGGCCCCAGCCGCTCCCCCTCGCGTACTGCCGCCCCGGATCAGGACACGCCGCCCGACTACGACCGGCAGGGATGAGGCAGCTCGTTTCGTCGGCTGGTCGAGCCCCGGTCCTCTCCTTGACCGTGCGGCTCCCGCGGCACTGACCTGCGTGGACCCTGCAAAGGCCTGCCGGCTTGACCCCCGGCGGGCCTTTTCCTTGTCTAGCACACGCCCGCGGAAGCGGGATCACACCTCGCGCAAGCCGGGCTTGCCGGAAGCGTCGAACAGGAATTCGATCCCCGACTCCTCGAGAGCCCGGCGTACGGCGAGAAGCGTGTCCGCCCGCGGGCGCACGGGCGACTCGCCATCCTCCAGCCGGACGATCGTCGAGACCGAGACGTTCGCGCGCCGGGCCAGCTCCTCCTTCGAGAGGCAGGCCATGCCCCGAGCCGCCCTTATCTGTGCGGGGGTGAGGAGCTGTCCTGAGGCCTCGTCCGGGGAAGCCGAGACCACCGGGGAAGGGGAGGACGCCTCCGAGCCCAGCCGGCCGCGGCCTGGGACGCCGAGGCAGACGCCGACCCATTCCCGCACCGACCCATCCTTGTTGAGCACCGGCGCGCCGCGGGCGTTGAACCAGCGATAGACCCCGTCCGCGCAGCGAATGCGGTAATCCGCGTTGTAGGGGGTCGTCTCCGCGACCGCCGCCGCCCAGGCCGCCTGTGTCCGGGCCCGATCATCGGGATGGATCGCGTTCAACCAGCCGTGCCCCTCCGTCTCCGCGCGGGTCTGGCCCGTCAGGGCCATCCATTGCAGCATCTCGCTGGGAGCGCCGTTGGGCTTGATGACCCAGAACGCCGCCATCCTGGCCGTAATCAGGGCGTTCATGCGGTCATGATGCTGCCGAATGGCCTTCAGGGTGTCGTGGCGTAGGGTCACGTCGAAGACCACGCCCATGCCGTGGCTCGGCTGGCCGTCCGGCCCCAGGATCACCTCGGCCCGATGCAGCAGCCAGCGCTGCGTCCGGTCCGGTCGGATGACACGAAACTCCCGGGCGATGGGCTGCCCCGAGCGGAGCACCTCGATCTGGTCGCCATGGGCCGCCTGATCCTCGGGATGGATCATGTCGAGCCACATATCGAAGGTGACCACGACGGTGGGGTCGAGGCCCAGGATACGAGAGAGACCGACCGACGCCTCGAACCGCTCACCGCTCAGATCGGCCGACCAGAAGCCGACCTCGCCGGTATCCTCGATGAGCTTCAGGAAATGGCGGGAGGAGAGGCCGCGCAGCGATGCACCCTGCTCCCTCGGCGCCGCCCGCAGCAATGATCGTGTCGGCATGGGAACCCGCCTCGATGACAGAGACTCCGAGGGGACGGGGTCCATGCCTCGAAATGATCGAGGGCTCGGAAAAGTCTGCCAGCACGGCAAGGAGTGGCCTCAGGGCGCCCTCCAGTGATTCGCACCTTGCCCCGGCCTTTCCCGACCCAGGCCAGGAATAACATGGAATGCCCCCATCTCGAAAACTATTTTATTTTGCATCAATCGATGTCACGAGCAATGAAAGACAATGACCGGCCTCGCGCAGGCGTCCGTTTGCTCAATTGCAAGCGACTTTGTCGACAAGTTCACAATCAGGAACTGAAAAAATCATAGCCCTGCGCGGTTTTTTGTATCGGGCAGCCGCGCAATTCGCAAGCATGGCACACCAATTCATCAAAAGTATTAGCTCGCCATCCGCGAAATTTTATGAGAAGGTAGCAAGCTGAATCATGACCTCACTCGGTCACCGGGGCATCCGGCGGTTAGCATCCCACCATTCGAGGATGCGCAATGCTGGCTAACCGCCATGGTTGCGCACGATCTGCTTGCCGAAATGACCGGAATCTCGGTATCCAGCCCGCTGCCACGGGCACGTTGGTAAAAATGGTATAAAATCTACCAAGAAAATTGAGCGTGCACGTCGCCGCGTCGTGGGCGGCTTCAATTCTTGGCAGCCTCGTCCCGGCTATCCTCTTGGCCACTGGTGCAAAATACATCCAGAAGGGGATTGCCGATGTTGTTGAGCAACCATGCTGCCACGTCCAAGCTGAAGGCCATCGACGCGTCGCAGGCACTGATCGAGTTCGACCTCGACGGGAAGGTCGTCACCGCCAACGCCAATTTCCTGGCAGCCCTGGGCTACCGTCTGGAGGAGATCCAGGGACAGCACCACAGCCTGTTCGTCGATCCGGCCGAGCGGGACAGCGAGGGCTACCGCCAGTTCTGGGCGGCCCTGCGCCGGGGCGAGTTCCAGCAGGCGGAGTACAGGCGCATCGCCAAGGGCGGCCGCGAGGTCTGGATCCAGGGCTCCTACAACCCGCTGATCGGCCGCAACGGCAAGCCCTACGGCGTGTTCAAATGCGCCACCGACATCACCACCCAGAAGCTGCGCAACGCCGATTTCGAGGGCAAGATCCAGGCGCTGGACCGCTCGCAGGGCATCATCGAGTTCAATCTCGACGGCACGGTCATCACCGCCAACACCAATTTCCTCGCCGTGGTCGACTATGCCCTCGCCGAGGTCCAGGGCAAGCACCACAGCCTGTTCGTCGATCCGGCCGAGCGGGAGGGCGAGGCCTATCGGCGGTTCTGGGCGGCGCTCCGCCAGGGCACGTTCCAGCAGGCGGAGTACAAGCGCATCGCCAAGGGCGGCCGGCCGGTCTGGATCCAGGCCACCTACAATCCGGTGATGGATGCGGCAGGCCGGCTCGTGAAGGTCGTCAAGTTCGCCACCGACGTCACGGCGGCCGTGGTCGACCGGATGCGGCGGGCCGAGCTTCAGCGCGGGATCGACCGCGACCTCGACGGCATCGCCAACGCCGTGTCGCAGGCTTCGCAGCAGGCCGTGAGCGCCGCGAGCGCCTCGCAGCAAGCCTCGGGCAACACCCAGAGTGTCGCCTCCGGCGCGGAGGAACTCGCCGCGTCCGTCGGCGAGATCAGCCAGCAGGTCTCCCGTGCGCTGCAGGTCACCGGCCAGGCCGTGGCGCAGGCGAATGCCACCTCCACCGTCGTGGCCGGCCTCGCGGCGGCCGCGCAGCGCATCGGCGAGGTGGTCGAGCTGATCGACAAGATCGCCGCCCAGACCAACCTCCTCGCCCTCAACGCCACCATCGAGGCAGCCCGGGCCGGGGAAGCGGGGAAGGGCTTCGCCGTGGTCGCCGCCGAGGTGAAGAGCCTCGCCGCCCAGACCGCCAAGGCGACCGAGAGCATCAGCACCCAGATCAACGAGACCCAGGGCGCGGCCAACGAGGCCGCCGCCGCCATCTCCGGGATCGGCCAGACGATCGCGCAGGTCAACGAGATCTCCTCGGCGATCTCCGCCTCCATCGAGCAGCAATCGGCCGTCGCCCACGAGATGTCGGCCAACATGCAGGCGATGACGACCGCGGTGACCGAGATCAGCCAGAGCGTCGGGGCGATCGCCGCGGCGACCCAGGAGGTCGACCGCTCGACCCAGCAGGTCCGCGAAGCCTCCCGCAGCATGGCGGCCTGAGGGCCGTCCCGGGACCGGAGGGCGAGGGAGACTCCCCTCGTCCTCCGGTCCGCGCTCAATCCGCCTGAATAGAGCCGGGGCGCGAAAGCCCTCCCAAAGCCCCTGGTCAAAAGCCGTGTTTTGCGCCAGTCTCGCTATATCTTATTAGATACAGCCATACCGATGGGGACGCGCGTGGCCTACGGCTCTCATCTCGATGGACCTGCCCTGCGCGCCCTGCAGGCGAAGGGCGTCCGGCCGGCCTTCGCGCCCGTCTCCGCATCCCCAGAGGTCGTCGCCCCAGCGGAGATCGGCGCGCCCCCGGAGCGTCGGCGCGAGCGGATCTGGGAGCTGTCCGAGACGCTGCATTGCTCGATCGTCGGCACCTGTCTCTCGACGGCGGACGCCCGCTCGCTGCTCGCCAAGCTCGGCGTCGCGGAGGCGCGCAGCATGCGCGAGCATCGGTTGCACGGGGAGGTCGTGCATCTGGCCCGGCGCCGGGACGGGGGAGGCCGGCTGCTCCAGAAGATGCTCGACCGGCGCCACGAACGGGAGATCCGGCGCTTCGACAGGGCGGAGAGCGCCGAGGCCGTGCGCGCGCTCTGGCGCGCATCGCTGGAGCGCGGCGAGATCCCGGGGGCCTATTGGGCGGCGATCACCCATCCCGCCACCGACTGGCCCCTCGTCCAGGACATCTTCGGCGAGGTGCACATGCTCTCGCACCTCGTCGGCCAGTCGAACCGCGCCGACATCCGGCGGCTGCGCCAGCTCGAGGGCGACCTCGCCGAGCGCGAGGAGCGGATCGCGGCGCAGGAGACCCGGATCCGCGCGCTGACGGGGGAGCGCGACGACCTCGAAGCCCGCCGGCGCGAAAGCCTCGCCACCCGGGCCGTCGCCCAGGCCTCCCCCGCGAAGCCGGACACGGCGATGCGCGCGGCGCTGGACGCCCTCGAAGCGCGGCTCGCCCGGGAATGCGCCCACGCGGAGGCCCTGGAGGAGAAGCTCGCCGTTCTGATGCGGGCCTCGGCGCAGCTTAGCGGCGCGCTCGAGACCGAGCTCGCGCGGCGCGGCGCCCTCGAAGCGGAGCTCGCCGCCCTGGAGGGCCTGCTCGGCGGGGAGGAGGCTACGGCGCAGGCGCCGGAACCGGGGGAAGCCCGGCTCGCCGGGCGCCGGCTGCTCTATGTCGGCGGACGGCCGCGGCAAGTCGCGCGCCTGCGCCGGTTCGTCGAGGCCCGCGACGGTACGCTGCTCAGCCATGACGGGGGCCTCGAGGACAGCATGAGCCTGCTGCCGGGCCTGGTGAGCCAGAGCGACCTCGTGCTCTTTCCGGTCGAGTGCGTCAGCCACGAGGCGACCGGGCTGGTCAAGCGCTGCTGCGAGGCCGGCGGCACGCCCTTCCGGCCCGTGCGCAGCGCCAGCCTCGCGAGCTTCCTCCACGCGGTCACGGCGGAGCCGCTGCCCGGCCGTGCCTGAGACCGCCGCTTCCCCGAGAGGGCCCGGTTGCCGTAGGGAGGATCTGGTTTCGCTTCACGATCCGGCGCGCGGCATGAGCCTGCCGATCCTCAGACGGCCGATCCTGGCTCTCCAGGGGGCGCCGAACGACGCCATCCAGGCGCTTCTCCTGGCGAGCGCCCGGCGCTGGCAGGGGGCGGGCCTGCGCGTGGCCGGCATCGTCGAGAGACCTGATCCGGAGGGGGCGCGGCACCGGCTCGAGGACCTCGCCACCGGCGCGCGCTACGACATCTATCGGGAGCTGGGGCCGGGCTCCGACGCCTGCAAGCTGTGCGGCTCCGGCATCGTCGCCGCCTGCCAAAGCGTGCAGCGCCAGATTCTCGCCGGCTGCGATCTCGTGGTGCTCAGCAAGTTCGGCAAGCTGGAGGCCGCCCGCAGCGGGCTCGTCGCCGCCTTCGCGGCGGCAATCGCGGCGGAGCGGCCGATCCTCACCGCCGTGGCGCCGATCTTCGCCGAGGCATGGCGGCTGTTCTCCGATCCCCTCTCCGCCGTCGCCGGCCCGAGCGAGGCGGCGATCGAGGCCTGGCGCGCCGCGCTGGAAACGGCGGAACAAGACACACCCCCGGCGCCGTAACGCCGCCGGGCACCCCCTCCGCCCTCTCCGGACACGACGAAGCCGGCCCCTGGGGGAGGGGCGGAGGCGTCAGCGCCCGCTCACCGCATGGGTGGTCTGGGCGGGGAGACCGGCCGGAGCGGTGTAGCTCTGGGCCTGGGCGGCAGTGCCGGCGACGAGGGAGAGGGCGAGGGCGGCGGCGAGGATACGGGACATGATCGGAGCTCCATCTTCGGGTTGGGGTGGGGGTCGCTGTGGCCGCCACCGGATGGAGGGAACATGGCCCCGCCCGCTCCTCCCAAACAGCCGAATACGTTCGATCGAACCGTTCAATAAATCAGAAAAGCCCGCCTTCATCGCTACGGTCGGAGCGGGGTGATCCGCAAGGATTTCGACGGACGGGCACCGACGAAATCTCGCGCGCTCCTATGCCTTCGCTCGCTTGAGACTTGTCTGCACCGCATATTCATCTTCTGGTTGCGCCAGCGCTTCAGAAGGGGAATCGCCCGGCGGAGGCCGCTTCGCGATCAGACTAAAACTGGAAACGATACGTTTCGATCGTTTCTGTTTTCGAGCACTCTTACCCGGGGCACTCTCCTGACGTCGAAGGCGGCGGCGTCCCCGACGGAAGGATCCGGCGGCCCGACCATCCTCAGGAGGTTCACCATGCCCACGCTCACGACGAAGGACGGCACCGAAATCTTCTACAAGGATTGGGGTCCCCGCACGGCGCAGGCGATCGTCTTTCATCACGGCTGGCCCCTGAGCGCCGACGATTGGGACAGCCAGATGCTGTTCTTCCTCGGCGAGGGCTACCGCGTGATCGCCCATGATCGTCGCGGCCACGGCCGCTCCAGCCAGACGGCCACCGGCAACGAGATGGACACCTACGCGGCCGACGTCGTCGCGCTTGCCGCCGCCCTCGACCTGCGGGACGCGATCCATGTCGGCCACTCGACCGGCGGCGGCGAGGTCGCCCGCTACGTCGCCCGCGCCGAGCCGGGCCGGGTCGCCAAAGCCGTGCTGATCGGCGCCGTGCCGCCGGTGATGGTAAAGTCCGACCGCAATCCCGGCGGCCTGCCGATCGAGGTCTTCGACGGCTTCCGGGCGGCGCTCGCCGGCAACCGGGCGCAGTTCTACCGCGACGTGCCCGCCGGCCCCTTCTACGGCTTCAACCGCGAGGGCGCGCAGGTCTCGGACGGGATCGTCGACAATTGGTGGCGCCAGGGCATGATGGGCGGGGCCAAGGCGCAGTACGACTGCATCAAGGCCTTCTCGGAGACGGATTTCACCGAGGACCTGAAGGCGATCGACGTGCCGGTCCTCGTCCTGCACGGCACCGACGACCAGATCGTGCCGATCGCCGATTCCGCCCTGCTCGCTCATCCCCTGCTGAAGCACGGCACCCTCAAGACCTACGAGGGCCTGCCCCACGGGATGTGCACCACCCATCCGGACGTCATCAACCGGGACCTCCTCGCCTTCATCCGGAGCTGAGGCCCGCCTTCTCCGCTTTCGACCACACGGGAGGACCACCCATGAGCTGGCACGGTGCGGAGGATCCGGTCCCGGGAGATCACTTCTCCTGCGACGCGATCCGGACCCTGATCATCCCGCGCTCGCGGGATCTCGGCTCGTTCGCCGTCAGGCGGGCGCTGCCCTCGACGGAATGCCGGATGGTCGGCCCCTTCGTCTTCTTCGACCAGATGGGACCGTCCGAGTTCCTGCTCGGCCAGGGCATGGACGTGCGGCCCCATCCGCATATCGGGCTCTCGACGGTCACCTACCTGTTCGCGGGCGAGATCATGCACCGGGACAGTCTCGGCACGGCGTTGCCGATCCGGCCGGGCGAGCTGAACTGGATGACCGCCGGGCGCGGCATCGCCCATTCCGAGCGCACCGGCGCGGACCTGCGCAAGACCGGATCGAGCCTGTTCGGCATCCAGAGCTGGGTTGCCCTCTCGGCGAAGGACGAAGAGACGGCCCCGGCCTTCGAGCATTACGACGCGGACGCGCTGCCCGTGCTTTCCGGCGAGGGCAAGAGCGTGCGCCTGATCGCCGGCGAGGCCTTCGGCGCCCACTCACCGGTGCGCACATCGAGCCCGATGGTCTATGCCGACGTGGCCCTGGAGGCCGGCGCCGTGCTGCCCCTCGACCCGGATTACGACGAGCGGGCGATCTACACGGTCTCGGGGGCGATCGAGATCGCCGGCGACGGCTTCGGCCCGGGGCAGCTCCTCGTGTTCCGGCCGGGCGACCGCATCAGCGTGCGCGCGACCGAGGCTGCCCGCTTCATGGTGCTGGGCGGCGAACCGATGGACGGGCCGCGCCACCTCTGGTGGAACTTCGTCTCCTCGCGGCCGGAGCGGATCGCGCAGGCCAAGGAGGATTGGCGCCGGGCTCGCTTCGACACCGTGCCCGGCGAGAGCGAGTTCATCCCGCTCCCCGAGGACCCGCCGCCCGTCCGCTATCCGTGAAGCCCCGGACCCCATGAAACCCGCAGGAAAGGTCGCGTGAACGCCATGGCTGTCGAAGGATCCGGGGTGACGGGGGAGCTCGTCCAGGTGGTGGCGCTGCTCGCCGCGGGCGTCGTGGCCGTGCCGCTGTTCAAGCGGGCGGGACTCGGTTCGGTGCTCGGCTATCTCGTGGCGGGCCTCGCCATCGGCCCCTTCGGCCTCGGCCTGTTCAGCGACGCCCATGCCATCCTGCACATCGCCGAGCTCGGCGTGGTGATGTTCCTGTTCATCATCGGGCTGGAGATGGAGCCCTCCCGGCTCTGGGCCATGCGGCGGGACATCTTCGGCCTGGGCCTCGCCCAGGTCGGGGCCTGCATCGCGGCGCTCACCCTCGTCGGCCTCGCCCTGGGCTTCTCGGCGCCAATCGCCTTCGTGGCCGGCACCGGCTTCGTCCTGACCTCGACGGCGATCGTGATGCAGCTCCTCGACGAACGGGGCGCGCTCTCGAAGCCGAAGGGCCAGCGCATCGTCGCGATCCTGCTGCTGGAGGACCTCGCCATCGTGCCGCTTCTGGCCGTCGTCGCCCTGATGGCGCCGGGCGGGGCCGAGACCGGCGGGCTCGCCCGGATCATCGCCATCGGGATCGCCCTCGGCTCGGTCCTCGCCCTCGTGGCCGCGGGACGCTGGCTGCTCAACCCGCTGTTCCGCCTGCTGGCAGCGGCCAAGGCGCGGGAGGTGATGACCGCGGCGGCCCTGCTCGTGGTGCTGGGCGCGGCGCTCGCCATGCAGCTCGGCGGCCTCTCCATGGCGATGGGCGCCTTCCTGGCGGGGGTGCTGCTCTCGGAATCGAGCTTCCGACACCAGCTGGAAGCCGATATCGAGCCGTTCCGCGGCATCCTGCTCGGCCTGTTCTTCCTCGGCGTCGGGATGTCCCTCGACCTCACGGTGATCGCCGCGAGCTGGGCGCTGATCCTCACGGGCGTGGCCGCCTACATGGTCGCCAAGAGCCTCGTCATCTACGCCGTGGCCCGGGTGCTCCGGGCCTCGCATCCGGAGGCCCTGGAGCGGGCGGCCCTGATGGCCCAGGGCGGCGAATTCGCCTTCGTGCTCTACGCGGCGGCCACGGGCGCCGGCCTCATCGACGGGCCGACCAACGCCGTCCTGACCGCGACCGTGATCCTGTCCATGGCGGTGACGCCCCTGATGGTGATCGCCTTCGACCGCCTCGGCCCGAAGCCCGCCGTCACGACGGACGGCCTGGAGGTGCCGGAGAACCTCGCCGGCAGCGCCCTGATCGTCGGCTTCGGCCGGTTCGGGCAGATCGTCAGCCAGCCGCTGATCTCCCGCGGCTGCTCGGTCTCGATCATCGACACCAGCGCCGAGAACATCCGCCTCGCCGAGGGCTTCGGCTTCAAGGTCTATTACGGCGACGGCACCCGCCTCGACATCCTCCGGGCCGCCGGCGCCGGCACGGCCCGCGCCATCCTGGTCTGCCTCGACGATGCGGAGGCCGCGCGGCGCATCGCCGAGCTGGCGAGGGCGGAATTCCCCCTGGTGCCGGTGCTCGCCCGCGCCCGGGACCGCGAGCACGCCATTGCGCTGATCCACGCGGGCGTCGCCTACCAGATCCGGGAGACCTTCGAATCGGCGCTCGCCTTCGGCGAGCAGGCGCTGCTGACGATCGGCGACGAGCCGGATTCCGCGGCCGAGGCCATGGCCGAGGTACGCCGCCGGGATCTCGAGCGCCTCGCGCTGGAGACCGTCGGCGGCATCTATGCCGGCCGCGCGCTGATCCGCGGCAATGCGGCCCTCGCCCCGCACGTGGCCGGGTAGGGGCTTCGTGCGGGGAGCGGATGGCGGTCAGCCCGTGCCCCCGATGAACAGGCCGGCGATCGCCGCGCTGGTGAGATTCGAGAGGGTCCCGGCCAGGATGGCGCGCAAGCCGTAGCGGGCCACCTCGGCGCGCCGCTCCGGGACGAGGCTCGAAAAGCTCGCGAGCTGGATCGCGATGGATGCGAAATTCGCGAAGCCGCAGAGCGCGAAGCAGACGATCGCCGTGCTGCGCGGGCCCAGCGCGCCCGATTGCAGCGTCGGCGACAGGTTCGCATAGGCCAGGAATTCGTTGAAGGCGATCTTCTGGCCGATCGCCCCGCCGACCAGGAGCGCCTGCTCCCAGGGCACGCCCAAGAGCCACGCCAGCGGGCTGAGCAGCAGGCCGAGGGCGCCCTCGATCGAGGCCTGCGGGTAGCCGAGATGGCTCCCGAGAGAGGCGAGGATGCCATTGGCCAGCGCGATCAGCCCGACGAAGGCAATCAGCATGGCACCGACCGAGACGGCCACGGCGAGGCCCTTCTGGGTGCCGTCGGCGGCCGCCTCGATCAGATTCGCCGCCCGGCTCTCGCCGAAGGTGACCTTCGTGGTCAGGATCCGCGTCGGCTCCGCCGAGGGCATCAGGATCTTGGCGTAGAGGAGGCCGCCGGGGATCGCCATCACGGAGGCCGCGAGCAGGTAGGTCATCGGCACGCCGAGCGCCGCGTAGCCGGCGAGGATCGAGCCCGCGGTCGAGGCGGCCCCGCTCGTCATCACGGCGAAGAGCTCGGCCCCGGTGAGGAGCGGGAGGAACGGCCGCAGGGCCACGGCGATCTCGCTCTGCCCGATGGCGATGGTGATGACGGCGGAGAAGGACTCGATCGGCGAGGTACCGACGAGCCGGCGCAGCACGGCGCCGAGCCCGCGCGCCAGGGCCTGCATCACGCCGAGATGGTAGAGCACGCCGATCAGCGCGGAGACGTAGAGGATCTGCGGCAGCACCCGCAGGGCCAGGATGAAGCCGCTGCCGCCGAACAGCTCGAACATCTTCGGCTCGACGAGGCCGCCGAACAGGAAGGCGGTGCCCCGATCGCCATAGGCGAGCACCGTCTGCACCGTGCCGGCCGCCGCGCTCAAGCCGTCCCGCCCCAGGGGCACGAACAGAACCAGGGCCCCGAGGCCGACCTGCAGCGCCAGGGCGGCGAGGATCACGCGCGGCCGGATACCCCGTCGGTTCGTCGAGAACAGCACGCCGATCGCGAGGAGGACGAGGATGCTGCAGGCGGCATGGAGCAGGCGGTCGGTCATGGTCTCGCTTACAGGCCCGGAGCTAGGCGCGATGGAACTTCCGGGCCAGGGGGAGGCGGTCTCATGAATCGGAGGCGGGGTGCGGCGCCGGGACCACACCGGCCCGACAGGCCGCGCCCGGGCCGATCGGCTCAGGCAGGGCGCATCCTGCGACGGAGGGGCCGGGACGGCCGTTCGGCCCGGAATCCCATCGAACTTTAACCGACCCGTGCTTTCCCTTTCCTCGTTCTCGGGGGGAAAGCCTGCCGAATGTCGACGCGCGGGGAATCGGAAGAGGTTTATGGGGCCCTCGTTGCCGAACTGACGCTGACCCGCGTGCCGACCAGCATCATGGGCCTCACCCTGCTGGGCGTCGGCCTGTTCACCGCTCAGGTGCTCGACGATCCCATCCTGTTCGCGGCCGCCGTGATCGGCGCCCTGGCCTCGGTCAGCAAGCTGGTGCTGATGTTCCTGCACGGGCAGCGCAATGCCCAGGGACCGCTCCCGATGCCGGAGGCGCGGCAATGGGAGCTGCGGCATGCCCTGTCGACCGTCTGCGTCGCGGGTTCGGTCGGCACGATCGCCGCGCGAATCTTCACGCATCCCGACATGGCGATGCAGATGCTCGCGACCGCCCTGCTGTTCGGCTACTGCAGCGGCGTCGTCAGCCGCCTCTCGGTGCGTCCCGTCATCGCGACCGCAGCGGTCCTGCTGGCCGCCCTTCCCGCGATCGTGTCCGCGGCGCGGGTCGGCGACACGCCGCACGGCATCATCGCCACGATGTTCAGCGTCTTCCTGCTCGGCGGTCTCGACGGTGTCCGGTTCGCCTATCGCGTCGCGGTCCGGCAGATCACGCTCCGGCTGGATATGGGGACCCTGGCCCGCAGCGATCCCCTGACCGGCCTCGCCAACCGTCTCGGGCTCCGCGAAGCCTTCCGCAAGGCTCCCCGTGGGCGCGACACGAAGATCGCGCTCCACTTCTTCGACCTCGACGGCTTCAAGCCCGTCAACGACCGCTTCGGCCACGCCGCCGGCGACGCGCTGCTTCAGGCACTCAGCCAGCGGCTGCGCGCCCTTCTCGGCGAGGCCGAACTCGCGGCCAGAACGGGCGGGGACGAGTTCGTCGTCCTCCAGCCCTCCGTGCGGGATCCAGACGAGGCGCAAGGGCTGGCTTGGCGCATCGTCGACAGCCTGAGCCAACCCTATGCGGTGGCCGGGGAGAGCGTCCGCATCGGCGTCAGCCTGGGATTGTCCTGCGTGCCGTCCCTGTCCGCCCATCTCGACGACCTGCTCCGCGATGCGGATGCGGCCTCTTACGCGATCAAGCGGAAGGGCGGAGGGGTCGCCACGCGGTCGGACGATCGCACCGGGGACGCCCAGCGCATCCCGGCGTGAGAGAGCCCCCGGCCCTGCGGCCTTCGGCCGGGCTCGGCTCCGCGGGATGAGGCGGATCTGGCCCCGTTCCTGCGCGGTGCTCCCCCGCACGGCACCGATCCGTCCGCGCCGGGACATCCCGGACCGGCGATCTAGTTTCCCTCCCTCAACCGTCGCGACGACGCCGAGAGGAGGCCGACGCCCATGTCGCTGTCGATCAGAGCCGAGCGCGGACTCGTGTCCCAGGACGAGTTCGAGACCCTGTCGCAGACCCACCATCCGCGGCTGCACGACCTGTCGGATGCGGATCTCACCACCGCGCAGCGGCGCATCCGCGACCTGCGCGCCAAAGAGCGGACGCTGGCGCGGGATCTCCGCCGCAGCATTCGCGGCAAGGCGGAGACGCGGGGCGGCAGCTTCCCCGGCACGGTCGAGAAGCCGGCCCGCCGCAAGGGCGTCTTCGCAGCCGCCCTGAAGCGCCTCAATGCGGAGGTCTCCCGCCGCCGCGCCATCGCCGCCCGGGACGCCCTGAGGGACGCCTCGCGCCGAGCGTTGCGCAGCCGGAAGGCGGCGCGCCGCCACCATCCCGCCCCCGGCCGCACCGGGCACGGGGGCATGACGCCCAACGAGAGCGAGCGCGGCCGGACCCAGGTACCACCCGCCAAGGTCGGCAGCGTCTCCCAGGCCACCAAGGCGGCTCAGGCGACCAAGGATTCGCGGGGCTGATCCCCCGGAATCCCTCCGCCCTCTCCGGACACGACGAAGCCGGCCCCTGGGAAGGGGCCGCGAAGGGGAGGGCGGGAGAGGAGGCGTCAGCGCCCGCTCACCGCATGGGTGGTCTGGGCAGGGAGACCAGCCGGGGCGGTGTAGCTCTGGGCCTGGGCGGCAGTGCCGGCGGCGAGGATACGGGACATGATCGGAGCTCCATTTCGGGTTGGGGTGGGGGTCGCTGTGGCCGCCACTGGACGGAGGGAACATGGTCCCGCCCGCTCCTCCCAAACAGCCGAATACGTTCGATCGAACCGTTCAATAAATCAGAAAAGCTGTTCCCCTGCGGCCTGTTCGCCCCACGCGGAACCGGGCCGGCTACCCCTGGTTGGGGCGGTAGCGTGCGGGAAGCCGCGACAGGAGAATCCATGCAGCGTTTCGCGAACAAGGTCGTGCTCGTCACGGGGGCGGCGTCCGGGATCGGCGAGGCGGCCGCGCGGCGCTTCGGAGCGGAGGGCGCGAGGCTCGTCCTCGCCGACCAGAAGGCAGAGGGCCTGCGCGCGGCCGCGGGCGGCCTCGAGGCCGCCGCCCTGCATACGGTGACGGCAGACCTGTCGAAGGCGGATCAGTGCGAGGAGGTGATCGCGGCGGCCATCGAGCGGTTCGGCCGGCTGGACGTGCTGATCAACAATGCCGGCAAGGATCATCTCGGCAAGGTCGATGCGGGCGACATCGGCGACTTCTCGACCGTGATCGAGACCGATCTCTACGGCGTCTTCTACATGACGCGCTTTGCCCTGCCCCATCTGCGCAGGAGCCGCGGCTGCATCGTGAACGTCTCGTCCGTCTCGGGTCTCGGCGGCGACTGGAACCACAGCTTCTACTGCGCCGCCAAGGGTGCGGTGACGAACTTCACCCGCGCGGTGGCCCTGGACGAGGCGGAGAACGGGGTGCGCGTGAACGCGGTCAACCCGAGCCTGGTCTACACGCCCTTCACCGCCGGCATGCAGGAGCAGCCGGAGCTCGTCGCCAAGTTCGAGGAGCGCATCCCCATGGGGCGGGGCGCCAAGCCCGAGGATATTTCCGGCGCCATCGCTTTCCTGGCGAGCGAGGACGCCCATTTCGTAACCGGAGTGAACCTGCCGGTGGATGGCGGCCTCTCGGCCTCGAACGGCCAGCCCCGGCTGACCTGAGGAACCGTGGTCCCGCCTCGCGCGACAGGAGGCTTGACGAGGCGCAGCCCCCAGCGGCTTGTGCGCACGCGTTTGCGCCCGCCTTTTTGAGGCGGGCTTTGTTTTGTTTGTGTGTTTTGTGTGTTTGTGTTTGGTTGCGGGGGCAGGATTTGAACCTGCGACCTTCAGGTTATGAGCCTGACGA
>NZ_BPQV01000006.1 GCF_022179465.1 Methylobacterium organophilum
GCGGCGAGCGGGACGACACCTAAGACATCAGACCCAGAATGTCAAGATATTATTCCCAATCGCGCAGGGCACCGGGAGCCCTCGGTCAGGACGCGCCGCGGTAGCAGCGGATCTCGGCCTCGGCCTGGGCGCGGCGGAGGTCGGCGACCTTGTCGTCGAACATCTTGGTCGACTTGAAGGCATTGGTGCGCTGGCCGATGCCCTGGCGCATCGAGAGGATCGTGCTCGCCTGGACGTATTTGTCGTAAGGAAGGATCGCGGCGAGGGCGTCGAGCGAGCAGGAGCATTTCTCCATCGCCTCGCGGGTCTGCCCGTTGGCGGCCATGCAGCCGAACACGTAATCGACCCGCGCATCGGTCGGGTAGTCGTTCTCGTCCGCCCGTGCCGGCAGGGCCAGCGCGGCGGCGGCGAGACCGGCGAGGAGGCCGGCCTCAAGAATCCTTCTGCGCATAATCCAGCCTCTCCTCGAGGAGCTCGCCCCCATCCGGCTTCTTGGCCCGCGCCTCGATCGAGACGATCTCGCCGGGCACCTCGGGGGCGGTGACGAAGGTGTAGGTGAGGGCGTCGAAGCCGCGCATGCGCTCAGTCTGGGCGTCGCCGGCGAAGGGCTGCATCTCGACGCGCCAGCCATCGACCTGACGGCCCTTGTAGGTGACCTGGGTCGGCGTCACCGTCGCCTTCTCGCGCAGACCCTTGCGGATCGCGTTCTTGATGTAGCGCGGATTGGCATCGAGCAGGCCGGCGAGGCCCTTGAGGTGGTTCTCCAGGAACAGCGGCAGGATCGGGTTGCCGGGCATGTCCTCGAAGGGGCCGGCGGGCACGCGGTTGGCGCCGGAGAACATCTGCACCTCGATGTTCCGGCTGCCGGCATCCTTGGCCGGGTCGATCTTGAACTTGATCTCGTCGTTGATCGGCGGGCCGTAGGGACCCTTGGCGATGCCGGAGCGGCGCAGATAGGTGTAGGTGATGGTGCTGCCCGGCGCCGCATTCTTCATCTGCGGCTGCTCGAAGAGCAGGTCCGCGGCGTTGGGCGTCGCCGGGGTCGCGGCGGCCTGCGGGGCGGGGGCTTTCTCGTCGGCCGGCGCAGCCTGCGCCAGCCCGATGCCGGCCAGGAGCAGGCCGGCGGTGAGCAGGGGGCGTTTCACAGAGGGGCCTTTTCTTTCAACGGATCCTGCACGTTGGATCCGATGGTGCGGTATATATAGTCGGGCGGGTTCTCGGCAGCCTCTTCCCGGGCGAGATCACGCATTTTCGAATGCAGCGGCGAGAGCGAGCAGGCCGGGTCGGTGGCCGCCGCGTCCCCCGCCAGGGCCAGGGCCTGGCAGCGGCAGCCGCCCCAATCCTTCTCGCGCCGGTCGCAGGAGCGGCAGGGCTCCTTCATCCAGGCGGTGCCGCGATAGGCGTTGAAGGCCGGCGAGCGCGTCCAGATGTCGCCGAGGGAATGGTCCTGCACATACCAGAATTCGAGGCCGGGGATGGTCTCGGCGGCGTGGCAGGGCAGCACCTTGCCCTGCGGCGTCACGTTCATGAGCTTGCGGCCCCAGCCGCCGGCGCAGGCCTTGGGGTACTTGGCGTAGTAATCCGGCACCACGAGGTCGATGACGAGCTGGCCCTTCAGCCGCTCGCGGGCCGCCTCGACGATGCGGATCGACTCGTCGACCTGAGCCTTGTCCGGCATCAGCGCCGCGCGGTTCACGTAGGCCCAGCCGTAATACTGGGTATGGGCCACCTCCAGCCGCTTGGCCCCGAGCTTGACCGCGAGGTCGATGAAGCCCGGCACCTCGTGGATGTTGCCGCGGTGGATCACCGAATTGAGGGTCAGCGGCAGGCCGAGCTCGGTGACCCGGGCGGCGAACTGCATCTTCTGCGGCTGCGCGTTCTTCAGCCCGCCGATCTTTTCCGCGTTCTGCGCGTCGACGCCCTGGACCGAGAGCTGCACATGGTCGAGGCCCGCATCGTAGAGGGCGTCGAGCTTCTGCAGCGCGCCGCCGACGCCGGAGGTGATCAGGTTCGAGTAGAGCCCGAGCTCCGCGCATTTCGCGGTGATGGCGACGATGTCGTTGCGCGCGGTCGGCTCGCCCCCCGAGAGATGGACGTGGAGCACCCCGAGCTTGGCCGCCTCGGCGAAGACCCGCAGCCAGGTCTCCGTGTCGAGCTCGGCCGAACGGCGGTCGAGCTCCAGCGGGTTCGAGCAATAGGGGCAGCGAAGCGGGCAGCGATGCGTCAGCTCGGCGAGCAGGCCGACGGGCGCCGGGATCACTTCGGCGGGGGAGGGGGCGGGCGTCGGTGCATTCATCGCTCCAGAACCCTTTTGGCTGCGAGGTCGGCCAGCATGACGCTGATATCGGCCTCGATCACCGCCCGGTCGGCGGCATAGATCTCGGCGAGTTCGCCGGCGATGTCGCCGACGCTGCGGCTGCCATCCACGAGCTTGAGGACGGCGACGGCGTTGTCGTCGAGGTCGAAGGTGCGCTCGGGCGCGAGCAGGACGTGCTTGCCCCGGACGTCGTCGAAGCGCAGGCGCACGCCGCGGGGCAGGCGGGGCACGTCGCCCGAGGCGAAGGCGCCGGTGGCGGATGCGGGGGCCGTGGCGGCGGCGGCCTCGCGCACCAGCCCCTCGCCCGGCTGCCAGGCATCCGGCGGGATCATGCCGGGGGAGACGTAGGCGAAGTAGAGCGCGTCGAGCTGCGTCCAGAGCACGTTGCACTTGAAGGTGAGCGCGGCCATCGCGGCGCGCTGCAAGGCCGGAGTGGTGGCGTGCTGCTTGACGTAGTCGAGGGCGAAATCGGCGTCCCGCGGCGCCTGGGTCAGGCGCTTGTCGAAATAGGCCAGCGTCTCCTTGGTGATGAAGTCGTAGTTCTTCAGCATCCCGGCGACGCGCTCGGAGATGATGGTCGGCGAGAACATCTCGGTCAGCGAGGAGGCGATGGCCTCGAGCAGGCTGCGCTCGGAGACGAAGTGGACATAGGCGTCCACCGAGAAGCGGGTGGCCGAGAGGATGCCCTTGGTGGAGAGCACGTAATCGCGGTCGAAGCCGACGCCCTCGGCGAGCTTCAGCCAGCGCTCGATGCCGCCGTCGCCCGGATGGTCGCCGTCATGGTCGACGATGCGCTGGCGCCAGATCCGGCGCAGCGCGGCATCCTGCATGCGCGCGAGCACCGCGGCGTCCTTCACCGGGATCATCGCCTGGTAATAGTAGCGGTTGAGCGCCCAGGCCCGGACCTGATCCTTGTTCAGCTTGCCGTCGTGCAGCAGCCGGTGGAACGGGTGCAGGTTGTGGTAGCGGCGCGCGCCGATGTCGCGGAGCGCCGCCTCCAGCTCGTCATGGCTCAGGAGGCGCTCGTCGGCGTCCGGGACCGGGGTAGGGAACTGGGCAGTCATGGTCTTCGGCTTTCCCGACTTGGTTCGCGTTTCCTGGAGCTTTTTTAACATGGGCCCCGGCCGCCCCGAAGGACAGCATGGCCACCGCGCGATTGTATCGCGCAAGAGATATTGGTTCCGGCACTAAAATTCCAGGCCGCCCGCCCCGCGCGGAAGCCCCCTGCGCGCTTTGGCGGCGCCTCAGAGCGCGAGGGTCAGGCCGTCATGGCCGACGATCCAGCCCCGCGCCTCCACGCTCGCGCGCTCGGGCGAATCCTCGATCAGCACCGGGTTGGTGTTGTTGATGTGCACGAAGATGCGGCGGCCGATCGTCGTCTGCGCCAGCGCGGCGATGGAGCCGGTCTCGCCGTTCATCGGGAGATGGCCCATGCGCCAGCCGGTCTTGGTGCCGACCCCGGCGCGGATCATGTCGTCGTCCTCCAGCACCGTGCCGTCGAAGAGCAGGGCGTCGACGCCCTCGATGCGGGTCTTCAGGTCCTCGGTGACACGGGCGCAGCCGGGGATATAGGCGAGGCGCTTGCCCCCCGCCTCGATCATCGCGCCGACCGTGGTCTCGGTCTCGGCGCCGATCTGCATCGAGGCATCCTCCAGCCAGAGCGGCACCTTGCCGGGCACGGCGAACAGGGTGACCCGGAGGCCGGGCACGGGCTCGAAGCCGTCGTTCAGCGCGATCGGCTGCCGGGTCACCTTGTCGGCGGCCATCACGTCGAAGACGCGGTTCTCGTTGATCGAGCCGAGGATGCCCGCCGTGCCGTAGAGGGTGAAGGGCTGGCCCTCGCGCAGGGTGAGCAGGCCCGCGACGTGGTCGACGTCGCCGTTGGTGAGCAGCACCGCGTGGATGGGGGAGTGGCGCAGGCCCTCGCGCGGATGCATCTCCGGCACGGCCTGGATCTGTTGCCGGATGTCCGGCGAGGCGTTCACGAGGAGCCAGCGGTCCCCATCGGGGGAGACGGCGATGCTCGACTGCGTGCGCGGCTTGACGCGGGGGTCGCCCGCCCAGGCCAGGGCGCAGATGGAGCAGCGGCAGTTCCACTGGGGAATGCCGCCGCCCGCTGCCGAACCGAGGACCACGAGACGCATGGAACGGATCCGACGCTGCCTTACGATCCCCGGACGGCGACGAACACCTTAGTTGAAGGTGTCGATCTCGGCCGACTCGTAGCTCGTGACTTCCATGCCGACGCAGATCTCGGAAACGACGGGGGCAGCCCACTTCATGGTGTTTCTCCGCTGTTTATGAAACGTCAGCAGCATCCGGAGCAACTCTCTAAGAAGTTCCTAAGATACTGACGGCGCAGTGGTTTCTGTCGCGGGAGGTATATCGCCAATTCGCGGCCCGGCCGCAAGAGCTAAATTGCCGATTTTTCCCGTCTTCCATGAATCAAACCGTGAACGAGGCCGTGACCGGAGGGCGCACCCGGCCCGTCCGACGCCGCCGGACCGGGACATGGCTCGGGCGCCGCGCGGGCTCAGTGCCGGTAATCCGGCCCCTTGAGGTCGAGCATGAAGCCGCGCCCCCGCACGGTGACGATGACGGGGCCGCCGAATCGCACGAAATCCGAGAGCTTCGAGCGCAGATAGCCGACATAGACGTCGACCACGTTGAGGGAGAGCCCGCCCTGGCTCGCCCAGAGCTTGTCGAAGATGTCGCCCCGGGAGACCGGCTTGTTGACCTCCTCCATGAGCAGGGCGAGCAGCTCCGCCTCCCGCGGGGTGAGCCGCGCCGAGGCGTCGCCGAAGCTGACCTGGCGCACGGTGAGGTCGAGGGTGAGGCGCCCGGCGGTCACGATCGTGCGCGGGGTGTCCGCCTCGCGCCGGCGCAGGAGATGGGTCTGCAGGCGGGCGAGCAGCTCGTCGAAGTCGAAGGGCTTCACGATGTAGTCGTCGGCGCCGATGGCCAGGCCCTCGGCCCGGTCGCGCACCTCGTCGCGGGCGCTCAGGAACAGGATCGCGCCGGGATAGCCGCCCTCGCGCAGGGAACGGCAGACGTCGTGGCCCGAGCCGTCCGGCAGGGTGATGTCGAGCACCACCGCCTCCGGCGCCTGGTCGCGGGCCGCGGTCAGCGCGTCCTCGACGCGGCCGGCGACGCCCACCGAGAACCCCTCCGATTCGAGGCCGCGGGCCAGCATGCCGCGGATGTCTCCGTCATCCTCGACGATCAAGATGCGTGTCATGCCACGCTCATCCTCCCCGTAGGCGCGCGTTCCGCGCCGGCCTCGCCCGCCATCCGTTCCGGCGGCAGGTCGAGGGTCACCCGGGCCCCGCATCCGTTCTCGCCGGAACCGAGGCCGATCCGCCCATCATGGCGCTCTATCACCCAGCGCGCCAGAGCCAATCCGATGCCGAAGCCGGTCTCCCCGGAGCGGCCCTCCCGCCGGAAGCGCTCGAACAGGCCCTCGCCCGGCTCCGGGAAGCCGGGGCCGTCGTCGATGATCGCGATGCGGGCGCCGCCCTCCGGCGTCGGCTCCAGGCGGACGACGATGCGGCTGAGGCCGGTCGCGTGCCGGAGGGCGTTGTCGATCAGGCTCTCCACGACCTGGCGCAGCCATTCCGGGTCGGCGCTGATCTCGACGTCCCGGTCGCCCGGCTCCAGCGCCAGGGCGACCCGGCGGCGGGCGGCCTCGGAGCCGGCGCTGTCGACCGCCTCGCTCAGGATGGCGACGGCGCTGACCGGGCGCCGGTCGAGTTCGATCTGGCCCGATTCCGAGCGCGCCACCCGCAGCAGGTCCTCGACCCGGCGCTTGAGCCCCTGCGCCCGCTTGCGGATCGTGGCGAAGACCGGGGTGAAGTCCGTGGGCCTGTCCGAGGCCCGGGCGGCGCTGCGCGAGGCGATGTCGCATTCGCCGAGGATCACGGTGAGCGGCGTGCGCAGCTCGTGGCTCACATCGGCGAAGAAGCGGCGGCGGGAGCGGTCGACCATCTCCAGGCGCGCATTGGCCGCGCGCAGGTCGGCGGTGCGGGCGGCGACCGTGTCCTCCAGGGCGGCGCGGTCGGCGGCGAGCCGCCCCTCGCGCCGGGCCAGGCGGGCGACCATGCGGTTGAAATTCGCCACCAGCAGGCCGAGCTCGTCCCGCCCGGTGAGGGACAGGCGGGTGTCGAGGGCGCCGCTGCCCACCGCGCTCGCCGCCCGGCGCACCGCCTCGATCCGGGCGAGAACCGGCCGGGTGACCCGCCGGTAGAGCAGCAGCACCAGGCCGAGGCCGAGCAGGACCGCGATCAGCGAGGCGACGGCAAGGCGCCGGGAGAGGGCGCGGGCCTCCTCCTGGCCGGCGGTCATGCTGCGCCGCTCCGCCTCGATCAGCAGGGAGAGGGGCGGCCCGGTCATGGCGCCGAAGCCGTTCAGCGTCCCCTGGATCGCGCTCTTGCGCTTCTCGGGATCGGTCTCGCGCTGGACCAGGGCGACCTGCCGGTCGAGGATGACGCGGGCGGCGCGCACCTTGGCCAGGGGCCGGGTGCGGGCGAGGTACTGCATGCGCTCGACGGGATCGTCGCTGGCGCCCATGCCCCGGCCCAGGGCCTCGTCGACGGTGTTCAGCGCCTTGTCGACGGCGTCGCGGGTGACGGAGAGGGCTTCCGGCGGCGCCTCCGGATTGCCGACGCTCTCGATCGCCGCGAGCCCGTACTGCGTCAGCCGGCCGGACAGTTCGGCGAGCAGCTCCAGCCGGCCCTGGGCGGCGAGCGTACGGTCGATGGTGCGCTCGGCCAGCCCGATCGACCAGTTCACCCCGGCCGCGGCCAGCACGACGATCAGCGCGGTGCCCCCGAGCAGCAGCGCGAACCGGACCTTCAGCGAGCGCATGGCGTCCTTCCCTGCCGCGGGCGCGGCGGCGGGACCTTGTCACCGGGCCCGGGTCACCTCAAGGCCTTGCGGGATCGGCCGATCCCGCCTCGAGCCGTCCTGCGGAGGCGGAGCCGAACGCATGAGCGCAACCCGCCTCACAGATCGTTCGGGATCTGCCCCTTGGAGGCGCAGCGCCAGCGCTCGACATGCCAGTCCGGATGCTCTTCCTGCCAGCGGGCCAGGGTGCTCTGGGAATTGCGCAGGCAGAGGAAGGGGTTGGGATTGTCGTAGGAGAGGTTGATCCGCTCCTCGCGGCAATGGCTCGGCTGGGCGATCAGGCAGACGGAGAGCAGGAGGAACATGCCGGCTTCGGGGCTCGCGGGGACACAGCCGGCGCCGATCGGCGCCGGCCGCCCCGGCAAGATCTGGGACGAAGCGGCAGGGTGGCAAGTGAAATCCTGCAAGGGCGACCGTTCACGATCGCCGCATCGGCACGATCGTGCCTATCGGACGCCGTGCGGGCTCAACCCGCCGGCGTGAACAGCTCGCCCTTGCCGAGGGTGGCGAGGTCGCCGGAATAGCGGCGCAGGCCGCCCTGCAGCAGCCCGGCCTGCGGCGCGCCGATCCGGGCGAGCTGGCGGGCGAGGAGCTTCGGGTAGACCAGCTGGTCGAGGAGGCCGGTCTCGGCGAAGGTCGGCAGCAGCGCCCCGTGCCGTCCGGCCACGATCGTGCCGCGGCGCATGCCGTAGCCGGGATGGTCGCCGAGGGCGCCCGCGACGATGGTCCCGGCGATCATGCGGGAGGCGGCGAAGGCGCCGGCCTCGCCGACCAGGATCAGCCCGCGGCGCATGCGGTCGCCGAGATGGTCGCCGGCCTTGCCCTTCACGATCAGGGTGGCGCCGTCGAGGCCGGCCTTGGCGGCATAGACCGCGCCGCCGGCATGGGCGCCGGCATCGCCCTCGATGGTGATGGTGCCGCCGGTGGCCCCGGTCCCCGCATAGGGGCCGGCCGCGCCGGTGACTGTGAGCGTGCCGCCGGCCATGCCCTCGCCGAGGCGCTGACCGACATCGCCCTCGACGCGGATCGTGCCCTCCGAGAGGGCCGCGCCGACCCGGTCGAGCCGCTCGGAGCCGCCCTCGATCACCAGGGTGTCGGAGCGGTCGAGGGTGATCGCGAACAGGTCGCCCAGCGTCACGCCGGTGCGGCTGGTGCCGACCGGGAGCCGGGCCGCCTCGGCCTCCGACAGGGCGGAGAGGGCGAGCGGGGTGACGGCGCGGAGGTCGATCCGCTCCGGCGGGGCGGCGCGCAGCTTGAGGGTGCTCATGCCGTGGGCGCCTTCTCCAAGAGGTCGCGCAGATGGTAGTGGTGGCGGCCGAGGTTGCCCCCGTAATTGCCCGCAGTGACCGCGACCAGGCCATGGGCCGCGCCGACCTCCGTCGCCGCATGCAGGCCCGCCCGCATCGATTCGGCCACGGCCTGCGAGGTCAGGGCATCGATCACGATCTCCAGCACCACGCCGCATTCGGGCGGCAGGGCCGAACCGGCCCGGCCCTTGAGCGTCGGGCAATAGGCGTCGTTGGTCGAGGCCATCATGCCCTTGGTGCGCCCGCCGACCTTCGAGCCGGAGCGGACGATGCCGCCGGGGAAGGGCAGGATGGCGCCGGGCACGGCCTTGGCCGCCTCCACCGCGATCTCGGCGACCTTCAGGGTGTCGGCATGCCGCCGGCCGAGGAAGAGCAGGTTGCCGCCGCCCACCGCGCCCTCGACGGCGCGGGTGGAATCCTCGCACAGGAACTCGCCGTCCATGACGGGGATGCGCCAGTAGCGGCGCATCTTGCCATTGGCGTCGGGCAGGCGCTTGGCCACGGCGAAGCCGTCGCCGAAATAGCGGATCGCGCCGCCGAGCTTGATCTTGGTCGGCCCCTCCACGCCCGCGTAGCAGGCGGTGCCGGGGCAGGTGAGGATGCACTGGCCGACGCGCTTGAGCAGCTGCTCCTTGAGCCCGTTCGGCTCGAAGCCGAACAGCAGGATGCGCACGCCCGGCCGCCCGTCCGGCGTCTCCTCCGGGGAGAGCTCGGCATCGATGCCCGCCTCGGCGCCGCAGCCGATCACCGAGGTGGCGAAGCCGGTCATCACGGTGGCGGCGATCATCGCCCATTTGGGCGTGTCGTTGGTCACGACGATCGCGGTGGCCGCGACGTCGAAGGCCTCGGCGAAGGTGTCCTCGACCTTGATGCCGTTGAGGATGAGGTCAGCCATCGTCAGTTACCTTGGCCCGGAGGCATCAGCGTCACGCCCGGCATGCCACGTCCTCGAACACGGCGGCTTCGGGGAAGGCGGCGTCGGGCACCGCGAAGGTGTCGAGGCCCGCGCCGAAGCGGTCCTGGAGATAGGCCTCGCTGCGCCTGGCGATGGCGGGATCCGCCTCGACGTCGAGCTCCAGGGTCTTGCCGAAGCCCCATTCCACGACCTCGCCGTCCTCGACGATGGTGCGGCCGTCCTTGAGCACGAGCTTGGCGTTGGCGAACATCGCCGTGCGGTTCTTGTCGTCGCGGTAGATCGCGACGTCGGCCCGGGCGCCGGGGCGCAGGTGGCCGCGATCGGTCAGCCCGAGGAGCTTGGCCGGGCCGGAGCGGGTCAGCTGGGCGATCTCGCTCAGGGTGTATTCGCGCTCGATGCTCGCGAGGCCGGAGCGCTCCGAGACGACGGCGGGCAGAGTGGCGATCTCGCGGGCCCGCTCCTCTGCATCCATCAGCAGGTGGATGATGCGCGGATACTCGGTGAAGACGCCGCCATTGGGATGGTCGGTGGTGAGGATGGTGCGCTCGGGATTCGACGAGAGCAGCATCAGCTCCAGGCCGATCGCCCATTGCAGGGACGAGACCGGGCCGCGGGGCCGGTAGAGGAAGGGCACCACGCCGCCGCCCTCGGCATCGCCCGCCTGCAGCACCCACTTCTTGGGCTTGGCGCCCTTGCGGCCGCCGAACTGGCGCAGGATGTCCAGCGAGATCGTGACGGTCTGGCCGAACACGACCTGGCCGACATCGTAGGTGGCGTTGGGATGGGCCTCCATCGCCGCGGTGATGCGCTCGGCCGCGGAGCGGAAGCCGCCGGTCAGCGGGTTCTCCGGGTCGGCGACGCCGTAGGCGTAGAACTGGGCATGGGCGAAGTGGATGCGCCGCCCCTCGGCCGCCTCCAGGGTCGCGACGAAGGAGTCGTCGGCGCCCGGCAGGCCGAGATTGTTGCAGTGGACGTGGAGCGGGTGGGGCACCTTGATCGCCTCGACCGCGTCGAGGAGGGCGCCCATGATCGTGCGGGTCGAGAGACCGTAGCAGGGGATCTCGTCGTCGAGGCTGAGCTTCAGCACCCCGTCCTTGAAGGCGGAGGCGCCGCCCGCGTTGATGCATTTCACGCCGAGGCCGCGGGCATGGGCCAGGGTGTGGGTGACGAGGTCGCGCACCGCGTCCTTGCTCTCGCCGTCCCGCAGGAGGGCGAGGAGGTGGTCGTCGTTGCCCATCACCGCGAGGCCGCCGCGGTCGAGGAGCGGGATGTCGGCGAGCTCGAGATGGGTGGCGAGGGCGTTCGAGGGCGGCAGGGCCGGCTCGACGGCGGTGGTGTAGCCCATCCGCGCGTAGTTCGCGCCGATCCAGGCCCCGGAGCCGCCGGCATGGGCGAAGGGATGCCCGTCGGGGGCCGATTCGCTGACATAGAGGTCGGGCAGGAGCAGGCGGCTCATCACCACGTTGCCGCCGGCGATGTGCGAATGGACCTCGACGCCGCCGGCCATCACCACGCAGCCGGTGGCGTCGATGGTGCGGTCGGGGGTGCGGTCGCCGGCGGCGACGATGCGGCCGTTCTCGACGAAGACGTCGCCGACGGCGTCGCGCCCGTCGGTCGGATCGACGACGCGGCCGCCCTTGATACGGATCAGCATGAGGCGGCCTTCTTGCTCGGGCGCTTGCTCAGGAGGCTGGCGCGGATGCGGGCGAGAACGTCGGCGGCGGCCACGGCCTCGGCCGGGCTCGCCGCCTCCTGGAAGGCGACGACGCCGCGGCGCTCGTGCCAGAGGGCGCCCCCCGTGGAGGCGCCGGGCACGCCGACCGTGATGACGATCTCGGCGGTGCCGGGGCCGGCCTCCGGGCTGCCCTCGCCGACGACGGCGATGGTGGGCAGGCTGCCGAGCCAGGCGGGGCGCGGGGCGGGCAGGGCGGCGAGCCAGAGGGCGGCATCGGCCTCGCCGGCGGCGATCTGGCGGGCGCTGTCGAAGCGCCAGGGATCGTGCTCCGGCAGGGCACGGCCGAAGCCGACGCGGGGCGCCTGGCCGGTGGTCCAGGCGGAGAGCTGGAGCACGGCCCGCCCCTGGAAGGGATCGGCCAGCGGCAGGGCGAAGAAGCGGGTCGCCTCGTTGAGATCCCGGATCAGGCCCTGCAGCATCTCGACCCCCAGGGTGCCGAGCTCGCCCGCATCGTAGACGACGACGCCGTACCGGGCCGCGGCCAGCCGCTTGCCGAGGTCGGAGAAGGCCTCGTCCCCGGCGAGATGCCCCTTCACGAAGGCGCGCAGGTGGCCGAGCGCCACGGCGAGGCCCTGGCTGCCGGCGGCATAGGCGACGTGGCGGGTGCCGCCGTTCTGCGGCCCGCCGAGGGAGAGCAGGGCGCGCTCCGCGCCCGCGGCCCGGCCGCGCACCGGCTTCGAGCCGGCGATCTCGGCGAGCAGGCCGCCGTCCCAGGGGCGCTGGCCCAGGGCGAGCACCACGTCGGCGCGCCCGATCGTCTCGGCGGCGGTGGTGGTCATGCCCCCGCCGGCGCTCAGGGATTCGAGCTCCGCGTAGAGATGGTCGCCCGAAACCGAATCGAGCGAGGCGCCCGCCGTCTCGGCCAGGCGATAGGCGGCCCTCACGGCCGCGAGATCGGCGCAGAGGCCGGCAATGACCGGCGTTCGTGCCGCGGCGATCAGATCGGCGGCGGCCCCGATGGCCGCATCCAGATCCACCGCGCCTCCCTTCACCCAGGCTGCCATGTCGGGTCCCGTGGTTTCTTGGTTGGCCGGGCGGGGCACCTTGGTGGCGGCGCCTTCGCCCGTGAAAGAGCTGAAGCGATCCGCCGGGATGCCGCCTCATGCTGGCATCCGACCACGCCGTGACGCTGAAGGCGCCGGCGCTTCGGGGCTGATCAACCCGTGGCCGGCTCCTGCTGGCCGGCGCCCCGGTTTTGCATCCCCGGCCCGCGCCCCGCAAGCCCGGCGGTCGCAAAAAAGCGACGCTCGCCGGGCGCTTGCGCGTGTCTCGGGGCCGCCGGGGGCACCTTGCCGGTTGTCGCGGCGGCGCACCCATGGGAGAAGCCGGCCCGCGAGTCACGGGCCCGGCTGTCGGGACCCGGCCGGCGGAATGAGGCAGGATCGTCGTGGCCGAGGCCTCCGACAGGATGGGCGAGACGACCACCGGCTCCGTGCGCGGCACGCCCGGCGTGCGGGTCCGGGCCCCGGCGCGTCTGCATTTCGGCTTCCTCGATCTCAATGGCGGCCTCGGGCGGCGCTTCGGCAGCCTGGGCCTCGCCCTCGACGCCCCCGCGGTGCAGCTCGTCGCCCGCCCGGCCCGGCGGGCCGCCGCGAGCGGGCCGGAGGCCGAGCGGGTGCGCAGCTACCTCCTCGCCGCCGCCTCCCATCTCGACGTGCCCGACGCCGCCGCGATCACGGTGGAGGAAACGATCCCCGCCCATGCCGGCTTCGGCTCGGGCACGCAGCTCGCCCTCTCCGTCGCCGCGGCGCTGGCCCGGCTCAACGGCCAGCCCTTCTCGCCCGACGACTTCGCCGACGTGCTCGACCGCGGCAACCGCTCCGGCGTCGGGCTCGCCGCCTTCACCCAGGGCGGGCTGATCGTCGACGGCGGCCGGGACGAATCCGGCGCGCCGCCCCCGGTGATCGCGCGGCTGCCCTACCCGGAGGCCTGGCGCGTCGTGCTGATCCTCGACGAGGCCGCCATCGGCGTGCACGGCTCCCGCGAGACGGAAGCCTTCCGCGACCTGCCCGTGTTCGATGCGGGCCAGGCCGCCGAGATCTGCCGCATCGTGCTGATGCAGGTTCTGCCCGCCGCCGCGACCGCCGAGCCCCAGGGCTTCGGCGCCGGCATCACCGCGATCCAGAAGCGGATCGGCGACCATTTCGCGCCCCATCAGGGCGGCCGCTTCGCCAGCCCCGCCGTGGCCGAGGTGCTCGCCGCCATCGCCGCCGAGGGCATCCCGGGCTACGGCCAGTCCTCCTGGGGGCCGACGGGCTTCGCGCTGATGCCGTCCCAGGCCGAGGCCGAGGCCCTGGTGGCGCGCCTGGAGCGGCCCGGCCGCCTGCGCTTCGTCATCGCCAAGGGCCGCAACGCGGGCGCGAGCGTGCTCGACATCGCCTGAGAATCGGCCCGAAAATCCGCCCGGTCCGGGAAAAGGGGCCGAGCCCTCAGGTTTTCTTCACCCGGGGGTTGAAAAACCATCGCTTGACCGGTCCTGCCGGGATCGGCTTTGGACTGGCCCGCGAGGGGCGGCACGCCGCGTTCGGGCGCCGGCCGCGATCCGATTCATCGGGTCGAAACCGGCGCCATGTCATCAGTTTCGACGCGCATCCCCGATTGCCGGATTCGCCTTAAGCTCCCGGCACGGAGCGCTCTAGGGAGACGACCATGGCCCGTTCGATCCTTCACATGCTGACGCCGCTCAAGCACATGAGCCCGTTCGACGTGAACATGGCGATCGATGCGGGCTTCGAGACCCTCGTGACCTATACCGGCGTCGACCTCGCCGACGTGGTCTCCCTGACCCAGGATTCGATCTTTTCCCGCGCGCCGCAGGACGGCGTGCGCACCGGCATCTTCATCGGCGGCAAGAACGCCGAGGACGCCCTCGACATGATGGACCGCGCGAAGAAGGCCTTCGTGCCCCCCTTCGCCAACCATGTCTTCGCCGATCCGGCGGGCTCCTTCACCACCGGCGCGGCCATGGTCGCGGAGGTGTCCCGGGCGCTGAAGGCCAAGTTCGGCACCGACCTGAAGGGCAAGCGCATCGTGATCTTCGGCGGCGCCGGCGTCGTCGCCTACGTGGCAGCGGTGATCGGGGCGCTGGAGGGCGCGAAATCGGTGCTGGTCGGCCATGACGGCGAGGAGCGCGTCTCGAAGATCGCCTTCACCATGAAGTGGCGCTTCGGCATCGAGGTCGGCGCCGTCGACGGCTCGACCCCGGAGGCGCGCCGCGCCGCCATCACGGATGCCGACGTGATCCTCTCCGCCGGCCCCGCCGGCATCCCGATCCTCTCGGCGAAGGACCTCGAATCCGCGCCGAAGCTGCTCGTCGCCTCCGACGTCAACGCCGTGCCGCCGGCTGGCATCGCCGGGATCGACGTGAACGCCAAGGACGTGCCCCTGCCCGCCGGCAAGGGCGTCGGCATCGGCGCGCTGGCGGTCGGCAACGTGAAGTACCAGACCCAGTGCCGCCTGTTCCGCCGCATGCTCGAGGCGGACGAGCCCCTCTGCCTCGACTTCCGCGACGCCTACAAGCTCGCCGTGGAGATCGCGGGCTGACCCCGCCGATCCGGTGACACCGGATGGGGCGTGACGCCTCCCCAGCCGGGGAGGCGATCCTCATCGCCGCGCAGTCGGGGCGGGCGCTGGCGGAGGCCGCGCGGCGGGCAGGCCTGCGCCCCCTGGTGCTCGACCTGTTCGGCGATGCCGATACCCGCGCTTTGGCGGAGGCCTACCGGCCGCTGCCCGGCCGCTTCGGCACGGGCCGCCTCGGCGGGGCGGCGCTGCTCGCCGGGCTGGAGGCCCTGGCCGAGGGGGCGGGGCGCCTGCGCGGCGTGGTGCTCGGCTCCGGCTTCGAGGGCGCGCCCGACCTGATGCGGGCCATCGCCGCCCGCTTCCCCCTGATCGGCGCCGAACCGGAGACAGTGGCCACGCTCAAGGACCCCTTCGCCCTGGCCGCGCTCTGCGCCCGCCTCGGCATCCCCCATCCTCCCGTGACGCGGGAGCCCGTGCCCGACCGGGCCCGCTGGCTGCTCAAGCGCGCTGGCGGCTCGGGCGGCAGCCATATCCGCGCGGCGACCGCGGGCGCAGCCCCCCCGGGGGGCTATTTCCAGGCGCGGGTGAGCGGCCGCGCCTTCGCCCTGAACGTGCTGGCGGATGGGCGCGGGATCGCGCCCCTCGCCCTGACCGAGCAATGGAGCGCGCCCTCGCCCCTGCGCCCCTTCCGCTATGCCGGCGCCCTGGCGCGGGGGCGGGGGGAGCCCGGCCCGGTCCCGCCCGCGCTGGTGGGGCGGGTGAGCGAGGCGGTCGCCCGCCTGACGGCGGCGACGGGGCTGCGCGGCCTCGCCTCCGCCGACCTGCTGATCGACGGGCCGGATTGGTGGCTCATGGAGATCAATCCGCGCCCCGGCGCCACCCTCGACGTGCTCGACCGGCGGCCCACGCCCCTGCTTGCGGCGCATATCGAGGCTGCGTTCGGCCGCCTGCCGCCCCCGGAACCCGCACCGGAGGATGCGGCCGGCGCGGAGATCTGTTACGCGGCAAGCCGATACGCCCCGGTCCCGTCCCTGGACTGGCCCGGCTTCGTCCGCGACCGCCCGGTCGCCGGCTCGGTCGTGGCCCGGGATGCCCCGCTCTGCACGCTGCTGGCCAGCGGCCCGGATGCGGGGACGGTGCGAGAACGTTTGCGGGAGCACGCGGAGGCAACGCGCGCCCTGCTGGAGGAGACGGAGACAACACGATGAGTGCCGAGCAGACCTATCCGAGCGTCAACGCCCTGGCGGCCCCGCTGGTGGAGCGCCTCGCCGCCGACGCCGCGCTGCTCCGGCTCGCCGTCACGCAGGAGAACGGCGCGCGCATGATCGATGCGGGCGCCTCCGCCCGCGGCTCGATCGAGGCCGGCCGCCGCATCGCCGAGATCTGCCTCGGCGGCCTCGGCACCGTGACCCTCGCCCCCACCGGCCCGATCGCCTCCTGGCCCTATTCGGTGGTGGTGCATTCCGCCGATCCGGTGCTGGCCTGCCTCGGCAGCCAGTATGCCGGCTGGAGCCTCGCCGACGAGACCGGCGAGACCGGCTTCTTCGCCCTCGGCTCCGGCCCCGGCCGCGCCGTCGCGGCGGTGGAGGAGCTCTATCACGAGCTCGGCTACCGCGATTCCGCCGACCGGATCGCCCTGGTGCTCGAATCCGCCAGCGCCCCGCCGGCCTCCGTGGTGGCCAAGGTCGCCGAGGCCGCCAAGGTCGCCCCGGAGAACGTGACCTTCATCTACGCCCCGACCCAGAGCCTCGCCGGCGCGACCCAGGTCGTGGCCCGCGTGCTGGAGGTGGCCCTGCACAAGGCGCACACCGTCGGCTTCGACCTGCACAAGATCCTCGACGGCATCGGCTCGGCGCCGCTCTCGCCCCCGCACCCGGACTTCATCCAGGCCATGGGCCGCACCAACGACGCCATCATCTATGGCGGCCGGGTGCAGCTCTTCGTCGATGCCGACGACGCCGAGGCCAAGCAGCTCGCCGAGCAGCTGCCCTCGACCACCTCGAGCGACCACGGCGCCCCCTTCGCCGAGATCTTCTCGCGGGTGAACGGCGACTTCTACAAGATCGACGGCGCCCTGTTCTCCCCGGCCGAGGCGATCGTGACCTCGGTCCAGACCGGCCGGACCTTCCGCGGCGGCCGCCTCGAGCCGCAGCTCGTCGACGCCTCCTTCGCGTAGGACGCAACCGGAAATCCCTCTCCCCTCCGCGGGAGAGGGTGCCTCGCGGAAGCGAGGCGGGCGCGGGGGCGGCGCTTCCGGAGACGGCGCTCCCCTCACCCGACCCGTTATGCGGGCCCCCTCTCCCGCAGAGGGGCGAGGGCGACAGAAACGGACAACGACATGCGCATCGGGCTCGCGGCCGATAACGGCACCTGGCACAAGACGCGGCTGCGCGAGGCCCTGCGCGCCCACGGGGTCGAGCCGGTGCTGTTCTCCCTGGCCGACGTCGCCGTGGTGACCGGCGGGGGCGAGCCCCTGCGGGTGCCGGGCTTCGAGGACAGGCTGCCGGACGGCGTCCTTCTGCGCACCATCGCGGGCGGCACCTTCGAGGCGACGACGATGCGCCTCGGCGTGCTGCACGCCCTCGTCGCCTCCGGCGTGACCGTCTGGAACGGCCCCGTGGCCATCGAGCGCTCCGTCGACAAGGCGGCGACCTCGCTGATGATCGCCCGGGCCGGCCTGCCGACCCCGGACACCTTCGTATTCTCGAAGCGCGAGGCCGCCGCCGACTGCGTCGCCCGCGAGGCGGGGCCGGGCCGGCCGCTGGTGCTCAAGCCGCTCTTCGGCTCGCAGGGGGAGGGGCTGATGCTGATCGAGCGCCCCGAGGACCTGCCCCCGGAGGAGGCGGTGAGCCGCGTCTATTACCTGCAGCGCTACGTGCCCCGCCGGGACGGGCTCTGGCGCGACTACCGGGTCTTCGTCTGCGAGGGCCGGGCCATCGCCGGCATGATCCGCGAGGGCGACGGCTGGATCACCAACGTCCACCGGGGCGGCCGCCCCTTCGCCTGGGAGGTGCCGGAGAAGGCCGCCGCCCTGGCCGAGGCCGCCGCGGCGGCGATCGCCGTCGACTATACCGGCGTCGACCTGGTCGAGGACGGGGAGGGGGGCTTCCTGGTGCTGGAGGTCAATTCCATGCCCGCCTGGTCCGGCCTGCAACAGGTGACCGAGACCGACATCGCCGGGGCCGTGGTGCGCGGCTTCCTCAACGCCGTCCATGCCGCCCGCCCGCCGCGGCTGGTGGCCTCGCAGGGCTGACGCGTGGCCGAAGGCGGCGCCGAGGCGGGGACCGGGCCGGGCCGGGCGCTCCCGCAGGCGGTGATCGCCGACCTGTTCCGCGCCGCCTGCCTCGCCGAGCTCGACGCGCTCAAGCCCGGCAACGTCCATGCCTATGCCGCCGGCCACCGCATGGAGGTGGACGACTTCGTCACGAGCGCCGCGGTCGCCGCGCCCCCCCTCGCCGAGGCCGGCGCCGCGGTCGGGCGGCGGGTGCGCGGCGCCGTCGAGGCCACGATGGCGGCGGTCGGCCAGAACACCAATCTCGGCATCCTGCTCCTGTGCGCGCCGCTCGCCGCCGCGGCCGAATCCGCCCGGCCCCTCGCGCAGGCCCTGCGCGGGGTGCTCGGCGGACTCGACGCGCGGGACGGGGCGGAGGTCTTCGCCGCGATTCTCGCCGCCAATCCCGGCGGCCTCGGCCGGGCCGCGGGCCACGACGTCGCCGGCCCCGCCCCGCCCCTGGCCGAGGCCATGGCGGAGGCCGCCCCCCGGGACCGCATCGCCCGCGCCTACGTCACCGGCTTCGAGGACCTGTTCGCGATCGGCCTGCCGGCCCTGGCGGCGGCGCGGGCGAAGGGGCTCGCCCCGCCCTGGAGCACGACGGCGATCCACCTCGCCTTCCTCACCGGCGTTCCCGACAGCCACATCGCCCGCAAGTTCGGGCCGGAGCGGGCGGAATCGGTGCGGGCGGAGGCCGCGGCCGCCCTCGGCGCCCTCACGCCGGGCGAGGCCGCCCGGGACACGCTGCTCGCCCATGACCGGCGCTTGAAGGAGGCGGGGCTCAACCCCGGCACCAGCGCGGATTTCACGGTGGCGACGCTGTTCCTCGACGCGCTCCTGCGCGCACGGGGAGAGGCCGCCTGACCCCTCGCGGGGCCGGGCGCGCACTACCGTTCGTTCACGCCCGAAAGCAAGGTCCCGCGCGCCGAAAAATTACCGATTTCAGGGCGTTGCCCAGGGTTGTTCCGGGCAGGGGGCCGCTGTAGGGTCCGCGCCGCTGTCCGGGCTAACCGGCTCGGTTCCGAGCGCCGCAAACAAGGATGGCTTCCGGCCTGCCTGCCTCAAGGCAGGCCTTCCTTTGAGGAATCCAGGGAGAAACCCCGACATGGCGAAGATCACCAAGGTTCAGGTCGGCGAGGCCCTCGTCGGCGACGGCAACGAGGTGGCTCACATCGACCTCATCATCGGACCGCGCGGCTCGCCCGCCGAGACGGCGTTCTGCAACGGCCTGATCAACAACAAGCACGGCTTCACCAGCCTGCTCGCGGTCATCGCGCCGAACCTGCCCTGCAAGCCGAACACCCTGATGTTCAACAAGGTCACCATCAACGACGCCCGCCAGGCCGTCCAGATGTTCGGCCCGGCCCAGCACGGCGTCGCCAAGGCGGTGCAGGATGCGGTTGCCGAGGGCATCATCCCGGCCGACGAGGCCGACGACCTGTACATCCTGGTCGGCGTGTTCATCCACTGGGAAGCGGCCGACGACGCCAAGATCCAGAAGTACAACTACGAGGCCACCAAGCTCTCGATCCAGCGCGCCGTGAACGGCGAGCCGAAGGCCTCCGTGGTCACCGAGCAGCGCAACTCGGTGCAGCACCCCTTCGCGGCCAATTAGATCGGGGGCAGTCCTGGGCAGAGCGAGCCTCCGCCCGCACCGCGGGGCCTGCTCCAGCGACTGGCCTCCATCTTTCTTGGACGCTGACTTCGATCGGGACGGTGCGCAAGCGCCGTCCCTTTCTTTTTGAGGCGCCGCGGGCCCCGCGACGGCGCGGCCCAACCCTCCGAGCGGCAACGCGAACATCGCCTTCGACGGGCGCCGCTCCCGCAGGGCTGCGACACGGCGCCGGAGGGGCGTTGGTACGGTGCCGGGCGCTTGCCCAGCTACACGGTTTCGGCAAAGAACGGAGGCCGATCCGTCGTGGTGCCGCCATGTCCGAATTTTTCAGAAAGTTCTGGGAAGCGGACAGTCTCTCCCCGCACGGTATCTGCCTGCTCTGGCGGCCGGAACTGATCTGGACACATGTGGTCTCCGATCTTCTGATCGCCGCCGCCTATTTCTCGATCCCCGGTGCGCTCGCCTGTTTCGTCTTGCGGCGCAGCGATGTCGTCTTCGGCTGGATGTTCTGGAGCTTCGCGGTCTTCATCACCGCCTGCGGCGCCACGCATCTGATGTCGGTCTGGACCCTGTGGGTGCCGGATTACGGGCTGGAAGCCCTGGTCAAGGCGGTCACGGCCCTGGCCTCGGTCGCCACCGCCATCGCCCTCTGGACGCTGCTGCCGAAGGCGCTGGCGCTGCCCTCGCCCGGCCAGCTGCGCCAGGCCAACGAGGCCCTCGAGGCCCGCATCGTCGAGCGCGATGCGGCGCTCGCCGCTCTGGAGCAGGCCACGGCCGAGCGGCTCCAGACCGAGGCGCTGCTGCGGCAATCGCAGAAGATGGAGGCGCTCGGGCAGCTCACCGGCGGGGTGGCGCACGACTTCAACAACATGCTCGGGATCATGCTCGCCAATATGGAGCGGGTGGAGTGGCAGCTCCCCCCGGACAGCCCGCTCCTGCGCCACGTGCGCAACGCCATGACCGGGGCGGAGCGGGCCGCGGCCCTCACGCACAAGCTCCTCGCCTTCGCGCGCAAGCAGCACCTGTCGCCCGTCGAGAGCGACCTCAACCGTCTCCTCGGCGATCTGGCGGAACTGCTCCAGAGCTCCACGGGACGGGCCGTGCGGGTGGAGACGGCGCTGGCGCCGGACCTGCCGCCGGTCGCCCTCGATCAGAACCAGTTCGAGAACGCCATCCTCAACTGCACCGTGAATGCGCGGGACGCGATGCCCGAGGGCGGCGCCCTCACCCTCGCCACCCGGTTCGACCTGCTTCGGGGCGAGGGCGGCAGCGTCGTGGTCGAGATCCGCGACACAGGGGCCGGCATGTCGCCGGAGGTGGCGGCCAAGGCCTTCGAGCCCTTCTTCACCACGAAGCCCCTGGGGCAGGGCACGGGGCTCGGCCTCAGCCAGGTCTTCGGATTCGTGCAGCAATCCGGTGGCAGCGTCGAGATCGAGAGCATGCCGGGCCAGGGCACCACGATCCGGATGGCGTTTCCCGCCCTGGGCGCCGCGCCCGCCCCGACTCCAGCCCCCGCGGCCGGCTCGGTCGCGCCGCCGCAGGAGGAAGGCTGGCCGGCGGCCCTCGGGGTCCTAGGTCAGGGATCGGGACGGGCTTGAGGTGCCGAGAGATGACGTTCTTGCCACCTGAAGTTGCCTTATGCTTTGACCCGGGCGCAGGGCGGAGCGGCGACGGCGCCGCTTCGGGGGGCGGGCCCGGGAGAGAGGGAGCGATGGGCGGCAAGCCGATCGTCCTCGTCGTGGAGGACGAGGAACTTCTGCTCGACGTGATCGCGTCGGCCTTCGAGGATGCGGGCTTCGGCGTGCTGCAGGCCAAGACCGGCGCGGAGGCGATCGCCCATCTCGGGAGCGGCCAGCCCATCCACCTGCTGCTCACCGACATCCGCCTGCCCGGGGCGATCGACGGCTGGACCATCGCCGAGCAGGCCCGCGACCGCCTGGCGACCCTGCCGGTGATCTACGTGACGGGCTTCAGCCACGTGGCGCCCCGGCAGGTCCAGGGCAGCCTCCTGCTGCGCAAGCCGTACCGGCCCTCCACGCTGATCCAGGCCGCGCGCCAGCTCGGGGTCGGCTGAGGGGCGGTCAGACGCGACGCAGCCGGCCGTCATGGATCGCGGTGGCGACGAGGGCCCCGGCCACGCCGATCCCGGCGAGCGCCGCGAGATCCTCCGGCCCGCGCACGCCCCCAGCCGCGTGGACGCGGCATCCCGGCGCCAGCGCCCGGACCGCCGCCAGCGCCCCCAGATCCGGGCCCTGGCCGGCCCCGACCCGGGCGAGGGTCATCACGATCACGTCCCCGGGCCAGAGCGCGGGCTCCGCGTGCAGGGCGGCGGGGCCGAGGCGCTCGCCGCCGCGGCTGTCGAGGGAGAGCACGGCGGCCGCGCGGAAGCGCTCCAGGAGCGCGGTTCCCGTCTGGCTCTCGCTGCCGAGCACCGGCCGGCCGAACCCCGCCTCCAGGAAGCGGGCGACGCCCTCTTCTTCCCCGAAGCCGGCATCGACCCAGAGCGCGGTGCCCGGGCAGGCTTTCGCGATCGCCGCCAGACTCGCCCGATCGGGCGGGCGGCCGCTGACGATGGCGTCGAGATCGGCGACGTAGAGCGTGTCGGACGGACAGGCGGCCAGAAGCCCGGCGGCGACCTCGGCCGGGCCGGAGCCGCTGGCCAAGGGGGTATGGATCGGGGCATAGGCGTCGCGTTCGCCGGCGCGGGCGCGCACCACCACGCCCCCGCGCAGGTCGATCACCGGGATCACCCGGACCGGCATGTGCCTCTCCTCGAAACCGTTTCAGGACCCTCACGCGTGAGCCAGCATCAAGTCCGGACCGTCGGGTGGGATCTCGGCGGGGTCCATGTCAAGGCGGCGCTGATCGAGGACGGCCGGGTGCGGGCGGCGCGGCAGGCGCCCTGCCGCCTCTGGCACGGCCTGCCCGCCCTCGACGAGACCTTCGCCGGCCTGCCCGACTGGGCGCGGGGCGAGGCCGACCATGTCGTGACCATGACCGGCGAACTGACCGACTGCTTCGCCGACCGCGCCGACGGCGTCGCGCAGCTCGCCGGCTGGGCCGCCGCGAACCTGACGGGTCGGGTCCGCCTCTATGCCGGCCGGGCTGGCCTGGTCGGGCCGGAGGCCGCCGGGCGGCACGCCGCCGACATCGCCTCGGCCAACTGGCACGCCACCGCCGCGTTGATCGGGCGCCACCGGCCGGACGCGCTCCTCGTCGATATCGGCTCCACCACCGCCGACCTGATCCCGATCGCGGGCGGCCGCCCGGCGGCGACCGGCTACAGCGACGCGGAGCGCCTGGAGACGGGCGAGCTCGTCTATTCCGGCGTGGTGCGCACGCCGCTCGCCGCCCTCGCGAGCCACGCCCCCTGGAACGGGCGCCGGGTCGCCCTGATGGCGGAGTATTTCGCCACCACCGCCGACATCCACCGCCTCACCGGCGACCTGCCGGAGGGGGCCGACCAGCAGCACAGCCCCGACCTCAAGGGCAAGTCGGCGGCCGAGAGCGAGACGCGGCTCGCCCGGATGATCGGCCGGGACCGGGGGGAGGGGAACGCGGCCCAGTGGGCGGCGCTCGCGGCCTTCTTCGCCGAGGCGCAGCTGCGCCCGCTGCAGGATGCGGCGGCCACCCTGCTCTCCCGCGCGGACCTTCCCGAAGGAGCGCCCCTGGTGGTCTGCGGCGCCGGCCGCTTCCTGGCCGAGCGCATCGCCGCCCGGCTCGGGCGCCGGGCCGAGCCCCTGACCGGGCTGATCGGCGGGGCCCTGGGCGAGGCCGATCCGGCCTGGGTCTCGACCTGCGGCCCGGCCGTCGCGGTCGGGCTGGTGGCGGCGGCGTGAGAATCGACGAAGCGACGAGGAGACCCATGAGCGACGCGAAGAGACTGGTCCGCATCCTGGCCACCCGCTCCGGAGAGGAGGTAGAGCTCGCCTTCGCCCTGGCCGGCGGCGAGACCGTGCGGGTGCTGGCGAGCGAGGACCAGATCGACCGGCTCATCGACGAGCTGGAGGACATCCTCAACAGCCCCGGGGACGAGCCCTCCGAGACCTGAGCGGGCCGGAGCGTTTCCTGCTGATCGCGGCCCTCTCAGGGGGCTCCTATCTGCGGGCGCGCTCCGTCTGCCAGGCGTTGCAGGCCCGCGGGCCGCTCTTCGACGGCATGCCGATGGAGCGCTGCATCGGGATCGCGATCAAGGCGCCGCAGCTCTCGCTCCCGCGGCATCTCGCGATCATCAACGACAGCGATCCGAGCGTCGCCCGCTGAGCCGGCGGCCCGGCGCCTAGCGCCGCTGCATCTGCTGGCAGGCCTTCGTCACCATCTGGGCGAAGGCGGTGGCGGCCGCGGAGGCCTGGATCCGGGAGGGGTAATCGGCATGGGAGCGGGCGATCAGCTCGCCGAAGGAGCCGCGCAGGATCCAGGACCAATGGCCCGGCCGATCCTCGCTCACTTCGAAACGCATGGCCCGCTCGCATCACGTTACCGCATGCGTATGAGACTAGACACGGAAAAGCGATGCGGCGTTAACGGCTTAGCCTGCAGCAAGTTTGAGCCGGCTATCCGGCCCTCCTCTCCCCGGAATCCCCGCTTTGCACATCGTGCGACATCGGGATGCGCAGGGCGGCAGCACCCCCGCTGCCGCCCGGGCAGCGGATTCGCGTCTTAGGAATCCGCGTCGGTCTCTGCCGGGCGCAGGCTCCGCTCCACCGTGTCGAGCACGGTGGCGGCCAAAGCCGCGTCCGGGTCGTCCCGGGTCAGGGCGTCGCGCAGCATGGCGAGATAGCCGCCGAGCCGCTCGTCGTAATGGTCGGAATCGATCGAGCGCAGCACGCTCGCCAGGAAGCCGATCGCCATCTGGTGGGCGACCTGCTTGGCGCTGGTCTCGGCCAGCGCCTCCGACAGGCTCTTGATCGCCGCGTCGTGCCCCGTCGTGACCGCGGCCAGGGCCGCCACCTGCCTCTCCAGATCCATCGTCCTCATCCCTTCTCACGAAATCCGTTCGGCCCCAGGCGGATTCCGGCCGCGCTCCGGCGTCACGCGTCCCGGGCGCGTTCGTCGGCGAAGCGGCGGAAGGCCTCCAGCGTCTCGCCGCTGACATGGTGCTCGATGCCCTCCGCGTCCCGGCGGGCCGTCTCCGGGCTCACGCCCAGGGCGCAGAGGAAGCGCTCGACGATGCGGTGGCGCTCCCGCGACTGCGCGGCGAGCGCCTGCCCGGCTTCCGTGAGGAAGACGCCGCGATAGGGCCGCTGCTGCACCAGCCCGTCCTCGGCGAGCCGCTTCAGCATCTTGGCCACCGTCGGCTGGGCGACGCCGAGGCGGGCGGCGATGTCGACCTGCCGGGCCTCGCCCCCGTCGCCGATCAGGTCCGCGATCAGCTCGACATAATCCTCGACGAGCTCGAGCCGGCGCGCCTCGCGCGCCTGCCGGAAGCTCTCGACATGCAACTCGGCATCGACGAGGGGCGCCTCGGCCGAGGCGCGTCCCGGACGCGGCTCCCGATCCTGCGACGTGTCCTGCATGGGGGTGGCCGGCTCCTCCGATCCGCGCGCCGATGCGGGGCCGCGCCTTGCGGCTGTCTAACCCATGCGGCGCGAAAGCGGGACCCCGGATGTCGCGCGAGAGCCCGCGCTCCGGGCGGCGGCGTCCATGCCCTCCCGGCGCGCGGCGTCGCAACGCTGTCGCGTCCGCTTGATATCAGCCTCGGCACAGCTTTATAGCTTATGCTATATCGCCCTGGGCCGATCGGCCCGGATCCTGCTCTCCCATCCTCCCCGGTGCCGAGGCCGCCCCGCCCGGCGGGGCCGGCCTCCGGCGGCCGGGGCGAACCGGAACGACGCGCATGCGGATGGACGCGGCCATGGATCAGCTCACCCCCCCGCGCCCGGTGGAGCGGCCGGAGGAACGCAGCCTCGGCGCGCTCAATGCCAGCGTGCCGGTGCGCCTGGGCGGCTCCTGGCTGCGGCGGCTCTTCGGCTTCCTCGGGCCGGGCTACATGATCTCGGTCGGCTACATGGACCCGGGCAACTGGGCGACCGACATCGCCGGCGGCGCCCGGTTCGGCTACACCCTGCTCAGCGTCATCCTGCTCTCGAACCTGATGGCGATCGTGCTGCAGGCGCTCGCCGCCCGGCTCGGCATCGCCACCGGCCTCGACCTCGCCCAGGCCTGCCGGGCGCGCTATTCCCGCGGCACCGGCATCGCCCTCTGGCTGATCTGCGAGGCGGCGATCATCGCCTGCGACCTCGCCGAGGTGATCGGCACGGCGATCGCGCTCAAGCTGCTGTTCGGCATCCCCCTCGCCCTCGGCGCGGTCCTCACGGCGCTCGACGTGCTCGTGGTGCTGCTGCTGCTGCGGCGCGGCTTCCGGGCGCTGGAGGCCTTCGTGATCGGGCTGCTCAGCGTGATCTTCGTCTGCTTCGGCGTGCAGATCGCGATGGCCGCCCCGCCGATCCAGGCGGTGCTCGGCGGCTTCCTGCCCGCGCGCGAGATCGTGACGAACCCGGCCGCGCTCTACATCGCCATCGGCATCATCGGCGCCACCGTGATGCCCCACAATCTCTACCTGCACTCGTCCATCGTGCAGACCCGCGCCTATCCGCGCACGGAACGCGGCCGGCGCGAGGCCCTGCGCTTCGCGGTGACCGATTCCACCCTCGCGCTGATGCTGGCCCTGTTCGTCAACGCCGCGATCCTGATCATGGCGGCGGCGGTGTTCCATGCGGGCGGGCGCACGGAGGTGGAGGAGATCGAGGAGGCCTACGCGCTGCTCTCGCCGCTGCTCGGCATCGGCCTCGCCTCGACGCTCTTCGCCGTAGCCCTGCTCGCCTCCGGCCTCAACTCGACGGTGACCGCGACGCTCGCCGGCCAGATCGTGATGGAGGGCTTCCTAAGGCTGCGCCTGCCCGACTGGGCGCGCCGCCTGGTGACGCGGGGCATCGCCATCGTGCCCGTGGTGGCCGTCACCGCCCTCTACAGCGACCAGGGCACGGCCAGGCTCCTGGTGCTGAGCCAGGTCGTGCTCTCGATGCAATTGCCCTTCGCGGTGATCCCCCTGGTGCGCTTCGTCTCCGACCGGGGGCTGATGGGCAGCTTCGTGATCCCCGGCTGGCTGAAGGGCCTGTCCTGGGCGATCGCCGGGGTGATCGTGGTGCTGAACCTGAAGCTGCTGGTCGATACGATCATGGGGCTCTGACGGTCGCGCAGGCGGCGCGTCAGCCGCGCAGATGCGCCACGAAATCCTGCGCGAAGGGGGGCAGGGCGTCGAGGGCGCGCAGGCAGAGCTTGAGGTCGCGGGCCGCCCAGGCATCCTCCAGGGGCACCATCGCGATCTCCATGCCGCGCCGGGCGCGGCGCGCCGTCGTCTCCGGCACGATGCCGAGGCCGACGCCGCATTCGACCAGGCGGCAGACCGCGTCGAAGCTGCGCAATTGCACCCGGAGCCGCATCGGCCGGCCGATGCGGGCCGCCTTGTCCGACAGGAACCGGGTCAGGGCGCTCGGCCGGTCGAGCCCGACGAGGTCGTGCTCCAGCACCTCCGCGAAGCCGACCTGCGCGCGCGCCGCCAGGGCATGGCCCGCCGCCACCACCAGCACGAAGCGGTCGTGGCGGAAGGGGAAGGTCTGCAGCGTGCCGGTATCGACCGTGCCCGCGACGATGCCGAGATCGGCGGCCCCGTCGGCCACCAGCCAGACGATCTCGTCCGAGGTCTTCTCCTCGATGTCGACGCTCACCCCCGTATGCAGGGCGAGATAGGCGGAGAGCGCCTCCGGCAGGAACTCGGTCAGGGCGTTGGTGTTCGACAGCACCCGGATCTGCCCGACCGCGCCGCCGGCGAAGACCGAGAGGTCGCCCTGCATCCGCTCGATCTGGCCGAGGATCTCGCGGGCATGGGCGAGCAGGGCGCGCCCCGCCGGGGTCGGGCTCACCCCCTGGCGCCCGCGCAGGAGCAGGGCGGCGCCCAGGGACTCCTCCATCGCGCGGATCCGCGTCGAGGCGGCGGCCAGGGCGAGATTGGCCCGCTCCGCCCCATGGGTGATCGAGCCCGCCTCCACGATGTGGCGGAACAGGTTCAGGTCGACGAGATCGAAGCGCATCATGGGGGAGGGGGCTTCGGGAAGGATTTGGGGGAGGGCGTCCGGGCCCGCCTCCCCGGGACGGGAGAAGGACGCGGCGCGGCGGCCGCATGCGGATCCGGCCGGGGCGGGTTCGTCCGGAGCGGAGCCGATCCCGCGCCGCGCGATCCTATCACGCCCCCGGAATCCGCCGCCAGCCTTCGCCGTTGACGAAGGCTCCTGCTACGAAAGCCGAATTGCGAATGCCTCCAATTCGCGATTGAAGCCCGGCCATGGGCGCAGCGGCGGGCATCATGGGCGGGCAGGGGACGGTCGTCGCGACCGGCGGCCTCCTCGTGCTCTGCATGGGGCTGTGGGCCACGGGGCTCGTGGCCGAGATCGTCACGGCGCTCCTGTTCTTCGCCCTGGCGATGCTGCTCAAGCTCGCCCCCGCCCCGACCGTGTTCTCGGGCTTCGCCTCCTCCGCCTTCTGGCTGGTGACGAGCGGCATGGTGGTGGGGCTCGCCATGAACCGGACCGGGCTCGGCGACCGGCTCGCGCGGATGCTCGCCGCGCGGCTGCCCGCCTCCTATCCGGGCTTCATCGGCGGCCTCGTCGCCTTCTCCTTCCTGCTCGCCTTCGTGATGCCCTCCAATCTCGGCCGCATCGCCCTGATGGTGCCGGTGATCCTCGCGCTCTGCGACGCCTTCGGCCTCGCCCCGGGGCGGCCCGGGCGGACGGGGGCGATCCTGTCCTTCGGCATCGCCACGCCGATGCTCTCGGCGGCGATCCTGCCCGCCAACGTGCCGAACCTCGTCATGGTCGGCACCGCCGAGACGCTCTACGGCGTGCACCTCGCCTACCTGCCCTATCTCTGGCAGCACCTGCCGGTCCTGGCGCTGCTGAAGGGCGCGATCCTGACCGCCTGCACGGTGCTGCTCTTCCGCGACCGGCTCGACGGGCAGCGCCCCGAACTGCCGGCCCTGCCCCCGGCGACGCCGGCGGAGCGCCGCCTCTCGGTGATTCTCGTGACGATGCTGGCCCTCTGGATGAGCGACGGCTGGCACGGCATCCCGCCTGCCTGGATCGGGCTCGCCGCGGCGGTGATCTGCCTGATGCCGCGGATCGGGGTGCTGCCCGGGGGCAGCTTCGGCGAGATCCCCTTGCGCACCTGCTTCTACGTCGCCGCCCTGTTCGGGCTCACCGCCACGGTCAACGAGACCGGGCTCGGGCGCGACCTCGGCCACGCGCTCCTGGCGCTGGCGCCCCTCGCGCCCGGCGCCGAGGCGACCAACTTCCTCACCCTGGTCGGCCTCTCGATCGGCTTCCTGTTCGTGGCCACCGCCAACGGCGCCCCGGCCCTCTACACCGCGCTCGCCGGCGAGCTCTCCCGGGCGAGCGGCCTCGGCCTGATGGACGTGCTGATGATCCAGGTCGTCGGCTACTCGACCCTGTTCCTGCCCTATCAGGCGCCCCCCATCGTGATGACGATGGAGCTCGGCCGGATCGGCCTGCGGGATGCGAGCCGGCTGACGATCGCCACGGGCCTCGCCTCCCTGCTGATCGCCACCCCGGCCGCCTATCTGTGGTGGCGCCTCGTCGGGGGGCCGCCGTGAGACAGATGCGCGCGAGTCTCACCCCGATCCATGCCGCACCGCAATACGCGGCATTGCCGGCACCCACCCGCCGCCCTAACCGTTCCCTGGAAGAACTCCAGCTTTCGAGCCGAGGATCGTCATCGCGATGGCCCCACCCGTCCGCCCCACGGTCGCCCAGCCGCTCTCGCCGCATCTCCAGATCTACCGCTGGACCTGGACCATGGCGATGTCGGTCTTCCACCGCGTCACCGGCACCGCGCTCTACGGCGGCAGCGTTCTCGTCGCCGTCTGGCTGGTGGCGCTCGCCTCCGGCCCCCGCGCCTACGACGCGGTCGCCTGGTTCTTCGGCTCCCTCGTCGGCCGGCTGATCCTGTTCGCCTATACCTGGGTGCTGATGCACCACCTGCTCGGCGGCCTGCGCCACTTCATCTGGGATGCCGGCATCGGCTTCGACCGGGAGCGCCGCCTCGGCCTCGCCCGGGCGACGCTGATCGGCTCGGTCCTGCTCACGGTCGTCATCTGGGCGTTCGCCCTCATCCTGCGCTGAGGCCCGCCATGTCCAAGGTCGACACCCGCCAGAATCCCAGCCTCTCCATCCGCACGCCCCGCGCCCGGGTGAAGGGCCTCGGCGCCTCCGGCCACGGCGCCGGCCATTTCTGGCTGCAGCGCCTCACCGGCGCGGCCAACGCCCTGCTGATGCTCGGCTTCGTCGTCATCATCGCCCTGATGGCCGGCCGGCCCTATCCGGAGGCGGTCGCCCTCATCGCGAACCCCCTCGTGTCGATCGTCCTGATCCTCGCCGTCGTCTCGGTGACGGTGCACATGCGGCTCGGCATGCAGGTGATCATCGAGGACTACGTGCACGACAAGGGCCTCAAGGTCGCGGCCCTCATCGCCAACAACTTCTACGCGGCCGCGGTCGCCGCCGCCTGCCTCTACGCGATCCTGCGCGTGGGCCTGAGCCGGCTCGTCTGACCGCCCCGAAACGCGAGGATCCTCCCATGGCTTCCAACGGCACGAACGGCAGCGGCGCCCCGGCCTATGCCATCATCGACCACACCTTCGACGTGGTGATCGTCGGCGCCGGCGGCGCGGGCCTGCGCGCCACGGTCGGCTGCTCCCAGGCGGGCCTGCGCACCGCCTGCATCACCAAGGTGTTCCCGACCCGCTCGCACACGGTCGCCGCCCAGGGCGGCATCTCGGCCTCGCTGGGCAATATGGGCCCGGACGACTGGCGCTGGCACATGTACGACACCGTGAAGGGGTCGGACTGGCTCGGCGACCAGGACGCGATCGAGTATCTCGTGCGCAACGCGCCGGCCGCGGTCTACGAGCTGGAGCACTGGGGCGTCCCGTTCTCCCGGACCGAAGAGGGAAAAATCTACCAGCGCCCCTTCGGCGGCATGACCACCGATTACGGCAAGGGCACCGCCCAGCGCACCTGCGCCGCGGCGGACCGCACCGGCCACGCCATGCTCCACACCCTCTACGGGCAGGCGGTGAAGAACCACACCCAGTTCTTCATCGAATACTTCGCCCTCGACCTGATCATGGACGAGGAGGGCCGCTGCCGCGGCGTCATCGCCCTCGACCAGGCGACCGGCGAGATCCACCGCTTCCGCGCCCAGATGACCGTGCTCGCCACCGGCGGCTACGGCCGCGCCTATTTCTCGGCGACCTCGGCCCATACCTGCACCGGCGACGGCAACGCCATGGTCCTGCGCGCCGGCCTCGCCCTGCAGGACATGGAGTTCGTGCAGTTCCACCCGACCGGCATCTACGGCGCCGGCTGCCTCATCACCGAGGGCGCGCGGGGCGAGGGCGGCTACCTGACCAATTCCGAGGGCGAGCGCTTCATGGAGCGCTACGCCCCCTCGGCCAAGGACCTCGCCTCCCGCGACGTCGTCTCGCGCTCCATGACCATGGAGATCCGCGAGGGCCGGGGCGTGGGCAAGACCAAGGACCACATCTTCCTGCATCTCGACCATCTCGACCCGAAGATCCTGCACGAGCGCCTGCCGGGAATCTCCGAATCCGCAAAAATCTTCGCCGGCGTCGACGTGACCAAGGAGCCGATCCCAGTCCTGCCGACCGTGCACTACAACATGGGCGGCATCCCCACGAACTATCACGGCGAGGTGCTGACGCTGCGCGACGGCAACCCGGACACGGTGGTGCCCGGCCTGATGGCGCTGGGCGAGGCGGCCTGCGTCTCCGTGCACGGGGCGAACCGCCTCGGCTCCAACTCGCTGATCGACCTCGTGGTGTTCGGCCGCGCCGCCGGCCTGCGCTGCGCCGACATCGTCGAGCCCAATGCCCGCCAGGCCGAGCTGCCGAAGGACTCGGCCGACAAGGCGCTCGCCCGCCTCGACCGCTTCCGCTACGCCGATGGCGGCACGCCCACCGCGCAGCTGCGCGACCGCATGCAGCGGACCATGCAGAACAACTGCGCGGTCTTCCGCACCGGCGAGGTGCTGGAGGAGGGCAAGGGCCTGATCCACGAGGTCTGGAAGGGCGTCGCCGACCTCAAGGTCTCGGACCGTTCCCTGGTCTGGAACACCGACCTGCTCGAGACGCTCGAATTCGACAACCTGATCGGCCAGGCGGTCGTGACCATGGAATCCGCCGTCAACCGCAAGGAGAGCCGCGGGGCCCATGCCCGCGAGGACTTCCCCGAGCGCGACGACAAGGAATGGATGAAGCATACCCTCGCCTGGCTCGACGAGACCGCGCACACGGTCGCGATCGATTACCGGCCGGTCCACACCTACACGATGTCGAACGAGATCCAGTACATCGAGCCCAAGGCGCGCGTGTACTGAGCCCGACCCGCCCCTCTTCCATCCCGGGACGATCGCCCCCTGCGGCTTGATCGTCCGGGATCGATCCCGATCACTTGCGGAAGCTGCCTGCACATGGCCCAGTTCTCCCTCCCCAAGAACTCCCAGCTGACCGAAGGCAAGACCTGGCCGGCGCCGGACGGCGCGAAGACCGTCCAGGTGTTCCGGATCTACCGCTGGAACCCGGATGACGGGAAGAATCCGCGCATCGACACCTACCATGTCGACCGCGACGATTGCGGGCCGATGGTCCTCGACGCCCTGCTCTGGATCAAGAACAAGGTCGACCCGACCCTGGTCTTCCGCCGCTCCTGCCGCGAGGGCATCTGCGGCTCCTGCGCCATGAACATCGAGGGCCAGAACGCGCTGGCCTGCACCATGGGCATCGACGAGTGCCGCACGCCGGACAACGCCCTGCCGTTCCTGACCCGCAAGGACAAGGACGGGGCGGTGCGGATCTACCCGCTGCCGCACATGCCGGTGCTCAAGGACCTGGTGCCGGACCTGACCAACTTCTACGCCCAGCACGCGGCGATCGAGCCCTGGCTCCAGACCGAGACGCCCGCCCCGGAGAAGGAATGGCGCCAGACCCCGGAGGACCGCGCCCGGCTCGACGGGCTCTACGAGTGCATCCTCTGCGCCTGCTGCACCACGAGCTGCCCGAGCTACTGGTGGAACGGCGACAAGTTCCTCGGGCCGGCGGCCCTGCTCCAGGCCTATCGCTGGCTGATCGATTCCCGCGACGAGAACACCGGCGAGCGGCTCGACGCCCTGCACGACCCCTTCCGGCTGTATCGCTGCCACACGATCATGAACTGCGCGAACACCTGCCCGAAGAGCCTCAACCCGGCCAAGGCCATCGCCGAGATCAAGAAGATGATGGTCGAGCGCGAGGTCTGAGCCCGGCCGGGTGCGGCACCTCCGCCACACCGGCCCGAAAAGGCCCGGGCCGGGTGGCACCGCCTTGCGGGCAGCGCATTTGACGGCGAGGGACGGGATGAAGCTGGACCGTTCCGGGAAGAGCCATCGATGCCGCGCACGCATTCCGCGACCTATGCCGCGACCCACGCCGCGACCCTTGCCGTCCTCGCCCTGTCGCTGGGCCTGAGCGCCTGCGCCTCGCAGCGCTTCGAGGGACCGAGCGCCCGCACGCCCCGGCCGCAGGCCTCCCTCGAACCGCTCGCCCCGGCCCCGACCGGCACCGTGACCACCGCGCCGCTCGCCCCCCCGCCGGGCGCTTCGGCCGCCCCCGTGGAGGCGCCCCCCGGCGCCGGGACCGACGTGGCCGTCGCCGTGCCGCCGCCCGTCTCGGTCGAGCCGCCGCCGGCCCCGGCACCGCCCCCGGTGGTCGCCACCGGCCGCTCCGCGGTGGTCGGCGGCTGGACCGCCACGGACGCGGCCGGCTCCTGCAAGGTCTCCCTGTCGAGCGCCCCGGCCCTCGACCTCTACAAGGCCTCGACCTCGGGCTGCGCCAACAAGGACCTCGCCAAGGTCTCGGCCTGGGATTTCCGCGACGGCGAGGTCTATCTCTACCAACCCGGCGGCACGGTGGCCGCGCGCCTGCGCCAGGGCAGCGGCGCGCTGGAGGGCGCCTTCTCGAAATCCGGCGCTCAGCTCTCCCTGGCGCGCTGAGGCCGCCGGCCAATGCTGTGATCCCCGGGCCCGCCGCGGCGTTTTGCCTTCGATCGCGCCGCGAAACCGGGTATGGTCGAGCGGGTTATGGCTACGCTTGAACCATGCCCCGGCCGGCCCGGCCGGGGGAACGGGCGCCCTTCGCTGACGCGGTGATCCGTTCGGCGGAGAAGGGGCGCGGCATGGCACCGGGTGTGCGGGAGCGGTCGATGCGCGTGCGGTTTTCCTCGACGATCCTCGCCGGCGCCTGCGCGCTCCTGATCGGCCTCGCGGGCTCCGCCGCCCGGGCGCAGAATTTCCAGACCGCCGCGCCCCACGCGATCCTGATCGACGCGGAATCGGGCTCCGTGCTGTTCGAGAAGGCCGCCGACGAGCCCTTCTCCCCGGCCAGCATGGCCAAGCTGATGACCACGGAGATCGTGTTCGCCGCCCTGAAGGAAGGGCGCCTCTCCATGGACACCGAGTTCACGGTGACCGAGGACGCCTGGCGCCGGGGCGGCGCGGGGGGCGGGGGCTCCTCGATGTTCGCGCAGGTCAACAGCCGCATCAAGATGTCGGACCTGCTGCGGGGCCTCATCGTCCAGTCGGGCAACGACGCGGCGATCACCATCGCCGAGAACATGGCCGGCACGGAGGACGCCTTCGCCGGCATGATGAACCAGAAGGCGAAGCAGATCGGGCTGACGCGCTCGACCTTCCGCAACGCGACCGGCTACTCGGCCCCGGACCAGAAGGTGACCGCGCGGGACATGGCGCGCATCGCCCTGCACCTGATCGACACCTATCCGGACCTGTACAAGATCTTCGCCGAGCGCGAGTTCACCTGGAACAAGATCAAGCAGCAGAACCGCAACCCGCTCCTTACCCTCGATATCGGCGCCGACGGGCTCAAGACCGGCTACCTCGAGGAATCGGGCTACGCCCTCACCGGCTCGGCGGTGCAGAACGGCCAGCGCCTCGTCATGGTCCTGTCCGGCCTCAAGACCGCCCGGGACCGCGCCTCCGAGTCGCGCAAGCTGATGGAATGGGGCTTCCGCGCCTTCGAGCCGCGCCAGGTCTTCAATGCCGGCGAGAGCGTGGCCGAGGTCTCGGTCTTCGGCGGCGAGAAGGGCGCGGTGCCGGTCGTGGCCAAGAAGCCGGTGCGGCTGCTGCTGCCGCGGGGCTCCTCCGAGCGGGTCGCCGCCAAGGTGATCTATCAGGGGCCGATCGTGGCACCGGTGGAGCAGGGCCGGGAGATCGCCCGGCTGCGCGTCACCCGCGGCGACGCGGTCGCCCTGGAGATGCCGCTCTATGCCGGCGAGGACGTCGCCGCCGGCAGCCTGTCGCAGCGGGCCCTCGACGCGGCGCTTCAGGTCGGCACCGACCTGATCCGCAAGGCCTTCGACAAGGCGAAGGGCGGCGCCGGCCCCAAGGAGGGCACGGCCAACGCCTCGTGAGGCGCGCGGGAATCGCGCTGGCGGGGCACCCGTGATAGGGGCCGGGCATGACGAGCGATGCGCCTGGAGCGCTCTCCGCGGCGGCCGCCGGTCCGGCGAAGGAGAGCGCGTCCGAACAGAGACAGGGTGAGCCACCTCCGGCCGGGCACGGCGCCCGCGGCCTGTTCCTCACCTTCGAGGGCGGGGAGGGGGCCGGCAAGTCGACCCAGGTCGCCCGGCTCGCCGCCACCCTGCGCGCGGCCACCGGACGGGAGGTCGTGACCACCCGCGAACCCGGCGGCACCCCCAAGGCCGAGAGCCTGCGCGCCGCGGTGCTGGAGGGCGTGGCCAAGCCCTACGGCCCCTTCGCCGAGGCGCTGATCTTCTCCGCCGCCCGCATCGACCATCTCGACCGGCTGATCCGCCCGGCGCTCGCCCGCGGGGCGATCGTGCTCTGCGACCGTTTCGCGGATTCGACCCGGGCCTATCAGGGGGCCGCGGGCGGGGTGGACGAGGCCACCCTGCGCGCCCTCGAACGGGTGGTGGTGGGGCGCACCCGGCCGGACCTGACCCTGATCCTCGACCTGCCGGCGGAGACCGGGCTCGCCCGCGCCAGGCGCCGGGGCGGGGAGGGGGACCGCTTCGAGGCGGAGGCGCTCGGCTTCCACGAGCGCCTGCGGACGGCCTTCGCCGGGATCGCCCGGGCGGAGCCGGGGCGCTGCGCGGTGATCGACGCCACCCCCGACCCGGACGCCGTGGCCGCGGCGATCCGCCGGGCCGTGGCCGCGCGGCTGCCGGGGCTGCTGCCCGCGGAGACGTCTCTGCCGGACCGGAACCGGGATCGCGACGATGCGGCCTGACCGCGCCGAGACGCCGGACGAGGCCGGCGACCTGCCCGACATTCCCCGCCCCCGGGAGCAGACCCGCCTCGTCGGGCACGGGAGCGCGCAGGCCGCCTTCGTCGAGGCCCTGCGGGCGGGGCGGCTGCACCATGCCTGGCTGATCGGCGGTCCCCAGGGCATCGGCAAGGCGACGCTGGCCTACCGGGTCGCGCGCTGGCTCGTCGCCAATCCCGAGATCCGGTCCGTGCCCGACGACCTCGCCGTGGCGCCGGACCATCCGGCGGCGCGGCAGGTCGCGGCGCTCTCGCATCCGAACCTCGTCGCGCTGCGCCGGGTCCAGGCGCCCGGGGCCAAGACCCTGCCGACCAAGATCCCGGTCGACGCGGCGCGCAAGGCCCTCGACCTGTTCGGCGCCACCGCCGGCAATGCGGGCTACCGCATCTGCATCGTCGACAGCGCCGAGGACCTGAACGCCAACAGCGCCAACGCCCTCCTCAAGATGGTGGAGGAGCCGCCGCCGCGCTCCCTCTTCCTGATCGTCAGCCACGCCCCGGGCCGGCTGCTGCCGACGATCCGCTCCCGCTGCCGGGCGCTCACCCTGCGCCCCCTGTCCGAGGCCCAGGTGCGGGCGGTGGTGACGGGCTTTCCCCCGCCCTTCCCCGCCCCCGACGAGGCGGCGCTGGCCAATGCCGCCGCCCTGGCCGAGGGCTCCGTGGCGCAGGCGGTGGCGATGCTCGATCCCGCGACGGCGGGCATCGTCGCCGAGGTCGAGATCCTGCTCGGCCGGATCGCGGCGCCGGACTGGCGGCGCATCCTGAAGCTCGCCGACAAGCTCGCGCCCCGGGAGGCGGAGGCCCTGTTCGCCACAGCGCTCGACACGGCGGCGCGCTTCGTCTCGGCCGAGCTCGACCGGCGCCAGACGGAGAGCCCAGCCCGGCTCGCCGCCCTGGTCGAGGCGGCCGAGCGGGTGAACCGCGCCGCCCGCGAGGCGGCGATCTACAATCTCGACCGGCGCCCCCTGGTCCTGACCCTGTTCGAGGAGCTGTCCCAGGCCCTGCGCACGCCGTGAGCCCCCGCGGCGGCCCCGCGGCGCCGGAATCCGGCGGGCCCAGCCATCGGCCGGATCCCGCTTGAGGACGCCCGGGCCGCTTGTCTCGGTTGCGTCCCGGCGCCGGCCGCGCGACAAGGCGCGACGAAGATCCGGAGAGCGGCAGACGTGAGCCAGAGCGAAGGCAAAACCTTCAGCATCACCACGGCGATTTCCTATCCCAACGGCGCGCCGCATATCGGGCACGCCTACGAGGTGATCGCCACCGACGCCATCGCCCGCTTCAAGCGGCTCGACGGCTACGCGGTGCTGTTCTCCACGGGCACCGACGAGCACGGGCTCAAGATCCAGCAGACCGCCTCCCGGGCCGGGGTGAGCCCGCGCGCCTTCGTCGACGGCATGGCCGCTCGGTTCAAGGCGGTGGCCGACGCGCTGAACTGCTCCTACGACCGCTTCATCCGCACCACGGAGCCCGAGCATTACGCCGCGGCCCAGGCGCTGTGGCGGCGCATGGAGGCGAATGGCGACATCTACCTCGCCAAATATGCCGGCTGGTACTCGGTGCGCGACGAGGCCTATTACGACGAGGCCGAGACGGTGGTCGGTCCCGACGGCCAGCGCCGCTCGATCAAGACCGACACGCCGGTCGAGTGGATGGAGGAGGAGAACTATCTCTTCCGCCTCTCCGCCTATCAGGACCGCCTGCTCAAGCTCTACGCGGAGCAGCCGGGCTTCCTCGGCCCCGACACCCGGATGAACGAGGTCGCGAGCTTCGTGCGCTCGGGGCTGAAGGACCTCTCCGTCAGCCGCACCACCTTCGACTGGGGCGTGCCCGTGCCGGAGCATCCCGGCCACGTCATGTATGTCTGGGTCGACGCCCTCACCAACTACCTGACGGTGACGGGCTTCCCGGACGCGGCGGATGCGCGCAACAGGTTCTGGCCGACGGACCTGCACGTCATCGGCAAGGACATCGTGCGCTTCCACGCGGTCTACTGGCCGGCCTTCCTGATGTCGGCGGGGCTGCCCCTGCCCAAGCGCGTCTTCGGCCACGGCTTCCTGCTCTCCCGGGGCGAGAAGATGTCGAAGTCGCTCGGCAACGTGGTCGATCCCCTCGACCTCGTCGCCACCTACGGCGTCGATGCCGTGCGCTACTTCGTGCTGCGCGAGGTGCCCTTCGGCGGCGACGGCAGCTACAGCCACGAGGCGATCATCAACCGCATCAACGCGGATCTCGCCAACGACCTGGGCAACCTCGCCCAGCGCTCCCTGTCGATGATCGCGAAGAACTGCGCCGCGGCGGTGCCGGAGCCGGGCGCCTTCACCGCGGCCGACGAGGCCATCCTCGGGGCCGCGGCGGCGCTGCCGGACAAGGCGCGGGCGTTGATGGGCGACCTCGCCCTCCACGCGATCCTCGCCGAGATCTGGGCGGTGGTGGCCGAGACCAACCGCTACTTCGCCGCCGAGGAGCCGTGGAAGCTCAAGAAGAGCGATCCCGCCCGCATGAACACGGTGCTCTACGTCACCGCCGAGACCCTGCGCCGGGTCGCGCTCCTGGTGCAGCCCTTCGTGCCGAGCGCGGGCGCCGCGCTCCTCGACCTGCTCGCCGTCCCGGTCGACCGGCGGCTCTTCGCCCATGTCGATCCGGCCCACCGCTTGCAGGCGGGAACCGCCCTGCCGGCGCCGAGCCCGATCTTCCCCCGTTTCGAGAAGCCGGACGCGGCCGCCTGAGCCGCCCCTTCCTTCCGAGGACCGTCACGCCTTCCATGCTGGTCGACAGCCACTGCCATCTCGATTTCCCCGAATTCGCCGAGGACATGCCCGGCGTGATCGCCCGGGCGCAGGCCGCCGGGGTGACGCGCATGGTCACGATCTCGACCCGGGTCGCCAAGGCCGACACCTACCGGGCCATCGCCGAGGCGCATCCGGCCGTCTGGTACACGGTGGGCACCCATCCCCAGGGCGCGGGCGAGGAGCCCGACGTCCCGGCCGAGGCCATCGCCGCGCTCACCGACCATCCCCGCTGCATCGGCATCGGCGAGGCGGGGCTCGACTACCATTACGAGGACGCCGCGCCGGAGGCGGTGCAGGAGCGGGTGCTGCGCGCCCATATCGAGGCCGCCCGCACGACCGGTCTGCCCCTGGTGATCCATTCCCGCGACGCCGACGAGCACATGGAGGCGGTGCTGCGCGACGAGATGGGCCGGGGCGCCTTCAAGGCGGTGCTGCACTGCTTCTCCTCCGGCGCGCGACTGGCGGCGGTCGGGGTCGAGCTCGGCCTGTTCGTCTCCTTCTCCGGCATCGTCACCTTCCGGCGCTCGACGGCCCTGCGCGACATCGCCCGGGCCGTGCCGCGGGACCGGCTGCTGGTGGAGACCGACGCGCCCTTCCTCGCCCCGGAGCCGCATCGCGGCCGGCGCTGCGAGCCGGCCTACACCGCCGACACCGCCCGCTCGCTCGCCGAGACCCTGGACCTGCCGTTCGCGGATCTCGCCGCCCTGACCACCGCCAATTTCCACCGCCTGTTCGACAAGGCCGCCCGCTCGGAGGCGGCATGAACCGGCGGGCCTCGACCGGAACGGAGCCGCGATGGCGCGCCTGAACCTGCGCATCCTCGGCTGCGGCTCCTCAGGCGGGGTGCCGCGGGTCGGCTACGGCTGGGGCGCCTGCGACCCGGCCGATCCCCGCAACCGCCGCCGGCGCTGCTCGCTGCTGGTGGAGCGGGAGGAGGGCGCGCGCAGGACGCGGCTCCTCGTCGACACCTCGCCGGACCTGCGCGAGCAGCTCCTGGAGGCGGAGGTGAAGCGGCTCGACGCCGTGCTCTACACCCACGCCCATGCCGACCACACCCACGGCATCGACGACCTGCGCCCCCTCGTCATCGACATGCGACAGCGCATCCCCGTCTATGCGGACGCGCATACCCGCGCCCTGCTCCTGGCCCGGTTCGGCTACGCCTTCGAGACGCCGCCGGGCTCGGCCTATCCCCCGATCCTCGACCTGCACGACCTCGCCGAGGAGGCCGTGCTCGCCGTCGACGGGGAGGGCGGCCCGGTCGAGGCCCTGCCCTTCCGGATGGAGCACGGCAACGAGGCGGCCTTCGGCTTCCGCTTCGGCCCGGTCGCCTACGCGCCGGACGTGAGCCTGATGCCGGAAGCGGCGGTCGACCGCCTGCGCGACCTCGACCTGCTCATCATCGACGCCCTGCGCGAGACGCCGCATCCGACGCATTACTCGGTCTCGGACGCCCTCGCCCTGATCGAGGCGGTGAAGCCCCGCCGGGCGATCCTCACCAACCTGCACACCGACCTCGACTACGCGACGCTGGCGCGCAAGCTGCCGCCCGGCGTGGTGCCGGCCTATGACGGGATGGCGGTGAGCGTGGAACTCTAGGCGGAGGCGGCTCCGCCTCAGGCGATGGTGCCCGCCCGGCTGACGGCGATGCGGATCAGGGCGGCCCGGGATTCGGCGCCGAGCTTCCGGCGCATGCTGGAGCTCGCATTGATCACCGTCCGGTAGCTCACCGAGAGGGCATTGGCGATCGCCTCGTAGGACTTGCCCTGGCTCAGGAGCGACAGGACCTGCAGCTCGCGGGCGCTCAGGGTGGCGAGCGGGGCGGGGCGCACGCTCCGGTTCAGCATGGCGACGTCGGTGGCGAGCGCGTGGGGCAGGTAGCCCCGGCCCAGGCCGACCGCCGCGACCGCCTCCAGGACCGTTTCGCTCCCCGCATCCTTGAGCACGAAGCCGAGGGCGCCGCTCTCCAGGGCGCGCGAGACCACGACCGGATCGGCGTGCATGCTGAAGACCAGGATCCGGGTCTCCGGCTCCAGGGCCTTGATCCGGCGGATCAGGGAGAGGCCGGACAGGCCGCCGTCGCGGAAGCTCAGATCGGCGACCACGAGGCCGGGCCGGTGCCGGTGGAACAGGCGGTAGGCCGAGACGATGTCGGCAGCCTCGAACACGCGGGCCATGCCCGCCTCCTCGGCGAGGCGGCGCAGCCCCTGCAGCACGATCGGGTGATCGTCCACGACGAGGACCGCCTCCGGCCGGATCGGCGGCGCGGCGGGGCGCCGGGCGCTGGGGCGGCCGGGCGTCATCGCCGCTCCCGCTCGGCGAGGCGGGCCAGGGCCGTGTCGTGGTCGGCGCCCTGGGCCCGGGTGTTGTAGTAGTGCTGGCACATCTCGCCGTAGAGGCTCTTGTGGCGCCCGCGCTCGGCGGCGATCCGGCCCAGGCCCTGGAGCAGGACGAGATAGGGCTCGGGCTTGCCGATCTCGGAGAGCATCTGCCCGAGCTGCACCGTGCGGTTGGCGATCATGCGCGTGTCTTCCACGAAGCCGCCGCGCGCCTGCGCGAGGGCCTCGCGCATCGCCGTCACCTCCGCCGCATCCCCCGGCAGGGGATGGCCCGCCGCACGGCCGGCGAGCCAGCGCGCCGGTTCCGTCCCGTCCGTCTGCCCGAGCCAGTCCGGCAGGTCCTTCTCCGCGGTCGTGGCGACCACGGCCTGGTCCTCGCCGCGGGAGGCCTGCTCCTCGCCGCGGTCGCAGGCGCCGAGCAGCAGCAGCGCGCCGAGCGCGGCAACGGCCTTCATCGCGTCCCCCCCTCCGATACAGTCCCCGCGGCGACGGCGAGGCTGCGCGGCCCCTCGGCCACCGGCAGGCGCGCGACCGGCTTCAGCGTGGCGAGATCGATCACGGAGACGTCGTCGGAGAACCAGTTGGCGACATAAGCCCGGCCGTCCGAAATGGCGATGCCCTCCGGGTAGCGGCCGACGCCGACCGTCGCCGCGACGCGGAGCGTCCCGGCATCGAGCACCGTGACGGTGCCGGCATGCTGGTTCGTCACCAGCACCCGCGCCCCGTCCGGGCTCACCGCGACGCCGTAGGGCATGCCGCCGGCGGGCACGGTCGCGCGCGCCGTGAGCGTCCCGGTGTCGATCACCGTGAGGTCGTTGCTGCGCACGTTGCCGACATAGAGCCGGCCCTCGTCCGGGCTGAGCGCCAGGGCGAAGGGCGCCTCGCCCACGGGGATCGTCGCGACCCGCACCATCCGGGCGGCGTCGAACACGCTGACCTGCAGGCTCTCCCGGTCCGCCACGAAGAGCCGGCCGGCGCGGTCGAGGACGAGATGGGCCGGGTCCCGGCCGGTCTCGGCCGAGGCCTCGACCCGGCCATCCGCCGCCGCGATCCGGTCGACGCGGTGGCCGGACCAGTCGGCGACGAAGAGGTGGCGCCCGTCCGCGCCGGCCGCGAGCCCGAAGGCCTGGCCGGCATAGGGCAGGCGGCGCAGCACCCGGCCCGTGGCGGCCTCGGCCACGGTGATCGCGTGGCCGTCCGGGTGGGTGAGGAAGACCAGCCCGCCGCCCGCCGCGACCGTGGCCGGCGCCGCCGGGACCGACACGGCGGGGACCGAGGCTCGGCCGGCCACCGCCGCCGCCTCGATCCGCGAGAGCTGCCCCGCCTGCTGGCTCGCGACGAAGACCGTGCCGGCCCGGGCGGGCAGGCCGGCGGCGGCGAGACAGAGGATGGCGAGGGCGGGACGGATCATGGGGAAGGGGCCTCCTACTTGCCCTCCACCGCCGCCTTCAGGCCCTTGAGCCCGTCGGCGAAATACGCGTTCATCGCCGTGCGGCCGGCCTCGTCGCTCAGCTCCTCCGGCGGCTCGTTGCCGGTGTCGCCGCGGTAGAAGCGGCCGAGCCACTCGACCTTGGCACCGTCACCCTCGGGCGAGACCGTGATCGTCGCGGAATAGGAGGAGACGGGCAGCGCCTTCAGGTCCGGATCGGACATCCGGTAGGAATAGGTGCGCGCCTCCGCCTTCCACTCGTCGAGGCCCTCCGTGAGGACGCCGCCGTTCTTGAGGGTCACGGTGCGGACCGCGCCTTCGCCGTTGCCGCCGGTGCCCTCGGCCTTGGCCACGTCCGGATGCCATCGGCCGATGCCCGCGAAGTCGCCCACCACCTTCCAGACGGCCTCCGGCTTCGCCTGGATCGTGACCGACTGGACGATCTTCTGCGGCGTCGGGCCATGGGCGAGCGCCACGCTCGCGACCAGCGCGAGCGCCGAGGCGGACAGCGCGACGAAGGGGAAACGCATGATCACATCCTGCTTGCGGTGAGGGGGGAGGCGGGCCGCAGCGCGCGCAGCGGCCCCGCGAGGAAGGTGGCGAGGACCAGGGCAAGGGCCGCGGTGCCGAGGAAGGGGCGCAGGTCGAGCCGGCCGGGCAGGGGGCGCGGGGTCGCGGCGGCGGCGAGCGGCGCGGCGAGGCCGCCCGGGCCGTCGAGATGCGCATAGGCAAGGCCGGTCTGGGCCGCGAGGGCCTTCAGATGCGCCTCGCGCACGGAGGAGAGATGCTCGGTGCCCCGGGCCGCGGCGGCGCCGAAGGGGGCGTTGCGCGGGTTGTAGCCCTCCCGGGATTCCGCATCCGCCGGCGGCGGCCCGAAGCGGTTCTCCTGCTGCACGTCGGTCTCGGCGTAGAAGCCGGTCTCGCGCCCGCGGTCGTTGTATTTTGGGATCGGGGACAAGGCGTAGCCGCCCGCCCCGACGATCAGGCCGCGCACCGCGCCCGGCTTGCCCTCGAAGGGGGGCAGGTCCGTGGAGGGCGGGGGCGGCGTCTCCTGCCCGTCGCTGACGAAGAGGAGATCCGTGCCGAGCTCGCCCGCCATGGCGACCGCCCGGTGCAGGCCCGCCGCCACGCGGCTGTCGCCCTCCCAGGCCATGCGCCAGTCGAGGGCGGCCAGGGCCCCGTCCAGGGGCGCGAAATCGGCGCAGACCTCGATGGGCGTGAACAGCAGGAAGGGCCGGCGCTCCGTGAACAGCCCCAGGGCGAGGCGCGAGCCGCAGGGCAGGTCGGCCACGAGCCGGCGCAGGGCGGCCTTGGCGGTGTCGAGGCGGCTCACCGGCTTGCCACCTTCCGTATAGTCGCGCACGTTCATGCTGCCGGTGATGTCGACCACGGCCAGCACCGCGACGCCGGAGCGCGTGAGCGGCAGGGGCGGCACGAAGGCCGCGAGCAGCGTCAGCAGCAGGGCCGCCCCCAGTGCCTGCAGGCGGCGGTCGCACAGATTGCGCGCGAGGGGCAGGTCGCGGAGCAGGCTCCCCGGTCGCGTCATGGCCCACCCCGCGGCTGGCCGGGGATGTCCGTCCAGATCTGCTTGGGCTCGGCCTTCATCTCGTCGCCGAAGGTGCGGTCGAATTCGGGGAAGTCGCGGATCAGGCGCGAGGCCACGTCGAAATTGAACTTCGCGTCCCAGAAATCGGGCTTGGCCTGGAGCGCCCGGCGGTAATCCTGGCGGGCCAGGGTCACCTGGGGGCCGGCCTTGTCGAGCTCGCTGCGCTCGATCAGCCGGAAGGCCTCCCGGATCCGGGCATTGGCGACGCTGTAGCGGGCGCGGGCGGCCTGCTCCGGGCTGCCCCTGCGGTCGAGGCTTTCGAGAAGCGGCTCGGCCTCGTCCAGCCGGTCGCGCCGAGCCAGGAACTTGACCCGCGCGACGAGGAGGGGTCCGGGCGCATCGGGGGCGACGGCGACCTCCCGCCCCGCCTCCAGGGCGCCGATGGCCGCGTTGGTGCGCGCCGCGCTCCAGGCGGAGAGCGCGGAGAGGATGGCGAGGGCCAGAAGCAGGATCGGCAGCAGCACGAGCAGGTGCGGGCGGCCCGCGCGCCAAGCGCGGCGGATCTCCGCGCCGAGGCGGGCGCCCAGGCCGGGGGCGGGCGCGCGGGTCGAGGCGGTCATGCGGCTTGCCTCCGCGGGAGGGCGTCCTGCGCCGGGGCCGCGGCGGCCCGGGCGGGCGCGGCGCGGACGAGATCGGCCTCCGCGAGCTTGGCGAGCACCAGGAGGAGGAGCCCGAAGGCGGAGAGGCCGTAGGCGAAGGGGGTGAGGTCCCGGCGGGGCCGCTCCTCGGTATAGGGGATGGGATCGCGCTCCAGCGCCTCGATCTGGCGGACCGCGTTCGCCACCGCCTCCGCCCCCTCCGCCTCGAAGGCGCGATAGGGGATGCCGAGGCTCTTGAAGAACAGGTCGAGATGGCGCTCGGGCGCCGCCTGCGGCGTGTCCTCCCCCGCCGGCTTGTCGTAGATCGAGGGGGAGCCCTTGGTGCGCAGGAACAGCCAGTAGAGGTTCGGCCGGACCTTGGCGAACTGCGCCCGCAGCTGGTCCTGGATGCGCGGGTCGATCACCGCCGCCCCGTCCGAGACGAGGAGGAGGGCGCGGGACACGCCCGGCGCGTTCGCTCCGAACTGCGCCAGGGCCAGCCCCAGGCCTCGGGCGACGTTGGTGTAGTCGAGCCCCGGCCGGTCGATCGCCGCGATGGCCGCGCGCACGGCCTCGTGCCGGTCGGTCATCGGCACGACGAGCATCGGCGCGGTGGAGAACGCCGTGACCGCGAACTGATCGTGGGCGCGGTCCCCGACGAAGTCGCCGAGGATGCGCCGGGAGGCCATCGCCTTCGATTCCTCGGCGCCCGAGGGCTGACGGCCGGCGAAGGTCTCGTTCATGCTGCCGGAGCGGTCGATCAGCATCGAGATCTGGGCGCCGATGCCGATCCGGGTCACCCGCTCCCCCGCCCGGTAGGGACCGGACAGCGCCAGGATCAGGCCGCCGATGGCGAGGAGGCCGGCCAGCGTCAGCACCGCGCGCAGGGCGGAGGAGAGCGGATCCTCGGGCGCGGCGGAGATCGCGGAGATCGCCATGCGGCGGTTGGCGGAGAGCGCCAGCGGCAGCAGGGCGAGGGGCAGCAGCCAGAGCCACAGGGGCGTGACGACCCCGAGGGGGGGCAGGAGGGCGGCCATCGCGCTCACGCGCTCCGCTCGATGGCGGACAGCCGTCCGAGCAGGGCCTCGATGTCGGGCAGCGGCAGGGCGCGGCTCGCGGCCGCCGTCTCGCGGCCGAAGAAGACGAGGCGCGACGCCGCGAAGAACGTCGCCAGGGCCGCGGCCTGCGCCCGGAAGGCCGGGTGCCGGGCGAGGAAGCCCGGCAGGTCGTCGGCGAGCAGGCGCGCGCCGTTGGTCTCGTCGAGGCCGCGATGCAGGGCGAGCAGAGCCTCGCGATACAGGGCCTCGCCCTGCGCCCTGGGCCGGGCCTGGCGCAGGGCCTTGCGGGCACGGGCGAAGGGCCGGCCGCGTCGCCGCCCGAAGATCCACCAGGCCCGGTCCCGGGCGAGCACGAGGCCGGCCAGGGCGGCGAGGGCGGTCAGCCCCAGGGCGGTCGCCGCCGCGGGCTGCGGGTCGAGGCGCGGGGTGCGGCCGTCCGGGCGCAGGTATTCGGCCGCGTCGTCGTGGCGCTCCGGCTGCACCTCGCGCAGGGCCGAGACGCCGAGCTTCCAGCCCGGGATCGGGGCGACGGCGCTGGTGAGGCCGTCCGATCCCCGGCTCTCCACCGCGACGGAGAAGCCCGGCACCTCGAGGGTGCGGGTGTCGAGGGCGGCGTAGAACGTCTGATAGGTCAGGTGCAGGCGCACCAGGGTCGAGCCGTCGGCCGCGCGCTGCTCGTCGGCGGCGATCGCCCGCAGGTCGAGCCAATAGGCGACCGGGCCGGGCTTCGGCAGGGAGGGCCGCTGCAGGGTGAAGCCCGGATCGAGGCGGATCTCGGCCTGGACCGGGACGAGGTCGCCGAGGAAATAGCCGAAGGCGCGGGGCGTGCGCAGCTCGACGCCGCGGATCTGGGCGGCGGCGGGCAGGGCGGCGAGGGCGAGCAGCAGGGCGGCGGAGAGGAGGGCGCGCATCGTCACGTCGCCATCAGGTGCCGGCTCAGCGCCTCCGCGTCGAAGCGGTCGGCGAGGCGGAAGGGGGGGCGGGCGAAGGGAGCGCAGAGCCGGCGCAGGGTCTCGATCCGGTCCGCCTCCCGGGCGAGCCAGCGGCGGCGCAGGGAGGGCCGCAGGAAGACGAGGCGGCGCCCGGCGCCCTCGAGATCCTCGAGCTCGACGAGGCCGAAGGCCGGCAGCGCCGTGTCCTCGGCCGCATCGGCGAGCAAGACCGGCGTCACGTCGTGCAGCGCCAGCGCGGCGAAGACCTGCCCGATCAGCGCCTGCGGCCAGCGGAAATCCGAGACGAGGAAGATCAGCTTCGGCCGCCCGGCCAAGCGCCGGGCCGCCTCCAGCAGGCCCTCCGCGCTCGACCCGGCGCAGCGCGCGGCCCCGATCCGGCCGGCCGCGGCGAGGGCCGCCGCACGGTGGCGGGTAGCGGGCAGGAACAGGTCCTCCCGCAGGGCGCCGTCGCAGCCGATCAGGCCAAAGCCGTCGCCGATGCGGGTGGCGGAACGGGCGAGCCCGGCGCAGAGCGCGGCGGCGAGGCCGAGGCGGTCGGCGCGGCCGCGGAAGCGCATCGAGGCGGAGAGGTCGACCAGGGCATAGGTCTCGACGGGGTTGCGCGCCTCGAAGCGGCGCACGAACACGCCCTCGAACGGGTCCCGCAGGGAGGCGCGCAGGTCGATGCGCCGGGCATCCGGCAGGCGCAGGAAGGGCACCTGATCGCGGAAGGTGCCGAGCCCCCCGGCATCGCGCCCCCGATGGGCGCCGATCCTCTGGCCGCCGGGCCGCCAGCGCGGCAGATAGACGATGTCGGCCCCGTCCTCCTCCGCGCTCACGGGGCGGGCACCGTCTCGAACACCGCCCGGATGAGCTCGGGCACGATGGCCGAGCGCCGCATCTCGTAGACCGGCTCCAGGAAGACGCGGTGGGCCATCACCTCGGGGAAGACGGCGCGGACATCCTCCGGCACCAGCCAGTCCCGGCCCTCCAGCCAGGCGCGGACGCGGGCGGCGCGGACGAGGAAGGCGACGCCGCGGGGGGAGGCTCCGCCCTGGATCAAGCGGTCCATGTCGATGCCCGAGAGGCGGATGCCCGCGGCTCCGGGGCGGACCAGCGCGTCCCAGAGGCCGCCGACGTAAGCCTCGATGGCCGGCTCCGCCCGGACCGCGTGCTGGATCGCGCTGGCGATGGCGCCGATGCGCGCATGGTCGAGCACCCCGGCCTCGACCGCCCCGATCAGCCGGTCGGTGTCGTGGAAGCGCGGATCGAACACGAGGGCGCGGCGGGCCTGCGCGTCCCGGGGCGCCTCCATGCCGATCTCCATCAGGAAGCGGTCGCGGGCGGCCGCCGGCAGCTCGAAGGTCTCCTCGCGCTCGACGCGGTTGCGGTCGGCGAAGACCTGGAGATGGGGGAAACGGTATTCGCGGTTGAAGGCGGTGACGCTGCGCTCGGCCATCAGGCGCAGGAGCAGGGCGTGGACCTGGGGCCGGGCCCGGTTGATCTCGTTGAAGAAGAAGACCGACAGGTCCTCCGATCGGCGCAGCACCGGGCCGGGCTCGACCCGCGGGCGCCCGTCCTCGCCGAGAAAGGTGTGGTAGATGAGGTCCGTCGGCATCATGTCGACGGTGCCCTCGACGCGCTCGTAGGCGCCCCCCAGCCCCCGGGCCACCGCCCGCAGCAGGGTGGTCTTGCCGACGCCGACATCGCCTTCGAGCATGGCGTGCCCGCGGGCGAAGATCGCGATGGTGACGAGGCGGATCGCCTTCTCCTGGCCGACCACCGCCTTGGCGATCGCGCCCTCGAAGCGCGCGGCGGCCTGCCGCCAGTCGGTGAGCATCGCGTCGCCGGGGCGCAGGGTGTTCATTCGCCGGACGGGCCTTGCAATGATGGGTCTCGTTGAGGGCGCGAGCGCAACCACGGCGCCGCGCTGTCCCTCGCCCCGAGGGGGGAGGGCGGCCCCGAAGGGGGTCCGGGAGAGGGGCGCCCGGCGTCGGGTGCCCGCATCGCGTCGAGGGCGGGCGCCGCGTTCGGGGCGCTCGCTCCCCTCTCCCGCCCCGCCTCCGCGGAGCCCCTCCCCCGGGAAGGGGGGAGGGCCGAGCTTAGTTCGACGAGATCTTGTTCACGTCGTATTCGAACTTGCCGTTCTTCTTGAAAGCCTCGACGCGCTTCTTGTTGCGCTCTTCCATCGCCTTGATGGACTCGGACTGCTTGTTCAGCTCCTTGGGGTCGTGCTTGGGATCGTACTTCGAGCCGGCGATCTTCTCCGGGAAGCCGGGCTTGGGCTCCCAGCAATTGCCGGCGGCCTTGCACTTGGTGCCGTCATAGGCGGCGGCGGGAAGGGCGATCACGGCACCGGCGAGGGCCGCGGCGGCAAGCAGATAGGTCTTCATGGTTTCCTCTCCGTCTCTCGATTGCGCGAGCGGTTCCTCCGCCCCTTGACCGCGCCCAGGAGGGCACGACCCCTTCCCCGGCGGATCACTCCTCCAGCGGCTTGCACTGGCCCTGGGCGTCCTTCGGGATGACCTCGCCCTGCTTGTAGGGCTTGTAGTTCTTCTTCTGCTCGTCATTGAGCCAGACGGCGTCCTGCACCGGCCCGGTGTAGAGATGCCGGATCCAGCTGATGACCTGCAGCATCTCGTCGGGGGTCAGGTTCTCGTTGTGCGGGCCCATCATGCCGTTGGCGCCGCCGAAGATCGTCGAGAACAGGCCGGTATCCTGGGTGTTGCTCGGATAGGTCCAGTAATTGTCGTTGAGGCCCGGGCCGAGCTTGCCCTCCGCGAGATGGCCGTGACAGCCCGAGCAGGAGGTGGCGAACAGACTCTCGCCGTTCCGCAGGCAGGACTTGTCGTCGATGTAGCTGTTCACGCCGGTCTCGAAGAACTTCTTCACCGCCGGGGTGTCGCGACCGCCTTCCTTGCCCTGGGACACGTCGAGCTGCTCGCCGGTCACCGTGTTGCGGAACACGACGCCCGTCTGCGGCGCCGATTGCGGCTGGGCCCGCGCGGGCAGGCTCACCGCGGCGAACCCCGCGCCGAGCAGGGCGGCGAGGGCGGTCGCGTTCATTTTCTTCTTCGTCATCGTGCTGTTCGTCTTCCTCATCACGGCATCGGATCCGGCCGGTATTTCAGTTGGAGGCGGCGAGCACCGGCACGCCCTCCTGCTTCAGGATCGCGTCGATGCGGGGCTTGGCCTTGGCGAGGGCCGCGTCGAGCTCGGCCTTGAGCGCGGTGTCGTCCCGGCGCACGCCCATGGACTGGTCGAAGCTCTGCGGCATCTTCTGGCCGTCGCTGCGGGTGGTGTCGTCGGGCACCGGCGTCATGCGCAGGGGCGTGGACGAATCCCGCACGTAGCGGGCGACGTCGGGGGCGAAGGCCACGGCGACGTCGGCCTTGCCGCCCACCACCTCGCTCACCATCCGGGCCGGATCGATCTGGGTGTACTGGTTGCGCGGGGCCCGGAAGTTCACGAGCGAGTAGAGGTAGGCCATGTCCTCCTCGTAGCGCCCGATATCCTTGAGCATCGCCTCGCCGGGGGTGCCGAAGCCGACCACCATGTGGTCGACCTGCTTGAGGCGCGGATCGGCCCAGGACTTCACGTCGAGGTCCTTGTCGGCGCGGGTGAGGAAGACGTAGCCGGAGCGGTAATAGGGCCTGGTGGTGAGCACCCGCGGGTCGTCGGAATCGAGCCCGACCACGACGTCGCAGGCCTTCTTCTCCAGCCCGTCCCGGACGAGGTAGATCGCGGGCTTGCCCAGCCAGACGAAGTCCGGCTTGCGGCCCATGGCCTCGGCCACGGCGGTGGCGATGCGGTTCTCGAGGCCGGAACCGTCCTTGAGCGAGAGCGGCGGCTGCTCGGCGGCACAGATGCGCAGGCGGCCCGGATCGGCCTTCGTCCCCTGGGCATTCTCGGCGGCCTTCGGCTCCTGGGACCAGGCCGCCGGCGCCCACAGGCAGGCCAGGGCGGTCAGGGCAGCGGCCGAGGCGGCCGCGCGGCGGCGTCCGTTGACGAGCGACATCTCGGGTTTCCTCTGGGATTTCTTCGGTCTTGGCGCGGGGCCCGGGCATGGCGTGCCCGTCTCGGCTTCTCTCGCGCGGGGCAGGCGAGGCCTCCCCCTCCGGAGGAGGGAGAGGCCGGCGCGTTGGTCCTTACTTGGAGGCCGACTTCCACTCGCCGACATTCGGGTCGTCGTAGGGACCCTTGCCGTCGAGGGAGAAGACGATCACGCCGCCACCCTGCTGGGTGTAGTTGGCGAGCTTCTTGAAGGCGCCCACCGCGCCGAGACCGGCGGTCGGGTCGGCGAGGTCGAACACCAGGCCCACGCCCGGCCAGCCGCCGACGCCGTAATAGATGGCGACGTACTGCGTGCCCTTGTGGGTGTAGGTCATCGGATAGCCGATGGCGCCCGACGGGATCTTGAACTTCCAGAGGAGGTCGCCCGTGTCGGAGTCGCGCGCCTTCAGGTAGCCGTCGAGCGTGCCGTAGAAGACCAGGTCGCCGGCGGTGGCGAGGGTTCCGCCCCACACCGCGAAGCGCTCCATCTTCTCCCACTTATAGCTGCCGGTGATCGCGTTGTACGCCTTGATCTGGCCGAGACCTTCGTAGTTCTGACGGTCGCCCTTCGGGCCCGGATACATGTTCAGCGTGGCGCCCACGAAGAACTGACCCGCCCGGTAGGGCAGCATGAAGGGCTCCCAATCCATGCAGATGTGGTTGATGCCCATGAAGAAGAGCTCACGCTTCGGATCGTACGAATCGTGGCCCTGGTTGTGGTAGCCCATCGCGGAGGGGCAGACGTCCTTGGCGAGGTGGTCCATCCGGGTGCCGTATTCCGGATCGCGCACCGGCTGGCCGGTCTTCAGGTCGACCGTCTTGAACACGTTGACCGTGTCGTCGAGCTTGTTGGCCGAGACCAGCGCGCCGTCGGTGCGGTCGAGGGTGTAGACGATGCCGTTGCGGTCCGGATGGGTCAGCAGCTTGCGGGTCTTGCCGTCCTTGTCCTTCTGCTCGGAGAGCATCATGACGTTGACGCCGGCATAGTCCCACTCGTCGTGCGGGGTCTTCTGGTAGCCGAACTTGGCCTCGCCGGTGTCGGCGTCGCGGCCGAAGATCGTCATCGTCCACTTGTTGTCGCCGGGACGCATGGTCTCGTTCCACGGCGCCGGGTTGCCGGTGCCGAAATAGATCAGGTTCGTGCCCGGATCGTAGGCGTACCAGCCCCAGTTGGTGCCGCCGCCGATCTTCCAGGCGTCGCCCTCCCAGGTCGCGGTGCCCAGGCCCTTCTGGCCGTAATGGGCGTTCTTGACGTTGAAGTCGTCGGCCAGCAGCAGGTCCTTGTCCGGGCCGGTGGCGTAGGCGCGCCAGACCTGGCCGCCGGTCTTCACGTCGTAGGCGGTCAGGTAGCCGCGCACGCCGAGCTCGGCGCCCGAGGAGCCGATGATGACCTTGTCCTTGACGACGTAGGGGGCGATGGTGAGCGTCGAGCCGACCTTGATGTCGGAATTCTCGACCTTCCACACGGTCTCGCCGGTCTCGGCGTTGAGCGCCACGACGTGGCCGTCGAGCTGGGTCTTGAGGATCAGGGCCGGGGTCTTGCCGTCGCCCGGCCAGTAGGCGAGGCCGCGATTGACGAGGTCGCAGCAGGCGACCGCGCGGGCGGCCGGGTTCTGCTTCGGCTTGTCCTGCCACAGGATGTGGCCCGGATCGTCGAGGTCGAGGGCGAAGGTGTTGTTCGGGAACGAGGTGTGGACGTACATCTTGCCGTCCACGACCAGCGGAGCGCCCTCGTGGCCGTTGAGCAGGCCGGTGGAGAAGGTCCAGGCCGGCCGGAGCTGCTTCACGTTGCTCTTGTTGACCTGCTTGAGCTCGCTGTAGTTGTTCGAGTCGTAGTTCTTGCCGGGCATGACCCAGTTGTCGTCGCTCTTCGAGAGCTCGACGAGCTTGTCATTGGCGTAGGCCACGCTCGACAGCGCGGCGGGCGCGAGCGCCAGCATCGCCAATGCCGAGACCGATGTCACAAACCTGCTCATCCTGCGTCTCCTCGCTTGACCGCCACGCCTTTCGGCCTCGCGGTACCTCTTGAGCTATTCCCTCTGAGGTTCAGGGTTCGCCACGAAGTCCATTCCTCGACCGAGCAGAAAATCTAAGAACAATCTTAGATAAACTCTGTCTTATGAAAGACTTATTAGCACCCCGTCGCCTATCGTTTCTAGGCGTTGATTGAAGGAGATGTCTTTACCCGGTCAGACATTTCTTGCTGGGAAGATGTGGCATTTCTAAATTGGCGATCTTCTCGTATCCCTCCGGCTTGACCGCGACGAAGGCCCGGCGCACCACTAGGCGCAACGGGCGCGCAGCGGCCCGAGACATCGGGAGGAGCAGTGATGGCGCGAGGCTGGCATGGCCTGGCGGCGGGGTTGGCGCTCGCGCTCTGCGCCGCGGGCGCGCGGGACGTCGGCGAGACCGGCGCCCTCTATCCCCGCGACGGCCGGCGCGACCTCACCGGCAGCGACCGCGCCCGCTTCCCCGGGGCCGGCGTGCTCTGGTGCCGCCGGCCGGACGGCGTGCCGCAGAAGGCGGCGGCGGCCTGGCTGATCGGCGCCCCCTCCCTGGTCATGCTCAACGCGCACAATTTCCGGAACCGGCAGCTGGAGACGACCCGCTCGGTGGCCGATTGCTACTTCCAGATCGACGGCCGCAACTACGATTTCGTGGCCGAGAGCCTGCGCCTCGGCGCGGCCCGGGACGCCCAGCGCCTGCACATCACCGACGACTGGGCGCTGCTCAGGCTCGCCCAGCCGGCCCAGGCCCCGCACCAGCCGCTGCCCGAGGCGCCCCCCGACCTGCCGGTGGGGGACATCACGCTCCCCGTGACCATGGTCTCCCCCGGCGGCCACGAGAACTATCGCGGCCCGAGCAGCCTCGAGGCCTGCGCGATCCGGCGGATCGACCCGCCGACGGAGGGGGGCACCCGCCGCGCCCGGCACGATTGCAACGACGGCTACGGCGGCTCGGGCTCGGGGCTGTTCGACGAGGCCGGGCGGCTCGTCGCCATGCAGAGCGCCTCGCTCTCCATGAATTCGCGGCACGCCTTCGACATCGAGTTCCATTACGGCTCCGCCCTCCTGATCGAGGGGGCGTTGCGCGAGGCCCTGCGGCAGGCGCTGAAGGAGGGGCGGGCGGACCCGGCCCCGTGAGCCTCAGCCCATCAGTCTCAGGCCCCTGGCCTCAGGCCGGGCGCAGGCGCTGGAGCCGGTCGAGCAGGGCGCGGTCGTGGAGCAGCGCCATGCGCTCCTTCGGCTGCAGCCAGGCGCTGGCCTCGCCGATGGTCTCCGCCTCCACCACCTTGGCCTGGGCGAGCGCCCGGTCGGGATCGATCGCCCCGCGGGGCCGGCTCGGGGAAGGCGGCAGCATGGCGGCGTGGTCCGCGGCGAGCGCCGGGTCGGCATGGAGGGCGACGAGGGGATCGGCGTCGTCGAGCCCGGCCTCGGCGTTGCGGGCGGCGAGCTCCCCGGCCCGCGTGGCGATGGCGGGCGGGTCGCGCTCCTCCGGCGTCATCAGCAGGCCCCGGCGCTTGAGGGCGAGGCCCCAGGCGAGCTGGCCGCTCGCCCAGGAGAGCGGGATCGCCAGGACGAGGCCGAGGATGGTGGGCGACATCCAGAGGAACAGCGAGGTGGCGATGGCGAAGGCCGCCACCCCCGTCACCAGGCCGAGGATGGTGTGCCAGCGGTGGCGGGCGACGATGGCCGAGAAGGGGATCGAGCCGTCGTCGCGCCGCTGCGGGTTCCAGCCGGTGTCGCGGCCGGCCAGGATCTGGAAGACCGAGCCCGACTGGATCAGCATGGCGATGGGCGCGATCAGGGCCGAGAGCAGGATCTCGATCGCGAAGGAGAGGATGAGCCGCCCCGCCCCGCCGCAGGCCCGGCGCGTGGGGCCGTCGGCGAGGGCGAGCACCAGGCCGAGGCCCTTCGGCGCGAGCAGGATGCCCATGGTGAGCCCGAACAGCTGGAGCGCGCGCACGGGGTCGAACCGGGGGAAGACCGGGTAGAGGCCGAACTCGGCGGAGAAGTATTCGGGCCGCACCCAGGCCGTCTGCAGGACGAGGGCGATACCGATGACGAGCTGGGCCAGCCAGAGCGGGGAGGCGAGGTAGCCGGCGATGCCGGTGGCGAAGTGCTGGCGGGAGGCCAGGGCCAGCCCGGCCGCGCCGATGATGCGGGAATGCTGCAGGTTGCCCTGCGCCCAGCGCCGGTCGCGCACGGCGAGGTCGATCAGCGAGGGCGGGCTCTCCTCGTAGGAGCCCGGGAGCCGGGGCAGCATGTACACCGCCCAGCCGGCCCGGCGGATCAGGGCCGCCTCCACGAAATCGTGGCTGAGCACGTGGCCGCCGAAGGGAGGGCGGCCCTTCAGGTCGGGCAGGCCGCAGGCCTCGGCGAAGGCCCGCGTGCGGATGATGGCGTTGTGGCCCCAGTAATTGCCGTCCCGGCCCGACCAGATCGCCAGCCCCGTGGCGATGACCGGCCCGTAGATGCGGGCGGCGAATTGCTGGACCCGGGCGAACAGGGTGTTGCGGTTGATGATGAGCGGCAGGCTCTGGATGATGCCCGCATCCGGATCCGCCTCCATGGCCGCGGCCAGGGTCACGATGCACGCGCCCGAGAGCAGGCTGTCGGCGTCGAGGACCAGCATGTGGTCGTAGGCGCCCCCCCAGCGGGTGACGAAGTCGCCGATATTGCCCGCCTTGCGGTGATGGTTCTTCGGGCGGTGGCGATAATAGAGCCGCGCCCCGGGGCCGATCGCCCCGCGCAGGGCGAGGAAGGCCCGCTCCTCGGCGATCCAGGCCTCGGGCTGGGTGGAATCGGAGAGCACGAACCAGTCGAAGGCCGCCCCCTGGCCCGTGGCCTCCACCGCCTCGCGCATCGCCTGCACGGCGGCGAAGGTGCGCGCGGTGGCCTCGTTGTAGACTGGCATGATCACCGCGGTGCGGGTCGTCAGCGCCGCCGCCGCGGGCGCCTCCTTCGGCCGGCGCAGGAGCGCGAGGAAGCCGAGGATCGCCCCCGTGAAGGCCAGCGCGATCCAGGAGAAGTTGAGGGTGAAGAGCACGAGCAGCAGGTACTGCAGGGCGGTGGCGCCCCCCGAGACCGAGATCACCTCGTACATCTGCAGGGCGCCGTAGACGGTCAGCAGCCCGGCCCCGCCGAAGACGAAGAGGCGCGCCGCGACGGGGGAGCGCGGCGGGCGGGCGGGCCGGTGGGCGCCGCTCCCGTCCCAGCGCGCGAGATCCTGCACCGGCATGGCGAGCGGGGCCTCGTCCGGCATCGCCGGGGGGAAGGCGCGGGCCGGGGCGGGCTCGGAAACGGGGCGGTCGGTGACCGCGGCGTCGAGGGTCAGGGTTTCGGCCATCGGCGATCCGGCGGTGAGGGCAGGGGAGGCGGCGGGTGGGTCGGCGCGTGTCGGGTCAGGGCGTCCAGCGGTAGAGCCAGGTCTCGGTGATCTGGCGCCCGGCCGTCTTCAGGGCGAGGCGCAATTCGCAGGCCGGCGCCCCGGACGGCTCCATCTCGAAGGCGACGCGCACGGTGCGGCGCTCGGGATAGGGATAGAGCGTCTGGCGCACGATCTTGCCGGGGCTGGCGAGCAGCACCGTCTCCAGATCGGGCATCTGCCCACCGGGACCGGAGAACAGGGCGTCGCCGGAAAAGTCGACCAGGAAGAGCCGGCGCGCCTCCGTCGAGCCGCGGCCGCTGCGGGTGCCCGTCACCGCGGCGACGGGGAGGGGATCGGCGAGCCGCCAGCACCAGGTCTGGCGGTAGCTGAAGCTCGCCTCGCGCTTGGCGGGCACCTTCGCCTTGGGCCGCCAATAGGCGAGGATGTTCTCGTTGAGCTCGGAATCGCTCGGGATCTCGAGAAGCGTCACCGCGCCCTCGCCCCAGAGCCCGTCGACGCCGGAGGCCCCGAGGGGCTCGATCCAGAGCGAAGGCCGCCATTCCCAGTGCTGCACGTCGTCCTGGAAGGCGGCGTAGTCGCGGGCGCGCTGCATCAGGCCGAAGCCCTTGGGCTCGGAATCGAGGAAGGAGGAGATCTGCAGGGATTGCGGGTTGTGGACCGGGCGCCAGATCGCCTCGCCGCCGCCGTTGCGGATCTGCAGGCCGCCGGCGGCATAGGCGCCGGCCCGGGCGTCGTCCGTGCCGCGGCTGTCATGCGGCCCGAACAGGTAGCTCGCCTGCATGCCGGCGAGCCCGAGATGGTCGATCTCGGCCCGGGTGACGATGGTGCCCTCGATATCGGCGAGGGAGGCCTCGCCCGGCCGCAGGGTCAGGCGCAGGGCCCCGGCCGCCGATTCGGAATCGATCAGCGCGTGCACGATCAGGGGGCCGCCCACGACCGGCTTCTCGATGAAGAAGGCCCGCCAGCGGGGAAACTCCTCGCCGCGGCTGTCGGCCGGGCGCAGGGCGAGGGCCCGCGCATTGATGCCGAAGCCCTGCCCGCGGGCGAGCAGCCGGAAGAACGAGGCCCCCTGGAACACCGCGAAGTCGGAGAGCTCGGCCGTGCCGAACCGCGCCTTCACCTTGAAGCCGGAGAAGCCCGGATCCTGCTTGCCCGGCTCGGGCAGGGTGACGCCCGCGGCCTCGAAGCGCTCGCGGGTATAGGCGACGGGGCGCAGGGTCCCGTCCTCGATGAGATAGAGCGCGACCTTGTCGGTGTAGACGAAGCCGCGATGCAGGGGCTCCAGGGCGAAGCCGAGCTCCGCGTCGTGCCAGATCGCCGTGTTGGGGGCGGCGCGGATGCCCGCATATTGCTCGCGGCTCAGGGTCTTGAGCCCTTCGGGCAAATCGTCGGCATTGGGCTTGGCGAAGGCCTGCCCCGCCAGCGTGCGGGCGAGGTCGCGCAGGGTCGTGTCGGTGAAGGGCGTGCCGGCGGCGGGCAGGGCGAAGCCCTCCGCCTCCGCCGCGGCGCCGGGCAGCAGGGCGGCGCCGGCCGCGACGGCGGCACCGGCGAGGAGGTCGCGACGGCGGAAGGCGCCGGAACTGGGGCGCGGGGCCGGGTGCGGGGCATCCTGGCGGCGGTCGAGCGGAAGCGTCATGCCCTCGTCGAAAGGTTCCAGAGTTGGTTGCGGTGCAAGACGTATCACGGGAACGCCTGAACCCCAGGTTAAGGTTGCTTTTTTGTCATCACCGCGGCCTGCAAAGTGTCATCGCTGCGGGCGCGCCGGCCGCCGGTTTCGCGGATGCGGCACGATCGGCTAAACGCTGCCGGAGGGCCTGGAAAGGGCTGCAGGACGGATCGGGCGGATGACGGGGCGCGTAGAGGACACGGCCGGGCGCGGCTTCACCGCGGTGGTGCTCGCCGCTGGCAAGGGCACGCGGATGCGCTCTGCCCTGCCGAAGGTGCTCCACGCCATCGCCGGGCGCAGCCTGCTCGGCCACGTGCTCGCCGCGGTCCAGGAGGCGGGCGCCGCCCGGGTCGCCGTCGTGGTGGAGCCGGGCCAGGAGGCGGTCGCCCGGGAGGTCGCGGCGATGGCCCCGGGCGCCAGCGTCCATCCGCAGGCCGAGCGGCTCGGCACCGCCCATGCCGTGCTCGCCGCCCGCGAGGCCCTGGAGGGGCAGGCGGCGGACGTGATCGTCGCCTTCGGCGACACCCCCCTCGTCACCCCGGAGACCTTCGCCCGGCTGCGGGCGCCCCTGACCCGGGGCGCCGGCATCGCCGTGCTCGCTTTCGAGGCCGCCGACCCCAAGGGCTACGGGCGGGTGCTCACCCGGGACGGCCGCGTCACCGCGATCCGCGAGGAGAAGGACGCTTCGGAGGCGGAGCGGGCGGTGCGGCTGAGCAATGCCGGGCTGATGGCGCTCTCCGGCGCCCATGCCCTGTCCCTGCTCACCCGGATCGGCAACGACAACGCGGCGGGCGAGTACTACCTCACCGACGCCGTGGCGCTCGCCGTCGCGGAGGGGCTCCCCGTGGTCGTGGTGCCGGTGGACGAAGCGGAGGCGCAGGGCGTCAACGACCGCGTCCAGCTCTCCGTGGCGGAGGCCGCGATCCAGGCGCGCCTGCGCCGGGCGGCCCAGCTCGGCGGCGCCACCCTGGTCGCTCCCGAAACGGTCTTCCTGAGTGCCGACACGGTGCTCGGCCGCGACGTGGTGGTGGAGCCACATTGCGTGTTCGGCCCCGGCGTGGTGATCGGCGACGGCTGCACCATCCGCGCCTTCTCCCATCTGCACGATGCCCGCCTGGAGGAGGGGGTCGATATCGGCCCGCATGTGCGCCTGCGCGGGGGCGCCGTGCTGAAGGCGGGCGTGCATCTCGGCAACTTCGTCGAGATCAAGAACGCGGTGCTGCAGGCGGGCGCCAAGGCCGCGCATCTCACCTATCTCGGCGATTCCGAGGTGGGGGCGGGCGCCAATATCGGCGCGGGCACCATCACCTGCAATTACGACGGGGTGAGCAAGCACCGCACGGTGATCGGGGCGGGGGCCTTCATCGGCTCGAACTCGGCCCTCGTCGCCCCCGTCACGGTCGGGGCCGGCGCCCTGATCGGGGCGGGCTCGGTCATCACCAGCGACGTGGCCGACGGCGCCCTCGCCGTGGCCCGCGGCCGCCAGACCACGCTTCCCGGCGCGGGCGCCCGGCGCATGGCGAGCCTGCGCGCCGCCAAGGCGAAGGCCGCGAAGGGCTGAGCCGCGGCGGCGCGCAGGCTCCCTCTTCCGTAAGATTTATCAAAGGTCTGCGGAACGATCCTCATCTCGCATCCGAAGGCCGCCCCGGCTTCGCGAAACGCCGCGGCGGCCGGGCTGGCTTTGCGGGGCCGCGATCCGGTACAACCCCCGGCTTCGCGGCACGCTCAAGGTACGGTCCTTGCGCGGGGGAGCGGCGGGCGGCCGGCCCTGTTCCGGAACGGGACGGAAGGCCGCAATCTGGGGCTTTCGAGGGGCACGCCATGTGCGGAATCGTCGGGATCGTCGGGCGGGACAGCGTGGCCGACCAGGTGGTCGAGGCCCTGCGCCGCCTCGAATACCGGGGTTACGATTCCGCCGGCATCGCCACCCTCGAAGCCGGGCGGCTGGAGCGGCGGCGGGCGGAGGGCAAGCTCTCGAACCTCCAGCTCAAGCTGATCCAGGCCCCGCTGAAGGGCGCCATCGGCATCGGGCATACCCGCTGGGCCACCCATGGCCGGCCCAACGAGACCAACGCGCATCCCCATGCCACCGAGCGGCTGGCCGTGGTCCATAACGGCATCATCGAGAATTTCCGCGAGCTGAAGGGCGAGCTGGAGGCGCAGGGCGTGCGCTTCGAGACCGAGACCGACACCGAGGTGGTGGCCCAGCTCGTCAGCCACGCCATGGGGCAGGGGCTCGGGCCGGTCGCGGCGGTGGAGGCGGTGCTGCCGCGCCTGCGCGGCGCCTTCGCCCTCGGCTTCCTGTTCGCGGGGGAGGCGGACTTCCTGATCGGCGCCCGCCACGGCGCACCGCTCGCCATCGGCTTCGGGCCGGGGGAGACCTATCTCGGCTCGGACGCCCTGGCGCTGGCCCCCTTCACCGACGAGATCACCTATCTCGACGAGGGCGACTGGGCGATCCTGACCCGCGACGGGGCCGAGATCCGCGACCTCTCGGGCCAGGTGGTGGCCCGGCCCCGGCAGAAGATCGTGTCCCAGGCCTTCCTGGTCGACAAGGGCAACCACCGCCACTTCATGGCCAAGGAGATCCACGAGCAGCCGGAGGTGGTCGGGCGCACGCTCGCCCATTACGTCGATCTGGCCAACGGCCGGGTCGCCCTGCCCCAGGCGCTGCCCTTCGACTTCGCGAACCTGTCGCGCCTCTCGATCACCGCCTGCGGCACCGCCTATTACGCCGGCCTCGTCGCCAAATACTGGTTCGAGACCCTGGCGCGGCTGCCCGTCGAGATCGACGTGGCCTCCGAGACCCGCTACCGCGAGCCGCCCCTGGAGAAAGGCGGCCTGACCCTGGTCATCTCGCAATCGGGCGAGACCGCCGACACCCTGGCCTCGCTGCGCTACGCCAAGGCGCAGGGCCAGCACACCCTGGCGGTGGTCAACGTACCGACCTCGACCATCGCCCGGGAGGCCTCCGCCGTGGTGCCGACGCTGGCCGGCCCCGAGATCGGTGTGGCCTCCACCAAGGCCTTCTCCTGCCAGCTCACCGTGCTGCTCTGCCTGGCGCTCGCCGCCGCCCGGGCCCGGGGCACGATCGACGCCGCCCGCGAGCGGGCGCTGGTCGACGCCCTCATCACCGTGCCGGGGCTGATGGCGGAATCGGTCACGCTCGAGCCCGCGGTCGAGGCCCTGTCCCGCGAGATCGCGAAGGCCCGGGACGTGCTCTATCTGGGGCGCGGCACCAGCTATCCGATGGCGCTCGAAGGCGCCCTGAAGCTCAAGGAAATCAGCTACATCCACGCGGAAGGTTATGCGGCGGGCGAACTCAAGCACGGCCCGATCGCGCTCATCGACGAGAGCGTGCCGGTGATCGTGATCGCCCCCCACGACGCGATCTTCGAGAAGACGGTCTCGAACATGCAGGAGGTCGCCGCCCGCGGCGGCAAGATCATCCTGGTGGGCGACGCCCAGGGCGCGGCCAAGGCCGGGCTCGACACGCTGGCCACCCTGACCATGCCCGAGATCGACCCCGTGGTGGCGCCGATCGTCTACGCCGTGCCGGTGCAGCTCATCGCCTACCACACCGCCGTCTTCATGGGGAAAGACGTCGACCAGCCCCGCAACCTGGCGAAATCCGTCACCGTGGAGTGAGGGCGCGCGCCCTCACGGCCGCGGCAGCATCCGGTCGCTGATGATGCGGCGCTGGATCTCGCTGGTGCCCTCGAAGATCGTGGTGAGGCGGGCGTCGCGCCAGTAGCGCTCGATCCGGCGCTCGGTGGTGTAGCCGTTGCCGCCGTGGAGCTGCATCGCCTGGTTGGTCACCCGCACCGCCATCTCCGTGGCGAGCAGCTTCACCTGGGCCGATTCGCTCTCGGCGGGTTCGCCCTGGTCGAGGAGATGGGCGACCTGCTGCCAATAGGCGCGGGCCTGCGCCACCTCCGCGGCCATGTCGGCGAGGGCGAAGCGCAGGGCCTGGAAGTCGCCGATCGGGTGGCCGAACTGCTCCCGCTCCTGCAGGTAGAGCGTGCAATCCTCCAGGGCCGCCCGGGCGACGCCGACGGCGCGGGCCGCGGTGTGGACGCGGGCGATGTTGAGGCCCCGCTGCACCGAGGCGAAGCCGCCGGCATCCGCATCCGCCCCCTCGTCGCCGTAGAGCCCGGTGAGCCGGTCGCTCTCGGGCACGCGCACCCCGTCGAGTTCGAGCTCGAAGGTGAGGAAGCCGTGATAGCCGATCTTGTCGATGACCGTGCCGGTCATGCCCTCGGGGAAGCGGCCGGGCTCCTTGACCACGAGGAAGGGCTCCAGGCCCGCCGAGCGGGGCTCGCCCGGCTTCGGCTCGCGGGTGCGGGCCAGGACCTCGATGAAGTCGGCGCCCTGCGCGAAGCCCGCCCAGCGCTTGGTGCCGGTGAGCACCCATGCGTCGCCCTCGCGCACGGCCCTGGTCCGCACGCCGGCGAGGTCCGAACCGGCGGTGGGCTCGGAGAGCGCGATCGAGCCGATCCACTGGCCCCTCGCGGATTTCGCCAGAAGCGCCCGGCGCCGGTCGTCGTCCAGGGTCTGCGTGCCGAGCCCCTGGCCGCGGGCGAGGATGGAGCCGACGGAGAGCCAGGCCCGGGCGAGCTCTTCCGAGACCAGGCAATACTCGAACACGCCGAGCCCCATCCCGCCATAGTCGGCGGGGATGGTGATGCCGAACCAGCCCTTCTCCGCCATGGCGTCGATGAGGGTGCGGGGCATCTCGCCCTTCTGCGGGTCGAGCGCGTCGGCGAGGGGCAGCACCACCTCGCGGGCGAAGGCGCGGGCCTCCTGCTGCAGGGCGACCCGGGCCTCCGTGCGCCACGGGGACAGCAGCTCCGGCGGCCGCGGCGCCTTCAGCTCCGGCGTCGACATGGATCCTCCCCGTCCGGTTGTTTTCCAAGCCTGCGCCAACGCTCAAGGTGGCCAAGCGTTTCAGCGACCATGCGTTTCAGCGACCATGCGTTTCGGGGACCTTGCGGTTCGCGGGGACGCATCGGGGGGGGGAGGGGGCCGGGCCGCCTTTTTCGCGCGCCGTCTGTCGGCACGCGCTAGGCTCGCCCGTCCTCGCCGCAAACACGGGAACCGGCCGATGCTCTACGCCCTGCTCTGCTACCACTCGGAAGAGGTCGTCTGCGCCTGGAGCCAGGAGGAGGACGCGGCGGTGATGGCAAAGCTCGCCGTGGTGCAGGAACGGCTCGCGCGCGCGGGCAAGCTCGGCCCCGTCGCGCGGCTGATGCCGACCACCGCGGCGACCACCCTGCGCAAGGACCGGGAGCCGCCGCTCGTCGTCGACGGCCCCTTCGCCGAGACCAAGGAGCAGCTCCTCGGCTTCTACCTCCTCGAATGCACCGATCTCGAGGAGGCCCTGTCGATCGCCCGGGAGCTGGGCCAGGCCAATCCCGGCGGCTCCTACGAGATCCGGCCCGTGGCGCATTTCGCCCCCGGCGCCCCTAGCCCGGTCGGCGCGGCCACCTCATGAGCCCCAACGCCCTCGCCTGGATCGACCAGGCCCTGCGGGCGGCCCGGCCGACCGCCCTGGCGGCGCTGCTGCGCTATTTCCGCGATCTCGACACCGCGGAAGAGGCCTTTCAGGAGGCCTGCCTGCGGGCCCTCGCCCATTGGCCGCGCAACGGGCCGCCCCGGGACCAGGCCGCCTGGCTGATCCTGGTCGGGCGCAATGCCGGGGTCGACGCCCTGCGCCGCCGCGCCCGGCAGGAAGCCCTGCCCGACGAGGCCGCCCTCTCCGATCTCGGCGACGCGGAGGCGGACATCGCCGAGCGTCTCGACGGGGCGCAGTATCGCGACGACATCCTGCGGCTGCTCTTCGTCTGCTGCCATCCGGACCTGCCCCGCACCCAGCAGATCGCGCTGGCCCTGCGCGTCGTCTCCGGCCTCTCGGTGACGCAGATCGCCCGCGCCTTCCTGGTGAGCGAGGCCGCCATGGAGCAGCGCATCACCCGGGCGAAGGGGCGGGTGGGGCGCTCCGACCTGCCCTTCGAGGCCCCGGGCGCCCCGGAGCGGGCGCGGCGCCTCGCGGGGGTCGCCGCCATGCTCTACCTCGTCTTCAACGAGGGCTATTCGGCCGGCTTCGAAGCGGTGGGCGCCCGCGCGCCGCTCTGTGACGAGGCGATCCGGCTCGCCCGGCTGTTGCTCAGGCTGTTCCTGGCCGAGCCCGAGATCATGGGGCTCACCGCCCTGATGCTGCTCCAGCATGCCCGCGCCGCCGCGCGGTTCGATGCGGAGGGGGCGGCCGTGCTCCTGGAGGATCAGGACCGCGCCGCCTGGGATGCGGGGATGATCGGGGAGGGGCTCGCCCTGCTCGACAAGGCGATGCGCCACAACGCCCCCGGCCCCTACCAGATCCAGGCGGCGGTGGCCGCGCTCCATGCCCGGGCGAAGCGGGCCTGCGACACCGACTGGGTGCAGATCGACCACCTCTATGCCAGCCTGGAGCGGATGCAGCCCTCCCCCGTGGTGACCCTGAACCGGGCGGTCGCCGTCTCCAAGGCGCGGGGGCCGGGGGAGGCGCTGGCCCTGATCGAGCCCCTGGCCGAGAGCCTGTCCGGCTATTTCTACTTCCACGGGGCGCGGGGCGCCTTCCTCAAGCAGCTCGACCGGCGGGCGGAGGCGCGGATCAGCTTCGACCGGGCGATCGCCCTCGCCGGCACCGCGGCCGAGGCCGCCTTCATCCGGACGGAACTGGACGCCCTGGGCGGGGAGGGGCCGCCCTGACGGCGCCCGCCCCCCGCGGCTCTGCCGCGCGCGGACGGGGAGGGCGCTCAGGAATGGATCGGCGCGTCGTGCCGGTGGAAGGCCTTGAGGCGGCGGTAGACCGTGGTGTCGTAATTGCCCGGGACCTCGGCCTCGCCGGTGAGCCAAGTGAAGAGGTCGCGGTCGGGCACCTCGATCAGGGCCTCGAAATCCGCGAGCTCGTCCTCGGAGAAGTCGCCGATCGCCGCATCGGCGAAGCGGCCCATGATCAGGTCCATCTCGCGGATGCCCCGGTGCCAGGCCCGGAACAGGGTGCGGCGGCGGCGGGGATCGAGATCGGCGCTGGAGCGGGTGGTGCCGGACATGGGAGAGACCTGGGACGGGCCGGACGGACGAGGCGGGATCCAGGGATCCGGGGAGACCGTGATCCTTGGATCCCGGACTCCTTGGACACCGTGATCCCGAGCGGGACCCGGAGCATAGGACAGGGCGGGGACCGATGCACGCCGCCGGCATTCCACAGGCCGGGCTTGCAACCTCATGCCGCAGCGCTACCGGATGGAAACCGGGGCAGGGCATCATGACAGGACAGGCCGCCCCTCCCCCGATGACCGACGAGACACCCCGCCTGCGCCCCAGCATCCTCGACGCGCTCTTCGCCCCCGCCCGCGGCCTGCCCGGGGTCGGGCCGAAGATCGCGCCGCTGATCGAGCGGCTGCTCGGCAGCGAGGAACGCCCGGCCCGGGTGGCCGACCTGCTGTTCCACCTGCCCCAGCGCGGGGTGGCGCGGCCGCTCTCGGGCTCGGTCCGCGACGCGCCGGTCGGCGAGCCGGTCACGATCGGCGTGACCGTGGCGGCCCATCGCCCGCCGATGCCCGGCGCCGGCAAGCGGCCGTTCCGGGTGCTCGTCGAGGATGAGACCGGCGACGTGACCCTGGTCTTCTTCGGCATGCCGCGCCAGCGGGTGGAGAAGATGCTGCCGCTCGGGGCCCATCGCTACGTCTCCGGCCGGATCGAGCTCTGGGACGGGCACCGGCAGATGGTCCATCCCGCCCGCGTGGTCGATGCGGAGGGGCTCGCGGCCCTGCCGGCGGTGGAGCCGGTCTACGGCGCGACCGAGGGGCTGACCTCGCGCATGATCGGCAAGATCGCCCATGCCGCCCTCGACAAGCTCCCCGTCCTGCCGGAATGGCAGGACCCGGCCTGGCTGCAGCGCAACCGCTTCCCCGCCTTCGCCGAGGCGTTGAAGGCCGAGCACCATCCCGAGGAGGCGCCCCCCGCCCCGAAGGAGGGGGAGGAGGCCCCGCAGACGCCGGCCCGGCGCCGGCTGGCCTATGACGAACTGCTCGCCTCGCAGCTGGCGCTCGCCCTGATGCGGGCGCGCCAGCGGCGCAAGCCCGGCCGCTCCAATGCCGGGGACGGCGCCCTGCGCGACCGGATCGAGGCGGCCCTGCCCTTCGCGCTGACCGGCGCGCAGCGGCGGGCCGTCGCCGAGATCCGCGCCGACATGGCCTCGGAGCGGCGGATGCTGCGCCTGCTCCAGGGCGATGTCGGCTCGGGCAAGACGGCGGTGGCGCTGCTCGCCATGGCGCATGCGGTCGAGGCCGGGCGGCAGGCGGCGCTGATGGCGCCCACCGAGATCCTGGCCCGGCAGCATTTCGAGCGGCTGGCCCCGCTCGCCGGCTCCCTGCGCCTGCGGCTGCTCACCGGCCGGGACAAGGCGGCCGAGCGCCGGGCGACGCTCGCCGACCTCGCCGCCGGCCACATCGACATCGTGGTCGGCACCCACGCCCTGTTCCAGGAGGCGGTGGCCTTCCGCGACCTCGGCCTCGCCGTGGTCGACGAGCAGCACCGCTTCGGCGTCCACCAGCGCCTGGCGCTCGGCGCCAAGGGCCAGGCGGTCGACATCCTGGTGATGACCGCGACGCCGATCCCGCGCACCCTGGCCCTGACCTGCTTCGGCGACATGGACGTCTCGGTGCTCGACGAGAAGCCGGCCGGGCGCCAGCCGATCAAGACCCTCACCATCCCCACCGAGCGCATCGACGAGGTGGTGGAGGGACTGCACCGGGCGCTGGCCGCGGGGGACCGGGTCTACTGGATCTGCCCCCTGGTGGCCGAATCCGAGTTCGTGGACCTCGCCGCGGCCGCCGAGCGGTTCGAGGACCTGAAGGCGCATTTCGGGGAGGCGGTCGGCCTGATCCACGGCAAGATGCCGGGGCCGGAGAAGGACGCGGCCATGGAGCGCTTCGCCGCCGGCGCGACCAGGGTGCTCGTCTCCACCACCGTGGTCGAGGTCGGCGTCGACGTGCCGGAGGCGACGATCATGGTGATCGAGCATGCCGAGCGCTTCGGCCTCGCCCAGCTCCACCAGCTGCGCGGGCGGGTCGGCCGGGGCTCGAAATCCTCCTCCTGCCTGCTGCTCTATCGCGGCCCCCTCGGCCAGGTCGCCAAGGCCCGGCTCGAAATGATGCGCGAGAGCGAGGACGGCTTCCGCATCGCCGAGGCCGATTTGCGCCTGCGCGGGGAGGGCGAGGTGCTGGGCACCCGCCAATCCGGCCTGGCGGCCTTCCGCCTCGCCCGGCTCGAGAGCGACGGCGACCTCCTGGAGGCGGCGCGGGACGATGCCCGGCTGATCGTGGAGCGCGATCCCGGGCTGACCTCGCCGCGGGGCGAGGCCCTGCGGGTGCTGCTCTACCTGTTCGAGCGGGACGCGGCGATCCGGCTGATCGGGGCGGGCTGAGCGACGGCTGGATCCGCCGCGCGGAGCGGCCGGCGGACGTGTTCAGGTCCGTTCAGGTCCGTTCGGATTGGCGGAGTCGTTCAGCTTCGCTTCAGGAAGGATGGCGGGTGCGAAGGCGCACCGATCGCCGCAGCGGCGACACGGACACGAATCCGTCACGAATTCTTTTTTCGATCGAATTCAACGACTTGTCGACATACCCTCATCTCTTGGATGAGGTTCCGGGCCGCCCTCGCGGAACTTTGCCAGCCTGAAATTCCTTGAATTGGCCCAAAACCTCCCTTAACTGAAGATGAACGAAAGGCCTCGATCATCGGGGCGCCACAGGAATCCAGGAGGAAGGCTATGTCGGCCGGACTGTTCCAGACCCTGCCGGGCGCGCACGAGATGGGCGGCGCTCAGGCGCTCCCCAGCGAGCCCTGGCTTCTCCCGATCTCGGACCGCGAGGAGCGGCGCGAGGAGACCTCGTCGGAAGCGTTGCTTCAGGCGGTCAAGCTCTCGTCCCGCCGCTTCTGGCTCGCCGCCAACGCGCTCTGCGCCGTGCTGGCTCTGCTTCTGACGGCGCAGGTCGCCACCGACTGGCGCAGCCCCGTCGGCCAGCCCGCGAGCGGGCAGGTGGCCGAAGCCACTCCGCCGACGATCGCCGTGGAGAAGGCCTCGCTCGTCCACCACTGACGCCGGCCCTCGGGCCGATCGGTTCAGGACTCCTGGCGCGCTGGCTCCCGGCGCGCCTTTTCCATGTCCGGGGGCGCCCCGGACTGGGCCGCCCGCAGGGAGGCGGCCATGGCGTTGAGGCGGGCCTGCGGGTCCTCGGGCTGGATGACGCCGGCCGACATCACCAGCTTGGCCGCGTCGTCCACGCTGATGCCGACCTCGATGATCTCGGAGCGGGGCAGGTAGAAGAAGAAGCCCGTGGTCGGGTTGGGCGCGCAGGGCAGGAACACGCCGACATAATCGTGCCCCGCCTTCTCGCGCTCCTCCAGCGCCCCCTGCACCTCGCTCGCCGCTGGGGCCGAGAGGAAGACCACCGACCAGGTGCCCTTCACGGGGAACTCGACCAGGCCGACCGTGCGGAACGAGGTGCCGTTGGCCGAGAACAGCGTCTCGAAGATCTGGCGCAGGCCGCGATAGAGCCCGGAGATCACCGGCGTGCGGGCGAGGAGCACCTCGCCGAACTCCACCACCGAGCGGCCGACCAGGTTGGCGGTGAGGAAGCCGAGCAGCGTCACCGCCACGAAGGCGATGACCAGGCCGAGGCCGGGGATCGAGAAGGGCAGGTAATGGTCCGGCAGGTAGCTCGCCGGCACCAGGGGCTTCACCCAGCCGTCGATCAGCGCGATCACCCACCAGGTCAGGTAGGCGGTGATGGCGAGCGGACCCGCCACGATGATGCCGGTGAGGAAATAGGTCCGCAGGCGCCCGCGGGCGCTCACCCGCGTCTTGGTGCTCGCGGGCTCGGGGTCGGGGATCGGCGAGATCGTGGGCGCCACGCATGCACCTTGGGGGAGGCGGGCGCCGGCCCGTGAGGCCGGCACGCCGCAGGATTCTGCCCTGTGCCTGACGTAGCGGCTGCGCCGCAGCGCCTCAAGAGCCGCCGGCTGCGGCGTAGGCGGGCTGCGTCGCCGGGGGCGCCCGCCGCCGGGCCGCGGCGCGGCGCAGCCAGTACAGGGTCAGCCCGGTCCCGGCGAAGAGCGGCATCATCAGCGCGGCGAGGCAGAACAGCAGGGCGACGGGGGCGCCGAAGAAGCGGCCGCGATGCACCTCCAGCATGTTCTCGGCGATCTGCCGGCCGAGGGGCTTGTCGGCGGCCGGCTGCACCGCGAGCAGGGCGCCGGTCTCGGCGCTGAAGCACGCCTCGTCGCGGTCCTTCTGGCCCTGGCCGCCCGTGGCGGTCAGGAAGCGGATGCGGATCGCCTCCGCCTCCGGCCCCGGCAGGGCGATGACGGACAGGCGCGCCTCCCGGCCCGGCCCGGCCATGAAGGCGGCCCAGGCCCGGTCGAGGGCGAGGGGGCCGGCGGCGCCGCGCTTGCGCTCCGCCTTCGCCGCGGGCGGGGCACCGGTGAGGAGGAGGGTCGCCCCCGTCCGGTACCAGTCGTAGGACCACCACAGGCCCGAGAGGGCGATGACCGCGTAGACCGGGACCAGCCAGGTGCCGAGGACGGCGTGCAGCGACCACCAGCGCGCCCGGCCGGGCCGGGACAGGCTGGGCTTCAGCCAGATCCGCCAGCGATGGAGCTTGGGCCAGCGCAGGTAGAGGCCGGTGCCGAGGAAGACGAGGAGGGACAGGGCACAGAAGCCGGTGAGCGTGCGGCCCCAGCCCCGGCCGTCCCCGGGCAGGAGGAGCCAGCGATGCAGGGCGCGGATGGTGGCGAAGGCCGCCTCCGTCCGGGCCTCGCCGCGGACCGCGCCGTCATAGGGGTCGAGATAGAGCGAGGCGGGCCGGGCGCCGTCCCGGCCGCGGGCGAAGCGCAGGCGGGGGGCCTCGGCGGGATCGCCGGACAGGGTCAGGGCCTCGACCCGCGCCCCGGGCCGTTCGGCCTGCGCCCGGGCGACGAGCGCTTCGGGCGTCAGCCGCACCCGCCCCTCCTCCACCCGGACGAGGGCGAGGTCGGCATCGACGAAATCCCCGATCGCCTCCTCGTAGGAGAGCAGCGCCCCCGTGATCCCCATCAGGGCCAGGACGAGCCCGGCGGTGAGGCCGAGCGCCCAGTGCAGGCGGAACAGGACGCTGCGCAGGCGGGGAAACGCCGTCATTCAGGACTCGGGGTTCGAGGATCACCGGAACGGACAACCGGCGGCGAGGGCCGGGGCGATCGAGGGAAGGTCACAGGTCTCGCCGGCGCGGTTGAGCCGGTTGAGCCGCAGGGTCGCCGGCCCCTTTCGGCCGGCCAAGCAAGAATCGGGGATAGAGGAGCGCGCGAGGAGCGGTCAACGATCACCGGTACATGGCGCGCATGCATTCGATAGATTATAATTTTTATAAATCAGAACTCGCCGCTGTTCTTGCCGATCACGGCTGAAGCAGAAGCAAGGTCAGGCATCGACATGCTCAGGTTGCAAGACCGGTCGTCGGCCGCGGGCGCCGGCCCCGCGGCGGGAGCAGGCGGCCCATGCGGCGCGGCCCTGCGGCATGGCGACTTCGCCCCTGACCACGGGCGGGGTTTCGGCTAAACGTCCCGTCGAAGACCCGATCCCTTGCCGCCCGTGGGCCCCGGATGTGATCCGCCGCGCCCTTCGAGCGTTTCCCCGCCGACGAGATCCGCCGCGCCTGCCGATGGCCAAGCCGAAGCCCCCAGCCCCACAGCCCGCCCCGAAGCCGCAGACCGCCCGCTTCGCCCTGCCGAAATCGGCGCCGCTGACCCAGGCGCTGGAGGCGCTCAAGCGCGGGGACAGCCCGACGCTCGCCAGCGTGCCGGAGGGTTTCGACACCCTGGTCGCCGCCGATCTCGCCCGCGCCCTGTCGGGCAGCTTCGAGGGGCCGGCGGTGCTGGTCCACGTCGCGCGGGATTCCGGCCGCTCCAACGCCTTCCAGACCGCCCTGAAATTCGTCGCCCCCGAGATCGAGGTGATGAGCTTCCCGGCCTGGGACTGCCAGCCCTACGACCGGGTCTCGCCGAACGCGGCCATCGCCGCCCAGCGCATGACGGCGCTCTCGCGGCTGACCCGCTCGCGCTCCTCGGAGGAGAAGCCCCGCATCCTCTGCACCACGGTGAACGCCCTGGTGCAGCGGGTGCCGCCCCGGGACCGGGTCGCGGTCGAGACCTTCTCGGCGGCGATCGGCAACGTGGTGCCGATGGACAAGGTCGTGGCCTGGGTCGAGGCCAACGGCTTCCTCCGCACGGGGACGGTGCGGGACACCGGCGAATACGCCGTGCGCGGCGGCATCCTGGACCTGTCGCCGCCGGGCCTGCCCAACCCGATCCGCCTCGACTTCTTCGGCGACACGCTGGAGACGATCCGCGCCTTCGATCCCGAGACCCAGCGCACGGTGGGCTCCCTGCGCTCCCTCGACCTCGTGCCGATGAGCGAGGTGCAGCTCACCACCGAGACGATCCGGCGCTTCCGCCAGGGCTATCTCACGAGCTTCGGCGCGGCCAACCGGGACGACCGCCTCTACGAGACGGTGAGCGAGGGGCGGCGCTATGCCGGCCTCGAGCACTGGATGCCGCTGTTCTACGAGAGCCTCGACACCCTGTTCGACTATCTCGGCGACGTGCCCTTCCTGTTCGACGCGCAGGTGGAGGATGCCGCCGCCGAGCGCTTCGCCCTGGTCCAGGACTATTTCCAGGCCCGCGAGAGCGCCCTGAAGACGCCCCAGCCCGGGGTCGCCCCCTACAAGCCCCTGCCGCCCCGCGCCCTCTACCTGACGCCCAACGAGTGGAAGAGCCGGCTCGAAGCCTTGAGCGTGGCCCGGCTCACCCCCTTCGCCCAGCCGGATTCCCCCGAGCGCGCGGTGATCGATTGCGGCGCCCAGGCCGGGCGCAACTTCGCGCCGGAGCGGGCGAACGAGGCGGCGAGCGTGTTCGACGCCGCGGTCGCGCATATCCGCGCGCTGCAGGGATCCGGGCATCACGTGATCCTCGGATCCTGGTCCGAGGGCTCCCGCGACCGGCTCTGTGCCGTGCTGACCGATCACGGCCTGAAGAAGCCGATCGAGATCAACACCCTGACCGCGGTCAACGCGCTCAAGCGCGGCACCGACGTGGCGGTGGCGGTCTGGGGCCTGGAGGCCGGCTTCACCATCGACCGCCTCGCGGTGATCGCGGAGGGCGACATCCTCGGCGACCGGCTGGTGCGCCAGAAGCGCAAGTCGAAGCGGCCGCAGGACGTGATCCTGGAGGTGCAGGCGCTCCAGCCCGGCGACCTCGTCGTCCATGCCGATCACGGCATCGGCCGCTTCGTCACCCTGAAGACCGTGCACGCCGCGGGCGCCCCGCACGATTGCCTGGAGCTGCAATATACCGGCGGCCTGCTGCTGCTGCCGGTGGAGAACATCGAGCTCCTGACCCGCTACGGCTCGGAGGATTCCGAGGTCGCCCTCGACCGCCTCGGCGGCGGGGCCTGGCAGGCCCGCAAGGCCAAGATGAAGCGCCGCATCCTCGAGATGGCGGGCGAGCTCATCAAGGTGGCCGCCGCCCGCTTCGTGAAGCCCGCCCCCGCCCTCAAGGCGCCGGAGGGGCTCTACGAGGAATTCGCCGCCCGCTTCGCCTTCCAGGAGACCGAGGACCAGGCCAACGCCATCGACGCGGTGCTCGACGACCTCAATGCCGGCCGCCCGATGGACCGCCTGGTCTGCGGCGATGTCGGCTTCGGCAAGACCGAGGTGGCTTTGCGCGCCGCCTTCGCCGCGGCGATCTCCGGCAAGCAGGTCGCCGTTGTGGTGCCGACGACGCTCCTCGCCCGCCAGCATTACCGGACCTTCGCCGAGCGCTTCAAAGGCCTGCCCGTCAACGTGGCCCAGCTCTCGCGCTTCGTCTCGGCCGGCGAGCAGCGCCAGACCCGGGCCGGGCTCGCCGAGGGCAAGGTCGACATCGTGGTCGGCACCCACGCCCTGCTCGCCAAGAACGTGGCGTTCAAGGATCTCGGCCTCATCATCGTCGACGAGGAGCAGCATTTCGGCGTGGCCCACAAGGAGCGGCTGAAGGCGCTCCAGGCGGAGGTCCACGTGCTGACCCTCTCCGCCACCCCGATCCCGCGCACGCTCCAGCTCGCCATGACCGGGGTGCGCGAGCTCTCGATCATCGCCACGCCCCCCGTGGACCGGCTCGCGGTGCGCACCTTCGTGACGCCGTTCGATCCGCTTCTGATCCGCGAGGCGCTGCTACGGGAGCGCTATCGCGGCGGCCAGTCCTTCTACGTGGTGCCGCGCATCGAGGACCTCGCCGAGGTCAAGCGCTTCCTCGATCAGGAGATGCCCGAGACCACGGTGGCCGTGGCCCACGGCCAGATGGCGGCGGGCCAGCTCGAGGACGTGATGACCGCCTTCTACGAGGGCAAGTACGACGTGCTGCTCTCGACCACCATCGTCGAATCGGGCCTCGACATCCCCACCGCCAACACGCTGATCGTGCACCGGGCCGACATGTTCGGTCTCGCCGCGCTCTACCAGCTGCGCGGCCGCGTCGGCCGCTCCAAGGCCCGGGCCTACGCCCTGTTCACGACCCCGGCCAACCGCCAGCTCACCGCCCAGGCCGAGCAGCGCCTCAAGGTGCTCCAGAGCCTCGACACCCTGGGCGCGGGCTTCCAGCTCGCCTCCCACGACCTCGACATCCGCGGCGCCGGCAACCTCCTCGGCGACGCCCAGTCCGGCCACATCAAGGAAGTGGGCTACGAGCTCTACCAGCAGATGCTGGAGGATGCGGTGACCGCGCTCAAGGCGGGCATCGCGGAGCCGGAGGCGGAGGCCTGGTCGCCGACCATCGCCATGGGCGCGCCGGTCACGATCCCCGAGAGCTACGTGGAGGATCTCACCGTCCGCCTCGGCCTCTACCGGCGCCTCTCGACCCTCGAGAACGACCAGGAGCTCGAGAGCTTCGGCGCCGAGCTGATCGACCGGTTCGGGCCGCTGCCCGGGGAGGTGGAGCAGCTCCTCAAGATCGTGACGATCAAGATCCTGTGCCGGGAGGCCAATGTCGAGAAGGTGGAGGCGGGCCCGAAGGGCATCGTCGTCCAGTTCCGCGACCGCGCCTTCGCCAACCCGCAGGGGCTCGCCGCCTTCGTGGTGGAGCAGGGCTCCTTCGCCAAGGTGCGCCCGGACATGAGCGTCGTCTTCATCCGCGAACTCGATTCGGTGCCCGAGCGCCTGAAGGTGACGACGCAGATCCTGCGCAACCTCGTGAAGATCGCGGCCCGCGGGGGCAAGAAGGCGGCCTGATCGGCATCGCCTTCGTCCGGACAACGAAAAAGGCGGACCTCTCGGCCCGCCCCGTCATCCCTGCGTCAAGAGACGCGATTACTTGTCGGGCTCGTTGAGGACGTAGGGGCCGATCCGGCTCTTCAGGTCCACGGGCGCGCCGGCGCGGGGGCCGGCATCGTCCATGTCGATCACCGGGATGCCGCCGGCCAGCATCTGCTCCCGCAGGCGCTGGGCGAGGGCCGCCCGGGTCGGATCGGTCGAGGAGAGCTGGAGCAGGATCGCCGCGGGCCGGGCGATCACCGCGAGGACATCGTCGGCCGCCTCGATCGACGCGGTGACGCTCGCGAAACCGAGCCCCGCGAGGTCGGCGGCGAGAGAATGGTCGACGGCCCTGCGGCCATCATCGACGACGAGCACTTGTTGCAGCGCACCCATAAGCTCAAGCGTTACCCTATGTCCGGCCCCTTGAAAAGGGACCGTTGCCATAACCCCCACAGCCACGATTTGGTTCGCCGGCCCTCCGCGCCGGAGGCGGTCGCGGGGCGGCGCAAAGGGAGGAGCGGCCCTGCGGCCGCCTCCGGCAACGCGAGCCAACCCTCGCAGGGGCTTCATGAATTCGGGCTGAAGCGCGGCGCTTGGCGCTCCCCGCGGGGCCTGCGGCGGAGGGCCGTCAGGCGGCGGCGGAGGCGTCCGGCGCCGCGTTGCGGGCGGTTTCGACCGCCGCGATCACCCCTTCCGAGGCGGACAGCGCATAAGGCGTAGCCCGCCAATTCTCGTCGGAGGCCGGATTCGCGCTTCCGCGTTGCAGCGGAGCGGCGTTGCAGGCCCGGCCCCGGAAACCGATTCGCCCGTCGCCCTCGCGGCGCATCGCCATCAGGTTGGCCGGCAGGGCGAGTCGGTCCGGGCGGGCCAGCACCAGGCCGAGATCCCCGGCCTCGCCGCGCGGCCGGGAGAGGAGGGCGGTCTCGCCGAAGGCGAGGGCGTCGACCACGCTCGACACCCGGAGGGCCTCGCCCGCGCGGGCCGCCTGCCCGAGCGGAGCCGGCGCCCGGCGGGCGAGGATGACGGAGCGCAGGCTCTCGGGCAGGTCGCGGCCGGCGAGATTGCGCTCCAGGAAGGCGGGGGCGACGAGATGGGTCGGGACGGGGCGGGCGAGGGCGCGGGCGAAGCCCTGTCCGTCGAAGACCGGCAGCGTCTCGAGGCTCGCGCCCGAGACGAGGGCCGCGGCGAGGCCCGTGGCGAGGCCGAGCAGGTCCTGCGCGCCGATCAGGCTGAGGATACGCGCCTCGGGGGCGATCCGCGCCGCGCAGAGATGGGCCGCCGTGGCCGCGACCAGGGCCTCCGAGGAGCGGTAGAAGGGCGCTTCGGGATCGCCGCCGCAGAAGCTCACGAGACCGCCGCAGGGGAGGAGCGGGGGCGGCGCGTCCTCCGTCCGGGCCGGGAGGTTGCGCCCGTCCAGCGCCATGGCGTCGAGATTGATCACCCCGTCCGGCACCTCGGGCCCGAAGGCGGCGAGATAGCGCAGCCCGAAATAGCGGGCGGCGACCCCGCAGAGCCGCTGGGCGAGGGCGAGGGAACCGAGCCGGCTCTGCGTCAGGATCGCGCAGAGGCCCGCGCTCTGGGCGGCGGCGAGCAGCTTCTCCTCGTCCCAGCTCACGGGCAGCAGGCAGGGCAGGTGGCCGGCCGCCTCGACGGCGAGGAAGGCCAGGGCGCCCTCGCTGCCCGGCGGCAGGCAGAGGCCGATCCGGCTGCCGGGCGGCAGCCGCCAGGCGCGCAGGCCCCGGGCGAAGCGCTCGACGATCTCGGCGGCGGCGGCATAGGTCCAGGTGATGGCCGGCCGGTCGCTCCAGGCGGCCTTGTCGGCGGGATCCACGAAGGCGACCCGGTCGGGATGCCGGCGGGCGGTGGCGGAGAGCAGCAGGCCGAGGCGGATGCGGGCGAGCGGTGCCAGACCCGGCGAAGGCGTCTGCGCCGCTAGTCCTGCCTCATCCCCGATCGGACGATGCGCCGTCACCTTGAGCGATCTCCTGCGCGAACCGCCGGCCGCGCCTCCGCTGAGAGATGGGCGGCCATGGTTAACGCTGCGTTAAGTCGGGCCGCCGGGGCTCCGATTTCGTTCACGATCCGGCGGGCGGCGCTTGAGGCGGCGCAGGCGGCAGTGTAGGGCGCAGGCGTCATGCCTTCGCCGCATTCCAGGGGAAAGCAGGCGCCCCGATCGTCCGGGCAGGATCGGTCCGCGCTCCAGGGTCCACGACGATCCCGGTGATTCGACGCGCCGGCTGTGCCGCCTCCGGAAAGGCCTGCCCGCGACCGTCCGCCCTCACGTTCGAACGCGCTTTCGCTGAAGGGGTCTTGAAGCCGATGTTTCCTGCAAACCGTCCCGCGCGCCCGCTGCGCAGCACCGCTCTCCTGGTCCTGGCGGGCCTCGGGGCCGGCCTCGCTTCGCCCGCCCTCGCCCAGTCGAAGAAGCCCGCCGCGCCCGCCCCGGCTCAGCCCGCCCCGGCGCCGGCCCAGCAGCAGCCCGCGACCAATGCCGCGCAGCAGCCGGCCAATGCCGGCCCGCAGATCATCAACGTGAAGTCCGAGCCGAGCCAGGCCAACTGGACCAAGGTGTGCGGCAAGGACAACACCAGCGGCACCGACGTCTGCTACACCACCCGCGACTTCGTGTCGGACAACGGCCAGCCCGTGCTCGCGGCCGCCGTCTACGACATGAAGAACGCCGCCCAGAAGCAGGAGGTGCGGGTCGTCCGCTTCCTGCTGCCGCTGGGCCTGATGCTCAACCCGGGCATCCGCTTCAACATCGACGGCAAGGAGACGATCGGCGGCCGCTTCGCGGTCTGCTTCCCGAACGGCTGCTTCGCCGAGGCCGGCGGCGTCACCAACGAGTTCATCGCCGCCCTCAAGAAGGGCAACACCCTCAACGTCTCGGTGCAGAACCAGACCCAGCGCGAGGTGGTGTTCGCGGTGCCGCTCGCCGGCTTCGGCACGGCCTTCGACGGCCCGGCGGTCGACCCGAAGGTGCTCGAGGAGCAGCAGAAGAAGCTCCAGGCCGAGCTCGAGAAGCGCTCCGACGAGATGCGCAAGAAGCTCGAGACGCAGCAGGGCGGTGCCGCGCCGGCCGCCACCCCGGCTCCCGCCGCGAAGTAAGCGAGCGCGTCCCGCGCAGGAACAGGGCGGTCGCCGGCCACGGCGGCCGCCTTTTTCTTTGTCGTCACGGCCGCGCCCCGTGCCCGGAACGACGAGGGGCGCCGCTGAACCTCAGCGGCGCCCCTCCGTCCTCGATCGCGCGGCTGCGGTCAGTTCGCCTGGCTGCCGCGCATCCGGTAGCCGCCGTGGGAATCCCGCTCGAACACCTCGGGGATGCCGTGGTGGCGCAGGGCCTCGCCCGAATGGTCGGGCACGAGGTTCTGCTCCGAGACATAGGCGATGTACTCGCTGTCCGCGTTCTCGGCGAGGAGGTGGTAGAACGGCTGGTCCTTGCGGGGCCGCACCTCCTCGGGGATCGCGAGCCACCATTCCTCGGTGTTGGCGAATTCCGGATCGACGTCGAACACGACGCCGCGGAACGGATAGATCCGGTGGCGCACCACCGAACCGAGGCCGAACTTCGCGGTTCTCATCGTCGTCGCTGTCATGGTCGTCTGGGTCATGCCCGGAGAGATAGGGACGGGGGCGGCCGTCGTCACCGTCGATGCCCCGCGACCCTGCGCCCCGATCACGGCAGATTGTAGACCTTGGCGAGCTCCGGATCCTTCGCAGCGACGAGCTTCGCGAGGTCGACGATGACCTTGGCCTGCTTCCAGGTGGCGTCGTCCTGCATCTTGCCGTCGATCATCACGGCACCGGTGCCGTCGGGCATGGCCTCGACGATGCGCACGGCGAAGGCGACCTCCGCCGGATCCGGCGCGAAGACCGTCTTGGCGAGCGCCACCTGGCTCGGATGCAGGGTCCAGGCACCGGCACAGCCCATCAGGAAGGCGTTGCGGAACTGGACCTCGCAGGCGGCCGAATCGGAGAAGTCGCCGAAGGGGCCGTAGAAGGCCTTGATGCCGTTGGCCATGCAGGCATCGACCATCCGGGCGATGGTGTAGTGCCACAGGTCCTGCTGGGCGGAGGCGCGCTCGGCATCGCCCTTGGGATCGGCGATGACGCGGTAATCCGGGTGGCCGCCGCCGACGCGGGTGGTCTTCATGCCGCGCGAGGCCGCGAGATCGGCCGGGCCGAGGCTCATGCCGTGCATGCGGGGGGAGGCGGAGGCGATGGCGTCGACATTGGCCACGCCCTCGGCCGTCTCCAGGATCGCGTGGACCAGGATCGGCTTGGTGACGCCGTGGCGCGCCTCGAGCTGGGCCAGCAGCTGGTCGATGTAGTGGATGTCCCAGGGGCCCTCCACCTTCGGCACCATCACCACGTCGAGCTTGGAGCCGATCTCGGCGACGATCGTGAACAGGTCGTCGAGAATCCAGGGGGAGTTCAGGGCGTTGATGCGGGTCCAGAGGCCGGTGCCGGTGGCGGCGAAGTCCGTGGCGCGGGCCATCTCGACGAAGCCCTTGCGCGCCGCCTCTTTCTGATCGGCGGGGACCGCGTCCTCCAGGTTGCCGAGCACCACGTCCACCGTCTTGGCGAGTTCGGGCACGCGGGCGCGGACCTTCTCGTTGTGGGGCGGCACGAAGTGGATCATCCGCTCGAGCTTGATCGGAAGCTCGCGGAAGGGTTCCGGCGCGCCGGCGGCGAGCGGCTGGAAGAAGCGGCGCGGCAGTTTCATGGGGTGTTCGCTCCTCGAGACTGTTCTTGGTGGCCCGGTTCGTTGGCCCGTCGCGGGACGGGAAGGGCTGCCTCCCGGTTAGTGCAGGGCCGGCCGTCCCGTAAAGCCTCGATGGAAGGGACCTTTCGGCGGAGGGCGGGTCCGCGCGACGTTCCCGTTGCCCGAGTCGTCGCGCGGCATGCTTGCGATGTCCCGGCGCGGGGCCAAGAAAAATAACTCGTCGTCAAGAAGTCGATGAGATATTGTTCATGTCTCTTCAGTCTTCGTCTCGTCCGAGGTGTTGTCGCGCACGGATGCCAGCTTCCCGACCGCTCCCCGCAGGCTCCGGCCGGAACCATCCGCGCCCGAACGTCTTCCACGGACGAGGTGGGTGAAGGTTCGACTGTCGACCGGTGTCGAAGGACCGGCGGCAGGGGAGGCTGTGGCCATGTCGGGATTGACCAAGCGCCACGTGCTCGCCGGTGCGTTCTCTCTGACGCTGGCGGCGGGCACGGCCGAGGCGAAGCCCACGCACCGCAAGATGCTCGACAAGTCGGCCGGGCGGCCGGACGGGGAGGGCGGCGAGAGGCAGGGGGACCGCATCGCGTTCACGGCCGAGGAGGCCGCCCATGCCAGGCCCGCCGGCCTCCCGCAGGCGTTCCGGATCGCGGGCGACGACAGCGAGGCCTTCGCGGCGCTGCTGGCCGGGGCTTCCCGCGCCACCGATCCCTGGCTGGTGATGTCGGGCGGCGGCGAGAACGGCGCCTTCGGGGCCGGGCTCCTCTGCGGCTGGTCGCAGGCCGGCAACCGGCCGGAATTCGGGGTGATCACCGGCGTGTCCACGGGCGCCCTGATCGCGCCCTTCGCCTTCGTCGGCGCCCAGGCGGACGACGCGCTGCGCCGGAACTACACCGAGATCTCCGCGGCCGACGTGTTCGAGTTCGGGGCGACGCCCGTTTCGCTGACCGATACCTGGCCGCTCAAGGAGCGGATCGACGCCGCGGTCACGCCCGCGCTCCTCAAGGCGGTGGCCGCCGAGCATGCCAAGGGCCGGCGCCTGCTCGTCGCCACCACGCAGATCGACACGGAGCGCCCGATCCTGTGGGACATGGGCGCGCTGGCGAGCGAGGGCGGGCCGGCGGCGCTGACGCTGTTCCGGGCGATCATCCTCGCCTCCACCGCCGTGCCCGGCGTGTTCCCGCCGGTGCGCCTCCCCGTCGTCTCGGCCGAGGGCAAGGCCTTCGAGGAGCTGCACGCGGATGGCGGGGCCATGGGGCCGTTCTTCCTCGCCCCGGCCGAGGCGGTGGCGGGCGAGACGAACCGGGCGCTGACGCTGCCGGCCCGGGAGGTCTATCTCATCGTGCACAACCGGCTGACGCCGGAATTCCAGATGGCGGGCCTCTCGACGCTCGGCGTGCTCGGGCGCAGCATGTCGGCGGCGATCAAGGCGCAGACCCGGGCGGCCCTGGCCCTGACGCGGGCCTATGCCGCCCGCACGAATCTCGACCTGCGCGTCGCCCAGATCGACGGACGCTTCCCCGACATCTCCGCCGCCCCCTTCGACCGGGGCTACATGCGGGCCCTGTTCGCCCATGGCGAGGCCCTCGGCCGGGACGGGACCGGGTTCGCGCCGGCTGCCCAGTCGAACGATCGGGCCCTCGCGGCGATGCGCTGAGCCTCAGCCCTGCCGGCGGCGCATCAGGCTCGGCACGCCGAGCTGGGGCAGCAGGCCCTCGCGCATGACGAGGCGGCGCAGGGGCGGCAGCGCGCTCACGGCGGCGAGCCCGATCCCGCGCAGGGCGTCCACCGGCAGGAGATGGGTGAGCAGGCTGCGGTTGAGCATGTCCACCGCCGTGCTGCGCAGGCCCGCATCGAGGGTGCGGCCGGCGGCGAAGCGGGCCAGGGCCGCGGGCAGGCCGGGATCCCGCCCGTTGTCCCGGGCCGCCAGCACCGCGTCGCGCAGGGCCGCCGCATCGCGCAGGCCCAGATTGAGGCCCTGGGCGCCGATGGGCGGGAAGACATGGGCCGCCTCCCCGATCAGGGCGAGCCGCGTCGCGACCGGCGCCGCGACGGAGAGCCCGCGCATCGGCACCAGCCCCCGCGGCCCGTCGATCCGCATGGCGCCGAGCATGGATTGCGCCTGATGCTCGACGGCGGCGGCCAGGGCCGGGTCGTCGAGACGGGAGAGGCGCTTGGCCGCCCGCTCCCCGGTGACCCAGACGAGGCTCGAGCGCTGGCCGCCGGGCAGGGGCACCAGGGTGAAGGGCCCATGCGGGGTGTGGAACTCCGTCGAGACGTCGCGATGGGGCTTCTCGTGGGCGAGCAGGGTGGTGATCGCGGCCTGGGGATAGGACCATTCCCGCACGAGCAGGCCGGAGGCGGCGCGCAGCGGCGAGCGTCCGCCATCCGCCCCGACGACGAGCTGGCCCTCGACGCTGCGCCCGTCCTCCAGGGTGACGCGCGCGCCCTCCTCGCTCCTCCGGCTGCCCGCGGCATCGCTCTCGAACAGGGTCAGCCCCGGCACGTGGCGGGCCCGGCGGCGCAGGGTCTCGATCAGGGTCGCGCTCTCGACGTTCCAGCCGAAGGCGTCGAGGCCGATCTCCGCGGCGGTGAACCGGGCCGGCGGCGGCCGGAACAGGCTGCCGGTGTCGTCGATGATGTGCAGTTCGGCCAGCGGCGCGGCGTGGGGGGCGATCTCCGGCCAGGCGCCGAGGGCGTCGAGGAGACGGATCGATCCGTCGAGCAGCGCCACCGTGCGCCCGTCGGCGACCGGGGCATGGCGGCCGATCAGGGCGGTCCGGATGCCGTCGCGGGCGAAGGCCAGGGCGGCGGCGAGCCCAACCGCGCCGGCCCCGACCACGATCGTCTCGAACCGCTGGTCCCGTGCCGGCTGCGGATCCGCCACCACGCCTCTCCCTCGCATCGCACGCGTCTCTCCCGACGCGTCTCTCTCAGAGATCCTACAGAGGAGACGGACGGGCGAGGTCAAGGCCAACAGGCCAGGTCCGAGGGGCGATGCGGGACTCGGCGTCGGCCCGGATCGGGCCGGCCGACGCTGAGACGGCAACCAACCGGCTCCGCGGGCATTGTCCCGTACGGCCGCGGTTCTGCCGGATGCCGCACGGGAGCATGGCGTGAAGACCTTCATCGACCAGAAACGGGATCTCGACGGGCACCGCACGCGGTCGGATTACGATCCCGTGCTCCTCGGCGTGGCCCATGGGCTGGCCCGCCTGTTCCCCCCGGTCGAGCATCCCGGCGCCCTGCGCGGAAACCCGGCCCGGGATACAGGGACGACGCGGCCGGCACCGGCGGGGAACGGCCCGAACGCATGAGATCCGAACGGATGAAACCCGAGCTGATCGACCAGCACATCACGGCGATGACCCGGGCGGGCACGAACCTGCTGGCGCAGATGCGGGAGGAGGGGCTGCGCTACCGCCTCTCGATCCGCCCCGAGGACACCGCCACCGTCCATGTCGCCGTCGAGGGCCTGACCCCGGACCTGGAGAGCCGGATCCGCCGCTGCTTGTCGGGCACCGGCATGCGGGTGGCGGTGGCGCAGGTCTGACGCGGGAGGCGGACGTAACGCGGGCGAGGGGCGCAGGCGCTCCCGACAAGGCCACGCGGGTTGAGACTTCGAGGGCCGTTGGTCCTATCATGGCCGCCACGAGGCGGGCGTCAGGCCAGGGACGACACGACATGCCGAAAGCGATCCGGGTGCACGCATACGGTGGGCCGGAGGTGATGCGCTACGAGGAGGTGGCGGTCGCCGATCCCGGCCCGGGCCAGATCCGCGTCCGCCAGACCGCCATCGGCGTGAACTTCATCGACATCTATTTCCGCTCCGGGGCCTACAAGATGCCCGCGCTGCCCTTCACCCTGGGCAAGGAGGGCGCCGGCGCGGTGGTCGCCGTGGGCGAGGGCGTGACCGATTTCCGGGTCGGGGAGCGAGTCGCCTATGCCGGTGCCAGCGGCACCTACGCGGAGGAGGTCGTGGTCGACGCGGCCGGCGTCGTGCACGTGCCGGAGGGCATCGCCGACGAGACCGCCGCCGCGATGATGCTCAAGGGCCTGACCGCGCAGTACCTGCTGCGCCAGACCTACCGGGTCGAGCCGGGCGACACGATCCTGTTCCATGCCGCGGCCGGGGGCGTCGGGCTCATCGCCACGCAATGGGCCAAGCATCTCGGGGCCACGGTGATCGGCACCGTCGGCAGCCCGGAAAAGGCGGAGCTCGCCAAGCAGCATGGCTGCGACCACGTCATCCTGTACCGGGACGAGGATTTCGTGGCGCGGGTCCGGGAAATCACCGGCGGCAAGGGCGTGCCGGTCGTCTATGACGGCGTCGGCAAGGCGACCTTCCCGGCCTCCCTCGACTGCCTGCGTCCCCGGGGCCTGCTCGCGAGCTTCGGCTCCGCCTCCGGGCCGATCGAGGCCTTCGATCTCGGCCTCCTCGCCGCCAAGGGCTCGCTCTACGTCACGCGCCCGACCCTGTTCAGCCACACCGCCACCCGGGCCGGCCTCGACGCCATGGCCGCCGATCTGTTCGAGGTGGTGCGCAGCGGCGCGGTGAAGATCCCGATCCATGCCCGCGCCAAGCTCGCGGACGCGGCCCAGGTGCATCGCGACCTCGCCGGCCGGCAGACCACCGGCGCCACGGTGATGACGCCGTGATCCGCGGATCACGGGATCCGGGGATCTTCGGATCCCCGGCCATGAGCCTCGGCCCGCGCGACGTCCTGCACGGCGGCGCGCTCGCGGTGCCGGAGGGCGACGCCGCGAGCGCGCCGCTCAACCGGCTGATCGCGGCCGCGCCCCACCTGGTGCTGACGCAGGACTGACATCCGCGGAGGCACGCCTCCTTCGCCACGCGCCACGAGGGCCGCGCGCCCTTCGAGACCGCGGCGCTGCCCTACGGCCCGCAGATGCTCTGGCCGGACCATTGCGTGCAGGGGACGCCGGGGGCGGAGATCGCCCCCGGGCTCGCGGCGGAGAAGGCGCAGCTGATCCTGCGCAAGGGCTTCCATCGCGGCGTCGACAGCTACTCCGCCTTCCTCGAGGCCGACCGCACCACGCGCACGGGGCTGACCGCCTACCTGCGGGAGCACGGATTCGAGCGCCTCGTGCTGTGCGGGCTCGCCACCGATTACTGCGTCGCCTGGAGCGCCCTCGATGCCCGGGCGGACGGCTTTTCGGTGAGCGTCGTGGAAGACGCGGTGCGGGCCATCGATCTCGACGGCTCGCTGGCCCGGGCCTGGGTGGAGAGGGAAGGGGCGGGCGTCGGCAGGCTCCTAAGCGCGGCTCTTCTCTAGAACGCCTTCCGACGAAGGGCCTGCCGCCAGCTTCGCGGTCCCCCGCTTCGGATCCGCAAGCACCGAACCCGCTTCCGCGCATGCCGCGAGGTGAATTTCTCCAGGCGGCGCAGGCCCGGGGATGGCGAAGACGGCGCCGCCCGGTCGTGTGTCTCGGAGCACAGCCAAGCTGAGGGGATCCGTTGTTCTATCGGGACAGATGCAAACACGGCATCGGTTCCGAGTTCGGAGATCCTCCCATGACGCATGCAGTGAACATGAAGCTCGACGACGCCGCTCTCGACGCCGTCCAGGGCGGAACCGGCGGATACTGGGATCACAGCGGCAAGATCTCGATGTATGTGACGCCGGTCGCCGGCAATGCCACGATGTCGACTGCGCAGGACAGAAGCTCCGTCCGCAAGAACGAGCAGGGCGTCTTCGTAAAGTGGGACCGGGCGCAGGGGCGCGAGGTTCCGGCGCCGAAGCTGCGTTGACGTCTTCCGGCCCCGCGGGACAGCTCTGCTGAGCACGGGCTCGGCAGAGCGCATCGCGGGCCGATCGGGAAGACGGCCCGGATCGGGGCCGTGCGGCGTGCGATCGAGCCGCGACCCCGGCCTAAACCCCACCTCCAGAGGCGCGCGTCCGGACACATCCGGTGGTTCCGAGACGGCCGGGAAAGATCGCGCAGCCCATGGGTTCTTCCGGGACGTTAGGAGAACCGGGAGGCCGCATGGCGACCAAGCATCTCAAGACCGCGCATCCGAGCGACGCCGACCTCAAGGGCGATCCGGGCATCGGCGCCGCGAAGGGCATGACCCGCTCCAGCGGCGATCCGGAGGATCTGCAGGCGGATTCGACCTTCGAGGGCGATGTCGAGAACGAGACGACGCCGGAGGGCGGCGTCGATCCGGATCACCGCCCGCGCAAGAACCGCTGACCGAAAGCCTAGAACGACGGCGTTACACCGCCGTCCCGTGCAGGTCGTAGGCGTCGGCGCCCTCGATCTTCACGGTGACGATGTCGCCCGGGCGGACCGGGCGGCGGAAGGCGACGTGGACGGAGCCGTCGATCTCCGGCGCGTCGTATTTCGAGCGCCCCTTGGCGACGGTCGGGCCGGCCTCGTCGATGATCACGGGCAGGCGCCTGCCGACCTTGGCGCGCTGCAGCTTCAGGGACACGCCCTGCTGCGCCTCCATGAAGCGCCGCTTGCGCTCGGCCTTCACCTCCGGCGGGACCAGCTCGGCGAGGTCGTTGGCGGGCGCGCCCTTGACCGGCTCGTATTCGAAGCAGCCGACGCGCTCGAGCCTGGCCTCGCGGATCCAGGCGAGCAGCTCCTCGAACTCGGCCTCCGTCTCGCCGGGGAAGCCGACGATGAAGGTGGACCGGATCGCGAGGTCCGGACAGATCTCGCGCCAGCGGCGGATCCGGTCGAGCTGCTTCTCCTGGTTGCCGGGGCGCCGCATCCGCTTGAGGACGGAGGGGCTCGCATGCTGGAGCGGCATGTCGAGATAGGGGAGGACCTTGCCCTCGGCCATCAGCGGGATGACCTCGTCGACATGGGGGTAGGGATAGACGTAGTGCAGACGTACCCAGGCCCCGAGCTCACCGAGCTCGGCGGCGAGATCGTAGAAGCGGGCGCGCACCTCGCGGTCGCGCCAGGGGCTCGCGGCGTAGCGGGTGTCGATGCCATAGGCGCTCGTGTCCTGCGAGACGACGAGCAGCTCCTTCACCCCGGCCTTGACCAGCTTCTCCGCCTCGCGGAGCACATCCCCCGCGGGGCGGCTGACGAGGTCGCCGCGCAGGGAGGGAATGATGCAGAAGGTGCAGCGGTTGTTGCAGCCCTCCGAGATCTTCAGATACGCGTAATGACGCGGCGTGAGCTTCACGCCCTGCGGCGGGATCAGGTCGAGGAAGGGGTCGTGGGCCGGCGGCACCGCCTGATGGACGGCCTCGACCACGGACTCGTAGGCCTGGGGGCCCGTCACCGCGAGCAGGTTCGGGAAGCGGTCGCGGATCTCGTCCGGCTGTGCGCCCATGCAGCCGGTGACGATGACCCGGCCGTTCTCCGCCATCGCCTCCCCGATCGCCGAGAGGGACTCGGCCTTGGCCGAATCGAGGAAGCCGCAGGTGTTGACGATGACCACGTCGGCCCCGTCGTGGCGCCGGGCCAGCTCGTACCCCTCCGCCCGCAGCTGGGTGAGGATGCGCTCGGAATCGACCAGCGCCTTGGGGCAGCCGAGGGAGACGAAGGAGATCCGCGGGGCGGCGGTCTTGGGAGAAGCGGTGGTGGTCATGGCAACTCGTCGCGCCCGAACCCGAGGCCGGTCCGGCACAATCGATAGGGCGCGTCTTTCGGATGTCGCGCGTGCTATAACGCGATTGCGGCGCCCATGCGAGCCTCGTCGCGGCCGGCTTCGCGCGGCAGCGTTCGCACGGATGCAATCCGCCCTTGCATCCCGCCCCTGCATCGGACGGGCCCGGCTTCGCCCCGGAAGCGATTGACGGGGACGTTCCGGCACGGTTGGTGGGCGAGGTTGCTTTCCGGCCGAAAAGTTCTGCTGCCGTTTCATGGTCTGGACCCGAGACATCCCGCCGATCGAGCCGATCACGGCTGCGGCCCGGCTCGCCCGGCTGCCGGGGCTCGCCTTCCTCGACAGCGCGATGGCGCATCCGACCCTGGGCCGGGTGTCGGTGCTCGCCGCCGATCCGTTCGGGCGCTTCCGTGTCCGGGACGGGAAGCCGAGCCTCGACGGCCGAAGCCTCGACGGGGCGCCCCTCGAAGCCCTCCGCGTCTGCCTCGCGCCCTATCGCCTTGATCCGCAACCGGATCTCCCAGGCTTCCCCGGCGCAGCGATCGGCTACTTCGCCTACGACTTCGCCACTTGCCTGGAGCAGGTCGAGCAGCCGGCCCGGCGGGCCGGGCTCACCGACGATGCCGCCTTCAACTTCTACGACACGCTCCTCGCGATCGATCATGCAAACGGGACCTGCCGCCTGATCGCCACCGGCTTTCCCGAGATCGGCACCGGCCAGGAAACGCGGGCGAAGGCGCGCCTCGACGCCTTCGCGGCCCTCCTCGCGAGCCCGGAACCGGAGCCGCAGGTGCAATCCGCAGCGACATTCGTCTGGGATTCCAACTTCACCCGGGCAGGCTACGAGGCCGCCGTAGAGAAGGTGCGGGATTACATTCGCGCCGGCGATATCTACCAAGCCAACATCGCGCAGCGTTTCTCGACAACACTTCCGCCGGGCTTCGATGGTTTTGCTCTGTATCGCCGCTTGCGGGAGACGAACCCGGCGACATTCGGCGCCTATCTCGCCTTCGGAGGGCTGACCGTCGCCTCCTCCTCGCCGGAGCGGTTCCTGAAGCTCGACGGGCGGCAGGTCGAGACACGGCCGATCAAGGGAACGGTGCGGCGTTCTTCCGATCCTACGGAAGATTCCCGTCTGGCGGCAGCGCTCCAGGCCCATCCCAAGGAGCGGGCCGAGAACATCATGATCGTCGACCTGCTGCGCAACGACCTCTCCCGGGTCTGCGCGCCGGGCAGCGTCAAGGTGCCGATCCTGTGCGGGCTGGAATCCTATGCCGGGATCCACCATCTCGTCTCCGTGGTCACGGGAACCCTACGCGAAGGCCGGGACGCCCTCGACCTGATCGCGACGACCTTCCCGGGCGGCTCGATCACCGGTGCGCCGAAGCTCAGGGCCATGGACATCATCACCGAGATCGAGGGCGATGCGCGGGAGCTCTATTGCGGAGCCATCGGCGCGATCGGTTTCGACGGCTCCCTCGACACCTCGATCGCGATCCGCACCGTGTTCATGAACGACCGGGAGGCGGTGCTACAGGCCGGAGGCGGGGTGACGCTGCTCTCGGAACCCGGTCCGGAATACGAGGAGACGCTGACCAAGGCCGCCCGGGTCTTCCAGGCTTTCGAGGCGCCGGAATCATGATCCTCGTCATCGACAACTACGATTCCTTCGTTTTCAACGTCGTGCGCTACTTCGAAGAGCTCGGCGAGACGGTGAAGGTGGTGCGCAACGACGCCCTCGACGTGGCCGGCATCCGCGCCCTCGAGGCCAATGCCCTGGTGCTCTCGCCGGGGCCCTGCACGCCCAACGAGGCGGGGGTGACCTTGCCCGCGATCCGGGAACTGTCCGGGAATATTCCAATCCTCGGCGTCTGCCTCGGCCATCAGGCCATCGGCGCGGCCTTCGGCGGGCAGGTCGGCCGGGCGCGGCGGCCGCTGCACGGGCAGGCGACGCCGATCCGGCACGAGGCGGCACGGCTGTTCTCGGGCCTGCCCGATCCGATGCAGGTCGGGCGCTACCATTCCCTCGTGGTCGAGCCGCAGCCGGCGATGGCGGACCATCTCGTCGTCGACGCCCTGTCCGCGGAAGGGGAGGTGATGGCCCTCTCGCACCGGACGCACCCGACCTACGGGATCCAGTTCCACCCCGAGTCGGTGCTGACGGAGAACGGCCACGCCCTCTTCGCCAACTTCCTCGATCTCGCCCGGACCTGGCGGGGGAAGCCCGGCCGGGGACGGTCCGAGACGCCGGCCGATGCTGTGGTTTGACGGCCGGCCCACGGAAGGGAAGGTGCCCTTCGACCTCGCCGACCGGGGCCTGCTGCTCGGGGACGGGGTGTTCGACACGGCCCTGGCGCTCGAGGGCCGCATCGCCTTCGAGGAGGCCCATATCGCCCGCCTCGTCGCGGCGGCCGCGACCCTGGGCTTCGCGGTCGCGCCCGAGACGATCCGGGCGGCGATGCGGGGGCTCGCCGCGGGGGAGGCCCGGGCCGGCATCCGCACCACGGTGACCCGGGGCGTCGGCCCCCGCGGGATCCTGCCGCCGGAGACAGCACAGCCGACCGTCTTCGCGAGTTCGGCCCCCCTGGCGCCCAATTTCGCCGCCGCGACCCTGACCCTGCGCACGACCGGCATCGCCCGGAATGAGACCTCCCCCACCTCCCGGCTCAAGACCCTGGGTTATCTTGACGCCGTTCTCGCGATCCGGGAAAGCCGGGCCGCGGGCTTCGACGAGGCCCTGTTCCTCAACACGCGGGGCCGGGTCGCCTGCGCCGGCACCGGCAATCTTGTCGCCCTCAGCGGCGACCGGCTGGTGACGCCGCCGCTGGGGGAGGGGGTGCTGGCCGGTATCCTGCGCGGGGTTCTGCGCGATCTGGCGCCGGATCTCGGCCTCGTCTGGGACGAGAGCCCTCTGACACCGGAGGCGCTGAAGGCTGCGGAGGCGGTCTTTCTCACGAATTCCCTGCGGCTCGTCTGCCCCGTCACCCGCATCGACGACACGATCCTCGGGAGCGCCGGGCATCCCCGCCTCCGGCAGCTCGCGGAAGCCGTCCGGCGGGCGACGGCCGCCTCCTGCGGCGTCGATCCGGGCCGGCTCCCATGAGCCGAGGCCGATGAGGGGAGGGGGCCGCGACGGGCGGGCGCCCCTGCGCTGGGCCCTGTCCGGCCTCTACGGAATCATCGGCCTCGTGCATCTCGTCGCGACCGAGCGCTTTCTGCCGATCATGCCGAGCTGGGTCCCCGCCCCTCTCCTCGTGGTGATCCTCACCGGGCTGTGCGAGATCGCCGGGGCCGTTGCCCTGTTCCTGCCGCCCCTGCGGCGGGCGGCCGGTCTCGCCTTTGCGCTCTATGCGATCTGCGTCGTCCCGGCCAATCTCAAGCAGGCCTTCGAGCATATCGACATGCCGCCGATCCCCGACAGCTGGTGGTATCACGGGCCGCGCCTGCTGCTTCAGCCCGTCCTGGTCTGGATCGCCCTCTACGCGGTGCATCTCATCGACTGGCCCCTGCGGAGACGGAGAGGAGAGAGGGACGATCCCAGCCGGTCCGGTTGAGCAGGACTCGCATTTCTTCGCCCGCTTGGGGGAGAAGAAACTTGCGTTCCCGGACGTGAGTCGGAAAAATCCGCCTCAGCGTCCCGCCTTCTCGACCTGCTTCACCGCCTGCCAGGCAGCCTCCATCGCGGGGAGGTCGCTTTCGTCAAGATTTTGGCCCTGCCGGGCGAGGAGATCGGCCATGGCCTCGAAACGGCGGATGAATTTTTGGGTGCCGCGGCGCAGGGCCTCCTCCGGGTCGACGCCGGCATGGCGGGCGAGATTGGCCACGGAGAACAGGAGATCTCCGATTTCCTCCGCCACGGCTTCCCGGTCGTCCTCGGCCAGGCTCTGTTCGACCTCGAGCACCTCCTCCCGGACCTTGGCGAGGACGTCCGCAGCGTTCGGCCAGTCGAAGCCGTAGCCGGCTGCTTTCCGCGAGATCTTTTCGGCTCGCATCAGAGCGGGGAGGGCACTCGGAACGCCGGCGAGGGGACCTTGCGGCTTCCTGACTCCTCGCCCGGCTTTCTCCGCCCGTTCCTCCGCCTTGATGCGTTCCCAGGCTTGCTTGATCGCCTCCGGATCGGTTCGGCGCTCTTCCGGGGCGAGGAGGTTGCCGGAAGCATCGAAGACGTGCGGGTGCCGGCGGATCAACTTGCGGATGATCGCCTCGACCACATCGGAGAAGGCGAAGGAGCCCGCTTCCTCCGCCATCCGGGCCTGGAACACGACCTGGAGGAGCAGATCTCCGAGCTCGTCGCGCAGCTCGAAGGCATCGCCCTGATCGACGGCCTCTGCCACTTCATAGGCTTCCTCGATCGTGAAGGGGATGATGGTCGCCGGTGTCTGCGCGACATCCCAGGCACAGCCTTTCTCGGGATCCCGCAAGGTCATCATGATTGAGAGAAGCCGGTCGACGGAAGAGAATTGCGTCATGGGGAGTCCAGGCACCTGCGGAGAAATGTGGTTTTGTGGACAAGCTGCGGGAAAAGGGTAGGGAGCTTGTGAAAAATTCCAAAAATTCTCTCTTCGAACCAAGTCAGCATAACCCGTTCGTCGACACGAACGCTTTGGACCTGCCTTATAGGAAAGATATCAGAAGGGGTTATAGGGAGTCTGTTCTGCCTATTATATGGGAGACGAGATTCCTCATTTTCCTGAATGGTTTAAGAAGGATCCGCGTATCGAATTCTGCGTGAATCCGCATGGGATTCTGCGTGGATGCGTAGGGGATTCTGCGGGCCGGAACAGGGGACCTGCATAGAAGTCTGCGCAGGGGCGTAGGGGATTCGGCGGGGATAACCGGACAAGGGGGCCGGCTCTGTGGAAAAGTCCCGGAGATACTGCCGTATCGAACTCTGCGCAGCGGCTCCGATCGGTGTTCTCGATCCCCTCCCCATGCAGCGCGGGTTGGAGAGGAACACTCCCCCTCGCCGTCCTCGCCCTCATCGAAAAACCCACCCGACTTGCGGGGATAGCCGGGATAAATCGTGAGCTCCCCGAGACTCCCGCCGCCCGAATCGTGTGAGGCTACCTGAGGACTCTGCCCGCTAACCGGCAGAACCGGACAGGAAGGGTGAGGGCGACACAGGTGGGGCTCGCGGACAAGATCGCGCTGATCCGCGATGTAGACCTCCTGGCGGAGCTCGAAACCGCTCGGGGCGATTTCCTGTTCGCGCCGATCGTCGAGCATCTGCTGTTCCGTCAGCGCGAGCGGGATGCGGCCGCAAGCGCCCGGGCGGTGGAGGTGGACAGCCAATCCTCCCGCCGCGCCGGCATGGGCCGCGACCAGCGCCGGCGCGATGCCATCCGCGAGGTGATCGAGAACGAGCCCACGGGGCCGGAGAACCTCCAGCACATCCATTCGGTCCTGGCCCTGTGCGGCCTGCCCTATCGCGATCCCGGCGCCGCCCGGGAGGTGTTTCGCGAATACGGCCGCAATTCCCTCAGCCTGACCGCCGGGCGGCTCAAGAACCCCGTGACCGGGGAGATGGAGCCCCAGGGCCTGCCCTACGGCCCCAAGGCCCGCCTGGTGCTCCTGCATCTCTGCTCGGAGGCCGTGCGCCAGCGCAACCCGGTGATCGAGGTGGGCGACAGCCTGTCGGGCTTCATGAAGGCCATGGGCTTCGCCGTGACCGGAGGCGAGCGCGGCACGATCGGCGCCTTCAAGGAGCAGCTCAACCGGCTCGCTGCCTGCTCCATGCAGATCGGCCTCTGGGACGGGGCCGACCAGGCCTCGACCCTCAACGTGCCGCCTTTCCGCCGCCTCGACCTCTGGCGGGCGGGCTCGGATGGGCTGGTCTGGCAGAAGGAGGTGCAGTTCCACCAGGATTTCTACGACAGCCTGATCCAGCACGCCCTGCCCGTCGACATCCGGGCGGCCCGGGCCTTTTCCGGCTCCGCCCGCAAGCTCGACCTGCTGTTCTGGCTCGGCTACCGCCTGCGCCTGCTGCAGCGGCCCCTGCGGCTGACCTGGGACAACCTGCACCGGCAGTTCGGGGCGGACAATGCCAGCATCCGCAGCTTCCGCCAGGCCTTCAAGGCGGATGTGGCCGGGGTGCTCGAGGTGTTTCCGAAGCTGCCCCTGAGCCTCGACGACAACGGCATGACCCTGCGGCCGGCCGATCCCGGCGCCCTACTCGTTCCGCCGAAGCCGGCGGCGCGTAGACGGAATGGGACGGAATAAAGCGCATGCTCGCCCCCGCGAAACGGAAACGCGGCTTCGAGGCGGCTTCCTCGGCCTTCCACAAGCGCCTCGAAGCCGGCTCCGGGATCTTCCAAGCCGAGACGCTTTTTGTTCTATTCCCTATGATATTCCACGGAAGATGGTGGTGGAATTAATTGGAATAAGATGGAACAGAGAAATCCATATTCCATAACGGTCCTTCCCGTGCTACGGGATATTCCATCAGGGAAAGTGACCGGGAAAATTCCATGGTTCTGTCGGAAGCGGAAGCGGAAGCCCGCCTGAACGCGCTGCGGCGTCAGCGCGAGGCCCTGGACCGGGCCATCACCGATCTGACCCTCTATCTGGAACTCGGCCGGCGGCTGAAGGCCGAGCTCGGGACGACGGCGGAGGACGAGCCGGCTGAGATCAAGCACCCGGCACAGGCCACCTCTCCTTCTCCGCCCATCGCTCCTTCCTCCGCATCCGCCGGGCCGGGGCGGGACGACATCACCTCCCGGTCGGTCTGGGCGGATCGGCCCGATCCCCTTGCTCCTGCCGAAGGGAGCGAGCCCCGCCGGGTCTCGCCCTCCCGCCCGGACGGCGCGGTTCCGGCCGGTCCTGCCGAGGGACCTTCCCGCCCTGCGGGCGCCGGGGGGCAGGAGAGACACGATCTTCGGGCGGCCGATTCGGGCGATCCGGGAACCGCGACGGCGGGGCCGTGGCCGGTGCCCGGCTTCGCCACGCGCGGAGCCGATCGACCGCCGCCGCGCCCGGCAGAGAGGGCATGGCCCGAACCCCGGCCGGCCGCGACTCCCGCGACGGCGACGGGGCAGGGGGCGTCGGAGGAGGCCCGCTCCGAGGCCGTGGCCGCCCGGCGCTACGGACGGGTGCTGATCGGGGCGGCGCTCGCCGTGCTGCAAGAGGCCGACCGGCCGCTCCATGCCAGTGAGATCTGGGCGGCGCTCGCCGCCCGGGGCTTCAGCCTGCCCGGGGCCGATCCGATCGCGGCCCTCAACACCCGGCTCTGGAAGCGCTCCGGCCCCGGCGGCCCGCTCCGCCGCCTGGGGGATGCGGTCTACGCCCTTCCCGGCAGCCGCGGCGCTCCCGAGGAGGTCGGGCCGACGGGCTGAGGCCGGTTGCCGGGGAGCGGCCCGGCCCGATGCCTACGTTCTGAGACGCAGTCGAGCCAGGGGCCTTGCCGGATCGGGCAAGGCTCCTGGCTCGCCTCGCGCGCATGCGAGGACGAACACGACGCTGTGCGATCGCGCGGTGACGGGAATCCGGGCCGGGGAGGGGCGTCGTTTGACGCTCCGCCCTGCCCCATCCGGCTCAGTTCCGGGCGAGGGAGGGCTGGATCAGGCCGGCGCCGACCAGGATCTGGGCGGCGGCGGCCTTGGCGAGCTGGCGGTAGCCGGCATCGGTCATGTGCAGGCCGTCCGGGCCGATCATCTGGGCCGGGGTCATCAGGCCGTGCGAGACCCAGGATTGCATCAGGGCGTGGCGGCGGATCACCGGCACGCCGAGCTCGGCGGCGACCGCGTGCAGGGCCTCGCCGTAGCGGCCGGCGCCCTCGACGCCGGAGAGCTTGCGGCACCATTGCTGGTCCATCAGCACCACGTCGGCGCCGGTGGCCCGGATCGCGGCGATGCCCTGGCGGGTCAGTTCGGCGAAGCGCTCCACCGGCACGCCGGAGAGCGGGTCGTTGCTGCCGGTCTGCCAGACCACGAGATCCGGCTTCTCGGCCAGCACGTCGCGCTCCAGGCGTCGGGCCATCGCCTCGGAATCGTCGCCGCCGATGCCGCGGTTGATCACGGTGACGGCGCGGCGCTCATGGGCGCCGACCTGGAGCCGCTCCTCGAGGTCGTGCTGGAGCAGGGCAGGGTAGGCCGCTGCCGGTGAGGATGCCCCCGCCCCCGCCGTCGAGGAGGAGCCGAAGGCGACGATGCGGATGTCGCCGTTGCCCGCCAGCCGCGCGGCGAGCCGGGTCAGCTTCACCGGCAGACGCTCCGGCGCCCCTTGCGGGACCGCGGCGGGCTTCAGGGCCGGGGGCGCCAGATCCGGCTGGGCCTGGGCACCCTGGTCCGGCGCGGCGAGGGCGAAGCCGAGGGCGGTGGCGAAGCCGAGGAGCGGCAGGCGCAGGCTGAGCGACATCGGAGGCGGTTTCAGTGATTCGGAAAGGCGAATATCGGCGTGTCCAGTGCCAGCGATGCCCCAGGATTATGACAATTGCGAGAGCCGCGGGTTACGAAACGCCCTTAATGAATTTTTTATTTTCATTCCTGCGGTCAAGGTTGCCGAAGGGTGACGCTTGGACCGTCGGAAGAGAGAATTCGTCTCCGTGACTTGAGCCTGACTTGTCCGTGTAACGGGGTGTGATGCGCCGTGACTTGGCTTTGTGACTCGGCTTTCGGCGGCCTTTCCAGGCCCCCTGCCCCCGTGATCGGGGTCTCAGGTTCCATAATATATCTTATGCGAACGGCTTTGGGCCGGGTCGGTGGGGAGTGAACGGGGTCGGCTGAGGGCTCCAAGCCCAGGGGCCGAGTCGCCCCGGCCGTCTCCGCCCGACGCAGGCGGAGACGGCTCTGCCGAACCGCCGACCTGTCCGGTCAATCCGCTTCCCGGACGATGACCCCGCGCCAGCCGAGGCCGCGATAGGTCTCGTAGCCGGGGGTCGCGTGGAAGGCGACGAGACGGCCGGCCTCGTCCCGGTAGGAGCCATGCGACTGCCCGCCCGTGCGCAGCGGGAACACCTCGCTCAGCACGCCCTGCCCGCGCGAGCAGGCGATCACCCGGTTGCCGGCATCCAGCAGCATCACCCGGGTCCTCTCGCGCTCGCTCAGGCCCAGGCGGACCCCCTCGACGATCGCCCGCGCCTGCGGCTGCCAGTCGAAATGGATGGCGAGGACGCCGAGGGGCCGGCCGTCGACGCGGCCGTCCTCCCGGACGCTCGCGCAGTAGGTGGCGACCTGCGCGCCGTCGAGGGCGGCCTCCCGGCGCACATCCGCCGCCACGAAGGCGTCGCCGTTCCGCAGCGCCAGGGCCTCGCGGAACCAGGCCTCGCCATGGACGGAGGTGCCCCGGACCCGGGGATAGCGCTCCGGCCGGCCATGGGCGACGACGCGCCCCTGGAGGTCGCAGAGCCAGAGGTCGAGATAGACGGTGTAGGCGGACAGGATCACGCCGAGGCGTTCCTCGGCATAGGCCACCGCCGCCGGGGTGCCGTCGGCGGCGCAGGAGACCACGGCGGAATCCGTCGCCCACCAGCGGACGTCGCAGGTGCGCTCGTAGAGATTGCGGTCGATCAGCTCGACCGCATTCAGGGCGAGGTCGACGTAGCGCGTCGCCTGCGCCTCGTCCGTGAGCCTGTCGACCGCCTTCGTCAGGTCGTCCACGCCGTTGCTGATGTTGTCGCCGAGCGTGCTGGCGAGATGCTCGACCTCCCCCGCCACGGCCCGGACTTCCTGCGCCACCACGGAGAACCCCGCCCCCTTCTCGCCCGCATGGGAGGCCTCGATCAGGGCGTTCAGCGCCAGGAACTTCATGCGCCGGGTGATGGATTGAATCGATCCCAGATCCGATGCGGCGCTGGATTTCAGAGCGTGCGCGGAGGTCTCGACAACTTCGGAAAGTGTTGAATTGGTCATTGTGTTGTGCAAGTCTAGAATTCTCCGGATCGCGTCGCGGCGAGATCGATTATTTCCACGCGGAAAGCGATTGTGTAAAGTTAACTAAATGCTGCTTCGAGCAAAACCAGCGGTACTCGTGCCGGTTTTGCTAGGGATCCTGCCCAGTCGCTGGGCAGTCCGCCGGATATGTCCCTCGGACTGCGTAGCGGGCAAGCTGAAAGTGCCTGTTTTCAGGCTGCCAAACGATTCGTGATCGATCGCATCATCGACCGTTCTTGGGCTGATATGCAGGGAAATCATGTATACGTATGCACGACGCTGCCTGTGCGCGTCGAACGTATGCGATGTCGGCCTTGAGCTTGGTTTCCGTCCGGCGTGACGGACTGTGCCGCGACAGCGGCCGATCCGGGGCAGGGGCTCCGCAACGTCCGATGCATCCCGGGCGCCTCCGCCTGGGTTGACGGAAGGCGCGCCCTGCACGACCTCCCTCCCCTCACCCGCGCCCCGTGGAGCCCGCCCCTGCCCTCCCCGAAGACCTCCCGCCGCCATGCCGATCTCGGGCCCGACTTCTACGACGTGGTCGCGCCGGCCGATTTCCCGCAGGCGATCCTGCGCTACCGCAACCAGGACTGGGCGCAGCGGGTCGGGCTCGACGGCCTGAGCGAGGCGGCGTGGATCGCGCATTTCGCGCGGTTCGAGCCCTTGCCCGGCAGCTTCGAGAAGCCCCTGGCCCTGCGCTATCACGGCCACCAGTTCCGCTCCTACAACCCGGATCTCGGCGACGGGCGCGGCTTCCTGTTCGCGCAGCTCCACGACCTCCGGGACGGGCGGCTCCTCGATCTCGGCACCAAGGGCAGCGGCCGGACGCCCTGGTCGCGCACCGCCGACGGGCGGCTGACCCTGAAGGGCGGCGTGCGCGAGGTGCTCGCCACCGCCCTGCTGGAGGCGCTGGGCGTCGAGACCTCCAAGAGCTTCAGCCTGATCGAGACCGGCGAGGCGCTGGAGCGGGGCGACGAGCCCTCCCCCACCCGCTCCGCGGTGCTGGTGCGGCTCTCCCACGCGCATCTGCGCATCGGCACCTTCCAGCGCTTCCTCTTCCTCGACGAGCCGCACAACATCGCCCGCCTCGTCGACCACGTGGTGGCGACCTACTATCCCGATATCCAAGAGGCCGATCCCGCGGAGCGGGCGCGCGCCTTCTTCACGGCGCTGACGACCCGGGTCGCCCGCATGGGCGCGCAATGGATGGCCGCGGGCTTCGTCCACGGCGTGCTCAACACCGACAACATCAACGTCACCGGCGAGAGCTTCGATTACGGGCCCTGGCGCTTCGCGCCGGAGAACGACCCCGCCTTCACGGCGGCCTATTTCGACCAGTTCGGCCTCTACAGCTTCGGCCGGCAGCCCGAGGCCCTGTTCTGGAACCTGAGCCGGCTCGCCGAATGCCTGATCCCCCTCGTGCCCCAGGACAGGCTGGAGGCGGCGCTGAAGGGCTTCGGGCCGGCCCTGCAGCAGGGCTTCGCCGAGGCGATCCTGTTCCGGCTCGGGATCGTCCCCCGGGAGGGGGAGGGCGAGGCGGCGCTCCACCGGCTGGTGGGCAGCTTCTGGAGCTTCCTCGAGACGACCCGGGCGCCCTTCGAGCGCGTCTTCTTCGACTGGCGCGGGGGCCTCGCCAGCGAGGCCCGCGCCGCGGCGAGCCCGGCCGCGCCCTTCTACGCCCGCGACGCGTTCCGGCCGGTCCACGCCGCCCTGCAGGCGATGCGGCCCGCGGCGGACGCGAATCTCGACCATCCCTATTTCGCCGATCCCGCGCCCTGCACCCTGCTGATCGACGAGGTCGAGGCCCTGTGGGCGCCGATCGCCGAGCGGGACGACTGGTCGGCCCTGGAGGCCAAGCTCGCCGCCATCGCCCGGATGGGGCAGGCCTACGGCACGCGGCCCGAGCCGGCCTGACCGCCCGTGAGCCTGTTCCGGGGGAGCCTGCGGGCGCATCTCTTCGACGCCGTGCTGCGGCTGGCCGTGCGCCGGCGGCTCGGGCAGGTCTTCGACGTCCAAAAAATCCGGGCCTCCCTCGACCGCCGGGGACGGCCGGACCCGCGCGGCGTGGCCTTCACCCCGGGCGCCCTCGGGGGCGTGCCGGGGGAATGGGCGGTCGCGCAGGCGGGGGAGGGGGAAGAGACGGCCGGAGAGACGGCCCCTGCCCTGCTCTATTGCCATGGCGGCGGCTTCATCGCCTGCTCGCCGAAGACCCACCGCCCGATCACCGGCGCCTTCGCGCGGGCCGGCTTCCGGGTCTTCGTGCCGGATTACCGGCTCGCCCCCGAACATCCCTTCCCGGCGGGACTCGAGGACGTGGTCGCGGCCTGGGCCGCCCTGTCGGCGCGGGGGCCGGCGGCGATCGCGGGGGATTCCGCCGGCGGCAACCTGGCCCTCGCCACCCTGCTGGAGGCGCGCCGCCGCGGCCTGCCGCCGCCGGCGGCCGCCGCCCTGTTCTGCCCGGTGACGGATCTCCTCGGCCGCAGCCCGTCCCTGCGCCGGAACGCGGCCTGGGACGCGATGTTCAAGCCGGAAGCGCTGATGCGGCTGGCGCCGGTCTATCTCGCCGGGGCCGATCCGGGCGATCCCCGCATCTCCCCGATCGAGGGGGATCTCGCCGGCCTGCCGCCGCTGCTGATCCATGCGGGCGAGCGGGAGATGCTGCGCGACGATTCCGTGCGCTTCGCCGACAAGGCGCGGGCGGCGGGGACCGCCGTGACCCTGAGGCTCTGGCCGGTGGTGCCCCATGCCTGGCAGATCGCCGGGGACGCGCTGCCGGAGGCGCGGCTGTCGCTGGCCGAGGCCGCCGATTTCCTGCACCGGCATCTTGCGCGCAGGGCCGCCCTGGACGAAGCGATGCCGGCATGAGCATGCCCGGCCCCGACGATCCTCTGGACCTGTTGATCGTGGGGGCGGGCTTTTCCGGCCTCGCCCTGGCGATCCGGGCCGAGCGGGCCGGGTTGCGCAACTTCCTGATCCTGGAGAAGGCGGGATCGGTCGGCGGCACCTGGCGGGACAACACCTATCCGGGGGCGGCGAGCGACATCCCCTCGCATCTCTACGCCCTCTCCTTCGCCCCCAAGGCCGATTGGAGCCGGCTCTATCCGCGCCAGCCGGAGATCGCGGCCTATCTCGAGGGCCTCGTCGCCGCCCATGGCCTCGGCGACCGCCTGCGCCTCTCCACCCCGGTCGGCGCCTGCCGCTGGGACGAGGCGGCGGGGCGCTGGCGGGTGGAGACGCCGCACGGCACCCTGACGGCCCGCGCCCTCGTCCTGGCGGTCGGCGGCCTGCACGAGCCCGCCCTGCCCGCCCTCCCCGGCCTCGACCGCTTCGCGGGCGCCGCCTTCCACTCCGCCCGCTGGGACCACGGCGTGCCGCTCGACGGCAAGCGCGTGGGGGTGATCGGCACGGGGGCGAGCGCCGTGCAGTTCGTGCCGGAGATCGCCGACCGGGTCGGGCACCTCGTCCTGTTCCAGCGCTCGGCGCCCTGGATCCTGCCCCGGTGGGACCGGGCGCTCGCGGGCTGGGAGCGGGCACTCTATGCGCGCCTGCCGATCCTGCGGCGGCTCTACCGGCTCGCCCTGTACGGGCGGCAGGAGGCCCCTGCCCTCCTCGGCTTCACCCGCCTCTCCCGCCTGACGGCCCTCGCGGAGACGCTCGGGCGCCGCCACCTGCAGCGCGCGGTCTCGGATGCGCGCCTGCGGGCCAAGCTGACGCCGGATTTCCGCCTCGGCTGCAAGCGGGTGCTGCTCTCCGACGACTACTACCCGGCGCTGGCGCGCAGCGGCGCCCTGGTGGTCCAGGCGCCGATCCGGGAGGTGCGGCCCGGCGGCGTCCTCGCGGCCGACGACGTCGAGCACCAGCTCGACGTGCTGATCTTCGCCACCGGCTTCGAGGTCGCGGGCAGCGTCGCGCGCATCGCCGTGACCGGCCGCGGCGGGCGCAGCCTGACGGAGGCCTGGTCCGGGGGGCGCGACGCCTTCCAGGGGCTCGCCGTGCACGGCTTCCCGAACCTGTTCCTGCTGCTCGGCCCCAATACCGGCCTCGCCCACAACTCGGTGCTCCTGATGATGGAGGCGCAGCTCGACCACGTGCTCGGCGCCCTGCGCCACCTGCGCCGCCATCCCCGGGCGGCGCTCGACGTGCGCCCGGACGCCCAGGCCCGCTTCCGGCAGGCGGTCGATGCCAGGATGCGCGACAGCATCTGGCTGCGGGGCGGCTGCGGCAGCTGGTATCTCGACGCGGCGGGGCGCAACCGCGCCCTCTGGCCCGGCACCGTGGGGGCCTATCGCCGCGCCGCCGCCCGGCTGCGGCTGCGCGACTACGACACGCGTCCCCAGGCCCCCACGCCGGCCGAGACGAACGGGGCGGATCGGTCCGCCTCGTGACGGGCGCCCCGGCGCCGGGCCCCTCTCCGTCCGGCGGACCTGCATGGAAATACAACCTGTGCGGGCTAACGAATACTTAGAAAAACTTCTGCTAAGGATGACTTCCTGAGCCCGACATGGTGAAGGAGACGATTAATTAATCGCCTTCCTTCATGATTTCTCAATGCCATCTGGATCGAGACACGTTCGCACGGCATGGCGTCTGATCGCCATCCTTCCGCTGCTTTCCGTGCCGTCCGGCCCGATCCGGGCGGAGACGCTGGAAAGCGCCCTGTCGCGCGCCTACGCGGCCAACCCGACGCTGAACGCGCAGCGCGCCAATGTGCGCTCGACCGACGAGAACGTCGCCATCGCCCAGTCGGGCTATCGACCCACCGCCAGCATCACCGCCGATATCGGCCTCGAAACCCTGTCGGGGACGATCCAGAGGGCGACGGTCGACCAGCGGGTCACCCGCCCGGGCGGGGCGGGGCTGACCGTCAACCAGATCCTGTTCAACGGCTTCCGGACCGACAACCAGACCCGCCGGGCGGAATCGGGCGTGCTCAACGCCCGCGAGACCCTGCGGCTCAGCGAGATGCAGACGCTGTTCGGCGCCGCCCAGGCCTATATGAACGTCCTGCGCGACACCGCCACCCTCGAGCTCCAGCGCAACAACGTCGAGGTGCTCGAGGAGCAGCTGCGCCAGACCCGCGACCGCTTCAGCGTCGGCGAGGTCACCCGCACCGACGTGGCCCAGGCCGAGGCCCGCCTCGCCGGTGCCCGCTCCCAGGTCAGCGCCGCCGAGTCCAACCTGCGCTCCTCCATCGGCGTCTACCGCCAGACCATCGGCGTCGAGCCGCGCCAGCTCGCCCCCGGACGCCCCCTCGACCGCTACGTGCCCGCCAGCCTCGACACCGCCGTCACCATCGGCCTGCGCGAGCATCCCCAGATCCTGGCCGACCTGCACGCGGTCGATGCCGCCGAATTGCAGGTCAAGGTGCTCGAAGGCGCGCTCGCCCCGCAATTCGGCATCCAGGGCAACGTCCAGCAGCGCTACGACCAGACCCTGCCCGGCGACAACGGCGTCACCGCCTCCATCGTCGGCCGCCTGACCGTGCCGCTCTACCAGGGCGGCCAGGAATACGCCCAGATCCGCCAGGCCAAGGAACTCGTCAGCCAGGCCCGCCTGCTGGCCGAGCGCGACCGCGATGCCGTGCGCGCGGCCATCGTCCAGGCCTGGGGCCGGCTCGAGGCGGCCAAGGCCCAGGTCATCGCCTCCCAGGCCCAGGTCCAGGCCAACGAGGTCGCCCTCAACGGCGTGCGCGAGGAGGCCCGGGTCGGCCAGCGCACCACCCTCGACGTGCTCAACGCCCAGCAGGAGCTGCTCAACGCACGGGTCAACCTGATCCTGGCCCAGCGCGACCGGGTCGTGAATTCCTACGACGTCGTCCAGGCCGTCGGCCGCCTCACCGTGCGCTTCACCGCGCTGCCCGTGGCCGCCTACAGCGCCAAGGAGCATTACGACCAGGTCAAGGATCTCTGGTTCGGATTGCGCACCCCCGACGGACGATGAGCGGGCGGTCCGGGCTCAGGCGTCGCGGAAGGCGGCCGCCACGCCGGCCCTGAGCATCCGCGCCTTCGCCTTCAGGAAGGCCGCCAGGTCCATGAGGGCGAGGATCGCGCCGAAGCCGAGGCGCAGGATCGGGCCGTGCGGCTCGGGCGCCTCCGCGCGATCGTACCAGAGGGGGTCGTCCTCGACCGGCATCGGGGCTCCGGTGGCCTGATGTTTACACTTCCGTTACCAAACCACAGGCGTCCCGCCCTGTCGATGACACCACCGTCGCTTGTTCTTCCGATTCCGACGGGGCGTTCTACGGAGGGCGCCCGCGCCGCCTCCCCTCAGATCAGCTTGAAGTTCGCCTTCGCCCGGCTGAGATTCGGGTTGTAGAACGGGTCGCGGGACAGGCGCTTCTCCCAGCGCTCGACCATGGTCCGGGTCTCCCCCTCGAAGCGGGCGCGCTTCTCGGGGGTGTCCTCGAAGCCGCGGCTCTTCGATTCGTGGTGGATCAGCACCGCGTGCGGGGTCCAGATCACCCGGTAGCCGGCCTGGCCCACCCGCAGGCAGAGATCGATGTCGTTGAAGGCCACGGCGAGCCGCGCCGCATCGAAGCCGCCGACCGCCTCGAACACGTCCCGGCGCATGGCGAGGCAGGCGCCGGTCACCGCCGAGACCTCCTGCGCCACCACCATGCGGGCGAAATAGCCGGGATCCTCCCGCACGATGCCGAGATGGGAATGGCCCGCGATCCCGCCGGCGCCCAGCACCACGCCGCCATGCTGCAGCGTCCAGTCCGGATAGAACAGCTTGGCGCCGACGGCGCCGACCTCCGGCTCCGCGGCGATCGAGACGAGCTCGGTCAGCCAGCCGGGCTCCACCACCTCGATGTCGTTGTTGAGGAAGAGCAGGACGGAGCCGCTCGCGGCGGCCGCCCCCGCGTTCGAGAGCTTCGAGAAGTTGAACGGCCCGGGGCTCTCCACCACCCGCACCCGCGCGTCGTCGCGGTAGCGGTCGAACAGCGCCCGGGTCTCGGGCTCGCGGCTGTCGTTGTCGACGATCACCGCCTCGAGGGCCGGGTAGTCGGTCTTGGTGAGCAGCCCGTCGAGGACGACGCCGAGCAGTTCCGCCCGGTCCCGGGTCGGGATCACCACGGAGACCAGGGGGGCGGGGTCGGGCAGGGCGCGCACCAGCCGGTTGAAGCCCTGGCCGCCGCGCTCGGCCCGGTGCGGCCAGCCCCTCCGGGCGATGGTCTCCTCCAGCGCCCGCAGCCGCGCGGCCTCGGCCACGGCGAGCGCCTTGTCCGAATAGGTGCCCGAGCCGATGGCGGTGCGCCAGTGATAGAGCACCTTCGGGATGTGGTGGACGCGGGCGGCGGGCAGGTCGTCGCCGATGCGCAGGAGCAGGTCGTGGTCCTGGCTGCCCTCGAAGCCGGGGCGGAAGCCCCCGGCCCGTCGGATCCGCTCGGTGCGCAGCACGGTCAGGTGGTTGATGTAGTTCTGGGCGAGCAGGAGCTCCGGGTTCCAGTCCGGCTTGAAATGCGGCTCGAAGCGCTTGTCCCGGGCATCGACCTTGTCCTCGTCCGTGTAGACGAGATCGAGGCCGGGATCGGCCACCAGCGCGGCGGCGACCTCGTGGAGGGCGTGCTCGGGCAGGAGGTCGTCGTGGTCCATCAGGGCGCAGAACGTGCCCGTGGCGAGCGTCAGGGCGTCGTTCGAGGCCCGGGCGATGTGGCCGTTCTCGGACCGGCGCACCAGCCGGATCCGGGGCTCGGCGGCGGCGGCCTTCTCCAGGAGGCGGGCGATGCCCGGCCGGTCGGAGGCGTCGTCGGCGATGCAGAGCTCCCAATGCGGGTAGATCTGGCCGCGCACGGAGGCGATCGCCTTCTCCAGCACCGCCGGGTCCGGGTTGTAGACCGGCATCAGCACCGAGATCGTCGGCGGCGCGGCCCAGCCCGCGAGCGCCGCGCGCATCCGGTCGCGGTCGGCCTGGGTGAGCGTGTCGAAGCGGGCGATCCAGTCGTCGTAGCCGGCGAGCGCCTTCGGCTTGATCGCGGATTCGATCCGGTACTTCGCCCGCAGCCGCCGCTTCAGCAGCCACCACCAGGCCCCCTCCGCCGCGAGCCGCGGCCGGCGGGCGAGCGCCGTGCCGATCAGGCGCGCGGGATGCGGCTCGGCGATGCGGATCTCGGTCAGCGGGGGCAGGACGTCGTCGAAGGTCGGCGCGAGCTCGAGGTGGCACACGGCCTCGGGCAGGATCCCGGTCCAGCTGAAGCGGCCGCTGCCATCCGCCGAGAGCGTCAGCTGCGGCTTGTAGGCCGCCTGTTTCAGGCCGGCGCTCAGGGTCACCCGGCTGAAGGCGGTGCTGGTGGCGTCGCGGAAGCTCACGGTGACGAAGCGGAGGCCGAGGCCCTCCCCTTCGAGGTCGACGAGGCAGCGGGTGCCGCTGCCGGCGAGGGGCAGCAGGCGCGGCGCCTGCCCGCGGCGGAGCAGCGTCGCGGTGGCGGCAGGCGCGCTCATTCGTGGGCGTAGGCGAGATCGGCGATGGCGCCGGCCTCCGCCTCCCAGGCGACCTGGGGCGCGCCCGTCTTCTGCACGAGGCAGGCGGAGGCGAGGAAGGCCTGGCCGTAATCGAGCCCCGCGAGCGGCCCCCCGGCGGCGGCCACCGGCACGGCCATGGCCGGCAGGTCGTAGCCGGCGCCGAGCAGGGTGAAGCCGGTATGGGCGTTGAACAGCCCGCGCCAGCCGTTCTCGGAAAAGCGCCAGAAGTCCCAGGGCTCCTCGTGCAGGGGCCACATCGGGTGCGACTGGATATAGGCGAGGCCGCCCTCCCGCATCACCGCGTTCATCTCCAGGGCCACCTTCCAGGGCAGGAGCAGGTGCTCGAACACCGAGACCGAGAAGACGTAGTCGAACGGCCCCGCCGTCCCGGGGAGTAGGTGGCGGGAGAGATGGTGCGCGTCGCCCACCACGTCGACATTCGGCCCCGCCTTCACGTCGAGGCCGGTATAGGGCAGCCCGTCCGGGAAGTTGGACCGGTAGGAATGGCCGCTGCGCGCCCGCGAGCCGATCTCCAGGAGGGGGCCCGGCGCCTCCGCCACATGCGCGCGGAAGCGCTCGAACAGCGCGCTCATCAGCGGCCGGCCCGGCGGCATCGAGGCGGTGTCCCGCGGGCCGGTGCGGCGCCCGTCCGGCCAGACCAGGGCGAGGGCGGAATCCGGCACGATCACCTCGGCCGTGACGGCGGCGATGCGGAAGCCCCAGTCGCGCGCCCGCGGCCCGAAATGCGGGACGAGATCCTCCCGCGGCGCCCGGGACGCGCAGGTCTTGGCCGCCTTGCCGCCGATCAGCAGGCGCGGCAGCGCGCCGTCGGTCCAGCCGGTCACGACGACGCATCCGCGGAGAATGGCGAAGGTGTCGATCGCGAAACGCATCCGGGGCCTCGAGGAGAGGGCGCGGGTCTAGCCGCGGGGCGGGCGGGGATCAACTCGGGCCGGGATCTCCCTGCGTCCTTTGGCCCTCCGACAGGGCCGTTGCGCGCCCCATGTAGTCCCCGTCCGCCCGGAAGGAGCGCGCCATGCCGTCGTCCCTGTCCCGCCGTTCGCTGATCGCCGCCGCCGCGCTGGCGCCCCTCGCCCCGCCCCTCGCACGGGCCGCCGCGGCGGAGCCGGCCCTGCTCGCGCGAAGGATCCCCTCCTCGGGCGAAAGCCTGCCGGCGATGGGCATCGGCACCTCGCGCCGCTACGAGGTGCCGCCGGTGCCCGAGCAGGTCGCGCCCCTGCAGGCGGCGGTGGAGCGCTTCGCGGCCCTCGGCGGCCGGGTGATCGACACCGCGCCGAGCTACGGCACCGCCGAGGACGTGCTCGGCCTGATCCTGTCCGGGAGCGGCCTGCGCCCGAACATCTTCCTGGCGAGCAAGGTCTCCGAGAGCGGCCGGGAGGCGGCGCTCGCCCAGATCGAGCGCTCGTTCCAGCGCCTGCGCACGAACCGGATCGACCTGATCGCCGTGCACAACCTCGTCGACACGAAGGGCAACCTCGCCCTCCTGCGCGAACTGAAGGGGCAGGGCCGGATCCGCTATCTCGGCGTCACGGTCTGGCGGGACGACCAGTTCCCCGACCTCGAGGCGGTGATGCGCGAGGCCGCCCTGGATGTCGTGCAGGTCAACTACGCCCTCGACAACCGCAAGGCGGCCGAGCGCATCCTGCCGCTCGCCGCCGACCGGGGCATGGCGGTGATGGTCAACGTGCCCTTCGGCCGCGACCGGCTCCTCAACGCCGTCAAGGGGAAGCCCCTGCCCGACTGGGCCCGGCCCTTCTGTGCGAGCTGGCCGCAATTCTTCCTGAAATACGTCCTGGCCCACGAGGCCGTGACCTGCCCCATTCCCGGAACGGCCAAGGTGGCCTACGTCGAGGACAATCTCGGCGCCGCGCGGGGGCGCCTGCCCGATGCCGGCGAGCGCCGGAAGATGGAGGAGCTCATCGATGCCGCTTAACGTTCCGCCGCCCCATCGCCGCGCCGTGCTCGCCGGTCTCTTCGCCGGCGTCCTCGCCCTGCCGCTCGCCGGCCGGGCCTTCGCGGAGAACGGGACCAAGCGGATCGGCATCATCGGCGGCGGCCATATCGGGAGCACCTTCGCCGCGCTCTGGAGCAAGGCCGGCTACGAGGTGCTCGTCGCCTCCCGCCACCCGGAGGAGCTGAAGGGCCTCGTCGAGAGCCTGGGGCCGAAGGCCAGGGCCGGCACGCCGGCCGACGCCTTCGCCTTCTCCGACGCGGTGTTCCTGGCGATCCCCTACAGCGCCTATCCGGCCTTCGCGAAGGAGCATGCCGCCGCCCTCAAGGACAAGATCGTGATCGATGCCGGCAACGCCACCCAGGGGCGGGACGGGGCGGTCTACGAGGAGGTGGCGGCCGAGGGCATCGCCGCGGCGTCGCGCAAGTACCTGCCCGGGGCGCGGATCGCCCGCGCCTTCAACGCGATCAACTACAAGATCTTCGTGGCCCAGGCGAACCGCCCGGCCCCGCGCATGGCGGTGCCGATCGCCGGCGACGACGAGGCCGTGGCGGTCGCCAGGATCCTCGTCGCCGATGCCGGCTTCGACCCCGTCGTGGTCGGCCCCCTGAAGGAGGCGGACAGATTCGCCATGGGCTCGCCGGGCTTCGGCCACGACCTGCCCGCGCCGGAGCTGAAGGCCAAGCTCGGGCTGAAGCCTTGAGCGCGGCCCCCGCCCCCCTCCTGCGCCGGCTCGTCGACATCCGGCCCGGGGAGGGGCGGGCCCTGGCCTGGTCCTGGGCCTATATCTTCGCGCTGCTCGCCGCCTATTACGTGCTGCGCCCGATCCGCGACCAGATGGGCGTGGCGGGCGGGCTCGAGAACCTGCCCTGGCTGTTCCTGGCGACGCTCCTCAGCATGCTCGCCCTGAACCTGCCCTTCGGCTGGCTGGTGAAGCACCTGCCGCGGGCGCGCTTCGTGCCCCTCACCTACCGGTTCTTCGCCCTGAACATCCTCGGCTTCGCCCTGGCCGTCTCCCAGGTCCGGGGGGAGGCGGAGATCTGGGTCGGGCGGGTGTTCTTCGTCTGGCTGTCGGTGTTCAACCTGTTCGTCGTCTCGATCTTCTGGGCGACCGTCGTCGACACCTTCTCGACCGAGCAGGGCAAGCGGCTGTTCGGCTTCATCGCCGCCGGGGCGACCCTCGGGGCCATCACCGGCTCGGCCTTCACCGCCGTGCTCGCCCGGGACGTGCCGACCGCCTGGCTCCTCGTGGCCGCCGCGCTGCTGCTCGAGGCGGCGGTCTTTGCCATGCGCGGCCTCGCCCGCCTCTCCGACGCGCTCCGTGCGGTGCCGGCCTCCGAGCAGGCCCGGGCCATCGGCGGCAGCCCCTTCGCCGGCATCACCCGCACGGTCCGCTCGCCCTACCTGCTCAACATCGCGCTGTTCCTGCTCCTGTTCTCGATCACCTCGACGGTGCTGTATTTCGAGCAGGCGGGGATCGCGAAGCGCAGCTTTCCCGACCGCGCCGCCCAGACCGCCTTCTTCGCCAGCGTCGACCTCGCGGTGAACCTGCTGACCCTGGGCGTGCAGCTCTTCCTCACCGGGCGGATCACGCAGGCGATCGGCGTCGGCCCGACCCTGGCGCTCCTGCCGGCGGCGAGCATCGCCGGCTTCGCGGCGCTCGCCTACGCCCCGACCATCACCGTGATCGTCGCCTTCCAGGTTCTGCGCCGCGCCGGCAACTTCGCGATCAGCCGGCCGATCCGCGAGGTGCTGTTCACCGTGGTGCCGCGGGAGGACCGCTACAAGGCCAAGAGCTTCATCGACACCGTGGTCTACCGCACCGGCGACCAGATCGGCGCCTGGTCGACCTGGGCCATCGGCGCCCTCGGCCTGACCGGATCGGCCGCCGCGCTCCTGGCGGTGCCGCTCTCGGCGGCCTGGCTCGTCAACAGCCTCTGGCTCGGGCGGGCCCAGGAGCGGCGGGCGGAGGCGCGGGCGGCGCAGGACGAAGGGTCGCAGCCGGCAGGAGAGCCCGTGCCCGAGGGCCGGGCGCGCGTGGCCGAGCCGGGACGCGCATGAATTGAGGGCAATCTCCCGGGAGCGAATGTCTCGATATCCCCGTGTTCTAGGGAAGTTTATCCTCAATAAAGGCAAAGTTATAACAATTAAAAACAACAAGTTGTATAAAAGATCAGTTGATACTTCGGCGTGACTGTGCTGGTTTGCCGCTCGACGAAGCATCGTCGCGCATGCCCCGTCGTGCCCTCGCGCGCGCCGGCCGCCGCGATGCGCCCCCGCTCTTTCGGGGGTCGAGACCATGCCGAGGCCCATGCCAACGATCTCGCACGACGCGGCCGGCCGTGCCGGTTCCGGCCGGACCGACGACGGGGCGGCTCCCGGTCCCTGGGGCCTGGCCGCGCTCGCCGCCCGCAAGCCGGTCTATCTGGCGCTGGCCCGCCGCCTCACCGGCTGCCCGGCCCTCGCCGAGGACGTGGTGCAGGACGTGTTCCTGCGCCTCGTCGCCGAGCCGCCCCACCGGGGCCGGGGGGCGATCCCGGGCAAGCCCGAGGCCTATGTCGCCGGCATGGTGCGCAACCTCGCCATCGACCGGGCGCGCCGCCTGCGCTTCGAGGCGCGGGTCTTCACCGATCTCGACGGGGCGGGGGAGGCTGCGGGCGGCCTCACCCCGGAGGCGGTCGCCTCGGACCGGCAGCGCCTGCGCCTCGCCGAGGCCGCCCTCGACGGGCTGCCGGAGCCGGTGCGCACGGTCTTCTGCCTGCACCGGCTGCACGGCGTGCCGCAGAAGGACATCGCCGCCCGGCTCGGCGTGTCACGCGCCCTCGTATGCGGCCTGGTGCGGCGCGGCCATCTCGGCTGCCTCGCGGCGCTGGAGGGGGGCTGCCCCCTGGCGGGATCCGCGCAGGAAGCCGAGGAGGAGCAGGGCCCCGAGCCCGTCAGCGAGGAATTCCGCCGCCAGCCGGCTGCCCAGCACACCGTCGAAGCCGTAGAGCTGCGGTAGCACCAGGAGCGGCGGGATCAGGGCGAGGCCCTGGGCGGAGAGCGAGACCGCCGCGGCCCGCCGCGGCGCGCCGATCGCCTGGAACAGGGTGGCGGCGGAGAGCTGCAGCCCCACCGGCATGAAGGCGAGGGCGAAGGCGCAGAGTGTGCGCGCCCCGGCCGCGATCGTCGCCGCATCCTGCGCCACCAGCCCGACCAGCGGCTCCGCGAACACGATCATCAGGGCGCCGACGACGAGGCCGTAGGCGAGCGCGCTCCCGGTGACGAAGGCCAGAGCGGTATCCCGCCGCCGGTCCTGCCCTGCCCCGTGGGCGAAGCCGAGCACGGCCTGGGCCCCGGCCATGACCCCGAGCAGGGGCAGGGCCGCGACCATGACGAGGCGCAGGCCGAGGCCGAGCGCCGCCACCGCGGCCTCGCCATAGGCGGCGCCCGCGCGCACGAACAACGCCATGGCGAAGGCCGCGAGCAGGCTCGAGGCGGTGACCGGGGCGCCGATGCGCAGGAGCTCGCCCGCGTGAGCCCGGCCCGCCCGCCCCATCCGCCAGGGCGCCCGGAAGGCGATGCGGTCCGGCGGCCGCGCCGTCCGGAAATGCCAGACGAAGGCGAGGGCGGCCGCGCCCTGCGCGAGCAGGGTCGCCCAGCCCGCCCCGACCGTGCCGAGATGCAGGCCCCGGATCAGCAGGGCGTCGAGGGCGATGTTGAGGCCGAAGGCCCCGACCATGACCGCGCCGGAGAAGCGGGCGAGGCCCTGCGCCCGCACGACGAAGCCGCCGACGATCATCACCAGCATCAGGCCGGTGCCGAGGGTCGCGAGCGCGGTATAGGGCGCGGCGGCGGCGGCGAGGGCGTCGTCGGCGCCGAGCAGCCGCAGCCAGAACGGCGCGTCGAGGGCGATCAGCCCGGCGAGCAGGGCACCCGGGGGCAGCACCAGCCAGAAGCCGAGGGAGGCCGCCTCCTCGACGCCGCGCCGGTCGCCGCGCCCCAGCGCCCGGGACAGGATCGAGGCGGCGCCGATCCCGCCGCCATAGCCGAGCGCGGCCACGAGCAGCGTCACCGGATAGGCGATGCCGATCGTGGCGATGGCCGCGGCGCCGAGATCGGCCACGAACCAGGCATTGGCCAGCATCTGCAGGGAATGGGCGGAGATGCCGAGGATCGCCGGCCCGGACAGGCGCAGGATCAACGGCACCACCGGCGCCCGCCCGAGATCGAGGGGCGCGCGAACGGGGGCGCTCACGACGCCCGCAGGGCCGGGCGGTTGGCGGCGCGGGCCTCGGCCTCGGCGTCGAGGATGGTCCGGGCGATGGCGGCGGCGCGCACGGGCAGGATCGAGAGCAGGGTCTCGGTGAGGCCGTGGCTCGCCTCGGCGAAGCCCTGGAGATGCACCGTGACCCGCGGGTCGGCCCGCTCCAGGGGCAGGCGGTAATGCCGGTCGACGGTCTCGCCGGCGAGGAAGGGGCGCAGGCCGTCGAGCAGGGCGGGCAGCGTCGCCCGGGCATAGCCGGTGGCGAGCACGATCAGGTCGTATTCCGCCGTCTCGACCGTGCCGGCGAGGCGGTCGCGCAGGGTCACGCGCAGGCCCCCGGGGCCGGCGGCGACGGCCTCGGCCACCGTGTTGCGCAGGAGCCGGTTGCGGGCCTCGCCCGCGACGCGCTCCTCGTAGAGCGTGGCGTAGAAGCTCTGGATCAGGTCGGAATCGACCACCGCGTAGTTGGTGGCGCGGTAGCTCGCCAGGAGATCGGCCCGCATCGCCTCCGGGGCGTCGTGGACGAGATCGACGCTCTCCGGATCGAAGATCTCGTTGACGAAGGGGCTGTCGTCGGCGGGCTTGAGGGCGGGGCCGCGGATGGCGAGATCGATCCTGGCCTCCGCGTAGCGGCTGCCCGCATCGACCGCGACCTCGACGGCGCTCTGGCCCGCGCCGATCACCAGGATGCGCGGCGGCGCCGTCCGCGCCCGCGGGTCGCCCAGGGCCGCGGCGATGCCCGGCAGGTAGCCCGAGGAATGGATCACCCGGGGATCGGACAGGCCGGCGAAGGGCGCCGGGACCACCGGCTCGCCGCCGGCCGCCAGGACGAGGTGGCGGCAGCGGCGCTGGCGCAGTTCGCCCGCGGAATCGCGGGCCAGGACGCCGATCGCCACGAGGCGCCCGTCCCGGGTCTCGGGCTCCACCGCCTCGACCCGCTCGCCATAGGCGGCGTGCTCGGCGAAGTGGGCGGCGGCCCAGGCGAGGTAGTCGTTGTACTCGACCCGGGAGGGGTTGAAGGTCTTCAGGTTGAGGAAGGCATTCAGGCGGCCCTTCTCGTGCAGGTAGTTGATGAAGCTGAACGGGCTCGTCGGGTCGCGCAGGGTCACGAGGTCCTTGACGAAGCTGATCTGCATGTCGGCCCCGGGCAGCATCATGCCCCGGTGCCAGCCGAATGCGGCCTGGCGCTCCAGGAACAGCATGGAGGGGCGCTCGCCCCGGGCGCGGGCCGCGTCCGCGAGCGCGATCGCCAGGGAGAGATTGGCCGGGCCGAAGCCGATCCCGAGGATGTCGGTGGTCGAGGGAGGCGTCATGGGGGGGCTCTCTGAAGGCGTGAGGTCAGACGGCGGCGGGGCGCGGGGTCGCGTCGGCCGCGGCGGCGCCCGGCACCCAGAGCCGGTCGCGGAAGAAGTGGTCGCGGGTCAGCATCACCAGGGCGGCCCGCTTGTGCGGGAAGTCGACCGTGGCGACGGTGGAGAAGCCGGAGCCGTGCAGGTTGCGGATCTGCTGGGCGTGGTCGGCCCGGGGCTCGCCGACGATCCGCCGGGTGCGGGGATCGTCGAGGAAGAGGAAATGCATCAGCGAGGGCAGCCAGGCGGAGACGTAGCGCCGGCCGCGCACGCCCTCCTCCCCCACCGCGACATGCCAGCCGCGGTCGTAATCCTCCGCCGCGTAGAGCGGGCCGAGGCGGTTCTCCTTGGCCCAGTACAGCTCGAAATAGGCGAAGGGCTTGTCGTCGAGGCAGCCGAACAGGGGCAGCATGTGCGGATCAGCCTGCAGGCCCTTGAGATAGGCGCGGTGCCGGTCGAGATCGCCGCGCTCGTCCCAGATCGCGGCCACGCGGTCGTCGTTCATCCAGCGGGAGAACAGGGCGACGTCGCCGGGCTCGGTCAGGGTGCGGAAGCTGAGCGACTGCCCGAGCCAGGGGATCTCCCGGCGGTAGAGGAGGCCCTCCGGCGCCTCGGGCCGCAGGGGATGGCGCCGGCCGTGGCTGATCGTGGGAAGCTCGGGGAAGGGCGGGCGCGCCTGCGGCAGCCAGCCCTGCGCCACCTGCCAGAGCAGGCCCGGCAGGATCTCGACGCGCCCGCCCGCCCGCCGGGCGGCGCCCTCGGCGACGAGCCGCGCCGCCGCCTCCGGGCAAGGGCCGGGCTCGACCAGGATGCGCGTGACCCCCGCATCCTCCGCCGTCAGCGCCTCCGCCCTGCGCAGCAGCGCCTCGGCCGCCGCGCCCGCATGCGAGGCGGCCTCGAGGCGCAGGACGGGCTCCTTCGCCTCGCCCGTCACGCTCAGGCGCACCGTGTTCTCCTCCCGCACGTCGAACGCTCCCGTCTCATCCCGTGAAGTCCCGGGCTTTCCGCGCCCCGGTCCTTCCATGACGGATGAGCCGCGGGCCGGTTCACGGGCCGCGGCGAAATCGAGCGGAGGCGTTGGGCGGGCGCGGATCGTGAACCGGCCCCGCCCTCATCCGTCTTGTCAGGGATGACCCAGCCCGCGATCCCCGACCCCGTTTCCGAATCCGCCGACTGGAGCGCCGGCCCGCTGATCGTGGCGCAGGACGCACGGGGCCACCGGGCGCTGTGGCCGGCGGAGCGGGCCCTGCCGAAGGGCTGGGACTTCCTGCACGGCCCCCTCCCCCTGGCCGAGGCCAGGGCCTGGCTCGACGCCCCGGAGAAGGCCGGCCCGGCCCCCTCCCCGCCCCGTCCCGCGGCCTGGCCCGCGGGCGTGGACGAGAGCATCCCCGCCAGGCTGGCCCGCCTCGCCCGCGCGGCGCCGGAGCATCCGGCGATCCTGTTCGGCGGGGAGACCCTCACCCGCGGCGGCCTCGACGCACGGGCCGGCCGCCTCGCCGCCGGTCTCATGGCCCGCGGCATCGGCCGCGGCCACATCGTCGCCGTCGCCCTGGAGCGGGGGCCGGAGGCGGTCGCCGCCTTCCTCGGGGTGCTGCGCGCGGGCGCCGCCTTCCTGCCCCTCGACCCGGCCGCGCCCCCGGAGCGGATCCGGCTGATGCTGGAGGATGCGGGCGTGCGCCACGTCCTCGCCCCGGCCGCGCTCGCCGCGCGTCTGGACCTGCCGGCAGGCGCCGCGACGCTCGACCCGGCCGCCTGCGACGCGCCGCCGGGCCCCGAGCCGGCCATCGGTCCGGAGGACCCGGCCTATGTCATCTTCACCTCGGGCTCGACCGGGCGGCCCAAGGGCGTGCTCGTCGAGCACGGGCCGCTCGCCATGCACTGCTTCACCACCGGCGCGGCCTACGAGATGGGCGAGGCCTCGCGGGAACTGCACTTCCTCTCCTTCGCCTTCGACGGGGCGCATGAGCGCTGGATGACGCCCCTGGCCCTGGGCGGGGCGATCGTCCTGCGCGGTCCCGAGCTCTGGACGGCGGCCGAGACGCTCGCCGTGATCCGCCGCCACCGGGTCACCCATGCGGGCTTCCCGACGAGCTATGTCGGCCAGCTCGCCGAATGGGCCGACACCCTCGGCGAGGCGCCCCCGGTCGAGGTCTATTCCTTCGGCGGCGAGGCGATGTCCCAGGCGGTCTTCGCCAAGGTCGGCCGCGCCCTGAAGCCGCGCCTGCTGATCAACGGCTACGGGCCGACCGAATGCGTGATCTCGCCCCTGATCTGGAAGGTGGCGCCGGGCACCGCCTTCCCCGAGCCCTACGCCCCGATCGGCTCCGCGGTCGGCGCGCGGCGGACCTACGTGCTCGGGCCGGACCTAGCGCCGGTGCCCGCGGGCGAGACCGGCGAGCTCTACATCGCCGGCGGCCTGGCGCGGGGCTATCTCGGCCGGCCGGGCCAGACCGCCGAGCGCTTCCTGCCCGATCCCTTCGACCCGGCGGGGGGCCGCATGTACCGCACCGGCGACCGGGTGCGGCTGCGCCCGGACGGGGCGCTCGCCTATGCCGGTCGGGCCGACGACCAGGTGAAGATCCGCGGCCACCGGATCGAGCTCGGCGAGGTCGAGGCGGCCCTGCGCGCCCTCGACACCGTGGCCGAGGCGGTGGTGGTGAAGCGGGAGGGGCCGGCGGGCCCCTATCTCGCGGGCTACGTCACCCCCGCCCGGGGCCGGCGGCCGGAGGCGGGCCGGCTGCGGGCGGCCCTCGGCCGGGCGCTGCCGGATGTCATGGTGCCGGCGCGGCTCGTGGTGCTCGACCGCCTGCCCGTGACCACCAACGGCAAGGTCGACCGCCGGGCCCTGCCCGATCCGGCCGCGGACGAGGCCCCGGCCCGGGCGCCGGAGGGTCCGACCGAGACCCGGCTCGCCCGGATCTGGTCGGAGATCCTCGGCTATCCGGTGAAGGCGGCCGACCGGCCCTTCTTCGAATGCGGCGGCGATTCCCTCTCCGCCCTGCGGCTGGTGGCACGGCTGCGCCTGATCGCGCCCCAGGGCGGCATCGGCGTCGCCGACCTCCTGCGCAACCCGACCATCGCCGCGCTCGCCGAACGGATCGAGGCGGGACGCGGCGAGACCGGGGGCGATGCCCTCGCGCCGGTGGTGGAGCTGAGCCGCGGCGGCGACGGCGCGGCGCCGCTCCTCGTCCTGTTCCCGGGCCTGCTGGTGAGCACCCGGGAATACGAGCCGCTGGTGGCCCATCTCGGCGCCGAGCAGCCGGCCCTCGGCTTCCTCTGCGCCTCGCTGACGGAGGCGGTGCGCCCCCTGCCGGCGGTGGCCGATCTCGCCCGCGCCTATGCGGCGGCGGTGCGCCGGCGGGCCGAGGGGCGGCCTTGCATCTTCCTCGGCTGGTCCTGGGGTGGGGTGCTCGCCTACGAGACCGCCCGGGCGCTCGGCGAGGGCTTCCCCCTCCCCTTCGTCGGCATGCTCGATGCCTGCGGGCTGGAGGCGAATTTCGCGGTTGGCGCCGGCCGGCCCCTCGGGGAGGAGGAGCGGGCGGCGCACGAGGCGATGCTGGCGGAATGGCTGTCCCGCTCCGCGATGCGGGCCGACTGGGAGGCCCTGTTCCCGCGCATGGATGCGGAGGCACGGGGGCAGTTCCTGCGCTTCCTGGCGGCCGAGCCGCAGCCCCTGGCCGCGGACGGCCCGGAGGTCGGCAGCCGCGAGCGCATCCTCTGGACGCTCGTCGACCACGCCCTGCAGTTCCGGGCCCTGCGGCTCGGCCCGAGCCGGGTGCCGGTGCGGGTGTTCCGGGCGAGCCGCTCGGTGGCGGAGGGCCTGCCGATCCTCGACTGGTCGTGCCTCACCCCGAACCTGCTCTCCGACGAGACCATCCCCGAGACCGACCATCTCGACATCGTCCTGTCGCCGGCCTTCCATGCCCGCTTCGGGCATTGGCTGGCGGCGGCGCGGGAGACCCGGCGGCCGGCGGCCTGAGCGCCCGGCCGTCCCGAACCTGGATCGAAAGGAGCCCGATGACCGCCTTCGAGACCCTGCGCGACGCGCATGTCGCGATGCTCACCGGCACCTATCTCGACGGCTGCGCGGAGGGGCCGGACGGGGCGGGCTACGTCTTCTCCCGGGCGATCCCCGACCCGACCCTGAACTTCGCCTACGGCATTCGCAGCCCCGCCCAGCTCGACTGGGCGCGGGCCCAGGCCCAGGCTCTGGGCCGCGCCCCGGCGGTGCTGGCGCGGGAGGAGGAGCAGGCGAGGCTGCTCGCTCTGTGCAGGCCGGAGGCGACCTATCCCGCCCGCTGGATGCTGCGCCCGGCCGCCGAGCCGCCCGCCTGCGCGACCCTGGAGGCGGTGGTCGTGGAGCCGCATGCCGATCCGGTGCCGCCGGAGGATTTCGTCGCGGTGTTCGGCGCCCTCTCGGACGAGCCCTTCGTGCGCGAGCACCTCGCCCGCTACTACCTCCCCTCCCTCGCCGAGGCCGCTTCACCCGAGGCCATCGCCGCCCACCACATCGTGGTGCATCACGAGGGGGCGCCCGCGGCCTGCGCCAGCCTCTACCTGCAGGAGGATCTCGCCGGCCTCTACAACGTCTCCTGCCGGGCCGATCTCCAGGGCCGGGGCCTCGGCAGCGCGGTCACCGCCGCCGCGATCGGCCATGCCGCGGCGGAGGGCGCCCGCGCGGTCTTCCTGCAATGCCCGGCCGACGGCCCGGTCGAGCGCCTCTATGCCAGGGCCGGGTTCGAACCCGCCTACGCGCCGGTGCTGGTCTGCCTGCCGGAGGAATGAACGGTCCCGGCGGGCGCGGCCGGAGGCGCCTGCGGGCAGCTCCCTCCCCCGCGGAGCGTGAAGAACAGATGTCGCGGAGCCCGCAGCGACGCGGTGGCGCCGCGTCGTTCCACGCAGGCGCGCAGCCTTGAAGAATCTGCTACCGCGTTGCGTCACGGCAGCGCGGCGGCCCCGGGACTGTTTCCGGACACAGGGCAGAAACATGGGCCGCCTTTTGTTGCCGGATCGTCACCGGTGAGGGATCGGCGCCGTCGCGCCCGGGTCCCCTCCCCCGGCACAGTCAATCCCGTCGCGCGCTGGACCGGCCCCGCAGGGCAGCGCCTCGGATCGGAGACGGCAACGGGAAGGGCATGGGCCTCGTCCAGTACGCGCTGAAGTTCCGCATCACGACCTACGTCCTCGCCGTGCTGATGATGCTCGGCGGCCTGGGCGCCATCGTCGTCACGCCCAAGGACGTGCTGCCCACCGTCGACATCCCGGTCGTCGTGGTGGTCTGGACCTATACGGGCCTGTCCGCGCCGGAGGTCGAGAAACGGATCACGACCTATTCGGAATTCGGAATCTCCAACAACGTCAACAACATCGCTCGGATGGAATCGACCACCCTCCAGGGCACGGCGGTGATGAAGATCTATTTCGACCCGAGCGTCAGCATCGATCTCGCCATCGCCCAGATCGTCTCCTCCACCAACTCGATCCGCGCCCTGATGCCCCCCGGCGTGCAGCCGCCGGTGATCGTGCGCTTCTCGGCCTCCTCGGTGCCGGTGATCCAGCTGGCGCTGACCTCGGCCAAGGACAGCCTCAACAAGGTCTACGACTACGCCCAGTACCGGATCCGCCAGCGCCTCACCCAGGTGCCGGGCTCGACCCTGCCCTCCCCCTTCGGGGGCGCCCCGCGGCAGGTGATGGTCGATCTCGACCTGCAGGCCCTGCAGGCGCTGGGGCTGACCCCGCTCGAGGTTACCAACGCGATGACCTCGCAGAACCTGACGATCCCCTCGGGGCTCGCCAAGATCGGCGAGCAGCAATACCCGGTGCAGCTCAACGCCACCCCGGACGCCATCGCCCAGCTCAACGAGATCCCGATCAAGGTGGTGGCCGGCCAGCCGGTGCTGGTGCGCGACGTGGCCCATGTCCGCGACGGCGGGCCGCCCCAGGTCAACATCGTGCGCGCCGACGGCCAGGCCTCGGTGCTGATGCGGGTGCTCAAGAACGGCAACGCCTCGACGCTCGACGTGGTCAACAACGTCAAGAAGGCCCTGCCCGACATCCGCGCCGCTGCCCCCGAGGGCATGGAGATCAAGCCCCTCTTCGACCAGTCGGTCTTCGTCTCGGCGGCGATCGAGGGGGTGCTGCACGAGGCGGCCATCGCCGCCGGCCTCACCGGCCTGACCATCCTGCTCTTCCTGGGCTCCTGGCGCTCGACGCTGATCGTGCTGGTCTCGATCCCCCTCTGCATCATGACCTCGCTGGCGATCCTCGCCGCCCTCGGCCAGACCATCAACGTGATGACGCTCGGCGGCCTGGCGCTCGCCGTCGGCATCCTCGTCGACGACGCGACGGTGGCCATCGAGAACACCTACCGCCTGTTCGAGGAGGGCCGGCCCTTCCGCAACGCGGTGGTCGAGGGCGCGGCGGGCATCGCCAAGCCGGCCCTGATCTCGACGCTCTCGATCTGCGCCGCCTTCGTCTCGGTCTTCGCGCTCACCGACACCCCGAAATACCTGTTCACCCCACAGGCGCTCGCGGTGGTGTTCGCGATGCTGACCTCCTACCTGCTCTCGCGCACCCTGGTGCCGGTGCTGATCGACGTGCTGGTCGCCCGGGAATACGCGCAGCATCATGGGCAGGACGAGGGGCTGCACCGGGGCCGGATCGAGCGGGCGCTCGGCGTCCTGCTGCGACCCCTGTTCCGCCTGGCCGGCGCCTTCCGGCACGGCTTCGAGGCGCGCTTCGCCCGCTTCCACCGCCGCTATCTCGGCCTGCTCCACGCGGTGCTGACCCACTGGCTCGCCACGCTGGCCACCGTCATCGCGATCCTCGGCGGCAGCGGCGTCCTGCTCGGTTTCACCGGGCAGGACTACTTCCCGCAGGTCGAATCGAGCCAGATGACCCTGCACCTGCGCACCCGGCCGGGCATGCGCATCGAGACCGCCGAGCAGGTCTTCGCCGGCGTCGAGGGCGTGGTGCGCGAGGTGATCCCCGAAGGCGAGATCGCGCAGATCCTCGACAACATCGGCATTCCGTCCAACAACTACAACTTCGCCTTCTCGGACGGCTCCTTCGTGTCCTACAACGACGGGCAGATGCTGATCGACCTGAAGGAGGGCCACGGCTCGGTGGCGCTCTACCAGAAGCGCCTGCGCCGGGTGCTGCGCGAGCGCTTCCCCGACCTGACGGTCTATTTCCAGCCCTCCGACATCATCACCCAGATCCTGAATTTCGGCGTGATCGCACAGATCGACGTGCAGGTCTCCGGGCGCAACACCGACCAGGATCTCGAGGTCGCCCGGCGCATCGAGGCGCGGCTGAAGCGGACCAAGGGCCTCGTCGACGTGCATCTCCACCAGATCGTCGACGTGCCGCAATTCTTCGTGGACGTGGACCGGCGCCTCGCCTCCGAGCTCGGCCTGACCCAGCAGCAGATCGCCCAGAGCCTCAACGTCTCGCTCTCGGGCTCCTTCCAGGTCACCCCGAACTTCTGGACCGACCCGAAGACCGGCATCCCCTACCAGCTCTGGGTGCAGACGCCGGAATACCGCAACGACTCGCTGACCGCCCTGCAGAACACGCCGCTGCTGGCCCGGGCGGATGCGGCGGCGGCGACCTCGGGCAATGGCGGCCCCGGCGTGCTGACGCTGCTCTCGAGCGTGAGCCGCTTCACCCGGCAGCCGACCCAGACGGTGATCAACCACGTCAACACGCAGCCGACCTTCAACGTCTACGCCGCGGTGCAGGACCGCGACCTCGGCGCGGTGGCCCGCGACATCGACCGCATCGTCGAGGAGGAGCAGACGGCCCTGCCCGCCCCCGACAAGATCGCCGTGCGCGGCCAGATCGAGAACATGCGCGCCGCCTTCTTCCGGCTGGAGGTGGGCCTCGGCATCGCGCTGATCGCGGTCTACCTGCTCATGGCGGTGAACTACCAGAGCTGGGGCGACCCCTTCGTGGTGCTCGCCGCCCTGCCGCTGGCCTTCTGCGGCATCGTCGCCAGCCTGTTCGTGACCGGCACGACCTTCTCGATCCCCTCCTTGTTCGGGGCGATCATGTCGGTGGGCATCGCGAGCGCGAACTCGATCCTGCTCGTCACCTTCGCCAAGGAGCACCGGGAGGCGACCGGCTGTTCGGCCTACGAGGCGGCGATCGCGGCCGGCGAGACCCGGCTGCGGCCGGTGCTGATGACTGCGGGCGCCATGTTCCTCGGCCTGATCCCGATGGCGCTCGGCACCGGCGAGGGCGGCGAGCAGAACGCGGCGCTCGCCCGGGCCGTGATGGGCGGCATCGCGCTCGGCACGCCGTCGACCCTGCTGTTCGTGCCCTTCCTCTACACCCTGCTGCGCCGCGGCCCGGTGAGGCCCATCGAGGATTACGTATGAGTGCGCGCGTCGCGACCGGGACGGAGGACGGGGAGCGGCCGCGCCCGCCGGGCAAGGGCCTGTTCTTCCTCGTGGTGCTCGTGGCCGGCAGCCTGATCGGCTACGGCGCCTACGGGCATTGGCAGCGCAGCGCCGAGGCCGACGCGACCCGGCGCCGGCAGATCGAGTTCGTGCCCAAGCTGCGCACGGCCGAGGTGCAGCGCCTCGACGCGCCGATCGCCCTCACTCTGCCCGGCCAGACCGAGCCCTTCGCCACGGCCCGCATCTTCGCCCGCGCCACCGGCTACGTCGCCGAGCGCCGGGTCGATATCGGCTCCCGGGTGAAGAAGGGCGACACGCTCCTGCGCATCGCCGCCCCCGACCTCGACCAGCAGCTCGCCCAGGCCCAGGCCCAGCTCGGGCAGCTCGAGGCGCAGCGCCTGAAGGCCAAGGCCCTGGTCGACCAGGCCAAGGCCAACCTGACGCTCGCCGAGGTCACCAACAGCCGCACCGCGACCCTGGCCGGCCAGGGCTGGGCCTCGAAGCAGAACGCCGACAATTCCCAGGCGAGCCTGCTCAGCCAGAACGCCAACCTCGCTTCGGCGGAGGCCGACGTGAAGGTGGCCGAGGCCAACATCAAGGCGCAGCAGGCCACCGTCGACCGGCTGAAGGCGCTGACCGGCTTCGAGACCGTCACCGCCCCCTTCGACGGGGTGGTGACCACCCGCACTGTCGATGTCGGCGACCTCGTCCAGGCCGATGCCGGCGGGGGCACGGCGCTCCTCGCCATGGACCGGGACGACGTGCTGCGCATCTCGGTGAACGTGCCCCAGAACGCCGCGGTGGGGGTGGAGCCCGGCATCGCCGCCGAGATCAAAGTGCCGCAGATCCCCGGCCGCAGCTTCAAGGGCGAGGTCGAGCGCAGTTCGGTGGCGCTGCTCTCCGCCTCGCGCACCCTCACCACCCAGGTCGACGTGCCCAATCCCGACCGCGCGTTGCGCGCTGGGCTCTACGTGTACGTGACCCTGCAGATCCCCCGCACGCGCCCGAGCGTGGCGATCCCCGCCGAGGCCCTGGTGTTCAACCAGAAGGGCACGCGGGTGGCGGTGGCCCGCGACGACGGCACCGTCGCCTGGACGCCCGTGCGGATCGAGCGCGACCGGGGCGCCACCATCGAGATCGACCAGGGACTCTCGGGCCAGGAGCGCATCGTGCTGAGCCCCCCCGCCGACCTCTCCGACGGCGCCCGCATCACCCCCCAGGCCCCCGCGGGCAAGCCGATGCAGGCGGCCGAACGCTGACGGGCCGTGGCCCCGGAAGGCCCTGCCCCGCCGTGGCAAGGCAGACACGGCGCGCCGGTCGCAGACAGGCCGTCGCGGCGACGCCGCCGGCCAACCCGGCCCGAAGGGGCGGCCGAACCCGCTTGTGAGCGTGAAACGCGCGTGCTAGTCACCCGCCACCGCTGACGGATCCACGGAGAGGTGGCAGAGCGGTTGAATGCACCGCACTCGAAATGCGGCATGCCTGCAAGGGCATCGGGGGTTCGAATCCCCCCCTCTCCGCCAATCGACCTGAAAAGCCTGATTTTTCAGAGAGAACCAAGGGAAACAGCGACTTCGCGGCCGCCCGGTGGTACACACGGGTGGTACACACGTGGTTCTGGCGATGTCGCGTCCCTGGCCCCATCCGAAGACCGGCGTCTTCTGGTTCCGCAGGCGGGTCCCGAAGGACCTCCTGGCCCTCGTCGGCCGGCGCGAGGAGAAGGCCAGCCTCGGGACGAAGGACGTCGGCGAGGCCAAGCGCCGCTTCGCGGTCCACGCCGCGAAGGTCGAGGCCCGCTGGGCCAACCTGCGGGCCGGCGTGCGGCGGCTCAACCTGCTTGAGGTCAACGCCATCGCGGGCGAGGTCTACGACGACCTGATCGCCCGGTACCAGGCGGGCGGGTTCTCGCCGTTCCAAAGCCTCACGACGGCCGGCATCATCGAGCGGTTCATCGCGGATCGCACCCCGGAGAGCCGCGACGCGTTCCTGCGCTTCTACGGTCCGGAAATCGACGCCCACCTTGCGCACCGCGGCTTGCGCGTCGATCCGGACACGCGGGGCGCGCTCGATTACGCGATCGCCAAGGCGATCCTCCAAGCCGTCGAGCAGAGCCTGAAGTATCTCGACGGCGATTTCAGCCCCGACCCGATGGCCGGGCGCTTCCCCAAGGCGCCCGCCGAGAAGCCGGCGGCGGTCGTCCTGCCCCTGGACGAGTGGTTCGCGAAGTACGCCGACGAGTCGAAGCTCGCCGCCTCCACGCGGAAGCGATGGCGTCCGGCCCTGGAGACGCTGGCGGCGTCCGTCGGCCATGACGACCTCGCGCGCGTCACGCCGGACGACATCTCGGATTGGGTCGACGCGCTGAGGTCGGAGGGGCGCGGCAACAAGACCATCCGCGACGTCTACGTGGCCTCGGCGAAGGCACTGTTCGGCTGGCTCAAGGGCAAGCGCAAGGTCGCGAGCAATCCCTGCGCGGACGTCCGGGTGAAGGTGGTGGAGGGGGCCGTCTTACGGGACCGCGACTTCACCGAGGCCGAGGCCACCACGATCCTCGCGGCGGCACTCGGTCCGCACGGTGGGCGTCTCAGCCGGGAGCACGCGGCGGCGCGGCGCTGGGTCCCCTGGCTGTGCGCCTATTCCGGGGCGCGGGTCGGCGAGATCACCCAGCTGCGTCGCGAGGACATCCGCCACGAGAAAGGCGTCCTCGTCTTCCGCATCACCCCCGAGGCGGGGACGGTCAAGACGAAGCGATTTCGCAACGTGCCGATCCACCCGCACCTCGTCGAGATGGGTTTCCTCGACTACGTCGGCACGCGGACGGGCGCCCTGTTCTACGACCCCGCGCGCGGCCGCGGCGGCTCGGTCGCCAACCCGCCGTCGAAGAAGGTCGGGGAACGGCTGGCGGCATGGGTCCGCAAGCTCGGCATCGACGACGTTGGTGTCGACCCGAACCATGGCTGGCGCCACAGCTTCAAGACGCGCGGCCGTACGGGCGGGATGCGGGATTCGGTCCTCGACGCCATCCAGGGGCATGCGCCGCAGACCGAGGGCCGCAAGTATGGTGGCTTCACGGTCGAGGCGATGGCGCGCGAGATGGAGCTATTCCCTCGCTATGATCTTCGTCCGCTCGCCTACGAGGCCGCCGCCTAGGGTCAAAACCCAATCAGCTTGACCATGTGAGGGGCTGCTTCCGACCCGTTGCGGACCCTGGAAAGGTCCGCTTCGAGGCTGTTGATGAGATAGGGTCTTACGTCTGGGTGGGGTGGATTGCCGCCCGTCCGGTTTCGGACGGCAGAGCATGGAAGCGGACATCGTCCGGCCGACGCTGCTACAATGCCGGGATGCCCTGTCCTGTCAGGCCCCAGGGAACGAGACATTCGGCGATGGTGGTCGCGAGCACCGAGTAGGTCTCGTGTTTGGGAGAGGTGCTGCGCCAGGACATCGTCAGGTTCCTGACCGGTGCCCCGGACGACAGCGGCCGGGCGACGATCAGTGTCTCCCGCAATACGTCCGAGCGGACGTAGAGCGCCGGCAACAGGGTAAGGCCCTGGCCGGTCGTCACCATCAGACGCAGCGTGTCCAGGGTCGTGCCCGCATAATCGCGGGCGTGGATCGCCCCGACCTGCTCGCAGAACGCGGCGATGGGGTCGTGGATGCGATGGCCTCGCTCCATCGTCAGGATGGTTTCCCCGGCGAGATCTTCGGGGTCGATGCGTTCACGCGCTGCGAGGCGGTGGTCGGACGGCAGCACGACGTGCAGCGGCTCCTGGAGGAGCGTGACCGACGTGAAGTCGTGATGACGGGGCCGATCCGGCAGAAGCAGGACCTCGTAGGTGCCGTCAGCGAGCTTGGCGGGAAGGTTCTCCGCCCTGTCCTCGCGGATGACGACACGGAGGTGCGGGAAGGCCGTCTTGAGGGTGGGCATCGCGACCGACAGGACGTAGGCGCCGACCGTCTGGACCACCCCGAACAGGAGCTTGCCCTGAAGCGCCTTGGGGTCGTCCTGCCGTGCGATCGTCCGGATGTCCTCGACCTCCGCGAGCACCGTTCTGGCTCGGCGGACGATCTCGGTGCCGACCGGCGTGAGGATGACGCGCGCCCGTGTCCGTTCGATCAGCCGGATGCCCAGCCGATCCTCCATTTCCTTGATCTGCATGCTCAGCGTCGGCTGCGTGACGTGGCAGGCCTCGGCCGCCCGGCTGAAGTTCAGGGTGTCTGCGACGGCGATGAGGTACCGAAGTTGCTGGATGCTGGGCATCAGCCGCTTATAGATGTTGTCTATAAGGAAGGGCAGAATTTTCGATTTCCCCTTGGTGCAAAGGGCATCTAGGGGAGCCTCATGTCAGACGTCGGAGCCATCTTAACGGCCGCGCGCAGGCCCTCGCTGCTCCGCTCCATCCTCGATCACAGCGCGTCGGGTGGTGTCGTGCTGATGCTCAGCGCCGCGCTGGCGCTGACCGTGGCCAACTCGCCGGCCGCCCCCACCTACTTTGCGGCCTTGCAGGCTGACATCGGCCCGTTGAGCGTCCTCCACTGGATCAACGACGCCCTCATGGCGCTGTTCTTCCTGCTGGTCGGCTTGGACATCAAACGGGAAGTCCTGGACGGTCGCCTGCGCACGTGGCCGGACCGCATTTTGCCGGGCCTCGCCGCCCTCGGTGGCATGGCCGCTCCGGCCCTGGTTTATCTCGCGGTCAATCGGCATTCGCCGGACACCCTGCGCGGCTGGGCGATCCCGGCCGCCACCGACATCGCCTTCGCCCTCGGTGTGCTGGCACTGCTCGGCTCCCGCGTACCGGTGGCGCTCAAGGTGTTCCTGACCGCCCTGGCGATCATCGACGACCTGGGCGCGGTGCTGATCATCGCCCTGTTCTACACGGCCGACCTGTCGCTCGCGGCACTGGGCGGGGCAGCCGTCGTGCTAGGGGCGTTGGTCGGACTCAACCGGTTCGGCATAACCCGGCTGTTGCCGTACCTGCTACTGGGCGGAGTGCTTTGGGTGCTCGTGCTGAACTCGGGCATCCACGCCACGCTGGCGGGGGTGTTGCTCGCGATGACGATCCCTCTCAAGGCAAGCCCCGGCCGCCCGGAGGACGTGACCTCGCCGCTGCACCGGCTGGAACACGGCCTTGCCCCGTGGTCGTCGTTCGTCGTGCTGCCGCTGTTCGGGTTCGCCAACGCTGGCGTATCGTTGTCTGGGTTCAAGGCGGAGATGCTGTTCGCGCCGGTCACGCTCAGCGTGGCACTCGGCCTGTTCGTCGGCAAGCAGGTCGGGGTGTTCGGGCTCACCTCTGCGGCAATCAAGCTCGGTCTGGCCCAGCGCCCTGCCCATACGAGTTGGTGGCAGCTCTACGGGCTGTCGCTGCTCTGCGGCGTGGGGTTCACCATGAGCCTGTTCATCGGCCTACTGGCGTTTGCCGAGCGCCCGGAGCTGGAGGCTGAGACCAAGATCGGGGTGCTGGTGGGGTCGCTGACCTGCATGGCACTCGGGGCGCTGGTGCTCTGGTTCAGCGGCGCACCGCGGAAGGCTTCGACGGGCCGGTCGGTGGCTCGGTAAGCTTCCGCCCGTGGGATGGGAGTGGAGCTTCCCGACAACCGCCCGTGAGGGCTGACAGCTCCCGCTGTGAGGGCCCACGGCGTCCGCTCGCGACAGGAGGCTACCCAGTGCGAGCCCGCCGCCCGGCGGGCTTTTTGCTGCCCTGACGTAGGATAGAGGAAAGGGCAGGCCGTGGGCTTCGTGATCGTATTTCTAGGGGGCGGGCTGGGATCGGCTGCCCGCTACGGGGTTGGGGTGCTGGCGTTACGGTTGGTCGGCAGCGAGTACCCATGGGGGACGTTGACCATCAACGTCGTCGGTTCCTTCGCGATGGGCGTCGTCGCGGAATACTTCGCCCTGAGGAGTGGCCTTTCGCAGCCGATGCGGCTGTTCCTGACCACCGGCATCATCGGGGGCTTCACCACCTTTTCGACCTACGCGCTGGAAACCGCCCTATTGCAGGAACGCGGCGAGATGGGTGCAGCACTGACCTACGCGCTCGGCTCCGTCGTGGTCGGCGTCGCGGCCCTGTTCGCCGGACTTGCTCTGGTTCGCGTCCTCGTCGTTGGAGGCGCTCCATGAGCATCCGCTTCCGAGCTGGGCCTCAATACATGGCGGCCCTGGCGCCCGATGCGTAGGACCCGGCGCAGCATGGTCCGCGATGCGCCGGGGGCGACTTGGATTGCGCGAGGCGCGCTTTGTTGAGGTCAGGACGGCCTACCGCTCCACGTGACGCACCTGGATCTTCCGCCCGTCCGCGGTGCGCGCCGACACCACGACCTTGTCGCCCGAGGCGAGCGGCTTCATCAGCGCGCCGGCGAGCTTGGCCCCGCCGGCCGGGGCGAGGTCGACCGTCTCGGTCTTGCCGCCGGACAGGATGGTGGCCTTGCCGGTCGCGCCCTTCGCTGGGACCGGCTTGCCGTCCTCGTCGCTGAGGTGGAGCGCGATCTCGGTCGGGGTGTCGACGAACTCGGCGTGGCCGCCCGCGACGTCGATGAGTTCGCCGCCGTTCGGGCCCTTGTGCGAGTGCCCCTGGGCATGGCCGGCGGCCGGTAGCGCCAGGACGAGGGCGAGGGCGATGATGCTAGGCTTCATGGTGTCTCCTTCGAGGGTCAGTAGAGCTCGGCGGGCTTGAGCCCGCCCACCTGTCCCGCCCGGAGCCGCTCAAGCGCGCGCCGACCGAAGGCGAGGAACAGGATCGGGGTCAGGACGGCGTCGAGCAGCGTGGCGCTGACGAGGCCGCCCAGGATGGTCACCGCGACGGGGTGCAGGATCTCGCGGCCCGGTTCGCCGGCGCCGAGCACCAGCGGCAGCAGGGCGAGCCCGGCCGAGAGCGCGGTCATCAGCACCGGCGTCAGCCGTTCCAGCGACCCGCGCACGACGAGCGCCGGCCCGAACGCCCCGCCCTCGTGGATGGCGAGGTTGAGGTAGTGGCTGATCTTGAGGATGCCGTTGCGGGCGGTGATGCCTGCGAGGGTCACGAAGCCGACCATCGAGGCGACCGAGAGCGGCTGCCCAGCGAGCCACAGGGCGGCGACCGAACCGACCAGCGCCAGCGGGATGCTGGCCATGATGATGCCGGCGAGCGCGAGCGAGCGGTAGCGCCCGTAGAGGACGGTGAGGATCAACGCGAGCGCCACCAGCGAGAGCAGGCCGATGCGGGTCGAGGCCTCCTCCTGGGCCTGGAATGAGCCCTCCAGCCCGGCCCGGTAGCCCGGCGGCCAGCGGGTCTCGTCGATGGCTCGCCGCACGTCGGCGACCACGGCGGCGAGGTCGCGCCGCTTGTCCGTGTTGCCGAATACCGCGATCCGCCGCTGGGCGTTCTCGCGCATGACTTGGTTCGGGCCGTCGGTCTCGGTCACTTCGGCGACCCGGCGTAGCGGGATGCGCCCGGCCGGCGAGGCGATGAGCAGGTCGCCCAGCCCCGTGGTCGAGCGGTCCTCGTCCCCGAGGCGGATGACCACGTCGAAGCGGCGGTTGCCCTCGACGATCTGCGAGACCGTGCGCCCGTTGCTCAGCGTCGCCAGCGCGTCCGTCACCGCCGCCGGCGTCAGGCCGTACAGGGCGGCCCGCTCGTGGTCGACGTCCACCCGGAGCTGCGGGATGCGTACCTGCTTCTCGACCTGGAGGTCGGCCATGCCCGGGATCTTCGCCAGCCGGTCGCGCAGGCCCTCGGCGAGGCTTCGCAGGGTATCGAGGTCGTCGCCGTAGATCTTCACCGCGACCTCGGCCCGGATGCCCGAGAGCATGTGGTCTAGCCGGTGCGAGATCGGCTGCCCGACGTTGAGCACCGCTGGCAACACGCCGAGCCGCTCACGGAGGTCGGCGAGGATGGCCTCCTTCGGCCGGCCGGGCTTCAGGTCGACGTCGATCTCGGAGGAGTGGACACCCTCGGCGTGCTCGTCCATCTCGGCACGGCCGGTGCGGCGCCCAACCGAGGTCACCTCGGGCACCTCGCGGATGAGGCGCTCGGCCACCAGCCCAAGGCGGTGGCTCTCGGCGAGCGAGATGCCGGGGTTGTAGGCCAGACCAAGGGCGAGGCTGCCCTCGTTGAAGGGCGGCAGGAACGCCCGCGGCAGGTTCGCCGCGGCGAAGCCGGCCACGACCACGGCGGCGCCGGCCGAGCCCACGACGAGCCAGCGGTGCCCGAAGGCCCATTTCAGGAGGGCGGCGTTCCCGCGCTTCAGGAAGCGGACGAGCCGGGTGTCGCCGCGGTGCTGGTTTCCGTCGCGGGCGAGCAGGTAGGAGGCCAGGACCGGCGTCAGGGTGACCGACACCACGAGGCTCGCCAGGATGGAAACGATGTAGGCGACGCCCAGCGGGGCGAAGAGGCGGCCCTCGATGCCCGACAGCGCGAACAGCGGCACGAAGACGAGGCAGACGATCAGGGTCGCGTAGACGATGCCCGAGCGCACCTCCTGGCTCGCCGCCGCGACCACCTCCAGCACCGGTCGCGGCTCGGGCCTCTCCCGGTTCTCATGCAGGCGCCGGATAATGTTCTCGACGTCCACCACAGCGTCGTCGACGAGCTCGCCGATAGCGATGGCGAGCCCGCCGAGCGTCATGGTGTTCACGGTCAGGCCGAGGGCCTGGAAGACCACGACGGTTACGAGCACCGAGACCGGAATCGCGGTGAGCGAGATCAGGGTCGCCCGGACGTTCACTAGGAATAGGACCAGCACCACCGCGACGACGGCGGCGGCCTCTAGGAGCACCCGCTTCACGTTGCCGATGGAGGTCTCGATGAAAGTCGCCTGACGGAACTGGATGTTGTCGGCCCTCACGCCGGCCGGCAGCGTCCTCTGGATGGAGGCGAGCGTCGCCTCGATGCGCCGCGTCAACTGGACCGTGTCGGCGCCGGGTTGCTTCTGGATCGAGACGATGACGGCCGAGCGCCCGTTGTAGCCTGCGTCGCCTCGCTTGTGCGCCGGGGCGAAGGCGACGTCGGCGACCTGCCGCAGCAGGACAGGCTGCCCCTGCCGGTAGGTCACGACCGTGCCGCGCAGGTCGTCGAGGCGCTTGGTCAGGCCGACGTTGCGGATGAGGTACTCGCGCCCGTGCTGGTCGACGAAGCCGCCGCCGGTGTTGGTGCCGAAGCGCGAGACGGCGGCCTCGACCTGCTCGGGGGTGACGTCGAGGGCCTGCATCGCGGCCGGGTTCGGGCTGACCCGGTACTGCCGGACCTCGCCGCCGATGGGGATGACCTGGGCGACGCCGGATAGGCTGAGGAGCTGCGGCCGGATGACGAAGTCGGCGAGCTCGCGCACCTCCATGGGCGGCAGCGCTTCCGAGGTGACGGCGACCAGCAGGATCTCGCCCATGATCGAGGTGACCGGCCCCATGTGCGGGACCACACCGCGTGGCAGGGTCTCGCGCACGATGGCGAGCTTCTCCGCCACCAACTGGCGGCTGCGGTAGACGTCGGTCGACCAGTCGAACTCGACGTAGACGATTGACAGGCCGACGCCGGAGACGGAGCGGACGCGGGTCACCCCCGGCATGCCGTTCATCGCGGCCTCGATGGGATAGGTGACGGTCTGCTCGACCTCCTGGGGCGCGAGCCCCTCGGCCTCGGTCATCAGCGTGACCATGGGCCGATTGAGGTCGGGCAGCACGTCGACCGGCAGCCGCGGCAGCACGAAGCTGCCGTAGGCGACGAGGAGCACGGCCGCGGCGAGGACGAAGAGCCGGTTGCGCAGGCTGGCGCGGACGAGGGTGCCGAACATGGTTGCCCTCACCGGATCTGGTTGATGAGGTCGGCGCCGCGTACGACGACGCGCTCGCCCTCCTTCACGCCGGCGCGAACCACCACCCGCGTGGCATCGACGGGCTCGACCCGGACCTGGCGCGGCTCGAACCGCTCGGGCGCGGCGTGGCGCCAGACCATGGCCTCCCCGCCGGTCCCGCGCACGACGGCGTTCCGGGGGAGCACGATGCCGGTCGCGCTGATCCCGGTCGCGGCGAGCACCGTTACCGGCTGTCCCACCCGGAGGTTGTGCGGCGGGTCGACGACCGCGAACTGGAGGACGGTCGCCTGCTGCTGCAGGGCACGGCTGACGCCCTTGGGCTCCAGCTTCAGGGTCGCGCCGTCGACGGTTAGCGCCGTCGTCCCCGTGCCGGTCGGTGCGTCCTCGAAGGAGAGAGCCTCGACCCAAAGGCTGCCTGGATGGACGACCTGGAACAACACGTCCTGCGGCTGCACGACCTGGCCGGCGACGACGCGGGTCGAGGCGATGACGCCGTCGGCCGGAGCCGTCAGGGTCTCAGGCGTGGTCCGGATGTCGCTCACGGCGGCCCGGCGCCGGCGCATGCCCTCTAGTTCGATCTCCAGGTCAGAGACGGAGATCGCGGTGCCGGCGCCGGAGGCGACGAGCTTCCGGGCGCGGGCGAGCTTCGCCTCGGCGAGGCCGATCTGCTGCTCGATCTCGCCGACCTTCTCGACCACGATGGCTTGGTCGGCCTGGATGATGGGCCGCTCGACCCGGGCGAGAACCTCTCCCTTGCGTACGGCCTGCCCGAGGCGGGGCATGCCGGCCTCGGGCGCGATGACGCGGCCACCGCCGATGCTCTGCACCAGACCGCCACGGTTCGGGTCCGGGATGACCTTGCCGATGAGGCGGGTCGCGCCTTCGACCTCGGTCGGCGTGGCGGTCGTGGTGCGCACCTCCAGGATGCGTTGCGAGGGTTTGGGGACGAAGACCGAGCCGTCGGGCAGGCGCTGCGGCGTGTTCGAGCCGGGCACCACGGTGGGCGCGTCGTGGTCGTGGTCCTCGCCGCCGTGGGCGAAGGCCGTGCCCGTCAGGGCAACGACGAGGACCGCGCCGGCCACGAAGGCGGCCGGCCGCATGCGGCGGCTGCGCAGTGCGAGCCCGAGGGCTAGCCCGACCGCGAAGACGGCGAGCGCCCAGGCCCGACCCGGCTCGGGCTGGCCAAGCCGTTCCTTCAGATGGGCGAGGAACGGAATGTCGGTGTGCGCATGGGCTCCGCCGGGACGGGCGGCCGCGCTGACCGCCTCGGCCACCACCAGGGCCCCGATCAGCAGGTCCTCGCCGTCGGGGCCGGCGACCTGGATGACGAGGTCGTTCGAGCCGAGATCCGCCAGGTGCGGCGAGGAGACGGCGTAGGTCCCGTCGGCGTTCGCCGTGGCCGGCACGGCCTCGCCCTCGACGGTCACGGACACGGTCGCGCCGGTCACCGGCTCGTTGTCCTCGGACCGGTCGACGTAGAGCGTCAGGCGGTCGCCCTTGAGTGTGGCGACCACTTGGTAGAGGTCGGACTGCATGGCGACGCGGGGCGTGCCTTGCGCCGCCACGGCGGCCGGTGCCGGCCCGTGGCTGTGGTCGTCGCCCCCGCCGGCGATTGCGGGCGTGGCGAGGCAGATGGCCAGGATCATCATGGCCAGGCCGGCGGCACGGCCTCGCGGCCGCCCGGGGGCGTCGGTCTTGGGAAGGGTCACGGTTCGGGGTCCTGTCGAACGGGCACGGCCTTGCGGCGCCCGTCAGGACGCCGCGCTCACGCGTTCGGAAGGGACCTTGGAGGTCGTCTCGGGCCGTTAGGGTCGACCCCGTGCGGATGCGTCGATTCCCGAGTGACGAGGATCGCGCCCGGCGACCCGTGCACGGGCGCCGTGGCATCGGCGGAGAGAAGCGCGACCGGATGGGCCAGGCCGCAGCAATCCGCCTTCTCGTGCTCGTGGTCCTGCGGGTCGTCGAGCGGCGGGAAATCCGGCCAGCCGCCGGCCTCGTCCGGGGTGACCTTGGAGACGGCATGCGAGTGCACGGTGCCGTCGCCGTGCACGTGGCTGTGCTCGGGCCCGGCGTATTCCAGTTGCTCGACGGGAGCGAAGGCGCTCGCCGGCACCGCCGCGACGTTGACCGCGAGCGCCGCCATCGCCAGCAGCATCAGGCTGGTCGCGATCCGGCGCAAGATGGTCAGCGGCAGTCTCAAAAACGGGTCTCCCTGAGCGACACCTAGCATCGATGCGTCGCCACGACCAAGGTCCGACGTTTGGCATCGTCCGCATGACCGGCCGATGAACCTATCGCACCACCATCGGGAATCGTTGCTGGATCAGGTTGCAGGTGGTGTCTTCTCCGCGAAGCGAAGCCATCCGGTCGAACTCGGCTGCGCCGGTGTGCATCGCAGGCGCCCCGGCTTGCGCGCCCAGGCGGTCGTAGCACTGCCGCGCCATGTCCACGATCTCGGGATTGAACCGCTCGAACGCGCACCGTGCCTGCGCGCGCCGAAGCATGCCATGCATCCTCAGGAAGTCGGGGCACTCGAACGCCGGGGCCGGGCCGCAGGCGAAGGTCAGCGCGATCACGAACAGGCGTCGCGCCGGCTTCATCCGGGCCAGGCCGCAGGCCAGCGGTGGTGCAGGTCGTCGATGACGAAGGCATGCGCATGTCGGCGCGAACCGGTGCCTTCGAGATGGGGATGGTCCGCTCCCAGGTCGGGGTGCAGGTGCTCGACGACGTCCGGGTCCGAGGCCGGCCAGAGTATCGCCGCGGCGGCGATGGCAAACAGGTTGATCGCCCCCAGCACCGTCAGGGTGACCGGCATGCCCGCCTTGGCTCCGAGCCAGCCGGCCAGCGGGTAGGTCAGGAGCCAGGCCACGTGCGAGAGCGCGAACTGGGCGGCGAAGACGGCCGGGCGGTCCCCGGGCGTCGCCGAGCGCCGGAGCAGCCGCCCGGTGGGGGTCTGCGCGGCGGAGTAGCCGATCCCGAGCGCCAGCCAGGCGGCCAGCAGCATCGGCCAACCGATGACGCCGCCCCAGGTCGTGGCGGCGAAGCCGAGCAGCACGACGCCGAGGAAGGCCGCGGCGGGGAGCATGACCGTGCGGTCGGGCAGCCGGTCGAGCACGCGCGGCAACAGAAGCGCCGCCAGCATCGAGCCGCCGCCGAACAGCCCGAGGGCCACCGCGACGTCGTTCTGGGGCCGCTGCAGGATGGCCTGCACGATCACCACCGTGTTGACGATGACCATCGAGCCGGCCGCCGACACCGCGAGGTTCAGAGCGAGGAGCCCGCGCAGCCTCGGCGTGGCAAGGTAGATGCGCAAGCCCCGCGTCGTGCGCTCGTAGATCCCGGCGCGGCGCTCGGGCGGCGTCGGGGACGGCAGCACCACCGAGACGACCAGGGCGGCCGAGCACAGGAACCCGACGACCGTGCCCCCGAACAGCCAGTGGAAGTCGATGGCCGTCAGCAGGAGCGCCGCCAGCGTCGGGCTGAGCAGGTTCTCCAGGTCGTAGGCGAGGCGGGAGAGCGACAGGGCGCGGGTGTAGTCCTGTTCCTTCGGCAGGATGTCGGGGATGGTCGCCTGGAAGGTCGGGGTGAACGCCGCCGAGCAGGACTGGAGCACGAAGACCAGCAGGTAGATCTGCCAGACCTGATCGACGAAGGGCAGGACCAGCGCGATGCCGGCCCTGACGAGGTCGGTGGCCACGAGGAAGGCTCGGCGCGGCAACTGCCCCGTGAAGGCATTCGCGACCGGCGCAACCAGCACGTAGGCGACCATTTTGATCGCGAGTGCCGTGCCCAGCACCGCCCCCGCCGCGTCCCCGGCCAGCCGGTAGGCGAGCAGGCCGAGGGCCACGGTGAGCAGACCGGTGCCGATGAGCGCGATGACCTGCGCGGCGAACAGGTGCCGGTAGGTCCGGTTCGCGAGAACGCTCAGCATCGTGACCTCACAGGTACTTCGCGAGCGCCTTGAATTCGGCCAGCGCCGCCTTGGCGGACTTGCCGCCTTCCCCGACCCCGTCGCCGATGCAGTGCTCCATGTGGTCCTCGATAAGGACCCGCTTGGCGTTGGCGATGGCGCTTTCCACGGCGTGGAGCTGCTGGGCGAGGTCCACGCAGGCGCGGCCCTCCTCGATCATTGCGATGACGCCGGCGAGATGGCCGTGGGCGCGCTTGAGCCGCTTGACGATGTCGGGGTGGGAGGCGTGCGTGTGTTCCATGTTGACATGCTATCCCCCAGGAGGGGATAAGGGAAGGGTGTTCGACGCGCCGAAGTGGCGGGCGCATATCGGGGGTGGGTGTCGGGTGTCGTTCGGGCGGCGTCTCATGACGGTGGCTATCGCGCTGCTACTGGCGGCGGTCACCGTGCTGCCGTTGCTCGCCGAAGTCCGGCACGAGGCGTCCGGTCCCGTCGCGAACGCCGTGTTGTCGGTGGCGGAACCGGGTCAGGGTGCAACCCATCAAGATGCCGACGACCTGATCCACCACGCGCAATCGCATGCGCAGGGCGTAATGCCAGTCGCCGCCAAGGCCCCCGCGACCGTGGCTCCGTCCGCGGGGCAGTCGTTCGCTCGTGCGGACGAGGCCTTCCGGGCCGGCGGTGGGCTGCAAGGACCGTTCGAGCCTCCAAGGGCCTGAGGCTTTCCGCCTCGTCCCTTCCTCGAACGACGGCACCCGCGCAGGCGCGCGGCCGGCCGTCCATGGCACCGACATGTTCAGACGCCTCGTTCCCGTGCTGCTGGCCGTCGCCGGCGGCTTCCTGATTGCGACCTGGTGGCCCGGCGCGCCCGATACGGTCCGCACCCTTCTGGCGGGCGCCAGGGGTGGCGCCGCGCCCGCCAAGACCGAACCGCAGCCGGCGGCAGGTCCGGAGCCGGAGAAACCCAGCCTCGTCAGGCTGACGGACGACCAGGTCGCCAAGGCCGGCATCCGCACGGACAAGGTCGGTGGCGGGAGCCTCTCGCGCCACCTGCACGTGCCGGGCACCGTCGTCCCGAGCGCCAACCTGACCGCGCGGATCGCGGTGAAGACCACCGGCACCGTCGTCGAGCTGCGCAAGGGGCTCGGCGACGCGGTCGCCAAGGGCGAGGTCGTGGCGCTCCTCGACAGCCGCGAGATCGCCGAGACCAAGGGCGAGTACCTGGCAGCGCGGGTCTCGGCCGCCCTGCAGAAGACGCTCTACGAGCGCGACAAAGAGCTCTGGGACAAGCGCATCTCGTCGGAGCAGCAGTACCTGCGCTCGCAGGCGAGCTACCAGGACCTCAAGGTCAAGGAAGATGCGGCCCGACGCAAACTGACGTTCCTCGGCCTGAGCCAGGCCGAGATCGAGGCCCTTCCGAAGCAGCCTGAGGCGCAGTTCGAGCGCCAGGAGATCCGCTCCCCGATTGCGGGCAAGGTCGTGGAGCGGCGCGTCGACCAGGGAGCCGCGGTCGGCCGGGACAACCTGGAGACCGAACTCTACAGCGTCGTCGACCTGTCGAAGGTGTGGGTCGACCTCGCGGTCAGCCCCGGCGACATGCCGCTGGTCCGCGAGGGCCAGGCCGTGACCGTTCGGGCCGAGGCGACCGGTGAGGCCGCGCGCGGCCGCATCGTCTTCATCGTGCCCGTTCTCGACCAGACCACCCGCGCGGCCCGCGTCGTCGCCGAACTCGCCAACCCGGACGAGGCTTGGCGGCCCGGGTCGTTCGTGACCGCCGAGATCGTGATTTCCGACAAGCCGGTGCGGGTCCTTGTCCCGGCCTCGGCCATCCAGACCCTGGAGGGTCAGCCGAACGCCTTCGTGCGGGTCGCGGAGGGATTCGAGGCGCGGCCGGTCAAGCTCGGACGGTCGGACGACGACGACGTGGAGGTCACGGAGGGGCTGGAGCCCGGGGAGGTCGTGGTGACGACCAATTCCTTCACGCTCAAGTCCGAGCTCGGCAAGGCCGCGGCGGAGGACTGAGCCATGATCCGCCCGATCCTCGCCTTCTCCGTCGCCAACCGCTACGCGGTCATCCTGGCGACCCTGATCGCCGCCGCCTTCGGGGCTTGGTCGCTCGCGCGGCTGCCCATCGACGCGGTGCCCGACGTCACCAACAACCAGGTCCAGGTCAACGCCGTCGCCCCGGCGCTGACGCCGGTCGAGATCGAGAAGCAGGTCACGGTGCTGGTCGAGCGGGCGCTCGCCGGCACGCCGGGCCTTGAGAGCCTGCGCTCCTTCTCGCGCAACGGCTTCGCCCAGCTCACCGCCGTGTTCAGCGACAAGGTCGACGTCTACTTCGCCAGGCAACAGGTGAACGAACGCCTGACCGAGGTGCGCAGCACCCTGCCGCCCGGGGTCGAGGTCAAGCTCGGGCCGATCTCGACTGGGCTCGGTGAGATCTACTGGTGGGCGGTCGAGTACCGGGCCCCCGGCGAGGGTGCGCCCGTCCGGGATGGCTTGCCGGGCTGGCAGACCGACGGCAGCTACCTGACACCCGAGGGCGAGCGGCTGAAGTCCGACTTCGAGCGCACGGTCTACCTGCGGACCGTACAGGACTGGATCATCCGGCCGCAGATGAAGAGCGTGCCGGGGGTGGCCGGGGCCGACGCCATCGGCGGCTTCGTCAAGGAGTACCAGGTCAAGCCCGACCCGATGAAGCTGGTCGGCTACGGCCTGGGCTTCGCCGACCTGACGCGGGCCATCGAGGCCAACAACGTGACCCGGGGCGCCAACTACGTCGAGCGCAACGGCGAGGGCTACGTCGTCCGAGCGGGCGGCCTCATCGAGAACGTGGACCAGATCCGCGACATCGTCGTGGCGACCCGGGCCGGGGTTCCGATCTTGGTGAGGGACGTCGCCGAGGTCGGCGTCGGCCGCGAGCTCCGGACCGGCTCGGCCAGCGAGAACGGGCACGAGGTCGTGCTAGGCACCGCCCTCATGCTCATCGGCGAGAACAGCCGGACCGTCTCGGCGGCCGCGGACGCCAAGATCAAGGAGATCAACAAGCTCCTCCCGCCGGGCATCCAGGCCCGAACGCTGCTCAGCCGGACCGACCTCGTCGACGCCACCGTCAAGACGGTCTCCAAGAACCTCGCCGAGGGCGCGCTCCTGGTCATCGCGGTCCTGTTCCTGGCGCTCGGCAACATCCGGGCGGCCATCATCACGGCGCTGGTCATCCCGGTCGCCATGATGATGACCGCCACCGGAATGCTGGCCGGCCGCATCAGCGCGAACCTGATGAGCCTCGGCGCCCTCGACTTCGGGCTCATCGTCGACGGCGCGGTCATCATCGCCGAGAACAGCCTGCGGCACCTGGCCGAGCGGCAGCACGCGCTCGGGCGAAAGCTTGGTTTAGACGAGCGCCTGGAAACCGTGCGCGTCTCGGCCGAGGAGATGATCAAGCCCAGCGTCTACGGGCAGGCCATCATCATTCTGGTCTACGTGCCGCTGCTCACCTTCACGGGCGTCGAGGGTAAGACCTTCGCACCGATGGCCCTGACGGTGCTGATCGCGCTGGTGGCAGCCTTCGTGCTGTCGCTGACCTTCGTGCCGGCGATGGTCGCGACCTTCATCACCGGGCGGGTCAGCGAGGGCGACAACCTGCTGCTCCGGGCGCTCAAGGGAGCCTATCGACCGGTGCTGGGCGGGGCGGTCCGGACGCCGCTGGCCTTCATCGCCGGAGCGGTTGTCGTCCTCGGGCTTGCCGGGGCTTTGGCAACGCGGCTCGGCCAGGAGTTCACGCCGACGCTCGACGAGAAGAACATCGTGATGGAGGCCCGGCGCATCCCGTCGACCTCGATCACGCAGTCGCAGGCGATGCAGCTCGGCGTCGAGGACGCCATGAGCAAGTTCCCGGAGGTGGCGTTCGTCTACTCGCGCTGCGGCACCCCCGACATCGCTGCTGACCCGATGCCGCCGAACGCCTGCGACGCCTATCTCATCCTGAAGCCGCAGGACGCCTGGCCGGACCCGTCGGAAACGAAGGAATCTTTGATCGGGCGCATGGAGGCCGAGGCGAAGCTGATCCCCGGCACGCTGCTCGGGTTCTCCCAGCCGATCCAAATGCGCTTCAACGAGCTCATCGCGGGCGTGCGCGACGACTTGGCGGTGAAGGTGTTCGGCGAGGAGTTCGGGCCGATGGTCGAGGGTGCCCGCAAGATCGCGGGCATCCTGCGCGGCCTGGAGGGAGCTGCCGATGTGAAGGTCGAGGAGGCAGTCGGGCTGCCGTTCCTAGAGATCAAGGTCGACCGGCGCGAGATCGCCCGGCGCGGCCTGAGCATGGCGGAGGTGCAGGACGTCATCGGCACGGCGGTCGGCGGCAAGGACGCCGGCCTCGTCTTCGAGGGTGACCGACGCTTCGCCATCGTCGTCAGGTTGGCCGACAACATCCGTGGCGACGTCGAAGCACTGAAGAACCTCCCCGTCCCGCTGCCGCCCGTGCAGGCGGCTCCGGCCCGGACGAGCACCGGCGTGCCGGCCGCGCCGGGAGCGACGGGCATGAGCGTGCCGCTCCGCCAACTGGCGAGTTTCACTTTCACGGAGGGACCGAACCAGGTCAGCCGTGAGAATGGTCGCCGCCGCGTGGTGGTGACGGCGAACGTGCGTGGCCGGGACATCGGCTCGTTGGTGACCGAGGCGCAGGCACGCATCGCCGCCGAGATCCGGCTGCCGCCCGGCTACGAGGTGCGCTGGGGCGGCCAGTTCGAGAACCTGACGGCGGCCCGCCAGCGCCTGATGGTGGTAGTGCCGGCCTGCTTCGTGCTGATCTTCATCCTGTTGCTCGGGGCGCTCGGCTCACCGCGGGACACGCTCATCGTGTTCAGTGCGGTGCCGATGGCACTGACCGGGGGCGTGGCGGCGCTGTGGCTGCGGGACATGCCGTTCTCGGTCTCGGCGGCGGTTGGGTTCATTGCGCTGTCGGGCGTAGCGGTTCTGAACGGACTGGTCCTGCTCAACCACATCCGGACGTTGGTGGCGGAGGGGATGTCAGTCCCCCAGGCGGTGCGGGAGGGGGCCGTCACGCGCCTGCGGCCGGTCGTGATGACGGCGCTTGTGGCGGCCCTTGGCTTCGTGCCGATGGCGTTGGCGACCGGAACGGGTGCAGAGGTGCAGCGGCCGTTGGCGACGGTGGTCATCGGCGGCTTGGTGAGCGCGACGCTGCTCACCCTGCTCGTGTTACCTGCGCTCTACGCGCAATTCGGGAGGGCGAAGGTGTCGGCGCGGCAGGCGTCGGGTGAGGAGCGTACACGGTTGCAACCAGCGGAGTAGCTGGCGCCGCCTTTTGGTGGCTTATTGCTCACATCCGCTTTCGGGTGTTCGTCCGGTCCTCGTGAACGACTGGGTTGGGTCGGAGTCGGAACGTCCGCTTCAGGGTGACGGGCGAGGGTCGGCTCCCCACCCTCAGCAGCCCTTCATGCGGTCAAGCTGATTGGGTTTTGACCCTAGCCTGGACGATCCTCCATCGAACGACCGGCGCCTCCGGAGCGTCGCAGGAGGCGCAGGCATCAGCTGCGATCGGCGAGACTCAAGCTTGGACACCGCCTCTGGTGGCCGTACCCGGCGGCGGGCCGGACGGCGCGTGGGGCGGGGGCGATGCCGAAGCCTGATCGGCCAGGACTCCGCTGTCGCGAGGACCGCCCTCCTTGCCTTCCGCGGATGCTTCCACAAGCCTCCAGTCCCACTTCCACCGCCTCAGGATCCCCTGCTTGTGGAGGTTGGAGAGTGCCGCTCGACGGGGCCCATACGCGATGCCCTTCGCATCCAGACGACGTTTGATGTCGGCGGCGGACGCTCCTTTGAGCCCACCCGCGCAAATCATGTCGAGAATGATACTCTCGACCTTGGTGAACTCGCCTTCCGGCATTGCGAGGGGTGCCGGTGCTCGGGCCGCCTTGAGCGAGGCCAGTTGTTCCTGGATTGCTTGAAGGGCAGCCGCGTGATCGGCCAAGGTCTTCTCGATCGTGGCCAGCGCGGGCGGTGCGACGGTGTCTTCCGCGGCTGTCGCATCGGCCGTCGGCCCTCGCGACGTGATCTGGAACCCCAGCTTCCGAAGGTACGCCCGCAAGGCGGCCTCGACCAGGCTGCTCGCTGACGAGCCCTTCTCGGCGGCCGCAACCTTCAGGACGGCCCGCAACCCCGGTTCGAGGTAGACGGTGACTTGCTCGCCCTTCGGGCTCTTCTCTTTCTTCATACGCGGGTTGCCCACGACGTCCCGCCTGCAGTCATGACGTCATGACGTTAACAAACCAACGCGGTTCCGGATGAGGTTTTGACGTCATGACGTCTCGGAAGCCATCAGCCGACGGTGCAGTCTTGACTGCTTGACGTCAGAGGGCGGGGATTGGCAGGAGCAGTGGTCCGTGACTGCAAGACGTCATGACTGCCTGTTTACAGGCACAGAACACGTGCTCACCTCGTCCCGAATGAGATCGAGCGTGGCTTGGGGCCGTCCCGGCGCGGCCTTGCGAGAATTTTGAGATTTTGGGTTCCGAAACCCGCATTTCGGCGCTGTTTCAGCGCCGGTGGAGATTCGGCGGCAGACCAACGATCAGCGATCGGACATCCGATTTAAGCGAAGCAGATCAGTAACTTATCTGCCATCCGAAACTGCCTTCCGTGGGCATCGAAATAGTGCCCAGATGGCAATCAATGTTCCATCCCTAAACAATGGGCTCTAATGGCTTCAGTGCCTTAGCCGGATTTTTGAGGGAAACCTTGCGAGACGGTCCCTCGCATGCCTGGCCCTCGGGCCGGCGAACGGGAAACGACTACCGTCAACGTCCTTTATAGGCGATCCGAAGCCTGTTGTCATTCTTGCCGGAGGCAATCGGTTCGAGCAACGACCCAACCGCCGGGAGATCGCGGCCGGCATTCCCACCCGGCGTGTTGCCGGCCGGGTACGCGGCCACGCCGACCGCGGTGATACCCCTTCGCCAAGTCGAGCAGCCCGCGACGGTTCAAACACGTCCCACGCCTTGCCGAGGGCATGGCGGGGCTCGGGCGCCAGGGTCGGGAAGGGTTCTCAGGTGCTAATCTCGAAAATCAGAATCCGGAATTTCGCGAACTTCGCCGACTTCGAGATCGAGACCGGCCAGAACGTCGTGGTGGTCGGGGAGAACAAGGTCGGGAAGAGCAACCTGCTCTTCGCGCTGCAGCTGATCCTGGATCCGGGCCTGTCAGAGCGCGACCGCCGGCTCGGCCTAGAGCACTTCTGGGACGGGCTCGGGGACCACAAACTCGGCGCGACCATCGAGATCTCCGTCGAGTTCACCGACTTCGATGCCGACACGCGCCTCATGGCGCACCTCGCCGATTGCCTGGTCGATCCCGGGCCGCCCATGGTCGCGCGTCTCACCTACCTCTTCCAGCCGAAGGCCTCGGTGGGAGGAACGCCGGCGAGCCTCGCCGACTACGAGTACGTCGTGTTCGGGGGAGACGATCCGGATAACGCCGTCGGACCCGGCCTGCGCCGCATGTTGCCGCTGGACCTACTTCCGGCCTTGCGGGATGCCGAGAAGGATCTCGCCAACTGGCGCAGGTCGCCGTTGAGACCCCTAATCGAGAACCTCGCCGGCACGCTGGCCGAGGCCGACCGCGAGGCGATCCAGGCCGCGGTCGACGATGCCCAGCGGGCGCTGTCGGGACGTCCTGAGGTCGGCGGCGTGGCCCAAACCATCAGCGACCGCCTGGCAGGCATGGTGGGGCCCGCGCACGCCACGTCGGTCGCCCTTGGGCTGGCGCCGACGCGACTGGACGCGCTGCTGCGCGCCCTGCGCCTGCTCATCGACCAGGGCGCGCGCGGCGTCGCGGACGCGAGCCTGGGAACCGCCAACCTCGTCTTCCTCGCCCTCAAGAGCCTGGAGCTCGACCGGCTGATCGAGGAGGACGAGCGCGACTTCACCTTCCTGGCGGTCGAGGAGCCCGAGGCGCACCTGCACCCGCATGTGCAGCGGCTGGTCTACCGGCACTTCCTCGATGCCGCCGAGACCGCCGCCAAGGCCGGTGGCGGCGAGCCGGGCCCCAAGGATGTCCCTTCGACCGGTCGTCTTGTCACGATCCTGACGACCCACTCACCGCATATCGCGAGCATCGCCCCCCTGAGGTCGATCGTGCTGCTGCGCCGGCAGGCGGACGGCGGGACGCGCGGCGTGTCGACGGCCAAGATCGCGCTGGCCCCCGAGGAGGTGGACGATCTCCAGCGCTACATCGACGTCACGCGCGGCGAGCTGTTCTTTGCCCGCGGCGTGATCCTCGTCGAGGGCGACGCCGAACGGTTCCTGATCCCGGCCTTCGCCGAGGCGCTCGGCATCCGTCTCGACGAACTCGGGATCTCGGTCTGCTCGGTCAGCGGCACCAACTTCGCACCATACGTGAAGCTGCTGGGACAGGCCGGATTGAAGATCCCGTACGTCGTGCTGACCGACCGCGACGTGCTCAGCGACGGACGGGTGCTGGGGCAGGGTCGCGTGATCAGGCTTCTCAAGATCCTGCGACCGGGCTTCGATCCCGCCGGCATGGGCGACGCCGACCTGTTCCTGGAGGGGGAGCGGGAAGGCATCTACGTCAACGCCAACACCCTGGAACCAGAGCTGTTCGCAACGCCGATGCGCCACGAGATGGTCAGCGTGATCAAGGCGGAGCTGCCCGTCATCCCGGCCACGCTGGCGAAGCTCGACGCCTGGGAGGCCGATCCGTCAAAGCTGGAGGTCGGACCGCTCATCGCGTTAATCGAGCGCGTCGGCAAAGGACGCTTCGCGCAGCGGATCGCCCCCGCCGTCGACGCCGACCGGTGCCCCGCCTACATTCGCGCCGCCCTGGAGCGTATCCGCGATGCGATCGCGTAGCACGAGCGCGGCCTACCTCCGGCACGTGGGGGACCTCGCCGGAAACCCGGGACAGCAGGCGGCCTACGATTCCGAAGGCCACTGCGTGGTCCTCGCCGGACCGGGCTCCGGCAAGACGAAGACGCTCGTCCTGAAGCTGGCGCGCATGCTCGCCGAGGACGTGCGCGCGCCGCAGGGCGTCGCCTGCATCACCTACAGCACGGAATGCGCCCGCGAGCTCAAGCGCCGCCTTGAGCGGCTCGGTCTCAGGGAAGCGCCGAACCTCTTTGTCGGGACGGTGCACGGGTTCTGCCTGCGCCACGTCCTGATGCCCTACGGCCGCCTCGCCGGCCTCGACCTTCCGCATCCCCTGGTCCTCGCCACGACGGGTCAGGTCAAGGACACCTTCAGGCGCGTGGCCGAGGCGCTCTTCGGCATCGGCCAGCCCTACAAGCTGGATGAGATGGGCAAGTACCGTCGTGTTCACCTTGACCGGGACGCCCCGGGGTGGAGCGCCGATCCCGACCTCGCCCGTCTATGCGAAGGGTACGAGGCCGCGCTGCGCCGGCAGGGCCTGATCGACTACGACGACATGGTCGTTTGCGCTAACCGCCTGATCGGCGCGCATGATTGGGTCCTGCCGGCGATCGCCGCCCGATGGCCGATCCTCGCCGTCGACGAGTACCAGGATCTCGGACTAGCCTTGCATCGCATCGTGATGCGGCTCGCCTTCGAGGGAGGGGTCCGGCTGTTCGCCGTGGGCGACGCGGACCAGGCGGTCTACGGCTTCACCGGGACGGACGGCGGCCTGTTCCATCACTTGGCGGAGCGCCACGATGTCGAGACGGTTCGCCTGGAACTCAACTACCGGTCCGGCGGCCGCATCATCGAGGCCTCGGAATATGCGCTCGGCGAGGTGCGTGGCTACCGACCGCATGACACGGAGCGGCTCGCGACGGTGCGGTTCGTCGAGCGCCCTGGCGGCCTTGAGGATCAGGCCGCCCACATCGTCGAGACGCTGATCCCGGAGGCGCTGGCGGCGAAGCCGGGCCGCGTTCCCGGCGACATCGCGATCCTGTATCGCGCGGCCACGGTCGGAGACGTGTTCGCGGACGCGCTCGCGGCGGCCGGCATGGACTTCGTCCGGATCGACACCGCGGCTCCCTACAAGAAGGTCGAGCTGACGAGCTGGGTCGAGGATTGCGCGGCCTGGTGCTCGGGCGGTTGGCGGAAAGCCCGGCCTCAACTGGGCGGCCTGCTGTCCCGCTGGATCGGCTTTCGCGCCGGACGCGCGAGCGAGCAGGAAGCGAACCGGACCAGGCGCGCGGTCACGGCCTTCCTGATGGCGCATCGCCGGGATGACGGTCCCGCCGCCCCGTTCATCGCGGCGATCCGTCAATCCCTGCTGGACCCGCTGGGACTGGCGGAGCCGAGCCTGGCGGACCAGATCGAGCAGGTCCAGCGGATGAGCGTGGCCGTCGCGCCCGGCGGCAAGCTCGAAGGACTGGATCTCGTCAGCCTCGGCGGACGGGACGGTTCGCCCTCGCACGTGAACTTGCTGACGCTGCACTCCTCGAAAGGCTGCGAGTACGACGTGGTCATCATGGTCGGGATGGATCAGGGCATGATGCCCTGGGCGAAGGAGAAGGAGGCCGAACTCAAGGAAAGCCGCCGTCTCTTCTACGTCGGGCTCACGAGGGCTCGCGATGCCGTCCATCTCCTTTATTCCGGATGGTTTCGAGACCGTTATGGTCCGAGGTCGCTCGGCCGATCCACTTTCGTCAAGGAGTTGGAGGACCGTCTCGTGGCAGCCGAACAGGCTCGATAGAGGCAGGCCTACGGGCCTGGCGGCAAAAGGGCCGCCCCATAGGACGGCCCTTCTCGCAGGCATCAGAAGCAAGCCCTAGGCGGCCAGCTTTTCATCGACCTCCTCGACCCCCGGGGCCATGCTGGCCTGGGCCTTGGCGACCAGGTCCCCGTGTGCCGCCTCCGCCGCCTTCATGGCGATCGAGACGTCATCGGGCAGGATGTGGACGTAGTGCTTCATGGTGATCACCACGGTGGCGTGGCCGAGGAACTTGGACACGGCCGCGATATTCCCGGTGGCCCGGTACATCCGCGCCCCGGCCGACCGCCGCAGATCGTGGATCACGAGGTCCGCGATCCCGGCCCGCTCGGCCGCCGTCTTGAACGCCCCGTAGAAGCCGCTCGACGTGATCGGCTTCACCACGACCCCCTTCTTCGTCCTCTGCCGATAGGTGAAGACGAAGTCGGTCGGATTGTCGATGTTGGCCCGGATGATCCTGTCGATCGCCGGGGTGATCGGGAGCTCCAGAAGCTTCTTTTCCCCCTTGGCCTTCACCCACACCCTGATGCGTCCCTCCTCCAGAAACACCTCGCTCTTCCTGAGCAGCGCGCTCTCGCGCCGGAGGCCGGACCGGAGGATGAACTCCACCAGGCCCCGGTAGTCCCCGCACTCCGGCAGGAGCATGAGTTCCTCCCGGATCGACAGCTCCCGGGTCCGGGCGTAGGGCTCCCCAAAATACATCGAGATCTTCGGCATGTCCGGAAGCGGGATCTTCCAGACGTCGATGGCCCAGTTCCGGAGCGCGGAGAGGGGGCGGAGCACGCTCTGGGTAATCGTGCCCGCCCTGACCGGCCCGTACTTGGGATCGTCCCACCGGCACATCCGCCTCCGCTTCTCGACGACGGCGGCGATGGTGCCGGCATTGATCTCGCTCAGCTTGGTGTCGGGCCCGATCTGCTCGACGAGCCAGTCCAGGTCCCGGTCGCGATACGGGACGCGACCGTTCTGCTGGGCCTTCTCCTTCGTGAGGCGGTCGACCGCATCCAGCATGGTCATGTCGCGACCGCGCAGGGCGCCGTGCATGTCGACCTTTCTCTTCTCGGCGGCCTTCCAGCGCCTCTCGAAGGCGAGCGCGTCCCGCTCGTTCGTCAGCTTGGTCGGCCCGCTGAACCGCTGCCCCTTCACCACGAAGGAGCAGTAGTAGAAGGAGGAGTCCTTCGGCTTCCAGACGGTCATGTCAGCAGCCCCCCTTGCGCGCGAGGCGGGCGGCGCGGCGCTCCGCGTAGCCCGGGTTCGGCCCCGTGGTCGGCACCGCCCGCGTGACCGTCTTCAGCCGGGCGAACGCCGCGGCCGTGACCGCCGCCGTCTTCCGGCGGCGCACGAACCCTTCGAGGTCCCCCTCCAGGACGCGGAGGTCCCGGCGCTCGTCGCCCCGGCCGACGTTGACGGCCACGAGGCTGCCGTCGTCGACATGGGCCTGCACCTGGCGCAGGGAGATGCCGAACATCTCGGCGACCTCCTTCAGGTCGTAGACCTTGCCGAACCTCAGCTCGATCTCGGCCTCGTAGCCCAGGGCCTTCCGGCCGCCTTCGGCCATGACGTCTTGCTCGCGCGCCGTCTCCGGCGCGTCGTCCATGATTTCGTACATCGTGATGTCCTTGCCTGAACCCCGTCACGGGGCTTGTTTCGCCTCGGCCTCGGACGGGATGCCCGATCGCCGCTTGGCCGCCCCGCACGCGTCGCTTCGCCGTGGCGCGCGGGGTGGCCTTGTCGTAGGGGTTGTCCCCAGGGCGACGGCCGTCACGTGGAAACCCGGATTGACCCGGATTCCGCGTTGGCCTAGCCTGTGCACGTCCTTCGATTGTTTCGCTGGATCATCCGGGTCGGCGGTCGCTTCGCAACCGTGCGCCTGCCCGTCAGCCGCTCGCGGCCGAAAGACCCTGTCGGGTGATGACCGACGGGGTTTTTTCTTGCGCGCCTGCCGGCCGCGTCCTGGTTCGATCACTTCCTCATCGCGCCTCCTTTTGACCTGGCCGCGTCCCCGATGTCTCGGTGCGGCCCACCCTTGCTAGCTGACACGGCTTGCCACGTGGAGTTATTTTCATCCCCGAGGTCTCGGGTTCTATTTGAGTAGATTCAGATTTTAGTTCAGCGTGTTGGGTAATAGGGGTTCTTCCTGGGGCGATCCATGCCCTGCTGTTCTCGAAAATATCCACATCTTCGAACCCTCGTGATCGCCAGGATCGCTCAGGCATCGCGGTCCTCCGGCCAGGGTTCGGGATCCCGTCGATCCGCGTAGGACGTGACGCGAATGGACGACCGAGGCAGCGCCTGCCGATCCGCGAGGATCCGGGCCCGGTGCTCGGCCTCGCGGTGGGCCGCGACGCCGAGCGTCTGGAGGACGTCGCGCAGCGTCCGGTCGAGCGCCGTCTCGCCCAGCTCCAGCCGCATGATCGACAGACGGCGAAAGACCTCGCCGACGCGGGCATCGGTGTCATCGCGCATCATGGCCTCCCCGGATGGCGGGCAGGCCCCGCCGCTGATGGATCTGGATGAGCCGGGAGACCTCCTCCCCCGACAGGACACGCTGCTCCACGAGCCGGTCGGCGACGGCCTCGATGAGGGTCCGGTGTTCCCGCACGAAGGCCTGCGCCTTCGCGTAGAGCCGCTGCAGGTCCTGCTCCACGGTGCGGCGGAATGCCGCATCTTCCCGCAGGGCGCGGGCGATCTCCTCGGTGCTGCCGCCGCGATGGATCAGGGTTTCGCCCAGTCCTTGGGCGCCGTGCAGCACCGCCACCTGCGCGGTTGCGCGTGAGAGGTCGGACCCGTGCGGGCCGCCCGCCCCCGAGTTCGGTACGCCGCCGAGGGCATCCATCGCCCGGCCCGCGAGCGCCACGATCGTGAGCGCCTCCGATTGCGCCCGCGTCAGGATCGTCCGAGGGTGGAGGGCCGCCCGGGTCCTGCCGGCGCTGTCCCGCCCCATGGCGATCGTCACCGAGCGGACCTCACCGGCACCGAGGACCTGAACGGCGACCGCGTGCGCCGCCTCATGGCATGCGCAGACGCGGACCTCCTCCGGCGTTCGGTCGTCCGGCGGAGCGATCTCAAGGACGAGGTCCGGCAGGATCATCCGCCGCCCCTCCGCCCTGGCCCGGGAGCGCGCTCCCTTCACCCAGGCCGCCACGTCCGCGCCGGTCGCACCGGCCGCGAGATGCGCGACCCCGGTGAGGTCATGCTCCGCGAGGTCCGGCCCGAGCTTCTCGCGGAAGATGCCGACGAGCTCCGCGGCGGTGGGCCGCTCGATCCGGACGACGGGATGCAGTCGGCCTGGCCGGATCAGGGCCGGGTCGAGGGCACCGAGGTGGTTCGTCGCGCCGATGACGATGAGCTTGGACGCGTACGGAGAGGAATTCGTCTCAAGTGCGGTTAGCATATATTCGATGATGGGGGGCCAAAAATCTCTAGCTCTATTGTCCAGAGTGACTCTACTTGGGATGGACTCGGTCTCGTCGATGAACAGGATGGCCGGTCCCTTCGCGAATGCGCGCTGGAAACTTTGCTCGGCTGCGCGAAGGGCCCCGCCGAGATACCCGTCGCTGCCCTGGAACCAGCCGGCGACAGAGGTCGTGACCAGGGGCAGGCGCGCCGCCTTGGCGATCGCCCGCACGAGCGTGGTCTTGCCCAGGCCGGGTTCCGAATGGAGCATCAGCGCCCTGGGCACGTCCTCCCACTTGAGGGTATTCTGCCTCCATGCGTCGACGGCCCGGACGAGGGCCTGGGCGTGGGCCATCGCCTCTCCGAAGCCGTGAAGCTGCTCCAGGGCCGGGACGTCGGTGCCGAGCGCGTCCGTGCGGTCGAGCGCCGCTTCGGCGGCCCGGATTCGGGCGACGACGGCGCGCGGGGTGCTGCCGACCCTGATGCAGCTCGCCAGCGTGTCGAAATCGAGCGCGCCGGCGAGGCCCGGAGGCAGGCGCCGGGGCCGCTTGCCCGTGGCCTCCCGGATGGCTGCGGCCAGGACCCGGTTCGAGGGCGGTCCCAGCCTCACGTAGAGATCGGCCGCGGCGACGAGCGTCGCCGGAAGGTAACGCGTCGGCGCCTGGCTTACCCCTGCGACGCGCGCGCCCTCGCTCAGGAGCCTTCCGACCCGGTCGTTACCCTCTGTCGTCTTGTCTTGGCTCTTCGAAGCGCCGGTTCTGGTCCAGATAAAGGCCCATTCGGATAGCTCGCGAAGTGCCGCCTCAATGTGCGTAGCCCAATCTGGGCTGGGCACCTCGACGACGAGCGCGAAGCCGCCGCCCTCGCGCAGGCGGCGGAGGCCGGCCGCGCCGAGCGCCTCGGCGAGCGCCGCCCGCGGGAGCGTATGGCGGGCGGGGCGCAGGCCGCCGATGCATGCCGCCAGGAGGCTGTCGTCCGTCGCGGCGTAGGTCTGCCCGTCGAGGGGATCCAGGGGATCGAGGGGATCGATGTCGGGTGGCGGCCGGCGTCGGCCGACGAGGCGCTGCTTGGGGGTGTCCGTGGTCATGGCTGCCTCCATGCGCGAGGCAGCCGGCCGCAAGCGCGGGCGGTCAGGCCTCGGAGGGGATCGGGTCGATGCGATGAGAGCGGCGCCGGACGGCTATGCCGACGGGGGCCGGGGGCGGGCAGGAACGCCGGCGTATCGCCCGTTTAGGGGTGCGCTGGTGCATCGGGAGGCCTCTGGGGCTGGGGACCGCCCGAGCGTCAGCTACGAGGGCGGTGTAGGAACTCCGGCAGGTGGCGGGAGCGCTGAGAGCGCCGTCGAGGCGCAGGGAAACGGATACAGAACCCGTGGAATTCCCGTCAACCGCCGCGCAACACCGGGCCGCGGAAATTTCCCTGGGCGGTGGAAAGCGGGGACCACGGCGATACGGTTAATCGGGAGGTAACCATTGGCGTGGCGCGCCCTCCGGCTTTCCGGAAAGCACGTATCGCCGCCCGTCACCCGCCCCCGCCTCCTGTCCGGAACCTGCGCCGAATTCGCATACGACCGATTCGGCGCCAGCCTGCCCCGCGACCTGCATCCTCGCCTTCCTGAGGCTGCCTCGCTCGGTGCCTGGCTTGGCCGATGGAGGAAGCCGCCACATTTCGCGGCAAACGCGGACTGCGTCCGGTCGCCCCGGTGGCGCGTACTGCAGGCGCAATCTAAGCTTTAGAAAAGGCGAAGGGCGGGCCAGCAGCGGATCCATGGCGAAGGCGGATTACCATCGGAACGCGCTGCGCATCCTGTTCATCCTGACACGAGGCAGCCGGCCGGTCCCCGATGCCGGGGTGGAGGGGTTCGACCGCGTGTTCACCGGCGAGAGCCGGGTCCATGCCCTCGACTTCTGGATGCGCTACCCGGACTACCTCGCCGACGAGCTCCTGACCCTGTTCGAGGCGACGGGCGATCCGTCCTACCTCGACGAGGCACGTCGGATCTTCGACCAGGAAGAGCCGGACCTGCGCCGGGTGCCGATGCTGCGGTTCTACTTCGGCGCCTACGAGCCCCTGGACACGGTGCTGGGTATCCTCAAGTCGCGGGGTCTGGTCCTGCCGCGCTCGCGCGTCACCGCCATGGGCCGCAAGGGCCACGAGTTTCTCGTCTCGCCGAGAGCGGTGGAGTTGCTGGACCGCATGGTTGCCGAGTTGCCTCCTCTCGGCTGGTACGAGGACCGCGTCGCGCTGGTCCTGAAGGTCGCGGGAAGCCGGGGCGGCTTCACGCTCAAGACCCGCCAGCATGAGCGGCGGGAGTACCATGACACGAAGGTCGACGATCTCATCCCGACCACCGCCGGACGGGTCCGCCGTCGTCTCGAAACGATCCTGGAGAAGGCATGATGTCGGGTGACGGCGCGCAGGACGGCCCGGACGCCTTGCTGGCCGCCATCGCGGGGAAATGCGGCCGCTCCGTCGAGGACACGCGCTCGGTGCTGACGCGCCACGGGGTGGGCATCACGCGAAGCCTCGCCGTTCCCAAGCGTCTTTGCCTGCGCTCGCTTCGGTTCTCCGGGGAGAAGAAGGGAGGGAAGGCCGCGGGCACGATCGCGTTCAACTGGCCCGAGATCGGCCCCGGGATCTGGGGCATCACCAGCGGACGCAACCTTCGCGGCAAGTCCACGGTGCTCGGGATCATCCGCTGGTGCCTGACCGGCAAGCGGAGCGGGATCCCGGCCGAGATGGCCGAGTGGTTCGCGGCGGTGCGCCTGACCTTCACGCTCGACAACGAACTGTACGAGGTCGAGATCGCGGACGCCGTCGCGGTGAGGGGCACCCTGTGGCGAGGCGTCGACGATGCCCGCCGGGCCCAGGCGACCTTCGGTTCCGAGGACGGCTTCAAGGCCGCGATGTCGGACCTGTTCATGATGCAGCTGGGGCTCTCGCCGCTCGTCACGCACACGGTCCGGCCGACCGGCGAGAGCCTGGACCAGCCCCACGACTGGGCGTTCTTCGCCGGGGCGATGTCGATCGATCCCAATCCGGAATATCTCTTCGGCACCGTCGCGATGTCGGCCCTGCCGACGCGGATGATGCAGATGTTCCTGGGTATCCCCTGGACGAGCACGAATGCCGACCTCGTCGCCGCCAAGGGGCGGCTCCGGAACCAGGCGACGCAGAACCGCGCCTTCGCCAAGGGCGTCGCGGAGCGACGCAAGGACCGGATCGAGGCCTTGGGGAAAGCCGTTGCGGCTGCCGAGGCGGAGCTTCGTACGCTTCACACGCCGGCCGCGGACAGGGCGGCGCTTGCCGTCGCCAACCAGGCGTATGCCGAGCTTGAGGCGCGCCGTCGGGCGGCGGAGGCGAAGCTCGCCGCGGTTGAGGCCGATGTCGCAGCGGCCTCCGAGGCGGCGGCGCACGCGGGGCGGCTCCTGCAAGACTTCACCGACGACCGCGCCGCCGGCATGGTGTTCCGTGCCCTCGAACCGGTGTGCTGCCCGCGCTGCGACGAGGTGTTCGCCGAGGATCGGCGCGCGGCCACGCGGGACGAGCAAACCTGCGTGGTGTGCCGCACCGTGGAGGCGCCGGAGCAGGATCCGTCCGAGGCCGAGGAGAGGTTGCGGGCCGCTGCCGATCTTGCCGCGGGCGAACTGTCCTACCAGCGTACGCTGCTGCGGTTGGCGAGGGAGGCGTTGGGGAGCGCCGAGACGGCGAGCAAGGACGCCGAGAAGGTTTGCGCCGGGATCGAGGCTCGGCTTGCCGCGCCCTCGCGGCGAACCGAGCTGGAAGCGGAGCTCATCGGGAACAAGGCGCGCTTGGAGGAGCTGGACGCGGAGGGCGAGGTCTCGTCCGGGCAGGACGACGACGGCTCGGTCATCGAGGCCGCGCTGGCCGTCGTCGAGGACGCCTTCAAGCCTCTTCAGGAGAGCGTGCTGAAGGAGGTCTCCGGCCTGATCCTCGAATACGCCGTGCTGTTCGGCGTCGAGAACCTGGAGGAGACGAAGCTGTCCGGGAACACCACCCTTCGGCTCGTCAAGGCCGGGGTGCGTACGTCCTTCGGGAGCCAGACGGCCGGCGAGAGGGCGCGATTGAAGATTGCGGCCACGCTTGCGATCATCACCGTGGCGGAGCGTCGTGGGGTCGGGCGCCATCCCGGCCTCCTGCTGATCGACTCCCCCGGGGCGAACGAGATGGTGGCTCAGGACTACGACAAGCTGGTCGCCGGCCTCGCTGGCCTCCCGGCGGAGTTCCGGCACCTCCAGGTGTTCGTCGCCGCGGTCGAGAGCCCGACCATCCGGGAGCACATCCCGGAGAGGCATCGGAAGCGCGCGGTCGGCGACGATTATCTCTGGTAGCGGCCATGCATGCCCTGGAACGAGGCATGGCCGACCTCCTCTCGGCCGGCCGTCGACCGCGGCTCGCCGATTTCGGGGGCCTGGACGGGGTCGTCGCCGAGGCCGCGACGCTGTCCGGGTCGCCCTTCGCTCCCGACTTCCTTGCCGTCGTGCTCGATGGCGCCGACCGCGAGGATGCCGCGGCCTGGACGTTCGTGTCCGCCCTGGCGGCCCGCCCGCGCGACGACCTGGCCCTGAACGGCATGGTCGACGCGATCGCGGAGCGTGCCCCGCTAGCGGACGACGCGGAGCGCACCTGCTTCGCGTCGTGGCTCGACATCGCCCGCGACCGCGAGCGCCCGGCGAGCCTTCGGACGGCCGCCCTGCGCGGCGCGCTCCTGATGAAGGGGACGGATCCCCGCAGGGGGGCGAGGCTGGCCGGCGAGATCGCGGCGATCGAGCCGGATGACGAGGCCTCGTACATCGCCCACGCGGCGCGGATCGGCGGCCTGTTGCATGCCGAGGCCCCCAGTCCCGGCGTGACCGCCTTCCTCGAAGACGCGGCGAGGGTGGACGGCGCCGCGGACGAGGCCTCGTTCGAGCTCGGCATGATCGAGGTGCGGGAGATCTTCGCGGCCGCCGACCCGGGATCGGCGAGGGAGCGGATCCGGGCCGCCCGCGTCCGGTTCGAGCGTGCGATCTCCGAGAGGGGAGCCCGATCCGACGCCCACGTGCTCTCGCTGTCGCTCGGCCTCCTCGCCGACTTCGAGGAAGGGCATCCCGCCGGCCTGAGGGAGCGCCTGCGCGAGGTCGAGCGGGAGGCGTTCGCCCATGCGGAGTACGCAGCCTACGAAGACGGCTTCCTGTCGGGAGCCCGGAAGACGGCGGTCGCAGCCTGGGCCTCCCTGGCGCTTCGTCTCGGGGCACTCACGGAGAGCCTGGAGGAGCCCTCCTGGAACGAGGCTCGTAGGGTCATCGAAGAGGAGCTTCTGGCGGTCTACTCGGCGAGCCGCTCCATCTTCAGGATGGGCGCGGACGGAGGCCTCGAATGGCTGGTCAGGCCCCGGATCGAACGCTTCGTCCGCACCACGGCAGGGCAACTCCACCATCTCCGGCGATGGCTTGCCGTTGCCGGCGAAGCCCGGCTCGGCGACGAGGCACGGAGGTTGATCGCACGGATCGACGAGGCCCTGACGGGGGTCCCGGCGCCGGACCCTCATGACGCGGCAGCCGCGAGCCCCTCGGTTGCCGCTTTCCTGGAGGGCGCGCGGATACCGCACGAGGTCAGCAGGCGCATCGCCGCGCAGTTCGTGAGCGACACGAACAGCGTCGAGCTGAACGAGATGTCCCCGAAGATCGAGGAGGCCCTCGCCCGGACGGAGTTCACCTTCGCGCAGATACCGGATTACGCGGAAGACCGACGGGTCCAGTGCATCCTGAGGGCAGTCATCTGGCAGACCTTCCTGTTCCTGGAGAGCCGGCTCGATGCCACCGTCGGGCAGGATCCGACGGTGGAGTACCTGTTCGCCATTCCGGGGCGGGACGATCCGGCCGAGAAGGACCTGCAACAGGATTACCTGCGACACCTGCAGACGAGGAAGCTGGGGTCGCTCGACGAGGTCAGGGGCGTGGGCGGCGGCCGATCCGACGTCTGGCACAGCCTGCAGGGCGTCCGCTTCATCACGGAGGTCAAGAAGGAGACCGAGGACGCGTCGTTCGAGGCCCTGCAAGCGGCTTACGGCGACCAGGCGAGCATGTACGGGACGACGAACGTTCCGATCGCCATCCTCCTGGTCCTGGACCTAACGACGCGGGAGGGACGCGCGGATCACCTGTCAAAGCTCTACCGACCGGTCACGGGCGATTTCTTTGGCGACGACACGCAACGGGGCTTGTTGATCATCCGTGTCCCGGCCCGTCGTATCGCCCCGAGCGCCCGAACCGTTGCGGCCAAGCGAGCGAACCCCGTGCGGCGAACGGCGTCGAAGAAGAGGGGCCTCCGTCCCCGTCGTCCAAGGAAGGCCGGCTCGCCGTCAAGAGCGATGCAGCGGCAAGGGGAGGCAACCGGGGATCCGAAGCCGTCAGGGAGCCGGCGCAACCCCTCTCGGCCGGATGGTCCTGGCCTTGGGCCCGTGTCCCACCCCTTAGGCGGAGAGGCGCGGCCCCCGACGCTGACCGCTGGCCCACGTGCCGTCTTGTCGACGCTCGATGAGCGCAAAATACGGACAGCGCGTCTCTGCCTCAGGTAGCTTGACGTTCAAACGGTCGAGGTACTTCGCCTGAAAAGAGGCCATGGAGCGCGCCCGGAAGCTCATGTTTTCAAGGGACGGCCCCGTAACGAGGTTCGCCGACCCCGAGAACACCTCGCATCCCGCCTCCGAGAGCCCGGCATAGACCTTAGCGTGGAAGCCCTGCTTGCGGATGTTGGCGCCGATGAGCTGGTTCCCGAGGCCGTATCTTGAGAGCTCGGCCTGATCGAGGCCTTCCACCTCCGCCAGCACCTTCCTGTAGTCGTTGAACGAGGCCCCTCGCGTCACGAACACCGATTTCCCCGGATCCAGGATCGAGAGGATCGCCTCCCAGGCATCCAGTTTCTGGGCCGGTTTGAGGTGCTGGTGCCCGACGAAAGGGACGGTCACGAGGATGCGGTCCATGGTGAGGTGCCACCGGATCGCGAGCTTGTGCAGGATGTCCAGCGCCTCCTTCTTCGTGAACAGCCCGTCGACGGTCTCGGGCAGGTCGGAGCCCGTGACGTCGGCGAGGAGGAACTCCTCGACGGGCTGGGGTTGTCCGTTCCAGGCGAACTTTGCGTAGAAGGTCGCTCGATGACCGTTGCCGCAGGAGCATGGGACGCCGACGTGGGCGACGACATGCTCGTACGGCGGCACCCGACCGGCTAGGCCATAGTTGATCGCGGCGCCGTAGGCGGACTGGATGCCGCCAGCTTCCGCTAACAGGGCCGCCTTGGCGGGTTGTTCAAGGTTCTGACCAGTGGCCGCGCAGACGTAGACCGGCACGGCATCGTAATCGAAGCAGTGACGGATTTCGTTCAACTTCAGATTATGCTGAATGATATCGGTGGCTAGGGCTGCCCTGTCACCCTCGTATCGACCGTCATGCCGCCCCGCGATGAAGTACCCTGCTCCTGATTCTCTCGGGTTGATCACCGGTATCACGAAGCGCTTCGAGCATGAGTGGCAGTCGAGTTCCCACCAACCCTCGTCATTCTCCGCGGTGAACCTCACCTCCGTGTAAGGGTGCGGGTGCCCGCAGTGCCGACACCTCGCGACCTTTTCGCGGCTGCTGTGGATCATGTCGCGATCTTCGTCCGATGCCGAGAATCTGAAACATTCCAAACCTCACGGTGTCGGCGGGTTCGGGCGTTCGAAACGAGGTGGCCGTCGAAGCGGGCGATTCAAGGGGTGAGCACCTTGGCAGGATCGAAGCCGGTGGCCTCGTCGGCGTGGCCGCGCGGGTTGCAGACGATGCGGGTTCGGCCGGCGCGGTAGTCGGCGGCCGTGTGGACGTGGCCGTGGACCCAGAGGTCGGGGCAGCGGGCGTGGATGAGGTCGCGCAGGTCGGAGGCGTCGCACCAGCGCAGGTGGCCGTGCGGGTCGGGAAGACTACCGGGGTGCGGCGCGTGATGGGTGACGACCACGGTCGGGCCGTCGTGCGGGGTGGCCAGGGTGGCGTCGAGGAAGGCGCGGGTGCGTCGGTGCAGCGCGAGGATGTCCTCCGGCTCGATGCGGTCGCGCGAGCGCGCCCCCGTGCGGATGCGGCGGTAGTCGATCATGCCCTCGCGTCCTTGTGCGGAGCGCATGCCTTGCGTCAGGCTGGTCGAGCCGAGGCGAAAATCGGTCCAGAGTGTGCCGCCGGCGAAGCGGGTGCCGCCGATCGTGACCGCGTCGTCCGTCAGGAGGTGGATGCCGTGGCGGGCGGCGAGCTCGCGGCCGCGGGCCGTCTGATCGGCGAGGGTGTAGCGCTCCTCGCCCCGGTCCCACCAGAAGTCGTGGTTGCCCGGCACATAGACGACGGGCACGCCCGGCAGGCGCTCGCCCAGCCAGCCGAGGGCCTCGGTGAGCGGCATGTGCACGTCGCCCGCGACGACCGCCACGTCGAAGCCGCCCGGCGGCGCGTGCGCGGCCGGGTCCCAGGCGTTCTCGGGCCAGTCCTGGTGCAGGTCGCTGAAGACCCAGAGCCGGCGGGCGGGCGATGCGGTCATCACGCGCCTCCTTCGCGGGCGGCGTTCTTGGCGAGGCGGACGCGGATCTCGGCGAGGGTGACCGGTCGGAAATCGAAGCAGTCCACCCCGACGTCCGTGCTCGTCGCGGTGCCCGGCAGGCTGCCGTGCGAGTGGCCGTAGAGGTGCAGGTCGCCGCGGTGCTGGCCGGGCCAGACGCGGTGGGCGTAGTGGCTGCACCAGATGCCCTGCACGGTGCCGTCGGGTAGCGGGACGAGCACGCGGGCGACGTCGACGACCCCGTCCCAGGGCAGGCGCGACCCGATCTTGTCGTGGTTGCCTCGGACGAGGAACCGCCGGCGGCCGTTGAGGCGGGCGAAGATCTCCCGGGCCCTGGGCTCGGGGCAGCGGTAGCAGAAGTCGCCGAGATGCCAGACCGTGTCCTCGCGGCCGACGGCGGCGTTCCAGTTCGCGATGAGGGCCTCGTCGTGCTCCTCGATCGTGGCGAAGGGGCGGTTCAGGCCGAGGCGCAGGCCCAGCACGGCCTGGTGGGCCCAGTGCGTGTCGGCGACGAAGTGGGTCTTGGGCATGGGAGCCTCCGGGTTGGGAGGCTCGCGGTCTCGCGGTCGAGCGCTCCGGGTATCAGCGGGGTCGGGGCGGACACGCGCGTTTCATCGGAGGACCTTCTCGAAGGGGTGGGCTCGCGTCGGGAGCGGTCGCACGGGGATCCGCGCGCGACTCGGACGGGAGCAGGTAGCGGTAGCGCTACCGTCTGACCGCTACCGTGAAAGATGGGTTTCCTTAACCGTGCCCGGGCGAGGGTGTCGGCCTTATCCCCAGGAAGTGCCGGATGCCGACGCGGGAGCAGGTCGATTGGGCGGCCAGGAAGGTGCTGGCGGCAGGCGGACGGGTGTCGCTGCGGACGGTGATCGCCGCGCTGAAGGCGGGTCCGGCGCGCGGGGGCTCGTTCCGTGACGTGGGGCCGCTTCTCAGGGACTGGAAGGCGGAGCAGGCCTATAGGCCACGCCTGGTGCCGGCGGGGCTGCCGGAGCGCCTGCAGGGGGTCCTGGGCAAAGCGGCGGCCGAGATGTGGGCGGCCGCGCAGGCGGAGGCGGCCGAGGCCTTGCTGGTCGAGCGAGGGAACCTGGAGGCGCGGGCCCGGGCCGGCGACGATCTCCTGGAGGAAGCCCTGGGGCGGCTCGACATGGCGGACGCGGAGGCGGCCCGCTTGCGCGAGCGCGTCCAGCGGCTGGAGAACCGGCTGGAGCGGGTTCGCTCCGAGGAATTCTGGGACAGGGTGATGCAGGAGGTCTGGGAAATCCTGCCGGCCCAGGGGGCGATGACGCCGGAGGAGATCCTGCCGCGGATCAAGCGGCGGACGCTGCGGGGGGCCGCCCTGAACCAGGAGCCCCTGACGCCGGCGACGCTGCGCAAGAAGATGGAGGTGCGGGTGAACTTCGGCCACTACTTCGAGCCGGGGGAAAGGGACGGTTACACCCGCAAGGCCGGCTGAGCGCGCAGCCACGACGCAAGGCGTTCACGAGAGGGGCGAATGCCGGAATGGGATTGCACCGGCTCGGATGTCGGAGGTGGGCTGCTCGATCGCATGACCCCGGATGCAGAAAGGGGAGGCCGAAGCCTCCCCCTCGCGTCACCCGCTTCGTGACTTCCCAATACTCTCCCCTTAAGGGATCGACCTCGGGACACGGTACTTGCACGGACCTGTAGGGTTTTTACTGCTGGTCTGCACGCCCTGCGCGGCCAGCCTGTCGCGCAACTCGCGCAGGAAGAGTTCGGGCTGCGCCTCATCGAGGGAGAGGATCAGATCCGCATGCGCCTCGATCGCCGGCAGGCTGTCGCCGCCGTGGGTCGGTTTGGGGACGAACTGACACTGCTGCGCAAAACGATGAGACCAGCGGCTGGCGCTCGACACGCTCACCCCGAACCGCGCCGCCGCCCGATGGAAGGAAGCGCCCCCGGCCACGGCCCCTACGACGCGTTCGCGCAGATCGACAGACAACGGTGAAGGCATCGCTGGCTCCTTCACCAGTCAACGCCCCAGCCGCCGTCCCGTCGCAACACCGCCGGGAACAGCTCTAGCGAGCGACAAACGCATCAAAGCCGACGTCGCCGCGACAACCGCTTTCGACCCAATCTGGGCCGACGGAACGCCCGCAGATGTTCTGAGCAGCCTTCGATGGTCTCAAGGTAGATGTCTGCTTTCAAAATCGCCACAATGGATGCAGAGTTATCGTCGCTGGTCGTGAGCGGCCGTCTGTGGTAAAGCCTCGCGTGCTTAGCGAAAATGCTTGATTGGAATATCGCAGTGAGAAAGAGCCAGCATCTCTATTTTTATCTAAGTATGCTTTCGCTGTGGGCTTTTCACTCTTCAGCATCCGCTCAAACTGAAGAAAATTTCCGGGACAAATTGGCTCTCTGCGCCGCTGGTGCGAAAATGAATGTGGCGCCGGAGATTATCGATAGCTTTTCCACTTTATATAAAGAGCGGTCAGCAAATGGCCCGTCCGTTATAACGCTCGGGGATTTCCTGTCAGTTATTCCTCCAAAACAGCAGATCCAGGCTCTTGATTTATATAACCAATGTGCAACAGGCCAAGGAGGCATCAAGAGACAAATTGTAGAATTACCCGCGAACCTCGTCACTGATGGTGCATCCTTTAAGGCCACAGCAAGCGATATTGTAGCTAATTCTTCAACAATTAGATCATTTTCGCGAGTATTCAGAGCCGAAGATGGCGCCAAAGGCCAGGATGGCAGCAACGGTCGCAACGGCGATAATGGTGCTGGCGGTCGCGGCGCAGACGGGAGTGCTGGACAACAAGGGGGGGAAGGGAGGTCAGGAGACTCTGCAAACTCAATCCAAATTGAGGGCGACAGTTTCGTTGGGCACCTTGTGATCGATAACTCCGGAGCAAATGGAGGCAATGGAGGCTCTGGTGGTCGCGGAGGCATTGGCGGCGCAGGTGGCCGCGGGAGCTCGGCTATAACTGGTGTCTTCGACTGTAGAAGCGGGCCGGGCAATGGAGGCGGCGGCGGCAACGGAGGTAACGGAGGAGATGCCGGGCGGGGAGGCAACGGCGGAGATGGAGGCCCCGTTATTGTGAGGCTTAAATCGGTTGCCCCGGGCTCGACGATTTCGATCGTTTCGAAAGGTGGAGTAGGTGGCGGCGCTGGTTCGCCGGGGCTGCCTGGAACTCCGGGTATAGGCGGCCCACCCGGCGAGACTAGAGGCCTTTGCAGCGGAGGAGGCAGAGGCGCAGGAGCAATAGGTGCTTCTGGGACGCAAGGACGGACTGCTGAAGCCGGGAAAGAAGGACGCGCAGGACAGATTGAAGTAACAATCGACGGCAAGACAGTCTTAGCCACCGGGGAATACAGGCATGCTCCATAGATCTCAAAAGCTGTTCAGGAGCGCATATACGCCCCGCATTTTTTTTGCCAATATTTGCATAAGGTGCGCGGCCCAGCCATCGAAAATTTTGCTATTGTACTTATGTGCCGCTGTGCCAGCGTTCGCGGTAGATAAAATGGAAAATTTCCAATATAACGGCGAGAGATACAGCGTCGATAATCAGGCATTGATCGGTTGGGTAGAAAAATGCATCCGGAGGGATGCAAATGCAAGAAAGCCCACTCTATCTGAAGAAAGTTTTTTGGAACTTAGCGCGAGCATTGACATCGCTAGGAGCAAGTCACGCATCGAGCGCTCTGATGCCAGGAAAAATTTGACGCTCGCCACTATGATTTCAATTATGCTTGGTCTTATTTCTACGGTCTTGATTGGTATCAGTACTGCAGATATCTTCCAGGGTTCTAAGTCCAAAAATACACTCAAGGTTCTGGCAATTTTAGCTCCCGCGGTTGGAACTGCGACGGCTGCTGGAATTGCTTACTTTAAACCTCAGGATGTTTGGAGTCAGGCAAATTTTACATTGATTGCGCTCGATGGGCTATACAGAGACATGAGTATCGCCATCATCCGAATGCCATGCGTAACGGTGAAGGACGATCAGCCGAGTAGCGCTGAAATCGATTTGGCGCAAAAGGTCGAGATCTGGATTAGAAATTATAACGCCGCCTATACAAATAGTTCAAATTCTTCGGCGCAGCCCGGCGCTACTACAGCTGCTCCGGTTCAGCAAAAACAGTAGCCTGATAATAAAAAGACGGACGTAAAACGCAATATCGGCTTTTGTGCAGCCCCTCATTTGGATCGTGCCGGTCCCTGGCACGACGCGGCTCGACCACCAAAAAGAGAACCTGGGGGCGGCGACCCTGCGCCTGACCGACGCCGAGATGGCCGAGATCCAGGCCGGGTTCGCTCGCATCGGGGTGCAGGGCGAGCGGTTCCCACCTGAGGTGCTGGGCCTGAGCGACACGGGAGCCGTGCTTGGAACGAGTTCGCTCGGCGGGCATGGCAAGTCACCGCTCCCGCCTGCGTCAGGTCGATGACGCATCGGAGAGGGGCGCGGCCTTGACGCGCGACGCCTAGCTACCGGAGCAGCCGATCGTCTGGAGGGTGGGCAGGAGGTCGCCATATCCCCAGACGGCCGTTCCCAGGGCGGCGAGGACGGGTAGGACGAAGGCCGGTTTGAAGAAGGACCAGACCGGCGCGCGCGCCCCGCTGAGATGGGCGGTACCGGGATCGTGCCATTCGAGCGTTGCGTATGCCAGCGCTGCGGCTACCGTGATCACTGCCCCGCCGCGCTGGAAGTTGACCCCGCAGCGGGATGCCTCCGCCCAGTACCAGTGCGATCCGAGGACGGCGATCGAGACCCAGAACGCAGCCCGAGGCAGTAGATATTCGAGCGCCTTCAGCTTCATCCACGGGTAGGTGTCGTCGCGCGACCATTCTCGTATGACCTGCCAGGATTGCGCGAAGCCATACTCGCCCTCGTAGGACAGTTTCGGACGTCCACCCGGTTTCGTCATCTTCCTCCCCCGGCGCCTCCTGCCCTGGATAAGCCATACCGATCCCGTACGCACGCCACCGCCCCGACGGTATGGACCCGGCAACGGGTACGGCCAAGGTAGCGGCCCACCGCGACATCGGGGAAAGCCCGACGCGGTCGCGGCCTGCCGGCAAGGACGTGGCGGGTGTTCCGGAGTTGCCGGCGTGTGTCCGGCGTCGGAACGGACGAAGTGGACCCTGCGCCGCGATCCGACCGCGTCGGGACGACAAGTCCCGGCCCCCCCTGTATCCATGGTGTCGAACGCCGCGGACGCCGGCTGGCCTAGCCAGCGGCGAGCCCCCCATCGGCCTCTCGAACGAGGATCTCCTCTTCCTCGCGATTCCTCTCAAGGTTTGCGTCATCGTACTCCCAGCGCAGGGCATGCCAGGCGTCCCGGAAAGATGCGATCAGCCCCTCCCCGAGTTCGACCGACCATTCCGCGAGCTCCGGGGTCAGGACCCGGTCGGGCCAGGGCCCTGGCCCGGCGCGTGGCTTCGCGACGTCTTCGAACTCGGCCAGGATCCGGGACGGCGACGACGGGACGGGGAAGATCTGCTCCTCGTCGCCCCTGACGTGGACGAGGGCGTGGCGGAGGCCGACGAGCCTGTTCAAGTCGTGCAGGCGCCGCCCCTCCCATTTCGGGCCGAACATGCCCCGTCCGACGACCCTCCAACGTTCATGGAGGGACTTGTAGTGAAACTTGCGGCGGTCGGGCTTGTAGACGTAGGATGGGAACCGATCCTGCCAGCGCAACCGGCCGGATTGAGCCAGGAAGTAGCCGACCGCGTTGATGAACGCCTCCAAGCCGCAGGTGACCTGCAGCACGGCGGCGGAGGGACCTTCGGTCCCGGCCCGGTCGGCACGGGATACCGCCGACATCGCCCGCGCGGCCCGCATGGCCCTGCCACCCCAGTTGGGCAGCGTGACGATGCTGTGGCGACCGCCCTCGACCCTGAAACCGACCCAGCTCAGGCATTCGCCCTCCGGACCAGGCCGCTCCATCATCATCTCGATGCCCGAAAGCTCGGCGCGCTGCCACGAGTTCCTGGGCGATCCGTTCCGATCGAGGGGCGTGAGAGGGATCCGGACCTGAAACTCGGCCGGTTTCGCGTCGCCGCCGTCCTGGCAAGCGATGCAGCGCCCGGTTCCGCGGCACCGGCACGCCGCGGTCCGGCCCGTGGGCGGAGCCGCAGCGGCGACTTCGCCGATCCGCCCGAACAGGGTCGACAAGCGCTCCTGACCATGCGCGACCCGGGACGTCGCCATGACCGCGGCGGCCTTCGCCGCGACGCCCGCGGCCCGGGCGACGAGGCCGGCCTCGGCATAAGCCGTTCCGGCGAGGAGAAGGACGTCCATGCGATAGGCGGGGTCGGACGACCGCTCGGTGACGAACACCAGCTTTTCCGCGTAGGCGGCCGCGCGCGCGGTATCGCGACACCCGAGATGATGCTCGACCAGCGCTCGATAGTTCTCGGCACAAGCCGCCCAGTCGCCCGCCTCGCGCCGCAGCCTCGCCGCCTTCAGGTGGAGGCTCATCGCGCGTTCCGCTGCGCCCTCGTCCGTTTGCGCGATCAGCGTCTTCGCTCTTGCGCTCAGACTTGTCGCGCGCCCCAGCCATTCCGCGGCTACCGGCGACGGTGGACCGGACGGAGGCGTGACGAGGTCGAGCTCCGTGACCGCAAACCAACGGTCCGCGGCCGTGTCCTCGGGGTCGACCCAGGAACGAGGGAGGGCCGGCCGGGGGAGATGCCGCGGGAGGGTCATGGCGTGCTCGTGGCGTTTGCTGCCCGAACCATTTCCCGCCCTCCTCGACCGCGACGTCTCTCGCGATCAAGGAAGGCACCTCCTGTTACGAAACCTTGACGGCGGGCGATCCTGGGCCGCCCCGGATCCCTCGGGGTGCGACAACGGTTAAGCTTTCGTCTAGCCCTATGATCGGCGCTCTTTGCGGGCTCGACCCGAGCACGGCGTATGTCGTCGCCGGGCTTCTTGCCGGTTCACGACCCCGCGCCTGGCTTGGCCGCCTTCAGAAGCCGTGGGACGGACCGTCCACGTCGTCGGGCTCTTCCGCCTTCCCACCCCGATCGTCGAAGGCGGGATGGACGGGAGCCCCCATCACCACACGCCCCCGGCCCTCAATCTCGATCTCCCCCGTGTCGAAGTCGTAGGACTTGAAGCCTGGGATCAGGCTCAGCAAAGGGTGATCGGCGATCTCGTCATGATCCGGTTTCGGTTCGATCCCCTCGGCGGCGGGGTTGAAAAGGGTGACGGGGCCGCCCTCCGGATCGACCGAGACGATCCGACGACCGAGCTTCTTCGCTAGCGCGAGCAGGTGGTCCTTGATCGGCGAGGCGTGATCGTCCGGGCCGACGATGATCTCTTTCGCGCCCCGATCCCTCCTCATCGTGAGCCTGACCCAACCGGCCTCTCGGATCGCCCTCCCGGCTTCCCGGTTCGGACGTCCCCAGGAAGGGTCGTCGGGATCGCTCCAGCGGTCGTGCGGCTTGCTGTCCTCGTCCATGCGCCCGCCGGCGGGGGCCCTGCCAAGCTTCTCCGCCTCGGTCGTGATCGCCGCGACAGCCTGGACCTGGGCCACCACGACGTGAGTCATCCCGGGCACGATGAGGAAGGCGTGGAAGCCCGTGCAGGGCCCGTTCGCGACCAAGCGTCCGTCCTGATGCAGCCATCCGCCGTTCTCGGAGAGGTTGCGCAGGACGTCGGCGTCCGTGATGCGACCGGCCATGGGAACCGCCCATCCGCGTCGCCGCGGGGCGTACAGGCTCAGACGCGTCGCAGATACCGCGGCCGCCGGGACGGGAGCGCCGTCGTCCCCTGCCGAACCGGCGGGCGGCGCGAGTTGTCCGAGATCTGAAAGGTCGGCCATGGAGCGAATCCTCGCCGTGCGATGTACCGGCGGAGGGTGCGCTGCGCCCAGGCGTACCACCAGCGCCGCCCGTGGATCGGAGGGTGCGTGCCGCACGTCCGCCTACGAACGCTGACCAGCCGCGGTTTCGGGCAAACCGCCTCGACCGCTGCCGCGGGCATGACGCTGGCCGGGTCGATCAGCGGGGATCCGCGATCACGGTGGTCTCGGCTGCCCCGGTGTCGCCGGCAGCACGCGGGCGTTCGAGTCGATCACGCCCGATGATGATTCGGGGGAAAAGGCCGGGGCCTGGCGTCATTCCCCCGGCGGCGGGCTATCCCACCCCGGGCACGCCCGGAACCCGGCGAAGGCAGCTCGCCGCCCGCCTGCGTCGCCGCCACCCTCCCGCACCGTTGAACCTCACGGAAACGAGCGATCGCTAGCATGGGTCGGCCGGTCGCCGTCGGGAGCGACCGGGTCAGCGAGCGCCGGCCGTGTCTGTCAGAAACTTCCGCCATCGTTACACCCCCGCCGGACAAGGGACCGCCGGCCAGGATCCGCTCCAGCTGACGACGACCGAGATCGCGGACGCCGCAATCCGCGAGATCGTGCAGATCTCGCTCGGCAGCGCTCCGTTCGACCTCTTCCTCGACCAGCTCCTCGTCCCGAACGTTCGCCCGTTCCGCTGGGTCGCCCAGCTCGGGCAGATCCGGGAGACGCGGACGGCTCTCTCGGGCCTGTTCGGTCGGTTCGTCGCCCGAGCCTACCTAACGCGGTACTGCGGTCATCGCTACTTCGAACCCATCCGAGCCGATCTCCAGGCCCTGGGCGGATGGCCCCACTTCACGGTCCGGAAGAACCTGCCCGGCGACCTGCCCGACTGGATCGTGGCGACGGCGGCGGGAGCGAATGCATTCGCCGTCGCCGAGGCAAAGGGTTCCCATAACGGGTCGGGGCCCATGCCGTCGTTGTCGGCCGCGATGGCGCAGGCCCGCCGCATCGACATCATGGCGAACGGCAGCAAGCTCAAGGTGAAGCGCTACGCCATCGCCACCCGCTGGGCCGTGCAGGGCCACGCCCGGCTTCAGGACCCTTACCTCTGGGTGGACGACCCCGACGAGGGCGAGGTCGATCCGACCCCGAAGGACCTCCGGTACATCAGACGGAGCATCGCGCTCGGCCACTACGCCGCCTTCGCGGAAGGCTTCGGACTTCCCAAAACGGCGCAGGCCCTGCTGAGGGCGAAGCTGGAGCGGCCCGGTCGCCTAGACCTTCCTCGCCGGGACCAAACGTTCCTGTCCGTCGCTGGGGGCGAACCCTATCCGGCCATCGCGGCTGCCGTCGTGCCGAACGGCGTGATCCCGTTGCCTCGCGACGGCGACCTCGACACGTTCGGGCGCGCGCTGTCGACGCTGTTCGGCGAGCGGGTCGCGATCCTTGCCGTCCGCATCGACGCGATCCTCGCCGCCGATCGTCTCGAAGAGAGGGAAGGCGATGCTCTGCCGACGCCACCCGACCCATCCTTCTGGCGGCTTCGCCGCGAGCAGGGCGACGGCTCCGAGCAGGTCCCGCTCACCGAAGTCACGCTCCGGCCCCTACCGGTCGGCTGATATCACTCCGGCTCGCACCAGTGGTGGATCGACGGACGTCGTGCTGGCGAGGGATACACGGCGGTGGTACACACGGATCACGAAAACGGGCGCCGCGAGCCCCGTTTCCCTAGGGAAAGTCCGAGCTGGGGTACAGTCCCCCCCTCTCCGCCACATTATTTCCTAGAGCGTCGATCCGGCCGGTGAGCCGCCTCGCACCCGCGATGTACACGGGATTGTACACGCGTGCGAAGCCGCCACCTGACCCGTAACGGGCGAACTTCCGTCTTTCAGATCCGGGTGCCCAAGGCGCTCGATCCCGCTTTGACCCTGGCGCCGATTCGGATCACCCTCGGGTGCGTGCCGAATTCGCGAGCCCGTCGCATGGCCGACGTGCTCGGCGGCTTGGCGCGCATCGAGTTCGCACGGATCGAGAACACGCCCATGAACGATGCGACGCCTGCCGATGCAAGGCGGCAGGTCGAGGACCGGCTGACCCTCGCCCTGCCGACCCTCCTCGGGCTCGGCGTCCTCGGACAGAGCAGGCTCTCGCACGAAATTGCGCCGGCCGCGATCGACGGCGTCTTCGACCTCCTGGCGGAGGTCGGGGTGAAGCGTCTCGCAGGCGACGACAACGCAAGACGTCTGAGACCGGAAGTGCCGATCGTCGCGGCGCTGGCGGACGAGAATACGGCGCGCGGGATGCTGGGGCTTGCACCGATCACGCTTCCCCCGAAGCCCGATCCGATCATGGTCGAACTGGCCGCGATCCGGGAGATGATCGGCGGCCAGAAAGGGCCACAAGGTCCCTTGTTCAGTGTGGCTGCCGAGCGCTTCATCGCCGGCCGGATCGAGACCTACGGTGATCCCCGCCATCCGGAAATCGGCTACCTGCGTCACCGGTCTTCGGTGTTCCTTGCGCTCGTTGGCGACAAGCCCGTCGACGCCTATGACCGCACGGACCTGCAGCACTTCGCCAACGAGCTGTCGTGGCTGCCACCCAACATCTCGAAGCAGGAAGGCTACGATCTCGCCAGGGTCGCCGAGTACGTTGCGGCCAACAAGGAGGCCGAGGGACCTGGGTTAGCGGAAAAATCGATCCGCGAGACGTATCTGAGCCGGATCAAGACGATCCTGCGCGAGGCCTGCGCCGACGCCAAGGTGCCCGTCGCCTTCGAGGGCCGGATCGTGATCCCGAAGCGCGCCGCGCCTTCGAAGGCACGCATCGCACCCGACCAAGACGAGTTCGGCAAGGTCGTCGCCGCGGGAGTCGCTTCCGGCATCCTCTCCGATGCCCTGCTGCCGGCCCTCGGCCAACTTACTGGACGGCGGCTGGGTCTGCTCGCCTTCATGCGACGCGAGAACATTCTGCGCTACAATGGGGTCTGGGTGTACCGCCCGCAATCGCACCAGATGCGGGACGGGCGCTGGGAGCCGGTGCCGTTCAAGACCGGCGAGTCGCTCGGCTTGTTCGTCCTGCACGACTTGTTTGCAGAGTGCGGCTTCATCGAATGGGCGCTTCGAGATGCGGGGCCAGTGTTCCCAATGCTGATGCGAACGGAAGATCCCGCCGACGCGGCACAGAAGCGCATGAAGCGCCTGTATGTGCGGTCGGGCGCTGATCCGCAGCGCTCCAGTACTTTCCATGGCTTGCGCGTCGGCAAGATCCGCAATGACCGTGATCTTGCGTTGCCCGCGCGGGCTGTGCGCCTGCAGGTTGGCCACGAGCTCACCGACGTGCATGAGCGCTACGATGGGCAGATGACCGATGGAGAGCTCAAGGCGTTCGCGACCGCGCCTCTGCCGCCCGGCGTCAATTGGAGTCTGCTCAAGACGATCGACTTCGGAGCATTCGCTGTGCGACAGCCGAAGGGCGGACGACCGCGCCAGTCGTCATTACAATGACGACTGGCTGCCAGCCTGCCTCTGCGCAGGGCGGCCGGCGAGCTAATTTGGCTGGGGCGCCAGGATTCTCACCTAAGCGGCAGCCCGCGTAAGTCGTTGACTCAGCAGCACTAAACGGCGTTACAGCTGCGTTGTCATACATTGATGTGCGACAACGTGCAACTCGTCGTTGGCTCAATATTGCGGACGTCAGTTCGGCTTGGTCAGCATGTAATGAATGGCCGAATGTGGCCGGCTGAGGTTTGCCCTTCAAAGTCGAATTGGAGCTAACTATGAGGTGTAGTCAGAATTCTAGAGGGTGTTACGGACCTACGAGGGCACCAAATTGGCGGCGATGCAGTCCCGCCGTGCCTACCCCTCCGATGTCAGCGATGAAGAATGGGCGCTGGTCGCCCCCTACCTGACCTTGCTTCCCGAAACGGCCGCTCAGCGCGAGCACAGTCTGCGGGAGGTGTTCAACGGGCTGCGCTACGTCGTGCGCTACGGCGTGGCTTGGCGCGCGATGCCCCACGATCTGCCGCCCTGGCACGCCGTGTATGACCAGGCGCAACGCTGGCTGAAAGCGGGCTGCTTCGAGAGTTTGGTCCACGACCTGCGCGCCGTGCTGCGCTTGGCTTCGGACCGGACCGAGGAACCTTCGGCCGTGGTGCTCGACAGCCGGACGCTCCGCTCGACGCCCGAGAGTGGCGCTCGCGCCGCCTGGGACGGACACAAGCGCACCCGCGGTTCGAAGCTGCACGCGGCGGTCGATACGCTCGGCCAAGTGCTGGCGCTGCATGTCACACCCGCCGATGCCGATGACCGCGCCGCCGTGGCCGCGCTGGCTGATGCCGTGCAGGAGGCCACCGGCGACAGCGTGGATCTCGCCTATGTCGATCAGGGCTACACCGGCGAGCGCGCGGCGAAGGCGGCGGCTGATCACGGCATCGCCCTGGAAGTGGTGAAGCTGCCCGAAGCCAAGCGCGGCTTCGTCCTGTTGCCACGCCGGTGGGTGGTCGAGCGCGCCTTCGCCTGGATGGCCCGCTTCCGCCGCTTGGCCCGCGACTACGAACGCCTGCCGGCTACCCTGGCCGGGCTGCACCTCGTCGCCTTCAGCGTCCTACTGCTCCGCAGGGCTGCCGATTTCGCAGCAGTCCGTAACAGCCTCTAGGGCCCGAAGCGAAGTCTACTCAGGATCTCCTGTTCAGCATAACTACTGTTTTCCTCTAACGATGTTGTGAGTTCATCTAAACGATCCCACCTTTTGGTTTGTTCTCTGAGGGCAGAAGACTGAGAGTGATGCGTGATTCTGTATAGCATCGGCATATCGCAGAACCGAATTACTCTATGTCCTTCTATAAGATTACCACTGCCCAATTTCTTGAGGATTGCGTGGTGTAGGGCGTATGCAAAATACCTTTCCGACCTAGTCGGAAATTTGGTTCCGTAATCCGCAAATAATCTCTCCGCAAACGGAACGCCGGAATCGATTCTGTTTGTGAGGGCTGGGTATATTTTTCCTGATGCTCTAACCATATCGGCAATCTTCATGAAATCGCCGTATGCGGTGTCGACATTAAAATCGCCAAAAATTGCCTTCTCCATGAATACTCCCGAAGCATGGATTAGGATTTGATTTTCAATTGAAATTTCTGAAGTATCAGAAGGAGAAGGGGCAAATATAGATCCTATGTTATAATCTTCATGTATCGCTATATAAGCTGTGCTTATACCTATGCGGCGGTATGCAATCACATGCCCAATTTCATGCATGATTACACCCGATTTAGTCTGATGTTTTGCACTGAGTTCTTCGCGGCTCAACATCAGGAGATTTTTCTTGAAGATTTTCATGGCTCAGACCTTCATTTTACTGTAGTTGACGACACTGCTAATAATTGTGCCATTATAATTCTAATGACAAACGTAGCATTTATCGCGAATTTGCAATTTTATAATAATATATTTATTGTGAATCGATATAATTCAGTTCAATAAGTTTTGCACGTCGTTCAATGTAAGTGCATCATCAGCTTTGTCCGACCGGGGCTACAGAGTTGATCAGACTTAAGAAGCGTGGGTCGGAATGAGCCACGGTTTTGTGCAAGCGGATCGGATGGCGCGGATAAGCGGCACTGTTGGCGAACACCAGAAGCTCTCGGCTCGGCATGCTGGTCAGGGCCTGAGCCGGGACCAACCGCGCGGCCTGCGGTGTCAGGGCAATGCTGCGCTGACCCTGCCCCTCGGCGGGCCGGGTCAGCGTCTCGACCCGGGCGGTGTAGTCGCCGAGCGCCCGCGACCAGCGCTCGCTCGCGTCGGGATCGACCGCCGGCACGTCGAACACAGTCACGATCTCGGCGGTGTTGAGGATGGTGTCGGCCCCCGCCTGCCCGTAGAGGCCGACAATCTGCGAACGGTCCTGCCACAGAGTCCAGAGCGAGGCGCCGTAGCCCGGAAGCTCGGCAGATGCAGTCAGGATCTCGGAGAACCGCCCGAGGGCTGCGGCCTCGTCGATCATCACCAAGATGCGTTCGGCCGGCCGGTTGCGGCGCACGCTCGTGAACAGATCGCTGAGGAACCAGCGCAGCAGCGGCGCCAGCAGATCTTTGTACTCGGGCGGCACCGCCACGAACAGATCGACCCGGCCGGTGGCGAGGTCGGCGAAGTCGAAGCTGGTGGCGCCGACGAGATGGCGTAGGCGCGCGTCGGCGAGCCATTGGAAGGCCTGGGCGCAGGTGGCGACGAGCGGGTCGCGGGTCTTCGGATCGGCCTTGAGGATCTCCAGGGCGCTCAGCGCGGCGGGGGCCGGTCGCAAATGTTCGAGTTGCGCGATCAAAGTATCAGGGTCGGCGATCAGCGCCTGGACCTGTGCGACGCTGCGGGTGCCGCGCTTCAGGGTGACTAGGAGTGCACCGGTGATGAGATCGATCGCCCGGTTGCGGAAGTAGGCGGCAGCCTCGCCGTCGCCGCCCGGTTCGGGAAGGAGGGCGGCAGCGGTATGCTGAAGATAGAGCACATCCTCCGGATCGCGGTCAGCAAGGGGATTCCATCGGTCCGTGCCTCCCACGAGGTTCAGCGGATCGAGACAAATGACACGCCTGCCGATGGCGCGGCGCCGCTCGGCCGTAGCCCTGTAAAGTTCGCCCTTCGGATCGAAGACGACCGCGGGCCCGGACCAGGCGTTCGGCTCGGGATAGGCCAGGTTCGGGATCAACGCGCCGGAGGTCTTGCCCTTGCGCGGTGGCGCGATGGTCGCGAGCGTGCCCTGGACGGCGACGCGCACCGCGCGCCCGGTCTCCGGGTCGAGGCCGAGTTCGAGGCCTCGACCCATCGCGGCGCGCTCGGCGGCGGTCGCGAAGCGCGCCCCCCCGAACAGGTCGGAGGCGTCGCGCCGGGGCGCGGCCTTCGATCCGGCGAAGCGCCAGCCGATCATCAAGGCAATCGGTGCGAGCACCGCCATCAGCGTCCAGAAGCCGCTCGCGAACGCCGGCGCGCGGCCGATGAGCATCGCCCAGTACAGTTCCACGATCGCATCGAGCTGCCCGGTGCGCCAGAGCGCGAACCACATGCCCGGGCGCATGGCCTCACTCGGCCAGAGGGTTGGATCGAGCCCGTGCACGACGAGCGCCGCAGTGGGGTAGCCAAGAAGCAGGATCGCGATCGTCAGGACGACGATCTTCAATGCGAAGGACATCGATGGTGGATTCCGTCGATCAGCGGTTTGAGCGCAGGCGAGAGGTCATTCAGCTCAGGGGGCTGTGGCGAGGAGGCTCAAGGGCACGCGCGCCTCCGCGTAGCCGGACTGCGCCACCCAGCTTCGCAGCACACCGTCCGCGCCATCACGGCGCCAAAGCAGTGCGCGGGAACCAGGATCGAGCCGGCCCGCGACGCGCATGCCGTCCGGCATACGCCAGCCGATCGGCTGCGGCTCCGCACCCCGCAGGGTGACCCATCGCTCTGGCGTGCGGTACCAAGCGACTAGTGCCAAGCCGAAAAGCAGTAAGGCACTGCCCAGGCCGAGACCGATTGGCACGAGGCGGTAGGGCAGCCGAGAGCGCCAGATCGCGAGCCGGCTCGCCGTCCCGGCTCGGATCGGCCGATGCGAGGCCTCCGCATTCCGCAGCGAGTCCAACAGCGCCAGGCGGTCTTCCGGCGTGAGTACGGATTCCGCCTCGGCGAGGGCGGCAAAGCGCGCATCGGGTCGCGCCTTTAAAAGCCCGTCAAGCCGACGCTTGCTTACCCGCGCCACCTCCGTCGCCTCGGCCTCGGCCGCCTTAGTGGCGGCAGCGAGGTTGTCCCGCACCGTCTTCGCCGTCGGTGATCCCGAGGCAGATGGAGCCGAGGCGGGCGGGCCCGCGGGGCGCTTCGGTGGAATGGCCACGAGGCTCAGCCCTCGACTAGCCAGAGAGCCGCGGGCTTGACCGCTTCCATCACCGCGAGGCGGAAGGCGGTCAGGTCGCGCAGCATCCGCCCGGCCTGGGCCGGCGAGGTCTCCTTAGCGAGCCTGGCGCGGTCGAGCTTCGGGATGCCGCGGAGCTGCCCCGCCGTGAGCACCTCGCGGGTGGCGTCCTCTAGCTCGAACGCGCGCAAATGGCTCAGCGTCGCCGCACCTGCGACCCGCTTCAGAATGACGGGATCGATCGCGCCGCGCAGCGCGTTCGCCACCACGAAGCTTGCCGCCGCCCAGTCCTTGGCCGCCTGAAGCAGCTTGCCCGCATCCGCCAGCGACCCTGCCTCGGCCGCGACCACCACGACGAGGCCGAGCTCGATCCCGGCCTCACGCAGCGACGCCGCCTCGTCCTTGAGCACGCCGAGCAGGCTCGCCGAGGAATTGGCCCCGAGATCGACCAGCGTCGGACCGGTCACGCTGTAGAGCGCGTTGACGACCGGGTCGAACTCGGCGCGCGCTGCCTTGCCGCCCGAGGCCTCGATCGCCTCGCGGCTGGCGCGCACCGAGAAGTGGCGCACGCTTCCCGGCTCGTTGTCGGCCTTCGCGGTCTTGAACTCCGTAAGGCGCGGGGTCGATTCGACTTCGAGTATCGGCACGTCGGTGACCGCCTCGGCCAGCCCGCGGGTGATCGTGCTCTTGCCGATGCCGCCGGTTTCCTGAGCGACGATAAGAACGCGGGCCATCACTCGGGGTCCTTCCTGAACAGGTGCTTGTGCTTGGTGACGTGATGATCGCGGATTTCGGCCTCGCTCATGGGCGGCTCGCCGGATTCCGGAGGCGAACCGGCCGTGAGCTCGGGGGCGAGCCGGGCTCGCCGTGCGCCGGCATCGGAGGGCGAAGCCGGCGCGGGCCGGCGCGGTGGCAGTGGAGCCGCGGCGAGATCGGGCCGCATGTCGCGCAGAGCCGCCCGCGCGGCCCGGCGGCGGGCCTGCCGGCGCACGCTAGAAATCACGCCGGTCAGCTGCGTGTCGGTGAGCGGGCGCCCGTCGGCGGTGGCGTAACCCTGTGCGGTCAGGCCGGCGGCAATCTCCTTCCAGGTGCTGCCGGAGGCCTTCAGGGCGAGCAGCGCGTCGAGGTTGTCGCGCACCATCGCCATCAGCCCTGTGGCCGCCCGCCCGCCCGGGGCGAGCGTCATGCCGTCGCGCGCCTTGGCGGAGGCGGCGAGGTCGCGCTTGAGGCGGCTGAGGTCGAGGCGGGACTGCATCGGCATGTACGCCGACCTATCAGGCGGTCCCTTGTCGGCCGGTGTGGTGGGGCCGGCAAATGCCAGGGATCACGGCAAGGAATCGTTAGCGCGCGGCTGCATACGGCAGGTAACGGTTGCATCGCGGCTGGACGCGGCAGCAATACGGCAACCCACGGCCAAGTACGGCAGCGATTACGGCTGGGCCACGGTAGCAGAAGGGATATCACACCACACGCACTGAAGTGGCCCGGCGTTAACCGCGCGGCCGTGTCGGCCTCGCCCAACCGCCTCGTCCGTGCCAAGCCTGCCGTCTCGATCCGCGCGCAGCAGGTACGCCGATGGCCCAGGAGGTCAAGCTCACCGTGACCCTGGAAGCGGCGCTCGCCGCCCGGTTGCGAGCCGCCGCGGCCGAGCGCGGCTGGTCCGCCGAGAGCTTGGCCGTCGAGTGCATCGTCCAGCACCTGGAAGTGGCGATCCGTCACCGCGTCCTAGTCGAGCGGATGGAGCAGATCGACGGCGCCATCCTCGAGATGGCCCAGGCGGTCGGCGAACTCGGTGCGCCGTCGGCCGGCATCGACCTGTCCAAGGTCTGCCGCCTGCACAAGGGCGACGGCGTCGCCGATCCGGCGCCGTGACCGCCTCGCTGCACCGGCTCGGTGCCGGTTCGCCGGCAGCGTCGTACTACACCCACGACAGCCAGCGCGAAGCCAAACCCGACAAGCGGGACGAGTACTACCTCTCGGACGGCGGCGGGGTCTGGTGGAGCAGCGGCGAGACGATCGTGCGCCACGGCGCGGCGATCGATGCAGCCTCGTTTCGCGACCTGTGTGCGGGGATCCACCCAGGCACGGGCAAGCCGCTGGTGCGCGGTGCCGGCCCGGGTCACTGGGCGGGCGTCGACTGCACTATGACCCCCGGGAAGAGTGTGTCCGTGCTTTGGATGGCCGGCACGCCCGAGCAACGCGCTGCGATCGAGGCCGCCCATCGCGCCGCCGTCGAGCGGGCGCTGAGTTTTGTCACCGCGGAGGGCCTCGTCACTGTCCGGACCGGCGCCGGCGGTACCGACCAGCATCGCCCGCGCGACCTGATCGTCGGCCGGTTCGATCACTATACAACTCGTGAGGGTGACCCGAATATTCACACGCACTGCGTGTTCATCAATGTCGCTGGTACGCCTGCAAATGCCGGTGCTGGTCGATACAAGTCCCGGACGCATCTAACCATTGAGCCTGAGCGATTATATGCCGCCCAGCTCGGAGTGGGAGCGGCGTACAGGGCGGCCCTCGCCGAAGGGCTGCGCGAGCGGTTCGGCCTGCAGTATCGCGAGGCCGGACGCGGGCAGTGGGAGGTCGCCGGCCTGCCGGAGACGTTACTCGCGGCCTTTTCCAAGCGCTCGCAGCAGATCCTAGCCTATGCGGGCACGGGCGCCAGCAGCGCCCAGCGCGAGATCGCCGCCTTGGCGACCCGCCGGGGCAAGGAGGAGTTGCCGACCGGGCCGGAGCTGGAGGCACGCTGGCGCGCGGAACTCGCCGCCTGCGTGATCGATCCGTGGCTGGCCGCGCGTCACCTTGAGCGCGACTCCGCCCTCGTGCTGACCGCCGAGCGCGATCGGGAGCGGGAGACCCCGTTCGAGCCGCCCGAGATCCCCGGCGACGGTGCGGTGGCACGCGCCGCCTCGGCCTTGTTCCGGCACGAGAGCGTCGTGGCGCGCAAGGATCTGCTCCAGCGCGCCCTGGAGGTCGCGGGCCTCGCCGGCGTCGGGGTCGACGCCGTGGAGGCGGAGCTCGCCCAGCTCGAACGGGATGGCGCGCTGCTGCCGCTGGCCGACGCCGCGATGGTCCCGGGTGCCAGCGCGTGCTGGACCAGCCCGGGCATCGCCGCTTGCGAGGCGGCGATGCTGCGCGCGGCCGATCGTCCCCTGGAGCGGACCTGGATTACGCCCGAGGCGGTCGAGGATGCGCTGGAGCATGCGCCTCACCTCAGCGCCGAGCAGGGCGAAGCCGTGCGCCACGCCGCCGGTCGGGACGGGGTGTCGCTGCTGCAGGCCGGTGCGGGGACCGGCAAGACCACGACGGCGGCCGCCCTGGTGGCCGCCGCCCGCGGCTCCGGTCTCCGGGTGATCGGCCTCGCCCCGTCGTGGGTGGCCGCCGACGAGCTCGGGCGCTCGACCGGGATCCCGGCGCAGGCGATCGCGCGCTGGCGCCAGGACCGGACGCTGACAGCAGGTCCGGATACCGCCAACCGCCCCGACCGGCCGGCGCTGCTCGACGCCGGTACCCTGGTGCTGGTCGATGAGGCGGGGATGGTCGCGACCCGCGACATGGAGGCCGTGCTGAGCGCGGCCCGGTCGGCCGGGGCGAAGGTGGTTCTGATCGGCGATCGGCGCCAGCTCGCCTCGGTCGGGGGCGCGAGCGCTCTGCGGGCGGTCGCCGATGTGGTCGGGCGCTCTGTGGTGCTCGAACAGGTCCGCCGGCAGACGGTGGAGTGGCAGCGCGCGGCCTCGGTGCTGATGGCGCGCGGCGAGGTCGAGGCGGGCTTGCGCGCCTACTCGGCCCGGGACCAGATCGAGCTGGTCGCCGGCGCCGAGGCTGCGCAGGCGCGCGTGCTCGCGATCTGGACCGAACAGCGCGCGGCGCAGGGCGAGGACGTGCTGATCGTGACCCGGCGCAACGCCGACGCTGCAGCGCTGAATATCCGGGCGCGGGCCGTGCTGCGGACAGAGGGACACCTCGGTCCCGATGTGGTCACCCTGCCGGCGCGCGACCGTGACGACAGGCCAGTGCCGCTCGCTCTCGCTGTCGGCGATAGCCTTCGCATCGGCGAGAGCCTGCCGCATCTCGGGTTGCGCAACGGCAATCGCGCCCGGGTCGAGGGGATCACAGTCGAGCCGGAGGGAGGAGCACGCCTGCGCCTGGCGCTGGAGGATGGTCGCGCGCTGGAGGTGGCGTGGTCGGATCTGGCGCAACAGCCGCGGTTCGGCCGGAAGCGGCCGCAGCCCAGGATCGTGCATGCCTATGCGGGCACGGCCTACGCGGCGCAAGGCCGGACCTCGTCCGCGGCGGTGATGTATGTCGGGGCGGCGACCGACGCGCGCGAGCTCTATGTCGGCCTGACCCGGCACCGGCACGAGGCCAGGGTGGTGGTCGAGCGCGACCGGCTCGACGCCCTGTGCCGGCAACGTCAGGCGGATGCGTGGATGCCGGCCACCGACGCGATGGTGCTGGAGCGCCTGTTCCGTGAGGCGCGGAACTACAGCGAGAAGGCCAACGTAGTCGATCACGCCGCCGACCGGGTGGCTTTCGTGCGGGATGGATCGCTGGAAACGCGCGAGCCCATCGGCCAAGGGGTCGACGTGCCGCGCGTGATGCGCGCGGCGCGGCTTTTACGTGAGGCGATGTCGTGGCTTGGCGTCGAGCCGCTCATCGTGCCGACGTGGCGGCTGGTGGATGCCTACGGGCGTCGTCTGACGCAGGCACCGGCCCGGGCGACGCGCGCTTTGGTCGACGAGCTCGCCCGCCGCCTCGATCGCCCCGATCCGCTACTCGACCGTGAGCGGGGTCGCCACATCGAGCGATGATAAGGCTGAATGCAGAGTGCAAAAAACGATTTCGTTGCCAGCAGTGCTAGCAACGCCTACGATCGGAGCATGGCCGTTTCCCACGCACCCAGCGCGACGATCACGATCGGTAATCTTGACGGGCGGGTGAAGAAGCGGCTTCGCGGGCGCGCTGCTATGAATGGCCGATCAATGGAAGCCGAGGTGCGTTCAATCTTCTCGGACACGCTCGGCACCGAGGCAGTCGAGTCGGTGAATTTGGCGGAAGCGATCCGCCGGCGGGTCGCGCCGCTTCGTGGCATTGAGCTTGAAGATCATCCAGCCATCTCGCTCGGTGAGCCGCTCGGATGGTGCTCTAAGATTACAGTTGCATCCTTCTTCTGAGATGCGCCTGTCGAGCGGCAGCTTGGTGGGCGCGCCGCCAGGCTGACCAGGCGAGCACGAGGGCGGGCTCAATGCGCCGCTGCGCCAGCCGCATCGCCACGCGCCGGATCTCTTGGATGGACCACGGCACCGGCGAGCTTGGCGATGAGCGTCGTTTTTGGGGGCGGACTGTTGGCCAAGTGGCGCACCCGCGCCAGCATCGCGAAGGCCAGCATCACCAAGCTGACGTGCCGGTGCCAGCCGTGCCACGAGCGGCTCTCGTTGTGGGCCAATCCGAGTTCCGTCTTGGCGGTCTGGAACGCGTCCTCGATCGCCCAGCGCCGGCCTTCCACCATCACCAGCTTCTCGACCGGCGTGCCGGCCGGGCACCAGGTGGTGAAGTACGCGAGCGCCCCGTCCGACAGGCTGCGCCGCACCAGCAGGCCGCGCGTCCACAAGCTCTGATCGAGCGCGGCGTCGAGCGCGTCGGCCCGGAGCGTGGCCAGCGGCAGATAGGCCCAGTCAAACAGGCGTGGTCCCTTGATTCCGGCTCCGGCCGAGAGGCGCAGCCAGTCCTGGTCGGGGATGCCCTTGGCGATCTCCGCGGCGGTGCCCGCGACGTCGAGGTGTGCGTTCCAGGACCAGAAGTGATGCTGACCGGTAACGCCCAGCACGTAGCCCTTGTAGGCGCGCCGCAGAGCCAGCTCGATCTCGCCCACGCCGTAGATGCTGTCGACCGCCATCCAGGCAAACGGCACCTCTGCCTGGATGGCCCGCTCGATCATGGTCTGCGCCAGCTGCGGCTTGGTGGCGAACGTGATCGCCTCGGGCACATGCGCTGCTTGCCTTCGGGCTGGATCGCCGGTCCAGGCTTTGGGCAGGTACAGGCGACGGTCGATGAAGGCATGGCCCTGATCCGAGACGTAAGCGGCAAACACCCCGGTCTGGCAGTTGGTGATCTTACCGGCCGAGCCTGTGTACTGCCGGCCCACACCGCATGAGGCTTTGCCCTGTTTGAGAAAACCGGTCTCGTCGATCACGAGAACCGCGTCGGGTGCGGCAAGCGTCTCGACGACGTAGTCACGCACGACATCGCGCAACGCCTCCGCATCCCAGTGCGTGCGACCGAGGATGGCCTGCTGGCGCCAGGGACCCGGGTCCCCGGCAGCCTCAGCCCGCATCCAGCCGGTTTTGCGCCGCTCACCCCCGAGCAGGCCGTCCAAGAAAGCGTTAACCGAGGCGGCGACACTCGGGGCGGCGAACAAGGGGCGGATGCGCTGTTTGGCCTGTCGTAGCGTCCTGGACCAGAGCTCCAGCGTGGATTGGAGCGAGGCTTAGGACATCGCGCTCTCCCATCCGAAACCTCTCAGATAGGAGCCTTTCCCTTCAACTGTAATGCTAAAAGCGTGGGACAAAACTGGTGTGAGTGGGTTGGGAGCGTATGGACGCTCTCGTTCCCGACGACCTGTGGGCAGTGATCGAGCCGCTTCTGCCGTTTGAGCCTGAGAAGCCGAAAGGCGGTCGACCGCGCACCTCGGATCGGGCGGCGCTGGCTGGCATCATCCTGGTTCTGCGCACGGGCATGCAGTGGAAGCTGTCAGCGGGCGTTGAATACTGGTTCTTCCGCACTTCGTGCGGCGCGGAACGACAGGTCAGATCGCTATGAGGGCGCGCTGGCGCAACAGCGCGAAGCCCGCGCGGCCGAACATCGTGCGCTTGAGCATCTTCTGCCTACCGATCTGCCCCTCCACCGGACTCGTCGACCAGGGCGTCGTGATCGTGCCGCGTAACGCGTCCCTGTCGCCCTCGAGGCCGACGGCGAACTTCGCCAGCGGCGTCGCAGCCGCCGCCGCGAACCAAGCCTCCAGGCTCTCGCCCGAGCGCCGTCGCACGAGGTCGGCAAAGCGCGTCGCGACGGCCACGCTCTTCGCCAGATCGGGTGCCTCTACCCGTAAGCGATCGAGGAAGCGGCGATCGTCCGCAACGAGCGTGCTCGGGTCCGCCTGCAGAAGCCACGCCGTCCGGTTGATCGACGGGGGCCGCCATGGCGGCGCGCTCGTCGAGCCGGGCGTGGCGTCCATCACGTCCGTGCTCGCGCGACGCCGCCGCATCGCCCAATCCCGCACCATACGCGGACGGATGTCGGCGCCCGCGTGGATCAGCCCGCGGGCGAGTTCGGCGGCGTTGCGGCAGCCGGCCTGCCAGCGCGCCTCGAGATGATCGCGGTAGGGGTCGAGGATCGTCGGCACGATGCGGCGTCGCTGCCAGGAGGGCGGTGCGTCCTGGCGCAGCCAGACCCGCACCGTCTTGCGATCGAGATCCAGAGCGCGAGCCATGCCGGCCACCGAGGCGCCGGCCTCGGACAGCCGCTTGAGCTCGGAGTGCCGAGCCCGACGCGGCGCGTGCGTCGCCTGCTTCCGAACCTCGATCGCCGTCGGCGGCCGCGCGGCTCCCGCCACAGCCCGCGCCGCCTCGACCTCGTAATCGACGCGCGCACGACCGACGGCGCGGATCACGCCATGATGATGGGCAACGATCGCATGCAGGGCGACGCTAAGGTTACGCAGCAGGTGAAAACGATCGAGCACGTGCTGGGCTTGCGGCGCGCCCGCGCGGGCGCCCTCGGCGAAGACGTCGGCGCGGTCGCGAGCGATGACCTCGATGCCCGGATGGGCGCGCAGCCACGCGGCGACGCTCCCGGCGTCCCGGTCGGGCAGGAGATCGAGGACGGTGTGACGTTCGAGGTCGACGACCATAGTGCCGTAGCTGCGCCCGCGCCGCCAAGCCCACTCGTCGATGCCGACGACGCGCGGCTCGGGTTGCGTCGGCAGTGGCGCCGCACGCACGAGGCGCACGAGGGTATCGCCACTCACCGGCATCGCGAGACGATGCGCCATACGGGCGGCGGGCGCACCACCGAGGGCGAGACCGAGATGGCGCTGGAGCACGCGCAGCCGCTCGGACCGGCGGGCGTGAGAGACGGCGACGTCACCAACGCTCTCGCTGAAGGTCCGCCGCGGACAGGCTGGGTTCGCACAGCGGAAGCGTTGCAGCCGGAGGCGCAGGCGGACGGACCGGCCCTGCTAGGGAAAATCGGCGAGGGTGCGCTCGCAATGACCGTGCTTGCGCCCTGCTGACGATCGACAGGTGGGACAGCGCGTCGGGCTCGGGCGGGGTACAACGCGCACGATGAGCGGGTCGGTCGCCGGCTCGATGCCGACGACGTTCAAGCCATCGGGCACGAGGGGCAGGATACGGCGGGGCATGGCGTCCTCCGGAAAGCCGATCTCCGGAGATGGGGCACGTCACGCCGGCCGGCACACTTCGCCACACGAAGTGCGGAAGAACCAGACTTCGGTGCCCGTTGATAGAAGCACCTGCCGCGTTTTGAGGTGGGCTGCAGCGGCAAAACGAGTTGGCGGCGGCTCGGCACGTGGCAGGCAGCCGGTGTTTGGGCCGCCCTGCACCGCGTGATGATGGAGCAGCTTCAGGACGCCGATGCGCTCAACTGGTCGCGCGCGGCCCTCGACAGTAGGAGCCTGCCGGCAAAACGTATGGCCCGCCCCGTCCGCAAGTGGCTCTGGATCCGCTGGTCTGAGCAGTCTGCATAAACGTATCCGGCCTTCGGGCGAGCCCTTGGCCAAGATGGAGATCCGCGCGTCCTGGGCCTCATAAAGGGGTCGGCGTCGAGCGCCATTTTTGCCGGGAGGCTTCCAGAACACCGATCTACTGTCAGGCCATCTTCCTCTCACCGCTCGCAGACATCGGAAGGCCGGCGCGCGCCGCGCCAGCCAAACTCGGATCAGGCGGCCACGGCCGTCGCCTCGTAGACGCGCCCGTGGCGCAGCAGCGCCCAGACGATGCGCGCCATCTTCGCCGCCAGCGCCACTACCGCCGTGTTGGCATGCGCCCGCGCCAGAAGCCCGCGCAGCCACTGCCCGAGCCGCGTATCACTTTGCCGGAGCGTCGGCATCGCCGCCCGGGCACCCTGGATGAGCGTTTTGCGCAGGTACTTGCTGCCGCGCTTGGTGATGCCGACCAGCCGGGGCTTCCCGCCGGTCGTCACCTGCCGCGGTACGAGGCCGAGCCAGGCGGCGAGGTCGCGTCCGCGGGCGAAGCTTGCCACGTCGCCGATGGCCGCAATCAGCGCGGTCGCATTGAGCGCGCCGATGCCTGGGATGGTGGTCAGCCGACGCGCGTTCTCGTCCGTGCGCGCCTGCTCGGCGAACTCAGCATCGAGCGCGGCGATACGCCGGTCGAGGCCCTGCCAACGCTCGCGCACCTCAGCCACGAGGGTGCGCATGCGCGGTGTGAGCGAGGAGCCCGCTCTTGTGTCGAGTAACGCAGCCAGACAGGCGGCCAGCTTGGCCCGCCCTTGCGCGACGACATGGCCGCGCTCCAGAAGGATGGCGCGGACTTGGTTCATCAGCGCCGTGCGCTCGCCCACGAGCTGGTCCCGGACCCGGTGCAGGGTTTGCACGTCGAGCTGCGCCTCGGACTTGAGCGCCACGAACCGCATCGTCGGGCGGGTGGCCGCCTCGGCGATGGCTTCGGCATCGCGGTCGTCGTTCTTCTGCGCCTTGACGTACGGGCGCACGTATTCCGGCGACATCAGCCGGACCGTGTGTCCCTGCTCTACGAGGGCGCGGCCCATGTGGTGCGCACCGCAGCACGCTTCCATGGCCACGACGCACCCCGGCAGCTTCGCGCCGAAGGCGATCACCGTCTCGCGCCGCATCTGGCGGCGCAGCACGACCCGCCCGCTCGCATCCAGCCCGACAAGGCTGCAGCTGTTCTTGCCCAGATCGATCCCCAGCACCGCGATCGTCATCGTTCCGCTCCATCCCTCATCTCGGCCGCGCTGCAAGCCTAGCAGTGCAGCCCGGTGAGGGGCGGGCCATCCATAAAGGGGGCTCCGCGACGGGCCCGAACCCGACGGACCGGGGCAAGCCGGGGACGAAGCGCCACCTCGTCGTGGACGCCAACGGCACGCCGCTCGGCCTGACGCTGACCGGGGCCAACTGCAACGACAGCCGTATGCTTGCGGCTACCCTCGACGCGGTGCCGGGCGTGCGCACGGGCCGCCGGGGCCGTCCGCGGCGCAGACCGGACAAGCTGCACGCCGACAAAGGCTACGATCATCGTCGCTGCCGGCACGAGTGCCGGGCACGCGGGATCGTGCCACGGATCGCTCGGCGTGGGGTGGAGAGCCGCGAGCGGCTCGGGCGCTATCGCTGGGTCGTTGTTTGATCGCGTTGCAGGCGTCAAGTTGGACGAGAGCGGTCGCCGCCGGATCGTGGTTGTTTCCGCGGTCGGCCCCTCTGACCGCCGCACCATGCGTCTCGAAGCGAGGCTCACCATGTCGAACGCGCGGTCCGGCTCGACACCGGCCGCAAGACCCGACCCCGGGATGGCCCTGCTCGCGTCCCGGCGGGGACGCCCTTGTCCGCCTCACGCTGGCGGAACTCGATGAACGGTACCCGTGCGTGCGTTCAGTACGTGCCTCACGCGGCAGCCGGCGGCCACGGCTGGAACGGTGTTCCCGCTCGCCACATCGCGTGCAACACGACCGCGAGTTTGCGCGCCACCGCGACGGCGGCGTGCTTGAAGCCCATGCGCTCGGCCAGTGCCCGTCCCCAAGTCTTCAGGGCCGAGTCCTGCCGCACGCGCACCAACAGGCTGGCCGCCGCCTCGAACAGGTAGCTTCGCATCAGCCGGTCGCCGCGACGCGAGATCCCGCCCGTCCGGTCGATCTCGCCGGACTGACGGCGGACCGGCGTCAGCCCGAGATAGGCCCCAACGGAGCGTGAGTGGCGGAAGTGCTCGGGCGCCTCGATGGCGGCCGCAAAGCTCGTGGCGACGATGACCCCAACGCCGGGGCAAGTCATCAGCAGGCGGCAGGTCGCATCGCCCCTGGCCAAGGTGATGAGCCGTCGATCCAGGACACCGATCTGGCCGCGCACGGCGCGCCATGCCGCCAAGAGCGGCTCGACGATGACGGCGACGGTCGGACGGGACGCGATGAGGTCTTGCACCCGGATCTCGAAGGCCCGCCCCGCTCCCTTGCCGGCCATCAAACCGAACGTCTTGAGCGTGCTGCGGATCTGATTGGACAGGTCAACCGCTACGCCCATGAGCTGGGCGCGGGCGCCGATGAGGTGGCGCACGGCATGGGCGGCGTAGCTTTTGACGCGGGCCTCGCGGTACCAACCCATGCGTACGAGTTGCGCCAGCGTCTCTGCATCGCGCGCGTCGGTCTTGTTCCGCTGCAGGGCCGTGGCGGCTCGCGCATGCCTCGCATCCAGGCAGACGATGGGCAGGCCGAGCGCCTTGCAGGTGTGGTAGATCCAAGGGGTCAGCGGCCCCGTCTCCAGGCCGACGCGCAGGAGATCGGGGGCGTGACTCCGCAAAGTCGTGGTGAGCACATCCGGATCGCTGGCGCGTTTGCCGCGCCAGACCGTGGCTCCGGTCTCGTCGATAACGTGGATGGCGGTCTCTTCGTTGGAGACATCGAGGGCGCCGTATTGGGGCATGGAGGCGCTCCGATGCAGGTAAGGACGCGGCCATCAGACCGCATCGCGTCACCCTCAGCAGCCTTCAATTCCGGCTCGGGTCGCGATCAGCGCATGTCGAGCGCGCCTTCGCCTGGATGGCCCGCTTCCGCCGGCGGGCCATCCGCTACGAACGGCGCGCCGACCTCCATCTCGCCTTTACCACCGTCACCTGCGCCCTCATCTGCCGCAAACAGGTCAAACGGTTTTGTCCCTGACTTTAATTGACCAAGAGCGCGAGACGGTTCAAACTATGAATTGCTAGGATTTTAGGCAGTGATCAGACATGTTGTGTCGATGGTTGCTGATTTTGTTGGCGTCGAGCGTCTCTGCCGAAGCGCACCCCAGCGCTTCGCAAGGTGACGTGGGCACACCGCAGACGCTCACCGAACCCGTGTACGTCAGGCCTATCTATGGCGCCTATCGCCGGTGCGGAGGCGCCTGCCTCAAGAGCGGGTTGCTGACGTGGTTCTGTGGGACAAAGACGATCTGCATTCTCAACTGCGCGACTGGCCCCCCCGCCAGGCGCTGCGCGTCACGTTGAGCCGCTTCGACGCTCTACTGAAAAGAAGTGCGTGACCCGCGGGAGCGAAATATCCTGAAATTAAAAAATGACAGCCTGGAGTAGCTTGCGCCACTAACCCCAACCAGAAAAGTCTCTTAAACTCCAAGGTCAACACGGCCATCCGGTCGGCTTCGATCCTGTTCGAAATCATGTCGGCTTCAGAACTGTGCACGCAGCCGTGTCCCGAAGATAAAGGCCGGCCCACGATCCCGATTGTATCCGGGGCTTACTACGATCTGACTGTCGAACGTCAGTCGTATAGAAGGCGCCAGCGGCAAGCTGTAGTAAGCTTCGACGATCCTCTCGGCCCCAGGGTGGGGCAATCGACCGTCCCCGACGAGGATGCCGAGTCCTCCGGCATCGAAGTAGGCTTGATGCGGGCGGGTGATACCGTTGATGACGCCGGCTAATCCCACGGTGTCCGATGGGCGTCCCCAACGCTCACCCGCGATCGACAATCCCGCTGCCAAGGTTCTATCGACGTCGGTGAACTCGTACGGCTCAACATTTCCGTCGGCCAAGCCGCATCGGACGAACATACCGACGTCGGGCAAGATCTGCTGTTCGAGGTTGAAGCTGAGCCCTGGGCGGCTGCGGTAGCGGCGGACGGTCGCCACATCCGCGGGCCCGCCCGTCACCATTGCCAGACGAACCGCGTCGTCGAAGCGACCCATGCGGCCGCGACTGAGAAAGCCGGTGACCTTGATCTTGCCGGGTCGTCCCCAAAGTTCATGCCTCCGTTCGATCTCGAGAACGGCTTGATTTTGATTGAAACCTGGGTCCAGATCCTTGCTGTTGGGGACAATAGAGAGGTCGAAAAAGCCCGCGCGGAACACCCAGGCGTCCTGGTACCACTCTGCTGCGGCGCCGACCGTATAGCCCCACGCATTCGCAGCGTAATCGAATGTGCCGGTGTCAATAAGGGCCCAGTTGAGGAAGTCGGTTCGTGGGTCGTGGGCGTACCTGTTGGTGTCGAAGACATCAGCGACGCTGAACTTCCCTAACGTCAGCACGATCCTGTCGGCCTGCCGCGACCCGCCGAGCTGGTTCAGATCTGGATCGACCCTCTCGGTTTCGCCTCCCAAGCCGATTATCTGGCGGATGAAAGCGCGGTGAAGCTTCACGTAGGGGGTGATGCTGCCGACCTTGTAAGCTTCCCCGTTTGGGAAACCAGCGACACCAAGCGTGGTACTGAGACCAAAACCCTGATCGACCTCCGGGTTTAACCAAATCTCTGCCCCGGGCCACAGCCGCATACCCGCGTAGAGCGTGAAATCGAAGGTCTCCTTAATCTGCCCTTTGGCGTTGAGGCTGTTCGGCCCACGGTAGGGCGAGCGAAACCGAGAATTGCCCTGTGTGACGAAGGTGGTCTGGGCGCGAATGGCCCAGTCTTCTTCGACGAAAGCATCTGACACCGGAGCGTCCGAAGAGGGCGAACGCGACGTATCCTTCATCTCCGATCCGGCAGAATTCCAAACCGCGTCGCCGGTCCGAAAGATCGGGATGCTGGGTCCGCTGCCCGTGGTCAGCTTGAAGTCGGAGCCGCTGTCGGAAGCGTCAGCGCCGCCCTTTGCGTTGAGATGGTCGCCGAACCAATCGACGAAGGTCGGCCTCGACGGCATCGAGCGACCGAGCGGGAGGTCAGCCGTTCGACCGAACTCAACCGACATCAGCAACAGGGTCAGCGCACCCATAGCGGCTGCAGGGAGGGCGCAACACCGGGTAGGCATCGTGAATGCGGGCCCGAATTGATTAGCTGTTGCTATACCGTAAGCGGTGTGCTCAGGCCACGAGGAATGCTCAATCCGCTGCAGCAACTGCAGTGTCCTGCTGGTGCCCGACCTCAAGCCGGATGCTCCGGCTTGCCATAAGGATTTCGCACAGGAAGCCTGCAATGGCGGCGATCGTGAAGGCCAGAGCCAGTCCAAAACAACCGTAGAGCACCGTCTCCGTTGTCGCGTTCCTCAACTCGCCGATGAAAAGCACCATGGCTGCGATGCCCGTCAGGAACCCCGCCAAAGCCACGAGGCACACAGCTCCGTCGAGCAGGAGGGATCTCCGCTGCAATTGCGACAGCTGACGCGCCAGCCTTTTGGTCTCGCGGGAAGGCCCCTTCTTAAGATCCTGGGAGAGGTCACGGACTTGGTCCCCGATCCGGCCGTGGCGCGTTGCGAAAACGTTGAGCAAGGTCGCCAGGGCCGAGAGTAGAAAGATCGGGGTCAAGGCGACTTGGATGATGTGAGACAGATTGTCGAGGGCAACAGCAGTCGGATTTGGCATGCCGAGGCTCATAGGCAAAGCAGGCCTTGGATACCAGGGCCGATCGCGGGCGGTTTGACGCTTCGCCACGTGCAGCCCTGCAGAGCGCGGTCGCGACGCCATCCACTGAACCAACGCGCCGTGATTAACCGGCCATTAACCGCAATCCCTAACCCTTCCTTCAGGATTTTGCGAGTCGCGCCGGCATCGATCGTCCGCTCGCCGGATCAGGGGAGAGAACAGATGGCCGGGAGCGAGGGCGTCTCTGGATCCGCCATTGCGGCGGCAGGCCTGCGGGTGCAGCAGGGCCGCCTGCGCGTCATGACCGAGAACCTCGCCAACGCAAACAGCACCGCGAGCACGCCCGGCGGCGACCCCTACCGGCGCAAGATCGCGGTGTTCGAGCCGGTCGGGGCCGATGCCGAGCCGACCGGTCGCGTCGTGCGCGACACCAGCCCGTTCCGCTCAATCTCCAGCCCCGGGCACCCCGCTGCCGACGCGCAGGGCATTCTGAAGCTGCCCAACGTCAATCCTGCCACCGAGATGGCCGGGTTGCGCGCGGCGATGGGCGCCTACGAATCCAATCTGAAGGTGATCGCGACGCTCGACGACCTCAACAGGCGCACCGTCGACCTGCTGAAGATCTGAGGAGCGTCATTCGCTTGAGACGCCCGTTCGTTCGGCTCCGCGGCGCAGCGGATGCGCGCGGCGCCGATCGGCGAGCGCGTGCAGCACGGCTCTCCAGACCGGCTCGGGCTGCTCGGGGTCCAGAAGCTCGCCCTCGCTCAACGGCTGCACGGCTCCTGCGGCTGATGCGTCCAGGGGAACCAGTGTACGCCCGGTGTCGCAGCGTAGCGCCTCGATCGCCGCAATCAGCGAACCCGAGCGCGCCAGGGTGCGGGCGATGTCGTCCGGTGGAACACCGAGGTGCTCGCCGAGAAGCGCATCGCGCAAGCCGAGGATCTCTGCCGCGACGGCTCGATCGGTCGCATGGCCAGGCACGGCTTCGACGGCCAGATCGCATTCCGTATCGAGGCCCATCGAGCGGTTGTTCAGGTTGGACGAGCCGATCTTCAGCAGGCAGTCGTCGACGATCAGCACCTTGGCATGCACGTAGATCGGCTGCCCGGCTGCGGTCACCGGACGATAGATGCGGAAGCGTCCGAAGCGGTCCGCGCCGCGGATACGCGCCAGAACACGGCCGCGTCCCCGTCCCATGGCCGCTTCCTCGAGCCAGCCCATGGCACGCTCGGGATTGATCACGACGATCTCGGGCCCGTCCGGCTCCCTCAGACGGGATGCCATGGCCTCGGCGATGCAGCGTGCGGCGAAGTACTGACTCTCAATATAGATCGTGTGTCGCGCGGCTGCGATGGCGGCGAGGTAGAGTTGCTCGATCTCGTGCACGTTGGGGCGGCCGTGAAAGGGCGGCGCGGTCCGGGCGATCCCCACCTGCACGTCGCGCAGAAGCGGCCTCAGCCCGTCGGGCCAGGGGTCTTGCGTAGATGGACCGGGCGGCGCGATCCGCTCGCCGGTAGCATAGTGCCAGCGCTCGCGCGCAAGGTCACCGAGGGCTGACGCGGCCGCGCCGTCGACCGCGACGGTGGCGTCGTGGAACGGCGCGTAGGCGCGTCCCGACGGGCGCACCCGGCGCGTGTCCTGGTCGGCATGGTCGCGGGTGTCCCAGCGGTCGTCCGTCATGTCGATGCCGCCGCAGAAAGCGAGCGCGTCGTCGATCACCACGATCTTCTGGTGATGCGAGGCTCCGGGCGGGTGGGCACTGTCGAGCCGGAACTGGAAGCCGCGGGCCCGCATCGAGTTCAGAAGGTAGAGCGGCGTCGTGCCGCGCGCCAGCGTGCCGAGGACCCCTAAATTCCACTGCAGCACGCGGATGCTCAGCTCCGGCCGGCGCCGGCCGAGTTCGGACAGGAACGGGCCGAGTTCCTCCGGCAGGCCCGGCAGCGGGTGGTCGGGGTCGAGCTTGATGCGGGTGTCGAACTCCCAGCCGATGAACAAAACCGCGTGGCGGGCGCGCAGGAGGGCGCTGCGCAGATGCGCGAAGTAGGCGGCGGCATCCACGATTGGGGCAAAGCGCGCCGCAGGCTCGACGCGCCAGCAGGTCAGGCCGGACTGCAGCAGCTTCGCCCCGCCCGTGAGCGGGACCGATGCCGTATGGGGCGGATGATGCATCGGCGCGTTTGGTCCCCGGGATGGCGGCCCGCTGCATCGTCGCGCTGCAACAGGGCGCGGGCAGCGCTTTGGTGTCTGCGTATGAACCCGCCCCCCACTTAGTGCGTTCCCGATCCGACCTGCGGCGGCAAGGCTTCTGCAGGTGCCGCTTGCGAGGAGGTTGCGCTGGTCGACTGGATCGTAGCCGCGATCGAGCGGACCGGCTATCTCGGCGTCTTCCTGCTGATGCTGATCGACAACATCTTCCCGCCGATCCCCTCTGAGGTGATCATGCCGCTGGCAGGCTTTGCCGCGGCGCGCGGCCAGCTCAGCCTCGTCGGCGTGTTCCTCGCCGGCACGGCCGGATCGCTCTCCGGCGCGCTGGTCTGGTACGGCGTGGGGCGCTGGCTCGGACGCGAGCGCTTGCGGCGCTTCGCGGCCCGGCACGGGCGCTGGCTCACCCTGAGCCCGGCGGAGGTCGATCGGGCCGGCGCCTGGTTCGCCCGGCGCGGCGGCGTCACCGTCCTAGTCGGTCGCGTCGTCCCGGGCGTGCGCAGCCTGATCTCGGTGCCGGCCGGGGTGGCCGGTATGCCGCTCACGCCCTTTCTGGCCTACTCGGCTCTCGGCACGATCGTCTGGACCGGGCTGCTGACGGCGGCCGGCTACGGGCTTGGCGAGAACTACCGCAGCGTGGGCCGCCTCATCGAGCCGATCGGCAACGGCGTGCTGGTCCTGGCGCTCGTGCTCTACCTCTATCGTGTCGCCACCTTCGGACGCCGGAGCGGCGTTCGGGGCTGAGGCGCGGCAGAAACAGTCCTTTGCCGGCGTGATCGCGCGACGCTCGCTTCAGCGGAACGCGAACAGGCAGGCCGTGACATGACGTAGAGGAGTTCGCGTGAAACGCTTTCTGATCCTGGTTGCCGTCGCGGTCATGGCCACCCTCCCGGCCCTCCTGCTGCGCGCGACGGGCTGGCGGCCCAGCCCGGTCCTCGATGCCGCCGCCTTCGGCAGCGCCATTCTGGCGGCGGGCTTCCTGCTGTCTTGGGGAGCGGAGACGGCCGAGCAGCATATCGCGCAAGGCCTGATCCTGGCCGTGGTCGCCCTGGTGACCGTGCTGCCGGAATACGCGGTCGATCTCTATTAAGCCTACAAGGCCGGGCTCGAGGGTCCGGGGTCGCAATACGTTCATTACGCCGCCGCCAACATGACCGGCGCCAACCGGTTGCTCGTCGGCTTGGCCTGGCCCCTGATGGTGTTCCTGCATTGGACGAAGGACCGGCACCGCGCGGTCGATCTTGCCCCTGTCAATGCCGTCGAGATGGGCTTCCTGCTGCTTGCCAGCCTCTACGCCTTCGTGATCCTGTTCAAGCGCAGCATTTCCGTCGTGGATTTCGCCGTGCTCGCGGCCATCTTTGCGGCCTACGTCTGGCGCGTGCGCAACCTTCAGAAGAGCGACAATCCGGACGAGGCGGAGGAGCCGGGGCCAGCTGCCGCTCTAAACGCCTTGTCTCCCGGCCAGCAATGGGCCGCGATCGGGGCTCTGGTGGCCGTGGCCTGCGGCGTCATCCTCGCCTCGGCCGAACCCTTCGCCGAGGCCATGGTGGGCACCGGCCGGGCGATCGGGCTCAACGAGTTTCTGCTGATCCAGTGGCTGGCGCCCCTGGCCAGCGAGGCGCCGGCCATCTCGGTGGCGGTGCTGTTCGTGCTGGCCAACCGCGCCGGCGACGGGCTGATCGCCATGATCAGCGACAAGATCAACCAGTGGACGCTGCTCGTCGGCATGCTGCCGCTCGCCCTGAGCGTCGGCGCGGGCGCGATGAGCCCCCTGCCGCTCGATGCGCGCCAGGGCGAGGAGTTCTTCCTGACAGCGGCCCAGTCGCTGCTCGGCATCGCGCTCCTGCTGCGCCTGCGCCTCGGCCTCTGGTCCGCGCTGGCTCTGGCCGGGCTGTTTGCCGTGCAGGTCGGGCTCGCCTTCGTCTACCGCAACGACGAGGCGCGCACGATCGCGACGCTGACCTGGCTCGCCTGGGTCTATCTCGGCCTAGCCGGCCTTCTGTTCCTGATCAACGGACGCCGCCTTGTGGCCTTGGTGCGCAGCGCTCTCACCGGTCAGCCGTCTGAGGATCTCTCGGATGGCACACGAACCGACCTGGAGCCATCGGCAGACGAGAGCCGCGTCCCGTCTACGGCCCGCTGATCGGAGCGGTCCGGGCGGAGCCGACAACTCCGCCCAGCCCTGCCGACCTACTTGCTCGGCATGATCTTTCCGTCCGCCCCGACCCTGATCTTCTGCGACTGGCTGCCGGTCATCACCGTGATCTTGTACTGCACGCTGCTGGCCTCACGCTCGACCTCGGCCTCGGCCGCCTTGCCGCCTGCCTTCTGCTCGGCGGTCGCGACCGCCTGCTTCAGGCTCGTGGGGGCGTTCTGCACGTCGGACGGCTTCAGGCGGATGAAGTAGCTCTCGATCGGGTGGTTGTCGCTCTTGGTCACCTGCCCCGTGGTCGCGTCGATGTGGTGGTCGGTGAGCTTACCATCGCTGCCGAGCACCTTGATTTCAAAGTACGGTTTGCCGTTCCCGCTCTCGAAGTCCGCCTCGATCGCGCGACCAGGTCCCTTGCTCTCGGCCGTGTCGAGCGCCTGGGCGAGCGAGACCTTGGCGGTCTGCAAACCTTCGTGCTCACGCTCCTTGTGACCGGTCGTGCCGTGGGCAGGTTGCGCAGCACCCGGAGGGGCAGCCGCAGGGGCCGGCGCCTGGGTAGGCGGGCTCGTCTGGGCCGCAGCAAATCCGGAAAGGAAGAGGAGCGGAGCGAGGGAAAGGGCGATCCGGGACATGGCGTCTCCTGTAGCTTGGTGGGCAGCCGCAAAGCTGTGCGGCCTTAACGCAGGAGTGATTGGACGGTTCGCGACGGCGGCTCTCCCGTGCAACGTTGGACGCAAATCCGGCTTGGCGGCACTCTACGCTCTGCTGTGCGTTCAGACTTGGATCCGGTGTCGGGGGCAGTTCCGAGCGCGAGCACGGCCGGCGACACTGCGACAAGCCGGGCTGGTGAGGAAGGCGGTTGCAGGCGTACCATGGCGTGGATCGCACCCGCCAACCCGAACGCTGCTGAGGAAGGTTCGTCCGTGAGATCGCAGATGCCGAATGCCTACCACCACGCCCCCGTTGCCGGCCTCCTCATGCTCGCTCTGGCCGCACCTGGAGCGCAGGCACAGGGCGCGCGGGCTCAACCGCTGGATGCCTACGAGGCTGCGCACGGCGTCAAGGGCTCGCAAGTCGCGTCATTGATCACGCGCATCGTCGAGCGCCAGTTGCTGGCGATCCCGGGCGTGCGCTCCGTCCACGACCTGCACGTGCGCTCGATCAGCTCTGGCATCGACGCCATGAGCGCGCATGTCGTCGTGACCGACATGGCCGAGGCCGCGCGCATCCTCAAGGCGGTGCAGCAGGTCATGGCGGCCGAGTTCGACACGCGCCACGTCACCGTGCAGGTCGAGAACGAGGTCCTGCAGGAAGAGGAAAAGGTCCGGAAGACCTGAGTGCCTATCGCAGGCCACGGCCATGCCTTCCCGGATCGAGGACTATGCCCTGATCGGCGGCTGCGAGGCGGCCGCGCTCGTGGCGCGCGACGGCTCGATCGACTGGCTGTGCTGGCCGCGGTTCGACGCGTCCGCGTGCTTTCCAGCATCATAATTTGATCAAGTTCGCTTGACCGTACGCTGAGGCTCTGCCGAGGTCTAGTCGCAGACGCGAACCCGGCGGATGTAGGTTCCGCCATAAGCTCCGATGAAGCGCCGCCGCACGAGGTGACAGTCACCGCCGTAATAGGCCGGATAACCATACCCGTAAGCCGCAGGGTAGCCGTATCCGTAGTAGGCCGGGCTCGCGGCCAAAGCTCCGAGCGCAAAACCACCGAGCAGACCCGCTGCACCGTAACCGAAGTGGCCGTGGCGACGGTAGCCATAATGGCCTCCATAGCCCCCGTGCCCACCGTAGTAGCCATGGCGCAGCCCATGACCACCGAACCCGCCGTGACCACCGAACCCGCCGTGACCACCGAACCCGCCGTGACCACCGAACCCGCCATGACCACCGAACCCGCCATGACCGCCATGGTGCTGCGCAGCTGCCGGGATAGATCCCACAAAGCTACCGGTCAGCAACGCAAGCGCGGCGTAACCGGTGATACGGGCCACTCTGAACCTGACGTGCATGGCACATTTTCCTCATTGAGCATCACCCAGGGACATAGGTCATCTGCCGGATGGTAGCTCGCCGCACCCCTCTTGAGCAGGCCTGGGCAGTCGTGAATTAACGGCGGTGGCGCAGCAAGGTTCCCAGGGGTAGGAGTGGGGCATTGTGCCGATGCTTGGCTTCTGATCGAGTATCGTTGAACTATCATCGGGCGCAAATGGTCGTGGCTTGAGCGACACTCAAACTTCAGCTCGGGCAAGTGCTGGCGGGAGAGTGAGTCGCAGCTTGGCGATTCGTGACGTACAACGATGTCGGACAAACTGACGGCATAGCGGTCGCGCATGTGGCGCTGAGCACAAGACCAATGGCGCAGAGTCGGTCTCACTGATTCCGGCTTTGGGTCTTGAGGCAAAAATGTTCAGGATAATGCTGATGCGCTGCAAGCTCTCAAAGCACATCGTTGCCGCCGTGGCTCTCGCTGGCCTGACCGCCGTGCCCACGAACAACCTGGCAGCATCTTTAGATCTCGGCATGCTGACGCGATTGCTCGCGCCGGCCGGTCTCATGCTGATGGTGGGAAATGTCTGCGCCGCGCGCGATCCCTCCTTCCTGGCCGAGACGGCCGGCAAGCGGGGAGACCTTCGCTTCTACGCGCAGGAGGTGAAGAACGAAGTGTCAGCCAAGGGATCCCCGAGGATGAGGTCCTGCTCGTCCTGAGACAAGCGGCCGATGTCGCCAAGGCAACCGCGCTGACGGCCATCGAAGACTTACACTCCGACAACCCGGACGCCGAGCTGTCCGCCACCAATGGCTGGTGCGACACGATCGTGAGATCCCTCGTGTTGACACCCTGGGCTGCCTGGACTCGCCGACGACATCATGCGCGCACGACGAATCGGCATCGCAAGTGCCGTTCAGTAGCGGATTGTCGCGCGCAGGCCAAACACGGCCGCATTCCGGATCCGCCGCCCGTACGGGTCGCGCGGATTAGCGATGCCGCCACTTGGCCGGAACACGTACTGGAAGTCCGGCTGCACGGTAACGCCGGGCCCGAGGATGGCTTGGTAGCTGACCTCCAGCAAGGCCTCGCTGCTGCGCCTCGGGCTAGGCGCGCCACCGAACAGAAGGGTGTCGCGATCAAATCCTCGAGCGCTCTTCGAGATGCGCTCGACAGCAAAAGCTATGCCGATCGTATCGTCCGAACGGCCGGGCAGCAGACCCTTATAGCCGATCCCGGCATCGAGGTAGAGGTCGAGCAGATTGCGACCCGAGGGCGAACCGGACAGGCGCACGAACACGCTGGCGCCATCGTTCGGGTCGTCGGGCTCCCGGTAGATGGTCTGATCGACGATGCCGTAGATGCCACTATTGCCCCGGAAGCGGCGCGCAAGGCCGCTGCTGGATGGGTTCGCAAGCGAGCCTCCGCTCCGATCGAAGCGTGGGCTGCCGAAGCGACCGAAATGATGCCAGCCGCCGAGCGTCACGGTGCCCGGCTCGACGTTGTCGTCGGCCTCGAGGCCGTAGGCATACGCGGCCTCCGCGATCACCAGGGCAGGGTCGTTCGTGCGGAAATTCGTGCCGGTGCGGTTGCGCCGCTGCGGATCGGGGCGGTTGTCGGGGCGCAGCGGTCCCGCCGGGTCACCATCGTAGATGCCGGCTTGCAGCGAGAAATTCCGGTTCGGCACGTACTTCGCCCGCACGGCCGGAACGGCAAGCGGATAGATCGGTCCGCCGCTCGGAATGACGGAGGCCATGATGTTGGGCCAGCCGAAGGTCGAATTGAGGAACAGGGTTCCGGTTTGGCTGACCGCGAACTCCGTGTCGGTCGCGAGTTGGCCGACCCTGATCCCGAGTTGGCCGTCGAAAAACCTCTGCTCGACCCAGAGTTCGTAGAGGCGCGAGGATGGTAGCGCCTCGATCGCGCTGACCGACATGAAGTTGTTGACGAAATAGCGTGACAGGCCGGTGCCGTGAATCTGGTAGAGGTTGGTGTGGAAAGCCGCGCCGTGCCAACCCATCAGGGTGTCCAGGTCGGCATCGAACTGGAAGTCGAGACGGCCCGCGGCGATGCCGCCGCGCCGTGCGCCGCCGGTGACGTTGCCGAAGCTCTCGCCGACATAGGTGAGGCTATACGCGATACCCCTCGTCCTCAGGAAGCTGCGGGCACCAAATGGATCGCCGTACGGCTCCAGCGGATCCTGGATCGAGGTGTTCAGGTTAGCGGAAGGCCTGGCCGAGAAGTCGGGCTGCGCCACCGAGGTCTGGGGATCGTTGCCGGCACCCCCGGGTCGGCCACGGAAGTTCGGTTCGAACGCGATCCGTGCCGCCTCCTCGGGAGGCGTTTGGGCCCATGCCGCCTGGGTAGCCATAGCCAGGGCCAGCCATAGGACGAGGGGACGCTGCAAGGGCTGCATGGGGACGATCATTCTTGGGACACACGCCGCCGGCGCAGGGCAGATCCTCATGCATAGCCCCACTTTGATGACGCTACGCCAGTCGCTGGTCTGCCGTCCCGCACCAGTATCTTGAAGCTCATCGCCTCGGGCGCACCACCTGATCTCCTGCCTTACGGTCAAGATTTGCCGCCCAAGAACGCGATGCACAAATGGCCGAGGGCTCACTCGTCTACGCGCAGGGGTTGCCCGCTGTCGACTGGCAGGCGAGCCGCGATGACCTCCTGCCGCGTCGGCAGACTGCGCGTGTCCCAGCCACCCCCTAAGGCCCGGATCAGCGCAATGGCCGTGGTGAAGCGGCTGGCCTGGACCTGCAGTGCTGCGACGCGGTTGCTCAACTCCAGCGCCTGCGCGGTCACCACCGTGGTGTAGTTTTGTGTGCCCGCCCGGTACTCGTTGAGCGCGATCTCCACGGCGCGGCTGGCGGACGCCACGGCAGCCTGCCGCACCACCTGCTGCCGTGCCAGAATGCGCACTCCTGCCAAGCCGTCCTCAACCTCACGGAACGCCGTCAGCACCGTCTGCCGGTACATCGCGACGGCCGCCTCATAGGCGGCCCGCGCCGCCTGCTGGGCGGCCGAGCGGGCGCCGCCGTCGAACAAGACCTCCGTTGCGGCCCCGGTCACCGACCAGAACTGGTTCTCGGCCGCAAACAGCGCAGCGGTCGGATCGCCGGAGAGGCCCCCTGAACCCGACAGGCTCACGCTCGGGTAGAAGGCCGCCACAGCGACGCCGATCTGCTCGCTCTGCGCCTGCACCAAGCGCTCGGCTTGGGCCACATCCGGGCGCCGCTCCAGCAGCGTCGAGGGCACGCTCACGGGTATGCTGGGCGGCCGTGCGGCGAGTTGCCCGCGTGGGATCGTGATCTCCGAGGGAGGCCGGCCGCTCAGGACCGCGATGGCATGCGCGAAGGTCGCCTGGTCCAGCTCAACCGCGATGCTCAAGGCCTCGGTTGTCTGGAGCTGGGTCTGCGCGGTGATCACGTCCGAGCGGGCGGCGACACCGGCCGCGTACTGGTTCTGGGTGATCGCTAGGCTGCGCTTGTAGCCCGCGACGGTGTCGTTCAGGAGCCGCCGGAGCGACTCCTGATAGCGCAGCTGGAAATAGTTCGTGGCGAGTTCCGCTTGGCTCGTGAGGCGCACGAGCGCGAGGCCGGCAGCGCTGGCCTGAGCGGAGGCCGTGCCGCTCTCGATCTGGCGGCGAATGCGGCCGAACAGGTCGAGCTCCCAACTGGCCGAGCCTTGCAGGGTCAGGGTGGTCTCTGCCTCGTTGCCACTCCCGGATTGCCGGATGCTGGGTGCACCGATCATGGTCGGGAAGAGCTGGGCGCGCGCCTGCCGGACCACGGCTCTGGCCTGCTCGTACCGAGAGATTGCTTGGCGCAGGGTCTGGTTGTCGACGTCGATGGCGCGGATCAGGCCGTCGAGGACCGGATCGCGGAAGACCGACCACCAGTCGCCGCGCGGGACCGCGTCGCTCGGCCTGGCCGCCCGCCAACCTGGCTCAGGGGAGCCGGAGGCTTCCTTGAAAGCCAGCGGGGTCTCGGCCGAGGGACGCGCATAGTCCGGTCCGACGAGGCAGGCCGAGGTCAGGCCGGCAAGCGTCATCGCACCGACGAGGCGCAAGCCCAGCGCACCCATCACCTGCGGGGCCGCCGGGTGGCGGCTGGCGGGTCCTGGAGGGCCCCGGTGTCGCGTGTGGACCGGCCGGGCAACCTGACAATCTCGGCCATGACGTCCAGCGTCCTCCCTTGCATCAGCGTTCCGACCGTTGAGCACGGTCCACGCGGTGTTCGCCTCAATGGCGGCGCGCCACATCGCGGTTCGCCCGGATCCAGTGGGGCGAGAGGATGTCGCCCTCTTCGGTCACGATCCAGGGCCTCGCCTCCGAGTCGTGCAGCGCGTCCACAGCCGCGGAGAGCGCCTCGCGCAAGGTTGCGAACGCCCGGCCCTGTCGGGTCTGTGCCGTCCCTGCTCCAAGCCAGATCGTCAGCTCAGCCCGTTTGTCGAGGTCGTCGGCCGTCATGCGTGGCTCCTGCCGTGTTGCGCGGAGCTAACGCCGGCAAGTGGCATCCGTTGGGCGGGCATGTTGCGGCTGTGCGTCCGGTGTGGCCGCAAGCGCGAGCTGTCCGGCGGTCGCACATTCCGTTCAGGTGCAGTTCAAAGGCGCACGCCTAGCCTGAGGACACGACGACACGATGCCCGTGCCGTTCATCAGGAGACAATGCACATGACAGATGCGCCTCGCTTCGGAGCGGCCCTGACCGCCGGTCTGTTCGCCTTGGCGGTCGGTATCGGCTTCGTGTCGCTGTCGGACCCGGCCGCCGCTCAGGGTCATGGCTATGGCCAATCCCGTGGGCACGGCGGATCCTACAGCCGCCACGGCGGCTTCGGTCGGCCCGGCTATTCCGGGGGCCATGGACGCTCTTACGGCCGCCATGGAGGTTCTGGTCGCGGCTTTGGGTATGGAGGAGGTCACAGACGCTCCTCCGGCGGCCATGGCGGTTACGGAGGACAGGGCCACTGACCCTGCTTCGCTCCCAAGCGGACCATGCGCGCCACGGTCGGCGCGACCGAGCCGGTGTTGATGAGAGCGCCCCGGAACAAGGCAGAGCGGGGAGCGTCCGGTGAAAACGTGGCACGGCCGCCCAGCATCGTCGCGACTGCCGACGTCACGGAGGCGCCTGCTAGGTCCTCGCCGTAATCCAGAGTGTATCGGGATATCCGCTCGGCGTCAGTGAGGATCGGGATCCCAATTCGAACTTGAGCGTTAGTGCTCGCGGCTAAGACTAAGGGAGGTCGTGATGACAATGAAAATGCCTACGGTTTTGCTGTTGACCGCAGCGCTTACGCTCGCACCGGCGGCAGCCATGGCTCAGCACATTGACGTCAATCCAGGCGGGGTGCAGGTGCCGGGAGGCTCACACGGGCCCCACGTCGTGGAGGAGCACCGCGATGGCGGCCACCAAGAGCGCCGGGAAGGGCGCCACGAGGAGCGTCGTGAAGGTCACGAACGTAGCACGCACCATGAAGAGCGTCACTGAGGACGGCTGATCGGGAAGTCGGCAGATATTGCCCGCGCCGCGTACGCGATGTAAAAACAAGCTTGGTACCGGTGCATCAAAATATCCAATACCTGCGAGCTGAAACTAAGTTTTTGGACCACGGAGGCGGCGATATAAAGCGCGCGCCGCGTCCATGTAGTCCTGGTCCTGATTTTTGGCGCAGAAGGCTCGCAGGAAATCTACTTGCTCCTGCAGCGGAAAGGATGGAGGCGTGAGATCAAGTCCCTCGTCCACGCCCTGAGGAGCCCGGATAAGCGCTCCGCTCATGAAGCCCTGTGCCCATGCGAAGTAATCACGCTGAAGCGCAGGATTTTCTCCTATCTCCTGATTGAAGTGGGCGCAGGTCGAGGCGCCAAGGCCAACGATCTTGACGGTATCGGCCGTAGCAGGACTTGATAACAGAATGCCAATCGCCGACGTGACGCTCAGGATCGGAATACTCGTTCGGTTCATCTCATGATCTTGAAGTGGCGTTCATCGAACGTCAACCGAAGCGCCCCGCCCCGGCCCAGGTTTTTGCCCAGCCCCGCTCGAGCGCCCCGGCATACCGTAGCGCCTCAACCGTAATATCTACGTCAAGACCTTCCCACGAACGATCGGCCGTCGAGGCGATGGCATCGCAACGGCTCACTAGAGATGTTTGGTCCCGCTGTGTGGTGATACAACTGATGCCGCATGGAGGGACGCGCTATGGGACAGGTTCTCCACGGCAGTAATTACTCACGCCCGTAGTGGCTGTGTTCAGGCGCCGACGGTCTTGAGGATGGTGCCGAAGGGGCTGGCGCCTGTGAGGCGTGCGGTATCGACGACGGTTCGGATATCGGCTTCGCCCTCGGCGGCCCACATGGCGCGGTAGCCGTTGGTCATCTTCCGCTGGACGACGGTCGGGCGCAGCAGCCGTTCCGAGCCGTTGTTGGTCGGCTCGACCTGGCCGGGATGGGCGAGGAAGACCAGAAGTTGGTCGCGGGCGCGGCCGATCTTGGCCTGCAGACCGCGCGTCAGGTCGCAGCGGCTTGGTTCGGCGAGGATGGCGCCGAGCTGCCGCTCCAAAGTTCGGCGCTTGGCGGCCCGCGTCGAAGTGGCCAAGTCGGTGACGCGCTCGGCCAGCGCGAACACGGATTGCAGCCAGAGTTGCAGGCGCCAGGGCACAGGGTCGTCGCTGGTCTCGACGACGTAGGCGACGTCGCGGGCGAGATGGGCGAGGCAGGTCTGGTGCTGGGCCGCATGGCCCTGCTGGGCGGTGTAGCGGTCCGAGATCCAGACCGAGGGCCGGTGCCCATCCATCATCGCCCGCACCACGACGGCGCCCCGCGTCGGGGAGGCCGTGTGCACCACCGCGTCAGTCGAGTGGAAGACCCAGTGGTAGGCGTTGCTGCCTTGGATGCCCACGCCGGTCTCGTCCGACGCAACGACGGCGGCACGGCGCAGCATCGCGACGGCGGCCTCGCGACCGGAATGGAAGCGGCCCTGCGCACGGCGGAGCAGGTTCATCAGGCCGCCCTGGCTGAGCCTCAGTCCGAACAGGTCGGACAGCGCCGCCTGCAGCCGCTCGTAGGAGAGCGCCTGGAAGGTCTTGAGATAGGTCGCCACCGCATGCAGCCGTGGCCCGAACGGGGTGTCGCGCGCCGCCTCCGGCACCGGCGCGACCATCCGTGCTCCGCAGGACGGACAGTGCACGGCAAGACGCCGATGCTGCGTCACCACCGGTGCGACCTCCGGCAGCTCGATCCGCTCAGACAGGCTGACGACCTCGGCCGACAGCTCCCTGTGAAGAGCGCCACCGCAGCACGAGCAGCGGTCGGGGCGATGATCGACCACCGCATCGGGATCGTCGGTCATGACGCGGCTGTGACCCTCGTGACCAGGCTTGGCGCCACCGGGCCTGGATTGCTCGCGCCGGTCCTTGTGATCGGTCGCCGGCGGCTTCGAGGAGGTGCGCGAGGTCTTCTCCGGTCGCTGCAGCCGCAGCACCAGCTCGATCAGTTCCTCGCGGCTCAACCGCTCAAGATCGCTGCGGCCCATCCCACGAAGGAATCAGCGAAATCCAACCTGCGCAAGAGGGTGAGGTCCACGCGATGCGAGGCGAAGCGGCACGCGCCAACTCGCGCCCGGACATACCCCGTGGGTAATTACCTTCAAGGCGCATCGGCAAACTCCACCAGGGCTGCCACTCGCACCAAGCTTCGCCAGCTTCGGACAAGGCTGCACTCATAGGCCTTGAAGTCCCGGAGATGCGGATTGGAGTTTGAAGTGACAGGCGTCTATCTCTTTGATCTTGTGTCGCAGCAGGCTCGCTACCTTGCGGTCCGTCAGTCCATGATTGCTGGCAATGTCGCCAACGCGAATACACCGGATTACAAAGCGCGTGACGTCCTGCCCTTCGCCGAAGTCATGGCCCGCACGGCTACGGCTAGCCTGTCGACGACAGCAAGCGGCCACCTGAACGCAGCAGACCCACCATTTAGCGCAACGAAGATCAAGGCTTCCGATGCCTGGGACGCGCTTTCGACCTCAAGCTCCGTCAGCCTCGAGCAGGAAATGCTCAAGGCCAGCGAGGTCAGCCGAGACCATTCCCTGAATATAGCGATCACGAAGGCATTCGACCGCATGTTGATGTTGAGTCTGAAGGGCTCCTGACGATCTTTTCTTATCTTTCCCACAAATCTGGACAAGCGCTTTCTGAATGACCAGCGGATAAACTTGCGCGACGAACGCAGCAGCCGAGTGCGTGATGCGAGTCAGGCTCATCGGCGAGAGGCAACCAGACGAAACCAGAGCCTACCTTCCAGCCATGATTGAACTCGCACGGTATCCTTTTGAAGCGTTCACCTGCTCGACTGCATGATCTCACTGCTTCCGGCTGCGGACCAGGGCCATTCGGCCGATCCAGATGGGATGCTCCGATACGCGGCGCACGCCCGTGAAGCCCGCCTCCGACAGGAACTTCGGCCATGTCCCCGACGTATGGGATCTGGTCGCCTCCGCACCATAGAGCAGCTGGGTGATTCGCAAGATCACATCTTCTCGCGAGGCCTTCGGCCGGTCGATGTCCGCCGCTAAGACGATGCCGCCCCTTCGAACGATCCGACGAAGCTCTCGCAAGTTATTGATTTTGTCCTCCGGTTCAAGACCATGTAAATTGAGAACCAACATGGCCTTGTCGAACTGACCTGCACTGAACGGCGTTCTTCTCGCATCCTCGAACGTCATAGCTTTGTAGTTGGGTAAGTTCATGCTAGATGCGCGCTTGAACGCTTTCGCGATCCGACGCCGATTGAACTCCACCGCAGTGAATTCGGTGTCTGGGAAGCGATCCGCATAATACAATGCGCGCAAGACGCTTCCAGGGCCACAGTCGAGAATGCATTCGCCGGGCCTTGGTACGAGTGCCTCCGAAAGTGGGACATACCATTTTGGGTCATCCAGAAGACAGGCATCGACCAGCATGCGGAAAGTCCCCGAGAGCCATTGGCCACGGACTTGCCGGCTGGCCGACACCTGAGTGTGTATGAGATCGGTTTGGCTCTTGGCATACAAGAAGCCTGTCGTGCTCTTGCCAGCCTGCACCTTCAGCATTCCCGTCGGGCAGAGAAGGGCGCTCTATCGGAGCAAATTTCAACGCCGGCGTCCGAGACCAGCCTCTCGACCTTGGCCTGCATTACCTTGCTCTGCTCCTCGGCAGCCATCCGTCGGTCGCACGCCGTCCAGAGATCCTTGACCTGATCGAATAAGCCTGTGCCCGTTGAACAGCGGGGTAACTCCGTGAAGCGCAGGGTCTCGCACTGGCTGAGCACGTTTGACTCCGCGCGCCGGCTGCTGTTGCCGATCTGAACATCGTTGAACAGGGTTTGGTTTACGGTGAGCGCCGCCCCACTCGGACGTGTGGTCTGCTTCAAGCCCCTGCCGGCCAGGTTCTTTCCGCCGACGAAACCCCTATGCCGGCCTGGACGGCCACGGTCGGGCGGTAGCCTGCCCGCACCCAGGCCATGGTCTCGTCGGTCGCCCGCACACCCGCGCAGCCCGTATTGGCCTGCGGATTGACACTGTAGACCCGCACGAGCGCTCTCCAGCGTCTCGGCCCGAACGCAGATGGCCGCTGCCCCGATCGCCGTCAGCGCGGCTAATCCCATGGCAACGGGCCGATGCCTCACCGGCAGCCCGTCTGGCACGAGCAATGCGCTCTGGAGGTGGCAATCGTCCTCCCTCTGCGAACTCGGGGCATGCGAACCGGTTCGGCGAGGCGGCATAGGCATCATGGGGTCGTCGCCTTGTGCAAGGCGGAGGTGTGAACGGTGGCAGGATGGCCCGCGCCGGCTTCGTGCGCCGCGGAGCATTTTTCGTACTGATCGCCGGTGGCGATCATGATCAGCCGCTTGCGGCCGCCATCGACGGAACGAACTGCCAGGAGCGTGTGTCCGCCGGACCAGACCACAGTCTCCGGTCTACCATCCTTGACGGGTTCGCCGTGGCGCCGGACCCCTTCCTGGTAGATGGGCTCGTAGCGTGCGGAGAGTTCGGCTTCCGGGAAGTCTCGGCTGACCCAGATGACCTGCTGCAGGCCTTCGTCCCGGCAGATCTCAAGGACGACCTGCTGCGTGTCCGGCCCGGAAGCCGGCGGCTGCCCATGAAAGTAGAACAGGGCCGTGATGTTGGCCTCCCGATCCGCCATAGACGGCTTCGGCACCGTCGTCACAGGCCCCCAGGACAACCCAAATGGAGCCTCCGCGGCCTGCGCCAAGGCCGTGCTGCCCAGCGAGAGCAGTGCCATCGCGAAGATGGGGCGGATCCCTCTCGAACCCGCCCGGCCTTCTGATGCGGCACGGTCCGGACCGGATCTGTGACTTCGCCCAAGACGTAGGGGCTTCTGAGGGGACATGATCGCCTCACTCCGCGGCCGGCCTGAGCGGCGGATAGGCGCGATCCCTGGTCGCGTCCTTCACGGAGGATTTCGGGGTCTCCTTGCCGCCGAAGCGCGCGTAGAGCGCCGGCAGCACGATAAGCGTCAGTAGGGTCGCGCTGATCAGGCCGCCGATGACCACGGTGGCGAGCGGCCGCTGCACCTCAGCCCCCGTCTCAGTAGCCAAGGCCATCGGCACGAACCCGAGCGAGGCGACCAGAGCGGTCATCGCCACGGGCCGCAATCGGGTCATGGCGCCCTCCAGGATCGCCTCGCGCTTCGGCCGCCCCTCGGCGATGAGCTGCTTGATGAAGGTCAGCATCACGAGGCCGTTGAGCACCGCCACGCCCGACAGGGCGATGAACCCCACCGCGGCCGGGACGGAGAACGGCATGCCGCGCAGCCACAAGGCCGCGATGCCGCCGGTCAGCGCCAGGGGCACCGCGCTGAACACCAGGAGCGCGTCCCGCGGTGAGCCAAGCGCCGAATAGAGCAACAGGAAGATCAGGAAGAAGCAGACCGGAACCACGATCATCAAGCGCTGCCGGGCCGAGGCGAGGTTCTCGAACTGCCCGCCCCAAGCAACATAGTAGCCGGCCGGCAGCTGCACCTGTTGCGCAACCTTGGCCTGCGCCTCGGCCACGAGCGAGCCGATATCGCGCCCGCGCACGTTGGCGGTCACGACGACGCGGCGTTTGCCGTTCTCGCGGCTGATCTGGTTCGGCCCCTCCGTGACGGAAAAGCTCGCCACCTGCTTCAGCAGCACCGAGGCGGCCCGCCCGTTCGGGCCGGGCGGGAGCGCGACGGGCAGGTTCTCCAGCGCCTCGCGATCCTCGCGGACCTTGTCGGTCAGGCGCACCACGATGGGAAAGCGCCGGTCGCCCTCGAACACCACGCCGGCTTCCCGCCCGCCAATCGCCGCGCCGATCACCTCCTGGATCGCCCCCGTGCTGAGGCCTAAGCGCGCGGCCTCAGCCTTGTTGATCCTGATCTCCAGGAAGGGCAGGCCCTGCGTCTGCTCGACCTTGACGTCCTCGGCGCCCGCCGTCCCCTTCAGGATGGCCGCGATCTGGTTGGCCACCTTGAGCATCGGCTCGAACTCCTCGCCGAACACCTTCACGGCGAGGTCGCCACGGGTACCGGCCAGGAGCTCGTTGAAGCGCAGCTGGATCGGTTGCGAGAACTCGAACACGTTGCCGGCCAAGGCGCCGGCGGCTTTCTCAATCTGCTCCTGCAGCTCGGCCTTGGACAACTCTGGGTCCGGCCACTCCTCCTGGGGTTTGAGGATCACGAAGGTGTCCGAGGAGTTCTGCGGCATCGGGTCGGAGGCGACCTCGGCCGTACCCGTCTTCGAGAAGACGTAGGCCACCTGCGGGAACTTCGAGACCGCCTGCTCGATCTTGAGCTGCATGGCCTGGGACTGGGACAGCGAGGTCGAGGGGATGCGCAGCGCGTTCATGGCGATGCTCTTCTCGTCGAGCGTCGGGATGAACTCCGCGCCGAGCCGGGTGAACAACACGCCGGCCCCGGCGAGCAGCAGGAGCGAGCCTAGGATGAACGCCATCGGGGCCCGCACAGCCCCGGCCAGGGCCGGGCGATACGCCGCCTTGAACCCCCGGATGATGAGGTTGTCCGTCTCGGTGACCTTGCCGGTGATCACGATGGCGATCATGGCCGGCACGAAGGTGAGCGAGAGAACGAAGGCCGCGACCAACGCGATGATGACGGTCAGCGCCATCGGCTCGAACATCTTGCCCTCGACGCCCGTGAAGGTGAGGAGCGGCACGTAGACGAGGATGATGATGGCCTGCCCGAACAGCGACGGCTTGATCATCTCCTCGGCCGAGGCCCGCACCGTGGCGAGCCGCTCCTCGAGCTCCAGCTTGCGCCCAAGTTCGTGCTGCTTCTCCGCCAAGTGCCGGAGCGAGTTCTCGGCGATGATCACGGCGCCGTCGACGATGAGGCCGAAGTCGAGGGCGCCCAGGCTCATCAGGTTGGCCGAGATCTTCGCCTCGACCATGCCGGTCATGGTCATCAGCATGGCGACCGGGATGACCAGCGCCGTGATGATGGCGGCTCGGATATTGCCGAGCAGCAGGAACAGGATGACGATGACGAGCGTCGCGCCCTCGGCGAGGTTCCGGGCCACCGTCTTGATGGTGGCCTCGACCAGCAGCGTCCGGTTGAGGACCGTCTGCACCTCGATCCCGGGCGGCAGCGACTTGCGGATCTCGTTCATCTTGGCGTCGACGGCCGCCGCCACCGTGCGGCTGTTCTCGCCGATCAGCATCAGGGCCGTGCCGACGACGACTTCCCGGCCGTTCTCGCTGCCCGAGCCGGTGCGCAGGTCACGTCCGATCCGCACCTCGGCGATGTCGCGGATGCGCACCGGAACGCCGCCGCGGGTGGTGACGACGACGTTGGCGATCTCGTCCATGCTCTCCAGGCGTCCGGCCGCGCGCACGACATAGCCCTCGCCGTTGTCCTCCAGGTAGCGCGCACCCTGGTTGGCGTTGTTGGCCTGGAGCGCCCGGGCGACGTCGCCGAACGAGAGGTCGAGGGCGGTCAGCTTCGCGGGATCGGGCTGGACGTGGTACTGCTTCTCGTAGCCGCCGATGCCGTCGACGCCGGCCACGCCCGGGACGGTCTTGATCTGAAGGCGGATGATCCAGTCCTGGATCGTGCGGAGATAAGCTGATCTCTCCAGCTCGGTCGTGAGGCGCTGCCCCTCCGGGGTCAGGTAGCTGCCGTCGGATTGCCAGCCCGGCTTACCGTCGAGGACGGGCGCTTTCTCGCCGGCTTTCTTGTAGTTCACTGTCCACATGTAGATCTCGCCCAGGCCAGTCGAGACCGGGCCCATCTGCGGCTCGGCCCCGGGCGGCAGGTCACTCTTGACCTGGTTGAGGCGCTCGGCGACCTGCTGCCGGGCGAAGTAGATGTCGAGCTTCTCGTTGAAGACGGCGGTGACCTGCGAGAAGCCGTTGCGCGACAGCGAGCGGGTGTATTCGAGCCCCTTGATGCCAGCGAGCGCGGTCTCGACCGGGTAGGTGACCTGCTTCTCGATGTCGACGGGTGAGTAGGAGGGCGCGACCGTGTTGATCTGCACCTGGTTGTTGGTGATGTCCGGCACCGCGTCGATGGGCAGCTTGGTCAGCGAGAACACACCGAAGCCGGCGGCGAGCAGCGACAGCAGCACCACGAGCCAGCGCTGGTGGACCGAGAAGTCGAGGATGCGACTGATCATGGCGAGCGTCCCGTCTCAGTCGTGGTGCTCGGCTTCGCCCTTGCCGAGCTCAGCCTTGAGGAGGAAGGTGTTCTTAACGGCGATCTCCTCACCCGGGGTCAAACCGGCAATAATCTCGACCGACTCATCGTCCGATTTGCCCGTTTTGACATCACGTCGCTCGAAGCCGTCCGCGGTGCGCACGAAGGCGACCTTCTCATTACCCATGCTCTGGAGTGCGTCGCGGGGCACCTTCACCTTGGCGCTGTCCTGGCCGACCTGGATTTCGGCCGAGACGAAGGTGCCCGGCCGCCAGCTGAAATCCTGGTTGGGCAGCGCCGCGATCACGCGGGCCGAGCGGGTCTCAGCGTTCAGGATCGGGCTGACGAAGATGATCTTGCCCTTTGCCCGCTGGCCCGCATCCTCGTCTCGGGGGGCGATCAGAACCTCCGCGCCTTCCCGAACCTTGGCGAGATCCGTGGTCGGCACCGCGAGCTCTACCCAGACTGTGGAGAGGTCGGCGACTGTGTAGAGGTCGGCCGGGTCACCCTGACCGCCCACCGTCGTCCCGACGTCGACCTTGCGCTCAACGACGCGTCCAGTCAGCGGCGAGCGCAACTCGTATCGACGCAGGCTCGACTGGTTCGGGGTAGCCTCATCCCGCTTCTGCGCCGCCGCAACCTCATCCGCGTTGAGCCCCAGAGCGGAGAGCTTCTGCCGGGCTAGGTTCAGGCGCAGCTGCGTTTCGGAATAGGTAGCTCGTGCTTGAAGGAACGTGGCCTCGGCTGAGATCCGCTTATCCCAGAGCGCCTGCTGCCGGTCGTAGTTGGTCTTCTCCAACTCGGCGCGCACCGATGCCGTCAGATACTCACTCTTGGCATCTGCCACCTCGCGGCTGTCGAGGACGGCGACGACTTCGCCCTTCTTCACGGGATCGCCCAGACGCTTGAGCATCTCCGCTACGGTGCCGACGACCCGGGCGGGGACCCGCGCGACCCGGTCGATGTCCGGCGTGATTGTGCCGGGCGCCATCAGGTGCCGTGAGAGCACACCGCCCTCGACCGATGCGACCGCGATCTCCTGGTTGGTGATCTGCTCGGGCGACATCTTGATCTGCCCCTCGGCGGCATGGTCCTCCGCCTTCTCGCCGGCCGGCTTCTCGGCTTCGGCCTTCGGAGCCGCTGGGTTTTCCGGAACGGGCTCCGTCTTCATCAGGCCCGTCGCCGCCAAGGCTCCCTGGATGACCTGAGACACGCGCGGGACGGCACCGCCGATCGCGACGCCCACCGCCAGAACTATCAAAATGAGAATGGCACGCATGACGCTGACCTCGACCGGGTCTTCGGGTGTCGACTGCGCGACGGCGCGCAGTCGATCGGTCCCAAACCCCACATGACCTCAACGCCCGGCACCTGGGTCAGGCTCGAGCGACGAACACCCACCGCAGCGGTGGGACGGGTCAGACTCGGGGCGGTCTGCGGAGCGGGGAGGCGGGACGGGAGGCGAGCGGCTCGGTCTGGACGCGATAGACGACTCTGTCAGCCGTCCGAACCGGCTCGAACGTGACCGGCTCGGCCCGCATCACTTGGTGACATCCGCAGTGAACGTGGAGCAGAATGCCCGCATCCGCTGGGTCGCTAGAGCTTGTGTGATCCGCAGCCGACTGCGACGACAGCGTCAGCAGACCATCGCTCTGGATGGGGCTCGGTGCCGCGGCAGTTTCAGAGGTGATGATGGAGAAAGCGAACACGAAGGCCACCAGGCACGCCACGGCAGCGCGCAGCAGGCGCGCCGAGTCGCTCATCCAAGGGTACCGCAGGCTCGTCATCGCAGCCCTGATCTACGATCGACCGCAAGCAAGCACAAGGTATGCACCCCTCTGGCCGGAATGAGACACTTCGTCGCCTGAGACTGCTTCAAGCGTCCCTGCCGGGAAATGACGGATTGGCTGCCCCTTTCCGGTCCGGCACGGCGCCCGACGAACGCGCGGCCGTATCGGTTTTCGGCTCCTCTGGATCGGTTTCGGATCCTCTACCGTTGGCATCGCCCCCACCGTGGTGGGCGGCCTGCTTCAGCGGCACGAGGTAGCGCAGCGTCAGATAGGTGACGAGGCTCAGGATGGCGGCGATGTCATAGAGGCCGTAGCCCACCGCCGCCCCGAGTGCGCCCGTGGCCCACAGGCTGGCGGCGGTCGCGGTGCCGGAGGCACGCCCGGCATGCTTCAGGATCGCACCGCCGCCGATGAAGCCAACGCCCGTGATCACGCCTTCCAGGATGCGGGCCTGTCCCGTCGAGTCCGCCCCGAGCACGCGGATCGCGACCAGCACGAAGCCGCAGGCGGCAACCGCGACGAGGGGAAAGGTGCGGATGCCGGCCGAGCGCTCCTCCTGCTCGCGGTCCCACCCGATCGGCGCCGCGAGCGCGTAGGCGATCGCGAGATCGACGAGATGGGATGCCACCTCCCAGAGGCTGAAGGCCGTGAACTTCATCGACGTGACGGTTCTTTCTCGATAGCGTTGCGCGGTGCGCCCCACGGGCAAAGGTAGCTTTCAGCATGATCGCCGATGCGCGAGCCGGCACGACTCAGGTGGCGATCTCCTCGATCACCAGCATGCCGAGGAAGCCTATGAAGAACATCGCGGTAGTCCAGGGTTGCTCGGGTACGGCATGCGCCTCCACGAGCAGCTCTTCGGTGACGAGATAGAGCAGCGCGACGAGCGCGAAGGCGAAGAAGCCGGCGAGATAGGGTCCGGGCAGCGCACCGATCGGCGTGCCCAGAAGTGCGCCCATCGGCAGCAGGAGCGCGAGACCGGCCACGGTACCGACCACACGTCCCGCGGATCCGCTCGTTTGTTTCAGCTTGGAGGCGACCGCGATCCCGAGAAACAGCACCTCGAGCGTGAGTGCGCCCGTCAGCAACAGGCCCTGCTTCGCCCCGGCCGCGAAGCCGATGCCGAGGACCAGGCCGTCGATCAGGATGTCGATCCCGACCGTCGCGATGAGCCCGGTCGACCCCTTCGCCTTCTCTCCCAGGCGCTTGACCAGGAGCATCAGGGCGACACCGAGGGCTCCGCCGACGATCACCGCGATCGGGGATTGCTGATGCTTGAGGTCGGGCAGGATCTCGCCCGCGACCGCGGCGAACAGGACGCCCGCGGCGAGATGCTGGACGGCGCTGGTGACCGCCGGGCCAGGCTGACGCACGGCGGCGACGGCGGCCCCTAGTACCGTCGCGAGGGCTGGGATGAGCGTGTAGGCCCAAGCTGACATCGAAGTTCCGTATTCCTGGATTGCGACGGGGACACACCATCGGCGGCGGAGGCCGAGCGGCTCAGGTCCCTCAGATGCGCAGAGCCTTTTCCTCGGTTCGAAGCGCCGCATCCTCAATCTGGATCGTGACGTGATCGACCTTGAACTCGTCCGCCAGGATCTGCCGTGCGTGGCGCAGCACGCGGGCGGCGTCACCCGCCCCAGGCACCACCAAGTGCCCGCTCATCGCGTCGAGACCCGAGGTGATGGTCCAGACGTGCAGGTCGTGCACGCCGGCCACGCCTGGGATCTCGGCCAAGCGGCGCTCCAGCAGCACGACGTCAACCTGGGGCGGGGTGCCCTCCAGCAGGATATGGGTGACCTGGCTGAGCAGACTCCAGGTGCGCGGCACGATAAACAGGCCGATGCCGGCTCCCACGATCGGGTCGGCCAGCCGCCAGCCCGTGACCATCACGATCACCGCCGCCACGATCACCCCGAGCGAGCCGAGCATGTCGGAGAGCACCTCGAAGTAGGCGCCCTTGACGTTCAGGCTCTCCGACGAGCCGCCGGACAGGAGGCGCATGCTGATCAGGTTGACCACCAGGCCGACGGTCGCCACCGCCAGCATCGGGCCGCCGATGACCTCGGGCGGGTCGACGAAGCGGCGGTAGGCCTCGTAGAGGATGTAGATTGTGAGGACGAGGAGCACGACGGCGTTGGCCAGCGCCGAGAGCACCTCCGCGCGCAGGTAGCCGTAGGTCCGCTGCGGCGTCGCGGGCCGCTCGCCGAAGCGGATCGCCAGGAGTGCCAGCGCAAGACCTCCTGCGTCGGTGAGCATGTGGGCGGCATCGGCCAGGAGCGCGAGGCTGCCGGTCAGCAAGCCGCCGACCACCTCGGCGGCCATGTAGGTCAGGGTCAGCCCGAGCGCCCAGACCAAGCGCCCGCGGTGCCGCCCCGCGGCCGAGCCGCCGAGGGTTGCTCCATGATCATGCCCTGCACCCATTCCGGTTCCTCTTTCCTGAGCGGACGATCACAGCGTCCCGGTGACGCGGGCGGCGGAGCAAAAAGATGCGTCGACACCCTGACGATCACGGCCTGATGGCTCGCCGCGGCGCCGGCATTCCTCGGGGCAGCGAACCGGCCCAACCGCCGCTCCTCCAGCGATGAGCCCGGACTGCGGGGCAGGGACGCACGCGCTCACGCCGCGGGCTCGAGAGCCTCGCTCGGCTGCGCCGTGTCGCCCCCGCCCTGCGTGCCGCCGGAACCGAAGAACCCGAGCAGGCGCAGCGCGTTCGCGGTGACGATCACGGTGGCCCCCGTATCGGCCAGGATGGCGATCCACAAGCCCGTCAGCCCGAGCACGCTCGTGACCAGGAACACCGCCTTGAGCCCCAGCGCGACGGCGATGTTCTGGCGGATGTTGGCCATGGCGGCCCGCGCCAAGCGGATCATCTCCACGACGTCGTAGGTGTGGCTCCTCAGGAGCGCGCCGTCGGCGGTCTCCAGGGCCACGTCGGTGCCCGAACCCATGGCGATACCCACGCTCGCCGCCGCCAGTGCAGGTGCATCGTTGATACCGTCGCCCACCATCATGACCCGGCCCCCCACCCCGAGCGCCCGGATCACCGCGACCTTGTCATCGGGCATCTGCTCGGCGCGGAACTCCAGACCGAGCGCGCTCGCGATCGCCGCACCGGTGCGCGCGTTGTCGCCTGTGAGCATGATCGGACGGATGCCGAGATCCTGTAGGGCTGCAAGAGCCGACTTCGCGTCGAGACGCGGCTCGTCGCGCAGGGCGATCAGCCCCACCAAACGGCCGCCCACCACGAGCGCCGTGACGGTTTTGCCCTCCGCTTCAAGCGCGGCGCTCCGCTCGCTCGCCCCGGCCGGCCAGGTCGTACCGCCTTCGGCAAAGCGCGGAGCACCGAGAAAGATCTCCTGCCCGCCGAGCGAGCCGGTCACGCCCTGACCCGGAACGGCCCTGACCCCGTCGGCGGGCTGGATCCGGCAGCCCGTCGTCCTGGCCCACTCCACGATCGCGACGGCGAGCGGATGGTTCGATCCGGTCTCGACGGCCGCAGCCAGCCGCAGCACCTCAGCCTCGCTACCGGAATAGACCGCGACGTCCGTCACCCGCGGCGCTCCTTCGGTCAGCGTGCCTGTCTTGTCGAAGGCGATGACCTGCGTATTCGCCGCCGCCTCGATCACGGCGCCCCCCTTCATCAGCAAGCCGCGGCGCGCGCCGGCCGACAGGGCCGATGCGATCGAGGCCGGCACCGAGATCACGAGCGCGCACGGGCAGCCGATCAGCAGGAGCGCGAGCCCGCGATAGACCCAGGTCGACCAAGCCCCCCCGAACAGGAGCGGCGGCACCAGAACGACGAGGAGGGCGAGGCCGACGATGAGCGGCATGTACCAGCGCGAGAAGCGGTCGATGAAGCGCTCCGTCGGCGCGCGCGCCTCCTGCGCCTCCTCGACGAGGCGGATGATGCGCGCGATCGTGTTATCCTCGGCGGCCTTGGCGACGCGCACCCGGAGTGCCGCCTCGCGGTTGATCGAGCCCGCGAAGACGCCGTCCCCCGCCCCTTTGGTGCTCGGGAAGGATTCCCCCGTCACAGGAGACTCATCGATGCCGGACGTGCCGGAGAGGATGACGCCGTCGGCCGGGATGCGATCGCCCGGTCGCACCAGCACTGTCTGGCCGATCGTGAGCGAGGCGGCCGGCACGTCTCGGGCGATGCCGTTCTCCTCGACCAACGCTGTTTTCGGGACGAGTTCGCCGAGCGCCCGGATGCCGGCGCGGGCTCGGTCGGCCGCCACGCCCTCCAGCACCTCGCCGACCGCGAACAGGAACACGACGAGGGCGCCTTCCTCCGCGGCGCCGATGAACAGGGCGCCGGCAGCGGCGATCGACATCAGCATCTCGATCGTGAACGGCATGCCGGCGCGCGCGGCCGCGATGGCGCGCTGGGCGACCGGCGTGACCCCGACCAGCGTCGCGCCCACGAATGCCCAGAAGGCCAGCGCGGGAACGCTGAGCTTGATCGTCCAAGCCAGGGCGAGCATGGCGCCGGTGAACAGGACCAGACGGCCCTTGCTGGCCTGCCACCAAGGCCTGTCAGCGCTCTCGCCATGTGCGTGCCCTTGCTTTGCGAGAACGCCGTCATGCTGGTCTGCCGCCGTCAGGGGTGCCTGCTCGTCCTGGTCACAGCCCGGCTCACCACAGCCGTGTGCTGCGTTCGCATCGCGGCGGCCGAGCAGCTCGTGCTCGGGACCGGAAGTGAGGGATGGCGGCAATTTGCGCGTGAGCGTGTAGCCGAGGCCGGCCACGCGTTTCTCGACGGTCCTTGAGGAGATCTGGGTCTGATCGATCGTGGCGGTCAGGGTCTCGGTGATCGTCGAAGCCCTGACGTCGCTGACGCCCGGCAACTTGGCCAACGCCGTTTGGATCTTGCCGACGCAGCTGGCGCAATCCATCCCCTCGACCTTCCAGGTGAAGGTCGAACCGTTCTCGCGCGCGGCGTCCGCACTGTGTCCCGTCATGAGATCCTCCTGCTCCCCGGCAGCCTAGAACCTTTAGCCGCTAGAGGAGCAAGGAGCGGTCGGTCTCAGCCTTGGCTCTGCCACTGCGTCATGACCTCTTGGCTCGACCTGCTGAGGTGCACATGCGCGTCGACGCGCTCGACCCAGGCGAGCGGGATGAGGTGATGCGCGCCGTGCGCGGCCGGATCGTTCCGGGTCAGCTTGATCTGATCGGATCCCTGCATGTGGTCGACGGTGCCGACATGGTGCCCATCGGACGCCTTGACCTCCATGTGCTCTTTGATCTGGCTTGCATCGATCATGACGTATCTCCTCGACCTGAGACGGCTGACACATGGTATGAGGGGAGACGCTCGACGAGCGCCTCGCGCGCTAGGCGGCCATCTTCCGGCAGCTCTCGGCGCAAGTCCGATACCGTTCGAGGCCGATGAGAACACCGTCTCGCCCTGGAACCGGGGATAGCGACGAGAGAACCAGCGCTGCAAGGAATGGTTGCGCACAGTCGTGCTCGAGCCCAACATCGATGATCTCGGAGTATTCCCGCGGGGGGTCTCGTGCTCGGTCCGGAAGAGCCGCTCGAGATCGCAATCCATGATTCAGTCGCGCGCCAGCGACGACGTGCGGGGACGTCGCGGATCAACGGAGGGAGAGACGACGATGAGACGCAGCGCCCTGTCGACCCTGCTTTGGCTCGGCTGCCTGCACGGAGCCCATGCTCAGGAAGCCCCATTTGGCCTGTCCTGGGGACCCGTCGACACGGTGCCGAAGCCCTCGATGGTCGACCGCGAAGCGAACATCACGGCGCTGACCTACTTCCACGACCGTCCGCTGGCCGCGGGCATCGATACGGACGAGGTCATCCTGGAAGTCTGCCGGGACGAGGGCCTGCAGCAGGTCATCTGGCTCAGCCGTCCGCTCTCGGAGGCCGAACTGCCGTCGCGCTACGAGGCCATCTACCGGGAGGGCGTGCGGCGGTACGGTCAGCCGCAAACCGAGCCGGGTGCCGAGACTGTGTCGTGGCCGTCTGGACGCGCGCTCCTGGCCGTCAGGAAGGCTGTTCCCGGCGAGCGGCGCTTGACCATGCTGGCCAGGGGCGACCACTACGAGGCGTGCTCGGTCGCCCACCAGGCGGCCACAGGCCACCCGGCCTCCCGGCACGCGTCGGACCTAATCCTCGGGCAGACCCCGTGAAGCAGGTCGCGATCATCCGCACCGGGCCTACGATGGCGGCCGATCCACAAACCGCCGAGATAATCGGGCTCGGTGCGACGCCATATGCGGCCTTGATCGGACAATCGCCGCCTTGGTGCCCGGACATGACGATGCGGCCTGAGCCCGGGGCTTCATGAGCGGTGCGCCGCAGTGGGCTTCGTCAGCGGACGACGATCGGCCGACCTGCGGGCCCCGTCCTCCTTTCGAGAGCAAGCCGGTTCCCGCAAACCTGTCCCGCCGGGATCATCCCGGACGGGACGACATGGACGCCACGCACGCCCTCCAGCGCAGGCTTCGAGGCCGGGGGGTGGCGCCCGTACCGGTCGCCCCGCGCCAGCTGTGCTGCGCAGCCGAGAAGCTCACAAGTGGCATCGAACCGTCATCGGCCGTCGATAAAACAGGCGCACCCGGAGATTGCCGCCTGTTTCGGCGGTGACGCGCCCCTGACCGAACCCGCGGCATTCGGGGAACGATCGATCGCGCGCACGACCACGATGCGTTTCGAATGTCGCCCCATTCGCCCGCACGCGGGTTCGCAGTCGTGATTACGGCCGATGGGAAGAGCGGCATGGCTGCCGTCGCTGCGAGCAACCCACACGCTATGCCGCTTGAATTCTGGAAGTTCGGCCTCTCCCCGTCCCGCTCCATAGGCGTGGCGAGGGGCGTGAGGGCGGTGTCTACCTCGGTGGTACGCGTGGCTATCTCATCGGCCGGGGTCGTCAGCTCAACCCGAACCCGGCGGCGGGCTTGCACGAAGCCGCTCGTCCATGGTTAGCAGCGCGGCCAAGTTTGGGCGGATGCCGCATCGTGTCCTGGTCACCGCATCGCTAGTCCGGGTTCGGTTCACGCATGTGGAGGCGGCACGATGAGCCGGTGGAGACAGGCCGCAGGACGCCTCCGCGCAGGTGCAGGGGTTGCGACGTTGCTCGCTGGCGTGTCCACCGGCGCCCACGGGGCCAATCTCGCCACGCCGACGCCACACGACGCGACGCACCTGCCCTCCTTCGGTGCCTGGGCGGGCGGCTATATCGGATGGCAGGGCAGCGCCGGTGACGCCTTCGGCAGCTTCGGCTTCGGTTCCGGCATGATCGGCCGCCGTTCGGTGCCGGAATTCCGCACCGGGGATGCCACGGGCCGCAACGATGCCGGGCGCGATGCGACCACCGCGCTCGGCGGCCTGTTCGGCGGGTATGCTTGGCAGAGCGGCCCGTTCGTGTATGGCCTTGAAGCCGACGTTGACGCCTCGAACCTGGAGCGGCCCGTGTCCAGGTGCTGATCGCCCAGCAGGGCTACCTCTCGGCCCTGGTCACTTCGGCGGGCGCGCGCGCCACCCAGTACGCCGACACCGCCGCCCTGTTCGTGGCGCTCGGCGGCGGCTGGTGGAACCGGGCCGACGTGGCCCCGCCCCCGCCCGAGAAGGACCCGCTCAAGTTCCTGTGAAGGGGCTCTCCCGCGGGACCGGCCAGCCGTCCGCCTCGGGGTCCGCCCGAGCCCAAATCGCACGCCGACGGTCGGGCAGGGCATCCACGCGACTGAGCCGACGCGGCTCAGATCCCCTCGCCAGCTCATGCTGGGCGGTTCTGTCCATGAACGCCGGGCCCGGTGTCGGCCTCGGGAGGTCGGTCATGTGATGGCTCACGAACGGTCGCGGGCGTGGCGCGTCGGTGCCGAGCCCAAGGTCCGGCCCATGGGATTCCGTCAGGGGCATGGATTGGATCCCCGGCCCCGGACGTTTCCTTCCGATCCAGGAGGGTAACGATGGTAAGCGTCAGGCTTTCACACGTTTGCTGCCGGTTTGACGGCGGTCGACCAGTTCCAAGGCAGGAGTACGTCGAGATCTCGGGCCGGATGACCGCTGCTCATCCGGGTCAACACGTCGGTGAGGTAGGCATAGAGCTCGACGCCGTTGAGCTTGGCCGTCTCGATCAAAGAAGCGATGACGGCCCACCGCGCTCCGCCGCCATCTGAACCGGCGAACAGGTAGTTCTTGCGCCCGACCGCCATCACCCGTTCATTCTGCCCATGTCGGGCAGGAAGCGGAGGTTCGTTATCGCGGGCACCCCCATTCCGGCCGGAAGGTGCTGGTGCGCCGGGTCGAGCAGCGGACGTACGGCCCGATTCTCCTGGTGCAAGCGCCTTCCGGCGTTGTGATCGTCATGGCCGGATGGATGTTCGACCCGGTTCACTGCGCCGGCATGACGTCCGGGTCTCCGCGCGTCGATGTCACGGCGCTGATCGAGCTGGCGCGGCTGTTGAGTGGGGCAGACAGCCCCGCAAAGTTCCGGAGCGATGTCGGCATCGTTCCGGAGGCACAGGATGGAACCTTTCAAGCGGCCGGCCGCGGTGCCGGATCGGCAGATCAGCTTCCTCTTCGAACAGGACGGGCTGGAGGGCCTGAGCGCTCAGGAACGCGACACGGTCGTCGCAATGCTGGCGCAGATCCTCATGCAGGCCGGCGGCCTCGGCGTCGAGGAGCTTGACGATGACGAGCGCTGAGCTGCTCCCGCCAGCCATCCTGAAGCGAACGGCGGTCGTCTATGTGCGGCAGTCGACGCAATCCCAGGTCATGACCAATCTCGAGAGCAAACGGCGCCAGTACAATCTGGTCGATGTCGCCCGCCAGCGCGGCTTTGTCGACGTCGAGGTCATCGACGATGATCTCGGCCGGTCGGCGAGCGGACTTTAGCAACATCACCGCGCCGACGCGCCCGAACAAAGCCCCGCTTCCGTTTGCCAGCGCCCTGGGCCTACGCGCTCTGCCACGCCGCATGAATGGCCAAAGATACCATGCAGGGAGCTGGAGATTGGATCACTCTCCGGTTCTCTGACCTTGGACCGGAGTTGGCCATGCTTGATCGTGAACAGATCCAGACAAACCTGCCTGAGGTTGCTGTGTTCGTCACGCTGGAACTCAGCAAGTCGGCATGGCTCCTGGCCGCCCAGGCCGTCCCGAGCGGGAAGACCTCTGCACACCGGGTGAGCGGCGGCGACGTGGAGGGCCTGCTCGCCTTGCTGCGCCGCCTGCAGGCTCGCGAACAGCGCAGCTCCGGCCGAGAGGTCGCGATCATCCTCGGCTACGAGGCCGGATACGACGGCTTCTGGCTGCAGCGCCGCCTCGCGGCCGAGGCAATCACCTGCTTCGTCATGGATCCCGGCAGCCTCCAGGTCGACCGCCGCGCGCGACGGGCCAAGACCGACCGGCTCGACGCGGCCATGCTGCTCCGGGCCCTGATGGCGTGGTGCCGCGGCGATCACGCCGCCTGCCGCATGGTGCAGGTGCCCTCGGTCGAGCGCGAGGATGCGCGGCGCACTCATCGCGAGCGCCAGCGCCTGATCGCGGAGCGGGTGCAGCACGTCAACCGGATCAAGGGCCTGCTCGCCACCCAGGGCGTCTACACGTTCCAGCCGCTGCGACGCGACCGTTGGGAGCGGTTGAAGGAGGTGCGCACCGGCGACGGGCGCGACCTGCCTCAGCGCCTGCGCGGCGAGATCGAGCGCGAGTTCCGGCGGCTGGAACTCGTGCTCGAACAGGTTGCGGCCGCCGAGGCCGAGCGCGATGCCGCCGTGGCGGATCCGGCCGTCACGGACGCCGACGCCGAGAAGGTGGCGCGTCTGGCCCGGCTCGGTGGCATCGGCACCGAGCTGGCCACGGTGCTGGTGCGCGAGGCGCTGTACCAGCCGTTCGCCAACCGCAAGCAAATGACCGCCTATTCCGGGCTCACGCCGAACCCGTACGCCAGCGGCGACCGACAGCGCGACCAGGGCATCTCAAAGGCCGGGAACCCACTCCTGCGGAAGTCGATGGTCGAGCTGGCGTGGCTGTGGCTGCGCTATCAGCCGGGCAGCGGGCTCGCCCGCTGGTTCGTCGAGCGGTTCGGCACCGGACGCGGGCGCATCCGCAAGATCACCGCGGTGGCGCTGGCGCGCAAGCTGCTGGTCGCCCTGTGGCGCTATCTCGCCACCGGGCTGGTTCCAGAGGGCGCGCGCCTGAAAGCGGCCTGAGGATCAAGGTTCGTCCGCCGGGCCGGTCCACGGCATGTCGGACGAGTGGGGGCAGGCGTGTGACCGGAGCTCGACGGGGTTTGCTGCCGTCGCCAAAGATGGGTCCCGCCGCCTTCAGCCGGTTCGCCTCGCATGAGGCATCTTGGTCAGGAACGTTCTGTTCCGCCGGACACGAGTGGATCCGCGAGCCCGGCGCTCGCACGACATCCCGGCTCCCCCGCCCGTCCGAAACGTCGATCACCGACCCCCTTGCGGAAATGCCTCATACGAGAGTTTGGATGAAGGACCGGCCGCGCTGCGGGCACCTTCAAACGTAAGTGCCGGCGCTCCGTCTTGCAGCTCCCGCACAAACTGCATAACCTGTACGCGTGGACGCTCGTTAGAGCGCTGGCAGCAATAGCTTTTTTGGTTGCAGGTTCGAGTCCTGCCGGGCCCACTTATCCCCGAGAGATGGAGCGTCTGCGGGCTCTTGCGAATGGCGGCCGCTCTTTTGCGGAGACCCACGGGAGCAGCTGTATTGGCTTCTGCGCTAGATGGTTGGTGACCGCTGGAACCTTTTTCAGCTCCTCCAGCATCAATGCCAGAGCTGTCGGATCGCAATAACGCTCGTCTGTTTCACCGGACCCGGCGTGTCCAAGGATGTCGGCTCTGATTTCCGTGTGAACGCGGGCTTGCTTAAGATTGTTGCCGAGCGAATGTCTGAAGGAGTGGATGACCTTTTTACGTTCTGCTTCGTTTGAGATCGCTTTTCGAAGTCCGCTGCTAAATTCATCGTAGAGGCGATCGCCGAGCGGCGAGCTTGAGTTTGGCGATTTTAGATCCGGAAACACGAGTCCGTATCCGAGTGCGCGAACAGCTTTGACGTAGTCCAAAAACCCGAGGCGGAGCACCTCTGGGTGCAAAGCGACAAACCGAATAGATTGAACGTTCTTAAGACGACGCGTTTCGTTGAATCGAAAAGCAAGGTATGCAATCCCGCTTGCCTCCTCCACGTCGTCGACATGAAGTCCTGCAATTTCCTCTCGTCTCGCGCCTGTATAATAGAGTAAAATAATTGCGAAGTACAAAGCGCGATGGAATACCTGATCGCCGGTGGTAAACGGATCGCGCCACGAACGACAGCCTGTGAAGCAGGGCAGTCGGAAGATCGCCGCAACATCGTCGTTGCTAAGAGATGGTCGCCGGTTACGTGCCCTGTCCCGCTTGCGGGCGCGAAGGAGCGCGAGATCGATGCTCGCATCAATCGCGAGGCCCTGCGCTTTGAGAAATGTTACAAGCTGTCCGAGGAAAGTCAGGTGACGGTTGATGGTATCCCCGACGATGCCTCGTTTGTTGGTTGGAAGCTTGGCGCCAATCTCACGCAGTTCGGCAGTGCTGCGTTCGGCATCACGAGGGCTCTTACCATACGACGGCGAGACGGACCGCAAAAGATCAACTAATTCGGCAAAATGGCTCTGCCGAAGATCAGTCACACGGATGAGGCCGTTCTCGACGAGTAGCTTGGCGAACAGGGCAAAAATCTGACGCGCCTGGTGCTGTGTTTTTGCATCCCAGGTTTCGTCACGAGCGCGCCCGGCGATCATCGCCTCCCCGAACGCTATGATTGGATGCATCCCCTTCTGATGAGGCTCTTGGTCCGTCGTATCCAGCGCGAGGTCCGGGCTTGCTGACACGATTGCAACGCCTGTCGGCATTTGAGGGACGGCATCAGCGTTTGATTGCGAACGAGCTGTACTCACGGTTGCCGTCGAGCCTGTGGCCTCCGGCGGCACCTGCGCTTCCCTCAGCAGGATCGCGTCGCGCAGTGTGACCTCTTCGATCCGAAGACCATCGTAGCGGCGCTCAGTTGCAAAGGCCGCCGCGGACATACCGCGGAAGGCAATCTCCTGAGCTAGAGACAAGTTAGTCATGGTCGGTGCGACCGCTTGGTTTGCGAGCAGCCCTTCCAGCCGAGCGCGAGGCATCAGGTGGCCGTTCTGGCGCACCATCGCGGCCAGCGTCGCCCGTGCTTCCTCAATGTCGAGGTCATTCAGCCCGTCGCGACGCATCTCATCAGCCAACGGAGTATCAATGGTCGCTGCCGCGCCGCGCGCTCCAAGGATACGCAGGATCCATCCCATACGCCGATCGGCACGCCGGCTCGCCTCAGGATCGAAGTCCGGTTCTGCACGTTCTGCCGCAGCGATCCGGTCGAGTTTTTCGAGGTGGGCCAATAGGCTTTCGCGAAAGATGCCGTCGAGCTGGCGGCGGCTCATGATGAGATCGGGTTCGGGCTCGCTCATGGCGCGATGAAAAAGCTGATCGGAATGAGCCGTGAGCTGGCTCGCGAGGAAGCGTGCCCTGGCTGGGTCGCGCGTGCCTAGGCTTACCACGAGCTGCCTGGAACGGCAGAATCGGATCAGCGGCAGCGGGATCCGGCGGCGCCAGGAATAGCTCCCACCGCGCCTGTAAGCATGAGCGATAGCCGGCACCGGACACCTCGTGTGAGACACGCATGTGCAACACCGATGTGTGCCGACGCCTCCCGCTTCAGCGGGAAATCGTTCGAATTCAGAGACTTACGGGGGAATTTGGCTGGGGCGCCAGGATTCTCAGCCAAAACCGGAGGGGTACGACATCAAGGGGTTAGGCCCTCGATCACCCGTCTCGCGCGGCATCGGACCTAGGGAATGGACCATCGGATTGGACCCTGGTCAACGCTCGGTTTTGAGCGCTCCAAAGCCTCTGAAAATCGGCGCCAGATCCGCAAAGCGCCAGTAGCAGAACCGGGCTCAATGCCTGCAACCGGCCGTTTGGCCCAAAAGCTACTGTGTAGTACCTACGATTTTTCGGGACATGCGATACTGTCCGCGGCGCCTAATAACAAGTAATCGGCCAACTCTAAAAGTGCATCAGTTCGAGAAATGGATATTATCCCAGGTAGAATGGCCAAAACAGACGCGATACCAGGGATTTGATCGCGTCGCCATCCTCGTCGAACACGTAGAGTAGCTCGTCCTTAGATAGAGACATGCGCTCGACTAATCGATCGATATTCGCGCCATCGCGACGGGCATTGCGAACCAATTTAAGGAGACGCTTGTTGATATCCCAACTATCCGACACGTAGGGGAGATGGCGTTCGAGCAACGCCCGTCCTCGAGCTGAAAAACCATTGTCGAGCGCTACTTTACGCAGCCGCGGAAGAATGTCCGCGATAATCTTCATCGACTTGACGGGACTCCATCGACACAGGACCAGGAGATAGACGTCGAGATCGGCCCGTTCTGCCTCGGTTGCGCCCGGACCGGCTCGGCTGGCGGCTTCGACGAACGTCGACGGTTCAACCCCGTGTTCTGTCGAGAAGTCGATCAGCGCGACCGCGTGGCCGACCTGCTTGGATCCTTTCAGCTCGGCAAGCCCGCTTGCGATCACCTCCCGGGCCCGCGAAGAGAAGAACGGTCTCCATTTCTCGTGCAGGCCGCCCTTCGTCGAAAGCCCAATGGCTTCCACAAAAGCTTCGGAGGCGCGGCGTTCCAGGAAGGCGAAGGACTGCTTCGAAGGCGGACGGCTCATAAGACTTGCAATCAAGTGGCCTACGGCCGCCCTGCCTTTCGCAACGTCCAGGAGAGTTAAGATGCCGTCTTCATCCAGACGTGCCGCATCGAAATTCTCGATGAGCTGGGGTCGCATGGTTAGCACGCCCATGACAAAGGGTATCGGGACCGCTTCATCCAAGAGAGCGCACGGCTCTATTACGCGTGAGACCGCTTCCGCGACAGCCACGGCGTCCTCGACATTCAGATCTGGGACCGATCCTAGAGCGATCGCGGCCTGCTTCAGATCGCGCTGGTTGAGCATCCCAACCGTCGTTTCGAGCTCCTCGCGCTTGACCAGTCCGCTTGAGAGTGCCTGTCCACGCACTGCGAGCGTCACGAAGTCCCTGCCGCTTAGAGCGCCTAACAGAACCGTTTGATTTGGTTGAGTGTGATGAGGCTCGCTGCGAGGCTGGTGAAGGCCTCGTAGATGTCGCTGCGCCGCTCGTAACGGATGGGTAGGCGGCGGAAGCGGTTGAACCAAGCGTGAGTGCGCTCCACCACCCAGCGGCGGCGGCCGAGCCGCTCGCTGCTCTCGATGCCTTTGCGGGCGATACGCGGCACGATCCCGCGCGCCCGGCATTCCTGGCGTCGAGCCTTGGCATCGTAGGCCTTGTCGGCGTGCACCTTGCCAGGTCGTCGACGCGGGCGGCCGCGCCGACCATTGCGCAGGGGCGGGATGGCGTCGAGCGTCGAGGCCATCATCACGCTGTCGTGCCGGTTGGCCCCGCTCAGGCAGAAGCCGAGCGGCGTGCCGCGCGCATCGGTGACGAGGTGGCGCTTCGTGCCTGGCTTGCCCCGGTCCGTCGGGTTCGGGCCGGTGGTAGAGCCCCCTTTTTGGCCGGAACAGACGCACTGTCCAGGCTGGCCCGGCTCCAGTCGATCTGCCCGGCCGCGTGCAGCCGCTCCAGCAGCACCTGATGCAACTGCGCCCAGACACCTGCCTCCTGCCAGTCGCGCAAGCGGCGCCAGCAACTCATCCCGCAGCCGCAGCCCATCTCGGCAGGCAGCATCTCCCAGGGCAAGCCTGAGCGCAGCACAAACAGGATGCCGGTGAGCGCCGCCCGGTTCTCGATCGGACGGCGCCCACCCTTCGGACGCGGCCGGGGCGGCGGCAGAACCGGCGCAATCGCAAGCCAGAGATCATCGGGTAGAAGCGGACGAGCCATACCCATCAACGCCCCCGCACGCGATCCGTGCCCGTTCTGTTAGGCGCTCTTAAGGTTTGGGTCTACCGGATTGGTCTGAGTTCTGATTCAAGGCTGCTTTTTGGGAGAGCCGCCTTGCCGTGCCCCCCTGACCCGGATGCCCTGACGGACGAGCAGTGGGCTCGGCTTGCACCGCTGATGCCGGGCGGCCGCAAAGGCAAGCGCGGACCCCGCACCAACAACCGCCTGTTTCTCGATGCCCTGATCTAGATGGCACTGTCGGGTGGACGGTGGAAGGATCTGCCTGAGCGCTTCGGCAAGGCCGGGACGGTCAAGCGGCGCTATTACGATTGGATGGCCCGGGGTGTTCTCACCGACATCCTGGCGGCCCTGGCCGAGGAGGCGGACTTGGAATGGGTCTGCCTCGATGCCACCATCGTGCGCGCCCATGCCCAGGCCGCCGGGGCGCGCCGGGAAAAGGGGGCTCTGATGCCCAGGGCCTGGGTCGCTCCCGCGGCGGCCTGAGCACCAAGATCCATCTGGTCCGTGATGCGCTCGGCAATCCGGTGCGCCTGCTGGCCGGTCCGGGTCAGCAGGGCGAGGTGCTGCGCGCGGCCGAGTTGATCGAGGGCCTGGCCTGTGGCCATGTCATCGCCGACCGCGCCTACGATGCCGAGCACTTCCACGACACCGTGCTGGACGCCGCGGCGATCCCCGTGGTCCCGCCACGGCCCAACCGGCACCGGCCTCACGCGTACGATCGCATCCTCTACGAGGAGCGCAATCTGGTCGAGCGCTGCTTTGCCAAGCTCAAGCAGTTCCGCCGTGTCGCCACCCGCTACGACAAGCTGCTTTGCAACTTCACTGGCTTCGTCACCCTCGCTGCTATCTGTATCTGGATCAGATAGTTAAATCCTCACCACAGCCTAGTCGGTGATGCCTGCGACAACGCCATGGCCGAGAGCTTCTTCTCGACCCTGGAATGCAAACTGCTCGCCCGCCGGCGTTTCCACTCCCGGCCCGAGGCCCGCTCGGCCCTCTTCAGCTACCTCCAGGGCTTCTACAACGAGAGCCGTCCTCACACAGTCCTCGGGTGGCTGACACCCCAGGAATTCGCCTTGGCGGCGGCCCAGCAGGCTGCCGAATGAGACCCGGAAGCTCACCTTTCGGCTGGACCAAAGCGACGGGGGGACGTCAGTGCGCCGCACTGCACATCCCGAGCTGTGACGCAACCATTCGTGTCTATGTCCCCGACGGCGAGATCTTGGATCGCGGAGGCGCCGGTCATGTCGACATCCCAGGATTTGGCGGCGTTGGGTAGGTGGCGAGGCCGATCAGGCGTGGCAGCTGTCGCGTGCGGCGGTGATCACAGCAGCCGTCAGGCAACCGAGGCCCACGATGAGGACGATGTCGAGCCGCTCGCCGAGCAGTAGGGCGGAGGACAGAATCCCGATGGCCGGAACCGCCAGGGTCACGTTCGATAGGGTGACGCTGCTGATCCGCCGTCCGACCTCCGCGGAGATCACGAAGCAGAACGATGTCGCCACCGGCCCGATAAAGGCGAGCAGCCCCACGAGGCGCGGCGACCAGACCACGTTGAGGGGGCCCTCGATTGCGTAGGCGGCGGCGGCGAGGGGAATCGCGGCGAAGGCCATCTGCCAGGGCGCGAGATCGAGCGGATGCATGCTCCAGCGATGGTGGCGGACATGCAGGATCACGACGGCCCAGCACGCGGCGCAGACCAGCAGAAGGGCATTGCCGAGGAGAATGTCGGGATTGGTCCAGTCCATGCCGAACGGCGAGCACACGACGGCGACACCGGTGAGGCCACAGCCGATCGCGGCCGTCTGGGCCTGCGAGGGACGCTCGCGCAAGAATAGCCACGCCCCGAGCATGACCCAGACCGGGGTGGTATAGGCGAGCAGGGCTGCGCGGCCCGCATCGGTGTGCCGCATGGCGACCAATCCGAGGGCGGTGAAGGCCATCATCTGCAGGCCTCCGATGCTGGCGAGCACCGGCCAGTCGGCGCGCGCCGGCAGCCGCAGACGCCCGTTGAAGGCCAGCACCCCGAAGAGGGCCGCCCCTGCGGTCGAGAAGCGCAAGGTGGCGAGCCAGAGCGGCTTGATCTCGCCGAGGCAGAGCTTCATCGCCGGCCAGCTCAGGCCCCAGAGCACGACCATGAGCCCGAGCCAGACACCGTTCGGCACGGCCACGCGGGCTCGGATCGGTGCGACGGCGGGGGACATCGAATCAGCCATGGCAAGGGTCTCGCGGGCCGCAACGAAAGGAGCGGCGGCACGGGTTTTTTATCGCCACGCAGGCGGAATTTTCGTCTCGATGCTTCTCATTGGCGGCAATGATCGGTATAAATTGCCGGCACTCAACATCACATCGGAATAAAATGCCTCAGAAACCGGCGGACCTCGATGCGTCCAGCCTGCGTATCCTCGAACGCCTGCAGCAGGACAGCGAGGTCAGCGTCGCGGATCTGGCCGAGGAGATTGGGCTCTCCACCTCGCCGTGCTGGCGCCGCATCAACGACCTTAAGGCCAGCGGCATCATCCGCCGCTGCGTCGCGGTCGCGGATCCGATGGCGCTCGGCCTCGCGGTCAACGTCTTCGTGCACGTCTCTCTGGAGAAGCAGACCCAGGCCGCACTCAAAGCCTTCGACGATGCGGTCCGCAATCGTCCCGAAGTGATGGAATGCTACCTGATGAGCGGCGAAGCCGATTACATGCTGCGCGTCGTCGTCGAGGACCTCGCGCAGTATCAGCAACTCGTGCTCAATCACCTGACCCGGATTCCGGGCGTGGCGAATATTCGATCCAGCTTCGCGCTCGGGCAGGTGAAGTACACCACCGCCCTGCCATTGGGTCATCTGTATCGCTGAAGCGGCCGGCGCGCGAAGGTCAGACCTGCGCGGGAAGGCTTGGTGGATCGCCGGTCGAAGATCGGACGGCTGCCCTGTCTCGACGTGCCGGCTTGGCGGAAGCCGTTCGTCGTCTGATGAACGGTGATTCCGAAAGGATCGCCTTCGGATGTCGTGCCGTGCCTGAGAATTCACCCAGGGCTCTGCCCTGGATCGACGAAGGTTCGCCCTTCGACATCCAGGTTTCTGCAACGTGTGAGAACTACATGTTCGGGTAGTTCGGCCCGCCCGGGCCCTCGGGGGTGACCCAGGTGATGTTCTGGTTGGGATCTTTGATGTCGCAGGTCTTGCAGTGGACGCAGTTCTGCGCGTTGATCTGGTAGCGCAGGCCGTCGCGGGCGGAGGCGTCCTCCACCCATTCGTAGACGCCGGCCGGGCAGTAGCGGCCGGAGGGGCCGCCATAGACGTCGTGCTCGGAGCGCTTCTGGAGCTCGCTGTCCGTCACCTTGAGGTGAGGCGGCTGGTCCTCCTCGTGGTTGGTGTTCGAGAGGTAGACCGAGGAGAGCCGGTCGAAGGTGAGCTTGCCGTCGGGCTTCGGGTAGGTGATCGGCGTCACCTCGGAGAGCGGCTTCAGGCAGGCATGGTCCGGCTTGCCGTGTTTGAGGGTGCCGAACAAAGAGGTGTCCGCGAGGGCATTGGTCCACATGTCGAGGCCGCCGAGCCCGACCCCGGCCAGGGTGCCGTATTTCGACCAGAGCGGCTTGACGTTGCGCACCGGCTTGAGGTCGCGCCCGATCGCGCTGCCGCGCCAGCCCTCCTCGTAGGCGGTCAGCTCGTCGCCCTGACGGCCCGCCGCGATCGCCGCGAAGATGGCGTCGGCCGCCTGGATGCCGGACAGGATCGCGTTGTGCGAGCCCTTGATGCGCGGCACGTTCACGAAGCCGGCCGAGTCGCCGACCAGGCAGCCGCCGGGGAAGACGAGCTTGGGCACCGATTGCCAGCCGCCCTCCATGATGGCGCGCGCGCCGTAGCCGATGCGCTTGGCCCCCTCGAAGGTCTCGCGGATCATCGGGTGGGTCTTGAAGCGCTGGAACTCCTCGAACGGCGACAGGGTCGGGTTCTCGTAGTTCAGGTGCGTGACGAAGCCGACCGAGAGCAGGTTGTCGTCGAAATGGTAGAGCCAGGAGCCGCCGCCGGCCTTGTTGGGCAGGGGCCAGCCCATGGTGTGCTGGACGAGGCCGGGCTCGAACTTCGCGTCGCTGAGCTGCCAGAGCTCCTTGATGCCGATGCCGTATTTCTGGTGGTCGCTGTGGCGGTTGAGCTGGAAGCGCTCGATCAGGGTCTTGGTGAGCGAGCCGCGGGCGCCCTCGCCGAAGACCGTGTATTTGGCGCGCAGCTCCATGCCGCGGGTGAAATCGGCGCGCGGCGCACCGTCGCGGCCGATGCCGAGATCGCCGGTGGCGATGCCGGTCACGGCGCCCTTGTCGTCGTAGAGCACCTCGGAGGCCGGGAAGCCCGGATAGATCTCGACGCCGAGGCCCTCCGCCTTCGCGCCCAGCCACTTCACCGTGTTGGAGAGCGAGCCGACGAAGTTGCCGTGGTTCGACAGGAGCTTGGGAAAGAACAGGTTCGGCAGGCGGACGCCGCTGTTCTTGGTGAGGTAGAGGAACTCGTCACGCTCGACCGCGGTCTTGAGCGGGCGTTCGGGATCCGTGCGCCAGTCGGGCAGCAGGGCGTCGAGGCCGATCGGGTCGACCACGGCGCCCGACAGGATATGCGCGCCGACCTCGCCGCCCTTCTCCACCACGACGACGGAGATCTCCTCGCCCTTCTCCGCGGAGAGCTGCTTGAGGCGGATCGCGGCGGCGAGGCCCGCGGGCCCCGCACCCACCACCACCACGTCGAAATCCATCCCCTCGCGTTCGGGAAGCGCCATCGTTCCGGAAGTCCCCTGTTCGTCGCCTGCGCCGGTCAGCGTCCGGCTGCCCAGGCCGGCAGATCGGCGGCGCTGCGCTCTCCCGCGATGACCCGGGCGACGCCCTCACCCATCAGAGGACCGAACTTGAAGCCATGCCCGGAACAGGCGCTGAGCACGTAGCCTTTCGCTCCGATCGCCTTGGCGATGAACGCCTCGTCCTCCGTGACCGTGTAGAAGCACGCCTTGCGCTCCAGCACCGTGTACCGGTCGAAATCCCGGTAGGAGAGGCGTGCCGCGGCATACAGGCGGGCCACGTCCTCGTCGGTGGCGAGCCGGTTCCCGTCGGGATCGCCCTGGCGCGTGAATTGGTGATCGCCGAGCTTCAGACGGGTACCGGGCCGGGGCGGCAGGGTATAGGTCCCGCTCTCTAGGCCGAGATCGATGAAGATCGGCGCGCGTGCCCAGGCATCCGCGAGCTCGACCGGCGGCGCCACGAAGGCCACGGCCTGACGGGAGGCGACGGCGACGCCCCGGAGGTCCGGCACGAGGCGATCGACCCACGCGCCCGCGGCGACGACCACGGCGTCCCCGCGATGCACCTGTGCGCCGACCCTCACGCTGGCCTGCTCCGCATCCACCTCCGTGACCGGCGAGCCCGGATGGAAGCGCACGCCCCGAGCGGCGAGGTGGACCACGAGATCGGTGAGGATCCGGATCGGGAACAGCATGCCCGCGCCATCTGCCTCGTAGGCGCCGGTGACGCCCTCGGGCTCGATCATCGGATAGCAGTCCGCGAGAGCGCCGAGGGGAATGTCGCGATAGCCGATTTCGAGCTCGTCCATGCTCGTCCGGCTCCCCTGGAACCACGTGACGGGCTCGCGCATCAGCACCACGAGAGGCAGCGCCTCGAAATGCCGGACGCCGAGATCGGACCAGAGCGCCTCGTAGGCCGCGAAGGCCTCCGGCATCAGGCGTGCGTAGCCGGGGAAATCGCCGTAGGCGTGCCGCGTGATGCGGTGCTCGTCGTAGGACGAAGCCATCGCGTGCGGGATCTGTCCCTGCTCGAACACCTCCACGGAGAAGCCGCGCCGGACGAGGGCCCAGGCCGTCGACAGGCCAGCGATGCCGCTGCCCACGACCAGCACCTTGCCGCGCCGGGCCGAGCCCTGCGGTTCCTGTATCATCGCGCTCTCTTTCGCTGAAGAAGGGGTCGGGGATCTCAGGCCGCCGCTGCGGCCGTCGGCGTGAGCCAGCCCTGGCGCTCGCGCCAATCGGGGGCGAGGTTGCGGAAGCGGTGCAGGCCGAGCTTCTCGATGTCGGTGAACGAGCAGCGCCCGTCGAGGACGAGGTCGCGGATCGCGTGGCCGCTGGCCGGCGACAATCCGAACCCGACGCCGGACATGGTGCAGACCGTGACGTTGCCGGGATCGGCGGGCCGGTCGATCACCGGACGCCCATCCGGCGTGTTCTCGATGATGCCGGCCCACGAGCGGATGACGCGGACATGGGCCGCCTTCGGGAACAGGTCGGCGAGGCGCCGCGACAGGTTGGCGAGGAGGGGCGAGCTCGGACGGGCGAACGGGCCGTCCGGCTCCACGTCGAGCCATTCATGCGGGCCGCCGCCATAGGCGAGGTTGCCGCGCAGCGTCTGACGCCCGTACAGGCCGTTGCCGTCGCAGCCCCCGATGCGCATGAGCGGCAGGGGCTCGGTGACGATCATCTCGGCGCGGGCCGAGGCCAGGGGCAGCCGGATCCCGGCCGGGGCCAGCAGCGCCTCGCTCTGCGGTCCCGCGGCCACCACGACGTGGTCGCATGCGATGAAGCCCCGCGGGGTCTCGACGCCTGCGGCCTTGCCGCCGCGCAGGACGATGCGCTGAGCCGGGCAGTGCTGCAGGATGCGCCCCCCGAGATCCTGCAGCGCCCAGGCATAGGCCTGCACCGTGCGCTGCGGGTTGGCATGGCCGCCGCCATGGACGTGGATCGCGCCGACGGCGTTGTCGCCGGCAAGCGGGATCGCTTCGCGGCAGGCTTGCGGGTCGAGTTCGTCGACGCGGATCCCGTGTTGGCGGATGATCTCGGCGATGCGCCGGTACTGGGCCCATTGCCGGTCGGTCACCGCGAGGATGATCCGCTCGCGGCGGTACTCGGTGGGGTAGCCGAGAAGCGCGTCCATCTGCGGCCACAGTCGCTGCTCCTCAAGGAAGAGCGGGCTCTGGTAGTGGGAGCAGCCGCCGCCGTTCCGGCCGGAGGCCTCCCAGCCGACCACCCCCTTGTCGAGGACGACCACGTCGACGCCAGAGCGGGCGAGCCACCAGGCGGCGCTGAGACCCGTGACGCCGGCACCGACGACGACGACGGATGCGCCGGAGGGCAGAGCGATCTGTTCGTTCATGGTCCGTCTCACAGGTGCATGTTGCCGCCGAGATACTCGGCCTCGCGGGGCGTCCCGATATCGGCATAGGGCACCCATTGGGTCGGGATGCCGAACCAGACGTCCCAATGCTCGCGCATCGCCGGGATCTCTTCGATGCGGCCGAGCAGGCCGAGGGTCAGGGGGCGGACCGGCGCGCGGTAGCCGGCGAGGGGCACGCCGGCGAGGTCGCGGTCGCCGCCGATCGCCAGCATCATCGCCACCTGCTCCCGGCAGCGCCGAGCCTGGCAGGGGCCCATGCAGGCGCGGGTCAGCCGCTTGATCTGGTCCTGGTTCACGGGACCGTCACGCAGGAGGCTGCCGAGGTCGCGTTTCTCGACCGCCGCCGGGGCAGGTCCGAGATAGCGGGGCGGCCGCACACCCAGGAGATCGCCGCGGGAGACCTCTTCGCATTGGCAGGCCAGAACCTCGGGCGAACCGACCGCGAGCAGAGCCCGCATCCAGTCGAGCCGGTAGGGGTGACGGTCCCGCGTCGGCCGGACGGCGGCGGGCTCCGTCGCCTCGACCGTGCGTCCGAGGGAGCGAAGCGCAGCGCGCGCGGCGAGCCGGCCCTGTGCCTCCGCCGGTGCGATCTCCCCCGGGGACGCGTCCGACAGGCCGGCGCAGTCGCCCGCGACGAAGACCTCCGGCCGCGACGTCGCCGCACCATCGAGCTGGGGCACGTAGCCGCCGCGGGCGCCGTCGAATTCGAGCGTCGCGCCGACGACGTCGAGGAGTTCGACGTTCGGGATCCTGTCGACCGCGAGGCAGATGGTGTCGCAGGCGATCCGCCGCTCCGCGCCATCGGGGCCGCGAAGCACCGCGCCGGTCGTTCCGAACGGCCCGCGCTCGGCGGCGCGGATCACGTGACCGGTCAGGATCTCGACGCCGCGGGCGGCGAGCCCGGCGCAATCGGTCTCGGGCGCCTCGCGCACCTCGACCAGGGCGCAGACGGTGAGGCCGCGGGCGAGGGCCAGTTCAGCCGTCTGCACGGCGAGGCTGCCGCTGCCCAGGATGAGGATGCGCCCGCCCTCGAAGGCGTCGTAGCGGGCGAGAAGCGCGTGCAGGGCCTGGGCGCCCATGATGCCGGGCTGATCGACGCCCTCGAAGAACAGGACGAGGTCGCGCGCGCCGGCGGCGAGGATCAGCCGATCGAAGCCGCACAACCAGGTGTCCGTCTCGTTCGCGAGGCCGACCACCGGTCCGGGGAGCGTCTGTGCGCCGGGACCGGGCGCGAAGGCGCCCCAGGCCTGGACGCCGAGGGCGACGTCGACGCCCGCCTCGAACGCCTCTTCCAGGCGCGGATTGCTGGAGAAGACCTGCTCCAGCATCCGCTCCGTGTTGTGGACCGCGGCCCCCGCCCGCCCGCCGTAGAACAGCGGCACGTCCATGCCGATGAGCTCGCCGGACAGCGGGTTCTCGTCCACCAGCTTGACCTGGGCACCGTGGGCGGCCGCCTCGATCGCCGCGGCGACGCCGGCGGGGCCTGCGCCGACGACCAGGATCTCGACATGCTCACGGGCAGCGGGAAATTTCCCGTGGAGCGATTTCAGGTCGACCTGCGCGGCAGGAACCCCGGCGATGATGGTGTCGTCCATTGCGGGCTTGCTCCTTCAGACGGCGTCGAGCGCCTGGACGAGGTCGGCGATCAGGTCGTCGGCATGCTCGATGCCGACCGAGATGCGCAGGGTGCCGTCATCGACGCCGACCTCCTCGCGCCGGTCGCGTGGGACCGAGTAGTGGGTGGTGGTGGCGGAGTGGCAGATCAGGGTCTCGGTCCCGCCGAGGCTGACCGCCATGCGGATCAGGCTCAGCCGGTCGAGCATGCGGAAGGCCTCGGCCTCCCCGCCGTGGATGCGGAAGGAGAAGGTCGAGCCGGTGCCGGAGCATTGGCGTGCCAGGAGCGCCCCGGCCGGCGTGTCGGGATCGGCATGGCCGAGGAAGGAGACCGAGCGGATCTTGGGGTGCAGGCTCAGGAAGTCTGCGATCTTCCGGGCATTCGCGCAGGCCCGCTCGGTGCGCAGGTGCAGCGTCTCGAAGGAGCGCAGCAGGCCGGCGCAGACATGCGGGTCCGGGTGGCTCCCGAGCAGTGTGCGCAGCTTCTTGAGGCGATCGATCAGCACAGCCGATCCGCTGACGCCGCCGGCCAGGAGGTCGCTGTGGCCGCCCGCATATTTCGTGAGCGAGGTGATGCAGAGGTCGGCTCCGTGCTCCAGCGGCGACTGGAGGAAGGGCCCGAGGAAGGTGTTGTCCACGCTGATGAGCGGCCGGCGCCCCTGCTTCAGCCGGACCGCCTCGGCGATCTCCGAGAGCAGTGCGATGTCGCTGACGGAGCCCGTCGGGTTGGCCGGCGTCTCGCAGTGGATCAGCCCGAGCGAGCCGGTCTGGAGCACGCGCTCGGCCTCGGCTCGGATCGCGGCCCCGTCGAGGCCGTCCTTGAACCCGAATGCCTTGATCCCGAAGGCGGCGAGTTCCCCGTAGAGGAGGCCGTCGGTGCCGCCGTAGAGCGGGCGAGAATGCAGGACCGTGTCGCCGGGCCGCAGGAAGGCGAGCATCACGGCGCTGATCGCGGCCATGCCGCTGCCGAACACCGCTGCGTCCGCCCCCTTGTCGAGGGCGGCAAGACGGCGCTCGACCATGGTCAGGTTCGGATGCCCGAGGCGGGCATAGATGTAGCCCGGATCCTCGTCATCCGGCATCGGCACGCCGTCGAAATAGGCGCGGTGTACGTCCTTCGCGTGCTGGGCCGAGCGGTAGAGATAGGTCGAGGAGGGAAAGATGGGCGGCTTGGCGGCCCCTCGATAGGCGTGCGGGTCGTAGCCATGCGTGATCGTCACCGTTTCGGGACGCAGGATGCGATCTGGAGGGCTCATCACGATACTTTCAGGGTGACGGGGCCTTGCGGATGGGCGCAGCAGGCGAGGATGTCCCCGTCCGCGATCTCCTCGTCGGAGATGCCGCCGGCATGGGTCATGCTGACCTCGCCGGAGACCTTGCGGACGCGGCAGGTGCCGCAGATCCCCTGGCGGCAGGAGTTCGGAATCCGCACGCCGACGCGCAGCGCGGCGTCGAGCAGGCTCTCGCCCGACCGCACCATCGCCTCGCGGCCGGAGGGCAGGAAGCGGGCAAGCTGTTCCGCCCCCGCCGCCTCCGAGGGCAGGACAGCCGGCGGCGCGGCCGTCGGAGCTTCGGTGCCGAAGCTCTCCTGATGGAAGCGGGCTGTCGCCGCCCCGGTCGTCCGGTGCGCGGCGGCGACGGCGCTCATGAAGGCGCCGGGCCCGCAGGCGAAGACCTCCGCGTCGCGAAGGCTCGGAATCAGCGTGGTCCAGAACCCGGCTTCCGGCCGCCCGGCCAGGATGCCGGGCTCGGGGGCGCCGCGCGTGACGATCCAGTCGAGCCGCCAAGTGCCGATTCGGTGGGCGAGGTCGGTCAGCTCCTCCCGGAAGAGCAGGTCCTCACGGGTGCGCCCCACATGGACATGGTGAACGGGCACCCGGAGGTCCCGGTCGGCGAGCCAGCGCAGGATCGCGGCCATCGGCGTCGCTCCGCTGCCGGCCGAGACCAGCACGAGCGGACGGTCCGGCGCCGCCGCCAGCCGGAAGCTGCCGGCGGGCGGACGCGACTCCAGACTCATGCCCGGCGCGAGGCTGTCGTGCAGCCAGCGCGTCGCCCGCCCGCCTGCCTGAGCCTTGATGGTCAGGTCGACGCCGTCGCCGCGCAGCGGCGAACTCGCGATGGTGAAGCTGCGCCAAGCCGCTTCGTCCCCGAGCGGTACCGCGATGGTGAGGAACTGCCCCGGATCGAACACGATCCGGGACCCCGAAGCCGGCACGAAGCGGAACGTCTTGACGCCCGGCGCCTCGTCGCGGATCGCCGCGCAGACGAGGCGATCTCCGCCACCCCGCCAGATGGCCTGCATGTCCATGGTTCGCCCGCCGCCGAGGGTTGCTCAGGCGTTCGCTTCGACGAAGCTGCGGGCCTTGTTGCAGTACCAGTCGACGAAGCGGCGGACGAGCTCCTCGGCCTCCTCCGAATACGGACCCGGCCGGTATCCCGCGCCGTTGACGCCCCGCTGATTGTTCTCCGCGAGGTCGCGGTCCTGCATGTTGGTCGTCGTCCAGAGACGGATCAACTCGTCGACCTTGTAGTCGACACCCTCCTCGGCATCCTTGTGGACGAGCCACTTCGAGGTGACGACCGTCTCCTGCGGTCCGGTCGGCATGGCCGAGAACATGAACACGAAATCGCCGACTGCGTGGGCGAAGCTGTGCGGCTCCAGCGCCCAGCGCATCGAGCCGATGTCGCCGCCGCCAGCCTCGCACATCAGCTTCGAGACGCAGGCCCGCCCGTCCTCCGACATCGAGGTGCAGCCCTCGTTCAGAGGGAAGCGCATGGCTTGGAACCAGTCGCCCTCGATGGGGCCGACCGGCAGACCGACCTCCTGCATGCGAGCGTTGAAGGCGGCGAGCTTCGGATCACCGTTGTAGTCGAAGTTCCGGCTCGTCCCGGTCGGGAAGGTGAAGGACAGCTCCGGATGCTTGGCATCGCAGTGGTAGCACTCGCGACCATTCTCCATCACGAGCTTCCAGTTCGCCCGCTCGACGAGGGTGCTCTGGTGCGCGAGCTTGGCGTTGGCGAGGTCGTGGGGAGCGAGCAGCGGCGTCAGGCCGTCGCGGAAGGCGCTGAAATCGGGCGGCGTGTCAGCGATGCAGGCATAGATGGTGCCCGCGACCAGCTCGACATGGATCGGCACCAGGGCGTGCTCGGACGGATCGAAGCTCTCCTGCATGCGGCCGGCATGGAGAAGCTTGCCATCGAGGCCGTAGGTCCACTGGTGGTAGGGGCAGACGAGGCGCGCGGACTTTCCGTGGCCATGCTCGCAGATCTGCGCCCCCCGGTGACGACACGAATTGAAGAAGCCGCGCACGTCGCCGTTTCGGTCGCGCACCACGACGACGGGAGTCTCGCCGATCTTGGTGGCGATATAGTTGCCCGGCTCCGAGATCTCGGTCTCAAACCCGATCATGATCCATGAGCGGCCGTAGATGGCGTCGAGATCGAAGCGATAGATCTCGGGATCATTATAGAAAGACTGCGGCAGAGTATAACCTGGACGGCGTTCGTCGAGAAGAGCGCGGATCCGCTTGAGGTCGTACATGGGTGTCTCCGGAATGTGCGGAGACGTTGCCACAAGCTTCCCGACTTAGAAAAACTCCATTTTGGAATGTCGGTATCGAATTTAAGCAATTGCAAGATGCTATCGCAAAATTGAGGATGCTTATCAGTAAAGCTCATTTGCCAGGCAGAATTTCACTGCATGGCGGCAAATAGTGCAGCGCCTGCCCTTAAGTTGGGCGATGCAGGCATCTTGCTTGTCCTCCGCAGGAGGCAGGCCGGTTGCGCCTCGCCGCACTAAGAGGATTCGATGATCGATCGACGCTGGCTCCCGCTGAATGCCCTGAGGGCCTTCGAGGCCGTTGGGAAGCATCTGAGCTTCACCGCAGGAGCCCAGGCCCTTCACGTGACCCAGAGCGCACTCAGCCGTCACGTCGCCAGCCTCGAGGTTCTGCTCGAATGCAAGCTCGTCGAGCGCAAGCCGCACGGGCTCATCCTCACCCCGGCGGGGGCCGCGCTCCTGCCGACGATCAGCAAGTCCTTCGACCGTCTCCAGGACACGATGAACGAGATCCTGCGAGACGGTAGCGGACTCGTGCGGACGCTGCGGGTCCACATGCCGCCGTCCTTCCTGCAGCACATGGCGATTCCGATGCTGCGGGATTTTAGACGGGAATTCCCCAACATTCCTGTCGACGTCTCCAGCTCTTCTGTCACCGGCGTCCCGTCGCGCGATCTCGACATCGCCGTGATCTACGACCGGCCCCGCCAGGGCGACGCGATTCGCGACCTGCTCTGGACGGTCCGCGTGACGCCGCTCTGCTCGCCCGAACTCGCCCGGGACAGCGAAGGGCTCGACCTCGCCGCCTTTCTCGCCGCCAACGAATTGCTGCATGTCCGCCTCGACGGCCAGCCACGCGGCTTCCTGTGGGACGCTTTCGCCGCGCAGGCTGGGATCGGGCTCAATACGGAGCGGGGCCTCGCCTTCGACACGGCCAGCCTCGCCGTCCAATACGCCCTCTCGGGGGCCGGCGTGGTCCTGGCCGACATCCATATGTTCGCCGACCTGATTGCCAGCGGCCAGCTCGTGCAGCCCTACGACACCGTCTGCGAGGACGGGCACGGCTACTACCTCACCTTCCATCCCGAAGACGTGACGGAGCCGGGCATCGCCCTGTTCCGCGCCTGGATGATCGAGCGATTCACGGGACCCGCGAAGAGCGGAGCGCACCCTGTGAAAGACCTTTGACAGCACGAACCGAGACAGGGGGAGCGGTATGTTCAGGTTGAAGACGTTGAGCGGTCGCCCGCAACATCCGGCGATCGAGGATCTCTGCCACAGTCTCGACAGGGGGCTGATCGGGCGGCGCGACTTCCTGCGCACCGCGGCCTGGCTCGGCGTGTCCGCGGCGAGCGCCGCCGCCTTCGCGGGGCGGACGACGGTCGCCGCGGCGGCCGAGGCGCCCAAGCGCGGCGGCAGCGTCCGGTTCGCCTGTCAGATCCAGGAGATGCAGGATCCGGCCGCATCCACCTATTTCGAGGCGGCCAACGTCTTCCGGAACGTGATCGAGTATCTGACCAAGGTCGATGCCGACAACGTCGTCCATCCCTATCTCGCCGCGAGCTGGGATCCTTCGGCCGATCTGAAGACCTGGACCTTCCGGCTGCAGCCGAACGTCAAGTGGTCGAACGGCGATGCCTTCACCAGCGCGGATGTGGCGGCCAATTTCCGCCGCTGGATCGGGCCGGCCTCGAAATCCTCCAACAAGACGACCTTCGCCGCCCTGCGGGACATCGAAATCCTCGGGCCGCTCGAACTGCGCCTGCATCTCGACCGGCCCCTGCTCGCCCTGCCGGAGATGCTCTACGCGCCGAACACGCCGATCATGCACCGCGACTTCGAGAAGATGGGCGGGGATTGGAGCAAGAACCCGATCGGCACGGGCCCTTATCGCTTGGCCGAGTTCCAGGTCGGACAGAAGGCGACCCTGGTGCGGCGCACCGAATATTGGGGCGAGATGCCCTATCTCGACGAGATCCGCTTCATCGACCTCGGCACGGATATCTCGACCCATCTCGCGGCCCTGGCCGCGCAGCAGGTCGACATGCTCTACCGCATCAACGTCTCGGATCTCGACCTCGCCAAGCGCCTGAGCGACGTGCAGATCCTCACCGGCCGCGCCGCGCAGACCCCGGTGATGCGCATGCAGGTCGACCAGAAGCCCTTCGACGACATCCGCGTGCGCCAAGCCGTGGTGCTGGCCTGCGACAACAGCCGCATCCTCGACGTGGCCATTCGCGGGGCCGGCGTGATCGGCGACAATTGCCACGTCGCTCCCTTCCAGCCCGAATACGCGCCCGTTGCCGCGCCCAAGCGCGACGTGGAGAAGGCGAAGCACCTGCTGCGGGAGGCGGGCCATGCGAACGGGCTCGATCTCGCGATCGCCGTCGGCAACACGCAGGGCGTCTGGGAGCAGAACACGGCCCAGGTGCTGCAGCAGCAATGCGCCGAGGCCGGCATCCGGGTGAAGCTCGACGTCATGCCGGCCGCGCAGTACTGGCCGATCTGGAACAAGGTTCCGTTCGGGCTGACCTACTGGGCCCACCGCCCCCTCGCCGTGCAGACCCTGGACCTGGCCTATCGCGGCGGCGCGGCCTGGAACGAGACGCATTTCGCGGATCCGGCCTTCGACGCAGCCCTCGACAACGCCATGGGCATTGTCGATCCGCAGGCCCGCAAGGCCGCTATGGTCTCGGTCGAGACGATCCTGCGCGACGCGGCGCTCATGGTGCAGCCGTTCTGGATGAACAAGTACACGGCGGTCGCGAGCCGTGTCCGCGGCTACGCGCTCAATCCGAGCGACTGCTTCGATCTCCACAAGGTCTGGCTCGCCTGATGCCGTCGCCGGTGCGGCCTGCCGCACCGACCCATGCCCCGAACCCGCCTCCGCCGAACCGCCGGCGGAGCGGCACGAAGGAATGCCTCATGATGCGCGCCGGCCTGACCCGCCTGTCCGAGATCGCCCTGACGATGCTCGCGGTCTCGTTCACGGTCTACTTTCTCCTCGAACTCGACGCGGACGATGTGGCCGTGAAGATGCTCGGGCAGTTTTCGACAGCCGCCCAGCGGGTCCAGTGGCTGCGCGAGCACGGCTACGATCAGCCCTTCCTCGCGCGGTACGTCCAATGGCTCCAGCGCTTCCTCTCCGGGGACTGGGGCCAATCCCTGCATTACCAAGTCCCCGTGTTCGACCTCGTCACGGAGCGCCTCGCCGCTACGGCCATCCTCGGCGGGGCGACGCTGGTGTTGATGGTGCCCATCGGCCTCGGCCTCGGCATCCTCTCTGGGACGCGGGAAGGATCCCTCGCCGATCGTCTCATCTCGGTCTTCAGCATCGTGACGACGTCGGTGCCGGAATTCGCAAGCGCCGTCTTCCTGTCGGGCCTGCTGGTCTTCTGGCTCGGCCTGCTCCCGGGCGCCAGCACGATGACCGGGGGCTTCTCCCTGCGCGAACTGGTGATGCCCCTCCTCGTCCTCGTCCTCTACGCGGCCGGCTATCTCGCGCGGGTCACCCGCGCGGCCGTGGCCGAGGTCATGACGGCGCCCTACGTGCGAACCGCCCGGATGAAGGGCGCTGATCCGCGCCGGATCGTCCTGCGGCACGTGCTGCGCAACGCCCTCGTGGCGCCCGTCACCGTGATCATGCTGCAGATCCCGTGGCTGCTCTCGGGCGTGATCGTGGTCGAGGTCTTCTTCGCGTATCGCGGCTTCGGCTCGCTCCTCTACGAGGCCGGACTGAACAGCGACATCGACGTGATCGAGGCCTGCGCGATGATCAGCGTGTTCGTCGTCGTCACGACCCAGCTCGCCTCCGATCTCGTGAACACGTGGCTCAATCCGCGGACACGGCCCGTCCGCGAGAGACGCCCGGCTGCGACCATCCGCAGGCTCTCCCTTTTGAAGAAGATGGAGGTGGTCTGATGCGCGCGCTCCTCGCTCTCCGCCATCGGCCCCTGGGTTCGATCGGCGGCCTCGTCGTCCTGTTCTGGCTGGTTTGCGCCCTGCTGGCCCCCTGGCTCGCGCCCCACGATCCGCTGCACAGCTTCGTCCCCCTGCAGACACCGCTCTCCCGCGGCTCCGACGGCACGTTCTTCCTTCTCGGGACCGACATCCTCGGCCGGGACATCTTCGCGCGGCTGATCTACGGCGCGCGCTCCGTGGTGATCTGGTCGGGGCTCGCCACCGGTACCGCCTACCTTCTCGGCATCGCCACCGGCCTCGTCGCGGGGTTCTATCGCGGTCCCCTCGACCGGGCGCTCTCGTTCGGCGCGAACGTCATCCTCTCCTTCCCCATCCTCGTTCTCTACCTCGTGGTGATCACCCGGTTCGGGGCGTCGGGCCTGAACATCATCCTGGCCGTGACCTTCGCGAGCTCGCCGGCGATCTTCCGGATCGTGCGGGCGCTCACCCTCGACATGCGCACGCGCGACTTCGTCGAGGCCTCCGTGACCCAGGGCGAGAGCGGGCTGCGGATCATGGCCATCGACATCCTGCCCAACGTCACGGGGCCGCTCGTGGTCGATGCCTGTCTGCGGCTCGGCTACACGGCGATCACCATCGGCGTCCTTGGCTTCCTCGGACTCGGCCTGCCCCCGCCCACTCCGGACTGGGGCGGCATGGTCAACGAGGGGCGCAGCCTCGCCATCGCCTTCCCCCACCTCATCCTCTTCCCCTGCATCGCGATCTCCTCGCTGATGCTCGGCCTCTCCCTGCTGGCCGACGCCCTGCGCGAGGGCGGCCGAGGGCCGGTCTCGGAAGAGGTGGCCGCCCCCGCCGTGCCGGTCTGACCCGCCCGGATCTGGGGAGCGCGCCTTCGGGCCACTCTCCACGCTTGCCCCAACCCGTCAGTGGGGTGGTTCGCCCCACACATTCCTCCCTGCCGTCGAGCCGGAAACGCCCTATGCTGGAGCCCGTTCTCTCCATCCAAGACCTCACGGTCCGGCTGCCGCGTGGTGCGGACCGACCCTTCGCCGTCGAAGGCGCGAGCCTCACCGTCAACCGAGGCGAGATCGTCTGCATCGTCGGCGAATCGGGCTCCGGCAAGTCCATCCTCTCGAGCGCCATCATGGGCGCGATCCCGCTCGGTCTCACGGCCGCCGGAGGGCGCATCCTGTTCGGGGACGAGGACATGCTGCGCCTGCCGGATGAGCGCCTCCGCCGGATCCGCGGCTGCGGCATCGCCATGATCTTCCAGGAGCCGATGGCCTCGCTGAACCCGGCCATGACGGTGGCCGCGCAGATCGGCGAGATGTTCGAGATCCACGAGCCGACCCTGTCCCGGGCCGAGATCCGAGAGCGCGTTCTCGGCCTCCTGCGCGATGTGCAACTGCCCGATCCGGAGGCGATGATGCACCGCCTGCCGCACCAGCTCTCCGGCGGCCAGTGCCAGCGCGTGGTGATCGCCATGGCGCTCAGCCTGCACCCTCGCCTGCTCATCGCCGACGAGCCGACCACAGCCCTCGACGTGACCACACAGGCCCAGATCCTGAACCTCGTCCGCGGCCTGCGGGACCGGAAGGAGCACGGCATCCTGTTCATCACGCACGATTTCGGCGTCGTCGCCGACATCGCCGACCGGGTGGTGGTGATGCGGCATGGCCGCATCGTCGAGCAGGGAACGGCAGAAGCGATCCTGAGCCATCCCTCCGATCCCTACACGCGCGCCTTGCTCGCGGCCGTGCCGAGCGGGACGATGCGCCGCGACATCGTCGCGAAGGGCTATCCGATCCTCTCGGTCCGCGCCTTGTCCAAGCGCTACGGCCAGATGCAGGCGCTCGACCGGATCGATCTCGAGGTGCTCAAAGGCCAGACGGTCGCGATCGTCGGTGAGTCCGGTTCGGGCAAGAGCACCCTTGCGCGCAGCATCATCCGCCTGATCCAGCCGACCAGCGGCCAAGTCGTCATCGAAGGGCGCGACTTCGCGCATCTGAGCGGACGGGAGCTGAACGCGAGCCGGCGCTTCATTCAGATGATCTTCCAGGACCCCTTCGGCTCGCTCAACCCGCAGCGCACCGTGGGCAGCATCCTGGAACGGGCCGGGTGCCTCGGCGGTCTCAACCGAGCCGAGGCAAAAGCGCAGGCCGAACGCCTTGTGCGCGAGGTCGGCTTGCCGGTTACCGTGCTGGCGCGCAAGCCCGGTGCCTTCTCCGGCGGCCAGCGGCAGCGCATCGGCATCGCCCGGGCGCTCGCGATGCGGCCCAAGATCATCATCGCGGACGAGAGCGTATCCGCCCTGGACGTGTCGATCCAGAAGCAGGTGCTCGATCTTCTCGACGGTTTACGCGCGCGCACCGAAACGACCATGCTCTTCATCACGCATGACCTTCGGGTGGCCGCACAGATCGCCGACACCGTCATCGTCATGCGGCGCGGCCAGATCGTCGAAAGCGGCAGCCCGAGCGCGGTGCTCTCGGCACCGAAACACGCCTATACCCGCGAACTCGTCGCAGCGATCCCAGGGCGGGCTTTCCACGCGGCGAAGCTGAAGGCGCCGGCCTCCTGAGCCGAGCCTGCGCTGGCCAAGGAATCGCTCCCGGCGCTTCGCCGCCGGGGAACGCGGCGGGGCGGAGATAGGCTCTGCCCGTCTGCGAAAGATCGACTCGGATGACCATAAATGACCGACCGCCGTGGCGGATCGGAAAGAAATGATCGCGCGCTGAGCGCAAAGCCTCCGGTTTAATCGACGCTCGTCCCAATTTTTCGGCAATGATAAAAAGTCATACCGTTTTAAGGATTTGTTTCTTGGAGCAATTCGATTTTGGATTCTAAATTTTATCGCCAACCGTTTGAATAAAAACAAATCAATACGGAAGGGCATAAATCAAAGACTTGGGGTGCTCCGAAATGCAGGACAGGGTCGGTACTCATTGGCTTGCCCGAGCCGTCGTTACAAGCGGCCTCGCCATTCTCGGTAGCGGCCTCGCGCACGCTCAGCAGCAAGAACTCGACGCGGAGCCGAGCCGCGTGAACCGCGCACAGAGGGTGACCGTCCCCGAACCGCGGCGGAAGAAGATCCCCGCGTCGGCGCCGAACCCCGTCGCTCCGCTGGCGGCTCCCTCCGTAGTCGACGGGAAATGGACGTTCGGCGGCGCGATCCGCGCCCGAATCGATGCGAATTTCGATGCTACGAACGCTCGAACCGGCGCGCCCGATACCCGGAGCTATTTCGGCTTCGACACGCTGATCGTGAAAGCGGCTTACGATTCCAGCACGTTGTTCGGAGCCGCCCAATACCGCTTCTACGGTGGTGCCTATCCCTACACGCGCGAGTCCGGCTACAAGAGTACTTTTGGAGAGTTCAACTTCCTGCAGTTCGCCTATGCCGGCGTCAAACTCTCTCCGGAGGATAGCATCTCCGTTGGCCTGCAACAGGTGCCGTTCGGATTGGTGCCTTACTTCAGTACGACGTTTTTCGAGACGGTGGGTTTTGTCGCCGGGCTGGAGGAGGTTTACAATACAGGCCTGAAGTTCTCTCACGTCGAAAAGGACTTCAATTACCAGCTTGGTTATTTTCCCGCAGACGGCGGGAATTACTTCGGCATCAGCCGCGAGGCCTCGCGGTACTCGACCAACGTCGTCAAGGCCGATAGCTACGTGGCAGGTGGCTCCAACAACGTCGAGCAGCACATGCTGGTCGGGCGAGGCGAGTACACCTTCTTCCGGAACGAGGCCGTAACGGCGACAGTCGGCGCCTCGATCTGGCACTCAAGCATCTACAATTACGACACCGGCACTTACGGCTCCAAACAGCAGGAGGCCCTCCATTTCGTCGGGACGTACGGGCCTTGGACCTTGCGTGCGATCGGTGCGCGGGTTGATATCGACCCACGGAACCCTGGGGGGCGTAACAGCCTGATCACCATCGGCAGCTACGATGGCTCGTACAATCTGGCAACAAAGGCGTTCTTCTTCTCTGGAGATGTCTCGTACAAGTTTACGCCGACTGTTGGCCCGTTCACTGAGATTGTGCCCTACTTTAACTACAGCGCATACTACAAGGATCAACGCGCCTACCGCGACACGGAACGCTACATCGTCGGATCAGCCTGGACGATCCGCAACATCAGCGGCCTTTACGTTTACACGGAAATGCGCATTGGCCGGAATGATCCCTATACAGGGGCTGGGCAATACACCCAGGGCCTGGCCGCAGGCGGCGACAACAAATTCAAGAAAAGCTTTTACGTCAACATCGGATATTATTTCTAATATGGTTATATTTTTGTAATCAGATGGTCGTCCATGCCGATTTAATGGGTTGGCATTCTGTCGTGATCGACAATATAATGCTATGAGTTATTCATATTATGGGTTTTGCAGGCAGTTGCGGCCCTGGACGCTATATCGTCCAGGGCCGCATGCGGGCATCAGTTTTCCGAAATAATACCCGTCATGCGATCTGCGCGCCGGGGACCGGCCGGCCAAAAAGGTAGCCCTGAACCTGTTTCAGCCCCTCCGCCCGGGCGAGGTGCCATGCGGCTCGGTCTCGGCGCCCTCCACGAGGGTGGTGATGCCCAGGCTCGTGCCGAGGCTGCCACTGGCAGGTGATCGATGCGGACGGACACGATGTCGATGCGGTCCTCAGTACGTCGGTCCATAGCCGCTACCATCGACGGCCCACCGACCTACCGGTCAGCGGCAATGATCCTCCCTCGACATCGCGGACACAGGGAGATCATTTCGCGGTCCTCTCGGCTTGCTCGGGGGTGAGATAGCCGATTGCCGAGTGGATGCGTTGCCGATTGTCGTAGCCCTCGATGTAAGAGAACAGATCGCGCCGCGCTTCATCCCGGGTCGCCCATCGTCGCTGATGGACGAGTTCGACCTTGAGGGTGTGGAAGAAGCTCTCCATCGGGGCGTTGTCGTAGCAGCAAGCCGTCCGGCTCATCGACGGCTTCGCCCCCATGCCGGCAAGCTGCCTCCGGTATGCCTCGGCCGCATACTGGCTGCCGCGATCCGAGTGGCAGATGAGCCCGGCGGCCGGCCGCTGCCGCTGGGCGGCCATCATCAATGCCGCTACGCTCAGCTCGGCGCGCATGTGATCGCGCATCGACCAACCGACGATCTTGCGCGTGGCCAGATCGAGGACGGCAGCCAAGTACAGCCAGCCCTCGCCGGTCGGCAGGTAGGTGATGTCGGCCAGCCAAACCGTGTTGGGCTGCGTGGCCGAGAAATCCTGCTTCAGGAGATTGGGGGCGCGATGGGGAGATCGTGACGGCTGTCAGTTGTGCAAGGCCGGAATCGACGCCCCGCCAGGACACGGATGCCATACCGGCGCATGAGACGCTCCACCCGCCCGCGGCTGACGGACCGGCCCTCGGCCCGCAGGGCGGCATGCACGCGCGGGGCACCGTAGCGCCGGTGGTGGGCGGCATGGATGCGCCGGACGTCGTCCAGGAGCTGGCGGTCGGAGACCGAGCGGGCGCTCTCAGGCCGTGACCACCAACCGTAGAAGCCACTGGGTGAGACTCCGAGCACGCGGCACTTGAGACGCACCGGCCAGGTCCGCGCATGCTGCTCGATGAAGGCGAAGCGGCCGTGCCGGTTCTTCGAGAAGGTGGAGTGGTCCGGCACCCGGCCATCGAGCCCGAGCCGGCAGAACCAGCGGTAGGCGAGGTTGAGATGAACCTCCTGGCATAGGCGCCGCTCGGAGCGAGCCGAGGCAGTAGCCGATGAGCAGCATGCGGATCATCAGCTCGGGATCGACGGAGGGGCGGCCTGTGGAGGCGTAGAACGGTGCCAACGCACGGCGCAAGTCGCTGAGATCGACGAAGCGGTCGATGGAGCGCAGTAGATGGTCGGCGGGAACGTGGGTGTCGAGCGAGAACTCGTAGAACAGAGCGCCCTGCTCGACTTGCCGAGGACCCATCATCTGCTTCGATCCCTGCCTCACAACGGCAGTGAATCACCTTAGAAATGCCGCTGCAACAGCCGAGTTTTTCAACAAAATCTGCCGCGAGGCGCCGGCCGCGACGGCATGGACCACGCGCTGACGCAGATCGACGGACAGGGCTGATGACATCGGCGCTCTCCTTCGCCGACCAACCCTTCACCTCGCTAGCCGTTTCATCACGCTCGGATGGTGCTCTAGCTATCTGGATGCGAGACCTGTTGGCTTCGTCTTAGACGCCAAGAGGTCTCGCATCCAGGCAGATAAGTCCCGCGGGAGAACTCCTAGCCAAGCACGCGCAGCGAATTCAAGTTTATACAGATCGAGTCGCGACAGAGATCCGCGAACTAAACGTTCTCACGCGATGATTGATCCGCATAGGAAGCTCGGAGGGATTTACTATTGGATTGCTGCCGCATATAATCCAGGAATTTCGACAGACATACCACGTAATACGATTTGAATTGACAGTTGGCTCCCCGGCTACGGTGGCGCGGCAAGTCGAACGTGGTGACATTGATTTGGGGCTTGCGTTTCCGACCGTGACGACTTCAGCCGTCGACGTCGTCTATCAATCGGTCGTCAAGATGGTGATAGCAGCTTCGATTGACCATCCACTCCCAAGTAGAAAGGAGGTAGATCTGCGCGATATATCGGCCTATCCGATTGCCTTGCCAGCGCGGAATACGACCCTGTGGCTCGCTTTCGAGTCTGCATGCCTCAGTGAAGGTCTATCGATCGAGACGGTCCTGGCCAAGAATGTGCTTGCGGTCCTCATCTCCTTTGTCCCAGATGGCCAAGCACTGGCTCCAATTGCAACGCTTTCGATCGGATCGCAGCTGCGCGAAAACTCAATCGTTGTACTACCCTTGCGGACGAAAATAAATTGCGACCGTCGCATGCAGATGCGAATAATGCGTGATTGGCATCTACTGAAGGCCTGCAAATACTTTATCAATCGTGTTTTAGGTATGCTCCCCCAAGGATCGGTCGATGATGTTCAGGACGGACTTGACCTGCTGGCTTTGGACCGGACTGATGAGTGCCTGTTTGAGCGCCTCTGCTGGTCGTCCCCATCTGTCTCGTGTGTCCACACATTTGGTTTGAGTCGAGCGGCTGGAGAACGAACCTTCGATTGTTGTTCTCAAGGCTGCGCGGAATGCGCAAAACGTGCAGAACACCGGGAGCGCGCGCTCTTGCTCCCGGCGCTCATGACCGGGCAGCCTCACTGAACCTTGCGGGCCGCCGTAACGAACTCGGGATGAGCGCGATAGTCGCTCCGGGTCCGGCCGGTGGCGTTGTGCCGCGGCGCCTCCGTGATACAGCCAAGATGGACTAGCCGCTCCAGCGCCTGTGTCCAGACGCGGTGGTCGCGGCCGGACGGCGCCCGCGGCGCTTCGCGCAAGGCTCGCGCGTTGAAGGTCGGGGCACCGACACGCTCGTCCTCGACGTGGCGGGCGATGAACCGGGCGATGTCGCGCAGGCCCCTGTCCGGGTCCGGACGTGCCTCGGCGCGTTCGAGCGCGCGCTCCGCGCTCGGCAGGTAATGCGTGTCGACCAGCGTCACCGCCGCGCGGACGCAGTCCTCGTTGAGGTATTGCGGGAAGCCGGCCTTGCCGGCGAGCACGTGCTCGAAGATTGCAAGCACGAGGCCCAGTCTCAGCGACTGGGTCGTGGCACGGTTGTAGGTCGAGGCCAGCATCCCGTCCGTATCGTCCGCCGTTTTCGCCCAGCGGCGCGAGGCGACCTCAACCGCCCGCCGGCCGTGCTCGCTCAGGAGTACGGTGTGGCCGCCGAAGCGCTCGCGCGCGGCCGGCAGCGCCAGGACATGGCGCAGCACCGCCTCGATCGGGGGCGCCGCCGCGGTGCCACGGGGTGCAAGTTCCGGATCGCGCTCGACCTGCGGGTAGCTGACCAGGCAGCGCGAAAGCAGGCCGTCATCCTCCCGGCCGATCAAAGCGCTGAGCTTGTCCGGGGTCACGCCGCCGCACAGGCTCAGTTGCAGAGCCGGGATCACCTGCGCACCTGTGGCGCGCTCCCGGACATAGGGGTCGCCGTCATAGGCCTGCAGCAGGGCCGAGCGGCCCTCGTCCGAACGCATCGTCGGGCCGCGCACGAGGCCGATCACGTCAGGCTGCGCCAGCAGCAGTCCGCGCGGCTGGGCCGCGATGCGATCGAGGATGCCGGGCAGGGTCGTGCTGGTGCAGGTGTTCAGCGCCGCCGGCCTCATGGCCGCCTCGTCGCGCACCATGTAGGCGGAGAAGTCGGTCTCCGCCCGGTCGAGCCCGTCGCGGATCGCCCGCTGCGTGCGCCGTCTGACTTCGGCACGGACCATCTGCGCCAGTTCCTCCTCGGCGGGGGCGGCCGCCGCGCGCTCCAGGGCCGCGATGCCGAGCGCGGTCAGCACGTGGACCGTCTTGCCCATCGCCACCGACTTGCCCATGCCGGCCGCGGCCACCATGAGGGTCCAGGCCACGCTGGGCTCGCGCCAATCGGCGCTCACCCAGAGATGGGCCGCCGTTCCGACCGCCCCGGCCAGCGTGGCGACGGCGCTGGTGAACACGAAGGCCGGATGGGTCTTCTGGCCCCGGACCGCCGCATCCACGAACTGCCGCACCCCATCGGGCAGCGCCTCGATCGGGAAGCCCGGCGCCGGCAGCATCGTGGGCGCGAGGAAGGACAGGTCTGGATCGCGCGGAAACGCGGCCTTGCTCACCTCCGAGAACGCGGCGAATCTGTCACCGCCCGCGGAGACGGCAGCACGGTCGTCGGCGAGGCCGGCCACTCCTGCCTCGGGCCGGAGGGGGGCGCCGTCGGAGGACTGGATTGCAGGGGCGAGGTCGGCCGGACGGTTCGGGTTGGGCCGGTCAGCTTGATCGAGGGTCATGGCGCACCTGAGCGGAAGTCGGTGCGGATCGCGTCGTCACGCGACCCGCGGGGAAGTCGGCCGATGCGCAGAGGGTCGAGGACAGAAGGGCCGCCGGGCTAGCGATACAATGTAGGATAATTCGAGAATCCTCTTCGACCGCCATTATTCGCCGTTGTGCGTGTCTTTCCAGCAACAGATCGGGGTCAGGTTGGGATACCGCGACGCGCCGGTGTAAGGAGGGGGCAGCGTCCCCCGCCGGCTCCGCCGTCTTCAGCGTCCGAAGCTCGGTCCGTCCTCCGGGGCGAGGCCTGCCAGCGCCTTCTGGAGACGCGTGCACTCGGCACTCAGCGCGGCGATGCGCTCCCGGTCGGCCTCGCGGCCCTGCGCAAGGGCATCCGCCCGCCTGCGCGTCTCCATCAGCACTGACGCGAACCGCTCCAGCATCTCGGCCTGGATTGCGGTCCTCAGTTGCGCTTCCTCCTCCGCATAGGCCCGCTCCCGCTCCGCCTCGCGCATCCGGGCTTGCTTCACAAGGAGATGCTCGGTGCGCTCCAGCCGACGCCGACGCGGTCCGACCCTGGCATGGCCGTAGCGCATGCTGAGCGCGGCATGGAACTCGTCCTGCAGGCGCTTCATCGCCTCCAGGTACGCTGCCCGCTGGCCGGCCTTGTCCCGCCCATCGGCCTCGGCCTGCTTCAGCGCGGCTCGCCCGGGATGGATCGCCTCCAGCGTCAGGCGGTTGCCCGGGCCGAGGGCCGGGACGGCGTAGGCATGCAGGTGTAGGTATTCTTCGTCGTGATGCTCGACCAGCGAGACGAGAGTGTCCCCGAACCGGTTGCGGCACCACTGCGCGGCCTCCGAACGCCAGGCGTTGTAAAGGTCTTGGGCATCCGGGGCCTCGCGGTCTTCCACGAGGGTGCGGGGGACTGGATAAGACAGGACGGCCGCCACGAGCACCGCACCGTCGCGGCGCAGGCGGCGGCCCTTGGCGTCGCGGGCCTGTTCGGCCCGCTCCAGGGCGATCCGGCCGGCTTCGATCGGCGAGCGCCCGTGCAGGACGGTCGGCTCGGCCGGATAGGCGACGTGGCGGGCCGCGCCGGGTGCGCGGGCGCCCTCGCTCACGATGCCGGCGATGCTGGACCAGGGGGGCTGCCCCTTGCGGGGCGCGGGGCCGTACAGGCTGATATGTAGGAATTGGGTCGACACGGGGCACCTCCACCCCGGATTATCGCCAGCACCCCGCAAGGAACCAGGCGCCGCCCGGCTTTCCGTTTACGGTGGGGTTAGGCTCGCGGTGCGCCGACGGCCCGAATGGCGCAGCCTGTCGATTCGCGGCAGACACGGCCGTGCAGGCCCACGATGTCCGCCCCGCGATGAGGCGGCCGTCACCTGTGCTGGTAACACAGGCGGGGCCTTGCCACAGCAACCACCTGTTGGAGAGGTGTGCACCATGGTTCCCAGGACCATTCGCTGACGCGTGCTCCGCGTCAACCCGATCCCTGCTTCCGCAGCCGGGCGTGCCGACCGCCCCGCCTCCGTACGATGCTGGAGGCGGCGATGAAGATCGTCGTCACCATCCTCAACGGCCAAGCGCGGGTCCACGTCGCCGCGACCTGGGCGCCCGACCTCCTGCGCCGGCAGATTGCGGCGCGGACTGGCCACGCCCTGCTGGCCGCCGTCGCGCTGGCCCCGCCGAGGCTCGGCCCGGAGGCCCTGATCGCCGGGATCGACCGGCGCCTGCAGGCCGACCGTCTCGCCCAGGGCCTTTATGCCGTCACCCCCGCTGCCGCAGCCCGGGCGGGATCCGGGGCCGGCTCGCCTTCCGCATCCGTTCGATCGTCACGCGCGCGAGGGAGCGGCTGCGGAGAGGGCTGCGGCGGAGGCTCAAGCAACTCCGTCTCTCCCGCGGGAGGAAGCCGCACGTGGCCTAATCCCGTGTAGGATGCTTGCGGCGGGCGGTGGAAGATCGCCTGTCACATCCTCGGCGCGACTGAGCAGGCGGTGGTTGCGGCGATCCCCGAGAGGAACGGTCCTGCGGTCGATGAGGAGAGGGGCTCGTGGCCTCCGTCTCGTGGCTTCCGTGTAGCGGTGTCGAGGGGGCGTGCCAGGCACACTTGCTGTCCGGGTGGGGCAACCTGGCAGGGACATCCTAGAGACCGACTAGGATGTCCTTAGGAGTGGGCTACCATCGGAGGATGGCGAGCGGATCGGAACCTTGGTCAAGCACGGTGAAATAGGGCCTTTGCTTTACCGGCATTTCGCGCGTTTTGCGCATTCTGAACGATCGGAGGCTGTAATGCGTGGCTTGTACCGAACGGAGCGAGCAGCCGCCCCCGGCAACAAAGGTGGTGGCAAACCTGAGCTGGCACACATTCCCTTGCATCGCGTCCTAACGGGTGCAATGTACACGTCGATGAAGCCAGCGCGGGCTCGGAGTGGATCCGTTCATGGCTCGGCGCTCTAGGTTCACATAATCTGGCGGATTATCCCCCCCCTCTCCGCCAAGTCGCCCTCAAGTCCCTGCGATAACGGTATCTTTCTGATTCCGTAGGCTTCTGAGCGCGCTCCTGCTACGTAAGGAGTGCTACGAAGCCATGAGGCAGATGGTGGGTTTGGTCCAGCGTCGGGGCATCTTCTATTCCCGTCGTACCATCCCGGAAGCGCTGCACGCCGGCATGCCGGCCGTGCTCGGAACGGCAGGGCCTGGGATCTTCGACGAGAGCGCCCCTGTCTCGCTGAAAGGGAGACGAGCGGGCCGGGCGTTCTGGGTCAGCCTCGCAACCCGCGATGAGGACGAGGCCCGAAGCCGGGCTCGCAGGCTGGACGGCGAAGCCGACGCCCTGATTCGCGTTGCCAAGCGCCACATTACACTCAGCGCCAAACCGAAGATCTCTGAACTTGACGATACGGTCATTCAGGGCTTGGTCACGACTTTCCGCCATCGCAAGCTCGCTGCGGATGAAGCTCGGCGACGCGGCGCTGAACCCCTGAGTCGCGAGGCATTCGCCGCTCTCGGGCAGGAGATCGCTGCAAGGGAGGCCGAGTTGCGTGACGCCAACGCGCGCGGCGACTGTGCCGCCACCCACTTCGATATCGATGCGATGATGACCGTCCTCGATGCCGAATTGAACATCGCGTTCGGGTCACCTGCGGATCGACGCCTCTATCTGGCGTTCGTCGAAGCCGAACTCGAGGTGATGACCATTATCAGGGATCGGCAAAGCGGGGCGACGCGACCGACACCGGTGCTGACCGAGGCTGTGTGAAAACGCCTCGATCTGCTAAGCTTGTTCCCGATCTGAGGAGGTCGGGATGGCCCGCTTCAGGGCGGACCACTTCAGTGGGAGCGGATCAGATCGCCCCCCGACTCGGCCAGAGCCTCAAGTTCCTCACGAACTACTGCCAGCGACTAACCTGTTAATTGTCTAATCTGAGGGGAAATCTCGAATTAAGGGAAGATCTTGGCAAGCCGCACTTGCACGAAGGTCGCCTGCTTCGTGCCGTTCTCGACCGTCAGATCACGGCCGATCATGGCCTGAACTTGGAAGGTCGGCTCCGGGAAGTAGGCGATCGCGAGACGCCCATAGCTGGTGCCTTGCGAATTCCGCAGCGACACCTGCTGGAAGGTCTGATTGCCGCCGAGCCGTCCGCCGAAGCCGCCAGCGACCTCAAGGGCGGGAGTGATCTTGTAGCGAAGGTAACCCTGCAATTCGTATTGTGGAGCCTGCGAAAGCTTTCCGATCCCATTCAGATTGTATCGATTGTTGTCGGAGTAGAAACTGACGTCCGCGATCGTATCGAAGGACCAGACCGGATCGAAATGCTTGACATAGGCAGCCTGGAGCACGCCCTGCCAGCGGTTGGAGCCGAAATTGAGCGGCCTGTTCTCGTCGTAGCTGCCTGTCGGCGCGATCAGGAACGGGCTGATCGCGAAAACGTCCTTGAACGCGGTATCGAGCTTGACCTTGATCGGTGCCGTCAGGATCACATCGCCGACGCCGCCCGGCGAACCGAGGGGGGCCAGCACGCCGCCCGTGGAAATCGCGCCGACCGGGAGGAGAAACTGCGGATCGATTGTCACGTTGGGGGCGATTTCGTAGACGTGCAGAAGGCGGATCAGCCCGACATTCGTGTCCAGCTTCGCGTCCGATGTCGTCTTGGCTCCCCGGCTATAGGCCTCATTGCCCTGGCCAAACTGGTAATAAAGCAGGCCGATCGTTGCGCCGGACGGGAACTGCTCATAATCTCCGGGATTGATCTCCAGTGCAGCGGCGCCGAAATTCATGGAAATTCCGGCCGCAATTGTTGCCAAGCCTAATCCAAACCTGATCGTGATCATCAGCCCCTCGCCCCGTTTTTGGAGTTTTATGAGAGGCAGAGCTTCCGGATTTTCCATCGATGGTCATTATCCAAGACCATCATTCGGTGTTCGATTCCTGCTGTAACGCCCTTCCGACGAGCCGGATCGACGCAAAGAGGTCGTGCGGCCTCGCGGCGGAAAACACGCCGTTTCGACGCTGGAGCCGCTTCCGATCGCGTTGCCATCGGGAGCGGCTCCAAGCCTTTGTCGTGACGCGCTCTCTTACGCCGAACCGGTGTCCACTTCGGCGCAGAGCGCTCTAGTTCTGGGCGGAAGCCCGCAGCTGAGCCGGGGTCACCCCGAGCGCTTTGCGGAAGGCGCGCGTAAAGTTCGCCTGCGACGAAAATCCGGTCGCGGCAGCGATCTCGGCGATTTGCGTATCCTCATTGAGAAGACGGCGCTTGGCCAGATCCAGCCGGCATCCGCTGACGTAGTCGTAGGGCGTTCGCCCCGTCGCCGCGCGGAAGCTGCGCGTGAAATGGGCAACGCTCATGCAGGCCACGGCCGCCAGCTCCGCGACCGTGAGGTCGTCGAAGAGGTGGTTCGCGATGAAGGCCTCCACCCGTTCCAGCCGCCGCCTGTCGAGCGGCTTGTCGGCGGTCTCCCTCTGCCGGACCTTCGCTGTCGAATAGCGATGGACGAGGTGGGCGGAGAGCGCGATGCCGAGCGATTCGATCAGGAGCCTTCCTGCCGCGCTCTCGCACTCCATTTCCTGAAGGATCCGGCTGGCGACGTAATCGATAAAAGGATCCTGCGGGATGACGTCGTAACGCAACTCGACCTTGGAAGGATCGACATTGAGATCACGGAGCATCGTTTCCTCGAACGGATGCGCCGGCAAGAAAATGTGCAGGCAATCGAGCATCGGGTCGGAGATGTTGATGTATTCCTCTTCAATCCCTGCCGGGCAGACCCAGACCGTGCCGCGATGGCCATGTGTTTGCTGGCGCTGGCCGCTTCCGATCCGGTCCACGAAAGACCGCCCCTGCAGGAGAATCGCGATCTCGGTATCCTTGGGCGTGAGCGCGGGGAGCTCTCCGGGCATGTGGCTCCAGCGCTCGGCATGAAGCTGCGTCCAGCCCAAACCATTCGACGTGTCGAGCAGCCGGCCCGTTACGTACTTGTCAACGGAATGCCCGAGCATGGACCCGTCCTCTCACCCCCATTTCGAATGATTCCAACGGCAAAGCACATCTCGCGCCACGGTGCGCGAGGGATGCTGGCCGGAAGCCCGATGAAAGGATCGCAATCAGGGAATACGAAGCCGCAGATTCCGATAAAGCCCGCTGCCCGAATCATTGGCACCTTTGAGGCGTGCTCAAGAACCGGTCAGCGGGAGAATGGATATGGCTCGTGAAGTCGTCATCGGGGCGTGCCCCCACGACTGTCCCGATACCTGCTCGATCCTGACGACAGTCGAGGATGGCAAGGCGATCGCGGTGCGGGGCAACCCGGATCATCCCTTCACCAAGGGGCGCCTTTGCGTGAAGGTGAACGACTACCAGAACCGGGTCTACAGCGACCAAAGGATCCTCTACCCGCTCAAGCGCGTCGGACCGAAAGGCAGCGGACAGTTCGCCCGGATCTCCTGGGACGAGGCCATGGAGACGGTGGCGGAGCGCTGGAAGGCGATCATCGCCGAGAGCGGGGCGCAGGCGATCCTGCCCTACAGCTATCTCGGCACGCAGGGCATCATCAATGGCCTCAACGTCGGCGACCCGCTGTTCAACAAGCTCGGCGCCACCGTCTGCGAACGCACCTTCTGCGACTCGGCCTCCTGCACCGCCTACATGATGACGATCGGGCACACGCCCGGCGTCGATCCCGAGAGTTTCGTCCATTCGAAGTACATCGTGCTCTGGGCCTGCAACACGCTCAGCACGAACTCGCACCACTGGCCGTTCATCGAGCAGGCCAAGCGCAACGGCGCCAAGCTCGTGGTGATCGACCCCGTCCGCACCCGGACGGCGAAGCTGGCCGACTGGCACATCCCGATCCGCCCCGGCACCGACGGAGCGCTGGCGCTCGCGATGATGCACATCATCATCAAGGAAGGGCTGATCGACCGAGACTACATCGACCGTCACACGATCGGCTTCGACGAACTGGCCGAGCGGGTCGAGCAATACGCCCCGGACTTCGCCTCGGCCGAGACCGGCATCCCGGTCGAGGACATCCTGAAGCTCGCCCGTGAATACGCCACGACGCCCCCCGCCGTGGTGCGGATCGGCGTGGCGGTCGAGCGTCATGCGGGCGGCGGCCAGACGGTACGGGCGATCGCCTGCCTGCCCGCGTTGATCGGCGCATGGCGGCATGTCGGCGGCGGCCTCCTGCAACTGCCGATCTGGGCCTTCCCGGTGAACTGGCCCGGCCTGATGCGGCCGGATCTTCAGCCCCCGTCCATGCGGGTGATCAATTCGTGGAAGCTTGGCCCCGCTCTCACCGGCGACATGCCCCTCGATCCGCCGATCCGCTCCCTGTTCGTCTACAACGCGAACCCGATGGCGATGGTCTCGCAGCAGGAGGCGATCGCGAAGGGTCTCGCCCGCGAGGACCTGTTCACGGTGGTGAGCGAGCACTTCCTGACGGATACCGCGCGCTACGCCGACATCGTGCTGCCGGCCACGACCCAGCTCGAACAGAAGGACATCATGTTCTCCTGGGGTCACCTCTACCTGTCGTACAACAACCCGGCCATCGCCCCGCTCGGCGAGGCCGTCCCGAACACCGAACTGTTCCGCCGCCTCGCCAAGGCGATGGACATCGACGATCCGTTCTTCTTCCGCACGGACGATGAGATGATCGAGGCGTCGATGGACTGGTCGAACCCCGCGCTCGCCGGGATCACCCTCGATGAGCTGAGGCAGAAGGGATACATGCGCCTGACGATGGATGCGGCGGACGCTTGGGCGCCGCATCGCGACGGCAACTTCCCGACCGGCTCCGGCAAGTGCGAGTTCAAGTCGAGCTTGGCCGCCGGCGGCAACTTCGTCGCTCCGCTGTTTCGCCAGGGCTATGGCGGGGACCAAGCCGGCGAGCCGGTGGATCCGCTGCCGCACTACGTGGCCCCGAACGAGAGCCCCCGCACCGCACCCGCGCTGGCCGAGCGCTTCCCGCTCAGCCTGATCTCGCCCAAGAGCCACGCCTTCCTCAACTCGAACTACGGCAACCTGCCGTCGCAGGTCGCACAGGCCGGAGAGCAGCAGGCGGTCCTTCTCCACCCGGAGGATGCGGAGCGCCGCGGGATCGCGGCGGGGACGCCGATCCGGGTGTTCAACGAGCGCGGGGCCTTCGAAGCTTTCGCGACGCTCTCGCCCGAGGTGATGCCCGGCGTCGTCGTGGCGCCCGCAGGCTATTGGCAGCGCTCCAACCAGCGTGGGCCGACCGTCCATGCCGTGACGCCGCCCGCCTTCGCCGATCTCGGCCGCGCCCCGACCTTCTCGGACATGCTGGTGGAGGTGGCCGTCGCCTGACAGCCTCCTTCCTCCCTCTCTCTTGCCCATCGAGGTGATGCCGACATGGCCTATGTGGTCACGGATTCCTGCCGAGGTTGCCGCTATACCGAGTGCGTCACGGTCTGCCCCGTCGAGTGCTTTCACCTCGATGAAAGCATGACCTACATCGATCCCGAGAACTGTATCGATTGCGGCGGCTGCGCCCCGATCTGTCCGGTCGGCGCGATCCATCCGTCCTGGCAGATGCCGGCGGGCAAGGCGGAGTGGATCGCGATCAACAAGTCGCGGGCCGCCGAGACGCCGGTGATCGCGGCGAAGCTCCCCCCGCTGCCCGGAGCCGATGAGCAGGCGAAGCGGTTGGCCTCATGAGCGCGCCTTATCGCATCGCCGTCGTCGGCAGCGGCCCGGCGGGCTTTTACGTGGCCGAAGCGCTCCTGCGATCGGGCGTGCCGCTGGCGGTCGATCTGTTCGAGCGCCTGCCCGCGCCGTTCGGACTGGTGCGCTTCGGCGTCGCGCCGGACCACCCGAAGCTGAAACAGGTGGTCACGGTGTTCGACCGGATCGCTGCCATGCCGGGCTTCCGCTTCGTCGGCGGGGTCGAGGTCGGCTCCGACGTGAGCGTCGCCGACCTCTCGGCCTCCTACCACGCGGTGATCCTGGCGAACGGTGCCGCGCTGGACCGACGCATGAACATTCCCGGCGAGGATCTGGCCGGAAGCCATGGGGCGAGCGCCTTCATCGGCTGGTACAACGGGCATCCCGACGCGGCCGGTCTCTCCTTCGATCTCTCCGGTGAGCGGGCTTTGGTGATCGGCCACGGCAACGTGGCGCTCGACGTCGCCCGCATCCTGGTCAAGACCCCCGACGAATTGCGGCACACCGACATCGCCGCCCACGCCCTCGACGCCCTGGCCGAGAGCCGGATCCGGGAGGTTCAGATCGTCGGACGCGGCGGAATCGATCGCGCCCGGTTCTCGACCAAGGAGCTCGCGGAGTTCGGTGAGTTGGCCGATTGCGAGACCCGGCTCGATCCCGGCGACTTCCCTCACAGTGTGCCGGACCTTCCCCCCGACGCATCCGCGGAGGTGCAGGCCAACGCGGCGATCCTGCGCCGCTATGCCGAAGCCGGCATCGGATCGGCCAAGCGTCGGCGATGCGTGATCCGCTTCGGTTTGGAGCCGGTGTCCATCATGGGGCAAGGCCGAGTCGAGCGCATGCATCTGCGCCGGACCGGCTCGGAGGAGCCGGTCGTGCTCGATTGCGGGCTCATCGTCTCCAGCATCGGGCGGCGGACGGCGCCGGTTCCGGGCGTTCCCTACGATGCCGGTACAGGAACCCACGCGAATGTCGGCGGTCGCCTGCAGGCCGATGGGGGAGCCGTGCCGGGGCTCTATGCCTGCGGCTGGAGCAAGCGCGGCCCTCGGGGCACGATCGGGACGAACCGGGCCTGCGGCGTCGAGACGGCGGACGCCGTGCTCGCTGATCTCGCGGCCTTGCCGACGCCGTCCCAGGATGCAGAGGCCGTGTTGAGGCGGTTTGCTGCGCGCAAGGGCCCGACCATCGATTACGCGGCCTGGCGCCGGATCGATGCGGCCGAGCGGAGCCGGGGACAAGCCGCCGGGAAGCCGCGGGAAAAATTCGTCACGCTCAGCGAGATGCTCGCCATCGCGGGCGAGGCGGCCTGACATGATGCCGTCCCCAGGCTCCGGAGGCTGCGGCCTCATCGACCGTTTCGGCCGGCGCGTGAGCTATCTGCGCCTCTCCGTGACCGATCGATGCGACCTTCGCTGCGTCTACTGCATGTCGGAGGACATGACGTTCCGCTCCCGGCGGGACATCCTGACCCTGGAGGAGCTGGCGCGGCTTGCCCATCTGTTCATTGCCCGAGGCATCGACAAGGTGCGCATCACCGGCGGCGAGCCGCTGGTTCGCCAAGGCATCCTCGACCTGTTCAGGTCGCTGTCGGGATCTCTGAGAGACGGATCGCTGCGCGAACTCACGCTCACGACGAATGGGACGCAGCTCTCCCGCTTCGCCGACGATCTGGCTCGCCTGGGCGTGCGTCGGATCAATGTCTCGCTCGATACGCTCGATCCGGATCGCTTCCGGCAACTGACCCGCGGTGGGAGCCTGACACAGGTCCTGTCAGGGATCGAGGCGGCCCGCGAGGCGGGTCTCGCGGTCAAGCTCAACGCCGTCGCGCTGAAGGACGGGACGGAAGAAGAGATCGACGACCTCATCGCCTTCGCTCACACAAGAGGCATGGCCCTCAGCCTGATCGAGACGATGCCGCTCGGCGACGTCGGAGCCGACCGCCTCGACCAGTACCTGCCTCTGGATCTCCTGCGACAGAGGATCGAAGCACGCTGGACGTTGGTCGATGTTCCGATGCGCAGCGGCGGGCCGGCCCGCTACGCCCGCATCCTTGAGACGGGCGGTCTGATCGGCTTCATCACGCCGCACACGCACAACTTCTGCGCCGATTGCAACCGCGTCCGCGTGACGGCGGCAGGGACATTGCACACCTGTCTGGGCCATGAGGATGCGACGGATCTCAAGGCCATTCTGCGGGATTCCGGTTCGGACGACGAGATCGTCCGCGTCATCGATGAAGCGATGGGCCGGAAGCCAATCGGACACAGCTTCGTCCTGCAACGCGGCGCATCGCCAGTGATTCCCCGCCGAATGTCGGAGACGGGCGGCTGATTGGCCCTCGCCACCTTGAGTATGACGCAGGGCTGCAACATAGGCTCTGCCTATGCGGCCTCAGAGCTTTTGTCCTGCGCTCGCGTTCCCGCAGATCTACTATCATTCAATGCTGGTAAATCACCGCATGGAGCTGGTTGCTTCGAAAATCTTTGATCGGCGGTGAAGTCGGAAATGTTTGGTGGTGGCCGTTCCGCAACTCAATCCGACGCGAAGCAGCATCTACGCCACGAAAATCTCGGTGTGCCGATTTGAATTGGGCTGCCGACGAATCGCCGACCTTGCGCTACTTGAGGCTGTCCCCATACAGTCCAGCTCAGGACAAGGGGGAAGCCGTGTCGGACGGTATCCAAATCACGTGCTCGGTCACGGAGCATGTCAGTCTCGCGTACCACGAGAATGCGGTTCCGGTGATCCGCGAAGTGGTGATCGAGAACACCTCCGAGGTTGAGCTTTCGGATGTCCGCGTGCGGATCGAAAGCCGGCCGGCCGTCGTGCAGCCGCTCACGCTCCGGATCGATCGCATCCCGGCGGGATCGAACCATCACATCGCGTTGCCGGATGTCCGGCTCGATGCCGCCCTGCTCTCCGGATTTACCGAGGCGAGCCGTTTGGAATTGACGGTGGTCGTCGAGGATGCCGGCGGCGAAACAGCCCGGCAGGTCGAGGAACTGCGCCTGCTGCCGCCCTCGCATTGGGGTGGCGGCCGGAGCGCGCCCGAACTCCTCGCGGCCTTCGTCCGCCCCAACGATCCGGCCGTCGACGTCGTTCTGCGCGATGCTGCGACCAAGCTCGGCGAAGCCGGGCGCGAGACGGGCTTGAACGGCTACACGACCGCCAAGAAGTCTCGTGCCTGGGAGTTGGCCGAGGCGATCTGGGCAGCGATTGCGGACCGGCGGATCGCCTACGTCCTGCCGCCCGCGAGCTTCGAGCGGGCCGGGCAGAAGGTGCGCGGACCGAGCGACGTGCTGGAGCCCAAGGTCGGCACCTGCCTCGATCTCTCGCTGCTCTACGCCGCCTGCCTCGAGCAGGCGGGGCTGAACCCCGTGCTGGTGCTCACGGCCGGCCATGCCTTCGTCGGCGTCTGGCTGCAGGACGACGACTTCGCGAACGCGACCGTCGACGACATGCAGCTGCTCCGCAAGCGACGCGACCTCCAGGATCTCGTCTTCGTCGAGACGACGCTTCTCACCTCCGACCCGCCGGCGACGTTCAAGGTTGCCGTCGCGCAGGGCAGCGTCCAGGTCGAGGACGAAGCACCGGCGGCGCTCGAGATTGCCATCGACGTCAGGCGCTGCCGTCGGCGGGGGATCCGGCCGATGGATCTCGGTGACGGGAAGCCGACCAGTGTCGCACCCGCTCCCACCCAGCCGATCAATCAGCCGATCGGAGCACTACCGCCTTTCGAGGATGAGCCACGCGCGCCGGTCGACGAAGCCCCCGAGACCCCGGTCGGACGCGTGGAGCGCTGGAAGCGCAAGCTGCTCGATCTGACGCTCCGCAACAAGCTGCTGAACTTCAAGCTGGGCAAGGGCTCCGTCAGCCTCGAATGCGTGTCGCCCGGAGCGTTGGAAGACGGCCTCGCTGCGGGGACCGAGTTTCGTCTGAAGCCGCTCTCGGACGTGCTGACCGGATCCGACGAGCGCAGCGCCGATCTCTACGCGCGTCGTCACCACGACGATGGCCGTCGCAGCTATCTGGAGGCGGCGCTCGCCCGGAAGGAGATCTACACGACGTCGACCGAGGCCGACCTCGACCGTCGCCTGCTCGACCTCTACCGGCTCGCCCGCAACGGCTTCGAAGAGGGCGGAGCCAACATCCTGTTTCTCGCCATCGGCTTCCTGTCATGGACCAAGAAGGAGGGCGAGGCCGCCTATCGCGCCCCGCTGCTCCTCGTCCCGGTCACTCTCAAGCGGTCGAGCGTGCGGGCCGGCTTCAAGCTCGCCCTCCACGACGACGAGGTGCGGATCAATCCGACCCTGCTCGAAATGCTGCGTGAGGACTTCAAGCTCCGGATGCCGGAGTTGGAAGGGGATCTCCCTCGCGACGGCTCCGGGTACGACGTCGACGGCATCTTCCGGATCGTCCGCCAGCACGTGAAGGAACTGCGCGGCTGGGAGGTGGTGCCGGACGTCGTGCTCTCGGCCTTCTCCTTCACCAAGTATCTGATGTGGAAGGACTTGGTCGACCGGGCAGAGGTGCTGAAGCGCAACCCGGTGGTTCGCCATCTCATCGACACGCCGAAGCACTCCTATGGCGACGGCACGCCGTTCCCCGAGCCAGCCCGTCTCGACCGGGAGCACCCGCCCGAGACCGTCTTCGCGCCGCTCTCGGCGGATTCCTCGCAACTCTCGGCGGTCCTCGCCGCCGCCGGCGGCAAGGATTTCGTGCTGTTCGGGCCGCCCGGCACGGGCAAGAGCCAGACGATCGGCAACATGATCGCCCAGTGCCTCGCGCAGGGGCGCACCGTGCTGTTCGTCTCGCAGAAGACCGCCGCCCTGGAGGTCGTGCAGCGCCGCCTTCAGGAGATCGGCCTCGGCGACTACTGCCTGGAGGTCCATTCGACCAAGGCGCAGAAATCGGCCGTTCTCGGGCAGCTGCGTCGGGCCTGGCACGAGCGCTCGACCCCATCGCAGGGCACCTGGGATGCGGCGACGAGCGAGCTCGCGAGCCTGCGCGAGGAACTGAACGGCCTCGTGAAGGCCCTGCATCGGCGGCGCGAGAACGGGCTCTCCGCCTACGAGGCCTTCGGGCGCGTCATCGCGGCCGGCAGCGGCGAGCCTCCGCTCGTCCTCACATGGCCGGATCACCTCGCCCACGACGAGACGACGCTCGCCACCCTGCGCGCGGCTTGCCGGGAGCTTCGCCCCGTGCTGGCCTCGGTCGGATCGCTGGTGGATCACCCGCTTCAGGGGGTGGAGGCCACCCAGTGGTCGCCGGTCTGGCGCGACGATATGGGCGCGGCGATCCGGACCGTCGAGCAGACGCTCGGCGCGCTTCGGGTCAGCGGTCAGACCTTCGCCGAGGCGATCGGGCTACCCTCCCTGCTCGCGACCTGCGCTGGCACGCGCGGGCTGGTGGTGCTCGGCAACTACCTCGTGCGGTCGGAAGCGCGCTGCGGAGTCGCCTTCCTCGCCGACGGTGCTGGCGACCTGCGCAGGGCCGTTTCCGCGCGGGAGCGTTTCCAGACTACGAAGGCCCAACTGCTCGGCCGGCTTACCGGCCGCTACGGACCGGGCATCCTCGATCAGAACCTGGGGGCGCTGCTGGCTGAATGGGTCGCCGCGCAGGGTTCGAACTTCCTGGTCAAGGGCGGCAAGCTGAGACGCGTCGCGGCACAGGTGCAGCCCTACGCGGAAGGGCCGCTTCCAGCCGATCTCGGGCCGGATCTCACGGGGCTGATCGAAGTCGCCAAGCACGTCAAAGCCGGATGCCTGGAGGAGCTGATCCTCGCCCGGCTCGGGCTGCCGTGGAGCAATCCGGACTGCGCGGCGTCGGAGTTCGCCCCGGCGATCACCTGGGCCGAGAAAGTCGAACAGCTGCTCGACATCCTCGGGCCCCTGTCCCTCGGGATCGATGCCCTGCGCGACCACCTCGTGCAGCTCGTCGAGCGACAGGGCCGTGCGCTTGCGGAGGGTGGTCGCATCGCGCAGAGCTACGCCGCCTTCGCGCAGAACCGTGCGAGGGCGAACGAGGCGATGAAGGCGCTCAGCCTCCTGGCCGGTCGCACCAATCCGGAAGAGCCGCTGGCCGCCGACGCCGACTGGATCGAGCAGAGCCTCGCGCTCGCCCGGCGCTGGGGCTCGGGACTGGGACGCGCCCAGGGGTGGTGCGCATGGCAGTCCGCCGCCCAGAACGCACGCCAGACCGGTCTCACGCCGCTGATCGACGCCCTGGAAGAGGGCCGCGTTGCCCCCGACCGTGCCGAGACCGCCTTCGAGACCGCCTATGCGCGCTGGTGGATCGACCGTGTCGTCAGCCACGATCCGGTGCTGCGGCGCTTCCTGCCGGAGCGGCACGAGGATGCCATCCAGCGCTTCCGCGCCGCCGATGCCCGCGTCACGGAACTCTCCAAACAGGTCGTCCGCTCGCGCCTCGGCGGCGGCATCCCTGGGCCGACTGCCTTCGGGAGCGACCCAGAATGGGGCACGCTCTCGCACGAACTGACAAAGAGGACGCAGCACATGCCGCTGCGCAAGCTGTTCGGGAAGATGCCGACGGCGCTGACCAAGCTCACCCCCTGCGTGATGATGAGCCCGCTCTCGATCGCGCAGTACCTGCCGCCCGACAAGGAGCCGTTCGACGTCGTCATCTTCGACGAGGCCTCCCAGATCTCGCCGTGGGACGCCATCGGCGCGCTCGCCCGGGCGAAGCAGGTCGTCATCGTCGGCGATCCCGAGCAGCTGCCGCCGACCAATGTCGGTGACCGCGGCGTCGACGACATCGAGGACGGGAGCGACGTCACGGATCAGGAGTCGATCCTCGACGAGTGCTTGGCCGCCAACATCCCCCGGCGGAACCTCGACTGGCACTACCGCAGCCGCCACGAGAGCCTGATCGCCTTCTCGAACAGCCGCTACTACCGTGGCCGGCTCGTGACCTTCCCGTCACCGGTGACCGACGACCGGGCCGTCCGGCTCACCCTCGTGCCGGATGGGGTCTACGAGCGGGGAGCGGGCCGCGTGAACCGCCCCGAAGCCCGCGCCGTCGTCGCCGAGATCGTGCGTCGCCTGCGCGACCCGAGCTTCGCGGAGGAGCGGCGCTCGCTCGGCGTGGTCACCTTCAATGGCGAGCAGCAGCGCCTGATCGAGAACCTCCTCGACGAGCAGCGACGGTCGTATCCCGAACTGGAGCCGTTCTTCGACAAGGACCGCTGGCACGAGCCGGTGTTCGTGAAGAATCTCGAGAACGTGCAGGGCGACGAGCGCGACGCCATCATCTTCTCCGTCGCGGTCGGGCCGGACCCAAGCGGGCGTCCGATCAGCACGGTGTCCTCGCTCAACAAGGACGGCGGCCACCGCCGCCTGAACGTCGCGATCACCCGCGCCCGGCGCGAACTCGTCGTGTTCGCGTCGCTCCGTCCCGAGCAGATCGATCTCGGCCGCACCCAGGCGCAAGGCGTCCGCGACTTCAAGCACTTCCTCGAGTTTGCCGACCGCGGGGCGCGGGCGCTGGCCGAAGCCTTCGCGCCGACCGGCGGCGACGTGGAATCACCCTTCGAAGCTGCGGTGATGGCCGGTCTCCAGGCGAAAGGCTGGACCGTCCATACGCAGATCGGCGTCTCCGGCTTCCGGATCGACCTCGGTATCGTCCATCCCGATGCTCCCGGGCGCTACCTCGCCGGTGTCGAGTGCGATGGCGCGACCTACCACAGCTCCGCTACGGCCCGGGATCGCGACCGCCTGCGCGAGCATGTGCTGACCGATCTCGGCTGGCGTATCCGCCGGGTGTGGAGCACCGAGTGGTGGATGGACGCCGAAGGCGCGCTCGCCAAGCTCGATCAGCGCTTGATCGAGGATCTCGAAGCCGATCGCGCCAGGGCTGCGTCGGTAGCGCCAATCGACGTGGCTGTCGAACCCGAGGCTCTCGAACAGGACCGCGACGAACCGACAGGGGAGCCTGAGGTCGCTTCATCCATCGACGAGATGCCGAGCGAGCCCGCGAACGACGCGGGTCCTGTCATCGAAGCCATTCCGCAGCGCCTCTACGCCGATCGGGCCCTGCCGGTCGAGCCGCCAACTGCAAGGCTGGAAGCCAAGGATGACATGCGGGACTACAGGCTCGCGGACCTGAACGATCTCGGCCGACCGGTCGAACCGGGCCGGTTCTATGATGCGTCCTACCGACCGGCGCTCAGCGCCATGGTCGGCCACGTCCTCTCCGTGGAAGGGCCGATCTACGAGGAGCTGCTCATACGGCGCATCGCCCGCGCTCACGACATTCAGCGGGTTGGTCCGCTCGTCCGTGAGGCCATCGCCACCCAGATCGATGCATCCGTCGCGCGAACCGAGGATGACGGACGCACCGTGCTCTGGCCGTGTGGCGAGGAGCCCCGAACAAGCTATCCCTACCGCCCGGCGGATCCCACCGTCCGCAGTCATACCGATACGCCCATGCCGGAACTCGTCGGGATCGCGAGCACCCTGCCATCCAATGCCTCGGAGGCGGAGCGCGCGAGATTGATCGGCCAGCGTCTCGGGCTTTCACGCATCGAAGCTTCCGCGCGAGCTCGGTTCGAGAAGGCGAGCGAACTCGCCCGCCAGTCAGCCGCGTCGTGAGGCAGAGATGCGCGTCGGGATCGTCACGGTTCTGATTCTGCTGAGCACCATCAAGGCCGCGGTCGCACAAGGTATCCAAGACGATCCGCGCCGGAGGCGGCTCGTCCGCCTTCGGTCCGAGAGGCGACCGACTGCATCTCACGTGAGGCACTGAACGAACCGGGTATCGAAGGCGCTACGAGGCCAGGCCAGTTCCGAGCTGCTCTCGCTTCGCCCATGCGCCGGTGTGCCGACGCGGTGATCGCGGCTCATGATCGAGTCTACTATCCTGGCTACGGCGAAGCTTTTTTCCAAGGCCCGTACTGCAGGATCTCGTTCGAGCTATCCAGAAGCGCATCGGGCCTGACCTCGCACGTCGCGCCTCGGAAGCCGCCGAACCTTCCGCTCTCGCGCAAACAGCCGAGTCCTGGCTTCCAGGTCGCCCAGCCGGTTCCGAAGCCCTTCGATCAGGTCGCTGAGCAGGCCAAGCGCGGGGCTGAAGAGCGCGAGAAGCGCGAAGTCGACGCGATGTGGCCGCGTGCCCGTCAGGCAAACGCCGCACCCGCTCCACGGATACGCACTGAGCTGAGCGAGGCCGTCGATGCGCTCTATGATTTAGGCCGCGCTCATGGAAATCCGCCGATGATGGTGGTGGCACCGGCTGGGGCAGCCGGCGAGCGTGTCACTGCGCCTTCGGCGTCACCGCGATGTCGGCACCCCAGTAACGGTTCGCGATCAACTGCTGGTTTCGAATGAGCCCGATCGCCTTCTTGGCATTCCCACCTTCGAAGGTGCCTACCGTGGCGCCGCAGATCGTGAGGTACATCCGCTGATGGACTACGGCATCGAAATATCCTTTGGGAGCGGGCGCGAAGTTGAGGCGGGCGGCGAGAACCTGGTCGCGCATTTGCTCGACCGCTTCGGCCACGGCAGCGTGTACCTTCTCCATCATCGCTCGCTGTGCGTGATCTAGTATCTCGGCAGCCTTGCGCTCCTCGGGGGACAGCAAGGCGCAAGCATTGGCCATAGCAACCTCGTTCGAGACCGAAGGCGAGGCTGGCTACCGACTGGTACGGGAATGTGACGCCGCCGTATCAATTCTTCGCAGCGAAGAGCAGGCGAGGCCGTTCAGTGCCCGGCCTTCATTCGCCGAACCATCGCGTCACGGCTCGGCCGATGGTCGCCTCGTCGGGAACGGTGTCACTGGCCCAGGCCACGATCCCGTCGGGCCGCACCAGCACGGCTTGGAGGCCCAGCCGGTCCCGCGCATCCGCCGCAACGTAGCTCATCCGCGCGGGGCGCCGCTGAGCGAGAGCCTGGAGCAGCGGGTTCCGGTCGAAGTCGAGGAGCAAGCCCTTGCCGTCGCGCATGAGGGTGCCGACCCTCTGCCCGTCGCCCAGCATGAAATCGGGAACGCTGCATCCGACCAGCGGGTGGCTGTCGCCGAGATCGTAACGTAGCGTGACGCCCCAGACGCGCTCGGCGAAGTAGGTTGCGCCGTCCGGCGTCTCGATGAGGTCGCGGAGAATGGCTTCGAGGGCGCGCGAACTTCGGCTCGGCCGCATGAGCGCGACCTGGGCGCGGGACCAGTCAAGCACGCGCGCGCCGACCGGATGCCGTTCGCCCGCGTAGCTGTCGAGCAGGCCGGCCGGCGCGTCGCCCCGGATCGTGGCGGCGAGCTTCCAGCCCAGATTCATCGCGTCGCCGAGGCCGAGGTTGAGGCCCTGCCCGCCCAGCGGTGAATGGATGTGCGCGGCGTCGCCGGCCAGCAGCACGCGCCCGTCGCGATACGCGGCCGCCTGATGGGCGCGGTCGGTCCAGGTGGTGGCGAGGTCGAGTCTGGTCACCGTGACGTCGACACCCGAGATCCTGCGCAGGACAGCCTCGACATGCTCGCGGGTGATCGGTGCGGAGCGGTGGAAGGCGCCGCCATCGAAATCGGCCAGCGCGACCGTGCCGGGGGGCGTGAACTGGACCATGCCCTGCGCGGTGTAGTGGCGGCCGGCCTTGAGGCCGTCCGCGCCGGCCAACTCGGCCTGGACGGAGTAGCCCGTGAACTCGGGCTCGGTGCCGGTGAAACCGATGCCCGCCGCTTTGCGCACCACGCTGCGGGCACCGTCGCAGCCAACGAGCCACCGGCCCCGGTAAGTCTCGCCGTCCGCCTGGACGGTGACGGACGCGTCCGTCTGGGTGAAGCCCTCGACACCGACGCCCCGCAGGACCGTGACGCCCGACGCCTCCGCCCGCGCGGCCAGGACGGCTTCGAGGGTCGCCACCTCCGTGGCGCCGCTGCCGACCGGTCCGGGCAGGCGATACGGCCAGCGCCCGGTGTCGATCCGGTCGTAGAAGAACTGGATGCCGGCGAAGTGGCCGCCCGGACGGCGGGGTTGCGTCATCCAATGCGCCGTCCCCGGCATGGCGCGGGTGGCCGCGTGGGCCTCGATCTCGCCCAACAGGCCGCGTCGGTCGAGGCTCTCGAGGGTCGGGACGGACAGGCCGCGCAGCCCGAACGGTACACGCTTCAGCGGGGAGGACGGGTCGGGCGCCTGTTCGAGAACCAGCACGGAGCCGCCGGCCCGCGACAACTCGCAGGCGAGGAACAGGCCGACGGGACCGGCACCCGCGATGATCGTGTCGTAGAGCGTGGTGGATATGGGCATGGTCGAGCTCCTGGGTCGCTGTTCGACCGGAGCGTTCCCCGAACCCGAGACCCGCGCGGACGAACGGCCGGACGCGCAAGGGCGTCCTTGAGTTCGTCGCGGGGACCTCTGGCACAGGGCCAAAGACCAGAGCTTTCGTTACCGAAAGGACTTGGGCTTACCAAACCAAGTCTGCCTTTTCCGACACCGTCAGCTTAGCGCAACGGCCCACGACCCGCAACGGCCACGCTGCGATGGCGTGCGGCATCCCGATACAGAGACCTCGCAGAACTTATACATCAGCGTACGGTGATTGATCCTGCATAGCCTGGACGCCCTCGTCGCCCGATCCCTGCCCCACCTCTCGCCCTCACCGGTGAGCGGCCGACGCATCGCGCCCGAGCCCCCCGCGGGTATCGATGCCGCGCAGGCCGGCCGGAGCACGGATGCCCGCCCATGACGGGGGCGTGGGCTTGGGGCATCCAATGTGTCGACGCGCTGCCATCGACGGGCGACGGGACGGAGAGCGCCTCAAACATCGGAGAGGCGCGTCTTGGCGAGCGGCAGGCTGCGCACGCGCTGCCCGGTGAGCGCCGCGACCGCGTTGACCACAGCAGGCGGAACGCCGGGCAGGCCCGGCTCGCCGATGCCGCCCATCGGCGCCCCGCTCTCGACGATGGCCACCTGCACCCGCGGCATCCGCGCGCGGTCGAGGATCGGATAGGCGTCGAAGTTCCGCGCCTGCCGCTGCCCCGCCTCGTAGACCACCTGTTCGAGGAGCGTGGAGGAGAGGCCCAGCGCCGCGGCGCTCTCCACCTGCCGCTTGACGATCGCCGGATTGACGACGCTGCCCGGATCGATGGCGATCCAGAGGTCGTGCACCCGCGCCTCGCCGGCCTTCAGAGAGACCTCCGCGATGGTGGCGGTCTCCGAGCCGAAGGGCGAGGCCATCGAGAGGCCCCGCGCCCGGCGCGTGCCATCCTCCGCCGCGAACGGGCCGCGCTTCCAGCCGCCGGCCAGTTCCGCCACTCTCCGCAGCAGGGTGACGTGGCGCGGACTGTCCTTCACGAGCGCGAGGCGCAGCTCGAACGGGTCATTGTTCCCGGCCGCGGCGATCTCGTCTAAAAAACTCTCGTAGAAATAGTCGTTCATCGAGTGGCCGACCGAGCGCCAGAAGGCGATCGTGACCGGGTGGGCCACCTTCACGTAGTCGAGGCGCCGGTTCGGGATGGCGTAGGGCTTCTTGTCGAGGCCCTCGACGACGGAGGAATCGACCGGCGACTTGAACAGCGCGCCGAACCAGCGGCCGATCGGCCCCTCGCCGATCGCGGTGGTCTGAAGCGCCACCGGCATGCCGTCCGCCCCGAGGGCGGCCTTGAAGCGGGCAAAGCTCAGGGGACGCACCGCATCCATGCCGAACTCCTCCTCGCGCGACCACAACACCCGCACCGGGCGGCCGGTCGCCTTGGCGAGCAGGATCGCCTGCGGGAAAGGGTTGGCCGGCCCGTAGTAGAAGTGGCGCCCGAAGAAGCCGCCGAGCATCGGCGAGTGGATGCGCACCTGCTCCGGCGCGAGACCGGCCGTCTTCGCCGCGATCTGCTGGAACAGCTCCGGCATCTGGTTAGGCAGCCAGAGATCGAGGGTGCCGTCTTCCGTGAACCGGGCCACCGCCGAGGGCGGTTCGAGCTGGGCGTGGGCGAGGTAGGGCGCATCATATTCCGCCTCGATCACCTTGGCGGCGCCCGCGAAGGCCGCGGCGGGGTCACCCTCCTGCTCGGCCGGAATGCCGGATTCGCGGGTGCCTTTCAGCGCGGCCAGCATCGCCGCCGACGAGAAGTTTTTCGAGACCGTGGCGATCCCATCCGCGGCGGGTTCGGTCCAGATGACCTGCAGGGCCTCCGCGGCCTTGCGCGCCCGCCACCAGGACTCTGCCACGACCGCCACGGCACCGGGCAGGCGGTGGACCGAGTGGACGCCCGGCATCGCGCGGATGTCCGCCTCGTTGACGAAGGATCGCGGCTCGGTGCCGAGATGCGGCGCATGCTGCACGGCCGCGTGGAGCATGCCCTCCAGGCGGATGTCGATGCCGTAGACGGCCCGGCCCGTGGACTTGTCGTGCCTGTCGAGCCGCGCCACCGGCTTGCCGATCCAGCGGAACTTTTGCGGGTCCTTCAGGGCGACATCGTCGCGCGGCGGCAGCGCCCGGGCGGCCTCGGCCAGTTCGCCGTAGCCCAGCGAGCGGCCCGAAGCGGCGTGGATCACGCGCCCGTCCTCGGTCGTCAGGCTGTCCTGCGGCACGGCGAGCCGGGCGGCGGCGGCGCGCAGCAGCATCTCGCGGGCGGTGGCGCCGAGGCGGCGCATGGCCTCGAAGCTGGAGCGCGTCGAGAAGCTGCCGCCGGTCATGCGCAGGCCGTTGACCACCGCGTAGTCGGGCCCGGGCGGCGCGCATTCCACGGCGAAGCGGGCGGGATCGAGATCGAGTTCCTCGCCGATGGTCTGGGCGAGGCCGGTATCGATGCCCTGGCCGCCTTCGACGAACGGGCTGAGCAGGCGGACCGAATTGTCCGGGCGGATCTCCAGGAAGGCGGCGACCCGCGTGCCGGGCTTCGGCACCACCGCGGCCGGGCCTTCCGCCCGGGTCTGCGCCGCGGCCCCGTTCCGCAAATCGATGCCCAGCAGGAGGGCGCCCGAGGCGACGCCGAGGAAGCCGCGCCGCGAGAGGTTGCGCACCGGTGCGCGGTCGCGCTCCGTGGCGATGCCGAGACGGTGCAGGGGGGTGAGCTCGTTCATCCCCGCCTCCTCAGGCCGCGGCCTGCCGCACGGCGGCGGCGATGGCGTTGTAGGTGCCGCAGCGGCAGAGATTGGTCATCGCGGCGGCGATCTCGTCGTCGGACGGCTTCGGCGTCTCCTTGAGCAGGCCGGTCGCGGCCATGACTTGCCCGGACTGGCAATAGCCGCATTGCGGCACCTCGATGCCGACCCAGGCCGCCACGACCCGAGCGCCGACCGGATCCGCCTCGATCGCCTCGATGGTCGTCACCGACTGCGCAGCGACGCTCTCCGCCGGCACCTGGCAGGAGCGGGTCGCCTGCCCGTCGATGAGCACGGTGCAGGCCCCGCACTGGCCGATGCCGCACCCGTATTTGGTGCCGGTGAGACCGATCGTGTCCCGCAGCACGAAGAGAAGCGGCGTATCCGGCTCGGCCTCGATTGCGTGCTGTCGCCCGTTGATCGTCAGGTTCATCATGGCTGTGATCCTCCGCAGAGCAGAACACAGGGACGTGATGCTAAGGACGGCCATCGACGCGGACCACGCCATAAAAGCCGCGTTTCCGGACATGCTGGACCGGCTCGGACCACCGCCAAGGGTACCGCGAAGGGTCCGGCCGCCCGGCGGATCGCCCACGGCACTCGCCGTGGACCCGCAGGAGTGCCAGGGCGTCGTGCCGTGCCGGCCCTTCAGGAGCCCGGCGGCCGCCGAGAAAGCCTAGCCGGCCGCCGCTTTCAGGGATTCGGACAGGCGTTCATCGAGTTCCCGCGCGACCGCATCGACGGCATCGCTCCCGAACTGCCCAAAGGTGCTGGCCGGCCGGTCGTACTCGAAGGCGACGCCCTCCTCCCCTTCCCGCAGGAGGACGCGGATCGGCGCATAGAGGGCGGCCGAGAGCGCGTGGCGCGTCATGCGCGAGGCGGTCAGCGGGTTGCCGATATCGTACTGGATCGCCCGGCGCTCCAGGCCGGCGATGCGCAACAGGGCGCCGTGATCGCGCCGGCCGAAAATCGAGAGGGGTGCGCCGCTCTCCAGCAGGCGCAAGGCCTCCTGCGCCCGGCCCGCCTGGACGAGGGCCGCGTAGCCGTGATCGAGGAGCGGCAGGGCCGCCTCCAGGGCCTGCCGGACGGTGCCGAAGTCTCGGGCCGAGCGGATCGTGACGTGCTCGACCGTGACGGACCTGATGGACGTCTCGCTCATCGATGCCCTCCCTCTGCTCAAGCCGCGCGGTAGCGGACGGCCGGGACGGCGCTCGACAGGTGGGGCAGCATCGTCGCGCGCGCCGTCTCCCAGGCCTCCCACTCGGACGCGTCCTGCAGCGAGGGCACGGTGGCGAATTCGCCCCGGTCGAGGCCGGCGAGCGCGGCATCGACCAGATCCTCGGCCGACATCACCCACTCCTTCGGCAGGTTGCTCGCGGGTAGGCCCGCCACGTCCCAGAACTCGGTGCCGGTAGCACCCGGCAGCACGACCTGAACGCGCACGCCGGTGCCCTCGAGTTCCTTGCGCAGGTTGTGGCTGAAGCCGAGGACGAAGGACTTCGAGCCGCCATAGACCCCGTTCAACACCTCCGGCCCGATGGCGACGATCGAGGCGATGTTGACGATCGTGCCCTTTCCGCGGGCCGTGAAGGCCGGCACCGCCGCGTAGGTCAGGCGCATCGGCGCGGTGACGTTGATGGCGATCATCCGCTCCATCTCGTCGACGGAGGCGGAGGCCAGCGGGGCGGCGGAGCCGAAGCCGGCATTGTTGACGAGATGCGTGATCGACGCATCGCTCTTCAGGATGTCTTCGACCGCGGCGAGCCCCGCCCGGTCCGTCAGGTCGCCCTCGACGGTCCGCACCGTGACGCCGTGGCGGCGGACGAGGTCTTCGGCGACCGTGTCGAGCCGGGCCTTGTTGCGGGCGACGAGGATGAGGTCGTGTCCGCGGCGGGCGAAGCGGTCGGCGTAGACGGCGCCGATGCCGGAGGAGGCGCCGGTGATGAGAACGGTTCCCTGGGTCATGATCGTCGGTCCTGTCGCAAAGCCCGTCCGGCCTGCCCGGCGCTGGCGATGTCAGGACCCTAAGACTGGACCGCGATGTCTGAAATGACGTATAAACGTCAAATCAAGACATGGCGAGGAGCGAGCCGATGCGGCAGGTCGGATTCATTCTCGAGGACGGCTTTCAGGTCATGGGACTGGCCGCGCTCTCGGCCTTCGAGTTCGCCAACGTGCATCTCGGCCGGGAGGCCTACCGCCTGGTCGTGATGTCGGAGCGGGGCGGCACCGTCCGCTCCTCGCTGAACATCGGCATCGAGACCGTGCCGCTGGCGGAGGCCCCCGACACGCTGATGGTGGTGGGCGAGCTGCTGCCCCGGCCGCTCTCACCGCGGCTGCGCGATTACATCGTCGCGGCCGGCCGGGTCTCGCGCCGCGTGGCGGGCCTCTGCACCGGCACATTCGCGCTCGCCGAGGCCGGGCTGCTCGACGGCCGGGTGGCGACCACCCACTGGGCCCATGCCCGCGACCTGCAGGAGCGCTTTCCCCTGATCCGCGTGGACGACGACCGCATCTTCGTGGCCGACGGCAATGTCTGGACCTCGGCCGGGATGAGCGCGGCGATCGATCTGACGCTGGCGCTGATCGAGGACGACCACGGCGCGGAGCTGTCACGGGCCATCGCCCGCAAGCTCGTGGTCTATCATCGCCGCCCCGGCGGCCAGTCGCAGTTCTCGGCGCTGCTCGAACTAGAGCCGCGCTCCGACCGGATCCGCCGCGCGATCGTCTACGCCAAGGAACACCTGAACAGGCCCCTGACCGTCGAGGAATTGGCGGAAGCCGCGAGCGTCAGCCCGCGCCAGTTCAGCCGGCTGTTTCGCGAGGAAACGGGCCAATCCCCGGCGAAGGCCGTGGAGCGGCTGCGGCTCGAAGCGGCCAAGGCCATGCTCGAAGAGGGGCGCCACGCGCTCGATGTCGTCGCGCGCGACACCGGCTTCACCGACCGCGACCGCATGCGACGCGCTTTCCTGCGCGCCTTCGGCCACCCGCCACAGAGCCTGCGCCGCAGTCTGCGTCTGATGGAGGGCAAGGAGGCGGCGGCGGGATGACGGGCAATCCCGATGCCCGCCCTTGAGCGGCCGCCGGGCGCTCGACACGCGACGATAGCCCTATAGACGGGCATCACGCTCTTCGACCTAGCACTGCCTGGGCAGTTCAAGGTGCCCAGGTAGCGCTAAACCCAGAAAGCCATGGCATTTGTGCTGAACGATACCATTCCGACCGCTGCGATAAGGGCGCAATAGAACATGTTTCACTCCTCGACCTGACCGTGCAACCACACAGAAGCATTTGGCTATAAAGTGGTTCTGAGAGGATCTATGCATTTGTTCGCAAAAAGATGTGCTGCAGCACACGCTAAGGCATTGAATTTATAGCGCCATCGCGTCAAGTTCGCGGTTAATTTTCTATAAATAAATTTGATAAAACTTTATTTTGACGGGCGATCATGTTGTCGATTTGGTGCGGACGCATTCGGGCGGGTTCGCCTATTTTTGAGGCGCAGAATTTTTCCAAGTACTGACGGCTTGAGTGATATCGCGCACGTCTATCCTGGCTCGGAGGCGTCTATTGTGCCTGCGTCGGATCTCAATTCGAGATTTGAATGGATCATTGCCGAAAGAGATCGGGAAAGGGCTTCTAGTCATGTCTGCATGTTCTATAAATCTGAACGACTCGCAGCTGGACCATGTCGTGGGTGGGTGGTCCTTTTTCCCTCATCCGGATATACAGGTCATTAGGTGGGATGGTAGTAAGCTCAAGTTGATGGACATCAAAAAATACAAAGACGGAAAATACGTGTCGGACAAGGAAGCTCTTGAAAAAGCAAGAAAAAGCGGATTATGACCAAAGTCATCGCCGTTGCCGTGCTCTATGGGCTGTTATAAACCGGCTGTGAGTTGGAGCGGCCTGTGTGAGCATGATGCAGGCGAAAGCGACGAGGTGCAGATCTGCCCGAGTGCTGGCGTAGGCTCGTAATCTTTGACGAGCCTACGGAAGCGGGTGGCCCATGCAAAGGAGCGCTCGCCCGCTCATCGGCGCGGGAGCAAGACGAAGCCGCGTTTGGCCTCGGGCAACTTCACCACCTCCAGTTTGATGCCCTGCGCGCGGGCCGCCGCGGCCGGACGGCAGACGTCTGGCTGGCCAGGGATTGGCCTGCTTCAATCGGTGCCGAACCGCTTGCGGTATAAAAGGTTTTGCGCGTTGAACCTGACGACGCAGTGTGTTTCAGGGGAAATCAGGGCTCGCTGTCCGTCGCCGTTTCGAACCCCCAATGTCCATCGCGGAGGGCGGGGGCCGTTCGCCGCAAATTCAGCGCGCTGCGCGACAGGTTGATCGGCGTCCGCAGGCCCGGCTGCCCCTTGGGATCGATCCGCAGGCCTCGTGCCGCCACCTGCGGATCGGCTAGCGCCTCCGCCACGGTGTTGATCGGTCCGGCCGGAACCCCCGCCTGTTCCAGAGCCGTGATCAGCTCCCCCTTTCGCCAAGTCCGGGTTCGGCCCGCGATAAGCTCGGCCAGGGCGACGCGGTGGGCGACGCGGGTCTCGTTGGTGGCGTAGCGTGGATCCGTCGCGATCTCGGGGCGATCGAGCAAGGTGCAGAGTGCCGTGAACTGGCGATCGTTGCCGCAGGCGATGATGAGATGACCATCGCGTGCCGGGAACACCTGATAAGGCACGATGTTGGGATGGGCGTTTCCCATGCGTCGCGGCACGGTGCCGTCGACGAGGTGGTTCATCGCCTGGTTGGCCAGGACCGCCACCCCCACATCGAGGAGCGACAGGTCGACATGCTGACCGAGGCCGGAACGCTGCCGCTCAGCGAGGGCCGCCTGGATGCCGATGACGCCGTAGAGCCCCGTGAAGATGTCGATCCAGGCGACCCCGACCTTCTGCGGCTCGCCGCCGGGCTCGCCGGTCAGATCCATGATGCCGCACAGGCCCTGGATCATGAAATCGTAGCCCGGCTGCTTCGCCCGCGGCCCGTTCTGCCCGAACCCCGTGACGGAACAATAGACCAGGCGGGGATGAGCCTTCGACAGGCTCTCGAAATCGAGGCCGAACTTCCTGAGGCCTCCGACCTTGAAGTTCTCGACGACGACATCGGCCTCGGCGATCAGGCCCTTCAGCCGGGCAAGATCGGCCGGATCGTGGAAATCGCAGGTGACCGAGCGCTTGCCCCTGTTGGCCGCCAGGAAATAGGCGGCGGTCCGCTCGGTGCCGCCTTTCCCGTCCGGGCGCTCGACGAAGGGCGGGCCCCAGGTCCGGGTATCGTCCCCCTCCGGGCTTTCCACCTTGATGACCTCGGCGCCGAGATCGGCCAGCGTCTGGCCGATCCAGGGGCCCGCCAGGATGCGGGCCAGTTCCACCACCTTCAGCCCCACGAGGGGGGCCTCCCCCTGAAAGGGCATCATCAGAAGGCCTGGAGACCGGTCTGAGCGCGGCCGAGAATGAGGGCATGGATGTCATGCGTGCCCTCGTAGGTATTCACCGTCTCCAGGTTCTGGGCATGGCGCATGACGTGATATTCGATCTGGATGCCGTTGCCGCCATGCATGTCGCGGGCGGTGCGTGCGATCTCCAGCGCCTTGCCGCAATTGTTGCGCTTGATCAGCGAGATCATCTCCGGCTCGAAACGATCCTCGTTCATCAGTTCCCCGACCCGCAGGGAGGCCTGAAGACCGAGGGCGATCTCCGTCTGCATGTCGGCGAGCTTCTTCTGGAACAGCTGCGTCTGGGCGAGCGGGCGCCCGAACTGCCGGCGGTCGAGACCGTATTGCCGGGCGCGGTGCCAGCAATCCTCCGCCGCCCCCATCACGCCCCAGGCAATGCCGTACCGGGCCCGGTTGAGGCAGCCGAACGGTCCCCGTAGGCCCGACACGTTCGGCAGGAGCGCCCCTTCGCCGACCTCGACGCCGTCCAGCACGATCTCCCCCGTGACCGAGGCGCGCAGGGACAGCTTCCCGCCGATCTTCGGGGCCGACAGCCCCTTCATGCCTTTCTCCAGCACGAAGCCGCGGATCTTGCCGCCATGGGCCTCGGATTTGGCCCAGACGATGAAGACATCGGCGATCGGTGCGTTGGAAATCCAGGTCTTGGCGCCGCGCAGGCGGTAGCCGCCCGCGATCTTCTCGGCCCGGGTCGTCATGGAGCCGGGATCCGAGCCCGCATCCGGCTCGGTCAGGCCGAAGCAGCCGATCAATTCGCCCGACACGAGGCCGGGCAGATAGGTCCGGCGCTGCTCGTCAGACCCGTAGGCGAAGATCGGATGGATGACGAGCGAGGATTGAACGCTCATCATGGAACGGTAGCCGGAATCGACCCGCTCGACCTCGCGGGCGACGAGACCGTAGGCGATGTAGGAGGCGTTGGCCGCGCCGTATTCCTCCGGCAGGGTGACGCCGAGAAGGCCCGCCTGCCCCATCAGGCGGAACAGGCCGGGCTCGGTCCGCTCCTCGAGATAGGCTTCCTGCACACGGGGAGCGAGTTCGGCGGCGGCGAAGGCGGCGGCGGTGTCGCGGATCATCCGCTCTTCCTCGCTGAGCCGATCCTCCAGCAGGAAGGGATCGGCCCAGGCGAAGGCGCCGGTCCTGGGCGCGGCCGAAGCAGCGTCACGTACGATATCGCTCATGGCAGCGTCCCTGTCCTCCGCGGGAGATGGCGTGCCGGTTTTTTATTGCTGGATCGGCGTGCTCGCCAACGGTATTACGCTCTAAGTTTATGCATAAAATGCATCGATGATCGCATGCGTCCGCGTCGCTTCCTCCCTTCCGTCAGCCAACTCTCCGCCTTCGAATCCGTGCTGCGCACCGGATCGACGGCGGCGGCGGCCCGTGACATGAACCTGGCGCAGGGAACGGTCAGCCGGCTGGTCCAGTCCCTGGAAGGCCAGCTCGGGCGCGCGCTGTTCGTGCGCCGGAATCAGCGGCTCGTGGCGACGCCCGCCGCCCTCGCCTATGGCCGCGAGGTCACCCGCGCCCTCGACATTCTGCAGCGCGCGAGCGTCGATCTGGCTTCCAACCCGGATGGAGGCGCCCTGTCCCTGGCCATCCTGCCCGCCTTCGGCACGCGCTGGCTCTCACCCCGGCTCAGCCGTTTCCTGGTCAAGCATCCGGGCGTCAGCATCCATCTCGGGACGCGCCTCAAGCGATTCGACTTCGATGCGGAAGCTTTCGACGCGGCGATCCACTTCGGCCACGACGACTGGCCGGAGACCGAGCGGATGGAATTGTTCAAGGAGGGGCTGACCGCCTGCGTCGCGCCGGACCTCCTGGCCCGCACGCCGATCCAATGCCTTGAAGACATGAAGAAGCTGCCGCTCCTGCGGATCGAAACCCGCCCGACCGCGTGGCGGACATGGTTCGAGGCGCAGGGGGCGCCGCCACCGGCGATCACCGGCATGCTGTTCGACCAATTCGCTCCCATGACCCAGGCAGCGATCTACGGTCTGGGTGTCGCGCTCCTGCCGCACTACCTGGCGGAGGCGGAAATCGCCGAGGGCCGGCTGGTGCCGCTGTTTCGCCAAGCGGTCCCGGGCTCCGGATCGTATTGGCTGGTCTGGCCTCGGTCGCGGCCTCCCTCCCCTGCCCTCATCGCCCTGTTGGAATGGCTGCGCTCGGAAATCGGCGGGCAGACCTGACCAGGCCCCGAACCGCCGTTCCGACGTTGCCGGCACGATGCCGCGTGTTCGAGCGCCTTACGGCACCCCGGCCGCAGCCCCATCGGCCCGCGGCGTGGCGACGGCATCGTCGGCGTCACGCCGGGCGGCAACCGAACCGGCAGACCCCGGCGTCAGGCGCCGTCGCAGGCGGCGGGGCGGCGGAAGATGAAGCAGGCCGGCCAGCAGACCCTGGGGCGCGAGCACCACGGTCGCCACGAACAGGAGCCCGAGCGCGAGCAGCCAGTAATCGGCAAGGGTCGCCGACATGACGTTCTCGGCCGAGCGCACCAGGAGGGCGCCGAGGAAGGCCGCCATCAGGACCGCGCGTCCCCCGACCGCCACCCAGATCAGCACCTCGGTGGACAAGGCGAACCCGACGAGGCTCGGCGACACGAAGTTGAACTGGACGGCGAAGAGCGCGCCCGCCAGCCCCGCGATCCCGCCGGAGACGGTGAAGACGAAGATCTTGTGGCTGCGGACATTGTAGCCGAGATGGGCGGTGCGGTTCTCGTCGTTGCGGATCGCCGCGAGCACCGTGCCGAGGGGCGAGCGGGTGATGGCGAGGCCGAGGAGATAGGCCGCGAGCGCCGCCGCCAGCGTGGCGTAGGCGGTGCCGATGCCCGACAGCGTGTCGCCCTCGAAGGGGAAGGCCAGGGGCGGCACGCCGAACAGGCCGTTGAAGCCGCCGATGAAGTCCCAGCGCCGTGCCGCCGTCTCGGCGACCACCGCCGCGCAGAGGGTGACGATGCCGAGTTGCGCTCCCGCCAAAGCGCGCCCGCGGAAGAGCAGCCAGCCGATCAGTGCCGCGGCCGCCGCCGGCAGGGCGAGGGCGAGGGCGAGGCCGGTCCATTGGCTGGTGCCGAGGGCCGGGAGCTTGCCGAGGGTGACCAGGGCCATGCTGTAGGCGCCGATCCCGAAGAAGATGGCCTGCCCGAAGCACAGGATGCCGGCCGTGCCCCAGAGAAGGCCGAGGCTGAGGGCGAAGATGCCGTAGGTGACGTATTGGGCCAGCAGGCTGGCGTTCCAGTCGCCGAGCATCGGCGGCAGGATCGCGAGCATTGCCCAGCACAGGAGCGTCAGGAGGGTTCCACGAGCCACGCGCATCAGCGCCGACCTCCCGTCAGACCTTGAGGAAAGAAGCGGATCACCACGATGGCGAGCAGGAAGACCAGGATCTGCGCATCGGCCTGATCGAGCCGGGCCGAGAGCAATGTGGTCGTGCCGCCGATCACGCCCGAGCCGAGGGCGGCGCCGACCAGCGAGTTCACGCCGCCGACGAGGACGGCCAGGAAGGAGGGCACGAGGAAGCCCATCCCCATCTGCGGATCGACGCTCATGATCGGGGACATCACGGCCCCGGCGAAGCCGGCCAGGGCCGCGCCGGTGGCGAAGGTCGCCCAGTCCATGCGGCGGGTGTTGACGCCGAGCGAGGCGGCCATGGCCCGGTTGGCGATGACGCCGCGCGCCTGGAGGCCGAGGGAGGTGCGGAAGAACAGCCAGTAGGTGGCGAGGGCCAGGCCCAGACCCATGGCCATGATGAAGAGGCGGTAGGCCGGATAGGCGACGCCGATGAGGTCGATCGTGCCGGGGATCGGATTGGGCACGCTCTGCGAACCGGGGCCGAACAGGATGATCACCCCCTGCTTCAGGGCCAGCGAGAGGCCCCATGTGGCTAGGATCGTATCGATGAAGCGGCGGTAGATGTGACGCACGACCAGCCATTCGATCGCGAAGCCGAGCAGGGCGAGGAGGCAGGGGGCGAGCACCAGGCCGAGCCAGAACGAGCCGCCGGCCCGCGTGATCGCCACCACCGCGTAGGCGCCGATCAGGAAGAACTCGCCATGCGCCATGTTGATGACGTTCATCATGCCGAAGATGACCACGAGACCGAGCGTCACCAGCAGCAGGGTCAGCGTGAACGAGAGCGTGTCGATCGAGAGCGCGATCACGGTGGCCATGGGCGCCTCAGATCGAAAGAAAGCGATGGACGAGGTCGGGATTGGAGCGCAGCTCGCCCACCCCGGCTTGCTCCGGCGCGATCCGGCCGTTCTCCATGAACAGGATCCGGCTCGCGAGCTGCTCCACGAAGTCGAGATTCTGCTCGACGATCAGCACGGTCAGCTTCCTCTCGCGGGCGATCCGACCCAGGGTGACCGCGATCTCGTCGACGATCGAGGGCTGGATCCCTTCCGAGGGCTCGTCGAGGAGCAGGAGCCGCGGCTGGCCCACCAGCGCCCGCATGATGGCGAGCTGCTGCTGCTGCCCGCCCGAGAGCGTGCCGGCGCGCTGGGCGCGGCGCTCGCCGAGGATGGGGAAGATCTCGAAGGCCTCGGCCGGAACGCTCCGGGGCAGACCCGGCTTGCCGAGGGCCCCCAGCATCAGGTTTTCCTCGACTGTGAACTGCGCAAACACTTCCCGGCCCTGCGGCACGTAGCCGATGCCCGCCCGGGCGAACTGGAAGGTCGGTTGGCCGCCGAGGCTGCGCCCTCCGAGCCGGATCGTGCCGGCCTGGAGCGGCAGCTGCCCGCACAGGGCGCGCATCAGCGTCGTCTTGCCCATGCCGTTGCGGCCGAGCAGGGCGACGATCTCGCCCTCCTTCAGCTCCAGCGCGACGCCGTCCAAGATGCGCCCGCCGGACGGATAGCCGGCCGCCAGGCCCTCGACATGCAGCATCATCGGACGCGTCCAAGGTAAGACTGGATGACCGCCGGGTCGCGACTAACCTCGTCATAGTTGCCGCGGGCGATCACCTTGCCGCGGACCATGACCACGATCGGGCATCCGAGGGCGCGGACGAAGCCCATGTCGTGCTCGATCAGGAGCACCGCCCGGCCGTGCTTGTTCTGAAGCTCGATCACGAGATCGCAGACCGCCTGCGTCTCCACGGTGGACATGCCGGCCGTGGGCTCGTCGAGCAGAAGGATCCGCGAGCCCCGCGCCAGCAGCATCGCGATCTCCAGGCGCTGGCGCTCGCCATGCGAGATGGTCGCGACCGCCTGCTCCGCCTTGGCGGCGAGGCCGCAGAGGTCGAGCAGCTCGTCCCGGCGCGTCCGGCTCACCGCCCCGCCGCCGAGCCGCCGCAGGAGCGCGAGGGGGCCGTTTCCGGCCCCGCCCGCCATGAGCGGAACCTCGAGATTCTCGGCCACGGTCAGTTCGGGATAGATGCCGGGCACCTGGAATTTGCGCCCGACCCCCTTGCGCGAGATCTCGTGCGGGGCGAGCCCGCCCACCTCCGCGCCGTCGACCCGGATGGTTCCCCCGTCCGGCGTGAGGGCGCCGGTGATGAGGTTGAACAGGGTGGTCTTGCCACAACCGTTCGGGCCCAGGATGCAAGCCATGGCGCCGCGACCGAGCTGAAGATCCAGCCCATCGAGGACGGTCAGCCCGCCGAAGCGCTTGGAGACGCCCGTCAGTTCGAGGGCGGGCGGGAGGCCAGGCTCGCTCATGGCTCTTCTCCGCAGCCGCGCCGCCTCAACCGCACTGGCTCGGGGCTTCGATCCGGCCGAGATCCTTGACGACCTTGAGCTTGCCGGCCTGGGCCTGGACGATCAGGACGTTGAGATCGGCATGCCGGTCGGAGGCGCGCATCACTACCTCGCCGTTGCCGGACATCAGGGGATGGCCGACCATCGCCTGGGCCACGGCCTGCTTGTCGACCGTGCCGGCCCGCTTCACGCCCTCGATGAAGAAGCGCGTCAGCGTGTAGTGGGCATCGACGGTGTTGGAGACGACGGTCGACGCGCCGTAGCGCGCCCGCACCTTGGCGACGAAGGCCTGCGCCTCGGGCTTGTCGAGCGTCTGGACGAAGTTGGACGGGGCGACGATGCCTTCGGATTCCTCGGCCGACAGGCCGGCCATATAATTCTCGCCGAAGCCGAAGAAGATCATCCGGATCCGCTTGTTGAGCCCGGCGGCCGTGAACTGCTTGACGAAGGTGATCGCGTCCGCCCCGACGATGGAGACCACCACGACCTCGGCTCCCGAGCTCTCGATCTTGCGCAGCGTCGCCGAATAGTCCTTCGCGCCCCACGGCGTGTATTCCTCGCCGAGGACGCGGCCGCCGGCCTTCTCGGCCTGCGTGCGGAAGGCGGCGTTCATCTTCTGCGGCCAGACATAGTCGGACCCGATGAGATAGAATGCCTTGCCGAGATTGGAGAGGGCGTAGGGAATCAGCGGGTTCACCCAATGCGCCGGCAGGGCGCTGTAGCAGAAGACCCGCGGATCGCAGACGCCGCCCTCGTAGTCGGTGGCGTAGAGCAGAAGCGACTGGAAACGACGGACGGTCGGCAGGATCGCGTCCCTGTTGGCGCTCGTCACCGGGCCGACGATCGCGGCGACCTCGTTCCGGCGAATCAGTTCGAGCGTCCGCTCCACGGCCGTTTTCGGATCGGTCCGGTCGTCGGCTCGGACGATCTCGAAGGGACGGCCGCCGAGCACGCCCCCGGCCTCGTTGGCCTCCAGCAATGCCAGCTCGGTCCCCTGCGCGCCCTGCGTGCCCAGAACCTCGAGACCGCCTGAGAAGGGCTGAAGGATGCCGACCCGAATCGGCTCGGCCGCGCGGGCCAGATAGGGCCGCCCGAGGCTGACGGCGAGGGCGCCGGCACTGCCGAGGATGAGGCCGCGGCGGGATATGGGCCGATGCGCGGAAGAGAGAATGCTCATTGTCCGTCCCCCTGTGCCTGAAGACGCGCGAGGCGGACGGCTCGGCCGCTGTTTGCGGCCATTCCCACCGATGCCCAGCGACGCCTGTTCGATCGTCGCTCCCGCAATCCGGCTCGAAGCGACCTCCGAAACCTAAAGCGGCACACCAAAATTTGTTGGTGCTCGCATGAGATTATGAGTGGTCTAACAACCTGTCAATCGACTTGACCGGGTCTCCAAGACATGACCCGGCGCTCTTCGCCGGCAAGGATTTGATGGCGCCCCTTCGGCGATCCCTGCTTGACAGCAACCCGATGACAGATTTTGTTTGTGTACCAACGAAAGGGTCATGGAAGGCAGTGGGATGGCAACGCCAAGCGTTCGCAAGTTCGTGACGATCGTGGACGAGGTCTTCCACGAGAACGGTCCGCCCGCGTCGACGCCCCAGCGCCGCGGCGCGATCCTGGCGGTCATCGAGAATCCGTTCGCAGGCCGTTACGTGGAGGAGATCCAGCCCTTCATGACGGATCTGGAGCCCCTCGGCCTCGAGATGGCGCGGCGGCTGATCGAGGCCCTCGGCGGGGCGCCCGAAACCGTGGAGGCTTATGGCAAGGGGGCCATCGCCGGGACCGCCGGCGAGCTCGAACACGCCGCCCTCTGGCACGCGCCGGGGGGCTACGGCATGCGGGAGGCCCTCGGCGGCGCCAAGGCCATCGTCCCCTCCGCGAAGAAGGTGGGCGCACCGGGAACGCGCATCGACATCCCGATCGCGCACAAGGACGCCTCCTACGTCCGCAGCCATTTCGACGCCATGGAGGTCGGCATCAACGATGCGCCCCGGGCGAACGAGCTGGTGGTCGTGCTGGCCATGACGACGGGCGCCCGCGTCCATAGCCGCTCCGGCGGTCTGGAGGCCTCCGCCATCGAGGGCAAGGACGGCCTGCGATGAGCAAGGATATCCGCCGTATCGTCACGATCGTCGAAGAGACGCTGCAGGAAGGCGGGCGGCCCGTTGCCTCCCCCATCCGGCGCTGCGCCGCGGTGGCGGTGATTCGCAACCCGCATGCCGGCCGCTTCGTCGAGGATCTGTCCGATCTCACCGCCATGGGCACGGCGCTCGGCCGGATCCTGCCCGAGCGGGCTCTGTCGGCGCTGAAGCTGCCCGGCGCGGCCGTGCAGAGCTTCGGGAAGGCCGCGCTCGTCGGCGCCGAGGGCGAGCTGGAGCATGCCGCCGCCCTGCTGCATCCGACGCTCGGCACGCCGTTTCGGGAGGTGCTCGGCAAGGGAGCGGCCCTGATCCCCTCCTCGAAGAAGCGGGGACGGCCCGGTGCCGCCTTCGACATCCCCCTCGGCCACAAGGACGCGGCCAAGGTGCGCAGCCATTTCGACGGCATGGAGGTCCTCGTGCCGGATGCGCCGCGGGAGGACGAGATCGCGGTCGCCATCGCCATCACGGATGGCGGCCGTCCGCATCCGCGCGTCGGCGGCCTTCGGCTGGAGGCGATCAAGGGCGAGGACGGCTTGGTCTGAGCCGGGCCGATCCTGATCGAATCGGGCCGGAGGTCCGGACAGAAAGTGAAACCCATGGCCTATCCGAACACCGGACTGCAGATCGGGGGCACCTGGATCGCGGCGGAAGCCCGCGCGGCGCTCCCGGTCGTCAACCCGGCCACCGGCGCGGTGATCGGGGCGGTCGCCAAGGCCACCGCCGACGATCTCGACCGGGCGCTGGCCGCGGCCAAGCGCGGCTTCGCGGCCTGGCGGGCCGTCTCCGCCCTCGAACGCGGGCTGATCCTGCGCCGGGCCGCCGAGCTGCTGCGCGCGCGCGTCGAGACGATCGCCCGGCTGATGACCCTGGAACAGGGCAAGCCCCTGCGCGAGGCGCGGGTCGAGACCTTGGCCGCCGCCGACACCCTGGACTGGTTCGCCGAGGAGGGCCGGCGCGCCTATGGCCGGGTGATCCCGGCGCGGGCCGAGGGCGTGATGCAGACGGTGATCCGCGAGCCTGTCGGGCCGGTCGCCGCCTTCACGCCCTGGAACTTCCCGCTCAACCAGGCGGTGCGCAAGGTCGCCGCCGCCCTCTGCGTCGGCTGCAGCGTGATCCTGAAAGGGGCGGAGGATACGCCGGCGAGCTGCGCCGCGCTGGTGCAGGCGCTGCTCGATGCCGGCGTGCCGGGCGAGGCGCTCGGCCTGCTCTACGGCGATCCGCCCTCGATCTCGGCCTACCTGATTGCGGCGCCGGAGATCGCCAAGATCTCCTTCACCGGCTCGACCGCGGTCGGGAAGCTGCTCGCGACGCTGGCCGGCACCCACATGAAGCGGGTGACGATGGAGCTCGGCGGGCACGCTCCGGCGATCGTCTGCGCCGATGCCGATCTCGAACGGGCGGTCGAGATCCTGGCCGCCAACAAGTTCCGCAATGCCGGCCAGGTCTGCGTCGCGCCGACGCGCTTCCTCGTCGAGCGGCCGGTCTACGAGGACTTCGTCGAGCGCTTCGCCGCGCGGGCGGCGGCGATCACGGTCGGCGACGGCCTCGCCGAGGCCACGCAGATGGGGCCGCTGATCCACGAGCGCCGCCGCCGCGCCGTGGAGGAGCTGATCGCCGAGGCCGAGGCCGCCGGCGGCCGGATCGTGACCGGGGGCCGCCGCCCGCACAACCGGGGCTTCTTCCTGGCCCCGACGGTGCTCACCGACGTGCCGGTGAGCGCCCGCATCCTGAACGAGGAGCCGTTCGGCCCGGTCGCGACGGTGGCGGCCTTCTCGGATCTGGACGAGGCGCTGGCCGAGGCGAACCGTCTGCCGTTCGGGCTGGCGGCCTATGCCTATACCCGGTCGAGCCGGACGGCGTCGCGGCTGGGGTCCGGCCTCGCCTGCGGCATGCTCGGCATCAACCATCACGGCCTGGGCCTGCCCGAGACGCCGTTCGGCGGGGTGGGCGATTCCGGCTACGGCAGCGAGGGCGGACCGGAGGCCCTGGAAGGCTACCTCGCGACGAAGTTCATCACGATGGCAGCGTAGGGCCGTTCGCTCTCGGTCCCTATATTGCCTACGACTTCGGAAGCTTCGCGATCTCGGCCTGGTACGACCAGCATATCAGGACGCGGAATGCGGCGGCCGCCAACATCGCCTGGCTGAGGGTTTCGGTGCCTCTCGGCAATCCCTTCACCGCGGAGCCTCAGGCTCCGCCGGTGACCCTGCCGGACCGAAAGGTTCCGTAGCAGACTTCATCCGCCTGGAGCATTTTCCGTGATCCGATGATCATGGGAAATGCTCCAGGCGCCCGCCGGCCCCGGCCGTCTCGCAGAGACGGGACGGCCGCAGCGGTTTGGGACAGCGATCCTTGACTTCTGGCCGATTCAGTTTGTATGTGTACGAACAATCTCAAGCCGCGCGGGGGAGTCTGCCTTGGTCGAGATGCGAGATGCCGAGCCGCTGTCGGACCAGGCCGGCTCCTCCTCGGATGTGTTCTCCGCCAACCGGTTGCGGGAGACCGTCCGCCTCGATGCGGCCCGGACGGCGGTGGTCGTGATCGACATGGTCAACGACTTCTGCAAGCCGGGCGGCGCGATGGTCCTGCCGGGATACGAGCGCCTCGTCGGCCCTCAACGCGCGATCATCGAAGCGGCCCGCTCCGTCGGTGCGCCGGTGGTCTGGGTGCACGATTCCCATCGCCGGAACCTGCGTCGGGACCGTGAGTGGCTGAAGCGCACGCCGCATTGCGTCGAGGGCACCTGGGGCGTCGAGGTCATCACGGATCTGAACGCCCGCGACGACGAGATCCATGTCGTCAAGCATCGCTATTCGGCCTTCTTCAACACCGACCTCGATGTGACGATGAAGGACATGCTCGTGGACCAGCTGGTCGTGATGGGCGTGGTCACCAATATCTGCGTGCGCTCGACCGTCCATGACGGCTTCTTCCTCGGCTACGAGATCGTCGTGCCCGAGGATGCCTGCGCGGCCACCGGCCCGCGCGAGCAGGCAAGTTCCCTCTACGACATCGCGACCCATTTCGGCGTGGTGAGCGACGCTGCCAGCGTCGCGCACGCCCTGGTGAACGGAGCCGAGATCAGCAACCGCGCCGATCTCGGAGCCTGACATGCGCCCCGATCACGCAGCGCACGACGCGTTGGCGAACGATCCGCGCTCCCAGGGGGCGGGCGAGCCTACCCGGCGCGAGGAGGCCTTGGCGGTCTTCGCGAAGGTCGGCTACGACTTGGAGCGCCATCCCGCGCATGTGATCCGCCGCGTCCATCAGCGGGCGACATCCTGCTTCCAGCAGGTCATGGCGGGGGAGACGCTGTCCCCGACGCAGTTCGCGGCGCTCGCCACGATCCTGAAGCACGGGGAAATCTCCCAGAACCATCTCGGCCGGCTGACGGCGATGGACCCGTCGACCACCAGCCTCGTGGTGCGCAAGCTCGTCAAGGACGGGCTGATCTCGCGCAGCACCTCCAAGGCAGATCAGCGGCTCACGATCATCCGGCTGACCGACGAGGGGCTGCGATACACCGCCAACCGCCTGGAGCGCAGCCTGGAGGTCGGCCGGCGGCTGCTCAGCCCCCTGAAGCCGAGCGAGCAGAAAGTCTTCCTCGCGTTGCTCGAACGCATCGCGAACGACGAGACCCCGCTTTGAGCGCGCGCCGAAACGCCACCCCCTTCGGCGGAGAGCGCGCCATCGCGTCCCGCCCCTCTCGATGATCTGAAGGACGAGTCATGGCTGCGCCCAGCGCGGAAATCCGGCAACAGGGCCAGATTGCGATCCGCAATATCGGCCTGCTTCTCAGCGGCGACATCTCCCGGCCGATCCTCGACGCCGATACGATCCTGATCGAGGACGGGCTCATCAAGGCGGTCGGCCGGGCCGATGCGATCGATCTCGCCGCCGCCCATACCGTGACCGATGCCTGCGGTGCGGTCGTCACGCCGGGCCTCATCGACAACCACGTCCATACGACGGCAGGCGACTGGACGCCGCGCCAGAACCAGCTCGGCTGGATCGAGGCGAGCATGCATGGCGGCGTCACCACCATGATTTCGGCGGGTGAGGCGCATTATCCCGGTCGGCCGCGCGATCGCGTGGGCATCAAGGCGCTGGCGATCGCCGCCCAGCGCAGCTACGTCAACTTCCGTCCCGGCGGCGTGAAGGTCATCGCCGGCGCGCCGGTGCTCGAGCCGGGCTTCACGGAGGCGGATTTCCGCGAGTTGGCCGAGGCGGGAGTCTCGCTCATCGGCGAAATCGGCCTCGGCGGCATCAATGACGGCCCCCGGGGACGGCAGATGATCGCCTGGGCCCGCGCCCACGGCATGACCTCCATGACCCATACCGGCGGCCCGTCCATTCCCGGCTCCAGCCGGATCGGGGCCGACACGGTGATCGAGGTGGATGCCGACATCGCGGCCCACATCAATGGCGGGCCGACGGCGCTGCCCTTCGAGGAGCTCGACCGCATCGTCGACGAGAGCGATCAGGCGCTCGAGATCGTCCATAACGGCAATCTGCGGGCCGGTCTCCATGTGCTCGAGCGGGCGGCGCGGCGCGGTGCGCTCGACCGCATCCTCCTGGGCACGGACGGCCCGGCGGGTTCGGGTGCGCAGCCCCTCGGCATCCTTCGGATGATCGTGATGTTGGCCTCGCTGAGCGAGATTCCCGTGGAGACGGTCTTCTGCTTCGCGACGGGCAATGTCGCCCGTGTGCGCAAGCTGTCCGACCGCGGCGTGATCGAGCCCGGCCGTGCCGCCGACCTGATCGTCATGGATCGCGCCGCGGGCGGCGCCGGGACGACGTTCCGGGAAAGCCTCGCGCTTGGAAACATCCCGGGCATCAGCATGGTGCTGATCGATGGCGTGACGCGAACCACGCGAAGCCGCAACACCCCCCCGGCCGACAGAGTGCCGTCGACCACAATGCCCCTCGGGCCTGTCGTCGCCTGAATCGTTTGGCCGCCCACGCGTGTTGCCCCTCCGAGGCGGGAGGGACGATGCTGAGCGACACGGTCTGCGTTGGCTCGCCCATTCGTCTGGCGGCCGGTGATAGGCATCGCCCATGCTGATCACCTTCTCGGCCTATCCGGTGATGGCCTGGCCCGGGCGATCTTCGGCGGCTTCGCGCCGGCGGTGTACACCGACCTCATTCACGAGACCGGAAACCGGGCGATGCCGGGCCTGCGGCTCGCTTGCCCCGCCTTGTTCTCTATCACCGGGACACTGACGCTGTTCCGGAACACGAGCCTGTTCCGCAGGCCCTCGCCACCGACCTCCGCCGCGATCTGAGCGGCGGCTCCCACGTCGTTCCCCTCCGGGCGGCGCGGCCTGCCTCGGCGTGCTCCCGCGCTGAGCCATGCCGCACGTCCGTGTTTCGGCCGCTTCCGGCAACTAATTGCTCGCTGGCGTGACGCCCGCCGGGTCTAATCCGTCTGCCCTCTGGCACCCGTGGAGGACGGACCCATGCAATTGCCCGATTCACCGCCTTTCGATCCCGACGCGGTTCCGACCGACGCGGTGCTCTCCCGCGGTGGGCGCGATCTGCGCCTGGTCTGGGGCAACGGCGAGGAGGCCGTGCTCCCGGCGGAGACCCTGCGCCTGCGCTGCCGCTGCGCCTGGTGCACCCGCGACCGGATCGAGGGGCGCTTCCCCGCGGCCTTCGACGCGGTGGCCGTCACCAAGCTCGATCCGCTCGGCGGCTACGCCGTGCATATCGGTTTCTCCGACGGGCATGCCCGCGGGATCTTTCCCTGGATCTACCTGCGCGATCTCAGCCGCGCGGCCTGAGCGCCCCCTCCCCGTCCCTGCCGATTTCCGCGCGCGGCCCCGGCCTGCGCCCGACCAGCGAGTGCCCGTCATGCGCGTCAGCAGCCCCGAGACCGAGATCATCGAGACCGACCTGCTGGTCATCGGCGGCGGCACCGGCGGTCCGATGGCCGCGATCAAGGCCAAGGAAGCCGATCCGAAGCTCCGCGTCGTCCTGATGGAGAAGGCGAACGTGAAGCGCTCGGGCGCGATCAGCATGGGCATGGACGGGCTGAACAACGCCGTCGTGCCGGGCTACGCGACGCCGGAGCAATACGTGAAGGAGATCACGGTCGCCAATGACGGCATCGTGAACCAGAAGGCGGTGATGGCCTACGCCCAGGGCTCCTTCCCGATGATCCAGTACCTCGACAAGCTCGGGGTGAAATTCGAGAAGGACGGCTCCGGCGAATACAATATGCGCAAGGTCCACCATATGGGGACCTACGTGCTGCCGATGCCGGAAGGGCACAACGTCAAGAAGGTGCTCTACCGGCAATTGCGCCGCCTCCAGGTCGGCGTCACCAACCGCTACATGGCGACCCGCCTGCTCAAGGGGCCGGACGGGCGCATCGCCGGCGCGGTCGGCGTCAACACCCGCACCTCCGCGTTCCTGGTGGTGAAGGCCAAGGCCGTGGTGCTCGCCTGCGGCGCCGCCGGGCGGCTCGGCCTGCCGGCCTCCGGCTACCTGTTCGGCACCTACGAGAACGCGGCCAATTGCGGCGACGGCTACGCGATGGCCTACCACGCGGGCGCGCAGCTCGCGAACCTCGAATGCTACCAGATCAACCCCTTGATCAAGGACTATAACGGCCCCTCCTGCGCCTACGTCACCGGTCCTTTCGGCGGATACACGGCCAACAACAAGGGCGAGCGCTTCATCGAGTGCGACTACTGGTCGGGTCAGATGATGCTCGAGTTCTGGCGCGAGCTGCAGGGCGGCAACGGCCCGGTCTTCCTCAAGATGGACCACCTGCGCGAGGAGACGATCTCGGAGATCGAGACCATCCTGCATACCAACGAGCGGCCCTCGCGCGGGCGCTTCCACGCGCGGCGGGGCACCGATTACCGGCATCGCCCGGTGGAGATGCACATCTCCGAGATCGGCTTCTGCTCCGGCCACTCCGCCTCGGGCGTCTTCGTCGACGAGAACGCCCGCACCACGGTGCCCGGCCTCTACGCCGTCGGCGACATGGCGAGCGTGCCGCACAACTACATGCTCGGCGCCTTCGTGAACGGCGGCATCGCCGGCGCGGACGCCGCCGCCTATTGCGCGGCGACAAGCCTCGCCGATTACGACGAGGGCGCCCTCCTCGCCGAGCAGGCGCGCGTGCTCGCCCCGACGCGCCGGGAGGACGGCCTCACCCCGCACGAGATGGAGTTCAAGACCCGCCGCCTCGTGAACGATTACCTGGAGCCGCCCAAGGTCACGGCCAAGATGGAGCTCGGCCAGCGCCGCTTCGCGGAGATCCGCGACGACCTCGACCTGCTCTGCGCCCGCGACCCCCACGAGCTGCACCGGGCGCTGGAGATGCAGTCGATCCTCGACTGCGCCGACATGGCGGCGGCGGCCTCGCTCTACCGCACCGAGAGCCGCTGGGGCTTCTACCACCTGCGCACGGATTTTCCCGAAACCGACAACGCCAACTGGAACTGCCACACCGTCCTCTTCAAGGACGATACGGGCCGCATGGCGAGCGCCAAGCGCGCCGTCGATCCCTTCATCGTGCCCGTCGCCGAGGCGGAGATGAGCGCCTACCACCAGCTCCGCATCAAGACGCCGGTCGCCGCGGAATAAGTCGCTAGCTTATCCGGAGATTTCCATGCCGATCATCACTCAGGCCAAGAGTGCCGCAGTCGTCATCGACGACGACAAGTGCATCGCCGAGAAGGGCTGCCGCGTCTGCGTCGATGTCTGCCCGCTCGACATCCTCGCCATCGATGAGGACAAGCAGAAGGCCTACATGAAGTACGACGAGTGCTGGTACTGCATGCCCTGCGAGGTCGACTGCCCGACGAACGCGGTGAAGGTCAACATTCCCTACCTGCTGCGTTGAGGTCGACCATGGCATCCCTGTTCGAAAGCTTCGATGACGACCTTGAGGATCTCGCCGAGCGCGCCGCCAGCCCCGATGCCGGCATCCGCCGCGTGGCGATGATGGAACTGGCCGAGGCGGTCGGCGCCGAGGCCAAGGTCCTGCTGCTCAAGGGGCTCGGCGACGACGATGCCACGGTGCGCGCCGCCGCCGCCAAGGCGCTGGACGAGCATGACGGGCCGGAGGTGGTGGAGGGGCTGGTGCGTTCCCTCGAGGATGCGGATGCCGAGGTGCGCCGCACCGCCGCCGAGACGCTCTCCGAGAAGAAGGAGCCCGCCTGCGGCCCGCTGCTGATCGCGCGCGCGGAGCATGCCGATCCCTTCGTCCAGGCCGCGGCCCTGCGGGCGCTGCGCGAGCTGGTCCTCCCCGATGCGCTCGCCGCCGCCCTGAAGGCCCTGCGCAGCCCGAGCCCGGAGGTGCGCCGCGAGGGGCTCGGCGTGATCGGCTACCTCAAGGCCGAGGAGGCGCTGCCCGCCCTGATCGCCACGGCGCGGGATCCCGACGCCGGCGTGCGCCGGGCCACGATGTCGGCCCTGGTCTTCCTGCGCTCCGGCGGCCCCGGTGTCACGACGCTTCTGGCCGGCCTGCAGGACGAGAATTGGCAGGTGCGCGAGGAGGCCGCCCTCTCCATCGCCAAGAGCCGGCTGTCCGAGGCCGTCGAGCCGCTGATCGCCGCCATGGCCGATCCGGTCTGGCCGGTGAAGACCAAGGCGGCCCATGCGCTGGGCCGGATCGGCGCCTCCGCCGCCGTCGACGTGCTCGGTCAGGCCCTGGCGTCCGATGTCAGCAACCTGCGCAAGGAGGCCGCCGCGGCGCTCGGCGAGATCGCCCATCCCCGGGCCCTCGCCTTCCTGGAGCGCGCGGCGGAGGATCCCGATCCCGACGTGCGCAAGCTGATCCGCTGGGCCATCGGCCGCTGCCAGGCAGAGGCCTGAGCCGGGCACGAGCCCGATCCGGCCAACTCGCCAGCATGATCCCTCTCGTCGGATCGGCGCGTATCTCGGCGCGCGGGTCGCGCCGGCGCTGGCGCCCCTCGCGGCAGAGGGGCCCTGAAACGAAGCGGGACGGGGCTCTGCTAACCCCGTCCCGTCATGCTGGGGAGCGTTTGAAGATCAGCGTCCGGTCCGAGCCGCCGCCGCCCCGAACATGATCCTCAGGCGCATTTCCCGGAAGGCGCCCTCCGCCCCATCCTCCTCGGTCAAGAGCGAGACGATGACCGCGACGAAGAAGGACAGGGGCATGCTGATGAGGGCCGGGTTCTTCATCGGAACGAACCACCAGGCTTGCGAGACCTCGGCGAGGCTCCGCCCGAGCACGTCCACTTGGATCGTGGGCGAGAGGCAGATCAGCAGCAGCGAGGAGAACGTCCCGACCAGGATGCTGGCGACCGCCGCCGAGGTCGTGAACCGCTTCCAAGTGATGGACAGCAGCAGGGCGGGGAAGTTGGCCGCTGCGGCGACGGCGAAGGCCAGCCCGGCCATGAAGGCGACGTTCTGGCCCTCGAACACGATTCCGAGGAACACGGCCAGGACGGCAATGGCGACCGTCGCGATCCGGGCGACGGTGAGTTGCTCGCGCTCCGGCGCATGGCCGTTGCGGACGACGTTGACCCAGAGATCGTGGCAGACCGTGGCAACCCCGGAGAGCGTCAGCCCGGCGACGACCGCGAGCATCGTCGCGAAGGCGACCGCGCAGATGAACCCGAAGAACCCGTTGCCGCCGACCGTGAGGGCGAGGAGCGGGGCCGCCATGTTGCCGCCGCCGCCGGCCTTGATCACGGTCTCGGGCCCGACGAGGACCATGGCCCCGAAGCCGATCACGAAGACCAGAAGGTGGAACGAGCCGATGATGCCGGTGGCGTAGAGGATCGACATCCGGGCTTCCTTCACGTCGGGAACCGTGAAGGCGCGCATCAGGATGTGCGGCAGTGCCGCCGTTCCGAACATCAAGCCGACGCCCAGCGAGATCGCGTCCCATCCGCTTCCCGCGACCTTGGAGCCCGGCTGGAGCACGCGCTCGCCGTATTTGTCGGCGGCCGCCAAGAAGAGCCGCAGCGGATTCATGTCGAAATGGGCGAGCACCAGGAGCGCCAGGACGAGCCCACCGAGGGAGAGAAGCACGGCCTTGATGACCTGAACCCAGGTGGTCGCCAGCATGCCGCCGAAGATCACGTAGGTGAGCATCGCCGTGCCGACCACGATGACCGAGGCGACATAAGGCAGGCCGAAGAGGAGTTTGATCAGCGAGCCCGTCGCGACCATCTGCGCGATCAGGTAGAGCAGGATGACGGTCAGCGTGCCGATGGCGGCGGCCATGCGCACCGGCCGCTGCCGCAGGCGGTAGGCGACGACGTCCGCAAAGGTGAACTTGCCCAGGTTGCGCAGCGGCTCGACGATCAGGAAGGAAATGATCGGCCAGCCGACGAGGAAGCCGATGGAATAGATCAACCCGTCGAAGCCGTTCGACGTGATGATGCCGGCGATTCCCAGGAGCGCGGCCGCGCTCAGGAAGTCCCCCGCGAGGGCCCAGCCGTTCTGCCACGCCGTAATCTGGCCCCCCGCGGCGAAGAACTGTTCCGTGGTGCGGGTTCGCCTGGCGGCCCAGTAGGTGATGCCGAGCGTCAGCGCCATGAAGACGAAGAAGAAGGTGACGGCCAGTGGATTGTTCGCTGCCTGCATGGTCCCCTCCTCAGTTCAGGATGCGGCGCACGGCCTGGTCGTAGAACCGGTTCGCCCAGACGACGTAGACGAGACAGAGCGCGAACGATCCGACGATGGTGCCCGCACCGAGCAGGATGCAGAGCGACAGGCCAGGCACCAGGATCGTCCCCATGATGGGCTTCGCGAACGCAAACATGCTCATGAAGCCAAAATACATCGCGATCATCACAACGCTCAGAACGAGCGCGACGCGAGATCTTGTTCGCGAGAGTCTTGCGAATTCTTCGTCTTTTTCGTGCGGGGCTATTCTGTCCGGTGAAAGCATGCTGCGCCTCCGTCAATCGGCGTATGGTCCGGCGAAACCCTTCCCGGAGACCGAAGCCTCCGAAGCCAGGGCGGCGTGTCTCGAAGACGGGTCGTGCCCGCGCCCTCAGTGGCCGCCGCGGCGATGCGGTTCGGCCGCCCGCTCTCCGAGGCCGGGTTGTGCTGTGCCGGCCCCCGGGCCGAAGGCGTCCGGACCGTCGCCGCTGTCGGCGCCGTAGCCCGAGGTCTGGACGGTCGCGTCGAAGCTGACCGGCTCCCGCGGCGTGCGGTCGACGTTGAGTTGGAAAATATCGAAGCGGTTGTAGTAGCCGACCACGTCGTGAAACTGCTTGGGTTCCACGCAGGCGGAGACGTCGATATCGGCATAGACGATGGCCTCATCGCCCTGATGCGGCTCCACGACATGCGAGCCGGTGGGGTCCAAGACCATGGACACGCCCGCGGGAGTCCGCTCGACGATGTCGGCCAGCGATGTGTCACCGCCGCAGACCGTCTCCTTCGCCGCCGCGTCCAGGACTGCGGAGCAGACGATGTTGAACACCTTGGCCTCGAAGGCGTGGGCTCCGGCGCGGATCTCGATGGCCCGCTTCAGATCGTAGGCCGCGCTCTCTCCCGGCGGCCGGGTCGGCCAAGCTGGCGGATAGGTCGAGATATGGACCTGCTCGCCCTGCGCCATCAGCGCGTATCGGGCCAGCGGATTGGTGTTCTCCCCGCAGATGAGCATGCCGATCCGGCCGATCTCCGTGGGCGTCACCCGCAGACCTCGGGCATCTCCGTTTGCCCAGACGAGCTTCTCGTAGAAGGTCGGCACGAGCTTGCGGTGGTGATTGAGGATAGCGCCGTTTCGCCCGATCAGGACGTTCGCGTTCCACAGGCAGCCGACGCTGGCCTCGGTGCTCTCGCTGAAGCCGAGCGAGACAAGGACGCCATGGCGCCGGGCGGCCGCACGTACCGCGCCGATCTCCGGCCCGTCGAGGCGGACGGACTGGGCCGCCAGGCGCTTGAACAGGTCGTGGTTGTGGATCGGGGCCCGGAGGGCCACCCAGAGGGGGAAGCCCGGCATGTAGCCCTCGGGGAACACCACGAGACCGGCACCCGCACGCGCCGCCTCGCCGATCAGGGCCACCGCCTTCTCGGCCGTAGCAGCACTGTCCAAGAAGACCGGGGCAACGTGGCAGGCGGCAGCCTTGAACTGCGGATACGGTACGGACATCGACGCGGCTCCAGATCGGGATGCCGCATTTGCAGCAGAGGCCGCCGAGGCCGCGAAGGCGGAAAATCCGCAACGGCCCCTGCAATCCTGCCGTCTCATGCTCAAAATCGGTTCAAGTAATCTGCCTCTTGCGTGAACAGGTCGGCCAGGAAGCGCGTCACCGCCCGGATACGCCCGACATGCTCGATGTCTTCGTGGACACCGAGATAAAGCTCGCGGCGTACGACGATATCCTCGGGCAAAACCGGTACGAGGGCCGGGTTGGTCTTTGCCGAGAAAAGCGGCAGCAGGGCGATTCCTGCCCCCGTCGCGACGGCGGTCTGCTGGGCCGCCATGCTGGTCGACCGGAAGACCACGTTCGTCGGCTTCAGGACCTCGAGCAGCCAATGCACCGGCTCGATGGCGACGAGGTCGTCGACATAGTCCACGAAGTCGTGGTCTTGGAGGTCGGCGCGCGACGCGGGTCGGCCGCGTCGCGCGAGGTAGGGTTCCGAGGCGAACAGGGCCAGGCGAAACTCGCCGACCCGCCTTACCTTGAGCCGCGGACCCTGAGGAGGCACAAAGGACACCGAGATGTCGGCCTCGCGTTTGGTCAAATTGATCAGATGCCGCTCGGTGACGAGTTCGACGACGAGGCCCGGCATGGTCGCGGCGAACTCGGCGAACTTGGCCGACAGGTAGAACGCGGCGATGCCTTCCATGCTGGCGACCCGCACCCGGCCGGCGGGCTGGGTGCTACCGGGCAGGCCGAGGGCCTCGGGCACGGAGAACATCTTCTGCTCGATGGCTTCCGCGATCACGAAGAGCTTGTGGCCGCCCTCGGTCAGCAGGAAGCCGTCCGAGCAGCGCTGGAAGAGCTTCGTGTCGAGGCTCCGTTCCAACTCGGCGATGCGACGGCTGACTGTCGTGTTGTCGACCTTGAGCCGGCGGGCGGCCGGCATCAGCCGGCCATGCCGTGCCAGCTCAAGGAAAAAGGTAAGGTCGTTCCAGTCGAACATCGGGTGCGCCGGTGCGAAGCACGGCCAGAATCTATTCCCTCTGTTTCCACGGTGGAAGCAATGACTTGGCGGTGGGGAGCCACGAACCCCCTCCCCCTGCTGCCTGGAGGCGCGCGAGCGAGTTCCAGCGGGATGCTGCCGGATCACCCTGTCGCTCTGAGGAGCGGGACGGCCCATGCGCGCTGCGCGTCTTGGACCTCGTTCCGTCCGGCCTTGACCGATCCCAGACCTCCGGCGCCGGGTTTGATCGACAAAGCCCGCGACCCTTCGCGGCTGCGACAAGCATCCCAAAAGAGGTTCACGGCGTCCCAACACTCTTGTTGAGGGAGATCTGTTTCGCGCGCGGCATAGTCAGTCGCACGAATGGCTTTTAAGCGCTCGGCCTGAAGTATCGTCTCATCGTTGTGGAGGCTCTCTGCCGTTGAGGCGCGAACAGGCAGGGGGATCTGGTGATCGCGAGGGGATATTTGCGCTTCGGGCTGCACGTCCTGCTGGCATCGATGATGCTCGCGGGCGTCCGCATCGCCCCGGCGAGCGCGCAGCAGGCGGGCGGCCTCGATCTCGCGACCTTTCCCTATTTTCCGCAGCGATCCTCTCCCGGGGCGCCGGTGGATCCTTACGGCTCTCTCATCGATCGTCCGTCCTTGGCGGCCGGCACGCCGAACGCCACCCGCCTCGAATTCAACGCGAACTGGGGCAACCGCGCCATCGGCCAGGGGGCCGCTCTCACCGCCACCGAGACGCGCAACGGCATGCCGGTCGACGGCCTCACCGGCCGCGGCGTCACCGTGGCCGTGATCGACTCGGGCATCGATGCCAGGTTTCAGACGGCCAACCCCGCCGATGGCTTCTCCAGCGTCCACCCCGAGTTTCTGAATCGCCTCGACATCCGCAGCAGGGCATTCATCGAGAACGAAGGGTCGTCGCTGGACATCTTCGACCGCGACGGACACGGCACCCATGTGGCCGGGACGGTCGGCGCGGCTCGCGACGGCGTCGGCATGATGGGCATCGCGCCGGAGGCGAACCTGCTGGTCCTGAAGGGGATCGGCGCCAAAACGGAGACGGCGTCCTTCGATTCGACGAGCGCCCTCGTCTACGCGGCGAGCCTTCCGGACGTCCGCGTCATCAACGGCAGCTACGGGCCGATGATTCCGAAGGGCTCGACCATCTGGAACACCGAGCAGGGTGGAGCGTCCCTCGATCGAGAGTACCGAGCGGTCTACGCCGCGTTGGCGGCGGGCAAGGTGCTCGTCTACGCGAACGGCAACGACGGCATCGACTCTCCGGTCCAGGCGCGCAATCCCTCCGGCGTGCCACTGTTTCCGTTCATCCGTCCCGCAAATGCGCGGTCAGGCGTCTACAACGACGCAGGCAAGAACTACGATTTCTCCGCGCTCGCGAGCCTCCCGGGCAGCATCGTGGCGGTCGCCAATCTCGATGCGAGTCTGACGATTTCTCCGAACTCGAACCGGTGCGGCGTCACGGCGCGCTGGTGCGTCTCGGCTCCGGGCGGTGGCGAGGGTTCGGGAGCCGAAGGCATCCTCTCGGCCTATCCGCGGACCCTTCCCGGCCTGCCGGGCCTGCCCGCCGGGACGAACTACGTCTACGAGGCCGGGACATCCATGGCCGCCCCGCATGTCGCCGGCGCGCTGGCGGTGCTGTTCCAGGCCTACCCGACCTACCTCGCCCTCGACATCGTAAGGCTGCTCTTCGCCACCGCCCAGGATCTCGGCGCGAAAGGCATCGACGATGTCTACGGGCATGGCCTGATCCGACTCGACCGCGCGCTGAGCGCGCCGCTGATCGATCCGAACGCCGCCGCGAACAGCGAGAGCCTCGGTGCGGGCGAGACGCGCTACTGGTCGGCACCGTTCACGGCGGCGGGCAGCCTCGTGGTGACGGGCGCGAGTCGCGAGCCGGGCACCGGCAGCGAACTGGTGGTCGCCGGCCGCACCACGGTGCGGGGCGCCGTGCGGGCCGAGAGCGTCGATATCGAGGTCGACGGCACGCTGACCACCCCCCATCTCACGATCGCGACCAACGCCTCCCTCAGCGGCGAGGGCGACATCTTCGGCAATGTCGATGTTCGGGGCCTCTTCAGCCCTGGCTCCGGCAATTCCGGCGACCTTGTGATCCACGGCAACCTCAGCATGGCCCAGGGCTCCGCGTTCCTGGCCTTTCTCGACGGTTCGGACCACGAGGAGGCCGGGATCGGCTACAGCTTGGCGGTCGTCACCGGCATAGGCAACACCTTCACCGCCGGCGGCCACCTCGTGTTCGATATGGTCGGCATGCCGGCCGGCACCGTGGTCGTCCCGCTCGGAAGCAAGATCCCCGTCGTCCTGGCCGAGAACGGCGCACGCATTCTCGGCCGCTTCGAGAGCATCGAGGTCACGTCCGAGAACGGCGCGACCGGTCTTCCCGACGCCTCGCGCATCGATCTCCTGTATCGGCCTGACGCCATTGTCGGCGCGGTCACGCCGGCGGCCTATGCACGCCTGGAAGCGAACGGCGTCGCGATGACCGGGCGCCAGCGGGCGGTCGGGGGGGCCCTCGACCGCGCCCGTGGTGCTCCGGGCGATCCGATGTCCGAACGGGCGCTCGACCTCTTCGATCCGCTGTTCGATCTCTCCGCGCAGGCGCTGCCGAGGGCCTTCGATCAGCTCTCGGGCGCGGGCAGCAGCGCTTCCGCGCAAGCGTCCGTGGAGGATGCCCGCCGGTTCGGCGGGGTCATCGGACAGCGCCTCGCCGCCGTGAGGGGCGGTACGGCGGGGGTGCAAGCGGGCTTCGCCCCCAATCTCGGCACCGTCGAGAGCGGGACCGGTGGCCTCTTCGTATCGCCGACGAACCTTCTTCCGACCCGCTTCGCGGCCCTCGACGGCGAGGCCGCCGCGGGCCTCGCCCCGATCCAGAGGGCCGGCGCGGGCGTCTGGGGGCTCGGGTTCGGCAGCGGCTTCCGGATCGGCCAGGATGCCTCGGGCCCCGGCCTGCGGGCGCAGGGTGGCGGCATCGCGTTGGGCGTCGATCGCGCCGTCGATGCGGAGTTCGTCCTCGGCGGAGCCTTCGGCTATGCGCGCTCCGGCGTGTCCTCAGCCGGCGTCAGGGGCAACGCAGACACCTATCTCGGCGCCGCCTATCTCGGCTTCCAGCGAGGCGGCCTCGAGGTCGATGCCAGCGCCGGCCTTGCCTATGCGATCCTCGACACGGTCCGTACCTTCCAGCCCTTCGGCACGCCGCTGACGGCGCGCCAGAAGGCGGATGGGCTCGGCGCCCTCGCCTCGGTCGAAACGGGGTACCGTGTCGCGATCCCGACGTCGGCGGGGCGCCTCGACGTCAAGCCGCTCGTCGGCTTCGCCTATCACGACCTGCATCGGGGCGCCTTCACGGAGACGGGCCGCTTCGGCCTCGGTTTCGCGGCCCAGACCTTCGGCCGGGCGACCACGCTCGTCGGCGCGAGGACCGGGCTCGACCTCGTCGGCGCGGATGGCCTCAGGTTTCGGCCGGAGCTTCGCATCGGCTGGACGCACGATCTCCTGCAAGCGTCTCCTTTCGGGACCGCGGCGCTGCTCGACCAACCTTTTCTCGCCCGTGACGCCCGGCCCGGCCGCGACGGGGCGCTGATCGAGGCGAGCCTCAGCGTCTGGTCGAGCGAGAGCGTGAGCGTTTTCGCCGGGTTCCGGGGCGAGTACCGGGCGCAGGGGGCCAGCCATCAGGGCCATGCGGGGCTGAGGCTCGCATGGTGAGAACGGCGATCTTGGCGGCGGGGCGGCGAACGCAAATCCGCCCCTCAAGACCCGCCGCGGATTCGCCGCGCGCGGCTGTCAAAACAGCTCGATCATCGATGTCTCGGTGTCCTGCAGCCGGGTACCGAGCGCTTTGGCGTCCGTCTCGCGCTGGACCTGTGACACGTAGCGGGCACGGACCGCCTCCAGCAGGCTATCCGGCTGGATCGGATGGGAGAGCTCGAAGCCTTCCAGCGACTGCCTGAGCGCGTCCAGCAGGCCGTGCAGCATGCGCACCGCCTCGCCCACCGCCTCGATCTGCTGCCGGACCACGTCTTGGAACTGGACTTGGCCGAAGACCATGAGCACCTGCTCGCCGACCTGTCCGCTCAGCGCCTCGATTTCCGCGAACTCGGCCTGCGCCATGCCGGCGACGGCCCGCGTTGTGCGCTCGGCGATGCCGTTGAGATCGGCCATCAGCGTCTGGATGCGCGTCTCTTCCGCCTGCGTGCGCTCGGCGTCGCGGGCCGCGACCACGACGCCTTCGATCGTCTGCTGGACGGCCGCGACTTGGCGTCGTGCCTGCGCGATCGCCGCCTGAGAGCCCTGGGCCAGGGCCTGGAGTTCGCGGGCGATGACCTGAAAGCCGATGCCGTGGCTGCCGGCGCGGGTCGCCTCGATATTCGCGTTGAGGGCGAGCATGCGCGTGGAGGCGCCGACCTTCTCCAGACCCGCGGTCAGCGCATCGAGGCTGCGCATCTGCTCGCCGACGCTGCAGATGGAATCGCGCTCCGCGCGGGTGCTCTCGAGGCGGTCGCGCAGATAGGCATTAAGGGTGCCGGCAAGGGCACGCAGCGCCGCGTCGCCATCCTCGGCGAGGCCGACCATGCCGTCGCGTGTCCGGGCGACGCAGGCGGCACTGCGGGCCTGCGCCGCGTCGAGGGTCTGAAGGGCCGCGATGATGTCGCCGGCCGCCGTTTCCGTCTGGGTGACGACGCTGTGCAACTGCTGCTCGGTCACGCTGAAGAAGGGATCGAGCTGCGCGAGCGTGGCGGCGGCCTCGGTCATCCCGCCGGAAGGCGCGGTCGGAACCGTGGCGTCCCGTGCCGCCTCCGGTGGAGCGGAGGGAGCCGCCGGCGCTTCCTCGGCCCGCGGCGGCGCACGATCGTCACGCTGCAGAAGCCGCACGGCCAGGCCGCCGCAGCCCGCATAGGCCACCCCATGAAGAAGGTACCATGGCTGCACGACATCAAGGAGCGAGAGCACGGTGCCTGCGGCCATGCCTGCGGCCATGCCTGCGGCCCCTCCGAGCAGGAGCGCCTTCTGTTCGAACCGGTCCAGGGGGAGGATGTCTGCGATCTGCATCGGGGCATGAGCCATGGAAAGGGGAACTGGCGTGGCAGCCCGAGACGCCGATCCGAGCTTGCGGCGTTGCATGCGCCGGGTCCGAGGTGGCCCGGCGGGAAATCAGGCGGCGCGTGGCTGGACGGCGGGCGCGACCTGCTTGATGACCTGCAGGAGCTTGTCGGGCTGGACGGGCTTCACCAGCCAGCCGGTCGCGCCGGCCTTGCGGGCCTCGTCGCGCTTCTCCTGCTGCGACTCCGTCGTCAGCACGAGCATCGGCACGAAGCGGGTGGGAGCGAGCTTGCGCAGCTCCTGGATCAGCTGCACGCCGTTGATGCCCGGCATGTGGAAGTCGGTGATGACGAGGCCGGGCACCAGGCCCGCCCGCACCTTGGCCAGCGCGGCCTCGCCATGGGCGGCCTGCTCCGTGGCGTAGCCGGACCGGGCGAGAATGCCGGCCATGCTCGACAGGATCGTCGGAGAATCATCGACAAGTAGGATCGTACTCATAAGACTCAACCCCTGATCAGAATTCCGGAGGACGGCCCTTTTTCGTTGAGAGGGCAGATTCGACAGTGAGGTCGCGTACAACGATGACTCAAACGAAGAATATGATTCTTTGGTAATCAGTTCGTTTCGTCGTTGTGTGCGGCTATTTTTTACTATAAGAGATAATCCTGCGGATCACATTTTCACAGAGTAGTTCAAAATCTTCAACAGAACGTGTTTTTGGTTTGAAATATTTGACGGGTCGCTGGTGTCCGAAGGCTTCGGCCAGGGCGATGTCGGACCGGATCCCGGCGAGCAGGCGCTCCCGGCCGAACCGGGTGCCGAGCTGCTCCAGGACCTCCCGCTGCATAGTCACCCGCAGATCGAGCTGGACGGGCAGGATCGACAGGCCCTGGAGGTCGGCATTCAGAGTGGTAGCGACCTGGAAGAAGGAACGCGCGAACTGGCTGACGCCGTCGATGGCGAGGTGGTGCAGGGTGGTGGGGACGAGGACATGGTGCGCGCTGGCGAGCGCGCTCACGAGCAGCGCGTCGGCGGTGGGCGCGGTATCGATCAGGATCACCTGATACATCTCGGCGAGCGGCTGGAGCGCCAGGGCGAGGCAGAGGGGCGGGATCGAGGCGGACACGCCCTCGAAGCCGCGATCGGCCGGCAGGATGTCGATGTTGGGATAGGCGGTCGTGCGGATACTTCCGGCAAGGGGCGCCCCGATGCCCCGGAACACGTCGTGCACCGTCGGCTGGCCGGGGGCCGCCTTCACGCCGAAGCCGAGACCGGCATGGCCCTGGCTGTCGAGATCGACCACGAGCACGCGGCAGCCACGATCACCGAGCGCGGCGGCGAGATTGACGGTGGTCGTCGTCTTCGCCGTCCCGCCCTTGCGGTTGGAGACGGCGATCACCCGCCCGCTCATCCCACGCGCTCTCCCCTCGGTGCCTCCGCCCGCGGCAGCCCGTCCAGACAGGCCGCGGCCGCGGGATCGGCCGGGCAGCCGCGGATCGTGGGGGCGGCCGCCATCAGCACCTGGAGGACGGCGGTGTGGGCCTGTTCGAGGCCGGAGAGATCGACGACGGGATCCGCCGCCCCGCGCAAGACGTCGAGCAGCCGCTCGGCCTCCTCGATGGGGCAATGCCCGGTGAGCAGAACGCAATCGTCGCGAAGGTCGAGGGGCATCAGACGAGGTCCGGCAGGTTGAGGATGAGGAGGACGCGGCCATCGCCGAGGAGCGCCGTGCCCGAGAAGCCCGAGAGCCCGGCGAGCAGCCCCTCCAGGGGGCGCACGATCACTTCCATCCGCTCGCGGAAGCCGTCGACGAGGATCCCGACCCGGTCCCGCCCGACCCGGACCACCATCACGGCCTCCTCCTCCGGCGGTTCGTCGTCCGCAGGCGGCAGGCCGAGGCTGTCGGCGAGCCGCACGAGGGGGATCACCGCGTCGCGCAGGACGAAGGTCTCACGCTGCTTGATGCGGTGGATCTGGGCATGGGGAACCTTCACCGTCTCGGCCACGGATTCCATGACCACCCCGAACTGCTGACCGCGCACCGCGATGGTCACGATGCGCGTCACGGCCATGGTGAGCGGCAGCTGCACGGTCACGCAGGTTCCCGCACCGACCCGGCTGGTCAGCCAGACATCGCCGCCCGCCTTGCGCACGGCGGAGCGGACCACGTCCATGCCGACGCCCCGGCCCGACAGGTCCGAGACCTCCTCCTTGGTGGAGAAGCCGGCGGCGAAGACGAGGTTGATCGCCTCCTCCGGGCTCATCTGCGCCGCCTGCTCGGCGGAGATCAGGCCGCTGCGCAGGGCTTTCTCGCGCACCGCCTGCGGGTCGATGCCCCGGCCGTCGTCGGAGACCTCGATGATGACGTTGTCGTTCTCCTGGCGCGCGGTGAGGCGCAGGGTGCCCTGGGCCGGCTTGCCCGACGCCCGCCGAGCTTCGGGGGATTCGATGCCGTGGTCCAGGCTGTTGCGGACCATGTGGATGAGCGGGTCGGCCAGACTCTCCAGCACGGTCTTGTCGGCCTCGGTATCCTCGCCCTGGATGACGAGCGCGACCTCCTTGCCGAGTTTGCGCGAGATGTCCCGGACGAGCCGCGGGAAGCGCTGGAAGACCTGGCTCACCGGCATCATGCGGATCGCCATCACGCCGACCTGCAGGCTTTGGGCGATGCGGTCGATGAAGGCGTATTGCTCCTTGATTTCCCGCCCGAGCTGGCGCGAGCCCGAGACCTGTTCGACCCGCTCGGCGAGATAGGCGAGGCCGTTCTTGGCCACCGTCAGCTCGGCGACGAAGTTCATCAGCGCATCGACCTTGCCCTGTTCCACCCGCAGCATGCGGGCCGGTGCCCGGCTCTCCTCGCCGGGCTTCGGCTCCGCCGGGCCGCGGGCGGGAGGCACGGGGTCCGCAGGCGGGCGTTCCGGTGCGGCGATGGCGATCGGCACCGGTGCAGACCGGTCGGCCTGCGCCTCGCGGGCGAGCAGGGCTTCGGCGAGCCGGGATCCGTCGCCGCCATGCGCGGCGAGGGCTTGGCGCAGCTGCGTCGCCCGATCGGGGGCGAGATGCGGGAGGCAGCGTTCGACGACAAGACGAACGGCCTCGAGCCGGCCTTCCGCGACGCCGTCGTCGGTGATCACGCCGAGAAGTTCGGCCTGGGCGATCAGGATCTCCTCGGCCACCCGGCGCAGCCCCGAGGGTGCCCCCGCTCCGGGGGCGAGAGGCGGCACTGCGTCATCCTCTTCCGCCGGTATCGGGCGGCCGCCCGCGACCGCCTCGACGAGGCGCAGGAGAAGACCGGCTTCCTCCGAGGAGGCGAGAATGGCGATCCAGCGCAGGGCAGAGGCCTGCCGGCTGCCGGGTCCGACGATCCGCAGGAGCGCGGCGGCCGCGGCGGCGAGGCCGTCCCGATCGTCGGCGGCGAGGGAGCGCCGCGCCCCGGCGGCGAAGTCGCCGAAGACCTCGGATCCGTCCTGCGGTCCCGTCAGCGCGATCAGATCGCCCGGCCGGATGGTGGCCACGCTGGTCTGGTCGCTGACGTAGCGAAGGTGGTCGGCGACCGCCTCTGCGGGGGCCGTGGAGAGCGCCTCGAAGCGCAGGACGCACAGGAAGGGGTCGAAGGTCTCGATCGGCGGGAAAGGTTGGCGCGCCACCACGCGCAGACGGACCAATCCGGGCGAGAAGGAGACGAGATGGGCCGGGTCGTCGCCGCGGAAGAAGCAGGCCTCGTCCGGCTCGTAGCTCCAGGCGGTGAGCGCTCTGCCGGCCGCCGCGCGGTAGGCCTCGCGCAGCGATTCCTCCGGCCAGCCGGCGATCCAGGCCGGCGCCGCGGCCGGCCCGGCCTCGAGTCCCGCCTGTTGCGGGGCGGGGGCCTCGAGCCAGCGGCGCAGGACGGCGACGCGCTCCGCCATCACCCCCTCCGCGTCCTCCGGCAGCCGCTCGCGGCTCTCGAGGGCGTCGATCCAGTGGCCGACGAGGTCGAGGCTGTCGAGCAGCCCGTCGACGATCTCCGGCTCCAGGGCGAGGGCGCCGGCCCGGACCTCGACGAGCAGATCCTCCGCCGCGTGGACGAGGGCGGTGAGGGGGGCCACGTCGAACAGCCCGGAGGTGCCCTTCAGGGTGTGCACCGCCCGGAAGATGTCGTTCAGCGCGTCGGCGTCCTGCGCCTTCTCGAGCTGCAGCATGCCGCTGCCGGCGACCTCGAGGAGCTCCCGCGCCTCGGGGATGAACTGGGCGAGCAGGGCGTTCTTCACGACGCGGCTCCGGCCATCACGCGCGCGGCCTCCGCCAGCACCTGCGGCTGGACCGGCTTGACGAGGTAGAGATTGGCCCCGGCCGCGTAGGCGCGGGCCCGGTCCTGCGGCTCGCTCTCCGTCGAGATCATCAGGGCGGGCACGCCCCGCAGCTCGGGGGTGACGCGGCCCTGGCGCAGGAAGGCGTAGCCGTCCATCTTGGGCATGTTCACGTCGACCACGAGCAGGTCGAAGCTCTGCGCGATGGCCTTCTCCAGGCCCTCGAAGCCGTTCACCGCCTCCTCGACGGTGAAGCCCGCCTCTTCCAGGACGTCGCGGTAATACATGCGGACGGTCGTGGCATCGTCCACGACAAGGACACGCGCCATCTCAGGCCTCCGCGTCGAAGGGTTTCTGGTAGACGATCGCCTCCGCGAACTTGCGGATGGCGAACAGCGACGAGATCCGGCTCATCGATTCCGAATGGCCGAGGCAGACGAAGCCGCCGGGCCTGAGGGCCTCGAAGATCGTCTGGGCGGCGTCGCGCCGCGAGGCGTCGTCGAAGTAGATGAGCAGGTTGCGGCAGAACACGACGTCGAAGCCGCGGAACTGCCGGGTCGACAGCGGGTCGGACAGGTTGACCTGGTGGAAGGCGATCGAGTCCCGGATGTCGGGGAGCACCTCGTAGGCGCCGCGCACCCGCCGGGTGAACCGGTCCAGCGTGGCCTTCGGCACGTGCTGCACGGCGCGCTCCCCGTAGAGGCCGCGCCGGGCCTGCTCGATCACCGTGGTGTCGATGTCGGAGGCGACGATCTCGATGTCGTAGCGGTCGACCTCGGCCCAGTTGTCCAGCAGCTGGAAGGCGATGGAATAGGGCTCCTCCCCGGTGGAGCAGGGAACCGACCAGATCCGCACCGGCGCGCCCGGCCGCTTGGCGCGCACGACCTCGGGGAGGATCGAGCGGATCAGGCAGTGGAACTGGTATTCCTCGCGGTAGAAATAGGTCTCGTTGACCGTCATCAGGTTGACGAGCGCCTGGAACTCGGCGCCGCTCGCCTGGAAGCGGAGCGTGTTGAAGTAGTCGCGGAAGGCGACCTGCCCGGTCGCCAGCATCCGTTCCTGCAGGCGCTTGTCCACGAAGTAGCGCTTGTTGTCGCCGAACATGATGCCGGTCTTGCGGTAGAAGAAGTCGCGGAAGCGCGTGAAGTCGCTCTCGGAGACGTCGGGGTTGTGGGCGGCGGGCAGCGCGCTCATCGGCACCGGGCCCGTCAGGCGATGCGGCGCTGGGCGGCCTTGGCCGCGAAGCGCAGGAAGGGCTCGTCGGGGAAGCGCGCCACCACCGCCTCGATCTCCGGGATCATCTCCGGCGTGCCGATCTCGGCGAGGACGTCGAGGGCGGCGGCGCAGACATTCACGTGCGGGTCGCGGGCGAGGGCGCGCAGGGCGAGGGTGGCCGCCTGCGGATGGCGCAGGGACACGAGCACGTTGACGGCGAAGATGCGCCGGTCGCTGTCGGGATGGTCGAGGCCGCGCTCCAGGGCGCCGAGCATCCCCGCCTCCATCATCTGCAGGGTCTCGATCGCGGCGTTGCGCAGCCAGACGTCCTCGCTGCCGAGCAGGCCGAACAGATGCTCGGCCGCCTCCGCCGTGCCGATCCGCCCGAGGGCGGCGAGGATCGCCTCGCGCACGCTGGTCTCGGGCTCGCGGGCGAGCTGCGCGGCCAGGGCGTCGATGGCGCCGACGGTATCGGGATCGGCGGCGAGGCGGCGGGCGGCCTCGCGCCGCACCGCCGCCGCGGGGGCGCCGAGGGCCGCGCGGGGATCCGGGAGGTCGTCCGCCGGAGCGGGGGCGGCGATGCGGCGGACAAGGGCCATGGCGACCTCAGGACACCCAGCTGACGAGCTGGGTCGGAATGGAACGGGCCGGGAGCGTGAGCGTCGCGCCCCCGCGGCGGATGAGCTCGGCCGGCATGCCGAACACGACGGCGCTCGATTCCGCCTCGGCGATGGTGCGGCCGCCGGCGGCGTGCAGCTCGCTCATCGCCGCGGCGCCGTCGTCGCCCATGCCGGTGAGCTCGACGGCGACGAGGCCCTGGGGGGGCAGCACCGCCAGGGCGGAGCGCACCAGGCGGTCGACGCTCGGATGCCAGCGCAGGGCCGGGTCGCTCGGCAGCGAGGCGACCACGAGCCGCCCGAGCCGGCGCTCGATCACCACGTCGGAATCGCCCTGGCCGATATAGACGTGGCCCGGGGCGAGGGGCACCGGCGTGGTCACCTCGCGGACGGTGAGGGCGCAGATCCGGTCGAGGCGCTGGGCGAAGGGGCCGGTGAAGGAGCCCGGCATGTGCTGGGCGATCACCACGGGCCAGGGCAGGTCCGCCGGCAGCTCGGGCAGGATGTCCTCCAGGGTGCGGGGCCCCCCGGTGGAGACGCCCATCAGGATGCAGCCCTCCGGCCGCCGGGCCGCCGGCGCGCGGCGCGGCTGGGCCTGCCGGGTGCGGCGCATGCGGTCGAGCAGCCCGTGGGCGCGCCGCGGCTTCGCCCGGGCGGCGACGCGGACCTTGTCCACCATCGCGTCGCGGATGGTGCCGATGTTGAGCGAGACCGTGCCCCCGGGCTTCTCGACATAATCGACCGCGCCGAGCTGCATCGCCTCCAGGGTCACCGCGGCGCTCTCGCTGGTCAGGGAGGAGACCATGACCACCGGACGGGGCGTCTCGGCCATGATCTCGCTGAGGCAGGTCAGGCCGTCCATCTCCGGCATGTTGATGTCGAGGGTGACGACGTCGGGATCGAACAGGGCGACCTGTTCGAGGGCGTCGCGCCCGTTGCGGGCGGTCCGCACCTCGGAGAAGCCGCTCTCCTCGAAGATCATGCGCAGGAATTTGCGCATCAGGGCCGAGTCGTCGACGATCAGGAGCTTGGTCATCGGGGCAACGGGGTCGGGTTGGCGTCCGGGTCCGGCCGCCGCGCCTCGCGGCGCGGCGGCCTCGGGGCACGCCGCCTCAGGCGGCGCGGCGCAGGTCGGCGACTTCGCGCCGGTTCAGGAGCCGGTCGACGTTCAGCATCAGGATGATGCGCTTGGCGTCGGCGAGGTTGGCGATGCGCTCGATGGCGCTGCCCTCGTCCTGGGCGAGGTCCGGCGCCGGGGCGATCGCCGAGCGGGGAATCCTCAGCACCTCCGAGACCGAGTCGACGATGAAGCCCGTGCGCACGTTCTCGATCATGAACACCATGATCCGCTGGCGGTCGTTGCGCTCGGTGTCCGGCAGCTGGAAGCGGCGGCGCTGGTCCACCACCGGCAGCACCGCCCCGCGCAGGTTGACCACGCCCTCGATGAAGCGGGGCGTGCGCGGCACGCGGGTGAGCTGCTCGGGCACCCGCACGATCTCGTGCACCGCGTCGATCGACACGCCGTATTCCTCGTCGGCGAGGCGGAAGACCACGAACTGTTCCTCCTCGTCGGCCGACACCGTCCCGTCCGTCCGCATGTCCCGCATCGTCTCCTCCTTCCCGGCCGTGTCGCCCATGGTCAGGGCCGCGCTGTCGAACAGGCGCTCCGCCGACAGGATCGAGACGAGGCGGCGGCCCTGGTCGATCCGGCAGATCGCCTCGATCTCGCGCAGGCCCCCCGAGCCCGAGAGCAGGTCCGGAAGCGGGTCCACGATCCCGCGGGCCACGCGCAGCACCTCCTTGACCGTGTCGGTCACGATCCCGACCGAGCCGTCGGCGGCGCCGTTCCAGGACACCACGACGATGCGGCTCTGCTCGCTGAGGCCCGCCTCGGCGATGCCGAACAGCCGGCGCAGGCTGACCAGGGGCAGCAGGCGCTCGCGCAGGGTGATCACGCCGATGACGTGGCGCGGCGCGTTGGGCACGGCGCTCACGATCTCCGGCACCTGCACGATCTCCTGAACGTGCTCGATCGGCAGGGCGTATTCCTGGCCCGCGAGCTCGAAGGACACGAGCTGAATCTCGTCGGAGGTGCCGCCGGCCTCGGCCTCGCCGCGGGAGCTGGAGAGCGGGCCGGCTTCCGCCAGCAGCTCCGCCCGCGGCCCGGCGACGACGGCGCGGGCGCCGCCGCTGCGCTGCAGCAGGCGGGCGGGGTCGATGATCATGACCATGCCGCTCTCGCGCTTGATCACCCCCGACAGCATGTCGGTGTCGACGCTGCCGCCGAGGCTCTCGGTGCCCTCGATCTCGCCGAGCTCGGCGGTGACCACGCTCGCCATGCGGTCGACGACGAAGCCGAAGGGCGTGCCCTGGCTGACGACGACGACGCGGGTGGCGTCGTCGTGCGGGCGGTCGGCCAGGGCGAACAGGCGGCGCAGGCTGGCGATGGGCAGGACCGAGCCGCGCAGGTTGGCGAGCCCGGCCAGGCAGGTGGGGGCGAGGGGCACGTCGACCATCTCGGGCAGCCGGATGATCTCCTGCACCTCGGCGAGCGGGACGGCGTAGGTCTCGCGCTCGATATGGAAGGTCACGAATTGCCGGACGTTCTGGCCGGTCTGGGCCGCGGCGCCCTCGCGCTCCGCGGTCTCGGGCTGGGCTGAGCTGGACATCGGATTCCCTCGATCCCGCTGCGCGGTCCGCGGACCGGCCGGTGCTCGCTGTGACGGGGGTCCGAAGGCGGTGCCCGGGGCCACCGCCTTCTCGGATCGTCCCGGCCGGAGGGCGCGGGACGCGCGCGGTTCGCTGGCCGGGGGCGGGCGTGGCGGAGGCCGCGCCCGCGCCCCGCGCGGCGGGCGACCGGATCAGTCCTGGTTCTGCAGCTCGTCGGCGAGCGAGGCGATCTCCTCGATCGCGGCCGCCAGCTCCTCGGCGCCCTTGGACTGCTCGCGGGCCGCCTGCTGCGCCTCGACCGCCGCCTGGCCCGCCTGCTTGGCCGCGGCGGCGATCTGGTCGACGCCGCGCTGGGCCTCCTGGACGTTGCGCAGGATCATGTCGGAGCCCTGGAGGATCTGCCGGTTGCCGTCGAGCACGATCACCATGTCGTCGGCGGTGGTCCCGAGATCGCGGGTGATCGCCTTGTTCTTCTCGACCTCGGAGGCGGCGGCGGCGGAGATCTCCTCCAGGTCGCGGCGGACGAAGACGATCTGGTCCTGGATCGCCTTGACGAGATCCTTGATCCGCTCGGCATTCTCCGAGGAATCCCGGGCGAGATTGCGGATGTCGGTGGAGACCACCATGAAGCCCTTGCCGAACTCGCCGGCCCGGGCCGCCTCGATCGAGCCGTTGACGGCGAGCATGTTGGTCTGGATCGCCACGGTGGTGATGGCGTCGACGATCTTGTCGATCTTCCGGCTCACCTGCTCCAGCGCGTTGATCTGCTCGCGGCTCTTGTTGGTCTCCTCCAGGGAGCGGGTGACGCCGACGACCAGGCCGTCCACCGCGGCCCGGTTCTCCTGGAGCTGGGCGGTGATCGCATCGCCGCGCTCCAGGGACTCGCGCGCCCGTTCCTGCGCCAGGGCGGCGCCCTTCTCGATCTGGGAGATCGCGGCGGCGGATTGCTGGGAGGCGGACGATTGCTGCTGGGCGCCGCGGTTGATCTGGTCGAGGGCGGTCATGATCTGGCTGGCGGCCCGGTTGATCTCCTCCACCGCCGAGGACAGCTCCTCGGCCGCGGAGGCGACCTCCTCCGCGCTCTTGCCGATATCGGTGGCGTTCTTCAGCTCGTCGGCCAGCGTCGAGAGCTCGGTGGCGGCCTGCTCGCTCTGCTCGAGCGCCGTGGTCTGCTGTTCGACCGTCTTGAGCGATTCCTGGCAGGCGGAGGATTGCTCCTCGGCCGCGGCGGCGATGGCCTCGGACCCCTTCTGGGCCTCGAGCGCCGCCTTCTCGGATTCGAGCGCGGCCCGGCGGATGTCGTCGCCCGCGCTCATGATCGCGACCATCGCGGAGCGCACGCTCTCGAGCTGCGCCGTGACCATCTTGCCCTTCTCCACCTCCTGCCGGCTGCTCTCGGCGGCGCCGTTGATGCCGTCGGCGATCACCTTCACGTCGCCCTGGATCCGGCCGATCAGCTCCTGGATCTCCTGGGCGCTCTTCTCGGAGGTCTCGGCCAGGGTGCGGACCTCGTCGGCCACCACCGCGAAGCCCTTGCCGTGCTGGCCGGCCCGGGCGGCCTCGATGGCGGCGTTGAGGGCGAGGAGGTTGGTCTGGTCGGCGATGCGGGCGACCGCGCGGACGATGTCGCCGATATTGGCGGCCTGACGCTCGAGCTCGACGATGAGCTTGACCGATTCCGACTGGCGCTCGGCGGCCGTGGCGATCGAGACGATGCTGGCGGCGACCTGCTGGCTGACCCCGGCGATCAGGGTCTGCAGCGCGCCGCTCTTCTGGCTGGAGGTCTCGGCCTCGTTCCGCGAGGCGACGATCGCCTCCGTGACGCCGACCACCGCGCGCTGCGACTGCTCGGCGGCGCTCGCCGCCTGCTGCGCGCCGCTGGCGATCTGCTCCATGGCCTTGCGCAGCTCCTCGGCGGCCGAGGAGGCCTCCGTGACGCCGCTGGCGAGCTCGGTGGTGGCCGCGGCGATCCGCTCGGCGGCCTTCTGCTGCTTGGCGTAGGTGCGCGCCTTGCGGCGGTGCTCCTCGTTGAGACGGCCGAGCTGGTTGAGGGTGCTGTGCTCACTGCCGCGCGCGAGCGATTGCTGCCCGGAAAGGGCGGCCTTTTTGACGAGAGCCATGGAGACGGTCCCTGGGCATGTGGCCAAGATTGCACGCCCCGGCACGGATCATGTCGATGATCCAGTCACCCGCGGAGCGGACGGATCATGGATAGTATTGCCTGGTTAATTTTTGGTAAATCTTGCGGCTATACGCGTAAATACGTCAAAATAAAATCACAAGTTGCAAATAAATATGAGTCATACTTTGGATAATAGCTACGCGAGGGCAAAAACGGCAAGACCATCGCAATTTTTGACGATTCCCATTCGAAGCGCCGGGTCGTAACGGCTTGCCCGCGTTGTCGGGTCGCTGGGAGAGCGGCCTCGTTTCGCGTCCCAGGCGATTCTTCCCTCGCGAAATAATCTTCTTTCAGGTTTGATCGTGCAACCTGAAGGCTATCTATAGCGCGCTGAGGGAGTGGGTATTGTACGGTGCAAGACTTTTGTTGGGTCGCGTCTGGGTTGTTGTGCCTCGCACCACTTGCGGATGTACCCACCCTCCCCTGTCGGAACGGTCAGGCCGTTTCCCCGACGGTCAGAGGCGTGCGCGTCAGATAGGAGGCGATCGCTTCGGGCGGCATGGGCCGGGCGAAGTGATAGCCCTGGAAGACGGTGCAGCCGATGGCCTTGAGATGTTCCAATTGCTCCGCCGTCTCGACGCCCTCGACGATGCAGATCAGGCTCATGTCGCGGCACAGGGCAATGAGGGATCTGACGATCTTGCTCGAATTGTTGTCGGTGCCCAGGTCTTTTACGAAGCTCTTGTCGATCTTGACCTTGTCGACCGGCAGGCAATTGAGATAGCTGATGCTCGAATATCCCGTGCCGAAATCGTCGATCGAGATCTGAATCCCGATCTTTTTGAGCATATTGACGTGTTCGACGGCGGTGTCCGCATTCGACATCATCGCGGTCTCGGTGATCTCCATGTCGATGCGGCGCGGATCGAACCCGCTGGCGGCGATCACCGCCATGAGGGCACGGATGTTCTCGGCGCTGGCGACATCGTGAGCGGAGAGATTGAACGACAAGCGGATCGGGGGCGGCCAGGTCGTGGCGACTTGCAGGGCCTTGCGCAGGAGGATGGGCGTGAGCCCGGTGATGAGCCCGGCTCTTTCCGCCGCCGCGATGAAGGTCGCCGGTGCGACGGCCCCCAGCGTCGGGCTCGTCCAGCGCGCCAACCCCTCGAAGGCCAGGGGACGCCCCGTCGCCGCCTCGACGATGGGCTGGAAGACGAGATGCAGTTCCTTCTCCAGATCGGCGGTCCGGAGCGCGGCCTCGATGGCAGCCTGTTCCTTGATGAGGTCTTCGTGACGTTGGCTCGACATCACGATCCGGCCGCGCCCCAGGCGCTTGGCATGATACAGGGCGTGGTCGGCCCGGTCGTAGAGCCGCTCGGGCGTCTGCTCCCGGTCCGTCAACACGGCGAAGCCGATCGAGCCGCTGACCGTCAGCACGACGTCGTCCAGTCGGATCGGTTGCCGCAAGGCGTGTAGGGCGCGCTCGCCGAGGGCCACGAGGAACTCCTCGGAAAGGGCGCCCTGTACGATCAGGGCGAATTCATCGCCGCCGAGGCGACAGGCGATGGCGTCATCGCCGAGGGTCGCCCGCAGCCGCCGGCCGACTTCCCGCAGGACGCCGTCCCCGATTCGATGGCCGTGCAGATCGTTGATCTGCTTGAAGCCGTCGAGGTCGATGATCCCGATGGCAAGTTTCGGTTCGCCGGGCGCAAAGCCTTCGAAGAGGGTGGCGAGTTCGGAGAAGAAATGCCGTCGGTTCGGCAGATCCGTCAGCATGTCGATATTGGCCAGGCGCCGATTCTCGCGGCTCAGATGTTCCGTCTTCGCATGCTCGCGCGCGATCGAGTCCCTTGCCTCGACCAGGTTCGCGAACTCCCGCGTATAGCTCTGTGTCGCGAAGACCATCGCGGCCGTGACGACGGTGATGTTACAGGCGATCGCCCAGGCGCTGCTCGTGTCCTGGCTGAGCAGCATGCACAAACAGGGGATCGTGATCAGGCAGACCATGATCAGGGCCGCCGACCGCAGCTGCATCAGGCAGAAGAAACTGCACATCGCCGATGAAAGCATCGAAAGGATGAGCATCATCCTCGTGTCTTGATCGCCGTAATGATAAAGCGCAAAATTTATCGCGATATAGATCGCGGTCATGCCGAAGAGCCACTTCTGGGCTCTTGCAAGAATGGCCGCGGCAGCCTCGGCCGTGAGATCGTCGTCGCGATGTTTGATCCACCATGCCGCGCGCAGGAGGCTTGCCGATGGTGCGAAAATGCCAAGGAGCAAGCACAGCCATCCCGGCGCTTGAGGCGAGAACACGTAAGCGATCGCCATCTTGCTGGCGCCGACGGACAGGTAGAGGGCGGGCATCTTGTGGGCGAAGGCACGGAACTGCGCGAGTGCCAAACTTGATGAGGTTATCTCCTGGCTGAATGTTGTATTGGCACCGGGCATTGATCGATGTGCCTTGGAAAGCAGTTTAGGCTTGGATCACCTCACGATCATTTGAAGGTTTTCTCGAAAATCCGCATCTGTAGAGCTGGATTCCTGCAATTTTTGATGTGGATAATTCGGTAAAATCCAATGAAGCTCGCCCTTCGTGCGAGGATTTCGCGGCCTTGAGAGGGCGCGCGCCCGGGCACAGGGTGCAGATCTCTCCCGCGAAGCGCCGTCGGCTGCTTGTGAGGCGGCGTCGCCAGGAACATCTGGCCTGGCCGCGGGCCTGCCTTCGTGGCGGGCCCTCCCCGCGCGGGCCAGCGACGGCTGCGGCGATCCGGACGCCACGCCGTCTGCTCCGGCGTGCCCGAACGGCCCTGATCGCGCGTCCCCGATCGTACGTCCTGCCCGGGCCTCCCGGCCTAGGTCGTGATCTCGGAAATCGCCAATGTCTCGGCGCGCTGGACATGCGAGAGGCTGGCCTGGAAGGCGGTCTCGCCGTCGCGGGCCCGGATCGCGGCCACGATGCGCCGCATCTCCTCGGGGCCGTCCGTGGCGCGGCCGGGCGTGGCGATCGTGATCGAGCGCAGATGCGTGATGCGCATGTGCAGCGCCGACACGATGTCCCAGGCGATCTCCCGGCCGCTCGCCAGGAACATGCGCTCGTAGAACTCGGCGGTCGCTTCGAGGATCAGGGCGGCATCGTTGGTCGCGTAGCCATGGGCGATGCGGAGCAGCCGCGCGTCCAGCACGTCCGCCACCGCCGGCGCGTCCGGGCTCTCGGCGCAGCCCCGGGCGGCCAGCGCCTCCAGATAGCCGCGCACCTCGTAGATCTGGCGCGCCTGCGCGCGGGTGAGCACCGCGACGATCGGGCCGCGATTGGGAACGATCTCGACGATGCCCTCCGCCTCGAGGTGCCGGAGCACCTCGCGGACGACGGAGCGGCTGACGGCGAGCTGGTCGCAGAGCTCGCGCTCGACCAGGCGGTCGCCGGGCTTGAAATGCTGGTCGAGGATCGCCCGGCGCATCTTGTCGAGCGTCATCTCGCGCAGCGACTTGGTTTCCCGCTCGACCCGTAAGATCCCCGCCACCATCGAAGCCCGCTTCCTGCCTCGCTCGCCCCCCGCGACGCCTCATGGCGAGGGCGCGGGCGGGTGCCCAGACGTCACATAGCATACCGAATCGGTGCGGCCCCGCCTGGTGTGCGGCAGACGGACCGCCCTGCCCGTTCCGATAGGCTGGGCGGTAGCCGGCCCGCAAGCGCTGACCTTCGGACCGGGCTCCGATCCGTGGGCGCTGCAAAAGTTTTGTGCATGGCAATAATTTCATCGGTCCGGCTTTGTGCCGAATGGACTGATTTATATTGCGGTTTCTTGAGAAATTTCTGCAGGGAACACTTTGTGCGCTGCAATGTGGATGAGAAATTGAGCAAAATGATGCGCAAAACGCCTTGCAGTCTTATGGTATACCGTAATACGGCTACGCCCATCGCAGGGAGTTGCCCGTGTCGTCGATCCGCAAGCTCGTCGCTTATCAAGAGACCACCTTCATCGAGGGCGGACGCTCCGCCCCAAGGCCGCTCAAGCTGTTCGGCGTCGCCGCCGTCCTGAAGAATCCCTGGGCCGGCCGCGGCTTCGTCGAGGATCTCCGGCCCGAGATCCGCAGCATCGCGCCGGAACTCGGCGCCCTGCTGACCGCCGAGATCATCCGCGCCGTCGGGTCCGGCGAAGCGGTCGAGGGCTACGGCAAGGCCGCCGTCGTCGGCACGGATGGCGAGGTCGAGCACGCCTCGGCCCTGATCCACACCCTGCGCTTCGGCAATCATTACCGGCAGGCGGTCGGGGCCAAGAGCTACCTGAGCTTCACCAACACCCGCGGCGGGCCCGATTGCCCGATCGTGATCCCGCTCATGCACAAGCACGACGAGGGCATGCGCTCGCATTACCTGACCGTGCAGTTCTCGATCCTCGATGCGCCGGCTCCCGACGAGATCGTGGTCGCCCTCGGCGCCTCGGTCGGCGGCCGCCCGCATCACCGCATCGGCGACCGCTATCAGGACCTGCGCGAGATCGAGGCGGGCGATGCCTGAGGTCGCCTCCCGAAGCGTCCCGACCGGCGGCACGGGGCGGCGCACCCTGATCGTCTCCGCAGGCGCGGAGACGGGCGCGACCCCGATCCTGTTCATCCACGGGGTCGGCCTCGACCATACCGTGTGGCGGCCGCAGATGGCGGCCTTCGCCGGACAGCGTCCGGTCCACGCCTACGACATGATGGGGCATGGCGGCTCGGACGGCCCCGCGGGCAAGCCGGAGCTGGCGGATTACGCCGCCCAGCTCGTCGGCGTGCTCGATGCCTTGAAGATCGGGCGCGCCCACCTCGTCGGCCATTCCATGGGGGCGATGGTGGCGCTGGAAGCGGCTCTGTCGCATCCGGAGCGGGTGGGCAGCGTCACCGCCCTCAACGCCGTCTATCGCCGCAGCGCCGAGCAGAGTCGGGCGGTCCTGCGCCGGGTCGAGGCTCTGGAGGCGGGCGAGGCCGGCCCCGGCGTCGAGACGACGCTGGCACGCTGGTTCGGCTCTCCGGTGCCGCCGTCTCTCGCCGAGGAGGCGGAACGGATGCGGGCCCTGCTGGAGCGGGCCGACGGGCGCGGCTACGCCCTGGCCTACCGGGTCTTCGCCACCGCCGACGCCGCCTATGCCGAGCGTCTCCCGGGCCTGTCGGTGCCGGCTCTGTTCATGACCGGCCAGCACGATCCCAACTCGACCCCGGACATGACGCGGGCCATGGCCGCGGCGGTTCCCGGCGCCCGGGGGCTCGTCCTGTCGGGCGAGCGCCACATGATGCCCCTGGTCGGGGCAGCCCGGGTCAATGCCGAGATCGCCCGTTTCCTCGCCGGCCTCGAGACGCAGGAGCCGGCCGCGGCCCCGAAGCGCTTCCGCAACGCGCTGGGCGCCTTCGCCACCGGCGTCACCGTGGTGACGACGCTGCAGGAGGATGGCGAGCCGCGGGGATTCACCGCGAACTCGTTCAGCTCGGTCTCCCTCGATCCGCCGCTCGTCTCGATCTGCATCGCCCGCACGGCGTCGAGCCATCCGGTGTTCAAGGCGGCGCCGCGCTTCGCCGTGAACATCCTGGCCCAGGATCAGCGCGACGTCTCCGGCGTCTTCGCCTCCAAGCGGCCCGACAAGTTCGAGCAGGTGGCCTGGGCCTCCGGCGCCACCGGCTCGCCGGTCCTGGAAGGCTGCGCGGCCTGGTTCGATTGCCGCCTGCATCAGGTGGTGGCGGCCGGCGACCACGACATCCTCATCGGCGAGGTGGTGGATTTCGACGGCAGCGGCCGGATGCCCCTCGGCTATTGCCGGGGAGCCTATGTCGAGTTCGGCCTCGCCCAGGAGGCCGTGGCCGCGGCCGCGCGCTCCATCGAGGTCAAGGCGATCCTCGAAGCCGAGGGCGAGATCCTTCTGGTCGAGGCGGCCGACGGGACGCTGTCCCTGCCCGCCGCGCACCACCTGGAGCCGCTTTCGGATCCGACCAGCCTCCACGGCAAGCTCGCGGAGCTGGGCGTGGCGGCGGAGCTCGGCTTCCTGTTCGCGGTCTACGAGGATCCGGGTGCGCCCGGTGCGCCGACCTCAATCGTCTATCGCGGCGCCTTCTCCGGCACGCCGGGGCGCGGCACGCGGCTGTGGCCGGTGACGGAACTGGCCGATTGCCCCGTGCGGGATCCGGCGAGCCGGACGATGCTGGAGCGCTACGCCCGCGAAAGCCGGGAGAACGCCTTCGGCGTCTATTCGGGCAATGCCTCCGAGGGCCGGGTCTACGCCCTCCGGCACGATTCCGCAGCCTGAGCCCGGCTGCCGCTCGCAACGCCCCGCTCGCGAGGAGCGGGGCGGACCAGAGATGACGAGACCCGGCCCTTACCGATCTGGGCATGGCTCTCGCGTTCCGAAGCCGAGGCCGACATGAAGTTCTCTCTCTTCGTCCATATGGAGCGCTTCGACGACGCGCAGCCCCATGCCGCGCTGTTCGACGAGCTGACCGATCTCGTGCAGACCGCCGAGCGGGGCGGCTTCGAGACGGCCTGGATCGGCGAGCACCACGGGATGGAGTTCACGATCGCTCCCAACCCCTTCATCAATCTCGCCTATCTCGGCGCGCGCACCGCGCGCATCCGCCTCGGGACCGGCACGGTGATCGCGCCGTTCTGGCACCCGATCCGGCTGGCCGGCGAGGCGGCGATGACCGATCTCGCCACCGGCGGCCGCCTCGATCTCGGCATCGCCCGCGGCGCCTACAGCTTCGAATACGAGCGCCTGATGCCCGGCCTCGATGCCTGGGGCGCCGGCCAGCGGATGCGCGAGATGATCCCGGCGCTGCGCGGCCTCTGGGCGGGCGATTACACCCACGAGGGCGAGTTCTGGCGCTTCCCGAAGACCACGTCCGCGCCCAAGCCGGTGCAGCGGCCGGAGATCCCGATCTGGGTCGCGGCGCGGGACCCGAACTCCCACGCCTTCGCCGTCGAGAACGGCTGCAACGTTCAGGTCACGCCCCTCGCCTCGGGCGACGGCGAGGTCGAGACCCTGATGGGCCGCTTCAACCAGGCCTGCGCCAACGCCCCCGCGGTGCCGCGCCCTCAGATCATGCTGCTGCAGCACACCTTCGTCTCGGACTCGCCCGAGGAGACCGCGCGGCTGAGCCAGGATCTGAGCCGGTTCTACTGCACCTTCGGCGCCCTGTTCCAGAACAAGCTTCCCATCGAGCAGGGCTTCCTGCGCGGGGTCGATGCCGCGGTACAGGCTTCCATGCCGCAATACGCGCCGGAGACCATCGCCCGGAACCTCGTCATCGGCGAGCCCGAGGCGGTCGTCACCCGCCTCAAGGCCTACGAGGCGATGGGCTACGACCAATACGCGGTCTGGATCGACAGCGGCATCGAGCACGCGCGCAAGAAGCGCTCGCTGGAGCTGTTCATCCGCGACGTCATGCCGGCCTTCGCGTGAGCACCCCCGCCATGCTGCCCACCTTCCGCGCCTATATCGACGGCGCCTTCCCCGAGCCGGCCGCGACCTTCGAGAGCCTCGATCCGGCGACCGGCCGCCCCTGGGCGCGGATGCCGGCGGCGAGCCCCGCCGATGTCGACGCAGCCGTGCGGGCCGCCGACCGGGCCCTGCGCGATCCGGCCTGGGCCGACCTCGTGCCGACCCGGCGCGGCGCGCTCCTGATGCGGCTCGCCGACCTCGTCGCCGCGCGGGCGAGCTATCTCGCCGGGCTCGAGACCCGCGACACCGGCAAGATCATCCGCGAGACCCGCAGCCAGATCGGCTACGTCGCGGAGTATTACCGCTATTTCGGCGGCCTCGCGGACAAGCTGCACGGCGCCCACCTGCCGGTCGACAAGCCGGACATGGAGGTGTTCACCCGGCGGGAACCGATCGGCGTCGTCGCCGCGATCGTCCCCTGGAACTCCTCGCTGTTCCTCTCGGCGGTCAAGCTCGGGCCGGCCCTGGCGGCGGGCTGCACCGTGGTGCTGAAGGCCTCGGAAGAGGCGCCCGCCCCGCTGCTCGCCTTCGCCGAGCTGGTCCACGAGGCCGGATTCCCGCCGGGCGTGGTCAACATCGTGACCGGCGACGCGGCGGGCTGCGGCGCGCCGCTGACGCGCCATCCCCTCGTCGCCCGCGTCGCCTTCACCGGCGGCCCCGGCACCGCCCGCCACATCGTGCACAACACCGCCGACAACCTCGCGGCGACCTCGCTGGAGCTCGGCGGCAAGTCGCCGGTGCTCGTCTTCGCCGATGCCGACCTGGAGAGCGCCGCCAACGCGGTCGTCGCCGGCATCTTCGCCGCCGCCGGCCAGAGCTGCGTCGCCGGCTCGCGCCTGCTGGTCGAGCGCCGCGTGCACGACCGCTTCGTCGCGATCCTGGCCGAGAAGGCCCGGGCGATCCGCCTCGGCGTGCCGGAAGACCCCGAGACCGAGGTCGGCCCGCTCGCGACCGCGCGCCAGCGGGCGCATATCGAGACGGTGGTGGAGGCGAGCCTCGCGGCGGGCGGCCGCCTCGTCGTGGGCGGCGCGCGGCCGGAGGGCTTTTCGGAGGGCTTCTACTACCTGCCGACCATCATCGCCGACGCCCGGCCCGACACGCCCTGCGCCGCCGAGGAGCTGTTCGGTCCGGTCCTCACGGTCATTCCGTTCGAGGGCGAGGACGAGGCGGTCGCGCTCGCCAACGACTCGCCCTTCGGCCTCGCCTCGGGCGTGTTCACTGCGAACCTGACGCGGGCCCACCGCTGCATCCGGCGGCTGCGCGCGGGCATCGTCTGGGTCAACACCTATCGGGCGATCTCGCCGATCGTGCCGTTCGGCGGCTTCGGCCTCTCGGGGCTCGGACGCGAGGGCGGGCTCGAATCGATGCTCGACTACACCCGCACCAAGTCGGTCTGGATCCGCACCTCCGACGACCCGATCCCCGACCCGTTCGTGATGCGCTGAGGAGGAGCCGGTGATCTACGAGATGCGGACCTACCGGCTCAAGACCGGCACCGTCCCCGCCTACCTCAAGCTCGTCGGCGAGGAGGGCATCGCGATCCAGCGCGGCCATCTCGGCAACCTCGTCGGCTACTACGCGACCGAGATCGGTCCGCTCAACGAGATCGTCCATGTCTGGGGCTACCGGGACCTCGCCGACCGCGAGAGCCGCCGGGCCGCGCTCGCCGCCGATCCGGCCTGGACGGCCTTCCTGCCCAAGATCCAGGCGCTGATCGAGACGATGGAATCCAAGATCCTCCGGGCCGCTCCGTTCCACCCGTAGCCGGCCCGAACCCACCACGAAGACGAACCGCTCAGCCGGACACCGCAACCAGCCACACGCATCACAGCCAGAGGGGGCCAGTATGAAGCGCAGGACCATCATCGGCATCGGCGCCGCACTCGGAGGCGTCGCCCTTGCGGCGCTGCCGGCCGCATCCCTGCTGCCGCCGGCCATGGCGGCGGCGGGCAGTCTGGTCTTCACGAGCTGGGGCGGCACCACCCAGGAGGCGCAGAAGACCGCCTGGGTCCGGCCCTTCACCAAGGCCAGCGGCGTCCGCGTGCAGATGGACGGCCCGACCGATTACGGGAAGCTCAAGGCCATGGTCGAGAGCGGCAATGTCGGCTGGGACGTCGTCGACGTCGAGTACGACTTCGCCGCCCAAGCCGCCCGGGACGGGCTGCTGGAGCCGATCGATTTTGCGGTGGTCAAGCGCGACGCGCTCGATCCCCGCTTCGTGACCGATCACGCGGTCGGCAGCTTCTACTACGCCTTCGTCCTCGGCTACGGCACGAAGGCCGTGCCGGCGGCGCCGAAGGGCTGGGCCGACCTGTTCGACACCAAGACGTTCCCGGGCAAGCGCACCTTCTACAAATGGTCGGCGCCGGGCGCGCTGGAGATCGCGCTCCTGGCCGACGGCGTGGCGCCGGACAAGCTCTACCCGCTCGACCTCGACCGGGCCTTCGCCAAGCTCGACACCATCAAGTCCGAGATCATCTGGTGGTCGGGGGGCGCGCAGTCGCAGCAGCTCCTGGCCTCCGGCGAGGTGGCGCTGGGCCAGTTCTGGAACGGGCGCATCGCCGCCCTGGAGCAGGACAAGCAGCCGGTCGGGATCGCCTGGGAGCAGAACCTCACTACCGCCGACATGCTGGTGGTACCCAAGGGCAGCCGCAACAAGAAGGCGGCGATGGAGTTCCTCGCCGCCGCCACGGACGCGAAGGAACAGGCCGATTTCGCCGCCGCCACCCGCTACGCCCCGATCAATCTCGGCTCGGCCAAGCTGATGGATCCCGCGATCGCCGAAACCCTGCCGGATCGGCACAAGGCGTCTCAGATCAACCTCAACATGGAATACTGGGCCAAGAACCGCGAGGAGATCGGCAAGCGGTGGTACGCGTGGCAGGCCCGGTGATGGGCCCGATGCGAAACGGAGCCGCCACCATGACCCTGGCACGGATGCAGCGGGCCCTGCCGTTGCCAGGGGCGCCCCCTGCCTGGACCCGGCGCCTGCGCGGTCTCGGCGCGGTCCTCCCCGCCCTCGCCCTCGTCGCCCTGCTGTTCGTCGTCCCGGTCTTCGGGCTGCTCCTGCGCAGCGTCACCGAGCCGGCGCCGGGCCTGGGCAACTACGCGACCTTCTTCGGCGGCACGACCTACCTCAAGGTTCTGGGCAATACCTTCCTCGTCGCCGGCCTCGTCACCGCCGCGACCCTCGTCATCGGCTTCCCGACGGCGTGGTTCCTGGCCATCGCGCCGCGCCGGGTGGCGGGACTCCTCACCGGCATCGTCGTCCTGTCGATGTGGACCAACCTGCTGGCGCGGACCTATGCCTGGATGGTGCTGCTCCAGGGAACCGGCCTGATCAACCGGGCCCTGATGAGTCTCGGCCTGATCGCGGCGCCGCTCACCCTGACCAACAACCTCGTCGGCGTCACCATCGGCATGACCTACATCATGCTGCCCTTCATGGTGCTGCCCCTGGCCTCGGCCCTGCGGGCGATCGATCCGAGCGTGCTCCAGGCCGCCTCCCTGTGCGGCGCCACCCGGTGGCAATGCCTGACCCGCATCCTGCTGCCCATGGCCTCGGGCGCCATCGCCTCCGGTGCGCTGATGGTGTTCGTGATGTCGCTCGGCTACTTCGTCACGCCCGCGCTGCTCGGCGGCACCGCCAACATGATGCTGCCCGAACTGATCGCGCAGCTCGTCCAGTCGCTGCTCGACTGGGGGCTGGCCAGCACCGCCGCGACCATCCTGCTGGTCCTCACCCTGATCCTCTACACGATCCAGATCCGGTTCTTCGGAACCCGCGGCGCGGCCTGAGGAGGGACGGATGCTTCTCACCTATTCCCGCCTCGGGTCCCTGCGCTTCGTGCTCGGCGGCATCGGCCTCGCGGTGGGGTTGTTCCTGCTCCTCCCGATCCTGGTGCTCGTCGCGCTGTCCTTCGGCGACTCGCAATGGATGCAGTTCCCGCCGCCGGGCTGGACCCTGCGCTGGTACGCGGAATTGCTCGACGATCCGGACTGGATCTTCGCCTTCCTGACGAGCCTGCGGATCGCCGCCTGGGTCACGGTCCTGAGCGTGCTCCTCGGTCTCGCGGCCTCCTTCGGCCTCGTGCGCGGCCGCTTTCCCGGCCGGGAGGCGGTGCGGGCGCTGTTCCTGATGCCGATGATCCTGCCGGTCGTCGTTCTGGCGGTGGCGCTCTACGCCCTGTTCCTCAGGCTCCAGCTCAACGGGACGGAGACCGGCTTCGTCCTCGCCCACCTCCTCCTCGCCCTGCCCTTCTCGGTGATCGCGATCAGCGGCGCCCTGGAGCGCTTCGACCCGGCCATCGAGGATGCCGCCGTGCTGTGCGGCGCCTCGCCCCTCGAAGCCAAGCTCTGCGTCACCCTGCCGGGGATCATGCCGGGCATCGCCACCGCGGCGCTGTTCTCCTTCCTCGCCTCCTGGGACGAGGTCGTCGTCGCGATCTTCATGGCCAGCCCGGACATCCAGACGCTTCCGGTCCGGATCTGGGGCGTGCTGCGCCAGGATCTTTCCCCCGTCGTCGCCGCCGTCTCGACGCTGCTCGTCGCGCTCACGGCCGTGCTGATGCTGCTCTCCGCCGCGCTGAAGAAGAAGGACCTCCGCGCATGAGCGCTTCCTCCGGCCATCCCTTCCTCGCCATCCGCGGAATCCGGCGCAGCTACGGCGCGGTGGTGGCGGTCGAGGCGGTCAGCCTCGACATCGCCCGCGGCGAGTTCGTGACCTTCCTCGGGCCCTCCGGCTCCGGCAAGAGCACGACGCTCTACGTCATCGCCGGCTTCCAGGAGCCGAATGCCGGCGACGTGCTGATCGAGGGGCGCTCGATCCTGAACACGCCCTCGAACAAGCGCAACATCGGCATGGTGTTCCAGCGCTACACCCTGTTCCCGCAGATGACGATCGCCGAGAATGTCGGCTTCCCGCTCAAGGTCCGGCGCTGGAGCCGCGCCGACATCGACGCGCGGGTCAAGGCGATGCTCAAGCTCGTGCATCTGGAGGCCTATGCCGACCGCAAGCCGGCGCAGCTCTCCGGCGGCCAGCAGCAGCGGGTCGCGCTGGCTCGGGCGCTCGCCTACGAGCCGCCGCTCCTGCTGATGGACGAGCCGCTCTCGGCCCTCGACAAGAGCCTGCGCGAGGAGCTCCAGCACGAGATCAAGCGGGTCCACCACGAGACCGGCGTGACCATCCTCTACGTGACCCACGATCAGGAGGAGGCCCTGCGCCTGTCCGACCGGATCGCCCTGTTCCGGCAGGGGCGGATCGAGCAGCTCGGCACCGGGCGCGATCTCTACGACGCGCCCTCCTCCCGCTTCGTCGCCGGCTTCATCGGGCATTCGAACTTCATGCCCTGCCGCATCGACCGTCGGCTCGGCGGTGCGGGGGACGGGGCGATCCTCCTCGCGGACGGGACGTCGCTCGAAGGGCTGTCGCTGGCGGCGATGCCCGCGCAGTGCGAGGCCGGCGTGCTGATGGTCCGGCCCGACGCGATCCGGCTGCACGCTCCCGACAACGCCCCGGCGGGGGCGATCTTCGGGACCGTCGACGAGGCGAGCTTCTGCGGCGAGGCGATGCAGTACAGCGTCGCCACCGCCTGGGGCGACAGCGTCACGGTGCGCATTCCCTGCGATGCCGGCCGCGCACGGGTGGGCGAGCGGGTCGCCCTGGCCTGGCGGCCGGAGCAGGCGCAGATCTTCCCGAACTGACCCGGTCTCGGGCCGGCCCGACCCCCCGCGGCCGGGCCGGCCGCCGCTGTTTCGGGACGAGGACGCGGGCACCGCGCCAGCGGGCGGGCCTTCGATGGGGCACGCACGCCTCCCGGCCTCTCTCATCTTGCGATCGGCACGTCGGATCCGGCGAATATTTGGCGAAATCTAACATTTCATCGAAATGCCTCTCGAATTGGCTTGCCATCTTACGGTCTTCCGTAATACGGTAAGACATCGGAACAGAGGCAGGGATCCGCTCCCCCGCGCAGGGCAAGCGTCGATCCCGCCCGGCTTCAAGTATTTGCAAGATCATTTCAAATATTGATTGCAATCAAAGAATGCGCGGTCATGGCCGTGCATGGCAATTCGTGTGTCCGGCGCTGTTCGAAGCGACGATCCGCGTAGTGCCTGTTCAATGAATGCGAGAAACGCTCGATCCCTCCCGTGCGGCAACCTTTTCACGGTCTCCGCGCGGTGAGCGCAAGCCCGACGACGGGGCGTGCGCGGTCGGACCGAAGGCCGGGGTCACCCCATTCATCCTCCGTGGGCCGACTCGGCCGCGACACGGATCCCGTCACCCGGACAGGCGAGAGGTAGCGCACCATGAAGTCGATGAAGCTGGCAGCCGTTCTCGCTCTCTGTGCGGGCGCAGGCCCGTTCTGGGAGCATCCCGCCCGCGCCCAGGACCAGGGGACGCAGGAGATCGATGCCGAGCCGAGCCCGGTCAATCGCGAGCAGCCGATCGCGGTGCCCGACCCGACGCCGAATCCCGAGCCGTCGACCGCGATCGGCAAGTTCACCTTCGGCGGCGCGTTCCGGATGCGCTACGACATGCGCTTCGACGATGTCAGCCGGGGCGGCGTCCCCAAGACCTCGGAGCACTTCTCCTTCGATGCGCTGTCCCTGAAGGCGGTCTACGATTCCGACACGATTTTCGGCGCGGCGCAGTATCGCTTCTACGGCGGCAACTTCCTCTACGGGCCGCGCTTCGGTTACGACGGCCATCCGGGCGAGGTGAACTTCCCGATGTGGGCCTATATCGGCCTCAAGCTGACGCCGGAGGACAGCCTCACTGTCGGCATGAATCAGGTGCCGTTCGGCCTGACCCCGTACTTCTCCAACACCTTCCTCGGCTCGCTCGGCTTCGTGATGGGCGTCGAGGAAGTCTACAATCTCGGGCTGAAATACGCCCATGTCGAGCCGGACTTCAATTACCAGCTCGGCTTCTATCCCGGCGCCAACCCCAACGCCTTCGGCCTGAGCCGCGACAGCGCGCGCTATTCGACGAACGTCGTGATCGCGGACAGCTACATCCCGTTCGGGACGCGCAACAACGAAGAGAACATGTTCATAGGCCGGGCGGAATACTTCCTCGTCAAGAACGAGGTTGCCTCGCTCGCGCTCGGTGCCTCGCTCTGGCATTCGAACATCTACAATTTCGACACGCGCCAGACCGGCTCGAAGCAGCTCGAAAGCGTGCATCTCAACGCCACCCACGGCCCCTGGGGCTTCAAGGCCGTGTATGTCCGCCAGGACATCGATCCGAGGAACCCGATCCGCAACGACCTCCTGACCGTCGGCGGCTTCGACGTGTCGTACAACATGGCCACGCGCGGCAACTTCGTCTCGGCCGACATTTCCTACAAGGTCGCCGATCCGATCGGCCCGTTCACGATCGTGCCCTATCTGAACTATAGCGCCTACTTCAAGGACCGGGCCGATTTCAAGACGTCCGAGCGCTACACCCTCGGCACGATCTGGACACTGACGGCCGACCCGAGCCTCGTGATCTATACGGAAGGATTGTTCGGCCGGAACGATCCCTATGTCGGCGCCGGGCAGTACACGAGCGGTCTCGCCATGGGCGGTGACAGCAAGTGGAAGAAGGCGATCTTCATCAATATCGGATATTACTTCTAACAACACTCGCTCGCCCGCGCTGGATCGAAGACCGGCCGGGCGAGCCAGCTTTCAGGCCGTCGCCCGGCCGGTTCGTGAAACGGGCGCGTGACAAGGATCCGAGACTCCATGGCCTATCCGAACACCGGACTGCAGATCGGGGGCACCTGGATCGCGGCGGAAGCCCGCGCGGCGCTCCCGGTCGTCAACCCGGCCACCGGCGCGGTGATCGGGGCGGTCGCCAAGGCCACCGCCGACGATCTCGACCATGCGCTGGCCGCGGCCAAGCGCGGCTTCGCGGCCTGGCGGGCCGTCTCCGCCCTCGAACGCGGGCTGATCCTGCGCCGGGCCGCCGAGCTGCTGCGCGCGCGCGTCGAGACGATCGCCCGGCTGATGACCCTGGAACAGGGCAAGCCCCTGCGCGAGGCGCGGGTCGAGACGCTGGCCGCCGCCGACACCCTGGACTGGTTCGCCGAGGAGGGCCGGCGCGCCTATGGCCGGGTGATCCCGGCGCGGGCCGAGGGCGTGATGCAGACGGTGATCCGCGAGCCTGTCGGGCCGGTCGCCGCCTTCACGCCCTGGAACTTCCCGCTCAATCAGGCGGTGCGCAAGGTCGCCGCCGCTCTCTGCGTCGGCTGCAGCGTGATCCTGAAAGGGCCGGAGGACACGCCGGCGAGCTGCGCCGCGCTGGTGCAGGCGCTGCTCGATGCCGGCGTGCCGGGCGAGGCGCTCGGCCTGCTCTACGGCGATCCGGCCCCGATCTCGGCCTACCTGATTGCGGCGCCGGAGATCGCCAAGATCTCCTTCACCGGCTCGACGGCGGTCGGGAAGCTGCTCGCGACGCTGGCCGGCACCCACATGAAGCGGGTGACGATGGAGCTCGGCGGGCATGCCCCGGCGATCGTCTGCGCCGATGCCGATCTCGAACGGGCGGTCGAGATCCTGGCCGCCAACAAGTTCCGCAATGCCGGCCAGGTCTGCGTCGCGCCGACGCGCTTCCTCGTCGAGCGGCCGGTCTACGAGGACTTCGTCGAGCGCTTCGCCGCGCGGGCGGCGGCGATCACGGTCGGCGACGGCCTCGACGAGGCCACGCAGATGGGTCCGCTGATCCACGAGCGCCGCCGCCGCGCCTTGGAGGAGCTGATCGCCGAGGCCGAGGCCGCCGGCGGCCGGATCGTGACCGGGGGCAGCCGCCCGCACAACCAGGGCTTCTTCCTGGCACCGACGGTGCTCACCGAGGTGCCGACGAGCGCCCGCATCCTCAACGAGGAGCCGTTCGGCCCGGTCGCGACGGTGGCGGCCTTCTCGGATCTGGACGAGGCGCTGGCCGAGGCGAACCGCCTGCCGTTCGGGCTGGCGGCCTATGCCTATACCCGGTCGAGCCGGACGGCGTCGCGGCTGGGGTCCGGCCTCGCCTGCGGCATGCTCGGCATCAACCATCACGGCCTGGGCCTGCCCGAGACGCCCTTCGGCGGGGTGGGCGATTCCGGCTACGGCAGCGAGGGCGGGCCGGAGGCCCTGGAAGGCTACCTCGCGACGAAGTTCATCACGATGGCAGCGTAGGGCTCTCCCCTCGCGACGGGATGCCCCTTGGCCGCCCTGCCGCGTCGACACCAAAACCCCGCCCTTCGGGGCGGGGTCGGGAAGCGTGCGATCGGGGTGGCTCCGAGCCGTCGTCGTGACGCACCCTAGGCGGCGCGCACCGTCGCCAGGAAGCGCTGAACCTCGGCGGACAGATGCTCGGATTGGCGTGAGAGTTCCGAGGCCGATACCAGCACCTGGCTGGCCGCCGCGCCGGTTTCCTCCGAGGCCTGGGCCACGCCGGTGATGTTGTTCGTGACCTCCGTGGTGCCGTTCGAGGCCTCGGCCACGTTGCGCACGATCTCCTGCGTCGCGGAGCCCTGCTGCTCGACCGCGGCGGCAATGGTGGAGGCCACGGCGTTGATCTCCTGGATCCGTGCCGTGATCGCGCCGATCGCACTGACGGCCTGCCCGGTGGAGCCTTGCACCTCGCCGATCTGACGGGCGATCTCGTCCGTGGCCTGGGCGGTCTGGTTGGCGAGTTCCTTGACCTCGGCGGCGACCACCGCGAAGCCGCGCCCCGCCTCGCCGGCCCGGGCCGCCTCGATGGTGGCGTTCAGGGCGAGCAGGTTGGTCTGCCCCGCCACGGTCGAGATCAGCTGAACCACGTCCCCGATCTTCGCCACGGCCGTGCTCAGGTCATGCACCAGGGAGGCGGTCTGATCGGCCTCGCCGACCGCCCGCCGGGCGAGATCCGACGAGCCGGAGACCTGCCGGCTGATCTCCTGCACCGAAGCGCCGAGTTCCTCGGCCGCCGACGCGACCGTGCTGACATTGGCCGAAGCCTCCTCGGCCGCCTCTGCGACGGTGCTCGACTGGCTGGCGGTCTGGGTCGCGGTCACGGTCATCTGCTGCGCGGTGGCCTGCAGCTCGGTCGCCGCGGACGAGACCAGCCCGACGATGCCGCCCACGGCCCGCTCGAACTCGTCCGCGAGTTCCATCATCGCGCGCTTGCGCTCGGCCGCGGCCGCGGCCTCCGCGATCTGCTTGCGCTCGGCCTCTTCGGCGGCCCTCTCGGCGACCATCGCCTTGATGCCCTCGACGGCCCGGCCCACGTCTCCGATCTCGTCGCCGCGCGCGGCCTCCTTGATCTCGGCCTCGATCTCGCCCCTGGCCATGCGCTGGAGGACGCCGACCAGGCTCCCGAGCGGGCGCGTGATCCCGAGGACGGAGACGAGCGCGGCGGCGATCAGACCGATCATCAGTCCCAGGGCGCTGAAGATCATGAGGTTGTGGCGGGTGGCGTTCGTCTGCACGGTCAGGTCATCGGACGCCCGCTGCACGTAAGCGACGATCTGGTCGCTCAGCTTGCCGGTGTTCTTGGCAAGATCCAGGAAGATCGGATCGACCGCGCGGTGCATGAGCGCCAGCGCGTCGCCGTTGCGCTGCAGGTTTGCCAGGCGGACCGCCTCGGAGGTTTCGAGGACGAAGGCCTCGATCCGCTTTTCGAGATCGGCGATGTCCGATCCGAACGTGGGTGCTTTCGCCTTCAGGTTCTCGAAGTCCTTGCGCAGCGCCGGCCGTGCCCTGTCGAAGCCGGCGCTGGCCCGTTTCATCTCCTCCGTGTCGGTCTCGGCAATGAGGCGGTAGATCCAGTAGTTCAGCTCGAAGAGGCGTCGATCGATACGCTGCGTCGTCGCCTCGGCACGGGCGTCACGCTCGAGATACACCGTGTAGGCGTCGTCGATCCCCGTCATGCGCGTCTGCGCATACCAGATACAGGCGCCGACGGTCAGTCCGATCAGGACAATAGCCAGCGAAAGCTTGGGAAGGATTCGAAACCGAGCCAGCAGCGGCATGCAGACCTCAATCATGAGAGATCGTGGTCTGATACAATGGGTTCTTCACTGGTCCCATTAATATGATCTGCTCAAATCTCCGTATTAACTCATGCCTAAATAGAAATTCCGCAAAATCACATGTAATAGTTGTTTTGGTGAAATGGTGCATGGTCGCGCCAGTGGCCGTTCGCGTACAGTCTCATGTGCGCAAGACTTCACCATCCCCGGCCGCAGAACCGCACCGGCTCCGATCGATCGCCTCCGGGAGGCAGCCCGGCGGGATCATGGGACGGCTCCTGCAGACCCGGTCGGGGGGCATGCGATGGTTCGCGCCTTTCGGCGGCCCTGCACGGCGGGCCGAAGCCTGTCCGTTCGAGGCCGCCAGGACGTCGAGCCTCACCGTGGCGCGATCGTCCTCGGCCGGGCCGTCCAGAGGCGCCACGGGCGAGCCCGCCTCTGCCGTCGCGGCAAGTGTGTGCAGGATCAGGTCTTCGAGGACGACCTCCATCGACAGGCCCGTCCTGCGGGCGTGCCGGGACAACAGCTCGTAGGCCGCGGCGGATGTGCGAATACGATGGGTCATGCGACGCGCCCCGAACCCTTGCCAGCGCAGGATGTGCGGGTGAACGGCCACGCTGGTGCTTGGCTCCGTCAAAGGGTCTCGCGCCTGCCGGGATGGGAAAGGAAACGTTGCGCAGCCAACCATCGGTCCGTGCCGTTCCGATATCGCGCCTGACGGCCAGGGTTCGGGGCGCTGCCGTCTCCGGCCGGAGGCCATCCTGCGTCGCGCAATCCTGCCTCCGCCGGCGCGCGGAGGATCCGAACCCGGCGAAGCCGTTCCCCGAGGCTCACCGCCAGCCGAGCGCCGGGGCGACCTGCGTCAGGATGGTCTCGATGACGTGGGCATTGTAGGCCACGCCCAGCTGGTTCGGCACCGTGAGGAGGAGCGTGTCGGCCTCGGCGATCGCCTCGTCGGCCCGGAGCGCCTCGACCAGGGCCTCCGGCTCCGCGGCGTAGGAGCGTCCGAAGACCGCCCGCATGTTGTCGATGATGCCGATCTGATCGCTGTTCTCGCCGCGCCCGAAATAGGCGCGGTCGAGGTCGCTCACGAGGGCGAAGATCGACCGGGAGACGGAGACCCGCGGCTCCCGTGCATGGCCCGCCGCCTTCCAGGCCTGCCGGTAGCGGCGGATCTGCTGGGCCTGCTGGATATGGAACGGCTCGCCGGTCTCGTCCGCCTTGAGGGTCGAGCTCTGCAGGTTCATCCCCTGCCCCGCCGCCCATATGGCGGTGGCGTCGGACGCGGAGCCCCACCAGATCCGCTCGCGCAAGCCTTCGGAGTGCGGTTCGAGGCGCAGCCGTCCCGGCGGGTTGGGAAACATCGGTCGCGGATGGGGTTGGGCGAAGCCCTCCCCCTTCAGCAGGTCGAGAAACACCTCGGCATGCCGGCGGCCCATCTCCGCGTCGCTCTCGCCCTCGGCCGGCGCGTAGCCGAAATGCCGCCAGCCCTCGACGACCTGCTCGGGGGAGCCCCGGCTGATGCCGAGCTGCAGGCGCCCGCCCGAGATCAGATCCGCCGCGCCGGCATCCTCGGCCATGTAGAACGGATTCTCGTAGCGCATGTCGATGACGCCGGTGCCGATCTCGATGCGCCGTGTCCTGGCGCCGATCGCGGCGAGCAGCGGAAAGGGCGAGGCGAGCTGCCGGGCGAAATGATGGACCCGGAAATAGGCGCCGTCCGCTCCGAGTTCCTCGGCCGCCACGGCGAGGTCGATCGACTGCAACAGGGTGTCGCGCGCCGAACGCGTCGCCGAGGGCGATGTCGGCGACCAATGCCCGAAGGACAGGAACCCGATCTTCTTCATCGCTTCACTCGTTTCACGGCCCGGCGCGACTCCCTTACGCCACCGGCTCGGCCGCGCGAAATGAGCGGACTATCCCTATGAGCGGATGGTCTGCCTGCGCCGCAAGAGCTGCGCCATGACCGACCATCGATCCGCCGGATCCCGTCGGTGTTTCCTGGGAGGACTGCGCGGCGGCACGGCGATTACGCCGGCAAGGTCAGGCGTGCTTCGAGCCCGCCGAATTCGGATGCCGCGAGCGCGACGGACCCGCCATAGAGCTCGGCCAGCTCCATGGCGATGGGCAGGCCGAACCCGTGGCCCGGCCGGCTCTCGTCGAGGCGGCGGCCTCGCATCATCGCCTCGGCTCTGGCGGCCTCGTCCAGGCCCGGCCCGTCATCCTCGACCCGGACGACGACAGCGCCGCCCTGGCGCGCCGCCCGGATCCGCACGCGCCCACGGCACCATTTGCACGCATTCTCGGTCAGATTTCCCAACATCTCGTCGAGATCCTGCGGGTCGCACGCGACCGTGAGACCGTCGGGCACCGCGGTGACGACGTCGATGTCCTTGTCGGCATGGAGGCGTACCAGCGCCATCGACAGGTCGGCCACCTGCGCGGCGAGGTCGGCCCTGATCCGGGAGGGGCCGGCAATGGCGGCGGCCCGGGCACGGCGCAGGTGATGGCGGATGCGCCGGTCCATGCCCTCGACATGCCGCGCCAGGCCGAGATCGCGCTCGGAGCCGGTCTCGGCGAGCGCCATCGCCAGGGTCGCCAGCGGCGTCTTCAGGCCATGGGCCAGATTCGCGACATGGGCCCGGGCATGCTCCAGATTGGCCGCGTTCTGGGCGAGCAGCGCGTTCATCTCGGCGACCAGGGGCCGGACCTCGGCCGGCTGCGGACCGGGCAGCCGGTCGAGCCCGCCGGCCCGCACCGCCGCGAGCTGGTCGCGCAGCCGGTGCAGCGGGCGCAACCCGAGGCGGATCTGGAAGACGACGCCGGCGAAGAGGAACAACCCGATCAGGCCGAGGCAGACGGCCAGCGTCCGCAAGGCCTCCAGGACCGGCCCGCGCAGGGCCGCGGCCGGGGCCGAGGCGGCGTAGACGGTCGGAGGCGCGCCGCCCTGACCCGGCACGGCCAGCACCCGCAGGATCAGGCTGTCGCCCCACGGGCCGATGCCGTCCGCGGATACCGGGGCATCGTCCTCCAGGCGCTCCGCTGGCAGCGCCGGAACGGCGAGAGCCCGGCTCTCCAGGGAATCGGAGCGCAGAACCGCCTCGCCGCGGCGCACCTGCCAGTACCAGCCGGAGCGGGGCCGGTCGAAGGGCGGTCCATCCCGGTCGCGCCCCAGGGACAAGCCGCCTTCGGCCGCCGGGCGCAGATCCGAGACCAGGGACAGAAGGCGGTCGTCGAGCCGGCCGTCGACCTGCCCGCGGACGAAGCGGTGCAGGATGAAGCCGATGGACAGGCCGGCGGCGACGAGCGCGATTCCCAGGAACGCGCCCGCCGCCAGCAGGAGGCGGCGCTGAAGGGAGCCGGACCCGCCGAACGGCCGCAGCCGCGACGGCAACCAGGCGCGGGAGGGCGCCGGCGGATTCACGCGGCGCCCGCCGGCATCAGCCGGTAGCCGTACCCGCGCACGGTCTCGATCGCGGCCGGGGCGATCTTGCGGCGAAGCCGCGTGATGATGACCTCGACCGAGTTGGAATCGACCTCGGCGTCGCCGTCATAGACCCGCTCGATCAACTGCCCGCGGGGCACCACCGCCTCCTTGCGCAGGATGAGCGTGCACAGCACCCGCCATTCGAGCCCGGTCAGGCGCAGGGGCAACCCGTCATGCTCGAAGGTGCCGAGGCCGGCGTCGAAGGTGAGCGGGCCGCAGGCGACCCGGGCGGCGCCGTTGGCCTGGGCGCGGCGCATCAGGGCCCGCAGCCGCATCACGAGTTCCTCCACCCGGAACGGCTTGACGAGGTAGTCGTCGGCGCCGGCCTTGAAGCCCGCGACCTTGTCGCTCCAGCCGTCGCGCGCCGTGAGGACGAGGACCGGCATGGTACGCCCGGCGGCCCGCCAGCCCTGCAGCACCGAGACGCCGTCGCGCTGGGGCAGGCCGAGATCGAGCACGACCGCATCGTAGGCCTCGGTCTCGCCCAGGTGCCCCGCATCCACGCCGTCCCGCGCCAGGTCGAGGGCGAAGCCTTCGGTGCGCAGAACCTTGGCGAGCTCTGCGGCGAGCGCCTCGTCGTCCTCGACCAGCAGGATCTTCATCGCGACCCCTTCCCCCTTGATGGCGCCCCTATCGGTGGCCCTTTAACCGAACCTGAACGAAGTGGTTCAGGGTGGGTTTCGGCCCCTGTCCTAGACGTTGGTCACCCGAGAGGGACGACAACGAACAGGAAAGCCAATCATCATGAGCGACGACAAGACTATCGAGGGTCAGGCGCAGGAGATGCCGCAGCAGGCGGCGTCCCCGGCCCGGCCCCATCGGAACCGGCGCGGTCTCGTGGTCGGTGCCATCGCCGCGCCGCTCGCCCTCGGCGCCATCGGCCTCTCCCTGGCCAAGCCCGGCCCGTCGGTGACGCCCACGCCGGTGGCACCGAGCGCGATCTCGGCGCTGGCCCCGTCCGGCGCCATCGCGGCCAGGGGCGAGGTCGCCGAGGTCTTCGGCAACAAGTTCGTCATCCAGGACGCCACCGGTCGCGCCCTGGTCGAGACCGGCCGCGACGGGGAGGACGGCAAGCTCGTCAAGAAGGGCGAGACCGTCACCGTCCAGGGCCGCTTCGAGAAGGGCTTCCTGCACGCCAAGCTGATCACCGGCGCGGACGGCAAGCAGACCGTCCTAGGCCGGCCCGGCGGCCCGCCGCCCGGGACCGCGGACTGGGCGAAGGACAGGCTCGGCCTCGGCCCCGCGCTCGACCTGCCCGGGCTGACCGCGGCGGTCGAGAAGGCCGGCTACGGCGATGTCCGGATCATCGGCCGCGGCCCCCGCCACCTGGAGGTCGCCGCCAAGGGCCCGGACGGCGGCGAGCGCCTGCTCCATGTCGACTTCGACGGCCGCATCCGCGAGCGGCCGCTGCTCTGACGCCGCCCTACCCGGGCGCGCCGCGCGCGAAGGTGAGCCGACGAACCGTCGGCTCGTCCTCGCGGAGAGGGCCTGCCGTCGCTCGCTGCGCCTCCGCAGGACGGGCCGAGGACAAGCCGGACGCGCCGAACCGCAGCGCGCTCATGGTTGCGCATGGCAGAAAAGACCCTCGACGCCAGCTTTCTCGGAGAAAACAATCGAAGATCTCGATCGTGTTGCCGTAATAGCACAGTGTTATGCAACTAAAAAATGTGACTTGCATGTCACATTCGCGTCATCCGCCAAGATTAATGCGCCCTCAAGGCCAATAGATAGGCCATGAGCGGGTCATGACGAAGAAATTTATTTCGCTTTTGCTCGCATCGACGGGTATGATTCCGATCGGTGCCCTCGCACAACAGGTGCCGACTGCGCCCGGCATCGGGTTCGCGAACAGCACCTCGGTCAATCCGGGAACCGTGATCCCGCGCCTCCTCGACGCCTATGTCGGGCTGATGGCCGGCAATCCTGCGGTCCTGACGCAGAACTATCAGACCGTCATTGCCATGACCCAGGGCCGGACGGCGGATCAGACGCTGGCCGCGATCCATGACGACCGGACCGGCCAAGCCTACAGCATCCTGAACGGGCTCGGGCCGCTGACCTCCGCCTATCTCACCGGGGCAGGCGCCAGCTTCACCGGCACGAAGCCGAACGCCCTGACCCCGACGACCTACGCGACGACCAAGCTTTCGGATTACGCCGCCAACCTCAACGCCGGCTCCGACGCCAATGGCGGGAGCACGACCTTCGGCAACGGCAGCGCCACCCCTCTCGCTGCGGCGGTCGCCTTTATCGACAACACGGTCCGGGCCAACGCCTCCACCGAGCCTTCGAAGCGCGTCTTCGGGCGCTACCAGGGCGCCAACCCGGCGATCGATCCCCTGGATTCCCGCTTCAACACCTACAACGCCGCGACGAACAGGCGGGGCCTGTCGGCCGCCGACACGGCCGGCATGGTCGTGCCGGGCTATCTGTCGAACTTCACGGTGCCGGCGGTCTACGGGACGACGGAACGCTGGGTGAAGGGCTTCACCGTCACCCAGGCGATGATCGACGCCAATGGCGGGCGTCCGCTCACGGCGCCCAATGTCGGGTCCTACGATTCGACCGGCGCCTTCACGCCCACGACCTTCGGCGTCGGCGACTACGTCCCGGGCATCGGCACCTCCCCGCGCCCGTTCCGGGTCTCGACCAGCGTGGCCGTGCCGACGCTGCTGAACCCCCGGGTCAACGGCACCAACGCCTACGCGGATGGCGGCTTCCCGAGCGGCCACACCAATTCCGGCTATCTCCAGGCCCTGGGCGTCGGCTTCCTCGTGCCGCAGCGCTGGCAGGAGATGCTGACGCGGGCCTCCGAGCTCGGCAACAACCGCATCCTGGCCGGCATGCACTCGCCCCTCGACGTGATGGGCGGCCGGATGCAGGCGACGGCCATCGCCGCCACCAACATCTATGCCGCGCTCTACGACGACCAGGGCAACCGGGTCGACTGGACGAACCCCGCCAACACCAAGGCCTATGCCGTCTACCAGGCCTACCAGCAGACCCAGGCCTATCTGGCGGCGAGCTGTGGCGCGGTGAGCGTCAATGCCTGCCTCGCCAATGCCGCGGCCTCCGGTGCCGCCGATGCCTTCGGCGATGCCGCCCGGAACAAGGCCGATTACACCGCGCGCCTGACCTACGGCTTCCAGCCCGTCGGCCCGAGCGCGCCGATGACCGCGGCGGAGGTGCCGGTCCAGGCGCCGGTGCTGCTGCTGACCCGCTTCCCCTACCTGACCGACGCGCAGCGCCGGGAGGTGCTGGCGACGACGGGGCTGCCCTCGGGCTACCCGCTCCTGAGCGGCAACACCTATGACGGCTGGGGCCGGCTCAACCTCTACGCGGCCATGGACGGCTACGGCGCCTTCAACGGCACGGTCACCGTCACGATGGATGCGGCCCAGGGCGGCTACAGCGCCCTCGACACCTGGAAGAACGACATTTCCGGCAGCGGCGGCCTGACCAAGGCCGGCAGCGGCACGCTGATCCTGACCGGCCGGAACAGCTATGCCGGCGGCACCGCCGTGGCGGGCGGCACCCTGGTCGGCTCGGCAACGAGCTTCGGCTCCGGCGCCATCGTCGACAATGCCAGCCTGATCCTCGACCAGGCCGGCGACGCCGCCATGGCCAACCCGATCTCCGGCACGGGCAGCCTGACCAAGATCGGGGCCGGCACGCTCAGCCTCACCGGCACGAGCACCTTCACCGGCGCGACCGGCGTGGCCCAGGGCCGTCTGGCGGTGAATGGCAGCCTCGCCGGCTCCCTCGTCACCGTCGGCTCCGGGGCCAGCCTCGGCGGCACCGGCACGGTCGGCGGCGTGGTCGCGACCTCCGGCGCCACCGTGGCCCCGGGCAATTCCATCGGCACCCTGAACGTCGCCGGCGCCGTGACCTTCGCGGCCGGTTCCGTCTACGGCGTCGAGGCCAACGCCTCCGGCCAGTCGGACCGGATCGCCGCCACCGGCAGCGCCACCCTCAACGGCGGCACCGTCCAGGTCACGGCGGCCGGCGGCACCTACGATCCGCGCACCCGCTATACCATCCTCACGGCGGCCGGCGGCGTGACGGGGCAGTTCGCGAACGTCACCGCGAATCTCGCCTTCCTCTATCCGACGCTGACCTATTCGGCGGATGCGGTCGCCCTGAACCTGACGCGCAACGACATCGCCTTCTCGACCATCGCCCAGAACCGGAACCAGGCCGGGGTGGCGGATGCGATCCAGGCCGGCGGCCCGAACACCGCCCCGTTCCAGCGCACCGTCGGCCTCACGGCCTCCGAGGCGCAGGCAGCCTTCCAGGCGCTCTCGGGCGACGTGCATGGCAGCACCGTCTCGACCTCCTACGCCACCGCCTTCTTCGTGCGCGAGGCCATCCTCGACCGCCTGCGCTGGGGCGCCACCCCCGGCACCGCCGAGGGCCTGAACTACGGCAGCCTGCCGGCGACCTACACCGCCGACCTGCCCGGTCGGGCGGCGCCGGTCGTCGCGATGCCCGCCCGCCTCCTCGACCCGCGGGTCTTCGGCCTCTGGGGCCAGGGCTTCGGCAGCTTCGGAACGGCGCGCTCGGACGGCAACGCGGCGGGCTTCGACCGCCAGATCTCGGGCTTCGCCCTCGGCGCCGATGTCAGGCTGGAGAACGGGATCAAGCTCGGCGTGGTCGGCGGCTACACCACCGCCAGCCTCGACACGACGGGCCGGCTGCAATCCGGCACGATCGAGGGCGCCTATGGCGGCGTCTATGGTGGCTACGAGGTCGGGCCGGTCTCGCTGCGGCTCGGCGCGACCTATGCCGATGACGGCATCCGCACCCGCCGCACCGTCGCGGTGGCGGGTCTCTCGGACTCGGCCAGCGCCCGCGCGGGCGGGGCGACGATCCAGGGCTTCGGCGAGATCGGCTACCGCTTCTTCCTCGGCGCGGAGGGGCCGGCGCCGCTCCTGTCGAAGGACGGCCCGGTGCCGGTCCAGGCCGGCGCCAGCTACATCGAGCCGTTCGTGGGCGGCTCCTATGTCGCGATCGGCCGCGACCGCTTCGTCGAGACCGGGGGCGTGGCGGCGCTGACGGGCTTTGCCCGCGACTACGACGTGGGCGCGGTCACCGCCGGCTTGCGCGGGCAGACCGCGCTCGGGTTCGAGGCCGGGGCGCCGCTCTCGGCCCACGGGCTGGTGGGCTACCGCCGCGCCTTCGGCGACGTGGTGCCGGCGGCCCTGCTGTCCTTCGGCAACGGCCCGACCTTCCTGAGCGCCGGCATCCCGATCGCCCGGGACGCCCTCGTGGCCGAGGCCGGTCTCGACCTGCGGGTGGCGCCGAACGCGACCCTCGGCGTGGCCTATACCGGCCAGGTCGGCGACCGGATCCAGGACCATGCGGTGAAGGGCAATTTCACCTGGCAGTTCTGACCTGCCGGCCTCCGGGCCGCGTCGCGACGGCCCCCGCGGATCGCGCGGGAGGCCGTCGCGGCGTCTCTCGGGTTGTTGGGACGGCATTCCGGCGGACCGGGGGACGCTCCCGGACTGCGCTCAGCCCGAGGCGGCGCGGATGGCCTCGCCGAGGGCTTCGGCCGTCGCCGCCCCGTCATGGCGGGTGTCGTTCACGTAGAATGTCGGCGTCGCATGGACGCCGAGCACCGAGGCCGCCCGCGTCTGGACGAGGGTCACCGCCTCGTAGAGGGCCTGGTCGTTTAGGGTCGCCTCGAAGCGCTCCCGGCTGAATCCGGCCTGGCGCATCAGGTCGCGAAGCGCGTCGAGGGGCTCGGGCACGAATGCCCAGAGGGCCTGCTTCTCGAAAAGCAGGTCGGTGATCGCGTAGTAGTGGCGGTCGTCGCCCGCCCGGGCGAGCATGAAGCCGGCCGTGTCGAGCGGGCTCAGGGCGAAGCCGCGCAGGGCGAAGCGCAGCTGCCCGGTATCGACCCAGCGCGCCTTGAGGGCCGGCCAGGTCCGCGCGTGAAATGCCGCGCAATGCGTGCAGGTCACCGCGGCGTAGGCGATCAGCATGACCTTCGCCGGCGGCGCGCCGATCCAGACATCGCCGAGCGGACCGGCGAGGGCGGCGTCGCCGACGGAGGGGGCGGGCGCCGTCCGGGACCCTGTCACCGCGGCCAGGCCGAGGGGCGCGAGCCCGACGGCCGCGGCGGCGAGCGCGGCGCGGCGGGTGATCCGGGGCGGTGTCGATCGTGGGACGGGGGCCATCCGACGCTAGGCTCCGCGGGTGGGGGGCGCCGGGGCGAGGCGTCCGTGCCGGTCGCCGCGAGAGGCCGCGACCCCGGGAGGGGCCTGCCCCGTGGCCGCGTGCATGGCCCGCGGGGCCGCCCTGGCGCCGCCACCGTGGCCCGTCATCGACGCGAGCACGCCCATGGCGAGGGCCGTCGCGACCTGCCAGAGCGGCGATGAGAGGTTGGATGACGCCATCTGTCCGTTCCTCCGGCGTCGCGCCGCCCGTGACCGGTTCGTTCGACGGGGCGCATCGTCGGATCTTCGGAATTCCGCCGTGTGACCGGGCGTGAAGCCCGTGTAACGTTTTGTGACAGCGGCCGCTTTCGCGTTGCCGGCGCGCGCGGGCCTCCTATGGTCGGTTCATGCACGACGGCACCACCATCGCCATCGTCGAGGACGATCCCGACATCCGTTCGCTGCTAGCGGGCTTTCTGGAGGGCGAGGGGTTCCGCGTCGTGGGCTTCGACGGCGGCGCGAGCCTCGACCGGAGGCTCGCGGCGGGGCCGGTGCCGGACCTGATCGTGCTCGACTGGATGCTGCCCGGCGAGGACGGCCTCTCGATCTGCCGCCGCCTGCGCGAGGCGGGCGGCCCGCCGATCATCATGCTGACGGCCAAGGACGAGGATATCGACCGGGTGCTCGGCCTGGAGATGGGGGCCGACGACTACGTCTCGAAGCCCTTCAACCCCCGCGTGCTGCTCGCCCGCATCCGCGCGGTCTTGCGCCGCTCCCTCGTGAACAGCGCGCCGGCCTCCGAGGCCGAGCCCGAGCGGCTCGGCGTCGCCGATCTCGTCGTCGATCTCGCGGCGCGCCGGGTCACGAAGGGCGAGGCCGCCGAAGAGATCCTCCTCACGAGTGCGGAATACGACCTCCTGCATTGTTTCGTCACCCGCCCGCAGCGCGTGCTCTCGCGCGACCAGCTGCTCGACTGGACGCGCGGCCGGACCGCCGACGCCTTCGACCGCACCATCGACGTGCAGGTGAGCCGGCTGCGGCACAAGCTCGGCGCCGCCGGCAGCGGCGCGGCGGCCCTGCTCAAGACCGTGCGCAACGCCGGCTACATCCTGGCCGCCCCGGTGAAGCCCGCGCCATGATGGCGCGGATCGGCCTGCTCGGCCGGATCATGCTGCTCCTGCTCGGGGCGCTCTCGCTGCTCGTGCTCGTCACGGTCACGATCGATCGCTGGCAGATCGCGCACCGGCCCTTCCCCTGGGACAGCGGCTTCCCGCGCGTCGATCAGGCCGCGCATATCATGACCCTCCTGCGGGACACGGACCCCTCCCTGCGGCCGGCCATCCTGAGGGCGGTGAGCGGCGAGGCCTTGCGGGCCGAGATCGCCGACCAGCCCCCGCCGGAGGCCGCGCTGATCCGCGAGCCGCGCCTCGAGGCGCGGCTGCGGCGGCTGACGGGGGACACGGACGGCCGGATCGCGGCCTTCACCAGCAGCGCCCTGCTGCGCCGGGGCGTGGATGCGGCGGATGTCGGGGACCAGGACCGGCGCCGGCCGATCGGCAGCCTGTCGCTGGCGACCTACCGGCTCGCCGATGGCCGGATCCTCGTCATCTCCGCCATCGTCCGCCACCGCTCGCTCATGCCCTGGTTGCTCGGGCTGCCCGTGAGCCTCTGGGTGGCGATCCTGGGCGTGGCGGTGGCCGGTCTCGTCCTGGTCGGGGCGCGCCACGAACTCACGCCCCTGCGTCGCCTGACCGAAGCCGTGTCCCGGTTCGACGGCCGCGTGCCGGAGCCGGCCATCCCGCCCCAGGGCGCCCCGGAGATCCGGCATCTCGCCCGGGCCGTGCAGGCGATGCAGGAACGCATCGTCGGCCTGATGGCCGAGCGCTCGCTCCTGATCGGCGCCATCTCCCACGACCTCAAGACCTACCTGACGCGCCTGCGTCTGCGGGCCGAGGGCGTGTCGGAGCCGGAGCGGCGGGAGCGGCTGGTCGAGGACCTCGATGCGATGACGGCCCTGATCGACACCTCCCTCGGCTTCGCCCGGGGCACCGCCATCGGCGTGGAACGCTCGGCGGTCGATCTCGCCGACCTGGTCGCGGTGGAGGTCGCCGAGCAGGCGGCGCAGGGAATCGCGATCCGGCTGATCGGCGAGGACGTGCAGGATGCGGTGACCGTGGGGGACGCGGTCGCCCTGCGGCGCGTCCTCGCCAACCTGATCGAGAACGCCGTCAAGTTCCGCCGCTCCACCGTCGCCGTCACCGTGCGCCGCACCGGCGCGGTCTGCGCCGTCGTCGTCGAGGATGACGGGCCGGGCATTCCGGAGGCGGAGCGGCGGGCGGTGTTCAGCCCCTTCTATCGGGTCGAGCGCTCCCGGAGCCGGACGACCGGCGGCACCGGCCTCGGCCTCGCCATCGCGCGGCAGATCGCGGAGGCCCATGGCGGCACTGTCGCCGCCGAGGCCGGCGCCCTCGGCGGCGCGCGGCTCGTGCTCACCCTGCCCGCGCTCGCCTGAGGCCGCCCTCGCCTCCCGCACCGACCGGGAAGCCGGATCCAGGTCGAGAGGATAGGGTTCGAGGCTCGACCCCGCGACCGTCCGCGGTTATCATTCTATGTTAATACGGCCATGCGAGGCTTGAGGCTCGCTGAAGGTCGTCTCATGTCGCTGTTCCGTATCGTCGGTGCCGTGCTCGCGCTGGTCAGTCTCCTGCCCGCCGCCCTGGCGCAACCGGCGGAACCGACCTCCGTGGGATCCGGCGTCACCTATCAGTTCCTGGCACGCTGGGACGCCGACAGGCTCAACCATATCCTGACGACGGACATCCCGGCCTTTTCCGGCATTCCGGTGAGCTACAGTCCGGCGCGCAACGCCGTGAAGCTCTACCGGGTGACGTATCCCTCGGTCGTGCCCGAGCGCGGCAACAAGAGGATCGTGGCGACAGGTCTGATCGCCGTGCCGGATACCGCCGAAACCGCCTTCCCGATGGTCTCGTATCAACACGGAACGGTCTACGGGAAGGAGCAGGTTCCCTCCTTTCCCGAGCAGTCGCCCGAGACGCAGCTCATGATCGCGCAATTCGCCGGTCAGGGTTATCTCCTGATCGGCGCCGACTACTTCGGTATGGGCTCGTCGACGGAGCCGGAGGGGTATCTCGTCAAGGGCAGCCACCAGCAGGCGACCTACGACATGCTGCTGGCCAGCCGCGCGGTGCTCGCCGACCTCAAGCTCTCGGACACCAAGCTGTTCCTGAGCGGCTGGTCGCAGGGCGGCTTCGTCACCCTCGCCATGCTCGAGAAGCTCGAAGCGAGCGGCCTGGCCGTCAAGGCCGCGACGACGGCCAGTGCCCCGGCGGATGCCGCCGCCGCCTTCCAAGGCTTCCTCGGCTTTCCTCGCAAGATCGACGCGAGCTGGATCCCGACGATCTTCATCCTGACCGCCTTCTCCTACGAGAACTACTACGACGTGCCGGGCCTCGCGCAGAGCCTTCTCACCGAGGAGACCTACGAGAACGCCCGCCGGGCTTATCTGCGCCTGCCCTTCGATCAGGCCGCCATTCCGACCAATCTGCACAAACTGATCCGACCCGAATATTTCAACCTGCAAGATTTCGCCAACTCTGCCTTCGGACGCCTTGTCGCGCAGACTCAGGCCTATCGCTGGGCCGTGAGGACGCCGGTGCGCACCTTCTACGGCCTGACGGACGAGGCCATCCGGACCGAGATCGGTCGATTGCCGATGACCTGGCAGCAGGCCCTCGGCAATGACAAGATCGAAGCGGTATCGACCGGTGACACCACCCATCGCGGAACCTTCGCGAAGGCCGTCCCGCAGTGGAAGAGCTGGTTCGACGGGCTCTGAACAGCACGATCGCCGGCGCGCCGCCTCTCGGTACGCCCCAAGGCTCGTTACAAAACGTTACGCCTCGGCACGGGCCCGTCACATCCGGGAAGAGGCCGAGGGCGAACCTTCGCTCACCCGTGGCGGCGTCCCTGCCGCCCGGGGCGGAGCCGGAAACCGGCTTGCCCATAGGAGCAGAAGGAATTCGTCGATGGTGAAGGCCCTTGTCCCGGCCGCCCTCCTCGCCACCGTCCTCGCGGCCCCGGCCTCGGCCCTGCCGCTGGTCCAGGATGCCGTGTCCGCCGGAGGCGGTGAGGCGCGGATCATCCAGGTCTATGGCGGCTGCGGCCCCTACGCGCATCGCGGCCCCTATGGCGGCTGCCGGCCCGGCGGGCAGTGGGGCGGCTATGTCCGCGGCGTGTCCTGCCCGGCGGGCTTCCACATCGGTCCCTATGGCCGCCGCTGCTGGCCGAACTGACCTCCCCGTCCACCCGGCCTCCGGCCGGACGCGCAAGGAGCCCGTCATGATCCGCAAGCTCGCCCTGCCCTTCGCCCTCTCCCTGGGGCTTCTCGCCGCCGCCTCCGGCGCCGAGGCCCGGGACGGATGCGGCCCCGGCTTCCATCGCGGCTATTACGGTTGGTGCCGGCCGAATCTCGGCGTCCGCGCCTACGGCTACGGGCCGGTCTATCCCCGCTTCGGCTATCACCGCTGGCACTACGGCTATCGCTACCGCTGGCACCGCGGCTACGCTTGGCACCGCGGCGGTTACCGCCATGCCGGCTGGCACGGCGGGTGGGGCTGGCATCGCCGCTGGTAGGCGAGCCCGCGACGAGGTCGGCTCGGGAAGATCCGGCGCCCGACCGGCCCTCCCCTCGCTTCCCGGAGGCGGACGGCCGCCTTTCCTGCTAGGAGGCTCGCTCGATTCTCCTTCCCGAACGAGCGGGCAAGAACGAGCGGGCAAGACGGATGAAGGCCATCGCTTCCCTCGCGCATTACGCGCATCACGTCCTGGACGATGCCGAGATCGCCGGGCTGCCGAACCGGTACCGGGGCAAGGTCCGCGACAATTACGACCTCCCCGACGGCCGCCGGATCCTCATCGCCACCGACCGGATCAGCGCCTTCGATCGCCCGCTCGCCGCCATCCCCTTCAAGGGGCAGGTGCTGACCCAGACGGCGCGCTTCTGGTTCGAGCGGACCGCCGATCTCTGCCCGAACCACGTACTCGACTATCCGGACCCGAACGTCGTCGTCGGACGCCGCCTCGCGATCCTGCCGGTCGAGATCGTGGTGCGCGGCTACCTCGCGGGCACGACCTCGACCTCGATCCTGACCCGCTACCAGCGCGGCGAGCGCGCGATGTACGGCCACCGCCTCCCCGACGGCCTGCGCCCGAACGAGCGCCTGGCGGAGCCGATCATCACGCCGACGACGAAGGCCGCGGACGGGGCGCATGACGAGCCCCTCACCGCGGCGGCGATCCTGGAGCAGGGGCTGCTCACCGCCGCGCAGTGGCGGACCGTGTCCGAAGCGGCCCTGGCCCTGTTCGCCCGCGGCCAGGCGCTCGCGGCCGAGCGCGGGCTCATCCTCGCCGACACCAAATACGAGTTCGGGACCGACCCGGAGGGACGGATCGTGCTCGCCGACGAGGTCCATACCCCGGACAGCAGCCGCTACTGGTTCGCGGCGAGCTATCCCGAGCGGTTCGCGGCCGGGGCCGCCCCGGAGAGCTTCGACAAGGACTACATCCGCAGCTGGGTCGCGGCCCGCTGCGACCCCTACCGGGACCCGATCCCGGAGATCCCGCGCGCGGTCGTGCTGGAGGCCGCCGCGGTCTATATCCGCGCCTACGAGACCATCACCGGCGAGACCTTCGTCCTTCCCGATCCGGCCGAGCGTCCCCTCGACCGCATCCGGGACAACCTCGCGCGCTACCTCCGGGACGGCGCCACGGGCGGGGCGCGATAGGGGCTGAACGCAATCAGCGTAGCCTTATGAAGGGCTGCTTTGGGTGGCGAGCGGCCCTTGGCCTGGCCCACCAGCCCACTTCTTCTTCGCCTCCTCCTTGAGCTACATACTCTGTCCACTGACAAGCTAGGCGTTTAACTCCCTACCAGCTTCTTCGACCAACCTATGCAATTCTGCGCCAATCCGCATCGCCAGTATTTGGTAGAAGAAGATTATCTCGGACAGATCCGTAGAACTGAACAGGATGGTGTCTCCTGCTCTGTAAATCTTCTCTCGCACCACAGCCTCGGCACTTAGAGTCGTGCCAATGTCCTCTTGGCGTACTTCGAAGGGGTGTTCACGCTGAAGAAGCTGCCGTTCGCCGCTATGTAATGTCTGATATATATCCTGACCGGGCCATCTGATTGGCATTGTGTCACCGTCAGTCAACCTGCGCTCTGTCACTAACCCGCTATCATGAGCCAGACAGTTTCGAGCGTTGCCGAGCGACCTAAGGTACCGAGACTCATCGAGATGGCTCTGGTCTGTGTGGCCGGCTGGCGAGTGAAATTGTTCATGAACTGTCCACGTGTTAGCCAAGTTAGGCTTATGAACAAGGCAAAGGGTTCGGTGCGTTTTGAAATGCTCCAAATCGGCTATTGTCTCGATGGACGATACTACAAAGCGTTGATAATTCTGGTCCAGTTCGATCAAAGCCTGCCCGATTACCCAATTGCGGAATTGTTGCTGATAAGCCGGCCGCTGTTCCTCCGGGATTGGGTCTGGAACACCTACTGAAAGTTCTATGGGAGCCTTAAGACGGACCGAACTCAAAGGCGTGCCTTCTGCCGCATTAACAGCGTAACCGAGGAATACGGCGGCCCGCTGTAGCGCGTCGCGCATCGGCCTCTCATGAGAGGCGAGATCTACGATGATCGACGGTTGTCCGGCGCTCGCGGAATTGTCTCTGATGGCTGATACCACGGCAATTTCTTAATCAGTCAGTGATACGCTCTCTGTCCGGCGTCCGATAATGCCTCGGTCCGGACTTTAATGGCGAGCTCGGCTCAACGTCCGACATGAGTCGAAAGCGGTCACTAATAACGGCCAAGCTGATTGAGTTCATACCATAGAGCAGTAATCCGGCCTAGCGACGTCGGGCCAGCGGGACTCTGCCGCGCGGCGCCTCGACCGCAGGTCGGCCCCGGACCCGTCCCGCCTCTCGCGCGGTTCCTGGCAGGAGCGAGCCTCTGCGCGGGACCGGAATGCCGAAGAACAAGGGACCTCAGCCTGCCACCCCCCGGATCGATGGGGCGGCCCCGCCCCTCGATCCGGAAAGCGCCCTCGCCGACTCCCTTGCCGGTCGGGCGACCTGCGCCCCTCCCCTGATCCATGTCGCCCGCGACCGGCGCCGTCTCGACCGCATCGCCGCCGCCCTGCGGGCCTTCTTCCCGGGGATGTCCTATGCCCTGCTCCCGGAATGGGATTGCCTGCCCTTCGACCGGGTCTCGCCCTCGCGCGTGACGATGGGTCTGCGCACCGGCGTGCTGCGCTGGCTGACGGACAGGGCGAACCTGCCGCGGATCCTGCTGACGACCCCGCCCGCCCTGATCCAGCGCGTGCCGCCGCCGGGGACCTGGGCCGCGGCGCATCGAGAGTTCCGGGCGGGCGATGCCATCGTGCCCGTGATGCACCAGCCGATCCGCACCGGGCTGGCGCCCTTCGCCCCCGACACCGTGCGGGCCGCCCTGCGGTGCGAGCGCCGCCGGGGCGGGCGCAGCTTCGTGGTCTGCCGGGGCGACCGCCTGATCGCGACCGCGGCCGGTGGGGATCCGGCCGCCGGCCTCGACTGGGCCCGGACCTTCCTGGACGCGCTGGAGGCGCCGCCGGAGGGGGCCAGGGCGCGGTCGAGCGCGCGGGCGGCCGCATGAGCGGGGCGGCGGGCTCTTGAAGGCGGGTGGAGCGATGGGATTGCAGGACAGGGTCGGCTTCGACGCGATCCGGGAGCGCGCCTACGAATTGTGGGAGCGCCACCATCGGCCGGACGGCTGCGAGATGACGTTCTGGCTCATGGCCGAACGCCTGCTCGAGGCGGAGCGGGCGGCCATGTCGGTGGCGGCGCCCGAACCGGACGAGAGCGGGCCCAAGGGGGATGGCGGATCCGGCGCGAGCGACGCCGTGTAAGCGCGGCGGCCGGTTTCGGGTTTCGGAGCCGGCTTGAGAAACGTGTTGACGTGCGGTGAGGGTGTGCCTATACCCGGCTCATCGGCGCCGGCCGCGGGAGTGGACCGGTTGCTGCGGCATCTTCTGGTGATGG
>NZ_BPQV01000007.1 GCF_022179465.1 Methylobacterium organophilum
ATGCCGCAGCAACCGGTCCACTCCCGCGGCCGGCGCCGATGAACCGGGTATAGGCACACCCTCACGGCTCGTCAATCGAAATCGTGCGGGTTTTGCGGCCCAGCTCGGAAGGTGCCTCCCTCTTTCAGTAGCCCTTCTTCACCTTTGCTAGAGCGTGGGCCAGCCCCTCGGCAACCGTAGCGCGCTCCCCCGGCGAGGCGTCGCGGGCCACGGCCACTTGCTCTCGCCGCGAGATCAAGGTGAGGCTGCGCAGACCGTAATCCTCGTCCTCGACCTTCCGGAGATTCGTCCAGAGTGGGTTGAAGCGCCATTCCCGCCGTTCGCCGCGCACGCCGATCCGGGCGAGACGTACTTCGATCGGGGAGATCGCCACCTCCTCGAAGGAGCGTCCACGCCGGAAGCTCGCCTTCAGGGCGACGTAGAGCGCCAGCATGTCGAGACCAAAGAACCCGGCCACCGGCCAGAAGCCCATGCGCCAACAGGCGATCGAGGTGACGAGGGAGACGCCCCCGCACAGGCCCATCACGACCCGGAAGCCGTTCTGCCCCAGCGATTGATGCGGCCGGATCACCGCTGCATAGAGGGGGCGGTCTATCATAGCGGGATCGAGCCCGTCCGGATGGATCTCTCGGTTGCCGCTCGCCATGGCGCCAATATAACGCTGCCATGGCAACCCGGAAGTCTCCCCCCGTCAAATCTCGCAAGGCTTCCCCGAGTCCGAGGGCCGGGACGCCGGATGCGCCTGTCAAAGCACGCGCCTTCCTGAAGACGCCCCTCGTCGCCAAGGTCGAGAGGGCGCCGAAGGATGTGGATGCGGCGACGCTGGAGACGATCTTCGCCCGCCTGAGCGCTGCCAATCCCGAGCCCCGGGCGGAGCTGCACTATCACAATCCGTTTACCCTCCTCGTCGCCGTAGTGCTTTCGGCCCAGGCGACCGACAAGGGCGTGAACCTCGCTACCAAGCCGCTCTTCGCGTTGGCCGACACACCTCAGGCGATGCTGGATCTTGGCGAGGAGCGGGTGCGCGACTTCATCCGCACCATCGGGCTGTTCAACACCAAGGCGAAGAACGTGATCGCGCTCTCGCGCATCCTGGTGGAGCGACATGGGGGAGAAGTGCCGCGGACGCTCGAGGAACTGCAGGTGCTGCCCGGGGTCGGGGTGAAGACCGCAAGCGTCGTCCTCAACGTCGCCTTCGGCGTGCCGCGGATCGCGGTGGACACCCACATCTTCCGCGTCTCGAACCGGATACCGCTGTTCATGGCCTCGACCACGGACAAGGTGCAGGCGGGACTCGAAGCAAGGGTGCCGGAGAACTTCCTGCTGCACGCGCATCACTGGCTGATCCTGCACGGGCGCTACATCTGTAAGGCGCGTCGGCCGGAATGCCCGAGCTGTCCGATCGAGGATCTGTGCCGCTACCCGTCTAAAACCACCGGGCTCGCGCCTTCGGCTGGAGCCAGTTGAACTTCGGCTCCCCCATCCCGACCTGACGATCATGTCGACGCGCGCATCGCCCGCCCATGCGGCGGCAAGGCTGCCACGCCCGCCGAGAGGGGCTAACGCGTTGTGCTGACACCCCGCTTCGGGTAGTTTGACCGCCGGTCGCCGGGGTCCTTCGGGCACGACGGATCCCCGCTGCCCGACCCCGTCCGGGTCGCCCGCGCCGCGGATCCCGCTCGAACGCCAGTCCCGCAAGGAGCCACGGCCTCATGGACTTCCTCAAACCACGGTACACGCCTATGAACCGCCGCCGTCGCATCTACGAGGGCAAGGCGAAGGTCCTCTATGAGGGGCCGGAGCCGGGGACGCTGATCCAGCACTTCAAGGACGACGCGACCGCGTTCAACGCCAAGAAGCACGAGGTGATCGACGGCAAGGGCGTGCTGAACAACCGGATCTCCGAGTTCGTTTTCCAGCACCTCAACGATATCGGCGTCCCGACGCACTTCATCCGCCGGCTGAACATGCGCGAGCAGCTCATCCGTGAGGTCGAGATCATCCCGCTCGAGGTGGTGGTGCGCAACGTGGCAGCGGGCTCGTTGGCGACACGTCTCGGCCTTGAGGAAGGCACCCAGCTACCGCGCTCGATCATCGAGTTCTACTACAAGAACGACCAGCTCAACGACCCGATGGTGTCGGAGGAGCACATCACCGCCTTCGGCTGGGCGACGCCCCAGGAGATCGACGACATCATGGCGCTTGCCATCCGGGTCAACGACTTCCTGTCGGGCCTCTTCCTCGGCGTCGGCATCCGCCTCGTGGACTTCAAGATGGAGACCGGGCGCCTCTGGGAAGGTGACCTGATGCGCATCGTGGTGGCCGACGAGATCTCTCCGGATTCCTGCCGGCTCTGGGACATCAAGAGTCAGGACAAGCTCGACAAGGACCGCTTCCGCAAGGATCTCGGCGGCCTGATCGAGGCCTATACTGAGGTCGCCAAGCGACTCGGCATCATGTCCGAGAACGAGAAGGTGCAGACCGGCGGTCCGCGCCTGGTGCAATGATCTGATAGCCTCGCGCTAGCGTGGTGGCACAGGCGCGAGCCCGGTCCAGCCCCGCGCCAAACGAGCATGAGTCGAGAGGCCGGGATCGAAACCCGGGTGATAATGGGGGTCCTGCACGAGCAGCGGCCCCCATCGTTCTTTCAAGGCAGCGATCTCCGCCGCGTGACGGACCTCGCTGGCCGCGTCCCGGCGCCGGCTCGCGGCCTCGCGGTGATGGAGCACAGCCTCTGGCACCAGCAGGGAATGGTGGCCAGCCGCAGCGAGCCGCAGGCAGAGATCGACGTCATTGAAGTCGACGGCAAAGCGCTTTGCATCGAAGCCGCCGACCGCATGGAATTTCTTGGCCTCCACCACGAGGCAGGCGGCAGTGACGGCCGAGACAGCGTGGGTCACCTGCAGCGCGCCCAGATAGCCCGCCGTATCTCCGGGAAAGTGGCGATAGGCGTGGGTCACCAGGCCGCCCGTGCCGAGCACGATGCCGCCATGTTGCATGCGGCCCTCCCGGTCGAGCAACTTCGCGCCGACCGCGCCGATCTCCGGGCGCAGGGCTTCGCGAACCATGAGAGCGAGCCAATCGGGCGCGAAGGCCTCGACGTCGTTGTTCACGAAGGCGAGCACGCTGCCGCTGGCTTGCAAGGCGGCCCGGTTGTTCATGCCCGCGAAGTCGAAGGGGCCGGGACAAGCAAGGATGCGCGCTGCGCCCTCCGATTCGAGGGCACGGAAATAAGCAAGCGTCTCCGGTGCCTGACTGCCATTGTCGCAGATCAGGATTTCCTTGTCCGGCCAGTCGGTGCAGCCGCGCAAGCTGTCGAGGCAAGTCCGGAGCAGGTCGAGCCGATCGCGGGTCGGCACGATCAAGCTGACCCGAGGCGGCGGCTCGGGCAGTGGATGCAAGATGCGGATGGTGCCGTTGCGACCGAGGGTGGCGCTGCTCCCCTCCCCTGCTTCGGCGAGATTGCGGCGGACGGCGCTCAGACGGGCCTGCCGTGGGCCCTCCTCCCCTCCCCGAGCGGGCCGCCAATGCGAGAGGAAACGCGGCAAGTGGCGGATGGCGTGCGCGCCGTACAAGCACTCGAGACGCAGGAGCAGATCGAGGGGCTCGGCGCCGAGAACGAGCTCCGCTTCCACGCCTTCAAGGCTCGCACGTCGCAGCGCGAGGACCGGACCGACATAGTCGAGCTGGCGCAGATAGATCGGGTCGAAGGCAGGGCGCAGGATCGGGATAATGGGCTCCCCCTCCTTCTCCTGGAATAGCGCATCGCCGTAGAGGGCATGGAGACCGGGATCGGCAGCGAATACGGCAGCGATGGCCTCCGCCGCACCAGACATCGGCCGATGGCCGGGCGCGGTGAGCAGGATCAGCGGCGCATCCCCCCCCACCGATAAATTGCGTGGCTCTAGGCAGGCGATGCCTAGGCGAGCCAAGGCATCCTGGGATTCCTCTGGAGGCAGGGGGCCGAGATAAGTGAGACGATGGTCGAGGCCGACGAGGGCGGCGAGTGCTTGACGCGCCCGGAGCCGCTTGCCGGAAAGCCACCAGCCGGCGATCCGGGCTGTCTGGCGGGGATGATGCAGAAGCCCTCTCCAAGCCTTCAGCCGCTTCGGCCGTCGACGTAGGAAGGCGAGAGCATCGAGCGCTGCATCATCCGAGCTCATTCGAGCGCTTCGCCGAAGGTCGTGAGCGAGAGGGCGGGGTGATAGAACGGATCGTGCCGGATCGTGTCTCGCCAGCGCGCGGCGAAGGTCGCGGCCTCGCGCTCGAAGCGCATCCGAGCCTCGCCCTTCGGTGAACCCCGGCTCACCGATTCGAGATGGGCGAGGACAGCATGCGGCGTCCAAACCGTCTTCCAGCCTGCCGCAGCGAGACGCAGGCAGAAATCCACGTCATTGAAGTCTACGGCAAAAGAGTCTCCGTCGAAGCCGCCGATAGCCATGTACTTTCTCGCCGAGACCGCCAGGCAGGCCGCGGTGACGGCGGAGACCTCGTGCGCCACCAGCAGGCGTCCGAGATGGCCGGGTAAATCGCCGGGCCGGCGGCGCAGGAGGTGCCCCGCCTCGCCGCCGAGGCCGACCACCACGCCCGCATGCTGGATGCGGCCATCCCCGTAAAAGAGCATCGCGCCCACGGCGCCGACATCCGGCCGGCACGCCTGCCGCACCATCTCCGTGAGCCAGCCCGGCGAGAGCACGACCACGTCGTTGTTGAGCAGCAGCAGGATCTCACCCCGCGCGACCCCAGCACCCCGATTCACCATGGCCGAGAAGTTGAAGGGCTGCGGATAAGCCTCGATCCGCACCCGCGGATCGGCCCGCAGCCCTTCGTAAAGCCGCAGCACCGCGGGATCGGTCGAATCGTTGTCGACGACGATCAGCTCGATCGCCGGATAGTTGGTTTCCTTCAAAACGCCTTCGATGGCCTTACCGATCAACTCGGGCCGATCCTTCGAGGGAATGATGACGCTGACCAGAGGCGCTGGATCGGGCAGCGGCCATTGCAGATCGAGCTCGTTCCCGACGATGCGCGGGAGGACGGCCGAGCCCTGCGCGGCGAGCGCCGCTTCGAGGTATCGGGCGCGCTCCGCGGCAGACGAGCGGGGCCGCTCGGGGCCTTGGCGGAGCAAGCGTGGCAGATGCACCCCGGTTTTCGCCGTGCAGCAAGCGGCAAACGCGAAGCGCTCGGAGAAACTGGCGAAGGCTCCGGCCGGCGCGTCGCCGATGCGGGCGAGCAGAGCAGCCGAAACCAGCATCGGCTCGCCAGTATAGGCGGTGGCGCGCGCGAGATCCGGCGACCAATCCGGTTTCAGCCGGGGCACGCCCCCCACCTCCTCGTCGGCATAGGCCAGCGCCAAGTCCGGCGGCAAAGCCGCAGCTAGTCTTGCGAGGGCATCCGGCGTCAGGCAGGCACCGGGCAGGAGCAAGCCGGCAGCCTCGCCCTTCGGAAATGCCTCCGCGAGCGGGATTGTATCGTCCCACGGCGCGTGGGCGATGCGGGGATCTCCAGAGTGCAACGGAACCTTACCCGCCGACGCGGCCCACAGGATGCGCAGCGACCAATCGCCATGGTCCTGGGCGAGGAGGCTCGCCACCGTCCGCCCGAGCAAAGCCTCCTGCCCAGGCAGCACGGGCAGGACGAGGCCGACACGGGTGGGGGGGGTTGGGGGGGGGAGGGCCCGGAGCCGCTCCCGCTTCCAGGCGGACCAACGGTGGAGCGGGGTTACGGCGCAGGCGCCTCGGAGGCTGTCTCTGAAGCGGCGCTCGTTGCCCTTGAGGCGATACCACAGGGCCGAGGCGGCCCGGTCAGGTCGGCGCAGCAGCGCCTGGACCAGCACGCCGCCATGGCCGCGCAGCCCGACCCTCTCGATCACGAGATCCGGATCGGCGCAGAGCTCGATCTCCTCGAGGTCGGGGGGCAGGTAGCCGAGCCAATGCGCGGCGCCCAGCACGACGCCCGGCAGCACCATATCCTGCGTGGCGCCGCCCGCACGGTGCAGGCGCAGCAGCGGCCGGGCGGGGGCGGTCTCGCTCCCGCCGCGATAGGTCAGCACGAGCCAGCGGTCGCGGAACGCCGCCTCGATGACGAGGCGACGGTCGAACGGCGCGTTCGCGGACGGCTCGAGACGAAACGGCACCGCCCGGCCGCCCCAGCGCGGCCCCCTGGCATCGGACGGCGTCAGGGCGCGACCCTCGCTGCGCGCGACGACCGGCCCGTCACTGCGGAGAAGATTCCGAGGCGCCGTCGGCCGCCGCGCTCGGCGCCGGTGCGTCCGTGGCGGGCTTCCGGGCCTTGCTGGTGCGCTTGTGCTTCTCACGGGCCGGGGCTCCCGAGAGGGAGACGACGATGTCGTAGCCGATCGCGGCCTCGGCCGGCACGGTGAAGCCGTCCTCGACCACGGCCTCGCTGCCCTGGGCGGCGCCGGCGGGAATCGTCACGCCGACCCGGCGGCTGCGGCTCGACAGCACCTTCTCATTGTATTTCAGGGTGATCGTCAGCGGCGCCTCGAAGCGGCCGGGGGCGCCGGCGGGTCCGAGCAGCGCGCGAATCTGCACGCCGACCTTCACGCGCACCGAGCCGTCCGGTCCCGGGGCGCATTCGCGGCTCAACTGGCCGAAGCCGATCTGGTGGCGCAGGCTCATGCTGTCGGCGCCGCCGCTGCGCAGCACCGCCGCGCCATCGGCCACCTCCACCGCAGGGCAATAGACGTCCGAGGGATCCTGGGCCTGGGGGCCGGCGAGGGTCGGCGCGCCGTTGCCGCCGCCCTCGAACAGGTTCTTGAAGAAATTGCCCGATTGCGCCGCTGCGTTCCCCGCCCCGAGCGGCCCCGCGGCCACCACCAGAGCCATCGCGATTCCCAGAGCCCGGCGCATCGTCCGCTCCCGTTCCATCCTCACAGGCCGTACGCGATCACTTCAGCGAGTCGAACCCGGCCGCGAAGCCCTTCATCGACAGGGGAATGCCGACGCCTTCCTCGGGCGTCTGGAAGATGATGAAGGTTGCCTGGGTGCCGTTCTTGAACGAGCGCAGCAGGCCCTCGTCCATCACCACCTCGGCGACGCAGCCGGTGGTCAGGCAGCGCACGAAGCCCGCCCGGCCGATGTCGTTCTGGTCGATCTTCAGGCCGAGGCCCGAGGGCAGCAGCACGCCCAGCGGCGCCACCACGCGCAACAGATAGTTGCGGTTGTCCGCCGTCTTCAGCACGATGACCACCAGGGTGAGGTTCGGCCGGTCCTCGGCGGCGACGTATTGCACGAGGGCGCATTGCTCCGCCTTGGCGCCGGCCGGCGTTTCGCAGCGCAGCTGCCAATCATCGAAGGTCTTGCGCACGCTGCCCTGCGCCTGAGCGGCGGAACCGGTGAGCGCCAGCCCCACGGATCCCAGGGCGAGCCCGAAAAGCCCCCACGATGCGCGGCGAAACGCCTGCCGCAGCCCCGCTTTTCGACTCACGCGCCGTTCTCCCGCATCCCGGCCAACCGGCCTTTCGCACCGCCCGAATGGCCGGCGTTCGGACCATGCGTATGCCCGGGTGTCAAGCAATCGCGGCATGGATGTGTCGGTCAGGCTTCCTCTCGCGCCAAGCTGGCCCTAATTTGCAGCACAACCGCTCCGTGGGATTCCTCTCCATGTTCCGCAGCCCCGTGCTCGCCGCTGCCGTCCTTGCCTTCGGCACAAGCCAGGCCTTCGCCATCGCCCTTCCCGTGGAGGAGTACCAGTATCTGCCTCCGGAAGAGACCACGACCTATGTGGAGCGCTCCCTGAACCATCAGGCGCCGCTGATCATCGAGCATCCCCCCGTCGCCCAGAATCCCTATGGACGCCGGCGCGGCAGCGCGGCGGCCATCGCCGGCTTTTGCCAGGAGGGCGGTTTCGTGCGCCGTCGCGACACCAGCTCGGGCCAGTTCGTGATCGTGCGCCAGCGCGAGATCTGCGACAACGTCGCCCCCCGGACCATGAGACCCGGCGCGGTCGATCCCCGCCCGGTCTGGCCGGCACAGGACGCGGTCCGCACCCGGGTGCTGCGCACCAAGGGCTGAGCCCCCCCGCGCCGACCGGAGAGGAGGTCAGGGGTGACGCTGGCCGGAGCCGATCCGATCGAGCCGCCCCGGCCTCACCCGTAGCGGTGCAGCTCCGCGCCATGGCGCTTCAGCCAGGCCTCTGCCTCGTCGACATCGGGGCAGAGGGCGTTGGTGAGGGCCCAGAAGCGCGGGGAATGGTTCATCTCGCGCAGGTGGGCCATCTCGTGCGCGACGAGGTAGTCGAGCACCACCGGTGGCGCCATGATCAGCCGCCAGGAGAAGTTGAGCTCGCCCCGGGCCGTGCAGGAGCCCCAGCGGCTGCGCGTGTCCCGCAGGGTGACGCGCTTGGGCCGCTCGCCAAGGCGGTCGGCGTATTTTGCCACGGCCGCCAGCAGATCCTTGCGCGCCTCCCGCTGCAGGAAGTCGCGAACCCGGCGCGCCAGATGCGGCGCCTCGCAGGCCACCGCCAGCACCGGCTCGCCGCCTTCACCCAGGGCGGGGCGCGTCAGACCGCGCCCCGCGGCGACGTGCAGGATTCGATGGGGGACGCCGCGAAGCGGCACCACGGCCTCCGCCTCGAACGGCACCCGGCTCGGGACCTTGGCGAGGCGCGTGGCGATCCATCCGCCATGACTTGCCGCGAATTTCTGCGCCGTGGCGATCGAGGTCCGCAACGGCAGAGTGAGGATAGCCTCGCCCGTCGCATTGGAAACACGCAGGGTCAGGCGCCGGGCCGTCGGCCGCCGACGCAACGCGACGCGCAGAATCTCCCCCTCATGCCGGACCTCCAGATGCTCGGGATCCGGCCGACGCAGCAGCGCGAGTCTCATGGGCCTAAGCTTAGTCTTCGTGTGCGGAGACGGCCAGTCTTCCGGGATGTCGACCCAGCCCGCGACGGGTCCTTTCGGCAGGACCGCGACCGTCAGGCATCAGCTCACCTCGCGCAGGTAGCTGGCGGATCCGCCCTGTCCCGCCTGCATCTCGCGCATGAAGCGGGCGATGCGGGGGGCGATGACCGTGCGGAAGCGGGAGCCGTTGAACACGCCGTAATGCCCAACCCCCGATTGCAGGTGATAGGCCTTGCGCGAGATCGTCAGGTTCGGCGTGAGGTCGAGGGCCGCCTTGGTCTGGCCGACCCCGGAAATGTCGTCGTTCTCGCCCTCGACGGCGAGGATGGCGCAGCGCCGGATCGCCTTGAGGTCGACCAGCTCGCCGCGGTGGCGCATCGTGCCCCGGGGCAGAGCGTGGTCGACGAAGACCGTCTGTACCGTCTGGAGGTAGAACTCCGCGGTCAGATCCATCACCGCGAGGTACTCGTCGTAAAACTCGCGGTGCTTCTCGGCCGAGTCGCCGTCGCCGGTGACCAGGTGATGGAACATGTCGGTGTGGGCCGTGACATGGCGGTCGAGATTCATCGCCATGAATCCCGAGAGCTGCAGGAAGCCCGGATAGACGCTGCGGAACATGCCCGGATAGATCGGCGGCACGATCGTGATGCAATTGCGCTCGAACCAGTCCATGCCCCGTTCCTGGGCGAGGCAGTTCACGGCGGTCGGGGAGCGGCGCGTGTCGATGGGGCCACCCATCAGGGTCATCGAGACCGGCACGAAGGGGCTGCCCTCGGCCTCCATCCGGGCCACGGCCGCGATCACCGGGACCGCCGGCTGGCACACGGCCATGACGTGCAGGTCCGGCCCGAGGTCGCGGTACATCGCCTTGAGATAGTCGATATAGGTGTCGAGGTCGAAATTCCCCTCGACCACGGGCACCATGCGCGCATCCGCCCAGTCCGTGATGAACACCTGGTGATTGGGCAGCATCGCCTCGACGGTGCCGCGCAGCAGCGTGGCGTAGTGGCCGGACATCGGCGCGACGATGAGGAGCTTGGGCTGCGGCTCGGACGGCCCGCACACGAAGCCGCGGTCGAAGGTGACGACCCGGCAGAAGGGCCGCGACCAGACCACGCGCTCGGAGACGGGCACCTCGCGCCCGTCCACCACGGTGAAGTCGAGGCCGAAGGCCGGCTTGCCGTAGCGCCGGGTGACACGCTCGAACATCTCGCAGCCGGCATGGGCCGAGCGCGCGTAGGGGGAATACGAGAGGGGGTTGGCCGGATTTGCCAGGGCGTGCTTCGTCATGTCCGCGGCGAAGCGCGCCGGTGTCAGCATCGCGTGCGCCGCCTCGTACCAAGCGTAGGCCAGATCCATGGCGCAGTCCTCTCCAGCTGCGATTCTTGCGCGTTCAATACAGTATTCGCGCTCGAACCTGTACACTTCCAGAACAATCCCTCTTTCGAACGCACCATCCTGTCACGGAATGCCGATCAAAACAGGCATTATCCTGCCTAAGCACGCGAAAGTTGCAACTGCGTGATGCCCGCGCGCAGGCCCGGCCGCAGGTTGTCACGGCTGCGGGATGGATTCCCGACGCACCGGCCCTATCGTTGCCCTCTCGATGATCGACATGAATTCCAGAGCCGATCTCCGCGATGTGCGGCACCTCCGGCTCGACACCTTCGTGCGCCTGCGCTGGCTGGCGCTGACCGGGCAGAGCGCCGCCGTGCTCGGAGCCCAGTTCGGCCTCGGCCTGAACCTGCCCTTCGGCTGGTGCTTCCTGGTGATCGCGGCCTCGTCCTGGCTGAACCTCGCGCTCCGGATCCGATTCCCCGCGAGCTACCGCCTGAGCGACGATTCGGCCGCCCTGCTCCTCGCCTTCGACATCATCCAGCTCGCCGCCCTGCTCTTCCTCACGGGCGGCCTGCAGAACCCGTTCGCGCTGCTCTTCCTGGCGCCGGTGCTGATCTCGGCCACGGCCCTGCCGCCGGAGCGCACCCTGGCCCTCGGGCTGCTCGCCATCGGCCTTGCCACCCTGCTCGCCCTGGTGCATCGCCCGCTGCCCTGGTTCGCCGACGGCAAGATCGAGCTGCCGTTTCTGTACGTGTCCGGGGTGTGGACGGCGATCCTGCTCGGCACGGCCTTCACCGGCGTCTATGCTTGGCGGGTGGCGGAGGAGACGCGCCAGCTCGCCCAGGCCCTCGCCGCCACCGAGCTGGTGCTGGCCCGCGAGCAGCATCTCTCGCAGCTCGACGGCCTCGCGGCAGCGGCGGCCCACGAGCTCGGCACGCCCCTCGGCACCATCATGGTGGTGGCCAAGGAGCTCGACCGCCAGCTCGGGCCGACCGCCTCCGCCGCGGTGGCCGAGGATCTGCACCTCCTGCGCGAGCAGGTCGACCGCTGCCGGGGCATCCTCTCCAAGCTGACCTCTCTGGGCGACGACTCCGAGGGCAGCGAGAGCTTCCTGCAGACCATCACCTTCCACCATCTCGTCGAGGAGCTGGTGGCGCCCCAGCGGGCGCTGGGCGTCGCGGTGGAGGTGGTCCACCAGGGCGAGGGCTCGGAACCGGTCTGCCAACGCAATCCCGGGGTGATGTTCGGCCTCGCCAACATCCTCGACAACGCCGTCGACTTCGCCGAGAGCCGCGTCGTGGTCGAGGCGCGCTGGGGGCCCGACACGGTGAGCCTCGAGATCCGCGACGACGGGCCGGGCTTCCCGAGCGAGGTCCTCCTGCGGGCGGGCGAGCCCTACGTGACCACGCGCGGCCGCGAGAAGGGCGCGGGCAAGGACGAGGTCGGGGCCGGCCTCGGACTCGGGCTGTTCATCGCCAAGACCCTGATCGAGCGCTCGGGGGCGCAACTCGCCCTCTCCAACGCGACGACGCCCGGCAGCCACGGCGCCGTGGCCCGGATCTCCTGGGCGCGGCCCATCTTCGAGAGGGGCACGCTCGCGCGCGAAAGAATCGCACACGATCCGCTTTCGCCCCTGCCCGAACGCGATGCCGCACCCATATAAGGGTCTGCGAACTATCGAACTTGAGAGGAACGTCGCATGCTGACGCACTCCGGCGCCGCTGCGGGCACGACCGAAGCGGCCGTGCTGACCGACCGCGATCCGCTCGCGGCTTTCTCCGACAAGAGCCTCCTGATCGTCGACGACGACCGGCCCTTCTCCACCCGGCTCGCCCGGGCCATGGAGGCGCGGGGCTACCAGGTGCAGGTGGCCGAGAGCGTGACCGAGGGCGTCTCCGCCGTGGAGGCCCAGCCCCCCGCCTTCGCCGTGATCGACATGCGGCTCGGCGACGGAAACGGCCTCGATGTGATCGCCCGGCTGAAGGAGCGCCGGCCCGAGGCACGGGGCGTGATCCTCACCGGCTATGGCAACATCGCCACGGCCGTGACCGCGGTGAAGCTCGGCGCCTTCGACTATCTCGCCAAGCCGGCCGACGCCGACGAGATCCACGGCACCCTGATGGCCCAGCCGGGCGAGCGCGCCGACCCGCCCGAGAACCCGATGTCCGCCGACCGGGTGCGCTGGGAGCATATCCAGCGGGTCTACGAGCTGTGCGGGCGCAACGTCTCGGAAACGGCCCGGCGCCTCAACATGCACCGCCGCACCCTGCAGCGGATCCTGGCCAAGCGCGCGCCCCGCTGAGGGCGCGCGCGCTCGGGGCGGTTGCGCGGGCCGCCCCGATCGGGCAAGTGCCTGCCGAAGACTGATCGAGCGGCCCGGCGCCGCGACGGGACGGATATCCGGTGAACACGCGCCATCTCATCACCGTGCTCAGCCTGATGGTCCTGGTCGGGACCGAGGTTTTCGCTGCCGCGATCTCTGCCGGCTGGGCGCTCGCCGGGCTGTTCGAGCTGGGCGACACGATCGGTCACGTGCTGATGGCGCTGTTCAGCCTGCTCGCCGCCTGGATCATGCTCCAGCTCTGGCGGCGCGCGACCAGCATCGAGCCGCTGCGCCGACGCGAATCAGCCGCGCGCCGCTGAGCCGAAGCCGCCCGCGCGCGTCCGGCTCTCAATCATAGCGTTACGGGGCCGACCCGAGCGCAACCTGGACGCGGATTGGCTTCAACCGTCCGATTTTTGCCGAGGCAAGTCTGCAAACCTGCGATTGCTCGCCGCATCGATCCGCTTTATCGGCGTGGGATCGAACCGAAACGCGGATGACCGCAGCTCACCGGGTACAATGAAAAAAGCACGCATCGTCGTCACGCTGAAAACCGGCGTCCTTGATCCGCAGGGCAAGGCGATCGAGGCCGCTCTGCGCTCGTTCGGCATCCAAGACGTGGGTAGCGTGCGTCAGGGCAAGGTGTTCGACGTCGAGTTGTCGACGGAGGACGCCGCCGCCGCAGAATCGACTCTGAAGTCTGCCTGCGAGAAGCTGCTCGCGAACACCGTCATCGAGAACTACTCGATCGAGATCGCCTGATGCGCGCGGCCGTCGTCGTCTTTCCGGGATCGAACCGCGACGGCGACGTCGCGCGGGCGCTCCGACTTGCCGGTGCCGAGGTCAGCAAGGTCTGGCATGCGGAGACGGCGCTGCCGGCCGGCACCGACCTCGCGGTGGTCCCGGGGGGCTTCTCCTATGGCGACTACCTGCGCTGCGGCGCCATCGCCGGCCGGGCCACGGCCATGGACGCGGTGCGGGCGCACGCGGCGCGCGGTGGCCTCGTGCTCGGCATCTGCAACGGCTTCCAGATCCTGTGCGAATCCGGCCTGCTGCCGGGCGTGCTGATGCGCAACGTCAACCGCCGCTTCCTCTGCCACCGGCAGACCCTGCGGGTGGAGCGTGCCGACACCCGCTTCACCACCGCCTATACGAAGGGGCAGGTGATCGACGTCTGCGTGGCCCATGGCGAGGGCAACTACTTCGCCGACCCGGAGACCCTGGCCCGGCTCGAGGGCGAGGGCCGCGTCGCCTTCCGCTACTGCGATGCCGCCGGCGGCGTGACCGAGAACGCCAACATCAACGGCTCGCTCAACGGGATCGCCGGGATCTACTCCGAGCAGCTCAACGTGCTCGGCATGATGCCGCACCCCGAGAACTTCGTGGAGGATCTCGTCGGCGGCACGGACGGGCGCGGCCTGTTCCAGAGCCTCGCCGCCTGAGCCTTTCGCACCGGGCCTCGAACAGCCCCGGAGCGTCGGCCCGAAGCAGGGTCGCGAGGCTTCGAGGGCGTATCCCCCATCCTCCGGAGCCGCCGAGGTGGCTGGAACCGGAGGTCGGATCCCGAGGCGGAACCGGTTCGATCCCGGACGCCATGCTGCCGGATCGGGCTCGGTCACCCGGCCCGCACGCTTCTCTCCCCAAGGTCAGCCCCCTGGACTGCCCCACGCGCGCTCCTAGCGACGAAGGCGGGGCCGGCGCGCGTTGGAAGCGCTTCCGATCGCGTTGCCATCGGGAGCGCTTCCAAGCCTGTGTCGTGACGCGCTCTCTCACGCCGAACCGGTACCCACTTCGGCGGAGAGCGCTCTAGGTTCGGGGATACCGCAGACGCGCCGTCCTCGGGCGAGGGCTCAGTGCCCCTCGAACTCCATCAGGGTCCGCACGGTCACGCCCAGGTCGCGCAGGCGCTGGGCGCCCCCGATCTCCGGCAAGTCGATCACAAAGCAGGCCGCGACCACCTCGGCGCCGAGCTGCCTCAGCAGGTTCACCGCGGCCGTGGCGGTGCCGCCGGTGGCGATGAGGTCGTCCACCAGGATGACCCGATCGCCCTCGCGGATCGCGTCCACGTGGATCTCGATCTCGTCGGTGCCGTATTCGAGGGCATAGGCCGTCGAGACGGTCTTGTGGGGCAGCTTGCCCTTCTTGCGGATCGGCACGAAGCCCGAGGAGAGCTGATGCGCCACGGCTCCCCCGAGGATGAAGCCCCGCGCCTCGATGCCCGCCACCTGATCGATCCGCCCGCCCGCGAAGGGATGCACCAGGGAATCCACCGCCCGGCGGAAGGAGCGCGGGTCGCTGAGCAGCGTGGTGATGTCGCGGAAGACGATGCCCGGCTTCGGGTAATCCGGAATCGAGCGGATCGAATCCTTGAGGGCGCTGTGGCGGCGGGCTTCCATCATTCGGCCTTTTCGGGAAACGGGCGCCGGGGGTTAGAGCAGAAGGCGCGGCGCAGGGCCAGAGGGTTTCCGGATGCGCCGCCGCCGCTCCTGCGGCGCGGAGCGATCACCCATTCGTGGCTCGGCTTGGCACCCCCACTCCTCAGGCCGCGGCGTTCGCCTTCTTCAGGATCGCCACCAGCTCCCGGTGCAACACCTCGTTGCCGCAGGCGACGGAGCGGGCGACCATCGGCTCGGCGCCGCCATCGGCGTTGCTGACGAAGCCGCCGGCCTCGCGCACCAGGATCACACCCGCGGCGATGTCCCAGGTCTGCAGGTCGCGCTCCCAGTAGAGGTCGTTGCGGCCGCAGGCGACGTAGGCGAGGTCGAGGGCGGCCGAACCGAAGCGGCGCGCTCCGCCGGTCACCGCCATCACGGCGGCGACCTCGCGCAGGAGGCGCGGATGGCTGCCGCGGCCGAGATAGGGCGAGCCGTAGGCGACGAGGGCGTCGGCCAGATCCGTGCGGCCGGAGACGCGCAGGCGGCGGTTGTTCAGGTAGGCGCCCTTGCCGCGCTCGGCCATGAACAGCTCGTCCTTGATCGGATCGTAGACCACGCCGGCCACGATCTGGCCCTCGCGCTCGAGTCCGACCGAGATCGCGAAATGCGGGATGCCGTGCAGGAAGTTGGTGGTGCCGTCGAGCGGGTCGACATGCCAGGTGTGGCTCTTGTCGCTGCCCTCGATCGTGCCGGACTCCTCCATCACGAGGCCGTAGCCGGGACGGGCCTTCATCAGGGCCTCGCGCAGCACCTCCTCGGCCTTGCGGTCGGCGGCCGAGACGAAGTTGCCGGGGCCCTTGCGCGAGACCTGCAGGTTCTCGACCTCGCCGAAATCGCGCTTGAGGCCGCGGGCGGCCTTGCGCACGGCGTCGACCATCACGGTCATGAGGGGAGAATTGATCATCGGGCAGATTTTCGAAGACAGGTCGGGGACGGGATTGGCACGCGTTCTATACGGCTTGGCGCCCGGTGCCACGGCTTTTCGCGAATGCAAGCCATCCCCTGCAAGCCCACGGCGCGATCGACGCGCGGAAACGCCGCCGGACTGGACGATCCGGCGCGGCGCCCAATCCTTCCCGGCAGTCCCGCGGCGGCGGCCCTGTCCGGCCGGCGCCCCCTCTCCAGGCCGAGGTCCTCGATGAAAGCCGTGACGCTGCGCCAGCCCGCCGGGCTCGACAATCTCGTGACCGTCGAGCGGGCGGATCCCGGCCAGCCGGGGCCGGGCGCGATCCGCGTCCGGCTCCATGCGAGCTCGCTGAACTTCCACGATTACGCCGTGGCCACCGGCGCGATCCCCGCCGCGGAGGGGCGCATCCCCCTGTCGGACGGCGCCGGAATCGTGGAGGCGGTCGGCGAGGGCGTCGAGGAGTTCTCCGCGGGCGACCGCGTCGTGTCGTGCTTCTTCCCGCATTGGAGCGACGGCGCGCCGCCCATCGCCGATTTCTCGAAGACACCCGGCGACGGGATCGACGGCTATGCCCGCGAGGTCGTCTGCGTGCCGGCGACCTGGTTCACGCGGGCGCCCCGCGGCTACGAGCACGCGGAGGCCGCGACCCTGACCACCGCCGGGCTCACCGCCTGGCGCGCCCTCGTTCCGCAGGGCGGGCTCAAGGCGGGCGATTCCGTGCTGGTGCTCGGCACCGGCGGCGTCTCGATCTTCGCGCTGCAATTCGCCAAGGCCATGGGCGCGACCGTCATCGCCACCTCCTCCTCGGACGCGAAGCTGAAACGCGCCCGTGCGCTGGGGGCCGATCACGGGATCAACTACCGCCGGGAGCCCGAATGGGGCGCCAAGGTCATCGAACTCACGGAAGGTCGCGGCGTCGACCACGTGATCGAGGTGGGCGGCCCGGCCACGCTGGCCCAATCGATCGCCGCCTGCCGGATCGGCGGCCACATCGCCCTGATCGGGATCCTGACGGGCTGGGAGGGGCAGGTGCCGACGGCCGCTCTGATGCTGCGCCAGCAGCGTCTGCACGGTCTCGTGGTGGGCAGCCGGCGGGAGCAGCAGGACATGATCCGCGCCATCGACGCCACCGGTTTGCACCCGGTGATCGACCGGACCTTCCCGCTCTCAGAGCTCGCCGACGCCTTCCGCTACGAGGAGAGCGCCGCGCATTTCGGGAAGATCTGCGTCACGATCTGAGGGCGGGCCGGCACCCGCTCAGTGCGCCTTCACCGCCTCGATCATCCGGGCGATGGTCTCGATCGAGTAGAAGTTGGCCGGCTTGAGGTAGGCCGGGGGAATCATGATGTCGAACGCCGCCTCGATCGCCACCATCAGGTTGACGAGATCGAGGGAGGACAGGCCGACATCCACGAGCGCGTCCTCCGGCCGGAAATCCCGGTCGCGCGCCTGCTGCGCCAGAATCTCCCGGGCGAGACCCATGGTGCGGTCCGTCACGTCGGCGGAAGCGATGTCCGTGCTCATGGGAAACGGTCCGGCAAAGCGCGTCGGGTCAACGTCGGCGTGATAGACTAGGGTAGTGGCGACCAAGGTGGGACACGCCCCCGGGATGGTCAACGAATTCTTTAACCCCAATCGATTCACGGTTAATTTTACGCAGTTTTTCCTACGTATTTGCGCTACCCTAAAATTCTACCGTGGCCCCCTTCGGGCCGATATAGGTTTCGTGTCATTCTCCAACTGTTCAACCCCCGAGCGAAACAGCTCCGGCGGAACAGGATCGCAAAAATTTCGAGCGCGACCATGACGATGCAGCAGAGAGCGACATCGCCGGGGCCGGAGGCTGCGGCGGCCGACCTGCGGAGCCGGGCGGACGCGGTGGCGGCGATCGCGGCACGCCATGCCGCTGCCGTCGACCGGGACGGCCGCTTCCCCGCGGAGGCGGTCGAGGCAATGCGGGCCCAGCGCCTGCTCGGCGCGGCGATTCCCCCGGACCTCGGCGGCGAGGGAAGCTCGATCCGCGCGCTCGCCGATGTCTGCTACGCGCTGGGCCGCGCCTGTGCCTCGGCGGCGATGATCTTCGCGATGCATCAGACCAAGGTCGCCTGCCTCGTGCGCCACGGGCGCGGCGAACCCTGGCGCGAGAGCGTGATGCGCCGCATCGCCAGCGAGCAGTGGCTGATGGCCTCCTCGACCACCGAGGGCAACAACGGCGGCAATGTCCGAGTCTCGACCGCCGCGATCGAGCCGGAGGGCGACGGCATCCGCCTCGACCGGGCCGCGACGGTCATCTCCTACGGCGCCGAGGCCGATGGGGTCGTCACCGTGGCCCGCCGGACGCCGGATTCCGCCCCCTCCGACCAGGTGCTCTGCGTCTTCCTGAAGGCGGATTACAGCCTGGAGCACCTGAGCGGCTGGCAGACCCTGGGCATGCGCGGCACCTGCAGCAGCGGCTTCCGCCTGCTCGCCCGGGGACGCCCCGAACAGGTGCTCGCCGCCCGCTACGCCGACATCCACGGCCAGACCATGACGCCGGTCTCCCATATCCTGTGGTCGAGCGTCTGGAGCGGCATCGCCGCCTGCACGCTGGACAAGGCCCAGGCCTTCACGCGCACGGCCATGCGCGGGGCCGGCGGCGCCGCGCCGCCGGGCGCCCTGCACTATGCCCGCGCCGTCTCGAGCCTGAAGCAGGCCCGTGCCCTGATCGGCCAGGCCCTCGACCGCTTCGACGCCGCGACCGGGGACCCTGCCGCCCTCTCGGCCTTGGATTTCCAGACGGCGATCACGATGCTCAAGGTCGAGGTCTCGGAGCTCGCCGTCGCGACCGCGATGAGCGCCCTGCGCGCCAACGGGCTCGCCGGCTACCGGGAGGACGGCCCGTTCAGCATCGGTCGCCACCTGCGCGACCTCCTCTCCGCGCCGCTCATGATCCACAACGACCGCATCCTGGCCAATCTCGCGACCGCCACTCTGATGGCCCCCGTCGCGGACTCCCTGAACGATTGAGCCCTTCCCGCGAGGATCGACGACCGTGAACATGTCCGTCACGGGCGCCCCGGCGGCGCCCCCGAAGCAGGATCCCCTCGACGCGCTGTTCGACGCGATGTTCCGGCCGATGGACGCCCAGGGCGTCTATGCGCGCACGGGCGCCTACGAATCCGTGGTGGAGGCGCTGGCCGCGCTGATCTCGGCGAAGCGCGAGGCGGAGACGGAGGTGTTCCGCTTCCCCCCCGTGATGAGCCGGGCGCATCTGGAACGGCACGGCTATCTCAAGAGCTTCCCGAACCTGCTCGGCTGCGTCTCCTGTCTCGACGGCACGGAGCAGGAGATCCTGGCCATCGCCGACCGCCACGCCACCGGCGGCGACTGGACGAGCGGGCTGACCACCGCCGACCTCGTGCTCACCCCGGCCGCCTGCTACCCGGTCTATCCGATCGCCGCCGCCCGCGGGCCGGTGCCGGAAGCCGGCTACCGCTTCGACGTGGCCTGCGACTGCTTCCGCCGGGAGCCCTCCCGGCATCTCGACCGGCTGCAATCCTTCCGGATGCGCGAATACGTCACCATCGGCACGCCGGAGCAGGTGGCCGCGTTCCGCGAGCGCTGGATCGTCAAGGCGACGGCGCTCGCCGACCAGCTCGGGCTTCCCTACACGGTCGAGCAGGCGAGCGACCCGTTCTTCGGCCGGCTCGGCCAGATCAAGGCCTTCAGCCAGCTCGAGGCGGCCCTGAAGTTCGAGCTGCTGGTGCCCCTGCGGGGCGAGGCGGCGGGCACCGCCTGCATGAGCTTCAACTATCACCGCGAGCATTTCGGCACGACCTGGGACCTGCGCCACGCCGATGGCGAGCCGGCCCATACCGGCTGCGTCGCCTTCGGCATGGACCGCCTCGCCGTGGCCCTGTTCGCGACCCACGGGGCCGAGATCGCGGCCTGGCCGGCCTCCGTCCGCGCCGCCCTGTCCCTCTGACCCGGCCCCGCCGGCGCGTGGACGCGTGATGCCCCTCGACCCGCACGTCAGGCGCTTCCTCGACATGATGGCCATGGGCGTCATGGCGAAGAGCGAGACCGGAGCCGGCGACGTCGCCGGCCGCCGGGAGAGCCTGCGCGTGCTGGCCCGGCTCGCGGCCGGGGCGCTTCCGCCGGTCGAGGCCTCCGCCCGGGCGCTGCCCCTGCCCGCGGGGCCCTGCGCGGCGCGGCTCTACGTCCCCGCCGAGGCGGAGGCGACGGGCCCCGGCCTCGTCTTCTTCCATGGGGGCGGGCTGGTGGCGGGGGACCTCGACACCCATGACGGGATCTGCCGGGGCCTCGCGGCCGCCGCCGGCTGCCGGATCGTCTCCGTGGCCTATCGGCTCGCCCCCGAGCACCCCTTCCCCGCGGGGCTCGAGGACGCGATCGCCGCCTTCGCCCATGTCGCCGGCACGGCCGGCGCCTTCGGCATCGACCCGGCGCGCCTCGCCATCGGCGGCGATTCCGCCGGGGCCGGCCTCGCCGCCCGGGTCGCCCAGGAGCTGCGGGGCACCGCTGCGGCCATCGCCGCGCAGCTCCTGATCTGCCCGGTGCTCGACCTGCGCTGCGCCACATCCTCCCACCGCGACTTCGAGGAGGGCTACTTCCTCGACGGGCGCACGGTGCGGGCGGACATGGCGGCCTGCGGCGTCGCCGGACGCGCGGAGGATCCGCGGGTCTCGCCGCTGCTGGAGCCGGACCTCTCCGGCCTGCCCCCGGCCCAGATCCACACGGCGGAATTCGACATCGTCCGCGACGACGGCGCGGCCTATGCGGAACGCCTGACCCGGGCCGGAATCCCCGCGACCTATGCCTGCCATGCGGGCATGATCCATTTCTTCTACGGTCTCGGCCGCCTGGTGCCGAAATCGCAAACCATCCTGACCGAGATCGGAAGCGGGTTCGGCCCTCTGCTGCGCGGCGCATCCGCGGCGCGGCCCGACCTCGGCGATCGCCCGAGCCAACGGAGAGCATCATGAGCCTGCGTTCGACCATCGTCGCCGAGATCGAGGCGATCACCCGCGACAACGACAAGACGATGCCGCCGATCACCGACGATCTCGTGCTGCTCGATACCGACTTCGATTCGCTCTGCTTCGCCCTCCTCGTCGCCCGGATGGAGGACCGCATCGGCATCGATCCGTTCAGCGAGGTCGAGGTGGCGGACCTGCCGGTCACGGTCGGCGATCTCGTCGCGCTCTACGACCGCGCCGCCGCGGCGGCCTGAAGCCATGTTCCTCCGCGACGGCCTGCGGCGCGCGGCGAGCCTCGACGGCCTGTTCCTGGCGGACCGGCACGGGCGGCGCCCCCTGCGCGCGATCCTGGATGCGCCCCGCCGGGCCGATCTCGGCGCGACGCTCGCCGGACGCTCGGTGCTGCTGGCGACCGGCGGCCAGATGGCTTCGGCGCGGGCGATGCTCGCCCTCGACGGGCTGGTGCGGCGGATGGTGCTGGTGCCCCCCGGCCTGCCGGGAGACCAGATCGCCCGGATCCTGGCCGATGCCGAGATCGACCTCTGCGTCACCGACGCGGACTACGCCCACCCGGAGGCGCTCGGTGCCCTGCCCTGCCTCGAGGCGGCGGAGGCCGCCCTCGCCCCGGAGGTGGAGACGCCGCAGCCCACGGAATGGGTGCTGACCACATCGGGCACGACCGGCGCGCCCAAGCTCGTCGCCCACACGCTCGAAGGGCTCGCCGGCGGCATCAACACCGCGGCCGTGCCCGATCCCGGCACGGTCTGGACCACCTTCTACGACATTCGCCGCTATGGCGGCCTGCAGATCTTCCTGCGGGCGATCCTCGGCCCCGCCCCGCTCGTCCTCTCCGATGCGGAGGAGCCGGTGCGCGACTTCATCCTGCGGGCGGCGGAGGCGGGCGTCACGCACATCCTGGGCACGCCCTCGCATTGGCGCCTCGCCCTGATGAGCGCCGCCCTGCCCCGGCTCGCGCCGCGCTACGTGCGCCTGTCGGGGGAGATCGCCGACCAAGCGATCCTCGACCTACTCCGCGCCGCCTTCCCCGAAGCGCGGATCGCCCATGCCTATGCCTCGACGGAGGGCGGCGTCGGCTTCACCGTCGAGGACGGGCGCGAGGGCTTCCCCGCGAGCCTGATCGGCGAGCGGGCCGGCATCGAGATCGTGGTGCGCGAGGACAGCCTGCATGTGCGCTCGAAGCGTACCGGCCGCCGCTATCTCGGCGCCGAGGCCGCACCCCTCACCGACGCGGAGGCCTTCGTCGATACCGGCGACCTCGTGGAGAGACGGGGCGAGCGCTACTATTTCCTCGGCCGGCGCAGCGGCGTGATCAATGTCGGCGGTGCCAAGGTCCAGCCGGAAGAGGTCGAGACCGTCATCAACGGCCATCCGCAGGTCTCGATGTCCCGGGTGCGGGCACGGCCGAACCCGATCCTCGGCGCCGTGGTCGAGGCGGAGGTGGTCCTGCGCGAGCCCTCGGCCGCGGCGACGGACCCGGCCGCGCTGAAGAGCGCCATCATCGCCCATTGCCGGCCCCACCTCGCCAAGCACAAGGTGCCGGTGAGCGTGCGGTTCGTGCCCGACCTGCCGCTCTCCTCCGGCGGCAAGCTGCTGCGGAGACCCTGATGAGCGAGCGCCGCACCGTCATCGTCACCGGGGCGAGCCGGGGCATCGGCCTCGCCATCGCCTCGGCGCTGGCCGCGGACGGCTTCCGCGCCGTCGCCGTGGCCCGCCGCGCCTCGGACGCCTTCGAGGCGGCGGCGGCGCAGGCGGAAAGCGGGGCGATGCATTTCACGGCCTGCGACCTCGGCCAGACCGAGGCGCTGCAGCCGCTGGTGCGCCGCATCCGGGCCGAGCACGGGCCGATCTACGGCCTCGTCAACAACGCCGCCATCGGCACGCCCGGGCTGCTCGCGACCATGCCCGACCGGGAGATCGCCGAGCTGGTCACGCTCAACACCCTCGCCCCGATGCTGCTCACGAAATACGTGGCGCGGGGGATGATGGCAGCGGGCGCCGGCCGCATCGTCAATGTCAGCTCGATCATCGCCTTCACCGGCTACAACGCCCTGTCGGTCTATGCCGCGACCAAGGCCTCAATGATCGGCTTCACCCGGTCCCTCTCCCGCGAGGTCGGCCGCCTCGGCGTCACCGTGAACGCCGTCGCCCCGGGCTTCATCGAGACGGCGATGACGGAGGGCATAGACGAAGCCGAGCGCGACCGCGTCGCCAAGCGCAGCGCCCTGCGCCGCCTGCCGGCCCCGGAGGACGTGGCCCATGCCGTCGCCTACCTGATGTCCGACAAGGCCCGGAACGTGACCGGCACGGTGCTGACGGTGGATGCGGGCAGCACGGCTTGAGAGAATTCGGTCTCAAGACTCGAAGCCCGGCACGCAGCCGTCTCGGCAACACGCCGCACCACCTCCACCCTGAGATGCGAATTGCGCAAACACTCAACCCAAAATGAGTGTTTGGAGTGGACTTCACGAGCGGCCTCAGGCTAAGTCCGGCTTCGCTAAAGATCGAATGCAGCCAGACCACGCGAGGCATTTGCGATGCATGTCGGTGAGGAATTTGACCGAGCAAAGCATATCATAGAACTCGCACTCAATCCTCACGCCTATATATCTTACTCTCAGTTTGGCGAAGATCTTTTAATAGATATTATATTTCACGGAAAAACAGATCCTGGTTTTTATGTCGACGTGGGCGCGCACCATCCGAAGAGGCTGTCAAATACCTATCTGTTATACAAAAAAGGCTGGCGCGGCATCAACATTGAGGGCGACCCGAACCTCATAAAGCTTTTCGAAATTGAGCGCCCCGAGGATATAAATATCCCTGCTTTCGTTTCCGACAAATCCGAAAGCGTCGTTTTCAACCGTTTCAATGATACCGCCGTCAACACCATCTCCGCGGAAAAGAAGGCTTTCTACGCCTCCCGATGGGACATCGTCTCAAGTGAACAGATCACGACGCGACCGCTACGCGAGCTGCTTGACGAGCACATGCCCTCCGGCCGCACGATCGATCTGCTATCCGTCGATGTCGAAGGTGTCGACCTCAAAGTTCTTCAGGGAAACGACTGGAATCGCTATCGCCCGCGCCTCGTCATCGTCGAAGCCGAGGACCTCGATCTCATGCGGGCTGCCGATCACCCGATCGTCGCGTTCCTAGGACAGCAAGGATACAGATTGAGCGAGAAGCTGCACGTTTCGGCTTTCTTCCTGAGAAATTAGGAGACGGAGCCAAATGCTGTCGCCCGAACAGATCATCGGCGCATTCAATACGATCCTTCTCCGCGACCCCGATGGGCCTGAGCAGATCAGGTGGTGGCAGGATCATGGCATCAATCTTCGACATCTTCGCGACGGCCTGCTCGAATCCGAAGAATATCGCATCATGCGCGACCGCGAACGGATGGCCAAGACCGCCGCATCGCAGAGCTTCGAAACCGCACACCGGCTCATCGAAAAGCATTTCGGTGTCGTCCCTGAGAAGGCATCGGGATCCGCCCCGGCATCCCGGGACATCGCGCGGGCCCTGCGAGGCTTGGTCGAAAGGTCCGTTCCAAGTCTCGTCCTGGCACTCGGTGGCGAGACGGCGGAGCAATACGCGTGCTTCCTTGCATCCTGCGCGCAGAGCCCGACCATCGTCGTGAGCAACGCGACAACCGGGGAGTCACCGAGCGGTGTGGTTCGGGTTCCCGTTCCGGATCGCATGCTGCTCCACATCCTCGCCGGAGCCGAGATCACACCGGGACTCGCCGTGCTCAGGGCAGTGAAGCCGGAAGAGGCGCGAACCGCCTATCTGAGCCTGCCGGAAGTCGGCGCGATGATCTGCCTGCCTCCCTTCGATGCGGCCCTACGCGATGCACTCGACGGCGCCAGAGCGCTCGTATGGGGCGATGCCCTCCACATCGATGGGCACCTGCTGATCACCAAGGCAGTCTGGCCATTCTGCGTCGACTATCCGTCGGCACCGGAGCCGGCAACGGAAACCTTCGCCGGCCCGACCATCGCCCTGGCGGCCATCGTGAAGAACGAGGAGCGGCGCATTGCGAAGATGCTGCGCTCCTGCGCCGGGTTGGTAAGCCACGTCACGCTGGTCGATACAGGCTCGACCGATGGCACCCTCGACCAAGCCCGTGCCGCACTCGGCGATATGAAGGTGCCCTACAATATCGAGCACATCACCTTCATCGATTTCGCTCAGGCGCGGAATGCCGCGATTGCGGCGGTCCCCTCGTCCTGTGCGTGGATCCTCATGCTCGATGCGGACGAGTTCATCACGCCGACCGATGCACGGCGTCTCGCAGAGCTGACGACGTCCGGTGATGCGGACGCCTACGCACTGCCACGTTACAATCTGTGCGATGAGCTCGGGACACTCGGCCGCTATCCGGATCGACAGGCCCGATTCTTTCGAAACGCGCCCGACAGGCTACACTTTCGCAATCCTGTCCACGAAGCGCTCATCACGGCTGGGCGCCTCGGGTTTCCGCAAGCGAACATGGTGGCAATCGGCGGCTCGATGGGCGGCCCCCACATCCACCATGACGCGAAGATGAGCGTCGACGTGTTCGCCGAGAAATCCTCGTTCTACAAACGCTTATCCAGTCAATGACATCGGACGGCCAGGGAGAGAGAGCGAGGCCCGCTCACCCTCTTCAGCCGATGCGTGCCGCCAGTCTCTAAGGCAGCGGCACGCTTCCGAACTGGCCGAGGCGGTAGACGAGCGAGTCGGCCTCCTCGCGGGCGAGGCGCACCTCGCGCACGGCGCCGAGCAGGATCGCGTGGCTGTGGCGCTCGATCACCTCGTCGAGCTCGCAATCGATCAGCGCCTGCGCGCCGGCGAGGCCGAAGGCGCCCGAGCGCATCGGGACCCAGTCCGCGCCCTCGTAGCGGGCGGGACCGCGCAAGGCGCCGATCCCGGCGAAGCGCTCGGCCACGTCCTGGTGCTCGGCGCCGAGGACGCTCACGCAGAAATGCCGGCGCCGGGCGATGACCGGCCAGGTCGACGAGGCGCGGTTGACGCAGACGAGCATGGTCGGCGGGTCGACGGAGAGGGAGACGGCAGAGGTGGCCGTCATGCCGACGCGCTCCTCGCCCGTTCCCGCCGTGACGACCACGACGCCCCCGGCCAGGCGGCGCATCGCCATCTTCATCAGCGCCGCGCTCGCGAGCGGATTGGCGATCTCTCTGATCGGAACGTTCATCCCATCGTCCTCCGCTCGCGTCCCCTCGAAGCCGTCCGGTGAAAGGGGGCCTCGCCCCGTCGTCGCCTCGGCCATCACCGCGCCTCCGCCGGCACCGGGCGCCGAGCCGCGTCGCGATGCGGCGCTTCGGCCTCCGCCAGGGCCGCCACCGATTCCAGCACGCGCCGGTCGGCGCGGCGGGCGAGGCGCCGGAAATGGCGGGCCGACCAGAGGAAGGTCGCAAGTTCGGACGCCGCCAGGCCCATCAGGGCGAAGGGCGCGGGCCGCGTGAGCAGGATCGGGATCATGATCGCGAAACCGAGGATCGCGGCGGCGATGGCCCCCCAGGCGATGGTCCGGAAGGCCGCGGAGGCCTCCAGATACGCGCGGGGGATGGCGTAGAGAAGCGAGATCGTCACCACGCTCCACACGCCGAAGCCGATCCAGTTCATGGGCTCGTGGCTGAAGCGGCCCTTGAACAGGGAATGCTCGATCAGGGGCAGAAGCCCCCACATCGCGGCCCCGTAGACGAGGCAGGCGACGGCGATCACCACGGTGGAGCGCACCACGATCCAGTAGGCGGGGCGCATCCTGCCCTGAGCGAGCAGCGCCGTGATCTCGGCGAGCACCATGTTGGTGAGCGCGTTGGTGGGGATGCGCAGGGGCGCGAACAGCACCAGGGTCGCGGCGATCGGCGCGTAGCTCGCCGGCCCGACGATCGTGGCGAAGGCGAGGGTCAGCCCCTGCCCCTGCACGGTGATGCTGGTGACGCCGGTGAGCGACCACAGAAGGGTGCGCCACAGGGCGAGATAGCGCCGCCAGAGCGAGCGTCGCAGGGTGAAGCGCAGGGGCCGGCGCAGCGCCAGATAGGACACGCCGATGCCCGCGGCATGGGCGAGGGCGAGCGACAGGAAGGCATGGTCGAGGAGAACGACGTCGCTCCCGTGCAGGCTCGCCAGCGCGAAGACCAGGCCGAGGCCGGCATAGACCGCGTCGCTCAGGCCGGCGATCCGAGAGGCCTTCCGGGCGAGCAGCACGATGCGCAGGTAGCTGCGGAAGGCGTAGAGGGCGATGAAGGCCCCGGCCGCGAGGGCACCGGAGCCGATGACGGGCACGAGCGCCGCCACGGCGAGGAGGCCCATGCCGAGGGCCACGACGAGGGCGCCCGAGCCGAACACCACGTCGTAGCCGCGCTCGGCCGGACGGCCGAGGCTGCGCGAGAGGAACAGGGTCGCCGGCACCGCGACGAGGGCGCGGATATAGGCGATGCCCACCGCGCCGCTGGTGAACACGATGGCGAACAGCCCGTAATCGTGCTGGCTGAGAGTCCGCACGAGCACGATATTCAGGACGAAATGGAACAGGCTCTGGATCAGCTCGCCCGACAGGATCACGGCGAAGCGGCTTCCGAAGCCGCCACGCCCTCCCGCCGCCGCCGAGGCTTTGGCGGACAGGCGGCCGAGCACGGACGCGGTCAGACTCGCGATCATGCCGAGACGCCCCGCATTGCCTTTCTCTCCTCGCGCCGCCCCGTTCCTCGGGGTTCTGCCGGAGGACCGGATCCCGGGCCCCGTGCCGAACCGATATTGGCCCGCTTATCGGCCCCTAAAGAGCAAGTTCGAGACCCCCTTCAAGGGCACGAACTGTGTGGATCCGACACGGGATCCGTCCCTGTAACGAGACGGTTGTGCCGACCGGGGACGGACGAGGGCGACGCATGACGACGCAAGCTGAAGGTCTTTCCGATGCCATCAAGCCGTCTCCGACGGATCCGGTGCAACGGCGCTCCGTACGCTGCCGGAAGATCGAGGCGCAGGATCTCGATGCCCTGGCGCTCCTGCTGGCACAGGGCTTCCCGGTCCGCGACGCGGCATCCTGGCGCGCGTCTCTCGAACGGATCCACGCCTGGACAAAGGCGGAAGCCCTGCCCGGAATGGGCTTCGTGCTCGCCGAAGGAGACAGGCTGGTCGGAAGCCTGCTGACGGTCTACGCGGCCGGCGGCCGGCGTTGCAGCGTCTCGAGCTGGTACGTGGCCGAAGGCTATCGCCGCTACAGCATGACCCTCGTGAGCGCCGCATTGCGCGATCGCTCGGTGATCTATCTCAACATCTCGGCGGAGCGCTACACCGCGCCGATCATCAAGGCACAGGGCTTCGTCTGCTACAACGAGGGCGTCGCGCTGGCCGCCCCGCTCCTGGCGCTGCCGCGGTTCGGCGGCGCCGAGGTCCTCTGGGAGACGCCCGACGGCGCGTTCGACCTCGACCCGGCCGAGGTCGCGCTCATGGAGCATCACAGGCGGCTCGGCTGCGTCGCCTTCTGGTGCCTCACTGGCGGAAAGGCCTATCCCTTCGTGGTGGCGCGGCGGATGGTCCGGGGCCGTCTCCCGATCGCCCAGGTGATCTATTGCGCGGCAGAGACCGACTGGAGGCTCCTGTCGCCGGCGATCGGCCGTGCGCTCGCACGCCACGGCCTGTTCCTGCTCGTGCTCGACGCGAACGGCCCGGTGCCGGGCCTGCCCAGCCGCTTCCTGCCCGGCCGCATGCCGAAATATTTTCGCGGCACGCAGGCGCCCCGGCTGGGCGACCTCGCTTATACGGAAGCGGCGCTGATCGGGACCTGAAGCGTCCCTCTGCAAATCGTCACGAGCAGAGGCCCTAGCCTCTGCGGCGCGGGATGGCACGGGCAACGCATCCCATGCCGGAGCTTCGCGGCCGACACGCCGCGCAGGCTCCCGAGGACGGCGCCCACGACCCACCGGATCTCCTCCATGCACGACACAGACGGATCCCGACCCCGCAGCGCCGCCCAGGCGCTCGTCGACCAGCTCGTGGTCAACGGCGTGACCCACGTCTTCACCGTGCCCGGCGAGAGCTTCCTGCCGGTGCTCGACGCGCTCTACGATTCCGGCATCAATGTCACGGTCTGCCGCCAGGAGGGCGGCGCGGCGATGATGGCGGAGGCCCATGGCAAGGCCACGGGCCGGCCGGGCATCTGCTTCGTCACCCGGGGGCCGGGGGCGACCAATGCCTCGGCGGGCATCCACATCGCCCAGCAGGATTCGACGCCGATGATCCTGTTCGTCGGGCAGGTCGAGCGCTCCCTGCGCGACCGCGAGGCCTGGCAGGAGGTCGATTACCGCGCCGCCTTCGGGCCGATCGCCAAATGGGCGACCGAGATCGACCAGGGCGCCCGGGTGCCGGAATATGTCTCCCGCGCCTTCCACGCCGCCACCGGTGGACGGCCCGGCCCGGTGGTGGTGGCGCTGCCCAAGGACATGCTGAAGGAGGCCGCGCCGGGACCGCTGGCGCCCGCCTTCGTACCAGTCGAGGCCGCGCCCGGCCCCGAGGAGATGGAGCGGCTCGCCGCCCTTCTCGCGGAGGCGGAGAGCCCGTTCCTGCTGCTCGGCGGAAGCCGCTGGAGCGCACAGGCCTATGCGGAGATCCGCAGCTTCGCGGAGCGCTTCGACCTGCCGGTCGCCACGAGCTATCGCCGGCTGCCGCTCTTCGATCCGCTGCACCCGAACTACGCGGGCGATCTGGGGCTCGCCGCCAATCCGAAGCTCGTTGCCCGGGCGAAGGCCGCCGACCTGCTGATCGTCCTCGGCGGCCGCCTCGGCGAGGTCGCGAGCCAGACCTACAGCCTGCTCGAAATCCCGGGGCCGCGGACCCGGCTCGTCCATATCCATCCGGGGCCGGAGGAGCTCGGACGGGTCTACGTGCCCCATCTCGGAATCGTGGCCACACCGACCCGCATGGCTGCCGCCCTGGCGCAGCTCGCGCCGCCCCCCGCGAAGCCCTGGTCCGATCAGGCCCGGGCGGCCCATGCGGACTACCTCGCCTGGAGCGAGACGGCGACGCCGCAGCCGGGCCCGGTCAATCTCGGCGCGGTGATGGTCCATCTGCGCGCGGCGCTGCCCGAGGACGCGATCCTCTGCAACGGCGCCGGCAACTACGCGGCCTGGATCCACCGCTTCTACCGCTTCCGCCGGTTCGCCACCCATCTGGCGCCGACCTCCGGCTCCATGGGCTACGGCGTGCCCGCGGCGGTAGGGATGAAGCGCCTCCACCCGGAGCGGGTGGTGGTCTCCCTCAACGGCGACGGCGACTTCCTGATGAACGGCCAGGAATTCGCGACCGCCGTGCAATACGGGCTCAACATTCTCTTCATCGTCGCGGACAATGCGAGCTACGGCACGATCCGCATGCACCAGGAGCGGGATTTCCCGGGCCGCGTCTGCGCGACCGACCTCGTGAACCCGGATTTCGCCGCCTATGCCCGGGCCTTCGGCGGCTTCGGCGTCACGGTCGAGCGCACGGAGGATTTCCCGGCCGCCCTCGAAGCTGCCCGCGCCTCCGATCAGCCCGCGATCATCCACCTCAAGATGTCCACCGACGCGATCGCACCGGGCATGACGCTCACCGCGATCCGGGAGAAGGCGCTGGCGGTACGGTGAGACGATCCGGAAGCGGGGGGCTCGGCGCGCCGCTTGTAAGCCGATCCCCGCTCCCCTCCCCTCTCGGAGATGTCGGTCGAAGTCTCATACCTGCTGCGCAAGGACGAGCCGGTGGCTCACTTCGTGACGGCGGTGCCGCTCACCTGAGCGGCCACCGCGCCCTCCTCACCCGAGCCTGTGATGCGCGAAGTCCCAGTAGAGCTGGCGGGCGCGGCGGAAGAGCGGGCCGGGCTCGAAGCGGATCTCGTCGAGGCCGATGACCGGGGCGACCTTGGCGAAGTTGCCGGCGGTGAAGACCTCGTCGGCATGGAGGAAGTCCGCGTAGGCGAGCGTCTTCTCCACCACCGTGACGCCGTCGCCGCGCAGGAGGTCGATCACCCGCGCCCGGGTGATGCCGGCGAGGAAGGTACCGTTGGGAACCGGTGTGTAGACCACCCCGTCCCTGGCGAAGAAGGCGTTGGCGTTGGCGAACTCGGCGATGTTGCCGAGCCCGTCGCGCATCAGGCAGTTGCCGAAGCCCCGCGACAGGGCCTCCGTGAGCGCCCGGGCGCCGTTGGGGTAGAGGCAGCCCGCCTTGGCATCCACCGGCGCCACCTCGATCGAGGGGCGGCGGAAGGGGGAGAGCGTCGCCTTGACGCCCGAAGGCAGCGGCATCGGCGCGTGATACAGGCAGAGGCACCAATTGGTGGACTCGGGATCGAAGCGCACGCCGCCGGCGAAGCCCGATTCCGCCCAGTACATCGGCCGGATGTAGAGCTCGGCCCCGTCGGGGAAGCGGGCGAGCCCCTCGCGCACGAGGGCGTCCCATTCCGCGACGCTCAGCTTGGGCTTGAGCCCCAGGGCCGTGGCGGAGCGGTTGACCCGGGCGAGGTGCCGGTCGAGGTCGGGCGTCATCCCCTCGAAGGCACGGGCCCCATCGAAGACCGTGGAGGCGAGCCAGGCGCCATGCGTGCGCGGCCCCATGATCCGCACGTTCCCCGGGTGCCAGGCGCCCTCGAAAAAGGTCCAGGTGTCCGGGTCCGGTGCCGTCATGGCGCATTTCTCTCACGCTTGCCCGGCCGAGCCGAGACGGCTTCGGCCTCCTGCCGCGCCCGAGAGGCCCGGGCGCAGCGGACATCGCCGATCAGGCCGCCTCGGTGGCGCCGATCTGGAAGCCGCCGGCAGTGGCGGGCTTGCGCCTCAGCATCCGGCCGATCCGGCCGGTCGCGCGCAAGGCGAAGCCGACGACCTTGGGCGTGGTGCGGCGGCAGAAGGCGACCTTCTTGACGTAGGTCTCGACGTGCCAGTCGCACACCGCACCGCGGGGCAGGAACAGCACGTCGCCCGGTCCGAAGGTCCTGGCCGGATTATGGCCGTCGGAGATCGTGGCCGAACCTTCGAGGAAGTAGATCGTCTCGTCGATCTCGTAGATCCACTGGAACTTGCCCGCCGTGCAGTCCCAGACCAGGGTGCTGGCGAGACCGTCGTCGCTGCGCGAGAGCGTCGCGTTGCGGGCGACCGGTGTCCCCTCGCGGATCCAGCTCGGCTCGATCGGGGCCGACCTCAACTCCACGGAGGTCACGGAAGGAATCATCGGTTTCGTCGCCAAGGCCACCCCCCTTTGCGGATGAAGGCAGCGCTCGGAACCGTCCGAAAAGCTGCTTCGCGAGAAAGAGCGGGAATCTTCCCCCAACACAAGTGCCGGCGAAGCACATCATTAACGCGATCACAGAGAATCTGCGATCGCACCGCACGATTGTACTGTTTTCGCCATTATTGACCTGTGCCCCTGAGGGACATCTGTTTCACCGCGGGATGGAAATCCGCATTCGCGCGGGGGGCCTTCGACCTCAGCCTTGCCTGCCGCGCGAGGACGTTCACCTCGGGCGGGGCGTTTCCGTAGGGGAAATCCCGCGCCGCGCCCTTTCACCACCTTCCGAAACCGGTCGTCTCCATTTGATACGGCGGCTGCTGGTGTGTGCCTTGCTGTGAAGGCCATCGAGCCCTGCGCCCGGAGGCGAATCGTCCCATGCGTCCCGAAACCATCGCCGTCCATGCCGGCTTCGAGCACGATCCGACGACGCATGCGGTGGCGGTGCCGATCTACCAGAGCGTGGCCTACGCCTTCGACAGCGCCGACCACGGCGCGGCCCTGTTCAACCTCGAGGAGGAAGGCTTTCGCTACAGCCGGATCGCCAACCCTACGGTCGCGGTGCTGGAGCGGCGGGTCGCGGAGCTGGAAGGCGGCCACTCGGCATTGGCCGTGGCCACGGGCCAGGCGGCGCTGCACTACGCCATTGCGACGCTCGCGGACCATGGCGGCAACATCGTCTCCGTGCCGCAGCTCTACGGCACCACCCACACGCTGCTCGCCCATGTGCTTCCGCGCCAGGGCATCCGGTGCCGCTTCGCCGAGAGCGACGCCCCGGAGGCGATCGCCGCGCTGATCGACGACGACACCCGCGCCGTCTATTGCGAGTCGATCGGCAACCCCGCCGGCAACATCTGCGACATCGAAGCGCTCGCCGCCGTCGCGCATGAGCGGGGCGTACCGCTGATCGTCGACAACACCGTGCCGACCCCGATCCTGATGCGGCCGATCCGATACGGCGCCGACATCGTCATCGCCTCGCTCACCAAGTTCATGGGCGGCCACGGCACCACCCTGGGCGGCGTCATCGTCGATTCCGGCCGGTTCGACTGGGCGGCGCAGGCGCGACGCTTCCCGATGTTCTCGACGCCGGACGTCTCGTATCACGGCCTCGTCTACACGGATCATTTCGGCCCGGGCGCCTTCGCGGCGCGGGCGCGCAGCGTCTACCAGCGCACCACCGGGGCGGTGCTGCCGGCCATGAGCGCATTCCTGCTGCTCCAGGGCATCGAGACCGTGGCTCTGCGCGTCGAGCGGCACGTGGAGAACGCGCGCAAGGTGGCCGAATTCCTGCGCGCGCATCCCGGCATCGCCTGGGTGAACTATGCCGGCTTCCCGGACAGCCCGCATCACGCCATGGCGCAGAAATACCTGAACGGCCAGGGCTCGTCGCTGCTGACCTTCGGCGTGCATGGCGGCTTCGAAGCGGGGAAGGCGTTCTACGACGCGCTCACCCTGGTGAAGCGCCTCGTGAATATCGGCGATGCCAAGTCGCTCGCCTGCCACCCGGCCTCGACCACCCACCGCCAGATGACGCGCGAGGAGCAGCGCTTGGCCGGTGTCTTCCCCGAGATGATCCGGCTCAGCGTCGGTATCGAGCATATCGACGACATCACCGAGGACCTCGACCAGGCGCTGCGTGCTGCCGAGACCAGGGGCCGCACGGCCTGAGGTTTCTTACGCAAGCGAGAGTGCCCCGGAGCCGCGCGAACCATCCAGGAGTCTCCCATGCTGGGTCACGGACTGCCCCGTCCCGCCTCCGCGACCGGCGAGGATGACACCGGCACGGCTCTGCCGAGGGTCACGGCGGAGGTCCCGGCACGCCCCCTGAAGATCGGGCTCCTGAACAACATGCCGGATGCCGCTTTCGTGCAGACCGAGCGGCAGTTCCGCCGCCTGATCGGTCCAGAGGCGAGCCTTGCGCTCTTCGCCTTCCTCGGCCCGCCCCGGGGCGACACGATCGCGGCGCATCGCGACGCGCATTACGCCGCGCACGAGGCACTTCCGGCCGCCGGCCTCGATGCCCTCGTCATCACCGGAAGCGAGCCGAGGCTCGCCCGGCTGGAGGAGGAGCCCTTCTACGAACCCCTGAGCGCGGTGGTGGACTGGGCCGCCGGCCACACGGTCTCGACCCTGTTCTCCTGCCTCGCCGCCCACGCGGCGGTGCTGCACCTGCACGGCATCCGCCGCAAGCCGCTCCCGACCAAGTATTCGGGCGTCTATGCCTGCCAGACGACGGCCGGGCATCCCCTGCTCGCCGGCCTGCCGGAGACGGTGGCGGTGCCCCATTCCCGCTGGAACGACCTCGACGAGGCGGATCTGATCGCCCAGGGCTACACCGTGCTGCGCCGCTCGGACACGATCGGCGTCGACCTGTTCGTGCGGGACGCCGGCAGCCTCTTCGTCTTTCTCCAGGGCCACCCTGAATATGACGGGGACGGGCTTGCCCGCGAGTATCGCCGGGATGTCGGTCGCTTCCTGGACGGTACGCGGGAGAGCTGCCCGGAGCAGCCGGAGAACTACTTCACGCCGGAGGCCGCCACCCGCCTCGAAGCCTTCGCGAAGCGGGCGCGGGCCCGGCGCGACCCGACCCTGTTCTCGGCCTTTCCCGGCCTCGCCGAGGCACCACCGCTCCCCGCCACCTGGCAGGCGCCCGCGGCCCAGTTCTTCCGCAACTGGCTTGCCTGCGTGGCGGCGCGCCGGGCCAATGCGGCGACGGCCTGAGCCTCCCTCGACCGACATGGCCGCCTCGCCTGCCTCTCCCCCCTCCCAGCGCCCGTCCTCGACCGCGGGCTGGATCGGCGCGCTCGAACGCACCGCGCGCATCGACGCGCAGCCGGAGCGCATCTTCCCGCGGGTGATCGACGAGCTGGCGGAGCGGCACGGCGCAGCACCGGCCCTGATCGGCACCGACGAGATTCTGAGCCACCGCGCCTTGTCCGAACGCCAGAACCGCTACGCCCGCTGGGCCCTGGCCCAGGGCCTCGCCCAGGGGGACACCGTCGCCCTGCTGATGCGCAACCGGCCGGACTATCTCGCGCTCTGGCTCGGGCTGACGCGGGTCGGCCTGCGGGTGGCGTTGCTCAACGCCCATCTGCGCGAGCGCAGCCTCGCCCATTGCCTCGCGGTGGCGGCCCCGTGCATCCTGATCGCCGAGACCGGGCTCGCCGAGGCCCTGGAGAGCGCGCGGCCGCATCTCGACGCCCCACCGCCGGTCTGGTGGCAGGGCGAGGGCGAAACACCCGCCCTCGCAGAGGCGGCCGCGGGCTTCTCCGGGGAGCCTTTGCTTGCGGAGGAGGCCCCATCCGTCACGGTCCGCGACGAGGCGCTCCTGATCTACACCTCGGGCACGACCGGCCTGCCCAAGGCCGCGCGGGTGAGCCACCATCGCGTGATGATGTGGACGCATTGGTTCGCGGGGCTGATCGATCCGCAGCCCGACGACCGGATGTACGATTGCCTGCCGCTCTATCACAGCGTCGGCGGGGTGGTGGCGCCGGGCAGCGTGCTGCTCGGGGGCGGCGCGGTCATCCTCCGCGAAAAATTCTCGGCGAGCCGGTTCTGGCCGGACGTGGTCGAGAGCGGCGCGACCCTGTTCCAGTATATCGGCGAGCTCTGCCGCTACCTCGCCGCGGCGCCCCCCGACCCTCTGGAGCGCGCGCATCGGCTGCGCCTCTGCACCGGCAACGGCTTGCGGCCCGAGGTGTGGGAGCGCTTCCAGGCACGCTTCGCAGTGCCTCGCATCCTCGAATTCTACGCGGCGACCGAGGGTACGGTCTCGCTCTACAATGTCGAAGGCAAGGTCGGCGCGGTGGGGCGGGTGCCGCCCTTCATGGCGCGGCGCTCGCCGGCGCTGATCGTGCGCCACGATATGGAGACGGGCCTGCCGCTGCGCGATGCCGCCGGGCGCTGCGTGCCGGCCGATCCGGGCGAGACGGGCGAGCTGCTCGGCCGCCTTTCGGCCAAGGCCGAGCACAGCTTCGAGGGCTATACCAGCGCCACCGAGACCGACCGCAAGGTTTTGCGCGACGTCCTGCAGCCGGGAGACGCCTGGATGCGCACCGGCGATCTGATGCGGCGGGACGCGCAGGGCTTCTTCTATTTCGTCGACCGGATCGGCGACACCTTCCGCTGGAAGGGCGAGAACGTCGCCACCACCGAAGTGGCCGAGGCGCTCGGCCGCTGCCCGGGGGTGACCGAGGCCATCGTCTACGGCGTCGCCGTGCCCGGCGCCGAGGGCAAGGCCGGCATGGCAGCCCTCACCACCGACCCGGATTTCGATCTCGCGGACCTGTACGCGGCCCTGGCCGCCCGGCTCCCGGCCTATGCCCGCCCGCTCTTCCTGCGCCTCGCGCCGGGTTTCGCCCACACGGAGACCTTCAAGCAGCGCAAGGGCGCGCTCGCCGAGGACGGGTTTGATCCGGAGAAGATCGCGGATCCGCTCTACATCGACCGCGATGGCGCCTATCGGCCGCTCGACGGGCCGACCTTCGCGGCGATCGCCCGAGGCGCGATGCGGCTCTGAGGGAGCCCCGACGGCCTCCCGATCGAGGAGCCGAGTTGGCCCAGGCCCCTCACCTTCGAGGGATGAGGGGCCGGCCCTCTCAACGGATCAGGTTGCTCTTGGCCAGATCGAGGATCGCGTCGCCGCGGCCGTTCATCACGGCGCGCAGCACGTAGAGGCTGAACCCCTTGAGCTGGGCCGCCTCGACCTTGGGGGGCATCGACAACTCCTGGCGGTTGGTGACCACGTCCAGCAGGGCCGGTCCGTCATGGGCCAGCACCTCGCGGACGGCGCCCTCAAGCTCGCCCGGATCCTCGACCCGGATCGCATGGATACCGATGGCGCGGGCCATAGCGGCGAAGTCCGGGTTCTGCAGCGCGACACCGGTCTCGAGATAGCCCGCGGCCTTCATCTCCATCTCGACGAAGCCGAGGGTGCCGTTGTTGTAGATCACCACCTTCACCGGCAGCTTCTGCTGCGTGAGCGTGAGGATGTCGCCCATCAGCATGGCGAAGCCGCCATCGCCCGAGAGCGAGACCACCTGCCTCTTGCGATCCGCTGCCTGGATGCCGATGGCCTGGGCCATGGCATTGGCCATAGAGCCGTGGGCGAAGGAGCCGATCAGCCGCCGGCCCGGCGTCATCGTCAGGTAGCGGGCGGCCCAGATCGTCGGCGTCCCGACATCAGTCGTGAAGGCCGTGTCGGGACCTGCGAGGTCGCTCAGGACCTTGGTCAGGTACTGCGGATGGATCGGCTTGCGGCCGGCTTTGCCGGTGGCGAGGTCGTCCAGCCCCTCGCGGGCCTTGGCATAATGGGCGAGGCAGGCCTTGAGGTGGCGGTCGTCCTGCTTCGGGGTGAGCCGGCGCAGGAGCGCCGCGACGGTGGTGCCGACATCGCCGACGAGGCCGAGGTCGAGCCGGCAGCGCCGGCCGAGATTCTCGGGCCGGATATCGACCTGCGCGATGGTGGCGTGGTCGGGGAAGAACTGCCGATAGGGGAAATCCGTGCCCAGCATCAGCAGGGTCTCGCAGGCCTCCATCGCCGCGTAGCCCGAAGAGAACCCGATCAGCCCGGTCATGCCGACATCGTAGGGATTGTCGTGCTCGACATGCTCCTTGCCCCCGAGGGCATGGACGATCGGGCTCTTCAGCGTCTCGGCGAGCCGCATCAGCAGCGGATGCGCGCCGGCGCAGCCCCGGCCGCAGAACAGGGTGATCTTCGAGGACCCGTTCAGGAGCGCGGCGAGCCGGTCGAGCTCGTCCTCCGCCGGGACGGTGACGGGCGCCTTGGGCAGCAGGCTCCGCGGCGCCGCGACGGCCCGCTTCGGGGCGGGGCGCAGGGCCACGTCGCCGGGGATGACGATCACCGCCACGCCACGCTGGCCCACCGCCGTGCGGATCGCGGTCTCCAGCACATAGGGCAGCTGTGCCGGGTCGGAGACCAGGGCGCAGGAGTGGCTGCACTCGCGGAAGAGCTCTTCCGGATGGGTCTCCTGGAAATAGTTCGAGCCGATCTCCGCCGAGGGAATCTGGGCGGCGATGGCCAGGACCGGGGTGCGCGAGCGGTGCGCGTCGTAGAGCCCGTTGATGAGGTGCAGGTTGCCCGGGCCGCAGGAGCCGGCGCAGACGGCGAGTTCCCCGGTGACCTGCGCCTCGCCGGAAGCGGCGAAGGCGGCGACCTCCTCGTGGCGGACATGGACCCACTCGATCACGCCGCGAGCCCGCACGGCCTCGGTGATGCCGTTCAGGCTGTCGCCGACGATGCCGTAGATCCGGCGCACGCCGACCTGCTGCAGGGTCTCGACGAAGAGATCGGCGACGTTCTCGATGCTCATGGGTCCGGCTCCGTGCCCCGCGCGACCGCGCGCTTGGCCGGACAACGCACGGAACCTCCGCCGGACCCGGACAGCCGGCATGCTTTCGACACATGAGGGGCGGCCCATACTCCTCAAAGGTTGCATGGGCCGCGGGCCGCCGCTCAGCCGCGGGCGATGGCCTCCGCGTCGCGGCCGACGACCGGGCCGAGACCGGGCAGCCTCTCCGCCTCAAGGCGTTCGAGGAGGCCGCGCTTGATCGCCCCGACCAGGCCCGGCCCCTGATAGACCAGGGCGCAGTAGAGCTGGATCAGGCTCGCGCCGGCCCGGATCTTGGTCCAGGCGGCCTCCGCCGAATCGACGCCGCCAACCCCGATCAGCGGGATCGCCTCGCCGACGCGCAGGAAGGTCTGGGCGAGGAGGCGCGTGGAAGGCCCGAAGAGCGGGCGGCCGGAGAGGCCGCCGGTCTCGCGGGCGAGCACCGTCTCCTGGAGGCTCTGCGGCCGGGCGATGGTGGTGTTCGAGACGACAAGCCCCTGCACGCCCCGGCGCTGGGCCGTGGCGACCATGGCGTCGAGGGCCTCGAGCCCGATATCGGGGGCGATCTTCAGGAGCACGGCGGTGTCGGGCGAGGTCCCGTCCCGCGCCTCGACCACCCGGGCGAGCAGATCGTCGAGGAAGGCCTCGCCCTGCAGGTCGCGCAGACCTGGGGTGTTGGGCGAGGACACGTTGACGGTGACGAAGGCGACATGGGGCGCCAGCGCCTTCGTGCAGGCGACGTAGTCGGCGAGCCGGTCGACCGAGTCCTTGTTCGCCCCGATATTGACGCCGACGAGGCCCGGCCGGCCGCGCCGCCGCTCCAGGCGCGGCGCCACCACGGCGAGTCCCTCGCTGTTGAGGCCGAAGCGGTTGATGACCGCGCCGTCGCGGACGAGCCGGAAGACCCGCGGGCGGGGATTGCCGGGCTGCGCCTTCGGCACCACGCCGCCGACCTCGACGAAGCCGAAGCCGAGGCGCAGCAGCGCGTCGGGCACCTGCGCGCCCTTGTCGAAACCCGCGGCCAGGCCGACGGGATTGGGAAAGCGGCGCCCGAAGGCCTCGACCTTCAGGCGGGAATCGTCCGGTGCCGGGCCGAGGGGGGGCATCAGCGCCAGGGCGCGCAGGGTGAGGCCATGGGCGGCCTCGGCATCGAGCCCGTGGAGGACGGGACGCGCCAGGGAGAACAGGGGGCCCATCACGCCGAACCGCCTTCCGGGCCGAACGCCGCCGGGAAGACATGCCGACCCTCCGCCCCGAGGGGCAGCGGGTCCACCGCGCGCACGGCGGCGAGGGGAAGCGGGCCGTAGAGATGGGGGAAGAGGTCGCCGCCGCGGGACGGCTCGTAGCGCAGGGCGTCGCCGAGCGCCGCCGCCTCCACCGTGACGAGGAGCAGGTCCGCCTGCCCCGCGAAATGCCGCGCCGCCGTCTCGGCCGCCTGGGACGCGGTCGAGAAATGGATGAAGCCGTCGGCCTGGTCGACGGGGGCGCCCGTGAAGACGCCCGCTGCCTCGGCGGCCTGCCAGAGGCCGCGCGGACAGATCTTGTAGATGAGCGCCATCGCCCTCCCCATTGGAGCGCGCGTCCTCGGCGGGTGCCGGGAGCGCGGAATCTCAGGGCTTGAGAGCCCCGCCCGACCAGCGTGGCGGGCGTGCTCCAGAGGCCGCGGGAGCGATAATGCGCGCGGCGCATGGCGGCAACCGGGGCCATTGCATCGGACAGCCGCCGCCGGCTCTAGCCTCGGCGCGCCTCAGGTGCGAAAACCTCACCATCCCGAAAGATGCGTTGCGTCTCCTTTCTTTTGGCTCTACTTTCCTAGTCCTAGGTTAGCAGTCCCACATCGCGCCCCAAACCTTCCCGAGTCCGACATGCTGTCGCACGAGCAGATCTGGGCCGCGATCGATCGGCTGGCCGAGCGCTACGGCTATTCCGCCTCCGGGCTCGCCCGGCGGGCGGGCCTCGACGCGACCAGCTTCAACCGCTCGAAGCGAATCGGCCCGGACGGGCGCAAGCGCTGGCCCTCGACCGAATCGGTCTCGAAGGTGCTGGCCGCCACCGGTGCCAGCCTCGACGACTTCTTCCGCCTGATCGCGGCCCGCGAGGGTCCGATCCGCTCGATGGTGCCGCTCATCGGCATGACCCAGGCGGGGGCCGGCCGGCTCTTCACCGAGGAGGGCATGCCCACCGGCGGCCCGGGCTGGGAGGAGATCGAGTTTCCCGATCTCGGCGGCGACCGCGCCTTCGCCCTCGAAGTACAGGGCGATTCGATGGCGCCGCTCTACCGGGACGGGGATGTGCTGATCGTCTCGCCCACGGCGAGCATCCGCAAGGGCGACCGCATTGTCGTCCGCCTCGTCACCGGCGAGGTGCTGGCCAAGGAGCTGCGCCGGCGCACGGCCCGCACCATCGAGCTCGTCTCCCTCAACCCGGCCCACGAGGACCGCACCGTGCCGCTGAGCGAGGTCACCTGGATCGCCCGGGTGATGTGGGTGCGGCAGTGAGCCGTCCGATCGCGTTCGGCTGAGCGCCCGTCGCGCTTCCGCCATCGCCGCGAAGGCGTAGCCGTGGCCCGGAGAGAGCCTATCTCTTGCCGGTGAGGCCTCAACCGGCGGCGGGCATCCGAGCATGACATCGCATCGCGACGGCGGCGCGTCCGTCTCCCCGGCAGAGGCGGCTCTTCTCGCGGCGCTGCCCGTGCCGGCCTTCCTGATCGCGGGGCCGCCGGGCGCATCCGTCCTCACGGCCGCCAATGTGGCCCTGTCCGCCCTGACCGGCCTCGCGCCGGAGGCGCTCCTCGGTCGCAGCCTGGACACGCTGCTGGCCCGGCAGGAGGAGGCCGGCGCCCTGCACGGCCTGCAGGCGGCCCTCGCGGAGGGCACGGCCTTCGCGGGCGAATTGCTGTTCGAGGCCGAGGGCGGAGCGGGCTACTGGGGGGAACTGCATCTCGCGCCCCTACCCGCCGGCGGCCATGTCGGCCAGATCGTCGACGTGACCCGGCGCAAGGATGCCGAAGGTGCGCTCGCCCTGTCGCGCCAGCGGGAGGCGCTGGGGCTCCTCACCAACAGCGTCGCCCACGAGTTCAACAACTTCCTGCAGATCCTGATCGGCTACATCGACGGCCTGAACCGGCGCCTGGGCGACCGGCAGGAGCCCTTCGTGCGCCGGGCGCTCACCCGATCGACGGAAGCCTCGGAGCGGGCCGCGGCGCTGACGCGGCAGCTCCTCGCCCATTCCCGGCGGATCGCGCCGGACGTGCGCCCGATCGACCTCAACGCCGTGGTCGCGGCCTTCGTCGAGCGGCACAGCCCCCGCATGCCCGAGCGGCTGAGCCTGACCGCGGAGACGGTACCGAACCTGCCGATGGCGCTGGCCAACCCGATCCAGGTCGGCCTCGCCCTCGACCTGCTGCTCGCCAATGCCTGCGAGGCGATCTCGGGGGCGGGCCGGATCAGCATCGGCACCTTCCTGGTGCCCCCCGGCGACCGCAGCCTGCAGCGCCCCGAGAACGGCGCCGTCGGCATCGCCGTCACGGATACCGGCCACGGCCTGTCACCGGAGATGCTGACCCGGGCGCTGGCCCCCTTCGCCACCAGCCGGGAGGCCGGCCGCGGCACCGGACTCGCCATCGTGCACGGGCTGATGAAGCGGCAGAGCGGGACCATCACCCTCGACAGCCGCCCCAACGAGGGCGCCACCATCCGCCTCGTGTTTCCTGCGGCCGGCTGAGCACAGCTGTGGAGAAGTGCTTTTTGGAAGGACTAAAAAGCACGCTCGGCCGTCACCATATTTTGAGAGGGCGCTTCTGCCCTCTCGGACCCTTCTTCGAGGATCGACATGGATTCCCTGAAACCCCGTCGCCGGCGCGCCGCGACCATGCTCGCGCTCGCCGCGTCGCTGGCCTTCGCCGCAACTGCCGTCGACGCCCGGCCGGGCGGCGGAGGCGGGATGGGCTCGCGCGGCTCGCGGACCTATAGCCCGCCCGCCGCGACGACGACCTCGCCCGGCGCGACCGGCCCAATGCAGCGCTCGCAGACCCAGCCGAGCCCGGGCTTCAACAATCCCGGCATGCAGGCCCCCTCGCAGGGACGCCGCTTCGGCGGCGGTTTCTTCGCGGGCCTGCTCGGCGCGGGTCTCCTCGGCGCCCTGCTCGGCGGCGGCCTCTTCGGCGGACTCGGCGGCATCGCCTCCTTCCTCGGCCTGCTGCTCCAGATCGGCCTTCTGGTCGGCCTGGTGATGCTGGCGCTGCGCTTCTTCCGCCGCCGCCAGGGCGAGCCTGCCATGGCGAATGCGGGCTATGCGCGCTCGAACCTGGGCGGCCCGAATCCGAACGGCCCGGGCCAGCCCAATGCCGGCTACGGCTCTGGCGGGGGCGCCGCGGCGGCGCCGTCCCGCCCGATCCAGATCGGCCCCTCCGACTACGAGGCCTTCGAGCAGAGCCTGAACGCGATCCAGGCCGCCTATGGCCAGGAGGACGTGGCGGCCCTGCGCAACCTCGCGACCCCGGAGATGGTCGGCTATTTCGAGGAAGAACTGCGCGCCAATGCCGCCCGCGGCGTGGTCAACCGCATCTCCGACGTGAAGCTCCTCCAGGGCGACCTCTCGGAGGCCTGGAGCGAGGGCACGGCGGAATACGCCACCGTCGCCATGCGCTTCTCGCTCCGCGACATCACCCTGGACCGCCGCTCGGGCCAGGTGCTGGAGAACGGCCCGACCGAGGCCAAGGAGTTCTGGACCTTCGTGCGCGAGCGCGGCGGCCGCTGGCAGCTCTCGGCGATCCAGCAGGGTCGCTGACGCGGCCCTCAACCGCTCGGAATGCGACAGGGCGCGCGGTCTTCGGACCGCGCGCCCTTTTTCGTGACCTCTGGTCACGGCGGTTGCTACTGGCAACCTAGGGTCTCGCTCTGTCAAGCATGACGGCGACAAAATCCGCTGCCCCGTTTTGTTGGAGGCCGCCCCCCGGCCCGGCCTAGCGTCCGGGCGTCGCGGAGGGCGCTCGGGCCCTCCGCCTCGGATCCCGATGCGGAGCGTGCGTCAGATGAATCAGACGGTTGTCGACAGCGGTGGGGAGGCCCTCGTCGCGACTCTGAGGGCGGAACTCGACCGGCTCGTCGCCGGCACGGACGAGCGGGCGGCGGGCAAGGCCCTGCTCGACGGCTCGGCCGGCCGCGACCTCTACGTGTCCTATCTCGTCCAGACCCGGCACTACGTGGCCCTGACCTATCCCTGTCTCTCCGGCGCCGGCCGCCGGATGAAGGAACTCGGCCAGCACGACTTCCTCGCCGACCTGCTGTTCCAGAAGGCCGAAGAGGAGGAGGACCACGACGTCCTCATCGACAACGACCTGCGGGCGCTCGGCCTCAGCGCCGAGAAGACCCTGGAGGAGCAGGGCGCCGGCGGCTGGATCACCGCCTACAACGCCTGGATCAAGGCGGCGACGCAGGGACGGCACCCGGCGTCCTTCCTCGGCAGCGCCTATGTCCTCGAAGGGCTCGCCGTGCATCGGGCCGGCCCGAGCGCCCGGGCGCTCCGCGCCAAGCGCGGCATCGACGGCATCGAGAAGGCCACGACCTTCCTCGAGCTGCATGCGGAGGCCGATATCGGCCATGTCGACGACATGGAGCGGATCCTCGTCGGCCTGACCGACCCGGCGGAGCAGGAGGCGATCATCATGACCGCCGCGGCCACCCGCGAGGCCTATCTCGGCATGCTCGACGAGCTCGCCGACGCGCATCTGAAGCCGGCCCTCCATGCCTGAGGGCGGGGAGGACGGCTCCGTCGTCCTCGATCGGGGCACCGCCGGGCCGGACGCGTCCGGCGGCCTCCCGGCGGGGATGCGCGCCGCCGATCCCTACCGGGTGGTGCGGGCGCGGACGGTGACGGAGCTCGACGCGGCGACGCGGATCCGCTTCGAAGTCTATTCCCGCACCATGCGCTTCGAGGGCGGCTTCCTGCCGTCCTTGCGCGAAGTGAACGGCTTCGACCTGCTCGACACGACGGACCTGTTCGTCGCCTACCGGCACGGGCAGCCCATCGCCACCCTCCGGCTGCTGCGGCCGAACGGGGCGCTGGCCCGCCACCACGACACGCCCCTCGGCCTGCCGCTGACCCTGAAGGGGCAGCTGACCGGGCTGCCGCCGGGCGCGGTGGTGGCGGAGCTCGGCCGGGCGGCGGTGCTGCCCGCCTATCGCGGCTCCCCGGCGATCGGCCGGCTCTACCAGGCGGCCTACGAGAGCTCGCTCCGGGCCGGCGTGAGCCACTGGATCGGGCTGGCGCTGACGGGCACGGACAGCGCCGCCGATGCGGGGATCATGATGGCGCTGCTGAAGCGCAGGGGCCGGCTGGCGGCCGCGCCGACGCTGAGCCTGCCCAAGGAGGACGAGGGCGAGGGCCTCAAGCCCGCCTACGGCACCGCCGAGCGTCTGGCCGCGCGGGCGGGCGATCTCGACGGGCTCGTCCTGCCGCGGGCGGTGGAGTTCCACCTCGGCACCGGCGGCGCGGTGATCGGCGCGCCGCTCTACGATCCGGTCTTCCGGGAATACATGATCCCGCTCTTCATGGCGCTGGAGGATTTTCCCCACTCGCCCCTCGGGCGGCGCTATTGCGGTGTCTACGGATAGCGTCCGCTACTCCGTGAGCGGGCGCGCCTCCTCCGGCAGCATGATCGGGATGCCGTCGCGGATCGGGTAGGCGAGCTTCGCCGAGCGGCTGATCAGCTCCTGGCGGCTTGCATCGTAGTCGAGCGGCTCCTTGGTCAGGGGGCAGACCAGCAATTCCAGGAGCTTGGGATCGACCCGGGTCGCCTCGACCGGCTGCGTCGTCTGTTCGGCCATGTGTGGAGAATCCGCTGAAAGGGAGCCGCGCCGGCTATAGCGCGCAGCCGGCGCGGGCGAAACTCGTCATCGCGCATCCGCACGGTCCCGCCCGCATCGTCCGAGCCCCGAGCGGGTGCGCCGTCACTGCAGCGTCGGCTCGGAGCCGTCGCCGCGCACCAGCTCCATCTCGGTGACCGCGACCAGCACCTCGGCCCGGGTCTTCAGGTCGGGCGCCTCCAGCATCGCCTGCTTCTCGCGCACGCCGAAGGGGCTCATCATGCAGAGCGCGTTGACGAGGGCCTCGTTCGGCGCCTCCTCGATGCCCGACCAGTCGACCTTGAGGTCGTTGACCTCGACGAAGTCGCGCAGGGCCTTGAGCACGCCCTCGCGGTCGACCTGCTCCTCGCCCGCACGCGCCTCGAAATCCGAGGCGAAGTCGTCGTAGCTCACCTGGCAGCGCCGGAACGGCGTCGGGCCGGCGATCTCGCTCTCGACCCGGAAGCGGGCGACGCCGGTCAGCGAGATCAGGTAGCGGCCATCCCCCGTCTCCGCGAATTGCGAGATCCGGCCGGCGCAGCCGATCCGGTAGAGCCGCGGCGCCATCGGGGAGCCGCCGCCCTCCGCATCCGGCTGGATCATGCCGATGATCCGGTCGGTGCGCAGGGCCTCGTCGACCATGGCGAGATAGCGCGGCTCGAAGATGTTGAGCGGCATCTGCCCCCGCGGCAGCAGCAGGGCGCCGGGCAACGGAAAGACCGGGATGACCCCCGGGCAATCGGCCGGTGCCTTGTAGCCGGCATGCAAGCTCATCGCGCCGTCCCCCCTGACCGATGGCGGCGCACGGCCGCGGTTGTGGTGACGGAGCGGACCCCGCTCACGAGAACAGGATCGTCGAGAGCTGCCGCCGCCCCCGGATCGCCGCCGGGTCCATCAGGCCCCAGGCCTCGAAGAACTGGAGCAGCTGCTTGCGCGCGGCATCCTCGTTCCAGTTACGGTCCCGGCGGGCGATGGCGACGAGCTGGTCCACCGCCTCGTCGCGCTTGCCCAGCGCGTTGAGGCCCAGGGCCAGGTCGAACCGCGCTTGGTGATCGTCCGGATCGGCCTCGATCCGATGCTGGAAGGCAGACAGATCGCCCAGGCTCTCCGCCTGCTCCGCGAGCTCGAGGGCCGCCTTCACGCCGGCGAGGAGGGGGTCGTTCTCCTTGCCCGCCGGTACCATGGCGAGCACCTGCTTGGCATGGTCGAGCTGGCCGGCATCGACCTGGATCTTGGCGAGCGCCGCGAGGGCGGCGATGTTCTCCGGCTCTTCCTGGATGACGGCGGCGTAGAGCTGGGAGGCCGTGGCGAGGTCTCCGGCGGCCGCAGCCGCGGCGGCCTCCTCCATCACCTGCTCGACCTCGGAGGGGCCGGCGAGGCGGCCCACGAAGCTCTTCACCTCGGATTCGGGGATCGCGCCCATGAAGGCATCGACCGGACGGCCGCGGTCGATCGCGATCACGGCGGGGATCGATTGCAGGCCGAGCTGCTGGCCGATCTGCTGCCAGACCGCGGGATGCTCGTCGATGTTCAGCTTGACGAGCTTCACCTTGCCGCCGGCCGCCGTCACCACCTTCTCGAGGATGGGGGTGAGCTGCTTGCAGGGGCCGCACCAGGGCGCCCAGAAATCGACGAGCACCGGCTGGTTCATCGATTCCGCGATCACGTCCTGGCGGAAGCCGGCGGTGCTGGTCTCCTTGATCAGGCCGGCAGCCGGCGTCGGGCCGGTCGCGGAGGCGTCGGTGAGCATGGAACCCTCAAGTCTCGTCGTCGGTTGGGCTCGCGCTGTGCGCGACGCCGCATAGATGGTGCCATCCGCCCAGGAAGGCCAGGGTTTTCGCGCAGACCCCGGCCGCTTCTCCCCGGATCGGTTCAGCGATCGTTTCAGCGCTTGGGCGCATCCTCGGGCTTCTTGGCGTCCGAAGCCTTGGCCTCCGTCACGAACACGCCCTCGTAGGTCTTGCCGGCGGAATTGGCCGTGCAGGCGATCATGGTCTTGCCGGGCTCCGGCGTCGAGAACGTGCAGGAGCCGACCGCCGGGGCCGGGTTGCGCACGATGGCGTTGGCGTCCTTCTTGCCCGGGATGACGAGGCTGATCGGCTGGAGCGGATCGGTCTCCTCGGTCCGCTCCTGCTGGGCGCCGACCCCGCTGAAGCTCAGCGTCTGCCCGTCCCAGGCCGCGAAGTCGAAGCTCGTGCGCGTGCCGGAGACGGTGTTGACGAGCTTCTCCTTGCAATTCTGGGTGATGTCCTGCCCGCCGATCACCAGCTTCTCGCAGCGGCCTTCCATGGTCACGCTGGCGGTCTGCTGCGCGAGGGCCGGGCCGGCCACCAGCACGGGAGCGACGAGGAGGAGCATCTTCAAACCGGTCTTCATGGCGTCGGGTCGTTTCCTCGAAGGGACCGGCTCTCAGGCGGAGAAGCGCAGGGCGCGGTCGTTGGGGGCATCGAAATGCAGGGCCGGCCCCGCGGGCACGATGCCCGTCGGGTTGATGTTGGCGTGGCTGCCGTAATAGTGCCGCTTGATGTGGTCGAGATCGACCGTGCCGGCCACGCCCGGCAGGGCGTAGAGGTCACGCAGGTAGTTCGACAGGTTTGGGTAATCGGCAATCCGCTGCCGGTTGCACTTGAAGTGCCCGACATAGACCGCGTCGAACCGCACCAGGGTCGTGAACAGGCGGATATCCGCTTCCGTCAGGTCCGGGCCGCAGAGATAGCGGCTCCGGTCGAGGCGAGCCTCGAGGGCGTCGAGCTCGTCGAACAGGGCGGTGAAGGCCTCCTCGTAGGCCGCCTGCGTCGTGGCGAAGCCGGCCTTGTAGACCCCGTTATTGACGCGGTCGTAGACGCGCTCGTTCACCGCATCGATCTCGGCCCGCAGGGCTTCCGGATAGAGATCGGGGCCGGCGGTGCCGAAGGCGCCGTTCAGCATGCGGAGGATCTCGGCGGATTCGTTCGAGACGATGGTGGCGCGCTGCCTGTCCCAGAGGACCGGCACGGTGACGCGGCCGGTGTAGCGGGGTTCGGCCCTGAGATAGACCTCGTAGAGCCTGTCCGCGCCGTTGACGGCATCCGCGGTGGCGCCGGGGATGCCGCCCGTCTCAGCCGGCTGGAACACCCAGCCCTCCTCGCGCATGTAGGGCGAGACCACGGAGACCGAGATCGCCTCCTCCAGGCCCTTCAGGGCGCGCACGATCAGGGTGCGGTGCGCCCAGGGGCAGGCGAGGGAGACGTAGAGGTGGTAGCGCCCCGCCTCGGCCTTGAAGCCACCCTCGCCCGAAGGGCCAAGCGCTCCGTCCGCCGTCACCCAGTTGCGGAAGGCCGAGGCCTTCCGCTCGAAGCGGCCGCCCGTGCTCTTCGTGTCGTACCACTGGTCCTGCCAGACACCTTCGACGAGCAGCCCCACCGGACCCTCCTGTTCCCGCGTTTCACACATGGAGGCGGGGACGCGCTTGGGAAGAGCGCCGCCATCCCCGAGCCGCCCCGTCAGACCACCGGCGCCAGGGCCGCCTGCCGCCGGGCGGCCGGCATGTCCGGCTTCTCGAAGGCGGCGACGTCGAAATCGTCTTCCGGTACCCGCACGAGGAAGCGCTCGGCGATCTCGAACATCAGCACGTCCGGGCGCACCGTCTCGACATAGCCCCAGTCGATGCTCGACGACCAGACGAAGTGCATCTCGCGGAAGCTCTCGGAGAGGAAGCCGGTGAGCAGGATCGGCGCGTAGTGGGAATAGGAATCCCCGAACAGCACCAGAACCCGCGGATCGGCATGGGGGGAGTCGTTCCGGTAGATCACATGCGCGCCGACATGCAGGTCGCCGGCCCGGCCCGCCTCCTCGTAGGCGAGAACCAGGGGACTCGCGTAGTCGCGCCGCGCATCCCGCTCCACCGCCCAGTTGGTCACCGTTTCCCGCGGCAGGTTCGGCAGCTTGTCGCCGAGGTCCCACAGCCCCTCGGTCTCGAAGCGGGGGCGCTCGCCGATCCCGGGTGGCGGCACGGCACCGCAGGCCCGCATCATCAGCCGGTAGCCGATCAGGCAGCCATCGTAGGTCCAGTGGGAATCCGTGCGCCGGAACAGCTCGACCGGGCCGTCGCGCATGGCCCGCAGGGGCGCGACCAGATCGACGACGCCCGGGATCTTCTCGAGCTTGCGGGCGAGGCGCCGGGCCGGGGACAGGGCGGGATCGTAGGCGAGCCCATCGACCCGGTCGTCGTAGACGGAGAGCTTTTCCGGCACGATGGCATGGACGTAGCGGATGCCGAGCCGTTCCGCCCGCCGGGCGCGGGCCTCGACCAGCCGCTTCCAGCGTCGCAGGCACCACCACATCGCCAGCGAGCGCCGGTATTGCCGCAGGACGCCGTTGGTGCCGCCGATCAGGAAGAGCCAGCCGTCACGTCCGACATGGATAATCGCGCGGCGGGCCGCTCTCCGGGCAGGGTCAGACATCGCCGCCCTCTTAAACCAGCCCGGCCCGGCGTGAACAGACGGATGCTGGACGGACAGCCCGCCCGCGCCATGTCCGCCTCTCCCGCATCATGCCGAGCCCGATGCCCGCGCCCGATCCCCTGATCCTGACCCTGGCCTTCGACGAAGCGACCTTCGTGCACTTCGACGGCCTGCGCCGCCGGCACTTCCCGGAGGCGCTCAATTTCATCCCTGCGCATGCCACCCTGTTCCACCACCTGCCCGGCGAGGTGGAGGCCGGCATCGAGGAGACCCTCGCCGCGCTCGCGCGCACGCAGCCCCCTCCCGAGGTGGCGGTGACCGGCCTGCGCCTGCTCGGCCGCGGGGTCGCCTATGTCCTGGAAAGCCCCGCGCTGGAGACCTTCCGGGCGCGCCTCGCCGCCGCCTTCTCGGGGCGGCTCACCGCCCAGGACCGGCAGGGCTGGCGGCCCCACGTCACAATCCAGAACAAGGTCGCCCCCGAGGCCGCCAAGGCCCTGCATGCGGCACTCGCGGAGGATTTCGTGCCCTTCCGCTTCAGGGCACCGGGCCTGCGGCTCTGGCGCTATCGCGGCGGGCCCTGGGAGCGTATTGCGGCGATCGGTTTCGGAGGCGTCCCGTGAAGTTTCCCGATCTGGCCCGGCGCGGACAGCCCCTGGTGCGTCCGGTCTCGGCCGTGTGGCTGCGCCTGCACCTCAACGAGGTCGGCCCTCTCCTCTCCCTGCTGACCCTGAGCGTGCTCGGCTACGGCTTCTTCGCCCTGGCCCGCGAGGTGGGCGAGGGCTCGACCGAGGCGCTCGACCGCAAGATCCTGCTCGCCCTGCGCAATCCGGCCGACCTCGCCGACCCGATCGGGCCGCCCTGGCTCGAGGAGACCATGCGCGACATCACCGGCTGGGGGAGCGTCGTCACCATCGTCTTCCTGACCCTGAGCGTCGCCGCCTATCTGGCGCTGGCCCAGAAGCAGCGCGCCTCGGTCTTCGTCCTCGCCGCGGTGGTGGGGGGCGAGGCCGTCTCGACGCTCCTGAAGCTGTTCTACCACCGGCCGCGGCCGGACCTCGTGCCCCACGGTATGGAGACCTTCACGGCGAGCTTCCCGAGCGGGCACGCGATGATGTCGGCCATCGCCTACCTGACGCTCGCCACCCTGCTCGCCCGGATCGAGCCGCGGCGGCGGGTGAAGGTGCTGGCCCTGACGCTCGGCGTCACGATGACCGTGCTGGTGGGGATCAGCCGGCTCTATCTCGGGGTGCATTGGCCGAGCGACGTGCTCGCCGGCTGGTGCGTCGGCGCCGCCTGGGCGGCCCTGTGCTGGTTCGTCGCCCTGCAGCTGCAGCGCCGCGGCGAGGTGGAGGCGCCGGATCCGCCGCCGGCGTGATCAGCGCCCCGCCAAGTCCGCCCGCTTGCCGATCTCCGCGAGCACGATGCCCTCGGTAAGGATCTGCGGCAGCACCCGGGCCTCGGATCTCCCACGATAGACGAGGTAGAGCGGCACGCCGCTGCGGCCGTGGCGCTCCAGGAGAGCGGTGATCTCGGGATTCCGGTTGGTCCAGTCGCCGCGCAGATAGGCGACGTCGCCGGCCTTGAAGGCGGCGCGGACCCGCTCGCCGGCCAGCGCCGTGCGCTCGTTGACCTGGCAGGTGATGCACCAAGCCGCGGTCATGTCGACGAAGACGGTGCGGCCCTCCGCCCGCAGGGCGTCGAGACGGGCCTGGGTGAAGGGCTCGACCCCCTCCGCCGAGACGGTGGAGGCGGCGCGCGCCCGGTCGCCGTCGAGGACGGCGACGAGGCCGAGGGTGGCGGCCAGAGCCGCCAAGGCCGCCGCCCGGGCGAGGCCGGCGCCGGTGCGGCCCGAATGCCGCGCCCGCTCCCAGACCCAGGCGGAAAAGCCCACGAGCACCAGCCCGCACAAACCGGCCAGGAGCCCATTCGGGCCGACCTGCTGCGCCAGCACCCAGACGAGCCAGGCGACGGTGGCGTAAACCGGGAAGGCGAGCACGCCCTTGAGCGTATCCATCCAGGCGCCGGGCCGCGGCAGCCCCCGCAGGGCGCCGGGGAACAGGGTGAGCAACAGGAACGGCAGGGCGAGCCCGAGACCGAGGCTCGCGAAGACGGCGAGGCTCACCGCCGGGCTCTGGGTCAGCGCGAAACCGACCGCAGTGCCCATGAAGGGGGCGGTGCAGGGGGTCGCCACCAGGGTGGCGAGCACCCCGGTGAAAAACGAGCCCTGATAGCCCGCCCGCCGGGTCAGCCCGTCGCCGAGCCCGGCAATGCCGGCGCCGACATGGACGACGCCGGAGAGGCTCAGGCCCATGGCGAAGAGCCCGTAGGCGAGCAGAGCCACTACGACGGGGGACTGGAGCTGGAAGCCCCAGCCGATCCCGGCGCCGCCGGCCTTCAGCGCCAGCAGCAGGCCGGCCAGGCCCAGGAAGCTGACGAGCACGCCCGCGGTGTAGATGAGGCCGTGCCGGCGCACGCGGGCGGCCGAGGCGCCGGACTGCTTCACCAGGCTCAACACCTTGATCGACAGGACCGGGAAGACGCAGGGCATCAGGTTGAGGATGAGCCCGCCGAGGAAGGCAAAGGCGACGGCGCTCCAAAACGTCAGCGCCTCGCCGTCGTCGCGCGGGAGCTCTGCGGAAGGGGCCCCGGGAGAGGCAGCCGCTGCCGGGGCGGGCGCGGGCTCCGGCTCCTTGCCGAGCGCATAAGCCTGGCGTTCGCCGTTCTCGGTGAAGACAAGCACGCCCGGCAGATCCTGCGGCGGATTGGCGGCGTCGGTCGGCTTCAGGGTCAGGTGAAGACCGGTTCCGTCGACGGAGAAATCCTGGGGCGCGGCATTGTCGAGGACGGTCTCGGCATAGGGAAAGAAGGCCGCCCCGGTCACGGCGCCCGCGGCGAGCCCGGTCCGGTCGAGATCGAGCACTAGCCTCTCGCCCGTACGGGTCAGGCGGTAGGGCCAGGGCGAGGGCTCCGGCAAGGCGGCCCGGGCCTGGGCGAACAGGCCGGCCTGGGCGGGATCCTTCTCGGCCTCGGCGGCCACGGGCAGGTCGAGGCTCAGGTCGGCCTCGCCGGGAATGCAGATCTCCTCGCAGACGAGGTAGGTCAGATGGCCGCCGAGACGCGCGCTGCCGCCTAAGGCGAGGGTTGCGGGCGCCGTCACGGGCACGAGCAGCACCACCTCGCCCTCGTAGCCGTAATTCATCAGCGTCTGGACCGGGATCCGCTCGGGCACCGGCCAGGCGGTCGGGCCCACGGAAAAACCCGCCGGATTGGCCCAGGCCATGTCCGGCGGCAGGCCGGAATCGCCCGGGTTGCGCCAGTAGACGTGCCAGCCCGGCTTCATCACCAGGCGCAGGCCGAGGGTGAGGCGGCGGCCCGGCACCAGCGCCGTCTCTTCCGAAACGAGGCTCGCCCGCACGAGGTCCTTCGGTTTCACGCTCTGCCCCGCCGCCCGCGCCGGCCCGAGGCCGAGGGCGGAGAGGAGCAGGCAGAGAACGAGGAGGAGGCGGATCATCGCGGAGGGTTGGCGGTGCAAGATGGCAGGCGAGAGGCGCCGTCCGTCGTTCTTAACAGGGGTGATCGGCCCGTGACAGCGGGAGCCCCTGGATCCCGAGCGCGTTCATGGGCTAGACGAAGTGGCGTCGTGCCCTTCGTAAGGATCGGGCCGGCGGTCCGGGATGCGGCATCGTCGCGCCTGATCCGCGGCCCCGGCTTTCAAGGAGAGCAAGGTGTGAGCGCACGGATCCTGATCGTCGAGGACGAGATGCTGGTCGCCGCCGACATGGAGGCGACGATCGAGGATCTCGGGCATGTCTGCACGGGCATCGCCCCCGATCTCCAGGCCGCCACGGCGCTCGCCGCCGCCGATCCCGACATCGCCCTCGTCGACCTGAACCTGCGCGACGGCGCCACCGGCGCCGAGATCGGCGCCATGCTGAGCCGGCGCGGCATCGCCGTGATCTTCGTCACCGCTAATCCGCGCATGTTGGGCAACGGCGTGCCGGGCACCCTCGGCGTCATCACCAAGCCCTGCGACGAGGCCGCAGTCGACCAGGTGATCGCCTACGCGATCGGCTGCCGGAAGGGCGAGCGCCTGGTTCCGCCGGAGGGGTTCCGGACGTTCAGCCCGTCGGCCTGAGCAGTCCGTCCGGCTCTAAAGGCAGGCCCTCACGCCACCCGGCGGGTCGTCTTCTTGCTGATGCCCGAACCGGCATGCACGTCGCGGCGGCGCTTGCCCGCGACCTTGCGCTTGAAGGAGGCGCCCCACACCAGCAGGCGGGTTGCCATCCTGTCGAGAAACCACATCACGGCGCTGATGATGATGGCGAGCGCGCAGGCTGTCCCGATCAACAGGCCGAGCACACCGGGTGCCGGGATGATGAGGAGGCAGAGCAGCCCGATGGAGGCCACGGCCGGAACCCACTTCCCCATCGAGGTGCCTTTCCAACAATGTCAGCACCAAAATTAGACCGGCACCCGTGAGCGAATCCTTAAGTTCCGAGTTCTGATCGTTCGCAATGAAATTGAAAAAATACAATTTCTCATCTAGCCCGCACCATGTGCAGAATATTTCTTCGACGCGCCGGGCGCTAAAAACAGACGGAGAATGATCCGAAAGTTTCCACCTCGCCTGAACGGGCCTCGTCTGCCCGCCTGGAGACGACCGGGAATGTCCCTGGTCAGACCTGGTGATCCCGCGCGCCGAATGAGGCGGCTCAGAGGGCGTTCTCGGGGAGCGGCAGATCGATGGTGCAGAGCAGAGCGGTCTCGCCGAGTTCGTAGGTCGTGCGCGCCTGAAGCGCGTAGGGCAGCGCACGCTCGATCAGCTCGCGGCCGTATCCGCCCTGCTTGGTCACCGGGCTCCGTTCCTCGCGCCGGCGGTCGAGCCCCGTCTCCTGCCATTCGAGCGCGAGCCGCCGGCCCGTCCGGTCCGCATAGGTCCGCCACGTCACCTGAAGGGTCCCGCCCTCGCAGACGAGCGCGCCGTATTTGCGGGCATTCGTGGCCAGCTCGTGCAGCGCGAGCGCCAGGGTTTGCACCGTGCTCTTGCGCAGCCGGACTTCCGGCCCGCTGGCCTTGACGCGGTGCGACTGGTCCGAGACGCCCAGGGCGTCCAGCTCCGAGCGGATCAGGGCGCCCATGGTGATGGGCTCGTCCTCCGAGCGCGATAGCAGGCCCTGAACCCGGGAGAGCGCGTTCAGGCGATTGTTGAAGGCCCCTTCGAACGCCGACAGGGTCTCGCTCGCGCGCATGGTCTGCCCGGCGATCGAGCGGACCACGCCGAGGAGATTGCGGGTCCGGTGCTGCAACTCGGCGACGAGCACCTGCTGGCGTTCCTGCATCTGGCGCAGATCGTCCACATCCGTCGACGTGCCGAGCCATTCGACGATCCGCCCGGTCTCGTCGCGCACGGGGGTGGCGCGGCTCTGGAACCAGCGGTAGCGCTGCTCGGCCGCGTGCCGGATGCGCCCGTTCATCTCCAGCCGGCCGGAACCTTCGGCCGATTGCCAGAGGGCCATGGCGGCGTCGCGATCGTCGGCATGGAGGGCGGCGAGCCAGCCCCAACCGCAGCTTTCCGCTTCGGAGAGACCGGTATAGGCGCTCCATTGCGGGCTCGACCACGTCCACTCGCCGCCGTCGACCGCCCTCCAGACCAGTTGCGGCACGCCCTCGACCAGGGTGCGGAAGCGCGCCTCGCTCTCGCGGAGCTTGGCCTCCGCCACCTCGTCGCGCAGGCGGAGCACCTCGGCCTGGGCATCCTTCCAGGCCGTGATGTCCTTGGTGGTCGTGGCCACGCCGTCGCCGAGCCTCACGGCGGACTGGAAGTACCAGCCGTCGAACTGCTCGTGGACGTAGTGCCGCTCCGCGATCGACGGCTCGCCCGTCACCGTGACGCGCTTGAAGGCGTCGAAGATCCCCTCCTGCACCACGCCGGGATTGCGTTCGAGCAGGCGCTGCCCGAGCACCTGGCCATACAGGCGCTCGGAGGTGTGGTTGTTCAGGAGCCAGCGGAAATCGACGATCGCGCCCCCCCCGTCGCGCACGGCCTCGAACACCTGGATCATGTCCATGGAGCAGTCCATGGTGGCCTGGAGCAGATCGCGGCTGGCCCTGAGTTCCGCCGTCCGGTCCTGCACCTGGCGCTCCAGCTCGTCGCGATGCGCCTCCGCGGCGAGCCGCACCTTCTCCTGGGCCTCCCGCCGCTCGGTCACGTCGCTGCCGACGCCGAACCACTCGCGGATCTCGCCGGCGTCGTCGAGGAGGGGCACGGCGCGCGACAGCACCCAGCCGATGCCGCCACTTGCCTTGCGGACGCGGAGCTCCAGCTCGAAGAGGGATTTCGCGCGGATCGCATCCTCGATGGCGGCGAAGATCGTCGGCCGGTCTTCGGGGAGCAGGTAGATCTCCGCCCAATTGTCGATCGGCTCCGAGATATTCGTGAGGAGGTCGCCTCCGGAGAGCTGGCGCAGCTCCCGCCAATCGGGACTCATGCGGTACAGCATCTGGGCGCTGGCCATGGCGACGGCCCGGAAGCGCGCCTCGCTCTCCCGCAGGGCCATCTCCGCCCGGACACGCTCCGCGGCCTCCTGATGACGGGAGATGAGGATGGCGGCGCTGGTCGTGAGCTCGTCCGCGAGGATGAAATCGCTCTGTGCGGGCTCGCGCGGCTCGTCGAAATACATGGCGAAGGAGCCGACGAGCTTCCCCGATGCCGCCTCCACGGGAAAGGACCAGCAGGCGCGATAGCCATGTTCCCGGGCGAGCCAGATCCAGGGCCGCCAGCGGGGGTCCTCGAGCACGTCCGGCGTGATCACCGGCGCTCCCTTCGCCGCAGCCAATCCGCAGGCCACGGATTCCGGAGAAATCCTGAAACCGTCGACCTGCCGCGCATAGGTCTCGGACATGCCCACGACATGGTGCAGGCCGCCCTTGCCGTCGCTGATGTAGAAGGCGCACCGGCGGCCGTCGCCCATCTGCCTCACGACGGCGTCGGCCAGGAGGCCGAGGGACGCCTTCAGCGGAGCGTCGTTCATGGCCGCCTGGAACGCTTCCTTCTGGACGGCGAGCCAGGCCTCGTTGCCGAGGGAAGCCGATCCGTTCTTCCTTGAGGCTGCGGCTGTTCTGGGGCGGGCGCGCAAAGCAGCTTCGGCCGCGCTCAGGCGGCGCTGAAGCTCTTCGATGGTCGCGCGTTCGTTCATGGGTCACTAACCCACAGACGGGAATGATATCGAAGCAGAAATGTCAACTCGCGGACATTGTCGCGAAGTGCAGCTGATCGAGCGACCGTGCAGGAAACGATCGCGGAAAGTTTTCTGATCGCACGCCAAAGCTGGGCCGCGCTTGCTCGCACGCGGCCGCTCCCGTTCCGGCCAGGGACGTCTCAAGACCGGACCAACCGCGAGCATCGCAGGGCGACGCTCGCCCGCAATCCCTCCCGCCGCCACTCCCGCACCAGGAGGCCGCCGAGCTGCTGCTCGACGCTCATCGTGGCGAGCTGCGTGCCGAAGCCCCGGCGGCTCGGCGGCCCCTCGATCGCGGGGCCGCCCTGCTCTTCCCAGACCAGGGCGAGGTCGTCGCCGGTGCGGGCCACCGAGACGCGGACCCGGCCGTCGGGCACGGAGAGGGCGCCGTATTTCGCCGCGTTGGTGGCGAGTTCGTGGAACAGGAGCGCGAGGGGGGTCGCCCCCTTGTCGTCGACGGGCACATCGTCTCCCTCCAGCGCGACCCGTGGCACGCCGTCGATCCCGTAGGGCTCGAAGAGATCGCGCAGCATGCCCTGCAGCATCATCTCCGGCATCTCGGGCCGGGATTCCTCGCTGTGGGGACGCGCGAATTCATGTGCCCGGCCCAGGGCGGCGATGCGGCTCATCAGGTCGCGGGCGAAGTCCTTCACGGCGGGATCGCGCCGCGCCGAGAGGCGGATCAGCCCGGAGATGATCGCGAAGATGTTCTTGATGCGGTGGCTGAGCTCCCGGTTCAGGAGCTCGTTCTGCTCGGCCACGCGCTTGGCCGCGTCGATATCGGTGCAGGTGCCGATCCAGCGGATGATCCGCCCCTCCTCGTCGCGCACGGGCAGAGCGCGGCCGAGCGTCCAGCGGTACTCGCCGCTGCGGTGGCGCAGGCGGTACTCGACCTCGTAGGGCTCTCCCGTCGCGAGGGAATGGCGCCAGCGCTTCCAGGCCCGCTCCTGATCCTCGGGGTGGAACATCCCGTTCCAGGCCTCGCCGTCGGTGGAGCCCACGGGCACGCCGGTGAACTCGTACCAGCGGTCGTTGTAGTAGTCGTGGTAGCCATCCGGCAGGGTCGACCAGACCATCTGCGGCATCGCGTCGGTCAGGACGTCGTACTGCGCCTGCGTCGCGTCGCGCGCCGCCTCGGCCCGCCTCTGCGCCCCGATCTCCATGTTGACGCCGAACCAGCGGATCACCCGGCCGGTGCCGTCGCGCAGAGGCGCGATGCGGGTCAGGAAGGGGCGAAAGATGCCGTCCGCCCCGCGCAGGGGACACACCATCTCGACGGGCTCGCCCGTGGCGATCGAGGCGGTCCAGGCCTTCGTCACCCGGTCGAGCTCGGCCGGATCGTGCACCGCCTGCCAGCCCCAGCCCTCCATCGCCTCGGGGGTGGTGCCGCAGTACTCGTGCCAGCGCCGATTGTACCAGACGATGTAGCCGTCGCCCCGGGCCATCCAGCACAGGGTCGGGATGTTGTCCGCGAGCAGGCGAAGCTCGGAATCCGCGATCTGGGATCCCACGCCGGGCAGGATCGCATCGATATGCGCCTCTGCCCGCCAGAAATCGCGGTCGAAGGCGTGGCCGTCCGGCTTAGGCTCGGTGGTCACGCGGCGTCCGGTTCCGTGGTGTTGAGCCGACACATCGCTCTTCAACTCCCACGGCCGCGATCCGATGCATCACAGTTAAGTTTTTCATCCAGACAGGCCCGGCCTGCGCCGATTTTCCAGAAGCCGGAGCGGCATGCGCGGTTTTTCGCAGCGCACAACCTTGCGGATCGGGCGGGATGGCTTACCGAGTCGGACGAAGTCAGTTCGAGAGGGTCCCGCCCCATGGCGTCGAAGCGCGTACCGACCACACCCTTCGCGGACCAGAAGCCGGGTACGTCGGGATTGCGGAAGAAGGTGCCGGTGTTCCGGCAACCGCACTACGTCGCGAATTTCGTGCAGTCGATCTTCGACACCATCGAGGACCGGGAGGGCGCCACCCTCGTCCTCGGCGGCGACGGGCGCTTCCTCAACCGCGAGGTGGTGCAGACCACCCTGAAGATCGCCGCGGCCAACGGCTTCGGCCGGGTCCTCGTCGGCCAAGGCGGGCTGCTCTCGACGCCCGCCGCCTCCTGCGTGATCCGCAAGCACGGCGCCATCGGCGGCATCGTCCTCTCGGCGAGCCACAATCCCGGCGGCCCGGAGGGCGATTTCGGCATCAAGTTCAACACCGCCAATGGCGGCCCTGCCCCGGAGGCGGTCACCGCGGCAATCTACGAGCGCACGAAGGCGATCGAGGCCTACCGTATCGTCGAGGTGCCCGACATCGACCTCGACCGGATCGGGACGAGCCGGATCGAGGACATGCGCGTCGAGGTGATCGACCCCGTCGCCGACTACGCCGCGCTGATGCGCGAACTCGTCGATTTCGACGCGATCGCCGGGCTCTTCGCCTCGGGCTTCCGCATGCGCTTCGACGCGATGAGCGCGGTGACGGGCCCCTACGCCAAGGCGATCCTCGAAGGGGCGTTGGGCGCACCCGCCGGGACGGTGGTGAACGGCACACCGCAGGAGGATTTCGGCGGCCACCACCCGGACCCGAACCCGGTCCATTGCCACGACCTCGTCGCACTGATGAGCGGGCCGGAGGCACCGGATTTCGGCGCGGCCTCGGACGGCGACGGCGACCGCAACATGATCGTGGCCCCGGGCCTGTTCGTGACGCCGAGCGACAGCCTCGCGATCCTCGCCGCACAGGCGCATCGCGCGCCGGGCTATGCGGCGGGGCTCGCCGGAATCGCGCGGTCCATGCCGACGAGCCGGGCCGCCGACCGCGTCGCCGCCGCCCTCGGCATCCCCGCCTACGAGACGCCGACGGGCTGGAAGTTCTTCGGCAACCTGCTCGATGCCGGCAAGATCACCCTCTGCGGCGAGGAGAGCGCCGGAACCGGCTCCAACCATGTCCGCGAGAAGGACGGGCTCTGGGCGGTGCTGCTCTGGCTGAACGTGCTGGCGGCCACCGGGGAGCGCGCGGACGCGCTGGTGCGCGCGCATTGGGCGCGCTTCGGCCGCGACTACTACACCCGCCACGACTACGAGGAGATCGAGTCCGAGGCCGCCGCCAAGGTGATGGACCATTTGCGGGCGCAGTTGCCGGAGCTGCCCGGCCGCCGCGTCGGCGACTTCACCGTGAAGAGCGCCGACGAGTTCCGCTACGTCGACCCGGTGGACGGCTCCGTCTCGGATAAGCAGGGCATCCGCATCACCTTCGAGGAGGATGCCCGCATCGTCTACCGCCTGTCCGGCACGGGCACGGCGGGGGCGACGATCCGGGTCTATATCGAGCGCTACGTGAACGACCCGACCCGGCTCGAACGCCCGACCGCGGAGATTCTGGCCCCGGCGGTCGCCGTCGCGGGGGCGCTGTCGGACATGGCGGCGCTGACCGGACGCGCCGAGCCGAGCGTCGTGACCTGAGAAGGAACTCCTCGTCCGTCACCCCTGCGACGGCGGATCCGGCCCGGCCCGCTTGCCGCGCCCGGCGGGCCGGCTAGAGTCGGGCGCCATGGAGACATCCGGACCTTCCGAGACCGGCAGCGCGCCCGAGCTTCAGGTGCGTGCCGTGCCGGGCCTCGCGCGCATTCCGGCAGCGGAATGGGATCGCTGCGCCACCTCGCCCGAGACGCTCTCGGCGGGGGACGAGACCTTCAACCCCTTCGTCTGCCACGCCTTCCTCTCGGCGCTGGAGGAGTCGGGCTGCGTCTCCCGGCGTACAGGCTGGCTGCCGCTCCATGTCTCGGTGGAGCGCGGCGACACCCTCGTCGCGGTAGCGCCCTGCTATTTGAAATCCCACAGCCAGGGCGAGTACGTGTTCGACCACGGCTGGGCCGACGCCTACGAGCGGGCCGGCGGCAGCTACTACCCGAAGCTCCAAGTCAGCGTACCCTTCACCCCGGTGACCGGCCCGCGTTTCCTGATCGCCCCCGGCGAGGACGTGGACGCCGCCGCCGCCGCCCTCGTCGCCGGCCTGCGGGCGTTGCGGGCGGAAACGGAGGCCTCCTCGATCCACGTCACCTTCATGCGCGAGCGGGAATGGGCGCAGGCCGGCGCCCTCGGCCTGCTGCAGCGCACCGATCAGCAGTTCCATTTCGAGAACCCGGGCTACGGCCGCTTCGAGGACTTCCTGGAGGCGCTCAACGCCCGCAAGCGGAAGGCGATCCGCCGGGAGCGCCGCGAGGCGCTGGCCGAGGGCATCGAGATCGACCGCCTCACCGGAGACGCGATCACGGAGGCGCATTGGGACGCCTTCTACGCGTTCTACATGGACACGGGCGCCCGCAAATGGGGCCGCCCCTATCTCAACCGGCGCTTCTTCTCGCTGATCGGCGAGCGGATGAAGGACCGGATCCTGCTGGTGATGGCCCGGCGCGCGGAGCGCTACATCGCCGGCGCGATCAACTTCATCGGCGACGTCGCGCTCTACGGGCGCAACTGGGGCTGCATTGAGGACCGCCCCTTCCTGCATTTCGAGGTCTGCTACTATCAGGCGATCGAGTTCGCGATCGAGCGCGGCCTGAAGCGCGTGGAGGCCGGCGCCCAGGGGGAGCACAAGCTCGCCCGCGGCTACCGGCCGGTGGCCATGCGCTCCGCCCACGACATCGCCGACCCGTCCCTGCGCCGTGCCGTGGCGGAATACCTCACGCGCGAGCGCAGCTATGTGAACCAGGCCCTGGCCGAGTACGAGCGCATGACGCCGTTCCGGCAAGCTTGCGAGGGAATCCGAGAATGAGCCCGATCGACCGTATCCGCGGCTATGCGGAAGAGCTCACCGCGCTCCGGCGGGACCTCCACGCCCATCCCGAGCTCGGCTTCGAGGAGGTCCGCACCTCCGGCATCGTGGCCGAGCATCTGGTGCGCTTCGGCATCGAGGTGCATCGGGGCATCGGCAAGACGGGCGTGGTCGGCGTGCTGCGGGGACGGCCCGGCTCGCGCCGCATCGGCCTGCGCGCGGACATGGACGCCCTGCCGATCGAGGAGGAGACCAACCTCCCCTATCGCTCCACCGTGCCGGGGAAGATGCATGCCTGCGGGCATGACGGGCACACCACCATGCTGATCGGCGCCGCGCGCTACCTGGCCGAGACCCGGGACTTCGACGGCACCGCCGTGTTCGTGTTCCAGCCGGCGGAGGAGGGACTGGGCGGCGCCCGGGCCATGATCGCAGACGGGCTGTTCGAGAAGTTCCCGGTCGACGAGATCTACGCGGTCCACAATGCCCCGCACGGGCCGCAGGGCCGCTTCTTCCTCAAGCCCGGCCCGGCCATGGCCGCGGCCGACTTCTTCGACATCCGCATCACCGGCCGCGGCGCCCATGCCGCCCAGCCGAACCAGGGGATCGACCCGATCGTGGTGGCGACCGCCCTCGCCCAGGCCATGCAGTCGATCGTCAGCCGCAACGCCGATCCGCTGAAGGCGGCCGTCGTCTCGATCACCCAGATCCATGCGGGTGCGGCCTACAACGTCATCCCGGAAAGCGCGCATCTGGCCGGAACGGTGCGGACCTTCGACGCCGAGCTGCGCAAGCTCGTCGCCGCCCGCATCCGCGAGGTCGCCGCGGGCATCGCCGCCGCCTTCGGGGCGACGATCGATGTCGAGATCCGCGACGTCTTCTCGGTGCTCGAGAATAGCGCGGCGCCGTCCGCCGCCGCGCTCGAGATTGCCCGGGAGGTGTTCGGAACGGAGAACGTGGAGCCGGAGGCCAAGCCCCGCATGGGCAGCGAGGATTTCGCGGACATGGTCGCCGCCGTGCCGGGCGCCTATGCCTGGATCGGCGCGGCCCCCGGCCCCGGCCTGCACAATGCGAAGTTCAACTTCGACGACGCGATCATCCCGCTCGGCGCGGCCTATCTCGCGCGGATCATCGAGCGGCGCTGCGCAGCCTGATCCGCGGCGGGCGGCGCCTCAGGCCATCGTGGTCCGATGGGTCGCCCGCGACTGGATCTCCACGAAGACCCGAGTGACGTCGGGCGCCTCGGCCTTGATGCGGGCCTCCAGGCGGCTGACCGCCTGCTCGATCTCGCCCGCCGGCACGGAATCCTCCACGTCCAGGCTCACATTCACCAGGATGTCGGAGGGGCCGAGATGCTGGGTGAGCACCTCGTTGACATGGCGCACCGCCCGCTCGCCCCGCACGGCGGAGCGGATCGCGGCGACCACCTCCGGGTCGGCGCCCTCGCCGATCAGGAGGCCGTGCGTCTCGATCATCAGGAAGATCGACATGCCGACGAGCACGAGCCCGATGCCGATCGAGGACCAACCGTCGAGGACGGGCATGTCGAGGAGATGGCCCGCCACCACGCCGGCCATGGCGATGACGAGGCCGATCAGCGCCGCCACGTCCTCGACCAGGATCGTGTAGAGGGCCGGGTCCTTGCTGCGCCGGATCGCGGTGATGGCCGAACGCTGGCCCTTCTCCGCCCAGAACTGGCGGATCGCGACGAGGCAGGAATAGCCTTCCGCCAGGATCGCGAAGCCGAGGATCGCGACGTTCACCCAGAAGCCGGAGAGATGGAAGCCGAGCAGCGTCGCATCGGCCGGCGGCTCGGGATGCTGGATCTTGTGGGCCCCCTCGTAGATCGCGAAGATGCCGCCGCCGAGGAAGATGAACAGCGCCACCACGAAGGCGTAGAAATAGACCTCCCGCCCGTAGCCGAACGGGTGCTTCGCATCCGCCGGCTTCTCGGCCCGCTTCAGCCCGACGAGGAGCAGGATCTGGTTGGCGGTATCGACCAGCGAATGCGCCCCCTCGGCCAGCATGGCCGTGGAGCCCGTGAGGAAAGCGCCGACGAACTTCGCGGCGGCGATCGCGAGGTTGGCGCCTGCCGCCGTGTAGATTGCAGCGGTGCTCTCATGCGCCATGCGCGTTCGTCCCTGTCGGTCGGTGGAGATGGAGAGGCCAAGCGTGGCCTTTTCGTGCGGGCCTAACGCGCGCACTGGCCAGGGGATCCTTGCGTCAGCCGGCGAGGCTCGCGAAGGCCTCGGCGAGATCTGCCCCCTCGGTGCCGAGCACGACCGCGGCCAGGATGCGGGCCTTCTGACCTGAGAGATCGCCGGCGAAGATCGCGCCCGCCCGCTCCAGATCCTTGCCGCCGCCATTGCCGTAGATCGGCTTCACGCGCCCCTCCGGACAGCGAGAGGCGACGATGACCGCCGTGCCGGCGGCCACGATCTCCGCCACGGCCGCGGCGACGGCGGGCGGCGCGTTTCCGCGGCCGAAGCATTCGAGGACGATCGCCTTCGCCCCGCTCCGGGCCGCAAAGCGGATGAGACGGTCGGAGGCGCCCAGCGCGAGGCGCAGGAGCTCGACCTCCGTCTCGATCCGGGTCGCCGGAAACTGGCGCCGCAGGATCGGGCGCCGATGGAGCGTCACCAGGGTCCCGTCGACCTCGCCGAGCTTGCCGTGCTCGCCGGAGCGGAAGGTGTCCGTACGGGAGGCATGGGTCTTCGTCACGTCCCGCGCCGCGTGGAAATCGCCCTCGAAGCAGATCACCGCACCGAGGCCGCGGGCCAAGGGCGATGCGGCGAGGCGCACCGACTCGGCGATGTTGCGCGGGCCGTCCGTATCCGGCGCATCCGCGCTCCTCTGCGCCCCGGTGAAGACCACCGGCTTCTCGCCGGCCACGACGAGATCGGCGAGGAAGGCGCTCTCTTCCATCGTATCGGTGCCGTGCGTGACCACGACCCCGTCGCAGGCGGGATCGGCGAGGCGCTCGGCCACGCGCCGGGCGAGGGCAAAGGACAGGGGCAGATCCATCGCCGAGCTGCCGATACGGCAGAAATCGTCGACGACGAGATCGATCCCCGCGAGCCGGTCGTGCAGGCTCTCCCGCAGGGCGGCCCCGCTCACCGAAGCGACGACATCGGCCGGGGCGCCCTCCGCCTCCCGCGCCGTCGAGGCGATGGTGCCACCGGTGGTGACGAGATCGATGCGGGGCATGATTCTCCTCGGCATGCGCGCGCGGCCTCATAGCCGAGGCCACCCTTCGGCCGAAAGCCCGGGCGCGAGGGCCGGCGCGGATGTGGACGCGGGGCGGCCGCCTGTGCATCGTGCCGGCCCTTGAGAGCGCCCCCGGGCGACCGCGAGACCGGTTCGCCCCGGGAGGAGCCGGACAGAAGGCTTGGAGCCGCCGATGAGTACCGCCTACGACCCGAGCAACATCTTCGGAAAGATCCTGCGCGGCGAGATCCCGGCCCACAAGGTCTACGAGGACGAGCAGACCCTCGCCTTCATGGACGTGATGCCCCAGGGCGAAGGCCACACCCTGGTGGTCCCGAAGGCGCCCGCGCGCGGGCTGCTCGACGCGGATCCGGAGTCCCTCGCGGCGCTGATTCGCGTCGTCCAGAAGGTCGGTCGGGCAGTGAAGCAGGCCTTCCAGGCCGACGGCCTCACGCTGTTCCAGTACAACGAGCCGGCCGGCGGCCAGACGGTGTTCCATCTGCATTTCCACCTCGTGCCGCGGCACGAGGGCGTTCCGCTGAAGCGGCACGAGGGCGGCATGGCCGATCAGGCGGTGCTCGCCGAGCACGCGGCGCGCATCCGGGCCGCGCTGGAGGCCTGAGCGGCCGCAGCTCCGCTCAGGCCGAGCTGCGGGCCTGAGCGGGAGCGCCGAGCTTCGTCAGGAGCGTGCGCAGCGTCGCGTTCTCCGCTTCGAGTTCCGCCACACGCTTGAGCAGGGCGGTCACGGACGGGTCGACCGCTGCCGCGGCAGGCTCGACGCGTTTCTCGTTCTGGGCCGAACGAAAAGCCACACCGACGGCCTCGTTGCTCCGCCAGCACAGGGTCGCGCGATAGTTCTCGTCCCGGGCGGGGATGTGAATGTCGAAGACCTCGGGCAGGGTCGTGGTCTCGCTCAGCTCCAGGCGGGCACCGCGATCCGATATGTCGCGGATGAGGCAATCCATACTGGACGACCCATAATTGAAGCTGATCAGCCCCTTGAGAAAGGTCTTCTTGCGCGCGACTGCGCGCTGCTCCGCGCTCATGCCCTGTCTCCGCTGCGGGTCAACCTGATGGAGATCTAGCGTTGCGCTTCACCCCTTAAGGAATGCTCAGCGCATTATCCGAAACGTCGATCGACCGCCTGAAAAAGGTAGAAACCATTGAAGCGCACCCCGGTGGCGGCGGCCTTTCCGTCGAAGCCGCGGGGCACGCCCGCCGCCTCCTCCACACGGCCCTCGAAGGTCCAGCGGCCGCCGGTGACGAAACGGGGCACGGCGTGGCTCTCGGGAACGGCGCAGCAGAGGGCCTCGCCGCCCTTGCGGCGGAACAGATTGTAGCTGCGCATCGGTGGTCCTCCGCTTCGCCGCACCCTCGCGGCCGGAGATAGGCCGACAATCAGACGGGTTTGTGTCTGGATGAGGCGGGCGACCCCGCCGCGTGCGTCACCGCACGAGGCGCCTGGTCACGATTCCGGGATGTTCCGCGCCCACTCGTCGAGCCAGGCTTTCGCGGACGCGTCGGAGGGTGCGCGCCAGTCGCCGCGGGGCGACAGCGAGCCCCCGGCGGAGACCTTCGGCCCGTTGGGCAGGGCCGAGCGCTTGAACTGGCTGAAGCGGAAGAAGCGGTCGAGGAACACACCGAGCCAGCGACGGATCACCGGCAGGTCGTAGGCGACCCGCTTCGCCGGCGGGAAATCCGCCGGCCAGGATCCGGCCTCGACATCGCCCCAGGCATGGAGGGCAAGGAAGGCGATCTTCGAGGGGCGGAAGCCGTGCCGCAGCGTGAACCAAAGATTGAAGTCCTGAAGGGCGTAGGGGCCGATCTTGGCCTCCGTGCTCTGCGGGCCTTCTCCTTCCGCTGCCGGCACCAGCTCCGGCGATATCTCGGTGTCGAGGATCGCCCGGAGGGTGCGGTTCTCCTCCGGCCCGAACTGGCCCGTGGCGATCACCCAGCGGATCAGGTGCTGGATCAGGGTCTTGGGCACGCCGGCATTGACGCCGTAATGGCTCATCTGATCGCCGACGCCGTAGGTGCTCCAGCCGAGCGCCAGCTCCGACAGATCGCCCGTGCCGATGACGATGCCGCCGTTCTGGTTGGCGAGGCGGAACAGGTAGTCCGTGCGGAGGCCCGCCTGCACGTTCTCGAAGGTGACGTCGTAGACCGCCTCGCCCCGTCCGTAGGGGTGGCCCATGTCGGTGAGCATCTGCCGAGCAGCCGGGCGGATGTCGATCTCGGCCGCGCTGATGCCGAGCGCCTTCATCAGAGCGAGGGCGTTGGTCTTGGTCTCGTCCGAGGTGGCGAAGCCCGGCATGGTGTAGCCGAGGATGTCGGAGCGCGGGCGGCCGAGGCGATCGAAGGCCTTGGCGAGTACGATCAGGGCGTGGGTCGAGTCGAGGCCGCCCGAGACGCCGATCACGGCCCTTTTGGTGCCTGTCGCCTCCAGCCGCTGCACGAGCCCGGCGACCTGGATGTTGTAGGCCTCGTAGCAATCCTGGGCGAGGCGGGCCGGATCGGACGGGACGAAGGGGAAGCGCTCCACGTTGCGGCGCAGGCCGAGATCGCCCGCCGGCGGATCGAGCCGGAAGCCGATCCGCCGGAACGGGCGGCCCCGATGGCGGGCATTGTCGTCGAAGCTGCCGTTGGAGAAGCGCTCCTGGGCGATCAGGTCGAGGTCGATATCCGCGATGGTAACGAGGGGCTCGGCGGGAAACCGCTCGCCTTCGGCAAGGCGCACGCCGTTCTCGTCGATGCTGGTCTGGCCATCCCAGGACAGGTCGGTGGTGGATTCGCCCAAGCCCGCCGCGGCGTAGACATAGGCGCACAAGCCCCGCATCGAGGCCGCCCGCGAGAGCATGGCCCGCGACTCCGCCCGGCCGACCGTAATGGGGCTGCCCGACAGGTTGGCGAGCACGCTCGCCCCCGCCAACGCCGCCTCCATGCCGGGGGCCTGGGGCACCCAGAGATCCTCGCAGACCTCGATGCCGAGGACGAAGCCCGGCAGGTCCTCGGCGGCAAACAGCAGGTCGATGCCGAAGGGCACCTCGCAGCCTGCGACCCGGATGGTCTCCCCGACGATCCCGGCACCAGAGGCGAAGTGCCTTTTCTCGTAGAATTCCCGGTAGTTCGGCAGGTAGCTCTTGGGCACCACGCCGAGCAGGCGGCCCCGGTGCAGGGCGAGGCCGCAATTGTAGATCCGGTTGCGCCAGCGCAGGGGCGCGCCGACCACGAGAACCGGCGTCAGCGCTTCGGAGGCCAGGCGGATCCGCTCCAGAGCGGCCTCGACGCCATCGAGCAGCGTCGCCTGGAGGAAGAGATCCTCGCTCGCATAGGCCGAGAGGTTCAATTCGGGAAAGACAGCCAGGGCGGCCCCCTCCGCGTGGCAGCTTTGCGCGAGCGCCACCGTCTGCTCGGCATTGGCGGCCGGATCGCCCGGATGGCTGCGGCCCGTGCAGGCGGCGACCCGGGCGAAGCCGTGGCGGTAGAGCGAGCGGAAGTCTTTCGCGGCCTCGGGTGTCGTCACGGCGCTCGGGCGCTCCCTGCCATCGCCGCTAGAGCGCGGCATCGAGATGATTCTGGGGTCGGCAACGGCCTCTGTCGAGCGCCCGATCCGACAGGGCCGCCGTCGCGGCGGGCGCATGGCCGGGACGGGTTCGGAACAGCCCCGGCGGCACGCCGGGCAAGCGTTCGTTAACGACGATCCTCCTAACTGGGGGAGAACCGCTCCAGGGGGAGCAGGACCTTGTTTCGAGTACTTTCACAGCTCATGCGCGCATCGGGACGGCCTCCGTATTCCCATCGTGATCCATCGCGTCCGGGCCGTGGCGGCGACCGCCTCGACCTGTCCATCGGGGCGATCGCCAACCGGCTGATGACCCTGCGCTCGAATTTCGGTCGCCGCGCCGGGGGGCCGCAGATCCCGGCCGGGCGCCGGCATGATCCCCATCTCGCGCCGCAGCCGCAGAGCTGGCTGACGCCGCCGCGGGCCATGCTCGGAGCGGAAGGGAGCTTCGAACCGCTGCCGCACGACGCCTATGCGCTCGTACCGCACCCTGCCGACGGACTGTCGGCCCAGGTCCCGGATCCCGCGCCCTGGAACGATCCGAGCCTGGCGCCCCAGATCCGCCGGCCGATGCCGGAGATGCCTTACGAGAGCCGCATCGACACGCAGGCATCGAGCCCCGGCGTGCTGATCCGGACGCCCCGGCGCCCGGAAGCCATCGCCCCCGAGCACGGGCAGGCCATGCCGATGCAGCCCCAGCGCGCCACCGCGCCGGCCCTGAGCCCGGAGGCGGTGCGTTTCGTGCGCACCCCCGATTCCGTGCTGATGGAGCGGCGCCAGCGGGCGCTCGAAGCCGAGCGCGAGGCGCAGCGCCAGGCCGAAGCCCTGGCCGAGGCGCAAGCCGCGGCTCTGGCGGCGGCCGAGGCCGCCCGCGCGGCGGCGGAAGCCGAGGCGCTCCGCCTGGAGGAACTCGCCGCCGAGGCCGCGCTCGCCGCCGCGCAGGAAGCCACGCGCGAGACCGTCCCGCTCTGGCGCCAGCCCTTCACGCCGCCGCCCGGCGTCCGCTACTTCCGCACCCCCGACCGGCCGCGCAAGATCGAGCCGGCCGCCGAGCCGATGGATGCCGAGCTGTTCGTACCGGAGGCCGCGGCCTTCGCTGAGGCCGAGGTGCAGGAATTCGCCCACGAGGTGATCGCGCCGGCCGCGGCCGAACCCGCGCCGTCATTGGCCGCCGACTGGTCCGAGGTGCCGGATTGGTCCGATCTGCACGACGGCTTCGGCTTCGCCGATTCCGCGGCGATCGACACCTGGGCGTCCCTGCAAATGATGCCGGCCGTCGTTCAGCCGGAGGCCGTCGTCGCCGCAGCGCCCGCCCCGCAGGCGCCCCGCATCTCCGCCATGGCGGCGCGCGCGGCGATCCGGCCGGTGCGGCCGGCGGCGCCCGTGGCCACGTCCGAGCCGGCTCAGGTCCCTGTGCCGGCGCCCCTCTCGGTCACGGCGCATCTGGCGCCCCTCGCCCCCGGCTACCTCTCCCCCTTCGTGCTCTCCGCGCTCTCGGCGGTGGCGAGCCCCAAGGTCATGCACGCCGAGCCGGCCGAGGCCGTCGTCGCGCAGGAAGCGGCCATCGCCGCCCCCTCCGTCGCCACGGTTGTGCCGACCGCGATCCCACCGCGCCCCGTTCTTCTGCGTTCGCCCAAGACCGCCTCGAACGATGAACCGATGGCGGAGGAGGCTTTCGACGAGGCACCCGCGGTCGAGGCGGAGATCGTGGTGGAGGCGGTTCCCGAGGAGTCCGCGCCCGCTCAGACCGTCCAGGCGCTACCCCGGGCCGTCCTGCCCGAGCGCACGGCCCTGATCCCAGCCAACCGCCACATCCCGATGTCCTTCGTCGGCAGCGAGGATTACGAGCTGCCCTCCCTCGAGCTGCTCGCCCTGCCGGCGCCGGTGGACGGCGAGGAGGTCGATGCCGACGAGCTGGAGCAGAACGCCCTCAACCTGCAGCAGACGGTCCAGGATTTCGGCGTGCGCGGGGACATCCTGGCCGTGCGGCCCGGCCCCGTCGTCACCCTCTACGAGCTCGAACCCGCCCCCGGCACCAAGTCCAGCCGCGTGATTGGTCTGTCGGACGACATCGCCCGCTCGATGTCGGCTGTCTCCGCCCGCGTCGCCGTGGTGCCCGGCCGCAACGTGATCGGCATCGAACTGCCGAATCCGGTGCGCGAGACCGTGTATCTGCGCGAACTCCTGTCCTCGGTCGATTTCGTCGAGACCAAGCACAAGCTCGCTCTGTGCCTGGGCAAGAACATCGGCGGCGAGCCGATCATCGCCGACCTCGCCCGCATGCCCCACCTGCTCGTCGCCGGCACCACCGGATCCGGCAAGTCGGTCGCCATCAACACCATGATCCTCTCGCTCCTCTACCGGCTCAAGCCCGAGGAGTGCCGCCTGATCATGGTCGATCCCAAGATGCTGGAGCTCTCCGTCTACGACGGCATCCCGCACCTGCTCTCCCCCGTCGTCACCGATCCCAAAAAGGCGGTCATCGCCCTCAAATGGGCCGTGCGCGAGATGGAGGAGCGCTACAAGAAAATGGCCAAGATCAGCGTGCGCAACATCGACGGCTACAATGCCCGGATGAAGGAGGCGCGCGCCAACGACGAGATCATCACCCGCACCGTCCAGACCGGCTTCGACCGCAACACCGGCGAGGCAGTGTTCGAAGAGGAGGAGATGGACCGCTCGGCGCTGCCCTACATCGTGATCGTGGTCGACGAGATGGCCGACCTGATGATGGTGGCGGGCAAGGACATCGAGGGCGCGATCCAGCGGCTGGCCCAGATGGCGCGCGCGGCCGGCATCCACCTGATCATGGCCACGCAGCGCCCCTCGGTCGACGTGATCACCGGCACGATCAAGGCCAACTTCCCGACGCGGATCAGCTTCCAGGTCACCAGCAAGATCGACAGCCGCACGATCCTGGGCGAGATGGGCGCCGAGCAGCTGCTCGGCCAGGGCGACATGCTGTTCATGGCCGGTGGCGGCCGCACCACCCGCGTGCACGGACCGTTCTGCTCGGATGCCGAGGTCGAGAGCGTCGTCGCCCATCTCAAGCGCCAGGGCCGACCCGCCTATCTCGAAGCCGTCACCGCCGATGACGGCTCCTCGGAGCCCGAGACCGGCAAGAAGGGCAGCCGCGCCTCGAAGGCCGACAAGGAGGAGGCCGCCGAGATCGAGGAGGCCGACCTGCCGGTCTTCGATGCGAGCGCCTTCACCGCCGCCGCGGGGGCCGATGCCGAGCTCTACGAGCAGGCCATCGCCGTGGTGCTGCGGGACAAGAAGGCCTCGACCTCGTACATCCAGCGCCGCCTGCAGATCGGCTACAACCGCGCCGCCTCGATCATGGAGCGGATGGAGATCGACGGGATCGTCGGCCCGGCCAACCATGCCGGCAAGCGCGAGATCCTGGTCGAGGGGATGGCCGCACCATCCTCCGGCTACGACGACGACGAGTGAGAGGCGGCGCCCGCGTCGCATATTCGCCACAGCCGCAGGCTCTAACCCAGGCCTGCGGCTGCCTCCCGCCGGGACGACCCCTGTCGGACCGCGGAACCTTCCAGGGCCGCCTGACAAGCCCCGCACGCGACGGAGACCCCGCCCGATGACTGGCCGCCGAATCCTGCCCGCCGCCGGTCCCGTGCTTCTCGCCGCCACGCTCGCCCTACAGCCCCTGCCGGCCACCGCGCAGGTCTCCTCCTTCCTCGACGGCCTGTTCGGCCGCAAGGAACAGCCTGCACCGGAGCCGGCGCCCGAGCCGGAGGCCGCCCCGGTGCCCCCGACCGCCAAGAAGGCTCCGCCGGCCAAGCAGGCGCAGGACAAGACGGCCCCCGACAAGGCCGGCAAGACGAAGACCAGCGCCGACAAGGCGGCCAGCGATAAGCTCGGCAGCTCCAAGGCATCGCCCAAGACCGCCGCGCAGCCAGCAGAAGCGAAGGTCGCCGCCATCGGCGCGCCGAATGCCGGCGCCGCCATGGAGGATCTCGATCAGGCCACCGTGCTGGAGCGCGCCAACGCCTATTTCAACGGCTTCCAGACCCTGACCGGCAGCTTCATCCAGACCGGCGCGGACGGGCGCCGGATCGGCGGCAAGCTGACTTTGTCGAAGCCGGGCCGCCTGCGCTTCGAATACGACCAGCCCTCGCCCCTCGAAGTCGTCGCCGACGGCACCTCCGTGGCCATCCGCGACCGCAAGCTCGGCACGCAGGACCTCTACTTCATCTCGCAGACGCCGCTGAAATTCCTGCTCCGCGAGAAGATCGACCTCGCCCGCGACCTCACGGTCACCGAGGTCACGAACGATCCCAACGGCTACCGCGTGGCCCTCGAGGATCGCTCGACCCTCGGCGGCACGTCGCGGATCCAGCTCTTGTTCGATGCCGAGATGAAGACGCTGTCGCAGTGGCGGATCACCGACCCGCAGGGCTACCTGACCACCGTGCAGCTCTCGAATCTGCAGAAGGGCAAGGCGGTCGACATGTCCCTGTTCTTCATCAATTACGGGCGCGCCGAGGACAAGGCGATTCAGCAGCAGCTGCAGCGCTGACCCGCGCGGCGCCGCGTCAGTTCAGGGAACGGCGGCTTTCGAGGCGCAGGGCGCGGGCGATCTCGCGGCCCGTTTCCAAAAGGAGCGCGTCGACGAGACGGCGGAGCACCGGCATCCGCAGGCGCTCCGTGAGATCGCGCTGAGCGATGGCATGGTCGGCCAGGCGTTCCAGCAGGCGGCTGCGCTCATCCGGCGTCTCGCCGCTTGCGGCCCGGTTCTCGGACACGTCGATGAGGATGCCCCGGCTGGCGAGCGGCTGGCACTTCTCGTCGACCGTCATGCGCCCGCGGGCGAGGACCCAGCGGACGCGCCCCTCGCTATCGATCGTGCGATACTCGGCCTCGAAGGGACCGCCGCCATCCGCGTAAGCGGCCGAGACCGCCTTCGCGAGAAAGTCCCGATCCTCCGGATGGCAGCCGGCCAGGAAGGCCTCGAGCGGAACGCCCACACGCCCCGCCTCGACGGGGATGCCGAACGCCTCCGCGCAGCCCGGCGAACAGCGCACGAGATCGAGCCGGGCATCGGTGTCCCATACGCCCAGAAAGCCCGCTTCCGTCAGGATGGCCGTTTCGCTGGAACCGATCGACTTGGGCGGCAGCATCCTTGGAACAATCTGTTTGGCCGCAACCGATCTATGCGTGAACGACCGCCTATTGGGCATGTGCGGGAGCCTCATCGAAAGGTGCTGGGAGGACCGGCATCCCCGCCAAGCCGCGGATCATCTCTGGCCAGCATCGCATACATAATCACGAGCTAGGATCGCATATATAAATTGTACGCAAAAAGACAATTCAGGCATGAGAAAAGTATATAGAGACTACCACCTCAGGTTGCTGTATCCGGCGCGCCACGTTTCCGTCCCATCGCTTTCCTCACCCTTGCCTCTCCCAAGCGATCGACAAGACGGCTAAGGCTGCCCGAGCCCTGGGAGTGCTGCCTTGCGCCTGACCGTCACCACCTGGAACATCAATTCCGTCCGTCTTCGCATCGACTCGGTGTTGCGGTTCCTGGCGGAAACCAAGCCCGACATCCTCTGCCTGCAAGAGACGAAGTGCCCGGACGACGCCTTTCCCCTGAAAGCGCTGCGCGGCTCCGGTTACGAGCATGTCGAGTTCGCGGGCCAGAAGGGCTATAACGGTGTCGCCATCCTGTCGCGCTTTCCCCTCCTGACCCGCTCGGTGATGGGCTTCTGCGAGAGGCAGGACGCGCGCCATATCTCTGCGGTTCTGGGGGCGGCGGCGGGCCCGGCGGCAGGCCTCGTATTCCACAATTTCTACGTTCCTGCCGGTGGCGACGTGGCCGACCGTACCCTCAACCCGAAGTTCGCGCACAAGCTCGACTTTCTGGCGGAGCTGCGGGCCTGGGGCGGCAAGCGCGTCGCCGGCCCCGCGATTCTCGTCGGCGACCTCAACGTGGCGCCGCTGGAGCACGACGTCTGGTCCCACAAGCAGCTTCTCGACGTGGTGAGCCATACACCCATCGAGACCGAGACGCTGGAAACCCTGCGCGGCGAGGCGGAGTGGGTCGACACGGCGCGGCTGCTCACCCCGGAGCCCGAGAAGATCTACACGTGGTGGAGCTACCGCTCCCCCGACTGGGCCGCGGCCAACAAGGGCCGGCGTCTCGACCATGCCTGGGTCTCGCCGGACCTCGCGGGCACGGTGCGCAAAGTCGAGGTCGCCCGGCACGTGAGGGGATGGGAGAGGCCCTCCGACCACGCTCCCGTCACGCTGACCCTGGAGCTGTGAAAGGGGAACAGCGCCGCGCGCTCCCGCATTGGGTTCACGAAACCGTGTCCCGATCGGAGTTTGAGACCCCATGCGCACGATCCTGCGCCAGATCCTCGTCGTGTTCCTGCTGCCCAAGGCCATCGGCTGGCTGCGCCGCCGCTACGGCGGCCGGGCCGCGGGCCCTCACCGCGGCTACTGATCCCGCCTTCGCACCCTCTCCCTATCCGGCCCGGATCCCACGATCCGGGCCGTTGCCGATGCGGTGGCGCCCATAGCCGAACCAGATCGCGAGGCCGAGGACGAGCCAGGCGAAGAGCCGGATCCAGGTGTCCCCCGGCAAGCCCGCCATCAGGGCAAGGCAGGCCAGGATGCCCAGGACAGGCACCAGCGGCCCCCCGGGCACACGGAAGGGCCTCGGCCGATCCGGCTCGGTGCGACGCAGGATCAAGACGCTCAGGCAGACCAGGATGAAGGCGAACAAAGTGCCGATACTGACGAGCTCGCCGAGCAGATCGATCGGCACCAGGGCCGCCACGAGGGCGGTGGCGAGACCGATGGCGGCCTGGCTCATCCATGGGGTGCGGCGGTGGGCATGGACCTGCGCGAACAGGTCGGGTAGCATCCGGTCCCGGGCCATGGCATAGAAGATCCGCGCCTGCCCGTAGAGGGCGGTCAGCGTCGAGGTGGTGAGCCCGACGAGCGCACCTACCTTGATCAGGACCGCGAAGGCGCCGAACCCGATCGTGTCGATCGCCCTGGCGATCGGATCGGTCACCGCGAGGTCCCGGTAGGGCACGAGCCCCGTCAGAACGGCCGCCACCGCCACATAGAGAAGTGTGCTGACGACGAGCGCCCCGATCAACCCGATCGGAGCGTCGCGCTGCGGATCGCGAGTCTCGCCCGCGGCTGCGGAGACGGTCTCGAAGCCGATATAGGCGAAGAACACCACGCCGGCCCCGCGGAGGACGCCGCTCCAGCCGAAGGCGCCGAAGCTGCCCTCGTTGGGCGGAACCAGGGGCGACCACAGCGCCGGGCGCAGATGCGCCGCCCCGACCAGCACGAAGGCGAGGATGATGGCGACCTTCAAGGCCACCATGGCCGCGTTGACCTTTGCCGCCTCCCGGCTGCCGAGGATCAGGAGCGCGCTCAGAGCCAATACGATGCCGCCGGCCGGCAGATTGAGACGACCGCCCTCCCCCGGCGCCGCCGCCAGCGCCGCGGGCAGATGCAACCCCGCATCGGCCATCAGGCTCTGAGCATAGCCCGACCACCCCACCGCAACCGTCGCGGCGGCGAAGGCGAATTCGAGCACGAGGTCCCAGCCGATGATCCAGGCGGCGAGCGCGCCGAGCGTCGCGTAGGTGTAGCTGTAGGTCGAGCCCGAGGCCGGGATCATCGCGGCCAGCTCGGCGTAGCACAGGCCGACGAGGCCGCTCGCGATTCCTCCGAGCAGGAAGGACAGCATCAGCCCGGGCCCGGCATAATGCGCCGCCGCCGTCCCGGTGAGCACGAAGATCCCCGCCCCGATCGTGGCTCCGACGCCGATGCAGACGAGGCTGAAGGCGGACAGGTTCCGGGCGAGTCCCGGCCCGCCCCCGCCGCCAGCTTCCGCCTGGAGAATATCCGCAACCGGTCTGCGGGCGATGGAGGTGCTGTCGACCATGGCTCTCCCTCTGGCGCGCAAGGGACGCAAATCCCGGGCGGGGATGGCAGTTCGGTATTGTGCGGGAGGACCGACGGCCCGCAGCCGACGGGTCATCGGATTTGAAACGCAGGACACCCTATATCGGATAGGCCGTCACCATCAGCCAGACGACGTCGCCGGTCGCCTTGTGCCGAATCGATCGTACGCGTGGGTTCGTCCCGACCGGGGCTTCGAGAGGCCCCTCATAGACACGCTTTACACCGAACGCGCCGACTCTCTCGCGGACGAGCTCGATCACGCTCGGCTCGGCAAGAAGCGCATGGCTGGCGCCGGAATCACGAAATTGATGCAGCGTCACGAAGGAGATGCCTTCAATGTGACTCTCGAACGCGGCTCCTGCAAACAGCGGGCAAGATAGACCTTGCTATACCATCCGCGTCATTAATGTTCGGCGGAGACCCGTCTGCCCCGATCGGGCCAGCAGGCGCGAACCCCGCCTCTGGCGTTCCCCCCGCTTTCGTGTATGTATCCGCCCGCCTCGACCCGGCTGACGGGCGGGGCTTGCGTTGCTTGTGCGATGACCGTGCTGGACGACATCCCGGCACCGGCCGATCCGCAGGCTGATGGCGCCCTTCGATGAGGGCGCCGGGAAGACCCACCATCGAACCGAAAGGCCAGCGATGTCGATCACGGCAGAGCGCAAGACCGCGCTCATCAAGGAATACGCCAAGGGCAACAAGGACACCGGTTCGCCGGAGGTGCAGATCGCCCTTCTCTCCGAGCGGATCACCAACCTGACCGCCCACTTCAAGACCCACGGCAAGGACAACCACTCCCGCCGCGGCCTCCTGAAGCTGGTCTCGCAGCGCCGCTCGCTGCTCGACTACCTGAAGCGCAAGGACGAGCCGCGCTACCGCGCCCTCATCGAGCGCCTCGGCATCCGCCGCTAAGGCGAAGACGACTCGCGCGGCCCCTCCGAGGGGCCGCGCTTTCCATATGGACCCTCCGGGCATGGGGCTCGGGGATGTCCAACCCGGGCGGCTTCGAGGCACGAGGCGCCAGGGCAGGATCGCCGGACGCTCGGCGCGAAGTCGAGCGTCCCGCCGTCTTGCCACTGGCGGTGCCGGGCTCGCCCGATCCGTATGAAGGCAAGAGACATATGTTCGACGTTCAACGCGAAGAGCTGATCTGGGGCGACCGCAAGCTCGTCCTCGAGACCGGCAAGGTCGCCCGCCAGGCCGACGGGGCCGTGGTCGCCACCTACGGCGAGACCACCGTGCTCGCCACCGTCGTGTCGGCCAAGGAGCCGAAGCCCGGCATCGACTTCCTGCCGCTCACCGTGAACTACCAGGAACGCGCCTACGCCGCCGGCCGCATCCCGGGCGGCTACTTCAAGCGCGAGGGCCGTCCCTCCGAGAAGGAGACCCTGGTCTCCCGCCTGATCGACCGCCCGATCCGTCCGCTCTTCATCGAGGGCTGGCGCAACGACACCCAGGTCGTCGTCACCGTTCTGTCCCACGATCTCGAGAACGACCCGGACGTCGTCTCGATGGTCGCGGCCTCCGCCGCTCTCACCCTGTCGGGCGTCCCCTTCATGGGTCCGATCGGTGCGGCCCGCGTCGGCTACATCAACGGCGGCTACAAGCTGAACCCGCTCGTGACCGAGATGGACGAGTCGAGCCTCGACCTCGTCGTCGCCGGCACGCAGGACGCGGTGCTGATGGTCGAGTCGGAGGCCAAGGAGCTCTCCGAGGAGATCATGCTCGGCGCCGTGATGTTCGGCCACAAGCATTTCCAGCCGGTCATCGAGGCGATCATCCGCCTGGCCGAGAAGGCCGCCAAGGAGCCACGCGACTTCTCCCCGCCGGAGAACGCCGACGTCGAGACCGCCGTGCTGGAGATCGCCGAAGCCGATCTGCGCGAGGCCTACAAGAAGACCGTCAAGCAGGAGCGCTACGCCGCCGTCGACGCCGTGAAGGCGAAGGTCGTGGCCGCCCTCTGCCCGGCCGAGGGCGAGCAGAAGTTCAACCCCGAGAAGGTCAAGGCGGCCTTCAAGGAGGCGCAGTCCAAGGTCGTCCGCTGGAACATCCTCGACACCGGCTCGCGCATCGACGGTCGCGACGTAAAGACGGTCCGCCCGATCCTCTCCGAGGTCGGCGTGCTGCCCCGCGCCCATGGCTCGGCGATCTTCACCCGCGGCGAGACGCAGGCCCTGGTGGTCGCCACGCTCGGCACCGGCGAGGACGAGCAGTTCATCGACGCCCTGGAAGGCACCTACAAGGAGACCTTCCTGCTGCACTACAACTTCCCGCCCTATTCGGTGGGTGAGACCGGCCGCATGGGCTCCCCCGGCCGCCGCGAGATCGGCCACGGCAAGCTCGCCTGGCGCGCGATCCACCCGGTGCTGCCGCCGGCCCACGAGTTCCCCTACACGATCCGCGTGGTCTCCGAGATCACCGAGTCGAACGGCTCGTCCTCGATGGCCTCGGTCTGCGGCGGCTCGCTGTCGCTGATGGATGCGGGCGTGCCCCTGCGCCGTCCGGTGGCCGGCATCGCCATGGGCCTCATCCTCGAAGGTGAGCGCTTCGCGGTGCTGTCCGACATCCTCGGGGACGAGGATCATCTCGGCGACATGGACTTCAAGGTGGCCGGCACCGAGGAGGGCATCACCTCCCTCCAGATGGACATCAAGATCGCCGGCATCACCGAGGAGATCATGAAGGTCGCCCTCGCCCAGGCGAAGGACGGCCGCGCCCACATCCTCGGCGAGATGGCCCAGGCCCTGACCGCGGCCCGTCCCGAGCTCGGCGAGTACGCGCCGCGCATCGAGACGATGCAGATCCCCACCGACAAGATCCGCGACGTGATCGGCACCGGCGGCAAGATCATCCGCGAGATCGTCGAGAAGACCGGCGCCAAGATCAACATCGAGGATACCGGCGTCGTGAAGATCGCCTCCTCGGACGGCAAGGCGATCAAGGCGGCCTATAACTGGATCCGCTCCATCGTCGCCGAGCCGGAGGCCGGCACGATCTATGACGGCACCATCGTCAAGATCATGGAGTTCGGCGCCTTCGTGAACTTCTTCGGCGCCAAGGACGGCCTCGTCCACATCTCCGAGCTGGCGCCGCAGCGCGTCGCCAAGGTCGGCGACGTGGTCAAGGAAGGCCAGAAGGTGAAGGTGAAGTTCCTCGGCCAGGACGAGCGCGGCAAGATCCGCCTGTCCATGAAGGTCGTCGATCAGGAGACCGGCGAGGACATCACGGAGAAGCTGAAGGCCGAGCGCGCCGCCCGCGGCGAGCCCGAGCAGGAGGAGCGCGGCGACCGTGGCGATCGCGGTCCGCGCCGCGACCGCGGCGAGCGCCGCCGCGAGAGCGCCGGGGAGTAAGCTCCTCTTCGCTCCGTCTCATCGGATGATCCGAGAAGCGCGGCCCCCCGGGCCGCGCTTTTTTCATGCCCGCTCGCCCTCGCCGGCGCGGCGCTTGGAGCAGACCGGCCATCTCAACCAAGCGCACAGCTTCGCCGCCTCCGACAACGCCGTGCGCCTGCCGAGCTAGTCGCGCTTCGATCTGGGGCTGCCTGCGGCGGGGCGTATTCTCTAACGCCGCGAGGTCTTCTGCATCGGCATCTGGAAGTCGCCCTGCCACTGGCCGGTGAAGTCCGTGGGCGAGCTGAAGGCGACGGAGAACGAACCGTTGCCCTTGAGGCCGGCGAACTCGCCGGTGCCCTTCTTCGTCCGGAATTGGCCCTCGGCGGTCACGCGGCCCATCGGATCCGTGGCGATCGTGCCGGTATAGGGACTCGAGGTGGTGCCGCCGGGCGTCACGAAGACGATCGTGCCCTTCACCGTGCCCTGGCCATCCTTGAGCAGGCTGACGTCGTTGAAGCGCACCGTCGCGCCGTCGAGGGGGGTTCCGGGACCGGCATTGGTGCCTGAGGCCGTCTTGGCGATTCGGACCTGCCCGGCCTTGCCGATCGGTTGGGCGGACTGACTGTCGACATGCGCGTTGAAGGTGCCGCCGAGCGGCATGGCCTGCGCGACGGGGGCCAGCGCGGCGAGGGTGATGGCGGCGAGCGCCGTGCGGATCGTGCGAGTCATCGGGTGTGCCTCCCTCTCGGATTTGCCCCGTACGGGACGGCGGCGGCCGAAGCCGCCGATGCCGGACCCTAGATCGCGGCTCGAAGCCGGATCCCGAAGCATTCCTGAGGGCGGCTGAAGATTCTCCGAAATTTTCTGATATCGTCGCCGCAACCGGGTTCGAAACAAGACATATTCCGGACAATGGATCGCATCGACCTCGTCGACGTCGTTCTGGATCTGCAGCGAGAGCAAGTCGTCGCGCGAGACGGAAGGCGCCTGGACTTGAGGCCGCGCGCTTTCGACGTGCTCCGTCATCTCGCGAGCCGGGCGGGCGAACTCGTCAGCAAGGACGATCTGCTCTCGATCTGCTGGCCGAACGTGGTGGTGACGGAGGATTCCCTCACCCAGTGCATCTGCGAGATCCGGCGCGTGCTCGGCACGCAGGGGCGCGACCTCATCCGCACGGTCCCGCGTCGCGGCTACCTGCTGGTCCTCCCGGAAGCCCAAGCGCCGTCCGCCCCAGCGTCGGCGCAAACGGCCCGGATCCAGGGCTCGTTCTGGCAGCCGATCGCGGTGCTGCCCTTTGACGAGTTCGGGAGCCCGCAGCCGGGCTTCGCCGGCCTCGGCGCGGGTTTCGCCGAGGATCTGACCACGGAGCTCGCCCGCAATCGCCACATCACCGTGATCGCCCGGCAGAGCGCCTTCGCGGCGCGGGCGAGCGCCAGCACCTCGTCCGAGATCGCCCAACGGCTCGGCGTGCGCTACGTCCTCGAAGGCAGCGTACGGCATGCGGGGACGAATCTCATCGTCAACGCGCAGTTGATCGACGGGCGGGACAGCCGGCACATCTGGGCGCAGCGCTACGCCGTGCCCCGCGAAGCCTTCTTCGCGATGCAGGACGACCTGATCGCCCGCATCGTCACCGCCCTCTTCGCCGGGCTCTGCGAAGCGGAGCAGATCGCGCATCTCGCCTGTGCGGCCTCCCCGTCGAGCGCTCACGACCTCACGATGCAGGCCATCGCGCATCTCAATCAATTCAGCCGGCGCGATCTGCTGCTGACGCACGCGGCCCTGGACCGCGCCCTCGAACTCGATCCCACGCTCTCGACCGCCTACAGCCTGAAGGGCCTCGCCGCGGCCACCGACGCGGCGCTCGCGCTCTCGGGAACCTATGGCCCCGAGGCGCTGCCCCAGGCCGAGGCCATGATCCGCAGAGGGCTGGACCTGAACCCCGCGAGCCCGATCGGCCATCGCGCCCTGAGTTATCTTCTGGTCCTGCGCGAGCGCTACGAAGAAGGCCTCGCCGCCGCGGAACGCAGCCTCGCCCTCGCCCCGCACGATACCGGCGGTCTCGCCTTCCTCGCGATGGCGCAGACCGCCTCCGGACTCTCTGCGCCGGCCCTCGCGAATGCCGAGCGGGCGCTCGCCGAGAGCTCCGTGCCCCCCGCCACCTACGCCGCCGCCGCAGCCGCCGCGCATTACGCCCTGGGCCAGTCCGAGGAGGCACGGCGCCTCGCGACCCTCGCCCTCGACCGGAGCCCAGGCTATACGATCGCCTACGCCCTCGCCGCCGCCGCGGAGATCGCCTGCGGGCGCCTGGAGGAAGCCGGGACCCGCATCGAGACGCTCCTGCGGCACAGCCCGAAATTCTGTACCGGGTCGCTGCGCGTCCGCACGATCTACGGCAGCGACCACGCGCTCGGTCACCGTTTCGTCGAAGCCCTCGGGCGAAGCGGTCTTCCGGACCAGGCCGAACCCGCTGCCGTGCTCGTCCTCGGCGGGGTATGAGCCCCGGGTACAGCAAAGCAGCAGGAGTGTGCGATGAGCGAGGACCTCGTCTTCTATACCCATCCGATGTCCCGCGGCCGGATCGTCCGCTGGATGCTGGAGGAGGTCGGCCAGCCCTACCGGACGGAGCTCCTCGGCTTCGGCACCTCGATGAAGTCGCAGGATTACCGGGCGATCAATCCGATGGGGAAGGTGCCGGCGATCCGGCACGGCGACACGGTCGTGACCGAATGCGCGGCGATCCTTGCCTACCTCGCCGACGCCTTCCCGCGGGCCGGTCTCGCCCCCGCGCCCGAGAGCCGGGCCCGCGGCCCCTATTACCGCTGGCTGTTCTTCTGTGCGGGGCCGGTGGAGGCGGCGGTGACCAACAAGGCCCTCTCCGTGGTCGTACCCGACGATCCGCGGATGCAGGGCATGGTCGGCTACGGCAGCCTGGATACCGTGCTGGACGCCCTGGAAGGCGCGGTCGCGAAAGCGGGGCACGTGGCAGGCGAGCATTTCAGCGCCGCCGATCTCTATCTCGCCGCCCATCTCGGCTGGGGCATGCAGTTCGGAACCATCGAGAAGCGCCCCGCCTTCCAGACTTACGTGGGGCGCCATTTCGACCGCCCCGCCGCCCGGCGCGCCCGGGAAATCGACGACGCCCTGCTCGCGGAGCAACAGGGGTCCGCTTCGGCAAGCTGAAGCGGAACAGGTTGCGCCGGGCGGCGTTCGTCCGGCGCAACAACAGGAGTGCTTTCGTGGCCGACGACCTGATCCCGAGCGTGTTCAAGGGAGAGCAGAACCTCTCCATGACCGAGCGTGCCGTGTCCGTGGCGTTGGGACTCGGGCTCGCGGCCGCCGCCGCGCAGCCGCGCCCGAACAAGTTCCTGAGCCTCGCCGCCCTGGTGGCAGGTGCGGCGATCGCCATCCGGGGGGCGACCGGGCATTGCCCCGTCAAGGCGTTGACCGAAGGCGGGCACGACTACGCCGCCTGAGGCGAGGCGTCCTCGACCTTTGGGCAGGTTGCCGCCTGCCGCGCCTGATCCATGTTAGCTCCCGCCGAGCCGCCCGAACCAACAGGCTCGGCTGGAGGAAACGAAAAATGATCAAGCACGTCCTGTGGGCCGCGACCCTCGTCGCGGCTCCGTTCGCGTCCGCCCAGGCCCTCGAAGTCACCAAGACGGCGGAGGTCGCCGCGCCGCCCGCCAAGGTCTGGAAGACGATCGGCACCTTCTGCGGAATCGGCGATTGGCACCCGGCCGTCGAGAAATGCACGCTGGCCGAGAAGGGTGGCAAGACGGTGCGCACGCTGAGCCTGAAGGGCGGCGGCGAGATCGTCGAGGAGCAGGTCTCCCGCGACGAGAAGAAGATGGATTACACCTACACCATCCTGCAGAGCCCGCTGCCGGTCTCCGACTATAAGTCGACGCTCTCGGTGGCGCCCAACGGCGCCGGCTCGAAGCTGACTTGGACCGGCTCGTTCAAGGCCAAGGGTGCCCCTGACGCCAAGGCCCAGGAGGTGATCGACGGGATCTACGAGGCCGGGTTCAAGGGCATCGCCGACAAGGCGAAGTGATCCCCGAAAATAACGAGGGGCGCCCGATCCGGGCGCCCCTTCCATGCGGAACGGTGTCCCCCGCCGGTCAGAGCGAGTTGCTGCTCGTGCGGCTGGCGACGAAACCGTAGATCGCCAGCACGACGCAGGCGCCCACGATCGAGGCGATGAAGCCGGCGCCCTGGTTCGGCCCGTACCAGCCGACCGCCTGCCCGATGAAGGTCGCCACGAAAGCGCCGACGATGCCCAGGATGGTCGTCAGGATGAAGCCCGACGGCTCGTAGCGGTCGCCCGGCATGAGAAACTTCGCGATGACGCCGGCCACGAAGCCGATGATGATGGTCCAGATGATACCCATGGTGAAGGCTCCCTCAGCCTTGGCCGTAATCTTCTCTTGAACGCGCGAGGCGACGGGCCGGTTGCTCGAAACCAGAGCCCCGAGCCAGGATTCTTTGCGAAGCTGTCGCCCGGCGCCGGCATTCCGCGCGCACTTCGCCCCGCGCCGATCTTTCCAGCCCCTTTACGGCCCCACCCCGTGGCGGCAGAAGGCGTCGCGGTACCTTTTCACCGCGCAAGGATCCTTCAGCCACCATGACCATCGAGCGTTTCGAGACCGGCCCCCGCATGAGCCAGGCCGTGGCCTATGGCGACATGGTGTATCTCGCGGGCCAGGTCGCCGCGGACACGGTCGGCACCGGCGTCACCGCGCAGACGCAGCAGGTGCTCGAGCAGATCGATCGGCTGCTCAAGGCCGCCGGTACCGACAAGTCGCGCATCCTCACCGCGACGATCTACCTGCCCGACATCGCGACCTTCGCCGAGATGAACGCGGCCTGGGACGCCTGGGTCGACAAGCAGAACCCGCCGGCTCGCGCCACCGTGGAAGCGCGCCTGGCCGGGCCCGAATATCTCGTCGAGATCGTGATCGTCGCCGTGAGGTCCGCGAAATGATGCGCCGCGCCCTCGCCGCCGGGCTTGCCGCCCTTCTTGTCGGCCTGTCCGGCGCCGCGGGGGCGCAGGAGCGGGTCGTCAACATCTACAACTGGTCGGACTATATCGACCCGAAGGTGCTGGAGAGCTTCACGAAGGAGACCGGCATCAAGGTCGTCTACGACACCTACGACAACAACGAGATCGTCGAGACGAAGCTGCTCGCCGGCAAGTCCGGCTACGACATCGTGGTGCCCTCGGGGCCGTTCCTGCAGCGGCTGATCAAGGCTGGGGTCTTCCTGCCCCTCGACAAGGCCAAGATCCCGAACCTGAAGAACGCGTGGCCGGAGATCACGGCGCGTCTGCAGGCCTACGATCCCGGCAACGCCTACGCCGTCGACTACATGTGGGGCACCACGGGCATCGGCCTGAACGTGGCGGCAATCCGCGAACGGCTCGGGCCGAACCAGGCGCTCAACACCTGGAGCCTCGTCCTCAATCCGAGCCTCATCAACAAGCTCAAGGATTGCGGGGTAATGCTCCTCGATTCCCCCGAGGACCTGATACCGAGCATGCTGCCGTTCTACGGCCTCAAGTCGGACACCAAGCGCTGGGACGACATCACCCAGGTCACCGATGCCCTCTACAAGGTGCGCGGTGCCGTGCGGAAGTTCCACTCCTCGGAATACATCAACGGGCTCGCCAACGGCGATCTCTGCCTGGCGGTCGGCTATTCCGGGGACGTGATCCAGGCCCGGCGCCGGGCCGAAGAATCCAAGAACGGCGTGCAGGTCACCTACGAGATCCCGAAGGAAGGCACGCTGATGTGGTTCGATTCCTTCGCGATCCCGAAGGACGCGCCACATGCCGCCGAGGCCTACGCCTTCATCGACTATATGATGCGCCCCGAGATCGCCGCGGCCAACACGAACTTCGTGTCCTACGCGAGCGGCAACCTCCCGGCGAAACAGTTCGTAAAGCCCGAGATCCTGTCCAATCCCGGCATCTATCCCGACGATGCGACGATGCAGCGCCTGTCCACGAACACCGCCTGGACCGACGCGACCCAGCGCTTCGTCACCCGCGCCTGGACCAAGGTGCGCACGGGACGATAGGCGAGACGCCTTCCCGTCCCCGACGGATCCCGGGCAGGCCCGGGATCCGAACCCCCCTCCCTGACGGAGGGGGCGCCACGGCGTGCCGCGAAGCCGCCCGTCAGACCGGGTTCTTCTCCAGCCGCCGCTCGATCTCGTGGGCGTCGAGGCCTGGCGCGGCGAGGGGGGCTTCCGGCACCGCCGCAGGGCCCTGGCTGCGCCCCTTCAAGGCGGCGGCGAGGCGGCCGCGCTCGAACAGCAGCACCACGACGACCGAGGCGAGGAAGGGCAACCAGAAATAGAACAGGCGGAACACCAGCAGCGCCGCGATGATCGAGGGGCGCGGCATGTCCGGCATGGCCAGCACGAAGACCAGTTCGAACACCCCGAGGCCGCCCGGCGCATTCGAGACCAGCGCCGCGGAGAAGGAGGCGAGGAACACCGCGAGCACCACCAGGAAGCCCGGATTCCCGGCCTCCGGCAGGGCGAAATAGATGATGCCGGCCGCGCCCAGCAGCTCCAGCGGCGCCGCGATCAGCTGGCGCACCATGATGTTGGGGCGCGGATATTCGAGCTTGAAGGAGCGGATGACGAGCGGCTTCAGGTGCAGCAGCGAGCCAATCACGTAGAGGGCGACGCCGCCGAGCAGCAGGCCGCCGAGGAGGCGGGACGTCGCCGGGTTGGTGATGACGCTCGGCACGTAGCCTTCGAGGCGGGCGAGCACCTCGGGCACCGCCACGAGGGAGAGGCCGCCGAGCAGCACCGTGCCCAGGCCGAAGGTGAAGGAGCAGAGCGCCACCAGCACCGCCACCTGCGCCGCCGACAGCCCCTTCGAGGTGTAGGCGCGGTAGCGCACCACGGCGCCGGAGAAGACCGAGGCGCCGATGTTGTGGGACAGGGCGTAGGTGGTGAAGGAGCAGAGCGAGACGAACAGCCACGAGATGTGGCGCACGCCGAGATGCAGGAGCGCGATCCGGTCGTACCAGGCGAGCGCCGCGTAGGCGACGAGGGTCGAGAGCGCGGCGAGGAGGAAGCGGTGGAGCGGAATCGCCGCCAGGCTGTCGCGGATCTCGGCAACCGAGATGCCTCGCAGTTCGCGGTAGAGCAGGTAGCCCGAGACCACGACCGCCAGCAGCCCGATGATGGGCCAGATGAATTCGCTGATCTTCTTCATGGAAACCGGTCGCATCCCCTCTCGACCGGTCTCTCCTGCGCCACGGCGCCCCGTATCGCAAGCGGGACCGGTGCGGTCTCGTCGTGCCGGGGCTCTTGCCGGGCGATCATGACGGTTTCGTGCCGGCTGCGACGCCGGCGACGACATGGAAAGGTGTCAGGCGCGGGCGCGGCTCAGGCCCACGGCATCCATCTCGGCCTGCTCGCGGGCATTGGCCGAGGCGCGCTCGGCGGAGCGCTCGCGATCCTCGAGGATCTCGACCTTCTTCAGCTCCTCGAAGGCCTCGCCGAGCTCGGCCTTCGCCTCGGCGAGCTGGCCCTCCAGGGCAGCGGCCGACTGGCGCATGTTGTCCCGGCGCACGGCGGCGGCGCGGGCATAGGTCGGATAGGCGAAATGGGCCGGATCGGAGATGCCGGCACGGCTCTCCTCATGGGCGACCTCGCGGTCGAGCTCGGCGGCCATCCGGTTGAAGTCCGCCATCATCATCTCGATCTGCGTCACCCGGCGGCGCTTCTCGTCGACCTGAAAACGCCGAAGGCGGATCAGCGTGTCACGCGATTTCATGAGCCATCCACTCCACGCAACGCATCGGACGGGCCGCTGCGATACGCGGGGACGTTTTCACCCGGCGCCACGCGCAACCTCTCATCATTCAGCCCTGGCCGACGATCGCGGCGAGCCTGGAGTAACCCTCGCCGATGGAGGTTGCTTCTTCCTTACCCTGCCCCATAAAAGCCTCAAGATCGGGCATCAGCGCGATGGCCTCGTCCACCTCCTGTGACGAGCCCTGCCGGTAGGCACCGAGCCGGATCAGCTCCTCCATATCCGCGTAGGTCGAGAGGACGCGCCGGGCCCGGCGGACGGTCGGCAGATAGGCCGGGTCGCAGGACCGCGGCATGGTGCGCGAGACCGAGCGCAGCACGTTGATCGCCGGATAGCGGCCGCGCTCGGCGATGGAGCGCTCCATGACGATATGACCGTCGAGGATGCCGCGCACGGCATCCGCCACCGGCTCGTTGTGATCGTCGCCCTCGACCAGCACCGTGAACAGGCCGGAGATCGCGCCCTCCCCGACACCCGGCCCGGCCCGCTCGAGCAGCCGCGGCAGCTCGGAGAAGACAGTGGGCGTGTAGCCCTTGGCGGTGGGCGGCTCGCCAGCGGCGAGGCCGATGTCGCGCTGGGCCATGGCGAATCGGGTGATCGAATCGATCATGCAGAGCACCTGCGCGCCCTGATCGCGGAAGTACTCGGAAACGGCGAGCGCCACATAGGCCGCATTGCGGCGCATCAGCACGGGCTCGTCCGAGGTCGCCACCACCACGACCGACCGGGCGAGCCCCGCCGGCCCGAGATCGTCCTGCAGGAATTCCTGCACCTCGCGGCCGCGCTCGCCGACAAGACCGATCACCGCCACGTCGGCTCTGGTGTAGCGGGCGAGCATGGAGAGCAGCACCGACTTGCCCACGCCCGAGCCCGCGAAGATGCCCATGCGCTGGCCGCGACACATGGTCAGGAAGGTGTTGATGCAGCGCACCCCGAGATCGAGGGGCGGCCCCACCCGGGTGCGGGCATGGGCCGGCGGCGGGTCGCCCCGCAGGGGATAGATCGCCGGGCCGCTCGGCAGGGGACCGAGACCATCGATGGGGCGGCCGAGGGCATCGATGGTGCGGCCGAGCCAGCCGGAACTCGGGCGGATCGCGCCGGCGGCCTCGTCCCGCACATAGGCGGGGCAGCCGCGGCGCACCCCGTTGAGGGCGCCGAAGGGCATGGCGAGCGCCTTGTCGCCGGCGAAGCCGATGACCTCGCAGGGGACGAGCCCGGAGCCGCCACCCCGCGGATCGATGGCGATGTCGATGCGACCGCCGAGCCGCATCGCGGCGATCGGCCCGGCCACCTCGACGAGCAGGCCACGCACGCCGCTGACTCGGCCATAGGTCTCGAGGGGCTCGACGCGCGACAGGGCCGCCATCGCCGCGGCAAGGGGTCCTCCGCCCGATCCCATCGAATCCTGCGCCATGCGTTTACGTGTCGAGCCTTCTGTCCGGGGGTCGGCCCCCAGAGCAACCTTTCGTTTACCCCCCTCCTTAACACTGGCGAAGCCGGTCGGGCAGCGGCGGATCGGGAAGGGATGGTAGTGTGGAGGGCGACCTTCATGCAGCCGTCACAACGCGAGCCGGCGTTGCGCACTGGCAACATGGCGAAGCAATGTGTTTTGGACGAAGCACTTAAGGCACGAGAGAGCGTTCCGTGCGGTGGCGGGAGATCGATTTGCCCGCTGCCTCGGAGAGCGACTCGAACCATGCCGGAGCGGACTCGTTTTAAGCGTGCTTGCAACCGGGATTCGTGTTTTGTTAACGGTTAAAGAATAGCGTTTCGAAATAGGAACGAGGGAGCGTCCGCCGGGGCCGTCGGCGGGCGAGCGGCGGGGGCGTGCCCGAACGCACGACACGGCCGGGCCGGGCGGGGAACCGACGATGCGCGTACTTCTGATCGAGGACGACAGCGCCACGGCGCAGAGCATCGAGTTGATGCTGAAGTCCGAAAACTTCAACACGTATACGACGGACCTCGGCGAAGAGGGCGTCGATCTCGGCAAGCTCTATGACTACGACATCATTCTCCTCGACCTGAACCTGCCCGACATGTCGGGCTACGAGGTGCTTCGCTCGCTGCGCGTCGCCAAGGTGAAGACGCCGATCCTGATCCTGTCGGGCATGGCGGGCATCGAGGACAAGGTGAAGGGTCTCGGTTTCGGCGCCGACGACTATCTCACCAAGCCCTTCCACAAGGACGAGCTGGTCGCACGCATCCACGCCATCGTGCGCCGCTCGAAGGGTCACGCCCAGTCGGTGATCACCACCGGCGACCTCATCGTGAACCTCGACCAGAAGACCGTCGAGGTCTCCGGCAGCCGGGTGCATCTCACCGGCAAGGAATATCAGATGCTGGAGCTGCTCTCGCTCCGGAAGGGCACGACACTCACCAAGGAGATGTTCCTCAACCATCTCTACGGCGGCATGGACGAGCCCGAGCTCAAGATCATCGACGTGTTCATCTGCAAGCTCCGCAAGAAGCTCGCCAATGCCAGCCAGGGCAAGAACTACATCGAGACGGTCTGGGGCCGCGGCTACGTGCTGCGCGAGCCCATGGAAGGCGAGGAACGCATCGCGGTCTGACGCGGCGCCCGAAGGCCCCCTCCCCTCGCAACCGAAGAGCCCCGCCCTGGCGGGGTTTTTTGCGTTCCGGGAGCCTCCGCCGGAAGCGTGGCCCGGAGACGCGAAAAAGGCTGGATGCCCGAGGCGATCCGGCCCGTTCGTCGTAAGTGAAAAACCGGACGCGTCCCGGGAGCCGGTCAGAAGCCGGCGGCGAGCCTGAGAGGCGTGACGGTCGCCGGGCGCGGGGTCGCCGAAGACGCCCCCGACTGCCGATAGAGGCCGCGATGATCGGGGTCCGGCACCAGGGCGTCAGTGAGCCCGATCACCGTCTCGGCCGCGCCAAGCAGCACCGCCCCATCCGGCGCCAGGGCCCGGGACAGGCGCCGCAGCACGTCGCCCTTGGTCGCCGCATCGAAATAGATCAGCACGTTGCGGCAGTAGATGACGTCGAACTGCCCGAGTTGCTCGAAGGGCTGCAGCAGGTTGAGCGGCCGGAAATCGATCATCCGGGCGAGGCTCGGGGTGATCTGCCACTGGTCGCCGACCTGCGAGAAGTACTTCACGAGAAGCTGCACCGGCAGGCCGCGCTGCACCTCGAAATGGCTGTAGAGGCCGAGCTTGGCCCGCTCCAGCATCTCGGTCGAAAGGTCGGTGGCGACGATCTCGACGGACCAGCCGGCAAGCGCGGCAGAGGCCTGGTCGATGAGCATGGCCAGCGAGTAGGGCTCCTGCCCGCTGGAAGCCGCCGCCGACCAGATCCGCAGTCGGCGCGTCGCGGCACGCGCCGCGATAGCACGGGGCAGCAGCACGTCCTTGAACAGGTCGAAGGGCACGCGGTCCCGGAAAAAGAACGTCTCGTTGGTGGTCATCGCCTCCACGACGGCGCGCTCGATGGCGCTGTCGCGGGAGATACGCAGAGCACCGACGAGGTTGCTCAGGGAGGCAAGGCCGAAACGCCGGCAGACCGGCGTGAGACGGCTGTCGATCAGGTAGCGCTTCTCCGCCCCGAGAGCCAGGCCGGAGCGCTGCTTGAGGTAGTCCCTCAGGAAATCGAATTCAGCATCGGTCACTGGCCCTGCCCCCCCAATGCGGCGCGAAGGGCCGGTCCGATCTCAGGGAGCGGCAGGACGGAATGGGCGAGGCCGGCCTTGGCGACGCTGCCGGGCATGCCCCACACGGTGCTCGTCGCCTCGTCCTGGGCCAGCACGAGGCCGCCGGCATTGCCGAGGGCGCGCACGCCCGCCGTGCCGTCGGCGCCCATGCCGGTGAGGATGACGCTCACGGTGGCGCCGCCGAACACGTTCACGGCGTCGAGGAACAGCACGTCGACGGCGGGCCGGCAGAAATTCACCGGGGGACCGTCATCGAGGCGCAGCACCGGCTCGCCCACGCTGCCGGAGATCCGCATGTGGCGGCCGCCCGGAGCAACGTAGATCCGGCCGGGCACGACACGCTCGTCGGCTTTCCCTTCCGCCGCCGGCAGCCCGGTGCGGGCGCCGAGATGCTCGGCGAAAACGGCGGTGAAGACCGGCGGCATGTGCTGCACGATCAACACGGGCACGGTGCGGAGCGTGGCCGCGCCGATCCGCTCCAGGGTCTCGCCCACGGCCTTGGGGCCGCCGGTGGAGGAGCCGATCAGCAGGCAGCGCGGCTGGGTGAAGGCCCGCGGCTTCTGGCGCAGCGCGATCGGAGCCGACGGCTTGGCCGCCGCGGGGACCGGCACCGCGACGGGCTGGTGGGCGGAGAGTGCGGGCGACGGGCCGGTCCCGACGCGCCGCCGGGCCCTACGGGCGCCGAAGATCTTGATTCGCTCGATCAAGTCCGCGCGGAACGCGTCCGAAGTGGTGACGCCCCGGTTGCTCTCCGGCTTCGGGATGTAGTCCACGGCGCCGAGCGACAGGCAGCGCAGGGAGATGTCCGCGTTGCGCTGCGTCAGCGTCGACATCATTACGACCTGCAGCCCAGGGGCGCGGGCAAGCATCAGCGGCAGCGCCTGGGTGCCGTCGAGCTCCGGCATGTCGATGTCGAGGAGCACGATGTCGGGGTCGTGACGGGTGAGTCCGTCCAGGGCGAGGCGGCCGTTGGAGGCCGTGGCCACCACCTCGAATCCGGCCTCGCCGAGCCAGCGGGACACCAAGCCCCGTACCACCGCGGAATCGTCCGCGATCATCACACGGATCGCATGGCCTGCCGAAGTGGACGTCGGATGGGACGCTGCGACAGCTGCGGCCATGAGGATGTGCGCCCCGATTTACACAAGAAAGGCCGGCGTGAGCCCGCCGGCGGGACACGTCAGGTCAGGCGGCTTCCGCGGTGGCGCCGAAGCCGACCTGTTCGAGCTTCGCCACGACGATGTCGCGGTCGAAGGGCTTCATGATGTACTCGTCGGCGCCGGCGCGCAGCGCGCGGGCGATCGCGCCGACATCGTTCTCCGTGGTGCAGAACAGCACCTTCGGCAGATGGCCACCCTCCGTCAGGCGCAGGGCGCGCAGGAACTCGTAGCCGTCCATCTTCGGCATGTTCCAGTCGAGCAGGATCAGCTCGGGCATGGTGGCCGCGCAGAGTTCCAGCGCCCGCTCGCCGTCCTCCGCGTCGCTCACCTTGAAGTTCTGCATCTCCAGGATGCGGCGCGCGACCTTCCGGATCACGGCGGAATCGTCGACGACGAGGGCGGTTCTCATCATTCCACTCCGATCGCGTGCGTCCTTCAGGCAGCCCCGGCCTTCGCGGTCTCGCCGAAGGCGAGCAGAGCGACAACGTCGAGGATTACGAGCAGGCGGCCGTCGAGGCGGTGCACGCCCGTGGCGAGGCTGCGCCAGCGGGCATCGAGGTTGATCGGCACGGGCTCGAAGGTGTCTTGCCCGAGCTTCAGCACCTCGCCGACACCGTCGACGATGAGCGCGAAAGTTTCGCCCGCCTGCTCCAGGCCGATCGCCATGGAGGCGGCCCCCGGCTCGCGGTCGGGCATGCGCAGGCGGCGGCGCAGGCAGAGCGCCGTCACCACGCGGCCGCGCAGGTTGAGAAGGCCGACGATCTCCGGCGGGCTCAGCGGCACCGGCGTCACGCCCGCCGGCACGAAGACGTCGTGGACCCGGTCGATCGGCAGACCGAACATCGTCTCGCCGACGAAGACGGTGACGAAATCCGAGGTCTCGGACGAGACGTTGGTGTTGGCGGCCTGCATGGCGTCGTGTCTCCGGTCGGTCGTCTCGGACATCTCAGGCAGCCTTCGAGAGTTCGGCGGCGTCGATCTCCGACAGGGCCGCGACGAGGCCGCTGCGGTCGAACTTCGCCACGAGGTCGCTGATGGACAGGCGACGGGCCTGCTCCACCGTGTCCTGGCCGATGGTGCCGGCGAGCGCCACGACGGGCAGCGCCGCGATCCGGCCGCCGAGATCGCGCATCTCGGCCACGAGTTCGAAGCCGCCGCGGCCCGGCATCTCCAGGTCGCTGACCACCAGGTCGATCCGCTCGTTCGCCTTGAGCTGGGCGAGGGCGTCGTCGGCGCCGGTAGCCGTGATCACCGCGTAGCCCGCGGCCTTGAGCACCGGCGTGAGCATGTCGCGGAAGAAGGCGGAATCGTCGACGAGGAGCAGGGTCGGCGTCTTGCGGGCGGCCGGCCGCTGCGGGCCGCGGGCCCAGTCGTCGTAGGCCAGCGGCAGGAAGTGGGCGATGTTGATGATGTCCGTCGCCCGGCCCCGCAGCACCGCCGAGCCGATGAGATCGGAACGCTCGGCGGAGATCTCGATGTCGAGGCGCTCCTCGACGATGTCGACGATCTCGTCGACCACGAGGCCCATGGCCCGGTCGCCATCCGAGAACACCACCAGCGCCTGCATGCCCTCCGAGCGGATCGCGATGCTGTCGTCGGCGGGCACCAGCGGCATCAGGCGGCCGCGGTACTGGATGAGCGGACGCCCGCCCAGCCACTCGACCTTGGAGGCGTCGATCTCCTCCAGGCGCGTGACCAGAGAGAGCGGCACCGCCTTGAAGCCGTTCGAGCCCGCCTTGAACACCAGCAGCGTCGCCTTGGCGTCGGCGGTATCGGTCTCCTCGATCTCGGCATCCGTCGTCATGGCGCCGGACTGGGCGCTCTGGCTGACCTGACGGGCAACGCCATTCGGGTCGATGATGAGCACGACGGCGCCGTCGCCGAGGATGGTGTTGCCGGCGAAGAGCGGCAGGTGGCGCAGCTTCGAGGACATCGGCTTCACGACGATCTCTTCCGTATGGAAGACCTCGTCGACGAGGATGCCGAAGCGCTGGCGGCCGACCTGGGCCACCACCACGAAGCCCGATTCGTCCCCGGTCGCCGCGTCGGCGCTCTGGCCGTTGAGCAGACCGGTCAGGGTCACGATCGGCAGCAGGCGCTCACGCAGGCGCAGCACGGGCGCGCCGTTGATGCGCTCCACCATGTTGGCGCCGCTGGTGCCCGATGTCTTGGCGTCGACCCGCACCAGTTCCAGCACCGCCACCTGCGGCAGGGCGAAGCGGTGGTCGCCGGCCTTCACGATGAGGGCCGCCACGATCGCCAGGGTGAGCGGGATCTTGATGGTGAAGGTGGTGCCCTTGCCGAATTCGGTGGCGATGTCGATGACGCCGCCGATGGTCTCGATGTTGGTCTTGACCACGTCCATGCCGACGCCGCGGCCGGAGACGGAGGTCACCGCCTTGGCGGTCGAGAAGCCGGCGTGGAAGATGAACTTCGCGACCTGCGCGTCGGTCATCTTCTCGACCTCGGCGTGGCTCGCGATGCCGCGCTCCACCGCCTTGCGCCGGATGGCGGCGAGGTCCAGACCCTTGCCGTCGTCGGCGATCTCGATCGTGATCGTGCCGCCCTCGTGATAGGCGGAGAGGCGGATCGAGCCGCGCGGCGGCTTGCCGGCCTTGATGCGCTCGTTGGTGGACTCGATGCCGTGGTCGGCCGAGTTGCGCACCATGTGGGTCAGCGGGTCCTTGATGACCTCGAGCACCTGCCGGTCGAGCTCGGTCTCGGCGCCCTGCATCACCAGGTCGATGCCCTTGGACAATTCGGCCGAGAGATCGCGCACGACGCGGGGCAGCTTCTGCCAGGCGTTGCCGATCGGCTGCATGCGCGTCTTCATGACGCCTTCCTGCAGCTCGGCCGTGACGTGGGACAGGCGCTGCAGCGGGACCTTGTAGCTCGAATCCTCGTGGCGGCGGGCGATCTCGAGGAGCTGGTTGCGGGTCAGCACCAGTTCCGACACCATCGTCATCAGATGCTCGATGGTGTCGACGTTCACGCGGATCGTCTGCACCTTCGAGACGGCGGTCTCGCCTTCCGAGGACGGGGCCTCGGCCCGCTCGGCCTTCTCAGGCCGGGGAGCAGGCGCGTGGACGGGTTCCGGGGCCGGCGCGCTGGCAGCGACGGGCGGCGGGGCCAGTTCCTCGGCGGCGGGGAACTCGTCCGGGCCGGGCGCTTCCATGAAGGCGCGCTCCAGCTCTTCCAGCGAGACCTCGCCGGGCTTCATCTCGCGGGCGGGCTCCGGCGGCGGAGGCGGCGGCGCGACAGGGGCGGCAGCGACCGGGGGCTCCTCCTCGCCGGCCATCTTCTCCAGGGCGCCGATCAGATCCTGATCGCTGCCGGCGGGCTCGGAGCCGCTCGCCTCCAGATCCGCGAGAATGGCCTTGAGACGATCCAGGGTCGCCAGGATCAGCGTCACCGAGGCGCCGCTCACCGGATAACCGTCGCGGAAGCGGCCCATCAGGGTTTCGGCGGCATGCGCCAGGGCTTCCAGGCGCGGGAGCCCGAGGAAGCCACAGGTTCCCTTGATGGTGTGGACCAACCTAAAAATGTTACGCAGAATTTGCTGGTTGTTGGGGTCCTGCTCGAACCGAACCAGTTCCGCGTCAACCGTATCGAGGTGTTCCGCGCTCTCCGTGAGGAACTCTCGCAGAAGGTCGTCCATTGCCGGGTACTCGTCACGCACACGAAGAGCCGTGCAAGGGGGACGATGACGCAAAGGCGTTAGTGAAGCGTTGCTGCTACGTCTCGATTTGCAAGCGGATAGCCTCTTCCTCGGTGATGTTTTTCAGTCATTTCACGCCAGCAGCGTGTCCGGCGGAGAACTGTCGGACGGGCGGGCGTCCTCGCTGCTCGCCGGAGCCGACGGCGCGGCAGGCTCGGCCGAGGCGGCGAGCGGATGCGAGCGGATGATGACCTCGCCGTCCTCGAGGGTGAAGGTGACACCCATGCCGGCGGCCCGGGCCACGAGGCCGGAATAGTAAGGGACGATCCCGTGGGAATCGACGGTGCCGCCCTCCGGCGTACCGGCGATCAGCTCCTCGACATGAGGCGGGATGCGGGCATGGCTGCCCTTGGAGCGCAGCACGAACGCGGGCGCGTCGCCGTCGCCGCTCACCTTCACGTCGATGGTACCGCCGCGGGGGATCGAGGTGGCGGCGATGACGACGAGATTTAAGAGAAGCTTGACCTTGTTCTTGGGGAACAAGGCCTGCGGCGCGCTCCAGCTCAGTTGCGTCTTTTCGTCGGCATACATCGCCCGGGAGACCTTCTCCGCGTCGGCGAGATCGATCGAGGCGCCGGCCGAGCCGGCGGCACCGAAGGCGATGCGTACGAACTGCACCCGGGCCGAGGCGGTGCGCGCGCTCTTGCGGATCAGGTCGAGGGCAAAATCCCGCATGCTCGGATCGTTGTCATCCTCCAGCACCTCGAGACCGTTCACGATCGCGCCGATGGGGCTGATCACGTCGTGGCAGATGCGCGAGCAGAGAAGCGCGGAGAGATCGAGGGCGTCGAGATTCACGGTCGTGGTCATGGCGCGCTCCGCCGAGATGCGGTGTCGGTCGAACCCGAAGGCCCCGGACGACCCGATGACGGGCCGGCGGGACGGGAGGGGCACCGATAGACACCGATCGGTGGTTTGAAAAGCCATCGCTCTACCAGGATGACGGGCAAGAAGACGGTCGACAGCCCGGAGTGATCGGGGCATGACAGAGATATGTCTCCTCCAGCGCCACCGGCAGTCAGCGCCCAACCATCCACCGCCTCCCTCGGTTACGAGACCTGCGACGCGATCGCGGAGCGGCTTGCGGCCATCGCCTGCGAGGCCGGGGAGATCCTGCGCAGCTACCACGGCGGCGACTGCCCGCATCAGCTCAAGCCGGACGGCTCCCCCGCGAGCCTGGCGGATGCGCGCTCGGAGGCCTGCATCCTCGAGCGCCTGCACAAGGCCTGGCCCGGCATCCCGGTCGTGGCGGAGGAGACCTGCTGCGACGCCGCCTGCGCGCCCCTGTTCTTCCTGGTCGATCCCCTCGACGGCACCCGCGACTTCCTGGCGGGCAGCCAGCAATATTGCGTGAACATCTGCCTCGTCCGGGACAAGCGCCCGATCGCCTCGGCCGTCGCCGCGCCGGGCCTGTTCCGGGTCTGGTGCGCGGGGGATACGGCGCGCGAGGCGCCGATCCGCGAGGGGCGCCCGGCCGAATGGCATGCGGTCTCCGTCCGCGCCGCGCCGGGCGGGGGGCTCGTCGCCCTGGTGAGCCGCCGCCACGGCGACAGCGACACCGATGCCTGCCTCGAACGGCTGCCCATCGCGGAGCGGCGCGTCGCCTCCTCGGCCCTGAAGTTCTGCCTGATCGCGGCGGGCGAGGCCGACATCTATGTCCGCTGCGCCCCCACCATGGAATGGGACACCGCGGCGGGCGACCATGTGCTCACCGTCGCCGGCGGCCGGGTGCTGGGACCGGAGGGGGCGGAGGTCACCTACGGCCACCGTGCCCGCTTCTACCGGAACGGCCCCTTCGCGGCACTCGGCGACACGGCCTACGCGCCGCGCCTCGGCCTGCCCCGTGAGAGCGCGGTGAGCTATTTCGACCGGCGCCGCGCCGGCGAGGTCGAACCGCACGGGCCTGTCGCCGAACAGGTTCCGAGCGTCACGTCAGCGTGAGCGTGACCGTCCGTTAACCATCTCTTGCACCGATCCGACCCATAATGCGGCGAATCGGACGCGTTCCGCTCGCGGCACGCGGCCTGCCGCTGCAGCCGAGGAGGACCGAGATGCAGGACGAACCGATCACCCGCCGCCGCCTGGCGACGACGCTGGCCGCCACCGTGGCCGGGCTCGCCCTCTCCCGCGTTCCGGCCCTGGCGGTCGGCGAGGACATGTCGCGGCCCGATTCCTTCCGCGTTTCCGAGGTCGTCGACAACGGCCACCGCTTCTTCGGCAGCGTCTCCCGCGGCCTCGCCCTCACCGTCGAGGAAGCCACGCGCCGCTGGGGCGAGCCCAACGGCTACATCCTCGGACAGGAGGCCTCCGGGGCCTTCGTCGGCGGCCTGCGCTACGGCGAGGGCACGCTCTACACCCGCAATGCCGGCCAGCGCCGGGTCTACTGGCAGGGCCCCTCTCTCGGCTTCGACGTAGGCGGCGACGGCGCGCGGACCATGATGCTCGTCTACAACCTGCCCTCGGTGCGCGATCTCTACCGCCGCTTCGGCGGGGTGAACGGCTCCGCCTATTTCATCGGCGGCTTCGGCATGACCGCCGTGACCAATGACGGCGTGGTCGTGGTGCCGATCCGCACCGGCGTCGGCGCCCGGCTCGGCATCAATGTGGGCTATCTGAAATTCACAGCGAACCCGACCTGGAATCCCTTCTGATTGTATCGAGACACTGGACGATACGGGGAAGGCTTGCCTCGGGATCGGGATCGCGGGCACAACGGGCCCGCAACCTCGCGCGAGTGACCGCCCGCCGGGCGTCGCGTGTGAGCCTGTCGCGAAGCCGGTGAAGAGCGAGCCCGCGTGATCGAGACCGTGATGAGCTTCGCGCTCGGGTTCCTGCTCGCGAGCCTGTGCGCCCTCCTCGTGCTGCCGGCCGTCAGCGCCCGCGCCGCCCGGCTGACCCGCCGCCGCATGGAGGCGGCGCTGCCGCTCTCCACCAGCGAGATCGCCGCCGAGCGCGACGCCCTGCGGGCCGAGTTCGCGGTGCTGCAGCGCCGGCTCGAGCGCAAGGTCGACGAGGCCCGCGCGAAGCGGCAGGCCGACATGGTCGCGATCGGCGCGCGCACCCTGGAGACCGCCGCCATGGCCCGACGGGTGGAGGAGCGCGAGGCCGAGTTGCAGGCCCGCAAGGCCGAGATCGAAGCGGCTCTCGCCCGCATCGACGGCCTCGACAAGGACCTCGCCGCCCTGCGGAGCGACCATGATGTCGGCCTCGCCGCCCTGCAGGCGCTGGAAGCGGCCCATCGCGAGCTCCTCGACGATCTGCGCAGCGCCCGGCGCGAGCGCGAGAGCGCCCGCCGCGACCTTGCGGCGCAGCTCGGCGGGGACGGGACAGGCACCGCAGTGCCCCTCTCCGAGCACGAGGCCCTGCTGGCCCGCCTCGACGCCACCGAGCGGATGCTCTCCGAGGTGCGGGACGCCGATGCCGACCACGATCACGCCGCGCTACGCGCGCGGATCACCGAGGTCGCCGACGCCCTCGCCCACCGCGACAGGCTGCCCGTGGCCACCCCCTTCGCCGCGGCGCGCGGGTAGCCGCTTCTTCCGCTCCCGCTTTCGTGAGCTTACTTGCAGTCGGGCACAGGGACCCGTAAGCAGCGCATCCTCACGGATCGTCTTGCCACGACCCCGCGTGCGCCTTGTTTCGAACACGCCCCGGCATCATCGGGGATCTTCCTTCCCCGTTCGCAGAGAAGAACGATCGAGACTGCCCATGGCCTTGAAGCTGACGCCGCTCACTGCCGCCCTCGCCGGCACCGCCCTGCTCTTCGCGGGGTCCGCCCTGGCCGAGCCGCAGTCCAAGCGCGGCAACGAGACCCTCAAGAAATACTGCACGGGGGATTACCTGTCCTATTGCGGCAATCTCGATCCGGACGATCCGGCGACGGATGCCTGCTTCAAGACCAACTGGGCGAAGCTCTCCGAGAACTGTCGCCGGGCCATCGACGCCTATCACCCCCAGGGCGCCACCACCCCGCGCAAGAAGAGCTGAGACGGCGGCGTTGCATCCGCGGGCTCGCCTCGGCGAGCGGCAACGGCTAAGCTCATGCCCGTCGAGAAGCCGGACCCTCCGATGCCCGCCCGCCTGCACCGCCTGACGCTCCTGACCGCCGCCGGCCTCGCGCTGCTCGCCTGCACGGCCTGCGGCCGGCGCGGCTCGCTCCAGCCGCCGGACGCGACCGCCTCCGCACGACCGGAGGGGTCGGGGACGACGATGCCGGCTTCGCCGCGCAGCCTGCCCAACAGCGTCGGGATCGGCGGCGGCTCGGCCTCGGCGGATCCGGACGCGGTGCGCGAGGGCGACGAGCTCGGCCCCTCCGCCACCGCACCCGGCGGCGACGGCCCGCCCGTGCGCACCGGCAAGGGCGCCAAACGCGGCTACACCATCCCGAAGCAGCCCTTCATCCTCGACCCGATCCTTTAGCCACAGCGCGTTTTTGCGTGAGGCAGCCCTGGCCCCGCGGCCAGGATATGCTTTAGGCATCTCGCCGCCGCCGCAGCCGCGGCGGAAGCGAGTTCGGACGCCGGATGCACCATTTCCACTATCGCAACGGCCGCCTCCAGGCCGAGGAGGTCGACCTCACCGCGCTCGCCGCCCAGGTCGGCACGCCCTTCTACTGCTACAGCACGGCAACGCTGGAGCGGCATTACCGCGTGTTCGCGGAGGCGTTCTCGGGCGACGACGCCCTGGTCTGCTTCGCGATGAAGGCGAATTCCAACCAGGCGGTGCTCGCCACTCTCGCCCGCCAGGGCGCGGGCATGGACATCGTGTCCGAGGGCGAGTTGCACCGGGCTTTGGCGGCCGGGGTCGACCCCAAGAAGATCGTCTTCTCCGGCGTCGGCAAGACCCGCAACGAGATGGCTGCGGCCCTCCAGGCCGGCATCTACTGCTTCAACGTGGAGAGCGAGCCCGAGCTCGACGTGCTCTCCGAGGTCGCCCTGTCCCTCGGCAAGCGCGCGCCGGTCTCGATCCGGGTGAACCCGGACGTGGATGCCGGCACCCACGCCAAGATCTCCACCGGCAAGTACGAGAACAAGTTCGGCATCCCGATCACCCGGGCGCCCACGGTCTATGCCCATGCCGCCACCCTGAAGGGCATCGCCGTCACCGGCGTCGACATGCATATCGGCAGTCAGATCACAGACCTGACGCCCTTCGACAACGCGGCGCGGCTCCTCGCCGAACTCGCCCGCGCACTGATAGCCCAGGGGCACACGCTCGACCATATCGATTTCGGCGGCGGCCTCGGCATCCCCTATCGCGAGGACAACGCGCCCCCGCCGGACCCGGCGGCGCTGGCCAGGATCCTGCGCCCGCATTTCCAGCCGCTCGGCCTGCGCCCCGTCTTCGAGATCGGCCGGATGATCGCAGGCAATGCGGGCATCCTGCTCACCCGCGTGATCTACGTGAAAAAGAGCGAGGGCCGCACCTTCGTCATCGTCGATGCGGCGATGAACGACCTGATCCGCCCGACCCTCTACGAGGCCTTCCACGCTCTGCGCCCGGTGGCAGAGCCCGCCTCCGACACGCCCCGGATCGTCGCCGACGTGGTCGGCCCGGTCTGCGAGAGCGGCGATTACCTCGCCCTGTCCCGGGACATGCCCGAGGTCGCCCCGGGCGACCTGCTCGCGGTGATGACGGCGGGCGCCTATGGCGCGGTCCAGTCCGGCACCTACAACACCCGCCGCCTCGTGCCCGAGGTGCTGGTGCGCGCCGACAAGGCCGCCATCGTGCGCCCGCGCCCGACCTACCAGGACCTGATCAGCCTCGACCATCTGCCGGACTGGCTGACCTGAGCGGACACCGCGCGGACCGGGCTGATTTGACCCGGCGGAAGCCGCCCGGCACCATGCTAGCCTGGATGACCGGGCAGGCTGCGCGAGGCGTGCGGCCCCGGTGGGAGCCACGGACGGATGGCAGGGGTCTTTCGGAAGCGGCCTGAGAGCGGGAACGGGGCGACGCCCGCGGCGCGCCTCGACCGGCTCGTCGCCCGGGCGCGGGCGGCGGGGCTCGTCGAGCGGGTCTGGCCGATCCTCTGGCGCGGCCTCGGGGTGCTGCTCCTGTTCCTGGCCTGCTCCTGGCTCGGGCTCTGGCTCGATCTCGGGCCGAGCGCCCGGATCGCCGGGCTCGCCCTCTTCGCCCTGCTCCTCGCCGCCGCCACCCTGCCGCTCCTGCGGGTCGGGCGCCCCGACCGGCGCGAGGCGCTGGCCCGCCTCGACCGAGAGGCGGCGCGCGCAGGCGGCCTGTCCCACGATCCGGCCTCGACCCTGGAGGACACCCTCGCCGTAGGCCAGACGGACCCGGCGACGCGGGCCCTGTGGGCGCTCCACCAGCGCCGCGCCGCGGCGCAGATCGCGCGGCTGAGGGTCGGCCCGCCTCGACCGGACATGCCCCGCCACGATCCCGTGGCTTTGCGCGCGGGCGTCATCGTGGCGGCTTTCGCCGCCTTCTTCGTCGCCGGCCCGGAATGGCGTGAACGCGTTGGCGCCGCCTTCGACTGGCGCGCTCCGCCGCCCTCCGCCCCGAATTTCCGCATCGACGGCTGGATCGACCCGCCGCTCTATACCCGGCTGCCGCCGCTCATCGTCACCATGAGCGGCGCGGCCGCCGAGACCGAGCAGCGCCTGCGCGCGCCGGTCAATTCCACCCTGATCGTGCGCATCGCCGGGCATGGCGAGGCGACCCTGACCCCGAACGCCGCCCTGACACCGGTGACCCGGGAGGGGAACGGCAAGGAGAAGGACGCCAAGGGGGCGGCCTCCGCCCCCGCCGGATCCGGTCGTGTGCCAGCCCCGAGCGAGGCGCGCTCGGACCTGCGTGAGGAGCGTTTCCGGCTCTCCGGCGGCCTCGCCGAGCTCTCCGTGGCCACGCCCGGCGCCGCACCACGGCGCCTCGTGATCGAGGCGATCCCCGACAAGCCGCCGGAGGTACGCCAGATCGGCGGCCTGGAGGCGAATGGCCGAGGCACTTTCAACCTGACCTACCGCGCCAAGGACGATTACGGCATCGCCTCCGCGGAAGGGATCGTGGAGCCGCTGAAGGGCACCCGTTCCCTGGTGCCGCCGCCGCATCTGTCCCTGGCCCTGCCCGGCGATCCCTCGGGCGAGGCGGACGTGAAAACGCTGATCGACCTCACCGACAATCCCTGGTCCGGGGCGCGGGTGCGGCTCTCCCTGGTGGTGAAGGACGAGGCCGGCCAGGAGGGGCGCACCGCCCCCACCGAGGTCGTGTTGCCCGAGCGGCCCTTCACCCAGCCCCTGGCCCGCGCGCTGGCCGAGGAGCGCCGGCGGCTGGTCACGGCGCCGGACGAGGACCGCAAGCGGGTGCAGACGGCCCTTGATGCCCTGCTGATCGCCCCCGACCGCTTCACGCCGCAGCCGAGCGTGTTCCTCGGCCTCAAGACCGCGACCCGGCGCCTGCGCGCCGCCGACGAGGATGCCGACCTGATCGAAGTGGCCGACCTGCTCTGGGAGATGGCCCTCAAGATCGAGGACGGGGATCTCTCCGACGCCGAGAAGGCCCTGCGGGCGGCCCAGGACCGCCTCAAGGAGGCGATCGAGCGCGGCGCCTCCGACGAGGAGATCGCCAAACTGACCCAGGATCTGAAGCAGGCGCTGGACAAGTTCATGAAGGAGTTCGCCGACAAGCAGCGGCAGAACCCGCAATCGCAGCGCCAGCAGCAGGCCGAGCAGAATCAGCGCAACGCCAAGACGGTGACCCCCGACGACCTGCAGAAGATGCTCAAGGACATGCAGGAGGCCATGCGCCGGGGCGACACCGCGGAGGCGCAACGCCTGCTCGAGGAATTGCGCAACGTGCTGGAGAACCTGCAAAGCGCCCAGAACGGCCAGCGCCAGAACCAGTCCAGCGCCGAGATGAACCGCCAGATGCAGGAGCTCGACCAGATGTCGCGCGACCAGCAGGAGCTGCGCGACCAGACCTTCAAGGAGGGCCAGGAGCGGCGGGACAGCCAGCAACGCCAAGGGCAGCCGCGCCGGGGCCAGGGACGGCCCCAGGGCCAGCCGGAGCAGCAGCAGGGCCAGAACGGCCAGGGCGAGCAGGGCCAACAGCAGGGCAACGGCCCATCGCAGCAGGGCCAGCAGGGGTCGGGGCAGCGCCAGCAGGCCCTGCGCCAGCGCCTGGAGGACCTTCAGCGTCGCATGAAGGAACAGGGCCTGCAGGGCGAGCAGGGCCTCTCCGACGCCGAGGACGCCATGCGCGAGGCGGAGGATGCGCTGGGCAAGGGTCAGGACGGCCGCGCCGTCGACGCCCAGGGCCGCGCCCTCGAAGGCCTCAAGAAGGGCGCCGAGGGCATGCAGCAGCAGATGCAACAGATGGCCGAGGGCGAGGGGCAGGAAGGCCAGCAGCCCAGCGACAATCCCGGCCAGCAGGGCCAGTCGAGCTCCTCTGAGGACGATCCCCTCGGCCGCCCGACCAAGGGGCGGGACATGAACGGCCGGGCGCGCGTGCCCAACGCCGACGAATCCGCCGTGCAGCGCGCCCGCCGGATCATGGACGAGCTGCGGCGCAAGCTCGGCGACCCGACCCGGCCCCAGGAGGAGCTCGATTATTTCGAGCGCCTGCTGCGCCGGAACTGACGCGCTCCTGCCCTTCGCCGCCGCGCATGGCATAAGCGCGGCCGCCTCCACCGCGAGAGATCCGACTCCCGATGTCCGCCGACACCCTCGTCCTGATCGCCTGCCTCGCGGTGGCCGTCGTGCTGCTCTTCGGCCTCGTCAACATGTTGCGCGGGGGCAGCGCGAATCTCTCGCAGAAACTGATGCGCCTGCGCGTGCTGCTTCAGTTCTTCGCCATCCTGTTCATCATGGGCGTCATCTGGTGGCGGGGCGCCTGAGGCAGGGGCATCGACAGATCCGCGCGTTTTTCACGCTTGTGGCATGGCGCGAGGAACCGCTCACGAGGGGTGACGCGGGGCGTTGCGAAGCAGCCGCCGTCTCCCTTCGTCGGGCACGGCAATGCAGCGATGAGGACGGTGTCCGCACGCCGATCCATCCTCGCCGCGCGATGACAAGGGAGCCGGTGGCCGCGCATTCAGGCGGCGGGGTGGCTTGCCTCGCCCGGACGGGGAAGCCGCAGGAGGAGGAAGCGGAAGACGGCCCCCTCACGGGATTGGTCCTCGACCCGATCCCCCTCCTCCCGGACGGCGTTGGGGATATCAAGGCCGGCCAGGGGATCGCTGGCGCGGACGACGAGGCGCTGGCCCGGCCTCAACGCCCGCAAGGCCTTGCGGGTGCGCAGCGCCGGCAGGGGGCAGCGCAGGCCGACGAGGTCGAGTTCGAGGGCAGGGGCGTCGGCCGGGGGCATGCCGGCCCGATAGCACGAAAACGCCCCACCGCCTCGAGGGCAGCAGGGCGCGATCGAAGCGTCCGTAGGGCAGCTCAGTAGCCCCAGCCGTAATAGCCCGGATAGCCGCCGTAGTAGCCGTAGCTCACCGGGCGCCCGTAATAGCCGTAGCCGACGGGACGGCCGTAATAGCCGTAACCATAGGCCGGGTAGCCGTAGCCGCCGTAATAGTAGTCCCGGCGGGCGGCACTCGCCGCGAGGGCACCCCCGATCAGGCCGAGGGCAGCGCCGGCGAAGAGAGCGCCGCCGACATTGCCGCGGCGATAGCCGTAGCCGCCGTAATAGCCCCGGCGCCAATGGACTTGGTCCACGGTGCCGTTGACACCGCCGACCAGACCCTTGCCCGCGGCGGGAAGCGGCGCGGCCTGGACGGGGACGAAGGTGGTGAAGGTCATCGCCGCGACGCCGAGGCCGGCGACGGCGAAGGTGCGGATGCGCGACATGGGAGCAGAACTCCGTCAGTGAATCTTCCACCGCACAAACGATAACCTATGACAAACCGTTCCTGTGCTTGCGCCTGCCTCACGCGCGGGCGCGCGGCTCCGGTGCCGAACCGCACATGACGGGCAGGCGGGCGGGGAGGAAGAGGGACGGAATCGCGCCTCAGAACGTGCAGGTGTCGAAGGCCGGATCGACGGAGCGCTCCCAGGGGCCCTCGTAGGCGGCGAGCAGATCCTCCGCATGGCTGCGGCCGGCGGCGATAATCTCTTCCAGGGGCTGAAGGTAGATCGTCTCGTCGCGACCGGAGGCGTCGCGGCGCGCCCGCGCCTGCAGGCCCCGACGGGCGATGGCGATGGCCTCTGCCGCGACCGTACCGAGGCAGCGCCCGTCGATACAGACTTTGAAGCCGAGGCGAGGCACTCCGGAGCGCATCGCCTCTCGCTCCGAAGCGCTCCAGCCCTTCACCAGATCCCAGGCCGCGTCGAGGGCCGCCTCGTCGTAGAGCAGGCCGGTCCAGAAGGCGGCCTGGGCCGCGATCATCCCCGCGTCGCCGACATCGGCCCCGCGCATCTCCAGAAAGCGCTTGAGCCGCACCTCCGGGAACACCGTGGAGGCGTGGTTCGCCCAGTCCGAAACCGTGGCGCGCTCGCCGGGCAATTGCGCTAACCGGCCGGCCATCAGGTCGCGGAAGGAGGCGCCGGCCACGTCGTGATAAGTCTCGCCGCGCTTTACGAAATACATCGGCACGTCGAGCAGCCAGTCGACATAGGCCTCGTAGCCGAAGCCTTCGTCGAAGGCGAAGGACAGCATGCCGGTGCGGTCGGCATCGGTGTCGCGCCAGATCTCCGAGCGGCGGGAGAGGAAGCCGTTGGGGCGCCCATCGGTGAAGGGCGAGTTGGCGAAGAGCGCGGTGGCGATCGGCTGCAGGGCGAGGCTGACGCGCATCTTGCGGGCCATGTCGGCCTCGCTGCAGAAATCCACGTTCACCTGCACGGTGGCGGTGCGCAGCATCATGTCGAGGCCGAGGCTGCCGACTTTCGGCATGTAGGCATGCATGATGCGATAGCGGCTCTTCGGCATCAGCGGGGTCTCTTCCCGCGTCCATTTCGGGCTCATGCCGAGATCGAGGAAACCGATGCCGAGGGGATCGGCAGCGCGCTTCACCGCGGCGAGATGCTCGGAGAGTTCGGCCACGGTGGCGTGCACGTCGGGGAGCGGCGCGCCGGAGAGTTCGAACTGGCCGCCGGGCTCGATGGAGATCGCTCCGCCTTCGGCGCCTGCGAGGCCGATGATGTTGCCCGCATCGAGGATCGGCTCCCAGCCGGTCTCACGGCCGAGCCCCTCGAGCAGGGCGCGGATGCCGGTGTCGCCGCCATAGGGCACCGGCTGGCGGGTCGCGCGATAGAAGGGGACCTTCTCGTGCTCGGTGCCGATGGCGAACGAATCCGCGGGTTTCTCCCCGGCGGAGAACCACTCGATCAGCTCGTCCCGCGTGGTGAGCGGGGTGGTGTCGGACGTATCGCGCGCCATGCGCTGCCTCGCCGGGAAACGTCGATCGTTGAAGACGGACGCGCCGGAGCCCGCCTCCGGGCGGTGACCGGCGGCGGCCGCTCGGAATGTCGTGTCCATAGAGGAGGCTTCAAGGGCGGACAACGCGGCCGCGCTTCGCATAGGTGAATGACACCGGAAGCATGGCTCCAAGGACACGCCTCGCGGGCTCCCGGCAGGGGGGGGTGACATCCGGCGCCCACACGACAACCCTCGATCGCATGACGCAGTTTCGGCGCACCCTGACCGGCTTCCAGGCCTTCGTGCTCTCCCTGGCAATCATCGCGCCGACACTCGCCATGGCCTTCAACGTCTCCCTGTCGGTGCAGGCAGCGGGACAGGCGGCGCCGCTCGCCTTCCTCGTCGGCGGGGCGGCGATGGGGCTGATCGGCCTCTCCTTCGTCGCTTTCAGCCGCCGGATCGCGAGCGCCGGATCGGCCCAGGCCTATGTCGGCGCCGTATTCGGCCGGCGCTGGGGGTTCGTGGCGGGGTGGGGACTGCTGCTCGCCTATCTTGCCTTCCTCGCCTCTGCGACCTCGCTGATCGGCGGCTTCCTCGCGGTGGGGCTCGCGCATCTGGGCCTCAGCCATCCCTGGCTCTGGCTCGCCATCGCGCTCTCCGGGGGCACCCTGGTGATCGTGCTGGGCGGCCGGGAGATCCGGCAGGCCACGGCGGTGATGCTCGCCATCGAAGTGGCGGCGGTGCTGGCGATCGTGGTTCTGGCCGGGGTGATCCTGGCGAGCGTGCCGCTGACGGCCGAGCCGTTCTGGCCCGATCCGGCGCGCGGTCTCTCCGGGCTCGGCTTCGGCATGGTCTTCGCCGTGCTCTCGCTCGCCGGCTTCGAGGGCGCGGCGACGGTCGCCGAAGAGACCAGCGACCCGCATCGGGCGATTCCCCGCGCAATCCTCGGCTCGCTGATCGCAGCGACGCTGCTCTACGCGCTCGTCTCCTACGCGCAGGTGCTCGGCTACGGGCGCATGGGCATCGAAGCCCTCGGCACGGCGCCCGCACCGCTCGACACGCTGTCCGAGCGTTACCTCTCCCGGAGCTACGGCATCTTCCTCGACCTCGCCGCGGGCGTCAGCTCGCTGGCCTGCGCGCTGGGCACGGCGACCGCGGCAGCCCGCATCCTCTACGCGCTGGGCGGGGCCGGCCTCGGGGGCCGTTTCGCCGAGATCGATCCCGCCCACGGGGCGCCGCGAACCGCGATCCGATTCGTCGGCGGCCTCAACCTGCTCCTGCTGATCGTCTTCGGGAGCTTCGCCGGATCGCGGGCCTTCAGCGAGGCCTGTGCCACCACCGCCACCCTGGTGCTCATTCTCGTCTACGTGGCCGTGGGCCTCGCCCAGGGCGTGCTGGCGGCGCGGGAGCGGCGCTGGGGCTGGAGCGTGACGGGTTTTGCGGGGAGTCTGCTCCTGGCTTGGCCGCTCCTCAACAGCCTCTACCCACCGCCCGCCTGGCCCGGCCCGCTCTGGCCGCTCCTCGTGCTTGCCTGGATGGGCGCCGGCCTCGCCCTCGTCCGCCGCGCGACACCGCGCAAAGCCTAGAAACCGGCCTGAACGGGCGGGCAGGCCCGGACATCGCGCGGGCGATCCCATGCCGGGGCAATCGCGGACGGATGGGAACACCCGGCGCGCGCCCCCGTTCTGCCGGTCGAGGTTCGTCCACTCGGGCGGCCACCGAAGGCGAGGGTGAGCGATGTGCGGCATCTGCGGAGAGATCAGCTTCGACGGCGCGGCCGATCCCTCGGCGATCCGCGCGATGATGCGGGAGTTGCACCCGCGCGGGCCGGATGCCGGAGGGATCCACGGCCAGGGCGGGGTGCTTTTCGGCCATTGCCGCCTGAAGATCATCGACCTGTCGGAGGCGGGGCAGCAGCCGATGGTCGATCCCGAACTCGGGCTCGCCATCGTCTTCAACGGCTGCATCTACAACTATCCGGCCCTGCGCGAGGCGCTGACGGCGATCGGCTACCGCTTCTTCTCGACCAGCGACACGGAGGTGGTGCTCAAGGCCTATCATGCCTGGGGCAGGGATTGCGTGACGCGCTTCCTCGGCATGTTCGCCTTCGCCGTGCATGAGCGCGATTCCGGCCGCGTTGTGCTTGCCCGCGACCGGCTCGGCATCAAGCCGCTCTATTACAGCGAGGCGCGAAAGCGCTTCCGCTTCGCTTCCTCGCTGCCCGCACTCCTGGCGGCCGGCGACGTCGACACCGCGATCGACCCGCGCGCGCTCCACCACTACATGAGCTGGCACGCGGGCGTGCCGGCGCCGCTCACCATCCTGAAGGGCGTGCGCAAGCTGCATCCGGCCACCATCCTGACGATCGAGCCCAACGGCGAGCGCCGGGAAGAGACCTACTGGAGGCTCACCATCGGCCCCCGCGACGCGGACCGCGGGATGAGCGAGGCCGATTGGCGCGACGCGGTGCTCGACTCCCTCGGCACGGCGGTGGAGCGCCGCCAGATCGCCGACGTGCCGACCGGCGTGCTGCTCTCGGGCGGCCTCGATTCCTCGATCATCGTGGCCCTGCTGGCAAAGAAGGGGCAGACCGGCCTGAAGACGTTTTCGGTCGGCTTCGACGCCGTGAACGGCGTCGAGGGCGACGAGTTCAAGTATTCCGACATCATCGCCCGGGAATTCGAGACCGACCATACCAAGCTCGTTGTCGATGGCGCCCGCACCCTCGACGCCCTGCCGCTCGCGATCCACGCCATGGCCGAGCCGCAGATGAGCCACGACGCCGTCGCCTTCCTGCTGCTCTCTCAGGAGGTGTCGAAGCACGTGAAGGTGATCCAGAGCGGCCAGGGCGCCGACGAGGTCTTCGGCGGCTATCACTGGTATCCGAAGCTGATGGGCTCGACCGATCCGGTCGGCGACTACGCGAAAGCCTATTTCGACCGCGACCACACGGAGATGAAGCAGGCGCTCGCCCCGGACTTCGTGAACGGCGATGATAGCCGCGACTACATCGCGGCGTTCTTCGCCGCCTCGAACAGCCGAAGCGCCATCGACAAGACCCTGGAGCTCGATCAGCGCATCATGCTCGTCGACGATCCGGTCAAGCGGGTCGACAACATGACCATGGCCTGCGGGCTCGAGGCGCGGGTGCCCTTTCTCGACCACGAGCTGGTGGAACTCGCGGCCCGAATCCCGGCGGAGCTGAAGGTGAAGGGCGAGGGCAAGCACATCCTGAAGGAAGCGGCCCGGACGGTGGTGCCCGCAGAGGTGATCGACCGGAAGAAGGGCTATTTTCCCGTTCCCGCCCTCAAGCACATCCGCGGCCCGTTCCTGGACTACGTGCGCGACGTGCTCGACGAGCCGGCGGCCCGGCATCGGGGGCTGTTCAACCGCGCCTATGTCGACCACCTGCTGGCCGACCCGGACGGGACCCTGACACCGAAGGGCAATTCCAAGCTCTGGCAGGTCGCGCTGCTGGAGGCCTGGCTGCAGAGCCACGGCATCTGATCCTGCACCGACCGCGTTGCCCCGGCAGGCAGGCCGCCCGGGGAAATCGCCCGCGCTCAAGCTGACGCGGTTTCTCCACGATCGTCGCCGAAGGGCGGCGGCCTGAGGCCGGACGACGAGGGAATCGACCCGCATGTGCCGCTGGATCGCCTATCGGGGCCGCACCATCCCGCTGGAGCATTACGTCACCGAGCCGGCCCATTCCCTCGTCTCGCAGAGCATCAAGGCGCTCGAATCGACGGCGGCGACCAACGGCGACGGCTTCGGGCTGGGCTGGTACGGCGACCATTCGGAGCCGGGCCGCTATCGCGAGGTGCAGCCGGCCTGGTCGGACGACAACCTGCGCTCCCTGTGCCGCCACCTGCATTCGCACCTGTTCTTCGCCCATGTGCGGGCGGCCACCGGCACGCCGATCACCCGGCCGAACTGCCATCCCTTCGCCTGCGGGCCCTGGCTGTTCATGCATAACGGCTACATCGCCGACTGGGCCCGTCTGCGACGGCCAATCGAGACGCTGATCCCGGACGAGCTCTATCCGGCCCGTGCCGGCTCCACGGATTCGGAGGCGATGTTCCTCGCTCTGCTCGGCAGCGGGCTGATGGGGCCGGAGCCCTACCGCGACCCCGTCGAGGCCACCGCGCGGATGCTCTCCGCCCTGACGGAATTGGTGGGCGGCAGCGATGGCGGCCTGCCCTTCCGCTTCACCGCGGCGCTCGCCGACGGCCGCGACCTATACGCCTTCCGCTACGCCGCCAACGAACCCGCCAACAGCCTGTATTACCGCCAGTCCGAGGATGGCGTGGTGGTGGCCTCCGAGCCCCTCGACCAGGACCACGCCACCTGGGTCCCCGTGCCGGGCAACAGCGTGCTGATCGCCCGCAAGGACGAGCGGGTCGAGATCGTCGGCCTGCAGGATTATGGCCTCGCCCCCCGAGCCGGCCTGCCCCGCCTGCAGCTTCAGGCGAGCGCCTGAGCGCGTCGGTCTGCCGGAAGCGCTTACGCAATCCCATTCGGAAGGCCGATCACGGCTTGCAAGCGGCGCCGCCCGCCTGTAGACGCACCGGATCCGCCGCCCGGTTCGCAGCGAGGCTCAGCCCCAAAAGGCCGCCAGCCCCCGACCGGCCTTCGGATCAGGAGGGGTGGCCGAGTGGTTGAAGGCGCACGCCTGGAAAGTGTGTATACCGGCAACGGTATCGCGGGTTCGAATCCCGCTCCCTCCGCCAGATCTTCTTCCCATCGCGACGTCATTCCCCCTCGATGACATGAGCCCCCGAGCCCGTCACGGCCTTCGGGATACGGGCCGATCCGCATCGCCTCCGGCTCGTCAGAAGAGCGAAATGAGGACGATACCGGCCACCATCAGCGCGGCGCCGCCGAGCCGCGACGGGCCGGCCCGCACCTGCTTCATGCCGACCCAGCCGAAATGGTCGAGCGCCACCGAGGTCAGGAGGTTGGCGGTGATCAGGAGGCCGTTGAAGGCGCCGGCGCCGACCTTGTCGACGAAGAGCAGGCCGGCGAACACCGCCACCGCGCCGGTGAGACCGGCGAGCGGCATCCACCAGCGCACACCCTCGATGTCGCTTCGCTGCGGCAGCGGCTTCGGGCGCAGCAGGAAGACCAGCACGAAGACGAACACCACGGGCAGGAACGAGACGAGCGCCGCGAGCCACGGGTTCACCAGGGCACCGCGCAGCTGCGCGTTCCAGACGACGCCGATGGCCTGGAGCGCGCCCGCGACGACGATGAAGGGGTAGAGCAGCCTCGGGTTCAGGCCATGGCCGGCCTCCTTCGCAGCGCCCTTGTCGGGGGTGACCCGGGCGATGAAGGTCACGCCCACAGCCATGAGCAGGCCTCCGAGCCAGGGCATGAGCTTGAAGCCGCCGCCCTGCAGACCGAAGAGGCCGAGGGAATCCATCGCCAGCGAGGTCAGGATGTTGGCGGTCAGCGTCAGGCCGTTGAAGGGGCCGGCGCCGACCTTGTCGACGAAGGCGAGGCCGCCGAACACCGCCACCGCGCCCGCCACGCCGCCGAGCGGCGCGTACCACGGCATGGCCGCGAGGCTGTTGAGGCTCGGCAGCGGCGTCGGCATCAGCAGGAACAGCGTCGCGAAGACGAAGACGATGGGCAGGAAGGAGACGGAGGCCGCCAGGAACGGGTTGACCAGGCGCCCACGCAGCTGCGCGTTCATGGAATTGCCGAGCGCCTGGAGGGCGCCCGCCACGATGATGAAGGGATAGAGCAGGGCGGCGGTCACGCGGGCACTCTCCGGGGCGGGATCAGACGAGGATCAGGGCGGCGAGTGCCAGGGCGAGGGCCGGCGGCATTATGAGGAATCCGAGCTTCAGGAAGGCGAAGGCCGACACGTCCTCGCCCTCGCGCCGGATCGCGGTGAGCCAGAGGATGGTCGCCAGGGAGCCGGTGACCGAGAGGTTCGGCCCGAGATCGACGCCGATCAGGATCGCCCCGGCGACCTTTTCCTGCACATGGGCCGCCTGAACCGCCGCACCCGCCAGGAGGCCCGCCGGCAGGTTGTTCACGAGGTTGGAGCCGAAGGCGACGATGGCCCCGCCGGCCCAGGCGGTCGCGTCGGGATCGCCCTGCGCGGCCCGCTGCAACAGGTCGGCAAGCATTTTGAGGACGCCGGTCTTCTCCAGCGCCTCGACGAGCACGAACAGACCCGCCACCAGCGGCAGCACGCTCCAGGACACGTCCTTCACGACCTCCACCAGGCCGCCGCGGTTGATCAGGAGGACGACGAGGCTGGTGGCGAGGCCGGCAATGAAGGTCGGCAGGCCGAGCTCGAGACCCGCCGCGGAGGCGCCGATCAGCGCCGCGCCGGTGGCGACGATGCCGAAGGCGGCGACCTTGCCGCCGAGCACGAGGCGGGGTGTCTCGACGTCGGTGGCGACCGTCTCGCCCTTGAGCCGCGCGTTCTGGGTGAGGCGCAGGGCGACATAGGTCGCCACGATGGCCAGCACGGAGGGAAGGGTGAAGGTCGCGAGCCAGCGCCCGAGAGGGGGCATGTGTTCCGCGAACACGACGAGGTTGGCGGGGTTGGAGATCGGCAGCACGAAGCTGGCGGCGTTCGCGATGAAGGCGCAGACGAACAGGTAGGGCAGCGGCTCCTTGACCCCGGCCGCCTTGGTGGCGGCGAAGACGGCGGGCGTCAGCACCACGGCGCAAGCGTCGTTCGACAGGAACACCGTCACCACCGTGCCGACGGCGTAGACGAGCAGGAACAGCCGGGTCGCCGAGCCCTTAGCGGCCCGCACAGCATGGGCGGCGAGCCAGTCGAACAGCCCCTCCTTCCGGGCGATCTCCGAGAGCAGCATCATGCCGACGAGGAACAGGTAGACGTCGGTACCCTTGGCGACGCCCTGCAGGGCCACCTGCCAGGGCATCAGGCCGAGGACGACGAGCAGGAGGGCGCCCAAGGCCGCCCAGATCGCCTCGGGCCAGGAAAAGGGGCGCAAGATCACGCCGAGGGTCGCCAGTGCGGCGATGATCCAGGTCGTCAGGTGGAGGGGAAGCCCCCAAGCGGCAGCCACGATCGTCGTCTCTCATCATCGGGAAGGGTGAGTGGCCGGCGCATGGCCGGCGCGGGTGTCTCGGAGCGTGCCGCTTACCATTGGCGTCCGGCCCGGTTGGGGCCGAGCTGGTCGCCGCGCACGCCCTTCTGAAGCCACGCCCGGATCCGGAAAACGTCGCTGCCCGGCCGGTCGGGGATGGGCGGCTCACCCAGGGGACATGCGGCCATGTCGGGCGGCTCGATCACGTCGGTGTCGACGAAATCCGGCCCGTGTCCCGACCAGCGCGCGTCCGCCGCCTCGACCTGGAGGCTTCTCGCGCCCGGAGGCCAGGGGATCCGGGCCTCGAAGCTGCGGGCCGAGACGCGCTTCATCGGCGTCCATGCCCCCCTGTCGACACGGCAGCGGCAGACGAGCAGCTCCCGGTCGGAGAGCACGAGAGCACGCACGCGGATGCGTCCCCGTGCATCACGGGTCATTCCACTGCTCAGCGGCGTGGCCGGCCGGGTCGCGAGCCGGCGGTCGGCGGGGCTGGTGATCAGGACGAAGGGCAGCGTCCGGTCCAGCGCCCGGAAGCGCCAGCTCGTCACGGGGCCGTCGATGGCCAGGACCCCGTAGCCGACCGAGCCGTCCTCATTCTGGCCGACGGAGCGGGCCGCCGCGTAAAGGGTGCGCCCGTCATGCGCCAACTCGTTGTAATGGGTGTGGCCCATCTCCACGAGGCGCACCCGGCCCTCCCAGATCAGCCCGGCAACGTCCAGTCGATCCCCCAGCACGCGCAGGTCGTCAGGATAGGCGTGCATGAACACGGCGCAGGGCTGCCCACGATCGGCCGCGGCCGTGATCTCGTCCGAGAGCCAGTCGGTTTGCGGGCAGCCGAGGCGGAAGTCGAGGCCGATGCCTTTACGGCCGAAGCCGGCGCTGACCATGTCCAGGAACAGGCAGTGCACGCCCGAGAATGTCTCGGCATAGTAGTATTGCGAAACGTCCTGCTCGACCTCAGGCTGGGGGAGGACGTTGGTGACCGGATCGTGCCGGCCGCCCTGTCGGCTTCCCGCGACGGCCAGGAACAGCTCGTGAAACGCGCTCATCGAACCGTGCTGGCGGTCGTGATCGCCCGGAATCAACCGGATGGGCAGAGCCGGATGACTCCTCAGGGCCGCCTGTAGAACCGCGTATTGGCCAGCCCGCCCGTCTTCCGCGATGTCGCCGGGAAAATAGACGAAGTCGAAGGCGTCGCGGGGCGCGATCCCCGCGATCTGGTCGAGGATGGCAGCGAGGTCACGGGCATTGGCCTGATTGCGGCCCGTCAGGTGAAGGTCGCCGACATGCAGGGCGACGAAGGGATCGCGTCCTTTCGCTTTCGCCTTCGGGCTCGCGGTGGCCATCTCAGGCACCCGAGCTCACGACGGTGCACACGAACAGGCTGCCGGAGGCCGGACAGGGGCTCCGCTTTTCCATCTCGCAGGCTCCGTCGTTGATTGCCCCGGCCCTGCCGGGACGCAGCGCTGCGATGCGCAGCCGCGGCTCAAGTTGCGGCCGCCGGCCTCGTTCCCGAACGATCCATCACAAATCTGTGATCGCAAACGAAATAAAGAATATAGCCTCGAAACCAGCAACACCGGAGAGATCGCAAAAGAATTGGCGGATCCATCTAATTGAAATCGCTGATACCGGGCGTGCCTGCGCCGCAGGGCCTCCAGTCGGCCTCCCCTCAATCGGATGGCGAGAGCATCGCACCGTCATCGCAGAGCTGAAACCGAAACCGTCGGCGGAATGGGCCTCACACCTCCGGCGGGGCGCCGGCATTGCCCTCGTGCCGATCCCGATGTGCGGCGGCGCGGGCGAGCAGCAGCAGGGTGACCGGCGTCGTGACCGTGAGGAACACGCCGATCAGGGCATCGCGCAGAACGATGCGCCCCTCGATCAGCGACAGGAGCAGCATCGAGGCGCACAGGATCAGGGCCATGCCCAACGTCGCCCCGAGCGTCGGGGCATGGACGCGCTCGTAGAATGTCTTCAGGCGGATGAGGCCGAAGGCCCCCGTCAGCGAGAAGCCGGCGCCAGTGAGCGCAAGCAGGACCACGAGCCAGGCGGCCCAGGCAGGCAGTTCGGCACCGCTCACTGGATCACCTCGCCCTGCATCAGGAACTTGGCCAGCGCCACGGTGGCGGTGAAGCCGATCATGCCGATGATCAAAGCCGCCTCGAAATAGAGGCTGCTGCCGGTGCGCATGCCGTGGACCACGATCGCGAGCATGCCGTTGAGGTAGAAGGTGTCGAGGCCGAGGATGCGGTCCTGGGCGCGGGGGCCGCGCAGCATCCGCCAGGCGGCGAGAGCCATCGCCAGGACCAGCATCCCCTGAGCGAGGGCGAGGCCCCAGTCGAGCACGGTCGCGGCGCTCATGCCAGAACTCCTGCGAAGATCGCCATCAGGGGACGCTCGTAGCGGTCCTTCACCCGGCGGACCCATTGGTCTTTGTCGGTATCGTCGAGCACGTGCATGAGCAGGCACCCGGTGTCGGAATCGTACTGGACCCAGAGCGTGCCGGGCGTGGCGGTCAGGATGATCGCCAGCGCCGTGAGGCCGAAGGGCTCGCGCATGTCGAGAGGGATGGTGACGAAGCCGGTGCGCCGCTCGCCGCGGCGCAAGCCGAGGATGATCCGGGCGACGTCGATATTGGAGCGGACCATGTCGTAGAGGACGGTCACCAGCAGCCTCACCGCCGTGCCCGGCGCGCGCAGCCGCGCGGTTCGGGGGCGCAGCGCCCGCATCACCGCGGGGACGGCGAGGCCGACGAGGAGCGCGAGCAGCACGCCGCCGCGTGTGGGCGGGGCGTTCAGCAGCAGCCAGGTCAGGGCGAGCCCGGCCGACAGGAACGGATAGGGCAGGATGCGGCTCATGATCCGCCTCCCTCCGGGCCGCCGAGGACGGCACGGACATAGTCCCCCGGCTGGGTAAGCCAGCGCACGGTCTCGTCGGCATAGGCCAGGGCCGGGCCGCCCCACAGGGCGAGCGCCACGCAAGCGCCGAGCAGCCCGGCCAGGGCGATGAATTCAGGCGCGCGCAGTAACGGCGGCGGGTCGTCGCTCGGCACCCAGAGGCTGAAGATGCCCAGCCGCACCAGGGGCATCAGCGTGCCCAAGCTGGACAAGGTGAGGGCTACGATCAGCACCCAGGCCGAGGCGGTCATGGTTCCGGTGGCAAGGCCTGAAAATATCGCCAGCTTGCCGACGAAGCCCGCGAGCGGCGGAACCCCGGCAAGCATCAGCGTGCAGAGCAGGAAGCTCACGCCGAGGATCGCCACCGCGGCGGGAATGGCGCGGCCGATCTCGGTGGCGCCGGCATCGTCGAAGGGGTCGCGGTACTCGTCGGCGAAGACGGGCTGGACGGCCTCCGCCGGGTCGCGGCCCCGCTGAAGGACCTCGGCGAGCAGAAACAAGGCGCCGGCGGCAAGCGTCGAGCCGACGAGATAGTACAGGGCCCCCGAAAGCGCCCCACCGCTGCCGGTGCCCAGGGCCGCGAGCACCGTTCCCGAGGAGATCATCACCCCATAGCCCGCCGCTCGGGTGAGGTCCCGCGCGGCGAGGATGCCGATGGTGCCGTAGGCGATGGTGGCGAGCCCGGCGGCGAGGATCCAGCTTAGCCCGAAGCCCTCGGACAGGCCCGTCCCGAACAGGAGCAGGCTCAGACGCAGCACGACGTAGACGCCGACCTTGCTCAGGATCGCCAGCACCGCCGCCGCCGGTGCGCTCGCCGCCGCGTAGGTGGTCGGCAGCCAGAAGCCGAGGGGCCAGGCGCTGCCCTTGATCAGGAAGGCGATACCCAGAATCCCGCAGCCAACTTCGAACAATGCGAGGTCGCCCGCGGACGGTGCCGTGAGCCGCCGGGCGAGGTCAGCCATGTTGAGGGTGCCGAGGGTCCCGTAGATCAGGCTGACGCCGATCAGGAAGAACAGCGAGGCGACGAGGTTGACCGCGATGTAGCCGAGCCCCGCCCGGATCCGCGTCTCGCCCGAGCCGTGCAGGACGAGGCCGTAGGAAGCCGCCAGCATCACCTCGAAGAACACGAACAGGTTGAACAGGTCGCCGGTGAGGAAGGCGCCGTTCACTCCCATCAGCAGCAACAGGAACAGGCCGTGGAAGCGCGGCCCCGCCCGGCCCCAGCGGGCGAAGGAGAAGACGAGGGCAAAGAGCCCGAGGGTCGCGGCAAGCGCCAGCATCACCGCCGAGAGCCGGTCCGCCACCAGCACGATGCCGTAGGGCGCGGCCCAGTTGCCGAGGCGGTAGACCTCCGGCGCGTGGCCCGCCCGGCCGACTAGGACGAGGGCGACGCCGAGCAGGACCAGGACCGTGGCGAGGCTCAGGCCCGCTTTCAGGCGATGCCGGCGCTCGTCCAGCAGGAACATCGCCCCGGCGACCGCGATCGGCAGCACGATCGGCAGGACGACGAGGTGCTCCGACCAATGGCTCACGACGGCCGCGTTCATCGCGGAGGCGTTCATGGATGCGGATTCCCGGGATGCGGCTCCGCCTGGTGCGGCTCGCGGCCATCCACATGATCGCTGCCGGTGACGCCGCGGGCGGCGAGCAGGACGACGAGGAACAGTGCGGTCAGCGCAAAGCCGATCACCAGCGCGGTGAGGACCAGGGCCTGCGGCACCGGATCGTCGACGGAAACGATGTCGGCGCCGGCGCCGAGTACCGGCGGCGCACCGACCGTCAGCCGGCCCATGGCGAAGATGAAGAGGTTGACGGCGTAGCTCAGCAGCGAGAGCCCGAGCACGACCTGGAAGGTGCGTGGGCGCAGCATCAGCCAGACGCCGGCGGCGGCGAAGACGCCGATGCCGAGGGACAGCACGAGTTCCATCAGGCGTGCTCCTTGCTGGCAGCCCGCTCCATCTCGGCTTCCGTGGCGCGGGTGCGGCGCAGGGACTGGTGGGCGAGCGCCACCAGCATCAGCGCGCTCGCCCCCACCACCAGCACCATGATGCCGAGATCGAACAGCAGGGCGCTCGCCACCGGCACCTTGCCGATCAGCGGCAACTCCCAGTAGGCGAAGTAGGCGGTGAGGAAGGGGCGCCCGAACAGCCAGGAGGCCGCACCCGCCAATACCGCGACCAGCAGGCCGACACCGATCCAGGCGATCGGCTGGATGCGCAGGCGCTCCTCCACCCACTGCGCACCGCAGGCCATGTATTGCAGGATGAAGGCGACGGTGAGCGCGATGCCCGCCGCGAAGCCGCCGCCGGGCAGGTCGTGCCCGCGCAGGAACAGGTGCAGCGCGAGCAGGACGATGAAGGGGAACAGCCACGTCATCACCATCCGCGGCACCAGGAGGGCATCGGCGGTGGTGTGGCCCGGCTCGCGGCCCTCCCGAGCACGATCGTAGGCGTCATGGCGCAGTTGCTGGGCCGGCCGCTCCAGGCTGTCGGGGGCCGGGCGGAACCGGCGCAGCAGCGCGAAGACGGTTAGGCCGACGATACCGAGCACACAGATCTCGCCCATCGTGTCGAAGGCCCGGAAATCCACCAAAAGCACGTTGACGACGTTGCGCCCGCCCGCCTGCGGATAGGCCTCCTCCACGAACCAGCGGCTGATGCCGTCCACCGCCGGCCGGGTCATGACCGCGTAAGCGAGGCCAGCGAGGCCGAAGCCGGCAAAAATCGCGATGCCGAGGTCGACGAGGCGACGGCGGCGCGCCCGCGCTTTCTCGGAAGCCGGGGCGGGAATGGCCTCGTCGCGCTTGGGCAGCCAACGCAGACCGAGCAGCAGCAGCACCGTTGTGACGATCTCGACGAGGATCTGCGTTACCGCGAGATCGGGCGCCGAGAGCCACAGGAAGGTGAGGCTGCTCACGAGGCCCGCCCCGCCGACGAAGATGGCCGCGGACAGCCGGTGGTATTTCGCCCGTTCCGCAGCACCGACCGCGCAGGCCGCGCCAACCAACCACATGAGGGCGAAGGCGGGATCGAAATCGGTGACCCGGCCAGGGGCGAACAGGTCCAGCCCGCGCGCGACGCCCGCCGCGATCGCCGCCAGCAGGGCGGCGAGGAACAGGATGCGCAGTTGCGGCTGCAGGCGCTCCGCGCCGAACTGGGCCTCCAGAGCACGGGCCGCCCTGACGAGGCCGGTCATGCCCCGCTCGAACAGCCACCCGCCGTCAAGCCGGTCCATCAGCCAGGGCCCGCCGCGGGGATTGGTGTTGATGCGCCGCCCGAACATCCCATAGAGGGCGACCCCGCCGACCAAAGCCAAGATGCTCATGACGAGCGGCGCGTTGAAGCCGTGCCAGATCGCGAGATCGTAGTCCGGCATCCGGGCGCCGAGCACCGTGCGCGCCGCGCCGGCGAGCACCGGCCCGATCGTGAGGTTCGGAACGAGGCCGATGGCGATGCAGGCCAGGACGAGCAGCTCGATCGGGATGCGCATCCAGCGCACCGGCTCGTGGGGCGCGTGCGGCAGATCGTGCGGGGCCGGCCCGAAGAAGGTCTGGCGGATGAAGCGCAGGGAGTAGAGCACCGTGAAGGCGGAGGCCAGCGTCGCCAGGAACGGCAGGGCGAGGTTGAGCTGGTGCCCACCCGCATTGTCCGCCGCCTCCGCCAGGAACATCTCCTTGGACAGGAACCCGTTGAGGAGGGGCACGCCCGCCATGGCCGCAGCGGCAACCATGGCCAGGGTGCCGGTGTAGGGCATCGCCCGCCACAGGCCACTGAGGCGGCGCATGTCCCGCGTCCCGGTCTCGTGGTCGATGATCCCGGCCGCCATGAACAGCGACGCCTTGAAGGTCGCGTGGTTCACCGTGTGGAAGATCGCCGCCACGACGGCCAGCGGCGTGTCGAGGCCGAGCAGCAGGGTGATCAGCCCGAGATGGCTGATGGTCGAGTAGGCGAGAAGCCCCTTCAGATCGTGCTGGAAGATCGCGCTCCAGGCGCCCACCAGCATCGTCGCCATGCCGGCGCTGCCGACGATCCAGTACCATTCGTCGGTGCCCGAGAGCACCGGGAAAAGCCGGATCACCAGGAAGATGCCGGCCTTCACCATGGTGGCCGAATGCAGGTAGGCGCTGATCGGCGTCGGCGCCGCCATGGCCCGCGGCAGCCAGATGTGGAACGGGAACTGCGCCGACTTGGTCAGCGCCCCGGCGAGGATCAGGATCAGAGCCGGCGTATAGAGTGGGCTCGCGCGGATCGCATCGCCCGCAGCCAGCACGGCGTCGAGGTCGTAGCTGCCGGCGATGCGACCGAGGAATACCGCGCCGACGAGCAGGCAGAGGCCGCCGGCCGCGGTGATGGTGAGCGACATCCGCGCGCCGTCCCGGGCGGAGGCGTTGTCGGACCAGTAGCCGATCAGCAGGAACGAGACGATGCTGGTCAGCTCCCAGAACACCACGAGCTGGATCAGGTTGCCGGAGAGCACGATGCCGAGCATCGCGCCGACGAAGGCGAGGAAGTAGCAGAACAGCCGCGGCACCGGATCCGCCGCGGCCATGTAGTAGCGGGCATAGAGCACCACGAGCGCGCCGATCCCAAGCACCAGCATCGCGAAGAGCCAGGACAGCCCGTCGAGGCGCAGGACGAAGCGCACGCCCAATGTCGGCAACCATTCGACCACCCAGGTGACGGGACCGCCGTGGGCAATCGCGGGATAGAGCAGCCCGATGCAGGCGAGGCTCACCAGCGTCACGCCTCCCGCGACGCTCGCGGCAACGTTGCGCGCCTGTCGCGGCAGGCAGATCGCGACGAGGCTGCCGAGGAAGGGCAGGATCGCAGCAGTGGCGAGGAGCAGCTGAGGCGGCATCAAATCCGGCGAGAACGGCGGCGGGCGGGCATGGACAGGGGGACATGGACAACGCCTTCCTCGGGCGGGACCGATGTCCAATGGGTGCGGAAGCGCTTCGGACGGAGCGACGCCCGGGTCGGACCACGGATGCCGCGCCTAAGGTATAGGGACGAGCAGGCGTGACGGCGAGGGAAGCGGGCCCGGTTTCATGGGGGCAGCGGCCCATTTGGCGCCGTAGACCTCAGAAGCGGGGCGACACCGGCCGGGACGTCCGATCCGATCCCTTCTGGCGCGAAGCACCCGTTTGCGCGCCCTCCCTAGGGGCAGCGCGTGTCGCGGATTGATTTCCCGCCGCGGTCATACGCCGGTTGTCCGGCGCGGCCCGAAGGCCGTGCGCAGGACCAGCCATTTGTCCTTCGGGATGTGACATGGCGCACAGAGCCATGTCGGGTGCCCGTATTCACCCGGCAGAAGATGGGACTGGCAGTGCGGCCTTCAGCCGGAGGGCGGCGTGAGGATCAGCCTGCCGCGAAAAACGTCTTTCTGATCGTTGATGCCCGCGCAGCCATAGTCCTGCTCCCCCGCCTTCAAGGTCCGCAGGCGCAGCACCCCCTTGCCGTTCTGCTTGACGGTGTAGCCGTCACCGCTGGCGACGTGGGCGAGATCGCCATCGTGGTGGAGCACCTGATCGTTCTTGAATTGGTTCGGCGATGTGATGATCACCGGCGACTTGGCGTGGCTCGAGATGTTGATCGTGACGTTCGTGTCTGCCGGCAGGCGCAACTCGGCCGGCGCGCAGACCGCCTTCCCATCCTTGTCGCTGATCGTCAGGTCCACGGACGGCATGGATGCGCTGGCGGGCGGCGTGTCCGGCTTGCCCTGAGCCGCCGCCGGGCTCACGGACAGGATCGCCGCCGCGAAGCCCATTCCGAACAATCCGACCTTCGGCATCTCAATCTCCCGGACCACGCGACACGCAGGGTGGGAAGGCCGATGGCGAAGCCCGAGTTCCTGCCCGCGACGTCCTGCCCGCGCCTCTCCTCGGCGCATCATCCGAGCCCGGAGCAGGCCGCCGCGAAATCGCCGCTCCACCGGAACGGTCGCGGTGGAAGCCAGCATTCCCTGCGAGAGGCGCGGAGGCCGATACACCGCCGGAAGCGTCGTCACGTCGAGCGGAGGCACGACATGGACGTTCAGAACATGCTTCGGAACGCGATCACGGCCGAGCTGAAGCGTCAGGCCGAGATCGACGGATAGGCGCTTTCCGTCGGGGCCGTAGAGCCCGGCTTCCTCACCGGCGACCGGCGCATCGATCTCGATGCACTCATCATGGTCATCACCGGCGCCGTGGCCGGCGGCTCATGATCCAGCCCGCAGGGACCCGCACGATCCGATCCGAAGGTGTCAGGCTGGAGGCTTGGGCGCGCTTGTCCCGCTCAACCGCACCACCGACATGCAGGATCGGATCGCACCCAGCACGGAAAGCGCGTCCACGCGCGGCGCGGACCTCTGATTTGCGTCCGCGTCGGACCACGAGCGACGGAAAGCCATGTCTTCCAGAAAATTGAGGGTGACCGGGAGCAGCCCGGAACGCCGGCCGGAGATTTCCGCCGAGATTGCCGCGCGTACGGGCATCGACGACGTTCTGATCGAGAGGCTCGTGCGCGCCTTCTACGGCCGGGCAGCAAAGGACCCGCTCCTCGGCCCAATCTTCGATCGCCACGTCGCAGACTGGGAGGCCCATATCGCCAAGCTCTGCGACTTCTGGTCATCGGTCGCGCTGATGACGGGGCGCTATCAGGGCACGCCCATGACGACGCACATGCCCCTGCCGCTCACCCCGGAAGCCTTCGACCGCTGGCTGAACCTGTTCTCACAAGCCGCGCGGGAGGTGTGCCCGGAGGTCGCCGCGAACCACTTCATCGAGCGCGCGCACCGCATCGCCAGCAGCCTGGAAATGGGCGCCGCGACCCGACGCGGCGAGCTCGTCGCGCCCCGCCAGCCGCCCGGAGCCGTTACCGCACGGGATCCGTGAGGCGGAAACCTCGCCGTGTCCGCCTCTCTGCTCGTGGCGCGAGGCCGAGCGGGAGGATTCAGCGCCGGGGCGCGCCGCCCGAGCGTGTGACCGTTCCGTCGGGCGCTCCCTCGCGCCGGTACTGGGCGATGGCCGCATCCACGATCTGCTCCTGATGGGCAGCGAAGAGCGTCATAACGTTCCCACTCGGATCGTCGGCGAGGGCATGAATGGCGTCGAAGCCGATCCGGCAGGGGATCAGCCTGCGATCATCCGTGATCGAGAAGGACACGTGATCCGGCATCGTCTTGTCGATCCCCGCTTCAAATCCGGATATTCGCATGCGCCTTGATCCATCCTCGTGGCTTTCCACAGGAAGCCACGAGGATAGGCAAGGTTTGGTCAGGCCAAAGCGCGAGCCTCGGCATCGCCTGATGCGTCGGGAGGACAGCGGACAAGGGGCCGCATCAGAGAAACTTGGCGGCAGCACACGGAATTGATTCAGCATCGCACATGCCGGTCTGATTTCAGGATCAGCCGAAGAACATTCGCCAGGAAAGATAGGTCTATGCACCGCGTGGTTCTCAGCGTCACCGCCCTCGGTTGCCTGCTCTCGGGCGCGGCGAGCGCCCAGACGCCGCCGCCGGGCATCCCGGGCAGACCCTATCCGCCGGGCACCATTATCCAGCGCCAGACCAACACTACGGGCAACAGCGTCGACTACGTCATTGCCCCCGGCGCGACAGGCGCCGACACGATCACCACCAACTCGGCAGCCGGCGGCAATGCCGGACAGCCCGAGCGGGCGATCCCACAGGGCAGTGGAGGAGGCGGTACCGGCGGCAGCAGCCGCTGACGCCGCGCCGCGGAGGAGCTTCCCGATGTCATTGCGCTCCGAGACGCCGCCCCCGCCGGCCAACCGTATTCCGGAAGCCCCGCCTCCCTCCGAGCGCCCGACCGCCGCGCAGTTGAAGGAGGCGATCGATGCGGGACGTACCGGGGACAAGATTCCGGCCCACGATCCGGGATTGTCGCCGCTCGGAACCGACGACGAGGCGGCCGGTGCGCCGCCGAGCCCGTCCCGCGTCGCCCTGGCACGGGAGGAGGAGAGCAGCCCGCGGCGCCGACGTGTCGCGCGGATGCAGACGGGCTACGGCCGCAACCGGGGCGTCCTTCTCGCCTATGTCGGCATCATCCTGGCCATCGCGATCGTCCTGGGGCTGGCCTTCTGGCTCCTGTCTTAGCGGGCGTAGCCCGCTAAACCTGCCCACCGCCCCCACGCCGGCCGAGGGGCAGATCGACCACGCAGCGCAAGCGGGACGCATCCAGCTCAAAGCTGGTCTTGGCACCGAGGGCGTAGGGCAGCGCCTGCTCGATCAGTTCGCGCCCATAACCGCCATGCGCCAGGGGCGCCTGCCGGTCCGGAAGCTGTTCGAGGCCGGTCTCCAGCCATTCCAGCCTGAGCCGTTGGCCATCCTCCTCCTCGCGCACCGTCCAGGTGACGTCGAGCCGCCCCTGCTCCGCACCGAGCGCGCCGTATTTCCGCGCATTCGTCGCGAGTTCGTGGATGGCGAGTGCCAGGGTCTGCACTGTGGAGTTCCGCAGCCGTGCCTCGGGCCCTTCGAGGCGAATGCGGTCACCCATCGCGTGGGCGCCCAGGGCCTCCAGTTCCGAACGCAGGAGACTGCTGATGGTGATGCGCTCTTCATCGGCCCGCGAGAGGAGCCCCTGCACGCGGGACAGCGCTTCCAGGCGCTCGTTGAAGGCTTCGTGAAAGCCTTCCAGGTCAGTGCTGGACGCTCGGGTCTGCCGCGCGATCGAGCGCACCACCGCGATCAGGTTGCGGGTGCGATGCTGCAGCTCGGCCACCATCACCTCCTGCCGCTCTCGCAACCGGCGCAGGTCGTCGATGTCGGTCGAGGTGCCCAACCATTCGAGGATGCGCCCCGCTTCGTCGCGCAGCGGCATGGCGCGTGTCTGGAACCAGCGGTAGCGATCCTCCTCCGCGTGGCGGATGCGGCCTTCCATCTCCAGTCGCCCCGTCTTTTCGGCGGTCGACCAGAAGGCCAGGGCGGCTTCGCGATCGTCCGGATGGAGGGCCTTGAGCCAGCCCATCCCCCGGCTCTCCTCGGCCGCCTGGCCGGTGAAGGCGTTCCATTGCGGGCTCGTCCAGGTCCAGTGGCCCTCCCCGTTCGCCCGCCAGATGAGCTGTGGCACCCCTTCGATCAGGGCGCGCAGACGCGTCTCGCTCTCCCGCAGCGCTTCCTCGGCACGCTTCCAAGCGGTCACGTCGACGAAGGTCATCACGACGCCGGCGATGTAGTTGTCGATGCTGCGATAGGGCAGCACCCGTACCATGTAGCGCGCGTCGGTCTCCGGGTTGCCGACCTCGCGCTCGACCAGGTTGAGCGTGCGCAGGACGCGCCGGGCGTCCTCCAACAACTCCTCGTAGGTCACGCGCGCCTTGATGTGGCTGATCGGCCGGCCCTCGTCGGAGCCGATCAAGTGGAAGATCTCGGCAGCCGCCGGGGTGAAGCTCGCGATCTTCAGATCGTTGTCGAGAAAGACACTCGCGATCTGGGTGCTCTCGATCAGGTTCTTCAGATCGCTGTTGGCCCGCGAAAGCTCGTGCACCCGGTGCCCCAGCTCGCCGTTGACGGTCGTTAGTTCCTCGTTGATCGATTGCAGTTCCTCCTTGGAGGTCTGCAGCTCCTCGTTGGCGGCCTGGAGCTCCTCGTTGAGCGCTTGGTATTCCTCGTTGGAGGCCTTCAGCTCCTCGTTGGTGGTCTCGAGCTCCTCGTTGGTCGCCTGCAGCCTGTCCTTGGTGGTGCGTAGCTCCGCCTCGAGCCGCTGGGTGTGGTCGGCCTGTTCCGCCGAAGCGTTGGCGCCGATCCCGGCCTGCAAGAGGCGCGGGCCGTCCCGGAACAGCACGAAGAAGCCCCGCGGCGAGCCCGGTCCTTCCTGCACCGCCTCGACCACAAGATCGACGATGAGGCTCCCCCCGTTCTGGCCCACGCGCAGGTCTTCGACATGCACGGTGCCCCCCTCCCCCGCCGCCTTGGCGAGGGCGGTGCGCAGCTCGAGCCGCAGGTCCGGATGCGCGAGTTGCAGGACATTCAGGCTTGCCGCGCCGCCGGCGGGATCGATGAAGCGTCCCAGGCGGCCGGAGAAGTGGAGGACGTTATAGCCCTCGTCGACGATGACGTAGGCCGGCGCATAGCGCTCCGCGAAACGTTCGGCCCGCCGCGTCAGGGATGCGCCGGCGACGAGCGGCGGTTCGGACCCTGCGCTGGGAACGCTGGGCGGGAGCTGGCCGGCGGTCGGAAACGGAAAATTCGGCAGCGTCCGCGTCGCGCTTTCCTGGCGGCGGAAGATGCGGGAGCGGTGGCCGACGGGGGCGAAAAGCTTCGGGTGGCGCGAGACATTCTCGGAACTTCCGAGGAAGAGGTAACCCTGCGGCTTCAAGGCGAAGTGCAGGAGCGGAATGACCTGGCTTTGAAGCTCGGCATCGAGATAGATCAGCAGGTTGCGGCAGGAGACGAGGTCGATCCGGGAGAAGGGCGCGTCCTTCACGATGGAATGCTGCGAGAAGATGCACATCTCCCGCAGCTCCTTGACCACGCAGTAGGTGTTCCCCTCGCGCACGAACCAGCGGGCGAGCCGCTCCGGCGTCAGGTCCTGGGCGATGCTCTCCGGGTAGCGCGCGGCCCGCGAGGCGGCGAGCGCCCGCCCGTCGAGGTCGGTGGCGAAGATCTGGATCTGCGGCACCACCTCCAGGCTCGCCATGTGCTCGCGCAGGAGGATGCCGAGGGAATAGGCCTCCTCCCCCGTGGAGCAGCCGATCACCCAGACGCGCAGCTGGTCGCCCCGCCCCTTGCCGGCGAACAGCTTCGGGATGACCTCCCGTTCCAGAAGCGCGAATTCCTCCGGATCGCGGAAGAAGCGGGTGACGCCGATCAGCAGGTCGTTGAAGAGCTGCTGCACCTCCTCCGCCTTGGTGCGCAGCACCTCCAGATAGACATGCACGTCGTCGACCTGGACGACCTGCATCCGGCGCTGCACGCGGCGGATGAAGGTGCCCGGCTTGTATCCGTGGAAGTCGTGGCCGGTGCGGTTGCGCAGGATCGCGGCGATGGACGACAGCGCCGAGGCGACGTCGTGGTCGGCGGCCGGGTGCAACGAGCTCACGCCGCCGCGGGCGAGATCGGCGACATAGGCCGTGATGCGCTCGGCGAGCCCTTCGACGGTGAGCACCATGTCGGCGAGGGCGGCCGGGTCGGTGCTGACGGCGAGATGATGCGTCCGGCTGTCCTCCGTCTCCTCCGCCAGGGCGAGGCCGCCCGCATTCTTGATCGCCTTGGCGCCGAGCGTTCCCTCGGAGGCGGTGCCCGCGAAGATGACGGCGAGGCTTTGCGCCTCCTCGACCTCCGCGAGCGAGGTCAGGAAGCTGTCGATGGTGCCCCGCTCCCCGACCTGCTGCTGGGCGGGCCTCGTGCGGAACAGACCGTCCCGCAGCGTCACGATGACGTTGGCCTCCGGCAGGTAGGTGCGGCCGTGCTCGATCGGCGTGCCGTCCGCGATCGGGGTCAGCGTGCGGCCGCTCTCCTGCGCGACGCGGGCGAAGCGCTCCTCGTCCAGGGCCTCGCGATGCTGGAGGATGATGGCGACGGCCGCATCCTCCTGGGGCGGCAGCAGGGTCAGCAGCGTCTCGAGCGAGCGGGTGCTCGCGCCGGAGGCGCAGAGGGCGATGAAGACCGTGGCCCCGTCCAGGCGGACATTCTCCGTGGGCGGCATCCCTGTCATCGTGTCTCCATCCCCTCGCCCGCTTCGGCCGTGAAAGCACCGGGCCGGCGCCGCGTCACGAGGCTTCGTCGGCGGTGCCCGCGGGCCGCAACGAATGCAGAACGGCACGGCGAAGCGTCTCGGCATAATCGCGATACTCGCTGGCGCGGGCCTCGTACATCTCCGCCACTGCGCGCCGGCCGGTCCGACGGCCGTCCTCGGCCATGCGTTGAACCAATTCCGCCCGCTCCTCGATGATCCGCAGAGCGACGCGCAGGGCTTCGTCCACGCGATCCTCCTTCTCATAGGCGAGCGCTTCGGCCGTGAAGGCGTGGCCGACCTGGCAGCGGAAGCGGAGCGGCTCGCCCACCTTGACCTGCGAGAGCACCCCGCCGCAATCGGGGCAGGTGAGGGCGGCGGGGTCCGCGATCCGCGCCAGCCGCGCCGTGTCGATGCGCCCCCCGGTGGCGATGTCGATCTCCATGCGCAGCTCGTCCGGCACGGGGACCTGCGCCCCGGCGCTCTCGTGCACGAGATCGACGACGGTGGGGCCGATCTTGGCGCTCGGCACGCAGAGATCGACTGTGGTCGCCTCCATGGCGCGCCGGGGCATCTCGTCCGCCGTCGCCTCTTGGGGATCCTGCACCACGGTGAAACCGCCGCAGCGGCGGACGGCGTTCAGGCCCGCGGCGCCGTCGGAGAGGAGGCCGCTCAGGACGATGCCGATGACGCGGGGCCCGTAATGCACCGCGGCGGAGCGGAACAGGGGATCGATGGCCGGACGCGACAGGTTCTCGCGCGGGCCGCGCCCGAGCCGGAGATGGCCGTCATGGAGGAGGAGATGGGTGTCCGGCGCGGCGACATAGACCGTCCCGGGCTCGACGGGCATGCCCTCCTCCGCCTGCCGGATCGGCAGGGCGCAGGTGCCGGTCGCCAGAGAGGCCAGCATGCCGCTGCCCAGCGTCGGCATGTGGACGACGACGAGGACGGCCGCCGGCAGGTCGGCCGGCAGGCTGCCCAGGATGGCGCGCAGCGGCGCGAGCGCTCCGCTCGATCCCCCGATCACGATGATGTCGCGGTTGGTCATGAACGGCCTCGCCGACCCGGGCGGTCGTAGGCGAAACCGGAGGGGGAGATGGGTGTTCCTCTTCGTGGGACGCCGGGTCGCGCCCTCAGCTGGTCCGGCGGCGCAGCTCCTGGCGCGCGATCCCGGCGAGGGGCAAGCTTCGCGCGGGCCGACCCGGGAGCACAGCCGCACGTCGATTCTTGCGGGCCGGATCCACGACGGCGCGGATCCGCGTGCGGCGGCGCGGGCTCTAGCGATCCGCGGCCGTCCTCCGCCAGAGCGCGAGCGGGTCGAAGGCGCGGTCCCGGCCGCCGGCCTCGACCGCGACGGTCGCCGTGCGGCCGGCGACGAGGCGCAGGCCCTCGGGCAGGGGATCCAGGGCGATCCGCACCGGCACGCGCTGGGCGAGGCGCACCCAGGCGAAGGTCGGGTTCACGTTGGCGAGCAGATTGGAACCCGCCGTGCGCTCTCGGTCCTCGATGCCGCCGGCGATGCTCTCGACCCGCCCGGTCAGGAGGGCGTCCTCGCCCATCAGCCGGATGCGGACCCGGTCGCCGACATGGATGCGCGGCAGCTTGGTCTCCTCGAAATAGCCCTCGACCCGCAGGGTGTCCCCGTCGATCAGCGCCATCACGCCCCGCCCGGTGGTGACGTAGGTGCCCGGCCGCAGCTCCATGTTGGTGATGCGGCCGTCGACGGAAGCCTTCACCGCCGAGCGTTCGAGATTGAGCTTGGCGAGGTCGCGGTCAGCCAGGGCCTGGTCATAGGCGGCCTTCGCCTCCAGATCCGCGGCGCGGGCCGCCTCGACCTTCTGCTGGGACACGGCGGCGTCGCTCAGCTTGCTGTAGCGGGCATAGTCGGCGGCGGCCTGCTCCGCGCTGGCGCGCCGGCCCTCGACCGTCGCCTCCGCCTGACGCAGGGCCAGGGTGAAGCGTTCCGGGTCGATCCGGAACAGCACGTCGCCGCGCGTCACCAGTTGGTTGTCCTCGACCAGAACCTGGGTGACGAGGCCCGAGACGTCGGGCGCCACCGCGACCACGTCCGCCCGCACCCGCCCGTCCCGGGTCCAGGGCGCCTCCATGTAGTAGTCCCACAGGCCGAGTCCGACCACGAGGGCGAAGGCGACCATCGCCAGGGTGACGAGGAGGCGGGACGCGAGGGCGAGAAACCGTGTCATGGGAGGCGCCGGGATGGGAGGGACCGGGACGGCGTAGGACGGGGAAAGCCGGGACGGGCGGGTGCGGGGCTCACGGGAGCAGCGGGCGGGCGAGGGCGACGCCGCCGCCGAGCAGCACGACGGAGAGGGCGAGATCGAAGAGCGGCCGGTGCCAGACCAGCCGGTAGAAGCCGAGCCGGGCCAGCCGCCGCCGCAGGAGCAGGCTCGCCAGGAAGGCGATCAGCATCCAGGCCGCGAGGCTCGGGACGAAGACGCCGTAGAGGTCGAGTTCGCCCGTCATGCCGCGAGCCCCGGTTCGGTGAAGGAGGCGCTCGGCCGGTAGGGCGGCGCTTCGGGAAACAGCCCGCGGCGGATGCCGACGAGCCCCAGCAGCGCCGCGCGATGGGCAGCCTCGCGCGGGGCGGCAGCCGCCGCGTCGATCGCCCCGTCGATGGTGGCGAGCAGGTCCTCCGGCGGCCGGGCGGCGGTGCCGTGGAAATGCCGGGCCAGGGCGGCCAGCAGGCGCTCGACCGCCGCACGCGCCTCCGGGGCGAGGTTGCGGCGGTCCCGGCGCAGCTCCACGACGTTGATGCCGACCCGCACCTCGGCAACGAGGTCGGCGGTCCATTCCGCATCCTCCGCCGGCAGGGCCGCGAGGCGCGGCGCGATCAGCCCGACCCGGTCGAGCATGATCGCCGCGAGTTCGAGCCCGTTCTGCGCCCCCTGCCGCTCGGCCGCCCGGGCGAGGCTGCGGCGGTTCACGGCGCGCAGGCGGCGGGCGGTCCATCCGGCCCCGACCGACCGGACGAGGCGGGTGACGAGGGCCGCGATCCACATCCCCGCCACCACCGCGACGGCGGAATTGGTGAAGGCGGCGAAATCGCCCGTGTAGCTGCCCTGGAGCGCGATCATGGCCGAGCCGTTGACCGCCGCGCCCAGCGCCAGGGGCGCCGTCCGGGGCTGGGTCATGAAGACGCCGCACAGGATGAGGCCGGGCGCCAGGGCGAGGGCCAGCATCTCGAAATTCGTCGCCAGCGGCAGCACGCCGAACAGGTAGAGGCCGGCCGCGACGCCGCCGACCAGGGCGGAATTCGCGAAATCGACGATGAAGGGGGCCGGGTCGTCCTGGGCGGCGAAGAAGCAGCAGCCGACCGCCGCCATCATCGGCGCGCCCGCGCCGTCCGGCCAGCCGGTCGCGATCCAGATCGCGCAGGTGATCACGATCGAGGCGAACACGCCGATGGCCGACATCAGCGCCATGCCATGGTCGCGGTGGCGGATGGTGCGCGCCTGCGCCGTGTAGCGGAAGGCCAGCGCCTCGGTGACCGGGCTCCCCTCGGCGACGTGCCGCTGCAGCAGCCGGGCGTCCTGGCGCAGATCGATGAAGTCCTTCAGGCGGGTGACGAGGCTCGCCACGACGAGATCCGTCCAGGACGGGGACTCTTGCAAGGCGGGCGAAGCGGCCTCCGCCGCCGCGCGCAGGCGCGCCGCCACAGCCGGCTCCGTGCTGCCCGAGGCGAGCCAGGCGGCCATATCGTCGAGGAGGGCGCGCAGGCGCGGCGGCAGCGCCCGGGCCTGCTCCAGGGCCGCGATGCGGTCCGCCACCGCGGAGACGATGGGCAGGAACATCAACATGTGCTGGCGCAGGGTCGCCATGGCCTCGGCCGAGCGCTCGGCGCCGGTCCGGTCGTAGCGCAGCGGCGTGGCCAGCGCGTCGAGGGCGACGGCGTCGGAGGCGAGGCGCAGGCGCCTGGCCATCGTGTCCCCGCCGGCGCCGGCCCGGCCGAACACCTCGGCGACCCAGGCCCGGGCCTCGCGCAGCCAGAGATCGAGCCGCGCGGCGATCGCGGGGGCGACGGAGCGGGGCAGCACCACCGTGTTGACCAGGCTGGCGCAGAGGATCCCGAGGGTGATCTCCTCCGCCCGGGCCACCGCCGTGTCGAACATGGTGCCGGGCTCGCCCACCGCCGGGAAGCCGATCAGCGCCGCCGTGTAGCCGCCGAGCATCATCAGGTAGCTGCGCGGCGTCCGGTCGAGCAGGGAGAAGTAGAGGCAGATCGCCACCCAGAGGGCGATGGCGAGGGTCAGGAGCTCCGGCGCGTCGACGAGGTTGGGCACCAGCACGACGCTCACCCCCGCGCCGAGCAGCGTGCCGCAGACGCGGTAGAGCGCCTTGGAGCGGGTCGCCCCCGCCAGGACCTGGCTGGTGATGTAGACCGTGCCGAGGGCCCAGTAGGGCCGCGGCAGGTCGATCCACATCGCCAGGTAGAGGGCCAGCATCGCCGCCCCGAAGGTCTTGAGGGCGAAGATCCAGTCGCGACCGCCGGGAAGGGTCATTCGGCCCCCTCCCCGCGGGACAGGCCGGTCTCCCGGGCGTAGCGCTGGACGGCCCGGAACACCCGCAGGCTCGCCTCGAGATCCGCCTCGCTCACCCCGGCGAAGACCGCCGCGCGCAAACGGGCGAGATCGGCCTCCATCGTCGCGACCACCCGGCGCCCGGCCGGGGTGAGGCTGAGCACCTTGGCCCGACGGTCGGTCGGGTCCTCCTTGCGCAGGACCAGCCCGGCCGCGCAGAGCTGGTCGAGCAGGCGCACCAGGGAGGGCCCCTCGATGCCCACGGCCTCGGCGAGGGCGTTCTGGCGGGGCTCGCCCGCCATGCGGCCAATCAGCAGCAGCGGCAGCGCCGTTGCGTCGGAGATCCCGTGCGGCTGCACCGCGCTGTCGGCCACGCGCCGCCATTGCCGCCCGGCGAGCAGCAGGGCGTGCGTGTAGGTCTGGCGAAGCAGGACCGGATCCACGGACATTCGGCTCTCCGCACGGGATCCGGATCGGGCGGAGCGCCGTGAACGGCCGTTAGATAGGCTTCTATCTATTATCTTGCAATCGGCTTGTGCGGGGGCCGGCTCAGGGGCCGTGCCGGTACAGCAGGAGGGCCGCGCGGCCGAGGCCGAACAGGCCGGGCATCGTGGCGCTCTGCGCCGCATGCGGGCCGCCCTCGGCGCCGGGCGTTCCCGTCAGGTCCGGCGGCGCGTCCTTCCCGGACGGCCTCCGGCGTCCGCACCGGCGGCGCGGGCAAAAAAAAGCGGCGAGTTCACGAGGAACTCGCCGTGTCCGTGTTCTCCGATAAACGAGGGGCGGAGGAATGGCACCGGAGAAGGGTTACGGAACAGTCTGTCGCAAACATCCCCTCAAGCTCTGGAGGCGCACCGGAGGGCACGCCGGGTTTTCGTGTTGAGACGAAATCCCTGGGTCACATCACGACCGGCACCGGAGCGCCGGCCGCTTCCTCGTCACTCGGCTCCGTGGAGCGCGAGATCAGTTCGGCAGCGCGAAGGCCGTCACCTGGCCGCCGAGATTGGTGTACTGGGAGAGGCCGGCATAGCCGCCCACCGCGCCGAGGCCGGCATTCGGGTCGGTCAGGCCGGCCGCGAGGCCGATGCCCGCCCAGCCGCCGACACCCGACAGAAGGGCGATGTACTGCTTGCCCTTGTGCTCGTAGGTCATCACGTTGCCGATGATGCCCGACGGGGTCTTGAACTTGTAGAGTTCCTTGCCCGTCTTGGCGTCGACGGCCTTCAGGTAACCTTCGAGGGTGCCGTAGAAGACCACGTCACCGGCGGTGGCGAGCGCACCCGACCACACCGAGAAGGCCTCCGGGTTCGACCACTTGATCTTCCCGTTCACGCCGTCCCAGGCGATGAAGTTGCCCATGCCGCCATGGCTGTTCGGCGCGGGATACATCGACAGGGTGGCGCCGACATAGGGCTGACCCGGGGTGTAGCTCACCCGGAAGGGCTCGTAGTCCATGCAGACGTGGTTCGTCGGCACGTAGAACAGCTGCGTCCGCGGCGAATACGAGGCCGGCTGCTGGTCCTTGGTGCCGAGGGCGGTCGGGCAGATGCCCTTGGTGTTGGTGTCCTCGCCGTTCTGCTCGGTCGAGTACTTCGACACGACCAGCGGACGGCCGTAGGTCTTGGAGCCCTTGTCCTGATCGATCTTGGTGGCCCAGTTCACCGCCGGGTCGTACTTCTCGGCGACGAGCAGCTCGCCGGTGGCGCGATCGAGGGTGTAGCCGAAGCCGTTGCGGTCGAAGTGGGTCAGGAGCGGACGCTCCTTGCCGTCGATCTTCTGATCCGTGAGGATCATCTCGTTGATGCCGTCGTAATCCCACTCGTCGTGGGGGGTCATCTGGTAGACCCACTTGGCCACACCCGTATCCGGGTTACGCGCCCACACCGTCATCGACCACTTGTTGTCGCCCGGGCGCTGGGCCGGGTTCCAGGTCGAGGGGTTGCCCGAGCCGTAGTAGAACAGGTCGAGCTTCGGATCGTAGGAGAACCAGCCCCAGGTGCAGCCGCCGCCGGTCTTCCACTGATCGCCTTCCCAGGTCTTCAGCGAAGAGTCCTTGCCGATCGGCTTGCCGAGCTGCGTCGTCTTCTCGGGATCGACGAGGAGCTGGTCGTCGGGACCAACCGAATAGCCGCGCCAGATGCGCTTGCCGTCCTTGAGGCTGTAGGCGGTGACGTGGCACTGCACGCCGTATTCGCCGCCCGCGATACCGACGATGACCTTGTCCTTCACCGGCATGACGGTGGCGGTGTTGGTCTCGCCCTTGGACGGGTCGCCGTTCTTGACCGACCAGTTGACCTTGCCGGTCTTGGCGTCGAGCGAGACCAGGGTGGTGTCCGCCTGGTGCAGCAGGATGGCGCCGTCGGCATAGGCCAGGCCGCGATTGACCGTGTCGCAGCACATGACCGGGATCACGGACGGATCCTGCTTCGGCTCGTACTTCCAGATGATCCGCGCCTCGTTGTCGAGGTCGAGGGCGTAGACGATGTTCGGGAAGGGGGTGTGGACGTACATGATGTTGCCGACGACGAGCGGGGAGCCCTCGTGGCCGCGCAGCACGCCGGTGGAGAAGGTCCAGGCGACCTGGAGCTTCTTCACATTGCCGGCATTGATCTGGTCGAGCTTGGAATAGCGGGTGTTGGCGTAGTCGACGGTCTGGAGCACCTGCTCCGCCGGATTGGCCGTGTGCTTGAGAACGTCCTCATTGGCGAATGCCGCCGTGTCCAGCAGCAGGCCGGCGCCGAGGCCGACAGCCAGCAGTGAAGCGTGCTTCATCTTTCCTCCCGGGATGTCCATCGTCGCCCTCGGCCGTTGAACCGAGCCGTATCGATGCTTGCCCCGGGATCTCATTAAGTTCTTAGGACATTCGCGGCGTAGGGAGGACTTCCCGAAAACGACTGGGAAGATTTCCCGAGATATCCGCCGTGCACAGCCTCATTCGAAGGGCTGGCGCTGAAGCAGGCCCGCCGCGACCGCGATCCAGACGAGATCGGCGTCCGTGTGCACGCTCAGCTTGGACTTGATCGCCGAGTGGTAGTTCTGGACCGTCTTGAGGCTGAGCGAGAGCGACTGCGCGATCGCCTCCGAGGTGCGCCCCGAGGCGATGAGCCGGAGGATCTCCAGCTCGCGCGGCCCCAGATCCTCGACCGGGGAGCGGCGCCCGGACAGGCGCTCGGCCCCGAGCTCGCGGGCGATGTCGTCGCTCAGCGCCCGCTCCCCGCGCGCGACGGCGGCCACCGCCGCGATCAGCTCCTCGGGCTCGCTGCTCTTGGTCACGTAGCCGGAGGCGCCGGCCTCGAAGGCCTTCGAGGCGAAAGCCGTGCTCTGGTGCATCGTGAAGACGAGGATGCGGGCGTTCCGGTCGAAGCCGCGGATCAGACGGATCGCCTCGATCCCGCTGGCGCCGGGCAGGCTCAGATCCATCACGACGATGTCGGGGGTGACCTTGCGGTAGAGGCGGTAGGCCTCCGCCGCGTTCTCCGCCTCGGCCGTGATCGTGTAGTGGCCCTGCCGCTCCAGGAGCTTGCGATAGCCGGCGCGCACGACCGGATGGTCGTCCACGAGCAGGATGGTGATGCCGTTCACGCCAGACTCTCCGCCGAGGCGACCGGGATGCTCGGCCCGAGGGGGATGAGCGCGGCGATGCGCAGGCCCGCCCGGGCGCGCCCGATCGCCAGGCTGCCGCCGAGCGCGGTGATCCGCTCCCGGATGCCGAGGATGCCGTGGCCGGAGACGGAATTGAGCTGGTCGGGCGCCCCGCCCCCGTCATCCTCGACGGTGAGGCGGAGGATGCGCGCCGGATCCGTCTCGCACTCGACCCGGACGAGGACCTCCGTCGCGGCGGTGTGGCGGGCCACGTTGGTCAGGCATTCCTGCGTGACGCGGTAGATGCTCAGGGCGGCGGCCGTCGGCACGGCGACGAGGCTCCCGGCGATGTCGAGGCGGATCGTCGGGGCGCGCGTCTCTTCGGCGACCTGGCCGGACCGGCTCAGGGTGCGCGCGTTCCAGGAGGCGACGAGTTGGTTCAGGCTGCCTTCGAGGCCCAGCTCGTCGAATTCCGGCGGCCGCAGGCGGGAGAGCGCGCCGCGCAACGTGCCCATCATCCGCTTGGCGAGGAGCCCCAGCTCCCGGGCATCCTCGGCGATGTCCGGGCGATCCTTATGCGTTCCCTTGACGATCGCCGCCGAGAGCGCGCCGGCGGCGGTCAGGCATTGGCCGAACTCGTCGTGGAGATCCCGGGCCAGCGCCCGCCGCTCCTCCTCCTGCACCATGAAGAGGCGGCGCGTCAGGTTCGCCCGCTCGGCGGTGGTACGGGCCAGGCGCTCGCTCAGATCGTTGAAGGCCCGGCCGATCAGGTTGAATTCCCGCGCCGAGAAGGGCGGAAGCCGCGCGGACAGGTCCCCGAGTTCCAGACGCCGCAAGCCCCTGAGGATGACGCCGGCCGGGCGCAGGGCATTCCCGATCACCAGCGTCACGAGCAGCCCGATCCCGGCCGCCATGGCCGCGGCGACGCCGATGACGACGCTGACCTGGTGCCACGCGGCCTGGAGCGCGGCGGCGGGATCGGCCTCGACGGTCACCGTGCCGAAGGTGCGCCCGTTCAGGGTGAGCTCCTGCGCCACCGGGGGCGCCGCGCCGAACACCCCGTCATAGAGCCGGGCGAACCAGCGGGGCGACGCCGCCTCCGCATCGGCGCCGCGGCCGCACAGGCGCTGGGGCGCCTCCTCGGCCCAGGCGAGGCTCACGCAGTAGCCGGGGCTGATCACCCGCAGCACGTCGGCGCTGCGCCAGTCGGGAAAGGCGTATTTCGCGTCGCGCCCGGCGCTGCCGCGCCAGGTCAGCTCGCGCCAGCTCAAGGCCTTGACCTGCTTGATGACCCGCAGCGCCGAGTGACGCGCCTCGGTCTCGATGCTCCGCTTGGAATCGAACATCACCCAGGCGGCGGCCACCGTCAGGCAGAGCAGCACGGCGGCGGCCACCTGCAGGACGAGACTGAGCAGGAGGCGCATCGATCCGTTGTTCCTGCCCTCGACCGTGAAGTCCCCGGGCGGCGTCCAGCAACCCGGCCAGCAACGCTCCCTTAGCGGAAGCACAGCGGCGGCACCTATTCGTTTATCCTCTTCCTGAGCTGCATCGGGCGCGCACGGAGCCTCCGATCGGGGCCCAAGAGACGCTTTCCCGCGCCGACGACATGGCTCCGGCGCCGGCTCAGAAGGCGGGACGGCCGCGGCGCTGGCGCCGCTTCCGGACCGTGGTTCTGATCACCCGGGCCAGCTCCTCGGCCGAGTAGGGCTTGCGCAGGAGCTCGAAGCCGTGGGTGTCGTCCTGAGCCAGGACGTGGCTGTAGCCCGAGGTCAGCACCACCGGCAGGGCGGGCTGCCGCGCCCGAATGAAGCGGGCGAGCTCGATGCCCCCCATGCCGGGCATCACCACGTCAGAGAACACCGCGTCGAACCGGTCGAGGTCCTTCTGCCACTCCGCGAGCGCCGCTTCCGCGTTCTCAGCCCAGACCGGCGTGTGGCCGAGATCCTCCAGGATCTGCGTGCAGAAGCGGCCGACCTCCAGATTGTCCTCCACCACCAGGATGCACAGGCCGGTTTCCTCGCCCGGCCCCGCCTCCTCGATGCGGGGCGCGGCTTCCGCGGCGGGCGCGGGCGCCTGGGGCAGATAGAGGGTGAAGGCGGTCCCCTCCCCCACCGCGCTCTGCACGCTGACATCCCCGCCGGATCGCTTGGCGAAGCCGATCACCTGGCTCAGGCCGAGGCCGGTCCCCTTGCCGACCTCCTTGGTCGTGAAGAAGGGCTCGAAGATGCGCGCGAGGTTGCCCGGCGCGATGCCCGATCCCGTGTCGATCACCGAGACCGCGATGAAGGGGCCCGCCGCGCCCGCATGGCCGCGGATCGGCGGCATCGGGCCGCCGGCCTCGAGGCGCAGGGTGAGGGTGCCCTCCCCGTCCATGGCGTCGCGGGCGTTCACCGCCATGTTCACGAGCGCCGTCTCGAACTGGCTGGCATCGGCGCGCACGAAGCAGGGCGCCTCCGGCAGCTCGGTGACCACGCGGATGCGGGCTCCCGTGACCGAGTCCAGCATGTCGGAGATGCTGTCGAGCCGGTCGCCCACATCGAACACCTCCGGCTTGAGGGCCTGGCGGCGGGCGAAGGCGAGGAGCTGGCCCGTGAGCTTGGCCGCCCGGTCGATCGTGTTGGAGACCGCGTCGAGGTAGCGCCGGCGCCGCTCCTCGGCGAGGTCCGGCCGCCGCAGGAACTCGACGGAGGAGCGGATGATGGTGAGCAGGTTGTTGAAATCGTGCGCCACGCCGCCGGTGAGCTGGCCCACCGCCTCCATCTTCTGCGCCTGGCGCAGCGCTTCCTCGGCCACGGCGCGCTCGGCCACCTCCTCGGCGACCCGCTGCTCCAGATGGTCGTTCAGGGCCTGGAGCTGCCGCTCGACATGCCGCTGCCCCGTGACGTCGATGATGACGCCGGCCAGCCGCTTGCTCCCGCCCGGCATCTCGGAGGGCTTGCCCTGGGCGAGCACGATGCGCTCCTGCCCGCTGCCGGTGACGCGGTATTCCGCGCGATAGGGCGTGCCCTCGGCGATGGCCTGGGCGATGGCCTCCTTCACCCGGTCGCGATCCTCCGCATGGATTCCCGCCAGGAAGGGGGCGAGGGGCAGGCCCGCGGCCTCGGCCCGCTGCCGGTCGACGCCGTAGATCTCGGCGATGGGTCCGAGCACGGCGACCTTGTCGGCGTCGATCTCCCATTCGAACACGCCGACGCCCCCCGTCGACAGCGCGATCGAGAGCCGGTCCTGCGTGATGCGGAAGCGCTGCTCGCTGGCCCAGATGGCGCGGCTGGCCTCGCGGCGGACATCGGCCATGCGGATGTTGGCGTTGATCCGGGCGAGCAGCTCGCGGGCGGCGAAGGGCTTCACCAGATAATCGTCGGCCCCGGCATCGAGGCCCTCGACCTTGGCCTCCTCGCCCGCCCGGGCGGAGAGCATGATGACCGGAACGCCCGCGGTGGCGGGATCCTGGCGGATGGCGCGGAGCAGGCCGAAGCCGTCGAGCTTCGGCATCATCACGTCCGTGAGCAGCATGTCGGGCGGGGACCGCCGGGCCGCCGCCAGCGCCGCCTCGCCGTCGCCGACGGCGGTGACGCGATAGCCCTGGTTCTCGAGGAGCCGCGCCACGTAGGCCCGCATGTCGGCATTGTCGTCGGCGAGGAGGATGTGTTTGCCGACATCCGTCCGCGCGGTGCCGTCGACCGCCATCGCCCCGAGATCCGGCGTGGCGAGTTCGCCCGCGGCCTCGAGGCCGGACGCCGCCTCCGGCAGCCATTGCAGGGCCTCTTCGAGATAGGCCTGCGCCCAGGTCGCGGCCCTTGTCCCGTCGCCCGCTTCGCGAACCTGTGCGGCCGGGAGATGGGCCTGCCCGAGCGGCAGCGTGATCGCGAAGGTGGTCCCCCGGCCGACCTCGCTTTCGACGGCGATCTCGGCCCCGTGCAGCCGGACGAGCTCCTGCACCAGCGCGAGGCCGATCCCGCTCCCTTCGAAGCTGCGCCCCTGCGCACCCGCGACCCGGTAGAAGCGCTCGAACAGCTTCGGCAGCTCGGTGGCGGGGATGCCGATCCCCGTATCGGCGACCAAGACCCTGGCGCACCGCGGCTCCGCCACGGCCTGCACGGTCACGGTGATGCCTCCGGTCATCGTGAACTTGAAGGCATTGGAGAGCAGGTTGAGAACGATCTTCTCCCACATCTCCCGGTCGACGAAGGCGATCAGGGAGGCGGGATCGCAGCGGATCTCCAGGGAAAGGCCGGCCCGCTCGAGGGCCGAGCGGAAGCTCGAGGCGATCTCGCCGGTGAAATGGCAGAGATCGACCGGCTCGTAGACGGCCTGGACCCGCCCCGCCTCGATCCGCGAGAAATCCAGCAGGCTGTTCACGAGGCGCAGCAGGCGGATGCCGTTGCGATAGGCCAGCGCCACCTGCGTGCGGACCGTCTCCGGCAGGGGCTCCCCGGACAGGACCTCTTCGAGCGGCCCCAGCATCAGAGTCAGCGGGGTCCGGAACTCGTGGCTGACATTGGAGAAGAACGCCGTCTTGGCGCGGTCGAGCTCCGCCAGGGCCTCGGCGCGGCGGCGCTCCTCCTCGTAGGCGTCGGCGCTGGCGATGGCCGCCGCGATCTGCCCCGTGACGAGGCCGAGGAAGGAGCGGTAATCCGCGTCGAACAGGCGATAGGGATTGAGGCCGACGATCAGGACGCCGCCGCGGCCGGTATCGCTGCTCGCCGGCAGGGGCAGCAGGGCGGCCTGACGCGTCGGGCGCTCCCAGACCCCGCCCGCATCCGTGAGCCCGTCCGCGTCGCGTCGCCCGAGCAGACGGATTTCGCCTTCGCGCATGACCGCGCCGATGGGCCAGGGGTCGTCCTCGCCGAGCCCGATCCGGTCCGGTGCGAGGGCCGATCCGGGCGCGAGCCCGATCGTGCCCGCGCATTCGGCGATCTCCTGCCCGGGCTCCAGGAGGTAGAGAAGCGCGAAGGTAATGTCGTACGGATCCCGGGCCAGCGCGCCCATGCTCCGCTCGCAGGCCTCCCGCCAGGAGCGCGCCACCACGGTCTCGGCCGCGAGGTCGCGCAGCAGCGCGAGCTGCCGGTCGCCGATGACCCGGTGGGTGTCCTCGCTGTTGGCGCAGATGATGCCGCCCGGCTCGCCGTCGTCGCCGGGGATCGGGCTGTAGGAAAACGTGTAGTAGGTCTCTTCCGGATAGCCGTTGCGCTCCATGACCAGGAGCTGCTCTTCGACGTAGGTCCCCTCGATCCCGCCCATGGCCGTGGCGAGGAGCGGGCCGATCTCGCTCCAGATCTCGCTCCAGACCTCCGCCGTGGGCCGGCCCAGCGCCCAGGGATGCTTGCCACCGATGATCGACTGATAGGCGTCGTTGTAGAGGAAGGTGAGCGCGCTCCCCCAGCCGATCCAGATGGGCTGGCGGGAGGTGAGCATGATGCCGACCGCGGTCTTCAGGCTCTGGGGCCAGGCATGGGCGGGTCCGAGGGGCGTCGCGGCCCAGTCCTGCGCACGAATGAGCGCGCCCAGCTCGCCGCCGCCTGCCAGGAAACGCAAACCCGGATCTTGCCCGGGGAGCACACGATCATCCACTGCGGGTATCAAGCGGTTGGAGTCCGGAGGCCTGAACGGTCACGCGCACGCGCGTGCGGATGGAAGCGGGTCGACAAGGCTCAAACCCACGGGCGGAGCGGCCCGGTTCCGTCGCGCGCTCGAAGTGCCGCGTCATGTCCGGGCACGCCGCCCCTCCGCGATGACGCGGCCGAGGACGCGGGCGAGCTGCTCGACGGAATAGGGCTTGTGCAGCAACTCGAAGCCGTGCGTGCCGTCCCGGGCCAGCACGTGGCTGTAACCGCTGGTCAGGACGATGGGCAGGGACGGCAGCCGGCCGCGGATCTCGTTGGCGAGATCGACCCCGTCCCGGCCGGGCATGACCACGTCCGAGAAGACCACGTCGAAGCGGAAGGGGATCTTCTCCAGTTCGTCGAGGGCGGCCTCGGCATCGCGGACCCAGATCGTCGCGTAGCCGAGCTCCTGGAGCGTGTGCGTCGCGAAGCTGCCGACCTCCGCATTGTCCTCGACCACCAGCACGCAGATGCCACGGCCGTCGACGGGAATCTGGGACGGATCCTCCTCGGGCCTCGACGGGACGTCCGGTGTCTCGGCACGCGGCAGGTAGAGCGTGAAGGTCGTGCCGCGTCCCACCTCGCTCTGCACCAGCACCTCGCCGCCCGATTGCTTGGCGAAGCCGAAGACCTGGCTCAGCCCGAGGCCCGTGCCCTGGCCGATCCCCTTGGTCGTGAAGAACGGCTCGAAGATCCGCTCCAGGATGGCGGGCGGGATGCCGGAGCCGGTGTCGCCGATTTCCACGGCCACGAAAGTACCCGGCACCGCCGCCTGGCTCAGCGTCGCCGGGATTCCGTCCATCGAGCGCACCGAGATCGCCAGTTCGCCCTCGCCATCCATGGCGTCGCGGGCGTTGACGGCGATGTTGACGATGGCGGTGTCGAACTGGCTCGGATCGGCATGGATGCAGCAGGGCCGTTCGGGCAGCCGGGTCACCACGCGGATCCGCGCCCCGGTGAGGGTGGCGACCATGTCGCCGATCGCGGCGACGCTCGCCCCGGCGTCGAAGGTCTCCGGCTTGAGCGCCTGCCGGCGGGCGAAGGCGAGGAGCTGGCCCGTCAGCTTCGCCGCGCGGTCGACCGTGTCGGAGATCGCCTGGACGTAGCGGCTCCTGCGCTCCTCCGGCAGATCCCGCCGCTTCAGGAGGTCGGTCGAGGACTTGATGACCGTCAGGAGGTTGTTGAAGTCGTGGGCCACGCCGCCGGTCAGCTGCCCCACCGCCTCCAGCTTCTGGGATTGGCGCAGGGCGTCCTCGATCCGCTCCCGCTCCGAGATCTCGGCCCGCAGGCGCGCATTGGCCTCGGCGAGCTCGTACATGCGGCTGCGCTCCTCGCTCAGATCGGTGAGAACGCCGCAGATCAGGGTGCCCTCCCCGTCCCGCTCCAGCCGGTTGAGCGAGAGGTAGACCGGCCGCAGCGCGCCCGCGCCGTTATGAAGCGCGATCTCGCCGCGAACCGGGGCGCGCACCGCCTCCGCGAGCAGGCTGGCGAGCGCCGCTTCGTGGCCGGGCTCGACGAAGGCGCGCAACGACCGGCCGATCAGGGTCTCCTGACGGAGGCCGAGGATCTCGGCGAAGCGCCGGTTGCAGTAGAGAACCGTGGCATCCGCGTTGAGGGTGAAGGCCCCCTCCTGAATCTGCTCGATCAGCACGCGGTAGGGCCGGTCGGCATTCTCCAGGGTGTAGACCAGCTGCTCGCCGCCGGCGCCTTCCACCACGACGGCGTCGAAATCGCCGCGCCGGATCGCTGCCAGAGTCTCCTCGCTCTCCTCGAGGCGGCCCTCCAGCTCGCGGATACGAGCCCGATAGGCGGCCGGATCCGGCCCGTCCGGCGGGATGAGGGTCTCAGCGCTCATCGGCATCGTCCGTCGGCGAAGCGTCGAGACCGAGCCCCTTCAGGATGCGCTGCACGTCGGAGAGGTCGCCGGCGATACGCCGCACGGGCCCCGGGCGGATCCGCACCAGGGTCGGCGCGGCCAGGACGCGATCCGCCTCGGCCAGTTGCTGCTGCTGGTAGATATCGACGATCTCCAGGTCGTAGGCGCCGGTCAGCCGCGCGTCGCAGGCCTGGCGGACCGCCTCGATCACCTGCTGCGACCGCAGCGAGGTGCCGGCGATGAACAGGCGCAGGAGGTAGCGGCCCCCGGTCTCGGTGGACGGGGCTGGGGTGCTCAAGGCAGGTCCGCCTTCGGCCGGATGTCCAGGCCAACGAGCACCTTCTCCGTGTTGGACAGATCGCCGATGATGCGCTTCAGCGGCGAGGGCAGGCGGCGCACGAGCGTAGGGATCGCGAGGATCTGATCCCCGGCGGCGAGTTGGGGAGTCTTCATCAGGTCGATGACCTCGATGTCGTAGCGGCCGGCCAGATGCTCCTCGCAGAACCGTTTCAGGTTCGACATGGCAGCGAGCGACTTGGCGGTCTGTCCGGCAACGTACAGGCGCAGGTGATAGTGCCCCGGATCGAGATCCGCCTCGGACACGGCGTCGTTCACGTCGGGCATCTCGTCACTCATCGGGCCGCACTCCGTCGCGCGCGCATGTCGCGACGCTCTGTCTCGAGTTGCACCTCGCGGGTCTCGCTCTCGGCGCGCAGGAGGCTTTCCTCTTCCTCCGCGGCCGCCAGCCCCGCATGAAGCTCGGCGATCTGGCGCTCGATGGATTGGCGGCGCCGCACCAAGTCCCGCTGCCGGCGCTCGTTCTCCTGCTGGCGCCGGAGATCGGCGGCCCGCTCCTCGGCCTCCCGGGCCGCGCGGGCGGTGCCGGTGAGGACGCCGGCCGGGCCGATATAGGCGTCGACCAGCTGCACGCCTTCTCCGGACATCAGGAACTCGCGGACCTGATGCGAGTGGCTCATGCCGCGCGACTTGATGACATAGAGGGTCCGCGTGCGCTCGCCGTTCGCCTCGACGTTGAGCAGCTTCACCCAGGAATCCATCAGGGATGAAACGCCCAAATCGTCGGTCTGGTCCATGCCCCCGTCGTCGCGCAGGCTCGTGAACACCGCCGTGATGCCGCGGCTCTTGAGCAGATCGACCATGCGCAGGATGGTCGCCTGCATCTCGTTCAGCGGCCCGCGCAGGGCCGAGAGCGGATCGATCGCGACGAGGCTCGGCTGGAAGCGGTCGATGTCGCGGTGCATGCGCGCGAGATGCATCTCGAGGCCGAACAGGGCCGGCCGTGCCGCCTCGAAACGCAGGAGACCCGCCTCGACGTGCCGCTTCAGGTCGAGGCCGATCGAACGGGCGTTCCGGCAGATCTGCGCGCCGCTCTCCTCGAAGACGAAGGACATGCAGCGCTCGCCCCGACGGCAGGCCGCATCAACGATGCTGGCGCTGATCGTGGTCTTGCCGGTGCCGGCCTCGCCCGAGATCAGGATGCTCGACCCGCGATAGAACCCGCCGGGCTCCAGCATCTGGTCGAGGCCGGCGATGCCCGTCGAGACGATGCCGCCGGGGGGCGTGTAGTTGAGATCCGCCGAGGTGACCGGCAGGACGCTGATCCCCTCCGCGTCGATCAGGAACGGGTACTCGTTCGTGCCGTGGGCGGAGCCGCGATACTTCACCACCCGCAGGCGGCGCGTGGTGATCTGCTCCTCGACGCGGTTGTCGAGGAGCACCACGCAATCCGAGACGTATTCCTCGAGACCCTGGCGGGTCAGCGCGCCGTCGCCGCGCTCGCCCGTGATGATGGCGGTCAGGCCGCGATCCTTGATCCAGCCGAACAGCCGGCGCAGCTCGGAGCGCAGGATGGTCTCGTTGCCGAAGCCGGAGAACAGGGTCTCGATGGTGTCGAGGACCACGCGCTTGGCCTTGACCGAGTCGACGGCGAAGCCGAGGCGGATGAAGAGGCCGTCGAGGTCGTATTCCCCGGTCTCCTCGATCTCGCTGCGCTCGACACGGACATGGTCGATGGCGAGCCTGCCCTCCGCGACCAGGCCGTCGAGGTCGTAACCGAGGGAGGCGACGTTGGCGGCGAGGTCCTCCGCCCGCTCCTCGAAGCTCACGAACACCCCCGGCTCGTCGAACTGCGTGGCGCCGTTGACGAGGAAAGTCGTCGCGAACAGCGTCTTGCCGCATCCGGCCGCGCCGCAGATCAGGGTCGGCCGCCCCGCCGGCAGGCCGCCGAAGGTGATCTCGTCGAAGCCGGCGATGCCGGTCTTCACCTTCCGCAACGGGGGGAGCAGATCAGGTTCGCGTGCCACGATGGATGTCTCTGCGGTCACTGGCCCCTCGAACATAGCGCGGCGGTCCGATCCGGCGCGGCAGCACGGGCCGGCTTCGCTGCAGCCGGTGAAGGAGCGGCTTTCCGGGACGGGGTTCGTGTCGGGTCGCAGCGATGGCGTCGGCAGGCGCCTTCGAGGCTTCTTCCGCCGAGTCCGCCCCGCGATTCAACTAAGAATTGCAAAAACCGTGAGGAATACAATACGGGCGCGATCGCGACGGGCCTCCTCGATGGCGTCCGGGGATCTCGCCGTGCTGCTCTCGGGACCGAAGCTGGCTTCGGGCGCTCTCCTCACGACGTGGCGGGCGCGGCGGCGGCGCTCATCGCGCCACCCCTTCCCGGGCCAGGAGGTCGCGCTTGCGCTCGACGCCCCAGCGGTAGCCGGAGAGGGCGCCGTCCGAGCGCACCACCCGGTGACAGGGGATCGCCACGGCCAGCGTGTTGGCGCCGCAGGCCATCGCCACCGCCCGCACCGCCGCGGGCTCGCCGATGGCGCGGGCGATCTCCGCATAGGTCGCGGTCCGGCCCACGGGGATCGCGCGCAGGGCCGCCCAGACCCGCTGCTGGAAGGCGGTGCCGCCGATGTCGAGGGGGAGGTCGAGCCCCCGGCCCGGCGCCTCGACGAAGCCGATCACCTCCGCCACCCAGCGCTCGAAATCCGCATCCCCGCCGGTCAACTCCGCCTTCGGGAAGCGGTCCTGCAGGTCGCGGACCAGGGCGTCGGGATCGTCGCCGAGCAGGATCGCGCAGAGGCCCTTCTCCGTGGCCGCGACCAGAATGGCGCCGAGGGCGCAGGCGCCCACCGCGAAGCGGATGCGCGCGCCGAGGCCGCCCTTGCGGTAGGCGGTGGGGCTCATGCCGAGCCGCTCGGAGGCCTCGGCATAGAACCGGCTTGGCGCGTTGTAGCCGGCCTCGTAGACGGCCTGCGTCACGGAACCGGCCACCTGCAGGCTCTCGGCGACCCGGCTTGCCAGGCGCGCCCGCGCATAGGCTTTCGGCGTGATGCCGGTGACGGCACGGAACACCCGGTGGAAGTGGAAGGAGCTGAGGCCCGCAGCCTTGGCGAGGACGTCGAGGGACGGCATCGTCTCCGCCGCATCGATCAGGCGGCAGGCGCGGGCCACGGCCTCGGTCTGGCGCTCGGTCAGGGAAGCCTCGTTCGGCCGGCAGCGCCGGCAGGGGCGGAAGCCCGCCGCCTCGGCCGCCGCGCAGCTCGCGTGGAAGGCGACGTTCTCGCGCCGGGCCGGACGCGAGGGGCAGCTCGGGCGGCAATACACGCCCGTGGTGCGGACGGAATAGACGAAGCGCCCATCGGCGGCCGGATCGCGGGCGGCGAGCGCCGCCCAGCGTGCCGCGTCCTCGGCCGGCAGCGCGAGGGCGATCGTCGGCTCAGTCTTCGGTTCGGCGATCCGCATGGGGGAACCTCCTTCGCGGCGGGGCGCCCCGCGGCGCCCGCTCATGGGGCCACCTTTGCGCCCGCGCCACCCGGCCCGCATCCCGCGGCTTGCTCCGCAATCCGCTTCGTCGCGGCCTTCCCCGGATCGGCCGCGAGGCGGGCCGCATCATGCGCCCAGAGATGCAGGACCGCATAGGCGCGCCACGGACTCCAGGCGGCCGAGCGCGCCTCCAGGGCCTTGGCGCTCGGGCGCCCGGCCGCATCCTCCAGCGCCCGCAGCAGGCCGAGATCGCCGGTGGGAAGGGCATCCGCCGCCCGCAGCGCCCGCATGGCGATGTACTGCGCCGTCCAGTCGCCGATGCCGCGCAGGGCCTTGAGGCGGGCAACGGACGCGGCGAGGCCCTGGCCCGGGGCGAACAGATCCGGCTCGGCGATCACGGCGGCCGCGAGCGCCCGGATCGCGGCGCCGCGGGCGCGGGGCATGTTGAGGGCGAGCGCGATATCGGCCTCGACCAGGGCCTCGGGCGACGGAAACACATGGCTCAGCCCGGCTCCCCGCGCCGGTGCCTCGGGGGCGAGGGGTTGGCCGAAGGCCGCGACCAGCTTGCCGGCGAGCCGGGTGGCGGCGGCCACCGAGACCTGCTGGCCGAGGACGGCGCGCACGGCGAGCTCGAACCCGTCCCAGGCCCCCGGCACGCGGATTCCCGGCCGGGCCGCGACGAGGCCGGCCATGAAGGGATCGGCGGACAGGGCCGCGCCGATGGCAGCCGGATCGGCGGCGAGATCGAAGACCCGCGCGATTCGCGCCGCTGCCTCGGGCATCGCCTCCGGCCGGTCGAGGGAGAGGAGGACGGACGCGTCCTCTCCGCGGACGACCTGGAGGAGCCCAGGCCGGCCGCCGAGGGCGATTGTGCGGGCGTAGCGGCCCGGGCCGGCCGCCTCGACGCCGGGAATGGCGCGGGCGGCGAGATAGGCATGCACGCCCTCCCAATCGTAGGGCGGCGTGAAGGGGATGCGCAGCGTCGAAGCCGGGGATCGTTCCATGCCCTGTATCTTGGGCTGCCGGGCCGCGCTCACAGCCCCGGGCGCCCGCCGGCCGCGCAGGCGCCGATGCGGCGGCCGACCTGGATCTCGGTCATGGTCATGGTCTTGCCGCCCATCTGCATGGCGACGCGGCCTTGGACGCTGTCGGGCGCCAGGACATAGCGCGCCGTCGCCCGGGCAGCGTTCCGGCCCTCGCAGGCGATGTCGAAGGTCAGCGTGTTTCCCGCGCGGCGCGCCGGCGCCACGGGGCAGCGAGCGAGGGGGTTGTTGTCGCTCAGCACCGCGAAGCCGGGGTTTTCCGCGCCCGCCTGCCCATCGAGGCAGAGCCGGGCGGTCCTCCGGGCGGTTCGGTCGTCCAGGGCGGGCAGCTCCAGCGTCACCGCGATCTCGTAGAGGCCGCTGTCCAGCGTCCCCGGCTCGCCGAACGCGGACCCGGCCAGCATCACGGCGAGGCCGCCGCCGAGCCCGATCGAACCTGCCCGCGCCATGGCCAGCCCTCCCGCTTCTCCGCACGGGAGCACGGCCGAAGCGCAGGCGCGATCCGTTTCTTGCTCCCGAATCCTCAGGCCGGCGCGGGCGCCTCGGCAGCCTGTGCGGTGCGCCACCGCTCCTGCACGGCGCGGGCACCGCGCAGGATCGAGGCGTAGCCGGTGCAGCGGCAGAGATGGCCTGCGAGCGCCGCACGGAGCGCCGCCTCGTCGGCCTCCGGATCGCGCCGGAGCAGCGCCACCAGGGCGATGGTGAAGCCCGGGGCGCAATAGCCGCACTGGAAGGCGTTCTCCGCGACGAGCGCGGCCCGCACCATCTCGGCCTCCGGCAGGGCGTCGAGCCCCTCGGCGGTCACCACCTCGGCGCCGTCGAGCCGGTAGGCCGGCACCAGGCAGGCATTGGCCGGCGCGCCGTCGACGAGGACGAGGCAGGCGCCGCAGCGCCCGATGCCGCAGCCGGGCTTGGCGGCGGTGAGCCTGTGATCCTCGCGCAGGATGTCGAGGAGGCGCTGATCGGGCGGCCCGGCGAGCGCCTGCTCGCGACCGTTCAGGCGAAAGCACGGCGTGGTCATGCCCGGATCTCCTTGGCCGCCATGGCGTCGAGCAGGGTCTCGGGGGGGATCGGCGTCACGACGGGCCAATGGCCGATCGCGTCGGCGATGGCGGCCGTGATAGCAGGGGTAACGGCGCCGATGCCCATCTCGCCGACGCCGCGGGGGCCGTAGGGATCGCCCGGATCGAGATCGGGAAGGGCGAGGACGCGGCTGCCCAGCGGGGCATCGGCGATGCCCGGCAGCATGTAGGTGTCGAGATTGGCCGTCAGCGGCCAGCCGGCCTCCAGGCGCACGTCCTCGTGCAGGGTGAAGCCGAGGCCCTGCACGCCGCCTCCCTCGATCTGGCCGAGATAGGCCGCCGCATCGAGCACCGGCCCGGCGGCGGTGTGCTGGTGCAGATCGAGCACGCGCACCAGGCCGGTCACCCGATCGATCGCGACCCGGGCGAGGGTGGCGCCGAAGGCGAAGAGATAGCGGGCATTGCCGGCGGTGTACGCGGTCTTGGGATAGTCGAAGGACGCGGATTCCCGGGGCCGCGCCGCTTCCGGCAGGCGCGCGGCGAGTTCGGCGAAGGGCAGGAGCGGCGTCCCGCTGTTGGAGCGGGCCTCCCGGATGCCGCCGGGGCCGAGGGCGAGATCTTCCGGCGCGCGGTCGAGCAACCGCGCCGCGGCGGCGAGGAGCCCCCGCCGGAGACCCGGACCGGTCGCCTCGGCGCCCTTCCAGACCACGAAGGTGCCGCGGGAGGCGGTGGTGGAGCCGGAATCGGGCGTCGTGCCGGTATCGCCGATGACCGGCCGGATATCCTCCCGGGCGATGCCGAGGCTCGCGGCGACGGCGCTGCGGATCGCCGTCTGCAGCCCCTGGCCGATCTCGTCGAGACCGTAGAGCGCTTCGATGGCGCCGTCCTCGGCGAGCCGCAAGGTCACCTCGGCATGGTCCTCCGGCAGGGAACCGAGGCCGTTGCCCTGGTAGTTCAGGGCCATGCCGACGCCGATCCATTCGCCGGTCTGCTCCCGCGGCGCGTCCCAGAGCGGGCTCGCCGCCGCGGCGTCGAGCATCTCGGCGAGCCGCTCGCTCGGGCCGACGCGCTGGCCCAGGAAACCGGGGCTGCCGACCGCGCGCAGGTTCAGCCGGCGCATGGCGACGGGATCGAGCCCGACCTTCTCGGCGAGGCGGCCGACCTGGCTCTCGATGACGAAGGTCATCTCGTTGGCGCCGAAGCCGCGGAAGGCGCCGCCGGTGCCGTTGTTGGTCGCCACGAGGCGGCCCCGCGCCTCGACATGGGGCACGGCATAGGGGCCGCAGGAATGTTCGAGCGCGGTCTCGACCACGCCGGGGCTGAGGGAGGCATAAGCGCCCCCATCGGCCACGAGATCGACCGCGACGGCGACGAGGCGGCCTTCCGCGTCGCAGCCGGTGCGCATGCGGATGCGCGTCGGGTTGCGCTTCGAGCCGGCCAGGACCGATTCCGCCCGGTCGAGATGCAGCCGCACCGGCCGGCCGGCCTTGAGGGCGAGCAGGGCGAGGGCCGGCTGGACCGTGAGCTCGTCCTTGCCCCCGAAGGCACCGCCGGTCGGGCTCGTGACGACGCGGATGCGCGCCTCCGGCCAGCCGAGGATGCGGGCGAGCTGGAGCCGGTCGCGGGCGCCGTGCTGGCCGCCGGCCCGCACCGTCAGGGACCCGTCGGGCTCGACCATGGCCCAGCCGCCCTCGGTCTCCATGAAGCCGTGCATCTGGCGCGGGGTGACGTAGGTGTCCTCGACGACATGGGCGCAGGTCGCCAGCGCCGCCGCCGCATCGCCCCGGGAGAAGCGGATCTCCCGGCGCAGATTGCCCTCCGGGTGGAGCTGCGGCGCGTCCGGGGCGAGGGCGGCCTCCGGCGTGTCGAGGACGGGCAGCGGCTCGTAGGTCACGCGAATGCGGGCGAGGGCGGCCTGCGCCGTCGCCGCGTCCACCGCCGCCACGGCCGCGACGGCATCGCCGGCGTAGCGCACGAGGCTGTCGCAGAAGGCCGGCTGGTCCTGCACCATGATCCCGTAGCCGTTGAGGCCGGGCACGTCGCGGTGGGTGACGACGGCCACGACGCCCGGCAGCGCCTCGGCCTCGCGCGTGTCGATGGCGAGGATGCGGGCATGGGGCAGCCCCGCCCGCAGGATGCGCCCGACCAGCATGTCCGGCCGGCGGGCATCGGTGAGATAGGCGAGCCGCCCGTGCACCTTGTCGGGGATGTCCGGGCGGATGTGCCAGGCTTCCGGATCCGCCGCCTTGGAGACGACGACCTCGCCCGGCGGCGGCGCCTTCGGTGCGGGCCGGCGGGACCGCCTTTCCGCGACGGAGCGGGCAGGCAAAGCCCCCGGGCCGCCGAGCCCGGCGACGAGGGCGTTGGCGGCCACGCAGCGGCGATAGCGGGCGCTGCGGAAGGCATCGTCCGGCGCCTCGATCTCCGCGAGCAGGGCCGCGTGCAGCCCCGCCCAGTCGATGGCCGCGAGCGGGCGATCGAGGAGCTGCGCCTCGGCGCCGCTCAGCCGACGCGGCGGAACCCGGCCGCCGCCCACCGCGAGGCGCGCGCCGACGATGCGGCCCTCCGCGAGGCGCAGCAGCCCCGCTATTCCGATCATGCTCGGGGTGAAGGCGGCGCGCAGCCCGGTCTTGCGCTGGGTGAAGCGATCCTGCGCGCCCTGGGCGCGCAACCGGACGGCGAGGATCAGGCTGTCCGGTGCGGGTGGGGCGGCGAGCCAGTCGGCGAGGCTGCGCCGTTCGAGGCCGCCCGGCCTGCGCAGATCCAGCACGGCGTCGAGGGCGAGCAGAGCCGGAAGGGCGCAGCCGGCACGGCCGGCGATGTTGCCGCCGAGAGTCGCGAAGGTGCGGATGCCCGGAGCCGCGATGCCGCGGATCGCCTCGCGCAGGAGCGGCAGGTCCCGCGCGACCACCGGATCGGCCTCGATCACCGCGAGCGGCGTCGCCGCCCCGATGCTCACCTCCGCCCCGGCTGTCGTGACGCCGCGCAGGCCGGCGAGCCGCGACAGGTCGACCAGCACCTCCGGCCGCTCCACGCCCGCGGCCCAGTCGAGCTGGAGCGCCGTGGCACCCCCCGCCGGCCGGGCGGCGGACCCGTATCGCGCGAGCAGCGCGACCGCCTCGTCCGTGTCGCGCGGTTGCAGAATCCTCATGCCGTCGGCGCCTGCCCTTCGCGGAGTTTCCGGCAAGCTCGACCGCAAGCGACGTGCCAGGGCGTGCGGCCTCGGAGCCCCGCGGCTAGGCCGGCTCCGTCCCGCCCTTGCGCGCCATCCAATCCTCGAGCGTCGGCGTCGGCATCTCGAAGCGGTCGCGGATGGTCGAGCAGGTCGAGCCGCCGAGGCGGGCGATGGCGTCGAGCCGGGACGGGTCGATCCGCAGGCGCTCCGCGTCGACCACCTCGGCCTGGAAATGCGCGTAGACGATCTCGCCGAGGATGATCTGGCGCGCTTTGCCGATCTCCAGGGTGGTGTGGCGCCGGCACTCGAAGGCGGCGGGCGCCTCGGCGATCCAGGGCGCGGCGATCACCGTGCCGGGCACGGCGGTGAGCCCGGCTTCGGCGAGCTCGTCGGTGCCCGCGGGAAAGCCCACGGCGCAGACATGCATCGCCTCGGCGATGGCGTGGCTGACGATGTTGACGGTGAAGACCTCCGTCAGCCGGATGTTGCCGGCCGTGTCCTTGAAGGACATGTCGGGATGGTTCTCGACGCCCAGCGCCAGGATCGGCGGATCGTGCGACAGGCAGTTGAAGAACGAGAACGGCGCCGCGTTCACCCGGCCCTCGGGATCGACCGTCGTCACCAGGGCGATGGGCCGCGGCACGATCGCCCCGATCATCAGCTTGTAGCGGTCGCGGGGCGAGAGCACGCGGAAATCGAACGTCACCGTCCCCGCAGGCGCAGCGGTTGTCCCGCCGGTCATGCCTGCCCATCCTGCGGGCCGGAGGAGGCCCGCAGCCGCGCGCCCCAGGCGTCGAGGATCGCGGCGGCCTGCGGCGCGCCATGCTGCTCGGCGGGCAGCGCCCGCTGCTCGACCGGGGCGCCGGCCTCCGCCCGCAGGGCGTCCGGGTCGACGGGATGGCGTTGCGCCCGGGTCAGCCCCGCGAAGGCGGTGCCGGCATCCTCCATGGAGGCGGCGTAGTAGAGCCGGGAGATGCCGACCACGCTCATCGTCGCCACGCAGAGGGCGCAGGGCTCGCAGGAGGTGTAGAGTTCGCAGCCCCTGAGATCGAGGCATTGCAGGCGCGAGCAGGCGTCACGGATCGCCTCGACCTCGCCGTGGGAGGTCGGGTCGAACCGCGCCCGGGCGCGGTTCAGCCCCTCGCCGACGATCTCCCCGTCGCGCACGATCACGGCGCCGAAAGGCTCGGTGCCGGGCTCGGTCAGGGCGCGCTCGGACAGGGCGATCGCCCGTTTCATGAAGCGTTCGTCGTACATCCCCGTCCTCATCCCGGCTGACCGGTGGTGCCGAAGCGCAGGCCCTTCTCCTTGAGCCAGCGCCGGTAGACCACGGAGGACTTGTCGGCGCGGGTCGGAATCTCGTGCCGGGGCTCCAGCGGCAGGCGCAGGGGTCGCTGGTTCTCGACGATGATGCGGTCCTGCAGGAAGATGACCTGCTCGAAGTTCAGGAGCGCGGTGTGCGTCGAGACGTCGTCGACGAGGTACATCACCGCCTGCGCCCGGCATAGCTCCTCCTCCATCGGCTGGATAAACAGGGCGATGGCGTCGAGGCGCGTCGGCGCGGTCGGGCAGACCCGGTAGAGCATCACCACGAAGGGCGAGGGCACCCGGTAGGTCAGCCGCACGAAGTCGCCGCTCGACTCGGTGGCCGCGATGCGGGGCTGGAAGAAGGTGCAGTTGGTGGCCCAGACCTCGTCCACGTCCCGCCGGATCTCGGAGGCGTAGGCCGGCACCTCCGTATGCGGCTCGGCCCCGAGGATGTCCGTGTGGACGAAGGGGAAATGGGCCATGTCGAGGAAGTTCTCGACCACGCGGGGCGCCGAGGTGCGCAGCTTCACCCAGCCGCAGGGTACGAAGCGACGGTCCGCCTCGGCGGCCTCCTCGATGACGAGGAGGTCGCGGTTGGGCTGGCCCAGCGTCGTCCAGAGGCAGCCGTAGCGCTCCCGGGCCGGCAGGGCGGGGCCGAGGCTGCCATCCGCGGCCCGCTCGCGCACGAGGAAGGCGCCGTCCTCGCGCCGCTCGGAGACGATGTCCTGGCCGAGAAGCCGCGTGGCGCGGGGCCGCGCCGTCACCTCGGCCGCGGTCTCGATGGCGTACCACTCGTTCAGGGCGACGGGGTCGGTGGTCTTCATCGCTCGGTGCTCCTCGGGCCCCGGGTGTCTCGAACGGCACGGCCGACGGGCGGTCGCGGCGGCGTCACAGCGGCTTCCCCGGGGCCGCGCCCGAGGCCGCGAGCGCCGCCTCGGCCTGCGCGAAGAGCTTGCCTTCGTCGAGGCCGACCAGCTCGCCCTTCCGCCAGACGATGCGGCCGTTGATCATGGTCAGGTCGACGGGCGCGCCGATCCCGACCCGCGGGATCAGGCTCAGGGGATCGTGGCGCGTGCCGACATAGTCCATCCGGCGCGTGTCGATGGCGAAGAGATCGGCGGCCATGCCGGGCGCGAGCCGGCCGATATCGTCGCGGCCGAGCACCTGCGCGCCGCCGGCGGTGGCGTAGGCGAGGAAGTCCGCCGCCGGCGGAACGGGATGGGCGCGCTTCGCGGCGACGAGGCACTGCAGCATGTAGGCCGAGTGCAGGCAGTGCATCAGATTGGAATTGTCGTTCGAGGCGGCGCCGTCGCAGCCGAGGCCGAGCTTCACGCCGAAAGCGGCCATGGCCGGGATGTCGGTGACCTCGGCGCCCACCAGGTAGACCGGCTCCGGGCAATGCGCGACGCCGGTGCCGCTGCGCGCGAGGGTGCGCAGCTCGTCGTGGGTCAGCTCCCAGCAATGGGCGTAGAAGGCGTCCGGCCCGGCAAAGCCGAGCTCCGCGCAGTAATCGACCGTGCGCATCCCGTGGCGCGCCTGGATCACCGCGCTCTCGCCCTCGCCGACATGCGTGTGCATCATCACCCCGCGGTCCCGCGCCAGGGCGACGGATTCCACGAAGGTCTCGCGGTAGCAGTTCACCGGCTGGCAGGGCGCCACCACGACCCGGCGCATGCCGAAGCGCCCCGCCTCGTGATAGCTGTCGATCAGCCGCGCACAGTCGCCGATGAACTCGTCCGTGGTCTCCAGCATCGCGTCGGGGATCGTCGAGCCTTCCGACTTCGGCAGGGTGTTGCCGCCGCGGCCCGCGTGGAAGCGCAGGCCCAGCAGCTCCGCCGCCTCGAACTGGCGGTCGATCAGGCGCTTCCCGGCATGGCGCGGAAAGCAGTACTGATGGTCGAGCGCCGTGGTGCAGCCATGCTTGATCAGCTCCGCCATGGCGGTGACCGAGGAATGGTAGAAGCAATCCTCGTCGAGCCGGGAGAAGACCGGATAGATCCGGTCGAGCCATTCGAGCACCGACAGCCTGGTCCAGTCGAGCTCGGCGCGGTTGCGCACGAAGCACTGGAAGAAGTGGTGATGCGTGTTCACGAGGCCCGGATAGACGAACCACCCTTCCGCGTTCGTGACCGCGACGCCCTCGGCGAGCGGCCCATCGGCCAGCCCCTGGCCGATCGCCGTGATCGCCGGGCCCTCGATCAGGATGTCGACGTCGCGCAGCACTTTGGGTCCGCTGCCGTCGTCGCTCACCACGGCGGCGCAGTTCTTCAGGAGGTGGCGCACGGGCGGCATCGGCAGACTCGATCTGAAATTCGGGAGCGGAGAGGCCGCCCGCCCCTCACCGCACGTCGCGGTGATAGGGGCGGGCCAGGGCGGCGGGCTCGGCGAAGAAGGGCTTCAGCCGCTGCCAAGCGACCACGGGCAGGATGATGAAGGCGATAGTGCCGAGATAGGGCAGCATCGAGAGGATGGCCGGCGCCACCGGCCAGCCGCGGGCTTGGCCGACGAAGCCCAGGGCCGTGATGATGCCGAAGATCAGCGCCGCCCCCACCGCCGTGAGCGGCCGGTAGCCCGCGAAGATCACGAGCGCCACCGCGATCCAGCCGCGGCCGGCCACCACGCCCTCCGACCAGGACGGCACGAAGGCGAGGGTGAGATAGGCGCCGGCCCCCCCGGCCAGGGCCGCGCCCAGAGCCACGTACCAGAACCGGATCGCGGTGACGGGGATGCCAGAGGCGTCGGCGGCGGCGGGATTCTCGCCCACCGCCCGCATGTTGAGGCCGTGGCGCGTCTTGAACATCAGCCAATGGATGGCCACCGGCAGGAGACCGTAGATCAGGTAGACGAGCAGGTTCTGCGAGAACAGCGCCTGCCCGACCACCGGCAGGTCGCTGAGATACGGGATCGGCACGCGCTCGAACACGGCCCTGGCCGGCGAGCCCGCATAGGGGCGCCCGAGGGTCGCGGCGAGGCCGGTGCCGAGCAGGGTGAGGGCGAGGCCGCACAGCACCTGGTTGGCCCGCATCAGGACGGTGGCCAGGGCGAACAGGCAGCCGAACAGGAAGCCGGCGGCGAGCGCCGCCAGGAAGCCGAGCGTCGGGCTCGCCGTCGCCGAGACGGTGGCGATGCCGGTGAGCGCGCCCATCGCCATCAATCCCTCGACGCCGAGATTCACGACGCCGACCCGCTCGGCCAGAACCTCGCCGAGGGCGGCGAGCGCCAGAACGCCGCCCGCCAGCACGGCGGTGGCGAGAATGCCGGTGATGATCTCCATGGCGATCCCCTCAGGCGGCCCGCGCCGGCTGGCGCACGAGCTTGTAATGGGCGAGCTCGTCGCCGATCGCAGTGAAGAACAGGATCAGGCCCGTGGTCGCGAGCACGGCGCTGGTGTTCAGGCCCTGGGCCGACAGGATGATGCCGGCGTTCAGGAGCGTCGCCATCAGCGCCGCCGTGGCGAGCACCGCGAGGCAGGAGCCGCGGGCGAGCACGGCGACCATGATGCCGAGATAGCCGTAATTGTTGGAGATGCCGCCCTGGAGACGGTGGGCGGTGCCCGACAGCTCGATCATGCCGGCGAGCCCGGCGATGGCGCCGGAGAGCAGCATCACCGCGATGATGCGGCGGCGCACGGGGATGCCGGCATAGATCGCCGCGCCCGGATTGGCACCGGCGACGCGGACCTCGTAGCCGAAGCGGGTGAAGCTGAGGAGCAGGGCCACCCCGATCGCCACGGCGACCGCGATCGGCAGGCCCCAATGCAAAGCGTCGCCCAGGGCCGGCATCTCGTAGGGCACCCGCGCCGTCGCCGCGAGTGCGGCGCCGGTCTTGTCCCGCCAGGGCCCGGTCGCGACCCAGGCCACGAGCAGGGCCGCGACGAAGTTGAGGAGCAGGGTCGTGATCAGCTCGTTCACCCCGGCATAGGCCCGGGCCAGGGTGGGCAGCAGGATCCACAGCGCCCCGGCCACCATGGCCGCGGCGGCCATGGCCGGGAGCATCGCGGAATCCGGCCCGTCCAGGTGAAGCCCGACCGCGGTCGCCGCCAGGGCGCCGACGCTGAACTGGCCCTCGCCGCCGATGTTCCACAGCCCGATCCGCTGGGTGATCGCGACGGCGATGCCGGTGAGGATCAGGGGCGTGAGCAACAGTCCCACATCCTCCAGGCCCTCCATGGAGCCGGTCGCCGTCGTCAGGAAGTCGGCTCCCATGGCGACGGGCGCCCGGCCGCCCACCGCCAGCACGAGGCCGACGCAGAGGAGCGCGATCAGGATCGCGAGGATGCGTCCCGTCAGGGCCGCAGCGGCAGTCGCCGAGGGCATGCGTTGGAGGCGCCAGTTCATCGTGTCGATCCGCCGTTACGCTTGCATCTGCCGCTGCCCGCCCATCATCAGGCCGAGCGTCTCGATATCGGCCTCGGCCGCAGGCACGGTGCCCATGATCCGCCCGTTGAAGAGCACGGCGATGCGGTCGGAGAGTTCGAGCAGTTCCTCCAGCTCCTCGGAGAACAGCAGCACCGCCTTGCCCTCGTCGCGCAGGGCCGCGATCAGCGAAAGCAGGGTGTCGATGGCGCCGACATCGAGGCCGCGGCTCGGATAGGCCGCCACGAGGACGCGATCGGCGATGCGCACCTCGCGCCGGGCCACCAGGCGCTGCTGGTTGCCGCCGGAGAGGTTGCGCACCGGCATCTCGAAGCTCGGGATCGCGACCTCGGCCGCCTTGGCCATGGCGCGGGCGACCCGGCCCGCCGCCCGCGGCCGGAACAGGCCGAAGCCCCCGATCGGCGGTTTGCCGTATTCCCGCAGGACCGCATTGTCCGTGATGCTCAGGGAGGGCGCGAGGCCGGAGCGCAGGCGGTCCTCCGGGATGTGGCCGATGCCGAGTTTGGCGAAGGCCGCCGCGTCCCCCGCCTTCGCCGCCTTCCCGTCGACGAGCACCGTGCCGGCCGTGATCGGGCGCATGCCGGTGATGACCTGGCTCAGCTCGCGCTGGCCGTTGCCGGCGACGCCCGCGATCCCGAGGATCTCGCCGCCATGCAGGCCGATGGACAGGTCGTGGAGCGCCGGGAGGCCGCGATCGTCCAGGGCGTGGATGCCCTTCAGCTCAACGAAGGGCCGGGGCGAGACCGCCAGGTCCGGCCGCCGCGCCCGCGTCTTGCGCAGGGTGATCTCGTGCCCGACCATCAGCGCCGCGAGGCTGCGCTCCGTGGCGCCCGCGGCCGGCTGCGTCGCCACCTTGCGGCCGCCGCGCAGCACGCTGATGCGGTCGGCGATCTCGATCACCTCGTCGAGCTTGTGGCTGATGAAGATCACGCCGTTGCCCCCCTCGCGGAAGGCCCGCAGGGCGCGGAACAGCTCCTGCGCCTCCTGCGGCGTCAGCACGGCGGTCGGCTCGTCGAGGATCAGGATGCGGGCCGAGCGCGCCAGCACCCGCAGGATCTCCACCCGCTGCTGCTCGCCGGCGGAGAGGTCGCCCACCCGCGCATCCGGCCGCACCGCGAGGTTGAAGCGCTCCGCCAGCGCCCGGGTGCGCTGCTCCAGCACCGCGGCGGAGGCCCGCCAGGGCGTCTCCGGCCAGCCGAGATGGACGTTCTCGGCCACGGTGAAGGCCGGCACCAGCTTGAAATGCTGGTGGACCATGCCGATGCCCGCCGCGATCGCCGCCTGCGGGGTCGGCAGGTCCTGGGCGTAGCCGTCGATGATGATGCGCCCGGCATCCTGCTTGTAGATGCCGGTGAGCACGTTCATCAGCGTGGACTTGCCGGCGCCGTTCTCGCCGAGCAGCGCATGGATCTCCCCCGGCATCACGTCGAGATCGACGGAGTCGTTGGCGAGGACGCCGGGGAAGGTCTTGGTGATGCCCTGCAGCTCGACCAGGGGCGGCGTGCCGGGCGGATACCCGGTCCTGCCGTCCTCGGCCTCGATCGCGGGGAGCGGGGCTTCCGCCCGGGCGAGCGCGAGGGCATTCATCGGGATCAGGCTCCGAGACCGGCCACGCCTTCGATCGACCAGTCCCAGCTGTAGAGCTCCATGTCGGTCATCGCCTTGCCGGCCGGGACGCGGACCTTGCCCTTGTTGTCCTTGAGCTCGCCGGTGAAGGGGTTGTAGCCGGCGAGCATCTTCTCGCGCACGGCGTCGGCCTGCTTGGCCACCGCCTCCGGCACGCTCTCGCCCCACTTGTCGCGGTCGATGCCCCCGCCCAAGGGCAGGATGGTGCCCGTCGGCTGCCAGGTGCCGGCGAGGCGCTTGGCGACCTGATCGACGTAGAACTTCTTCCAGTCGCAGACGACGGAGCTGACATAGGCCTTCGGCCCGAAGCGGCGCATGTCGGTGTTCCACATGGCCGCCTTGATGCCGCGCTGCTCCGCGACCTGCAGATAGCCGGCCTCGTCCATGATGCCGAAGAGGAAGTCGCAGCCGTTGTTGGCGAGCGCCACGCCGGCCTGGGTCGCGGCCTGGGGGTCGAACCAGGAATTGATGGTGACGACCTGCAGCGTGGCCTCAGGCTTCACCGAGCGGGCCCCCATCAGGAAGGCGTTGGTGGAGGCGTAGCAGGAGGCGACGGGGAAGGAGGCGACATAGCCGAGCTTGCCGGTCTTGCTCATCAGGCCGGCGGCGACGCCGATCACGTAGGTCGGGTACCAGTGCGCGAGGTAGTACCAGCCCTGGTTCTCGTCGACGGTGGAGCCGTTGGCCTCCATCACCGCCACGCCCTTGGCGCGCTTGCTCACGTCCTTGAGGAAGTCGCCGTATTGCGAGGTGGCGAAGATGATGTTCGCCTTCTGCGAGACGAACTGGCGGAAGGTGCGGGTCGCGTCCGCGGAATAGGGGATCGACTCGACGAAGAGCGTCTTGGCCTGCGGGAAGGCGGCCTGGACGGCCTTCATGCCCTGGTCGTGGCTCCAGGTCCAACCCTCGTCGTTGACGGGGCCGACATGCCCGAAGGCGATGACCGCATCCTTCTCGGCGACGGGGGCGAAGCTGGCGGCCTGTGCCTGCCTGAGGGTGGGCGGGAGCAGAAGCCCGGCCCCGGCCGCGGCCCCGAGCCCAAGGAAGCGGCGCCGGTCGGGCGTCAAGATCTTTGCCATCGATGCAGTCCCCGTGGCGGGCGCTGGTTTCGCGCCCTGTGCAGGGACCGGAGCGGCAAGAAGCGTGCCTGTTCCGGGGAAGCGGGTCCCCACGGGAAGTCCGCCCGGCCCGCATCTCGGCCGCGTTGGTGCAAATCCTGCGATGCGCCCCCGGCCGCGCCCTCCCGGGGCACGGAAGCCGGAGTCGAGGCTCAGTGCAAACCTTCACGACCATCGTTTTCACCGGCCGCTTCCGGCCGGCGAGCTTTCGCGCCTTCGCCGAACACCGCGCCCATCTGCTCGATCTCGGCGCGCGCTTCGTCGAGGCGGGCCCGGAGCGGATCACGGTCGCCGTGTCCGGTCAGCGCGACTTCGTCGATGCCTTCGAGATGGCCTGCAGCCTCGGACCGATCGATTGCCTCGTCCTGGAGGTCGAGCGCGCAGATGCGTCCTAACACTTTGGATACAAGGAGATTTCTGGCATGAACGAGACGCCGGGGTGGTACGCCCTCGCCCTCTCCGCGGACCTCGATCCGGGCACCTCCACCGGGACGCGCCTGTTCGGCAACGAACTCGTCGTCTGGCGCGATCAGGCCGGCGCGGCCCATATCTGGGAGGACCGCTGCCCGCATCGCGGCATGCGCCTCAGCTTCGGCTTCGTGCGCGGCGACCACATCGCCTGCCTCTATCACGGCTGGCAATACGACACCGCCGGCCAGTGCCGCTACATCCCGGCCCATCCGGATCTCGAGGTCAGCCCGATGATCCGCACGCGCACCTACCGGAGCGTGGAGCGGAGCGGCCTGATCTGGGTGGCCTGGGAGACGGAATCCGATCCGCCGCCCGAGACTGCGGCGGAGTCGCTCACCGTCCTGCGCAGCCTGACCCTCGACGTGCCGGCCGCGAGCCTCCCCGACGCCTTCGCCGTGACGGAAGGGGCGGACGGGCTTCTGCGGGGCACCCTCGCCGGGCTTCCCGTGCGGCTCGCGGTGCAGCCGCTCGCGCCGGCGCAAAGCGCTGCCCACATTCTGCTCGACGGTCCGAGCGATGCCTTTACGAGCGCAGACCGTGCACGGGCCGCGCATGCCTGTGCAGCACTCCGCTCCGCGCTCGAAATGCGGGCAGCGTCATGAGCACGATCCTCTACGACTACGAACTCGACGAGAACGGCTACAAGGTCCGACTGCTGCTCGGCGCCCTCGGGGTCGCCCACGAGACGGTGGGCGTCGACATGTTCCCCGGCGCCGAGCAGACGCGCTCGCCGCTGATCGAGCGGAATCCGCTCGGCACCCTGCCGATCCTCGTGGACGGGGAGACGGTGCTGCGGGAGGCGGAGGCGATCCTCGTCTATCTCGCCCGCCGCCACGATCCGGCCGGGACCTGGCTCCCCGGGGAGCCGGGCGCGCTGGGGCAGACCATGGCCTGGCTCGTCTTCGCCGCCCGGGACCTGCAGGCCGCGACGCTCGCCCGCCGGACCGCGATGTTCGACGTGCCCGGCGACGCCGCTTCCCTGGAACAGGCGTCGCGGGCCGCCTTCAATGCCATGGAGGACCACATGGTCCTGCGCGGCATCGCCGGCAGACGCTGGTTCGTCGGCGAGAGCGCGACCATCGCCGACCTCGCCCTGTTCCCCGCCTTCGCGCTGAGCCGCGACCACGGCATCGACCACGAGGCCTACCCGGCCCTTCGCCGCTGGATGCGCGCCGTGCGCACCCTGCCGGGCTTCCGCACCATGCCCGGCATCCCGGACTACCACTGAGGATTTCATGACGATGAGAGTGTTCCCATGACGCCGGGTGCCGTCGACGCGGTCCTGCGGGGACTGAAGAAGGCGGGCGTGTCCGTCGCCTGCTACCTGCCGGATTCCCTGTTCAAGCCGCTCTATCCGGCACTCGACGCCGATCCGGATATCCGCACCATCCCCGTGACCAACGAGGGCGAGGGCGCCGCGATCTGCGGCGGCGTCTTCCTCTCGGGCAAGCGCGCCGTACTGGTGATGGAGAATTCGGGCCTGCGCGCCTCGGTCGAGCCCCTCGCCCGGATGGGGCTCGGTGCCGGCATCCCGGTGGTGATGCTGATGAGCTACCGGGGCGAACTCGGCGAGAACAATTGGTGGGCGATCCCCCACGGCATCACCATGGAGCCGGTGCTCCAGGCCCTGCGCGTGCCCTACCGCGTGGTGCGGGAAGAGGCGGAGGTCGAGCGCAGCATCGAGGACGCCTACGCCTCGGCCTACGCCTCCTACTACCACACCGCGATCGTTCTCGGCGGGAGCCTCGTGCGATGATGACACGCTACGACTGCATGAAGCTCCTCAGCCGCCGGCTGAAGGACGAGCTTGTCATCCTCTCCCTCGGGGGCAGCGTGGACGAGTGGTACGACGCCGCCCCGCACATGCGCGCGGCGAGCCTGTTCCAGCAGCAGCTCGGCTGCGTGACGCCCCAGGCCTTCGGACTCGCCGCGGGCCTGCCCCACCGCCGCATCGTCTCCCTCGACACGGATGGCGGCCTGCTCTTCAACCTCGGCATCCTGGCGACGCTGGCCAACGAGCAGCCGAAGAACCTGTTCGTCGTCGTCTGGGACAACCAGTGCTACCAGTCGATCGGCGGCCCGCCGACCCACACCGCCAAGGGCCGGGTCGATCTCGCCGGCATGGCCCGGGGCGCCGGCATCGAGCACGCCTACACGGCCCGCGACCTCGACTCCTTCGAGCGGCATTGCGCCGAGGGCCTTGCCGCCGACAGCCCCTACATCGTCGTCGCCAAGGTGGACGGCACCGTGCGGGCGGGCATCAAGCGCAAGCACAGCGACGGGCGCGAGGACAAGTACATCTTCGTGCGCCATGTCGAGGCGACCGAAGGCATCGTCATCATGGGCCCGAGCGAGCACAACTGATGCTCACCGACGCCGATGAGGGACTGAAAGCCGCCTACGACATCATCGTCGTGGGCGCCGGCACCGGCGGATGCGTGGTGGCCGGGCGGCTCGCCGCCGCCGGCCTCCAGGTGCTGCTGGTCGAGGCCGGCCCGCGGGACGAGGCGCATCCCGCCGTCGCGGATGCGGGCGCCTGGGTGAGTCTGCTCGGCGGCCCCCTGGATTGGGGGCTCGCCTACGCGCCGGGGCCGCAGATTGGCGGCCGCGTGGTCCCGATCCCGCGCGGCCGGGTGCTGGGCGGTTCGAGCAGCATCAACGCGATACTGTGGAACCGCGGGCACCGCGCCGATTACGACGCCTGGGCCGCCGCCGGCGCCACGGGCTGGGACTTCGACAGCATCCTCCCCTTCTTCAAGCGGGCGGAGGACTGGGAGGGCGGCGAGACGGCCCTGCGCGGCGCCGGCGGGCCGCTGCGCATCGAGACCGCGCGCGATCCCCATCCCGTCGCCCGCGCGCTCGTGGAAGGGGCGGCCGAGCTGGGCTTCCCCGTCCTGGCCGACGCCAACGGGCCGGACATCGCTGGGGCCGCCTTCGCCAACCTGAACCAGCGGGCCGGACGGCGCTGGAGCGTGGTGGACGGCTATATCCGCCCCCTCGCCGGCAATCCGAACCTCACGGTGCTGACCGGCTCCGCCGCCCTGGAGCTCACCTTCGAGGGCTCGGCCTGCACCGGCCTGCGCCACAGCCTCGACGGCCGCATCGTCGAGACGCGGGCGCGCCGGGAGGTCGTGCTGGCGCTGGGCGCCATCGAGACGCCGCGCCTGCTCATGCGCTCCGGCATCGGCGATCCGGAGGACCTCGTCCGCCTCGGGCTGCCCCGGCGCCTGGCCCTGCCCGGCATCGGGGCGAACCTGCAGGACCATCCCCTGCTGATGGGCGTGAATTTCCGCGTCGAGAAGGCTCTCGGGCCGGTGCGGGACAATGGCGGCGGGGCGCAGCTCAACTGGCGCAGCCGCGACGGGCTCGCCGTGCCGGACCTCCACGCCTTCGTGGTGCAGGGCCCCCATGCCGGCCCGGAGATCGCCGCCGAATACGGCGTTTCCGGCCACGTCTTCGCGGTCTCGCCGGGGCTGATGGGCTCGCGCAGCGTCGGCTTCCTGCGGATGGAGAGCGCCGCCCTCGACGGGCCGGTCACGATCCAGCCGAACTACCTCGCCGAGGCGGCCGACCGCGATGCCCTGATCGCTTCCCTCGACACGGTGCTGGCGCTCGCCGACACGGCGCCGTTCCGCCGGCTCGGCGCCGTTCCGCTCTCGCCCCCGCGGCGGCTGACGCGCGCGGAGGCCGGGCGCTTCGTGGAGCGGACCTGCTCCACCTTCTTCCACACCTGCGGCACCTGCGCGATGGGCACCGGGCCGGCCGCCGTGGTCGATCCGGCCCTGAACCTGCATGGGGCGACGGGCCTCCGCATCGCCGACGCCTCCGTGATCCCGCTCATCCCGACCTGCAACACGCAGGCCCCCGTCGTCATGATCGCCGAGCGCGCCGCCGACCTCGTCGCGGCCGCCGCCTGAAGAGTATCGTCATGAGTACCGACCGCATCCTCGCCGCCGACCTCGTCCTCACCATGGATGCGGAGAACCGCGTCCTCACCGACGGCGCCGTGCTGGTGCAGGGCAACCGCATCGGCGCCGTGGGCAAGCGGGAGGAGCTGGTGGCGGCCCATCCCGCCGCCGCCCTCGTGCGCCTGCCGGACCGCCTGCTGATGCCGGGCCTCGTGAACGCGCACATGCATTCCGGCTTCCTGCGCGGCACCGCCGAGCACCTGCCGGTCTGGGACTGGCTGCGGCTGCACATCAACCCGATGCACCGGGTCCTGAACGCGCAGGAAGCCGAGGCGGCCTCCTGGCTCTGCTACGCGGAGAGCGTGCTCTCGGGCACCACGACGACCCTCGACATGTGGCGCTTCATGGAGGGCAGCGCCAAGGCGGCGGAGGGCATCGGCAACCGCCTCGTCTGCGTGCCCTATGTCGGCGAGCACGCGGATTACGACTACTTCGACCGCCTCGACGACAACGAGGCCCTGATCGAATCCCGCCACGGCAGCGCGGAGGGACGCATCTCGGTCTGGGTCGGGCTGGAACACCTGTTCTACGCCGACGAGGCGGGCCAGCGCCGGGCCATCGAGATGGCGAAGCGGCACAACACGGGCTTCCACACCCATTGCAGCGAGGCAGAGGTCGAGGTCGCCGAGTTCGAGCGGCGCTATGGCTGCCGGGCGATGTTCGCCCTCGACAAGCTCGGCTTCTTCGAGGCGCCCAAGGCGCTGATCGCCCATGCGGTCTGGCTCGACCTGGCGGAGGTGGCGCTGATCGCGGGGCGGGGCGTCGCAGTGGCGCATAACCCGGTGAGCAACATGAAGCTCGCGAGCGGCATCGCCCCGATCGAAGCCATGCTGAAGGCCGGCGTCGCGGTCGGGCTCGGCACCGACGGCGAGAAGGAGAACAACAACCTCGACGTGTTCGAGGAGATGAAGACCGCCTCGCTGCTCGGCAAGCTCAAGAGCCTCGACGCCGCCGCCCTCGATTCCTGGCAGGCCCTGCGCATGGGCACGATCCTCGGGGCGAAGGCGCTCGGGCTCGATCACGAGATCGGCTCCCTCGAGGCCGGCAAGAAGGCCGACCTGATCGCGGTTCGTACCGACACGCCGCGCATGACGCCGCTCTTCGGCGAGGGGCCGTATTTCAACCTGCAGCACAATCTCGTCCACGCGGTGCGCGGCTCGGATGTCGACCTCACCATGGTCGACGGACGAGTCGTGGTGCAGGACGGCCGCCTGCTCGGCACGGATCTGCGCGGCCTGATCGACCACGTACGCGGCCTCGCGCCGGGCCTCTTCGCCCGCCGCGCCGCCTGGCTCGCCGAGCACGAGACCGGCACGGTGCAATGGACCGGCCCCGGCGCGTGAGGCCATGGAACGGAGCCGGCGCGGGCGGCGACGCCCCCGCGCCGGGAGAGCGAGGAGGGACAGGGACATGACGCTCGAACCAGCGATCCGGGATGAATGGTATGTGGTGGGCGCACTGGCGGAGTTCGGCCGGGGGGAGACGCGGACGCGTCTCCTCGGCAGCGACCTCGTGATCGAGGCCGGATCGGAGGGCGATCCTCCGTCCGTGCGCGAGAGCGGCGGCCGGGCGCTGCCGGTGCGCTGCCGCTACGGCTATCTCTGGACGAGCCTCGGGGATCCCGCCCGCGAGCCGCCCGCGATCCCCGAGACGGAGGAGACGGACCGGCGCCACGTCGTCTGCGGATCGGTGCAGGTGCGCGCCTCGGGCCTGCGGATCATCGAGAACTTCCTCGACATGGCCCATTTCCCCTTCGTCCACACGGACATCCTGGGCGCCGAGCCGCATACGGAGGTGCTGCACTACACCACCGAGATCCGGCGGGACATCGACGAGGTCTGGGCGACGAACTGCCAGTTCTTCCAGCCGCAGGCGGCTCTCTCGGCCACCACCGGGATCATGACGCAGTACCAGTACCGCGTCGCCACCCCGCACGTGACCATGCTCTACAAGACCTGCCCGAACGCGGCGAACCGCTGGGACGTGATCTGTCTGTTCGTGCAGCCCCTCGAACCGGGGCTCTGCAAGGTGCACCCGGTCATGTTCCTGATCGACGACGTGTCGCGGCTGTCCGATCTGGTGGGCTTCCAGCAGCTCATCTTCCTGCAGGACCGCATCATCCTGGAGAACCAGAGGCCGGTGCTGCTGCCGCTGGAGCCGAAGGCCGAGATTCCGACCCGCGCGGATTCCTCGTCGGTCGCCTATCGGCGCTGGCTGAAGGAGAAGGGCGTCGTCTACGGCACCACCCTCGCCGCCTGAAAAGAGAGCGGCCTCTCCCGGCCGTGCGGGCCGGGAGAGGCCTTCGTTCCTGCCGTCATGGTCGCCGGCCGCTCAGTTGATGGCGGCCGCTTCCTTCACGACATCCTGTCCGGGGCGCGAGACGCGGACCCGATCGCCGACGCGGCTGATCTCGACCGCCTCGGCGGCGTTCCCCTCGGCGCGGGGGGTCGAGAAGGTCACGCTCTGGTCGGCGGCGAGCACCGTCTCGAAGCGGACGGCCGGGGCGGCAGCGCGCGGCGCCAGGGTGACGACGACGCGGTAGCCCTTCGCCTCCGGGGTGTAATAGGCGACGCCCGAGAGCGTGCCGAGATCGACGCTGCCGGCCTGAACGGCCCGGATCTCCGCGGCATCGGCGGCCGAAAGGCTGCCGGCCAGGGCGAGGATGGCAGCGAGGATGGTGTTTCGGATCGTCATGGTCTTGGATCTTTCCCTTGTCGCCAGGGCCCGATGCCCTTGCGTCTGAGGCGAATATGCTGTGCACCGCAGCATGTATCAAATCGATCCGATTGCTGATGACTATCGATCATAATGATCTGAGCAAGCTCGATCTCAACCTGCTCGTGGCCCTGGACGCCCTGCTCGCCGAGCGCAGCGTCACCCGGGCGGCGGCCCGGATCGGCATCGGCCAGCCGGCCATGAGCGCGAGCCTCGCGCGTCTGCGCCGCCTCTTCGACGACGACCTGCTGACCCGGGTGCCGGACGGGATGCGGCCGACGCCGCGGGCGCTCGCCCTGGCCGAGCCCCTGCGCGCGACCCTGCGGCAGGTTCAGGCGCTGGTGCGCCGGGACGAGGCCTTCGACCCAAGGACCGTGGAGCGGACCTTCACCATCAGCCTGCCGGACAGCGCCGAGATGCTGCTCGGCACCCGGCTCCTGGCCTATCTGCGGGCGGAGGCCCCGGGCATCCGCCTGCTGCTGCGCAGCTTCGACCGCAGCCGCATCCTGGAGGAGCTGGACACGGACCGGATCGACCTCGCCATCGGGCTCTCCTTCGAGGGCCAGCTCCACCACAAGCAGCGCCTGCTCTACCGCGACAGCTATGTCTGCCTGTTCGATGCGCGCCAGGTCGGGCTGACGCCGCCGATCTCCCTGGAGGATTACCTGCGCTTCCCGCACATCCTGACGAGCCTGCGCGAGACCGCCCATGGCGTCGTGGACGATGCCCTGGCCAAGCTCGGCCTGAAGCGGACGCTGGCGGTGACGACCCCGCGCTTCCTCGTCGTGCCCTTCCTGGTGCGCTCCGCCCCGGTCATCACCACGATGCATGCCCGGCTCGCCCACGACTTCGCCGGTGCCCTCGGGCTGACGGTGAGCCCCGTGCCGGTCCTCCTGGACGACGTGGCGATCTCCATGGTCTGGCACGCCTCCTACGACGACGACCCGGCCCATCGCTGGCTGCGGCAGGTCCTGGTCCGGCTGGCGGAGGAGACGCCGCCGGCGGCGATCGCGTAGCCCCGATCCGCAGGAACCCCCTGGCGGTCTTGCCGATTGGCTTGACCATAGGGGGCGAACGCCCCGGGCGGAGCGAGGGAGGCGATCCAATGCCGCAAGCGGGACGAGCCGGGATGGGGAGAACGGGCCGGAGCCTCATGGCCGGCGCGATCCTGTCGGCGATCCTCTCGGCCATGGCCGCGGGCGCGGTCCAGGCGCAGAGCGCCGCCAACCCCAACGACCAGCCGACCGCCGGGACGCTGCCTCCCGGCACAGACACCGTGAAGGGCGACGGGCACGCCGCCCATCGCCCGACGGGCGACGTCTCGGCCCCCAGCGCCATCCGGCCCTCCACCACCGTCGTCCCCTCCGGCAAGGGCAGGGCGGAGCGCACCAACCCCCTCGATCACCTCTCAGACCGCTTCAAGACCCGCAGCGGCACGGACGACCGATAGGCCGGCGCCGCCCGGACCACCGACACGAGGGAGGAAACCCATGGGATTGCTCGATCAGGTCATCGGCGGCGTGGTCGGCCAGGTGCTCGGCCGCGGGCAGCAGGGCGCCCTGTCGCCGATCGTGAAGGCGCTCCTGATGCTGCTCCTCGCCAAGGGCGCGAGCGGCGGCTTCGGCGACATCTTCGGCCGCGGCCATGCCGAGGCGGAGGGCGGCTCCCCTCCCCCGCCTCCCCGGCAGGACGGGGGCGACCTCGGCGGCTTCGGCGATGCGCCCCGCGGCGGCCCGGCGCCCGACGACAGCGATTTCAGCGATCTCGCGGGCATGCTCGACGGGCCGGGCGAGCGCGCTCCGGGCGCCGGTCCCTACGCGCATCTGGACCGGGAGCCGAGCGAGGAATCCGGCAGCGCCGGCGGATTGGACGGCCTCGTCGAGAGCTTCCGCCGCAGCGGCCTCGGGAACGTGATCGAATCCTGGATCGGTCCCGGCGGCAACCACGCCATCGCCCCGAGCCGGCTCGCCGACGCCCTCGGGCCGGATACCCTCGACAGCCTGAGCCGCGCCACGGGCCTCTCCCGCGACGATTTGCTGGCCCAGCTGGCGCAGGCGCTTCCGGGCGTCGTCGACCGGCTGACACCGCAGGGCCGTTTGCCCAGCGAAAGCGAACGCCGCGGCTGGTGAGACCGCCCTTCCTCTTCTAAGACGCGCGCATCGACCCGGCCTCCGGGAGAAACCCCGAGGCCCGGCCATCGATGATGCGCAACGTGACCGTCGTCCCGACGCAGGAAATCCTGCAGAAGCCGGGCGGCGCCTTCTTCCGCGGCGGCCCGATCTGGCCCTGGTGGGCCCTGCAGGTGCGGGCACGGCAATGCCGCGGCCTTCTGCCCAGGCCCGTCGATTCCCGCCCGCGCCCGGCCGGCCCGCCGGAGGCGATCCACGAGGAGGGCGCCTGGTGCGGCCCCCTCGTCGAGCATTACGGGCACGCCATCGCCGATTTCGGCATGCGCATCGCGGGCTCCGTCACGCGGTTCCCGGCGGGGATGCCCCTCGTCTTCTGCGCGCCGGCCGATCCGGGCTTCCGCGAGCCGGGCTATTTCCGGGAGATCCTCGCGCAGCTGCGCGTCGACCCGGCCCGGGTGCTCGTCGTGCGCCGGCCGGCGCTGTTCCGGCGCCTGCACGTCCTGCCCCAGGCCGAGCGGATGGACGGCGGCGGCCCGAGCGAAGCGCATCTCGACCTGATGGACCGGCTCACCGGCGATGCGCGGGCCGTGCCGAAGGACATCGGCGTCCTCTACGTGTCCCGGGCCGGGCAGCTCACCGGGCGGCTCGCGGGGGAGAGCTATCTCGATACGGTCCTGACCCGGGCCGGGGTCCGGGTCTTCCACCCGGAATTCTCAGGCCTGCCCGAGCAGGTGGCCTTCTATGCCCGCGCCCGCTCCCTCGTCTTCGCGGAGGGCTCGGCGATCCACACCCTGCAGCTGATGGGGCACCTCGGCGTCGAGATTGCCGTGCTGGTGCGCCGTCCGCGCCAGCGGATCGCGGAGGCCTCCCTGCGGCCGCGGGCCGATCGCCTGCGCTATCTCGATGCCCTGCACGGCATCGTCTACGGGCGGCGCCGCTCGGGCCAGACCTACCCGACGCGGGGCATCTCGGTGCTGCGCGACGACAAGGTCATCGCCTGCTTCCGCCAGGTGGGTGTCGATCTCGCGCCGTTCTGGGACGGCGACGCCTTCCGCGCGGCACGCGATGCGGACATCGCGGCCTGGATGGATTTCACGCGAAAACTCGCCCTGCATCCCCGGGCGATGGAGACGGCGCAGGCCTGCCTCCGCCATCTCGGGATCACGATCGAAGCCTGAGCCCGATCGCCAGTCGCCCCCTGCCCCGGCTGGCCGGGGTCAGACGCCCGCCTCGCTGCGGCGACCGGTGGGGGTGAAGGCCGAACTCGGCACGCTGCCGGGGGGCGTTGCTCCGATCAGGCTCATCGGAGCAGTGGCCGGGATCTTGGCGACGGGCGCCTCGTTGGCCGCGGGCTCGGCCTTCAGGGGCGTGAAGGTCGCCGCTGCGGCCTTGGCCGCCGCGAGATCCTTCGCGCCGAGCTTGGCCGCAACGTCGTCGCGCTTCTTGCCCGCTTCGTCGTCGCCCTGGGCCGCGGCGGCGGAGAACCAGGCATAGGACTGGACGAGATCCTGCGAGACCCCGAGACCGCGGGCATAGAGCACCGCGAGATTATACTGGCTGTCGCGCACGCCGTGCTCGGCCGCCTTGCGGAACCAGGTCGCGGCGGCGGCGAAATCCGGCTTGCCGCTGGCGGTCGGGTTCTCGGCGTGGACCACGGCGAGGTTGTGCATCGCCCGGATATTGCCCTGGTCGGCCGCACGGGCATACCAGAGCTTGGCCTGAGCCAGGTCGCGGGTGACGCCGGTGCCCTTGTCGTAGAGGCTGCCGAGCTTGAACTGAGCCGGGGCGTAGCCCGCCTGGGCCAGGCTCTGGAACAGCTTGGCCGCGAGCACCGCGTCCTTCGTCAGGCCGCGCCCCTCGGCTTCCCGCTCCGCGAGTTCCCAGATGGCCGCGCCGTCGCCGTCGAGGGCGGCCTGCTTCAGCCGGGCGAGGCCGGGGGGATGCCGGCGAGATCCGGCGCGAGCGCCGCGACCGTGGTGACCCGCGGCACCGCGCTGCGGCCCTTGTTGGACGGGGCCGGATCGCCCGCTTCCGGCTTGGCCTCGCTCGCCACCGGCTTGGCCGCGCGGTCCTCCGCTGGCGCGATCGACTGCGTCGTGGTCGGATCCGGGTTTGCGGGGCGGTCCGGGGCGTTCTGTGCCGGCGCCGTGGCGGCGGTGGCGGCCGGCCCCTCCGGCGGCGCGGAAGCGGCGACCGGGGTCTGAGCCGGCGCCTCCGGCTCGCCCATCGTCACCGTCCAGGCCTGGAGGGCGCCGAGCACGAGCACGATGGCGGCGAGCCCGAGCAGGAGCGGGCGCCGCCGCTTGCTGATCTCCGCCCGGAAGGCGGCCGTGCGGCCATTGTCGCCCGCCGGCATCGCGGGGGACGCGGCGTCCGCGCGGCCCGGCGTCTTGCCGGCACCGGCCTCCCGGTTCCGGCCGGGCGCTCCCACCTCCGCGGCGATGTCGGCCTGGGCGGCCTGGGCCGCGCGGCGGGCCGCGGCGATGAAGCTCGTCTTGATGTCGCCGCCGCTGGGCGCGCCCGCGGAGGCGGCGGCGGCATTGCGACCCGGCTGCGGGCGGGCGGCGCCGGGCTCCAGGAGCTCGTCGCCGAGATGCCCGATCTCGGTGGGGATGCGCGGTCGCTCCGGCCGCTTCGCCTTGGCGGCTCCCTCGTCCGCGGCGGAGGCACGGGGGGCGGGCTTCGGCGCGGACGGCTGCGGAGCGGCGGGGGTGTCGGATCCGAGGCGGGCGAGGAGCCGCTCCAGCGCCGTGTTGACGTTGTCCATGGTCGCGAACAGGCGCGCATCGGCCGCGTTCTGGCGGGCGCGCAGATCGGCGAGGTCGGCCCGCAGGGCCTCGCTGCCGGCGCCCTCGTGGCCGGATTGCAGCGCCTCGGCCACGGCCTTGCGCGCCGCCCGCTCCAGCGCGGCCTCCACCGCCCCGCCGTCGCGGAGCGCCGAGACCTGGGCGATCAGGTCGCCCATGGTGCGCTCGATCGTGGAGAGGGCCGGGTCGCCGCCGCGGCTGTCGAGACGCTGGGCCAGGGCGACGACTTGGCTCTCCAGGGCGTCGAGATTGGCGTTGCCGCCCGATTCCAGCCGGTCGATCTTCTCGGCTAGGTCGTGCAGCATGCCGTGAATCGAGGAGAGCTGGCCCTGCTGCGGCGCCTGGCTCCGGCGCAGCGCCTCGCCGAGATGGTCGAGCCGGCCGACGATCTCGCCGACGGGGTTGCTCGCCTGCTGCTCGCCCATGCGCTCGGCGAGCGCCTCGATCCGGTGCAGGAGCTCGGTCTCGCCCGGGCGGTCCATGCCGCTGCGGATCTCCTCGAGCAGCGGCTTCAGCTCGGCCACGCCCGCATCGGCGGCGCGGACCTGAAGCTGCGCGATCTGATCGCTGATCGCCTGCAGGCCGTGGGTGAGCCCCTGGATCCGCTCCGGACCGGCCAGGCCGCCGAGCAGGCGGCGAATCTCGTCGAGTTCGGTGAACAGCCCGTCGAGGGCGTCGCGCTCGGCGAAATTCGCCGGCGCGCCAGTGGCGAGGCGGTCGACCTTGTCGGCCAGCCGCTCCACCTCGCTGGAGAGCCGCGCATGCACGTTCTCGGCGACCTCGTCGGCCAGGCGCCCGACCTGGACCCGCATCAGCTCGATCGGCGCTGAGATTGCGGCCAAGTCGGCGGGCTCGCGCGCCCGCTGGATGTCGGAGGCGAGCGCCCGCATCGCCTGCTCCAGGGCGCCCACGTCCCGGCCCGTGGCCAGCGTGCCGATCGAGTCGCGCAGCTTGCCGGTTTCCTCGCGCAGGGCGCTGATCGCGGGCGAAGGCGCGCCGGGCACCGGCGCCGGGGCAGGCGCGGCGCTCGCATCGAGCTCGCGCTGACGCTTGCGCACCTCCTCCACGGCGCTCCGGACCTCGCTCAGCAGCGGCTGGCCGCGGCGGCCGAGGGCCCGCGGCCGGCCGATTTCCTCGCCGAGCTCGCTCACCCGCTTCTCGAGGGCGCCGATCGCCTCCGCGGCGGCCTGGGAGGAAGCCTGGCGCTGCTCGGCGATGGTGCGGTCGAGGGCGTCGAGGCGCCGCATCATCTCCGCGATCGAGGTGCCGACGGCATCGGCCACGGCCTCGTCGGACGTCGCCGAGGCGGGTGTCGGCGCCACGGCCGGCTTGGGCGCCGCACGCTCGCGGGTCGCCGGGACCCGGGCCGCGAGGTGCTGGTTCGGCGGAACGGTGGAGCGGGCGCGCTTGCGCGGGGTGGCCTTGGTGCCGGCGGCGGCCTTGGCGGGAACCGACTCGGTCGCCCCCTCGACCACGGAGGCGATCCACGACTCCACCGGCACCCCGGCGCGATGGGCGACCTCGCGGGCGGCTTCGAGCACCTCGGGATCGAGGCCCTCGAGAGTGGGGTTCGCGTTGCGACTCATCGTCAGACCCGGGGTCGGCGGCTTGGGCTCCGGTCCGAAAGGCAACCCAGACTCGCGCCGAAGGCTGCCGCAGATCGGACCCATTGGCTGCGACCTTTAACAATCTTGGTAAACGGCCCGTTAAGTCGCCTGGGAAAGACCGTTAAGCTTGTCGGGGCAGGCGCGCCGTACCCCCTTTACCGCGGCCCGGGGGATAGTTTACATATGAACTAAATCGCGTGGTTCCGGGTCGCCGACGAGGCGGGGCCGGACGGGAGGAGCGGACATGCCGAGTTATCGTGCGCCGGTCGAGGACGTGGTGTTTCTCTTGAACGACGTGCTCGGCTTCCACCGACACGACAACCTCCCCGGCTTCGCCGACGCCTCCGCCGACGTGGTCGAGGCCGTGCTCAACGAGGGCGGCAAGCTCGCCGCCGAGGTCCTGGCACCGGTGAACCTGAGCGGCGACCAGGAAGGCTGCACCCGCCACGAAGACGGCCGCGTGACGACGCCGAAGGGTTTCCAGGAAGCCTACACGGCCTATGCCGCGGGCGGCTGGATGGGCCTGTCGGTGCCGGAGGAATATGGCGGCCAGGGCCTGCCGCACGTCCTCAACACGGCGATCCAGGAATTCGCCTCGGGCGCGAACCTGGCCCTCGGCATGTATCCGGGGCTGACCCAAGGCGCCATCGCGGCCCTGCTCGTGCACGGCTCCGAGGAGCAGAAGCGCACCTACCTGCCGAAGATGGTCGAAGGCGCCTGGACCGGCACCATGAACCTCACCGAGCCGCATTGCGGCACGGATCTCGGCCTCCTCAAAACCAAGGCGGTGCGCAACGCGGACGGCTCCTACAGCCTCACCGGCACCAAGATCTTCATCTCGGCCGGCGAGCACGATCTGTCCGAGAACATCGTTCACCTCGTCATCGCCCGGATCGAGGGCGCGCCGGCCGGCACCAAGGGCATCTCGCTCTTCGTGGTGCCGAAGTTCCTGGTGAACGCGGACGGCTCGCTCGGCGAGCGCAACGGCGTGTCCTGCGGCTCCCTGGAGCACAAGATGGGCATCCACGGCAACGCCACCTGCGTCATGAACTACGACGGCGCTAAGGGCTGGCTCGTGGGCGAGGAGAATCGCGGCCTCAACGCGATGTTCGTGATGATGAACGAGGCACGGCTCGCGGTCGGCGTCCAGGGCCTCGGCCAGTCGGAGGTCGCCTACCAGAACGCGGTAGCCTACGCGAAGGAGCGCCTGCAGGGCCGCGCGCTCACCGGCCCGAAGGCGCCGGACAAGGCCGCCGACCCAATCATCGTCCACCCGGACGTGCGCCGCACCCTGATGCAGATCCGCGCCTTCAACGAGGCGGCCCGCGCCCTGATTCTCTGGACGGCCCTGCAATCCGACATCGCCCACCGCTCGCAGGATGCCGGCGAGCGCCGGGGCGCCGAGGACCTGCTCGGGCTGCTCACCCCCGTGGTGAAGGGCGTGCTGACCGACCGCGGCTTCGCCAACGCCGTCGAGGCCCAGCAGATGTTCGGCGGTCACGGCTATATCGAGGAATGGGGCATGTCGCAGTTCGTGCGCGATGCCCGCATCGCCATGATCTACGAGGGCGCCAACGGCATCCAGGCGATGGACCTGATCGGCCGCAAGCTGCCCAAGGACGGCGGCCGGGCGATGATGCTTTTCCTCGGCGAGGTGCAGACCTTCATCAAGGACCACGCCGAGACCGAGGCGATGAAGCCCTATACCGGCCCACTCCAGGCCGCCCTGAACGATCTCCAGGGCGCCGTGATGTGGCTGATGCAGAACGCCATGGCCAAGCCCGACCATGCCGGGGCCGGCGCCACCGACACCATGCATCTCCTCGGCCTCGTCGCCCTGGGCTACATGTGGGCCCGGATCGCCAAGGCCGCCCTCGACAAGGCGGGGGACCCGCGCATGGAGGCCAAGCTCGTCACCGGCCGCTTCTTCATGGAGCGCATGCTGCCCGAGACGGCCCTGCGCCTGACCCGGATCAAGGCGGGGGCGGACACCACCATGGCGCTCGCCGCCGAGGCGTTCTAACGAAGGTTCAACCCTCCCCCCTCCGCGGGGGAAGGTGCCCTGCGGATGCAGGGCGGGAGAAGGGCCGGCCAAGTCTTTCCGGAGGCGGCGCTCCCCTCTCCCAACCCCCTTCGGGGGCCACCCTTCCCCGCAAAGGGGGAAGGGAGCGCGCGCAAAACGGACACGAGGAAGCGCAGGATGGCCGAGGCTCTCATCTACGATCACGTCCGCACCCCGCGTGGCCGCGGCAAGCCGGACGGGGCGCTGCACGAGGTGACGGCGCTCCGCCTCGCCGAGACGGCGTTGCGCGCGTTGAAGGAGCGCAACAACCTCGACACCCGGGCCGTCGACGACGTGGTGCTCGGCTGCGTCGATCCGGTCGGCGAGGCGGGCGGCGACATCGCCCGCGCCGCCGCCCTGGTGGCCGATTACGGCCCCCACGTGCCCGGCGTGCAGATCAACCGCTTCTGCGCCTCCGGCCTCGACGCGATCAACTTCGCGGCGGCGCAGGTGATGGCCGGCCAGCACGACCTCACCGTCGGCGGCGGCGTCGAATCCATGAGCCGCGTCGGCCTGGGCGCCTCGGGCGGAGCCTGGCCGGTCGATCCCGCCATCGCGGTCAAATCCTACTTCATGCCGCAGGGCGTCTCGGCGGATCTGATCGCCACGAAATACGGCTTCAGCCGCGACGATTGCGACGCCTACGCGGTCGAATCGCAGAAGCGCTCGGCCAAGTCCTGGGAGGCGGGCCTGTTCAAGAACGCGGTCGTGCCGGTGAAGGACATCAACGGCCTCACCCTGCTCGACCGCGACGAGCACATGCGGCCCTCCACCGACATGCAGTCGCTGGCGGCCCTCAAGCCCTCCTTCGTGCAGATGGGCCAGATGGGCGGCTTCGACGCCGTGGCGATCGACGCGCATCCGGACGTGGAGGCGGTGAACCACGTCCACCATGCCGGCAATTCCTCCGGCATCGTCGACGGCGCGGCCGCGGTGCTGATCGGCTCGAAGGAGGCAGGCGACGCCGCTGGCCTGAAGCCGCGGGCGCGCATCCGCGCCTTCGCCAATATCGGCTCGGACCCGGCCCTGATGCTCACCGGCCCGGTCGACGTGACCAAGAAGGTGCTGGCCCGCGCCGGCCTTAAGCTCTCCGACATCGACCTGTTCGAGATCAACGAGGCCTTCGCCTCCGTGGTCCTGCGCTTCCAGCAGGCCTTCGATCTCGACCCGGCCAAGGTGAACGTGAACGGCGGCGCCATCGCCATGGGCCATCCGCTGGGCGCCACCGGCGCGATGATCCTCGGCACGGTGCTCGACGAGCTGGAGCGCACCGGCAAGGAGCGGGCGCTCGTCACCCTCTGCATCGGCGCCGGCATGGGCACGGCCACGATCATCGAGCGGGTTTGATCGGCGGGCGGCCCGCGGACGGTCCCGAGCCGGCTCGCGGGCTTTGCCCGAAGGTCACAATCGCTGCTAAGGCGGCTCACCCTCGCGCCGGATCCCGGCGCCATCGTGAAAAAGGGAGAAACGCCAAGATGCTGACGACGACGATGCCCAGGAAGACTCGTTTCAAGGCGCTGCCGCTCCTCGCCGCCCTCGCCCTCACCGCCGCCCCGCTGGCGGCGCGCGCCGACGAGACCGCGGACAAGGTCGCCGTGGCCAAGGAGATCGTCGACAAGACGGTGCTGAAGACCCTCGACACCGGCTTCAGCGGCGCGCTGGAGAAGACCGTCGCCCCGATGAAGGACGACAAGGCCGAGCAGGTCCGCAAGGAGGCCCGCGCCGAGTTCGACAAGCAGCGCACCGCCCTGCTCGACGGCATCTCGAAGCAATACGCCGAGAAGTTCAGCCTCGATGAGCTGAAGCACGTGCTCCAGATCTACGAGGACAAGACCTACCAGAAGTTCCAGGCCGTCAACGCCGACCCGAAATCCGAGGTGAACCTCATCTCGCAGGCGGCGGTGACGAAGCTCCTCAACCTGCTGACGCTCGCCGCCGCCGGCGACCAGCAGGGCGGCATGCCCGGCCCGGTTCCGGTGCCCTCGCCCGCGCCGGCCAAGTAGGGCCGGCACGGTCACCCTTCGCCGCCCCGGCGGCCGGCCGGAGCGGGCTTCCGCTCCGGCGAGATCTCCAGAGAACCGTCCCGGCCCCCGCGGCCGGCCCATCCGAGGATACGCGATGAGCGCCTACACGAATTTCCGCTTCGAGACCGATGCCGACGGAATCGCGCTCGCGACCTGGGACATGCCCGGCCGCTCGATGAACGTCATCACCATGGAGGTGATGGAGGATCTGGAGCGGATCATCGACGCCGTCGTCGCCGATCCCGCGATCAAGGGCTGCGTCGTCACCACCGGCAAGGACACCTTCTCCGGCGGCGCCGACCTCACCATGCTCCAGGGCCTCGGCGCCGAATACGAGCGGCTGAAGACCAGCGAGGGCGAGGAGGTGGCGATGCGCCACTTCTTCGAGGCCTCGCGCCGCCTCAGCCTGGTGTTCCGCAAGCTCGAGACCTGCGGCAAGCCCTTCGCCGCCGCCGTCCAGGGCCTCTGCCTCGGCGGCGCCTTCGAGCTCGCCCTCTCCTGCCATTACCGGGTGCTCGCCGATGACGAGGCGACCCGCGTCGGCCTGCCGGAGATCAAGGTCGGCCTCTTCCCCGGCGGCGGCGGCACCCAGCGCGTCGCCCGCCTGATGCAGACCGGCGACGCCCTGCAGATGCTGTTCAAGGGCGAGCAGCTGCGCGCGCTCATGGCCAAGAACATGGGCCTCGCCCACGAGGTCGCCCCCCGCGCCGAGATCGTCGAGAAGGCCCGCGCCTGGATCCTCGGCGGCGGCTCGGCCGTGGCGCCCTGGGACGTGCCGAAGTTCAAGGCGCCCTCCGGCAAGGTCTATTCCCCCGCGGGTATGATGATCTGGCCCCCGGCCAACGCGATCTACCGCCGCGAGACCCACGACAACTACCCGGCCGCCAAGGCCATCCTGGCCTCGGTCTACGAGGGTCTGCAGCTTCCGATGGACCTCGCCCTCAAGGTCGAGAGCCGCTACTTCGCCCATATCCTGCGCACCAAGGAGGCGCAGGCGATGATCCGCACCCTGTTCATCTCCATGGGCGAGCTGAACAAGGGCGCGCGCCGGCCCAAGGGCGTCGAGAAGACGAAGCTCGCCAAGATCGGCATCGTCGGGGCGGGTTTCATGGGCGCGGGCATCGCCTACGTCACCGCGGCCGCCGGCATGGAGGTCGTGCTGATCGACCGCGACGTCGAGGCCGCGGAGAAGGGCAAGGCCTACGCTCAAAAGCTCATCACCGGGCAGATCAACCGCGGGAAGGCCAAGACCGCCGACCGCGACGCCCTGCTCGCCCGCATCCAGACCACGGCCGATTATGCCGACCTGTCCGGCTGCGACCTCGTGATCGAGGCGGTGTTCGAGGATCCGAAGGTGAAGGCCGAGGTGATCGCCAAGGTCGAGGCCGCCATCCCCGAGACGGCGATCTTCGCCTCCAACACCTCGACCCTGCCGATCTCCGGCCTCGCCAAGGCCTCGTCGCGGCCCGAGCGCTTCATCGGCATCCACTTCTTCTCGCCGGTCGAGAAGATGCTGCTCGTCGAGATCATCAAGGGAGCGGCCACCGGCGAGCAGGCGATCGCGACGGCGCTCGACTATGTCCGCGCCATCAAGAAGACCGGCATCCTCGTCAACGATTCCCGCGGCTTCTTCGCCAATCGCTGCGTCCTGGCCTATGTCCAGGAGGGCCATAAGATGCTGATGGAGGGGGTGCCCCCGGCGATGATCGAGAATGCCGGCAAGATGGCCGGCATGCCGGTCGGCCCGCTCTCCCTCAACGACGAGGTGGCCCTCGATCTCGGCCTGAAGATCCTGAAGGCCACCGAGGCGCAGCTCGGCGAGGCCGCCATCGATCCGGACCAGAAGCGTCTTCTCGTCGAGATGGTCGAGCGCCGGGATCGCCTCGGCCGGAAGAACAAGCGCGGCTTCTACGATTACCCCGAGAACGAGCCGAAGCGGCTCTGGCCCGGCCTCGCCGAGCTTCAGCCGACCCGCCTCGACCCGGATTCCCTCGACGTGGAGGAACTGAAGAACCGGTTCCTGGTGGTCCAGGCGCTCGAGGCCGCTCGCACGGTCCAGGAAGGCGTCATCGACGATCCCCGCGAGGCGGATGTCGGCTCGATCCTCGGCTTCGGCTTCGCGCCCTTCACCGGGGGTGCCCTGTCCTATATCGACTTCATGGGCGCGAGGGGCTTCGTGGAGCTCGCTCGGTCGCTCGAGGCCAAGCACGGCCCCCGCTTCGCGCCGCCGGACAACCTGGTCTCCATGGCGGAGACCGGATCCCGGTTCTACGACGCGCTGTCGAAGAAGGCGGCCTGAGCCGCCCTCCCCGACAAGGCGACAAAGGCCAAGCTTTTTTCATCGGGGCGGAACCCTCTTCCGCCCCGGCTGTTCATGCGGCGACGCACAAGGAGCCTTCCCGTGTCGAACATCGTCCGCATCCTGCTCGCCCTGTTCCTGCCGCCGATCGCCGTGCTTTTGACCACGGGCATCGGCCTGCAGTTCCTGCTGAACATCCTGCTGACGCTGCTCGGCATCCTTCCGGGCTCGGTCCACGCCCTCTGGCTGATCCTGCGCGATCGCTGAAGCCGGCCTTCGGCACGGCGCCCATCAAGGCGCCGAGCGGACGCCGGGGCGGAACCCGGCAAAAATTGCAGCCCCAAATCGAGACGCACGAACCCAGCGGAGCCGTTCCGAATCTTTACCCTGAACCGGGCATGGTCGCGAGGTCAGTCGCGTAACCGGTGTTTGCCATGGCTTCCCCGCGTACCGCGGCCGCCGGCGCCACCGCCCGGAAACAGGTCTCGCGTACCGGGCGGATCGCGTCGGCGCCGCGGATGGGTCTTGCACCCTCCGTCCAGCGTCTCCCCAGCAACTTTCCGCTCGACGAGATCCTGATCGGCGATTGCATCGCCGCCCTGAAGCGCCTGCCCACGGCGAGCGTCGACTGCGTCTTCGCAGACCCGCCCTACAATCTCCAGCTCGGCGAAGCCGGCCTGATGCGGCCGGACCAGAGCGTGGTCGACGCGGTCGACGACGACTGGGACAAGTTCGCGAGCTTCGACAGCTACGACGCGTTCACCCGCGCCTGGCTGTCCGAGTGCCGCCGGGTGATGAAGCCGAACGCGACCCTCTGGGTGATCGGGTCCTACCACAACATCTTCCGGGTCGGCAGCGCGTTGCAGGATCTCGGTTTCTGGATCCTTAACGACATCGTCTGGCGCAAGGCCAACCCGATGCCGAACTTCCGCGGCAAGCGCTTCACCAATGCCCACGAGACCCTGATCTGGGCCTCCCGCTCGGCGCAGTCGAAGGGCTACACCTTCCACTACGACGCCCTGAAGGGCGGGAACGAAGACCTCCAGATGCGCTCCGACTGGTTCATCCCGCTCTGCACGGGCGAGGAGCGCCTGAAGGACGCCGCCGGGCGCAAGGTGCATCCGACCCAGAAGCCGGAGGCCCTGCTCGCCCGCACCCTGCTCGCCGCGACCAATCCCGGCGACGTGGTGCTCGACCCCTTCTTCGGCACCGGCACCACCGGTGCGGTCGCCAAGCGCCTCGGCCGCCACTTCATCGGCTGCGAGCGCGATCCCGTCTATGCGGAGGCCGCCCGCCGCCGGATCGACGCGGTCGAACCGCTCTCCCAGGCCTCCCTGCTCGTCGCCCCGACCAAGCGCTCGGAGCCGCGGGTGCCGTTCCTGAGCGTGATCGAGGCGGGGCACCTGCGCCCCGGCGAGACGCTCACCGACGAGCGCCGTCGCTTCACGGCGGTGGTGCGGCCCGACGGCAATCTCGGCGTCGGCCCGGTGATAGGCTCGATCCACAAGGTCGGCGCCCTGGTTCAGGGCCTGCCCGCCTGCAACGGCTGGACCTTCTGGCACGCCGAGCGCGGCGGCAGGCTCGTCTGCATCGACACCTTCCGCGCCGCGTTCCGCAGTGCGGGTGCGGCCGCCGAGTAGGAACACGGGGCATCGTCTCTTCCGAAAGCCGGCCCACCCCCTTCGGGACGATGCCCTATCGGCTGCCCGCGGGCTTGGGCGGCTTCTTCACGACCCGGGCGAGCTGCGAGGGCCGGTTCGAGACCGGCTTCTGCAGCGGCCCGCGCCGGGCCGGGCGCTCCGGCTCGGCCGGCGTCGCGAGGTCGGGCGCGGGCGCGGCGACGGGTGCGCTCGGGGCCTCGCCCGCGGGCTTGGCCAGCGCATGGGCCAGCACCTTCTTCATCACCCCCGGCAGCGGCTCCTCGTCGAGGCGGTCACGGGGCGTGAAGCGCATGCCCTCCGGGGCGGGCGCGCCCGCGGCCAGGCGCGCCGCGAACACCGTCAGCTCCAGCGGGAAGTGGGTGAAGCCGTGCTTGACCAGGCCCGGCAGGCGCTTCCAGCGGGCGTCGATCGGCGCGTCGAGCAGGGCCTTGGCGGGATCGTAATCGGGTAGCCAGGCGCTGGTCGGCGGCTCGGCCATGGCCCCGAGCAGCCCCTCCGCGGGACGCGTCCGCAGGAGCACCGCCTCGTCCCCCGCGCGAACGGCGACGAAGGCCGCGCCCCGGCGCAGCACGCCCTTCTCCTTCTTCAGCTTGCGCGGGAACGTCTCCTGCAATCCCTCGGCCCGGGCCCGGCAGGGCCGCATCCAGGGGCAGAGGGCGCAGGCCGGGCGCTTGGGCGTGCAGATCGTGGCGCCGAGATCCATCAGCGCCTGGGCGAAATCGCCGGCCCGCCGCTCCGGCACGACCGCTTCGGTGAGCGCGCGCAAAGCCGGCCGGGCGGCGGGGATCGGCGTCTCGACGGCCCGCAGCCGGCTCATCACCCGCTCGACATTGCCGTCCACCGCCGCCGCCTTCCGGTCGAAGGCGATCGCCGCGATGGCGCCCGCGGTATAGGCGCCGATGCCGGGGAGCTTGCGCAGGCCCGCCTCGGTGTCCGGGAAGGTGCCGGCTTCGGCCACCGCCTTGGCGCAGGCGTGGAGATTGCGCGCCCGCGAGTAGTAGCCGAGCCCGGCCCAGGCGGCCATGACGCTCGATTCGGGCGCGGCGGCCAGAGCCTCGACCGTGGGAAACAGCGCCAGGAATTTCGCGAAATACGGTTTGACCGCCGCGACGGTGGTCTGCTGCAGCATGACCTCCGAGAGCCAGACGCGGTAGGGATCCGGCGTCTCCCCCGGCAGCGCCCGCCACGGCAGCACCCGGCGGTGCCGGTCGTACCAGTCGAGCAGATCCGTCGCGAGCGATCCGCCGGGATCGGTGGCTTCGGCTTGCGGGGAGGACGCGGCGGGCGCGGGCATGGCCCGTCCATAGCGGGCCGGCCCGAGCCGTCAAAGCGCCCGCACGCCACCCGGACCGGCCGCCGGGAAAATTTTGCGCGACCGTGTCGGAGCCGCGCGGGGCCACCCGTCCTCCGGGCCTCGACCCCGAGGAGGAGATCCCGATGCCCTATGTCGACGGCTTCGTCGTGCCGGTGCCGAAAGCCAAGCTCGATGCCTACCGGGCGCTCGCCGAGACGGCGGCGTCGATCTGGAAGGAGCATGGCGCCCTCGCTTTCGTCGAGTGCATCGGCGATGACGTGCCCCAGGGCGAGCTGACCTCGTTTCCCCGGGCGGTGCAGGCGGAAGAGGACGAGGTCGTCGCCTTCTCCTGGATCGTCTTCCCCTCCCGCGAGGCGCGGGACGCGGTGAACGGCAAGGTGATGGCCGACCCGCGCATGGATTGCGATCCGGCGACCGCGCCCTTCGACGCGAAACGGATGATCTATGGCGGCTTCACGCCGTTGCTGGGGCTGTGACGGCGGCATCGTCCAAAGGATGCATCGGCCCCGGGAAGCCGCTCCCGTCCGGGCCCGGTCTGCGCTAAGCTGATCCGCTCCGGCGCCAGGGTGGCGCCGGGCCGGAACCGGATGCTTCCATGGCGCGCGTCAAGCCGCTCGCGGACCTGATCGAGAGCTGCGTCGGGCCGGCCTTCGCCGCCCAGGGCTTCGCCTCCACCGACATCCTGGCCGCCTGGCCGGAGATCGTCGGGGAGCGGCTCGCCCGCTTCTGCCGCCCGGAAAAGCTCGAATGGCCCCGCCGCCGCCGGGCCGAGGGAACGGCGCCGGAATCCGGCACCCTCGTCGTCTGCGTCGAGAGTGCCTTCGCCCTCGACTTGCAGCACCTCGCTCCCGTGGTGATCCAGCGCGTCAACGCCCATTACGGCTGGGCCTGCATCCACCGGATCTCCCTGCGCCAGGGCCGGGTGAGCCCCCCGATACGCCGCGCGCTCGCCAGAAACCTCGATCCGGCGAAGCGCGGCGAGGTGGCGCTCGCCGTCTCGCGCATCGAGGAGGAGGGCCTGCGGGATGCCCTCGACCGGCTCGGCCTCGCCGTGGTCGCCGAGCAGCCTGGCGGCAGAACGCCCAAGATTCGGTGAGGAGCGGGGGCGCGGCATGGGCTGCGCTTGCCTTCTCGCGAACCCGGGCCTACCGCCTTCACCTTGAGAACGAGCTTTCGCGAGCGAAGGGAGCGCATGCGCACGATGATCACCCGGCGCGATACCATCAAGACCGTCGGCCTCGCCGCCGGCGCGGCCCTCCTCATGCCGCGCCTGACCCTCTCGGCCCTGGCCCAGTCCGTCGACGAGGCCGCCCTCGCCCAGCCCGGCCCCCTCGGCGACGTCTGGCTCGGCAACAAGGACGCCAAGGTCACGATCATCGAATACGCCTCGATGACCTGCTCCCATTGCGCGCATTTTCACGCGACGACCTGGCCGGTCCTGAGGGAACGCTACATCGACACGGGCAAGGTGCGCTTCACCCTGCGGGAGTTTCCCCTCGACCCGCTCGCCACCGCCGCCTTCATGCTCGCCCGCTGCGACGGCGACGCCAAGTACTACCCCATCACCGACCTGCTCTTCGACCAGCAGCCGAACTGGGCCTTCGTGCGCAAGCCGCAATCCCCCGTCGATGCTATGGAACAGCTGCTGCGCCAGGCCGGCTTCTCCAAGGAGAAGTTCGAAGCCTGCCTGAAGGACCAGAAGATCTACGGCGCCATCAATGCGGTGAAGGCACGGGGCCTCGACACCCTCAAGGTCGAGTCGACGCCGACCTTCTTCATCAACGGAACCAAGTATTCCGGCGCCATGTCCATCGAAGAGATGGAGAAGATCATCAAGCCGATCCTCGGCGCCTGAGGAGCCCCGACCCGATCCGAAAAGCCGAATATTATCAATTGTTTAACATCACGGCGGCGCGCCTTGACACCCAAGATGGGCGAAACTATGGTGCGCCGCGCCTGAGGGGCGTTTCGGTTCCCTTCGCTCTCGACATCGTGAGTTTTCGCCGTTGAACGGCAACGAAACAGGTGACGGGCGCGAGGACGGGGCGGACGCCGGAGGCGACCTTTCCGCGAGGCTCAGACGTCTCGAGACGCAGCTTGAACGGAAGCGGCCTTCCGCTGCTCCCGGTCATTCCACGCGTGCCGATGCATCGGGGGGCCCGTCACCGCTCGGCCAGGCCATGCGGCTTTCGACCGAGTTCGTGGCAGGCGTGATCGCGGGAGGAATCCTCGGCTGGATCTTCGACCATCTCCTGGGCACGAGGCCCTGGGGGTTGATGATCTTCCTGGTGCTCGGCTTCCTCACCGGCATCTACAACGTCATGCGTCTGTCCGGCTTCGGCGGGATGGGGGGCGTAAACAAGAAACCTTGAGCGGAAGGGCTTGAGGACGCGCTCGCTTCGTGTATGGCGTCACGCGAGCACGGGCGCAGCGGGTTCTTCCGCGGCGCGAGAACAAAGGGCGGAAGCGGTCTTATGGCGGTCTCGATCGACCCGATCCACCAGTTCGAGCTTCATCCGCTCGTGTCGCTGGGCCATATCGGCAACCAGCAGCTCGCGTTCACGCAGTCGGCGCTCTACATGTTCGCCGCCGTGGGCGTCATCGCCCTCATCACCATCGTCGCCACCGCCTCGCGCTCGGTCGTCCCGGGCCGCATGCAGGCCCTGGCCGAGGTCTTCTACGAATTCATCGCGGACACGCTGCACCAGGCCACCGGCGACGGCGGTAAGCGCTTCCTGCCCCTGGTGTTCTCGCTGTTCATGTTCGTGCTCATCCTGAACCTGTTCGGGATGATCCCCTACGCCTTCGCGGTGACGAGCCACCTGATCATCACCTTCGGCCTCGCCGCCCTGGTGATCACCGTCGTCGTCGCCTACGGCCTGATGAAGCACGGCACCCACTTCCTCGGGCTGTTCGTGCCGTCGGGCGTGCCGAAGCCGCTGCTCGCCATCCTGGTGCCGATCGAGATCATCTCCTTCATCTCGCGCCCGATCAGCCTCTCGGTCCGTCTCTTCGCCAACGTGCTCGCTGGCCACATCGCGATGAAGATCTTCGCCTTCTTCGTGGTGCAGCTGCTGCTCGCCGGCGCCTGGAGCGTGCTCTCGCCGCTGCCGCTCTTCCTCACGATCGCCCTCACCGCCCTGGAATTCCTGGTGGCGGCCCTCCAGGCCTACGTCTTCGCGACGCTGACGGCGATCTACCTCAACGACGCGCTTCACCCCGGCCACTGATCCGGTCGATCCACCCGCCGCAACGAAAATCGTTCAAGACACTCAGGAGTTCATGATGGATCCCGTCGCTGCCAAGTACATCGGTGCCGGTCTCGCCTGCCTCGGCATGGCGGGCGCGGGCATCGGCCTCGGCAACCTGTTCGGTCAGTTCCTCGCCGGCGCCCTGCGCAACCCCTCCGCGGCCGACGGCCAGCGCGCCACCCTGCTCCTCGGCTTCGCGCTGACGGAAGCGCTCGGCATCTTCTCGCTGCTGATCGCCCTGCTGCTCCTGTTCGCGGTCTGATCCGTCACGGGGCCGGCCGCCCGGGCGCATCGCCCGGGGGCCGGCTCTTTTCCGCCAAGGCGCACCGGTTGCCCCGCCTCCTGCGGGGCGCCCAGTTTCCGTCCCGGACGAGGCAATGGCCGAGCATCATCCCCTCACGACCCCCTCGCCGAACGCGGACACCAAGATCGATCCGCATGCGGGCGCGCATACCGAGCATCCCTCGGGCGGCCACGGGGGCGCCTTCCCGCCCTTCGAGAGCCACACCTTTCTCTCGCAGCTCATCTGGCTCGCGCTGGCCTTCGGCCTGCTCTACTACCTGATGGCCAAGGTGGCGCTGCCGCGGATCGAATCGATCCTGCACGACCGTTCGAACCGGCTCGCGGCCGATCTCGACGAGGCCCAGCGCATGAAGTCCGAGGCCGATGCCGCGGGCGAGGCCTACGAGAAGTCCCTGCGGGAGGCTCAGGCCAAGGCCCAGGCGATCGCCCAGGAGACGCGCAACGCCCTCTCCGCCGAGTCCGATGCCAAGCGCAAGGCGCTCGAGGCCGAGCTGAACCAGAAGCTCGCCGCCTCCGAGGCGACCATCCGCAGCCGCACCGCCGAGGCCATGGGCAATGTCCGCACCATCGCGGGCGAGACGGCTTCCGCGATCGTCGAGCGCCTGACCGGCACCGCGCCGGACACGGCGAGCCTCGACCGCGCCCTCGACCGGGCCTCCCTGGCCCACTGATCCCGACGAGACCTCGAGACGAGCATGTTGCTGACAGCGGAATTCTGGGTCGCCGTCGCCTTCGTGGTGTTCATGGCGATCGCCTGGAAGGCGGGCGCCTTCGGCATGATGACGAAGGGCCTCGACGGCCGCGCCAAGCGCGTCCGCAACGAGCTCGACGAGGCCCGGCGCCTGCGTGAGGAGGCCGCCGCCGTGCTGGCCGACTACAAGCGCCGCCGCACCGAGGCCGAGCGCGAGGCCGAGCGCATCGTGGCGAATGCCCGCGAGGAAGCCCAGCGCGCCGCCGAGGAGGGCCATGCCCGCCTGAACGACTTCGTCGCCCGCCGCACCAAGTCGGCCGAGGCGAAGATCGCCCAGGCCGAGGCCCAGGCCGCCGCCCAGGTCCGGGCCGCCGCCGCCGACGCCGCGGTGAAGGTCTCGGAGACGATCCTGCGCGAGCGTCTCAGCGGCGATGCCGCCCAGGCCCTGGTGAAGTCCAGCCTCGGAGAGGTGAAGGCCCGCCTGCAGGCCTGAGCCGAACCGCTCCGACGTGACGAAGACGAGCCGCCCCCTCCGGGCGGCTTTTCTTTTGGCCGCCGCCATGCTGGTCGTTGCGCGCCCCGGCCCCTAACTCCGGCAGCGCGGACGCGGTCGTATCTGCCCGCTCCGCTTCCGGAGACGGTCGGCCGGCCCATCCTTTCCCGGGGCCTGAAAGGGTGCAGGGTCCCGGGCTCGAAGAAAAAATCCCACCCGAGAGGAAGACGACCCATGACCCTGGTTTCGGTGATGTATCCGGGCGGTGCCGATGCCCGTTTCGACATGGACTACTACCTGACCAAGCACATGCCGCTGGTGGCCGAGCGCTGGTCGGCCCTGGGCCTGAAGGAGGCCAAGGTGGTCAAGGGCGTCGCGACGCCGGACGGTGCCCCCGCCCCCTATCCGGTGATCGCCCTGCTGACCTGGGATTCGGCCGACGCCTTCTCGGCCGCCGTCGCCCGGCACGGCGCCGAGATCTTCGGGGACATCCCGAACTTCACGAACACCCAGCCCTCCGTCCAGATCAACGACGTGGCCTGGACGCATCCGGCGCAATAGGACGAGGCAGGACGCGGGCGATGATCGACATCATCAAGCAGGTTCAGGAGAAGAATCCGGGGCTCGGCACGACCATCATCGTGCTGCGCGCCGATTCGCGGGCGCTCGCGGGACCGGACCGGCTGACCCCGGAGGCGCAGGCCTGGCTCGACGCCAAGGCGCCGGATGCGCGCCTCGTGCAGGAGACGATCCTGCTCGCGCCCTATCCCGGCGCCGCGCCGGTCGAGCGCACGGTGACCGTCCTGTCCTTCAAGGATGCGATGCAGCTCGCCGCCTTCGCGACGGCCTGGACGGCCGATCCGATCCCGGACGAGGAGGAGAGCGCCTGAGGCGCCCTCCCCTCTCTCTTCGAGGGGGTCAGGCCCGCTCGGCGTGCTCGCGGGTCACGAAGGCGATCCGGATCATGTTGGTGGCGCCGGGAATGCCGAAGGGCACGCCGGCCACCACCGCGACCCGGTCGCCGATCTCGGCGAAGCGCTCGCGCACCGCGAACTTCGCCGCGCGGAAGGCCATGTCGTCCACGTCGCTCGCATCCTTCGTCACGATCGGATGCGTGCCCCAGACGATGGCGAGGCGGCGGGCGGTCTCCCGCTTCGGGGTGAGCGCGATCACGCTGGCATTGGGCCGCGAGCGGGCGAGGCGCTGCACGGTCGAGCCGGAATGGGTCCAGGCCATGATCGCCCGCAGGCCGAGGGCATCGACGATCGAATGCGCCGCGGCGGCGATGGCGTCGGAGGCCGTCGCCTCCGGGCTGGAGCGCTGGGCGGTCAGGATCGACCAGTAGAGCGCGTCCTTCTCCACCTGCTCGGCGATGCGGCTCATGGTCGTGATCGCCTCGACCGGGTACTGGCCCGCCGCGCTCTCGGCCGAGAGCATCACCGCATCCGCGCCCTCGTAGACGGCGGTGGCGACGTCCGACACCTCGGCGCGGGTCGGCACCGGGGCCGTGATCATCGATTCGAGCATCTGCGTCGCGACGACCACGGGCTTGCCGAGGCGGCGCGCGCCGCGGGTGATGCGCTTCTGGACGCCGGGCACCTGCTCCAGGGGCATCTCCACGCCGAGATCGCCGCGGGCGACCATGATGCCGTCGGAGACCTCGATGATCTCGTCGAGGCGGGCCAGAGCCTGCGGCTTCTCGATCTTGGCCATCACCAGGGCGCGGCCGGCGGCGACCTTCTTCACCTCGGCCACGTCCTCGGGCCGCTGCACGAAGGAGACGGCGATCCAGTCGGCGCCCGCGTTCAGCCCCGCCTCCAGATCGGCGCGGTCCTTCTCGGTCATGGCCGGCAGGGGCAGCACCGTGTGGGGCAGCGAGACGCCCTTGCGGTTCGAGATGCGGCCCGCGACATCGACGCGGGTGACGGCGCGTCCCTCGCTCACCTCGGTGACATGCATCCGCAGCTTGCCGTCGTCGACGAGCACCTCGTGCCCGACCTCGAGGGCCGTCAGGATCTCGGGATGGGGAAGGTAGACGCGATTCGAATCGCCCGGCGTCGGGTCGGAATCGAACACGAAGCTCTGCCCCTGGACGAGCTCGACCCCGGTCTCGGCGAAGGCGCCGACGCGGAGCTTGGGCCCCTGCAGGTCGACGAGGATGCCGATCGGGCGCTTGGCCTCGCGCTCGATCGTGCGGATCACCTCGATCTTCTCCGGCAGCTTCTCGCGCTGGAGATGGCTCATGTTGATGCGGAACACGTCGGCGCCCGCCTGGAACAGCTTGGCGATCATCTCCGGCGTGTCGGAGGCCGGCCCCAGGGTCGCGACGATCTTCGTACGGCGTGCGCGCTTCAATCCCGCCTCCATGTCCGTAGGACCCGCCGGTGCAGGGATACCGGAAGCGGGAACGGCTCGGCGAAGGGGAGGCCCGTGAGAAGGCGGGCGGATCGCCGTGCGAGTGCTGCGGTCAAAAGCCTCGCCGGCCCCGCGCCGTCAAGGGCCGCGTGCGGGGCTGCAACCACGGATGCGTGAACCGCGAGGGCGGACGGCCTTGCCGGCAAAGGAAATGCGAAAGGCCGCAAAATGCGACTCGGACCGGCTTTCGGGAAGGGTTCTCGGCGACCTGTGGCGCACAAGTCATAGGCGAAGAGTCAAGCTCTGCCGTAACCTAGGGTCAGATATGCCCTTCGAGAAAGCGCACCCCATGAAGAAGCTGGTTCTGACGGCCGCGGCCGTCGCGCTCCTGACGAGCGCCGCCTCGGCCGCCGATCTGCCCCGCCGCGTCGAGCCGCCGGTCGTCTTCACGCCCGTCCCCGTCTTCACCTGGACCGGCTTCTTCGCCGGCGTCGAGACGAGCTACAGCTTCCTCGACCGTCAGCGCTACACCACCACCGGCATCGACACCGCCAACATCACGGCGATCAATCTCGGCCAGCGCGTCGGCGCGGTCCGCTCCCGCGACATCGACGGGCTCGGCAGCCTCGGCGGCGGCTTCGGCTACAATTATCAGTTCACCCCCGGCTCCGGCATCGTGGTCGGCGCGGCGCTGAACGTCGACTGGACCGACATTCACAAGAACACCGTCGCCATCGGCAATCTGGGCGACCCGAGCGTCTATCGCTCCAGCCTCGAGTGGCTCGGCACCCTCAACGGCCGCGTCGGCTACGCCTTCGACCGGTTCATGATCTACGGCACCGGCGGCCTCGCCTTCGGCTATGCCGAGAACAGCGCCGCCTTCTACGGCAACGACCTCACCCTCCGTTATGCCGGCGGCGACATCAGCTTCCGCACCGGCTTCGCCTATGGCGGCGGCGTGGAATACGCCATCCCCGAGGACAGCTTCCTGAACTACCTGAGCGTCGGCAAGTATCTCGGCATCAAGTCGAGCGCCGTGACCCTCAAGGCCGAGTACCTGCACTACGACCTCGGCTCCCGGAACGTGCTCGTCGCCAATACCGGCCTGCCCGGCGTGTTCGGCACCGGCTACAATGTCCGCTTCAACAACGAAGGCAACATTATCCGCGCCGGCTTCAACTACAAGTTCGGCGAGTAAGACGTCGATCCTCGACGCGTTCGACGGCGGGGGCGGGTGTTCCGAAAGGGGCGCCCGCCCTCTTCGTTTGGGCGCCTTGCGGCGAGGTCAGGAAGACCGGCCCGCGGTTACGGCTCGCCGCTCAGCGGCTGGCCGGGATCGCCGAGCTGGATCGTCCAGCTCTTCTGTTCGCCGGTATCGACCTCGATGAAGCCGTTGCGGTCGTAGCCGCGGGCGAGGCAATCCTCGACGCCGCGGATCGTGAAGGCGGTGTCCTTGGTGCACATCATGGCGCGCCCGCTCCACTCGCCGCCGCGCGTGTAATCGACCGCGAAGACGTAATAGAAGCGCGCGGCCAGCGCCCCGCGCAGCAGCGTGGCGCAATCCTTCGGCTTCAGATCCCACCAGCCTTCCGTGACCCAGCCCTGGGGGTCGCGGTAGCCGAGGGTGACGCCGACCTTGCTGGCGGTCTGGTTGCACAGCCGCAGATCCGCCTGGGCCGGTCCTGCCAGGATGCACAGGCCGGCCGCCCAAACGGCGAGGGGGGCGCGACGCCGGCGGCCGCCCCCCTGCTTCACGACATGTTCGAACAAGTCAGCCGACGAGGATGATGCGGCAGTCGTTGACATTGGTGCGGGTCGGTCCCGGCTGAACGAGGTCGCCGATCGTCGCGAAGAAACGCGTCGAATCGTTGTCGGCGAGCATCGCGGCCGGGTCGAGACCGGCGGCGCGGGCGCGCTCCAGCGTCGTCGCATCGATCAGGCCGCCAGCGGGGTCCGTGGCCGCACCGCGGCCGCCATCGGTGCCGTCGGTGTCGGCAGCGATCGCGGCGATGCCCGGGGCGCCTTCGAGCGCGATCGCCAGCGCCAGGGCGTATTCCTGGTTCGGGCCGCCATCGCCCTCGCCGACGATCGTCACGGTCAGCTCGCCGCCGGAAATCAGCGCGACCTTGCGGCCGGCCGCCTTCGCCTGCCGGGCGAGGCGGGCATGCTCGGCGGCGACCGCGCGGGCCTCGCCTTCGAGGTCGGAGCCCAGCATCTCGACCTCGTAGCCGGCCGCCTTCGCCGCCGCGGCGGCAGCCTTGAGGGCGTCGATCGGGCGGGCGATGATGCGGTACTCGGCCCGGGCGAAGGCGGCGTCGCCCTCCTTCGGGGTCTCGTTGGCCGGGTCCGTCAGCAGGGCGCGGGCGGCCTCCGGCAGGGGGATCCTGCGGCGCTCGCAGATCGCCAGCGCGTCGGCGAGGGTCGAGGGATCGGGCACGGTCGGGCCGGAGGCGATCACCGAGGGATCGTCATGGGGCACATCGGAGATCGCAAGCGTCAGGATCCGGCGGGCGTTCCTGGCCGCGACCGCGAGCCGGCCGCCCTTGATCCGCGAGAGGTGCTTGCGCACCGCATTGATCTCGTTGATCGGCGCGCCCGAGCGCAGCAGTGCCTTGGTGATCGCCTGCTTCTCGGCGAGCGTCAGATCGCCCGCCGGGGCGATCCAGTTGGCCGAGCCGCCCCCGGAGAGCAGCACCAGCACCTCGTCGTCCGGACCGGCCGCGGACGCGATCTCGAGCGCCCGCTTCGTCGCCTCGATGCCGGCGGCGTCGGGCACGGGATGGCCGGCCTCGACCATGGTGATGCCCGGCGCGTCCTCGCCGTAGCCGTGGCGCGCCACCGCGAGGCCGACGATGCGGTCCTCGGGGACGCCGTGCTCCTCGCGGTAGAAGCGGCTCGCGACGGCGGCCATGCTGCCGCCGGCCTTGCCGGCCCCGAGGATGATCAGGCGGCCCGGCGTCGGCGCCGGGAGATGGCCGACCAGGCATTTGCGCGGATGGGCGGCGGCGATCGCGTCGTCGAGAAATCGGTTCAGGAGGCTTCGCTGGTTCGCGGTTCCCGGATCCTGGTGTGCGGGCGCGGTCATGCGGGGCCTCCTCCTCTCAGGTGCGTCGTTATAAATGATGCTTACCCTGCAAACCGCTGTGCCCGAGGCTCGGCGCCGCGGCAAGCCGGAAACGGCACCGTTCCCGCATGACCTGCCCGCATGGAGAGCGGGCCGGCCCTCCCCCTCCGCCTCGCCCTTCCGCCTTGGCTCGGCGCCGTTCGGGCCCAGATAGCTGCCATGACGTCCTCAGCCGCCCTGCCCCGCACCGACCCCCTCCCCCCCGAGCAGCCCGTCGAGACGATCCCCGGTCATCCCGGTCGCGGGCTCCTCGTGCTCTGCGACCATGCCTCGAACTTCATTCCGGACGATCTCGGCCGCCTCGGCGTGCCGGAGCCGGAATTCGCCCGGCACATCGCCTACGACATCGGCGCCGCTGCGGTGACCCGGCGCCTCGCCGCGCTCCTCGACGTGCCGGCGGTGCTCACGACCTTCTCGCGTCTCGTCATCGACCCGAACCGGGGCCGCGAGGATCCGACCCTGGTGATGCGCCTGTCGGACGGGGCGATCATCCCCGGCAATGCCCGCATCGACGCGGCCGGCATCGCCGAGCGCATCCGCCGGTTCTACGCGCCCTACGACCGGGCCGTGGACGCGGCGATCGCCGCGGCGCAGGAAACGGGCCCGCCCCCGATGATCCTGACGATGCACAGCTTCACGCCGTTCTGGCGCGGGGTCGCCCGCCCCTGGCAGGTCGGCATCCTCTACGACGGCGACGAGCGCCTGAGCCGGCCGCTGATCGAGGCGCTGCAGGCCGATCCCGCCGGGCTGACGGTCGGGGACAACCAGCCCTATGGCGGCGGCCTGCCCGGCGACACCGTCGACCGCCACGCCACCGCCCGCGGCTTGCCCAACGCCCTCGTCGAGATCCGCCAGGACCTCATCGCCGGCGCGGAGGGCCAGGAGGAATGGGCGCAGCGCTTCGCGGCCCTGCTGCGGCCGATGCTGGCCCGGCCCGCTTGACGCGCGGCGCCGCCGCGCCGACCTGAGGCGCGAGACATCGCAGAGGCGCGAGGAACCAGAATGTCCGACATCGACCCCGCCACCCGGACCGAGCTCGAAGCCGCGGTGTTCCGCCGGCTCGTCGCGCATCTGCGCAACCGGACCGACGTGCAGAACATCGACCTGATGAACCTCGCCGGCTTCTGCCGGAACTGCCTGTCCAACTGGCTGAAGGACGCCGCCGACGAGCGGGGCCTCCCCTTGAGCAAGGACGAGAGCCGGGAGCAGGTCTACGGCATGCCCTACGAGGCGTGGAAGCGGCTGCACCAGTCCGAGGCCAGCCCGGCGCAGCAGGCCGCCTTCGCCGCGCAGGCCAAAGGGCCGGACGGCCATTGAGTTCGCCGGCCCGGCGGGACCAGCGCAATGACTCGGTAAGCCTGACGGGCTAGGTAGGCCGTTCCGGCGTGCCCTCGGGGCGCGCCCCCATATTTCAGGGAATTCCCGTCATGGCCGCCTCCCCCGCCCCCGCCGTCGATCCGTCCTCGGTCGCCGCCGACCAGCTGAAGAGCATCATCGAGCGCATCGAGCGCCTCGAAGAGGAGAAGGCCGGCCTCGCGGGCGACATCAAGGACGTCTACGCCGAGGCCAAGGCGAACGGCTTCGACGTGAAGGTGCTGCGCAAGATCATCTCCATGCGCAAGCGCGACCACGCCGAGCGCCAGGAGGAGGAGGCGATCCTCGAACTCTACATGCAGGCCCTCGGCATGGTCTGATCCCTTTTCCGCTCGACGAGAGCGGAGACGGGATCGGCAAGCCTGCGCGGCGTCTCTGGCCGGAGCCGGTCAGGAGGCCAGCCGGTACCGGGCGACGGCGAGATCCGCGCCGTCGATCTCGGGGCTGCGGCCCGAGACGAGATCGGCGAGCAGGCGGCCCGAGCCGCAGGCCATGGTCCAGCCGAGCGTGCCGTGCCCGGTATTGGTGTAGAGATTCGCGAAGGGCGTCGGGCCGATGATCGGCGTCCCGTCCGGCGTCATCGGCCTCAGGCCCGTCCAGAAGGTGGCGCGGCCGAGATCTCCGCCCCGCGGGAACAGGTCGCTGACCGAATGGGCGAGCGTCTCGCGGCGCGGCCCCCGCAGGGTCCGGCTGAAGCCGGCGAGCTCCGCGGTGCCCCCGACCCGGATCCGGTCGCCGAGCCGGGTGATCGCGACCTTGTAGGTCTCGTCCATCACCGTCGAGACGGGGGCGGCCTCCGCATCGATGACCGGCAGGGTCAGGGAATAGCCCTTCACCGGATAGACCGGGAGCGCAATCCCGAGCGGGCGCAGGAGCGCCGGGGTGTAGCTGCCCATGGCCGCCACGTAGACATCGGCGGTGAGCAGGCTGCCCGAGGCGGTCTCGACGCCCGCGATCCGATCACCCTCCCGGACCAAGCGTTTGATCGCGGTGCCGTAGCGGAAATCGACACCGAGCTCCGCGCAGAGCCTTGCCAGGGCCTGCGTGAAGAGATGGGCATCGCCCGTCTCGTCCCCGGGCAGGCGCAGGCCACCGACGAACCGGTCGGCAACGCGCCCGAGGGCCGGCTCCGCCGCGATGCAGCCGGCGGGATCGAGCAGCTCGTAGGGCACGCCGTAGGCGTCGAGCACCCGGGTGTCGTCGCCGACATGGTCGAGCTGGGCCTGCCTGCGGAAGAGCTGCAGCGTGCCGCGCTCGCGGTGGTCGTAGGCGATGCGGGTCTCGGCCCGCAATTCCCGCAGCACGTCCCGGCTGTATTCGGCGAGGCGCACCATGCGCCCCTTGTTGCGGATGTAGGCCTCCTCCGTGCAGTTCGCGAGCATGCGGGCGAGCCAGCCGTAGAGGCGGGGTTCGAGGCGCGGCCAGAGCACCAGCGGGCGATGGCGCATCATCAGCCATTTCAACGCCTTGACCGGGATGCCGGGCGCCGCCCAGGGCGCGGAATAGCCGGGCGAGACCTGGCCCGCATTGGCGAAGCTCGTCTCGAGGCCGGCCCCCGGCTGGCGGTCGATCACCGTCACCGCATGGCCGGCCTTGGCGAGGTAATAGGCGGAGGTGACGCCGACCACGCCGCCACCGAGGATCATCACATGCATGGACAGGCTCCTCAGGCGTCGGTGTAGAGGCGGTGGAAACGGTGGCCGAGGCGCGTCAGGACCTCGTAGCCGATGGTGCCGGCGGCCCGCGCGACCGCATCGACGTCGCGCCGGGGGCCGATGACGTCGACGAGGCTGCCGACGGCGATGGCGTCCCGGGGCACCTCGCTCACGTCGAGGACGACGCTGTCCATGGAGACGCGCCCCACGACCGGCAGGCGGATCGCGCCGTGCCAGGCTTCCCCGCGGCCCGAGGCGCTGCGCAGGAAGCCGTCGGCATAGCCGATCGCCACCGTGGCGAGCCGGGTCTCGCGGCGGGTCGCCTGCGTGTGCCCGTAGCCGACCGCGACGCCGGCCGGCACGTCGCGCAGCTGCATCACCCGCGCCTGCAGCCGCACCACCGGCCGCATCGGGTTCGGCCGCCCCGGCTGCGGGGCGAGGCCGTAGAGCGCCGCCCCCGGCCGGACGAGATCGGCATGGAAGCCGGCCCCGAGACAGATTCCCGACGAGGCCGCGAGGCTCCCCGGCACGCCGGGGAAGAGCCGGCGGGCTTGCGCGAAGGCGGCGCGCTGCGCCTCGTTGGCGCCGTTGCCGGGATCGTCGGCGCAGGCGAGATGGCTCATCAGCGCCTGCAGGTCGATGCCCTCCCGGGCGGCGGGATCGGCGGCGAGCGCTGCGAGCTCCGGCGCGGAAAAGCCGAACCGGGTCATGCCGGTATCGACCTGCAGGATCGCGGGAAGGCGCCGCCCGAGCCGCCGGGCCAGCGCCTGCCAGCCGGCCCGCTGCGCCGGGTCGTTGAGCACGGGCACGAGGTCGCCGGCCACGCAGTCCGCCTCGGATCCCGGCGCGGCGCCGTGGAGCACGACGATGCGCGGGCCGAGGCCGAGCAGGGCGCGCAGTTCGAGCCCCTCGTCGAGATGAGCCACGAAGAAGTCCCGGCAGCCCGCCGCCGCGAGGGCCGGGGCGATGCGGGCGATGCCGAGGCCGTAGGCGTCCGCCTTCACCACCGCGCCGCAGGTCGCGGGCGCGGCAAGCGCCGCCAGGCTCCGGTAATTCGCGGCCAGCGCCGCGAGGTCGATCGTCAGGATGCCGCCGGAGCGCGCCGCACGACCCTGCGCCAACCTCAAGGCATCGAAACGAACGGGCACCAAGGCGGGACTCAATCGCAGCCGTCGGAGGCCGCAGAGATAGCATGGCCGTGGGCGGCATTTCCCGCCGATCTGCGACAGCCTATGCTGTTCGACCTATAATCCGCGGCATCTTCTTCGATATCACGGCAGATCGTTCGAATGGTCCATCTCGACGCCATCGATCAGGAGATCGTCCGCCTCCTTCGCGACGACGGCCGGATCAGCAATGCGGACCTCGCGGCGAAGATCGGCCTCTCGCCCTCCTCCTGCCTGCGCCGCGTCCGCGCCCTCGAACGGGGCGGCGTGATCCGCGGCTATGCGGCCCTGATCGATATGGGCTCGGACCGCCCGGAACTGGTGGTGCTGACGCAGATCTCGCTGGAACGGCAGACGGAGGATTTCCTGAACCGCTTCGAGGCGGCGATCCGGCGCTGCCCGGAGGTGCAGGATTGCTACCTGATGACCGGCAGCGCGGACTATCTCGTGAAGCTGCACGTCAAGGGCGCGCCGGATTACGAGCGGGTGCACAAGGAGGTGCTGTCCCGCATCCCCGGCGTCGCCCGCCTGCAATCGAGCTTCGCCATCCGGACCGTGGTGACGCCGCAGGGCCGTTGACCGCCCGGATCCCGCATGTCGTCCTGCCGCGGGACGCTGCCGGCGTTCACCGCATTGACCGGGCGCTAACCGGTCCGTGCGAAGGTCCGTCCCAGGGCCACGTTGCGTATCGGCCTGCGTCGCGGTCGCCCGCGACACGCCCCGCTGCCTCTCCCGGCAGCGGGGCCGCGTCGTTTCGGGGGCTGAAACGCCTCAGATCGTCTGGCCGAAGATGCGCGCGACCTGGGGGATGTCCTTGTCGCCGCGGCCGGAGAGGTTGAGCACCATCAGGTGATCGGCGGGCTTGGTCGGGGCGAGGTCGATGACCCGGGCCAGGGCATGGGCCGGCTCCAGCGCCGGGATGATCCCCTCCAGCGACGAGCAGAGCTTGAACGCCTCCAGGGTCTCCGAATCCGTGGCCGAGAGATAGGTCACGCGGCCCATCTCGTGCAGCCAGGCATGCTCCGGCCCGATGCCGGGATAGTCGAGGCCCGCCGAGATCGAGTGGGCGTCGGCGATCTGGCCGTCCTGGTCCATCAGCAGATAGGTGCGGTTGCCGTGCAGCACGCCCGGCCGGCCGCCGGTGAGGGAGGCCGCATGCAGGCCGCTCTCGACGCCGTGGCCCGCCGCCTCGACCCCGTAGATCTCGACCTCGCGGTCGTCGAGGAAGGGGTGGAACAGGCCCATGGCGTTGGAACCGCCGCCGATGCAGGCGATCAGCGAGTTCGGCAGGCGGCCTTCCAGGGCCAGCATCTGCTGCTTGGTCTCCTGGCCGATCACCGACTGGAAGTCGCGCACCATGGCCGGATACGGATGCGGGCCGGCCACCGTGCCGATGCAGTAGAAGGTGTCGGCGACGTTGGTGACCCAGTCGCGCAGGGCCTCGTTCATCGCGTCCTTGAGGGTGCGCGTGCCCGACTGGACCGGCACCACCTCGGCGCCCAGCATCTTCATGCGGAAGACGTTCGGCGCCTGCCGCTCCACGTCGACGGCGCCCATATAGACCACGCACTTCAGGCCGAAGCGGGCGCAGAGGGTGGCGGTGGCCACGCCGTGCTGGCCGGCGCCGGTCTCCGCGATGATCCGCGGCTTGCCCATGCGGCGCGCGAGCAGGATCTGCCCGAGCACGTTGTTCACCTTGTGGGAGCCGGTGTGGTTCAGCTCCTCGCGCTTGAAGTAGATCTTGGCGCCGTGGCCCGCGGGCGCCTGCGCCCGGAGGTGCTCGGTCAGACGCTCGGCGTAATAGAGCGGGCTCGGCCGGCCGATATAGTGGGTGCCGTAGCTCTCCATGTCCGCCGTGAAGGACGGGTCGGCCTTGGCCTCGGCATAGGCCTTCTCCAGGTCGAGGATCAGCGGCATCAGCGTCTCGGCCACGAAGCGGCCGCCGAAGATGCCGAAGCGGCCGCGCTCGTCCGGCCCGGTGCGGAAGGAGTTCGGTTCGGGGGCGAGGGTCACGGGTACGGATCCTTGGAACGGGACAGGTCGGCTTTCCCGGCTGCCTAGACCTGTCGGCGCATCATCGCAATGCGACCGGCGCACCCTCGGGTGACGAACGGCGGGCACCGGATGGTGTTAGGGTCGCACCGATCCGGCGCACCTTGCCGCACGAGGCGATCCATGACCGTGGACATCAACGATTACGTCGCCCGCGACTCCGACGAGAACACCATGACGGTTCTGAAGGTCGAGGGAGACCGGGCCCTGTGCAGCTGGTACCCGGACGGCGAAGTCGAGGGCGATCCGGTCGAGGAGTGGATCCCGGTGGCGGAGCTCACCGTCCTGCAGAAGGCCCTGCGCCCGCGCTGACGCGGGCGCAGGGCCTTCCGGGGCTTGGCGAGGCTTCGCCCGGTCAGGGGTCCTGGTTCAGGCGGTTGGCGAGCTGGTCGGCGAATTTCGCCGCGGCCACCGAGAGCAGGCGGCCCCGAAGCTGGGCCAGCACCATGGTCATGGGCTCGAGATCGGCCGGATCGATCGGGCGGCTGCGCAGCCGCTCGTCCTGCGGGATGCCGATCTCGACCTGCAGGCCGACCAGATCCTGCCGCAGCGCCAGGTTGCGCAGGAACTCGTAGGAACTCGATTCCACGGCCGTCATCAGGTCGAATCCCCGGCGGCCGAAGGCATGGGCGATGTGGTGGCGGATGGCGAGGGAGGCATCCGGAAGCGCCAGCGCATAGGAGAGGCAGTCCCGCAGGCGGATCGGGCCGGTCCCCGCCGCGAGCGGGTGCTCGGCCCGCATATAGGCATGGATCGGCTGGCGCCCCGCATACAGGATGTGCAGCTCCGCCGAGGGCGGCGGTTGCAGCACCAAAGCGAGGTCGGCCTCGAAGGTGGAGAGCGCCGCGATCGCCTGCCCGTAATCCCGCACCTGCACGCTGAACCCGACCTGCGGGAACTTCGTCCGGTAGATCTCCGCCTCTTCCGGGATCAGCCGCGTCACGAAAGCCTGGCTGCAGGCGAGCCCGATATGGCCGCGGCGCACGCCGGACAGATCGGCGATCTGCGAGCGGACCCGCTCCAGATCGGCGTTCCGGTCACGGATGTGCCGCACCAGGAGCTCGCCGGCCGCGTTCAGGCGCATCCCGGTCGCCAGTCGTTCGAAGAGCGGCGTTCCGAGTTCGAACTCCATGTCCTGGATCTGGCGCGTCAGGGCCGAGGGCGTGAGGTTGAGACGCTCCGCGGCACGGCGGATCGAGCCGCTGCGGGCGACTTCGAGGACGTAGTTCAGGGGGCGCAGATGCTTCATGACCGCTTCGCTCCGAGACGGTGACCTGCCAGAGTGTTGACCTATACGCAACAGGTCGGTCGCTAGATGGCACTCGTTTGCAACTCTGCTTGCCCCTAGGGTTGGCGCCATCAGCCGAGTGGCTCGCGGGCCCCCGGCTTCGAGGAGCCCTCCGTGCCGCCCTTCCCGACCATCCCCGCCCTGCACGCCGCCTATGCCGAGGGCCTGACGCCACGGGCCGTGGTGGCGGCGTTCTACGAGCGGCTGCGGGGCATCGACGATCCCGGCATCTTCCTGGCGCTGGTGCCGGAAGCGGAGGCGCTGGCGGCCGCCGAGGCCCTCGGGGCCTTCGCGCCGGAGACGAAGCCGCTCTGGGGCGTGCCCTTCGCGGTCAAGGACAATATCGACGTGGCCGGGTTGCCGACCACGGCAGCCTGCCCGGACTTCGCCTATGTGCCGGAGGAGACGGCGCCGGCCGTGCAGCGCCTTCTGGCGGCGGGCGCGATCCTCGTCGGCAAGACCAATCTCGACCAGTTCGCGACCGGGCTCGTCGGGGTGCGCACGCCCTATCCCGCACCGCGCAATGCCTGCGATCCGGCCTATGTGCCCGGCGGCTCCAGCAGCGGCTCCGCGGTCGTGGTCGGGCACGGTCTCGTCGCCTTCGCGCTGGGCACCGACACGGCGGGATCGGGCCGCGTGCCGGCCGGGCTCAACAACGTCGTCGGCCTCAAGCCGTCCCTCGGCTCGGTCTCGAACCGCGGCATGGTGCCGGCCTGCCGGACCCTGGACACGATCTCCGTCTTCGCGGGCACCGTGGCGGATGCGGATGCCGCCTTCCGGGTGATAGCCGGCTACGATCCCGAAGATCCCTGGTCGCGGCGGCTGCCGCTTCCGCCCCGGTCCACCGGCCTGCCCCCGGGCCTGCGCCTCGGCGTGCCGGATGCGCAGGGCCGCCGCTTCCACGGCGACGGGCAGGCGGAGCAGGCCTTCGATGCGGGGCTGGAATGTCTGGCCGGCCTCGTCGGCGAAACCGCGCGGCCGATCGACTTCGCCCCGCTCTTCGCGGTGGCGGAGCTGCTCTATACCGGCCCCTGGGTGGCGGAGCGCTACGAGGCGATCCGCCCCGTCATCGAGGAGCGGCCCGAGATCCTGCACCCGACGACGCGGGCCGTCATCGCCCATGCGAAAAGCTACGCGGCCGCCGATGCCTTCGCCGGCCTCTACCGGCTCGCGGAGCTGCGCCGGGCGGCGGAGCGCATCTTCGAGGACGTGGACGTGCTCGTGGTGCCCACCTACCCGCGTCCCCGCACGGTCGCGGATCTCGCCATCGACCCGATCGGGCCGAACAGCGAACTTGGCACCTACACCAATTTCGTGAATCTGCTCGATTGGTGCGCCCTCGCCGTGCCCGGCCCGCGTCGCGAGGACGGCCTGCCCGCCAGCCTCACCCTGCTCGCCCCGCGGGGACAGGACGGGCTTCTCGCCGCCCTCGGCGCCCGCCTTCACGCGGCGGCGGGCGTCACGCTCGGCGCAGGAGACGTCCCGGCCCCGGCGCCGGAGGACGGCCCCGCGCAGGCGGCCCCCGGAGAGATCGAGATCGTCGTGGTCGGGGCGCATCTGTCGGGCCTGCCCCTCAATCGCGAATTGACCGATCTCGGCGCCCGTTTCCTGCGCAGCGGCCCGACCCGGCCGGATTACCGCCTCTACGCCCTGGCCGGCGGTCCGCCGCAGAGGCCCGGCCTCCTGCGCGTCGGGGACGGAGCGGGCGCGGCGATCGAGACCGAGGTCTGGGCCCTGCCGCCCGCCGGCTTCGGCCGCTTCGTCGCGGGCATTCCCGCGCCCCTCGGCATCGGCACCGTTCGGCTCGCCGACGGCACCGCGCCGAAAGGTTTCCTCGTCGAGACCGAGGGCGTGACGGGCGCCGCCGACATCACGGAATCCGGCGGCTGGCGCGCCTTTCTGGCAAAGGCCTGACAGCGCGGTCGAGTCGCCGGCGCGCCGGCACGGCCGTTGCATTCTCGGCAACAGGCCACTCGGAAAGTAGCACTCGTTTGCAACGATCCCGCCGACTAGGCTTCTCTTCGTCCCAAGTTTCCCGTCAGATCCCACCCTCAGGAGCGCGTCGATGATTGCCCGCCGTACAGTTCTTGCCGGTCTCGGCGCCGCCGGCCTCGGCCTCGCCACGCGCGGGCGCGCGTTCGCCGCCGGGAACGTCACCGTCGGCTTCATCTATGTCGGGCCGAAAGACGATTACGGCTACAACCAGGCCCATGCGCTGGCCGCCAAGGCGCTGAAGGGCCTGGACGGCGTCGAGGTGACCGAGGAGGAGCGCGTCCCCGAGACCAACGCGGTCGAGAAGACCATGGAGAGCATGATCAATCTCGACGGGGCGAGCCTGCTCTTCCCGACCTCCTTCGGCTACTTCAACCCCTACCTGCTGGCCGAGGCCAAGAAGCACCCGAAGATCCAGTTCCGCCATTGCGGCGGCCTCTGGACCGACAAGGACCCGAAGAATGCGGGCTCGTATTTCGGCTACATCGCCCAGGGCCAGTACCTGAATGGCATCGTGGCCGGGCACATGTCGAAGTCGAAGAAGATCGGCTTCGTGGCGGCCAAGCCGATTCCGCAGGTGCTCAACAACGTCAACGCCTTCCTGCTCGGCGCCCAGAGCGTCGATCCCTCCATCACCTGCCAGGTGATCTTCACCGGCGAGTGGTCGCTGGCGGTGAAGGAGGCGGAGGCCACCAACGCCCTGATCGACGGCGGCGCCGACGTGATCACCTGCCATGTCGACAGCCCGAAGGTGACGGTCGAGACCGCCGCCCGCCGCGGCGCCTTCGTCTGCGGCTACCATGTCGACCAGTCGGCCCTGGCCCCGGAGAAGTACCTGACCGGCGCCGAATGGAACTGGCTGCCGATCTACAAGGGCTTCGTCGAGGACGTGAAGGCCGGCCGCACGCCGCCGAACTTCGTGCGCGGCGGCCTCGCCGACGGCTTCGTGAAGATGAGCCCCTATGGACCCGCCGTGAGCGAGGCGGCCCGCAAGAACGCGGACGCGGTCAAGGCCGAGATGCTCAAGGGCGGCTTCGAGATCATCAAGGGCCCGCTCAAGGACAATACCGGCAAGGAGATCCTCGCCGCCGGCAAGGGCCTGCCCGAGAAGGCGGTGGAGCTCGAGAGCACGAGCTACCTCGTGGCCGGGGTGAAGGGCTCGGTGTAAGGCGGCGAAGACCCTCCCCCCGCCGGGGGGAGGGATCGACCGGCGCGGCTGGCACGGTTCCTGCCCCGCCCGTTGCAACCCCGGGTTAAGGAACGCCGAACGTGGTCGCGGACGCTGCCCCCTCGCCGATGAGCGTCGCCCCGCCCCGGGCTCCGGCCGGCCTCCAGGCCCGCGCCTGGCTCGCGCGCCGCTCCGAAGCCCTGGCGATTCCCCTCGGAGCGGCGGTCGGCGGCTTCCTGCTCTTCAGCTTGTTTTTGCTGGCCTTGGGCAAGTCCCCCCTGGCCCTGGCCGACCTCGTCTGGCGCGGCGGCTTCGGCTCCGCCTTCGCCCTCCAGAACAGCCTGCAGCGGGCCGCGCCCCTGCTCTTCGCCGCCCTCTGCGTAGCGCTGCCCGCCCGTCTCGGGCTGGTGGTGATCGGCGGCGAGGGCGCGATCGTGCTCGGTGGCCTCGCCGCAGCGGTCATCGCGCAGCCTTTGAGCGGGGCATCGCCCCTCGTCGCCCTCCCGGCCATGGCGCTCTTCGCCATGGTGGTCGGCGGGATCTGGATCGGCGCGGTCGGCTTCCTCCAGGCCTATCGGGGCGTGAATGCCACCATCGCCAGCCTTCTGATGTCCTACATCGCCATCGCCGTTTCGAACCACCTGATCGAGAACGTCTTCCGCGATCCGGCGAGCCTCAACAAGCCCTCTACCTACGGCATCGGCGACGCCAACATGATCGGCCAGATCCCGGGCGTCGGCGTGCATTGGGGCCTCGGCTTCGGCATCCTCGCCTGCCTCGTCGCCTACCTGCTGATGGACCGCACCACTTTGGGCTTCGCCGCCCGCATCGCCGGCGGCAACGTGCGCGCGGCGCAGATCCAGGGCCTGCCGGTCGGCCGCCTCATCGTCGGCCTCACGGCGCTGGGCGGCGCCTTCGCAGCCCTCGCCGGCTTCTTCGAGGTCGCCGCCGTGCAGGGCAACGCCAACGCGACGCTCGCCGCGGGCTACGGCTACACCGGTATCCTCATCGCCTTCCTGGCGCGGCAAAATCCTCTGGCAATCCCGCCGGTTGCCCTGCTGCTCGGCGGCATCGAGGCCTCGAGCGGCCTGATCCAGCGGCGGCTGCAACTGCCCGATGCCACCGTGCTGGTACTGGAAGGCCTGCTCTTCCTCGTCGTTCTGGTGAGCGAAACCTTCTACGGCCGCTTCAAGATCTTCAATCCGCATCTCTGGGCGCAGAAGCAGGCGGTGGGAGCGTGAGGCGGCGATGAGCAACGATCTCGGCCTCTGGAACGTGCTGCTCGCGGTGATCGGCGGGGCGATCCGCGTCTCGACACCATTCCTGTTCGTGAGCCTCGGCGAGACCATCACCGAGCGCTCCGGGCGCATCAATCTCGGGCTCGAAGGCACCCTCGTCTTCGGGGCGATGTCGGCCTATGCCACCGCGGTGATGACCGGCTCGCCCTGGGCGGGCGTGGCGGTGGCGGGCCTCTGCGGGGCCGGCTTCGGACTGCTGCACGGCTATGTCTGCAGCTTCCCTCGGGTAAACGACATCGCCATCGGCATCGCTCTGATGCTGTTCGGCTCCGGTCTCGCCTTCTTCCTCGGCAAGCCGTTCATCCAGCCCTCCGCCCCGCCCCTGCCGGCGATCTCCTTCGGCTTCTGGTCGGATCTTCCGCAGGTCCAGGCGGCGCTGCGCGTCAATGTGCTGTTCCTGATCGGCGCGGCGATGGCGGTCTTTCTGTGGTGGGCCTTCCGCAACACCAAGGCCGGGCTCATCATCCGCGTGACCGGCGACAGCGCCGATGCCGCCCGGGCCATGGGCTACGACGTCGACCGTGTCCGCCTCTACGCCACGGCGGCAGGCGGCGTCCTCGCCGGGATCGGAGGGGCCTATCTCTCCCTCTACTATCCCGGCTCCTGGAACGAGGGCATCTCCTCCGGCCAGGGCCTGATGGCGGTGGCCCTCGTCATCTTCGCCCGCTGGAATCCCCTCGCCTGCTTCGGGGCCGCGCTCCTCTTCGGCGGCGCCGGGGCGCTCGGCCCCGCCCTGCAATCGGTCGGCATCAGCCAGGGCTACTATCTGTTCTACGCCGCCCCCTACGTCCTCACCCTCGCCCTGCTCATCGCCACCTCCTCGCCCGACCGGGCGCTGGCCGGGGCGCCGGGCGAATTGTCCCTGTCCAAGTAAAGCGTCCAGGTTCAAGGAGTTCTCGATGAATGGCCTCGGCGGACTGAACAAATCCCCGAACGGCGTCGTCATAGGCCTCGTGCAGCTTCAGTTGCCGACGGTCGTCACGAAAGCGGACCTGAAGGCACAGACCGACCGCATCGTCGCCATGGTCGCGAAGGCACGCGCCAACATGGCGGGCATGGATCTCGTCGTGTTCCCCGAATACGCCCTGCACGGGCTGTCGATGGACACCAACCCCGAGATCATGTGCTCCCTCGACGGGCCCGAGGTCGCGGCCTTCAAGAAGGCCTGCATCGACAACAAGATCTGGGGTTGTTTCTCCATCATGGAGTTCAATCCCAGCGGCTACCCGTACAATTCCGGCCTGATCATCGACGATACGGGCGAGCTCAAGCTCTACTACCGCAAGATGCACCCCTGGGTGCCGGTCGAGCCGTGGGAGCCGGGGGACCGCGGCATCCCAGTGATCGAGGGACCGAAGGGCGCCAAGATCGGCCTTATCATCTGCCACGACGGCATGTTCCCGGAAATGGCCCGGGAATGCGCCTACAAGGGCGCCGAGATCATGATCCGCACCGCCGGCTATACCGCCCCGATCCGCGAATCCTGGCGCTTCACCAACCAGTCCAACGCGTTCTGCAATCTCATGGTCACCGCCAACGTCTGCATGTGCGGCTCGGATGGCGTCTTCGACTCCATGGGCGAAGGTATGATCGTCAATTTCGACGGCTCGATCATCGCCCATGGCACCACCGGCCGGGCGGACGAGATCATCACCGCGGAGGTGCGGCCGGACCTCGTCCGCGAGGCGCGCCTGCACTGGGGCGTGGAGAACAACATCTACCAGTTCGGCCACCGCGGCTACACGGCGGTGAAGGGCGGGGCCGGCGATTGCCCCTACACATACATGCACGACCTCGCCGCCGGCCGTTACCGGCTGCCCTGGGAGGACCAGGTGAAGGTCGTCGACGGGACGAGTTGCGGCTTTCCCGCCCCGACCCGTTCCTATGGTGAGCGTCAGTCCCCCCAGGCCCAGGAGGCGGCGGAATGAGCATCCTTCCCTTCCCGTCCTCGGAAGTCTCGGTCTCCGGCAGCTATGTCGCGTCCGAACCCTATCCCTGGCCCTATGACGGCTCACTCAGGCCAGACAACACGGCCCTCGTCATCATCGACATGCAGACCGATTTCTGCGGCAAGGGCGGCTATGTCGACGCCATGGGCTACGACCTGGCGCTGACCCGGGCGCCGATCGGGCCGATCGGTCGCCTGCTCGAAGCGGCACGGGCGAAGGGCTACCACGTCATCCACACCCGCGAGGGGCATCGGCCGGATCTTGCGGACCTGCCGGCCAACAAGCGTTGGCGCTCCCGCCGCATCGGCGCCGGCATCGGCGATCCCGGCCCCTGCGGCCGAGTGCTGGTGCGCGGCGAGCCCGGCTGGGAGATCATCCCGGAACTCGCGCCCCTGGCCGACGAGCCGGTCATCGACAAGCCCGGCAAGGGTTCCTTCTGCGCGACCGACCTGGAGCTGATCCTGACGACACGGGGCATCCGCAACCTGATCCTTACCGGCATCACCACGGATGTTTGCGTGCACACGACCATGCGCGAGGCCAACGATCGCGGATTCGAATGCGTGATCGTCTCCGACGGCACCGCTGCGACCGATCGCGGCAACCACGAGGCCGCGCTCAAGATGGTGACCATGCAGGGCGGGGTCTTCGGCGCCGTCGCCTCCTCGGAAGCCATCCTCGCCGCGATGGGCTGACGCCCCTTCCCTCCCCTGCATGGGGAGGAGCCATCTTGGCACGTTCGGAGAGACCGATGAGCGAGACACCGGAAGAAGCCGCCATCGGCGTCGAGACCATCGGCATGACGAAGCGCTTCGGCGGCTTCACGGCACTGGACGATGTCTCGATGAAGATCGAGGCGGGTGGCTTCCATGCCCTGCTCGGCGAGAACGGCGCCGGCAAGTCCACCCTCGTCAAATGCGTGATGGGCTTCTACGCGCCGACCTCCGGCTCCGTTCTGGTCGATGGGCGCGAGGCCGAGATCACCAACCCGAAGGGTGCGCAGGAGCGCGGCCTCGGCATGGTCTACCAGCACTTCACCCTGGTGCCCTCGCTTACGGGCGCTGAGAACCTCGTCATCTCCCGGGCCGACGCACCGAAGGTGATCCATTGGGCGACCGAGCGCGAGCGCCTGTCTGCCTTCATGACCGGCATGCCGTTCAAGCTGAACCTCGACCGGCCGGTAGCGGAGCTGGCGGCGGGCGAGAAGCAGAAGCTCGAGATCGTCAAGCAGCTCTACCTCAAGGCCCGCTTCCTCATCCTCGACGAGCCAACCTCCGTGCTTACCCCCGGCGAGGCCGAGGAGGTGCTGGGGCTGCTGCGCGCCATGACCGACAAGGGCGACCTCACCGTCCTGATGATCAGCCACAAGTTTCGCGAGGTGGAGGCTTTCGCCCGCTCTCTGAGCGTCCTGCGCCGGGGCCGGCTCGTCGGCGGGGGCGCGGTCGGCACGCTCTCGCGCGCGGACATGGCGGCGATGATGGTGGGCGAGCGCGTGACCCGCGCGCCCGCCGCCCGCATCGGCACCCCGGACGAGGACCGAGAGGTGCTGCGGGTGGAGAGACTGACGGCGACCGACGTGTCGGGCCTGCGCCACATCGTCATCGACGACCTGCGGGTGCGGGCGCGGGAGGTCGTCGGCATCGCCGGCGTCTCCGGCAACGGCCAGAAGGAACTCGCCGATGTGCTCGGCGCGCAGCTGCGCGCCACCGGCGGGCGCGTCGTGGTGGCAGGTGCGCCCTATTCCGGCAGCCGGGCCGAGAGCCGGGCGCGCAAGGTCCGCTTCATCCCGGAGGAGCCCCTGCGCAATGCCTGCGCTCCCCTGATGTCGGTGGCCGAGAACATCGGCTTCCGCGCTTTCGACCGCCGGCAGGACGATCCCGCCCGGGCGCCGACCTTCTGGCTGGACCGGGGGGCCCTCACCAAGCGCGCCCACGAGCTGATCGGCCGCTTCGGCGTGAAGACCGCCTCCGCGGCCGCGCCCATCGCCACCCTGTCGGGTGGCAACGTTCAGCGCGCGGTGCTCGCCCGGGAGCTGACCGACCCGGTCGACCTGCTGATCGTGGTCAATCCCTGCTTCGGCCTCGACTTCGCCGCCGTGTCGGAGATCCGCAGCCGCATCATCGCCGCGCGCAACGAGGGCGCGGCCGTCCTGCTCATCAGCGAAGATCTCGACGAGATCCTCGAGCTCTCGGACAGGGTGCTGGTGATGTCGGAAGGCCGGATCGTGCACGAGACGCCGGCCGCACAGGCCAACATCGCCGAGATCGGCCGCTTCATGGCCGGCCATCACTGAGTTTGCGGAGAGGCCTCAGTAGATCAGGCCGGCCCGCTTCAGTTCGCGCTCGACCTCGTCGCAGGCCGCATCCAGCGGGTCGTCGTTGCTGGCCAGCGGCGGCATGAGCGGCGTCATGGGGGCGAAATCGAAAAGTTCGGGGGGCGCATCGACGATGCGGGCGCCGCCAGTCTCCGGCTCCGTATCCTGCCGCCGGGTGAGGCCGGGGAACAGCTTCGACAGCATGCGCGCCTCCTGAGAGACAAACCGGGCATTGGTTCTGCCGGTTCCGGCCCGGCATGGCCTGTCGAGCCGAGAGTCTGCCGCGCCCATCCTGTCCGCAGCGGCGCAGCGATTCAACCTCTGCGGGCATTTTCGCACCAGCGCTCCGCGGGACGGGCAGCCGTGCCGGGCGGAGTGATCGCTTCATCGCAGCTTCGTGAAATACGGCCGCGGCAAGCTGTGCTATCGATCGATCATAGCGTTTCACACCTGACCTCCGCCCCGCGGCCTCATTTCGGCTCGCGGGGTTTTTCTTTTGGCCGACCGGCTGCTCTACGGTCTCGCCCCAGAGACTGTCTGCCCCGCGAGGGCCGCCCCGGGCGCAAGTTTGGCCCTCACAGGCGTTTTCATCCAAGAAGATCGTTCCAAATCTTCGGAGCAATTTGGATTCATCGTTTATTGACCTGATCAAGCTCCCCGAACATCCTTGTATGCATGCGGCTCCATCGCGTGCGTTATCGGAACTCCGAGCCGGTGACGTGCAGGAGTGCGACCAGTGTTCAGGATCGATGGTCTCTTCCGAACCTCGCATCGCTCTCCAGGCCGTCGGCTTCCGCCACGGGGCGAGCCCCGTGCTCGGCCATGTCGACCTGTCCATCGCGGAAGGGGAGCGCGTCGGCATCCTCGGGCGCTCGGGGGTGGGCAAATCGACCCTGCTGCAGATCTTGGCGGGCCTTGAGGCCCCTTCTGCCGGCACCCTGCGGGTCGATGGCGCGACCGTACGCGGGCCGGTTCCAGGCTGCACGGTCATGTTCCAGCGGCCCGCGCTGCTACCCTGGGCCAGCGTCCTCGACAACGTGCTGCTGCCCGCCCGCCTCTCCGGCCGGCTGGCCCGTGATGGGGCCAGTTGCGCGGCGGAAGCGCAGCGCCTGCTGGACGATCTCGGCCTCGCCGAGCGGGCGCAGGCCAAGCCTCACCAGCTCTCCGGGGGCCAACAGCAGCGGGCGGCGCTCGCCCGGGCGCTCGCGAGCGCGCCGCGTATGCTGCTCCTCGACGAGCCCTTCTCCGCCCTCGATCCCGAGATGCGCGCGAGCCTGCGGGCGGATGTGCTGCGTCTGTCCCGCGCCCGCGGCCTCACCCTCGTGATCGTCACCCACGACCTCGCCGACGTGGCGGCGCTCGCCGAACGCGCGGTGGTGCTCGGCGGCCGCCCGGCTCGGGTCACGGCGGACTTCTCCCTCGGTGCCGATGCGGAGGCCGAGTTGCGCCGACGCTTTGGCTCCCCTCCCGACGCGACCGGCCGCCACGCTGCCTGACCCCGAGCCTCTCGATGACCGCCCCCGACGACCTCTCCGCCCTGTGGACGCATGAATGGGCCCGCGCCGACTGGAGCCGGCGCGACACCCTCGATGCCCTCGCCCGCGGTGGTCTCGCTGCCCTCCTGGGCGGCGGTGGCCTCGCCCTCTCCGGCAAGGCAGCCCATGCGGCCGACGACGAGACCGTGCGCATCGGCTACCTGCCGATCACCGACGCCACCGCCCTGCTGGTGGCCCACGCCAAGGGTTACTTCGAGGAGGCGGGCCTCAAGGTCGCCGAGCCGACGCCGGTGCGCTCCTGGTCGGCCCTGGTCGAGGGCTTCGCGGCGGGCAAGTTCAACCTCGCCCACCTGCTCAAGCCCATCCCGGTCTGGATGCGCTACAATAACAAGTTCCCGGTCAAGATCCTGGCCTGGGCCCATACCAACGGGTCGGGCATCGTCGTCGGCGGCAAAAGCGGCATCGCCGACTTCAAGGGCCTCGCGGGAAAAAGCGTCGCGGTGCCCTACTGGTACTCGATGCACAATGTCGTGCTGCAATACGCCCTGCGGGAATCCGGCGTGATCCCGGTGATCCGCGGCGAGGCCGGCCCGAACGAATGCGCCCTTCAGATCCTGGCACCGCCGGAGATGCCGGCGGCGCTGGCGGCGGGTAAGATCGACGGCTACATCGTCGCCGAGCCCTTCAACGCGCTGGGCGAGATCAAGGCTGGGGCGCGGATGCTGCGCTTCACAGGGGACATATGGAAGAACCATCCCTGTTGCGTGGTCGTCGCCCATGAGCGGCAGGTGGCGGCGAACCCCGAATGGACGGGCAAGGCGGTCGACGCCATCGTGCGGGCCCAGGCCTATTGCGTGAAGAACCGCGAGGAAGTCGCCCGCCTGATCTCCAAGGAGGGCCGCGGCTACCTGCCGATGCCCGCCGAGGTGGTGGTGAAGGCGGTGACCGATTACGGGCCGGCCTACGAGCAGAACGGGGCGATCCGCCACCGTGACTGGGCCGCGCAGCGGATCGATTTCCAGCCCTGGCCGTATCCTTCCGCCACCAAGCTCATCGTCGAGGCCATGGGCAAGACTGTGGTCGAGGGCGACGCCACCTTCCTGAACGGGCTCGACCCGGATTTCGTGGCCAAGGACCTCGTCGACGACCGCTTCGTCACCGCCTCCCTCAAGCGCTATCCCGAATGGCCGGGCGCGGCGGATGCGGCCGCGCTCACCCGCCAGGAAGTCCTGAGCCTGTGAGCGGCGGCGCGACCGATGCGGCGCTCGCCGTCGAGCCGGGGACCGCACCGGCCCGGCCGCGCCTCGCCCTCGACGGTCTCGTCGCCCGTCTGGCGCCGCTGGTGGGCTTGTTCGGCCTGCTCGGCCTCTGGTTCGCGGGCGGACTGATCCTGGAGAGCGTGCCGGCCTACTCCGCCTTCGCCGGCTTCGCACCGGGGCCGGCCCTCACATCCTTCGCGGAGCTGATCGCCTCCGGCGAGGCGTGGCGGGCGGCGGGGCCGAGTTTGGCGCGGATCGGGCAGGGGCTCGCCGTCGCCTTCCTGCTCGGCGCGCCGCTGGGGCTGCTCGTCGGCTCCTCGCCGCTGGCGGAGCGGATCCTGCAGCCGCCGTTCCAGCTCCTGCGCATGATCTCGCCGCTCGCCTGGATGCCGATCGCGGTGCTGACCTTCCCGAGTTGGGATGGGGCCATCGTCTTCCTGATCGCGGCGGCCGCGATCTGGCCGATCCTGTTCGCCACCGCGGCCGGGGTGAAGCGGGTCGACCCGGTCTGGCTCGCCATGGCGCGCAATCTCGGCGCGGGCCCGCTCGCAAGCCTGCGCCGGGTCGTGGTGCCGGCGGTGCTGCAGGACATCCTCACCGGCCTGCGCCTCGCTCTGGGCGTCGCCTGGATCGTGCTGGTGCCGGCCGAGTATCTCGGGGTCACCAGCGGGCTCGGCTACGCCATCAACGATGCCCGCGACACCCTCTCCTATGACCGCCTCGCCGCCCTCGTCCTTCTGATCGGACTGATCGGCTACGCCCTCGACAGCGCGCTGGGGCGGCTCGCCGCCCGCGCCCGCTGGATTCCCGCAACGTGAGGAAACGCTTCATGACCGCCACGGCCGCCAACGAGATCGTCCAGACCTTCGAGAAGACTTTTGAGCCGATCGACCGTGACAGACTGCACGCCCTTTCCGAGAAAGGCCGCTCCGACCCCAGCGTCGTGAAGACCGTGCGGGCCAAGACCATCGCGGAAGGCCGTCGCTTCCGCCACCTCAACTACATCCGCAATCTCGAGCCCCATGTCGTGGACGAGCCTCCGGCGTTGCTCGGGGATGACACAGCTCCGAACCCGACCGAGGCCCTTCTCGCGGCCCTCGGCACCTGCGTGGCCGTCGGCATCCAGGCCAATGCAGTAGCCCGCGGCTGGACCGTGAAGGGCATCACGATCGAATCCGAGGGCGACATCAACATCACCTCGGTCTGGGGCACGGGCGATCTCTCCGAGAAGCCGGTCGGCCTGACCACCGTGCGGCTGAAGGCGCATCTCGACATCGAGGGCGCGAGCGCGGCGGAGCTCGACGAACTCGTCACCCATGCGGCGCAATGGTCGCCGGTGCTCAATACCGTGAAGAACCCCGTCGACGTCACCCTGACCCGGGCCTGACGCCGCCATGGCCGCCAGCGCCCGCATCGAGACGGAAACCGCGCGCGCGATCGCGGACATCGTCCGCGACGACCTGCGCCCCCGCCTCGCCGCCATCGATGCCGGGACATACCCGGCGGAGGTGCTGCAGGCACTTGGCGCAGCCGGCGCCTTCGCCCACCACCTCGATGGCCGCACGGAGGGACTCGTCGGCGCCGTCGACGCGATGGCGGAGATCGGCACGGCCTGCCTCTCCACCGCCTTCTGCACCTGGTGCCAGGACGCCCTGGTCTGGTATCTCGCCAGCTCCGAGGAAGCCGGTCCCCGCCGCCACCTCGCCGCCCTCGCCGCAGGAGAAAGCCTCGGCGGCACCGGCCTCTCCAATCCGATGAAGGCGTTCGCCGGCATCGAGCCCCTGGCGCTGCAGGGCCAGCGCGAGGGCGGCGGCTACCGTGTGCATGGACGCCTGCCCTGGGTCTCGAATCTCGCCCCCGGGCACCGCTTCGCCGGCATCTTCGCCCTGCCGGACGGGCGGCGGGTGATGGGGCTGTTCGAGTCCGGAACCGAGACGGTCGCGCTGTCGGCCAATGCCCGCTTCGTGGCCCTGGAGGGGACCGGCACCTATACGGTGCTGGTGCGGGACACCTTCCTCGCCGACGAGGATGTGATCTCCCACGATGTCGCGACCTTCGTGCCGCGCATCCGCAACGGCTTCGTACTGCTCCAGACCGGGATGGGCCTCGGCCTCGCCCGGGGCGTGGCCGCGCTGATGCGCGCGGATGCCCGCGGTCGCCGGGACGCGGCCTTCCTGCCGCTCGGCCCCGAGGCGATCGAGGCGCGGGCGGAGGCCCTGCGGGAACGCGTCGTCGCGGCCGCCCGCAACCACGGGGAGACGGACCGGGCGACCTTTCTGGACACCCTGCGCCTGCGCCTGGACGTGTCGTTCTTGGCGCTGGAGGCGGCGCAATCCGCCATGCTGCAATTCGGGGCCCGCGGCTACCTGGAGGGCGCGGAAACCTTCCGCCGCCTGCGCGAGGCGCAGTTCGTGGCGATCGTCACCCCGTCGGTGAAGCACATCACCACCGAACTGGCGCGGGAGGCCTGACGCCGCCGCGCCGCAGCGTGGCGCGACGGCACAAGCCCGCTCAATGCAGGCGGAATTCCGCGCCCACGGCCCGGAGCTCCGCCGGCTTGATCAGGCGGCTGTGGCAGACCTTCACCGAATGCAGGGGCCCGTCGAGCGTCTTCTGCCAGAAGCTCAGGAAGCGTTTCAGTTCGGGGAAGTTCGGGAAGAGATCGAGCTCCTGCCAGACGAAGACCTGAAGCAGGTGCGGGTGGTCCGGCAGGTGGTAGAGGATCTCGGCCGTGGTGAGTCCGTATCCTTCGAGTCGGCGGCGGAAGCTGGTCGCAGTGGTCACGGTGCACTCCGTTCACGCATCGCCGCGGCACCTCCGGTCGCCGCGACGTCGGTGATGCGCGGCAGGCCAGTGGCGGAGCGACGATCCAGGATTCCTCTTGCAAAGCTGGGGCCGCGGCCATCGCTCGGATGGCCCGCGGCCCGGCCCTCGTGGCTCAGAAGTCGGGCGCACCGGCAGGCGGCAGCGGCGCCTTCTCCTTCGGCCGGTCGGCGACCAGGGCCTCGGTGGTCACCAGAAGGCCCGCCACGGAAGCGGCGTCCTGCAGGGCGGTGCGCACCACCTTGGCCGGGTCGACGATGCCGGCCTCGACGAGATCCCCGTAGGTCTCGGTCTGCGCGTCGAAGCCGAAGGTGTCCGAGCCGCTCTCGACGATCTTGGCGACGACGATCGAACCCTCGACGCCGGCATTGGCGGCGATCTGGCGGATCGGGGCTTCGAGCGCCTTGAGCACGATGTTGATGCCGGCCCTCACGTCGGCATTGTCGCTCGTCAGCGCCGACACGACCGCCTTGGCGCGCAGCAGCGCGGTGCCGCCGCCGGGGACGATGCCCTCCTCGATCGCCGCCCGCGTCGCGTTGAGCGCGTCGTCCACGCGGTCCTTCTTCTCCTTGACCTCGACCTCGGTCGCGCCGCCGACGCGGATCACCGCGACGCCGCCAGCGAGCTTGGCCAGGCGCTCCTGGAGCTTCTCACGGTCGTAGTCCGAGGTGGTCTCCTCGATCTGCGCCTTGATCTGGCCGACGCGGGCCTCGATGTCGGCCTTCGCGCCGAGACCGTCGACGATGGTCGTGCTCTCCTTGTCGATGCGCACGCGCTTGGCCTGACCGAGCAGGCCCAGCGTCACGTTCTCCAGCTTGATGCCGAGATCTTCCGAGATGGTCTGGCCGTTGGTCAGGATGGCGATGTCCTCCAGGATCGCCTTGCGGCGATCGCCGAAGCCCGGCGCCTTGACGGCCGCGACCTTGAGGCCGCCGCGGAGCTTGTTCACGACGAGAGTGGCCAGAGCCTCGCCCTCGACATCCTCGGCGATGATCAGCAGGGGCCGGCTCGATTGGACGACCGCTTCCAGAACCGGCAGCAGCGGCTGAAGGGAAGAGAGCTTCTTCTCGTGGATGAGGATGTAGGGATCTTCGAGCTCGGCGATCAGCTTCTCCGCATTGGTCACGAAGTAGGGCGAGAGATAGCCGCGATCGAATTGCAGGCCTTCGACGACATCGAGCTCGGTCTCGGCGGTCTTGGCCTCCTCGACGGTGATGACGCCTTCCTTGCCCACCTTCTCGACCGCCTGCGCGATCAGGCGGCCGATCTCCTTGTCGCCGTTGGCGGAGATCGTGCCGACCTGGGCAATGGCGTCGGACGCGGTCACCTTGCGGGCGCGGGCGGTGATGTCCTTCACCGCGGCGGCCGTGGCGAGGTCGATGCCGCGCTTCAGGTCGAGGGGGTTGAAGTTTGCCGCGACCGCCTTTGCGCCCTCGCGGACGATCGCCTGGGCGAGCACGGTCGCGGTGGTGGTGCCGTCACCGGCCAAATCGTTGGTCTTCGCTGCGACCTCGCGCAGGAGCTGCGCGCCGAGATTCTCGAAGCGATCCTCCAGCTCGATCTCCTTGGCGACGGTGACGCCGTCCTTGGTGATGCGCGGCGCCCCGAAGCTCTTCTCGATCACGACGTTGCGACCCTTCGGGCCGAGCGTCACCTTGACGGCATCCGCCAGGATGTCGACGCCGCGCAGAAGCCTTTCGCGGGCATCTCCCGAAAACTTCACGTCCTTTGCTGCCATTCCCATCCTCCAAGATTGCTGGTTACGGGCCAGATCAGGCCGCGATCACGCCGAGAATGTCGGATTCCTTCAGGATCAGGAGATCCTGGCCGTCGATCTTGACTTCGGTGCCGGCCCATTTGCCGAACAGCACCCGGTCGCCGACGGTCACGTCGAGCGCGTTCAGGTGTCCCTGCTCGTCGCGGGCGCCCGGGCCGACGGCGACGACCTCGCCTTCCTGAGGCTTCTCCTTGACGGTGTCGGGGATGATGATGCCGCCCTTCGTCCGCTCGTCGCTGTCCACGCGCCGCAGAAGAACGCGGTCGTGCAGGGGTCGAAACGCCATCGCCGTGGCTCTCCCAAGTCCGTTGGTGTCGATCCGGTGGCCCCGAGGGGCCGATCCGAGGGCCTCAGCGTGGCCGCGACCGTTCTTTTAGTCAACTGGATTGTTCTTTTTAAAGAACGAAGCTCGAGAGGACGATTGCGCCATCCGGGCGGCGGTCCGGGAAGAAATCCTTCGCTCGATCGTCCGGGAGCGGTGCCGGCGATTCCCGCGCCTCGACGCACCGCCGCGCCGTTTGCGAGACCCGCCGCGGCGGCCGGCGAAGAGGTGGGCCGGATTAAAGCCGTGCGCCGAACGTGCCGGGGCGTGATTGTCTTGGCCCGGGCCGCCGAACGTTGATAGCGTCGTGCAGGAGTGGCCCGCTTCGAGGCCACAGGGAGGAAAACCGCATGAGTCTAGGCGTTGCCGACGGGGTCGGGCATCAGGCGTTCGCCCCGACATGGCTGTCACGGGAGCGCATCGTCGCCAAACCCGGCTTCAACCGATGGCTGGTGCCCCCCGCCGCCCTCGCGATCCATCTCTGCATCGGCATGGCCTATGGCCTGTCCGTGTTCTGGCTGCCCCTGTCCCGAGCGCTCAGCGTCGGGCAGCCGGCGCCGGCGAGTTGCCCGGACATGAGCGTGCTCACGGCGCTGTTCACCACCCGCTGCGACTGGCGCGTCAGCGACCTCGTCATCGTCTTCTCCATCGGCATCGTCGTGCTCGGCATCTCGGCGGCCCTGTTCGGCGGCTGGCTCGAACGGGCGGGCCCGCGCAAGGCGGGCGTGGTGGCCGCGCTCTGCTGGGGCGGCGGCTTCCTGATCGGCGCCCTCGGCGTCCACCTGCACCAGCTCTGGCTGATCTGGCTCGGCATGGGCCTGATCGGCGGCATCGGGCTGGGGCTCGGCTACATCTCCCCCGTCTCGACGCTGATCAAATGGTTCCCCGACCGGCGCGGCATGGCGACCGGCATGGCGATCATGGGCTTCGGCGGCGGCGCGATGATCGGCTCGCCGCTGGCCGACACCCTGATCAAGACCTTCCGCAGCCCGGAATCCGCCGGCGTCTGGCAGACCCTCGTCGTGATGAGCATCGGCTACCTGCTGTTCATGCTGGGCGGTGCCTTCGGCTACCGCGTGCCGCCGGCCGGCTGGGCCCCGGAGGGCTGGACGCCGCCGGCCGCCAAGAACGCGATGATCGCCTCCGGCCACGTGCATCTGCGCGACGCGCACAAGACGCCGCAATTCTGGCTGCTCTGGCTGGTGCTCTGCCTCAACGTGTCGGCCGGCATCGGCGTGCTGGCCCTCGCCTCGCCCATGTTGCAGGAGATCTTCGGCGGCAAGCTGATCAACCTTCCCGAGGTCGGGTTCGGGCAGCTCGACGCCGGGCAGAAGACCCAGGTCGCGGCCATCGCCGCGGGCTTCGTCGGCCTCCTGTCCCTGTTCAACATCCTCGGCCGCTTCTTCTGGGCCTCGATGTCGGACAAGCTCGGCCGCAAGCTCACCTACGCGATCTTCTTCGGCCTCGGCGTCGCGCTCTACGCCGCCGCGCCCTGGGCCGCGGGGATCGGCTCGACGGCCCTGTTCGTGGGCTTCTTCTGCGTGATCCTGTCGATGTATGGCGGCGGCTTCGCCACCATCCCCGCCTATCTCGCCGATGTGTTCGGCACGCAGTTCGTCGGCGCCATCCACGGCCGCCTGCTCACCGCCTGGTCGACGGCGGGCGTGATCGGACCGGTCGTCGTCACCGCGATCCGCCAGCATCAGGTCGATGCCGGCGTGACCGGCGTCGATCTCTACGCACGTACGATGTACGTGCTCGCGGTCTTCCTCGCCGTCGGCTTCGTCTGCAACCTCGCGGTGCGTCCCCTCGCCCGGCGCTGGTTCATGCCGGAGACCGAGGTCGCGGCGCTCGAGGCCAAGGGCAGGACGGGCGCTGCGACGCGAGGGGGCGCCCAGGGCATCGGCCGCGGCGGCGTCTCGGCCGGCGCGGCCCTGGCCTGGGCCATCGTCGGCATCCCGATCCTCTGGGGCATCTGGATCACCCTATCCAAGGCGCTGATCCTGTTCCGCTGAGCGCGGGACTTAGCCCCTCCAAAGCTCGCGCCGCGCCGATGGCGGCGTAGCGCGGGCCCTGACCTCGCGGGATGTCCCGAAAGCGGCCTCAGAGAACGAGGGCCGTCAGGACCGTCGTGACCACGGCGGCCGCGATCGCCAGCGCCAAAGCCTGGAAGCTGCCAATGCTGCGCTCGCGGGCGGTGTCGGCGACGAGCGCGGGGGATGCTGCGTCGCGCGGCCGCAAGGCCGTCGTCACGCGCTCCTCGCGCACCGTCTCCACGAAGATCGATTGTATCACCACGGTCATCGTTCTCTCTCCCGTCCATCCTGACGGGGGCATCCTGCCGGGTCGTCCGGGTGGCACCTTGATCCAGCGCAAGGGTCGGCGCCGCGAGTAAGCAGGGCCGCGCGCGGGGCCGGCCTTGCGCTGAATCAAGGCCGGCCGCCCCGATCGCCCACACGCTCCACCGTCTGTCCGGAACGGAGCCCTGTGATGCGCAGCTACCTCGTCACCTTTCACAAGGTCGTGCCCGATGGGAGCGGCCACGACCGTGCCGTCCTGCAGGGGCGCATGGTCGTGCGCGCCCGTTCGGACGTCTCGGCCCTCTACGAAGCCAAGGCGCGCTTCTGCCAGGCGATGCGGATCGCGGACTGGCGCCTGCGGGCCGATACCTGCCGGGCGGTCGAGGTGGCGCGGCTCGTGGCCTGACGTGCCCCGCGGTAGGGCTCGGGTTGGCAAAGATCAGAAACAGATAAGCATGCCGCCCGTCTTGGCGACTCGTTTACCAATCCAAAGAAGGTCTCGGATCGACGCTGCTCCGCCGGAGCCTTGAGCGTATTCGCTCGCATTTCCTAAAGGATCTCCGGCGAAATTCCAACGAACTGCACGCGTCGAGAACCGCCTTCCATGAACATGCGTCCCGATCTCGCCTGCCGGAGCATTCTCCGGGGCCGGAAGGATCCGTCGCTCCTGCGTGACGAGTTGCTGCCGGAGATCGTCTCGGATTCGGCGCGGGCACGCCCGGAGCACATCGCCATCGTGTTCGGCGGGACCCGGATCACCTACGCGGAGCTGGAGGCCCGGGCGGACCGGGTCGCGCGGGCCCTGCGGGCAAGGGGCGCCGGGCCGGGCCGGTTCGTGGGCCTGTGGATGACCCGCTCCCTCGACCTGCATGTCGCCCTGCTCGGCATCCTCAAGAGCGGCGCCGCCTACATCCCCTTCGACGCCGACGCGCCGCCGGATAGGATCGGCGAGTGCCTCACGGATTGCGCGGCCGATCTCCTGATCGTCGACTCCGTGACCGCGGCGAAGCTCGAACGGGCGCCGGCGGCGACGCCCCTCCCCTTCGCGGCCCTGATAGACGAGGGCGGCGCGGGCGCACCGATCGACCTGCGGGCGCTCGGCCTCACCAACGCTCACCCGGCCTATGCGATCTACACCTCGGGCTCGACGGGCAAGCCCAAAGGCATCGTCATCAGCCACGCCAATATCTGTCACTACCTGCGCGCGGCGAACCAAGTCTACGGCATGACCGGGGACGACGTATGCTTCCAAGGCGCGTCGGTCGCCTTCGATCTCTCCCTCGAAGAGATCTTCGTCCCCTATCTCGTCGGCGCCACCCTGTGGGTGGCCTCGCCCGCGATCCTCGGCGAGGTCGACGCGCTGCCCGGCGTGATGCGGGCGGCCGGGATCACCGTCCTCGACACGGTCCCGACGCTGCTGGCGATGATGCCGGAGGACGTGCCCTCGCTGCGCATCATCATCCTGGGCGGCGAGGCCTGCCCGCCCGCCGTGCGGCAGCGCTGGTGCCGGCCCGGCCGCACCGTGTTCAACAGCTACGGCCCGACCGAGGCGACCGTGGTCGCCACCGTCGATATCGTCACCCCGGACGCCCCGGTGACGATCGGCGGGCCGATCCCGAACTACACCTGCTACATCGTCACCGAGCAAGGAATTCTGGCCGGCCCGGGCGAGGAAGGCGAGCTCCTGATCGGCGGCCCGGGCCTGGCCGGCGGCTATCTCGGGCGGCCGGATCTGACGGCCGAGAAATTCATCGCCAACCCCTTCGACCCGGAGGGGGCTGACCCGGTGCTGTATCGCTCCGGCGACGCCGTGAGCGTCGATCCGGGCGGAAAGATCCTGTTCCACGGCCGCATCGACGATCAAGTCAAGCTGCGCGGCTTCCGCATCGAGCTCGGCGAGATCGAGGCCCGGCTCTCCACCACCCCGGGCATCGCCCAGGCGGCGGTGGTGGTGCGCCCGGACAACGGCATCGACCGGCTCGTCGCCTTCGTGGTGCCGGAGGCGGGCCGGTCCCTCGACCGCGCTGCCCTGCGGGCGGCGCTCAAGGCGCAGCTGCCGCCCTATATGGTGCCGGCCCATTTCGAGGAGATGGCCGTCCTGCCGCGGCTGACCTCGGGCAAGGCCGACCGCAAGGCCCTGAAGGCGATGGTCCTCCAGGCCGCGGACGAGGCCGAGGTTCAGGAGGCGCCGCAGACCGCCACCGAGGCCGCCCTGCTCGCGGCGGCCCAGCCACTCTTCCCGGGGCAGGTCCTGGCCTTCGAGGCGGATTTCTTCAACGATCTCGGCGGCCATTCGCTGCTGGCCGCGCGCTTCCTCGCCGCCGTGCGCGAGACCTCGCGCCTCGCGAGCCTGACCCTGGAGGATGTCTACGGCCAGCGCAGCCTGCGGGCCATGGCCGCCGCCCTCGACACGCGGATCTCCGACGCGCCGGACGCCGGCCCGGTCGACCTCTCTTTCGAGCCGCCGCCGCGCATGCGGCGCCTCCTGTGCGGCCTCGCCCAAGCCGCCTGCCTGCCGCTGCTGCTGCTCGGACGCACAGGGCCGTGGCTGACGATCTTCGTGGTCTACGAGCTGATCACGACCGACGAGGTCATCCGCTTCCACGAAGTGCTGATGCTTCTGGGCACCTATGCCCTCGTGACCTTCGCCGTCACCGTAGCCGGCATCCTCGGCAAGCGCGCCGTGCTCTGGCGGGCCAAGCCCGGCCGCTACCCGCTCTGGGGCGTCTATTTCTTTCGCTGGTGGCTCGCCAAGCAGTTCGTCGGCCTGACCCATCTCTCGCTGATGCAGGGCACGCCGCTCGCCGCCGCGACCATGCGGGCGCTCGGCGCCCGCGTCGGTCGCCGCAGCATCGTCAGCGGCCTCAATGCCGGGGCGATCGACCTCCTCACCATCGGCGACGACGTGACCCTCGGCGCCAAGCTCAGCGTCGCCAATGCCGAGGTCGTCGGCAACGAGCTGGTCATCGGCCCGGTGGAGATCCAGTCCGCCGCCTATATCGGCACCTCCTGCGCCATCGGCCACGGGGTGATCATCGAGGAAGGCGCGGAGCTCGGCGACCTCACCGCCATCCTGCCGGGCACCCGCGTCGGCGCCTTCGAGCATTGGGATGGCTCCCCCGGCCGCCGGGTCGGCGCGGTGGACCCCGCCACATGGCCCGCGCCGGCGCCTGAGCCCACACGGGCGATGCAGGCCGCCCGGACCGCGTTCTTCGCGCTGATGGTCCTGTTCATGCCGGCCATGGCGCTGCTCCCGGTCTTCCCGGCCTTCTACCTGTTCGACCGCTACGACACCGTGCTCCAGGCGCTCGTGGGTCTCGACTACCACTGGTACCTGCCGGTCCTAACCTGGCCGACCGCGATGCTCCTCGTCTTCGGAACGGCGATGCTCGTCACCGCCATCCGCTGGATCGTCCTGCCCCGCGCGGGAGAGGGTACCCACTCGATCCATTCAGGCTTCTACCTGCGCAAGTGGACGGTGGGCCTGGCCAGCGACGTGATGCTCGACACGCTGAGCTCGCTCTTCTCCACGGTCTACATGCGCCATTGGTACCGGCTGATGGGCGCCCGGATCGGGCGGGACACCGAGGTCGCCACCAACTTCGCCGGCCGCTACGACACGATCGAGATCGGCGACCATTGCTTCGTGGCCGACGAGGTCGTGGTGGGCGACGAGGACATCCGACGCGGCTGGATGACGATCCGCAAGGTGCGCACCGGCTCCCGGGTCTTCATCGGCAACGACGCGGTGCTGCCGCCGGGCACGGACATTCCCGACGGCTGCCTGATCGGCATCAAGTCGAAGCCTCCGGCCGGAAGCGCCATCGAACCGGGCGACACCTGGTTCGGCAGCCCGCCCCTCCGCCTGCCTGTGCGCCAGCGCTTCGACGATGCGCAGACCGCGATGACCTTCCGGCCCTCCGCCGGGCGCCGGCTGCTGCGGGCCGTGTTCGAGCTGTTCAGCGCCTCGATGCCGACGATGATGTTCATCACCCTCGGCACCTACGCCGCGGAATACGTGCTGTTCCCGGCCCTGGAGCACCAGAGCTGGGGCATGTTCCTGGCAATCTTCGTGGCAACCTGCACGGCCTGCGCGCTGATCCTGGCCGGCGTGGTGCTCGTGCTGAAATGGATCATGATGGGCGTGTACCGGCCCGGCAATCACGGCCTGTGGTCGTGGTGGGCCCTGCGTACCGAGGCCATGACCACGCTCTACTGGGGCACGGCCGGCGCCATCCTGCTCGACAGCCTCCGCGGCACGGTCCTGCTGCCCCCGGCCCTGCGCCTGTTCGGCGTAAAGATCGGCCACGGCGTGTTCCTCGACAGCACCGACATCACCGAGTTCGACTGCGTGCGGATCGGCGACCATGCCGCCATCAACGCCACGGCCAACCTGCAGACCCACCTGTTCGAAGACCGGGTGATGAAGATCGGCCCGATCGAGATCGGGCGAGGCGTCAGCGTCGGCGCCCTAACCACGGTGCTCTACGACACCCGCGTCGGCGGCCACGCCCGGCTCGGACCGCTCACCATCATAATGAAGGGCGAGGCGATTCCGGCCAACACCCAATGGGCCGGCGCCCCGGCGCGGCCGATGCAGGCGGCGGCGTGACCGCCCTCGCCCCGGCGGCGATCCTGCCCGGCGGAGACGAGGCGCAGGCCGCCACCTCCAAGGGCAACCCCGCCGCGGGGCCGCGGACGCTGTCGCGCCTCTCCCTCACCACCCTCGTCGTCGGCTCGATGGTCGGCGGCGGGATCTTCTCCCTGCCCCAGGCCTTCGGCCGTTCCACGGGCGTAATCGGCGCGCTCATCGCCTGGGGCATCGCCGGCCTCGGCATGCTGATGCTGGCCCGGGCGTTCCAGACCCTGGCCGAGCGCAAGCCGGACCTGGATGCGGGCATCGTCGCCTATGCGCGGGCCGGGTTCGGCCCCTATCTCGGCTTCCTCTCGGCGCTCGGCTACTGGGCGAGCGCCTTCCTCGGCCTCGTCACCTTCCTGGTGCTGTCGCAATCGACCCTCGGCGCCTTCGTCCCGGCTTTGGGCGAGGGCGACACCCCCGCCGCGGTCGCCGTGGCCGGCCTGATCCTCTGGGGCGTGCATGCCCTGCTGCTGCGGGGCGTGAAGGAGGCGACCGCCCTCAACACGATCGTCACGGTGGCCAAGATCGTCCCGATCGTGGTGTTCCTCGCCGTGGTGGCGGTCGCGTTCCGGCCCGAGGTCTTCGCCGCGAATCTGATCGGCGCACCTGCACTCTCCGGCGGCGACCTGTTCGGGCAGGTTCGCGGCACACTGCTGATCGTGGTCTTCGTCTTCCTCGGCATCGAGGGGGCGAGCGTGTATTCGCGCTACGCGCGGCGCCGGGAGGACGTGGGACAGGCCACGCTCCTCGGCTTCGGGAGCGTGCTCGCCCTGTTCATGCTCGTCACCATCCTGTCCTACGGGATCCTGCCGCGGGCGGAGCTCGCCGCCCTGCGCAATCCGTCCATGGCCGGTGTGCTGGAGGCCGTGATCGGGCGGCAGGGCGCCATCTTCGTCAGCCTGGGCGTGCTGATCTCGGTGCTCGGCGCCTACCTGTCCTGGTCGCTGCTGGCCGCGGAGGTTCTCTCGGCCTCGGCCGCGGGCGGGATCATGCCGGCCTTCCTCGGCCGCCAGAACGCCGCCGGCGCGCCCGCCGCCGCCCTCTGGCTCACCAACGGCGCGGTCTTCGCGGTCCTCCTGGCGACGCTCGCGGCGGAATCCGCCCTGCGCCTGGCGATCGAGCTCACCAGCGCCATGAGCCTGCTGCCCTACCTGCTGGTCGGGGCCTACGCCGTGAAGCTCGCCCGCACGGGTGAGGGCTATGCGGGCACAGGCGCGGCAGCCCGACGGGCCGATCTGATTGCGGCGGCGCTCGCCACCGGCTACGCCGCCGGTATGCTCTGCGCCGCCGGCCCGAAATACTGGCTCCTCTCGACCCTCATCTACGCGCCGGGGACGCTCCTCTTCCTGCAAGCCCGGCGCGAGCAGAGCGCGACGCCCTTCACGGCCGCGGAACGGTGTCTGGCTCTCCTCCTCGGCGCGGCGCTTCTCACGGCCGTCATAGGCCTGTGCAACGGCGCCATCCGTCTCTGACGCCGGCGGCCCCGATGATCCCGCACATACCCCGCCTCGCTCCAGCCTGGTCTCCCCTCGCCCTGCTCGCCTGCCTCCTCGGCGGCACGCCGGTCCAGGCGCAGATCGCCGCCCCGATCGCCGACCTCCTCGACACCACCCAGCCGGAGACGAATCCCCGGATCGCCCAGCGCGGGGAGGATCCTGTCCGCACCGGCCCGCTCGCGGCTTGGGCCACGGACCTCGCCGCCCACGGCCTGAGCTTCGACGTCAACGCCTACGACTTCTATTCCGCCAACCCCACCCTCGGCCTGCGCCCAGGCCAGCAGGCGAATGCCGCCTATCTCGTGCTGAGCATGAGCGCGGACCTGCAGCGGCTCGCCGGAATCGAGGGGGGCACGCTCAACTTCACACAAAGCTTCTTCGGGTTCGTGCGCAACCTCAACATAGCCAACGCCATCGGCGACAGCACGTCGGGCTTCCTGGCGCCCTACAATCCGAATGCGAGCCGCCTCTCCCTGCTGACCTACCAGCAGCGCCTCCTCGACGACCGGCTGGTCCTGGAGATCGGACGGACACATCCCGACCGCTACTATGTGCTGCCCCCCTGCGGGACGGTCAATTCCTGCTACCAGGATCTGCTCGTGCTCAATGCGGGCTGGACCTCGAGCCTCTACGGGGTCTGGGGCGGCAACGCCGCCTATCAGCTCTCGCCGAGCACCTATGTCCAGGCCGGCGCCTTCAGCGTGAACCCCAACACCAACTGGCTCAACGGATACGAATGGGGCTCCGAGTGGATCGCGGGCGCCGTCGTCATGACCGAGATGGGGCTGAAGACGGATTACGCCGTCGATCCCTATCCCCGGCGGTTCTCCCTGACCGGCTTCGTGAACACCGCCGACCACGACGACAGTGTCCGGACGGTCGCGGGCTTCATGAAGAATTTCTGGCCCGGCACGCCGACGCCGCAGAAATCCGGCACCTCCGGCCTCGTCCTGACGGCGAGCCGGACGATCTGGCGTGCCGACGGGGGCCGGGAGGCGGGAGACCTCCATCCCACGGCTCTCACCCTCTACGCGAGCGCCGGCTACGCCTTCGACGCGACGATCCCGGTGCGCTTCAACGGCTTCGTCGGCCTGCTGCTCGCGGGCCCCGACCGCAGCCGGCCCGAGGACACCTACGGCATCAAGTTCAACTGGCAGCGCCTGAACGACAGCTACGCGATCTTCCTGGGGGACACCAACTTCTTCGCGGACGGCACGGGGCAACCCTACCCCCGCAACAAGTTCGTGATCGAGGCCAACGCCCATTTCGAGCTGGGCCAGGGCGTCGCCGTCGAACCCGTGCTTCAATACGTCGTCAACGCGAACTCGTTCTACGAGCCCTACACGGCCCGCCGGGCACGGGACGGCGTCTATCTCGGCGCTTCCCTCGTCGTTCCCATCGGGACGATGCTCGGCCTCGCCGCCGAATAGGGACGACGCGCGGTCGGCCGCGCCGTTCTCCTGTCCGGCAACAAGAAAGTCCGCAGGCGCCGCATCGCCGAGGCGCGTTATCGACCCGGCGGGACGCTTTCACGCCTGACCATGCGCAACTGCGGTGCGGTTCAGATCCTGAAAGGGGAGAAAGACTGAGAGATGATTGGCTGGGGGACGTGGATTCGAACCACGACTAACGGAGTCAGAGTCACATTTTAATTCAATTTTATCAATAACTTAGCCATGAAGCGCCCGTCTAAACACGCGGCAATTCATTGAGAAATTCGAGAAAATGTCTAACGAAAGCGCTTGATTTTCGCGCCCTCACACCGGCGAGGACCACGGTGGCGGACGAGTCGCCCAACGAGTTCTTCAAGCGCTACCTTGAGGCGGCGGAGCCCGGGCTGCCGGAGCGCTATCGCAATCCGAGGCGCCCACGACCTCAACCCGCACCGTTTCTCTTCCGGGCCGTTCTGCGGATGATGAAGCTCATCAATGCTCAGTCGGTCGGGATTTTAAAATTTCTCCGAAGATATATCCAATTTCGATAAGTATTTTTTCAGACGCTTGGCCGAGGCCATGCAGGCAGCCACTGGCGAGAGCGTCGAGATCGCCCGCTCAACTCGCAGACAGTTCATAACAGCCTCTAGTCATTCAGCGTGCCGAACGGGTGCTCCATCCAATTGCCCCGTGCGCTTCCGGGAAGGAGTGAATCATGCCAAGTTCGGCCACGCCGCGGACTTTTTCAATAGCCTGTTAGGTGTCTGCTAAGCACAGAGACGCGGACGCAATCAGGGCGATCAACCGTGACGGTTCTCAGAATGATGTCAATCTAGAAGGAAAAGTCATCGACACATCACGACCTGAGATCCTCGCGACAGTATCGTCGTTGACCGATCCGCGGCCTCATCATCGAAGGGCCGCTCTGCCGTCTGTGCTCGAGGCTATCTGGAAGGCATGCAGAATTCGGATGTGAGACCGGCGAAGGCCGACTGGAGGAAGGCGTCCAAGGGGTGGTCGCCTCCTGCCTGAATCCACGCCTCTATCGCCAGACGCATCGCACCGAGTGACGCCATCGCAACGAGGCGCAGGGAGGCGCTGCGGGCAGGATCCGGCCATCGTTCAACGAGCACGGCATGCAAGGCTTGTTCATGCAGGTTGTAAGTCGCCTGCTTTCGGGCCCTGAGAGCCTCGTTCGACCGCAAGACACGGTCGATGCTGATGAACTCCTGAGTGCGGAAGCCTGCTGAGAGCTTCAACAGGGCATCGCGAACCACCTCGAATGGCACCTTGCCTGCCGGCTGGGCCAGCACCGCCTTGTGCAGTGACGCATTGAAACCCCGCATCTGCCAATCCAGCAGGATCTCTTCCTTCGATTTGAAGTAGTAGAAGAACATTCGTCGCGAGATGCCGGCTGCCTCAGCGATGGCGTCCAAGGTCGTCGCCTCGTAGCCGTTCTGACTGAAGAGTCTCAGACCGGCCTCGGCGATCCGCTCCAGCGTCTCCTGACGCTTTCGTGCCCGAAGGCCATCAGACTTCGATGTGGGGCTTGTCATGCGCTCGTTCTCGCATGTGATTCCGCACTTGCAAAGTTGCACTCGGTGCGAATATATCTTCGCACCGAGTGCAACTTTGCGCGGTCAATGGAGTATCCTCGAATGTCTGGCTGGACCCTTGCCGATCTGCCATCACAGGCAGGGTCGGTCGCCATCGTGACGGGGACTGGCGGCCTGGGCTTCGAGGTTGCACTCGCGCTGACGCGCGCCGGCAGTGAGGTGATCCTTGCCGGTCGCAACTCTGACAAGGGCGCGCACGCCGTCATGATCATTCGGCAGCAGGTGCCGGGCGCACGGGTCGGCTTCGAGATCCTGAACCTTGCCAGCCTTACTTCCGTGGCCGCCTTCGCGAAGCGGATGAAGGCACGTCACAGCCGGATCGATCTCCTGATCAACAACGCCGCCGTGATGAGCCTACCGACGCGCCAGCTTTCAAGCGACGGCTACGAGTTGCAGTTCGCCACGAACTATCTCGGACACTTCGCTCTCACCGCTCACCTGTTGCCGCTTCTGCGTGAGGCTCGGATGCCGCGCGTCGTTACGCTGTCCAGCGTTGCTGCTCGTGGTGGCAGGATCGCCTTCGACGATTTGCAGGCAGAGCGTGCCTATCGACCGATGGCGGTCTACAGTCAGTCCAAGCTTGCCTGCCTGATCTTCGCACGCGAACTGCAGCGCCGCAGCAACGCGAATGGCTGGGGGCTGACGAGTCTGGCGGCACATCCCGGTATCTCGCGGACCGACCTGTTGCCGAACGGGTCGGGTCGCTGGAGCGCAGCGGGTATGATGCGGACCTACCTGTGGTTCCTGTTCCAGCCGGCCGCGCGAGGTGCGTTGCCAACCCTGTATGCCGCGACCGCGCCGCTCGCTACGGCAGGTGGATATTATGGTCCGACGCGGCTGGGTGAGACTCGCGGTGCGCCAGGACCCGCCGAAGTTCCTGTCCAGGCTCAAGATGAAGCCGTCGCGACACGGCTGTGGGCCGTGTCCGAGCAGCTATCCGGCGTGACGTTTCAATAGGTTTCGCCTCTCAAGCTCGCTGCTTTGATCACTCGGACACTGAAGCGAGCCGTTGCCGGATACTCGATACGATGGATTTGGGGCTGGCGAGGGAACTGCGAAGCTCTGCCGTTCCCTGCCTCTCCCACTCACGCGAAAGCCTCACGCGATGATCGATTTCCCCGGTATGAAAGCACCTCGGCAGCCGCTGAACCGCCGCCAGGTCGGTTCCCTGCTGCTGGGTGCCGCGGCGGCAGGAGTGACGCACACGGCGCTCGCACGGCCTCGCGTGGAGGACGTACGCGTCGTTGACTTCGATTGGATTGACGGCGACCGCGCGCGTCCGGTGCCGGTGCGCCTCTACTGGCCCAACACGTCGTCACGACGGGGCCCAGTTCCGCTGGTCGTGTTTTCTCACGGCCTTGGGCAATCCCGCACGGGCTATAGCTACCTTGGCCGGCACTGGTCTTCCCGCGGCGTCGCCAGCCTGCACCTGCAGCATGTCGGCAGCGACACCTCTATCTGGACCGGCAATCCGTTGGCCTTATTCGACCGGATCGATACGGCGGCGCAGGAGCAAGAGGCCCTTGCACGGGCACGCGACCTACGCTTCGCTCTCGACCGCTTGCTGATCCAGGATGGCGGCGCCTTCGGAGATCGCATCGACTCGCGTCGGATCGTTGCGGCGGGACACTCCTACGGTGCCAACACGACGCTGATCGCGGCGGGCGCCCGAGTGTTTCGTGAAGGACGGGTCCTTCAATGTCGGGACCCGCGCATCAAAGCCGGCATCGTGATCTCGGCACCACCATTCTATGGCGAGCGCGACCTGCGGTCCGTCTTGGGCGCGGTGGAGATCCCGACCCTGCACGTGACGGCAACGGAGGATATCATCCAATTGCCAGGCCGCATCTCGCCGGTCAGCGACCGCCTCGATGTGTACGAGGCCATCGCGACCACTCGGAAGGTGCTGGCAGTCTTTCAAGGCGGATCGCACAGCATCTTCACCGACCGGCCCATGACCGGCGGCGTGATCCTGAACCCGCAGGTCAAGGAGGCGACTGCGTCCGCTGCACTGGCCTTCTTGGACCTCGCGCTTCGGGATGAGCCGGAACCGCTGCGCGCATGGTCGGCAACGTGGAGGCCGATCCTCGCCGTCGCACCCGTAGGCTTTGAAACTGCGTCGAGGTCGCGACCATCAGTGTCGTCTCGCGGAACCTAGAACCGGATGCGACACGACCCTGCTCAACCCCAGAAAGGATCGTGAGCGTTCCGAGCTGTGGCGTGCGCTGCGCGACCTGACCTTCCTCCACGAGGTCGGGTTCGACGGCCTCGACAGGCCCGAAATCGCCGTCGCCGTGGAGGTTCTGCGCACCGCCACAGGGCGACTCACCAAACGCGCGGGCACGGGGGTGGACCCATGACGATTTTGTTGACCGGAGCGACCGGCTTGGTTGGCGCGCGGCTCTTGCCGCGCTTGCTGGACGCCGGGCTGGATTGTCGCGCACTGATACGGGGCAGCGGTTACACGCAAGCCGGGGCGACAACGGTTCTGGGCGATCTCTTCGCTGATGCCTCTCTTGTAGACGCAGTGCAGGGCATCACGGCCGTCGTCCATCTCGCGGCGAGCTTCCGCACGCTCGATACGGATCTGGTCTGGCGCAGCAACCTCGACGGGACACGCAACCTCGTCGCCGCCGTGCGGATCAACGCGCCTGAGGCACGGTTCATCATGGCCAGCACGACCAACGTCTACGGCGCAAATAGCGTGCATCCCGGGCGAGAGGAGGACACCGTCGCTCCCGAGGCTGCGTACCCGGCCAGCAAGCTCGCGGCCGAGCAGACCTTGCGCGATAGCGGGCTGAATTGGTCGATATTGCGACTGGGCTTCGTCTACGGGGATGGCGACGGTCATCTGGAGGACCTGCCCAAGCACGTCCCGAGGTTCGGATGGCATCCCGCTCAGAGGATGAGCACAGTCCATCACCGCGATGTCGCCACCGCCGTACTGATCGCATTACGAGGCGGGATGGATCGGCGCACCGTCAACATCGTCGACGATGCCCCGCTGTCGATCTACGAACTGGTGACATTGGCCGGCGGGAATATGGAGCCGTCGGCGGCGCTGCTCGAGAACCCTTGGAACATGCAGGCCGATGGGACCTTGGCCCGCAGTCTGGGCTTCCAGCCGGTGGTCCGAACGATCTACCAAGCGGTCGCGCAGGGTTTGCTCTAGAGGCTGTTACGGACCTGGGGAGGCGCCAGTTTTGCAGGGATGCAGTCCCGCCGCGCCTACCCCTCCGATGTCAGCGATGAAGAATGGGCTCTGGTCGCCCCTTACCTGACGCTGCTGCCTGAGACCGCTGCCCAGCGCGAGCATAGCCTGCGGGAGGTGTTCAACGGGCTGCGCTACGTCGTGCGCTATGGTGTGGCTTGGCGTGCGATGCCCCACGATCTGCCGCCCTGACACGCCGTGTATGACCAGGCGCAACGCTGGCTGCGGGCCGGCTGCTTCGAGACTCTGGTCCACGACCTGCGCGCCGTGTTGCGCTTGGCTTCGGGGCGTGCCGAGGAACCCTCCGCCGTGGTGCTCGACAGCCGGACGCTCCGCTCGACGCCCGAGAGCGGCGCTCGTGCCGCCTGGGACGGGCACAAGCGCACCCGTGGCTCGAAGCCGCACGCGGCGGTCGATACGCTCGGCCAAGTCCTGGCACTCCATGTCACGCCCGCCGATGCCGATGACCGCGCCGCCGTGGCCGCGCTGGCCGACGCCGTGCAGGAGGCAACCGGCGACAGCGTGGATCTCGCCTATGTCGATCAGGGCTATACGGGCGAGCGTGCCGCGAAGGCGGCGGCCGGTCACGGGATTGCCTTGGAGGTGGTGAAGCTGCCCGAGGCCAAGCGCGGCTTCGTCCTTTTACCACGCCGATGGGTGGTCGAGCGCACCTTCGCCTGGATGGCCCGCTTCCGCCGCTTGGCCCGCGACTACGAACGCTTGCCCGCCACACTGGCCGGACTGCATCTCGTCGCCTTCAGCGTCCTACTCCTACGCTAGAGCCGCTGACTTCGCAGCGGTCCGTAACAGCCTCTAGATCGCCCGAGGGCGGTCTGCCTTCCGGACGCGCCCGACGGTTTGTGGAGATCCATCCGGGAGCAGACATTGCAGAGCGGCTGCCTATGCTCAAGGTGCTCACCCGGGGCGTCGCGCTCGTCATCGGTGGTCAGGAGTACAGGTATTGCCTTCTTAGGGACTTGCCCACCTCTCTCTTTGACTCCGTCGTCCGGAAGATGTGGAGCTAGTCCGTTGTCTCGCAATCCTTGATCTTGCCGACCAAGGTCAAACCCTTGGGGGATCCCAGCTTTCAGCCGCCTCCGACCCCTTCCGGACCTTCGATCCTGCCGGCCCAGATGTCCGTTCTGTAGGAAGAGGCGGACCTGTAGGCGGCCGCCATGGCACCACCATGTCGTGGCTCATAATCATGCGGAGGTCTATGCTTTAGGATGCGAGCGGCGCGCTACCCTGAGCCCGGCTGCCAAGAAGGGTTGTCCGGCCGATTTTACCATTTCGGATCCCAGCAGCCGCGACGGCAACGACGACGGCGGCGCCGACGATGACATGGACGCAGGTCAACCGCAGCTGATGGTCCCAGTGCTGAAGCCAAGGCGCGGCTAAAAGTCAGGCTCCGACCACAGTCTGAGCTCACACCTTCCGCTCGCAGAAAATGAGGGCGGCCAAGAGCCCGAGACGTATCACCAGGGCGCCTGCAAACACGGCGCTCCAAGTTGCCAGTGGACCACCGGCGTCATCGAACAGCCATGGCATCGCGGCAAGCGCAAGCCCATGGCGCCGGTGACGAGGTGAAACGGAGTTCCCGGTTCCTTCCGGTCTCCTCCCATCCTGACCCTCCTTCATAGAAGCAAAGGTCGTCAACGAACGATCCAACCCGCGGCGCAGGCCCGGACAGCGCCTGCCGCTCTACTTACTCACGGAGTTCCCTGCGCCTCGATTCAGGCGGCGGCGAGTTCCGCCTCCTCGGGCAGACGCGGTGCGGATGCGGCCGGCGCGAAAGGTTTGGGCCGCCACGTTTCTCCGAGGCCCAAGAGCGCCGCCTTGACCGCGTCGAGGCGGGATGGCTCGCCCTCCGACATCCCCTCGTCTGCCGCCACCTCCTTGAGGTACTCGTCCCAGGCCCAGCGGTGCAGGATCTCTCGCTTGCAGCCGGTCATCAGTCGCGGGTGATTCAGCACATCCCACGGCTCGGCGAAGACGGCGGCCGGGTTCACGAGAGCCCGCTCCATGTCAGGCAGCTGCGGCCGGCCATACTCCCGAGGCGTATGACACGCCGCAGCCTTCTGGCGCCGTGCAACGCCGAGCGGCTTGCCCAGGGGCGGGGCAGGACGTCTGTTCCACAGCCAAGGCGTAACCAGAGTCACCGAGGCCGGCCGTGCGGGTTCCGGCTCGATGCTGTAGTCGAGCCCCTGGCGCTCCGCATATGCGACAGCCTCCGCCCTGGTCCCGAAGGTGAGTCGAACCTCGGTCGCCAGCGTATCGCCGCCGCCCGTCCAACCCATCAATTCGTCGATCTCGGGTGGCGTGTTGCGCTCGAAGGTGAGAACCCACTTGTCCGCGTGCGCCCGGCCCGCCATCCCGACGGGCCGCCCGTGACGCCGGATGACAGCTCGCCGACCGGCAAGCCAGGGCGGCGCGACCGCCGATACGGGCGGGTTGTTATGTCCGATGCCAATCACATGCTCCTGCATGGTTGCCTCCAGCTTCGATGCGTCGATGAAGTCAGGTGCCCAAGACCCCGAGGCGCGCGGCGGCCTGCACGCAGAAGCTCGCGGCAAACGAGAGCAGCGCGCCGTCCCAGGCGGTCAAATGCCCGCGTCCGAAGGGCGGTCCAGCCGTCGTGAGTGCGACGCCGAGCCAGACGAAGCCGGCGAGGTTGAGCAGCGTGGCCAGGGCCCAAGGGGCGATTGCGGCCGGCAGGAATGCTGCCGCGCCAACGCACAGGGCGGTGGACATGAGGCAGTCCGTGATCACCATCCGGTTTGCACCGAGCCGCGGCTCGGCTTGTGGCGGCCACCGCAACCTGGGCAAGCGCCAAGATCCGCCCTTCAGGTGGAGAGTCGCCATCCCGCACCTCCTGCCGTCAGTTCGGACGGGGTTGCGAGGCTGCCCCCGCGGGGGGCGAGCGGCGCGCGAGCGGGAGACGCCGCCGGGTCGTCTCGTCCGTCGATCGTGTCAATACCTCCCCGTCGAGCGCCTGCAGCGCAGCTAGGACTTCGTGGAGCGGCACCGGCTCCGCCCGGCAACCCGGCAGGCAGCGCAAAGTCGGGCAAGACTCGACCGCTCGGGCGTCAGACGCCCATGAGGCCAGGATCGCCCGCTTCTCGGCAGTCGAGAGCCTGGGATAGGCCAGAACCTCGCGCGGGTGCCGGAACACGTCTCCGGGCGCAACGAAGGCCTCGAACGGATCTACGGCCGACGCTCTGAGCGTGGCGGAGGCCACGGGGCCGAGGCGCTCGATGGTTGTTTCAAGCGGCTGCATGGGACCCTCCTCGGTTGAGCAAAGGTTGAGCCGCCGGCGCGACCTGCAGGTCCGCGCCGGCCGCCATGTCATGCGTTCAGTCGTTCCTCTCACTCCCTGTTCGAGGGAGGCTCCCGATCAGTGCGTCGTCGTCTGCGGCGTGTCGCCATTGATCGGGATGCGGCGTCCGCGCTCCGGCGCCTTGGTCGAGCGGGGCAGGGTCACGTTGAGCACGCCGTTCTTGAACGAGGCCTCGGCCTTGTCCTCCTCGACCGCGAACGGGAGGACAAGGCTGCGCTCGAAGCGGCCGTAGGAGCGCTCCGTGTAGCCGCGCTCCTTGTCAGTCGTCTCCGCCCGCTTCTCGCCCCGCAGCGTCAGGACGCCATCGTCAATCGTGAGCTCGACATCCTTCTCCTCCAAGCCCGGCAGCTCGGCCGAGACGCGCAAGCCCTGATCGGTCTCGACCATCTCGACACTCGGCCAGCCAAGGCCGCGCATCGCCGGCGAGAGGGCTCCGCCACCAAAGCCGCTGAACACGTCGTCGAACAGGCGGTTCATCTCGCGGTGAAGCGTCAAGAAGGGGCTCACGGGCTCGTCCCGCATCCGGTTCGGCACGGGGGCGTTCGTGCTGCGGCCCCAGGGGATCAGATCTCTCACACTCATGGCTCTCGTCTCCATCAGCATGGTTGAATGCATGAGGCCTCCCCTGCGGGTCGGTGGACCCGCGCGAGAGGGGTGTCGTTCATAAGCCGGGGTTCAGGCGGCCTTGGCCTCGCCCTCGATCTGAGCCGGCGCGTTGTCCTGCCCGACGGCGGCCTGCGTGCCGCCGATGGCGATGCGGCGGGGCTTCAGGGCCTCCGGCACCTCACGCTTGAGATCGATAGTCAGCAGACCGTTCTCTAGCGAAGCACCCGTGACCTTCACGTGCTCGGCCAGATTGAAGGTCTGGCGGAACGTGCGGGCGGCGATGCCGCGATGCAGGTACTGGCGCTCGCCCTCCTGGCCCTTTCTCTGGCCGGAGACGAGGAGTGCGGTGTCATGCTGGGTGAGTTCGATCTCGTCAGGCGTGAAGCCGGCCACCGCCATCGTGATGCGATAGGCGTCCTCGGCCACCTTCTCGATGTTGTAAGGCGGCCAGGCCGCCGAGGCTTCAGCGCGTTCGGCCTGCGTGAGAAGATCGAAGAGCCGGTCGAATCCGACCGAGGAACGGAATAGGGGCGCAACGTCGTAGGTCCTCATAACCACATCCTCCGATGAGCAACGTGACTACAAGGGACACCGGACACCGCGTGGCCGGCGCCCATGGTGCGAGCCATATCGGGCCTCGCACGCGCGTAACGGGCCAGGTGCATGCTGGTTCCAAAGGCTGCGATAATTTTTTCGTCTGCTTCGGACGAATGGTCGGAAGCGGTGGGTGCTGGAATATTGAGGACAGAGCACCCACGATCATGCCGGCGGCGCGATAAGCTCCGCGACGTTCGGCGACCACCGCCTTGGCCTGCTGCCGCCCGACCTCAATCCGCGCCCCGCGACCATCGCGGACTCATCCAAACGCTGCCCATCGACGTTTCCAGGGCAGCCGCTCCGTGCGGCCATGTTCGTGTAAGAGGGTGAACAAGAGCATGAGGATGATTGCAGTGGCGGCCCTGGTGGCCGCATTCGGAACCGGCGGGCTGCTCGGCAGCAGCGCCGCCCAGGCAGGCGGGTACGGCTACGATGCCTACGATGCGCCCGAGACCGTGGTGACCCGCCGCACCATCGTGGAGCGCCGGGTCGTGGCACCGCCACGCGAGGTGGTGCGCGAGGTCGTGGTGGAGCGCCCGGTGGTTCGTCCCCGCCGGATCGTACGAGAGATCGTCGAGGAGCGGCCGGTCGTATACCAGCCTCGTCCCGTGGTCCGCGAGGTCGTCGTGGAGCGCGACGGCTTCTACGGTCCGCGCCGCTTCGGACTTCGGCCGGTCGGCTATGGCTACGGGCCGGCCTTCGACCCTTACGATTAGGATCCTATGCGCCGGCCTCCAATCCGAGGCCGGCGCCTCAACCTCGCGGTGGCGCCGCGCCAGGGCCAGCTTGCGTGTCCTTGCGATCTTGGTCACGCACGAGCCAGTGCACGGCCCCGAGGGCAAGGATGGCGGCCGCTAGACCGATAATGGTGAGGGGCTCGGTCTTGCTCGCATCCAGGATGATGAACTTGCGGGCAAGTGCCAGCAGGGCGATCAGGATGACGGTGCGCAGCTGGATGATGCTCTCCTGACGGTGCAACACGCTCAGGATGGAGTGGTTGAACTCCAAGGCGATCAGCACCGTGAAGATCATACCGAACACGGCCTGGAACACGCTGTGCTCGGCTGGATCGAGCAGGCCGAAGATGATCAGCCGCACGACGCGGAAGCAGAGGTTGATCACGGCCGCAACGATGACCAACCCGATGAGGCCGGTCAGGATCACGACGACGACCTCCTCGAAGCGCTCGTAGAGGCTCAGGCCTGGCCACGCCTTGCGCGTGTCCCGCAATGTGTCGGCCGCCGCAGAAAAGTGTTTCCCGAACGGGAATTTGCCAGGGCTCGGCCGCGGTTCACCGGCATCATCAGGCGTCGGACGTTCCACTTTCCAAGCCTCTTCCTCTCCTGGCTGCTTGCGTTCGCCCTGACCCCGGGCAACGTGGCCGATATTAGCATGGCGCGACCTCTGCGGCAGGCCGTCGTTCCGGCCAAGCGCCGGATCACCTACCGGTAGCGCAATCGGATCGAGCGCCTGTTCGGCCACCTCAAGAACTGGCGCCGTGTCGCACGCGCTACGACCGCCTTTGGAGCATTGAATCCGCACCTCACGCCCAGGCGGTCGGCAACGCCGCGACCGGCGTGACCCGCGAGCGTTCGCGGGCGGTGGTTCACGGAGACCTCACCAGGCGGCCTGGAGGCCTGCGGAGAAGACCTGCGCGGTGGCGCCGGAGCGCAGATCGCCCGTATAACCCAGCCTCAGCTGCACGCCCTCCGCGACTGCACCCGTCAGGCTCACCCCCAGGACCGCGCCGTCCCGGCCAAGCGCGCTCGTCCGGCTCGCGAAGGCCGCCCCGAACAGTCCCGAGCGCACGACCGCGTAGGTGTCGGCGAGCTCGTGCGCCCAGTACGCCCGGCCCTCCAGGCGCAGGTCCGCAACGCCCGCGAAAGCCACGCTCGTCACGCGTCCGCCCACGAGGCTGCGCGCCGCATCGAGATCCGCCAGCGCGAAGCCCTGGCTGGCCAGGCCACCCCGCTCGGCCACCCGGCCTCGCGTCAGGCGATCGTAGCTGAAGCCCACCTCCGGCACGACCTCGACCGGCAGACCCGCCGCCAGCACGTATCCGGCAAAGCCCGCGACCCCGCCGCTCCAGCCCGAGGCCAAGCCGCTCGTCGGCGATACCGCCGAGCCCAGCGCCACCGTCCGGTCGATCCGCCCGTCCGCGTACGACACCCCCGCCGTGCCGCGCAGCACCACTGCGCCCAGGCGGGTGCTCGCGTAGAGGGTGCCGCCGTAGCTGTCGCTGGCGAACCGGCCCAGCCCCGCGCCCCGCGAGGTGCCGTCCTCGCGCAGGTAGCTGAACGCCCCGCCCACCTGCGTATCCGCCCCGACCTGCCGGTCGAGGCCGAGCAGCAGGCCGCCCGCATCGAACCCGGCGCCCGAGGCGGCCCGGTCGCCGGCCCGCGTGCCGAACCCGTACAGCGCGTCCGCCCAGACCCGGCCCTCGCCCACTGCCAGCGGCTGATCGGCAGCCCCGGCGCCGCCGCGCACCTGCAGCGTCGCGCGGTTCGGGCCCAGGCCCAGATCGCCCGCGCTGAACGCCGTCGCACCCCCGCCCAGCCCGCGCTGGTGCCGGTCGATCGTGTCGGCGATCAGCCGGCGCGCGGCGAGGTCGGTCATCACCGCATCGCCGTAGCTCTGGCCCGACAGGCTCGCCAGGCCGCCCGCCAGGGTCGCCGGGTCCGCCGCGTAGAGCGGGTCGAACACCCGCGCCCGCATCGCGTCCGGCCGCGTCCCGGCGGCCGGGCGGGCGTTATCGAGGGCGGCGCCCACCGCCTGGGCATTGCCCGACTGGGAGAGGCCTAGGCCGGCGAGGTTGCCGTAGGCGGCCGGTGTCACCACGAGGTCGAGGCTGGTGGCCGCGTAGAGCGCGTCGAAGCGCGTGCCGGCGGGCAAGCCCGCCGTCGGCTGGGCCAGCCCGGTGAACGAGCCCGACAGTCCCGCCTGGGCGGCGAGCACGCCGAAGCGCTGGCCGAGCGCCGGGGTGAAGCTGTTGGTGGCGTTGCCGGTGATGCCGCGCAGGACCGGCACCAGGGTGCCGTTGGCCGCGACCGTGCCGGTGGTGCCGAGCGCCAGGAGGCGGGCGTAGCTACCCGCGCCGGTGCCGGTGCCCGGGCCGTCGATGTCGAGGCCGAAGCTGCTGCCGGGGGCGAAGGCGACCGGGCCGAGCACGGTGAGGGTGCCGGGGGAGTTGCCCGGCCGCAGGGCGCCGGCGACCGTGACGGGCGCCGCGATGGTGCCGATGCCGCGCAGCGTGCCGGGGGCCGCGACGGTGACCGGCGAGGTCCAGACGCCGTTGAGCGAGAGCGTGCCGGCCTGGATCGTGGTCGGGCCGGAGAAGCGACCGGTGCCGTTGAGCGAGAGCGTTCCGGTGCCGGCCTTGATCAGGCTGGTGGGGCTGGTGCTCTCCAGGATGGCGCCGGCGTAAGCCGAGGAGGCCGCGCCCGTGACCGTGAGGGCGCCGTTGCCCAGGACGGCGGAGGCGGAGCCTTCGAGGCTTGCCACGGTGAGGGCGCCGCCGCCGAGGTCCAGGGCGCCGGTATTGGTCAGCGTGGTGAGACCGGCGAGCGGGCCGGTGATCTGGAGCAGGCCGGCATTGGTCAGCGTACCGTTGAATTGGCCGGAGAGGCGGGCGATGCCGGTATTGGTCAGGTCGGTGGTGAGGGTGCCCTCGCTGGCGACGAGCCCGGCATTGCTGAGGCCGGCGGCTGCGGTGAGGCTGGCGGTCCGGGCGACCGTGACGAGGCCGGCATTGGTGAGTGGGCCGGCGAGGCTGTAGCTGCCGGTGACGGCGAGTGTCGCGCCGGCGGCGTTGGCCAGGGTGCCGTTGCTGGCGACTGGGCCGGAAACGGCGAGCAGGCCGGCATTGTTGGCGATCGCCCCGTCGATGCGGCCGGCGCTGGCAAGCACGGTGCCGGCATTGGTCAGGCCACCGTTGATCGTGCCGCTGGTGGAAAGCGTGCCGGCATTGGTTGCACCGCCTGCGATGGCGCCCGCGTTGACGAAGCTCGCCCCTTGATGGACCGTCACCGGTGATACGAGGCTCCCCTCCGCCGTCAGTTCCAGCGTCCCGGCCTCGATGGAGGCGCCGCCCGTGACGGTGTTGGCCGCCGATAGGACAACGGAGCCAGGCCCGGTCTTGACGAGGACGCCCGGCCGGCTGCCGTCGGCGATCGGACCTGCGAAGGTGGCGGTGCCGAGATCGATCTGGAGGGTGCCGGGGCCGCTCAGCGTGAGCGGGCGAGCGGTGGTGAAGCCGTCGGCCAGGACCTCGAGGGTGCCGCCGCCGATGGCCAAGCCGGTGCCGGCGGCGCCGAGATTGACATCGCTTGAGATGGCCAGGGTGCCGCCGTAGACAGCGGTGCCGCCGGCATAGGTGTTGTGACCGGTGAGTTCGAGGGTGCCGAGGCCGGTCTTGATCAGGCCGCCGACGCCCGAGATGTCGTTGGAAAAGGTGCCCGACCAGCCTTTGGTATCGGTTTCGAAGTCGGCGACGAACTGCGCTGGGCCGCGCACCGCCTTGCCGAGATTGAGCAGGCCCCATCCATAGATGTCATCGACGCCGGGCGCTCCGAGGTCGGTCGCGGTGGTCAACAGCGTCTGCTGCAGTTCGTACGCCGAGAACCAGGGAAAGGCCTGCTTCAGCACCGCCGCGGCTCCCGTCACCACCGGCGCCGCCATGGAGGTGCCTTCATCGAGGCCGTAGCGCATCTGGGTGGGAGAGCTACGCAGGCTCGGCAGTGTCGAGTAGATGCCGACGCCCGGCGCCACCAGGCACCAGTCCCGGGCGACGCCGCAGCGATTGCTGAAGTCGGCGATGACGTTGTTGGCGTCGACCGCTCCGACCGCGAGCCAGTTGTCCTTCAATTCCGGAAAGAGATGCGGCAGGGCCGGTAAAGGGTCGGGATTCGGCAGAGCGGCGTTGCCGTTCGCCACTACCATCAGGATGCCGGCCTCGGCGAGGCCACGCGCGCCCTCTAGGACCTTGGGAAACTGCGTCACCACCTCGTTGCGCGTCACGTTCGTGACGTCTGGAGCGAGCGGCGATGGCTCGCCGCCGATTCTGTAACTCGCATTGATGACGGAGACGCCCTGCGAAGCGAGAAAAGGCCACGGCGTCGAGGCATAGAGATCGAGCCCGCCGAATGCCCCGAGCTTCGCAGGCACGATCTGCGCCTCGAAGGCGACGCCGTGCATGCCCTTGCCGTCGCGCGCGGCAGCCGCGATGCCGGTGACGTGGGTGCCATGCGGCGTGACGTCGGAGTTGGTCCCCGGCTCCAGCGTTCGGTTGGTGAGGAAATTATAGCCCGGCAGCACCCGCCCGAGGAATTCGCTGTGGCGTGAATCGAGGCCGGTGTCGGCGATGCCGATCAATACGCCCTTGCCGGTGAAGCCCAGCGCGTAGGCTTCGGCGGCATTGACCTGCGCCAGTGCATGGGAGGCGAAATATTCCGGCGTCTCGAAACTCGCCGCGGTCTGCGCCATGGCGGTGCCGGCCGACAAAAGCAAAGCCGCCAGCGAGGTCGTCGACGCCACGGCGAGGCGGAGGGAAATGGGGCTGTGCACGGTCGATCCAGTGGGAGGGTGGCGCCGGTCCGACCGGGCGGAGCCCGATCACGACGCGATTCGCCTGCGGATCATCGAGCCCGCCCCCCTCGGCGTCCAGCGGAACTTCCTCCTTGAGACCTTTGCGGAGCTTCGGCAGAGGGCCCCCCGGCGATGCCGGTTTAGCACTCCCTGGTGGGCACTTTGAGGTCAGACGGTAGGATGGCCGGCGACTTCGACGCGCCCCGAGCGCCGAAGCACGGCTTCGCTCCAACCAAGCGGGGGCCTGCGCGGCCCTGAAGGGGACTTGGCGGCTTGAGGCTGAGTGGCTCGCCCGCGTCCGCGCCGTGATGGAGACGACGCACGGATACTGGAGCGGATCTCTCGCCCAGCACGTTTTCGATGGCAGGCCGTTGCCGGTGCGCCGGGTTGGCCCGTGAGATGAAAAAGCCCGCCGCGGCTGAGCCGGGCGGGCGAGGAAACGTCTGGGAGGAAAGTGACAGGGCGTCGCAAGGGGCAAGCCAGCCTCAGTTAATGATGCCCTATGCGGGCTCGGTCGCCGCCTCCAGCGCTTTCTCGATGAAGCCGGACCGGGTCAGGCCGGCCGCTTCTGCCGCCTCGTCGGCCACGCGCAACAGCCCCTTGTCGATGGTGATGTTGATGCGGAGCCGCTCGCCCGGAACGCGCCGTGGGGCGATCAGCTGAGCGAGTGCACCGGTCGACATTACCTCCGGATCCTCCGAGATCTCCGACCATGTGCGAGGCGCAGGAATCGGGTCGCCATCAGCGCGCAGGGCAGCCAAGTGACCGGACAGAGCTTCGCGGGCGGCATGTACCGCTTCCTCGAAGGTTTCGCCCTCGGAGACGCAACCGGGCAGATCGGGGAAGGTCACGCCCCAGGAACTGTTATCCTCCGGGGGATGAAGGAATGCGAAATAAGAGTTCATGAGCGACACCAATAGAATACCGAAAAAGTGAAGCGGAACGAGAGACACGGACAGGCGGGGCCTAGAGCCCCGCCGCTTTCTTGATGGACGCGACCGTTTTCGGGTGCATGTCCTTTTTGGGATGAGGGACTGTGATCTTCCCCGGCTTTGCTGGATGCTTGAAGTGGTGGTGGCTTCCCGTGACTGAGTGCTGGGTCCAGCCTGCCGCTTTCAGCATCCGAATGAGATCTCTCGAATCCATGTCTCCGTTCCGCTTCGGTAAGTATAAAATACACACGCCGTACGGGGAGCGCAAGGCAAATGTGTATTTCGTGTGTACGAAATGAGGTGGGGTAAAAGCCGCCAAGCGCGAGGCCGGGCGGCCAAGGTTCTAGGCCGATCTTCCGGGTGCTCATCACGGCTGGCGGAGCTTAGTGATCCTGGCCCGAAGATCCTCGTCGCTCCGCTCCAGCTCCGCCATCTCGTCCTGGATCTCGGCCGAGCGCCGCTCCAACGTCACGCGCCGCACGCTGTCGGCCTTCGGATAGACCGCCGCATTCGCCGCCGTCTCGAAGCGCAGGCGCGCCCTCTGCTGCACGATCGCCTGGCGCTGCAGCTCGAGGGTGGTCACGGCGAGCCCGTCGATCTTCTTCGACGTCGCGCTGTTCGACGCGTCGATCGACGTCACCACGGTCGCAATCTTGGCCTCGACGAAGGCCTGACTCGCCGGCAACGGCAGCCCGAGCGACGTGTAGGCGGCCAGGAAGGTGCCGCCGACGCCGAGGATGGCCGCGCCGGTCTTGCCGTACTCGAGAAGGGTCGAGAACATAGTGGCCCCCAAGGCCGGAGGCGCGACGGTGCTCCGGTCGCGCGAAAAACCCCTCCCGGTGGAGGGGAAGGGTCGAGCTACTGGCGGGCGGCCGAGAGCATGGCGCCGATCTGGGCGTCTTTCCGCTGCGAGGAGCGCGAGGAGCCGAGCCAGAAATCGTAGATCTGCTTGAAGATCACGATCACCGCACCGAGCACGGTATCCATGAGGTGAGCGAGGGCGGTCGGAGGATCGGTGCGCATCAGCATCAGCACCGCCACGATCGCGAAGAAGCCTACCACGCCGACGATCGACAGGATGGCCGGCGCTTTGCCGGACGCGGCATGCTCCTGCTCCAGGCTTACGAGCATGGAACGCGCGCTGGCCACGTCCTGCAGCTCAGCGAGACGCATGCGGGCATCCGCGTCGATCCGGGCGAGCGCGATCCTGGCACCGTCCGGATCGGCGGCGACCTTCTCGGCGATTGCCTCCGGCGTCGGTGGTACGCCGAGAGCGGCGCCCACGGCAGCGGCTGCGGCCTTGCCCACCGCGCCCCCGAGCGATCCGCCAAGGGCAGAGCCGACACCCGGCATGAGCGCTGTGCCGGCGAGACCGCCGAGGAGCGTGCCGAGCGACGGCAACCCGGCTACGGCCATCTGGCCGGCGACCTTCTCCCAATCGGACGACATCAGGCGGTTTCCTTCTTCCTGAAGAGGGCTGCGAGGGCGTCGAGCAGGCTCGGCTTCGCCGGGGTCGAGGGTGCAGAAGAAAGCCCGCCTGTGGGGGCGGGCTGGGAGGGGAGCTTCGGCACCAGAACCGCCGCACCGGCCGGCACCTTCACGGGGCTCTTGTCCCCGCGCCGGGCCCTCGGGAGGGCCTCGCTGTAGGGCGTCGCGGCTTGGTCGCGCTCGCCCTGCCGGCGCGGGATGATCGAGGCCGGCTTGTTCCACATCAGGAACGCCTCGATCGCGCCCGCCATGTCCCCGGCATTGGCGCGCCGGACCACACTGGACTGCGCGAAGGCGACCGGCCCGATGTTGAAGCAGAGCGAGACGCAGGCGTCGAAAAACTCCTGCGGCCAGGCCCGATCGCTGCGCAGGGCCTTCCGGACCGGGTCGACGTATTTCTCGACGCCCTGAGCGAAGAGCGCGTCGCTTTGCGCCTGGGTGATGGTGAGCCCGGGCTTCACGACGATCAGGCCCGAGGCGGTGGTGATCCCGACCCCGATGGTCCAGATGCCGACCGCGTCCTTGTAGGCGGTCAGCCGCTCGCCTTCGCGCGCCTTGAGGGCTGCGCGGCCGATGGGAGAGAGGTCCATCGCGATCTCCGATGCGTGGTATAGTGGGGCGCTGGCGCGGCCCGGAAGTTGGTCCGCCCTCGCGTGCGAGGCGGCTCCTGCCCGGAAGGATGGAGGCTCCGGGGCCGCGTCAGCGCTGCGGGCGATAGGTCCCGAGCAGGCGATCCCGACGGTGGTGACGAGCCCGAAATTCGCCTCGTCGCTGCGTTTCGGCCGTGATCAGCGGCCGTATGCGAGGATCTGGCCGGCGTCGAAGTTGCCCGAGGTGGTCGGGGTGAACCGGATCGCCACGATCGGCGCCGCCACCGTGAGCAGACGCGGATTTTCCAGGGCCGAGACGAGCCCGGGTTCGGAGATGTTCCCGGTGACCATGCCGCAGCGCAGGACCGGGCGACGCTGACCGTTTCCGGAGAGCAGGGCCTGGCCGTTGAGCTGGCCCGCCGCCGAGATCGAGGGGGTGAAGGCGACCGCCGCGCTGAAATTCGTGCCGTCCGTCGAGATCGCCGCGCTGAAGGTCTGGCCCGACGTGGAGTAGTCGTGGGAGATGTTGATCCACGAGAAAGACAGGTCGGTGTATGCGCCGAGCCCCGTGAAGGTGACCGAGGCCGCAGGCGTCGTGCCGAGATCGCCGGAATTCCCGATCTGGGTGTAGGCGATCGGCCCGAAGCCGGCCTGCTTGAGCGCGTAGGCGGTGACGATCTTGCGCGGATCGAGGCCGGCCAGGAGCTCGGCTGCGGAGGCGAACTTGCTCACGACTCACTCAGCCCTGGATCGCGTAGCGATAGGCGCCCGACGCCGGCGCGGAGGCGAAGCTGAAGGTGACGGTGTTCGTGTCGGTGGCGACCCAGTCGGCCATGACCTCTTCGTCGGTCGCGTTGAGGCGCAGTGACACCAGCACGTCCTTGCTGCCGAGGTTATGCGCCACGGCAATGTTGGTGGCCGACCCGTTTCCGAGGTTGCCGGCGACCTTGCGCGAGACGACGGCGGTGTCGATCGAGAAGCCCGCCGAGCCGACGGCGAGACCGCCGCCTGGGGCCGCCACCCCGGTGAAATTCGAGCCGGACAGCTGGACGCCGTTGCTCGCCGTGTAGCTGGCGCCCCCACCAAGGGTCCCCCAGGTGGTCGCCGTGGTCCCGATGGTCACCGCGGCGTCCGAGATGACGAGATAGACCTTGTCGGCGTTGACGCTGCCTTCGGTGACGGTGACCGCGGTGCCCGGGTTGAGCTCGGTGCCGGTGTCGGCGTCGAGCGCGCGGGTCAGTGCCGCGGCCGCGCCCGTCCAGACGTAGAGGCCGTTCTCGGCGCCGCTCGACTGGTTTTTCAGGAGCACGCGGTCGTTGGCGGCCAGCGTGACACCATCGAGCGTCGCGCCGGGCGACGAGAGGGTGACGTTGCCCGTCGAGGCCGCGCGCACCGGCTGCTTCCAGGACAGGCCGCGCGCGACGTTGTCGACATACTGCTTGTTGGCCGCATCCGTGTTCGCGGCTGGGTCGCCGAGGTTCTGGATGCGCTGGTTCTGGAGGTCGAGGCCGTTCGAGACCTTTTTCGGCATGGCGGATCCTCAGGCGAGCACGACGGAGCCGGCGGTGGGCACGGCGAAGACGATGGTGACGGTGGTGGCGGTCGCGACGACGTCGGCGAGCATCTCGGCGCCGGACGTGTCGTAGACGGTGACGATCGGGCGCCGGCCGAGCCCATGGGGGATGATCCAGGTGCCGGCCGGCGTGACCTGGGCCCGCTCGGTCGCCCCGGACCCGCCTGGCGAAGGGGCGCCCCCACCGGACCCGCCATTCTGGGGTGGTTGCACCGCTGCTGGGGCATCCTCGACCCAGATGCGGCCCTGTGCCCAGGTCTGCCGGTGTCCGCCGTGAAGGCAGCGCAGGGCATAGCGCCCCAGGCCGCCTGCCGGCAGGCTTAGGCTCTGGCCGGTGCTGTAGCTCCACGTCACCGTCCCGCCCGCCACATCGACGGCGAGCGCGGCGGGCGAGGCGGCAACGATCTGGCCCGCCTCGACCTGAGAGAGGTCGGCACGCAGGAGCGCCGGCCACCAGATCGTCAGCTCGAACTCCGCGCTGGCCGGGATCTCGGAGGCGCCAGCGGTGCCGAAGCGCCAGACGAGCGGAGGCGTGTCGTCGCCGCGCACGAGGCGCTGCTCGACATAGGCAGAACCGGACATGGCAACCCGTCGGAATGATGAAGCGAGACGGCCGTTCCGCTCGGGCCGCGCGTCAGCGCTGCGGGATGAAGCTCATCACGGCGACTTCTGACGAGCTACGGGGAGGCCACCCCGGTAAAGCGAACGAGGATCACGGGACGAACTTGAGCGCGTTCGACGACGTGTCCCGGTAGACCGCTCCACTGGGCAGCCCGCTCGGCGAGGTCGGGAAATTCTGGACACTCATGCCGTAGGTGACCAGCCGTCCATCGGTGTCGAGGACGAGGCTGTTGCGGCCCTGGCGGCTGTCGTACAGGGCGAACTGCCCCCCGGTGAGCGAGAATTTCCCGAACTGCGTGTTGTCCTGGACATCGTCCAGGCGAACGCCCGGGTCGGCTCCTGTCGTCCGCACGCCGCCGTCGAACAGCAGGGGACCGCCCTTGCCCAGCGTCCGGGCGGGCACGTTGGACCAGCCGTTCGCCGTCGTCGGGTTGCCGCCGCCGAAAAGCGTGTCGTCGACCCGCACCGTGGCGGAGGAGTTCGGGTCGAACTCGATGGCGAATTTCGAGGTTTGGCCCGAACCCGATGCGGTCTTGTAGCCCGCATTGAACCGGAAATTGCCGCCGATCGTCAGACGGGAGTTGGCCGCGCCCGCCATATAGATGTCGGAGAACTGATTGGGCTTGTTGAGGAAGGAGCCGGCGCGGTCCGTGTTGCCGCCGTAGATGCCCCAAGCGGAATAGGGGTCTTGGCTGTCGTACCAGATGTTGTGCTCGCCGTTGTTGTCGGCGGACAGGCCGTAGATGTAGTTGACCCCCGGCGCCCCAGCCTGATCGTAGATGACGACGCCGCGACGGACCCCCGCGTAGGCCTTGAGGCCGTACACGTTGAAGCCCCCGCTGGAGTTGAACAGGATATTGTCGCGCCCGGCATAGATCAGGTCCACGGCGTACATGCGCCAGTCGTAGGCCCCGGTCACCGAGACGTTGTCGCGGTAGGCACCGTTGACGTAGAGCTTGTTGATGACCGCGAACCCGTTCCACCAGCCGGAGGCGTTGAGGCCATCTCCGGGCGGCGAGAAGATTTCGAGGTTGTCGAGCTTCACCACCGTGTAGACCGGGTTGCTGGCCGGGCTCTGAATTGCGAGCCCGTGGGCGACGTTGCGGCCGGCCGCGTCATTCTTGTCGGGATGCTTCAGGATCAGGTTGCCGAGCCGGATCTGGCAGGGCGGCGCACCGCCCGAGGCATAGTAGTCGAAACCATCGTGGGCGCAGGCAATCGTCACGCCCGGCGCGGTCGTCCCGGCAGCAGCCAGCAGCGTGGTCCCGCGCGGGTCTGCATCGAGATCGATGCCTCGGCTCAAGGTGATCGGCCGGTGGAGGATCTGACCGCTCGGGAGCGCCACTCTGCAGACCGGCTTGCCCTCGGTGCCGCGTCCCTGGCAGGTCGCGATCGAAGTGTTGAGCGCAGCCGTGTCGTCCGTGATGCCGTCCGCCTTGATGCCGCAGGTGCGCGCATCCAGGAACCCGCCGATCGGGCCGCGTATCCAACGCCCCGGGCCGGAAGCGCCGGAGGGCGCGATCGCGGTGCATCCATCATCGGCCGAGGTCGAGGTCGACGCCCAAGTATAGGTCGCCCCGCCCCCATCGCCTGCCTCGTAGTAGCCCGATGTCCTAACGGCGGCGCCGTTCACCAAAGGAGCGGTCGGCCAAGCCTTCAGCGCCGAGACCGATGGCACGTTGAAGTGGGTTGCGCCCAACCAATCCGATTGAGTGCGAGAACCGCTGGCGCCCGGCGCCCGAGCAGACATCAGCGACACGTCACCGGTCGAGCCGGAGCCCGTAAGCGACAGGACCTGCGCCCCGAGCGTCCCAGTGAACACGGGACCGGCTAGAGGAGCGAGTCCGGAGATGGTTTTGGCGAGGGTCCCGACCGGCGCAGTGGTGTTCGGCGCCACGCTCATCAGGGATGCGTCGCCCGTCGAGCCGGGCCCGGTGATCTGCAGGACGTCCGGGGTCAGGATCGTCTTGCCGGCCTGCCGCTTGCCGAGGCTCGGCAGGCCGGAGCCGAAGCTGATCGTGCCGTCGCTCTTCAGCGTGCCCGGCGAAAGCGGGCGGTCCTGAGAAAGCGCCGGCCCGGCAGCGAGCAGGACGCCGAGAAGGACGGAGATGCGAAGCCTGCTCATACGGCGCGGATCCACAGATTGGCGGCGCCACGGCGGAAGCCGAGGCCCTGGTAGGGATTGGTGATCTGGACGGAGGCCTGGCCGGCGATGCTGTCACCCGTGCCGGCCTGGATGGTGATCGGGAGGGTTTCGGAGCAGGCCCCGCTCTCGTCCGCGATGAAGAGCACCTGCCCGAGCGGGTAGCGAGCGGGCAGGAACACGGTGCGCGGCGCGGTGAGAGACACCAGCCCGACCTGCACATCCGTGGAGAGACAGTGATAATCCAGATCGGAAACACTGGTATGGTGGATGGCTGCGCAGCCCTCGATCGCATCCGGAATGGTCGTGGTCTGGTCGCCGATCGTGACGGACGCCAGCGGGATGATGGCCTCGATAACCGCTCGGGCAGAGGAGTCGGAGGGCACGTCGCCGAGGAAGGTGCGCAACCTAAAGGAGGCGAGGCCGCCCACTGCGCCCACGTCGTCCCGGATGATCGAAGCCTCGCCGAGGGCGACGGTGATCGCGTTCGCCGCATCGGCGCGCCCCATCGGCTGGCGCCATTTCGCACCGCTCGGCACGGCGTTGGCCAGCGAGCCTCCTGCCCCTATGAAGAGGCGATCGCCGCCGGCGAAGGCACCGAGGATCCCTGTCATGGGGCCGATGGACTGCGCCAGGCCGCTCACGCCAACGGCCACGTCCTGCGTCAGGATGCCGAGGACACGGCCGCAATGGCTCGGATCGTAGGGGTCGGCCTGGATCATCTGCAGCCCGGCACCGACTACCACGGTGCCCCTGGTCATCGCCACGGCCGCCACGCGCTCGACGAAGGCCGCACCGCCTCGGGTCAGCTCGGTCTGCCGAACGCGGACGAGACGGCCGTTCTGATGCACGGGCACGAGTTCGTTGCCGGTGATCTGGGCAGCCGCAGGCAGCGCCGGAACCGTAACGGTCACCAGATCGGTCATCGGGCTCTCGGGAGACGGGATGGGGGACTCGGAGGGCGGCGGGCGGGGACGAGGCGCCGGTGCGGCCGTCGCCCGGGCTCTACGCCTCGATGAGAGCGGCCGCGCGGAACAGGTCGTCGATCTCGGTGGAGGTCAGGCCGAGAGTGGTACCGATCTGCACGACATAGGGGTTGGTCCGCTGCCAGCTCGAGGCCTTGTCGAACCACAGCTTCACCTCGTCGGTCCCCTCGGCCACGAGCGCCTTCACCTGGGCGAGCAGGCCGATCCGCAGCAGCTGGATCTGGGCCTGCACGCTGGATACCGCGCCCGGAACCGGTGGGGGCTCCGCGGGGGCCGGGACGAGGGCCCCGTCCTGCAGCATCCAGGCCTTCGGGGCGGCGAACTGCTCGAGGGTACAGGGGACCTCGTGCTCGTGCGGCTCGTAGCCGGGCACGGAGGTCTGCGACGAACCGATCCCGCGGCCGGTCGCGGGATCCAGAAGAAGATAGGTCTGCATGGGTCAGCCCGGGATGAAGAGGTAGGTCAGGTACTGCGACGCCGGGAACTGGATGGATTGGGATGGCTGGCAGTCGCTGCTCACCGTCACCGCGTCCCCCGCCGAGACCTTGGCGCTCGCGATCGAGGTGCTCGCGCCGGAGATGCTGTCGCCTGCCCCGGTGGTGGCGTTGCCGTTCACCGACACCGTCGCGGAGTTGGAGATGTTGCCGTTCGACGGGCTGGAGTTGAGCGTCGAGAACACCAGCACCACGCCGGCGAAGGTTGCCGTGAAGCTGGCGCTCAGCCGCGAGTTGACGCCGGTCTGCGGCAGATAGGCGAAGCGCTGCTGGGTCCCCGTGAAGCCTGATCCGGGCGGCGCGATCTCCTGGGCGAGGTTCAGGAGCACCAGGTTCGTGCCGTCATAGGTCAGCGCCGCGACCCGGCTGATATCGCCCGGGCGCAGCGCGTTGCCGTTCGAGCGCACCACGTTCCTGGGGCCGAAGCCATTGAGGTCGGCTGTGACCGGCCCGGTGTTCGAGCCCGACAGGCCGATGATGTAGAGGGCATCGACCTCGTAGCGGGCCGGGCTCGGCGAGAGGCTGGCGACGATCGTGTTGACGCTACCCGAGTTGGTGCCGCGATACAGCGGCGCCGGCGCGCTTCCTATGCCGTGCAACTGGAGTGCGGTCCCATCGTCGAGAAGAACGATGGTCTGGCCCGCGACCCAGTCGCCCCTCCGGATCGCCGTGCCATCGGGCCGGACCACGTTGCGGAGGCCCGCTCCGAGGTTCGCCTGCGTCCCACCGTCCACGGAGTCGTGGGCGACCTTGACGATGTAGGCGACGAAGGGCTCGTAGCTCGCGATCACCGGCGACACGGCTGCGCTGACGACGGCAGCTGCGTTCGATGTATCCGTGCCGTGATGCCAGAGCGCCGGGCCCGGCGTACGGCTGGCGATCGCCTTCCACAGCATCGCGTCGTCGGCATTGTCGAGATCGATCCCGGATGCGCGGATCGCGTAGCGCAGCTGGGCGAGCAGGGCATTCGCCCAGACGGCCTGCAGCTGCGTGCCGTCGCGGTTCGCCTGGCTCGAACAGGGCGCGAACCACGTGTCGGTGCCACCGAAAATGCGGGTGTCGGACGGCCGCGAGGTCACGGCTCCGACCGCCGAAGCGGGGCCGAGCAAATCGAGGTTGGCAACCATGAGGATGAGGCTCCGGCGCGTCCGGAACGACCGGCGCGGCAGGTTAAGGGTGCCCTGTCAGGGCCGGCGGTCACGCGTGGATGAGGATGGCCGCGTTCTGCTCGGTCACGACGGGCGATGCCGTTTCGGTGCCGAGAACCTGAGTGCCGTAATCGAGCTGGTAGGCGACCTCGACGTGAGCGGGCACGACCCGCTCGAGGAGACAGGCCAGCGCCGAGATGTCGGGATCACAGCCGAAGACCGCGTCGAGAATGCTGCAGTCCATCGAGACGGCGCCGGCCGACGTCTGCGTGTAGGCCGGGCTCTGGTTCAGGTAGACCGTGAAGAGAAGGTGCGAGCGCACGTAATCGCCGCCGGCGACGGCGCAGTCCATCACCATCATGTCGGCATAGCTCGCGCAGTCCCCGTTGTCGCTCGAGCATTCGATCTCCCACCCGGCGCGCCGTGCGATCTCCCGGTAGTAATCGCACCGGGTGCCCCCGAGCGCGGCCACCTTGCTGCAGAGGTCCGGAAAGGGGTCGCAGGCGTCGGGAAGGCCGTACTCGACGAGCCAAGCGTCCTCGAGCTCGTCGGTCGTGCCACACCAGAACTGCCGGCGCAGATCGCAGATGCGCTGGTGGGCGAAGGCGAAGACATGCGCCACGCCGCGCCAGAAGCCCCACTGCACGCTCCCGGGACGGTGCGCGGCCGCCCAGGCAAGCCCCGAGGGCAGGAGCGCGCGGAACTCGGCGTGGCAGTCGTCGAGATCCGGGCAGTACTCCGGATCGATGCCGATCAGGCAGTCGCTCACGAGGAGACCTGCGGGAAGGAGAGGGTGCCGAGCACCGGGATGAAGCCGGCCGGGATCACCACGTCCGCGCCGGGCGCGGCGAGGCCGTGACTGTCCTCCCCGGAGGCCTGCGAGACCGCCTCGTCGAACCAGCTGGCCGACATCGTATGCGGCGTGGTCAGGAACGGCAGGGCGGGGTGTCCCGCATCGGTTCCGGAGACGCGGCCGCGCCGGGCGATCATATCGGCGAGCTCGGTCCGGATCGCGCTCTGGACGCTCTTGATGTTCGGCGCGAGCTTGGAGAGCGTGACGTCGATCGGGTAGGGCTGGGCGGCCAGCACGAAGACGTCCGCATCCGAGGGCGCGTAGAGCTGGAGGTGCTCGGAGATACGGACCAGATCCGCCTGGGTCGGGATGCCGTTGGGCCGGCTGTCGTCCATCAGCGGGTAGACCGCGACCGTGCCGCGGCCGAGGGGGCGGCGGGCCACGAAGACCCGGGTCACCCCGGCGACCTCGCCGGCCCAGGACACGTAATCGGCCGGCGCCCCGCCGTGGATCGGATTGCGCTTTCGGAACAGCACCCGTGCCCGGAGGCTCGTGCCGATATCCTCCGGCTCGGCGCCGCCCTTCAGGCCGGCGGCATCGACGGTGATGCTGTCGATCGCGCCGGAGGTGCCGTCGCCTGGATCGAGGAGCGCATCCGCTTCCGTGTTTCCGGCTGTGCCGGCGACGAGGGCGGTGACGCCCATCGCGTAGGTCTCGGCGCCCGTGGTGGTCCGGGCCGCGGCGGTGACGAAGGCGGCTCCATCCGAGCGCAGGAGCGTGGCGCCCTTCAGCACGGTCGAGGGACCGCTTGTCGCGATCACGACGGTGCCGACCGCCGGCGCGGCCGGCTGCCGGGACAGCCCGAACTCGGTGGCGTGCCGCAGCACGCCGTCAGGGCTGGCCGTGTGGGCGAAGATGTCCTGGCGCACGATGTCGAGGCGCTGGAACAGGGCCGCCATCGCCCCGCCGATCACCTTGGCGGTGACGGAGAGGTTGTTCGGCCAGATCGCGGCGTCCGAGCCCTTCAACTCGGAACGGAAGCTCAGGCGGGCCCGGCGGACCGTGTCGGCGAGGCTCGGGATCGTGAAGCTCACGCGACCTGCTCCCAGATCTGTTCGAAGCGCCGGGCGAACAGCGTGGTGCCCTCCCGCGCGTAGAGGCCGACCTCGAGCTCGATGCGCTGGCGCGGCTCGTTCAGCGTCGCGGTGCACGTGATGCGCGCGACGATCCCTTGCGGGCTCTGCAGAGGCTCGAGGGCCTCGTAGGCGAGCTGCTCGGCCCAGCGCCGCATGTCCTCGCCGGCCGGGCCCGACAGGGGCGCGCGCCGGAACAGCCAGAGCAGGGAGCCGAGCGGGCCCTCGCCGGCGGCGGCGTCGACGTCGATGGCGTCGCCCCACCAGCCGCGCGGATCGCCGTCGGCGAGGTAGGCGAGCGGATGGTCGGTCGGGCAACGCCGGTCCGTGAACAGGCAGAGGATCACGGCGGAGGCGAGCCCGGCCTTCGCCTGCAGGCCGCCGCGGTTGCTCGGCTCGTCGCTGCCGGCGAGAGCCCAATCCGCTCCGTTCTCGAGCACGACGAGGTCACCCGACCAGACCGTGTCCCAGACCAGGTACGGATCGCCGTCGCAGCCCTCGGCCTGACGGATGCGCACGTCGACCATGGCTCAGACCGCATAGACCTTCGAGGCGGATCCTTGGGCGGTATCGCCGTGGCTGTCGACGTCGCCCTTGCGATGGACGAGCTGGCCGCCCTCGCCGCCGAGGTGGACCTCGCCGTCGAGCACGATCTTCTGGCCCTTGAGGGTGATGGTGCCGCCGCTGACGAGGCGGATGTTCTTCTCGACCAGCGAGATCGCGTTGCCATGGGCATCGTAGATCACGGTGTCGCCGGCCTTCTGCTTGGACGGCCGGTGGTCCTTGTGCTCGCCCTGCAGGAACAGCATCCGGTCCGAGCGGCCCCCGAGCGCCAGGACGAACCCCTCGGACCCGATCGGCGGCACCGAGGAGACGCCGTGCCCCTGCTGGCGGTAGACCTTGAACTCCTCGCCCTTCAGCCCGGTGGCCGTGACGATCTGCTGGGTGCCGTCGTCCTCGACCTTCTTGATCGCGGCCCGGCGCAGCATGGTGCGCACGGCGTCGTCCGTGTCGAAATAGGCCATCAGGTGCCTCCGAGGCCCCAGCTGGAGCCGGACTTGTTGCCCTTGCCGGCCTTGCCGCCGAAAGCGCGCGGGTCGCAGAGTTCGAGGCGGGTCTTCGAACCCTCGCCATCCTTCGAGAAGTTGACCGACTTGATCAGCATGTCCTGCATGATCGACAGGAACGGGCTCTCGACCCAGACCAGGTAGCCGGGCTCCCAGAGCTTGCCGGCCTGGTCGCGGAAGCCCTGCATGGTGATGGTGGCGGAGAGCGCGTTGCCGGCCGCGCGATCGCGCCGGGTCTCCGCCCGCTTCTTCACCGTCTTTTCGTCGGTGTCGTCCTCCTGAATGACGATGACCGGGCGGTGCCGGCCCACGGCAGCGTCCCTGACCTTGGCCTCCAGCTCGAGGGCGCCCTTGCCGTGCCCGGCCGCGCGCTGCCCCCTGACGGTGTAGGAGCTGTGCCGGTTCGACCAGTCGTGGTTGGCGTCCCCGACCAGGAGGTTCACGCCCTCGATGAGGCCGCCGGCGTGCCGCTTGGATCCGGCCTTCGTGACCTTCATCCCGCCCTCGGCGGTGCCGGTGACGGTGCAGCCCTGCTTGCGCGCCAGGCGCTCAAGGCAGCGGAACAGGGTCTCGCCCGGCGTGTGCTGGTAGGCTTCGACCTTCTCGAGCTGCTGGTCGGTCTCGATCTCGACGTCGATCCCGTCCGCGAGCTCCTTGGCGATCGCGACCGGGTCCTTCTTCTCGATCCGGCCGGTCTTGTGGTCGGCCGAGCAGTCGATGGCATCCTGGCTCTTCGAGCGCCCCGAGATCCCGATCGACGCCGAGCTCGACGTCAGCGACGGCCTGTAGGCATCGACGTAGCCTGTCAGCAGCAGGTCGCCGTTCGAGGCGATCCTCACCTCCGAACCGGCGGCGAAGATGCCGTGCGTCGCGCCGGGCCCGAACTCCGCGGCGATCGTCGCCTCGAAGCTGCGCGCGGCCGCGTCGAACTCCGCGGTCACCGACACGCTCTCGAAGGCCGTGTAGGGCGTGCCCCCGACCGAGATCGTCACGATTTCCTGGGGCATCAGTAGGCCAGCGCCTCGATCGTCGTCGGCATGCGCGAGGGCACGCGCACGGCATTGCGGGCGACGAGCTCGTCGGCCCGGGCGGGATCCTCGTAGAGCCGGTAGGCCAGCACGATCGCCGGCAACCGGATCCTGGTTTCCACGCTCACCACCGGGGCGAGGGTGGTGATGACGTTCGACAGGTAGGCCACGACGGCGTTGCGCAGGCCCTCGAGGGCCTCGAACAGCGCCGTATCACCGGCGCCGGCACAGGCCTCGAGCTCCGCCCCGAAATACTCCGCCACGTCGGCCCGGGCCGTGACGCCCTCCGCCCGGGAGGCGTAGGCTTGGCGGGCCAGCGCCTCGGCATAGGCCGTGAGCGCCGCGACGCGCAGGACGCGGAGCGCAGCGTTCTGTGCGGCCACGGCCCGCTTCCGGTTCTCCGTCGCGGTCGGGGGCGCCGCCACGGGCGCTGCCAAATCCACCACCGACAGGAAGGCCGGAGCGGCCAGCGCGGGGGCGAGACCGTCGCCGAGGTCGCGCGCCGCGGCGACGAGGCCGGCCGCTGGCGTCGCCGGGTCGGTCTCGATCGCAGCCGCGTCGACGGTGGCGAGCACGCCGAGGATCTGGCCCTGGGCGAGGGACACGGCGGGGTCGACGGGATTGTCGAGGCGCAGGACATTGAGGGTGAGCGCGGCCGTGTCGAAGGCGTCGACCGCGGCGCCCAGGACGTAGTCGGGCAGCAGCGCCGTCGCATCGGCGGCGATCCCGATCAGCGAGAGTGCGCCCTGGAAGGCGCTGCCGATGACGCCTTCGACGGCATCGGCCGCCACGAAGATGAGGTTGGCGAGGCTCGCCGCCGTGAACAGGGCCGAGGCGTAGCCTTCCCGGACGAAGGAGAGGCTGTAGGCGATGTAGCCCAGGCGATCCCGCTCCCGGGACCGCTTGAAGTCCTGCCCTCGGACCTGGATAGGGCCGTGGGTGGGCAGCACCAGCGAACCGGCGCCCTCGCGGTCGATGGCCGCCGTCAGCGCCCGGGCGCTCGCGGCCGCGCCCTCCGAGGCCAGGTAGGCCGTGACCTCGTATTTGCGGGCCTTCGAGCCGAGGTCCTCGTTGTAGGGGTCGTCCCGGCCGGGGAACTCGTGCACGACCAGGCGGCGGCCGCCCGCTTCCTCGTCGTTGAGGACGAAGAAGGGGACGCCGCGGAAAGAGGCGGGCCAGAGCTCCGCGCTGGGATCGCAGCCCGACATGGCGATGTCCTACGGTGTCGGGATCAGTCCCGGCCGCCGCGGCCGGCGTCGGGCGAGGATTTGCCGGTCGAGCCCGGCCCGTTCGAGGCGAGCGAGGAGACCTTGCCGGACAGCTGCATCACCTGGTTTTCCAGCCCGGTGATCTTCGTGGTGAACCACTGCGAGGGCTCGACCGTGATGTTGCCGGTCAGGCTCGCCTGGCCCGTCACTTCTCCGGAGAGGGGCGGCAGCGTCTTCACCTCCGCCGTGATCGGGCTCTTCCCGCCGGCGGGATTGTCGCCCGCCTCGTCGGAGCCGGTGCCCGGCATCTTCGGGCCGGACAAGGCCCCACCGTTTTCCGGCATCGCCTTGATCTCGACCGGAAGCGGCGTGGAAGGGTCTCCGCCCATCCAGGTCGGCATCCGCGATCGCCACCAGGCGACGATCTTGGAGCCGCCCGCCGCCGGCGCCTGTGCATCGGCCGCGGGCAGGCCCGGCAACTCGTCGGACGGATTCGCGGAGATGTCGGGACGTCCGCCATGCACGATGCCCTTCGTCTCGTCGGAGCCGTAGACCAGCACCGCGGTGAGGGCGGCGGCACCCGCCAGCGGCAGGCCCGCACCGGCGAGAAGGGGGAGCATGGTCCCGGCTCGTCCAGCTCCGGCACCAGCGCCCGCCGCCGCGGCAGCCGCCTTCGGGCCCGCGCCCTGTGCGCCGAGCGCGACCGCAGCCTCGTTCAGGAGCCCTGCCGAGACGTCGAGGGCAGCGGCCGACTTGCCCAGGCCGAACCCGTTCAGCAACTGGTAGGACATCCAGCCCGCACCGGCGAGACCGGCGCCTGCGACGGCCGTCCCGCCCGCGAGCGCAGCGGCCGGGTGCTCCTTGGCCACGTTGGCGATCGCATTCAGCCGCTCGGCCAGCGTGTTCAGGAGGCCGGCCGCGGTCTCCATGGCGGGGGAAGAGGCGGCGCTCGCCAGGTTCTCCAGGGCGGCGGTGACCGCCTTCACCGTGGCGGTCGGATCCTTGCCCAGGTTCCGCTGGTACACCTCGTCCAGCGTGCCCGCCTTGTTGATGCTGTCCTCGTCCTTGTGCAGCCGCTGCCGGGACAGCTTCTGCGACAGCGCCTCCGCAAACATGTTCGAGTTCGAGTTGCGGAAGAGCGTCCCGAGGGCCTTGGACAGCTCGAGCTTGTCGTCGACGTCCACGCCCTTCTTCTTCAAGGCCGGGATCAGCGTCTTCTCCGCCCATTCGAGCGGATCGGTCAAGGCCGTGTTCGTGTCCTTGACCGCACCGGCCTTCCACGAGACGGCGTGGCCGCCCTTCATGATGGCCATGTTCTTGTCGAGGAGGCCGAGATTGACCCATTCCTCGGCCTGCTTCTTGTCGTTGGCCTTGCCCATGATGACGTTGCGGAAGGCGTTCGCGCCGGTACCGGCCCGGTCGCCGCCAAATTCCGTCACCAGGGAAGGCACGATCTTCGACATGAACCGCTCGGAGTAGAGCGGCAGCGAGGCCTTCGCCTGCTGGGCGAAGTTGACCATCTCGCCCGGGTTGAAGTTGCCGCGCGTGAAGATCATCGCGCGCATCATCTCGCCGGCCTCGCGCTGGAACACTGGCGTGTTCCCGGCGGTCCCGCGCATCTCGAAGAATCGGGCCAGCTTGTTGCCGAGCTCGCCCGGCCCATCCATCACCTTGTCGCCCGCGCTCATCTTCAACGCGAAGGCCGATTTCTGCATGAACGGCAGGTTCTCGATTGCGTGGTGGAGCGAGCCGAAGGCGCCCGTCGTCTCGTTGATGACCTTGAGGTTCTCCTCGTAGGTCGCCGTCGGCACCGCGGCGGTCGCAGCGAGCGAGGCGTGCTCGATCTCGCGCATCTCTTCCGGCGTGCGTCCGGCATTCTGCAGGGCGACGACCTCGTGCTGGTAGCGAGCGCCCGCGTGGATGGTGTCGCCGATACCGTGCGCCACGCTGTGCACGCCGACATAGCCGGCGGCGCCATAGGCGAGCGCGTGGCCGACCCCGAGCTTGCCGATCTCGTGCTGGCGCCGCTCCGCGGCCTGCTGCTTGGCGAGCGTCTGGACCGCGATGTCCCGCAGGTTGCGCTGCTCGGCCGCCTGTCGGTGGAGGGCAGCCGTCGTCTGCTCGACCGAGGCCTTCAGCGCGCGCTCGTGCGCAACCAGGTTCTCGACCGGCACCCCGAACTCGGCGAAGGCGCGCCGGGCCTTCCCGAGTTCAGCCGCCTGGCGTTCGACCGCTGCCGTGGCCGCATTCACAGCGCGCTGCGCGACCTTGCTCTGGGCCGTCAGCTCCGTGACCGCCTTGGCGTCCTGGACTTTCCGGGCGGCCGCCAGTTCGAGCGCGAGCCGATCGGCGCGCTGCTGGGCACCGTTGAGGCCGAGACGCGCCGAGGAGAGCTTCGACTGGGCGGCGTTGATGCGGTCGATCGCCTCGAGCTGCCGCCGGGTGTTGGCCAGGGACTGGTTCAGGCGCTCGACGTCCGCCGAGACCTTGACGCCCTTTCCCAGGCTTTTCAGCCGCTTGTCGATCCCCTCGATGACCTTGGAGAGGCGGTCCTCGCCGCTGATGACGGCCTTCGCTTCGATGATGCGTCCGGCCACGGCTCAGCCTCTCATCGTCGCGGTTTCTTGGATCGCTTGATGGTCTGGCGGTACCACCAGAGCATCTCGTTGATGGTCAGGCCCTGGACGTCGAGGGGGGACCATCCGAGCTCGAAGACGAAGTCTGCTGCGACGTCTTCGAGGCCCCGCTCGCCGCGGCGGGTTCGAGGAAAAAACCGATGATCTGGTTCCGGATCTTGAAGGTGTCCGCAACACCGAGCTGGTCGAGGAGGGAGCTTTCCTTGGGCTCGACCACCAGGAGCTCTGCGTAGCGCGCCAGAGCTTCGTGATCCTCCACCAGAACCGGCGAGGCCCCCTTCGGGAAGTGCATGGTGAAGGGCTGGCCGATCGGCATGATGTCCCGCCATTTCGGCTCGCGCAGGACAACCTTGTGGATCGCGCCCTCGTGGCCCTCGATCGGGCGTTCCAGGTCGACGGTGACGGTCTTGGCCATGGATCCTGCTTCAGGCTGGAGGACGGGCTGGGCGGCGCGCGGGGATGGGCAGTCCGGATGCTCTCACGGCTGCACCGGGGAATCCGGCGCGCCGACGAGGCCCGCGAAAATTTCGCAGGCTTGAGCGCGGGTCAGGAGATGATGCGCTTGTAGGTGCCGCCGGCCCAGGTGACGTTGGAGATCTCGCCGGTGGAGGTGTTGTATTTCGGCCGGCCGATCAGACGCGTGCCCGTGAACAGGTGCTGGCGGCCGTGATCCTCCTCGACGATCGTGATGTTGACCTTGCAGTTCTTCATCCGGTCGGGCCAGGAGCCGGAGCACGTCTCGGTGAACGAGCAGTCGCCCCCGACCGGCATCATCTTCGTGGTGTAGTAGGTCGAACCGTCCTGGTTCGATTCCGCCGAGACCTCCCGGTCGGAGATGTCGAGCGTGATCTCGCCGCGGGCGACGAGCTTCTCGCTCCCGGCGGTGATGGTGATGCGACCGCCGAAGGAATCGCAGCAATCGGAGCTCATGGCAGGCCTCCGCCTCCGCCGGCCCTCTCAGGACCGGGCGGGGTGTCGTGAAGGGAAGGGACGGAGAGGCCTCAGGCGGCCTGGTACTGGAGGTAGGTGGTCACGTTGCCGGCGAAGACGCGCAGCTGGTTGACCACGTCCACCGGCAGGTAGGCGTTCAGCCGGCTCGCATCGTTCGGGTCGCGCCGGACCACCACGAACTGGGCGAAGAGGTCGGCCTTCTCGAGGACGCCGAGGTTCACCAGCGCCTGGTAGGCGTGGATGAGGGTCATCTTCACCGCGTTCTCCGTGGTGAGCTCCGGCAGGCCGGCCGGGTTGTCGTCGACGAGGGCCTGGCGGGCGTGGTTGGCCGAGACGGCGGCGCGGAAGAAGCGCACCGCGAACATCATCTGCGCCAGGGTCTCGATGTCCCGGAAAGTGGCATCGGGCACGCCGTTGGCGTTGACCTGCTCGGTGGTGAGGATGCGGTCCGCGAGGACGACGCCGTCCGGGGTGACGCGGGTGGCCGAGATGCCGTCGACGTAGAGCGCCTGGCGATCGGCGGAGGACCACCAGAGGGAGCGATCGTCGGGCGGCAGGTCGCCGACGAGCTCCAGGGTCTGCAGCGGCCGGGACAGCTCCGGTGCATCCGACAGGTGCGCGGCGGCCAGGGCGGCGAGGCGCGCAGTGCGCTCCCAGATCGGGGGCGGGGCGGCCTGGGAGCCGAGGATCGAGACGTGGCGGTCGTTGCGGCTGTTACCGAGCGTGACCAGCGTCGAGAGGCTCCCGTAGGCGGCCGTGAGCGCATGGCCGAACAGCAGCTTCGAGGGCGACCAGCGGCCGGAGACGTCCGACAGGAAGGCGCGCATCGAATCGAGCGAGGTGGCGTCGGCGTAGGGCAGCGCGATCCAGTCGAACTCGTCGTCACCGAGGTTGGCGAGCGGCGTGGTCAGCGAGGGCACGCCGGTTCCGCCGGACAGCGCCACGATGGTCGTCCTGCCGACCAGGCCGTTCACCTCCTTGGCGGGCAGGAAGACGTCGAGGCCGTTCGACAGCGTGCCGACATGGCGTGCGGTCAGATTCACCTTGGCCGGATTGGTCCCGTCGACGGCGGCCGTGACCGGCACGAGCGCGGCGTTGACCGCCGAGGCGATGCTGGCCGCGATGGTGGCCGCGGTGTCGCTCGCCAGGACCTGGATGGTCAGGCGGACGCCGCAGACGCGCAGGACGCCGACGGTGGTGATCCCCGGCGCCGTGTTCACGGTCAGCGAGCCCGCGGCGGCCGAGCCGGCCGGCTCGGCGAGCGGCAGGATCCAGATCGGCTGGTAGGGGGCGACCTTGCGCGCGGCGCGGAACATGCCGACCAGCATCGAGCCGACGCCCCCCAGCGCGGTCAGCTCGCGCTCGGACTGGACCGGGCCGTAGGGCACGCCAGCGGGCGCGGCGCCGCCGGCCAGCTTCTGGCCGATGAGCAGGAGACGCGACTGGCCCTGATAGGGCGAGCCACCGGAATTCACCTCGAAATAGGTGAAGGGGACGAGCAGATTGCCCGGGATGGTGTTGAAGGCGACGCCGGCGGCCATGGCTTACGGCTCCTGGGACACGGAGGGAGCGGCCTTGGGGGCCGGGGCTTCGGGGGCATCGGCGGGCGGGCCGCCCTCGATGACGTCGCCGTCGCGCAGGCGGCGGGACCAGTACTCGTCGAGGGGCACGTCGCGGCCCTCGATCGGCAGGGGCGCGTAGCCGCGCTCGGGCATGCGCACGAGGGCGGCCTCGCCGTCGTCGAGAAGACGCGGCGTCACGAAGACGGTGTGCATGGAAGGGCTTACCCGGGGTTGAGGACGAGCTCGGCGGAGACGTCGGGCGTCCCGTCGCCCTCACCGGAGAGGGCGAAGTCGAAGCCCATGCCGAGGCTTCGCAAAGCCGGCAGGGGCGGCTTGGCGCGGTCGACGGCGACCAGGGCCTCGGCGAATTTCGCGCAGGCTTCCGCGGCATAGGAGCCCGGGGCGACCGCCTTCGCGACCGTCGAGAGCGGTGCGGGAAGGGCGTCGAGGCCGGTGGCACCCCGAGGCGGCATGGGGCAGCCGTCGTGCACCCGGCACTTGAGGGTGAGGATGCGCGCGGCGACCCGGTCACCGTGCTCGTCCGAAGCCGCCCGGTGGCTCTCGTAGCCGTGGATCTTCGCGATCTTCCGGAAGGCGGCGGCGATCGCCGTCGCGCCGTAGGCCAGCGTGAGCCAGATCTGGCCTTCGAGGAAGTCGAGCTGTGCCTCGAGAGCCGCGTCGGTGACCGGATAGCCGATCGCGAATCCCTGGCCCTCGTCGGCCTGGGCGACCATCGAGAGCTCGATGACCAGGTCGACGTTGCGCCAGAAGGGCGGGCCGCCGGCGGGCGAGACCCCGTCCTTCATGTCGGTGGGGGTGCCTTCGTCGCCATCCGTCTGGACGATGAGGATCGGCTTGGCGTCGGACAGGCTCTTCGGATCGATCGCGCCGATGCGGCTGTCGAAGACCCGGTTCTCGGCAAGCGTCGGTCGGGCGCCTTTGACGCCGGCGAGCGCGCCGACCGTCGCCAGGCGCAGCGCGGCCCGTGCGAGCGTCATCGGGCCCGCTCCACGATCACCGAGATCCAGATGCGGCCGGCATCATCGGGCTCGACCTTCGTGGCGCGATAGATGACGCCAGTCTTGTCCCGGCGGAACCCATCGCCCTCACGTGGCTGCCAGGGCAGATTCCGATCGATCACCGAGAGCAGGATCTTGGCGCCGACGAGCCGCTGCGCGGCGTTGCCGGCAACCCGCCGGGCGGTGGGCAAATAGTCGTCGCCCACCTCCTGGAAGGTCATGGTGACCGGCAGCGGGTTCCGCGTGGAATCGGCCCGGCGCGGCCCGTTCACGTCCAGGTCGGACTGGGAGGCATCCGCGATCGGGTCGACGTGGAAGAGCTCTCCGAAGACGCCGTCGATGGTGCGGTCGGCCGCCCTCATCGCGGCATCGAACGGCGAGCCCATCAGGGTCAGTTGACCTTGGCGCAGAAGCTTGCGTTGACGCGCGAGGGCACGACCAGCGGTGCGGACTCCGAGTATGCGTGGCGCCGGCTGGGGTTCTCGGTGTCGTAGACCTTGCGGAAGACTTCCTGGGCCACGAGGGAAGTCACGTCCATGATGGCGCCGAAGGCGCGCACGCCCTCGATCGCGGGCGATCCCATGATGACGTTCAGGTCGTCGAGGAACCGGGCCGAGGTGCCGTCGGGGTTCTCGTAGCTCTGCTGGTAGGTCCAGAACTCGAAGTCGCCGACGCCGCCGAGGTAGCGCGCGCGCGACACGTCGTCGGGCTTGATCGGTCCCAGTTCGACGTTGCCGGTCGCCTGGCGGCGAATGTCGAGAACCTTGCGGAATTCGTCATCGGCCCGGGCGAGCTTCCAGGCGCCGCCACCGAGCACGACGGTGGTCGGAGCGATGCCGCACTTGTCCTGGACCGCGGTGGCCCAGGCCTCGATCGAGTCCATGGTCTTCACGCCGGCCTGGCCCCAGCGGTTGTTGCCGGTGAGGGTGACGGTCAGGGACGGATCGCGCTCGTAATCCACCACCTGGGTCGGATAGTCCTCGCCCTCGACCGTGACCTTGCCGAAGCGCAGGGCCTGCGCGGCCATCCACTCGAGACGGAAGAGGCGAGCGCGATCTTGAGCGTGGAGCACGTCCACCATGATCGCGTCCATGCGCTCGGACGGACTCATCTCTCCTGCGTAGCGCTCGCCTGCCCGACGCTTCATCGCGCGGTTGGGCTTGATCACCTCCAGCATCTTCACGTTGGCGGGGCGGAAGGATTTCGTGATGTAGCCGCCCGAGGTCGTCGGCTTGGCCGAGGCGTCGGGATGCACGAACGGCGCGAGCTTCCGGCCGGTCTTTATCAGGTCGAAGTCGATGCTCTCGGTGTCGAAGTTCTGGGTCTCGGGGAAGAACAGGTCGAGCAGGAAGGTCGAGGGGGTGTCGACACGCTCGTCCATGACGCGGGCGAGCGTGTGCGTGTCATAGACCAGGGTCATGACCGGCTCCGGGATATCGATGTCGGGGGAGGTTCAGGTCGCCCGTCAGGCGGGCGCAGGGCGGCGGAGGCGGTGAGTGCCGCTCCGTGACGGGATCAGAAGGTGGTCAGGGGGAGCGGCGTGCGCAGGTAGAGGGGGGTACCCTCGAAGGCCAGGCGCACGTCTTCCGTCGAAAAGCTCCCATCGATCAAGAGCTTGGTGGGATCGAACTCGCCGGCCTTGTAGACCGGGCCGACGGCGTCGCCGGCCGATGCGTCGATGTCCCTCACGACGATGCCGACGGGCTTCTGCGAACCGTCATTGGCGGTTTTCACGGCCTTCACCAGCTTCTTGCTGGCGGTGACCCGGCCGACGACGGTGAGCGCCGGATAGAGGGCCCCCGATGCGAGGATTTCCGGCTCGGAGTAGACCGGCATGGTGCCGAGGATCGCGTTCTCGGGGAGGTAGGTGTTGGTCTCGTTCAGGGCCATGGCGGCTCAGTCCCTTTGGTCCGGCGCCACCGGGCGCCTGGTCACAGGTCAGTTCGGGTGGATCAGCGGGCTACCGTCTCGCGGGTGCGGCCGCCGGCCTTGCGGAAGGAAGCGAGGATGCTCGCAGCCTTGTCGTCCTTGCCGCTCTCGGAACTGAGATGGCCGGCGGCGGGGGGCGGCTTGTTGCCGCTCTGGGCCGCGGACATCGCGTCGATGAGCGCGTCCTTGGCGACGTCGATCGAGGCGGACTTGGCCACGATCTCATTCAGGGTCTTGAGGCGGAGGCCGGAATTCTCGGCGGCGGCGTAGAACTGCTGGGTCCAGGTCTTGCCGGCCTGTGCCACCGGAGCGGTCGGCGCCGGCTCGGGCTGCGGCTCGGGCTTGGCCTTGGCGGCCTCGATCGCCGCCGCGAGAGCGGTCTCGGCGGCCTCGGCCGTGTCGGCCTTCGCGACGATGCCGATCAGGGTCTTCAGCGGCAGATCCGCCTCGCTGGCGGCGGCATAGAACGCCTGCGCCCAGGCCTTGGCGACGACGGTGGTCTCGGTGGTGTTCTCGGCGGGCACGGTCTTCTCCTGTTTGGCCGTGGCGGTTGATGCCGCAGGCGCGGCCTTCGGGCGGGATCGGGTCGGCAGGCCCTGCGGGGCGTGCGCGTAGATCCGGTAGTCGAAGCTGGCGGTGGTCTCGGCGAGATCCTCGATCTTGCCGGTCGCGAGCCCCTTGGCGACGGCCTCGTCGGCGTCGAGCCAAGTCTCGGTCTTCATCATCTCCCGGGCAGCGTCCCGCTCCATCCCGCTGCGGGCGGCGTAGATGCCCGCATACTGGTCGGACAGCTTGTCGAGGACGGTGGCGTTGCGGAGATGGTCGGCGGCGGTGCCGAAGGTGACGCCCGAGGCGTCGTGGATCATCACCATCGCGCCGTCGCGGATCTGGCGCACCTCGCCGGCCATCAGGATCAGCGAGGCAGCCGAGGCCGCGATGCCGTCGACGATGCAGGTCACCTTGCCGGGGTGGGCAAGCAGCAGCGAGTAGATCGCCACGCCGTCGAAGGCGACGCCGCCGCCGGAGTTGATGCGCACGGTCACGTCGCCGCTACCGTGCTCGGCCAGGGCGCCGGCGACATCGGCCACGGTGAAGCCGTCGCCCCAGCACCAGGGGTCGCCGACATCGCCGTAGAGCAGGATCTCGCCGTTAACGAGGAGGCTGGACGGGGGCATTCTGGTCGCCTTCGACGGGGATCGGGCGCGGCGCGTTCATCGGAAAGCGACCGTCGCTGTCGAACTTCAGGTGCTCGGCGTCGGCACGACGGTTGTCCTCGGCGATCTCCGCATCAAGGATTTCCGGATCGAACCCGAGCTTGCGCTGCTCTTCCGAGCGCGAGGACAGGCCGGCGCGGATCGCGTCGCGCGCGGCGAGGATCTCCTCCGAGGGCTTGATCATCTCCCGTCTCGGTGGGGTCCAGTCGAGCCGGCCCGCTGTCGGCCCGTTCAGGGGGACCGCGCAGGCGTCCAGAAACCAGCGCCCGATCCCGACACAGGCGTGCGGGATCAGCATGTGGCTGCGCCATGTGTCGATCGAGCGCTGGAATTCGAGCCAGCCGCGGCGGCCGCCCGAGAAGTTCTCCTGGCTGAGATCGCCCGAGATGAGGTCGTATGGGACGCCGTATCCGACGGCGATCTTGCGCACGCTGGCGCGCTGCACATCCGGATAGGCGCTGGTCACCGGCGGGGTCGCGACCTTGACGTCGGAGCCGCCAGTCAGCCGCGTGATCATGCCCGGCTCGAGCATGTCGACGGGCGAGCCCTGTTCAGACCGGACTTCTCCATTGGGCCCGAAGGTCGGCTCGCCGGTGTCCCTGTCGATCCAAAAGACAGCGAAGCAGGCCGCGATCTTCTGGCGGAGGAGCTCGGCATCCTCGTAGTCGCCGAGATCCCACAAGGTCATGATCGCCGGCGCCGCCCATGGAATGCCCCGGGCCTGGCCCGGACGGTCGACCCGATAGACGTGGATCACATCCTCCGCCGGCACCCGCTTCGAGGTGCCGTAGCGACGATACCCGACCCCGTAGGGATGCTCCGGGTAGAGCCAGTAGGCGACGCGCCGGCCGTGCCGGTCGAACTCGATGCCTTGGAAGGCGACGTTCCCGTCGCCCAGGGGACCGGTCTTATTGAGGTCCAGGAAGTCCGGCTCGAGCACGCGGACCTGCAGCGGAACCGCGAGCCGGAGAGAGGCCTCCGGCTGGTATCGGACGATCAGGGCCTCTCCGCTCTCTACGACCGTGCGCATGATCAGCGCCTGCAGGCCGTAGAGGGTGTTACGGCCATCGAGATCGATGTCCGTGGTGTCGAGATGCTCACGGATGAGCGCCTGCAGGGCCTTGGTGCCGCGCGGTTTCAGGCCCGAGACCGAGGGAATGATGCCGGTGCCGACAACGTTCGAGGCGATGCCGCTGACCGCCTTGCTCGCATACGGGTTGTTCCGCCCGAAATCCCGCGAGACGTCGCGCAGGCGCCCGGCCGCATACAGGATCTCGGCGTTCGCATCCGAGGTGGAAATATGCTTGCCGGCGGTGCGATGGGTACGGGCTGCGCCGTCATAGAGCGCCGTCGCTCGGGAGATCCCTTCCGCCCGGCTGCGCGCGGCAAGGCGCGCCGCCATACGCGCGGGCGCCACGGCGCCGATCGCGCGATCGAGGAGGTTCGGCTTGGCCACGGCGATCAGGACGACAGGTTCGAGCGATAGCCGGCGACGATGCGAAGCGGGCGGCTGGCCGACGGCCCGAGCACTTCCCGGGTGATCTGTTCGAGCGTCGAGCGCATGTCCGCGAGACTCCGGTAGAAGACCTCGCGACCGTCGGCGAAGCGTACCCGGCTGGTCCCGGTAGCGATGGCCATCTTCAGGGTTTCGATGTCGGACTGGCTCCAGGGCATCGTTCATCCTCGTGAGAGCCAGCCACCGGTCGGGCGACGCATGAAACCCGGCGGGGCCTTGGACCGGACCGAAGCAGACGCCGGCGCAGCAGCCGGCCGCGGAGTAGGAGCTGGCGCCGGGAACGCCGGAGCTTCGGCCTCAGCTGCCCGCTCGGCAGCCGCAGGTGCCGGTTCGACCCGCACCCGCTCGAGGCCGATCATCTTCGCCGCGCCGTAGGCGAGTGCCTCGCAATCGAGGAAGTGGTTGTCGGGGTGCAGGCGAACCCAGGTGAAACCACCGCCGGGCTTCGTCATTCGAGCCTCGGAGACGATCTGCCGGCAGTAGGCTTCCTCGGCGTCCTCCGGGATGTGCCAGCCGCCGGGCTGATCCACCGGCCAGCGAACGCGGGCATGGATCCAGGATTTCAGAACGTCCGAGTCGAGGCGCACAAGGTCGAGGCCGTAGGCCGGCTTCCCTCCGACGGGCGTGACATCGATGCGGTTGACCGAGATCGGTACCGAACGGGTCTCGTACCCCTTCGTCGGGAAGACGTGCCGGGCGTGCCGCCGGCAGAACTCGTAGACCTTGTTCTCGTCGCCGGCGTTGCGCTTGCCCGGGCGGAAACCGGAGTCGATGAAGACACGCCGGATCGGCAGACCAGCGTGTCCGTTTTCGATGAGCTCAGCGAGATCGAGCCAGGTGTCGTCGAGCCGGGTGTCCCCGAAGATCTCGCCGTACTGGATGAGCCAGCTTTCCTGGCGTGCCCCCCAGCCGCGGATGACGAAGATCAGCCGGTCCTTCTGGACGTCGACGCCGGCCGTCAGGAACAGGACGCCAGCGGGGATCTCGCCGCGGCGATAGGGGAGCTTCCGGCCGGCGATCTCCTCGGCATCGGGAGCATCGCCTCCTGAGGCGGTCCACAGCTCTCCGAACGCGGCGTTGATGACGGTCTGGATCTTGGCCGGGTCGCCCGTCTGGACAGCCTCGACATACTTCGCGGCGCGATCGCCGAAGCTCTGGAAGGGCGAGCACAGCCCCGAGGTCCAGAGCGACCAGGTGTCCGAGACCGGCGGATCGCCGTAGGGGTTCCCGTCCTCGTCGAGCCCCTGCCCGGGCGCCACCTCGACGCCGGTGGCGTTCATCTCCGCCTTGGCGTCGTTCGTGATGATGCAGCCGTTGCGCGGGCAGACCAGGTGCGCCGAGGCGCGCGCGGCGGCCTGGGTCGTGTTGAGCTCGTCGCCCTTGCCGTCGAAGGCGAGGCAATCGAACCGAGGCACGAAGCGCTCGCCGCAATGCGGGCACTTCCAGGTCCAGTGGTACCGTGTCCCCGACTGCCAGAACTTCCAGACCGTCGAGCCGATGCTCTCGGCCGGCTGGACCTTCCAGAACCACAGGCCCGAGACCGGATCGAGCTCCGTCTCCTTCGCGCCGTGCGAGGTGGTCGAGACCATCGCGTGCACGAAATCGGCGTAGGTGTCGCCGCGGGCATCGATCAGGCCGATCGGGTCGCCCTGGCCCTTCACGTTCGCCATCAGCTCGTCCGCCTCGTCGGTGAGGGCGAGCGAGGCCGGATCGGACTTCAGCGCGGTCGAGGACCCGGCATGCGCGAGCCGGAGGGGCACGCCCGCGATCACCTTGCGGGTCTTGGTCATCCGCTTGCCGCGGGCGACCTTGCTGGCGAGCGTCGGAGCCTCGTCGAGCAGCGCCATGACGCGCGGCTCCCACTGCTCCTGGATGAACTGCTTGTTCGGGCCGATGTAGAGGATCGGCGCCGGCCGCTCATCCAGGCGCTGGCCGATGATGTCGAGAAGCGTCTCCGACTTGCCCGACTGGGCCGAGATCACGAAGACGCAGCGCTTGTACCGCCTCGAGGCGACGGCCCGCCCGAACGGGATGCCGTAGGGCGTCAGGCGCGGGTTGCGCTTGCCCGGATAGCCGGAGCTCGCCGGATAGGTCCGGTTCTCCGCGCCCCATTCGTCAGGCGTCGTCCTCGTCTTCGGGCGGACCAAGGTCGCGGTCCGCTCGTAGAGCCGCGCCGCGTTCCGCGATGCGGTCGGCCACGGTGGAGAGGACGGCATCGATTTCGACCTGCAGGCGTTCGCGCTCGTCGAGATCGCGGGTGTGTCGGGCCGGAATGTTGTTCACCTCGAGGGCCAGGGTGCCGGCGACCTGGTCCATGGCGAACAGCGCGTCGGCGAGCGGGACGAGCTCCCGCTCCTCCCGGGCGAGCTTCAGCTCTTCCCGGCGCGCCTTGATCTCTTTCAGGCGATCCCCGCCGTTCGCCGCCGCCTTCCCGGCGCGGGCCGTTTCGCTTTTGACCTTGTGCTCGATGAAGGCCTGAACGCACTCCGGCAGCAGCCACTCACCGTGTGTGAGACGCCGCAAAACCCCAGCGCTGGCAAGCTGTTGGATGCGCCGCGCCGAGACGCCGAGGATCTCGGCGAGGTCCTCCGTCGAGACCTCCATCGCCGCCCCTCAAAGCGAAAGCGAAACGCGAAAATCGAAAACCGAAAAATGCTCGAAACCCGGGGTCTCCCGCCCGCACCGAGGCCCCCCGGGGAAGGACCCGCCGGGTTCCATTCGTTGCATTTATGCAACATTTGGGGAGGGTTCTGCCCACTGGCATGCCAGATGCCAGCCCTTCACGACCCTCCGATCACCCTCCCGAGCTCGTGCTCGAGGCGGGCGGGCAGATCGCTGGCGGCCATCGAGTAGAAGGCCTCGGCGCTGGCGCCCTTCACCATCTCCTCCGGGATGAACAGGCCCGAGCGGACCACGTGGAAGCGGTCCATGCCGGTCGAGGTCTTGCTGTTCAGGCGTTCGAAGACCTGGCCGTTCCAGTTCGGCTTCACGACTCGATGCGGCCACCAGCCGGCCTTCATGAAGGTGCCCGCGTAGACCTCACGCTTGGACCAGGGCGCGGCGCTCACGCCCTTCGCGGTCTCGCGGGCTCCGAAGTGCTTCAGGCGGATATCGCCGCCGTGCGAGCGAATGGCGTAGGTGAGCGCCCCTTCCGAGGCCTTGCTCTCCCGGAGCGCCTTCACGATGACCTTGCGCTTCAGGCCCGTCTGCGGGACCAGTGCGCGGATCATCCGCGTCCTGGCCTTGGCGCCCGTGTGGTTGATGGCCCGGGCCAGCGCCAGAGGCGCCTTCTTCCCGGCCGCACCGATCTGGTTGCCGAGCCGCTGGATCGCCGAGGCGTCGAGGCTGACGAACAGGCCGCCGCTCATCGGCCGAGCCTGGACCTCGCCGTCGCGATGCGGGTGGCGAGGGCGGCGCGCGCGTCCTCCGCGGCCGTGCGCCCGACGAAGCCGGCCTGCGCTGCGGCGGCGCGGGCGTCACCGCGCGCGATGGCCTTCGTCGCCTGGACGATGGCGGTGCGGCGTTCCGAGCAACGGCAGCCCATGTCAGCGACCTACGGTGATGGTGACGTATTGGCCCGACACCGGGTCGAGCACGCGGACAGTCTGGGGCATCAGCGCGCCGTGAAGCGGCCGGCGGCGTCCCGCGGGGGCGTGACGCCGGAACCGCCTGTCGGCGGGGCCGGCCGGCGAGCACCGCAGCAGGACGGCTGATGCCCGCAGCGCCGCGGCTCGCGCAGCGGCAAGATGATCACGGCGATGGCGCCGGCGAGCAGCGCCACGGCGAGCACGCTCCAAGCCTCGACGGGCTGGACGAGCTGGTCAGCAAGCCGCTCGCGCACCGCGGCGACGTTCATCGCGCCGAAGGCCGAGCCGAGCATGGCAGCGAAGACGGGACGCAGCATGGTCAGAAACTTCCAAGCTCGAGCGCGCGCACGAGGCGCCAAAGCCAACCGCGCAACATCAGCCCATGATCTGATGCGTCGGTCGCGGCAGCTGCTGGCTCATCGGCGCCAGCCCTTGGTCCGGCAAGCGGCTGCGTGGGCGGCACGCTCCTGTCGACCGCGCTCGTGACCATCCTCGTAGGACGAACGGCACACGGAATCGGCGAGCGGTACGGCCAGCGGCTTTCCCATCGCGCCGCGCCAGCGGCCGAGAGCGAACGACGTCGAGCAGGTCAAGGGATGCTCCGAGAAGCGGTGCGGGCGTCAGCCACGCGATGTTCGGCGAGGCTCAGCATCGCGCGGGACCCTCACCAGAAAGACGGTGGCCCCAGACCTGAGCCGCCGCAGCGGTCAGCTCTCGCCGACGTCGGAGGTGCTCCCGCGCAATGCGAAGCTGGACGATCGCCGGCACGCGGGCAGAGATCATCCTGCGGATCGCCGGCATGCCGCGATCGGCGACCACGATGGCCTGCAGGAGCTCGGGCAGCCGCTCGAACTGCGCGTCGGTCATCGTCATGGGCGAAATTTCCGCGCCGGGATCCAGCGCGCCTCGCGCGCCTCGGCCGCGGCGATCGCGGCGAGCGCCTCCTCGGTCGGCGCAGTCTCAGCGAGCGCTTCGGCCTCCTCGCCGGAGAGCACCGGATCGGGCTCGGGAGAGGTGTCGGCGAGGCGATCGGCAGGGCTGATCAAGCGCTCACCCGGACAGCGACAGGCAGTTGTTCGGTAAAGACGTGGTCCCAAGCCTTCGCCGCAGTGGCGAAGAGCTCGGCCTCGTCGCGGGCGGGCACCCAGCGGATGCGGGTGCCCTCGGCGGCGAGGAAGAGCGGCGCTTCACAGGATGAGGAGGCGAGTTCGATCGCCCAGCCAGTGAGGCCGGAGCGAAAAGCGATGCGCGGAGGCATGGTCAGACGATGATGGCGGTGTGTGCGCCTTGCTGGAGGACGTGCGTCTCGGCCCCGTTCCAGGTGAACAGGTATTCGA
>NZ_BPQV01000008.1 GCF_022179465.1 Methylobacterium organophilum
TGCGTGGGCGAATGTGAAGCCGATGCCCAATCGCAAGCAGGTGCTGGCCTTCAGCCCGTTCCTGTACAAGTACCGTAATCTTGTCGAGCGCTTCTTCAGCAAGATCAAACACTTCCGAGCTGTTGCCACACGCTACGACAAGGACCCAGACAACTTCCTCGCCAGCGTCAAGCTCGCAGCCCTGCGGGTCTGGCTGCGAGCTTAATGAGTCCGCGCCCTAGGGGGGCAGAATTGGACGCCGATCCCCAGCCTCACGGGGTCAAAGTTGCAGGCCGAAACACAGACGGAGCCGCTGGCGGTGGAGGGCGTGGCCGGACTCTGCGCATCGGCCGCCGCAAGCCGACCCGCGGCGACCGGCATAGCGCCCGCCGCAGATCGATCCGGCGGAACCTCGCTCGGAGGGTCGGCCACGCAGATGTTGGCCGAGGACGGCGGGCCGTCGTCCAATTGCCCCCCTCCGCGGCGCAGCGGAACCGCCAAATCGATCGCCGCCGGAGAATGGCGGCGGTCCGCCTCAAGAGGCCGTGTGCCGGCCTCTCGAACGGTCGACGGTCGTCGGGATGCCGAGGTCGCACGGCGGCAATGCAGCTTCCGGCATCCTCGAGCGGCTATGCCTCGGGCGATGCGATGTCGTGGCGGCGTGCACGACGAGCTCTTCCGCTGCGGACAGATATGTGATGATTGAGGCATGGAGCGCCGCCATTGCCGTGCCGCGGTCCGGAAGAGACCTGGGTACGACGGTGCACAGGCAGCCGGCGCGTGGTGCGATCCGCAGGCGTCGGGAGATCTGAAGCCCGCGGTCGGCCTCCAGTTCCGGATCCCCTCCGGGTCCGATCGCAGGATGCCGTCCTCCCGCGACACGGACCTACCCGCAGACCTTATCGGGAACATGTCGAAAGATGTACGATCTTCTGGATTGGCTGGAGCGCCAGCACGACGGCGTGAATACATACAAAGCCCTGCTGCAACGTCTTCGCTCCGACGAAAGGTTGGCCGCGGCGCATCCGGCCTTCGTCTTCGTCTTGCGGCACCTCGCGGGCAGGATCGTGAGCCTCTACGAGGAGAGTCCATGCGATGCCGAAACGGGAAGTTCGATATTCGCGACCATGCTCGGCTACGTGAAAGAAATGGAGCGGTTGGAAGGGCGTCCGGCCGCGGAGCGGCTCGCGCTCCTGGACCGCATGGCGCAGATGAAGCTCGCCTAGCTTCCCTCGGCTTTGAAGCGGCGCGAGGAAAGGCGCATCCGCTCGCGGGAACCATAGGATGTCCAGACCTCCGGATCGGGCGAAGATCTGTGCTTCGGCGCGATTTGGATCCGTTTGCGGGTTGACGCGGTCTGCCGTCGGCAGGAAGGAACTTCGCCAGGAGATCGGGCCTCTAGCCTCCAGTGCGAATGCGGGAGGCGTATCCGTCAACGTTGAGAACACGCGCATGGCCATGTCCTTCCTGCCCATCGACCGGAGCCTGATCGCTCGCGAAGCCGCGAAGATGCTTCTGGAAATCAGGGCCGTGAATTTCTACGAGAGCAAGCCGTTCATCTTCACGTCTGGCTGGGCGAGCCCGGTCTATATCGACTGCCGCAAGATCATCTCCTATCCGCGCCTGCGGTCTACCTTGATCGACTTCGCCGCGGCAACGATCGTGCGCGACATCGGCTACGAGTCGATTACGAACATCGCGGGCGGCGAGACTGCCGGTATTCCCTTCGCCGCGTGGATTGCCGACCGCCTGATGTTGCCGATGCAGTACGTGCGCAAGAAGGCCAAAGGGTTTGGCCGGAATGCGCAGATCGAGGGCGAGGTGATTGTGGGCGCCAAGACTCTGCTTGTCGAGGATCTCGCAACGGACGGACGCAGCAAGGTGAACTTCTGTCAGGCTCTCCGGAATTCCGGGGCGGACGTCGATCACTGTTTCGTATTCTTCTACTACGACATCTTTCCGAAAAGCCGCGAGTTGATGGACGAGCTGGGTGTCCACCTCCACTACCTGACCACGTGGTGGGACGTCCTCGCCGTCGCGAAGGATAGCGGGCATTTCGAGGGCGCCGTGCTCGACGAAGTCGAAAGCTTTCTGAACGAGCCGGCCAAATGGTCCGCCGCTCACGGGGGAATTTCAGAGTTTGGTCAGAGCTGAACCGATCGTCTCGTAGAGCATTTTTCCATGATTCCTGGATCACGAAAATGCTCTATCTATTTGATAGTGACGCATTTTCTTTCGCGGAACCGGCAGCCGCTTCCGCAGAAAACGCTCTAGGCGGGAGCCAGACCCAGGATCTGCAGACAGATGCCTTCCACCGCATCGGCCGCGTCCGTACAGCGGCGGACGCCGTCGGGCTCGGGGGCGCCCCCCAGAGTGAAGACCGGTCTCCCGAACTGAAGGGCGAAGGCGATCTCCGACAAGGTGCCGTTGCCTCCCCCGACGGCGATCATGGCGAAGGCCGCCCGGGCGATGAGAGCGTTGCGTGCGACGCCGATACCGGTGGCGAGCGGAATCGTCACGAAGTCGTTGGCCCCCGAAACATCCCCGTCGGGCAGGAGCCCGACGCTCACACCGCCCGCCCTCGCCACGCCGCGGCAGACGGCCTCCATCACGCCCTCCCGGCCGCCGCACAGGACCGTCAGTCCGGCACTGGCCAAGCCCATCCCCACGACCTCCGCCGCGGACCTCTGGGCATCGGTGGCGGCTCGCGTTCCCACTACCGCCACCGGCCAGCGCAGCGGCGAGCCGCTGTCTCGCTGCAGCCAGCGGACCGCCGCCACGGCATCGACGCACTCGCCGTCGTGCCCGGAACCCGCTTCACTCCAGCACCGCGTGTCCGGACGGAAGGACCGACCCCGACCGTCCATGAGCAGATTGCGTGTTCTGTCGACGTGGAGCCGCCGTTCGAGGTCGGCCTCGTCCCCGTTCACGAGGCGCGCTGCAGGCGGACGGAATCCGGTTCCCCGGATCGATCGAGAACCGTCCGCAGGAGCGCAACGGCATCCGACCCCTTGTGAGCTCTTTGCCAGAGATCGGCGGTCAGGGACTCATAGAGACGGACCGGTTCCTCGTCGGCGGTCAAGGTCGCGACGCCGGTGCGGATGTTCGGAAGCTCGCCGCCGAGGCGGAACGGACTGAGGCCGACCATCGTGCGGCGGCTGCCTTTGAAGAGCTGGAAGGTGACGTTCGGCAACGTTTCCTCGATCAAAGCGATCTGCACCCCCATGGGCTCGCTCTCGATGAGGCGCAGAAGATGCTCAATTTCCAATCGAGCCGCGATCCGGCGACGCGCCAGTTCGTCCTCCGGCAGATCGAAGCGCCCCACGACGCCGAGGCGGAGGAAACGTTCGATTTCCGGAACCGTCACGAAGTTGACGACACTAAAATGCCTCGTCCTCCGCGCGGCCTTGCGCTCGTTCAGAACCGCTATCACCGCGTCGATTTCATCGGACTGCTTTTCACTCGGACCCTCAGGGCCGAGCGATTCGACCAACATCTTCCGCAAATGATCTTTGTATTGATCGGATGATAACAGGTAAGAAATCGGCGGAAAATGGGCTATGACTTGATCGGACTCTTCTTCGACCTGACGCATGCGCTCAAAATATCCGAGCGCACTGGAATAGTACTCAACACCGACTCCCAAAAGGGATGCCATCGACGTGCCCAGCACGGTCGAAAGGCGATCAAGCGTTTCGATTTTGATCACCTCACCGGCTTCGATCTTGTAGACGAGTGCGCGGGACACTCCGAGATCCCTGGCCAGCTCCTCGGCAGTGCGGCCGCTACCGATGCGATAAGCACGTAGGCGCCTTCCGATCTCTTCGAACACAGTCGCCATCCATCCTTGCCCAGGTGCCTCGCCTTGCCCAGGTGTCTCGAAAAATAGACTTCAGGGGTTGAACAGGCAAGGTCGATGAGCCGTCGCATGGCACCCGCCGCGACGCAGCCTTGTTGCACAAATTTCCTGCATGTCCATCAAGCGCGCATGTAATTTACGCATGGCTCAGGCCCTATTTGCGGAAATCGGCAGCAGAGATCCGACTTGTGCGCATATCTCACTGTTGCGGTGCAATAAAAATAGGTGGGCTGACCACCTCGCGTGCATCCACATTTATAGATCTGTCTTGAAATATATACTCGTCCGTGACACTCAAAAACGGACCGGCGGACGACGTCTCCGCTGGATCGGAACCGCCATACAGCCCGGGAAAAGTGGTCGGCGCGGCACAGCCGCGCGAGCCGATGCGGCGTCGGAACCTCCGCAGGCACCGGGCAGGGAGCATCAGATGACACGCACCTTGCCAGCCGAAGAGGCTGTATCCACGCCCGGGCTACTGCCGGAGAACGTCGACACAACCGCCCGCAAGGCCCTGGTCGGCTCGGCCCTCGGCTATGCGATGGACGGCTTCGATCTTCTGATCCTCGGCTTCATGCTCAAGGTGATCGCCGCCGATCTCGGCCTCAGCCAGTCGGAAGGCGCATCCCTGGTGACGGCGACGCTGGTCGGCTCCGTCATGGGCGGCCTTCTGTTCGGCATGCTTTCGGATCGCATCGGCCGTGTGAAGGTCCTCACCTGGACGATCATCCTGTTCGCCGTCTTCACCGGCCTCTGCGCCCTAGCGCAGGGCTATTGGGATCTTCTCGCGTACCGCACGATCGCAGGCCTCGGACTCGGCGGCGAATTCGGGATCGGCATGGCCCTCGTGGCCGAAACGTGGCCGGCCTCCAAGCGCGCGAGAGCCTCATCCTACGTCGGCCTCGGCTGGCAGTTCGGCGTCCTGAGCGCCGCCCTCGTGACGCCCCTTCTTCTGCCGCACATCGGCTGGCGAGGCATGTTCGCGATCGGCGTCCTGCCTGCGGTCATCGCCTACTTCATTCGGCACTCGCTTCATGAGCCGGATGTCTTCGTTGATCGCCAGCATCGTCAGGCCGCGCCGCGCCTGCCGCTGAAGCTACTGGTCAAGGATGCCGAGACAACCAAGCTGAGCCTGGGAATGGTCATTCTCTGCTCAGTGCAGAACTTCGGCTATTTCGGCGTGATGATCTGGTTGCCGAACTACCTCTCGACCCGGTTTGGCTATGGCCTCGCTCAATCGGCGACTTGGACGAGCGTGACGATTGCCGGCATGGCCACCGGCATCTTCGTCTTCGGACACGTGGCCGACCGGATTGGCCGGCGCCCCGCCTTCCTGACCTACATGATCGGCGCCGCCGTGATGGTCGTTCTCTACTCGCGACTGACCGACGCGGCCGCCCTTCTCGTTGCCGGAGCGGTCATGGGCTTCTTCGTGAACGGCATGCTCGGAGGCTACGGGGCGCTCATCAGCGAACTCTATCCCACCGCTGCCCGGGCGACGGCGCAGAACGTCCTCTTCAACCTCGGACGCGCCGTTGGCGGCCTGGGTCCCGTGGCGGTCGGCGCGATTGCGACAGCATACGGTTTCAACACCGCGATCAGCCTCCTGTCGCTGCTGTACGTGCTCGACATCTTCGCTCTCCTCTTCCTCATCCCTGAGCGGCGGGGTGTCGAGCTGACCTGACGTCGAACCGGAGCGGTCGATCCCGCGGGACGCGCGATCGACCCGGTGCGGCGGGCCGCCTGCGGGATCGAAGGCCGCTCCCTTGGACGAACCGGTGCGGTTGAGCCAAGCCGCGCACCGGCTCCGACAGTATTTCCCCCTGAATAAACAGCACTCCCAAGTCCAATTCCCTTATGAGGGGCACGATATATCCATGAAGCGGATGATTCTTGGAGCCGGCTTCGGTCTCGCAGCGATCGTAGCGGCTCAAGCGGCAGATGCGCCCGCCCCCGTCCACACACCCGACGCACCGGCGCCGTCCTTCTTCGTCTTCTCGGATACGACGGCCGGCTACCGCTTCCTCGACGATTCCCGCGAGCCCGGCCTCCGCGCCGTGAAAGGCGATCCGCGCGAGGGCAGAGGTGTGCCGAAGAATATCACCTTCTTCACGCACGCGGACAACTTCGGCTACGGCACCAACTTTGTGAATATCGATGTCATCAAGTCCGGATCGCAGGATCCGACCGGATTTGCCTTTCCGAACAATCGTATCCAGACCGGCGTCGGGGCGACAGAGGTCTATGCCGTCTACCGCGGATCGCTGAGCGGAAACGCATTCACCGCGCCGAAAACCTTCGCTGTACCTGGCCTGATCAAAGACTTTTCATTGTCCTACGGTTTCGATCTGAATGGAAAGGATACCGCCTTTGGGCCACGCAAGCGCGTTGGAGTGACCGGCTTGGTGTTTGCCCTCGACGTGCCGGCAGGCTTCATCAACGTGGCAGTGCATGCCTACAAAGAGTTCAACCGCAATGGCATCGTCGTAGAACCCATGCGTAGCGTGGAGTTCAATCTCGTCCCAGAGTTCGAGATCAGCTATAATATTCCGCTGGCATTCACCGGCTTGCCGCTTCGTCTTGCCGGGTTCAGCAACATCGTTTTGCCGAAGGGGCGCAACGGTTTCGGACAAGCGACAGAGACGGAGTGGTTGTCGCGCTCGAATCTCCTTTTCGATCTTGGGAAATACTTCTATAACCAGCCGAACCGCCTTGAGGCCTTTATCGGCTTCCAGTATTGGAGAAACAAGTTCGGAGAGGACCAGAGGTACCGCATCGGAGCCGAGTCCAAGAACATCCAGGCTGGCTTCATCATTCACGCCTTCTAGAGCATTTTCCGCGGAAGTGGTGCTGCTTCCGCGGGAGAAAAAGCGGCTCTCGCGCAGCTTACAAAACCCTTGATCACCGGGCGTTCTGTCTCTGATAGCGACAGCGCAGCGGGAGTTCTGTGAGCGAGACTGGGAGCCGTGCCCGCCCAGATTGGGTTGGGTCACGTCTCCAGGTTCGTACCATCACGCTTTCGTTCGACGAACCGGCTCCGTTTCGTCGAAAAGTGCGCCAGAGGCGGGTTCGCCAGGACGGCTGTGCGCGACGGACAAACGGATGACTCGCCGCGCCCGCCGCGTCTAAAAAAAAAGAAATGTCCTTGTATTTATACGGCGCCCTGTCACAATCATTGGGCGCGTCGGTGCGTCCTCCCCCTGCCGCGGATCCTTCGAAAGGGCTGCGCTGCGCCCTTTGATCGAAGCGCTGCCGACAGGCCGGCCTTCCGCTGCGAACTCCGAGCAAGTCGATGACCGAGATCGCCCCACCTATCGAATCGTCAATGCATCCGCTCCCGGGGATCATGGGCGGCACATGCTGGTCGCCTACGATCGTCGCCGAACCTGCCGACATCATCCGAAACGATCCGGTGAATGCGGAGTATCGGCACCTCGTTGTGCGCTGCGGCCAGATCGCAGCCGCTGCGCAGCCAGGACAGTTCTTCCAACTGCTCTGCCCCCATCCGCTCGGCGAGCAGCCTTATCTCCGCAGACCGATGAGCTTGTACGGTGCCGATCCCGCTCAGGGCGAGGTCGAGTTCCTCTACAAGGTCACCGGTGCGGGTACGCGTGGTCTCGCAACCCTGAAAGCCGGTGAGCGCCTCGACATCATGGGGCCCCTCGGTGTCGGCTTTACCCTCGACCCTTCCTGGCGGCACATCGTGGCCGTGGGACGTGGCGCCGGTCTCGCGACCCTGGCGCCGCTCGCGCAGGCCGCGAAAGCAAAAGGAATCGCTGTCACCGCCCTGTTCAGCGCACGCCGAACCGAGTTGCTCCTCTCTGTCGATCTGTTCCGGTCTCACGGTGCGGACGTCGTCTGTGTGACGGACGCGGAAAGCACCAGCGGGCCCGCCAATGTCGAGAGGATCCTGCGTGGGCTGATCAAGGAGGATCGCTGCGACGCCTTCTTCACCTGCGGATCGAGCCGGCTGATGCGCGTTCAGCAGCGACTCGCCCGTGAATTTGGAATTCCCGGCCAAGTCGCCATGGAACAGCAGATGGCCTGCGGCATCGGCCTCTGCTACTGCTGTGTCCGCGATTTCAATGTCGGAGGAGAAATAATTCATCGGCGTGTTTGCTGGGACGGGCCTGTATTCGATCTCCAGGAGGCGCTGCCTTGACCGATCTATCCGTTCAGATTGGCAATTTGAAACTTGCCAATCCCGTCATGCCGGCCTCCGGGACATTTGCCGAGGGTTTGAGCAAGGTCATCGACTTCGAGCGGCTGGGCGCGTTCGTCACCAAGACGATCACCCGGGAATTGAGGACCGGCAATCCGCTGCCGCGGGTCGCCGAGCGGCCCGGCAGCCTCCTCAACGCCATCGGGATTCCGTCCAAAGGGATACCCTATTTCCTGGAGCATACGATGCCGGCCTATGCCGGCTACCGGACGCCGCTCGTCGTCAGCATCTCGGCTCCGACCGCGGAAGGCTTCGCCAGTCTCGCGGCCGAGCTGACATTGCCCGGCATCAGTGCGATCGAGGCCAATATCTCCTGTCCGAACATCGAGGAGGACGGCAAGGCCTTCGCCATGCGCGCCTCCTCCACGGAGGCGGTGATCCGGCAGATGAGGTCGGCGACCACCCTGCCGATCTGGGCCAAGCTGACGCCGAATACCGGCGAACTGCCCGATGTCGCACGGGCAGCCGAAGCCGCCGGGGCGGACGCCGTGGTCGTCGCCAACACCATCCTCGCGATGGCGATCGATCTGAACACGTTCAGGCCGTGCCTGGGCAACGTGATGGGCGGCCTGTCCGGTCCGGCGATCAAGCCCATCGTGCTGCGCCATGTCTTCCAATGCGCGCAGGCCGTCCGCATCCCGGTGATCGGCTGCGGCGGAATCTCGACGACCGAGGATGCGGTCGAATATCTGCTGGCTGGAGCGAGCGCCGTCCAAGTGGGAACCGCGACGTTCGTCCAGCCGGGTGCGATGACGGCGATCATCGACGGTCTCGGGCGGTTCTGCGAGCGCCGCGAGATCGCGCGCGTCTCCGACCTGATCGGCGCCGTGGTCAACGAGGAGGCGGACGAGCCGGATCTCGCCTGGGTGGCGCCGCAATGAAACCGTCCACCGCTTCCGCCCTCGGATCGGCGTCGGCCGACGCCGACCGGCAGCTTGCCGAAACGCTGTTCGACGCCTTGCGGGCTGCCACCGGCGACGGCGTCGGCATTACCCGGGAAGCCTACAGCCCCAAGGAATCCGAAGCCCTGGACATCGTCGACGCCGCCGCGCGCCGCGCCGGCCTCGAAACCGCGCGTGATGCGGGCGCCAACCTTGTCGTCACGCTGGAGGGAACCGAGCCGGAGCTGCCGTTCGTGGCCTGCGGCTCGCACCTCGATTCGGTGCCTCAGGGCGGAAACTTCGACGGTGCCGCGGGCGTCGTCGCAGGCCTCGCGGTCCTCGTCGGCATGTGCCGGGAGAACGTCCGGCCGCGACGGACGATCAAGCTCTTCGGATTGCGCGGCGAGGAAAGCGCGCGCTTCGGCAAGGCCTATCTCGGATCGCACGCCCTTTTCGGCGAACTGTCGCCCGCCGATCTCGCGACGGCCGACGGCAGGGGCGAAACCACGCTCGCAACCTGCATGCGGGCGGTCGGCGTGGACGTCGATCGGGTCGAACGCGGCGAGCCGCTCCTCGACCCGGCAGGCGTGGCGGCTTGGCTCGAACTGCACATCGAACAAGGCCCGGTGCTGACCGCGCGGGGGTTGCCGGTCGGTATCGTCACCGGCATCCGCGGGAATGTCCGCCACCGCGTCGTCACCTGCCACGGCACGCCGGGGCATTCCGGCGCCGTTCCGCGCTGGCTCCGTAAGGATGCGGTCTTCGCGGCCTCGGAGCTGATCACCCACCTCGATCGGCACTGGCGCACTCTGCTCGAACGCGGCCGGGATCTGGTCGTCACCTGCGGCGTCGTCGGGACCGATGCGGCCGAGCATGCGATCGCACGCATCCCCGGCCTGATCCGCTTCAGCTTCGAGGCGCGCAGCCAGAACCGGGAGACGCTGGAAGCGTTCTACGACCTGTTCCGGTCCGAATGCAGCATGATCGAAGAGGATCGCGGTGTCACGTTCGAGTTCGACCGCAGGGTCGAGTCGGCGCCCGCCGTCATGGATGCCGGTCTCATCGAAGAACTGAAGCGGGCGGCCCGCGAACTCGGACTGCCCGACGAGACGCTGCCCAGCGGCGCCGGACACGACGCGGCGGTGTTCGCGAATGCAGGGATCCCGACCGGGATGATCTTCGTCCGCAATGAGAACGGTTCGCACAACCCGCTCGAGTCGATGGACCTCGACGACTTCGTGGCCGGCGTCGCCGTGCTGCGCGGCTGCATCCGCAGGATGTGCGCATGAGCGTGGACGCCCTCTTCGACGCCGTCCCTGCGATGCACCCGGAGCGGATCGTCATCCGCCGCCCCGACGACTGGCACGTGCATCTGCGGGACGGCGAAATGCTGAGGGCCGTCCTGCCCTACACCGCCGCGCAGTTCGCACGCGGGATCATCATGCCCAATCTCGTGCCGCCGGTGACCACGGTCGAGGCCGCCGAGGTCTATCGCGCGCGGATCCTTGCCGCCCTGCCGCCCGGATCCGACTTCCGTCCCCTGATGACCTGCTACCTGACCGACGCTGCCGATCCCGGCGAGATCGAGCGGGGGCATGCCGAAGGTGTCTGGCTCGCCGCCAAGCTTTACCCCGCGGGGGCCACTACGAACGCGCACCATGGGGTCACCGACATCCCCGGCCTCGCGCCCGTGCTCGAGCGCATGGAGCGGATCGGCATGCCTCTCCTCGTCCACGGAGAGTCTACCGATCCTTCCGTGGACGTGTTCGACCGGGAGCGCGTCTTCATGGACGAGAGCCTGCGGCCGCTCCTGGCCCGGCATCCAGGCCTGAAGGTGGTCGTGGAGCATGCGACGACAGCCGAGACGCTGGATCTCGTGCGGGCGCATGCGCCGCGGGTCGCGGCGACGATCACGCCCCACCACCTCGTGATCAACCGGACGTCGTTGTTCCAGGGCGGCCTGCGGCCCCATCTCTACTGTCTGCCGGTCGCCAAGCGCGAGCGCCACCGCTTGGCCCTGCGCAAAGCGGCGACCTCGGGGGAAGCCTGCTTCTTCATCGGCACCGATACGGCGCCGCACGTCCGGGAGGCGAAGGAGGCCTCCTGCGGCTGCGCGGGCGTGTTCGTGGGAGCAACCGCCCTGCAGACCTACGTCCAGGTCTTCGACGAGGAAGGGGCGCTGTGGAACTTCGAGGCCTTCGCCTCCCTCAACGGTGCGCGCTTCCACGGCCTCGATCCGAACTCGGGAACCATCGCGCTTGAGCGGCGGACCAGCGTCCTCGCCGCGTCCGTCGAAGTCTCGGACACATCAGTCGCCGTCTTCAGGGGAGGCGAGCCGCTTCCCTGGACCATCGCGGAGGTCGAACCATGACGCAGACGGAGCGCAGGGAGGCGGTCGCACGCCTCCTGCTCGCAAGCGGCGCGATACAGGTCGGCCACAAACGCCCCTTCGTGCTCGCGGCAGGATGGGCCAGTCCGGTCTACGTCGACTGCCGCCGGCTCCTGGCCGAGGCGGACGTGCGCCGGGACATCTCCTCCATCGCCGTCGACTTCATCCGCGACAGGTTCTCTGCGGATGCGTTCGACATGGTCGCCGGCGGCGAGACTGCCGGCATCCCGTTCGCCACGACCCTTGCGGACCGCCTCGCATGCCGTCTCGGCTACGTGCGCAAGCGTCCCCTCGGCGTCGGCCACAACGCGCAGGTCGAAGGCGGCAGCGTCGAAGACCGACGTGTCCTGCTCGTGGACGATCTGACGACGGACGGCACCAGCAAGCTGGCCTTCGTCCGCGGTCTGCGCGCCGCTGGGGCGGTCGTCGAGCATGCTCTGACCATCTTCTACCACGACGCTTTTCCCGGCGCGGAAGACCGTCTGCGGCGCGCAGGAGTGGATCTGCATCCGCTGGCGACCTGGACGGACGTGCTGCGCGTCGCCGGAGACGGCCTCTCCAACAAGGACCGCGGTATCATCGAGGAATTCCTCTCCGACCCGGTGGCGTGGTCCACGGCGCATGGCGGCCGCGCGCAATCCGCAACTTCCCTCTAGTTCCAACATCAGAGTCTCTGAGCGATGCAGAACGAGGATACCGCGCACCTGGACGCGGACGCTGCGGAGGGTCCGCGATACGTGGCGACGGGCAACGACATGGACGAAATTCTGATTTGGTTCCGGCAGCAGCCTGGCGGCGTCCGCACGTTCGTGACTCTGCTCCAGAAGCTCGCCGAGCATGGACAATCCCATTCCGGGCATGCGGCGCTGACGGCGCTGCTTACCGCGATAGTCCGGACCTACATCTGGAACTACGAGGAGATGCCGTTGAGTGTCGAGGTCGCGGCAGAAGCCCAGCGCCGGATGGTCGATCTCCTGGCTGGCTCCTGCCGGTACGACGAGCTCACTCCGGCGAAGCAGGTCGACATTCTGAACGAGTTCGCCCGAATCGAGTTGGGGTAGGCTCTCTTCGGCAAGTATCGGAGAAAAACAGTTTGGCGGCGGGCGGAATTCGAGTCTGCCAAACGGATGAGGGTGGTAATTGCCACTGCTCTTTTGGGAATTTCGTTGTGCACACCGCCCTCCCCGGCGGCAGCCCAGGAGGGCGAACGGTCCAGCTACCCTCGGGGCTACAACCGCTCCTGGTGGCACGGAAGGGTTTGCCGGGCCGCGCAACAGACGCAATGCGGTCAAGTCCAAGCGGCTCCGCTCCACTGCTCGCGCCGGCACCAGCCAACGGCATCGCGAGTTGTCGGCACTGCTGGTTCGTGCGCTGGAAGCCGACAGCTTTGCCGGCAGGTGACCGTGCATCGACGAACCTGCTCCCCATTTGACGGGTGCTCCGAAACATTGCTACGAAGTCTCGGATTGGAGCGAGCAAAAGCCTTTTATTTGTAATGGACTAGGGCCTGCCGCGGCGAATCTCTCTGTCTCCGCCACTTTCCAATCAGGCCCTTCCGCGCTGTAAGCCCGCGCGACAATCCCGCTCTGTGACCGGGATGGTACAGGTGCGCTGGCGCCATCTCGCCCGCAACGACAACGCTCGCGTCTTCCAGATCCGCCCCCCCCAGGCGGCTCGATCCGGGTGCTCAACGCGCTCCGATCCGCATCAGCCTCGGGTCCGTGCCGAATTCACAAGCACGTCACGCAGCGGACATCTTCGCGGTTCCAGCGTGGCGCGGATCGAATTCGAACGCATCGGAAAACCGGCCGCTTCCCGCGACCCAGTCGTTGTGCGTCGTTAGCTTGATGAAGCTCGATTTATCAATCGAGGATTATTCGTTCCAGCCGCGGATTGCAGATCGATACCAAGTCGAATGTCTCGATGATGCTTTGGCGGCCAGCGGTTCGCAGGCGGTCGCTGTCGGCCCGGTCGGCGAGGGCGGCAATGGCGCGCTCGGCGAGCACGTCTGGCGCGAAGAAGGGGAAGACGAGCCCGTTCTCCCGATGGCGGAGGACCTCCCGGACCGGCGCGGTCTCGGAGGCAAGGACAAGGGCGCCCGCGCTCATCGCCTCGAGCATCGACCAGGAGAGCACGAAGGGATAGGTGGCGTAGACGTGGAGCGCGGCGATCCGGAGGACCGCGAGATAGGCCTCGTAGGTCAGCCGGCCGACGAAATGGACGCGGGCGAGATCGAGCCGGGACCCGACCTCCCGGAGGAAGACGTCCTTCCAGGTCGATCCCTTGGGGGGGGCCGGCCCGTAGCCGCCAGCGGCATCACCGACGATAACCGCCCGGGCCTGCGGCCGGCGCGCGAGGATCTCGGGCAGGGCCCGCATGAAGACATGGTAGCCCCGGTAGGGCTCCAATGTCCGGTTGACGAAGGTCACGACCTCGTCGCCGGGCCCCAGCGTCAAGGTCCGGCCGGCTGCCGGGATCGTCAGGGTGAGCGTAGCGTCCGGGCGGGGGCTCACGAGGGCCGTGTCGATACCCTCGTGGGCAATCAGGATCTTCTCCCGCAGGCTAGGCGGAAAGGTCGAGGCCTGGAAGGCGGTGGGCGCGATGCCGAGATCGGCGTCGACGAGCGCCTGGGTCATCGCGGCGTTACGAGCGCGGACCCGGGCGCGCACCAGGGGATCTCCGTCGAGAGCGGGGGCGAATTCGGGATCGAAGTCCACGTCGCTGCCCTCCGCCGCGTAGTAGAACTCCGCGTGCAGGATCAGCCGCACCTTCGGCCAGACGTCGCGCACGAACAGGGTCTCGCCCCAGCCGCCATGGCCGACCACGATATCGGGCTCGTAGCCCGAGGCCTTGAGCGAAGCGAGGAAACGCGCCACGGCCAGCCCCCGGGCCGTCCGCTTGGCGAAATGCTCGGCCACCGGATGCTCGAAGAGAATAGGATCCGGGCGATGGGGGTAGGCGAGCGTGCGCACGATCCGGGGCAGCGCGTTGCCCTCGCGCGTGACGGCGAGAACCTCGACGTCCGGCCGCCGGTCCAGCGCCTGAGCGACGTGCCGGAACTGGGCGGGGAAGTTCTGGTGGAGGAACAGAACCCGGTAGGGGCGGCGCGCCATGGCCCGCTGCTCGCTGGATAAGTCCCGGCCTGCCGCCCCGATCCCGTCAGGCCACCTGCAGATGGATGTCGATCTGGGTGTTGTGATCGTCCATCATCTGGAAAACCTCGTAGGTGATGCCGTGCTCGACGGTCGTCGAATGAGTATCCGTCGCCCCCGAGAGCGTGACCGTATCGCTGCCGGTGCGATTGATGGTCAAGACGTTGCTCGCCGGGGCGAGGTCCGTCAGGATCGTGGAATCGATGGTTGCACTGCTGCCGCCTCCGAAATCGAGTTCCTCGACCCCCGAGATGCCGGTGAGGACCATGTTGCCGCTGCCGACGAAGTGCACGGCGTCGGAACCCGTACCCCCGTCGATCGTGTCGGAGCCTGAGCCATCGACGTAGAAGACGTCGTTGCCTGCACCACCCGAGAGGAATCCTCCGCCGCCGCCCGTGAGGGTGTCGTTGCCGTCTCCACCGGATAGGATGCTTCCCCCCGTACCCGTCAGCGCATCGTCATGCGTCGAGCCGACGACGTTCTGGATGTTGGTGAGCGTGTCCCCGGCCGCGTAGCCGCCGCTCGCGGTGCGGGCCGAGAGGTCGACTACGATGGCGGCGGTGGATTGGCTGAAGTCCACGGTATTCGTCCCGCTGCCGCCGTCGATGACATCGAGGCCGCCGCCGGCGACGAAGGTGTCGTTGCCCGCGCCGCCGGAGAGGAAGTTGATTCCGGCCCCGCCAGCGATCGTGTCGTTGCCGTCACCGCCATAGAGGTCGTTGTTCTCTGTCCCGCCCGTGAGCCGGTCGTCGTGGGATGAGCCGACGAGATGCTGGATGCCGGTGAGGGTGTCCCCCTGGGCGTATCCGCCTGAAGCCGAGCCGTTGGCGAGATTGATGTCGACCGCGGCGTCGGAACTGTGGAAGTCCGCCGTGCCCATGGCGTGGCCGGAAGCATCGAGCGTCTCGCCCGCTCCGCTCGCGGTGAGCGTGACCTGATCGCTCTCCTGGGCAACCTGCACGGTGATCCCGTAACTGTCCGTCAGGCCGTGGCTGTCGGTGGCCGTGAGCGTCAGCGCGTAGGAGGATCGGGCAGCGTGGTTGAGGGCGACGCCGGACTTGAGTTCGAGGGTGGTGCCGGAAATCTCGAAGAGGCTGGCATAGGCGCCGGAGAGAGAGACCGCAACGCTGTCGCCGGCATCGGGATCGCTGGCCGTGAAACGCGTCACCGAAGCGCCGGCCTGTCCCTCGCCCACGCTCGGCGAGGTGGAGTTCGCAGTGACATGCGGCGCCTCGTTGACGTTGTCGACGGTGATCTGGAGCGCCTGGCTGGTGCTGGCATGGCCGTCCGAGGCCGCAACCGTCACCTTGTAGATGTTGTCATGGTCGGCGTCGGAGGGCTGCTCGTAGTCGGGTGACGCCTTGAAGGTGAGAGCGCCCGTCGAGGCGTCGATCGCGAACAGCCCCGCATCCGTGCCGCTGATGGAATAGGTCAGCGCCGTGCTGCCAGGATCCGTGGCCGTCACCGTGCCCGCAGCCGCCGTATTCTCCGCAACCGTGCGGCTGGCCGCCGAGGTGATGGTCGGCGCCACATCCGCAACGGTGATCTGCACCGCCTGGGAGGTGGTGAGATGGCCGTCGGAAGCCACGACCGTCACCTCGTAGATGTTGTCGTGGTCGCTGTCCGAAGGATTGGTGTAGCTCGGCGCGGCCTTGAAGGTCAGGGCACCGGTCGAGGCATCGATGGCGAACAGCCCCGCATCCGTGCCACTGACGGAATAGGTCAGCGCCGTGCTGCCGGGGTCGGTAGCGGTAACGGCACCAGCGCCGGTCTGGCCCTCGTTGACCGTGCGGCTTGCCGCCGAGGTAATGGTCGGCGCCACATCCGCAACGGTGATCTGCACCGCCTGCGTGGTGGTGAGACGACTGTCGGAGGCTGCGACCGTCACCTCGTAGATGTTGTCATGGTCTTTGTCGGAGGGACTGGTGTAGCTTGGCGCGTTCCTGAAGCTGAGGGCGCCGGTCGAGGCGTCGATGGTAAAGAGGTTGGCGTCCGCGCCTCCGCTGATCGAGAAGCCGATTACGGAGGGGCCGCTGGGATCGGTGGCGGCGACGGTGGCGGCGGCCGTCTGGCCTTCGTTCATCGTGTGGGTCGCCGCCGAGGTCACGGTCGGCGCGACATCGGAAACGTTGATCGTGACATCCTGGACGTGGGTCGACCCATCCGAAGCGGTCGCCGTCACCTGCACCATTCGCGTGGCGGCGACGGCGTAGGAGAGGCTCGCACCACTCGCCAGCACGAGATTGTTGCCGGAGAGCACGAACAAGGAAGCGTCGGCGCCACCAGTGATGGTGTAGGTCTGGGAGGACCCATCGCTCGACGCGAGAGTTGCAGCAGCGGTCCCCGAGGCGCTGCCCTCGGCGATGGTGTTTTGAGTGACAGCGATGCCCATGCCGGCAATGAGCTGGGCTGCCGTCAGCGTCCCGTCATCGAACTGGAACTTCTCGACATTCTTGACGGTGTCGGTCCCGTCGGGCCCCGCGATCGTATAGGTCACCGTCGAGAGGGCGTAGGTGACAGTATAGGCCGAGCGATTCCCGGAATAGACGGCCGTGTCGGTTCCCATACCGCCGTCGATGATGTCGTTTCCGGCGCCGCCCGTGATGGTGTCGTCCCCGCCCGCGGTGGCATCGCCGATGACGCCAGAGCCCGGAACGTTGATGTTGTCGACGGCGAAGCTCTCATTGTTGCTGGCTTCGTTGAAATTGGCGCCGAAGCCGAGGGTCAGTACACCGTTCGAGGGCGTGGGCAGCGTGATGGTGAGTGAGATCTTGTTGTCGTTGCCGCTCCAATACGACGAATAGTTTCCCTGGGTCAGGTTCGCCGTGTAGGTTACGTCCGCAGCGCTCTGAAACGTGAGGTTCGAGAGACTCAAATTTCCCGACCAGCCGGTGCTGTTTGTCACCGTGAGAATCGCGGCACCATTCGCATAAATCCGGACGCCTTCTCCGCCATCGGCGGAATCGAGCACGTAGACGTCGAGACTTATCGTGGTCGTAGCAGTGGAAGGATCCGTGAGCTGGTAGCTCCTCGAAATCTGCTGCGCCCAGGTGCTGTTGTTGCCGCTTCCAGCAATGTTGCCCAGGACGGCGTTGCCGTCGAGGAGTTGCACGGTCGGGACGACACTTCCCCCAGCTGTCATCCAGCTGGAGTTCCCGGTGTCAAAGGTCTCGAGGCCAATCGATCCAAAGGAGTCCGCGTCACCGCTGATGAAGTCGTTGCCGATGCCGCCAACGATCATGTCGTTGCCGAGCCCGCCGATGACCCGGTCATTGCCGTCGCCGCCGTCGATGCGATCGTTACCGTAGCCGCCATCGAGCGTGTCGTCGCCGCCACCACCGGTGATGGAATCGTTGCCGCCCGCCTCCATCACGACGGCGTTGTCGAGCATGATCGAGCCGCCGTCTGACGAAGCGAGCTTGAACTCGACCTTGTCGCTGCCGGTGCCGGTGAAGAGGTAATCGAAGGTCTGCCAGGAGTTCGGGAAGGCACCGATTCCGACCGTGTCGATCTTCGTGCCGTTGACCAAGATACTGAGCTGCGCGGAATAGTTGGCGAGATTTCCGAGGTCGAACTGGACGAGATAGGTACGGCCGGCGGTGGTCGAGACCGTCTGCCAGACGTCCGTGGTCCCACCCATGAACATGCGCAGCGACTGGTTCTCCGCGGAGCCGCTGGCGAGATAGACGCTGTCGCTGATCTGGATCTGGTTGTTCGCGGTCTGCCAGCCGGTACCGACGTAGCCCGATCCCGTCGCGACGTTGCCGTTCGTGTAGCGGCCGGTGGAATAAGCCTCGAAGTTGCCGTTGGTGAGAAGGTTCTGGCCGTTCGCGACGGCCACCGCGTAGGTCGTCAGCTTGCCGAGGTCGTCATCGCCCCTGATCGTGTCGTTGCCGGCGCCGCCCGTGAGGGTGTCATTGCCGGCGCCGCCCGTGAGCGTGGAGCCCGTATCCGTCGCCGTCAGCGTGTCGTGATAGGTCGAGCCGGTCACGCTCTCGATGGAGGTGAGGGTGTCGCCTTGGGCATCACCGCCACTTGCCGTCTGGTTGGCGAGGTTCACGGTCACCGCGGCGGCCGATGTGACGTAGGATGTCGTGTCCGTTCCGGCGCCCCCGTCGAGGATGTCGGCGCCTGCTCCCCCGACGAGCGTGTCGTCGCCCGCCCCGCCGATGAGCGTGTCGTCGCCCGCCCCGCCATCAAGGACGTTGGCGCCCCCATCGCCCGTCAGCGTATCGGCGTAATCCGTTCCGGTGAGATTCTCGATCTGCGCGAGGGTATCGGTGACGAGGCCGGCGGATTCGAGCCCGCTCGCCTGGGTGGCAAGCTGCTTGATCTCCGACTGGGTCAGCGCCGTGTTGAAGACCGCGAAGTCATCGACCTGGCCATCGAGGAGATTGGCGGCGTTGGAGTCGCGGCCGAGATAGTTGCTGGTGAAGGTCCCGCCCGTCGGGAGGATGACCGCGCTGTCCGTATTCGAGGCCAGATCACCGTTGATGTAGAGGGAAAGCCGTCCCGCCTGATAGGTCACGGCGACGTTCATCCACTGATCGGCGACGATGTAGCTCGAGGAGGCGGCAACGCCCGCGATGCTCTGTCCGAGGGTCGTCGCCCCAGCGAGATCGCCACGGATTTCGGCGTAGAGGTTTCCGTTGGATTGCTTCTGTAGGAACAGCCACTGATTGTTAGCGGTGCCGATCTTCCAGACGCCCTCTTGTACGCCGCTCGTCGGATTGTCGAAGTTCACCCAGGTGGAGATGGTGAAGCTGTCGCCGAGCGACAGCGTGCCGATGGTCGCCGTATCGTTGGAGCCGCGGCCCTTGAAATCGAGGGCCGAGCTGTGGTTCGTCGGGCCGGCGGTCCAGCTCGTCTGGCCGTTGAGCGCAATCGCGGTACCGGTGTTGATCGCCGTTGCCGTGGCGCCACTGCCCTCCAAGAAGCCCCAACCCGCGACGAGGCTCGCATTGGTGTAGGCCGTCGCCGCTCCTTGCGTACCGGCGTCGCCGCCATAGGCGATGCCGGTGGCGAGGTTCGCGGTCACGCCGGAGGAGGAACCGGCCCAGCTTGCCGTATCCGTGCCCGCGCCGCCGATCAGGGCGTCCGCTCCCGCGCCGCCCATCAGCGTGTCGTTGCCGCTTCCGCCGAAGAGGATGTCGTCGCCTGCACCGCCCTTGAGGACGTCGTTGCCGCCGCCGCCGTCGAGGGCGTTGGTACTGGAATCACCGGCGAGATAGTCGCCGGTGCTCGAACCGACGAGGTTCTCGACGCCGGTGAACCAATCGCCCATGGCGTATCCGCCCCAGGCCCGCGTCGCGTTGGTGGTAGCCACGGCGAGATCGACGGTGACGCCGCCGCCCCAGAAGCTGCCCGAGAAGGTGACCGTGTCGATGCCGGCCCCGCCGTCGATCAGGCCATTGTTGCCGTTGTCATAGATGAGGTCGTTGCCGCTCCCCGCGTTGACCTGGATGCCGCCGTATTGAAGGTTGATGATGTCCGAGTAATTCGAGCCGACGATGACCTCGAAGCTCGACGTGACGTCGATGCCAGCGCCAACGGTGTTGTAGGACAATGCGTAGTTCGGCAGGAGCCGCACGGCGCTCGTTGCGCTCGCATAGCTGAGCGTATCGTTGCCGGCGCCTCCGTCGAGGGTATCGTTGCCCGCGCCACCTTCGATCGTGTCGCTGCCCGCTCCGCCACTGAGGGCGTTGGCGTTGGCATCGCCAGTCAGCACGTCGTTGTAACTGGAGCCGCTGAGGCTCTCGACGTTCGAGAGGCGGTCCCCCGCAGCATATCCTCCGGAGGCGGTCCCAGCGGCGAGATTCACCGTCACGGCGGCGTTGGACCAGGAATAGTCGACCGTATCGCTGCCGGCACCGCCATCGATCGTATCGGTCCCGGCACCGGCGATGACGGTGTCATTGCCGGTGCCGAGGGCGATCAAGCCTCCCGATCCATTGACATAGACGTAGTCGGCGAAGGCCGAACCGACGACATTCTGAATGTTCGTGTAGGTATCGCCCGTGGCGTAGCCGCTTGCCCCGGTTCCCGCGGCGGCATAGGCGCCGGCGGTAGAACCGACATTGACCGTCACCCCGACGGTGGACAGCGCGTAGTCGACCGTGTTCGTGCCGTTGCCGCCGTCGAGGGTGTCCGCCCCGGCACCGGCGACGAGGGTGTCGTTCCCGTCCCCACCCTGGAGGAAACTCCCGGCGCTGCCGGACGCCGAGAGGATCGCGGTAAGCCTGTCGTCGTAGGCCGAGCCGATGATGTTCTCGACGTTGCTGAGGACGTCGCCATTGGCATCGCCCGTAGAGGTCTGCGCGGTGGCGAGCATCAGGTCCACCGTCACTCCGGTGGTAGAATTCGCGTACGACACCGTATCGGTGTCCGCGCCACCGTCGATCGTGTCCGCACCCGCACCGGAGATCAGCGTGTCATTGCCCGCCCCGCCCGCAAGAGCGCTGCCGGCAGCGAGCGCCGTCAGGCTGTCGGCAAAGGCAGAGCCGATGAGGTTCTCGATGTCGGTGAGGATATCGCCCGCGGCGTGGCCGGGGGAATTCTGCGCCGTCGCGAGATTGAGGTCGACGGTGACGCCTGCGGTGGAGGCCGCATAGGACGCGGTGTCCGATCCGGAGCCACCGTTGAGGGTGTCGTTGCCCGCGCCCGAAACCAGCGTGTCGTTGCCGGTACCGCCGGAGAGGACGCTGCCGTCCGAGCCGGCGGCAGAGACCAGCGCCGTCAGCGTGTCATCGTAGGCTGAACCCGTGAGGTTCTCGAAATTCGTCAGGACATCGCCGGACGCGTCGCCATTCGAGAGCTGTGCGGTGGTGAGGTTCAGGTCGACGATGACGCCTACCGCCGCGTTCGTGTAGGCGACCGTGTCGATGCCGGCGCCGCCATCGAGGGTGTCCGCCCCGCCGAGCCCCTCGATCGTGTCGTTGCCCGCACCACCCGAGAGGTCGTTCGCCGTCGCGTTGCCAGTGAGCGTGTCGTTATAGGACGAGCCCATGACCCGCTCGATCGAGATCAGCGTGTCGCCCCGGGCGTAGCCGCCGGACGCCGCGCCCGTCGAGAGGTTGAGGGTCACGGCGGCGGTCGAATAGCTGTAATCGGCCAAGTCGCTGCCAGTGCCACCGTCGAGGGTGTCCGCGCCCGCTTTGGCGATGAGGGTGTCGTCCCCCGCCCCGCCCGTGAGCCGTCCTCCGTTCTCGTTCGCAGCGAGCACGTCGGCATAGGCCGAGCCGATGATGTTCTGGATGTTCAGGAGCGTGTCACCCTGGGCGTCGCCCTTGGTGCCGGTGCCCGCGGCGACGGTGACGCTGAAGGCTTGGATCGAGAAGGTGCCCGCGAGGTTGACGCCGACCCCGGCTGCGGAGGCCGAGTAGTCCGCGGTGTTCGACCCGGTGCCGCCGTCGAGGGTATCCGCCCCGCCGAGGCCAGCGAGGGTGTCGTCCCCCGCCCCACCCTTGAGGAGGTTGGCATTGGCGTCGCCGGTGAGAACGTCGGCATAGGTCGAGCCGACGATATTCTCGATCGAGACAAGGACGTCGCCGTCGGCATTGCCACCCGATCCCATCCCGGTGGAGAGGTTCACGGAGACGGCGAGGCCGGAGGCGGCATAGTCGGCGGTGTCGGTGCCCGCACCGCCGTCGAGGGTATCCGCGCCCCCGCCGCCGATCAGGGTGTCGTTGCCGGCGCCGCCGGAGAGGAGATTGGCGTTGCCGTCACCGATCAGACTGTCGTCGTAGGCCGAGCCGACGACGTTCTCGACGTCGAGGATCGTGTCGCCGTCCGCATCGCCGCCGACATTGATTCCCGTCGCGAGGTTGACCGTGATCGCGGCGCTCGAAGCCGCGTAGTCTGCCGTATCGATGCCGGCGCCGCCGTCGAGGGTGTCCGTCCCCGCGCCGCCCTTGAGGGTGTCGTTGCCGTCACCGCCTCTGAGAGCGCTTCCCGCCGCCGCGGCGACGAGGGTGTCGGCGAAGGCCGAGCCGATCACGCCCTCGATGGACATCAACGTGTCCCCGGCCGCGTCACCGCCGGAGCCGGTCCCCGCGGCGAGGCTAACCGTCACGGCTGTGGCGGAGGCGGAGTAGTCGGCAATATCCGTGCCCGCGCCACCGTCGAGGGTATCGGCACCCGAACCACCCGCCAGAGTGTCGTTGCCGGCGCCGCCGGAGAGAAAGTTGGCGTGGGAATCGCCGGTCAGGCGGTCGGCAAAGGACGATCCCGTGAGGTCCTCGACGTTGAGCAGCACGTCGCCCGCAGCGTCGCCGCCGGAATTGAGGTTTGTCGCGAGATTCACGGTCACCCCGGTGGAGGAAGCCGCGTAGGTGGCGGTATCGGTACCGGCGCCGCCGTCGAGGGTGTCCGCCCCCGCACCACCCGCCAGGGTGTCGTTGCCGGTGCCGCCGGAGAGGAGGTTGGCGGTGGCGTCGCCGGTGAGGGTGTCCGCGTAGGCCGAACCGACGAGGTTCTCGATCAGGGTGAGGGTATCGCCCTGCGCGTAGCCCCCCGAGGCCGTCCCGGCCCCGAGACTCACCGTCACCGCGGCGGTCGAGGCCGAATAATCCGCGGTGTCCGTGCCCACGCCGCCGTCGAGGGTGTCGTTGCCGGCCCCCGAGACCAGGGTGTCGTTGCCGGTTTCGCCTTTCAGGAGGCTGCCCGAGGCGCCTCCGGAGCCGACGAGCGCGATCAAGCGGTCGTCATAGGCCGACCCGAGGACGGCTTGGAAGTTGGCGACGACATCCCCCGAAGCGTCGCCGGAGGAGACCTGGGCGGTGGTCAGGTTGAGGTCCACGGTCACGCCGGCCGTGGAGTTCGCATAGGAGAGGGTGTTCGTGCCGGTGCCGCCGTCCAGGGTGTCCGCCCCGCCGAGGCCTTCGATGGTGTCGTTGCCGGCGCCGCCGAGGATCGTGTTGGCCGCCGCGCTGCCGGTCAGCGTGTCGTTGTAGGCGGAGCCCGTGAGGCCCTCGACGTTCAGGACGCCGTCGCCGGCCGCGTAGCCGCCCGCCGCGGCCCCGGTGGCGAGGTTCACCGTCACGGCGGCGTTCGACAGGGCGTAGCTGACGACATCCGTCCCGGCGCCGCCGTCGAGGCTGTCTGCCCCCGCCCCGGCGACCAGGGTGTCGTTGCCCGCGCCAGCCTGGAGGCTTCCCCCCGCGGCCGCCGCATAGAGGGTGTCCGCGAAGGCGGAGCCGATGACGTTCTGGAGGCCGGCATAGCTGTCGCCCGCGGCATGGCCCCCGAGGCCGGCGCCCGCAGCGACGGTGCCGAAGGCGCCGGTCTGGCTCGCGGTGGTTAGGTTGACCGTAACGCCCGCAGTGGAGGCGGAATAGTCGACGGTGTTCGTCCCGGCGCCGCCGTCGAGGCTGTCCGCGCCGGCCCCGGCAACCAGGGTGTCGTTGCCCGCGCCGCCCTTCAGGGTGCTGCCGCCGGTCGATGCGGTGAGCGTGTCGGCATAGGCGGACCCGATCACGGTCTCGATGGAGACGAGCACGTCTCCCTGGGCATAGCCGCCGCTGCCGAACCCGGTGGCGAGGTTGACGGAGACGCCCGCCGTCGACGCAGCGTAACTCGCGGTGTCCGAGCCTGCGCCGCCGTCGAGGGTGTCGGCGCCCGCCCCCGCCGCGAGGGTGTCGTTCCCCGCGCCGCCCTGGAGACGCCCCGCGGTCGATCCGGCATAGAGCGTATCGGCGAAGGCCGAGCCGACGACGTTCTCCACCCCGAGATAGCTGTCCCCGTCGGCATAGCCGCCGAGGCCGGCGCCGGCGGCGACGGTCCCCAAGGCGCTGTTCTGGCTCGTGGCCGTCAGGTTGACCGCGACCGCGGCCGTGGAGGCGGAGTAGTCCACGGTGTCGGACCCGCTGCCGCCGTCGAGGCTGTCGATTCCGGCGCCCGCGACGAGGGTGTCGTTCCCCGCGCTGCCGGAGAGGGAGCTGCCCCCCGCCGCCGCGGTCAAAAGGTCGTCATAGGCCGATCCGACCGCGTTCTCGATGGAGACGAGGGTGTCGCCCTGCGCGAAGCCGCCGGAGGCGGTGCCGGCGGCGAGGTTGATGCCGACCGCGGCGCTGGAGGCGGAATAGTCGACCGTGTCGCGCCCGCTGCCGCCGTCGAGGGTGTCCGCGCTCGCGCCGGCCACCAGGGTATCGTCGCCCGCACCCGCCCGCAGCACGCTGCCGGTGGCCGCGGCGGTGAGGGTGTCGGCGAAGGCCGAGCCGATCACGCTCTCGATGGAGACGAAGGTGTCGCCCTGCGCGGCGCCGCCTGTTCCCTGGCCCGTGGCCAGATTGACGCCGACCGCCGCCGCGGAGGCGGAGTAATCGGCCGTGTCCTGGCCGGAGCCGCCGTCCAGCATGTCGGCCCCGGCCCCGGCGACGAGGGTGTCGTCCCCCGCCCCGCCCGTGAGGCGGCTGCCCGCCGCCGCGGCGGTCAGGGTGTCGGCGAAGGCCGAGCCGATCACGCCCTCGATGGAGACGAGGCTGTCGCCCTGCGCGGAGCCGCCGGAGGCCGTGCGTGCGTCGAGGTCGACGGTGACGGCCCCGGTGGAGGCGGAATAATCGACCGTATCGGAGCCCGCGCCGCCATCGAGGCTGTCCGCGCCCGACCCGGCCACGAGGGTGTCTTCCCCCGCTCCACCCTGGAGCGCGCTGCCCGCCGCCGCCGCGGCGAGGCGGTCGGCGAAGGCCGATCCCACCACGCTCTCGATGCCGGTGAGGAGATCGCCCTGGGCGTAGCCCCCCGAGCCCTGCCCGGTGGCGAGGTCCACGCTCACCGCCCCGGTAGAGGCGGAATAGTCCACCGTGTCGTTGCCGGCCCCGCCATCAAGGCTGTCCGCCCCCATGCCGGCCACGAGGGTGTCGTCCCCCGTTCCACCCTGGAGCGCGCTGCCCGCCGCCGCGGCGATGAGGCGGTCGGCGAAGGCGGAGCCCGTCACGTTCTCGATGGAGGCGAGGACATCGCCCTGGGCATAGCCCCCCGAGCCCTGCCCGGTGGCGAGGTCCACGCGCACCGCCCCGGTGGAGGCCGAATAGTCCACGGTGTCGCTGCCGGCGCCGCCATCCAGCGTATCCGCCCCGATCCCGGCCGTCAGGGTGTCGTTGCCGCCGCCCCCCTTCAGGGTGCTGCCGCCGGCGGCGGCCATGAGCCGGTCGGCATAGGCCGATCCGATCACGCCCTCGATCGAGACGAGAATGTCGCCCGCCGCATCGCCAGCCGAAACCTGGGCGGTGGCCCGCGCGAGATCGACGGTCACGCCCGCGGTGGAGGTCGCGTAGGAGACCGTGTCCGTGCCGCCGCCGCCATCGAGGCTGTCCGCGCCCGACCCGGCAACGAGGGTGTCGTCCCCCAGCCCCGCATACAGCGCGCCGCCGACGGCCGATGCGGTGAGGGTGTCGGCATAGGCCGAGCCGATCACGGTCTCGATGTTCGAGAGGACGTCGCCCTGGGCATCCCCGCCGGCCCCGCGCCCGGTGGCGAGGTTGACCGCGACGCCGGCCGAGGAGGCGGAGTAATCGACGGTATCCGACCCGGTGCCGCCGTCGAGGGTGTCGGCGCCGCCCCCGGCCACCAGGGTGTCGTCGCCGGCCCCGCCGGCGAGGAGACTGCCGGTGGCCCCGGCCACGAGCCGATCGGCGAAGGCGGATCCGACCACGCTCTCGATGGAGAGGAGCGTGTCGCCGTCGGCGCTCCCGCCGCCGACGAGGCCGGTGGCGAGATTCACGCTGATGCCGGCGCTCGATCCGGAATAATCGACGATGTCCGTCCCGGCGCCGCCGTCCAGGAGGTCGGCCCCGACGCCCGCGACGAGGGTGTCGTCGCCCGCGCCCCCGTGCAGGGCGCTCCCCACCGCTGCGGCCGTGAGCCGGTCGGCGAAGGCCGAGCCGACCGCGCTCTCGATGGAGACGAGGATATCGCCCTGGGCGTACCCGCCCATTCCCTGCCCGGCGGCGAGATCGACCGTCACGCCGGAGGCGGAGGCGGTGTAGTCGACGGTGTCGGATCCCGTGCCGCCGTCGAGGGTATCGAGCCCCGCGCCGGCCACGAGGGTGTCGTCGCCGGCCCCGCCATACAGAGCGCTTCCTGCCGCGGCGGCGATGAACCGGTCGGCGAAGGCCGATCCGACGACGCTCTCGATCGAGATGAGCGTATCGCCCGCGGCGGCGGCGCCCGAAGCCGTTCCGGCGACGAGATCGACGATCAGGCCGGAGGTGGCGGCGGAGTAGTCCACCGTATCGCGTCCGGCGCCGCCGTCGAGGGTGTCGGCCCCGAGGCCGGCGACGAGAGTGTCGTCGCCCGCGCCACCGGAGAGGAGGCTGCCCGTGGTCCCGGCCGTGAGCCGGTCGGCGAAGGCCGAGCCGACCACGCTCTCGATGGAGACGAGGGTATCGCCCGCGGCATCCCCGCCGCTCGCGGAGCCGGCGGCGAGGTCGACCGTGACACCAGCCGAGGAGGCGGAATAGTCCGCGATGTCCCGGCCGCTGCCGCCGTCGAGGGTGTCGGCCCCGAGGCCCGCGACGAGGGTGTCGTCGCCCGCACCGCCGACGAGGAGGCTGCCGGGGACCCCGGCCGCGAGCCGGTCGGCGAAGGCCGATCCGAGGATGTTCTCGATGGAGACGAGGGTGTCGCCCTGCGCGTCCCCGCCGCCGACGATGCCCGTCGAGAGATCGACGGAGACACCGGCCGCCGAGGCGGAGTAGTCGGCGGTGTCGCGCCCGGCGCCACCGTCGAGGGTATCGGCCCCCGCGCCGCCCACGAGGGTGTCGTTGCCCGCCCCGCCGGAGAGCAGGTTGGCGGCCGCATCGCCGATGAGCATGTCCGCACCGGCCGAGCCGATCACGGATTCGATCCCGATCAGCCGGTCGCCCTGGGCGCTGCCGCCCGCGCCGGTCCCCCGGGCGAGGGAGACGCTGACCGCGTCGGCGGAGGCGGCGTAGTCGACGGTGTCGCTGCCGGTGCCGCCGTCGAGGATGTCGGCCCCGAGGCCGGCGACGAGGGTGTCGTCGCCCGCGCCGCCGGAGAGGCGGCTGCCGCCCTGCCCGGCGACGAGACGGTCGGCGAAGGCGGAGCCGACGGCGTTCTGGATGTTGACGAGGAGATCCCCCTGGGCGGCGCCCCCGGCGACCGCCCCCGTGGCGAGATCGACGCGGACCGCGGCCGAGGAGGCGGAGTAGTCGGCGGTGTTCGTGTCGGCCCCGCCGTCGAGGGTGTCGGCCCCCGCCCCCGAGACGAGGGTGTCGTCCCCTGCCCCACCCTGGAGCAGGCTGCCCGTCGCGCCGGCGGTCAGCGTGTCGGCGAAGGCCGACCCGATCACGCCCTCGATGGAGACGAGGGTGTCGCCCTCGGCATAGGCGCCGGCACCGAGGCCCGTCGCGAGGTTGACGGAGACCCCCGTGGTCGAGGCTGCGTAGTCGGCGATGTCCGTGCCCGCGCCGCCGTCGAGGGTGTCGTGCCCGGCGCCCGCGGCGAGGGTGTCGTCGCCGGCGCCGCCCTGCAGCAGGCTGCCGCTCGCGGAGGCCGTGAGGGCATCCGCGAAGGCGGAGCCGATGACGTTCTCGACCGAGGTCAGGAGGTCGCCCTGGGCGCTGCCGCCGCGGCCGAGGCCGAGGGCGAGATCGACGCTGACGGCCGCCGTGGAGGCGGAATAGTCGACGGTGTCGATCCCGACCCCGCCGTCGAGCGTGTCCGGCCCGAGCCCCGAAACCAGGGTGTCGTCGCCCGCCCCGCCCGCGAGGCCGCTCCCCGCCGCCCCGGAGGTCAGGAGGTCGCCGAAGGCCGAGCCGACGAGGTTCGTGATGCCGACGAGGACGTCGCCTGCGGCGTCGCCCCCCAAGCCCGTACCCGCTGCGAGATCGACGGTCACGGCAGCGGCGGAGGTGGCGTAGTCGGCCGTGTCGATGCCGCCGCCGCCTTCGAGGGTGTCCGCGCCGGCCCCGCCGATCAGCGTGTTGGCGCCGCCATCGCCGATCAGGTGATCGGCGGAGCGGCTTCCCTCCACGGATTGGAAGTTGGTGAAGCGGTCGCCGCGGGCGTATCCGCCGGCCGCCTCCCCGGTCGCGAGGTTGATCGTGACCCCCGCATTGGACGTCTCGTAGGAGAGCAGGTTCGTCCCGGCGCCGCCGTCCAGCGTGTCGGGCCCCGCCCCGGCGATCACCGTGTCGTCGCCGAGGCCCGCATCGACGGCGGTCCCGGGCGGGTTCGCCCAGAGCACGTAGACCGGGAGGCCGGTCACCGGATCCGTGTAGGCGGCGCTCGCCTCGTCGGTCACGTCGCGGACGGCGAACTGCACGGTGCCCGCGGTGGTGGTCGCGGTGTGCAGGCTGTCGCTCGCGATGTCGTAGTCCAGCTTGAGACTGAAGAACCCGTAGAACCCGTTGGCGTCCTTCTGCGTCAGGCCGTCCGGCAGGGTGTATTGCAGGTTGAGCGTGGTCGCCGACGGGTTCGCCGGATCGAAGGGGAGCGTGTAGACGCCGTTGACCGCCGTCACCCCGACGAGGCTCACCCCCGCCGGCAGATCGGAGACGTGCACGCCCTTGATGACCCAATCCGTGTTGGGCATCGCGGTCGTGATCTGCACCGTGCGGGAGGTCGTCCCGACCCCGGCATAGGTCGGGTCGTCCGCGTGGATGACATCCGCGAAGGCGGTTCCCGTGATGGTGTCCGTCGCCGACTGGGCCGCGTAATGCGTGTCCGTGTCGGCGGGCGCCACGGTCAGGGCGCCGCCGATCTCCTCACCTCCGGCCGCGAGCGCCTTCGTCGCGACGCCGACGATCCCGAACAGCGCCGCCGTGATCTTCGGCGTCGGGATGTCGTACTGCCCGGCTCCGACCCCGGTCCCGTTGCCGACGTGGTCGGTATCGCCGGTCCCGGTATGGTCGCTGGTGCCGTTGTTGGTGAAATTGCTCGTGCCGGTGTTCGCGTATTCGCTGGTGCCGTTATGGGCGTGATCGCTGGTGCCGGTGTTCGTGTAGTCGCTGGTGCCGTTGTTGGCGTGATCGCTGGTGCCGTTATGGGCGTGATCCGTGGTGCCGTTGCCCGAGCCGGTCTTGTCCCCGTCGGACGACGCGGTCGGGGGCGTCGTGTAGTCGCCGGTATGGGTGTTCTCGACGACCTTCTTCGACGAGGAACCGGGCGTGGCGTCGCTGGCAGGCGCGGCTTTCGCAGGCGGCAGCGGCGGAGCGGGAGGCGTGTCGTAGTCGCCGGTGTGGGTGTTGGCGGCTTGAACGTTGTCGTTGCTCTTGGGCTTGGGCGGCTCGGCCTTCACCTCCACGACCGGCGACGCGGGGGGCTGGGGCGGAGGCGGCTCCTTTCCCGCCTCCTTCTGGGACAGGGTCTTGGGCGCCTCCTGCGAGCTCATGTTCGGGACGATCGGAACGTCCGACGCCACGAAGTTGCTCACCAGCGCGAGCAGCGACTGGGCATTGAGGGGCGCGCCGTTGACGGTGAGCGAGGCCGCGCTCTCGTTGAGAAGGCGCAGACCGAACTCGAGCAGCACCAGGGACGCGCCATCGGGGAAGGTGATGACGAGATCGACGTCCCGCATCTCGACCTTCGCCCCTTCGAGGGGGAAGGTCAGCGCGATGCGCTGCCCTTCGACGGTCGGGACGATGTGGGTCTGCCCGCCCTCGGGCCGACCGACGCTCAGCACGCCGGCGCCGTTCGCGGGGCTCAGGCCCTCCTTCGGGGCCTCCGCCGTCGCGCTCTGCCCGCTGCCGTTGGAGGGTTCAGTTGCCATGTCGCGTCAGGCCTTCGAAAGCACGCTCCACCCCATGGACGTGGCGGGAGAACCCGCTCAAGCCATGGCGTCCGATTTCGAGAACTCAAGAATATTCTCAAGGTCTTCCCGCCCAAGGATCGACTTGAGGCGCAGACCGTAACCGTATTCGGTTGTATTCATGAGAGCGGCTTCCAGACTGAAGGGTCCGAACTCCACCAGAACGTCGTCTCCTCCTCTTCTGCGGAGGAGGTAAGTCAGCGCGGGGCGCACGCGCAGGCCGCCCGCCGAGACTTCGTTCACCACCCCGTCGATGGAGAAGCCACGCTCGACGAACAGGATTTTCCCGCGGATCATGCAGGGAAACCGCTCGTGCACCCGGCGCGCGCGACCGCTGAACCGCCCGAAGGCCCGGGAGAGGCTCGGCACCGTGGCGATCATCGTGTCTCCCTCCGCAGGGCGTTCGTGAGCAGAGCCCCGGCGGCGGGCACCGCGGCCGAGCCGGGATGGACCGACCGCGTCTCCGCATAGGCCGACAACCGGCGCAGGCGTCGCACGTCGCCGGGATCGAGCGGCGTCGAGGCGATCAGACGGTCGAGATCGGCGATGACGTCGGTGACGGATTCGACCTCGGCGAACCGGTCCGGACCGATGGGCGTCCCGGACAGCCGCCCGGCGACCGAAGCTTCCAGAGCCGCGATCCTCTCGGTGATCTGGCGCAGCCCCTCCGAGGTGCGATTCAGGCCGTCATGCAGGCGGCCATCCTCGGATCGCTGCAGGTCGAGGCGCAGCTGGCTGGCCCGGGCGGAGGCTTCGGTGATGTCGTTCAGCCGCGTGATCGCCGCCGTGAGCTGGCGCTGGGACGCCGCGAAGCCGCTGCCGATCGCTTCGATCCGCGCGTCCCGCTCCGTCTGCTCGGCGCGCGCCTGTTCCATGGCCTCCGCGATCCGCTCCAGCAGACTGCGCTGCCGCGCGATCTCCCGGTGCGATTCCGCCATGGTCGCGGTCAGCGAGGTCGTCTGCTCGGTGAGCCGTGCCGTGGCGGCGACGGTGGAGCGGGCGACCCGGAGAATGGTGCGCAGATGCGGCTCCGCCATCGGTCGGACCGCGGCCTGGGAGTCTTCCGACTGGGACGCGGCGACCCGCACTTTCGCGAGCGCATCGTCCTTCCGGGCCTGCTCCGCCGCCTCGATCTGCACGGTCTTGCTGATCCAGGTCTCGAACTCGTGCTTGAGCCGGAAGGCGGCCTTGCTGTCGACCTTGCTCAGGCAGCCGATGATCAGGGATCCGATCAGCCCGAACAGCGAGGCGCCGAAGCCGGTCGACATGCCCTCGAGCGGGCGCTTGAGGCTCTCGATCAAGCCCGCGATCGCCCCCGCTCCGGCCGAGCCCGAGAGATCGAGGCTCCCCAGGATGCCGCCGACCGATTCCAGGGTGTGCATCAGGCCGATGAAGGTCCCGAGCAGCCCGAGGAGCACCATGAGCGCACCCAGATAGTGGCTCATGCCCTGCCGGTCGTCGAGCTTCGTCTCGACGTCGGAGACGAGCACCTGCATGGTCCCGGTCGGGATGCGGAACGATCCGTTGCGTTGAACCTCCTCCACGATGAGGTTGTAGGCCGTGGCGAGGACCGAGGGCGTGTTGTAGAGGACGGCGGGGTGGCGGATCCGGCGCAGCTGCGCGAGCTTCGCCTCGTCGGGCGCCCTGAGCATCCAATGGGCGTCCTCGTAGATCTCCTTCATCGCTTCGAGGGCGACGAACTCGTTCGCGAGCTTATGCGTGCCCGACACGGCGTTGTAGATGCCGAAAAGGCCCGCACTGAAGAGCAGCGTGAAGATATAGAGGTCCGCGGCCGCCGCCTGGGCAACGAAGTGGCGCTGCCACACGCCGAGGGCCACGATGACGGCGACGATACCGACCTGCTTCGCGACCTCGTTGCGGACAGCGTAGCCACGCCTGGTACCGGAATGCGTCGTTCCCACCGATCTGTCCCATGCGCGCGAGCGAGAAGCCGCCGTTCTAGGGCCCCCGAGTCAACATGGCGTTAAAAGTCTAGATCCAGACAGTTTTCGTCCGCTCAGGGCTTGGCAAAAACTCTGACGACATCCATCTCCTCGGGGGAGATGGACTCCCTGATCTTGACTTCGATCCGCGTCGCGGGGACTCCGGTCTTGACGAGCTCAGTCCGCGTTTGCATCGCACGGTAGTATGCAATGCGCCTTGCTTCGCTAATCGAACCAACCGTTGATTGAGCGAAGGCACGAATCTCCAGAGTTCCGCCTGTTACGCTCCTGTTGGCGCCGAGGAAGGCCTGAAGCTCCGTCGAGGCGGTGGGATCGATCTTGAAATGCCCCCGCCCGAACTTGAGGCTCAAGAACGCCTGAGACCGCTTCACCTCCACCGGCGCGGCCGGCGTGGGCGCGAGTTCCTCGGAGGCGATCTCGATATCCTTCGTCGCGGTGGCGACGCTGCGCACCGACAGATTGGTGACGCCCGCGATCTCGTCCGCCTGCCGCACCCGGCGGGCCTGGGCCGCGACGTAGGCGCCTGCGGCCCCCGTGTCGGCTTCGGCGCTGGGGGGCGTGGCAGGGGCATCGGCCGGGGGCGATTGCGGGATGGCAGCGGTCTCCACCCGCGCCGGTTCGGCCTTCGGGGTCGCCTCGACGCCCGGCTGCGCTGGCGGGACCGGGCCGCGCGAGGTCGACGGCGGGGCGGCTGCAACGGCCTCCGCCCGCGCCGGCTCGGCTTTCGGGGCGGCCTCGGCGCTCGGCGGCGGCGCAGGGGGGACCGGGGCGCCCGCAGTCGGCCGCTGGATCTCCTCGGTCTTCTCGCGCTCGGCCTTGACCGCGTTCTCCACCGCCACCTTCGTGATCTGCTGCGAGAGCGCGAAGATCGCCATACCGAGGATGACGACGAGGAAGATCACGACCATCAGGATGTTCGAGAGAACGTCCACGAAGCCGGCCCAGGGATCCTCCTGCTGATGCTTGCTTGCCATGACGCCCTCACGCGGCCCGTGTCGCCACCTGGCTCATGACCTCGCGGGTCGGGCCGTCGGCGACGATGCGGCCGTTCTCCAGCCAGACGAGGCGGTCGACGAGGGACAGGACGGGCGCCCGGTGGCTGGCGACGATCACGGTGCGGCCTGCGAGGAACGGCCGGAGCCGCTCGATGATCCGCGCCTCGAACTGGCTGTCCATGGCCGCCGTGGGCTCGTCGAGGACGAGGACCGGCGCGTCGCGCATCAGCGCACGGGCGAGGCAGATGGCCTGTCTCTCACCGCCGGACATCCGCCGCCCGTGCGGGCCGACCTCCATGCCGTATCCCGAAGGATGATTGGCGACGAGATCCTTCACCGTGCTCGCATGGACCGCGGCCTGGAAGACCGTCTCGTCCACCTCGGGCAAGCCGCGCACGATGTTCTCGCGGATCGTCCCGTCGAAGAGCTCGCAGTCCTGGGGCATGAACGCGACCTGCCGGCGCAGCCAGCGGGGATCGAACTGGCGGATGTCGTGCTCGTCGACGAGGACATGGCCGGTATCCGGGGCATAGAGGCGCGGGATGAGGTGGGCCAGGGTGCTCTTGCCCGAACCGATACGGCCGATGATGCCGACCCGCTCCCCCGGCGCGATCGTCAGGTTGATGCCCTCGAGCGCCGGCCTGGGCTCGTTCGGGTAGCGGAAGGAGACCTCCGTCAGCCGGAGCCCCCCGGCGATCGGCGTCTTCGGCCGCAGCACGTCGCCGGCCTGCTCGCTCGGAACGTGGCCCAGGGCCGTCGCATGCTTGAGGGATTCGCCCAGGCTGAAGGCGCGCACGAGGTTGGCGGCGAGAGCGGCGACCGGCGAGATCACGCGGCTCGTCAGAAGGATCGAGGCCACCAGGGCGCCGGTGGTCATGCGCCCGGAATTGATGAGGAAAACGCCGATCACGAGGGAGAGCACGTTGCTGCCCTGGAGGAGCGTGCTCGCGGCGAGGCCGGCGAAGGCCGAGGCGTTCCGGCCGAGATGCCCGTGGTAGCCCATGGAATCCGCGAGCCGCGCCCAGCGCGCCGAGGCCACCCGCTCGAAGCCCGCCGCCTTGACGGCCTCGAGGGCCCGGGTGCTCTCCTCGATCAGCGCGGCGCGATGCACCTGGCTGCGGGCGCTCGCATGGTGCGCCCGGCGCCCGGCGAGATAGGCGCCGACATTGACGCCGACGACGGCGAGGATGGTCAGGACCGGGGCTACCACCACCCATTCCGCGAGGAAGGCGACGTAGAAGAGGGTGGCGACCGCGAAGGGCAGATCGACGAGGAGGCCGGCGAGGAGCGGCGGGGCGGCGAGGCAGGCTCCCTCGATCGCCGAGAAGGCGCTCGACACGATCCCCGACCGCCGCTGGGCATGGGCGAGCTCGGCGTTCATGAGGCGGCCGAAGAGGCCCTGCTGCAGCGCGAGGCTCGTCGAGATCCCGATCGCCTCCTGGATCCGGCCGCGCATCCGCCGGCAGAAGAGATCGACGAGGAGAACGATCACGATGCCCCCGGTCATCGCCCAGAGGGTCTCCACCGCGTGATGGGGAATGATCCGGTCGTAGACCGCCATGCTGTAGAGCGGGAGGGCGAGGACGAAGAGGTTTCCCAGAGCGGCGGCGAGGAGAAGCTGCGGGAAGAGCCGCGAGGCGAGGGTCGCCTTCACGATCCGCCGGACGAGGTCCGGGTCCCCGGGGGGCAGGGCCGGCGTCTCTTCGACCGGTTCCGCGCGGGCCGGCACGAGCACCGTCCCGGAATAGGCCTGATCGAGTGCGTCGCCGGAGAGCGTTTCCTCGCCCTCCGCGGTACGGCATCGGAAGGTGCCATCGGCCTCGCGCGCCAGGAGGCCGATCCCCGTCCCGTCGCGCAGGACCGCCACGCAGGGGAGCACGGCGGCATCGATGGCGGCGAGCGGACGGCTTTCCATGGCCATGCCGCCGGCCTGCAACGGCAGCTTGTCGAAAGCGGCGACGAGGTGCTCGCCCCTCGTAACGGACGGTTGTATAGATCGGGGACGACGGACGGCGCGCAAGGCCCTCGACCAGTCCATCGGATTTCTTCGTACGGCCGCCATGTGAGCCTTTGCAGTCTTAGTCCGGGCTAGACTGGTAAACGGGCATGCTTAGCTGTCGATTAACAAAGCCGGAGCATAAGGAGCTATCGCATAACGGGGATGGTGAGGATGACGGACGAAGCGTTTCGGGCGCCGGCATGGAGAGCCGAGTCGCCGGAGCCGCCGCTCTGCGACCAGCTCGTGCGCGAGACGCACCGGACCGTCCTCCTAGGTCTCGCCGCCGGGATGATCGCCCTGCTGGCCTGGGCGAGCCTGACGCAGATCGATGCGGTGACGCGCAGCACCGGCATGATCGTGCCCTTCACGCAGAACCAGATCGTGCAGCATCTCGAAGGCGGCATCGTCTCGGAGATCCTGGTGCGCGAGGGCGATCGCGTCGAGAAGGATCAGGTCCTGGTGCGGATCCGCGACGTGCAGTCGGAGACGACGCTCCAGCAGACCCGGACGCAGCTCGCCGCCAAGCGCGCGACTCTGGCGCGCCTGGAGGCCGAGCTCGCGGGCGCGCCGGCGGTCACCTTTCCCACCGACCTCGCGGAGAACCGCATCCTCGACAGCGAGCGGGAGCTCTTCAGCCAGCGCCAGCGGGACCATAGCGAGCAGATCTTCATCCTGGAGGACAAGATCCGCCAGCAGGAGCTCGCCCTCGCGGGGCTGAAGGCCCGGCGCTCGAACCTGCAGCGGGAGCGCGAGCTCTCCGCGCAGCGCGCGCAGAGCCTCCAGCGCCTGAGCGACCTCGGGGCCGTGTCGAAGAACGAGCTCCTCCAGGCGCTCACCGCGCTCCAGCAGATCGACACCCGGATCGAGGATCTGGCGCACGACATCCCGCAGACGGAGGCGGCACTGAGCGAAGCGGCCCGCCAGCGCAATGCCGCCCTCCTGAAGTTCCGCTCCGACGCGGTGGAGGAGAAGACGAAGGTCTTTGTCGAGATCAGCCAGCTGATCGAGGCCGTCGCCGCCCTGAAGGAGCGTGCGGTCCGCACCGACATCCGGGCGCCGGTGTCGGGAACCGTCAACAAGCAGATGATCGCGACCGTGGGCGGCGTCATCGCCGCGGGCGCTCCGATCATGGAGATCGTCCCGCGCAGCGACACCATCGCCATCGAGGCGCAGCTCCCGCCGCAGGACCGGGCCGACATCTGGCCCGGCACCAAGGCGGTGGTGAAGATCACGGCCTACGAATATTCCGTCTACGGCTCCCTCGACGCGCAGGTCGTGGACATCTCCCCCGACATCATCAAGGAGAAGGACACGCCGCCCTATTTCCGGGTCCGGCTGAACGCGCCCAACCGCCTCGGCGACAACCGCCCGATCATCCCCGGCATGATGGCGAATGTCGACATCCTCACCAAGCGGCACACGGTGCTGCAATATCTGCTGACCCCCCTCGCGGAGGTTCGCGACATGGCCTTCCGCCGCTGATCGAAGGAGCGGCCCAAGGTCCGGAATCGCCTGGCCGGGCCACGTCGCCCGTGGCCGAAGGGTCCCGGACGAGCGGTCCCCTCGCGCGATGCGCCGCCCGATCGAGAACGTGGCGGCCTAGCGTGGCCCTTATGTCAGTCACCACGCGCTGCCTCAGCATTTGCAACTGCTCGTAGAAGCCCTGTTCCGAAATTTGGACAAGACCCCGCCAATATTACATCCTACGATTTCATTTTTCAGACTTGAACCACAGGATAGAACCCGGCGACCTTCAGTCTTGGCGGAGCGACACGATAAATTTAACTATATGTTAAGGATAAGAAACCGTTAAATGCCCGGATCAACCGGGGTCCAGGAATGTTCGGTCGCAGGCGGCTCATCGCGAAAAGACTTTTTGCGATCGCGCTGCTGTCGCTCTCCACCGCCGGCTGCGTCAGCCAGCGTGCCGCTCCGTGCGTCGGGACGGAAGACTACCCCGTTCCCTCGAATCTCTGCCGCGAATTCCCGACGGCGACGATCCTCCCGCCCCCGTCCGAGACCGCGGAGCCTTCGCCGGCGGCCGACGGGAGCGGCCGCCCCGGCAAGGGAAAGGCCGGCGACACGGCGGTGGGGCCGAAGCCGGCCAAACAGGGAAGCCTGACGGTCCCCGAGACCGTCCGGCTGCTCATCCGGGAGAACCCCGACATCGGCATCGCCGCGGCCCGCGAGAAGGAGGCCTTCGCCGCCATCGACGGCGCCCGCGCCAGCCTCCTGCCCTCGGTCGACCTCTCCACGGCCGTCGGGCCGCAGCGGAACTGGGAGACGCACCCTGCCGGCAACGCGATCCGGCGCGAGGCGGGCGTCAGCATCCGGCAGAGCGTCTACGATTTCGGCGCGGCGGCGAGCAACATCGAGAGGGCGGCCCTCTCCTACGACAGCAGCACCAAGGCCCGCATCGCCAAGACGGAGCAGACGGTGTTCGACATGCTCGATCTTCTGATGAAGGTCGAGCAGATCGATGAGAACATCCATCTTACCAAGAGGAACATCAAGGCGCACGAGACGATCCTCGACATCATCAAGACGAACGAGTCGAACGGCAACTCCACGGTCGCCGACATCAAGCGGGTGACCACACGCCTTGATGCGGCCCGCACGGCACTGATCGACCTCGTGACGGACCGGACCAACGCGGCCGATGCGTTCCGGCGCCTGACGGCGATGGACGTCGATCGGATCGCCGACACGGTGACCCCCCGGTTGAAGGACGACGTGATGGCCCTGGACGACGGCCAGCTCGATCGGAACCCCGAGATCCTCGCGATCCAGTACGAGATCTCGTCGCTCCGGGAGCAGCTCCACGCGGCCGAGCTCGGCCTGATGCCGAATGTCGGCATCGAGGCCGGCTGGCGGGTCGGTCGGCAGATGACCGAGCCGGACACGACTATCGATCGCCGCATGTACGGGAACGTCCTCCTGTCCATCCGGATGCCGATTCTGGACGGCGGCGCGAATACGAGCCTGCGCCAGCAGATCGCCGCCCGCCTCGAAGCCGCGACCCTCAAGCTCGACAAGCGTCGTCGCGAATTGCGCGAGGACGCACAGGGCGCCTCGCGCATCACGTCATCCGATCAGGACAAGTCCGGAACGCTCGCCTCGCGGGTGGCTGCGGCCCGCAAAGTCCAGGATCTCTCCCTGGAGCAGTTCAGGAACGGCGGCCGGACCGTCTTCGAGCTGCTCGACAGCCAAGTCGATCTCGTGAAGGCGGAGCAAGATCTGATCGCCCAAACCTACGCCCGACGCCGGGCGCAGATCCGGTTCCTGCTCCTGAACGGCACCCTCGTCAGCCGAATCCTCTCCTCGAAGACGTCCATCTAGACTCGGTCGCCGCCTCGCCCCCCTTAGGATGACGTGCGTTTCATGCCTTCGATGCGAGCGCTCCGTCGCGCCGCGAACTCCCAGATCGGGATGCCGTGGGGCCGCCCGGGCAAGTCGCGATAGTAGGTCGACGTATCGAAGCTGATCCGATCCTCGCTGACGGCCGTTACGCGCCGGTCGGGCAGCATCAGGGCGCCGCACCAGCAGGTCCGCATCGTGCCCAGATCCGGATGCACACCGAACAATTCGACGTCGCTCCACCCGTAGTGGGCGGCCTCCGCCCCGAAGCGGTCGATGAAATCGAGGGCGGATTCGGAGATCCGCCGCCAGTCTTCGCCGCTCAAGTTCGGGCAGGGCGATGAAGGCTGCAGGGCGCTGAGGGCCGCCTGCCAGGCGGCCGCCTTCGGAGGGAGGAGATCAGAGGACAAGAGGGTGTCGGACATTCTCACGGTAGGGCTGGCCGCGCGTGGCGGCGATGGATGGCGGACAATCCCGCGGCTGCTCCCGACGGCGTCATGCCGACACAGTGCGAGGGAAGCGGGCGTGAACGAGACGCGCGACGAGGGTCATCCTACCCTCGTCAAAGGATGGGAAGCAGTCAGAGGAGCTTCCGACTGCAAAACCTCCAAAATTCTATCACATTTCGCCAACTTTCTATTTTGGTGGAACAACTACAAAAATCAAAAAGGCACCTGATAAAAAATCAAAACAAATCATACACCAATAATATAATATTAAAAATAACCCTGCCATAATGACAGTAAATATGTTATAACATTTGCGCTTGACGCAATCGTGTCACATGTATGGAATTACTTCACTGGCTTTTCAGATTGTATTCCTAATATAACATCTGTTTATTTTTGAGACCTTGCTAGCATCCGTAAATATTTATATATATATGATTAATCTGTCTGTTATCTACATTTCAGTCAGCGAGCTCTCGGCGTGGTTCGGGCGCGAGCCCCCTTCCGGGAGAGAGGCTCTCCTGATCCTGGCCCGCCGTCGAAGGCCCTTGCCCCCGCCCGCCGGTCTTACGGAAAGGCGCAGCCGCACAGGGCCCCGGGACAGACCGGGGCCAACAGCGTCGGTGGAGGCCTCTCTCGATCGGAGCCGGATTTTGCGTGCCGGCCCACCACAGGGCCTTTCCGGTTGGCTCGGATCGCCCGATCGCCGAGATAGGGCCATCGGGTCCCCGCTTGCCGCAACGGCAGAAGCTCTCTCGGCCGGGAAAGCCTGCCGACGGCTCCGCCATCGGCGGCGACCCTATCGGCGCCTCGGTCCTCTACGGCCGGACCCGCCCCCGACGCAGACCGGCGCGGCAGGTTCTTCCGCCGTTCAGAGCGAAGAGCCGTCTCAGATCCCGGAACGGGCCTCTGGCACGGTCGATCCGGCCGGGAGAAAATCGCGACCGCTGTCGATCCGCGCCGGCCGGTCCGGCAGGCAAAGCTCGGTGATGCGCGGCGGGTTTTTCGCGATGACCTTGCCGCGCCGCAGGACGAGGAGCCGCGTCGGCTTCAGCCGCAGGGCCTCCACCACGTCCGCCGCCTGCAGGACGACGAGATCGGCATGGCAGCCGACCGCGAGGCCGTAGCCTTCGAGCCCCATGAGGCGGGCGGAATGGGTGGTGACGGCCTCGAAGATCCGGTGCTTGTCCGCGACGCTGCCCATCTGCGCCACATGGATCGCCATATGCGCGACCTCGAGCATGTCGGCCGAGCCCATCGCGTACCAGGGGTCCATGGTGCAGTCCTGGCCGAGGGCGACGGTGAGGCCGGCGTCCATCAGTTCGCGCACCCGCGTCAGGCCGCGCCGCTTCGGATAGGTGTCGTGCCGGCCCTGGAGCATGATGTTGATGAGCGGATTGGCGATGACCTGCATCCGCGCCTCGGCCATCAGGGGAATGAGTTTCGAGACGTAGTAATTGTCCATGGAATGCATGGAGGTGAGGTGCGAGCCGGTCACCCGCCCCTGCAACCCGAAGCGGACGGTCTCGGCGGCCAGGGTCTCGACATGGCGCGAGAGCGGATCGTCGGTCTCGTCGCAATGCACGTCGACCGGCAGGCCCCGCTCCGCCGCGATCCGGCAGATCGCCTCCAGCGAGCGGGCGCCCTCGGCCATGGTGCGCTCGAAATGCGGGATGGCGCCGACGACGTCGAGGCCCATGTCGAGGGCGCGTTCGAGGGAGCGCGGCCCCTCCGGCGCACGGTAATAGCCGTCCTGCGGGAAGGCGACGAGCTGGAGGTCAATGTAGGAACGGACCCGCTCGCGCACCTCCAGGAGCGCTTCCGCCGTGACGAGGCGCGGATCGGAGGTATCGACGTGGCTGCGGATGTGGAGGAGCCCCTGCGAGACCGCCAGGTCGCAGTAGCGCAGGGCCCGCTCGACCAGGGCCTCCTTCGTCAGGAGCGGCCGCAATTCGCCCCAGAGGGCAATGCCCTCGAGCAGCGTGCCGGAGACGTTCATCCGCGGCAGGCCGAGGGAGAGCGTCGCGTCCATGTGGAAATGCGGATCGACGAAGGGCGGGGAGACGAGGCGCCCGCCGACGTCGATCACCTCGCCGGCCTCGGCCGCGATCGCCAGGGCCAGGGCGGCGATGCGCCCTCCCCTCACGGCGATGTCGATGCCCTGGCGGCCGTCGGGAAGCGTGGCGTTGCGCAGGATCAGGTCGAACATGGGCTCTTTCCGGAGGAAGCGGATCAGCGCTCGCCGCGCCGATAGGGCTGCATCAGGGCCTGCGGCACGCGGGCGTTGCGCGCCATGGCGGCGAGCGCCGCGATGGACAGGAGATAGGGGATCATCAGGAAGAGCTGATACGGCACGGCGCCGTTCAGCACCGTCTGCAGCCGGAGCTGGAAGCCGTCGAAGAAGGCGAAGAGCAGCGCGCCGAGAAGGGCGCGGCCCGGCCGCCAGGAGGCGAAGACCACCAGGGCGATGCAGATCCAGCCGCGGCCCTGCATCATGGTCGGGAAGAAGCTGTTGAAGGCCGACAGCGTCAGGTAGGCGCCGCCCAGGCCCATCAGGGCGCTGCCCACCACGACGGCGCCGTAGCGCAGGACAATCGGGTCGATCCCCTGCGCCTCCGCCGCATGCGGGTTCTCGCCCGTCAGGCGCAGGGCGAGGCCGAGGGGCGTGCGGGCAAGGATATAGGCCAGGACCAGGGCGAGGAGGATGGCGAGATAGGTCGGCGGCGTCTGGGAGAACAGGGACGGGCCGACCAGGGGCAGCGTCGACAGGCCCGGGAGCTCGACCGGCTGGAACGGCGTGATCGTCGGCGGGGTGCCGGCCACCGGCACCATCAGCCGGAAGACGTAGTAGCCGAAGCTCGACGCGAACAGCGTCACCCCGAGGCCCACCACGTGCTGGGACAGGCCGAGGGTGACGGTGAGCACCGCGTGGAGCAGGCCGAAGGCCGCCCCCGCCAGCCCCGCGACCAGCAGCCCCGTCCAGAGGTCGGCCCCGCGATAGACCGCGAGCCAGCCGATCATGGCGCCGAAGGTCATGATGCCCTCGATGCCGAGATTGAGGACGCCCGCCCGCTCGCAGAGGAGCGCGCCGAGGGTGCCGAAGATCAGGGGCGTGGCGATGCGCAGGACCGCCGCCCACAATCCCGCCGAGGAGAGGATGTCGAGGAGATCCATCATCGCGCGATGCGGTACTGCGTGAAGAAGAGCGCCACGAGCATGGCGAGGAGCGAGAGCGCCACGGTGACGTCGGCGATGTAGGTGGGAATGCCCATGCCGCGGCTCATGCCGTCCGCCCCGACGAACATCGCCGCGATGAACAGGGCCGCCAGCACGGCGCCGAGCGGTTGCAGATTGGCGAGCATGGCGACCACGATGCCGGAATAGCCGTAGCCCGGCGACAGATCGGTCGTGACATAGCCCTTCACGCCCATCACCTCGACCGCGCCGGCGAGCCCCGCCAGGCCGCCCGACATCATCGCCACCAGGACCAGCGTGCGCCCGAGCGGCACCCCGGCGAAGCGCGCGCCCGCCGGGCTGAGGCCCGCCGCCCGCGCCCGCAGGCCGAAAGTGGTGCGGGCCTGGACGAACTGGACGACCAGGGCCAGCAGGACCGCGATGGCGAGGCCGATGTGAAGGCGCGAGCGATCCAGCAGCTTCGGCAGGCGCGCGGCGTCCGCGACCGAATCCGATTGCGGCCAGCCGAAGGCCAGGGGATCCTTGAGCACCGTGTCGATCAGCATCGAGACGAAGAGGACGGCAACGAAGTTGAGGAGCAGCGTCGTCACCACCTCGTCGACGGAGAAGCGCAGGCGCAGCCAGAGCGGCAGCAGCAGGAGCAGCATCCCGGCCGCCGCCCCGACGACGAGGAGCAGCGGGATCTGGACCGCGGGGGGCCAGTCGCCGACGAGATGGGCGCTCACGGCCGCCACGGCGATCGCGCCGAGATAGAGCTGGCCCTCCGCGCCGATGTTCCAGAGTCGGGCCCGGAACGCGACTGCGGCCGCGAGCCCCGTCAGGATCAGGGGCGTCGCCCGCGTCAGGGTCTCGGTCGTGGCGAGGCGGGAGCCGAAGGCGCCCTGGAGGATGCGCAGATAGGCCTCGGGGACCGACGCCCCGGCCAGCGCGATGAGCAGGCCGGCCACGGCAAGCGCCGCGAGGACGGCGATGACCGGCGTCGCCAGCACGAGCAGGGCCGGGCGATGCGCGCGCCGCTCAAACCGCATGGGAGACTCCGTCCTTCGTCCATTCCCCGGCCATCATCAGCCCGAGCCTTTGGCGGTCGACGGCCTCCGCCGCGACCGGGGGCGACAGGCGCCCGCCGACGATGGCCTGGACCCGGTCGGCCAGGGCCAGCACCTCGTCGAGGTCCTCGGAGATCAGCAGGACCGCCGTGCCGGCCCGGCGCGCCGCCAGGAGGTGCCCGTGGACGGCGGCCACGGCGCCCTCGTCGAGCCCGCGCGCCGGCTGGGCCGCGACCAGGATGCGAGGATGCTCCACGAGATTGCGCCCCAGGATCAGCTTCTGCATGTTGCCGCCGGAGAGAAGGCGGATGCGGCTTGTCGGCCTGCCGCCGCGCACGTCGAACCCCTCGATGATGCGCTGGGCGAAGGCGATGCCGGCCCGGCGGTCGACGAGGCCACGCCGCGAGAAATGCGGCAGGCGTTCGAGCACGGCGTTCTCCCAGAGCGCCATCTCGCCGATCGCGCCCTCCCGGTTGCGATCCTCGGGGATGCGGCCGATGCCCGCCGCGATCGCCTCCGCCACGCCGAACCGCTCGACCTCGCGGCCGAACAGGAGGAGGGAGCCGGCGCTCTGGCGCGCGGTGCCGCCGAGGAGCCGCGCCAGATCCGCCTGGCCGTTGCCCGAGACGCCGACGATGCCGAGCACCTCGCCGGCCCGCAGCTTGAAATCCACCGCCTTGAGGCGATCGACACCGCCCTGGCGCAGGGTGATGCCCACCGCCTCCAGCACGGTCTCGCCGGGGGTCGAGGCCTCGCGGCGCGGACGCGTCACGGCGCGGCCGACCATCAGCGCGGCGAGTTCCGCCTTGCTCGTCGCGCCGACGGCGCGCTCGGCGACCCGCTTGCCGCCGCGCAGCACGACGATGCGGTCGGCGGTGGCCATCACCTCGTCGAGCTTGTGCGAGATGAAGATCAGGGAGAGCCCCTGCCGGGCCATCGCCTTCAGGGTCGCGAACAGCCGCTCCGCTTCGGGATTGGTGAGCACCGCCGTCGGCTCGTCGAGGACGAGGATCCGCGCGTCGCCGTAAAGCGCCTTCAGGATCTCGACCCGCTGCTGCTCGCCGACGGACAGATCGCCCACCCGCGCATCCGGATCGACCTCGAGACCGAAGCGGGCGGCGATCTCCGCGAGCTTGGCGCGGGCCGCCCCGGTCCGGGCGCGCAGCGACCAGAGCCGCTCCGTGCCGGCCGTGACGTTCTCGAGGACGGTGAGGTTCGGCGCCAGCGAGAAGTGCTGGTGCACCATGCCCACCCCGGCGCGGATCGCCGCCCGCGGCCGGCCCGGCGGCAGCGCGGCGCCCATCACCCGCACCGTGCCGCGATCGGGCGTGTAATGCCCGAACAGGATGCTCATCAGCGTGGTCTTGCCGGCACCGTTCTCGCCGAGGAGCGCGACGATCTCGCCCTTCGCCAGGGTGAGGGAGATGTCGTCGTTGGCGAGGTGGGCGCCGAAGCGCTTGCTGACGTTGCGCAGCTCCAGGACCGGACCGCTCACGGCTCGAGCCCCGCCACGGGGAAGCGGTGGCGCCAGCGCCCCTCCGCCTCGAGCAGGCCGGCGAGCTCCAAGAGCCGCGGCTCGCCGCCCATCGGCGCCAGGAGCTGCACCGGCAGCGGCAGGCCGTCGCGATCCGCGCCGAAGGCCAGGGTCAGGGCGGGAAAGCCGGAGACATTGGCGAGCGGCGCGAGAGGCGCGAAGGTGAGCATACGATGGAAATGCAGATCGATGTCGTCGTGATCGCTCGGGAAGCTGCCGAGCGGCCGGGGCGCCTCCGCCAGCATCGGCGCGAGGAGCACGTCGATCCCCTCGAAGACCTGCCAGAGATCGCGGCCGACGAGGACCATGTCCCGCATCAGCGCCCAGATCTCCATGGCGCGCATCGCCTGGCCCCGCGCCGCCACCGCCTGCGTCACCGCTTCCGTCTTCGACAGGTCGAGGCGCAGCCGGGCCGCCACCTCCGCCAGGTTGACGGCGACGATGCCGGCGAAGATGCGCCCGCTGTCCAGGGCCAGCCGCTCGATGGCGGCGGCATCGAGCGGAACGAGGCGATGGCCGAGGCGCTCCAGCGCCCGTCCCGCCGCCTCGACGGCCTCCGAACGCTCCGGGCTCGTCGGCAGGGCAGCACCCGTTTCCGTGAGGAGGCCGATGCGCAGGGGCGCGGCGGCCGTCGCCGGGGCGAAGGCCGGCGGCGGGAAGGGTCCCCGCGTCTCGCCGGCAAGGGCATGGAAGATCGCGGCCGCGTCCCGCACCGAGCGGCAGACGGCGAGCTCGCTCGCCAGGCCGCCGACATGGTTGCCATAGGCGGGACCGCCCGGGATCGAGCCCCTGCCGGGCTTGAGGCCGACGAGCCCGCAACAAGCCGCCGGAACGCGGATGGAGCCGCCGGCATCCGTGGCATGGGCGATGGCGACGATGCCGGCCGCCACCGCCGCGGCCGCGCCGCCGGAGGAGCCGCCCGCCATGCGCTCCGGCGCGAGCGGATTGCGGCAGGCGGGCCCGGCGGCCGGCTCGCTGGCGAGGGAGAGGCCGAATTCCGGGCTGGTGGTCAGGCCGAAGGGGCAGAGGCCGGCCGCGCGGAAGCGGGCGGCGAGCACGCTGTCGGCGCTGGCGTCGGAGCGCGGAACCGCCCGCGACCCCGCCGCCACCGGCAGGCCGGCGAAGGGACCGCCGAGGTCCTTGGCCAGCGTCGGGACGCCGGCGAAGGGCATGGTGGCCCGCGGCGCGGCATCGACGGGCATGGCGTCGATCGCGGCCGCCAGGGCCCGACCGCGATCGGGGGCCTCGAAGACGATCGCGCCGAGCGCGCCCTGCGCCGCCCCGGCCGCGATCGCCGCCTCCATCGCGGTGCCGGCCGTGAGGCGCCCCGCGGCGAGGGCGGCGGCGAGGGCGGTCGCATCCGCGAGCATGGCCGCCTACTTCGGCTCCGTCTTCACCTGCGGAACCACGAAGCCGCCGGTCTTGATCGCCGACCGCCGCTCCTCCATCGCCGCCTCCGCCTCGGCGGGCGCCACGCCCTTCACATAGGCAATGTCGCTGCCGCCCTCCTTCATCAGCCCGTAGGCCGTGTAGTCGCGCCCCGCCGGCTTGCCGGCAGCGACATCGGCCAGCGCGGCATCGAGGATCGGCCGGAAGTTCCAGAGCGCGTTGGCGAAGACCGTGCCCGGATAGCGCGGGGTGTAGTCGATCAGCGATCCGACCGCCTTGATGCCGCGCTCCTTGGCGGCATCCGCCGTGCCGATGCGCTCGCCGAACAGGATGTCCGCCCCGGCATCGATCTGGGCGAGGCCGGCCTCGCGCGCCTTGGGCGGATCGAAGAAGGTGCCGATGAAGGTCACCCGGTGCTTGGCCTGCGGATTGACCGCCTTCACCCCGGCGGCGAAGGCGTTGATCAGCATGTTGACCTCGGGGATCGGCATGGCGCCGACCGAGCCCACGATATTCGACTTCGTCATCCGCCCGGCCAGCATGCCGGCGAGGTAGGCCCCGTCGAAGTTCCAGGTGCCGAAGGTGCCGAAATTGTCCCCTGCGGGCTGGCCGCTGGAGCCCATCACGAAGGCCGTCTTGGGGTAGTCGGCGGCGACCTCGCGCGCCAGCTTCTCGACCGGGAAGGTCTCGCCCACGACGAGCCGCGCCCCCTGCTCGGCATATTCGCGCATGGCGCGGGGATAGTCGGTACCCGAGACGCCCTCGGAGAAGACGTACTCGATCAGGCCCTCCCGGGCGGCGTCCTGCAGGGCCTTGTGGAGCACCGCGTTCCAGGCATTCTCGACCGGAGAGCCGTGGATGCCCGCGACCTTGAGGGGCGTGGCCGCCCGGGCGGGAACCAGGGAGCCGGCGCCGAGGGCCAAGCCGGAGGCCAGCACCGAACGCCGGGACACAAGACCTTTCTGCGCCATCGAACCCGATTCCCGTTTTTTACCATTTGGTAAAAAACAGCTAGAATCTGCCTAAAATACTGTCAAGTTTGCTTTCGCCCAAACAATGGGCATTGCCTGGCCCAATATCAGGCTGCCACACCGCAAAAGGCCAACCGCCCGCTCCGCAACAGGGGCGCGCGATGCGGGGTGATCCGTTCTAATCGGGCCGTCTCGGGGCAAGCGACATCGGCCGCACCGTCCTGCAGGACGATACGCGACAACACCTTCCTATCGAGAAGGCGCGGGCTCTAGCCGGATAATCTGTCTGAAGTCTTTGCGGATCAGCGCTTGAGGCCGCTGATGGTGCCCAGGAAAGGACTCGAACCTTCACCTCTTGCGAGACTGGTACCTGAAACCAGCGCGTCTACCAATTCCGCCACCTGGGCGCGCGGACCTTTGCGGTCGGCGACGGGGTTCGTTTAGGGGGCAACGGGCGGGGCGTCAATCGCTGAAATCGCCCCTTCGCCTCGAAAACGCTTCGGAGCCGCGCCCCGAAGGCCTCGAAGCCGAACCGCGAGGGCTTCGAGGCCGTCTCGCGGGGCTTCGGGCCGGCCGAAGGCGCCGCGGCCCACGCCGCGGCGCCTCCGAAAACCCGCCTCAGCCGCGCCAGTCGCGGATATCGACGAAGCGGCCGGCCACCGCCGCCGCGGCCGCCATGGCCGGGGAGACCAGGTGGGTGCGCCCGCGCGGGCCCTGGCGGCCCTCGAAATTGCGGTTCGAGGTGGAGGCGCAGCGCTCGCCCGGCTTCAACTTGTCCGGGTTCATGCCGAGGCACATCGAGCAGCCCGGCTCGCGCCAGTCGAAGCCCGCCGCCTTCAGGATCCGGTCGAGCCCCTCGGCCTCGGCCTGGGCCTTCACCAGGCCGGAGCCGGGCACGATCATGGCCGAGACCCGCTCGTGCACCTTGCGGCCCTCGACCACCTTGGCAACCGCGCGCAGATCCTCGATGCGCCCGTTGGTGCAGGAGCCGATGAAGACCCGGTCCAGTGCGATGTCGGTCATCTTCGTGCCGGGGGTGAGGCCCATATAGGCCAGGGCCTTCTCCTTGGACTGCCGCTTGTTCTCGTCGGCGATCGCCGCCGGATCCGGCACGGTGCCCTGAATCGAGACCACGTCCTCCGGGCTGGTGCCCCAGGAGACGATGGGCGGCAGGTTGGCCGCATCGAGCCGGATCTCCCGGTCGAAATGCGCGCCCTCGTCGCTCACCAGGCTCTCCCAGTAGCGCCGGGCGGCGTCGAAGGCGGGGCCCTTGGGCGCCTTCGGCCGGTCCTTCACATAGGCGAAGGTGGTCGCGTCCGGCGCGACCATGCCGGCCCGCGCCCCGCCCTCGATCGACATGTTGCAGATCGTCATGCGCCCCTCCATCGAGAGGGCGCGGATCGCCTCGCCGGCATATTCGATGACGTGGCCGGTGCCGCCGGCGGTGCCGATCTCGCCGATGATCGCCAGGATGATGTCCTTGGCGGTCACGCCGGGGGGCAGGGCCCCGTCGACGGTGACGCGCATGTTCCTGGCCTTGCGCTGGATCAGCGTCTGCGTGGCGAGCACGTGCTCGACCTCGGATGTGCCGATGCCGTGGGCCAGCGCCCCGAAGGCACCGTGGGTCGAGGTGTGGCTGTCGCCGCAGACGATGGTCTGGCCCGGCAGGGTAAAACCCTGCTCCGGCCCGATGATGTGGACGATGCCCTGGCGGCGGTCCAGCGCGTCGTAGAACTCGATGCCGAAATCGCGCACGTTCTCGGCGAGCGCCTCGAGCTGGGTGCGGCTCTCGGGATCCTCGATGCCCTTGCTGCGGTCCGAGGTCTGCACGTTGTGGTCGACGACGGCGAGCGTCTTGCCCGGGGCGCGCACCTTGCGCCCGGCCACGCGAAGCCCCTCGAAGGCCTGGGGGGAGGTCACCTCGTGCACGAGGTGGCGGTCGATGTAGAGGAGCGCGGAGCCGTCCGGCTGAACATCGACGACGTGGTCGTCCCAGATCTTGTCGTAGAGGGTGCGGGGCGCGGTCATGGCCTTCGGATCTTCATCGGGTGCATCATCCGCCCGGGCCGAAGCCCGACGACAGGGCTGCCGGCGAAATCTGCGTGGAGCGCTTCTAATAATATCGCGGGTGGGGTTTCGGAAGGGGGCCGGGCGCGGGGGTTGGGGTGAGGAGGCTCGCGGCCTTTGAGGGCCGTCGGACGCGTTACCAAGCGCGGGGAACCTCGTGCTCGGAGACGGATCGCGCGGCAGGCGCCACGAAGACGGTATCCGGGGCGGTCAGGGATCGAACGCGGCGGATTGCCAGCGAAACCGCCTGGGTCCGCCTCGCAGCCATAGTCTCTCCTCGATCGACTCAGCCACATCCCACGACCGGACGCTCTCGTTGCAAACCTTTCAGGTCTGGACGGGCTCGGGAGGCCCCCTGGAACCGCACGACCAAAACCGCCGCTTTCGACCCCGTGTAGACCTTGCGTCTGAAACGTGCGGGCGTCCGCACCACTCCGGATAGCGGACGCCATGACGCATGTCCTGCACAGCCGTCGAGCTGTGACGCACGGCACATCATTCAAGGTGACGCCGCAGATATCCGACCCATTATCTTGTAATTATTCTAGATTTATAATGTTACATTGCAGCAACAGGATTATTTCGAGTCTTATATAAGCAACAAATTCATTGTGACGGAAGCCTACATGCGGAATAGAGGTGACCGCCTGATGCGTTGAGTGCCGATCTGCTCGCAACGCTACACAACTTGGGATCACGTCTGCATGCCGAGCCACGGAAACCGTCGTGTCAGCCTCTGTCTTGCTCCGCTGATCATCGTCGGTATCGTGTCCCAAGCGATCGCGCAGGGGGAAGTCCGGCTCGATGAACTCTCCGTGGAGGCGCGCGGCAACGGGAGGCCTGTGCCGATGGCCTCGACAGCCGTCGTCGGACCGCCCCCGCCCGCCTATCCCGGCGGCGTGGTCGCCTCCGGCTCGCGCCTCGGGCTTCTCGGCAACCGCAACGTCTTCGACCAGCCGTTCAGCTCGACCAGCTACACCGAGAAGCTGGTCCGCGATCAGCAGGCCCGCAACGTTCAGGACGTGGTCAACAACGACCCTTCGATCCGAACCAACGTGCCGGCCTTTTCCGGCATCCTCGGCTTCTTCATCCGTGGCTTTCCGGTCTTCGCACAGGATATGGCCTTCAACGGCCTGTTCGGCGTGGCCGATTCCTTCAATCCGGCCATCGAGCCGATCGAGCGCGTCGAGGTGCTGCGCGGCCCCTCGACCCTGCTGTCGGGCGTGCCGCCCTTCGGGAATATCGGCGGCATCATCAACCTGATCCCGAAGCGGGCCGGGGACGAGCCGCTCAACCGCGTCACCCTCGGCTACGCCTCCGATGCGACGATCTACAAGGCCGTGGATTTCAGCCGGCGCTTCGGGGATGCCAAGGAATGGGGCATCCGCTTCAACGGCGCCTTCAACAACGGCAACACGCCGATCGACAACCAGAGCCTTCACTTCGGCATCGCCGCGCTCGCCCTCGATTATCGCGGCGAGCGCCTGCGGGCGAGCCTCGACCTCGGCTATCAGGAGCTGGATTTCACCTCGCCCCTGCGCAACCGCAACGTGGCCGCCGGAATCCGCATCCCCCGGGCGCCCGACCTGAGCCTGAACCAGCATCAGCCCTGGGAATACCGCGACAGCGCCAACCAGCAGCTCGCCACCCGGATCGAATACGATCTGACCCCGGACCTGACGCTCTACGGCGCCTATGGCCGCTCGAACTTCCGGCAGGAATATTTCGGCGGCGTGCTGACGATCTTCAACACGCGCGGCGATTACCGCGACCCGATCGGCTACCTGCCGTTCTACATCGTCAACCAGACGGCGGAGGCGGGCCTGCGCGGCACGGTCGAGACCGGCCCGATCAAGCACAGCTTCGGCCTCGCCGCCGTCGGCTTCTGGCAGGATCTCGCCCAGCCGGCCGCGCAGAATGTCGGCGCGACCATCGTGTCGAACCTCTATAATCCGGTCTACGTGGCCCCGCGCTCGACCATCGGCCTGTCGAACGCGACGCCGCGCACGTCGAGCCGGATCAACCGCAGCATCGCCATCGCCGACACCCTGTCGATCCTCGACGACAGGATCCTGCTCACGATCGGCGGGCGCTGGCAGAGCCTGGACGTGAATTCCTACAATCAGACCACCGGCTTCCGCACCGGAGCGAGCGAGAGCGGCGCGTTCTCGCCGGGTGTCGGCCTCGTGGTGAAGCCGGTGGAGCGGCTCTCGCTCTACGCCAACTACATCGAGGGACTGACCTCACCGGCTCCGCCGATTTCCGCGAGAAACGCCAACGAGGCCTTCCCCGCCGCAGTGTCCCGTCAGACGGAGGTCGGCGCCAAATACGATTTCGGCACGGTCGGCGTCGGCTTCGCTGCCTTCGAGATCGAGCAACCCTTCGGCTTCCTCAACCCGACCACGGCGATCTTCTCGGTCGACGGGCGCCAACGCAACAGCGGCGTCGAGCTGACCGTGTTCGGCGAGCCGCTCCCCGGCATCCGCGTGCTCGGCGGCGTCACCCTGCTCGACGGCGTGCAAGTGCGGGCGCAGGATCCGCGCAATGTCGGCCGGGTCGCGGTCGGCGTGCCGGATGCGCAGGTGAACCTCTACGGCGAGTACGACCTGCCGCCGGGCCTCATCCCGGGTCTGACCCTGACGGGACGGGTGATCTACACAGCCGCCCAGTACTACGACCTCGCCAATAACCAGAAGATCCCCGACTGGGCGACGCTCGATGTCGGGCTGCGCTATGCCACCACGTTCCAGGACCGGCCGCTGACCCTGCGGGCGAACGTGGTCAACGTGACGGGCAACAACTATTGGGCCTCGACCGGCCGTGGCATCCTGAGCCAGGGCACCCCACGGACCTTCCTGCTCTCGGCTTCGATGGATTTCTGAAAACGCGGACAGGCGTGCGCTTCTATAACCGCACTGTCCGCTAAGTCGCGCGATCCAGACCTTCATTCGGTGATGATCAAACGTCTGGTTCCGATCCTATCCAGATTTCGGTCAGCAGCGGTCCGATTGTCCGCTTATGTTAGCAATGAGACTTTCATTTGATCTGCATCAAATTTTTACATTGCAAGATATTCTTCAAATTTGATGGATATTTAGAGAAAAGATTCAGATTTTCATAAAATCAAAGCGCTTAAATACTGAATGATTGTATTATACAATATAAATCTTTTAAAAAATAAACTATTATTTACATCGATCGTATAATATAAATGCCGCCTCGGCACAACACTCTGTTAGGCGTTGGTTTTAGACGCACCGCTGGCTCCCCCTCACTGCCCCCCACAGCTCATATCCCCCTCCGGGCAATCCAGCTGGCCCTGGAGTTGGCGGGTGCGGGCCTCGGTGAGGCGGGTCTTGCACTCGGCCAGCACCATCGGGTGGATGGAGCCGTCGCGGGTGCCGAAGGTCTCGAAGGTGCATTCCTGGTCGCGGAAGGCGATCCAGCTGCGCTGGGCCTGGCGGAGCGCGTCCTGGCCGGCCGGCGAGAGTGTTTCGAGGAGACGGCCATAGGTGCGGTTGAGGGCCGCATCCGCCTTCGCGAAGCGTTGGCCGGCCTGCTGGTTCAGGTCGAACTGCGTCTGCGCGGCAGCCGGCCCCGCCAAGGCCGGCATCAGCCCAAGGGCCGGCATCAGCCCCAAGGCCGCGATCAGGCTCGGCCGGACAGGCATGCGGGGTCTTCCTCTCGCCGGTGGGGTGCGGGCCAAAGGCGGCCGCCGGCGGGATCGCCGGGGGGTGGAGGGTTTCAGATCCGGGGGGCGGCGTCGAGCGGGGGTTTTCAGGGATCCGGGATCGGCGCGGGGCGCGCCGGGGCCCCTTCTCCCCGCCCGCGGCGCTCGTGTTCACCCCTCTCATCGCGTGCCGGCTCGATCGGCACGGTCTGCGGCGGATCTTTCCTCTCCCCCCTGGGAGAGATGGCCGCGAAGCGGACGGAGAGGGCAGCGCGGTGTCCGGCATCGCCCGCGCTGCGCCCCCTCCACCCCGCTTCGCGCGGTTCCCCTCGCCCGAGGGCGAGGAAAGGCGCGCGCGGCCGCCGTGCCATAGGGCGATGGCGTGAAGGCCGGCCGGTGGGAGGCGCCCCCGGCGCTTCCGCTCGATTGCCCCTCCCCGGGCGCGGCGCTAAGGCCGGGGGGTTGCGTGGCCGTGAGGGAGCCCGGTTGCCGTGGGCGAGCGCCGAGAGACACCCGAGATCCTGCTCCTGAAGACGTTGCAGCCGAGCGTGATGGAGGCGCTCGCGGCGCGCTTCCGGCTGCACGCCCTGCACGCGGCAGCGGACCGGGACGCCTTCCTGCGGGAGGTCGGGCCGAACATCCGCGGGATGGCGGTGGCGGCGCATGCGCCGATCGACGCCGCCCTGCTCGACCGGCTGCCGCGGCTCGAGATCGTGTCGAGCTTCGGAGTCGGCTACGAGACCATCGACGTGGCCGAGGCCGCCCGGCGCGGGGTGATCGTCACCCACACGCCGGACGTGCTCTCCGACGAGGTGGCCGACCTCGCCCTCGGGCTGCTGCTCGCCACCGTGCGCCAGATCCCCCAGGCCGACCGCTACCTGCGGGCCGGGCGCTGGCTCCAAAAATCCTATCCGCTGACCGCGACCCTGCGGGAGCGCCGGGTCGGCATCCTCGGGCTCGGGCGGATCGGGCTCGCCATCGCCAAGCGGCTGGAGGGCTTCGGGGTGGCGATCGCCTATCACGGGCGCCGGAAGCGGCCGGAGATCCCCTACGCCTATCACGACAGCCTGATCGGGATGGCCGAGGCCGTCGACACCCTGATGATCGTGGCCCCGGGCGGGCCGGAGACCCGGGGGCTGGTCGATGCCGCCGTGCTGGCCGCGCTCGGGCCGGAGGGCATCGTCGTCAACGTGGCCCGCGGCAGCCTCGTCGACGAGCCGGCCCTGATCGCCGCGCTCCAGGCGGGCACGATCCACGCCGCCGGGCTCGACGTCTTCGCCGGGGAGCCGCATGTGCCGGAGGCGCTGCTGGGGCTGGAGAATGTGGTGCTGCTGCCCCATGTCGGCTCCGGCTCGGTCCATACGCGCCGGGCGATGGGGCGGCTTCAGGTCGACAACCTGATCGCCTGGTTCGACGGCAAGGGGCCGCTCACCCCCGTGCCCGAGACGCCCTGGACGCCACGATGAAGATCCCCGCCACCGCCTGCGCCCTCGCCTGCGCCGCCTGGCTGAGCGCCGCCCCCGCCCGCGGGCAGGAGCCCCCGGGGACCGGGATGGCCCTGCCGGAGGGCGAGGCCCCGGCCCTCGGGCGGACGCTGCCCGATTCCTTGAGCGAGGCGGAAGGCACCTGGGACCTCGCCAACGAGGGCGGCAGCCGGCGCTGCATGCTCACCCTCTCCCTGGAAAGCGGGCCGAACGGGCGCGCCGTGCGCTTCCCTGCCGGCTGCCGGCGGGCGCTGCCCCTGCTCGGCAAGGTGGCGGGCTGGCTGATCGGCGACGGCAAGATCCGCCTCGTCGACAGCAATGTGCGCCCGCTCCTGATCTTCTCGAAGAGCGCGGACGAGCGCAGCCTCACGGCCAGCGCCGAGGACGGCACCCGCTACCATTTCGTGCCCCTCCAGATCGCGCTGATGGCGCCGAAGCCGGCCGCGGGCGAACCGCAGGCCCCGGCGGAAGCGGAGGCGGGGGCGAGCCGCACCATCCCCGGCGCGGCGCCGGTTCTGCCCGCCGACGCCCTGAGGCCGGCCGAAGCCGCCGCACCGCCCGCCCCGGCACCGGCCCGGGCCGGCTTCACCCCGGGGATCTACGCCCTCGACCGCTTCGCCGAGAGCGACACCTGCCGGCTCTCCCTGGAGCCCGGCGCCGATCCGTCTCCGGCCCGGCTGATGCCCGAATGCCGGGACCGCGGCATCAAGACCTTCGACCCGGTCTCCTGGCACTTCGCCGACGGCCACCTCACGCTCAAGGCCCGCCGCGGCCACGCCCTGGCCCTGGTCCGGACCCCGGACGGCACCTGGCGGCGCGACCCGGATGTCGGCACCACCTTCGTGCTGCGGCGGGTGGGGCCCTAGCCCTTGTCGAACGGGTTCTTGGTGGTGCGCAGGGACAGGCGGATCGGCGTGCCGGGCAGGTCGAAGGTCTCGCGCAGGCCGTTGACGAGGTAGCGGGTGTAGGATTTCGGCAAGGCGTCGAGCTGGTTGCCGAACAGGGCGAAATGCGGCGGCCGGCTCTTCACCTGGGTCGCGTAGCGGATCTTGATGCGCCGGCCCGAGACGGCGGGCGGCGGGTTGCGCTGCACGGCATCGGTGAGCCAGGCGTTGATCTTGGCGGTGGGCATGCGCTTCTCCCACACCTCGGAAGCCCCGACCACGGCCTGCATCAGCCGGTCGATGCCCTCGCCGGCGAGCCCCGAGAGCGGCACCACGGCGACGCCGCGCACCTGCGGCAGCAGGCGGGTGCAATCCTCCCGCAGGGTCTTGAGGAGGCCGGGCTGGTCGGCGACGAGGTCCCACTTGTTGAGGCCGATCACCAGGGCGCGGCCCTCGCTCTCGACGAGATCGACGATGGTGAGGTCCTGCTTCTCGAAAGGAATGGTCGCGTCGAGGAGCACCACCACCACCTCGGCGAAGCGCACGGCGCGCAGGCCGTCCGAGACCGCGAGCTTTTCCAGCTTGTCGTCGATGCGGGCGCGGCGGCGCATGCCGGCGGTGTCGTGCAGCTTGATCTTGCGGCCGCGCCAGATCCAGTCGAGGGAGATGGAATCGCGGGTGATGCCCGCCTCCGGGCCGACCAGAAGCCGGTCCTCGCCGAGCATGCGGTTGATCAGCGTCGACTTGCCGGCATTGGGCCGGCCGACGATGGCGACGCGCAGGCTGCGCCCGCCGGGGCCCTCCTCCGCATCCTCGTCCTCCGCGTCGGGCTCGGGCAGGGCCTCCCGCAGGGCGTCGTGCAACTCGCCCAGGCCCTCGCCATGCTCGGCGGAGAAGGGGATCGGGTCGCCGAGGCCGAGGGCGAAGGATTCGTAGGCGCCGGCCATGCCGGCCCCGCCCTCCGCCTTGTTGGCGATCAGGATCACCGGGCAGCCGGCCCGGCGCACCAGTTCGGCGAAGGGCTGGTCGGCGGGGAGCAGGCCGGCCCGGGCGTCGATCACGAACAGGACGACATCCGCCTCGAGGATCGCCGCCTCGGTCTGGGCGCGCATGCGGCCGGTGAGCGAATCGGCATCCGCCTCCTCCAGGCCGGCGGTGTCGATCACCCGGAACTTGAGGCCGCCGAAGGCGACGTCGCCCTCGCGGCGGTCCCGGGTCACGCCGGGCCGGTCGTCGACCAGGGCGAGCTTGCGGCCGACGAGGCGGTTGAACAGGGTCGACTTGCCGACATTCGGGCGGCCGACGATCGCGACGGTCGGCAGATCCATGGGGTCAGTTCCGGTCAAGAGGCGTCCGGCGCCCGCGAAGGGCCGCCGGAGAGAGCAGGTTTAAAAGCATCAACGGGCGAAGGGGAATGCCCTTCGCCCGATGGAACGGGATGGCGGTGGCGGAAGACCCCTACCGCGTGATCGGCGGGGGCGCCGCGGCCTCGGGCTGGGCCGCGGTGAGCGTGACCGGGCCGCCGGCCACCAGGGCCTCGTAGACCTCGATGCGCTGGCGCAGGCCCTGCGGGGTCTCGCCGTCCTCGGCGATCTGCCCGAACCACTTGGCCGCGCCGTCATAGTCGCCCTTGCGCAGGGCGGTCAGCCCCAGCATCTCGCGGGCGGTGTGGCGGAAGATGCCGGTGGGGGCGGCGAGCCCCTGCAGGCTCGCCAGCGCCGGGGCCGGATCGGCCGCATCGAGCCGCAGCAGGGCGGCGCGCAGCCGGGCGAGCTCCTGCAGGCCGTCGCCCACCGCAGGATCGGTGGCGAGCTTGTCGTAGGCCGCAGCGGCACCGGCGGCATCGGTCTTCGAGGTCTCGGCGGCGGCGCGGAAGCGGGCGAGCACGGCGTAACCCTTCGGCCCCTCCGTCTCCAGCGCGGCGAAGGCCTTGCCGGCCTCGGCGCTGTTGCCGCCCTGGGCGAGCTTGGCCGCCTTGTCGAACTGCTCGGAGGCAGCCTCCGCCCGCGTGCGCTGGACATGCTCCCAGTAGCGCCAGCCGCCCACGCCCGCGACGAGGAGCACGGCGAGGGCGATGAACAGCCCGCTGTAGCGCTTCCAGACCTTGGCGATCTGGTCGCGGCGATAATCCTCGTCGACCTCGCGGAAGAACTCGTTGTTCTCGGCCATCGTCCCTCGGGCGCCGCTCCGGCGCCGATCCCTCGTGGAGCCCTGCCCGCCTGCGTTGCGCCGGGCCCGGCTCCAAAACCTGTCATTCGCGGCGGCCCCGTTCCGCCGGACCATCCCCGGCCCGGCACAGAGCGCTCACGCCGCCGCCGCGCCTAGCACAGTCGGTTCCGGTTGGCGACTGGGCGGGGTTTTGAGGGGTGGGAGGCCGGAAGGGCGAAGTTCGAGGCGCGGTGCGGTTCCCTCGCGCGATCGTAGGCAGATATCTGGCGGGGGTTGGACGCGACCTGCGACCGGGCTGGCTTAGGTTCGCTCTACGCCCCGAGCGAAGATGTCGGCTGTACCGATCAAGGTCTTCTGGGAGTGGAAAGCGGCGATTCGCTCGCCGCCCGCAAGCGGACGTGCCGCCTTGTCCCCACAACCGGTCATTTGACCGTGTTCCGCCGCATCTTCGAAGCAGACATGGACGCCGTGCTGGCGTGGACACGGCGCGCCTGTACCGAGCGCTCCACGCCCAGATGGCACTTGCGGCAACCTCGAGCATTGCCTTGCGCAGAAGGCCCGATCCTGCGAGGCGCGACACGCATGCTTCCCGTTCCAGCCTGGCTGATGCGCCGCGAGACGCTGCTCCTGGCGGCCACCCTCGCGGTCGGTGCGAGCGCGGTCGCGGCCTGGTACCTCTTGCAGGCCAGCGTGCTCACCATCGCGGTCGCCCCGCGGGACGGCACGGAGCCGGAGCTGATCAAGGCCTACGCCGATGCCCTGGACGCGGGCCAAGAGGGCGTCCGCCTCAAAATCCTCTCCTTCGACGACGTGCGCGAGAGCGCGGCTGCCCTTCAGGACGGGCGCGCCGACCTCGCGGTGGTCCGGCCCGATGTGCTGCTCCCCACCAACGGGCTGACGCTCGCGATCCTGCGCGATCAGGCGATGATCATCGCCTCACCGGCACAGGCTGGCATCAAGAGCTTTCCGAAGCTTGCCGGCAAGCGGCTCGGCATCGCGGCCCACCGGGACGCCGACTTCTCGCTTTTGAAAAACATCCTCGGCTACCACGGCCTGGCCCTCGATACCGAAGCGGCCGGCGGGCCCGTCCGGGAGGGCGCAGTCCATCTCGTCCGGGTCGATCAGGATGCTGTCGCAGCTGCATTCCGCGACAAGCGGATCGATGCTTTCGTCAGCATCATCGCACCCTCGGCACCCAAAGCTTTGGCCCTGGTGGGTGCCGTACGCTCGGTTGCCCGCAACGGCAAGATCGAGTTCGTGGCGGTCGAGGACGATGGCGCCATCATTGAGCGCTTCCCGCGCCTTCAGGCCGTGACGATCCCGGGCGGCCTCTTCGCGGGTGACCCCAAGCTGCCCGCCGACGACGTGAAGACGGTGGGAGCCTCCTACCGACTGATGGCGCGCGCCTCCCTCAGTCGCGTCGTGGCGGCCGATGTTACGCAGCAGCTCTTCGAGAAGCGCACTGCGGCCACCGAGAAGACGGATGCCGCCGAGTACGTCCAGGCGCCGGCCTACGACACGACCGCCGCGGCGACGAGCGCGCGTGTCCCGATCCATCCTGGGGCCATCGACTACTACGAGCGCGAGCAGCACGGCTTCGTCGACCGCTACGGCGACACCCTCTACCTGCTCGGCGCTCTGGCCGGCGGCTTGTTCTCGGCGCTCGCATGGCTGCGCCAGCGCTTGTCCAGCCTGCGCCGCGAGCGGATCGACGAGATCATTGACCGTTTGCTGGAGGTCACCGAGCAGGCCCGGACGCTGACAGATCCGGCAGCCATCGAGGCGCTCAATGTCGAGGTCGACCGGCTTGCCACGGACGTTGTGCGCTACGCTCGGGAGCGCGACCCGGACGAGCGGACGATGTCAGCGGTCTCGATTGCCATCGACACGGCCAAGGCGACGATCAAAGACTGCCGCCATCTCGCATCCCCTTCCAAAGATCAGGGGTCGCTTCGATCGCTGAGACCTCTTCTTGCGCATGGATCGGACGCGTGAGCGAACGGGGTCAGCAAGGTTGCTGGCAAGCAGACGTTGCAAAGGGCCGGAAGCGGCCGCCCCTCCGCGCCGGCGGCGCACCGCGCCCCCTCAGCCCTGCCCCGGCCAGGCCTGCACGCCGATCAGGAGCGGGTGCAGGTACTTGCCGAAGACGAACCAGACCACGAGGCCGCCGAGGACGGCGGTGATGTCGCGGCGCCAGCCGGCGGGGGCGGGCTTCGGCAGCTTGGCGACGGGCTCGTCCCGGCGGCGCTTCAGGCTGATCCGCGCCGAGACCGCCCAGGCCAAGAAGCCGCCGAAGAGCAGGATCGAGCCGAGATCGCCGTTGGCGATCAGATGCGCCGTCGCCCAGATCTTCACGCCGAGCAGCATCGGGTGCTTCACGGCGGCCTGGATGTGGCTCGGCTTCTTGCCCGCGGCGGCGAGGCTGATGAAGGCGAAGAGCGTGAGCAGCACCGCGAGATGGCGCGTCCAGACCGGCGGGTCCCAGACCGGGATCATGCCGTTCGCCCGGTAGAGCTGATAGCCGTAGACCGTGAGCCCGAGGCCGAGGATCGACAGGGCGGTGTAGCCGAGCTTGTACCCGTTCTCGCCGAAGCGGCCGATCAGCCCGGCGCGCGGGCCCCGCAGCATGGTGAAGGCATGCGTGCCCAGGAACAGCACGAGACCGAGGATCAGGATCGCCATGCGTGCACCCGGAACGGTTGGCTGTGGATGCGGCGCCCCCTTCGGGCGAGCGCCAAGCTCTTTGTAACCGTTCAAGACACTAGACTTGGCCGCTTTGTCCAGGCCGACACGATGACCCACCGCCGCGCCGGCCTTCTTCTCCTGCTGGCCCTGCTGCTTCCCGCGACGCTGCCCGCCCGGGCGGGCACCGAGCCGCCGCTCTCGGCCCTGACCCTGGTCGGGCCGCCGGTGCCGATCTTCCGCGCGCAAAAGGATGCCTGCGACGGGGCCGACGTGCCCGATGCCTCCGCCCGCGCCTTCCGGGAGGCGGGGGGCGGGCTCGCCCTGTTCGGGCTGCATTACCGCAACCGGCGCCTGCGCGGGCCGGACTTCGACCATCTCCGGATCGATTGCGGGGTCGTGCTCGAGTCGGGGGAGAAGCCCGATCCGGCCGCCTATGACGACCGCTCCTGGATCACCGCGACCTGGACCGAGGACGGCACGGCCGTCGCCGCCCTGCTCCACCACGAATACCAGGCCAACGCGCATCCGGGCCGCTGCCGCTCGAAGGTCTATCTGGAGTGCTGGTACAACACGATCACCGCCGCCGCCTCGCGGGACGGCGGCGCCCGCTTCACCCGGACGGACCCGCCCGCGGTGGTGGCCGCCGCCCCCTTCCGGCAGGAGGTGGACCAGGGCCGGCACCGGGGCTTCTTCAACCCCTCCAACATCGTCGGCGACGGGCGCTGGCGCTACGTCTTCGTCTCGACCACGGGCTGGGAGCGGCCGGGCAGCGACCAGGCGGGGGGCGCCTGCCTGTTCCGCACCGACGACCCCGCCGATCCCGGCCGCTGGCGGGCCTGGACCGGGCGCGGCTTCAGCGCCGCCTTCCCCGACCCGTACCGAACGCCCGTCAAGCCGCCGGCGACCTGCGCAGCCATCGCCCCCTTCCCCGCCCCCGTGGGCGCCGTGGTGCGCCACCGCGGCACCGGGGCCTGGATCGCCGTGTTCATGGCCAAGGCCGGCGGGCTGTTCCCGCAATCGGGCTTCTACTGGACGAGCTCGCGCGATCTCCTGACCTGGGACGCCCCGCGGCTGCTCCTCGCCGGGCCCACCCTCTACGACGATCCCTGCGGGGCCGGCGGCGGGCTGATCGCCTATCCCGCCCTGCTCGATCCGCAGGCGGAGGGGCGCAACTTCGACGATGTCGGCGACACAGCACTCCTCACCTACGCGACCCTGCGCGTCGAGGGCTGCGCCATCACCTCCGACCGCGACCTCGTGAAGCGGCCCGTGGCGATCAAGGTCTGGCCCTGACCCGCCTCGCCCGGGCGGCGCCCTCCCCTCAGCCCCCGAGCGCGATCGCCCGGGCGAAGGCGGCGGCGAAGCCGGACATCGGGACCGTGATCGTGGTCGGCTCCGTCGCCTCGGGCTTGGTGCCGGACACGGTGAGGTTCTGGGCGGTCTTCATCGTGTCGGTGGCAAGCGTCGGCAGGCTGATCGGCACGAGGCAGCCATCGTTGACGCAGAAGGAATAGGGCGCGCCCTTGCCCAGCGCCCGGTCGTCGAGCTTGAAGCTCACGCCCGGCTCGATCTGGAGGCCGAAAGGCATCAGGATCAGGCCCTCGGCCCGGCCGTCCTTCGGGGTGCGCAGCTCGATGCTGAACTGGCGGCGGCCGGTGCGGCGGTCGCCCTGGGACTGGATGACGACGCAGTCCGGCTTGCCCTCGGTGCGGTTGCAGTTGACGTTCCAGTCGCCGTAGCTCTCGCTGACGGCGCTGGCGCCGTTGGGCCAGGGGGCCGAGCCGGCCGCGGCCTGGCCCGGCTCCAGCAGCGTGCCCTCCTGCCCGGCGGCCTTGGCCGCCTCCTCTTTCTTCGGGGCGGGCTTCGGCCGGGGCTTGGGCTTGGCCTTGGGGGCGGGGGCCGCCTCCGGCGCGGCCTCGGGGGCGGCTTCCGGCGCCGCGTCCTGGGCGAGGGCCGGCCCGGCGAGGGCGAGGCTCAGGCTCAGCAGGGCGGCGCGGGCGGACAGGAGATGCGACGGCATGCGGGACGGCCTCTCGAGCACGGGATGGTCACGTTTTCCCGCGCCGCCTAGCTCCGCAGGCGCGACGATGCAATCGCACCCTCGACGGTTTTCCCGCTGTTGTGTCCTGTTCGACCGGTCTACTCTGGAATGTCTCCAAGCAATGCCGCCTACTCAGGCTTGCGCAATCCTCCCGGTCCGCAGACAAAGGCCGCTACAACTGAACAATGCACGATCCTGCACTTGCCGATCCTTGGAAGAGCGGCGATGCAGGACGGCCGTGAGAAGGGCCCGACATGCGCGACATCTACGCCTTCGCCCCCCGGGACGCGGCGGGCGAGCCCCATGCCCTCGACCGCTACCGCGGCAAGGTGCTCCTGATCGTCAACACCGCCTCGAAATGCGGCTTCACCCCGCAATACGAGGGGCTGGAGGCCCTGTGGCGGCGCTACGGCGCGGCGGGGCTGGTGGTGCTCGGCCTGCCCTGCAACCAGTTCGGCGCCCAGGAGCCGGGTGATGCGGCGGAGATCGCGCAGTTCTGCTCCCTCACCTACGACGTCACCTTCCCCGTCCTCGCCAAGGTGGCGGTGAACGGCGACGGGGCCGAGCCGCTCTACGAGCACCTGAAGCGGGAGAAGGCGGGGCTGCTCGGCACCCGGGCGATCAAGTGGAACTTCACCAAGTTCCTGGTCGGCCGCGACGGGACGGTGCTCGCCCGTTTCGGCCCCCGGACGAAGCCCGCCGCGCTCACGGACGCCATCGAGACAGCCCTCGCCGCGCCGGCCTGAGGCCCGGAGGCCCGCCGGAACGGTTCAGCTCGCGCGCTCGTTTGCTTCCGTACGAACGACAGCCAGGAGTTGATCCATGCGCCTGACGCTTCCCCTTGCCGCGGCCCTCATGGCCGCGGCTGCCCCGGCGCTCGCCCAGACCACGATCATCGAGCGCGACGAGCCCGCCGTGGTCGTGCGCGATCGCCCCGCCGCGGTGATCGAGCGCCGCGACGTCGAGGTCCCGCCCCGCGTCGGCGGCTGCGAGCGCACCACCGTGACCCGCGAGAACGACGACGGGGACCGCGAGACGGTCCAGAAGGAGCGCTGCGACTGAGCGCGCATCGCTTTGCCACGCCCATCCTTACCGATGCGCGCGAACCGCCCCCGGGCGCCGCATCGTCCGGACCCATCGCGCCCCGGGCGGAGCGCCCGCGACGAACGAGCTTGAAAACGTTTTCATGCGTTTCTGGTATGCCAGGTACGCGCGGAACCGGTTTGTGCGGCGCAGCGTGAGGTGGCAGAAGGTCGTCACCCACCGCCGCGATGGCGTCGCGACGGTGTGCCCTTCATTGGGCGTTTCCTCCCTAGACTTCGGGCCGCTCCTTCGTGGAGCGGCCTCTTTTATGTCTGGGTAGCCCCGCCACCGGATCTCCCCCTCTTCTTCTAGGAACGCGCGACCACCGCCGCGTCATCCCGAGACAGGGGCTCCTAAGCTTCGAGCCGGTCCGCCACATCCTCTGCCAGCGAGAGCGAGGCCGTCAGCCCCGGGCTCTCGATGCCGAAGAGATGCACCAGCCCCGTCAGGCCGTGCTCCGCGGGACCCTCGATCCTGAAATCGGCGGCCGGCGCCTCCGGGCCGGTGAGCTTCGGGCGGATGCCCGCATAATCCGGAACCAGGGCGCCCTCCGGCAGGCCGGGCCAGTAGCGCCGGATCGCCGCCGCGAAGGAGGCCGCCCGGGCTGGATCGACGGCATAGTCCACCTGCGCCGGATCGACGGTGTCGAGCCATTCCACATCGGGGCCGAAGCGCATGCGCCCGGCGAGATCGAGGGTGAGATGCGTGCCGAGGCCGCCCACCACCGGCGCCGGATAGATCAGCCGCGAGAAGGCGGGCCTGGCGGCGCAGCCGAAATAGTTGCCCTTGGCCAGCACCAGGGGCGGCACCCGCTCCTGCGGAAACCCCTCCACCGCCCGGGCCAGGGCCTGCGCGCCGAGCCCGGCGGCGTTCACCACGGCATCGACGGCGAGCGTCTCCTCCCCGAAGCGCAGGCGCCAACCGGCGCCCTCGGGGCCGAGCCCGTCGATGCGCGTGCGGAGGGCGAGCACGCCGCCGGCCGCCTCGAGGTCGCCCTGGAGCGCCAGCATCAGGGCATGGCTGTCGACGATGCCGGTCTCCGGCGACTCGAGGGCGGCGACGCAGGCGAGGTTCGGCTCGCGGGCGCGGGCCTCGGCGCCCGCGATCAGGCGCAGGCCCTCGACGCCGTTGGCGCGGCCCTTCTCCAGGATGGATTCGAGGGTCGCGACCTCCGCCTCCCCCGTCGCCACGATGAGCTTGCCGCAGCGGCGATGGGGCACGCCGTGGCTCGCGCAGAAGGCGTAGAGCCGGCGGCGGCCTTCCACGCAGTGGCGGGCGCGGAGGGAACCGGCGGGGTAGTACATCCCGGCATGGATCACCTCGGAGCTGCGGGAGGAGATGCCGGTGCCGATCGCCTCCGCCGCCTCGGCCACGATCACCGCATGGCCGCGCCGGGCCAGCGCCCGCCCGACGGCGAGCCCGACCACCCCCGCTCCGACGACCAGAACCTCCATCACGCGCGATCCGATGCTGTTGGGCCTGCTCACCGGCCGATCATCGGCCAGATAGACGAGAACCGCAGAGGCGGCACCTTGCGTGAGCACTTGGGCCCCTGCCGCCATCCCACGCCGCACGGGCCGCATGCATACCGGGAATTGGCGCAATGCAGCACCGAGGCTAGAAGGGCAGGATCCGCAATCGACCGTGACCGGCCCGAATCGGCCGGCCCGTGCCGGCGCTCCCCGCCCGGCCCTCACGCTCCGGCTTCCTCAAGGCCCCGCCCCGTGCCGTTCCCGACTCTTCCGGCCCCGCTCGCGCGGGCGCTCGCCGATCGCAACTATGCCGAGCCCACGCCGGTGCAGCAGGCCGTGCTCGACACGGAGGCCGGCCGCGACCTGCTCGTCTCCGCCCAGACCGGCTCGGGCAAGACGGTGGCCTTCGGCCTCGCCATCGCCGAGACCCTGCTCGCGGGCGCCGAGACCCTGCCGCCCCCCGACGCGCCCCTGGCGCTCGCCATCGCCCCGACCCGGGAGCTCGCCCTGCAGGTGCAGCGGGAGCTGTCCTGGCTCTACGCCGCCACCGGCGCCCGCGTGGTCGCCAATGTCGGCGGCATGGATCCGCGCAAGGAGGCCCGGGCGCTCGATGCCGGCGCCCATATCGTGGTCGGGACGCCGGGCCGCATCCGCGACCATCTGGAGCGCGGGCGCCTGCGCACGGAGGCCCTGCGCGCCGTCGTCCTCGACGAGGCCGACGAGATGCTCGACATGGGCTTCCGCGAGGATCTCGAATTCATCCTCTCGGCCACGCCCTCCGAGCGGCGCACGCTCCTGTTCTCCGCCACCCTGCCGAAGCTGATCGTGGCGCTGGCCGAGCGCTACCAGCGCGATGCCCTGCGGCTGGCCGTGGCCGGCGAGACCCGGGGGCATGCCGACATCGCCTACCGGGCGGTGCGCGTGCTGCCGCGGGAGATCGAGCACGCGGTGGTCAACGTGCTGCGCTACGTCGATGCGCCGACCTCCATCGTCTTCTGCAACACCCGCGACGGCGTGCGCCATCTCCAGGCCTCGCTCAACGAGCGCGGCTTCTCGGCGGTGGCGCTCTCGGGCGAGCTCGGCCAGGGCGAGCGCAACGCCGCGCTCCAAGCCCTGCGCGACGGCCGCGCCCGGGTCTGCGTCGCGACGGACGTCGCCGCCCGCGGCATCGACCTGCCGGGCCTCGACCTCGTGATCCATGCCGACCTGCCCCACGACGCGGAGGTGATGCAGCACCGCTCCGGCCGCACCGGCCGGGCCGGCCGCAAGGGCACCAGCGTGCTGCTGGTGCCCCCGGCCCGGCGCCGGCGCGCGGAGCAGATGTTCGCCATCGCCAAGGTGAACCCCTCCTGGAGCGGGCCGCCCACGGCCGACGAGATCCGCGGCCTCGACCGGGAGCGCATGCTCGCCGACCCGCTGCTCACCGAGCCGGTCTCGGAGGAGGACAAGGACTGGGCCGAGGCGCTGCTCGCCAACCTCGCGCCGGAGGTGCTCGCCGGGGCGCTCGCCCGGATCTACCGCTCCCGCATCCCCGTGCCGGAGGAGGTGACCGAGCTCGCCGCCGACCCGCCGCGGCGGGAGCGCACCGCCCTGGAGCGCGACCAGGCCCTGGCCCTCGGCGCGCCGCGGGTGGGCGAGGACGGCCCCTCCGCCTGGTTCCGGCTCAATCTCGGCAAGCGCGACAATGCCGAGCCGCGCCGCCTGCTGCCGATGCTGACCCGGCGCGGCCAGATCGGCCGCGGCGATATCGGCGCGATCCGCATCTTCGAGCGCGAGACCAAGTTCGAGATCCGCGGCAGCGCGGCCGCCGCCTTCGCCGAGGCCTTCCGGCACCGCGGCTCGGACGACCTGCAGATCGAGCGCGTCCCCGGCGACGAGTCGCCCCCGCCCAAGAAGCACAAGAGCCCCCGGGCGACCAAGCACGCCCGCCGCGCGGGCAAGTAGAGCCCGCGCACTCAGCCCCGACGCCTTCGCGAGCGGAAACGGTCGCTTCGCCCTCTTGGGGCGGAGCCGACGCGCGCCCTCTCCGGAGGGGGCGCCGCCGCTGGGTTGCTTCGCGGGTGCCTGAAACGGCGAGCGGCGCGCGCGCCGCCCCGTCAGTTTTCGTCGCTCTGGCCGCCGAACAGGTTGCCGACCGCCTTCACGCCGTCGCTGAGGGCGCGGGCGCCGGGGATCTTCACGCCGAGGAGCTCGGGCTCGTCCGGGGCCGCCGGGGCGTGGCTGGCGGCCTCGCCGGGGGGCTGGGCGGCGGCGACGGCCTTGGTCGCGGGCTTCTTGTTGGCAGGCGGCGCCGGCTGCGCGGCGGCGGCCTTCTTCGGCGCGGGTGTCGCCGCGGCGGGCTTCTCGGCGGAGGGCAGCGAGACGAAGGTGCTCGGCCGCTCGTCCTTCGCCTTCACGGTCTCGGACTTGGCCGGGGCGATGAGCTTGGCGGTGCGGGCCGGCGTCACGGCGGGCGCGGCCGCCTCGCCCGCGCCGACCATGGCGGCATTGGCGATGGGCAGCGGCGGGCGGGCGGCGGGCGCGGCGGGACGCGGCTTCTCCGCGGCCAGCTTCGCAGGGGCAACGGGCTTGGAGGCCTCGGCCTTGGGCGCCTCGGCCACGGGCTTCGCGGCCTCGACCGGCGGCTTCGGCGCCTCGGCCACGGGCTTGGGCGCTTCGGGAACGGGCTTCGGCGCCTCGGCCCGGACCGGGAGCGGCGCGGCGGCGGGCACCGGCGCGGCCTGCGGGGCCTCGGCCCGGATGCTGTCGGGGCTCGGCAGCGAGACGGCCGGCTGGTCCTTGGCCGTGCCGTCCTTCGCGGCCAGGGCGGGCACGCCGTCCTTCAGGTCCGGCCAGCTCGCGGCGACGGCGCCGTTGCGGGCGGCGCGGGCGCGGGGATCGGCCAGGTCCGAGAAGAAGCTGAAGGCCCCGACGGAGAAGGCGAGCAGGCCGAGGCCGGCGATGCCGCCGAGGACGAACAGGCCGGTCTTGCGGCCGGCGGCGGCCGGGGCGCGCTCCTCGGCGGCGCGGGTCTCGGAAGGATGGAGGGCGACCGTCATGAGGTCGGGCTTTCGAGCGTTGATCGTCACGACGAAGCGACCCTGACAATGCGGCGGCAAGATGTCGGAAGGACCGGCGACAGTGATGAGGAGTCGCGTTCCCCCACGAATCTGATGAAGCACATGGGTTTAAGATCTGGTCACCGGACGTGACTTCACACGTCCCAAGCTGGCTCAATCCGAAGACTCTGGCAGGACTCGAACACCCCGACTCGGGCGACGCGTCCCGCCCGGAGGCGCCCCCTCGCCCGGGCAAGGTGGCCCGCCGGCGCTTCGAGAACCTCCCGGACAGGGGCACGACAATAAGAGATTCCTCAGTGCAGCTCGAGGCCCCAGCCGGGCTAGCAAGATGGACTTTCGGCGACCAATCGGCCACGCTGCCCGGCCGACGCGAAACGCCTTCCATTCGAGCCGCTTAACCGTGACCGCACCCCGCACGGCCGCTTCCCGACCCGGCGATCCGGCCCGCAAGCGGGGCTGAGGGAGGCGGCGATGGGCCAGAGGCCGGATCACGACGCCTTCGAGGCCGCGCGCCAGGAGCGGCCCCCGGCCACCCGGGGCGCCCTGCCCTTCTGGGCCGGGCTGTCCACGCGGATGCGGCTGATCCTGGTGGTGCTCGCCATCGACCTGGTCGCGGCCATCGCCACCTGCGGGGTCATCGTGCTCAACGCCCGACAGGCGGTGAAGGTGGAGATGCGCGCCTCCCTCGCCACCGTCGAGCCCCTCGTCTCGGACACGATCCGCCTGGCCCGGGCGCCCAGCCCCGAGAGCCTGCTCCACACCCTGGATCTGCGCTTCCAGACCCTGCGCCACGTCCGCGTCGCCGTGTTCGACGCCGCCGGCCAGCGGGTGACCATCGACGAGCCAGGGCTGCGCCGCCGCCCGCGGGAGGCGCCGCACTGGTTCGTGCAGCTGATCGCGCCGCCGGTGGAGCAGCATCAGGTGCCGATCGTGGCCGGCGGGGCGACCATCGGCACGGCCCGCATCACCACCGAGCCGGGCGACGAGATCGAGGAGAGCTGGGACGACGCCGTCTCCCTGTCGCTGGCGAGCCTGCTCCTCAACGTCGCGGTTCTGGCCGCGCTCTACCTCGCCTTCGGGCGGCTGCTGAAGCCGCTGCACGGCCTCGCCGAAGGGCTGACCCAGCTGGAGCGGCACGACTACACCGCCCGCCTCGACCCGCCGACCTCCCGCGAGCTCGCGGTGATCACCGAGCGCTTCAACAGCGTGGCCGGGGCGCTGAGCGAGGCCCGCTCCGCCAACAACCGCCTGAACCGGCAGCTCCTGACCGCCCAGGACGACGAGCGCCGCCGCACCGCCCTGGAATTGCACGACGAGTTCGGGCCCTGCCTGTTCGCCCTCGAGGCCAATGCCGCCTCCGTGGCCCGGCTCGCCCAGGCCCCGGAGCCCGACCGCGCCAAGCTCGCGGCCCGGGCCGGCGACATCGCCGGCATCGTCGGGCAGGTGCAGACGCTCAACCGCGACCTGCTCAACCGCCTGCGCCCCCACGCCCTGGGCGAGGTCCCCCTGCCGCAATGCCTCGACCTGCTCCTGCGGGATTTTTCCCGCCGGCATCCGGGCACGCGCTTCGAGGGCCATTTCGAGGATCTCGGCCGCGGCTACGGCGACGTCGTCGACCTCACCGTGTTCCGCTGCATCCAGGAGAGCATGACCAACGCCGTGCGTCACGGCGCCGCCCGCCATGTCCGCGCCGAGGCCGGCGAGACGGCGCGGGGGCTGACGGTGAGCGTGCGGGACGACGGCAGCGGCCTCGCCCCCGACCACCGCACCGGCCTCGGCCTCTCCGGCATGCGCGAGCGCGTGGAGGCCCTCGGCGGCAGCTTCACCCTTGACAATGCCGCGCCGGGAACCGTTGTCCGGATCACGATCCCGATCGATCCGGAGCGGGGCGAGGACCAGGCCGCCGGACACCCGGCCCCGGCCGCGACGCCCTCTCTCGAGACGAAGCCCGCGACATGACTGCGCTTGCGATGAAGACCCCCGCCGACTCCCTCGCCAAGGGCACCCCCGCCGAGACCGTGCTCGTGATCGACGATCATCCGATCGTCCTCCAGGGCTGCCGCCGCGTGCTGGAGGATGCCGGCATCGAGAGCGTGGCCGAGGCGACCGGCACGGTCGCCGGCTACCGCCTGTTCCACCGCCTGCGCCCGAAGGTCGTGATCTGCGACCTCACCTTCCAGGGCAGCGGATTGGCCGGCCTCGCCCTGATCCGCCGCATGCGCGCCGTGGAGCCGGGCACGCGGGTGCTCGTGTTCTCGATGCACAACGACCCGGTCATCGTCTCGCGCGCCCTCGAAGCCGGGGCGCTCGGCTACGTGCTCAAGGACCACGCCTCCAACGAGCTGTTCCAGGCCTTCGAGCAGGTGCGCAAGGGCGAGGTCTTCCTCGACCGCCGGCTCGCCACCGAGGTGGCGATGCTGCGGGCCGACCCGCGCCGCACCCCCGAATCCCAGCTCACCCCCCGCGAGCAGCAGATCCTGGCCCGCCTCGCCCAGGGCAAGTCCTACGGCGCGATCGCGGCCGACCTCTCGGTCAGCTACAAGACCGTCACCAATGCCTGCTCGCAGATGCGCCAGAAACTCGGCGTGCGCACCCTGGCCGAGCTGATCCACGTGGCCGTGACCCAGGCGCAGCGGCAGGGGTGAGACGTCGCCTCCGGTTGCGTAGAGGGGGTCGAGCGCCTTTCCTTCCCCTCTGGGGAAGGTGGCCGCGAAGCGGACGGACGAGGCGGCACCGAAGTACCCGGCATCGAGCGCGGCGCGCGCCTCCACCGCGCTCCGCGCGGTCCCCCCTCGCCCAGAGGGCGAGGAGAGGCCCGCACGGTCTTCTGTTCATGCGGGTCGCGGAGGCGAAACCCTCATCCGGGACCGTGGGCACGGTCCCGGACTCTGCCGACCTTACCGGCTCGGGTAGTTCGGGCTCTCGCGGGTGATGGTCACGTCGTGGACGTGGCTCTCGCGCAGGCCGGCATTGGTGATGCGCACGAACTGCGCCTTCTCCTGGAATTCCGGCACGCTCGGCGCGCCGACATAGCCCATCGCCGCGCGCAGGCCGCCGGCGAGCTGGTGCAACACCGCGGCGACCGGGCCCTTGTAGGGGACCTGACCCTCGATGCCCTCCGGCACGAGCTTGTGGGTGTCGCTCACCTCCGCCTGGAAGTAGCGGTCCGCCGAGCCGCGGGCCATGGCGCCCACCGAGCCCATGCCGCGGTAGCTCTTGTAGGAGCGGCCCTGGTACAGGAACACCTCGCCCGGCGCCTCGTCCGTGCCCGCGAGCAGCGAGCCGAGCATCGCCACCGAGGCGCCGGCGGCGATCGCCTTGGCAAGGTCGCCCGAGAATTTGATGCCGCCATCGGCGATCACCGGCACGTCGGCGTCGTGGGCCGCCTCCACCGCCTCCATCAGCGCGGTCAGCTGGGGCACGCCCACGCCGGCCACGATGCGGGTGGTGCAGATCGAGCCCGGGCCGATGCCGACCTTGATGGCGTCCGCGCCCGCATCGATCAGCGCCTGGGCGCCCTCGCGGGTGGCGACGTTGCCGGCGACGATCTGCACGGCGTTGGAGAGCGCCTTCACCCGGCGCACGGCGTCGAGCACCTTGATCGAGTGGCCGTGGGCGGTGTCGACCACCACCACGTCGCAGCCGGCATCGATCAGGCGCTCGGCCCGTTCGAAGCCCTGGTCGCCGGTCGTGGTTGCGGCGGCGACGCGCAGGCGGCCCTGCTCGTCCTTCACCGCGTTCGGGTGGGCGACCTGCTTCTCCATGTCCTTGACGGTGATCAGGCCGATGCAGCGGTAATGGTCGTCGACCACCAGCAGCTTCTCGATCCGGAACTGGTGGAGCAGGCGCTTGGCCTCGTCCTGGGTCACGCCCTCGCGCACGGTGATGAGGCGGTCCCGCGTCATCAGCTCGGCCACCGACTGGCCGCGCTCGGTCGCGAAGCGCACGTCGCGGTTGGTGAGGATGCCGACGAGCTTGCCGCGGGAGCCGTTGGGGCCGCGCTCCACCACCGGGATGCCGGAGATGTTGTGGAGCTTCATCACGCTCAGCGCGTCGGCCAGCGTCTCGTCCGGATGGATGGTGATCGGGTTGAGCACCATGCCCGACTCGTACTTCTTGACGAGGCGGACCTGCTCGGCCTGCTCGGCCGGCTCCAGGTTGCGGTGGATGACGCCGATGCCGCCGTTCTGCGCCATGGCGATAGCCATGGGCGCCTCGGTGACCGTGTCCATCGCCGAGGAGACGATCGGCAGGTTCAGGTGGATCGAGCGGGTGAGGCGCGATGCGACCGAGACCTCGGTCGGCATCACCGACGAGGCTGCGGGGCGCAGGAGCACGTCGTCGAAGGTCAGACCCTCGATGATCGAGTCTGCGCTGAAACGGGCCATGAGCCAACTCCGGATTTTCAGGAACGTTCGCCGGAGGTTGCTGGTGCCGGCGGATCGGATTGGCACGTGCCAGTATCACGCGACCTTCCCGCACGCAAAGGCGGCAAGCCCGCTGCACAGGGGGAAAACGACGGGTCAGCCCTGCATTCCCGGAAGGGAGGTGGGCGCGCTCATACCAGCCCGTCCCGCCCGGGCGCCCCGTTCCCGAATAAGAGCCGCCGGGCCGCGAAGGGCTACGGCAGGCCGCCGGCCGGGCCCTTGTCCGTCCATTCGGGCGGCAGGCCGATATAGTCGCCGATGATGCCGTCGACGCCCGGCGCCCGGCCGAAAGCCTCGCAGTCCGGGTCGAGGGGCGCCTCGCCGAGGGTGGTGATGCGGACGCGGTCGTAGCTCGGGATGCCGAGGGGCGCCTTGAACGGGTCGACGCCGTTGACGAGGTAGGAGCCGAAATCCTGGCCGAACTCGCCGGCGAGGTCGTAGGCGTCGCTGACCGCGGAGAAGCGGGCCTGGTTGGTGAAGGCGTTGGCCGCGCCGCCCCAGATCATGGCCGCGCGCTGGCGGTTGCGGGCGTCGAGCACCTCCGCCTCCACCGTGAGGCTGCCGAGGCCGATCGGCACCCGCGGCACCGGCACCTTGCCGATCGCGTCGGCGAAGCCGATGCCGACCTGCCCGGCGATGGTGATCGCCGCCGAGAGCCCGACCGTGGAGCCCGCCGCCGGCACGTTGGTGAGATCGACCCGCGAGATGGTCGAGCGCACGGTGAGGTCCGCCTTGCCGTGGCTGACCACGTCGTATTTCAGCGAGAGCTCGTAGCAGAGCGCCCGGTCGGCGGCATTGGCGACGAGCTTGCGCTCGGCCGGCGTCAGGCCCGGGCGGGAGACGGTCTCGGGGAAGGCGGTGGGGATGATGCGCACCGTGCGGGCGCGGGACACCACCGGATAGTCGATGAACAGCCTGGCCTCGGAGGCGACCTCGTCGCTCGCCACGAGGCGCGCGGCGCTCGACAGGCTGCGCCCGTCCGTCAGCACGACGTCGCCGCAGCCCGACAGGGCGAGCGCCAGGCCCACGGCCAGGCCCGCGGCGCGACAGAAGGAGCGGGTGTGTTCGAGCCGCACGGACAGCCTGTCTCTTTCGCGGGATTTTTTCAGGGCCGGCGCGGGGGCACCGGCTCCGGGCGGCGCCTCGCCGGAGCCAGGCCCCTCGATCACGCCATCGTGAGCTTAACCACAAGCCCGTGATCCGCGGAAGCGGCAGCGCAGGGCAGCGTGAACCATCGGTTTGCGCATGTGACTGATCCGCCACGAAAAACCGGCTACGTCCGAAACGCGTCTTTCATCCCGCGAGACTTTCACGCAGCCGCCGGGGGGCGTACGGGCTTGCAACCCACGGGCCTCGAACGGCCTTTCGCTCCCGATGCGTCCCGCCCAGATCGTCCCCCTCGTCGTCGCCACCGCGCTCTTCATGGAGAACACCGATTCCACGGTGATCGCCACGGCGCTGCCGGCCATCGCCAAGAGCCTCGGCGAGGACCCGATCGCCCTGAAGCTGGCGCTCACCGCCTATCTCGTGAGCCTCGCGATCTTCATCCCCGTCTCCGGCTGGGCGGCCGACCGCTGGGGGGCGCGCAACGTGTTCCGCGCGGCGCTCTGCGTGTTCATGGCGGGCTCCCTCGCCTGCGCGGGGGCCGGGTCCCTGGCCGGCTTCGTGGGCGCGCGCTTCCTGCAGGGGATCGGCGGGGCGATGATGGTGCCGGTCGGGCGCCTGGTGATCCTGCGCAGCGTGCCGAAATCCGAGCTCGTCGGGGCGCTGGCCTACCTGACCATCCCCGCCCTGATCGGGCCGATCATCGGCCCGCCGCTCGGGGGCTTCATCACCACCTATTTCGACTGGCGCTGGATCTTCTTCATCAACATCCCGATCGGGCTCGCCGGCCTCCTGCTCGCGACCCTGTTTTTCGAGGACCTGCGCGAGGACGAGCGCCCGCCCCTCGACGGCCTGGGCTTCCTGCTCTCCGGGGCGGGGCTCGCGAGCCTGATGCTCGGGCTCGCCTCGACCGGGCGGCATCTCCTGCCGGATTGGGTGTCCTGGGCCTGCATCGCCGCCGGCGCGGGGCTGATCGGGCTCTACCTGCGCCATTCCCGGCGGGTGGCGCATCCGGTGATCCGGCTCGACCTCCTGCGCCACGCCACCTTCCGGGCGGCGGTGACCGGCGGCTCGCTGTTCCGTATCGGCACGGGGGCGATCCCCTTCCTGCTGCCGCTGATGCTGCAGATCGGCTTCGGGCTCGATCCCCTGCGCTCCGGCCTGATCACCTTCGCCGCGGCCGCCGGCGCCATGCTGATCAAGATCGTCGGCCCCCGCATCCTGCGGGCCTACGGCTTCCGCCGGGTGATGGTGGCCAACGCCCTGATCGCCTCGGCCTTCCTCGCCGCCAACGGGCTGTTCACGGCGCAGACGCCGCACGGGATCATCGTGGCGGTGCTGCTCGTCGGCGGCTGCGTGCGCTCGCTGCAATTCACCTGCGTGAACGCCATCGCCTATGCCGACCTGGAGCAGAGGGAGATGAGCGCGGCGACCAGCCTCGCCAGCGTGGCGCAGCAGATCTCCTTGAGCCTCGGCGTGACCCTCGGCGCCCTGGCGCTGGAGGGCACGGCGGCCTGGCACGGCCATGCCGGCCTCACGGCGGACGACTTCCCCCTCGCCTTTCTCGCGGTGGCGCTGATCTCGGCGGGCTCGTTCTTCGTGTTCCGCAGCCTCGCGCCGGAAGCGGGCGACGAGGTCTCCGGTCACAGGATCGCGGTGGTGCGCCCCGCCGACGGCGCGCCCGCGACCCTGGCCCCGCTCACGCCGCCGCCCGGGCCGGAGCGCGGCCGGGGGCACGCTTAGCCCCGCCCGCCTTGGCGCCGGAGCGCGGGGCCGCCTTGGCCGGGGCGCGGGCCGGCGCGGATCCGCCGCGGCGCAGGCCCTGCCAGCTCCAGGCGCCGGGGCCGGTCATCGCATACATCAGGAAGGCGCCGGCGAGCCCGAGATCGGCGAGCAGGAAGCTGCGCTCCACCACGGCGCTGCCGCCGGCATAGAGCCAGAACGGGTGCAGCAGCCCCGCCATCGCCGCCACGAAGCCGGCCATGGCGAAGCCGGTGATCCGCGGCATCACCCCGAGGACGACCGCGAGCGGGCCGAACACCTGGACGACCACCGCCGCGGTGGCGACGGCGTTGGGCGCGGGCATGCCGGCACTGGCCAGGGTGAGCGCGAAGCCCGAGACGTTGAGCGCCCGGGCGATCCCCGTCGGCAGCAGGGCCGCCGCCATCAGCAGCCGCGAGGCGAGGAGCACGCCGTTCTGGGCACGACCGGTCACGAGGGCAACTCCGCGCAGGATGAGGCGGATGTCAGGCTTGCGCGCAGGCGTTGAAGGAGCGGTTAAGCCTTCCGCGTCCTCAACCGGAAACGCCCGCCCGAAACAGTTTCCCGCGCTCCGTCCACAGCACGACGAGGAAGGCCGCGCCGCCGAGCACGGCGTAGCCGAGGCCGACCGGCATCACCGTGCCGTCGAAGGTCTGGCCGATGATCGCGCCGCCCGCCGCCCCGAGCAGGGTCGTGTAGAAGCCGAGGAAGGAGGAGGCGGTGCCCGCCACCGCCCCGAGGGGCTGCAGCGCCAGGGCGTTGAAGTTCGGCATGGCGAAGCTGATCATGAACTGGTTGGCGCAGAGCACCGCCATGAACAGCCACAGGGGCGGGTGGCCATGATAGACGAGCCCGATGCCGACCTGCACCAGGGCGACCGCGGTGAAGGCGATGACGCCGGCATGGGACAGGGTGCGCATGCCGAGCCGCTGCACCACCCGGGCATTGACGAGGGTGGCCGCGCCCATGGCGCCCGCCACCGCCGCGAAGGCGAGCGGGAACAGCCCGCCGAGATGATAGAGCCCGGAATCGAAGACCTGCTCGGCCGAGCCGACATAGCCCATGATGCAGCCGGTGAGCAGGCCGAGCGCCGTGGCGTAGCCCACGGCAACGCGGGTGCGCAGGGTGATCTTCACCGCCTCCCAGGTCGCCTTCAGCGAGAGCGGCCGCCTGTATTCGGGATGCAGGGTCTCCGGCATGCGTGTCGTGAACCAGACGACGAGCAGACCCGAGAGCGCCAGCATCGACACGAAGACCCAGTGCCAGGAGCCGAGGAGCAGCATGGTCGAGCCGATCGCCGGGGCGATCATCGGCACGATCAGGAACACCATCATGATGAGCGACATCACGCTCGCCATCTGCCGGCCGGCGAAGCGGTCGCGCACGATGGCGGTGGAGAGCACCCGTCCCCCGGCGGCGCCCACGCCCTGCACCACCCGCGCCGCGAGCAGCCAGCCATAGGTCGGCGCCACCATCGCCGCGAGGCAGGCGACGACGTAGATCGCGAGGCTCGCGAGCAGCACGCGCCGCCGCCCCAGGGCGTCCGAGACCGGGCCGTAGACGATCTGCCCCACCGCGAAGCCGATCATGTAGACATAGACGAGGAGTTGCAGGTGGTTGGGATCGGCCACGCCGAAGCGCTCGCGGATCGCCGGGAAGGCCGGCAGCAGGTTGTCGATCGACATGGCGGTGACCGCCATCATCAGGGCGACGATGGCGACGAACTCGCCGAAGCGGGGCCCGTCCCAGGGCGGCGCCCCGGCCGGATCCCCGGGGGAGACCGGGTTGCCGGGGGGAAGGACGGGACGGCCGGGCGCGGGCCGGAAGGGTGCGGTCACGGGCGGTGCTTTCGCGGCGAACGAGGCCGGTTCGGACGGAAACGGGGGGCGGAACGAAGAGAGCCGCATCCGGCCCCGGATGCGGCGTCACGATGGGAGAACGTCCTTCTCCCGGAAACGCCCGGGAGAGAAGCGCGGCGTTATTCCTGGCCCTGCCCCTCGCCCATCACGGCGGCGAGCGTGTCGTAGTTCCTCGTGACCAGGGCGATGTTGCCCTCCGAGGGCTGGGAGGGCTCGCCCTGGGCGAGCGCCTGCCTCAGTTCCTTGAGCGCCGCGGCCTTGTCCTTGGCGGGCATGGCCTTGTCGGCCTCGACGGCCGCGATCTGCTTCCTGAGGAGCGGCGCCACGCCGACATAGGCCTTCGTCTCCGGATCGACCCCGTCGAGCACCGCCTCGACGCTGTCGGCCGCCCCCTGGAAATCGTCGAGGCCGGCAAAGCCGTTCTTCTTCACGATGGCCTCGACCGCGGCCTTGGCCTTGGGATCGGGCTTCTCGCCGTCGCCGGCGGAGGAGACCTTGGCGAGCTCGCCCTGCGCGGCGACGATCCCGTCGATCTGCGCCTGGGTCAGCGCGACCTCCTTGGGCGGCGCGGGGGCCTTGGCCGGCGCCGCCGCGGCCCTGGATTGGGCCCAGGCCGCCGAGCCCGCGAGAAGCGCGGAGGCGGGGGCGAGGCTCCCGGCCGCGAGGGCGGCAGCGAGCAGGATGCGCGCGGTGGTCGTCATGGATCTGCCTCTGCTGTCGGTTCCACGTGCAGGAGGCTGGCGGGCGCTCCGAAGGACACCGCACCGACCAGCCAGGGTTGCGTGCCACCCGCTCGGGGCGAAACCGTGATCCGGACCGGGATGGCGGGCGCCCCCTTGCCGGCACCGTGCCGAAGCGCACATCCCGTCTCGGGGCGCCTCGGACGAAGACCGGAGGATCGGAGGCCCGTGACCCATGCCCCCTGCCTGCTCCGCCTGGCCCTGTCCCTCCTCCTGCCGGCGCTGCCGATGACGGCGCGGGCCGCGGGAGACGACACCGCCCCCGAGACCCGGGCGGCGGCCTTGGTCGAGCCCTACCGGGAGGCGGGGCTGATGTCGGGCGTGGTCCTGGTGGCGCGGGACGGCAAACCGCTGTTCCGGCAGGCCTATGGGCTCGCCGACCGGGAATGGGGCATCGCCAACACCCCCGACACGCATTTCCGCATCGGCTCGCTCACCAAGCAATTCACCGCCGCCGCCATCCTGCTCCTCGCGGAGGCCGGCCAACTCACCCTCGACGATCCCGTGGCGCGCTTCCTGCCCGATCTGCCTCCGGCCTGGGCCCAGGTGCGGCTGCGCCACCTGCTCGGGCACACATCGGGCATCGTCAACTACACGGCCATGCCGGACTACCTCGCCACCACGGCGCGGCTGGAGCCGCCGCCGCGGGCGATCCTCGCCAGCGTGGCGAAGGAGGCCCTGCTCTTCGCGCCGGGTACGCGGGTCGAGTACAGCAACACCAATTACCTGCTGCTCGGCCTGGTGATCGAGGCCGCCTCCGGCGCGCCCTATCCCCGCTACCTCGCCGAGCATGTCCTGGCGCCGGCCGGGCTCACGCAGACCGGCTACGACGACCTCTCCGCCGTGCTGCCCCGGCGCGCCCGGGGCTACCGCTTCTGGCACGGGCAATGGCGCAACGCCCCGCCGCTTCCCGTGGGCGCGGCCTATGCGGCGGGCGGCCTCTATTCCACCGTGGACGACCTGCTCGCCTGGGACGAGGCCCTGTTCGGCGGGCGGGTGATCTCCCAAACCTCGCTTGCCGCCATGGGCGAGGATGGCGGCCGGGGCTACGGCTTCGGCTGGTATATCGGCACGGCGCATGGCCAGCGGCTCTGGTCCCATGCCGGCATGGTCTCGGGCTTCCTCGCCCAGACCGACTACTACCCGGAAGCGCGGCTCGCGGTGATCGTGCTCGCCAACAACGAGAACGCCCCGGCCCAGACCCTCGCCCGGGCGCTCGCCGCTCCGTTCCTCGGGCTGGCGGACGCGCCCGAGCCCCTCGCCCTCGAAGACCTGATCCTCGACCGCTATGCCGGCACCTACCGGCTCGGGCCGCGCTTCTTCCTGACCCTGACCCGCGGCGCGCGCGGCCTCCTCGTCCAGGCGACGGGCCAGCCGGCCTTCCCCTTCCTGCCGGAGAGCGACCGCACCTTCGCCTGCACCGCCCTCGGCGCCCGCATCACCATGGACACCGAGCCCGACGGGCGGCCCAACGGGCTGGTGTGGCACCAGCACGGCCAGGACCAGATCGCGATCCGGGTCGAGCCGCAGGAGGCGGAGGCGGCCCTGGCGCCGCCGCGGGAGGTCCCGGTCGATCCCGCCCGGCTCGCCGCCCATCTCGGCCGCTACGACCTCGCCGGGCAGCGCCTCACGGTGACGCAGGAGGGCGGGCGCTTGCAAATCCAGCTCGCGGGGCAGCCGCGCTTCCCGCTTTATCCGGAGGGCGCGGAGGCCTTCTTCCTCAAGGAGGTCGATGCGCGGATCCGCTTCGAGGTCGATGCCGTCGGCCGGACCACGGGGCTGAGTCTCACCCAGAACGGGCGCGTCACGCCGGCCCGGCGCCTCGAGGAAAGCGCCCCGCCGGAGCCCGGCCGCGGCCATTGACCGCCCGGGCTCGCCAGTCGCGATCATCAGGAGTAGACATCGCCACCGCAGGTGGAGACCTGACCTTGGAACCTTTCCGATCTTACAAGGAAATCATCAGATCTTCCCGCGACTTGCCGCGCTGCAAAACCGATTTGGCCTAAAGTCCACCTTGATCTGGCCCCTCGATCGGCCTCCTCTCCCGCGGAAAGCCGTCCACCGGCCATTCAAGAACGCCATGGAGGAAACGCGATGAACAAGCCGGAATTTCTCGCCGACGCCAAGACGAAGTCGCCCTTCTCGGCCCGCTACGACAACTTCATCGGCGGCCAGTGGGTCGCGCCGGTCGCCGGCCGCTACTTCGAGAACACCTCCCCGATCACCGGCAAGGTGGTCTGCGAGGTCGCCCGCTCCGACGCGCAGGACATCGAGAAGGCGCTGGACGCCGCGCATGCCGCCAAGGAAGCCTGGGGCCGCACCGCCCCGGCCGAGCGCGCCCGCATCCTCAACAAGATCGCCGACCGGATGGAGGAGAACCTCGATCTGATCGCGCTGGCCGAGACCTGGGACAACGGCAAGCCGATCCGCGAGACCATGGCCGCCGACATCCCGCTCGCCATCGACCATTGGCGCTACTTCGCCAGCTGCGTGCGGGCGCAGGAAGGCGCGATCTCCGAGATCGACCACGACACGGTTGCCTATCACTTCCACGAGCCGCTCGGCGTCGTCGGCCAGATCATCCCGTGGAACTTCCCGATCCTGATGGCCGTCTGGAAGCTGGCGCCCGCCCTCGCCGCCGGCAACTGCGTGGTGCTGAAGCCCGCCGAGCAGACCCCGGCCTCGATCCTGGTGGTGCTGGAGCTGATCGGCGACCTGCTGCCCCCGGGCGTGGTCAACGTCGTCAACGGCTTCGGCCTGGAGGCCGGCAAGCCGCTCGCCTCGAACCCGCGCATCGCCAAGATCGCCTTCACCGGTGAGACGACCACCGGCCGCCTCATCATGCAATACGCCTCGCAGAACCTGATCCCGGTGACGCTGGAGCTGGGCGGCAAGTCGCCGAACATCTTCTTCGCCGACGTGGCCAACGAGGACGACGACTTCTTCGACAAGGCCCTCGAGGGCTTCACCATGTTCGCCCTCAACCAGGGCGAGGTCTGCACCTGCCCCAGCCGCGCGCTGGTGCACGAATCGATCTACGACCGCTTCATCGAGCGCGCCGTCAAGCGCGTCGAGGCGATCACGCAAGGGAGCCCCCTCGACCCGGCGACCATGATCGGCGCCCAGGCCTCCTCGGAGCAGCTCGAGAAGATCCTGAGCTACGTCGATATCGGCAAGCAGGAGGGCGCCGAATGCCTCACCGGCGGTGAGCGCGGCACCCGCGAGGGCGATCTGGCCGGCGGCTTCTACATGAAGCCGACCGTGTTCAAGGGCCACAACAAGATGCGGATCTTCCAGGAGGAGATCTTCGGCCCGGTCCTCTCGGTGACGACCTTCAAGGACGACGCCGAGGCGCTCTCCATCGCCAACGACACACTCTACGGCCTCGGCGCCGGCGTCTGGACCCGCGACGGGACCCGCGCCTACCGCTTCGGCCGGGCGATCCAGGCCGGCCGCGTCTGGACGAACTGCTACCACGCCTACCCGGCCCACGCGGCCTTCGGCGGCTACAAGCAGTCCGGCATCGGCCGCGAGACGCACAAGATGATGCTCGACCATTACCAGCAGACCAAGAACCTGCTGGTGTCCTACTCCCCGAAGAAGCTCGGCTTCTTCTGAGAGACCTCAGACCCGAGACGACCTCGACCCCGGCCGCAAGGCCGGGGTTTTTTGTCGAAGGGCGCGGCGGCGTGGAACTTTCCGCCCCGAGGCTCAGATGAGGACGAGACGCCAGTCAGGGAGACGCAGCATGACCGAACAGGCTCCTCCGGCGGCCGAGGCCGTCGATCCCGTCACCGCCGAGCAGGCCGACACGGCCGGCACGCCCCTGCGGGTGACCGCGACCCCCGCGGCCCTGGAGCTGATCGCGGAGCTGAAGGCGGATTACGGGCCGGTGATGTTCCACCAGTCCGGCGGCTGCTGCGACGGCTCCTCGCCGATGTGCTACCCGGTGGGCGACTTCCTCACCAGCGACGCCGACGTGCATCTCGGCCAGGTCGGCGGCGCGGATTTCTTCATCTCGCGCTCGCAGTTCGAGGTCTGGAAGCACACCCACATCATCCTCGACGTGGTGCCCGGCCGCGGCGGCATGTTCTCCCTGGAGAACGGCCGCGAGAAGCGCTTCCACATCCGCTCGCGCCTGTTCAGCCAGGCCGAGAACGAGGCCCTGGCCGGCGCCTGCCGGATCTGACCTCCGCGCGAAGGCCGCACCTCTCCGTCCTCGCTGGAGGAGGAGAGGTGCGGCTCCGCCGGAAGGCGCCTCAGGCGCGGCCGCTGACGCTGGCGGCGGTGATCTCGGAGATCTTGGTGGCGCCGACCTGGCGCATGATCGTCTCGAACTCCCGCTGCATGATGGTCAGCACGGTCTCGACGCCGGGCTGGCCGAAGGCGGCGAGGCCCCAGCAATAGGGCCGGCCGATGCAGACCGCGGTGGCGCCCAGGGCGAGGCCCTTGAGCACGTCGGTGCCGCGGCGGAAGCCGCTGTCCACCAGCACCGGGATCTTGCCGTTCACCGCCGCGACCACCTCCGGCAGGGCGCCGATGGTCGATTGCAGGCTCTCCTCGGCCCGGCCGCCGTGGTTGGAGACGATCAGGCCGTCGACGCCGTGGGTCAGGGCGAGCTTGGCATCCTCACCGGTGACGATGCCCTTGAGGACGAGCTTGCCCTTCACGATGCCGCGCAGGCGCTTCACGTAGTCCCAGGTCATGCCGGTGCCGTAGAGGTTCGTCACCTTCGACACGTCGAGGCCGTCGAACATCGGCTTGCGGCTGACCTCGTTCTTGAAGCCCGGCGTGTGGCAATCCGTGCAGGTGCGGGTGTCGAGGCGGCGGGCGCGGAACAGGGTCTCGGTGTTGCGGCCGCCCTGGCGGTCGACGGTGAGCACGATGGCCGGAGCGCCCGCGGCCTCGGCGCGCTTCACCAGGGCCTCGGTCACCGCCCAGTCGTCGGTCGGGTAGAGCATGTACCAGACCGGCGCGCCGCGCTCCTTGATCACGTCCTCGATGGCGGTGCTGCCCACCGTCGAGAGGATCATCTGGTGGCCCTTGGCCTTGGCCGCGCGGGCGACCGCCGCCTCGGCCTCGGGGTGGAAGGCGCCCTGGCTGCTGACGGGGGCCAGCGCGATCGGGCTCGCCCAGGTCTCGCCGAAGATCTTCACGCTGGTGTCGATCTTGCGGGCATCGATCAGGCGGCGCACCCGGATGCGGATGTGGTCGAAGCCGTCACGGTTCGCCTTCAGCGTGGCGTCCGAATCGACGCCGCTGGCGAGGTAGCCGAAATGGGCCGGGGGCAGCGCCTTCTTGGCGGCCGGCTCGAAATCGAACACGTCGAGCGCCTGGTTCGGCTGGTCGATGATCTCGCCGACATTGCCGGGCGACTGGCGCAGCACGTCGTAGCTCTGAGCCAGGGCGCCGCCGCCGAGCAGGGAGGCGCCGCCGAGGGCACCGGCCGCGCCGGGCAGCACGACCGGGCTCGCCGCCAGGAATTCGAGGAACTTGCGACGATTGAAGACCTTCCGGTCCTCGATCTCCTGCATCAGTCGCACGTTCTCGGTCATCGGCCTGCCTTTCTCCACTATTCTCGGTCGGCGGCCATAACAGCTTTGCTGCGCTGCGCAAGAGATTTTGTGCAGCGCAATATATCGCATTGGAGTGATTATAATTCAGATCTCGAACGCGAGAATTGCGTCGGCTGGCGCATTCTTCGCAAAAGCATCTTCTAATTGTATTTCAGAGCGAGAAACAATCTGAAGAGACATTTCCCGAGAATTGTGCGGGCGGCGGGAGATCTGTCCCGGCAGGCTGGTGAGAGGCTGGCCGTGGCCCACCCGGTCCGGAACGACGGCGGCGGCACCGGTGGTTCTCGACGATGCGCGACGGCGGCCGGCGCGATCGGAGCGGCGACCATGGCCGGCCACCGGAAACGACCGCCCGAGCCGGGGCTCGGGCGGGAATCGGCTCAGGCCACGACCTCGCAGCCGAATTCGGCGGAGGAATCCGCGAGCCAGGACCAGAAGCTGCCGGCGAAGCTGCGCGCGACGGCGATGTCGTAAACCGGGGCCTCGCTCACCTGCCAGAGCTGCGCGCCGATATGGGCGATGCTGGTGACCGCCGCGTGGCCGGCGTGGAAGGCGCGGGGATGCAGGTCCAGGGACACGCCCTTGGCGAGCGCCACCCGGGCATCGCGCCCGGAGACGCGGACCACGGCGCGGCCGTCCGACTGGTCGGTGACCGAGGCGATGCCGGCCAGCGCCGCCGGCAGCGCCGCGAAGGCGTCGCGGTCCTCGGCCACGGCGAGCCACTGGCCCGGGCCGGACCAGACCAGACCGGTCGTCCCCGTGAACAGCGTCCGGCCCAGTCCGGGCAGGTCGAGCCGGAGGGTCTCGCGGATCTTCTCCGCCAGCGCGGCCTCCTGGCCGTCCGCGACGAGGATCGTGGCGAGGCCGAGATGGTCGCGCAGGGTCAGGCGGACACCGGCCTCGCCGGTGGAGCGCCCGAGCCGTCCGGCCTTGGCAGAGCCGGCCCAGGCGCTGCGGGGCCGCCAAGTGTTCGCGATCTCAGGCACGCAGCTTCTCCTCCTTCGGGTCCACGAAGACGGGCGGGCAGATCTCGACCTCGATGTCGCCGCCGCGGACGGGATCGTAGGCCCGCACCCGCTCGCCGATGCGCGCCGGCCCGCGCTTGATCAGGCCGATCCCGATCCAGTGGCCGAGGCTCGGGGAATGGGCCACCGAGGTCATGTAGCCCTCGTCCGCCTCCAGGCTCGGGCTCGCGCCGAGGGCCAGGAAATGGGCGCCGGCGCGCAGGCGCTGGCTCGGATCGACCGGCTTGAAGCCGACGAGCGTCGGACGGTCCGGCTCGGTCAGGCCCGCGCGCTCCTTCAGCAGGCGGCCGACATAGTCCTTCTTCTTCGCGAGCATGCCGCCCAGGCCGAGGTCCCGGGCCGTGGTCTGGCCGTTGATCTCGGCACCGGCCGCGTGGCCCTTCTCGATGCGCATCACCGAGAGCGCCTCGGTGCCGTAGGGAATGATGCCGTGGGGCGCGCCCGCGGCCAGGATCGCCTCCCAGGCGGCCTCGCCATAGGCCGCCGGCACCGCGATCTCGTAGGCGAGCTCGCCGGAGAAGGAGATGCGGAACAGCCGCGCCGGGATGCCGCCGCCCACCGTGATCTCGGCGCTGGCCAGGAACGGGAAGGCCTCGTTGGAGAGGTCGAAGCCCGGATCGACCACGGCGCGCAGGGTGTCGCGGGAACGGGGGCCGGCCACCGCGAACTGGGCCCATTGCTCGCTCACCGTGGCGAGCTGCACGTCGAGCTCCGGCCAGAGCCACTGCCGGCAGAATTCGAGGTGCTGCATCACCTTGGCCGCGTGGGCGGTCGAGGCCGTCATCACGAAGTGGCGCTCGGCGAGCCGGGCGATGGTGCCGTCGTCGAGGACCAGGCCGTCCTCCCGCAGGAGCAGGGCGTAGCGGGCCTTGCCGATGGCGAGCGTGCCGAAGGGGTTGGCGCAGACCTTCTCGATGAAGGCGAGGGCGTCGCGGCCCTGGATGTCGATCTTGCCGAAGGTGCTGACGTCGCACAGCCCCACCTGGCTGCGCACGGTCGTGACCTCGCGGTTCACGGTCTCCAGCCAGTCGGTCTCCCCGGCCTTCGGGAAATAGGCCGCGCGCAGCCACTGCCCGACCTCGACGAAGACGGCGCCCTGCCGCTCCGCCCAGGCATGGGACGGGGTGTGCCGCGTGGCGCGGAACGCCTTGCCGCGGTGATGGCCGGCCAGCGCCCCGATCGCCACTGGGGTGAAGGGCGGGCGGAACACGGTGGTGCCCACCGCCGGGATCGGCTTGCCCGTCAGCTCCGCCATGATCGACAGGCCGGCGAGGTTCGAGGTCTTGCCCTGATCGGTCGCCATGCCGAGGGTGGTGTAGCGCTTCAGGAGCTCGACCGCGCGAAAGCCCTCGCGATGGGCGAGCTCCACGTCGGTGGCGGCCACGTCGTTCTGGAAATCGACGAAGGCCTTGCCCTTCGGCTTCGGTACCCGCCAGAGCGGGACATGGCCGAGATGCTCGGGATCCGTCGTCGGCGTCGGAGCGGCCGCGGCGGTGAAGCCGCAGGCCTCGGCCGCCGCGCGGCCGGCTTCGGCGCCCGTCTCCAGGGCCTCGGAGAGGCTGAAGCGTCCGGCGGCGGCACCCGCCGCGACGAAGCCGGAGGGCAGCGTGCCCGGCACGAAGGCGTGGACCGCCTCGTTCCAGACCGGCTTGCGGGAGAGATGCGAGTCGAGATGGACGATCGGGTTCCAGCCATTGGCCATGGCGAGCCCGTCGCAGGGGATCGTCAGGGCGTGGCCCGCCGCATCGACGACCTCGATGCCGGTGAGCCCCAGCCGCCCCTTGGTGCCGGCGACGTAGCCGCCCAGGAACACCCGGGCACCGGCGGACTCGGCCGCGCGGCGCAGCTCCGGCGACACCTCGGTGCGGGTGTCGATCACCGCGGCGAGGCGCCCGCCCGCGGCGGCGATGTCGGCCACCGTGCGCCAGCCGTCGTCGCTGGAGGTGAAGACGGCGAGGTTGCGGCCCGGCAACACGGCGTAACGGTTGAGATAGGTCCGCACCGCGCCGGCGAGCATCACGCCCGGCCGGTCGTTGCCGCCGAAGACGTGGGGACGCTCGAGGGCGCCGGCGGCGAGCACCGCGCGCTTGGCCGTGATCCGCCAGGAGCGCTGGCGCGGCTGGTGCGCGGGCGGCACCGGCAGGTGGTCGGAGACGCGCTCGACCGCGCCATAGGCGCCGTGGTCGTAGACGCCGAACAGGGTGGTGCGCGGCATCAGCCGCACCTCGGGCAGGCTCTCCAGCTCGGCGATGACGGCGGCGGCCCATTCGGCGGCCGGGCGGCCGTCGATCTCCCGCCGCTCGGCGAGCAGCCGGCCGCCCAGCGCGAAGTCCTCGTCGACCAGGATGACCCGGGCGCCGGCCCGGCCCGCGGCGAGCGCCGCCGAGAGACCGGCCGCCCCGCCGCCGATCACGAGCAGGTCGCAATGGGCGTAGGCCCGCTCGTAATGGTCGGGATCGGGGGCGTCGGCCGCGCGGCCGAGGCCTGCGGCGCGGCGGATCATCGGCTCGTAGAGCTTCTCCCAGAGGGAGGACGGCCACATGAAGGTCTTGTAGTAGAAGCCCGCGGCGAAGATCGGCGCGGCCAGGGCGTTCACCTCCAGGGCGTCGTAGCGCAGGGAGGGCCAGCGATTCTGGCTCGCCGCCTCGAGATCCTGATACAGCTCCGCCACCGTGGCGCGGGTGTTGGGCTCGCGCCGGGCGCCCGAGCGCAGCTCGACCAGGGCGTTCGGCTCCTCCGAGCCCGCACTCAGGATGCCGCGGGGGCGGTGATACTTGAACGAGCGCCCGACCAGCCGCACGCCGTTGGCGAGCAGCGCCGAGGCCAGCGTGTCGCCCTGGAAGCCGGTGAAGGTCTTGCCGTCGAAGGTGAAGTCGAGGGCACGGCGCCGGTCGATGGCCCCGCCGGTCGCCCGGCGGAAGGGCTGGGTCGTTGCCGCCCGAACCGGGGCAGCCGGCGGAAAATCGGGGGTCTTCTCAAGCATGGTCGGCGCTCCCTGCCTGCGCCGCGGCGCACTGCCGGGCCGCGTCCCGGGCCGGGACGACATCGGTGATCGCGTGGGTGCGGGTGTCGCGGGTCACGACGAGCCAGGAGCGGCAGCCGGCGGCGTGGTACCAGAGCTCGCGGGTCTCTCCGGCGACGTTGTCGCGCAGATAGACATAGTCGTGCATGGCTTCGGCGGTGGCTTCGAGGCCGTCCGGCCTGACCGGGGCGGCGTCGCCGAGATAGCTGAACTCGCCGTTGTCGCGCTCCCCGCAATAGGGGCATCGGATGCGCATGGCTCTTCGTCCTGTTGAAGACACGCCCCTCCCCGCCCGGGGAGGGAACATCAGATCAGTGCAGGTTGGGCTGGGCGCCCATGCCCTTCTCGTCGATGATCCGGCCGGTGGCGAAGCGGTCGAGCCGGAAGGCGGCGCTGACCGGATGCGGCTCGTCCCGGGCGATGGTGTGGGCGAAGCAGAAGCCCGCCGCCGGCGTCGCCTTGAAGCCGCCGTAGCACCAGCCGGCATTGAGATAGAGGCCGTCGATCGGGGTGCGGTCGATGATCGGCGAGCCGTCCATCGACATGTCCATGATGCCGCCCCAGTGGCGCAGGAGCCGCAGGCGGCCGAGCCCCGGCCAGAGCGCCATGCCGCCCTCCATCACGTCCTCGATGGTCGCGAGGTTGCCGCGCTGGGCGTAGGAATTGTAGCCGTCGATGTCGCCGCCGAAGACGAGGCCGCCCTTGTCGGACTGGCTGACGTAGAAATGGCCGGCGCCGAAGGTCATCACGCAATCGATGAGCGGCTTCACGCCCTCGCTGACGAAGGCCTGCAGCACGTGGCTCTCGATCGGCAGGCGCAGGCCCGCCATGGCCGCGAGCAGCGAGGAGGAGCCCGCCACCGACAGGGCCACCTTCCTGGCGCCGATGAAGCCCCGGCTCGTCTCGACGCCGGTGACGCGGCCGTTCTCGCGGCGGATGCCGGTCACGGCGCAGTTCTGGACGATGTCGACGCCGCGCTGGTCGGCGGCGCGGGCATAGCCCCAGGCCACCGCGTCGTGGCGCACGGTGCCGCCGCGCCGCTGCAGCAGGCCGCCCTTCACGGGGAAGCGGGCATTCTCGAAATCGATGAAGGGCACCATGCCCCGCACCTGCTCCCGGTCGAGCAGCTCGGCATCGATGCCGGCCATGCGCATGGCATTGCCGCGGCGGGCATAGGCGTCGCGCTGGCCGTCGGTATGGTACAGGTTCAGCACGCCGCGCTGGCTGACCATGGCGTTGTAGTTGATGTCCCGCTCCAGGCCCTCCCAGAGCTTCATCGAATGCTCGTAGAAGGGGATGTTGCCGGGCAGGCCGTAATTCGAGCGGATGATCGTGGTGTTGCGGCCGACATTGCCGGAGCCGACATGGCTCTTCTCCAGCACGGCGACGTTGGTGATGCCGTGCTCCTTGGCCAGGTAATAGGCCGTCGCGAGCCCGTGGCCGCCGCCGCCGACGATGACCACGTCGTAGTCGGAGCGCGGCCCCACATCGCGCCACTGGGGCTTCCAGTCCCGCTGCCCGCGCAGGGCCTGGCCCAGCACGCTGAACACCGAATAGCGCATCGCGCCCGTTCCCGTCTTCGCGGGGGACCAGCCCCCGATCACGACGGCGAGTATGTCAGAGCCACGAGGGCCGGGCTTGCTTTCCGCGACACGATTCCGGCAAATCCCGCCGAAATCGCGGGGTCCCGACCATGGCCGCTCTCACGCTGAACGGGGCCGGCAGCCGCCCCCTCGCCGTCGGCTTCGTGCTGCTGCCGGGCTTCCCGCTGATGTCCTACGCCTCGGCGGTGGAGCCGCTGCGGGCGGCCAACACCCTGTCGGGCCGCAACCTCTATCGCTGGTGGCATGCGGCGCCAGGGGACGCCCCGGTCCAGGCCTCGAACGGCGTCGCCATCCTGCCCGACGTGAAGGTCGGGGCCCTCGACCTCGACGCGGACTGGGTGCTCGTCTGCGCCGGCGGCAACCCGGCGGCCTTCGCCGATCCCGGCCTGACCGCCTGGCTGCGCCGGCTCGCCCGCGCCGGGCTGGTGATCGGCGGCATCTCCGGCGGCCCCTATCTGCTCGCCCGGGCGGGCCTCCTCGACGGGCGCCGCTGCACCCTGCACTGGGAGCACATCCCCGCCTTCCAGGAGAGCTTTCCGAAGGCGGAGGTGGTGCGCTCCCTCTTCGAGATCGCCGGGGACCGGGTCACTTGCTCCGGCGGCACCGCCGCCCTCGACATGATGCTGACCCTGATCGGGCGCGACCACGGGCCGAAGCTCGCCGCGGGGGTGAGCGACTGGTTCCTGCACGACCAGATCCGCCAGGGGCCGGACCCGCAGCGCATGGACCTGCAGGCCCGCACCGGCATCCGCGACGCCCGCCTGCTGCGGGTCCTGGCGGCGATGGAGGGGCATCTCGAGGCGCCCCTCTCCCGCGAGGCCCTGGCCGCCCTCGGCCGGGTCTCGACGCGCCAGCTCGAACGGCTGTTCCGGGATCTGCTCGGCACCGGGCTGCACCGGCACTATCTCGGGCTGCGCCTCGCCCAGGCGCAGCGCCTGCGCCGGGAGAGCCCGCTCACCGCCGCCGAGATCGCGGCGGCCACGGGCTTCTCCAGCGCCGACGAGCTGTCCCGGGCGGAGCGGCGGGAGCGGCGGCGGGCGGAGTCGGACCGGCTGGTGAAGGCCACGGCGCCGGAGTAAAGGGGCACGGCTCAACCTCCCGGCCTCCGATGCTCGTCCTGCGTTCCCTCGCCTTCAACCTCTGCTTCTACGTCGTCACCACGGCGCTCGCGCTCCTCGCCCTGCCGGCGCTCGCCGCGCGCAAGGGGGTGATCCGGGTGGCGCAGTTCTGGGGCGGGACCGTGGTCTTCCTGCTGCGGGTCGTCGCCGGCACGCGGGTGGAGTTCCGAGGGCTGGAGAACATCCCGAAGGGGCCGCTGCTCGTCGCCGCCAAGCACCAATCGGCGCTGGAGACCCTGGCGCTGACCACGCCCTTCGAGGACTTCGCCTACGTGCTCAAGCGCGAGCTGATGTGGATCCCGGTGATCGGCTGGTATCTCGGCCGCGGCGGCATGGTGCCGATCGACCGCTCCAAGGGCGCCAAGACCATGGCCGCGCTGAACGCCGCGGCGTCGGCCGCCATCGCGGAGGGCCGCCAGCTCATCATCTTCCCCGAGGGCACCCGCCGCCCCGCCGGGGCGCCCCCGGCCTACAAGCAGGGCGCCTCGCATCTCTACACGACGCTGAACGTGCCCTGCCTGCCGGTCGCCCTCAACACCGGCCTGTACTGGCGCCGCCGGGGCTTTCGCCGCATGCCCGGCACCACGGTGATCGAGTTCCTGCCGCCGATCCCGCCGGGCCTGCCGCGGGCGGCCTTCCTGAAGGAGCTGGAGCACCGGATCGAGACCGCCTCGGAAGCCCTGTTCAACGAGGGCCGGGCCGACCTCGCCCGCCGGGGCCATCCCGTCGCCGTCGCCATGGCAGGCTCGGTGCCGGAGACCTCGGGCACGCTGTGACCGTGACGTCCGCCTGATCGGAGCGGGTCGCGCCGAGTCCCCCCTCGCCCCGCTTGCGGGGAGAGGGGGGCCGAGTTCGGTTCGATCGACTCGCCCAGACCCGCGTCAGCCCCGCATCGCGGCAAGAGCGGATGACGAGGACCCGGCCGGCCTCACCCCGGCTTCGCGCCCCGGCGCAGCAGGAACACGCCCTGCGCGCCCATCAGGTTCCAGAACCACCAGGGCATCGAGAAGCGCATCGGCCGGCCGCGGGTGTCGAGGGCCGTCGCCTTCTCGATGCGGGCGCCGAGGAGGCGGCACAGGCCGACGAAGTCGCGGATCGTGCAGAAATGGATGTTCTGGGTCTCGTACCAGGCCTCGGGCATGAAATCCGTGACCGGCATGCGCCCGCGCAGGGCGATCTCCGAGCGCACCCGCCAATGCCCGAAATTCGGGAAGGAGATGATGACCTGCCGGCCGATCCGCAGAAGGTGCTCCAGCACGATGCGGGGATTGCGGGTCGCCTGGATGGTCTGGGACAGGACCACCACATCGAAGGCATCGTCGGGATAGTTGGCGAGGTCGGTGTCCGCATCCCCCTGGATCACCGAGAGGCCGCGGGCGAGGCAGGCATTCACCCCCTCCCGCGACAGCTCGATGCCGCGCCCGTCGACCCCGCGGCGGTCGCGCAGGAGGGCGAGCAGCGAGCCGTCGCCGCAGCCGATATCGAGCACCCGGGCGCCGGCGGGCACGAGGCCGAGCACCACGATGTGGTCGACGCGGGCGCCGGCCTCGCCCGCCCTGGGCAGGCCCTCGGCCGCCTCCCAGGGCGCGCCGGAGGCCGCATCGGTGAGGATGTCGCTCATGCCGCTGATGCCGCTCCTCGCGCTCCCTTCGCCCGCGCTCACAGGCCCCGCGCCCGCGCCGCGGCCTCGATGAAGCCCCGGGCGGCGGAGAACATCGCCGGCTCGTCGAGCAGGAAGGCGTCGTGGCCCTTGTCGCTCTCGATCTCGACGAAGGCGACCGGCGCGGCGACCGCGTTGAGCGCGTGCACGATCGCCCGGGAATCGGCAGAGGGGAACAGCCAGTCGGAGGTGAAGGACATCACGCAGAACCGGGTGCTCTTCGAGCCGCGGAAGGCGTTGGCGAGCACGCCGCCATGGTCCTCGGCGAGGTCGAAATAGTCCATCGCCCGGGTCAGGTAGAGATAGGCGTTGGCGTCGAAGCGCTCCACGAAGGTGAGGCCCTGGTGGCGCAGGTAGCTCTCGATCTGGAAGTCGGCGTCGAAGGAGAAGGTCGGGGCCGAGCGGTCCTGGAAGCGGCGGCCGAACTTGCGGTGCAGGGCCGGCTCCGACAGGTAGGTGATGTGGGCGCCCATGCGCGCGACGCCGAGCCCCTTGGCCGGCCGCGTGCCCGCCTCCAGGTAGCGCCCGCCCGCCCAGGCGGGATCGGCCATGATCGCCTGCCGGCCGACCTCGTGGAAGGCGATGTTCTGGGCCGAGTGGCGCGCGCCCGTCGCGATCGGCATGGCGGCGAAGACCCGCTCGGGGAAGAGCGAGGCCCATTGCAGCACCTGCATCCCGCCCATGGAGCCGCCGATGCACAGGAACAGGTCGGGGATGCCGAGCCGGTCGAGCAGCATCGCCTGGGCCCGGACCATGTCGCGGATGGTCACGACGGGGAAGTCGAGGCCGTAGGCGCAGCCGGTGACCGGATTGACGGAGGCCGGCCCCGTCGAGCCCATGCAGGAGCCGATGACGTTGGAGCAGACGACGAAATAGCGGTCGGTGTCGATCGGCTTGCCCGGGCCGACCAGGGTCTCCCACCAGCCGCCCTTGCCGGTGACCGGGTGGCGATGGGCGAAATGCTGGTCGCCGGTGAGCGCGTGGCAGATCAGCACCGCGTTGGAGCGGTCCGCGTTGAGGGTGCCAGCGGTCTGGTAGGCGACCTGGAACGGGGCGAGCGTCAGGCCGGAATCCATGGCGAGCGGCTCGTCGCGCGAGAACAGCGCGACCGGGCTCGTCGGCTCCAGGGCCTGCGAGGTCTCGGAGCCGCCGCGGGGCCGGCCGGCCTCGGGCGAGATCCCGGCATCGGGAGCGAGGGTGTTGTCCATCGTGCGTCCGGGGGCCGCCCTTTCGCGAACCAGGCCGCCGCGTCCGGCCGCGTGGCGCGCACCGAAGCGGAACGATACGGGCACCCGGTCGCCTCGGCTTGCGGCGGGGCGAGCCCTTGCAGGTAATCGCTCCCCCAGCGAGCGTCAACGAAACTCGATGCCGCCCCGGGTGGGCGCTGGCCCCGGGCGGATACGGCGCCCGCGAGGGGGCGACGCTTTTCCCGAAGGCGGCGGCTCCCCGCGGGGCCGAAATGCTGTAGACGATCCCGTTTCCGAGCAAGACCGCCATCGACCGATCATGTCCGCCGCCTCCCGCCCCGTCCCCCGCCCCGGCGTCCTCACCATCGAGGCCTACGTGCCCGGCAAGAGCGCCGCGCCCGGCCACGCCAAGGTCTACAAGCTCTCCTCCAACGAGACGCCCCTCGGGCCGAGCCCGAAGGCGGTCGAGGCCTATGCGGCGGCGGCGGGCCAGCTCGCCCTCTACCCGGACGGGACCGCCGCGCCTCTGCGCGCGGCGATCGGGGCGCGCTACGGCATCGACCCGGCCCGCATCGTCTGCGGCGCCGGCTCGGACGAATTGCTGACGCTCCTGTCCCTCGCCTATGTCGGCCCGGGCGACGAGGGCATCTTCAGCGAGCACGGCTTCCTGGTCTACCGCATCGCCATCCTGACGGCGGGGGGCACCCCCGTGGTCGTGCCGGAGCGCGACCTCACCGCGGATGTCGACGCGATCCTCGCCGCCGTCACGCCGCGCACGAAGATCGTCTACCTCGCCAACCCCAACAATCCGACGGGCACCTACCTGCCCTTCGACGAAATCCGCCGCCTGCAGGCCGGGCTGCCGCCCCAGGTCCTCCTCGTCCTCGACGGGGCCTACGCGGAATACGTGCGGGCCAACGACTACACCGCCGGGCTGGAACTGGCGCTGGAGGCGGGCAACGTCGTGATGACGCGCACCTTCTCGAAGATCCACGGCCTCGCCGCCCAGCGCATCGGCTGGATGGTCGGCCCGGCGGAGGTGGTGGATGCGCTCAACCGCATCCGCGGCCCGTTCAACCTGTCCTCCGGGGGCATCGCCGCGGGCGCGGCGGCGATCGCCGACGAGGCGCATGTCGCCGCCGCCGTGGCCCATAACGACGAATGGCTCGCCTGGCTCACCCGGGAGGTCGAGGGGCTCGGCCTCGCCGTCACGCCGAGCGTCGGCAACTTCCTGCTCGTCCACTTCCCCGAGACGCCCGGCCGCACCGCCTCCGAGGCCGACGCGCATCTCACCAGCCAAGGCGTGATCGTGCGGCGGGTCGCCTCCTACGGCCTGCCCAACGCCCTGCGCGTCACGGTGGGCAGCGCGGAGGCGAACCGGGCCTTCGTGACAGCGCTGACCGGCTTCCTGCGGGGCTGAGGCGGTGGGGATCGTCGTCGAACGGCTCGCCGTCGTCGGGCTCGGCCTGATCGGCTCCTCGATCGCCCGGGGCGCGCGCACCTTCGGGCTCGCGCGGCAGATCGTGGCGATCGACCGCGACCCGGCCGTGGTCGAGCGGGTTCGCGCCCTCGGCCTCGCCGATCACGCCACCGGGGATCTGGCCGAGGGCGTGGCCGAGGCCGATCTCGTCGTCCTCTGCGTGCCGGTCGGCGCCATCGGCAGCGTCGCCGCCGCACTCGCGCCGCACCTGAAGCCAGGCGCCGTGCTCTCGGATGTGGGCTCGGTGAAGGCCGCCGTGGTCGCCGCGGCGGCCCCGCACCTGAAGCCGGACAATCCCTTCGTGCCGGCCCATCCGGTGGCGGGCACGGAGCATTCGGGGCCGGATGCGGGCTTCGCGACCCTGTTCGCCAACCGCTGGTGCATCCTGACGCCGCCGGAGGGCACGGAGGCGGCGGCGATCGACCGGGTCCAGGCCTTCTGGCAGGGGCTCGGCGCCATCACCGAGACCATGAGCCCGGAGCACCACGACCTCGTGCTCGCCATCACGAGCCACGTGCCGCACCTGATCGCCTACAACATCGTCGGCACCGCCGCCGATCTCGAGGCGGTCACCCGCTCCGAGGTGATCAAGTTCTCCGCCGGCGGCTTCCGCGACTTCACCCGGATCGCGGCCTCCGACCCGACCATGTGGCGGGACATCTTCCTCGCCAACAAGGAGGCGGTGCTGGAGATGCTCGGGCGCTTCAACGAGGACCTCGCGGCGCTTGCCCGTGCCATCCGCTGGGGTGACGGCGACGCCCTGCACGCCCTGTTCACCCGCACCCGCGAGATCCGACGCGGCATCGTCGCCATGGGCCAGGAGACGGCGGAGCCGGATTTCGGGCGGCGCAAAAGTTGACACCGGCGGCTGTCAAAGTCGCCAGCCGATTTGCCCAACGCGCCACGGCTGCCCAAGCCGTCCAGGATCGATCACACAAAAGCGATCAAAGATCACCTGCGCGGCAGGTGCGACGCATGGACTTACTTTGTGCAATAGTATACCAATACGATTAACGTAGATTCTTCACATGTGTTTACCCGCGCTTCCGTTCATGGAATCAGCGGCCGATCCGGAAGGGGCGCGGGGGCGCGCCGCCATGCTCGGCAGGCGGGGGAGCCGGACGACCTAACGGAAGGCCCGCGCGTGCGTCTCTCGCTCTACACGGATTTCGCATTGCGGCTGCTGATGTATCTCGCCGGGCAGCCGCCGGAAGCTTGGGCGACCACGCCGGAAGTGGCGCGCGTCTTCGGCATCTCCGCCCATCATCTGCAGAAATCGGCACAGGGTCTCGTGCGCGCCGGGTTCGTCCAGGCGCGCCAGGGCCGCTCCGGTGGCCTGCGCCTGGCCAAGCCCGTCGGCGAGATCCGCCTGGGCGCGGTCGTGGCGGAACTGGAGGGCAGCGGCTGCCTGATCGATTGCGAGCGCGGGCCCTGTCCGCTGGCGGGCCATTGCGCCCTGAAGCACGCGATCGACAACGCCGAGCGCAGCTTCCTGCGCGAACTCGACCGCTTCACCCTGGCGGACGTCACCGCGGGGCGCACCGGGGACGCGGTCCGCAGCTTGTCCAGCCGGACGTCGGGGCCGCTGGCCGCGGAGATGCCGCCCCCGATGCCCGCCGTTCAGTAAAGCGGCGGCAGCACCACGTTCGGCACCGCGAAGGGGCCGAGGAACAGCCGCCCATCCGCGAGCTTCACCGGCGGCAGCGGCGCCAGGGCCGGGTCGCCCTTGGCGGAGGCGCCGTTGCCCTCCGGCCCGGCTCCCGCCTCGCCCTGCCCGCGCTGCAGGCCGCCGAGGAAGCGGCCGACGAGATTGCCGATCAGGGCGCCCTTCTCCGCGCCGAGGCGCTGGCCCATGATCTGGCCGACCAGCGCATCGAGCCCCGCCGCGCGCACGTCGAACCGGCCGGCCGGGCGATGCGCCTCGTCCAGGCCGACCGCGCCGTTGGCCTGCAGGCGGCGGTCGCCCTTCTCCAGGGAGCCGAGGGCGAGGTCGAGGCGCCCGCCGGCCTGCCGCCAGATCTCCAGCTCGTGGGCGATCGTCCCGGTGCCGAGGCGGGTGGCCTGCTCCAGGGTCGCGTCGAGGGCGACGCTGGCCGGCTCCGCATTGCCGACCACCGCGTCGAGCTGCGGGAAGCGGCCGTTCGCGAGGCGCAGGCTGATATCGACGGCGCCCTCGCTCTCGAAGCGGCCGGGCGTCGGGCGGGCATGCAGCTCCAGATGCCGGGCGGCGAAATCGACCGGCCCCGGGGCGCCCCCGCGCACGCTGCCCTTCGGCTGATCGACGACGAGGGAGGCGCGCACGAAGCCGCTGGTGGAGCCGTGGAAGCTGCCTTCGAGGGACGTCCAGGTCACGTCGCCGACGAGGTCGCCCTGCTCCGCATGGAACGGGCCGGCGACCTCGATCAGCCCGTGCATCGGCTGGTAGACCTGCACGACCGCGGTGAGGGGGCCGACGCGGAACCCGCCATCGGACCGGGCGAGCGTCACGGCGCTGCAGCGCAGTTCCAGGCGGAAGGGATAACCGGTGACGGAGCGGTCGGCGCAGGTCCAGTTCCGGCCCCCGGCGGCCTCGCGGGCGAGCCAGGCGTCGATCTCCTGCACGGCACGGCCGCGCATCCAGAACCAGAGCCCGGACCAGGCGACGGCGAGGATGACGAGGAGGATGAAGGGAAGGAACAGGCCGAGGCGCGAGCGGGGCTTTCCGGCCCCGGGACCCTGCGAAGTCTGCGCCATCCGATCGTCCCCGCTTCCCTCAAGGCCGCCGTGTTTGACGACCGCGGGGCGGCAAGGCAAGGGCGACGGTGCGGCGACCGCACGAAGCGCGACCGCAGGTCGCGAGCGCCGCGGGCAGGGGGCGGAGTCTTGTCAGGCGTTCCCGGCCGGCTCCCGCCGCAGGTCGGCGACGATGGCGCGGCGCTCGTCGTCGGTCTCCGCGAGGCGGTGGACATGCATCTCCGTGGCGCCGCTCTGGCGCGCCCGGGCGAGCCAGTTGCGCACCAGATGCTCCCGGGGGCTCACGCCCATGGAGGCCACGGAGACCGGCTCCGCCACGCCGGCATCGTCCCGGCGGACGGCGATCATCACGGCCTCGCCCATCTCCAGGAGATCGGGCTCGACGAGCTCGTGGATGCCCACGACGTAGCGGCGTCCGGAGCGGCCGCGCCACGCGCTCAGCGCCAGGGCGGGGGTCCCGCGCAGCCCGGCGGTGCTTCTCAAACGTTCCTCGCGCACGTCCATGCTCCGAGATCGGCCGCCTCTCAGGTCGCGCATCGCGCCCGTCCAGGACAGGGTCCGTTTGTTCCCCATATGTTCTACGCTAAACTTGGCTACAGGATACGTCAAGGCGACCTGCCTCGACCTTCCCGGAGATGGGGAGTCCGGAGGTTATCCACAACCGTTCCGCGCTCCGGGCGGCCCGTCGAAGTGTCGCAGCACACGGCGCAATTCGGCGCGCCGCACGGTAGGACGGGCCGCGCCGACGAAGTCGCCGCGTCAGCCCCGGTCGAGGGGCGGATCGGGGGCCTGGTCGGCCGGTTTCCCGTCGAAGCCTTCCATCCAGGCCCGCCGTTCCGGCGAATCGGCAGGATAGGGGCAGGCATCCTTCCGGCGGCCCTGCGCCCGGGCGCGGGCGCCCTCCGCGATCGCGTCCCGGGGCGGCGGGCGGGGTGTCGAGTCGCTCATGCCCGGGATCTAACGCGGCCCCCGCGCGCGGCCAGCGAGCCTCAGCGCCGCGCCTCGGCGCTGCCCGGCGGCCCGCGCCACCCGGTCTCGACGTCGAAGGACGCGCTCTGCGTCGCGGCCGCGTCGGAGCCGACGAAGACCTCGTAGCCGCCCTCCTCGACGACGAGGGTGCCGTCCGCCTCGTGGTAGCCGAGATCCCGTGCCGCCACGCGGAAGGTCGCGGTCCCCGTCTCGCCGGGGGCGAGGTCGAGGGCGACGAGCCCCTTCAGCAGGCGCGAGGGCCGGCTGCGGGCGGCGACGGGCTGGTGCAGGTAGAGCTGCGCCACGGCGCGGCCGGCCCGGGCGCCGGTGTTCGTCACCGGCACCTTCACCTCCAGGACCGGATCGAACCGGGCACCGACGCCGACATGCGGCGTCTCGATCTCCGGCTTGCCATAGGCGAACCGCGTGTAGGTGAGGCCATAGCCGAAGGGGAAGAGCGGCAGCGGCGACTCGTCGGCATAGCCCATGGTCCAGCGGGTGCCGGGCACGTGCGGGCGCCCGCCCGGGCGGCCGTCATAGGTGAGCGGCAATTGGCCGACGGTGCGCGGCCAGCTGACCGGAAGGCGCCCCACCGGCGCGGCATCGCCGAACAGCACGTCGGCGAGCGCAGGCCCGCCCTCGATCCCGGGGATCCAGGCCATCATCACGGCGCGGGCGCGGTCGAGGGCCTCGCGCAGCTCCACCGGGCGCCCGCCGGTGACGATCAGGGCGACGGGCTTGCCGGTGGCCGCGACCCGGGCGAGCAACTCCTGCTGCCGTCCCTCCATGGTCAGGTAGGCCCGGGAGGACCCTTCGCCGGAGCGGTCGCGCCCCTCCCCCATCACCGCGATCACCAGATCGGCCTGCCCCGCCGCCGCGACGGCCTCGGCGAAGCCCGCATCGCTCGCGCAGGCGCGGTCGCAGCCCGGGGCGACGTCGAGGGTGATTCCGGCCGCGGCAGCCCGCGCCTCGAGGGCGGCGCGGTAGGTCACCGCATCCTCGGGCTTGCCGGCGCCCTCGTGCGGGCCGACCTGGTCCCAGGCGGAATCCGCGAAGGGGCCGACGAGGGCGATGCGCCGCACCCGCTTCGGATCAATCGGGAGCAGGTCGCCCTCGTTCTTGAGCAGGACGAAACTCGACCGGGCCATCTCGCGGGCGAGCGCCCGGGTCTCGGGCCGGAGCAGTTTGGCATCGGCGCTGGCGGGGTCGACCACCGGCTTGTCGAACAGGCCGAGGCCGAATTTCAACTTCAGCACCCGCCGCACGGCCTCGTCGACCTGCGCCTCGGCGATCCGGCCGGCGCGCACCTCCTCGGGCAGGTGGCGCACGAACAGGCCGCTCGTCATGTCCATGTCGACGCCGGCGAGGAAGGCCTTGCGGGTCGCCTCCGCGCCGTCGCGGGCAACGCCGTGGGCGATCAGCCCGCTCACCGCCTGCCAGTCGGCCACGACGAGGCCCTTGAAGCCGAATTCGCGGCGCAGGACCTGGGTGAGTAGCGTGGCATCCGCCGTGGCCGGCAGCCCGTTCAGGCTGGTGAGCGCGGTCATCACCGAATCCGCGCCCGCGCGGATGCCGGCCCGGAAGGGCGGAAAATGGGTGTCGTAGAGCTCGGTCGGGGCGATCCAGGTGGCGTCGTAGTCGCGCCCGCCGAGCACGGCGCTGTAGCCCGCGAAATGCTTGAGCGTGCTGGCGAGCCCGCCATCGCGAAACCCCTCGACCTGCGCCTCGGTGAAGCGGCTCGTCAGCCAGGTGTCCTCGCCCGTGCCCTCCGCGACCCGGCCCCAGCGCAGGTCGCGCCCCACGTCGGCCATGGGGGAGAAGGTCCAGTTCACGCCGATGGCGGCGGCCTCGCGGGCCTCCGCCGCGGCGGCGCGGCGCATCAGGCCGGGATCGAAGCTCGCGGCCATGCCGATCGGCAGGGGGAAGATCGTCCGGTAGCCGTGGACGATGTCGAGCCCGACCAGCAGGGGGATGCCGAGGCGGGAAGCCCGGGCCTTGGCATCGATGCCCGCCACGAGCTGCGGATTGTTGAAGTTGATGACCGCGCCGACCTCGCCGCGGGCCGCGCTCTCGGGATCGAAGCCGGGCTCCAGGGAGATCAGGTTGAGCTGGCCCGCCTTCTCCTCCAAGGTCATCTTGGCGAGAAGCGCATCGATCCGCGCCTCGACCGTCTCGGCGCGGGCCGCGCCGCAGACGAGGACAAGGGCGGCGGCGATGCGCGCGCCGGCCCGGAAAGCACCCCCGCCCATGGTCTCGTCGTCTCCCCTCGCCGGGCCCTTCGGGGCATCGCGGCCTGATCTGTCACGCGCCGAAGCTTCGGGCACGGCGCCTGAACGCGCCATGACGGAGCGAAGGCGGCTTTTCCGCGGCAGCGCGCCTCGTCCGGTCGTCAGGCCGCGAGCCGCTCCCCCAGCGGGCAGGCGGCGACGACCCGGTCGCGGCCCGCCCGCTTGGCGCTGTAGAGCGCGTCGTCGGCGGCGCGCAGCATCGCCTCGAAGGCGGCCTGCTCCCCGGCCCGCGCGGTGGCGAGCCCGATGCTGGTCTGGATCCGGAGGTCGCGATAGGCCGGCACGTCGATGGCGGCGAGCACGGCACGGAACCGGTCCGCGAGCCGCATCGCCGGCTCGGTCGCCATGTCCGGCACCACGCAGGCGAATTCCTCGCCGCCCATGCGCCCGAAGGCGGCACCGGCCGGCAGCAGTGCCTGGATCGCGTGGCAGAAGCCGGCGAGCACGCCGTCGCCGACCGCATGGCCGTAGGTGTCGTTGATCGCCTTGAAGTGGTCGAGGTCGAACAGCAGCAGCACGCAGGGCCGGTCGCGCGCGGCGAGGAGCTTCTCCGCCCGGACCACGAAGGCGCGGCGGTTCGGCACGCCGGTGAGGGGATCGGTCTCGGCGGCGAGGCGCTGCTCGTGCTCCGCCCGTTCCTTGGTGAGCGCCATGAACACGAAGGCGATCGCCACCGTGAACAGCGTCCCACCGAAGCAGACGACCGCGAACCAGGGGGATTCCATCGCATTCGTGTCGGCGGGCATCGTCGGCCCCAGGGCGATCGGGATGCGCAGCCAATAGAGGGCGGCGTAGGCGGCCAGGATCGTCATGGCCGGCCAGCGCGAGACCAGCGCCTCACTGCGGCCCCGCCACAGGGTGTAGGCGCCGAGCGCGCAGAACGCCCCGGCGAAGACGGAGATGAAGATCACCCGCGCCGACAGCGAGGCCATGAAGTCCGGCCAGAGGCAGGCGAGGCTCCAGAGGCAGCCCACCGCCGCCGCGACGCCGTAGCGGGGCGGCCGGTGCTGGAAGGCGCGCACGCCGCACCAGATCAGCCCGTAGGCGCCGAGCATGAGGGCGTTGCCGAGGCCGATCGAGAGCGCGTCGGAGATCACGTTGCGCAGGGAGAGAAGCGCCGCGCCGGCCGCGCCCAGGAGATGCGCCACGCCCCAGATCGCCAGGGCGCGGGTGTGGCGGGCCTGGCTCCAGGACAGCAGGAACAGCACGCCCACCACGGCGGTGACGGCGACCGTCATCAGGAGCAGGGTCGGCGTGTCGAGACGCATCGGCATCCGGAGCGGGAAGACGCACAGCTTGGTTGCGTCGCTGACGTGTTAGCGCGAAGCCGAAAACAGATCGTTTAAGCGGCCGTGCCGGCCGCGCCGATGATTATAGACGGATCGGCGCGACCCAATTATCGACTCGGACTAGGGCTGGTCCGTGAAGATTTTACCCCGAATAACCGAATATTCGTGATTAAAATCATCGGATCGAATACGGGATTTTATCGCGGCGCATGACGATCCGGCGGCATGCCGCGTCGCGAGCAAGTGGACGCAGCCCTCAATCGTCCATCTTGAGTGCGGCGATGAAGGCTTCCTGCGGGATCTCAACCTTGCCGAACTGGCGCATGCGCTTCTTGCCCTCCTTCTGCTTGTCGAGGAGCTTGCGCTTGCGGGAGATGTCGCCGCCGTAACACTTGGCGGTGACATCCTTCGACAGGGCCCGGATGGTCTCGCGGGCGATGATCTTGCCGCCGATGGCCGCCTGGACCGGGATCTGGAACAGGTGGCGCGGGATCAGGTCCTTCAGCTTCTCGCACATGGCCCGCCCGCGGCTCTCGGCGCGGGTACGGTGGACGAGCATGGAGAGGGCGTCGACCGGCTCGGCATTGACGAGGATCGACATCTTCACGAGGTCGCCCTCGCGGTAATCGGAGACGTGGTAGTCGAAGGACGCGTAGCCCTTCGAGATCGACTTCAGGCGGTCGTAGAAATCGAACACCACCTCGTTGAGCGGCAGGTCGTAGACGACCATGGCGCGCTTGCCGACGTAGTTGAGGTCGATCTGGATGCCGCGGCGGTCCTGACAGAGCTTCAGCACGCCGCCGAGATAATCGTCGGGGGTGAGGATCGTGGCGCGGATCCAGGGCTCCTCGATCGTCTCGATCTTCATCGGGTCCGGCATGTCGGCCGGGTTGTGCAACTCCTTCACCTCGCCGTCGCGCATGTTGAGGCGGTAGACGACGGAGGGCGCCGTCGAGATCAGGTCGAGGTTGAACTCGCGCTCCAGGCGCTCCTGGATGATCTCGAGGTGCAGGAGCCCGAGGAAGCCGCAGCGGAAGCCGAAGCCCAGCGCCGCGGAGGTCTCCATCTCGTAGGAGAAGCTGGCGTCGTTGAGCCGCAGCTTGCCCATGGCGCCGCGCAGATTCTCGAAATCGGCGGCATCGACCGGGAACAGGCCGCAGAACACCACCGCCTGCACGTCCTTGAAGCCCGGCAGCATCGCGGCCGTCTGGCGCTTGTCCTCGGTGATGGTGTCGCCGACGCGGGTATCGGCGACCTCCTTGATCGAGGCGGTGAGGAAGCCGACCTCGCCCGGCCCGAGCTCGCCGATATCGGCCATCTTCGGGCGGAACACGCCGATCTTGTCGACGCCGTAGACCGCGTCCGCGCCCATCATGCGGATGGTCATGCCCTTCTTGAGCACGCCGTCGACGATGCGCACGAGCACGACGACGCCGAGATAGACGTCGTACCAGCTGTCGACGAGCAGCGCCTTCAGCGGCGCGTCCCGGTCGCCCTTGGGCGCCGGCAGCCGGGTGACGATGGCCTCCAGCACCTGGTCGATGTTCAGGCCCGTCTTGGCCGAGATCGGCACGGCCTCGGAGGCGTCGAGCCCGATCACCTCCTCGATCTGCTCCTTGACCCGGTCCGGCTCGGCGGCCGGCAGGTCGACCTTGTTGAGGACGGGCACGATCTCGTGGTTGGCGTCGAGCGCCTGGTAGACGTTGGCGAGCGTCTGCGCCTCCACGCCCTGGGAGGCGTCCACCACCAGCAGCGAGCCCTCGCAGGCGGCCAGCGAACGCGAGACCTCGTAGGCGAAGTCGACGTGGCCGGGCGTGTCCATCAGGTTGAGGATGTAGTCCTTGCCGTCCTGCGCCTTGTATTCGAGGCGGACGGTGTTGGCCTTGATGGTGATGCCGCGCTCGCGCTCGATATCCATGGAATCGAGCATCTGCTCGCTCATGTCGCGCAAGGCCACGGTGCCGGTCGCCTGGATCAGGCGGTCGGCGAGCGTCGACTTCCCGTGGTCGATATGCGCGACGATCGAGAAGTTGCGGATGTTGTCGATGGACGAGGTGGTCATCGGGGTCTCCGGCGCTGACACGGCGGCCCGTCCCAGGGGCTGGCGCGGCGCACGGCAGGTCTGAAGGGAACGGTCGGGGGCGGGAGATAGCAGCGGCGGGCAGGCGCGCCAAGGCGCCCCTGCCCCGAGGGACCCACAATCAGGGCGTTCAGAGCAATACGACGTTCGCCGCGATCTCGGGGGAAGCGGTGGTCGTGAGCTCGTCGAGCACCCGGCAGGCGAGGCCGTGGGCGACCCGGCAGGCGGAAAGGGCGGCGGCCGCCGAGGCCTCGTCGCCGGCCTGGGCGAGCTGGTCATGGGCCTCGGCCAGGTCGAGGAAGCCGAGCTGGCGGGCCCCCACGGCGATGGCGGGCGAGCGGGCGCGCAGCATCACCTCGTCGCCCTGGACGAGATCGAGCAGGGTGACGAAGCCGCCGACGAAGCCGCGCACCTCGCCCGGGTCGAACTGGGTGCAGAGCCGGTCGTAGACGGTGCGGTCGAACACGGCGGGGGGCGCGGGCGCGTCGCTCGCCGCATCGACCAGCATCAGCGAGGACAGGCTGGCATAGACCGCGGCGCAGAGGGTGTGCCGGTCGAAGGGCTTGGCGACATGGGCGTCCATGCCCGCCTCGCGCAGGGCGCGCACCTGATCGGGCATGACATTGGCCGTCATGGCGATGATCGGGATCCGCCGGGCCGGATGCTGAAGGGCCCGGATGCGGCGGGTCGCGGTCATGCCGTCCATGCCCGGCATCTGCACATCCATCAGGACGAGATCGTAGTTGCGCTGCTGGACCGCAGCGAGGGCGTCGACCCCGTCGGACACCACGTCGACGGCGAAGCCGGCCCGCTCCAGGATGGCGCGCACGATCTCCTGATTGACGAGATGATCCTCGGCGACGAGCAGCCGCGCCGATCCGGGCCTGCCGGGCGTCGCGGCCTCGACCGGCACGGGATCCGGCGCCTGGGCCACCACCGGCAGGCCGAGGCTGAAGGCGTAGCGGGAGGCGCCCTTGGCCGCCTCGAGCTGGCCGCCCATCAGGGCGACGAGGCGGCGGGCGATGGTGACGCCGAGCCCGCCATGATCCTTCGAGACGACCTGGCCGCCGTCGCCGGTCAGGACGAAGGCGAGGCGGCTCTCCCCCCCGGGGCCGGGCCGATGCTGCACCGAGAGGGTGACGAGGCCGCCCCGGCGCGCCCGCACCATCGCGGTCAGAAGGCTCCGGAGGATCTGGTTCAGGCGGCGCTCGTCCCCCATCACGAGGGGCGGCAGGCGGTCCGCGCCGTTGAGGCCGAGGCTGACGCCCTTGCGCGCCGCCATGCCGCGCACCTGGGCGACGACGTGATCGAGCATGCGGGCCAGGGCGAAGGGCATCGGGTCGAGCTGGATGTCGCCGGCCTCGACCCGGGCGAAATCGAGGATGTCGTCCACGGCCGCCTGCATCGCGGCGGCGGCCTCGGCGACGAAGCCGACATAGCGGCGCTGCTCGGAGGACAGGGGCTCGGATTCCGCCAGAAGCTCGCCGATGCCGGAGATCGTGGCCAGGGGCGTCCGGATCTCCTGGCTCACCACGGCCAGGAAATCCGTCTTCGCGCGGCTCGCATTCTCGGCCTTGGCCTGGGCGAGTTCGGCGGTGTCCCGCGCGATGCGCAGGGCCTCGGCCTGCTCCTGCCGCTCCGTGACGTCGCGCAGGACCGAGACGATGTTCGGCGGCGCGCCGTCCGTGGTGGCGACGAGGCTGCTGGCGCATTCCACCCAGATCCAGCGGCCGTCCTTCCGCTTGGCGCGGAACAGCGTGGTCACGCAGGGCCGCGCCGGCGAGAGCGTCAGGTCGCCGCCCCGGATCTCGGCGAGATCGTCGGGATGGATCACCTCCTCGAGCGGCATCGTGCGGGCGTAATCCGGATGGAAGCCGAAGACGCGCTCGCAGGAGGGCGAGACGTAGCCGATCTCCAAGGCGCCCTGCTGCCGCAGGACGATGACGTCGGCCAGGTTCTCCGCGAGCACCTCGTAGCGGAGCCGGCTCGCCTCCACCTCCCGGGTCCGCTCGGCGACGCGCTCCTCCAGGGTCGCGTGCGCGGCGGCGATCGCCCGGCGTTGCTCCTCGAGAAGCTGCGAGGCATCGACCAGGGCGCGCCCGACCGCGTTCGATTCCGAAAGGTAGAGGGGCGGAAGCTCGACCTTCTCGCCGCGTCCGATCGCCCGGGCCGCCGCCACCAGGGCCTCCGCGCCCGCCGTAATCCGGCGCGCCCAGCGCCACGCGATCCCGCCGCCGATCCCGCACAGGACGAAACCGAGCCCCAGGAAGAGAAACATCGAATCGCTGAGGGGCTTCTCGAGGGCCGCACGGTCGACGCCGGTGAGGATCGTCCAGCCCGACAGGTCGGACTTCACCTGATAGCCCACGACGCCGTCGCCGAAGGGAGAGAGGGAGGCGACCGGCTCGCGGGCGACATCCTCCGCCGCGAGCTTCGTCTGCTCGATCCAGGCCTCGGCGATCCGCGCACCGGGCGTCATCGCGATGACGTGCCCCTCGCCGTCGAGGATAGCCGCCGAGAACGGCTCGGCGATGCCCTGGCGGTCGAGGAGATGCTCGAGATGCTCGAGCCGCCGGGTGACGGAGAGGTAGCTCCGAACCACCCCGTCCCGCACGACAGGCACGTTGACGCCGATGATCCGCCGGCCGGACAGCGCGCTGATCAGCAGCCCGGACACCACGGGCTTTCCGTCAGGTCGAAGGCTCGCCTCGAGCTTGGGCCGCGCCACGACGGGCATGGGCTCGCCGGGAGGGACGCGCGTGTTGACGAGCTGGCGGCCGCCCAGCTCCGTCAGGGTGATCGTGTCGGCACCGCTCTCGATCAGCGTCAGGAAGCGGGCATGGAGCTCGGCGAAGTCGCGCCGATCGATCGCCGGAGAATGGGCGAGCGCCCGGGCGACGCCCGCCAGTTCCGCGAGATCGCGCTCGATCGCCTCCCTGAGGCGCTCGCCGGCCATGTGCACGACCGTGCCGAGCCGCGCGCGCTCGCTCTCGACATACCAGCGCGTCGCGACCGCGGTCATCAGCACGAGCGGCAGGACGAGCGCCAGGGCGAATTTCGCGAAGGATGCGACGAGGGACCTGCCCCGCTTCACACCTGCCATGATCCCGAAACCCGCCGCCCCTGACCCCTGGAAGACACGCCGTTCTAATCCGGCAGAGGTTTCCAATGGGTAGCGGGCGGCCCTGCGGGCGGCGGACTATCCACCCCGCGCCGCTGCGGCCATCGCCACCAGGATACGGCGCAGACCACCCATATCCGAGACGGGCTCGGGATAGGTCACGCGCGCACTCCGCTCGCCCGAGACGAGGTCGAGCCCCTCCGGGTCGAGCCCGGTCAGCGTCCAGGCCGCGCCCGCCTCCCCCTGCCCCGCCGCGTAGAGGGCGAGGGCATCGGCGTGGTCCGCGTTCATGTGGGCGACGGCGCCGCGCTCGCCCGCGACGAGCCCTTCCGCGCCGGTGAGATCCAGGAGGAGTTCCTCCGGCTTCAGGGTCGCCGCCTTGGCGAAGCCGCCGTTGAGATGGCCGGCGGACGGCCTCAGGGCGAAGAAGCCGAAATCGGGGAAGTCCGCGTAGAGGGCGGCCTTGGGATGGCGGGCAAGGAAGCGCTCCCGGGCCCGCGGCTCGGCGACGGGCTCGGCCCGGCCCGTCACCGTCAGGCGCGGATGGGCCAGGGGATCGCCCTTGCCGCCGGCGGAGAAGAGCAGCGAGGCGCGCGGATCCTTCAACAGGTTTCGCGTATGCGCCGAGAGCCGGGAGAGCAGCAGCAGCGGCGTGCCGTCGACATCGGTCGCGATGGTCACGAGCGAGGCGAAGGGCGTGCCGTCCGCAGCATCGAGGGTGGCGAGGGCGCCGGAGCGCACGCTGCGCAGCAGCCTGCGGGCGAGGCCGACCGCGTCGAAGGGTGCCTGCGCTGCGGGAAACGGCTCCGCCGGCCCCCTCGCCGGCGGCCCGGCGGGGACCTCCGCGGCCGTCGCCGGCCCCGCCGCATCGGCGTTCTCGTCCTGCATGGTCGTGCTCTCCCGGGTTCTCTCGGGACAGCATAGCGCGCGGGCCGGGCCGGGGCACCGATGGCCTTCGCCGCAGCCTGCCGAGGCCGTCGCGAGGCGCCCGCGTTCCGTGGTCGTTACGGCCAAGCTCTGCCGCCCGCTCGCTTTTTTCCCACGATGGTCGTAAAGGACGGAGCTTTCGTCACGCGGCGGAGCCCGATCCAAGGGGCTTGCGGTCGCGTGCACGCCAGCCCAAGCATGGGGCCGGCCGGAGGGCGGACGATCGCGACAAGATCCGCCGCCGGGCCGCCGAGCCAGGGAACGCGCATGCCGACCATCGCCCTCGTCGACGACGATCGCAATATCCTCACCTCCGTCTCGATCGCCCTGGAAACGGAAGGGTACCGGATCCAGACCTATACCGACGGTGCCTCGGCGCTCGACGGGCTTCGGCAATCCCCGCCGGATCTCGCGATCTTCGACATCAAGATGCCGCGCATGGACGGGATGGAGCTTCTCCGACGCCTGCGGCAGAAATCGGACCTTCCCGTGATCTTCCTCACCTCGAAGGACGAGGAGATCGACGAGTTGTTCGGCCTGAAGATGGGCGCGGACGACTTCATCCATAAGCCGTTCTCGCAGCGCCTCCTCGTCGAGCGCGTGAAGGCGGTGCTGCGCCGCTTCGCGCCCAAGGACACCGCCAACCCGGCCGCCCGCGAGGCGGATGCCGCCCGCTCCCTGGAGCGCGGCGCCCTGATGATGGACCCGGAGCGGCACACCTGCACCTGGAAGGGCGAGCCGGTGACGCTGACCGTGACCGAGTTCCTGATCCTGCAGGCCCTCGCCCAGCGCCCCGGCGTCGTGAAGAGCCGCAACGCCCTCATGGACGCGGCCTATGACGATCAGGTCTATGTCGACGACCGCACCATCGACAGCCACATCAAGCGGCTGCGCAAGAAGTTCAAGGTGACCGACCAGAGCTTCGACATGATCGAGACGCTCTACGGCGTCGGCTACCGCTTCAAGGAAACCTGATTTCCAGAACCGGCGTTTCCGACCCCGGATTCCACCGGCGGCCGGTGTGCCGCGAGAGACCGACGGAGCGATGCTCGCCCCTTTCTTCCATTCCGATCCCGACAGGAACCGGTCCGGGCTGCGCAAGCTTCTGCGCGGCGTCGCGTTTCCTCTCTCCGCCCCTCCCCTGTCCTGGCTCGGCGACCTGTGGAACGCCATCGGCGCCCGCGCCTCGTCGAGCCTCACCCGCCGCATCGTCGTCCTCAACCTCGTCGGGCTGATCGTCCTGCTCGTCGGGTTCCTGTACCTGAACCAGTTCCGCCAGGGGCTGATCCAGGCCCGGGTGCAGAGCCTGCTGATCCAGGGCGAGATCATCGCAGGCGCCATCGCCGCCCAGGCCTCCGTCGACACGGACGCGATCCGCATCGACCCCGACCGGCTGCTGCAGCTCCAGGCGGGCGAGCCCAAGGACAGCGCGGAGGACGACGCCGCCTCCCTCGACTTCTCCCTGAACCCGGAGAAGGCGGCGCCCCTGCTGCGCCGCCTGGTGACGCCGACCGGCAACCGCGCCCGGATCTACGACCGGGAGGGCGGCCTCCTGTTCGACACCCGCACCCTCTCCGCGCGGGGGGAGAGCGCCCGCTCGGATTCCGCCCTGACGCCCCGGCGGCAGAAGCCGAACTTCCTGGAGAAGACCTTCGACTTCGTGCAGGGCCGCATCTTCGGCCTGATCCCCGGGGACCGCTCGTCCCAGAGCGAGGAGATCGGCCCGCAGAACGGGCGCACCCTGCGCGAGGTGCAGGCGGCTCTGTCCGGCTCCCGGGGCACGATCGTGCGCCGCAACGAGCTCGGCGAGACCATCGTCTCGGTGGCCGTGCCGATCCAGCGCGCCGGCGCGGTGCGGGGCGCCCTGATGGTCTCGACCCCCGGCGGCGACATCGACCGGGTGATCGCCTCCGAGCGCTTCGGCCTGCTCCAGGTCTTCCTGATCGCCGCCGCGGTGATGCTGGTGCTCTCCTTCCTGCTCGCCGGCGCCATCGCCGGGCCGGTGCGGCGGCTGGCGGATGCCGCCGAGCGGGTGCGCCAGGGCATCAAGTCCCGCCAGGAGATCCCGGACTTCACCAACCGCACCGACGAGATCGGCCATCTCTCCGGAGCCCTGCGCGACATGACGCAGGCCCTCTACCGGCGCATCGACGCCATCGAGAGCTTCGCGGCGGACGTCTCCCACGAACTCAAGAACCCACTGACCTCCCTGCGCAGCGCCGTCGAGACCCTGCCGCTCGCCAAGAGCGACGAATCCCGCGGCCGGCTGATGGAGATCATCCAGCACGACGTGAAGCGCCTCGACCGGCTGATCAGCGACATCGCCGACGCCTCGCGCCTCGACGCCGAGCTCGCCCGGGCGGAGGCGCGGCGGGTCGACATGAAGCGCCTGCTCACCACCGTCGTCTCCGTGGCCAACGAGCGGCGGCGGGCGAACACGGCCCTGATCCAGCTCGACATCGACAAGCCGCCCGCGGATATCGAGGACCCGTTCCGCATCATCGGCCACGACAGCCGGCTCGGGCAGGTCGTGAACAACCTCCTCGACAATGCCCGCTCCTTCTCGCCCCCCGGGGCCAAGGTGCGCGTCGCCCTGGTCCGCCTGCGCGGCACGATCGAGTTCATCGTGGAGGATGAGGGGCCGGGCATCCCCGAACACGCCCTGGAGCGGATCTTCGAGCGCTTCTACACCGACCGGCCGCAGCAGGGCTTCGGCCAGAATTCCGGCCTCGGCCTCTCGATCTCCCGGCAGATCGTGCAGGCCCATCGCGGCACCATCCGCGCCGAGAACCGGCCCGGTCCGGCCGACGAGGAGGGCAAGCCGACCGTGCGCGGCGCCCGCTTCATCGTGCGCCTGCCCCCTGCCCCGCGGGCCGACCGCTACGCCGCCGACGAGGCGGCCTGAGGCTGCCCCATGCTGCGCGAGCCCGATGCCGACGCGACGACGATCCACGGGAATTGCGTGCTCCTGGGCGAGGCCGGGATCCTGATCCGCGGCGAGTCGGGGGCGGGCAAGTCGGCGCTCTGCCTCGCCCTGATCGACGAGGCGGAGCGCGACCGCCTCCATGCCCGGCTCGTGGCCGACGACCGCGTGCGGCTCACCCGCCGCCACGGGCGCCTGATCGCCCGGCCGCATCCGGCGCTGGCCGGCCGGATCGAGCTGCGCGGCCTCGGCATCCGCACCCTGCCGACCCATGCGGAGGCGGCCGTGCTGCGCCTCGTGGTGGATCTCGTCCCGCATCGGCCGCGGATGCCGGAGACGGCGGAGGAGAAAACGGAGATCCTCGGCCTGCGGCTTCCCGTCCTCACGCTTGAACCGCGCCAGCCGGGCCCATACCTCATCCGTGAGGTGCTGCGGTCGATGAGCGTTGCCCGGCAGTCGCACCCCGGATCCGTTCTCGCGCGCAACGCCGCCGACCCATAGCGCCCCCAGAGCCGGCGTGGCATGGTGGGGTTGTTGCGACTAGTAAAAAGTCGCAATGGGTTGCGCTTGACCTTGCGCTGCACAAAATGGCGGCTCCGCTCACAGGGCGTCGGAACGCGCTTCGATGATTGGAATGGTGCTCGTCACCCACGGCCAGCTCGCGACCGAATTCAAGGCCGCGTTGGAACACGTGGTCGGCCGTCAGGACCAGATCGAGACGGTCACGATCGGGCCGGACGATGATATGGAGTCGCGCCGTCGCGACATCATCTCCGCCGTCGGCCGCGTGAACTCCGGGAACGGGGTCGTGGTGCTGACCGACATGTTCGGCGGCACGCCCTCCAACCTCGCCCTGTCCTGCATGAATGGCGGCATGGTCGAGGTCGTGGCCGGCATCAACCTGCCGATGCTGATCAAGCTCGCCAGCGTGCGCGACGAGGAAACCCTGAGCGAGGCCGTGCTGCACGCCCAGGAAGCTGGCCGGAAGTACATCAACGTCGCGTCGCGGGTTCTCGCCGGCAAGTAGCCTGCGGGGAAGCGCAACCGCCTTCCCTTCACGCCCCGCCTCGCCTAACCAGCAATGACAGCGCGGATGACGAGAGGCTGCGCGCCCGATGCCGGGCAACGGCAGGGGACGTCTTGCAGGGAACGGCACGGAAGGCGATGAGCGAGAGCTTCGACAGCGACATCGAGCCGGAGCCCGAGGTTCCAGCGGGCGGCATCGCCAAGATCCTCCCCATCATCAACCGCCGCGGCCTTCACGCCCGCGCCTCGGCGAAGTTCGTCCAGACCGTCGAGCGCTTCGACGCCACGGTCACCGTGACCCGGGCGGGCGAGACCGTGGGCGGCCGCTCGATCATGGGCCTGCTGACCCTCGGCGCCGCCCAGGGCACCACCATCGCCGTGGTGGCCGTGGGCGAGGATGCCGCGGACGCCCTCGCCGCGATCGAGGCCCTGCTGGCCAACCGCTTCGGCGAGGACGAGTAGTCCCGCCCGCGGCCCCGCCGGGCCTCGGTCAGCCGCCGATCAGGCGCATGCGGGCGGGCCGTGCCCCGGCATCGGCCTCGGGGGAGCGGCGCAGATCGAGACCGATCGTCTCCGCGCGGGGCGGCGCGTCCTGCCGCCCGATCGTGCGCCAGGTGATGCGCGCGCCCGGCGCGCCGAGCCGAATCGCAGCCCGGACCACCCGGCCCTCCCGCTCGCCGAGTTCGACCTCCGCCTGGCCCCGCCGGGCGAACAGGCGCGTCACCACCCGCACCAGCGTGGAATCGGAGGGATCGGACAGGAGCGGCGTGTCGCTGGCCCTGGCATCGGCGAGCAGGAAGCGCTCGACGGCGTCGCGGATGGCCGGCCCCTCGGCCCGCTCGACCGTGGTCGGAATGGACGGCGGACGGAGATCCACGAAGCTGCTTTCCGGGATCCGCTTCGGCTGGGGGCGCTCGGCGAGGTCGAGCCGGGAATCGTCCCTCAGGGCGGCGACCAGGGCGCCACAGGCGCGCAGGCCCTCGAGGCGGAGCGTCGCCCGGGGACGGCTCGCCCGCAGGCGGGCGATCAGAGCTTCGAAGGCGGCGGCCGCCACCTCGGTCCTCACCGCCGGCTCGACCGGATGGGGCGCGAGCGGAGGCTGCCACAGGCGGATCATCGAGCCGCCCCAGAACGGATGCGGCAGGAGAAGGGGCACCACGCCGCAGAGCGCCTCCGCACCGTCTTCCGCCGACGCGAACAGAAGGGCGAAGGTGACCTCGTCCGGGCCGGCGGCCCGGCTCGCGGCGCTGTGCAGGTAGTCGGGGTCGGCGAAGGGATCGGCCGCCGGCAGGCCATCGAAGAAGGCGCGCCAGGCAACGAGATCGCCCTCGTCGAGCTCGCCCGGGCGGGCGAGCCGGACCCGCCAGTGCGCGGCGCGGAGGGCGACCGCGGCGGCGTTGGGACGCCGATCGGACAGGCCGCCCTGTATGATCGTGAAGCGCTTCGACATGTCGGCCCGTCCTGATCCGCTGCGCCGTCGTACCGTCCTGGGACAGTCCGAGGCTCCGGCCCGTGAGATGCCGTTAACGGTTCAAGACCGGTGCCGCCGCGCCGGGCGGAATCAGCCCCCCGGGATGGCCAGCGGGTTGTCGGTGAGGGCGGCACGGTCGGCGGTGTCGATGCGCGGGCGGCCGAGGAAGGCGTCCCAGAGCCGCGTGACGAAGGCGGCGTCGAGGTCGTGCACGATCAGGACGAGGCGCGAGCGCCGGTCCGGGTCGGGCCAGGTGTCGAGGGTGACGGGGCTGTGGACCACGTGCTGGACGCCGTGCACCACCACCGGCCGCTCCGGATCCTCGGCCAGGGCGACGAGCCCCTTCAGCCGCAGGATCTTCGGGCCGTGCGAGGCGCGCATCAGGTCGAGGAACATCTCCAGGGTTGCCCGGGGCACCGGCGCGTCGCTGACGAGATGGAAGGCCCGGATGCGCGCATCGTGGCGATTCACGTCATGGTGGTGATGGGCATGCCCGTGACCGTAATGATGCCCGTGGTGGTGGTGGCCGGGGTCGTCATGCCCCTCGATCTCCTCCTGCGCCGCGCCGAGCCAGGCCCGGACGTCGGCGGCCTTGCCGTCGACGCCGAAGAAGCCGCCGAGCAGGTTTTGCGCGGGCACGTCCGGCCCGTCGAGGCTGGCGGCCGGGTTGAGGCTTCGAAGCCGGCTCCGAAGCCCCGCCTCGTCGGCTTCGGGGAGATCCTTCTTGGTCACCACGAGATGGTCGGCGACCGCCGCCTGCCGCAGGGCCTCGGGATGCGCGTCGAGGGTCGCCATGCCGTTCACGGCATCCACGACGGTGACCACGCCCTGGAGGCGGAAGCGCAGGGCGAGATAAGGATGGTAGATCAGCGCGTGCAGGATCGGGGCGGGATCGGCGAGGCCGGTCGTCTCGATGACGACCCGGCGGAACGGCTTGATGCGGCCGTTGTCGCGCTTGCGCAGCAGGTCCTCGAGGGTCGCGATCAGGTCGCCGCGTACGGTGCAGCACAGGCAGCCGGCGCCGAGCAGGATCATGTCCTCGTCCACCGTCTCGATCAGGAGGTGGTCGAGGCCGATCTCGCCGAACTCGTTGACGATCACCACCGTGTCGGCCAGCGCCGGATCGGCGAGCAGCCGGTTCAGGAGGGTGGTCTTGCCGGCCCCGAGAAAGCCGGTGAGGATGGTGAGCGGGATCGACGCCGGGCGGCCGGCGGGGGTGTCAGTCATCGGGCTTCCTGCCGCTGCGGCGACGTCTTCGCCGGCGAGACGTTCAGGTAAGCCCGATGGGGGCGAACGCAAAGGCCGCCGGCGCAGCCGGCGACCGGCCTATTGCGCGGAGGCCTCGGTCTTCTTCTCGGCCTTCTTCTTGGGCTGCGGCTTCGTCGCGGCCTTCTCGGCGGCGGGCTTCTTGGACGCGCCCGGCTTGGCGGCATGGCCGTGGTCGACCGAGGCGTAGGCGCTGGTCGTCGCCGGCACGGCGGGCTTCTTCTCAGCGATCTTCCTGGCGACCTTGGGGTCCGTCACCGCCGCGGCCCGGACCTTGGCCGCCTTCTCGGCCTTGGCCTGCCGGGCGGCCTCGCGGGCCGCCTCGCGCTTCTGGCGCGCCGCCTCGACCTTGGCGGTGCGGGCGGCCTTGGCCTGCTCCTCCTCGGCGGCGAGCAGGGCGGCGCTCTCGGCCTGGCTGCGGCCGGTCCAGACCGCGATCGGCTGCAGGGGCGCCCGCGGCGGCAGGGAGCGGCCGCGCAGGGCCGCGCCGTTCAGGGTGGCGAAGGCGAGCGGCGTGCCGCTCGGCTGGGTGGCGCCGAGGAGCTGGTTCGCCGCCGGGTCGGTCCCGGCCGCGGCGATGGCGCCCTGGCCCTCGTCGATGGGCATCGGCTTGCGACGGTCGCAGATATAGGGCCGCATGTCCGGCGGCTCGGCGACGCTGGAGGCGGGCAGGCCCTCCAGCGTCGGCGCCGTCCAGCCCGCCTGCTGGCCGAAGCCGTAATCGAACAGGTCGGCGGCTTTGAGGTCGCGCTCGCGGGCGCTCGGCTGGCCCATCACCACGGTGATGATGCGCCGGCCGTTGCGGGTCGCGCTCGCCACCACGTTGAAGCCGCCCGAGCAGATGAAGCCGGTCTTCATCCCGTCGGCGCCGGCATAGCGCCCGAGCAGGCCGTTATGGTTGGCCATCACGGCCTTGCCGTACTGGATCGCCGAGATCGAGAAGAGGTCGCGGGATTCCGGGAAGTCGCGCATCAGGGCGCGGGCCAGGATCGCCATGTCGCGGGCGGAGGTCCATTGCCGCGGCTCGGGCAGGCCGTTCGGGTTGTACCAGCGGCTCTCGCGCATGCCGATGCGATGCGCCGTCTCGTTCATCATGTCGGCGAAGCCGTCGATGCTGCCGCCGAGATTCTCGCCGATCGCCCAGGCCACGTCGTTGGCCGACTTGACCATGATGATCTTCAGGGCGTTGTCGAGGGTCAGCTGGGTGCCCGGCTTGAAGCCCATCTTCGAGGGCGGCTCGGCCGCCGCGGCCGGGGAGATGGTGAGCAGGCTGTCGAGGGAGACCTTGCCCTGGCGCACGAGGTCGAGCGCCACGTAGGTGGTCATCAGCTTGGTGATCGAGGCCGGATACCAGGGATCGGTCGCGGCCTGGCTGTAGAGCACCTTGCCGGAATCGACCTCGACCACGAGGATCGGCGCCGTCACCGCCTGGGCGGAGCCGGCGAGCGCCGCCAGGGCGGCCATGCCGCCGATCAGCCGTCGAATCACGCGGTTCAGCATCGGGACCGTCTCGGTGGAGCAGGAAAGGCCAGCGGGCGGAGAAGGCGAACCCGCCGGAGGATCCCGATCATCAACGAATCCTCCGTGGCGAGAGCAAGGCGAATCCGCGCATCCCCCGGCAATCTTGGGCATATCCCCCCGGTTCCGGCCCGGACAAAGCCTTTTCCCGACAGAGTCCGGCGCCGCACCGAGCCCACGCCCGGCCCTCCCCTCAGGCCGACTTGCGCTCCCGCCCGGCACAGAACGCCATCACCTTCGCGAAGGAGATCGGCCGGCTGAACAGGTAGCCCTGCGCCTCGGTGCAGCCCTCCTCGCGCAGATGGGCGAGCTGGACCGGCGTCTCGACGCCCTCGGCGGTCACGCGCATGCCGAGGCTGCGCCCCAGGCTGACGATCGCCCCGACGATGAGGCGCGAGCTCTCCGCGCCGTCGAGATTCTGCACGAAGCTCTGGTCGATCTTGATCTTGTCGAAGGGGAAGCTCTGCAGGTAGCTCAGCGAGGAATATCCGGTGCCGAAATCGTCCATCGCGATGCGCACGCCGAGGCGCTTGATCGCGTGCAGCGTGGCGAGGGTGCCGACGCTGTTGGTCAGGAGCACCGATTCGGTGATCTCCAGTTCCAGGCGGTTCGGCGCCAGCCCGCTCTCGGCCAGGGCCGCCGTCACGGAGCGCACGAGATCGGCATTGCGGAACTGCACCGCGGAGACGTTGACCGCGACCGAGACGCCGGAGGGCAACCGGCGCGCCTCGGTGCAGGCCCGGCGCAGCACCCATTGCCCGATCTCGCCGATCAGGCCGATCTCCTCGGCGAGCGGCACGAATTCCGCCGGCGAGACCGACCCGCGGCGGGGATGGTGCCAGCGCAGCAGCGCTTCGCAGCTGACCGGGCCTCCATGGGCGATGTCGACGATCGGCTGGTAGAGCAGCTCGAACTCGTTCCTGGCCAGCGCCTGGCGCAGATCGGCCTCCAGGGCGCGCCGCTTCTGCAATTCGATGTCCATCTCCGGCGCGAACAGGCGCCAGGCCCCGGCCTGATCCGATTTCGCGCGGTAGAGCGCCATGTCGGCGCTCTTCAGGAGTTTCTCGGGCTCGCTCCCGTGCTCCGGAGCCAGCACGATGCCGATGCTCACCCCGACGCTGACGGCGTGCCCGTCGATCAGGAAAGGGGTCTCGAAGGCAGCGGCGATGTGACGGGCGAGGCTGACCGCATCGGAGGCCGTGCCGGACTCCGCCTGAAGGATCGCGAATTCGTCGCCGCCGAGCCGTGCCACCGTGTCCCCGCTGCGCACGCACAGGCACAGGCGCTCAGCGACGCCTCTCAGGAGGCCGTCGCCCACGGGATGGCCGAAGGTGTCGTTGACTTCCTTGAAGCGGTCGAGATCGAGGCAGAGGGCGGCGAAGCCCCGGCCCGAGGGAAGCCGGTGCGCCGCCTCGTTCAGGCGCTCGTTGAACACCATGCGGTTGGCGAGCCCCGTGAGGGCGTCGCTGCGCGCCAGGCTGACGATTCGGGCCTCGGCCTCGTAGCGCTCGGTCACGTCCTCGTAGGTCGCGATCCAGCCGCCCTCGCTCGTGCGCTTCTGATCGACCGCGACGACGCAGGCCGAGTTGATCGCTTGGCAGGTCGTGCCGCCGCCCCCGCGCGCGAGAAGCTCGGCCTGCGCCGCGAAGAGCGCGTCCGCGGCCGGGGCCTCGCCCGCCGCAGGGCCGCTCACGATGGCGCGGACCTCCTCGAAGCTGGTCCCCGGCGGCAGGGCATCGAGGGAGATGCCGAAGATGTCAGCGAAGCGCCGGTTGACCACCAGCAGGCGGTCCTGCTCGTCGTAGAGGCAGAGCCCCTGGGACATGTTGTCGAGGGCGGCGTCGAGGCGGAGATTGATCGCCCGCAGGCGCGCCTCCTGCAGCTTGAGCAGGCTGATGTCGCTGCAGACGGCGACGATGCCGCCCTCCCGGGTCGCGCTCCGGCTGACCCGGAGCCAGCGGCCATCGGCGAGCTGGGTGTCGAAGGTCTCCTCCGGGCTGCCGGGCAAGGTCCGCAGGAAGGCCTTGGCCTGAGCGTGCTGCTCACTGCCGCCCGGCCCGTCGCCGCCGAGCTCCAGAAGATCGGCGGCCCGGTCATTGGCCAGGATCACGCGGCACCGGGCATCCGTGACGACGACGCCCTCGCCGAGCCCCTGGATGGCGTCGGCGAGCAGCACCTGCGCCGAGCGGCGCTGGTCCACTTCCCGGGCCATCATCACGGCGATGTTGCCGCGCATGCTGTCCATGGCTCTCAGGAGTTCGCCGACCTCGTCGCCGTGCCGCTCGGGGATCGCGACGCCGAGATCGCCAGCGGCGATCTGCGCGGCGACGCGGGAAGCCTCGGCCACCGGCCGGATGATCTGGCGCGAGAGCAGCCAGGTCACGAGGCCAGACAGGACGATCGCCAGAACGGTGGCCGCGAAGCTGATCTCGACCGCTTCGGTGACCAGGGCCCGGGCGCGCTGGCGATAGGTGAAGCCGTCACCGGCGGTGTAGTTGATCAGGAGATCGAGATGCTGCTCGGCCTTGGCCGCGAAGCCGTCGAGGCCCGTCGCCTCCTGTCCCTCCAGGGAGGCACGCCGCGCGGCGACCCAATCGGAGACCGCCCTGCGGACGAGCCCGGCCTCCCGGGCGGCCCGCTCGGATTGCGCACGCTCCGCCGCGACATCCAGATCCTCGCCGAAGGCTTTCAGGAGGTCCGCGATCTGGGCGTCGAGCTCTTCCCGCTCCGGTGGGCTGGCGCTTCGCAGGCGCCGGGTGAAGGCGAGCCGGATATTGGCGAAATCGGTGGCCGCCGCCCGGGCGTAGTTGATCGACATCAGGGAGCGGTCGAAGGTCTTGTTGACGAGATCGCCCGTGGTCTTGAGGCTCGATGCCCCGAAGGCGCCGAGCCCGGCGGTGATGACGCTGAGCGTGAGGAACGCGACCAGGATGCGCCCGCGGATCGAGGACGCGGCCCGCAAGACCGCGCGCAAGGCAGAGCCCGTCCGTCCCGTCGTCTTGGAAATCGTCATGCCTGCCCGCTCGAGGCCGATCCGTCTAGAGTTGCACGCAATCGGTTAAGACAGACTTCATCGAAATCGCGCCGGCCGACGGGACGAATTTCGCCGCGAGAACGTTAAGCGCCCGACAACCGGGCCTCGGCATCCTGAGGACCGCGCCCATACCGTGGCGCCGAACCGGATACGACCATGCGCAAGGCGCCTTCCTTCCTGGCTTTCCCGGTCGGCGCCCGCGCCCGGCCCGTCGCCCTGGCCGCGGGCGCGGCCCTCCTCACCGCGGGACTCGCCGCGGCGGCCGGCGCCGGAGCAGAGCATCTCGTCTCCCAGAAGGGGCGCCGATTCGATCCGGGGAGCCTTTCGATCGCCCGGGGCGAGGCGCTCACCTTCGTCAACGACGACGGCGACCTCCTGCATCACGTCTATCTCGACGACCCCGCCTTCAGCTTCGACACCGGGGACCAGGAGCCCGGCAGCCGCAGCGTCATCGTGTTCCCGAAGGCGGGTCAGTTCACCGTGATGTGCGGGATCCACCCGCGCATGAAGCTCGCCGTACAGGTAAAATAATTCCGGAAGCCTGTATGCAAGATACCTGAAAATACTTTTTCGTGGCGAGCACAGACCCAGTCGAGGGGCGATCCCCATCTCTTGACGTCTTTACAAAGTCTCAAGACATTCCCGACAACCTGTAGGCGTATCGGGGTCGGCAATGGCGTGGATATTCGGACAGAGAGCCGCGGCGCTCCTGCTGGCCGCGGGCTTGGCCGGCCTCGCGGGCCCCTGCCTGCCCGAAGAGCGCCCCGCGATCCCGGCAGAGTACCGTCGCCCGGACGCGATTCCCTTCCCGGACAGCAACCCCTATTCGCAGGCCAAGGCCGAGCTCGGCCGCAGCCTGTTCTTCGATCCCCTGCTCTCGGGCTCGGGCGACCGCAGTTGCGCGAGTTGCCATCAGCCGGGGCTCGCCTGGAGCGACGGGCGCGCCCGCGCGGCCCGGTCCGATGCGGGCGAGATGGCGCTACACACGCCGTCCCTCCTCGACATCGCCTTCGCGGACGGCCCGCTCGGCTGGGACGGGAAGTTCCCGAGCCTTGAGACGGTCGCCTTCGCGCCGATCACCGCGCCGACGAACATGAACCTCTCCGAGGCCGCCCTGCTCGACCGGCTCGCGGCCCGGCCAGACTACACGGAGGCCTTCGCCGCGGCCTTCCCGGACGCCCGGCCCGCCATCGCTCGAAAGACCGTGGAGGAGGCGCTGGCCACCTTCGAGCGGTTGATCGTCTCCGGCCGTGCCCCCTTCGATGCCTGGGTCGCGGGCGATGCCGGCGCCATCAGCGACGCGGCCAAGCGCGGCTTCGGCCTCTTCACCGGCAAGGCCCATTGCGCCGCCTGCCACAGCGGCTCGTCCTTCACCGACGGCTCCTTCCACGACATCGGCACGGCCTCGGGGGAGGGGATCGGCCGCGGCCGCTTCTTCCCGAACGCGCCCGCCCTGCGCTTCGCCTTCAAGACGCCGACCCTGCGCGACGTGGCCCGCCGGGGGGCCTACATGCATGACGGCTCGCTCGCGACCCTGTCCGAGGTGATCGACCTCTACGACCGCGGCGGCATCGACCGGCCGAGCCGGTCCCGGGACATCCGCCCCCTGGGCCTGACCGCACCGGAGAAGGCCGACCTCCTCGCCTTCCTCGACACGCTCAGCGGACCGGCGGAGTCCCACCCGGCGCTGGGTATCCTCGGCCCGCAGCCGCCCCGGCCCTGACCTCATCCACAGGCTGTGGAGGGAACGGAGCCGCGCCGGGCAGGACCTGTTGGCCCTGAAAGCCCCTCTTTTAACGGAACAGAGGCAGCCCGGCCCCGAGCAGGGCGAGGCCGGCCACGAGCAGAATACCACCACAGGTTTCAAAGGTTTCCGCTCGCGCCTTGGATCGCGGCGCGTAGCCGGCCAGGGCCACGCCGAGGCAGAGGCTCATCGCGCTGAGTGTTGCCGTCATGCCTTCCCCCGCGATGCTGCGGCCTGGATTGGAAGCCTACTCGCCGAACGCTTAAGCGAACACTGCCTTTCCGGGCAGACAACCGCTCGTACATGCCAAAATGGCTGACGAAGACGAAAGGTTGCGCTCGAGACCCCCGCCGTCCCGGCTCCGCGCCGATCACGATCCGCTCCCGAAAAGCACCCGCGCGAGCGCCCGCCTCTCCCCTTCCACCGACCACGGAGGGCCGGCAATCGGAGCATTTGCCGGACCGGATTAACCATTTCGTAAGACAGGTTAACAATCCGTTCGCATCCGTACACGGAGTCTACGAAGATGGGTTCGCAGGTCATCAACCTGTGCACCAAGCTAGAGTCTCGCCATGCGTCGTTGGGGTCGGTTACGGGTTCCGTCACTTCGTGCGGTGGGGCTCGCGCTTCCCTTCGGCCTCCTGGGCAGCGGCGCGGCCGAGGCCCACGTCAAATGGTTCTGCGCCTTCGACGTGGCGGGCCAGCCCCGGGGGCTGGAGCAGGTGCTCTGCGGCGATTTCGAGAAGCTCTGCGCCCTCGCCCTCACCTGCCTGATGGCGGGCTGCCTGATGGAGGGGACCGCGATCGGCCACGCCCTGCTCGATGCCCTCGACCGGGTGACGGCGCGGGTCCGGGCCGATACGAGTCTGCTCGTCCGCGCCGGCTGCGGCTTCTTCTTCGTCTCGCTGTGGAACCTCGACGGCGTGATCCTCACCCCCGAGCTGACCACCGAGGCCGACTGGATCCCGTGGCTGCAGCTCGCGATCGCGGGCACGCTGATCTGGAAGCGGACCCTGCCCCTGGCCGCGGCCGGCATCGTCTTCCTGTTCGGCTTCGCCGTCTGGCATTACGGCGTCTTCCACCTCGCCGATTACCCGATCTTCCTCGGCATCGCCGCCTATCTCGCCCTGGTCGGGCTCGACCGCGACCTGTTCGGCCTGCGCCCGATCGACGTGGTGCGCTACGCCGCCGCCGTGACCCTGATGTGGGCCTCGGTCGAGAAATGGGCCTACCCGCAATGGACCGACCCGCTGCTCGCGGCCAAGCCGGGCATGACCATGGGGGCGAGCGCCGAGACGTTCATGCGGGCCGCCGGCGTGATCGAGTTCACCCTCGCCTTCGCCCTGATCTGGACGCCCCTGGTGCGCCGGGCCTCCGCGATCATCCTCGCCGCGGTCTTCCTCTCGGCGATCGGCGAGTTCGGCCGCATCGACGCGATCGGCCATTCGGGCATCATCGTCGTGCTGATCGCCATCGCCGCCGACGATCTCCGCCAGCCGGTGCGCCTGCGCCATGCCCTGCTCACACCGATCGGCTACGGCTCGGCGCTGGCGACCTTCCTGGCGCTCTACTATGCCGGCCACGCCCTCCTCTACGGGCAGGCCTATACCGGCCCGGTGATCTGATCCCGAAGCAGGGGAAGGCCGCCTCCGAGCCGGCCTCCCAGGGCCGTGAAAGCGGCCTATGATCGCGGGCATGACGGAATCCGCCCGCTCCCCCCTCTGGCCAGGCGTGCCCCTGGCGCTCGCCGCCGCCCTGCTGTTCGGGGCGGCGGCGCCGTTCTCGAAGAGCCTGCTCGCCACGACGGATCCGCAGGCGCTCGCGGGCCTGCTCTATCTCGGGGCGGGCCTCGGGCTGGCCGCCCTGGCCGTCCTGCGGCACCGGCGCGGGGGACCGGCCCGCGAGGCGCCCCTGCGGCGCGCGGACGGGCCCTGGCTCGCGGCGATCGTGCTCGCGGGCGGCGTGGCCGGGCCGCTCCTGCTGATGCTCGGGCTCGCCCGCACCTCCGCCGCCTCCGGCTCGCTGCTGCTGAACCTCGAGAGTCTGGCGACGCTCGCCATCGCCTGGATCGTCTACCGGGAGAATGTCGACCGGCGGCTCCTCGTCGGCGCGGCGGCGATCCTGGCCGGGGCTCTGCTGCTCTCCTGGCAGGGGACCGGGATCGAGCCCGACACGGGCGGCCTCCTCGTCGCCGCCGCCTGCCTCGCCTGGGGCCTCGACAACAACCTGACGCGCAAGCTCTCCGCGGCCGATCCCGTGGCCATCGCCCTGGTGAAGGGGCTCGTGGCGGGCCTCGTCAATCTCGGATGCGCCCTCGCCCGCGGCGCCGCCCTGCCCTCCCCCGGGGGCATCGCGGCGGCGGGCCTCGTCGGCTTCCTCGGGATCGGGGTGAGCCTGGTGCTGTTCGTGCACGCCCTGCGCCATCTCGGCGCCGCCCGGGCCGGGGCCTATTTCGCCCTGGCGCCCTTCATCGGCGCGCTGGTGGCCCTGGCCTGGCTGCGCGAGCCGGCGACGCCGCAGCTCGTCGCCGCGGGGCTGCTGATGGGGCTCGGCCTCTGGCTCCATCTCACCGAGCGGCACGCCCACCTGCACGCGCACGAGGCGATGGAGCACGAGCACGCCCATGTGCACGACGCCCATCACCAGCACACGCATGACGGGCCGGTGACCGAGCCGCACAGCCACTGGCACCGGCACGAGCCCCTACGGCACGCCCATGCCCATTACCCGGACCTGCACCACCGCCATCGTCACGGGTGAAAAGGGGCGGCTCCGAGCCGCCCCGTCCGCGCGGCTCACTGCGCCGCGACCACCTTCGGCGCGGTGCGCTCGTCGGCCGGCGCCTCGGGGGCGTGGTCCGAGATGTCGGTGCCGATGGCGAGGGGATGGGCCATCACCTCGTTGAGCTTGGCCTTGTCGAGCTCGCCCTCCCAGCGCGACACCACCACCGTGGCGACGCCGTTGCCGATGAGGTTGGTGAGGGCGCGGCACTCGGACATGAACTTGTCCACGCCCAGCACCAGCGTCATCGCGGCGACCGGGACGGGATTGCCCGGGATCGCGGCGAGCGTGGCGGCGAGCGTGATGAAGCCCGCGCCCGTGACCCCCGAGGCGCCCTTCGAGGTCAGCATGGCGACGAGGAAGATCGTCGCGTACTGGCCGAAGCTGAGGTCCGCCCCCACCGCCTGCGCCAGGAACAGGGTGGTGAGCGTCATGTAGATGTTGGTGCCGTCGAGATTGAACGAGTAGCCGGTCGGGATGACGAGGCCGACGACCGAATCCGAGGCGCCCAGGCGCTTCATCTTGGTCATCATGTGCGGCAGCACCGTCTCGGAGGACGAGGTGCCGAGCACGATCAGGAGCTCGTCCTTGATGTAGGCGAGGAACTTGAAGATCGAGAAGCCAGAGAAGGCCGCAATAGCGCCGAGCACCACGAAGATGAACAGCAGCGAGGTGGTGTAGAAGGTGCCCACCAGCCAGGCGAGGTCGATGACCTTGCCGATGCCGTACTGGCCGATGGTGAAGGCCATGGCGCCGAAGGCGCCCAGCGGCGCGAGCTTCACCACGATGCCGATGATGCGGAAGAAGACCTGCCCCGCGGCGTCGATGCCGCGGGTAATGCCGGCGCCCTTCTCGCCCATGCCGGTCAGCACGACGCCCGTCAGGATCGCGATCAGCAGCACCTGCAGCAGGTCGCCGCTGGCGAAGGCGTCGAAGAAGCTCTTCGGGATGATCGCCAGGATGTGGGCGACCGTGGAATCGGCGGCCGCCTTGCTGGCGTAGCCCTCGACCGCCTTGGCATCGAGCTTGGTCGGATCGGCGGCGAAGCCGGCGCCCGGCTGGATCACCTCGCCGACGATGATGCCGATGAGCAGCGCGACGCTCGAGACCACCTCGAAATAGATCAGGGCCTTCAAGCCGACGCGGCCGACCTTCTTGAGGTCGCCGATCGAGGCGATGCCGTGGACGATGGTGCAGAAGATGATCGGCGCGATCATCATCTTGATGAGCGCGATGAAGGCATCGCCGAGCCACTTCAGGGCCTTGCCCTGATCCGGATACAACCAGCCGACGAGAACGCCCAGCACGATCGCGATCAGAACCTGGATGTAGAGGACCCGATACCAAGGAAGAGGTGCCGCCGGCGCGGGCGCGGCGTCGTGCGTTAGGGATTGGGTCATGTTTCCTCGCCGTGGCACGCTTGAGGCGCCGCCCTTATTCCCAAGGCGACTTGGACGCTAGCGGCTTTGCCACGACCGCTCAACGGTTGCTCGGTGGTTTGACTTGAAGGTCACGCCCACTTGTCTGTCGAGAACGGGCAGGCGCCTCCTTTGCGCCACAATCGCTCGCGGCGCGCAGGAGAGGGGCAGGACGGGCGAGACCGCGGGATACGCACCCGAACGCCTCATTGCGCCGGGGGATGCACGGGCCTGGACCGGCGCCGGGCCAAGCGGGTCGCTTGAGGCGCGTGCGCTGTCCGGTGGCGGGCGGGCCTCGCTGGCGGGGCCGGCCGACTGTGCCTGAGCCGGCCCGGACGATCGCCCGGGCGCGGCTTCCTCCCGGCCTGAGCCCAGACCGGTCGTGATCCGGGACAGAGCCCCGGGGATCAGCCCTGCGTGCGGCGGGGACGCACGGTCCAGCGCTCGAAGGAGGCGGCGACGTCGTCCTCCGCCGGGGGCGGCTCGGGCGAGCGGGGCTGCTGCAGAGCTGCGCCGAGGGCCTGGGACAGGCTCTCGATCACGTCGTCGATGCGCGCATCCTGGCTGCCGTTGGGGTTCGCCGGCCTGGCCTCGCCCTTCGCCTCGGCGGAGGCGCCATTCTGCTCGACCATCCGCTTGAGGGCATCGACCGCGTTGTCGCCCTCCAGCGCCTTCGGGGCCTCGTCCGGCTTCGGCGCCTCGGGAGCGGCCTCCTCGGCGACGGTCACCGGTTCCGGCGGCGCCGCCTCGGCGGGCTCCGGCGCCGCGGCAGCCGCCTCCGCGGGCTGGGGCGGCTCGGGTGCCGGCGGGACGGCACTGGCCAGTTCCGCAGCCTTGGCTTCCGCCGGCTTCGGCGCTTCGAACGGCCGCGTGGATTCCGGAGGCTTGGGCGGGGCGGACGGGGGCGGAGCGGGCGGCGGCCGCAGGCCGAAGCGCGGCTCGATCAGGTCGAGCACCGCCTCGAGGGCGGCGTTGCTCAGGCTCACCTCGCCGGGTCTCGGCGGGCCCTGGAGGGCGATGGCGGAACGCTCGTAGGCCGCGTCGCTCGAGACCTCCTGGCCGAACCAGACCGGCGGCAGGAAGCCCCTGGCCTGATCCTCGTTGTCGAAGCGAACCCCGACCATATCGAGCCCGGCCGGCGTGGTGTAGCGATCGATCTGGGCCTCGCGGCCATTGCCGAGGGGGATGGTGGTGCGCTCGTAGATCGCCTTGCCGGGGCAGACGTCGAGAAGCGCGTCGCCATGGGCGCGGGGCACCACGGTGCGCTCCTCGGGCGCGCCCGGCACGGCGAGGATCAGGTGGCATTCCTGCCCCTCGATCCGCACCATCGAGGTGCGGCCGCCCTGGGGCGCGAAGAAACCCTCCGTCGTGCGGGTGCCGCCGCGCTCCTTGCGCAGCAGGCGCACCAGCGACGGGGCGATCAGGAAACGGCGAACCACACTCATACGCGTCGACCTCCCGGAAGCCAGGCTCGTCCGCATGAGGCGGCGACCCCGGACGGCCGGAGCGGCGCCTCACGAAGGCACCGGCCCGGCAATCGTTCTGCGAACCGGCGGCGAAGACGCGCCGGAGGAGCACCTCCTCAAAGCCGATCGGCTCCCGGCAAGACCGGCGCGACGATACCGACGAAGAGGCGACCCGGGCATCGGGTAAGCGAAAAGGTGCCAAAATCAAGACCATGGCGGCCAGGTCTCAACCGCCATGGGCAACGTTACCGTCGTTTTACCACCAAAGGTGGTCCTCCGAGGGCGAAGTTCGGGCTCAAGGTGTCTCCGGCTCGAAGGTCAGCGCCACGCCGTTCATGCAGTAGCGCAGGCCGGTCGGAGCCGGCCCGTCGTTGAAGACGTGGCCGAGATGGCCCTGGCAGCGGGCGCAATGGACCTCGGTGCGCACCATCCCGAAGCTGCGATCGGAGGTGGTCTCGACCGCCCCCTCCAGCGGCGCGAAGAAGCTCGGCCAGCCGCTGCCGGATTCGTACTTGGTCTGGGTCTCGAAGAGCGGCGCACCGCAGCCCGCGCAGAAGAAGGTGCCGGGACGCTTCTCGGCGTTGAGGCAGCTCGTGCCCGCCCGCTCCGTGCCGTGCTCGCGCAGCACCCGGTACTGTTCCGGCGTCAGCGCCTCGCGCCATTCGGCGTCGCTGCGCGCCTCCGGGGCGACGCTCGCTTCGGTTGCAGCCATTGGGACGTTCCTCGTTTTTTGGTTGTCGCGGCTGGTATACCAGCCCCCGCGACCGGACACGAGCCTCGCGGGCCGGATCAGGCTGCCGCGCCCACCGTATCCGCCATGCGCGCGCCGCGCCGGCCCAGGGGCTGCTCCGGGCTCGTCGTGGAATCGCGCGCGGTCTGGTGCTCGATCTCGGCGTTGATCTCGCCGCCGAGCAGCACGATCGTGGCGGAGATCCAGATCCAGGTCATGAAGCCGATCACGGCGCCGAGGGAGCCGTAGGTCTCGTTGTAATTGCCGAAATTGGCGACGTACCAGGAGAACAGGATCGAGGCGGCGAGCCAGAGCAGCGCCGCCACCACGCTGCCCGCCCCGACCCAGCGCCAGCGCGCCCGCTCCCGGCTCGGGCCGTAGCGGTAGAGCACGGCCAGCCCGCCCAGCACCACCAGGAGCAGGACCGGCCAGCGCGCCATGGCGATGAGCCAGGCGCCGTCCCCCAGCCCGACGAAGTTGAACACCACCGGCAGCACCACGATGGCCGAGAGCGCGACGATCACGAAGACCAGGGCACCGATGGTGAAGGTGAGCGAGCGGATGTTGAGCCAGAAGAAGTTCCGCTTCTCCTCCTCCTCGTAGACGACGTTGAGCGCGTCGAACATCGCCTTCATCGCGGCGTTGGCGCTCCACAGCGACAGCGTCAGGCTCGTGAAGAAGGTGAGCCCCAGGGTGCCGCCGGGCTTGGCCGCGATGCGCTTCACCTGCTCGCCGATGATGTCGATGGCGCTCTGCGGCAGCACGCCCTGCATCGCCGTGAGGTGCTGGTTGATCGTGCTGACGTCGGCGACGAGGCCGTAGCAGGTCACCAGGGCGGCGACCGCCGGGAACAGCGAGAGCAGGGTGTAGAAGGTGACGCCCGCCGCCACCGAGAGCACCCGGTCCTTGTTGAACTCCTGGTAGACGCGGAACAGGATGTCCTTCCAGCCCGGCGCGGGGATCTCGGTCGGGTGGTTGGCGAAGCGGCCCCGGTCGCCCTGCGTGGCGGCGACCCAGCGCGCGGCCTTGCCCTCGTGCGAATGGGCGCCGCCATTCTTCTCGCGGCCCTGCTCCGGCGGGGGGGCCGGCTCGGGCGCCTCCCCGGCCGCGCGCCTCGGCGCGAGCGCCAGGCCGATCACGGCGGCGCCGAGGAGCAGGGTCCAGAGGACGGAGCCGGGGGGCTGGCCGGCGGGATCGGAAGGCGGGGGCGCGGAGGGCGGCATCGGGCGGTCGGCGAGAGGTCACCACCCGGATCCGGGCGGCGCAACTCAACGTGGCCCAGGCTTGGCCGTTCCAGCGCTCCGCGGCCGGGACCCTGGCAACGGCCCAATTATTGGCTGTAGAGGTCTTTGTGTTGCTCGCGCAGGAGGTTCTTCTGCACCTTGCCCATGGTGTTGCGCGGCAATTCGCGGGCGAAGAGCACCCGCTTGGGCACCTTGAAGCGGGCGAGTCGTCCCTCCAGAGCCCGCAGCAGAGCCGCCTCGTCGGGGGCGTTCTCGCCGGCCACGACGACGGCGGTGACGCCCTCGCCGAAATCCGCATGCGGCAGGCCGATCACCGCGGATTCGACCACCCCCGGCAGGGCGTCGATCTCGGTCTCGACCTCCTTCGGATAGACGTTGTAGCCCCCGGTGATGATGAGGTCCTTGCCGCGCCCGACGATGTGGACATAGCCGTCCCGGTCGATCAGCCCGAGATCGCCGGTGATGAAGTAGCCGTCGGTCTTGAACTCGGCGGCGGTCTTCTCGGGCAGGCGCCAGTAGCCCTTGAACACGTTCGGCCCCTTCACCTCGATCATGCCGACGGCGCCCTCGCCCTTGGCCTCGCCGGTCTCCGGGTCGACCACCCGCAGGGCGACGCCCGGCAGGGGGAAGCCGACCGTGCCCGGCACCCGCGCCCCCTCGTAGGGGTTCGAGGTGTTCATGTTGGTCTCGGTCATGCCGTAGCGCTCGAGGATGGCGTGGCCCGTCCGCTCCGACCACTCCCGATGCGTCTCGGCCAGAAGCGGCGCCGAGCCGGAGACGAACAGGCGCATATGGGCCGTGGCCTCCCGGGTCAGGCCGGGCTCCTTGAGGAGGCGGGTGTAGAAGGTCGGCACGCCCATCATCGCCGTGGCCCGCGGCATCACCGCGAGGATCTGCTTCGGGTCGAGCTTCGGCAGGAACAGCATCGAGCCGCCGGTGGCGAGCACCGTGTTCGTCGCCACGAACAGGCCGTGGGTGTGGAAGACCGGAAGCGCGTGGATCAGCACGTCCCCGGCGGTGAAGCGCCAGTACTGGGCGAGCGTCAGCGCGTTCGAGGCGAGGTTGTCGTGGCTCAGCATGGCGCCCTTGGAGCGCCCGGTCGTGCCCGAGGTGTAGAGGATCGCCGCGAGATCGTCCGGCCCGCGGGGCACGTCCGCGACATCGCCGTCCGCCGCATCCGCCGCCTCGGCGAGGCTGCCGCGGCCCGCGGCGTCGAGGGTGCGGACCACCGGGACGCCCGCCTGCCGGGCGACCTCGGACAAGGCCTCCAGCCGGGCGGGATCGCACACGAACAGGGCCGGCTCGGCATCGCCGAGGAAATAGGCGATCTCCGGCCCGGTATAGGCGGTGTTGAGGGGCAGGAAGACCGCCCCCGCCCGCACGGCGCCGAGATAGAGGAAGATCACCTCCGGGCTCTTCTCGACCTGCACGGCGACGCGGGCGCCGGGCGTCACGCCGAGGGCCGCCAGGGCGGCGGCATAGGCGCCGGAGCGGGCGATCAGGTCGGCATAGGACCAGCGGCGCCCGTCCGGCGTCTCGATCACCGTCCGCGCCGCGGGGTCCTCCGGCAGATGGGTGCGGACGAGGTCGAACAGGTGGTTGGCCATGGCGTCGTTTCTTCTGTCTGGGGCCGGGCGGCGCGGATCGTCTCAGCCGCGCGGGATGCGGCCGACCGAGCAGAGCGTGCGCAGAGCCCCGGCGCTGTCGGTGTAGCAGCTCGCCGACCAGCCGTTCTGCTGGATGAAGGACTTGCGGCGCTCGGCCAGCGCCGTCTCGTAGGCCTTGACCAGGGCCGCCTGCACGGCGGCCGCGGGCTCGCCGACCACGAGCTCCCCGGCGATGGTCAGCTCGCGGAAGAACTCGGCCGAGGGCGCCGGATCGCCGGAGGAGGCCTGCACGATCGGCTCGGCCCGGCAGGTCAGGTCGAGCCTGACCCCGCTCGCGGCCCGCACGTCGATGCTCGGGCCGACCCTTTTGCCGACCTTGCGCGCCCCCGTCGCCGCGGCGATCCGCTGGGCGAGCCCGTCGCATTCGTCGGCGCGCGCGGCCGGGGCGAGGGCCGAAACGGCGCAGAGAAGGCAGAGCAGGGCGAGGACGGGGCGCGACATGGCGGCACATTTACTCCCGCTTCGTGCGAAGTCGAGCGGATGTGCGGGGGCGCGGCTCGGCCGGCCGGCCGGGCTTGACCCTGGCGCAAGCGGGACCACAAGGTCCGGCCCGCCGCGCCGACAGCCCCGACGGCGCCCCGGAGGAGACGAGCGGATGCGTGCCAGGACGGCCACCAGGATCGTAGCGGTGATGGTCGGCGCCCTCTCCCTCGCGCTTCCCGCAAGCGGCGCTTCCGCCCAGACGCCGGCCGCGCAGACGTCTGTCGCCGAGGCCCCGCAGCCGAGCCCAGCCGCCTCCGCGAAGCCGGCCCGGCGGCGGCCGCAGACGCCGGCCCAGCCCATCATGGTCTACGACGCCCGCATCGAGGCGGGGGACCTGCGCATCTCCGGCAGCGTGCGCAAGGGCGGGATCGTGGTGGTGCTCGACGAGGACATCTCGGTCATGGCCGACAGCCGCGGCCGCTTCCTGTTCAAGCTGCCCTACCGGCCCGCGACCTGCGTCGCCACGCTGAAGGCGGAGGAGGACGAGCGCGAGGCCGTGATCGCCAATTGCGCCCCGGAAGGCCAGGCCGGGCCGAAGGGCGAGCCGGGGCCGACCGGCCCGCAGGGCCTGCCCGGCGAGAAGGGACCGCAGGGCGAGGCCGGACCGGCCGGCGCCCCGGGACCGGCCGGTCCGCCCGGCCCCGCGGGTGAGGCGGGGCCGAAGGGCGAACCGGGCACGAAGGGCGAGCCGGGACCGGCCGGGGAGAAGGCGGAGGCGCCCCCCGCCGCGACGCTCCTGCGCGTCCTGCGCAAGGAGAGCTGCTCCCAGGGCGGCTGCGAGGTCACCTGCGAGAGCGGCGAGATCCTCGCCTCAGCCCATTGCCTGCGGAGCGGCAGCCCGGTCTTCGGCGAGGGCGGCGCCGGCGCGCGCTGCCCCGGCGACAGCGCCGGCATGGTCGGGATCTGCACGAAGCCCTGAAGCGGCCGAACTCGAATACTTCGGTCTCCGCGCATCCCCTCGCCCCGCTTGCGGGGAGAGGGGGCGCCGCTCAACGCTCCGTCATCGATGGATTGCGGGACCACCCCCGCTCCCCGAGCCACCCGATCAGGCCCGCCGCCGCCGCGCGGCCGGTGGCGAAGGAAGCCTGGAGCAGGTAGCCGCCGGTCGGGGCCTCCCAGTCGAGCATCTCGCCGGCCACGAAGGTGCCCGGCCGGCTCCGCAGCATGAAGCGGGCGTCGAGCCCGGCGAAGGCGACGCCGCCCGCCGTGGAGATCGCCCGCGCGATCGGGCGCGGGCCGGTGAGGCGCAGGGGCGCCGCCTTGATGCAGCGGGCGAGTGCTTTCGCCTCGGAGGGCAGCGCCACGCCATGCGCCTCGCGCAGCAGGGCGGCCGCCACGGGATCGAGGCCGGCGCCCTTGCGCAGCCGGTTGCTCGCGGATTGCCCCGCCTTGCCCGCGGCGAGCCGGGCCGCGAGGGTGTCGCGGTCGAGATCCGGCCGCAGATCGAGGGTGAGGCAAGCCGCCCCCTCGCGGGCGATCGCCTCCCGGATCGGGCGGGACAGGGCGTAGATCGCCCCGCCCTCGATGCCCTCGGCCGTCACCACCGCCTCGCCGAGCAGGCGGGTGCCTTCGAAGGCGAAGCCGACCCGCTTGAGCGGCGCCCCGGCGAAGCGCTCGGCCATGTGGGCGGACCAGGGGACCGTGAAGCCGACATTGGCCGGCGTGAGGGGAGAGACGGGCACGCCACCCTCTTCCAGGAGCGGCACCCAGGCCCCGTCCGAGCCGAGCCGGGGCCAGCTCGCCCCGCCCAGCGCCAGAAGCACGGCCCGGGGGCGGCAGGCGATCGCTCCCTCCGGGGTCGCGAAAGTGAGCGCTTCCGCGTCCCAGGCCACCAGGCGGTGGCGCGGGCGCAGGGACACACCGAGGCCGGCGAGCCGGGCGAGCCAGGCCCGCAGCAGCGGCGAGGCCTTGAAGCTCCGCGGGAAGACGCGTCCGCTCGACCCGACGAAGGTCGGCTGCCCGAGACCCTCGCACCAGTCCCGCAGGGCCTCGGGCGGGAAGGCCTCGATCGCCGCGGCGAGGCGGGGCTCGGCCGGGTGGTAGCGGGCGAGGAAGGCAGGCAGCGCCTCGCTGTGGGTGAGGTTGAGGCCGCCGCGCCCGGCGATCAGCAACTTGCGGCCGAGCGACGGCATCCGCTCGTAGACCGTGACGGGAAGGCCCGCCCCGGCCAGCAGCTCGGCGGCGGCGAGCCCCGCCGGGCCGCCCCCCACCACCGCGATCCGATCGTCCCCGTCATCAGCCATGGCGGCGGGAGGCCGCAGGACGGCGCGCCTGTCAAGGCGAAACCGCCGGCCGGGCTGTCACGCGGCGCCGGGGACCGGCCTTGATTCAGCACGAATCCGGGAATAACTGCCCGCCATCGGCTGCGGGCCCCTCTGGCGGGGCGCAGGTTCTCCTGCGCCACGTGATGTCGGAGCCGATGCTCTCTTCCCCGAGGCATCCCCGCGTCCCGACATGTCCGACCTTTTGACCGCCGATTTCCTCACCCATGCGTGGCTGGGCAAGCCCGTCTGGATGTGGCTGGGCTTCCACGCCCTCATCGCCGCCCTGCTCGCCTTCGATCTCGGCCTGCTCCACCGCGACAAGGACCACGAGATCGGCGTGAAGGAGAGCCTTCTCCTCACCGCCTTCTATTTCAGCCTCGGCCTCGTCTTCGGCGGCTGGGTCTGGTGGTACCTCGGGCCCCAGGCGGGCCAGGAATACGTGACCGGCCTCGTGATCGAGAAGTCGCTGTCGATGGACAACGTCTTCGTCATCGCGGTCATCCTCACGGCCCTCGGCGTGCCCCGCGCCGCCCAGCACCGGGTGCTGGTCTGGGGCATCCTCGCCGCCGTCCTCCTGCGCGGGCTGATGATCGGGCTCGGCGCCGCCCTGGTGCAGCAGGCGCATTGGGTGCTCTCGCTCTTCGCCGCCTTCCTGATCTATGCCGGCCTCAAGATGCTGTTCTCCAAGGAGGAGGACGCGCAGGACGTGAACGAGAGCGCGAGCCTGCGCTTCCTGCGCAAGCACCTGCGCATCACCGACAAGCCCCGCGGCCAGCATTTCGTGGTGCGCGAGCCGCGCCGCCGGGACGGCAAGCCGGTGCTCTGGCTGACGCCGCTGGCCCTCGCCCTGGTGCTCGTGAACATCGCCGACGTGATCTTCGCGGTCGACAGCGTGCCGGCGATCTTCGCCATCACCACCGACCCGTTCATCGTCTACACCTCGAACATCTTCGCGATCCTGGGCCTGCGCGCGCTCTATTTCGCGCTTGCCGCCATGGTCGACCGCTTCGCCTATCTGAAGACGGCGCTCGCCCTGATCCTGCTGTTCATCGGCGCCAAGATCGTCGTGGCCGACACCTTCGACCTGGTGCACGTGCCGCCGTGGGTCTCGCTGCTCGTCACCCTGGTGCTGCTCGCGGCGGGCGTCACCTACAGCCTGTGGCGCACCCGCGGCGTCGCGGGCGGCCCGGAGACGGAGAAGGACGCCGGCAAGGAACCCGGCAAGCCGCCGCAAGAGGCCACCCACCGGGCCTGACCCGGGGGCCTCGGCCTCAGCGCGCGGGCGCGACCCGGCCGTAGGCGACGGGTGCCGCTCCGCGCGCGCCCTCGCTCGACGGGAGCGGGGCGGCCGCGAGATCCCGCAGCAGGCCGCTCACCACGCCGTAGAGCGTCTCCTGGGCGGCGCGCGTGCTGAGGTCGTGATCGGCCTCCGGGATCACGGTGACGGGGCGGCCGAGGCGGGCATCCGCCTGCCGGCCGAGCTGCAGGGCGAGGTCCGCCAGCCCCACGTCGCCCTGGCTGTAGACGAGCTGGATCAGGCTGCCCCGCCGCCGGATGGCCGCCACGCGCCGCTTCACCGAGCCGCCGGGCGGCGGATTCACGAGCGGGGCGATGCGCCGCTGCACGGCTTCGAACCCGCGCCGGGCAAGGGAGGCGAGGATCGGCCCCACGCGCACCTCGCCGCGCACCAGCCGCTTCCAGGCCGCGCCCTGCTTCAGCATGGCGGCATAGGTGCCGGTGCTGCGGTAGACATTCCGCATCGCGACCTCGATGTCCTGGGTCTTGTCCCAGTCGAAGCGCTGCAGGTTGACGAGGATCGCCGCCGCGATCCGCGGATCCCGGCAGGTCGCATGGAAGCCGAGATTGGCGCCGCTGCAGGCCCCGAAGATCACCGCCGGCCGGCCGAGATGGTCGAGGGCGGCCGTCACGTCGTCCAGGGTCTCGTCGGCATAGATCGGGAAGATGCCGCTGGCGCGCGGGGCGCTGTCGCCGATGCCGCCGAGATCCATCCGCAGGGAGGCGACGCCGATTCCGGCGAGGCGCCGGGCGAGGCGCGTCGTCGAGCGGCCCCAGCCGGAATGGACGTTGGTGCCGGCATTCACGAACAGCACCACCGGCGCCCGCGGCAGGGGCGTCTCGGGCGCGCAGGCGAGGCCGAACAGCCCCGGCCCGAACCGCGCCGGCCGCTCGGACCAGCCGGGGCCGGCCAGGACGGCCTCGCGGGCCGGCGCAGCCGGGCGCAGGCGCGGCGCGGCGCCCTCCGACAGGAAGGCGGCCACCGCGGCGAAGGCCGCTTCCGGCACCTTGGCGTAGAGGGGGTTCGAGACGAGGTCGGGCAGCTCGGGGAAGGGGCGTGTCTCGACCTGCGCGCCGAGGGCGGCCAAGCGCTTCGGCAGGGCGCCCCCCTCACCCCCGAGCAGCAGGATGCGCGGCGCGGGCGCCCGAGTCAGCTTGGCGAGGTCGAGGCCGCCGAGATCCTCCGAGAGCGCCGGGCCGATGCGGAAAGCCGCGACGGTGAGGCCCTCCGGCTCCTGCGGCAGGGGCGTACCGTCCGGCAGGACGCCGGTGGTGCGCGACAGGATCTTCATCTCCCGCAGGAAGGTGCGGCCGGCGGCAAAGGGCGCGATCAGGACGAGGCGATCGACCCCGCCCGTTTCCGCCGCCACCTGCGCCGCGAGCGTGCCGCCCAGGCGCAGGCCGACGAGGGCGATCTCCTCGATGCCCGGATCCGCCCGCAGGAAGCGGATCGCCGCGCGGATCGCGCCGAGGGCATCCTCCAGCCGCTCCACGGCGACGTCGCCGGAATCGCCCTGGCCGGGATAGTCGAAGCGCAGGACCGTGCAGCCCGTGCCGGCGATCCGCTCGGCGAGCGCCCGCCAGCCGCGATGGGCCGAGAGCTGCTCGTAGCCGTGCGTCCCGCACAGGATCACGCCGCGCCCGGTGCGGCCCGGGCTGTGCCAGCCGAACAGCCCCTCGAAGGCGACGGGCTGGGCGGGCACGGTTTCCGTCTCAGGCATCCTCGCCTCCGAAGCTGCAAGTTTCCAGGGCATTCAGCGCGACGACCCGGCCGCGCGGCGCCGTTTCCGGCCGGCCGAGAAGCGGGATCGTCCGCGTCCGGCCCGGCGCCAGGTGAAAGTGGTTGTCCTCGGGCCGCGAGGCGGCGGTCGCCCCGTCGAGGTCGATGGCCACGCCGAAAGCGTGCCGCCCGGCGGCGATTTCCAGCGCCCAGCCCGCACCGTCGCGGATCAGCCGGGCGGAAAGGCCAGTCTCGCCCGGCGCGACATCGCGGCCGAGGGGATGGTGGAAGGCCTCGGCCAGCACCGCACCGGTGGCCGCGTCGCAGAGTTCGGCATGGCCGAGCGCATGGGCCGGGGCACCGAAGCGATAGGCGTCGGTGACGTCGAAGAAGCGCCCGAGCAGGGCGGCGGAGGTGAATCGCTGCCCGCTGCGCGGTGCGACGGTCAGCGCCCGTTCCGCGGCGGCGACGGCCTTGCCCTTCGCGTCGGTGAAGGCGAGACGCAGGACGAGATCCCGGGGCCGCGGCGTCTCGTTGTGGACATGGACATGCAGGCCGTTCAGGCCCTCGTCGGTCAGGCAGATCTGGACCGGGCTGAAGGCGCGGCGCAGCGCGTACCAAGCGGCTTTCGGGGCACCCTCGTGGTCGATCGCGCCCCAGCCCGCGCCGGGGGCGAGATCCTTCAGCAGCCAGACGAGGCCGCCGGCCGTGGGCGAGGCCGCCCGCCGCCACTCGGCGAAGGTCGCCTCGATCACCTCCACCGCCGCCGCGCGGCCCAGCGCGAGGTAGCGCTCCGGCGCCTCGCGGCGCAGGCGGCCCGGATCGGCCCCGAAGAGCAGGCCGACATAATGGTCGCGCACGCCCTCGAAATCCCAGTCGGCGCCGCGGTCGCGGGGCACGCCCGCCGCCCAGCGCGGATCCTCGGGGTCGGTCAGCCCGGCGCGGGCGAGACTCGCCGGCTCCGGCACATGAGCGAAGGCGAGGCATTCGGTGGCGAAGCGCACACCGGCGCGGCGCGCATCCTCCAGGGGGCGCAGATAGGCGCCGACGCCGTAGTAATGCGCCACCCCCGCCTCGGCCGCGAACGGCACGTCGCCGCCCGACGGCGAGTTCGGCACGCTGGCGAGATCCGGCCGCGACGCGGCGACGAGACCGGGCAGGCTCTCCTCGACGAAGCCACCGGACCACGCCTCGCGCGGGAAGCCGAGCATCGCCGCCTGCTGCCAGACCTCGCTGCCCCCGCCCACCACGCAGAGGGAGGGCGACATCTGCGTGCGGTCGAGAAGCTGCACCACCTCGCGGGTGAGCTGGTCGCGGAAGGCGGGATCGTCGGTCGGGTAGTCGAAATTCGCGAGCATCAGGTCCTGCCAGACCAGGATGCCGAGGGCGTCGCAGAGATCGTGGAAGGCCGCCGCCTCGTAGAGCATGGTGCCGCCGACCCGCAGCATGTTCATGCCGGCGGCGCGGACGAGGTCGAGAACCGGGCGATAGGCCGCCTCCGTGCCGGACAGGCCGACGAGATCCGGCGGCGTCCAGCAGGCGCCGCGGCAGAACACCGGCACGCCGTTGATGCGCAGGGCGAAGCCGTCGCCGGTGCGGTCGATGACGAGGCGGCGGAAGCCGGTGCGGCCGAGATCGATCCGCACCCCGCCGATCTCCGCCTCGACGGCGTGGAGGACGGGCTCGCCATGGGTATGCGGCCACCAGGCCGCGACGCCCGGCAGCGCCAGGTCGGCCTCGTAGAGCCCGGGGGCGACCGCCCGCAGCGGCGCCGCGTGCCCGGCACAGCGCAGGAGAGCGGGGCCGGACGCGTTCGCCACGGCGAGGCGCAGGCTCAGGCGCCCCGTCTCCCCGTCGAGATCGCTGCGCAGATCCGCCGAGAGGACGCGCGGGCCTCGGTCGGAAAGCGCTTCGAGGGTGACGGGCCGGTAGGGGCCGACCGCGTCGACCGAGGGGCACCAGCCCGGCATGAAGCCGAGCAGGCTGGTGCGGACATGGCGCAGGGAGCCGGGGGTGGCGAGCCGCGGGCGCCAGCGGCCGCGCTTGTGCGGCTTGGCGAGTTCGACGGAAAGCGCGCGGAAGCGGATCGCGAGGGTGTTGTCGCCGGCGAGATCCACCTCGACCGCGTGGGCGAGGAACATCGAGCGGCTCGACAGCACGAGCACGCCGTTCAGCCAGACCTCGGCCAGGGTGGCGAGACCCTCGAAGCGCAGGCAGGCGCGGCCGCTGCCCGCGAAGCGGGTCCGGTACCAGATGTCGGATTCGTGCAGCGGCGTCGGCGCGGCCGCGGACCAGAGCCCGGCGGCCTTCAGCGCCGCGGCGGCGGTGCCGGGCACGAGGGCCGGGATCCAGCCCTCCCGGCCAGCGAGATCGCCGGGGCCGGGGCAGGCCTCCGGCGCGGTCAGCAGCAATTCCCACGGGCCGCTGAGCGGCTCGGGCGCCCGGCCGTCCACCGAGAGGACACGGGCCATGGCCTGTCCCGCTCAGTCCAGGCTGCGGTCGAGGGCGGCGAAGACCGTCGCGTAGGCGGCCTCCGCCCGGTCGAGCCGGGTGGCGAGCCCCACCGCCCCACCGCGGGCGAAAGCGCGGGCAATCTGGAACTGGAAGGTCTTGGCCTCCTGCGCCAGAATCCGGCAGGCGGCGGAGGCCTCGCCGAAATCGCGGCCCGTCGCGGCCCCGAGCCAGTCGAGATGGCTGGCGAGGAGTTCGAAATTCGCTCCAAGCTGGCGCGTCGTGTTGAAGCCGTAGGCGTGGAACGCGCAGAGCGGCCGGCGCAGGAAGCCATCCTCCCAGGCGGCGACGCTGTCCCGGAAGGCGGCGATCGGGTTCGCCCGCGGCGCCTTGGCCCGGTGGGCCCGCAGCAATGCGAGGGCGACCTCGGGCAGCGCGGAAGCCGGGAGGGCGGAGCCGCTCGTCTTCACGAACTCGGCATAGGGGAACAGGAGCGCGGGGGCGAAGAGGCCCGCGTAATCCGCGCCCTCCAGCCGGTAGCGGCCGCCGTTGTGGAGATAGTCCAGGCGGCGGCCGGCCCGGTCGAGGCCGAGGATCGCGATCGTGGTCTTGTGGTGCTCGATGCCATAGGTCGTGCCGACGGTGTCGGGCAGGTGGAAGCCGTCGACCTCGACGAGGACCGGGTTGCCGCGGGCGACCTGCACGGCGGCCTGGCTCTCCAGGCTGTCGTAGATCGCGAGTTCCTGGATCTCCAGGCCGTAGAGCCGTTCGAGATCGGCGGCGAAGGGCTTGAAGAAGGTGAACTGGTCGCCTTCGAAGTCCTGGCGCAGGGTGAAGCCGAGCATCGCCTCCGGCACGAGGCCGCGGGCATGCAGGAGTTCGATCCAAAGATCGACGTAGCAGTTCGACTCCGGCCAGATGCGGTCGAAGGCGTGCAGGGGATGCGCGGCGTGGCCGGCCGGAGCCGCGGGCTCCGGCATCAGGGCGAGGGCGGCGGACATGCGCGTCAGCCCCAGAGCCGGGCGCGCACGGCCTCGGGCCATGCGGCGAGGTCGAGCCCGTGATGGCGCAGGAGCGCCAGGGTGATCCGCTCCAGGCCGAAGCCGACGCAGGCCGTGTGGGCGACCGAACCATCGGCCTGCCGGATGCCCCAGACCTCGCCGAAATGGTCCTGATGGTAGTTGAAGGACAGGCAGGCGGTGGGCTTGTCCACGCTGTTGACCGGGACGTTCAGCTCGAACTTCAGGCCCTGGTCGCGCTGGTTGTTGGCGAGCATGCGCCCGGCCCGGCCGAAGAACGGATCGTTGGCGGGGTCGACGGCGAGGGGCAGGCCGAGCTCGCGCATCATGGCCGTACCGCGCTCCAGCCAGGTCTCGCGGAAGGCGATCACCTGCTCCGGCGTACCCATGCGGACGTATTCGCGCATGCGGAACATCTGCATGCGGGTCGGCTCCAGCGAGGGCTCGTGCCGGAAGCAGTAGGATTGCAGATCGAAGAGCAGGCCGTTCTCGGGCAGGTTCCCGCGGGCGGCGGCGACGGGGTAGAGCGGGTAGCAGGCCGCCGGGGTCAGCACGACCTCGCTCGCCGCCTGCTTGGCCGTCCAGTCGTCCCCGGCCTCGAGGCAGGCCAGGAGGCGGGCATGGTCCGCCTCGTTGCCGCAGAAGCAGTGCACGGTGCCGGCGAGGTGCGGGAAGCCCTTGAGGTAGCCGCTGCGCTCGAAGCTCGCCCGGCTCATGCCCGGGGGGAAGCGCATCGCCTCGGCGCCATCGGCGGCGCCGAGCTCGGTCGCGAGCCGGTCGATCGCCTCGACCACGCTCTCGAAGGCGCCGCTGCGGCCATAGAGGCCGTCGACGCCGGTGCGCACGAGCAGGCCGTGATCGAACAGCCGGTCGAGGAAGCTGCGGGGCTCGGTCGCCTCGTCCGTCGCGAGGGCCGGGATCTCGAAGGAAGCAAGCTGGTCCATCACGCGCTCAGGAGCTGGCCGCTGCCCTTCTGCACGAGCAGGAGGTTGGCGGTGTTGGAGAGGATGCGGTCGTTGCCGATCATCAGCGGCGCGGAGAGCACGTCGCGGAGGGCCCGGCCCAGGCTGAAGGGGGTGCCGTTCTTGTAGCCGGACAGGCCGACGATCCCGAGCGCCCGCTGCACGACGTCGACCGCCGTGGCGGAGGCCGTGGTCTTGAGGTTGTTGAGCATCACCGAGAAGCCGATCGAGCCCAGCGCATCGGCATCGCCCTGCGCGTTCTCGAAGTGGCGCAGCGCCACGACCACGCTGCCGCGCAGGGCCTGGAGGGCGTTGGAGGCCTCCGCGAGCCGCAGGGCGCCCGGGGGCACGTGGCCGGGCCGGCGCCGGGCCTCGCCCTGGACATAGGCCCGGGCCCGGTCGACCGCGAAGCTGGCGATGCCGTACCAGACGCTGCTCCAGAGGAGATGCGAGGCGGCGAGCATCGACTGCGCCGCGATCTCGGCGAAGGGCTTGGGCAGGATCTGGGCGACGGGCACGTCCCGGACGACCAGCTTGAAGCCGTCGCTGCAGGTGCCGCGCATGCCGAGCGTGTCCCAGCGGCTGGTCCGCTCCAGGGAGATCTGATCCCGCATCAGGGCGACGAGAACCTGGTCGGAGGTCGCCGCCTCGGGGTGCCGGCGAGCGGTCGCCAGGATGAGGTCGGCATGGGCGCCGTAGGAGATGACGGTCGCGTCCTTCTCCAGGGAGAAGACCTCGCCCGAGGTCACGACGGCGCAGAGGCTGTTGCGGAGGTCGCCGCCGATGCCCCCCTCGGTGGTCGAGGAGGCGACGAGGAGCTGCCCGGCGGCGATGCGCTCCATCAGGCCGCGATGCCAGGCGCTGTCCAGGCCGTGGCTGACGAGGCTCGCGACCTTGATCTGGTGCATGGCGAAGACCATCGCCGCCGCCGTGCAGACCTGCCCGAGCAGGGTGCAGACATCGGCGATCTCGATCATCCCGGCGCCCTCGCCCCCGAGCTGGCGCGGGATCTGGATCCCGAGCAGGCGCTCCTCGCGCAGGGCGGCGACCGCCTCGGCCGGGAAACGTCCTTCCCGGTCGACATCCTCGGCATGGAGCGCGGCGACGGCTGCGACGCGCCGGGCGCGGGCGACGAGCGTGCTCATGCGGCTTCCGCCGATGTCAGCGAGGCGACGGTGTCGCGGATCGCCTTGAGGGTCGAGAACGACCGGCGGTTGAGGAGCGAATCGGGGAACTCGATCTCGAAGCGCTCCTCCAGGGCCAGCATGAGCTGGACCGAGCCGAAGGAGGTCAGGCCCTTCTCGAACAGGTCCGCGTCGGGGCCGAGCCCCTCGACCAGTCCGGCCATCGCCTCGAGGCTACCGACCACCTCGCGAATATCTTCGAGCGAAATCATCCGGGCCACCTCTTATTTGGATGATTTCTTTTAAAATACCGCCTTTCTCAATTCAAATCAGATTACCGGCCTTGGTAAACAGGAGCGTTCATTTCAAAAATGAACACTTCGTCTCATTTTGTTTCGGTTTCGGAGCCGTCCTTCGATCCCGGCCGCGGGCCGCGGAGGCCCGGCCCCGGGCGCTGTGTCGGATCGGGACCGGCCCCGCTCACGGCGCCGATGCCGCATCCCCATCTTCCGTCTCACAAAACCGTGAGAATCCCTGGGCGCGCAGGGTGCAGGCCGGGCAGGTGCCACAGCCATAGCCCCAGTCGTGGCGCGTGCCGCGCTCGCCGAGATAGCAGGTGTGGGTACCCTCGACGATGAGGTCGACCAGCGGCTTGCCGCCGGTCTCCTGGGCGAGCGCCCAGGTCTGGGCCTTGTCGATCCACATCAGCGGCGTGTGCAGGACGAAGCGGCGCTCCATGCCGAGATTGAGCGCGACCTGCAGCGCCTTGATGGTGTCGTCCCGGCAATCCGGATAGCCGGAATAATCGGTCTCACACATGCCGCCGACGATGTGGCGCAGGCCCCGGCGATAGGCGAGCGCGGCGGCGAAGGTGAGGAAGACGAGGTTGCGGCCCGGCACGAAGGTGTTGGGCAGGCCGTTCGCCTCGAAGGCGATGGCGCTGTCGCGGGTCAGGGCCGTCTCCGAGATCGCGCCGAGGGCGGCGAGGTCCACGGTGTGGTCGGGGCCAAGCCGGCGCGCCCAGGTCGCGTCGAGGGCGGTCAGCGCGGCGCGCAGATGCGCCCGGCATTCGAGCTCCACGACGTGGCGCTGGCCGTAATCGAAGCCCAGCGTCTCGACGTGGGGGAACCGCTCCAGGGCCCAGGCGAGGCAGGTGGTCGAATCCTGGCCGCCCGAGAACAGAACCAGCGCGCCGTCCTCCATGCCTCGCTTCTCCTCAGTCGCCGTCGTACTCGGCCCAGGACATCGGCGTCTCGTACACCTTCACCTGGGACAAGGCCGGGAGCGCCGGCTTGGCCCGATGCCAGATCCAGGCCGCGATGTTCTCGGCGGTCGGGTTCTCCAACCCCTCGACCTCGTTGAGGCAATGGTGGTCGAGCCGGGCGAGCAGCGGCGCGAAGGCGCTCTCCACGTCGAAGAAGTCGACGACCCAGCCCGTCCGCGCATCGACCGCCCCGGAGAGCTGCAGCTCCACCCGGTAGGAATGGCCGTGCATGCGGTGGCAGCGATGCGTCTCGGGGACGTTGGGCAGGCGGTGGGCCGCCTCGAAGGTGAAGGCTTGCGTGATCTTCATGGCGTGATCTTCGTGAAACGTCGGCTCTCGGGCGGGCCGCCGGCGCGGCGGACCGGCGAGAGCCCTCAGGGGATGCCGATGAGCTTGTGCGTCTGGAGCGAGAGCCGCCAGCGCGCGTCCTTCCGGCAATAGGCGACCGCGGCCTCGGTATGGGCGAGCCGCTCCGGCCCGTCCATCGGCTGCAGGTAATGATGGGCGAAGGCGAGGTCGGCGAAGGCTTCGGGCGGCGCATCCGCCTGCGGGTAGACGAGCTTCAGCTCGTGGCCGCTGGTCTGCCGCAGGGGATTGCTCCCCTTGGGGCTGACGCAGATCCAGTCGATGCCGGGCGGGGCGGGGATCGTGCCGTTCGTCTCGACCGCGATCTCGAAGCCGCGGGCATGCACCGCCGCGATCAGGGCCGCGTCGAGCTGGAGCAGCGGCTCGCCGCCGGTGAAGACGACGTAGCGGCTCGCGGGCCCGCCCTCCCAGGTATCGGCGATGGCAGCGGCGAGATCCTCGGCCTCTGCGAAGCGGCCGCCGCCCTCCCCGTCCATGCCGACGAAGTCCGTGTCGCAGAAGCGGCAGGCCGCGCTCGCCCGGTCCGCCTCACGGCCGGACCAGAGATTGCAGCCGCTGAAGCGGCAGAACACGGCCGCCCGGCCCGCACGGGCGCCCTCGCCCTGCAGCGTGTGGAAGAGTTCCTTGACCGCGTAGCTCATCGCATCGTCGCGCGCCGGAGGGGCGCCGCGCTTTCCCTGGAAGACCCGGCACATAGGCGCTTTTCGCCGAACCTGCCATGCCGGGGGCGTAACCGGGCTCCCCGGCAGGGCCGCCCCTCCCGCTGCGGCGGCGCGAACGGGGCGGACGCGCCGTCACCCGGCCCGCAGGGCCTCCGCGCGCGACGGTCAGGCCAGTTTGGGCAGGGCGAAGATGTCGTCGAGGGAGATCGAGCGGCGCCCGCGGGCACAGAGCTCGAGGAGCGTGGTCTGCCGGAAGCGCACGTCGCCGGTCACCTCCTCGCCGATCCAGGGCGGGCAGGAGAAGATCTGGTCCTCCCGCTCCAGCTCGATTTCGGCGATGGTCACGTCCTTCAACGGCCCCTCGAACACGTCCACCACCCAGAGCATCCCGTCATGGGGGACCGTGTAGCGGGTCTTCTCGATGATCGGGCCGACGCAGACCGCGTCGAGCATCGCCGCGGCATCCTTTTGCGGGATCTCGTACTCGAATTCCGGCCGGGAGAAGCCCATGCGGGCGCCCTTGACCGTGATCCAGGCGCGCTCGGGATCCATGCGGATGCGGACCTTGCCGGTCCCGAATCGTCCGATCAGGCCGTCCCGGAGCAGACGGCTGTCCGTGGCCGCCGCCTTCCAGCTCTCGCCCACCACCAAGAACTTCCGCTCGATCTCGAAACGCATACGTGACCCGGCTCAATCCGGCACGGCTCTAAGCATGGCATTGCAGTGCAGCAAGAGCAATTTCCCGGGATCACCCGTCACGACGGCGCAGGGGCGCGAGCGACCGCGTCACCCGCGCAGGATCCTTCCGGATCCCGCCACAGCGTCCAGGAACGTGCGGGCGGCGGCGGCAGGATCCTGCGCGCGCATCAGGCCGCCCATGACGGCCACCCCCGCTGCGCCGGCCGCGCGGCAGGCGGGCGCCGCCTCGGGCGCGATGCCGCCGAGGGCGATCACCGGGATCCCGGCGGCGCAACCGGCCCGCAGGCCGTCGAGGCCGAGGGCCGGTCCGTAGCCGGGCTTGCTCGCACTCGCGAAGATCGGACTCAAGGTGACGTAATCCGCCTCCGCGGCCTCGGCGAGGTCGGCGGCGCCATGGGCCGAGACGCCGATCAGGGCCGCGGGGCCGAGGCGGCGCCGCGCCGCCGCCACCTCCGGCGCCGTGGTGGCGCCGGGCAGGTGGACGCCGTCGGCGCCGATCGCCGCGCAGAGATCCGGATCCGCTCCGACGACGAGCCGCCCCCCGGCTCCCCGCACGATCCCCAGGAGGTCGCGGGCGAGATCCCGGCGCACCGGCGCGTCGAGATCGCGCTCGCGCAGCCAGATCCAGCGCCCGCCGCCTTCGAGGACGGCCCGGACCGTCTCGGCCAGGGGACGCCGCGCCCCCAGCCGGTCCGTCACGACGAGGAGCCGCGACGGGAGCGGATTTCTCACGAACCGACGAGACCGAGCTGCGGGCTCGACGGCTCGGCCCGGCCCCGGCGCGGAATCCGGCCGGCCCGGAAGGCGTGGCGCCCGGCCTCGACCGCATGGCGCATGGCCCTGGCCATCCGCACCGGATCGTCCGCCTTGGCCACGGCCGTGTTGATGAGGCAGGCCGCCGCCCCGAGCTCCATGGCGATCACCGCGTCCGAGGCCGTGCCGATGCCGGCATCGACGATCACCGGCACCTTGGCCCGGCGGCAGATCATCTCGAGATTGGCCGGGTTGGCGACGCCCATGCCGGAGCCGATCAGCGAGCCCATCGGCATCACCGCCGCGCAGCCGAGATCGGCCAGCCGCTCGCAGATGACGGGATCGTCGTTGCAATAGGGCAGCACGACGAAACCGTCCTCGACGAGGTGGCGGCAGGCCTCCATCAACTCCATCACATCGGGGTAGAGCGATTCGCGGTCGCCGATCACCTCGACCTTGATCCAGTTGGTGCCGAGCGCCTCCCGGGCGAGCTCCGCGGTCAGGATCGCGTCCCGGGCGGTCTCGCAGCCGGCGGTGTTGGGCAGGAAATGCTTGCCCTTGAGGCGCTGGAAGGTGTCCGAGCCGTGACCCTGCAGCGAGACGCGGCGGATCGAGGCGGTGACCACGTCGGCGCCGGAGGCGCGCACCGCCTCGGCCATGATGCTCTGGCTCGGATAGCCGGCGGTGCCGATGAACAGGCGCGAGGCGAGCCGCACCCCGGCGATCTCCAGAACGTCCTCGGCGGCCTCGGCCGTCAGCGCGGTGTCGTGATGGCTCATCCTCAGCCTCCCTGCATGGCGCGCACGATCTCGACGCGGTCGCCGTCCCGGAGCGGCGTCACGCTCCACTCGCTCCGGCGCACGACCCGGCCGTTGAGGGCCATGGCGATGCCCTCCGGGCTCTCGATGCCGCGCTCCTCCGCCTCGACCGCGAACAGGGACGCCAAAGTCTCCGCCGCGTGCTCGCGGCGCTCTCCGTTGATGGTCACCGTCACGCGACCGCCCTCCCCTCCTGGTTTTCGTCCTGCCCGAACCGGTCGAGCCCGAAGCCGCGGGCGAAATCCGGCAGCGCGCCCGTGGCGAGCAGCGCGGCGACCGCGTCGGCGGTGGCGGGCATCAGCAGGTAGCCGTTGCGATGATGGCCCGTGGCCACGACGAGGCCGGGCATGGGCGTGTCGAGGATCGGGGCGTCGTCGTCCGAGGTCGGGCGGAAGCCCGACCAGACCGCCTCGATCTCCATCTCCTCGATTCCCGGCAGCACGCGGCGGGCGCCTTCGAGCAGGGCGAACAGGCCGCCCGCCGTCACGCCGGCCTTGAAGCCGCAATCCTCCACCGTCGCCCCGACGATGAGGTGGCCGTCGCCCTTAGGGGCCATGTGCACCTGCTCGGTCCAGACCATGTGGGACAGCGTGCCCGTGCGCTTCGTCGTGCGCAGGGCGAGGGACTGGCCCTTGAGCGGGCGCACCGGCAGCGCCCAGGGCAGGAGCCCGGCCTCGCCGCTCCAGGCGCCGGCGGCGAGGATCACGGTCTGCGCCGCGACCCGGTCGGACCCGGCCCGGATGCCGGTGACGCGTCCCCCCTCCCGGTCGAGGGCATCGACGCCGCGGTTCTCGACGATGGCGACGCCGGCGCCCTCGCAGGCGCGCACCAGCGCCGCCATGACGAGGCGGGGATCGACCTGATGGTCGAGGGGACAGAGGATGCCGGCGGTGACGTTGGGGCGCAGCAGCGGCTCGCGGACGCGCACCTCGGCGCCGGAGAGCCATTGCGCGGCGACCCCGGAGCGCCGCTGCAGGTCGTGGCGGAAGCGCAGGCGGTCGACCTCGTCCCGGCCGATGGCGAGGACCAGGGTCCCCTCCTCCCGGTAATCGATGTCCTGGCCCGAGGCCGCCTGGAGCGCGTCGCGGAAGCCCGGCCAGCGGCGCAGGCTCTCCAGGGCGAGGGGCAGCAGGATGTCGGAGCCCGGCTCGTGCTCGGCGGCCGGCGCCAGCATGCCGGTGGCGGCGAGGCTCGCCCCGGCTCCGACGCTCTCGCGCTCGATCACGACGACCGAGCGGCCGCCCTCCGCCAGGCGCCAGGCGATCGACAGGCCGATGATGCCGCCGCCGACCACGACGACATCGGCCCGCTCCGGCAGGGCGGCGGGGCGGGGGCGCACGCCGGAGAGGCGGCGCAGACCGAAGGGGGAGGCCAGGACGTCCGACAAGCGAGAACTCCGCGGTGGCCCGCAGGAACTGGTGCCTGTCGCTTCCGGTGAAGCGGGCTCTCGCGGAGCCCAAGGTCCAATCCCTACGCCGGTATGAGCCGGATCAGGTTCGAAGGATTTCCGCGCCGCTCGTCACGAGCCCAGCGGTGTCTCAGCCCCTTGCCGGGGATCTCCCTGGAACATCCCCGATTTGGCCCCACGGGCCGCCGGGGTCAATCCCCCTGCCCGCGTCGGATTCGCTCGTTGGTGGCGAGGGTTTCTCAACCGCAATCGCGAAAATCCTTCTCCCCGGCCCTTCCCGGCGCGGTCCGGCGACGCGGCCTTCACCCGCGCCGGGGCAGGCTCGTCGCCTAAGGATCCCGGGCGAAGGCCTTCCCATGCGGCAGATCATCCTGGCACTCGGCGTGTGCTGCCTCGTCGGCGGCGTCGCCTCGACGCGGATCGGGCGGAAGCCCGCAGCGCCCGTCGAGACCGCGGCCGTCGCCGCGCCGGGAGGGGCCGTGACGCCGGTGGTGACCACGGCGCCCAACGCGATCACGCTGAACGCGGACGAGCGAGGCCATTTCCTGACCGAGGCCGTGGTGGACGGGCGCAGCCTGCGCATGGTGGTCGATACCGGCGCGAGCGCCTGCGTGATCATGGAGGAAGATGCGGAGCGCATCGGCCTGCGGCCTAGCCCGTCGGAATTCCGCCAGGAGGTCGCGACGGCCAACGGCGTGATCCGGGTCGCCCCCGTGCGGCTGAACCAGGTCCGGATCGGGGCGGTGAGCGTGCGCGACGTCGAGGCGGTGGTGGTGCCCCGCGGGCGCCTCCACATGAACCTGCTCGGGATGTCCTTCCTGCGCCGCCTGCACGATTTCAACATCGCCGGCGGGCGGTTGACCCTGCGCAGCTGAGGCCAGTCAGGCCTCCGCCGCCTCCCGCGCCGGGCGGCGGCCGACATCGAGGGCGGGGGCCGGCTTCCGGCCCGGGCGGTAGACCGCCATCTTGTCCCGGAATCCGTCGAGGGGATGCTCGCCGAGGGGCTCGGGGTCGCCCCACAGGAAGTCGACGAAAGGCTTCGACATCAGCAGCGGCTCGCCCAGCGGCCGGTTGAGCCGCGCGAGGCGGCTCGCGAGGTTCACGTCGCGGCCGATCACGGTGAAGTCGAGCCGCGTGCCGGAGCCGACATTGCCGTAGGCCGCCTCGCCGTGGTGGAGGGCGATGCCCGCGGCCACCGGCTGCGCGCCGAAGCGCTGCACGGCATTGGCCTCGTCGAGGGCGCGCAAGCCGTCCTGCGCCGCGGTCAGCGCGCTCTTGGCGGCCCCGCCGAGATCGTCGCCCGGCTCGCGGAAGATCGCGAGCAGGCCGTCGCCGAGATATTTCAGCACCTCGCCGCCCTCCCGCTCGATGGCCGGCACGAGGCAGTCGAAGAACACGTTGAGGAGATCGACCGCCTCCTCAGGCGTGAGGTCGGCGGAAAGCTGGGTGTAGTCGCGCATGTCCGCGAACAGGATCGCGGAGCGGATCCGCCGCACCTGCCCCCGGCGGATGTCGCCGGCCAGGATCGCCCGGTGCGGCTCGTCCCCGACATAGATGCGCAGCACCTGGTCGAGCTGTTTGTTGACGATGCGCATCTCCATCACCGCGGCCAGCGCCGGCATGATGAAGCGCAGGATCGCGATGTGGTCGTCGCGGAAGCCCTCCGCCGACCGCGTGGCGAAGGTGATGCCGTTATGGGTGCCGTTGGTGAAGAACACCGGCACGACGACATAGGTGGTGTAGCCGCCCGCCTTCAGCTCCGGGATGATCTCGAAGCGCGTCTCCTCGGTCTCGGCGAGGTCGAGGATCATCCACTCGCCGGACTGGTGCACCGCGTGGAACGGGCTCGCCCGGTAGGCCGCCTCGGAGGCCTCCCCGTGCGGGAACAGCCGCACGGTGGAGCCGGTCTCCCGGTTCCAGACGCGGCCGACGCCGGAATACTCCGAATGCAGGGTGTCGATCGCCGTCGAGGCCCGGTCCACGGGCACGCCGATGGCGTTGAGGCGCTCGGCGAGCCCGGCCAGCAGGTCGTCCGCCTTGGGCAGGCGCGCGCCCTCGCTCAGCAGCCAGTCGCGAATCGCGACGCTGGGCTGGATCGCGCCGAAGGGCACGTCCTCGGCTTCCGAGCCGTCGGCGAGGGCCGTCGGCGGAGGGTGGGGAATGTCCTCGTCGAGCATATGGCCAAGGTGGGTTCGGCGGCGGAGCACCGCAATGGTCGGGCCGAAGCGCGAAATCCTTCTGCGCGCATTCGATCGGAATCTAGCGCCGTACGCGTATCCGGCACGAAAAAACTTCGCCAGCCGTCCACCGGAACGGCTTGGCTTCCTCCGTGACACTCATTAATTCTGCGTCGTTCCGTGCCATCAGGCCGGGCCGTAAGCGTCTCACGTCAGGCAACGCTCCCTCCGGGTTCGTCGAACCGGTTGCGCGGCGTCCTTTCCCGAAACCTGACGATGACCCTTCGACAAAAGACGTTTCCATGCCGAATTCTCAGAACTCTCTCGCCCTGCGGCGGCTGCCGGCGCGCTATGCCGCCATCCTCATGCCCTTCGTGCTCAGCCTGATGATGACCTTCGTCGTCTCAGGGATCGCGACCCTGAAGAGCCTCGGCTTCAGCGCGGCCTTCCTGCAGACCTGGCCCGGCGCCTGGGCCATCTCCTGGGTCGTGGCCTTCCCGACCCTGCTGCTGGTCATGCCGCTGGTCCGGCGCATCGTCGGCCTGCTCGTCGCGCCCGCCGCCTCCTGACGCAAAAGAAACCGGCCGCGCCCCGCCAGGGGGCACGGCCGGCTGGTCTCGTCGGAACGGGAGCGCCGGGCGCTCCGCTCAGTTGTCGAGGAAGCTCCGGAGCTTGCGCGAGCGGCTCGGGTGCTTGAGCTTGCGCAGGGCCTTGGCCTCGATCTGGCGGATGCGCTCGCGGGTCACCGAGAATTGCTGGCCGACCTCCTCAAGGGTGTGGTCGGTGTTCATGCCGATGCCGAAGCGCATGCGCAGCACGCGCTCCTCGCGCGGCGTGAGCGAGGCCAGCACCCGGGTCGTCGTCTCGCGCAGGTTCGACTGGATCGCCGCATCGATCGGCAGGACGACGTTCTTGTCCTCGATGAAGTCGCCGAGATGCGAATCCTCCTCGTCGCCGATCGGGGTTTCCAGCGAGATCGGCTCCTTGGCGATCTTGAGGACCTTGCGCACCTTCTCCAGCGGCATCGCCAGCTTCTCGGCCAGCTCCTCCGGGGTCGGCTCGCGGCCGATCTCGTGCAGCATCTGGCGCGAGGTGCGGACGATCTTGTTGATCGTCTCGATCATGTGCACCGGGATGCGGATCGTGCGGGCCTGGTCGGCGATCGAGCGGGTGATCGCCTGCCGGATCCACCAGGTGGCGTAGGTCGAGAACTTGTAGCCGCGGCGGTACTCGAACTTGTCGACCGCCTTCATCAGGCCGATGTTGCCCTCCTGGATCAGGTCCAGGAACTGCAGGCCGCGGTTCGTGTACTTCTTGGCGATCGAGATCACGAGGCGGAGGTTCGCCTCGATCATCTCCTTCTTGGCCTGCCGGGCTTCGCGCTCGCCCTTCTGGACCATGTTCACGATCTTGCGGTACTCGCCGATCTGAAGCCCGGTCTCGGAGGCGAGCGTCAGGATCTGCTCGCGCAGATCCGCGACCTGCCGGCCGCCCTTCTCGACGAAGTTCTTCCAGCCCTTGCCGCCCAGCGTGCCGACGCGTTCCATCCAGTTCGGATCGAGCTCCCAGCCCTGGTAGTGGCGCAGGAACTCGTCGCGGGCGACGCCGTGGCTCTCGGCGGCGCGCATCAGCCGACCCTCGTGGCTGATGAGGCGCTTGTTGATGTCGTAGAGCTGCTCGACCAGCGCCTCGATGCGGTTGGCGTTGAGCGAGAGTGACTTCACCTCGCCGACGACGATGTCCTTCAGCTCGGCCTGCTTCTTGTCCTGGCCGGGGGCCGAGGCGCCGCCGGAGGCCTTGAGCGCGGCCTCCTCGTTCTGGAGCTTGCGCAGCTTGCGGTAGTTGTTGGCGATGTTGTCGAAGGTCTCGAGAACGCGCGGCTTGATCTCGGCTTCCATCGCCGCGAGCGAGACGTTGTTCTCCATGTCGTCTTCTTCGTCGCCGCCCTCGGGCGGCGTCGGGCCTTCGGCGTCCTCGCCTTCCTCACCCTCGCCTTCGGCGACCTGGGGCGCATTGCGACCGTCGGGACCGGCATAGGTCGCCTCCAGGTCGATGATGTCGCGCAGGAGAACCTTCCCCTCGATCAGCTCGTCGCGCCAGATGATGATCGCCTGGAAGGTGAGCGGGCTCTCGCAGAGGCCCGCGATCATCGCCTCGCGGCCGGCCTCGATGCGCTTGGCGATGGCGATCTCGCCCTCGCGGGACAGGAGCTCCACCGAGCCCATCTCGCGCAGGTACATGCGCACGGGATCGTCCGTGCGGTCGGCCGGCTCGCGGGTGGTGGTGGTCGCGACCGCGACGGCGCGGGACGGGGAGGCCTCGGCGACCTCGCCGCCCTCGGCGGTCTCCTCCTCCTCGGCGGCCTCGCCGTTGGCGGGACGCTCGGCCGGGGTGTCCTCGGTCTCCTCCGCCTCGACGACGCGGATGCCCATGTCGTCGAGCTGGGCGAGGACGTCCTCGATCTGGTCGCCGTCGACCTGGCCGTCGGGCAGTACCTCGTTGACCTCTTCGTAGGTCACGTAGCCGCGCTTCTTCGCGAGCTTCACCATGCGCTTGACGGCGGCATCGGTCAGATCGAGCAGCGGCCCATCGGACTGCTGTTCCTGAGCGACGTCAGCCTCGTCCCGCTCGGTTGCCTTCGTTGCCATGCCCAGCCTATTGTTCCAGAACCGATGCCGTGGGGAGCCGCGAAAGCTCCGCATCGACGGCACCGTGATCACTTCCCGCTGCGGCCCTTCGCGAATGGCCGCCCATCTTGTCAATCGTTGCTATGCGCTTACGGTGCTTGACCGAGCGTTAACCATGCGCTCACCTGAAGGGTATCTCCCGCGGGTCACGGCCCCGAAAAATCGCTTCCGTCCGACGGCTCTTTCTCGACCTCCGCAGCGGCAACGACGGCCTGTCGCGCCTTGACGTCGCAGAGCCACGCGAAATTGGCCTCGGATTCGTCTTCGGCAAGCGCCCGTTCCGCCTGAAGAAGTTCGCTATGTAGCGCTCCCGCCTTGCGGTGCAAGATCACGGCCTGACGCACGGTATGCTCCAGGCGCTGCGGATCCGCATGCAAATCCAGCGCCCAACGGTCCCCGGGCCGCACCAGGGCGGCGAGTCGGGCCGCGGCCTCGCCGAGTCCCTGCCGGTCGAGGCGACTCTGCAGGAGTTCCTGCTCCCCGTGCCCCGCTTCCGCTGCATGGTCAAGCAGAGCCGAGCGCAGGGCATCCGCATCCGGATTGTGCAGGTCGAGCTGCGCGAGATCCTCCTCCTCGATGACGAGAAGCTCGGGATGGACGAGCAGGCAGGAGACGATCATCGCCTCGCGCTCGCTGAAGGCGCCCCCCGGCGCGGGGGCGGCGGCGGAGGCCAGGAGCGGGCTGAACTTGGCGGTGAGCCGCGGCGAGGCCGGCTCGCCGAAGCGGGAGCGACCCGGCCCGCCACCCCGCGGGGCGAAGCGCTCGAAGGGCGCACGCTCGCCCCCGCCCCGGGCGCGGGGGCCGGAGAGGTCGCGCAGCCGGCCCTCGATCTCGTCGCGGTAGAAACGCCGCACGGTCTCGTCGCGGATGCCGGAGACGGTCTCGCGCAGGGTGCGGGCGAGGCCGGCGCGCCGCTCGGGGGTGTCCAGGGGCGCGGCCTCGGTCTCCCGCGCCCACAGCATCTCCACGAGGGGCCGGGCGCCCTCCAGCACCTTGTCGATGGCCGAGGCGCCGCCGGAGCGCAGCAGGTCGTCCGGGTCCTGGCCCTGGGGCAGCAGGGCGAAGCGCAGGGACTTGCCCGGCTCCAGCAGGGGCAGGGCCACGTCGAGGGCGCGGTAGGCGGCGCGGCGGCCCGCCCCGTCGCCGTCGAAGCACAGGATCGGCTCCGCCGCCTGGCGCCAGAGCAGGCCGAGCTGCTCCTCGGTCAGCGCCGTGCCGAGCGGCGCCACGGCGTTGGGATGGCCGGCCAGCGTCATCGCGATCACGTCGACATAGCCCTCGACGGCGATGATGGTGCTGCGCTCGTGCGCCGCCTTGCGGGCCGCGTGCAGGTTGTAGAGCACCTGCCCCTTGTGGAAGAGCGGCGTGTCCGGGGAATTGAGGTACTTCGCCCGGGCATCCGCCTGCATGGCCCGGCCGCCGAAGGCGATGACCCGGCCGCGGATGTCGAGGATCGGGAAGATCACCCGGTCGCGGAAGCGGTCATAGGGCACGGAGATGCCCTCGCCAGCCACCAGCAGGCCGAGCTCCGACATGGTCTCCTTGTCGATGCCCTTGCCGGCGAGATGGTCGCGCAGGGCGTAGCGGTCGCCCGGCGCGTAGCCGAGGCGGAAGCGGGCCCGGGTCTCGGGGCCGAGCCCGCGCCGGTCGAGATAGTGGCGCGCCTCCGTGCCGGAGCGCCCGCGCAGCTGCTCCTCGAAGAAGACCGTGGCGAGCTCCATCACCTCGAGGGCGCCCTTGCGGCGGCTCTCGGCCTGCTCGGTCTCCGGGGAGAGCTTGGGCAGGCTCACCCCCGCCTCGGAGGCGAGGCGCTCGACCGCCTCCGGGAAGCTGACGCCCTCGGTCTCCATCAGGAAGGTGAAGGCGTCGCCGTGCTTGCCCGATGAGAAGCAGTGGTAGAACTGCTTCTGATCGTTCACGTAGAAGGAGGGAGTCTTCTCCGCGTTGAACGGCGACAGGCCGCGCCATTCGCGGCCGGCCTTCTTCAGCCGGACCCGGCGCCCGACCACCTCGGAGAGCGGCAGCCGGACGCGGATCTCGTCGAGGATGTGGGGCGGGTAGCGCACGGGCTGGGGCGGGGTCCGGATCGATCCGTCAAACGCCGACGATACCGCAGATCGCTGCCCGGAGTCCCGCGGGTCGGCCTGTGGATCGCTGGGTACGGCGGTGGCCCGGCTCACACCGCCCGCGGCAGCCTCCGACACCGGCGGCGCGGATTCGTCAGCCGGACATCTGCGTGAAGTACCAGGGATGCCCGTCGAGGTCGTAGGCCGTGTAGGTGAGGCCGTAGCCGTGATCCGCCGGCTCCGCCGGGATCTCGGCGCCCGCGGCCTTCGCCGCGGCGAAATGCGCGGTGAGGTCGGGCAGGTAGACGAAGACGCCCTGCGTGGCGCGCCCGCCCGGCGCGGGCGGGCCGATCCGCTCGGCACCGGTCCCCTGCCCCGCCGCCTGCCCCATCATGATCCGGCAGCCCTCCAGCCGCATCTCCGCATGCAGGCCGCCGCTCGGCGTGGGGTGCCGGCTCTCCTCGATGAAGCCGAAGGCCCGGGCGAGCCAGTCCAGCGCCGTCGGCACGTCGCGGTAGAACAGGTAGGGGATGATCTCGGCCCGCGGCATCGGCGTCCTCCCGAATCGCTCGACGGGAGGATCGCCGCGCGCCGCCGCCGGCGCAACCGCCAGCTACAGCCCGATTCGAAATCCTACTTGCCGGCGAGTGCGTCCTTCACGAGGCCGCTCGCCCGGCCGAAATCCATGCGGCCGGCATATTTGCCCTTCAGGGCGCCGATCACCTTGCCCATGTCCTTGGGGCCGGCCGCGCCGGTCTCGGCGATGGCATCGGCGATGGCGGCGCGGGTCTCGGCCTCGTCCATCTGCTGGGGCAGGAAGCCGGCGATGATCGCCGCCTCGGCCCGCTCGCTCTCGGCGAGCTCCGGCCGGCCGCCCTGCTCGTAGACGCCCGCCGCCTCGTTGCGCTGCTTGATCATCTTCTGGAGGAGCGCCAGCACCTCCTCCTCGCTCGACTGGCCCTTGCCGGCGCCGCGGGCCTCGATGTCCTTGTCCTTGAGGGCCGCCTGGATCATGCGGATGGTCGAGAGCTTCTGCTTCTCGCCGGCCTTCATGGCCTCCTTCATCTCGGCGGTGAGGCGCTCGCGCAGCATCGGACGGTCTCCTGAGGGCTTTCGGTGGGCCGGGGCTGGCCTGCCCCGGCTTGAACAGCGGCGCGACGGTGGCCACGTTGACCCCGGCGCGGCCGGGTCGGTATGAGCGCCGGAAGACGCTGCCGCCCTGCCATGCCCGACGCGCCCCGCCAGCCGGGCGCCGGGAAGGCGGCGGAGATAATCTGGATCGCATCGATGCTGCAAGACGAGAGCGCCCTGCCGCGCACGCAACCCGCGGGCGGCCAGCCAGAGCCCTGGGCCGAGCCGGTCGCCACCGCCCTGCTGGTGCTCGCCGACGGCACCGTGCTGGAAGGCTTCGGCATCGGCCAGACCGGGATCGCCGACGGCGAGGTCTGCTTCAACACGGCGATGACCGGCTATCAGGAGATCCTGACGGATCCCTCCTATGCCGGGCAGATCGTCACCTTCACCTTCCCGCATATCGGCAATGTCGGCACCAACGACGAGGATCTGGAGAGCCTCGACCAGGCCCCGGCCTCGGGCGTGCGCGGCGCCGTGATCGCCTCGGCGGTGACCAAGCCCTCGAACTGGCGCTCCTCCTCGCATCTCGACGGCTGGCTGAAGGCCCGCGGCATCGTCGGCATCACCGGCGTCGACACCCGGGCGCTCACCGCCCTGATCCGCGACCACGGCATGCCGAACGCCGTGATCGCCAACGATCCGAACGGGACTTTCGACCGCGAGGCCCTGAAGGCCCGCGCCGCCGCCCTCGCGCCGATGGAGGGCCTCGACCTCGTGCCGCCGGTGACGAGCCGCGAGCGCTCGACCTGGAGCGAGACGACCTGGGCGGTGAAGGGCGGCTACGGCTCCCGCGCCCCCGGCGCCGGCTTCAAGGTGGTCGCGATCGATTACGGCGTGAAGCGCAACATCCTGCGCCTCCTCGCCGAGGCCGGCTGCGACGTCACCGTCGTGCCCGCCACCACCCCTGCCGAGGACATCCTGGCGCTCCAGCCCGACGGCGTCTTCCTCTCGAACGGCCCCGGCGACCCGGCGGCCACCGGCGCCTATGCCGTGCCGGTGATCCGCCGGCTGCTGGAGGAGAAGGTGCCGACCTTCGGCATCTGCCTCGGCCACCAGCTCATGGGCCTCGCCCTCGGCGGCCGCACCGTGAAGATGGGGCAGGGCCATCACGGCGCGAACCATCCGGTGAAGGACCACACCACCGGCAAGGTCGAGATCGTGTCGATGAACCATGGCTTCGCCGTCGACCCGGACAGCCTGCCGGAGACGGCGGTGGAGACCCATGTCTCCCTGTTCGACGGCTCGAATTGCGGCCTGTCCCTGACCGACCGGCCCGCCTTCTCGGTGCAGCACCACCCGGAGGCCTCCCCCGGCCCGCGGGACAGTCATTACCTGTTCGAGCGCTTCGTGGCCCTGATGAAGGACAATCCGCGGACCTCCCGCGGCAACGCATAGCGGCTTTGCAACCACACCGGGCCGCCGCGGGCGGTCCGGACGTGCTCAGCCACAAAAAACCCCAGCTTCCCCGGCAATCCGCCCTGATCAGGCGGCCCGAACCGACGCGAGCGAACCAGCGCCGGCGGGCCGTCGACACTGGGATCGCTTTGGGGGTTTGCGGGATGACGTTCGACCAGGCGCGGGACGAGTTCTCCCGGCTGCACCGGCTCTTCACCTTCCATCTCGGCGTGGCCGTGGGCCTGTCCTGGCTCACCGCGCTCTATTCCGCCGCGCACGCGCCGTGGGTGCACAACATCCGCGCCCTGATCGACCCCGCCCGCGCCCTCGACCGGATCGAGAGCACCGGCTCCTATCTCTTCGCCATGCCCGCCGTGCTGACGCTCGCCTGGCTCTCGGTCTTCTTCGGCCGCGAGGTCATGCGCCAGTTCCGCACCCTGCCGAATCAGGCGGCGGAATTCGCCGCGGCGGCTCTCGTCGCCTTCGGCGTGTTCTACCTCTCGATCGACCGCGCCGTCGCCGCCCTCTCGGTCGGCTTCTGACGCCACGCTCTTTCTTCCTGAAGGCAACGCCCGGGTCCCCGACGGCCCGGGCGTCGCGCGTTCGTCGCCGCGTCGGCCCTCAGCGTCCGGTCACTGCACCTTCTCGAAGAGCGGGTCGAAGCGCTTCTGGGCGAGCTTGCCGTGCTGCACGGCCTTGGCCTGCTCCAGATTCTCGTGCTTGTCGCCGACCTGGACCAGGGCGACCATGCCCATCAGGTAATGCGGCGAGCACTTGAAGCCGTAGATCCCCTCCTTGGGGAAGGTCACGACCGCCTCCTGGCCGACCGTCGTCTTGACATAGTCGGCGCCCTCCGGGGCCATGCCCTTGATCGACTCGACATTGTGCCCCTTGTCCTGCGGCACGAACTTGATGCTGTCGCCCGGGGCGATCTTCACGAAGGACGGGTCGAACACCATCGATCCGCCCGGCCCGCTGTTGAGCGTCTTCACCACGATCTCGGCGGCCGAGGCCGCGCCGACGGAGCCCGCCACGACGAGCGCGGCGGCCGCAAAAGCCCTGCTGAGTGACATGCTTTCCTCAGAATTGTTATGACTTAAATCAGCGGATTCGCTGATAAAATGCTCGTATAAAAACGGAACATCGCAAGCAAACGAATAAACACTTCTTAGTTTTATCAATTCTATATTCAGCAAATCCTTGGTCTTGGAAGCCCGCAGCCCCGGGGGCTTCGACCCGGGACAGGCGGATCCGGCGGACTTTCAAACCGGGACGCCTGCGTGTAAACGCGGGGCTCAACGACCATCTATGCCCGCACGCTCGCCGCCGATCCGCCGTTTCTCAAAGGCCGGGCGCGGCCGAGCGCGCGCGGCCGTGACAAGGCCCGAGATGCCCAAGCGTACCGATATCGCGTCGATCCTGATCATCGGCGCGGGGCCCATCATCATCGGCCAGGCCTGCGAGTTCGATTATTCCGGCACCCAGGCCTGCAAGGCCCTCCGCGAGGAGGGCTACCGGATCGTGCTGGTCAATTCGAACCCGGCCACGATCATGACCGACCCGGACATGGCCGACGCCACCTATGTCGAGCCGATCACGCCGGAGATCGTCGCCAAGATCATCGAGAAGGAGCGCCCGGACGCGCTGCTGCCCACCATGGGCGGCCAGACCGCGCTGAACTGTGCGCTCTCGCTCAAGCGCATGGGCGTGCTCGACAAGTTCGGCGTGCAGATGATCGGCGCCACCGCGGAGGCCATCGACAAGGCCGAGGACCGGCATCTCTTCCGCGACGCCATGACCAAGATCGGCCTGGAGACGCCGAAATCGGCGCTGGCCAATGCCTCGGCCGCCAAGAAGGCCGACCGGGAGAAGTACCTCGCCGAGAAGGCGCGGATCGAGCAGGCCAACGGCGATCCGGCCGTGCGCGCCGCGGCGGTGGAGGAATTCGACCGGGCCTGGCAGTCGGGCGAAGGCGAGCGGCGCAAGCGCTACATCGAGCATGCCCTGGGCCAGGCCCTGACCGCCCTGGCCGAGGTCGGCCTGCCCGCGATCATCCGCCCCTCCTTCACCATGGGCGGCACCGGCGGCGGCATCGCCTACAACCGGGAGGAATTCCTCGACATCGTCGAGCGGGGCATCGACGCCTCGCCCACCAACGAGGTGCTGATCGAGGAGAGCGTGCTCGGCTGGAAGGAGTACGAGATGGAGGTCGTCCGCGACAAGGCGGACAACTGCATCATCGTCTGCTCCATCGAGAACGTGGACCCGATGGGCGTCCATACCGGTGATTCGATCACCGTCGCCCCGGCCCTCACGCTCACCGACAAGGAATACCAAGTGATGCGCGACGCCTCCCTCGCGGTGCTCCGCGAGATCGGCGTCGAGACCGGCGGCTCCAACGTGCAGTTCGCGATCAACCCCGAGAACGGGCGCATGATCGTGATCGAGATGAACCCGCGCGTCTCGCGCTCCTCCGCCCTGGCGTCGAAGGCCACGGGCTTCCCCATCGCCAAGGTCGCCGCCAAGCTCGCCATCGGCTACACCCTCGACGAGATCGCCAACGACATCACCGGCGGCGCGACCCCGGCCTCGTTCGAGCCGACCATCGACTACGTCGTCACCAAGATCCCGCGCTTCGCCTTCGAGAAGTTCCCGGGCGCCGAGCCGACGCTGACCACCGCCATGAAGTCGGTGGGCGAGGCCATGGCGATCGGCCGCTGCTTCGCCGAATCGCTGCAGAAGGCCCTGCGCTCCCTCGAAACCGGGCTGACCGGCCTCGACGACATCGAGATCGAGGGGCTCGGCAAGGGCGACGACCGCAACGCCATCAAGGCGGCCCTCGGCACGCCGACCCCGGACCGGCTGCTCAAGGTCGGCCAGGCCATGCGGCTCGGCATCGGCCACGAGGAGATCCACGCCTCCTGCAAGATCGACCCGTGGTTCCTGGAGCAGCTCCAGGCCATCGTGGATCTGGAGAACCGGGTGAAGGCGCATGGCCTGCCGGCCACCCCCGGCGCCTTCCGCCAGCTCAAGGCGGCGGGCTTCTCGGATGCCCGCCTCGCCGTGCTGACGGGCCTCGAGGAGGCGGAGGTCCGCGCCAAGCGCCGCGCCCTGGAGGTGCGGCCGGTCTTCAAGCGCATCGACACCTGCGCCGCCGAGTTCAAGGCGCCGACCGCCTACATGTACTCGACCTACGTGGCGCCCTTCGCGGGCACCGTCGTCGACGAGGCCCTGCCCTCGGACAAGAAGAAGGTCGTCATCCTCGGCGGCGGCCCGAACCGGATCGGCCAGGGCATCGAGTTCGACTATTGCTGCTGCCACGCCTGCTTCGCGCTCGCGGAGGCCGGCTACGAGACCATCATGGTCAACTGCAACCCGGAGACGGTCTCGACCGACTACGACACCTCGGACCGGCTCTATTTCGAGCCGCTGACCGCCGAGGACGTGCTGGAGATCATCGAGACCGAGCGGCAGGCCGGCACGCTGCACGGCGTCATCGTGCAGTTCGGCGGCCAGACCCCGCTCAAGCTCGCCCGGGCGCTGGAAGCCGCCGGCGTGCCGATCCTCGGCACCTCGCCGGACGCGATCGACCTCGCCGAGGACCGCGACCAGTTCAAGCGGCTGCTCGACAAGCTCGGCATGAAGCAGCCGAAGAACGGCATCGCCTATTCGGTGGAGCAGAGCCGGCTGGTGGCGGCCGAGCTCGGCCTGCCCTTCGTGGTGCGCCCGAGCTATGTGCTCGGCGGCCGGGCCATGGCGATCATCCGCGACGAGAAGGAATTCGCCGATTACCTGCTCGGCACCCTGCCGAGCCTGATCCCGTCGGACGTCGTCGCCCGCTACCCCAACGACAAGACGGGGCAGATCAACACGGTGCTGGGCAAGAACCCGCTCCTGTTCGACCGCTACCTGTCCGACGCCACCGAGGTGGATGTCGACGCGGTCTGCGACGGCAAGGACGTGTTCATCGCCGGCATCATGGAGCACATCGAGGAGGCCGGCATCCATTCCGGCGATTCCGCCTGCTCCCTGCCGCCGCGCACCCTGTCGCCGGAGATCGTGGCCGAGCTGGAGCGCCAGACCAAGGCCATGGCGCTGGCCCTCAAGGTCGGCGGCCTGATGAACGTCCAGTACGCGATCAAGGACGGCACGATCTACGTGCTGGAGGTGAACCCGCGCGCCTCGCGCACCGTGCCCTTCGTCGCCAAGGTGATCGGCGAGCCCATCGCCAAGATCGCCGCCCGCGTCATGGCCGGCGAGCCGCTGGCGGGCTTCGGCCTGAAGCCCAAGCGCCTCGACCACATCGCGGTGAAGGAGGCGGTGTTCCCCTTCGCCCGCTTCCCCGGCGTCGACGTGCTGCTCGGGCCGGAGATGCGCTCCACCGGCGAGGTGATCGGGCTCGATACCGGCTTCGGCGTGGCCTTCGCCAAGAGCCAGCTCGGCTCGGGCACCGCGGTGCCGCGCTCGGGCACGGTGTTCGTCTCCGTGCGCGACGAGGACAAGCCGCGCATCCTGCCGACCATGCGGCTGCTGCACGAGCTCGGCTTCACCGTGCTCGCCACCAGCGGCACCCAGCGCTACCTCGTGGACGAGGGCATCCCGGCCCAGCGCATCAACAAGGTGCTGGAGGGGCGTCCGCACATCGTGGATGCGATCAAGAACGGCGAGATCAGCCTCGTGGTGAACACCACGGAAGGGGCCGGCGCGCTCTCGGACTCGCGCTCGCTCCGGCGCGCGGCCCTCTTGCATAAAGTGCCGTACTACACCACTCTCGCCGGTGCGATGGCGGCAGCCGAGGGGATCAAAGCCTATCTCGAGGGCGATCTTCGCGTGCGCGCCTTGCAGGAATACTTCGCGGCCTGAAGCACGAAGCGGGGCCGCGGCGTCAGGGGTCCCGTCACCCATCCTCTCCGGCCCGGAAGGAGCGTCCCCGCTCCGGCCGGGCCTATTCATTGTGGCGCATTTGCGATGAGCATAGAGAAGCTTCCGATCACCGCCCGCGGCTTCGCAGCCCTCGAAGAGGAGCTGAAACAGCGCCAGCAGGTCGAGCGGCCCCGCATCATCCAGGCGATCGCCGAAGCGCGCGCCCTGGGCGATCTCTCGGAGAACGCGGAGTACCACGCCGCCAAGGAAGCGCAGTCGCACAACGAGGGCCGGGTGCTGGAGCTGGAGAGCATGATCGCCCGCGCCGAGATCATCGACACCTCCAAGCTCTCGGGCAGCAAGATCAAGTTCGGCGCCACGGTGCAGCTCGTCGACGAGGACACCGAGGAAGAGAAGACCTACCAGATCGTCGGCGAGCCGGAGGCGGATGTGCGCTCGGGCCGCGTCTCGATCTCCTCCCCCATCGCCCGCGCCCTGATCGGCAAGGGCGTCGGCGACACCGTGGAGGTGACGACGCCGGGCGGCGGCAAGTCCTACGAGGTCGTCGCCGTCCGCTGGAGCGCCTGACACCGTGACCGGCTCCGCGCGGCTCGGGGCGGGACGGCGCCTCGCCGTCCGGCTCGGCCTTAGCCTCGTCGTGCTCGCGGCGGCGGGCGGGGCGCGGGCGCAGGGCTACGACCGCTTCTCCGGCATCCGCGTCGACGTCCGGCCGGTGCTCGCCCGGGGAGGCGGCCCGCAGGCGGAGGCGCTGCGCCAGGACCTGCTGGCGGCCCTGCGGGCGAGCTTCGCCGACCGCATCGGCGCCGGCGGCCCGACCCTCGTCGTCCTCGTCAACAGCCTCTCCCTCAACCCGATCGCCGGGGGCGCGGGCGGCGCCGCGCGCAGCGGCCTCGGAGGGGGCAGCCAGACCGACTATCTCGACGGCGAGGCCCTCCTCGTCGGCCGGCGGGGCGAGATCCTGGCCCGGCATCCGCAGCTCTCGGCCCTGCCGGCGAGCTCGGGCGGCGCCTGGTACGATCCGGCCTCCGAACGGCGGCGCGTCGGCGCCATCGCCGAGCATTACGCGCAGTGGCTGCGCCGCAGCCTGCCGCTGGACTGAGGCCGGCCGCGCTCCAGGACCGAACCCCGTGGACCGTTCCCACCCCGCGCCCGAGGGCGCCGGCGGCACCCCGCCCGACCTCTCCCGCTTCTCCGCCTGGATCCTGACCGACGGGAAGGCCGGCGACGAGAACCAGTGCATTGGCATCGCCGAGAGCCTGTCGCTCAAGGCGGAGATCCGGCGCATCCCGAGGGGCCGCCCCCTGGTCTGGACCGCGCCCTGGGGGCCCATCGACCCGCGGGACGCGCCGGGCCGCGCCGGCGGCCTGCTCGCGGGCGCCATGCCGGACCTCCTGATCGCCTCCGGCCGCCGCGCGGTGCCCTATCTGCGCGCGATCCGCCGCGCCTCGGGGAACCGCACCTTCACGGCCTTCCTCAAGGATCCGCGCACCGGCCACGACACGGCGGACTTCATCTGGGTGCCGGATTACGACGACCTGCGCGGCCCCAACGTCTTCACCACCCTAACGGCGCCCCACCCGGTCTCGCAGGCGCGCCTGCAGGCCGCCCGCCGGGCGCCGGATCCGCGCCTCGCCGCCCTGCCCTGGCCGCGCATCGCCGTGCTGGTCGGTGGCAACAGCCGGCACCTGAGCTACGGCCAGGCCGACATGCAGCGGCTCGTGGCGGATCTCACCAAGCTCGCCGAAGGCGGCTGCTCGCTGATGCTCACCGTGTCGCGGCGCACGCCGCCGGCCCTGCGCACGGCGCTCCAGGCCCTGGCGAAAACCCATGGCGGCTTCTTCTGGGACGGGACCGGCGACAATCCCTATATCGGCATGCTGGCGCTCGCCGATCAGATCGTGGTCACCTCCGATTCGGCGAACATGGTCGGGGAAGCGGCGAGCACCGGCGTGCCCCTCCTGCTGTTCGACCTGCCGAAGACCTATATCCGGCACCGGCGGATGTTCGCGGGCCTCGCCATGGCGGGAGCCCTGAAGCCGTTCATCGGCCGGCTGGAGGAATTGCATTACGCGCCGCTCGACGCGACGCCGGAGATCGCTTCGGCGCTGGCGGCGAGCTTCGCCCGGCACAGGGGGCGCCTTGCCGGCGCGCCCGGCACGACGGACAGTCCCGCCGGCGGCCCGAACCGGACCGGGGGATTCTGACAGCGACACGGGCGCCCGCCCGAAGCCGGCAGGGGCCGGGACGGACGGGCGAAGCAAGGAGACCGGACACCATGGCGCATACCCACGCGAAGCTCGTGATCATCGGGTCCGGCCCCGCCGGCTACACCGCCGCGATCTACGCGGCCCGGGCGATGGTCGAGCCGCTCCTGATCTCCGGCTTCCAGCCGGGCGGCCAGCTCATGATCACCACGGATGTCGAGAACTATCCGGGCTTCGCCGAGGCGATCCAGGGCCCCTGGCTGATGGAGCAGATGCGCCTCCAGGCCGAGCATGTCGGCACCACGATCGTCTCGGAATACATCACCAAGGTCGACCTGAAGACGCGGCCCTTCCGGCTGGAGGCGGATTCCGGCGAGACCTATTCCTGCGACGCGCTCATCATCGCCACCGGCGCCCAGGCGAAGTGGCTGGGCCTGCCCTCCGAGGCGGCCTTCCAGGGCTTCGGCGTCTCGGCCTGCGCCACCTGCGACGGTTTCTTCTTCCGCGGCAAGGACGTGACCGTGGTGGGCGGCGGCAACACCGCCGTGGAGGAGGCGCTCTATCTCGCCAACCTCGCCAAGTCGGTCACCGTCGTGCATCGCCGCGGGGAGTTCCGGGCCGAGCGCATCCTGCAGGAGCGCCTGTTCAAGCACCCGAACGTCACCGTGACGTGGCACCACGCCATCGAGGAGATCTGCGGCACCAAGGAGCCCGCCCCCTCGGTGACCCATCTGCGCCTCAAGGACACCCGCAGCGGCGCGATCGTCGAGCACGCCACCGACGGCGTGTTCGTGGCGATCGGCCACCAGCCGGCCACGGCGATCTTCGAGGGGCAGTTGCCGATGCGCCACGGCGGCTACCTGAACGTGACCCCGGGCACCACCCAGACCGAGATCCCGGGCGTCTTCGCCGCCGGCGACGTGACCGACGACGTCTACCGCCAAGCCATCACCGCGGCGGGGATGGGATGCATGGCCGCACTCGAAGCGGAAAAGTTTCTTGCGAATCTCGAGGTGGGAGAGCTTCCGAAGCAGGCCGCAGCCGAGTAACCAAGTGACCGCAAGGTGACACGCGGCCGCTCGAAACCAAATCGCAAGCCTGTAATCCTAGGGTGAACTCTGCCGGCGTGAGGCAGCTTCGCGGGACAGGCATCCGAGCCGGCGAAACCATGGGGTGCTTCGGCGATCCATGGGCCGGCCCGGCCGAGGGGCCGGAAAGGTTTGAGGCGAAGGCTCGCGGAACCGCTCATCCGGTCCGACTGGCCCGGCTGTGCGTACGGGAGTGACGGCCGTGGATTGGGACAAGATCCGGATTTTCCTCAACGTCGCCGAGGCGGGGAGCTTCACACGCGCCGGCGACGACATCGGCCTCAGCCAATCCGCCGTCAGTCGACAGATCAGTGCCTTAGAGCGGGAGCTGAAAGCGCCGCTCTTCCACCGCCACGCCCGCGGCCTCATCCTCACCGAGCAGGGCGACCTGCTGTTCCGCGCCGCGCGGGACATGAAGCTCCGGCTGGAGAACACCAAGGCCCGCCTGGTCGAGACGAGCGAGCGCCCCTCCGGCGACCTGCGGGTGACCACCACGGTAGGGCTCGGCACCTCCTGGCTCGCCCAGCGCATCCCGGAATTCCTCGACCTCTACCCGGAGGTCCGCATCGAGCTGATCCTCACCAACGAGGAGCTCGACCTCGCCATGCGCGAGGCGGACGTGGCCGTGCGCATGCGCCGGCCGGCCCAGCCGGACCTGATCCAGCGCCGGCTGTTCACGGTCCACTATCACGCCTTCGCGAGCCAGGATTACGTGAAGCGCTTCGGCGAGCCGCAATCCATCGAGGATCTCGACAACCACCGCCTCGTCACCTTCGGCGGCAACGAGCCGTCCTACCTGCTCGCCACCCACTACATCGCGACCATCGGGCGCGAGGGCAAGGAACGTCGGCCGGTCGGCCTCACCGTGAACAACGTCGCCGCCCTGCACGAGGCGATCGAGTTCGGCGCCGGCGTCGGCATCCTGCCCGACTACGCGGTCGATGGCGGCGAGAACCTCGTCCAGGTGCTGCGCGAGAGCGAGATGCCGACCATGGAGAGCTACCTCGTCTATGCCGAGGAGATGCGCTCCGTGGCCCGCGTCCAGGCCTTCCGCGACTTCCTGGTGGCCAAGGCCCAGCGCTGGACCTTCTGAGGCGTCGCGCCTCGACGCCGCCGCCCGGTGGGCGGGGGCGGGTGAACGGGAGAAATATCAGCCCATGCGAATCGCGACCGGCTTCGCCTGCTTCCTCGCCCTCGGGACCACGGGCGCCGTCGCGCAGAGCTGCGACGAGGCCTGGTACCAGCGCAACCTGATCTACAAGGACGCGGGCTACTGCTTCACCACGCCGAAGGCGATCCGCGCCTTCGGCAATGCCGGCTGCCGCTACGACAACCTCCTCGACGTGCCCCTCTCCCCCCGCCAGCGCAGCGCCGTGGCCGAGCTGAGAGCCTTCGAACGCGCCCGCGGCTGCCCGTAGGCGCGCAGCGTTCCGGATGATCGCGTTGGGGGTGTGCGCATCCCCCCGATCCCCTGGAACCCCCGGCGCCGTCCCCGCCGGCCGCTTCGCGCCCGCCCCGGAGGGGCAGGAAACCGCCCTCACATGAACAGCGGCTCGCCCTCCAGCCCCTTGTAGAGGCCGGCGACCTGCTCGCCGTAGCCGTTGTAGATCAGCGTCTTGACGCGCTCGTCGGTGCCGAGGACCCGCTCGGTCGCCTGGCTCCAGCGGGGATGGGGCACCGCCGGGTTCACGTTCGCCCAGAAGCCGTATTCGGTCGGGCCCAGCCCCTCCCAGAAGGTCTTCGGCCGCTCGGCCACGAAGGAGACCTTCACGATCGATTTGATCGACTTGAAGCCGTACTTCCAGGGCAGAGCGAGCCGGATCGGCGCGCCGAACTGGTTGGGCAGCGGCTTGCCGTAGACGCCCGTGGCCACGAAGGCGAGGTCGTTGGCGGCCTCCGCCATGGTCACCGCCTCGAGATAGGGCCAGGGGTAGAACATGCGCTGCCCCGGCGCCATCGAACGGTCGAGAAAGGTCTGCATCGCCACGTATTTCGCCCCGGAGAGCGGCTTGGCGAGGGCCACGAGCTTGGCCAGGGGGAAGCCGGTCCAGGGCACGGCCATGGACCAGGCCTCGACGCAGCGGTGGCGGTAGAGGCGCTCCTCCAGCCCCATCTTCCCGACGAGCTCGTCGATGCCGATGGTGAAGGGCTTCTCGACGAGCCCGTCGATCTGGATCGTCCAGGGCCGGGTCTTGAGCCGGTCGGCGGCGGGCAGCACCGATTTCGAGGTGCCGAATTCATAGAAGTTGTTGTAATCGCCGCTGTAGCGCTCCGGCGTCACGGCACGGTCGAGGGCATAGACCCCGTTGCGGGGCGCCGGATAGGCGGATGCCGGATCCGTGGCGGCCCGGGCCGCGCCGTCGCCGAGCCAGGCGGCGAGGGAGAGGCCGGCCGCCCCGCCGAGCAGGCTGCGCCGGTCGAGGAAGACCGATTCCGGGGTCGCGAGCCGCTCGGGGATCTCCCAGCCGCGCCTGTGCCTGATCTGCATGAATCCGCTCCGCCGCTTCGATGCGTGTCTCTCTCACGCATCATACGGCGGGAAGCGTCGTCCGGTTACAGCCTCAGGCCGGGGGTGTTGTTTCGTCGCGGAGGGCGCGGCGGAGCACCTTGCCGACATTGGTCTTCGGCAAGCTGTCGTGCAGCACGATCCGGCGGGGCACCTTGTAGCCGGTGAGCTGGGCGCGGGCATGGGCGGTCAGGACCTCGCAGGTGACGCTGGGGTCCTTCAGCACGAGATGGGCGACCACCATCTCGCCGCTCTCGGCGTTCGGGGCGCCGACCACCGCGCATTCGAGCACCGCCGGATGGGCCGCCAGCACGTCCTCGACCTCGTTCGGATAGACGTTGAAGCCGGAGACCAGGATCATGTCCTTCATCCGGTCGACGATGCGGAGGCGCCCGCTCGGCTCCATCACGGCCACGTCGCCGGTGCGGAAGAAACCGTCCGGGGTGGTGGCGCGGGCGGTCTCGTCCGGCCGCCTCCAGTAGCCGGCCATGACCTGGGGACCCTTCACGCAGAGCTCGCCCGCCTCGCCATAGGGCAGCGGACGGCCGGACGCGTCGCGGATCGAGACGATGGTCGAGGGCATCGGATAGCCGATCGTCCCCGTCCAGGCATCGGGGCCGACGAGGTTGATGCTGACGACCGGCGAGGTTTCCGAGAGGCCGTAGCCCTCGACGATGCTGGTGCCGGTGATCGCCTGCCATCTCTGGGCGACCGCCGCCTGCACCGCCATGCCGCCGCCGATGACGTAATGGACGCCGGAGAAGTCGACGCTGCCGAATTTCGGATGGTTGTTCAGGAGGTTGAACAGCGTGTTCACCCCGGCGAGATGGGTGAAGCGGTTCTTCGCCAGCGTCTTCACGAAACCGTCCGCGTCGCGCGGGTTGGGCACGAGCAGGCAGCAGCCGCCGATCTTCACGAAGAAGAAGAAACAGGCCGTCAGGGCGAAGATGTGATAGAGCGGCAGCGCCGTGATCATCACCCGCCGGTCCGGATCCTCGCCCGCGACCTGGAACCAGAGCCGGGCCTGCTCCACGTTCGCCATGATGTTGCGGTGGGTCAGCATCGCCGCCTTGGCGATGCCGGTGGTGCCGCCCGTGTATTGCAGGAAGGCGAGGTCGTCCGGCGTCACGGAGACGGCGGGGCGCGGCCGCCCGCGGCCGGCCCGCAGCACGGCCTCGAAGGGGACGGCGACGTTCGGCGGCAGCCGGAAAGGCGGCACGGCCTTCTTGAGATGGCGGGAGGCGACGTCGATGAGCCGGCCCTTCATGCCCAGGCAGGCGCCGGGCGTGACGATCACCACCCGCTCCAAGGCGTCGAGCTGGGGCAGGGCCGTGGCGACCGTATGCGCGAAGTTCTCCAGCACGAACAGCGCCTTCGCGCCGGAATCGGCGAGCTGCAGCGTCAGCTCGCGCGGGGTGTAGAGCGGGTTGACGTTGACGATGGTGCAGCCGGCGATCAGGGCGCCGAACAGGGCGATCGGGTAGGCCGGCACGTTCGGCATCATCATCGCGACGCGGTCGCCCTTGCCGAGGCCTTCTGCCGCGAGCCAGGCCGCCACCGCCGCCGACGCGGCTCCGAAGTCGCGATAGCTCAGCCGCGCGCCAAAGCACTGAAGGACGGGACGCTCGGCGAAATCCGTGACGCTGCGGTCGAACAGGTCGACCAGGGTGCCCAGCCGATCGGCGTCGATCTCGGGCGGGACGCCCACCGGGTAGGCAGACAGCCACGGGCGCGCCGCGAAGCGGTCATCGAGCATCCCATCCTCCCTGGGCGTTTGCTCGAGGAATCCCTCGATCACCCTTAGGCTGACCGGCTTAATCGCTGCGCTCGCCCTGGATCAAGCGGGACTCGTTACAGATGGCGCCGCGCCACCAGTAGGGTGTGCGGAAGACAGGCGAGCAGGATCAGGCCCGTCGCGAGCGCCGCGTCCCGTCCGTCGAGGGGCCGGCGCGGCCAGGGACCGAAGCCGAGGTCGCGGGCGAGGCCGATCACGGCCGCAGCGAACCAGAGCGCCAGGAACAGCAGGACGAGGCCGAGGATCCGGGCGCCGAAGGCCCGGAGTCGGCGGCCCCGCGCCGGCCAGCGCCCGGCGGCGAGGGTCGCGCCGAGTTCGGTCGGAATCAGGAACACCACCGCCGCCATCGCGGCCCCGAGGAGATAGGCGAGGTTCAGCGGGATGCCGTTCAGGAAGGCGACGCCCCCCGGCATGAAGCCCGCCCGCAGGACGAGGCCGCCGAAGGTCGGATAGAGGCTGAGGGCGAGCAGCAGCCCCAGGGCGACCAGGCCCCCGGTCCCCCGTCGGAGAATAGAGGCCGGGCCCGGCTCGCAGGCGGCGGCGAGGATGCGCGCGATCCCGTAGGGAATCGCGAAGGCGAAGAGCGGGTAGCGATCGAGGAAGAAGCCGTAGAAGTGGCGCCCGAGCAGAGGCGGCAAGGCCGCGTGCTGATCGAATCCCGTCAGGAAGACGAGGGCCAGGACGGCGAGCGCCGCGGCGGGAGGCGCCGCGGCGATCCGGAGCGCGGCCGGGCTCACGCTTCGTAGTTGTCGCGCACGAGGCGGTCGAGCAGGCGCACGCCCCAGCCCGCGCCCCAGCTGCGGTTGATCTCGCTCGGCGAGGAGCTCATGCCGACGCCGGCAATGTCGAGATGCGCCCAGGGCACGTCGTTGACGAAGCGCTTGATGAAGGCCGCGGCGGTGGCCGCGCCGCCGTGGCGGCCGCCGGTGTTCTTCATGTCGGCGAACTTCGAGTCGATCGCCTTGTCGAAGGCCGGGATCAGCGGCATGCGCCAGACCTTCTCGCCCGCGGCCTCGCCGGCGGCGGTGATCTTGGCGGCGAGATCGTCGTCGTTCGAGAACAGGCCGGCGATGTCCTGGCCCAGGGCCACGATGATCGCCCCTGTGAGCGTGGCGAGGTCGATCATCAGCTTCGGCTTGTAGGCCGATTGCACGTGCCAGATCACGTCGGCGAGCACGAGGCGACCCTCCGCGTCCGTGTTGATGACCTCGATGGTCTGGCCCGACATCGAGGTGACGATGTCGCTGGGGCGGTAGGAATTTCCGTCCGGCATGTTCTCGACGATGCCGATGGCGCCGACCACGTTCACCTTGGCCTTGCGCGCGGCGAGGGCGTGGAGCGTGCCGACGACCGCGGCCGAGCCGCCCATGTCGCCCTTCATGTCCTCCATGCCGCCGGCCGACTTGATCGAGACGCCGCCGGAATCGAACACGACGCCCTTGCCGATCAGGGCCACGGGTGGGGCGCTCCTGTCCTCGGCGCCGTTCCAGCGCATGATCACGAGGCGCGGCTCCCGGGCCGAACCCTGGGCCACGGCGAGCAGGGCGCCCATGCCGAGCGCCTTCATCTTCGCCACGTCGAGGATCTCGACCTCGACGCCGAGCTTCGTCAGCTCGGAGACGCGGCGGGCATATTCCTCGGGATAGAGGACGTTCGGCGGCTCGTTGATGAGGTTGCGGGCGAGAATCACGCCCTCGGCCACCGCGGCCGCCTCGGTGGCGGCCTTCTCGGCGGCGCCGGGATCGACCACGAGCAGGGTCAGTGCCGTGCGGCGGTCGTCCTCGGCCTCGGGCTTCTTCTTGGTCTTGTAGCGGTCGAAGCTGTAGGCGCGCAGGCGGGCGCCGAGGGAGAAATCGGCGAGGTCGCGGGCGCTGGCGGCGATCCCCGGCCAGTCGAGCACGGCGCGGGCGTCACGGCCCGCCACCTTGCCGGCGGTGAAGCCGCCGAGGAGCGTCCAGTCGATCTTGGCGCGGTCCTTCTCCGCGCCGAGTCCGACCACCACCAGCCGGTCGGCCTCGACCCCGGCGGGAGCGGCCAGCGTCATCGCGCTCTGCGACTTCCCCTTGAAGCGCTCGCTCGCCGCCGCCTTGGCCACGAGATCGGCCCCCGGGCGCCCGATCGCCTCGACCGCGGGCTGCGACAGGGCGAGGTCGTCGCCCACGAAGACCACGAGGTCGCCGTGCCCGCGCGAGGACAGCGTCTGGAAAGCGATGTCGATACCGTCCGCCATGGGAAAAGTTGTCCACCCTTCGATGCGCCGGCTGCCCGGCTATCCATTTGACATGCCGCGGGCGCCGCTTCTGTGTACCCCCTGAGGCGAAGAACGCAACGCGGGCACTTGCCGCGAAACGGCCCATTTCGCGGGACAAGCCGGGGGCGTTGAAGCGGGGGGCGACCGCAACAGCCTGGCGGCCGCGCGTCCCCTCGCGCATCCGCCCGAGGCTTCGATGAAGGCCGGACCCGACGGCGGATGACGCAGATCCAGCGCTACATATTCCGGATCGCGCTCGGGGCCTTCCTCGCCTGCCTCCTGGGGCTGACCGGCACGATCTGGGTGACGCAGGCCCTGCGCGAGCTCGATCTGATTACCGCCAAGGGTCAGACGATCCTGATCTTCCTGTTCATCACCGGCCTGTCGCTGCCGACCCTGATCACGGTGATCGCGCCCATGGCGCTGTTCATCGCCGTGATCCACGCCCTGAACAAGCTCAACGGCGATTCCGAGCTGATCGTGATGTCGGCGGCGGGCATGCCGCCGCGGCGGCTGTTCAAGCCCTTCTTCACCCTGGCGCTCGCGGTGAGCTTCATGGTCGCCTTCCTGACGATCCAGGTGATGCCGTCCTCGTTCCAGGAGCTGCGCGACGTGCTCACCCGGGTGCGGGGGGATTTCGTCGCGAACATCGTCAAGGAGGGCCAGTTCACCACCCTCGACAACGGCATCACCTTCCATTTCCGCGAGCGCGGGCCGAACGGGGGCCTCAACGGCCTCTTCATCCAGGACAAGCGCGAACCGGGAAAGACCGTGGTCTATCTCGCCGAACGCGGCATGGTCACGGAGATCGAGGGGCAGACCTATCTCGTGCTGGAGAAGGGCAGCGTGCACCGCCAGCAGAAGGATTCCCGCGATTCCTCGATCGTGACCTTCGCGCGCTACGCCGTCGACCTCGCGGCGTTCACGCCGCCCGATTCGGATACGATCTACAAGCCGCGGGAGCGCTCCACGAGCCAGCTCTTCTTCCCCGACCGGGAGGAGCTGTACTTCAAGCTGCAGAAGGGCCGCTTCCGGGCGGAGCTGCACGACAGGCTCTCCTCCTGGCTCTATCCCCTCGCCTTCGCCTTCATCGCCTTCGCGGCCCTGGGCGACCCGCGGACCACCCGCTCCGGGCGCGGCCTCTCCGTGGCCGGCGCCGTCGTGGCCGTGGTGGTGCTGCGCATCGCGGGCTTCGCCGCGAGCAGCGCCGCCGCCCGCAGCCAGGGCGCGGTGTTCTTCGTCTACGCCACGCCGCTCCTCGCCATCGCCCTGTCGAGCCTGCTCATCTTCCACGGGGCGCGGATGCGCCACGCCAACGCCACCCTCGGCCGCCGCCTCCGGTCCCTGACCGACGGGTTCGCCCGCCGCCCGCGGCTCGGCACGAGCTGAGGCCGCCATGCTGATCGGCGCGACCCTCGGGCGCTACTTCGCCTGGCGCTTCCTGCGCACCATCCTCGGCGTGTTCCTCACCGTCTTCGCCCTGGTCTACACCCTCGACTTCGTCGAGCTGGTGCGCCGGGCGGGCGAGGCTGAGAACGCCACCACCGGGCTGATGGCGCAGCTCTCCCTCTACCGCACCCCCGCCGTGGCCGAGGGCGTGCTGCCCTTCGCGATCCTGTTCGGCTCGATGGCCGCTCTGCTGCAGCTCTCGCGCAAGCTCGAGCTCGTGGTGGCGCGGGCCGCCGGCATCTCCGCCTGGCAGTTCCTGCAGCCGGGCGTCTTCGTGGCGCTCGGGATCGGGGCGCTGGCGATCGGCGTCTACAACCCGGTCTCGGCGCTCCTGAAGCAGCGCTCCACCGAGATCGAGGCGAAGATCTTCGCCAAATCCACCAAGGCCTCCTCGGGCAAGGACCTGTGGATCAGCCAGCGCAGCCTCGACGGCCAGGCCATCCTCCGGGCGGAGACGGCGATCGAGGGGACGACCACGCTCGCGGGGGTGAGCGCCTACACCTTCGACGATGCCGGGCACTTTCTCGCGCAGATCGAAGCGGCGCGTGCGATTTTGCACGACGGGTGGTGGGAATTGCAGGACGCGCGGCTCCTCGTGGAGGATCAGCCGCCGGAGAGCCACGACGCCTATCTGATCGCCTCGAATCTCGATCCAGGGCAGATCCGCCAGCGCTTCACCCCCCCGGAATCCGTGCCTTTCTGGCAACTGCCGGAGACGATCGCGCGCAACGAGCGGGCGGGATTGGATGCCACGCGCTACCGGCTCCAATATGATGTGCTCATGGCTCGGCCGCTCCTCTTCCTGGCGATGGTGCTCGTGGCGGCAACGGTTTCCTTAAGATTCTTCCGCTTTGGTGGTGTCGGGAAGCTGGTGCTCGGCGGCGTTGCAGCCGGGTTCCTGCTCTACGTCGTCCGCCAGCTCATGGAGGGCCTCGGTGCGTCGGGGATCGTCGCGCCGACGGTGGCGGCGTGGTTCCCGGCCGTGGTAGGGAGTCTTCTCGGTACGCTCACGCTTCTTTACCAGGAGGACGGCTGATGCCGTGGCCTCTCGGAGGAATCGGCGGGAGACCGGGACAGGAGTTGGGACACGCGTTGCGTAGGGTCGCCGACATCGCGGTCGTCGCGGGCATGGTTCTGCTGGTCACGGCGGGGGTGAACCTCGTCGCAGCGCCCGCGCGCGCGCAGAGCGCCGTGGAGCGCTTGGCCTCCGGCGGCAGCAAGCCGGGTGCCAAGAACGAGCGTCTGCTCGTGGAGGCGGACGAGCTCGTCTACGACAACGACAGGAACACCGTGTCGGCCCGCGGCAATGCGGAGCTGCATTACGGTCCCCGCACACTCCAGGCCGACCGCGTCCGCTACGACCGCGGCAGCGGCCGCGTCTTCGCGGAAGGCAATGTGCGCCTCACCGACGAGACGGGCGCCGTCGTCACCGGCGAGCGCATGGAACTGACCGACGACTTCAAGACCGGCTTCATCGATTCGCTGCGCATCCAGCAGACCGCCGAGATCAAGGGCGAGCCGGTGCGCACCCGCATCTCGGCCCCCCGCGCCGAGCGGATCGGCGGCGAGCAGTCGAGCTTCGACTACGCCACCTACACCGCCTGCGAGCCCTGCAAGAACCATCCCGAGAGGCCGCCGCTCTGGCAGATCAAGGCGGCCAAGATCATCCACAACAACGAGACGCACACGATCTCGTACGAGGATTCGACCCTCGAACTCGCCGGCATCCCCGTCGCCTACCTGCCCTATTTCGAGTCGGCCGACCCGACGGTGAAGCGGCAGACCGGCTTCCTGACGCCGCGCTTCATCACGTCGACGGCCCTCGGCACCGGCGTCGCGACCCCGTTCTTCATCAACCTCGACCCGAGCTACGACCTGACCCTGTCGCCGGCCTTCATCAGCCGCCAGGGCGTGCTCGGCCAGGCGGAGTTCCGCCAGCGGCTCGACAACGGCTCCTACAACATCCGCCTGTCGGGCATCTCGCAATCGACGCCGAGCGCCTTCCTGCCCGGCCCCCTCGGCGCCGCCGACCGCGACTTCCGCGGCTCGATCGAGTCGCGCGGGCGCTTCTACATCAACGACCGCTGGCGCACCGGCTGGGACATCGTCGGCGTGACCGACAAGTGGTTCCTCGACAACTACCGGATCCGCAACCAGAACATCACCACCGACTATTTCCGCGAGGCGGTCTCGACCGGCTACCTGATCGGACAGGGCGACCGCTCCTGGTTCGAGGCGCGCGGCTACTACTTCAAGGCCCTGTCGAGCTTCGACTGGCAGAAGGAGCAGCCCGTCGTCGCCCCGGTGATCGACTACGACAAGCGCATCGACGGCCCGGGCGTGCTCGGCGGCGAGGTGCGCTTCGAGGCCAACGTAACGAGCCTGTCGCGGGAAGCGACCGACTTCCAGGGTCTGCCGCGCACCGGCAGCTACCTGTTCTCGCCGAGCATCAACGGGATCAACTACCCGCTCTACGAGACCTGCACGACCTTCACGCGCAGCACCTGCCTCGTGCGCGGCCTCGGCGGCACCGACACGCGCCTCTCGGCGCAAGTCTCCTGGCGCCGCACCTTCATCGACGATTTCGGGCAGGTCATCACGCCCTTCGCCTATCTGCGGGCGGACACCTTCTTCGTGAATCCGAGCCTGTCGGGCTACCAGAACCAGCTCGTCAACAACATCACCACGGTCGACGACGGCTATTCCGGCCGCGTGATGCCGGCGATCGGGCTGGAATACCGCTATCCCTTCGTGAGCGATTTCGGCGCGCTCGGCGTCCACACCATCGAGCCGATCGCCCAGGTGATCGCCCGTCCCTCCGAGACCCGCATCGGCCGCCTGCCCAACGAGGACGCGCAGAGTCTCGTCTTCGACGACACCTCCCTGTTCGCGTGGGACAAGTTCTCGGGCTACGACCGGGTCGAAGGCGGCGTGCGCGCCAATCTGGGCGGCCAGTACTCCGTGGTCACGCCCTCCGGCTGGTACGCGAACCTGCTCTTCGGCGAGTCGATCCAGGTGGCCGGCGTGAACTCGTTCCGCCGCGGCGACATCGCCAATGTCGGCCTCGATTCCGGCCTCGAGAACCAGCTCTCGGACTTCGTCGGGCGCTTCCAGCTCTCGCCGAACCAGAACATCAGCTTCATCAGCCGCTTCCGGCTGGCCCAGAACGACCTGAGCACCAACCGCTTCGAAACGGGCCTGACCGCACGGTTCTCGCCGTTCCTGCCCCTCGATACCTCGCTGTTCTACTCCTATTACGAGGCGCAGCCGCTGCTCGGCTTCAGCCATCGCCGCGAAGGCATCACCGCCACCGCGACCTACCACATCACGCCGAACTGGTTCGTGACCGGCTCGGCCCTCGTCGACCTGACCCACTACCTGGACGTGCGCGACAACTTCATCGACGCCTATGCCGCCTTCCTGTCGGGGTCGAGCACGACGGCGCCGGTCTATTCGAACCCGGGCAAGTTCTACCTCACGGGCATGAGCCTGGGCGGCGGCTATCAGGACGAGTGCACAACCGTCTCGCTCAACTACATCGTCTCGCCCATCGCCACGGCGATCGGCACCCGCGAGCGCAACCAGACCGTGCTGCTGCGCGTCGAGCTGAAGACGCTCGGCGAGGCCGATCTGCGCCAGAACGTCAGCTCGACCACCGCCGCGGACGGCATCGCGACCGTGCGCTGAGGCGCATGGCGCGCCTCAGCGCGGGGCGACCTCACAAAGCGGACGGGATCGCTGTATGATCCCGCCCATGTCCACCGTCCCCCTCGCCCTCACCCTCGGCGACCCCTCCGGCATCGGCCCCGAGATCGCGCTCGCCGCGTGGCTGTCGCGGAGCGAGCGGGGCGTGCCGCCCTTCGTGATGGTCGGCGACCCGGATTTCCTGGAGCGGACCGCCTATCGGCTCGGCCTGTCCGTGCCGGTCGCCGAGATCGATCCGGAATATGCCGAGGAGGTGTTTCCCCGGGCGCTGCCGGTGCTGCCCCTACCGGGCGGAACGACGGTGTCCGCGACCCCGGGCACGCCGGATTCCGGCAATGCCGGCGCGATCATCGAATCGATCACCGCCGCGGTCGATCTCGTGCGCAGCGGCCGCGCCGCCGCGATCGTCACCAACCCGATCGCCAAGTTCGTGCTGACCCATGTCGGCTTCGCCCATCCGGGGCATACCGAGTTCCTGGCCGCCCTGGCCGCGGAGCCCGGGCGGGCGCCCCCGCTGCCCGTGATGATGATCTGGAGCGAGGCGCTGGCCGTCGTGCCGGTCACCATCCACGTCGCCCTGCGGCGGGTGCCCGACTTGCTGACGCAGGACCTCGTGGAGCGCACGGCCCGGATCGTCGCGGCCGACCTGAAGAGCCGCTTCGGGATGCCGGCGCCGCGCCTCGTGCTCGCCGGCCTCAACCCGCATGCAGGCGAGAACGGCACCATGGGCTCGGAGGATCGCGAGGTGCTCGCCCCCGCCGTCGCGGCCCTGCGCGCCGCGGGGATCGACATCCGCGGCCCGCTGCCCGCCGACACCCTGTTCCACGAGCGGGCGCGGGCGGGCTACGACGTGGCCCTGGCCCCGACCCACGATCAGGCGCTGATCCCGATCAAGACCCTCGCCTTCGACGAGGGCGTGAACGTGACCCTGGGCCTGCCCTTCGTGCGCACCTCGCCGGACCATGGCACGGCCTTCGACATCGCCGGCAAAGGCATCGCCCGACCCGACAGCCTGATCGCGGCCCTGCGCCTCGCCCGGCGCCTGGCCACCCGGCCGCCGGCGGATAACGTGACCCCCTTCCCGACCCGCCGGTGACCCGCCTTCCATGAATGCCGAATCCGTCAGTGCCGACGGCCTGCCGCCGTTGCGCGAAGTCGTGCGCCGGCACGGCCTGGAGCCGAAGAAGTCGCTGGGGCAGAACTTCCTCTACGACCTCAACCTGACCGGCCGGATCGCGCGGGCCGCCGGACCGCTCGACGGCGTCACCGTGGTCGAGGTCGGCCCCGGCCCCGGCGGACTGACCCGGGCGCTGCTCGCCGAGGGGGCGGGCCGGGTCATCGCCATCGAGCGCGATCCGAGGGCGCTGCCGGCGCTGGCGGAGATCGCGGCGCATTATCCCGGCCGCCTCGAGGTCGTCGATGCCGACGCCCTCGCCTTCGACCCGCGGCCGCTGATCGGCGACGGGCCGGTGCGGATCGTCGCCAACCTCCCCTACAATGTCGGCACCGCCCTGCTGACCGGCTGGATCGCCGGCGAGGCCGCGGAGGAGGCTTGGCCGCCCTGGTGGGAGAGCGCCACGCTGATGTTCCAGCGGGAGGTCGCCGACCGGATCGTGGCCGACGAGGGCGACCGGGCCAATTACGGCCGGCTCGGCGTGCTCTGCGGCTGGCGCACCCAGGCCGACATCCTGTTCGACGTGGCCCCCTCCGCCTTCGTGCCGCCGCCCAAGGTCACGTCGAGCATCGTGCAGCTGCGTCCGCGGCCCGATCCCCTGCCCTGCCGCCTCGGCGCTCTGGAAGCGGTGACCCGCGCCGCCTTCGGCCAGCGCCGGAAGATGCTGCGCCAGAGCCTCAAGGCGGCGACCCCCGATCCCGCCGCCCTGCTCGCCGCCGCCGATCTGCCGGAGACGGCCCGCGCGGAGGAGATTTCCGTTGCCGGCTTCGTCCGCCTCGCCCGAGTCCTCGATGCCGGCCGGACGGGCTGACGGGGCCGGGCGGGGACGAGCGTGCCGGAACGCGATCTGTGCGGTTGACACCCCTCATCCGCCCCACCATAAGGGCCTCGTTCAGCCGGGCGCCGGCTGGTGCTGGGGGAATGTCCCGAGCGGCAAAGGGGGCGGACTGTAAATCCGCTGCGTAAGCTTCGTAGGTTCGAGTCCTACTTCCCCCACCAGGATCTTCGCCTCTGACGGCGAGCGTCGCGCGCCCTTCTTCTGATCGTCTCCGTCGAATGCCGCCCCGACCGGGCGGCTTTTTCGCGTGCCGTCGGGCGGGAGGGCACCAGGCGCCCTCCCCGCGGGCTCAGGTCGCCCCGCCCTCCCCGACGAGGCCGCGATAGATCGCGGCCAGCTCCGCCGCCTGATCGGAGGCCGGCCGGATGCTCGGCGCGGCGGCCGGCGAGGTGCGGTAGCGCTGCGGATCCGCATCGATCGCGCGCAGGGCGTCGAGCAGGCCGCGGGGCGAGGACACGTCGACGATGAAGCCGTTCTCGCCCGGCGTGACGCAGCCGCCGATCGCGCCCCTGTCCGAGGCCACGACCCAGCAGCCCGCCGCGAGCGCTTCCCGCGTCACGAGGCCATAGCTCTCCGGCCAGACCGAGGGCGCGAGCAGCACGTCGATCTGCCCGTACATCTCGTCCACCCGGCGCTGGGGCGTCTTGCCCTGGATCACCACCGGCGTGTTCCCCCAGATCTCCTCGCGCCGCATGTCGGACGGGAGGGAATGGTCGACGACGAGCAGTTCCAGATTCGCGAAATCCTGCGTCTGGAAGATGTTCGTGACGTGATGATAGCCCTTGTGGCGCGACAGGCCGCCGATATGGGCGAGCCGCACCCGCCCCTCGCTGCGCGGGGTCCGCAGGGGCTTGGGGATGCGCGAGACGCCGTTCTCCACCACCCGGACATCCCTGAGCCCCGCGGAACGACAGACCTCCGCGAACCCCTCCGACACCGTCGTGATCAGCTTCGCCGAGCGGAGATAGCGCCGCAGCCGGCGGGCCCGGGGCGGCAGAAGAGCGCCGCCGGCCCCGTCCGGAACGACGTGATCGAGGTCGTAGAGCTGAACGTCGTCATGCTCGTCGATCAGGAACTGCAGCGGCGAGATCCACCAGCCGTCATGCATGGTGATCAGGTAGGGCACGCGCTTCTCGATCGTGACGTCGACGATGGAGGTCGTGAGCCGCTGGATGCAGTGGAAATGCACCAGGTCGGGCCGGATGATGTCGAAGCAGGTCGCGAAGGCAGCGGCCATCTGCCGGTCTTCGAGGATGTGGTCGATGTCGGGCCGGTCCGCGGCGGTGATCGCGAAGACGCGGATGCCGTCCTCGACATACCAGTCGATCGCGTAGGGCTTGGGGCCGCCTTCGAGGGTGCAGATCACGTCGATCTGCCAGTCGTCGCCGAGCGCCTCCTTGAGGTCGCGCACGTTGTCGTGCACCACCCGGGTGGCCCCGCCGATCGCCTGGGGCGGATAGAACACGTTGACCACGAGCAGCCGCTTGCGGATCTTCGGCATCCGCGCCTCGATGCTGCCGACGATCGCCTTGAAGGTCTCGGCCTGCGCCTCGCAGGAATAGCGCTCGAGGGCCCGCTCCCGCGCCGCCGTCCCGATGGCGGTGCGCAGGGCGGCATCGGCGACGAGGCGTTCGATCGCCCGGTAGAAGTCGTCGCTCGTGTCGCAGAGCAGGCCGGTCCGGCCGTCCTCGATCACGTCCTCATGCGTGGCCGTCCGGCTCACCACGGAGGGGATCCCCATCACCGCGGCTTCGAGCCATTTGATCTCGCTCTTGCAGCCGTCGAACACCGAGTCGGACAGCACCGAGAGATTGATGTCGGCCTCGGCCAGGAACTCCCAATAGTCTTCAAGCGCCTTGACCGGTTCGAGGACGCGGATGCGCTCCTTGTAGGGCAGGAGGCTGTCGGACAGGACGATGTGCCCCATCAGGAGGAAGCGGACACGCTTGCCGAACTTCTTGGCGAGCTTGGCGATTGCGGGCTCGATGATCTCCCGGAAGTCCTGCTTGTGGGCCTTCGTGCCCGAGCCGTAGAAGACCGTGACCGGCCGGTCCGCCGCGGTGGACCTTTCGGCCCGGTCGAAGCGGATCTTTCCCAGCGCGTTCGGATACACGAAGGCGATGCCGGTCCCCACGCGCTGCTCGACATGGTGGGCGAGGGCGCGCGTGGAGGCCATGCCGTATTCGCACAGCGTCATCGCATGCTCGAACAGGGGCACGCCGCAGGCGATCGCCGCATGCTCGAAGGCGCTGATCTGCTGCGCGTAGGAGGCGAGCGACGGCGGAAAATGCTGCGCCGAGAAGACGAGATCGTCGACGTCGTAGATCGTCGGCAATCCGAGCTGACGCGTCCGGGCGATCGCTTCGATCACATTCGGGAAGGCCGGCAGGCGATAGAAGATCACCAGATCCGTCTTCAGGAGATCCCCGAGAAACATATCGAGCTCGGTCGCGTAGTTGTAGGCGCTGACCGCGAAACCCGCCTCGCCGAGCTGCTCGAGTTTCTGATCGATCCGGTAGTACCGGCATTGCGGCAGGTCGTATCCGCCCAGGATCGCCACGCGCCGGATGGTCCGCTGCTCGCGCGGATTGACGAGAACGGGGGTGCTCGATGCCAGCGCGGCGCGCAGCTCGTTCTGGACTTCGGCATAGTCGAGCGCCAGCGCCCTGTGCGCGGATCGCCCCCACAGGCTCTCGAAGGAGGTGCGCTGCGTTTGCCGCAGCTTGTCCCGCATGTCGACGTCGTCGGGATAGAGCTGCACGCCGCGCGACAGCACCTGGGCCGCCTCGGCATGATCGCCGAGTCGGCTCAAGCTCTCGCCGAGCATCCGGTAGGCCCAACGTGTCCCTTTGCCGGCCGCGCAGATCCGCGCGCGGATCTGCGCGGAGGTGTAATAGTCGCCGCGCCGGAAGGCATGATCGGCACGGTGATGATCAGCGGGGCCATAGCCCGGCATACGCTGTTGTAGGTAGTGGTAGACGATATCCGCCTTCTCGAACTCCTCCTCGAGGGAGAAGGCGTTGGCGATGCTCTCGAAGAACTCCGCTACGGAGACGTCCGCGATCTCGATCAGCCGAATGTCGGGGGTACCGCAGGCGACGAGATGGCGGGCCGCCTCGGTGAGGCTGGCGCCTCGAAGATCGGGGACCAGATTGCGGTAGGCGGTCAGCTGGCGAACGACCGCATCCGGAATGGAAAACTCGTAGGTCTTCTGAAACCACGCCCGGAGATTCGGCAGCCGATTGCTCTCGGCCGGGGATCCGAGCCAATCCCGGAAGAGTTCGAGCCGCCTCAGGCGCGCCTCTTCCGAGCCGGGAGCAGCCTCATCGGACCAGTCCGAGAAATATTCCTTGCGGTAGAAATCCGGATCGAACCGCGCCCGGTCCGAGACGTTCAACCCCTGCTGCTGTCCCACCTTGCAGAAGTGGAACAGACATTCGGAGCGCCTTGCCGAGAGATCGACCGCGTCTCCGGCGGCGAGGGCGTAGTATTCGTGATTGAAGAGTTCCAGGCACACGGGGTTGACGATGCCGTGGCCATGGAAAAGCTCCTCCTCCGACAGATAGACGAGGTGCTCCGCGGAGAAGCCGTGCTTGAACCGGATTTCCGACAGCACGAGGGCCGCCGGCATGCTCAGCCCGGCATCCACGCCGTAGACTTCCATCACGAAAGGCCGGCTCACCCGCATCGGCGCGTAGGAGCGGTTCTCCGGCCTGCCATGGTCGAGGTAATGCGCCAGCCCTTCGTGGGGATGCTGGATCGACTTGCACACGTCCTGATGCAGGGCGAGATAGCTTGCGAGATTGAAGTCGCTCGGCAGAAGAGCGATGTCCTCGGCCCTTCTCTTGAAGAACTGCCGGCTTTCCTCCGACTGGAGCGCGGCCGGGTATTTGCGCAGAATGGCCGGATCGTAGGTCGTCACGGGCGGAAGCGGCTCGCTCAGCCCCTCGCGCTGATAGGCGCGTCCCTCCGTGCGCCCCTTCTCGAGAAAGTGGGCGATCGCTTCCGACGGCCATCGGGTCGCCCGTTTCACGTCGGGATTGAGCCGAAGATAGCTCTCGACGGAGAAATCGGACGGCAGGCGGGGATCCCGGTGCAGGCGGAGAAGGGCCTGCGTCTCGCTGGCGAAACGTCCCTCCGCGCGCCCGAAGTTCCGGTAGTGCTGCCGGAGTTCGTCGTCGGATTTGCTAGCGAGGTCGGGATAGTAGCTACGATAGAAATCGAGGTGGAGCGCCTCGTCCGCCTGCGCCGCTTCACCCCTCGGCGGGGCCTTCGCACCGTTCCGGAGGGCCGCCCGCCCCCGTCTCAGCGTTTTTGTGGCGATCGTCCTGACAGCGCTTCCGATGTCCTTACCTGCTACCATACTGTTGCGGGCTCCGCCCTCTGCGCTGACGATCCTCGGCATACGTCCATAAATTGAATCGATCCGTTAGGCCACCGGCAATAAATTCCTTATCTTGCACAATACTCCTGAAAGACTTCACATCGCCGTGCCCGGTGCATCCCATGGCAGGATTATTCTGGATGGGTCGCGGATCCGCGAAATCCATTTGTCGAGCCGGCTGACTTTCGCGGACCAGCTCTTCTCAGACCAGGCTGTCCGCCGCCGCACCGTCCCGCGCCAGCCGCAGCAGGTTCTGGCCGTAATGCGTCTTGGCGAAGAGTTCGCCCCGGGCGATGAGCTGCTGCCGGTCGATGAAGCCGCGCAGATAGGCGATCTCCTCGAGGCAGGCCACCTGAAGCCCCTGGCGGTGCTGAAGCGTCCGCACGAACTCCGCCGCCTCCAGCAGATTGTCGTGCGTGCCCGTGTCGAGCCAGGCGAAGCCGCGGGCCATGCGCTCGACATGCAGCTGGCCGCGCTCGAGATAGGCCTGGTTCACGCTGGTGATCTCCAGCTCGCCACGATCGGAGGGTTTGACCGCCGCGGCGATGTCGAGCACCTGATTGTCGTAGAAATACAGGCCGGTGACGGCCCAGGGGCTCTCGGGCGTCTTCGGCTTCTCGACGAGGCGCAGCGGCTTGCCGTCCTTGTCCAGGGTCACGACGCCATAGGCCTCGGGATGGTCCACGTGATAGGCGAAGACCGTGGCGCCGCTCGTGCGGGCGCGGGCGCGCTGCAGCATCGCGGTCATGCCGTTGCCGAAGAACAGGTTGTCGCCGAGCACCAGGGCGACGTCGTCGGTCCCGACGAAGTCGCGCCCGATCAGGAAGGCCTGGGCCAAGCCCTCGGGCCGCGGCTGCACCGCGTAGGTGAAGTTCAGGCCGAACTGCTCGCCGCTGCCGAGAAGGCGCTGATAATTGCCGAGATGCTCGGGGGAGGAGATGATCAGGATCTCGCGGATGCCGGCGAGCATCAGCACCGAGATCGGATAGTAGATCATCGGCTTGTCGTAGACCGGCAGCAGCTGCTTGTTGATGGCGAGCGTGGCCGGGTGCAGCCGCGTGCCGGAGCCGCCGGCCAGGACGATACCCTTCATACGTGGTGGCTCCTTGAAGCGGGTCAGCGGGCCGGCCCCACGAGCCGGTCGAGAATGTCGTCGAGGGCGCTCTGCCAGGGCCGCGGCTGGATGCCGTAGGCCTCGGTCAGGCTCGCCGTCGAGAGCTGCGAATTGGCGGGACGCCGGGCGGGTGTCGGATAGGCGCTGGTCGGGATCCCCTCGACGGGGATAGACCGGCCGCCCCGCCGGGCGCTGCCCGCGACGATGGCCTGGGCGAAGCCGTGCCAAGTGGTCACGCCGTCGTTGACGCAGTGGAAGGTGCCGGTCGGCGCCTGCGGGTCCCGGGCGAGGCGCAGGGCGATGGTGGCGAGCGCCGCGGCGAGATCGGCCGCGGAGGTCGGGCAGCCATGCTGGTCGGCGACCACGGTGAGCGTGTCGCGCTCGCCGGCGAGCCGCAGCATCGTCTTGACGAAGTTGCCGCGATGCGGGCTCACCACCCAGGCCGTGCGCACGATGGCGTGGCGCGGATGGGCGCTGCGCACCGCCATCTCGCCCGCGGCCTTGCTGGCACCGTAGACGCTGCGCGGGCCGATCGGCGCGTCCGGGGCATAGGCCCCCTCCCCCGCTCCGTCGAAGACGTAGTCGGTCGAGACATGGACCAGGGGGATGCCGGCCCGGGCCGTCGCCGCCGCCAGATAGGCCGGAGCCAGGGCGTTGAGGCGCCAGGCCGCCCCGACCTCGCTCTCGGCCTTGTCGACCGCCGTGTAGGCCGCTGTGTTGATCACCGCCGCCCAGGGCCGCTCGGCCACGGTCGCCGCGACCGCCGCCTCGTCGGTGATGTCGAGGCTGGCCCGGTCCGGGGCCGAGAGGCGCACGCCCTCCGGCCAGGGAAAGGCCTGGAGTTCGGTGCCGACTTGGCCCGCACCGCCGAGGATCAGGATCTCCATGGGCGTCGCGTCAGGCGCTCTTGCGGGCCGGGGCGAGGCCGAGGCGCTCGCCGGAATAGCGGCCCTCGCGGATCGGGCGCCACCAATCCTCGTTGTCGAGGTACCATTGCACCGTGTCGACCAGCGCCTCCTCGAACACCTTCGTGGGCGCCCAGCCGACCTCGGCCTCGGCCTTGGAGGGGTCGATCGCGTAGCGCCGGTCATGGCCCGGGCGGTCGGCGACGAAGGCGATCAGGCGCTCGTGCGGCCCGTGCTCGGGGCGCAGCCGGTCGAAGGCCGCGCAGAGCGCCTTCACCACGGCGAGGTTGTTGCGCACCGAACGGCCGCCGAGCAGGTAGGTCGCGCCGAGCCGGCCGCGCTCGAGCACCGCGACGAGGCCGCGGGCGTGATCCTCGACATGGATCCAGTCGCGCTCGTTCAGGCCGTCGCCGTAGACCGGCAGGCTCTTGCCCTCCAGGGCGTTGAGGATCATCAGCGGGATCAGCTTCTCGGGGAAGTGGCGCGGCCCGTAATTGTTGGAGCAGTTCGTCACCAGCACCGGCAGGCCGTAGGTCTCGTGCCAGGCCCGCGCGAGATGGTCCGAAGCCGCCTTCGAAGCCGAGTAGGGGGAGCGCGGGTCGTAACGGCTGTCCTCCGTGAAGAAGCCCCCAGGCGGCAGCGAGCCGTAGACCTCGTCCGTCGACACATGAAGAAACCGGAAGGCCGCCTTCGCCTCGCCGGTCAGGCCCTCCCAGTAGGTGCGGGCGCCGTCGAGCATCACCTGGGTGCCGATCACGTTGGTGCGCACGAAGGCGCCCGGGTCGGTGATCGAGCGGTCGACATGGCTCTCGGCGGCCAGATGCATCACCGCGTCCGGCTTGAAGTCGGCATAGAGAGCATGGACGGTCGCCGGATCGCAGATGTCGCCCTCCACCAAACGGTGATGGGAGCTGCCCTCGAGCGGCTTCAGGGAGATCGGATTGGCCGCATAGGTCAGGGCGTCGAGGGTGGCGACCTCATGCCCGAGATCCTGCACCAGGTGCAGCACCAGAGCCGAGCCGATGAAGCCGCAACCGCCTGTCACGATGATACGCATCGCTCTCTTTCCCCCCTGAAATCGCGCTGGCCCCGTCGCCGTACCGGCGGGCGATCACCGGCCTAGAACACGGTTCCGAGCGCGGCGAGCCGCGGCGCGACCTTGTCTTTGCCCGAGAGGATCGCCTCCGCTTCGGAGACCGGCCAGTCGATGCCGATCTCGGGATCGTTCCAGAAGAGATTCCGGTCGTTCTCGGGGCTGTAGTAAGCATCCACCTTATAGGCGACCATCGTGTTCGGCTCCAGGGTGCAGAAGCCGTGCGCGAAACCGGCTGGCACGAAGAGCTGTTCGCCACTCTCCGCGTCGAGGCGCACCGCCACATAGCGGCCGAACGTCTCGGACTTGCTCCGGATGTCGACGACCACGTCGAGAATGCTGCCGGCCAAGACGCGGACCAGTTTGGCCTGGGCGGCGGGCGGCGTCTGGAAGTGCAGGCCCCTGACCGTGCCGCGCGGCGCGGAGAAGGACTGATTGTCCTGAACGAAGACGTTGTGAATGCCGGCCTCGGCGAGCTGATCGACCCTGAACGTCTCGGAGAACCAGCCGCGATCGTCACCGAAGCGCTTCGGGATGACCCGCTTCACCGCGGGAATCTCAGTCTCGATGACGCGCAATAGATTGCTCTCTCGCTCAGCGTTGCCGCATCAGGCCGTGCCGGGCCGGCGATCCGCCCCCCGATGATGCACCGCACCCACTGCCCTTGATCGCCCCAAAGCGGGCGAAGTCAAGGCACAGCGGTTCCGGCACGCGGCCGGCCCAGCCTTGCGGGCCGGAAGCTCGGCGGTCTATCCGGTGGCGAGCCGGCGACCACGTTTCAACAAGGCCGGCCTCGAGGGAGGATGCACCATGGCCCGCCGCGCCGGAACCGTCGGCCTTGTCCGTTCCACCGCCGTCGCCCTCTGCCTCGGCCTCTCGGCGGGATCCGCCCTCGCGCAGAAGGCAGCGGATCCCAGCGGCCTCTGGCTCACCGAGACCAAGGGCTCGCGGGTGAAGATCGCCCCCTGCGGCGCGGGCTATTGCGGCACGCTGGCCAGCATCGGCGGCGGCGAGCTCGACGTGAACAACCCGGATCCGGCGCTGCGCAGCCGCAAGCTCGTCGGCATCCAGATCCTCGACGCGCGCACCCCCGCCTCGGGCAGCTACGAGGGCAGCCTCTACAACCCGAAGGACGGGAAGACCTATTCGGGCAGCCTCACACCCAAGGGACCCGACACCATCGAGGTGGCGGGCTGCGTGCTCGGCGTGCTCTGCAAGCGCCAGACCTGGACCCGGGTGCGGTAAGCCTCGGCCGGGGCGTTCAGGCCGCGGCCAGCGCCTCCGCGATGGCGTCGAGGGCCGCACTGGCCCCGGCGCCGTTGGGGCCGCCGGCCTGGGCCATGTCGCGGCGCCCGCCGCCGCCCTTGCCACCGAGATGACCGGCGCCCGCGCGGACCAGTCCGACCGCGTCGTAGCGCTCCGTCAGATCCTCGGTGACGCCGACCACGAGGCCGGCCTTGCCGTCCGGCGCGACGCCGACGATGGCGACGATGCCGGAGCCGAGGCGGCTCTTGCCCTCGTCGGCGAGGCCCTTCAGGTCGCGCATCTCTACGCCCTCGACCACCCGGGCCATCAGCTTCACGCCGTTGACCTCGCGCGCGGCATCGCCCTCTCCGGCGCCGCCGCCCATGGCGAGCTTCTTGCGCGCATCCGCGAGTTCGCGCTCCAGTCGGCGCCGCTCCTCGATCAGGGCGGCGAGACGGTCCGAGACGTCGGCGACCGGGGCCTTGAGCTGGCCGGCGAGCGCGGCGAGCGCGCGGGATTCCTCCGCCCGGTGGCGGCGGGCGGCGTTGCCGGTCATCGCCTCGATGCGGCGCACACCGGCGCCCACGGCGCTCTCGCCGAGCACGGTGATCTGGCCGATATCGCCGGTGCGGCTCACATGCGTGCCGCCGCAGAGCTCGATGGAGAAGTTCGGCAGGCGGCCGCCTTCCACGAGCGCCCCGTCGTCGTCCACCGGCTTGCCCATGGAAACCACGCGAACCTCGTCGCCGTATTTCTCGCCGAACAGGGCGCGGGCACCGGACTCGATCGCCTCGTCCACCGCCATCAGCTTGGTCACCACCGGGGCGTTCTGCAGGAGGACCGCGTTGGCGATCTCCTCGACCCGGGCGAGTTCCGCCGGCTCGATCGGCTTGGGATGGCTGATGTCGAAGCGCAGGCGCTCGGGCGCGACGAGCGAGCCCTTCTGGGCGACGTGGTCGCCGAGCACCTGGCGCAGGGCCTCGTGCAGGAGGTGCGTCGCCGAGTGGTTGGCGCGGATCGCGGCGCGGCGGCCGTGATCGACCTTCAGCTCGACCACATCGCCCAGGGAGAGCATGCCCTCATCCACCGTGACGTGATGCACGAACAGGTCGCCGAGCTTCTTCTCGGTGGCGGTCACCCGCGCCTTCAGGCCGGGTGCGCCGATCGTGCCGGTATCGCCGACCTGGCCGCCGGACTCGCCGTAGAACGGGGTCTGGTTGACGACCACGAGCCCGGTCTCGCCGGCCCGCAGCGCCTCCACCTCGGCCCCCTCGCGGATCAGCGCACCGACCACGCCCTCGGCCTCCTCGCTCTCGTAGCCGAGGAACTCGGTGGCGCCGGTACGCTCTTTGATGCCGTACCAGACCGTCTCGGTGGCCGCCTCGCCGGAGCCGGCCCAGGCGGCGCGGGCGGCGGCCTTCTGGCGCTGCATCGCGGCCGAGAACGCCTCCGTGTCCACGCCGATGCCACGGGACTTGAGCGCGTCCTGGGTCAGGTCGAGGGGGAAGCCGTAGGTGTCGTAGAGGGTGAAGGCGGTCTCGCCGGACAGGTTCTGGCCGGCGGTGAGATCGCGGCTCTCCGCGTCGAGGATCGACAGGCCGCGCTCCAGCGTCTTGCGGAAGCGGCTCTCCTCCAGGCGAAGGGTCTCGGAGACGAGGGATTCCGCACGGGCCAGCTCGGGGAAGGCCTGACCCATCTCGCGCACCAGGGTCGGGACGAGGCGGTACATCACCGGCTCGCGGGCGCCGAGCAGTTCGAGGTGGCGCATGGCCCGGCGCATGATCCGGCGCAGCACGTAGCCGCGGCCCTCGTTGGAGGGCAGGACGCCGTCGGCGATCAGGAACGAGGTCGAGCGCAGGTGGTCGGCGACCACGCGGTAGGAAGCCACCGTGGCCGGATCCGGCGCCCGGGACACCGCATGGGCGACGGCGTCGATCAGCGCGCGGAACAGGTCGGTGTCGTAGTTGGAATGCACGCCCTGGAGGATCGCGGCCATGCGCTCCAGGCCCATGCCGGTGTCGATCGAAGGCCGCGGCAGGGGATTGCGCACCCCCGGCTCGACCTGATCGTACTGCATGAAGACGAGGTTCCAGAACTCCAGGAAGCGGTCGCCGTCCTCGTCCGGGGAGCCGGGCGGGCCGCCGGCCAGCGCCGGGCCCTGATCGATGAAGATCTCCGAGCAGGGGCCGCAGGGGCCGGTATCGCCCATCTGCCAGAAATTGTCCGACGTCCCGATCCGGATGATCTTGCCGTCGGAGAAGCCGGCGATCTTCCGCCAGAGGCCGGCGGCCTCGTCGTCGTCCGCGTAGACGGTGACGAGCAGGCGCTCCGGGGACAGGGCGAATTCCTTGGTGATCAGCGTCCAGGCGAACTCGATCGCATCGGCCTTGAAGTAGTCGCCGAAGGAGAAATTCCCCAGCATCTCGAAGAAGGTGTGGTGGCGGGCGGTGTAGCCGACATTGTCGAGGTCGTTGTGCTTGCCGCCGGCGCGCACGCATTTCTGCGAGGAGGTCGCCTTGACGTAGGGGCGCTTCTCGATCCCCGTGAAGACGTTCTTGAACTGCACCATACCGGCGTTCGTGAACATCAGGGTGGGGTCGTTCTTCGGCACCAGCGAGGACGAGGGAACCACCGTGTGGCCGGCCTTGCCGAAGTAGTCGAGGAAGGTCGACCGGATCTCGTTGACGCCGCTCATCGCTCAGAAAGGTTCGATCTGGATGCCCGGGCCGCGAAAGCCGCCCCGTTTGGGCCCTCATACGGTGCGGGCGGCCCCGAGTCACGGGAGCATTTCCGCAGAGGCTCCGGCCGCCCCTGTCCCGGGCGCCGGAGCGCCGGCGCGGAACCGTCCGAAGGAGCACGCGCGCTCAGCCCTCGTCGCCGGCGATCTCCGCCTTGGCGTCGGCGACGAGACGGGCGAGGCCGGCATCGACCTCCTCGCCGAGCATGATCTGCTCCGCCCCGGTCAGGTCCGTGGCCCAACGGCCACTGGCGAACCCCTCCTGACAGCGCGCCCGCTCCGCCTCGATGGCGGCCTCGGTCTCCGGTCCGGCGACCCGCATCGCCTGCACGAAGCCGAACCAGGCGGCGCGCTCCACCACGGCGAGGCGGGCGCGCAGGCGGATGGCTGCGGCCTTGTCGAGGCCGATCTCGTCGGAGGACATCGCGGAGGATCCGGGGCTCAGCGGCGCTGTTCGCAGCGGGTTTTCACGTAGGTCGTCTTGTCCTCGCCATGGCCCGCGCTGGCCGCGAGCACGGGGCCCTGGATCAGGCATTCCTGAAGCGAGTGCGCCGGCCCCGTGATGACGTCGAGGGCCGTCTCGCGCGAGCAGTCGGGAGCCTGGACGGAGGCGGCGCAGACCAGGGCGACGACGAGGATCGAATTCATCATGCGGCTCTCATCCTCTTCGGCGAGATCGTTCCGAAGAGGCGCCTGCCACCACGGTCCGTTGCAGGATAACCGGCAAAGCGCCCGCACGGCCCCTGTCTTTCGGCCATCCGTTCCTGCGTCACACCACCGCGGACGGATCCGGAGCGGTGTCCGACGCTTCTCGAGGCGCACCGGCACGCTTCGTGCAACATGTTTCCCGCGGGCGACTTGTCCTCACGACGCCGCACCGCGCCGGGACCGCCGCCATGCGCATCCGCACGCAGGTCACCTCCGACGGAATCTGGACCGTCTTCGTGGACGAAGATCTCTGCATCAGCGGCTTGACGGGGCCGGAAGCGGAAGCGTTCCTGGCAGCGTTCAACCGCGTCTCCGCAAGTCACTGAAATGACACACGAAAGTCATCTGCCCCAAAAAAGTCGCAAGCCGGGCCTGTCTTCCGCAGCTCATGCAAGGTCGTTGCGAGGAGACGGCGATGTCTTTCGAAGTGATCTTCACGCAGTCCGCCCAGGAACTGGTCGAAGGCCGCGGTGATCTCCCCGATCTCGAAGAACGGGCCCGAGACGCGATTGCGGAACTGCCTGGAGAAGGACTGGAAGCGCTGGAGCGGCACCTGTTCCATGCCTTCGCGCTGGATGACGGCACCGAGATCATCTGCTCGCTGACCGGGGCCGGCGCCGTGCGCGTCGATGCCTGCGAGGCGGAAGCGGAGGCCGCCTAAGGCGGCCTTTGCCGGAACCGGGCGGCCCGCCCCGAGCTTCCTCCGACCGTCGGAAACGAAAACGGAGGAAACGATGTCCGAGGAGACGGTCGGAGTCTCGGCGGAATTCCCGACCCTTGAGGCCGCGCATGCGGCCCGCGACCGGCTCGTCCGGTCGGGGTTCGCCCGCAACAGCATCACGATCGAGCGGGACGAGGAGGAGCTCGTCGTCTCGATCCCGGTGCGGCCGGAGAACCGGCGGCGCGCCGCCCGCATCCTGAGGGGCTCCGAGATCCTGGAGACCGTGCGGCATCGCGGCGGCGAGGCGGCCGGCACCCTCGGCGGCGTGCCGGTGCTGGCCCTGGCGATCGCGGGTCTGGCCGGCTTCGCCCTCTACGGGCTCGCCAACCGCCGCTGATCCGCCTCGCCCCCGAAGCGGATTCGGGCCTCGCTCACGCGCCCGGCGGGAAGAACCGGTTCGCCGGGCGCGGCAGGCCGAGATGCTCGCGCAGCGTGTGGCCCTCGTATGCCGTCCGGAACAGGCCGCGGCGCTGCAGTTCCGGCACGACCTGATCGACGAAGGCGTCGAGCCCCTCCGGCACGAAGGGGAACATCACGTTGAAGCCGTCGCAGGCCTCGCCCTCCAGCCATTCCTGCATGTGGTCGGCGATCTGGGCGGGGGTGCCGACGAAGCTGAGCCCACCATAGCCACCCACGCGCTGGGCGAGCTCGCGCACGGTGGCGCCGGTCTTGCGGGCATAGGCCACGATCTGGGCCTGACCGCTCTTGCTCGCATTCGTCTCCGGAATCTCCGGCAGCGGCGCGTCGAGGTCGAAGCCGGAGGCATCGGTCCCGAGCCGCACCGAGAGATTGGCGAGCCCGCTCTCCACCGGTACCAGGGCGTCGAGGCGGGCCTTCTTCTCCTGGGCCTCCGCCTCGCTCACGCCCACCACCACGAAGGCGCCGGGCAGGATCTTGAGATGGGCCGGGTCGCGCCCGGCCCGGGCCATGCGGCCCTTCACGTCGGCGTAGTATTCCTGCCCCGCCTCCAGCCGCGAGGCCGAGCCGAACACCATCTCCGCGGTCTCCGCCGCGATCTGCCGCCCGGCCTCGGAGGCCCCCGCCTGCACGATCACCGGCCAGCCCTGGACCGGCCGGGCCACGTTGAGCGGCCCCTTCACCTTGAGGAATGCGCCCTTGTGGTCGAGGGTGTGGAGCCTGTCGGGGTCGAAATAGAGCCCCTGCTCCACATCCCGCAGGAAGGCGTCGTCGGCCCAGGAATCCCACAGGCCGGTCACCACGTCGAAGAACTCGCGGGCGCGCTGGTAGCGGGTGGCGTGGTCGAGATGGGCGTCGCGCCCGAAATTCAGCGCCTCGTCCGGATTGCCGGAGGTGACGAGGTTCCAGCCCGCGCGGCCCTTCGAGATATGGTCGAGCGAGGCGAACTTGCGGGCGATGTGATAGGGCTCGTTGTAGGTGGTGGAGGCGGTGGCGATCAGCCCGATCCGCTCCGTCACCATGGCCAGCGCCGGCAGCAGGGTCAGCGGATCGAAGGAGGTGACGGTCGCCGAGCGCTTCAGGGCCTCGATCGGCATGTTCATCACGGCGAGGTGGTCGGCCATGAAGAAGGCGTCGAACTTGCCCGATTCCAGCTTGCGCGCGAAGCGCACCAGATGCTCGAGGTTGAAGTTCGCGTCCGGGAAGCCGCCGGGATAGCGCCACCAGGCGGTGTGGATGCCGATAGGGCGCATGAAGGCGCCGAGATGCAGTCTCTTTCGCTGAGGGCTTGAGTTCACGCTGGCCTCCGGCGTCCCGATCGCTTCGAGACTTCCGATATGTTGCGCGAAAGGCGGCTGGCCAACCGGGGCCGCGGGCGCGCCCACGCACGGCAGACCTGCGCCGGCCGGGTCATGATGCGGCCCCGCCCTGACCGATTTCCGTCCCGAGACCCGTAGGGAGACCCGCATGACAGGCCCCGCCACCGCGCCCCGCGCCACGCAGGACGTGCCCTATCGCGCACTCAACGGCTGGTGGGCGCTCCTGCTGTCCCTGCCCTGCCTGGCCTTCGGCGCCCTGTTCTTCCTCGGCGGCCTCGGCACGCTGCTCGGGCGAGGCAGCGGTGGCGTGGCCTTCCTCGGGGTCGCCGTGCTCGCCGGCCTCACCGGCCTGGTGCTGCTCGCCGGGCTCATCACCCTGAAGCCCCGCCAGGCCGCGGTGCTCACCCTGTTCGGGCGCTATCACGGCACCATCGCCCGGGACGGCTTCTGGTGGCGCAACCCGCTCACCGCGGTCGCCAAGGTCTCCCTGGCGACGGAAGCGCAGGAGACCAAGATCATCACGGTCAACGACCTGATGGGCAACCCGATCACCATCGCGGCCGCCGCGATCTGGCGCGTGCAGGACGCGGCGCGGGCCACCTTCGATGTCGGCAGCTACCGGGACTTCGTCTCGCTCCAGGCGGAGGCGGCCCTGCGCAACATCGCCTCGACCCGGCCCTACGACCACGAGGAGGCGGAGAATCTCGGCCAGGAGGCCGGCGACGCCAAGCGCCGGCTCGCGGAGAAAGCAACCCGGGTCGCCTCCCTGCGGGCCGATCGCGACGCCATCCATGCCGACCTGATCGGCAAGCTCGGCCAGCGGGTCGGCGTGGCGGGCGTCATCGTCGAGGACGTGCGGCTCACCCATCTCGCCTATGCGCCGGAGATCGCCGGCGCCATGCTCAAGCGCCAGCAGGCGGGCGCCATCATCGCGGCCCGCCGCCAGATCGTGGAGGGCGCGGTCGGCATCGTGCGCGACACCATCGCCCGCCTGGAGCAGCCGGAGGACGGCCGCCCCGGCATCTCCTTCGACGAGCAGGGCCGCGCCAGCATGGCCCAGACCATGCTGATCATGATCGTCGGCGACCGCGAGGCCACGCCGGTGGTGAGCGTGGGGAAGGGGTAGGGCCTGAGCCGTCTCAGATATCCAGCTCCGCCCCGTCCGCGAACGCGGCCCGCTCCTGGATGAAGGCGAAGCGGGCTTCCGGCTTGTTGCCCATCAGGCGGTCCACCGTGTCGCCGGTGGATTCCCGGGCCTCGTCGAGGACCGCGACGCGCAGCAGCGTGCGCTTCTTCGGGTCCATCGTCGTCTCCTTGAGCTGCGCGGGCATCATCTCGCCCAGGCCCTTGAAGCGGCCGATCTCGACCTTGCCGTTCTTGAACACGGTCTTGATGAGCTGATCCTTGTGGGCGTCGTCGCGGGCATAGGCCGTCTTGGTGCCCTGCTGCAGGCGGTAGAGCGGCGGGATCGCGAGATAGAGGTGGCCCTTGTCGATCAGCTTTGGCATCTGCCGATAGAAGAAGGTGATCAGGAGCGAGGCGATGTGGGCGCCGTCCACGTCGGCATCCGTCATGATGATCACCTTCTCGTAGCGAAGGTCCGCATCGCGGAAATTCGCCCCCGTGCCGCAGCCGAGCGCCAGGGTCAGGTCGGAGATGAGCTGGTTGGCGCCGAGCTTGTCGCGGGAGGCCGAGGCCACGTTCAGGATCTTGCCGCGCAGGGGCAGGATCGCCTGGGTGGCGCGGTCGCGGGCCTGCTTGGCGGAGCCGCCGGCCGAGTCGCCCTCGACGATGAAGATCTCCGAGCCGGCGGTGCCGGCGGCCGAGCAATCGGCGAGCTTGCCGGGAAGCCGCAGCTTCCGGGTTGCGGATTTGCGGGCGACCTCCTTCTCCTGGCGGCGGCGCAGGCGCTCCTCGGCCCGGTCGATCACCCAGTCGAGCAGCTTGTTGGCCTGGGCCGGCGAGGCGGCGAGCCAATGGTCGAAGGCGTCGCGCACAGCGGTCTCGACGATGCGCGAGGCCTCCACCGTGGCGAGCTTGTCCTTGGTCTGGCCCTGGAATTCCGGTTCGCGGATGAAGACCGAGAGCATGGAGGCGCAGGTCGCCATCACGTCGTCGGTGGTCACGGCCGTCATGCGCTTGGCCTGGTTCACGCGCTCGGCATGCTCGCGCAGCGCCCGCAGCAGGGCGACGCGCAGGCCGCTCTCGTGGGTGCCGCCCTCGGGCGTCGGGATCGTGTTGCAGTAGGAATGCGAGACGCCGTCCTCGGCCACCATCCAGGCCACGGCCCATTCGAGGGAGCCGTGGGAGCCGGGCTTGGTCACCTTGCCGGCAAAGATCGCGTCTGTGACGAGCTCCTTGCCCTCGATGTCGCGGGCGAGATAGTCGCGCAGGCCGCCGGGGAAGCGGTGCACGGCCTCGGCGGGCACGTCCTCCAGGCCTTCGAGGAGGGCGGGGGCGCAGCGCCAGCGGATCTCGACGCCGCCGAACAGATAGGCCTTGGAGCGGGCCATCTTGAACAGGCGGCGGGGGTCGAACTTCAGCGAGCCGAAGATCTGCGCATCCGGGTGGAAGCGCACCCGCGTGCCGCGGCGGTTCTGCACCCGGCCCACCGTCTCCAGCGGGCCCTGGACGTGGCCGCGGGAGAAGCACTGGCGGTAGAGGGTCTGGTTGCGGGCGACCTCGACCTCCAGCACGTCGGAGAGGGCGTTCACCACGGAGATGCCGACGCCGTGCAGGCCGCCGGAGGTCTCGTAGACCTTCGAATCGAACTTACCGCCGGCATGCAGCGTGGTCATGATGACCTCGAGCGCCGACTTGCCGGGGAATTTCGGGTGCGGGTCCACGGGGATGCCGCGGCCATTGTCGGTGACGACGAGGGTGCCGCTCTCCTCCAGCTCCACCTCGATGAAGCTGGCATGGCCCGCCACCGCCTCGTCCATGGAATTGTCGATCACCTCGGCGAAGAGGTGGTGGAGCGCCCGCTCGTCGGTGCCGCCGATATACATGCCCGGCCGGCGCCGCACCGGCTCCAGCCCCTCCAGCACCTCGATGGCCGAGGCGTCGTAGCCGGCTTCGGCCGATTCGGGCGCAGCCGGCACGGGGGCGAGCTTGCGCCGCCGCTCGGCCGCCGGGTCGGAGATCCTGTCCTGCGCCGACATGTCGGCCGGCGCCTTGCCGGCGCCGAACAGATCGCGGGCGGGGTCGCTCACGCGCGGTCTCCGGGCATCTCGGGTCGATCGTGCTGCATGCGCCTTCATCCTTCTTCTTGTACCGGAACAAACCGGAAACAAAAAGACCTCCGCCGGGGGAGGCGGAGCTTGTCATCGTCTCGGACCTCGTCCGCGCTCCCCTCGGGAGGGCAGATCCGGTGCTCGCTCGAACGCCGTCTCATATCACGGCGCCGGACCCGGCCCAGGCAGGGGAACACATGGGCCGGATGCGGTTTCGGGGCGCCGCGCCTCAGGCGGCGCGGACGCTCCCGAGGAAGCGTGTCATCTCGGCACCGAGATGCTCGGCCTGCTGCGCCAGCGCGGAGGCCGAGGCCAGGACCTGGGTGGCGGCGGACCCGGTCTCCTCGGCCGCGCCCGCGACGCCCGCGATGTTGTGCGTCACCTCGCCGGCCCCCATGGCCGCCTGGGCAACGTTGCGCACGATCTCCTGCGTCGCCGCGCCCTGCTGCTCCACCGCGGCGGCGATGGTGGTCGCCACGCTGCTGATCTCGCGGATGCGCCCGGCAATCCCGCCGATCGCCTCCACCGCCTGGTCGGTCGAGCCCTGGATCTGCGCGATCTGGCGGCCGATCTCCTCCGTGGCGCGGCCGGTCTGGCTCGCGAGCTCCTTGACCTCGGCGGCGACCACCGCGAAGCCGCGCCCCGCCTCCCCGGCCCGGGCCGCCTCGATCGTGGCGTTCAGCGCCAGCAGGTTGGTCTGGCCGGCGATGGTCGAGATCAGGCTGACCACGTCGCCGATGCGGGCGGCGGCCTGGGACAAGTCCTGCACGAGCTGCGCGGTCTGGTTGGCCTCGCCCACGGCGATCCGGGCGAGATCGGCGGAGCTGCCGACCTGGCGGCCGATCTCATCGACGGAGGTGCCGAGTTCCTCCGCCGCCGCGGCCACCGCGTTGACGTTGGTGGCGGCCTCTTCCGCGGCGGCCGCGACGCTGGTCGATTGCGCCGCCGTCTCCCCCGCCGTGGCGCTCATGGTCTGGGCGGTGCCCTGCAGATCCCCAGCAGCGGCTCCGAGGCGCGCCACGATTCCGCCCACGGCCGCTTCGAAGCCGTCCGCAAGTTGTCTCATCCCGGCCTTGCGCTGCTCTTCGGCCGAAGCGCGGGCCGACACGGTCTCGGCCTCCAGCTGCCTGGTATGGAGGAGGTTCTCACGAAAGACCCGGATGGCGGCGGACATCTCGCCGATCTCGTCCCTGCGTTGACCGTAGGGGATGTCGAACGCGGTGTCGCCGCCCGCCAGCCGCCGCATCGCCACCGTCATCCGACCGATCGGACGGGACACGCCCGTGAAGGAATAGGCCGCGGCGCTGAGCGCCGTCAGGAGAGCAAGGGAGAGCATGATCAGCGTCGTGCGCCAGGCGGAGGCCTGCTCCGAGCGGATCGCGGCATCCGCGGCGCGGCTCGCCGCGAGGTTGATCTCGACGAGCTTCGCAGCCGCAGCGGTGACGGCGAGGTAACGGACCTGCATCGGCCCGGTGAAGAAGGCCATCGCCTCGGCTTGGCGATCCGCAGGGAAGGCGCGCAGCTCATCCCAATCCGTTTTGACGGCGTTCAGCTTGATCTGCAGGTCCTCGTAGATCGCCTGTTCCTCGGGCGAGACGATGAGCGCGCGGTAACCGTCGACCTTGGCATTGCGCTCGCGGATCATGTCGGTGACTTTGGCCGCACTCTGCGTTTTCCCGCTCTCGTCCAGCGCCGTCATGTAGCGGAACTGCCAGAGGCGCGTGCGCACGACGAGGATGTTGATGGCGTTCGCCTCGTTCATCGAAGGGATGGTGTTGTCGAGGAGTGCCGTCGTCTGGCCGCCGATCGCCTCCAGCTTCACCAGCGCCATCACACCCTGCGCCACCGACAGCACGAGCATGATCGCGAAGAGCCCAATTAGACTCTGCTTCAGCGAGACCTTCATCGTGAACCATTCGTAAAGAGATAATGCAAATTATCGTGCATTGCGGGAGTTAACGGCAATCTAAGATGACAACTCGAACCGGGAGTCGTCTCGCGATCCCCCCCGCGGAGTCGAGCGGCAGACCGTGCGGATGTCGTGGTCCGATGCGGCCCCGGACACCGTAGGGTCTCATGTCCGGAATGGCGCAGGGCATGGCTAACGAAAGGTTGCCGAGCGGGGGCGTTCAGGAACCTCTCAGGTGTTTGCGCGTTGAATCTCCAATGCTTAAGCTTGCGGCCGGCCCGCCAGCCAGGGAGATTCAGCCATGACCTCCGCCGCCGCACATGCGCGTCACCTCTCGCTGCTGCGCTTCGAGCAGGCGGCCGGCGAAGCCTTCGGCTGTCCGGTGGAGGCCGAGCCCCTGTCCCGGCCCTCGCTGTTCCTGACCCCCACGACTATCGCCTTCGCCACAGTCGCCACCGCGGTCGTCGCGACGATCGGGTATCTGGTCTGATCGCCCGTTCGTCGCGAGCACGGCAAGCCAAGCGAGGCCGTATCCGAAGAGATATGGCCAGCCATGCTGCGCAGGCTTTGGGCAGCTGAAGCGTGCACACGAGGACGGTCGCAGGAAACTCGGTGTCATCACCGTCCCGATGACCGTGACCGGCAGGACCTCTTCCCCTCGCTCAGGCCGCCGTCGGCAGGACGCAATCGCGGATGTCGCGGGCCAGGGCATCGACCCGGACGGGATCGGCGTCCCAGGCGAACATGAAGCGGGCCGCGCCGCCGATGAAGCCATAGAAATGCCAGCCCCGTTCTCGCAGGGCAGCCTGAACCGTCTCGTGTAGGTGGAGGAAGACACCGTTCGCCTCGACGGGGGCGGCAAGTTCGACTCCCGGAATGCCTGCCACCGCGTCGGCGAGGCGGCGGGCACAGGCATTGGCGTGGCGCGCATGAGCGAGCCAGGCCCCGCTTTCCAGCATCCCGACCCAGGGCGCCGCGAGATAGCGCATCTTGGACGCGAGTTGGCCTGATTGCTTGCAGCGATAGTCGAAATCCTCGGCGCGCCGGCGGTCGAAGAAGATTACCGCCTCGCCCATCCCCATGCCGTTCTTGGTGCCGCCGAAACACAGCACGTCGACCCCCGCCTTCCAGGTCAGCTCCGCCGGGCTCGCCTCGAGCGCGGCGCAGGCATTGGCGAACCGGGCGCCGTCCATGTGCAGATTGAGTCCGAGGCTGCGGCAGGTCTCCGAGAGCGCCGCCACCTCTTGCACGCTGTAGACGCGGCCGGTTTCGGTCGATTGGGTGATCGTGACGGCACGGGGCTTCGGAAAGTGGATGTCGCTGCGCTTCCCGGCGATGCCCCGCACGCCATCAGGCGTGAGCTTGCCCTCGCTCACGGGGGCAACGAGGAGCTTCGAACCGTTGGAGAAGAATTCCGGCGCACCGCATTCGTCGGTTTCGACATGGGCGGATTCGGCGCAAATCACGCTGTGGTAGGACTGGCAGAGCGCGGCGAGCGCCAGCGAATTCGCCGCGGTGCCGTTGAAGACGAAGAAGACCTCGCAATCCGTCTCGAACAGCGTTCGGAAGCCATCGGTCGCCCGCTGCGTCCAGGGATCGGCACCATAAGCGGGAGCGTGGCCCACATTCGCCTCGGCCATGGCTGCCCAGGCCTCCGGACAGATTCCGGCATAGTTGTCGCTTGCGAATTGCTGGGCAGTCGAATCCCTCACGGCGGCGCCTTCCAGAGTGGGAGCCAAGCGACGCGGATGCAGAGTTCCCGTTGGTTGCCGGAACGGCCACATCCCCTTTCCTCAAGAAAGGGCGCCACCTTGCCGGGTCGGCAGGTTGGCGTCGAGCGCCGGCTCGACTCGTGATGTTGTGAGGTCCAGTTATGCCGTCGGCGGTCTCCCGGCAATGGATCGCCGAGGTTGCATCGGGTGACGGGATCCTGTGATTCCGTGATCCAAGGAGAAGCGCCGCTATGCCCTATCGCCACGTCGTCGGGTCCCACGCTCACGTCTTCGCCGATCTCGGCACCCTGATGGCCAAGGCGAGCCCGATCCGCTCCGGAGATTGCCTCGCCGGCATCGCCGCGGAATCGGCCGAGGAGAACATGGCGGCCCGCTGGTGCCTCGCCGAGGTGCCGCTGAAGGAGATCCTGGCCCGTCCGCTGGTCCCTTACGAGGAAGACGACGTCACCCGGCTGATCCTCGACGGGCATGACGCTGCCGCCTTCGCCGAGATCGCCCACCTCACGGTCGGGGACTTCCGCGAGTTCCTGCTCACCGCCTCGTCGGAGACGCTGGCCCGCATCGCCTCGGGCGTGACGCCGGAAATGGCGGCGGCCGTGTCGAAGATCATGCGCAACCAGGACCTGATCCTGGTCGCCCGGAAGGCCCGGGTGGTCACCCGTTTCCGCAACACGATCGGGCTCCCCGGCACCATGGCCGTGCGGCTGCAGCCGAACCACCCGACGGACGATGCGGCCGGCGTCACCGCCTCGATCCTCGACGGACTGTCCTACGGCTGCGGCGACGCCGTGATCGGCATCAACCCGGTCTCCGATTCCGTGCAGACGCTGTCCGGGCTGCTGCGGCTGTTCGACGACATCATCACGCGGCTCGGGATCCCGACCCAGGGCTGCGTCCTCACCCATGTCACCACGACGCTGGAGGCGATGAATCGCGGCCTGCCGGTGGATCTCGTGTTTCAGTCGATCGCGGGCACGCAGAAGGCGAATGCGAGCTTCGGCGTCACCCTGGACATCCTGAAGGAGGCGCACGAGGCCGCGCTTGCCCTCAAGCGGGGAACGCTCGGGGACAACGTGATGTATTTCGAGACCGGCCAGGGCTCGGCCCTCTCGGCGGACGCCCATCACGGCATCGACCAGCAGACCCTGGAAGCGCGCGCCTATGCCGTGGCTCGCGTCTTCCGTCCGCTCCTCGTCAACACCGTGGTCGGCTTCATCGGCCCGGAATATCTCTACGACGGCAAGGAGATCATCCGCGCCGGGCTGGAGGACCACTTCTGCGGCAAGCTGATGGGCGTGCCGCTCGGCTGCGACGTCTGCTACACCAACCATGCCGAGGCCGATCAGGACGACATGGACACCCTGCTGACGCTCCTCGGCGCAGCGGGCTGCACCTACGTCATGGGCATTCCCGGGGCTGACGACGTGATGCTGAACTACCAGTCCACCTCGTTCCACGATTCCCTTTACCTGCGCGAGGTGCTGGGCCTGAAGCGGGCCCCCGAGTTCGAGGAATGGCTGCAGCGCATCGGACTCACCGACGCGGAGGGCAAGCTGCTGCCCGGCGGCGCCGGCCCGCGGCTGCTCGCCGCCGTGCCCGACCTCGCGGCGTGAGGGGCCTGCGATGAGCGACGAGGATCTCTGGCAACGGCTCGCCCGCCTCACACCGGCGCGGATCGGGCTCGGCCGGGTCGGAAGCGGCCTGCCGACACGGGAAGTGCTGCGCTTCGGGCTCGCCCACGCCCAGGCGCGGGACGCGGTGCACACGCCTCTCGACGCACAGGCCGTGGCCGATGCGATCGCAGCTCTCGGCTTTCCGACGGTGCAGGCGGCCTCCTCCGCCCAGGACCGTCCGACCTATCTGCGCCGGCCCGATTACGGCCGGCGGCTTGCCCCGGACGACCGCAGGGCGCTCACGGCGACGGAAACGGTCGATCTCGCCCTCGTCGTCGCCGATGGGCTCTCCGCCCGTGCCGTGCACGAGGGAGCCGCCAAGATGCTCGCGGCGCTCAAGCCCTATCTCGACAAGGCCGGCTGGCGCCTCGCCCCCGTCGTGATCGCCGTGCAGGCGCGGGTCGCGCTCGGGGACGATATCGGCGCGGCCCTGAAGGCCAGGGCGGTCGTGGTGATGATCGGCGAACGGCCGGGCCTGTCTTCGCCCGACAGCCTCGGCCTCTATCTTACCTTCGGCCCGAGACCCGGACGCTCGGACGCGGAGCGCAACTGCATCTCGAATGTGCGGCCCGCCGGGCTGTCCTTCGACCTCGCCGCGTTCAAGCTGAACTGGCTGCTCACCCAGGCTTTCGCCCGTGGCCTCTCGGGCGTGAACCTGAAGGACGAGAGCGACCACGTGCTGGATGCACCGCAGACCCGAGCCGCGATCGCCCCCTCTCAAACCGAAACGCCCGCCAAGCCGGCTTGATTCCCCACGCGGCCTGTCCCTTCGGCAGAGTGCGCGTCGGAATCGCGATCGAGAGGCGTGCCCGATTGCAACGCGATCGGACACGGATCTAGAAGCCCATCCATGCCGACCGACACCGAGAGCCGCCTCGACCGCCTGGAGATCCGCCTGACCGAGCAGGAGGCGGTCATCGACGATCTCAACGCTACGATTACCGCGCAGTGGCGGAAGATCGATCTGCTGGTGCGGCAGGTGCAGAAGCTGACCGAGCAACTGGAAGAGGCTGCGATCCGCGCGCCCTCAGGCCTGCCCGAGCCGCCGCCACCGCATTATTGAGCGGGGCGGTCGCCCAGCGGGTTCAGCCTTCCCGGATCAGCCGGGTCACATGGCCCATCTTGCGGCCGGGACGGGCCTCGCCCTTGCCGTAGAGATGCAGGGCGGCGCCCGGCTCGGCGAGCAGGGTGGCCCAGGTCTCGGCCTCGTCCCCGATCAGATTGTGCATCTCGACCCGGTGCCCGGCGGGAATGGCCGTGCCGCCGAGCGGCCAGCCACAGACCGCACGGACAGCCTGGGCGAACTGGGAGGTCTGCGCACCCTCGATGGTCCAATGCCCGGAATTGTGCACGCGGGGCGCGATCTCGTTGACGACGAGCCGGTCGCGGCCGGCCGGCCCCTCCACCTCGAACAGCTCCACCGCGAGCACGCCGACATAGTCGAGGGCCTCGGCGATGGCTTTGGCGATCTCCAGAGCGGCCCGGGTCGTCTCGGGATCGAGCCCCGGCGCCGGCGCCTGCGTCACCGCCAGGATGTGGTTGCGATGCTCGTTGGCGACCGGGGCGAAGGCCGCGAAGGCCCCATCGACGCCGCGGGCGGCCACCACCGAGATCTCCCGGCGGAAAGGCACGAAGCCCTCCAGGATGCAGGGCGCGCCCTTGAACGCGGCAAGGATATCGGCCGCGTCCTCGCCGGCGCGGATCGTGCGCTGCCCCTTGCCGTCATAGCCGAAGCGGCGCGTCTTGAGCACGGCCGGCCGGCCGAGGGCCGCGAGCGCCGCCTCGAGATCCGCGACGGTGTCCACCGCCCGGAATGGGGCCGTGGCGATGCCGAGCCCGTTCACGAAGGTCTTCTCCGTGAGCCGATCCTGGGTGGTGAACAGGGCCCTGGCGCTCGGCCGCACCGGCGCGTGCTCTTCCAGCACAGCGGCGGTCTCGTGCGGGATGTTCTCGAACTCGTAGGTGACGACGTCGACCGCATCGGCGAAGGCGGCGAGCGCCTGCGCATCGTCATAGGCCGCGATCGTGCGGGCCGCGGCCACGTCGAAGGCGGGGCTGTCGGCATCGGGGGCGTAGATATGCGCCTTCAGGCCATAATTCGCGGCCGCCAGGGCGATCATGCGGCCGAGCTGGCCGCCTCCGATGATGCCGATCGTGCCGCCGGGCCTCACCGCCGGGGTGCTGTCGCTGCTCATGTCCGTGCCGTCAGTCAGTTCTTGTCCGGCCTCACACGACCGAGGTGTCGGGACGCTCGGCGACGCTCTCGCTCTGCCGGGCGCGCCAGGAATCGAGGCGCTCGGCCAGGGCTGGATCGGTCAGGGCGAGCACGGCGACGGCCATCAGGGCGGCGTTGACCGCCCCGGCCCGACCGATCGCGAGCGTCCCGACGGGGATACCGGCGGGCATCTGCACGATCGAGAGCAGGCTGTCCTGGCCCGAGAGCGCCTTCGACTCGACCGGGACGCCGAAGACCGGCAGGGGCGTCATCGCCGCCGCCATGCCCGGCAGATGGGCCGCGCCGCCGGCCCCGGCGATCACCACCTTGAAGCCCGCCGCCCGCGCCCCCTTCGCGAAGGCGACGAGCCGGTCCGGCGTGCGGTGGGCGGAGACGATGCGCGCGTCGTAGGGAACCTGCAGCGCCTCCAGCGTCTCCGCGGCGTGCCGCATGGTCGCCCAGTCGGACTGGCTGCCCATGATGATCGCGACCGGGACCGCTCCCGTCATCCTCGTCGATGCCTTCGGTTCGAGGAAGCCCGGACCGCCGGTTGTCGCGGGGCCGGACCAAAGGCGCCGGATACAGGGGCCGCGCCCGGGCCGCAAGGCGGCGATTTTTTCGTGGCCGGCGCGCGCCGGCACGGAGCCGGGCGCAGCCTGCCGCGTTGTGGAGCAAACGGCCCGCCTGTGCGGCCGCGCACCCTCCATGGAACCCTACACAATGCCGAGCCACGGCCAGCCCCAGACCGCCCCGAAAGCCATCCACATCGACATCTACGACGCGAAGTCGCGCAGCCACTGGGCCGAGACCCTGGGCGTCAGCGACGAGCGCCTGCGCAAGGCCGTCCGCATGGTCGGCACGCGGCTCTCCAGCGTGACCGCCTATCTGGCGAAGTGAACGCTCCGAGGGGGCGGTCCGCGCCCCCTCCCCTCACGCGATGATGTCGGGCGTGAGCTGGTCCTCGAGATGGGTGATGCGGTCGCGCAGCACGAGCTTGCGCTTCTTCAGCCGCTGGATCTGCAGCTGATCCCCGGCGACGCTGAGCATCAGCGCCTCGATCGCGTCGTCGAGATCCCGGTGCTCCTCGCGGAGTCGGTTCAGCTCGGCTTCAAGATCGGGGCCGCCATCGTTCGCAACCTCAACCATGATGTTCACAAGCAGGGCTCTCTCAGGGGTCGCCGGACGGGGCGACCATGCGGCAAGGCCTCGCCCGGAGCAAGGCGGGACAGGGGCTTACCCCACGACGATGACGCGGCCTTGGGCGGCCCGAAGCGTTGCCGAAAAGACGCGCCGTTCGTGTAACGGAAATCTCAGTCTCGCGGCGGATTGATTTCGACAGGAAAGCGAATCCGTGGCACTCTGGGGGCGTCGGAAACGATGACAGGAGACGCCACTCATGTCCTTGCAGACGCATCTGAGCCAGCTCGAAGCGAAGCACGAAGCTCTCGAAAAAGAGATTCACGACGCCCAGCAAGCCCCGTCCATCGACGACCTCCGCGTCGCCGAGCTCAAGCGCAAGAAGCTGTTCCTGAAGGACGAGATCGAGCGGCTCAGGCCCGCGAGCCAGACACTTCACTAGCGTCTTCAACGGCATAGAGCGTATCGCGCGCCGCGCCCGGGCCCTCCCCGGCGCGGCGTTTTCGTTGGGAAGCGGGCGCGAAGGCGCTACATTCCGCGGCAAGAGGCCGGCGCCGACCGGCCCTCCACGGAGGAAACACGATGACGCCGGAGCCCCGCTCCTACCGGTCCGTCCAGGCCGCCGCGCTCGCCGATCCGGAGAGCTTCTGGTTGAAGGCCGCCGAGGCGCTCGACTGGGACGAGCGCCCGACCCGCGCCTACGCCTCGGAAGGCCTCGAAGCCGGCTCCGAGGCCGCGGCCCGAGGCTCCGAGGCCGGCCGATGGTTCCCGCGAAGCCGCCTGAATGCCTGCACCAACGCCGTCGACCGCCACGTCGCGAACGGCCGCGGCGACCAGGCGGCGATTCTCTACGACTCGCCCGTCACGGGCAGCAAGCGCCGCATCACCTATGCCGAGTTGCAGAACGAGGTCGCCCGCCTCGCCGCGGTGCTGGAGGATTTCGGCGTCGAGAAAGGCGACCGGGTCGTGCTCTACATGCCGATGGTGCCCGAGGCCCTGTTCGGCATGCTCGCCTGCGCGCGACTCGGGGCGATCCATTCGGTGGTGTTCGGGGGCTTCGCCGCCAACGAGCTCGCGGCGCGAATCGAGGATGCGGCGCCCAGGCTGATTCTCGCCGCCTCCTGCGGCATCGAACCGAGCCGCGTCGTCCCCTACAAGCCGCTCCTCGACGCGGCGCTGGCCCGCTCCGCCCACAAGCCGGAGGCCTGCCTGATCCTGCAGCGCCCGCAGGCCGAGGCGGCGATGACGGAGGGCCGCGACCACGACTGGCAGGCAACAATCGCCGCCCAGACCCGCCGGGCCGCGCCGGTGAGCGTGGCCGCCACCGACCCGCTCTACATCCTCTACACCTCGGGCACGACCGGCCGCCCCAAGGGCGTGGTGCGCGACACCGGCGGCTATTGCGTCGCGCTGACCTGGTCGATGGCCCATCTCTACGGGGTCAGGCCCGGCGAGGTCTATGCCTGCGCCTCCGACATCGGCTGGGTGGTCGGCCATTCCTACATCGTCTACGCGCCGCTCCTGCACGGCTGCACCACCGTGCTCTACGAGGGCAAGCCGGTGGGCACGCCCGATGCCGGCGCCTTCTGGCGTCTGGTCGCGGAGCACAAGGCCGCCGTGCTCTTCACCGCGCCGACGGCGCTCCGCGCGATCAAGAAGGAAGACCCCCGCGCCGAGCGGCTGAAGGATTACGACCTCTCCGGCTTCCGTGCCCTGTTCCTGGCCGGCGAGCGGGCCGACCCGGACACGGTGGCCTGGGCGGAAAAGGCCCTCGGCCGCCCGGTCATCGACCATTGGTGGCAGACCGAGACCGGCTGGGCCATCGCCGGCAACCCGCTCGGCATCGAGCCCCTGCCGGTGAAATACGGCTCCACCGCCCTGCCGATGCCGGGCTACGACCTGCACGTGCTCGACGAGGCCGGCAAGCCCGTGCCCCCGGGCACCATGGGCACCATCGCCCTCAAGCTGCCCCTGCCCCCGGGCTGCCTGCCGACCCTGTGGGGCTCCGACGAGCGCTTCCGCCGGAGCTACCTCGCCACCTATCCCGGCTACTACGACACGGCGGATGCCGGCGTGGTCGACGCGGAGGGCTACGTCACCGTGCTGGGGCGGACCGACGACATCATCAACGTGGCCGGCCACCGCCTCTCCACCGGGGGCATGGAGGCGGTGCTCGCCGCCCATCCGGACGTGGCCGAATGCGCGGTGATCGGCATCCGCGACGCCCTCAAGGGCGAGGCCCCCTGCGGCTTCGTGGTGCTGAAATCCGGCGTGCGGAAGAGCCCGGAGGCGATCGAGCAAGAACTCGTCGCCCGCGTCCGCGACGAGATCGGCCCCGTGGCCGCCTTCAAGCTCGCCGTCACCGTGGGCCGCCTCCCCAAGACCCGCTCCGGCAAGATTCTCAGGGCCACCATGAAGCGCATCGCCGACGGCCAGGATTTTTCCATGCCGCCGACGATCGATGATCCGGCGGCTTTGGAGGAGATTGGGGCGAGCTTGAAGGAGCGGGGGATTGTCAATCAGCAAACTGAGGAGATCTGACAAATCTTACTATTTAATTTGATCTTGGCCATTTATTCCAAAATATTCCCTAGAAAGATCTACGCCCATTGCATTATAGCCACTGGATTTATATTTTCGGAACTCAAATTTTGAGATGCCATTAAGTTTATTTTTGTAATACTCAAAATTACCGGTTTTATTGTGCGCGACTAGCTGTCGAATACAAGAGATCATTCCATTTACAACCGTAGTAGTAAGTAGTCTTCCATCGATTTTTTTATCAGCCGTCCATTTATCGCTCGGCAGATTATACTTAGCAGCACTTATAAACATATTTATTTCTGCAACACAATGGGCAATATATTCATCAAGAACAGCTCTATCAAATTTATCTTCAGTTATCTTATCTTTTGATTCGTGCGCCCAATTAGCATAAAATCCATCTTCTGATTTTATGCGAACAAGAGGCCTCAGGCCATAGCTGACAACAGTTGTTGTCTTTATCTTATTATTCTCCCAGAAATATTTCTGAAATTCTTTTGCCAGAGGTCCATTGCTGTTATTTATTTTATTAAGCACAGATCTGGCAATCGACTCAGCCGACGATGGCCGGAGTATTAACCCAATTTCTTGTTTCAATTCTGCTTTGGCACTTGATTGATTAGAGTTGATATCAAGAAAAAGCCTGGCTTCAAAAATCGCCTTGTCTTCATCTGAAGTGCCCAGCGGAAATAATATACCGGTAGCAAGCAAATTTTGTTGCTGCCGAAGAGTTGCAATTTTTGCTTCTTCAGGCCCTCCTTCATAGTAAGAAAAGACTCGATGCTGCCCATCGACCAATCCAATGGAATTATAGCCGGAACTGATAGAAACTGTCGCTGGTTCTGTCTTTTTTATAGAAGACACATCAATAGTTTTTCCATTGGCATCTAAGAGATTAGTATTATCAGGAAGAGTAACAATAATATTATTTATGAAAACACCCTTTTTATCCAACAGATGCCTTCGGATGGCCTCAACTTTTGCCCTGCTTATCATCCTTTGATAGATATTTCCCTCGGATCTCCATCCGTTGCGCCTGAGCACATATGCGCGCTCTAAAAGAGTTTCTGGGTCAACATAAAACGACACCACCTTGTATCCAACTGGAAAATGTGAATTAGGCTCCGGAAGGATGGAGCCTTGGAATGCCGAAGTTGAAATACTCCCAGGCTTAATAGCGCGCTCGCCAAATTCTTTGGCTTGCACCCCCATGAACTCTAAAAGCTCATATTTTGATGATCGCTTTACAGTCCCAGACACACTCAAAAAGTACTTTAAATACTCGTAATCGAAGTATATCACAGATGTGCATTTCTGCTTAGCCGTCGGCTTAAGTTCGTTACGCGACGCGTACAGAATAACAACCTTAAAATGATGATTGTCATATTTTTCATGAAAATACGCTTTTACATGGGAGAATTGGTATCGCAGATAAGCTACAAATTTTTCTTGTGATTTATTTATTTTGCTAAAGGGATAATTCTTTTTTAGAAGATGATCTGCGACATGACTTTCATTACTAGTAGTGTACTCAATCAACACGATTACATTTTCATGCACAAAAAAATCATCGAAATCAGTTTCTGCATCTTCAAATTTTAGAATTTTTCCTTCCATTTCAGGGATATGTGAAAAGCCGGCATTGCGAAAGACCTGTCGAATTTGCCGAATATGCTCACGTTGACGGGCTTTATCTTTTTTCTGCTGAGGAGTAAGTTTAGCTTTTTTTGTTTTTGCAGATTTTTTTTGGATACTCACAGCAGCCCTCTCCCTATCACACTTTTATGGCTGTCCACTCTTCCGGCACACGAGATACTCTTCCTGAACGACCTGGTTCATATATGGGTTTTCCTAAAGGCCTTAAACGAAGCTCACCTCGCTCCAGAGCAGTAAGCCGTTGGTTTGATAACTGGATGAACTCAGCATCGTGATCAATGCCAACACCACGTCGCCCACATTTGGTGGCGGCTATAATACTAGCTCCAGTTCCAACGAACGGATCCAAAATAAGATCATCTTGTTTTGTAAACGCAAGCACACACCGCTCAGCCAACTCCACCGGAAATTGGCATGGATGCAAAGTTTTTTCCACATGGTTTGCTTTTACATTTGGGATCTCCCAGATCGGATTCTCTAAAAAATCTTTTTTTGGAGAAAATTCCCAAAAATCAGATGGATTCTTCCCAAGCGGGTTGCCGCTGGGCAATCCAGCCTTACCCTCACCTTTCCTTGATGAATTACGTTTGCCTGGATAAATCTGAGGCACACGGACATCATCAAGATTGAATACGTATTTATCGGACTTGGTGAACCACAATAAAGTCTCGTATCTTCCTGAGAATCTATGCACGGCATTTCGACCGAAATTGAAACGCCAAATAATTCTGTTTCTGAGCTTTAATCCAAATTTTCTAAAAATGTCATAAAACATGCAATCTAGAGGTATCACCTCTTGATTTTTATTTGTCCAATTTCCGACCTGCCAGCACAAACTTCCATCTTCAGCAAGCATGGAAACGAGAGTTTCAGCGATTTTGGACTGCCAATCAATATACTCCTCAACAGATCTTCTGCTATCCCTTTCGTAAGACTTTCCTATATTGTATGGCGGAGATGTTATAATTAAATTGAAAGGTATTCCCTCTACTTGCTTAAGTCCACGAAGCACATCAGCATGAATTAGCCTAAAACGCTCCTCGCTTGACGCGAGCTTGAACGGAGCACCCACGATACCCCCAGAAATTGCCCATCATTTTTGATTCGTGACATAATTTCATACCGGAAAACAGCGGACACGCTACCTCTGAAAAGTGATCCACACCTGTTTGAGGCCACAAGTCCATCCCCCTTCTATCGACAGCATATTCTAGAACGGGAAACGTAGCAACAGCGCCGCTTAATCCCAATTGAATTTTGCGAGCAGGAACCAGATCTGAAATCATTTGAAAAATAGCCATAAATATATTTGTTTATTTGGCAAGGTTTTTACTATTATGGAAATAGTTGTCTAAGATATTTATTTATTTTGATTTATAATTGGCACACATTCTACTTAATCGCGATAAGACATTAATTGATATTTACAGAAATTGTGAGCTAATTTTTCGCCACTTGATTCGACCTTATCCAAAAGCTCGTTCTCATCCGGTTTTGTTGCCGCCGAACTGGAAGCTCTGCGCGCACTTCCCCAGATACCCCCATACACCGCCTAAACTCCTCAGGATGGAGCCGCCATGTCCGCCCCGCGCCTGTTCGAGCCCCTGCGGCTCGACGATCTCGTGCTCGAGAACCGCATCCTCGTCGCGCCGATGTGCCAGTACTCCGCCCGGGACGGGGCGGCGACCGATTGGCATGTGATGCATCTCGGCCAGCTCGCCGCCTCGGGGGCCGGGCTCCTGACCCTGGAGGCGACGGCGATCAGCCCCGAGGCGCGCATCACCGCCTGGGATCTCGGCCTCTACGACGACGCCACCGAGCGGGCGCTCGCCCGGGTGCTCGGCGCGGTGCGGGAATACGCGCCCGTGCCCGTCGCCCTCCAGATCGCCCATGCCGGGCGCAAGGCCTCGAGCCGGGCCCCCTGGGACGGGGGCGCGCAGATCCCGCCCGAGCATCCCCAGGGCTGGCGCACGGAGGCGCCCTCGGCGATCCCCCACGGGGCGGGCGAGGTGGCCCCGCACGCCCTCGACCTCTCCGACCTCAAGCGCATCCGCGACGGCTTCGTCGCCACCGCCCGGCGGGCGATGCGCCTCGGGATCGACGGGGTGGAGCTGCACGGGGCCCATGGCTACCTGCTGCACCAATTCCTCTCGCCGCTCGCCAACACCCGCGGCGACGCCTATGGCGGCGCCCTGGAGAACCGGATGCGCTTCCCCCTCGAATGCTTCGAGGCGGTGCGCGACGCGGTGCCGGCGGGACGCCCGGTCTGGATGCGCGTCTCGGCCACGGACTGGGTCGAGGGCGGCTGGGACCTCGAGGGCACCCTCGCCCTGGCCGAGGCCCTGAAGGCCCGGGGCGCCGCGGCGATCCACGTCTCCTCCGGCGGCCTCTCGACGGCGCAGACAATCCCCGTGGGGCCGGGCTACCAGGTGCCCTTCGCGGCGCGCATCAAGGCCGAGACCGGGCTTCCCACCATCGCCGTGGGCCTGATCACGCAACCCGCCCAGGCCGAGGCGATCCTGCAGAACGGCCAGGCGGATGCGGTCTCCCTCGCCCGCGCCCTGCTCTACGACCTGCGCTGGCCCTGGCACGCGGCGGCCGAACTCGGGGCGCAGGTGCGCGCGCCCAAGCAATACTGGCGCTCCCAGCCGCACGGCCTGAAGCACCTCTTCACCGACAGCGCCTTCGGCCAGCGCTGACGGGAGGCCCCCGGCGGGCGATCCGTCCCTTGCCGGCGCCGGGCACACGGGCTACCACGAACCCGGTTCCCGTCGCCGTTTCCGTCGCCGACCTCGCCGCCGACCCCCGGTCTCGGCGCCAAGGCCTTGAGAAGGAACCCAAAGGGCCTGTAGCTCAATGGTTAGAGCCGACCGCTCATAACGGTCTGGTTGCAGGTTCGAGTCCTGCCGGGCCCACCATCTCCCTGCCAAGTCGCTGCGAACGCTCAACGCGCATCGACAATCCGGCTTGAAGCTGGGTGTGATGGAACTGGGAGACGGGCGGAGGACTCGCTCGGCGAAGACTCTTCCGCCCGCAGGCCGCAGCGTCGCATCGAACACGTCCCATGACAGCATGAAGCTCGACCCGCCGATCAGTGGGCCGCACGCTCACTGGAGCGGTGAGCGTCCGATCAGCGCTTTTCACAGACGCGCCCGGGAACCGGCAAAGCGGGCGCCCCCAGGCCCGCAACAACCTCTAGTACAAAAGAATTCGCCCCAACTATTTGTTATAAAAATGTCATAATTTACCCGCTCTTAGGCTTGTCCGAGCCTCGCCGAGACGTAAAAATATTTTGATCGATAGATGAGAGGTTTGCGCTTATACACGCATTTGCGTGCCAAATCGCTCTCTATTAGGACTTAGTATGGGGCCAGCACTTGCAACTGCTGATTTTGCACCGCCGGCTCTGCGTACGGCTTCATCGCGTAGCCCCGTTCAGGCGAGCGAGCTGACGAAGCTTTTCGAGGCCGTCCTGCGCCGGGGCGATTTGGAAACCCTCACGGTCCGCGAGTTGCTCGGTGGGCTGGAGACATCTGCCTTCGGGATTCCCCTTGCCGCCCTGGCCGTTCCCGAGATTATCCCGGTCCCGATTCCCGGCCTGTCCCTCGTCATCGCCATTCCCACCGCGATGATAGGCGCTCAGATGGTCACCGCCCGAGACCGCGTCTGGCTGCCGGAATCGCTTCTCGACAGGCGTATCCAGGCTAAGCCGCTCAAGCGCGCGGTGAGGGCCATGCTGCCGCTGCTTCGCAGGATCGACGGCTTCACGCGACCGCGGGGCGCGATCTTCCACGGCAAGGCCGGCCAGCGCATGGTGGGTGTCGCCGTCATCATCTTAGCGCTGCTGATCGCCCTGCCGATTCCCGGCACGAACGCGCCCTTGTCGCTCACGGTCTTCATCCTGGCGATCGGCCTGATCCGGCGGGATGGGCTGCTGATTGCCGCCGGATTGCTTCTTACCGCCGCCTCGGCCGCCCTGATAGCCGGCGCGGCTCTCGCGCTCACGGAATGGCTCTTCGGAGCCCTCCTCGCCTGAGCGATGTCGCTCGGGACCTCCACCACCTGGGATAGGACCACTGATGAGTTCGTCGACTGCCACCGCCGAGGACCCCTTCACGATTCTCGGGGAGACGCTCGAGACTGCTGCCGGCGCCCTCGACGCTCCGACCGTCCATGCGCGCGAATCCGCGCACCGAGCCGCAGCGACGACCAAGCGGGTCGTGGGCTCGGGCGTGTATTCGGTCAGCTACGCCCTCGCTTATGGCGCGGTCTTCGCCGCCACTTACGTGCATGACCTGTTGCCGGAAGGCAGTGCGGTCCAGCGCGGCCTGTCCGACGGCAGCGATGATGCCCTCTCGTCCCGCTCTCGCCGCCACCTGCTGAAGCAGGCGCCGACGAGCACGCTTGCTCCGCGCGCGGACGTCCATGCCGGGCACGAGGCGCACGATCACCCCGTGCACAGCGACACCCGGCAGCATGTCGATGCTCTCGCGGGCAAGTTCGACGGAGAACACTGAACGCATCGCCCGCGAAGGGACGCGAAGTTCAGAACGAAAAATCATTTCCTATCAGTGCGTTGCAGCCACACCCGATCGTGCTGTGATCGGGCGTGGCTGCAAAAACACCCAACGAAGCGGTCCGACACGATGTCCTCCCTCTTCACGAGCTCTCTCGCGGATCCGGGAGCCGTCTGCTTCTCGGTCCGGGTCGTCGGGCCGGACCGGTTCGTTGTGGGGGGAGGCCAGTGGTTCTCCTCGGCCAGCCGCCTGGCCGAGTTTCTGCGCGTGACGCTGGCCGCGCCATCGGTCCGGTCGGTCACGATCGACCGGCAGCGCCATGAGGTGGATGTCCGGCACGAGCCGGGCGCCCGGAGGAAGGTGGTCGCCACCTACCGCGCGCGGCCTGCGGACCTGCCCGAACTCGACGTCGACCTTGAGGATGCGGAAGCCGCGCCCCATCGCCGGACCTCGTTCTTCCGCTACGGCCGCCTCATCAGCGACTGGATCCGCCAGGATGAAAAGCCCGGCCTCCTTCGGCTGCGTCATCCGGGCCTGCGGTGTCGTCCGGCGGCCTGGGACAGGGTGTCCAAGGCGCTGGATGATTTGCTCGGGATCGTCGCCTTTCGCGTGGACGGGCTTGGTGGAAGCCTGACCATCCGGTTCGACCCGGCGCTGATCCATGCGCAGCAAATCGTGCACGGGTTGCACCGGGCGGTTCAAGACAAGAGCAGAGACGCCGTCCGCCCCATCCTGCATCGGCTCGATCTGCCGGTCGCCACCGCTTCGCTCGCGCTCTCGGGGGGAGCGACCTTCGTAGCCCCCGCCCTCCTGCCGGTCGGCACCGCCCTCATGCTCGCCACGGCCGTGCCGAGCTACCACAGGGCGATCCAGGTCTTGGTCCAGGAGCGGCGCTTGGGCGTCGACGTCCTCGACAGCATCATCTTCACCACCTGCCTGTTCACCGGCGAGATCTTTGCCGGTGCGATGACTTCCTTCTTCCTGAGCGTCGGGCGGACCCTGCTGCGCAAGACCCAGGCACAGTCGGCGCGGCTCCTCGTCGACGCCTTGGGCCGACAGCCCAGCATCGTGCGCCTCGAACGGGCGGACGGCTCGACGGCCGAGGTGCGGATCGAGGACGTGAAGGCGGGCGACGTGGTCGTCGTCCATACCGGCGAGGCGGTTCCCGTCGATGGGGTCGTCCAGTCCGGCGAGGGCATGCTGGACCAGCAGGCCCTGACCGGCGAGGCGGCGCCCGTCGAGCGCGCCGCCGAAGATTCCGTACTCGCCGCGACCCTGCTGGTCGCCGGCCAGATCCGGGTGCGGGTCGAGCGGGCAGGCAAGGACACCACGGCTGGCAAGATCGCCGACATTCTCCGCGAGACCGTCTCGCACAAGCTGAAACTCCAGTCGCGCGGCGAGTCCCTGGCCGATTCGATCGTGGTGCCGGCGCTCGGCGTTTCGGCGCTCGCCGGGGCGATGATCGGGCCGAGCGCGGCGCTCGCTGTCATCAATTCGGATCTCGGCACCGGCATCCGCATGGCGGCGCCCCTCGCCGTCGTGACTTCGCTCTCGGCCTGCATCCGCTCCGGCATCCTGGTGAAGCAGGGCCGCGCCCTGGAGACCCTGCCGCAGATCGATACGGTGGTGTTCGACAAGACCGGGACGCTCACCCGCTCGGTGCCCGAGGTCGGGGAGGTGGTGTCCTGCGGCGCCCACGCGCCCACCGAGATGCTGCGTCTCGCGGCCGCGGCCGAACAGAACTTCTCGCACCCGATCGCGCGGGCCATCGTCGATCGCTACCAGGCCACGGACGGTGCGCCTCTGCCGGTGCTCGATGCCTCGCAATACGCCCTTGGCTTCGGCCTCACGGTGATCATCGAGGGCCGTCGCGTCCGGCTTGGCAGCCGCCGCTTCATGGACCGGGAGGGCCTCGTCTTCCCGGAATCCTTCGATCACGCCATGGCGCCTCGGCGCGATGCCGGTCACACCTTGATCTATATGGGCCTCGACGATGAGCCCGCCGGCCTCATCGACCTGCGTCCGTCGCAGCGTCCCGAGGCGGCGGATGCCGTGGAGAGCCTGCGCGCGGGAGGTATCAAGGAACTCATCATCCTGTCGGGGGACCATGACAGGCCGACGCGTCAGCTCGCCAACCAGCTCGGAATGGAGCGTTACTTCGCCGAGGTCCTTCCGGAGGACAAGGCGGCGGTGATCGCCGGACTCCAGCGGGAGGGACGCCGCGTCTGCTTCGTCGGGGACGGCATCAACGACGCCCTCGCCCTTCGCCAAGCCGACGTCTCGGTCTCCCTCAGCGGCGCGGCGGGGATCGCCACCGACACCGCGCAGGTGGTCTTCCTGGAGGGCAACCTGCGCCGGATGGGAGAGATGTTCTCGATCGCCCGCGAGCTGCACACGAATGTCGGTCAGAGCTGGAACCTGATCCGGGGCGCCAACGGCATCTGCATCGCCGGCGTGTTCCTGGCCGGTTTCAATATCTGGCACTCGGTGTTCTTCAACAACGCCTCAGCGCTCGGCGCCCTCGGCAACTCCCTGCGGCCGCTTCAGCGCCGGGCGGGCGCAGCGGGAGTGATGAACCTGCTTCGATAATGCCCCTGCCGGGGCAGACATCCCTTTACCCGAGAGGACCGACGCGTCGTGATCCTGACCTTCGCCCGCGGCGAGACTTGTCTGCAGCCCCTCGATCACTTTTCGGAGGAGAAGAGGCGTCAGCGACTCGCTCAATCCCTTTGGGTCGATCTCTTGGCCGCCACTCCGGAGGAGAGGGCCCTCGTCTCGTCGGTGCTGAACGTCGAGCTGTTCAGCCCGGACGAGTTGCACGAGATCGAGGAATCGAGCCGCATCTTCGTGGAGCAGGATGACCTCAACCTGATCTGCTGGCTGCCGTCCTTCGAGGGTGACGTGGCGGTGAATTTGCCCGTTGGCCTGATCGCCGACCACGAGCGCCTGATCAGCATGCGGCAGGGGAATTTCCCAGCCTTCCGCAGCTATGCCGAGCCGCGTCGGCGCAGCGGCCTGCCCCGGGTCAACAACTCGGCCGACATGCTCGTCGAGCTCTTCGACACCATCGTCGGCCAGCTCGCGAGCACCCTGCGGACGGTCGAACAGGACCTCAACGCCCTGACGACCGAGATCTTTTCCGATACGGCGCATCCCCGCAACGGCTTCGCCCGGCCCATGGGCCTCCGTGGCAAGACCAGCTTCCGGGACCTGAAGGGCATCGTGCAGCGTCTCGGCCGGCGCAACGCGCTGGTCGCCAATCTGCGCGATTCCGCGGTGACGCTGTCGACACTCATCCCGTTCATCATCGCGAACGGGCGGCACTGGGCCGGCCCCGACACGGTGGCCCAGCTTAAGCTCATCGGCAAGGATATCACCTCCCTGCGTGAGTATTGCGGGCAGCTCTCTGCAGAGGTGTCGTTCTTGCTCGACTCGACGATGGGCCTCATCAACATCGACGAGAACCAGAGCATGAAATTTCTCGGCTTGGCCGCCCTCGTCGTCGCCTTCATCTGAGATGACGACCGCCGTGCCGACGACTTGGCCGACCCGCGGCGCCCCCGCCGTCGCCCCGCTCTCTGTCCGCGTGGCGGGGGCCAGCCTCATCCTGACCGGGCCGCTCACGGGCCGCCTCGCCTGTGGCCCGGCCCTGCCAAACTTCCTGAACCGCTGCCTTCGGATCGAGCGGCTGGAGGGGCTGCGCTTCGATCTCACGGCGGCGCGGATCGAATTGCGGTTCTCCGGTCCGGTCGCAGCCTCGGGCGAGGACATGCACCATCTTGCCCGGATCATGCGGGAGGCCGGCCAACGGGAGAGCCTGCGCAGCGCGGCCTTCCTCCGGCACGTCTCGGAGCGCATCTGGGAAGAGCCTGTCACCCTGTGGCGGTCTGGCCCATCGCTCTCGACGTGGCGCGTGCATCATCTTGGCAGCGGCCGGGTCCGGTTGAGCCACGGGGTGCTGCGCGACCGGACTGCGCTTGCGATCGTCGCGAGCTTCCTCAAACGGCGCGGCGCCGTGATCGCAGTGGACCGGCACTCGGCCACGCGTGGCTTCCTCGACCTGCGCTGCGACCCGAGCGGCCTTCCCCACCTCGTGGCGGAGGCCGAGTCGATCGAGGCCATCCTGCGGCGGCGCGTGGTCACGCCCTTCTCCAACCCGGAGGTCAAGGGCCTGCTCATCAACGCCAATCTCGCTTTCGCCATCGGGGCGGCAATGGTCCCGGCGCTTATGCCGATCAGTGCCGTGGTACTGGCGGCGGCCTCCTGGCCGACGGCGCGCCAGGCTCTCCGGCAGCTCAGGCAGCGGAGGGCAGACGCGACAGCAATCCTGACGATCCTGTCTGCGCTCGCCCTCATCAACGGCGATCACCTGCCCGCCGCGCTGATGTTGTGGCTATTCCGGGTCTGGGACAAGTTGACCCGCCGCAACCTGTGCCGGACGGAGGTCGCCCTGTTCGAGCGCCTCGCCGTCGCCTTGGGCGGGGACCGGACCGCCCTCCGGGGAGCGGCCGAAGCGGCAGTGACGGTTTTCTCCGAAGCGCCGCGGTCCAAGGCGGCCACGGCCTTTGCGGATGCGAGCACTCCGCTGATGCTGTGCGTCGGCGCCTCGGCCGCATTCTCGGGGGGTGCGCCGTTGGCACAGGCGGTGCTGCGGCCGGATTTCTTTAGCCCGGTGCTGGTGCATCGGCGCATCGCCGCGGCCGAGATCGTTCTACGCCTGGCCGATCAGGGCATCGTGGTGCGCAACTTCCGTGCGCTTCTCGAGATTCGCGAGGCCGACGAGATCCTGCTCGACGACGGGGTGGAGTGGGACACGTCCGGCCTCGGCCCCGGCGAGTTCGGACAGCGCATGGCCAAACTCGGACTGCGCGAGACCGTCCTCTTCCGCCCGGCGCGGGACGAGGGGCGGGACGACCTCGCCATACGCATCGGCGCCTCGCGCCACTTCGTCCGCAGCGCGGTGCACACGCCCGCGAGCTATCTCGCCCAGCAGCGACTTCTCGGTCACCGGGTCATCCATTTGCATGCCGTGCACGGGGCCGAGCCCCATGCCAAGTCCGACGTGCCCATCGCGGTCGGTCCGGCCGCTCTCGCCGACAGCAAGGCGCAGATCGGCCTGCCGGGACCGGACCTCGCCCGGCTCTGCGAGATCGTCGCCTTCGTGCGACGGACGGAGGGCGAGGAGACGTCGGTCAAGTCGATGACCGTCGCCCTCAACACTGTGCTGATCGGCGCCTGCGTCTATGCCGGCCTGTCGGCCATCGGGGTCGTCGCCGTCGGGACCCTGGCAACGGCAGGACTATGGCTGGGTCTCGAAAGGCGCCTGGGACGGGTCATGACCCGTCGCCCGGGAGGCAGGATTTGAGCCGGGAAATTCTGTGCCGCCTGCCTGTCGCATGGCCGGTTGGTTGTGACCGACGTGCCCTCATCGACGCCCGGCTCGCCCCGCATACCGCCTCATGGGAGGAGCGGCTTTCGCACGTCCTCATACCCGGGCGACCCGCGGCCACCTGGCTCTCGGATCGGGTACTCGAGGTCCGCGCCGCAAAAGTGACGTTCTGGGCGGTGCTGACAGAGAAGGAAGTCACCGTGTTTTGGGATGCCCCGCTGGCCATTCGCATGATTATGACACCGAGCAGGCGTGAGGCGATCATCGAAGCGTTGAAAACTGATATGGGCGCCCTGCCCGCCAGCGCATGATCATCTGTCCGACCGTGAATGACGCGTGCGTGACCCTGCGATGGGCGCCATGCGACCGCCGCGTCACCGCTCTTGAATTCGACCCGGCTTGCGGTCCACGGCCCATGCCAGTTCCCGGGCTGTGACAGACGGGTTGGCGAAGGCTCGAAGCGCCAAGCCGCCCAGGGCCGTATGCGATCGATCCTCGTTGTCATGGCACCTCCCGTCCTCGAGGCGCTCGCAGGCATCGGTCAGCGACACGAGCCGAACCTGCTTGACGAGAGTCCCTCAACGGATGCGGCGTCCTGAGGGGCTATCATCGGCCATCTGCTCGAAGGCAAAATAAATTATTGCAAATCATTCTATAGATAAAATTGAAAATTTTCCCGTCGATGAAGACGACATCTGAATATATACATCATCCAATATTTTTATTTTTCTCAATTCCGCCTAAGTCGATTCGCCCTTTCGATCACCAAAAGCCCCGCGATAGCGCGCGGCCGGGTGGCGTGCGTTGAGGCGCGGGCCGCGCCCGGGAAAGAGGCGCTCGCGGTAAGTGCCGGGGCCGTACTCGGTCTGAGCCAAGCCACGGGCCTGCAGCACCGGCACGACGTGTTCGATGAAGTCGACGAACGAGCCCGGCGTCGTCTGATAGATGACGTTGACCCCATCGATGCCCGCCGCCTGCCAGCGGGCGAGATCGTCGGCGATGCTCTCTGGCGTGCCGACGATGCGGGTGTTGTAGGCATAGGCATTGCCGAGATCGGCCACCGTCGCCCGCTTGCCGGGATTGGCCTCCTCGAAGAAGCGCACCAGCCCCTGGACGCCCTGAATGTCGAGTTCGTCGACCGGCTTGTCGGGCGGCAGCAGCCCGAGATCGATGCCGAGGTCGCGGCTGATATGGGCGAGCAGGCCGTCGGTGCTGCGATACGCGTCGAGGTCGCGCGCCTTGCGCTGCGCCTCCGCCTCGGTGCTGCCGACGACGAAGGACAGGCCCTGGATGAACAGGAGGTCGCTCGGGTCGCGCCCGGCGGCGGCGACCTGGGCGCGCATCTCCTGCACCAGCCGCCGCGCACCCTCCGGCGTGAGGCTGGCGATGAAGGTGCCCTCGGCGTTGCGCGCGGCGAAGGCGCGGCCCGCCTGGGACGAGCCGGCCTGGAACAGCACCGGCGTGCGCTGGCGCGAGGGCTGCGACAGGTGCGGGCCGAGCACCCGGTAGCGCGCGCTCTCATGGTGGATGCGGTGAACCCGGCTCGGATCGGCGTAGCGGCCGCCCTTCCTGTCGTTGAGCACCGCATCGTCGTCCCAGGAGCCCTCCCAGAGCTTGTAGGCGACGTCGACATATTCGTCGGCCCAGCGGTAGCGCTCGTCATGCGGGACGATGCGGTCGAAGCCGTAATTCTGCGCCGCGTTGTGGCTGACGCTGGTGACGATGTTCCAGCCGATGCGGCCGCGGCTGAGATGGTCGAGGGTCGAGACCTTGTGGGCGAAGTTGAACGGGTGCTCCTGAAGGATCGAGCTGGTGAAGGTCAGCCCGAGATGCTCCGTCGCCCCGATCAGGGCGGCGATGAGAGCGCCGGAATCGTTGATCGGGATCTGCACCGCCTCTTCGAGATAGGTGTCCCAGCTGCCCTTGTAGGCCGGATCGACGCCGATCACGTCGGCCACGAACAAGGCGTCGAAGCGGCCCTTCTCCAGGAGCTTGGCGAGTTCGACCCAAGGAGCGAGATCGTTGAACGCGGTCTGGCGCGTGTCCTCGCGGCGCCAGAGGCCGTGATAGACGTGGGAGACGGCGTTCATCGAGAAGCCGTTGAGGATGAGGCGCTTGGTCATGGCGGGTCGCCTCACTTCACGAGGGCGGCCAGGGAGCGCTCGCGGCTCACCAGCACCGCGGCGATGACGACAGCGCCCTTCACGACCATCTGCGAATACTGGCTCACCCCCATCAGGTTGAGGCCGTTGTCGATGATGGTGATGATGAGCACGCCGATCAGGGTGCGGTGCGGGCCGCCGACGCCCCCCGCCAGCGAGGTGCCGCCGACCACGATCGCCGCGAGACTGCTCAGCAGCAGATCCTGCCCGACCGAGGGACCGGCGGCGCCGAGGCGGGCCACGATCAGGATCGCGCCGATGCCGGTGAGCAGGCCCGCCAGGGCGAAGGCGTAGATCTTGTAGCGCCGCACCGGGATGCCGGCAATGCGCGCCACCGTCTCGCCGCCGCCGATCAGGGCCATGTAGCGGCCGAAGCGCGTGCGGTTCGCGACCAGGACCGCGCCGCCCCAGGCGAGCAGCGCGCACAGGGCGATGTTGGGCAGGCGCGGGACGAGCTGGCCGATGGCGATCTCCTCGAAACCCGGCAGATCGAACTGGATGGCGCGGCCCTGGAGGATCTGCAGGGCAAGCCCGCTGAAGATCGACAACGTGCCGAGGGTCACGACGAAGGACGGAACCCGGCCGACCGCGTAGACGAGGCCGTTGACGAGGCCGAGACCCGCGCCGATGGCGGCGGCGACGAAGAAGATCCCGCCGCCGATCTCGGTGTGGTTGAGGATCTGCACGCTGGCGGCGGCGACGAACAGCACGATCGCGCCGACCGAAAGGTCGATGCTGCCCATCAGGATGATGAAGCTGCCCCCGAGGCAGACGATCAGCAGGGCGCCGGCCTGACCACTCAGCGCGGTGAAGTTGCGCCAGGTCGCGAAGGATTCGGTCGCGAGGGAGAAGAAAGTCACGAGCAGCACGACCACGGCGATCGGCAGCCCCACGCTCCTGTCGACCTTTGGAAGGGACAGCCACCTCCGGGACGCGGGCGCAGTCAGACGGACGGTCTCGGCGGTCATCATGGGTCTCCGGATCAGCCGGTGTCAGGCGGCGAAGGCGGGCGCGTCGCCGCTCTGCGGCAGCATCAGCGCGACGAGATCCTGCTCCCGGGGCTTGGCCTCGGCCGGGGCCGGCAGGTCGGCGACGAGCCGCCCGCGCTGCAGGATCAGGATGCGGTTCGACAGCCCGATCAGTTCGAGCAGTTCGTCGGTGATCAGCACGATCCCGACACCGCGCTCGGCGAGATCCCGGATCAGCCGGTAGATCTCCTCCTTGGCGCCGGCATCGACGCCGCGGGTCGGATTGTCGAGCACCAGCACCTTGAGGGAGCGGCAGAGCCAGCGGGCGAGCACGACCTTCTGCTGGTTGCCGCCGGAGAGGCTCGCGGTCCTGGCATCCGGCGTGGCGGAGCGGATGGCGAGGCCGCGCACATGCCGCTGCGCCGTCTCCACCTCCCGGCGGCGCCGCCACCAGCCGAGGGCATTGGCGAAGAGATCGCCCCCGCTCGCGAGCGAGATGTTCCAGGCCACGCTCGCCGAGGGGATGATCCCCTCCACCAGCCGCTCCGCCGGGACGTAGCCGAGGCCGTCACGGACGAAGCGCCCGATCTCCGCCGCGCTGGCGGGCGCGTCCCCGAGCGCGACGGTGCCCGCATCGGCCGAATCGATACCGGCGATCGCCTTGCCAAGCGCACCCTTCCCGGAATCGAGCAGGCCGCCGATGCCGACGACCTCGCCCGGGCGGACCCGCAGGTCGATGGGCGCGAAGGCGCCGGCCCGTTCGAGCGCCCGCACCGTGAGAACCGGCTTCTCCGCCTCCGAAACCACCCGCTGGCGGTGCTCGTGATAATAGTCGGCCACCCGCGCCCGCCCGACCATCAGGCTGTGCAGTTCGGCCTCGCTCGTCGCGCGGGGATCGCGTTTCGCCACCAGCTTCCCGTCCTTGAGGACGTAGATGATGTCGGAGACGCCGAGCACCTCGGTCAGCCGGTGGGACACGAAGAGCAGCGAGCCGCGCTTCCGGACGCGATCGACGAGGCGGAAGAACGCCTCCTCGTCGCGGCGGTCGAGGGCGGAGGTCGGCTCGTCGAGGAGGACCAGGGGCGTCTCGACCCCGCCGAGAAGACGGCCCGCCAAGCAGGCCCGCGCGATCTCGATCGACTGGCGCTTCGAGAAATCGTAGGCGCCGGTGCGGCGGCGGACATCGATGTCGAGATCCGCCTCCTCGGCGATCCGTTCGGCCGCGGCGATCATCGCGCCCCGGTCGAGGAATTGGCCGGCCCGTGCGAAGCCCGCCTCCCAACCGAGGAGCAGGTTCTCGTAGACCGGCACGTTGAGGACGAGCGACTGCTCCTGGAACACGCGGGATACGCCGAGCCGGGCGGCCCGGCCGTAATCCCGCGGTGCGTAGGGGAGGCCGGCGAGGCGCATCGTCCCGTGCTGGGCGGCGGTGATCCCGCTCAGGATGTTGAACAGCGTCGACTTGCCGGCGCCGTTCTCGCCCACGAAGGTCACGACCGCGTTGCGCGGGATATCGAATTCGATGCCGTCGAGCACCGGAACGGGCCCGTAGCGCATGGAAAGCCCCCGAGCCTCGAACAGCGGCCCGGCGCGTCGATCGTTCATGATCCCGTCGTCTTCCTGTCGTTCGAGCGCCGCTCACGTCCCGAGCCCATCGCGCGCCTCGGGGTTCCGGTCAGAGGCCCGTCCCCGGGCGGCGGTCAGGCCTTGCGGTTGGGCGAGGGGCCGTCGAACTTGATCTTGTTGCGGTCGGCATACTCCGCCTTCACCGCCTCCAGCTCGCCCCGCGCCTTGGCCTCGGCATAGGCCTTGGGCAGCGTCCAGCCGTCGGGCTTGGGATAGCCGCGCCAATGGTGCTCCACGTCGATCGGGTAGAGATCGGCCTGCGGATCCCAGTCGTTCGGGTGCAGGACATGCGACAGCTTGCGATAGTCGAACGGCTCGACATCCTTGTTGTCGACGTAGCGGTCGATATAACTGTCGATATTGTCCCGGGTGACCGTGAGCGCGCGCCAGTAGAGCTGCCGCTCGGCCGCCCGCGGCTGCCAGCCATGGGTCACGTCGAAGATGCGGGCGGCGAAGAGCGCGCCGGTATAGACCGGGCTGTTGCCGCTCGTGGCGGTCTGCAGGCCGCGCTTGATCGCCTGTGAGCCGAGCGAGGTCCCGTCGGCACCGCCGACGAAGATATCCTTGCCCGGCTTGATGCCGGCATTGCGCAGGGCCGCGAGCGCCCCCTGCGCCTCGTCGTCGTTCTGCGTGATGATGCCGACGATGTTCTTGTTGCGCGACAGCAGATCCTCCGTCGCCCGCAGGGATTCCTCCCGCAGCCACTTGCCGGGAAGCGTGTCGACGAGCCTGGTCTTCGGGAAATCCTTGAAGGCGTCGTCGCGCCCGCGGTTGCGCGCCGCCTCGCACCAATTGCCCGGCGTGCCGGTGAGGGCCACGACGTCGCCGCCGCCGAATTTTTCGGTGACCGCCTTCAGAACCTCTGCCGAGACGCGCCGATGCGCGTCGTCCTCCTCGGGCACGGCGTAGAGCGTGTAGTAATCGCCCGCGTCGAACGGCGTGTACCAGGCCACGCTGTCCCAGATCGCGCCGAAATAGGTCTTCGTGTCCTCGGCGACCTTCGAGACCCGGCGCAGCGCACTGCCGTCGAGGATGTTGAAGAAGCCACCGGCGGCGCGGGTCGTCGTCAGCTGCTCGAACTGGTTGAGTTGGCGGGTGCTGTCGATCTGGCCGTCGAGGAAGACGTAATTCTGGCCGAGCGCCTTCGAGGCGGCTTCGGCGCCCTTGCTGACGAGCTGGTTGTATTCGGTGCTGGCACTCCAGGCGAGATAGGCGATCTTGCCGGAGGGATCGGCCACCGCGACGCTCGGCAGGCCGAGGGCCGTCGCCGCGGCGCCGGCCGACAGGCCGGCCGAGGCGAGGGCCAGGAAGTCGCGGCGCGACACGCCCCGCGTATCGAGCCGGTCCATGTAGCGGTCGACGACCTTCCGGTCCTCGAAATCGGGCATCGAGCGATGACGGCGGCTTGTCACTTGAGAGGTCTCCACCTTCACGGACCGCGCATCCCGAGCGGCCTGTCACGGCGCTTTCCGGCCGCCGCATCCGCGCGCACGAAGCGACGCGGCCGGCTCGTCGTGCAGAGGACTGACAAGCATCGTTTCAACCGATGCTTGGATCTGCATACGATATTCTGGAGAAAGCTTGAGCAATAATCTCGGCCGCGCGAATTTCAGTCAATAGAAATATTTACCTTATATTTCGGCTCATGCGGAACATGCATTCGAACACGCAGACGATTTCGCAGGTTTGCTTCTCCGCTCCGGATCGCAACCATCGAATGCCTGCCTGGGCGGCACGTTGAAGGGGCAACACCGCCGCGGCGCCGCATCGCGTCTGAGGAAGAGCCGAGGCGCGCAGCCTCGGCCGGGTCCGTGCCTTCTCGAAGCTCTTCCTTTGAAGAGAGGCGGCACCGAGAATGTCGTTTTCGTTGATCCTGATGAAAAAGGACAACAAACTTCATCGATCTCCCACCAAAGAAAGATCTTTCAAAATCGCGTGCGTGCGCCGCAATCCGGATGGTTTGTCTTGAGCTTGCGGCGAGAATTGCCGATTTCGTTGCCCTTCCGCGCCCGATGGCCGCCCTGGCGGTTCGGGCGGGCAGCAGAGGACAACCGGACGATGTCGCAGATCGATGCGGGCTGGGGGGCCGGCCCGAGCGGACGCTACGAGGAGCTCGCGGCGCGCTTCCGGCCGGTCTTCGCCGAGATCCGCGCCGGCGCCGTCGCACGGGACGCCGAGCGTCGCCGGCCCCATGCCGAGCTCGGCTGGCTCAAGGAAGCTGGCTTCACCACCCTGCGCGTCCCCGCCGAAGCGGGCGGGATCGGCGCGAGCCTGCCCGAACTCTTCAATCTGCTGATCGAACTCTCGGCGGCCGATTCCAACGTCACCAACGCGCTGCGCGCGCATTTCGGCTTCACCGAGGACGTGCTGACCGCCGCCTCGCCCGAATGGCGGACCCGCTGGATCGCCCGGCTCGCGGCGGGCGACACGGTCGGCAGCGGCGTGTCGGAGACGGGACCGGCCAAGGTCGGGCAGTTCGACACGGTCCTGCGCCACCGCGGCGGCGAGCGGGTGCTGGACGGCAGGAAATTCTACACGACGGGCTCGCTGTTTGCCGACTGGATCCACCTGTCGGCGCAGGACGAGGACGGCGCGCCCGTGGTCGCGGCGGTGCCGACCCGCGCCCCCGGCGTCACCATCGAAGACGACTGGGACGGCTTCGGACAGGCGCTCACCGCGAGCGGCACCGCCCGCTTCGAGGGCGTCGTGCTGGCGCCGGAGCTGATCAAGCCGGAGGCGGCGCGCTTTCCCTACGCGATGGCCTTCTTCCAGCTCGTGCATCTGGCCACGCTGACCGGGATCGGCCGGGCGGCGGCGGAGGATGCGGCCCGGCTCGTCGCGGCCCGGACCCGGGTCTACAGTCACGGCAATGCCGGGCGCACGGCCGACGACCCGCAGGTGCAGGCGGTGGTCGGCCGGGTGCGCGGGAACGCCTACGCCGCGGGCGCCATCGTGCTGAAGGCGGCCGAGAGCGTGCAGCGCGCCTTCGAGGCGGCCCAGGCCCAGGGGCGGGACGCGGCCGAACCGGCCGCTGCCCTGGCCGATATCGAGGTCAACCAGGCCGTCACCGTGGTGACGAACCTCGTCCTGGAAGCCACCACCGTGCTGTTCGACGCGCTCGGCGCCTCCGCCGTGAAGGCCGAGCACGGGCTCGACCGCCACTGGCGCAACGCCCGCACGCTGACCTCGCACAACCCGCGGATCTACCGCGAGCGCAGCGTCGGTGCCTTCGCCCTCAACGGCACCCGGCCGCCCCGCGAGTACCGCGTCGGCACGGCCTGAGGGCGCGGGGTCTCGCGCCGAAGGCCACGATCGGATCCGGCCCTTCCCGCCGCCTCAGCCCCGCACCCGCGGAAGCACCTCGGCGGCGAAGCGGCGCATCTCGGCCTCGAAGGGCTGGAACTGCAGCATGAACAGCTCGATCCCCGCCGCGTGAAAGGCGCGGATGCGCGCGGCCACCGCCGCGTAGCTGCCCACCAGCCCGGCGGCGGTGCCGCCATTGGTGCCGACATGGTGGGCGGCCGCCGCATCCGTCTTGGCGAACATCACGCTCGCCGCATCGGTTCGCGCCCGGGTCTCGGCCCGCAGGCCCTCGTCGCGGCGGCTGAGAGCCAGCAGCCGGGCGAACTCGGCCTGTGCCGCCTCGTCCGTCTCCCGCGCGATCACGAAGGCCGAGAGGCCGTAGCGCAGGCGGCCCGCCGCCGCCGGCCGCCGCGCCAGGTCGGCGATGAGGTCGGCGACCGCCTCGAGGGGCTGGCCGTTGATGAACCAGACGTCGCCGTGATCGGCCACCAGCGCGCGGGCCGGCTCGGATTCGCCCCCGACATAGATCGTGGGCCGCGCCCGATAGGTGCCGGCGGGCTTGAGCTGATAGTCCTCCACCCGGAAATGCCGCCCCTCGAAGCGCACGCGCTCGCCGCGCATCAGCCGGTCGACCAGGGCGATCCATTCGCGGCCATAGGCATAGCGCTCGTCATGGTCCGGGAACGGCAGGCCGGCCCGCTCGAATTCGGCACGGTTCCAGGCATTGACGAGGTTCAGGCCGAAGCGGCCGGCGCTGACATGCTCGATCTGGAGCGCCATCTTGGCGAGCACGACCGGGTGGTAGAGCCCCGGCTTGATGGCGCCGATGATCTCGATCCGCCGCGTCACGGCGGCGAGGGCGGCGCAGGCCGTCCAGGCTTCCAGCTGATCGCGGGTCTCGTCGTAGGGGTTCACCGTGTGCTGGGCGACGAGCACGGAATCGTAGCCCAGCGCCTCCGCTTCCAGCACGAGGGCGCGGTTGCGCGCCCAGGAGGCGTCGTGCGGCTCGTCGGGATCGTGGCGGGCGGCGCGCGAGCCGTGGACGGGGGCCCAGATCCCGAAGCGGAGGGGAGGCGTCGTCGCCTGCGGCATGGCTCAGCCCCGCCCCGCCGGCGGCTGCCAGATCCGGACCGCGGCGGTGTCGAGCCGCCGCGGGATCAGCCCGGCTTCCAGGAAGGTGTCGGCGATGGCCTGCTGCTCGGAGAGCGCCGCCCGATCGACCGCCGTGACCCGATAGCTGCGCCGCGCATTCACCGTGGCCACGACCTCCGGCGGCAGGTCGCCCCAGAGCGGGGCGAGCAGGGCGACGGCCTCCTTCGGGTTGGCTTTCACCCATTCCCCGGCCTCGACCAGGGCGGAGAAGACCGTGGCGACGACCTCCGGATGGGCGGCGGCGAAGCCGTCGGTGACCGTGTAGTAGCGGTTGTAGCTCGACAGGCCGGTCGCATCGGCGAGCACCCGCACCGGGCGCTTGGCCTGCACGATCGCCAGGAACGGGTCCCAGATCACCCAGGCGTCGAGGTCGCCCTGGGCGAAGGCCGCCGCGCCGTCCGCCGCCTCCAGATAGGCCGGCCTGATGTCGGAGAAACTCAGGCCCGCCCGCTTGAGGGCGGCGGCGAGGATGAAGTGGCAGCCGGAGCCCTTCGAGACGCCGACCACGCGCCCCTTCAGATCGGCGATCGAGCGGATCGGGGATTCGTCGGGCACGATGATCGCCTCGGCCCGGGGCGAGCCCGCCTCCATCGCGTAGAAGGTCAGCGGGGCATGGGCCGATTGCGTGAAGATCGGCACGGCGTCCGCGACATCCGCGTGGAGATCGACGGCGCCGGTGTTCATCGGCTCGATCACCTTGGTGAACTGGTGCCAGCTCACCCCGAAGCCCTGCGCGCCGAGGCGCTCTTCGAGGATGCCCTTCACCTTGAGCACGGTGAGCAGGGTCGAGGAGCGCTGGAAGCTCACGCGCACGGTCTGCCTGGCCCGGGCCGGGCGCAGGGATCCGAGGGAGAGGCCGGCGGCGAGCGCCGTCGCGAAGGTCCGTCTGGTCAGGGTCATGGCGATCGTGGGGTTCGTCGGGAAACGTCAGCGGCCGGCCGGCACGTCCGGGCGCGGATCGGCGGTGAAGCCGCCGCGGTTCGGCATGGCGACCTTCGGCAGGCTCGCCGCATCGAGGCTCGCCTCCTCCGGCAGCAGGCCGTTGAGGTGCAGCACGTAGGCGCTCACCGCGTAGGTCTCGCCGGCGGACAGCGATTGCGGCGCGTCGAAGGGCATGGCGCGGCGCACGTAGTCGAAGAGCGTCGTGGCGTAGGGCCAGAAGCTGCCGACCGTGCGCAGCGGCTTGGCCGTGGCGAGGCTGCCCTGCCCGCCCGCGAGGGCGTCCGCTGGGCCGCCCTCGCCGCGGGCGCCGTGGCAGCCGGCGCAACGCGCTGCGAAGAGGCTCGCCCCCTCCCGCACGCTGCCGCGCCCGGGGGGCAGGCCCTGCCCGTCGGGGCGCGCCTCGATGTCCCAGGCGGCGATCTGCTCCGGGCTCGCCGGATGGCCGAGGCCGAGCGGGCCGGCGGGCTCGGCGAGGGCCGGTCGGCCGAGTACGAGGCCGAACAGGAGGGCCAGGAACTCACGCCGCATGGGTGACCGCGCCCCCTTGCGCGACGCTCCAGCCGAACACGGCGTTGTTGTGATAGTAGGAGCGCGTGCCCCGCACGGAGACGAGGGCGTCCCGGCTCGGCTGCACGTAGCCGGTCTCGTCCCGCGCCCGGCTGAGGAGCCGGGCGGGGCCGCCCTCCCAGCGCCAGGGCAAGCGGAAGCGCGTGAAGCAGCGCGGCCGCACCGGCCCTTCGAGGGAGGCCGGACGCCAGGAGGCCCCTCCATCCGTCGAGACGTCGACGCCGGCGATCTTCCCCCGCCCGGTCCAGGCGAGGCCGCGGATCTCGTGGAAGCCGGGGGCGCGCAGACGCTGGCCGCCGGAGGGCGCCGTGATGACGGATTTCGCCTCCATCACGAAGGTGAACTGGCGTGCGCTGCCGTCCGGCATCAGGTCGGTGTATTTCGAGGTCTCCTCGCGCGTCTGGAACGGCTGGTCGCCGACCTTCAGGCGGCGCAGCCACTTGATGCTCAGGTTTCCTTCGAGACCGGGCAGGAACAGGCGCAGGGGATAGCCCTGCTCCGGCCGCAGGCGCTCGCCGTTCTGGGCATAGGCCAGGATCGCCCCGTCGAGCGCGGCCTCGAGCGGGATCGACCGGCTCATGGCGCAGGCATCCGCCCCCTCGGCGAGGATCCAGGCCGCTCCCGGCTTCACCCCCACCTCGGCGAGCACCGTCGCCAGTTCGACGCCGGTCCATTCCGCGCAGGACATGAGGCCGTGGCTGTCCTGCACCGTCCAATCGGGCCTGGCCCCGAGCCAGGGCGTGTTGCCGGAGCATTCGAGGAAATGCAGCCGCGACACGGCGGGGAAGCGGACGAGGTCGTCCATCGTCAGGACGAGAGGCCGCTCCACCAGCCCGTGGACCACGAGGCGATGCCGGTCGGGGTCGACCGCCGGGATGCCGGCATGGTGGCGCTCGTAATGCAGGCCGTTCGGCGTGATGATGCCGTGCAGCCCCTGCAGGGGCGTCACCGTGGCGACCGCGCCCGGAAAGGCCGGCGGAAGCCTCGGATAGCGGGCGAGGGCCTCGCCCGGGGCGGGGCGGCCATAGCCGGGGGCGGTCGCTCCCTGCTCCTTCGTCCAGGACGGAACCTCCAGGGGCCCCTCGCCCTCGGCGAACGCCCGTGTCGCGGCGCCCGCTCCGGCGAGCGTGCCGCCGGCCATGCGCAGGAAGGCGCGCCGGTTCTCTCGCATCCTGTGCGATCCCTATTTCGCGACCGCTTCGGCCTGCGTCGCCTCGAAGAAGCGCGCGTCGAACAGGCCGTCGGTGGAGGGCGTCTTCTCGGTGATGCCCAGCGTCGTCTGGAAGGCGAGCATCGCCCGCGTGGCGTCCACGATCGCCCGCGGATCGGCCACGTACTGCGTCGCCGGCGAGGCCAGCGCCTTGGCGAAGACCGCCTGGCTCACGATGCCCTTGCCGAGGGCGGCCTCGACCGCCGGCAGCGCCCGGGCCGGCTCCCGCTTGAGCAGATCCACCGCCCGCACGATCGCCAAGACGAGGCGGCGCACGGCCTCAGGGTGCTGCTCCAGGAAGGCGCCGCGCACGGCGACCACGGTGCCCGGCTGCCCGGGGAAGAGGTCGTTGCCGCCGGCGACCAGCCGGAGATCGGGGTTGCGCTCCCGGATGATGGTGAGGCCCGGCTCGCGCACCGTCGCGGCATCGACCGCGCCCGACAGGATCGCCTGCTGGGCCGCATCGATTCCGAGGGTGACGACCTGCACGTCCGCGGGATCGACCTTGTGGATCTCCCGCAGCCAGAAGCTCAGATTCGTGTGGGGGATCGAGCCGAGGGGCTGCGTGGCGATCTTGGCCGGCCGGCCATTCTCCTCCCGGAAACGCCGGAAGGCCGCGGCGGGCGCTGCCCCCTCGGACAGCCACTTGCCGAGCTTCGCGCCGGCGACGAGCACGTTCTCGCCGGTCGCGGTCGCGGCCACGACGCGCAGATCGACGCCGCGCTCCCGGCCGATCGCCACCGGGGTGACGCCGGCCACGTAGATGTCGACGGTGCCGCTGGCCGCGGCCTGAACCGCGTTCGGCCCGGAATCGAACAGGGTGATGGTGGGCTTGAGCCCGCCGGCGCTCAGCCAGCCCTCCCGCTCGGCCACGTAGAGCGGCGCCGCGCCGAGAACCGGGATCGCCCCGATCCGCACCGCCAGGTCCTGCGCCCGCGCGGCCACGGAGAATCCCAGCACACCGAAAAGAAGAATTGCCCACCGGAGCGGTCGAGACGACATGATCGTTCTTTATTTTAGAGAAATGCCGAAAGATCTGTTTAGATCTACTTGTAGTATGAACATGTCATGCGGCGGCGCAAGACTTCTCCGCCGAAGACCGCTATAGCGCCGGCAAAGACCTCTTGGACGAGAACCGGACACGATGCGGGACGAGGGCGAAGGCAGGGCGCGGCTGGGCGAGCATGTGGCGCCGGCCGGGCTCTACGCGGCGATCAAGGCGCGGCCCTTCCTGGGCAGCGTCCATTGCAGCCACGACACCCTGGTGGCGGGGAGCTGGCACGAGGTGGTGCTGACCTACGAGGTCGGCGCCTGCGGCATCGCCGACGGGGCCACCTTCAAGGCGACCTTCAAGTTCTACTCGGACTGGGCCCTGTTCCAGACGGCGGATCCGGCCGCCGCCAACTATGTCAGCGCCGAATACGAGGCCGGCCCGCTCGCCCCCGGGCAATCCCCCGCCACCGTCCAGTCGCTCAGCGTGCGCTTCGACCAGAAGGGGCACGAGCGGCCCTTCCAGAAGGCGGTGATCGTCGACGTGGTCGACGGCTATCTCAATGCCGGCGACCGCATCGTCCTCCGCCTCGGCGACCGGCGGGCCGGCGGCCCCGGCACCCGGGTCCAGACCTTCGTCGAGGACGGTTTCCGCTTCCGCTGCTACGTCGATCCGCTCGGCACCTCCCGCTACGTCGCGGTGCCGGGCGACCCGGTGGTGCGGATCGTCGCCGGGCCGCCGGAGCGGCTGCAGCTTGCCGCGCCCCGCTTCGTGGCGGAGGGGGTGGTGCCGTCCCTCACGGTCGCGCTGCTCGACCGCTGGGGCAACATCGCCCGCGACCAGGGCGGCCGCCTCGACGTGACGGCCGCGCTCGGGGACCGCATCGTCTCCAAACAGAGCCATGCGGTGCCCGCGGAAGGGTGGGCCGCCCTCCGGATCGAGGACCTGCCGCCGGTCTCCGGCACGATGCGCCTCCGCGTCGTCCGCCCCGGCACCCGCGACCCGCTGGAGGGCGAGGCCTTCGTCTCGGGGCTCGCCGACGCCCCGGTGCCGCGGGCGCTCTACGGCGATCTCCACGTCCATGCCCATGACACGGTCGGCACCAACAGCCCGGCCTACAACGCCGCCTATGCCCGCGACGTGGCCGGCGTCGACGTCTACGGCTACACCGCCAACGACTTCCAGATCACCGACGAGGCCTGGCGCCAGGGCGTCGCGGTGGTGAGCGCCTTCGACGCGCCCGGCCGGTTCGTGGCCTATGCCGTGCAGGAATGGTGCGGCAGCTCGACCGCGGGCGGCGACCACCAAGTGCTCTTCCTCGGGGAGGATCCGCCCGGCTTCCCGTTCAACGGGCGCGGCGAGCACAACCGCACCTTCCTCTGGAACGAGAGCATGCAGGGCACGGGCGTCGAGGTCGGGCGCTGGCCGGTCGAGGATCTCTGGGCGGCCTATATCGACGACCCGGAGAACCACCTCGTCATCCCCCATGTCGGCGGCCGGCGCTACATCCCGGACTGGCATCATCCGGAGCTGGAGCGCCTCGTCGAGATCGCCTCCGCCTGGGGGCAGTTCGACTGGCTCTACCGGGACGTGATCGCGCGGGGCTACCGGCTCGGCGTCTGCGCCAACGGCGACGAGCATCGCGGGCGGCCCGGCGGCGGCGTGCCGGGCGTGCAGGTCTTCGGCGTGCGCGGCGGCCTGACCGGCATCCTGTCGGACAGCCTGGACCGCCGCTCCGTCGGCAGGGCCTTGCGGGCCCGGCGCACCTTCGCCACGACGGGGGAGCGCAGCGCTCTCCTCGTGCGCTGCGGCGACCATCTCCAGGGCGACGCCTTCGTGCAGGATGGCCCGGCGCGGCTCGATTACCGCTTCCTCGGCGAGGCCGGCTGGGAGGAGCTGACGGCCCACGACCAGACCGGCCCGATCTGGCGGCGCGACCTGCACGCCGAGCTCGGCTACTCCGAGCGCCTCGTGCGCCTGCGCTGGGGCGGCGCGCGCATCCGCGACCGCTATCGCTGGGCGAGCTGGGAAGGCCGCATCCGCATCCTCAACGGCACGATCCGCCGTCTCACGCCCCAGGGCTTCGAGCATGCCGAGGAGACGGCGTGGCGGGCCGGCCCCACCGAGATCGCCTTCCGCTCCGAGACCTATGGCGACAGCGACGCCATCGAGATCGACATCGGCAACCTGGACCAGTGCCGCTTCGTCATCGAGGGGACCATCGGCGGCTTCGTGAAGGTCGGCGACCCGCGCCGGCCCGCCCCCTTCGTGCACGCGCCGGATTTTCATTGGGAATGCAGCGGGCGCGACTTGCTGGAGCAGGGTGCCCTGCGGCGCGAGCTCGGCGGCACGGAGCTGTTCCTGGCGCTGGAGCGGCTGACCGAGCGGCCGCTGCCCCGCGACGTGGCCGGCCACATCGTCGTGGCGCCGGAGAACGCCCCCTTCGGCTTCCGCCCGGTCTATTTCTCCGGCCGCCAGCGCGACGGAAGCCGGGTCTGGTCCTCGGCCCAGTTCATCACCTTCGCGGGGACGGCGCCCGTCAGCCCTTCCCCAGGTGAGGCCGGATGATGGTGAGCATGCGCTCGGCGGAGGTGCCGGGCGGGAAGAAGCCGAGATAGCCGCCCGCGCGGTCCATCAGGTAGATGAAGGCGGAATGGTCGATGGCGTCCTCGCCGCCCGGCCGCGCCACCCGCTCGTAGAACACCTTGTAGGCCTCCGCCGCCTGCCGGATCGCCGCCGCGCTCCCCGTCAGGCCGATCAGGCGGGGATGGAAGCTCGGCAGGTACTCCGCGAGATGGGCGGGCGTGTCGCGCGCGGGGTCGAGGGTGACGAAGACCGGCTGGATCGCCTCCGCCGCGTCGCCGAGCAGGGTCAGAGCACGGGCGATCTCCATGAGATCGGTCGGGCACACGTCGGGGCAGCCGGTGTAACCGAAATAGACGATCCGCAGCTTGCCGCGGAAATCGGCCTCCGTGCGCGGGCGCCCGTCCTGGTCGACGAGGGCGAAGGGCCCGCCGACCGGCTCCCGGTTCCACATCAGCACGTCCATCAGCTCCGCCGCCGAGCGACGCGGCGCCTCCTCGGCCCGGGCCGGAAGGGCCGGCGCACCGCAGAGCGGGCCGAGCAGGAGGAGCGCCCGGAGCCCGGCCCTACGCACCGAAGGTCAGCCGGCTGCCCGTGGTCGGCACGATGACGTGGTCGGGCAATTGCGCCTGCGCTTCGAGGGCGAAGTTCAGGCCGCTGCAATGCATCGGGATGACGACGTCGGGTTGGAGCTTGGCGATCTCGGCGACGACTTGGCTCAGATACTCCTTCGGCGCCGGGCCGAGATGGAAGCCGCCGACGATGGCGTGGACCTTCTCGATGCCGGACACCGCCTGCGCCTGCCGCACCGAATTGACGATGCCGACATGGCCGCAGGAGCTGATCACCACCAGGCCCTTGCCGCGGACGTTGAAGCAGGTCGCGTGCTCGTGGACATGCTCGTCGGGGATGATCGTCCCCTGGAGCTCCGCCGGCGCATAGTGGCTCGCGTCGCAGCCGAGCCCGTCCTTGATGCCGCGCTCGACGAAGGTGTTGGGCAGGATGCGCTCGATCGAGGCGCGCTTGATGGGGCCCGTGGTGAAGGCGTGGCCGGCCACCACCGTCGGCGTCTCGCACAGCACGGTCGCGATCCTCTGCGCGGCGAGTTCGCGCCGGTCGAGCTGACCGAAATCCGTGAACTGGCCCTGCACGCCGCTGGGGCTGAGGCGGTGGCAGAAATTGTCCTCGCCGCCGGCATAGAGCTTCAGGTCGGGCGCGAGGCGGCTGCGGTATCTGTCGAGAAATCCGGTCAGGCCGCCGTAATGATCGTGATGGCCGTGGCTGACGATCAGCGCATCGACCCGGGTCGGGTCGACCTTCAGGATCTCGATATTGTTGAGCAGCGCCTCGGGGCTGTAGCCGAAATCGAGGAGGATGGTGCGGGCCTCGTCGCCGGCCTTCGATTCCGCGAAGAGCGAGAGGCCCCACTGGTTGTGCAGCACCTTGCGGTAGTCGCTGCCGCGCCCGCTGCCCGGCGGCTGATGGAACACGCCCTGCACGGTCGAGGGTTTCAGGAACTGGTCGTGGGCGGAATCGATCAGGACGCGGAGGGAGAGCGTGTCGACGGTCGGCACCGCGATCGGCCCGGCCCGCGCGATCTCGATGCAGGCGAAGCCGGCCGAGGCGCCGGCGGCGAAGGCCGCCGATGCCTTCAGGAAGCCGCGCCGATCCATGCTCCCGACCATCGCGTCAACCTCATCGCATCATGTATGCGATTGATGTATTTGAGATCTTTCAGAATTGTGTCCCTTATTTTTCCAAGAACATAGAAGATTGACCTAGCCGGCATTTTGGACCGGACCGATCGAAAGTCTCCTGCATGGCGGTGGCCATGCGTCGCTGGAACGCCAGATCCTGGACGGCGATGAGCGCGGGCGGCCGGTAACCCAGCGACGCGTGAGACCGGATGCGCTTGCCGGTGCTCTGCCAAAGACCGATCACGGTTTGCGCCTCTTACCGCGCGCAAAAGATCGGTTGTCGTAGGCACCCGCCGCGCAACTGACCGTCGACACTCTCGCCGCGCCCGTCTCCCACGGTGAACCTGGGGCGATGGACGGGATCGGCGCCCCGTCTTGGCGACTCAGCGGCAGCCCGGTGACGCGGCAAGATCCGTAGCGTCCCTGTCCGGCCGCCGGGGCGATGACGACGCGGCTCCGGATATCCCCGTCGACCGGCACGGTCGGCACGTAACGCCGCGTGCCGCAGTGCCGGCCGACGATAGGACGGCACGTCGCTGCGTCTGTCCCGTCGGCCGTTGACGCAGCGGGCTTATCGGGCGCGACAATTCGGTCCGGCCCAGGTTCCGCTTTGAACGTCGAGGCCGCCGCCGCTTCCGGCGCCACAGACCGGAAAACTCTTGTCGCCGGATCGCTGCTGGCTCAGGGCGCGGTAGAGCGCGCGCCGGCGCTCGTCCTCTTGGTTCTGGGCGCTGATGCGGGCCTGCCGTGCCAGTTGCTCGTTCTGCCGAAGGGCGTCTCGTTGCTGGGACACCCCCATCATGCATTGCGCGAACGCATCCGTCCCGGCCTCGAAGCCGAACCCGACACATTTGTCCTGATCCATGGCCCGCTGCTCCTTGGCCGACACGCAGGCGGACAATGTCAGCGCACAGGCCCCAACGAGGACAAGTCCCACGAAGCCGGCGCCGGAACGCCGCGGCCCCATCTCACCGTTTTCCGAACGGCGATGGTTGAACGCAATGGGTGACGACATCGGCATCGAGGGTCCCTCATCTACGGCTTGCAGGAACAGCACCGAAGCCCCTGACAAAATCATGAAAAATTGCGATGAATGATAATTTACGGTGTGTAGGCCGGGGCAAGGTGAGTGCCGCACCCGCGGCGCAGAACCGCCGACCAGACATGGACTTCCGAGACAAGAGCAGGCGCCTGGGTCGCCGCTCCTCTTGCGTCCCAAAAGATATCCCCAGAATCCCAGGCCGTCGCCCTCAATTGCGACGTTGCCTGGATGCTACAGACTTTCCGCAGTCGGTCTGACATTCGATCTGTGCTGAAAAAACAGGGCACAGTCGATGTATAAATACGGTTTTATCTCCGCATCTGCTGCAATCGTTGCTTGCGGATCCGCCTTCGCGGCCGATCTGCCGCGTCGCGCTGCTCCGCCGGCGCCGGTCTTCACCCCGGTCCCGGTGTTCACCTGGACGGGGTTCTACCTCGGCGGCAATGCCGGCTACGCCTTCACCACCCGTGAGAGCAGCAAGCGGAACGCCGCCTTCCTGATCGACGATTCCGATATCGGCACCGTCGGGGGCACCTTCAGCTTCAACAACCGCGGCCAGAACGGCTTCACCGGCGGTCTGCAGGTCGGCGCCAACTACCAGTTCACCCCCGGCAGCGGCTTCGTGGTCGGCGTCGAGGCGGACGCGCAGTATCTCGCCGCCGGTCGCCGCTACTCCGGCGTGCTCGCCGGTCCCGGCACCGTCCTGAACCCGAACACGGTCTTCTTCGATCCGCGGGCCACGGCGGGCATGGAGTATTTCGGGACCGTGCGCGGCCGCCTCGGCTACGCCTTCGACCGCACCCTCGTCTACGCCACCGGCGGCTATGCCTATGGCGGCGGCAACGAGAAGCGCTACTTCGGCTTCACCGACAACGGCCAGATGCGGACCGGCTGGGCCGTGGGCGGCGGCGTCGAATACGCCCTCCCGACCGACTCCTTCCTGAACTTCTTCAAGTCCTCCGCCGTGACCCTGAAGGTGGAAGGCCTCTACGTGAACGTCCAGCGCAACCAGGGCACCGCCCTCCTCGCCGTCAACACCGTGACGGGCGACCTCTACCTGCGCACCCCCGACCGACGCTCCCTCGGCGACGACTTCGCCGTCGTGCGCGCTGGCGTAAACTACAAGTTCGGAAGCTACTGAGCCGAACCGGCTCGACAGCCTTCGGCGAAAGCGTCCCCAGCCCCGATCACCTGGCCGCTGAACCGAAAGACGTCCCGGGCTCACGCCCGGGACGTTCGTTCATGTCACGGATCCGCCGAGCATCGGTGCCGATCCGCGAGCGGCTCCGCCGCCGCTCACAGATTCTCGATCCAGCTCCGCAGAACGGGCATGCCGGCCCGGCGGTCGTCGAGCCCCAGATGGTAGCCGCTGGTCTCGCTGGGCATGAAGCCGAAGCGACGCCGGAAGGCCCGCCGGAACGTCTTGTCGTCCGAAAAGCCGACCGTGTAGGCGAGCTGCGAGATCCGCAGCGGGCGCCCCCCCTCCCCTCGGACGAGGATCCGCATCGCCCGCATGAGGCGACGGTCGCGGATATAGGCGAGGACGCCGCCGCTCTCCGTGAAGAGGCGATACAGGGTCGAGCGCGACAGGCCCAGATGCGCTGCGATCATCGCCGGGCCCAGATCGAAATTGTGAAGCTCCCGCTCGATGAAGCGCCGGACCTTGATGCTCGCTTCGAGCTTCTGGGGAGGCGGGCTCCCGTCGCGTCCGCGCAGATAGGTCCCGCAGAGCTGCGCGATCGCCCGCGCCGCGGTGGCCGCCTCATGCGGCTGAAGCAGATCGCCACAAGCCACGACATTGGCGAGGAATGCGTGCAGCAGCCGCGCGAACGAGTCGTCGCCATGGTCGAAGGCATGGCCGTGCAGGCCATCCAGTCGGCAGCCCTGATCCTCCAGGAGGGCGCGGGGAATGACGAGGTTCGTGGCATCGACGGGATCGGCGACGATGCGAACGGGCTGGGCGAGATCGAAGACGACGCATTGCGTCTCCGTGACCAACTCGATCCGGTCGCGGGTCTCGACCCGGCTCTGTCCGCGCCGGTAGAACTGCAACAGGATGTGATCGAGCCCCTGCCGCTCGATCATCTCGGCCGAGCGCTCCAGGACATGGGCCGGCGCGATCACGTCTCCGACGATGAGTTCGCCCAGATGGTAGCTGCGCATCCCGATCGGGATCGACAGATCGGTCTCCGGCCCCCAACTGACCGCGAAGACCGGGGCGATGTGCTCACGCCAGGCAAGCCCCAACGCATCCGGATCGGCCCCTATGGGCGGGTCGAAGCGGTGACAGAGAACGCTCGAACCATCCCCGAATCCGTTCTCGATCGTCCCATTCATTGTGGAAGTGTCTACGCCGACGATACTTGCGCGGATGCATAGCACCAAGCTGCGAAGCGATCATCTCCACATAGGAGTACCATCCCCGCGAGCATGAAAATCTGCGCGCTCGTTGCGTAATTGTTACGCTAACGATTCCAATGACTTTCAAGACCAAAATCGGGGCAGCCCGTCTCAAAATTTCTTCCTGCCGGATGGGAAGGCCGCGACGCAAACCTGACTTTCGAGACCGCGCTCGTGCCTCGAGCCTGAAAGGGACTCTTGGCGCGATCGGCCTGCCTAGGCTGCACCGGGTGAAGGAGCCGGTCGCGTTCGGGCGTGAACCGCCCTCCCCTTCGGCGGAGGGCGCTCTAACCGGCGCCGTTTTCGTCCTCGTCGGTGTCGGCGGCGCCCTCGATGATCTCCCCCCGCAGGGAGCGCGCCTGGGCCTCGGCCACGCGCCGCGCGGCCTGCGCGTGGCGGCTCGACACGGGGCTGTCCGGGCCGAGAACGCCACCGCGCTTGACCGCGAGAAGCTCCGGATCGCCCCAACGGTCGAGCAGGATCTGAAAGGCCGCGTGCCGGGCCGCGTCGAAGGCGATCCGCCGGCCCAGCATGTCCTTGTAGGTGTGGGCCGGGTGGAGGCCGGCGCAGGGGACGAAGCCCGCGGGGATCGGCGTCGCCGCCGCATGCGTGCGGCCGCTCCGCAGGAGCTTCGGGAGAACGTGGGTGTGCGGTCCCTCGGGGCTGATGCCGCCAGGGCCCGGGATCGGGGCATAGACCTCGATGCGACCGACCCGGGCGAGGAACACCCGGTGGGGGCTCATCGCGACGAGCTGGCGTCCGATCGGGTTGGCGGGGTCGAACAGGGGCTGCCCGACGCTCGACCGGAGGCAGGCGATGGCGTGCGCGTCGTTCGTGCGCACACAGGCATCGACCGCGAGCAGGTCGAGGCCGAGATCGAACAGGATGGCGTCGCGGTCCTGGAGGCGGGCCGCCTCCCGGTCGGGACCGAGCTCCGTCACCACGCGCCGCCGGCTCATGGCGCAGGCCGCCTCCGGCAGGCACAGGGCGATCGCCTGGTTCCAGCCCGACGCGACCGCGGTCTCGTAGGCCACCGGGCGCAGGCCGGGGCAGGCGGTCAGGGCGATGGCGCCGCGCTCCGTCGCCAGGCCCATGCGGTCGTCCGGCAGGGCCGTCACCGCCTCGTCCGGATCGCGCATGAACTCGGCGATGGCCCCGAAGCTGCCGAGGCTCCAGGCGGTGCCGGGATCGGCCAGGGCCTCGCGCAGGAGGGCGGTGACCGCCTCAGCCTGGGATGATGGCGTCATCGCTCGTCCCCCTGGTGGCCCCGGACCGCGCCCAGGGCAGGATGTATCGGGTTCCGTCCGCGGCCCGGCCCCGCTCCGCCGTCACGCCGAACACGCGGGCGAGCAGGGCATCGGTCAGGGCCTCCTCCGGCCGGCCGTCCGCGACGAGCCGGCCGGAGGACAGCACCACGATCCGGTCGCAGAACCGGGCGGCCAGGGCGAGGTCGTGCAGGACGGCGACCACGCCCGCGCCGTCGCGCGCTGCGGCGCGCAGCAGCGCCATGGCGTCGAGCTGGTGAGCCGGGTCGAGGGCCGTGACCGGCTCGTCGACGAGGAGCCACGCGGCCTCGACCGCGAGCGCCCGGGCGAGCAGCGCGCGCATGCGCTCGCCGGAGGACAGGGTCGGCTCGGGCCGACCGGCGAGGTGCCCGACATCGGTGCGCGCCATGGCCCGCGCGATGGCGGCCTCGTCGGCCTCGGAGAGGGCGGCGAAGGCGCGGCGATGCGGCAGCCGGCCGAGGGCCACGATCTCGCGCACGCTCATCGGCCACCCGACGCCGGCGCCCTGGAACAGGGCCGCGACGCGGCGGGCGCGTTCGTCGCGGCTCATGCCAGCCAGCGCCCGACCCTCCAGGGTGACGCGGCCTTCCGCCGGGGCGATCAGCGCCGCCAGGACCCGCAGGAGCGTGGTCTTGCCGGCGCCGTTCGGGCCGACCAGCCCGACGAATTGCCCGCGCTCCAGGGCGAAATCGATCTCCGACAGGATCGTCCGACCCTCGAGCGTCACCCGGATAGCGTGCGCGGAGAGGCTCGTGACGGACAGGCTCATGCCCCCCTCCCGCGGTTCCTCAGGAGCAGCCCGATCAGGAAAGGCGCGCCGATCAGGGCCGTCACCACCCCGAGCTTGAGCTCTGGCCGGGTGGCGAGCAGGCGCACCCCGATATCCGCGGCCAGGACCAGGACGGCCCCGGCGAGCCCGCTCGGCAACAGGCCGGCGCCGGGCCGCGCCCCGACCAACGGCCGCATCAGGTGAGGCACGACGAGGCCGACGAAGCCGATGGCGCCGGACACCGCCACCCCGCTGCCCACGGCGAGCGCCGCCCCGGTGACGAGGCGCAGGCGCACCGAGAGGAGGCCGAAGCCGAGGCTCGCAGCGGTATCCTCGCCGAGGGTGAGGGCGTCGAGGGCGGAGCCGGTGGACAACATCAGGCCCCAGCCGACCGCCATCAGGGGCAGGCAGAGGAGGACGTGATCCATGCTGCGGTCACCGAGCGAGCCCATCAGCCAGAACACGATCTCCAGGGCGGCATAGGGGTTCGGCGACAGGTTGAGGGCGAGCGCGGTGAGCGCCCCGGCGAGGCTCGACAGGCCGATTCCGGCCAGGATCAGGCCGAGCGTGCTGCTGCCGCGGGCGGCGAGGGCGCTCAGGAGAAGGGCCGCGACGGCCGCCCCGGCGATACCGCCGAGGGGCAGGGCGAGGCTCAGGGACGCGGTGAGGCCGCCATAGAACACGATCACGGCGCCGAGCGCGGCGGCCGAGGAGATGCCGAGGATGCCGGGATCGGCGAGGGGGTTGCGCAGGTAGCCCTGCATCGCCGCACCGGTCAGGCCGAGGCTGAACCCGACGAGGCCGCCGAGCAGGGCGCGCGGGATCCGCAGCTCCCACAGCACCAGGGCCGGGAGCGTGGTCCGGCCCGCGACGAGATCCGCGAAGGCGGCGGTCATGTCGAAGGGCGCGTAGCCGATGGCGATCGAGGCGCAGGTCAGGGCGAGGACGGCGAGGCCGAGGAGAGCGATGACCGCCCGACGGGCACGCGGCATGCCGAGTCGCGGCGGGGCGGCATGGGCGAGGTTCACGACAGGCGCGTTCATGGGCGGGCGGCCTGCGCGTTCGCGGCGGCGGCCAGCCGCGCCACGACCTCCGCCACCTGGGGGCCGGGGCAGGTCCAGAAGCGGTTCGGGATGGCGACCACCCGCTGCGTGCGTGCGAGGGCCCGGAACACGGGATGCTGCAGGAGCGCGTCGGCGAGCGAGGGCGCGCCCGTGCCTGTCTCGTCGACCACGATCAGGTCCGCCTTCGCGAGCACGGCCGCTTCGAGGGGGACCTGACCGAAGCGGTCGCGACCGATCTCGCCCGCCACGTTGACGAGGCCGGCGGCGCGGATGAGCGCGTCGCCGAGGCCGCCGGGCGCGACCGTGAAGGCGTTCGGCCGCATGACCAGGGCCCGCAGGGGACGGGTGGCCGGTGGGACGGAGGCGAGCCGGGCATCGAGCGCCGCGACCATCGCCTCGCCCCGCTCGGGATGGCCTACGGCCGCCGCCACCTGCCGAACCTGCGCACGCACCCCGTCGAGATCGGCCGGCACGCCGAGCTCGAGCACCGGCGCGCCGACGCGCTTGAGCATGGCGACCGTCGCGCGCGTGGTGAAGGCGCCGGCGATGACGCGGTCGGGCCGGAGGGCGACGACCTCCTCGGTCAGGCCGCGCGCCACCGGCAGCCCGGCGGCCTCGGCCGCCACCGTCGAGCCGCGCGGATCGGCGGCCAGAACGGTGACCGCCAGGACCTGCTCGCGGTCGGCCAGCCGCAGGACGAGCTCGTCCGCGCACAGGTTCATCGAGACCACGCGCAAAGGCGCTGCCGCCGCACCCGCGGCGCGCGCCGCGGGCAGGGCGGCCAGGCAGGCCGCGAGCAGAAGCGCGCTGCGTGACGGCATCGTCACCTCAGAAGCTGGTCAGGCGCACGCCACCGTAGACGGCGAGGCCCGGCCCGAGGAAGCCGGTCGGGTTCTCGTAGCGGCGGTCGAACAGGTTATCGATCCGCCCGAACACGCTCACGCCCTCGCTGACGTCGTAGCTGACGGCGAGATTGACGAGGGTGAAGCCGGGATTCTTCAGCCGCGGCACGGAGAAGTCCCGGTTGCCGTCGACGAAGTGGCCGAGCACGATCACCGTGCCGCTGACGGTCAGACCCGGCAGGGGCGTCCACGTGGCGGTGGCGCTGCCCTTGTGGCGGGGCCGGCGCAGCAGTTCCTGGCCGGTGATCTCGTTCTTGGTAACCGTGTTCGTGTAATCGACGCGGCCCGAGAGCGTTTCGGAGAACCGGACCGAGACGAAGGCTTCCGCACCGTAGGACTCGGCCTTCCCGACGTTCTCGTTGGACGTGAAGCTGGCATTCGTCGTGATGAGATTGGTGAAGTCGTTGCGGTAGTAGGTCGCGCCGACCAGGACCCGGTCGCCGAGCGGCTGCTCGATGCCGGCATCGTAGCCGAGGCTCTCCTCGGGCTTCAGGTTCGGATTGCCGAAGAAGTTGAAGGCCGGGAAGTCCTGGTAGAGCTGGCTCAGGGTCGGCGCCTTGAAGCCGGTCCCGACGCTTCCCTTCAGGCGCGTCTCGGTGAGGGGCAGAATGTAGCTCGGCGCCACCCGGAAGGTCGTGGCCGCGCCGAACTGGTCGTTCTCGTCGTGGCGGATATTGGCAACGAGGAAGGCGCGCGCGAAGGGCGTCAGCTGCGCCTCCCCATAGCCCGCCGTGTTGCCGTTCCGCGCGCGCAGGGAATCCGGGACGGAACCCGGTGTGGTCGTGAACAGGTGTTCCTCGTCGCGCTGCACCCCGAACAGCAGCAGGTTGCCGGGGGAGAGCAGAACATCGCCGCGATACTCGTAGCGCGTGCGCTCCCCGAGCCCCGTGGTCGCGTCGGGGGTCGCGAGCGGGTCCAGCGGCCCCTGCTGGCGGTTGAACAGGTTCGAGTAGTTAATGGCGAAGAGGTTGTGGAAGCCGGCGAACGGCGTCCACTCGGCCTCGTTGCGGGTGAAGATCTGCTGGACGGCGGCCTCGCTGCGGAACGCGGCCGGTGCCGATGGGAAGGTGCTGAGATCGTCGCCCGTGAACAGCAGACGCCCATTGATGAAGCGCGTCACCGAATTGATGCGGAACGTGTCGGTGAACTGGTAGCCGAGCTTCGCCGAGACGGTCTCGTTGTCGTAGAAATTCGGATGGACCGGGCGCCCAAGCGGCACCAGGTCCCGCGGCGTGACGGGGGTCGCGGCGGCTCGGACATGCGCGATCGTGACCGCGTAGTCGAAGCCGTTCTCCGAGCCGCTGATCCGGCCGCTCTGGTTGAAGGTACCGAAGGAACCGCCCTCCACCCGAAGCGAGGTGCGGGCCGGCCCCTCCCCGCGCTTCGTCGTGAAGGCGATCACGCCGCCGATGGCGTCCGAGCCGTAGAGGCCGCTCTGCGGCCCGCGCAGCACCTCGATGCGCGCGAGGTCGTCGGTGAGGAGCTGGCCGAAGTCGAAGGAGCCGTTGCCGTTCGACGGATCGGTGGCGTCGATGCCGTCGATGAGCACCTTCGTGTGGTTGGAATTGGCGCCGCGGATGAAGACGGAGGTCTGGCCGCCGGGGCCGCCCGTCTGCACGACGTTGAGGCCCGGCACCTGCTGGAGCGCATCCGGCACGGTGCGGCGCTGCTGCTGTTCCAGCATCGGCGATGTCAGCACGGTCACGCTCGATCCGACCTGCGCCGTCGGTGTCGGCACGCCGGTGGCGCTGACGGAGATCTCTTCGAGGGCGGCAGCGGCCGGCGCATCGGCGAAGGGCGTCGCGCTCTGCTGGGCGAGGGCGGGCGCGGTCGAGAGGGCGGACAGCGCGCAGGACAGGGCCAACGCGCTCCGGAGCGCGGAAGGAAGGGACAACACGGGACGGCAGCCTCGGGCAACGGCAGTGGCACGTCACCGCGAACGAGGCCTCGGGTCACCGCCTCCTCGCAGGAATGGCGGACCTTCGACACCCGCCAGGACACCCCGCCCGGCGCGCTTCGCGTGTGACCACGACTGACGGCAGGTCTCCTGGCTCGCGGGTCGCTGCCCTCTCACCGTCTTCCCGGGCGGATCACCCAGTGACATAGTGGCGGAAGGCTCGCCGCTCACAGTTGCGGGGGCAGCCGCGGCTTCAGAGCGAACCCCTCACCGCGTTCCCTTTTGATCCCCGAGGGGAACCGTCGCCCCATTCCTCTCACCGTGGCCAGGGGCGGTCAATCAGGCCGGGATGGGAACGGCACAGCTGTTGCCGTCTCGCCTCAGCAAGGACTCTCGCCGCGTCCGGTCATGCCAGCCGGCACCGCCGCAGGACCCGGGAACGGTGCTATCGCGCCGGACGCTCGACGGAACCCCGCGCCCGGACGGAATCGGCGCCCTTGACGATCGGGTCGCGGGGATTCGCGGCAGGCGAGGAGGCGAGGAAATCCCAGGCCTTCTGGCCCTGAAGGGTCGGAGCGGCGGCGCGCATCCGAGATTCCGCGGCGGCGCCCTGCGCCAGAGCGGGGCTTGCCGTTGCCGCCGTCACGGTGAGGGCGGCAAGCACGATCCGTATGCTCATGGTCGAGATCTTTCGCGTGGGCTGCATTCGATGGAAGAATGCCACCGCAACGAGAGCAATCAAGAACAAAAGTGTGCTCTTGCGTTCCCGACGAAGACCGATTCCCGGGCCCTCTCGCCTTGGACGAAGCGGGATCGCGCGCGCGGCGAGGCCCCCGATCGGGCGACGCGGCGCTTCGGTATCAGGGGCGCGTCCGGCCCGCAGGAGTCCGCTTCTCCCCATGGAGCGAGGCCACATGGCAGCCCGGAAGCGCGGCCCGGGCGCTGTCGAGCATGACGCGGGCGATCGTATCCGCCGGGGCGATCCGCAGGCTGGCGGGCAGGATCGGATCGAGCGCACCGAAGACGAGCGCGGCGATCTGCTCGCCGAGACGGGGCTGGGCACGCTGTCCGCCGATCAGGCCGGGGCGGACCAGCGTCAGGGAGGGGAAGCCCAGCCGTTCGATGTCGTGCTCCAGTTCGCCCTTCACCCGGGGATAGAAGAAGCGTGAAGCGGGATTGGCGCCGAGGGCCGAGTTGAGGACGAAGCACGGCGTGCCGTGGGCGCGGGCCAGCCGGGCAGCCGCCAGGGGATAGCCGTGGTCGATCCGCCGGAAGGCCTCCTCTGAGCCTGCCACGCGCATCGTCGTGCCGAAGGCGCAGAGGGCGGCGTCGGCTTGCCACCAGCTGGCGGCCTCCGGCAGCGCCTCGAAGTCCACGAGGGGCGCCCGCAGCTTGGGATGCGGGGGGAGCGTGCGCCGCCCCGGAGCGGTGACCTCCGTCACCCGCGGATCGGCCAGCGCCCGCTCCAGGACATGGCGGCCGACGAGCCCCGTCGCGCCGAGCAGCAGCACTCTCATTCCCGAACGATCCCCGCGCCCACCGCGATGCCCCGCGCTTCAGTCGAAGGCCGGCGCCCCGCCCGCGAGGGGCTTGCGCCGGGTGATCTTGTAGACCGCCGCGGGCGGCACGTTCGAGACCGTCGCGCCGATCCGCCGGGCCTTGAGGCCGAGGCGGTCGAGGATCGGCCGCGGCACGGGGCAGCGCGGCCCGTAGGTGAACTGGTAGAAGGCGCCCTGGCTGCGCAGGAGGGCGAAGGCGCCCGCCAGAATCGCGAAGACCTTGCGCGGCGGCATCGAGAGCAGCGGCAGGCCGCTGACGACGGCGCCGAATTCCTGCCCCTCGAAGGCGGCGTTGCCCCTGATCTGCGCCGCATCCATCCAGAGCACCCGGGCCTCGGGAAAGCGCAGCTGCAGGGTCCGCGCGAAATCGGAACCGAATTCCACGAGGGTAAGGTCGCTCTCGGCCAGGCCGCGGTCGAGCAGCGCGCGCGTGAACACCCCGGTCCCCGGCCCCAGTTCGAGGACCGGCGCGTCCTTGGCGGACAGCTCCGCGGTCATGAGGCGGGCCAGGGCCTCGCCGGACGGGGCGACGGCGGCGACGCGCAAGGGGGCCGCCACCCAGGACCGGAAGAAATGCACGTAATCGGCGAAGCCGCCTGCCGCGACAGCCCCCGCCTCCGAACGCATCAGCCAGACCATGACGCAAAGCTCCGATCGGCCCGCGCCCGGCGGCGCGGCCATGGGATTGAGGGAGAGGAATGAGGCCGAGGCGGAGGCCGTCTGCCGGCCCTCCGGCCCCGGATCGCGGGGCGGACCCGGGCCGGAGGCCGGGTCCGCCCGAGGCCCGTCAGGCGCTGAAGCTGTGCCGGGTCGACTGCCCCTGCGCCGCGTTGGAGACCGCCTCCCAGGCTTCCCAGGTGGCGAGGCGCTCCGCATAGGCCGCCCGGGCGACCGGCAGGCCTTCGGTGCCCAGGAAGAAGCGCAGCGGCGGGGTCTCGGCGTCGACGATCCGGAAGAGCGCCTCCGCCGTGGCCCGGGGATCGCCGAATTCGACATGGGCGGCGCCGGCGAAGATCTGGGCCCGCAGCGGCGCATAGGCCTCGATCCCGGCGGCGAGCTTCAGGGAGGACGGCCCGGCGAATTCGGTGGCGTAGGCGCCCGGCTCGATCAGCGTGACCTTGATGCCGAAGCCCTTCACCTCGTGGGCCAGGCTCTCGTGGAGCGCTTCGACCGCCCATTTCGAGGCGTGGTAGAAGCCGATGACCGGGCTGGCGACGAGCCCAGCGACGCTCGACACGCCGAGGATGTGGCCGCTGCCCTGCGCCCGCAGGTAGGGCAGCACCGCCTGCAGGACGCGCAGCGCGCCGAAGACGTTGGTCTCGAACTCGGCCCGGACATCCGCCTCGGACGTCTCCTCGATGGCCCCGACCAGGGCGTAGCCGGCATTGTTGACCACCACGTCGAGCCGCCCGAAGCGCTCATGCGCCCGCGCGACGGCCCGGCCGACCTGGTCCGGATCCGTCACGTCGAGGGCCAGCGGCAGCACGGCGTCGCCGTAGCGCTCCGCGAGATCGGCGACGCTCGCCGCCGAGCGGGCGGTGGCCGCCACCTTGTCGCCGCGCGCGAGCGCCGCCTCGGCCCAGACGCGGCCGAAGCCGCGGGAGGCACCGGTGATGAGCCAGACTTTCTCGGTCATGGGAACTCCCTGTTCCAACCTGTTCGCAGAAGGGCAGCGGAAGGATCTGCAGGGTCAGGGATAGGCCGCCGGCCCGCCCTTGAGAGTGACGGCGGGCGCCAGTTGTCTGGCGGAGAGCGCCAATGAGGGGCTCCCCCGCCATGGGACGGTTCCGTGGGGACTACCCCGGGCCGTCCCCTCAGTGGAGGGCGTGCGGCCGCCCCGGCCCGGCGCCGCCTCGGCCGTTCAGCTCGCGCCAGCGGCTCGGCGTCACGCCCTCCCAGTCCCGGAAGGCCCGGTAGAACGAGCTGGTATCCTGGTAGCCGAGCAGGCAGGCGACCTCGTCGATATCGGTGGCCGGATCGGCCAGGAGCTGGCGCCCGAGTTCCTGCCGGGCCTCGACCAGCATCTCGCGGAAGGTGCGGCCCTCCTCGGTGATGCGCCGCTGCAGGGTGCGCTCGCTCGTGCCCAGCTCGCGGGCCACGTCGGCGAGCTCCGGCCGCCCGCTGGCCAGGCTGCGCTTGAGCACGATCTTGACCTGCGCGCAGAGGGAGCTGCGGGCCTCCAGCTCGCCCAGGGCCGAGGCCAGGCTCGGCGTGAGCATGTCGAGGAGCTCCGGGTTGTGACCCGGGAAGGGGCGATCGAGGTCGGCCCCCTTGAGAAGCAGCGCGTTGCGCGGCGCGCCGTAGCGGATCTCGCAGCCGAAATACTGCCGATGCGCGTCATGGCCGGGGCCGGGGCGCTGGAGGTCGAGCCGCAGGGGCGTCAGGTGCAGGCCGGTGCCGCGGCGGCCGAGCTCGACCAGGGTGGCGAAGGCCACGTCCGTCGCGATCGCCGGCTCGGGCTCGGTGGCGTAGAACCAGGCATTCGTGATCAGGCATTCGCCGGCGCCCTCGACGATGTGGAACTGCTCCGGCGTGCACAGGCGCTTGAAGCGGGCGAGCCGGTGCAGGCCGTCGCGATAGTCGCGGGCGTGGAAGGCGGCGAGGCTCGAGGGCGGATGGGCGGCCGTGGCCGCCCCGGCCACGAACCGGATCCCGAGGGCGGGCTCGTCCGCCAGCGCCTCGAGGGCCCGCCAGATGGCGAAGAACTGCGCCGTCGTGACCAGGGACTGCCCCTCGAGATGCAGGGTCGCCGGCAGCCGGGCCTGACGCAGCAGGGCGGCCGGCGGGATGCCGATCTGGGCGACCGCCCGCCAGAAGGCGGCGGGCACCTTGCACCGGTCGGCTGGTATCATGGCGGTCCCTCCGATCAGGCGGCGGCGCGGGAGATGCCGGTCGCCATGCGCATGAACCCGTCGAAGGCGCGATCCGACAGGAACCGGCGCAGGAAGATCATCGGCTTGGCGCCGAAGCCGACCGCGTAGCGGGTCTTGGGCCGGCGGGCGGTGACGGCGGTGGCGATCGTATCGGCGATCAGTTGCGGCGGGGACTGGCGCTTGCGGCTGGCCTCGCCGACCATCGACTCGGCCATGGCCTTGGCTTGCGCGCCGTAGACGCCCCGGCCGGAGGTCTCCAGGAGCTTGTTGGCGGCGATGCCGGCCCATTCGGTCTTGATGCCGCCGGGCTCGATCACCACCACGTCGATGCCGAAGGGCTGCACCTCCAGCCGCAGGCAGTCGCTGATGGCCTCCAGCGCGAACTTGGTGCCGTGGTACCAGGCGCCGAGCGGAGTGTGGATCTTGCCGCCCATGGAGGTGATGTTGACGATGGTGCCCGCCCGCTGCGCCCGCATCTGGGGCAGCACGAGCTGGGTGAGCCGCACGGCACCGAACACGTTCACGTCGAACTGGGCCCGCGCCTCGGCGAGCGGCACGTCCTCGACCGCCCCGTAGGAGCCGTAGCCGGCATTGTTGACCAGCACGTCGATGCGGCCGGCCTTGGCCACGATCTCGGCGACGCCGGCCTGCATCGAGGCCTCGTCGGTCACGTCCATGGCGAGGACCTGGATGCCGGCCCGGGCGAGGCTCTGCATCCGGTCCACGCGCCGCGCGGCCCCGAACACCGTGTAGCCGAGCGCCTTGAGCTTGAGCGCGGTGGCTTCGCCGATCCCGGACGAGGCCCCGGTGACCAGGGCGACCTTGTTGCTTGTACGATCCATCACTGTCTCCTCAACATGCGCATAGGGTAGGCCCCGGCGCACGACAGCGCATTCGCGAAAACCGACAAGGATGATGCGAAAGGCGCCAATCCTCGGTGGATCGGCGCCAGCCGGCCGGTGCGCCCTTAAGGCATGCGGTGGAACACGCGGGTCTGACCGAGCAGGGAGACGCCGAGGAAGCCGCGCAGGTGCAGCTTGCCGCCCTGCATCTCGGCCTTGGCGTTGTAGGTGCGGCCCGAGGAGGCGTCGTAGATCGAGCCGCCGGTCCATTCACCGTCCGCGTAGCGCAGGCCGGTGATGAAGACGATGTTCTTCAGGGAGCGGCTCCGCAGGGCCGGATCGGGATTCTTGGCATCGTTCTTCAGGGTGACGCCGTCGGCCTCGACCACCTCGTTTCCGTAGAGGAAGCGGGCCTGATACGCGGCGCCGGCCCGGAACATGTCGAGCCGCACCGTCCCGTCATCGGCCTCCCACTTGCCGACGATGGCATCGGGCGAGGCCGCCTGGGCGAAGGCTTCGGGAATCGTGGTCAGGTTCAGCGTGGTCAGCATCAGCGCACAGACCATGCGCCGGGAAAGAACAGCTCTTTTCATCGATGGGACCTTGCCTGGATGATCGTCAGGCGACAGAGTTCTTCTTGGATGCTTCTGTCGACGTGCCGAGCTTAAGCAAAGCCTCGTCTTCCGACATTGGCCGGAAGCGTCACCCGGATGGCCCGCCGCGCCATTACGGTACCGGGCGGCCGAACAGAGTCCCGGTCAGGACGGCCGGGAAGCCCCCTCCCCTGTCGGTGCGTTTTTTTTCGAGCGCGCTGCGGGGAAGGTTTTTTGGAGAGGGCCGTTTCGCTGGTCCTGAACGCGCGAAAGCCGCCTTGTGGGGGCGGCTTTTATGCGGGTTGGGTGTTTGTGTGTTTTGTGTGTTTGTGTTTGGTTGCGGGGGCAGGATTTGAACCTGC
>NZ_BPQV01000009.1 GCF_022179465.1 Methylobacterium organophilum
TCCGGCGTCTCAAGCCCCTCCAATATCGAGGTGTCAACGAGTGCCAATGGATGCCCCCGACCTGTCTTCGCGTTACCGTCCGTGTCCTTCCGCCGCCCCTCCGGCCCCCGCCGGGTGTCGGACGGTGCCGTCCGAGGATGCCATGATCCAGAGAAGGGATCGGATGAAACATCCCGAGATTTCGGCAGATTCCCGCACCTCGTGTGCCAAGGAACGCTGCCCGGACAGCGGACGTAGATACCGCCACCTATGGAATGCCAGCGGAATGATCAATATTGTGCATGCGCATTTTCGGCGAAGCGGGCATCCGGGCAACATGAGTCCCCTCGCAAATCCCAGGCGTGGGGCATGCTGTCTCACGCTGACCCTCGCGCTGCTTGCGCAGCCCGCCCTGGCCTCCCCCGCGGAGATCGAGGGCGAGCTCGCCGCGGGCGTTTTCACGCTCGTCTGCGACCTCGATCCGGGCTGCACCCGCGTGCCGCCGGGGCCGCCGGACCGGGACATCCACCCCTTCGAAGGGCGCCTCGGCCGGCCCTGCGGCTGGCGCGAGCGGGCCACGCCCTCCGGGACCCGTCACGTCCGCATCTGCCACTGATCGTGACCGCGCCTTCCCCGCGCCCGCGCCGCGGCCTCCTGCTCGCCGCGGCGCTGCTCGTCCTCGTTCCGCGCGCGGCGGCCGCGGAGTCCTGCCCACACGTCTTCGCGAGCGGGCAGGCCCCGGTGCTGACGAACCCCAGGCTGGGCACCGGCGCGCAGGCCCTCTGCTACGCGGCCTTCGCGATTCTCTACTCCCCGCAATCGCGCACGCCCCTCTACGCGGCGGAGCGTCTGACGCGCGGCGGCGTCTTCGCTGCGCGAAAGGTCGAGCGGGCGGATTCCTTCCACGAGGAGGAGCGGCTTCCGGAGCCGGCGCGGTCCCGCCTCGACGATTACGTCCGCAGCGGCTTCGATCGCGGGCACATGGCGCCCGCCGGCGACATGCCGAGCGCCGCGGCCCAGGCCGAGTCCTTCACCCTCGCCAACATCGTGCCGCAGGACCGCGAGGCCAACCGCTCCATCTGGGCGGCGATCGAGGAGAGCGTGCGCCGGCTGGCCCTGGAGCGCGGCGAGATCTTCGTGGTGACCGGGCCGATCTTCGAAGGCCATTCGGCCCAGGCCCTCAAGGGCCGCGTCCTCGTCCCGACGCAGATCTACAAGGCGGTCTACGATCCGAGATCCGGGGAGGCCGGGGCCTATCTCGCCGCGAATGCGGGAGGCGGCGCCTGGCGCCGGATCTCCGTGGCCGAACTCGACCGCCTCGCCGGTCTCGCGGTCTTTCCCGCCCTGCCGGAGGCGGCACGCACCCGGACCATGGACCTGCCCGAGCCGCGGGAATTCTCCCGCGACGGGGGCGCCTCGGACCGCGGCGATCGGGACGGCCTCGAGGCTTGGCTGCGCCGGGAACTGCACCGCCTCCTGCGCGCCCTCTGGCGCGAGGTGATGCGGGCGATCTTCTGAAGGGGGGAGCGATGACGAAGCGCACCAAATCGGGAGCGGCCGGGCCCGGGACACCCGCGCCCGCCTTCCGGCCCTTCGCGGACGATGCCTCCGTGCAGACCTTCGGCGCGCTGAGTTTCGAGAACGGCACGACCCGCATCGCGCTCCACGGCTCGGCGGAGATCACCCGCGATCGGGCCGGCCTCGCCCGCGCCCGCCAGTTGCGCGACCTCCTCGCCGCCATCGCCTCGGCCCTCGAAGGCGCGGATCTGCCCGAGACCGTCACCGAGACCGCCGAGGCGCCGGAAGTGGTCAGGAACCCCTTCGCCTGAAGGGGGAGAGGGGCCCGCCCGAACCGCGCGATCGCCCGGAACGGGCCCTGCCGCATTGGCGCTGTCCCCCGCCGTCCCCATATCCGGGGGCACGTGCCGTCATCGGGGCGGGGGCCTTCCTCGGCCGCGTCCTTGCCCGCTTCCGGGCGCCCTGATACTCGGGCACGAAACTCTCATATCCCGAACGTCGCCGGACCCGCGGCGCGGCCTCATCGAGCCGCGGCGGGTCGAACGGCCGGTTCGCGTCGAGACGCCGGAATCTAAGGAACCGCAATGGCCCGCGAATTCATCTACCACATGCGGGGTCTCACCAAGACCTACCAGGGTGGCAAGAAGGTCCTCGATAACGTCAACCTGTCCTTCTACCCCGATGCCAAGATCGGCGTGCTCGGCATCAACGGTGCCGGCAAGTCGACGCTGCTCAAGATCATGGCCGGCATCGACAAGGACTTCACCGGCGACGGCTGGGTCGCGCAAGGCGCCCGCGTCGGCTACCTGTCGCAGGAGCCGCAGCTCGATCCGAACAAGACGGTCCGCGAGAACGTCATGGAGGGCGTGGCCGAGAAGCAGGCGCTGCTCGACCGCTACAACGAGCTCGCCATGAACTATTCCGAGGAGACGGCGGACGAGATGACCGCTCTCCAGGACCAGATCGAGGCGCAGAACCTGTGGGAGCTCGATTCCAAGGTCGATCAGGCCATGGAAGCCCTCGGCTGCCCGAGCGACGAGCAGCCGGTCGCCACGCTCTCGGGTGGCGAGCGCCGCCGCATCGCGCTCTGCCGCTTGCTGCTTTGGGAGCCGGAGCTGCTGCTCCTCGACGAGCCGACCAACCACCTCGATGCCGAGACGGTGAACTGGCTCGAAGGTCATCTGCGCTCCTATCCGGGCGCGATCCTGATCGTGACCCACGACCGCTACTTCCTCGACAACGTGACCGGCTGGATCCTCGAGCTCGACCGCGGCAAGGGCATCCCCTACGAGGGCAACTACTCCTCCTGGCTGGTGCAGAAGCAGAAGCGCCTGGAGCAGGAGGGCCGCGAGGACATGGCCCGCCAGCGCGCCATCGCCCGCGAGCAGGAGTGGATCTCCGCCTCGCCGAAGGCCCGCCAGACCAAGTCGAAGGCGCGTATCACCCGCTACGAGGAGCTGGTCGCCAAGCAGCAGCAGAAGGTCGACGCCACCGCGCAGATCGTCATCCCGATCACCGAGCGGCTCGGCCAGAACGTCATCGAGTTCAAGAACCTCAACAAGGCCTTCGGCGACCGCCTGCTGATCGAGAACCTGTCGTTCAAGCTGCCGCCGGGCGGCATCGTCGGCGTGATCGGCCCGAACGGCGCCGGCAAGACCACCTTGTTCAAGATGATCACCGGCGTCGAGAAGCCCGATGGCGGCGCCATCGAGATCGGCGAGAGCGTGCATCTCGGCTATGTCGACCAGTCCCGCGACGCGCTCGATCCGAACGCGACCGTGTGGCAGGAGATCTCCGGCGGCAACGACATCCTCTATTTCAACAAGCGCGAGATCAATTCCCGCGCCTATTGCGCGGCCTTCGCCTTCAAGGGCGGCGACCAGCAGAAGAAGGTCGGCGTGCTCTCCGGCGGCGAGCGCAACCGCGTCCACCTCGCCGCGACCCTGCGGAAGGGCGGCAACGTGCTGCTCCTCGACGAGCCGACCAACGACCTCGACATGGAAACCCTGCGGGCGCTCGAAGAGGGGCTGGAGGATTACGCGGGCTGCGCGGTCATCATCAGCCACGATCGCTGGTTCCTGAACCGCATCGCGACCCACATCCTCGCCTTTGAGGGCGACAGCCATGTCGAGTGGTTCGAGGGCAACTTCTCGGATTACGAGGAGGACAAGAAGCGCCGCCTCGGCACCGACTCGATCATCCCGAAGAAGCTGAAGTACAAGAAGTTCTCGCGCTGAGGCTTCGGGAGGAGTCGCTCGGTCGCAGCGCTTTTCCTCGCCCTCTGGGCGAGGGGAACCGCGCGTGAGCGCGGTGGAGTGGGCCTCCGCGCGAGGCCGGCAACCCCGGCCCTGCCCTCTCCGTCCGCTTCGCGGCCACCTCTCCCAAAGGGAGGAGCAACACGCCCTGCACCGGGGCGGCCGCTCAGCGGTGGAGGCGCAGCGCGTCGCGCAGGTCGCGCCCATCGACCAGTTTCAGGCCGCGTTTCCCCATCGTCTTCAGCAGCGCGCGATCGGGAAAGCCGCAATAGGGCAGCACCGGAACCGTCCGCCCCTGCGGAACCTGGCCGGTCTGCGCGATCTCCGCGAGCACCCGGTCCAGCATCGAGCGCCCGTGATCGTGCAAGAGCCGGGCGGCGCGGGTGGCGGTGACGTCCGCCGGCAGTGCCGGCGCCTCCTGGGCCAGGATCGCGCCGGCATCGATCGCCTCGGCGAGGCGATGCACGGTGACGCCGAAGGCCCCCTCCCCCTCGGCCAGGGCGTGCAGGGTCGGCACCGGCCCGCGATGACGCGGCAGCAGGCCCGGATGCAGGTTGAGGCCGCCGAGCGACGCCAGCGCCAGGGTCGCGCCGGAAAAGATCTGGTCGAAATGGAAGGCCACGATCAGATCCGGGCGATGCGCGCGGAAGGCCGCCGCCACCGCCTCGCCGTTCACGTCGTCCACCGTCAGCACCGGGAGGCCGAGTCGTCGGCCGAGTCGGGCAAGCGGTGTCGCCTCGGGCGTCTCCTGCGCGCCGGACACGGCCTGCGTCAGCGGGGCCAGGGGCCGGAGCAGGTCCGGCAGGCCGAAATTCACCGCCAGATAGGGCAGGAAGCCCGGCCCCGAGCGGGCGAGGTGCCGGCGGACCTGGCCGGTCAGCCCCCCGCTCGACGGGCGTTCGGCATTGGAGAGCCCGAGGAAGGCGATATCCTCCGCATGGTCCGCGACGAAGCGGCGGACGGCGCGGGCATTGGGCAGCGCTTCGAGGGTGAAGAGCGCGATCCGGGGGCGGCCCATGGCGTCGTCAGCGCCGCAACTGGTTCTTGAAGCGGAAGCTGTGCAAGCCGAGGCTGCGCACCGATTCCGGCACCAGCATCGCGCCGCGGGCCAAAGCCGCCAGGAGGCCGGGGAAGGCGATCACGTCCTGATCCCGCTCCAGGCCCCGCGCGATGCGGGCGGCAGCCTCCTCCGCGCTCATCTCCAGGGGGCGCCAGCCCTTGATGACGCCGCCCATGGGCGTCTTCACGTAGCCGGGCGTGACGACGCTGAGCCTCACCCCCAGGGGCTTGAGCTTCGTGCGCAGGGCGAGGCCATGGGCGAGGAGCGCGGCCTTGGTGCCGCTATAGGCCGGGGCGTCCGGCAGCGGCGCATAGGCGGCGAGCGACGAGACCAGGGCGATCTGTCCGCTTCCGCGGGCGCTCATCCGGCTCACGCAGGGCAAGGCCACGTTGAGCGCGCCGCCGAGATTGATGTCCAGGGTCTCGAAGGCGGTTGCCTCGCTCTCCAGGCCGCCAGTCGGATGGCCACCGTTCACCCCCGCATTCACGATGACGAGATCGAGGGGCGTGTCTTGATCGAGGTCGCGGATCCAGGCCCCGACCGCGTCGCGGTCGCGCAGGTCGAGGGGCATGATCCGGGCCTGTGCGCCCCGGGCGCGGCACGCCTGCGCCACGGCTTCGAGGCGCCCGGCATCGCGCGCATTCAGGACGAGGGCGGTGCCCGGTGCCGCGTAGTGGCGGGCGAGCGCCGCGCCGATGCCGCTCGAGGCGCCGGTGATCAGGATGACGGGCATGGGGAACGCGTTCGGGAGGAGGTGTCGGCGCTCAATAGACCGGCGCGAGCGCGCCGCCATCCATCCCGCGCTCGCGATTGGCCCGGGCGGCGGCCAGGGCGGCGGCGGGCAGCACCGATTCCATGCGCAGGATCGAGCCGGTCACCGCCCGCTCGATCGCCGGCCGCGAGAAGTAGCCGCCGTTGATCTGGGTCCGGTGCATCACGACCCGGCTGAAATCGGTCATCAGCTCCCGATCCGGCGGCGTCGGGTTGCGCCAGAACGTGTCGATGCTGCCCTGATGGGTCAGGCCCGGCATGTTGTAGATCGCCGTGCCGGTGGCGAGCGTCGGCTTGCCCCGTTCGAGGGCGAGCATCCCCACCGTCGAGTTGACCAGCACCACGCCGCGGCTCCGGTCGATCAGCGTCGGCAGGTCGCCGCCGTCGATGAAGTCGAGCCGGTCGTTCACGCCGTGGCGCTTGGCGGCCTGACGGCCCCGCTTCCACCAGTTCATGATGCCGCTGTCGAGGGGGTGCAGCTTGATGAGGAGCCGCGCATCGGGATTCGCGTGCTTGGCGAAGGAGGCAATCACCCGGTCCATGAAGGCCTCGACCCCGAGGAAGGGCGAGTGGACGCGGATCTGGTAGTCGCTGTCGAGCTGCAGCGGCAGCAGGAAGTACTCGGCGTTGACGATGCCGTAGAGCTCGTTGACCCGCGCCGCGTGCTTCCGGGTGCGGCCCCGCCGGGAGAACTTGCGCAGCCAGCCGGCATATTCCCGGATGATGTGGTTCGGGCGGTGGCTGCGGAAGCCGGGATAGAGATAGGGGAAGGCGACGTTGGCGACGTTGTAGGAGATGTCCCAGAAGCTGCGCCGGGTCATGTCGCCGGTGAGCGGCATCGCCCGGCCCGGCTTGGGCAGGCGGCGGGCCAGGGCCCGGATCTCCGTGGCGTCCTTGGAGAGCGAGGAATTGCCGTTCGTGCCGCCATGCTCGCAGGTGATCCAGTAGGGGCGCAGATACCCCTCCTCGAACACGTGCACGCGGATGCCCAGCGGCTTGGCGACCTTCACCGCGGCCACGTGGTAGGGCCGGCAATCGCCGAACAGCACCAGGTCGGTGATGCCGTGCGTGCGGATATAGCCGAGGAGATAGGCGTCCCAGCCGGCCCGGGAGCCGCGGTAATGGTCGGAGGCGCCCCGCCAGAACAGCCAGTCGCCCGGGGCGAAGTTGATGCGGCGGACGCGATGCCCGCGCTCGCGCAGGGCGGCGCCGAGCTCCGAGAAGAACGGGGACGCGATCCCCTGCAGGAAAAGGAAGGTGGCAGCCGGTCCACGGGGCATGTCGGGCTGAGGCTGCGTCATACCAAGCGCGGTTCCCTCGATCCGGGCGACCCTGAACCGATCAGCAACGTCGCATGCCACCCGAAGCTTAACAATTTGCCAAGGCTGGGGACGGCGGCGAAACCCGTAAGCCGTTGTGAGACGGCCACATCCCGCCATCGGCGCGATCGCCGAGCTGTGGCCTGCGATTGCGGCTCCCGTGTGGTCGAACGGCGCGGCTTCCCCGACATTTGTGCGGCGCGGCCTTCCGTCGCTCGACGGATTTCCGTCGCGGGCCGAACCGCACTATGAGCGGCCCTGCGCTCGTTTCGGGTTCCGATGTCCTCGCCCCTGCCCCACGCGCCGTTTCCGGTCGGCCGAACCATCCGCCAGCTGCGCGCCGAGATCGAGTCGATCCTCGGCCGCGACCTCGCGCGCGCCCCGACCCCGCTGCCGGTGCTCTGGCAGGGTTCGGCCCGGCGCCTGCCCTGGCCCGGCGCCCTCGTCGTCGCCCCGGGCCCCCTGCTCAGCCCCTATGACCGGGCCGAGACCGGCTTTGCCAGCCTGCGCCTGCGCTTCCGGGACGCCCCCTATGGCGGCGCGTCCCTCGGCCCGGATTTCGGCGCGCGCCTTGCCGCCGCGGGCCTGTCCGAGGCGGCCGAGAGCCCCGGGCTCCGGGAGCGCTACGGCGCCGGCGTGCATTACTTCGATCCCTGGACCCGGGCGCCAATCGCGCCCGAGGAGGCCGTCGAGCGGGTCGCCTGGCTGCGCGCGCGCTTCGCCGGGAACGCGCGGCGCGTGGTGCTGGTCGGGATCTCCGGCTGGAAGCGCCCGGCCATGGACGTCTTCGCGGACGGGCCGGCGGGCCGGCCGATCCACGCCATGACCGCGCAGGACGCGATCGCGGCCGCCCGCCGGGAGGGGGGCGAGATCCGGGCCTGGGCGACGCGCCTGCCCGAGAGCCTGCCCCGCCTCTGCGCGGAGGCCGGCATTCCCTTCCGGCGGATCGAGGACGGCTTCCTGCGCTCCGTCGGGCTCGGGGCGAGCCTCGAGCCCGGCGCCTCCATCGTGCTGGACGATCTCGGGATCTACTACGATCCCCGGGTCGAGAGCCGCCTCGCGCGCATCCTGAAGGAGACCGATTTTCCGGCCGATCTCGTCGCCCGGGCCGGGGCCCTGCGCGCGGCGATCGTGGCGCGCCGGCTCAGCAAGTACAATGTCGGCCTGCGCGATGCCGGGGCGATGGACTGGCCCCCGGGGCGCAAGGTCGTGCTGGTGCCGGGCCAGGTCGAGGACGACGCCTCCGTCACCTTCGGCTCGCCGAAGGTGCGCTCGAACCGCGACCTGCTGCGGGCGGCCCGGGCCCGCCATCCGGACGCGTTCCTGCTGTTCAAGCCGCATCCCGACGTGGAGGCGGGCTTCCGCCCGGGCAAGATCCCGGAGGCCGAGGCGCTCGCCATCGCCGACCGGATCGTGGCCGGCCTCGCCATCGTCGACCTGCTCGACCGGGTCGACCATGTCGAGACCATGACCTCCCTCGCCGGCTTCGAGGCCCTGATCCGCGGGATCCGCGTCGGCGTGCATGGCCGGCCCTTCTATTCCGGCTGGGGGCTCACGGAGGATCTGGCGCCCGGCGCCGACCGGGGCCGCCGCCTCGCCCTGGACGAGCTCGTGGCCGGCACCCTGCTCCTCTATCCCGTCTATCTCGATCCCGTGGCGATGAAGCCCTGCACGCCCGAGCAGCTGCTCGACCGGCTCTCGCAGGCGCGGGACGCGGCCGGCCCGTCCCGGCTCGCCATCGGCCGCGGCCGACAGCTCGTCATGCGGATGCGCTATGCCCTGATCAATCCGGTGCTGCGGGCGCTGCGGGCGCGCCGCGGCGTGCGGGGCGCACCGGAGGGCGAGGGATGAGAGCGCCGTGCCGGATCTCCTGACGAGCGTGTTCGCGCCCCTTCTCGTGGCGCTGCTCGGATCCTTCGCCATCGAGGCCGCCGCCTCGCCGGTGGCGGTCGGGCGGCGCCCGCGCGACCTCGCGGTGCGGCTGGCCGCCTATGCCCTCGTCATGGCCTTCTGGTTCACCTTCTCCTGGCGGCCCTGGCTCGCGGCCACCTCGTGCCTGCTGACGGTGGCGGGGTTCGAGGCGGTGAGCGCGCTCAAGCGGAAGGTCATCGGCGAGCCCCTCGCCTTCAGCGATTTCGCCCTGCTCAAGCAGGTGCCCCGCTACCCCGAACTCTATTACGTGCCGCCGGTCTCCGATCCGCGCGTGGCGCTTCCGGCCCTGGGGGGGATCGGCCTCGTCATCCTCTGGTACGTGCTGGAGCCCGCCCAGCTGCCCCGGGCGACCGGGGCCGCCCTCGCCGCCCTCCTGCTCTGGCCCCTGGCCCTGGCGGGCCTCCTCGCCCTCGCCCGCTCGCCCTGGGGCCGGTCCCGGCTGGCGCGCCTCTTCCCGCGGCCCGCCCTTGCCGCGGACGTCGCCCGCTACGGCCATCCCGCGACCCTGCTCGGCTATGCCCTGCGCCGGGATGCCGAGCGCGCGGCCGGTCCCGCCCCGCGGATGCCCCCCGCCGCCCCGGCGGCGGGTCCGGAGGTGATCGTCGTCGTCCAGCTCGAATCCTTCCTCGATCCCGAGCGGCTCGGCGGCCCGGCCCTGCCGCTGATGCGGCGCATCCGGGAACAGGCCGAGAGCTATGGCCGCCTGAGGGTGCCGGCGCATGGCGCCTACACGATGCGCACCGAGCATGCGGTGCTCACCGGCCTGCGCCCGGAGGAGCTCGGCTTCGGCGTCTTCGATCCCTACCTGTCCGGCGGCGGGAGCGAGCCCGAGAGCCTCGCCCGCCTCGCCCGGGCCGCCGGCTACGAGACCGTCTTCGTGCATCCCTTCGATGCCGATTTCTTCGAGCGCCGCCGGATCTTCGCGCAGCTCGGCTTCGATCGCATCGTCGATCGCGATGCCTTCGCCCAGGCCGACAGGGTCGGCCCCTATATCGGTGACGCGGCCGTGGCGGCCCGCCTCCTGGCGGAGGTGCGGGGGCGGACCCGCCCGCTCTTCCTGTTCTGCGTGACCATGGAGAATCACGGCCCCTGGCCACCGGGGCGGTTGCCGGGATTCGCGGATCCGCTCGCGCAATGGTTGCATCATGCCGCGAATTCCGGCCGGGCCGCGGAGACCTTGATCGACGGGCTCGCCGGCGTGCCGGCGCTGCTCTGCCTCTACGGGGACCACGCCCCGTCCCTCCCGAACTGCCGCCCGGGTTTCGGCGATACCTGCACCGATTATGCCCTGTTCCGCTTCGACGGCGGGGGCGGTTCGCCCACCCGCCGCGACCTCACGGCCGACGGGCTCGGCCGTCTCCTGCGCGGGCATGTGACCGGGGCCGGCGCAGGAAAACGCGATGAAAGCTTGGCCTTGTCACGGTCGTGACGCAATGTCGGCCGAGGTGTCTGCTCGCGAGGGTTGCCGTGCGGCAGCGCTTAAGCGTTCGTTATAGGGATCCAGGCCTTTTGACCGGAACCATTCATCGACCGGACCGGAGCAGTGCGAGCGTGAATTCTCAGGCGAATTCGTCGACTCTGCGCGGCACCGCCCTCGTCGCCCTGGCGACGACCCTCCTGTCCGGTCTCGTCTCCGGGTGTTCGGTGCTCCCGGCTTCTGGGCCGACGACGAGCGCGGTCGTTGAGGGGGCGGACATTGCCACGAGCGAGGGTCTGTTTGCGCGCTACGAGATCGTGGACGTGGACGCCTCGGTGGTGGAGGCCCTGCGGGCGCGCCCGCTCGACAGCCTGCTCTCGACCTTCGGGGACAATCGCGGTGCGCCCGAGCCGCTGATCGGGGTGGGCGATTCCGTCTCGGTGCAGATCTGGGAGGCGGGCTCGGGCGGTCTGTTCTCCGGCCCGCTGGTGGCCGACCGGTTCTCGGCGGGCTCCAAGTCGGCGATGATCCCGGACCAGCCGGTGGCGCGCGACGGGACGATCTCGGTGCCCTATGCCGGGCGCATTCCGGTGGCGGGCCGGCGCGCCCAGGACGTGCAGACACTGATCGAGAACGAGCTGTCCGGCAAGGCGATCCAGCCGCAGGTTCTGGTGAGCGTGTCGCGGCCCCTGTCGCAGAGCGTGACCGTCAACGGCGAGGTGGTGGCCGGGGCGCGCATCCCGCTCTCGCAGAAGGGCGACCGGCTGCTCGACGTGCTGGCCTCGGCCGGGGGCACCCGCGCGCCGGTGCACGAGGTGTTCGTGCGCCTGTCGCGCAATGGCACCACGGTGACGGTGCCGCTCTCGGCGGTGGTGGCCAATCCGCGCGAGAACATCTACCTGCGCCCGGGCGACACGCTGACGCTGGTGCGCGATCCGCAGACGGTGCTGGCGGTGGGGGCGCTCGGCAACACCACCGAGATCGAGTTTCGGGCCGAGGGCATCTCCCTCGCCCAGGCCCTGGCCCGGGCCTCGGGGCTCTCCACCTTCGCCGCCGATCCGGAAGGCGCCTTCATCTTCCGCTTCGAGCCGGCCTCGCTGGTGCGCCGCCTCCGCCCGCGCTCGCCCCTGCTCAACGCCAAGCTCGTGCCGGTGGTCTACCGCTTCAACATGCGCGACCCCAACAGCCTGTTCCTGCAGCAGGCCTTCCGCATGCGCAACCGCGACCTGATCTACGTCTCCAACGCCCCCCTGGTCGAACTCCAGAAGGTCCTCTCCGTCTTCTCAACCGTCACATCCCCCATCGCCGCAGGCGCGGGCGTGGCCACGGCGGTGCGGTAACGGGCGCATGGGCCTCTCTCCTCCCGCGGGGAGGACGTGAAGGTGGGGATGGCCAGGATGAAGCGGAGCGTGTCGAGCCGGCTCCCCCCCTCTCCCCGCACGCGGGGAGAGGCCCGCATGGACCGCGTCGTCCATGCGGGGAGCGCAGGCGAAGCCGGAGCGATGGTGAGGGGGCTTGAACGGATGTGGCTCCTTCGTCACCGCCCCCTCACCCTCGGCTGCCGCCTCGCCGCGCCGACGACGAGGTCGTCGCGGCCCTCTCCCCGCACGCGGGGAGAGGGGATCCGCGCGCAGCTGAGCGGACGAGCCCCTAGACCGTTTCCGCGTCACCCAGAGCGGATCGAGCCGGCTCCCTCCTCTCCCCGCACGCGGGGAGAGGAGATGCGCGCGCAACCGGCGCGGCGGAGCGGCTCGACGTCCAAACCGTCCTTGCGAGGCGGAGCCGACGCAATCCAGGGGCGCGACCTGTCCGGAAAAGGCGGCGCCCCCGGATCGCTGCGCGCGCGCTCGCAAGGACGGAAGCCCCCATCCACCCACCGGAACACCGATGACGACGACCCTTCGCAGCGATGTCCTCGCCCTCTGCGGGCTGGCGCGGGAGGCGCGGATCGCCGCCGGGGACGGGGTCCTGACCCTGCAGGCGGGGGGCGATCCGGCGCGCCTGCGGGCGCGGCTCGCCGAGCGCCCGCCCGAGGGCCTGCGGGCGGTGGTCAGCTTCGGCATCGCGGGCGGGCTCGATCCGGCCCTGAAGCCCGGCGCCGTCGTGATCGGGACGGCGGTGCGCGGCGCGCAACGCTGGCAGGCCGATCCGAGCCTCGTCGAGGCCTGGCGCCGGCGCCTGGGGGGAAGCGGCCTCGCCCTGGTCGCCGCGGAGGTCGCGGGGGTGGAGGCGGCGGTGCTGAGCCCGCAGGCCAAGGCCGCCCTGCGGCAGGAGACCGGCGCGGCCGCCGTCGACATGGAATCGCAGGTCGCCGCCGCCTATGCGGCGCAGCACGGCCTGCCCTTCGGCATCCTGCGCGTGGTCTGCGATCCCGCAGAAAGGGCGCTGCCCGCCTTCGCGGCCAACGCCCTGAAACCGAACGGCGACCCCGACATCGCCGCCGTGTTGATGGCCCTGGCGCGCCGTCCGTCCCGGCTCGGCGCGCTCCTGAGCCTCGCCCGGGATTCGGGCGAGGCCTTCCGGGGCTTAGGCCGCGCTCGCGCGCTTCTGGGTCTCGCGCTTGGTGTCGACGCCTGAGGCGCGGATCTCCGAGAGCTTCTCGGCGACGTTGCGCGAGAACACGAACTCGGCGGGGCGCTGGTTCTCGAGGCTGATCTCCGGCGCCATGTCGCCCTCGGTCTTGATGCCGCGCAGGGCATGGACCAGCGGCTTCCAGGGCTTGCGGACGGAATCGACCACCGAGGAGGCCTCGTAGCCCGAATGGACCATGCAGTCGGCGCACTTCTCGTAGTTGCCGGTGCCGTAGGCGTCCCAGTCCGTGGTCTCCATCAGCTCCTTGAAGGTCTTCGCGTAGCCTTCGCCGAGGAGGTAGCAGGGCTTCTGCCAGCCGAACACCGTGCGGGTCGGGTTGCCCCACGGGGTGCAATGGTAGGTCTGGTTGCCGGCCAGGAAGTCGAGGAACAGGCCCGACTGCTGGAAGGTCCACTTCTCGCGGCCCTTCTCCTTGCCGTGCCGGAACACGCCGCGGAACAGCTCCTTCGTCGCCTTGCGGTTGAGGAAGTGCTGCTGGTCGGGGGCGCGCTCGTAGGCGTAGCCCGGCGAGACCGTGATGCCGTCGATGCCCATGCGGGTCACCGAGTCGAAGAAGTCGGCGATCTTGTCGGCCGAGGAATTGTTGAAGAAGGTGCAGTTGATGGTGACCCGGAAGCCCATCTCCTTGGCCTTCTTGATGGCCGCGACGGCCTTGTCGTAGACGCCGCGCTGGCACACCGACTGGTCGTGCATCTCCTTGTCGCCATCGAGATGGATCGACCAGGTGAAGTACGGGCTCGGCTTGTACTGGGCGATCTTCTTCTCGAGCAGGAGCGCGTTCGTGCACACGATCGCGAACTTCTTCTGCGCGATGATGCCCTCGACGATCTGCGGCAGATCCTTGTGGAGAAGCGGCTCGCCGCCGGCGATCACCACCACGGGTGCACCGCACTCGCGCACGGATTCCAGCGCCTCGTCCACGGGCAGGCGCTTGTTCAGGATCTCGTCGGGGTAGTCGATCTTACCGCACCCGGCACAGGCGAGATTGCAGCGGAACAGCGGCTCCATCATCATGACGAGCGGGTACCGCTTGCGGCCGGTCAGGTGCTGCTTGAGGATGTAGCCGCCGATCTTCGCGACGTACCGAACGGGAATTCCCAAGACGCGGCTCCTTTGTTGTTGGCCCCGGATTGGGGGGCTGCTTAGCGCGAAAAGAACACGGTTTCCAGCGAACTAGGCTGAAACGACTCTGAACTGTCCCGGCGTGCCGGCCCTCCGGCGCGCCGTCTGGCGATCACGTTGCCGGAGCCGAGGCGGGCGGATGAACACCCCGATCGCCCAGCAGGAGCCGTGCCTGAACCCGCGCTCTTCCCGTTTCTTGCGGCGATTTCGAGACAGCTTGAGCCTTCGCTGCTGAGCCGGCTGCGCACAATCCTTGTGCGGTGCGATTTTGCACGCCGACCCGTCCGGGGCCACGATTCTGACGCTGCGTTGCATTCCGGTGCCAAGGACAGTACTTAGCCCGGCCGTCCGGCGGCGTCTTCCCGTGGAAAGGGGGGCGCCGCGTCTGCCGCACGGGATGGATCCGGTCTCCTCCCTTGGGCAGGATCCGCCCCGGCTCGATACCGATTCGGGCGGCTTCCCCACTTCGGGGCCGGACGGGGCGGGATCGGGAGCCGTGTTCAGGCGCTCGCGCCCTATCTCCCTCCAACCGCAGCCCACGACCGAAGGCAGGCAGGAACCTCGTGATCGAACGTCTCGTCGCGTTTTCCGTAAAGCGCCGGTGGCTCGTCCTCGCCCTCGCGGCGCTCGTGACCGTGGCGAGCGCGGGTCTTTCGGCCAAGCTGTTCCGGATCAACACCGATGTCGAGCGGCTGATCGATTCCAAGGTCCCCTGGCGCCAGGACGAGATCGCCTTCGAGAAGGCTTTCCCGCAGCGCTCCAACCTCGTCGCGGCCGTGATCGACGGCGAGACGCCGGAACAGGCCGAGGAGGCCGCGGCCGAATTGTCGCGGGCGCTCGCCGCGCACAAGAGCGAGATCGAGACGGTCTACCGTCCGGACGGCGGCCCGTTCTTCGACCGCAACGGCCTGCTCCTGATGTCGCAGAAGGAGCTGGAGCAGACGACCGAGAAGCTGGTGGAGCAGCAGGGCCTGCTCGGACCGCTCGCCGCCGATCCCTCCCTGCGGGGCATCATGCGGGTGCTCAATCTCGGCGTGAAGGGCGTGAAGAGCGGCGACGCCAAGCTCGAGGATCTCGAGCGGCCGATGAACCAGATCGACACCACCATCCGGAAGGTGCTCGACGGTCAGCGGGCGCGGATGTCGTGGCAGGAGCTTCTCGCCGGCGGCAAGTCCACGGTCACGGACAAACGCAAGTTCGTGATGATCCAGCCGCGCCTGGACTACAACGCGCTCGAGCCCGGCCGCGAGGCGACGAAGCTGATCCGCGACGTCGCCAAGGAGCTGAAGATCACGCCCGAATACGGCATGCGCATGCGCCTGACCGGGCCGGTGGCCGTGGCCGACGACGAGTTCGCGACGCTCGCCGACGATGCCCTCCTCAACTACTCGCTGACGACGGGCGCCATCGTCCTGTTCCTCTGGTTGGCGCTGCGCTCCGCGCCGCTCGTCGTCGCCGTGCTGCTCACGACCTTCGCCGGCCTCGTCGTCACGGCGGCGCTCGGCCTCCTCATGGTGGGCGAGCTCAACCCGATCTCGGTGGCCTTCGCGGCCCTGTTCGTGGGCCTCGGGATCGATTTCGGCATCCAGTTCGCCGTTCGCTACCGGGCCGACCGCTATGTCGAGAACGGGATCGAACCCGCGATCCGGGCCGCAGCCCGGGGCGTGGGATGGTCGCTGACCCTCGCCGCGGTCTCGCTGCTCGCCGGCTTCTACGCCTTCCTGCCCACCAAGTTCCGCGGCGTCTCTGAGCTCGGCCTCATCGCCGGCTCGGGCATGATCGTCGCCTATCTCTTCTCGCTGACGGTGCTGCCGGCGCTCATCGCCCTGTTCAATCCCAAGGGCGAGAAGCAGGCGGTCGAGACCACCTGGCTCGCCGGGGTCGATCACTGGATCATCGTGCACCGGAAATGGGTGCTGATCGGCGTCGGTCTCCTGACCGTCGCCGGGATCCCGCTTCTCCTGAAGCTGCCCTTCGATTCCAACCCGATGCACCTGCGCAGCCCGAAGGTGGAGTCGATCGCGACCTATCTCGACCTGATCAAGGATCCGGGCACCAGCCCCAACACGATCGACGTGCTGGCGCCGTCGGTGGCGGACGTGCCGAAAGTGTCTGAGCGGCTGAAGAAGCTCGACTCGGTGGCCGAGCTCTACAGCATCGACACCTTCGTTCCGCGGGATCAGGACCAGAAGCTCGCGACCATCCAGGAGACGGCGCAGCTCCTCGCACCCTCTCTCAACCCGGGCCGCAAGCCTCCGCCGCCGACCGACGCGGACAACGTGAAGGCGCTCAAGGAGACCGCGGCCGCGCTCAAGACGATCGCCGGGGACAAGGGGGGTGCCAAGGCCGCCGGCGATCTCTCCGAGACGCTCGACAAGCTCGCCGCGGCGCCGGTGGCGACCCGCGAGGCGGCCTCCGTCGCGCTCACCACCGATCTGAAGACCCTGATGCGGCGCCTGAGCGACCTGCTCAACCCGCAGAAGATCACCCTGGAGAACCTGCCGCCGCAGCTGAAGGCCGAGTGGGTGACCGCCGATGGACGCGCCCGCATCGAGGTGCATCCCAAGGGCAATTCCAACGACGACGAGGTGCTGCGGCGCTTCGCCAAGCAGGTGCGCACGGTCGATTCCCATGCCACCGGCGCGCCTGTGGCGACGACCGAGTCGAGCTACACCATCCTCGGCGCCTTCATGCAGGCCGGCATCACCGCCTTCGTGCTGATCTTCATCATCCTGTCCATCGCCCTGCGCAAACCCTGGGACGTGGCGATGACGCTCGGGCCGCTGGTGCTGGCGACGCTTTGGACGCTGATGGCGCTCCACGTCATCGGCATGCCCCTGAACTTTGCCAACATCATCGCCCTGCCGCTGATGCTCGCGGTCGGCGTGGCCTTCCACATCTACTACGTGATCGCCTGGCGGGCGGGCGTGGTCGACATGCTGGCCTCCAGCCTGACGCGGGCGATCTTCTTCTCCGCGCTCACCACGGGGACGGCCTTCGGCTCGCTGATGCTGTCGAGCCATCCGGGCACGGCGAGCATGGGCAAGCTCCTCGCCCTGTCGCTGTTCTTCACCCTGATCGCCGCCTTCTTCGTGGTGCCGGCCTTCCTCGGCCCGCCCCCGGTTCATCCCGACAAGGATCGGCCGGAGGGCGAGGAAGCCGGCAAGCTGCCCGGGACCAAGCCGGGCACCAACAAGACGATGCGCGAGGCCGCAGCGGTGAAGTGAGCGATCCCTGCGTGGGGCCTTCAAGCCCCGCGCAGGGAGGCCGGCTCACAGGAAGTCGGAGAAGCCCCCGCTCCGGGCTCCCGAGCGTGCGACGGCCTCACGGGCGGCGGGGGCGATCAGCGCGTCGCGCTCCGCCGCATAGGCGTAACCCGGCGCCTCGCCGGGAAAGCCTCCCGCCGTGGCCGGGTGCGTGTAGAGTTCCGTGAGCCCGTTCGGCAGATGCGCGAGGAGGCCGGCGACCCGGCCGGGCGTCATGGCGCCGGACCAGGCGAGGCCGAGGGTTCGGTCCGGAATGAGCAGCCCCGCCTGCCGCGCCCGGGCGGCGAGCAGCGCGGCCCAGGGGGCGATGTCCAGGGCGGCCCGCGGCCGGGCGCTCGGCTCGGCGAGCCGCAGAAGCGGCCGCGGCTCCCGGGGCACCCGGATCGCCCGCATCCCGTAACGGCGGCCGATCGCGAGCACGGCCCCCGCGATCAGCGGGTGGACGTGGAAATGCTTGTGGGCGTTGACGTGGTCGAGGGGCAGGCCCGTCGCCCGATAGGCCTCGAATTGTGCCGTGATCTCGGCGGCGAGCTGGCGCCGCGCCGCGGGCCGGGCCGCGAGGTCGAAGCCGAGGCGGCCCATGTCCCGGCGCATCAGGCCCTGCCCGTCGACGAGGTCGGGCAGTTGCGCCGGCGGCAGGGTCGGCCACGCCTCCACCAGGACGAGATGCAGGCCGACCCGCAGGGACGGCATCCGCCGGGCGCGCGCGACCGCGTCGGCGGCGGCCGGTGCCGACACCATCAGGCTCGCCGCGGTCAGGATCCCCGCGCGATGGGCCTGCTCGACCGCCTCGTTCACCTCATCGCTGAGGCCGAAATCGTCGGCCGTCACGACCAGTCGCTTCACGCGCGTCTCTCCCGCTTGCCTCGCACCTTCCGGCGGACTGACGGGAGAGCCGGTTCCGGTCAAGAGCGGGGGAGGCCGCAAGCGCGACCGCGACGGCCGGGGCGGCAGCGTGTAGAGCGCGGGCATGCCCGCCTCCGCTTCCTCCGCCCGCCGGATCCTGATCGCCAGCTTCATCGGCACCGCGATCGAGTTCTACGATTTCTACGTCTACGCCACGGCCGTCGCGCTGGTGATCGGGCCGCTCTTCTTCCCGCCGGGCGATCAGGCCGCCCAGACGCTGAACGCCTTTGCGACCTTCGCCATCGCCTTCATCGCCCGGCCGGTGGGGGCGGCCCTGTTCGGGCATTACGGGGACCGGATCGGACGGAAGGCGACGCTCGTCGCCTCGCTGATGATCATGGGCATCTCGACCGTCCTGATCGGCTGCCTGCCCTCCTATGCCAGCGCCGGCTGGATCGCTCCGGCTCTGCTGTGCCTGCTGCGCTTCGGCCAGGGGATCGGCTTCGGCGGGGAATGGGGCGGTGCGGCCCTGCTCGCGGTGGAGAACGCCCCGCCCGGGCGGCGGGCGCTGTACGGCATCTTCCCGCAGCTCGGCGCGCCCCTCGGCTTCGTCGCGGCCAATCTCGCCTTCCTCGGCCTCAGCGTGGCGCTCACCCCGGCGCAGTTCGAATCCTGGGGCTGGCGCCTGCCCTTCCTGGCCTCCGCCGCCCTGGTGCTGGTCGGGCTCTATGTCCGGCTGAAGCTCACCGAGACGCCGGTCTTCGCCGCGGCCCTGGCCCGGAGCCGGCCGGAGGCGGTGCCGCTGGGCCTGATCCTCACGCGTCATCGCAGGGCGACGCTGCTCGGCACGGGCGCGATGATCGCCTGCTACGCCGTCTTCTACATCACCACGGTCTTCGCCTTGAGCTGGGGCGTCGGCCGGCTCGGCTATAGCCGCCCGGCCTTCCTGCTGTTCGAATGCGTCGCCGTCTGCTTCATGGCCCTGGCGATCCCGCTCTCGGGTGCGGCCGCGGACCGGTTCGGCCGCCGCCCCGTGCTGATCGCGGGCCTCCTCTGCGCCGCCGGGCTCGGCCTGCTGATCGGCCCGCTTCTGGGCAGCGGCTCGGCGGTCGCCGTGCTGGCCTTCCTCTGCCTCGGCCTGTTCGCCATGGGCTGGATCTTCGGGCCGATGGGCGCCCTCCTGCCGGAGCTGTTTCCGACGCGGGTGCGCTACACGGGCGCCTCGGTGACCTACAATCTCGGGGGCATTGTCGGGGCCTCGGCGGCCCCCTTCCTGGCGCAGGCTCTGGCCGAACGCGGCGGCATCGGCGCCGTGGGGCTTTATCTTGCCGCGGCGGCCGGCATCAGCCTGTTCTGCGTGATGCGGATGCCGGAAACGGCCAAGAGCTCGGTCGCGGACTGAAACGAAAACGGCCGGGCGAGCGCCCGGCCGTTCCGCAGAATCGATGCAGTCCCGTTCAGGCAGCCTTGGCGCCGGACTGACGGTCCTTGAGGAAGTGCCAGAACTCGACGCCCTCGCGCAGGCGGCGCTTCATCATGTCCGGCGAGCGGACCATCTCGCCGACGATCGAGGCGATCTTCGGGGCGCGGAAGTAGAACTTCTTGTAGAAGTCCTCGACCGAGTTGAAGATCTCGGTATGCGAGAGATGCGGGTAGTGCAGCGGCGCGACCTGCACGCCGTTCTCGTCGACGAGCTCCGCGTTCTCCACGTCGAGCCAGCCGTTCTCCACCGCCTGCTTGTAGAGGAAGGTGCCCGGATAGGGCGCCGCCAGCGACACCTGGATCGTGTGCGGGTTGATCCGGGTCGCGTACTTGATCGTCTCCTGGATCGTCTCCTTCGTCTCGCCGGGCAGGCCGAGGATGAAGGTGCCGTGGATGGCGATGCCGAGCTCGTGGCAATCCTTGGTGAACTTCTCGGCCACCTCGACGCGCATGCCCTTCTTGATGTTGTGAAGGATCTGCTGGTTGCCGGACTCGTAGCCGACGAGCAGCAGGCGCAGGCCGTTGTCGCGGAGGATCTTCAGGGTCTCGCGCGGCACGTTGGCCTTGGCGTTGCAGGACCAGGTCACGCCGAGCTTGCCGAGCTCGCGGGCGATCTCCTCGGCGCGGGGCAGGTTGTCGGTGAAGGTGTCGTCGTCGAAGAAGAATTCTTTCGTCTGCGGAAACGCCTTCAGGCAGTACTTGATCTCCTCGATCACGTGGCCGACCGAGCGGGTGCGGTAGGTGTGGCCGCCGACCGTCTGCGGCCAGAGGCAGAAGGTGCAGCGGCTCTTGCAGCCGCGGCCGGAATAGAACGAGATGTACGGGTGCTTCAGGTAGCCGATGAAGTAGTTCTCCATGACGAGGTCGCGCTTGTACACGCTCGTGACGAAGGGCAGCTGGTCCATGTCCGTCATGATCGGACGGTCTTCGTTATGAACGATGACGCCCGAAGAGTTACGGTAGGACAGACCCTTGATCTGGGACATGTCGACGCCGTCGGCGACGTCCTTGATCGTGAAGTCGAACTCGTTGCGGGCCACGAAATCGACGGCGGGCGCCTGGGCGAGGGAGCCGGCGGCATCGACAGCGACCTTGGCGCCGATCAGACCGGCCTTCAGATTCGGGTTCTCGGCCTTCAGCGCTTCGATGGTCTTCACGTCCGACTTGAAGGACGGGACCGAGGTGTGGAGCACCACGAGATCGAAGTCCTTGGCCTGGCCGCGGATCTCCTCGAGCTTGGTCTTGTGGGGCGGTGCGTCGATCAGCTTGGAATTCTCGACGAGGGCGGCGGGCTGGGCCAGCCAGGTCGGATACCAGAACGACTTGATCTCGCGCTTGGCCTGATAGCGGGAGCCGGCGCCCCCGTCGAAGCCATCGAAGGTGGGTGCCTGCAGGAAGAGCGTGCGCATGGGGTTCAAGGCCTCAAGCTAAGCTGTGGGGACGATCATCGTTAAATTATGAAAAACTTAGACCGAGGTGGCGCCGGTCTTCTGAGCCAGACCGTGTTCCGGGATCAGCGTACCGTCCGCAACCACACGGTAATCGTGACCTTTCCATGTCACGGCCCCGGAGACGAAGCTCCAGGTAAAGCTTGCAAAGGAGAGCATGTCGCGGATCGGCAACAGCCAGTAGGCGTGGGGTGCCAGGCCGAAGGCGCGCTCGACGCGCAGGCAGAGCAGGATCCGGCAGGCGAGCGCCAGCGCGGCGACGGCGAGCGCGGCGGTGCCGGCGCCCGGCAGCAGCGCCCCGATCAGCGCCAGCGGGAAGGCGTGGGTGACGATGGAGCCGGCATAGCCCGCGGGATCGACGTTCCGAATCGTGCGGTTCCAGCGCAGCTCGTGCCGCCACAACCCGGAGAGCGCCGTATCCACGCAGGCATGGCCGATGGTGAAGTTCGGGATCGCGACCCGACTCCCATCGGCGCGGAGGGCCTCGCCGATGGCGTAGTCGTCGGCGAGGTCGTTGCGGAACGCCTCGAAGCCGCCGATGCGGGCCAGGGACTTGCGCTCGAGCGCGATCGTGGAACCGAAGCACGGCTTCGCGAGGCCGAGGGAGGTTCCCACGATCACGTTGGTGGCGAACTGCACGTCGATGGCCAGGGCCGCGAGCTGGGCGAAGGGCCCGCGCTCGCCCGGCACGCCATGGTAGAGGCAGGTGACGCCGCTCACCCCCGGCTGCGACAGCTCGGCGACGATGCGATCGAGATAGTCGGGGCGCACGCTCATGTCGCTGTCGGCGAGCACGATCACGTCGTTCGCGATCGCCTTCGACATGTTGATCAGGTTGGAGACCTTGCGGTTCGAGCCGTGCTGGCTCGCATCGAGCACGAGGTCGATGCGCAGGCGGGGAAAGCGCTCCTGCAGCCGCCGCACCACGCCGATCGCCGGGTCGGTCGCCGTCTGCACGCCGAAGACCACCTGGACCGGGCCGGCATAGTCCTGGGCGCAGAAGCTCGCGAGATTCTTTTCGAGATCCGGCTCGTCGCCGCAGAGGGGTTTCAGGATCGTCACGGAGGGGCGCGGCGCCTCCGCGGGCAGGCGCGGCGACGGGCGACGGGCGAAGCGGCCGGCGAGGAAGGCCGCGAGCAGCACGTAGACGCAGCCCGCCAGCGCCAGCGCCAGCAGCAGCGGAGAGATCCAGGACGACAACGCGGTCAGATCCATGGGAGGCGTCGCTTGGGGCTTTCGTCGAGGGCGGATACCGCTGCGCGAGCGGCGCGAAAGGTCGGGGAGGCGTGGTCTAGGGTGCGGGCTTGGGAGCCAGCATGCCCGCGGTGCGCTCGCGCAGATACGCCACCAGCGTCTCGGCCCCACCGGTCTTCAACGGCTCGGAGAAGCCGGCCCGCATGGAGGCGACCTCGCTGACATTGCCGTTGAGCAGAACGTCCTGGATTCGGCCCTCCGGGCTGACCACGTAGTCGACGTCGGTCTCGTCGCCGTCCTTGCTGGTCACGCGGCTGCGCACGATCCGGTTCGGGCCCTGCTCCTCGCTCTGCGGCTTGATGTCGAACTTGCCGCCGGCCGCCTGCGAGAGGCGCCGGGCGTAGAGGGCGACGAAGTAGCTGCGGAACGCCTCGGCCACGGCGCCCTGCTGCTCGGGCGTGAAGCTCTTCCATTTCGGCCCGACGGCGATGCGCGCCATGGTCGCGGTGTCGAACACCTCGGCGAAGGTCGGCCCGACGGCGTCGACGCGGCTCTTCACGTCGTTGGCCCCGCTCTTCAGCGCCGATTCGACCGTGCCGTAGAGCTTGGCGACCGTGGCGATGGCCGGGTCGTCCGCGGCGAGGACCGGGGCCGTCCCGAAGAGGAAGAGAGCTGCGGCGACCGAGAGGACGCGGCGAGTCAGGCGCATTTCTTGAACTCCGGGCGCTCGATGTCGGGCGTCCTGGCCGGCGCACTCACGACATTGGCGGCGATCCCGTAGCTGCGGCCCGGTTCGAAAATGCGGCCGAAGCGTGCCCGGATCGCATCGAAGGTTTCCGGCTTCTCGACGGCGGCCTTGCCCTCCATGGCGTGCCAGGCGATCAGGCCGGGAATGCCGATGGAGAGATCGGCGACGCGCTTGACGAGGGACAGGGCGAGGGCCGCCTCCGCGGGGATGCCGAACAGGGCGCAGAGGGCGATCAGGCCGCCCTCCTGGGCGCCGAGGGCCCCGGGAATGGCGAAGGCGGCGCCGCGCACGGCCTGGGCGAGGCTCTCGATCACCAGGGCCTCGGTGAAGCCCACCGAGAAGCCCATGGCGTTCAGGCAGACCCAGACCTCGAAGGTGCCGATGATCCAGCCGACGAAATGCAGAAGGATGGCGAGGAGCACGCGGGGGCCGTTGCCGTACATCCGGCGCAGGCTGTCGTAGAGCACGTCGACCGCGCCGAGCGCCCGCCATTCGCGGGCGGCGGCGAAGCGGGAGAGCGCCGCCTGGATCAGGCGATGCCCGCTGCGGCGCTGGATCACGTAGAAGGCGATCAAGGCCGGCACCGCCACGACGAGGCCGCCCTCGACCACATGCGCGATCGGGCCGTCGCCCGTGAGCCGGATCAGCAGGGCGAGGCCGAGCACCGTGAACAGGAGCTGCGTCACGGCCTGGGTCATCAGGTCGACGAACATGCTGGCGCCGGCCATGCCGCCGGGCGTGCCGCGCTTGGTCAGGAGGCGCGCCCCGATCAGGTCGCCGCCGACCTGGGCGACGGGCAGCAGGGTGTTGATGCCCTCGCGCACGAAGCGCAGCGACACGCAATCCTTCAGGGCCGGCCGTTCACGGGACGGGAACACGACGAACCAGCCGAGGCCCGCCCAGGCCACGGCGAGGCCGCGAATGGCGACGACGGCGAGCGCGCCCCAGCCGGCGCTGACGACCGCAGCCGACACGTCCTGCAGCCCTGAGGAGAGGAACAGCCCGACCGCCGTGCACAGTCCCGCGATCAGGGCCAGTGTGGTGAGGCGCTTCATAACCCTCTTTCATCGCACGAGGCGTTCGGGGTGTTGGATTTGCGCCGCAGCTTCGAGCGTTCACTCTCGGACAAGGCGCGGAGCGTCTTCCGAAGTTGCAGCTTTGAAAGGTGGTGTCTATCACCCGATAGACACACCGTTAGGCAAACAGGCGCTTCGGCCGGCTTTCCTGCATCATTGCGCAGCGCCTTCAAGGAACAATCTCAGAGGGAATCATGGACCGCGAGATGCCTTTCCCTGCGGAGAGCGCCCTGCTCGATGCCGGCACGACGGACTCGTCCGGAGCCTTCACCGACGCTCGGCGCGATCCCGCTCCCCGCAGCCCGGTGATGGCCTGGAACGAGTGGGACCCGCTGGAGGAAGTGATCGTCGGCTCCCTCGACGGAGCGACCATCCCGACCCACCACCTCACGGTGATCTTCAACCTGCCGCGGGCGGCCCAGCCGTTCTACCGCTTCGCCTCCGGCTGGAAATATCCGAAGTTCATGAAGAAGCTCGCTCAGGCCGAGCTCGACAACTTCATCTCGATCCTGGCCGGCGAAGGCGTGAAGGTGCGCCGTCCCGATTCGGTCGACTTCTCGAAGAAGTTCAAGGCGCCCCGCTGGACCTCCCGCGGCTTCTGCGTCGCCTGCCCGCGCGATCCCTATCTCGTGATCGGCGACGAGATCATCGAGAGCCCGATGTGCTGGCGCTCGCGCTACTTCGAGGGCGATGCCTACCGCTCGCTCTTCAAGGAGTATTTCCGGGCCGGCGCCCGCTGGACCTCGGCGCCGCGTCCTCAGTTGACCGACGATCTGTACAACTACGACTACCGGGTGCCGAACCTGAAGGCCGGCGAGCCCATGCAGTTCACGGTCAACGAGTTCGAGCCGGTCTTCGACGCGGCCGACTTCGTGCGCTGCGGCCGCGACCTGTTCGTGACCCGCTCCAACGTGACCAACCTGATGGGCATCGAGTGGCTGCGCCGCCACCTCGGGCCGGGCTTCCGCATCCACGAGATCGAGAGCCGCTGCCCGCAGCCGATGCACATCGACTCGTCCTTCATGCCGCTCGCGCCGGGCAAGGTCCTGGTCAATCCCGACTACATCGACGTCGAGAAGCTGCCGGCCGTGCTCAAGAAGTGGGACGTGCTGATCGCCCCGCGCCCTGACCCGGTCTCGGGCTTCATGAGCAAGATCTCGATGTGCTCGCCCTGGACCTCGATCAACGTGCTCGCCATCGACGAGAAGAAGATCGTCGTCGACCAGAGCCAGCCGACGCTGATCAAGGCGCTCAAGGACTGGGGCTTCGATCCGATCCCGGCGCCGTTCCTGTCCTACGGCCCGTTCGGCGGTTCGTTCCACTGCGCCACCCTCGACGTGCGCCGTCGCGGAACCTTGAAGTCCTACTTCTGAGAGGTTCGACACGCCATCGCCAAGGACGGCTGCCACCGCCGGGGCGGCCGTTCTTCACATGTCCGGTTCGTTGCGCCCCTGACACAGCGCGACTCAATCGGGATTAAACGGCCAAGCTCCCCGTGCGGCGGCGGCCCAATATGTCCATAACCGGGGGCATGGAAACAAAGCGTCCCCTCGCCCTTCCCTGCGCTGCCCTCTGCGCCGTCCTGCTTGCGGGCGGCAGCGCCGCCGCCGCCGACCTCTCCGACCGCATCGCCCCGACGCAGCCGGTCTTCACCCAGGTCGATCCCAACACCTGGATCGTCACCGTGACGGGCAACGTGGCCGCGAGCCCGCGCTATCCCGGCGCCTCGCGCTACACCGCCATCGGATATCCGTCCCTCGACATCCGCCATGCGGGCGAGCCGCGCCGCTTCTCGTCGCCCGACGACGGCTTCAGCTTCGCGCTCTACGACACCGACCTGCTGCGGCTCGGCCCGACCGCCCGCTACGTGCCGGGGCGCTATTTCGGCGACGACCAGCGCCATCTGCTCGGCTTCCGCGACGCGCGCTTCGCGATCGAGCCCGGCGTGTTCGCCGAGGTCTATCCCGTGTCGAACATCCGCGCGCGGCTGGAACTGCGCCACGGCGTCTACGGCCATCACGGCTTCGTCGGCTCGCTCGGCGCGGATTACATCCTGCCGTTCGACCGCTTCCAGTTCTCGATCGGCCCGCGCTTCAACTTCGGCGACGCGACCTATGCCCGGAAGTATTTCGGGGTCGAGCCGTTCGAGGCCGCCATCAACGGCCGCGTGACGCCCTATCGCCCGAACAGCTTCTACGCGGCAGGCGGCCTGGCCGCGCTGACCTACACGCCGAACGAGACCTGGGCCTACACGGTCTATGGCGGCTACAGCCGCATCCTCGGCGACGCGGCCGACAGCCCGCTGGTGCGCCGCCCCTTCGGCAACCCGAACCAGTTCAGTCTCGGCCTGAAGGTCGACTATTCCTTCGCGACGCCCGCCTGGTTCTGAACCGCGCGCCGATAGGTGACGTGGGCCAGGGCCAAGGCGCCGCCGATTTGCAGGAAGCCGCGCTCCCCGAGACCCTCGGGGGCGATGTGCCACTGCAGGGCGAAGCGGGTCAGCGCGTCGAGGGCGATCAGGGCGAGGCAGAAGACCGCGGCGGCGGCGAGGCTGGCGACGAAATCCGGCATGGGCGTGCATTCCCGTGGAGCCGGCTAAAGCTTAGCAATCGCCGAGCCATCCCCGCGGGCCGCCCGCGCCTCTTTCCCTGGGACGACGCGTGATCGCGGGCGGCCTGTTGCGCCCGCGACACCGAATCTCCGCCTTCAGGCTGCCGGCGGGCGCGTCGCCTGCATCGAGGGACGCTGCGCGAAGGCGTCGTACCAGGCGGCGAGCTGCGGCCGCCCCGCGCGCCAGCCGAGATCGGGGAATCGCAGGTCGAGATAGCCGAGGGCGCAGGCGAGCGCGATCGTGCCGATGTCGAGCCGGTCGGCGAGCAGCGGGACGCGCGGCTCGAACCAGTCGAGGGTGCTCGTGATCTTGGCCTGCTGCCCGTCGATCCAGGCCTGCGAGCGTTCGTTCTCGGGGCGGGCGGTCAGCTCGTAGCGGATGAGCAGCGCCGCATCGAGCACGCCGTCGGCGGCGGATTGCTCGTTGAGGGCGCGCCAGCGGGCCGGCCCCTCCATCGGGAACAGGCGATGTCCCGCTTGCGCGTCGAGCATCTCGCAGATGACCCGGCTGTCGGCGATGCCCTCGCCGGATTCGTCGATCAGGGTCGGCGCCTGCGCCAGGGGATGCGCCGCCAGGACGTTGCGGTCGCGGTTGAGCGGATGCACGGCGGCGGACAGCAGGTCGAGGCGGTCGGCGAGCCCGAGCTCGTGCGCGCAGACCATGACCTTCCGCACGAAGGGCGAACTGTGGGAGTGGAACAGCTTCATCGAGAGGGGCCTTGGGACGGGAAGATGGGGCCGGGCGCGGGCTCAGCGCGGGCCGGCTTGGGTCGCAGGGGCGGCGCGGGGCACCTCGACGGCGAGCCGCTTGACCGGCCAGCCGTCGCTCCAGCGCTGCATGTCGCCGAAGGCGGGATCCGCCTTCAGGCTCGTGGCGTCCTTGCCGGCGAAGGCCGCCGCGGCGGCCATGTCGAAGGTCCGCCAGAAGGCGAGATAGTCGAGCGTGTCGACCCGGGCATTGTTGATCTGCGCGACGAGGGTGGTCTGCTCGCCGGTCAAGGCCATGTCCGGCGACCACTTGAAGGGCGGCGCCTTGGCGTCCTTCGGCTCCGGCGGCATCTTGATCGCGCCGCCGTCATAGGCGGCATCGACGCCCGCCGGCGCGGCCAGGGTGGCGGTGAGCGCCGGGAAGCCGTGATCGTCGGAGAGCGCGCGCACGAACAGCTTGCGGTCAGGCGGCACCGTGGTCGCGCCGCGCAGAATGCGGCGGCCGGCGGCGTCGGCGGCGCGGGCGTCCTTGTCGCCGATCACCGTGACGAGGAGCGTGCCCGCCGGGATATGGGCGAGCTCCGAGAGCGGGATGCCCCGGGATTTCGGGTTGCTGGCGATGCCGCCGGGCATCGTGCCGTAGACGAGGGCCGGCGCCGGCAGCCCCGTCGCGGCGGCCTCGGCGGCGATGTTGGCGGCGAGCGGCACCCCGGCGAGATGGCCGATCACGGCGAGGCGCTTCGGATCGGGCTTGGCCTCCGCGTCGGCCGCGAGATCGTCGAAGGCCGATTTCAGCGCCCGCAGCGCGTTGGCGGTGGCGTCGGCCGGCCGGGTGCGGTTGACCTCCTGGAAGCGGGGAAACACCACGAGCCAGCCGTTGCGGGCGAGGTGGTCGATCCAGGCGCCGTAGGCCTGCGGATTCGGCGCGCCCCAGGCATGCAGGAACACCGCGACGGGGCGGCCGCCCTCCGGCGCCGCGCCCGCCTTGTAGAAGACGAAGCTCCCCGCCCCGGCACGCCCGATCCCCACTCCGCGCTTGACGATGCTCGCCGCCTTGTCGCCGATTCCGCCCGGGCCTTCGGCCGGCTGGCCGGGCGGGGTCGCCGCCTCGGCCGTTCCGGTGAGCAGGAGCGCCGCGACCAGCAGGCTGGCCGCACGGATGAAAGGAGTGGTCAGGCGCATCCTCGGCTCGATCTGGGGCGGGCACTCACGGAAGGGGGCCTTCATAACAGATTCAACCCCGCTGACGACGGCGCCCCGACCGCTGTCACCGTTGTCCCCGCTCACCCCTCGTCGTCCAGGGGGCGCTGATGGCGCGCCGCCTCCTCGAGCCAGGCCAGGATCTCGGGCGCGCGCCAGGGTTTCGGGATGAAGGTCGCCGAGACGCGCAGGTCGCTCGGCTGGTCGCCGGCCTCGCCGGAGGTCAGCAGCACGCGGACCCTCGGCCAGGTGACGCCGATGATGCGGGCGAGCTCGAAGCCGCCGATCGAGCCCGGGGTGCGCACGTCCGAGAAGACCACGTCGACCTCCTCGCCGCGGTCGTTGAGGATGGCGAGCGCCCGCTCGGCGGTCTCGGCCTCGATCACGGCGAAGCCCGTCTCCTCCAGCATCTCGGCCGCGAGGAATCGTTCGTCGGGCTGATCCTCGACGACGAGGATCACCGGCTTCCTTTCCGCGTGCGGAAGGTCAGTCATGGCGCCCGTCACCCATGGCCCTGCTTCACTCTCCGACGTCCGGCGGAATCGCGCCGCTCGCCGAAGCCGCTCTCCGACGCAGTGCAACGATAGGCTCTTGCGCCGCCGCGTCTGTGTTGAAGGGGCAACTACGCGTGGAATTATCGCGGAGCCTACGCGCGGCAAGCGCTATGGCGCCGGGCATTTCAGCCGCCGTTCAGGCGACGCCGTGGGCCTTCAGGAAAGCGAGCGCCTTCGCCCAGCCATCCTCGGCCGCGGCCTTGCGGTAGCTCGGGCGGTAATCGGCGTGGAAGCCGTGCGGCGCCTCGGGATAGACCACGAGCTCCACGCTCCGGCTCGCCGCCCTGGCCTTGTCGCGGGCCTCCTCGACGGAGGCCACGGGAATGCCGCTATCGGCCCCGCCATAGAGGGCGAGCAGCGGGGCCTGGATCTCGGGGGCGACGTCCCCCGCCGTGCGGGGCTGGATCGGCGTGCGCTCTCCGCCGAGGGGGCCGTACCAGGCCACCGCCGCCTTCAGGTCGGCCCGGTGCGCGGCATAGAGCCAGGCGCCGCGCCCGCCCCGGCACCAGCCCATCGCCCCGAGCCGCGACAGGTCGCCACGGGAGGCCGAGGCGGCCCAGGCCGCGGCCGCGTCGAGATCGCCGATCCACTGGGCGTCCGGCGTCTTCGCGATCACCTCGGCCACGATCTGCTTCACGTCGGTCATGGTCGAGAGGTCGCCCTGGCGGGCATAGAGTTCCGGCGCGACGGCGCAGTAGCCGGCCTTGGCGAGGCGCCGGCAGATGTCCTTGATGTAGTCGTGGACGCCGAAGATCTCCTCGATCACCAGGATCACCGGGAAGGGCCCCTCCCCCTTCGGCACGGCGTAGTAACCCGGCATCGGGCCGTCGGCGGCCGGGATTTTCACCTCGCCGGCCTCGATCCCCTCGGCATCGGTCCGGATCACCTGCGCCTCGACGCGGGGCGTGGCCAGCGTCAGGCCGGTGATCAGGCTCGTCATCACGAAGCCTCGCCGGGAGAAGGGTTGCGGCACCAGGCCGTCCAATCCGCCGAGGTTCGGCGCCTCGTCCTCGCGCCGCACGCTGTCCTGCTGCATCGCTACACCTCCCGTTGCGGGGGATGTAGCGCGAGCCCGTCAGGCGGCGACGGCGAGGCGCTTCGTCTCTTCGGAATCCTGCACGAGCACGTCGCCGAGGGCGACGAAGCCTTCCGGCACACCGCCGCGCAGGTTCGGCCTCAGGCCGAAGCCGATGGCGAAGGAGGGGGCGAGATGCGCGTCGCGGGCGATGCCGAAATGCTGAAGCGCCTGCACGAAGGCCTCGCGGAAGAAGCGCGGCGTGCACCAGCCCTTCTCGGCGAGATGAAGCGGCCAGTTCCAGAGGCCGTTCTCCCGCCGGGCGCCCAGAACGTCACGGGCGATGAAGTAGAGCGTGCGGCGATGCTCCATCCCGTCCTCGGTCACGCGCCATTCCGCGTTCTCGAACAGCACGGCTTCGCCGGCGACGTCGTCCAGAAGCTCCGTCTCGTCCATGAGCGCCCCTCCGTGATTGCCGCAGCCTCGACCGAAGCAGATGGGAACATTCATGGAACATAGGAACGCATCGCTTGCGGGGTCAAGCGTTTGTTCACGATGCGTTCGATAATGTCGCGGGTTGGCGCCTATCGGGCGCCGAACATCCCGTGCTGCACCCGGTCGCCCGCGCGGATCCCGAGCTTGGCGGCGACACCGGCATTCAGCTCCAGCACGCCGAGCACCGGCTCGCCCGAGGGAATGATCTTGGTCGACAGCGGCTCGGTGTCCGCGGCGACCCGCGCCACCGTCCCATCCGCGCGGATGAACACCATGTCGAGGGGCAGATAGGTGTTCTTCATCCACATGGTCACGGGCTGCGGCTGCTCGAAGTCGAACAGCATGCCGTGATCGGCCGCCATCGAACGGCGGAACATCAGGCCGCGGGAGCGGTCGGCATCGTTGCGCATCACCTCGACGGCGAAACGGTGCGGGCCGTTCTTCGAGACGATGGTGAGCGGCTCCGTCGCGGCCTGCCCGGCCTCCTGGGCCACGGCAGCGGGCCCGTGCAGCAGGGGCGCGGCCGCGAGTCCGGCGAGAAGGGCGAGGCAGATCGTCCGGGCGAAGCGTCTCATGGGTGCCTTGAAGCGTCAGTGGGAAGCCGGAAGCGCCCCTTCGACGAGGCGGACTTCCGCCGCCATAGCACCCTTCGAGCCATCGCCGTAGCGCACGAGCACCTGCTCGCCGGGCTTCAGCTCGGCGATGCCGAAGCGGCGCAGGGTCTCCATATGCACGAAGATGTCCGGCGTGCCCTCGCCGCGACTGAGGAAGCCGAAGCCGCGCAGGCGGTTGAACCACTTCACCACCGCCGTCTCCAGGCCGCTCGTCGGCGTGACGCTCACATGGGTGCGCGCCATCGGCAGCTCGGAGGGGTGGATCGCCGTCGACTGGTCGAGGGAGAGGACCCGGAAGGCCTGCCAGCCGCGCGCGCGCCGCGCCGCCTCCACCACGATGCGCGCGCCCTCGCTCACGCCCTGATGCCCGTCCCGCCGCAGGCAGGTGACGTGGAGCAGCACGTCCGGCGAGCCGTCATCCGGCACGATGAAGCCGAAGCCCTTCGAGACGTCGAACCACTTGATGCGCCCGGCTACCTCGATGAGGTCGAGGGGACGCTCGGCCTCGCCCTCCGTCTCGGCGCGGCGCGCGTCCAGGTCCGCGGACGAGCGGGAGCCGGCCGGCTCGGAACCTGGATCGTTCGACATCGACTCTACCCGTATCGAATCGCTACACGCACTTCGGAAGACAGATTAACAAAGTCCAGACTCTGCGGAAGCCCGTTTGGCCGGCAGCCTTGCCTGCCGATGTTGCTTTTCCCGAGTTGCCGGCTCTCCACGACACACGTTCGCGAGAGATCGGAGGTCGCCCCGCGGGTCCGTCGCAACCGCGCGGGCGAGATGCTACTGCCCGGGCGATGACCGAGCCGGCCCTCGCCTCCCCTCCCCGCACCCGCATCGACGCCCTCGACGCCGCCCGCGGCGCGGCGCTCGCCGCCATGGCGCTCTACCACGCCACCTGGGATCTCGGCTTCCTGCAGCTGACGCCCGAGAATTACGCGCTGACCGGCCCGGGCCACGTCGCGGCGCATCTGATCGCCGGCAGCTTCCTGAGCATCGTCGGAATCGGGCTCTGGCTCGCCAACGGGCGCGGCCTGCGCTGGCACCCCTTCCTTGCCCGGCTCGCGCGCATCGGCGGGGCGGCCCTGGCGATCACGGCGGCGACCTGGTGGTGGTTTCCCGACGCCTACATCTTCTTCGGCGTCCTGCACTGCATCGCCGTGGCCAGCCTGCTGGCGCTGCCCTTCCTGCGCCTGCCGCCCCTGGTCACGGCGCTCGTGGCCGCGGCCGTCGTCGCGGCGCCGTTCTGGGTCCGGCACGCGCTGCTGGAGGAGCCGGTCCTGTCCTTCCTGGGGCTGCGGACGATCCCGCCGCGCACCAACGACTACGTGCCGCTCTTCCCCTGGTTCGGCCTCGTCCTCCTCGGCCTCGCGGCGGCGAAGGCCGGGGCGCCGCGCCTGCTGCGCGGGCCGCTCGGGCGCTGGCAGGCCCGGAGCGGACTTGCGCGCGCGGCATCCTTCGCCGGGCGCCACAGCCTCGCGATCTATCTCGTCCACCAGCCGCTGCTGCTGGCGATCCTGTCCGGCATCGCCTTCCTGACCGGGCCGCATCCGCGGGCGGGGCTGCCCCAGTTCCAGCGGGACTACGCCGCCCAATGCGAGCGCACCGGCGGCCGCCCGGACGGCTGCCGGATCGCCGCCCGCTGCACCGGCGCGGCCCTGCGCCGGGAGGGCCTGTGGGGCCTCGGCGGCTTCACGCCCCTCGAACGCCAGAGGGCGCAGGCCCTGTCGCAGGACTGCTACGAGGCCGCCACCGGGAACGGGATGGCGCCCTGAGGCGGCGGAAACGAAAACGGCGCCCGATCGCGCTGGGATCGGGCGCCGCTTCGGATCGCGACGGGCGGGCCTGCCGGCGAGGCCCCGGACCTCAGTCCTTGGCGCGCTCCACGTAGGAGCCGTCGGCCGTCATGATGACGACGCGGGTGCCGGTGGTGATGTGGGGCGGGACGCTCGTCTTCACGCCGTTCGAGAGGATCGCCGGCTTGTAGGAGGAGGAGGCGGTCTGGCCCTTGGTCACCGGCTCGGTCTCGACGATCTCGAGGGTGACGCGCTGGGGCAGCTCGATGGCGAGGGGGGTGGCGTTGTGGATCGAGAGCATCACCGCCATGCCCTCCTGCAGGTAGGGGGCGGAATCGCCGATCACGTCCTCGGGCACCGCGATCTGCTCGTAGTTCTCGGGGTTCATGAAGTGATACCCCTCGGCGTCTTGGTAGAGGAAGGTGTGCTCCCGGTCCTCGACGAAGGCGCGCTCGACCTGCTCGGTGGTGCGGTAACGCTCGGAGACCTTCACGCCGTCGGTGATGCGGCGCATGTCGAGCTGGGTGACGGGCGTGCCCTTGCCGGGGTGGATGTTCTCGGCGGTCAGGATGACGTAGAGCTTGCCGTCCTTCTCGACGACGTTCCCCTTGCGGAGCGTTGAGGCGATCACCTTCACGGGTTTGGACCTTGCTTTGACGAAAACGACGACGGCTCCCGAGGGTTCTGAGAACCGCGGAAGCGAAATTCCTGCGCAGCCCCTAACCTATCCGTGGCCTCGAGGCCAGACGGAGACCGTCCGCTCTTGAGCAGCGCCCCCTCCCCCTGGTGGTCGCCGGCCGTGCATGCCGACCGCCGCCCGCTCCTGATGGCGCGCAGCCGCATCGCGGCGCAGATCCGCGCCTGGTTCGCCGCGCGCGATTTCGTCGAGGTCGAGGCCGCGGCCCTGCAGGTCTCGCCGGGCAACGAGGCGCATCTCTCGGCCTTCGCCACGCAGGCGCTCCTGCCGGACGGCAGCAGCGACGCGCTCTACCTGCACACCTCGCCGGAATTCGCCTGCAAGAAGCTGCTCGCGGCCGGCGAGCCGCGCCTGTTCAACCTGTCCCACGTCTTCCGCAACCGCGAGCGTGGCGCCCTGCACCATCCCGAATTCACGATGCTCGAATGGTACCGGGCGGGGGAGAGCTACGACGCGCTGATGGCGGATTGCGCCGGCCTCCTCGCCCTCGCCGCGGAGGCCGCCCATGCCGGCAAGCTGAGCTGGCGCGGGCGCGAGGCGGATCCCTTCGCGCCCTTCGAGCGCCTGACCCTGGCGGAGGCCTTCGCGCGCCATGCCGGCATCGACCTCCTGGCGACGATCGATGCGAGCGGGGCGACCGATCGGGACGCCCTCGCCGCGGCGGTCGCGGCGAGCGGCCTGCGGGTGGCGCAGGACGACACCTGGGCCGACCTGTTCTCCCGCGTCCTCGTCGGGCTGGTCGAGCCGCATCTCGGCCTCGGGCGCCCGACCATCCTGTGCGAGTATCCGGTGAGCGAGGCGGCGCTGGCCCGGCCGAGCCCGGCCGATCCGCGGGTGGCCGAGCGCTTCGAGCTCTATGCCTGCGGCGTCGAGCTCGCCAACGCCTTCGGCGAGTTGACCGACGCGGCCGAGCAGCGCCGCCGCTTCGAGGCGGAGATGGTGGAGAAGGCGCGGGTCTACGGCGAGCGCTACCCGATCGACGAGGATTTCCTGACTGCGCTCGCCGCGATGCCCGAGGCCTCCGGCATCGCGCTCGGCTTCGACCGGCTCGTCATGCTCGCCACCGGCGCCCCGCGCATCGACGACGTGATCTGGACCCCCGTCGCCCGGGGCGTGCCGGCATGACCAAGCCCCTGCGCAGCCCGGCCGATCTCGCCCGGGCCGGCCTCGTGCGGGCGGAGGACCTGCCCGGCCTCGAGGCGGTCGCCGCCCGCTACGCCGTCTCGGTCACCGCCGACATGGCCGCGCTGATCGAGCGGGACGACCCCGCCGATCCGATCGCCCGCCAGTTCCTCCCGCGGGCGGAGGAGATGGAGACGCTGGCGCAGGAACGCGCCGACCCGATCGGCGACGACGCGCATGCGCCGCTGCCCGGCATCGTGCACCGCTATCCCGACCGCGTGCTCCTGAAGCCGCTGCATGTCTGCCCGGTCTATTGCCGGTTCTGCTTCCGCCGGGAGCGCGTCGGCCCCGCCGGGCTCGGCACCCTGAGCGAGGCGGAGCTCGCCGCCTGCTTCCGCTACGTCGCGGACCATCCGGAGATCTGGGAGGTGGTGGTGACGGGGGGCGATCCCTTCGCCCTGTCGCCGCGCCGCCTCGGCCAGATCGCGGAGGCCCTCGACGCGATCCCGCATGTGAAGGTGCTGCGCTTCCACACCCGGGTGCCGGTGGTCGATCCGGCCCTGGTCACGGCGGCGCTGGTGGCCGCGCTCCGGCGCTTCCGGGGCGCCGTCTTCGTGGCCCTGCACGCCAACCATCCGCGGGAATTCACGGAGGACGCCCGGGCCGCCTGCGCCCGGCTCGTCGATGCCGGCGTGCCGATGGTGAGCCAGAGCGTGCTGCTGCGCGGCGTCAACGACGACCCGGCGACGCTGGAGGCGCTGATGCGCGCCTTCGTCGAGAACCGGATCAAGCCCTATTACCTGCATCACGGCGACCTCGCCCCCGGCACCGGGCATCTGCGCACCGAGATCGCCGAGGGGCAGGCGCTGATGCGGGCCCTGCGCGGCCGGCTCTCCGGCCTCGCCCAGCCGACCTACGTGCTCGACATCCCCGGCGGCCACGGCAAGGTGCCGGTCGGCCCGGATTACCTGCGCCGCGAGGGGGGCGCCCTCCACGTCACCGACCCGTCCGGCCGGGAGCATCCGTATCCGCCGCCGGTCGCCGAGACCGGGTAGGCGCAACAATCGGTCCACCTCGGCCGTTCTGACGGCGCATCCCGGATCCGTGCCCCGAGATGGATGCGCCGCGAGGCTTTCCATGGCTGATGAGACAGGCCCGTCGCACGGGCGCTCCCCGCGATCCGGAAAACCGATGTTCTTCCCTCTCTCGAAGCTCGCCTTCTTCGCCTTCACCCCGTCGAACTTCCTGATTCTCCTCGGGCTCGTCGGGGCGCTGCTGCTCTTCACCGAGATCGGGCGCGGGCTCGGCCGCGTGCTCTGCCTGGCGAGCCCCCTCGCCCTGCTCTTCGCGGGGCTGGCGCCCCTCCCCAACTGGTCGATGCTGCTTCTGGAACAGCGCTTCCCGGCCTTCACGGATGACGGGAGGCCGGTGACCGGCATCATCGCCCTCGGCGGGAGCATCGAGACCACCACCTCGGCCGAGCGCGGCCAGCTCAGCCAGAACGATGCGGGCGAGCGGGAGATCGCCTTCGCCGACCTCGCCCGGCGCTATCCCAAGGCACGGCTGCTCTTTTCCGGCGGCAGCGGCAGCCTGCATCCGGGCACGGTCACCGAGGCCGAGACGGTGAGCCGTCACGCCGATACGCTGGGCCTGCCCCGCGACCGCCTGATCCTGGAGCAGCGCTCCCGCAACACCCGCGAGAACGCGATCTACTCGGCCCAGATCCTCCAGCCGAAGCCGGGGGAGCGCTGGCTGCTCGTCACCTCCGCTTGGCACATGCCGCGGGCGGTGGGCTGCTTCCGCAAGGCCGGCTTCGACGTGACCGCCTATCCCGTCGATTACCGCACCGGCGGCCCGCAGGCGGCCTTCCGCTTCCAGACCTTCGCCTCGGACGGGCTCTACCAGTTCGACATCAGCGTGAAGGAATGGGTCGGCCTGATCGCCTACAAGCTCGCCGGCTATATCGACGACTGGATGCCGAAGCCCTGATCACGCGTCCCGCGGCAGGCCGAGCCGATAGATCCCCCGGAAGTCGTCGGGGTCCGGCACCGGCTTGCCCTTGCGCAGGATCGCGATGCGGCCCTCCTTGGTCAGCCGCACGGCGACCCGGCGCACCGGCTGCATCAGCGGTCCCCAGCCGTCCGGATGCGGACCGCCGAGGGCGCGGGCGACCTCGGAGGGACAGACCGTCTTGTCGGCCCCCCGTTCGGTGACGAGGTGGAGCAGCGTCTCCTCGATCGCGCTGTCAGCGGGCTTCATGGGGCTCCTCCTCGGCGAGCAGTTCCCGCCGGATGCGCGAGGCGAACTGGCGGCGCCACATCACCAGCACCACGCAGGCGGTGGCGACCATCAGCACGGGCGCGCTCACGAACCAGCCGAGATAGGCGAGCGCGAAGAAGAACGCACGCTGTCCCTTGGCGAAATGGCTGCCGGCGGCGACGTTCATCGCCGCCGCCCGCCGCGCGGCCCGGTGCATCGCGTCCAGCGAGGCGCCCGAGCCCTTGGGCGGGATCGTGCCGATCAGGATCGCGCCGTAATTGAACAGGCGATAGGCCCAGGCGAATTTGAAGAAGGCGTAGACGAACACCACCGCGAGGCCGGCGACCTTGATCTCCCAGGTCGCCCGCGAGGCGACGGTGCCGAAGGGCAGCGCCCCGAACAGGGTCAGCACGTCGTCGCCCGAGCGCGACAGGGTGAGCACCGAGCCCAGTGCGATCAGCGAGGTCGAGGCGAAGAAGGCGGTGCCGTTCTGTAGCGAGGCGTTGATGGTGGTGTCGACCACCCGGTTGTCGCGGCTGACGATCTGCTCGGCCCAGAGGCGCCGCTGCCGGTTCATGAGCTGCGTCAGGCTCAGGCGCCCGCCCCTGCGCCGCTGCACGGCGACGGCGTAGCCGAACCACGACGCGATGAAGAACAGGAGCCCCGCGAGGTCGAGAAGCGAGAAGGCGTGCAGATCCCACATGGCCGATGGCGACGAGAAACGATGGGCCAGCGCCTAGCACAGGCCGCGCACCCCGTGTCACGCTAATCCGTCACCGCGAAGCCCTGGGTGAGGACGGGCTCGGCCGGCTTCGTCGCCACGTCGGCGACGCGCGCGGCGGGCGGGCCCTCCCGGCATTCGGCCAGCATCGCCTGCACGGCCTCCTCGGGGCCGGAGAACACGGCCTCCACCGTCCCGTCCGCCTGGTTGCGCACCCAGCCGTCGAGGCCGTGGGCGAGCGCCCGTTCCCGGGTCCAGGCCCGGTAGAACACCCCCTGGACCTTCCCGCTGACGACGACGTGGACGGCTGTCTTGCTCAAGCGGCCATGCTCCCGGACCGGGGATCGGTCCGGGCGCATGGTCGATGCGGAGCGTGGGGTTCGTCAATGCACCGCCATCGCCGCGGAGGCGGGGCTCGCCTCGCCGCGGCTGGGGGCGGCGGCCTTCGGGCGGTAGGTCAGGTACCAGGCCAGCGAGATGAACAGCACGCCGCCGGCGAAGTTGCCCAGCGTGACCGGGATCTGGTTCCAGACCCACCATTGCTCGAAGGAGATCGGCGCGCCGAGCATCATCCCGGCCGGGATCATGAACATGTTGACCACGGCGTGCTCGAAGCCCTGGGCGAAGAACAGGAAGATCGGCAGCCAGGCGCCGAAGATCTTGCCGAAGGTCGAGGTCGACATCATCGACATGGTCACGCCGAGGCAGACCATCCAGTTGCACAGCATCGCCTTGACGAAGCAGGTGATCATCCCGGCCGTGCCGAGGTTCTGGTAGACGAGCGTCTTGGCCTGGCTGATCTCGACGATCTTCTTGGCGACCGGGTTCGCGTCGATGCCGGTGTGCCAGAAATTCGTCAGCGCGATCACGAGCAGCAGGGCATAGAGCAGGCTGCCGATCAGGTTGCCGAGGAAGCCCCAGGCGAAGTTGCGCATCATCGGCGCGACGGCGATCCGGCCCTCCATGTAGGAGAGCATCAGGATGCCGAAATTGCCGGTGCAGAGCTCGAGCCCGAGGCAGACGATCATCACGAAGCCGACGGGGAAGATGATGGCCCCGGCGAAGGGCACGCCGGTCTGCACGGCGCCGGTGACGGCGAGGCTGGTGGCGATGCCGAGTAGGGCCCCGGCCATCATGCCGCGCACCAGCATGTCGCGGATGGGGAGATCGGCGCGCACGACGCCCGAATCGCTCATGGCCTTGGCCATCTCGGCGGGTTTGACGAAATCCATGGAGGCGTCCTTCCGGTTGGTTCGTGACCGGAGGAGAGGCACGATCGGTGCCATGGATTGTGCGCGAGCGAATCTTATCCTTGCGCGCGCCGCATCCAGCTCTGCAATTCCTGAATGTAGGGCCCGGGGAGCTGCGCCGCCCGGGCCGCGGCGAGCACCGCGTCGAGATAGCCGGGCCGCGGAATGCCGGCGGCGGTGCTGCGGCCGAGATAGATCAGCGCGCGCTTGATGCCCGTCTCGGTGACGACGGGCTGCGAAGCCTTGAGGTAGAGCCCGCTCGCCACGCCCTCGTAACGGTCGAGCGCCGGCACGTCGGCGAGCGCCAGGTCCCACAGCACGCCCCAGACGGTGGAGGCCGGCGCCCGCACCACCGAGGCGTAGCCCTCCTTCATCACGATGAAGCGATGGCGGTTGAGGCGGCCGCGCCCGATCAGCCGCGAGGCCGGGCAGCGCAGGGCCATCGCGGCGGCATCCATGTTGGCGCCGTAGGCGAAGTAGAGGGGCATGGAGGGCGGTCTGTCGCCTGTTCTCCGGGCATCCGGATGGGAGGGCGCACGGCCGGGATCACGATGGGCGCGACGGCGATGGCGTTCATCCCCGTCGCGCGCCGAAAGCCGCGGGCCGTCCGATCAGGCGAATTCGAGGATCACCTCGTCCACGGCGAGGCTGTCGCCCTCCTTCGCGGCGATCTTGGCGACCGTGCCGTCGCGCTCGGCGCGCAGCACGTTCTCCATCTTCATCGCCTCGACGATGGCCAGGGGCTCGCCGTTCTTCACCTCCTGGCCCTCGCTGACCATGATCTGCTTCACGAGGCCGGGCATCGGGCAGAGGAGCTGCTTGCCGGAGCCGGCATTCTCCTTGACCGGCATGAGGGCGGCGAGCTGGGCCTCGCGCCGGGTGAAGACCCGGGCCTCGGCGGCGGCGCCCGCATGCTGCAGGAAGACGCCGTTGAGGAGCGGGCGCACCTGGATCGCGACATGCTTGTCGCCGACATGGCCGGACCAGACCGGCTCGCCCGGGCGCCAGTCGCTGCGCACGGTGGTCACGGTGCCGTCCTCGGCGGTGACGACGAGGTCGGTGCCGATCGTGTCGACGGTCACGTCGCTCGACTGGCCGGCCAGCACCACCACCCGCTCGCGCTCGAAGCGGAGCAGGCCGGGATCGCGCATCTGGCCCGAGATGCCGCGCTTGCGGATGTTGAGCTTGTGGTCGATCGCCGCCGCGACCGCGGCGAGCCGCCGGGCGACCTCGCCCGCGGGCTCCGGCGGCACGAAGCCCTCCGGGAACTCCTCCTTGATGAAGCCCGTGGAGAGCCGGCCCTCGCGCCAGCGCTCGTGGGACATCAGGGTGGCCAGGAAGGGGATGTTGTGGCGGATGCCGTCGATGGCGAAGGCGTCGAGGGCCTCGGCCTGGGCCTCGATCGCCGCGAGGCGCGTCGGCGCCCAGGTGACGAGCTTGGCGATCATCGGATCGTAGTGGATCGCGATCTCGCCGCCCTCCTCCACGCCCGTGTCGTTGCGCACGATCGCGTCGCCGGAGGGGCCCTCGGCCGGGGGCTGGTAGGTGGTCAGCCGGCCGATGGAGGGCAGGAAGTTGCGGGTCGGGTCCTCGGCATAGACGCGGCTCTCCACCGCCCAGCCGTTGAGCGTCACGTCCGCCTGCGCCAGCGGCAGCGCCTCGCCGGCGGCGACGCGGATCATCAGCTCGACGAGATCGAGGCCGGTGATCATCTCGGTGACGGGATGCTCGACCTGGAGGCGGGTGTTCATCTCCAGGAAGTAGAAGGACTTGTCCTGGCCGGCGACGAACTCGACCGTGCCGGCGGAATCGTAGTTCACGGCCTTGGCCAGGGCGACCGCCTGCTCGCCCATCTTGCGGCGGGTCTCCGCGTCGAGGAGCGGCGACGGGGCCTCCTCGATCACCTTCTGGTTCCGGCGTTGGATCGAGCACTCGCGCTCGCCGAGATAGATCACGTTGCCGTGCTTGTCGCCGATCACCTGGATCTCGATGTGGCGCGGATCGGTGATGAACTTCTCGATGAAGACACGGTCGTCGCCGAAGGAGGACGAGGCCTCGGACTTGGCGCGCTCGAAGCCTTCCTTCACCTCGCCGGCCGATTCGGCGATGCGCATGCCCTTGCCGCCGCCGCCGGCGGAGGCCTTGATCATCACCGGGTAGCCGATCTCGTCGGCGATGCGCACGGCGTGGTCGGCATCCTCGATCACGCCGAGGAAGCCCGGCACCGTCGAGACCTTGGCCGCGGCCGCCGCCTTCTTCGACTCGATCTTGTCGCCCATCGCGGCGATGGCGCCCGGGTTCGGGCCGATGAAGACGATGCCGTGCTCGGCCAGCGCCTTCGGGAAGGCCTCGCGCTCGGAGAGGAAGCCGTAGCCCGGATGCACGGCCTGGGCGCCGGTCTGCTTGCAGGCCTCGATGATCTTGTCGATCACCAGATAGGACTGCGCCGCGGCGGCCGGGCCGATATGCACGGCCTCGTCGGCCATGGCGACGTGGACGGCATCGCGATCGGCATCGGAATAGACCGCCACCGTCTTGATGCCCATCTTCCGCGCCGTCTTGATGATGCGGCAGGCGATCTCGCCCCGGTTGGCAATCAGGATCTTTTCGAACATCGCGCGCCGCACTCGTGAGGAAACGGTCTTGGATAGCGCCCCTCCCCAGGGCGCCGGACCGGTTCCCGATAAAGCACTTGCAACGCGGACGGAAGCTGCGCCGCTTGCTTCCGGAAAATGAATACAATCCTCGCTGGTCAGGCCGCCAGCAGAAGGCGCGGACGCTCCGCCCGTTTGGGGTCGCGGGTCCAGCGATTGGCCTCGAGGGCGAAGGCGATCAGCGTCTCGTCGCTGGCCTGCGCCTCGCGCACCACCTCCATGGCGATTCGGGCGCCGGTGCGGGTCGGGCCGGAGCCGCCGCCGATCGAGCCGGCGAGCCAGGCGGCGGTGCCCTCGTCGATGTAGCCGGTCGGGCGCTCGCCCCACACGGCGAAATCGATCATCTCGGCCACCAGGAAGTCGGCGAAGGCGGGCGCCGTCTCGGAGACGGCGCGGTCGAGGGCGATCAGCAGGTCGGCTTCGTCGCGGGAGGCGAGGCCGTAGGGCATCACGTCCCGGCGCAGCAGCGCGAGGTCCTCCTCGGTGAGGCGGCCGGCCTCGACGATACGGTTACAGAAAAGTTGCAGAGAAGCGTTGAACATTTGCTGATGCCTCCCCGGCGTTTGTTTGTGCCGGTCTTTGTCCCTGTGTGTCTCCACTATGCGGGACGGCATCATCTTCAGAAGTTAACGGCCAAATCTGAACCCGCGTTCAGGTTAAAGCCTGCTCACGAATTGGCCTTTCGGGAATCTTTCGATAGTCGACGGCATCGTACGGATGCACCGGGCACGCCGCGATGGAACGCCCTCAGCGGACGATGACCTTGGAGCCGATCGGCACGCGGTCGTAGAGGTCCATCACGTCCTCGTTGAGCATGCGGATGCAGCCGGAGGACACGGCCTGCCCGATCTTCTCCGGCTCGTTGGTGCCGTGGATGCGGAACAGCGTGTCCTTGCGGTTCTGGGCGAGATAGAGGGCCCGGGCGCCGATGGGGTTGTAGGGGCCGCCCTGGGTGCGGGAGGGCAGGTCCGGCCGGCGGGCGAGCATCTCGGCGGGCGGGTTCCAGTCTGGCCATTCGAGCTTGCGGTCGACCTCCGCCGTGCCCGACCAGGACATGCCCGCCTTGCCGACCGCCACCGGATAGCGCACGGCCTTGCCGCCGGGCAGCACGTAGTAGAGCCGCCGCTCCTTGGTGGCGACGATCACGGTGCCGGGCGCCTCCGGGGTGGCGTAGTCGATGGTCGTGCGGGCGATCTTGGGGTCGACGACGGCGCTCGGGGCGAGCTTCATCCATTCCTTGTCGCGGGTCGCGCCTTCGAGCTTCTGCGGCTCCACCGCGGCCACCTTCACGGGGGGCGTGCCTTGGGCGGTCTGGGTGTTGCAGCCTGCGAGCGGCAGGGCGGCCGCGAGAACGACCAGGGAAAGGATGTGGCGCATGGCGGAAAGGTGCGGGGCAGTCCGATTTCGAGACCCGTCCAGCACATTTCGAGCGTGATGAACGGATTATTGCCGAGCTTAACCCTTGTGCGTTTCAGGACGTAGGCCGTGGACCGGAACCGTCGCGCAATTGCCGCCCTTGTTGCCGTGAGGATACAGAGAGTTGCGACACGGAGTTGAGCCCGGGTGAACCGGGCCGTGCCGGGAGGGACGATCGGTGACGACTTTGTACGTGAGCCACCCCGCGGCCCTGGACCATGCCGTGCCCGTCGGCCATCCGGAGCGGCCGGCCCGGATCAAGGCGGTCGAGCAGGCCCTGGAGGCGGAACGCTTCTCGACGCTGCTGCGCCATCTCGCCCCGAGGGCCGAGCTGAGCGTGGCGGAGCTCGCCCATCCGGCCTCCTATGTCGAGGCCATCGCCGCCGCCGTCCCGCAGGAGGGGCTGGTCCAGATCGATTCCGACACGCTGATGTCGCCCGGGTCGCTGGAGGCGACGCTGCGGGCGCTGGGCGGCGCGACCTACGCGGTCGACGCCGTGATGAGGGGCGAGAACCCGAACGCCTTCGTCGCCATGCGGCCGCCGGGCCACCATGCCGAGAAGGACCGGGCGATGGGCTTCTGCCTGTTCAACCACGCGGCGGTGGCGGTGCGCCACGCCCGCAAGGCCCACGGCGCCACCCGCGTCGCCCTGGTCGATTGGGACGTGCATCACGGCAACGGCTCGCAGGACATCTTCTGGGACGATGCGAACGTCCTCTACGCCTCGACCCATCAGATGCCGCTCTATCCCGGCACCGGATCCCGCAGCGAGCGGGGCAACCACGACACCATCGTCAACGTGCCCCTCAAGGCCTTCGACGACGGCGCGGTGTTCCGCGAGGCCTTCGAGGCGGGGATCGTGTCGCGCCTTGAGGCCTTTGCCCCCGACCTGATCGTGATCTCGGCGGGGTTCGACGCCCATCACCGGGATCCGCTGGCCAATCTCCAGCTCGACGAATCCGATTTCGGCTGGGCGACCCGGAAGCTGATGGAGCTCGCCGACCGCCATGCCGGCGGCCGCATCGTCTCCGTGCTGGAGGGCGGCTACGACCTCGAAGGCCTGAGCCGCTCGGTGGCGGCCCATGTGGATGCTCTGATGGGGCGGTGACCGGGCCGCGTCCCGCGGCGCAGGAAGAGCCCACCGACGCGCGCCGAACCGTCCGCCGTGCCGGGGCGGCGGAAGCCTTTTGAGACAGGCCCAGCGCCTTATCCCGCCTTGCTTGTATCGGATTGCCGGCTCGCAATCCTCAATGGGTTGCGCCTTCGAACAAGAACAGCCTCGACGGGCACTTTCGAATACGGGATTTCGTATTTATCCCGGATCATAGGGAAACATCGCACTCAAATTCGAACGAAGACCCCGCTGAAATTGGTAAAATTATTCAATGGACACTTCTAAAGATTGTTAACTCACGTCCCCTACACGTGCATCTTGGGCAGAGAAATCTGCAATATGTTTCCACGGTGTACGATGATGCTTCGGTCGATCTCCATCAAAGGCAAGTTGATCGCGTGCTTCGGCCTGATGTTTGCCCTCGTGGCGGCGCTGACCGGCCTGTCCTTCTATCAGATCCACGTCATGCACGGGGCGAGCGAGGATCTCGGCGCCAACCGGCTCCCGGCCATCCAGATGCTGAGCCGGATCCAGACCGCGGCCCTGCGCATCCGCATCAATGGCGGAAGGCTGCTGTCGTCGAAGACGCCGGAACAGCGGGCGGATGCCCTCACGTCGCTCGATCAGCGTTTCGCGGAGCTCAAGACCCAGAAGGCCGCCTATCTCGCGCTGCCGTCCACGCCTGAGGCGCGCAGCCTGTTCGCGACCTTCGAGCAGGAATGGGAGGCCTATCTGACGCTCCACAGGAACGCGCTCGCGCGGGCCGAGGCGGGCGACCTCGCGGCGGCGAGCGCCAGCTACGACACGGAGATGTCCGACGGCATCCGCAAGATCATCGCCACCCTCGGCAAGATCACCGCTCTGAACGACGCGGCGGCCGACGCGAGCCGCGATCAGGCCCGCGTGGCCAATGCGCAGGCCCAGATCCAGCTCCTCGCCTTCCTCGGCCTCGCGATGCTTCTCTCCGTGGGCGCCGCGCTGCTCCTCATCCTGGAGGTCAGCCGCCCCCTCGGGACGATGACGGGGGCGATGCATCGGCTCGCCTCCGGCGACACCGGAACTGTCGTCCCCGCCATCGGCCGGCACGACGAGATCGGCGCCATGGCCGACGCGGTGCAGGTGTTCAAGGAGAACATGATCCGTACCGACGCCCTGGAGAAGGAGGCCGCCCTGGCGCGGGCCGGCGCGGAGGCGCAGCGCAAGGCGGCGATGGCCGAGATGGCCGACGGCTTCGAGACGGCGGTCGGCGGCATCATCCACTCGGTGACGAGCGCGGCGGCCCAGCTCCACGCCACCGCTCAGACCATGACCGCGACCGCCACCCAGACGGCCAGCCAGTCCAACACCGTCGCCGCGGCGGCGGAGGAGGCCGCCTCCAATGTCGGCACCGTCGCCGCCGCGGCGGAACAGCTCGGCTCGTCGGTCCAGGAGATCGGACGCCAGGTCGAGGGCTCGAGCAATCTCGCGCAGGCCGCCGTGTCGGAAGCCGACCAGACCGCCCATCTCGTCCAGGAGCTGAGCCAGGCCGCCGCCCGCATCGGCGACGTGGTCAGCCTGATCTCGACCATCGCCGGTCAGACCAATCTCCTCGCCCTGAACGCCACCATCGAGGCGGCCCGGGCCGGGGAGGCCGGCCGCGGCTTCGCGGTGGTGGCCGCCGAGGTCAAGGAACTCGCGAGCCAGACCGCCCGGGCGACCGAGGAGATCTCCGGCCAGATCGCGCGCATCCAGGGCTCGACGGGGCATGCCGTCACCGCCATCGGCGCCATCGCCGCGCGGATCCGCGAGATCAGCGGCGTCGCCACGAACATCTCCGCGGCGGTGGAGGAGCAGGGCGCCGCGACGCAGGAGATCGTGCGCAACGTCTCCCAGGCGGCGACCGGCACCGGAGAGGTGACCGCGAACATCGCCGGGGTGGCGCAGGCTGCCGACGAGACCGGCGCGGCGGCCAACCAGCTCCTCGCCTCCGCCTCCGAGCTGTCGCGGCACTCGAACCAGCTCGACCACGAGGTCAAGCGCTTCCTGGCTACCGTCCGGGCCGCGTGAGGCAAGGTCCGCCCGGCCGGTGACGGTCGGGCGCCTCGGAGCCCCGGCTTCCTCGCTTCGGAGCCGTGCCCCGATCGCTCCGAAGCCGTGCGAGGCCCCTTCAGCCCTCCAGCGGCTCGTCCCCGACGAGCTCGATGCCGAAGCCGGAGAGGCCGACATAGGAGCGGGAGGAGGTCGCCAGGTTCCGGATCGAGCTGACGCCGAGGTCGCGCAGGATCTGCGCCCCCAGGCCCACCTCACGCCACTGGCGCACGCGCTGCGCCTCGGCGCCCTCCTCCGCATAGCGGGACAGCGGCACGCCGGCGGTGCCGTCGCGCAGATAGACCAGCACGCCGCGGCCCTCCTTGGCGAAGCGGCGCATCACGCACTCGATCTGCTGCCCGCCCTCGATCACGTCGGCGACGACGTTGGAGCGGTGCAGGCGCACCAGCACGTTGCGGCCGTCGCCGATCTGCCCATGCACGAAGGCGAATTGCTGGATCGTCTCGAAGGGCGTGACATAGGCGTAGCCCGTCATCGCGCCGAACTCGGTCTTCACCGGGAAGCTGCCGACCCGCTCGACCAGCCGGTCGCGGGCCTGGCGATAGGCGATGAGATCGGCCACCGAGACGCGCTTCAGGTTGTGCTTGCCGGCGAAGTCCGAGATCTGCTCGCCCTTCATCACCGTGCCGTCGTCGTTGGCGAGCTCGCAGATCACCCCGACGGGCGGCAGCTCGGCCAGACGGCAGAGATCGACCGCGGCCTCGGTATGGCCGGAGCGGATCAGCACGCCGCCATCCTTGGCGATCAGCGGGAAGACGTGGCCGGGCCGCACGAAATCGCCCGCGCCCATGTTGCCGTTGGCCAGCGCCCGCACGGTGTTGCAGCGCTGCTCGGCGGAGATGCCGGTGGTCAGCCCGTGCTTCACGTCCACCGTCACGGTGAAGGCGGTGCCCAGGGGGGCGTCGTTCGAGGCGACCATCGGGTCGAGATGGAGTCGGCGCGCCTCGGCGAGGGTGATCGGCGCACAGACGATGCCGCAGGTGTTGCGGATGATGAAGGCCATCTTCTCCGGCGTGCAGAGCGAGGCGGCGACGACGAGGTCGCCCTCGTTCTCGCGGTCGTCGTCGTCGGTGACCACGACGATCTCGCCCCGGGCGAAGGCAGCGATGGCTTCAAGGACGTTGGCGTGGGACAAGGCAGGTCTCGGGTTGGGCGGCAGCGGCGACGGTCAGGCGGCGGGGCCGACCTGCCCCCGATGGCGCAGATAATGATCGGCAAGGACGCAGGCCATCATGGCCTCGGCCACCGGCACGGCACGGATGCCGACGCAGGGGTCGTGGCGGCCCTTGGTGACGATGTCGACCTCGCGCCCGTCGGCGGTGATCGTGCGCCGGGGCGTGAGGATCGAGGAGGTGGGCTTCACGGCGAAGCGCACCACCACCGGCTCGCCGGACGAGATGCCGCCGAGGATGCCGCCGGCATGATTGGCGAGGAAGCGCGGGCGCCCGTCATGGTCCGCGCGCATCTCGTCGGCATTGTCCTCGCCGCGCAGCGCGGCGGCGGCGAAGCCGTCCCCGATCTCGACGCCCTTGACCGCGTTGATCGACATCATCGCCGCGGCGAGGTCGGCGTCGAGCTTGCCGTAGAGTGGGGCGCCGAGGCCCGGCGGCACGCCCTCGGCCACCACCTCGATCACGGCGCCGATCGAGGAGCCGTCCTTGCGGATGCCGTCGAGATAGGTCTCGTAGAGCGCGGCCGCCTGCGGGTCCGGGCAGAAGAAGGGGTTGCGGGCCACCTCCTCCCAGTCCCAGCGGGCGCGGTCGATGGTGTGCGGCCCCATTTGCACCAGGGCGGCGCGGATGGTGATGCCGGGGATCACCTTGCGGGCGATCGCCCCGGCGGCGACGCGCGCGGCGGTCTCGCGGGCCGAGGAGCGGCCGCCGCCGCGATAGTCCCGGATGCCGTATTTGGCGTCGTAGGCGTAGTCGGCATGGCCCGGCCGGTAGCTGTCTCGGATCTCGGAATAGTCCTTGGAGCGCTGGTCGGTGTTCTCGATCACCAGGGCGATGGGCGTGCCCGTGGTGACCTGGCCCCCGGTGCGGTCGTCGGAGAAGACCCCCGACAGGATCTTCACTTCGTCCGGCTCGCGGCGCTGCGTGGTGAAGCGGGACTGCCCCGGCTTCCTGCGGTCGAGCTCCGCCTGGATCTCGGCCGCTTCCAGCGCCAGGCCGGGAGGGCAGCCATCGACCACGCAGCCGAGCGCGACCCCGTGGCTCTCGCCGAAGGTCGTGACGCGGAAGAGATGGCCGAACGTGTTGTGCGACATGGTGGGCGTGCTCTAGAGCGCTCGCCGCCTCGTGGGAAGCCGGCTCCGTGAATGGGAGCCGCGCGCCCGCCCCGCCTCAGCGCAGCGGGAGCGGTTCCTTGGCGAGCGTATTCACCTGATCGATCGGGATCTCGCACTCGTAGACGCCCTCGGCATAGGCGCCGACCGCGTATTGCCCGAACTCGATTCGGGCTGTCTTCTCCTTGAAGGACCAGTTGGCGAGATCCTTGACCACATCGGCGACCTGTTTGGGCAGATCGGGCTGGATGTCCTCGCCCGCCCCGCGTTCGACTTTCTCGGCCTTGACCTTGGCGAGGCAGATCTTGTCGATCGCAGCCTGGGCCTTGGCATCGAACAGGTCGGCGAAGCCGAGCAGCTTGCCCTTGCGCAGGTCGATATGGATGCCCCGCCCGCTGGCCGAGCCATGGGCGCCGCCGCTGAAATCGTAGCCCGTGGACCAGATCGAGAGGAAGGTCGGCGAGGCATAGGCGATCGCCCAGCTCTCTTCGTGGCTCCAATCGCGCTCGTCCGGCTCGTCTTTTTTGAAGGCGATGCTCTCGGCCGTCTTCTTGGCCTCGGCGTCGAGAAGGCGTTCGCCGGGAGTCGCGGGGTCGGGGAAGCTGTAGAGCTGCACCGAGACCTCGACCTTGTCGCGGCTGCCGGCCTGGTTCACGAAATAGGGGAGCGGGCGCCGGGACAGGCCGGGGCCCGATTCCGGCCGCGCCGTCAGCACGCCGACCCGGGCATTGTTGGCGCTCGCGATGCAGGCGGCCGGCGCCTTCTCGTTCAGGCAGTTGCGGTTGCGCTCCTTCAGCCAGCGCCGCTGGTCGTCGAGGGCCGGCTTCTTCTGGTCCTCGGGAAGCGCCGCGCGGATGCCGGCAAAGGCCGCGTCCATGGCATCGTCGGAGGCCTTCGCGGCCGGGTCCGCGCAGATCATCTTCTCGATCGGCTGCTTGGCCTGGGCGCAATCGAAGGCCACGGCGGGCGTCGCCACCAGGCCGCCGAAGAGGAGCAGCACCGCCACCTCCATGCCTCGACCGTACCAACGCATCGCCCGTGTCTCCGCTCTCTGGGAAGCCGTGCTTAGCCGTCGGCGCGGCGGGAGGCGAGATGGGATCTCCCGTTGTCCTCTCCTTACGGCCGCGCCAGCACGCCCCCGGAGATCGGCGCGCGCACGCCCGTCGTGCTCGGGAAGGTGATCGGCAGGCCCTTCAGCGATCGCACCGCCAGGAAGGCGAAGGCCTGGGCCTCGAGATAGGCCGAGGACCAGCCGATGGCGTCGGCGGTCGTGATTTCCGCGCGCAGATGGTAGTTCAGGAGGCGCACCAACTCGCCGTTACGCGCCCCGCCGCCGGCCACGATCCAGCGGGTCGGGATCTCGGGGGCGTGGTCGAGGGCGCGGGCCACCGCCCGAGCGGTGAAGGCGGTGAGCGTGGCCGCCCCGTCCTCCGTCGAAAGCTGGCCCGCGAGCTTGTGCGAGAACCAGTTCCGGTCGAGCGATTTCGGCGGCTTGCGGAAGAAGAAGGGGTGGGTGAGGAGCCAAGCCAGCAATTGCTCGTCCGGCCGGCCCCGGGCGGCGGTGCGGCCGCCATCGTCGAGATTCTTGTTCTCGCGCTCCTGCATCCACTCGTCGATCAGCGAATTGCCCGGCCCGGTATCGAAGGCGATCACGCCGCCCTTCGAATCGATGAGCGTGGCGTTGGCGACGCCGCCGATATTGAGGATGCCGAAGGGGCCCTCGAAGCCGGAGGCCTCGGCCAGAGCCTTGTGAAAGATCGGCACCAGGGGGGCGCCCTGGCCGCCCGCCTCGATATCGGCCCGGCGCAGGTCGGAGACGACGGGGATGCCGAGGCGCGCAGCGAGCGCGGCGCCGTCGCCGATCTGGATCGAGAGGCGGTGGTCGGGGCGGTGGATCACGGTCTGGCCGTGGAAGCCGATCACGTCGATCTCGGCGGTCTTCAGCCCGTTCTCTTCCAGGAAGCGCTCCACGGCCTCCGCATGGGCCTGGGTCACGAAGGCCTCCGCTTCCGGCAGGCGGCCCGGCCGGTCGCCGGGATGGACGACGCTCTCCGCGTCCTTGGTGGCCGCGCGCAGCAGCGCCTTCTCCTCGTCGGCATAGCCGCGATAGCCGGTCGGCCCGAGGGGTTCGAGGAAGTTGTTGTGGCCCTTCACCACGTGGACGCGCTCGCCGTCCGTCTCGATCAGCGCCACGTCCACCCCGTCCAGGGAGGTGCCGCTCATCAGGCCGATCGCCCGCATCATCGCCATCGTCTGCCCACGCCCGCGCGCGCCCCGTGCCTTTCGCCGGCTCTGCTGCTAAGAGCCGGCGCCTGTCATTTCCGACGATGTGGCTAGCACGGGGGATTCGGACTGTCCCCTCCCCCGGGGCCGCCGAACCGATCGAGACGAAAACCTGTCATGTCCTCTTCGCCCGAGCCCTTCGCCCCGAAATCCGACTTCCTGCGGATCCTGAGCGAGCGCGGCTACATTCACCAGGGCTCGGATCTCGCCGGCATCGACGCCGCGGCCCTCGAGGGCCGGCTGACCGCCTATGTCGGCTACGATTGCACGGCGGCCTCGCTGCATATCGGCCACCTGCTCTCGATCATGATGCTGCACTGGCTGCAGAAGACTGGCGGCAAGCCGATCGCGCTGATGGGCGGCGGCACCACCCGCGTCGGCGACCCCTCGGGCCGCGACGAGACCCGCAAGATCCTGACCCTCGAGCAGATCGAGGAGAACAAGGCCGGCATCCAGAAGACCTTCGCCCGCTTCCTCGATTTCGGCGAGGGCGGCAACGGCGCGCGCATGGTCGACAATGCCGAGTGGCTGACCAAGCTCAACTACATCGAGATGTTGCGCGACATCGGCCGGCACTTCTCGGTCAACCGCATGATGTCGATGGACAGCGTGCGCCTGCGCCTGGAGCGCGACCAGGAGCTGTCGTTCCTGGAGTTCAACTACATGATCCTCCAGTCCTACGACTTCGTGGAGCTGAACCGCCGCTACGGCTGCATCCTGCAGATGGGCGGCTCGGATCAGTGGGGCAACATCGTCAACGGCATCGATCTCGGCCGCCGCATGGGCACGCCGCAGCTCTACGCCCTGACTTGCCCGCTGCTCACCACCGCCTCCGGCGCCAAGATGGGCAAGACCGCCGCCGGCGCCGTCTGGCTGAACCCGGACATGCTCGCGCCCTACGATTACTGGCAGTTCTGGCGCAACACCGAGGACGCGGATGTCGGCCGCTTCCTCAAGCTGTTCACCCTGCTCCCGCTGGACGAGATCGCCCGGCTCTCCGCGCTGGCGGGTGCCGAGATCAACGAGGCCAAGAAGGTGCTCGCGACCGAGGCGACCGCGCTGATGCATGGCCGCGAGGCGGCGGAGACCGCCGCGGAGACCGCCCGCAAGACCTTCGTGGAAGGCAGCGTCGCCCAGGATCTGCCGAGCGTCACGATCTCGCCGGACCTGCTGGAGGCGGGCCTCGGCGTGCTGACCGCCTTCGGGCCGGAATACGCCAAGCTCGTCCCCTCGACGAGCGAGGCGCGCCGCCAGATCAAGAGCGGCGGCCTGCGGGTCAATGACGTGCAGGTGAGCGACGACCGGGCCGTTCTGCGTGCCTCCGACCTCACGAGCGAGGGCGTGATCAAGCTCTCCTTCGGCCGCAAGAAGCACGTGCTGCTGCGGGCGGGCTGAAGCGCCCGCCTCTCATCGGTCCGAAGGCGGCGGCTCCGGCAGCCCGTTGGCGTAGGCGTCGCCGCCGCCCGCACCGAAGAGCTTGCGCAGGAAGCCCGGTGCCACCGCCGAGAGGGGGTTCACGTTCACGTTCGGCTTGGCGATCGGCCCCGAGACGTTGAAATTGATGGCGAACAGGCCCTCGTTGTGCCCCCCCGCCAGGAGCGGGCCGACCAGGGGCACCTGTGCCACCACGTTGTTGAGCCCGTAGAGCGGCACGAAGGTGCCGTTGATCTCGGTGCGGCCCTTGTCCGTGTCGAGCCATCCGCCCAGGGTGAAGCCCATGGCCGCATTCGAGATGGCGGCATCGGTGAAGGTCATGCGCGATCCCGAGCGGGTGAAGTTCGCCCGCATGCGGTCGAACACGACCTCACTGCCCTGCCCCTGCACCACATGCCGGCGGCCCTTCGCATCGACATATTCGCTGGTCTCGGGTCCCTGCGCCATGATGCTGGACAGGGCCGGCTCGTTGCGCAGGGCGAAATCCTTGATCTGCACGACGCCCTGCTGCGGCCCGTCGCCGAGGGCGATGTTGAGCAGCACCCGGCCGCCATACATACGCTTGTAGATGTCGAGGAAGCGCAGGGTCGAACCGGCATCCGACGAGTCGAGGGAGAGCATCGGCACGCCGCCGGCGCCCTTGGCCACGGTGGCAGAGACGGGTGCCGCGCCGAACTTGCCCCGGAACTGGGCCGAGCGCACGTCGCTGCCCCGGGTTTTCAGCTGCAGGCTGGCATTGGTGAGATTCTCGTTGTTGAAGCCCGCCAGCACGTTCAAGCTGACCTCGGCCTCGATGTCCTTCGGCGCGGGATCCTTGCTCCCCTTGCCGTCGGTGCTGGTCAGCGCCCGCAGAAACGGCCGCGCATCGCCGACCGCGCCCTTGACCACGACCTTGTAGCCACCGGCAATGCGGTCGAGGCTCGCCCTCATGTCGTCGCCCGGCGAGAGTTTCAGCGCGGTCAGGTCGGCCCGTTCGAAGCCGTTCTCGGTGCTCACCGTGGCGCTGCCGCGGGCGAGCGCGGGCGCGGCTTCGAGGACGATGTCGCGAAGCTCCATCGCCGAACCGGTATCGAGCAGGGTGAGGCTGAGCCGGCCGGGCTTGCCGGCGGCCTTGCTCCAACCGGGCAGAAGCCCGTCGATCGAGGCCTTCATCAGATCGGCCTCGACCTTGATCGGCGGCTTGCCCGACCCGGCGCGCCCGATCGGTACGACGAAGCGCAACGGGATCGTTCCGGCGAGCTGCGGCGCGGAGGGCAGCCCCTTCTTGGCGCGGAAACCGTCATCGACGATCACGCCGACCACCGCCTCGCCCGGCGCGCCGGGCTTGGCCTGCTTCAGGTCGACCGTCACCGGTGCCCCGAGCATCCGCCCGTCACCCTTCAGGCTGAACCCGCTGCGGTCGTAGGACAGGGCGAAGCGGCCGTTCTCGAAACGGTCCTTGCCGACGATCCTGTCCATGGCGAAATCCGAGAGCGTGCCGGTCAGCACGATCGGGATGTCGACGAGGTCCCCGGGATTCTTCAGGTTGAGCGGGAAGTCGATGCGTAGGTCGACGCGGCCCTTGATCGTGGCGGGATCGATGTCCGTGCCGGTTAACCCGTGGAACATCTTGGTCTGGAGGAGCGCGGCAAGGGCATCGCCGCCGCCCGTGAGCCGGAATCCGATCTGGGCGGTGATGTCCTCGGGCTTCGGATCCCGGATCACGAAGGAGCCTTCCGTCAGGAACATCGTGCGGTTGTCGGCCATCCGCAGCTCGGCGGTGGCGCCCTCCACCGTCGTGCCGCGCCCGGTGATCACCCCGGCGACTTGGCCCCGCGACAGGGGCGGGGCGTCGGGGGAGATCAGAAGTCCCGCATCCGAGAGTGTGAAGGCGATATGGATCGCTTTGTCCGGCATCGGGTCGCCGCGGGTGGCCGCGGCCAGCTCGGCGCCGCTCATGTCGACGACGATGTCGGCCGCCTCGACATGGCCGCCGCGCAGGTAATCGACCAGATAATTGCGTACCGGCGGTGCGATGTTCTCCGGCCAGAGGCGCAGGGCCGCGCGGGTGTCGGTGTCCCCCGCCTCAATATGAAGAGTCAGGCCGCCATCGTCCCGCGCCGCGCCCACGCTGCCCGAGAGCCGGCCGCTGAACAGGTCGCCCTTCAGGTTCAGCTCGTCGATGCCGACGCCGCCGGCCCAACCGACCAAGCGGCCGTCGATCTCCGCGATCTTGACCGGGGCGTCCTGCTTGGCGGCGCCGCGCAGGATCGCATCGCGTCCGGAAAAGGTGAAGGTCCAGGCCGTGGGCGAGCCCGGCGGGTTCATCGCGAAATTGCCGGTGAGATGCGCACGGTTGCCGGCGCCGAGATAGTCGAGCCCGTCGAGCTGGACCGCGCGATGGGTCTCGTCCCAGCTCATCCGCGCCGTCACGCTCTCGATCGTGACCGGGTTGAAGTCCTTCTCCTCGATCAGCAGGTTGCCGTCGCTGGTGCGGACATCGGCGGTCATCGTGTCGATGCGGCCGGCGGTGAGCGCCACGTCGGCCTCGGCCGAGAGCTTCAGGTCCGTGACGATCGGCAGCTTCGACTGGCCGGACAGCAGCAGCATGTCCATGACCGGCAGGTCGTCGAGGGTGATGGTGCCGGTACGGTGACCGTTGCTGCCCTCGTGCAGGGTGCCACCGAAGCGCCATTCCCCATGCGGGCCGTCGATGCGCAGCTCGAATAGGCGCGCGTCCTGTGCCGCGTCGCGGTGAAACAGGCCGTTGACGTGCTCGAACACGGCGCGCGTCCGGGCGTCGTCGTCGATCAGGGTCAGGCGGCCGTTGGTGATGCGGGCCCGGTCGAGGGCGCCGATCACGCCGGCGGAATCGAGCACCACACCGAAAATCGAGGCGGCGGCCGCCGAGATCGGCGAGACGGTGCCCCGGGCCGCGTCCACGCTCGGCAAGGTGTGGGGCTTGGCCGCGCCCTCCTGGCTGGGCGAGGAGGCGGCGAAGGCGATCGAGCCGTCGTTGTGGACGAGGGCCGTCATCTGGAGGTCGCGGAACTCGATGGAGCGCGGCTGCACCGAGAGGCGCAGCAGGCTCCAGGTGTCGAGGCTCACCACCGCCAGCGGCGCGCGCACCACCAGGGCGCCTTCCGGATTGTAGACGTCGAGGCCGGCCACCCGCAGGGCCAGGGAATCTTCCGCGTCCAGCTCCAGGGCGCTGTCGCGCAGCTCGACCTTCCAGTTGGGCCCAATGCTGCCGGCGATGGCGGAGGCCACTTGCGCCGACATCCCGTCGATGCGCAGGGGGCCCTGGGTCAGCCGGAGCACCGCCCAGGCGGTCCCGAGCAGGGTCAGGCAGAGCAGGAGCGTGAAGGCGAGCGTGCACCACAGAACAGGCCGCCGCCGACGCCGCGACGGCTCCGGAGCGGTGGGCGTGCAGGGACCCGCGACTGCTTCCCGCAGCAGGGTCCTGGCCGTTTCCTGGTCCATCAAACCTTCGCCGTCGGATCGGATCGCCCGCCCGAGCGATCGGGCGACTTTCCACGGATTTCATGGCCTCCGGCATGGCATGATCGGACCGGACGGCGCATCACCAAGGCACACCATCAATCGGCCGAAAGGAAGGCACGATGTCTCTGAAAGACGGCGATCAGGCCCCGGATTTCACACTTCCCGGTGCCGGAGGCGAGACCATATCCCTCGCCAACCTGAAGGGTCGCAAAGTTGTGTTGTATTTCTATCCGAAAGACGACACTAGCGGTTGCACACTTGAAGCTCAGGGCTTCAACGCGCTTACAGAAGCCTTCGAAGCGGCAGGTGCCGTCGTGATCGGCGTCTCGCCCGATTCGGTGAAGAGCCACGACAAGTTCCGCGCCAAGTACGGTCTGACCTTCCCGCTCGCCTCCGACGAGGCCAAGTCGATGCTCGAAGCCTATGGCGTATGGGTCGAGAAGAGCATGTATGGCCGCAAGTACATGGGCGTCGAGCGCACTACGATGCTGATCGATCCCGAAGGCCGCATCGCGCGAATCTGGCCGAAGGTGAAGGTGCCGGGCCATGCCGACGAGGTGCTGACCGCCGCCCGCGCCCTCTGAAGCGGACGCGCATCGCCACGAACGCGAAACGGGCGGCCCGCGAAGGCCGCCCGTTTCGTTGTCCGGCAGGGAAGCGGCCCGGGGCGCGGGCCGCCGCCCTCCTCAGTAGCGGTAATGCTCGGGCTTGAACGGGCCGCTCTCCGGCACGCCGATATAGGCGGCCTGGTCGGGGCGGAGCTTGGAGAGCTTCACGCCGATCTTCTCGAGGTGCAGGGCCGCGACCTTCTCGTCGAGGGTCTTGGGCAGGGTGTAGACCTGCTTCTCGTACTTGCCCGGGTTGGTCCAGAGCTCGATCTGGGCGAGCGTCTGGTTGGTGAAGGAGGCCGACATCACGAAGGACGGGTGGCCGGTCGCGTTGCCGAGGTTCACCAGGCGGCCCTCCGACAGGAGGATGATGCGGTGGCCGTCGGCGAACTCGATCTCGTCGACCTGCGGCTTGATGTTGGTCCACTTGAGGTTCTTCAGGCCGGCGACCTGAATCTCGTTGTCGAAATGGCCGATGTTGCACACGATGGCGCGATCCTTCATCGCCCGCATGTGCTCGATCGTGATGATGTCCTTGTTGCCGGTGGCGGTCACGAAGATGTCGGCGCGGGGGGCCGCCTCTTCCATGGTGACGACCTCGTAGCCCTCCATCGCCGCCTGCAGGGCGCAGATCGGATCGATCTCGGAGACCATGACGCGGCAGCCGGCGTTGCGGAGCGAGGCGGCCGAGCCCTTGCCTACGTCGCCGAAGCCCGCGACCATGGCGACCTTGCCGGCCATCATCACGTCGGTGCCGCGACGGATGCCGTCGACCAGCGACTCCTTGCAGCCATAGAGGTTGTCGAACTTCGACTTGGTGACCGAGTCGTTCACGTTGATCGCCGGGAAGAGCAGCTTGCCCTCCTTGGCGAGGATGTAGAGGCGGTGCACGCCCGTGGTCGTCTCCTCGGAGACGCCCTTGATGGAATCGGCGAGGCCGGCGAACCAGCCCTTGGGCTTCTCGGCGAGCTTCTTCTTGAGGAGCGCGAAGAAGATCTCCTCCTCCTCGGAGCCCGGCTTGTCGAGGAAGGCCGTGTCGCCCTGCTCGGCGCGCAGGCCGAGATGCACGAACATGGTGGCGTCGCCGCCATCGTCGAGGATCATGTTCGGCATGGAGCCGTCATGCCAGTCGAACAGCTTGGCGGTGTAGTCCCAGTAATCCTTCAGGGTCTCGCCCTTCACGGCGAAGACCGGGATGCCGGCGGCGGCGATGGCGGCGGCGGCGTGGTCCTGGGTCGAGTAGATGTTGCAGGACACCCAGCGGATATCGGCGCCGAGAGCCTTGAGCGTCTCGATCAGCACCGCGGTCTGGATGGTCATGTGCAGGGAGCCGGCGATCTTGGCGCCCTTGAGCGGCTGGCTCGCGCCGTACTCCTCGCGAACGGCCATCAGGCCGGGCATCTCGCTCTCGGCGATCGAGATCTCCTTGCGGCCGTAATCGGCCAGGCCGATGTCCTTGACGATGTAATCCTGGGCGACAGCCATGGGATGTCCTCTCTCGCGTTGCCGTTGGCGCGGCCTCTTTAGCAGGGGCCGGCCTAGCGAGCAATCAAGACATAAAGATGTCTTTATGCGAATAGATCCAAACAGGCGTCGCCGCTGGGGCGAGGCTCACATGTCGCGGTTGCGACGGGCCTTGCCCCTGCCGGCGGGCGCCGAGGTGCGGCGCATGCAGGCCGTGTAGATCCGCTTGCCGATCGCATAGGGGCCGAGGCCCTGCGGATCGGGGGTGCTGAACACCTTCGCCTCGGCCTCGGAGCGACAGGCCGCGTCCTGCGGGCTCTGGATCGGCGGCTGCGCCGCCGCGCCGGCGACGCTGAGGCCGAGCAGGACGGGAGCGAGGACGGGGGTACGCATCATCGGGGTTCCTCCTTGGTTTCGGGCATGCGGGCACGGTCCCGGGAGCCGGGCAGCCATCATGCCGGGTGGAGAGATAGGTCTCAGCCGGAGCAAGGCCCGCTTGGCCGAACCGAGGCCACTCTTCGTAGCGCTTTATCCAGCTTGAAGTTGCGAGGCTCGGCCCGGGACGCCGGATCCGCCCCTCCCTCGACGGTCGGAACAGGCGCTGCTGATCCTCTGGCAGGCGCCGGAGGGGCCTCAGGCCGTCCCGTCGCGCAACTGGCGGCGGATGATCTTGCCGGACGTGGTCAGAGGCAGGGATGCCCGGAAGATGATCTGGCGCGGATATTCGTGAGCCGAGAGCCGCTTTTTCGCAAAATCCCGGATCTCCTCTGCGAGAGCCGGCGTGGGCTGGAAGCCCTCGCGCAGCACCACGAAGGCGGTGACCACTTCCGTGCGCAAGGCATCGGGCATCCCCACCGCCGCGGCCAGGGCCACGGCCGGGTGACTCGTCAGGCAGTTCTCGATCTCGGTCGGGCCGATCCGATAGGCCGCCGAGGTGATGAGGTCGTCGTCGCGGCCGACGAAACGCACATAACCCTCCGCGTCCCGCTGCGCCCGGTCGCCGGTGAGCCACCAGCCGTCGCGGAATTTCTTCGCGGTCGCTTCCGGCTGGTTCCAGTAGCCGAGGAACATCACCGGGTCGGGGGCCTTCACGCAGATCTCGCCGATCTCCCCCGCCGCCGCCTCGGATCCGTCCTCGCGCAGGATCGCGACGCAATGGCCGGGCACCGGTTTGCCGGTGGAGCCGGGGCTCGCCACGCCGGCCGCCCGGCACGAGGCGAGCACGAGGTTGCACTCGGTCTGGCCATAGGCCTCGCCGATGGTCAGGCCGAGGGCGTCCTGCGCCCAGGCGAAGGTCTCCGGCCCGAGGGATTCCCCGGCGGAGGCGATGTTGCGCAGGGAGGAGAGATCGAAGCGCGTCCGCGGATTCTCCAGGCCGCACAGCATCCGCAACGCGGTCGGCGGCAGGAAGGCGTTGGTGATGCGCAGGCGCTCGATCAGGCCGTAGGCCGCCTCCGGCTCGAAGCGGGCGGAGGGCCGGGCCACGACCGGGACGCCGAGCTTGAGGGACGGCATCAACACGTTGAGAAGGCCCCCTGCCCAGGCCCAATCCGCGGGCGTCCACATCAGGTCCGCGCCCTTGGGCAGGAAGTCGTGCATCATCAGGAAACCCGGCATGTGGCCGAGCAGCACGCGGTGGCCATGCAGGGCGCCCTTGGCGAGGCCGGTCGTGCCGGAGGTGTAGATCATCAGGGCCGGATCGTCCGGGCCGGTCTCCCGAGTCGCGAAGTCCGGCGAGGCCGCAGCGATGGCTTCCTCCAGCGCCTCCGCCTGCGCGGACGCGCCGTCGGCGCTCAGGAACACGCTCAGTCCGGGCAGCGCCGCGCGGATCGGGGCGAGCTTGGCGAGGCCGGCGGCATCGGTGACGATCGCCCGAGCACCGGAATCCGAGAGCCGGTAGCGCAGGGCCTCCTCGCCGAACAGGCCGGCCAGCGGCAGGGCGATGGCGCCGAGGCGATAGGCGGCCAGATGCGTGACGACGACATGCGCCGATTGCGGCAGCAACACTGCGATCCGGTCGCCGGGGGCGATGCCGCGGGCCGCAAGGGCGCCGGCCAGACGCAGCGAGCGGTCCCGCAGGTGGCCGTAGGAGATCGGGGTGACGCTCCCGTCCTGGGCCACCTGGAGCAGTGCCGTGCGCTCCGGCTCGGCCAGCGCCCAGCGGTCGCAGACATCCGCGGCGATGTTGTAGCGGTCAGAAATCTCCCAATGGAAGCCGGCGACGAGCGCGGCATAATCGGCCGCCGGCTTCAGCATGGCGCCTGCCTCAGCCCTGGCGCGGCAGGAAGCCGCCGGCCTGGACGAAGTCGCTGATCGGCCGGCGGCCGTTCGGCGTTTCCTTGACGCGCTGCTCCTCGCTCAGATCCTCGTAGGCGATGGGGCGGCCGACCGCGTAGGCGGCCTCGATCCGGTGATGCTCCGGCAGGTTCAGCTCGATCGCGGCCCGCGCCATGTCGAAGCCGGTCATCCCGTGGGCGAGCCAGCCCTGCCTCACCGCTTGCAGCGCGAACAGGGCGGAGGCCGCACCGGCATCCAGCGAGGCGCTATAGGAGGGCTTCAGCTCGTCGCCGAGCTTCATCATGCCGTTCGAGGCCAGGATGACCAGGGCGCCGGCATCCTTGGCCCATTTCTGGTTGCCCGGCACCAGCAGACCGAGGAACGTCTCCCATTCCGGCGTGTCGCGCAGGGCGTAGGCGAAACGCCAGGGCTGCGAATTGTAGGCGGAGGGCGCCCAGCGCGCCGCCTCGAACATGCGCTTGAGCTCGGCTTCCGGCACGGCCTCGCCCGTATAGGCGCGCGGCGAGCGGCGGTTCAGGAACAGCGGATCGATCTCGTGATCGGCCTGGCGCGGGTTCGGATGCGTCACGGGTGCCAAAACTCCGGTCGAAAACGCCTTCGCAGGCGCGAACGAGCCCTCCTATGGCATGGCGAAGCCCGGGGGCTCCAGTCGCCTTGCGTATGGGGGGCATCGCCGCATCGTGAGGCTGCAAATCATCCACATCGGAGCAGCCGGTGCTGCGGTGCGACAGCGCGGTTCGACCTCGCCTGATCGAACCGTGATCGATGCGGATGCCGGGCGAGCGAACCCTGGGGCGGCGGAGACGTTGCGTCTGCGCCCCTCCGGGCCGCCTCATTTCCGTCATTCCGGACCTCGACCGCTTCGCGCATGCCCAGATCCGCTCCCAAGCGCCGCCGCTTCGACTTCGCCGATTCGACCCGCTGGGGAAGCCCCGCCCGCGCACCGGGCGAGCGCAAGATCGTGAGCTGGAACCTGCTGCGGCGCACCGGCGCCGCGGTGGAGTGCCTGGTGGAACTGATCGAACGGGAGACGCCGGACCTCGTGCTGATGCAGGAGGCGACGGAGGAGATCGCGGCGCTTCCCGAGAAGGTCGGCGGCGTCTTCGCCCGAGCTCCCCTGCCCGGCCGCATCCACGGACCGGCCATGTGGAGCCCGACGCCCTGGCTGCACCCGCCCGAGATCGTGGCGCTGCCCTCCGGCGTCCTCATCGACCGGGTCTGCCAGGTTCTTGATCTCGGTGCGTTCGGCGTTGCCAACGTCCATCTCTCCCACGGCCAGATGCTGAACCGGCGCCAGCTCCGCCGGATCCAGCAGCACCTACCGGAGCGGGCGGCGGTGCTTGGGGACTACAACATCGTCGGCCCGGCCCTGCTGCCGGGCTTCCGCGATGTCGGGCCGCGCCGGCCCACCCACGCCATGGCCGACATGGTGCCTCTGCGGCTCGACCGCTGCCTCGTGCGCGGCCTCGTCTGCCACGAGCGGGCCGTGCTCGCCCGCGGGCTCTCCGACCATCGGCCGATCGTGGTCAGCCTCGCCCCGGGCACGGAGGCGCAGGCCCGCTTCGCCCGGCTCAGAGGTATGGCAGAAGCAGTCGGACGCCTGCGTCGCGCAGGCGCACCGGGAGCGCGCGGGCGGCCAGATCGTCCGCCGTCAGCCGGGTCTCGCGCTTCGCCAGGATGAAATCGTCGAGCCGGGCGGCCAGGGCGGGATCGTAGACCTCGACATTCATCTCGAAATTGAGTCGGAACGAGCGCGTGTCCCAGTTGGCGCTGCCGATGAAAGACCATTCCCGGTCGACGGCCATCGCCTTGGAATGGTCGAAGGGCGGCTCGTCGAGCCAGATCCGCACCCCGGCCTCCAGCAGTGGGCCGATATGCGCCCGGGTCGCCCAGTCGACGAAGCGATGGTCGCTGCGATGGGGGATGACGACGTCGACCTCGATCCCGCGCCCTGCGGCGAGGCAGAGGGCGTTGAGGATCAGCTCGTTGGGCAGGAAATAGGGCGTCGTCAGCCGGATCGAGCGCCGGGCGCAGGCGAGGGCCTGCAGGATGACGCTGGCGATCTTCTCGATATCGGCATCGGGCCCGGAGGTGACGACGCGGGCGGTCACGTCGCCGGCCGGGGCGAGGTCCGGGAACCACGCCTCGCCCTCGAGCTCCTCGCCCGCCACGAAGGCCCAGTCCGTGGCAAACGCCTGGGCGAGCTGCTCCACCACCGGCCCCTCGATCCGGAAATGCGTGTCGCGGATCGGGAAGGCGGGGTTTCTCGCGACGCGGTTGCCGTCGGAGATGTTCACCCCTCCGGTGAAGGCGAGGCCTCCGTCGAGGAGGAGCAGCTTACGGTGGGTGCGTAAGTTCAGGAACGGCATGCGCCAGGGCAGAGCCGAGTGCATGAACAATCCCGCCGGCACCCCGGCCCCCCGCAACCGCCGCCAGACGGCGGGGAAGAAGTAGCCCGAGCCGATGCCGTCGACGATCACTCGCACGGCGACGCCCCGTGCCCTGGCTGCGATCAGCGCCTCGCAGAAGGCGCCACCGATCTCGTCGTCGCGGAAGATGTAGCTCGACAGGGCGATGCTGGTGCGCGCCTGCCCGATCGCCTCCAGCATCGCCGGATAGGCCTCGTCCCCGTTGCGCAGGAGCGCGATGCGGGTGCCGGCGACGACGGGAAGCTGCGTGATCGCCTGCACCGCCCGGTCGAGGGCGCGATAGGCCTCCGGCACGGGAGCCGGTGCCTGCGGCGTCTCGTCGGTCTGCTGCGAGGGCCGCCGCTTGAGCTTGCGTGCGCGCCGCTCGACCCGGTTGATGCCGAAGGTGAGATAGAGAAGGCTGCCGAAGAAGGGCGAGAGCCAGGCGAGCCCGATCCAGCCGATCGCCGCCCCGACCACGCGCTTGCGCAGGAGCGCGTGCACGGACACCAGCAGGGACAGGGCGAGACCGGCCAGGAACAGGAGATCCGTACGGATCGAGGCCGTTTCCTGAAGCCAACGGGTGAGGGCGTCTTCCACGCTTAGGTCGCTGTCCGCCGAGAGGTCACGGGATCGGCGCTGGGCGCCGCTTCAAGCCACCAAGCTAGAGCGGTTGCGCCGGAAGGGGACGACGGCGTGGCGCTACTCGACCACCAGCTTGTAGCTCTGCCCCGGCCGCACGCTCGCGCCACGCTCCATGCCATTGAGCACGAGGAAGCGCTCGCTCGCCCGGTCGGTCACCACCATGCGGCGGGCGAAGCTCTCGACGGTGTCGCCCTGGGCGGCGGTGACGACTTCGAGATGCAGCGGCTTGAGGGAGCGGGCCTCTTCCGGCGGCACGCTCGACAGGCTCTCGATCCAGCGCCGGAAGGCCGGCTCGGGATCGGTGCTGCCCTTGGCGGCCATGATCATGCGGTAGGTCGCGTCGCCCTCGCGGATGGCGGCGAGGCGGAAGGTCCAATCCTTGCCGCGGGAGAGCGCGGTGACGGCGGCCCGGCCGCCGATCATCCGGTTCTGGATGGAGCCCGGCTCGATCGCATCGTTCCAGGTCGCCTTGAGCATGTCCTCGAGGCTGCGGCCGCTGTTGCTCTCGACCTGATCGAACAGGAGCCGGCTCCTGCCGTCGCGGGTGGTGCCGAGCACGGCGTTGCGGGTATTCTCGATGGCGAAGCCGTCGGGCACCTCGAAGGCGATGCCGAGGCTCTGGTGGATGAAGCGCTTCCCGCGCACGACACCCTCGCCGGGATTGTCACCGTAGCTGAGCCCGTCGATCGCCGCCATGTAGCGGGCGCGCTCGTCGGCGCCGAGGCCGGGGGCACCGATGCGGCGGGCGGCCTGGGTGACGAGGACGACGCGCTCCGCGGTGGCCGGATGGGTCGCGAGCATGTCCGGTTCGCCCGGCGCCCCGGCCCCCGCGCCGAGAGCCATGGTGCGGCTCAGGCTGGTCAGGAAGCGACTCGCGCCGAAGGGATCGTAGCCGGCCTTCGCTAGGGTGCGCACGCCGATCGTGTCGGCCTCGAGCTCCTGCTCGCGGGAGAAGCGGGCGAGCGTCACCTTCGACTGGCTCTCGAGCTGCGCCCCGGTGACGGGATCGTTCAGCACGTCGGCGACGACGCGGCTGACGAGCTGCGACCGGAGGGCCATCTCGCTGCGCGCATTGGCGTGGCGCAGCGTCACGTGCGCGATCTCATGTGCGAGCACCGCCGCCACCTCGGAGGTATCGGTGGCGAGCGCCAGAAGCCCGCGGGTGACGTAGAGCCGCCCGCTCGGCAAGGCGAATGCGTTGACGACGGGCGAATCGAGCAGCGTGACCGCGAAGGCCTCGTCCGGCCGATCGCTCGCCTTCACGAGCCGATTGGTCACGTCCGTGAGAAGCCGGTGCACCGTGGGTGAGCGATACTCGCCCCCGAAGGAAGCGACGAGCTTGGCGTGATCCGCGTCGTCGGACGGCCGCTCACGCCCCGTCGTGCGCGGGGCCTCGGCGGGCACCTTGATCGCAGCGGGCGTCAGAACCGCACCGGTCTGGTCGCCGGCACAGGCGGCGACCTGCAGGGCCAAAAGAAGAGCGAGCGCGCGGCGGCAGCCTGCGCCGGGCCGGTTGGCCTGTCCCAATTCCCCGTTCATGACGTTCAGCGCCGTGGCGCCCTGTCCCCCTCGAGCACCTCGATCATGTCCGCACTGGCGATGTCGAGGATCGGGCCGCGCCAGATCTCCAGCATGCCGCGAACGCGCACGAAGCGCCCCTTCAGCGTCTCTGCAGACAAACCACGCTCGCGCATACTCCGCCAAGTGCGTTTCGTCACGGTCACGCTGAGCCCCGCCTCGCCGCGTGCAGAGAAGTTCAAATAGGTGCGCGAACGCCTCTCTCCGACGGAGCGCACGCGCCCGGTCGCGACCACGAAGCGGCCGGCCCGCGTCCCGAGTTCTTCGGCCCTGGCGGCATCGAAGACGCCTTCGCGCCACACGCCGAGTCCCGCCTTGCGAGGGGCCTCCTCCAGGGCGAGCAGGGCCGGCCGGCACAATCGGTCGACCTCGCCGGCATCGGCATAGGCCAGCCCGGACGCGACGAGGCCGGCACCGAGATCGACCGGCTCCTCGCCTTCGGTCACGGCGTCCGCCGGGATGCGGCCCCAACGATCGGCCTCACCGCGGGGCGTCAGCCGCAGCAGGCTGCCGCGATGGCCAGAGAGCCAGGCGCCCGCTTCCGCGGCGGTCGCTTCGTCCTCCGGCCAGCCGATTCCGGAGAGCACGATCCGGCCGCCATCCGCGAGGACGAGTTCTCCCCGTGGGCCGAGACCCTGAAGGCGCTCCGTCCGCGCGATGCCGCTCCGGCAGGACTCGGCCGCCTGCGCGGCGGGAGACGTCGCGAGAAGGATGCCGAAGAGCGCACGCACGCCAGAAGACATCGATCCGTGCTCCGTCGGCGGCATCCGTGCCGTGCCGCAGGATGAGTCAGGTGCGCATCGCAGGGAAGCATCGCCTTCGGCAGGAGGCGCGATCCGTGCTGCCCTGCGGCCCGCCGGCAACGCCCTGTTCTCTGGAAATCACCTGTCGCCGGCGTGGTTGGCGCGGCGGCCTGCCGATGCTATGGCAGGCGCGGTTGTCTCCGTAGCTCAGCTGGACAGAGCACAGGTTTCCTAAAGAAAATTGGGCGCCGCGAACGGGAAACCGCGCGGCGGATCCGCTCAAATTCGGGGAAAGCTTACGGCGTCTCAGTGCGCCCTGCCGATCCCGAGCCAAGCCTTCGCAAGCCCTGCCAGGGTCGAGCGAAGGAAGGTGTAGAGACTAGACGGGCGGCACCTAACGGTACGGCAGGCTCCGTGCCCATGGTGAAGGGATAGTCCAGGCCACGAACGCTCTGCAACGAGCGGCGGTGAAAGCCGAAGTGGTATGAAACCTGGGGTCGCAGGTTCGAGCCCTGCCGGGGACGCCATTTTTTCATTCTTCACCTTACACTGTGCGTGCCTCAACGCATTTTTGCTTGCAGCGCTTGGCGTTTCGTTGAATCGATCCGATCAGCGGGGTGCGGCGGGGCAGACATGGCAGGGCAAAAGACCGATGAGCGAGACGTCCATCTCGGCCGGCGTATGGCCGAGCGACGCAAGCGGTCGAAGCTGACGCAACGCGAGGTCGCCGACCGTTTCGGCATGTCGGCCGCCCAGCTTCAGAAGTACGAGAAGGGCGTCAATCGGATCAGCGCGATCCACCTCGCCATCCTCAGCCGGCTGACCAACACGCCCGTCAGCGATTTCCTGGACGGCATCGCACAGGACCCGTCCATGCCGGGCTTCTCGGACCAGGGGCAGCAGATTTATGCCGCCGACGATCCGTGGAGCGGTCTGGCCCGAGTCGTCGCCCGCCACGTCTCGCAGACATTCAGCGAGCAGAGCCGGCGTGAATTTGCGGCTGCCGTCGATTCTCTCCATCGTGAATTGAACGGCTGATTGTTCAGCAATCAAGAGCGGTATCGATCTGAGGCAGCCGTCGGCGGCGGATCGTGTTCGTTATAACGGACGATTCCGCCGTTTCGCCTTGACCGACCGTTTTATGGGTGCAAGAACCCTCCGCCGTATCGGGTCAAGCGCCGCAATCACGTCGGGCGCGCCCGCGATCGGGGTGCCCTGCATGCCGCGCTCAGACTTCCTGTTCACGAGCGAGTCCGTCTCGGAAGGCCACCCTGACAAGGTGAGCGACCGGATCTCCGACACCGTCGTCGACGCCTATCTCGGGGTCATGCCCGAGGCGCGTCTCGGCGTCGAAACGCTGACGACGACGAACCGCATCGTGATCGCAGGCGAAGTGCGCGGTCCCGATTCCGTGACCTTCAAGGACCTGGAAGAACTGACCCGCGAGGCGGTCAGGGATATCGGCTACGAGCAGAACGGCTTCCACTGGAAGCACGCCGACGTCGCCATCCATCTGCATGCCCAGTCCGCCGACATCGCCCAGGGCGTCGACGCCTCGGGCAACAAGGACGAGGGCGCGGGCGACCAGGGCATCATGTTCGGCTACGCGTCGGACGAGACCCCGGCTCTGATGCCGGCCCCGATCTACTACGCCCACAAGATCCTCAAGGACCTTGCCGACGCCCGCAAGGCCAAGCAGGGCGAGGCCGCCAAGCTCGGCCCCGACGCCAAGAGCCAGGTCACGGTGCGCTACGCGAACGGCCGGCCGGTCGAGGCGACGCAGATCGTGCTCTCCACCCAGCACCTCGACGAGTCCCTCGACTCCGCGGACGTGCGGGCCATCGTCGAGCCCTATATCTGCGCGGCCCTGCCCCAGGACTGGATCACCGAGTCGACGGTGTGGCACGTCAACCCGACCGGCAAGTTCGTGATCGGCGGCCCAGACGGCGATGCCGGCCTCACCGGCCGCAAGATCATCGTCGACACCTATGGCGGAGCGGCCCCCCATGGCGGCGGCGCCTTCTCGGGCAAGGATCCGACCAAGGTCGACCGTTCGGCGGCCTACGCGGCGCGCTATCTCGCCAAGAACGTGGTCGCCGCAGGCCTCGCCCGCCGGGCCACGATCCAGCTGTCCTACGCCATCGGCGTGGCCAAGCCCCTGTCGATCTATGTCGACCTGCACGGCACCGGCAACGTAGACGAGGCCAAGCTCGAGGCGGTCCTGATGGACGCCCTCGATCTCTCGCCCCGCGGCATCCGGACGGCGCTCGGCCTCAACAAGCCGATCTATGCCCGCACCTCGGCCTACGGCCATTTCGGCCGGGATCCCGAGGCGGATGGCGGCTTCTCCTGGGAGAAGACCGACCTTGCCGACAAGCTCAAGTCGGCGTTCTGAGGCCCGAACCGCCATGGGGAGGGATGAGAGCATCCCTCCCGAAGCGGGCGGGATCGGCGAGCCGGATCGGGCTTTCTTCGGCCGCCGCAAGGGCAAGCGGCTACGGCCCGGTCAGGAGCAGCGCCTTGAGGCGCTGCTGCCCCAACTTCGTGTGGCCCTGCCCCCGGCAGGCGCCTTCCTCGATCCGCCGGCGCTCTTCCCGGTTCCGGTGGACGAGGTCTGGCTCGAGATCGGCTTCGGCGGTGGCGAGCATCTCGCGGCTCAGGCCGAGAGCCATCCCGGCACCGGCATCATCGGCTGCGAGCCCTTCGTCAACGGCGTCGTCAAGCTCCTGCGGGAGGTCGACGAGCGCGGGTTGCGCAATGTCCGCCTCTGGGACGAGGACGCGACCGCTGTGCTCGCGGCGCTGCCCGATGCGTCGGTTGCGCGGGTCTACCTGCTCTATCCGGATCCATGGCCGAAGCGCCGCCAGCGCAAGCGCCGCTTCGTCGCGGACGCCTCGCTCGCCGAGATCGCCCGTGTTCTGAAGCCCGGCGGCCTGTTCCGCTTCGCGACGGACATCGACGACTATGCCGGCTGGACGCTGGTGCGCGCCGCCCGTTGCCCGGGCCTGCGCTGGACAGCCGAGCGGGCGGACGATTGGCGCACGCCGTTCCCCGGCTGGCCCGGCACCCGCTACGAAGCCAAGGCCAAGGCGGCCGGGCGGCGGCCGAGCTACCTGACATTCGAGCGGGTTCGGCCGGTTTAGCCCTGGCCGCTGCGCCGGGCCGCCACGCTCGCGAGGGCCGCGAAGTCCTTGTCGCCGTCGCCGTGGCTCAGTGCGTCGATGAAGTTGTCCCGCAGCACGCTGCCGAAGCCGAGGGGTACGCCCACCGCCTCGGCGGCGGCGAGGGCCAGGCGGATGTCCTTGGCGCCGAGTCGCATCGTGAAGCCCGGCGGCTCGTAGCGCTTCTCCGCGATCAGCGCGCCGTACCCCTTGTAGACCGGGGAGGCGAACAGGGTGTTGGTGAGCAGGTCGAGGAGGTCCGCACCCTTGACGCCGTGGCCCTCGACCAGGGCACAGGCCTCGCCCATGGCCTCGATCGCCGACATCAGCATGAAATTGCCCGCGAGCTTCACCGCATTGGCGCGATGCGGCTCCTCGCCGAAGCGCCAGGTCTTAACGCCCATGGCGTCGAGCAGGGGCTGAACCGTCGAGATGGCCCTATCATCGCCAGCGGCCACGATGTTGAGCGCACCCTTCTCGGCTGCATCCGGCCGGCCGAAGACGGGGGCGCCGACATAGGTGACGCCGGCCCGAGCATGGATCGGTGCCAACTCCTGGGCGAGCGCGACGGAGATTGTCGACATCGAGACGTGCACGGCCGGGCGCTCCGGCGCGTCGAGCAGCCCACCCTCCACGATCACCGAGCGCAGGGCAGCATCGTCGGCGAGCATGGTGATGGCCGCGTCGCCGCGGAACGCCTCCGCCGCGCTCGCCACGGGAGTGGCTCCCGCAACCTGCCGCGCCGGGTCGGGCGAGCGGTTCCAGACCCGGACGTTATGCCCGGCCGCCACGAGTTGCGCCGCCATGGCGCGGCCCATGCGGCCGAGCCCGAGAAATCCGACATCCATGGCTCTCTCCGATCCCTGCGCTAATGCCCGTTGAGGAAGTCGAGGGCGAGGGCGTTGAAGCGCTCGGTGGCTTCCATGTGAACGAGGTGGCCGACGCCGTCGATCACTTCGACGCGGCCATCGGCCATCTTCCCGGCGAGCGCCCTGGCATTGCGCGCGTTCTCACCCATCCCGGCTCGCAATTCGGCCGGCGCGTAGGGCTTGCCCGGGGCGTTGTGATCGTTGCCGCCCATGATGAACAGGGTCGGCGCCTTCACGAGCGGGATCTCGTGGACCACTGGCTGCCCCCAGATCGCCTGGTAGGAATTCACGAAGGATTGCAGCCAGCGGGGGTACTCGCCGGAATCCTTCACCCGTTCGCGCATCGCGACGAAGGGCTCGATGGCCGATTCCGGCAGGGACAGGGCGTAGCTCGTCATCAGCTGCCGGCGATAGGCATCGGCCGTCAGTTCGCCCTCGCGCTTGAGCAGAACGGCGTTGGAGACCGGCGGCACCGTGAAGCGGTAATCCTCAAGCCCGATCGGCGCCTCCAGAACCAGGGAATTGACCCAGTCCGGGAAGTTGCGGGCGAGGCGGAGGGCGAGCATGCCGCCCATCGAGTGCGCGACCACGTCGACGCGCTTCAACCCCAGCCGGTCCAACAGGTTAACCGTTTCCGCAGCCATGGTATCGAAGCTGAAGGCTCCGACAGGCTTCGAGGACTTCCCGAAGCCGAGCTGGTCGACGGCCACGACCCGGTAGCCCGCCGCCGACAGGGCTCGGATGACCGGCTGCCAGTAGCTCGAGGGGAAGTTGCGCCCGTGGAGCAGGAGGGCGGTGCGTCCGTTGGCGGTTCCCGAGGCCGGCACGTCCATGTAGGCGAGGCGCAGCGCCTCCCCGTCCCGCGTCACCGGGAGGTAGCGGACGGGATAGGGATAGGCGAAGCCTTCGAGGGCGATCCCCAGGGCCGGGTCGGTCGTCGCGGACGGCCCCTCCTGCGCGGGAGCGGCCTCGGGGAAGGCCAGTTGGGCGAGTCCGAGGCCGAGAAGCCCGAGGATCGCGGCGAGACGCATGGGAACTCCGGTGCGGATGCGGCGTCGCGCGCCGCTGCGGCACGGGAGATAGGGTTTTGCGCGCTCCGGCAATGGCCCACGGCGCCGCGGTCGGGAGGTTTTGCCGGATGACGCCCATGCCGAGCACCCAAGGGGACGGCCTGCCCGTCCGCGAACGGATGCTGGCGCTCACCGGGATCGCGCTGGCCATGACCCTGGCCGTGCTGGACGGGGCTATCGTCAACGTGGCCCTGCCGGTCATGGCCAAGGACCTCGCCGTCGCGCCCGCCGACGCGATCTTCGTCGTCAACGCCTACCAGATCGCGGTGACGGCGACGCTCCTGCCGCTCGCGAGCCTCGGCGAGATCGTGGGCTATCGCCGCGTCTATCTCTGGGGGCTCGCCGTGTTCACCGCGGCCTCCCTCGCCTGCGCCCTCTCGCCGAACCTGACCGTGCTGATCGCCGCGCGGATCGCGCAGGGGCTCGGCGCGGCCGGCGTGATGAGCGTGAACATCGCGCTGGTGCGCTTCATCTATCCCCACCGGATGATCGGGCGGGGCGTCGGCAACGTCGCCCTGATCGTCGCGGTGGCCTCCGCCGCGGGCCCCACGGTCGCCGCCGCGATCCTGTCGGTGGCGACCTGGCCCTGGCTGTTCCTCGTGAACATCCCGACCGGGCTCGCGGCGCTCGCCGTCGCGGCCCGCACTCTCCCGGCCAATCCCCTGAGCCAGCGGCGCTTCGATCTCGTCAGCGCCGCGCTCAACGCACTCACCTTCGGGCTGCTCATCGTCGGCGTCGACGGGCTCGGCAGCACGGAGGGGCGCGGGATCGCCCTGGCGCAGATCGGCGGCGCCGTCGTGGTGGGCGGGATCTTCGTGGCCTACCAGCTCCGGCTGCCCGCGCCGCTGCTGCCCCTCGACCTCCTGCGCATCCCGGCCTTCGCCCTGTCCATGGCGAGCTCGATCTGCGCCTTCGCCGCGCAGATGATCGCCTATGTGGCGCTGCCCTTCTACTTCCAGGACGTGCTGCATCTCTCCGAGACGCGCACCGGCCTGCTGATGACGCCCTGGCCGCTCGCCATCGCGGCGATGGCTCCGGTCTCGGGGCGGCTCGCCGACCGGTTTCCGCCCGGGCTTCTCGGCGGCCTCGGCCTCCTGATGCTCGCCGCCGGCCTGACCGCCATCGCGCTCCTGCCGGATGCCCCCACAACCCTCGACGTGGTCTGGCGGCTCGGCCTCAGCGGCCTCGGCTTCGGCCTATTCCAGGCACCCAACAACAAGATCATCATCACCAGCGCGCCGCGGGAGCGGGCGGGTGGCGCCAGCGGCATGCAGTCCAGCGCGCGGCTCGTCGGGCAGTCGCTGGGCGCGGCCTATGTCGCGGTCGTCTTCGGTCTGCTCGCGGGGCGGGCCTCCTCCGCGGTCGCCGCGGCCTTGTGGAGCGCGATGCTCCTCTCCCTGGCCGGCGCCGTCACCAGCGCCCTGCGCCGGACCCGGGCCTGACCGCCTGCCGCGGCGCACCCATGCTCCCCCTCGCGCGTTGACGCGACTGAGGCGGCGCATCGCGCGTCATGCGGGAGAAACGGCCATGGACATCGACTTAAAGGGCCGCAGCGCCCTAGTGACCGGTTCGACCGGCGGCATCGGCTACGCGGTCGCCCGGGAACTGGCCCGGCTCGGCGCCTATGTCGCCGTGAACGGGCGCACCGCCGAGCGCGTCGAGGCGGCGATCGAGCGGCTGAAGGGCGAGGTCGAGGGCGGCCAGTTCATGGCCGGGATCGGTAATGTCGGCACCGCGGAGGGCGCGGCAGACCTCGTGGCGGCCCTCCCCAAGGTCGACATCCTGGTCAACAACGCCGGCATCTTCGAGCCGAAGCCCTTCTTCGAGATCCCGGATTCGGACTGGGCGCGCTTCTTCGAGATGAACGTGATGAGCGGCGTGCGCCTGTCCCGCGCCTATGCGCCAGGCATGGTGGAACGCGGCTGGGGGCGGGTCGTCTTCGTGGCGAGCGAGTCGGGCGTGAACATCCCGACCGAGATGGTCCATTACGGGATGACCAAGACGGCGCAGCTCGCCATCGCCCGGGGCCTCGCCGAAACGGTCGGGGGCAGCGGCGTGACGGTGAACGCGGTGCTGCCCGGGCCGACCCTGACCGAAGGCGTCGCCGAATTCCTGAAGGCGATGGGCGGCGCGGGCGAGGATCTGGAGGCCCTGGGCCGCACCTTCATCGCGGAGAACCGGCCGACCTCGCTGATCCAGCGGCTGGCCCGGCCGGAGGAGGTCGCCAACCTCGTGGCCTATCTCTGCTCCCCCGCCGCCAGCGCGACCACGGGGGCCGCTTTGCGGGTCGATGGCGGGGTGCTCCGCGGCATCGTCTGAGCCCCCGGTCTCCCGGCGCGACCGGCAGATCCGGTCGCGCGCGGGGCGGTCTCTTTCGAAGAGGCCCTGATCAGGCCTTCAGATGCGCGGCGAGATGCTTGTTCATCTCGAACATCGAGCACTTGTCCTTGCCGAAGATCTTCTTGAGCTTGTCGTCGGCAACGATCTCGCGCTTGTTCTCTGGGTTCTGGAGATTGTGCTTCTTGATGTGCTCCCACACCTTGCTCACCACCTCGCCGCGGGGAAGCGGCTTGTCGCCGACGATGGCGGCGAGCTCGGCGGAGGGCTTCAGCGGCTGCTGAAGGGCGTTGGGCTTGCCCTCGCCTGCGGCGGCCTTCTTGGGGGCGGCGGCCTTCTTCTCGGTGGTCTTCGTTGCCATGGGTTCCTCCGTTACGGCGCGCCAGCGCCAACGCCTGCCGGCTCGCAGCCTGCGACGCTGAGTGCAACAACTAAGCGGTGTTACGCGTGTTCCAAGAGCGCGGCGCGGTCAACCCGGAAGCCGTCCACAGGCGGGCACCGAGAGCGGTTTTCATCCCGCATCCCCTCAAATTTGCGTCCCAACCCCTCTAGGGAGGGCAGCGGCGCCCGGCCGCCTCCCTGTTTCGCCTCCCCTTCCCCCGCGCGGCATCATGCTCGACAGCCTCTCCCCCTCGACCCTCGACAGCACGGCGCACATCATTCAGGTAGCGCTGACGCCGGTGTTCCTGCTCTCGGGGCTCGCCACGCTGCTCAACGTGTTCGCGACCCGGCTGGGGCGCGTGGCCGACCAGTTCGACGCCCTCACCAACCGCATCGTCTCCGTCGAGGACGGCGAGCGGGCCCATATCGAGCGGCGCATCGCCCGGCTGCGGGTCCGTTCGCTCCTCCTCGACCTCGCCGTCCTGCTCGGCGCCGCCGGCGGGGTCGCGATCTGCGGCGCGGTGCTGACGCTGCTCGTCGGCGCTTTGCGCGACGCGACGGTCGCCAGCCTGCTCTTCGCCCTGTTCGGCGCGGCCATCCTGTGCACGATCTGCGCGCTCGTGGCCTTCGGCGTCGAGATGCTGATCGCCAGCAAGGGCGTGCGCCTGCAGATGGCCGCCGAGGAGGCCAAGGCCGGAACCGGCGGCGACGCCCGGGATTGAAACCGGATCGTCGTGTGCACTGCGTTGGAGGCCACCATGCCGACGGATCTGCCCGGGGAAACCCGCCTGCGCCCTCCCGGCAGCCTGGAGCTCGATCCCTCCGGGGGCGAGGGCGTCGCCCTCGACGAGACGCGCCGGCTGATCGCCTCGAACAAGGTCGAGGGCACGCCGGTCTATGACGGCGAGGGCCGCCATCTCGGCACGGTCCACAATTTCATGGTCGACAAGGTGTCGGGGCAGGTCGCCTACGCGGTCCTGTCCTTCGGCGGGTTCCTCGGGCTCGGGGAGACCTATCACCCGCTGCCCTGGAACGCCCTGCGTTACGATACGACGCTGTCCGGCTACGTGGTCGACATCGATCCGCGGGATCTCAGCGGAGCGCCGACCCAGGGGCGCGACGAGGATCCCTTCGCCGAGCCGGGCTTCGGAGGCCGGCTCGACGATTATTACGGCGGCCGGAAGGCTCCGACCGCCTGAGCGCCCTCAGAAGCTGCCGCCGACGCCGACGCCACCGCTGCCGGTCAGGCTCGGCGTCAGGCCGCCGGAGCTGCCGCGCGGGCCCGTCTCCGCCCCCTCGATCTCGTCGCGGCTGATCCGGCGCGGGCCGGTCTCCGCCGTCCGCGTGGCCACGCCCGCGTTCTTCGGGATGTCGAGGCGGCGGGTCGGCGTCGTGGCGATCGGCTTGCCGTCCTCGTCGACGGAGGAGGTCCGGAACTGGCCCGGCACGGAGCCCCTCATGGAGGGCGGCGGCCCCACATCGGATTCCGGCATCACGCCGCCACCGCCGCCCAGGGCCTGGCAACCGGCCAGGCCGGCGGCAAGGAGAGCCGCGGCACCGACGTGCCTGGCATGAAAACCGACGGACGAAGCGGACCCTTTGACGGACCCCTTCGCAGACCCCTTGGGCGGCATGGCTCGATCCTCGCACGACGCGGCGCCGTTCCAGGGCGCTCGACTTTGATCTCCGGCTGCCGCTCTACGACGCGGTTACGGCGAAAACCAGACAAGGTCGTCGGCTACCATTGGCCGTTCCCCCACCGCAACGGCTGCCGCGCCCCCGACGCGGGATCGTCTCGGCGGGTCCACAACTTCGCCTTCCTTGCTGGCCAGAAGGCCATGCCCGCCGCGCGGTTGCGAAGAGGGCCGGAACCGGGTTGAACCAGGGCTGTTCTTTGCCGGTGCCGCGCATGGCCGCATGCGCGGGACGATCGAGAGGTGACGGGGTGCGCAGACTGATCCGGACGATCGCTTGCTCGACGATCGCCCTGTGGGCCGCAGCCGCTTCGGCCGGCCAGACCAACCCACCGGCCGCGTCGGACCCGGCGCCGGCCGCCACGCCCGCCCCGGCCCCCGCCGCTCCGCCACCGCCGGCGCCGCCGGCCCAGAATCCCGGCACGCCCGCGACCGTGCTCGACACGCAGGACTACGAGACCCTGCTCGGCAAGAGCGTGCGTGCGGCCAATGGCGACGATCTCGGCCGGATCATCGACATCGTGGTCGACAAGGACGGGAAGCCCCGGGCCGCGATCATCGATTTCGGCGGCTTCCTCGGCGTCGGCTCCCGCAAGATCGCCGTCGAGTGGCGCGCCCTGAAGTTCAACGCGGACGGTAAGCTCGGCGCGCTCACGCTCCAGCTCAATCGCAACCAGGTTCGCGTCTCCCCCGAATACAAGTCGGGTGAGCCCATCGTCGTGCTCGGCCCCTCGAACCCGGGCAACGCCGCCGACGCCGATCCGGCCGCCCTCGAACGGGCCGCGCAGGAGAAGGCCGCTCAGGAGAAGGCGCTCCTGGAGCGGGCGGTGCAGGAGCGGGCCGCCCAGGAAAAGGCGGCCGCCGAGAAGGCCGCTCAGGAGCGGGCCAACCAGGACAAGGCGAGCCAGGAGAAGGCCGCCCAACCGGAGATCAAGCCGGAGAAATGATGGCAACCCGGCCGAAGGAGAGACGCCCGATTTCCCCGCGTGAGCGCGATACGGCGCGGCCCGACCCGCGCGAGCGCGGTGCGGCCCGGCCGCTGCGGCGCCCCGCCGGCGGCCCGGCCCCGGCGCCGTCCGCGCCGAACGCGCGGTCGGGCGCCTACGGGCTCGACGCCTTCGCCTTCTTCGTCGCCAATCTCCAGACCGGCTTCGGCCCGTTCCTGGCCGTCTATTTCACCCAGCAGAAATGGACGCAGTCGGATATCGGCTTGGCGCTCACCGTGGGCAGCCTGGTCAGCCTGCTCGGCCAGGTGCCCGGGGGCGCCTTCGTGGACGCGTCCCGCTCCAAGCGCTTCGCCGCCGGCTTCTCCGCCTTCTGGGTTGGCGCCAGCGCCTTCATGCTCGCCGCCGTCCCGACCTATCTCGTGGCCCTGCTGGCCATGGCGATCCACTCCGCCGCGAGCTGCGTGCTGACGCCGGCCATCGCCGCGATCTCGATCGGCCTCGTCGGCCATGCCCGGGCCGGTGCCCGGCTCGGGCGCAACGCGAGCTTCTCGGCCATCGGCAACGCCCTCGGCGCCGCCGGGATGGGCGCCATCGGCTACTATCTCTCGAACAACGCGGTGTTCTACCTCGCCGGGGCGCTCGTCATCCCGGCGCTCTTCGCCCTCTCCTTCATCCCCGCGCGCGGGGTCGAGGAGATGCCGATGCCGAAGGCCTCCGCCGCCTCGGACGAGCCCGGAGGCCTGAAGGCGCTCCTGAAGAACCGGGCCCTGCTGTGCTTCGCCGCCTGCATGGTCCTGTTCTTCCTGGCCAACGCGGCGATGCTGCCCCTCGCCGGCTCGGTGCTGACCCTGCGGGCGAGCGAGACCGCGACCGCGCTCGTGGCCGCCTGCATCATGGTGCCCCAGGCCGTGCTGGCCGTGACGGCGCCCCTGGTGGGACGGCTCGCCCAGAGCTGGGGCCGCCGGCCGCTCCTGCTGATCGGCTTCGCGGCCCTGCCGATCCGCGGGTTCCTCTTCGCCTATGTCGACAGCCCGCACCTGCTGGTGGCGGTGCAGGTCTTCGACGGCATCTCCGCCTCGGTGCTCGGCGTGATGGTGCCCCTCGTGGTCTCGGACGCGACGCGCGCGACCGGCCGCTTCAACCTGGCTCTGGGCGCGGTCGGCACGGGCATGGGCATCGGCGCGGCCCTCTCGACGGCGCTGGCGGGGGTGGTCGCCGACGAGTTCGGCACCCATACCGCCTTCCTCGGGCTCGCCGGCATCGGCGTCCTCGCTTTCCTCCTCGTGCTGGCGATCATGCCCGAGACCCGGGCCCCGGCGGAGGCAACGCCCTAGAGGCGGCGAAAGAAAATCGTGCCGAAGCCCCGGGGCGGGTTGAGCCCGGGCGCGTGCGGCGCGACAAGGGACGCGTGCGATGCGTCTCCCCGCTCAAGCGCCGTTCAGGTTCCGCGATTTATGAATCTGGTCGCGGCCTCGCTTGAAACATAAGGCGACGCTTCGCGTTCCGACCTTTGAGGGTGAGTGCGGCCTGCCGGCGGCGCGTCGCCCTGCAGGTCTGATCAATCGGGATCGGCAGTCGCGATGGAAGATCTCTGCAGTTACGCCAACAGGCCATGGGCCTTCGTCGGGCGCTACCTGAAGCGCCGCATCCTCCCCCATCTCGTCATCCTCGTGGCCGTCCTCGGTGCCGTCGGTTTCTCGGTCTCGACAGACTATGCCCTGAAGGGCGTGGTCGATTCCCTGAGCAAGGGGCCGCAGGCGAGCCATGTCTGGACGGCGCTCGCCGTGCTGATCGGCTTCATCGCCGCCGACAACATGCTCTGGCGCGTCGCCGCGCTGGTCGGCGCCTTCACCTTCGTCGGCGTGACCGGCGACATCCGCCGCGACCTGTTCCGGCACATGACGGGCCACGCCCCGTCCTTCTTCGCCGACCGCCAGCCGGGCACGCTCGCCTCGCGCATCACGGCGACCTCGAACGCGATCTTCACGGTCGAGAACATGTTCACGTTCAACGTGATGCCGCCCTGCGTGGCCGCGTTCCTGTCGATCCTCTACATCGGCACCGTGAACCTCACCATGGCGGCCGTGCTCGCCGGCATCTTCCTCGCCGTCGTCCTGCTGATGTTCAAGATGGCCTCGGCCGGCAAGCCGCTGCACCACGACTTCGCCGCCAAAGCGGCCTCGGTCGACGGCGAGATGGTCGACCTCGTCGGCAACATGAACCTCGTCCGGGCCTTCTCGGCCTTCAAGCGCGAGTACAAGCGCTTCGACGGCACCATCGGCACCGAGATGGGCGCCCGGCGGAGCTCGCTCCTCTACCTCGAGAAGCTGCGCATCACCCACGCCTTCCTGACCGTGATCTCGATCCTCGGCCTGCTCTACTGGGTCATCAGGATGTGGGAGGCCGGTCAGGCGACGAACGGCGAGGTGGTCCTGGTCTGCACGCTCGGCATCCGCATCCTGGCCGCCACCCGCGACCTCGCGGTGGCCCTCGTCGACGCGACGCAGCACACCGCCCGCCTCTCCGAGGCGCTGCACACCCTGCTGCAGCCGCACGAGCTCAAGGACCATCCCGAGGCGGAGAAGCTGGAGCACCAGACCGGTGCCGAGATGACCTTCGATCACGTCGCCTTCAGTTACCCCGACGGGCGCACGGTGTTCTCCGACTTCAACTTGGTGATCCCGCCGGGCCAGACGGTGGGCCTCGTCGGCAAGTCGGGCGGCGGCAAGTCGACCCTGTTCTCGCTGATCCAGCGCTTCTACGAGGTGCAGGGCGGCCGTATCCTCATCAACGGCCGCGACATCACCCGGGTGACGCAGGAATCCTTGCGCGAAGCCATCACGGTGGTGCCGCAGGACGTGTCGATGTTCCACCGCTCGCTGCGGGAGAACATCCGCTATGGCCGGCCGGACGCCACCGACGAGGAGGTCTGGCAGGCGGCGGAGGCGGCCCACTGCACCGACTTCATCAAGGCCCTGCCGGAAGGCTTCGACACCATCGTCGGCGACCGCGGCGTCAAGCTGTCGGGCGGCCAGCGCCAGCGCATCGCCATCGCCCGCGCGATCCTGAAGGACTCGCCGATCCTGCTCCTCGACGAGGCCACCTCGGCGCTGGACGCGGAATCGGAGGAAGCGATCCGCGCGGCACTGGCGAACCTGATGAAGGGCCGCACGGTGATCGCCATTGCCCACCGGCTCTCGACGCTCAAGGACTTCGACCGGATCGTAGTGCTCGAGGGTGGCCGCATCGCCCAGGACGGCTCGCCGGAGAAGCTCACCCATCTCGACGGCTTCTACCGCGAGCTGATGAAGAAGGAATCGATGTCGATGTCCCTCGCCGCGGCATAGGCGGCGGGATCGACGCCGAGACGAAAAGGGTCGCCGCGCGGAGAGCGCGGCGACCCTTTTCATGAGAAGAGGACGGCGCCCGAAGGCCGTCGAGTCAAGGGCGCTTCACCGACGCGCCCTCAGGAATGCGCCGCCCCCCGGACGGGACCGCGCGTCCAGCGCCCAGGACATTGTCCAGATCGCGAGACCGCCCAGCGCGAGGGCGACGCCAACCCAGCCCGTGGCCGGCAGGCCGAAGCCGGATGCGATGGCGAGCCCCGCGAGCCACGGCCCCAGCGCATTGGCGACGTTGAAGGCGGAATGGTTCAGCGCGGCGGCGAGGGTCTGGGCATCCTCGGCAACGTCCATCAGCCGGGTCTGCAGGATGGTGGCGAGGCCGCCGCCGCAGCCGATCAGGAACACGACCGGGAGCAGCGTCCACAGGCTCGCCGTCGCCGCGGGATAGAGCGCGAGCACCACGGCACTCCAGACGAGCGTCGCCGCGGCCGAGAGCATCAGGGCCCCGGACCGGTCGGCAATCCAGGCCCAGCCGAGATTGCCCAGGGTCAGACCGGCGCCGAACACGGCCAGCGCCGCCGGGATCAGCGCGGGCGAGACCTGCGTGACCGACAGCATGGTCGAAGCGAGATAGGTGTAGACCGAGAACATCCCGCCGAAGCCGACGGCGCCGATCGCGAGCGTCAGCCAGACCTGGCCGCGCTTCAGGGCGCCGAGCTCGCGCAAGGGGCTCGCCCCCTCCATCGGGGCGCCGAGGGGCGCATAGAACCGCACGAGCGCCGCCGTGAGCAGGGCGAGCCCGGCCACGATGGCGAAGCTCCAGCGCCAACCGAAGATCTGACCGATGGCGTTGGCGAGCGGCACGCCGACCACCGTGGCGACGGTGAGCCCGGTCAGGACCTTGGCGGAGGCTCCGGCGCGCTTCTCCCGCGGCACGAGCGAGGCGGCCAGCAACATCGCGACGCCGAAATAGGCACCGTGGGGCAGCCCCGCGAAGAAGCGGAACGCCAGCATCGCGTGGTAGCTCGGCGCGATCGCCGAGAGCAGGTTGCCGAGAGCGAACATCACCATCAGGCCGATCAGCAGCGTCCTCCGGGCGATGCGCGCCGCGAGCACGGCGATGACCGGCGCGCCGACGACGACTCCGAGGGCGTAGGCGCTGATGACGTGGCCGGCGGTCGGCGCGTCGATGCCGAGCGCCGGCGCGAATTCAGGCAGCAGGCTCATCGAGGCGAACTCGGTCGTGCCGATGGCGAAGCCGCCGACAGCGAGGGCCAGGATCACGAGGGCGGGATGATGGGCGTCGGCGGCAGCCGTCGGCGCCGCATCGGCGGCGCAATCGGCCGTCGAGGCGTGGGGCACGGGCAAATTCTCTCGATGGCGTGGTGCGCCGCAACGTAGACCTCACGGTCGAGCGGCCCACCGAAATCCGTTCATGTCCGGCATGTGCCGGGTGCAAACGCGATGTGGGCCGGGGCGGCCCATCGAACGACCATGTGCGTGAGCGCACCTGACGGGTGCGCAGGCAGGCGATCTGACATAATCAGCAACAAAGCGGAGCGTGCCGGGAGAACGATCGGATGTGGATGATCGGCAAGCTGCGTCAGGCGTTCCGCGAGGATGGCATCTCCGGGCTGCTGAGCCGCAGCCTCGGCTTCCTGTACCGGCGCCTCGTCCGCCCCCTGTCGCCTGCGCGCCGGCCCCTGCGCTGGGGCGGTGTCCCGATCTGCCATCTCCGCAAATGGACCGATCTCCTGGTGCCGGATTCTTGGCACACGGAGCGGCTCGACGATCCGACCTACGAGGCCGGGCTCGTCGGTGGCCTGAACGCGCAGGTGCGCCCCGGTGACCGGGTCGTGGTGGTGGGCGGCGGCGTGGGGGTCACGGCGGTGACGGCGGCCCTGTGCGCCGGGCCCTCGGGGCGGATCGAGTGCTACGAGGGCAGCGCCGAGAATTGCGGCCATGTCCGCGCCACCGCCGCGCTGAACGGCGTGGCGCTCGGCATCCATCACGCCGTGGTGGGCGAGCCGATTGCCGTCTACCACGACCCCGCCGGCTTCGGCGCGCTCGTCGCCCCGGCGGCCCTGCCCCTCTGCGACGTGCTCTGCCTCGATTGCGAGGGAGCGGAGGTGACGATCCTGCGCGAATTGCCCTTCCGCCCCCGCGTGCTGCTCGTCGAGACGCACGGGGTCTATAAGGCGCCCTCCGCCCTCGTCGCCGCGATGATGCGGGAGCGCGGCTACGCGGTCACGGATCTCGGCTGGGCCGAGCCGCGCTTCGCCGAATCCTGCCGCAGGGACGACATCCGCGTCCTGCTCGGGACCGCGGCCTGAGGGATCCTCAGAGGGCGCCCTCGCGGATGGCGCCGGGATCGGCGAGGGCGTGCAGCAGCCCGGCCGCGCTGTGGGCGAAGCGGAGCGTCACCGCCTTGCGCCGGGCGGGGCTGAGCGCGTGATCCGGCGGCTCCCGCAGGATCGCCGCGCCGAAGGCATCGGCGACGATCAGCCCGCATTCCTCCGGGATGAGGCTCTCGGGCACCGTGTCGGGGATCGCGAAGAAGAAGCGGTCGCAGAAATCGCGGTAATCGGGCCATTTCCGGTCGGCCCGGAAATCGGCCACGCTCGACTTGATCTCGACGATGGTGAGCTTGCCCACCCCGCAGAGGGCGATCACGTCCGCCCGGCGGCCATTGGCGAGGGAGAATTCGGGGAGCGTGACGCAGCCCATCTCGGCAAAGAGCCGCCGCACGCCGCGCTGGACATGGAGCGCGGTCGGCGACTGACGGCGGTCCGGCGGCAGGGTGAGGGCGACGGCGGCGGACATCGGGCTTCCTTGCGCGGCGCCGGTGCGCGGGGACGCCCCAGGCCGAATCACGAATCCGCATCCTGCCAAGGCCGGACTCGCCCTGTCACCTGCGGCGGGTTCACGCGAGCAGGCGGCGGATCGCCTCGAAGCCGTCGCCGAGCGCCGCCGGGCCCGGCTGCAGGATCAGAGGGGACTTGATCTCGTGGATGCGCCCGTTGGCGACCGCCGGGATCGCCGCCCAGCCCGGGCGCCCGGCGATGCGCTCGGGGTTCACACGCTTGCCGCACCAGGAGGCGAGGATCACGTCGGGCGCGGCAGCGATCACCATCTCCGAGGTCACGATCCGGTCCTTGGCGGCCTGAGCCTTCGCCCGGTCGGGAAACACGTCCTGCCCGCCCGCGAACCCGATCAGCTCCGAGACCCAGCCGATGCCGGAGATCATCGGCGCATCCCATTCCTCGAAATACACCCGAGGCCGCGCCCGGCCCGCGGTCTCCGCCGCGGATTGAGCCAACCGCGTCTCGTAGGCGCTCGCAAGATCGTCGGCCGCTGCGGACATGCCGACGAGGGCGCCGAGCGTGCGGATCATGGCGAGGCAGCCCGCCACGTCGCGCTGGTTGAACAGGTGCACGGCGATGCCGGCGCGGGCGAGATCGGCGACGATCTCCGCCTGCAGGTCGGAGAAGGCGAGGACGAGGTCGGGATCGAGGGCGAGGATCTTCGGCAGGTCGGCGCTGGTGAAGGCCGAGACCCGCGGCTTCTCCTTGCGCACCCGGGCCGGGCGCACGGCATAGCCCGAGACGCCGACGATACGGTGCTCCTGGCCGAGCAGGTAGAGCGTCTCCACCGTCTCCTCGGTGAGGCAGACGATCCGCTCCGGCGGGAAACGGCGCATCAGCCCCGGAACCAGCCGAGCAGCCCCGCACCGGGGGCGAGCAGCACGAAGGCCCAGACGAAGGCCGATCCCCAATTCGCGATCTGGAACGGGATGCGCGTCACCCCGAAGCTGCCTGCGACGAGGGGCACCACGGCCCGGGCCGGGCCGAAGAAGCGGCCGATCGCCACCGCGCCCGCGCCCCAGCGGCGCAGGAAACCCTCGGCCTTCTCGGTCATCTCGGGATGGCGGCTCATCGGCCAGAGCCGCTTCACGCCGTCCTTGAAGTAATGGCCGACCTCGTAGGAGATCCAGTCGCCGAGCCCGGCGCCCACCGCCGCCCCGATCACGATCGGCCAGAACGGCAGGTCGCTTCCGCCGATCAAGGCGCCGATGCCGACCAGGATCACGGTGGCCGGCACGAGCAGGGACAGGAAGGCCACGGATTCGCAGAAGGCCAGGAGGCCGGTCACCAGGGGCGCCCAGGCCCTGTGCGCCTCGACGAATGCGAGCGTCGACTGGCGCAGGGCATCGATATCCATTCCTGAAAGGCTCCCTCCCCCGGAGCCTGCCATGTGGCCAAGGCATCGCCCCTCGGCAAGCGGCGCCGTTCGTCAAACGGCGCCGCCACCGAGGAGCCCGTGGGCGGATCAGGCCGCGCGGACCCCTTCGAGGAAGCGGTTCACCTCGTGGCCGAGATGCGTCGACTGGCGCGACAGCTCGGAGGCGGAGGCGAGCACCTGGCTCGCGGCGGCCCCCGTCTCCCCCGAGGCCTGCGCCACGCCGGCGATGTTGGTCGTCACCTCGCCGGTGCCTACCGAGGCCTGGGCGACGTTGCGGGCGATCTCCTGCGTCGCGGCGCCCTGCTGCTCGACCGCGGCGGCGATGGTGACGGCCACGGAGTCGATCTCGCGGATGCGGGTGGCGATCCCCGCGATGGCGCGCACGGCCTGTTCCGTCACGCTCTGCACCTCGGTGATCTGCTGGGAGATCTCGTCGGTGGCGCGGCCGGTCTGGTTGGCGAGCTCCTTGACCTCGGCCGCGACCACCGCGAAGCCGCGGCCCGCCTCCCCGGCCCGGGCGGCCTCGATGGTGGCGTTCAGGGCGAGCAGGTTGGTCTGGGACGCGATGGTGGAGATCAGGCCGACCATGTCGCCGATCTTGGTCGAGGTCTGGCTCAGGAGCTGGACCAGATGGGCCGTCGAATCGGCCTCGCCGACGGCGGTCTGGGCGAGCCGGGCCGAGCCGGCGACCTGGCGACCGATCTCCTCCACGGAGGTGCCAAGCTCCTCAGCCGCCGCCGCGACGGTCTGGACGTTGCCGGAGGCCTGCTGCGCCGCGGCCGCCACGCTGTTGGACTGGCTGGCGGTCTGGGTCGCGGAGGCGGTCATCGCCTGAGCGGTCGATTGGAGGTTCGACGCGGCGTCGTTGATCGTCGCGAGCGATCCACCGACCGTCGACTCGAAGCCGCCGATCAGGCTGTCCAGAAGGATGGCGCGGCGGTTCCGGCGTTCCTGCTCGGCCGCCTGCTCCCTCTCCAGCCGCTGGCGCTCGATGGCGTTGTCGCGGAACACGAGGACGGCCCGGGCCATCGCGCCGATCTCGTCGCTGCGCTTGGCCTCCTCCAGCGCCACCCCGGTCTCGCCGGTGGCCAGCACGCCCATGGCGTCGAGCAGCCGGTTGTTCGGGCGGATGATCGAGCGGATGATCAGGCCGGAAACGGCGGCAAGCGCGATCATGATGCCGACGCCGATCAGCGACAGCCGCTTGATCTGCTCCCAGATCGCCATGTTCAGATCCCCGATATGCACGCCGGTGGCGACGTAGAGGCCCCAGGGCTTGTGGTAGCGGAACACGGCGATCTTGGTCGTCGGCTCGTTCTCTCCTGGCCGCACCCAGGCATAGGACACCTGGGCATGTCCCTCCTGGCGGGCCCGGGGAAGGACGTCCGCGACAAAGCGGAAGCCGTTGGCATCGGCCTGGTCGCTGAGATCGGTGCCGATCATCTCGGGCTTGATATGCATGCGGATTCTGCCCTTCTCGTCCATGACGAAGAAGTAGCCGTCGTGGTCGAACCGCATCGCGACGACGTTCTTCAGGGCCTCGGACTGGGCTGCGGCCGCGCTCATCTCCCCCTTCTCGGCCAGGGCATGATAGCGATCGATCAGGTTCACGGCCGCTTCGGTCATCAGCTCGATGCGGTTGACCCGCTGCTGAAACATCGTTCCGAACTGGTAGTAGAGGGCTGTGCCGCCGAGAATGATCAAGCTCAGGCCGGCGAGCGCGACAAGCGCGTAGAGTTTGCGTGGAAGATTGATCCGCAGCACTTCGAGCGCTCCAAAGTTCGATCAGATGCCCGCGATCAACAATGATAAAATGCTTAACAATTAATTAAAATTATAATAAATATCCCGAACGGTCATGATTATGACAATGATTTTGATAGGTTTTTGAAATCTTGTTCGGATTTCAAAATTTCATAATACAATCGATACCCACACGCCTCGACTGCCGCAATCGAGAATTGCAAATATTCGTCCGTTCCGCAGAACTCGAAGCGTCGTTTTCCCTGAGACGCGGGCCGAGCCACGTTCGATCGGACGCGGCCCAGCCTCGGCCGCGCCGGCCGCCCGAGGCCCGGTCGCCGTGACAGCCGCTGGGATCATGGCCGCCCCGGCCCATTGTCGGGTGCGCCCGCGTCCGGTTCCGGCTAACACGGCCTCCCCTGCCTGACTTCCAGAGGGCGCGATGAACGTCCTGTCGATCCAGTCCCACGTTGCCTACGGCCATGTCGGCAACGCCTCCGCCGTGTTCCCGATGCAGCGGCTCGGGGTCGAGGTCTGGCCGGTGCATACGGTGCAGTTCTCCAACCACACCGGATACGGCGCCTGGCGCGGGCGGGTCTTCGACGGGCCGGCGGTCGAGGAAGTGGTGCAGGGCATCGCCGAACGGGGCATGCTCGCCGCCTGCGACGCCGTCCTGTCCGGCTATATGGGCTCGGCCGAGATCGGCACGGCGATCCTGCGGGCGGTGGCGGCGGTGCGGCAGGCCAACCCGGGGGCACTCTATTGCTGCGATCCCGTCATCGGGGACACCTATGCCGGGATCTACGTGCGTCCGGGCGTCGCCGAGTTCATGCGCGACCATACCGTGCCCGCCGCCGACATCGTCACGCCCAACCAGTTCGAGCTCGATCTTCTCACCGGCCTTCCCACGGGAACGCTCGAGGGGGCCAAGGCCGCCGCCGCGGCCCTGCAGGCTCTCGGGCCGCGGGTGGTGCTCGTCACCTCCCTGACGACCGAGGAGACGCCCGCCGACGCCATCGACATGATGGCCGGCGAAGGCGGCGGGTTCTGGCGGGTGCGCACGCCGCGGCTCGATCTCAAGGCCGTCAGCGGGGCGGGCGATGCGGTCGCCGCGCTCTATCTCGTGCATTACGCTCGCACCGGATCCGCGGCCCTGGCGCTCGGCATGGCCGCCGCCTCCATCCACGGGCTGCTGCGGTGCACGGCGGAGGCCGGCGCGAGCGAGCTGCTGACGGTGGCCGCACAGGACGAGTTCGTAGCGCCGAGCGCGACCTTCCCCGTTGAGGCGGTCTGACCGCCCGGCGCCATCACGAGGACGACACCATGGCTGAGCCGACGGCCGGACGCCGCTTCGCCACCCTGGACGTGTTCACGCAGAATCCCCTCGCCGGCAATCCGCTGGCGGTGGTGCTGGATGCCGGGGGGCTCGACACGGACGCGATGCAGGCCATCGCCGGCGAGTTCAACCTCTCCGAGACGGTGTTCGTGCTGCCGCCCGAGGATCACCGCCACCGGGCGGCCCTACGCATCTTCACGCCCGCCCGCGAATTGCCCTTCGCCGGCCATCCGACCATCGGCACCGCCGTTCTGCTCGCCCTGCACGACAGGGCGGCAGACGGGCGGCCGGATGCGGGGATGTTCGGGCTCGAGGAGGCGGCGGGGATCGTGCCCTGCGTGGTCGAGGCGGAGCCCGCCGCCCGCCGCGGCCAGGCCCGGTTCAAGGCGCCCATCCTCCCCGCCTGGCTCGGCGAGGCCGCGGAGGCGGCAGCCTATGCGGAGGCCCTGGGGCTCGCCCCGAGCGAGATCGGCTTCGGCCGCCACGCGCCCAGCCGCCACGAGGGCGGCGGCCCGCGCTTCACCGCGATTCCCGTCGCCTCCATCGAAGCCCTGACCCGGGCCCGTCTCGACGCCGCCGCGCTGACCCGGCTTACCCCCGAGAGCGCGCAGGACGGCCTCTATCTCTACGCCCTCGATCCCGAGGGCTTGGGGCGGAGCTATCAGGCGCGCATGTTCGCCCCCCATCTCGGCATCGCCGAAGACCCGGCCACCGGCTCGGCGGCGGTGGCCTTCGCCGGGGTGCTGATGCAGTTCGAGCCCCTGGGCGAGGGCACGCACGACGTGGCCATCCGCCAGGGCGTGGCCATGGGCCGGCCTAGCGCGATCGCGCTTCAACTCGTGGTGGCGGAGGGCGCCCTGCGCTCCGTCGAGATCGGCGGAGCGGCGGTGGTGGTGAGCGAGGGCAGGCTCCTTGTCTGAGCCGGAAGCGCCGGTCTTCACCCGGACGTCCCTTATTACGCTCTCGGCCCGGCTCGTGCCCCATCGCTGGGCCTGGGCGGAGGCGAATGCCGCGATGATCGCCGCCAACTGGGAACGCCGCCGCGCGGCGACGCCGGGTTTGTTCGACGGGATCGTGCTGCTGGCCTCCGGCTGCACAATCTCGGGCGGCCATTGCCAAGTGGACTTCTTCGAGGCGCGCTATTCGCGCTTCATCGCGTTCCGCGACGCCGGTTCGCCGGATCCGGCCGTCGCCAACGCCTTTGCCGCGATCGTGCCCCGGACCGCGGATGGCGCGGTGCTGCTCGGCCAGATGGCGCCCGGCACCGCCAATGCCGGCCAGGTCTATTTCCCCTGCGGCACCCCCGATGCGGGCGATGTCCGGGACGGCGGCGTCGTGGATCTCGCCGGCAGCGCGGAACGGGAGTTTCGCGAGGAGACCGGCCTCACCCTGCCCGCTTCGGCCGCGCAGGCGCCGTGGACGCTGCTGCAAGGCGACGGCCAATTCGCCTTCCTGCGCCCGGTGCGCTTCGAAGCGCGGGCCGACGCCCTCAAGGCCCGCATCGCGCAGCACCATGCGGGCGAGGCCGAACCGGAACTGTCCCGGATGATCTGCGTGCGGAGACCGGACGATATCGATCATGCCCGCATGCCGCCCTTCGTACGGGCCTATCTCGACGGCCTGTTCGCGGCGCGCGACCTCGCGGCCGGCTGAGCCGGTTCGGCCCTAGCCTTCGCCCCGTTCGCGGCAATTGCCGCATTGCCCCTCGACTTCCAGGATCCGGCTGACCGGGGTGAAGCCGACCTGGGCCAGGGTGCGGTCGAGGGCGTTCTCGACGTTGGGTGCGGTCATCTCGTCGATGCCGCCGCAGGTCCGGCAGATCAGGAAGACCAACCCGGCCTTGTCGCCGTGCTCGTGCCCGCAGGACACGAAGGCGTTGCGGCTGGCGATGCGGTGGACGAGGCCCTGCTCGGTGAGGAAATCCAGCGCGCGGTAGACCGAGACGGCGGCGACACGGCGCCCCTCCCCGCTCAGGCGTTCGGCGATGTCGTAGGCCCCGAGTGGCCTGCCCTCCTTCGCCACCGCTTCCAGCACGTCGCGGCGCAGGCGCGTGAACTGGAGATCCCGCTCGCGGCAGAGGCGCTCGGCGCGCGCCAAGATCTCCCCCGGCCCATGCTCCGCCTCGCAGCAGCCGGCTTCCTCGCCGTGCGCGTGGTGGTGCATCCTCCGCTCCTCGCTGGCGGCCCGATTGAGTTCGGCGCCTGTTACAGTGTATCAGCCGCAGGATCATACGCGCGCACCCGGACCCCGGCAATCCGAAGGTCCCCACGCCCGCCTGTCACGCGGCGCGACCCGAGGTCGGCCGCGCCCTGGAGACCGCATGTCCCGCCCGCCCGGCCTCGCCCGCATGCCACGCCGGTCCCTGTTCCGTTCGAGCGCCTTCACGCGTCTGATCGCCGCCTTCGTGCTCTCCGGCCTGCTCTGGGCCGCGATCCTGTGGGCGCTGGCGTGACGACCGCGGAGACCGCCGCGATCCGCTTCCGCGGCCTGACCCTGGGCTACGACCGCCACCCGGCCGTGCACCATCTCCAGGGATCGGTGCCACGGGGCGACCTGCTCGCGCTGATCGGCCCGAACGGGGCGGGCAAGTCGACCCTGCTGAAGGGCATTGCGGGGGAGTTGCGGGCGCTCGACGGCGCCATCGAGCGGCCCCGGGGGGAGGTCGTCGCCTATCTGCCCCAGGCGGCCGAGATCGACAGTTCCTTCCCCTTGAGCGTGCTCGATCTCGTCTCGATGGGCCTGTGGCGCCTGCACGGCGCCTGGCGCAGCCTGTCGGGCGAGCGCAGCCGGCTCGTCGGCGCCCTGGGGACGGTGGGCCTGTCCGGCTTCGAGGACAGGCCGATCGGAACCCTCTCCGGCGGCCAGTTCCGGCGCGCCCTGTTCGCGCGGCTGATCCTGCAGGATGCCTCGCTGATCCTGCTCGACGAGCCCTTTACCGGCATCGATGCCCGCACCACCGCCGATCTGCTGGCGCTGATCCGGGGCTGGCACCGGGAGGGGCGCACCGTCGTCGCGGCCCTGCACGATTTCGCGCAGGTGCGGACGCATTTCCCCACGACCCTGCTCATCGCCCGCGCGCCCATCGCCTGGGGGCCGACCGCGACGGTGCTGACCGAGGAGAATCTCGCCCGCGCCCGCCATCTCTCGGAGGCCTGGGACGAGAACGCCGCGATCTGCCGCCACGACGACGCGGTGGCCGACCCGTCGGATCATGGCCACGACGGCCACGATCATCACGATCACAGCCATCACGGGCACGACCACGCTCGTCCCGTCCGTCACGAGGCTGCCGAGTGAGCGCCGTTCTCGATTATCTCGTCGGCCCCTTCGCCGAGTTCGGCTTCATGCGCCGGGCGCTGGTGGGCTGCTTCGCCCTGTCCCTGTCGACACCGCCCCTCGGCGTGTTCCTGATGCTGCGCCGGATGAGCCTGATGAGCGAGGCGATGAGCCACGCGATCCTGCCCGGCGCCGCGGCCGGCTTCCTGGTGGCCGGCCTGTCCCTGCCGGCGATGACGCTGGGCGGCCTCGTCGCCGGCCTCGCGGTGGCCCTGCTCGCGGGCCTCGTCACCCGCTCCACCCTGCTCAAGGAGGATGCGAGCCTCGCCGCCTTCTACCTGATCTCCCTGGCGGGCGGCGTCTTCCTCGTCTCGCTGAGGGGCTCGCAGGTCGATCTTCTGCACATCCTGTTCGGCTCGGTTCTGGCGCTGGACGACGACGCGCTCGTGCTGCTGGGGGGCATCGCCACGGTGACGCTGATGGGGCTCGCGGCCCTGTACCGCCCCCTCGTCATGGAATGCGTCGACCCGCTCTTCCTGCGCACGGTGAGCCGCGCCGGGGGGCCGGTGCATTACGCCTTCCTCGGCCTCGTGGTGATGAACCTCGTCGCCGGCTTCCAGGCGCTCGGCACCCTGCTCGCGGTCGGGCTGATGCTGCTGCCGGCCATCACCGCGCGCTTCTGGGCGCAGGACCTGTCCGGGCTGATCCCGGTCTCGATGCTGGTCGCGATGCTCGCCAGCCTGATCGGGCTGATCGGCTCCTACCATGCGGAGATCCGCCTGCCGACGGGGCCGGCGATCGTGCTCGCCGCGGGCGGGCTCTACATCCTGTCGATGCTGTTCGGCCCCCGCGGCGGCCTGATCCACCGCCTGGTGCGGCGCCGCCACCTGGAGGCGTGACGCCTGTTCAGAACAGCCGGCTGCCGTTCGGCACCGGCTGATCCGGGGCGAACAGGACCACGGCGCCCTGCGCGTCTGCGAAGCCGAGGGTCAGCACCTCGGACAGGACCTTGCCGATCTGTCGCGGGGGAAAGTTCACCACCGCCGCCACCTGCCGGCCGACCAGCGTCTCGGGCGTATAATGCTCGGTGATCTGCGCGCTCGATCGCCGGGTGCCGAGGGTCGGGCCGAAATCGATCGTGAGCTTGAGCGCCGGCTTGCGCGCCTCGGGAAAGGCCTCAGCCGCCACCACCGTCCCGACGCGGATGTCGACGGCCAGGAAGGCGTCGAAGGCGATCCGCGGCGCTGCGGGCGCGTCGAGGGCATGAGTCGCGTGCATCCGGCTTCCTCCGGCCCGGTCAGCCGGCGCCGTTCAGTGGATCAGCGCGGCGAGCCCCGGCACGAAGCCCGAGAGCCACGTCAGCGCGCTCATGACGCTGGCGAACAGCGTGTAGACGAAGCCGACGGAGATGCCGACACCGACCGCGCCGATGGCGAGGCCGCCCATGACCACGAAGCCGTCGCGCTCCACCAGCCCGAGGCCGATCAGCGAGACCGCGAGCCCGAGGGGGATCTGCCCGAAGAAGGGCGGCGCCACGATCAGCGCCAGGGCCAGCGCCAGCAGCAGCACGCCCATGCCGCGCATGCCGACCGCGCTGTCGAACAGGCTGAGGCGCGGGCGCGACCAGCGCTCCAGGCGGCGCAGGATCGGCACGGCGCGGGTCACCGCCCGCTCGACATTCTCCCGGGCGATCGACTGGCCCAGGATGCTGCGCGGCAGCCAGGGCGCCGACATGCCGGCCACGATCTGAACTGCGATCATCAACAGCAGCAGGCCGCAGACCAGCGGGATCGGCGGCGGCATCGGCAGGCAATTGGGCAGGCCGAGCAGCACCACGAGCAGCGCGAAGGCGCGATCGCGGAGCACGGCGATGATGTCGCCGACGGTCAGGCGGTCGCTCTCCTGGCTCGCGAGCACAGTGAGGACGTCGGAAGTGCGCGCGCCGGAGGACAAAAGGCGGATGCCGTCTCTTTTCTCGTTCGGCGGCGGCTCTAGCCGATGCCGCCGCTTCCGCCAAGCGCGCCAACGCACCTGTGACGCAGCGTGAGGCCCGGCGCATCAACGTTTGCCCCCTCGCGATTCGACAGCGCTGAAGTTCAGGTCGGCGCCAAGATCGGATCTGAGGTCTCCCGATCTATGGATATGCACAGGGCGAACTGAGTAATCGTGGACATGTTTGCTGAAATACTGATAGCATTCGTCGAATTTAATTCGTTAGTTTAAACCATCGCAGGTTGCATATAGTGCTTTAGCGCGACGGCAGACGGATGCCCGATTTGGCAAAAAATCTTTTTCCGAGGATTTTGCCCGTCATCCACACGCTCTGCCTGATGATGCCGCCGGCGATCGTCCGTGCGGAACAGGATCCCGTCCACACGATCCTGTTCGGAAGCCTCGATGCGGGACGATCCTCTTTCACGAGCGCCGGGGCCAAGGTCGGGCTCGCGGGCCATGATCGCGAGGGAATCGCCGTCCTCGTCAGCCTGGGCGGCGGGGTGCGCCGCGAGCGTGGCTCGGGCCCGGCCTCCCCGGTTTTCCTGCGCGCGACGATGCTCGGCTCTGCCCTGGCCGGTTATCAGATGGTGCGCCCCTGGGGCGTCGCCGCCTTGTTTGCCGGCCCCGAGGCCACGGCGGAGGCGCTCGCCGGAATCGACGCGTTCCAGATGCTCAAGCCGCGTGTCGGCTTGCGCCTGCACGGCGAAGTCTGGGCGCGGCCCAGCGACGACACCCTGGTGACGCTGACGCTGATCCTCGGCTCGGCCCGCTCCGATGCCTATGGCCGGGCCTCGTTCGGATACCGGATCTGGGGCGCCTATCTCGGGCCGGAAGCCGCCCTCTATGCCGACCGAACCGGCTACCTCAAATGGAGCGTCGGCGTTCACGCCACGGACTTCGCCCTCGGCGCCGTCAGCTTCCGCGTTTCGGCCGGACTCCAGGGCGAGACCGGCGAGGACGATCCCTGCGGTTATCTCACGCTAGCCGCCTGGACGCCGCTCTGACCGGCGCCGTCACGTCTCCAGCGCGTCGAGGAAGCGCGCCGCATCGGCCACGATCGCGGCCCGCCGCTCCTCGCCCATGGCGCGCAAAGTCCGGTACGGCATCGCCATGCGCGGATTGCTACACAATCTCTGTTCGTGCGTGATAAGAAAATTCCAGTACAGATAATTAAATGGGCAGGCCTCCGAGCCTGTCTTCGCTTTCACGTCGTACCGGCATTCCGCTCCGCAATAATCGGACATCCGGTCGATATAGGCCCCCGAAGCCGCGTAGGGCTTGGAGCCGAGCAGGCCGCCATCGGCCCAGAGCACCATCCCGTGCACGTTAGGCAGCTCGACCCATTCATAGGCGTCGGCGTAGACGACGAGGTACCATTCCTCGACCTGGGCCGGTTCGATCCCCGCGAGCAGCGCGAAATTGCCCAGAACCATCAGCCGCTGGATGTGGTGGGCATAGGCATGGTCCCGGGTCTGGGCGATGCATTGCCGGAGGCAGTTCATCCCCGTCTCGCCCGACCAGTAGAACCAGGGCAGGTCACGCCGGGCCGCGAGCGCGTTGCTCTCGGCATAGACCGGCATCTGCGCCCAGTAGAGGCCCCGCACATATTCCCGCCAGCCCAGGATCTGGCGAATGAAGCCCTCCGCCGCATTGAGGGGGATGCCGCCCTCGCGATAGGCGCGCTCGGCCGCCCGGCAGATCTCCTCCGCCGTGAGCAGCCCCGCGTTCAAGGCCGGGGCGATCAGCGCGTGGTAGAGGAAGGGCGCATCCGCCTTCATCGCGTCCTGGTAGTCGCCGAAACGCGGCAGGCCCTCGCGGAGGAAATGCGCGAGGCTCCTCAGCGCCTCGGCACGGGTCACCGGCCAGGCGAAGGCGTCGAGGCTGCCGAAATGATCGCCGAATTCCCGCGCGACCAGCGCCATGGCCTCGCGGGTGATCGCGTCGGGTGGAAAGCCGATCCGCTCCGGCGGGACATGGCCCCTGGGCAGCCGCTTGCGGTTCTCGGCGTCGAAGTTCCACTGGCCGCCTTCGGGCCCTTCTTCCGTCATCAGGATCCCGGTCCGCTTGCGCATGAAGCGGTAGAAGGTCTCCATCCGCAGCGCGGTGCGGTCGCCGGCCCAGGCCTCGAAGGTCTCCCGCGAGCACAGGAAGCGGTTGTCCGCCCGGATCTCGACCGGGACGGACAGCTCCTCGCGCCAGGCCTGCATCATCTCCCAGACACGCCACTCCCCCGGCTCCGTGACGACGACGCGCTCCGGATCGTGCCGGGCAATCGCCCGCTCCAGCTCCTCCGTGAAGGACCCGGTATTGCCCTCCGCATCGAGCCGCACGTAGTCGACCCTGACGCCTTCGGCTTCCAGCTCCGCCGCGAAATGGCGCATGGCCGAGAACAGGAAGGCGATCTTCTGCTTGTGGTGGCGGACATAGGTCGCCTCGGCGCGGACCTCGACGAGAAGGACCACATCCGCCTCGGAATCGAGATCGGTAAGCGAGGCGACCCGGCGATGCAGCTGGTCGCCGAGGATGAACCGCAGCACGCCCATGGCCGCTCAGGCCCTGCCGCTCGAGAGACCGACGCGCTGCATGGGGATCCCCCGTTCCACGGCCTTCCCGTACCGCCCAAATCGACTAGCTATCGCTCCGATGCGGGCCTGGGATCCGGCAGCCGCGCGTCATGCCCTGCGCCGAAGGTCGCAGGGCCGCTCACGGATGGTCTGGACGGCCCATGAAATTCGCCTTCGCCGGCATCGATTTCCTCGGCAGCGTGTTCGACGGGCTGGTCGAGGCGGGCTGGAGCCCGCTCAAGCTGTTCACCCGCCCCTGCGACGGGATCTACGACCACAACGACGTCATCGTGGCGCAGGCGCGCCGGCACCGCATCCCGATCCAGCTCTCGCGGGTGCTGCCCGCCGATCTCGACGCCCTCAACCGGGAGCACGGCCGGGACTGGGCGCTGGTGGTGGCGGGTTATCCCTGGCTGGTGAGGGGCTGGCACGGCAAGGCCCGCTTCGCCCTCAACTTCCATCCCTCGCCCTTGCCCATCGGGCGCGGCCCCTACCCGCTCTTCCGCGCCGTGCTCGATTCCTACGAGAGCTGGGGCGTTACCGCCCACACGCTCTCGGAGAATTTCGACACCGGCGACATCCTGGCCCAGGACATCTTCCCCGTCTCGCCGCTGGAGAGCCACGAGACGCTGCTCGCCAAATGCCGGATGGCCGGGCGCCGCCTCGCCGTGGGGCCGATCGCCAGGAGCCTGCCGGATCTCTGGCGCCGGGCCGAGCCGCAGGGCGACGGCTCCTACTGGCCGCGGGTGAACGATGCCGACCGCACGCTCGACTTCCGCAAGGAGGTGGCGGAGGTGCTGCGCAAGGTGCGCGCCTTCGGCACGATCGAGACCATCGCGCGGCTCGGCGAGTCCCGCGTCTACGTTGCCGCCGCCGAGGGCTGGACCGAGGCGCACCGGCTGATCCCGGGCTCGGTGGTGCACCGGCATCGCCGCCACGTCGTCGTCGCGGCGCAGGACGGCTTCGTCCAGCTCACCCGCTGGAGCCCGGTGCCCCTGGCCGAGGCCGGCCAGATCGGGCGCTGAGAGGAGGCGGCCCTGCCCCCGATGCGCCGCAAGGGCGACCTCCCGCAGAAGATCTGCGCCACCTGCGGCCGGCCCTTCGCGTGGCGCAAGAAGTGGGAGCGGGTCTGGGAGGAGGTGCGCTACTGCTCCGAGCGCTGCCGCAACGCGGCACGCCGCGAGAAGACGTGACGGCTACCCGCGCGGCAGGGCCTCCGGCGTGTCGACGTCGAAGGCGACGGCCTCGTCCGTGGCGATCTCCAGCACGTCGTCCCGCGCCGCCAGGATCGCCCCTGCGCCGCGATCCCCCTGCAGAGCCGCGAGATCGCCTCCCAGGCGGTCGAGATCGAGCAGGACCGGGTTGCCGCGCCGGCCGCCGCTCACCGGCACGACCGCGCAGGTGCAGCCTTGGGCGAGCCGGTAGGCCGCGATCAACGCGTCGAGATGAGTGGCGGTGATGCGAGGCATGTCGCCGAGCATCACGATCGCGGCCCGGGTGTCCGGCGGCAGGGCGGCGAGACCCGCGCGCAGCGACCCGGACAGGCCCTCGGCATAGGCCGGATTGAGCACGCGATGCAGGTCGAGGCCGTCGAGGCTCACGCCGACGGCTTCCTCATGGGCGCCGAGCACCGCGATCACGGGCCGGGCGCGGGAGGCGAGCGCGGCCTCCGCGGCGTGGCGCACCAGCGGCTTGCCATCAAGCCGGGCCAGGAGCTTCGGCGCGGCGCCGAATCGTGTGCCCCGGCCGGCAGCGAGCAGGACGAGGCCGACCGGTACGTTCCGGTCCCCCCTCATGCCTCCTCCCCGGCGCTCGCGCCGCCCTCGCGCGGCTGAGGCCGCGAGACGATCTCCATGAGCAGCCCGCCGACGCCGAGGCGAACGATGTCCGCCCGGGTCACCGGCAGGTCGGCGAGCAGGCGGTGAAGGATCCAGTCGAAACCGTTCTCGACGGGCGAGCGGGCACAGCCCGGCGCGCCGATCACCGGCATTTCGCGTAGGGCGCCGAGCAGCAGGAGATTGCCCGGATCGACCGGCATGCCGAAATGCGCGACCTGCCCGCCGGCGGCCTCGATCCCGGCAGGGATCACGTCGCGCCGGTCGGCGATGGCCGAGGCGCCGAACACCACCACGAGATCGGCCGCGCCCACCGCCTGACCGAGGGCCTCGGCGACGGCCCGGGCCTCGTGGGGCACCCGGCTCTCCACGACGATCTCCGCCCCTGCCGGTGCCAGCCGATCGGCCAGCACGCGCAGGGTCTTGTCGATGGTCGCGGGCTTCAGCCCGGAGAGAAGGGTCGAGATCACGGCGACCCGCCGCCGACGGTAGGGCGCGATCCGCAGAGGCGGCGCGGGCACCTGGGTAGCGGCACGGCCGAGGGCAGCGCCGGCCACGGCATAGGGAATGATCTTGACCGTCGCGACCATCTCGCCGGCCACCACCGGCTTGAAGGGGGGAAGCGTCGCGGCGGTGATCGATTCGTCGACGCCGTTCAGCGCGTCGACCGTCTCGGCCTCCACCAGGAGGACGCCCGCATGCGCCGCGAACAGGTTGCAGCGGCCGGTGAAGGGCGGCTCGATCCGCAGGCCGGGCCCCGCGAGGCAGCGGGCGAGGCGTTCGGCCGCCGCATCCTCCCCGACATCGCCGGGTTCGAGGATGGCCACCACCACCTCCGCAAGCCCCGCCCGCTCCAGGGCGGCGGTGTCCTCGGGGGTGATGGTCTGACCCTTGCGCACGGCGAAGCCGTTGCCGCGGACGCCGTGCGCCGCGATCAGCCCGGCGCTCTCGCGGACCGGGATGGGACCGAACTTCATGACGTCGCCTTGATCCGGTCCTTGCGCAGGGTCGCGACGATCTGGGCCAGGATGGAGACGGCGATCTCGGCGGGCGAGACGGCACCGAGATCGAGGCCGATCGGCGCGTGGATGCGGGCGATCTGGGCCTCCGAGAACCCCGCCTGGGTCAGGCGCTCGACGCGGCGGCCATGGGTCTTCCGCGAGCCGAGGGCGCCCACATAGAAGCATTCCGCGGTGAGCGCCGCCGTTAGGGCCGGATCGTCGATCTTGGGATCGTGGGTCAGTGCCGCCACGGCCGTGTAGCGGTCGAGCGGCCCGAGAGCTTCCCAAGCCACATCCGGCCATTCCGCGATCAGCCGCACGCCGGGGAAGCGCTCCGGCGTGGCGAAGGCCGTGCGCGGGTCGATCACGGCCACGTCGAGATCGAGGCTCGCCGCCATCGGGCAGAGCGCCTGGCTGATATGCACCGCTCCGATCACCACCAGGCGGATGGGCGGCACCTGCACCGTCAGGAAAAGCGAGCGGCCCTCCGCCTCGACGAGCCCGCTGCGCCCGCTCTGCAGGCGCTCGCGCAGGGTCTCGGCCAGCGGGTCGGAGGCGAGATCGGCCTCGGTGACGAGGCGCTGGCTGCCCTCGCCCGTATCCGTGACCAGGATGGCGGCCCGGCGGGCGGCCCGCTCGGCGTTGAGGCGCTGGAGAAGATCGAGGCGCATGGCGCTCAGTCGATTCGCTCGACATAGACGCGGATCCGGCCGCCGCAGGACAGGCCTGCCCGCCAGGCGGTCTCGTCGGCCACGCCGAATTCGAGGGTGCGCGGGCGCCCGTCCTCGATCGCCTCCATCGCCTCGGTGATGACCTCGCCCTCGACGCAGCCGCCGGAGACCGATCCGAGGAAGCTGCCCTCTCCGTCGATGACGAGGTGGCTGCCGACCGGGCGCGGCGCCGAGCCCCAGGTCTCGATGACGGTGGCGAGGGCAACCCTGCGCCCCTCGCGCCGCCAGCCCTCGGCCGTGCGCAGGATGTCGTCCTCGGTGGAGAGCATGTCTGAAACTCCCGGGCGCGGATCGAGAACGCCGCGCTCCGTCATCGATCCGAAGTAAGCCTTCGCGCCCGTTTCGCAATGCGGATCCATCCCCCGGGACAGGCAAGCAAACAGGCTCGCGCGACTGTTCGGGGAAGCGGGGCCGGGCTAGGGTCGCGGCGAGGTCTCACGCAAAAGGCGCGCCGCGATGCCGCTCCGGGTGAAGGCGGCTGCCGCCGCGCCGGCCCTGCTCTCCCTGACGCTGCTCACCGTGCCCGCCGCGGCGCAGGTGCGGATCGGGCTCGCGGCACCGCTGACCGGGCCGGATGCGGGCTTCGGGGGCGGGATGCGCGCCGGCGTCGAGCAGGCGGTCGCGGACATCAACCGGGCCGGCGGCATCGTCGGGCAGAAGATCCAGCTCGTCGTGCAGGACGATGCCGGCGATCCGAAACAGGCGGCGGAGGCCGCGCGCCGGCTCGCGGCGGCGGGGGTAAGGCTCGTCGTCGGGCCGCTCGATTCGGGGGCGACCGCTGCCGCCCTGCCGATCTTCGAGGAGGCGGGCCTGCTCGCCGTGACGCCGGGGGCGACTTGGGCGAGCCTCACCGCCCGCGGTGCAGGCCGCCTGTTCCGCCTGGCCGGCAACGACGCGCAGCAGGGTGCGGTGGCCGGCGCCTGGCTCGCCGAGACCTTCCAGGGGCGGCCGGTCGCGATCCTCAACGACAAGACCGGCTTCGGCCGGTCGCTCGCCGAGGACGCAGCCCGAGTCTTGCGCAGCCGCGGCGGCCGCGAGGCCTTGTTCGAGGGCATCAATCGCGGCGACAAGGATTTTCCCGCCCTCATCGGCCGCATGCGGGCGGCGGGGGTGGAGGCGGTGTATTTCGGTGGCCTCGCGCCGGAAGCGGCCATGCTGGTTCGCGCTTTGCGCGAGGCCGGGCTGCAAGCGCCCCTCGTCGCCAGCGACGGGATCCTCGACAAGGATTTCGCCCAGCTCGCAGGGCCCGGTGCCGAGGGCACGCTGATGACGCTGGCGCCCGATCCCCCGCGTCTGCCCGAAACGAAAGGCGCGAAAGGCGCCCGCACGCCCGAGGACGAGATGTTCGCCGCCCCGGCCTATGCCGCGATCGAGGTGATCCGCCAGGGCATCGAGGGCGCCCGCTCGACGGACCCGGCCAAGGTCGCCGCGTTCCTGCATGCCGGCCGGCCGCTGCGCACGGTGGTCGGCGAGGTGGCGTTCGACGGCAAGGGCGATCTCACCCGGTCGCCCTACCGGCTGCATGTCTGGCACCGGACGCCGGACGGCCGCATCGACTACGCCGGGAACGCCGTCCCGCGATAGCGCCGCACCCGTTCGACAGAGAGTCTTGGCAGGAATCCTGGACAATCGACAACTTTCGTTGCCGGGCTCCCGCCAATCAGCTGCCTCTTTCCTTGCGAAAATGCGGTTGCGGCATTAGATGCACGCACACGCTGGCGTCGCTGCGCCTCCGAGTGGATCGGACCCGCACCGCCAAGCGTTTCGCACGACGATCTGTAAAAGGATTTGCCGGGGCTGTGTGCGGGCCGCCCGGCCAAGGACACGGTGCATGGCGAAAGAAGAATTGATGCAGTTCGAAGGGCTCGTCATCGAGATCCTTCCCGATGCGCGCTACCGCGTGCAGCTCGACCAGGGTCACGAGATCGTGGCCTACACGGCGGGCAAGATGAAGAAGAACCGCATCAAGACCTTGGCCGGCGACCGCGTCACCGTCGAGATGTCTCCCTACGATCTCGAGAAGGGCCGCCTCGTGTTCCGCCACAAGGACGAGCGCTCCTCCGGCCCGCGTCCGCCCCAGCGCGGCGGCCAGCAGTTCCGCCGCCGCTGAGCCAGCAGGCGATCTCCTCAAGAAAAAAGCCGGGCACGATGCCCGGCTTTTTCATTTTCCGAACCGCTCGAATTTCGGGAAGCTGCGGGTCATCAGCATGCCCGCCTCGCCCCGGTGCCCCATCCACTTCTCCAGAATGCCGGCATGGGCGAGCCGGCCTTCGGGGGAGCCGTCCCGCCAGGGCAGTCCCTCGGCCAGGGTGAAGACATGGGCGTGGACGAGGCTGCTGCCGCGGCAGCGCTGCAGGCGCACACCCTTGCCGCGGGACAGCTCCTGAAGCTCCGAGACCGGGAAGATCAGCAGCAGCTTGTCGGACGAGCAGACCGCGACGTGGTCGCCCTCGGCGGGGACGAGCACGGTGGCGGTCACGCCCTCGTCGACGCCGAGGATGCCCTTGCCCTTGCGGGTATTGGCCACCACCGCATCCGCGGGGGCGACGAAACCGCGTCCGTCCGAACCCGCGATCAGGAGCTTGCCCTCGGGCTGGTAGGGCAGAGCGGCGACGATCTCGGTACCGTCGTCGAGATCGACCATCAGGCGGATTGGATCGCCGAAGCCGCGGCCCCCGGGCAGCTTCGAGGCTTCCAGGGTGAAGACCTTGCCGTTCGAGGCGAGCACCAGGATCTTCGCCGTGGTCTCGCTGAAGAAAGAGACCTTGAGGGCGTCGTCGCCCTTGAAGGCGACGCCGGACAAATCGGCGACATGGCTCTTGAGAGCGCGGATCCAGCCCTTCTCCGAGACGATCACCGTGATCGGCTCGCGCTCGACCATGGCCTGGGTGAAGTCGATGCCGGCGGTGTCCGGCGGGTTCTCGAGGGTGGTGCGGCGGCGGCCGAGGGCGGTCTCCGGGCCGAAGGTCTTCTTCACCGCGCGGATCTGCTTGGTGATGTCGCTCCATTGCAGCTTCTCGGAGCCGAGCAGCGCCTCGAGGCCCTCCTTCTCCTTGGTCAGCGCGTCGAATTCGCGCTTCAGCTCCATCTCTTCCAGCTTGCGCAAGGAGCGCAGCCGGGTGTCGAGGATGGCGTTGGCCTGAACCTCGCTCAGCGCGAAGCGGGCCATGAGGGCGGGCTTGGGCTCATCCTCCTCGCGGATGATGCGGATCACCTCGTCGAGGTCGAGATAGACGATGAGCAGGCCGCCCAGGATCTCGAGGCGCCGCTCGATCTGGCCGAGGCGGAAGCGCGAGCGCCGCTGCAGCACCACCCGGCGGTGGTCGATCCACTCGCGCAGGGCCTCGACGAGACCGATCACCCGCGGCACGAGCCCGCCGACGAGCACGTTCATGTTGAGCGGGATGCGCGCTTCGAGCTCGGTGAGCCGGAACAACGATTCCATCAGGATGACGGGATCGACCGAGCGGGAGCGCGGCTCCAGCACGATGCGCACGTCCTCCGCGGATTCGTCGCGCACGTCGGCCAGAAGCGGCAGCTTCTTCTCCTGGAGAAGCTCGGCCATCTTCTCGTTGAGCCGGCTCTTCGGCACGCCGTAGGGAATCTCGGTGACGACGATGTTCCAGGTGCCGCGGCCGAGATCCTCCTTGGCCCAGCGGGCGCGCACGCGGAAGGCGCCGCGGCCGGTGCGGTAGGCCTCGGAGATGGTCGCGGCGGAATCGATCAGGATACCGCCGGTGGGAAAGTCCGGCCCCTTCACGAAGGTGAGCAGCTGCTCGGAGGTCGCCTCGCGATTCTGGATCAGGTAGAGCGCCGCGTCGCAGAGCTCGGCCGCGTTGTGCGGCGGGATCGAGGTCGCCATGCCGACCGCGATGCCCTGGCTGCCATTGGCGAGCAGGTTCGGGAAGGCGGCCGGCAGCACGACCGGCTCTTCCTTCTCGCCGTTATAAGAGGGCCGGAAATCGACCGTGTCCTCGTCGATCCCGTCGAGGAGCAGGCGGGCGACCTCGGTCATCCGCGCCTCGGTGTAGCGGTAGGCCGCCGGGCCGTCGCCGTCGATGTTCCCGAAATTGCCCTGGCCGTCCACGAGCGGGTAGCGCTGGGCGAAATCCTGGCTCAGGCGCACGAGGGCGTCGTAGATCGCCTGGTCGCCGTGGGGGTGGAAATCACCCATCACGTCGCCGACGATCTTCGCGCATTTCTTGAAGGTCGCGGTCGGATCGAGGCGCAGCAGGCGCATGCCGTAGAGGATGCGGCGATGCACCGGCTTCAGGCCGTCGCGCGCGTCGGGCAGCGCACGATGCATGATCGTGGAGAGCGCGTAGGCGAGGTAGCGCTCCTCCAGGGCCGATTTCAGCTCGACGCTCTCGATGCCGTCGCCGGTCGGCGGCTCGAAGGCCTCCCCCATCACTCACTCCAGGTCAACGTCTTTGAAAAACGGAACATAACACGAACATCAAGGCCGCGTCGCGGTGCCGAGTGCGACGAATCGTGCCCGTTCCTCCGGCGGTGGCAGCCCGCGCGGTTCCCAGATGTGCTGAGTGAGGAAATACCCCGTCAAGGTAAACCCCTCGGAAACGTCCTGGGCGTCCGGAGGGCGCCAGCCGCTGCCGGGAACGGAGCGGTCGCGCAGGAAGGGCGGCAGCGACAGCAGGCGGTCGCGATAGGGTTCGCCCGCCGAGGCGCTGACGGCCCGCCCGCTCCGGGGCGAGACGTAGATCAAGGCGTCGTTCTGGCCGGTCGACGCGCAGGCCGCGAGGTCCAGGCCGAAGCCGAGTTCGGCGAGGACCGCGAGCTCGAAGCGCACCATCAGCGCCGGGGCGATGGCGGGGTCGTCGAGATGGCCCACGAGCACGCGCATCGCCTCGTAGAGGGCGGGATGCGGATCGCGCTCCGGCAGGAGCCGCAGCAGGGACGTGGCATGGCCGATGCCGTAGAGCGCGAGGCCCGAGCCCATCAGCCGCGCCGCGACCATGGCGACGGGCTCCACCGCATAGGTGCCCAGCCCCTCGTCGAGCCGGGCCCGCCAGGTGGCGCGCAGGTGGTTGCCGGGTTGGAGCATCGGCTGCATCCGGCGCGAGCGCCCACCATGGACGAGGCCCGCATGGCGGCCGTGCTCGGCGGTCATCAATTCGAGGATGACGCTCGTCTCCCCGTGCCGGCGCACTCCGATCACCAGCCCGTCGTCGGTCCATTGCATGATGCCAGGACGATACGCGTTCCGGGGACCGCGCGCATCCTGCGCAGGGACGAAACCTCGCCTCGCGCCGATGCAACCGCGGGTCGCTTCCTCGGCCCCTTCCGCGCGGCTACGCTCATCCGGGCTGAGAAGCGGGGAATCGGGCGATGGACGGGCGGCCTGCGATGCGGGGCTTCGCGTTGGGAATCGCGCTCGCCGTCTCCGCCTGCACGACGGCCACGGCCCCGCCGGCCCCCTCCCCGATCGTGCCGACGACCTTCCGCGAACGCGTCGCGGCCCTCGCGCTCAAGCAGGTGAAGTTCGGCGCCGTGTCTCTGCTCCCGGTCCGGTTCGAGCGCAGCCGCATCGCCGGCCCCTTTGAGGACGGGGAGCGCACGCTCTACTGCGTGTCGAGCCGGATGTATGGGCGCGACTTCTTCGAGCCGGAGCGGCCGAAGGTGGTGATCCGCGAAGAGATCGGCACGGAAAAGCTCAGCATCGTCGAGGAGGACGACGAAGTCTGTTCCGGCCATCGCTATCAGCCGTTCCCGGAACTCGACGCTCTCGGCAACCGGCGCGGCGGATAAGCTTCGGGTTGCATTGCGCGGCGGAGTTTGGTCCGCTGCAACCCATGGCTTCGCGCTCGCTCGATCTCAGCCTCGCCCTCATCGCCCGCGCCCACCCCGATCCCGTCGCCGACGACGAGACCGCGCTTCCTCTCCTCTCCGACACGGAACTGACGCCCGGGCTCGAGACCATCCTGGCACATGCGCGCCGCCCGCCGGGCGACCTCTGGGTCTTCGGCTATGGCTCGCTGCTGTGGAGCCCCGAATTCGAGATCGCCGAGCAGAGGGTCGCGACCCTGCGCGGTTGGCACCGCCGGTTCTGCCTGCTGCAACGGCGCTTCCGCGGAACGCCGGAACGGCCGGGCTTCGTCCTCGCCCTGGAGCGCGGCGGCCTGTGCAAGGGCGTAGCCTTCCGCCTTCCCGGGGACGATCCCCACGCCGTGCTGATGCCGCTCTGGCGGCGGGAGATGAAGGGCAAGGGCTACGAGGCCCGCTGGGTGGAGGTCGCGACCGCGCAGGGGCCGGTCACGGCGCTCACCTTCGTCGCCAACCGCGCGAGCGACCGCTACAGCGGACGCCTTTCAGAAGAGGCCATCGCCGACAAGATCGCCAGCGCCTGCGGCCATCTCGGCCCGAGCGCGGAATACCTGTTCCGGACGGTCGCCGCCTGCGCCGAACTCGGGATTCGCGACCGCCACCTCTGGCGGCTCCAGTCCCTCGTGGCCGCTCGGCTGCGTGACGGTGACACAGCCTCACAGAAAATTGAGAGCTGCGCTTAAGCTTCCGTGAAAACAGCGATTTCTCAGAGACTCCCCGCTCGCGACCATGTGCCGCGAACACACCCCGCCAGCGTTTTCGTGCCGGGATCGTCATCTGGTATATTGCATACCTGACGAAATTTTGCATGCTCGCGGGACGGTCGCAGGACCGAACCAAAACAAGGATTCAGGGATGGAACGCCAGGACGCCCCCTCGGCCAAATGGTGGCAGCTCGCCTTCGGCGTGCTCTGCATGGCCATGATCGCCAACCTGCAATACGGCTGGACTCTGTTCGTCGATCCGATCGACGCGAAGCACCACTGGGGGCGGGCGGCGATCCAGCTGGCCTTCACGCTGTTCGTGGCCACCGAGACTTGGCTGGTGCCGGTCGAGGCCTGGTTCGTGGACCGCTACGGCCCCAAGATCGTGGTCTGCTTCGGCGGCTTCATGATCGCCCTGTCCTGGGTGCTGAACGCCCATGCCGACTCGCTCGCCCTGCTCTACGCGGCGGCCGTGGTCGGCGGCATCGGCGCCGGCTCGGTCTACGGCACCTGCGTCGGCAACGCCCTGAAGTGGTTTCCCCATCGCCGCGGCCTCGCGGCCGGTGCGACGGCGGCGGGCTTCGGCGCCGGCGCGGCCATCACCGTGGTTCCGATCGCCAAGATGATCGAGACCAGCGGCTACCAGGACGCCTTCCTCTATTTCGGCCTCGGCCAGGGCGCCGTGGTGATCGCGCTGTCCTTCCTGCTGCGGAAGCCCTCGACCCTGGTTCCGGTCACCCGCAAGAACCTGCGCCTCCCCCAGACCACCGTCGACCGCACGCCCCGCGAGGCGGTCCGCACGCCGGTATTCTGGGTGATGTACGTGATGTTCGTGATGGTTGCCTCCGGCGGCCTGATGGCGGCGGCGCAGATCGCCCCGATCGCCCACGACTTCAAGGTCGCGGACGTGCCGGTGAGCCTGTTCGGTATGCAGATGGCGGCGCTGACCCTGGCGATCTCGCTGGACCGCATCTTCGACGGGTTCGGTCGCCCGTTCTTCGGCTTCGTGTCCGACAATATCGGCCGCGAGAACACGATGTTCATCGCCTTCAGCATCGCCGCCCTCGCGACGATCATGCTGATCGGCTACGGCCGCACGCCGATCGTCTTCGTGCTCGCCACGGCCTGCTACTTCGCGGTGTTCGGTGAGATCTACTCGCTGTTCCCGGCGACCTGCGGCGACACCTTCGGCTCCAAGTATGCAGCCAGCAACGCCGGCCTGCTCTACACCGCCAAGGGCACCGCGGCCTTCATCGTGCCCTTCGCGAGCATGCTGTCGGCGGCCTATGGCTGGACGGCGGTCTTCGCCCTGGTGATCGGCTTCAACATCACCGCGGCGGCTCTGGCCCTGTTCGTGCTGAAGCCGATGCGCCTGCGCCTTCTGGCCTCCGAGGACGCGCCCACCGCGACGCGTTCCGTCAAGCTCGCCGAGAACGCCTCGGCGTGACGCGACGTGCGGGCGCGCTTTGCCCGCACGCTTTTTCCTCCGACACTTGCGAGCCCGGCGCCCTCGGCGTCGGGCTTGCCTTTCCCGGATGCGCCTCGGAGCGATCGATGAATGTCCCCGCGGCGCTTGCCCTGCAGAGCATCCCCTTCGCCGGCCTCGCCTTCCTGCGCAGCCGGAACCCGAGCCGCTTCATCCTGCTCTACGCGGTCATCCTGGGGCTCCTGCTCTCGGCCATCGCGCTGATGGGCGATCCCCGCATTGCGGAGACCTTCGAGCAGAGCATCGAGCAGGCGGAGTAGAGACGCGCGGGTGCCGCGGCCCCGGCCTCAGTTCACCTCGACCTGCACCACGCCCGGCACCGCCCGCAGGGCGCCCGCGAGCTGGGGGCTCGCCTGGTAGCGGTCCTTCAGCTTCACCTCGACCTCGCGCTCGCCGCCGTCGAGGATGAGGATCAGCGACACCTCCCCCTCCCCGCGCATGGTCAGGCGCTGCTGCACCGAGCCCAAGGCCCGGTCGTCGCGCAGGTAGATGCGCATGCCCTTCTGGTGGCGGGCCACCGCCTGGTCGAGGGGCTCCGCGGTCTGGATGCGGGCGCGCACGTCCTCGCCCTCTAGGTTCGCCTGGAGCGTCAGCACGAGCGGGCGGCCGGGCTCCAGGATGTCCCGGTAATGGCCGAGGCCCTCCGAGAAGATGATCGCCTCGAAATGACCGGTCTGGTCCGAGAGCGTGACGATGCCGAGCTTGTTGCCGCTCTTGGTGCGCCGCTCCGCCCGGTCGAGCACGGAGGCGGCGACCCGGCCGACGCTGGCCGAGCCCGCCCGCACCGCGCGGCAGAAATCCACCCAGCTCTGGACGCGCAGCCGGTCGAGCAGGCCGGCATATTCGTCGAGGGGATGGCCCGAGAGGAAGAAGCCGATGGCCTCGTATTCCTTCTTCAGGGTCTCCGACATCGGCCAGGGCTCGTAGGGCGGCACCCGCAGACCCACCTCCGCGGCGGTGACGCCGCCGAACATGTCGACGATGCCGGTCGTCTCGGCCTCGGCCGCGCCCTGGGCCATCTTCATCATCGGCTCGACGGCGGCATAGGCGCGGGCCCGGTCCGGCTCGATGCAGTCGAGGGCGCCGCCGGCGATCAGGTTCTCGAGCGTCCGCTTGTTGACGTGGCGTGGGTTGAGGCGCCGGGCGAAGCAGGCGAGGTCCTTGAACGGCCGGTCGCCGCGCGCTTCCACGATCGATTCCACCGCCGCCCGGCCGACGCCCTTGATGGCGGCGAGCGCGTAGCGGATGCGCCCCTCGTGCACCGTGAAGACCACGCCCGAGGTGTTGATCGAGGGCGGCTCGACGGTGATCTTCAGCCGCTGCGCGTCCTGGCGGAATTCGGCGATCTTGTCGGTGTTGTCGATGTCCAGCGTCATGGCCGCGGCTAGGAACTCGACCGGGTAGTTCGCCTTCAGATAGGCCGTCTGGTAGGTCACCAGGGCATAGGCCGCCGCGTGCGACTTGTTGAAGCCGTAATCGGCGAACTTGGCGAGCAGGTCGAAGATCTCGTTGGCCTTCGCCTGCGCGATGCCGCTTTCGAGGCAGCCCTTCACGAAGCGGTCGCGCTGGGCGTCCATCTCCGCCTTGATCTTCTTGCCCATGGCGCGGCGGAGCATGTCGGCCTCGCCGAGGGTGTAGCCGGCAAGGACCTTGGCGACCTCCATCACCTGCTCTTGGTAGACGATGATGCCGAAGGTCTCCCGCAGGATCGGCTCCAGCATCGGATGCGGGTACCAGCTCGCCTCGTTGCCGGCATCGCGCCCGAGCTTGCGCTCGCAATAGACCGGGATGTTGGCCATCGGGCCCGGCCGGTAGAGCGCCACCAGGGCGATGATGTCCTCCAACCGGTCGGCTTGCATCTCGCAGAGCGCCTTGCGCATGCCCGCCGATTCCACCTGGAACACCCCGACGGTCTCGCCGCGGCCCATGGGCTCGTAGGTCGTCTTGTCGTCGAGGGGGATCTGCGCGAGATCGACCTCGATGCCGCGCTGCTTGAGCAGATCCGTGCAGCAGCGCAGCATGGTCAGGGTCTTGAGGCCCAGGAAGTCGAACTTCACCAGCCCCGCCTGCTCGACCCATTTCATGTTGAACTGGGTCACCCGCATGCCGGTCTTCGGGTCTCGGTAGAGCGGCACCAGCTCCTCGAGGGGCCGGTCGCCGATCACCACGCCGGCGGCGTGGGTCGAGGCGTGGCGGTGCAGGCCCTCCAGCTTCTTGGCGATCTCCATGAGGCGGGCGACGATCGGCTCCTCCTCGATCGCCTGCTGCAGCTTGGGCTCGCCCTCGATGGCCTGGACCAGGGTGACCGGGTTGGCCGGGTTCTGCGGCACGAGCTTGGTCAGCTTGTCGACCTGCCCGTAGGGCATCTCCAGCACGCGGCCGACGTCGCGCAGCACGCCGCGGGCGAGCAGCGTACCGAAGGTGATGATCTGCGCCACCTGCCGTTCGCCGTAGCGGCGCTGCACGTACTGGATCACCCGCTCGCGGCCCTCGACGCAGAAGTCGATGTCGAAATCCGGCATCGAGACGCGCTCGGGGTTGAGGAAGCGCTCGAACAGCAGGCCGAAGCGGAGCGGATCGAGATCGGTGATGAGGAGCGACCACGCCACCAGCGAGCCGGCACCCGAGCCGCGGCCCGGCCCGACCGGGATGTCGTGCTCCTTGGCCCACTTGATGAAGTCCGAGACGATCAGGAAGTAGCCCGGGAACTTCATCTTGACGATGACGTCGAGCTCGAACTTCAGGCGCGCGCGGTAATCCTCTTCCGAGAAGCCGGGGGCGGTGCCGTGCTGCTTCAGGCGCAGCTCCAGCCCGGCCTCGGCCTGCCGGCAGAGCTCGGTCGGCTCGTCGGCGGCCACCTCCTGCGCGACCGCCTCGGTCGCCTCGGCGATCGCTTCCGCCATGGCCGGCGTCTCGCCCGCGGCCACGGCGCCGAAATTCGGCAGGATCGGCTTGCGGGTGCGCACCCGGTAGGCGCAGCGCATCGCCACCTCGACCGTGGCGCTCAGGGCGTCCGGCAGGTCGCGGAACAGCTCGACCATCTCGGCGCGGGTCTTGAAGCCGTGCCGGGGTGTCAGCCGGCGGCGGCGCTCGTCGGAGACGAGGCGGCCCTCGGCGATGGCGAGCAGCGCGTCGTGGGCGTCGTAATCGGCCTCCTTCGAGAAGAAGGGCTCGTTGGCGGCCACCATCCCGAGGCCGTGGCGCTGGCCCAGAGCCAGCAATTCGCGCTCGATGCGCGCCTCGCCCTCGGCGCCGTGGCGCTGCAATTCGAGATAGAGATTGTCCTCGCCGAAGGCCTCTTTCAGCCGGTCGAGGCGGCGGGCCACGAGATCGGCCCGGCCGGCGCGGATCGCCTGGTCGAGGGGGCCGGTCGGGCCGCCCGAGAGGGCGATCAGGCCCGCCGAGGCCTCCTTCAAGGCCTGCGCGTCCAGGCAGGGCGGCTCGCCCAGGGGGACGTCGAAATGCGCGCGGCTCGCCAGCCGCAGCAGGTTGCCGTAGCCGGCCTCGTCCTGGGCGAGCAGCACGAGGTTGGCACTGCCGAGCTGGGCACCGCGCACCATCGGATCGGGCGCCTCGAACCGCACGGAGAGCTGGATGCCGGGAATCGGCTGGATGCCCTTGCCCGCCGCCTTCTCGGAGAATTCCAGGGCGCCGAACAGGTTGTTGGTGTCGGTGAGCGCGAGCGCCGGCTGCCGGTCGCCATAGGCCGCCCCGATCAGGTCGCCGACCTTCAGGGCACCTTCGAGGAGCGAATAGGACGAGTGGACGTGGAGGTGGACGAAACCGACCTCCTTCAGCAACCGCGTCATGACCGACCTTCGTTGGGGGCGGGCAGGATCGGGAGAATCGGCTCAAGAGTCGACTGCGAGCCGGCTCACGAGACGCGATATCCACCGGCCGTGCCCCCGCGGCATCATCGCCCAGGGGCGGAGGCACCCGCGGCGGGGCCTTTCCGCGATCTCCTGTGAACAACCCGTTTCCGGCGGAACACGGGCGGACCCTTCAACGCGGCCTTCACCGGATCGGCGACAGAGCTACGGCCCAGAGCACGACAGCGCTCGACAGGAGCCCGAAAGCGGTGAACTCGACCATGCCGGTGAGGATGATGCGCCTGACCATGTTCGCCTCCCGTTCTGTGTACGGGAGAAGTTTTGTTCCTGTTTTGTTCTGTGTAAAGCCTGTGCAGGACGCGTTCGGAAACTGGGGTTAACGTGCGGTAAATCAGGCCCCGATCGACAGGCGCCTCACACCACCTGCTCGATCAGCCCGTCCCGGATCGTGACCCGGCGGTCCATGCGGGCGGCGAGGTCGAGGTTGTGGGTGGCGATCAGCGCGGCGAGCCCCGAGGCCCGCACCAGCGCCATCAGGACGTTGAAGACGTGGTCCGCCGTGTGCGGGTCGAGATTGCCGGTGGGCTCGTCCGCCAGCAGCAGGCGCGGGCCATTGGCCACGGCGCGGGCGATGGCGACGCGCTGCTGCTCGCCGCCGGACAGCTCGGCCGGACGGTGCGGAAGCCGGGCGCCGAGGCCGAGGAAGCTCAGAAGCTCGGTGGCGCGCTTCTTCGCCTCGGCCCGGGAGAGGCCGCGGATGAGCTGGGGCATCACCACGTTCTCCAGGGCGGAGAACTCCGGCAGCAGGTGATGGAACTGGTAGACGAAGCCCATCTCCTCGCGCCGGATGCGCGTGCGCTCCACATCCGACATCGCCGCGGTCGGCCGGCCGCCGATATAGACCTCGCCCCCGTCCGGGCGCTCCAGCAGGCCGGCAAGGTGCAGCAGGGTCGACTTGCCCGCGCCCGAGGGTGCGACCAGCGCCACCAGCTCGCCGGGCCAGATCGCGAGATCGGCCCCGCGCAGGATCTCGAGGGCGCCCTCCGCCTGGGCGTAGCGCCGCTCGACGCGGGCGAAGAACAGAGCCGGCACCGGCTGGCCGCCGGCTGCCTCCTTGCTGGACATGTGAGGAAACAGCTCCCGGGATCAGCCGTAGCGCAGGGCCTGCACCGGATCGAGCCGGGCGGCGCGCCAGGAGGGATAGAGGGTCGCCACCAGCGAGAGGGCGATGGAGGTGAGCACCACCGCCGTGATCTCGTTGGCGTTCATCTCCGCCGGGATCTCGGCGAGGAAGCGCACGGTCGGATCCCAGGCGGAGGGGAAGAGGATCCGCTGGATCGGCTTGATGTTGAGGGTGAACACGATCCCGAGCGCGAGCCCGCACAGGGTGCCGACGATGCCGATCAGGGCGCCGTTGAGCAGGAAGACCCGCATGATCGTGCCCGGCGTCGCCCCCATGGTGCGCAGGATCGCGATGTCGCTCGACTTGTCGCGCACGAGCAGGATCAGGCCGGAGATGATGTTGAGGGTCGCCACCACCACAATCAGGCTGAGGATGAGGAACATCACGTTCCGCTCCACCTCCAGCGCGCCGAAGAAGGTGCGGTTGCGCTGGCGCCAATCGGTGAGCACCACCGGGCGCTCCGCGGCCATCTCCAGGTCGCCGCGCAGCTCGGCCACCCCGTCGGGATTGTCGATATAGACCTCGATCAGGCTGACATCGCCGTCGCGGTTGAAGAAAGCCTGCGACTCCGTCAGCGGCATGAACACGAAGGTCTGGTCGAACTCGGTCATGCCGATCTCGAACACCGCCTTGACCGTGTAGGTCTTGGTGCGGGGCGCCACGCCGAAGGGCGTGCTGGCGCCCTTCGGCGTCGAGAGGGTGATCTGGTCGCCGGCCTGGAGGCCGAGCGTCTCCGCGAGCCGGCGGCCGATGGCGACGCCGGTGCCGTCGTCGAAGCCGGCGAGCGAGCCGCCTTTGATGTTGGAGGAGATCGCCGCGATCTTGTCGAGGTCCTTGGCGCGTACGCCGCGCACCAGCACGCCGGAGCCGCCATAGGGCGAGGAGGCGAAGGCCTGCCCCTCCACGAGGGGGATCGCCGCGCGCACGCCGGCCACCTTCTCCAGGCGGTCGGAGAGGTCGGCATAGTCGGTGAACAGGCGATCGACCGGGGCGACGAAGATGTGGCCGTTCAGCCCGACGATCTTCGACAGCAATTCCGTGCGGAAGCCGTTCATCACCGAGAGCACGATGATGAGCGTGGCGACGCCGAGGGCGATGCCGAGCACCGAGAACAGGGCCACCACCGAGACGCCGCCGCCCCGCCGCCGCGCCCGGAGGTAGCGCCCGGCGATGATCCACTCGAAGGGCGCGAAGGGCGCGGTGCCGCCGCCGCCGAAGCGCGCGGCGAGGCTGCCGGCGAATGCCCGTGCCTTGATCCCGAGACCGGCCGCGCCCGCCATCGCCGCCTCAGACCAGCCGGAAGCGCGCGACGAGGTCGATCGGCGCGATGGTCTCGCGCTCGCCGGTGGCGCGGCGCTTGATCTCGACCTTGCCCTCGGCGAGCCCCTTCGGCCCGACGATGACCTGCCAGGGCAGGCCGATCAGGTCGGCGGTGGCGAACTTGGCGCCGGGGCGCTCGTCGCGGTCGTCGTAGAGCACCGACATGCCGCCGGTCTCCAGGCTCGCCTGGATCTCGGCGCAGGCCTTGTCGCAGGCGGCGTCGCCGACCTTCAGATTGATCAGGGCGACGTCGAAGGGCGCGACGGAATCCGGCCAGATGATGCCGCCCTCGTCGTGGCTCGCCTCGATGATCGCCGGCACGAGTCGGCTCGGGCCGATGCCGTAGGAGCCCATATGCACCGGCCGCTCCTGGCCGTCCGGCCCGGTGACCACGGCCTTCATCGGCGCGGAATACTTGGTGCCGAAATAGAAGATGTGCCCGACCTCGATGCCGCGGGCGGACATGCGCGCCTCCTCGGGCACCTCGGCGAAGACCGCCGCGTCGTGCATCTCGTCCGTGGCGGCGTAATGCGAGGTCCAGGCGTCGACCGTGCCCTGCAGCCCGGCCACGTCGTCGAAATCGACGGTGGGCGGGGGGATGTCGAAGTCGAGATAGGCCTTGTCGCAGAAGACCTCGCTCTCGCCGGTCTGGGCGAGGATGATGAACTCATGGCTGAGATCGCCGCCGATCGGGCCGGTATCCGCCCGCATCGGGATCGCCTTGAGGCCGAGCGCCGAGAAGGTCCGCAGGTAGGCCACGAACATCTTGTTGTAGGAGTGCCGCGCACCGGCCTGGTCGAGATCGAAGGAATAGGCGTCCTTCATCAGGAATTCCCGCGAGCGCATGGTGCCGAAGCGCGGCCGCACCTCGTCGCGGAACTTCCAGGAGATCTGGTAGAGGTTCTTGGGCAGGTCCTTGTAGGAGCGCGCGCTCGCCCGGAAGATCTCGGTGACGACTTCCTCGGCGGTGGGCCCGTACAGGATGTCGCGCTCGTGGCGATCCTTGATGCGCAGCATCTCCTTGCCATAGGCCTCGTAGCGGCCCGATTCCCGCCAGAGATCGGCCGACTGGATCGTCGGCATCAGGATCTCGATGGCGCCGGCGCGGTTCTGCTCCTCGCGGATGATCTTGCAGACCTTGTCCAGCACCCGCAGGCCGAGCGGCAGCCAGGCATAGATGCCCGCCGCCTCCTGACGGATCAGGCCCGCGCGCAGCATCAGCCGGTGCGAGACGATCTCGGCTTCCTTGGGCGTCTCGCGCAGGATCGGCAGGAAGTAGCGGGAGAGACGCATCGTCAGGCCTTCATGAAACCTTTTCGCACCCGTTGAGGGCGCGCTTGCGGGGCACACAACACATTGCCCCGGCAAAAGACAAGCGTTCCGGGGCGACGGTCTCCGCGCAATCGACGGACGGGGACTTCACATCCCGCTGGCGCCGCACCGCGCCGCGGTGACCCCGACCGGAAGGGCATATTGCCCCGTGAAAAAAAACGCAGCAAATCTCTCTTGGGCTGATGACAAAGGGAAATCTTCTTCCTATAAGCGGCCCCGTGATGGTCGCAGCCGTCTTCCGGCAGCGAACGGTCCGGGTCTTGGGAGGAACAATCAGCCGCCGCGCCGATCAAGATGCGCGAGACAAATCGAGGCTGTTCATATCCTTTATTCAAAAGCAAGGCTTCGAGCCTTGCTTTTTGTTTTGTTGGACCCTCCCTTCCAACGCGTAAGTCTTGAAGACCCGCTCGCAGCAGAGCGGCCTCGGATGCGGCGTATCCGATTGTCTTGGACGCGCCCGATCTCCCCGGACATCTGGACCGTCCCGCCGCTCCCCCAGCTCAGCCGGCAAAGCATTACGCGACTTCTCGCGGTCGTCTCCCGAGATCCGGCCCGCGGCCGTGCACGCCGCTACGCGGCGACCGCGCCGGACCGCGTCGAGGCCTGGCCGAACACGTCCCGCAGGTTGGCGAAGGCGTAGGCCGCGATGCAGAGGTAGCAGACCACCGGGGCGCCGAGGGATAAGGCAAGCCCGAAGCCATCCGCCAGCATGCCGGTGATCACGGGCACGATCGCCCCGCCGACGATGGCGACACAGACGATCCCCGCCCCCTGCGCGGTCCGCGCGCCCAGCCCTTCGATCGCCATGGCGAAGATGGTCGGGAACATGATCGCATTGGCGAGCCCCACCGCGATCAGCGTCCAGGCCGCGAGCGGACCGGCCGACAGGCCCGACAGGGTCGCGAGTAGGCCGGCCGTAAGCGCGCAGGCACAGAGCGCCGCCCCCGGCCGCACGAGGCGCAGCACCGCCGCGCCGACGATGCGGCCGGTGAGCGCGCCGCCCCAATAGAAGCTGAGGAGATGAGCCGCCCGTTCGGGGGGCGCCGCCAAAACCCGGGGCTGCTCCAGATAGCTGACCATCAGCGTCCCGATGGAGACTTCGGCGCCGACATAGAGGAAGATCGCCAGGGCTCCGAAGGCGAGGCGCGGCCGCCGCAGCAGGTCGAGCCCGAGGCCGCCGCCCCCGGCGGAGGCCGGCTTCTCCTCCCGCACCCGGCGGCGCAGGGACCAGAACAGGATCGCCAGGGCGCCGAGCCCCAGGGCGATCACCAGAAAGGGCGTGCGCACGACATCGGCCTCGGCTTGGCGCGCCGCGGCGAGGGCCGCCGCGTCCGTGCCCGCGGGCGCAGCCGATTGCGCCAGGATGGTGTAGGCGCCGATCACCGGCCCCACGGTGGTGCCGAGGGAATTGAAGGTCTGGGCCAGGGTGAGGCGGCTCGAGGCCTGGGCCGGGTCGCCGAGCCGGGCCACCAGGGGATTGGCCGCGACCTGAAGGATGGCGATGCCCGAGGCCATCACGAACAGGGCGAGCAGGAACATCGGGAACAGCCCGAGCCGCGCCGCCGGCGCGAAAAGCAGGCAGCCCGTGGCCATGACGAGCAGCCCGGTGACGAGGCCGCGCATGTAGCCGATCCGCGCCACCATCGCGCCGGCCGGCAGCGAGACGAGGGCAAAGGCCGCGAAGAAGCAGAACTGGGTGAGTGTCGCCTCGGTGTAGCTCAGCGAGAACAGGCTCTTGAGCTTGGGCGTGACGATGTCGACGAGAACGGTGGCGAGCCCCCAGGCGAAGAACAGCGCCAGCATGAAGGGAAAGAGCCAGCCCTGGCCGCCCGACCCGCCCTCGCTCCTGGCGGAGGTCGTCCCCGGGGCCGTCACCATGGCGTTCTCCCTGTCGCGCGCGGGCCAAGCCCGGCTCGCCCTTCGGCAGCTGCGCGTCCGGGGCAAAGTTGCAGAGGCAACGGCTCGGCTGTCAACAGAAAGCCGCACCGCATCCCAGGGGCTTCACAGCCGGGCCAGGGGGAAGACCAGCACCGCGATGAAGAAGGCCACGGCTGCGACGAGGGTCGTGACGAGGGCCTTCTCGCGCAGGCGCGGCAGGGCGGGCGCGCCGGGATCCTGCCCCGGCACCATCCGCTGCGGATCGGCTTCCGGCGCGTTGCCGATCGGCAGAATCGCGAACAGGAAGGTCCACCACAGCACGAAATAGAGGGCGCAGGCTCCGAACACGGTCAGGTCGAACACCTTCACGGCGATCCAGGCGATCGCCGCCACGCCGGCGGCGACCATGAGGAGCGTGAGCGGCGTGGAGGCCGCGACGGATCGGAACAGGCTGCGCACGAAGGGGCTCTCTCGGAAACGTCGGAACGGCCGCAGGTCGCTCAGACCTGTTCCAGTTCCACGAGGGTGCCGAGGAAGTCCTTGGGATGCAGGAAGATCACCGGCTTGCCGTGGGCGCCGATCTTCGGCTCGCCGGTCCCGAGCACGCGGGCGCCGGCAGCCTTCATCTTGTCGCGGGCGGCGATGATGTCCTCGACCTCGTAGCAGACATGGTGAATGCCGCCGGCCGGGTTCTTGTCCACGAAGCCCTGGATGGTCGAGTTCTCGCCGAGGGGCGACATCAGCTCGACCTTGCTGTTGGGCAGCTCGACGAACACCACCGTCACGCCATGCTCCGGCTGCGGCAGCGGCTCGGTCACCTTGGCGCCGAGGGTGTCGCGATAGACGGCCGTCGCCGCCTCGAGGTCCTTCACGGCGATGGCCACGTGGTTGAGCCGCCCGATCATTGTGTCGTCCTCCCTCGTCTCGTTCTTCGGTCACCGCGGGCGCGCGCGACGGGTCGCCCGCCGGCGCCCGCGGTGACCGTTTCGGTCCCCGGCGCACGGAGCGCCGGGAAAGCTATCACACCTCGACCACCTGCACGTGGCAGGCGGGCTTCTTACCCCAGGCCTCGTTGACGGCGGAGCGGACGGCCCGGTCGACCGCGTTCTCCACGGCCTCGGAATCCTTCATCTTGCCGCGCGACAGGCCGCTCAGGGTCCGGTGCACCGTGTCCACCACCGTGTCGAGCAGGGGTTCGTTCGAGCGCCCGCGGTTGGGCAGACCCATGATGTCCACCGCCGGCTCGCCGATCACCTCGCCCCGCTCGTCGATGGCGATGGCCACCGAGACGATGCCCGTCTGGGCGAGCTTGCGGCGCTCCGGGATCGCCCGGTCGTTCGCGTCGATCAGGACATTGCCGTCCTTGAACAGGCGGCCGGCCTTGACGTGGCCGATCACCTCCGGGGCGCCCGGCGCCAAGCGCACCACGGAGCCGTTGCGCGCCTTCACCACCGTGTCGACGCCCTGCGAGCGGGCGAAGCGCGCATGCTCGTCGAGATGCAGGGCCTCGCCGTGCACCGGCACGGCGGCCTTGGGCCGCGTCCAGGAATACATCGCCACCATCTCGTCCCGGCGGGGATGGCCGGAGACGTGAACGAGTTCGGTCCGGTCGGTGATGACCTCGACGCCGGCCTCGATCAGGTCGTTGATGATGGCCCCGACATCCCGCTCGTTGCCGGGGATGGCCCGCGAGGAGAAGATCACCCGGTCGCCCGCGGTCAGCGAGATCGCCGGATGGTCGTCCCGCGACACCCGGGCCAGGGCCGCCCGGGACTCGCCCTGCGAGCCGGTGAGCAGGCAGACGACCTTGTCGCGGGGCAGGCGCGCGTAGGAATCGGCGGAGAGGAAGTCGGGCAGGCCGTCGAGATAGCCGCATTCCCGGGCGACATCGATCACCCGGTCCATGGCCCGGCCCACGGCGATCACCTGCCGGCCGCAGGCCTTGGCCGCGTCGGCCACGGCGCGGATGCGGGCGACGTTGGAGGCGAAGGTCGTCACCGCGACCCGGTGCGGCGCCTCCTCGATCAGGCGGGCCAGGGTGGCCGCCACCTCGGACTCGCTCGGGGAACGGCCCTCGCGCACGATGTTGGTGGAATCGCAGACGAGCGCCAGCACGCCCTCGTCGCCGAGCGCCCGGAAGGCGTCGGGCGAGGTGATGTCGCCGGCCACCGGCGTGTCGTCGAGCTTCCAGTCACCCGTATGCAGCACGAGGCCGTGCTCCGTGCGGATGGCGATGGCGTTCGATTCCGGGATCGAGTGTGAGACGGGCACGAACTCGATCTCGAAGGGGCCGATCGGCACGCGCTTGCCGGGCTTGATCTCGCGCAGCTCCACCTTCGGCGCGCCAGGCTCGGAGAGCCGGCGGGTCTCCAAGAGCTGCTTGGCGAAGCGAGTCGCGTAGACCGGCGCCTTGAGCCGCGGCCACAGCTCGCTCACCGCGCCGATATGATCCTCGTGCGCATGGGTGATGAAGATGCCCAGAAGGTCCTTCCGGCGCTCCTCGATGAAGCTGAGGTCGGGGAACATCAGGTCGATGCCGGGGAAACCCTCCTCGCCGGCAAAGCCCATTCCGCAATCGACCATGATCCATTTGCGGCTCTTCTCCGGGCCGAAGCCATAGAGGGCCGCGTTCATGCCGATCTCGCCCACGCCGCCGAGCGGCACGAAGACGAGTTCGTCCTGCCTAGTCGTCATCTTGTCCTTGGTTCCACGTTCAGGCCGCCGTCGCGGCTTCTCCGAAATGCACCTCGCCCGCCGTCACGGTTCGCCGCGTACCATCATCCGGGGCGAGGATCACGAGCCGCCCCCCCTCGTCGATATCGTCGAAGGTCCCCGCCAGCGTCTCGCTGCCGGTGCGCACCGCCACGGGCTGCTTCAGCCCCGCGGCGCGCTCCAGCCAGCGCCGGCGGATTCCTTCCGGAAATCCGCGCCCCTTGTTCCAGATCCGGGCCGCTTCCACAAATCGTTCCGACAGGAATTCGAAGAGAAGCGGCGCATTGCCCCCGCCATGATCGCGCAGGCAGGCCGCCGGAGAGGGCAATCCCTCGGGTGCGGCGGCGACATTGACGCCGAAACCGATCACCACCGCCCGCCGCCCGCCGGGCAGCTGCTCGGCTTCGAGGAGGATGCCGGCGAGCTTCCTGCCCTCCGCCAGTACGTCGTTGGGCCATTTCAGGCGGAACGCGTCCGGGGACTTGGTCACGTCGCCGAGCGCCCCCACCAGGGCCACGCCGGCCACGAAGCCCAGGGTCGCGACCAGCTCCGGCGCCACGCCCGGCACCGGCCAGAGCAGGCTGGCGGCGAGGTTGCCTTCCGGCGAGACCCAGGCATTGCCGCGCCGCCCTCGGCCCGCCTCCTGGCGCTTCGTCACCACCCAGAGCGGGCCGGCCGTCCCCTCCCGGGCGAGGCGCAGGGCCTCGCTGTTGGTCGAGGGCAGCGTGTCGTGCAGGTGCAAACGATGCCCCTCGGCCCTTGCCCCCTGGCCGAGCCGAAACGTCATCGCTCTCAGAACAGGGACTTGGCCGCCTCGCCGGCTGCCGCCACGAGGGGCGCCGGGGCGAGGAAGAACAGCAGCACCACCGCACTCGACACGCCGAGCACGATGCGCAGGCCCGGCGCCATCGGCTCGTAGGGCGCGCGGGCATCGTCGAAATACATCACCTTGACGAGGCGCAGGTAGTAGAAGGCGCCGACCACGCTGGTGACGACGCCGATCACGGCCAGCGTCACGAGCCCTTCCTTGATGGCGGCGGCGAAGACGTAGAACTTCGCGAAGAAGCCGGCCAGGGGCGGGATGCCGGCCAGCGAGAACATCATCGCGGCGAGGCAGAAGGCCAGGACGGGATGCGTCCGCGACAGGCCGGACAGGTCGTCGATCGTCTCGTACATCCGGTCCTGGCGGCGCAGGCTCAGGAGCACCGCGAAGGCGCCGAGCGTCATCGCCAGGTAGATGATCATGTAGATGATGACGCCGCGTACGCCCTCCTCGGTGCCGGCGGCCAGCCCGATCAGGGCGTAGCCGACATTGCCGATGGAGGAATAGGCCATCAGGCGCTTGATGTTGCGCTGGCCGATGGCGGCGAAGGAGCCGAGCGCCATCGAGGCGATCGCCACGAACACGATGATCTGCTGCCAGATCGCCGTCACGTCCGGGAAGGCGCCGATGAAGACGCGCACGGTCATCGCCATGGCCGCCATCTTCGGGGCGGAGGCGAAGAAGGCGGTCACCGGGGTCGGCGAGCCCTCGTAAACGTCCGGCGTCCACATGTGGAACGGCACGGCGGCGAGCTTGAAGGCGACGCCGGCCGCCACGAACACGATGCCGAGCACGATGCCGAAGCTGGTGGCGCCGTGCAGGGCCGTCACGATGCCCGGGAAGGAGACGGTGCCGGTGAAGCCGTAGACCAGCGACGCGCCGTAGAGCAGCATGCCGGAGGAGAGCGCGCCGAGCACGAAGTACTTCAGGCCGGCTTCCGTCGACTTCACGTCGTCGCGGTGGAAGGCGGCGATGACGTAGGCGGCGAGCGACTGCAGCTCCAGGCCGAGATAGAGCGCGATCAGGTCGTTGGCCGAGGCCATCACCATCATGCCGATGGTGCAGAGCACGACCAGCAGCGGGTACTCGAACCGGTCGATCCGCTCGCGCTGGAAATAGTCGCGCGAGAGCAGGATGGTGGCGGCCGAGCCGATCAGGATCAGGGCCTTCATCACCCGGGCGAAGTTGTCGGCGATGAAGGCGCCGTTCAGCGTCGTCACCTTGCCCTGCTGGGTCACCACCAGGAAGAAGGTGAAGATCAGGAAGGCGAGCGCGCCGAGATTGACCCCTTCCGAGGATTTCTCGCCGCGCCAGGCGCCGTAGAGCACCAGCAGCAGGGCGCCGATGCTGAGCACGATCTCCGGCAGGACCGGGAGGATCGAGGGCATCACGGAATGGATGTTGCTCATCGGGCGGCGACCTCGGACGCGGCGTCGGCCAGCTTGGGCTTCTCCGCCGTCTTGAGCTTCAGCGTCTCGGCCTCGGCGGCCTGCGTGTTGGCGAGCGCGGCGCGCATGTTCTGCATCAGCTGGTCCGTCGACGGGGCGAAGGTGTCGAGGACCGGCGCGGGATGGACGCCGTACCAGATCGTCAGGGCGACGAGGGGGGCGATGATCAGCTTCTCGCGGGTGTCCAGATCGAGAATGCCCTGGAGGCTCGGCTTCTCGAGCTTGCCGTAGATCACCCGGGCGTAGAGCCAGAGGGCGTAGGCCGCCGAGAGGATGATGCCAAAGACCGAGAAGAAGGCCACGGTCGGGTTCGTCCGGAAGGCGCCCATCATGGCCAGGAACTCGCCGACGAAGCCGGAGGTGCCGGGCAGGCCGACATTGGCCATGGTGAAGACCATCATCGCCGCCGCGTAGAGCGGCATCCGCTTCACCAGGCCGCCATAGGCCGCGATCTCGCGGGTGTGCATGCGGTCGTAGACCACGCCGACGCAGAGGAAGAGCGCGCCCGAGACGATGCCGTGGGAGATCATCAGGAACAGGGCGCCCTGGATGCCCTGCTCGTTCAGCGTGAACAGGCCGAGCGTCACGAAGCCCATATGCGCCACGGAGGAATAGGCGATCAGCTTCTTGATGTCGGTCTGCATCATCGCGGTGAGCGAGGTGAAGATGATCGCGATCACCGAGAGGGCGAAGACGAGGGGCGCGAAGGACTGGCTCGCATCCGGCAGCATCGGCAGCGAGATCCGGATGAAGCCGTAGCCGCCCATCTTCAGGAGGATGCCCGCCAGGATCACCGAGCCGGCGGTGGGCGCCTCGACGTGGGCGTCCGGCAGCCAGGTATGGACCGGCCACATCGGCATCTTCACCGCGAAGGAGGCGAAGAAGGCGAGCCAGAGCCAGGTCTGCATGCCCACCGGGAAGCGGTGCGCGAGCAGGGTCGGGATGTCGGTCGTGCCGGCCTCCCAGTACATCGCCATGATGGCGAGCAGCATCAGCACCGAGCCGAGCAGGGTGTACAGGAAGAACTTGAAGCTCGCGTAGATCCGGCGCTTGCCGCCCCAGATGCCGATGATGAGGAACATCGGGATCAGTCCGGCCTCGAAGAACAGGTAGAACAGCACCAGGTCGAGGGCGCAGAACACGCCGATCATCGTCGTCTCGAGGACGAGGAAGGCGACGAAGTACTCCTTCACGCGGCTCTCGACCGAGAGCCACGAGGCGCCGATGCAGAACGGCATCAGGAAGGTGGTCAGCAGGATCAGCGGCATCGAGAAGCCATCGACGCCGAGCTTGAACTTGATCGTCTCGGCGAGCCAGCCATGGGTCTCGACGAGCTGGAAGCTCGGGCTCGCCACGTCGTAGCGCGCCCAGGCGACCAGGGAGAGCAGGAAGGTGACCACCGTGGTGATCAGCGCTGCCCAGCGGGCGTTGCGCTTCACGCCCTCGGTCTCGTCGCCGAGGGTCAGGATGAAGGCCGCACCGACGAGCGGAACGATCAGCAGGCCCGAGAGGATGCCGAGACCGAGCATCAATGCGCCCCCCCGGCCGCGCCGGTCACGAGATACCAGGTGATCAGCCCCGCGACGCCGATCAGCATCACGAAGGCGTAGTGATAGACGTAGCCGGTCTGGAGCCGGACCACGCCGCGGGTCACGTCGACCACGCGCGCGGCGATGCCGTTCGGGCCGAGGCCGTCGATGATGCGGCCGTCGCCCTCCTTCCAGAGGAACAGGCCGAAATTCTTGGCCGGGCGGACGAAGACCCGGTCGTAGATCTCGTCGAAGTACCACTTGTTGAGCAGGAAGCGGTACAGGACCGGCTGGGACTCGGCGAGCCGGTGCGGCATGTCAGGTCGGCGGATATACATCCAGAAGGCGAGCAGGAAGCCGGCCACCAGCATCACGAAGGGCGAGAGCGAGACCCAGCGGGGCGCCTCGTGGATCGCGTGCATGATGTGGTTCTCGGGGCCGTGCGCCAGGGCATGGCCCCAGAAGGCCTCCATGTCGTGCCCGATGAAGCGCTCCTTGAACACGAGGCCCGCGAGCAGCGCGCCGACCGCCAGGATCGCCAGCGGGATCGTCATCACCAGCGGGCTCTCGTGCGGCGTGTGGACGTGGTCGTGATGCTCGATCGCGCTGTGCGAGGCGGGCTCCACGTCGTGGCCGTGATCGTCGTGGGCGACGCCCTCGTGGTGGCCGGGGGCTCCGTCGGCCCCATGCGCCGAAGCGTCATGGGCGTGAGCATCGTGGCCGTGGGCGCCGTGCGCCGCCCAGCGGGCCGGGCCCTCGAAGGTCAGGAAGAACAGGCGCCAGGAATAGAAGGAGGTCATGAAGGCCGCCACCACCGTCGCCAGGAAGGCGAGCACGTGGCCCGGGCGGTCGGACATGTAGGCCGCCTCGATGATCGCGTCCTTCGAGTAGTAGCCGGCGGTGAAGGGGAAGCCGATCAGCGCGAGGGTGCCGATCGTCATCATCGCCGTGGTGAAGGGGATGTAGCGGCGCAGGGCCCCCATGTTCCGCATGTCCTGCTCGTGGTGCATCGCATGGATGACCGAGCCGGCCCCGAGGAACAGCAGCGCCTTGAAGAAGGCGTGGGTGAAGAGGTGGAACACGCCCGCGGCATAGGCGCCGACGCCCAGCGCCACGAACATGTAGCCGAGCTGCGAGCAGGTCGAGTAGGCGATGACCCGCTTAATGTCGTTCTGCACGAGGCCGACGGTCGCCGCGAAGAAGGCGGTGATGCCGCCGATGATCGTGACCACCGAAAGCGCGGTCGGCGCCAGCTCGAAGACCGGCGACAGGCGGGCGACCATGAACACGCCCGCGGTCACCATGGTGGCGGCGTGGATGAGGGCGGAGACCGGGGTCGGGCCCTCCATCGCGTCCGGCAGCCAGGTGTGCAGCAGGAACTGCGCCGACTTGCCCATGGCGCCCATGAAGAGCAGCAGGCAGGCGAGCGTCAGGGCGTGCCAGTCATGGCCCAGGAAGTGGAAATGCGCGTCCTTCAGCTCGGGCAGCTTGGCGAAGATGCCGTCGAAGGCGACCGAGCCGGTGAGCACGAAGACGAGGAAGATGCCCAGCGAGAAGCCGAAATCGCCGACGCGGTTGACGATGAAGGCCTTCATCGCCGCGGCATTGGCCGAGGGCTTCTCGTACCAGAAGCCGATCAGCAGGTAGGATGCGAGGCCGACGCCCTCCCAGCCGAAGAACATCTGCACGAGGTTGTCGGAGGTCACCAGCATCAGCATCGCGAAGGTGAACAGCGACAGGTAGGCGAAGAAGCGCGGCCGGTGCGGATCCTCGTGCATGTAGCCGATGGAATAGAGGTGCACGAGCGTCGAGACCGAGGTGACGACGATCAGCATCACCGCGGTCAGCGTGTCGGCCTTGAAGGCCCAGTCGACCACGAGGTCGCCGGCGGAGAACCACTGCGCCACCTGCACCCGCTCGGCATGCCCCTCTCCGGTCACCAGGAAGAAGGCGCCCCAGGCGATCAGGCAGGCGAAGGCCAGGCAGCCCGTCGTCACGTACTCGCTGATCCGGGCGCCGATGACGCGGCCGAACAGGCCGGCGACGAGGGCGCCGATCAGGGGGAAGAAGACGATCGCGTGGTACATGTCGGGCAGAAGCCTCGCAGAAGGCGGAAGGAAAGGGCGGCGGCGCTCGGCGCGGTCACCCCTTCATCATGCTCACGTCCTCGACGGCGATAGAGCCGCGGTTGCGGAAGAACACCACCAAGATGGCGAGCCCGATGGCGGCCTCGGCGGCGGCGACGGTCAGCACGAACAGAGCGAAGACCTGCCCGGTGATGTCGCCGAGATGGGTCGAGAAGGCCACGAGGTTGATGTTCACGGCGAGCAGGATCAGCTCGACCGACATCAGGATCACGATGACGTTCTTGCGGTTGATGAAGATCCCGAGCACCCCGAGGGTGAACAGGATCGCGGCGACCGTCAGGTAGTGGCTCAGGCCGATCATGACGAAGACTCCTGCCTAGCCTGTTCAGACCTCGACGCCCTGGCGCGAGGGCACCTTGACGTTGGTCACGGCCATGCCCTGCGTGCGGGCGTTCTGGACGGCGATGTTCTGGCGCTTCACGCCCGGGCGGTCCCTCAGCGTCAGCACGATCGCGCCGATCATCGCCACCAGCAGGACGAGGCCGGCGATCTGGAAGAAGTAGACGTAGTCCGTGTAGAGGACGCGCCCGAGCTCCTGGGCGTTGGTCAGGCCCTCGGCACCGGCGGCGCGGCCGAGGGGCGCCTGCACGAGGCCGGGATCGATCGTCCAGGATCCGACGACGAGGATGAGCTCGATGGCGAAGACCGCGCCGATCAGCGCGCCGATCGGCAGGTAGCGCTGGAAGCCCTGGCGAAGCGCGGCAAAATCCACGTCGAGCATCATCACGACGAAGAGGAACAGCACCGCCACGGCGCCGACATAGACGACCACCAGGATCATCGCCAGGAACTCGGCGCCCATCAGCACGAACAGGCCGGCCGCGTTCACGAAGGCGAGGATCAGGAACAGAACGGACGTGACCGGGTTCCTCGCCGAGATGACCATGAAGGCCGAGGCGAGGGCGACGCCCGCGAAGAGGTAGAAGAAGGCGGCGGCTGCGGTCATGCGGTCTTCAGCGTAGCCGCCCTGCGAGAGCGGCTCCTCCTGCCTTGAGAGACTCGGTCGAACCGCGGCGGGCGGCCCGTCTATAAAACCCGGTCCTGCGGCGCACAACCGGCGCGCCGCCCGGTCCGGAGCGTCAGCGATACGGCGCGTCGATCGCGATGTTGCGGGCGATCTCGCGCTCCCAGCGGTCGCCGTTCGCGAGCAGCTTCTGCTTGTCGTAGAGCAGCTCTTCCCGGGTCTCGACGGAGAACTCGAAGTTCGGCCCCTCGACGATGGCGTCCACCGGGCAGGCCTCCTGGCACATGCCGCAATAGATGCACTTCACCATGTCGATGTCGTAGCGGGTGGTGCGCCGCGTGCCGTCGTTGCGGCGCGGCCCCGCCTCGATGGTGATGGCCTGGGCCGGGCAGATCGCCTCGCAGAGCTTGCAGGCGATGCAGCGTTCCTCGCCGTTGGGATAACGCCGCAGGGCGTGCTCCCCGCGGAAGCGGGGGCCGCGATGGCCCATCTCGAACGGGTAGTTGATGGTGGCCTTGGGCTTGAAGAAGTACTTCATGGCGAGGACGAACCCCGACACGAACTCCTTGAGCAGAAGGCTGCGTGCGACCTGATCGAGCTTCACGGCGCGATCTCCGATGCGGTTGCGGTCAGGCCCCCGGCGCGAGGCCGGTGAGCTTGAGGACGAAGGCGACGACGACGACCGAGATCAGCGAGAGGGGAAGGAACACCTTCCAGCCGAGCCGCATGAGCTGGTCGTAGCGGTAGCGGGGCACCATGGCCTTCACCATGGCGATCATGAAGAACAGGAAGCTCGCCTTGAGCGCGAACCAGATCACGCCGGGCACCCAGGTGAAGGGCGCGAAGGGAATCGGCGAGAGCCAGCCGCCCAGGAACAGCACCGTGCCGAGCGCGCACATGGTCATGATCGCCACGTACTCGCCGAGCATGAAGAGCAGGTACGGGGTCGAGGAATACTCGACCATGTAGCCGGCCACGAGCTCGGATTCCGCTTCCGGCAGGTCGAAGGGCGGCCGGTTCGTCTCGGCCAGCGCCGAGATGAAGAACACCACGAACATCGGGAACAGCCACAGCCAGTACCAGCCGAGGATGCCGAGCGAGGTGTCCTGCGCCATCACGATGCGCGACAGGTTGAGCGAGCCGGCGCAGAGCAGCACGCAGATGATCACGAAGCCGAGGGAGACCTCGTAGGAGATCATCTGCGCGGCCGAGCGCAGGGCGCCGAGGAAGGCGTATTTCGAGTTCGAAGCCCAGCCGCCCATGATGACGCCGTAGACGCCGAGCGACGAGATCGCGAAGATGTAGGTGATGCCGACATTGATGTCGGCGATGGCCCAGTTCTCCGCGAGCGGGATCACCGCCCAGGAGGAGAGCGCCAGCGTTGCGAAGACGAGGGGGGCCAGCAGGTAGATCGCCTTGTTGGCGCCCGCCGGGATCACCGGCTCCTTGATCACGAACTTGATCAGGTCCGCGAAGGACTGGAACAGGCCGAAGGGGCCGACTACGTTCGGGCCGCGGCGCAACTGCACCGCCGCCCAGATCTTGCGGTCGGCGAGCAGGGCATAGGCGATGAAGACCAGCAGCGCCGAGAGCAGAACCAGGCTCTTGAGCGCCACCAGCAGCACGGTGCCGATCATCTCGAGGGGCGTCATGGGCGTCTAGCTCCTCACTCGGCCGCTTCGAGCGCCCGCCCGCGGGCGAGGTTCGAGCATTCCGCGAGCACCCGCGAGGCGCGGGCGATCGGGTTCGACAGGTAGAAGTCGCTGATCGGCGAGACGAACCCGTCCCGGGCCGGGCTGCCGCCGAGGCCGCTCAGGGTCTCGACGGTGGCGGCGACGTCGCCGCCCTGGACCGCGTTGAGCGCGGCGAAGACCGGATATTCCGCGTAGAGCGCCCGGCGCAGGGCGGCGAGGGAATCGTAGGGCAGCGTGTGGCCGAGCCGCTCGGACAGGGCGCGCAGGATCGCCCAGTCCTCGCGGGCATCGCCCGGCGGGAAGCCGGCGCGTCCGGTCATCTGCACTCGGCCCTCCAGATTCACGAAGGTGGCGCTCTTCTCGGTGTAGGTGGCGCCGGGCAGGATCACGTCGGCGCGCATGGCGCCGAGATCGCCGTGGGTGCCCTGGTAGATCACGAAGGCGCCGGGCTCGATCGCCCGCTCGTCGGCGCCGAGGTTGAACACCACGTCGAGGGCGCCCGCCGCGCAGATGCCGGCGAAGTCGAGGCCCCCCTCCCCCGGCACGAAGCCGAGATCGAGGGCGCCGGCGCGGGCCGCGGCGGTCGGCAGCACGCCGAAGCCGTTCCAGTCCGGGGTGACCGCGCCGATCGCCTTGGCATAGGCCGCCGCCGCCGCGAGCACCGCGGCGCCGTCGGGCCGGGCGACCGCGCCGGTGCCGACGATGACGAGGGGCCGCTCGGCCTTCTCCAGCACCGCGTGGAAGCTGTGCTGACCCGCGGCGAGGTCGGCCAGGGTCTCGGGGCCGGCGCCGAGATAGGTGTGAGGATAGGTGAGGTCCACGTCCTCGCCGATCAGCCCGACCGCGAGGGGCGCCATCCGCCAGCGCTTGCGGATGCGGACATTGAGGAGCGAGGCCTCGAGGCGGGGATTGGTGCCGACGAGCAGGATCGCGTCCGCCTGCTCGATGCCGGGGATCGTCACGGGCAGGGTGTAGGCGGCCCGGCCCCAGGCAGGATCGATCGCCTCGCCGGCCTGGCGGCTGTCGCGGTTCGTCACGCCCAGCGCGGTCATGAGCTGCTTGAGCGCGAAGATCTCCTCGACGCCGGCGAGGTCGCCGACGAGCGCGCCGATGCGGCTCGGATCCGTGCCCTTCACCTTGGCGGCGATGGCCGCGAAGGCCTCGCCCCAGGAGGCGGGGCGCAGGCGGCCGTTCTCACGCAGGAAGGGCCGGTCGAGGCGCTGAAGCCGCAGGCCGTCCACGACCTGCCGCGTCTTGTCGGAGATCCACTCCTCGTTGATGTCCTCGTTCAGCCGCGGGTTGATCTGCATGACCTCGCGGCCGCGGGCATCCACCCGGATCGCGGAGCCGACCGCGTCCATCACGTCGATCGACTCGGTCTTGTGCAGTTCCCAGGGGCGCACGTTGTAGCTCTGGGGCTTGGGCACGAGGGCGCCCACGGGGCAGAGATCGGCCACGTTGCCCTGCAGCTCCGAGCCCATGGCCTGCTCGAGATAGGAGGTGATCTCCATGTCCTCGCCGCGGCCGATGGCGCCGAGATCCGGCACGCCGGCCACCTCCGCCAGGAAGCGCACGCAGCGGGTGCAGTGGATGCAGCGGTTCATCGCCGTCCGCACCAGCGGGCCGATATACTTCTCCTCGACCGCCCGCTTGTTCTCCTTGTAGCGGGTCGAGTCGACGCCGTAGGCCATCGCCTGATCCTGCAGGTCGCAATGGCCGCCCTGGTCGCAGATCGGGCAATCGAGCGGGTGGTTGATGAGCAGGAACTCCATCACCCCCTCGCGCGCCTTCTTGGTGAGCCCGGAGCGGGTCAGCACCTCGGGCGGCTCGCCGTTCGGGCCGGGGCGGCAATCCTTCACCGCGTAGGCGCAGGAGGCCACGGGCTTCGGGGCGCCCTTCAGCTCCACCAGGCACATGCGGCAATTGCCGGCGATGGACAGCCGCTCGTGGAAGCAGAAGCGCGGGATCTCCGCACCCGCGATCTCGCAGGCCTGGAGCAGGGTGTAGTCGGCCGGGACATCGACCTCGGTGCCGTCGACGAGGATCTTGGTCATCGGGTCATCTCGAAGGTGAGCTGCGGCACGGCGATCACTCCGCCGCCATCGGCACCGCATCGGAATGCGGGTTGGCGCTGTAGCGGTCGATGCGCTTCTCGATCTCGGGGCGGAAATGCCGGATCAGGCCCTGGATCGGCCAGGCCGCGGCGTCGCCGAGGGCGCAGATCGTGTGGCCCTCGACCTGCTTGGTGACTTCGAGCAGCATGTCGATCTCGCGCTTCTGGGCGCGGCCCTCGGCCATGCGGGTGAGCACGCGCCACATCCAGCCGGTGCCCTCGCGGCAGGGGGTGCACTGCCCGCAGCTCTCGTGCTTGTAGAAGTACGAGATGCGCGCGATCGCCGAGACGATGTCGGTCGACTTGTCGAGGACGATCACCGCCGCGGTGCCCAGGCCCGAGCCGAGATTGCGCAGGGTGTCGAAATCCATCTTGGCGTCGATGATCTGCTCGGCCGGCACCAGCGGCACCGAGGAGCCGCCGGGGATCGAGCAGAGCAGGTTGTCCCAGCCGCCGCGCATGCCGCCGCAATGCTTGTCGATCAGCTCGCGGAAGGTGATTCCGAGCTCTTCCTCGACGTTGCAGGGCTTGTTGACGTGGCCCGACACGCAGAACAGCTTCGTGCCGGTGTTGTTCTTGCCGCCGAGGCCCGCGAACCAGGCGCCGCCCCGGCGCAGGATGGTGCCGGCCACCGCGATCGACTCGACGTTGTTCACCGTCGTGGGGCAGCCGTAGAGGCCCATATTGGCCGGGAACGGCGGCTTCAGCCGCGGCATCCCCTTCTTGCCCTCGAGGCTCTCAATGAGCGCCGTCTCCTCGCCGCAGATATAGGCGCCGGCGCCGTGATGGACGTAGATGTCGAAGGGATAGTCGTGGACGTTGGACTGGCCGACGAGCCGGGCCGCATAGGCCTCGTCCACCGCCCGCTGCAGAGCGAATTTTTCCGCCACGTACTCGCCGCGGATGTAGATGTAGCAGGCATGCGCGCCCATGGCGAAGCAGGCCAGCATGCAGCCCTCGATCAGGAGATGCGGGTCGTGCCGCATGATCTCCCGGTCCTTGCAGGTGCCCGGCTCCGACTCGTCGGCATTGACGACGAGGTAATGCGGGCGCCCGTCGGACTTCTTGGGCATGAAGGACCATTTCAGGCCCGTGGGGAAGCCGGCGCCGCCGCGGCCGCGCAGGCCCGAAGCCTTCATCTCGTCGATGATCCAGTCCCGGCCCATGTCGAGCAGGAACTTGGTGCCGTCCCAGGCGCCGCGCTTCTTCGCGGCGTCGAGATCCGGCGAATGCAGGCCGTAGAGGTTGGTGAAGATGCGATCCTGATCGGAGAGCATGCCGTCCTCCTCAACCCCTGGTGCCGGCGAGGCCGCGGGCCTGGCCGACCCAATCCTCGCGGTCGATCCGCCCCGGGAACGCCAGATAGGCGCCGACCCAGGCGACCTCCTGCGGGGACCAGGCGGCGACCTGGTCATAATGCCAGATGCCGAGATCGTTGAGCCGGCGCTGGTTCACCGGGCCGATCCCCTTGATCTTGGTCAGGTCGTCCGGCCGGTCGTCCCGGGCGGCGGGCAGGCCCTGCGGGCGGGTGCCGGCCGCGTCGGCACGGGCCTCCGGGTTCTCGGCCTCGGGCACGGCATCGTCCGCGCCGCTGGCGATGGGCTGGGCCGGCGGCTCGGTGCGCAGCACCTTGTCCTCGGCGACCGCGCGCTCCTCCTCGGCGATCTCCGCCTTCGGAGCCTCGCCCGCCGGAGCGGCATGGGCCTGCGAGGTCTTGGGCTCGGCGGCATCCGCCTCGTCCGAGGGCTTCACCGGCGTCTCGCCGGAGGCGGCGCGCTGAGCCGGGGCGTCGACCTTGCCCTGCTCGGTCGGCCGTCCGGCCGAGGGATGCGCGGGCTTGGCCTCGGTGGCCGCGCGCTGCTCGGTGGAGGCCGCCTCGTCGGAGGTCTCCTTGTCCTTGCCGGCCTCCTCGAAGCGCTTGCGCCAGGCGCCGATCCGGGAGCCGTCGAACAGACCCGGATCGGTCAGGGTGTTGACGGCGCCCATCGGCTCGGAGGCCTTGCGGCCGTTCTGCGGGCCGATCTTGACGGGGCGGCCCGCGGCGAGGTCGTCGAGGAGCGCGTTCAGGCTCTCCGGCGTCAGGTCCTCGTAATAGTCCTGGTTGATCTGCACCATCGGCGCGTTGCAGCAGGCGCCGAGGCACTCGACCTCGATCCAGGAGAAATTGCCGTCGGCGGAGACATGGCCGGGCGGTCCCAGCCGCTCGTGCAGCGCCTTCTTCAGCCCCTTCGCGCCGCAGACGTCGCAGGGGACGGTGCCGCAGAGCTGGATCCAGAACCGGCCGACCGGCTCGAGGGCGAACATCGTGTAGAAGGTCGCCACCTCCAGCACGCGGATATGCGGCATGCCGAGCTGGTCGGCGACCGCCTCGATCGCCTTCTGCGGCAGCCAGCCGCCATTCTGCTCCTGCGCCTTCCACAGGAGGGAGATCACCGCCGAGGCCTGACGCCCCTCGGGATATTTCTCGATCTGGCCGCGGGCCCACTCGGCGTTCTCGGGCGTGAACGCGAAGCTGGTCGGCTGCTCGGCGGCAGGTGCAAGTCTGCGGTTCGCCATGACGTCCGACTCGTCTCCTCAGCGGTCCACTTCGCCGAACACGATGTCGAGCGTGCCGAGCACGCAGGACACGTCGGCGAGCAGGTGGCCGCGGCACATCCAGTCCATCGCCTGTAGATGGGCGAAGCCGGGCGCGCGGATCTTGCAGCGATAGGGTTTGTTGGTGCCGTCCGAGACCAGGTAGACGCCGAACTCGCCCTTGGGGGCCTCGACCGCGGCGTAGACATCGCCGGCGGGCACGTGGAAGCCCTCGGTGTAGAGCTTGAAGTGGTGGATGAGCGCTTCCATCGAGCGCTTCATCTCCCGGCGCGGCGGCGGCGCGAACTTGCCGTCCGTCGAGGCGATCGGCCCCTGGCCGGCGGGCTCGCGCAGCTTGGCCACGCATTGCTTCATGATGCGCACGGACTGGCGCATCTCTTCCATCCGGATCACCTGGCGATCGTAGGTATCGCCGTTCTTTCCGACGGGGACGTCGAACTCCATCTCCTCGTAGGCCTCGTAGGGCTGCGCCTTGCGCAGGTCCCACGGGATGCCGGAGCCGCGCACCATCACGCCCGAGAAGCCCCAGGCGAGGGCCTCGTCCTGCGTGACGATGCCGATATCGACGTTGCGCTGCTTGAAGATGCGGTTGGCCATGACGAGGTCGTCGAGGTCGTCCACCACCTTCAGGAAGGGGTCGCAGAAGGCCTCGATGTCGTCGATCAGCGCGGGCGGCAGGTCCTGGTGGACGCCGCCGGGGCGGAAGTAATTGGCGTGGAGGCGGGCGCCGGAGGCTCGCTCGTAGAAGATCATCAGCTTCTCGCGCTCCTCGAAGCCCCAGAGGGGCGGCGTGAGCGCGCCGACATCCATCGCCTGCGTCGTCACGTTGAGGAGGTGGGAGAGGAGACGCCCGATCTCGCAGAACAGCGTGCGGATCAGCTGCGCCCGCCGCGGCACCGGGATGCCGGCAAGCCGCTCGACCGCGAGGCAGAAGGCATGCTCCTGGTTCATCGGCGCGACGTAGTCGAGCCGGTCGAAATACGGCGTGGCCTGCAGGTAGGTCTTGTGCTCGATCAGCTTCTCGGTGCCGCGATGGAGCAGCCCGATATGCGGATCGACCCGCTCCACCACCTCGCCGTCGAGCTCCAGAACGAGACGGAGCACGCCATGCGCCGCCGGGTGTTGCGGCCCGAAATTGATCGAGAAGTTGCGGATGTTGTGTTCGGACATGCCCGCAGCCTTCAGCTCGACTTCTTCTCGTCCCCCGGAAGCACGTAATCCGTGCCTTCCCACGGGGAGAGGAAGTCGAAGTTCCGGAATTCCTGGGTGAGCTTCACCGGCTCGTAGACGACGCGCGCCGCGTCCTGGTCGTAGCGGACCTCGACGAAGCCGGTGAGCGGGAAGTCCTTGCGGAGCGGGTGCCCCTCGAACCCGTAATCGGTGAGCATCCGGCGCAGATCCGGATGACCCGAGAACAGGATCCCGTAGAGGTCGTAGGTCTCGCGCTCGAACCAGTTGGCGGCGGGAAAGACCGAGATCACGGACGGGACCGGGGTGTTCTCGTCGGTCTGCACCTTCACCCGGATGCGCAGGTTATGGCGCAGGGAGAGCAGGTGATAGACGACGTCGAAGCGCCGCTCGCGCTCGGGATAGTCGACCCCGCAGATGTCGATGAAGCTGCGGAAGGCGCAGGCCGGGTCGTCGCGCAGATAGGTGAGCGCGTAGACGATGTCGGAGCTCTGGATGCCCAGGGTCAGCTCGCCATAGGCGACCTTCCACTCGGTCACGGCCGGCCCGAGGGCGCCGGCGATGCGCTCGCCGAGCGCCTTGAGGGCTTCGTCGCCCTGCGGCACCGCGATGGTGGAGCGCAGGGTGATGCCGTTGGTGGTGATGGCGTCGGTCATGCGCTCACCGCTCGATCGTGCCGGTGCGGCGGATCTTCCGCTGCAGCAGGAGCACGCCGTAGAGCAGCGCCTCCGCGGTCGGCGGGCAGCCCGGCACGTAGATGTCCACCGGGACGACCCGGTCGCAGCCGCGCACCACCGAATAGGAGTAGTGGTAGTAGCCGCCGCCATTGGCGCAGGAGCCCATGGAGATGACGTAGCGCGGCTCCGGCATCTGATCGTAGACCTTGCGAAGGGCCGGGGCCATCTTGTTGGTCAGCGTCCCGGCCACGATCATCACGTCCGACTGGCGGGGCGAGCCGCGGGGGGCGAAGCCGAAGCGCTCGCAATCGTAGCGCGGCATCGACATCTGCATCATCTCGACGGCGCAGCAGGCGAGGCCGAAGGTCATCCACATCAGCGAGCCGGTGCGGGCCCAGTTGATGAGATCGTCCGTCGTCGTCAGCAGGAAGCCGCGGTCGGCGAGTTCGCTGTTGATCGACAGGAAGGTCGGATCGTTCGCCCCGAACGGAAGACCGGTGGCGGGATCGAGGATGCCCTTCGGCTGGGGGGCGACCTCGGGCGTCCGGGAAAGCGCGGTGTTCAGAGCCATCCGAGCCTCGGTGAATAATGAATTATGGCGGATAACACGACCGTCAGTCCCATTCGAGAGCGCCTTTTCGCCACTCGTAGACGAAGCCGACGGTGAGCACGCCGAGGAAGACCATCATCGACCAGAAGCCGAACCATCCGAGTTCCCCGAAGGTGATGGCCCAGGGGAACAGGAAGGCCACTTCGAGGTCGAAGATGATGAACAGGATCGCGACGAGGTAGAATCGTACGTCGAATTTCATGCGCGCGTCATCGAACGCGTTGAAGCCGCATTCGTAGGCCGACAACTTCTCCGGGTCGGGACTGTTGTAGGCCACCAGGAAGGGGGCGACGAGGAGCGCAACGGCGATGAACAGCGAGACGCCGATGAAGACGATCAGGGGAAGGTAATCCGCCAGCAGGCCTGTCATCGCGACACCTCTTCGGCTCCCTGTGCTCTGGCCCGGTTGTCCGGTGGAGTTGGAATTTATCCAATGCCAGGCTGCGTTGGCGGGAGGCTTAGACGAGCGGTCCGGGTGAAACAAGGGCATTGCGCGTCGCACAAATGGCTTCTTGTCACTGCCGAGCCGTCGCGGGCCGCGCGGCGCCGGATCGGCGAATTCGGGCGGCCGGGGGCCGGGATGAAGCCTCGCCGTCGCCCGTGCGGCGACTCGACTCGGAAACGCCTTGACAGGTCGGGGCGGCGCTCATACACCGCCGGCCGTCGCCCAGAAGGCGTCACGCCACGCGGGCGTAGCTCAGTTGGTTAGAGTGCCGGCCTGTCACGCCGGAGGTCGCGGGTTCGAGCCCCGTCGCCCGCGCCACGTTCCTTGTACAATCCATCGTCGATGCCGCGGGCCCGACTCGCCGCGACGATACTGTACCATACGGAACCATCCGGCGGGACATTATAGGGGACATACGCCACGCGGGCGTAGCTCAGTTGGTTAGAGTGCCGGCCTGTCACGCCGGAGGTCGCGGGTTCGAGCCCCGTCGCCCGCGCCACGCATACCACGCATTCCCCAGCACCATACGGCCACGCTTGTTGCGGCGCGTCAGATCGCGCCTTCGGCCCGGTGAACCTCCCCGGCGCGCGGTGTTGGATCTCCATCGTCTCCAGATGGATCCCCTCGCATGCGAATCCCGATTCTTGCCGGCCTGACCGGCCTCGCGCTGCTCGTCTCGGGCGGCGCCATCGCCCAGAGCAGCACCACCGGTGGCCCCACGGGCAGCAACCTCAGCAATCCCAGCCGTGCCGGGGGCGCGGGACCGCAACCCCTGAATTCCGCCGGATCGACCACGGGCTCGGTCGGCACCGGAGCCGCGCCGGCCGGCGCGCCGGCAATCGGCTCGACGCCGGGCACCAATATCGGCGGCACCCCGACCAGCGGCCCGCCCGGCACCGGAGGCGCCGCGGGCGGCCCCTCCCTCGGCGGGCGGTAGCGCCAGGAGAGACCCTGACACGGCTGGGCCGGCAGCGCTCCTGCGCCGCCGGCCCGATTCCTGCGATGGTGCGCGATCGGGAACGGGAGACGGATGGAGGCGGGATGGCGGGCTTCTTCTTTCTCTATTTCACGGCCTGCGCCGCGAATGCGCCGGATACCTGCGAGTCGCGGCGCCTCCCCCTCGACGTCCCCGATGCGCGCGCCTGCCTGCACGTGGCCCAACCCCAACTCGCCCGCTGGGTCGGAGAGCACCCGCGCTATCGCATCACCCGCTGGCGCTGCGGCGCCCCGCCGAAGGAGGACGGGACGCGCATCTGACCCGAAGGCGGCGTGACCGGGGGGCCACAGGGCGCCCCCTCGCGCGAGCGCGGCCGCCGAGGGTTACCGTCATCGCCTCGCTTTCGCCTCAAGCGCCCGGAATGCGGGAGCCGGATCTCACCTCTGGCTCAGCCTCCGGCCCATGTCGCGCCCCTCTTCCGTCCGTCCCGCCCTGCTCGCGGCGGCGACGCTGCTCCTGGCGGCTGTCCTCTCCGGCTGCGGCATGGGCTCCTCGGTGCTCGAAGCCGACCTGCCGGTGAGCCCCGTTATCCTCGACGAGGGCGCGGCCGCAGCGGCGATCTCCCGCTACCGGGCGCAGCATGGACTCGGTCCCGTGGTGATCGATTCCAGCCTGATCCGGGCCGCCTCGTTCCAGGCCGGTGCCAATGCCCGGGCGGGGCGCCTCAGCCACGATCGCTTCGAGAGCCGCATGGCCGGCATCGGCCTCGGCCGCAGCTACGCCGCGGAGAATCTGAGCGCGGGCTCGGAGACCTTCGACCAGGTCTTCGCCCGCTGGAAGGCTTCGCCGGAGCACAACCGCAACATGCTGATCCCGCAGCTGCGTCGGGTCGGCATTGCCCGGGTGGATGCGCCCGGCACCCGCTACAAGCGCTTCTGGGCGCTGGTGATGGCCGGCAATTGAGGGCCGTCGCCGGGTGCCTCCCGTCTCCGGCGACACTTTATCGCCGCCTCTCCCCGGCGACGCTTGCGCCGCCAAAGCAAAATGGTTTTGAAACGCTCTGAACTCGCGGTTGCGATCGCGGGAACCGCGGACCGGTCTCCGGGCCGGTCCGATGATCGAGAACAAGGATGATGCCGCAACGGCATCCAGGGCGGAAACGATGACGAGCTACGCGCCGGCGAGCGAACAGGAGGCGGCTGCCCTGGTGGCGGAGGCGGCGGGCCGGGCGGAGCAGCTCCGCCTCGTCGGCGGCGGTACCAAGGCCGCCATCGGCCGGCCGGCCCAGGACGAGGCGACCCTGTCGGCGGCCGGCCTGACCGGCGTGACCCTCTACGAGCCGGCGGAGATGGTCGTCTCGGCCCGGGCGGGCACGCCCCTCGCCGAGATCCAGAGCCTCCTCGCCGAACGCGGTCAGATGCTGCCCTTCGAGCCCATGGATCATCGGGTGCTGCTGGCGAGCACGGGCGTGCCGAGCTTCGGCGCGGTGGCCGCCGTCAACAATTCCGGCCCCCGCCGCATCAATGCCGGCGCCGCCCGCGACAGCCTGATCGGCGTGCGCTTCGTCAACGGGCGTGGGGAGGCGATCAAGTCCGGCGGCCGGGTGATGAAGAACGTCACGGGCCTCGATCTCGTGAAGCTCATGGCCGGCGCCTGGGGCACCCTCGGTCTTCTCACCGAGGTGACCTTCAAGGTGCTGCCCGTACAGGAGCGGGTGGCCACCCTGGTCTTTTCCGGCCTCAACGACGCCCGCGCGGTCGAGGCCCTGGCCACCGCCCTGGGCTCGCCCTTCGAGCTCACCGGCGCCGCCCATCTCCCGGCCGGAATCGGCGCCGGGGAGGCCCGGACCTGCCTGCGTCTGGAAGGCTTCTCGACCTCGATCGACTACCGCCTCGGCGAGCTGCGCCGCCTGCTCAAGCGCTACGGCACGGCCGATACGCTGGAGGGCGAGGCAGGCGCGGCCCTCTGGCAGGGCATCCGCGACGTGGCGCCGCTCGCCGAGCCGCGCGACGCGGCGGTCTGGCGCATCTCCACCGCGCCGACAAGGGGACCAGCCGTGACGGCGGCCATCGCTGCGCGGCGGGCGGCCCGCTGGTTCTACGATTGGGGCGGCGGGCTGATCTGGCTCGCCACCGATGCCGCGGGCGATGCCGGGGCCGAGATTGTGCGGGCCGCCGTGAAGACGCAGGGCGGCCACGCCACGCTGATCCGCGCGCCGGACGCAATTCGCGCCGCCGTACCGGTGTTCGAGCCGCAGTCCGAGCCGCTGATGCGCCTGACCGCCGGCATCAAGGCCGCGCACGATCCGGCGGGCATCTTCAACCCGGGCCGGATGTATGCCGGGGTCTGAGGATCCCTCTGGCGGCAGGCCGGCGGGCTCTCCGGGCCCCGGCCTCTGCGTAGGCCCCGCCGCGCTAGGCTGACGGCGCGGACAGCGCCCGCATCGCCGTCTCCAGCTCCTCGCTCTGCGCGCGAAGCAACGCCGAGCTGTCTCCCAGGGAATGGGACGAGGCCACCGCTTCCGTCGTCGTCGCCTGCAGGGCGTCGAGCTGGCTCACGGCCTCGGCGATCGTCCTCCTGGCGCGGGAGACGCGCTCCGCCACGCCCGACGAGACCTCCTCGTAGGCGCCGCTGATGCGACCGATATCGAACGAGGCTCCGTGAACGGTCTCGATCTCGCCTCTCACGCGGTTCAGGGAGGCCGTCGCCTCCGCCGCGGCACGCCCCAGGCGGCCGACCTGAGCGGCGATCTCGGCGGTCGCCTGAGTGACCTGGGCGGACAAGTCCTTGACCTCGGCAGCGACGACCGAGAAGCCCCGCCCGGCCTCGCCCGCCCGTGCGGCCTCGATGGTCGCATTGAGCGCCAGCAGGTTCGTCTGGCCGGCGATCACGCCGATCAGATCGCCGATATGGCCGACATCCCGGATTTTTCCCTGCAGATCCGTGAAGGTCGTCACGGCTTCGGCGAGCGCGGCCACCGTCGTGCCCGAGATGGCGTCGATCCTCTCCGCGTGGCCCCGCGCCTCGTGGGACAGCGTGACGAGCTGCTGCATGAGCGCCGTGGGGCCCTCGATCTCCTGCGAGACCTCGGTGCTGGCCCGGTCGACATCGGCACGGCGCGCATCGACGTTCTGCGCCACGCTCAGCACCGTCCGGGATCCGGTCTCGACGCTCGCCGTCGTCTCGGCGAGCCGGGCAGCGATGCTCCCCAGGGCCTGCATCAGCCCCTCGGACCGCGCCCGCTGATCATGCTCCACCAGGGTGATGGCCAGCCGCTCCGCGACATAGGCCATCAGTTCCAAAAGCTCGCCATCAAGGCGGGCAGGCTCATGCGAGAAGAATTCGAGGACGATCTCGACCCGACCCTCGACGATGACGGGGAAGGCGAAGCAGCCTCGCACCCCGTTGGCCTTGGCCGTCGCGGCGCGGAGGAAACCCGGCAGCACGGTCACATCCTCGCAGGAGACGGGGTTGCCGTCGGCGGCCACGCGGCCGATCATGCCCTCGCCCGGGGCGAAGACGGCACGCTCCGAGGCCGCGACGAAGGATTCCGCCGCCTGGCTGCCCTGACCCGCCGCCAGGAACCAGACACCCATCGACGTCATTCGCCCGTCGCTGTCGGGCTGCCGCCGATAGGCGTGGGCGATCGGCCAGCCCGTGAAGCGCGCAACCGCCTCCAGGGATGCCCGGGTCGCCTCCGCGAGGCTCGGCGCCAGGGCGCAGTTGCGGGAGACCCCGTTGAGCAGGGCGAGAACGGAGGTCAGATCCCGGGTGATCGTCCGCGACAGAGCAGGCTTGGCTACCCGTGCCTTGCCGGTCCTGAGCCACCTGATCCTGCTCATGATCTCCGCCCCGCCGGCCCCCTGACGACCCGAGACCTTCGTAGAAACGACACGCACAAGCAGCAAACTCTTCGTCTCTCTTCAAAGAGCGCACATTCTATGCATCGGCTCTGTTGAAAAAATATTTCGGAGCTCGTCCGATTTCAACAGAAGTACGAGAGATTCTGCACAAATTTCAACTCAGACGCGCAGATATCCGCCAGATGGGTGCCCAAATCCTGGGCCCGGATCGGCACGGCGGTCGCGGTGCACCGGGGATGGCGGCGGGAGACGATGTCGCAGCCCGCGGGCGCGCTGCATTTCCTTGAAACCGGTCTAAAAGAGGCGGTACCGGCGACGCCACGCCCCAGAAACGCGACGAGACAAGCGTGCAAACCAATTTCAATCCCGCCCAGCTCGCCGATCCGGCCATGGCGGCTTCGGAAAAGATCCTGCGGACCTGCGTGCATTGCGGCTTCTGCACCGCGACCTGCCCGACCTACCTGCTGCTCGGCGACGAGCTCGATTCCCCCCGCGGCCGCATCTACCTGATCAAGGACATGCTCGAGGGCGGCAAGGCGGCGAGCGCCGAGGTCGTGAAGCATGTCGACCGCTGCCTCTCCTGCCTGTCCTGCATGACGACCTGCCCCTCGGGGGTGCATTACATGCACCTCGTCGACCATGCCCGCACGCATATCGAGAAGACCCATCGGCGCCCCCTCAGCGACCGGCTGATGCGCAGCGTGCTCGCCTTCGTCCTGCCCTATCCGAACCGCTTCCGGCTGGCGCTGCGCGGTGCCCGGATCGGCGCGCCCTTCCGGCCGCTCCTCGCCAAGCTCCCGCGGGTCGGCAACCGGCTCTCGGCCATGCTCGACCTCGCCCCCGCCGCCCTGCCGGGCCGCAACCCGACCGACCGGCCGGGCGTCTTTCCGGCTGCAACCGCCGGGAACCGGCGCGGCCGCGTGGCGCTGCTGCGGGGCTGTGCCCAGAGCGTGCTGCGGCCGGATTTCAACGAGGCGGCGATCCGGCTCCTCACCCGCCACGGGGTCGAGGTGGTGCAGCCCAAGGGCGAGGGCTGCTGCGGCGCCCTCACCCACCACATGGGCAAGGAGGAGTCCGCCCACGCCCATGCCAAGCGCACGATCGACGCCTGGATCGCGGAGGCCGATGCCAACGGGCTCGACGCCATCCTCGTCACCGCCTCGGGCTGCGGCACGACCATCAAGGATTACGGCTTCATGTTCCGGGACGATCCGGCTTATGCCGAGAAGGCCCGGCGGGTCTCGACCCTGGCCAAGGACGTGACGGAATATGTCGCCACTCTTGGCCTGATGCCCGCCGTGGTCGAGGCGGATCTCACCGTCGCCTACCATTCCGCCTGCTCGATGCAGCACGGCCAGGGCATCCGCACCGAGCCAAAGGCGCTGCTCAAGGCGGCTGGCTTCACCGTGAAGGACGTGCCGGAGGGCCATATCTGCTGCGGCTCGGCCGGGACCTACAACATCCTCCAGCCGGAGATCGCCGGGCGCCTGCGCGCCCGCAAGGTCGCCAATATCGAGCGGATGCGCCCCGACGTGATCGCGACGGGCAATATCGGCTGCGCCACGCAGATCGGGAAGGGCACCGCCATCCCGATCCTGCACACCGTCGAGTTGCTCGACTGGGCGACCGGGGGCCCGAAGCCGGCGGCGCTGGCGGCCCTCGCACCGTCGTCACTCCAGGCGGCGGAATGAGACGCGCACATCGCCTTCTCAAACCGCCTGGCCCGTGATATCCGGCCCCTCGCGCGGGTGTAGCTCAATGGTAGAGCAGCAGCCTTCCAAGCTGAATACGTGGGTTCGATTCCCATCACCCGCTCCAGAGCGCCTTCCCGGCTCTGGCCGTCCGATCCTGCGGACGCTATGAGGCGAAAGCCGAAGGCTCATCGCTCCCGCTCCCCCATGCCGCGCGGATCCTCGATCCGCCGCATATCCCCGTGAGGCGCGAAAGCGTTCGCGCGTGAGGAAACATGGCCTCCCGGCGGGAGGCCGGGGGAGATCCATGAGCCGTTCCCTGTCGCTCGACGAGTTCCTGGCGCAGCGCGCGAAGGACCGGCGTCTCGCTCGCCTGACCCACGACGTCGTCCTTCCGGTGGCCACGGGCCTGGAATTCGGAGCGGCGGAGAATCCGGTCGCCCTGCCCGACGGCATCAGCGTCGAGTACGTGGACTACGCCAAGGACGCCTGCAGCGACCGGCCGGGGGCGGTGGCCGTGGATTACGCCTGGACGGGCAGCGGCTCGCTCCAGGCCGTCGTCGGCCGCAGCGGCTACGATTTCGCCATCGCCGCGCAGGTCGCGCAATACGTTCCCAACCTGCTCGGCTGGTTCCGGGGCATCTACGAGGTCCTGCGGCCGGGCGGGGTCCTCAATCTCTCGCTGCCGGACCGGCGCTTCATGTTCGATCTGAAGCGGCATCCGAGCACCCTCGGCGAGGGCGTCGAGGCGCTGCTGCTCGATCTCGACCGGCCGAGCCCCCGGCAGATTTTCGACCACACCTATGGCACGGTCGCCCTCGATCCGACCCGCGTCTGGCGGGAGGACACCGATCCCGCCGCGCTGCCGCCCTTGAGCGGCGGCCATGCGCTGGCGCTGGCGCACAAGCATGCCCGGGAGGCCTTTTCGGCGGAGGGCCGCTACGTCACCTGCCATTGCTGGGTATTCACGCCATTCTCGTTCCTCGATCTGATCGAGGGCGCGAGCCGGCTCGGCCTCTTCCCGTTCGTCGTGAGCCAGTTCTCCGCCACGGAGCCGGGCTCGTTCGAGTTCTACGTCTGCGTCAGGCGGGACGCGGAGGAGGATCCCGAGGCGCTGCTCCGGATGCAGCTCGGTGCGATCGCCTATGTGCGCGACATCGCCCGGCAGCATCAGCGCGTCGCCCGCCGCCTGGCGAGCGATTAGGCCCGACCGCCCCGGCGCTCAGCCGCCGGTGACGCTCATGTGGCGGGGCACGGCGGCGGGGCGGGCCCGCTCGATGACGAAGTCGTGCCCCTTGGGCTTGCGGGCGATCGCATCGATCACCGCCTGGGTCACGAGGGCGTCGTCGGGGGAGGCGCGCAGGGCCGCGCGCAGGTCGGCGGCGTCCTCCTGGCCGAGGCACATGTAGAGCTTGCCGGTACAGGTCAGGCGCACCCGGTTGCAGCTCTCGCAGAAATTGTGGGTCAGCGGCGTGATGAAGCCGAGCCGGCCGCCGGTCTCCTCCACGCGCACGTAGCGGGCGGGGCCGCCGGTGCGGTCGGGCAGCGGCGTCAGGGTGTAGCGGCTCGCGAGGCGCTCGCGGGCGACGGAGAGCGGCAGGAACTGGTCCGTGCGGTCGCCCTCGATCTCGCCGAGCGGCATCACCTCGATCAGGGTCATGTCCATGCCGAGGCCGTGCGCCCAGGCGATCATGTCCGCGATCTCGTGCTCGTTGACGCCCTTCAGGGCCACGGCGTTGATCTTCACCTTGATCCCGGCCCGGCGCGCCGCCTCGATGCCGGCGAGCACCGTGGCGAGGTCGCCGCGCCGGGTGATCGCCCGGAACTTGTCCGCGTCGAGGGTGTCCAGCGACACGTTGACTCGCCGCACGCCGAGTTCGGCGAGCTCGGGGGCGAAGCGGGCGAGCTGCGAGCCGTTGGTGGTAAGGGTCAGCTCGTCGAGGGCGCCGCTCGTCAGGTGCCGCGAGAGGCGCCGGAACAGATGCATGATGTCCCGCCGCACCAGCGGCTCGCCGCCGGTGATGCGCAGCTTGCGCACGCCGCGGTCAATGAAGACGCCGCAGAGCCGGTCGAGCTCCTCCAGCGTCAGCAGGTCCCGCTTGGGCAGGAACTGCATGTCCTCGGCCATGCAATAGGCGCAGCGGAAATCGCAGCGGTCCGTCACCGAGATGCGCAGATAGGTGATGGCGCGCTGGAACGGATCGATCAGCGGCGCCGGGCGCGTGGCCGGTGCAGCGGGACCGTCGTTGCGGGGACCCCACATGGGCTGCTCGTCACGCTCTGCGGATACCGAAGGAATGGGTTTGTCGGCTGACAGATCCAACATCGCCCTCCATATGAGGACTCTGGTATTTCAGGGCAAGCGCAGGGCGCGGGGATCCGATCATCGCTCCCCGCAGGGTTGTATCCACCCAATGCAGAAGCCCCCCCGATTCTAAGGTGTGACGATGAGCGAGCGCTGGCCGACCGAGATCCGCCTGCTGGGGGACAAGCGCATCCTGCGCGTCGCCTTCGAGGATGGGGGGCGCTTCGACCTGCCGGCGGAGTATCTGCGCGTGTCGAGCCCCTCGGCCGAGGTGCAGGGGCATTCCCCCGCCGAGCGCCGGGTGATTGGCGGCAAGCGCGACGTGGCGATCCTCGCTGTCGAGCCCATCGGCAACTACGCCGTGAAACTCGCCTTCGACGACATGCACGACACCGGCATCTATGGCTGGGAGTACCTGTACGATCTCGGCCGCGAGTACCGGAATCGCTGGGCGGATTACCTGCGCGAGCTCGAAGCCCTGGGCCTCGATCGGGACCGCGCCGCGAGCGCCCCGGTGAAGGGCGGCCATTCCCATGGCGGCGGCGGGTGCGGCAGCGGAAGCTGCGGCTGCCACTGAGAAGCAGGATCCAACGAGAAAGGGCCGGTGCGCTGCACCGGCCCTTCTCATGTCGCGGCGCTCGGCAGCGTCAGCGCTGCACGATCACCCGGGTGCCGACCTTCACGCGGGTGTAGAGGTCGCTCACGTCCTCGTTGGTCATGCGGATGCAGCCCGAGGAGACGGCGGTGCCGATCGTCTCCGGCTCGTTGGAGCCGTGGATGCGGTACATGGTGCCGCCGAGATACATGGCGCGGGCGCCGAGCGGGTTCTCGATGCCGCCCTTCATGTAGCGGGGCAGGTCCGGGCGGCGGCGCAGCATCTCCGCCGGCGGGCGCCAATCCGGCCACTCGCGCTTCATGGTGATGGTCTGCGTGCCGCCCCAGGTGAAGCCCGGACGGCCGACGCCGACGCCGTAGCGCACGGCGGTGCCGTCGCCGTTGACGAGGTAGAGGCGACGCTCGGCGGTGGAGACCACGATCGTGCCCGCGCCGTAGGGACCGCTATAGGGGATGGTCTCGCGGGCGATCGCCGTCGCCTGCGGCACGGCCGCGGCGGCCGGCGCGGTCTGCTGCAGCGGATCGGCCGGCAGCGCCGCATTCGCCGTGGGCTCGGTGGCCTGCGGACGCACGCGAACCGTCAGCACCTCGGTGAGAGGCTGCCGGGTAAGCGGATCGATCTCGTAGGCATGGGCGGGAGCCGCCAGCGCCGCGGCGCAGGCGATCCCGGAAAGGGCGATGACAAGACGGCGCATCGAAGCCTCTGAGGCGGGCGGGCTGTGGATACTGGGTGGAAAACCAGCGCACGATGCCGTGGCAGTTCTCGCCAAGAGGTAAACTCCGCCGCCGTAAAGCCAAGCTTATTCCGCGCTGCGAAGCAGGTTCGCCCGACTTCGTGACCGCGTGGCAACACTGTGGCAGCGCCGCCGTAACTTGAAGGATTCCAGCCTTCTGCCCGGCCCTCACGGGAACGTTTGTTTTGCCCGTCTCCAAGGCCGGAGCCTGCGCGCCTTCCCGCGCGACGCGTCAGGCGGCGTCGAGGCCGAGATCGATGATCGGCGCGCTGTGGGTGATCCAGCCGACCGAGATCAGGTCGACGCCCGAGGCGGCGACCGGGCCGACCGTCTCCAGGTTGATGCGCCCCGAAGCCTCGGCGATGGCGCGGCCGTCGATCATCCGGACCGCCTCGCGCAGGGTTTCGGGGCTCATATTGTCGAGGAGCACGGCATCGGCGCCCACGGAGAGGGCCTGTTCGAGCTGAGAGAGGGTGTCGACCTCCACCTCGATCTTCACGAGGTGGCCCGCGTTGCGGCGCGCCCGCTCGATCGCCGGCACGATGCCGCCGGCCACGGCGATGTGGTTGTCCTTGATGAGCACGGCGTCGTCGAGGCCGAAGCGGTGGTTCGAGCCGCCCCCCGCCCGCACCGCATGCTTCTCCAAGGCACGCAGGCCCGGCGTGGTCTTGCGGGTGCACACGATCCGGGCATGGCCGTGGGGCCGGGCCGCCTCGACCAGGGAGGCGGTGGCGGTGGCGACCCCGGAGAGCCGGCAGAGCAGGTTCAGGGCGACGCGCTCGGCGGTAAGGATGGCCCGGGCGGGACCGGACAGGCGCAGCACTACGTCGCCGGGGGCGATGCGGGCGCCCTCGCCCCGCTCCACCTCGACCGAGACCGCGGGATCGATCAGCGCGAAGGCGATCAAGGCCGCATCCGTGCCGGCGATCACGCCGTTCTGGCGGGCGGCGATGACGCCGTCGAGCCGGGCGGAGGCGGGCACGATGGCGTCGGTGGTCACGTCGCCGGCCCGGCCGAGATCCTCCAGCAGCGCGGCCCGCACCAGAGGCTCGACCAGCAGGCGCGGCAGCGGGCTCAAGGGTTCGTCAGGCATCGGCGCGCTCGCGGATCGTTTGCTCCGCGCCGGTGCCGGCGAGGATCGCGGACAGGGTCGTCTCCGAGTGGCGCGGGGGCGCCTGTTCGGGATGGTCGGCCCGCCAATGGGCGCCGCGGCTCTCGCGGCGCTCCCGGGCGCAGGCAGCGATCATCAGGCCGGTGAGGGCGGCCTCGCAGCCGGACGCGGCGAGCTCCGAGAGCCGGGCGACCGCCCCTTCGAGGCCCTTCGCCTCGCGCACCACGCCGACATGGCGCTCCATGAGGGCGCGGACCTCCGCCAGGGCCGAGACGGGGGCCGCGGCCGAAGCCGAGGCGGGCCGCATCGGCGGAGCGCCGAGGGCGAGCGCGCTGCCCTCGATCGACTCGGCGATCCAGCGGCCGAAGGCCAGGGCTTCGAGGAGGGAGTTGCTGGCGAGCCGGTTGGCGCCGTGCAGGCCCGTGGAGGAGACCTCGCCGCAGGCCCAGAGGCCCGGCACGCTGGTGCGCCCGGCCGCATCCACCTTCACGCCGCCCATGTGGTAATGCGCCGCCGGCCGCACCGGGATCGGCTGCGTCGCCGGGTCGATGCCGGCCTCGGCGCAGAGCCCCGCCACGGTGGGGAAGCGCCCCGGCATGCGCCGGCCGAGATCGCCGGTCGCGTCGAGGAAGACCTGGGCGCCCCGGGCCTGGGCCTGGAAGATCGCCCGGGCGACCACATCGCGGGGCGCGAGATCGCCGCCGGCGATGCCCGCCATCACCCGCTCGCCGTGCTGATCGATCAGGGCGGCGCCCTCGCCGCGCAGGGCCTCGGTGGCGAGTGGCATGGGATCGGCCCCGGCCGCGATGGCGGTCGGGTGGAACTGCACGAATTCGAGGTCCCGCAGCACCGCACCGGCCCGCGCCGCAATGAGCAGGCCGCGCCCGAGGGCGCCGCGGGGATTGGTGGTCGAGGCGTAGAGCGCGCCGACGCCGCCGGTGGCGAGCACCACCGCCGCGGCGGGCAGCCGGAAGGTGGCACCGTCACGGGCGCAGACGAGGCCGCGGACCCGACCCTCGCCGTCCTGCATCAGGGCGCGGGCCTCGGCTTCCAGCACCTCGATGGAGGGGCAGGCACGCGCCGCGGCGGCCAGGGCTTCGAGCACCATGCGGCCGGTGGAATCGCCCTTCGCCCGCACGATGCGGCGGCGGCTATGAGCAGCCTCCAGCCCCAGGGCCAGGGCGCCGTCCGCCTCCCGGTCGAAGCCGGTGCGCAGGCCGACCAGCCATTCGACGAGGCGCGGCCCCGCCTCGGCCACGGCCAGCGCGATATCCGGCTCGCTCAGGCCCGCCCCGGCGGCGAGCGTGTCGTCGGCATGCAGGGCCGGCGCGTCGTCGGCGCCGATCGCGGCAGCGATGCCGCCCTGGGCCCAGCCCGTGGCGGTGCCGAGCCCGAGGGGCGCGGCGGTGACGAGGGTGACCGGGCGGGGGGCGAGACGCAGGGCCACGCTGAGGCCGGCCACGCCCGCGCCGACCACGATCACGCGGTCGGCCGGGCTGCGCGGAAGGACACTCATCAGGCGTTCGCGACCTTGGTGACCACGGGGGTCGGCTTCACGGCGAGCATGCGCTCCACCGCCTGCCGGGCACGGTCCGCAAGCGCGGGCTCGACGGTGATCTCGTGGCTCATCGTCTCCAGCGCCCGGCGGATGTTCCTGAGCGACATCCGCTTCATATGCGGGCACAGGTTGCAGGGCTTGATGAATTCGATGTCCGGGTTCGCCACGGCGATGTTGTCCGCCATCGAGCATTCCGTCACCAGCACCACCTGCGCGGGGCGCTTCGCGGTGACGTAGTTCATCATCATCGCCGTCGAACCGGAGAAGTCCGAGGCCTCGACCACCTCCGGCGGGCATTCCGGATGTGCGATCACGGTGATGCCGGGATAGCTGTCGCGCACCTCGGCGATGTCGGCCGGGGTGAAGCGCTCGTGCACCTCGCAATGGCCGGCCCAGGTCAGGATCTCCACCTCGGGCACGAGCTGCTGGACGTTGCGGGCCAAGAATTCGTCCGGGATCATCAGCACCCGCGGCACGCCGAGGGAGCGCACCACGTCGACGGCATTGCCGGAGGTGCAGCACAGGTCCGATTCGGCCTTCACCGCCGCGGAGGTGTTGACGTAGGTCACCACCGGCACGCCGGGATACTTCGCCCGCAGCGCCCGCACATCCGCCGGCGTGATCGAATCGGCGAGCGAGCAGCCGGCGCCCATGTCGGGGATCAGCACCGTCTTCTCGGGGTTCAGGAGCTTGGCGGTCTCGGCCATGAAGTGCACGCCGGCGAGCACGATCACGTCCGCGTCCACGTTCACCGCCTCGCGGGCGAGCGCCAGGCTGTCGCCGACGATGTCCGAGACCGTGTGGAAGATCTCCGGCGCCTGGTAGTTATGGGCCAGGATCACGGCGTTCCGCTCCCGCTTCAGCCGCAGGATCGCTTCCACGTCCGGCGCGAGGGCGGGCCACTCGATGGCCGGAACGTGCCGGCTGACGCGATCGTAGATGTCGGCGAGCGGGAAGCCCTCGGCGCGGTCCACCGGGCGGGCGAGAGAGGAAAGAGCCATCGGCACCTGCCTTTATGCTCACTTTGAGCATTGTGCCGACTAAAGTAGGCGTGGCTCCGGTCGTTGTCCAGATATGCTGAGACTGAGCATATCAGTTTTGCGACGCAAATCGCCGCTGCGGTGCAGCATGGCGGAATCGGGCCTTGACCCGCGCGCCCAGCTTCCAAAAGCGGAAAACTGATTACAATTACAGATTGTGAACACTCGAACCGAGTTAACCGGTTCGATCCCGCCGCGCCGTCAAATGAAGGTCTCCGTTCCTTCACCCGCGGCGACCACGATGACGACCGCTCTTCAGAGATCGCGCAGGATTTTCGCGAACATCCGAAGGATCGACTGCCTGTCCTGCAGCAGGGGCGCCTCCGCGATCGAATTCGCGCTGATCCTGCCCGTGCTCCTGCTGATTGTGATGAACATCTTCACCTGCGCCATCTATCTCGGCGCGGCCCACAACCTGCGTCAGCTTGCGGCGGAAGCGGCCCGCGCCTCGATTGCCGGCATCAACGACGCCGAGCGCACGTCCCTCGCCCTTCAGAGCGTGAAGGCCGGCCTCGCCTCCGGCTCGCTGATCCGCCCCGGCAGCATCGACACCGCCATCGCCGACGATCCCGCCGACCCGCAACTCTATCGGGTTACGCTGACCTTCGACGCGCGCAGCCTCGGCCTCGCTTCGGTGCCGGGAATCGCCCTGGTCGCGCCCGCCGTCCTCACAAGCTCCTTCAGCGTGCGCCGCGGGGGGCTGTGACCATGCCCCTCCGCACGCTCTTCCCGCGACGGTTCTTCACACAGGACCGACATGGCTCGGTCGCGGTGTTCGGCGCCCTCGGCATGACCGCGATCCTCGGGGCGGCCGCGATCGGCGTCGATCTCGGCGCTCTCTACGGGGCCAAGCGCCGGGCCCAGGGGGCCGTCGACCTGGCCGCCTCGCTGGCCGCAGCCGATCCCTCCGCCGCCCTGGGGACCGCCTGCCGCTCCCTCGCCGACAACGGCTATGCCGATTGCTCCAAGGCCGTCGTCCTGCCGGGCACCTATTCCGCGGAGAGCGGGAGCAGCGCCGCAAGCCGGTTCCAGCCGGGCGGCAAGCCGCCGAACGCGGTCCGCGTCACCCTCACGGCGGCGGCGAAGACCCTGTTCGCCCCCGTGCTCGGCCTGCCCTCCAGCTTTCCCGTCACCGCCGAAGGCACCGCGGCCACGGCGCGATTCGGGGCCTTCACCATCGGATCCGGCCTGGTCTCCCTCGACGGCGGCATCGCCAATGCCCTGCTCGGTGCCCTGCTCGGCGCCAAGCTCTCCCTGAGCGCGATGGATTACGACGCCCTGCTGAACAGCCGGGTCGACACCTTCCGCTTCCTGGATTCCCTGGCGAATTCCCTGAGTCTCCAGGCGGCGAGCTACAACGACGTCGTCTCCGCCAATGCCAGCGTCGGGCAGATCCTGACCGCGCTCTCGGCCAGCGTGCCGGATGCCAGCGCCGCCGCGGCCCTGTCCCAGGTCCGAGCCGCCGCCTCGGCCTCCGCCGGGCGGCTCAACGTCGCCCAGGTGCTCGATCTCGGCGATGCGGGCGCACTAGCGCCCGGGCGCGGCAGCCGCGGCCCCTCGGTCGGCACCTACGATCTGCTCTCGGCGGCGGTCGCCGCCGCCAACGGCACGCGCCAAGTCTCCGTCGATCTCGGCCTGACCATCCCGGGCCTGACCCGGACCCGCGTCACCGTCGCCGTCGGCGAGCGCCGTCAGAGTTCGGGCTGGGTGCAGCCGAACAGCCCCAGGGCGACGGTGCGCACGGCCCAGACCCGCGTGCTGATCGAAGCGGGCCTCACCGCTCCCCTCGGCCTCGGCACCCTGTCGCTGCCGGTCTATGCGGAAGCGGCCTATGGCCAGGCGACCTTGCGCTCCGTCTCCTGCCCCTGGACCGAATCGAGCGCCCGCTCGATGAGCCTCGACGTGCGCCCAGGGGCCGTCGACCTCGCCATCGCCAACGTTCCCGCCTCCGCCATCGACGGGTCGGGCGCCGCGCCCAATCTCAGCCAGCCCGCGGAGCTGCTGCGGCTCGCCCTGCCTCCCCTCGTCATCACCGGCCGCGCGCGCACGACGATCGGCCCCTCCAACAGCCAGACCGTGACCTTCAGCGCCGACGACATCGCCCGCAACCGCGTCCGCACCGTCTCCTCGACGGGGCTCGTCGGCTCGGCCACCGCGAGCCTGCTCGCCTCCATGTCGCTGGAGCTGAACGGCCTCGGCGTGCTCTCCCTGCCGACGCTGAAGCCCCTGACCCTGGCCGTGCTGAACACGGCGGCCCCGGCCATCGACCTCGTCCTCGACAACACCCTGCGGGCGCTCGGCATCCGCATCGGTTCGGCCGACGTCTCCGCCGACGGCGTGCGCTGCGATCAGGCGGTGCTGGTGCAGTGAGGCCGGGATCGGCTTGAAGGAGAGGCGCGAGCGCGCACTCCCGCCCGAGCGCGCATCCTTTCGCCGCACCCGAACTCTGGCTTGCCCGATCTCGGCATCGCTTGCTGATCCCGGGCAAGCCCGGGATCAGTCGGGGAGAGGGAAAAGCCGCTTCGATCGGACGCAAACCGGATGAAGCAGCCGTACGCCCGAGCCGGTAGCTCGGAGCGCGTCAGCCCGCCTTCTTCTGGAGGGCGGCCTTCACCTGCATGAGCTGGTCCCAGACCTGGCCCGGGGAGGTGCCCATGAAGTCGAGTCCCGCGGTCACGCCCCAATAGATCGCGACAACGATCAGAGGCACCAGGATCCAGCCCAGGATCTCCTCGTAGCGGTGCCGGTTGCGCCGCCGCCGCCGGCGCTCCTCGCGCGCGGTCGGCTTCCGGGGCTTGGCCGGAGCGGGCGGCGCCGAGACCGGGGTGAGCGGCTCCTCCTGCGCGTCGCTGGTCATGCTCCCCTCATCTCGTTTCCGTGGCGCGATCGACCGCGCCGGTGCGCGTTCCCGGCATATCCGGGGTTGCGGCGGCGAAGGCAACCCGGAAGCGAGAGCGGCCCGCACTTCCGTCACCGGAAGGCGGGCCGCTTCACATGCCCTGCCTCAAGGCGATCAGACCTTGAGCGGGACCTTCGGCACGGTGTTCGGCGGCTTGCGCGTGCCGCCCGACCCGCCGGCGGGCGGGTTCGGGTCGCTCTTGGCCGCCTTCTTGGCGCGGGCGGCCGAGCGCGGCTTGGAGCGACGGCGCTTGGCCGCGTTGGTCACGTCCTTCTCCGGGCGGGGCGTGACCGGACCGGCGGGATACTCGAAGCCGAGGCTCGCCTTCTCGCCGGCCTTGGTGCCTTCCGGCTGGCGCAGCACGACGCGGACGGTGCCGCCGTTCTTGAGCTGACCGAACAGCACCTCGTCGGCCAGCGGCGTCTTGATGGTCGACTGGATCAGACGGGCCATCGGGCGCGCGCCCATGGCGTCGTCGTAGCCATTCTCCACCAGCCAGTCGCGGGCCTCGTCCGAGAGCTCGATCGTGACGTTGCGGTCGGCGAGCTGCGCCTCGAGCTGGAGCACGAACTTGTCGACCACCTTGGCGACGACCTCCTTCGGCAGGTGGCCGAAGGAGATGATCGCGTCGAGCCGGTTGCGGAATTCCGGCGCGAACAGGCGGTTGATCGCCTCGACGTCGTCGCCGGAGCGCTTGTTCTGGGTGAAGCCGTAGGCCGACTTGGCCAGATCCGAGGCGCCCGCATTCGAGGTCATGATGATGATCACGTTGCGGAAATCGACCTGCTTGCCGTTGTGGTCGGTCAGCTTCCCGTGGTCCATCACCTGCAGGAGGATGTTGAACAGGTCCGGATGCGCCTTCTCGATCTCGTCGAGGAGCAGCACGCAATGCGGGTGCTGGTCGATGCCGTCGGTGAGCAGGCCGCCTTGGTCGAAGCCGACATAGCCGGGCGGCGCGCCGATCAGGCGCGAGACCGTGTGGCGCTCCATGTATTCCGACATGTCGAAGCGCAGCATCTCGACGCCCAGCGACGCGGCGAGCTGCTTGGCGGCCTCCGTCTTACCGACGCCGGTCGGGCCGGCGAACAGGTAGGAGCCGATCGGCTTGTCGGGATCGCGCAGGCCAGCGCGGGCCAGCTTGATCGCCGAGGTGAGCGCCTCGATGGCGTTCGACTGGCCGTAGACCACCCGCTTCAGGTTCTCGGTGAGGTTCTGAAGCACCACCGCGTCGTCCTTCGACACGGTCTTGGGCGGAATGCGCGCCATCGTGGCGATGGTCGCCTCGATCTCCTTGATGCCGATGGTGCGCTTGCGGCGCGCCTCCGGCACCAGCATCTGCGAGGCACCGGTCTCGTCGATCACGTCGATGGCCTTGTCGGGCAGCTTGCGGTCGTTGATGTAGCGCGCCGACAGCTCGACCGCGGCCTTCACGGCCTCGTTCGTGTACTTGAGCTTGTGGAACTCCTCGAAATACGGCTTCAGGCCCTTCAGGATCTCGATCGTGTCGGGGATCGACGGCTCGTTGACGTCGATCTTCTGGAACCGGCGCACCAGGGCGCGATCCTTCTCGAAGTACTGGCGGTACTCCTTGTAGGTGGTCGAGCCGATGCAGCGCAGGGCGCCCGAGGCCAGAGCGGGCTTCAGCAGGTTCGAGGCGTCCATCGCGCCGCCCGAGGTGGCGCCCGCACCGATCACGGTGTGGATCTCGTCGATGAACATGATCGCGTTGGGATGCGCCTCGATCTCCTTCATCACCTGCTTGAGGCGCTCCTCGAAGTCGCCGCGATAGCGGGTGCCGGCGAGCAGCGTGCCCATGTCCAGGGAGAACACGGTGGCGTCGGCCAGGACCTCCGGCACCTCGTGCTGGATGATCTTGCGGGCGAGGCCCTCCGCGATCGCGGTCTTGCCGACGCCGGGATCGCCCACCAGCAGCGGATTGTTCTTCTGGCGGCGGCAGAGCACCTGGATCGTGCGCTCCACCTCGGCGTGGCGGCCGATCAGCGGGTCGATCTTGCCGTCCCGGGCCTTCTTGTTGAGGTTGACGCAGTAGGCTTCGAGCGCGTCACCCTTCTTCTTGGTGCCGCGGGCCTCCTCGTCGCCGCCGCCGGGACGCTCGGAGCTGTCTTCCTCCGCCCCGCGCACAGGCTTCGATTCCGAGGCGCCGGGGCGCTTGGCGATGCCGTGGCTGATGTAGTTGACCGCGTCGTAGCGGGTCATGTCCTGCTCCTGCAGGAAGTAGGCGGCGTGGCTCTCGCGCTCGGCGAAGATCGCCACGAGCACGTTCGCTCCGGTCACCTCCTCCCGGCCGGAGGATTGGACGTGGATCACCGCGCGCTGGATCACGCGCTGGAAGCCCGCCGTGGGCTTGGCGTCCTGCCGCCCGTCACCGATCAGGTTGGAATGCTCGGTGTCGACATATTCGACGAGATTGCGCTTGAGCACGTCGATCTCGACGTTGCAGGCGCGCATGACCGCGGCTGCGTCCTGATCGTCGACGAGGGCGAGCAGGAGATGTTCCAGCGTCGCGTATTCGTGGCGCCGCTCGCCCGCCAGGGCGAGGGCTCTGTGAAGGGCCTGTTCCAGACTGCGGGAGAAGCTTGGCAATGCTCGGGCCTTTTCTCGCGAGAGCCTATTTCTTTTCCATAACGCACTGAAGCGGGTGTTGGTGCTTTCGCGCGAAATCCATCACCTGCGTTACCTTCGTCTCGGCGACCTCGTAGGTGTACACGCCGCACTCGCCGACGCCGTTCTGGTGAACGTGGAGCATGATCTGGTAGGCGTCCTCGTGGCTGCGGTTGAAGAACCGCTCGAGGACGTGAACCACGAACTCCATCGGCGTGTAGTCGTCGTTGAGGAGCAGCACGCGATACAGGCTCGGCCGCTTGGTGCGCGGCTTGGTGCGCGTGATGATCGCGGTGCCCGACCGGTCGTCGTCGCCCGAGCCTCGCGGACCCGCCGTGATCGCGGCCGCCCTGCCCTGCATCGGCATCCTGCCCTGCCTGGGGATGACTGACATCTGAACCGAACCGAACCCTTGACCTGGGGTGACGCGCCGGGTGACGCGCTCGCTTCGTCAAGCAATCTATAGGCCGGGAAACGACTGCGCCAGTCGGTGCGCGAACTTGTCCGTCCCCGCCTCGGACATGGCGCCCCCGATCTGTTTACGGGTTGGGCGAAAAAGCGGTTTTGCCGACGTATCGCAGCGCATTAACGGGCGCGTAACCGCCTTTGCATACCGTCACCCAACGAGAAGGTGTGGGTCCGTCGAGCGGGACCCGGACAGGCGGGGCGGGGTCTATCGTGATGCGTTGCGTTGTCGGCGGCTTGAGGACATCCCGCGCGCTGTCGGCTCTGGTGGCGGCTGTCATGGTCGTCGCCTTCAGCGCGTCCGCCGAGGCCAAGCGCGGCCGCCACCACCGGCCCTCCGCCGGCGGCTACAACCCGCCCTACGCGGCCATGGTCGTGGACGTGAAGTCCGGCAAGGTGCTGCACGCCATCAACGAGGATTCCCCGCGCCACCCGGCCTCGATCACCAAGGTGATGACGCTCTACCTGCTGTTCGAGCAGCTCGAGCGCGGCCGCTACCAGCTCGACACGCCCCTCGAGATCTCCGCCAACGCCGCCCGCCAGGCCCCGTCCAAGCTCGGCCTGCGCCCGGGCTCGACCATCGAGGTCGAGGACGCGATCAAGGCGATCGTCACCAAATCCGCCAACGACGTGGCCTGCGCCATCGGCGAGAACATCGCCGGCTCCGAGGCGCGCTTCGCCGAGATGATGACCCGCAAGGCCCAGGCGCTCGGCATGAGCCGCACGCACTACGCCAACGCCTCCGGCCTGCCCGACCCGGACCAGATCACCACCGCGCGCGACCTCACCATCCTCGCCCGCGCGATCCAGGACCGCTTCCCGCGCTACTATCGCTATTTCCAGACGCGCTCCTTCGCCTTCCGCGGGCGCGTCATCGGCAACCACAACCACCTGCTCGGCAATGTCGAGGGCGTGGACGGCATCAAGACCGGCTACACGCGCGATTCCGGCTTCAACCTGATGACCGCGGCCAAGTCGAACGACCGCCAGATCGTGGCGATCGTGCTCGGCGGCAAGTCGGGGGCGAGCCGCGACCGGATCATGGCCGATCTGGTGCGCACCCACCTGCCCCGTGCCTATGCCGGGGCCCGCCAGACCGGCCCCGTCGTCGAGGTGGCCGAGCGCGGCCGTCCGGCGGTGGTCGCCGACCAGGTCTCCGCCACCCGCACCCAGGTCGCCTCGGCCGACGACGAGGAGGAGGTCGAGACCACGAGCTCCACCAACGCCGTGCGTCCGCTGGCCGCCACCACGACCCCGGGCATGGCGCGCCGCTCCGGCGCGATCCCCGGCGCCGCCCAGGCCTATGCCGGCTCGCCCGCGCAGGCCCCCTTCCCCAGCGCCAGCGGCAAGCAGACCGCCCGCCTCCCCTCGGTCGAGGGCGCCGCCTCCCGGGTCGAGGGTCCGGCCAAGGCCGCCGATTCCAAGCCGGTGGTCCCGACCCCTTGGGTGATCCAGCTCGGCGCCATGGACGACGAGGACAAGGCGCGCTCGATGCTCTCCGAGGCCCGCGCCAAGGCCGGCGGCGCGCTCGGCAAGGCCGCCCCCTACACCGTGCGCGTCAGCCACGGCGGCGCCACCCTGTACCGTGCCCGTTTCTCGGGATTCGCCGAGCAGTCGAGCGCCCAGGATGCCTGCACCGCGCTGAAGAAGAGCGGCTTCAACTGCTTCGCCACCCGGAGCTGAAGGCCCGAGCCGATCCGTCCCGCCGCCGGCGGAGAGAGGATGCGAGCGAGCAAGCCGTGACGGCTGGGTGCGTCCCGGACGCGCCCCAAGAAGAAACCCGAGACCTTCGACAACGCGCGTGGAGTTCTAGCGATGTCGGTTCGTCAGTCTGTCCCGCGCCGCGTTGACCCGCGCCGCCCCCTCGACGCTGCCCCCCTGATCCGGGTGGAGGCGTTTCATGAGCGCCCGATGCGCCGTGCGGACCTCGTCGAGGGACGCCCCGCGCTCAAGCCCCAGGATCTGATAGGCCTCCTCCTCCGTCATCGGCCCTGGCTGAAGCGGTCGGCGCGGCCCCGGGTCCGCATCGCCCTCAGCGTGTTCACGCCATCCGGGGCGCCGGCTGTCCAGATACGCTTCTAGGATCGCCGCGCCCTGCGGGTCGGCGGATCCGCAGGCGACGAGGAGCCCCACGAGCTCCGGGACGGCGAGCGAGGACAGGAGCCGGCCGCGCAGCGGGCCGGCGAGCACCCGCCCATCGCTGAGGCTGCCGTCCGGCGCCTGCACGAGGGCGATCATGCGCGTGCGAAGCCCCCCTCCCCGGCGCGCGCCCGGGCGAAACATCCGCGCGAAAACCGCGCCGAGCCGGCCCCGCTCCTGCAGCAGCCAGACGCCGAGGATGGCGACGAGGGCGGCGATCTCGACACGCCCGCGCAGGGCGAACAGCCCCGCCAGAACCAGGACCGCGTAGCCGGAGAGCTGCCGCGGATCGGCCCGGAAGGGCAGCGGCCGCCCGGTCCGGCCGAGCCACCACAGGCCGAGAAGGGCGAGAAGACAGAGGGCGAGGAGCAAGGCCGCGACTCGAGGAAGCTGTCGGTCCGGCGCGGAACCGGCTCCGGGCCTCGGATGGGAATGGGGCGCCCTCCGCCGAAGGGGAGACCGGTTCGGCGCGGGAGGACATGGACGAACGGGATGGGCGGCGACCCTATCCGGCGGCGCCTCCCGTTGAAAGGCGTCGCTCCGAATCCGGCCGAACCCTCCGGAAGAGGTGTCAGAGCCGGCTCGACGCGATGTCGGCCGTGTCGACGCGGACCTTTCGGATGCGCCCGTCCCGCTCGACGAGGAGCGTCACCGCGCTATCGAGCCCCGCCGCCTCGACCGCGGCGTTCAGGTCGGCGAGGCGATGGACCGGCCGGTCGTTCACGCCCACGATGACATCGCCGATCTCGCTGGTCTGGGGATCGACCCCGCGCAGGCCGGCCCGGGCGGCGGGCGAGCCCGGCAGAACCCGCAGCACCACCACCCCATCGATGCCGAGGCGGGCCGCCGTCGCCTCCTGCCCCGCAATGATGCCGATGCCCGGGTTGCGCACCCGGCCATTGCGAATCAGGTCCGGCACCACGCGGTTCACCACGTCCACCGGCACGGCGAAGCCGATGCCCGCGCTCGCGCCGGAGGGGGAGAAGATCGCGGTGTTCACGCCGATCAGCCGCCCGGCCGAATCTAGCAGCGGGCCGCCCGAATTGCCGGGATTGATGGCCGCATCCGTCTGGATCACGCCGGAAAGCTCCCTCCCCTCCTGCGTCGGCAGGCGGCGCTGAAGGGCGGAGATCACGCCGGTCGTCAGGGTGTGGTCGAGGCCGAAGGGATTGCCGATGGCGAAGGCCGACTGGCCGACCTTGAGATCGGCCGAGGAGCCGATGGCGAGCGGCGGTGGCATCTTGGCCACGCGCCCGAGGCGCAGCACGGCGAGATCGTAGTTCGGCGCGGTGCCGACGACGCTCGCGCCGACGACCTCGCCGTTCGACAGGCGCACGGAGATGGAGCCGCCGCCCTGCGTCGCGCCCTGCACGACGTGGTTGTTGGTGACGATGTGGCCCGCCGCGTCCCAGACGAAGCCGGTGCCGGTCTGGGTCCCGCTGCCCTGCTGCTGCTCGCTGCCCTCCTCGTCGAGATCCATCAGGCTGCGGCCCTGCGCCGCCGCCTGCGCGAAGACGTGGACGACGGACGGGGACGCCCGGGCGAAGAGTTCCACCGTGGATTGCTCGGCGCTCGACAGGTCGCCCCGCGCGGTGACCGCCCGGGGCGCGTCCGCGGCATAGAAGAAGGCCAGGATGTAGGGCTGCGCCACGAAGGCGATCAGCAGGCCGAGGGTGAGCCCGAGGGCGATCCGAACGAAGCGATCCGGCACGGGCGAGGGATCCGGCACGAGGAAAAGACGCGTTGCTGCAGCGCAACATCCGCCGCGCCGGCTCAAGGCTAAGTGGGCCATGTTCAGCGACTGTTCAACGCATTCCCCGTTTTTAACCGGGGGAAGCGCGGTGGTGCGGCAGCGCACGGCCGGCGAGCTAAGGACAGGCTAACGAAATAGTCACAACTTCCAATGCAGGCTGTTTACTAACAGACGAGAAGCAGCCGTGGCGGTCGCAAGTCGCATTCACGTCGAACAGAGTGCGGCTTGTGCGAGGAAGTGCGTCAAAACGGTGTCAGGCCTGATGGTGATTGCCCGAATTGACCGCAAAGCCGCCGCAGAGATGCTTCCATCCTCCCGGAAACTCATCTCGCATTGGTTGTCGGCCATGTTTCACCCGACGACGATGCTCCGAACGGACACGGTTCATAAGGAAGAACAAGACATGGAAACCGAGGCCCTCGAACGACCCGCCGACCTGACGATCTGGCGCAACGCACAAAACGCGTCGCCGCTCGCGGAACCGGAGCGCTTCGACACCCTGCGCGAGGCGCTCGCCGCCGCCAGGGGCGCCCTGACGGATCCGTCGAAGCAACCCTGGATCATCACGGAAGAGGGCGAGATCCTCTCTCCGAACTGGATCAAGACCTACCTGAACTGACCTCCTTCGCGGCGCGCCCCTCACCCAGGCGCGCCGCGAACGCTCGCGAACGCTTCAGGGCAGTCGACGTGCCGGCAAGCGTGAACGAAGACCGGGCGCAGGCTTTGCGCCGCGTGGGGCGCGAGCTGCGCCGCCTCGAGGCCCTCGCCGGAAAGCGCCGCCTCCGGGTCCGGGCGATGCGGGCCCTGCGCGGCAGCCTCGGCGCCACCGCCACCTTCGGCCTCCTCCTCAAGCTGCAGCTCGCCGGCTCGGTCGCGCTCAAGATCGCCCTCGCCGCGCTCGTCGGCCTCGGCTTCGCCTGGCCGACCCTGGCCCTCCTCGTCTTCGCCCTGCTCGGGCTTCTCTGGGCGATCGTCAGCCTGTTCGACGGCAGCGGCGGCCCGCATCCGTTCGATGGCGACGGCCCCTGCGACTGCGCGCGCCGGGAGACCCGCGCCAAGCGCCTCGAAGATCTCATCGCGCAGCGGCGGGCCTGGCTCGACGCCCCGTCAGGCCCCGCCCCGAGCCTGCGCCGGGACGGGAGCCGCGGGCCGGCCCGACTCCTCGGACTTTAGGCCGAGAGAGCCGAAATTGTATTCATTTTCATTGCGATGCTCTTGGCAGTAGCCCCGCCCCACGGCTTTCCTATAATGCGCGGCAACAAAGAGGCGGCATCCGGCCGCCGACAAGACGACAGCCCGAGACGAACGCCATGAGTCCCCGCGCCACGAGCTCCCGGATCCCCGATTTCAGCACGCTCGGCTTCGCCGCGGGCGGGTTCAAGGCGCCGCCGCCGCCCCTGTCCGAGCCGTGGATGACGCCCGAGGGCATCCCGGTGAAGGGCTTCTACGGGCCGGAGGACCGCGAGGGGCTCGAAGGCGTCGACTCGTTCCCGGGCCTGCCGCCCTATCTGCGCGGCCCCTATCCGGCGATGTACGTCACCCAGCCCTGGACCATCCGGCAATATGCCGGCTTCTCCACGGCCGAGGATTCGAACGCCTTCTACCGGCGCAACCTCGCGGCGGGGCAGAAGGGCCTCTCCGTCGCCTTCGATCTCGCCACCCACCGCGGCTACGATTCCGACCATCCCCGCGTCTCGGGCGATGTCGGCATGGCAGGCGTGGCGATCGATTCGATCTACGACATGCGCACGCTCTTCTCCGGCATCCCGCTGGACGAGATGACGGTGTCGATGACGATGAACGGCGCGGTGCTGCCGGTGCTCGCGCTCTACATCGTCGCGGCGGAGGAGCAGGGCGTGCTGCCGGAGAAACTGGCCGGCACGATCCAGAACGACATCCTCAAGGAGTTCATGGTCCGCAACACCTACATCTATCCCCCCAAGGGATCGATGCGGATCATCTCGGACATCTTCGGCTACACCTCGAAGAACATGCCGAAGTTCAACTCGATCTCGATCTCCGGCTACCACATGCAGGAGGCCGGGGCGACGCAGGATCTGGAGCTCGCCTACACGCTCGCCGATGGCGTCGAGTACATCAAGGCGGGCCTCGCCGCGGGCCTGACCATCGACCAGTTCGCCCCGCGCCTGTCCTTCTTCTGGGCGATCGGGATGAACTTCTTCATGGAGGTCGCCAAGATGCGGGCCGCGCGCCTGATCTGGGCGAAGCTCGTGAAGCAGTTCGATCCGAAGAGCGACAAGTCCCTGCCGCTGCGCACCCACTCGCAGACGAGCGGCTGGTCGCTGACCGCGCAGGACGTGTTCAACAACGTCACCCGCACCTGCATCGAGGCGATGGCCGCGACCCAGGGCGGCACGCAGTCGCTCCACACCAACGCGCTCGACGAGGCCCTGGCCCTGCCGACGGACTTCTCCGCCCGCATCGCCCGCAACACCCAGCTCTTCCTGCAGCAGGAGAGCGGCACCACGCGGATCATCGATCCCTGGGGCGGCTCCTACTATGTCGAGCGGCTGACCCACGACATCGCCGCCCGCGCCTGGGAGCATATCCGTGAGGTCGAGGAACTCGGCGGCATGGCCAAGGCCATCGAGGCCGGCATCCCGAAGCTGCGCATCGAGGAGGCCGCGGCCCGCGCCCAGGCCCGCATCGATTCCGGCCGCCAGACCATCGTCGGCATCAACAAGTACAAGCCCGACGACGAGATGGCGATCGAGCTCCTGCGCGTGGACAATGCCGACGTGCGCGCCCGCCAGATCGAGAAGCTGAAGCGCCTGCGCGCCGAGCGCAACCAGGCCGATGTCGACGCGGCGCTCGCCGCGCTCACCGCCGCGGCGGACACCAACGAGAACCTGCTCGCGCTCGCCGTCAACGCGGCGCGGGCCAAGGCCACGGTCGGCGAGATCTCGGAGGCGCTGGAGAAGGCCTGGGGCCGCCACCGCGCCGAGATCCGCTCGATCTCGGGCGTCTACAAGCGGGAGGTGGGCGGCATGTCGCCGGTGGTGGAGCAGGTGCGCGGCCTCGTCGAGGCGTTCGAGGAGAACGATGGGCGCCGCCCGCGCATCCTCGTGGCCAAGATGGGCCAGGACGGGCACGACCGCGGTCAGAAGGTGATCGCCTCCGCCTTCGCCGATCTCGGCTTCGACGTGGATATCGGGCCGCTCTTCGCGACCCCGGCCGAGGCGGCCCGCCAGGCGGTGGAGAACGACGTGCACATCGTCGGCGTCTCCTCGCTGGCCGCCGGCCACCTCACCCTCGTGCCGGAGCTGAAGGCCGCGCTGACCGAGGCGGGCCGCGGGGACGTGATGATCGTCGTCGGCGGCGTGATCCCGCCGGGGGATTATCCGGCCCTCTACGCGGCCGGCGCCTCGGCGATCTTCCCGCCGGGCACGGTCATCGCGGAGGCCGCGGTGAAGCTCCTCGGCGAGCTGAACGAGCGCCTCGGCTATGTCGAGCGGCAGGCGGCCGAGTAGCGGGCGGCCCTTCGGGATCCTCCGGAGCGCGGGCGAAACGCGCCCGCGCTGGCCGAGTGGAGGAGTACCGAATCGCCCCGCATCAGCCGAAAAACCGCTCGCACGGTATTGCGATGCAGCGTAACCTCCGCCGCGAGTAAAGCGGGATTTACCAAGATGTCTGATGCCGATCGCGAGCTGATCCTTCCGGTGATCCTGTGCGGTGGATCCGGGACGCGGCTGTGGCCGGCCTCCCGCGAGAGCATGCCGAAGCAGTTCACGCCCCTGGTCGAGGCGGAGCGTTCGACCTTCCAGGCGACGGCGCTGCGGGTGTCGGACAAGACGGTGTTCGGCCGTCCCAGCGTGATCGCGGCGAGCGAGTCCCGCTTCATCGTGGCCGAGCAGCTGGCGCAATGCGGCAGCGCGGCCGACATCCTCCTGGAGCCGGATCGGCGGGATTCCGCCGCGGCCGTGGCGGTGGCGGCGCTGCACGCGGCGCGGCGGGCGCCGGAATCGGTGGTGCTGATCCTGGCGGCCGACCACGTGATCAGCGATCCGGCCGCCTTCACCGAGGCCGCCCGCGTGGCGGCCCAGGGCGCGCGCGCCGGCTACATCATGACGCTGGGCATCGAGCCGACCCGGCCGGCCACGGATTACGGCTACATCCAGCTGGGCGAGAGCCTCGAGGGTCTGCCGGGCCAGTACCGGGTCGGGCGCTTCGTCGAGAAGCCGGACGCGGCCGGGGCCGGGCGCCTGATCGCGGAAGGCGCCCTGTGGAACTCGGGCTACTTCCTGTTCCGGGCCGACGTGATGCTGGCCGAACTCGAGACCCATGCGCCGGCGGTGCTGGAGGCGGCCCGCGCCGCGCTCGCCGCGGCCACGACCGACCTCGACTTCGTGCGCCTGGACGCGGCCGCCTTCGCGCAGGCGCCTAAGATCTCGATCGACTACGCGGTCATGGAACGCACGGAGCGGGCCGGCGTACTGCCGGTCTCCTTCCCGTGGTCGGATGTCGGCACCTGGGACGCGGTCTGGCAGGTGCTGGACCATGACGGCTCCGGCAATGCCGTGCGCGGGCGGGTCGAGCTGATCGGCACCCGCAACAGTCTCGTTCACAGCGAGGGCGAGGGCCTGACCACGGTGGTGGGGCTTGAGGACGTGGTGGTGGTGGCCACCCCGGACGCGGTGCTGGTGGCCTCCAAGGCCCGCTCCGGCCAGGTCAAGGATCTGGTCACGACGCTTCGCGCCCGGGGCCATGCCGAGGCCGACGCCCACCGGCGCATGTACCGCCCCTGGGGCTGGTACCAGCGCATCGATATCGGCGAGCGCTTCCAGGTGAAGCGGATCATGGTCACGCCCGGCGGGCGCCTGTCCCTGCAGAAGCACTTCCACCGGGCCGAGCACTGGGTGGTGGTCAAGGGCACCGCCGAGGTGACGATCAACGAGCGCGTGGTGCTCGTGCACGAGAACGAGGCGGTCTACCTGCCGATCGGCTCGATGCACCGCCTCTGCAACCCCGGGAAGATCCCCCTCGAACTGATCGAGGTCCAGGTCGGCTCCTATACCGGCGAGGACGACATCATCCGCGTCGAGGACGTCTACGGGCGCTGAGCGCCGGCTTAACCTCTATCGACGCTGGCCGCCCTCACGACGCGGCCAGTCTCCCCCAGATCAGGGCGACGAGGACGAGTCCGCCGAGGCAGCGCCGCCAGGGATTGACCCCGCGCGCCACCTCGTCGAGGGCCCACCAGGCCAGGCTCAGGCTCGCGAGCCAGGAGAGGGCGAGCCGCGGCGTGCCGCCCTCCGGCGACAGCCAGGCGCCGCAGGAGGCGGCCAGGAACAGCCAGAGCGGCACGTTCGGCCATTGGCCGATCACGATGCGGCCGGTCGCCCGATCGCGGAAGAACCAGTCCAGGACGCGTCGCACGATGCGGAGCGGGACCCGGCTCAGGTCGGCTCGGCGGGGCTGCCGCCCTTGCGAATCGGCTCGCAGATCTTCGGGCTGATCTTGTCGAGATGCGGACAGGCATTGGTCTGGTACCAGCTCCGCAGCTCCGGCTGGTTCGGCGCGATGAACATCGCGGTCAGGACGAAGCCCGCGGCCAGGATCACGATCAGGACGATGAGGCTGCGCATGGAATGCTCCGGCGGGCGCGGAGAGAACGCACGGAGCCGCCCCCGCCGGCCAGGCACCGCGCCATCGAGAAGACGCGAGACCGTATCCGCGTTCCAGAACGCCGCGGCGAAACCCGTGGAGGCCCCTCAGCGCGGAGGGGCTTCGGGGGACTTGCTCGCAGGCTCCGCAGGCGGCTCCGAGGGTACCGCGAGGGGCGCATCGAGGGGCGATTGCGGCCGCAGATGCCGGAGCGGGCCGTCGCTCCCCGGCAGGAGCCCCGAATCCTGCATCAGAATCAGGATGAGCACGGCCCCGATCATGCAGGCGACCGTCCAGAGCAGCTCGAGCTGGCGCCGTCGAACGACGATGAGAATCAGGACGCCGAGAAACGCGGCGATCAGGAGAAACACCAGCATCGGTCGACCCTGCCACCGTTACCGCTTTCACGCACCCCCGGGACCGGCTGAGCGTCGCTTTGAAGCCGCGAAAGCTTAAAGAAGGGGCCGCAAGAGCCTGCACCGCCTTGCCACACCCGCTCCGCGTCTGGTATGGCGACCGCCTTTCCGCGATGCGTGATCTGCCATCGCCGGGGCGTCCTTCGCGGCACCCCGTACCCGCGACACACTGATATCACAGGCGGCCGGGCCAGGACCGCGCCGACGGAAGACCGATGAAGATTCGCAACTCGCTCAAGTCGCTGCGCGGCCGTCACCGCGACAACCAGCTCGTTCGCCGCAAAGGCCGCGTCTACGTCATCAACAAGACGCAGAAGCGCTTCAAGGCGCGCCAGGGCTGAAGCCCGGCCCCGCGTCGGCGCAGCGCGTTGACGCGGCATCGCGGGGGTGAGAGCCTGCCGGCCATGCCCGGCCTCGCCCTCCTCCTGCTCAGGCTCATGAATTCGGCTCGCCTCGGCTTGGTCCTGGGCGGGCTTTTCGCATTTCCGGCCCTCGCGGGCGAGGCGCCGCGCAAGCCCCCGCATCCGCCCATGAGCCTCGACGAGCTCTATGGCCGGCTGAAGGAGGCCGACGAGCCGGCGAGCGCCAAGGCCATCGCCGGCATGATCGAGCGGCGCCTCGCCCGCTCGGGCAGCGCCACCGTCGATCTGCTCAGCGAGCGTGCCCGCCAGGCCATGGCCGGCGACGACGTCCCCCTCGCCGTCGAGCTGATGGACCGGGCCACGACCCTGGAGCCGGGCTGGGCCGAGGGCTGGAACCGCCGGGCGACCCTGTTCTTCCGCCTGTCGGACCCGCAGAGCGCCATTGCCGACCTTCAGCACGCCCTGGTGCTGGAGCCGCGCCACTTCGAGGCCTGGGCGGCCCTCGGCAAGCTGTACCTCGCCCAGGACGACAAGGCGCGCGCGCTGGAAGCCTTCCGGCGCGCGGAGGCGATCTACCCGCAATGGGACGTCCTGCAGAAGGCGATCGAGCGGCTGACGCCGGACGTCGAGGGCCGCGAGCTCTGAATCAAGGGCTCGGCGATCGCCCCGCGTCGATCCCTCGAAGCGGCTGCGGCCGCGAGGTCCCACGCCGGAGACTCCCCAGCGTCCCGACCGGAGAAGCTCTGCGCCATCCGGACGTGGTCGCGCGCCCACATCGCCGCACGAGCCCCGAAGCCCACAACCTTGAATGGGCCTTTTCGCACCTCGCGGTGCGACCCGGTCGCTTTTCGATTCCTGGGTCAGATTAAATTCGATGGTCGTCCGTGTGTTGCGACGCACCGCACAAAGCTCAAGCCTGTGCGACGGTCGATCGTGACGAAATAGTGCAGCATATTTCGGACATTAGCGCAAAATCTCAGAGATTTGACGCCAGCCGAACCTTTTGCTGCATTGCACGTTACAGCCTTTCGAAACCGCTGTGCCGCTTCGCGGCGGAGCCGAGCCTCACGATCGGGAAGGAAAAGGAGTGTCGATGAATTTTTCCGAGTTCGTATCCTACGGTTGCGCGGTTGCCCTGGTGGGCATGCTCGTCATGACCGCTCTCGGCGTCTCCGGCGTGATGTTCGACGATATCGCCGCCCAGGCGAACGCCAACCGCTGAGGACAACGGTAGGCACAGGTCTCCAAGGCTTCTTTGCTTCCCTTGCGGGCCCGGCCCGCAAGCGTCACGCCGCCTTCAGGACGCGGATGGCGCCGAGCGTCTCGTCCCGCATGGTCAAGAAGCGCGGAAACAGGTCGTCGAGGTCGCCACCGTCACGGCAGGCAGCCTCGATCTCGCGGCAGAGTCGCGAGATGCCGACGAAGCCGAGGGCGCCCGCGGCCGAGACCACGGCGTGGGCGTCCTCGGCGAGCTTCTTCCGGTCAGGAATCCCCACGGGAACGGGTCGCGCGGGAAAGCGCAGGGCAATATCCGTCTCGAGCAGCGTCAGCAGGATCCGTACCCGGTCGTAACCGACGGCGGCCCGGACCGAGGCATAGGCCGAGCCATCGAGAACCTGGGGGTCCGCGCCGCTTCCGCCCGCGGGTGCCTTCCGTCGCCTCGGCCCCTTCTCCAGCCAGCGATCGACCAGCGCATGCAGCTCCGCGCGCTTGAATGGCTTGCCGATGTGGTCGTCCATGCCGGCCGCGCGCAGTTCCTCCACCTGATCGGGAATCACGTTCGCCGTCATGGCGAGGATGGGCATGTCGCCGGCCGGTGACGGGAGTTGCCGGATCCGGCGCGTCGCCGCGACGCCGTCCATGCCCGGCATCTGCACGTCCATGAGGATGAGGTCGTAGGGCCTCTGCCCGGGCTCCAGGCTCGCCTGGACCTTCGCCAGCGCCTCCGCCCCGTCCTGGGCCACGTCGACCTGCCAGCCGCGCAAGGTCAGCACGGCCTTGGCCAGATCCTGGTTGATCGGAACGTCCTCGGCGAGGAGCAGCCGCGCCGGGGCCGCGGCCGGGGCGTCCATGGCGGATCCGGCCGCGGTCTCCGCCGCGGGGGCCGGCACGGAGGCGGAGGGCGTCTCGGAATCGGCGAGCGCCAGGGTGAACCAGAAGGTCGAGCCCTCGCCCTCGCGGCTCTGCACCCCGATCTCGCCGCCCATCATGGTGACGAGGTGGCGGCTGATCGCGAGGCCCAGTCCCGAGCCGCCGAAACGGCGGCTGATCGAGCCGTCGACCTGGCTGAAGCGCTTGAACAGCCGGTCCTGCAGGGATTCGGGGATGCCGATGCCCGTGTCGGTGACCTCGAAGCGCATCGCGGTGGCGGCCTCGCCATCGGCCAGGCGCACGCGCCCCTCCGGCCGCACCACGAGGCTCACCGAGCCCGAGGGCGTGAACTTCACCGCGTTGTTGAGCAGGTTGAGCAGCACCTGCCGCAGGCGGTTGCCGTCGCCGACGACCCGCTTCGGCAGGCGCGGATCGAGGAGGCAGGTCACCGCGAGGCTGCTCTTGAGGGCGGCTCCCCGCACGATCGCCACCGTGTCCTCGATGAGGGTGTGCAGGGCGAAGACGACCGGATCGAGCTTGAGCTGGCCGGCCTCGACCTTCGAGAAGTCGAGCACGTCGTTCACGACGGTGAGCAGGGCGTTGCCCGATCCCTGGATCAGCTCCAGGCGGCGGCGGTCCTCCGGCGTGTGATGCGGCTCCTCGAGCAGGAGATCGGCATAGCCCAGGATGCCGTTGAGCGGCGTGCGGATCTCGTGGCTCATGGCCGCGAGGAACTCGCTCTTGGCGGCGCTCGCCCGCTCCGCCTCCAGGCGGGCCGCCTCGGCGGCGGCGGTCGCCGCCTGCAGGGCGGCCTCGGCCTTCTTCTGGCCGGTGACGTCGATATGCAGGCCGGCCATCCGGTAGGGGCGGCCCTCCTCGTCGTAGAAGGTCCGGCCGCGGGCCTGGATCCAGCGCTCGGTCGTCCCGGAGATGATGCGGAACTCGGCCTGGTAAACGGAGCGCGTGTCGACCGCCTGCTTGATCGCGTCCCAGGTCGACATGCGGTCGTCCGGATGCAGGATCTCGGTCCACTGCGCCGCGGTGAGCGTGGGCGCCGCCCCGGTCAGCCCGAACAGCTGCATGCTCTCCGGGCTGAGCACCCCGATGCCGGTGACCATGTCCCAATCCCAGGCGCCGGCGCCCGCCACCTCCTGGGCCATGCGCAGCAGGCTGTGCGCATCCTCCAGGCGCTTGCGCGCGGTGACGATCTCGTCGATGTCGATGGCCGTGCCCAGCCATTCCACGGGCTCGTCGCCGGCCCGGATGATCGGAATCATCAGAAGCTTGTGCCAGCGATAGGCCCCGTCGTGCCGCCGGAGACGCCCCTCGACGGTGAAGGGCGAGCGAGTCTCGACCGCGCGGCGCCAGGCCTCCTCCATGCGCTCCTGGTCGTCCGGATGGTTGCGGCTGATCCGTTCCACGCGCTCGGGCCCGAGGGGGCCGTAATAGGTCTGGAAGGCGGCGTTGGCGTAGATCGCCTGACCGTCCCGCGCCCGGGTCGCCCAGACCAGGATGGGCAGCGCCTCGGCGAGGCCGCGATAGCGCGCCTCGCTCTCCGCGATCGCCGCCTCGGCGGTCTTGCGCTCGGTCACGTCCATGATGGTGCCGAACAGGCCGATCGCGCCGCCCGCCGCGTCCGTCTCCCAGACGCCCTTCACCGCGACGTGACGCACTTCCCCGCAGGGCCGGACGATCCGGGCCTCGAAGTCGTAGCTGAGCCGCCCGCGGAGCGCCCCCTCGACCAGCTCGGCCACCCGGGCGCGGTCATCCGGATGGAAGATGGACGCGATCTCGGACAGGGGCGGCCGCGGCGTGCCCGGGTGCAGGCCGAGGACGCGGTAGAAGCCGTCCGACCAGTGCTGGCACCCGTCGGCGAAGGCGACGCGCCAATGGCCGATCTCCGCGATCTCCTCGGCCAGCGTCAGGGCGCAATTCGCCCCCGCCAGGGCCTGCTCGCGCTGGATCAAGCGCGCGCTCTGGGCGGCGATGAGCTGATCGCGGGAGCGGCGCGTGGCGATCTCGCGGTCGCGCACCACGCCGGCCTCGTGCAGCCGGAGATGGGCGACCACCACCGTGGCGAAATCGGCGAGCGCCCGGGCATCCTCCTCGGAGAAGTCGCGGGGGGCGGTGTCGATCAGGCAGAAGGCGCCGACCCGGATTCCCGGCCTCAGGGTCAGGGGGGCGCCGGCATAGAACCGGATCGGCCCGGGGGGAAAGCGCGGGTCGGCGGCGACGTCCGGGAGCACCAGCACCGCGTCGCTGCGGATCGTGTGATCGCAGAAGCTGCCCTCGCGCGGGATCTCGACCGGCATCAGGCTGCAGCCGGCCTTGAACCAGAGGCGGTCGGCATCGACCAGGGAGACCAGGGCGGTGGGCACCCCGAACAGGCGCTCGGCGGTGCGGCAGACGGCGGAGAAATGCTCTTCCGTTGGGGTGTCGAGAATCGCGAGCGCGTGCAGTGCTGCGAGACGGTCCGCCTCGCTCAACGAAATGTTCATCCGAGGTGCGTCTCGTGCGAGGCGTCGAAGGTCGAACGCGACGCGGAAATTGACGAATCACGCTGCGCCGAAGAGCCGGCAGCACGCGAATTCAGATTTGGCTTCGCAGTGCAGCAAGCGTCAAGCTTCTCCTCGCCACGGGTCAGGCCGATCGACCGCCCGCGCGCCTCCCAATTCAGGCGTGCGGCCTCCAGAGCCCAGATCATGCCGAGCATCATGTAGACGTGACGCCACTTCTCGACGTCGATCTGCACCGCCTGCAGGAAGAACATCAGCAGAGCCGGCCAGACGATCTGCGCATGGCTCCGGAACGGCGTGTCCCGGGCGAGCAGGCGGAAGCCGACGAAGCCCGTGGCCAGGACGAGGCCGATGAAGACGGCCCCGCCGAACCAGCCGCCATTGGCGAAACTGCCGATATAGGAATTGTGCGGCTCCAGCCGGAAGATCTGGCGCCAGTGCATCGGGCCCATGCCGAAGGGCAGCTCCAGCAGCATCTCCATGCCGCGGATCTGGTTGCCGAAGCGGCCGGTCTCGCCCTCGTCGTAGTCCTGGGTCACGGAGGCCCGGGCCTCGAACTGCTTGGCGACGCTGTCGACGGAGAGGAGCCCGACCATGGTGACGAGGCCGAGCGCCGCCGTCACCGCGGTGATGGTGAGGATGCGGCGGCGCAGGCGCGGCGACCGGCTCGTCACGAAGACCGAGGCGACCATCAGCCCGACCGCGACGACGGTGCCGCCCCAGGAGCCGCGGGAGAAGGACAGGAAGATGCCGGCGAGCACCACGAGGGTGGCCAGCACGCACAGGAACGGGCGCCGCGCCGTGCCCGTCAGCAGGGCGTGCATCGGGTAGAGCGCGCCGAGGGTGAGGAAGGAGCCGAACACGTTCGGGTCCTGGAAGGTGCCGGAGGCGCGGCCGTATTTCGAGAACAGGTCCTCGTTCCCGATCAGGCCGAGATAGCCGAGGATGCCGAGGCTGGCCGAGAAGACGCAGCTCGCCGTGTAGGCCCGCAGCGCGAGTTCCATGCGCCGATGGGTCTCGTCGGAGAACAGCATCGCGAAGAACAGGCAGGTGACGATGAGGTAGCCGAGCTGGATCGTCCACATCAGCGGCACCGGCTCGTCGACATAGGGCAGCAGCGCCGTCGTGATCGCGGCGAAGTAGAGGAGGAGCAGCCCGACGAGGGGCAGGATGCCGCGATGCAGCCGGATGCCGAGCATCAGCCAGAGCAGCATCGTCGGGATGGCGACGACGTCGTAGGGCGAGGTCTCGGAGAAGGCGAAGCAGGCGAAGAAGATGAAGGCCGCGAGCAGCGCCTTGGCCACGCCCTCGACGACGACCCGCACGGGCAGGCGGCTCCAGGCTCCGCGCGCGAACGGGCCGGCCTCCGGCGATGCGCTGGTGGACGACACGGGATGCCCTGAACTCCGCGGGCCCGCGACGCCGGCCCCTTCCAGCGGCCATGATGGCCCCGGAAAGGTTGAGATTTGACTGCCCGGGCAGCGGCACCGCCCGGTTCTCAACGGGTCTCACGAAGGCCCCCTCGACCGAAGGAGCGGCGCCGGCGCCTTTCCTCGTCCCTCCGGGAGAGGTGGCCGCGCGGCGGACGGAGAGGGCGGAGCCGGTGTTGCCGGAATGGCGCTCGGCATGCCCACTCCACCGCGCTCACGCGCGGTCCCCCTCGCCCAGGGGGCGAGGATAGGCGCGGCCACCGCTTCCCTTGGCTGGAGACGGCATCGCCCCCCCGTCCCTGCAAGCGCGAGCGAAACCGCTCCCGTCCTCACGAGGCGGGGCCGAGTCGATCCGGGGCTCGCCTTTTCCGGAGGGGTCGCGCTCTGGATTGCTTCGGCTCCGCCCCCGGAGCGTCACGCCTTGCAGGCGAGAAACTCCTCCCGGATCGCGTCCGCGTCGAGCTTGCGGCCGATGAAGACGACCCGGGAGATGCGGGGCTCGTCGTCCTTCCAGGGCCCCTGGAGGTCGCCGTCGAGGATCTGGTGGACGCCCTGGAAGACGAAGCGCTGCGGCTCGCCGGGGAAAGCGACGATGCCCTTGCAGCGCAGGATGTCCGGCCCCTGCACCTGGGTCAGGTTCGAGATCCACGGCATGAATTTTTCCGGATCCACCGGGCCGTCGATGCGCGCGGAGACCGACTGCATGTCGTCGTCGTGATGATGGTGGTGGCCCTCCTCGAGGAAGTCGGGCTCGATGTCGAGGATGCGCGAGAGATCGAAGGCGTTGCGGTCGAGCACCTGGTCGAGGGGCACCGCGCAGCGGCTGGTGCGGTGGAGCTTGGCATAGGGGTTGATCGCGCGGATCAGGCCCTCGACGCGGTCGAGATCGGCCGCCTCGACGAGGTCGGCCTTGTTGAGCAGGATCACGTCGGCGAAGGCGATCTGGTTCTTGGCCTCCGGGGCGTCCTTGAGGCGCTCGGCGAGCCATTTCGCGTCGGCCACGGTCACCACGGCGTCGAGGCGGGCGGCGCTGCCCACATCCTCGTCGATGAAGAAGGTCTGGGCGACGGGGGCCGGGTCGGCCAGCCCCGTGGTCTCCACGATGATCGCGTCGAACTTGCCGCGGCGCTTCACCAGCCCGTCCATGATGCGGATCAGGTCGCCGCGCACGGTGCAGCAGACGCAGCCGTTGTTCATCTCGAACACTTCCTCGTCCGCGCCGATGACGAGGTCGTTGTCGATGCCGATCTCGCCGAACTCGTTGACGATCACCGCGTAGCGCTTGCCGTGGTTCTCGGTGAGGATCCGGTTGAGCAGCGTGGTCTTGCCCGCGCCGAGATAGCCGGTGAGCACGGTCACAGGGATCTTGTCGGTGGAGAGGTCGGCCATGGGGGATCTTCGTGCCTGGGGACGGGGGTCGTCCCTGTCATATTGTATCAGCACGCCGCGATGAAAGTGACCGGCCGCCGGCTTTCTTCGGATGTGGCGCAGCCGCTCCCAGGGCGTGTCCCGGGGGGACGGGAGAAGCGTCGCAATATTGGCGCACGCCGTCGCTAAAGGCTGGCCCGGCGAGGCGGGCGAGCGGAATCGGCTTGCCAAGACCGGGGCGGGGCGGAACCGTCCGGCTCGTATTCCAGGAGGCACCGGGGGCGTGGTGGAGCGGGGGACAGCAGCGCACGGCCGCGGGCCGCGGGCGGATTCGGCATGGCCGTGGGAGCCCGTGTCCCGGCGGCCGGCGGCTCACGAAAAGCTGATGGGGCAATCCGACGCTTTCCCGCGCGCCCGTCGCGGTTTCGGTGCACAGGGAGCGCCGCTCCGCACGGACGGGCCATCCGGCACCGCCTTCCGCCCCATCCGACGCCGAGCCTGACCCGTCCATGGACGCCCGAAACACGACCACGCCGGACATGCGCGACCAGATCGATTCCGAGCGCGCCCATCGCCGGGGGCGCCGCTCCGCCCTGCTGCGGATCGCCCTCCTCCTGTCGCTCGTCGTCGCGGGCGTCGCCGCGATCGCCATCTGGCCGCAGCGCACGCGGGAGCTGATCGCGCAGGCGGTCGCCCTCCTCCACGACGTCAAGGAGGGCGAGACGGCGGAGAACGAGGCGGCCGAGGCCAGGCCCGCCTCGGGCCTGCGCGTGTTCAAGCCCAGCGCCGAGCAGCGCAACGCCTTCGCGATCAAGCCCGTGGAGACGATGCTGTTCCGGCCCGAGGGCTCGGCGGAGGGGCGCATCGCCCTCAACGACGACGACAACGTGCCCGTGACCTCGCCCTATGCCGGGCGCGTCAACAAGGTGCTGGTGCGGGCGGGCGACCGCGTGAAGGCCAACCAGGTCCTGCTGACCATGGAGGCCACGGACATGGTCCAGGCCCAGAACGACTACCAGGCCGCCCTCAACACCCTGCACAAGACGCAGGCCCTGCTGAAGCTCAACCAGACCATCGCCGCCCGGCAGCAGGAGCTGTTCCAGGCCCGGGCCACGGCGCTCAAGGACTATCAGTCCGCCCAGAACGACGTCATCGCCGCCCAGAGCGACCTCGGCACGGCGGAAGCCTCGCTCCAGGCGGTGAAGAACCGCCTGCGGCTCCTGGGCAAGACCGACGCCGAGATCGTGCAGTTCGAGCGGAACGGCACCCTCAGCTCCGAGACCGAGATCCGGGCGCCGATCGCCGGCACCATCGTCCAGCGCAAGGTGGGCGTCGGGCAGTACATCTCCTCCAACAGCGATCCGGTCTTCGTGATCGGCGATCTCTCCACGGTCTGGCTCATCGCCAATGTCCGCGAGAGCGAGGTGCCCCGGATCAAGATCGGCCAGGTGGTCGAGGCCCGGGTGGTCGGGCTGCCGCGCCTCACCTTCAAGGCGAAGGTCGACTACATGGCCGCGAGCCTCGACCCGGCCACGCGCCGGCTCGCGGTGCGCAGCGAGGTGGAGAATCCCGACCGCCTGCTGAAGCCCGAGATGTTCGCGAGCTTCACCATCGTCACCGGCGACGACCGGGCCTCGCCGGGCGTGCCCAGCGCCGCCGTGGTCTACGAGGGCGAGCGCGCCCATGTCTGGGTCGCCCGCCCCGATGGCGCGGTCGAGGCCCGGGACGTGAAGCTCGGGCTCACCAACGGCGACTTCGTGCAGGTCGTCGAGGGGCTGAAGCCCGGCGAATCCATCGTGACCCGCGGCGCCCTGTTCATCGACCGGGCGGCGAGCGGGGAGAAGGCGTCGTGAACGCGCTGATCGCCTTCTCCCTGCGCCAGCGGGTGCTGGTGTTCCTGCTGTTCCTGATGACCCTCGGGATCGGCTATGCCAGCTACACCCAGCTCAACATCGAGGCCTACCCCGATCCGGTGCCGCCGCTGGTCGACGTGATCACGCAGGTGCCCGGCCAGTCCGCGGACGAGATCGAGCGCTACATCACGATCCCCCTCGAGGTGCAGCTCGCGGGCATCCCCAACGCCACCGTGGTACGCACGATCTCGCTGTTCGGCCTGTCCGACGTGAAGATCCAGTTCAACTACGAGTTCACCTATCAGGAGGCGCTCCAGCGCGTCCTCAACCGGCTGTCGCAGCTGCCCCCACTGCCCAACGGCGCCCAGCCGCAGATCTCGCCGACGAGCCCGGTGGGCGAGATCATGCGCTACAAGCTGCTCGGGCCGGCGGGCTTCAGCTCCACGGACATGAAGACCCTGCAGGACTGGGTGCTGCAGCGCCGCTTCAAGGCGATTCCCGGCGTGGTCGACGTCACCGCCTTCGGCGGCAAGGCCAAGGAATACGAGATTTCCGTCGATCTCGCCCGGCTGCAATCCCACGGCATGACCCTGGTGCAGCTCGTCACCGCGCTGAACAACTCCTCGATCAATGTCGGCGGCCAGACGCTGAACGTCGGCGAGCAATCGGCCGTGGTGCGCGGCATCGGCCTGATCCGCGACATGGACGATATCGGCGACACCATGCTCACCCAGGTGAACGGCGTGCCAGTGCTGGTGCGCGACGTCGCCGAGGTGCGGGTGTCGAGCGCGCCGCGGCTCGGCATCGTCGGGCACGACGCGGACAGCGACGTGGTCGAGGGCATCGTCCTGATGAGCCGCGGCGGCGAGTCCCTGCCGACCCTCAAGCGCGTCGAGGCGGAGATCGACCGCATCAACGCCGGCGGCATCCTGCCCCCGGGCGTGAAGATCGAGCGGATCTACGACCGGCGCGGCCTGATCGAGACCACCACCCACACGGTCATGCACAACCTCGTCTTCGGCGTGGTGCTGGTCTTCGTGGTGCAGTGGCTGTTCCTGGGCTCCTTGCGCAGCGCCATCATCGTGGCCGCGACCATCCCCTTCGCCCTGGGCTTCGCCATCACGATCCTGGTGCTGCGCGGGGACTCGGCCAACCTGCTCTCCCTCGGCGCGATCGATTTCGGCCTGATCGTCGACGCCACCGTTATCATGGTGGAGAACATCTTCCGCCACTGCGCCGAGCCCGAGCACGGCGAGGGCCAGGCGCCGCCGCCGGGGCTCAGCGGCCGCCTCGCCACCATCGCCATCGCCGGCATGGAGGTGAACCGGGCGATCTTCTTCTCGGCCACGATCATCATCGTCGGCTTCCTGCCGCTCTTCACCCTGACCGGCGTCGAGGGCCACATCTTCGGCCCCATGGCCAAGACCTACGCCTACGCGCTGATCGGCGGCCTGCTCGCGACCTTCACCGTTTCCCCGGCCCTCTCGGCCCTGATCCTGCCGAACCACGTGGAGGAGAAGGACACGCTGATCGTGCGCCTGCTGCGCTTCGGCCACGTGCTGATCCTGCGCTTCGCCCTGCGCAACAAGCTGCTCGCCCTGCTCGGGATCTTCGCCATGCTCGGCGCCTCCGGCATCGCGGCGCGGACCCTGGGCCTCGAATTCCTGCCCAAGCTCGAGGAGGGCAACCTCTATATCCGCGGCACCATGCCGGGCTCGATCTCGCTGGAGGCGGGGGATTCCTACGTCCAGGGCATCCGCAAGCTGGTCCAGGCGGTGCCGGAGGTCGTCACCGTGATCTCGCAGCAGGGCCGGCCCAACGACGGCACCGACGCGACGGGCTTCTTCAACGTCGAGATCCTGGCCCCGCTGAAGCCGATCGGCGAGTGGCGCAAGGGCATCTCGAAGGAGGACATCATCGCCGACCTGCAGGCGAAGTTCGACGCGCAGTATCCCGGCATCGAGTTCAACTTCTCCCAGTACATCGAGGACAACGTCCAGGAAGCGGCCTCGGGCGTGAAGGGCGAGAACTCCGTCAAGATCTACGGCACCGACCTCAACGAGATCACCAAGACCGCCGAGGCGATCAAGCGCGTGCTCTCGACCATCCCCGGGATCGAGGACCTCGCCGTCTTCACCTCCCTCGGCCAGCCGACGGTGCGCATCGACATCGACCGGCGCAAGGCGGCCCGCTACGGCCTCGCGCCGGGCGACGTGAACACCACGGTGCAGGCGGCGATCGGCGGCCAGACCGCGGGCGACCTCTACGAATACGGCTCGGACCGGCACTTCCCGATGCGGGTGCGCCTGGCGCCCGAATACCGGCGCTCCCTGGAGACGATCCGCAACATCACCATCGGCGCCACCGCCAGCAACGGCAGCGTCATCCAGGTGCCCCTCTCCGAGATCGCCACCGTCGAGCTCGTCTCGGGCGCGGCCTTCATCTACCGCGAGGACCAGGAGCGCTACATCCCGGTGAAGTTCTCGGTGCGCGGGCGCGACCTCGGCAGCGCCGTGATCGAGGCGCAGCGCCGGGTCGCCGAGGAGGTCGCGCTGCCCGCCGGCTACCATCTCGAATGGGTCGGCCAGTTCACCAATCTCAAGGAGGCGGTGGCCCGCCTGAGCGTGGTGGTGCCGATCACCCTCGCCCTGATCGCCCTGCTCCTGTTCGTGAACTTCTCCTCCGTCTCCGACATGCTGCTCACCCTCTCGGTGATCCCGATGGCGATGATCGGCGGCATCTTCGCCCTGGTGCTGACGGGCACGCCGTTCTCGATCTCGGCGGCGATCGGCTTCATCGCCCTGTTCGGCATCTCGACGATGGAGGGCGTGATCCTGCTCGCCTATTACAACCAGCTCCTCGAGGAGGGGCAGAGCCGGGCGGCGGCGGTCTGGAACGCCGCCAACGTGCGCATGCGGCCGGTGATGATGACCTGCGTGGCTGCCTGCGTCGGCCTGCTCCCGGCGGCGGTCTCCACCGGCATCGGCTCGCAGGTGCAGAAGCCGCTGGCCCTCGTGGTGGTGGGCGGCATCCTGCTCGCGCCGAACCTGATCCTCGTGGTGGTGCCGGTGCTGATCGGCCTGTTCTCCCGCCGCCGCCCGAATTCCGCCGCCCAGCCCGGCGCCCATGCGAGGGCCGCCGCGTGAAAGAATCCGCCGTGTTGCCCAGGCCACAGCCCCGCCGCGGCAGGCCCCGTGCGGCCGGAGCCGCGTTGACAGGCGGGCCCCTCCCCCACCTCTACGGGGCGTCGGCACGCGATCGGGGAGCGGGCGCCAGGATGCTTCAGGGACGGCCGCGCAGCCTCGCCGCCGCCGCGCTCGCGCTCTTCGCCGCGCTGGCACAGGCGGGCTGCGCCGTGGGTCCCGACTTCGTGGCCCCGAGCGATCCGCAGGTCGCCGGCTACACGAAGGGCCCGCTCAAGGATCCGCGCGCGGCCGCGGGCGTGGCGACGAGCCAGGGCGGCTCGGCCGACCAGGATTTCGTGCACGGGGCCGACATCCCCGGCGAGTGGTGGCGCCTGTTCCGCTCCAAGGCGCTGAACCGCCTCGTCGAGGAGGCGCTCGCCAACAATCCGAGCCTCGACGCGGCCCAGGCCACCCTGCGCATGGCCCGCGAGAACATCCTGGCGCAGAAGGGCACACTCTTCCCGACCGTCGGCTTCAACGGCCTCGCCTCGCGCCAGAAGGTGCCGGGCGGGGACCTGCAGAGTCCGCTGCAGAATCCCAACCAGCTCCTCTACAGCCTCTACACGCCGCAGGTGCAGGTCGCCTTCACGCCGGACGTGTTCGGCGGCAACCGCCGCCAGATCGAGTCGCTGGAGGCACAGGCCGAGAACCAGCGCTTCCAGCTGGAGGCGGCCTATCTCACCCTCACCTCCAACGTGGTGCTCGCCGCGATCCAGGAGGCCTCCCTGCGGGCGCAGATCGACGCGACCAAGCGCGTGATCCAGGCACAGACGGAGGTGCTGCAGCTCTACAACAAGCAGCTCTCCCTCGGGCAGGTCGCCGGGGCCGACGTGGTGCAGCAGCAGGCCCAGCTCTCGGTCTCGCAGCAGCTCCTGCCGCCGCTGGAGAAGCAGCTCGCCCAGCAGCGCAACCTGCTCACCGCCCTGGTCGGCCGCTTCCCGAGCGAGGAGGTCACCCAGACCTTCACCCTCGCGAGCCTCAAGCTGCCGACCAAGCTCCCGGTCAGCCTACCCTCCAGCCTCGTGCAGCAGCGGCCGGACGTGAAGGCGGCGGAAGCCGCGGTGCACCAGGCCAGCGCCGATCTCGGCGTCGCCGTGGCGAACCGGCTGCCCCAGTTCACCATCACCGCGAATGGCGGCTCCTCGGCCACCCGCATCGCCCAGCTCGCCACCTCGGCGGCGAGCTTCTACGGCATCGTCGGCACCATCGCGCAGCCCCTCTTCGACGCGGGCACGCTCTACCGGCGGCAGCGGGCCTCCGAGGAGGCGCTCAACGTGGCCCAGGCCCAGTACCGGGCGGTGGTCATTTCGGCCTTCCAGAACGTCGCCGACGTGCTGCGGGCGCTGCAATCGGATGCCGACGCGGTCGCGGCCGCGGGCGCGGCGGAGAAGGCGACCGGCGAGAGCGTCGGGCTGATCCGCAAGCAGTTCGAGGCCGGGGCCGTCAACAGCGCGACGCTGCTCATCGCGCAGCAGGCCTATCTCTCGGCGCTGGTGAATTCCGCCAGCGCCCGCGCCAACCAGTATGCCGACACCGCCGCCCTGTTCCAGGCGCTCGGCGGCGGCTGGTGGAACCGCATGGACGTCCGCCCCCCCCGCCCCGAGACGGACCCGGCGCGGTTCTTGTGAGCGGGTTGCTGGGCTGAAGACCCGGCCGGTCTTCGGTTCATCGGAGCGGCGGTGAGGGGGAGTCGCCGGAGGTGGCTCCTCCGGAATCGCCCCCCCTCACCGCGGCCTCAACGCCTCCGTCAGGGCCCGGACGGCATTGCCGAACCCCTCCGCGCCGGCGAGCAGACGCTCCAGCAGGAGGGCGCCCTCCAGGGTCGCCACCACCATCCGGGCCTGGGCGGGCGGGTCGAGGTCGGCGCGGAGCGTGCCGCTGGCGACGCCCTCCCCGATCACCCGCTCCAGCCAGCGGATATGCTTGTCGAAGAAGCGGGCGATGTCGCCCTTGAGCGCGGCGGGCAGCGTGTCGAGCTCCACGGCCAAAGCCGCGCAGAGGCAGCCGAGCCCCTGCTCGACGCCGAGGAGATAGAGCCGGGCATAGGCCGCGATCCGCGCCAGCCCGTCCCCGCTCTCGCTCAGGATCGTGTCGAGCGCCGCGTCGTAGCGGGCGTCGTAGGCCTCGATCAGGGCGCGGGCCAGGTCTTCCTTGGTGCGGAAATGGTGATGGATGCTCGCCTTGCGGATCCCCACCGTCTCCGCGAGGTCCGCATAGCTGAAGCCGGAATAGCCACGGCCCCGCACCAGGATCTCCGCCTGGACCAGAAGCTCGGCACGGGTGTCTCTCATGGGCGTCGTCGGGGTCGTCTTCGGGTCGTCGCGCGGGGGCCGGTCACGGGACGGTGACCGTTTCGGATCCCTGGAAAGCTAGGTCTCGCACTTGACGCGGCAAAAATCTACCTACTAGATGGTAGCAATATAAATCAGGAGGAAATGGTCGATGGCTGCGGGAGCGGTCGGAAAGGGTGTCGCCGCCGCGGAGCGTCCTCCCTTCGGGCGCGCCTCCCGGCGCGAGGCCCTGTTCGGCGGCCTTTGCCTCTGCTGTCTGCCGGCCTTGGGACGGGCCGCCGAATCGTTCGCCCTCGACGAGGTGGCCCCCGGGACCTTCATCCGCCGCGGCCCCGATGCGGAGGCGACGCCGGAGAACGACGACGCCATCGCCAATATCGGCTTCATCGTCGGCAAGGACGGGGTGCTCGTCACCGAATCCGGCGGCAGCCTCGCCGATGGGCAGTGGCTGCGGGCCGAGATCGCCAAGCGCACGGACAAGCCGATCCGCTACGTGGTGCTGACCCACGTCCATCCCGACCATTGCTTCGGCGCGGCCGCCTTTGCCGCGGACAAGCCGACCTTCATCGGCCATGCGAGCCTGCGCGAGGCCCTCGATGCCCGCGGCGAGTTCTACCGCAAGCGGCTCGCCGAGATCCTCGGCGAGGACAAGGCCGGCACCGTGGTCTACCCAACCATGACGGTGAAGGATTCGGCCGAGATCGATCTCGGCGGGCGCCGGCTCAGCTTCCACGCCCACGGCGCCGCCCATACCAGCAGCGACCTCTCGATGCTCGACCACGAGAGCGGCCTCTTGTTTCCCGCCGACCTGCTCTTCGTCGGCCGCATCCCCTCCCTCGATGGCAGCCTGCTCGGCTGGTTCAAGGAGATCGAGGTGCTGAAGGCGATGGGCGCCACGCGTGCCGTGCCGGGCCACGGCCCCACCCTGGTCGATTTCGCGCCCGAGGCCGCCAACCTCGCGCGTTATCTCGGTGCCCTGCGCGACGAGACCCGGAAGGCGATCTCCACCGGCCTGCCGATCGAGCAGGCGGTGGCGACGGTGGCCCAATCCGAGCGCGGGCAATGGGCGTTGTTCGACACCTATCACGGCCGCAACGTCACGCAGGCCTATAAAGAGCTTGAGTGGGAATGAGGCGGGGCTACATCAATTTAGAGTGGAGGTTCACGCCATGAAGAACTGGATCCTCGCCCTCGGGCTGACCCTGTCGGCCGCGGCGCTGAGCACGGGCCAGGCGCGCGCCGGCGCCACCGATTCCGACGAGGAGCGCGCCGCCCGCTGGAAGGAGGTGAAGACCTCCATCTTCGGCGACCGGGCGATCGAACCCGGCGAGAACGTCGTGAAGATCGACGCCCCCGCCCGCGCCCTCGACGCCGCCCTGGTGCCGATCACCCTGACCATGCCCGAGAAGGACAAGGTCAAGGCGCTCTCCTTCGTGATCGACGACAATCCGTCGCCCTACGCCGCCCACTTCACCTTCGGCCCGGCGGCCGACCCGGGCGAGATCAAGCTCCGGGTGCGGGTGAACAACTACACGAACGTCCACGCCGTCGTGGAGACGAAGGACGGCAAGCTCTTCGAATCCGCCAAGTTCGTGAAGGCCTCGGGCGGCTGCTCCGCGCCCATGGGCATGAGCGACGAGGAGGCCATGAAGGGCATGGGCGAGATGCGCATGAAGTTCGGCGGCGAGCCGGCCCCCGGCAAGCCGGTCGAGGCGACGCTGATGGTCCGCCACCCGAACTTTTCCGGCATGCAAATGAACCAGATCACCCGCGACTACACGCCGGCGCGCTACATCAACAAGCTCGACGTCTCCTACGGCGACAAGCTGATCTTCCACCTCGACGGCGACATCTCCATCGCCTCGAACCCGGTGATCAACTTCGCCTTCCTCCCGGAGGGCAAGGGCCCGATCAAGGTCGTGGCCTCCGACAACCAGGACGGGCACTGGGAGCAGACCTTCAATGCCCCCTCGCCGAGCAACTGAGCGGGCGGACACGATGCAGGCCTGTCTTCGCCTCGCCGCCCTCGCCGGCCTCGCCCTGCTCCTCGGAGCGGCGGGGCCGGCCAATTCGCCGGTCGACGTGCCAGAGCCGGAGGGCCTCTATACCGGGCCGCAGCGCGGCTACACCCCGCCGACGCTGAAGGGCGCCAAGGTCGTCGACCTCGCCGCGCTGGAGGCGCTCCAGGCGGAGGCCAAGCCCGTGCTGATCGACGTGGCGCTGGCCGACCGCAAGCCGGAGGGCCTGCCGCCGGACCGGCCCTGGTTCCCGGCCCACCGCTCGATCCCCGGCGCGGTCTGGTTCCCGAATGCCGGCGCGGTGCCCCTGCCGCCGGAACGGGAGGCGACCTTCCTCAAGCGCGTCGAGGACCTGACCGGCGGCGACAAGGCCCGCGCCATCGTCACCTTCTGCCATCCGGAATGCTGGGGCAGCTGGAACGCGGGCAAGCGGCTCGTGCTTGCCGGCTACACCAACGTGCACTGGTTCCCGTCGGGCATTGAGGGCTGGCAGGACGCGCACGAGACGAGCGTGCTCAAGCCGGATCCGGCTTGGGGCGCGAGCGGGGGTGCCGCGCAGCGCTGAGGGTTCCATGCTCGACCGCCGATCGATTCTCTTCAGTCTCCTCGTCCTCGGAGCTGGGCTCGAAGCCGGCTTCGGAGCCGCGCTTCCCTTCGACGAAGCCGGCTTCGAAGCCGCGCAGGCCGCCGGGCGGCCGATTCTCGTCGCGATCAGCGCGCCCTGGTGCCCGATCTGCAAGGCGCAGAAGCCGATTCTCGCCCGCCTCTCCGCCGAGCCCCGCTACAAGGATCTCGCCCTGTTCGAGATCGATTTCGACAGCCAGAAACCCCTGGTCCGCCGCTTCGGCGCCACCATGCAGAGCACGCTGATCGCCTTCAAAAACGGCAAGGAGGTCGGCCGCTCCGTCGGCGAGACGCAGCCGGAGTGGATCGAATCTCTTCTGGAGAAAACCCTCTGAGCCCCGTTCGCGCCGCTTTCGCCGGCAAACCGGCCTGCGTCTGAAATTTCAGCAAATTCAAGCGCATCGAACCTCTGTGACCGATTGACAGGGGCCGGGTTGTGGCAGAAAAAAGGCAGGCCCGGAGGCGGTCCGAAGTCCAGGGAGGAAACGCCCGCAAAGGGCCTGGGAACGGGTCAACCGTTACCCAAATCGGTCGCAGCGGCCCCTCCGGGTCGCCCGCCTCGTACCGGCGCATCGGCTCAAGGAATGGGCAACGGCCGGCAATCCGCTTATAGGCACCGCATCGTAACGCCGCTCCCGTCGAGCGCCGCGAATCCGTTGCGGCACTCGCCTGTCTCGAGCGGCAGGAAGGGCGTTCCGCCATGTCGCAGCTCGTGCAATCCCGCCGCGTCAAGGCCGTCGACCTCGCGCGCCGCAAGGCCGAGGGGCGCAAGATCATCGCGCTCACCGCCTATCACGCCCACACGGCGAGCATCCTCGACGCCCATTGCGACTTCATCCTCGTCGGCGATTCGCTGGGCATGGTGATGCACGGCATGGAATCGACCCTGCCCGTCACCCTGGAGATGATGATTCTGCAGGCACAGGCGGTCATCCGCGGCACCAGCCGGGCCCTGATCGTTGTCGACATGCCCTTCGGCTCCTACGAGGCGAGCCGCGAGCAGGCCTTCATGAACGCCGCCCGCGTGCTCAAGGAGACCGGCGCCGGCGCGATCAAGATGGAGGGCGGCGCCCGCTTCGCCGAGACCGTCGAATTCCTGGTCCAGCGCGGCATCCCGGTGATGGGCCATATCGGCCTGACCCCTCAATCGGTGAACACGATGGGCGGCTTCCGCGTCCAGGGCCGCACCGCCGAGAGCGAGCGTCGCCTGATGGAAGACGCCCGCGCGATCAACGATGCGGGCGCCTTCGCCATCGTGATGGAGGGCATCGTCGAGCCGGTGGCCAAGGCCATCGCCACCTCGGAGGCCATCACCACGCCGACGATCGGCATCGGCGCCACCGCCCATTGCGATGGGCAGATCCTGGTGCTGGAGGATATGCTCGGCCTGTCCGACCGCTCTCCGAAATTCGTGAAGAGCTACGGCTCCCTGCGCTCCCATATCGAGGAGGCGGTACAGGCCTATGCGGAGGAGGTGCGCAGCGGGCGCTTCCCGGCCGAAGAGCACACCTACCCGCCGGCCTGAACGCCCCCTTCGCCTTGACGAAGAGCGGCCGATCGGGCATTCACGCCCGCGAGTTCGGCCGGGCTTCCCCGGCCCTTTTGCGTTTCGCGCGAAGCGGAATGCCCTCACCCTTGAAGCGCCGTGGCGGTCCTCTCGCGAGACCGGCCGGCGCTTGAGCACCGCTTCAGGAGCCACACATGGCCAAGGCCGTTACCGTCAAGATCCGTCTCGTCTCGACCGCCGACACGGGCTACTTCTACGTGACCAAGAAGAACTCGCGCACGCAGACCGAGAAGCTGACCATGCGCAAGTACGATCCCGTCGCCCGCAAGCACGTGGATTTCAAGGAAGCCAAGATCAAGTAAGCCCGTTCGAGTCGCGCGCGGCGACCGAACGTCAAAGAAGCCGCCCCGGGATCCGGGGCGGCTTCTTTGCTTTTAGGGTCGGCACTCAGAGCACCGACATGGCGCCGGCCACCGTCACCAGGGTACCGGAGGTGTAGCTGCTCTCCTCCGCCGCCAGCATGACGTAGGCGGAGGCGAGCTCCGCCGGCTGGCCGGGGCGGCCGAAGGGCACCTGGCTGCCGAAGCTCTTCACCGACTCCTCGCGCATTCCAGAGGGGATGAACGGTGTCCAGATCGGCCCCGGCAACACCCCGTTCACGCGGATGCCCTTCTCTGCCAGGAGCTGCGCAAGGCTGAGCACGAGGTTGCTGAGGGCACCCTTGGTGGCGCTGTAGGCGAGGAGCGTCGGCATCGGGTGCTTGGAATTCACCGAGGAGGTGAAGATCACCGAGGCGCCCGGCTTCAAATGCGGAACCGCCGCCTTGGTGACGTAGAACGCGCCGAAGACGTTGGTCCGGAAATGGTCCTCGAAGATCGTGTCCTCGATCGCCTCGATCCCGTCATTGGGCTGCTGGAAGGCGCCGTTATTTACCAGAATGTCGAGGCGGCCGAAGCGCTCCACGGTGCGGGCGACGATCTCGCGGCCATAGGCCGGATCCTTGAGGTCGCCTGGCAGCAGCAGCGCGCGCCGCCCCGCCTTCTCGACCCAGCCAGCGACCGCCTCGGCGTCCTTCTGCTCCTCGGGCAGGTAGGAGATCGCCACATCGGCACCCTCACGGGCATAGGCGATGGCCACCGCTCGGCCAATGCCGCTGTCGCCACCGGTAATGAGCGCCGCCAAGCCGGAGAGCTTGCCCGAACCGCGGTAGCTCTCCTCCCCGTGGTCAGGCTCGGGCATCATCTTGCCGGTCTTTCCGGGGAAGCTCTGCGGCTGGCCCTCGAAGGGCGGACGGGGGTATTTCTTCAACGGATCGTTCGGCATGAGGCGGGTCTCGGAGCTCCCTGAGGTTCCTCCGGCAACCGGACCGATCCCAAGCTGTTCCCGCACCTGCCTGCGCCGATCGTCGCGAGCCTCCGAGCCGTGATGCTCGCACGGGCAGGCGCGCCTCTGTATTCCACCCTCTGTCATTGAAACGTCGCGGATGCGCCGGAAAGGCTGACATCCCCTCGCGAGGAGAACCGGGCTCAATGGATTTCCACCGCCGCTTCACCGTGCTGATGTGCGCTCCCGCCTTCGACCCGGATGATCTCGAAGGCGCGCGGGTCGCGCAGATCGTGGCGGCCGTCGAGCAGCGCGGCTTCGAGGTGGTGCGCGCCCGGCGCGTCGAGGACGCGGCCATCGCCGTGCAGACGGATGCCGCGGTGGGCTGCCTCGTGGTCGACTGGGGCAAGCGCGGCCTCGATGGCAAGGCCGCGGCGCTCATCGACATGATGCGCAAGCGCGGCCTGGAAATGCCGATCGTCATCATGGTCCGGCGCAAGCGGCTCGAGGACATCCCCGTCGAGCTGCTCGACTTCATCGACGGCTACATCTTCCTCGCCGAGGAGACCCCGGAGTTCATCGCCCGCAACCTCGTCTCCCGCGTCACCCAATATGCGGAGACCCTGAAGACGCCCTTCTTCGGCGCGCTCGTCGACTATGCCGAGGAGGGCAACCAGCTGTGGACCTGCCCGGGTCACAATGGCGGCATCTTCTACAACCGCTCGCCGATCGGCCGGATCTTCGTCGAGCATCTCGGCGAGGCGATCTTCCGCGACGACCTCGACAACTCGGTGCTCGATCTCGGCGACCTGCTGACCCACGAGGGCCCAGCCCTGAAGGCGCAGAAGGAGGCCGCCAAGATTTTCGGGGCGGAGAAGACCTACTTCGTCCTCAACGGCACCTCGGCCTCCAACAAGATCGCCCTCTCGGCGCTGGTGGCCGAGGACGACCTCGTGCTGTTCGACCGCAACAACCACAAGGCGGCCCATCACGGCGCCCTGTTCCTGGGCGGCGGCATCCCGATCTTCCTGGAGACGGACCGCAACGCCTTCGGCCTGATCGGGCCGATCTACCACGAGGCCCTCGACGAGACCCGGATCCGCGAGAAGATCCGGGACAACCCGCTGGTGAAGGACAAGGAAGCCTGGCGCCGGGAGCGCCCTTTCCGCGCCGCCGTCATCGAGCAATGCACCTATGACGGCACGATCTACGACGCGCAGGAGATCGTCGAGAAGATCGGCCACCTCTGCGACTACATCCTGTTCGACGAGGCCTGGGCGGGCTTCATGAAGTTCCACCCGCTCTATGCCCGCCGCTTCGCCATGGGCCTGACCGGGCTCGACGAAACCTCGCCGGGCATCATCGCCACCCAATCGACCCACAAGCAGCTCGCCAGCTTCAGCCAGGCCTCGCAGATCCACACCCGCGACGGGCATATCCGCGGCCAGACCCGCCGGGTCGAGCACAAGCGGCTGAACGAGAGCTTCCTCGTCCACGCCTCCACCTCGCCGTTCTATCCGCTCTTCGCCTCCCTCGACGTGGGCGCGCAGATGATGAAGGGCCGCTCCGGCGTGGTGCTGTGGGACGATACGATCCGTCTCGGCATCGAGTGGCGCAAGAAGGTGCGCGCCATCCGCAAGGAGTTCGAGGAGAACGAAGCCGATCCCAAGCGACGCTGGTTCTTCGATCCCTTCGTGCCGGACGTGGTGACCGGCCCCGAAGGCACGGAGGTTCCCTGGGAGAGCATCGCGACCGACGCGCTGGCGAACGACGCCCGGTACTGGGAGCTGACACCCGGCGCCTCCTGGCACGGCTTCACCAAGGTGGCGCCGGGCTACGCCATCACCGATCCCAACAAGCTCACCGTTCTCACTCCCGGCTTCGACCATAAGACCGGCGAATATGCCGAGCACGGCATCCCGGCCCCGATCGTGGCCCAATACCTGCGTGAAAACCGCATCGTCGCCGAGAAGAACGACCTGAACTCGCTGCTCTTCCTGCTCACGCCGGGCGTCGAATCCTCGAAAGCCGGCACCCTCATTTCGGGCCTCGTCGCCTTCAAGCGGCTGCACGACGACAACGTGCTGCTCGAAGAGGCGATGCCGGAATTCGTTGGCCGGCGGCCGAAGCGCTACCGGGGCGTGCGCCTGCGCGACCTCTGCGCCGACTTCCACAACTTCCACCGCGAGGCGAACACCTCCGCCCTCCAGCGCAAGCAGTTCATGCCCGAGCACCTGCCCGAGATGGTGATGGCGCCGAAGGCCGCCGCCCAGATGCTGACCCGCAACAAGGTCGATTACGTGCCGATCGCAGAAGCCGAGGGGCGCATCGCCACCACCCTGATGCTGGTCTACCCGCCGGGCATCGGCACCGTGCTGCCGGGCGAGCGGCTCGACGCGCGGGCGAAGCCCATGCTCGACTACTTCAAGATGTTCGAGGCCTCGGCGAACCTGTTCCCCGGCTTCGAGGCGGAGATCCAGGGCGTCTACCGCGAGGTCGATCCGGACGGGCGGATCCGCTTCCACACCTATGTGCTGCGCGAGGGCGCCTGATGGCGGAGGGCGCAGCGCGGTTCCTCAACGGCCAGGACATCGTGATCCGACCCTCGTCGGACGCCGATGTCCCGGCGATGATCGCGATCTACGAGTGCCACATCCGCAGGGGCGTCGGCGACACGGGCGATTTCGAGGAGGAGCGCCTGCTGCCCGACGACCTCAAGCGGCGGCGCAAGAACATGCGCAAGAAGCGCCTGCCGCACCTCGTCGCCGAGCGGGGCGGCGCGGTGGCGGGCTACGCCTATGCCGTGCCGTTCCGCAAGCGGCCGGCCTATCGCTACACCCTGAAGCACTCGATCTACGTGCATCCCAACCACCTGCATGCGGGGATCGGGCGCCGGCTGCTGCCGGCGCTCATCGAGGCCTGCGCCGCGGGCGGATACCGGCAGATGATCGGCTATATCGATGCCCGCAACGAGGCGAGCCTGCGCCTGCACGAGGCCTGCGGCTTCACCCGAGTCGGGTACCTGCCGGCGATCGGCTACAAATACGGCCGCTGGAGCGACAGCGTGATGGTCCAGTGCCCCCTCGGCACCGGCTCCGACGACCAGCCCTCCTCCTGGCAACGGCCGGAAACCCTGGTTCCGGCCGTCGTGGAGGAAGATGCGCTTCAGCCCTGAAGCTTCGCCATCAGGGCTTCGGAGAGGGCGAAGTTGACGTAGACGTTCTGCACGTCGTCCTGATCCTCGATCACCTCGACCAGGCGAACCAGCTTCTCGCCGGTCTCGTCATCGACGTCGATCGTGTTCTGCGCCTTCCAGACGAGGCCGGTGCGGGTCGGCTCGCCGAAGCGGGCTTCGAGGGCCTTGGCGACCTCGCCGTAGGAATCCTGCGCGCAGGTCACCTCGTGACCGTCCGCGTCCGAGCGCACGTCGTCGGCTCCCGCCTCGATCGCCGCCTCCAGCATCGAATCGGCATCCGCCACCGAGGCCGGGAAGGCGATGACGCCGACGCGGTCGAACATGAAGGCCACCGCCCCGGTCTCGGCGAGGCTGCCGCCGGATTTGGTGAAGGCGGAGCGCACGTCCGAGGCGGTGCGATTGCGGTTGTCGGTCTGCGCCTCGACGATCAGCGCAGCGCCGCCCGGGCCGTAGCCCTCGTAGCGGATCTCCTCGTAGTTCTCGCCGTCGGCACCGGCGGCCTTCTTGATCGCCCGCTCGATATTGTCCTTGGGCATGTTCTCGGCCCGGGCCGCGAGCACCGCGGCACGCAGGCGCGGGTTCATGGCCGGGTCCGGGGTGCCGAGCTTAGCCGCGACGGTGATCTCTCGGGCGAGCTTACCGAAGACCTTGGAGCGGACCGCGTCCACGCGGCCCTTGCGGTGCATGATGTTCTTGAACTGTGAATGGCCGGCCATGGCGCTTTCCCCGTGCCGTGGCGGAGGGCTCGGGAGGCCCGATCCTCGACGCCCGCGGCGATGTTTCTAAGGAGGCAGCCTTATAGGCGGGGCGCCCCTTCGCTGGCAACGCAGGGCACCGCCTCGCGAAGAAAGAACCCGGGAGCATCGACTCGCCCACGGGAACGTTGTCCCGGCTCAACCATGACGGGATGGACGATGACGCGCGGGCGAACAGGTAGCGTGGTGGTGACGGGCGGAACGGCCGGGGTCGGCCGGGCGGTGGTCGAGGCCTTCGCGAGACGCGGCTGGAACGTGGCGGTGATCGCCCGCGGCGAGAAGGGCCTGGATGGCACCGTGCGCGCCATCGAGCGGCTCGGCGGCCGGGCGCTCGCTTTCTGCGCCGACGTCGCGGATGCGGATGCCATGCGCCAAGCTGCGGACGAGACGGCGGAGGTTTTCGGCGGCATCGATGTCTGGGTGAACAATGCCATGCTCACGGTCTATGCCGAGGTGCGCGACATGGGCCCGGAGGAATTCGCCCGAGTGACCGAGGTGACCTATCTCGGTCAGGTCCACGGCACGCAGGCCGCTCTGCGCCACATGCTGCCGGCGAACCGCGGCACCATCGTCCATATCGGTTCGGCCCTGGCCTACCGCTCCATCCCCCTGCAATCGGCCTATTGCGCGGCCAAGGCGGCGGTCCGCGGCTTCGTGGATTCCCTGCGCACCGAACTCCTGCATGACGGCAGCGCCGTGCGGCTGACCATGGTGCAATTGCCGGCGGTCAACACCCCGCAATTCGACTGGGCCCGCTCGCGCCTGCCGCGAAAGCTCGAGCCGGTGCCGCCGATCTTCCAGCCGGAGGCGGTCGCCGAACAGATCGTCCGCGCCGCTTTCGAAGCGCCGCGCGAACTCTGGATCGGCGGCGCGAGCTGGAAGGCGATCCTCGGCAACATGATCGCCCCGGGCCTGATCGACCGCTATCTCGCGACCCATGGCTTTCGCGGAGAGATGACGAGCGAGCAAGCCATGAAGAAACGCCCCGACAACCTCTACGAGCCGGTCGACACCGATCCCGGCGCCCATGGCCGCTTCGACGACCGCTCCGCGAACCGGGTCGCGGCGGCCGATCCACGCTGGCTGAAGCTCGGCCTCGCAGCGGCCCTCGGGCTGGTCGGGGGCGCGACCCTGTTCGCGACGCGGGCCGAGGGGCGCGGGCTCAGCCGCGGCGCAGGAGGCGCTTCGCCTCGGCTTTCGCCGCGTGCTCGAAACGGGCGAGCCTGACCCGGCGCTCCAGGCTCACGAGACCGTCGCCGCCGGGCGGCACCGCGATGATCTCGGCGACGATCTCGCGCTCCCGGTACAGGCTTTCGAGGGCCGAGCCTGGCAGGGTCGCCGAATCGAGGCGGTCGGCGAAGGCGGTCTCGTGCAGGGCGCGCACGATCTCCGCTTCGAGGAGCAATCCGGGCGCCGCTTGGCGCTCGCCCTCGTCATAGGCGGTCTTGAGCAGGGCCGCGTTGCGGCCCGCGATGAGGGCGAGGCTGATCGCCAGCGGCCGCCCGTCCAGGGCGAGGGTATCGGCACGGATGCCGATGGGGCCACCGGTCGCCGCGAACAGGCTGCGGGCAAACGCTTCGGTGCGCGGGCGCGAGCGCAGGGCTGTGCCGGCCTCCCCCTTCCAGCCCGCCGCTTCGAGGGCAAGGAAGGCTTCCACCGCCTCAGCCAGAGCTCCGCCCTCGCGCGCCGTCTCGATGGTGAGGCGCCCCGTCTCTTCCAGGCGACGCCGGCGGCGGCGCAGATCCTTCAGGCGATTCTTGTGGGGATGCCCGTCGAGGAAGGCGTCATGGTCGGGCCGGCGTTCCAGGACCGGGCGTTCGAAGCTCTCGATCTCGGCGAAGCTCCAGCCCTCGGCCCGCATGGCCGCGAGCAGGGCCGCTCCGACCCGGGCCTGCGTCGACAGGAGCGGCCAGCGCCAGGCGCGACCGCCCGAGGCCTGCGCCAGTCCCTCCGTGAGGAGCAGCATGGTCTCGGCGAATTCGGGGCCTTCGGCCACGAGGGGCGCCGTCGAGGTGACGAAAGGAGAGAGGAACGGCTTGGCGACGGCCCGGCCGAAACCGGTGATGTCGAGCCCGCGGGTGAAGGGCAGCACCGCGTCGAGGCGGTCGCCGTGGCGCACGGTGACGAGGCCGAGGTCACGCGGAGCAAGGCCGTGGGCGCGATGCGCCTCGACGACATGGCGGCTGAAATGCGGATGCGGATCGGCGGCCCGCTCGGACAAGGCGTCCCAGTCGCGGTCGCCGGCAGCGAGCGCTTCCGCCGTGACGATCTCGATCCGCGCGGAAGCAGGACGGGAGGCGGAACCGGCGCGGAACCGGGACAGGATCGCCGTCATGGGCAGGCGGGCTTTCGCAAATGGGTGAAGGCGCTCGTGGACAGGCCATGGATGGCGCGGGCGCCGAGCGCCATACCGGCCGCCCGCAAGACGGTCGCCGACGCCATGGCCAGGGCCGCGCCCAGAAGGCCGAGCAGAGGCACGAGGGTGAGGGTCAGGAGGACACCGAGGGCGAGCGCCGCGACGGTGATGCCGGCACAGAGGCGCTCGCCCCCGAGCATGTTCAGAAGGTCCTCCCCCGGACCGAACAGGCTGGCCCCGACGCTGCCGGCAACCAGGATCGCGACGAGCGGCAACGCCTCGCGGAATGCGGGACCGAATAGGCCGAGCAGCAGCGGAGCCGCCGCCACGGTCCCGGCGGCAACGACGGCGGTCGCGAGGGAGGTCCAGAGGGCCTGGCCCCGCACCAGCGCCAGAAGCGCCGCCTCGTCGCCCCGTGCGCGGGTGGCGGCGAAGCGCTGGGCCGTGGCCGCGGAGGCGGCGTAATGCACGAAGACCGTGAATTGCTGGATGCGCGTGGCCGCGAAATAGAGGCCGACGCTCGCCGGCGGCATCAGGAAGCCGAGCACCACCACGTCGATGAAGCCGAAGGCGGCCGTGGCGAGGTCGCCCCCGGCGATCGGCAGACAGGCGGCAAGCCAGGGCCGCCAGCGCATCCGCCTCTCTCCTTTCGGCAGCACGGTGCGCAGGCGCGCGGCAAGCAGGACGGCCTGGAGGATCGCCGACAGGCCCGTGGCGAGCAGGGTGCAGGCGACAGCGACCCAGGCCTCGGCCGGGGCTCCGCCGAGCACCGCGGCGATCATGAAGGCCATGATCAGGCCCTGGCGCAGCAGGTAGGGCGGCGCGATCGCGAGCACCGCCCAGTTCTGGCTGCGCGCCACGCCTTCGAGATAATCCTGCAGGGCGAAGAGCGGCAGCAGCAGCGCCCCAAGCAGGATCGGTGTGCCGTAGGGGTCCGCGAGAAGGCCGCCTTCCAGGCACAGGCAGAGCCATCCGAGACCGGCAAGGGCGAGGCCGCCGAGGACGCTCGCGGCGGCACCTCCGGCCAGGAAGCCGCGCATCTCGTCGAGGCGCCCCGTCTCCTGGGCCGCCGGCAGGAAGCGGCAAGCCCCCTGCGACAGGCCGAGGGTGGCGGTATGACCAAGGATGGCGACCCAGACCCAGACGGTCGCGAAGATGCCGTACTCGCTGCTGCCCATCATCCGGGCCATCAGCACCTGGGCGACATAGGCGAAGCCCGCCGCGGCGATGCGCACGGCGAAGACCCCCAAAGCCGAGGCACCGGCGCCGGAGCTGGCCGCCTTCAGCCGGCCGATGGCCGCATCGAGGGACGAACCGGCCGCCATCGGGGTTCCGCCTGCCGCGGGCGGAAGCGCGCCGCAACCCTCAGGTTACGCGGCGCGCGTTTCGGCGAAGTTAAATCGGCTCAGTTGCCCGAGGGGGTCGCCTTGCCTGGGGGCAGCGCGCCCTGCGGGGCCGTCCCGGCGGTGCCGGTCGCGGCCGGGTCGGATTTGAGAAGCGACAGGGTGATGGCCCGGGTCACGTGTTCGGCCATGCAGCGGAAGCCGAGATCGCTCAGCCGGAATTGCGGCCCGAGCATGTGGGTCTCGTAGCGGCCGCCGGTAGTGGAGAGGTAGCGCATCGCCTCGTAGCGATGCACCAGGGGCACCGCCTCGCGGCTCGCGATCTCGCGGACCTTGGCGACCATGTCGTTGTAATAGGCGTCCTCGGCGAGGCTCTGGGTGAAGAGCGGGTCGATCAGCACGATGTCGATGTGGTGCGACTTGATCCACTTCACGGTGTCGTCGAGCGCCTCGCCGAAGGCGTCGAGATCGACCCGGGCGAGGGCGTCGTTGGTGCCCACCTGCCAGACCACGAGGTCGGGCTCAGTCTCGGCGACGATGGAGCGCAGGCGCTCCCCGGCCCCACTGGTGATCTCCCCCGAGAGCCCGCGGGAATCGACCTCGATGTCCACGTCCGGCAGCGAGCGCTCCAGCGCCGTCTCCAGCCTCACCGGATAGGACGCCGCCGCGCCCATGCCGGCAGAGGAGGAGCCGATGGAGAGGACGCTGATCGGCCGCTTCTGCTTCAGGGCCACCTTCACCGCGGAAAGCTTGGCGAGGGTGTAGAGCTTCGAGCCGGGCACGCGGCATTCCGGCGACAGGCTCGGATCGACCGCCTCGACGCTGGATCCCGGCGCGGCGGGGATGGGCTGGGGCGGCGAGACCACCGCCGGCGCCGTCTCCGCCGCCAGCGGCGCGGTGACGAGGAGAAGCAGGCCGGCGAGGGCGGACGGGCGCAGGCGGCCCCTCATGGCGCCGGGGCCACCTTCGGCTTTCGGGAACGCCACTCGACGAACCATGAGGTGAAACCCAGACCGAACAGGCCGAACCCGACCACGCACACATCGACCAGGAAGCCGCCCCCCGTCTGGAACCGGACGAACTGCGCTCCCAGGCTGAAGAGCGAGCCCATCGAGAACACGGCGAGCGAGTTGCGCCCTAATCCCGAGAGGAACCGCGCCAGCGGCTCGATCCAGGGAAGGATCCAAGCATACACCGCCTGGAAGCAGAGGAGTACTCCGCAGAAATGAACGAGGCGTGCCGGGGTCAGATAGGTCTTGTCGAACACGAAGAGCAGGCGCGGCTCGGGCACGAGCAGGGGGTCCGGCCGGATCTCGTAGACCGAGAGCACGACTCCGATCGCCACGATGACAGCGCCGAGCGGCATCAGCCGGCGGAACCACAGGCGCAGCCGGGCCGAGCGTCGGGTCGCGTCCTGCAGGAAGAAGCCGAGCACCAGCAGCAATTGCCAGCAGAGCGGATCGAAGAACCAGGCCCCCTCCCCCGGCCAGGAGGGCAGGTTCCAGTCGAAGATCAGGCTCGTCAGGTAAAGGGCGAAGGACAGGCCCAGCACCGCCCAGCGGCTCAAACGCGACATGATCACCATGCCCGGCGACATGGCGAGCAGCACCACGTAGAGGGGCAGGATGTTGAAGAAACCGAGCTGGTGCGTCAGCAGCACCACGCCGACGATGGTCTGAATCGGATCGGCGAACAGCACACCGGCATTGTGCCATTCGAGGATCAGCGGGTTGTCGAGGGCAAGCGCCGCGCCCGCGATCATGGCGAGCCCGAGGGTGATGATGGTGATCTGCGCCCGGTAGACCTCGATGGTGCGCGAGAGCATGCGCAACACGCTGCGCATCGCCGGCTCGGGCGCGCCATCACGCCCCCGCGTGGCCAGGCCGATCGACCAACCGGCCAGGAACACGAACAGCTCCGCGGCATCCGAGATGCCGTATTGCGAGAAGGTGTAGTGCTGGAAGGTGTTGCCGGGAATGTGATTGATGAAGATCGTGATCAGCGCGAAGCCGCGCCAGAAATCGATCGCGTTCGGTTCCCGCATCGGGCTCCCGTCTCCGGCGTGAAGGCGTCGCGGCGCGCTCCCGGCAAGCGCCCGCTGCGGAAAGCCGTGCCGTGATAGAGGGGCGCGCCGTCCTTGCAAAGCCGCTGCGCCGGACGCGGAATCCAGGCCGCGCAGCCGATCCCTGGAATTTGAAGAGCCGGATCGCTATAGCCTCAATCCGAACAACCGTTCCCTCGCGGCCTCGAACCGGCGCGGCAGGCGCCGCCCATCCATCGATGAACTCCCTCGATCTCCCGAAGCCCCCGCACGAGACGCGCGTCGTCGTCGCCATGTCCGGCGGCGTCGATTCCTCCGTCGTGGCCGGGCTCCTGAAGCGCGAGGGCTACGACGTCGTCGGCATCACGCTGCAGCTCTACGACCACGGCGCCGCCACGCACCGGAAGGGCGCCTGCTGCGCTGGCCGCGACATCCACGACGCCAAGCGCGTGGCGGAGACGCTGGGCATCCCGCATTACGTGCTCGATTACGAGGACCGTTTCCGGGAATCGGTGATCGACCGCTTCGCCGAGAGCTACCTCGCCGGTGAGACGCCGATCCCCTGCGTCGAGTGCAACCGTTCCGTGAAGTTCCGCGACCTGCTCGGCATGGCCCGCGACCTCGGGGCCGAGGCCCTCGCCACCGGCCATTACGTGGCGAGCCGGCCCGGGCCGAACGGGCGGCGCGCGCTCTACCGCGCCCTCGATCCCGCCCGCGACCAGAGCTACTTCCTCTACGCCACGACGCCGGAGCAGCTCGACTACCTGCGCTTCCCCTTGGGCGAACGGCCCAAGGACGAGACTCGTCGGCTCGCGCGCGACCTCGGCCTCGCCGTGGCCGAGAAGCCGGACAGCCAGGACATCTGCTTCGTGCCGCAGGGACGCTACGCCGACGTGATCGCCAAGCTGCGCCCGGAGGCGACCCGGGCGGGGGAGATCGTCGATCTCGACGGGCGTGCGCTCGGCACCCACGAGGGCATCGTGCACTATACGGTCGGCCAGCGGCGCGGACTGCGGCTCTCGGTCGGCGAGCCGCTCTACGTGGTGCGGCTCGAGCCCGAAAGCGCCCGCGTCGTGGTCGGCCCCCGCTCGGCTCTGGCCACGAGCCGGATCCGCCTGGACGACGTGAACTGGCTCGGCGCCGGCCCGCTCCAGGACCTCGACGGCCTGCCGGTCGCCGTCCGCGTGCGTTCCACCCGCGAGCCGCGACCCGCCCATCTGAGCTGGAACGCGCAGCGGGGATATGCGGAAGTCACACTGGTGACGCCTGAAGATGGTGTGTCTCCCGGTCAGGCCTGCGTGATCTACGCCGACGAGGATTCGCGCGCCCAGGTTCTGGGCGGCGGTACCATCCGGCGGGTGGACAGCGTGCCGGCGGGCACGGCCAAGGCCGCCTGACGCGTTGAGACCCGAACCCTTTCGACATTCCAGACGAGGACCGACGACGCGATGCTGAGCGAGCCGATGCGGGAGGCGGGGCCGAGCACGGCGCTGATGCGCAAGGCCTACGCCCGTTGGGCGCCGGTCTACGACGTGGTCTACGACAAGCTGACGGAGCCCGCGGCCCGCGCCGCGGTGAACGCCGCCGTGGCCCACGGGCCGCGCGTGCTGGAGGCCGGCGTCGGCACCGGCCTGTCGCTCGGTTACTACCCCAAGGGCAGCTTCGTCTGCGGGGTCGACCTCTCGGAGGACATGCTGAAGCGCGCCCGCGCCAAGGTGCGCCGCCGCGGGCTCTCCCATGTCCACGGCTTGCAGGTGATGGATGTCTGCCGCCTCGGCTATGCCGACAACACCTTCGACGCGGTGGTGGCGCAGTTCCTGATCACCCTCGTGCCCGATCCCGAGGCGGCCCTGTCCGAGTTCCTGCGGGTGGTACGGCCGGGCGGAGGCATCGTGCTCGCCAACCATTTCGGGCAGACCGATGGGCCGGTGGCCCGGGTCGAGGAGATCGTCGCCCCGCTCTGTACGAAGATCGGCTGGTCCTCCGCCTTCAAGTCGACGCGGATCGAGGCCTGGGCCCGGGCGAACGGCGTCGAGTTCGTCGGTGTGGCACCGACCTTCCCCGGCGGCTTCTTCAAGATCCTGCGGATGCGCAAGCCGGGGTGACCACCCCTCCCACCATGCCGGCACCCCGCGGCGGCCTCTGGCTGCGGATCTTGCCCTTCGCCGCCCTCGTCTGCCTGACGCTGGTGGTGCTCGTCTCCGGGATCTGGCGCGAGATCAGCCTCGACAGGCTGCTCGCCTCCCGGGACTGGCTCCACGACAGCGTGGCGCAGAACCGGCCGCGCGCGCTCGCCGTCGCCGTGCTGGTCTATGTCTCCGCCGTCATCGTCTCGGTGCCGGCGAGCCTCGTGCTGACGATGATCTACGGCTTCCTTTTCGGGACACTGACGGGCGCGCTCACGGCCGTCTGCTCGGCCACCACGGGCGCCATGATCGTCTTCTCGATCGGCCGCTACGCCGCTCGGGACCTGATCCTGCGCCGGGCCGGCTCCTGGCTGGGCCGTTTCGCCGAGGGCTTCCGGCGGGATGCCTTCGGCTACGTCGCCTTCCTTCGGCTCCTGCCGATCTTCCCGTTCTGGATGACGAATCTGGTGCCGGCGGCCTTCGGTGTGCGCCTGCGCACCTTCGTCCTCGCCACCTTCCTGGGGTTGCTCCCCGGCGCCTTCATCTATGCCAGCCTCGGCTCGGGCGTGAACGACCTCGCAGCCGCTCATGCCCGCGCCAAGGCGCTCTGCCTCGCCACCAACGGCACGAATTGCGAGGAGGCGATCGATCTGCACGGGCTGATCACGCCGACCACGATCGCTTCGCTGGTCGGCCTCGCGCTTCTAGCTCTCTTTTCGGTCGGAATCAGGCGGCAGCTTGAGCGACGGACGCGACCGGATTAACGATTGCGCGCAATGATGCTGCCAGCCGACGCGGCGTCGGAACCTGGCGGCGGCAAAAGAAGCAAGAGAAGACGGCATTCGCCCATGAACGGCCGTCCCGGGGAACGAGCGGGGGAAACGCAAAGCGGAACCATGGAGATGGCAGGCAGCCAGACGGTTGCGTCGGCAAGCGACACGACCAAACGGCCCACGCCCGGGAAACGCCTGTCGGCGTTCTTCGGGCGCCAGCTCGGGCTGTCCGGTCGCTTGTTCCTGCTCACCGTCGCCTTTGTCGCCATCGCCGAAATCCTGATCTACATGCCGGCGGTGGCCAATTACCGCCGCTCCTGGCTCTCCGACCGGATCGCCGCCGCCCAGGTCGCCGCCTTGGTGCTCGACGCGGCGCCGGACGGCCATGTCACCGAGGATCTCGCCCGACGCCTGCTGACCGGCGTGAACGCCCGCGCCATCGCCGTGCGCGACAAGGAAACCCGCCAGCTCGTCACCCTGGAGACCGTCCCCGACGAAGTCGCTGATATGGTCGACCTGCGCCACTACGACTGGATCGAGGCGATCCACGGGGCTTGGCGCACCTTCGTCGCGCCGTCCGACGCGCCGATCCGGGTGGTGGGCAAAGGGCGCGACGGCTTCGACCTCGTCGAGATCCTGCTCGACGAGGCGCCCCTGCGGGAGGCGATGATCGACTTCTCGATCCGGCTGCTTCTCTCCTCCCTCGTCATCGCCGCGGCCGCCGCCGGCCTCGTCTTCGTGACGCTGCAATTCTTCATCGTGCGGCCGGTGCGGCGCCTCGTGCGCAACATCACCGAGTTCGCCGACGATCCCGAGAGCGCGGAGAAGGTGATCCGGCCGACGCGGCGCACGGACGAGATCGGCCATGCCGAGACGGCGCTCGCGCGGATGGAGACGGCGCTCTCGGACGAGCTGCGCCAGAAGCGGCGGCTCGCCGAGCTCGGCCTCTCGGTCAGCAAGATCAATCACGAGCTGCGCAACCTGCTCACCACCGCGCAGCTTCTGGGCGACCGCCTGGAGGGCGTGGCCGATCCGATCGTGCAGCGCGTGGCGCCCCGGCTCGTCGCCACCCTCGACCGGGCGATCCGCTTCTGCGAGGCGACCCTGGCCTATGGGCGGGCGACGGAAGCGAACGCCCAGCGCCGCCTGGTGAAGCTCAAGCCGATCCTCACGGAGCTCACGGACCTGTCCGACCTTGCCCCGGGCACCCGCACCCATGTGCGCGTGCAGGCTTCGAGCGATCTCGAGATCGATGCCGATCCGGAGCAGCTCCAGCGCGCCCTGACCAATCTCGTGCGCAACGCGGTGCAGGCCCTGGCGACCTGCCCGGACGCCGCCGTCGAGCCGATCGTGCGGATCGACGCCCACCGGGAGGGCCCCTGCGGGCTCGGCCGGGTGACGATCCTCGTGACGGACAACGGCCCCGGCCTGCCCGAGCGCGCCAAGGCGCATCTCTTCGCCCCGTTCCAGGGCTCGGTCCGGGCCGGCGGAACGGGTCTCGGCCTCGCCATCGCCGCGGAGCTGGTGCGCCTCAACGGCGGCACGCTCGGCCTCGACGAGACCCGCTCGGGCGCCCGCTTCCGGATCGTGATCCCGGACCGCAGCGCCCGCGCGGAGGCGGCCTGAGGCGGGCTATTCCGCCGCCTTGAACTCGCCCTCGAGCCGCAGGGCGATCTCGTCGCCGAGCACCGGCAGGTAGGCGCTCACGCCGAAATCCGAGCGCTTGATCACCGCGCGGCCGTCGAAGCCCACGGTGTATTTCTTGTCCACCGGATGCGCGCCGGCCTGGTTGAAAGTGGCGTCGAAGGAGACCGGCTTCGTGACGCCCTTCAGGGTCAGGTCGCCGATGACGCGGGCCGTGGTCGGCCCGGTCGGCTCGACCGCACGGGCGACGAAGCGCGCCTCCGGGAAAGTTTCGACATCGAGGAATTCCGGCTTCTTCAGGTGCTCGTCGAGCTGCGCGTTCAGGGTGCCGACGCTCCCCGTACCGATCCGCACGGAGAGGGTGCTCTTGGCCGGATCCTTCGGATCGAGGCTCGCCTCGCCGGACACGTCCGAGAAGGCGCCGTAATAGGTCGAGAAGCCGAGATGGCTGATCGACCAGGTGATCTTGGCATGGTCGGGATCGAGCAGGTAGCGCCCTGGCCGCACCTGGGTAGGGTCCGTCGAGACGCCGGGGGCCGGAGGGGCGCTCTTGGCCGCGGGCTCCTGGGCGGCGGTGGCCGCGCCCGGCCAGGCGGTCCCCGTCGCGAGAAGGAGTGCCAGGACGGTCGCGCGTTTCATACGGTCACCTTGTCGGTTCGGGTCGTCTCGGGGATATGGCACTCGGGCCGGCGAACCAAGCCCGGCGCCAATACGGATCCCGCATGATCGGCAAGCTCAAGGGCGTGGTGGATTCCTTCGGGGAGGATTTCGTGATCCTCGACGTGCAGGGGGTCGGCTATCTGGTCCACTGCTCGGCGCGCACCCTGCAACGGATGAATGCCGGGGAGACGGCGACCCTCTCGATCGAGACCCATGTCCGCGAGGACATGATCCGCCTCTACGGCTTCCGCGCGGATGCCGAGCGGGAATGGTTCCGTCTGCTCCAGACCGTGCAGGGGGTCGGCTCCAAGGTGGCGCTCGGCGTCCTCTCGGTGCTGGAGCCCGACGCGCTCTCCCAGGCCATCGGGACCGGCGACCGCACGGCCATTGCCCGAGCGCCCGGCGTCGGTCCGCGGCTCGCCGCCCGCCTCGTGGCGGAGCTGAAGGATAAGGCGCCCGCCTTCGCCCCCGCCGACCCGACGCTCGCCGCCCTGCGCGGGCCGGAGACCGGTGGCGGTCTGCCGCAGCCCGTCGCGGACGCGATCTCCGCTCTGGTCAATCTCGGCTACGCCGAGGCGCAGGCTTCGTCAGCCATCGCCGCCGCCCTCAAAGCCGCCGGCGAGACACCGGAGACGAAGACCTTGATCCGGCTGGGCTTGCGGGAGCTCGCCCGCTGAGGCCCCCATAACACCCACCCCAGATAGCAGAAACGGGATCAGATCCCGCCCTCGTCGAAGGGCGGTGGCTGGAGTCGGGCCCAGGCGGCAGCGACACGCTCCGGCTTGAGGCCGAGGTCGCGGGCGCAGGCGAGCAGCATCGGCTCGTCGCGCATCACGTGGTCGAGGACCGCACCGAGGAAACCCGGCTCCCCCGCGGCAACTCGCAGGGCATCGGGCGTCAGCCCGCTCTCGGCCATGAAGAGATGCAGGCGCTCGGGATCCTGCGCGAGCCAGCCCAAAACCTCTAATCCGAGGCGTTCGGCCGCGTCATCTCCATGATCAAATTTGCGTTTCATCAAGGAGTACCACTTAAAAGGAATTTGGTCAGCGTGCGAGGAGAGCGAGGTCACTTATGCCCCGGAACCTTGGGTCATGACAAAGACGGTTCTCATCGTCGAGGACAACGAGCTGAACATGAAGCTCTTCAACGATCTGTTGGAGGCTCACGGCTACGCGACCCTCAAGACCGCCAACGGCATCGAGGCGATCGAGCTGGCCCGGACGCATCGTCCGGACCTGATCCTCATGGACATCCAACTCCCGGAAGTCTCCGGCCTCGAAGTCACCAAATGGCTCAAGGACGACGACGAATTGCGGGGGATCCCCGTCATCGCCATCACCGCCTTCGCGATGAAAGGTGACGAAGAGCGCATCCGAGAGGGCGGCTGCGAGGCATATCTGTCGAAGCCGATCTCCGTGGCGAAGTTCCTGTCGACCGTGCGCAGCTTCCTGGAAGACGGCGTGAAGCGCTGAGCCCTGCCCGAGGCGGCCAGGGTGTGAGGGATCGGATATGTCTGCCCGCGTCCTGATCGTCGACGACCTCTTTCCGAACGTGAAGCTGCTCGAGACGAAGCTCGCCCTCGAATATTTCGAAACGCTCGCCGCGATGAACGGCGCGGATGCCCTCGCGATCTGCGAGAAGGGCCTGTGCGACATCGTCCTGCTCGACGTCATGATGCCCGGCATGGACGGCTTCGAGGTCTGCCGCAGGCTCAAGGCGAACCCGGCCACCGCGCATCTGCCCGTGGTCATCGTCACCGCCCTCGACCAGCCCTCCGACCGCCTCCGCGGGCTCGAGGCAGGCGCCGACGACTTCCTCACCAAACCGATCGACGACACCGCCCTCTTCACCCGGGTCCGCAGCCTGGTGCGGCTGAAGGCGGTGACCGACGAACTGCGTAGCCGTGCACTGGCCTCGCGCGCGATGGGCATGGCCGACCCCCTCGCCCTCGCCGCCGCTGAGGACGGCCAGAACGCCCGCATCCTGCTCGTCGAGGACCGGCCGAGCGCGGCCTCCCGCCTGTCCGAGGCGCTGTCGCGCCAGCACCACGTCGTGATCGAGCCCGATCCGGGCAAGGCGCTCGCCCTCGCCACGGAAGGCGATTTCGAGCTCGCCCTGGTCAGCCTGGATCTCGCGGAGTTCGACGGCCTTCGCCTGTGCGGCCAACTCCGCTCCCTCGACCACACGCGCAACATGCCGCTGATCATGCTGGCGGAGGAGCACGAGCGGGCACGGGTCATCCGCGGCCTCGAATTCGGCGTGAACGACTTCTTACTTCGACCGATCGACCGCAACGAGCTGATCGCGCGAGTCCGCACCCAGGTGCGCCGCCGTCGCTTCTCCGAAACCCTGCGCGTCGCCCTCACCGCCTCCCTGGAACTCGCGGTGACCGACGATCTGACCGGGCTTCACAACCGCCGCTATCTCGACGGCCGTCTCGGCCCGGTCTTCGGCGACGCGGCGGCGCGCAAGCGCGGGCTCGCCTGCCTCCTCCTCGACATCGACCGCTTCAAGGCGATCAACGATACCTACGGCCACGATGCCGGCGACGAGGTGCTCCGCGCCTTTGCCGGCCGCGTCCGCGCCCTCACCCGCGAGGTCGACATCGTCGCGCGCTACGGCGGCGAGGAGGTGGTCATCATCCTGCCCGGCACCGAGATCGCGGAAGCCCGCGCCGTGGCCGAACGGATCCGCCTGCGGATTGAGCGGGAGCCCTTCGCCATCGAACGCGGCGCGAAGGCGATCGCCGTCACGGTCTCCATCGGCGTCGCCGAGCGTGAGGCGCGCGATCAGGGTCCCTCCGACATGCTGAAGCGCGCGGACACGGCGCTCTATCGAGCCAAGGAAGCCGGCCGCAACCGGGTCGAGGCCTCGGCGGCCGCCTGAACCTCCCGGGCGATCAACCGGCGCCGGGATCGGCCTCCTCCCCCTGCCCCGGATGCCCCGGCTTCCCATCAGTCTTCTCGTTCGGATCCTTGACGGCATCGGGCGCGATGTTGCGCCGCGCGCCGCCCCCCTCGTCCGAAGCGGGATGCTCTGTCCCGTCACGGTCTCTGTCTTTGTCTCTGTCGGCCTGAAACATCGCATCCCTCTCAGACGAACACCGGCGCAAGGCGCACGGCGACCTCAGACGGGAACGCCCGGGTCGGCCAATCGATGCGGCACAGGGAAGCGTGACGGATCGACCGGGGCGGCAAAGCCTTCACAGGAGAGGCGGCGGCCACATGGCCGAGGCGAAGCGCCCCATGAGGAGGTCTCAACGCGATGCTGTCGGAAGAGGGAGGCTTGGCCTTCTCGAACATCGGGCGTGCGGACAGCCATGGCGCGTCCGCGGAAGAACCCTCCCGGCTACGCCTGATCCCCGCCAGCCTCGCCGCACCTCACCCCGGCCTCTGGATCCTGACCGTCCTCCTCATCGTCTTGGATGCGATCTGGCTCTCGCTGTCGGGCATCCGGCTCCAGGCGCGGGGCTTCGCGATCGGCTTCGCCTTCGTGGCCGTGCTGCTGGTCGCCGCCGCCCTTCTGGGACCGATCAAGTCCGAGCCCAAGCTGCGTGCCATGGCCCTGGCATCCGCCAGTCTCGTCGCCTTCACCCTGCCGCTCGCGGTCCTCCACTACCTGACCGCGACCCTCCCTCTCCCCTTCGCGGACGAGACACTGGCCCGGGTCGAAGCGGCCCTCGGGTTCGACTGGGTCGCCTACATCGCGTTCCTCGCGGCGCATCCCTCGCTCTCGTGGTGGCTCGCGCTGGCCTACCATTCCAGCGGTCCCCAGATTGCCGTGGTGGTGATCGTCCTGAGCGCATGCTCCCGACTGGGGCGCCTCTGGACGTTCGTGCGCCTCTACGGAGCGCTGATGCTGTGTTCGGTCCTGGTGGCGGCGATCTTTCCGGCCATCGGCTCCTATGCCCATTTCAAGCCGGGTATCGTGCCCGCCGACCAGTTCGAGACGGTCGGCGCGGTCTGGCACCTAGAGCCCCTGAACCGCCTGCGCGAGGGCACGATGCGGGTGATCGCCCTTGAGGACATCCGCGGGCTCGTCACCTTCCCCTCCTTCCATGTCTGCCTGGCCATCATCTCCGCCTGGGCCCTGGCGCCGGTGCCGATGATCGGTCCCCTCGCCGCGCTTCTCAACATCGCCGTCATCGTCGCGACGATCGGCTCGGGCGGCCACTACCTTCCCGATGTCCTGGCGGGCGGCCTGCTCTCGCTCCTGATACTGAGCGGCCAGCGCCTGTCGCGCGGACGCTCGATCTTCTGGCGGCGTGTCAGACAGGCGGCCTCTCCCCTCGACCGAGCGGCCTCACCGCCTCGCACCGCAACCGGCTGATCGGATCGAGCGGGCTTCTTCGCCCGTCGCCTGCAGGGGATAGCTGCAACGACCTTTTCGCCAGCGCAGCGAAACGGCAACCGAGAACAGGAAAAGGGGAATTCGGCCGAGCCCGCCACGGCGGTTCGGCGAGGCGATCCATCACGCCGTCGATCGGAGCAGGGCCACGGAAATTGGTGCGGACGGCGGGACTCGAACCCGCACAGCCTTGCGGCCGCAAGATTTTAAGTCTCGTGCGTCTACCGGTTCCGCCACGTCCGCGCCGGGCGACGGCGTAGCGGTCGCCCGGCGCCAGATCAAGCCGTCGCGTCGGTCAGGCGCCTTCGGGATTCCAGCCGTAGAGCCAAGCGTAGCGCCCGCTCATGCCGGTGGGGCCGAGGCGGCGCATCACCAGGTTGCGGACGGCTCCCTTGAAGGCGCCGGCATGGTACGCTCGGCCATTGGCCCGGGCCGCCTTCTGTACGCGCCGCACCCGCGCGTAGCGGGCGCGGGAATAGGCCGCGAGGGCGGCGGGCACGTCTGGGTCGCTCGCGAGGCAGCGGGCGAGGATGGCCGCGTCCTCGATCGCGAGAGCGGCGCCCTGTGCCAGGAAGGGCAGCACCGGATGGGCCGCATCCCCCAGGAGCGCCAGGCGCCCCCGCGCCAGCGGTCGTCCGGCCGGGCGGTCGACGAGGGACCAGACCACCCAGGTATCGGGCAGACCGAGCAGGTCGGCCAGGGGTGAAGCCGCATCCTCGAAATGGGCGCGCAGGACCGCCGGCTCGCCGAGGCGGCCCCAATCCTCGTCGCCCTCCCGCTCCGGCACAATGGCAACGACGTTGAGCCGCTGGCCGCCCATGATCGGGTAATGCACCACGTGCCGGCGCGGGCCGAGCCACAGCCCGGTCTGCTCGCCGGCTAGGGCTTCGGGCACGGCCTCCCGCAGCACCGTCGCCCGCCAGGCGGCCTGCCGGTGGGTCACGAGCGGGCGCGGGTCGAGCCCGTGCCGCAGGCGCGAGCGCACCCCGTCGGCCGCGACGACGAGATCGGCCTCCAGGCTGTCCCGACGCCCGCCATCGACACTCTCGAGCGCCAGCGTCGCGGAGCGTGCCGCTTCCTGCAGTCCCGTCACCTCGCGTCCCACCATCAGGCGGATGCCCGTCCGCGCGCGGACGGCATCGAGCAGCAGCGTCTGCAGGTCGGCCCGGTGGATGACGTAGTAGGGCGAGCCGTAGCGCTCGCGCAGGGGCGCCCCGAGGGCGACGCCACCGATCCGCCGCCCGCTTGCCAGGGAACGAATCTCGACGCCCGGCGGCTCGTTGGCCGCCCGGCGCAGGGCCGCACCGAGGCCGAGCCCGATCAGGACGCGGCTCGCATTGGGCGAGATCTGGAGTCCCGCACCGACCTCCGAGAAGCCGGTGCGGCGTTCGATGAGAGTGACGTCGTGACCGGCCGCATTCAGCGCGAGCGCAGCCGTCAAGCCGCCGATGCCGGCCCCGACGATGGCGATCGAGAGCGTACTCAAGGCCGGATCAGGCGGCGTCCTTGGCTCCGGGCTCGTCGCTCCAGAGGCAAGCCGCCGGCTCCGCGGTGCCGGGCCGCAGCTTCGGGTCGTAGCGGAACAGCGTCGAGCAGTACTGGCAGATGATCTCGTCGTCCCGCCCCATGTCGAGGAAGACATGCGGATGGTCGAAGGGCGGCAGCGCGCCGATGCACATGAACTCCTTGGAGCCGACATGCACCACCGCCACGCCGGGCTGGTTGTGGAAGTGCGGAACCGCCTTGTCTGCCATCGCGCCGTCCTGTGCCGGTGCCCGCGACAGCGCCGCGGACCGATCCTCGAATGCCGAAGGCTTGAGGGTCTAGCCCGTCGCGGCGGCGAAGCCTAGAGCCCGAGGGGCCCGACAGGGTTGGCGCTCGCGGCCGCGAAGCGTAAACACATCGGGAATCCGACCGAGCGCGTTAAAAATACCGTCATGAGCCGAGACCAAACCGCCGTTGCCGAGGGATCCCGGCGCGCGCCCGAGCCGCCGATCCACGGGCCGGAGGGATTCGAGGGCATGCGCCGCGCCGGTCGCCTGACCGCCGCGGCCCTCGACCTGCTCATGGAGGCGGCGCAGCCCGGCGTGACCACCGAGCATCTCGACCGTCTCGCCTTCGAGTTCGGCATGGATCACGGCGCCTATCCGGCCTCGCTGCATTACCGCGGCTACCGGAAGTCGATCTGCACCTCGATCAACCACGTCGTCTGCCATGGCATCCCCAACGACAAGCCCCTGCGCGAGGGCGATATCGTCAATCTCGATATCTGCCTGATCCTCGACGGGTGGCACGGCGATTCGAGCCGCATGGCCTATATCGGCGAGGTACCACGCAAGGCGCAGCGCCTGTGCGAGATCACCTACGAGGCGCTGATGCGCGGCATCCAGGCCGTGAAGCCCGGCGGCTCCACCAACGACATCGGTCGCGCGATCCAGACTTACGCCGAATCCGAGCGCTGCTCGGTGGTGCGCGACTTCTGCGGCCACGGGCTCGGCCGGGTCTATCACGATGCCCCGACCATCCTGCACTACGTCGAGCCGAGCTACGACGTGCCGCTCAAGCCGGGCCAGTTCTTCACCGTCGAGCCGATGATCAATCTCGGCCGGCCGGCGGTGAAGGTTCTCGGCGACGGCTGGACCGCCGTGACCCGCGACCGCTCGCTCTCGGCCCAGTTCGAGCACACGATCGCGGTGACGGAAGACGGCTACGAGATCTTCACCCTCTCGCCCAAGGGCCTCGACCAGCCCAAGCCGCAAGGCTGAGCCGCGGATGTCGCGCAGGCTGCCGGACCCGTCCGCGGCGCCCGGCCTGCTCGATTCGATCGCCGACGTGACGCCCGCCCCGGCGCAGGCGGAGGTTCCCCATTACCACGGCCACCGGGAGCGGCTGCGTGCCCGCTTCGCGGAAGCCGGGGCCGATGCGCTCGCCGATTACGAACTGCTTGAGCTCGCCCTGTTCCGGGCGATCCCCCGGCGGGACGTGAAGCCGCTCGCCAAGGCACTGATCAAGCGGTTCGGCTCCTTCGCCGAAGTGGTGAGCGCGGAGCCCGGCCGGCTCGCCGAGGTCGAGGGCGTCTCAACCGGGGTAATCGCCGATCTCAAGCTGATCCAGGCCGCCGGCCACCGCCTCGCCCGCGGCGCCGTCGCCGCCCGGCCGCTGCTCTCCTCCTGGAGCGCGCTCCTCGAATACCTGCGCGCCACCATGGCCTTCTCGCCCCGGGAGGAGTTCCGGGTGCTGTTCCTCGACAAGCGCAACCACCTGATCGCCGACGAGGTGCAAGGCCGCGGCACCGTCGACCACACGCCGGTCTACCCTCGCGAGGTGGCCCGCCGCGCGCTCGAACTCTCGGCCACGGCGATCATCCTCGCCCACAACCACCCCTCGGGCGACCCGACGCCCTCCGGCGCGGACGTGCGCATGACCCGGGAGATCGTATCCGTTCTCGATCCCCTCGGCATCGTGGTGCACGACCACGTCGTCCTCGGACGGGAGGGACATGCCAGCTTGAAGGGTTTGAAACTGATCTGACCTGGGGATGGCCCCGCACGCGGGTTCCCCTGGCCTGCCTCTTGCCTAGTTTGAGTCGAAGAAACGGGAGAGGTGGATGGCGCTCAAGGCCTTCGACGAGATGCGCGGTCCGGGGGATGCGGCGGCGGATTCGCCCGCCGTGCGCGCGGCCTATGACAGCCTGAAAACTTGGCTCGATCAGACCCCGCCGGAGCATTTCAATACGCGCCGCAGCCAGGCCGAGATGCTGTTCCGGCGCATCGGAATCACCTTCGCCGTCTACGGCGCCAACGAATCGACCGAGCGGCTGATCCCGTTCGACATCATCCCGCGGGTGCTCACCAAGCCGGAATGGGGTTTCCTGGAGCGGGGCCTGAAACAGCGGGTGACGGCGCTCAACGCCTTCATCAACGACATCTACGGCGCCGAGGAATGCATCAAGGCCGGCGTGATCCCGGCCGACCTCGTCTACCGCAACCCGCATTACCGCATGGAGATGCGGGCCTTCGACGTGCCGCACGATCTCTACGTGCACATCGCCGGCATCGACATCGTGCGCACCGGCGAAGACGAGTTCTTCGTTCTGGAGGACAATGCCCGCACCCCGTCCGGCGTGTCCTACATGCTGGAGAATCGGGAGGTGATGCTGCGGCTCTTCCCGGAGCTGTTCTCCCGGCACCGGGTCGCACCGGTCGAGAACTATCCCGATGCCCTGCTCGCCACCCTGCGCAGCCTCGCGCCCCAGTCCGCAACGCGGGACCCGACGGTCGTGCTGCTCACCCCCGGCCGCTACAACTCGGCCTTCTACGAGCACTCGTTCCTGGCGGACAAGCTCGGCGTCGAGCTGGTGGAGGCGGGCGACCTCTTCACCAAGGACGACGTCGTCTACATGCGCACCACCGAGGGGCCGCGCCGGGTCGACGTGATCTATCGCCGCCTCGACGACGACTTCCTCGATCCCCTGGTGTTCCGGCCGGATTCGGTGCTTGGCGTGCCGGGCCTGATGAACGCCTACGAGCGCGGCAACGTCACCCTGTCGAACGCGGTCGGCACCGGCATCGCCGACGACAAGGCGGTCTACAGCTACATGCCGGAGATCGTGAAGTTCTTCACCGGCGAAGAGCCGATCCTGCACAACGTGCCGACCTGGCGCTGCCGGGAGAAGGAGGCCTTCTCCTACGTCATGGACAATCTGAAGGACCTCGTCGTGAAGGAGGTCAATGGATCCGGCGGCTACGGCATGCTCGTCGGCCCGCATGCGACCAAGCGCGAGATCGAGGATTTCGCCAAGAAGCTGCGCCACGCGCCGGACAACTTCATCGCCCAGCCGACCCTGTCGCTCTCGACCTGCCCGACCTTCGTCGCCTCCGGCGTCGCGCCCCGGCACGTCGATCTGCGCCCCTTCGTGCTCGCCGGCGCCGACGAGATCCGCATCGTGCCCGGCGGCCTGACCCGCGTGGCGCTGAAGGAGGGCTCCCTGGTCGTCAATTCGAGCCAGGGCGGCGGCACCAAGGACACCTGGGTGCTCGACGCATGAGCAATCCGGCGCACCGACGGGCACACTCGCCCCGTGCGCCTTTCCTTATTGCCGGCGGATGGAGCAGCTGCGCAAACAAGATGCAGCGTCCCCGCTTCTCCTTCCTTTCCGGCTCCGGCCGGGCGTGCCTATGACGTGAAGCCATGCTGTCCCGCACCGCCGACAATCTCTATTGGCTCTCGCGCTACGTGGAGCGCGCCGAGTTCGTGGCGCGCATCCTTGATGCCGCCCACCGGCTCGCGGCCCTGCCCTCGAACTACGGCGGCGGCGAGAGCAACGAATGGGCCTCCGCCCTCTCCTCCGCGGGTGACCCGGAGGTGTTCAAGACGCTCTACGACACGGTCGACGAGCACACGGTCTGCAACTTCCTCGCCTTCTCGCCACACAATCCGTCCTCGATCCGCTCCTGCATCGCCACCGCCCGCGAGAACGCCCGATCGATCCGGACGGCGCTGACCACGGAGATGTGGGAGGCGATCAACGGCGCCTATCTGGAGCTGCGCAACTACGAGGGCCGGGAGCTCAACCGGGAGGAGTTCTCGCTCTTCCTCGACTGGGTGAAGCGCACCTCTCTGGCCTTCGACGGCTCGGCCTACCGGACGATGCTGCGCAACGACGCCTACTGGTTCACCCGCCTCGGCACGGCGATCGAGCGCGCGGACAACACCGCCCGCATCCTCGACGTGAAGTACCAGATCCTGCTGCCGGCCTCGGAGCGCGTCGGTGGCAGCCTCGACTACTTCCAGTGGACCACGATCCTGCGCGAGGTCTCGGCCTTCAACGCCTATCACTGGGTCTATCGCGAGAGCATCAAGCCGTTGCTGGTCGCCGACCTCCTGATCCTCAACCGGGAGATGCCCCGCTCCCTGGCGAGCTGCTACCGCATGCTGGTGGAGCATCTCGACCTGATCGCGGATGCCTATGGCCGGCGCGGCGAGAGCCAGCGGCTCGCGAGCAATCTGCGGGCCCGGCTTCATGGGGCCGATATCGAGCGCATCTTCGCCTCGGGGCTCCACGAGTTCATCGAAGGCTTCATCGCCGACAACAACAAGATCGGCGCGGCGATCAGCGAGCAGTATCTGGTCTGAGCAAGGTCGCGCGAGAAGAGTTCACGCCGGGAAGGCAAGGCATGCGAATCCGCGTCGTTCACGACACGATCTACACCTACGAACAGGCGGCACGGGGACTGATCCAAGTGCTGCGGCTGACGCCACGGGATCATGACGGCCAGCATGTGCGCGAATGGCGCATCGAACCTTCGGTGAACGGGCGCCTCACCGCCCGCGAGGACGGGTTCGGCAACATCGTCCACTGGTTCTCCGCGGACGAGGCGGCGGAGGAGCTGACCATCCGCGTGACCGGCGAGGTCGAGACCTTCGAGACCCACGGCATCGTGCGCGGCGCGGTCGAGCGCCTGCCCGACCTGTTCTACCTGCGCGACACGAACCTGACGGAACCCAGCGCCGAACTCGTCGCCTTCGCGGACGAGGTCGCGGCCCGGGCCGAGGCCACGCCCCTCGCCCTGTGCCACGCCCTGCTCGAGGCGATCCACGACCGGGTCACCTTCGAGCCCGGCCCGACCAGCGCGAGCACGACGGCGGCGCAATCCTTCGAGGTGGGCAAGGGCGTGTGCCAGGACCTCACCCACATCTTCCTCTCGGCCGCCCGCCACCTCGAGATCCCGACCCGCTACGTCTCCGGCTATTTCCACCGCAACGACGGGACCGACGACCAGAAGGCCGGACACGCCTGGGCCGAGGCGCTGGTGCCGGATCTGGGCTGGGTCGGATTCGATGCCGCCAACGGCATCTCGGCGACAGAGGCCCATATCCGTGTGGCGAGCGGCCTCGACTATCTCGGCGCGGCGCCGATCCGCGGCAGCCGCATGGGCGGCGGCATCGAGACCCTCGAAGTGGCCCTGCGCGTCGAGCAGGTGCAGGCGCAGAGCCAGCAGAGCCAAAGCCAGTCGCAGGGCTGAGGCCGCCCCGCGACGTCGCGATCAAGGACTGGGGCCGCAATCGGAGACCTTCGGTCTCATGGGGCGTACCAGCACCCCTGAATTTGCGATACCGGCCGCTAGATGTCCGAACCGATCCCTCGCGGTCGCGCGCGGAGGTATAAATGGGACGTCGTCCGCGAGTATAAAAATAGAATAATTCTACTGTGTTTTGCCTGCGCAACACCGCGTGCAATACATAATTCGCTTGCGCACTTCTCATTGACGCGCCAGCGATCCGTCCGCATCCCTGTGTGCAACTTCTCGCACCCGGATGAGATCGTGTTTCCCGTCTTCCTTGTCAGCCGCGGACGCGAGTCTGAGTCGCGGTCTCCCATCGACGCTCGCCGCACCCCGTCCACGGCCGGCACCGGGCCGGGCACGGATTTCGCCGTGGCGTCGCTCCCCGGCCGCCACCGTCATGCGGCCCTGGCCGGCGGCCTCTCGCTGATCGCCCTCGGCGTCGCGGCCCCCGCGCAGGTCCTCGCCCAGACGACGACCCGCCTCGAAGAGATCAGCGTGCAGGGGAGTCGGCCGGTGGATGCGGCCGGCGCGGGCACGTCCCGTGCAGTGGTGCCCGATTCCGCGGCCGCGCCCAACACCGCTGCGAATGGCGGCCTCAACGGGCCGGCCGGCGCCATCGGCACGCCGCCCGGCCAGGAGAGCCCGGTCGGCCCAATCCGGGGCTATGTCGCGACCCGCTCGGCGACGGCGACCAAGACGAACACGCCGCTGATCGAAACCCCGCAATCCATCACCGTGATTGGCCAGACGCAGATCGCCGAACAGGGCGCGACCACGCTGACCCAGGCGACGCAATACACGGCCGGCATCTATTCCGGGACCTTCGGCGCGGACGAGCGCGTCGACTACTTCACCCTGCGCGGGTTCGTCGCCAGCGATTACGGCATCTACAAAGACAGCCTGCAGCTTCTCAATTACGGCTTCGGCACGTTCAAGCAGGAGATCTTCGGCCTCGAACGCATCGAGGTCCTGCGCGGTCCCTCCGCCGTGCTGTTCGGCGCCGGGAACCCGGGCGGTCTCGTCAACCAGATCACCAAGCGCCCGACCGAGCAGCCCTTCGGCTATGTCGAGGCGGGGGGCGGCTCGTTCGGCCAGAAGTACCTTGCCTTCGACATCGGCGGTCCGGTCGATGGTTCCGGCCACTGGTTCTACCGCCTGACCGGCATCGGACGGCAGGGTGGGACGCAGATCGACGGGGCGGATTCGGACCGCGTCTACATCGCCCCGTCCTTCACCTACCGGCCGGATGCGGGCACCTCCTTCACGGTGTTGACGAGCTACCAGCGCGACTGGTCGGCCGTGACTGCGAACTTCCTGCCCTATTACGGCACGGTGCGGCCCAATGCGAGCGGCCTGCGCATCGATCGTTCCCTGAATGTCGGCGACCCCAACATCAACAACTTCCAGCGCGAGCAAGCTTTCGCCGGATACGAGTTCGCGCACATCATCGACGAGACTTGGACGGTCCGGCAGAATTTTCGCTACTCGTTCAGCGACGGCACCCAGAACTCGTATATCGGCCAGCTCGGCTATGCGGATCCGGCCACCCAGACTCAGCTGGCACGCTATCAGTTCAATTACAGCGACCGGGTGAACCTGTTCCAGGTCGACAATCAGGCCGAGGCACGCTTCTCCGATGGCCTATTTCTGCACGACGTGATTTTCGGCGTCGATTACAAAAACTATACGCTCTACGACAATCAGGGCACCAACTTCGCGGCCAATCCGTTCTATGCCGCTCCGTCTCTGAACCTCCTGGCCCCGAATTTCGGCCCTGCCCTCGGGCGCCCGGGGCCTTATCAGGTCAACGTCAACAGCTTCTCGCAGATCGGCCTCTACGCGCAGGACCAGATCAAGCTGACGGACCGGCTGACCCTGATCGGCGGCCTGCGCCAGGACTTCGCCGCGAGCGACGTCACCGACAAGCTCTTCAACGGCGCGAACAGCACCCGGCGTGACGACCAGGCGCTGACGGGCCGCATCGCGCTCCTCTACAATTTCGATCCCGGGATCGCGCCCTACGTCGCGTACTCAACCTCGTTCCAGCCCCAGATCGGACCGGACGCGATCACCGGTGCAGCGCTCAAACCCGATCGGGGCGAGCAGGTCGAAGTCGGCCTCAAGCTGCAGCCGGTGGGCGCGCCCTACTTCCTGACGGTGGCGGCCTTCGACCTCGTCCGCGACAATCCGCCGATCCCCGTTCCGTCGGGCGTGGGCTTCGGCACCACGCAGCTCGGAAGCGTGCGCTCCCGCGGCGTCGAGGCGCAATTCGTCGCCACCCTGGCGGAAGGCCTGAACGTCGTCGCCGCCTATACCCACTACGACCTGGATTACATCAGGCTCGAGGATCCGCGCCTTCAGGGGCTGATCGGCAAGACACCGACCAATGTGCCCCAGACCTTCGCCTCCCTGTTCGCGGATTACACGATCCCGGTGGGGGAGCTGCGCGGCTTCGGTTTCGGTGGCGGCGTGCGCTATGTCGGGCATTCCTACGCGGATTCCTACAACACCTTGAAGGTGCCGGAATACGTGCTCTTCGACGCGACGGTCCATTACGCCTGGGACAATGGCTGGCGCGCGGCGGTCACCGCCGCCAACATCGGCGACAAGCGCTTCGTCTCCTCCTGCCAATCCGAGAATTCCTGCTTCTACGGCGAGGCGCGACGGGTGATCGGCAGCCTGAGCTACAAGTGGTGAGGGACTGAAAGCCGCCCGGCCCACGGGATCCGGGCGGCGGCCCGTGCAGGGCCGCCCGCCGAAAAGAGGATCTTGCGAGGCCTTGAGCGCCGTGCGATCCGAGCCGCGTTCACCTCTCGAAACACCCGGGCGGGCACTCTCATGACCTACTGCGTCGGACTGCTCGTCGAGGACGGGCTCGTGATGATCGCAGACACCCGCACCAATGCGGGCATCGACGACATCTCCACCTATCGCAAGCTGCACATGTTCAACGTGCCCGGCGAGCGCGTGATGATGCTCGCCTCGGCCGGCAACCTCTCGGTGACGCAATCCGTCATCAGCATGCTCGGCGAGGGCGTGGAGAACGAGGAGGGCGGCCCGCCCCAGAAGCTCGTCGAAGCGCCGACCATGTTCAAGGCGGCGCAGCTTGTCGGCAAGGCGATCAAGCGCGTGCACGCCATCGAGCGCGAGGGCTTCGAGCAGGCCCGGATCCGCTTCGAGGTGTCCTTCCTGTTCGGCGGCCAGATCGCGGGCGAAGGCATGCGCCTGTTCATGATCTACTCGGCCGGCAACTTCATCGAGTGCGGCAAGGACGCGCCGTTCCTGCAGATCGGCGAGCACAAATACGGGAAGCCGATCCTCGACCGGGCGGTGACCTTCGAGACCGACGTCTACGACGCCCTCAAGGTCGGCCTCGTCTCGATGGATTCGACCATGCGCTCGAATCTCGGCGTCGGCCTGCCGATCGACATCGCCGTGGCCCGCCGCGATGCCCTCGACCTCGAGGTGAACTACCGGATCGAGGCCGGGGAGAGCTACTTCCACGATCTGCGCGAGCGCTGGTCGGCGGCCCTGCGCGCGGCGCACCGGGCGATCCCGCGGCCGCCCTACGCGCCTCAGGGCTGATCGCTCAGGCCGGGACGGTCTCCCGCACCAGCGCCGGCAGGCCGTAGTAATCCTCCAGGATCCGCGGGTAATGCGCGGAGCGGTAAGGCTTGCGCCGCGCCCAGAGCGCATCGACGGGCAGCGCCAGCAGGGCGTCGTTGAGGCCCTGCGGATCCTCGATCAGCCGTGAATCGAGGATGTGCCCCTCCCCGAGCGCCCTCAGGCGCTCGGCCTGGGCGCCGAGATCGAACACCACAGGCGGAACGCCGGCGGCAAGCGCCATGGACAGGGTGTAGCAATAGGTCTCCGGCCAGATCGACGGCAGGAAGACGAGGTCGGGATCGAGCTTCTTCAGGGCCGCGAAGGCCTCCGCGTCGCTGGCATAGCGTCCGGTCTCGCGCACGCCGACGCCGTGCAGGGTCTTCTTGACGTTGGAATAGCCGACGATGGTGAAGCTGACCGGCAGCGCGCGGAACTGCGCGTCGAGGGCCAGATTATAGAGCACGTCCGCCCCCTTGTGGGTGCCGAACGCGCCGAGCAGGGCGATGCGCAGGGGCCGGTCGCCGCGGACGTACCGCGGCAATTCGGTCGCCGGCCAGTCCTCCTCGTGCGGACGGATCACGAGATTGGGGAGCCCAAGGGCCGGCCCGAGGCGCCCGGCGATGTCGTCGGAGGGCGCGTAGACCCGCCGCGCGCCGGCCAGGAACTCCGCGAACACCGCGCGCCGTTCCGCGGGGTCCGGCACACCGTCCGCCTTGGCATCGAGCCGGATGCAGTCGCGGCAGACCTCCGGCTCCGGCATGCGGCAATACACGCCCTCGGGCCGGACCAGATGGTTGCGATGGCAGGCGGCGGAATAGTCGTGCAGCGTGCAATCATAGGCCGGCAGGCGCCGGATCAGCGCCATCAGGTCCCGGGCCGAACTCCAGCTCAGCTCTGCCAGCGAATGCACATGCACCAGGGACGGCTTCAGCCAATCCAGGAACTCGGCGAGCAGGCCGGCTTCCTTGGTGAGAGAGATCGGGTCGAGGGAGCCGGCGGCGAAATCGATGCCCGTATCCTCCGGCAGACCGAGCTTGACCGTGTCCGGCCCGGCCGTGCGCAGATAGACCACCTCCATCCCCTCGGCCCGCAGTCTTCGCGCCATCGCCTCGGTATGGGTCTCGATCCCCCCGCTCCAGTCGTGGGTGACGAACAGGGCGATGCCCTCCCCCGCCCGGCGGGCGAAGCGGAAGACATCGAGCCGGTGCCGGGCGAATTGCGCCGGGTCGACCTTGATGTGATTCTCGACCCGCAGGCGGTAATCGGGGTGCTTGCGCAGCACCGTGTTGAAGATCTCTTCGCCCTTGGTCGCGATCAGCGAACCGAAGGAGACGCTTCCCGAATGGAAGACGTAGACGTCGTGGGCGAGCAGGTTCTGAAAGCCGGCCTTCGACGCCCGCAGGCAGAAGTCGTTCTCCTCGCCATAGCCCTTGCCGAAGGTCTCCGCGTCCAGGGAGCCGACCGCGTCGATGACCGCGCGGCGCATGTAGAAGCAGAAGCCGACGCCGGTCGGGACCGGCGAGTGCGAGCGGGCGTTGCAGAGCGCGGCATAGGCGTCGATCTCGTGCGGCTCGATCTCCAGGCGGTTCTGGTTGTCGGCGTTGAAGACCGGGTAGCTGCAGATGGTGGCGTTGTTGGAAAACGGCGTCACGGTCGCGACCCACGCGTCCTGCTGCGCATGCCAGAGCAGCCGGTCGAGCCAGTCGCCGAACACCACGATGTCGGCATTGAGCAGGACCACGTCCTTGCCGGCGGCGATGTCCAGGCCGCGGTTGCAGGTGGCCACGAAGCCGAGATTGGCCTCGTTGGTGCGGTAGGCGAACAGGCCCTGCGCGGCGAGGTCATCCAGCGCGGCGGTCAGGCGCGCGTCGGGGCCGGCATCGTTGATGACGAGCAGGGCGAAGCGCGTGCGCGGCCGGCTGGCCAGCACGGAATGGATCGCCCGGAGAGTGTCGTCGTAGCCCTTGTAGACGGGCATGATCAGGACGACCTCGGCCACCTCCAGATCGGCGGCGGGCGTCACCGCCTGCCAGGCCGTAGGCTCCGGCGCGACCTGGGGCGGCCAGTTGCCCCGTCCGTGCGGATTGGGGCTGTAGCCCCGGGCCCGCCCCACCGCGAGATAATGGAAGAACGGATTGACCCCGGCCGCGATCTCGTCGCCGTACCGCCCCCGGTAGTAATGCATCGAGAAATGCTTGTTCGGGTCGCGGTTCTCCCGGACGCCGAATTCGAGGAAGTGGCGCACCGGGTCGATGCCGGAAGCGCGCACGTCGCCCTGGCGGCTGAGATAGAACTCGGCGTCGAACTCACCCCGGACGGTCTCGTAGACCTGCACGTCGGAGGCCGTCGCCAGATCCCGCGGCAGGCGGTCCGTGCCGAGATCCGCGTTCGCCCCCGGCAGCTCCGCCCCGTCATGCAGGAGCGGGTAGGTCGAGACGTAATGGTAGAACGGGCTCACCCCGAGCCGGCGCACATGGCCGTGCAGGTGGAGGTAGGTCTCGCCCGAGAAGCCTTCGGAGGGGTCCAGGCCCTGCTTCCAGCCCCGGGTCAGGTAATGGGCGATGGGATCCTCGTCGTCGTCGAGCGCGGCGGCGACGGCATAGCCCGGCGCATCGAAATAGGGGGCGATCAGGCCCGCCTGGATCTCGATGAATTCCGGCCCCGGCAGCGTCGGCGAGCGCAGGCGCTCCTCGGGCGAGAGCCGGGCGTAATGCAGGAGCGGGTTCACGGCTTCGGCCAGGCCCCGCAGGTAGCGGTCCCGATAGTAGAGCGTCGAGAACACGGCCGAGGGATTGCGACCCTCGCGCCAGCCGTGATCGAGGTAGTGGATCAGGGGATCGATCGTGTCCCGGCCGACATCGGGATACTCGGCACAGTAGAAGCGGGCGTCGAAGAACGGCTGGATCGCGTTGGCCTCGCGGCTCCGCCGGCGGAGGCGCCTCGACAATCTGAACACAACCAAGTCTTTCCCGAAATTAACGAATTCTACCGCAATCGCGGCAGCGGTAGGCGGCTTCCTCGAATCGGTCAAGGTGGCGCGGGGGCGGCTCGCAAAGGTTTGCTCCGGCGGTTCCGAGGCCTGGTGGAACGCTCCCTTCGCGCCTTGCACGTGAAGTGTGGCACATGCCGGGCAGCCTCGGCGTTGCGAAGGCGGGACGGGCATGCGACAGCCGGTTTTCCCACGGGGCGGCACGAGGCCCCGGATCACGGGAGGAGCGAGCCATGGCGACGAGAGGCTTCACGGGGCGTCCCCCCGCCGCCGAGATCCGCGAGCGCCTGCCGCCCGGCCAGTATCTCACCGACGACTTCCCCGTGCTGCAGCTCGGGCCGACGCCGCGGGTGTCCCTCGACACCTGGCGCTTCACCCTGCGCGAGGGCGCCCGCCCGATCGCGAGCTGGAACTGGGAGGAGTTCAACGCCCTCCCCCGCACGCGCTGGAAGGGCGACATCCACTGCGTGACCAAGTGGTCGAAATTCGACACGGCCTGGGAGGGCGTGAGCCTCGACGACATCCTCGCCGCCGCCGGCATCGCGGCGCCGACGCCCTACGTCCTGGCCGAGGGGCACGACGACTACACCACCAACGTTCCGGTCGCCGACCTTCTCGGCGGCAAGGCGATGGTCGCCACCACCTATGACGGCGCGCCGATCGAACCCGACCACGGGGGCCCGGCCCGGCTCTTCGTGCCGCATCTCTATTTCTGGAAGAGCGCGAAGTGGGTGAAGGGCCTTCGCTTCACCCAGAAGGACGAGGCCGGCTTCTGGGAGCTGCGCGGCTATCACATGTACGGTGATCCCTGGCGCGAGCAGCGCTTCACCGGGGATTGAGGCTCGTGTCCGACCGCCCTCCCCTCCCCTGGACGACCGCCACGATCGCCGCCATCGGGCAGGCGACGACACGGGTGAAGAGCTTCCGCTTCGACGGCCTCGGCGCCCGGCACCGGGCCGGGCAGTATGTCGAGGTCCGGCTCACGGCCGAGAATGGCTACCAGGCCCAGCGGAGCTACTCCATCGCCTCCGCGCCGGGCGATCCCGCCGGGATCGAGCTGATGATCGAGGCGCTCGACAACGGCGAGGTCTCCTCCTTCTTCGACACCGTCGCCGAGGTCGGCGACGCGATCGAGCTGCGCGGGCCCATCGGCGGCTCCTTCGTCTGGTCGCCGGAGGATGGCGGGCCGGTGCTGCTCATCGGCGGCGGCTCGGGGGTGGTCCCCCTGCTGTCCATGGTCCGGGCGCGGGCGCAGAGCGGGTCCGAGGCGCCGATGCTGCTCCTCTACTCGGCGCGCAACGCCGCCGAGGCCATCGGACGCTCGGAACTGCTGGCGCGCTCCCGCGACGAGACCGGATTCGACCTGACCCTGCTCCTGACGCGGGAAGGCCCGACCGCCGGGCGCCGGATCGACCGGGTGATGATCGACACGGCGATCGAATGCCTCGGCCTGCCGCGCCATGTCTTCGTCTGCGGCGGCAACGCCTTCGTCAGCCATGTGAGCAATCTGCTGCTCGATGCCGGTCTGAAGCCCGGCACCATCCGCACCGAGCGTTTCGGCGGCTGAGGCCCCGTCTCCCTCGAGATGTCTCGAACCCTTGGCACCGCGGCGGCGAGCGGCTACCGCGCATGCCTCCATCGATCGTCGGGAGCGCACAGGATCATGAAGCTCGTGGTGGCAGGCGCCGAGGGGCGCATGGGGCGGATGCTGATCCGCGCGGTGGCCGAGACCGAGGGCTGCATCCTGGCGGGCGTCCTCGACCGCGAGGGCTCCGCCGTCCTCGGCCAGGATGCCGGCCTGCTCGCGGGCATCGGCGAGACCGGTGTGAAAGTCAGCGACGACCCGCTGCCGCTGCTGGCCGCGGCCGAGGGCCTCCTCGACTTCACCGCCCCCGCCGCGACCGTGGCCTATGCGGCGCTGGCCGCCCAGGCCCGCATCGTCCACGTGATCGGCACCACGGGCCTCTCCGCGGAGGACCTGCGCAAGATCGAGGCGGCCTCCTACCACGCCCGCATCGTGCGCTCGGGCAACATGTCCCTCGGCGTGAACCTGCTCGCGGGCATCGCCCGAAAGGTCGCCGCCACCCTCGGCGAGGAATTCGACATCGAGGTGCTGGAGATGCACCACCGCATGAAGGTGGACGCCCCCTCGGGCACCGCCCTGCTGCTCGGCGAGGCGGCGGCGGAGGGGCGGGGCGTCGCCCTCGCCGAGCGCCGAGTCTCGACCCGCGACGGCCATACCGGGGCGCGGCGCCCCGGCGACATCGGCTTTGCCACCCTGCGCGGCGGCAGCGTGGTCGGTGACCACAGCGTGATCTTCGCCGGCCCCTCCGAGCGCATCACCCTCTCGCACCACGCCGAGGACCGGGCGATCTTCGCCCGCGGCGCCGTGCGGGCCGCGCGCTGGGCCTTCGACAAGCCGCCGGGCCTCTACGGCATGGACGACGTGCTCGGGCTCGCCTGAGGATTGGACGAAAGTTCGGCTGACGATTTCCACGTGTCGTCAGCCCTTCGCTTCTGCGAAAGGACCGCCTCTGCTACAGCGGCCCCATGCTCAAGGCGATGGCGCCGCCGCGCCCGCCCGTCCCGGAGACCGATTGCCCATGGAGCGCATGCTCGTCCTCGCTCGCCACGGCCAGAGCGAGTGGAACCTCAAGAAGCTCTTCACCGGCTGGCGCGACCCCGAATTGACCGAGCTCGGCGTGGAGGAGGCCCGCAATGCCGGCCGCTGGCTCAAGGCGCAGGGCAGCCAGTTCGACGTCGCCTTCACCTCGAACCTGCGCCGCGCCCAGCGCACCTGTGCGCTGATCCTGGAGGAGATGGGCCAGGCCGGCCTGGAGACGATCCGCTCCGAGGCGCTGAACGAGCGCGACTACGGCGACCTTTCCGGCCTCAACAAGGACGATGCCCGCGAGCGCTGGGGCGACGCCCAGGTGCATGAATGGCGCCGCTCCTACGACGTGCCGCCCCCCGGCGGCGAGAGCCTGAAGGACACCGCCGCCCGCGTGCTGCCCTATTACATCCAGACCATCCTGCCGCGGGTGATGGCCGGCGAGCGGGTTCTGGTGGCCGCCCACGGCAACTCCCTGCGGGCGCTGGTGATGGTGCTCGACGGCATGACCACAAAGACGATCGCGAGCCTCGAGATCGCCACGGGCATCCCGCTCGTCTATCATCTCAAGGCCGACACGACGGTGGAATCCAAGCTGATCCTCGACAAGGACATCGACCAAGATCTCTGAGCAGCACGCGCCCGTCGCCCTGGCGCCGGGCCTGATCCACCATCCCCGCTTCCTCGACGCGGCCGGGCAGGACCGGCTCGCCGAGGAGTTGTGTGCCGTCTTCGCGCAGGCACCGCCCTACCGCCCCACCATGCCGCGCACGGGCAAGCCCTTCTCCGTGCGCATGACCAATGCCGGCCCCCTCGGGTGGGTCTCGGACCGCGACGGCTACCGCTACCAGCCCCGGCATCCCGAGACCGGCCGGCCCTGGCCCGCGATCCCGCCGACGGCTTTGGCCGTGTGGGAGGCCCTCGCCGGATGGCCGGCCGGCCCGGAGGCCTGCCTGGTCAATCTCTACGATCCGCAGGCGCGGATGGGCCTGCACCAGGATCGCGACGAGGCCGAGCTCGATGCCCCCGTGCTCTCGCTCTCCCTGGGCGCCCCTGCCCTGTTCCGCTTCGGCGGCACGCGCCGCGAGGGGCCGACCCGCTCCGTGCGGCTCGAGGCCGGTGACGCCCTGGTGATCGGCGGCGCCTCCCGCCTGATCTTCCACGGGATCGACCGGGTCCTGCCCGAGGATCCGGACCTGTTCGCGCCGCGGCCGGAATCACGCTTCGGCGATCTGCTGCCTCCGGGCGGCCGCTGCAACCTCACGCTGCGCCGCGTGACGCGTTCGGACGCGTCCCCAACCGCTTGACTCGGCTCGGACGGCGGTCGACCCATCGTAGGCGCGGCGGTGGCATGCCCCTGCCGGCCCGGCGGAGAAACGGTTCGATGTCCCTGCGTCCCAAAGCCCTCCTGCTCGCCCTCCTGGCTGTCCTGTCCGCGCCCCTCGCCCCCGCCGGGCTGCGGGCCGAGGAGGTGATCTACCCCTCCTCCTCCCGCTTCGGCCTGGAGCCGCCCGCGGACATGATCGCCTCCAAGCGCTTCCTGGGCTTCGAGCGTCCCGAAGGCGGCGCGACGGTGCAGATCGTCGAGCTGGCCCCCTCCGCCTTCGCCGAGATGGTCCAGACCTTCACCGACGAGAATCTGCGGGGCCAGGGCTTCAATGTGGAGAAGCGCGAGCGGCTGAAGGTCAGCGGCGACGCCGACGCCCTACTCTTCACCGGGGACCAGCCCGCCAACGAGGCCCAGGGCACGCCGGCGATCCGCAAATGGATCCTGCTGGTCGGCGCCGCCGACGTCACAGGCGTCTTCGTGGTGCAGCTCGCGCCCGGGGCCGAGACCGAGGAGGCGATACGCGCCATGCTGACCGGCGTGAAGATCCGCCCGCCGCTGAGCCTGGAGCAGCAGGTCGAGGTGCTGCCCTTCCGCATCACCGATCTCGCCGGCTTCCACCCGGTGCGCGTGCTCGCCGGCAACTCGGTCTTGCTGACCAAGGGGCCGAAGGACCAGTTGATGAACCTCGATCAGCCGATCCTCGTCCTCGCCCAGGCCGTGCAGCAGCCTCCGGCCCAGGAGCAGCGCGACGGCTTCGCCCGGGCGGCGCTCTACTCGAACCAGACCATGAAGGACTTCTTCATCGAGCGTTCGCAGAGCTACCGCTCCAACGGCGTCGACTGGCACGAGATCGTGGCGCGGGCGACCGACGTGCCCTCGAACTCGCCCGTCGTCGTCTCGCAGACGATCCGCTTCAATCCGGATGGCTATGTTCGCGCCGTCGGCATCGCCCGCGCCGAGCAGCGGGCGGAGGCCCTGCCGCTGTTCCGGCAGGTGGTCGACAGCGTCGTGGTCCGATGAAAAAAGGCGCGCCGGATGTACCGGTGCGCCTGGAGGAGTTGGAAGAACCCCGCGCGATGCTATCGGGCCGCGAGGTCTTCTGAATACAGCCTGAGCTGCTCAGCCTGAAGTGCCAGTGTTTCCCGGGCGTTGTGCCGCTCACGCCCGGGCGGCGGTCACCGCGAGCTCGGGCTTGTGGTTCAGGGTCTGGAAGACGACGCAGTAGCGCTCGGTGAGATTGAGGAGCTGATCGAGCTTTTCCTGTGGAGCGTCGGTGTCGAGGGCGAAGCTGAGGCGGATCGCCCGGAAGCCGACCGGAGCGGTCTTGTCCACGCCGAGGGTGCCGCGGAAATCGAGATCGCCCTCGGCGCTGACCGTGCCGGCCCGCAGGGGAATCTCAAGGGCGGTGGCGACCGCCTTCACGGTCACGCCGGCGCAGGCGACCAGGGCCTCGAGCAGCATGTCGCCCGAGCACAGCTCGGCGCCGGAGCCGCCGGTGGCCGGATGGAGCCCCGCTACGGCGAGCGCACGGCCCGTCTCGACCTTGCAGGCGATGCTGGTATCGTCGAGCGAGCCCTTGGCCTTGAGGGTGATGACCGCGGCTTCGGGGTCGTCCCGGTAACGGCTCTTGATAGGGGCCTGCAGGGCGCGCAGGGCTTCGGCGTCCATGGGTGTTTCCTCTAATTCTTCGACGGAACCGGCTTAGGCGCTCACGCCGGCAGCCACAACCTGCTCTAGAACGAGCCGCCCCCAGCCAGGGCGGGTGTCCGCGGGCGCGGGCCGGAAGGCGGCTTAAGGGATCGATCGAGGGCCGCGAGCACGGCCCGCGTCGCATCCTCGCTCCGCCGGGAAGCCGGATCGCGCGGGCGGGGCAGGTCGAGGATCACCGTCTCGTCGAGGCGACCGGGCTTGGGCCGCATCACCACCGCCCGGTCGGCAAGCGCTACCGCCTCGTTCACGTCGTGCGTGACGATCAGGACGGTCGGGCGCACCTCGTCCCAGAGGGCAAGCAGGTGTCCGTGCAGATCCTTGCGGGTGAAGGCATCAAGGGCCGAGAAGGGCTCGTCGAGGAGCAGCACCCGGGGATTGGCCACGAAGGCGCGGGCGATCGAAACCCGCTGCTGCTGCCCGCCGGACAATTCCCGCGGCCAGCGTCCGGCATGTTCCGCGAGGCCGACCCTCTCCAGGGCATGCGCGACCCGCTCCTGCCGTTCCGCCTTCGGCAGATCGGCGAGGCCGAAACCGACATTCTCGGCCACCGACAGCCAGGGAAGCAGCCGCGGCTCCTGGAAGACGAGCCCGACGCCGGGATGCGGCTTCTCGATCGCCTCCCCGTCGAGGGTAACGCGGCCGGCCGTGCCCCTGTCGAGACCGGCGATCAGACGCAGCAGCGTGGTCTTGCCGCAGCCCGAGCCGCCGATCAGCGCGACGATCTCCGCCTGGGACACGTCGAGCACGACGTCGTCGAGCGCCCACGTGCCGTCGGCATAGGTCTTCGAGAGGTTCTGGATGGAAAGCATCGGATCCCGGGCTTGCGGGGAAACGCCCCTGTCACACGAACGGCATAGCGGCTTCGGAGGGTCGGGTGCTACAGTTGGCTCCGGCTTCTCACGGGGACCGCTGCCGTGATCCCGATCCTCCGCTCCCTCGCGCTTCTCGGCGCCCTCCTCGCCGGACCGGCGCTCGGCGCCGACCTGCACGGCGCGCCCCCCGCCACCGGGCGCTTCCTCGCGACCTGCGAGGATCTCGGCCAGCTCTGCTTCGCCGATGCCTGTGGCCGCAACCAGATCGACGCCGCCCTGACCTGCCGCGCAGCCTGCCCCAGCTCCGTCACCCTGCGCGTCGAGCCGGCGCGCTGCCCTTTGCCGGAGGGCAAGGTGACGGTGGTGCTGCGGCGAAAGGGATGAGCCGCGGCCTCAGGTCTCAAAGCGTCTCCCGCGTGGTGTCCTGCCAGCGCACGAGCGGGCTCGTCAGCGCGACGAGCAGAGCGTCGGCGAGCTTGCCGACTACGGCGAAGGCGATGATCGCCGCCAGGATCTGCTCCGGCTTGCTGAATTGTTGCCCGTCCACGAGCAGGTAGCCCAGGCCCTCGGAGGCGCCCATCAGCTCCGCCGCGACCACGAACAGGAAGCCGAGGCCGAGCCCGGTGCGCAGCGCCACCAGCGTCGCCGGCAACACGGCGGGGAGCAGGATCCGCCGGGCGAGCGCCAGCTTCGACAGGCGGAAGATCCGGCCGACCTCCACGAGCTTGCGGTCAACGGAGGCGATGGCGCCGGCCACGCCGACATAGACCGGGAAGAACACCCCCACCGCGATCAGCGCGACCTTCGGCGTCTCCAGGATGCCGAACCACAGGATGAAGAGGGGGACCCAGGCGAGGGAGGGCACGGCCCGGAGCGCCTGGAGCGTCGGGTCGAGGAGCCAGCGCAGCGGCGCCAGCGTCGCCGTCAGCGTGCCGACGAGGATCCCCGCCCCGGCCCCGAAGGCGAAGCCGAAGGCGACGCGCAGGAGCGTCGCCTCGACATGTATCTGCAAATCCCCCGAAACGGCCAATCCCCACAGGGTCGCTCCGATCCGGCTCGGCGGCGGCATCAGCCGGCCCTGGGCGAGCCCGGCATCGACCGCGACTTCCCAGCCCGCCGCCAGCAGCAGCGGAAGGAGGAGGCCGAGGAGGAGCCGCCCCCCGCCAAGCGCCAACGGCCCCCGCAGCCGGGCGGCCGGGGCCAGGGGGCCGGAGGACACCGCGGAACCGCTCATGCGGCGAGAATCCGGAGAGAAGGCTGCATGGGACGGGGAACGCAGGGGCTAAGGGCAGGTCGGAGGGTCGAAGGAGGACCGTATCGCCGGGCCCCGGGAACGCGCCTCAGCGCGCGGCCGGGGGATTGAACTGCGGGTCGATCAGCCCGTCCACCGCGGCCCCGACATCGGTCCCCGCCGGAATGACACCGGCCTGCTGCAGGGCGAGCCCCGCGGCCTTGATGCTCTCGGCCTGCACCGGGCCAACGGTCGGATGGCTCAGCTCGGTGCGCTCCAGCTGGCGGGCGATCACCGGCTCGGGCAGCTTGGTGGCGGCAACGAGCGCGCTCCTCAGCGCCTCGGGATGCGCGAGAGCATAGGCCCGCGCCTGCTCATAGGCCGAGATCACGGTCTTCACGAGCTCGGGCTGCTCCTTGAGGAAGGACTCGCGCACGTCGAGCACGCCCCAGGTGTTTGCGGCGGCGTTGCGGTGGAACAGCACGTCGCCGTTCTCGATCTCGGCCGCGGCCATCATCGGGTCGAGGCCGGCCCAGGCATCGACGTCGCCGCGGTCGAGGGCCGTGCGCCCGTCCGCGTGCTGGAGCAGGACGAGCTTGGCGTCCTTCTCGGTGAGCCCCGCCCCCTGCAGGGCGCGGATCAGGAAGATGTGCGGGTCGGTGCCCCGGGTGACGGCGATGCGCTTGCCCTTGAGGTCGGCCACCTTGGCGATGCCGGCATCCTTCCGGGTCACCAGGGCCGTCCATTCGGGCCGGGAATAGGCGTAGACCACCTTCACCGGATTGCCGTTGATGCGCGCGAGCAGGGCGGCCGCGCCGGCGGAGGAGCCGATATCGATGGCCCCGCCATTGAGGAACTCGAGCGCCTTGTTGGAGCCGAGCGACTGCGTCCAGCGTACCTTGATGCCCTTGGGCTTCAGGGCCTCCTCGAGAAACCCCTTCTCCTTCAGCACGAGGCTGACCGGATTGTAGGTCGCCCAGTCGAGGCGAATCTCGCTCACCTCGGCCGCCCGGGCGGGGACGGCGGCGAGCCCAGCGAGACCGGCGAGGAACGAGAGGAAGGCGCGGCGGACAAACGGCATCGAACGTCACTCCGTCGGGCGGAGGATTTGCCCGGCGCGCCATCGCTAGGACCGGTTTGTTCGTTTCGTCAAACGAAAATTCCCCCTGAGAGAACGATCTTCTCCAGGTCGCCGGTATGGGAGGAGCAACGATATCCTGAAGCGGGTTCAACGCATTCCCCGCACGGACACGCTGTTTGCCGCAGGTTTACATGCTAACGGGGTCGGCATGTTCGACGCCGCCGCCAGTCTCGAAAAAGTCCTGGAATCCCTCGATCGCGACGCCCGCGAGCCGACCCGCCTGCGCGCGGTTCTGGTGCCGGAGCTGCGCAAGGTCATCGAGGCGGGCCACCGGGATGCGGAAAGGCTCCTCCTGAAGGAACGCGACGGCGTCGCCTGCGCGCAGCGCCTGAGCGCGCTCACCGATGCGGTGGTTCGGGCGATCTACGACGCGGTGGTCTGGCGCCTCTACCCCAACGACAACCCCTCCACGGGCGAGCAGCTCGCCGTCGTCGCCACCGGCGGCTACGGTCGGGGCACCATGGCGCCGGGCTCGGACATCGATCTCCTGTTCCTGCTTCCCTACAAGCAGACGGCCTGGTCGGAGAGCGTCGTCGAGGCGATGCTCTACGTGCTGTGGGACCTCAAGCTGAAGGTCGGCCACGCCACCCGCTCCGTCGAGGAATGCCTGCGGGAAGGTCGGGCGGACATGACGATCCGCACGGCGCTCCTGGAGGCCCGGTTCCTGTTCGGCTCGCGCACGCTGTTTGAGGAAATGGTGACCCGTTTCGATTCCGAGCTCGTCATCGGTTCGGCCGCCGAGTTCGTCGATGCCAAGCTACGCGAGCGCGACGGGCGCGTGGCCAAGGCCGGCGCCTCCCGCTACCTCGTCGAGCCCAACGTCAAGGACGGCAAGGGCGGCCTGCGCGACCTCAACACGCTGTTCTGGATCGCGAAGTACACATATCGCGTGCGTGATCAGGTCGAGCTGGTCCATGCCGGGCTGTTCACCCCCGAGGAATACCGGCTGTTCGAGCGCTGCGAGGAGTTCCTGTGGCGGGTGCGCTGCCACCTGCACTTCGTCACCCGGCGCGCGGAGGAGCGGCTGTCCTTCGGGCTCCAGCCCAAGATCGCCGAGCGGCTCGGCTTCGGCGCCCGGGGCGGCCTCTCCGGCGTCGAGCGCTTCATGAAGGCCTATTTCCTGATTGCCAAGGACGTGGGCGACCTCACGGCCATCGTCTGCGCGGAGCTCGAAGCGCGCCACGCCAAGCGCACGCCGGTGCTCGACCGCTGGATCGGCAAGTTCCGTGACCGGTTCAGGGCCACCGCCATCGAGGCGGAGGATTTCTGGATCGACAACGGCCGGGTGAACGTGCGCACCGACGACACCTTCGAGCGCGACCCCATCAACCTGATCCGTCTGTTCTGGCTCGCCGACCGGCACAACCTCCCGGTCCATCCGGACGCCGCCCGCCTCGCCAACCGCTCCCTGCGGCTCATCACCCAGGCCGTGCGGTCGGATACGGAAGCCAACAAGCTGTTCCTCGACATCCTGACGTCGAAGAATGCACCGGAAACGACCCTGCGCCAGATGAACGAGGCCGGCCTGCTCGGCCGGTTCATCCCGGACTTCCGGCGCATCGTCGCGATGATGCAGTTCAACATGTACCACCACTACACGGTGGACGAGCACCTGCTACGCTCGATCGGCGTGCTCTCAGCGATCGATTCCGGCCGCGCAGCGGAGGATCAGCCCCTCGCCTCCCGGTTGATCGACACGATCCACAACCGGCGCGCGCTCTACGTGGCGGTGCTGTTGCACGACATCGCCAAGGGCCGGCCCGAGGACCACTCGATCGCCGGGGCCGCCATCGCCCGCAAGCTCGGGCCGCGCTTCGGCCTGACCCAGGCCGAGACGAACACGGTAGCTTGGCTAGTCGAACATCACCTGCTGATGTCGATGACCGCCCAGAGCCGCGATCTCTCGGATCCGAAGACGATCGAAAAATTCGCCGCGGTGGTGCAGAGCCTGGAGCGGCTGAAGCTGCTCGCCATCCTCACCGTCGCCGACATCAAGGCGGTCGGCCCGGGTGTCTGGACGGCGTGGAAGGGTACGCTGCTGCGCACCCTCTACGACGAGACCGAGGTGCTGCTCTCCGGCGGCCATTCGGAGATCGCCCGCACCGACCGGGTGCGCCTCATCCAGATGGCCCTGCGCGAGCGGTTGCCCGACTGGTCCTCGGAGGAGTTCGACGCCTATGCCGCCCGCCACAACCAAGCCTATTGGCTGAAGGTGGACGGCACGCGCCACTTCAAGAACGCCACCTTCATCCGCCAGGTCGTCGCGGAAGGGCGCACCAGCGCCACCGCCTACGAGACCGATCCCATCCGCGGCGTCACCGAATTGACGGTCTACTCGCCGGATCACCCGCGCCTGCTCGCGATCATCACCGGGGCCTGCTCGACCACGGGGGGCAACATCGTCGACGCGCAGATCTTCACCACGAGCGATGGCTTCGCCCTCGATTCGATCTTCATCTCTCGCGCCTTCGAGCGGGACGAGGACGAGATGCGCCGCGCCCAGCGGATCGCCGTGGCGATCGAGCGGGCACTGAAGGGCGAAATCAAGATCGCGGAGCTCGTTGCCGACAAGCACCAGGGCAAGGAGCGCCAGAAGACCTTCCTGGTGCCGCCGGACATCACCATCGACAACGCCCTGTCGAGCCGCGAGACCGTCGTCGAGATCACCGGCCTCGACCGGCCCGGGCTGCTCTACGAGCTCACCACCGCCATCAACCGCCTGCAGCTCAACATCACCTCGGCCCATATCGCCACCTTCGGCGAGCGGGCGGTGGACGTGTTCTACGTGACCGACCTCACCGGCACGCGGGTGGTGCAGCCGGACCGGATCGCCGCGATCCGCGCCGCGGTGATGGAGGTGTTCGCGGTCGACGTCGCGGCCCTCCGGGCGGAGGGGCTCGACGCGCTCGTCGAGTCGCCGCCGCCGCGGGAGGCGTGAGACGGGGAAGCCCCGGCAGCGAAACTTGATTTCGTTCCGGCCGCGCCTGATATCAGCGCCGTCCGGACGCCTCTCGCGGGCGCTCCGCCAGGAATCCGGCGCAACAAGCAATCCGACTCAAGACGAACGGCGATGATGGCAGATCCCATGCAGCACGACGACCGGCGCGAGGGAGCGGAAGAGGTGGCGCCCGAGGCGGCGCAGGCCGCTCCCGAGGCCACCGCGAAACCCGATGCGGACGCGCTCGCGGCCGCGCTCTCCGAGCGCGACGAGATGAAGGACCGGCTGCTCCGGACGCTCGCGGAGATGGAGAATCTCCGCCGACGCACCGAGCGCGAGGTGGCCGACGCCCGCACCTATGCCGTGACCAACTTCGCCCGCGACGTTCTCAACGTCGCCGACAACATCCGCCGCGCCCTCGAGAGCGTGCCGGCAGAGGACCGCAATGGCGCAGAGGGCGCGCTGAAGGGCCTGATCGAAGGCATCGACCTGACCGAGCGCGACCTCTCCAAGACGCTGGAGCGGCATGGTGTGAAGGTCGTCGAGCCGAAGGGTCAGCGCTTCGACCCGAACCGCCACCAGGCGATGTTCGAGGTGCCAGACGCCACGGTTCCGAACGGCACCGTCGTGCAGGTCGTCCAGACCGGCTACGTCATCGGCGAGCGCACCCTGCGCCCGGCCCTGGTCGGCGTGTCGAAGGGCGGTCCGAAGCCCGAGACCAAGAACGACGGCAAGCCGGCCGACGCGGCCTGAGGAAGCGGGGTTCGATCGCGCGATCGCCTCGGCCGAACCTCTTCTTTTCGTCTTCCGAGGTGCAGCGAAGGGCGTCCTCGGCATCCTCCCGCCTCCCTGCCGCGACCGGCGGGGAACCGGGGTCTTACCGGAGGCAGCGCCGTCCCGTCGAGGGCGCGGGGATCGTCCTTCCGATCCCGGGGCCTGCCGCCGCGTCGCTCGGGGGCGGCAGGCCGCCCTATTCCGCCGCCTGCCGCGTCGTCTCGCGGAAGGGGTGGGCCGGATAGGTGCCGATGATCTTCAATTCCCGGGAAAAGTAGCGCAGCTCCTCCAGGGCCCGGGCGAGCGCCGGCTCGTCCGGATGGCCGTCGACCTCGGCATAGAACTGGGTCGCGGTGAACTGGCCCTCGACCATGTAGCTCTCGAGCTTGGTCATGTTGACGCCGTTGGTCGCGAAGCCGCCGAGCGCCTTGTAGAGGGCCGCCGGCAGGTTGCGCACATGAAAGACGAAGCTCGTCACCATGGGTTCGCCGCCCGCTTCCGCCTGTCCGGGTTCCGGCGAGAACACCACGAAGCGCGTGGTGTTGTGCGCCTCGTCCTCGACGTCCCGCTCCAGGATCTCCAGGCCGTAGACCTCCGCAGCCATGGCCGGAGCGAGGGCGGCGCGGGTCGGGTCGCCGATCTCGGCCACCTCGCGGGCGGCCCCCGCCGTGTCGCCCGCCACGACCGCCTTGACGCCGAGGCGGCGGATGATGCGGCGGCACTGGCCAAGCGCGTGGACGTGGCTGTGCACGGTCTTGATGTCGGCGAGCTTCGTGCCCGGCAACACCATCAGCTGGAAATGGATCGGTAGGAAGTGCTCGGCGACGATGTGCAGCGTCGCCGTCGGGATCAGGTGATGGATGTCGGCCACCCGCCCGGCGATCGAGTTCTCGATCGGGATCATGGCCAGCGCCGCCCGCCCCTCGTTCACGGCGGCGAAGCAATCCTCGAAGGTGGCGCAGGGCAGCGGCGTCCAGTCGGGATAGGCCTTGGCGCAGATGATGTGCGAGTTGGCGCCGGGCTCGCCCTGATAGGCGATGGTTCGGTTCGAAGCGGTCATCGTGGGCATCAGTTCAGGCGGCGGCCGGTGAGGACGGCACGGGCGCGCTCCAGGTCTGCGGGGGTGTCGACGCCGAGCGGCAAGTCGTCGACGATCATGGCGTCGATGCGCATGCCGGCCTCCAGCGCGCGCAGCTGCTCCAATTTCTCACGCCGTTCCAGTTCGCCCTCCGGCAAGGCGACGAAGCGGGTCAGTGCCTTCCGGCGATAGGCGTAGAGGCCGATATGGTGGAAGAGCGGCCCATCCCCCCAGGGGGCACGTGACCGGCTGAAATAGAGGGCGCGCAGACGGGCCGGCGCCACGCCGTGACCGATGAGCTTGACCACGTTCGGGTCTTCCGCCTCCTCGGCCCGGGTGATCTCCGCGCAGAGCGTCGCAATGTCGACGGCGGGATCGGCCAGGGGCAGGATGGACGCGCCGATGATCGCAGGATCGATGGTCGGTAGGTCGCCCTGCACGTTGACGACGACGTCGTGCTCGCCATTGGGATCCACGGTGGCGAGAGCCTCGGCGAGACGATCCGAGCCCGAGGGATGGTCGGCCTTCGTCATCACGGCGAGGCCGCCGGCCGCCTCCACCGCCCGCGCAATCTCCGCCGTGTCCGTGGCGACGACCACGGGGCCGATCCCGGCCTCCGTGGCCCGGCGCCAGACATGCACGATCATCGGCTCGCCGGCGATCTCGGCGAGCGGCTTGTTCGGCAGCCGGGTGGCGGCCAGGCGCGCGGGGATGAGGACGAGGGGGTCGGACATCGGCTCGGCAGCAGGGGCGCAGAACGGGCGCGGCAAGGACAGCGGATGGCCGGCTGCTTACCAGGGCGGTTCTGCCTTGTCATGGCGGAGCCACGGCTGCGCTCTTGCACGAGACGGGACGAAAGGGGTCCCGCGCGGAGTCGCCGCGCCCATGACCTGCATTTTCCTGCTACATGTAGCCACGCTTGGCATACCAGCCCATTGTCAAGATCGGGCCGGAGCGGCTAATCACCCTCGAACCCTTCCAGGGTCCGGCCTCTTTCGCCGGGCGCACTTCCTCCAGACCGTGATCCCGCTGCCGGAGCTTGTCGAGGATGGATTCTTTTGAGCTGAACAAGGTCGCGGGCGCCGTCCTCGGGACCCTGCTCTTTGCTATTGGATCGGGATTCGTCGCGGAGCTGATCTATCATCCCAAACCCGCCGGAAGCGCTGGCTACGCCCTGCCCGAGCCGGAGCCTGCCAAGGGCGGCGGCGAGGCCGCGGCGCCGAAGGCGGAGCCGATCGCGGTGCGCCTCGCCAGCGCCGATGCCGAGAAGGGCAAGGGCGGCACCAAGGCCTGCCAAGCCTGCCACAGCTTCGAGAAGGGGGGCCCCAACAAAGTCGGCCCCGACCTGTGGGACGTGGTGGAGCGCCAGAAGGCCCACCACGAGGGCTTCGACTATTCCGCCGGCCTCAAGGAGAAAGGCGGCAACTGGAGCTACGAGGATCTCGACCACTTCATCGAAAACCCGAAGGCCTATGTGAAGGGCACCAAGATGGCCTTTGCCGGCATCTCCTCGCCCACCGAGCGCGCCAACGTCATCGCCTATCTGCGCACGCTCTCCGACAGCCCGAAGCCCCTCCCCGCCGCCGAGAAGGCCGCAGAGAAGAAGGACGAGGCCAAGCCCGCGGAAGTCAAGCCTGCTGAAGCCAAGCCCGGCGCCCCGCCGGAGCCGCTGGCCACCGAGGCTCCCGCCAAAGCCAATCCCAACGCCGAGCAGAAGGCCAAGGCTGGCGAAGTCACCAAGGACAAGCCCACGCAGCAGTGAGGGGCTGCCAAGCACAGAATCGACAGGCCGGGCCGAGCGCCCGGCCTTTTTTCGTTTCCGGAGGACGCGGACGCCCCTGCGCGGAGGTGACGGCTTGGCGGGTGCGCCCGCGCCGTCCTAGAACGGCGCCCCAGCATCGAGAGATCGGGAGACAGCGCCACCGTGACAGGACAGCCCGCCATCGGCCGCCGTAGCTTCCTTGCCGGAGCGCTCGCCGCCGCAGCCCTGACGGCCCCCGCCCGCGCCGCGGAGAAGGGGGGAGCGGGCGCAGCGCTTGGCGGCCTCTCGGCGCAGGAAGCACCGGGCAGCTGGCGACACGCCCTGACCCTGCTCGGCGCCCCGAAATACGGCTCCGACTTCACCCATTTCGACTACGCCAACCCGGACGCGCCAGTGGGCGGTCTCGTGCGCCTCGGGGCGCAGGGTGGGTTCGACAACCTCAACTACATCGTCAACGGCCTGAAGGGCGACCTAGAGGGCGGCATCCTCCAGATCTACGACACACTGATGGAGAATGCTGGCGACGAGCCGTTCTCGTCCTACGGCCTCCTAGCCGAGAGCGTGCGGGTGGCCGATGACGGCGGTTCGGTCACGTATCGTCTGCGCGAGGGCGCCCGCTGGCACGACGGCAAGCCGGTGACCGCCGAGGACGTGGCCTGGTCCTTCGACACCCTGAAGGCCAACAGCCCCTTCCACGCCTCCTACTACCACAACGTCACCGCCGCCGAGCCGAACGGCGCCCGCGAGATCACCTTCCGCTTCTCGGAGAAGGGCAACCGGGAACTGCCGCAGATCGTTGGCGAGATGCAGGTGATGCCCAAGCACTGGTGGACCGGCACCACCAAGGACGGCAAGGCCCGCAACCCGGCCGAGACGACCCTGGAAATCCCCCTCGGCTCGGGCCCTTATAAGCTCGTCAGGATCGATCCCGGCCGCTCGGCCACCTACGAGCGCGTCACCGATTACTGGGGCAAGGACCTGCCGGTGAATCGGGGGCGCAATAATTTCGGCACCCTGCGCTTCGAGTATTTCCGCGACGGCAGCGTGCTCCTGGAGGCGTTGAAGGGCGACCTCTACGATTTCCGTTCGGAGAACATCGCCCGCAACTGGGCGACCGCCTATGACGACTTCCCCGCGGTGAAGGAGGGACGGCTCGTCAAGGAGGAGTTCCCGAGCCGCGGCACTGGCATCATGCAGGCCTTCGCCTTCAACCTGCGCCGAGACATGTTCAAGGACGAGCGGGTGAGGCGCGCTTTCAATCTCGCCCTGAACTTCGAGGAAATGAACCGGCAGCTCTTCTACGGGCTCTACAAGCGGATCGACTCCTACTATTTCGGCTCGGATCTCGCCTCCTCCGGCCTGCCTCAGGGCAAGGAGCTGGAGATCCTGCAAGGCCTCAAGGACAAGGTGCCGGCGAGCGTCTTTACCGAGCCCTACACCAACCCCGTGAACGCGAGCCCCGAGCAGGTGCGCGCCAATCTGCGCGAGGCGGTGAAGCTCCTGCGCGAGGCCGGCTACGAACTGAAGAGCAGCCAGATGGTGCATGCCGCCAGCGGCAAGCCGCTCACGGTCGAGTTCCTGGAATTTCAGAACGTGTTCGAGCGGGTGATCCTGCCCTACCAAGCCCAGCTCAAGCTCATCGGCATCGGCTCCTCGATCCGAGTGATCGACCAGGCGCAGTACCAGAATCGGATGCGCAGCTTCGACTTCGACATCACCACAACGAACTGGCCGGAATCGCTCTCGCCCGGCAACGAGCAGCGGGAATACTGGGGCTCGAAGGCCGCAGACCAGCCGGGCTCGCGCAACATCCTTGGCATCAAGGATGCGGCCATCGACGCCCTGATCGAGCAGGTGATCTTCGCCAAGGACCGCGAGACCCAGCTCGCCGCGACCCACGCCCTGGACCGGGTGCTGCTCGCCCACCACTTCGTGGTGCCGCAATGGGCCTCCGGCGTGACTCGGACGATCCGATGGAACCGCTTCGCCCGTCCCGAGATCTTGCCGAGATACGGCAGTTCGGGATTTCCCACGACGTGGTGGTACGACGACAAGCTCGCAGCCAAGACCGGGGCACCGCGTTGAGCGGCCGGACGACGCGCCGGACCCTGCTGGCCGGCGCAGCTTCCCTCTCCACGCTCCCCCTCCTGCCGAGGGGGACGAGGGCTGAGGCTGCCCGGACCGTGCATGGCCTGTCGAGCTTCGGCGAGCTGAACTACGCGCCCGACTTCAAGGCCTTCGACTACGTGAACCCGGAGGCGCCCCGGGGCGGGAACTTCGCGGCCCAGCTCACGCAGACCTTCGGCAATCAGGCCTTCGACACCTTCGATACGCTTAACCCCTATGTCTTCCGCGGCAACGGGGCAGCGGGCATCAACCTGACCTTCGACAGCCTGATGATGCGGGCGCTGGACGAGCCGGACGCGGTCTACGGCCTCGTCGCCCGAGCCGTAGAGGTGAGCGCGGACGGGCTCGCCTACCGCTTTCTCCTGCGGCCGCAGGCCTGCTTCCACGACGGCACCAAGCTGACGGCGAAGGACGTCGCCTTCTCCCTCGCGATTCTGAAGGAGAAAGGCCACCCGACCATCTCCCAGGTGATCCGCGACATGGCGGAAGCGAAGGCGGAGGACGACACCACCCTACTCGTGCGCTTCGAGGCCGGCCGCAGCCGCGACCTGCCCCTGATCGTGGCACAGCTGCCGATCTTCTCGGCGGCGAGCTTCGAGGGCCGCGATTTCGAGGCGCCGACCCTCAAGGCGCTGCTCAGCTCCGGCCCCTACCGGGTCGGGCGCATGGATATCGGCCGCTTCATCGAGTTGGAGCGGGTGCCCGATTACTGGGCCGCCGACCTGCCGGTGATGATCGGCCAGAACAATTTCGACCGAGTGCGCTACGAGTATTTTCGCGACCGGCAGGTGGCCTTCGAGGCCTTCAAGGGGGGCGCCTTCAGCTATCGCCAGGAATTCACCGCTCGGATCTGGGCCACGGGCTACGATTTCCCCGCCGTGCGCGAGGGACGGGTGAAGCGCGAGACGGTGGAGGACGAATCCCCCGCCAACATCCAGGGCTGGTTCTTCAACACGCGGCGGCCAGTCTTCAAGGATCCGCGGGTGCGCGAGGCGATCGGCCTGTGCTTCGACTTCGCCTGGACGAACCGCACGGCGATGTTCGGCGCCTATGCGCGCACGAGCTCCTTCTTCGAGAAAACCGACATGATGGCCAAGGGGCCGCCCTCGGATCTCGAACGCGCCCTGCTCGAACCCCTCCGCGGCCAGGTGCCCGACGAGGTCTTCGGCGAGCCCTGGACGCCTCTGGTCTCGGACGGCTCGGGGCAGGACCGGAGGCTCCTCGCTCAGGCCAACTCCCTCCTTAAGGAAGCCGGCTGCGTGCGCGAGGGCAGCCTTCTCAAGCTGCCGGGCGGTAAGCCGCTGGAATTCGAGTTCCTCGACACCGATCCGGTCTGGGAGCCGATCGTCCAGCCCTTCATCCGCAACCTGTCGCTGCTCGGCATCAAGGCCGTGCAGCGCACAGTGGACGCCTCGCAGTATCAGGCGCGGGTGCGCGACTTCGATTTCGACGTGACCTCCCGGGCGAGTTCCGGCGACGCCACGCCCGGGCCGGAGCTGCGCGAGGCCTACGGCTCCCGCTCGGCGACGATCCCCGGCTCGAACAACCTGATCGGCGTCGCCGACCCGGCAGTGGACGCGCTCCTCGACAAGATCGCCGGCGCGACATCGCGGGCGGACCTCACCATCGCCTGCCGGGCGCTCGACCGGGTCCTGCGGGCCGGTCGCTACTGGATCCCGATGTGGTACTCAGCCAACTACAGGCTGGCGGTCTGGGACGTGTTCGGCCGCCCGGCCAAGGCGCCAAAATACGCGCTGGGCGTGCCGAGCCTGTGGTGGTTCGACGCCGACAAGGCCCGGCGGATCGGGCGGGAGTGAAGGCGGACCCATGCTCGGCTATATCCTGCGCCGCCTCGCCCTGATGGTGCCGACTATCTTCGGCATCATGCTGGTCACCTTCGCGATCATCCAGTTCGCCCCCGGCGGCCCGGTGGAGCGGGTGCTGGCCCAGCTCCAGGGCCAGCAGGAGGGCTCGCTCTCGCGCATCACCGGCGGCCAGGGCGATCTCGGCGGCGGCGCGGCCCGGAGCAGCGGCGGCTCCGAGAATTCCCGCTACCGCGGCGCGCAGGGCCTCGATCCGGCCTTCATCAAGAAGCTCGAGACGCAGTTCGGCTTCGACAAGCCGGCTCCCGAGCGCTTCGCCAAGATGCTCTGGGACTACCTGCGCTTCGATTTCGGCAAGAGCTATTTCCGCGACGTCTCGGTGCTGCAGCTGATCCGCGAGAAGCTGCCCGTGTCGGTCTCGCTCGGCCTATGGATGACGCTGATCTCCTACGCGATCTCGATCCCCCTTGGCATCCGCAAGGCGGTGAAGGACGGCTCGCGCTTCGACATCTGGACCTCCAGCGTGGTCATCATCGGCTACGCGATCCCGAGCTTCCTGTTCGGCATCCTGCTGATCATCCTGTTCGCCGGCGGTTCCTTCGTGCAGATCTTCCCGATCCGCGGCCTCACCTCGGAGAACTTCGCCACCCTGAGCCTGTGGGGGAAGCTGGTGGACTACGCCTGGCACCTGACGCTGCCGCTGGCCGCCCTGGTGCTTGGAGCCTTCGCGACCTCGACCCTGCTCACCAAGAACTCGTTCCTCGACGAGATCCGCAAGCAATACGTGCTCACCGCCCGGATGAAGGGACTCTCCGAAAGCCGGGTGCTCTACGGGCACGTCTTCCGCAATGCGATGCTGATCGTGATCGCGGGCTTCCCCGGCGCCTTCATCACGGCCTTCTTCACCGGCTCCCTGCTGATCGAGACGATCTTCTCCCTAGACGGGCTCGGGCTGCTGTCCTTCTCCTCGATCGTCGGGCGAGACTATCCGGTGGTCTTCGCGACCCTCTACATCTTCTCCCTGCTCGGGCTCGCGGTGAACCTGCTCTCCGACCTGATCTATACTTGGATCGACCCGCGCATCGATTTCTCGGCCAGGGCGGCGTGAGCGGCGGGACGGGGCGGTGGACGCACGCTCCGGTGATGAACCGGTAGCGTCTGCCACCTCCCGTTTGCCGCGGCGCGGCGCGGCTGCTATCGGCGCGCGACCCGCTTTGCCGTAGCGCCGACCCGTGACCGCCCTTCCCCTGCTCATCCGGCCCGAGACACCCGACGACGCGCCCGCCATCGAGCGGCTGCATGCCCGCGCCTTCGGCCCCGGCCGCTTCGCCCGCACGGCCTATCGCCTGCGGGAGGGCGTGGGGCCGCTGCCGGAGCTCTGCTTCACGGCCCTGGTCGGCACCTATCTGGTCGGCTCCGTGCGGGTCGGCCCGGCGGAAGCGGCGGGGCGGCCACTCCTGGTACTCGGGCCGCTCACCGTCGACCCGGCTTTCGGCGACCGCGGCATCGGCTCGGCCCTGATGCACAGGAGCCTCGAGGCGGCCAAGGAGGCCGGCCACGGCCTCGTCGTACTGGTGGGCGACGCGCCCTATTATCGGCGCTTCGGCTTCAGCCCCGTGCCTCCGGGCCGACTCGTGCTGCCCGGCCCGGTCGACCCGGCCCGCTTCCTCTGGCTGGAACTCGCCGAGGGCGCCTGCGGCACGGCCTTCGGGAACGTGAGCGCCCCCCGAGCACGTTGACCCGCCCGCATTCAGGCGGAGGGACACCGATGCTTCATGGAGCGCCTCTCCTCGCCCCTTGGGCGAGGGGAACCGCGCGCAGCACGGTGGAGTGAGTTTTTTACCGTGCGCGCGGCGGGGAAGCACGGCGCAGCCCTCTCCGTCCGCTTCGCGGCCACCTCCCCCAAAGGGGGAGGAAAGGCGCTTGCGACCGCGGCGATCATCTGGGAGCCGTCTCGGCCCAACGCGCGTCCAGGACAAAACGAAAAAAGCCCGCGACGCTCTCGCGCGGCGGGCTTTTCGGTGTCTCGATGCCGAGAGGCTGGCGGCGCCTAGAAGTTCAGCGCGTTCTTGGCTTCGCGCAGCTGCGCGATATGGCCGTTGAGCTCCTCGCGCTTGGCGAGGTCCTCAGTGGCGTCGCGGGCCATTTCGGTCGCCTCGATCTCCTGATCGATCATGGCCGGGTTGACCTCCTCGATCGGGGCAGCGCGCTCGGCCAGGACCGTCACGGCAGCGGGGCCGATATCGGCGAAGCCGCCCTGCACGTAGATGCGCTTGCCGCTGCCAGCCCGCTCGGTGACGGTGATGACGCCGACCTTGAGCGAGGTCAGGACTGGGGCATGGCCCGGCAGGACGGTCATGTCGCCCTCGGTGCCGGGCAGTTGCACGGCCTCGACCTCGCCGGAATACAGCGTCCGCTCGGGGCCGACGAAATCGAACTGGAAGGTGGCCATCTTCAGAAGGTCCCGAGTGTTGAACTCAACGCCGGCCCCGGTCGGCCAGGAAGCCGGCCCCGAAGCCGACGATGGCGCCGATCACGGCGTAGATCCCGACATGCTGGAGCTGGCCGGTGGTCAGCTCGCCGCCTCGAGCGCCCGCCGTCGAGTCCCTGTCCTGGACCTCGACGCTGAGCGGCCCGAGCTTGATCTCCGTCGCCTGGGGGCGGGTCAGGAAGCCGACGAGGCCCCCAACCACGAGCCCGACCAGGAAAAGGACGACCTTGGCGTTCACGTGCCGGCGCCCTTAGGCGGCGAGCAGCTTCTTGGCTTTCTCCTGAGCCTCCTCAATGGAGCCGACCATGTAGAAGGCGGCCTCGGGGAGGTCGTCGTACTTGCCCTCGACCAGGCCCTTGAAGCCCTTGATCGTGTCCTCGAGCGCGACGAGCTTGCCCGGCGAACCGGTGAAGACCTCGGCCACGTGGAATGGCTGCGAGAGGAAGCGCTCGATCTTGCGGGCGCGGGCCACGGTCAGCTTGTCCTCTTCCGACAGCTCGTCCATGCCCAGGATCGCGATGATGTCCTGGAGGGACTTGTAGCGCTGCAGGGTCTGCTGGACGCGGCGGGCCACATCGTAATGCTCCTCGCCGAGAATCGCCGGCGAGAGCATGCGCGAGGTGGAGTCGAGCGGGTCCACAGCCGGGTAGATGCCCTTCTCGGCGATCGAGCGCGAGAGCACGGTCGTGGCGTCGAGGTGGGCGAAGGAGGTGGCCGGGGCCGGGTCGGTCAGGTCGTCCGCCGGCACGTAGATCGCCTGCACCGAGGTGATCGAGCCCTTGGTGGTGGTGGTGATGCGCTCCTGCAGAGCGCCCATGTCGGTGGCCAGCGTCGGCTGGTAGCCCACCGCCGAGGGGATGCGGCCGAGAAGAGCCGACACCTCGGAGCCCGCCTGCGTGAAGCGGAAGATGTTGTCGACGAAGAAGAGCACGTCCTGGCCCTCGTCGCGGAACTGCTCGGCGATGGTGAGGCCGGTCAGAGCCACGCGGGAGCGGGCGCCGGGCGACTCGTTCATCTGGCCGTAGACCAGCGCGCACTTGGAGCCCTCGACCGAACCGCCATGCTCCTTCGGGTCGGTGTTCACCTTGGACTCGATCATCTCGTGGTAGAGATCGTTGCCCTCGCGGGTGCGCTCGCCGACGCCGGCGAAGACCGAGTAACCGGAGTGAGCCTTGGCGATGTTGTTGATCAGCTCCATGATCAGCACGGTCTTGCCGACGCCGGCGCCGCCGAACAGACCGATCTTGCCGCCCTTAGCATAGGGGGCGAGCAGGTCCACCACCTTGATGCCGGTGACCAGGATCTGCGCCTCGGTCGACTGCTCGTCGTAGGGAGGGGCCGGCTGGTGGATCGCGCGGAAAGTGTCGGCCTGAATCGGGCCGAGTTCGTCGATCGGCTCACCGATGACGTTCATGATGCGGCCCAGCGTGTTGTGACCGACCGGCACCTTAATCGGCGCGCCGGTATCCTCGACCTCTTGGCCGCGGACGAGACCCTCGGAGGTGTCCATGGCGATGCAGCGCACAGTGTTTTCACCGAGCTGCTGAGCCACTTCGAGGACGAGGCGGCCGCCTTGGTTGGTGGTCTCCAGAGCGTTCAGGATCTCCGGCAGGTGCCCCTCGAACTGCACGTCGATGACGGGGCCGATGACCTGCGTGATCTTGCCCTTGGCGTTGGTGGGGGAAGCGGTGTTCGCCATTGCGATGATTCCTCTTAAGCGGCGGTCAGAGCGCTTCCGCGCCCGAAATGATCTCGATGAGTTCCTTGGTGATCATGGCCTGACGCGTGCGGTTGTAGACCAGCGTCTGCTTCTTGATCATCTCGCCCGCGTTGCGGGTCGCGGAATCCATGGCGCTCATACGCGCGCCCTGCTCGGAGGCGGCGTTTTCCAGGAGCGCCCGGAAGACCTGAACGGTGAGATTCTTCGGCAGCAGCGTCTCGAGGATGGTCTCCTCGCTCGGCTCGAACTCCATCGCCGCGTCCGATCCGGCGGCATTCGCAGCCTCCACCTGCGGCAGCTCTGCCGGGATCAGCTTCTGCGCCGTCGGGATCTGCGAGATTACCGAGCGGAACTCGGAGTAGAACAGGGTCGCGACGTCGAACTCGCCAGCCTCGAAGCGGGCCAGGATGTCGTCGGCGATCTCGGCAGCGAAGGGGTAATCAACCGGCTTGTTGCCGCGGATGTCACGGGAGGCGACAATCTGGTCGCGGAACTGACGGCGCAGGATGTCGAGACCCTTCTTGCCCACCGTCATGATCTTGACGGTCTTGCCCTCGGCCATCAGCCGGTTGGCGTGGTCGCGGGCCAGACGCGCGATCGAGGAGTTGAAGGCGCCAGCGAGGCCACGGTCGCCGGTGCAAACCACGAGCAGGTGCACTTGGTCCTTGCCGGTGCCAGAGAGCAGGCGCGGAGCGCCGACGCCGCCGATCAGGTTGCCGGCGAGATTGCCGAGCACCTGCGCCATCTTCTCGGCGTAGGGACGCCCGTTCTCGGCGGCATTCTGGGCGCGCCGCAGCTTGGCGGCCGCGACCATCTGCATCGCCTTGGTGATCTTCTGCGTCGCCTTCACCGAGGTGATGCGGTTGCGCAGGTCCTTCAAGCTGGCCATCGGGGGCGTCCGGGTCCGTTCAAGAGAGCCTCTCCTCCCCCCTTGCGGAGAGGAGTCGGAGGTGAGGGTGGTTCAAGGCACGGCAGAGCTGCATCCGGCACCACCCCCACCCGAACCCCTCCCCGCCAGGGGGAGGGGACGGTGCCTTTAGTCGAACGACTTGGCGGTGCTCTCGACGACGGCCTTCAGCTTGTTGGCGCTCTCGTCGGAGAGATCCTTCGAGGTGGCGATCGTGTCGAGCAGGTCCTGGTGCTTCGAGCGCAGGGTGCCGAGGAGCTGGTCCTCGAAGGCGCGCACCTTGTTGACCGGGAGCTTGTCGAGGTAGCCGTTCACGCCAGCATAGATCACCGCGACCTGCTCCTCCATCTTCAGCGGCGAGAACTGCGGCTGCTTCAGGAGCTCGGTGAGGCGCGAGCCGCGGTTCAGCAGGCGCTGGGTCGAGGCGTCGAGATCGGAACCGAACTGAGCGAAGGCCGCCATCTCGCGGTACTGGGCCAGCTCGCCCTTGATCTTGCCGGCGACCTTTTTCATCGCCTTGGTCTGAGCCGACGAGCCGACGCGCGACACCGAGAGGCCGACATTCACCGCCGGGCGGATGCCCTGGTAGAACAGGTCGGTCTCAAGGAAGATCTGGCCGTCGGTGATCGAGATCACGTTGGTCGGGATATAGGCCGACACGTCGTTGGCCTGGGTCTCGATCACCGGCAGCGCAGTGAGCGAGCCCTTGCCGGCGGCGTCACCCATCTTGGCGGCGCGCTCAAGCAGGCGGCTGTGGAGGTAGAACACGTCGCCCGGGTAAGCCTCGCGACCCGGCGGGCGACGCAGCAGCAGGGACATCTGACGGTAGGCGACGGCCTGCTTGGAAAGGTCATCATACACGATCACGGCGTGCATGCCGTTATCGCGAAAATACTCGCCCATGGCGCAGCCGGAGAACGGCGCGATGAACTGCATCGGCGCAGCGTCGGAGGCGGTGGCGGCGATGACGATGGAGTATTCGAGGGCGCCCTGGTCCTCCAGCACCTTCACGAACTGGGCGACGGTGGAGCGCTTCTGGCCGATGGCGACGTAGACGCAGTAGAGCTTGGCGTTCTCGTCGGTGCCCGAATGGGCCGGCTTCTGGTTGAGGATGGTGTCGAGGGCGATGGCGGTCTTGCCGGTCTGGCGATCGCCGATGATCAGCTCGCGCTGGCCGCGGCCGACCGGGATCAGGGCGTCGATGGCCTTGAGGCCGGTCGACATCGGCTCGTGCACCGACTTGCGCGGAATGATGCCCGGGGCCTTCACGTCGACGCGGCGACGCTCGGTCGACTGGATCGGGCCCTTGCCGTCGATCGGGTTGCCGAGGCCGTCGACCACGCGGCCGAGCAGGCCCTTACCGACCGGCACGTCGACGATGGCGCCCGTGCGCTTGACGGTCTGGCCTTCCTTGATCTCGCGGTCGGAGCCGAAGATCACGACGCCGACATTGTCCTGCTCGAGGTTGAGGGCCATGCCGCGCACGCCCGACTCGAACTCGACCATCTCGCCGGCCTGTACGTTGTCGAGGCCGTAGACGCGGGCGATGCCGTCGCCAACCGCGAGCACCTGCCCTACCTCGGTGACCTCGGCCTCCTCGCCGAAGTTCTTGATCTGCTCTTTCAGGATCGCGGAGATCTCGGCGGCGCGGATGTCCATCGTCGGGCCTCTTTAAGGTCTTAGGCGGTCTGTTCGGGTGTCGGTCGGCTCACGCGAGGTCTTGAAGAACCTCAGCGGGCCTCCCGCATGGCAAGGCGAATGCTGTTGAGCTTGGTGCGAAGCGAGGCGTCGACCATGCGCGAGCCGATCTTCACGACGAGGCCGCCGATCAGGGACGGATCGACGTGAAGGTCGAGATCGACCTCGGCGCCGGCGACCTCGCGGAGCGCGGTCTTGATCTCCTCGATCAGCGCGTCGGACGGCTTCTCGGCGACGCGGATCTCGGCCCGCACCACGCCCTTAGACTCGCGCACCTTCTCGCGGAAGGCGCGGATCATGTCCGGCAGGGCGAACAGTCGGCGGTTCGAGGCGGAAAGCTTGATGAAGTTAGAGGCGAGTCCCGAGATGCCGGCCTTGGCCAGCACGGCGGTGACGGCGGCTGTCTGCTCCTCGGCGGAGAACGCCGGGCTCTTCACCAGGCGGCGAAGATCCGCGCTTTCCTTCAGAAGGGAATCGAAACGGTCGAGATCTGCGGCGACGGAATCGACCTGCCTCTCGTCCCGGGCGAGCTCGAAGAGCGCGAGCGCGTAACGGCCTGCCACGCCCGCAACCAGGGGACCTTCGGAACCGTTCTGCGCCACCCGTCGCTCTCTCTTATCCTTGTCCGCCGGTCTCGGCCCGGTGCGCGCCTGAAGGCGGCGGCTCGGAGAACCGTTGGAATTGGGAAAGCGCCGGGCCCGACGGGATCAAGCGACCCCCCCTCTCACGGCGCGGCTGTCGCCTAGCATGGGTTCGCGTCGCTGCGCAAGGCGACGTTTCTCCGGCGAATTCGCGGTTTTTTGCTGGCGAAAGGCGCCCACGCCAGGCGCAGCTGCTCCGTCCCTCCACGGGAGAATGCCCGCGCCGCGTGTGCTCCGATTGTGTCAGACCGGGTCCGCCTTTTCAGACGAAGTCCGCCAGCGCGTCTGGAAAGCTGCCGCCGCGCTTCAGCACCGCGACGGGGGCGGAGACCCGGCGGGCGATCGCGTCGGCGACCGTCTCGGGCGGGGTCGGCGCGCCCTCGCTCTCACTTACGATCACGGCCATCATCGCAATCCCGTGGAAGCGGAGCGTCTCGGCCGCGGTGAGCGCATGGCTGATCGCGCCGAGATAGGAGCCGGAGACGAGGAGCACCGGCAGGCCCAGCGCCTTCGCCCAGTCGAGCCCGGTGGCCTCGGGGGCGATTGGGCTCATCAGCCCACCCACTCCCTCGATGACGAGGTCGCCGCCCGATGTCGCGATCCGGTCGCGGCACCAAGCGACCAGGTCGCGCCAGTCGAGGGAGCGCCCTTCCCGCGCGGCGGCGAGATCCGGCGCCAGGGGTGCACGGAAGCGCCAGGGCGAGCAGGCATCCACAGCTTCCGGCGTCACCGCCTGGCCGAGGGCGGCCAGCAGCCGGGCGGTGTCGCTCTCGGCGAAGGCGGGATCATCAAGCGGCGGCACGCCGCTCGCCAGGGGCTTGAGGGCGGTCACCGCTCGCCTCCGCGCCCGCAGGAAGCGGACCAGGGCGGCAGTGACGTAGGTCTTGCCGATCTCGGTGCCAGCGCCCGCGACGAAGAGGGCGCTCATCGCGACTTCACTTTTCCACGAAGGCCTTTTCGATGACGAAATGGCCAGCCTCGCCGTGATTGCCCTCTTCGTAGCCGCCGGTCACCAGCAGCTCGCGAGTGTCCTTGATCATCTCGGGCGAGCCGCAGAGCATGAAGCGGTCGTTCTCGATCGACATGTTGGGCAGGCCGATATCCTCGAACAGCTTGCCCGACAGCATCAGGTCGGTGATCCGGCCCCGGTTGCGGAACGGCTCGCGCGTCACCGTCGGGTAATAGAGCAGCTGGCTCGAGATCACCTCGCCCAGGAACTCGTGGTTGGGCAGGGTCTGGGTGATCGTCTCGCCATAGGCGAGCTCCTGCACGTGCCGGCAGCCATGCACCAGCACCACCTTCTCGAAGCGCTCGTAGGTTTCCGGATCCTTGATGATCGACATGAACGGCGCCAGCCCCGTGCCGGTGCCGAGCAGGTAGAGGTTCTTACCCGGAAGCAGGTTGTCGAGCACCAGCGTGCCGGTCGGCTTCTTGCCGATCATGATCGGATCGCCGACCTTCAGATGCTGCAGCTTGCTCGTCAGCGGACCATTGGGCACCTTGATCGAGAAGAATTCCAACTCCTCCTCGTAATTGGCCGAGACCACCGAATAGGCCCGCAGAAGCGGACGCCCCTCCACCTCGATCCCGATCATCGTGAACTCCCCGTTGCGGAAACGGAACGAGGGGTCGCGCGTCGTGCGGAAGGAGAACAGCGTGTCGGTCCAGTGATGCACCGACAGAACCCGCTCCTCGTTGTACTTGCTCATCGTTCTAAAGAGCCCGGTTTACGGAAATGTTCAGGGTGCTCATCTCGCAAGTGCGGGAGCCCCGTCAAGCCAGCGACACCGCGCAGCCGGTCTGATGACAATGCATCGTTCCCCAACGGCAACGGTGCATCGAACGGGCGCCGCGGCCCCGCCGGGGCGCGGATTCAATCCTCGCTGCCGGCTGCTTGATTTCCTGAAATAATTCTATTTATAGTTTCATTTCAAAATCGCGATTCGTTCAGTAGTCAGGCGCCTGTCTTTCCCAATCGAAATCGGTCTGGGGGGCTGCAATGGCAATCGATTTGACGAAGCCGCTTTCATGGAAGAAAGCGAACGATCAAGAATTAGCGGCTCTCCAGAGCCTGCAGGGAAACATCTTGAAGGGACACGGCCGGAAATTCACCGGCAATATATTTTTCAAGCTTGATCCCAATCAATCTCTCGAAGCGCGGCGAATGCTTCGCGACCTCGCCAATTTCCATATCGTCAGCGCCTATCGGCAGTTGATCGACGCAGAGGCTTTCAAGAAAGCCGGCAAGAAGCACGATGGAGGCCGCGGCGGCGGCCCCTTCGTCCATGTGGCGCTGTCGGCGCAGGGCTACGAGGCGATCGGTAAGGGTGGAGTTCGCCCGTCCGACCCCGAATTCCTGCGTGGCATGGGCGATGACGGGAGCATCGACGAGCTCAAGGACCCGCCCCTTGCGCAATGGGAGCCGGAATTCCGCACCCGCAGCCACGGCCTGGCAATCGTCGGACACGAGACCGCGAGCGAGACGGCGCTGCTGATCGGACAGATCCGGGACCTGATCGAGGAGGCCGGCGGCACCGTGTTCGTCCAGCACGGCGCTGCCCTCTTCAACGCGGCCAACGAGGGCATCGAGCATTTCGGCTACGTCGATGGGCGCAGCCAGCCTCTGCTGCTGGTGGAGGACATCGCCGGGGAGCGGGAAACGGCCGGGACGAACCGCTGGGACCCCGCCTTCCCCATCGGGATCGCCCTGGTTCCCGATCCCGGCGTGCCGGGCGACGACACCGCCTTCGGCAGCTATCTCGTCTTCCGCAAGCTCGAGCAGCATGTCCGCGACTTCAAGACCCGCGAGCAGGTCATCGCCGACACGCTGAAGTTCAAGGGGGCGGACCAGCGCGAGCTGGCCGGCGCCCTCATCGTCGGGCGCTTCGAGGACGGCACACCGGTGACCCTGTCGAAGGAGGCCCGCGGCGCGAAGCCGCCCAACGATTTCGATTATACCGGAGATGACGGGGTCCGCTGTCCCTTCCACGCCCATATCCGCAAGACCAACCCACGCGGCGCCGCCGGGGACGAACAGGCAGAACGCACGCATCTGATGCCACGGCGGGGCATTCCCTACGAGGATGCGCAGCGGGAGGTGCATCCCTCCGAGTTGCCGGAGGCGGACAGCCTGCGGGAGTTCCGCGAGAAGGTGGCCGACAAGCTGCCGAAGAAGGGCGTCGGGCTGCTGTTCATGGCCTACAACGCGGAGATCGGCCGGCAATTCAAGTTCACGCAAGCGGCCTGGGCGAACAACCCCGGCTTCCCTCCGGGCCCGCCCCAACCGCACGGGATCGATCCGGTGATCGGCCAGGGGCCCCTCACGCCCGGGCAGCAGAAGCTCCCGAAGGTCTGGGACGACCCGGGCGCCGGCGTGGTCGGCAACGTCGATTTCGGCGGGTTCGTCCACATGAAGGGCGGCGAATACTTCTTCTCGCCGAGCCTGACCTTCTTGCGCAATCTCTGACGGCAAGGCCGGCCCCCGAAGCCGGCCTACCGGCCTCACAGCGGTTTCAGCCCCGCCTCGATCTCGGCGCGCCGCCCCTCTAGGAAGGGCGGCAGGGCGAGGCGCTCACCCAGGCTCTCCAGGGGTTCGTCGGCGGTGAAGCCGGGGCCGTCGGTGGCGATCTCGAACAGGATGCCGTTCGGCTCGCGGAAATAGAGGCTGCGGAAGTAGTAGCGGTCGACCGGGCCGCTCGACGGCACCCGATGGGCGCGCAGGTGCTCGGCCCAGGCATCGTAATCCGCGTCCGGGATGCGGAAGGCGAGATGGTGCACGCCGCCGGCGCCCTGGCCGGCGGGGGCGCCGCGATCCTCAAGCAGATGCAGCTCCGCGCTCGCGCCGCCCGGCCCCATGGCAAAGACCCGGACCTCGCCCTCCGGCAGCTCATAGGTTCGCTCGAAGCGCATGCCCATCAGCTCAGTGAGCACGATCTCCGTCCGATCCGACCGCGGCACGGTGAGGCGAATCGGGCCGAGCCCCCGGATCTGTCGCTCCACCGGCACCGGGCTCTCCGCCCAGGAATGGGCCTCCCCCGCCCCGCCGTCGTCGACGAGGCTGAAGCGCTGGCCCTCCGGATCCTCGAAATCGAGGGTCTGGCGCCCGTCGCGCGCGATCACGGGGTGATGGCTCACCCCCTGCCGGGCGAGATGCTCGCGCCACCAGTCAAGGCTGCCCTCCCCCGCCACGCGCAGGCCCGTGCGGCTGATGCTCGACGTGCCCCGGCGCTCTCGAGGAGCCGGCCAGTCAAAGAAGGTCAGGTCGCTGCCCGGCGAGGCGAGCCCGTCGGCATAGAACAGATGATAGGCCGAAACGTCGTCCTGGTTCACCGTCTTCTTGACGAGCCGGAGCCCCAGCACCCGCGTGTAGAAGGCGAAGTTGTCGGCGGCCTGAGCCGTGATCGCGGTGAGATGGTGGATGCCGGTGAGCTGCATCGGGCGCCTCGATAGGAACGGATCGCGCCCGGAAGATGGGGAGGCGCGGCGCGAAGCCCAAATGCGAATCCCGCGCCGCCCCGCGGCGGGGGACGGCGCTTGAAGGCCGTGAGGCTCAGGCGGCTAGGCCGCGCTTCCTCAGGAGCGGATCGATGCTCGGCAGGCGACCGCGGAAGGCGGTGTAGGCGTCCCGCGGATCGCGCAGGTTGCCGGCGCCATAGACGAAGTGGCGCAGGCGCGCCGCGGTCTCGGGATCGAAGATGTCGCCGGCCTCGCGGAAGGCGTCAAAGGCATCCGCGTCCAGCACCTCCGACCAGAGATAGCTGTAGTAGCCGGCAGCATAGCCGTCCCCGGAGAAGATATGCGCGAAATGCGGGCTGCGGTGCCGCATGGCGATCTCCGCTGGCATGGCGATGCGCTTGAGCGCATCCGCCTCGAAGGCAAGCACGTCGAGTCCCTCCTCTCCAGCCGAGGAGAGATGCAAAGTCATGTCGACGATGGCAGAAGCGGTGTATTCCACCGTAGCAAAGCCCTGGTTGAAAGTCCGCGCGGCGAGCAGGCGCTTCAGCAGGTCCTCCGGCATGGGCTCACCCGTGCGGTGATGGCGGGCATGGGCCCGCAGCACCTCCGGCTGCTCCAGCCAATGCTCGTAGAGCTGTGAGGGCAGCTCTACGAAATCGCCGGAAACGGCCGTGCCGGCCAACAGCGGATAGGTCACATCCGAGAGAAGCCCGTGCAGGGCGTGGCCAAATTCGTGGAAGAGCGTGCGGGCGTCGTCGAAGGAGAGCAGGGTCGCCTCGCCCTGCGGTGCGCGGGCGAAGTTCATCACGTTGACGATAATCGGCTTGATCTCGTCGGAAAGCCGCTCCTGCGTCCGGAAGGCGCTCATCCAGGCACCGCTACGCTTCGAGGGCCGCGCGAAATAATCGCCCAGGAACAGCCCGATCTCCGAGCCGTCGCGGTCGCGCACCAGCCAAGTGCGGACATCCGGATGGTAGCGCGGCGTGCCCGACAGTTCCTCGAAGCTCAGGCCGAAGAGCCGGTGCGCGGTGTCGAAGGATGCCGCGATCACGCCGTCGAGGGGCAGGTACGGCTTGATCTCCGTCTCGTCGAGGGAATGCTCGGCCTGACGCAGCTTCTCCGCATAGTGACGCCAGTCATGGGCCTGCAGGTCGAAATTCTGCCCCTCTGCCTGGATCAGTGCCTGGAGGCGTTCACGCTCGGAGAAGGCCCGCTGTAGGGCCGGCGTCCAGACATTGCGCAGGAGCTCCATGGCCGCATCGGGCGAGCCGGCCATGGTGTCATCGAGCTTGAGATGCGCAAAGCTGTCGAAGCCGAGAAGCCGGGCGCGCTCCGCCCGCAGCTTCACGATCTCGGCGATGATTACTTGGTTGTCGGTCTCACCACCACTCTCGCCACGGCGGATCCAGGCTTGGTAAGCGCGCTCGCGCAGGTCGCGTCGGGTAGAGAAGACTAGGAAGGGCTCGATCAAGGAGCGCGACAGGGTGATGACGTGGCGATGTGTGCCGCCGCGCTCGGCCGCAGCGGAGGCAGCAGCATCCCGCAGGAAGGGCGGCAGTCCGGCGAGTTCCTCCTCCCCGGCGAGCGGCAGCATGAAGCTGCTCTCGTCGGCGAGAAGGTTCTGCCCGAACCGGGTGCCGAGCTCGGCGAGCCGGGTCGCGATCTCGGCGATGCGAGCCTTGGTCTCAGGGTCGAGGTCGGCGCCGGAGCGCTTGAAGCGGATCCGGTAGCGCTCGAGCACTCGGCGCTCTTCCTCGCCGAGCGCCTCCGTTTCGGCGTCGATGGCCGAGATCCGCGCCCAGAGATCGGCGTTCAGGTAGATCGCGCTGGAATGGCGGGCGAGCCGGGGGGCGATCTGCCGCTCGGCGGCCTGGAGTTCCGGATTGGTGTGGCTGCCGGTCAGGTTGAAGAAGATTGCGGCGACGCGCCGGAGGTCCCGGCCCGAGCCTTCCATCACCGCGATGGTGTTGGCGAAGCTCGCGGGCTCCGGGTTGCTGGCGATCCGGTCGATCTCCGCCTTGTGGCCCGCGAGGGCGCGCTCGAAGGCGGGGATAAACTGGTCAGAGGCGATGCGCTCGAAGGGCGGCAATCCGTAGGGCGTCGTCCAGGCGGCTTCTTCGAAGGGGTTCGCAGCCACGGTCTCGGCAGTCATGCGGTCTTCCGGTTTCCTCGGGTCGTCCGAGGGCAAGGATAGGGATCGCCGGTCACGAGGGCAAACGAAGGGGCCCATTTCCGCGCGTCACAGCGCGGCGAGCCCCAATCCGAGGCCCCACCAAGCCCCCTCCCCTTCTCTGCCCTGCGGGGTTTTTCCAGTGTGCTGCGGGGACGGTTTTTGGGAGAGGGCCGTTTCTCTGGCCTTGAACGCAAGAAAGCCGCCTTGTGAGGGCGGCTGCTTTGTTTTGTGTTTTGTGTGTTTGTGTTTGGTTGCGGGGGCAGGATTTGAACCTGCGACCTT
>NZ_BPQV01000010.1 GCF_022179465.1 Methylobacterium organophilum
TCCGAGCTCTCGCGCCAGTCCGAGCGCCTCTCGGCCGAGGTCGCCCACTTCCTGGACACCGTGCGCGCCGCCTGAGCGCGGAAGAAACCCCTCCCGCTCTGCGCTTTCCGGCGCGTCCGGCGGAGCGCTGAACTGCGCGGGACGGGCCCGCGCTTTCAAGCGCTACAGCACCTTCGGCAGGGCCGATGCGAGCAGGGCGATGCCGGAAGCGGTCAGGAGGCCCAGGACGAGCTTGCGGAAGGTGGTCTCGCCGAGGCCGACATAGGCGCGGGTTCCGAGGAAAGTCGGGACCAGCATGGCGGGCAGCACCACCGCGAAGGCCGGCAGCATGGTCGGGGTGACGAGGCCCGTACCCAGATAGGTGAGCATCGTCACGAGGAGCATCGCGAGATTGAAGTTCTGGATGACCGCGCGCTGAACCTCCCGCTCGTAGCCGCGCAGGGTGCACCAGAGCGTCGGCAGCGTACCGGTGAAGCCGCCGAGGCCGCTGAGCAGGCCTCCGCCGAGCCCGACCAGCGAATCCGCCAGCCGGCCGCCGACGGTCAGTCGCGGACCATCCTTCGCGACGAGCATGGCCGGGCACCAGACGACGAGCAGGGTGCCGAGCATGACCTTGAACAGGTCGATGTCGAGCCAGGGCAGCAAGGTGACGCCCAGGGGAATCCCGGCCAGTCCGCCGAGCACGAAGGGGGCGAGGCGGCGTAGGTCGTACCCACGCCGCACGGTGAGCGCGGCGACGATCTGTCCGGTCAGGGCGCCCGACACGGCAAGCGGTGCCGCGAGCTTCGGGTCGATCACCCAGGCCCAGACCGACATGGCGACGAGGCCGAAGGCGAAACCCGAGAGGCCCTGGACGAAGCCGGCGAGCCCTGCCCCGAAGGCGAGGATCATATAGGCCGAGAGGGACATGGGCCCTGTTTCCGCTCGCGTGCCGTCCCGCTCAGATTCAGCCTCTCAGGCCGACTCGATGAGGTGAAACTCGGGGATCGGGCACGAAAAAGGGGCGCCCTGCGGCGCCCCTCTGGTTCGACCTCGACGGCGTCTCAGCCCTGAGGCTGCGGCTCCAGGCTGCCGTCGCTCTCCCGGGGCCGGCCGCGACCGGCGGAGGGGACGGGCGAGCCGCGGGCCGGGGTCGGCGGAACGTCGCCGGAATCGCGCACCGGAGGCTCGCCCTGGAGCAGCTTGCGGATCTCGTCGCCGGTCAGGGTCTCGTATTCGAGCAGACCCTGGGCCAGGGCCTCGAGATCCTCCTGATGCTCCCGCAGGATGCGGCGGGCATCCTCTAGGCCGGTCTCGACGAGGCGACGGACCTCGGCGTCGATCTTCTGGGCCGTCGACTCGGACACCGTCTGCTGGCGGCCCATCGACATGCCGAGGAAGACCTCGTCGTTGTTGTCGCCGTAGGCCACGGTGCCGAGCTCGGGCGAGAAGCCCCAGCGGGTGACCATCATCTTGGCCAGACGAGTCGCCTGCTCGATGTCCGACTGGGCACCGGAGGTGACCTTGTCGGGGCCGAAGGTCATCTCCTCGGCCACGCGGCCGCCCATCATGATGGCGAGGCGCGAGGTCATCTGCTCGAAGGACATCGAGAGCTTGTCGCGCTCGGGCAGCTGCATGACCATGCCGAGGGCGCGGCCGCGGGGGATGATCGTCGCCTTGTGGACCGGATCGGTCGCCGGCACGTTGAGGGCGACGATGGCGTGGCCGCCCTCGTGATAGGCGGTGAGCCGCTTCTCGTCCTCGGTCATGACCAGGGTGCGCCGCTCGGCGCCCATCATGACCTTGTCCTTGGCATCCTCGAATTCGTGCATCGTGACGATGCGCTTGCCGCGCCGCGCCGCGAGCAGGGCGGATTCGTTGACGAGGTTCATCAGGTCGGCGCCGGAGAAGCCGGGGGTGCCGCGGGCGATGGTCTTGAGGTCGACGTCCGGGGCGAGCGGGACCTTGCGGACATGGACGCGCAGGATGCGCTCGCGGCCGGTCACGTCCGGGTTCGGCACCATGATCTGGCGGTCGAAGCGGCCGGGACGCAGCAGCGCCGGGTCGAGCACGTCGGGGCGGTTGGTCGCCGCGATGATGATGACGCCCTCGTTGGCCTCGAAGCCGTCCATCTCCACGAGGAGCTGGTTGAGGGTCTGCTCGCGCTCGTCGTTGCCGCCGCCGAGGCCGGCGCCGCGATGACGGCCGACCGCGTCGATCTCGTCGATGAAGATGATGCAGGGCGCGTTCTTCTTGGCCTGCTCGAACATGTCGCGCACGCGGCTGGCGCCGACGCCGACGAACATCTCGACGAAGTCCGATCCGGAGATCGTGAAGAAGGGCACGTTGGCCTCGCCGGCGACCGCGCGGGCGATCAGCGTCTTACCCGTGCCGGGGGGGCCGACCAGCAGCACGCCGCGGGGGATGCGGCCGCCCAGGCGCTGGAACTTCTGCGGATCGCGCAGGAACTCGACGATCTCCTGAAGGTCCTCCTTGGCCTCCTCGACGCCGGCGACGTCGTCGAAGGAGACGCGCCCATGCGCCTCGTTCAGGAGCTTGGCCTTCGACTTGCCGAAGCCCATGGCCCGGCCGGCGCCCGATTGCATCTGGCGCGAGAGGAAGATCCAGGCGCCGATGAAGACGAGGATCGGCAGCCAGCTCACGAGAAGCTGGATGAACCAGGGCGTGTTGTCGGAGGGCGGGCGCGCGGTGATCTGCACGCCCTTGCTCTGGAGCTTGGAGACCAGGCTCGGATCGTTCGGGATGTAGGACGTGAAATTGCCGCCGCCGACATAGGTGCCGCTGACGTCCTGCCCGGAGATCACGACAGACTGGATCTTGCCGGAATCCGCGTCGTTGAGGAGCTGGCTATAGGCGATCTCGCTTCCGCCGCCGCGGTGACCCGGATTCTGGAACAGGGTCACCAGGGCGAGAACCAGAAGGAAGATGACGACCCAGAGGGCAAAATTCCGGAAGTTCGGGTTCATCGATCGGTCCTGGGAGGCGTGCGAGCATCATCCCGCGGCTGCGGGTCGGCTCCACGCGCTCGTCGCCAATGTAGGCGTCGCCCAACCCCTTGCCAAGTAAATCGGGCGTTGCTGGGGCAATCTGGTCAACGCTCTTGGTTGCTGCGATGTGCCAGCGCACGTGCCCGGCGCGGCGGCGCCTGCGCGAGGCGGATCCGTCCGTTCGGGCCGAGGCTGACCAGGACGCCCCGCAGGGTCCGGCGCAGGGCCCGTCCGTCTTCGAGGGCCGGAAGCAGCTCCGCGAGGACGAGCTGCTCCAGGCGCTCCAGGCGGCGCGGCACCGGATCCGGCTCCCCCGACGCCACGGCTTCGAGCGCCCGGTCGAACAGGCGGAGCAGGATCGCGGCGGGCTGGCCGCGCAGGACAGCCCCGTCGAGTTCGAGGCGGCCTTCGAGGGGATGGCCGGCGGGCTGCCGCTCCGCCCGGGCGAGCAGGGCCGCGGCGGCCGTGCCCAGGGCGGCCTCGTCGCGGGCGAGGCGCTCGGCGAGGCGCGCGAGGCGACTCGCGCTCAGGCCCTCGGCTGCGAGGGCCGGCATCAGGGCCCGGAGGCGGGCGCGGCCGAAGCGGGGATCGCTGTTGGAGGGATCGCGCAGGAAGGGCAGCGCCCAGGCCTCGCAATAGGCCACGAGATCGGCCTTCGCGATCCCGAGGAAGGGCCGGCCCAGGCCGATCCCCTCTCCCGCGGCCCGCAGCGGGGCCATGCCGGCGAGCCCAGCCGGGCCGCTTCCGGCGAGGAGGCGCATCAGCACCGTCTCGGCCTGGTCGTCGCGGGTATGGGCCGTGAGGACGAGATCCGCCCCGATCGCGGCGGCCTGGGCGAAGAGCAGACGGTAGCGCGCGGCACGGGCCGCCGCCTGGAGGCCGCCGCCCTCCGGGGGATCCTCCCAGACCAGCACCCGGTGCGGCAGGCCGAGGCTCGCGGCGAGGCGCCCGACCGCCGCGGCCTCGGCCGCCGCTTCGGGCCGCAGGCGGTGATCGACGGTGGCGACGTGGAGCTCGGCCGTGCCGCGATGGCGGGCGGCGGCCTGGAGGAGCGCGGTCGAATCCGGGCCGCCGGAGACGGCGAGCAGGATCGTCCGGGTGGTCAGGAAGGGCGCGAGGGCGCGGGCGAGCCGGGCGTCGAGATCCGGCGCCGCGCCGTTCACGTCGTGCAGCGCGCGCGCTTCTGCTCGCGCTCGACGCCCTGGCGCACGCCGGCGCCGGCGCTCGGGAACTTGCGCTCGACCTCGGCCAGGGTGGCGCAGGCCTGGGCCTTGGCGCCGAGCGCGGCCAGCGAGGCGCCGAGCTTCATCATCGCCTCCGGCGCGACTGGCGAATTGGCGTAGTCGGTCGAGACCTTCAGGAATTGCTCGGCCGCCTCGCGGTTGCGGTTGCGCTGCAGGTAGCTCTCGCCGAGCCAGTAGGTCGCCCTGGCGACGAGCTTGTCGCGGGGATGCGACTGGATGAACTGGCGCAGGCTCATCTCCGCCTGCTCGTATTGACGCTCGCGCACCAGGGTCGAGGCCGCCTCGAAATCGGCTTCCGCGTCGCCGCTGCCTGTGGCGGCGATGCTGGCCTTGGGCGGCGGCGGGCTGATCGCGCCGGTGGTCGGCACCCGCGCCGGGGGCGGCGACAGATCGACCGGGCCGCCGAGGCCGGGCGGGGGCAGATCGCCCTCTTCGTGCTCCGCATCGGGATCGGGCAGGGCGCCCTGCGGCAGGGGCTCGGCCCGGGCCACGGGCGTGGTCTCCAGCGGGGCGGAGGGCGTGGTGGTGCCGAGCTGGCGCGGGGCGCCGGGGGCACCGGGGTTCTGGCCGGGGTCGAAGGCGTCGCCGCGCTTGCCGGGCCGGCCCTCGCCGGGATTGGTGCCGTAGGGAGCGCCCCCCGAAGGCGAGGCCGCCGGGGCCGGCCCCTTGCGCGCACTGCCGCCGCCTTTGCTCTCCTGGAAGCGGAACTCGACATCCTCCTGGAACTTGCGCAGCTGTTCCTTGAGGGAGCGGTTCTCGTATTGCAGCTGCTCGATCTGGCCCGAGAGCTGGCGGGAGACGTTCTCCAGCCGGTTCAGGCGCACGATCAGATCAGCGGCATCCTGGGCCGAGGCGGGGCTCAGGCTCGCCCATCCGAGGCAGGTGGTCAGCAGCAGGCGGCGCAGCATGGGCATTGGCACCGTGGATCGTCCGGGAAGGCGGGGCGTCGACCCGCCGCCCCTGCCCTAGCAAATGCCCGCACCGCAGCAAACCCGGTGCGGGCGGGTCGTTTCGGCCTCGGTCGCCGAGGCTTCAGGAGCCGGCGCCGCCGTCGAGGACGCTCACCGCGCGGCGGTTCTGCGACCAGCAGGAGATGTCGTTGCAGACCGCGACCGGGCGCTCCTTGCCGTAGGAGACGGTGCGGATCCGGCTCGCGGCGATGCCGCGGGAGGCGAGGTAGTCGTTGACCGCCTGCGCGCGCCGGGCGCCGAGGGAGAAGTTGTACTCGCGCGTGCCGCGCTCGTCGGCATGGCCCTCGATCAGGAAGGTGTAGCGCGGGTAGCGCTGCAGCCAGGAGGCCTGCTTGTCGAGGGTGGCGGTGGCGGTGGGCGTCAGGTCGGAGGAATCCGACTCGAAGAAGACGCGGTCGCCGACATTCACCACGAAGTCCTGCGGGCTGCCCGGACGGGCGGCACCGCCGTTGGCCCCGAAGGCGGAGGCGTCGGCGAGGTCCTTGTCGTTGGAGCAGGCGGCGACGCTGAGCGCGGCGCAGAGCGCGGCCGCCAGGGCCATCGCACGGGCATGCGCGGGTCTCGACATGGGCTTCAATCTCCTGGAGGCGGCGGGCGCCGGAGAGGGCCGCCCCGTCACGTGTCTTCGTCCGCGGATTTCTAGTCTTGCACGGTTAAGCGAAGGTTCCGTCAACCTTGACGGTGCGGTGCCATCGCCCACCGGCGCGCTTCGCGAAGTGTTCCCGCACACCACGGTGCCGCCGGTCGCTCCTGTTCGCCCGGCAATTGGGGCGAGGCCGCGGCGGGAGCGGTTCGGGCCGGACGAAGGCGCGGCATCGTTGCGCTGCGGCAACAGCGCGGATCTCAGGCCGCGCGCAGATCCGCGATGGCCCAGGTCGCCGCCTCCGCAGCCGCGACGGCGGCCTCGAGCGGCGCGGACAGGTCGCCGCCGCGCAGGCAGGCGCGTTCGAGATCGGCGCAGGCCTGCGAGAGCGGCAGGAAGCCGAGGGAGCCGCTGACCGAGACCAGGGCATGGGCATCGGAGGAGAGCTGCGTCGTGTCCCGCGCGGCCGGCCGCAGGCGCCCGGCGATCTCGTGATCGAGCCGGGCGAGCAGGTCCATCAGCTTCGTGCGGCCGAACAGCTCTTCCAGCTCCGCCACGACCTCCCCGTCGAACACCGCGCCCTCGCGACGCATCGCCTGCTCCCGATTCCCGAAAGTCGGACTCAGGCGCGCGGGGCATTGAGAAAAGCTTAACCAATCCAGGTTGTGATCGATAAAATCACTTGCCTGCGGATCGTCGCATGTCCCCGCTTGCCAGCGTCCTCGTGGTCGAAGACAATTATCTCCTGCTGGAGATGCTGACGATGCTGTGCGAGCGGGAGGGCATCGCCGTGCTCTCGGCCTCCAGCGGCGAGGCGGCCCTGACCATGCTGCGCAAGCGCGGGGCCGAGATCGACTGGCTGTTCACCGACATCAACCTGCCGGGCCTGATCGACGGCTGGATGGTGGCCGATGCCTATCGGGCGATCCATCCCGACCGTCCGGTGATCTACGCCTCCACCGCCGCCCGGATGGACCGGCGGCCGGTGCCCGGCAGCATCTATGTCCGCAAGCCTTTCCAGATCCGCGAGATCGTCGAGCTCGCCCGGATGATGGCCGGGGAGGCCCAACCGCCAGTGCGTCTCAGCGCGGCGGGCTGAGGGCGAGACCCAGCCCGATCCTTGCCAAGCGATTCCACCCAGCGATTCCATGCGACCACCTCGCATCCTGCAATCGGGGGCATGGCCTGATCGGGGCCCGGTGCGGGCCGGCTCTTCTACCGGCCCGAGGCCATGATGGGGTTCGGCGTCAGGGGCGAGCGCTCCATGACCAGCAGGGTCGGCCGCGTCCCCGTGGCTTCCATCGCCTTGAAGACCGCCTGCAGCTCCTCGGACGCCGCGGCGCGCTGGGCATCCTCGACCGTGTCGAATTCCGTGAAGCTGATCGTGTTGGGGCTGCCGGCCAGGGAACGGTAGCCCATGAAGGAGATGGCTCCCGGCATGGACAGGACCCGATCCAGCAAGCCCTGAACCTGCTGCACATAGGCCTCGTCCAGAGTATCCGGTTCGAATCGGTCGTAGAGCAGGACGCCGTAGGCAATGCCACCCTCCCGTAATAGATTCACTGATTTTGATTTGGCGCGTGAAACCTAATTTGAATAGATTTGATGCACAAGCTTGGCGATTGATTTTTGAAAATTGCTTCGGTCCGTGCGGCGTCGATACGAAGTCATTTGAAACTGTTCGTCGGTATTGTTTTCACTTTCGCGCCTCTGGGCGGCGTGCCCGGTAGCCCGGCCCATCGTGCCGGTTTGCAAGAGCCGCTGGAGGGCAGGTCGCCCTCCCCTCGCCACCGGCCATGCGCTAAGCCTTCCCGGCGGCCGCCGGGGCCGCTCTGGCACAGGCGTGACCGTGACAAATCCCTATTCCGGCCTACCGGATGCGCGCTTCTGGCGCCGGGCCGTGGCCGGGCCGGCGCCCTTCGCTCTCAACCCTGCCGGGATCGGACCCTTCCCGATCACCCGGGAGGACCGCATCGCCACCGGCGGCAGTTGCTTCGCGCAGAACGTCGCTCGCGCCCTGCGGGACACAGGCTTCCACTACCACGTCACCGAGACGGCCCCGGAAGGCCTGACCGAGGCGGAGGCGGCGCGGCGCCAGTTCGGTACCTATTCGGCCCGCTACGGCAACCTCTATCACACCCGCCAACTCGTTCAGCTCTTCGACCGCGCCTATGGTGCCTTCGCGCCGGAAGAGGCCGCCTGGGCAAGGCCGGATGGCCGCTTCGTCGATCCCTTCCGCCCCACGATCGAGCCCGAAGGCTTCGCGGATGCGGGGGCGGTGGCGGAGGCCGCGCGGGCGCATCTCGCGGCCGTGCGGACCCTCTTCGAGACCCTCGATGTGTTCGTCTTCACCCTCGGGCTGACGGAGGGTTGGCGGGCGCGGAGGGACGGCGCCGCCTATCCCCTCGCCCCCGGCGTGGCGGGCGGTGCCTTCGACCCGGAGCGGTATGCCTTCGTGAACGCCACCGTCTCGGAGACGGTGTCCGATCTCGACGGCTTCCTCGAACGGCTGCGCGGGGTGAACGCCCGGGCCCGGGTGATCCTGACCGTCTCGCCGGTACCGCTGATCGCGACCTACGAGGACCGACATGTGCTGCTCTCCAGCACCTATTCCAAGGCGGTGCTCCGGGCCGCGGCCGGCGAGGTCGCGCAGAAGCACGCCAACGTCGCCTATTTCCCGGCCTACGAGATCGTCACCGGCGGCCCGAATGCCGGGCGCTACTTCGAGGAAGACCTGCGCTCCGTGACGCCGGCCGGCATCGCCCATGTGATGCGGGTGTTCCTCGCCGCCTATGTCGAGGCGGCTGCCGCCCCGGCACCGGTCGCGCCCGCGGCGCCGGCGGAATTCGCGAGCGTGGCCGGGGTGATCTGTGACGAGGAGGAAATCGAACGGAGCGTCGGCTGATCGGCCGCACGGATCCGCGGTCCCGTCACGAGGGTTGGCACTCCGATCCTGCCTTCCGGAGCCGAGCCGTGCCGCGTGCCCGCCTTCTCGCCGTCGCCCTCTGCTGCGCAAGCTCTCCGGCACTCGCGCGGATCTCGACCCTGGATCTGACCTGCGCTCAGGCCCGCGGGCTGCTGATGCGGGAGGGCGCGGCGGTGCTCGGGACCGGCGGTCAGACCTACGACCGCTTCGTGCGTGACGCGAGCTTCTGTCAGCCGACGGAGGTGGGCCGACGCGCCTTCGTGCCGGCACGCGACACGCGGGCCTGCTTCATCGGTTACACCTGCTACGAGCCGAGCGCGAACGACCGCTTCGGGGATTACTGATACCGAAGCCGGTAGATGCAAAAACGCCCCGGCCTGGCGGGCCGGGGCGCTCTCCTGAAAAGATCGGGCGATTAGGCCGCCTGCTGGACCGAACCCTCGATCGCCGGCTGGCTCGAGGCTCGGCCGGAGGCGATCTGGATCTGGCGCGGCTTCTTGGCCTCCGGGATCTCGCGGACGAGATCGACGTGGAGAAGCCCATTCTCGAGCGTGGCGCCGGTGACCTGGACATGGTCCGCAAGCTGGAACCGGCGCTCGAAGGCGCGCGCGGCGATGCCCTGATGCAGGACTTCCACCGACTTGTTCTCCACGGGCTTGCGCTCGCCCTTGATCGTCAGCGCATTCTCCTTGACCTCGATGGAGAGGTCGGACTCGGTGAAGCCGGCAACCGCGACGGTGACGCGGTAGGTGGTCTCGCCGGTGCGCTCAATGTTGTAGGGCGGGTAGGTCGGTGCCTGCTCCGCGCTCACGAAGCCGTCGAGGGCGGCGAACAGCCGATCGAAGCCGACGGTGGAGCGATAGAGGGGAGCGAGGTCGAACTGACGCATGACATATCCTCCGTAAGAAGCAACATGTATCGAAGCTGGTCCGCCCTCGGGCCGGACCGTCGCGCCGCCGTATCGGCCGGCGCGTTGCTGATATCGGTCCGGGGAAAGACCTCCGCAAGAGCTTGGTGGCGTCTTCGGACGAAGTTTTTTCGCTTCCCCAATCCCTGCCTTCCCGTCTGGATCCGCCGCCGATGCTGACCTTGAGATCGACGCCCGACAATCCCGTACCGCCGGGCGGCACGCTGGTGCCGGTGCGGACGGCGGATGGCGTGTCGTTGCGGGCCGCGACCTGGCGGCCGACCACCCGCACCATCAGGGGAACCGTCTGCCTGCTGCAGGGCCGAGCCGAGTTCATCGAGAAATACTACGAGACGATCGCCGATCTGCGCCGCCGCGGTTTCTGCGTGGTGGCCTTCGACTGGCGCGGCCAGGGGGAATCGGGCCGGCAGGTGCGCGACCCCCACAAGGGGCATGTCCGCCGCTTCTCCGATTTCCGGCGCGACCTGACGGCGATCGAGGAGGCGGTTCTGGTGCCGCTCATGCCCGAGCCGTATTTCTGCCTGGCCCATTCCATGGGGGGCGCCGTGGCCCTGACCGGCGCCCTGGAGGGCTGGCTCCCGTTCAAGCGGCTCGTCACCGTGGCGCCGATGCTGTCGATCCGGATGGTGCGCTGGCCGACGGTCGCCGCCGTGCTCTCCCGCGGGCTGCATCGCCTCGGCTTCGGCCGCTGCTACATCCCGCTCGGCGGCCCCACCTCGATCGCGACGAAACCCTTTGCCGGCAACCGCCTCTCGAGCGATCCGAAGCGCTATGCCCGCAACGCCGCGGCGGCGGCGAGCGTCGGCGCGGGCGCGGTGGGCGACCCGACCATCGCCTGGCTGGCCTCGGCCTTCCGGGCCATGCGGGTGCTGCGCGATCCCCGGGTGCCGCCGCGTATCACCCTGCCGGTGCTGGTGGTGGCGGCCGGCGCCGACCCGGTCTGCGGCACGCCGGTGACGGAGCGCTTCGCGAGCCGTCTCAAGGCCGGACATCTGATCGTGCTGCCGGGCGCCCGCCACGAGATCCTGACGGAATGCGACGCGATCCGCACCGATTTCTGGGCCGCCTTCGACGCCTTCATCCCCGGCAGCGAGGCCGCGGTGGAACGGCGGATGGAGCGGGTGGAGGCCTAAGGCCTCACGCCCTGCCGTTGAGCCGCGCCAGGGCCGCCTCGTGCAGGCGGCGGTTGCCGGCGGCGACGATGCGGCCGCCTCCCGTCGCCGGGCTGCCGTCCCAGGCGGTGACGACGCCGCCGGCGCCTTCCACGATCGGGATCAGGGCGACGATGTCGTAGGGCTTCAGCCCGGCCTCGACCACGAGGTCGATCTGGCCGGCGGCGAGCATGCAATAGGCGTAGCAATCGGCGCCGTAGCGCGACAGCCGCACTGCGTCCTCGACCGCGCGGAAGCCCTCCCGCTCCTCGCCCTCCGCGAAGAGCCGGGGATCGGTCGTCGCCAGGATCGCGTCCGCGAGGCGCTCGGTGATCCGGGCCTGCAAACGGCGCTCCCCCTTGGGCGTGCGCACGCTGGCGGTCCGGCCGTCGCCGGTGAAGCGCTCCTGGAGATAGGGCTGGTGCATCATGCCACGCACGGCGGCGCCGTGATGGGTGAGCCCGATCAGGGTGCCCCAGGTCGGCAGCCCCGCGATGAAGGCACGGGTGCCGTCGATCGGGTCGAGCACCCAGACGCATTCCGCATCGGTGTTCTGGGCGCCGAACTCCTCGCCGAGGATGCCGTGGGTCGGGAAATGCGCGCGGATCATGTTGCGCATCACCGTCTCGGCGGCGCGGTCGGCCTCCGTGACCGGATCGAACGCGCCGGCCGAGCCCCGCGCCTTGTCGTCCATGCCGAAATGGCCGCGGAAGAAGGGCAGGATCGCTGCCCCGGACTGGGTCGCGAGATCCTCAACGAACCGGGCGAGATCGACGACGCTCATCGGATGGTCCCTGTCGCTTGACGGCGGCAGGAACGAAGGCTCCGCGGAAGCGCTCCCGTCAACCCGGCGGGGGTGACATTCGGCCCGCCGCGACCGGATCAGGCCGGCTCGGGAAGCGCTTGGCGCGGCGGTGTCGCCTCGACCGAGAGCGGGCCGGCTTCCGTGTCCGGTCCGACCGCCGAGCGGGTCGCCGCCAGCACGACCTCGATCGTGTCGCGCAGGGAGACCGTGTGCTCGTCCGCGCCGATCTCCCGGCGCCGGACCGAGTCGGACAGGATCGGATCGTCGAGCCGCCACAGGCCGACCGCGACCGGCACGCCGGGGACCCTCTGCTTCAGCCGGGCGACGAGGCGGCGGATATGGGTCGGCTCGCCGCTGATCGCGAGCGAGACCACGCAGATCATCTTCACCGGGCCCGGCTCCCAATGGGCGATGTTGGCCCGCGCCACCTCGGCGAAGGGCACGATGCGGGTGCCGAAGCCGTGCTTGCGGAGGAGCTGCGCGACGATCGCCGTGCCCGGCTCGTCGAGGAAGCCGCGGCCGGCGACGCAGACCACCGCCCCGTCCCGGCGCCATTCCTCCGGCAGCGCCTCCGGATCGTTCTCGACCACCGGCTCGCCGTCACAGGAGGTTTCGCCGACGCTGCCGATGACGAGCCGGCGCGCGACGCCGGCGGGGGTGTTGGGCGCCCCGTCCGGCCGGTCCTCCAGATCCTCGATCAGGGCGGTGATGGAGGCGCGGATGTCGGCTTTCTGGTCGGGGGTCAGCACGCCGCGGGCGGCGTCCCGTGCGGCGAGTTCGAGCCCCTTCAGCACGACCTCGTCGTAATAGGCCGAGAGCGAGCATTCCCGCAGGATCAGCTCGGCATGTTCCTGCGCCTCCTCCGGGTCGTCGGCGAGCATGCGCTGGTAGAAGTTCTCCACCGGGGTCAGGGCCGGCCGGTCGCTGAACAGCACGTCGAGGAATTCGAGCCGGTCGACATGGCGGCCGAGCACGACGAGGCAGACGGTGAGCGGCGTCGAGAGCAGGAGGCCGACCGGTCCCCAGAGCCAGGTCCAGAACAGGGCCGAGATCAGCACCGCGAAGGGCGAGAGCCCGGTCGAGTGCCCGTAGACCAGGGGCTCGATGATCTGCCCGACCACGGGCTCGATCACCGCGAACAGGATGAGCGTGGCGATGACCATGCTCCAGCCGGGATCGACGGCGGCGGCGAGCGCGAGCGGCAGGATCGCGGAGAGGAAGGCGCCGATATACGGCACGAAACGCATGACCGCGGAGAAGATGCCCCAGAGCACCGGGTTCGGCACACCGATGAACCAGAGCCCGACGCAGATCACCACGCCGAAGGCCGTGTTGAGGGCGAGCTGGCCGAGGAAGTAGCGGGACAGGCGCCGGGCCGCGTCGTCCATGGCCACGGTGGTGCGGTGCAGGTCGCTCGACCCGGCCAGCCGGATCAGCCGGTCGCGCAGGTCTTCCCGCTGCATCAGGATGAAGAGCAGCACCACGATCACGATGCCCGAGGTCGCCACCGGCTGCACCACCGGCGCGAGCACGGTGTTGGCGAGCTCGAAGGCGCTCGGCGGCCGGTCCTTCATCTCGACGAGGACGGGCTTGGGCGGCGGATTCGCGGCATCGCTGGGCTTCGGGGCGGGCTTCTGCTCCTTGTTCTCCTCGGGGCCCTGGTGGATCGCCCGGTTGATGTTGGCGATGTAGTCCATGGCGTGGCCGAGACTGCCCTGGCGCAGATTCTCGATCTTCCGCTCGATCGTGTGCTGGTAGCGCGGCACGTCCCGCACGAGATCGGCCACCTGCACCCCGATCACGGTGGTGAGGGCGGCGATGATGCCGGTGGCCAGGATCACCGAGGCGATCACCGAGAGCAGCCGGCCGAGCTTCGCCTTGCGCAGCAGGTTCACCAGCGGCCCGAGCACGAAGGACAGGAGCACCGCGATGGCGATGGGGATCAGGACTTCCCGGCCGAGATAGAGCCCGGCGACGATCAGGGCTCCCACGATCAGCGAGGAGGCGAGCGGCCCCTTCGGCGTCTCGGCGGCCGGAATGCGGGTGGCACGGGGCGGAACGACGAGACCTTCTGCGCGGGGATTGGGCTTCATGGGGGCGGCTACTCTCGACACGTCGTCCGGAACGGCTCCGCTTGGGCGCCGTTCGGTCGGGAAACCCCCAACCGCGCCAAAACGATCCCAGCCTGTATTCGTGATGCGAAAGCGTCCGGCTCAGGCGCCGCAGCAGGCTTCGACCGCGATTCCGGCCCGTTCCAGGCCCGCGCGCACCGCCCTCGCCGCAGCGAGGGCGCCGGGCGTGTCGCCATGCACGCAGACCGTGTCGATTCCGACCGGGAGCAGCTGGCCCGAGGCGGTGAGGACGCCGCCCTCCTCCACCATGCGCAGGACGCGGGCGGCGATCGCTTCGGCGTCATGGATGACGGCGCCGGGCGTCCCGCGGGGAGCGAGCTGGCCGTCCTCGGCATAGGCGCGGTCGGCGTAGATCTCGCGCAGGCTGCGCAGGCCGGCCGACTCGGCCGCGCGCTCGGCGGCCAGGCCCGGCATCACCATGAGGGCGAGGCCGCGATCGACGCCGGCCACGGCCCGGGCGACGGCCTCGGCGATCTCCGGCTCCGCGTTGGCGAGATTGGCCAGGGCGCCATGCGCCTTCACGTAGCTGACCCGGTGGCCGGCCAGCGCGGCGCAGGCCTGCATCGCCCCGATCTGATAGGCGACGTCCCGCTCGATCTCCCGCACCGGCTGGCGGATGACCCGGCGCCCGAAGCCGCGCAGATCGTGGAAGCCGGGATGCGCGCCGATGGCCACGCCCCGCGCCTTCGCGGCGGCGGCGGTCTCGACCATGATGGTGGGATCGCCGGCATGGAAGCCGCAGGCGATGCTGGCGGAGGTGACGACATCGAGGAGCGCCTCGTCCTCGCCGAGGCGCCAGGGGCCGTAGCCCTCGCCGAGGTCGGCGTTGAGGTCGATGCGGGCCGTGCTCATCGCTTCGCCCGCATGGATCTCGACGCCTCCTCCTCCGCCTCCGAATCGTCCGTCGCCTCCGTCTCGTCTCGGGGCTTGCCGCGCATCAGGACACCGTAGCCCTCGTCCGCGTCGCCGATGAAGCGGATCCCCTCCCCTTCGAGCACCTTCCGAATCGAGGCCAGCGTCCTCTGGCGGGGCATCACCTGATCGCTCTCGATCATGTTGAGGGTGACGACGGAGACCGCGGCGCGACTCGCCAACACGCCCTGCGTCCATTTCAGGAGGCCGCGGCCGGCGCGGATCTGCGCGGAGGTAATGGTCGGTGTGGTCATGGGCGGGACATGGTCGAAACTGAAAGAATTTTCAAGTTTCGGGTTGAGGTGGCGCCAGGCTCGGCCTTATCCACCCCCTCATCGCGACGCCGCACCTCCTGGAAGCGGACGGCGTCGCTCCACCGGCGCGGGCCGGTTGGCACTCGGTTATCAACGGCCAGCGAAGCCCCGAGCGCAAATTTATGACACGCCCGCGTCTCCCCTCGGCCCCGTTCGGACGGAGCATGGCATGAATCAGCACGACCTCAGCGTCGCGGCATTCGCCCGTCCGGAAGCGGATTGGCTTTGGCCAGAGGGTCGAGTTCGCGGCATGCGTCGCGCGGGCCGCTGACGAACGGTTCTCTTTGGGTAGAGGAGCCCTCGGGCTCCGGGGTTCGATCCCCCACGGCTCGCGAGAGCCGCTCCGTTCGTCGTCCCATGTCCGCGCGGTCGTAAGAGCCCACGGGCCGGCGGATCGTCCTCGCGCTCGACGTGCCGGGCTCGGTGGCGACCGGCTCGATTGCCGAGAGCGGGCTGACCCCGCGGGAGGCGGCCGCTGCCATGGCGCTCGTCACCGCGGCCACCGAGGAGCACTGGCAGGTCGTCGGCTTCACCGCCGTGGGCCGCCGCTCCTGGAGCCAGGGCGCGGCGCTCACCCCGCTGCCGATCGGACCGTCGATGCGGCTCGACCAGGCGGTGGAGGCGACCGCGAACCTGCCCTTCGGCAGGACGGATTGCTCGCTGCCGATGGGTGGGCGCTGGAGCACGGCGTCAAGGCCGATGCGTTCGTGGTCTACACGGACTCGGAGACCTGGGCGGGCCCCGTGCATCCGGTGCAGGCGCTGCGGACGTACCGGGAGAAGACCGCATCGCCGCGAAGCTCGTGGTCGTGGGGCTCGTCTCCAATGGCTTCAGCATCGCCGATCCGGAGGATCCCGGCATGCTCGACGTGGTCGGCTTCGACACGGCGGCGCCGGCGCTGATCGCGGATTTCATCCGCGGTTGAATGACGAGAACGGACGGCGCCGGGTGAGAACCCCGGCGCCGTTTTCATGCGTCCGTACGAGAGGCATCTCGCCGCTCCGGACGCGCCGGGGCTTCTAGACCAGAATCGGCAGGGCCTCCTGGTCCTCCATCCCGAAGACGCGCCGGTAGCGCTCGATCTCGGCGGCCGGGCCCTGGGCCTTGGTGGGGTTGTCGGAGATCTTGACCGTGGGGCGGCCGTCGGCCTCGATCACCTTGCAGACGATGGAGATCGGGTCCAGCCGTCCGTCCGGCACCAGGCCGCGGAAGTCGTTGGTGAGCAGGGTGCCCCAGCCGTAGCCGAGGCGCATGCGCCCGTGGAAATGGGCGTGGATCCGCTCGATGCCCTCGATGTCGAGGCCGTCCGAGAAGATCGCGAGCTTGCCCGCCGGGTCGCAGCCGCGGGCGCGCCAGAAGGCCATGGCCTCCTCGCCCCCGGCGATCGGCTCCTTCGAATCGATGCGGATGCCGGTCCAGGCGGTAAGCCAGTCGGGGGCGTTGGCGAGGAAGCCGCTGGTGCCGTAGGTGTCCGGCAGCGCCACCAGGAGGTTGCCTGCGTAGTCCTGCTGCCAGTCGGCCAGCACGGCGTAGGGTGCGCGGGCGAGCGCCGCGTCGTCATCGCCTGCGAGCGCCGCATAGACCATCGGCAGCTCGTGGGCGTTGGTGCCCACCGCCTCGACCTCGCGGCGCTGGGCGATGAGGCAGTTGGAGGTGCCGAGGAATTTCGCGCCGAGGCCCTCGTTCATGGCCTGCACGCACCAGTCCTGCCACAGGAAGCCGTGGCGCCGCCGCGTGCCGAAATCCGCGATGGACAGGTCCGGCAGCCGGCGCAGGCGCTCGATCTTCTCCCAGACCCGGGTCATGGCCCTCGCATAGAGCACCTGCAGCTCGAAGCGGCCCATGTCGCGCAGGGTGGCACGGGAGCGCAGCTCGTTGAGGATGGCGAGGGCCGGCACCTCCCACATCGTGGTCTCGAGCCAGCGGCCGTGGAAGGTGAGGACGTATTGCCCGTTCCGCCGCGTCAGCTCGTAATCCGGCAGCTGGAAGGTCTCGAACCAGGCGACGAACTCCGCCGAGAACATCTGGCGCTTGCCGTAGAAGCTGTTGCCGCGCAGCCAGGTCGCCTCGCCGCGGCTGAGCCGGAGGGTGCGGGCGTGGTCGAGCTGCTCGCGCAGCTGGCCCTCCTCGATCTCGTCGGCGATCCGGATCCGGCTGGTGCGGTTCTGGATGCCGAAGGTGACCGCGACCTCGGCATGCCGGCGCAGGATCGTCTGCGCCATCAGGAGCTTGTAGAAATCGGTGTCGAGGAGCGACCGCACGATCGGGTCGATGCGGAAATTGTGGTTGTAGACCCGCGTCGCGATGTCGAGCATCGATGCCGTCACGCCTCCCTCGGGCGCAGGGCCCTTCGGCGGCAGAGGCTCACGCGCCGCCCGCCCCTGTCAACCTTGGCGCTTACCCGCCGCCGCGGGCCCGGGGCGCCCTCAGCGCAGGGCTGCGGCGGCCGCGGCGGCCCGGCGGATCGCCTGGGCGTCGGGCGTGCCGGCCGGCACCACCCAGCTGCCGCCGACGCAGAGCACGGAGGGATGCGCGAGCCAGTCCGGCGCGGTGGCCTCGGTGATGCCGCCGGTCGGGCAGAAGCGGACGGCGCCGAACACGGCGGCGAGCGCCTTGAGCGCCTTGAGGCCCCCGGAGGCTTCCGCCGGGAAGAACTTGAAGCGGTCGAGCCCGTGGTCGAGGCCGCGCATGATGTCGGCGGCGTTGGCCACGCCCGGCAGGTAGGGCACGCCGCTGCGCTTGGCGGCATCGGTCAGCGGATCGGTCAGGCCGGGGCTGACGATGTACTGGGCGCCGGCCGAGAGGGCCGCGTCGAGATCCTTCGGATTGAGCACGGTGCCGGCGCCGACCACCGCGCCCTCAACCTTGGACATCTCGCGGATGACGTCGAGGGCGGCCGGCGTGCGCAGGGTCACCTCCAGGGCGGTGAGGCCGCCGCCGACCAGCGCCTCGGCGATGGGGGCGGCATGGGCCACGTCGTCGATCACCAGGACCGGGATCACGGGAACGGAGCGCATCAGCGCGTCGATGGTGCTCATGGCAATGTCCTCAGAGGCGGGCTCTCTCCCCCCTTCGGGGAGGAGCGTGACCGGGATGTGTCGTGGGCGCTTCAGAGCCCGGCCGCGGCCAGCATGGCCGAGCCGCCCTGCTCGGCGCCGTCCGCGCCGCGGCGCATGAAGGCGAAGAGCTCGCGGCCGGTGCCGATCCCGTCCGGCGGCGGGGCGGCCAGAGGGCGCGCCTCCCACTCGGCCGGATCGACCTTGACCTCGAGCAGACCCTCCTCCGCCGAGAGCCGCACGATGTCGCCGTCGCGGAGGCGGGCGATCGGACCGCCGCCGACGCCCTCCGGGCTCAGGTGGATCGCCGCCGGCACCTTGCCCGAGGCCCCCGACATGCGCCCGTCCGTCACCAGGGCGACCTTGTGGCCGCGGTCCTGCAGCACGCCGAGCGGCGGGGTGAGCTTGTGCAGCTCCGGCATGCCGTTGGCCTTCGGCCCCTGGAAGCGGACCACGACCACCACGTCGCGCTCCAGCTCCCCGGCCTTGAAGGCGGCCATGACCTCCTCCTGGTCGGAGAAGACGCGGGCCGGCGCCTCGATGGTGCGCCGCTCGGGATCGACCGCGCTGGTCTTGAAGGTGGCGCGGCCGAGATTGCCCCGGACGAGGCGCATGCCGCCGTCCTTCTGGAAGGGATTGGCCGGGCTGCGCAGCATCGCCTCGTCGAAGCTCTCCGCCGGAGCATCTTCGAAGACGAGGTCGTCGCCCGACAGCTTCGGATCCTTCGCATGGTCGCGCAGGCGGGTGCCGGCGACGGTCAGGATGTCGTCGTGCAGCAGGCCCGCATCGATCAGGGAGGCGATGACGTAGGACATGCCGCCGGCGGCGTGGAAGTGGTTCACGTCCCCCGCCCCGTTTGGATAGACGCGGGCGACCAGGGGCACCACCGCCGAGAGCCGGTCGAAATCCTCCCAGTCGATCACGATGCCCGCGGCCCGGGCGATGGCCGGCAGGTGGATGGCGTGGTTGGTCGAGCCGCCGGTGGCCAGGAGACCGACGATGGCATTGACGATCGCCTTCTCGTCGATGCAGCGGCCGAGCGGGCGGTAGTCGTTGCCGTTCCACCCGATCTCGGTGACGCGGTGGATCGCGGCGCGGGTCACCGCCTGGCGCAGCTTCGTGCCCGGGTTGATGAAGGAGGCGCCGGGCATGTGCAGGCCCATCACATCCATCATCATCTGGTTGGAATTGGCCGTGCCGTAGAAGGTGCAGGTGCCGGCCCCGTGATAGGAGGCGGACTCGCTCTCCAGAAGCTCGGCGCGGCCGACCTTGCCCTCGGCATAGAGCTGGCGGATGCGCTGCTTCTCCTTGTTGGCGAGCCCCGAGGGCATCGGCCCGCTCGGGATCAGGATCATCGGCAGGTGGCCGAAACGCAGGGCTCCTATCAGCAGGCCGGGCACGATCTTGTCGCAGATGCCGAGCAGCACTGCGCTCTCGAACATGCCGTGGCTCAGGGCTACTGCGGTGGAGAGGGCGATGGTGTCGCGGGAGAACAGCGACAGCTCCATGCCGCGCTGGCCTTGCGTGACGCCGTCGCACATGGCGGGCGTGCCGCCGGCGACCTGAGCGGTGGCGCCGACCTCGCGGGCGAAGAGCTTGATCTGCTCCGGATAGCGCCCGTAGGGCTGATGGGCCGAGAGCATGTCGTTGTAGGCGGTGACGATGCCGATATTCATGCCCTTGCCGGCGATGATCGCGGGCTTGTCGTCCCCGGAGGCGGCGAAGCCGTGGGCGAGGTTGCCGCAGGCGAGCATCGGCCGGTGCACGCCCTCGTCGCGCTCACGGGCGATCAGGTCGAGATAGGCTTGGCGGGTCGGCTTCGAGCGCGCGATCACGCGCTCGGTCACGGCGGCGATCTCGGGATGAAGCTCCGGCATGCGTGACGGCCTCGTTCGGATTCGGACGGCGCTGGCGCCCCGCAAGAACGGGGCCCGCCATGCAGCCTCTTAACATGGAGCGGTTCCAAAAGGGGATCCCGTCCGCCCGTGCGGGACCATCGGGCGCATGATATGGCGCGACCTCGACAAGCGCTCGTCCGCTCGCCATGTGGACGTCTCGCGAGCTTTCTGCAAACACAGATTGCAGATTCGACGCATCTCTGAATGTATTTTCAGTAGAATCATCGCGCAATAAAAAGTGTATGCGCGATCGAGATTGTGCGTCTTCGATGGATGGGTATGACTTGGCCTCGCTGAAGCGTCGCCACTCCAGTCGTGAAGGCCCGGGCACCGGGCTTGCGGCGGAATAGCCAACCGCCGCCGCCGAAAGGCTGAGCAGGCAGGCTGGGGAGGAGGTGAGTCCATGTGATCGGAATACCGATCCTGACCATCACCGTAACCAAAAACGCTACCGCGTGGTCTCTGACCATCACGGTAGCGCTCTGGTAATAGGCTCTTGAGTAGAGGGCCGACGGGGTGCCACCCGCCGGCCCTCACCGCCAATCTAGTACAGTGCGGCCCGCTTGCAAATCTCCGCACGCATCGCGGAGCGTCCTCGCCTCACTCCGAGCGGGCCGAGATCTCCGCCTCGACCTCGGCCGGGTCGAGAACATAGCGCCGCGAGCAGAACTCGCAGGTGATGCCGATGTGGCCGTCATCGGCCACGAGGTCGCGCCGCTCCTGCGGGGAGAAGGAGCGGATCATGCCCATCACCCGCTCCCGCGAGCAGCGACAGGCCTCGATGATCGGCTGCGCTTCGAACACGCGCACTCCGCGCTCGTGGAAGAGCCGGTAGAGAAGCCGCTCGCTCGACACCGCCGGATCGACGAGTTCGTGATCGGCCACGGTGCCCACCAGGGAACGGGCCTCGACCCAGGCATCGTCCTCGGCAAGGCCCGCCTCGTCGAGGCGCGCGTAGCCCTCCGGCGCATCGCCCGGCGGCAGATCGGCTTGGCGCATGCGTTCGGGCGAGGTCGGCAGGAACTGTACGAGCAGCCCCCCCGCGCGCCAGCGCGCCGCCCCCCCCTCCAGGGCTTCGGCCACGGCGAGGCGGACCTGCGTCGGGATCTGTTCCGACTGGCGGAAATACTGGTGGGCCGCCTCCTCCAGGTCCTGGCCCTCCAGGGCGACGACGCCCTGGTAGCGGCTCTGGGCGCTGCCCTGGTCGATGGTCATGGCGAGATGGCCCTTGCCCATCAGGTCCGGCGCCCGGGCCCGCTCGCCGAGCGTCGCCACGGCCGCCGCGTCGAAGCGCGCGGTGGCGCGCAGGCGATCGGGGGCCTCGAAATCGACGACGATCATCTCGACCGGGCCGTCCGTCTTGGTCTGGAGCTGGAAGCGGCCCTGGAACTTCAGCGAGGCGCCGAGCAACGCCGTCAGGGCCGCCGCCTCGCCGAGCAGGCGCGCCACGGAATCGGGATAGCCGTGGCGCCGCAGGATGGTGTCGACGGAGGGGCCGAGCCGCACGGCGCGCCCGCGCACGTCGAGCGCCTCGACGGCGAAGGGCAGTACGGCATCGTCGCCGCCCTCGAAGGGGGCGACGGGTTCGCTGGGGCGGGTCTCGTGTCCGGAAGCCATGGAAACTCCGTGTCCGGCGCGAACAGGTTCGTCCGGGGCTTGAAACGGGGCCGCCACGCCGACCGCCCCCGCCCCGCTTGAAGCGGGATAGCGGAGGGGGGCATGTGGGGGCAAATTCGGCGAAGCCCCGATATGGTGATCCCTCGCCGGTTCCGCGAGGGGAGCCCTCAGCCCTGGGCGTCGGCCTCCGCCAGCAGCCCGTCCACGAAGTCGGAGAGGCCGACCCGGCGGGTGCGCTTCAGGCGCTCGGCGGACAGAATGGCCTGAAGCGCCTTGAAGGCGTCCTGCAGGTCGTCGTTGACGAGGACGTAGTCGTACTCGGTCCAGCGCTGGATCTCGACCCGGGCATTGGCGAGGCGCTTCTCGATGGTCTCGGGCGAATCCTCGGCCCGGCGCTCCAGCCGGTGACGCAGCTCGGCGAAGCTCGGCGGCAGGATGAAGACCGTGACGACGTCGTCCTTGAGCTTGGAGCGGACCTGCCGCGTGCCCTGGTAGTCGATGTCGAAGATCATGTCCCGGCCGGCGGCGAGGGCCTTCTCCACGGGACGACGGGGCGTGCCGTAGAAATTGCCGTGCACCTCGGCCCATTCGAGCAGGTCGTCGCGGGCCCGCAGGTCCTGGAAGGCTTCCTGGTCGATGAAGTTGTAATGCTTGCCGTCGATCTCCGAGGGGCGGCGCTGGCGCGTCGTCACGGAGATCGACAGTTCGAGCCCCCAGCCGCCGTCATTGGCGATGGCCCGCGTCAGCGTCGTCTTGCCGGCGCCGGAGGGGGAGGACAGGATCAGGACCAGGCCGCGGCCCTTCACCTTGTCGCCGCGCAGGGGCGCGCCCGCAGACCCGCTCACCGCTTCACCCCACCCGTGTTCGTTGCATGCATCATCGGAAACATCGTCACTCGACGTTTTGAACCTGCTCGCGGAATTGCTCCACCACGGCCTTCAAGTCGAGTCCGATCCGCGAAAGGCTGATGTCGCCGGCCTTGGCGCAGAGGGTGTTCGATTCGCGGCCGAGCTCCTGGGCCAGGAAATCGAGCCGGCGGCCGATGGCGCCCCCCTTGGCCAGCAACTCGCGGGCGGCGTCGAGATGGGCGCGCAGCCGGTCGAGCTCCTCGCGGACATCGGCCTTGGCGGCGATCAGCACTGCCTCCTGGTGCAGCCGGTCGGGGTCGAGGCTGCCGCTCTCCGAAAGGGCCGCAACCGCGGCCGCCAGCCGGGCGCGCACCGCCTCCGGTTTGCGGGCGGGGTTCTCCTCGGCGGCCCGGGTCAGGCGCTCCATCTGCGCGATCTGGCCTTCGATCACCTCGCGCAGGGCCCGCCCCTCGGCCTGGCGAGCGGCCACCAGATCGGCCACCAGGCGCTCGGCGCCGGCGGCGAGGTCACGGGCCAGGATGTCGGGATCGGCGCCGGCTTCCTCCTCGGTCTCGATGACGCCGCGCACGGCGAGCAGGCCGTCGAGGGTGACGGGGCCGATGCCCGGCGGGAGCGGCACCCGCGCGGCGGCGGCGGCGAGGTCCGCGAGCAAGGCCTCGTTGACCCGCACCCGAGGGGTGGATTCGGGCTTGGACAGGGTCAGGGAGAGCTGGCACTGGCCGCGGGCGAGCGCCCTCTGCAGGGCGGCCCGGGCCGCCTCCCCGGCGCCGTCGAGGCCGCTCGGCACGCGCAGGCGGATGTCGAGCCCGCGCCCGTTCACGGAGCGGATCTCCCAGAGCCATTGCACCGGGCCGGTGCTGCCGGCGGCGCGGGCGAAGCCCGTCATGCTCGCGATCATGCGTCGATCCGTACCCTCTGAGGCGACCTGGCGCGCGGTATCACGTTTTCTCCGTCGCTGTCCCTAGGGGCTCTCGCCGTGCCCTGCGGGGGGGAGATGCGTACACCCGGATGAGGGATCGGCCGGGGCTGCGTTCGATCGGATGGCGCTCCTGTCGCGGAAGGTCCGTGCCGCGCCCGCTTCCCGGGTGAGCCGGCAGGCCCGCTATGCTAGGGCCGACCCATGACCACCCGCACCGCCACCGTGATCGGCTCCGGAGCCATCCTGCTCTGGTCGCTGCTCGCCCTGTTCACGGCCGCCTCCGGTGCGGTGCCGCCGTTCCAGCTCGCCGCCATGACCTTTCTGATCGGCGGTCTTCTCGGCTGCGCCAGCTGGATCGCCCGGCCCTCGGGGCTCTCGGCCCTGCGCCAGCCTCTGGCGGTCTGGGCGCTGGGGATCGGCGGGCTGTTCGGCTACCACGCGCTCTACTTCGCGGCCCTGCGCCTCGCGCCGCCGGCGGAGGCCGGGCTCATCAACTATCTCTGGCCGCTCCTGATCGTGATGTTCTCCGCGCTGCTGCCGGGCGAGAGAGGCCTGCGCGCCGCCCATGTCGGCGGTGCCCTCCTCGGCCTCGCCGGTGTCGTCGCGCTGTTTCTCGGCCGTGGGACGCTGAGCTTCGAGGCGAGCGCCGTGCCGGGCTATCTCGCGGCCTTCGCCTGCGCCTTCGTCTGGTCGGGCTATTCGGTGCTGTCGCGCCGGGTCGGGGCGGTGCCGACGGACGCGGTGGCCGGCTTCTGCCTCGCCACGGCGGCGTTGAGCCTCGTCTGCCACCTCGCCTTCGAGCGCACGGTCTGGCCGGAGGGTTCGAGCCAATGGGCCGCGGTCGCGGCTCTGGGCCTTGGCCCGGTCGGGGCGGCGTTCTACCTCTGGGACATCGGCGTGAAGCGCGGCGACATCCGCCTCCTCGGCGTCGGCTCCTACGCCGCCCCGGTGCTCTCGACGCTGATCCTCGTCGCCGCCGGCTACGCCCCGGCGACTTGGCCGCTGGCGCTGGCCTGCGGGCTCATCGTGGCCGGTGCGCTGGTGGCGACGCGGGCCGGCGGGAGCCGCGAGGAGGCGGTCGCGGAAGGGGGCGTTAGAGAATCTCGGTGACGGCGCCCGATCGGGCGGGGATGAGCTTTCCCCCTGCCCGAGAACGCGGCCTGCCGTCACCGCCGAGAGCCGCCTCCGAAACCGGAGCCGCGCCCGATCCTATCGCAACGGTCTGCCGGATCAGGGATTCTTGAGCACCGGCACGGTCTTGGGCGAGCCCAGGTCGTAGGTCTTGTTGCGCAGGGGATCGAGCTTGGTGCCCTCGGAGGCGTCGAAGGCCTTCGGACGCGGGGCGTTCGGATCGGTCGGCGCGCCGTCATAGGCCATGGCCGAGTTGCCGCCCGGCGCGTAGGCCGGGGCGCGGCCCGGCGTCCCCGGCTGGGCCGCGGTCGGATCGGCGGTGTTGGGATCGACCTTGTCGACCGGGTTGGCGTCCGGCTGCTGCGCCTGCTGACGGGCCTTCTCGACCTGGCGCCAGCGGGTCACGTTGCGCTGGTGGGATTCGAGCGTGTCGGCGAAGGCGTGGCCGCCGGTGCCGTCCGCGACGAAGTAGAGGTCCTTGGTCCGCGAGGGATTGGCCACCGCCTCGAGGGCCGCGCGGCCCGGATTGGCGATGGGCCCCGGGGGCAGCCCCTCGATCACATAGGTGTTGTAGGGGGTCGCCCGCTCGATCTCGGAGCGCTGGATGCCGCGCCCGAGGGTGCCGCGGCCGCCGACGAGGCCATAGACGATGGTCGGGTCGGATTGCAGGCGCATCCGCTTGTTCAGGCGGTTGATGAACACGCCGGCGACCCGGGGCCGCTCGTCCGCCCGGCCGGTCTCCTTCTCGACGATCGAGGCCAGGGTGACCATCTCCGCCGGGGTGCGGATCGGGATCTCGTTGTTCCGGCGCATCCAGATCTGGTTGAGCACCTCGCGCTGCTTGGTGCGCATCAGGTTGAGGATCTGCTGGCGGGTGGCGCCGCGCTCGAACTTGTAGGTGTCGGGCAGCAGCGAACCCTCCGGCGGGATCTCCGCGATCTCGCCGGAGAGCACGTCGTTGTCGTTGAGCCGCACCACGATCTGCTCGGAAGTGAGCCCCTCGGGGAAGGTGATCGAGTGCTGGACCTGCCGCCCGTTCACCAGCGTGTCGATGGCGTCGGTGATGCTGGCATGGGCCTTGAAATTGTACTCGCCATGCTTGAGCGGGCCCTTGCCGCCGAAGCGGGCCGCGAATTCGAACAGGGCGACGTGGTCGATCACGCCCTCCCGCTGCAGGATCTCCGCGATCTCGCTGGTGCCGCTGCGGTTGGGGATGACGACGACCTTGTCGTTCGCCAGGGGCCCGGGCTCATGCGTCTGCCGGTTGAACAGCGTCAGCGCGATCATGGCGCCGATGGCGGCCACGACGAACAGCGTGAAGAAGCCGCTGAGCCGCGCGAGCAGCCCGCCGCGGCTGCGCTCCGGTTTCTCCGGGGGCGGCGGGGCCGCGGTGGGCTTGATCGCCTCGCTCGGTGAGCGCGGGGAGAGGCGGCCGGGCAGCGCAGGCTCGTCCGAGGCGGTCGGCGTCGGCGGCGGCGTGGTGCGTCTGCGGAAGAGCATCGGGATCCTGTCGAGAGCCGAGGCGGCGTCGGTCGGCGGCGCGCACCGCATGGGCCGGGCGCCGAGAGCCTATCCAATTTTGTGGCAAAAATCGCGTGGTCGACGTCAGGGGACGCGCCAGAGGCGCAGGGGGCCGCCGGACGCCCCCACGGGTTCGAGCCAGGCGACGGCGGTTTGCCCCCGCGCGAGACGGGTCGCGAAGGGCGTTCTGTCGTCGAGGGAGGCGGGGGGCGTGGCGGCGCAGAGCGCGACGTAGCGGATGCCCAGGGCTTCGACCTGGCGGCGCATCGCGTCCTCGTCCGCCCCGAAGGCCTCCAGCGATGCCTGCAGACCGGCGCTGGCGCGGTGATAGGGAGCCGCGACGATGGAATGCGGCGTGTTGAGGAGGATCGCCGGGCCGAGATCGATCGGGGCGAGGACGAGGCCCGGCGGCAGGCCGGCCAAAGTCCGGAAGGCTTCCGGCGCGGTGCATGAGCCGGTCTGCGCCGGTGCCTCGGTGGGGACCGATGGGGCGAGGGCTTTCGCCAGGCTGACCGGCAGGAGCCAGACCGGGCTCAGCAGGCAGAGCGCCGCCGCAACCGGGCCGAGGCGGTGCGCGGGCGGCTGCGTCGTGTCGCCGATCAGGGCGAAGGCCCGGTCGAGGGCCGCCCCCGCGACGAGGGGCACGAAGGCGATGGCGACGAAGAAGCCGCGGAACTGGAAGCCGCTCTGCGCCGCGCCCATGGCGAGAAAGAGGGCGCAGAGCAGGAAGACCCGGCGGGGGCCCGGGCCGCGCAGGGCGAAGAGGGCCGAAACGAGGGCCGCCGGCAGCAGCACGAACGCGTAGCCGAAGCCTTCGGCCGGCGCGTCGTGCAGGATGGCGGGAAGCGGCCGCATCTCGAAGATCTTGTGCAGCCAATGCGCGCGCACGACCTCCGGCATCCCCGGAAAGGGGCCGCCGAGGCAGTGCGGGAAGAGCCAGGCGAAGCCGGCAAGGGATACCGCGCCGCCGGCCGCCAGGAGGCCGAGACGTGCGACAGGCGGCGCCTGCTCCGGCAGGAGCGCGGCAGCGAGGGCGAGGAGGCCCGCGCTGCCGGCGAGCCAGAGCCAGGGCGGCGAGAGGGCATCGCAGGCGCCGACGGCCCAGAGGGCGGGATCGGTCTGCAGGGCGAACAGGCCCCCCGCCCCCAGGCCGAGGGCGAGGCCGAAGCCGAGGAAGCGCGGGAGCGCGACCCGGCCCGTCAGCCCCCAGGCTCCGAGGACGAACAGGCCGGCGACGGCGATGAGCGGAACCGCTTCGAGCCCGATCGCCAGGGACAGGGCGCAGAGGAAGCCGGCCAGGGCCGCGGGCGCGGCCCGGCGCGCCGGGTCCATCAGGCAGAGGCCGACGCCGATCAGGCAGAGGATCTGGACGTTGTGGTGATCGATCCGGCCCGGGCGGAACTGGAGCACGAGGCCGAGGGTGAGGCTCGCGGCGAAGACGGCGAGAATGGCCGCCCGGCGTGAGAGCAGGCGTGCCGTTCCCCGGTAGAGGATGGCCAGGTAGAGCGCGAAGAGCAGGGGCGGCCACAGGGCCACGGTCAGCCCCTCCGCCAAGCGGGGGCCGACCCACGGGGTGAGCCCGGCGATCGCGGCGGCGAGGGGCGCATCGAGCAGGCGCGACCAGTGGCTCTGCACCCCCACGGGCGGCAGGAACCGGTGCTGGACGAGATCGAACCAGGGCTGGCCGTTCACGAGGTCGCGCACCTCGGCGAGCCGCATGGCGTCGTCGGTGTCGGGGAAATGCAGGCCGAGGGCCGCGACGAAGCCCTCCGGCGAGAAGGCGCAGGCAAGGCCGATTCCCGCGAGCAGCCAGAGCAGCGCCGGGCGTTCGAGGAGGCCGGAGCCGGATTGGGGAATGGCGGCGGGAGGCGCAGCCGTGGCGCTCATGACGCGCGGGTCAGCCGGCCGCGCCGGCCGGCGCGGGTTGCGCGGCGGGGCGAGCGAGGATGGCGCGCAATTCGCCGAGATAGATGGCGAGGACCAGCGCGGGCGCGATGCCGAGGCCGGCCATGTTGAGCGGCATCATCAGCGTCGGGGCGAGCCAAGCCGCGAGCAGCCAGGGCGAGACCGGCTCGGAGGTGCGATCGCAGAGCCGCCAGACCGCGACCGCCGCCACGCCGGTGAGGTCGTAGTTGAAGGCGTAGGGCGTCAGCAGGGGCGCCGCGCAGACCACCAGCGCGGCGCGGGCACGCGGATCGGCCGTGCGCCGGACCGCCCACACCGTCGCCGCCAGCACCGGCAGGGAGATGCAGGCCTGCAGCGCCAGGGCGGCCTGCATCGGCAGCCCGAAGGTGCGTCCGCCCGCATAGATCGAGGCCATCATGTAGGGATAGAAGCCCTGGAAGCGCTCGAGCAGCAGCCACTGGAAGGCGCTCGTCGTGGTGAGATAGGCCCGCCAGGGCTCGATCCCGAACACCAGGACGGAGGCCGCGACCAGCACGAGCGCCGTAGCGCAGGCCGCGGCGATCGTCCGCCAGGCGCCGAGCGCGATCAGGACGAAGGGCAGTGCCAGGCCGAGATGCGGCTTGTAGGTCAGAAGCCCGAACAGCACGCCCGCGAGCCAGGGTCGCCGATCGAGCCAGAGCATGCCGCCGAGCAGCAGGAAGCCCGTCAGGAAACCGTTCTGCCCGCCGAGCGTGTTGATGAGGCAAGCCGGCGCGAGGGCGAGGAGAACGAATGCCCTCGCACGCTCGCCAGGGGGCAGCGCGCTCGCTGCGGTCCCGGCGAAGGCGGCGAACAGGCCGAACGTCCACAGCGACAGCGCAGCGAAGTAGGGCATCTGGCCGAGCGGCCAGAGCATCAGCAGCGCGAAGGGCGGATAGCCCCAGTTGTGGAAGGGCAGCGTCGCGCCGAACACCTCGCCGATGGCACGCGCGTAAGCCTCCAGGTCGAACAGCGTCGCGAGGCGCCCCGAGAAGGCGAGTTGCGGGCCGACCCAGTTGTTGATGAAGTCGCGGCCGATCGGGTGACCGGTGACGTCGAGCCCGCCGCCCGCCGGCCAGTAGTAGCGCCACGCCAGCGGCAGCGTCACCAGCAATCCGAGCGCCACGAAGACGGGCGCCCGGATTCCCGCCGGCTGCTCCGTTCTGGCCTGCCCTGGCATCAGCGTGCGGCCCCGTCGACGTGGAGATAGAGGTTCGAGCTGAACGGCCCCAGGGGAATTCCGGTTCGGCCGATGCGTCCCGTCAGACCTGGCGGCAATGCGGCGGCGAGCCGCGCGCGCGTCATCAGGATCAGGTTTTCCGGCTCGCACCAGCTCTCCTTGCCGAGCGCCCGGCATGCGAGGCGGAAGCCCGCATCCGAGAAATGCAGGAACGGGATCGCGGTGTGATGCTCGATCGGAAAGAAGCGGTGCGGCACCGTCACGAAGACCGTGCGGGCGACGCGGGTCATCTCCCGCAGCATAGTGCGCTGATTGGCCGGGCTGCCCACATGCTCCAGAACCGCATTGCAGACGGCGATGTCGAACTGGCCATCGGCGAAGGGCAGCAGGCAGTCGGTCGCGACCTGGCGGTAGGCGATCTCGGGAAAGGCGGCCTGGAAGGCCTCCGCGGTGCCGAGCCCGACCGCCGTGATGTGCGCACGGTGCGGGTAGGTTCGCTCCAGCACGTTGGCGGCGTCGTTCAGCACGTCGGAGATACCGACATCGAGGATGGTGCTGTCGGGCGTCGGCCGGCATAGCCGCCGGAAGTCGGCATGGATGCGGTCGCGGGCGGCGGCCACGAGCGTCTCGGCGAAGGAGCGCGGCGGCGCGACCTCGTAGTAGCGGCCGTCGACCGGCCTCTCGTTCGGCAGGGTGGAGGCGGACATGGTCGGGCTCAGGCGGTGCCGGGAGCGGGCAGGTCGAGGTAGCGCATGCGCTTGAACTCGCGGGCGCTGGCGCAGACCGCGTCGACGATGATGCCGCAGGTCAGGCTCATCACTGCGAGCTGCATCAGGGCGGCCGCGAGGATCGCGGTGGGAAGGCGTGGCACCAGCCCCGTTTCGAGGTAGGTCGCGACCACGGGCAGCCCGAGGGCCAGCGAGGCGAGGCCGAAGCCGGCGGCCGCGAGGCCGAAGAACCTGAGTGGCTTCAGGGCCTTGTACATGCGGACGATCTTGAGGAGGATGCGCGTGCCGTCGCGGAAGGTCTTCAGCTTGCTGCGCGAATCGGCTGGCCGCTCGCCGTAGGGAAGCGCGATCTCGGCCGAGGCGAGCCGCAGGTCGAGGGCGTGCACGGTCAGCTCGGTCTCGATCTCGAAGCCCGAGGAGGTCGCGGGGAAGGACTTGGCGAAGCGCCGCGACAGGACGCGATAGCCCGACAGAATATCGGTGAAACCCCGTCCGAACAGTCCCTCGACGATGCGGTTGAACATCACGTTGCCGAAGCGGTGGCCGCGGGGAAAGGCGCCCTCCTCGCCCATGCGGATGCCCACCACCATGTCGATCTGCTGGGCGATCAGGGCATCGATCAGGCGGCCTGCTGCGGTTGCGTCGTAGGTCTCGTCGGCATCGGCCAGCACGTAGATGTCGGCATCGATGTCGGCAAACATGCGCCGCACGACGTTGCCCTTGCCCTGGCGCCGCTCGTGCCGGACGATCGCGCCGGCCGCGGTCGCGATTTCCGCGGTCCGGTCGGTCGAGTTGTTGTCGTAGACGTAGATCGTGGCGCCCGGCAGCACCCTGCGGAACGTGGCGATCACGGTGCCGACCGTGGCCTCTTCGTTGAAGCAGGGCAGCAGTACGGCGATCGAGCGGTTGCGGACGAAGCTGCCCTGCGGCAGCAGATCCTGCAGTTCCTCGCGGATGCGTTCCGGTCGCTGCATCGGCTGACTCCGCCGCCCGTTCCGCCTGTCCGTGATCGGGCCGGCGCGGAGCCTAGCGACGCACGGTTAACGGAAAGCGAGCGGGGGTGGCGTGCGCCCAGCGCCCCAAGTGAGGCTGCGTTTACCACTGCAACGCTAGAACCGAGCGAGGCCGTCCGCTCCGGGGCGGTGGCGGAGCTTGCGTGATGAGCCACCACACCGAGACCCTGGTGATCGGTGCCGGGCCGGCGGGGCTGACGGCGGGGTATCTTCTCTCCAAGGAGGGGCGCGACGTCACCGTTCTGGAGCGCGATCCGTCTCAGGTCGGAGGCATCAGCCGCACGGTTTCCCATCACGGCTATCTGTTCGACATCGGCGGGCACCGCTTCTTCTCGAAGTCCAAGGCGGTGGTGGATCTCTGGGACGAGATCCTGCCCAACGATTTCATCGACCGGCCGCGGCTGTCGCGGATCTATTACAAGGGCAAGTACTACGCCTATCCGCTGAAGGCTTTCGAGGCCCTGCGCAACCTGGGCCTGCTGCAGAGCGCGGCCTGCGTCGGCTCCTATCTGCTGGCGCGGGCCCGGCCGGTGCGCGAGCCGAAGACCTTCCACGAATGGGTGCGCAACCAGTTCGGCGAGCGGCTGTTCGCGATCTTCTTCAAGACCTACACCGAGAAGGTCTGGGGGATGTCTTGCGACGCGATTTCCGCCGATTGGGCGGCGCAGCGCATCAAGGGGCTCGATCTCGGCGCCGCGATCCGCGACGCGGTGGTGCGTTCGCTGGGCCTGCGCAAGAAGAAGCCGGCGGCGGGCGAGCCGGTGATCAAGACGCTGATCGAATCCTTCCGCTATCCCCGGCGTGGCCCCGGCATGATGTGGGAGGCCGCCGCCGAGAGGATCGCGGCGCAGGGGGGCAAGGTGCTGCTCGACCGTGGCGTCGACGGCCTGCGCTACGACGCGCGTACCGGGCTCTGGACCGTGACCGCGCTGCGCGGCGACGGCGCGCGGGAGACCTTCACCGCCCGCCACGTGATCTCCTCCGCACCGCTGCGCGAGCTGGTCGATGCCCTGCGCCCGACGCCCCTCTCGACCTTCAACGCCCGGGCGCTGGCCTATCGCGACTTCCTGACCGTGGCGCTGATCGCCAAGGCGCGGGAGGATTTCCCCGACAACTGGATCTATATCCACGACCCCGCGGTGCAGGTTGGCCGCGTGCAGAACTTCCGCTCCTGGTCGCCGGAGATGGTGCCGGACGAGCGCTTTACTTGCCTCGGCCTCGAATATTTCTGCTTCGAGGGCGACGGGCTGTGGAACGCCTCGGACGCGGAGCTGGTCGCGCTCGCCAAGCGCGAGATCGGCCAGATCGGTCTGATCGCCCCCGAGGACGTGGTCGATGCCTGCGTGGTGCGCCAGCCGAAGGCCTATCCGGTCTACGACGAGGACTACAAGGCGCATGTCGCCACGATCCGGCGCGACCTGGAGAGCGCCTTCCCGAGCCTGCACCTCGTCGGGCGCAACGGCATGCACAAGTACAACAATCAGGACCACGCGATGATGACTGCGATGCTCACGGTCAAGAACATCCTCGCGGGCGAGCGGCTCTACGACACCTGGTGCGTGAACGAGGACGCCGAATACGCCGAGGCCGGCGTGTCGGGCGCGCAGGAGGCCCTCGCGAGCGAGCGGCTCGTGCCGCGCCGGGCGGCCTGAAGGGGCGCCCGCGGCTTCGAAGCGGCGGGCCCCCGGCTTCGGAGCCTCACCCCGCCCGCTCCGAAGCGCCTCCCAAGGCCGAGAAGATCCGGTCGGGTGCGAAGGGCGTCGCGCTGAGGCGCACCCCGGTCGCGTCGCGGATCGCGTTGGCGAGGGCGGCGGCGATCGGGTTGTAGGGCGCCTCGCTCATCGATTTCGCGCCGAGCGGCCCGACCGTGTCGTAGGTGTCGGCGAAGATCACCTGCGTCAGCGGCACGTCGGCGATGGCCGGGATGTGGTAATTGCGGAAGGTCTGGGTGAGGACGCCGCCCTCCGCGTCGAGCTGCACCTCCTCGTAGAGCGCGGCACCCAGCGCCTGGGCCACGCCCCCCTCGATCTGGCCGCGGCACTGCATCGGGTTCATCACCCGGCCCGCATCGGCGGCGTGGACGCTGCGCAGGATGCGCACCTCGCCGGTGACCGGGTGCACGGCGACCCGGAAGGCCTGGACGTTGAAGGCCACCGAGCGCGGCGTGCCGTCCGAGAAGCCGGCCGCCTCGATCCCCTCCCCCGCCGCCAGGGCGGCCAGGGGAAGAATGCCCCCCGGCACGGCGACGTGATCGGCCGCGATCCGGCAGGATTCGGGGACCGTGCCCGCCCGAAGCGCGGCGGCGGCCCGGATCGCCTCGGCCAGCGCCTGCGCCGCCCGCATCGTCGCCTGCCCGGCCACCACCGTGCCGGTGCTGCCATAGGCGCCGGTATCGTGGCCGACCATATCGGTATCCGATTGCCGCAGGACGATGCGCGCGACGCTGGTGCCGAGGACCGAGGCCGCGATCTGTCGGTGCACGGTGCTGGTGCCGTTGCCGAACTCGGCGGTGCCGACGAACAGGGCGTAGGTCCCGTCCGGTTCGAGCCGGATGCGGGCATCCGCCCGGTGCCCGCGGGGCGGGATCGTGTCGATCATGCCCATGGCCATGCCGGTGCCGACCTGCCAGTCCGGGCCGGGGGACGGCAGGCCGGGATCCTCCGTCAGCGCGGCCTGGACCGCGTCCAGGCACTGGTCGAGCCCGTAGCTGCCATACGCGACGTCGTGCGGCTCCAGGCTGGTCGAGACCATGGGATCGCCGGGGCGCACGGCGTTGATCCGGCGCATGGCGAAGGGATCGATCGCCAGGCTGCGGGCGAGCTCGTCGAGGGCGGATTCCATGGCGAAGATGGTCTGGCTCAGGCCGTAGCCCCGGAAGGCGCCGGACGGGACCGTGTGCGTGTAGACCGCATAGCCGTCGACCCGCTTGTTCGGGCAGCGATAGGCGGCGATCGACTCGTTGCAGCCGTGGTGGAGCACGCCGCCGCCATGGTTGCCGTAGGCGCCGGTGTTGGAGACGACGTGGAGCTGGATGGCGGTGAGGGTGCCGTCGCGCTTCGCCCCGAGCTTCACCCGCACCCGCATGGGATGGCGGGTGGTCGAGGCGGCGAATTGCTCGGCGCGCGTCATCTCCCATTTGACCGGCCGGCCGGTCTTGAGGATCGCGAGGGCCACGAGGTCCTCGGTCAGCGTCTCCTGCTTGCCGCCGAAGCCGCCGCCGACCCGTTCGCAGAGCACCCGAACCCGGTCGCGGTCGAGGTCGAACAGGGCGCAGAGGGCATCGCGGGTCAGGAAGGGCACCTGCGTCGAGGAGCGGATCACGAGGCGCCCCTCCGCATCGAGCCAGCCCACGGCCCCATGGGTCTCCAGATGGGCGTGCTGCACCCGCTGCGAGACGTAGGTGCCCTCGTGGATCGCGTCGGCCTCGGCGAAGCCCGCCTCCACATCGCCGATCCGGCCATGGGCCTCCCCGGCGAGATTGGGATGGGACAGGAGCGGCGGCGCGTCCTCGCCGGGGCGGTCGGAGCCGTCATGGACCCGCGGCGCCTCCGGCCGCATGGCGGCGTCCGGGTCGAACACGGCCGGCCGGGTCTCGTATTCGACCACGAGGGCGCGGCAGCCGGCCTCGGCCGCCGCCTCGCTCTCGGCGACGACCGCCGCGACCCGCTGGCCCTTGAAGCGCACGACCGCGTCGAGGATCAGCGTGTCCGCGGGATCGTCGTGGGGATTCTCGTGACGGCCGGTGGAGAAGCGGCGGGCGGGAACATCCTCGTGGGTGAGCACCGCGACGACGCCGGGCACGGCGAGGGCGGCGGCGCGGTCGATCTGCAGGATGCGGGCATGGGCGTGGGGGGCGCGCAGCACCTTGAGATGCAGCAGTCCGGGAATCGCGAGGTCGAAGGTATAGGGCGTGCGCCCGCTCACCACCCCGGGTCCCGCCGGTGCGGGCAGGCTGCGCCCGACCGGATCGCCCGCCTCCGCCTCGACATGGCCGATGCCGGCGATGGCGTCGCGGATGGCGCGGTAGCCGGTGCAGCGGCAGAGATTGCCCTTCAGCGCGGCGTCGAGATCCTGGCGGCGGCCCTGGTCCAGGGCGGCGGCGGTCATCACCATGCCCGGCGTGCAGAAGCCGCACTGGAAGCCCTGGGCGGCGAGGAAGGCCTCCTGCATCGGATGCATCGCCTCCGGCACCCCCTCCGAGAGGCGGCAGGGTCCGGCCAGCCCCTCGATCGTCGTCACCGCCCGGCCCTCGGCGCGGAAGGCCGGAAGCAGGCAGGAATGGACCGGCTCCCCATCGAGATGGACGGTGCAGGCGCCGCAATCGCCGGCATCGCAGCCCTTCTTGACGCCGAACCAGCCGAGATCGCGCAGGAAGGTGCGCAGGCACTGGCCGGGGCGCGGCTCCGCCTCGAAGGCGCCCCCGTTCACGCTGAGCTGCATCAGGCGATCTCCCCGGAAAGCTCGGCCCGGATGTCGTGTGCGAGGTGATGGGTCACGCGTTCCCGCCAGTCCGGCGCGCCGTGCACGTCGTCGTACCAGAGGGAGGCGGGGATCGCGGCGGCGAGGGCCGCGGTCAACGCGTCGGCATCCGGGACCGTCGCGAAAGCGATCTTCACCGGACGGCGGGTCGAGGCGGTGACGGTGAGGGCGAAGGCCCCTGCAGCGTCCAGGGTCCCGATCAGGAGGGCGCCGGAGCGGCCGTTCGGGCTCAGGGAGATGCGGCGGAAGGCCGTGCGGCGGCGCAGGGCCGCCACCGGCAGCGCGATGCTGCGCAGGATCTCGCCGGGGGCGAGGGCCGTGCTCTGCGGCCCCAATACGAAGGCTTCGACGGGCAGCTGGCGCTCGCCGCCCTGCGGCGTCCACAGGGTGCAGATTCCGTCGAGGGCCGCCGTCAGCGCGATCATCGGCCCGGCGGGCAGCGCCATGCAGAGATTGCCGCCGACGGTCGCGAGGTTCCAGACCTTGAAGGAGCCGAGCAGCGCCCGGCAGCACTGGCCGACGAGGGGGGCCGCCGTCCAGGCGGGCGGCAGGTCCAGCCGCTCCAGGGCGGCGATGGTGCAGGTCGCCGCGAGGGTGAGCCCCGCCGCGTCGATGCGATGCGTCTCCCAGCCGAGCCCGGTCAGGTCGATCAGGCGGCGCAGGGAAGGCTGCGGCTCGGAGAAGAGCCAGGTTCCGCCCGCGAGCCAGGCGTCGCCCGGCTGCCAGCCCGGCAGATCCGCCTTGTCCCGTGGCTTCACCACCGTCTCGATCGTGTTGAGATCCATCGTCTTCCGGTCCGGCGCCCCTCGCCTCTCTGCACCCCACGCAAGAACGCTTCCAGCTCGGCCGTCGCCGTGGCGGATCGCGTCATCCTGCGGCGGCTGGGCGAAGGCTGGCCATTTCGCAGGCGGTGTTTCGCGGATTGATGTGTCCGCGATCCCGATGCCGTCCCGGTCCCGCGGCGCTGCCGCTCCGGCCTCGTTCCGGGTCGCCGGGGACCGGCGCGGGGCGGCCAATGTTTGCCGCGCCCCAATCTTGCCTTGAGAGAACGCAGTTCCGCTCAGGATTCGTCAACCTGATGCCGTCACATCGAAGTTGATGGGATGGCCGATCCGGGGAGGCTCGGCGCCCGAACTTCGGGCTTTTCAGAAAATCGGCCGGTCCCGACGACCTGCCTGGCAAAAATGGTGTCCCAGTGAGCTTCATCGTCAATGCACGGACGGGCGCGGGCCAGGTCAGCTTCGAGCGGGATTCGATGCTCTCCGCCCTGGAACAGGCGCTGACCATGAGCGCGGCGGGCATGCAGGGCGTCGTGATCGTCGACAGCCTCGGCGCCCGTCACACGCCGGCCGAGGTGAGCCGCAGCCTTCTCGCCGCCTGGGGCGGTGGCAAGGGCGGCGACGCCATCCGCGTGAAGCGCGCCGCCTGACCGCGCGACCCGTGCCGCCGCGCTGCGGCGGCCGGATGTGGCGGGCTCATCCCATGGGGGGCGACCGTTCGCGGCCCGGTCGCGGGCCTCAGGCGTTCCCGGTGCTCCCGGCGAGCCGTCGCTCCGTGCGGACCGACCGGGCGGACCCGGCCGGCGCGAAGACGGCGCTGCAGGCGACGAGGACGATCGTCTCGGACAGGAGCAGGCCGAGGATCGACCAGGCCGGCGTCGAGACGACGAGGAGCAGCGTCACCGCCGCCATGCCGGCCGCCGCGCTCGCGGCCGAGAGGCCGGCCAGGAAGCGGAAATCCTGGGCCGTCTCCAGCAGCAGGCGCGGCGCCCCGTAGGCCAGGGAGACGGTCACCACCGCCCAGAGCAGGCCCGTGATCAGGGCGAGGGGCTCGTGGGCGTAGCGCCCCGCGAAGAGATGCGCGTCGATCACCGGCATGCCGAGGAGAAGCAGGCCGCCATAGGCGAGGCAGCCGGCGACGAGCAGGAGCGTGGCGCGGCGGGCGAGGCGCCGGGCGCCCGTGAGATCCCCCGAAGCGAGATGCGCGGCGATCTCGGGCTGGACCATGTTGCCGAGCGCCGAGGCGCCGAGGCGCAGGGGCGCGAACAGCACCAGGCAGGCGGCGATGGGGGCATAGGCGTCGGGCCCCGCGATCAGGGCGACCACCAGAACCTGACCCTGGCCCTGCAGCGTCGTGGTGGTGACGCCGAGGAGCGACCAGCCGAGTTTCCCGCGCAAAGCCCCGTAGCGCCGGCGGAACGGCGCGCCGAAGCTGACCCGCACCCGCTCGCGCAGGGCGGCGAGGGAGACCAGGATTCCCGCGGCATGGGCGCAGGCCAGGGCCACGAACACGCCCTCGATGCGCCGGGCATCGTCGCCATGCACCAGCAGGAGCGCCAGCCCCGTGCCGAGCAGGGCGAAGGTGAGGTCGCCGAGGCCCGATTCCAGGGGCCGGCGCTTGGCGAAGAAGGCCAGCCGCAGGTAGCTGCGCAGGCACCAGAGCGCGACGAAGAGGCCGCCCGGCAGGGGATGCACCTGCGGCGTGAACAGGAGCGCCACGCAGACGCCGGCCCCGATCAGCACCGAGATGAGGAGCGCCCCGGAGCCGAAGGTCACCTCGATCGCCTTCGCCCCGGCGCGGCCGAGGCGCGGCGGCACGAAGGTGATGGCGGGCACGCCGGCGAGCGCCCGGACATAGGTGAGGCCGATGCCGCCCACCAGGAAGACGATGGAGAAGACGCCGTAATCGTACTGGGTGAGCGTGCGCACCAGCGCGATGTTGAGCGCGAAATGGAACGCGCTCTGGACGAACTCGCCGCCGAGGATGAGGACGAAGCGCGCCAGCAGCCCCTTGTCCCGGGTCATCGGTACACCGCGCTGCCGGCCGGCGCCGGGGCGCGGCTCGTCCGCGCGCCGAGCACGCCCTCGAGGGCGGCGCTCAGCGCCTCCGCGCAGGCGCCCTGGGCGAAGATCCGCTCGTAGCGAGCCCGTGCGGCGGCCGGGTAACCGGACCAGGAATCCGGCTCGGCGATGATGGCGGCAAGCGCCTGGGCGAGCGCGTCCGCCCGGCCGGGGGGCACGATCCAGCCGGTGCGGCCATGCTCGACCACCTCCGGCAGGCCGCCGATCCGCGAGACGATCGGGGGCACGCCGTGGGCCATCGCCTCGATCGCCACGCGGCCGAGGGATTCGGGCAGGCGGGAGGGCACGGCGACGACATCCGCCCAGCGGAAATGCGCCCCCGGATCCGGCACGAAGGGCAGGCAGGTCACGGTTCCGGCAAGGCCGGAGGCGAGGATGGTCTCGGCGAGGGCCCGCTCCCGGGCCTCGTCCTCGAAGGCGCTGCCGACGATGCGCACCGCGATCCGGTGCTTGAGGGCCTCCGGCAGCTGCGCCAGGGCCTCCAGCAGCACGTCCTGACCCTTGATGCGGCTGATCCGCCCGAGCATCAGCAGGCGCAGGGGGCGCGTGCCGTCATAGCCCATGCCCTTCGGGGCGCCGGGATCGGCGATGCCGTTATAGACGACGCGCTGGCCGATCCGCGCCGGCAGGGCGAAGGCGGCCTGCGTCGCCCGGGAATTGAACACGATCTCGGCCCGGCTCCCGCGCAGCAGGGCCCGCAGGCCCTGGCGCACCATGCCCTCCGGGATCTCGTGGACATGGACGATGGTGCGGCCCGGGCTCAGCCCGGCGGCGAGGAGGTAATCCGCCACGACGCAGGTGTTCACGTAGACGAGGTCGCTCCGGCGCAGCCGCCAGAGGGCGCGGCCGACGGCGAGGGGCAGGCGGAGCAGGCCGAGGGTGGCGAGGCGCGGCAGATCGCGGCGGCGCAGCACCCAGAGCGGAACGATGGTGACCTTCGAGGCAAAGTCCCGCAGCGGGACGACGATCGGTCCGTCGCTGGGCAGGAGGACTTCGATGAAGGCCTGTGGATAGGAGGCGCGGATCACGCGCACGCTTTCCACGAAGCTCCGGTCCGAGCCGTAAAGCTCGTAGCCCTGATGCACGCAGGTAATGCGGGTCATCCAGAGTTCCCTGTGCTCCCAATCGGCACGATTGACGACGTTGCAACCCGAGAATGGCAAAAGGCGAGCCGGGCGCGAAGTTTGCGCAACCTTCCGTCGAGGTGGCGCAGTGCTGCCGGAGCTGTGCAAAAATCCTTCGGGGATGATTGCGACATCCTTTCGTCATCCCGTTGCGAGACGCACGACGTTTCATTGTGAGACCAGGTATGACCCTGCCCCGACCTTCCGTCCTGATCCTCGGGACGCGCGGCATCCCGGCGGCCCATGGCGGCTTCGAGACCTTCGCGGAGCGGCTCGCGCTGTTCCTGGCCGGCCGCGGCTGGCAGGTGCGCGTCTATTGCCAGCGTGAGGTGGAGAGGGTCGCGCAGCGCTTCGCCACCGAGACGTGGCGGGGCGTCGAGCTGATCCATGTCGAGGTGGCCTCCAAGGGGCCCTGGGCCACCCTCGAATTCGACTATCATTGCGTCGTCGATGCGGCGCGGCGGGACGGCGTCTGCCTCGTGCTCGGCTATAACGGCGCGGTGTTCCTGCCGCTCCTGCGGCTGCGCGGCCGTCCGGTCCTCACCAACATGGACGGCATCGAGTGGCGCCGGCCGAAATGGATGTGGGCCGTGCGCAGCTGGTTCTGGGTCAACGAGTGGATCGCCGCCTGGTCCTCGCACCGGCTGGTAGCGGACCATCCGGTCATCGCCGACCACCTCGCGACGCGGCGCCCCCGCAGCGCCATCGCCACGATTCCCTATGGCGGCGACCCGGTCACCGAGGCCCCGGACGCGCCGGTGCGGGCGCTCGGGCTGGAGCCCGGACGCTATCTGGTGTCGATCGCCCGCATCGAGCCCGACAACAACATCCTCACCTTCGTCGAGGCCTTCGCGCGGCGGCGGCGGAACGCGACCCTGGTGGTGCTGGGCAAGCTCGATCCCGCCAATCCCTACCATGCGCGCGTGAAGGCGGCCGCGGGGGACGAGGTGCTGTTCCCGGGCGCCATCTACGATGCCGGCACCGTGAAGGCGTTGCGCTTCCACGCCCGGGCCTATCTGCACGGCCATTCGGTCGGCGGCACGAATCCGTCCCTGGTCGAGGCGCTCTGGGCCGGCAGCCCGATCATCGCCCACGACAACGCCTATAACCGCGGCACCGCCGGCGAGGGACAGGCCTATTTCACGGATGCCGAATCCTGCGAGCGGCTGATCGTCGACATGCTCGAGAACGACGAGCGGGCCGGGGCCGCGCGCCGCGCGGCGCGGCGTCAGGCGAAGCGGTTCGACTGGACCGAAATCCTCGAAACCTACGAGGACGAGATCCGGGCGCTCGGCGGCTACGCGGCGGCACCGACCGGCGGCGGCGCGCCGGCCGCCCTCGGGATGGCGCAGCGCTCGCGATGAGCCCTCCCTCGGAGGACGACCGCCCGACCCGCCGGGGGGCGATCGCCGGGGCCCTCGCCTGCGCCGCCCTGCCGGGCTCCTCGCCGGGCGCCTGCGCCGCGCCCGAGCCGATCGCCCTGCGCCGGGGCGTCAACCTCTGGCCCTGGTTCGCCCTGACCCGGGAATACCCGCCGCCGCGCACGGATTACGGCTGGCCCGCTTTCCAGCCGGAGCGGCCGGTGCCGACGCGGCAGGATCTGGCGCGCCTCGCCGCGTCGGGGCTCGACTTCGTACGGCTGCCGGTCGATCCCGGCCCCTTCCTCGCCTTCACGGACCGGCAGCGCGACGCGCTCTTCGCCGAACTGGACGGCGCGGTCGACGCGATCCTCGGGGCCGGCCTGTCCCTGGTCCTCAACGTCCATGCCAATGGGGCCACGCATCACTACAACCCCGCCGCGCTCTACGGCAGCGCCCAGGCGCCGCTCTGGCCGGACTACCGCGCCTTCGTGGCCGCCCTCGCCGCGCGCTTCGGCCGTCGGGGACGTGTCGCCCTCGAACCGGTGAACGAGCCGCCCCAAGGGTGCGGGGCGGCCGCTTGGGACGCCCTGCAGCGAGACCTGCTCGCGGCGGCGCGGGCGGCCTCGTCCGGCCTCACCCTCGTCGCCACCGGGGCCTGCGGCAGCATGGTCCCGGGCCTGCTCGCCCTCGATCCGAAGCGGCTCGCCGCCTTCGCGCCGCTCCTCTACGACGTGCATTTCTACGAGCCCTACCTGTTCAGCCACCAGGGTGCCTCCTGGATGCGCGAGCCGGTCTACCGCGCCCTCAACGCCGTGCCCTGGCCGGGCTCGGCCGGCCGCCTCGACGAGACCCTTGCCGCGGTGCGGGCGCGGATGGCGGCGGATACCGGGCGGAGCCGGGCGGAGAAGGCGGCGGCCTACCGGATCACCGAAGCGAAGATGGCGGAGTATTTCGCCGCGAATCCGGACCGGCGCTTCCTCGACCGCTATCTCTCCGCGGTGCGGGGCTGGGCGGACACGCATGGCCTGCCGCCCGGGCGGATCCTGATGGGGGAGTTCGGGGCGCTGCGCAGCGATGCCCGCTACGTCGCGGCGAAGGCCGCCGACCGTGCCCGCTACGTGCGCGACGTGCGCGAGAGCGCCGAATCCTTCGGCTTCGCCTGGGCCTTCTGGAACCTGTTCGACGGCATGGGCCTGATCGACGACACGACCCGCGCGCCCGATGCGGCGATCTTCACGGCGCTCGGCCTGCGCGTGCCCTCCCCGCGCTGAGCCTGCCACGGTTCAGCGGCGGGCATCGGGGCGTTCGGGCAGGGGCCGATAGAGGGCGAGGAGCAGGATCGCGAATTTCGACAGCAGCGTCGTCTTTCCACCCAGACTCTCGAAGGTCATGATCAGCATGAGGAAGGCGATCATCGGCAGGGCGATGCCCCGGCGGCAATGCCGGGCGACCTCGACCAGGAAGAGCGTCACGCCGATCATGAGCAGGCCGGTCATCAGCGCGCCCTGGTAGAGCAGCGTGCGGATCACCGGGTTCTCGATGCCCCATTCGAGGCCGTTGATGCGGCGCAGGCTCTCGACCAGGGCGGTGTCGGGGCCGAAGACGAGCTGACGCAGGGGCAGCTTGCCGAACAGCGCGAACATCTCGACGCGGGCATTGGCGCTGCCGCCATCCGAGGAGAAGCGCTGGAGCAGCGCGTCGAAGAAGCCGAAATAGGCGAGCGCGCCGATGCCGAGGGGCACGAGCGGCAGGGCGAACACGGCCGCCGCGGCGGCGAGCAGCGGGATCCGCCCGGCCATCAGGGTCCGGTGGAGCAGCAGCAGGCCGTAGCCGCCGCCGAGCACCAGGGTGACGACCATGCCGGAGCGGCCGCCGAAGGTGACGAGGGCGGCCGATTGCAGCCCGATCATGCCGAGGCGCAGGAGCGGCGGCATCGATCCGCCCCCCGCGATGAGGGCGAGGACATAGACCGAGGTGAGCGTGGCGTTGCCGAGCGGGTGCCCCTGCAGGGAGGTCGAGCGCGTGTCGTTCCCGAACAATTCGCCGTCGAGGCGATAGGGGAAGAAGCGCTGGTTGGTGGCGAACTCGACGAGGCCGAGCCCGGCATTGGCGAGCATCACCGCGTGCACCACCCATTCCAGCCGGCGCAGGGTGCGCGCCTCCGCGTCGGCAAGCAGGATGCCGATGAGGCCCGGCAGCATGAAGGTGTCGAGGGCGCCGGCCATGCCGGGGGCGCCGCGCAGGACGATGTGCAGGAAATAGACGAGGCCGATGATCGTCATCAGCGCGCTCGCCGGCCGGCGCGCGGCGGCGCTGGCGAGATAGGCGACCGGGTTGCCGGCCCGCAGCATAGTCACGGCGAAGAGGAGGCCGGACAGGTAGGTCGCGGGGTGCAGCTTGTGGATCGCCGAGCCGGTGAGCCCGTCGTAATTGATGCCGACGAGCCAGAGCATGCCGCCGGACACGCCCATGATGATCGCCGCCGTGAGGAGCAGCACCGGCTCCATGCTCAGCCGCAGGCCGCGCCGCCGCGGGGGCGCCCAGGCGGCCTGGCCGGACGGGATCATCGACCCGCCTTTCCGCCCTCGATCATGAGGGTGCCCGCGATCGGGCGCTGCAGCGTGGCGGCGACCTTGCCGAGGTCGATCAGGTCCTTCTGCCGGGTCAGGCCGCCACGGGCGACCACGAGCAGCCGGTCGACCGAGGCCGCCAGGGCGCCGATGCGGAGATTCTCCGAGAGGGTGCCGCCGTCGAACAGCACCAGATCGTAGCGGCTGCCGATACCGGCGAGGAAGCGGCTGACATTCTCCCGCTCGAAGGCGTCGCGCACCGGCTTCTGGCCGTTGCCGACACCGAGCCGGCGGGCCCCCGTGGCGGTGTCTTCCGCCGAGACGGCATTGAGGCTCTGCTCGCCCCGCAGCACCTCCAAGAGGCCGCCCTCCCCGACCTGGCCGGCGCTGAGATCGGCCTCGATCACCAGGACCCGGTCGCCTCTCGCCGTCGCCACGGCGGCGAGGAGGTCGATGGCCGCCTTGCGCTCGCCCGCGTCGGAGGCGGCGGCCGTCACCATCACGGTGAGCGCCCGCTGGCCGCCCGGGGAGCTGTTCAGGCCGTAGAGCCCGTCCAGGGCGAAGGCGGCCGGGGCGGCCCCACTCCCCTTGGCGAGGTGCCTGGCCCCGGGCAGCACCGCCAGGACCGGGGCGCCGAGGAGCCGTTCGAGCTGGCGGCGGGAGAGCAGCGTCGGATTCACGTATTCCCGCACCAGGGCGAGACCCGCGCCGCAGCCGAGGCCGCCGGCGAGGCCCGCGCCGATGACGAGCAGGCGCAGGGGCCAGCTCCGCTCCTCCGGCGGGCGCGCCCAGGTGATGACGCGGGCATTGGTGGGATCGACGCCGGCCTGCTCGCCGACCTCGCGGGAGCGCACCAGGAAGGCGTTGTAGACCGAGCGCGCGGCCTCGACCTCCCGCTCCAGCTCGCGCAACTGCACGCTGGCCTTGCCGGTCTGGACGGACTCGGCCCGCAGGGCGTCGAGATTGCCGGTGAGCATGCGCTCGTTGGTCAGGGCGCGCTGATATTCGATCTCCGCGGCCTGGACGATGCGGTCGAGCTCGGCATCGATCAGCCGCTTCACGTCGGCCTTCTGCGTGCGCACCGCCTGGATGAAGGGATGGCGCGCCCCGAGCTGGGTGCGCAGATCCGCCTCCCGGCTGGTCAGATCGGCATATTGCGAGCGCAGCCGCTCGATCACCGCGGAGGAGATCGCCTCCGGGGCGGCGCCGGGATCGAAGGCCCGGCCGCGGGCGTCGCGCACCGCCTGGAGCCGGCTCTTGGCATCGGTGGTGCGGTTGCGGGCGGCCACGAGCCGGGCGTTGCTGTCGGTGATCTGCTGCTCGTTGACGATGCGGCCCGAGGAGGCGATCAGCCCGTTCTTGGCCTTGAAGGCCTCGAGCCGCGTCTCGGCCTTGTTCACGTCCGCGCGCAGGGCGTCGAGGCGCGCGCTCAGCTCGCCGGCGGCGCGCCGGGCCGCGTCGGCGCGGGCATCGGCCTGATCGGCGAGGTAGCCCTTGGCGATGGCGTTGACGATCCGCGCGGTCTTGTCCGGGTCGGAGGCGGTCACGATCACGTCGATGACGAAGACCTTGTCGGCGCGCTTGACCGCGAGCTTGCGGCGCAGGCTGCGCAGGGCCTTGGCCTTGGCTGCCTCCGGGCTCTCGTCGGCGCTGCCGGTGAAGCTCTGAACAAGGCGGCTCAGCAGGCCCGTGCTCGGCCCCCCGAATTCCGGATCGGTCTCGAGGCCGACCTCGGCGATCGCCCGCAGCAGCACGCTGTCGGATTCAATGACGCGCACCTGGCTCTCGACCTGGGCGATGCCGCCATCCGGCGAGAGCGCGGAGGAATTGAGGTCGTTGGACACGACCTGCCGGTCCCGCGGGTCGATCAGGATCTGCGAGGTCGCCGTGTAGAGCGAGGGCGCGAGGAAGGCGTAGAGCAGGGACCCGGCCGTGACGAGCGCGGTGACGAGCAGGATCGTGCGGTAGCGCCGCGCCAGGATGCGCCAGAGATCGCCCACCTCGGCGGTGGTGTCCGGCGTCTCGCTCGCGCCGCGGTCCATGCCCGGGGACATGAGCCACTGCGTCTGGGGGAGATTGCGATCGATCCGTGCCACGCTCGGCCACTGTTGGTTCAAAACAGGTCTCCGTGCCGCCTGCACCGTCCGATCTGCAAGCCGCACGCCCCGGGCTGCTTATAGAGGTCCCGATCTGCGCAGGACACGGCCGCCGGCCGACCATGAACACGTGATCGGGAAGAAGAATTCCATTCGAGACAAGAAAGTAAACAGGGCCCCTCGCCGCGAGCAGGCGCATCGTTTCGTCATGCGGCCCGAGATGAGCCGACCGGATCGGATCCGTGCGGAGGCGAGAGGGCCGTCACGGGCCGGCCTGATCCTGCGTCTCCTCGCCCGCGGTCCGGCCGTCGTCGCGGGCGCGGTGGAGCACGAAGATCGCGATCACCATCGTCAGGATCAGGCCGGCCAGAACGCCGAGCTCGATCATCGAGGCCTGGAACAGCGCCTGCTTTTCCGGCGACCAGTCCTTGGCGTGGGTGATCTCCGAGGATTGCAGGGTGATCACCAGCACCCGTCGGATCGAGGCGATGAGCCCGACGATCAGGAACGGCTCGCAGGTCAGCTTGCCCGAGCGCATCGATACCCGCACCGTGTGCAGGATCTCAATGAGCATCAGCAGGAACAGCAACCGGTCCACCACCTCGAGGATCTGGTCGGCGCCGCCCAGGGTGGTGAGCGCCGCCCAGGTCAGCCCGGCGGCATCGATCAGCGCGACGAGGGCGGTGAGGGCGAGCAGCGCGCCGAGCGCCGCGTAGATGGCATGCTCGGTGTGGAGGAAGATGAAGCTCGCCGCGCGCGTGAGCCGGCCCTGATCGTCCCCGTTGCTGGACATGGCGCGCCTTCCCCCCTCTGTCCGGGCGATCTGACAGGATCGGAGCTGACGCGTCCAGCGCCGCGGTGCGCACCCGGCTCGCGGCCCCGGTCCCGTGGCCCGGCTTGCCCTCTCGCTCGCCGCCGGGACCGCCGCCCAGGCTGCCCCCGGCGCCGTCGTCCGCGTGCAGCGTCATCGGCGGCCTCGCCCCATTCCGGCCTTGCTGTGGGCGTGTGGAGAGCCTCCCTCCGCACAAGGCCCGATTCGTGACGCGTCCCGAGACTTCCCGCCTGTCCGCAGCGTTCCGCGCATGAACGCGCCGCTTCCCGCCGCGCGGGCGCCCCTGAGCCAAGCCGAGATCCGCGCCATCGTGATCGGCCTCGTCGCGGCGATGCTGCTCGCGGCCCTCGACCAGACCATCGTGGCGACCGCCCTGCCGACGATCGGGCGCGATCTCGGGGATGCCGGCGACCTGCCCTGGATCGTCACCGCCTATCTGCTCGCCTCCACGGCGGTCACGCCGCTCTACGGCAAGCTCTCCGACATCCACGGCCGCCGCATCATGCTGCTGATCGCGATCGGCACCTTCAGCCTCGGCTCCCTGCTCTGCGCCCTGGCCCCGAGCATGGCGGCGCTCGCCCTGGCGCGGGGGCTGCAGGGCATCGGCGGCGGCGGCCTCATCGCCCTCGCCCAGACCATCCTCGCCGACATCATGTCGCCCAAGGAGCGGGCGCGCTATCAGATCTACATCGCCGGCGTGTTCGCCCTCGCCTCGGTGGCGGGGCCGCTGCTGGGCGGCTTCCTCGCCGAGCATCTGCACTGGTCGGCGATCTTCTGGATCAACCTGCCGATCGGGCTCCTCGCCTTCGCCCTCACCAACGGGCAGCTGAAGCGCCTGCCCCGCAACGAGCGGCGCCACCGCGTCGACTATCCCGGCGCCCTGCTGCTGGTGCTGAGCTCCACGAGCCTGATGCTGGCGCTGAGCTGGGGCGGCCTGCGCTATCCCTGGGGCTCGGCGCCCGTGCTCGGGCTCCTGGCCCTCGGCCTGGTCGTCGGCGCGCTCTTCGCGGCACGGCTCGCGACGGCGCCGGAGCCCCTGATCCCGACCAGCGTCCTGAAGGATCGGGTGGTGTACAGCGCGACGCTCGCCGCCTGCTTCGCCATGGGCACCCTGATCGGGCTCTCGATCTACGTGCCGATCTTCCTCGAAGGCGTCATCGGCCTCAGCGCCAGCCAGTCCGGCGCGGCGATGGTGCCCCTGATGGTCGGCACCGTGCTCGGCGCGACCGCCTCGGGCCGGGCGATGGTCTCTCTGCGGCACTACAAGCGCGTGCCCCTGGCGATGCTGCTGATCAGTATCGCCTGCTGCGCGGCGCTCGCCGCCGGGAGCCGGAGCCTGCCGCTCTGGCTCCTGGAGATCCTGTTCGTGCTGCTCTCCATGGGGATCGGCACGGTGCTGCCCCTCTCGACGATCGCGATCCAGAACGCGGTCCCCCGGCATCAGCTCGGCATCGCGACGGCCTCGATGAACTTCTTCCGCTCCCTGGGCGGCGCCCTGATCGTGGCCGTGTTCGGGACGATCGTGCTGGGCGGGGCGATGGCCGGCGACGGCGCGGGCGTCCGGGACATGGAGAGCCTGATCCGCGGCGCCGAGGCGGGGCAGCTCGCCCTCACCTTCCGCTCCGTCTTCGCCGCCGCCTGCCTCGGCCTGATCCTGGCCTTCGGCTTCCTCGCCCTCATGGAGGAGCGTCCCTTGCGCGAACAGGCCGGCGGAAGCGATCAGCCGTCGCCTCCTGCACAGTGTCAGCCGGCACGGCCACCGCGGCGCGGTCATCGGTATTGGCCGGTGTGACGTGCAGCGCCAGTACTTGGCCGAGCGTATCGACGGCCGCATGAAGCTTCGAGCCTCGGGTGCGCTTGTGTCCGTCCCAGGCCGCGCGGGCGCCACTCTCGGGCGTCGAATGCAAGGTGCGGCTCTCGAGCATGACGGCGGAGGGCTCCTCGGCTCGGCTGCAGCTAGGCGCAACACGGCGCGCAGGTCGTGGACCAAGCTCTCGAAGCAGCCGGCCCGCAGCCAGCGTTGCGCCTAATCGTATACGCGGCTAGGGCGGCAGATCCTGGGGCATCGCACCCCAAGCCACGCCGTAACGCACCACGTAACGCAGGCCGTTGGACACCTCCCGCTGGCGGTGCTCGCGCTGGGCGGCGGTCTCGGGCAAGGCTGGCGCGAAAAAACCTCCGGGATGGGCCGCGGCTGGTTTCGCTCTACGGGCGCATGCCTTCCGTCACGATGCCTGCGACCGCGCCGAGGGAGGTGTAGCTGTCCCGCTGGCGCTCGGCCGGGTCGGCGAAGGAGCCGCTCCAGAGGCCTTCGCGCCTGGCCCAGGCCGGGAGTTCGGCTGTTGCGTAGGGACGGTCTCCGGTCCGCTCGGCCATGGCGTGGCCATGCGAGACCATCCAGGCGTTCAGGTCTTCCTCGTCCTTGTGGCAGATGGAGAGCGCGCGGCCCGCGGCATCGATCCCCTGCACGATCTGACAGTGGAGGGTCGCGCCGCGCACGTGGTGTTCGAGCGCCTGGGCCGATTGGAGACCGCACCGGTAAGGAAGGCTCTTCCCGTTCAGGCAGATTTCCTGGAGGCCTGGCGCGGCGAGCCCGTAGAGGCCGATCACGCGGCCGCCGACGAGAAGCGTATCCCCTTCGAGGACCGTCGCCTTGCCGGTGACGGTCTCGCCGGCCTGGGCCGCACCGGACAAGGCCAGGGCGACGAGACCCAGGCTCCCCCATCCTACGCGCTTCATGAGGCTGGCGCCCTCGCATCGTTGCTGGTCATCGCCGCGGGAGCATGTCTCGTGCCGTTTTCGCGATCGCGCGCCCTTCAGCCCCGGAAAGGGCGCCGGTCTCGGGGGCTCTCAGGCATGGAACAGCCCGTGATCCTGGAAGTGGAAGTCGTCGGCCGTCAGGGAGGCGGCCTTCACGTTCTTCAGCAGGATCGTGTCCGTTGCGCTCAGCTTGATCAGCGTGTCGCTCCCCGAGGCGGTGATCAGGTGGCGCGCCTGCAGGTCGGCGAAGCTGGCGGCCTGGGACGCGTCGAGCACGAGCAGGTCGTGTCCGGTCTCGGCGCCGCTCTGGAATCCGGTCACCGTGTCCTTCCCGAAGCCGGCGGCGAAGACGAAGGTGTCGCCGCCCGCACTCTTGAACAGATCCGTCACGCCCGCCGTCGACGTGAGCGTGACGCCGGCTTTGTAGGCCGTCTGTGAGTGGGACTGATCGAGATTCGTCCGATCGAGGAGGACGACCTTGCCGCTGCCGTCGAGGACGCTGTGCTCGGCCGTGTAACTCTGGCCGGTGATGCCGCTCTTATAGATGTCCTTGGACTTGTCGGCATGGATCTGCGTCTGCGTGACGAGGCCGTTGCTTCCGTAGGCCACGGTGTCCGAGCTGCCATCGGCCTTGACCACCCCATGCGACGTGAGCGTGCCCGCGGCGTCGTAGAGATCGGTGATCTTCGTGCCCGTCGCCGGATCGTAGCTGTAGCCGTAGGCGGGGCTGCCATCGGCATGGGCGCGGCTGATCGCGGTCAGGTTGCCCTTGGCGTCGTAGACGAGATGCTCGTCCGTGTAGTTCTGGCCGGTGATGCCGGTCTTGTCGACGATTTTGGACTTGTCGGCATGGATCTGCGTCTGCGTGACGAGGCCGTTGCTGCCATAGGCGACGGTGTTCGAGCTTCCATCGGCCTTCACCACGGCGTGCGACACCAGAGAGAGGTCCGGTGCGGTTTCCGCCCGAAGCAGCGAGGCGCCGCCGGTGCCGCTGCGGGCATAGCTGAACGTCTCCGAGCTGCCATCGGCCTGGACCACCGCGTGGGACGTGAGCGTGCCCGCGGCGTCGTAGAGATCGGTGATCTTCGTGCCCGTCGCCGGATCGTAGCTGTAGCCGTAGGCGGGGCTGCCATCGGCATGGGCGCGGCTGATCGCGGTCAGGTTGCCCTTGGTGTCGTAGACGAGATGCTCGTCCGTGTAGTTCTGGCCGGTGATGCCGGTCTTGTCGATGTCCTTGGAGCCGTCGGCGTGAACCCGCGTCATCGACGACAGGGTTCCGTCGGCCGCGATCACGACCGTCTGCGCGAGGGAGGCCTTGCCCAGGTTGCCCGCGGCATCCTGCGCCCGGGCGGTCAGAACATGCGTGCCCGCCGCGAGCGCGGGAAGGTTTCCGAAGCTGTAGACCCCCGTCACCGCGTTCGCCGTGGTCGTCGCAAGCGCCTTCGTGCCGTCGTAGAGCGTCACCGTGGCGCCGGGCTCCGCCGTGCCGGCGGCCAGCGGGTTCGGCACGGCCTTGCCGATCGAGCCCGCCAATTCGAGGAACGGCGCGGCCGGAGCCACGGTGTCGAGGACGATCGTCACCGCCTTGCTGGTGCCGGTCTTGCCGTTGCTGTCCGTGTCCTTCGCCGTCAGCGTATGCGTGCCCTCGCCGGTGAGGGTGACCTTGGCGCTCCAGCTGCCATCGGACTTGACCGTCGTGGTGCCGATCACCTTTCCGCCGTCGAGGATCGAGACGGTGGTCCCGGCATAGGCGGTGCCGACGGTGCCGGTGAGGGTCTGGGTGGCCTTGTTCGTCGTGCCGCCGGAGGTCGTCACGGTCACGACCGGAAGAACGGGTGCGCTGGCCGAGCGCGCCTCGTAGGCCCGGAAATAGTCGACGTAAAGCGAGACGTCCTTGAGGTTGGGATCGATCGGCCAGCCGCCGCCTGCGGCGAGGTTGATCATGAACATCAGATTGCTGTCGAGGGTCGCGGGCGTCGCGATCGACCAATAGGCCCGGTCGTCGAAATAGAACGTCATCCGCTCGGGCGTGATCTCGACGCCGTAGGTGTGCCAGCCCGAGGAGACGACCCCGGCCCCCGGTGTCGCGCGGGCATATTGCTTGGTTTCGCCCTCGAGCGTCTTCCCGGCCCAGTTCCAGTCATGCACCACGCTGGAGAACTGCGTCGGAATCGCGGTTCCGTAATTCTCCATCACGTCGACTTCGACGACATGGTCGCGGTCCGCGGAGAGCCGCTCCGACTCGATCCCCCAGAAGGCCGGCCAGATGCCGGTTCCCTGGGGCAGCCACATCCGGGCTTCGTAATAGCCGTAGGGGTTTCCGTCCTGCGGCGTCTTGCTGGTGCCGTCCGGGAAGGTGTTGGAGATCAGACCGCTCTGCAATTGGCCGCTGGCATCGCGGGTCATGTTGATGCGCAAAGCGGATTCCCCGCCCTGCTTGACGATGGAGAAGGGCGAATTGCTCGCGCTGGCCGACACGAAGCGGGCCTCGCCGAAGCTGCCGCCCCAGGGTTGACCACTGTACCAGTTCGCATCCGCCGTCCGGCTCGCCGAGACGCTCAGGGTGCTGAACTCGTCCGCAAAAACCAGATTGTATCCTGCCGGGGCCGTCATGCCGTTGCCCAATCATCAGAAGATCGTGCGAACAGCAGGATGTATCCAAAATAATAAAACGTGAATTTCGATCTATTCGGGAATTTTCTCGCGATAAATAGGCGAAGGAGGATTACGAATTTCGAATCACTAACGACAAATATTGTCCGATTTTATAACTGAACATTCATCATGCCTTGAGCGTGCCCTTTGCCCTGGAGAGGATGCCGAGGTGGCGCGAAAGACCGTGACGCAGCAAAGGCTTGAGGGAGGGGCGCTGAGGATCCGATCGGAGGGGCCGTCACCCCGGCGGTCGGCCGGGTTGGCCGCCCGATAGGCGCCGAGACCTCGGCCTTCGTGGCGATTTCTCGGCTCGCTGAGGTGGGCGCCGTTTGGCTGCGCGAGAGGGCCCCGTCCGCCCGCGCCCGCAGCCGTCACGGCAACGAGCTGCGCCTTCTGGCTCCTCTCCGAAAAGTTTCCTGGCCTCTCGGTTTCCGCGACCCGACCGCGCGAGGGACGCGAACCGGTTCGGCCGCGGTCCGGAGGCTCGCCGGCGGGTTCACGGGAAGCGTCCCACACAGTCCATCCTTGCGCGCGAGGCGTCCAACGGGAGGGAACTGCCAACGCGGGAGGCGAAATCAAACTATGCCGGTCGCAATGTCCGGATCGACAGATATCAGCGAGTTTTTGCGCAAGGAAAATTTGTACTCGGATCATAATTACCGCAATGGGTGACTTGATTCTTCAAGGATCAAAAACGGAATGAAAATGGTTTTTGCGCGTCTTCGGATGTTCCCGAATCCGTTGTGGGCGGCGGAGTGTCAAACTGAACTGCGTAGTCTCCCGATCTTTGCTCAACGGATGATCGCATCAACGAGAGGCTGCTGGTTTTGGTGCGCCGCACCATGAGCGGTTTCGCATTCTTGCATCGAAAGATCTTGATCCGATTCGAATGAATACCTGAGAAGGCGCGTTTTCTCGGAGACCGAGAACAATATCTCTACGACTGGTTGCAAAATAGCTCAAGCACGCCACGAGCAGCAAAATTGTGCATATTTTCTGAACGTTCCGTGCTGCTCGATTCTACCTACGTAATACGAAATTACGTCAGGAAGTTCACTATTGCTCTCGTGGCTGGCCTCGAAGGGGGAAATAATAAGCCAGCTTGCCTATTTTTTTGGCTTTTCTTGTGCGCTGCAAACTGGAACACTGAGTTAATGTGTGGTAAATGTCTCCACTAAAGGTTGTGGCGAAAGGGGGACTGAGTGTCGAATCCAAATCTCTTTGCCTTCGGCATGCGTCTCAAGGGGGGTGCCCCCAACGTTCCGAGCCGGACCGCTTTCGCGGCGCGGCGAACGGTCGACCGGGCTTTCAAGCGGAGCTTCGATTTCAGCCTCGCGTTCTCGGTCCTCGCGATCCTGCTGCCGCTCTTCGCCCTTGTTGCGCTGTCCATCTGGATCGTCGATGGCGGCTCTCCCTTCTTCCGCCATGCCCGCCTCGGTCGGGGGCGTTCGAGCTTCGGCTGCCTCAAGTTCCGCACCATGCGCATCGATGGCCAGGAGGTGCTCGCCCGCCATCTTGCCGAGAATCCGGATGCGCTGGTCGAGTGGAACCGGACGCGCAAGCTGAAGGATGACCCGCGCGTCACGCCGATCGGCCGCGTGCTGCGCAAGACGAGCCTCGACGAACTGCCGCAGCTCATCAACATCCTCCGCGGCGAGATGAGCGTCGTCGGTCCGCGTCCGATCGTGGAGGAGGAGGTCGAGCGGTATGGTGATGCGGCGCAGGCCTATTTCGCGGTCCGCCCGGGTCTGACCGGTGCCTGGCAGGTGAGCGGCCGCTCCGACACGACCTACGCGGAGCGTGTCCGGCTCGACCGTCAGTATGTCGAGACCTGGAGCTTCCTGAGCGATCTGAAGATCATCCTCCGGACCATCCCGGTCGTGTTCTTCGTCAAGGGCGCCTACTGACCGCGATCGGGATGCGCGCGATGCGGCTCTCTGGAGTGGCGTCGTCGGTTTTTTGCTGAGGCGCCCTTCGGGCAGGGGCAGGGTTCTGCGCCCGGCCGATGCTCGATGTCCCCTCCCTGAGCGTCGCGGTCCGTAGGATGGCCGCGCGCCTCGCGGGCGAGGGCCGCGAGGCGTCGGACCGTCCCGATTGCCGAGGCCGGAGGAGTATCATGCGCGTTGCGATCATCCATTACTGGCTCGTCGGCATGCGGGGCGGCGAGAAGGTCCTCGAAGCCCTCGGCCGGATGTATCCGGAGGCCGACATCTTCACGCATGTGGTGGTGCCCGAGGCCCTGTCCGAGGATCTGCGCCGGCACCGGATCCGGACCTCTTTCATCGCGAAGCTGCCCCGCGCGGCGCGGAACTACAAATCCTACCTGCCGCTGATGCCCCTCGCCTTGGAGCAGCTCGATCTCAGCGGATACGATCTGATCATCAGCAGCGAGTCCGGGCCCGCAAAGGGCATCATCCCGCCCGAAGGGGCGGTGCATGTCTGCTACTGCCACTCGCCGATGCGCTACATCTGGAACATGTACCACGATTACCGGCGCACGGCCGGGCGCGTGGCCAAGGCGGCGATGCCGCTCATGACGCATTACCTGCGCACCTGGGACGAGAGCTCGGCGGCGCGGGTCGACCACTTCGTCGCCAATTCCCGCACCGTGGCCTCTCGGATCCGCCGCTATTACCGGCGCGAGTCCGACGTCGTGCACCCGCCCGTGGATGTCGGCGCCTTCGCGCCCGTCGGTCCGGAGGAGGTCGGCGACTACTACCTGATGGTCGGCGAACTCGTCCGCTACAAGAGACCGGACATCGCCGTACAGACCTTCAACTCCCTCGGCCGCCGCCTGGTGGTGATCGGAGGCGGGGAGATGCTGGCGGAACTGCGCGCGCTCGCCGGCCCGACCGTGCAGGTGCTGGGCGCTCAGCCCTTCGAACAACTGCGCCATCACTACGCGCGGGCACGCGGGCTGATCTTTCCGGGCGAGGAGGATTTCGGGATCGTGCCCGTCGAGGCCATGGCGAGCGGCCGTCCGGTCATCGCCTACAATCGCGGCGGCGCGACCGAGACGGTGGTGGACGGGCGCACCGGCACCTTCTTCGAGGAGCAGAGCATGGACTCGCTCGTCGACGCGGTCGAGCGCCTGGAGGGTATGCCGCTCGATTCGGCCGAGATCGTCCGGCACGCGCGGCAGTTCAATCCCGAGCGCTTCGAGCAGCGCATGCGCGAGGCCGTCGCGGGGGCCTGGGCGCAGGTTCACGGTCGGCGCCCGCCCACGGAGGCGCTCGAGGATTTGGCGCAACCGCTCCGGTTCGGAAGCCGCCGAGTGGCCTATGCCTGATGCCGTCGGCGGAGGGAGGGGCACCTGCGATGAGGATCACCCGCCAGTTTGAGCGGCCGTCCTCCCGCCCGATCTGGGGTGGGGATCGCCCGGTCGCGGACGCGACGCGGGGGCTCAAGGAGACGCTCCGCCTGCTGCGCCGGAACCTGCCGTTCCTGGCCGTCTGGGTATCGGTCTGGCTCGCCGGCGGGCTCCTCTACGTGAAGCGTCTCGCGCCCGAATTCGTGGCCAGCACCCAGGTGCTGCTGCAGCCGCGCCTGATCGTCAACGACGGTCCCGAGGACGTGCGCCACTTCCATCAGTTCACGGTCGACGGCGATCAATGCGAGACGGAGCTGCGGGTGCTGCGCTCGGAACAGCTGCTCTACCGCGTGTTCAAGATGCTCGATCTTGCGGATTCGCCGGAGAGCCGCAGCGGGCCCAACGGTCTGTGGGCGTTCCTCGCGGCGCAGGCCCACCGTCTCGAAAGAAACAGCCAGCCTTCCGATGCCGACATCGAGGCGTTCTATGCCTTCGCCGATCGGGTGAGAGCGCGCCGGCTCGGCCTCTCCTACGTGATCGAGATCTCCTACCGGGCGCAGAGCGCGGCGCAGGCCGCCCGCGTCGCCAATGCGATCGCGGTCGCCTATGCCGCGCATCGCCTGCGGGGCGTGCTTGCCCGCGAACAGCGGCGCGGCGTTTATCTGGAGAGCCGGCTGAAGGGCCTCTACAGCCAGATCCTGGCCGCCGATGCGGGCGTGCGCTTCGGGACGATCCCCGACGCACGCATGCCCGATGCCGATGTGCGCCTGCTCGGCCCCGCCAACGTGCCCCTGCGCAGCTCCTACCCGAAGAGCGGCCCGTTCCTTCTCATGATGGCGGGGCTCGGCACCTTGAGCGGCCTGCTGATCATCCTTCTGCCCGGGCCTGCGCCGGTCCGGCCCGCCGCTCGGCGGGGCCCTCTTCCGAACTTCCTTCAACGCATGAGGCTCGCGTGATGCGTTATCCCTTCCGTCTGCCTCTGGCCTTTCTCTCCCTCCTCGTCGCCGCCGCTCCCCTCAGGGCCGAGGATGGCTATCGGCTCGGCCCTCAGGACCAGCTCCAGGTCAAGGTGTCGGATCTGCGCGCCGGCACCGGCGAGGCCTATCAGTGGCAGGCCTTCACCGGCGAGTTCACCGTGGCCCCCTCCGGGAAGGTGGCGCTTCCGGTCGTGGGCGAGATCGATGCGAGCGGGCGCACCACCACCGACATCGCCGCCGACCTCGCGGCGCGGCTTCAGGCCAAGGCGGGCCTCGCCGCCAAGCCGGACGCTTCGGTGCAGATCGTCAAGTTCCGGCCCTTCTACGTCATGGGCAGCGTCGAGAAGCCCGGCGAGTACGAGTTCCGGCCCAATCTCAACGTCCTGCAGGCGGTGAGCATCGCCGGGGGGCTTCAGCGGGTCCCGACCGACGTGCTCCTGAACTTCGTCCGGGATGCGGTGCAGTCACGCGGCGAGATCAAGGAGCTGAGCGCGACCCGCCTCGCCCTGATCGCCCGCCAGACGCGGCTGGACGCGGAGATCAAGGACATCCCCCTGACCTTCCCGGCCGAGCTGGAGGTCCGTGCCCAGGAGCCCGAGATCGCCCGGATCCTGAGGGAGGAGCGCTTGGCCCTGGTCACCCGGCAGAACGCGGTGAACTCGCAGATCACGAACCTGACGCAGTACAAGGAATTCCTTGGGGAGCAGATCAACTCCCTGACGGCCAAGGACGCCAATACGGCCACGCAGCTCGACCTCATGAAGAAGGAGCTTGAGCGCATCACCAGCCTGGTGACGAGGGGATTGTCGGCGATCCCGCGTCAGCTGGAAGCCTCCGCGACGACCGCGCAGCTCGAATCGAACCGGCTGGATGCGCAGATCGCGATGATCCGGGCGCGCCAGGACATCTCGAAGGCCGATCGTGACATCCTCGACCTGCGGGACCAGCGCCGGAACACGGCGTTGCAGGAGGCTGCCGAGACCCGGATCAAGCTGAACGAGACGGAGGCGAAGCTCGAGGCCGCCAACAACCTGCTCTATCAGGCCGAGATGCGGTCGCCGATGACGGTGCTTGCCAACAGCGAGGCTTACGCCAAGCCCGAATACGTCATCTTCCGCCGTCGCGACGGGAAGGCCGAGACGCTGCCCGCGAGCGAGGACGATCTGCTGCAGCCGGGCGACGTGGTGCGCGTGCGTCCTCGTCTGGCCGCACCGTCTGGCGCGCCGGTTGCAAGCAACGGCAATGCCCGCGCCGCCGCGCAGGCGACCGACTTCTGAGGGTGGCCCGATGCGAGGGGCGGGCACAGGCACGATGCCAGGGGAGACACGCCCGTGAGCTGGCCGGCTGTCGTCCTGTGGCTGCTCCTCTTCGCGGCTACCTTTTCGAGCGGCCCGGGGCTCCTCTACCTGCTGATGGCCTGCGGCGCGCTCGGCTCGCTGCAGATGCTGCCGGGCGACGGAGGCGGCGCGAACCTGCTGCCCCAATCGGCCTGCGCCGCCCTGTTGGTCTGCAAGGTTCTGCTCCAGCGCGGCAACGTCCTGCGGGGGCTTGAGGCCGCGCTCGATCCGCAGCGACTCGTCCTGTTCTCGGCGTTCCTCGTCTACGCCGCCTTCGGTGCCCTGGTGCTGCCGCGCCTCTTCTCGGGGATGATGGAAGTCGTCCCGGTCTCGGCTTTCCGCTTCGGTACGGACGTCCTGAAACCGAGCTCGGGCAACATGACGCAGACCTGCTACATGGCCCTGTCATACGCGACGACCCTCGTCTTCGCGGTGATCGGTGCGACGCAGGCAACGCGCCACCACTACGCGCAGGCCGTGCTGGTGGCCGCCTACGTGCTGATCGCGACCGGCGTGATCGACCTCGTCACCTACACGCTCGGCATCGGGGCCGTGCTCGACCCCTTCCGCACCGCGACCTACGCGATGCTGACCGATGTCGAGGCGGAGGGCGCCAAGCGGGTCGTCGGATTGATGCCCGAGGCCTCCAGTTACGGATCCGCCTGCGTCGGCATGGTCGCCGCGCTCACCTTCATGCGGCACATCTACGGAAAAGGGACGCAGCAGTTGGTGGTGGCCCTGGCCATCGGTCTGCTGACCGTGATGATCCTGCTCTCCACCTCCTCCACCGCCTATGTCGGCTTCGCCGTGTTCGGAGCGGTCTACGGGATGGACCTCATGGTGCGGATGCTCAATCGGCAGAGCCTGCGCCGCGACTACGTCACGCTCGAACTCACGTTGATCGCGTTCGCGGCGCTCGGGGTTTTCGCGGCCTTCGTCATCAAGCCGGACCTTTTCGATCCCATCGTGCAGATGGTCGACAAGATGGTCTTTCAGAAGACGGCCTCGGCCTCCTATGTCGAGCGCAGCCTGTGGACCCGGGTCGGCTGGCACGCCTTCCTCGATTCCGGGGGGCTTGGTGCGGGTCTCGGCTCGATCCGCGTGTCGAACTGGGCGGTGTCCATTCTGGGCAGCACCGGTGTCGTCGGTGCGCTGCTGATGTTCGGCTTCGTGACCCAGATGATCGTTGCGGCGCCCCGCGAGGCGTCGCCTGAAGCCATTGTCTTCGCGACCGTGACCAAGCTCAGTCTTCTGCCCGTGCTCGTCATGTACCAGCTCTCGGGCACCATTCCCGATATCGGGATCGCTGCTTCCGCCGCACTGGGCCTGATCGCGGCGACGCATATGCCAAGCCTCCGCAGGGATCGGCGGCTCAGGCCGGAGCGCGGCTTGCACGCGCCGCTCGGGCTGTCGGCTCCCCTGTCCGAGGCGCGCCGATGACTGGTCAAGCGCCGTCGGCCCGATCCAAGGCCATTCTTGTGTGCAGTCTGTACAAGTCTATCTACTTAGATCGGCCCGACCCTGTTGCGGACTCTTCCAAGAGGATTGAAACTTGCCGTCATGGGCGCACCGCAATCCTCGTTTGTGGCGAAACGACGCGGTCCGCGTTTCTTCAGGGAGGGGCCGATGGCCCAGGCCGCCGGGCCTCCGTTCGCCGCCAGCACACTCGTGAGACCTTCGACCACGCAGCTTCCGGCACCAGCCTTCTCCATCAATGGTCGTTTCTATACGCAGCCCGTGACGGGGGTGCAGCGTTACGCCCGGGAGATCGTCCGCGAGATCGACGGGCTGCTCGTGCAGCAGGAAAAACACGCGAGCGTGATTTTGCCGCCGGTCACCTCCGGCCTCCCGCCCTTCGGCGCGATCGAGTCTCAGGTCGCCGGAGGAGCCTCGGGCCATACCTGGGAGCAGGCTGTGCTCCCGGCCCGGGCAGAGGCGCCGATTCTCAACCTGTGCAACACGGGCCCGCTGCTGGCCCGGCGTCAGATCGTGTGCATGCACGACGAGAACGTGTTCGTGGAGGCGGACAGTTACAGTTTTGTCTTCCGCGCCCTCTATCGTCTGCTTCTGCCGGGGCTGGCGCGTCGGGGTGCGATCGTCACCACGGTCTCGCATTACTCCGCCCGGCAACTGGCCAGGCATCTCGCGATCGAGCCGGGCGACATCACGGTGATCCACAACGGTCACGAGCACGCGCTGCGCTGGGATGCGGGAGCCTCGTTCCTGCCGGAACGGATGCCGCTGGACCGGCCGTTCGTGTTGCTGCTGGGCAGCCGCGCGCGCCACAAGAACGCGGCATTCATTCTTCGCCAGGCGGAAGTGCTCGACGGATTGGGACTCGACCTCGTGGTGGCGGGCGGCTCGGCACCGATCTTCGCACGTACGGAGATGGTCGAGGCGCGCAACATCCGCCGGCTCGGCTTCGTCACGGACCACGATCTGGCGTGGCTCTACGCGAACGCGCTCTGCCTCGCCTTTCCGTCCCGGGCGGAGGGGTTCGGATTGCCGGTGGTCGAAGCGATGGCGCTGGGCTGCCCGGTGGTGTCCTCCGATCGCACCTGCCTTCCGGAGATCTGCGGCGGTGCGGCCCTGTTGGCGGGACCGGACGACGCCGCGGCCTGGCAAGGGCATTTCCAGGCCCTTCTGGCCTCGTCGACGCTTCGGGCCGACCTGCGCGGGCGCGGCCGGGAACGCGCGGCGACCTTTTCCTGGCGGGCCTCGGCCCAGGCCTATCTCGACCTCATCGCGCGCCTGTGACGTGGCGCCGTTTCGTTGGCGCAATGCCGGAGACTTCACGATGACCCTCACGCCTTCCCCTCGCACCGGCGGGGCAACCCCGCGCGTCTGCGTCGGCATCGCGACCCGCGGCCGCCCGGAGCAGCTTGCCGCGATGATCGACAATCTCCGCTTCCAGACCCTGGCGCCGGAATCGATCATCGTCTGCTGCACGGGGCCGCAGGATGTGGGGGCGGCGACCGCCCGCCCGGGGGTGCGCGTGATCTACGAGCAGCCGGGCCTGGCCCGGCAGCGCAACGGCGTCCTGCGGGCCCTCCCGGAGGGCACCGATTTCCTCGTGTTCTTCGATGACGATTTCTACCCGCATCCGCGTTGGATCGAGACCGTCGTGGACGCCTTCCAGAAGGACCCGGTGCTGGCCTGCGTGACCGGCCACGTGGTGGCGGACGGGATCCTCGGCCCCGGCCTGACCCGGGAGGAGGCGCTGGCCGCCATCGCCGCCCATGATCCGGCCGCGAGCGACTGGGTGGTCGAGGGGTATAGCCCCTACGGCTGCAACATGGCCTTCCGTTGCGCGACCATCGCCGGACTGACCTTCGACGAGCGGCTGGTGCTCTACGGCTGGCTCGAGGATCGCGACTTCGGTGCGGCGGTGGCGCAGCGCGGCGGTCGACTGATCAAGCTCGGAACCGCCGTCGGCGTCCATCTCGGCGTAAAGGGCGGCCGTGTCTCCGGACGCAAGCTCGGCTATTCGCAGGTGATGAACCCGGTCTACATGCACCGCAAGAGCACGATGACGACGGCTCAGGTGCTTCGGCAGATCGCGCGCAACATCGCGGCCAACCTCACCAAATCCATCCGGCCAGAGCCGTATGTGGATCGTCGCGGCCGACTTCTCGGCAACCTGATCGCCGCGCTCGACCTCCTCCGCCTGCGCCTGACCCCTGAACGGGCGGCGTCCCTATGAACTACTCGGCGCCTCTCTTCCGCACGGACGGTTCCGGCAGCACGAGTCCTGTGCCGGAGTTTGACTTGGCGAATTCGCGTCTTCCCGAGTTCGACGAGCCGGCGGGTTCGTTGATCGGCGATCTGATCGCGGCGGTACGACGCAACGTCGTCGGCCTGCTTGTCTGGATCCTCGTCTGCGTCGCCGGGGCGGTCGGCTATGTGGTCACGGCTCAGCCGGAGTTTCTCGCGTCGGCCCAGATCGCGCTGGAGCCGCGCCTTCGCCTGCCGCCCGGGGCCGACGCCGCGGCTGCGGCCGCGGCCACCGCGCCCACCCTCGACAGCGCCCAGGCCGAGAGCCAGCTCCAGGTCATCCGCTCCGTGCGCAACCTGCGCTACGTGTTCGACACCCTGAAGCTCGACGCGGATCCGGCCTATGCGGATGCGGGCCCGGGCATGATCGGACGGATCCTCGGGGCGGTGGGGAGGCTCCTGCCGTTCGGAGGCGGCTCGTCGCTCTCGCCCGAGGAGGCCGCGGCCCGCGCCCGTGAGATCGCCTTCCAGAACTTCTCGGACCGGGTACAGGTCCGCCGCCTCGGGCAGTCCTACGTGCTGGAGGTGTCCTTCCGGGGCCTCACGGCGCGCGACGCCGCCCGGATCACCAACGGGATCGCGGCCTCCTACATCCGCGATCAGGTGCTGGTCCGCGCCGCCTCCGATCAGCGCGGGAGCGAGTTCCTGCAGGGGCGCATCGCCACGATCCAGGCGGAGAAGAAGGCTGCGGACGAGGCCGTCGCCAGTGGTGTGATTCAGCCGGACGTCCAGTTCCCGGACTCGGACGCGCGCATCGTCGGCGCGGCCCTGGAGCCGCTCACCACCGCCTATCCGCGGACGAAGCTCATCCTGCTGCTGGCCGGGCTCTTCGGCATCGCCAGCGGGATCGGCGCCATCGCGGTCCTGCACAGCTTCGACCGGGTCGTCCGCACGCCCGGACAGATCCGGCAGACCCTCGGCGTCGATTGCCTCGCCGTCGTGCCCCGTCTGCGCCACGGCGCGGCGAGGCTGCCGGACACCGCGGCCTTGGATCATCCGACTTCCGACTTCGCCCAGGCGCTCCGGCTCCTGCGGGCCGTTCTGTTCACCGCGGGAAATGATGGCCAGCCGGTCTCGGTCGGTTTCGTCTCGTGCCTGCCGGACGAGGGCCGCAGCGCGCTCTCGGTCAACTTGGCCTGCCTGCTGGCGGCCTCGAGCGACCGGGTGGTGCTCATCGATGCCGATCTCCAGAACCCCGATCTCAGCCGGCGTCTCGCGCCCAGGGCCGAGGCAGGGCTCGACGAATTCCTGAGGGCGCACCGGTCGGGCGCGGATCTGCCGGAGCTGCCCCTGGCGGGGACGCTCAGCTTCGTGCCGGCTGCCGCCGAAGGGCGCACCGCCCATCCCAACACCTTCCTCGGCGCCAGCCCCATGCGCGAGGCCCTGACACGCTTCGACGGGCGCCGAGATCTGATCCTCGACCTGCCGGCTCTCAGCCGCTCGTCCGACGTCCAGGCGATCGGCGACCTGCTCTCGGGCGTCGTCCTCGTCGCCGCCCTGAATCGAACCACGCTCGACCAGCTGACGGAGGCCAGGCGTTCGCTGCACGCCGCCAATATCCGCGTGCTCGGCGTCGTGCTCAACGAGCCCGACGCCCTTCGTAAATCGAGGAGATCCGTCTTTGCATCAGCCCTTGCCGCGGTGCGACAGTAGCCCGGTCCGGCCTTCGCGGCCGGAGGGACTTCGCGTCGGCTTGTTCAACGTCAAGTACAGCCCCAACCTGGGGGATGGCCTTCTCTCGGAGTGCCTGGAGGCGGAGCTCGTCCGCATTGTCCCCGGCCTCACGGTCGAGTCCTTCGATCTCGCCGGGCGCGACCGCTACGAGGCGGGCGGTCGTCTGCGCGGCGTTGCCCTGGGCGTTCTCCAGAGTAGCCCGACTCCCGTGCGGCACAGGCTCGCCCGCGTTCTGCTCGGCCGGTCCTTGCAGCGGATCCGGCCGTCGTGGCGGGCCCGGCTCGGGAGAATCGACGTGGCCGTGACCGGCGGCGGCAACCTGTTCAGCGACGCGGATCTCAACTTTCCGCTCAAGATCGATGCCGCCTGGGGGGAGTTGCGGGCGGCCGGTATCCCGAGCGCCGTTTTCGCCGTGGGCGTTTCGGACAACTGGTCCGAGACCGGCGCCGCGCTCTTCCGGCGGGCGTTTGCCGGCACGCAGGTGCCCTACGCGTCGGTGCGCGATACGCGCTCGGCCGAGATCTGGAATCGGCGGCTCGGACCCCATGGCGTGCCGCGCGCCCGGGTGGTGCACGATCCGGGGCTGCTCGTGGCCAGGCACGTCCCGCAGGAGCGCACGGGGGCTGGCCGGCCCCTGATCGGCTTGGGCCTCACCCATCCGACGGCGCTTCGCTACCATTCGGACGAGGAATCGCCGAGCGAGCGCAGCCTAACCCAATGGTATGTCGAGCTGGTGCGCGGGTGCCGCGCCCGTGGCTGGCACGTCCACGTCTTCACCAACGGCAGCCCGGAGGACGAAGCCTATCTGCGCCGCGTCTATCCGCTCCTGGCGGAAGGCGACTCCGCGGCGGGCCTCCAGTTTGCTCCCCGCTTCGCCAACCCGACCGAACTCGCGACCTTCGTCTCCGGCCTCGACCTGCTGATGGCGCACCGGCTGCACGCCAACATCGCCGCCTATTCCTATGCCGTGCCGCAGATCGGCTTCTCGTGGGATGTGAAACTGGCGAGCTTCCTGACCCAGATCGGGCGGAGCGATTACATCTGCCGGGCTGGTTCCGATGCGACGGACGATGTGCTGGCGCTCGCGGATCTTGCGATGCGGGAGGGGATCGATCGCCCCCGGCATCAGCAGATCGTCGAGGCGGCTTCCGCCGATGTCGCGGTCCTCGCCGAAGCCCTGAAGGTCGGAGCCGGGTTGAGCGCGTCACCCTCCCGCGAGGCGCAGGCGTGAGCGCGGCCGTTCTCCCCCGACCGGCGTCCAGGCGGATGCCGAGCCGCGTCGTGGTCATCAACGACCGGTCCCTCGCCTTCGGGGGCGCCACCGGGCTGGCCCTGCTCAGCGCGTCGCTGCTGCGTCGGCGAGGTCTTCCGGTCCGCCTGGTGGTGGGCGATTCCGGCGAGAACCCGGCCCTGGCGGATGAGGGCATCCCCGTGCATGCGCTCGGAGGCGCCCGGCTGCTCGACGGGGGCGCCATGGCGGGTCTGCGGGGCCTCTACGAGCCGCGCACCCTCGATCTGCTCGGCGCGGTGATCCGCGAGCACGACGATCCCGAGACGGTCTATCACCTCCACACCTGGAGCCAGATCCTCTCGCCTTCGGTGTTCCGGGCACTGGCTCCGGTGCGTGAGCGTCTGTTCGTGAGCGCGCACGATTTCTTCCTCACCTGCCCGAACGGGGCCTACGCTCTCTTCCGCCAGGGGGAGACCTGCCCGCATGTGCCGCTCGGGCTCGCGTGCCTCACCACGCAATGCGACCGACGCAGCTATGCTCACAAGCTCTGGCGCGTCGCCCGGCAGACCGTGCAGGCGGGGATCCTGCGCTATGGCGCGGTTGGCCCGGGAATCCTCGCGATCCACGCGGCCATGCGGCCGCTGCTGGTCCGCGGCGGGGTGCCCGACAGGGCGATCCGGACCTTGCCGAACCCGATCCGCCCCTGGAGTGCCGATCGGATCGCGGCGGAGCAGAACCGCGAATTCGTCTTCGTCGGCCGCCTTAACGAGGAGAAGGGGCCGGACCTCGCGCTCGCGGCGGCGCGGCAGGCCGGCGTGCCGCTCCACGTGATCGGTGATGGACCGCTGCTCGAGACGCTGCGGCAGGCCTATCCTGAGATGCGCTTCTCGGGCCGCCAGCCGGCCGAGACCGTCGCGCAACTCGTGCGCGGGGCACGTGCCCTGGTGATGCCCTCGCGCTATCCGGAGCCCTACGGTCTCGTCGCCGGGGAGGCGCTGTGGAGTGGGCTTCCGGTGATCCTCACCGATCAGGCGCTGCTCGCGGCCGACATCGTCGCCCGCGAGGCCGGGCTCGCCTGCGATCCGCGCGAGGTGGACGCACTGTCCGCGGCGATGGGACGACTCGCGTCCGACGATGCCCTGACCGAGCGGATGAGCCGCAACGCCTTCACTCGGACGGCCGATCTCGGCCACAGCGCCGAGGGCTGGATCGATGCGCTGCTCGACGCCTATGCCGGCGCGCTTCCGGCGCTGACCACGAGCCGGGTCGCGGCTCCGGTGTGAGGCTGGATCCGGTCGTGCCGACCGGATCCTGGAACGCGCTTCATCGGGAAAGGATCATGGCGCGGCGAAGCGCCCGCCTCAACGGGACGCGGCGGGGCATCGTGCGGCCTGCCCGTCCGGATCGGGCGCGTAGACATGCACGTAATCCACGTACAGCACGGAGGGATTGGGCGTCCGGTCGATCGGGAAGCCCGAGCCCAGGGCGAGATTGACGAGCGGAAAGAGCGGCTTGTCGAGTTCGGCCGGCGTCGGCTTTTCCCAGACCGGCTTGCGGTCGAGGTAGTAGGTGATCGTCTCGGGCGTGACCCGCACGCCGTAGGTGTGGAAGCTGTCGAGCAGCGAGCCTGACGGCACGGGGACCTTGTGCACCGTATGGGTGCTGCGCTTCTCGTCCGCGCCCTTGTACCAGACATGCAGGGCCGCCGAGTAGGCGGCATCCGCGTGGCCGTAATACTCGATCACGTCGATCTCGATGCTGGGCGTCTTGTCGGTGTTCGGGCGCTTGGTGCCGAGCCAGAACGCGGGCCACGTGCCGGCACCCGGCGGCAGGCGCATGCGGGCTTCGAAGTAGCCGTAGCGCACGCCGAAGCCGGCGCCGGTGCCGTCCGAAGCCGCAAGCAGGCCCGAACGCCACTTCCCCGCCTCGTCCCTGCGCGCGGTGATGCGCAGAACGCCGTTCTCGATCGAGAACGGGCCGGCCGGCGCGTCGTCGGCGAAACGGGCATCGCCGAAATCCCCGTTCCAGGGCGTATGCGCGATCCAGCGCGCGGATCCGAGCACCCGCGAGGCGACGCTGAGGCTGTCGAAATCCTCCGTGAAGACCGGCTTGTAGCCGCACAGGTCGAGGGTCGGTTCCGCAGCGCAGGCGGGTAGGACCGACGAGCCCAGGAGGGCCGTGAGAAGGACGGCTTGCGGCTTGGGCAGGGTGATCATGAAGATAGCATCTCCCGGCTGATATCGACGTGGCGTTGGATGAAAGTCTCCGCTCCCAGCCCGGACTCCGCCATGTGGGCCTGGGCACGGAGCGCCCGGGTGCGGGCGGCTTCCGGATTCTCGGCGATGTCGAGCAGGGCTGCGCGAAGGGCTTCGGGATCGCCCGGCGGCACGTAGCGGATCGCATCCGGCCCGAAATAGCCGTCAAGTCCGCCGGTCGCCGTCGCAACGACGGGCACGCCGGCGAGCACGGCCTCCTGGACCACCGTGATGCCGCTGGCATGGAGGTTCGGCTTGAGCGGCACGCAGACGACGCTCGCCGTAGAGAGATGCTCCGAGAGTTCCGGATTGGAGCGGGCCCGCGTGATGCGCAGGTTCGGCCGGCCCCGGGCGAGCGCGCGCGGCGCCGTCCCGGACAGGATCGTGGCCGTGGCCTCCGGCAGGCCGTCGAGCGCGGCGGCGAGGGTCGCCCAGTCGCGATGCCGGTCGCTGCCGGGCGCCAGGATGCGCAGCGGTCGCGCCGTGCGCAGGACCGGCGGCGTGACCCGTTCGGCCGGGATGCCGAAGGGCACGAACCGGACCGGTTTCTCGGGGAACAGGGCGGCGGCGACGGCCCGATTTTCCGCGGAAAGCACCGTCAGCACGTCCACCCGCCGGATCAGCCGACGGTAGAGCAGCCGGTGGAGCGGCGAGATCCGGCTCCAGCGGTCGAACAGCCAGACACTCTGCCCGAGCAGCTTCGGCCGTCTCTTGCGGAAAGCGAGAGCCGCCGCCACCGCGAGATACTGCGATTCCGTGTGCGTCCACACGACATCCGCCTCGCGCAGGGATTCGCCCTGGCGGAGCGCGTGCAGCAGATCGAAGCCGGTGAGGATCCGCAGGCCGAGCCGCAGAAATTTCTCGGCCGGGTTTTCGGGATGCGCATGCGAGAACGAAAGAGCACAACCCATCCGCTCGGCGCGCCCGTAACCGTAGGGTGTCTCGTCGTTGACGCCGACGAGCGTGCCCGCCTGCCAGGCTTGCCGCCAAGCCTCGGCGTCCTTGTCCCGCGCCAGATGCACGAAGACGCGCAGAGGCCGGGCGACGCCTCGGTCGCGGCCAGCCGGAAGCGAAGCGGGAGCTACGGGCGCGCTTACCTGCAAAGATGCCTCCTTGAGGCTCGTCCGTAGCGGCGGTCTCGCCCTGCGCGCAGAGCCCGATGGACAGAAGGCCGCTTATCGATGCGACCGTGCATGAATTTTGCGATGCACTATCCGTAAGACTACTGCATGATGCAAGACATGGCTGGCCGATAGAACTCGACATGCAAGCCAGTTCGGATCACCTCCCTGTGTGTTTCAGCGGCGCTCGGTATTTCCACACGTGTATCCATTTTGTTGCGGTGCCAAAAATACCGTGTTCCGCCTAGAGGCGGCTGTCCAGGCATGGCAAAATTTCTGATCGATTCGACGCACTCTGATGGTCGGCTCCGTCGCGCAGACATTCGTGATGCGATGCCCAACAAGAAGCGACCCGCGATGGAGGCTGCCGCGATATGAGGGAAGACAGCGAGCGTTCCGGTCGCGGTGATGGACCCGAATCGCAGGGCGACGTGCCATCGGATGCGGGCGCCAAGCTTCCGCTCGGGACCGGAGCCCAGCCTGGGGTGGATGGGACGACGACGGCGGAACTCGCCGCCGTGGCCCAGGTGCCCGCGCGGGGTGAGACGCGCCGTCTCGCGGTGAACGTCCTGGCGGGGGGAGGCGCGAACCTGATCAAGATCGGCGTGCAGCTCTTGATGCTGCCGCTGATGGCGCATCTCCTGGGCCCGGCCGAGTTCGGCGTCTACGGACTTGCCCTGCCCACCGTCGCCTTCTTCATGACGCTCGCGGATGGCGGCCTCGGCGCCTCCCTGGCCCGGGAGCAGACTCAGTCGCGCGAGGTCTGGTCCACGGCGTTCTGGCTGATCCTGATGGTGGGCGTCGGGCTCGCGGCCCTTGTCGCCTGCTGGGGCTTGGTGCTGGCCCAACTCTCGCACGAGCCGGAAGTCGCCAGCGTGATGGCGCTCCTCTCGATCAGCTTCATCCTGCTGACCGCGGCGGTTCTGCCCTATGCGCGGTTGACCCGCGCGCGCCGCCTCGTGGTCATTTCCGGAGCGGATGTCGGCGGCAACCTCGTCGGGGCTGCGGTCGCGGTGGCGCTCGCCATGAGAGGCGCGGGGGCCATGAGCCTGGCGGCGCAGTACGTCACCGCCTACCTCGTGCGAGCGATCGTGCTCAACGCCGCCGCCTTTGTGCGGCCGAGCTTCGTTTTCCGCCCGTCAGCGCTGAAGTCGCATGTCTCCACCGGCAGCTCCCTCGTCTGCAGCCGGCTGGCGGATTTCTCGGGCCGGCTCATGGAGAACCTCGTCTTCGGGCGCAGTTTCGGCGCGGCTGCCCTCGGCACCTTCACCTTCGCCAACCAGGTGCCGCGCTTCCTGTGCGAGGCGGCATCCGGTCCGCTCTGGGCTGCGCTCTACGCCCACAGCCTGCGCGAGGACGATGCGCATATCGCGCAGCTTCATACCAAGCTCGTGCACATCCTCGCGCTGCTTCTGTCGCCCGTTGCCTTCCTGACGGCAGCCACCGTGCCGGGCCTGATCCATCTGATCCTCGGGCCGGCCTGGTCTCAGGCGGCCACGCTGATGAGCATCCTCATCCCGTTCTACGTGCTCAACGCCATCGCGCATCAGAGCGGTGCCATCCTCCTCGCGAAGGGGGCCGGCTGGACCGTGTTCCGGCTGTCCGCGCTGCTCGTCGTCACGCGCGTGGCGGCGGTGGCGGCCGGCCCCTGGATCGGACCGACCGGCGTGGCCTGGGGCATCGGCCTCGCGCAGGTGCTCTTCATCGGTCTGATGCTGTGCGCCCCGAGCCGGATCGGCCTGTCGCCGGTCGGACCGCTGCTGCGCGGCCTCCTCGCCCCGACGCTCGCCGGCATCTGCGCAGGCCTCGCCTGCTACCTCATCGTACAAGCCGCACCCGCCGATATCCTGCGCATCCTGATCGGTCTGGCGGCCGGCGTCGGCTGCTACCTCGTGGCGCTTCTCCTGCTCGAAGGTCGCCGGCTCCGCCAGGATGTGATGGCGATGCGGCGGCTCGTGCGCCCATGACGGCTCCCCATCAGGCGGATCGCCCCCGATGACGTGGCTGTCGGGCACAACTTCGAGTCTTCGTCTCGTCGCGCTCTCCCGTGCCGAAGGGGCCATGTTTTTGGCCGAGGGCGTCCAGCTTCAAGGGATAATTGTGCGATGATCACCGCCGCCATCCTCGATGCGATCTGGCAGAGGCCCGCCCTGTGGGAGAAGTTGCGCGTCCTCGTGCGCCGCACGGGGTACGACACGACCGATTGGCTTCGCTCGGCGATGTACAAGGACTGCTTCGCGTTCATTCGGTCCTTGGGTCCCGAAAACCTCGACGTGCTGGAGATCTCGGGCGGAAACCAGTGGACGCGCGATTTCGCGTTCAAAAGCTACGAGAATACCGAATATCCCGGGTTCGACATCTGCGCCGAGACCCTGCCGCGGCAATACGATCTCATCATCGCCGATCAGGTGTTCGAGCACCTGCCTTGGCCTTACCGCGCCGGCCGCAACGTCTGGTCGATGCTGAAGCCCGGTGGCCATCTCGTGATCGCCACGCCCTTCCTGGTCCGCATCCACCGCGTGCCGATCGACTGCTCCCGCTGGACGCCGGACGGGCTGAGCTATCTGCTGCAGGAATGCGGCTTCGCCGCCGAGGACATCACCACGAAGGCCTGGGGCAACCGCGCTTGCGTGGTCGGCAATTTCCGCAAGTGGCGCAAGCGCGGCTTCTTCGGGTCACTCACCAACGAGCCGGATTTTCCGGTGATGGTCTGGGCCTTCGCCCGCAAAGCGGCCGATGCCTGAGACGTACAAACGGAGGAGCATCCCAACATGCTCCTCTCTCACGGGCCCCCACCTCATGATCAGAACAATCGGGGGTTGCTGAATTGCCTGCGCGCCCCGGAAGGGCCGGCGGCTAATCGTGCTTCATATGCAGGTCGCCCTCGACCTGCCGGGGATCTTTGGTCGACAGCCGGGTGAAATGACCGACGAGGGCGGTGAGAATGACGGACACGAAGTAGCCGACCTGAAGCGCGACAAACGCACCGACCAGCATCAACGCAGTCAGCGGACCGCTCAGCAGGAAATTGACGGCACCGATCGCGAGTATCACCAGAAGTCCGGTCAGGATGAAACCGACAACCGAAACGTACCAGCCGCAGATCGCTCCGAAGACGGCAAAAAGTCCCCAAAGTCCGATGGTACCCATCAAATCTCTCCGTGCTCCGGAAACGTATCGACACCGTTAATCCGGCTTTCGAGCTTCGATGTTCCGGTGGGACTGACTTTCTTGCTGCCCATTATGTGGGCCAAGCGTGAACGAATCTTTCTCGAACCGTTGCGATCGAGTCTCCCGGTCTCGGTACACGCGACAAGCCCCACAGTCAGGTAACCGTCCTGTGAGGGGCTATCGTCGCCTGAAATGGCGCAACGTCGCGTCCCGTCGATGGCGATCGCTCCCGAGAGAAGGCGCCGAGGATGTCGCTTTCGCGGGCGATCCATGATGTGAGACATACGTTCCACGATTACGTCGGTTCCCTCCCCGGGGGCGGCTTGCCTATCCTTGCTTGATTCCGGGCCACTTCAAGTAGCGAAAGAGTGGATCCCTCGTTTTCTTCCGGATGGCGCTCGGGAGAGCGCGCAAGCCTGCTAGGCCGACGAAAACGAAAGCTACGGACCTCAACGCGAAACTCGGCTCTTCGCCGGGTTCGACTCTGTCGTACCAGAGTGGGTCGTGATCCTGCGCCATGGACCTCTCGCACGGTCTCGGACATGACGAGGCCGTTAACGATTCGTTTATCAAAGGCCGAAGTGGCAGACCACCTCGCATCACGACAGACCGACGCCGTTGTCTTCGGTCGGCCGCAACGCGGCAAAAAAGGCCCGACGGCCGGAGCCCGGCGCGCGCGCCCGCGTCAACCCGTCATCGATGGGCCGGTAGGCCCGTCTCGATGATGCGTGCCCAAAGCGAGGCGCCGTAGGGCGCGGCCTCGTCGTTGAAGTCGTATTCCGGGTGGTGGAGGCCCGCCGAGGGGCCGTTGCCCATGAAGATGTAAGCGCCCGGACGATGCGCGAGCATGTAGGAGAAATCCTCTGCCGCCATCATCGGCGCCACGGCCCGGTCGACCTTGTCCTCGCCCACGATCGCCGTTGCTACGTCCGCGATGAAATGGGTCTCGGCGGGATGGTTTTCCGTGGCGGGATAACCGCTTGCGAAATCGATCTCCGCGCGCGCTCCGAAGCCGGCTGCGACGTTGCGGGCGATGGCTTCGAGGCGTTCTCGCAGGAGCGCACGGACCTGGGGCGTCAGCGCCCGCATGGTGCCGCGCAGCTCCGCGCTCTGCGGCAGCACGTTGAAGGCCTCCCCCGCATCGACCGCGCAGACCGAGACCACGGCGGATTCCAGCGGATCGACGGAACGGGACACGATCGATTGCAGGGCGACGACGATGTGGCTCGCCACCAGCACGGTGTCGATGGCCGCCTGCGGCAGGGCGGCGTGCCCGCCCCGGCCCTGTACGGTGATGGTGAAACGGTCGGTCGAGGCCATGATCGGGCCGGGGCGGATCGCGAAGGTGCCGACCGCCTGGTTCGGGATGTTGTGCAGGCCGTAGACCGCCTCGACCCCGAAGCGCTCCATCATCCCGTCCTTCACCATGGCCTCGCCCCCTCCCCCGCCCTCCTCGGCGGGCTGGAAGATCAGGACGGCGCTTCCGTCGAAATCGCGGGTCTCGGCGAGGTACTTGGCGGCGCCGAGCAGCATGGCGGTGTGCCCGTCATGGCCGCAGGCATGCATCTTCCCCGGCACGGTCGAGCGGTAGGGAAGGTCGCGCACCTCCTGGATCGGCAGGGCATCCATGTCGGCCCGCAGGCCGATCGCCCGGTTGGAGCCGTGCGAGCGCCCGCGGATCACGCCGACCACACCCGTGCGGCCGATCCCCTCCGCCACCTCGTCGCAGCCGAAGGCGCGCAGCTTGTCGGCCACGAAGCCCGCCGTGCGGTGCACGTCGTATTGCAGCTCCGGATGCGCCTGGAGATCGTGCCGCCAGGCGGCGATCTCGTCGGCGAAACCGCGGATGCGGTCGATCACGGGCATGGGGAACTCTTCGCGGCTCGGGCTGTCTCGTTGGAACGATACCAGCAAACAGAAGGCCAAAGGGCGGGTCAACGGCCGAGCTTGGCCGATCTTCTATGCGGCTCTGTCCGGCCCGCCCGCGAGGTCGTCGAGGATCGGGCAATCGGGCCGGTCGTCGCCGCAACAGCGCCGGGCGAGATCCTCCAGGGTGCGGGCCATGCCCTCGAGCTCGGCGATGCGCCGGCGCAAGTCCCCGACATGGGCGAGGGCCACCGCCTTCACCCCGGCGCTCGCGCGGGAGCGATCGTGCCAGAGGGCGAGCAACTCGGTGATCTCCGTCATGGAGAAGCCGAGGTCGCGCGCCCGGCGCACGAAGCGCAGGGCATGGAGATCCGCCGGCGCGTAGAGCCGGTAACCGGCCTCGGTCCGCTCGGCCGGGGCGATGAGCCCGGTCTCCTCGTAGTAGCGGATCATCTTGGCCGAGACGCCGGTGGCGCGGGCGGCCTCGCCGATGGTGACATGGCCCCTCACGCTGCGGCTCCCGCCCGGCGCAGGCGCAGGGCGTTGCCGAGGACGAACAGGCTGGAAAGCGCCATGGCCCCCGCGGCGAGCGCCGGCGAGAAGAGCGGGCCGCCGAGTGCCGCGGGCAGCCCGGCCGCGACCGGGATCAGGGCGACGTTGTAGGCAAAGGCCCAGAACAGGTTCTGGCGGATATTGGCCATCACCGCCCGGGAGAGGGTCAGCGCCTCGGCCACGCCGGTGGTGCGGCCGGTCATCAGAACCACGTCGGCGCTCTCGACCGCGATGTCCGTGCCCGTCCCCATGGCGATGCCGACATCCGCTTCCGCCAAAGCGGGCGCATCGTTGATGCCGTCGCCGACGAAGGCGACCGGCCCATGGGCGCTGCGCAGGGACTTCAGCGCCTCGACCTTGCCGCCGGGCAGGACCTCGGCGACGATGTCCTCGATGCCGAGTTCGCGCGCCACGGCTTCCGCGGTGGCGCGGCCGTCGCCCGTGATCAGAGCGACACGCCGCCCGCCGGCCCGGATCGCGGCGACGGCTCCCCGTGCCTCCGCCTTGATCGGATCGGCGACGGCGAACAGTGCGGCGATCTTGCCGTCCGAGGCCAGATAGAGCGGGCTGCGGCCCTGCCGGGCCAGGTCGTCCGACGCCGCGGCGAAGCCTTCGGTGGCAATGCCGAGCCGTTCCATGAAGCGCCGGGCGCCGATGGCGACGCTGCGCCCGTCCATCTGCCCGGAGACGCCGAAGCCAGCCTCCGCCGCAAATGCCTCGACCGGCGGCAGCGCGATCGCCTGGTCCCGTGCGGCCGCGACGACGGCCCGCGCGATCGGATGCTCGGAGCGGCTCTCGATCGCGCCGGCGAGGGCGAGGGCCTGTGCCCGCGTGACGCCCTCGGCGAGGATCAGATCCGTAAGGCGCGGATGTCCCTCGGTCAGGGTTCCGGTCTTGTCGAAGGCGACGACCTTCACGTCTTGCAGCGCCTGGAGCGCCGCCCCCTCGCGAAACAGGACGCCCCGTTCCGCCGCCCGGCCGGTGCCGACCAGGATGGAGGTCGGCGTGGCGAGCCCCATGGCGCAGGGACAGGCGACGATCAGCACGGCCACGGCCGCGACCAGGGCCTGGCCGAGCGCCGGGCTCGGGCCGAAGGCGAGCCAGGCCAGGAAGGTGAGCCCCGAAACCGCCATCACGGCCGGCACGAACCAGAGCGTGACCCGATCGACCAGGGCCTGGATCGGTAGCTTGCCGCCCTGTGCCGCCTCGACCAGGCGCACGATCTGGGCGAGCATGGTGTCGGCGCCGGTCCTGTCGACGCGCAGATCGAGGCTGCCGCTCGTGTTGAGCGTGCCGCCGATGGTGCGGTCGCCGGGTTTCTTGCCGACCGGCACCGGCTCGCCGCTGACCATGCTCTCGTCGACATAGCTTGCCCCCGCCACGACGATGCCGTCCGCGGCGACGCGTTCGCCGGGACGAACCCGGACGATGTCGCCGAGCCTGAGCGCAGCGATCGGCACGTCCTGCTCGGTTGCGCCGCGCAGGACGCGGGCGGTCTTGGGGGTGAGGTCGATCAGGCGGGTGATGGCGGCCCCGGTTCGGCCCTTCGTGCGGGCCTCCAGCAGGCGTCCGAGCAGGATCAGCGTGACGATGACCGCGCTAGCTTCGAAGTAGAGATGCGCCGTCCCCGGAGGCAGCCAATCGGGCGCGATAGTCGAGACCAGGGAATAGAGATAGGCGGCGCCGGAGCCGAGGGCGACGAGGGCGTTCATGTCCGGATGCTCGCGCAGCAGCCCGGGCAGGCCGGCGGCGAAGAAGCGCCGGCCGGGGATGGCGAGCACCAGCGTCGCCAGCAGCGCCTGGAGCACGGTGCCCCCCTCCCCCAGCCCCTGGCCCACGAGGTCATGGAAGCCGGGGACGAGGTGGCCGCCCATGTCGAGCACGACGATGGGCAGGGTGAGGAGCGCCGCGACCACGGTGTCCCGGCGCAGGCGCTGGGCCTCGCGGGCCTGACGCGCGGCCCGGTCGTCGGAGGCGCCCTCCTCGACCGCCCGTGGCTCGTAGCCGGCCGTGCGGATGGCGGCCTCGATGGCCTCTCGGCTGGGAAAGCCGCCGGCGTGGCGGATCTCGGCCCGGCCGGTCGTCAGGTTGACGGCGGCCTGCGTCACGCCGGGCAGCCCGTTCAGCACCCGCTCCACGCGCGCGGAGCAGGAAGCGCAGCTCATGCCCTCGATGCCGATCCGGGTGACGGTTTCCGGGACGTCGTACCCCGCCGCGCGGATCGTCTCCGGCACCGCGGCCGGGTCCGCCGTTTCGGGCAGCCGGAGGGAGGCCGTGCCCGTGGCGAGATTGACCGCGACGTCGCGTGCCCCCGGCAGAGCCGCGAGCGCCCGTTCGACGCGGCCGACGCAGGAGGCGCAGCTCATGCCCTCGACGGGCAGGACGAGGTGCCGCAGCGGCCCCGTCGCAGGGGAGGCCTCGGCGGCTTCGGCCGGCATGGGGGAAAGATCGCTTCGAGGGTCCATGCCCGTTCAGATAGGGCTTCCCATCATGGGAAGGTCAAGGGCTGGCGGGGCGTCGCGCCTGCGGCCCTCGGCACCGTGCCTCTCGAAATCGCCGTGAGCGATGGGTTGGGGGCGGTGTCGCGTCCGGGGAGGGAGCGCTTTGGATTGCCCCGGCTCCGCCTCTGAGGACGAGGGAGAGGGGCTGATCGATGGCAGGACGCTGTGATGAGGATTTTATCTGGTCGCCCCCTATCACGATTGTCGTGCTTGCATAAAACAACCTGTAATTGTTATTCGATGCGATAAATTCTGAAATTACTGTGCGGGCGTGCGTGTTGGCGCTCGCGTAAATTAGTCATTTGGAAATCGGATTTCATGGAATGCGTCGAAAAACTGCATTCTATGATTGCATTTCCGTAGATGGCTTCGGGTCTCGTCTTGCTTGATGCGGGTTCTCCCCGCATGAGGCCAGGGCCGCCAACGTATGCGGCCTTGGGGGAACGACATGTCCATTGTGAAACTGTCCTCGGCCGCTCTGCTGGCCGTGTCGCTCTGCGCTTGCGGAAGCGTGGTGCGCGGGACCAGCGAGAGCATCGCCTTCGTCTCCGAGCCGTCCGGGGCGGCGATGACCACGAATTCGAAATATGCCTGCCCGGCCACCCCTTGCACCCTGCAGGTCGAGCGCTCCGACGAGTTCGACGCGACCTTCACGCTGCCGGGCCATCGGCCGGAGACGATCCCCGTGCGGACCAAGGTCGTCGCGGGCGGCGCCGCGGGCTTTGCCGGAAACGTGCTGGCCGGCGGCCTGATCGGCATGGGCGTCGATGCCTATACCGGCGCGGCCCTGGACCACTCCCCGAACCCGGTCTTTGCGCGGCTCACCCCGCTCACTCCCCCCGTGCTCCACAAGCGCGGCCGCGCGCCCCGTGCCGGCGAACCGGGCATGTAGGACCGCACGGAGCCGGTCCCGGCTCGGTCGGGACCGGCCTCGCGCTCAGACCGGGGGCGGCTCGGGCGGGCGCTCCCGGTGTTCCAGCAGGATCGCGCTGACCGTGGTGCCTTGGCCGACCTCGCTCTCGATGACGAGCCGGCCGCGGTGGCGGTTGAGGACGTGCTTGACGATGGCGAGGCCGAGCCCTGTGCCGCCCTGCTGGCGGCTCGAGGCTACGTCGACCCGGTAGAAGCGCTCGGTGAGCCGCGGGATGTGCTCCGGCGCGATCCCCGGGCCCTCGTCGCGCACCTTCAGCCGTATGGGCGCCGGCTTCCCGCCCTCCGCCTCGCCCCGCTCCAGGGTCACCGCGACGAGGCCGCCCTCGCTGCCGTATTTGAGGGCGTTCTCGACCAGGTTCTCGACCACGCGCTGCAGCTCGTCGCGCTCGCCCAGCACGAGGCAGGCATGCTCCGGCCCCTCGAAGGTGATGGCGACGCCGCGCTCGCGGGCGAGGGGGGCCTGGATCTCCACCATCTGCCGGGTGAGCGCGCAGAAATCGACTGCCTGGGTCGGGGCCATGTGCTCGCGCAGCTCGATCCGCGAGAGGGAGAGCAGGTCGTCGATCAGCCGCGTCATGCGCTGGGCCTGGGTGCGCATGATCCCGAGGAAGGTCTCCCGCGCCTTCGCGTCGTCCCGGGCCGGCCCCTGAAGGGTCTCGATGAAGCCGAGGAGCGAGGCGAGCGGCGTGCGCAGCTCGTGGCTGGCATTGGCCACGAAATCCACCCGCATGGCCTCAAGGCGCCGGGCGGAGGTGAGGTCGCGCAGGAACAGCACGACATTGGGCGCGCCGCCGCCATTCGCGTCCGGCATGGGCAGGGCGCCGATCTGGACCTCGAAGGCGCGCTCGTGCGGCACGCGGGTGGCGTAGCCGGTCTTGAGCGGCTGGCCGTTGCGTAGGACGGCATCGATGGCGTCCAGCACGTCCGGCGACCGCAGGGCGAAGGAGAGTGGGTGGCGCAGCTTGAGGGCGGGCAGGAGCGCCCGGGCTGCCGGATTGGCTTCGATCACCACCGCTCGGCGATCGACCAGGATGACCGGATCGGGGATGTTGGCGAGCAGCGCCTCCGCGATGGCGTGGCGCTCGGCCATGGGCCGCTCCTCGGCCTTCCGCAGCATAGGCTGGCGAGCCGCCCGGGCCGCGAAGGCCCCGATCGCCACCGCGACGAGGCAGGCGAGCAGGAATTCGAGATCCAGGCGCCCACGCAGGGCCGCGACGAGGGCGAGGACGCTCGCGGCGACGGCCGCGCCGAACCACGCGGGGGGAGAGCCGGCGGTGCCGAGCATCGCGTCCGTCAGGGATCGTTGGCGGCGCGGCGCCGGTGCAGGCGCCGGGCGCCCTGATGCAGCCCCAGCAGGGCGAGCGCCAGGGCGAAAGGCACCAGATAGTAGCAGACCCGGAAGAGGAGCAGCGAGCCGAGCACCTCGTCCCGCGGCAGGCTCGACAGGGCGAGCAGGATGGTCGCCTCGAACACGCCGAGGCCGCCGGGGGCGTTGGAGGCGATGCCGAGCATCGCCGCGAGCACGTAGATCGCGACGAAGGTGGTGAAGCCGAGGTTCAGCTCATGCGGCAGCAGGACGTAGAGCACCGCTGCCGCCGAGCAGACGTCGCCGATGCCGACGAGCATCTGGCTGAAGGAGACGGTGGCCCCGGGCAGTTCGAGCTGCCAGTGCCGCACCTTGATGTAGCGGCGCTTCACCGAGACCCAGACGAGGTAGCCGAGCACCAGCAGCAGCGCCCCGAAGCCGAGGCCCTGGTTCAGCTCGATGCTGGTGAAGGTGAGGCTCGCGAGCTGGCCGGCCTCCACGATCAGGCTGAGCCCGAGCACCACGCCCATGCCGAGCCAGAAGGTGAAGCCGGCGATCACCGTGAGGGCGGCGATCTTGGCCGCGGAGAGACCGCGGCTCGAATAGATCCAGTAGCGGACGGTGCCCGCCGTGAAGAGCGGGAAGCCCAGGGTGAAGCTCACCGCGTAGCTGGTGAAGGAGGCGAGCGCGGTGATGCGGTAGGGCATCTTCAGCCGCAACTGCTTGAGCGCCAGGGCGTCGTAGCAGGTGAGGAACAGGTAGCTCACGCCGACGAAGAGGAAGGCGAGCCAGAGCTGGCCGCCGGTCACGCTCGTGAAGGCGCTCTGCAACTCGGCCCAGGTGATCTCTTCCGAGAGCTTCCAGAGCACGAACAGCGAGATCGCGATGAGCACGAGGCTCGCCACCGTGCCGATCCAGGCATAGCGTCCCCGGAAGCTGCCCTGGCGCGCCGCCGCTCCGTCGCCGGCCTGGTCCGGCTTCACCGGCTCGGCCTGCGAAAGGTCCTTCCGCTTACCCGCGAAGTTCATCTGAAACGGCGTCTGCTCCCGCTGATCGCGTTAATCGGCGCCCGCTCCGCGATCCGGGGATCCGCGGAACACGCCCCGAGCGTCCGGTCTTGCGCATGTCCTTCACGCGGGCCGGGAGACACCTCGCTCGAACATGTGCCGAGGGCCGGCCGCGACGAGACCGGCCCGGGCGATACCGGTGCCGGCCCACCCGCCGCATGTAGGCCGTTACCCGGGCAAACGCCAGCGAGGGCGACGACTTCGCCCGTCTCCGACCGGATTCTACACGGGATCGTGCGTCAGGCGGGCCGCGGCCTCGCGCAGGCCGGCCCGGATCCGCTCTGCCACGCTCGGCGAGGTGCAGACATAGGTCGGGCTCGGATGCGGCACGGCGATCACCGGGAGCGTCGGGCGCAGGGCGCCGAGGGGCGCTGCCGCCCGGGCGGCGAAGCGACCCGCCGTCACCACCACTGCGAGACGGGGCAGGAGATCGAGGAGAGGCGCGAGATAGGCCGCCCCGGCCAGGGCCTCGGCCCGGGTGGGCGCCCGGTTGCGCGCGCCCTGCGCGTGGATCACCCAGGGCACGGCATTCCAGATCAGGGTGTCGGCCCGGGCGATGCCGGCCTCGGCGAGGAAGCGGAACAGGTTCGCGGCCGTGCCGGTGGCGTTGTCGCGGGAGACGAGGCCGGTGCCGAAGATCGCGGGGCCTGGCGTCTCGAGGAGCAGGAGCAGCCGCGCGCCGGTCCCGCCGTCGAGGGGATCCGGGTCCGGCACCGGGGCCCGCCGCTCCGCGGCGATGCGTCGGGCGAAGGCCCCGAGCGGGGCGACGTGGGGGGCGTCGCGCAAGGTCAGGCGCGCCGCGAGCACAGCGGGATCGCGGAAGCTCTTGGGCGCGGCCGGCTCAGGCGGCCGCGACATCGAGGCCGGCGACGGCCGGGGCGCGGCCGGACAGGCGGAAGCGCTCGGTGCGTTCCTCGGCGGCGAGCCGCCGGGCCAGGCCGTCGGGGCCGCCGAACTGGAAGCCGATCTGGCTGGCATAGGCCGCGCAGGCGGCTTCCTTGCGCGCCTCCGTCCCCGCGCCGAAGCGCAGGGTCGCCACCGGCAGGCGGGCGAAGCGCGTGCGGCACGGCTCCTTCGGCGCGGGGACGCGCACGGTGTAGGGGAAGTCGCGCCACCACAGCGCCGTGCTCCGGCGGCAGACCGCCTGGAGGGCGCGCACGACATGGACATGGTCGACATGGCCGCCGATGGCCTGGGGCGCCAGAACCAGATCCGGCTCCATGTCGGGAATCAGCCGCTCGAAGGCATCGGCGAGGCCGAGTTCGATCCGGTCGTCGGGCCGGATGCCATCGAACAGCGCCGGGGCCGACTCGTAGCCGCGGTGGGGCGCCTCGCGGAAGGGCAGGTGCACCGGCTCGGCGACGCCGAGCGCCCGCATGGCCGCCGCATCCTCCTGCCGGCGCAGGGCCATGTAGTCGGTCTCCGCGGACAGCCCCTTGTCGAGCTGGCAGGCCAGGGCGAAGCCCTGGGGGTGGGGCACCGAGGCCGTGAAGACGGTGGCGACCACCACCTCCCAACCCGCGGCGGCCAGATGCGCGAGCAGGCCCCCGGCGGAGAAGGCGGCGTCGTCGAGATGGGGCGAGATGGCGAGCGCGGTCGGCATCAGAGCAGATGCGGCTCCTTGCGGAATCGGCAGGCGGGATCGTGCGGCAGGAGGTCTGAAAAGCCCGTCCGGGGCGCTTCGTTCCGGATGGCGGCGTAGACCTCCATGATCTGCCGGCCCACCGCCCTCCAGGAATAGACCCGGCGGCACTCGTCGAGGCCGTCGCGGGCGAGGCGGCGGCGCAGGGGTTCGTCCGCGATCACCCGAACGAGCGCCCCGGCCAGGGCCGTCACGTCGCCCGGCTCGACGAGGAGGCCGTTCTCGCCGTCGCGCAGGCAATCCGACACGCCGACGGAATGGGTCGAGACCACGGCGAGACCGGCGGCCATGGCTTCGAGGATCGTGTTGGAGAAGCCCTCGGCATAGGTCGGCGAGACGAAGACATCCGCCGCCCGGTAGAGCTCGGGCACGGTGTCGTACGCGGCATAGCCGGTGAAGCGCACCTCGTCCGTGGAGAAGCCGAGGGCCTGCGCCTTCTCCTGCGACGGCGCGACGTCCGGGCCGATGCCGGAGATCGTGACGGCGAAGGGCGTGCCCCGCTGCTTCAGAAGGGCCAGGGCGTCGAGGAAGTCGAGCACGCCTTTCCGGCGGTCGACGCGGCCGTGATAGAGCAGGCGCACCGGGCCGGCACGATCCCCCTCCCCCGGCGTGAACCGGGCGGTGTCGACGGCGCCGGGCACGATGGTGAAGCGGGCCGGGTCCGAGCCGAGGCGATCGCAGACCTCCTTCACGAAGGATCGGCCGCCGATCAGCAGGGCGTTGGCCTCGGCCAGAACCGTGCACATCGCGACGCGGTGCGTCTCGCAGCAGGAGCCGACCCAGTGGCCGTCCCCGCCCTGGATCGAGACCACGCTCGGCACGCCGATCCGCTTGGCCGCGAGCAGCACCGCCCAGCCGGTCGGGTAGCCGTATTGCGCGTGCAGGATGTCGAAGGGCCTCCGCGCGTGCTCGGCGCGGATCGTGGCGACCATGGTATCGATGTCGCGCTCGAAATCGCCGCCGCCCTGCTCGCCGCGCTGCTCCAGGCCGATCACCCGCACGCCGGGCACCGGCGGGGGCGGGCCGCCGCCATAGACCCGCGTGCCGAAGGCGTCGCCGCGATATTGCGAGATCATCGTGACGTCGTGACCCGCGGCGACGAGCTCGCGCAGCAGGTTCTGCGCGTAGACGCTCATACCGGATATCGCCGGGAAGTAGCGGCGGCTGACGAAGCAGATCCTCATGCGGTCGGCAGTCCCGGGATCGGGGTTTCGCGGGGCGTCGCGTCCGGCGGTGGCAGGCCGGGACCCGGCCGGCGGCAGCTGCGCAGGTGGTCCAGGGCCTGGGCCACCATCACGTCGGCCCGGTGGCTCTCGCGGGACAGCTCGACGCAGACGAGCTTCCGGAAATCCACCGCCTCCAGGGCGTCGAGCACGGCAGGAACGTCCATGTCGCCCTCGCCGAAGGGGAGGTGCACGTGCACGCCCCGCTTCATGTCCTCGATCGCCACCGTGCCGAGCCGGGGGGCGAATTCGTATACGGCCGCGGCCGGATCGCGCTCGCCGGTGACGAGGCAATGGCCGGTATCGAGGGCGAGCGTCAGGCCGGGCAGGTCGAGGGCGGCGAAATCGTCGAGCGTCTCGATCAGCATGCCGGGCTCCGGCTCCAGGGCCGCGACCACGCCCTTCTCGGCGGCAAAGCCGGCGACCTCCGTCAGCCCCTCGATCAGCCAGCGCCGCGCCTCGGACCGGTCGATGCCGGGCTTGAGCACGCCGGCCCAGAAGGAGACCGCCTCCGCCTCCAAGATCCCGCCGATCTCGATGGCCCGCTTGAGGAAGCCGACCCGCCGGGCGCGGCCGGCGGCGTCCGCGGTGACGAGCGTCGGCTCGTGCTTGGCGGTGGGGTCGAGGAGGAAGCGGGCGCCCGTCTCGATGACGCAGCCGAGTTCCAGCCGCTTCAGGATGCTGGCGATGCGGTCCGCCTCGACCACCCAGTTCTCGGCGAAGGGATCGAGGTGGTGGATGTCGAGGGTCAGGGCGACGCCGTCATAGCCCGCATCCTTGATGAGGCGGATCGCATCCTCGATGCGATGGTGGGCGGTGCCGTTGGTGTTGTAGGCGAAGCGCAGGGTCATGCGCGCCTCCGTTCGGCCCGGCGCCCCTGCCGCTCGTAGCGGAAGGGCGCGTGGTGGGATTCCGGCTCGCGATAGAGGGGGTAATGCGAGCCCATGATCTCCTCGGCCAGCGCCACGTCGAAGAGCGGCTGGCCGCCGAAGCGCTCCAGGGCTTCCGGTGTCAGGCGAACCGGCTTCAGGGTCTCCGTCGGCGCTCCGAAGCGGATCAGGGGATGGTCGCGCTCGATCAGCTTGCGGGCGTTGCGCTCGCCGATGCGGTAGTAGCTCATGGTCTCGACCTCGAGACCGGGCACGATCGCCTTCACCGTGCCGATGCCGGAGCCGGTCGGGGCGCAATCGACGTAGAGCACGTCGAAGCCCTCCGCCTCCAGGCGCTCCCGGGCGATGCGGCCGCGGGCCTGCCCGTCCGGCGCCTCGGTGGTGGGCAGCGTCGAGAAGGCTTTGGTCGAGCGCTGGGCGTAGACCGTGTCCGCCAGCACGTCCCGCAGCTCGGTCTTGGATAGCTCGATCCAGGCAAGCATGGCCTGGAGGGCCCGGCTCTCCTCCAGGTCGAGGCTCGGCAGGGCCTTGTCGATGAAGGCCTGGACGTAGCCCGGCGGCGCCACCGTGTCGGCCAGCGCGAGCGGGCCGTGGCCGAAGGTCTTGCGCACCCGCGCGGCCTGGAATTCGAGGAGCGCCTTGCGCAGGGCCCGCTCCCGGTCCGGGTCGCAGGCCTCGCCGCAGGCCGAGAGGGCGATCGGGGCGGGGGCGTCGTCCGGGTTCTCGTCGTAGCCCACGACGTAGAGATTGGTCAGGCCGAACTGGTCGGTGGCGAATTTCGGCAGCGCCCGGATGCCGAGGGCGGCGAGGCGGTCGAGCATGCCCCGGGTCTCGGGGCCGATGCCGTCGAGGTCGAGCATCACCCCCTGGTCGAGGGCGCGGAAGAGCAGGCCGTTGCCGTCGCGCTGCAGCAGTTCGAGCAGGCCGTGGCCGAGGGCGAAGGCGGTGTCCGGCCCGGCGCCGAGGCCGTTGGTGATGAGGTTGGTGAAGGGGGTGTAGCCCGGGCGCAGCTCGAAATAGTCGGTCGCGGCGATGTCCAGGGGCACCAGAACGGTCTCTCCGGTGCGGGCGCGGATCGCCGGCGCCCAATCGAGGGGCGTGTCGCGTCCGACCGGCGAGCCCGCCGGCAGGCAGAGGGTCAGCGGGTCGGCCACCGATGAGGCGCCGTGCACCCGCACCAGGTCGTGATAGGCGATCCCGGTCTCGTAGCGTTTCGCCCGCTCCGGGAAGCTGACGGAGGACATCAGGTTCTCGGCGATCTCGGCGACGGCACCGATCAGGGCTTCGTCGTCGGTGGCGCCGTAGCCGATCCCCGAAGGCATGGCGCCCACGAAGAAGGGGTCGTCGAGGAACAAGGCCACGAACCAGACCGGGATGCCGGTGCGGTCGAGGGGCGCGATGTTGAAGCCGACGATGCGGCCCTCGGGCAGCACGTCGAGATAGGCGCGCACCGCATCCGGCAGCCGCTCGGGCAGGCCCTCGATCCGGCGGGGGGCGCCGTAGCGGTACCGCCGCGGGGCCTTCAGGCTGGCGTGGCGAGCCCGGTCGTCCTGGTCGAGCGCGGTCGTGGTCATGGCGTTCCGGTCCTTGCTCGAACGGTTCCCGTCCCGCTGGGTCGCCCCTCCCCGGCTCGGGACGGTGCGGCCTCGCGGTCCGGTCTCCTCCCCGTGTCGTCGTTCAGGCCGCTCCCGCATAGGCGCGGGCGACGAGGCGCATGGTGTGCAGGTCGCGCTCGGCCGAGTAGGCGGCGCGGCCCTCCGGGTCCCGCAGGGCGGCGCTGAAGCTGCGCACCTGCTGCACGAAGGGCGAAAGGGTCTCGTCGAAGGCGATCGGCTCGGACAGGCCGGTCTCGCCCCCGGTGAAGCTGAGGCGGCCTCCCGCCGTCTGGCCCATCGTGTCCTCGGCGGTGAGGAGGCCTGCGGTGCCGACGACTTCCAGGCGCCGCCGGGGCAGCGGGTCGGGGCAGTTATAGGCGACATGGAGCTGGGCGAGCGCGCCCGATCCCGTCCGCCCGACGAGCACGGCGCCGTCGTCGACCGCGTAATCCTGGGCGCGGGACTGGGTCAGGGCGGCGATGTCGCGGAGCGGCTCGTCGAGTAGGAAGTCGACCAAGTCGATCCCGTGGGGGGCGAGGTCGATCAGAGCGCCGCCGCCGGCCCGGCCGGCGTCGATGCGCCAATTGTCCTGGCCCTGGAAAGCGGCCCAGTCCCGCCCGAGCCAGCAGGCATAGACGATGCGCACGCTCGTCACCGTGCCGAGCCGCCCCGCCCGGATCGCGTCGCGCATGGCGATATGGGCCGGGTGGTGCCGCTGGTCGAAGGCGGTGCCGTAGAAGGCGCCGGCCCGCCAGACCGCTGCTGCGATCGCCTCGGCATCGGCCAGGGAGGCCGCCATCGGCTTCTCGCAGAGCACGGCCTTGCCGCTGGCGGCAAGCGCCTCCACGGCCTCGCGATGCAGGTGGTTCGGGGTCGCGACATAGACCGCCTCGATCTCGTCCTCCGCGATCAGGTCTGCGAGATCGGCATGGGCGCGCGCGCCGTCCGCCTCCGCCTTCGCCCGTGCCCGCGGATCGGGATCGGCGACGGCGACGAGGCGGTGCCCCGCCGCGGCGATCGCCGGCATCATGTAGTCGCGCGCGACCCATCCGTAGCCGACGATGCCCCAGCCGACGCGGTCGCCCATCACCAACGCTCCGGCAGATCGACGAATTCGCGCCGGCGGATCCGCTCGGCCTCGGCCGCCTGGAGGTCGCCGTCCCAGGTGATCGCATCCGGACCGTGGGAGCGGAGTGGATAGGTCACGCGGTCGGCGTATTCGGCCTCGTAGCGCTCGGAGGGCCAGCGGATCGCGAAGCCGCCGCCGGAGTCCGGCACGTAGAGCGGGTTGAGGCGCAGATGCGCGTCCGCCGGCGGCAGGGTGATGCCGTCGAGCACGGCGCGGGGCGCCGGGCGCATGCCGGGGCCGGCGACGAGGGAGAAGGCTTCGCAGGTCTTGAGCGCGTTGGGCTCGCGCGGATGCGGGGCCCGCGCCTCGACCAGGGCTTGGGTCAGCTCCGCGTCGTCGTAGACGAGGCCGTCCGGGAACAGCTCCTCGATCTCCGAGGCCGAGACCGCCTTGCCCGCCGAGAAGCCCGGGCAGCCGCTGTTGTGGATGTGGCTGAGGGCCAGCCAGCCCTCCTCCCCCGCGGTGTGGCGCAGGCATTCGAGCACCCGGGCCTTGTCGTCGAGGAAGTAGAAGGCGTCGTTGCAGAGCGCGAGGTCGACGGAGGCCGCCGGCACCGGCCAGTGCGGCGAGGCGGCATCGAAGCAGAGCAACTGCGCATCCGGCCCGACCACCCAGTTGCGGGCGACCCAGAGCTTGCCGAAGACCACGTCGCCGCCCGCCACCTTGCAGCCGCGCCGGAGCATCTCGCGCAGGTAATGCCCGATGCCGCAGGCGAGCTCGAACACGCAGGCCGGCTCGTTCCAATGGGCCTCGAGCAGGCTGAGCCCGGCGAGATAGGTCGGGTCGGTCCAGCGGTTGACGAAGTAGTCGCCCACCCGGCCCCAGCCGAGCAGGTCCACCGCCTCGCGCAGCGTCGCCCGGGTCCGGTCGGCGACGAGGCGGTGCAGGGAATCCGGGTCGGCGGCCGGCCCGTTCCACCAATCGTCCTGATCGGCGAGCAGGCCGATCAGGGCCTCCTCGGTCGCGCCCTTGTCGATGGCGGCGAGGGTGCGGGCGACGAGCTCGTCGCGCCCCACCCGCAGATAGGGAATGCCGTCGATCACGGGCCAGCGCTCGCCGGTCCCCCCATCCTTCAGGATGTGGGGGCCGTCGGCCTTCAGCCGGTTGCCGGTCGTCGGCGAGAGGGGATCGAACGGGATCATGGGCAGGACAGATAAGGCCCGAGCGCGATCATGGGATATGCATGTCGCGCAGGACGCGATCCTGAAACTCCTTCACGGGGCCGGCATGGACCAGCTCCATCTCCCCGAGCACCGTCTCCATGGTGAGGGAGGCCGCCCGCAGGTGCTGGGCGATCTGCAGCACGCGGTCGATCGAATCCGCCGCGTGGAAGGCGCGGCCCTCGGCGGTGGAATCGTCCGGCAGGACGGCGCGGGCGCGGGCGACCGTCTCGCGCAGCGGCGCGTCGAGTTCGTTCAGCGCGCACTCGGAGAGGCGGCCGACGATGGGCCAGAGATGGTCGCCGAGCAGCATCTCCCCGGTGAAGCCGGCATCCGGCATCTCCGCATTGTGGACGTGATGCGCCAGGGCGGCGAGGAAGACGGTGGTGGGGTCGGCCCGGTAGAACGGGCTGAGGCAGACACCGTAGACCGCGACGACCAGGCAATGCTCGGCATGGTTCTCCGGCGGCTCCAGCAGGATGCGCGGCTTGCCGGGGCAGGTGACGCCGGCCCGGGGTTGGCGGGCGAGTGCCGGCACGAAGCGCGGCAGCGCGCCGGCGGGCAGCGGCGCGGCGTGTCGCAGATGCGCCCGCAGACGGGAGCGCAGCGGTTCTTCCACGGCCCCCGTCACGGCGTCGAAGCCGGCCACGAGGATCTCCGCCGCCTGGGCCTCGTCGAGGCCGGCAGAGGCGAGGAAAGGTTCGTCGATGTCGCAGAGGCGCGTCGCGGCCAATGCGTTCGCCGTGATCCGGAGGGCCACCGTCTCGGGCTCCGCGCCGCCGGTGAGGGCGACCCAGCCCTGGGCGAAGAGCCGTTCGGCGATGGAGCCGTCGCGCCCGGCGGAGCGGACCCGTTTCAGGTCGCCGAGTTCCACCAGGAGCTCCCGCAGCGCCAGGGGCGCCGCGGGCGAGGCCTCGAAGTCCATCAATGCACGCCGCCGAGCCAGTCGAGCAGCATCGCCTGCTGCTTGCCGAAATCATGCTCCGGCCCGTGCCCGTTCCGGACCATGGGCGCCTTGAAGAAGCTCGAGAGCTGCTCCTGCACGCCGCCCTCGCCCCGGGCCTTGGCGAGATCGAGGACGCGGGCGATCTCGATGACGAGGGGCGCGGCCAGAATGGAGTCCTTGCAGAGGAAGTTCACCTTGATCTGCATGCGCTGGCCCAGGAAGCCGGTGACGTCGATGTTGTCCCAGGCTTCCTTGTCGTCGCCGCGGGGGCGGTAATAGTGGATGTGCACGAGGTGGTCCTCGACCGGGTAGCCGAGGATCGAATCGAGCACGCTGCCCTTGGTGTTGATCTTCGATTGCAGCGAGGACGGGTCGTTGAGGGCGAGCCCGTCGCGGTTGCCGAGGATGTTGGTCGAGAACCAGCCGTCGACATGCAGCGCCCGGGCCTTCAGGGCCGGGGCGAGCACGGTCTTCATCATGGTCTGGCCGGTCTTGCCGTCCTTGCCGGCGACGGGGACGTTCATCTGCCGGGCGAGATCGAGCAGGGCGGGCACGTCGGCGGCGACGCTTGGGGTGAAATTCGCGTAGGGCACGCCGCTCTTGATGGCGGCATAGGCGTAGAGCATCGCCGGGCTGATCGACTCGTCGCTCGTGTCGAGCCCCTTCTCGAAGGCATCGACCGAGTTCAGCACGGGGGCCGAGAGGTCGGGCCAGCGCTCGGTCGAGGCGAGGTTGACCATCACCACCTCGTCGAGATTGCTCTCCGCCTGGAAGCGGCGCAGGTCGTTGGCGATGATCGAGACCGTCTCGCGATGGTCCTTGGCGACGATGCGGTTGGCGCCGTCGATGTTCTTGCAGAACTGGGCGCTGCCGACGGCAGGCCAGGGGGTGATGCCCTTGAGCACCTGGGCGCCGTTCTCGATGTCCTGCTTCGTCAGAACACCGTGGCCGGCCGCGGCGGCGGCGAGATCGTCCCCGTTGAGGTCCCAGCCGCCGAAGCTGAGGTCCTTGTAATCCGCGAGTCCCTGGACTGAGAGCGCGGCGAGCGGCAGGCCGTCGAGCCGGTTGGAGCCGGACTTGATCATCTCGATGCCGGCGATGGCGGTGGTGGCGACAGCCCCCCCCATGCCGACGAAGGCGACGCCGACGCGGCGACCGGTCTGCTTGCTCATCGGAACTGGACTTTCTGCTGTGGCTGGGACGCGCGGTACGGGTCGTTTCGGAGCCTGCCCAAGCGTCGAAGACCGGTTCCCGTTGCGGAACCGTGCCGGTGCTGCGCCCGCCGCGGCGCCCGTCCTCCGCGGCCCTAGACAACTGTGGCCGAGATGGAGCGTTCCAAGGCGGCCCCTGCCACTTTTGGTTGGACAAAACCGCGCGCCGCGCCGCAAAAAACCTTAAAATATCGTTAAAACAATGGGTTAACCAGGGCTTAACCGCGCCGCGATTGGATCACGGGGTGGTCCCATTGTGGTCACACCGGGCGGCGAGACCTCCGCCCGCTCAAAAACACGCTGCACCACAACAAACGGGCGGCGCGCGACAAAAGGAAGACTGATGGGGGTTCATCCGGAGCCGGCGCGCCGCGCCGACGACGTGAGCCGACTCGTGTCCGGCGGGTCGCTGGTTCGAAACAACACCGCGGGCGCGACGCCGCGGCACGACGCTTCCGCCGCGAAGCGCTCTCCGTCCTCGGTGCGCCGGACGCGCCGGATCCTCGCCTCCCTGGCCCTCGGGCTCTCCATCGGTGGCGCCCTGCCGCAGGGCGCCCTCGCCCCGGCCGCGTCCGCCCATGACGGTGGCGACGCGATCGTCCGGGCCGCCGCCGAGACGCATGCGGTGCTGCGGCCGGAGGGTGCCCCCGCGGATTGGGGCGGCGTGCCGCTGCTCGACCAGGAGCCTGCGACCCTGTCGATCATCGAGAGCGACCTCGCCGGGCTCACCCAGAAGAACGTCGACGAGGACGCGCTGCGCTTCGGCGACATGAGCGTGTCGCGCGGTCTCGTGGAGACGATTCTGCGGGCCGCCGCCGATACCGGGGTTGACCCGGTCTACATGATGGCGCTCGCCGACAAGGAATCGAGTTTCGACACGGATGTGAAGTCCTCCGCCTCCTCGGCCCAGGGGCTGTTCCAGTTCGTGACGGGGACCTGGCTTGAGCTGGTCCGCAGCTACGGCGCCAAGTACGGCCTGGCCGCCGAGGCCGCGGCGGTGAAGGGCCAGGGCGGCGGCATCACCATCGCCGACCCGGCCCTGCGCAAGCACGTGCTCGACCTGCGCAACGATCCCTACGTCTCCGGCCTGATGGCGGGCGAGCTGATCAAGCGCGACCGCGCGCGGATCGAGGCCCGGATCGGCCGCGAACTCAAGACCACGGAGCTCTACCTCGCGCATTTCCTCGGCACGGCCAGCGCGGGCAAGTTCCTGTCGCTGTCGGCGGAGGATCCGGAGAAGGTCGCCAAGCAGGTCTTCGGCCGGGCGGCGCGGGCGAACCGCAGCATCTTCACGGAGAAGGACGGCAAGAAGCGTCGGGCCCTCACCGTGGCCGAGGTGCATGAGCGGCTGGATGCGATGATCGACCGGCGCATGAGCCAGTACGAGGGCATCACGGCCCTCGCCAGCCAGACCCAGGACGGGCGCGCCGCCGACGCCCCGGTGCTCGACGCCCGCCTGCGCAGCGGCGAGGTCCCCACCGCGATCCCGACGGTTCAGTGACCGGCGGGGGCCGCGCCCCCGCCCCGCTTCACGCTCTTGAGGATCAGCGCCAGCGGCACCGCCGAGAAGGCGACGAGGGCGAGCACCTTGAACACGTCGATATAGGCCCAGTAGGCCACCTGGGTCTGGAGCTGCTGGCCGATCCAGGCGACGGCCTGGTTCTGCGCATCCGGCCCGGCATAGCCCTGCTGCGAGAAGTAGCGTGTCGCCTGGGCCAGGGTCTCCCGATAGGCGGGCTCCACCGGCGAGATGTGCTCGACGAGCCGGGTCTGGTGGAATTGCTGCCGGTAGGCCAGCATGTTCTGGGCGAGCGACACGCCCATCGATCCGCCGACGTTGCGCGCCACGTTGATGAGCGCCGAGGCCTGATCCGTCTGCGACTTGTCGATGCCTTCGTAGGAGGCCGAGGTGATCGAGAGGAAGATTATCGGCAGGCCCATGCCGATATAGACCCGCGACCAGACGAAATAGGAAAAGCTCGAATCCGGGTTGAGCCGCGTCAGGTCGAGCATGCCGGCGCCGACGATGGCCGCGCCGAGGGCGATCAGCCATTTCGGCTGCACGTGACCCGAGAGACGCCCGACCAGGAACATCATCACCACGGTGACCACGCCGCCGGGGCCGAGGACCTCGCCGGAGAGCGTGGCGGTGTAGCCGTAATAGTCCTGCGTGAGCTGGGGCAGGAACTGCGTGGTCGCGATCAGGATCGCGCCCGTGAACAGCATCACCACGAAGCAGGAGCCGAACTGGCGCCTGCCGAGCAGGCTCAGGTCCACGACCGGATTGCGGTGCCGGAGCAGCCAGGGGATCATCGCCACGAAGGCGAGGACCATCAGGCAGGCGAAGGTGACGATCAGGTTCGAGCCGAGCCAATCCTTGCGCTGACCCTCGTCGAGGACGACCTCGAGCGAGCCGAGGAAGGTGGCCACCAGCAGGAAGCCGACGATGTCGAAACGCACGCCCGACTTCCGCAGGCGCTTGCGCTCGGCCACCGCCTGGGGCGGGTCCTCGATCAGGATGTACATCAGCGTCAGGGCGAACAGGCCGACCGGCCCGTTGATCAGGAAGCACCAGTGCCAGGAGGCGTTGTCGGAGAGCCAGCCACCGAGCGTCGGGCCGATCGCCGGCGCCACGACGATGGCGACGCCGTAGAGGGCGAAGGCTTGGCCGCGCTTCTCCGGGGGAAAGGAATCCGCGAGGATCGACTGGGCGAGCGGCGCCATGCCCCCGCCGCCGAGCCCCTGCAGTACCCGGAAGAACAGCAGGGATTCGAGGCTCCAGGCGAAGCCGCACAGGATCGAGGAGAGCGTGAACAGGGCCACGCTCCACATGAAGAAGGCTTTTCGGCCATAGCGCTTGGCGAGGAAGCTCGAGGCGACGAGGGTGACGGCATTGGCCACGAGGTAGCTCGTCACCACCCAGGCCGCTTCGTCGGGTCCGACCGCGAGGCCGCCGGAGATGTAGCGCAGGGCCACGTTGGCAATGGTGGTGTCGAGCACCTCCATGAAGGTGGCGAGCGCCACCACGAGGGCGATCACCCAGGGATTGCGCTCGCCCGCTGCCGTGGCGGTCTTGCCGCCGGAAGCCTTTCCGGTGGACCTGCTCCCCTCCCCGGCCGTCGCCGCCCCGGTGCTCACCGGACCCGCACCGTCGGGACGATCGACATGCCCGGGCCGATCGAGACGTCCTTCGGCCAATCGTCGACCACGATCTTCACGGGGATGCGCTGCGTCACCTTCACGTAGTTGCCGGTGGCGTTCTGGGCCGGCAGCAGGCTGAAGGCGGTGCCCGATCCCGGTTGCACGCTGTCGACGCGGCCGTGGATCTTGCGATCCGGATAGGCGTCGATCTCGACATCGACGCTCTGGCCCGGCCGCATGTCGGTGATCTGTGTTTCCTTGTAGTTGGCGGTCACCCAGATGTCGTCGGGCACGAACATCGACAGGCTCTGGCCGGCCTGGGCGTATTCGCCCCGGGCGCCGGTGAGGCGCACGACGCGACCGGCCTGGGCGGCGGTGACCGTCGTGTAGCCGAGATTGAGCCGGGCCTGGTCGCGCTGGGCCTTCGCTTGGCCGAGTTGCGCCTCGGCGCTTGCCCGCTGCGCCTTCAGCGAGCCGATCTGCTTCTCGGCCGCCACCACGCCGGCCTGGGCGCGGGTGAGGTTCGCCTGCTGCTGCTGCAGGTTCGAGGTCGAGGATTGCGATTGCTGGATGGTGCCCGCGCCCTTCTGGGCGAGCGTCCGGTACCGGTCGGCGTCCTCCTCGGCGAATTTGAGGGCGGCCTTGGCCTGTTCGACCTGGGCCTCGGCCACCACGACCTGCGCCTTCTGCGCCTCGATCTGCGCGTCGATGTTGCTGATCGAGGCCTCGGCCGCCTGGACCTGGGCCTGCGCCTGATCGAGGGCGATCTGGTAGTCTCGCTGGTCGATCTGAAAGAGGACCGTGCCCGCCTCGACATGCTGGTTGTCGGTGACCGGCACGTCGACGACGTAGCCGCCGACCTTCGGCGCTAGTGCGAATTGGCGCGAATCGACGAAGGCGTCGTCCGTCGTCTCGTAGGGATGGACGTAGAGGCTCCAGTAGAAGAAACCGGCGACCCCGAGGGCGACGAGGGCGAGGGCCCCGAAGGCGAACCAGAACGGATGCCGCCGGAGCAAGCCCGGCCGCTTTTCGTCCTCCCTGGGCGAGGCGGATTCCGCCTGATCCTCGTCATTCTCGGCGGGAGAGGGCCTGTCCGCGCGATCCTCGCGCAGGGCATGGGCCTGCTTTCGGGAATGTCCAGCGGAGTGCTCGTCTCCGGTGGGCGCGCGCTCCCCCGCACGCTGCTGATCGTCCAGCATCGTTCGTCCGATCCGATAGGAGCGCAGGTTCGACAGAGGGCCGCCCGCGCGCGGCGCCCACCTCGCGGGATTAAAAGGTTTCGCGGGCCGTGGTTCCGTCGCGCGCATCGAAGCCTGGGGATCGGGCGGAACGGCCCGCAGCGCGGCACGTTTGGCTCTTGCGGAAGCCTGGCCGCCGGCTCCGCAGGAGCGAGGCAGGTTCGCCATGAGCACAGGCACCCATCCCAGTAATCTCCCGCCGGGCTCGGCCAGTGGCGTCCCCCTCGTCGGGGCGGCGCGCCTCGACGCCATGAGCGCCGTGCTCGCGCGCAACTGGTGGCTGGTGGCCCTGCGTGGGCTGCTCGCCATCCTGTTCGGCGTCATCGCCTTCGTCGCGCCCGGCGCCTTCGTGCTGTCGCTGGTGCTGTTCTTCGCGGCCTACATGCTGGTGGACGGCGTCTTCGCCATCGGCTCGGCGATCCGCGCGGCCGAGAAGAGCCAGCGCTGGGGCTTCCTGCTCGTCGAAGGGCTCCTCGACATCGCCGTCGGCATCGCCGCCTTCCTGGTTCCGGCCGCGGCGGTCTGGGCCTTCGTCCTGCTCGTCGCCGCCTGGGCTCTGGTGACCGGCGGTCTGATGATCGCCGCCGCCTTCAGCCTGCACACGCATTACGGCCGCTGGTGGCTGGTGCTGGGTGGCGCGATCTCGGTGCTGTTCGGCCTCGCCCTGATGATCAACCCGGGCATGTCCGCGCTGGTGCTGACCTGGTGGCTGGGCGGCTACGCCATCGCCTTCGGGATCCTGCTGCTGATCCTCGGGATCTCGCTGCGGGGGCGGTATGTGGCGGCCGCGTCGGGAGTGACTCGATAGCCCTCGCCCGCCTGTGTCCCCGAGGCCACCGCCGCGGTGGCCGGCGCCCTCCATCGCCACGGCGCATAGCGCGGCCCACGCGGTCCGGGCTAATCTTGCAACCCTGGATGCCCGATTTCCGGGCGTGAGGGCGAGGTTCGATTGGCTCCGCGTGGTTCGGACGGGCGACCCGGTGGGGGCCTGCGGGACGAAGGCGATACGCGTGCGGCCGCCCGCGAAGCGGCCCGGGCTGCGGGCCTGCTGGCAAAGCAGCTCGGCCGGCTCGCGGACAGCGCCGGACGGACCCTGTGGCAGCGGGGACGGGCGGCCGCGCGCCGGGCGCCTCTGGCCGGAGGAAGGCCGAGGGGGGCGGGAGCGCAGAACGTCTCCGCGATCCGGGCCAGCCCATCCGGAGCGACGCCGCAGGGCCTGTCCTGGGCGCGGATCCGCCGATATCCCTGGTTCGCGGCGCTGCTCGCCCTCGTCGCGCTGCCGGTCCTGATCCTCTCTTTCGTGATCCTCCAGGCCTTTGCCACCCTGCCGCCGCTCGGCGGCGTGGTGCCGGAGGCGGGTCAACGGGCGATGACCGTGGAGGCCGATGACGGCCGGCCTTTCGCCACCCGCGGCGCCTTCCGCGGTGAGAAGCTGACGGCGGCCGAGATGCCGCCCCATCTCGCCCAGGCCATCACCGCCATCGAGGACCGGCGCTTCTATAGCCACTGGGGCATCGACCTGCGCGGGCTCGCCCGCGCGGCCTGGCGCAACGCGACCGGCGGTGGCGTGCGCGAAGGCGGCTCCACCATCACGCAGCAATATGCCCGGCTGACCTCGCTCAGCCAGGAGAAGACGCTCCGCCGCAAGCTCCAGGAGGCGCTCCTCGCCCTACGGCTCGAGAGCACGATGTCGAAGGAGGATATCCTGCTCGGCTACCTCAACACCGCCTATTTCGGGGCCGGCGCCTACGGCATCGACGCGGCGGCGCGGCGCTATTTCGGGCATGGCGCCAAGGCGCTCACCCTGCCGGAGGCGGCGATGCTCGCCGGCCTCGTGCGCGCGCCCTCCCAGCTCGCACCGACGCGCAATTTCGGCGGCGCCAAGGAGCGGGCCGACCTCGTGCTCCAGGCCATGGTCGAGACCGGGGCCATCACCCAGCCGCAGGCCGACAAGGCGCGGGCGGAAAAGCTCGTGCTGCGCACGCCGCCGGAGACGCCGCCGGGCACCAATTACTTTCTCGACCTGGTGGCCGGCGACGTGAAGCGGCTCGCGGGCGACGCCGGCGACGTCACCGTGCGCACCACCCTCAACCTCGACTTGCAGAGCCTCGCCGAGGGGGTGCTCGCCCGCCGCCTCGACGCGGAGGGCGCGAAGAAGAAGGTCGGCCAGGGGGCGCTCGTGGCCCTCTCCAAGGATGGGGCGATCCTCGCCATGGTCGGAGGCCGCGACTACGAGGACAGCCAGTTCAACCGCGCGGTGCAGGCCAAGCGGCAGGCCGGCTCCCTGTTCAAGCTGTTCGTCTATCTCGCCGCCTACGAGAAGGGGTATTCGCCCGAGAGCGTGCTGGTCGACCGGCCGACCCAGATCGGCGAATGGGAGCCGCAGAACGCCAACAACCGCTTCCGCGGGGCCTTGCCCCTGCGCAACGCCTTCGCGCTCTCCGTCAACACGATCGCTGCCCAGCTCGGCGAGGAGGTCGGCATCCCGGCGGTGATCGCGGCCGCGCGCCGGCTCGGCGTGCAGTCGGACCTGCCGAACGTACCGAGCCTGGCGCTCGGCTCCGCCGACGTGACGCTGCTGGAAATGACCCGCGCCTATGCCGGCGTGCTCAACGGCGCACTGCCGGTCGAGCCCTATTCGATCCACGTGATCCGGGGGAACGCCCCGAAACCGCTCTATCTCCACGGCGAGCCGCCTTCGACCGGGGCGCTGGGCCGCGAGGAGCAGACGATGCTGCTCGACTCGCTCCAGGCGGTGGTGGATTTCGGGACGGGCAAGGCGGCCCGCGTCTCCGGCCCGCCCATCGGCGGCAAGACCGGCACCAGTCAGGATTACCGCGATGCCTGGTTCGTCGGGCTGACGCCGGACATGATCGTCGGGATCTGGGTCGGCAACGACGACAATGCCCCGATGAACAAGGTCACGGGCGGCGATATCCCGGCCCGGATCTTCCACGACTTCGTCGAACGCAGCCAGAAGGCTCTGCGCGGCCGCAAGCGGCCGGCTCCCGCCCTCGCCCGCGCGCCGGCAGCCCAGCCGGCGGCGGTTCCCCTCCCGCCCGGCGAGATCTCGACGACGCCGATGGCCGCCGCGCCGGCGGGCGGCGATCTGCGCGGCCTGCCGGAGGTGATCGACACCGGGACGCTCGCGATCCGCGGGCAGCGGGTGCGGCTCCTCGGCGTCTCGGGCGAGGGCGGCGCGCTCGCCCGCCAGCTCGCCCGCTACCTGCGCCGCCGCGAGGTCGCCTGCGGCGGCGACCCGGCGAGCGTCGGGCAGCGCTGCCAGATCGACGGCGAGGATCTCTCCGCCCTCATCATCGGCGCCGGCGGCGCCCGCGCGAGCGACGACGCGCCGCCGGACTTGATCGAGGCGGAAGACCAAGCCCGGGCGGAGCGGGCGGGACTGTGGAGCCGGGAGCGGTAGGGACGTTCCGGCCAGTCTGGATGATGCCCCACCCTCATCGCGGGATGAGGCGTCAGCAATCCGGTGGAGCGGCTGGCCGAGCGAGACTCGACCTCAGCGCTGACACACGCGCGAGGGCGAAGCAGCCTCAGCTGCGATGGAAGGCGCCCACAACCGCATCGTCACGCCGGTTTGGGCGCGTCTGGCCGCAACGCTTGGCGTGAGGCAAGCCTTGGCGTTGTTTCCAAGAAAGGTTCGAGCTTTTATTGATGATGTTGAGTTGCATAAAATATCTCAATAATTTCATCTAGTTGTATATCGAGCTTTGTTAAAGGATTTTTCTTGTCATCAGATCAGCGTGGTGAGATGGAGCCGCTTCTAGAGACTTGCGGAGTTGTCGGCGATGGAGCGGCGTACGTTTCTCAAGGCCCTGTCCGCGCTGGGGGCCTGTCCGCTCTGCCCGACGGCGGGCTTCACGGCCGAAGCGCTGCATTGGGGCTATGACGGCGAGGCGGCCGCAGATCATTGGGCATCTCTCAGTCCCGACAACAAGGTCTGCGCGGTTGGAACACAGCAATCGCCGATCGACATCACGACGGCGACCAAAGCCGATCTGCCTCCGGTCGCGGTCGATTGGAAGAACGCCGGTGGGACGATCGTCAACAACGGCCACACGATCCAGGTCAACCTACCCGCGGGCAGCACGCTTATGGCTGGCGGCGAGACCTACGAATTGATCCAGTATCACTTCCATACGCCAAGCGAGCATCTTGTTGGGCACAAGAGCTACGCGATGGAGGTGCACTTCGTGCACAAGAACAAGACCAGCGGTGGTTTCGGCGCACTGGGGGTCTTCATGGAGGCCGGGAAGGTCCATCCTGCCTTCGCGAAGCTCGCGGCAGCCATGCCCAGGCAGATCGCAGGCGAGGCTTCCGGAGACGGGATCGACCCGAAGTCCTTCCTTCCCGATTCCCTCGCACATTGGATTTATGAGGGATCGTTGACGACGCCGCCCTGCAACGAGGTGGTCGACTGGATGGTCTGCGTCAATCCGATCCAGGTCGCCCAGGCGGATATCGACAGGTTCAAATCTCTCTACCCGATGAATGCGCGGCCGGTTCAGAGCGCGAACCGTCGCTTCGTCCTCCTGGGCGAGTGAAGCTGACTCTGATGAGCCGGGTACGGCCTGGGCTGGCCCGATCCGGCTCACGATGACGCGCCCTACCGGAACGGCGGTTCGTCGAAGCTCCGCAATTTCCTCGAATGCAGCCCGGCCCGGTCGGCGCGCAGATTGTCCAGGGCGGCGAGGCCGATCAGCAGGTGCTCGGCCACCGCCCGCTCGTAGAAGGCGTTGGCCGCCCCCGGCAGCTTGATCTCGCCGTGCAGCGGCTTGTCGGAGACGCAGAGCAGCGTGCCGTAGGGGACCCGCAGACGGTAGCCCTGCGCGGCGATGGTGCCGCTCTCCATGTCGACGGCGATGGCGCGGGACAGGTTGATCCGCCGCCGCTCCTGGCTGAAGCGCAGCTCCCAATTGCGGTCGTCGTAGGTCACGACCGTGCCCGTGCGCAGGCGGCGCTTCAGGGTCTCGGCCCGCTCGCCGGTCACGGAGGCGGCGGCGTTCTGCAGGGCGATCTGCACCTCGGCCAGGGCCGGCACCGGGATTTCCGGGGGCACGAGGTCGTCGAGGATGCGGTCGCGGCGCAGATAGCCGTGGGCGAGCACGTAGTCGCCGATGGTCTGCGACTGGCGCAGGCCGCCGCAATGGCCGACCATCAGCCAGCAATGCGGCCGCAGAACCGCGAGATGGTCGGTGATGGTCTTCGCGTTGGAAGGGCCGACGCCGATATTGACCAGCGTCGTGCCCCGCGCCGCCCCGTCCGGTCCCTTCGCCACGAGGTGGTAGGCCGGCATCTGGAACCGGTGCCAGGGCGAAGCCGCGATCAGCGCGGCCGGATCGGCGGAGGCGGCCTCCGCCCGGGTCACGCTGATCCCGCCGGGCAGGACTAGCCGCTCGAAGCCTTCCTCGCCCGAGGCCAGCCGTTCCAGGCCGTGGCGCACGAAGCCGTCCACGTAGCGGTGATAGTTGGTGAGCAGGATCCAGGGCTGGATCTCGCGCCAATCCGAGCCCGTGTAATGCACGAGGCGGCGCAGGGAGTAGTCGGTGCGCACGCCGTCGAACAGGGCGAGCGGGCGCGGCTCGTCCGGGTGCTCCAGCCAAAGCCCGTCGGCGATCTCGTCGCCCACCACGGAGAGGCGCGGCGTCGGGAAGAAGGCGGCGAGGTCCGCCGTCGTGGTGCCACCCCGGGTCAGGTCGGCGCCCGGCTCGATCACGTAGGGATACGGGATCTCCTGAGCGCTCAGCCCCACCTCCAGGCTTGCTTCGTAATCGTGCAGCAGAGGCTTGAGCTGCTCCAGAAGATAGCCGCGGAAATGGGCGGGCTGCGTCACCGTCGTGGCATAGATGCCCGGTGCCTGGAGCTTCGCCGTGGCCCGGTTCAGCCGGGGCATCGGCTTGTCGGGATGATAGGTCAGGCGCAACTCGGGATAGCGGAAGCGCAGGCGCTCGGCGGCATCGGGCGGCGGCCCCCCCTGGAGATAGCGCTCCAAGGCCGCGCAGAGGGAGCGGGTCGCGCCGTCGAACAGGGTTTCGAGCCGATCCACCGCCGTCTCCGCGTCGGCGATCGCCTCCATCGGCCGCAACTCGTCGATGCCCATCGCGAAACCCCTGCCCTCGTTTCCCGCGCTCTACACCGGCGCAGCGGGCCTGGCGACCGATCCCGGCGGGCGATCCTTTCGAGAGACCGTCCCTTGTGACGCCGCCACGGATCGACGACATCCGGCCGACCGCGTTGGCACGACACGCAAGGGCGAGGCCGGGAGAAGCGAGCGATGAGCGAGGATTTCGGCAGGCGTGCCGGCGAGGTCAGCGTCGTGCTGCCCGATCGCTTCGACGCGGGAGTCTATTTCGTCGGCCGCATCCGCACGCCCTGGGCACAGCGGGCGGAATGCCCGAAGAACGGCACCCAGTCGGACGCGGTCTGCACCCTGGTGGTCGATCCGCTTTTCGTGCCCGCGCTCCAGAACGTCGAGGGCGCGAGCCATCTGGTGGTGCTCTACTGGATGGATCGCGCGGTGCGCGACCTCGTGATCCAGCAGCCGCGCCACGCGGAGGCGGGCCGCGGCACCTTCTCCCTGCGCTCGCCGACCCGGCCCAACCCCATCGCCATGGCCGTGGTCGAGCGCCTCTCCATCGAGGGGGGCGAGGTGCGGGTGCGCGGGCTCGACTGCCTCGACGGCACCCCGCTCCTCGATATCAAGCCCTATTACGTCTCGACCGATTGCCGCCCGCAGGCGCAGGTCGACCGTTCGGGCAAGGCGTCCCGGGCATGAGGCGCCTCGTTCTCGCGGGGATCGCGCTCTGTCTCGCCGCGGGCGGCGCGGCGCTCGGCTGGTGGCTGCGCAAGCCGGAGTTCAACGCGCAGCTCTACGGGCAATTGCGCCTCGTCTCGGTGCAGGCGCAGCTGGACGAGGCCAAGCCCGGCTACATCCTGATCGCCGGGGATTCCCAGGCCGAGATGCACAACCCCTCCGGTCCGCTCTGCGGGGCGGAGATCGTCAATGCGGGAACCGGCGGCGCGACCGCGGAGGCCTATGCCCGGCTGCTGCCGCAGCTGAAGCTCGACCCCAAGCCCGGCGCGGCGATCCTCACGATCGGCAGCAACGATCTCAACCGCAAGCACAAGCCGAATTCGGAGGCGAGTGCGCGGGCGTTCGGGGAGGCGGTCTCCAGGATCGTGCTCCTGCTCCAGCAGGCGACCCCCCGCGTCGTGGTCACGGCGGTGCCGCCCATCGGCCGGTCCGTCGGCGATCGGCTCGATCCCTCCGCCGTCGGTCCTTACTCGCGCGTCATCCGCGAGGCCTGCGAGCGCCTCGGCTGCCTTTACGCCGATCCGTTCGCGGCCTTGCGGGATGGGGACAGCGGCTTTGCACTAAAAGGTGCATTGCGCGACGGACTGCATCTTGCACGTTTTAGGCCTGTGCAGGCCGCGCTCGCCCCCCTTCTATGTGGCGCGGGGGAGAATGGTCCAAGCACTAACGTGCGTTAATGCAGAATAACAGGAAGTACCTTCGGTATCGTCAGGCGAAACCTCGGGGCTGCGACGTCTTTGTCCTCGGATGCCATTTTCGAAGGGTCTTAACCTTGAGTCTTTTTGTTGAGGAAGTGATTCGCCGTTCTGGAGCTTGACGGGGCAAGTTAATGAGGCAGATGACCCGCAAGAATCGCGACGAGGATTTGAGAATCGGGGGTTTCCTCGACAATGAGGACCTCCTCGACAACGGCGCGTACATCCCTGCTTTGCTGACGAGCCTGTCCAACACGCTCACGGCGGATGGATCGAGCTTCTATCGTCGCAATTTCGGCATCGGCATCACCGACTGGCGTCTATTGCGGACCCTCGCCTCCGAGCCCTGGATCAGTGCCCAGCGCGTCTGCATGGCCACGGGCCTCGACAAGGGCGTGGTCAGCCGCAGCGTCGCTTGGCTCGAGGAGAGCGGACTGATCCTGGTTCGCGGCGATGAGCGGGATGCCCGGGTCCGGCTGCTGGCCCTGTCGCGGGAGGGTTCCGAGCTGCACGCGCGGATGACGCGCGTCGCCCGGGCCCGCGAGCGCAACTTCCTCGAAGTGCTCAGCGCCCATGAGATCACCCAGCTCGTGGGGCTGCTCGGGCGGCTCGCGCGCAATGTGGACGCGTTCTCCAAGCCGGTGCCGATCCCGCCCTCGCGAGGCCGGCCACCCGGCGAAGGAGATGCCGCCGCGGGAGAGCAAGCGGCGGTCGAAGGGCGCTCGGCCGATCGAGGGCGAGTGACCCGGCGAAAGTCCTGAGGATCAGGCGAAGCCGGCCATCGTCTCGAACACGATGGCGTGGCGGGCGGCGAGCGCGTCCACGTCATTGTCGTAGCCCCCGCCGATGACGGCGACGAGGGGCACGCCCCGGCTGCGAACGGCCTGCAGGACCAGCGTGTCGCGGGCGCGCAGGCCGTCGTCGGTCAGCGTCAGCCGCCCCAGGCGGTCCGCCGCGTGCGGGTCGACCCCGGCATTGTAGAAGACGAGGTCGGGGGAGAGCGCATCGACGAGACGCGGCAGATGCGCGGACAGCGCCGCGAGATAGGCGTCGTCCCCGAGCCCGTCCGCCAGCCCGACATCGAGATCGCCCGGTATCTTGCGCGACGGATAATTGCGTTCGCAATGCACGGAGAAGGTGAACAGGTCGGGATCGTCGTGCAGGCAATCGGCGGTGCCGTCGCCCTGATGCACGTCGAGATCGATCACCAGGGCGCGTCGGATCGTGCCGGCCCGGCGCAGCGCCCGTGCGGCCACGGCCACGTCGTTGAAAATGCAGAAGCCCGCCCCGCTCTCTCGCCGCGCGTGATGGCTGCCCCCCGCCGTGCTCCCGGCGAGCCCTTCTCCCAGGGCGAGGCGGGCCGCGAGCAGGGTGCCGCCGGACGAGGCCCGGGAGCGGCCGGCGACGCTCTCCGTCACCGGCAGGCCGATCTCCTTCTCGATCGCCCGCGGCACGGCCAAAGCCAGAACGGCATCGACATAGGCCGCGTCATGGGCGCCGCAGAGAAGCGCGCGGTCCGCCGGTTCCGGCCGCGCGAAGCCGTTCGGCGCGAGCCCGCGCTCCCGGAGAACCTGCGCCAGGCGCCCGTATTTGCGCATGGGAAAGCGATGGCCCTCGGGCAGGGTGGCCTCGTAGGCCTCGTGGAAGACGATCGGCGGGGGCAAGGCTCGGCTCGAAGGGCAGAAACGGCTGCCGGACAGCGTGTCACACGCCTGAAATGCTGCGTCGGCTAGGCGGTGCCGGACATCGGCACGGAGGCGCACGGGATATGGCGGAGACGTTCGGGGACGGCACCGTCATCGCCCTCACGCTGTGCGCGCTCCTCGTCCTCGTCAACCTCGCGAGCGTCGCGGTGGCGGCGTGCCGCATCGGGCGGCAGCGCCGCGTCTCCGCCTTTCCGGCGGGCGCCCCGGTCAGCCTCGTCAGGCCGGTGCGGGGGATCGAAGCCTTCAGCGAGGAGATGCTGAGCCGCGGCTTCACCCTCGACTATCCCGATTACGAGATCATCTTCTGCGTGGCCGATGGGAGCGACCCAATCGTTCCGCTGCTGCACCGCCTCATGCAGGCGCATCCGCATGTCGCGTCCCGCTTGATCGTCGGCGACGAATGCCTCGGCGACAATCCGAAGCTCAACAATTGCGTGCGGGGCTGGGATGCGGCCCGGCACGACTGGGTGGTGCTGGCCGACTCCAACGTGATGATGCCGCCCGACTACCTGCAGCGCCTCCAGGCGGCCTGGCGGCCGGATACGGGCCTCGTCTGCTCGACGCCGGTCGGCTCGCGGCCGGACGGCTTTCCCGCCGAGATCGAGTGCGCCTTTCTCAATACGCTCCAGGCCCGCTGGCAATATGCCGGGGAGGCGCTGGGCCTCGGCTTCGCCCAGGGCAAGAGCATGCTCTGGCACAAGCCGTTCCTGGAGGCCCGCGGCGGCATCCGGGCGCTCAACGCCGAGATCGCGGAGGATGCGGCCGCGACCAAGCTGGTGCGGGCCGCGGGCAAGCGGGTCCACCTCGTCGCCGCGCCCTTTGAGCAGCCGCTCGGCCGGCGCAGCCTCGCCGAGGTCTGGGGCCGGCAGGTGCGCTGGGCGCGCCTGCGCCGGGTCACCTTCCCCCTCTTCTTTGCCCCCGAGATCGGCATCGGCGCGGCCCTGCCGCTCACCCTCGGGGCGGCCCTGGCCGGCACGTTCGAGGCGGCCGCGGGCTGCTTCGCCCTCGGCGCCCTCTGGTACGGGGCGGAATACGCGCTCGCCCGCCGCGCTGGCTGGCACCGCTCGCCCCGCCTGATCGCCGCCTTCCTCGTGCGCGACCTGATGCTGCCGGGCATCTGGGCGAGCGCCTGGCTCCAGAGCGCCGTGGTCTGGCGCGGCAATGCCATGGAGATCCGCCCGAAGGACGCCGCGCCCCGCCTGCGCCCGACGGGCTGAGGATGATTTTTCGGGGCAGCGCGTGTCCGGCTGTCCCAAATCGGCAAAGCTCTTGCCTGAGGGGAGCGCGCGTGCCTTCCTGCACGCGGGCCGCGGAGCATCTGGCATGGGCAGTCCGGAAACGAAGCTCGACAAGAGCCTCAACGCCTTCCACCTCTGGGGCATCGCCGTCGGCCTCGTCATTTCCGGCGAGTATTTCGGCTGGAGCTACGGCTGGGCGCAGGCCGGCACCCTCGGCTTCCTCATCACCACCGCCGTCGTCGCGGCGATGTACGTGGCCTTCATCTTCAGCTTCACCGAGCTCACCACTGCGATCCCGCAGGCGGGCGGCCCCTTCGCCTACGCCCTGAAGGCCTTCGGCCCGGTCGGCGGCTGCATCGCGGGTTTCGCGACGCTGATCGAGTTCGTGTTCGCGCCGCCCGCCATTGCACTCGCCATCGGCGCCTATCTGAACGTGCAGTTCCCGGCTCTGGACCCGAAGCATGCGGCGCTCGGCGCCTATCTCGTCTTCATGGGGCTCAACATCGTCGGCGTGCAGATCGCGGCGACCTTCGAGTTGTTCGTCACCCTCCTGGCGGTCGGTGAATTGCTGGTCTTCATGGGGGTCGTCGCCCCCGCCTTCAGCCTGCAGAACTTCGCCGCCGGGGGCTGGGCTGGGTCCGACACCTTCGGCTGGCCGGCGGTGGGCGGCATCTTCGCGGCGATCCCCTTCGCCATCTGGTTCTTCCTCGCCATCGAGGGGGTGGCGATGGCGGCGGAGGAGGCCAAGGATCCCAAGCGCACGATCCCCATCGCCTATATCTCCGGCGTGCTCACGCTGACGGCGCTCGCCTTCGGGGTGATGCTGTTCGCGGGCAGCGCCGGCGACTGGAAGAGCCTGTCCGACCTGAACGACCCGCTGCCCCAGGCCATGAAGCGGGTGGTAGGCGAATCGAGCGGCTGGCTGCACATGCTGGTCTGGCTCGGCCTGTTCGGCCTCGTCGCCTCCTTCCACGGCATCATCATGGGCTACGGGCGCCAGATCTTCGCCCTGGCCCGGGCCGGTTTCCTGCCCGCCCTCTTCGCCCGGCTGCATCCGCGCTTTCAGACGCCGCATTGGGCGACGCTCGCGGGCGGGGTCGTGGGCATCGCTGCGATCTACAGCGACAACCTCGTCAGCATCGCCGGGCAGTCGCTCACCGCCAGCATCGTCACGATGTCGGTGTTCGGGGCACTGACGATGTACATCGTCAGCATGGCGTCCCTGTTCAAGCTGCGCAGGAGCGCGCCCGATCTGCCGCGGCCCTACCGCGCGCCGCTCTTTCCCCTGGCGCCGGGCCTCGCGCTGGGGCTCGCCTGCCTCTGCTTCGTGGCGCTCGTGATCTACAACCTGCTCATCTTCGCGCTCTTCGCGGGCGTCATGATCTTGGCGCTGATCGGCCATCGCCTGCTCGCACGGCCGGCCACCCCGGGGGCGCTTTCACAGTTCGACCCCGCTCTCTAGATCCCGGCGCGGAGCCTCCTGCTCCCGTCGCGCCGAGATCCACCCATGAAGATCGCCATCCTGGAGACGGGCCATCCGCCCAAGCGCCTTGCCGGCCGTTTCCCGAGCTACGGCCGCATGACCGCGGATCTCGTGGGCGGCGGGCACGATTACCGCCTGATCGATGTGCAGGCGGAAGGGCTGCCGGAGGATCCCGCCGCCTTCGACGGCTACATGATCACCGGCTCGCCGGCGGGGGTCTACGATCCCGATCCCTGGATCGCCGACCTGCTCGGCTTCCTGCGCGGTCTCGATCCGCGCCAGAAGCTCGTCGGCATCTGCTTCGGGCATCAGGCGCTGGCCCAGGCCTTCGGCGGCCATGTCGAGAAGAGCGACCGGGGCTGGGGCCTCGGGCTGCACAGCTACACGGTCGCCGAGCGCCTGCCCTTCATGGACGAGGCCGAGCGGATCGCCGTGCCGGTGAGCCATCAGGATCAGGTGGTGAGCCTGCCGCCGGCCGCCCGGGTGATCGCCGGCTCGGCCTTCACCCCCTACGGCGCCCTCGCCTATTCCGACCGCGCCGCCCTCTCCTTCCAGTGTCATCCGGAATTCGCGCCGGACTACGCCCGGGCGCTGACGGACGGCCACCCGGCTGCCGAACAGGACCCGGATTTCGTCCGCCTTGCCCTCATCTCCCTCGAGGCACCGCACGATTCGCAGCGCGTCGGCGGCTGGATCCGCCGGTTCCTGGCCGAGGATTGAGCGCGAAGACGGCCCCGCACGTCGGGACCGTGACAAGGAAACGCCCGCGGGCGACAACCCCAGCGGGCGTTTCCATGACGATCAGTCGATGTCCTCGACCGCCTCGCCGCCGCCATAGACGCGTTGCGCCAGGGAGGCTTCCATGAAGGGATCGAGGTCGCCGTCGAGCACCTCGTCCGGGTCGGTCGATTGCGTGCCGGTGCGCAGGTCCTTCACGAGCTGATAGGGCTGCAGCACGTAGCTTCGGATCTGGTGACCCCAGCCGATATCCGTCTTGGCGGCGGCCTCGGCATTGGCCTTCTCCTCGCGCTTCTTCAGCTCCAGCTCGTAGAGGCGGGCGCGCAGCATGTTCCAGGCGGTGGCCCGGTTCTTGTGCTGCGAGCGCTCCTGCTGACAGGCCACCACGATGCCGGTCGGGTTGTGCGTGATGCGCACCGCCGAGTCGGTCGTGTTGACGTGCTGGCCGCCCGCGCCCGACGACCGGTAGGTGTCGATGCGGCAGTCGGATTCCTTGATCTCGATCTCGATCCGGTCGTCGATGACGGGATAGACCCAGACGCTGGCGAAGCTGGTGTGGCGGCGCGCGTTGGAATCGTAGGGCGAGATGCGCACGAGGCGGTGCACGCCCGATTCGGTCTTGAGCCAGCCATAGGCGTTGTGGCCCTTGATCAGGAGCGTGGCGCCCTTGATCCCGGCCTCTTCGCCGTCGGTCATCTCGACGATCTCGACCTTGAACTTCCGCCGCTCGGCCCAGCGCGCATACATGCGCTGGAGCATGTTGGCCCAGTCCTGGCTCTCCGTGCCGCCGGCGCCGGCATGGACTTCGAGATAGGTGTCGAAGCCGTCGGCCTCGCCCGAGAGCAGGGTCTCGACCTGGCGACTCGCGGCCTCCTTCTCGACGGCCCGGATGGCGGCCTCGCCCTCCGCGATGGAGGCTGCGTCGCCCTCCATCTCGCCGAGCTCGATCAGGGTGGCGGCATCCTCGAGGTCCCGCTCCAGTTTCCGGATCGCGGAGACGGATTCGTCGAGCTGCTGGCGCTCGCGCATCACCTTCTGCGCGGCCTCCGGATCGTTCCAGAGGTCGGGGTCCTCGGAGCGGGCGTTCAGCTCCGCGAGGCGTTTATCGACGGTATCCCAGTCAAAGATGCCTCCTCAGCAGCCCTATAGACTGCTTGGCGGCATCCGAGCTCTGCTCGATCTCGGCGCGCATCTGGTGTGAAACTCGATCTGTCGGTGTGGGCGGGGGTGATACCGGGCGGGGGCCGGGCTGTAAATGGCGCGCCCTTGCCCCGGGGCATCCGGCTTGCCAGAAGCGGGGCGACCTTTCCTGCCCGGAGCCGCGCATGAACCCCGAAGCCGTCCTCGAAGAATTCCGCTCCGCCGGCGCGCTGCTGCAGGGCCACTTCATCCTCAGCTCGGGCCGGCGCTCGCCGACCTTCCTGCAGAAGATGACGATCTTCTCTGATCCCGCCCGCACGGAGCGCCTGTGCAAGGCTCTCGCCGCTACGATCACGGCGCGGTTCGGCAAGATCGACATCGTGGTCTCCCCGGCCATCGGCGGCATCGTCCCGGGTTACGAGACCGCGCGCCATCTCGGGGCGAAGGCGATCTTCGTCGAGCGCGATCCCGGCGGCCCGTTCGAGTTGCGCCGGGGCTTCTCGATCCCGCAGGGCACCCGGGCGGTGATTGTCGAGGACATCGTCACCACCGGCCTCTCCGCGCGGGAATGCTTGGCCTCCCTCAAGGGACAGGGCGGTGAGATCGTGGGGGCCGCCTGCCTGATCGACCGCTCCGGCGGGCGCGGGGAGATCGGCCTGCCGCTCCTCTCCCTCGTCACCCTCGACATCCCGGACTACGCTCCCGACGCGATCCCGCCCGAACTCGCCGCGATCCCGCCCGTGAAGCCGGGAAGCCGGGCGATCCCCACCAAGTAAGGGGCCGGGCTGCTTCTCCCCGATCACGACTTCGAAATGCGGGAGGGCCGCCCTTGACAGGGGAGGTATCTCTCATCATGCAAATTTAAATTGATCGGGCGCGTTCGCACGTCCTCGCGCCCTCGATCGCCTTGGAGAACACCATCAAAGGCATTCGGAAAAGATTTCGGTCAATGTAACTGCGATTTTCAACGAAGCAAAAACTTTCCCAGCAACGCCCGCGAGCCCTACCCACCGGCGCCGACTCGGCGCCAGACAGGCGCGGTTCCTTCATTCCAGAATGGACTATTTGATGAGCGACAAGCAGCGTACTGCGATCTTTATCGACGGCGCCAATCTCTATGCCACCACCAAGGCGCTCGGCTTCGACATCGATTACAAGCGATTACTCAAGGATTTTCAGAGCCGGTACAATCTGATCCGGGCCTTCTATTATACCGCCATGATCGAGGACCAGGAATATTCCTCGATCCGCCCGCTGATCGACTGGCTCGACTACAACGGCTACCGCGTGGTCACCAAGCCGGTGAAGGAATTCAGCGACTCCACCGGCCGGCGCAAGAAGGGCAATATGGAGATCGAGCTCGCGATCGACGCCCTGGAGCTGGCGCCGCATCTCGACGAGATCTACCTGTTCTCCGGCGACGGCGATTTCCGCTCCCTGGTGGAGGCGGTCCAGCGCAAGGGCGTGCGCGTCACCGTCGTCTCGACCATCCAGACGCAGCCCGCGATGATCGCCGACGACCTGCGGCGGCAGGCGGACGAGTTCCTGGACCTGTCCCAGCTGATCGGCCGCATCGGCCGTGACCCCGGCGAGCGCCCGGTGCGCGCCGCCTCCGACACTCCCCGTCGCGACCAGCCGCCCCGCAGCAATCCGGGCCTGGAGAGCCGCTACGGCATCCGTCCCGCCAGCGACGGCGACAGCGAAGGCTGACGGCGATCCCGCCTCGCCGGCGCGAGGCGACACTCGGACAATCCCGGTGCCGCGAGCCTTCGGAAGGCCGCGCCGCCGGGATTTTTTATGGGTGCTCGAAGGGGAGCGACGCCGGCTCAGCCCTTGTCGCGCATGAGCCGCGCCTTGTCGCGCTGCCAGTCGCGCTGCTTCACGCTCTCGCGCTTGTCGTGGAGCTGCTTGCCCTTGCCGAGGCCCAGCTCGACCTTCGCCCGGCCCTTGTCGTTGAAGTAGATCTTCAGCGGGATGACCGTGTAGCCCTGGCGCTGCGTGGCGCCGATCAGCTTGTTGATCTGGCGGCGGTGCAGCAGCAGCCGGCGCGGCCGCTTGGTGTCGTGGTTGAAGCGGTTCGCCTCCAGGTATTCCGGGATGAAGGCGTTGAACAGCATCAGGTCGTTGCCCGAGGGTCCGGCATAGGATTCGCCGATCGTCGCCTTGCCGCCGCGCAAGGACTTCACCTCGGTCCCGGTCAGGGCGATGCCTGCCTCGAAGGTGTCCTCGATGGCGTAGTGGAAGCGTGCGGAGCGATTGTCGGCGACGACGCGCCGACCGGGTTCGTTCTTCGGGGCCATGCTTTCAGTTTTCGCGTAGGGCGTTCGGCGCGGATCGCCTGATATGGGGGCTGGGAGGCCCCGGGGCGAGCCGCGCCGCTTGTTTCGGTCAGCCCTCGATCAGCCCGGCGCGCCGGAGTGCGGCGTCGACGGCGGCCTTGCAGCCTTCGGTCGGCGGCACCAGCGGCAGGCGCACCTCGGCCGACATCCGGCCGATGCGCGACAGGGCATACTTCACCGGCACCGGGTTGGACTCGTAGAACATCGCCGTGTGCAGCGGCATCAGCCGGTCCTGCACCTTCAGGGCCGTGGCGAAGTCGCCGCGCAGGGTGGCTTCCTGCAGATCGGCGCAGAGCCGGGGCGCCACGTTCGAGACCACGGAGATGCAGCCGACGCCGCCCTGGGCGTTGAAGCCGAGCGCCGTCGCATCTTCGCCCGAAAGCTGGATAAAATCTTCTCCCATGGCCTGCCGCTGGAGGCTGACCCGGTCGATCTTGGCCGTGGCGTCCTTCACCCCGGCGATGTTCTTGAGTTCGAACAGGCGCGCCATCGTCTCGACGCTCATGTCGACGATGGAACGTCCGGGAATGTTGTAGATGATGATCGGGATGCCGACGGCGTCGTTCACCGCCTTGAAGTGGGCATACAGCCCCTCCTGGGTCGGCTTGTTGTAGTAGGGCGTCACGATGAGCACGGCATCCGCGCCGACAGCCTCCGCATGACGCGCCCGCTGCACCGCCTCGGCGGTCGAGTTCGAGCCGGCGCCGGCGATCACGGGCACGCGGCCCGCGGCCTGCTTCACGCAGGTCTCGACCACCCGGTCGTGCTCCGCATGGCTGAGGGTCGGGCTCTCGCCGGTGGTGCCGGTCGGCACGAGGGCGTGGGTGCCCTCCGCGATCTGCCAATCCACGAAGGCGCGGAAGGCCTCCTCGTCGAATTCGCCGTCGCGAAACGGCGTCGCGAGCGCCGTCATCGAGCCCCTGAGGCGCGCGTGGATGTCGGTCATGTCGGCGTTCCCGGCCTTCCTTGTTCTCATGTGCCGGGAGCCGGGCTTCGCCGCCGGCCGTTCGGCCGCGCATCCATACGGCCTCGCCCGGCCCGGCGCAAACGCTTCGCGCGGGCGGTTAATGCCTTCTTAACGCAGCCGCGGCCAAGTTAAGGCTTGGCTGCCCTCCACGGGGTGTACCGGACCATGGCGCTGCCCGCCCGCTCGCTTGCTCTGCTGCTCACCGTCGCGCTCGGTGCGAGCGCCGCTGCGGCCGATCCGGCCGAGGGCCTGCGCGGGGTTCAGCCCGCCGGCGCCCCCGCCGTCCCGGCCTCGGATGCTGCCGCTCCCTCGGCGCTGGTCAAGGATGGCCAGCCTCCCGCCGATCCCGTCGCGGCCGATGCGCTGAAGGTGGAGACGACCAAGGGCGAGGCAGCCTCCGACGCCCCGCTTCCCGCCGCGGCCTCGTCCTACGCGTCGACCGACGGCGACGCGCCGGTCGCCTTCCCCCTGCCCGATGCCGCGGTCTCTCCTGCCGCACCCGTTCCCGAGCTGCCGGATCCGACCCGCGCCGTAATGGCCGGCGACACCGATCTCGCCCAGCTGCGCCAGGCGATCGATCTCTACCGCAAGGGCAAGGTCGCCGAGGGCGACCGCATGCGGGACGGCTTCAAGGACGAGGCGGCGCGCACCCTGCTCGAATGGGTCGCGATCCGCGCGGGCGCCGGCATCGGCTTCGAGCGCGTGACCGGCTTCCTGAAGGCGCATCCGGACTGGCCGGCCGGCCCCCTGCTGCGGCGCCGGGCCGAGGAGACCCTGCTCAGCGAGAAGAAGAGCCCGGCCGTGGTGCGGGCCTATTTCGCCAGCGCCCGGCCCGTGAGCGCGCCCGGCAAGTTCGCCCTTGCCCTCGCCTTCAAGGCGGACGGGCTTGAGGCGGATGCCGCCGAACTCGTGCGCGCCCTCTGGCGCGAGGACACCTTCGGCCGCGTCCTCGAGGGGAAGGTGTTGGACGCCTTCCCGAACGTGCTCGGCAAGGTCGACCATCGCTACCGGATGGAGCGCGCCCTCCTGAAGGAGGATTTCGCCACCGCCGGCCGCGCCGCGGATTATGCCGGCGGCTCCTATGTGAGCCTCGTGCGGGCACGCCGCGCCGTCGAGGCCAAGAGCTCCGCCGCCCCGGCCGCACTCAACGCCGTGCCCCCTTCCCTGCGCGGCGATTCCTCGTTCCTGCTGTCGCGGGCGCAATATTACCGCCGCGCCGACAAGGCGGCGGAAGCCGCCAAGATCCTGATCTCCGCGCCCTCCAACGGCGAGGTCCTGGTCGACGGGGACGAATGGTGGGTCGAGCGCCGCATCGTGGCCCGCAAGCTCGTCGACGAGGGCGATCCGAAGACGGCGCTCGCCGTTGCCGCCGGTCACAGCGCCCGCTCGGTGGAGAAGACGATCGAGGCCGAGTTCACCGCCGGCTGGATCGCCCTGCGCTTCGCGGGCGATGCCGAGACGGCACAGCGCCACTTCGCCAAGGCCGCCGCCGTGGCGGAGACGCCGATCTCGGTGGCGCGCACCACCTACTGGCAGGGACGGGCCGCGGAGGCCCTCGGCCAGAGCGAGACGGCCAAGGGCTTCTACGAGAAGGCCGCCCTGCTGCCGATCGCCTATTACGGTCAGCTCGCCCGGGCCCGGCTCGGCCAGAACAGCCTGCCCCTGCGGCAGGCCGCCCAGCTCGAAGGCGCGGCCCGGACCGCCTTCGAGGATCGGCCGTTCGTGCGCGCCCTGAAGCTGCTCGCCGCCGCCTCCATGCGCGAATTGGCGCTTCCCCTCTACATCGACGCCGCGACCAGGATCTCCGACGAGGCGACCCTGAACGCGCTGGGCGACGTCGCCGTGCAGGTGCGCGATGCCCGGGCCCTGGTGGCGGTCGGCAAGCTCGCCACCCAGAAGGGCCTCCCCCTCGACACCCATGCCTATCCGACGATCGGCATTCCCGATTACGAGGCCTTCGGTGCGGTGACCCCGGTGGAGCGGGCCATGGTCTTTGCCATCGCCCGCCAGGAGAGCCAGTTCGACCCGAAGGCGCAGTCCGGCGTCGGGGCGCGGGGGCTGATGCAGATGATGCCGGCCACCGCCCAGCGCACGGCCCGGCGGGTCAGCGCCGCCTACGACACGGACCGCCTGACCAGCGACCCGGCCTACAATGCCCGGCTCGGCCAGGCCCATCTCGGCGAGCTGATGGAGGATTGGCGCGGCTCCTACATCCTCGCCTTCGCCTCCTACAATGCCGGCGGCGGCAACGTGAAGAAGTGGATCGACGCCTATGGCGATCCGCGCAAGCCCGATGTCGATCCGGTCGACTGGGTCGAGCGAATCCCCTTCACCGAGACGCGCAACTACGTGCAGCGGGTGATGGAGAACCTGCAGGTCTATCGCAACCGCCTCGACGGACGCAGCGCCCTGTTGATCGAGCGCGACATGAACCGCGGCGCGCGCAGCGCGGTGAGCGCCGAGGCCGCGCCGACGAAGCCCTGATTGGACTCTTAGCCGCGCCGGGCCAACGTGCCGGCCAGGGCGCCGACGAGGCAGCCTGCGAGATAGAGGCCGAGCAGCAGGGCGCAGCTCTCGACCACGAATTGCTCGTGGCCGGGCAGCCGGCTCGAAAGTGCGGCGAGGGCGAGCACGGCTCCGCCGGCGGCCAGGGCCACGCCGGCGATCCGGGCGAGCCGGGTTCTCGGCCAGCCGGTCCAGGCGCCGACCACGGCGCCGAGCGCCAGCGCCGCGAGAAGTCCGGGCCAGAGCGCGGACGCGAGAACAGTCAGGGCCATGTCGGTGTTCGTTACGAGCGCAGGCCGAGGCTGACGCTCTGGCGCCCGTCCGGTGCGGCGCCGGAGGCCGCGACGAGCCGGTCGGCCGGGACCCCGGCTTTCTGCAGATAATCGAGGATGGCGAGGGCGCGTTGGCGCGGCAGATCCACCGGCGGTTCGGCCGGCTCGGGCTTCTTCTCCGCCGCCTTCTTGTTGTCCTTGACGCCCTTGGCGGCCTTGCTCCCCGGCGTCGTCTTGCCGGCTTCCGCCTTCTTGGGATCGGGCTTCGTCTCCGCCGCCTTGGCTTCCGGAAGCGGCTGCGGGCTGGGCGGCGGCGTGCCGGGGGCGTCGGGGTGACCTGCGACCTCGACGCGCTCCTCCGGGCAGGCCTTGGCGAGCTCCGCCAGGGCATCAAGGACCGGATAGAAATCCCGCTCCAGCGCGACGCTGCCGGCGGCAAAGCGCAGGGCATGGCCGGAGACGCGCTCCGTGAACAGGCGCGCGCAGGTGGCGGCATCGTAGCGCCGAGGCGCATCGGCGACGTCCACGGCGACGCTCGCCGTCCAGCCGGCGGGCAGGGCCTGCGGCAGCGTCTCGGCGATGCGTCGGGCGCTCTGCGCGTAGAGGCTGCGGCCGGACAGGCGCAGGGCGGTGTCGGAGAGGGCGAGCTCGCCCTCGGCCAGGGTCGAGAGGGGGTCGATGGCGCTCTTCAGGGCGCGCAGCAGATTCGGCGGCGCCCCTTCGGCGATGCGGCTGCGATCCACGATCGCTTCCCGGAAGAAACGGGCGCCGAGCCCATCGAGCAGCGCGGTCCGGGTCTGTCCGTCCGGGAAATGTCCGCTGACGAGGACGCGCTCGGCCTCCCGGCGGATCCGGATCCGGTAGGGCGAGACCGGCTGGGCCGAGAGCCGCACGCTCCCCGCCTGCAGGCCGGCGGGGAGCCCCTCGCCCAGCCGCTTTTGCACATCGCCGATGGCCTGACCGTCGATCGCGACACCTTCGACCGAGAGGCGTCCCTGGACGAAGCTGGCTTCGCCCTGTCGCAGGAGGGCGGCGAGGTCGAACAGGGTCCGGGCCAGCGCCGTGAAATCGACGCCCTCCGGCAATCCGCGGGCGGCGCGGGTCTCGTCCGTGACCGGAGCGCCCTCCGCGACCTGGGCGGCGGTTGCTAGGAGCTCTGTGCGCGCCGCCTCCGAGACGACATTGCCGGAGAGGCGCAGGCTTCCCTCGGCCCCGCGGGAGACCGCGAGCCGGAAATCGTCGGTGCGCGGCGGCTGGATCGCGAGCGGGCCCAGGCCGAAGCCGTTCGGCGGCGTGAGCGCGGTCGCGCGCAGGGCCTCGTAGGCCGCGCCGTCGACGGCGGCGCCCTCGATGGACAGGGTCGTGTCGCCCAGGCGGACGCGACCGCCGGGCTCCAGCTTGACGATCTGCCGGGCGGCGAACAGGGCCGCCTCGACGAAATCGGGCGGGGCGCCGCGGGCGGCATGGGCCGCATCCTGCAGCACGGTGCCCCTGGGCAGTTCGGCGATCACCCGGTCGGCCAGCAGATGCCCGCCGATCTCGGCCGGCCGGCTGCCGCTCGCCGCGATGCGCCCGTCGGCCTCGCGGGTGAGCGACCAGACGAAGGGCGAGGCTTCCTCGATCAGCCCGGTCCTGTCGATCAGGCGCCGCAATCCCGGAAGGACGGCGAGCCGCGCGAGGACCGAGGCGCGCAGGGCCGCGTCGGGGGCTTCTCCGAGGGCGACGAGATCCCGCCCCTGCGGCTCCACCCGGAGCCAGGGCTCCGGCGCCCCCTCCCCCGTCTCGCGCACGAGTCCGGCGGCGGCCTCGCGCAGTTCGGCGGCCACGCGCGCCTGTCCGAATCCCACGCTCGCCGCGGCGATCAGGGCGAGACCGGGCAGCCCGACGAGCCAGCCGGCCCGGCGGAGTTTCTCGGTGAGGGCGGAGTCTGCGGGCACCGGCGGGACCTCGGAACTCCGGCGCGACGGGCGCACGCGGGGAGGCGAAGGAAACACGCCCATTCCGGCATCTTGAAGGCTCGGGACGCCGGAGGGATTTCACGAACAAAAAAACCCGGCCGATGGCCGGGCTTGGAGGTTTTCGAGGGGCCGCGTGCAGAACACGCGGCCCGAACCGTTCCGGGCCCTCCCAGCACGCTGGGAGGATCCTCTTCTTAGAAGTCGCGCTGAACGCGGAAGCGGGCCTGGTACACGTCCTCGCTGCTCTTCGGGTAGACCGGGAGGCCGCCGACGGTGAGGCTCTTGTCCGCGTTGGTGGTGCGACCGGCATTGACGGCCGTACGGATGTACTGGCCCTCGACGCCGATATCGAGGTCCTTCACCGGCGACCAGATCAGGCTCGCGCCCGTCACGATCTGGTTGGTGTCACGCAGCGAGGGGCTGAGCGCGTAGCCGGTGGCGTTGGTGGCGAAGGAGGGCGGAGCATTGGCGCTGCTGGCACCGATCAGGCTCGAGGCCAGGCTCACAGCCTGACGGGCGCCCTGCGGGAACCAGATCTCGCCGTAGCTGCCGTAGAAGGCCGAACGCCACTCCGGGGCCCAGTAGTGGAGGTAGGAGGCCACCACCGTGAAGCTGGAGGAGAGCTCGATCTTGCCGGTCAGCGGGTTGACGATCGCGTCCGACAGGTACTGGTTGAAGGGGTTGCCGGTGTAGACGGCGGCATTGCTCAGGTAGCCCGCGGTGAAGCGGTTGATGCCGGTGTAGAACGAGGCACCCTCGCCGTAGGCACCCTGCAGGTAGAGGCCGTCGCCCGGAGCGATGAAGGGCAGGTTGAACTTCAGACCGCCCTGGACCGCCCAGCCGTACTCGGTCTGCGCGCCGGTGGAGGAGATGCCGCGAGCGGCGAGCAGCGTGGCGACCGCAGGCTGGCTGAGGACGGCGTTCGTGCCCGTGCCGGGGGTGGCGTTGAAGATACCGGAGCCGCTGATGAAGCCGCCGACGTTCACGTCCTTGACCGCACCCGAGATCTGGGCCGAACCCCACGGGGCGTCGTAGCGCAGCGAACCGACGAAGTCGGGCATGCGCGAGCGCTGCACGGCGTCGAGGAAGGCCACGGCCGTCGCGTTGCCGGCGGCGTTGGTGCCCAGGATGATCGGGGTCGGGGCCGTCGTGAAGACGTTGTTCAGGCCCGCTTGACCCGGGACGAGGGCGGTCGCGCCGACCGCGTCGGAGTAGAGCGGGTTCTTGCGGTAGTTCGGGTCTTCCATCGACAGCGTCGCGGAGAAGCCCTCACCGATCTTCTGGGTGTAGGCGAGGAGGTTCGTCGAGGGCATGTCGGAGCCGAGCGACGAGCCGATGATCTCGTAGTCGTGGGCGTAGAAGTCGAAGAAGGACGAGGCGCGACCGGCGGTGAGACCGGCGAACTGCACGAAGGCCTTGTCGACGTTCAGGAAGTTCTGGACACGGCCGAGCTGGTCCTGGCCGGTGCCGGAGAAGGCATAGGCGCCGCGCAGGTTCGTGCCGGAGGAGAGCTTGGTGTGACCGGTCCGGCTCGCCGCATCGAGGCGCAGGAAGGCGCGGAGCGTGCCGTAGCCGGTCTGAGTGCGGGCATCGAGGTTGAAGCGCGCGAGGCCGGTGAAGCCCGAGAGGTCGCCGCCGCCGGAGACGTTGCGGCTGTCGCTGCCGATGTAGCCGTACTCGGCGCGGGCACGGCCCGAGACGCGCAGGCAGGTGTCGGTGCCCGGGATGTAGAAGAAGCCGGCACCGTAGGCGGTGCAGACGCGGACGTACTCGATCGGCACTGCCTTCTTGACGGGAAGGTCGGCGGCTTGCGCCGCGGCAACGACGGTCAGCCCCGCCGCCGATCCCAGAAGAAGGCTCTTGACGAGCTTCATTGTTGAAACCTCCAGAAGTTTCGAGACCCATGGGATCGAACGTTGTTTTCAACCGGTGGGCGCCCCCAGCGGGCCGTCCCGGTTTTCGTTCGTGTTCCCTTGGAGGTTTGGCCCTCCCCGCACGGGCACTGGCCGAACCGCGTCGGAGCTTGGCGCTCCGTCCGCGCAGTCACCATGGGCGACCAGTTACGCTCAGGCAACAAACATCGGCGTCTTCGAAGTGTCACGAACCGGCTTCCGGACACGCTGTTGCAGCCAGGCCACGATCTTCAGACGCCCAAAGAAGACCGCACTCCGAATCCTAGAACCGGCAAAGTATTTTTCGCCGGGTGGAAGCTTGTTGGCCCGCGGCAAGCCTGCTTCCCGGCGGCGCGATGTCCATGCGCCAGCGGCCGGATGGAAGAATCGCGGGCCGAGGACGTATCCACCCGGCGCCGCTGGCGGCGTCCTTCAGCCCCCGAGCGATTCCTTCAGCAGTTCGAGGGTGAGCCAGCGCTCCTCGGCGGCCGCGAGTTCGGCTTCCGCCGCCGCGAGCAATCCGGAAGCCTTCTCGAATCTCGCCGGGTCGCGGGCATAGAGACCCGGATCGGCCAGAATCGCGCGCAGCTTCTCCGCCGTTCCTTCCAATTCGACCATGCGGCCAGGCAGCGTCTTGAGTTCGTGCTGCTCCTTGAAGCCGAGCTTGCGCGGCGCGGCGGAGGGGGCCTCCGCGGCCTTCTCCGTGCGGGCGCGGGGCTCGGACTTCTCCGGAACCGAGGTGGCGCGGGCCTCGACGCCCCGGCCGCGCTGGGCGACCATGTCGCTGTAGCCGCCGGCATACTCGACCCAGCGCCCCTCCCCTTCGCTCACCAGCACGCTGCCGACCACCCGGTCGAGGAAGTCGCGGTCGTGGCTCACCAGGATCAGCGTGCCGGCATAGTCGCCTAGCATTTCCTGCAGCAGGTCCAGGGTCTCGAGGTCGAGGTCGTTGGTCGGCTCGTCGAGGACGAGCAGGTTCGAGGCCTGGGTCAGCGCCCGGGCGATCAGCAGGCGGTTGCGCTCGCCGCCGGAAAGCACGCTCACCGGCGTGCGGGCCTGCTCGGGGGCGAAGAGGAAGTCCTTGAGATAGCCGATCACGTGACGGCTGCGGCCGCCGACGATCACCGAATCGCCGCGGCCCCCGGTGAGCACGTCGGAGACGGTCATGTCGGGCGAGAGGCTGGCCCGGGCCTGGTCGAGATGGACCATGCTGAGATTGGTGCCGAGGCGGATCTCGCCCGAATCGGGCGGGAGCGCCCCGGTCAGCAGCTTGATGAGGGTGGTCTTGCCGGCGCCGTTCGGTCCGACGATGCCGAGACGGTCCCCGCGGAGCACCCGCAGGGACAGGCCGTCGACGATCCGCCGATCCCCGTAAGCCTTGGTGACGTTGCGGGCCTCCGCCACCAGCGTCCCCGAAGCCTCGCCCTCGGTCGCGGCCATGGTCACGGTGCCGACCGGGCGGCGATCCTCCTTCCGCTCCTTGCGCAGGGCGTGGAGATTGCCGAGGCGGCGCACGTTGCGCTTGCGCCGGGCGGTGACCCCGTAGCGCAGCCAATCCTCCTCCGCGGCGATCTTGCGGTCGAGCTTGTGCCGCTCCCGCTCTTCCTCCTCGAAGAAGGCGTCGCGCCAGGCTTCGAAGCTCTCGAAGCCCTGCTCGATCCGCCGGGTGACGCCGCGGTCGAGCCAGATCGTGGCCCGCGACAGCGCGGACAGGAAACGCCGGTCGTGGCTGATCAGGACGAGGGCCGAGCGGGTTCGCTTCAACTCGGCTTCGAGCCATTCGATCGCCGGCAGGTCGAGGTGGTTGGTGGGCTCGTCGAGGAGCAGGATGTCGGGCTCTGGCGCCAGCGCCTGGGCGAGCGCCGCGCGTCGCGCCTCGCCGCCGGACAGGCGCGCCGGATCCTCGGTTCCCGACAGGCCGAGGCTCTCCAGCAGGTAGCGGGCGCGATACGGGTCGTCGCCCGGAGCGAGGCCGGCCTCCACGAAGGCGAGGCTCGAGGCGAAGCCGGAAAAGTCGGGCTCCTGGGCCAGATAGCGGACCGTGGTGCCCGGCTGCAGGAAGCGGACGCCGCGATCGGGCTCGACCAGCCCCGCGGCGATCCGCATGAGGGTGGATTTGCCCGAGCCGTTGCGCCCGACGAGGCAGGCCCGCTCCCCGGGGGCGATGCTGAGGGAGGCCTGCTCGATCAGCGGGGTGCCGCCGAAGGTGAGGGCGATGTCCTGGAGGGTGAGAAGCGGAGGGGCTGCCATGGCGGGGCTTATGGCAGCACCGGCCTCCGCGAACAAACGCTCTCCGGCGCCTCAGGCCGTCGGGTTCGCGGGCCCGGTCGGCGTCGGCGGTACCGGGGGCGACTCGGTCGGGATCTCGGGCGGCGCTTGGCCTGGGACATCGGCCGGCGCGTTCCCGGGGATCTCGGGCGCCTCCGATGGCGGCGGGACCTGCGGCGGCTCGTAGGGCGTGTCGGGGACGGGTTGCGCCGGAACGGGCTGTTCGGGGATGGGGCCCGGATTCGCCATGAGCAGGAACTCCAAACGCGTCTCGATACGTCAGCGTCGAAGTTGAACAGCCGGCGGCGGAGGCGGTTCCGGCCGGGACGCGCTTCGCCGAAGCGGCGTCCCCGCAGCCGGGGAGCTACTTCTTGGTCAGGAGCTTGGTGCCTTCCTTGCCCACGAAATCCTGGACCTTCTCGGCGAAGAGCGCGAGCAGCATCGGCAGGCGGGCCTCCAGGCGCACCCGGTCGTCCTGTACGTCGACGGAGCCGTCGACGCTCTGGCCCAGCGTCGAGACCGAATAGTCGAGCCGGTCCCCGACCCATTCCAGGGTCTTGATGGTGATGCCGCTCTTGGTGAGGAAGGCGCGGGCCTTCTCCATGCCGCCCTCGATCCGGCGGCGGGCCTCGGCTCGCCCGATCTCGTGCGGGATTTCGACCACCAGCGGCTTCGCCATCGTCACGCCTCTCCACGCGCCGCGCCACGCGGCCTGGGCGAGAGACTAGGGCATGCCGGCCGGAAGTGCATACCGCCGGAAGCGCAGGGCGGGCCGGCGGGCGATCCCGCCGGCCTCTGCCGCATCAATGCATCACGTTGAGGGAGACGTAGCTGGTCCCGCTCATTCCGATGGCCCGGGCCGAGCCGCGGGCGAGATCGATCACCCGGCCGCGCACGAACGGCCCGCGATCGTTGATCGTCACCACGACAGAGCGCCCGTTGGCGCGGTTGGTGACCCGCACCCGCGTGCCGAACGGCAGCGTCCTGTGTGCGGCGGTGAGGCCATTCGGATTGAAACGCTCCCCGCTCGCGGTGCGGTGACCGCTCGCGTACCAGGAGGCGTTGCCACCGCGAGCCTGCGCGGTCGACGTCATTGCGCCGACGGTGAACGAGGTTCCGAGGAGGGCGGCAACGGTCCAGCTGACAACCTTCATTTACGATTGCATTCCCTTGTTGTTTTGGCGGGCGGTGCAATCGAGGCTGAAGGCGGCCAAAATGCGACAGGGATTTTCGGTCGGGTTCCCTGCGCGTTGGCGCGTAATATTGTCAGGCCCGTGGTCGGTCCCGTGTCGATGTATTGATTATTTGCGAAATGCGCCGCCCGAGCTGTGCCTGAAAGTCTCAAACCTTGCGGGCAAGTATTCTGGGGTGTTGGTTCGTAGCCGGCTTTCCCTGTGGAATGACTGCTTGCCCTGCCCGGAGCGGGAACCTGCCCTGCATCGGATGCCGAGCTTGGCCGTAGCGGCTCAGGTGGCGGTTCGACCTGTGGTCGATGCCCCGCCCGGCCTACGCGCGAGGAAGTGGTACCCGGCCATGCCGACGGCCATGGCCAGGGTGAAGACCGCCGGTGGCAGGGCGGCGCTTGCCAGGGCGGCGACCGCCGGGCCGGGGCAGAAGCCGGACAGCCCCCAGCCGATGCCGAACACGGCGGAGCCCGCGATCAGCCGGAGGTCGATGCGCCGGTTGGTCGGAATCTGGAAGCTTTCGTCGAAGGCCGGGCGCGTCAGAAGGCGCGACAGGCGGTAGCCGAGCGTCGCGACGATGACCGCGCCGGCCAGCACGAAGATCAGGGTCGGGTCCCAGGCCCCGGTCACGTCGAGGAAGCCGCGGACCCGGGTGGGATCGAGCATGCCCGACAGAGACAGGCCGAGGCCGAAGACGAGGCCGGCGGCAAGCGCCGAGGCGAGGCGCAGGGCCGCGTTCATGGAGAGAGGATCCGAAGCAGCGCGACCGTCAGCATGCCGCTCGCGAGGAAGGTGAGGACCGCGGCGAAGGAGCGGGGCGAGAGCCGGGCGAGCCCGGCGACGCCGTGGCCGCTGGTGCAGCCCGAGCCGAGGCGGGTGCCGAAGCCGACGAGCAGGCCGGCGAGTGCCAGCACCGGGAGCGAGGCGACGAAGCGCATCTGCGGCCAGGCGCCGGTCAGGAGAGCGAAGACCGGCGGCCCTGCCACGAGGCCGGCCACGAAGGCGATGTCGGTGAGCCGGCGCTCTCCCCGATCTTCCCCGAGTCCCGCCACGATCCCGCTGATGCCGGCGATCCGACCGTTGAGAAGAAGCAGCATCGTCACCGCGAGGCCGATCAGGGCGCCGCCGGCGAGGGCGGGGAGATAGGCGCTCATCGGGGGGCGCCCGCCGCGTCGTTCGCCTCCAGCCAGCGCAGGGCGCCGGAAAGGTCGTAGCCATGCCGCGCGGCATAGGCCGGGATGTCCTCGCGGCGCAGCTTGCCGGCCAGCACTTCGCCCAGCACCCAGAGCGTGAGCGAGCGGGTGCCCCCGGCGCAATGGGCGAAGACCGGGCCGGGGGCGCCGGTCACCGCCGCGTGGAAGCGCTCGATCGCCGCGCGGGTGATCGTCTCGCGGGTCACCGGCAGATCGAGATAGGCGAGCCCCGCCCCTTCCGCGGCCGCCCGTTCCGCCGCGCCACCGGGCTGGCCCGGCGTCTCCCCGTCCGGCCGGTTGTTGATGAGGAGCGTGACGCCCTCACCGCCCAGAGCCGCAATCTCCGCGAGGCTCGGTTGGCCTCCCACGGAGAGTTTCTCGTCGATGATCCTGCGCGTCATGGCGTCCGTCCCGTCCGTCGGCGCGGGGTGTCCGGTCCGGCGGTGTCCCAGCGGGGTAGCGCGCCGAGCCCGGCGAAACAAGGCTTGCAAAGCGCCGTGTCCTCCATAAATATGCAGCTATAACAAGGACTTAGCGAAAATTTTGCTAGGGTAGGGACACGGCACGATGGAAGTCTTCCCTCACGAAGAACGGACTTGGAAAAGACTTCCTTCCTCCTCCGGCACCCCAGGCAGGGCATCGGAGATCGGCGAGAATCATCGGGAGAACACGGTGACGGGACACGGCATGAAACCCGGCGACGCGGTGGTGTTCGCGCGGCTCGACCTGGCGGAGACCCTTGGGATCTGGCGCAACGCCAAGGGGCGGGTGGTCGGCATCCGGACGGGTTATGGCCGCGCGCCGACCGTCGACGTGAAGTTCGACGGGCACGAGACGCTGCAGGAATACCTGCCGACCGTCTTCCGCCGCGTGAATTGAGGGCGGACGAACCCATGGCCGCCGCCAAGCCCGCCGCCACAGGTTTCGAGGGCGGAGCCGGAATCCTGCCCCGGCCCCTCCGGGCGACGCATCACAGCACGGCGGAGGCCGATGTCTGGCAGGAATTGCGGTCGGAGGCCGAGGCGGCCCTGATCGAGGAGCCGCTCTATGCGGGTCTCGTCCAGGCGACGGTGCTTGACCAGCGCAGCCTCTCCGGCGCCCTCGCCTATCGTTTGGCCCACCGCCTCGGAGATGGCGACCTCTCCCGCCTCTCGATGCGCGACCTCTGCCTCTCGGCCTTCGAGGCGGATCCGCAAGCCTCCGCCCGGGCCGTCCGCGACCTGGTGGCGATCCGCGAACGAGATCCGACCTGCCGACGCTATCTCGACCCCTTCCTGTTCTATAAGGGCTTCGCCGCCCTCGAAGCCTACCGCGTGGCGCACTGGCTCTGGCATCAGGGCCGGGCGACCCTCGCCCTGCACGTCCAGAGCCGCATCTCCGAAGTGTTCGGTTGCGACATCCATCCGGCGGCCCGGATCGGCTCGGGCGTGTTCATCGACCACGCCACCGGCGTCGTGATCGGCGAGACCACGGTGGTGGCCGACGACGTCTCGATTCTGCAATCGGTCACGCTGGGGGGCAACGGCAAGGAGAGCGGCGACCGCCATCCCAAGATCGAGCGCGGCGTGCTCCTGAGTGTCGGAGCCAAGGTGCTCGGCAACATCCGCGTCGGCGAGGGGGCGAAGGTCGCCGCCGCCGCGGTGGTCCTCCACGAGGTCCCCGCCCACACCACCGTGGCGGGCGTGCCGGCGCGCGTGGTCTCGCGCTTGTCGAAGGACGAGGAACCGGCCCAGACCATGGACCAGTCCTTCGTCGGTTACGGCGAGGGCATCTGAGCTGTCCCGTATGAACCGGGCTACCGGCGGCGTCGTGGCGCTTTGGGCCGCGATCGTTCCGGAAAGGGCACGCCGCCGTTCGGCGACCACCGGCGGCAGGCTTGCTGCGCGCTTCCGCGCGCCGGAATGAGAATTCCATACCAAGTTCTCTGCGCGAGCTGCGTAATTTAGAATGTAATTCTACTTCGATAATAATCAGTAGAAACAAATACCTCCATTGGCCGGCAACGCAGGAGGATTTTTTACAAATCCGCTGCAATAAGAAAAAAGTTCCTATTGACCCATGTTGAGGGACGGGCCTAGCTTCCCATCACCTCGCGAAGCCGACACAAGTCGCGGCCTCGGAGAAAAAGCATTCACAAGTTCAGGCCGGACGCGCTCGCAATAGAGCGCGGCTCCGATACGGGCATGTCGCCGTGTCGAGGGTTTCCGCATGCGTGCCGGCCATGATGACGAATCGAGATCTAAAGGGAGACGACGACAGATGAGTGGACCCGGCCTGAGCGTGAGCGCCTCCGCCGCGCGCAATCTAGCGACTGCGACCGTTACGTCGGTCCAGAACGCGGCCAATACGCCGCGCTGGCTCCTGCGGCTCCTGCCCTTCGTGGATGTCGCTGGCGGTGTGTACCGCGTCAACCGTCGGGCCGTGGTGCTGGCCAAGCCCGGCCGCGTCGATCTCGCCACCGAGGACAAGGGCCGCGCCATCCGTCCCGGCTCGCTCCGCGCCGTGCCGCTGTTCAGCCGCCTGGGCGATGCCGATCTCGCCGCGCTGGCCGGCAAGTTCACCGAGAGCAAGCACAAGGCCGGCGAGACCATCGCCGAGGAGGGCTCCACGGGCCGCAGCCTCGTGGTGGTGGCCGACGGCACCGTCGAGCTGACCCTGTCGGGCCCCTACAAGGGTCGCCTGCGCCAGGGGCTCGCCACCCGCGGCGACTATTTCGGCGACGCCGATCTCCTCGGCGAGACCGGCCCGGCCCCGGCCGTGAAGGCGCTCTCGGCGGTGACGCTGCTCACCCTCGACCGCGCCGCGATCGAGGAGGAGGGCATCCGTTCGCGCATCGGCCAGTATCGCGAGGAGCGTGATCGCCTGAAGGGGCACACCAACTCCCACGGCGAACAGGGCATCGAGCTTCTGGCGGTCCATGCCGGCGAGCCGCGCCTGCCGACCACCTTCGTCGACTACGAGACCGATCCGCGCGAGTATCACCTCTCGACGATCCAGACGATCCTCAACACCCATACCCGCGTGACCGATCTCTACTCCAACGAGATCGACCAGCTCCGCGAGCAGATCCGCCTCACGGTCGACGCCGTGAAGGAGCGGGAGGAGTGGGAGCTCCTGAACAATTCCGAGTTCGGCCTCCTGAACGAGGTCTCCGGCCGCCAGCGCATCCCGACCCGCTCGGGCCCGCCGACCCCGGACGATCTCGACGAGCTGCTGACCTTGGTCTGGAAGAAGCCCGCCTTCTTCGTGGCCCATCCCCGCGCCATCGCCGCCTTCGGCCGCGAGGCCACCCGCCGCGGCGTGCCGCCGGTCGTCGTCCACCTGTTCGGCGCGCCCTTCATCACCTGGCGCGGCGTGCCGCTGGTGCCGAGCGATAAGCTGCCGATCGACATCGATCCGGTCACCGGCGCCCAGACCACCTCGATCCTGCTGCTGCGCGTCGGCGAGGGCGAGCAGGGCGTGGTCGGCCTCCAGAAGACCGGCGTCACCGGCGAGATCGAGCCCGGCCTGTCGGTGCGCTACGCGGGCACCAACGACCACTCCATCGCCTCGCATCTGGTGACCCGCTACTTCTCGGCCGCGGTTCTGGTCGAGGACGCCATCGCCCGCCTCGATAACGTGCTGCTGGGAAACTACCATGACTACGCCTGAGGCGCCGGCGATCGGCCTTCCCACAGGCAGCGCTGGCGACCTCGCTCATGCGGATCTCGTCGGGCGTCTCGCCCGCGAGATCTACGGCCAGGGTCAAGCGGCGAGCGCGCCGTTCCAGCCCCACCTGCCGCAGACGCCCCAGGCCCCGCAGGGCCTGGAGAGCCTCCCCACCGGATCCGGGCAGCCTGCGCTGCCCGGCGCCAATCTCGGCACGCCCTCTGCCCCCTCGGGTGCCCTGCCGGCGGGCTACCAGCCCGACGCCTCGGCGCAGGCGGCCCGCTCCTTCGGTGCGCCGCCGGTCGGCCTGCCGGGCCTGACCGGGCCGTCCTACGCCAATCCCATCGGCGCCACCCCGGCCCCGGCGGGCGCGAACCTGCTCGACGTCTCGGCGATCCCGCCGGTGCATCCCTTTCCGGGCCAGCCGCGGCTGCCCGAGTTCTTCGTGCCGAGCCTGCCGGAGGTCGCGGCCGGGCTCCCGGGCGGTCCCGACCTGCACCGCCAGATCGCGGCCGACCATCCCCGCGCCAACGGCTTCGCCCATGCGCTGGCGCCTCATCTCGTCCCTCTCGACCCCGCGAGGGCCGGCAAGGACGAGGCGCAGGAGAGCTTCGCGCGCACCGGCCGCCTCTCGCGCGCGCCGGAGCCCGCGGGCACGGGCGATTACTACTTCCTGAGCCCGGCCTCGGCACCGACCCGGGGCAAGAAAGCCGCGGCCCAGCCGCGGGTCGAACCCTCCCGCCATGCCGGCCCTGCTCCGCGGGTGACCTCGCACGGGTCCAGCCCGGTCGCCGCGCCCTTCGACGTCGAGCATGTCCGCAAGGACTTCCCGGCGCTCCACCAGAGCGTGAACGGCCATCGCCTCGTCTGGCTCGACAACGCGGCCACGACTCACAAGCCGCAATCGGTCATCGACGCCACGAGCGAGTTCTACGGCCGCCACAACTCGAACATCCACCGGGCCGCGCATACGCTCGCCGCGCGCTCCACGGACCTGTTCGAGGGCGGCCGCGAGAAGACCCGCCGCTTCCTCAACGCCCCGAGCAAGGACGACATCGTCTTCGTGCGCGGCACGACGGAAGGCATCAACCTCGTCGCCAATTCCTACGGGCGGGCCCATATCGGCCCGGGGGACGAGATCATCGTCTCGACGATCGAGCACCACGCCAACATCGTGCCCTGGCAGCTCCTGGCCCAGGCGACCGGCGCGACGATCCGGGTGATCCCGGTGGACGACAACGGCGACATCATCTTCGAGCAGTTCGCCGCGCTTCTCTCGGGCCGCACCAAGATCGTCTCGGTGACGCATGTCGCCAACGCGCTCGGCACGGTGAACCCGGTCCGGGAGATCATCGCCCTGGCCCATGCCTATGGCGTGCCGGTTCTGGTCGATGCCGCGCAGTCCACCCCGCATATCCCGATCGACGTGCAGGCGTTGGATGCCGACTTCGTGGTCTTCTCCGGCCACAAGGTGTTCGGGCCGACGGGCATCGGTGCGCTCTACGGCAAGAAGCACCTACTCGAGGCGATGCCGCCCTGGCAGGGCGGCGGCCACATGATCGAGGACGTGACCTTCTCCAAGACCGTCTACAAGGGCGCTCCGGAGAAGTTCGAGGCGGGCACGCCGGACATCGCCGGGGCGGTCGGCCTGGGCGCGGCCCTCGACTACCTGGAGAGCGTCGGCCTTCCCGGCATCGCGGCCTACGAGCACGATCTGCTCGAATACGCGCAGGCCGGCCTCGCCGAGATCAAGGGCCTGCGCCTCATCGGCACCGCCCGGAACAAGGCGAGCGTGATGTCCTTCGTGATCGACGGGCTCGAGAACGAGACCATCGCCCATCACCTCGACGCCCACGGCATCGCGGTGCGCTCGGGCCATCACTGCGCCCTGCCGGCCCTGCGCCGCTTCGGCGTCGATCAGTCGGTGCGCGCCTCGCTCGCCTTCTACAACAACCGGGACGACGTCGACGTCTTCCTCAGGGCGCTGCAGACCCTGCCGCGGCACTGACGCCGCCGCAGCTTCGACACGGAAGGGCGCCTGCTTCGCGGGCGCCCTTTTGTCAGGCGCCCTCGATCATCTCGCGGATCCGGGCGGCCAGGGCCTCCATGACGAAGGGCTTCGTCATGACCTGCATGCCGGGTTCCAGATGGCCGTTGCCCACGGCGGCGTTCTCCGCATAGCCGGTGATGAAGAGCACCTTCAGCTCCGGCCGCGTCACCCGGGCGGCGTCGGCGACCTGCCGGCCGTTCATTCCGCCGGGCAGCCCGACATCGGTGATGAGCAGGTCGATCCGCAGATCGGATTGCAGCACCTTCAGCCCGGAGGGGCCATCCGCCGCCTCGATGGCCGTGTAGCCGAGATCCTCCAGCACTTCGGTGACGAGCATGCGCACGGTCGGCTCGTCGTCGATGACGAGCACCGCCTCGCCCTGCTGGGCCCGCGGCGCGTCGGAGAGATGCGGGATCCCGTCCTCGGCGCCGACCTCGCCGTAATGGCGGGGCAGGTAGAGGCAGACCGTGGTGCCCTGCCCGAGCTCGGAATAGATCCGCACCTGGCCGCCGGACTGGCGCACGAAGCCGTGGACCATGCTCAGGCCCAGGCCGGTGCCCTGCCCGAGGGGCTTCGTGGTGAAGAACGGGTCGAAGGCCTTGGCGATCACCTCCGGCGCCATGCCGGTGCCGCTGTCGGAGACGCAGAGCGAGAGATACTGCCCGGTGGGCAGGTCGCGCTCTCGGGAGGCCCGGTCGTCGAGCCAGCGGTTGGCGGTCTCGATGGTGATGCGCCCGCCCTCCGGCATGGCGTCCCGGGCGTTGATGCAGAGGTTGAGCAGGGCGTTCTCGAGCTGCGGCGGATCGACCAGCACCGCCCAGAGACCCGGCGCGCCGACCACCTCGACCGTGATGCCCGGGCCGACGCTGCGCCGGATCAGGTCCTCCATGCTGGCCACCAGCCGGTTCACGTCGGTGGGTTTCGGGTCGAGGGTCTGGCGGCGGGAGAAAGCCAGCAGCCGATGCGTCAGCGCCGCCGCCCGCTTGGCCGCGCCCTGCGCCGCCGTCATGTAGCGGTCGATGTCCTTGAGCCGGCCTTGGCTGACGCGGGTCTGCATCAGATCCAGGCTTCCGGAGATGCCGGCGAGCAGGTTGTTGAAGTCGTGGGCGATGCCGCCGGTGAGCTGGCCCACCGCCTCCATCTTCTGCGACTGGCGCAGGGCCTCCTCGGCCTGCCGGAGCCGTTCCTGCTCCCGGATCCGCTCGGTCACGTCGTGGACGAACTGGTAGGCGGCGAGTAGCGTGCCGTCGGGCTCGCGCAGCACGCTGAACTTCATCTCGTAATGGCGCCGCTCGCGGTTCGGATCGCCGAAGCTGGCGATCTCCGTGAATTCCTCGCCCGCGAGCGCGCGGCTCCAGACCGCCTCCACGGCGTCTCGATGCTCCGGCAGGTCGGCGAGAAGGTCGAGCATCGACAGGCCGGCGCTCGGCCGAACCCCGTAGATCTCCTCGAACGCGTCCGCCGCGGCCTTGTTGACTGCGAGCCAGCGGTAATCGGGGGCGACCACCTGCACGAAGGCATCCGTGCCTTCCACGAGGTCGGCGAAGAGCTTGCGCTCGGCGAGCGCCTCCGTGACGCGCCGCTCCAGATTGTCGTTGAGCTGGTGCAGCTCGGTCTCCGCCCGCTTGCGGGCGGTCACGTCCTGGAACAGCACGGCAACCTGCCGCCGGCTCTCCGGCTCGACCCGGAAGGCGGAGAGCTCCAGGTGCCGGCCGGTGGCGACGAGCTCCCGCTCGAAGCGGATCGGCTCGCCGGTGCGCAACACCTTGCCGTAGAGCTCGACCCAGCCGCCGGCCTCGTCGGGCACCATCTCCCGTACTTTCTGGCCGACCACGTCGCTGATGCCGGCATGGGCGGCATAGGCGGGGTTCGCCTCGACATGCACGTAGTCGCTCAGCGGCCCATGCGGGCCGTCGAGGAATTCGATGATGCAGAAGCCCTGGTCGATCGAATTGAACAGCGTGCGGTAGCGCGCCTCGCTGTCGGCCAGTGCCGAGGCGACGCGCATGGCTTCCGTGATGTCGTAGCCGCCGACGAAGATGCCGATCACGTCGCCCGCATCGTCGCGGATCGGCTCGTAGAGCAGGTCGATGTAGCGCGGGGACGCGTCGCCGCTGAGGCTGACCGGCATGCCCCGGGCCGTGTAGCGCTCGCCGCTGGCATAGACCTGGTCGAGCAGCTCGAAGAAGCCCTGCCCCTCGAGCTCGGGGAAGACCGCGCGCACGGAGCGGCCGATGAAGTCGCGCTGCCCGGCGACGGCGAGATAGGCGTCGTTGACGTAGTCGAAGACGTGGTCGGGGCCGGCGAGCAGGGCCGCAAAGCCCGGCATCTGCTGCAGGCTGAGACGCTGGCGCTCGACCTCCTTGAGCAGACGGCGTTCCGCCTGCTGACGCTCGGTCTCGTTGCGGGCGACCTTGATGAAGCCGCGCTCGCGGCCCTGCGCGTCCTGCGGCAGCGGATGGACCGAGCCCGTCACGTAGACCTGCGCGCCGGACTTCGTGACATACCAGCGCGCCGCATCCGCCTTCCCGTCCCGGGCGGCGGTGGCGAGCTCGCGCACGTCGGCGCCCTTCGCCCGATCCTCCGGCGTGAACAGGATGGCGCAGGGCTGGCCGATCGCCTCCTCCGCGCGCCAGCCGAAGGCCTCCAGCGCCCCGGCGGACCAGCTCGTGATGATGCCGCCGGGATCGGTGGTCAGGATGGCGTGGTCCTTCGCGCCTTCCACGACGAGGCGCAGGCGCTCCTCGCTCTCGCGCAGGGCCGCATCGCCGAGCACCCGGGCCGTCGTCTCGTTGGTGAAGATGAACAGGCCGGCAATGGCGCCCGCGGCATCGAGGATGCGGGAATAGGAGAAGGTCCACCAGGTGTCGGCGGCGCCGCGATCGGTGTCGAGCTTCCAGGGCAGGTCGACGAAGCGCCGGCTGCGCCCGGCGAAGGCCTCGTCGATGATCGGCTTGGCCTGGTCCCAGCCATCGGCCCAGACGCGGTCGAAGCGCTCGCCCATGGCCCAGGAGATCCGCGGCCCGAGCAGTGGGATGTAGGTGTCGTTGAAGAAGAAGTGCAGCTCCGGGCCCCAGGCCAGGATCATGCTCTCCGGCGAGTTGAGGACCAGGGAGAGCGCGACGCGCAGGCCCTCGGGCCAGGATTCGGGCGACCCGAGGGGATGATCGGTCCAGTCGCGCTCGCGGATCAGCCGTGCGGCCTCGCCGCCCCCGGCCAGGAAGGCAAGGGCGTCGTTCACGGAGCGTCGTGTCCCGCGGGCGGGAGGGCGGTCGCGGCGTCCTCGGTCATGGTCTCCCCATAACGACAGGGGAGCACAACCGACAAGCGAAGCGTGCGCTCGATCTACCGGTAGCCGTAGCGGGCCTTGGCGGCGGCGTGCAGGTGCAGGGCCTCCGCCGAGCGGCCGGCGGCGCAGGCCGCGGCGGCGGCGTCGAGATCGGCATCGAAGCGCTTGGCGACCGGATCGTTCAGATTGCCGGTGGCGAGGTCGCTGGCGACGATCGCCTTGGTGCGGGCGATGGTGGGCGCGCAGCCGCTCCCCTCCGGCGGAAGCGGGGGCACCGCCGGCATCGCGGCGGCGATGGGCGCGGGCGGCGGTGCGCTGGACTGGCAGGCACAGAGCGGCACGGCGAGCAGGACGGCGAGAAGGCCCGGGCGGAATGGCGGCACGGCGGTTTTCCCAGCGCGTTGGAGCGGTGATCGGGACAAACGGCGAAGCTTGTCTCCGGCGGCGTTCTGCGCCCGGCGGCCCGGGCCGGTCAATCGATCGTCGCCGACTTGTCACAGGCAGGGCGCGTCGGTAGATAAATCCCCGAATCCGGGTCCGCGCTTGGCGGCCCGACGAGAAGAGGACGAGCCGTGGCCTGTGCCGGCTCAGCGCTGACGACGGGAGGCGCCGCTTTCGCGGTCGCGTCCGCGTGCGCGCCTCTGACCCTCGCCCGCCTTCTCCTTAGCCGCCCCTGAGGGCCGTCCGGGCATGTGCCTGGGCTCTCAGGGGATGTCGTCTCGCAGCCACCGATCCCAAGGGTTCGGCGCCGCTCCGTGACCGTCGAGCGCGCCGTGAGAAGGAAGACGAGAGTTATGAGCACCACCAAGGACCGCGTCGTCATCTTCGACACGACGCTGCGCGACGGCGAGCAATGCCCGGGCGCCACCATGACCCTCGACGAGAAGCTGGCCGTGGCCGAGCTGCTCGACACGATGGGCGTCGACATCATTGAGGCCGGCTTCCCCATCGCCTCGAACGGCGATTTCGAGGCCGTGGCCGAGATCGCCCGGCGCACCAAGCGCGCCACCGTGGCGGGCTTGGCCCGCGCCATCCCCGCCGACATCGCCCGCGCCGGCGAGGCCGTGCGGCAGGCCCAGCGCGGCCGCATCCACACCTTTGTCTCGACCTCGGCGATCCACCTCGCCCACCAGATGCGCAAGACGCAGGACGAGGTGATCGAGATCATCCACAAGACCGTGACCCAGGCCCGCGACCTCGTCGAGGACGTGGAATGGTCGGCCATGGACGCGACCCGCACGGACATCGACTACCTGTGCCGCTGCGTCGAGGCGGCGATCACATGCGGTGCCACCACCATCAATCTGCCCGATACGGTGGGCTACGCCACGCCGGACGAGTATCGCGCCATGTTCCGGCAGGTGCGCGAGCGCGTGCCGAACGCGGACAAGGCCGTGTTCTCGGTCCATTGCCACAACGACCTCGGCCTCGCGATCGCCAACTCCCTGGCCGGCGTCGAGGGCGGCGCCCGGCAGGTCGAGTGCACCATCAACGGCATCGGCGAGCGGGCGGGCAACGCGGCCCTGGAAGAGATCGTGATGGCGATCCGCACCCGCGCGGACGTGATGCCCTTCGAGACCGGCATCGACACCACGATGCTGACCCGCGCCTCGAAGCTCGTCTCCCACGCGACGAATTTCCCGGTGCAGTACAACAAGGCCATCGTCGGCCGGAACGCCTTCGCCCACGAGAGCGGCATCCATCAGGACGGCATGCTCAAGCATTCCGAGACCTACGAGATCATGACCCCGGCCTCGGTCGGGCTCACCAAGACCTCTCTGGTGATGGGCAAGCATTCGGGCCGGGCCGCCTTCCGCACCAAGCTGACGGAGCTGGGCTTGAACCTCGCCGAGAACCAGTTCCAGGACGTGTTCGAGCGCTTCAAGGCGTTGGCCGACCGCAAGAAGCACGTCTACGACGAGGATATCGAGGCGCTGGTGGACGAGAATCTCGCCACCGCCCACGACCGCATCCGTCTGGTCTCGCTCTCGGTGATCGCCGGAACCCGCGGCCCGCAGCGCGCCACCCTGAAGATCGAGATGGACGGCCGCTTCTTCACCGAGGAGGCCGACGGCAACGGGCCGGTCGACGCGGTGTTCAACGCCATCCACGCGCTGGTGCCCCACGAGGCCAAGCTCGAGCTCTATCAGGTCCACGCCGTCACCGAGGGCACCGACGCCCAGGCCGAGGTCTCCGTGCGCCTGAAGGCAGGCGAGCGCTCCATGACCGCCCGCGGTGCCGATCCGGACACCCTGGTCGCCTCGGCCAAGGCCTATCTCTCGGCGCTCAACAAGCTGTCGGCCACCAGCGTCCGCCTGCATGCCCAGCATGCGGCGGCCGAATAGCCGACGAAAATCATGCCGGCGGGGGTGGACAGCCCCCGCCGGCATTGGTATCAGCCGCCTCGTTCCGGGGCGGACTGGTGGCCACCCCGGCATCGCCGAAAAGGCGATGGGCGCATAGCTCAGTTGGTAGAGCAGCTGACTCTTAATCAGCGGGTCCTAGGTTCGAACCCTAGTGCGCCCACCAATCATCCAAGATATACTGACTCCCTGCTGCCGTTCTTCCGATGAACGGCGTGAGGTTGCTGGCGAAGCAGCCTTCGGCCCTTCGCGTGGCGGCGCATCTTCCCGACTTTCGGACGACCCGACCGGTTTCCGGCGAACCGTCGCAGGGCAGCCTCCGACGGCGCTCGACAAGCGCGCGGTGGCAGGCCAATGGACGGCGGCCAATATGGGGAGAGACAAGGTGGCGGGCGAGATACGATCCGGTTTGCCGATGCTCCGGCCGGACCCGGCCGGCGAAGTCGCGGCGCTGCGCGCCAAGCTTGCTCTCGCCCAACAGCGCGAGGAGGCGGTGCGCATGGTGCTGCGTGCCCTGGTCGCCAGCCTGCGCCCCCTCGGGTTCAACCGGCGCAAGTTCCTGCGCTGCGTGCGCGAGGAGGGACAGGACACGCCGAACGAGGGGCCGGAGGCGATCCGCCACACGATTCTGCTTCAGGAAGCGCGGCGCGTGATTCGCGAGGCGCCGTGACCGTCCCGCCGGTCGTGGCTTCTTCTCAGGAAGGCTGCCCTTCGCCGCGCCAGGGGCGGACCCTGCCGGCGGGACGGTTCAGGCTCGTCTGCGCGGCTCTGCTTCCCCTGGCCCTCACCTCGCCGGCTCAAGCGGCTCCCTTTGACGATCTGAAAGACGCCCTCGCCTCCTGCCTGCGCTTCGAGAGGGAGGGGGCAAGGCCGACGCGGGCCTCGCCGGCGGTCCTGCTCCGGCGTTGCGCACCGGAGGTGGAGCGCTTGGAGCGGGCGGATCCCCGTCGCCTGCGCGGCGACCGCGGGCTCAGCCCTTCGACCCGGAGCGTGATCGAGTCCGTTCTCGGACGCGGCGATCGCTCGGTTCGGGAGCGTCGCTGACAGCGCGCTCTTGAAGGCCTGGCCTCTGAATGCGCCCGGAGCGCCCGGACCGAACTATCGACCGTGCCTGGGGTTGTCGAAGTCCACGACACAGGAGGACGACACGCCATGCGCATCACGATCCTGACGCTCGCTGCCGCATTCAGCCTCGGCCTCACGGGCAGCGCCCTCGCTCAGAGCACGACCGCCCCGGCGGGAACCGAGCACAACCTGAACAATCCCGGCAGCGTGAAGAGCCATTCCGAAAAGGGCCTCGAGCGGACGGGCGCTCCCCACGCCGGCGCTCCGGCCGGAAACCCGAGCCAGGATACGACCGGGTCCGTTGGCCATCCCAAGAGCACCAACAGCAACGGCGCCACCTCCGCTCCGGCGGCCCGCTGACCCTGGCGGCGCGGGAGGGCCAAACCTCCCCTCCCTCGCTTCACGCGGCAAAGCATGGCGCAGGCGTATAGCGTCGATGATATTTGTCACAGGTCGCAATGAAGGAATGAACAATCTCTGAATCCTGGAGTTGTTTGGGGGAAACCTCTAAGGATGGAGAAGATATGCGTAACGGAACCATTGCGATTGCTGCCGCACTGACCTTGTCGCTCTCGGGGGTAGCCTTCGCTCAGACGGCGGCCGGGGGCGGCAGCGCCACCGGCAACATGAACAATCCCGGAAGTGTGAAGAGCAATTCCGAGAAGAGCATGGAACGCACGACCGGATCGGCGACCGGCGACGCCACGGGCTCGATCGGCCGGGGCACCGGAACCGGTGTGAATCCCTCGGTGGGCGGCGCGGCCGGCGCCAATGCCGGCGGCAACATGGGCAATAGCGGGTCCGATGCCGGCGGTGGCGGCGCCGCTGGCCGCTGAATCATCCAAACCGTCGAGACGGAGAGGGTCGGGCCATTGCCCGGCCCTTTTCGTTTGTCCCGCGGGGACTCGTCCGGCATCCGCCTCCACCTCTCGGAGCCGCGGACCTGCAGGACGGGAGGTGTGTTCGAGATCCGCGTCCAGCTTGGCCTGGATCTCGACACGATGCCGATCGAGGACGCCTCGCAATCCTGGGACGAGGAGGTGAGCCCCTACCGAACGACAGCCCGCCTCGTCCTGCTGCCGCAGGACGGCCTCGCGGAAGCGAAGCGGACCTTCGCCGACGACGTTCTCTCGTTCTGGGCCGCCCAAAGCCTTGCCGCACGCCAACCTTCGGGTTCGCTGATGTCGGCGCCGCTGAAGACCTATCAGGCGCTCTCGCGGTTCCGGCATGCGCGCAATCAGGTGGCCAAGGTCGAGCCCCGTTCCGTGAGCGATGTGCCGGCCTGATCTGGGCTTCGTCTCGGCCTGTGCGACGGTGGCGATGTTCTTCGAAGACCAAGCGCATCCCGCGTGACCCGGCGCGGAGCGACATGAAAAAAGAGGGGCCCTGGAGCCCCTCTTCGGTTTGGTTCGCTGTGTGTCGACTTCAGTTGCCGCGGCCGCCCATGCTGCCGCCCTGCTTGCCGCCGTCGGCGGAGTTCGTGGAGCCGGTGGTGTCGCCGCGGCCCATCGTGCCGCTGCCGGCCTCACCGCCCATGCGACCGCTGCCGGACCGCTCACCTGCGTTGCGCAGGCCCGCACCGCTCCCGTCGCGGGCACCGGTGTTGCGGATGTTGCCGCGATCCTCGCCGCCCTTCATGCCGGCATCGCGCACGCTGCCGCGTTCGGTCGACTCGCGGCTGCCGCGCTCGGTTGTCGTGTTCCGCTCAGCATGGGAGCGATCCTGGCGGAAACCGCCCCGCTCGCTGACACGGGATTCCGAGCGGCTCGACACGCCGACGCTGGCTCGCTCGTAACCCCCGCCGCGGCCCGACACGGTGGTGCGGCTCTCGACGGTGGTCAGGCGGCGATATTCCGGCGAGCCGTAGAGCACGCGCTGGCCGCGGATGGTGACGTAGCGCTCGCGGGAGCCACCCGAACGCTCGGACACGACCAGCCGGCGGTATTCCGGCGAACCGTAGATCACCCGCTGGCCGCGGATCGTCACGTAGCGCACCCGCGGGCCGTGCCGGTGCTCGACGATGAGGCGGCGATATTCCGGCGATCCGTAGACCACCCGCTGACCGCCGATGAAGACGAAACGCCCTTCGCGGCGGAAACCACCCTCGACGCGGCTGGAGCGGCTGGTGCTGACGCTGCGGCGATCCTCGCTGAAGCGGTCCCGCTGCTCGCCGCGGAACGAGTCGCGGCCTTCGCCACGACCGGCGCGGTCGGCCTGCCGATCCCTATCGCCCATCCCGCCGTGGCGGCCCTCACGGTCCAGCCCGGCATTGCGACCCTCGCTGCCCCGGGCATCCCCGGCGGAGGAGCCGCGGCCCTCGCGGCCCATGCCCGTCTGCCGGTCGCCAGCCTCGCCGCCGGCCGCACGGCCGCCCGAACGCGACTCGGCGCCGAGGCCTGCTTGTCCGCCGGTCCTGCCGCCGGCTTCGCTGCCGCGCTGGGACGCGCCCGCCTCGGACGTCGCCCTGCCCGAGGCCCCCGCCGCGGCACCCGCACCGCCCTGCTGCTGCGCGTACACGGAGGTGCTCAGCAGAAGAGCCGCCAATCCGATCGCATACTTTTTCATGGACCCGTTCTCCGAGAAAGATTTCCAGGGTTCTGCGCCTTGGAACGCCGATCTCGGCAGAAGGGTTCGGCGGAATTTTTGGATTTTTAACGAGTAACGCAACGGCAAAGCTTCGACGGAGCCTTGTCGCGCACGATTCAATGCTGTGCGAGATTGTGCTGCGCCGCGAAAACCTGTCGGCGCATGTCTCTCGGTGCATGCCTCTCGGTGCATGTCTTGGGGTCGCGCCCGAGCGCGTCTCTGCAGGCCTTCCATTCCGGCGAGGTTTCTGGCTGGCCTCGACTTCGACGCGGCGCGTTAGGCGACCAGCCGTTCGTGCGAGACCACGGCCTCTCCGAACGCCACCACCAGGCTCTGCTCGATCTTGCCGCGCATGCTTTCGAGGATGTGCATGGCTTCGGGGGACGACAGCGGCTTCTTGTAGGGCCGTCGCTCGATCAGGGCCGCGTAGATGTCGCAGATTGTCAGGAGGCGGATCGGATCGCTGATCGCGTTGCCGCTGAGGCTGTCGGGATAGCCCGACCCGTCGAGAAGCTCGTGATGGTGGCGGGCGACGGCGAGGGTCACGGGATCACAATCGCCGGAGGCCGCGAGAATGTCGTAGCCGAGGGGGGCATGGGTCTGCATCACGGCCCGTTCGTCGTCATCGAGCTTGCCCGGTTTGTTGAGGATCTCGAGGGGGATCTTCGACTTGCCGACGTCGTGTACGAGGGCCGCCCGCGTCAGCAGCCGCTGGTCGGCTTTCGACAGGCCGAGATTGCACGCGAAGGTCGCGGTCAGACCCGAGACGAGCAGGCAATGCTGGAACGTGACGTCGTCATGCGCCCAGACGTCGTCGAGCCAGCGGGCCAGACCGCCCTCCTTGATCGCGGTCAGGACGGGGTCGATGCCCCGCTCGACCGTCTCCATGGCGACGGCGCCGCGCTCCGCCCCCTTGAACAGCGCCGTCATCACCGAGCCGGTGCGGGCGACCTCCCGGGTGACGATGATGTCGGCAATGGTCTTGCCGGGGCTGATCTGGTGGACCAGCGCGTTCACGACGGATTTGGGATCCGAATAGGCCGGCATGCAGGCCGTGGCGCCGAGGCTCTGTGCCTCGCGCAGAAGCGACTGGTCGTTGCCGCGGGTCAGGAAGATCAGGGGCAGCGGGGGCTTGCCCCGGCGGCTGGCGGCGAGGGCGCGCAGGCAGCTCCTCGTCTGCGGACGCGACAGCGTCACATCGGCGATGACGCCGGCGCAGTGCTCTTGGGGCCAGGAGACATCGAGTCCGACCACGCGGCAATCGGCGACCATCTTCGCCACCTCGACAAGCTCATGGCTGCGGTCGAGCCTGTCTGTGAGAACGGTGACGGCGCGGTTGAGCATGGTCGGCGCAGGCCTCGTTCCCGCACAACTAGAATTTGCCGAACACCCAGCTCCGCGCACGACAGGCTGGCACCTCCCCGATGTGCCACCGTACGCAAAACAGTTTCCAGCGCGGGGACACTTTTAGGCCCCGCTCGTAAAAAGTTTGGAAAGACACGTGCTTAGATTCGGCGTATTCGGAGCCTCTAAGTTGGTCTTTTTGCATTTGGATGGGACGCCGGCATTACAACTTCGGCGAGAGCATCACATGCGGGAATCGATAGACCAACCGATCTCTTGAACCGCACAATTTATCTCATATTGAGATCGTAGCGGAGCAAATACAACTTCAGCGGGAATTTGCGGTCGGATCAATCGCGGGTAGTTCGTTCGGCGGTAAACCGGCGGCTGTCTGGCCCGTTTGCGGTGCGTCGACGCCGCGGGCGCGGTTGGCGAGCGCCACCGTCAGCTTCTCCGCCGGTTCCGGCTGCATCACGGCCAGCACCTCGGCCATCTTGCGCGGGTTCATGGCGAGCACGATCGGCACCAGGACGTCGAGGCGGAGCCGGTCGAAGACGCGCGCCGCGTCCTTCGGCTTCATCGTCTCGTACATCGTGACGATGCCCTTGAGGGCCACGCGCTCCGCTTCGAGTTTCTTCGTGCCTCCGACATCCATCTTGTCTTCGGATTGCCTGAGGTCGGCCACACCGGTCTCGAGCTTCTTCTCGGCCTCGTTGAGGAGCTGCTCGCGCAGGTCGAGACTGTCGGAGCGCTGCTTGAGCGCGTCGCGGCGGGCGCTGAGCTTCTCGAGGAGAACCTTCTCGCTGGGGGAGACCGGTTCGGGCACCTTCGGCTGGTAGACCGGCGGTTCCGCGGGCTTCTCCTCCGTCTTCTCCGGGGCGCTGCCATGCCCGACCGAGCCGGTGGTGGCGGGATCCGGCGGCTCGTAGCCGGTGCGGGGGCTGGCGAGCGCCCGGGCGAAGTCGGGCAGCGGCGCTCCGGGCGCCGGTGCGCTGGTCACCTGGAGAAGGGCGGCGAGCTTCAGCACGAGCAGCCCGCCGGCCGCCAGCGCCACGGCATCGATGAGGCGCAGCTGCAGGGGGCGCGCCGGAAGCTTGGCCAGGCGCACGAGTGGGCGGATCGGGCGGCGCGTCGGCGCGCTCATGCGGCCCTGGCCCGGAGCCGGTCGAGGGCGCGCTCGGACAGGGCCTGGGCGGCGGCGAGCGCCGCGCCGAGACGCTCGCCATTGCCGGCGGCCTCGGGCATCGGCTCGACCACGCGGGCCGGCGCCGCCTCGGCCGCGGAGGCTGCGCGGGCATTGGCGACGATCGCGCCGATGCGGGCCACGACCTGCTCCCCCGCCCGGACCTGGGCGGCGAGCTCCGCCGAGCCGCGCTCGGCGGCGGCGAGGCGCTCCGCGAGGGTGCGGTCGCAGTCGTCGAGGGTGGCGCGCAGGCCCGTGATCGCCCGCTCGGCGGTGGCCGAGGCGACCACGAGGTCGCCGATGGTCTGGCGCATGGCGGCCTCGTCCGCCTTCAGGGTGGTGATGCGCCGCGACAGCTTCAGCGAGGTGGCGATCGTCGCCACGAGAAGGATCGCCACGAGAATGTCGGCGGCGAGAGAGACGAAGAGCGTCACGGCCGCATCACCCGTCGTTGCGGTTGTTCATGGAGGCCTCGTAGGCCTGGAGCGTGGTGCGCGACTGACGCAGGGGCCGGGCGATCTGCACGGCGATGGCGTCGTCGATCCGGCCGATCCGTCCCTGGGTGAGCGCCCAGTCGCCGCAGCGCACGGCGATCAGATCGGACGGCTTCTTGTCGAACATCAGCGTATCGCCGACCTTGAGGTTGAGCACGCGCTTCAGGGGCAGCGTCATCTCGTGGAGCACCGCCTCCATCTCGACATCCGCCTGCCAGAGCTCGGTGGCGAGGTGCCCCTCCCAGACCGGATCGCGCCCGAGCTTCTCGCCCATGAAGCTCTGCATGAGCAGATCGCGGATCGGCTCGATGGTCGCGTAGGGGAACAGGATCTGCAGGCCGCCGCCGCGGCCGTCCATGTCGAGCTTGAGGCTGATCAGGATCGCCGCATTGGCCGGCCGGGTGATGGTGGCGAAGCGGGGGTTCGTCTCGATGCGGTCGATGCCGAAGCGCACCGGCGAGAGCGGCTGGAAGGACTGCTCCAGGTCGGTGAGGATGATCTCGATGAGGCGGCGCACCAGCGTCATCTCGATCGAGGTGAAGGGACGGCCGTCGAGGCGGGTCGAGGCGCCGCCGCGTTTGCCTCCGAGCAGCAGGTCGAGGGTCGAGTAGGCGAGCGTCTGCTCGACGGCGACGAGGCCGGAATTCTCCCAGGCATCCGCCTTGAACACCCCGAGCAGGGTGGGGAGCGGGATCGCGTTGAGGTAGTCGCCGAACCGGACCGAGGTGATGTTGTCGAGGGTCACCTCGACGTTGTCCTGGAAGAAGTTGCGCAGGGAGGTCGACAGCAACCGGATCATCCGGTCGAAGACGATCTCCAGCATCGGCAGGCGTTCGTACTGGACGACGCCCGAATCGACGATGGCGCGCACGCCCCCCGCCCCGGAGGCGGAGAGCTCGCGCAGGGAGAAGCCCAGGACCGCGTCGATTTCCTCCTGGTTGAGGATGCGGTCGTTGCCGGCGAGCTCGGGGAGGTTCTCCGTCTCCCCGTCCTCGATCATCGTCGCCCATTCGGCGGCGACGTCGCCCGTGTTGTTGGTGGTGCCCTGCTCGGCGAGCGCGGCGCCCCATTCCTCGGCGAGCGAGGCATCGCCGCCCGCGCCCTGCTCCATCAGGGCAGCGGCCCAATCGTCCTCGTCCGCGCCGCCTGCGGCGCCGGACTGGAGATCGTCGTCGGGTCCGGCCATGGGTCGCTCCCGCCCCTACTGAACCGCGACGTCCTTGAAGAGCACCGCCTCGGCCTTGGCCGGGTGGATCGCGACGTTCACCCGCCGCAACAGCTCCTCGCGCAGGCGATAGAGGCCGGCCGACCCGGCGAGGTCGCTCGGACGCAATTCGCGCATGTAGGTCTGGAAGGCGTCCTCGACGCGCGGGAGCAGCGGCGACACCTCCTGCTCGACCTTGGCGTCCTTGAGTTCGAGGGCGACGCGGAGCTTGAGCAAGCCGCCCTTCTGCTGGCCCGGCTCCGGGCTCAGATTCACGATCATGTCGCGGACGTCGAGGAAGACCGCCGGCTTCTTTTCCTCGACGGCGGCATGGGCGCCGTGCTCGCCGCCCTCCCCGCCGCCATGGCCCTTCATCATGAAGAAGCCGCCGCCTCCGAGGAGGAGCAGGCCGACCACCGCGCCGATGATGAGTTTCTTCTTGGACTTCGGGGCGTCCTCGCCGGCTTCGCCTTCGGCCTCCGGTGCCTTCTGCGGCTTCTTGGCCATGATCCGAGCGTCCCGGTCCTACGCGCACGTCCAGCGATGTCGGCCCCGCCTGCCCGAGCGGGCAAGGGGCGACCTTCGCCTTATCGGCCAACGTGGTTAACGTGTGATTAAGGCGGCAGATTCTGCCGGGTCGAACCTGCCGATGGACCATCGCGCCCGGCCCGGGAAAACGAAGGATTTTTAGACTAAATATATGAAATAAATGCGTAAAATTTTATGTCTCGCTCTGGCACGTTGCCTGCGGTGCTGTCCGCGAACGACGTCCCTTGTCCGAGGCCGCCCATGCAGAACGCGCTCTTCGTCGGAACCTCCGCCCAGGTCGCCCTGGCGCGCGAGCTCGACGTCATCGCTAACAACATGGCCAACGTCTCGACCACCGGCTTCAAGGCCCGCAGCGCCCGCTTCGAGGAATTCCTGAGCCCGACCGCCCGGGCCGACAGCTTCCCCATGCCCGACCGCCGGGTCTCTTACGTGATGGATACTGGCACGCCCCTTGACCTCTCGCAGGGGCCGATCGAGCCGGACGGCAACCCGCTGCACGTGGCGGTGAAGGGCGATGCCTTCCTGGTCGTGCAGACCAAGGACGGCACCCGCTACACCCGCAACGGCGCCCTGGAGATCGACGCCAAGGGCAACCTCGTCAATTCGGACGGCAACATCGTCCAGGGCGACAACGGCCCGATCGCCATCGGCCAGCAGGAGACGGGCATCGCCATCGCGCCGGACGGCACGATCTCGACGAATTTCGGGGTGCGCGGGCGCCTGCGCATGGTCCGCTTCCCCAACCCGCAGGCCCTGCGGAACGAAGGCGGCAACACCTATTCCTCCACCGCCCAGCCGCAGCCGGCGGGGCTCGAGGGGCGCCTGGAGACCGGCGCCCTGGAGCGCTCCAACGTGCGCCCGGTCATCGAGATGACCCGGCTCATGGACGTGAACCGCAGCTACGCGATGGTCTCGAACACGATCTCGCGCCTCGACGACCTGCGCGGCACGGCGATCCGTCGCCTCGCCGACGTCGCCTGACAAGGAGCCTGACCGATGCGCGCCCTCTACGCCGCCGCCACGGGCATGGCGGCCCAGGAACTCAACGTCCAGGTCATCTCGAACAACATCGCGAACCTGCGCACCACGGGCTACAAGCGCCAGCAGGTCCACTTCCAGGACCTGCTCTACCAGAACCTGCGCCGGTCCGGTTCCTCGACCTCCGACCAGAACACCATCCTGCCGGCGGGTCTCGCCCTCGGCTCGGGCGTGAAGACCACCTCGACCGCCCGGCAGATGTCGCAGGGGACCCTGACCTCCACGGAGAAGGACTACGACGTCGCCATCCGCGGCGAGGGCTTCTTCCGCATCACCCTGCCGGACGGACGCACCGCCTATAGCCGCGACGGCTCCTTCGATCTCGACGCGCAGGGCCGTCTCGTCACCCGCGACGGCTACCTGATCGATCCGGGCGTCACCGTCCCGAACAACGCGACCTCGGTCACGATCAGCGCCACGGGCGCGGTGCAGGCGACGCTGCCGGGCCAGACCGGCCCCGCCACCCTCGGCCAGTTCCAGCTCGCCCGCTTCGTCAACAAGGTCGGCCTCGAATCCATCGGCGACAACCTCTTCATCGAGACCGCGGCCTCGGGCCCCGCCATCACCGGCTCCCCCGGCGCGGAGGGCTTCGGCAACCTGCAGCAGAGCTATCTCGAAGAGGCGAACGTGAACGCCGTCACCGAGATCTCGTCTCTGATCGCCGCGCAGCGCGCCTACGAGATGAACTCGAAGGTCGTGACCGCCGCCGACCAGATGCTGTCCACCACCTCCCAGATGTTCCGCAGCTGAAGCGGGCGCGCGCGATGTACGACCTCAAGCCGATCCGGACCGTGTCCCTCCCGAAGGCGGTGCCGCCGAGCCGGTCCGCCATCCTGCGCGCGCTGCTCCTCGTGGTGCTGCTCGCCGCCCTCTCCGTCCTTTCGGCGCCGCTCATGGCGAAGGAATCGGCAAAGGACGCCGCGCCGCGCCTGCGCGGCGACGTCACCGCCTCGGGCGACGTGCTCAGCCTCGGGGAGCTCGTCGAGGGCGCGCCCGCCGACATTGCCGGCCGGCCGCTGTTCCGTGCCCCGCCGCTGGGCGCCACGGGCACGATCCAGGCCCGGCGCATCGTCGAGGCGGCGGCCCATCTCGGCCTCGTGGTCGAGACCGGTGGCCGGGCCCAGATCAGCGTGCAGCGCGCCGCCCGCCGGGTCACCGGCCCGGAGATCGAGGCGGCTCTGAAGCGGGCCCTGGAGACCGGCTTCGGCCTCGACCCGCGGACGATCGCCGTGCGCCTCGACGGCGAGACCCCGGTCCTGCTCGCCCCCGTCGATCTCGACGGGCAGGCCAACGCCCTCGACGTGACCTACGATCCGCGCACGCGCCGGCTCGCCGGCCTGATCGTGCTCGGCGAGCGGCAGGCCTCCCTGCGCGTCTCCGGCCAGGCTCTGGAGATCCGCGAGGTGGCGGTGCTGATGCGCAGCCTCAACCGCGGCGAGACGATCGCGGCCGAGGATCTCACGATCGAGCGCCGCCCCCGCGAGGCCGTGCCGGCCGATGCCCAGGGCATCGCCGCCCCGGTGGCGGGCCAGGTCGCGCAGCGCAGCCTCTCCGCCGGGAGTATCCTGCGCTCGGGCGACGTCGCCCCGCCGGATCTCGTCGCCCGGGGCGATGCCGTCACGATCGTCTACGAGACGCCCGGCGTGGTGCTCTCCCTGCGCGGCATCGCCAACGAGGGCGGCCGTCTGGGCGCGACGGTTTCCGTCGTCAACAGCGCCTCGAAGAAGTTGCTGCAGGCCGTGGTGACCGGCCCCGGCCGCGTCTCCGTCGGCCCGGCCCCGCTGCCCGGCCGCCAGGCGAGCGCCGCCCCCGGCGCCCCCGGCGTGAACTGACCCCGCTCCTCACGATCACGGCCCGTCCCATGACCGTCCGCCGCATCACCCCCGCCCGGCCCGCCGCCCTCGGCTTCGCCCTCCTCGCCTGCGCCGGCCTCGGCGCCTGCAACACGGTGGACCGCCTCTCGCAGGTCGGCGCCACGCCGGCGCTCTCGGCGATCGAGGATCCGACCAGCCAGCCGGGCTACAAGCCCGTGCGGATGCCGATGCCCGACGTGCAGCCGGTCTCCTATGCGCCGAATTCCCTATGGCGCACCGGCTCGCGGGCCTTCTTCAAGGACCAGCGCGCCGCCCGGATCGGCGACCTGCTCACCGTCAAGGTGAACGTCACCGACAAGGCCAACCTCAACAACGAGAGCAAGCGCTCGCGCGCCAACACCGAATCCTTCGGCCTGCCCAATGCCTTCGGCTTCGAGAACAACGCCGCGGTCACCGCCGCCGGCATCACGCCGAAGAGCCTGCTGAACGCGACCTCGACCACCTCCAACGATGGCGCCGGCTCCGTGCAGCGGGCGGAGACGGTCTCGACCAACGTCGCCGCCGTGGTCACGCAGGTGCTGCCGAACGGCAACCTCGTGGTCGAGGGCAAGCAGGAGATCCGGATCAACTACGAGGTGCGCGAGCTGATCGTCGCCGGCGTGGTACGGCCGGAGGACATCGAGTCCGACAACACCATCGATTCCACGAAGATCGCCCAGGCCCGCATCGCCTATGGCGGACGCGGCCAGATCACCGACGTGCAGCAGCCGCGCTACGGCCAGCAGATCGTGGATATCCTGCTGCCCTTCTGAGGCGCGGCTCGCCCTGCCCGCTCCAGCGGGGGCTCGGCTCAGTGCTCGGTCCCCGGCCGGTTCGGCCGCGGCGGCCCGCCGTGGTTCTGCGTGAAGCTCGACCGCCGCGGATCGCCCTTCAGGCGGGCAACCCGGCCGCGCTGCCAGATCGCGAAGGCTGCGACGATGACAATGGTGGCGAGTGCGAGAACGAGGATCAAGACGTCGTTGGACATGGGCGAACCCTCCGAAAACTGCTTTCGGGGGAAGAACGTCCCGTCTCGATTGTTCCGAAACGTGAAGAGGCGCGACCGGATCAGTCGTCGCGGTAGACCCGCTCGCGGCGCTCGTGGCGCTCCTGGGCCTCGAGCGAGAGCGTGGCGATCGGGCGGGCATCGAGGCGCTTGAGGGAGATCGGCTCGCCGGTCTCCTCGCAATAGCCGTAGGAGCCGTCCTCGAGCCGCGCGAGGGCCGCGTCGATCTTGCTGGTCAGCTTGCGCTGGCGGTCGCGGGCGCGCAGCTCGATCGAACGGTCGGTCTCCGAGGAGGCGCGGTCGGCGAGATCGGGGTGGTTCTCGTTCTCGCTCTGCAACGTCGTCAGCGTATCCTGCGCTTCACGCAGGATCTCGTTCTTCCAACTCAACAGCTTGCGGCGAAAATATTCGCGCTGCCGTTCGTTCATGAAGGGCTCGTCTTCGGAGGGCACGTAGCCATCCTCGATCGTGACCTTCGCCATGCGTTGCCCCTCGCAACTCCTGCCGGTCTGCGGCGATTTCGGCAGGCGTATAATCGAGGTGGTAGTGCACCACAACGGATGGATCGCGTGCGATCTTCGGCGGAGCGACGAAGTCGCGGCGCTGCGGCAAACTCGCCACGGTCATTTCGGAAAGTTTGAGACTCAATGCTTTGAAAGAAATCGAAATTCTTTGCGATGACGAGCGCAAGCTTCGGCCAAGTCGCTCCCGAATGAAAACGCTGGCACGAAAGCTCCTGCCCGAGGCCCCTCCCCTCGCCGCGAGACCCGCCGAGGCAGGCCGGGCCCTACAAGCTATCGATCTTCCAATTCCCGCAGTGATTGTACAATCTCGTCGGTCACACGCCGGGCGAGGGCGTGCCGATAATGGGTCTGATCGAAGAACAGGGCCGGATCTTCGACGCCGGGACGCGGGCGCCGCCAATCGATCACGGCGCTGCGCGCGTGCCGCCGCGCCGCCGTGGCGATGGCGGCCTTGCAGGCGGTTTCCGCCTCGGCCCGCGCGCTGCCGGGGGGCGGGAGGGCTGCGGCATAGACCGGCGGGAAGACGAGAATCAGCGCCGTGCGCGCCGGAAGTGCCTCGACGAAAGCCCCGAAGCGCGCCGCGGCCGGGAAGGCGGGCCCGCCGCGCCCGGGCGCCGGGGTCGCGGGAGGGCGGATCTCCCGCTGCGCGTCCCAGGAGGGGTTCGTGCCGAAGCCGAGATCGAGATAGTTCTGCTCGTAGTCCCACCAGCCGTCGGGCCGGGCGGTCTTGTGCCGCTTGCCGAGGAGCCAGCCGATCCGCCCGGCCACCTCCTGCGCCACGGGCCAGCGCAGCAGCCCGCGCAGATAGCTGCCGAGATCCGGCGCGAGCAACCAGAACGGGAACGGCTTCTCGTTGGTCAGCGCCGGATCGCCCGTGCACCAGTAATCGTCCGCCGCCACCACCAGCGCCCGCGGCGCGGGATGGTGGGCGAGGAACCAGCGCATCAGCGTCAGCTGCTCCAGCGGCCCGGTCGCCGGCACGGAGAGCTGGACGAAGGGGATGCCGCTGCCCTGTGCGAGGCGCTCCGGCTCCACGAGCTGGATGTGGGAATTGCCGAAGACGGCTCCCGCGAAGGCGGGATCGCGTCCGCGCAGGGCGGAGGCGGTGCGGGGCCCCTGCGGCCGCACCGCGCCGGCCGAGAGCAGGGTCGAGCGGCCGCTGTCGTAGGGATCGACCAGATAGGCCAGCGTCAGGTAGCCGGCGACGATCAGGACCAGGGTCGCGAGAAAGGTTCTCGCGAAGGCGGCCCAGCGTGCGGCGTCCGGCGGTGCGCTCATCGGATGCGACCGCCTCAGAACTGGAAGTAGATGAACTCGTAGTTCGCATCGTCCCCGATCTTCAGGAGCACGACGACGAACAGGAGTGCGAAGACGAGGGCGAGGCTTCGCCGGGGCGGCAGCCGGTGTACGGCCGCCCAGGCGCTCGGGCCGATCAGGGCGACAGCCGCCGCGAAGGCGAGGGTGCGCCACTTGAAGCCGGAGCCCGCGGGCGCCAGCCCGAGCAGCCCCTTGTAGATCGTCACCGCCGCCTCGAAGCTGGCAGCGCGGAACAGCACCCAGGTGAAGATCACGAAGGCGGCGGTCAGCGCCCAGCCGACGAGTTGCGGCATCCGGCCGCCCGCCCGGCGCCAGAGCACGCCGGCCCCGAGGCCGAGGCCGTGGGCGGCGCCCCAGGCCACGAAGGTGAGGCCGGCCCCGTGCCAGAGGCCGCCCAGCGTCATGGTGGCGAAGAGGGCGCCGATCTGCAGGGCAAGGCCGCGCCGGTTTCCGCCGAGGGGGATGTAGAGGTAGTCGCGCAGGAAGCGCGACAGCGTCATGTGCCAGCGCCGCCAGAAATCCCGCAGGGAGGTGGCGCGGTAGGGCACGTCGAAGTTCTGAGGCAGCACCAGGCCGAACAGCAGCGCGATGCCGAGCGCCATGTCGGTGTAGCCGGAAAAGTCGAAATAGATCTGGAAGGTGAAGCCGAGCGTCGCCTGCCAGGCTTCGGCCGCGCTCACCGCCTTGCCGGCGGCGGCCGTCTGGAAGACCGGGTTCACATAGGCGGCGAGCGGGTCGCCGAGCAGCACCTTCTTGGCGAGGCCGATGGTCAGCAGCATCACGCCCCGCCCGATCCGCTCCGCCGCGTCCGGCCGCGCATAGGGGCGCTCGTCGAACTGGTGCATGATCTCGCTCCAGCGCACGAGCGGCCCGGCGAGAACCTGCGGGAAGAAGGCGATGTAGAGCGCGTATTTGGTGAGCCCGAAGCCCGGCGCACGGCCGGCCCTCAGGTCCGTCAGGTACATGATGTGGTGAAAGGTGAAGAAGGAGATGCCCAGCGGCAGGGCGAGGTCCAGCCGCGGCGCCGCCATGCCCGGGATCAGGTTCGCCAGATCGGCGAAGAAATCGAAGTACTTGAAGACCGCCAGCACCGCGAGGTTGCCGGCGATGGCCGCCGGCACGAGCCAGCCGGTGCCCGTGCGGAGGAAGGCGCGGGAGACGAGCCAGTTCACCCCGATCGAGGCGGCGAGCAGCGGCACGAAGCGCGGATCCCACCAGCCGTAGAACACGAAGGAGAGGAGGACGAGGAGCGGCAGCCGCCCCTCCGGCCGGTAGCGCTCGACGAGCGCGTGCGCGAGCAGCGCCGCGGGCAGGAAGGCCAGGAGGAAGACGAAGGAATTGAACAGCATCGACGCGTGATCGGGCCACCCGGAGCCGTCTCTCGCGCCCGGCCCTTCGCGCGGGCGCCCTTCTCGGCAATCCCGCCGCGGGCGTCAACGCCGCAGGCGCCGAGCCTCAATCCGAGGGGGCGCAACCCGCAGGCGGGCACTTATCCACCGCCGGCGCGCCGCAACTGTCGCAATCCAGCAACAATCCATGGAATTACAAGGCTCCGTTGTAGGCGCCTCGAAGGAAAACCCAGTCATCGGGATGTTTAGGCAAAAGAGGCCAGGACCCTTTGCCCTAGCGCAATTATTGAATTCTCAGAATAACCGAGCCAGCGACAACCGGTGCTGGCAAAGGCGATGTGCTGATCTGCCAGTCCCCGTCCGCTGACCCGTTCAAAAATAGACAATACAATCGGAGGACCGGGCAATGGCACTGCCAATCACATTCAACAACACCGTGTACCAGGCTGGGTTCTTCGGCACCGACGATGGCGGCGTGCCGACCAATGCCACGCGCAGCTTCCGGATCGACGACACCTACGACTTCCCGGTGACGCTCAACGGCACCGTGACCGACTCCAACAGCACGGTCACGCTCACCTACACCCTCCCCGGCAACACGACGCCGACGACGGAGACCCTGAAGGCAACCGGACTCGATAACCCGAACCAGATCCTGTTCCTGGGCTCCAACGGCGTCCCCGGCAGCGCGAACGGCACCACCAACCGCTACGTCTTCTCCAACACCCAGATGTTCGGCAGTGGCAATCCGAACCGGACCACCTTCGCGGATGACGGCAACGGAACCGGCGGCGACTACGTCGTGCCCGTCTGCTTCACCACCGGCACCCTGATCCGCACCGCCCGCGGCGAGATCGCGGTCGAGGCCCTGCAGGTCGGCGACATGGCCGTGACCGCCTCCGGCGCGCTGCGTCCGATCACCTGGATCGGTCACCGTGAGCTGGGCGGCGCCGGCAAGGCCTTGTCCGACGATCAGCGGCCCGTGCGGGTGCGTGCCGACGCCTTCGGCCCCGGCCTGCCGGCCCGCGACCTCCGTCTCTCGCCCGGCCATCCTGTCCTCGTCGGCGCGGATGCCGATGGCGAAGGCGGCGTGCTCGTGCCGATCATGTGCCTGATCAACGGCACCACGATCGCCCGCATGCCCGCCGAGAGCGTGACCTACTGGCATGTCGAGCTCGACGCCCACGACATCCTCCTCGCGGAAGGGCTGCCGGCGGAGAGCTACATCGATGGCGGTGACCGCGCCTTCTTCGCGGAAGCCTCCGACCACGCGCTCCACAACCCGGACTTCGTGGCCCCGGGCTGGAACGGCCGCTGCCGCCCGGTCGCGGTGGACGGTGCGATCGTCGAGGCCGAGCGGGCACGGCTCGATCAGGTCTTTGCCCTCTCGCTGAGCCACCACGCCGCCTGGCCGACCGCCGCGCTGAGCGCCTTCTCGGCCTGATCCGTCACGCCGACCCGGCAGAACGTCTCGAGGGTGCGGAACGCGTTCCGCACCCTCTTTCGTGTCCGATGGAGGGCTGCGGAATCACTCCGCAAGAACGGCGTGACCTCGCCTCAGAGCGAGCCTGGCGGATGCCGATCGGGGCGCGCAGGGAGGGGCATGCTCCGCCCTCGCAGAGAGAGACCGGATCAGACGCCCCGCGCCGCCTCGAGCTTGGCGAGTTCCACCGCCGCTCGCAGCTCGATCTCCGCCGTGAGCGCGTCGAGACGGGGATCGCCGCTCTCCGGGGCGCGCTCGGCCAGACGGCCGGCGATGGCCTGGAGGTCGCGCGCCGAGACGCGGCCGCCGAGCAGCGCCGCCTTGAGGCGATCGAGACCGTCGAGCAGGTCATGTCCGCGCTGGACCGAACGGCGGCGGCGCTGTTCCGGCGTGTCGCTCTCGGCCTGGAGGGTGAGGATCGCGTCGAGCCCGGCGAGCATGCTGGGCTGGGCCGCGGCGGCCGCGGACCGGGCTTCGCCCGCCCCGGTGCCGCCTGCGAGCTCGAATGTCCCGCCCGCGGTCTTGCGGCTGGCGGCCGAGCCGGCCGCGGCGATGGTGGGGCGGGTTTCGACGCGCATCAGGGATTCGGGACCGCCTCGCAGAGGGCCGGTGAAAGCCCGACCGACCATCGGCCCGCATGGTTAACCGGGCGTAAACGGCCCGGCAGGATCTGCCGGCCGCCCGGCAGGAACCGGCCCTGCCTCCCCGGCGAAACCAAGGCGACTTTCGTAAAAGTCGAGCAATCGCAGTTGCTTGGCGAAGAGGGCGGGCTGGCATGCTCCTGGCAACGCGATGGACCAGCGTTCGTCACCTCTTTTGGTTGCCATGGCTGCCTTCCGCGACGGCCCGTTTCCCCTCTCGATCCTGCGGCTCGCCGCCGGCGCGCTCCTGCTCTGGGGATTCGCCTGTGCCGATGCCTTCGCCCTGTCGCGGGTGAAGGACCTCGCCTCGATCGAGGGCGTGCGGCAGAACCAGCTCGTCGGCTACGGCATCGTCGTCGGCCTCAACGGCACCGGCGACACCCTCAACAACATCCCCTTCACCAAGCAGTCGCTCCAGGCGATGCTCGAGCGGCTCGGGGTCAATACGCGGGGCGCCACCATGCGCACGCAGAACCTCGCCGCGGTGATGGTGACGGCGAACCTTCCGCCCTTCTCCACCCAGGGCAACCGTATCGACGTCACCGTGTCCTCCCTCGGCGACGCCAAGTCGCTCCAGGGTGGCACCCTGCTGGTGACGCCCCTCCTCGGCGCCGACGGCGAGGTCTATGCCCTGGCCCAGGGCTCAGTCGCCATCGCCGGCTTCTCCGCCGAGGGCGACGCCGCCAAGATCACCCGCGGCGTGCCGACCAACGGGCGCATCTCCAACGGCGCCATGATCGAGCGCGAGGTCGCCTTCAAGCTCAACGACGCCCGTTCCCTGCGCCTGTCCCTGCGCAACCCGGATTTCACCACCTCGAAGCGGATCGCGGCCGCGATCAACGACTTCATGGGCGCCGACACCGCCGAGCCGACCGACCCGGCCACCGTCACCCTGCAGATCCCGAACCGCTACCACGGCAACATGATCAAGCTGATCACGGAGGTGGAGCAGCTCAAGGTGGAGCCCGATCAGACCGCGCGCGTCGTGGTCGACGAGCGCTCCGGTATCATCGTGATGGGCCGCGACGTCCGCGTCTCCACGGTGGCGATCGCGCAGGGCAACCTCACGGTCACGATCACCGAGCAGCCGCAGGTGAGCCAGCCCGCCCCGCTCTCGAACGGCCAGACCGTGGTCGTGCCGCGCACCGGCGTGAAGGTCGATACCGGCGACGGCAACAAGCTCGCCCTCGTGAAGGAGGGCGTGACCCTGCGCGAACTCGTCGACGGGCTCAACGCGCTCGGCGTCGGCCCCCGCGACCTGATCTCGATCCTTCAGGCGATCAAGACGGCCGGGGCGCTCCAGGCCGATATCGAGCTGATGTAACGGAGGAGGAGAGACATGCTCCCGCTCGCAACCTTCGCGGCCTCGGCGGCCGTCGGCGTCGGCAAGTCCATCGTCAACGCCCTCGCCAGCGACAATTCCAAGACGCTCTCCGACGCCGCCAAGACGGCCTCCGAGACCAAGGCGCGCAAGACCGCCAACGACTTCGAATCGATGTTTCTCGAGAACAGCATGGAGGAACTGACGAAGTCCGAGGGCACCGAGGGGCCGCTGGGCGAGAACGGCACCGGCGGCGGCGTGTGGCGTTCGATGCTCAGCAAGGAATATGCGGGCTCGATCGTGAAGAGCGGCGGCGTCGGCATCGCCGACCAAGTCTATCGCGAGATCCTCAAGCTGCAGGAGGCGGGCAATGGCGGCAAGTGACGGCAGGCCGGAAACCGGGCCCCTGCGCATCCTCGACCGCGCCACCGCGGAAGCCTTCGTGGCGGATCTGACCACCACGATGCGGGAGCTCGAAGGCGTGCTCGTCCGGGAGAGCGAAGGTGTCCGCGCCGGCCGCCTGCGGGAGGCGCTGGCGGATTCCCCGCGCAAGACGATGCTCTCGGCGGCCTACATGACCGGGCTGGAGGCGGCCAAAGCCAATGCCATCGCCCTGGCCCGTTTTGCGCCGGCGAGCATCGAGGCGCTGAAGAGCGCCCATCGCCGCTTCATGGAGGTGGTAGAGACCAACCAGGCGGTGCTCGCCACGGCCCGCAGCGTCTCGGAAGGGCTCGTGAAGACGCTCGCCGAGGAGATCGGCCGCACCCGCACGCCGACGGTCTACGGCAAGCCCTCCACCGCTCCCTCCCCCTACGGGCGCGGCCCCGCCCGCAACGGTCCGCTGGTGCTCTCGCGGAGCCTGTGACGCCTCACGCCCCCGCCGCCTTGAGAAAGCCCTCGACCATGCCGCGATAGCCGGCGCCAAACAGGCGCAGATGCACCAGGGCCGGCCAGAGTTTGTAGAGGGGAACGCGCTCGGCAAAGCCCGGCTCGGCCGGGCCGTAGGCGGCACGGAAGGCGGGTCCCGGGCGGCCGAACAGATCGAGCATGGCGAGATCGACCTCGGCATGGCCGTAAGAGCAGGCCGGATCGATCAGCCCCGAGACGCGGTCGCCGTCGAGGAGCACGTTCCCGCTCCAGAGATCCCCGTGCAGCAGCGCCGGGCGCGGCCTCTCCGGCAGACGTCCGGACAGGGAGGCGGCGAGCCGGTCGATGCGCCGGCCGAGATCCGCCGGGATGTGCGGCAGGTGGCAGAGCAGGCGGCGCTCGGCCCAGAAGGCCGGCCAATCCTCCGACCAGCCATTGGCGATGGTCACGGGGCCGAAGGCGAAATCCCGCTCCCAGCCGTAGCGCGGCCCCGTCGCCCCGTGCAGGCGCGCGACCGCCGCGCCCAGGGCCGCGTCGGCGCCGCTTGCCCGACCGGTCGCCAGCACGTCGAGCACGAGCACGCTCTCGTCGACGGCGAGCACCTGCGGCGCGGGTGCGCCGCTCGCGCGGATCGCCTCCAGCATCCGGGCCTCCTCGCGGGGATCGGGGCCGCCCTTGACGATGGCCTGCCGCCCATCCTCCAGCGTGATCGCGACGAGGCGCGACAGATCCCCGCCCGAGAGCGGCCGCGCCTGATGCAGCGCGCCGCCGAGCAGGGCCGCGCCGGTCTCCGCGAGCCCGCTCATCCCTTCGCCAGCCGGGCCGCCAGGGCGCGGGCGCCCGCGGTCACGTCGGCCCAGGTCGTGTCGAAGCCGGAATCCGCGCCGTAATAGGGGTCGGCCACCGCCTCGCCACGCCGGCCGGGCACGTGGTCGAGGAGCAGGGACAGCTCGGCGCCCTCGGCCGGGCGCAGGCGGCGCAGGGCGGCGAGATTGTCCGGATCGAGCGCCACCACGTGGGTGAAGCGCGCGAAATCCTCCCGGGAGGCCTGCCGCGCGCGATAGCCGGAGATGTCGACGCCGTGGCGAAGCGCCACGGCCTGCGCCCGGCGGTCGGGCGGCTCGCCGATATGCCAAGCGCCGGTGCCCGCGGAATCGACCTCCACGTCGAGGCCGATGCGCCCGGCTTCCTGCCGGAAGGCCGCCTCGGCCAGGGGCGAGCGGCAGATATTGCCGAGGCAGACGAAGAGGATGGCGGGCTTGCGCGCGCTCACGTGGGCGTCCCCACCGGCCGGGTCGCCGCGTCGATCCAGGCGCGGGTCTCGGCATCGAGATCGGGCGACAGGGCCTCGCGGACCCGCGCGTGATAGGCGTCGAGCCAGGCCGCATCCGCCGGGCCGAGCAGCGCCGGCTCGACGAGGCGCAGGTCGATCGGCGCGAGGGTCAGGGTCTCGAAGCCGAGCATCGGCCGCTCGCCCCCGGGCAGCGTGCGGGGCTCGACCAGGATCAGGTTCTCGATGCGGATGCCGTAGGCGCCGGCCTTGTAGTAGCCGGGCTCGTTCGAGAGGATCATCCCCGCCTGCAGGGCGACGGTGCCGACCTTGGCGATGCGCTGCGGCCCCTCATGCACCGAGAGGAAGGCGCCGACGCCATGGCCCGTGCCGTGGTCGTAGTCGAACCCCGCCTCCCACAGGCTCGCCCGGGCGAAGGCATCGATCTGCGTGCCGGTCGTGCCCTTGGGGAAGACGGCCCGGGCGATGGCGATATGACCCTTCAGTACCCGGGTGAAGCGGTCGCGCATCTCGGCGCTCGGCGTCCCGATCGCGACCGTGCGGGTCACGTCGGTGGTTCCGTCGAGATATTGCGCCCCGGAATCGATCAGGAAGAGCTCGCCCGGCCCCAGCCGGCGGTCGGTGGCGCGGGTGACGCGATAATGCACGATGGCGCCGTTCGGTCCCGAGCCCGAGATCGTCGGGAAGGAGACCTCGCGCAGCAGACCGCCCTCCGCCCGGAAATCCTCCAGCGCCTCCACCGCCGCGATCTCGGTGAGGCCGTTGGCGCCTTCCCGGTCGAGCCAGGCGAGGAAGCGGGTGAGCGCCACGCCGTCCCGGTGATGGGCGGCGCGGGTGCCGGCGATCTCGGCCGGGTTCTTCACCGCCTTCATCAGGGTGATCGGATCGGCGCCGAGATCGGCGACGCCGCCGGCCGCCTCGATGCGGTTCTTCAGCGCCACGGCGCCGGTCACCGTGTCGAGCCGGACCCGGGCCGCCCCCGTGGCGAGCGCGAACAGCGCCGGTTCGAAATCCGCCCGCCCCGCCAGGATGGCGTGGGGCGTGAGCGCCGCGCGCAGATCTGGGTCGATCTCGCGCGAGGCGAGATAGAGGCCGGCCAGCCCCTCCCGCTTCACGATGGCGTAGCCGAGCGCCAGGGGCGTGTGCGCCACGTCCGCGCCGCGCAGGTTGAAGGCCCAGGCGAGGTTGTGCGGATCGGAGATCACGAGGGCGTCGACCTCGGCTTCGGCGAGGGCCGCGCGCACCCGCGCGAGCTTGTCCGCCACGCTCTCGCCGGCGATCTCCGCCGGGTGACTCACGACGGGGCCGCCGGGCGGTTTCGGCCGGCCGGCCCAGACCGCGTCGACGAGATTCGCATCGAGGGGCTTGAGGCTGCCGCCGGCCTTGGCCGCGGCCCGTTCCAGCCGGGCCACGCCGTCCGGCGTGTGCAGCCAGGGATCGTATCCGAGCACCTGCCCCTTGCCGAGATTCTCGCCGAGCCAAGCCTCCGCCGTCTTCTCGGCGAGCGGCACCACCGTGATCACCCCGGTATCGACCTGCTCCGGCGCCTGCAGCGTGTAGCGGCCATCGACCACCAGGGCGGCCTTGTCGGCCAGGATCACCGCCGTTCCGGCCGAGCCGGTGAAGCCGGTCAGCCAGGCGAGGCGCTCGGCATGGGCGGGCACGTATTCGGATTGGTGCTCGTCCGCCCGCGGCACCACGAAGCCGTCGATGCCGGTCTCCCGCAGGGCGGAGCGCAGGGCCTCGATGCGCTCGGATCCCTTGGCATGGCTCGGATCCTCGAAGGACTGGAAGCGCGGGCGTTGGCTCGTCATGGCCAGAGGGTTACGCCGCGCCCCGGGCGGCGTCTACCGGCCCATCGCCTGGCGCAGGATCGCGTTCAAACGATTGGTCGGGGCGCCGCGCCGCCACGGCGCAGGACCAGGGTCGCCCAGCCCTCGATCAGGCCGTGGCGCACGAGGTGGAAGCCGCGGTGGCGGTAGGTGGAGAGCACGCCGGGCACGTCGCGCTCGATCAGGCCGGAGAGGATCAGCACGCCGTCATCGGCCACCACGGCGGTGAGCGAGGGGGCGAGGCGCTTCAGGGGCCGGGCCAGGATGTTGGCGAAGACGATGTCGAAGCGGCGCGGCCGGTTGGCCAGGGCGTGGCGCACCCCCGGCCCCTCGTAGAGCCGCAGGAAGGGGGTGAGCCCGTTGAGCCGGGCATTGCCCTTGGCGGTCCAGACCGCCTCCGGGTCGAGATCGCCGGCGAGCACCGGTGCGCGCAGAGCCTTGGCCGCGGCGAAGGCGAGGATGCCGGTGCCGGTGCCGACATCGAGCACATGGGCCGGCCGGCCGCGTTTCAGCTCGTCGACCAGGGCACGCAGGCAGCCGAGGGTGGTGCCGTGATGGCCGGTGCCGAAGGCGAGGGCCGCCTCGATCTCGATCGGCAGGTCGTTCGGCCGGATTTTTTCCCGGTCATGGGCGCCGTGCACGAGGAAGCGGCCGGCCCGCACGGGCTTCAGCCCCTCCAGGGAGGCGCGGACCCAGTCCTGCTGGTCGATCGTCTCGAACACCGCCTCGTCCGCGGCGTCACCGACGATCGGTCGGATCAGGTCGCGGATGATCTCCTCGTCGGGCGCTTCGGAGAAATAGGCCTCCAGCCTCCAGGTCTGCCCGTCCTCCGCCTCGAAGGCGGCGACCGCCGTCTCCGTCGGGTCGAAGACCTCGCCGAGGAGGTCCGTCATCGAGCGGGCCGCGGCCTCGTGGGTGAGGAGGCGCAGCAGGTGGGTCGGGCGGTGGGGCGGCAGGCCTTCGAGCATGGCGCGGGCTTTAGCACCGGCCGGCCCGGACCGCCACGCATTCCAGAATCCGGCGCGGGAACGCCCGCCGGGTTGGCAGATTGTACAATCGCTAGGCGAAATCCCGCCGGATGGAACGAATGGCCAAGCTTCGCGTTCTGGCCGTCGCTTCCCCTTGCGGGCGACGCCGCAGAGTCCGTTGCGTGTGATGACAACAAGAAAAGATCTTAGGAAACGCAGTCCCATCGTGCTCCCTCGCGATCCCGCATCGCAGAAGGGGCGGAGGCGTCCATCCCGGTTCGACCTGACCGCGCCGGAGGCGCAGGATCCGCCGATGCCCGGCGAGATGCTGGTCCTGCTCAGCCGCCTCCACCGTTCCGAGCGCGGCTCGGGCCAGGGGGGCGGTGGGCCGCAGACCCTGTGAGGAACGCCTTTCCGCCTGGAAGCGTCGTTCCCGTTCGGCTATAACGCATCTCTCCGGAGGCGCGGGTGGTCCTGCCTTTGCGCCGCTCCGGAGCATGCGCGCGTGCGGCGGGTGCGGACGGGCGGAAGGAGAAGTCATGATCTCGACCAGACGCGGATGGCTCGCGGGGCTGCTCGGCGCTGCCCTCCTCGGCACGCCGGCCGGACTGTCGGCGGCGCGGGCGGCCGATGGGCCGGTCGTGGTCTTCGCCGCCGCAAGCCTCAAGAACGCCCTCGACGAGGCTTTGGCCGCCTGGGGCAAGGAGACGGGCAAGCAGGCCCGGGTCTCCTATGCCGGCTCCAACGCGCTCGCGAAGCAGATCGAGGCGGGCGCCCCGGCCGATCTGTTCTTCTCCGCCGACATCGCCTGGATGGATTACGCCGAGAAGGCGGGCACCCTCCGCGCCGGCTCCCGCAGCGACGTGCTGCGCAACGCCCTCGTGCTCGCGGCACCGAAGGATTCGTCCGCCAAGGTGGAGATCGGCTCGGGCTTCGACCTCGCCGGTGCGCTCGGCGGCGGGCGCTTGGCCATGGCCAACGTCGAAGCGGTGCCCGCCGGCAAGTACGGCAAGGCGGCTCTGGAGAAGCTCGGGGCCTGGAACGGCGTGAAGGACAAGGTCGCCCAGGCCGACAACGTGCGTGCCGCCCTGCTCCTGGTCTCCCGCGGCGAGGCGCCCCTCGGCATCGTCTACGCGACGGATGCCGTCTCCGACCCGGCGGTGAAGATCGTCGGCACTTTCCCGGCCGACAGCCACCCGCCGATCGTCTATCCCCTGGCGGTGACCAAGGATTCCAAGAACCCCGACGCGGAGGCCCTGATCGGCTTTCTCAAGAGCCCGGCCGCCCGGCCCTTCTTCGAGCGCCAGGGCTTCACCGTGATCGGCGAAGAGAAGAAGTCCTGACGCACCGGCGACCGGACGCCCACCTTTGGACGCTTTCGGCCTCACGCCCGACGAGTGGACGGCGGTCGCCCTCAGCCTGAGGGTGGCCGCTCTCGCGACCCTGTGCAGCCTGATCCCGGGCTTGTTCGTCGCCTGGCTGCTGGCCCGGCGGCGCTTTCCCGGCCACGCGCTCCTCGACGGGCTCGTGCATCTGCCGCTCATCCTGCCGCCGGTGGTGACGGGCTATCTTCTGCTCATCGCCTTTGGGCGGAAGGGCTTCCTCGGCGCGCCTCTCTCCGAGATCGGCATCGTCTTCGCCTTCCGCTGGACCGGGGCGGCGCTCGCCTGCGCCGTGATGGGCTTCCCGCTGATGGTGCGGGCCATGCGCCTGTCGATCGAGGCGGTGGACCGGAAGCTGGAACAGGCGGCGGCCACCCTCGGCGCCGGGCCGGCCGCCGTCTTCCTCACGGTGACGCTGCCGCTCAGCCTGCCGGGCATCCTCGCGGGGGCGGTGCTCGCCTTCGCCAAGGCGATGGGCGAGTTCGGCGCCACCATCACCTTCGTTTCGAACATCCCCGGCGAGACGCAGACCCTGCCCTCGGCGATCTACACCCTCACCCAGGTGCCCGGCGGCGAGGCCGGCGCCCTGCGCCTCACCCTGATCTCGGTCGCCGTCTCCATGTTCGCCCTGATGCTGTCGGAGCTCCTGGCCCGCCGCCTCGGGCGCAGGCTCTCCGCCTGATGCTACGCATAGGCGTAGGCCCCGCCCCGCTCCAGCGCGCGGGCATAGGCCGGGCGGGCATGGATCCGCGCGAGCCAATCCGTGACGCGCGGGCCCGCGCCGGTGCCGCGGGCGGCGAAGGCTTCGAGGGGGAAGCTCATCTGGATGTCGGCGGCGGAAAAGTCCTGCCCGCAGAACCACGGCCCCTCCGCGAGCGCCTGCTCCCAGTAGGCGGCATGGCGGCGCAGTTCCGGATCGACGAAGCGGGCCAGGACGCGGTCGGCGACGCGGCGCACCAGGGGCCGCACCAGGGCCGGACTGCCCGGGGCGAGGCGGGAAAAGACGAGCTTCAGCAGCAGCGGCGGCATGGCCGAGCCCTCCGCGTAATGCAGCCAGTAGGCATAGGCCCGCCGCGCCGCGCTGCCCGCCTCCGGCACCAGGGCGCCCCCGCAGCGCCCGGTGAGGTATTCGACGATCGCGCCCGATTCCGCGACCGTGACGTCACCGTCCGTGATCACGGGCGACTTGCCGAGGGGATGGATCGCCCGCAGCTCGGGCGGGGCCAGCATGGTCTCGGGATCGCGGGCATAGCGCTTGACCTCGTAGGCCAGGCCCAGCTCCTCCAGGAGCCAGAGCACGCGCTGGGAGCGGCTGTTCTCGAGATGATGGACGGTGATCAACGGGCGGGCTCCTGTGCATTCCCCGCCGACAACGCCGCTGCGCCGGATCGGAGCCCGCTCTCGTGACGATCGCGGTCGACGTCGCCTTGCGCCGCGGCGCCTTCGCCCTGGAAACCCGCTTCGCGGCGGGCAGCGGGCTCACGGCCCTGTTCGGCCGCTCCGGCTCGGGCAAGACCACGCTGATCGACCTGATCGCCGGCCTCTCCCGGCCGGATCGCGGGCGCATCACCCTCGACGGCCAGACCCTGGTCGACACGGAGCAGGGGCTGTTCGTGCCGGTGCATCGCCGCCGGATCGCCTGCGTCTTCCAGGAGGCGCGGCTGCTGCCGCATCTCAGCGTGCGGCAGAATCTCGGCTTCGGCCGCTGGTTCGCCCGGCGCCGGCCCGAGCAGCTCGCGGAGGCCGACGTGGTCGCGCTCCTCGGCATCGGCCACCTGCTCGATCGGCGCCCGGCCGGGCTCTCCGGGGGCGAGCGCCAGCGCGTGGCGATCGGCCGGGCCCTGCTCAGCCGCCCGCGCCTCCTGCTGATGGACGAGCCGCTCTCGGCGCTGGACGAGGCGAGGAAGCGGGAGATCCTGCCCTGCCTCGAGCGGCTGCGGGACGAGGCCGGGCTGCCGATCGTCTATGTCAGCCATTCGGTGGCCGAGGTCGCCCGCCTCGCCACCACCGTGGTGATGCTGGACGGGGGCAGGGTCGCGGGCCAGGGGCCGGCCGATGCCGTCCTGCGCCGCTTCGACCTCGTGCCCGACGAGGCGGGCGCCGTGCTGACCCTGACCGTTGCGGCGCACGACGCGGCGGCCGGCCTGACGCGGCTCTCGGGCGAGGCCGGGCAGCTCTCGGTGCCGCTGCTCGCCCTGCCCGCCGGCCGCTCCGTGCGCGTGCGCCTGCCGGCGCGGGACGTCCTCGTCGCGACGCGGATCCCCGAGGGGCTGAGCGCGCGCAACGTGCTGGCGGGCCGGATCGCGAGCCTGACCGAGGCGGGGCCGGGCGCCCTGGTCGAGATCGATTGCAACGGCACGCCCGTGCCCGCCCGGCTCACCGCCGCCTCGGCACGCGACCTCGGGCTCGTGGTCGGGCTGCCGGTCTATGCGGTGGTCAAGAGCGTCGCCGTCGATCCCGTCGGTCTCGGCGTCGGCGCGGCGGGGCGGATCGAGATCTGAGGCCGTTCAGAGCCGCCCGTCGAGGAAGTTCCGCAGGAGCAGATGGGCGATCGCCATCGGCTGGGGGGCGAAGATCCCCTCCGGATGCGTGCGGGCGAACAGGGTCGCGAGCTCGACCCGGTCGACCCAGCGGGCATCGGCGAGCTCGGCCGGATCGATGACGAGGTCGCGGCTCTCGGCCTCGGCCACGCAGCCGATCATCAGCGAGGAGGGGAACGGCCAGGGCTGGCAGGCATGATAGCGCACGGCGCCGATGCGGATGCCGGTCTCCTCCGCGGTCTCCCGTCGGACCGCGTCCTCGATGGTCTCGCCGGGTTCGAGGAAGCCGGCGAGGCAGGAATACATGCCCTCCGGGAAGTGGGGGCCGCGGCCGATCAGGCAGCGATCCCCGTCGCGGATCAGCATGATCACGACCGGGTCGGTGCGGGGGAAATGGTGCGTCCCGCAGTTCGGGCATTCCCGGCGGAACCCGGCGGCCCTGATCTCGGTCGGCGTCCCGCAATTGGCGCAGAAGCCGTGGCGCGCATGCCAGGTCAGCAGGGATTTCGCGGTGGCGAGCAGGCCGAGCTCGTGGGGCTCGACGCTGCCCTCGACCGCGAGCCAGCGCAGGTCGCTCGTGCGGAAATCCGGCTCCGGAAAGGACGCGGCGGCCTCCGCCGGCAGCGAAGCGGCGAAGACCGGTCTTTCGTCGAGCGTGCCGAGGAAGACGTCGATGGCGGGTCCGGCCGCGGCCCGCCTCTGGGCGGGGCCGAGCAGGCAGGTCTCCGGTCTCCCCGCGCGCAGCAGCACGTCCCCGCCGACCAGCAGCACGTGCAGGCTGTCGGGCGCCTCGCGATCGGGGAGAGGCAGGTGCTCGCGCTCCGCGGAATGGCGGATCAGGCGGCTCGTCGCGAAGCCGAGGGCGTCCCGCCCGCTCCCCGACCTGTTCATTGGGCGGCGAAGAGCCCGGCGGCGCGCTCGATCAGCTGGGCACGGGCATGGGGCTGGTAGGGCATGCGCTCGCCCACGCCCCAGACCGGGTTCGGCCAGGCGGGATCGGAATGGAAGCGGCCGATCACGTGGACATGGAGCTGCGGCACGACGTTGCCGAGGGCAGCCACGTTCACCTTGTCGGGCTTGGAGAGCAGCTTCATCACCGAGACGGCGATGCGGATCTCGGCCATGAGCGCGCCAGCATCCTCCGTCGAGAGATCGGTGATCTCGGTCAACGCCGCCCGGCGCGGCACCAGGATCAGCCAGGGAAAGCGCGCGTCGTCCCGCAGCAGGACCGAGCACAGGCTCAAATCGCCCACCGGAGTGGTCTCGGCGGCGAGGCGGAAGTCCAGATCGAAGGCATCGCTCATGGAGAAGCGATGTAGGGCAGGAACACGGCTTCTGCGAGCCGGGACGTGAGAGCCTTCCGCAGTTGTGAAACGCCGCTTTACGGTCCACATGGGAGGTGGCGCCGCGTCTCCTGGCGCCGTTCCCGGCCGGCCTTGAACCGGCGCAGAGGACGAGGTCCATTCCCCCATGTTCATCCAGACCGAAGCCACCCCCAATCCCGCGACGCTGAAGTTCCTGCCCGGCCGCGTCGTGCTGCCCGAGGCCACCTTCGAGGCCAAGGATGCCGAGAGCGCCGAGCGCTCGCCCCTGGCCAGCGCCCTGTTCGCCATTCCCGGCGTGAGCGGCGTGTATTTCGGCCACGACTTCATCTCCGTCACCAAGGCGGACGGCGTGAGCGAGTGGCCGCAGGTGAAGCCGGCGGTGCTCGGCGCGATCATGGAGCATTTCCAGTCCGGCGCCCCGGTCCTGGCCGAGGGCGCGGTGCTCGATTCGCCCCACGGCGAGGAGTTCTACGACGAGGCGGACCACGACACGGTCGTGACCATCAAGGATCTGCTCGAGACCCGGGTGCGCCCGGCGGTGGCGAGCGACGGCGGCGACATCACCTTCCGCGGCTTCCGCGACGGCATCGTCTACCTGGAGATGAAGGGCGCCTGCTCCGGCTGCCCCTCCTCCACCGCCACCCTGCGCCAGGGCGTGCAGAACCTCTTCCGCCACTTCCTGCCGAGCGTGCGGGAAGTGCAGGCGGTGTAACCGCCGTCCGCGCGACGACCCCGCTGCTGCCGTCATCGCGAGGCGGCAGCACGTATCCAGAGGCCGGGTCAGGCGCTCCGGCGCGAAACCAGCAGTGCTGCCCCGCTCGTGAGGGCGCCGAACAGGCAGGTGCCGGCCCAGCCCCAAGCGGCGTAGGCGGCCCCGCCGATCCCGGCGCCGAGCGCGCCTCCGGCCAGCATCGTCGCCATGAACACCGTGTTGAGGCGGCTGCGCGCGCTCGGGTCGAGGGCGTAGACCCGCGCTTGGTTGGCGACCTGCGAGGACTGCACCGCGAGATCCATCACTAGAATGCCGGCGACTAGGCCGACGAGGGAGTTCCGCCAGAGCCCGAACAGGACGAAGGCGAGGAGCACGATCCCGGCGCCGGCGGAGACGACGATTGCCGGCCCCCTGCGATCCGCGAAGCCGCCGGCGAGCGGCGCGGCGAGGGCGCCGACGACGCCAACCAGCGCCAGCAGGCCGACCGCGGTTCCCCCCATGAGGTAGGGCGGCGCGATCAGCAGCAGGGCGAGGTTGGACCAGAAGGCCATGAAGGCCGCGAAGATCAGGAACTGGACGGCGACCGCCTGCCGGAGGACGCGATGCGTCCGGACCAGCGTCCAGAGCGAGCCGATCAGGCGCGGATAGCTCAGGTCGGTCGTCGGGGTTGCGCGGGGCAGCCACAGGGCGAGCGCTCCGCCGACCGCCACCATGAGCCCGGCGGCAAACCAAAGGACGCAGCGCCAGCCCCAGAGATCCGCGATCGTGCCGCTGACCGTCCGCGCCAGCAGGATGCCGATCAGGATGCCGCCGGTCACCATGCCGAGGACGCGCCCGCTTTCCGCAGCCGGGGCCAGATGCACGGCGAGCGGCACGATCTGCTGCGCGACGGTGGCGAACAATCCGATGGCAAGGCTCGCTGCCGCGAGCCAAGCGAAACCCGGCGCGAGCGCCCCGCCGATCAGTGCCGCCACCAGGGCGGCGATGGTGGCGAGGATCAGGGCGCGGCGTTCCAGCCGGTCGCCGAGGGGCGCCAGGAACAGCACGCCGAGGGCGTTGCCGCCCTGCGTCAGCACCGGGACCAGAGCGGCCGTGCCGGAGGCGAGCCCGAATTCCACGGTGAGATGACCGAGGAAGGCCTGGTTATAGTAGCTGTTGGCCACCGCCGCGCCGGCCCCCAAGGCGAGGAGGCGGATCAGGGCGGCTGACAGGATCTCGGAGCGGAGGGCGTTCGTCTGCATGCCCGGTAGACAGGCGATCCGCCGCCCATCGCGCAAACCATCCCTGGTCCCCGACGGTTTAGTTCAGCTAAACTCGGGCCATGACGTCCCCGGTCTCGTTCGGCGCCCTGCGCAGCTTCGTCGAAGTGGGGCGCCGGGGCAGCATCAAGGGCGCCGCGGAGGCGCTCAACGTGACGCCGGGCGCGGTCAGCCAGCAGATCAAGGCATTGGAGACGCGCTTCGGCGTGCTGCTTCTCGAACGCGGCCATCGCCGGGTGACGCTCTCGGCCCATGGCCGGCGCCTCCTCGGCGAGATCGCGTCGAGCTTCGAGCTGATCGACGCCGCCGTGCAGCTTTTCGAGCATCGCCGGCCGGGACCAAGCTCCCTGGTCGTCAGCACCACGCCCTCCTTCGCCGCCTGCTGGCTCACGCCACGCCTCGGCGGGTTCGCCGCCCGGCATCCGCGCATCGAGATCCGCATCGAGACCTCGGTGCAGCTGGCGGATCTCGCTGGCGACCGGGTCGACATAGCGATCCGGCACGGCTCCGGGGATTATCCCGGCCTCGACACGGCTCTGCTGGCCTCGCCGCGCCTGGTGGCGATCGGGGCTCCGGCCCTGCTGCGGGACGGATCCCTGCCGAACCTGGCCGCCTGCCTGGACTACCCGCTGCTTCAGGACCGCGACCGCGCCGACTGGTCCACATGGCTCGAAGCGCAGGGGGCAAAGCCTGGCCGCGCCGCAGCCCGAGGGCCGAGCTATGCCGACGACGCCCTGCTGATCCAGGCCGCCATCGCGGGCCAGGGCCTGGCCGTCGTGCGGGACGTCTACGCGGCCCGGGCGCTCGGAGCGGGAAGCATCCTGCGCGCCTTTCCCGCCTCCGTGGCGACGACAGTGGCCTATTACGTCGTCACCCGGCCCGACCGGACCCGGATCTCCCGCATCGCCGCCTTCCGAGACTGGATCCTGGCGGAAGCGGCGGCCGTGACTTGAAGCCACCACGCGGTCGAGTTTCCTCGACAAAGCCCTCCACCGTCATTGCGAGGCGGAGCCGAAGCAATCCAGGGCGCGATCTTTCCGGGAAAAGCCCGGCCCCTGGCTTCCTTCGCTCGCGCTCGCAAGGAAGAGACGGCCCGCGGCGTTCATCCGGAGCCAGCGCGTGCCCTGCTCAGGACGGCGCCGAGCGTCGGAAGGCGTCGCGCTGTTCCAGCACCTCGATGAGATCGAGCACCCGCACGACCTGGCCGGAGATGTTCCACCAGGGCGGGAGGCTGCGCAGGGGCGCGGGGTGCCGGGCGACCGCCTCGATCAGGTAGGCCGTCTCCGGCAGGGGCGGCGCGTCGCGGTCCGTTCCGCGCAGGGGCAGCGTGGCGCGGGCCAGCAGGGCCGCCTTGCGGGCGCCGTGGACGCGGGCGCGGGGGCCGATGCTGTCATGGCCGTTCCGTGCGATGGCGCGGCCGATCTCCGCATAGATCAGCCGGGCCGCGCGGATCGCCGGGCGGCAGGCCAGGGGCAGATCGGGGATGCCGGATTCCGCGCGGGCATAGAGGATGTCGGCCGCCGCGAGCAGGCGCGCGGTGACGGCGGCGAGCGCCGGGCTCGGCTGCGGGCGGGCGAGCAGCTCGTCCGGCGCGAGCCCCGCAGCGTCGAGCCAGTCGAGGGGTAGATAGAGGCGACCGGCCCGGGCATCCTCGCCCACGTCCCGGGCGATGTTGGTGAGCTGCATGGCCACGCCGAGATCGCAGGCCCGGGCGAGCACCTTCGGGTCCCGCGTTCCCATGATCAGGCACATCATCGCCCCGACCGCTCCCGCCACCCGCGCCGCATAGGCCGAGAGCGCCGGGAGATCGGCATAGCGGCGCCCCTCCGCGTCCCAGGCGAGGCCTTCGAGCAGGGCGGCGGGCAGCGCCTCGGGGATGGCGTGCCGGGCAACGATCGCCGCGAGCGCCCGGTCGGCCGGGTGGTTGCCGGGGCGGCCGGCATAGGCGAGGCGCAGCCGTTCGCGCAGGCGCGCCACCGCCGCGGCGCGGTTGCCCCCGGTCTCGTCCACGGCATCGTCGGAGAGCCGGCAGAAGGCGTAGAGGCCGTAGGCCGGGGCTCGCACGGCGGGCGGCAGCAGCAGGGAGGCGGCGTGGAAGCTCCTCGAGCCGGTGCGGATCATCGCGGCGCAGGCGGCGCGATCGGTCGCCGGGGACGGCTCAGGCACGAAGGCGGGCATCCGGCACCAGGGAATCGAGGACGCGTGCCGAGGAGAGCACGCCGGGCAGGCCGGCGCCGGGATGGGTGCCGGCCCCGACGAGGAAGAGGTTTTCGACCTCCTCCGAGCGGTTATGCGGCCGGAACCAGGCCGATTGCGTGAGCACCGGCTCCAGCCCGAAGCCCGAGCCGCGATAGCTCAGGAAATCGTCGGCGAAATCCTGCGGCGTCGTCACCTTGGAGGTGACGAGGGCCGCTTCGAGGCCCGGCAGCACGGAGGCTTCGAGCATCGCCGCGATGCGCGCGCGGTAGCCTTCGGCGATCCGGCCCCAATCCTGGCCGCCGGCCAGGTTCGGCACGGGGGCGAGCACGTAGAAGGCGTCGCAGCCCTCCGGGGCGAGCAGCGGGTCGGTTGCGGTCGGCCGGTGCAGGTAGAGGCTCGCATCCTCCGCGAGGGTCTTGGTGTCGAAGATCTCGCGCAGCAGGCCGCGATAGCGCGGTCCCATCAGGATCGTGTGGTGGGCCACGCCCGGATATTTGCGGCTCGTGCCGAAATACCAGACGAACAGCCCCATCGAGGAGGCGGCCCGGGCGAGCCGCCGGTCGCTCCAGCGGCGGCGGGGCTGGTCCTTCAGGAGCTTTGCGTAGGTGACCGCCGAATCGGCGTTGGAGACGACGATATCGGCGGGGATGGTGCTTCCGTCGGCGAGCGTCACGCCGGTGGCCACGCCGCGTTCGACCCGGATCCGTTCCACCTCCGCCCCACAGCGGAGGCTGCCGCCCTGCCCCCGGATCAGCCCGCACATTCCTTCGACCAGGCGGCCCGTGCCGCCGAGGGCGAAATGCACGCCCCAGCGCCGCTCCAGAGAGGCGATCAGGCAGTAGATGCCGCTCGCCCGGAACGGGTTTCCGCCGATCAGCAGGGGGTGGAAGCTGAAGATGGTCCGCAGCCGCTCGTCCTTCACGAAGCGGGCGACCACGTCGTAGACCGAGCGGTGGCCGCCGAGGCGCAGCAGGTCCGGCGCGATGCGCAGCATGCGGCCGACCCGGTCGAAGGGCACGTGGCCGAGCTCCTCGAAGCCGAGGGCGCAGACCCGGCGACTGTGGGCCATGAAGCGCTCGTAGCCGGCCACGTCGTCCGGGGCGAAGCGGCGTACCTCGGCGCGCATCGCCGCCTCGTCGCCGGAATAGTCGAAGCTCGCCCCGTCGGCGAAGCGGATCCGGTAGAAGGGCTGCATCGGCACCAGGGCGACGTCGCCGGCGAGGCGCTTGCCGCAGAGCCGCCACAGCTCCTCGAACAGGAAAGGCGCGGTGACGATGGTCGGCCCGGCATCGAAGGTGAAGCCGTCCTGCCGGTGGACGCGTGCGCGGCCTCCAGGCTGCTCCAGGCGCTCCAGGACCGTGACGCGGTAGCCTCGCGCGCCAAGTCTCACCGCCGCCGCGAGGCCGCCGAAGCCGGACCCGATCACCACCGCATGCGGCCGCCGATCGGTCGACGGTTCGGCGCGCGGCCTGTCGTCGAGTGTCAACATAAGCTGACACTATCGTGCGAAGTTGACGCTTCGCAAGGCCTTCGTCAGGCGCGGACAAGGCCTTCGTCAGGCGCGGACTGAGGTATCCGCGGGAAGCATGCCCATCGCCTCCGCTTCCGCGCGCAGGAGACCGGCGACGCGCTCCGGCGCCTCCTCGTGGGCGAGATGGCCGAGGCCGCGGATCAGCTTGACCCGCGCCTCCGGCAGCCGATCGCGCACGGCGAAGGCGGTGTCGGGCAGGATCGCCTTGTCCTCGCCCCCGACGATCAGGAGCGTGCGGGTGGTGAGCCGGGGCAGGTCCCGGTCGAGGCCGGCGAGGTCCCAGTTCGCCATCATCCCGAGCGCCCCGGCGACATGGCCGGGGCTGGCGAAGAGGCGCTTGTAGAGGGCGATGCCCTCCGCATCGAGCTTCGAGCCGGTGCCGCCGATGAGCCGCTGCACCGCCGGGCGGTCGGCGGTCCAGGCGAAGACCCGCGGCGTGAACGGGTTGAGGAACAGGAGCCGCGCCATGGTCGGGAACAGGAAGTTCGCCGCCCCGGGAAAGGGCTTCAGCGCCCCGTTGAAGGCGACGAGCAGGTGCGGCGCGATCGCCCCGTCGAGGCAGAGCCGGACGAGGAGCGCCGCTCCGGCCGAGTGCCCCGCCGCCACGACGGGGGCGAAGCCGAGCGCGTCGAGCAGGCCGGCGATGGCCTGGGCCATGCCGGGCAGCGACAGGCGGTCGGGCGGCAGCGGATCGGTGAAGCCGTGGCCCGGCAGGTCGGGCACCACCACGCGGAAATCGCGGGCGAGCAGGGGCGCGAGCGCCCGGTAGGAGTGGGTGGAGGCGCCGGTCCCGTGGAGCAGCAGCAGGCCCGGCGCCTCCGCCGCGCCGAATTCCTGCACATGCCAGGTCAGGCCCGCGGTCTCCACGCGGCGGCTCGCCGCCCGGTTCGGCCAGTCGGCGCCGTCCGTCGCCCAGTCCAGGCGGTCGAAGTTCTTCTGTAGCGCCATGGCATCTCGCTGGCCCGGCGCCTTCCCGGGGGAAGGCTCGCGGAGCCGGTCAGGAAGCGGCCGCGCGCACGGCCGCGGTGAGGGCGCCGGAATCGGCGTTGGGCATGGGACAGTAGCGGGCGGCGGCGGTTTCCGCGAGGCGGCGGGCGCCGTCCGGCCGCGCCCCCGTGTCGATGACGAGGAGCGGCAGGGCCTGCGCCCGCAGCCCGCGGGCCGCCGCGAGGGCGTCCTCCGAGGCCCGCGCCCGGCCGCCCTCCCCCGAGCGTGCGACATTGGCGCGCCCGTCCGTGAGCAGGACGATCACCGGATGGCCGCCGGCCCGGCGCACCGCCAGCGCCAGGCTCGTGGCCGCATCGAGCCCCGCGGCGAGCGGGGTGCCCCCGCCCCCCGGCAGGCCGGAGAGGCTGCGCTTCGCCCGCACCAGGGAGCGCGTCGGCGGCAGGACCACCTCCGCGCCGCGGCCGCGGAAGGCGACCAGGGCGACGCGGTCGCGGCGGATATAGGCTTCGGCCAGCATCAGCTCGACCGCACCCTTGGCCTCCCCCAGCCGCTCCAGGGCCGCGGAGCCGGAGGCGTCGACGCAGAAGATCGTCGTGGTCTCGCTCTTCTGGCGCAGGACGCGGATGCGCAGGTCGTCGGGCAGGACGACGATGCGCCGCGTCTCCTCCGGTCCTTTCCGCAGGCGCTGCCAGGGCGCGGCGGCCCGCAGGGTGGCGATCAGGTCGAGGAGGGCGCGCCGTGGATCCCCCTTCCGGCTGCCGACCGGCCGGCCGGAGCGGGGGGCGCTCGCCGCAGCGCCCATGCGGCCCGCCTTGGCGGAACGCAGGCGCGGCCCCTCCGCCAGGAGCTGCGCCAGGAGGTTCTTGGGGATCGCCGCCCGGGCCGCGTCGAGCACCGTCTCGGCGGCCTCGCCGACGGACTCGTCCGGGCCCGTGCCGGGATCGGCGGGGGGCGGAGGGGGCGCTTCCTCACCCGCATCGGCTTCGGAGCCTTCCGCCTCCGGCTCCGAAGCCGGCTCCGAAGCCAGACGCGTTGCCCTCGGAGCGAGGACGAGCCGCGCCGCCTCGGCGAGATCCGCCTCCACCGGCGCATCCCCCCCGACGAGCCGGACCACATGCAGGGCGAGCAGGGGCGCGCGCAGAGACGCGATGCCGAGGGCCAAAGCCGTCTCGCATAGGATCGCGGCCGCGTCGGCAGGCTTTTCCGCGACCGCGGGAGCAGGGGGGGAGGAGAGTGCGGACGGCCCCGCCCCGACTGATTCGGCGTGATCCCCGTCGCCTGTCGCCCCGGAGGGGCCGCCTGCCAGATCCGCGAGCCGGAGGCCGTCGAGATCGATGCGGAAGGCGAGCCGGTCGGCCAGGGCTTCGGCCACGCTCTCCTCCGCGCCGCCCTCGTCGAGGAGGATCAGGCCGATCCGGGCCGGGAGCCGGGCGCTCGAGCCCTCCCGTTCGAGGGCGACCGCACCGGTGTCGAGGGCGGCGGCCAGCCGGGCGACGGTGCCGGCGGCGAGGCGCTCGGCCATCGGCACCACGATGAGCCCGCCATCGGCCTCCGCGAGCAGCCCCGCCTGCGCCACCGGGTGGCCGGCGCGCAACGTCGCGGGGAGGTCGAGGCCGCCGATCAGGCGGTCGTCGGCGATTCCCGCCGGCATCCGCCGCCATGGCGTTTCCGGCGGAAGCCGAGCCCGGAGGGCCGCGAGCCAGCGTTCCCGCACCGGGCCGGCTCCGGCCCGCACCACCACCCCGCCGAGCCCATGCGGATCCGCCGCGACGAGGGCGGCCACGCGCAGGGCGTCGCTCCAGGCGGGGTCAGGCATCCGCTCCCCCGGGCACGAAGGGGGGTTGAGCGGCCTTCCTCACGGCCCGAACACCTCGTCCACCGCCCGCGCCACCCGGGCGGTGGAGCCCGACTCGTCCAGCGGGTTGCGGCGCAGGCGGTGGCGCAGGGCGCTGGGGGCGATGCGCTTCAGATGGGCGTCGGTGACCGTGTCGTCGCCGTCGAGGGCGGCGAGCGCCCGGGCCGTGCGCAGCAGGGTGAGTTCGCCGCGCAGGCCGTCCGTGCCGAGCGCCAGGCAGAGCCGGGCCGCCTGTTCCAGCACCGCATCGGGCACGCTCACCGCATCGAGGCGGGTGCGGGCGGCGACGAGGCGCTTGCGCAGGGCTTTCTCCGCCTTCGCATGGGCGGCGCAAAATCCCTCCGGATCGCGCTCGTAGGCGTCGCGGCGGCGCACCACCTCGATCCGGGTCGGGATGTCGGTGGGAGTCGTGACCTCGCAGGCGAGGCCGAAGCGGTCGAGGAGCTGCGGGCGCAACTCCCCCTCCTCCGGGTTGCCGGAGCCGACCAGCACGAAGCGGGCGGGATGGCGCAGGGAGAGCCCCTCGCGCTCCACCGTGTTGACCCCGGAGGCGGCGACGTCGAGCAGCAGGTCGACGAGATGGTCCTCCAGCAGGTTGACCTCGTCGATATAGAGGAAGCCGCGATTGGCCCGGGCCAGCAGCCCCGGCTCGAAGGCTTTCTCGCCGAGGCTCAGGGCCCGCTCCAGGTCGAGGGCGCCGACGACCCGGTCTTCGGTCGCGCCGAGCGGCAGGTCGACCACCGGCACCGGCACCTCCACCGCCTTCTTCGGGCGCGGATGCGTGGCGCAATGGGGGCAGGCCTGCGCCGGGCTCGCCGGATCGCAGGCATAGGGGCAGCCCAGCACCGCCTGCATCGGCGGCAGCAGGGCCGCCAGGGCCCGGATCGCCGTGGACTTGCCGGTGCCCCGGTCCCCGAACACCAGCACCCCGCCCACCGACGGATCCACCGCCGCGATCAGAAGGGCTTGGCGCATCTCGTCCTGGGCGACGATGGCGGTGAAGGGGAAGGTGGGCACGGGGATAGTGCTCAAAGCGACGTTTCCGACCGTCCTGACATGTCGGGAATGAACCGCAAACCCCTCGCCCCTCCGCGGGAGAGGGTGGCCCCGTAGGGGGTTGCGTGAGGGGAGCGCCGCGTCCGGAGGGGGCTGAGCCGGCCCCTCTCCCGCCTGCTCCGCAGGCACCCTCCCCCGCGGAGGGGGGGAGGGTTCGGGGGCTATTCCGCCGCTTCCTGCCTGAGGCCGATCCGCCGCCAGATCGTGCTCAGCGCGTCCACCAGGTGGTCGATGTCCTCGTCGGAATGCAGCGGCGAGGGCGTGATGCGCAGGCGCTCGGTGCCGCGGGCGACCGTTGGGTAGTTGATCGGCTGGACGTAGATGCCGAACTCGTCGAGCAGGGTGTCGGAGATCGCCTTGCAGAGCACCGGGTCGCAGACCATCACCGGCACGATGTGGCTGCGGTTCGGCAGGGTCGGGATGCCGGCGGCGTCGAGGGCGGCGCGCACGCGGGACACCCGGTCGCGGTGGCGGGCGCGCTCCGCCTCGCTCTCCTTGAGGTGGCGGATGCTGGCCGCCGCGCCGGCCGCCACCGCCGGGGGCAGCGAGGTGGTGAAGATGAAGCCGGAGGCGAAGCTGCGCACGAAGTCGCAGAGCTGGGCCGAACCGGTGATGTAGCCGCCCTGCACGCCGAAGGCCTTGCCGAGCGTGCCCTCGATCACGTCGAGGCGGTGGGCGAGGCCCATCCGCTCGGAGACGCCGCCGCCCCGGGCGCCGTAGAGGCCGACCGCGTGGACCTCGTCGAGATAGGTGAGCGCGCCGTGCTTCTCGGCCACGTCGCAGATCTCGTCGATCGGGGCGATGTCCCCGTCCATCGAGTAGACCGACTCGAAGGCGACCAGCTTGGCCCGGCCGGGCTCGATCAGGGCGAGCTTGCGGTCGAGGTCCTCGGGGTCGTTGTGGCGGAAGACGTGGCGCTCGGCGCGGCTGTACCGGATGCCCTCGATCATCGAGGCATGGTTCTCCGCATCGGAGAACACGGCGCAATGCGGCAGGCGGGCGGCGAGCGTACCGAGCCCCGCCCAGTTCGAGACGTAGCCCGAGGTGAAGAGCAGCGCGGATTCCTTGCCGTGCAGGTCGGCGAGCTCCCGCTCCAGCAGCACGTGGTAGTGGTTGGTGCCGGAGATGTTGCGGGTGCCGCCGGCGCCGGCGCCGCAGCGCTCCAGGGCCTCGTGCATGGCGGCGAGCACCTTCGGATGCTGGCCCATGCCGAGATAGTCGTTGGAGCACCAGACCGTGACCTCGCGCAGGCCGCCGGGGCTGTGATGGGTCGCCTTGGGGAAGCCGCCGCGGTGGCGCTCGAGATCGGTGAAGACCCGGTAGCGCCCCTCGCGGTGGAGGCCGGCGATCGCGTTACCGAAGAAGCCTTCATAGTCCATGGCCATCCTCCCTTGGTCGTTTGTCCCGCTGGGTGCGCTCACTCGCGTGGGCGCCCCGCGGCGTCGTTGATGTCGATCAAGCCCCTTGTCGGCTTGCCCGGCAGGCTCCAGCGCCAGAGCGCCACCGAAGGCAGGGGCAGCATCAGGAACCAGTGTTCCAGCACCGCGAGGGCGGTCAGGCTCGCGAGCAGGGTGAAGCCCACCTGCTCGTGGGGCAGCCTTCCCTCGCCGAGGGAAGCCCGCAGCATCAGCGCGGCGGCGATGGTGCCGAGGCTCACCGAGACCGGGAAGAGCAGATTCATTGGCTTCCGGGTGAGGAAGCAGGCGAGATAGGACAGGTGCGGCGGCAGCAGCTCGGTGTTGAGGTTGCGCACCCCCAGGAACAGGTTCAGCCGGGCCGAGGCGTTCATCAGCACCAGGGTCGCGTAGGTGCACAGGGCGAAGTGGTTCGGCTGGCCCCAGGTGAGGCAGAGGATCGCGAGCCCGCCGATCAGGATCGCGAATTCGTGCCAGAGGCTGGTGGCGAGCGCCGCGAGGAAGCGGTCGAGCCCCCGCAGGGACGGCGCGCAGGCGACGGGCTTCGGGCCGGAGAGGAAGCCCATATAGTAGCTCATCTCCTGCCAGCCCCAGACGAGGATCGCCGCGGTGAAGGCGGTGTAGACCCCCGTCTCGGAGGGGTCGCCGGCGCTCGCGCCGATCGCCCAGAGGGCGCCCGCGAGCACCAGCGTCGCCCCCGCCATGCTGTAGGCATGGGTGTGCCGGGGCCGGTGATCCAGGAGCAGGATCACCCCGGTGGAGAACCACCAGAGCAACACCGCGTAGAGCGCCGGGGTGGCGTAGGCGCCCATGCTACCAGACCGGTTGCAGGCGGATATCGGCGGGCATGGCGTTCTCCTTCACCGGCAGGGCGTAGAGCCGGGCGAAGGTGAAAGCCGCGCGCGTACCCTGCAGGGCAAGCTTCAGCGTGCCGGCCAGGCCGCCCTCCGCCCGCGCCGCCTCGATCCGGCGGGAGCAGTCGAGCAGCGTGTCGAGGCCCCGGCGGAATTTCGGGCTCTCGATGTCGAGGGTGATCGGGAAGGTCTGCTTCGAGATCTCCGAGGTGATGCGGAAGACCTTGAAGTCGTAATCGGTCGGATCGACGCCCAGCGCCTTGTGGAAGGCCGGGCGGCAATGGTCGCGCACATACATCGTCGCGAAGACCGCGAGCAGGAAGAACCGGATCCAGTAGCGGTTCACGCCCGCGGTGAGCTTGGGATTGGCCCGCATCAGCAGGGCGAAGGCCTCGCCGTGGCGGAACTCGTCGTTGCACCACTTCTCGAACCATTTGAAGATCGGGTGGATGCGCCGCTCGGGATGGCGCTCCAGCTCGCGGAAGATGGTGATGTAGCGAGCATAGCCGATCTTCTCGGAGAGATAGGTCGCGTAGAAGATGAATTTCGGCCGGAAGAAGGTGTATTTCTTGGTCTTGGTCAGGAAGCCGAGATCGACGCCGATGCCGAAATCCTTCAACGTGTCGTTGATGAACCCGGCATGCCGGGCCTCGTCCCGGCTCATGAAGCCGAACAGCTCCTTGATGTCCTTGTTCTTGGCGCGCTTGCGCATCTCCGCGTAGAGCACGCAGCCCGAGAACTCGGCGGTGATCGAGGAGACGAGGAAGTCGAGGAATTCCTTGCGCAGCTCCGGCTCGAGATTCGAGAGGTCGCAGTCGAATTCCTCGTTGCGGACGAAGTGGCGCTTGTTCGGGTCGGAGCGCAATTCCTCGATCAGGATGTCCCATTCCCGGCGCACGGGCTCGACATCGGTGCGGTCGAGCTCGTCGAAATCGGTGGTGTAGAAGCGCGGCGAGAGGAAGGTCGTCTCCTGCGCAGCCTTGGTCGAGGCGTTGACGGGCGATTTCGGAATCGGATGGACATGCGCGTTCACAGCGTCCTCCTCTCGGAAAAGCTCACCTCGTAGAGCTCGGTCAGCTCCAGGTGGGCGATCAGCTTGGTCCAGGCGCGCTCCAGCGCCCCGGCGCGGGTCACGGTGGCGCGGCCGTGCAGGATCACGCGCTCGCCATAGGGGATGATCGCCGGGGCCTCGTGGACCTGCACGGCGTCGCCGGGCTCGATCTCGAAGCCGGCATCCAGGGTGACGTGGGCGTGCAGGCTCTCGGGGGTCTGCTCGATCTCGATGGTGCAGGGCACCTCGACCACGCGCTTTCGCAGGAAGTCCATCAGCGGGTCTCCGTGGAATCGGGGAGCAGGCGGGCGAAGGCGCGGGCATTGTCCGGCCCGAAGGCTTCGAGGGCGATGCTGCGCCCGGTGGCGGCGTCGGCCAGCGACAGGCGGCCGTCGTCGTAGCGGGTGAGGCGGAAGGGGGTGGCGCGGCCGAGCCCCTCGCGCTGGCGCGCCTGGGCGAGGCTGCGCAGGGTGCCGCGCACGAAGCCGTCTTCGCCGGGGCGGATCGTGGCCAGGAGCCGGGCGGTGGCCGCGTCCTTGAGCGCGATGGAACCGTCCGCCGCGTCCTCGGCCCGGAAATCCAGGCGGGCGAGCGGAGTCGCCTCGGGCAGCACCGTGCGGCCGATATCCTCGCGCCGGCCGAACCCGGCGGCGACCATGGTGAAGCCGAGGAGCCCGAGGATCCCCAAAGCCGCGAGCTTCGGAATCGGTCCCGTGTGCGTGCGATCGGGCATGGCCGCCCTCCCCTATTCCGCCGGGACCAGCCGGCCGGGCAGGGCCGGCTCGGAAGGCTGCGCGACGATGACCGGGACGACACTCTCCGAAGCCCCGTGATGGGCCGCCAGCGCCTCGGCCAGGAGGCGGGCCACCCGCGCCGCCTCGGGCACCGAGCGCAGCATCGGCTCGGGCCGGGCCACGCGCCAGGGCCGGGCATGGGGCCAGAGATGCAGGTAGGCGATGCGCTGGCCGTCCTTCAGGCGCAGGGGCAGGTCGCCGCTGCCGTCGCGGAAGGCGTGCAGGCCCGCCGCCTCGATCTGCGCGAAGGGCAGGTTGAGGGTGATCGGCAAGGCGATGCCGACATGCAGCACCATGCGGCGGTTCGTGAGGGTGTAGACCGTCGTGCGGTGGACGAGCCAGGCGAACAGGCCGAGCAGCGCCAGAGCCAGGAGGCCGGCGAGCAGCACCGGCGCCGCCGCGGCGAGGGCTTCGAGCCGGCTCGGCGCGGCGAGCGCGAAGGCGAGGGCCGCGGCCCCGAACCACAGGGCGACCAGGCGGGCGTGGAACACCCGCAGGAACACGCCGCGGGTGCCGGGCGCGCCCTGCCAGACGCGCCGCTCGCCCTCCGGCAGCGGACCGGGCAGCCCGCGCAGGGTGCCCTCGGGGAGGAAATCGGATTCGGTCACAGGATCGGCTCCGCGCGGGCGGGCGTGGCGTAGAGCGTGCCGGCGCCGAAATAGGCCATGATCTTCTCCTCCTCGAGGAGCGTCACGGAATCCGGGTCCCTGGTGCCGGGGATGTCCGCGAATTGGCGTGCGAGCAGCGCCTTGGTCTTCACCGTGTCGTCCAGCGGGCCGGTCCGGCAGAAATTGACCGGCATCAGCACCCGGCGGCCGCCGGCGCCGAGCTCGACCTCGTAGTAGCGCACGAAGGATTCGCCCCGGTCGACCCAGAGATCGACGACGGTGCCGGCGGGCTGGCGGTCGGCGCCGAACACCACCGAGCCGATCGGGTTCGGCCCGGCCTCGTGCACCACGAAATGCGTGGCGACCCGCAGGGGCACGATGCGGTTCTGCCCGTCCCAGGTCTGGTCGTGCTCGTCGTGGCGCGGCGCCCAGGAGCCCGGGCCGACCGGGGCCTGGAACGAGCGCTCCGTGCGCTCGTAGGGCGCCCCGGGCCAGGGCTCGACCTTCGCGCTCGGCACGCCGGTGGCGTAGTCGAAATTGGTGTTGGGCGCGTAGGTGGTGTGCCCGCTCGACAGCCGGAACGCCTTGGGTGTCGGGATCAGGATCGGGTTCGGGCTCTTCAGCCGGCCGGCGGCCTCGTTCTCGAGGGGATAGCCCTCCCGGCGGTCCTCCCGGCGGAGCCAGAAGACGAGGCCCGCGAAGAAGATCCAGAACGCGTAGAGCACGACCTGCGCGACGTCGATGTAACCGGTGATCTCGCCTCTGGGCATGGCGCGCCTCCCGATCAGGTGGGCTGGTTGACGAGGGTGTCTGGACGCGGCGCCCGCGCGCTCCGGCGGCGCACGAGCGGGCCGAGGGCGGCGAGGGTCGCGAAGAGCAATGCGATCTCGAGGTGGTAGACGATGAGATAGCCGGTGGAGGGCAGGTTCATGCCCTCGCCCAGCGCCCCGGAGGTGGCGAGCGCCGAGCCGAGGTCGCGCAGGAGCCCGCTCGACCCGATGGCGAGGCCCGCGGCGCTGGCCTGGGCCGCGCCCCAGGCGCCGAGGGCGAGGCCCGTATCCTCCGGGCCGGCCTTCTCCATGGAGGCGGTGAGCGTGCCGTGGGCGAAGAGGCCGCCGCCGACGCCGATCAGCGTCACGCCCACCGCGAAGAGCCGGGTCGAGGCGAGCGGGGCGGCGAAGACGACCGCCGAGAAGGCGACGATGCCGATGCCGGCCCCGGCCGCGGCGACGCGGTAGGGGTCGCCCCCGCGGCCGAGCCAGCGGGCCGCCGTGACGAGGCCGAGGCCGCCGCCGGCGGCGAGCATGGCGGTCAGCGCCGTGGTCTGCGAGACGGTGAGCCCGAGGATGTGGCCGCCATAGGGTTCGAGCAGGATGTCCTGCATCGAGAAGCCGGCGGTGCCGAGCGCGATCGCGGCGAGGTGCCGGCGCGCCCGGCCGTCCCGGGCATAGGCGCGCCAGGATGGCGCGAAGGCCGGGCGCGGGGCGGCCCGGTCGGTCCGGGCGGCCCCGCGCGGCTCCTGCTTCCACAGGGCGATGCCGTTCAGGACCATGGTGGCCAGCGCGGCGCCCTGGATCACCTGGATCAGGCGGACCTGCGAGAAATTCGCCAGCAGCAGGCCGAAGATCACGGCGCTGCCCATCATGCCGGCGAGCAGCATGGCGCAGAGCAGGGCGACCACCTTCGGGCGGGACTGGGCCGGGGCGAGATCGGTGGCCAGCGCCAGGCCCACCGTCTGCGTGGTGTGCAGCCCGGCGCCGACGAGGAGGAAGGCGAGCGCGGCCGCCGCATCCCCGACCCAGAGCGGCCCGGTGGTGTCGCCGGAGAGCAGCAGCAGGGCGAAGGGCATGATGGCGAGGCCGCCGAATTGCAGCAGCGTGCCGAACCAGATGTAGGGGACCCGCCGCCAGCCGAGCACGGAGCGGTGCGTGTCCGATCGGAAGCCGACCAGGGCCCGGAACGGCGCGACCAGCAGCGGCAGGGAGAGCATCAGCGCCACGATCCAGGCGGGCACGGCGAGCTCGACGATCATCACCCGGTTGAGCGTGCCGATCAGCAGCACCGCGGCCATGCCGACGGTGACCTGGAACAGCGACAGCCGCATCAGCCGCCCGAGCGGCAATTCCTTCGTCGCCGCATCGGCGAAGGGAAGGATGGCCGGGCCGAGGCGCAGCAGGGCGCGGGTGATGGCGAGGCCGGACTTCATGCGCCGCCCCCGAGATCCCCTCTCTCCGCCGGGAGTGAAGGGTCGTCGCGGGTCAGCGCGATGGCATTGGAAAGATAGAACCCGCTATTCACCCGCTGCGTCCGCGCCAGGGCGAAGCCGGTCAGGGCCGGCTCGCGGGCGATCCGCCGGCGCAGGGCGCCCTCGGTCACGGGCACGATGGCGGGCGCCCGGTCGGATTTCGGAAACAGCGTGCCGGCCGCATGCATCAGGGTGAGCAGGGCCGTGCGCGGCGCCACCGTGATCAGCAAGCGGCCGCCGGTGCGCGGCGCCAGCACGGCCAGCGCCCGGACGATGTCGGCGGCGCTGTAATGGATCAGCGAATCCATCGCCACGACATGGTCGAAGCGCCCCAGGGCCGGGTCGAGCATGTCGCCGACGCGGAACGCGATCCGGCCGGCGCCCGGGATCGCCGGCAGGCGCTCGCGGGCGAGCCCGACCAGGGTCGGCGAGACGTCGACCGCCACCACCTCGGCCCCCCGCCGGGCGGCCTCGACGGCGAGCGCCCCGGTGCCGCAGCCGGCGTCGAGCAGGCGCTGCCCGGAGAGATCCGCGGGCAGCCAGTCGAGCAGCGTCGCCCGCATGCGGTCGCGGCCGGCCCGCACCGTGGCGCGGATCTTCGAGACCGGGGCGTCCGAGGTCAGCCGCGACCAGGCCTCGACCGCGGTGCGGTCGAAATAGGTCTCCAGCTGGGAGCGGCGGGTGGCGTAGCTGGTGCTCATCAGTCGAACCCGAGGAATTCGAACAGGTCGCGGTCCTTCATCGGCGCGGCCTCGCAGGGATCGGCGCCGGCCCAGAGCGTCTCGGCGAGCCGCATGTACTCGTCGGTCACGGCGGTCAGCTCCGGCGACGGGTCCATCTCGAACAGCGTCGATTTCTTGAGGCGCGAGCGGCGCACCACGTCGAGATCGGGGAAATGGGCGAGCCGGCGCAGGCCCACCGCCGCGTTGAAGCGGTCGATCTCGTCGGTCTTGGCCGAGCGGTTGGCGATGACGCCGCCCAACCGCACGCCGTAGTTCTTCGCCTTGGAATGGATCGCGGCGACGATCCGGTTCATGGCGAAGATCGAGTCGAAATCGTTGGCGGTGACGATCAGCGCCCGGTCGGCATGCTGCAGCGGCGAGGCGAAGCCGCCGCAGACCACGTCGCCCAGGACGTCGAACACCACCACGTCGGTGTCTTCGAGCAGGTGATGCTCCTTGAGGAGCTTCACGGTCTGGCCGACGACGTAGCCGCCGCAGCCGGTGCCGGCAGGGGGGCCGCCGGCCTCGACGCATTTCACGCCGTTGAAGCCCTCGACCACGAAATCCTCGGGCCGCAGCTCTTCCGAGTGGAAGTTCACGGATTCGAGGGCGTCGATCACCGTCGGCGCGAGGCGCTTGGTCAGGGTGAAGGTCGAATCGTGCTTCGGGTCGCAGCCGATCTGGAGGACGCGCTTGCCGAGCTTCGAGAAGGCGACGGAGAGGTTCGAGGAGGTGGTCGACTTGCCGATCCCGCCCTTGCCGTAGACCGCGAAGACCTTGGCCGTCTCGATGCGGTCGTTCGGGTCGAGGGCGACCTGCAGGCTGCCCTCCTCCTTGCGCGCGACCACGGGGTTCCGGATGGCGATGTTCATGCCGCGACTCCTGCGGTGATGGCGGGGATCACGCCCTCGAGGCGGTCCTCCAGTTCCTCTTCGGCGCGGTCGAGGGCGTCGCGCGTCGCCGCGTCGGGGCTCCAGAAGCCGCGCCGATGCGCCTCGATCAGGCGGCTCGCCACCCGGGCGGAGGCGGTGGGGTTGAGGCTCGCCATGCGGTCGCGCATCGCGGGATCGAGTACGAAGGTCTCGGTGATGCGCTCGTAGACCCAGGGCTGCACGGCATTGGTCGTGGCCGACCAGCCCACCGTGTTGGTGAGATGCGCCTCGATCTGGCGCACGCCCTCGTAGCCGTGGCCGAGCAGGCTCTCGTACCATTTCGGGTTGAGCATGCGGGTGCGCGTCTCCAGCGCCACCTGCTCCGAGAGGGAGCGGACCTTGCCCTCTCCCCGGGTCTGGTCGCTGACATAGATCGGCACGCTGGTGCCCCGGGCGCGGGCCACCGCCCGGCCCATGCCGCCGAGCCCGTCGAAGTAATGGTCGACGGAGGTCACCCCGACCTCGACGGAATCGAGGTTCTGGTAGGCGAGGTCGACCTGGGCGAGCACGGCCTTCATCAGCGCCTTCTGCGGCGCCGGGCGGCCGGAGCGGCCATAGGCGAAGCTCTTGCGCTTGGCGAAGGTCTCGCAGAGCTCGTCCTCGTCGTCCCAGCGGCCGGATTCGACCAAGTGGTTGACGTTGGCGCCGTAGGCCCCCTCCGCGTTGGAGAAGACGCGGAGCGCTGCCGTCTCCATGTCGCAGCCCTGCGCCGCCTGGATGGCGAGGGCGTGCTTGCGCACGAAGTTCTCGGCGACGGGCTCGTCGGCGGTCGCGGCGAGGTAGCTCGCCTCGGCGAGCAGCTTGGTCTGCAGCGGCAGCAGATCGCGGAAGATGCCCGAGAGGGTGACGACGGCGTCGATCCGGGGGCGCTGGAGCGTGTCGAGGGGGATCAGCTCCGCCCCGGCGAGCCGGCCATAGCCGTCGAAGCGGGGCCGGGCGCCGATCAGGGCCAGGGCCTGGGCGATGGGGCCGCCCTCGCTCTTCAGGTTGTCCGTGCCCCAGAGGACGAGGCCCACGCTCTCCGGCAGGCTGCCCTTGTCGGCGCGGTGGCGCTCCAGCAGGCGGGCGACCTGCCGCGCCCCGTCCGCCACGGCGAAGGCCGAGGGCAGGCGGTAGGGATCGAAGCCGTGCAGGTTGCGCCCGGTGGGCAGCACGGCCGGGTTGCGCAGGAGGTCGCCGCCGGCCACGGGGGGCACGAAGCGCCCGTCCAAAGCCCGCAGCAGGGCCGGCACCTCGTGGTCCTGCGCCAGCAGGCGGTCGGTCTCGGCGAGCTGCGCGAAGGCGGCGCGATGGGTCTCGTCCCGCGGCAGGCCGGCGGCGTCGAGGGCCACGTCGAGGGCGGCGCCGGCGACCAGCCGGGCGATGCCGGGGCGCGCGGGCTTGAGCCCGTGCGAGGCCTCGGCCAGGGCGAGCAGGAGGTCGATCCGCTCCTCGGTCGGCGTGCCCTCCCCGACCACGTGCAGGCCGTGGGGGATCAGGGTCTCCTCGAGCTCGGTCAGGGCGGTGGCGAGCGCCGCGACCCGGGCCGCCAGATCGCCCTCCCAGGCGGGCTCGGCCGGCATTAGGTCGACGGCGGCGCCCTGGCTCTGGATCATCGCGGCGAGCGCCGCCCGCTCGGCCTCCGCCTCGGGTTCGAGGGCACGCCAGCGCTCGATCGAGGCCTTGAGGTCGACGAGGCCGCGATAGAGGCCGGCGGCGGCGAGACTCGGGGTGAGGTAGCTGACCAGCGTCGCGGCGGAGCGGCGCTTGGCGAGCGTGCCCTCGGAGGGGTTGTTGGCGGCGTAGAGATAGAGGTTCGGCAGGTCGCCGATCAGCCGCTCGGGCCAGCAGCCGTCCGACAGGCCGGTCTGCTTGCCGGGCATGAATTCGAGGGCGCCGTGGGTGCCGAAATGCAGCACCGCATCGGCGCCGAAATCGTCCCTCAGCCAGCGGTAGAAGGCGCAGAAGGCGTGAGTCGGGGCGAAGCCGCGCTCGAAGAGCAGCCGCATCGGGTCGCCTTCGTAGCCGAAGGCCGGCTGCACCCCGACGAAGACGTTCCCGAACTGCGCGCCGAGCACCAGGATCTCGGCCCCGTTGCTCTGGTGGCGGCCGGGCGCCGGCCCCCATTGCGCCTCGATCTCGGCGAGATGCGTCTCCCGGTGGACATGCGCCTCGGCGGCGACGCGGGCGTGGACATTGGCCGGGCTGCCGTAGCGGGCGGCATTGCCTTCGAGGATGCCGGCGCGCAGGGCGTCGACGCTCTCCGGCAGCGCGACCGTATAGCCCTCGGCGGCGAGGCCCTTCAGGGTGTTGAGGAGCGAGGCATAGACCGAGAGGAAGGCGGCCGAGCCGGTCGCGCCGGCATTGGGCGGGAAGTTGAACAGGACGATGGCGAGGTGCCGGTCCCGTTTGGCCTTGCGCCGCAGGGCCACCAGCCGCGCCACGCGGGCCGCGAGGCGGTCGGCCCGCTCGGGATGCACGCGCATGTCGCGGGCATTGTCCGGCCCGGAGGCCGAGGAGCGGCCGCCGAACACCATCGGCGCGGTGGCGCCGTCGAGCTCGGGGATCGCGACCATCATGGTCGCCTCGACCGGGGAGAGGCCGCGCTCGCCCGCCTCCCATTGCTCGATGGTCTGGAATTCGAGCGCCTGGGCCGCGAGATAGGGCACGTCGAGCCGGGCCAGCAGGGCCTCCGCGGCGGCGGCGTCGTTGTAGGCGGGGCCGCCGACCAGGGAGAAGCCGGTGAGCGACACGAGGGCGTCGATGGCGGCGCGGCCCTCGTGCAGGAAGAAGGCCTCCACCGCCGGGCGGTTGTCGAGGCCGCTGGCGAAGGCCGGCACCACGGAGAGGCCGCGGGACTCCAAAGCCGCGATCACCCCGTCGTAATGGGCGGTGTTCCCCGCGAGCACGTAGGAGCGCATCAGCAGGAGGCCGACCCGGCCGCGCTCCCCCGCCACCCGCGGCAGCCGCGACGGATCCTGGCCGATGCGGCCAGGCAGGCGCGGGTGGTAGAGGCCGGTCTCCGGATAATCGAGCGGGGCGGCGGCCGGGGCGAGGTCGCGCCAGGGGCTGCGCGGGCCGGCGGCGTAGCGCTGCACCAGGAAGCGGACCAGCGCGGCCACGTTCTCGTCGGAGCCGGCGAGCCAGTATTGCAGGGTGAGGAAATAGGCCCGCACGTCCTGGGCCGAGCCGGGGATGAAGCGCAGGATCTTCGGGAGCTTGCGCACCAGGGCCATCTGGCGGGCCGCGTTGCCCTCCGCGCCGGGCTTGCCGCGCAGCTTCTTCAGGAAGTCGAGGGCGCTGCGCTTGGCGCCGCTCATGTCGAAGCGGTTGAGCTTCGTGATCTTCACGATCTCGCCCGCCGCCAGGCAGCCGACCATCGCGTCGCAGGCCTCCCGCCGGGCCTGGAGCGCGGGCAGGATCGCCCGCACGTGCTCGTCGAGGAACAGCATGGCGCAGAGCACGATGTCGGCCCGCGCGATATCCGCCTCGCAGGCCCGGAGCGTGTCCGGATCGGTCTCCCACTCCGCGGCGGCGTGGAAGCTCAAGGCGAGCCCGGGCATCTCGGCGCCGAGGCGCAGGCGCGCCCGCTCCACCGCGCTCGCCAGATGATTGTCGAGCGTGACGATGACGACGCGGATCTCTGGCCTATCGGCCGTAATGCGCCTTGGCATCGTAAAGGGTCTCGAGAGTGATGCGCGCGAGGTTGCGCTCGCGGGCGAAGCGCTCGGTGTTGGCGCGGGCTTTTCCGCGCACGAAGAACGGGATTTTCTTGAGTTCCTTCTCGGCCTCGGGCGCCCAGGGCGCGGTCCCATCGAGGACGATGGGCGCGGCCTGGGAGGCGGCCGTGTCCGGTGCAGGCGCCGGCTTGTGCGAGGAGCCGGCCGGCGCCTGTCCCACGGCGTCTCCGGCCGCTCTCGGCGCCGCGCCGAGATGCGACGGCCCGACGCCATCATGGAATTCGTGGTCCTCCCGGAACATGCCGAGGAGGTGTTCCTCCAGCCCCATCATCAGGGGATGGACCAGGGTGTCGAACAGGACGTTGGCGCCCTCGAAGCCCATCTGCGGGGCGTGGCGGGCCGGGAAATCCTGCACATGGACCGGCGCCGAGATCACCGCGCAGGGCAGCCCCATGCGCTTGGCGACGTGGCGCTCCATCTGCGTGCCGAGCACCAGCTCGGGTTGGGCCGCCTGGATCGCCGCCTCGACGTCGAGATAATCGTCGGTGATCGTGGCCTCGAGGCCGTGGGCGGCGGCCTCGGCCCGGACCTCGCGGGCGAATTCCCGGGTATAGGTGCCGAGCCCGACCAAGGCGAAGCCGAGCTCCTTCGTCGCGACCCGGGCGATGGCGAGCGCGTGACTCGCATCCCCGAACACGAAGACGCGCTTGCCGGTGAGATAGTTGGAATCGACCGAGCGCGCGTACCAGGGCAGCCGCGAGGGCGCGCCGGCGAGCACCGGCGCGGGATCTACCCCGGCGAGCGCCGCCACCGCCTCGACGAAGCGGGTCGTGGCGCCGACCCCGATCGGCACGATCTCGGTGAAGGGCTGGCGGAAGGTCTTTTCGAGGTATTGCGCGGCGCTGCGCGCGATCTCGGGATAGAGCACGACGTTGAAATCGGCCGCGCCGAGGCGCCCGAGATCGGCGGGCGTGGCGCCGAGGGGGGCGACCACGTTCACGTCGATGCCGAGGGCGTCGAGGATCTTGCGGATCTCGATCAGGTCGTCGCGGTGGCGGAAGCCCAGAGCCGTGGGGCCGAGGAGGTTGCAGGAGGCGCGCCGCCCCTCCCGCGGGGCGCGTTCCACCGCCGGACCGGCCAAAGCGCGCACCAGGCGGTAGAAGGTCTCCGAGGCGCCCCAGTTCTCCTTCTTCTGGTAGGCGGGCAGTTCCAGCGGGATCACCGGGATCGGCAGGGCGAGGGCCTTGGCGAGGCCGCCGGGATCATCCTGGATCAGCTCCGCCGTGCAGGAGGCGCCCACGATCATCGCCTGGGGGGCGAAGCGGGCGTAGGCCTCCGCGACCGCGTCCTTGAACAGGGCGGCGGTGTCGCGGCCGAGATCCTGGGCCTGGAAGGTGGTGTAGGTGACGGGCGGGCGGGCCTCCCGCCGCTCGATCATCGTGAAGAGCAGGTCGGCATAGGTGTCGCCCTGGGGGGCGTGCAGCACGTAATGCAGGCCCCGCATCGCGGTGGCGATCCGCATCGCGCCGATATGGGGCGGCCCCTCATAGGTCCAGACGGTGAGCTGCATCGCTACACCTCCAGCCTGGCGCGCCGGTCCAGGGGCCGGGCGAACAGGGCGGCGAGGTCGCCCGCCTGCTCGTAGCCCTGGATCGGCGTGAACAGCAGCTCGATCGACCACTTGGTCGCCAGCCCCTCCGCCTCCAGCGGATTGGCGAGGCCGAGGCCGCAGACGGTCAGGTCCGGCCGCGCCTGCCGGCAGCGGTCGAGCTGGTCGTCGAGGCTCTGGCCCTCCACCACCGTGGCGCCCCGGGGCAGCAGCGCGAGCTCGGCGGCGAGGTGGCCGCGATGCAGGTAGGGCGTGCCGATCTCGATCGGCTCGGCCCCCAGCTCCCGGGCGAGGAAGCGGGCGAGCGGGATTTCCAGCTGGGAATCGGGGAAGAAGAAGACGCGGCGGCCTTCGAGCCGCTCCCGATGAGCCGCGAGCGCCTTGCGAGCCCGCGCCCGGCCCGGCGCCGTGGCCGCCTCGAAGCGGGCCGGATCGACGCCGAAGGCCTCGGCCGCCGCTTGCAGCCAGCCGGTGGTGCCCTCCGCGCCGAGGGGGAACGGTGCCGGGATGCGGCGGGCGCCGCGCTCCTCCAGGGCCCGGGCGGTCTCGGTGAGGAAGGGCTGGGCCAGGAGGAAGCGGGTGCCGCGCCCGACCGGGGGCATCGCCCCGGCCCGGCGCGCCGGCAGGAACCGGGCGGCGAGGCCGAGTTCGGCGAAGATCCGGCTGAACTGATCCTCGACGACGTCGGCCAGCGCGCCGACGATCAGGAGATCGGCGGCGTCGCTCTCCCCCATCTCCGGCACGAGGGCGGCGAGGCAGGCATCCTCTCCTTGCGTGAAGGTCGTCTCGATGCCCGAGCCCGAATAGTTCAGCACGCGCACCGCCGGGGCGAGGCGCTGCGACAGGCGGAGCGCCGCCCGCGAAAGGTCGAGCTTGATCACCTCGGAGGGGCAGGAGCCGACGAGGAACAGCAGGCGGATATCGGGGCGCCGCTCGATCAGGCGGGTGACGACCCGGTCGAGCTCCTCGTTCATGTCGGCGAGGCCGGCGAGGTCCCGCTCGTCGATGATGGCGGTGGCGAAGCGCGGCTCGGCGAAGATCATCACGCCGGCGGCCGACTGGATCAGATGCGCACAGGTGCGCGAGCCGACGACGAGGAAGAAGGCGTCCTGGATCTTGCGGTGGAGCCAGACGATGCCGGTCAGTCCGCAAAACACCGCGCGCTGTCCGCGCTCCTGGTGGATCGCGACGTCGCAGCCACCGTTCTGGACAGGTGCGTGGGCGTTCATCGCGCGCCCTCCCCCACGAGAGCGGGCGCTTCCAGCCGGGCGGCGCGCAGCTTCAGCAGGAACTGCGCGGCATTGACGACATAGGCCGCGTAGGCCGAGAGCGCGAGGAGGAGCAGCTGTATCCCCGGCAAAGCGCCGGTCAGCAACGCGGCGAGATAGGCGCTGTGCAGGGCCAGCACCAGCATGCTCACCGCGTCCTCCCAGAAGAAGGCCGGGGCGAACAGGTAGCGCCCGAAGACGTCCTTCTCCCAGATCGAGCCCGTCACCATGATCGCGTAGAGCACGAGGGTCTTGGCGACGACGGAGGCATTGGCCGCCGCTAGGCCCTCCCCGGTGAACAGCGTGCGCAGGATCAGGGCGAGGCTGATCAGGAAGACAAGGAATTGCAGCGGCGCCAGGATCCCCTGGACCAGGGTCCAGCGGGACGCGTCGCGGCGGCGGCGTTCCTCGCTCGTGTAGAGCGGTCTTGCCGGCAGGGTCGTGTGGACGCCCATGCGCTCGCCTCGGTCGCTTCCGGCTCCGTCTGTCGCGGAACCTTGCTCCCGAAAGAGCCTAACCGCGCCTCATCGAGTGTCAATGGCGCTTGACGTAAAACCAGTGTGACAGTGGTGTCGGGTATTATACAATTTCGACGATTGCCAAGCCGTCAGATGAGCGTATCGTGGGCCCAACCGGATATAACAAACTATAAGAAACGGGGCTGCGCGTACGGGTCGTCCAAAAACAACCCTGGGAGGCGCCAATGGGAGACTGGAGGCATTCCGGCGAACGAATGGAGCTCGCTGCGGCGCTTCAGGAGTTCGGCCGGCCCGAATCCCCTTGCGCCCTGCCTTGCACGCCCGAGATCCTGCTGGCGCTCGATCCGCTCCGCGCTTTCGCGGAGGTGCCGGGGCCCTTCCCCGACGACCTCGCCCGTCTCGTCGAATCGGAGATCCTGCCGCGGCTGATGCTCGCCCATCGCGAGTCCGCCCCGATCGAGCGGCTGCGCGGCCGGCAGCGGCCGAGCCCGGATCAGATCGCCCGGTTCTGCACCCTGCTCCTCGCGCCCTCGGGCCAGGACGTGGCGCCCCATGTGCTCGGGCTGCTCGACGAGGGCGTCTCGGTCGAGGGCCTTCTCCTCGACCTCCTCACTCCGGCCGCCCGGCATCTCGGGACGCTGTGGGAGGAGGACGAGTGCGATTTCGTGCAGGTGACTCTGGGGCTCAACCGGCTCCAGACCGTCGCCCGCGATCTCTGCAGCCTGATGGAGCGCGACGGCCTGCCCGAGCATGGCCGGCGGGTACTCCTCGCCGGCTGTCCCCAGGAAACGCATCTCTTCGGCCTTGCCCTGGTCGCCAGCTTCTTCCGGGATGCGGGCTGGGCCGTGAGCCGGGCGGAGTCGCCCCAGGCGGTCGAGATCGCGCGGGACGAGTGGTTCGACGTGATCGGGCTCACCCTGTCCTGCGAGGTCTTCCTCCCGACCATGGCGGAGACGATCGCCGTGCTGCGCAAGGTTTCGCGCAATCCCGGCGTTCGGATCCTTGTCGGCGGCTCATTGTTCCTCCGTCAACCGGAGCAGGTCGCACGCGTCGGCGCCGATGCGACGGCCGCCGACGGTCGACTTGCCCCGAAAGTTGCAGAGAGCTTGCTTGAAATGCGGACGCGGGCCTGCTGAAAGGTCCCGTTCGACACTTCACGACGTGGTGAACGTGACCCCCTTGGCCCGATCCGCCCCGCATCAGCCCTCCGTGGCATTGCAGCTCGCTTCCGGCGTCCTCGATGGAGAGGCGGCTGGCCTCCTGATCGCGGCCACGACGGACCTGTCCCTCGTCGTCGATGCGGAGGGGGTGATTCGGGAGACGGTGATCGGCTCCTCCGAGCTCGGCGACGAGCGAATCGAATCCTGGCTCGGCCAGCGCTTCGTCGACACGGTGACGGTGGAGAGCCGGCCGAAGATCGACGCCCTGCTGCGGGATGCCGGGTCCGGGGCGGTGACCCGGTGGCGCCAGGTCAACCATCCCTCCCCCACCGGCATCGACCTGCCCGTGCGCTACGCGACGATGCGGCCGAAGAAGGACGGCCCCATCGTGGTGATCGGCCGGGAGCTGCGCGGGGTCGCCGCCCTGCAGCGGCGCTTGGCCGACGCGCAGCAGGCGCTGGAGCGCGACTACGACCGCCTGCGCGCGGCCGAGACCCGCTACAAGCTGCTCTTCCAGCTTTCCGGCGAGCCGGTGCTGGTGGTCGATGCGGGCACGCGGCGCGTGACCGAGGCCAACCCCGCCGCCCTGCGCCTTCTCGGCAAGGCGGCCAAGCGCGTGGTCGGGCAGGACGTGGTCGAGCTGTTCGAGGCCGGCAGCACCCGCGAGGTGCAGGCCCTGTTCACCGGCCTGCGGGTGACGGGGCAGGATAGCGATCTCCTGGCCCGCCTCGGCCAGGGCCGGGGCGAGACCCGTATCTCCGCCTCCCTGTTCCGCGGGGAGAAGGCGACGAGCGTGCTGGTGCGGCTCTCCGCACCGCAGGGGGCGGCGGAGACGGAGAACATCGGGGGCCAGGCCTTCGAGGTGATCCGCCGCATGCCCGAGGGCTTCGTCGTCACCGATCCGGCGCGGCGGATCCTCTCGGCCAACCCCGCCTTCGTGGAGCTGGTGCAGCTCGCCACCGAGGAGCAGGTGCGTGGGCAGCCCCTGGAGCGCTGGCTCGGCCGCGAGGGCATGGAGAGCCAGGCCCTGTTCGAGACCCTGCGCGAGCACGGCTCCGTGCGCCGCTTCTCCACGGTGACCCGGGGCACCTTCGGCTCGGTGGAGGATGTGGAGATCGCCGCGGTCTCCGTGCCGGGGGGCGAGCGGGCCTGCCTCGGCTTCGCGATCCGGCCGATCCCGCGCCGGACCGTGCCCGCCGTCCATGCCGGTGCCCGCGAGGTGCCGCATTCCGTCGAGCAGATGACCGAGCTCGTCGGCCGCGTCTCGATGAAGACCCTGGTCCGCGAGACCACGGATCTCATCGAGAAGTTGTGCATCGAGGCGGCCCTTCGCATCACCCGCGACAACCGCGCCTCCGCGGCCGAGATGCTGGGGCTCAGCCGCCAGGGCCTCTACGCCAAGATGCGCCGCTACGGCATCGGCGATCTCGACGGCAGCGAGATCGAGGCCTGACCGTCGGTTTTGACACCGAAGTCTGTAAATCAAACTTGACACACTGGGGTGTCAAAAATAGCTTCGGGGCATGCAAACGCCCGCTCCGAGCGCCGTGGTCGAGCTTCTGAAGCCGATCACGTGGTTTGCGCCGATGTGGGCCTTCGCCTGCGGCGTGGTCTCGTCGGGCCATCCCGCGAGCGGGCAATGGCCGGTGATCCTGGCGGGCGTGTTGCTGGCGGGCCCCCTCGTCTGCGCCACGAGCCAGGCGGCCAATGACTGGTTCGACCGGGAGGTCGACGCCATCAACGAGCCGCAGCGGCCGATCCCCTCCGGCCGCATTCCCGGGCGCTGGGGCCTCTATCTCGCCGCCGGCTGGACCCTGCTCTCGCTCCTCGTCGCCGCCGCCCTCGGCCCCTGGATCCTCGGGGCGGCGATCTTCGGCCTGGCGCTGGCCTGGATCTATTCGGCGCCCCCCTTCCGGCTGAAGCGCAACGGCTGGTGGGGCAATTCGGCGGTGGCGATCTGCTACGAGGGCCTGCCCTGGTTCACCGGCGCGGCGGTGATGGCGGCCTCGCTGCCCGATCCGCGGGTGCTTGTCGTCGCCCTGCTCTACTCGATCGGCGCCCACGGCATCATGACGCTCAACGACTTCAAGTCGCTCGAGGGCGACCGGGCCATGGGCCTGCGCTCGCTGCCCGTCCAGCTCGGCGCGGCCCGGGCGGCGCGCTTCGCCTGCCTCGTCATGGCCCTGCCGCAGATCGCGGTGATCGCCTGCCTCGCCGCCTGGGAGCGGCCCTGGCATGCGGGCCTCGTCGCCCTGCTGCTCGGCGGCCAGCTCGCCCTGATGGCGCGCTTCCTGAAAGATCCCCGCGCGCGGGCCGCCTGGTATAACGGAACCGGCACGACGCTCTACGTTCTCGGCATGCTGGCTGCGGCGTTCGCCCTGCGGCCGCTCGTGCAGGGAGCGCTCTAGAATGCCGTCCTTCTCCTGGTGGCAGATCGTCCGGCTCGGCCTGGTTCAGACGGCGCTCGGCGCCGTGGTCGTGCTGATGACCTCCACCATCAACCGCGTCATGGTGGTGGAACTCGCCCTGCCGGCGATCGTGCCGGGAGCGCTGATCGCCCTGCATTACGCGGTGCAGGTGCTGCGCCCGCGCTGGGGCTACGGCTCCGATATCGGCGGCCGGCGCACGCCCTGGATCCTCGGCGGCATGGCCGCGCTCTGCCTCGGCGGTTTCGGCGCGGCGGTCGCGACGGCGCTCGCCGCCACCAACACGGTCGCCGGGCTCGCGCTCGCCGCCCTCTCCTTCCTCACCGTCGGCATGGGGGTCGGCGCGGCCGGCACCTCGCTCCTCGTCCTGCTCGCGGGCGGCGTCGCGGCCGAGCGGCGGGGGGCGGCGGCGACCATCGTCTGGGTGATGATGATCGCGGGCTTCGCCGTGACGGCGCCGCTCGCCGGTCACTTCCTCGATCCGTTCTCGCTGACCCGCCTCGTCGCGGTCTCCGGGACCGTCTCGGCGCTGGCCTTCGGGCTGGCCGCGCTCGCGGTGACGGGCATCGAGCCCCGGAACCAGGCGGCCGCCGCCGCGAAGGCCGAGCCGAAGCGCCCCTTCTTCACGGTGCTGCGGCAGGTGCTCGCCGAGCCCGCCGCCCGGCGCTTCACGCTCTTCATCTTCGTGTCGATGCTCGCCTATTCGGCGCAGGAGCTGATCCTCGAACCCTATGCCGGCCTCGTCTTCGCGATGACGCCGGGGGCGACCACCAAGCTCGCCGGCCTCCAGCATGGCGGGGTGCTCGCCGGCATGCTGCTGGTCGCGGGCATCACCGTCTTCATCGGCGGCCCGGTGCTCGGCTCCTTGAAGCTCTGGACGGCGCTCGGCTGCGCCGGCTCGGCGCTCGCCCTCTTCGCCATTGCCGCGGGCGGTCCGGTGGGGCCGGATTTCCCCCTGCGGTCTTGCGTCTTCGCCCTCGGCCTCGCCAACGGCGTCTATGCCGTCGCGGCCATCGGCTCGATGATGGGGCTGGCCAGGCGCGGGGGCGAGCGGGAGCGCGGCACCCGCATGGGCGTCTGGGGAGCGGCGCAGGGCGTCGCTTTCGGGGCGGGCGGCTTCCTCGGCACGCTCTGCGTCGACCTGATGCGCCTCGTCGTCGAGGCACCGGTCCAGGCCTATGCGACGGTGTTCGCGGCCGAGGGCGGCCTGTTCCTGGTCGCGACCCTGATCGCCCTGCGCGTCGAACATGCGCCGCCGCGGCTGCGGGCCAATCCGCTCGCCCGCACGGCCGCTTTCCAGCTCGATCCCGGTTTCGAAGCGAGGTAGCGCCATGGCCCACCCGCCCTCTTCCGATCGCCTTGAACGCTTCGACGTGGTGGTGGTCGGCGGCGGGCCGGCGGGCGCGACGGCGGCGACCGACCTCGCCGGAGCCGGCTTCTCCGTCCTGCTCCTCGACAAGCCGGGCCGGATCAAACCCTGCGGCGGCGCGATCCCGCCGCGGCTGATCCGCGACTTCGCTATCCCCGACTCGCTCCTCGTCGCCCGCATCCGCTCGGCCCGCATGGTCTCGCCGAAGGACAAGCGGGTGGACATGCCGATCGGCGACGGCTTCGTCGGCATGGTCGACCGGGAGACCTTCGACCCCTGGCTGCGCGCGCGGGCGCGGCAGGCGGGGGCGGATCTGCGGGAGGCGGTGTTCGAGGAGGTCTCCCGCGAGGGCGGCGAGACCCTCGTGCGCTTCCGCTGCGGCCGGGGGGAGACGGAGCGCGAGAGCCTGGTCCGGACCCGGCTCGTCATCGGCGCGGACGGCGCGACCTCGCCCGTCGGCCGCGCGGAGATTCCGGGCCACGCCGCCATGCGGCAGGTCTTCGCCTATCACGAGATCGTCCGCCGGCCGGAGACGGGCGCCGATGTCGAGGGCACGCGCTGCGACGTCTATTACCAGGGCGCGCTCTCGCCGGATTTCTACGCCTGGATCTTTCCGCATGGGGACACGATCAGCGTCGGCACGGGCAGCGCCCGCAAGGGCTTCTCGCTGCGCTCCTCGATCCGTTCGCTCCGCCGGTCGAGCGGCCTCGAAGCGGCGCAGACCCTGCGCCGGGAAGGCGCGCCGATCCCCCTGAAGCCGCTGAAGCGCTGGGACAATGGCCGCGACGTGCTGCTGGCCGGCGACGCCGCGGGGGTGGTCGCGCCCGCCTCCGGCGAGGGCATCTACTACGCCATGCTCGGCGGCCGGCTCTCGGCCGAGGCCGCCGGCGCCTTCCTGCGCACGGGCGATGCCCGCGCCCTCGGCGAGGCCCGGCGCCGCTTCATGAAGCTGCACGGGCGCGTGTTCTGGATCCTCGGGATGATGCAGTGGGTCTGGTACCGCAACGACGCCCTGCGGGAGCGCTTCGTCGCGATCTGCCGCGACCGCGACGTGCAGCAGCTCACCTGGGACGCCTACATGAACAAGGAGCTGGTGCGCGCGAAGCCCGCCGCCCATGCGCGTATCTTCTTCAAGGACCTCGCCCACCTGTTCCGATGGGCCTCGACGTGACGGGGCTCACGCAGGGCGGCCTCGGCCCGCCGGTGGTGGCGGCCCTCGCCGCTCTCGTCGTGGCCGTCGCGGGCGGCCTCGCGACGGTGACCGACGCCTGGTACCGGAGCCTGCGCGTGCCCGACTGGAAGCCGCCGGACTGGGCCTTCGGGCCGATCTGGACCGTGATCCTCGCGCTGACCGCCGGCGCCGCGGTGATCGCCTGGAACGCCGATGACAGCTTCGCCGCCCGGGTCGTGCTGGTCTGGGCCTATGCCATCAACGGTGTGCTCAATATCGCCTGGAGCGTGCTGTTCTTCCGCCTGCGCCGGCCGGACTGGGCGCTGACCGAGGTCGCTTTCCTCTGGCTCTCCATCGCCGTGCTGGTGCTCGTGACCGGCCGCGCCGCGCCTGCGGCAGGAGCGATGAACCTGCCCTATCTCCTCTGGGTCGGCATCGCCGCCTGCCTGAACCTCCGGATCGTCCGGCTCAACCCGTCCCTCCGGGGAGCCTGAGCCATGGAGGGCCTGTTCGCCTCCGGCCGCATCGTCGACCTGATTCTCGTTCTCGTGGTCGCCGAGACGCTCGGCCTCGTCTGGCTGCGCCGGGTCCTCGGCCGGGGGCCCTCCCTGCCCGCCCTGCTGCCGAGCCTGCTCGCCGGGGTAGGGCTGATGCTCGCCCTGCGCGCCGCCCTGCTCGGATCGGCCTGGACGAGCATCGCGCCCTGGCTCGCCCTCTCGCTGCTGGCCCATCTCGCCGACCTGGCCCTGCGCTTCGCGCGGGAGACGGTTCGCCGCAGGCAGCAATACTGCTCACCTGGAACATCGGTTGAAAACACCGCGTTCCCGCCCGGGCGCTCAATTTAGAATTACTGTTCTTCTCGATCCGATCCGAACCCGGAGAAGGCCCATGGACCGCAGAAAAGCCCTCGGCCTCGCGTCGGGATTGGCGAGTCTTCTTGCCGTCGCGCAATCCGCCTCGGCGCAGGACGCGGACAAGGATCTGATCGAACGCGGCAAGTACCTCGCGACGGTGGGCGACTGCACCGCCTGCCACACCAAGCCCGGCGGCCAACCCTTTGCCGGCAATTACGGGCTCAACACCCCGATCGGCCTGATCAAGACGCCGAACCTCACGCCGGACGACGAGACCGGCCTCGGCAAGTGGACCTACGAGACCTTCGAGAAGGCCTTCCGCCACGGCATCGGCGACGAGGGCGAGTATCTCTACCCCGCCTTCCCCTTCGGCTGGTACACGAAGGTCTCGGACGAGGACACGCGGGCGATCTTCGCCTACCTGAAGTCGCTGCCCCCGGTGAAGGAGAAGCGGGAGGCGAGCGACATCCCGTTCCCGTTCAACGTGCGCACGGCCCTGATCACCTGGCGCACCGCCTTCTTCTCCGCGGAGCGCTTCAAGCCCGACCCGAACGCCAGCGCCGAGGTGAACCGCGGCGGCTATCTCGTGGAGGGTCTCGGCCATTGCGGCATGTGCCACAACGAGCGCAAGCTCGTCGGCAACACGAGCATCGCCGGCCGGCTCGGCGGCGGCGTGATCGACGGCTGGTACGCCCCCAACATCACGCCGGACGGGCACCAGGGCATCGGCGCCTGGAGCGACGCGGAGGTGGTGGCCTACCTCAAGACCGGTACCGCGCCGGGCAACCGCCCCGGCGTCGCCGCCGGACCGATGCGCCAGACCATCGAGGAATCCCTGTCGAAGCTGAGCGATGCCGACCTGAAGGCGATGGTCGCCTATCTGCGCACGGTGCCCGCCAAGCAGACCTACAAGGAGAAGGACCTGCAGGCCTTCAACGGCCCCGGCGCCCCGGGCGCGGAGACCTATCTGACCTATTGCTCCTCCTGCCACCGCCCGGACGGCAAGGGCGTCGAGGGTGCGATCCCCGCGCTGGCCGGCAACACCTCGGTGCAGTCGGCCGGACCGGAGACGGTGCTGCGGGTCGTCCTCGGCGGCCTGTCGGCGCAGAGCGGCTACGCGCCGATGCCGGCGATCGGCCAGGAGATGAGCGACCAGCAGATCAAGGACGTGACCGACTACATCCGCAATTCCTGGGGCAACAAGGCGCCCCCGGTCTCGGAGACCGGCATCGTCGCGGATCTGCGCGGGCGCACGCAGACCATGATGGCGGGCAACGCCGCCTGCTCGACGGTGGAGAACGAGAAGCTCAAGGCGGCGCTCGGCGAGGCCGGACTGCCCGACGCCCTCAAGGATCTGAAGCCGAACGACTTCGTGCCGACCCTGTCCGCCCTCGTGCCGAAGCTGAAATCCGCCGGCACCGGCGCGGCCGACGACGCCCTGGTCAACGGCCTGACGAGCGCCTTCTGCACGGCCAATCGCGATGCGGGCGACACCGCCCCGCTCGGCTGGTCGGCGACGATCGGCTCCTTCGCCAACATCGCCTACAGCCAGGTCAAGCACCCCGAGAAGCAGGCGAGCGCCGAGCCCGGCAAGCCCCCGGCCTCCGGCGACAGCCCGTCCAAGCCCTGAACGCCGGGGCGCAAACGAAAAGGCCGCCCCGAGAGGCGGCCTTTTCCGGTTCCGATCGAGATCTTTCAGCCGAGCTCAGCTCAGCGGGCCGGGGATGGCCGCCTCGGCCTTGAGGAGCAGGCGCTCCTCGTGGCGGCGCATGAACAGCCAGAGGGCGAGGCCGCCGAAGACCACGAAGGCGAGCAGGGCGAGACCGACCGGGCCGACGATGTGCTCGATGGAGCGCCCGCAGAAATAGGCGCCGAAGCCCATGATGGAGGCCCAGGCCACGCCGCCGAGGCCGTTGAACAGCATGAAGCGGCGGGCATCGAGCTTGTTCACCCCGGCGAGCACCGCCGCATAGGCGCGCAGCATCGCGGTGAAGCGGCCGAAAAACACGATCTTCCCGCCATGCTCCCGGAACAGGTACTGCCCGAGCTTCAGACGGCCATGGTCGAGGGCGATGAGGTGGCCGTGGCGCAGGAGCAGCGGCATTCCCCAGCGCCGCCCGACCCAGTAGCCGAGATTGTCGCCGAGGATGGCCGCGGCAGCGGCCGCGCTCACCACGAGCACAATGTTCAGATTGCCCGTGCTGCCGGCATAGACGGCGGAGGTGAGCAGGATCGTCTCCCCCGGCAGCGGCACGCCAGCGCTCTCCAGGGCGATGATCCCGAAGATGGCGAAATAGCCGTAATGCGCGATCAGGTCCGCGACCGGCAGGTCGTGCAGGAACGACATCGTGGAGGATCCCCCGCTCGTTTCGACGGCGGGAACCTGCCGTCAGGAACGTGGCCAGAACGGGGCGCGAAGGCGGTCAGCCCGTGGCGCCCTTCGCCACCCTTCCGGAAGGCCCCGCATCCGGGGCCGCGCGTTCGCCCGCCCCGTCCCGCGGCGCTCCGTGTCGGTGCGGCCGGTCGAGGGCGTCGACCGGGAAGAGCTTGGCCAGACCGTCCGCGATCCCGAACAGGACGGGATTGGAGCGGGGACCGGCCATGGGCGGGAGAAGGGAATGCGCGTGCAGCATCGTCGTTCGCCGGCTCGTTCCGGCGCGTTTCAGGAATGAGCGGGGACAAGTCCGTCGACGCCGATCGGTTGCATGCATTTTTCGAAAGCCTTCTCTCCCAATGCGGCAATCCCTGAACCATCTCCGCCGCACATCCTTGAGGCCGAGCCGTGACGAGAAGGCCGTCTTGCTGGGCTCGCCCTGCGCCACTGGCGCAACTCGAAGTTGAGTTCTCGGAAGCGATTTATTTCTGCGCGAGTTGGCGCGGGAAGAAGCCATCGGATGCTTCACAGTCGCGCTCTTTAACCTCTTTCAATGCTTCCGCGCGACGGACGGCCCGTGAAAAGCTCTTTCACGCCTCCGTGATTGTTCTGCGACGAGCGAATTGTCAAATTCTGCCTGTATCCGAATGCTTTAAGCTTTGATCAACATTTGAGAATCAAAAATCGAAGCCTGTTCGGAGGCGATCTGTAGATCCACCATGAGTGATCGGAGAAAGGAGCCGCGCATCTGGGCGGACAATCACGCCCTGATCGTCGCGCCCACCTGCCTGGGAATCCCCTGCCGCGTCAACGACCGTTCGGAAGGCGGCGCGATGCTGCTCGTCGGCAACCAGTTCGGCATCCCGGACCGCTTCCGCCTGCAGATCGAGTCGACCGGCGAGAGCCTGCCGGCGCGGGTGGCCTGGCGGGGCGCGCGGGCGCTCGGGGTCGCCTTCGAGTGAGGCCGGCGCCATCCGGGAATGGTGGACGTCGCCTCATCGAGCCCTCGCCGAAATCCCGATCCGGTCGCCGGGCCGATCGCGCGACGTCGGGACGCTGCGCTTCCCGCCGGACGGACGCGGCGGCACTTTGCAAGGAAGGCGCGAAGCGTTCCAGGCCGCTCAATCGGAAAGGGTGTCCGATCGCTACAATTCGAACGACCCGACCGTCGAAGCCTTAAGACGCCCATGCTCACACTGGACGGCGAACGAGAAGGCGAGACACCCGGTATGGATGAGCGGCGCGCGGCCCCCCGTCATCGTGTGACGGAGAACGGTCTGATCGCGATCGACGAGCATACGTCGATACCCTGTATGCTCTACGACATCTCCGAGGGTGGCGTGCGTCTGACCCTGCCGGATACCGGGCCCGTGCCCGACACCTTCGTCCTGGTCTCGCCCTGCCTCGGCGAGGTGCGCGTCTGCGCCGTCGCCTGGCGGACGGACGAGACGATCGGCGCGCAGTTCAAGACCGCCGCCTGAGGCGGTCCCTGCGGGCGCGCGTCTCAGCGCTCGAGAAGGCGCGGGTCGCCCGCGCCGGACAATCCGCCGGGCAGGCCCTGGGACATCGCCCTCGCGAGGCCGGAGGCCTGCGCCGCCGCCGCGCCCGACGCGAGGCTGCCGCCCAGCCCTCCGCCAAGGCCGCTGCTGATCGGGCTGGCGGCCACGCTGTCCGATCCGATCTTCTCGGGACAGATCTGCATGCAGATCGGCTCGACATCCGTCGGCAACGAGCAGGCGGCCCGTGACTTCCCGGCCGCGCAGACGCATTGGCAGGCCGCCGACGCGGCGCCGGGTACGAGCAGCAGCGCGCCGACCAGCAGAACCGTCCTCATGGTGCCTCCCGAGGCGTGCATCTCTGCCGGCAGCCTAGCACGTCCCATCGGACGCGGCACCGGCACACGCGGCACATGGCGGGAGAAACCGCTGGGCTGACCGGCCCGGCGGCGCCGAGCGACGGCGAAGTCCGAACACGGGCGCACAGCGGGTGATGTGGAACTGCGGCGGCTCGAGCGCGGACGGCACAGGGCAAGAGTCTCGCACGAGCGTGAGAAGGCGGTGATCCCCGAGCGGAGCGATAACTGCCGGCGTAGGCAGTCCGATGGCTTGCAGACGGACCGGTCGCGTCGGATGAAGCGTAAGGAATGTGAGAAGGCCCGACTGCTCACGGGAGAGTAGGTGTTATGGGAGCTCAACTGAAGATTGCGCATCGCAAGCCTGAAACAGAAAATCCTCTCTCCCTGTTCAAGAGGGGCGGAGCCATGGCCGCCCCGAATAGTATACTAAAGGTTGTATGCGTCCACGCGCATCGCTGGGCCGCCGACGGCCCGTGTCGATCATCTTCCTTGACATGAGCCCTGGCTGCCTATGGTTTCTGCCATGAAGTAGCCCCCCACAGAGCCCGGTTTGGAATACCTGCCAGGTCATCGGTCGCGGCCGAAATCCGGGATGCTGGACCGGAAACGTCTGCCAAAAAGCTTGACCGGTTCCCGCAACCCGCTCACACAGCCCCTGTCGCGACGGTCGTCTGGATCCACCTTACGAGTCGGGTTCGGTTGCCGGTTGAGCGCTGTTTCGTGTGCAGACCTAACAACGTCGGGGGAGAACGGTGGGGATGATCTCGTCATCGCTCCAGTCCCGCAGGCTAGGGAGCTTCCACGAAAACCGGCATCCCTCACGCCATCGCCTCGATCGGGATCACGGCCGTGCCGATGCCCGGAGGCCAAGCCGGGCCAGAACGGCCGGCGTGGCCCGGAGCGACGCGAGAGCCTTCGCCGCGAAAATGGATGCCGGTTCGGCGCAAGAGAGCGCGTCAAAACAACGACCGAGAGCCGTGCCCGAAGCATGGACAAGGCGGCTGGATCGACCCGCCCGTCTCGGCAGGCGCCGTGTTGCCGAGCCCCATTTGCCGGCATCGGTCGGGCAACGATCCAAATTCCTCGAAGAGACGCAACGCCTTCCGAAGTTGAGGATCCTTTCGGGAACGCGTTCCGAATCACGTCTTCGAAATTAGGCGCATAAATCATGAAAACGATTGTGATGGACTTGGATGGGACGCTGACCATCGACGAGCCGGGTGCGCCATACGACCAACGCAAGCCACGACTCGACGTGGTCGAGAAGCTGCGTGAAATGAAGGATCTGGGGTTTAAGATTGTTATTAGCACAGCACGAAATATGAATACGTTCCAGGGTAATATTGGCGTGATTAATGTCAAGACGCTGCCCGTAATACTGGGATGGCTCGACAAGCATGCGATTCCCTATGACGAGGTCCTGGTCGGCAAGCCGTGGTGCGGCACCGAGGGCTTCTACGTCGATGACAAGGCGATCAGGCCGGAAGAGTTCACCTCCCTAGATCTCGCCGGCATCCAGGCCCTGGTCGGCATCAAATCTCAGAATTAGGCGAATCTTGATGCGCCCCATCACCCTCATCACCTCCGCAGCCTATGTGAATGCGGAGATCGCGGCAGAATATGGCCTCCTGCCACCCAGCTTCCTCCCGATCGGGCATGATCGGCTCATCGCCCTGCAGATCGAGAAGGCCGCCGCCTTACCGGGGCGCATCGTCGTCACGCTCCCCCAGTCCTTCGAGCCGACGGTTTGGGACCTGGGACAATTGCGAGGCCGGGGCGCCGAGGTCCTGTTCGTTCCCGACGGCCTGACCCTCGGGGAAAGCGTCGCTTACGCACTTGCCGTCGTATGCGCCTCGGGACCCGTGAGGATCCTTCACGGCGACACCGTCTTCCTCAACGAACTTCCCACCGAACTCGATCTCGTCTCGGTCGAGTCTTCCCCCCTCTCGTATTCGTGGGGTGTCGTCGACGGGACAGGCCGCTTCTCCCAAACCGGTGCAACCGGTGTGCCGAGCGGGCCCGTGCTGACCGGCTATTTTTCATTCGCAAGCGGGCATGACTTCCGGCGTGCCCTCGCCGTTTCACGTGGCAACTTCCTGGAAGCTCTCAATATCTACTCCAGTACGGCGGCGCCGCTCCGTCTGCGTCAGCTGGGCGAGTGGTTGGATTGCGGCCATCTGCAGACGTATTATCGTTCGCGCGCCAAGATCACGACGGCTCGTGCGTTCAACAGCTTGAAAATCAAGCATCGTATCGTCGAGAAATCCAGCAGCAACGAGAAGAAGGCCCGCAACGAGGCGAGCTGGTTCGAGGCCCTCCCGCCCATCATGCGGCTTTATGCGCCGTTATATCTCGGCTCTGAAACCAACGATGAGGGTGTTTTTTCCTACCGAACGGCCTACGAGCACAGTCCGACACTGCACGAGCTTTTTGTTTTCGGCCATCTCGGTCAGCAGGTTTGGCAGCAGATATTCCACTCGGCGTTCGAGTTTCTCGACCGCTGCGCACACGTGCCTGCCCCAGTGGAGGCTAATTCCGCAATCGACAAACTGGTAACGCAGAAGACGCCCGAGCGTCTTCTGGACTATGCCAGGACCTCCGGCATCGACCTTGATGACGAGTGGACCTATGCGGGACATCCCCTCCCGAGCCTCACCCGCATCGCTGAAATTTCAGCGAAGCTCATCTCGGAGAGCACGCCGGACGTCATTGGCCTGATGCACGGTGATTTCTGTTTTCCCAATATTTTTTATGATTTTCGCGAGCAGTCCGTAAAGGTCATCGATCCACGAGGGTCGTTTTCAAACAACGAACCGAGTATGTACGGAGATCTGCGTTACGATCTCGCCAAGCTCAACCATTCGATCGAGGGATACGACTTTATCCTTGCCAACCGGTTTGTGCTCGACACCACGGGCGAGCGGTCGATGACGATCTCGTTCCCGGAAGAGGGGCCGATCCGATGGCTCGGTCAGGTGGGATCGGAGCGGTCCCTCGCCGGCCATCGGATCGGTGACCCGGAGAATCTCGCTCTCACAATCCACTTGTTCCTCTCCATGATCCCCCTGCACGCTGATAAGCCCAGCCGACAAAAAGCATTTTTGGCAAACGCACTTCGGCTCTTCGTCGCGCTCGATACATGATGGATTTGTATTGATCCTGTCAGTTTATGGGTCGCAACGTTACGTATGTGTCTTCGATGAGGAAGCTCAACCCTCATTTGACCAATGTCGGCTGACAAACTGAAAGACGGTCTAGAAATCGTCGAACGGTCTTCGAGCACGCCTTGTCGTATTTTGCATGTTGTTGCGCGTCGCATGGATTCGTTGTCGTTCATCGTGAACGGCAGACGGTTCGTGAGAGCGCGCTCGTCCCGTACGCGAGCACGCATCTTCTCCAGGGTTCTGTCGTCCCTCTCCGCGATCAAAGCGTGCAGGAACGCTCCCGGTGTTTCGAGCTTAGGGCGGCGTGTGAGCCTTGTGGACGGGCAGTGATCGTTCCGTTTGTCGGGAGCGGAGCCATCCGAGATCGCCTCCGCAAAAGACTGTCCAAAGCATGCTGTCCCTGCTCGGCGCTAGATCGCTTCAATTGTCTCTAGAAATTTTTCAAATGGTGCATTTATGATCGTTTAGGGCGGCCCTTAAATGGCGTCGACACTGTCGTAGTCAATCTACGAGGCCGCATCGGCCTATATCAGAATTGTTTTAAAGTCGCGCTTTCGTGAGTGTACGGCTCGAACGTTATCGCTCGGACCGTACACTGATATACCGCATCAGCAGATCGTGATGCCTGGGCGCGCCGAAGTATTCGTGCCGTACAAATCCGCCAGAAGAGCGAGTCCGTACGCTTCCGCATTCTCGAAAGACGGCTCCTGGGTCGAGTCGGCGCTGCTGAAACTCAGATGCTTGCTCAGCGCGATCTCGTGGATCAGCCGCCCCAGCGGTGTGTCGGTTTCACAGAGCCACAGGATCTCAACGGGGGCGCTGTCCGCCAGCGTGAGCAAAGCCGCCACGAGCGTGCGCATTGCCAGCCGATCCGTGACGGAGATGGCGATTCCGGACGCTCCCCAGACCCGCATCAGAGCGCTGGCGAGCATGGGTTCTTCCGTCACGCAGATGCGGCGCACGGTTCCGTGCAGAAGCGGGTTTTTCTGAATGGATTCTGCCAGGGGCATCAGCCCAGGCATCCAGCTCACGTCAGTATGTAGATGCGGCAGATAGGCCAGAGACCCGTCTGCTTTCCCCATTTCCGCACATTCGGCTCCGAGCAGCCAATCCCAGCGCGGATCTCGCCTATGTCTGGGAATGTCACTGACGCGGAAGGGCCCCAGCGCAATGGCCTCCAGCCGTGCCGCCAGGAAATCGGGCAACTCTTCCTCGGTGACGATCCGGAACCAGCGGTTTCTCAGACGGTCCACCACACGTTTCGAACCATTGTCCACGAGAACGAATACCGAAGCGCTCGCCGATACCAACCGCGTCCAGCTGATGTAAGACAGCATGATCGGAAAGTGCTCGGCGGCTGTGAGCCGTCGTAGGTCGAAGACGAACGCACCCCGCGCCACGCTGATCGCCTCGACAAGATCTTGTTCGGAGCGATCACGCTTGGCGATCAAGGCCTGTGTCGCCTGCGTGACCAGCGCGTTGAACCGTGACAGGGCAGGCCGCTCCAACGCGATCCGGCACATCGCGCCCGCCAGCGCCTTCGGCGTTGCGAAGAGCAGGCTTCTCGGCAGGAATGTACCAATCCCGGAATGCTCGCTGGCCAGGATGGGCATGCCAGCCATCATCGCGTCGGCAACCTTGACCTTAAATCCTGTTCCTTCGAATTGCGGCGCCAGGACGAAATCGACCTGATCGAAGAAATCATCCTCCGATCGGATCCAGCCGAGTTTACGCACCGGGAGGGCCGTCTCCACGTGATCGGAGATCTTGCCAGCGACCACGATGTCAACTGGCGCGTAGCTGTCGGCGACGGAGCTTTCGAGTTCGATCAGGAGGCGTTTGAGACCTTCTGCCGCGTAGATCTGCGCGCTGCTGAGAACGCCGAACACGACGCGATCCTCATGCAGGTAGGTCCGCCGCCGGGGGGCGCTACGGGCTCGAGCTGGTACGATGGGGATGCTCATGGTCGGAGGGACCGAGCTATCACCGAAGTAGGACATCTCCTCGTCGGTCACGGTGAGGACGAGGTCGGCCCTGCTCCAGCCTAGGATTTCCTCTTCCTTACGTGTCCAGAAAAATTCCGGCGCGATACCGGCTCGCTGCGCGATACTGAGTCGCGCGCTGAAAATATCGTGCGTATCTAAGATTTTGAATGTCAATCCATCGTAAATTTGAAATGCCTTGGAGAGCCAGACATTTGAAACCATAACGACATCGTAGGTCTTGATGTCTGCGAGACGTTCAAGGAACTGCTGAAAACCCGGATCCCACCACTCGTCGAGACCGTGCGCATAACCGTCCCGGGGTGGCAGGCCGACCTGCTTCGAGGCGGGATAGACATGGACTTCATCCCAGGCCTCGACCATCTCGCGATAGGCAGGCTCGTCGAAATACCAGTACCAAGGCATTTCGAGCGCGAAGAGAACGAAAGTGATGCGGTAGCCGGACCGCTTGAGATGCGAGGCCATCTGATGGACGCGCCGGCGCTGGCCAGCATCGGCCGGATGCGATGCGAAGGGGGTAATGAATAGGACGTTTTGCCCGAAGCGGTTCGACAGGCCCTTCGGGGTGCTCTCGGCAGGCGTCATACATCGCCTCCCTGTCGAAAGCCGGCACCCGCGAGCATCGTCATCGCGTAGACCGCATCAAGCTGGATGAGGAACTCAGCGGAGGTGCGCGGGTCATAGGACAGGGCTTTTATGTTGCGATATTGTGCCGGCGAGCGCACCATCCGATCGCGATAGCGTTCGAGCGCTTGCTCGTTCGTCATCCAGCAAGAGCCCGACACCATGTCCGAGATGGCCTGCCAGAAGACTCGGCGGCGGAAATATTCCGTTGTCAGGCGATCGGCTGCGATGATGTGCGAGACGCAGGCTTCCGGGCAGTAGAAAGTCCGCTGGCGGCCGACTTTCTCCATCAGCGCAATTTCTTCGTTGCTCAGAAGCGAGCCGACGCCGCGCCGGCCGAGCGCGGGATCGAAGCGACCATGGGTCTCGAATACGGTCCGACGCAATGACAGGTTGGCGCCCACCAACCATTCGCCTTCCTTCAAGAACCGGCCGACCGGCGACCAGTCGATGCAGGACAGATGCGAGGCCAAGCTTGGATCGAACCATTCCGGCAGTTCGTCCGGATCGTCGTATAACGGCACGACGCGCCCGCCGACGATCAATGCCTCGGGATTGGCATCGAACGCCTTGAGGATTTCCCGCGTCCAACCCGGCGAGACGAGGGCGTCGTCGTCGAGGAAGGTAATGATCTCGCCGGCCGCTTGGTCGATCGCGCTGTTCCGGGCGTGGGAGAGTCCGACATCCTCGCAGATGGTCGCGCGCCACCCTGGACTGTCGGGCAGGCCGATCGGACGCCGCCGATCAGGCGGCGTATTGTCGACGACGACGACTTCTGTGGTGAGACCGTCGATGCGATCATGCTCCAGCAGCGCGGCCAGTGTTCTGTCGAGAAGGTCGTAGCGATCGTAGGTGCAGATCGCGACGGTCAGGCGAACGGAAGAGGCCACGTGTCACCGAGCCTTGAGATCGATGAGGGAGATCGCGAAGGGCGCGTCCGACTCGCCGGGATCCGCGACAGCGAGGATAAGGCTCAAAGCCTCCTCCGGACCATGCGAGACAATCGTCGTGCGGGTAGCGCCTTCCCAAGTCAGCCATGGCAGATCCTGGCCGTTCGCGCGCACGTAAAGGCTTTGATAAGCGACTTCCGAAGCAAACTTCGGTACGACGACCGTCAGGTCGTATTGCCGGTCAGGTAGGAGACGCACGGTGATCGGCAGGAGGGATGCGCTCACCAGCCACCGGACCCAGCGGCCCGTTTCGTCACGCTCCGGCAAAGACAGCCGATCACTGACCGTGTTCGGCATCCGGGCGTCGAAGCGCCATGCGCTGCCGGCCGAACCGACACCGGCTGCCCGCCCGGCAGCAAATCCGGCCTTGACCGCTGCGTCGAGGGCGCGCTGTTGATCCGCGAGCGTGGCCTCTAGAGCCCGCTGCCGTGCCGCGAGTTGCTTTATCTGTGCCGTCAAACCTCGGTCGGACGCGTTGTCGAGTACAGGCGTGAAGTCGGTTAAGCTGCTCATGTCAAAAATTTCCCGACGCGACGCGGATATGGTGGACAGCAAGTCCGAGGGTCCGCGCTCCGGGAAAAGTGCCTTCCTGTTGCGTGGTCGAAATGATTTCCAGAAGCAGCGCACCGCGTGGCGAAGGCGGCACGGCAGCTGATACGAGGATGCCGTACGCCTGGATGGTCTCGGTGATTGCGACCTCTTGACTGTCGACCAGCATACGGATGCGGGCAGGCTCGCACATCGCCCGCATCATATGGATGGAGATGACGTTGCCGGCGCTTCGATCGATTCGGATCGGCAGACGAATCCGCTCGGCCGCACCGGACCAGCGATAACATCCCTGCCCTGGCTGTGACCACTCACGAAAATGGAGTCCGTTCGAACTGTCGAGCGGCGTATCCGCCGATATTTCAACAACCGATGGTAGAGTGTCGACAATCTCGTAGGAGCTATTTTTTTTCAGCTCGGTCGACATCATCTTCTATTCTACTTAGTCGGCGACCGGCAAGCTCGCGCGGACGGTCAGACAGAATTTTAGGATCGAATGCTTCATGCCATACTGCAACGCAATGTCAATCCTGATCCACCTCCCCTTGAAGTGGTCCGTCCGGATGTATGGCTTTCGAGCCAGACGAGGGGGGACGGGATGCGAACGACCCGGCAAAAGCCGAGGGGTTGACTGCCAAGCTGCGGCAGGCGGAGGTAGCGATCTCGCGGGGTCGGAGCGTGGCCGGAGCGGTCTTGGTCCTCGGCATGACGGACGATCGGCTGGCGCAAGAAACTCGGGAGTCTGACGAGGGAGCAGGTTTGCCGGGTGAGGGATTTGGAGATTGGGAAACCGCGGCGGCGATCGGCGGCCTGATACGGGACAAGCTGATTTGCAGGAAGGTAGCTCATGCAGCCTGCTTCTCTCCGGGGTCATGGGGACTCGCCCTTCTTGCGCATCCTGATTCCGCGCGTGCAGGAGCTTGCAGAACTCTTGTTTCTCTCCGCAGTCGGCTTGTGCCGAATCATGATGAAGGCGGCGAGAGTGAGGAGATCCGTTGAAGCCGCAGATTCGGCAGAGTCGGTGCTCGAGTTTTCTTGATGTCACCCGCCCATGTCGTCTCGGTAGGGCCCTCCACCAACTCGGAGGAGCCTCCGGTGGTCCTTTGATACTGCTGTGCATCCCTCGGTTGCTGTGCTGGTTGTGGCCAATCCTGCAACGAAGTCGAACCGGAAACACCGTAGGGAGTAGGATCGAGGGCGCCCCTGATGAGGGAAACTGCGGTCCGGTAGATCCATGACACGCCGGGTCTGGTCCAGCCCAACCTGCAGGTTTACGACGCTGAAGCGGGCCTTCGCCGCTCTCGAACTATGCCGCATAGCGGCCGCGATAAGGATCTTTCACCCGTGACGTTCCACGCCCATGTCGTTCAGGATATGCGCTCCCTCGATCTCTTTCTGGCGGACGTGCAGGACGGTTTCGTCGAGCTGACGCAATACGGACCGCTGAGCGACACCTTCGACGGTCGGTTTCCCCGGCTCTATCGATTCCACGGTGGCATGATCACCACCTATGGCGTGATCCAGGGCGAAGCTTTTTGTCCGGATACAACCTTTTACGATCTATATCCGATGAAAGAAGAATTTGACTATGTGAATAAGGAGATTGCTGCAAATTTGAAGCATGATCACTTATTGCGGGAGGACCAGGCTGGCGCAATTTTCTGCACGCATATCTGGGACAAGAATTACCAGCATTTTCTTGTAGAGATATTTCCTCGAATCTGGGCGGTGTGTCAGATCGAAGCCTTGCGGCACCTGCCGATCGTCACCTCGGATCATGGTCATGTCCGGGAAATTCTTGAAACTTGCTTCCCGGATCGCACCTTCATCTACCTCAAGCACGGTGAAGCTGTTCGGGTTGCCGGCCCGGTCTATTATCCCGGTGCGATGGCGCGCAACATGTCGACGCCGCCTGCCGTTCTCGGTCAAGCCCTGCGGTTCTTCCGCATGCAGGTTCTTTTCAAGGCAGGGATCGATCCTGAAGAGCGGCCAAGCAGAGGTAGGACGATCTTCTTCGGTCGTAAGCCGAACATGAACTACCAGGGCAATCAGCGTGTCCTGCTCAACTTTGCCGAGCTTGAGGAAGCTTTTGATGAAATCGGCATCCCAATCCGGGATTTCGACAGCAAGAGTCTGACGGAAAAGGCGACGGAGGCGCAGGGCGTGTCGATGGCCGTCAGTCTGACCGGCGCCAATATGATGAACTTGATTTTCTTGCCGCTGTCGGCGAGCATGTTTATCATCGAACATCCGGTTTTTAAGGGATCCTATTTCTTTCCGTTGCTCTATCGCGCCATCGGCTTTGACCTTACGTATTTCTTCGCCTTCCACCAGACAAAGCTCGCCGAACCCGAGAGCCGCATCGAAAATGCGGAGTACATCATCGACGCTCCGGCCTTTACGGAAAACCTGCGGGAATCCCTATTCGTGACCGGTGACCGGCGCCTGGGCAAGAACATCATGCTGAATGGTGGTTTCGACAGCCTTCTGGAGACGGGGTTTGCCCAGGGGCTGGCCGAAAGCACATCCGGTCGCCTGGAGAATATCTCTTTCGAGACCGCGAATTTCGGCCTCGCCGGCTGGATCTCCCGCACATTCCGTGCACGCCAGACCGAACAGGATCTTGTTATCCTGGATTATTATACCAGCGATTGTAATGGCAATGTCGAGCAGATCTTGCGCGATATGCCGCTGGTGCTGGACAGCTTGCCGCGTGCTGTACGGCCGGTGGTGCTACTGTGGCCTGATAAGGCGGCCATGACGCAGCCTGATCCGGCAACGTTGCATGCCTACCGCACGATCTGCCAGGCTTCGGAAGCCTGCCTGATCGATTGCAGGCCGCTGATCATCCGAGTCATGCATTCCTGCGGCAAGTCGAGCATCGATGAGATGTTCATGGATGACACGCATCTTCATCCCTATTTCGCGAAAATGGCCGGCGCACTGATCGCGGCCCATATCGACCTGTTCTTGACATCGGGGCGCCGCCGATCTGCCTTGAGAGTGCGCAAGCCGATCAAGGTCGCCGTTGCACAGCCCGATCAGCCCTGGCCGCAGCCGTCGTCAGTCCCACTCGCACTTTACGAGGCTTCGGAACATGGCATTCTCTTGGGGATGATGATGGAAACCGGCCTGGCCGATCTCGAGATCGTGGTTTCGGGCGAGGTCCGGCAGCGCGTCCTCTCGACTCCCCGGAAAAACAGTGCGGCGTCGGCCTCGCACTATGTCCCCGTAACCGGAGTGACCTTCCGTAAAGGAGAGAGGATCGCGTTTCGACCGGTTACGGACAGCCCGGGAGCCGGCGAGGTTCAGTCGCTGTTAGTTCAGGCGATCGGCGAAGAGGCCTGACGGTTCGGCACCGGCGTTCCGGCCGAGAACGGCACGCCGGTGATCCGATCCATTGAAGCCATACGCAAAGGGTAAGATCGAGCCAACAGGTTGGGCTCACGTTTGACCGAATATAACTGATGTCAATACGCCCCGTAAAGTCTCAACATTTACCCTAAATGGCTTATTGAAGGTGTCATCGGACTGATGATTATCTTCCACGGAGCAATCTTCGAATAGGATGACCCGTGCATTTGGGTGGATCGTTTGCATTAGATATTTCCAGTAGTATTTAATAATCCACCACCCAGGCGAGGCAATCAGAATGATTGCCTTCGGGCTTTCCGATAGGCAAATATTACAGACATTGGCGCCGATTTCGGTGATGATTAGGTCGGCATGGCTCAACTGGGCATATTTCTGCGGAATATGGGGGCAATCCTCGGCATAGACAGGCTTGACGCCAAAATCTCGGATCAAGTCGAGTACCTGATCGGCATTGGTCATGAACCGGTTGTTACCAGTATTTCCCATCATCTGACGCCGGCCGAGGAAAAGATTCCCCGTCTTGGCTTCGACCGGCTTTGCAGCTTCGCGCAGAGTCTGGCGCAACTTTTTATAAGTATCTACAAGTTGTTTGCCAATATAGCTAAGATTAGAAAAGCGCAGCGGAATTATAACTCTTCGGAATACAACTGCTGTTTCATTGTCGTCTTTGATAATATGCTCTGATGGAACGCCCATAAGTTCCATTAATTCTCTCTGCCATTCAATATTTGCAATGTAGTACTTCAAATTATTAACATAATTTTCTCCAAAAAAGCTTGCTGGGCAATATTCATGTAGAAATACATTATAATTGCTACTCCATGGATTGCATAGATACATGACTGTATCTTCAATAATTCGGATTTTGGTTCGGCCTAGATTGTTGAACGGATCGTCGCCGGGCCCAGAGGGCGTGCAGCTCGGAAGAATCGGCGCATTATTCTTCTGCAAAGGTCGAGATGGATCGTAGAGTATGGCGTTCTCAAAGGTGAAGAACAGGCCGTGGTTCGTGCGGATGACATAGTCTCCGTCTCCGTGCAGTCCGGTTTCCACGCGTAACGCAGTCGTGTCGTAGATGCGCTCCTTTTCCAAGGATTCGAATAGCACAGGATAATCGGTCGCAATCTCCTGACCAATCAAAAGGCTGCCGTCATAATCATTGGTCAAAATGAAATGATGGGGGATATCGTCTTCGATGGGACCGTTCAGGAAAAGGCGCTGCCCGTTCTCATGAACTAGGATCGGATTGATCTCCATCACCGCTGCACGTGTGAAGGAGCGGCCATCGGCGAAAAACACTTTGTCGCCCTCAATGCTGCTGACGACGTAGACGCATTTGAAATGTGCAGCAAAGAAATAGAGCGGGGTCTCTAGAAGATCGTCGACAAGAACTGACGGCGTTCTAGGGCCGAAAAGATTTCCGTTCTTTGCATAAATCATGTCACATATTCCTGCTTTGGGATGGACTCGCGCATCTATGAGCCGTGCCCGTCTCTCATTGGATCGGCAACTTAGCCTTTCCCTGGGCAGATGGCGGCGCGATGCAACCACAGGCGTAGCAGCTCAGCCGTCCGGACACGCCGACGCACATCATCTCCGTCGTGCTCAACCGACCGGCGGTGCGTTCTCGGGGTAGCCGTTATCCGCCAGAAACCGGTGGTATTCGGCAGGCGTGCCGCTGAATTGGATGCTGTCGGAGCGGATCACGCGGTAATAGACGGTTTGTCCTTTTTGGATCATGGCATTGTAGAGCGGCGCGATGTAGCGCTCATTGCCCTGCAGCTCGTGTACGGAGCGGCTGCGGATCGCATCGAATTCTTTCATGAAGCTTCCTGCGCGGGCAAAGTGATAGAGTCCCGAGCTGCACAGGTTCGAGATGCGGATTTTTTCCGTGACCTCGATCGCCTCGCCCAGCCGCTCTCCCTCGATTTTCGGCCGGACGAAGGACCAGTGGGTCCCCTCCCCCACGAACACGTCCAGGTATCCGTCGACTGGGCCGCGACCGGAGAAGTCGGGTTGCGCGAAGTCCGAATAGATCGTGTCGATGTTGAAGATCGTCAGGGGCTCGTCCACCGAGACGCCCGCCACGGCGAGCCCCTCCGCCACCGTGGTCGCCTGTCCGTCTGTCGGTTGGTCCAGGCGCGCGAGACGGACATTCTCCGGGCGAAGGCCGATCGCCGCCGCGCTGTCGAGGATGAAGGCATCCGAACAGGTGGCCCCGAGATAGATGAACAGGAAGGACTCGGTCTCGAAGGCCTCGCGGAAACCATGGATCGAATGTTGGAACAGGTTCATCGGTCCTGCCGGCAGCATGAACTTCGGAACCGTGTAGCCGGCTTCCGTAAAGCGCCGACTCAGCCCGGCCATGGGGAAGACGTACATCAGACCTTTTCCACCTGTTGAGAGACACGCGTGGCATTGGCGACCGAGCAGAGCGGCCGCTCGGGCTGGGGCGCATGGAGGGGAAGCATCAAGACGAAGAGATGAACGAGGGTAGCCGTGCCCACCCGCTCGTCCTTGGGCGCTTCAGGAGATGCGCCTCGCGGAGGGCCGCGATCGGCCCCGGTCCGTTGCCGGCCTCGAATCCCGACGGGTCGGGATCCCCGGATCGGCCGGCGAGCCCGTCTGTCACAGAGCCGGAGGTGATCGGGTCACTGCGCGAATCGCCGGAAATCGACTTGGTTCCGTCAGGCAGCATGCCGGGCTGGTCGATGGCCTTCACTGTCTGGCTCCGGAAGTCTCAGAAGATGTTCGAGAAGCAGACGTCGCCTTGCAAGAGGCTCGGCTCCGGCGCGGCATGCACGACGATCAGGGCACCCACCCGACGCGACATCTCCAGCGGTGAGGGCATCGCCGTGCTGACATAGGTGAAGCCGATCGTGACGTCGAACACGTTCTGGCGGCCGAAATCCACCGGACGCCGCTCCGCCTTCCCGCCATAAGGGCGTTGCGCGGCCATATCGAGGGAGGCCTGTGCCAGACTTGCCGGTTCGGTCGGCCGAACCGGCGAGACCGGTCAGGGGCGTCGGATCGGTGCCGGTAGCGCGGTCTGTCCCGGAAACAAAAAAGGCTCCCGTGATGGGAGCCATTTTCCGCAATCATCGCAAGGGCTTGCGATGGTGGGCGCGACAGGGATCGAACCTGTGACCCCTACCATGTCAAGGTAGTGCTCTCCCGCTGAGCTACGCGCCCGGCTGAGGCCTGTCGGCCCCGGCGGTGAGGGGGCTATAACCAGAGCCGACAGACGATGCAAGCGAGCTCATGCGCAACGCGCGGAAAACTCTGCGCGCCTGCAATGCGGGAGAAATTGCGCTATGGCCTCCGGACGCGGCCGAAGGCGGCCGGAGCGGGACACCCTTAGCGAGGCATGCGCTTCTTCCTCCAATCGGATTCCGGCGACCGGATCGTGGGATGGGTGGTGCCCGACAACCCGGCGGCGGTGAGCCGGGTCCACGTCTCGGTCCATGGCCGCCGCGTCGCCGAGATCGCCGCGACGGGCTTCGATGCCAACATCGTCGCCCTGGGCTGGCACTCCACGGGCCAATGCGTGTTCCAGGTCACCGAGGAGCACGTGCCCGGGCTCGGCGCCCTCGACCGGCTCGAGATCCGCGACGCCGACACCAACATGCTGGTCTATCGCCGGGCGCCCCCGGAAGGCCTGTCCCGGAACCGCGTGGTTCTCGTGAACACGAGCGTGAACCCGGAATTGCCGATCGAGGCGGCCCTCTTCCCGCATTTCCGGCAATGCTATTTCGGCATCGGGAAATTCTCCGACGAGATCCTGCGGGTGATCTTCGACACGGCGGAGATGACCTCCTGCCTGATGTCGGGGGCGATCAACTTTCCCCGTTACGAGCCGCATTTCGTCCAGTCCGAGACGCTGTCGGCCATGCTCGTCCATGACCCCTATGTGGAGATGGCCCAGCGTCTGACCTGGCTGCGCGACCGCTCCGGGCTCGCCGCCGATCCGGCGCAGAACTGGCGCCTGGGCAATTTCGTGGACGGCGCGCGCTACGCGGCGGAGTTCGACTTCACCGACGCCAAGAGCCTGAAGCGCCTGTTCCGGTTCATGCCGGAGGAGGTCTACCACTTCCTCTACAACCCGCTGACCCGCCAGCTCGGCACCCGCGGCTTCGACGAGCGGGTGACGCCCGGCTCCTCGATCATCGCCGTCGAGGTGCTCGCCCGGGTCGGCGTCGTCGGCCATTTCAACTATCACAGGGCCTTCCTCTCGACCCTGTTCGACCAGAACGGGATCACGGCCGATCCGCCCGACCCGCCCCGCCTGCGCCCGGCGATCCTGGCGCTTGCGGACCTTCTGAAGACGATCAAGGTCGCCACCGACATGGTGGATTTCGACAGCGTGCTCAGCGACCTCGTCCTGCGCTCCGTCGCCAAGGGCTGGGGCGCGTGAGAGGGCGGGCGTCCGGTTTGCCGCAGGCGGCAAAGGTGTCTAAGACCGTGCGCCGCAACATGGTCGAACCGTAGGTTGTTGCGGCATGGGAAAGGCGTGACATGCGCATAGCGATGGTCGGGTCGGGATATGTGGGCCTGGTGTCCGGAGCCTGCTTCGCGGATTTCGGCCACGACGTCGTCTGCATCGACAAGGATCCGGCCAAGATCGAGGGCCTGAAGGCGGGCCGGATGCCGATCTACGAGCCGGGCCTCGAGGCCCTGGTCGCGGAGAACGTGAGGCAGAACCGGCTGTCCTTCGGGACGCAGCTGGCCGAAGCGGTGGCGGGGGCGGATGCCGTCTTCATCGCCGTGGGCACGCCCTCCCGGCGCGGGGACGGCTTCGCGGATCTCTCCTACGTCTATGCCGCCGCCAAGGAGATCGCGGCCTCCCTGAACGGGTTCACCGTGGTGGTGACGAAATCGACGGTTCCGGTGGGCACCGGCGACGAGGTCGAGCGCATCATCCGCGAGGCGCGGCCGGAGGCCGCGTTCGCCGTGGTCTCCAATCCGGAATTCCTGCGCGAGGGCGCCGCGATCGGCGACTTCAAGCGGCCGGACCGGATCGTCATCGGGACGGAGGACGAGCGCGCCAAGGCGGTGATGAACGAGATCTACCGCCCGCTCTACCTCAACCACTCGCCGATCCTGTTCACCGGGCGGCGCACGGCGGAGCTGACCAAGTACGCGGCCAACGCCTTCCTGGCCACCAAGATCACCTTCATCAACGAGATCGCGGATCTCTGCGAGCAGGTCGGCGCGAACGTCCAGGAGGTGGCCCGCGGCATCGGCCTCGACAACCGGATCGGCCGCACCTTCCTCCATGCCGGGCCGGGCTATGGCGGCTCCTGCTTCCCCAAGGACACCCTGGCGCTGGTGAAGACCGCGCAGGATTACGGGGCGCCGATCCGTCTGGTGGAGACGGTGGTGGCGGTCAACGACCAGCGCAAGCGCGCCATGGCCCGCAAGGTGATCGCCGCCTGCGGCGGCTCGGTCCGCGGCAAGACGGTCGCGATCCTCGGCCTGACCTTCAAGCCCAACACCGACGACATGCGCGACGCGCCCTCCCTGTCGATCATCGCGGGGCTGCGCGATGCGGGCGCGGCGGTGGTCGCCTACGATCCCGAGGGCATCGAGCAGGCGCGGCCGATGCTCGAAGGCGTGACCTATGCCGAGGACGCCTATACCTGCGCCGAGGGGGCGGATGCCCTGGTGATCGTCACGGAGTGGGACGCCTTCCGCGCCCTCGATCTCGGCCGCCTGCGCGCCTCGATGAAGGCGCCGGTGCTCGTCGATCTGCGCAACGTCTACGCCTCCGCCGATGCCGAGCGGCACGGCTTCCACTATACCGGCGTCGGCGTCGGAAGCGGGACGGCCGGACAGGGCTGAGGCCCGCCCGGTCTCCCCGGCGGTCCCGGGGCCAGCTGTGGCCCTCTGTCCGCACCCATCCGGATTCGGTCCCGGCGCCGGATCCGCGGCGGCCTGCGTCATCCTTTGGTCACGTTCGCAGGCGTTCTCCCGCCGCACGGATGCTTGAGGTCAGGCAGTTTGTTTCCGGATACGGTTCCCGATAGCCGCGATGGACTGCTTTTGAGCGCGTTTTTCGACTGTCGCTGGCAAGCGTCTGCTGATTTTATCAACTCATGGTGGTGCAAGCCCATCCGTTTCGATTGATGGGCGCGTGCCACACTATCACCCAATCTTTAGGATCAAGTCTGTTTCTGCGCTGCAGCGTTGGACAGCCTTCGCGGGTGCGGCCTAAGGTCGAAACGGGTGCATGCCGGACGGCGAGAGCCGCCCGTTCTTCCACGAGCGTATGCGGATCGACGTGACTCAGCGCCAGGATATCGCCATCATCGGCCGGGCTTGCCGGCTCCCCGGTGCCCCCAGCGTCGAGGCCCTCTGGCAATTGCTCACCGAGGGGCGTTGCGCGGTCTCCGAGATCCCCGCCGACCGCTGGACGCGGGAGCGCTTCCTGCATCCGCGGGCGCAGGAGCGCGGCAAGAGCTACACCTTCGCCGCCGGCGTCCTCGACGACATCTGGGCCTTCGATCCCGGCGTGTTCGGCATCTCGCCCCGCGAGGCCGAGCAGATGGATCCGCAGCAGCGCCTGCTGCTGGAGCTGACCTGGGAGGCCCTGGAGGATGCGGGCCTGCGTCCCTCGGCGGTGGCGGGAAGCCATATCGGCGTGTTCGTCGGCGCCTCGGCCCTGGATTACGGCAACCTGCGCATCCTCGATCCGTCGAGCGCGGATGCCTACGGCGCCACGGGCAACACGCTCTCCATCGTCTCAAACCGCCTCTCCTACATCTACGACCTCAAGGGGCCGAGCTTCACCCTCGACACCGCCTGCTCCTCCTCGCTCGTCGCGCTCAACGCCGCGATCACCGCGATCGAGAACGGTCAGGTCGACACCGCCATCGTCGCGGGCGTGAACCTGCTGGCGAGCCCGTTCAGCTTCATCTCCTTCTCCAACGCGCAGATGCTCTCGCGCACGGGCCTGTGCCAGGCCTTCTCGGCGAATGCGGACGGCTATGTCCGCGCCGAGGGCGGTGTGGTGCTGGTGCTGCAATCGGCCAAGGCGGCGGCGCGGGCCGGCAGCCTGGTGCGCGGCGTCATCGCGACGAGCGGCGTGAATTCGGACGGGCGCACCACCGGCATCTCCCTGCCCTCGGGCGAGGCGCAGGCGGCCCTGCTGGAGCAGGTCTACCGCGACGCCGGCATCGCGCCGGACGCGATCGCCTTCGTGGAGGCCCACGGCACCGGCACCGCGGTCGGCGACCCGATCGAGGCCAACGCCATCGGCAGCAAGCTCGGCAAGGGCCGCAAGGCCCCGCTGCCGATCGGCTCGATCAAGACCAATATCGGCCATACCGAGCCGGTCTCGGGGCTGGCCGGCCTGCTCAAGGCGCATCTCGCCCTGGAGAACGACCTGCTGCCGGCCTCGCTGCACGCGGCCGAGCTCAATCCCGAGATCCCGTTCGACACCCTGAACCTCGCGGTGAACCGCGCCCCCCTGCCGCTGAAGCGGGGCAAGGAGCGCTTCGCCGGCGTGAATTCCTTCGGCTTCGGCGGCACCAACGCCCACGTCGTGCTGACCGACCCGGCCCCCGTGGCCGCGACGGGCGCCGATTTCCGCGCGCCGGAGATGCTGCTCCTCTCGGCCCAGAGCCGGGCTGCCCTCTCCGAGCTGGCGCAGGACTATGCCGACCGCCTCGCGCACGCCGATGCCGCCGAGACCGCCCGCATCGCCGCCGCCGCCGCCCATCGCCGGGAGCGCCAGGCCGTGCGCCTCGCCGTCCCGCTGGACGGGCCCCTGGTCGAGACCCTGCGCGCCGTGGGCGAGGGCGAGGAGACCGAGAAGGCCGTCATCGGCACCGCCGTGGACCGCGCCGCCGAGGTCGCCTTCGTCTTCTCCGGCAATGGGAGCCAGTGGGCCGGCATGGGCCGCGAGGCCTATGCGGAGAACCCGACCTTCCGCGAGACCTTCGACCGGATCGACACGCTCTTCGCCGGCCATTCCGGCTGGTCGCTCAAGGATGCGCTGTTCGCCGAGGATCTCGACGCGCAGCTCTCCCTCACCCGCGTCTCGCAGCCGCTGATCTTCGCGATCTCCGCCGCCTCCAACGCGGCCCTGCGCGCCCGCGGCCTCAAGCCGGCGGCGGTGCTCGGCCACAGCGTCGGCGAGATCGCCGCGGCGGAAGCCGCCGGCATCCTCAGCCTGGAACAGGCGGTGCGGGTCATCTTCTACCGCAGCAAGCACCAGGAGACGACGCGCGGCCACGGCAGCATGGCCGTGCTGCTCGGCCCGGTCGAGGAGATGGAAGCCTTCCTCGCCGATTATCCGGACCTGGACATCGCCGCCTATAACAGCCCCAAGGCGATCACCGTCGCCGGCCCGGTGGACTCGATCGAGGCCGCGATGAAGGCGCTGGCGCGCAAGCGCCGCCGCGGCAAGAAGCTCGACCTGGAATATCCCTTCCACGGCCGGCTGATGGACCCGACCGAGAAGCCGCTGCTGCGCGATCTCGACGGGCTGAAGCCCTCCGCCGGCCACACGGCGATGGTCTCCACCGTCACCGGCGACGTGCTCGCCGGCACGAAGTTCGGCGCCGGCTACTGGTGGCGCAATATCCGTGAGCCGGTCCGCTTCTGCGAGGCCCTGCAGGAGGCGACCCGCCGGGGCGTGCGCGTCTTCGTCGAGGTCGGCCCGCGGGCGACGCTGCTGCCCCATATCGGCGACGCGGTCGAGCCGCTCGGCATCGAGGTCGCCTCCGTCGGCGTGCTCCACCGCAAGCCGGCCGAGGGCGATCCCATCGCCCGCGCCGTCGCCGCCGCGATCGTGGCGGGCGCCGCGGTCGACGAGGCCGCCGTGTTCGGCACCAACCCCGCCGGGATCGTGCCCCTGCCGCTCTATCCCTGGCAGCGCCGCAGCTTCCGCCTCGCGGAGACGGCGGAGGGCGCGGGCTGGGTCAACACCCGCAGCCACCACCCGCTCGCGGGCGTCCGCGCCGTGGCGGACGGGCTCGAATGGCATGGCCATCTCGATGCCGCGACCGTGCCCGAGCTCGGCGACCACGTCATCGATGGGCAGGTGCTCGTACCGGGCGCCGGCTTCGTGGAGATGGCCCTGCACGTCGCCCGCGAGGCGCTGCGCTCCGAGACGGTGACCCTCGCCGATTTCGAGATCCACTCGCCGATGATCCTCGCCGAGGATTCCCTGCGCGAGGTCGCCGTGCGGCTCTCGGGCGGCGGCAACCAGATCCAGATCCTGAGCCGGCCCCGCCTGACCCAGGCCGCCTGGCAGCTCCATGCCCAGGCCAAGATCGTCGAGGGCCAGTTCCGCGCCCCCGCGCCCCGCGTGATCGACCTGCCGGACGAGCAGGCGGTGGCGGGGGCCGATCTCTATCGCCGGGCGCTGGCCTCCGGCCTCGGCTTCGGCCCGTCCTTCCGGCAGGTGGCGGCCTCCGCCCGCCTCGACGAGGCGACCATCGTCTCCGAGCTGGTGCCGGCGGAGGCCGATGCGCGCTACGGCCTCGTGCCGGGCCGCCTGGACGCCTGCTTCCACGGCCTGATCCTGCTCTTCTCCGAGCTTCTCGGCGAGAACGCGGTGAAGGCCTATGTGCCCGTGCGCTTCGGCGAGATCCGCCTGATCCGGCCGGGCGCCGTGATCCATCGCGCGCTGATCGAGACGCGCCGCTGCAACGAGCGCAGCATCCTGGCCGACTTCACCCTGGTCGATGCCGAGGGCGCGGTGGTCGCCACGATCCGCGAGGGCCGCTTCCAGGCCCTGCGCGCCCGCGGCGGCGACGAGCTCGCGGCCTATGCCGTGGCGCAGCGCACCGAGCTCGCCTCCGAGCCGACCGCGCTCCCGATCCTGCTCGGCCCGGCCATCGCCGAGATCGTCCGGCCGGCGGCCGAGGCCGCCAAGGGCGACGACGAGGCCAATCTCGGCCCCGGCCATCTCCTGCTCGAAGGCTGGGCCACGGCCCTGGCCTACCGCGTCGCTTCCGGCCTCGTCGGGGCGGAGGGCGCCGTCTCGCTCGAGGACGCGCGGCTGCCCGCCGCCCTGCGCCCCTGGCTCGTCAACGCCCTGCATGCCCTGGAGAGCAGCGGGCTGGCCGATCTCGACGGCGCGCACTGGCGCCTGCGCAGCGACGTCACCCTGCCCGATCCGGAAGAGATCATGCGCTGGGTCGCCGCCGACCATCCCGAGCTCTCCGCCGAGCTGGTGCTGATGGCCGACGTCACGGCCCTCGCCGGCCGCCTCGTCGCCGAGGGCCTGGAGGAGGCGGTCAGCCTCAATCAGGCGGCGATCGATGCCTTCCATCTGCGCGGCGCCACCGCCCGCGCCTCGGCCGAGACCGTCGCCCGCATCGTCGAAGGCGTCCGGGCGAAGCTGCCCCAGGACCGGGCGCTGCGTGTCCTCCAGGTCGGCTTCGGGCCCCTCGCCGCCCAGGCGACCCGCTTCGCGGAGGAGGTCCAGGGCCGCCTGAGCCTGTTCGAGACCGACCGCCGCCGGGCGGAGCGGGCGCGCCTCGCCTTGCCCCACGGCGTCACCGTGATCGAGGCCGCCGCCGACCTGCCGCCGGCCGGCTTCGACCTGATCCTGGCCAGCGACACCCTCCATCGCGGCGCGCGCGACCTGCCGGCCGCCCTCTCCGCGTGCCTCGCCACCGGCGGCCTGCTGGTGGCGGTGGAGCCGGGCGTCTCCCTGTTCCGCGACCTCGTCTTCGGCCTCGACGCCGACTGGTTCGATTCGGCCCTGCCCGACATGCCGGTCAGCCGGCTCGACGATACGATCGGGTGGCAGCGCCGCCTCAGCGCCTCCGGCCTGGTGCGCGTCACCGCCGACCGCGCCGTCTCCGTCAACGGCGACGACCTGCTGCTGCTGGCCGAGGCCCCGGCCCGCCCGGCCGCCGCCCATGGCCAGAGCTTCGCCTTCGTGATCGGCTCGGACGACGAGGTCGGCGCGGAGACCGCCTCCTCGCTCGCCACCCTGCTCATCGCGAGCGGCGTGCATGTCTCGATCATCCTCGATTCCGAGCAATCCCTGAAGGAGCTGGAGCGGGAGACGCCGGACACGGTGGTCTTCCTGGCCGGCGCCTTCACCCCGGGCGGCGAGGCCGCCGCCCGCCTGCGCGACCGCTGCCTCAGCCTGAAGCGCTGCGCCGAGCATCTCGGCAGCCGCCCGACCCGCCTCTGGGTGATCGCGCCCGGCGCGACCCGCGACCGGGGCGGCCAGGTCGGCTCCGTCGAGACCGGCCTCTGGGCCTTCAGCCGGGCGCTCGCCAACGAGACCGCGAGCCTCGACCTGCGCCGGGTCGACCTGTCGCCCGCCATGGATCCGAAGGCCGCCGCCGAGCGCCTGCGCGACCTCGTCCTCTCCGGCACCCCGGAGACCGAGATCGTGCTGGACGAGGACGCGACCCGCGTCGTCCGCTTCGCCGCCGGCCGTCCGGCCCGGCGTCGGGAAGGCACCTTCGAGCCGGCCGTCGCCGCCCGCCTCGAGCGCGGCACCACCGGCGGCCTCAACGAGATGGTCTGGGGCCCGGCCGAGCGCGCCGCCCCCAAGGCCGGCGAGGTCGAGATCGCGGTGGAGGCCACCGGCCTCAACTTCCGCGACGTGCTGTGGGCGCTGAACATGCTGCCCGAGGAGATCCTGGAGGACGGCTTCGCCGGCCCCCGCCTCGGCCTGGAAGTGGCCGGCCGCGTCGTCTCCGTCGGGGCGGACGTGACCGAGTTCGCCGTCGGCGATCCCGTGGTCGCCTTCGCCCAGTCGGGCTTCGCCACGCATATCGTGGTGCCGGAGGCCGTGGTGGCGCCGATGCCGGCGGGCCTCGCCCCCGCTGCGGCGGCGACCGTGCCGGTGGCCTTCCTCACCGCCTATTACGGCCTCGTCACCTGCGCCCGGCTGCGCCGCGGTGAGTGGGTGCTGGTGCATGGCGGTGCCGGCGGCGTCGGCCTCGCCGCGCTGCAGATCGCCAAGCTCAAGGGCGCCCGCGTCATCGCCACGGCGGGCTCCCGCGAGAAGCGCGCCCTGGTCCAGGCGCTCGGGGCCGAGCACGTGCTCGATTCCCGCTCCCTGGCCTTCGTCGACGATGTCCGCCGCATCACCGGCAAGGGCGTCGACGTGGTGCTCAACTCGCTCTTCGGCGAGATGATGGAGCGCACCCTCAACGTGATGGCGCCCTTCGGCCGCTTCGTGGAGCTGGGCAAGCGCGACTATGTCGCCAACACCCATATCGGCCTGCGTCCCTTCCGCCGGAACCTCTCCTATTTCGGCGTGGACCTCGATCAGGTGCTCCAGCACCAGGGCGAGGACGGTGCGCGGATGTTCCGCGAGGTGATGGCGCTCTTCGCCGAGGGTGGCCTGAAGCCCCTGCCCTACCAGCCCTTCACGGCGGACGAGACCTCCGACGCCTTCCGGCTGATGCAGCAATCGGGGCATGTCGGGAAGATCGTGATCGCGCCGCCGAAGGCCGGCAGCGTGGCCAAGCTCGCCCGCCAGCCCTTCGCGGTGTCCGACCGCAACGTCCACCTCGTCACCGGCGGCCTCGGCGGCTTCGGCATCGAGGCGGCGCGCTGGCTCGCCGACCGGGGGGCGAAGCACCTGCTGCTCGTCGGCCGCACCGGCAAACCCAACGCGGAGGGCGCGGCGGTCATCGCCGAGCTGAAGGCCCGCGGCGTCACCGTCGAGACCAAGGCCTGCGACATCACCAGCCGGCAGGCGGTGGACGATCTCGTCGACGCGATCGAGCGGCGGGGCAAGCGCCTCGCCGGCGTGATCCACGGCGCCATGGTGCTCAACGATGGCCTGATTGCCAATCTGGAGGCCGAGGCGCTGGAGGCGGTGATCCGGCCGAAGGTGATCGGCGCCCAGCATCTCGACGCGGTCACCCGCGGCCGGCAGATCGACTACTTCGTGCTGTTCTCCTCGGCCACGACCTTCATCGGCAATCCGGGCCAGGGCGCCTATGTCGCCGCCAACGGCTTCATGGAGGGCCTCGCCCGCCAGCGCCGCCGCCTCGGCCTGCCGGCCTTGGCGGTCGCCTGGGGCGCGATCGGCGATGTCGGCGTGCTCGCCCGCAACCGCGCGGTGATGGAGAGCCTGGCGGGCCGTGTCGGCGTGACGCCGATGGATGCGCGCCACTGCCTCGACCTGATGGCCCAGGCCCTGGAGACGCAGGGCGCGGAGAGCGACGATGCGGTGATCGCGATCGCCGCCATGCATTGGGGCAAGGCGCGCGAGCGCCTCGCCACCATGCGCTCGCCGAGCTATGCGGGCCTCGGCTCCGAGAACCAGGCGGAGGCCGGCGGCGTCGCGGCGATCAATATCGGCGCGCTGCTCAAGAGCCAGGACATCGACGCGGTGCGCAAGGTGGTGGCCGATGCCATCGTCGAGGACATCGCCCGCATCCTGCGCCTGCCCAAGGACGATATCGGCCGCACCCGGCCGCTCTCGGAAATCGGCCTCGATTCCCTCATGGGCGTCGAGCTCGGGGCGAGCCTGCAGGAGCGCTTCGCCCTGGAGGCGCCGCCCGCCGGCATCTCCTCCGGCCTCACCGTCAACGAGCTGTCCGAGACCCTGATCCAGTCCGTCTCGGCGCCGGTTGACGAGGCCGCGGGCGCCGTGCTCACCCTCGCCCAGAAGCATGTCGGCGCCGATGTCGATGCCGCGACGCTGGCGCCCTTCCAGAACCTCGTCGAGCAGAACAGCCAGGACATCAAAGAAATCCTATGAGTCAGGCCCCGGGATCGGATGGGGGGCGCGCGGCGCTCGCCAGCTTCGTCACCAACCGGCTCGGGCGGCACGCCGCCAAGCCGTCGGCACCGCGCAACGAAGCCAAGGCCCCGGCGAAGGAGACCGCGCAGGATTTCGCCAAGCTCACGGGCTACCGCGAGCTGAAGCTCCAGCGCTCCGCCGCCGACCTGATCGGCCTCGACAACCCGTTCTTCCGGGTGCACGAGGCCAAGGCCGGCGCGACCACGCGGATCGGTGGCAAGGCGCTCACCAACTTCTCGTCCTACGATTATCTCGGCCTCAACGGGCATCCCGAGGTGAACGCGGCGGCCAAGCGCGCCATCGAGCAGTTCGGCACCTCGGCTTCGGCGAGCCGGGTGGTGGCCGGGGAGCGCCCCGGGCATCTCTCCCTGGAGAACGCCCTGGCGCGCCATTACGGCACCGAAGCCTGCGTGGTCATGGTCAGCGGCCACGCCACCAACGTCACCGCTATCGGTGCCATCCTGGAAGAGCCGGACGTGATCTTCCACGACGCGCTGATCCACAACAGCGTGGTCACCGGCGCGCAGCTCTCCGGCGCCAAGCGCCGCTCCTTCGCCCATAACGACGCGGAATCGCTCGAGAAGCTGCTCGCGGCCACGCGCCACGAGCATCGCCGGGCGCTGATCGTGATCGAGGGCCTCTACAGCATGGACGGTGATACGCCGGACCTCGCGGCCTTCGTCGCGCTGAAGGAGCGCTACGATTGCTGGCTGATGGTCGACGATGCCCACGGGCTCGGCGTGCTGGGCCGGACCGGCGCCGGCCTGCATGAGCATTGCGGCGTCGACCCCTCGGCGGTCGACATCTGGATGGGCACGCTTTCGAAGACGCTCTCCACCTGCGGCGGCTACATCGCCGGGCCGAGCGCCCTGGTCGAGTATCTGAAATGCACCGCGGGCGGCTTCCTCTACAGCGTCGGCCTGTCCCCGCCCCTGGCCGCCGCCGCGGAGACCGCGCTGAACCTGCTCCATGCCGAGCCGGAGCGCGTGGAACGCCTGCGCCGCAACGGTGCCCTGTTCCTCGCCAGCGCGAAGAAGCTCGGCCTCGATGTCGGCACCAGCCTCGGGCTCGCGGTGATTCCGGTGATCGTCGGCGATTCGCTGAAGGCCGTGACGCTGTCCGACCGCCTGTTCGCCCGCGGCATCAACGTGCAGCCGATCATCCACCCGGCCGTGCCCGAGCGCGCCTCGCGCCTGCGCTTCTTCATCACCTCCGAGCATACGCCGGAGCAGATCAAGGACACGGTGAACGCGGTCGCGGAAGAGCTCGCCGCCCTCCAGACCGGCGCCTCGCTGATCGAGCAACTGATGGCACGCCGGGGGGCCTGAGCCCCCCTCAAGCCGCCCCCGATCGCGTTGAAATCGGGAGCGGCTCCAGCCCTTACTGGAACGCGCCTCTCACGCCGAACCGGTGTCCCCTTCGGCGGAAAGCGCTTTAGCGCGAAGCCAGCCAGATCCGGTGCCGGGCGCCCCGGCGTCCGGCATGGGCGCGCACCGTCTCCTCCTGAACGGAGAAGCCCGCCTGCCGCAGGCGCCGCGTGAAGGCGTCGTCGGGATGGGCCGACCAGACCGCGAGCACGCCGCCCGGCCTCAGCGCCCCCCGCGCCGCGTGCAGGCCCGCCGCGTCGTAGAGCCGGTCGTTCTCCGGCCGCGTCAGCCCGTCCGGGCCGTTGTCCACGTCGAGCAGGATCGCGTCCCAGGCCGCCGGCCTCTCGCGGATCGCGGCGACCACGTCGGTCTCGCGCAGGCGCACGCGCGGATCGTCGAGGCTGGCCCCCGACAGCTCCGCCATCGGGCCCCGCGCCCAGGCGAGCACCGCCGGCACCAGTTCCGCCACGACGATCTCGGCCGTTGCCGGCAGGCAGCCCAGCGCGGCGCGCAGGGTGAAGCCCATGCCGTAGCCGCCGATCAGCATCCGTGGCGACCGGGCGCGGCCGATCCGCTCGGCGGCGAGCCGGGCCAGCGCTTCCTCGGACCCGCTGAGGCGGCTGTTCATCAGCTCGTTCTGGCCGAGCTGGATCGAGAATTCCTTGCCCCGCCGCATCAGCCGCAGCGTGTCGCCCTCGCCGGGGATCGAGGCGGTATCGAGATGTTCCCAGGGAATCATGGTCGGGGGACCTCGTGCCGGGGGGACGGTCGAACGGCAGGGTCGGGGACGAAAGCAAAACGGCGCGGAGAGCCCCCGCGCCGTTCGTCAGATCGTCCGCCGCCGCGACGCGATCACATCCCGTAGGCGACCTTGCCGGTGTTGCTGCGCTTCAGGTTGCGGAAGCGGGCCATGGCCCAGAGCGGGAAGAACTTCGGGTAGCCGTGGTAGCGCAGGTAGAACACCCGCGGGAAGCCGGTGGCGGTGTAGCGCTCCTCGTTCCAGAAGCCGTCCGCGCCCTGCGTGCGGGTCAGGAAGTTGACGCCGCGGGCCACGGCCGGATCCTCCACCTCGCCCGCCGCCATCAGGGCGAGAAGCGCCCAGGCCGTCTGCGAGGCGGTGGAATAGCCAGGCTCGAAGGCCGGGTTGATCTTGTAGGAAGAGGCATCCTCGCCCCAGCCGCCATCCGGGTTCTGGATCGCGATCAGCCAGGACACGGCCTTGCGGATCTCCGGCGATTGCGGATCGACGCCGGCCGCGTTCAGGGCACAGAGCACCGACCAGGTGCCGTAGATGAAGTTCATGCCCCAGCGGCCGTACCAGCTGCCGTCCTTCTCCTGGTCGTTGAGGAGATAGGTCACGCCCCGGTCGAGGGCGCGGCTCGTCGCGCGGGTCTCGCCGAGCTGGGCGAGCATCGAGACGACGCGGGCGGTCACGTCCGCGGTCGGCGGGTCGAGCAGGGCGCCGTGATCCGAGAACGGGATGTGGTTGAGGTAATGGTGGTTGTTGTCGGCGTCGAAGGCCGCCCAGCCGCCATCGGCGCTCTGCAGGCCCTCGACCCACTCGCGCGCCCGGGCGATGGACTGGCTGTAATCCGGCATGCCGCTCACCAGCCCGTGCTGGCGCTGGGCGCGGTCCATGGCCATCACCACCACGGCGGTGTCGTCGAGATCCGGGTAATGCGGGTTGGCGTACTGGAAGGCCCAGCCGCCGGGGCGCACGTCCGGCTTGGTCGCGGCCCAGTCGCCCTTGATGTCGGTGACCTGGAGCGGCTTCAGCCAGTCGAGGCCGGAGCGCGCCGCGCCCTCGGCAGCCTCGCCGCCCGCCTCGAGCAGGGCATGGGCGCTCAGCGCCGTGTCCCAGACGGGGGACAGGCAGGGCTGCACATAGGCCTCGTGCTCCTTCTCGGCTACGAGCTTCTCGATCGCCTCGCAGGCGATCTTCACCTGCGGGTGGTTCGAGGGATAGCCCAGCACCTCGTACATGAGCACGGAATTGACCATGGCCGGGAAGATCGCGCCGAGCCCGTCTTCGCCGTTCAGACGCTCGCTCACCCAGGCCACGGCCTTGTCGATGGCGCGCTTGCGCGGCGTCTTCGGGAAATAGGGCTCGGTGACGCGCAGCGCCCGGTCGACGGCGCCGAAGATCGGCGTCCACGGCCAGGTCGCGTGCGGGGAGCCCGGCCAGGACGTGACCGAATCGGGCGGGGTCACGAACAGCTCGCCCACGCCGATGCCGCGCGGATTCTTCGCCCGCGGCTTCTTCGCCTGCAGCACGAAGAGCGGCACCATGGTGCAGCGGGCCCAGTAGGAGACCTTGTCGAGGTGGAAGGGGAACCACTTCGGCAGGTGCATCACCTCCACCGGCATCACTGGCACCGCCGCCCAGGGCACCTCGCCGTAGAGCGCGAGCAGGAAGCGGGTGAAGACGTTGGCGTTGCGTGCGCCGCCGCGGGTCAGGATCGCCTCGCGGGCACGGCGCATATGCGGCGCCTCGATGTCGTCGCCGATCATCTTCAGGGCGAAATACGCCTTGACGGTGCAGCTCATGTCGAACGGCCCGTCATGCACCAGCGCCCAGCCGCTATGCACGGGCGACTGGGTGCGGCGCAGGTAATTGCCGATCTTGGCCTCGAGGCCCGGCCGCGGCTCGGTGCCCCGGAAGTGGTGGAACAGCACGTATTCGGAGGGGATGGTCGCATCCGCCTCCAGCTCGAAGCAGATATGGCCGTCGGACTGGGCGAGATCCGTCAGGGCGCGGGTCGCGCTCTGGATCGCGCGCTCGACCTCCTCGATGGCCACGTCACGGGTCCGGGGACGCTTGAGCGTCTCGACCTTGCCTGCTGCCTCTCGCATCGTTCTCGCCTCTGCGACCGTCTTTCGCGGCCGTTTTGTTTCACGCGGCGCTTGACGCCTGTGTCCGCCCGCACATCCCGGAACGGGTCAGTGCGTCCGCGGCCATGGTACCCGAGCGGATCGCGCCCTCGATCGTCGAGGGCAGACCCGTCGCGGTCCAGTCGCCTGCCAGGACCAGGTTCGTGTAGACGGTCGTCGCGCCGGCGCGCCGGGCCGCCTCGGCGGGCGTGGCCGCGAAGGTCGCCCGCTTCTCCTTGACGATCTGCCAGCTAGGCAATTCGCGTGCAAGTCCGTGAAGGTCCGCGATCTCGTCCCAGATCCGGCGGGCCAGCTCCTCGCGGGGCGTGTCGAGCAGGTGGTCGGCCCCGCTGATCGTCACGGAGAACCGGTCCGGATAGGCGAAGAGCCACTCCGTCAGGCCGCCGACCACGCCGAGCAGCAGCGGCGCGCCGGCCGGCGGAGCCCCTGCGAAATGCGCGTTAACGATGGAGCGAAATTCCTGCGGCGCCGGCAGGCCGGGCAGCAGATCGGCGGCGACCCAGGGCGGCAAGGCCAGCACGACGCCGTCCCGCGGCCCGATCTCGGTCGGGCCGTCCGCGAAGTCGAGACTGGCGATGCGGCCCCCGGAGATCCCGAGGGCGCGCAGGCGCCGCCCGTAGCGGATCTCGCCGCCCCGGGCCGCGAGATAGCTGAGCGCCGGATCGACGAAGGCGGCCGAGAGCCCCTGGACCGCGACGAGGGGCCGGCAGGCCCGGCCGCCCGCCCCCAGGGTCTCCTTCAGGATGGTCGCGGCGAGCCCGACATCGCTCTCGCGCGGGTCGGTGTTGAGGGCGGCGAGCAGCACCGGATGCCAGAGCCGCTCGTAGAGCAGGCCCTCGCAGGCCATCTTCTCGCCGATCGTGCCGGCCCGGCCCGGCGCCTTGCCGGAGGCGGCCATCATCAGGCTCAAGGGGGCGAGGTAGTCGGAGGCGCGGCTGCCCGGCACCCGGCGCGAGGCGTCGAGCACCCACCAGGGCAGGCGGCCGGCATTGGGGCGCAGCTGCCAGCGCTCGCCGGTGCGCAGATCCGCGAAGTCGAAGGCGGCCTCGTCCGGCCCGTCGAGCACCCCCTGTGGCGCGCCGATCCGCGTCAGGAAGTCGAGGGCCGCGGTATTGCCCGAGAGCAGCAGGTGGTTGCCGTTGTCGATGGTGAGGCCGAGGGAGGGGTCGTAATAGGAGCGGCAGCGCCCGCCCGCCTGCTTGGCCGCCTCGTGCAGCACGACATGGCGGCCCATTTCCGCGAGGGAGGCGGCCGCCGAGAGGCCGGCCAGCCCGGCGCCGACGACGTGGACGGTTCCCGACATCAGAAGATCCCGTGGCGGAGCGCGACCGCGATCAGCGCGGCCTTGCTCGGCTTCACCCGCGCACGGGGCGCGGCCCAGCCGCGGCGCAGCACGGCGTCGAGATAGAGGCGGTAAGCCGCGGCCATCAGCCGGGCGGCCTTGGTGGTCGAGCGCGGGTTGCGGGCGATGATCGCCCAGGTCTGGCGGTAATGCTCCTGCGCCTCGGCCGCGACGGCGTTGCAGACCTCGGCGAGGCGCGGATGGGCGAGCGCGCTGCGCGGCGTCGGATCCTTCAGCCCGACGGCGTGGAACTTCTCGAGGGGTAGGTAGAGCCGGCCGCGCTCGGCATCCTCGTCGATGTCGCGCAGGATGTTGGTGAGCTGGAGGGCCCGGCCCTGGTGCCAGGCGAGCGTGATCCCGTCCGCCTCCGGCATGCCGAAGATGCGCACGGACAGGCGTCCGACCGCGCTCGCCACCCGGTCGCAATAGAGGTCGAGCTTGGCCTCGGAGGGGGCGACGATGTCCTCCTCCGCATCCATCGCCATGCCGTCGATGACCGCCTGGAAATCCTCGCGCTTCAGCCCGTATTGCCGGATCGGATCGACCAGGGCGCGTACCCGGGCGGGCGGCTTGCCGGCATAGAGCGCGTCGATATCGGCGCGCCAGCGGTCGAGCTCGGCGGCGCGCACGTCCCGGGGGCCGCCCTCGTCGGCGACGTCGTCCACGGCGCGGCAGAAGGCATAGACCGCGTACATCGCCTCGCGCCGCGCCTTCGGCAGGAGGCGCATGGCGGTGTAGAAGGACGAGCCCGCGGCCGGCAGCGCCTGCCCGGTCTCCATGGGCAGGGCTTCCGCGGTCGAAAGGGTCGTGCTCACCGGTTCGCTCCCGTCTTCCCCCTCCGGACGCGGCTGCGGAACGGCCGTCGCAGCAGCGTCGCGGCGATGCCGCCCAAAGCCGTCATGGCGAAGGCAGCCTTGCTGTGATGCACCGTCTCGGAGAGCGGATCGCGGGTCAGCAGGCCCCGGGTCAGCACCACGGCCAGCCGGTGGATCGCGGCGATCTCCAGGCTCAGGCGGAAATCGTCGATCTGTCCGGGGAGCGGCGCGCCCTCTTCGAGCAGCACCAGCGTGCGCTCGGCCAGCTCGCGGATCACGGCCTTGAGCTGCGGCGTGGCGCGGTCGAGGCCGAGCATCGACACCTCGGCGCCGTGCTTCGCCATCAGGTCGAGGGGGATGTAGACCCGGTCGAGATGGCGGAAATCCTTGCCGCAATCCTGCATGTGGTTGAGTACCTGCAGGGCGGCGCAGATCGCGTCGGAGGTCTTCCAGACCCGGGCCGGGTCCTCGCCATGCACGTCGAGCACGAAGCGCCCGACCGGCATGGCCGAGTAGCGGCAATACTGGATCAGCTCGTCCCAATCCGCGTAGCGGCTCTTGCGGGCGTCCAGGCGGAAGGCGTCGAGCAGTTCGAGGGCGTGGGTCGGCGGCAGTTTGTGGGCGGCGAGCTCGCGCTTCAGCGGCTCCACCGAGGGGTCGGAGGCCCCCTGCCCCGTCAGCGCGTCGGCGAGCGCATCGAGCAGCGCGAGCTTGCGCTCGGGCGAGAGATCCGCGTGGTCGGCGACGTCGTCCCCCGCCCGCACGTAGTTGTAGAAGGCGAGGATCGCGCCGCGGTTGCGCGGATGGATCAGGTGCGAGGCGACGGGAAAATTCTCGTCGTGCGCTCCCTTGCCCGTGCGGGCGTCGCTCGCGGTCTGCATGGCCGAGGCGGCGCTCATTTCATGTATCCCGCTGTCCGGAACCACTGGATCGCGTCGGACAGGCCCTCGCGATAGGGCCGCGCCGAATAGCCGAGCTCCGCCCGCGCCTTGGCGTCGGAGAAGAACATCCGGTACTTCGACATGCGCACGCCGTCGAGGGTGGCGAGCGGGGCCTTGCCCGTCACGCGGGCGATCTGCTCGGAGACGAACGCGATCGGGTAGATCACCGCATAGGGCAGCTTCGTGGTCGGGGCTTTGCGGCCGACCATGCCGGCGATGTCGGCGAGCATCTGCGCCAGCATCACGTCCTCGCCGCCGAGGATGTAGCGCTCGCCGATCCGCCCCTTGCGCAGGGCCAGCAGATGGCCGGCGGCCACGTCGTCGACATGGGCGAGGTTCAGCCCCGTATCGACGAAGGCGGGGATCTTGCCCTGGGCGGCGTCGAGGATGATGCGGCCGGTGGGCGTCGGCTTCACGTCCCGGGGGCCGATCGGCGTCGAGGGATTGACGATCACCGCCGGCAGACGGTCGCGGGCGACCATTTCCTCGACCACGCGCTCGGCCACGACCTTGCTGCGCTTGTAGGCGCCGATGGCGGTCTCGGGCGTCAGCGGCCGGTTCTCGTCGGCGGGGGTGCCGTCGGCATGCGGTTTGATGGTCGCGACGCTCGACGTGTAGACGATGCGCTCGACGCCGGCTTTTAGCGCCTGCTCCATCAGGATGCGGGTGCCGTCGCGGTTGGTGCGGACGATCTCCTCCATGTCCGGCGCCCAGAGCCGGTAATCGGCGGCGGCGTGGACGAGGTAGCGCTGGCCCTTCATCGCCGCGGCGACGGCGGTGGCATCGCGCATGTCGGCCTCGACGATCTCGACATCGGGCCAGGTCAGGTTGGTGCGCGGCGAGGAGGCGCGCACGGTGATGCGCACGCGGAAGCCCGCCTTGCGGAACACGTCGACGAGGGCGGCGCCGAGGAAGCCGCTCGCGCCGGTGATGAGCACCGGACCTGCATCGAAGGGGCCGGTCGGGGTCGGCTCGGTCATCGCACGCCAGGATTCATCGTGGGACAGGCGCTGCCGCCGAACGGACGGCGGGCGCTTTGATTCGGCTCTGGGGAGGCCGGCTCGTACGGAACGGCCCGCGCCTCCGAAAGGCGCGGGCCTTGTCTCACCGAAAACCGGGAGCGGCAAGCGCTCCGCTTGCAGGCCCGATCAGGCGAGGCGCAGGCGCCCCGGCCGCGCATCCGCCGCCGGCAATGCGTTGAGGACGGTATTTTGGATGCCGCGTGCGTCGAGGCCGGCCTCGGCGTACATCTTCTCGGGCTTGTCGTGGTCCTGGTAGGTGTCGGGCAGGGTCATGGTGCGCACCCGGAGCGTGCCCGCATCGAGGGCGCCCTTGGCCGCCAGCAGGTGCAGCACCATCGCCCCGAAGCCGCCGACCGAGCCCTCCTCCAGGGTCACCAGCACCTCGTGGCTGCCGGCCAGATCCAGGATCAGGTCCTCGTCCAGCGGCTTGGCGAAGCGCGCATCCGCCACCGTCACGGCGATGCCCTCCGCCGCCAGGGCGTCCGCCGCCTTCAGCGCCTCGGCCAGGCGCGTGCCCAGTGAGAGCAGCGCCACCCGCGCGCCCTCCGGACGCCGGATCACCCGGCCCCGGCCGATCGCCAGAACCTCGCCCCGCTCGGGCATCTCCACGCCCACGCCCTCGCCGCGGGGATAGCGCAGGGCGATCGGGCCCGAGTCGTGGGCATGGGCGGTGGCCACCATGTGCACCAGCTCCGCCTCGTCGGCCGCCGCCATCACCGTCATGTTCGGCAGGCAGCACAGATAGGCCAGATCGAAGGCCCCCGCGTGGGTCGCCCCGTCCGCGCCGACCAGGCCCGCCCGGTCCAGGCAGAACCGCACGGGCAGGTTCTGCAGGGCCACGTCGTGCACGACCTGGTCGTAGGCCCGCTGCAGGAAGGTCGAGTAGATCGCCACGAACGGCTTGTAGCCCTCCGTCGCCAGACCGCCGGCAAAGGTCACCGCATGCTGCTCGGCGATGCCGACATCGAAGGTCCGGGTCGGATGCGCCTTGCCGAACAGGTCGATGCCGGTGCCCCCGGGCATCGCCGCGGTGATCGCCACCACCTTGTCGTCGGCATCGGCCGCCTTGATCAGGCTCTCGCCGAACACCCGGGTGTAGCTCGGCGCGTTCGCCTTGGCCTTGGCCTGCACGCCCGAGACCACGTCGAACTTCACCACCCCGTGGTAGCGGTCGGCCGAAGCCTCGGCCGGGGCGTAGCCCTTGCCCTTCTGCGTGACCACGTGCAGCAGGATCGGGCCCTGCTCGGTGTCGCGCACGTTCTTCAGCACCGGCAGCAGGTGGTCGAGATTGTGCCCGTCGACCGGGCCGACATAGTAGAAGC
>NZ_BPQV01000011.1 GCF_022179465.1 Methylobacterium organophilum
CGTCCGCCGTGACGCTGAAGGTGGAAGGTCTGTACGTGAACCTCGACCGCGGCTCGGCCGGCAACGGCGCCTTCGCGACCGACACGATCGGCCGCACCGTCAGCGTCACCAGCCCGGGCGTCGTGCTCGTCAGCGGCGGCCGTCAGGTCCGCGATACCGAGTTCGCGGTCGTCCGCGCCGGCATCAACTACAAGTTCGGCTCGTACTGAGCCGAAACGACGAGAAACGATCCCCGCGCGACCGCGCCCGATCCGTTCGGTCGCGCGCACTTCCAGAGAAAGCCCGGCGAGAGCCGGGCTTTTTTCGTTCCGATCCTGCTCCGCCGGCGCAGGAGACGGCTTCCGGCGCTTCCGGGGCCAAGTCCCGCTCTCTCGCAGCAAAAAAATTTCGGTTGGCCGGGCGCTCCGCCCCCGTCGAAAACGCTCAAGCCCCCTGACAATTCGCCCTGCTCCCCCCATCTCCTGATCCGACGCAGGGTGGCGCGGCCGCCTGCCTTCAGGAGGAAGGGTCGATGAACAGCGAAGAACGCGAGATCATCAACGGCATCTTTCAGCGGCTCGAGCAGGCCTCGAACCAGCCGCGCGACGCCGACGCCGAGCGCTTCATCGCCGACAAGCTGCGAAGCCAGCCCTACGCGCCCTACGCGATGGCGCAGCTGATCTACGTGCAGGAAGAGGCGATCAAGAGCCTCAACCAGCAGCTCGAGGAGGCGCGTCGCGCCCCGCAGCCGCAATCGTCCGGCGGTGGCGGTTTCCTGTCCAGCATCTTCGGCGGCGGCTCCCGTCCCGAGCCGCAGCAGCAACGGCCGGCCGGCCAGCCCTGGGGCAATCAGGGCGGCTACGGCGCGGCTCCTCCCCCCGGCTACGGCCCGCAGGGTGGCTATGGCGGCCAGCCCGGCTATCCCCCGCAGGGCAGTTATGGGGGGCCTCAGGGAGGCCCATGGGGCGGCCAGCCGCAGCAGCCGGCCCGGGGCGGCGGCTTCCTCGCCACCGCGCTTCCGATGGCGGCCGGTGCCGCGGGCGGCATGCTGCTCGGCAGCGCGCTCTCCAACGCCTTCGCCGGCGGCCATTCCCAGCTCGGCAGCGCGTCCGCCGCAGGCTTGGCGGGCGGGGGCGAGACCATCGTCGAGAACAACTATTTCGGCGGCGGCAGCGACCAGGATCTCGGTTCCGCCCTCGGCGGCGGCAATGACGGCTTCCAGGACGCCTCCTTCGACGATCCGGGCGCCGATTTCGGCGATGGCGGCGGGGACGACGACTGGGTCTGATCTGGTCTCGCCGCTCGCAGGCGTCCGATGAAGAAAACCCCGCCGCCGGTTTCCCCGGCGGCGGGGGTTTTCGTCGGTCCGTAGAGTCCGGACGGGTCAGAGCACCTCGACCCGCGTGCCGACCGGCGTACGCTCGTAGAGGTCGATGACGTCCTCGTTCATCATGCGGATGCAGCCCGAGGAGACGTTCTGGCCGATCGTGTGCGGCTCGTTGGTGCCGTGGATCCGGTAGAGCGACGAGCCGAGATAGAGCGCCCGGGCGCCCAGCGGGTTCTCGGGGCCGCCCGCCATGTGCCGCGGGAGATCGGGGCGGCGCAGGATCATCTCGGCCGGGGGCGTCCAGTCCGGCCATTCCCGCTTCTGGCTGATCGTCTTGGTGCCCGTCCAGACGAAGCCAGGCCGGCCGACCCCGATTCCGTAGCGGATCGCCTGCCCCCCGGACTGGACGAGGTAGAGGAACTTCGCCTCGGTATCGATCACGATGGTGCCGGGACGCTGCCGGCCCTCGAAGGCGACCACCTGCCGGGCGAAGCGTGCGTCGGGCGCGCGGGCGATTCGTTCCTCGCCCGCCATGTCCGGCGGCAGGGCGGCCATCCGCGTGCGACGGGGCTCGGGCATCGGCCGATACGGATCCGCCGGGTCGGCGGCCGCGTAGCGTGGTGCACCCGGGCCGCCGTAGCCGTAGGCGGCCGAATGGCCGGGCAGTACGCCGTCATCCGGCACCCGCGGGCCACCGCGATAGGCCGGGGCCGGACCGCCGCCCGTCATCAGGAACTCGATGAAGCCGCCGCCATATTGACCCGCGGTCTGCGCCTGCGCGCTCCCGCCCACCAAGAGAAGGGCGAGGGCCGCCCCCACACCTGCACGCATCGCCTTCGCTCCGCTCGTCTTCCGACGGGAGCATCGATTCGGCCTGGCCTCGAAGCGGTGAAGGAACGTGGTGAATCGGGCCGAGGGGCACCCGGCGGATCGGGGATTCGAGATTTTCGTCAACGATGCATGAATTCACACTTCCTCGCCGCGCCTTCAGCAAATCGAAAGCACTCTGCGCGAAGTCTGCGTGTCGACCGCTCTTCGCTCGGGCCGCCTGCCATGATGAACAAACGCTATCGGATCGAAGACAGCCTCGGCCTCGGCACGCCCTCGCCTTCCGGCAGCAACGGCAGTGACCCGCGGGTCGGCGAGATCCTGACCGCCATTCAGGATCTCCGGAAGATCACCCTCTCGAGTGCCGGCGAGACCATCGACGCCTGCCGGCGAGAGCTGAACGAGGCCTTCGCGATGCGGGGCGAGCTCGACCTGATGAAGGAGGCGATCACCCGCACGAAGAAGGAGATCGCGACGCTCCACCGCTCCGAGAGCAACGGCAAAGGCATGCGCCGCGTTGCCGGCGAGCTCGACGCCGTCGTCGAATCGACCGAGCGTGCGACCTCCACGATCCTTGGAGCCCTGGAGGAGATCGAGAACAACGCCAGCATGCTGCGCAGCGCCCGGCTGACGAGAGCGCACCAGGGCAACCTCGACGTCATCCTCGATCGTGTGATCATCGCCTACGAGGCCTGCAACTTCCAGGATCTGACCGGTCAGCGCATCAACAAGATCGTCAACGTGCTCAAGTTCATCGAGGAGCATCTCGACCGGATGATCGAGGCCTGGAGCGGTCTCGACAGCTTCCGCGAACTCCTCGACGTCACCGAGGTCGCCCCCGCCATCGACGACGAGAGCTCCCTCCTCAACGGGCCGAAACTCGCCGAGGACCCGGGCCACGTCGATCAGTGTGATATCGACGCCCTGTTCGACTGACCGCAGCGCGACAGGCTCTTCCAAGCGGATTCGCCGAGCCTTACATCGGCGGCATGAGCCGCGTTGCGCCCCGATCCGCCCACGGAGACGTCCCGCCGGAGAATTTCGACGAGCGGGACGACGAGGACCAGGAAGCCCCTGCCCTCGACGAGGCGCCCGAGATCGACTTCGATTTCGAGCCCGGCGCGGTCAAGGCCGGGACGGAGGTGATCCGGCGGTTCTGGTCGACGCTGCCGCCCTCCCCCGGCGTCTACCGGATGTTCGACGCCAAGGGCGACGTGCTCTACGTCGGCAAGGCCAAGAACCTGAAGGCGCGCGTCGCCTCCTATACCCGCGGCACCGGGCATGTGAACCGGATCGCCCGGATGATCGCCCAGACGGCGGCGATGGAATTCGTCACCACGGCGACCGAGACGGAAGCGCTGCTGCTCGAGGCCAACCTCATCAAGCAGCTCAAGCCGCGCTTCAACGTGCTGATGCGGGACGACAAGTCGTTCCCCTACATCCTGCTCACCGCGGACGGGGACGCGCCCCAGATCGTGAAGCATCGCGGCGCCCGCCGCCGCAAGGGCAACTATTACGGCCCGTTCGCAAGCGTCTGGGCGGTCAATCGCACGGTGAACGCCCTGCAGCGCGCCTTCCTGCTGCGCACATGCTCCGACAGCTACTACGAGAATCGCACGCGGCCCTGCCTGCTCTACCAGATCAAGCGCTGTTCCGGCCCCTGCACGGGGGAGATCTCCCTGGAGGATTATGCCGGGCTCGCCGAAAGCGCCCGGGGCTTCCTCTCGGGCAAGTCGAACGCGGTGAAGGACCGCATGCGCGAGGAGATGGAGAACGCGGCCGAGGCGCTGGAATTCGAGCGCGCGGCCCGCTTCCGCGACCGCATCGCGGCGCTCTCCGCGATCCAGGGCACCCAGGGCGTGAACACGCAAGGAGTCGAGGAGGCCGACGTCTTCGCCCTCGACGAGCAGGCCGGCCAGTTCTGCATCGAGGTGTTCTTCTTCCGGAACTACCAGAACTGGGGCAACCGGGCCTATTTCCCGAAGGCCGACCGGACCATGAGCCCCGACGAGGTGCTCGCCTCCTTCATCGGCCAGTTCTACGACGACAAGCCGGCGCCCCGCACCGTGCTCGTCAGCCACGCCATTGAGGATGCGGAACTCGTTGCCGCCGCCCTGTCCATGCGGGTCGAGCATCGCGTCGAGGTCCACAGGCCGCAGCGGGGCGAGCGCAAGGCGCTCGTCGACTACGCCCAGCGCAACGCCAAGGAGGCGCTGGGCCGGCGCCTCGCCGACACCGCCTCACAGGGCAAGCTGCTCGTGGCCCTGGGCCAGTCCTTCGGCCTCGACAAGGCCCCGCGCCGCATCGAGGTCTACGACAACTCCCACATAATGGGCACGAACGCGGTCGGCGGGATGATCGTCGCCGGTCCCTCGGGCTTCATGAAGACGCATTACCGCACCTTCAACATCAAGTCGGAGGAGTTGGTGCCGGGGGACGATTTCGGGATGATGCGCGAGGTTCTCACCCGTCGTTTCAAGCGCTTAGCCAAGGAGGCGCCGCGGGCGGGCCTCGAAGCGGCTGAGGGCGCCCTCGAAGCCGCCGCCCTGCCCGCTCCGGCGGAGCCGGAGGATCCCGACGCCTTCCCCGCCTGGCCCGACCTCGTCCTGATCGACGGCGGCAAGGGACAGGTCGAGGCGGCCCGCACGGCGCTCGCCGAGATCGGGGTGAGCGACGTGCCCCTCGTCGGAATCGCCAAGGGACGCGACCGCGATGCCGGGCGCGAGACCTTCTTCGTGCCGGGCAAGGCCCCCTTCAAGCTGCCGCCGCGGGACCCGACCCTCTATTTCGTGCAGCGGCTGCGGGACGAGGCCCACCGCTTCGCCATCGGCACGCACCGGGCCAAGCGCAAGCGCGAGATGGTGAGGAACCCCCTCGACGAGATCGCCGGCATCGGGCCTTCCCGCAAGCGCGCGCTGCTCCATCATTTCGGGACGGTGAAGGCGATCCAGCGGGCGGCGCTGGAGGACCTCGCCAAGACGCCCGGCGTCAATGCGGCCACCGCGCGCGCCGTGTACGACCACTTCCATGCCGGGAACTGAGCGCAGCCCGGTCAACGCCGCTGTTGACGCTCCTTTCCGCCCATGATTTCACCCCAGCGATGAACGCCGTCCTTCCCCGACCCCGCTCGCAGGCCTGGACGGTCGCGAATTGCCTCACCTACGGGCGCGTCGCCGCCGTGCCGGTGCTGGCGGCCCTGTTGTTCTGGCCCGACGACGTGCGCCTGCGCTTCGCCGCCTTCGCGGTCTTCGTGGCGGCCGGCGTCACCGACTATCTCGACGGCTATATCGCCCGGGCCTACGCCCAGAGCTCGGCCCTCGGCCGCATGCTCGACCCGATCGCCGACAAGCTCCTGGTCTCCGCCTGCCTGCTGATGCTGGCGGCGGACCACACCATCTCCGGCTTCTCCCTCTGGGCGGCGATCGTGATCCTGTGCCGGGAGGTGCTGGTCTCCGGCCTCCGCGAATATCTCGCCGAGCTGAAGGTCGGCGTGCCGGTGAGCAAGGTCGCCAAGTGGAAGACCACCGTGCAGCTCCTCGCCCTGGGCTTCCTGGTGGCCGGGCCGGCGGGCGAGACGATCCTGCCCGGCACCACGGTCGCCGGGCTGGTCCTGCTGTGGATCGCCGCGGCCCTCACGCTCTATACCGGCTGGGATTACATGAGGGCGGGCATCAAGCACGTCATCGACGACCCGCGCTGAGACCTTTTGCGATGAAGCTCGTCTATTTCGCCTGGGTGCGCGAGCGCATCGGCCGTCCGGATGAGACGGTCGAGCCGCCGCCGGAAACCCGCACCGTCGCCGACCTGGTGGCCTGGCTGAAAAGCCGGGGCGAGGAATATGCCTACGCCTTCGAGAACGAGGCCGTGATCCGCGCCGCCATCGACCGGGTGCACGCCAAGCCCGACAGCCCCATCGCCGGGGCGGGCGAGATCGCGTTCTTCCCGCCGATGACGGGCGGCTGAGTCCCCGTTCAACTCTGTCCGAGGGCCTCGCGGAAGGCCTTCAGGTTGGCGCGCATCATGTCGAGATAGGTCGGCGCCGGGCCGTCCTTCGTCGACAGGGCGTCGGAATAGATCCGGCCGCCGATCCGGGCGCCGCTCTCGCGGGCGATCTGCTCCATCAGGCGCGGATCGGCCACGTTCTCCAGGAACACCGCCGGGATCTTCTCCTGCCGCACCTGGCGCACGATGCGGGCGACGTCCCGCGGGCTCGCCTCGCTGTCCGTCGAGATGCCCTGGGGCGCGATGAAGCGCAGGCCGTAGGCCTCGCTGAAATAGCCGAAGGAATCGTGCGTCGTGATGATCCGGCGCTGCGTGGCCGGGATCGCCGCCACCGCCGCGCGGATCTCGGCATTGAGGGCGTCGAGCTTCGCGAGATAGGCCGTCGCGTTCGCCGCGTAGTCGGCGGCATGGGCGGGATCGGCCTTGGCGAGGCCATCGCGGATGCGCGCCACATAGACCTTCACATTGGCCACGTTCTGCCAGGCATGCGGATCCGCATGCGCCTCCCCGCCATGGTCGTGCCCGTGATCGTGACCCGGCTCATGGCCATGGTCGTGCTCGGGATTGGCGGGCAGCGTCCGGATGCCGTCCGAGGCGGTGACCACGGGCGCCTTGGTGCCGGAGGCCTTGATCAGGCGCTCGATCCAGCCCTCGAAGCCGAGACCGTTGGCGAAGACGATGGCCGCACCGGCGAGCGCCCGCGCATCCTCCGGCGTCGGGTTGTAGCCATGGGCGTCGGCATCCGGGCCGACGAGGCTGCGCACGCTGACATGGTCTCCGCCGACCTGGGACACGAGGTCGCCGAGGATCGAGAAGGTCGCCACGGCTTTCGGCTTGTCCTGGGCCGCGGCCGGCGCGAGCAGGGCCGCGAACAGGGCCAGGGACGCGGCCAGTGCGGTGAGGGAACGAATCGGCAAGGGAATCTCCGCGCCAGTGGGGAGGGCGAGCGTGTAGCGGCCTCCAGGGGACGCGGGAAGCGGTCAGGCCGCGGCGGCCGGCTTGTCCCCGCGCGATCGGTAGGACAGGGCCTCGGCCAGGTGCAGGCGGCGCACCTCGGCCTCGCCGTCCAGATCGGCCAGCGTGCGCGCGACGCGCAGCGTCCGGTGGAAGCCCCGGGCGGAGAGGCGCATCGTCTCCGCCGCCTGCCGGATCAGAGCCGTTCCCTCCGCATCGGGCCGGGCGACCTCCTCGATCAGGGTCGCGGGGCAGCTCGCATTGGTGACGGCGGCCGGCAGGCCGCGCCCGGCATAGCGCTCGCCCTGGCGCCGGCGTGCCGCGGCGACCCGGGCGGCGACCTCCGCCGAGCCCTCCGCCGGCGGCGGCAGGATGAGATCGGCGGCCGTCACCGCCCCGACCTCGAGGACGAGGTCGATCCGGTCGAGGAGCGGCCCGGAGATGCGGGCGCCGTATTGCGCCATGCAGCGCTCGTTCGGCCCGCGCCGGCAGGCATAGCCGGGCTCCAGCGCCTGCCCGCAGCGGCAGGGATTCATCGCCGCCACCAGCTGGAAGCGGGCCGGATAGGTGACGCGATGATTGGCCCGGGCGATCATCACCTCGCCCGTTTCCATGGGCTGGCGCAGGGAATCGAGCACCTGCGGCGTGAACTCGGGCAATTCGTCGAGGAAGAGCACGCCGCCATGGGCGAGGGAGACCTCGCCCGGCCGCGCGTTCAGCCCGCCGCCGACCAGGGCCGCCATCGAGGCGGAATGGTGCGGCTGGCGGAAGGGACGGCGGTTCGAGAGGGCGCCCCCCTTCAGGATGCCCGCCACCGACTGGATCATCGAGACTTCGAGCAGCTCCCGCGGCCCGAGCGGCGGCAGGATCGAGGGCAGCCGCGCGGCGAGCATCGACTTTCCGGCCCCCGGCGGCCCGTTCATCAGCAGGTTGTGGCCGCCGGCCGCGGCGATCTCCAGGGCGCGCTTGGCGCCTTCCTGGCCCTTGATGTCGCGCAGATCCGGCATCGGGCCGTCGAGGGAGGCGACCGCGGGCTCGGGCCGCGCCATCATCTGGCTGCCCTTGAAATGGTTGGCGAGCTGGATGAGCGAGCGCGGCGCCAGCACGTCCATGTCCCCGGCGGCCCAGGCCGCCTCGGGGCCGGTGGCGGCCGGGCAGATCAGGCCGAGTCCCCTCTCGTTGGCCGCCATGGCCGCCGGCAGCACCCCGGCCACTGCCGTGATCGTCCCGTCGAGGGCGAGCTCGCCGAGAACGCAGTAGCCCGCGAGCGCATCCGCCGGCAGCGCGCCGATGGCGCCCATGACGGCCAGCGCGATGGGCAGGTCGTAATGCGAGCCCTCCTTCGGCAGGTCGGCCGGAGCCAGGTTGACGGTGATGCGCTTGGCCGGCAGCGCCGGCCCCGAGGCGATCAGGGCGGAGCGCACGCGCTCCCGCGACTCGGCCACCGCCTTGTCGGGCAGGCCGACCACGGTGAAGGCGACGGCGCCGGGCGCGATCTGGACCTGGACGTCGACCGCCCGTGCCTCGATCCCCTCGAACGCGACCGTCGCGACCCGCGTGACCATGTGCCGAACGATCCCCGCCTTCCCAACAAAGGTTAAGCGGGGCCGGGCCGCCTGTCACAGGGGATGGCGGCCAAGCGCGGGCTTTTCCCAAGCCGGCGCCTCGGCAGTGCAACTGGAACCGGAAACCGCGATGGCCGTTCGCCCGCCAGTTCTATCGTAGAGGAGATCGACCATGACCTTGCGCCCCCTTGCCCTCGCGGTTCTCGGCCTCGCGCTGGCCGCGGGCGGTCCGGCCCTCGCCGACCAGAAGCTTCCGCCGGACCAGCAGGCCAAGGTCGAGGCGCTGCTGAAGCAGGAAGGCTTCACCAAGTGGGACGAGGTCGAACTCGACGACGGCATGATCGAGGTCGACGACGCGATCGACAGCTCGGGCAAGAAGGTCGACCTGAAGATCGACCCGAACACCATGGCCATCGTGAAGCGCAAGGCCGAGTAGGTCGCCGGCGCTCAGCGCCGCGAGGCCGAGCCCCCGCCGCTTTTGGGCGCGGAGGACGAGCGGCGGGTGCGGACCCGGCAACCGGGCCAACGCCCCGCTTGCATCGCCGCGCGGCTGCGGCCATATACGGCGCGGGAGGTTGGCGAGGGACGTTTCACTCGCCAACCGGGTCAGGTCCGGAAGGAAGCAGCCCTAACGAGACCGAGCGGGTCTTTGTCCAGCCTCCCACCTCTCGCCTTGCAGCGAGCGGCCGCTTGAAGCGGCGCCTCCACCCGACATCCGAGCCGGCATGGACGAGACTCGCGGCACGCTGATCGACGAGCCGGGTCTTCCCGGCATGCCGGCTCCCGCTGCGGCGCCGACACCCTATCGGGTGCTCGCCCGCAAGTACCGGCCGCAGACCTTCGACGATCTGATCGGCCAGGGCGCCATGGTGCGCACCCTGGCGAACGCCTTCCGGGCCAACCGGATTCCCCAGGCTTGGATGCTCACCGGCGTGCGCGGGGTCGGCAAGACCACCACGGCCCGCATCCTGGCCCGCGGCCTGAACTATGTCCGCGCGGGCGCGCCCGACAGCGGACCGACCATCGCCATGCCCGAGCTCGGGCTGCACTGCCAGGCGATCATGGAATCCCGGCACATGGACGTGCTGGAGATGGATGCCGCCTCGCATACCGGCATCGACGACGTGCGCGCCATCATCGACGGCATCCGCTACGCGCCGGTCTCGGCCCGCTACAAGGTCTACATCGTGGACGAGGTCCACATGCTCTCGGAGAAGGCGTTCAACGCCTTCCTGAAGACGCTGGAGGAGCCGCCGCCCCACGCCAAGTTCGTGTTCGCCACGACCGAGATCCGCAAGGTCCCCGTCACCATCCTCTCGCGCTGCCAGCGCTTCGACCTGCGCCGCGTCGAGGCGGACACGCTCTCCGCCCATCTGCGCAAGATCTGCGCGGCGGAAAGCGTCGCGATCGAGGACGAGGCGCTCGCGGCCCTGACCCGCGCGGCCGAGGGCTCGGTGCGCGATGCCCTCTCCCTGCTCGATCAGGCGATCGCCCACGGCGCAGGCGCCGTCACCGCGGCGGGGGTGCGCGACATGCTCGGCCTCGCCGACCGCGCCCGCATCGTCGACCTGTTCGAGGCGGTGATGAAGGGCGACGTGCCCGCCGCCTTCGCGGAGCTGCGCGCGCAATACGATGCCGGGGCCGATCCGGCGGTGGTGCTCTCGGATCTCGCCGGCTTCACCCATCTCGTCACGCGCCTGAAGCTGGTGCCGGCGGAGGCCGCCGCGGACCCGACCCTGAGCGAGGCCGAGCGCACCCGCGGAGCCGCCTTCGCGGGCAAGCTCTCGGTGCGGGTGCTGTCGCGGGCCTGGCAGATCCTGCTCAAGGCGGTCCCCGAGGCGCAGATGGCGAGCCGGCCCCTCGCCGCGGCGGAGATGGCGCTGGTGCGCCTCGCCTATGCCGCGGACCTGCCGACGCCCGACGAGACGCTGCGGCGCCTGAAGGGCGAGGCCCTGAGCGCGCCCGCGCCGGCCCCCGTCGCACCCGCCGCCCCCCGCGAGGAGCCCGTCGCGGTCATGCCGCCGCGGATGGACGTGCCGCCCCGGCCGGCCCTGGTCGCCACCAGCGCGGCGCCGCGGGCCATGGCCGAACCCGCCCAGCGGGCGCCGGAGCCCGCCGGCCCGCAGATCCGCCGGTTCGAGGACCTCGTCGCCCTGGCCGACCAGCACCGGGATATCGGGCTGCGGACGGCGCTGGAGCGGGATTGCCATCTCGTCCGCTTCGAGGATGGGCGCGTCGAGTTCCGCCTCGCCCCCGGCGGCCGCCAGACCCTCGCCAACGACCTCGCCCGGGCCCTCGACGCCTGGACCGGGCGGCGCTGGATCGTCGCCCTCTCCAAGGAAGAGGGGGCGCCGACGCTCGAATCCCGGGCGCGCAGCGCACAGGAGACGCGGCACCAGAACGCCGCTGCCCATCCCCTCGTCCGCGAAGTCCTCACCCGCTTTCCCGGCGCCCAGATCGTCGACGTGCGCGAGAAGGTGGCCGACGAGCCTGCGGAACCGGATCTCGGTGCCCTGTCCGATGGGTCCCCCCCCGAGGAGGAGGACGCGTAGGAGGCATTCCGACGCGGTGGCTCAGCTCCGCGCGTTTCGGCAACGATCCGGCCGCGCCTTGGATTCGGGCGGCCCTGCGGTCATGTGAGGGATCGGGATCCCCGCGAGCCGCGGCAAGAACCTTTTCTGCGACGCGCTTCCCGACGCCGGCCGGCGTCTCGTCCCGGGAAGCGACCACGACAGCACCGGAGCGGTCACGACATGCGCGACATCATGGGCATCATGAAGCAGGCCCAGGCCATGCAGGAGAAGATGGCCTCGCTTCAGAGCGAGCTCGACCATGTGGAGGTGGCCGGCAGCTCCGGCGGCGGGGCCGTCGCGGTGCGGATGACCGCCAAGGGGCAGCTCAAGGGCATCACCCTCGACCCCTCCCTGATGAACCCGGACGAGCGCGAGATCCTCGAGGATCTGATCGTCGCCGCCGTGAACGACGCCCGCGCCAAGGCGGAGGCGACCGCCCAGGAGAAGATGGCCGAGCTCACCAAGGGCCTGCCCCTGCCGCCCGGCATGAAGCTGCCCTTCTGATCCTCCGGGAGCACGGAACGGAAACGGCGGCGAGAGGCCCCGCCGCCGTCCTCGGACAGGTCGACCGAAGGCGTCTTACGCCGCGATGGAGGTGGCCGGCTCGGCCGCCTTCACGTCGGCATCGACATGGCTCTCGAAGCGCTTGAAGTTGTCGCGGAACATGCCGACGAGGCGTTCCGCCGTCTCCGCGAAGGCGGCCTTGTTGGCCCAGGTCTTGACCGGGGAGAGGATGTGCGGCTCGACGCCCGGCACCGCGACCGGCACCGCGAAGCCGAAATACGGGTCCCGGCGGAACTCGGCCTTCGACAGGGAGCCGTCGAGGGCGGCGGCGAGCAGCCGCCGGGTCACGCGGATCGGCATGCGCCGGCCGGTGCCGACCCCGCCCCCGGTCCAGCCGGTGTTGACGAGCCAGCAATCGACGTCGTGCTTGGCGATCAGCGCCCGCAGCAGGTTGCCGTAGGTGCTGGGATGGCGCGGCATGAAGGGCGCGCCGAAGCAGGTGGAGAAGGTCGCCTCCGGCCCCGTCAGCCCCCGCTCCGTCCCGGCGACCTTGGCGGTATAGCCGGAAATGAAGTGGTACATCGCCTCGGCGCCGGTGAGCTTGGCGATCGGCGGCATCACGCCGAAGGCGTCGCAGGTCAGCATCACGATGTTCTTCGGGTGCCCGGCCCGGCCGGTCGCACTCGCATTGGCGATGAAGTCGAGCGGGTAGGCGCAGCGGGTGTTCTCCGTGCGCGAGGCATCGTCGAAATCCGGGCGGCGCGTCATCGGATCGATCACCACGTTCTCCATCACCGTGCCGAAGCGCTCGGTGGTGGCGTAGATCTCGGGCTCCGCGTTGCGCGACAGGCGGATGGTCTTGGCGTAGCAGCCGCCCTCGAAGTTGAAGATGCCTTCCGGGCTCCAGCCATGCTCGTCGTCGCCGATCAGCTGGCGCGAGGAATCGTTCGAGAGCGTGGTCTTGCCGGTGCCGGAGAGGCCGAAGAACAGGGCCGAGTCGCCGGCCGCGTCGAGGGCGGCATTGGCCGAGCAGTGCATCGGCATCACGCCCGCCCCGGGCAGGATGTAGTTGAGGTAGGTGAAGACCGACTTCTTCATCTCGCCGGCATAGGCGGTGCCCCCGATCAGGACGATCTTCTTCGAGAAGTCGATGGCGATCACGGTCTTGGTGCGGCAGCCGTGCCGGGCCGGATCCGCCTCGAAGCTCGGCAGGTCGATGATCGTCAGCTCGGGCACGTAACCCGCGATCTCCTCGCGCGCCGGCCGGATCAGCAGGTTGCGGATGAAGAGGGAGTGCCAGGCGAATTCGGTGAAGACGCGCGCCTTCACGCGGTGGGCCGGATCGGCGCCGCCGTAGAGATCCTGCGCGAACAGCTCCCTGCCCTCGGCATGGGCGAGGAAGTCTCGATGAAGCACCGCGAACTGCGCCGGCGTGATCGCGCCGTTGTTCTCCCACCAGATCTCGTTCTCGGTGGACGCGTCGCGCACGACGTACTTGTCCTTGGGCGAGCGGCCGGTATGGCTCCCCGTGGTGGCGACCAGCGCGCCGCCCTGGGCGAGCTCCGCCTCGCCGCGGCGCAGGGCCTCCTCGTAGAGGCGCGGCGCCTCCAGGTTCCAGTGCACGGCCTTGAGATGGCGCAGGCCGGAGGCCTCGGCCCCGTGGCCCTGGTTGAATTCGCCGGTATTGGTCACGTTCGCTCTCCCTGGGCCCCTGATCGCGCCGGCCGGCCGCCGCTCCCGGCGTCGGTCTCGTTCGATGAAGGCGTCCACGCGGTCGTTCAGGACCGCCGCGCGCAGGTTCACCGCCTCATCGCCACAACCGGGATATCGGACCGACCTTAGCCGTCAACCGAACTTTGGACGGAGATCCGATCGCGCCGAACCCAATCGAGGTAGAATTTTTGGACGAGCGGCCCTGTCTGTCACCTGAACAAAATTTCACGCCATCCATTAGCCCAGGCTCGAAAATTAGTTTTGAGGAACGTCGAGGGTCCTCCGCCAGAAATCCAGGCTCTCAGGATTGACGGGAGCGCCCGCCTCTCGGTTCCGCTCGGTCACGAACACATGGAATCGCTGCGCCCGCTGAAGGCCGGCCAGCGCGCGGGTGGCGGCGAGGATCCGCGTGATGCGCAGGTGATTGTGGTCGTAGGCGCGCAGCCAGCCCTGCGTGTCGCGATAGAAGCGCGTCATCCGCTCGAGGGCGGCGTCGAGCCCGGCCAGGGCCTGCGGATCGGCGCGGATCGCCTCCGCCTCCTCCGCTCCCAGCACGGGGGCGCCGGGCACCGCCCGGCTCGCCTCGGGCAGCGGGAAGCACCACTGGATGAAGTCGTGCACGCCCTCGATCCGCGCATCGTCGAAGGCGAGCACATCGGCGAGGCGGCGCCCGCTGCCGTCCTTGCCGGATCCCGAGAGAAAGGCGTGGATCGGACCCGCGCTCATTCGAACTCTCCCTTGAGGGGACGCGCCAGCAGGCGGGCGATCACGTCGTCGACGCCCGCCGCGCCCGTGACGATGGCGGCGACGGCCTCGGCCACCGGCATCTCGACGTCCCGGGCACGGGCGAGGCCGACCAGGGCCGCGGCGGTGAAGGCGCCCTCCGCGAGCTTGCCGCCCGCGGCCTCCTCCGGCGAGGCGCCGCGGCCGAGCCGCTCGCCGAAGGCGAAGTTGCGCGATTGCGGCGAGGAGGCGGTGAGCACGAGATCGCCGAGGCCGGACAGGCCCATCAGCGTCTCCGGGCGGCCGCCATAGGCGCGGGCGAAGCGCATCAGTTCGGCGAAGGCCCGGGCGATCAGGGCGGCCCGGGCGCTCTCGCCGAGGGCCCGCCCGGCGACGATCCCGGAGGCGATGGCGAGCACGTTCTTGCCGGCGCCGCCGATCTCGACCCCGCGCACGTCGTCCGTGTGGTAGAGCCGGAAGCTCGGCCCGGAGAGCAGACCCGCGAGCCGCGCGGCCAGCGCCCCGTCCTCCGCCGCGAGCGTCACCGCGGTCGGCAGGCCCCGGGCGACGTCGGAGGCGAAACTCGGCCCCGACAGGACGGCGATCCGGCGGCCCGGCCCCAGGGCCTCCGCGGCGACGGCGCTCATGAAAGCGTCGGAGCCGCGCTCGATCCCCTTGGCGCAGAGCACGAGCGGCGCATCTTCCCGCAGGGCGCCTTCCAGGCGCCCGAGGACGCTCCGCAGGGTCTGGGCCGGCACCACCGACAGGACCGTCCCCGCCGTCGCGAGATCGCCCTCCGCCGCGGTCGGCCGCACGCCGTTCCGCAGCGTCACACCGGGCAGGTAGCGTTGGTTCACCCGCGTCCGCGCCATCGTCGCGGCGGCCTCCGGGTCGCGCAGCCACAGGATCACGTCGCGGCCCGCCGCCGCGGCAGCGTTGGCCAGCGCCGTCCCCCATGCGCCGCCGCCGATCACCGCCACCTGGTTCGCGGCTTCACCCGACATCGCCATTCCGAAACTCCCTGACGCGATCGACCCCCTTTTCGCGTAAGGGGCGCCGGCCGGCCAGAGCGTTCCGCGCGGCCTGCGGGCCGGAGCGCCCGAGAATCACCGCGCGTTTCCGCATGCATCGTTCGTGTGCGGTCGCTCGAAGCGCCCCAAATGTTAGCGAGATACGACATATATTGGTTTAGTTCATCGGGCCGACCGGTTGCATCAGCACTGGTTCATCGTTTCGGCTGAGTTCAGTGACAACAATCACACAGTCCGCCTCAGCTCGCCCGTTCTCAAATTTTTCGGTCGTTCACAAAAAAATAAGCAATCTAAATCAAGACCGGTTGTGCACCATTGAGTGCGAGGAATGGGGGGCGCCGGTGGTATTCTTCAATTCGGACCACGACGCGGTCCTGCGCGCGATCGATCGGTCGCAGGCCCGCATCAGCTTCTCGCGGGACGGCGAGGTGCTCTCGGCCAACGAGAATTTCCTGAAGCTCGTGGGCTACGGCCTCGACGAGATCCTGGGCCGCCACCACAGCATGTTCGTGCCGCCGGCCGAGCGCGAGAGCAAGGCGTATCGCGCCTTCTGGACGAGCCTGAAGGCGGGCGAGGTCCAGTCGCGGGAGTTTCGCCGCATCGGCAAGGACGGCCGCACCATCTGGATGCAGGCCTCCTACAATCCCGTGCTCGATGCCAGGGGCCGGACGGCGAAGATCGTGAAGATCGCCGTCGACATCACGGCGCAGAAGCTGGAGAACGCCGCCCACGAGGCGCAGATCGCGGCGATCAACCGGTCGCAGGCGGTGATCCACTTCGCCCTCGACGGCACCATCACCGACGCGAACGAGAATTTCCTCAAGACGGTGGGCTACAGCCTCGAAGAGGTCCGGGGCCGGCACCACAGCATCTTCGTGACGCAGGCCGAGCGCGAGAGCGCCGCCTATGCCGCGTTCTGGCAGACCCTGGGAAGCGGCAGTTACCACAGCGGCGAGTTCAAGCGCTTCGGCAAGGACGGCCGCGAGGTCTGGATCTACGGCTCGTACAATCCGGTGTTCGACGAGGACGGCAAGCCCTGCGCCGTCGTGAAGTTCTGCAGCGACGTGACCCAGCGCGTCGCCGACCGCCTCCGCCGGGCCGAAGGCCAGCGCGCGATCGAGGCCGATCTCGGCGAGATCACCGTGGCCATGACGGATGTGAGCCGCCAGGCGATCGCGGCGGTGGAGGCGGTCTCCACCGCCTCGGACAACGTGCAGGCGGTGGCCGCCGGCACGGAGGAATTCGCAGCCTCGATCTCCGAACTGAGCCGCCACGCCAGCCAAGCCAAGAACGTCTCGGACGAGGCCGTGATGAAGGCCGAGCAGGCCGGCGCCATCGTCTCCAGCCTGACCTCCGCGGCGGAGCGCATCGGCGAGGTGATCTCGGTGATCCGCTCGATCGCCGATCAGACCAACCTTCTCGCCCTCAATGCCACGATCGAGGCCGCCCGCGCCGGCCAAGCCGGCCGCGGCTTCGCCGTCGTCGCCTCGGAGGTGAAGGCGCTGGCGGGCCAGTCGTCCCGCGCGACCGAGGATATCGGCAAGCAGATCTCCGCCGTGCAGGAATCGACCGGCCAGGCGGTGAGCGCGATCGAGGCCATCGCGGCGACCATCGGCAGTCTGAGCGAGATCTCGATGAGCGTCTCCTCCGCGGTCACCGAGCAGGCGGCCGTGACCCAGGAGATCTCGAGCAACATGCAGATCGCGGCACGCAACGTCGACACCGTGCGCACGAATATGGGGGGCATCGCCCGGGCGGCGGGCGCGGTCGACGAATCCGTGAAGAAGGTCGCGCAATCGGCCCGCGCCATCGCCTGAACCGACGCGACGTCTCGGCACGAACGGGCGTCCGGCGCGAGCCGGGCGCCCATTTCGTCAGGCGGGTGCGAGGGTGAGCCTGTAGAGCACGTGCCGGCTCAGGGGCGAATCCGGCGCCAGGGCCGGATGGTCGAAATCCTCCTCCGGGGCGCGCTGCATGCCGAGGCGCTCCATCACGGCCCGCGAGGGCTGGTTGCCCTCCGCCGTGTAGGCGACGACGGCGGCGATGCCGCAGCGTTCGCGCAGATCGGCCAGGGCGAGCCGGGCCCCGCGCGTGGCGAGGCCGCGGCCCCAGGCGTCCCGGGCGAGCCGCCAGCCGATCTCCACCGTGTCGCCCGGCCGGGCGCCGCCGGCGAAGGGCATGGCCCGCATCACCCGCATCCCGCCGACGAACCCGGCGAAGGGCAGCCCGCCCGCGATCTCGACCGCCCAGGGGCCGAACCCGTCCGCCTCGAAGCGGCGATCGAGGGCGCGCGCCTCCGCCACGCTCTCGTCCCGGCCGCGCAGGGCCGGGAAGAAGCGCATCACCGCCGGATCGGCATTGAGCGCGGCGAAGGCCTCGTCGTCCGCGCGCCGCCAGCGCCGCAGGATCAGATCTCCCGCGCGCAGGACCTCCGGCGCGGCGGGCAGCGGCCGCTTGTGGCGCCAGGCCAGGGAGCGGTCGTTCAGGAGCCGGAGATCCGCCCGTCCTTCGAGCACCGCCTCGCCAAGCTCCAGCGCCAAAGTGAGCCGGTCCTCCGGCATGTTGGCCCAGGCCGGGGGCGCCACGCTCTCGCGCCAGGGGGCGCCGCAGGCATTGTCGAGGAGGATGCGCGCGAAGCAATGGTCGAGGCGCACCGGCCAGTCCGGGCGCGTGCGGGCCGCCTCCGGCAGGCGCCGGTCGACGAGGTCGCGCCAGCGGGCCCGGCGCTCCGCCTCGGTTCCCGGCGCCGGGGGCTCCGGCTCGGACAGGCGCAGGTCGGGCAGGTTGCCGCGACCGTAACGGTAGCGCGGCCGCTGCTTCAAGCCGCGGCCTGCGGCGCGGCCAGCGGCCAGCGGGCCCGGGCGGGCGCCGTGATGTCGTCGACCAGGCCGAGGCGCAGGCGCTCCAGGCCGGCCCAGGCGATCATGGCGCCGTTGTCGCCGCAGAGATTCAGGGGCGGCGCCACGAAGTCGAGCCCGACCTCGCCGGCCTGGGCCGCGAGCGCCCGGCGCACGGCGCCGTTGGCCGCCACGCCCCCCGCCGCGACCAGGGCGGTCGGATGCCCGGCGACGGCGCCGAAGCCGCGCAGGGCCACGCGGACGCGGTCGACCACGACGTCGACCACCGCGGCCTGGAAGCTCGCGCAGAGATCGGCCACGTCGGCGCCCGCGAGCGGCGTGAGCTTCTCCGCCTCGATCCGCAGGGCGGTCTTCAGCCCGGAGAGGGAAAAGTTCGCCTCGCGCCGCCCGATCATCGGCCGCGGCAGGGCGAAGCGCTCCGGGTTGCCGCTCTCGGCGAGGCGCTCGACCTCGGGGCCGCCGGGATAGCCGAGGCCCAGGAGCTTGGCGACCTTGTCGAAGGCCTCGCCGATGGCGTCGTCGATGGTGGTGCCGAGGCGGACATAGTCGCCCACCCCCTTCACGGCGACGAGCTGGGTATGACCGCCCGAGGCCAGGAGCAGCAGGTAGGGGAAGGCGATGCCGTCGGTGAGGCGCGGGGTCAGCGCATGCGCCTCCAGATGATTGACGGCGAGCAGGGGCTTGCGCGTGACGAGGGCGAGCGTCTTGGCCGTCACCAGCCCGATCAGGACGCCGCCGATCAGCCCCGGCCCGGCCGCGACGGCGATGCCGTCGAGATCGGACAGGCGCGTGCCCGCCCTGTCGAGGGCGCGGGCGATCAGCCGGTCGAGCACCTCGACATGGGCGCGGGCGGCGATCTCCGGCACCACGCCGCCATAGGCCGCATGCTCGGCGATCTGGCTCAGCACCTCGTTGGCGAGGATGAGGCCGGGAGCCTTCTCCCCCTCCCCCGGCGAGACGATCGCTGCGGCGGTCTCGTCGCAGGTGGTCTCGATGCCGAGGATCTTCATGACGCGCGAAACCCTGACTTGGAATCCGGACGCGCCGCCTCCGGGATTGCCGGCCGGCGCGGCCCCGGTTTACGGCTTTTCGCGCGGGGGCGACAGGGCCCGCGGCGGCGCGGAGGGCGGCATGCGCATCTGGGTGGCCCGGCCGGAACCCGGCGCGTCGCGCACCGCCGCGCGCCTGACGGAGCTCGGCCATCGCCCGCTGATCGCACCGGTGATGCGGGTCGCCCCGACCGGGGAGAGGCCGCCGGAAGGCCCCTTCGACGCGGTGCTGCTGACGAGCGCGAGCGCGGCCGAGCCCCTCGCCGCCCTCGGCGCGACGGCGGCCCTCCCGGTCTTCGCCGTCGGCCGCCGCACCGCGGAGGCGGCGCGCAGGGCCGGCTTCGCGGAGGTCGTGAGCGCGGACGGGGACGCGCAGGCCCTCGCCGCCCTGGTGGGGCGGACCTGCCCCCCCGGCGCGCGGCTGCTGCACCCGGCCGGGGCCGACCGCAAGGCGGAGCCCGGCGCCACCCTCGCCGCGGCGGGTTTCCGCGTCGCCGTCTGGACGGCTTACGCGGCCCGCGCCGTCGATCGCTTGCCGGCAACGGTTCTCGCCGCGCTCGGGGGCGAAGAGGGTGGACTCGACGGCGTGCTTCACTATTCCCGGCGCAGCGCCGAGACGGCGACGAAGCTTGCGGTAGCCGCGGGCGCCGAGGCGCGCTATCGGGCGCTCCGGCACTTCTGCCTGTCGGCCGACGTGGCCGTGCCTCTGGTCGAGAGGGGGGTCGCGGCCCATTTCGTGGCAGCGCGGCCGGACGAGGACACGCTCCTCGCCGGCCTCGCGCAGGCGCGCTGAGGGCCGCGTTCCGGTCTCGCCGGGGCCGGCGGCGCGACGGGTGTTTCATCAGGCGGCCCCTGGGGCCGCGGGATCGGCGTGCGCGTCGGCGGGTCCTCGGACCGGCCAGGGGCGGCAGCCTGGGAGAAGGACGACAGGTCGGTGACCACGCCCAGCAACGACGGTTCGAAGTCCGGCGGAAAGCCCGAGACCAAGTCCGAGACGCAGAAGCCCGAGGCCAACAAGCCGGTTGCGCCCGGCAAGGCCGGCGCCACCGGCAGTAGCGCGATCGCGTCCTCCGAACCCGCCAAGCCCAGCGCCGAGGCGGCCAAGCCGTCGAGCCCGGCCAAGCCCGGCGCCGCCGGCAGCAGCGCCCTCGGCAGCGGCGGCCCGGCCGCGTCCTCTCCCGCGGTGTCCTCCCCGGCGGCCCCGGAGGCGGGCAAGCCCGCGCCGGCCGCGAAAGAGCCGGTCGAGCCGGTGAAGACGGCCTCCGCCCTCGGCGGCGCCAAGGTCGAGGAACCGGCCAAGGCAGGCTCTACCGGCAGCAGCGCGGTTCCGCCCTCGGCCAAGCCCGGCACGAGCGAGCCGGCGAAGCCCGAGGGCCCCGTGAAGGCGGGCGCGACCGGCAGCAGCGCGGTGCCCCCCATCGGCGGCGCCTCGGCCAAGCCCGCCTCCGGCCCCGAGGCCGCGAAGGCGACGCCTGGCGGCCCCACGCCCGGCGCGGCGAAGGACCGGACCGGCGAGGCGATCACCGACGGACCGATCATCGACCTCAAGGCCAAGCGCATCCCCGATCCGGCCGAGGCCGCGAAGACGGGGCAGAAGACGGCCGACAAGCCGGCGGAGAAGCCCTCCGAGAAGCCGACCGCAGCCGCGGCAGCCCCGGCGGCCTCCAAGGGCGGCGCGGGCTTCGGCTCGATCGCCGCGGCGGGCCTGCTCGGCGGCGTGATCGGCGCGGGGCTCCTGTTCGGCGCGGCCCAGACCGGCCTCCTCGTCCCGCAGGGGCAGACCTCCCGCCTCGACGGGATCGACCAGCGGCTCGCCACCCTGGCCCCCGCCGACCAGCTCGCGGCCTTGGGCAAGCGCGTCGGCGCCAACGAACAGGCCCTGAAGGCCGTGCCGGAGGCGGTCGCGGCCGCCAAGAGCGCGACGGAGAAGGCGGACGAGGCCCTGAAGAAGGCCGGTTCGGCCCCGGCGCCCGCCGCGGGCGAGGCAGCCCCCGCGGCCCCGGCCGACCTCGTGGCCCGGCTCGATGCCCTCGACCAGCGCGTCTCCGCGCTTCAGGAGGAGCCGGGCAGGGACCAGCCCGCCGATTCGAAGCTCGGTACCGCCCAGAGCGGCGAGGCGGCCGGGCAGATCGCGGCGCTCGACACCCGCCTCAAGACCCTCGAAGGGCGCCTGGAGAATGGCGGCCCGAACCCGAGCGATCTCGATGCCCGGATCAAGGCCAATGCCGAGGCCGACAAGTCCCTCGGCCAGCGCCTCGACAGCCTGGAGCAGAGCGTCGACGAGCAGATGAAGTCTGCGAGCAACGCGATCCAGTCCGTCACCCGAGCCATCCGGCAGACGGCCGAAGCCGGCAAGACCCAGGCCGAGGAGAACCTGAAGGGTCTCGACCGCCGGCTTCAGGAGCAATCCGAGAAGCTCGCCGCCCTCGGCCGCACCGTCGACGACAGTGCGAAGGCCGCGACCGTCCAGGCCGCCCTCCGGGTGGTCGCCGCCGACCGGATCGTGAGCGCGCTCTCCACCGGCGCCCCCTATGCGGACGCCCTCGGGACGCTGCGCGGGAACGATGCCGGCAACGGGGCTGCCCTCGAGCCGCTCGCGCCCTTCGCCGACAGCGGCGCTCCGACCGCGGCCGCGCTGGCCGATGCCTTCCGGCCGGTCGCCGACAAGATCACCGCGGCCCGCAAGGCCGCCAAGGCGCGCAGCGTCGCGGAGACCGGCAGCGTCGGCGACCGCCTGTTCAGCATGGCGGAATCCCTGGTGCAGGTCCGCCGGGTGGGCACGCCCTCCGATGCGAGCGGCAGCGGCGACGCTGCCGGCAGCGTCGAGGCCGTGCAAGCGGCCCTCGACCGCGGCCGCATCGCCGAGGCCGCGAAGGCATTCCAGGCCTTGCCGCAGGACGAGCAGGCTCAGGCCGGCGATGTCGGCAGCCGTCTCAAGGCGCGGGCCGCCGCGGATGCCGCCGCGCAGGCGGTCCTGGCCGATGCCTTCAAGGGCCTGTCCGCGCCGGGTACTGGCCGCTGACCATGGCGGAAGGCCGGACGCTCATCGCCGCCCTCCCCGGCGGCCATCGTTTTCGCGAAGGCGTTGCGACGCCGTCGTTTCCCGTTCGGAGCGGGGGCGCCCTGACCGGCGCATCCGCGAGGAGGTTCTGAGACCATGTGGCGCGCCCTGATCTTCCTGGCACTCCTCGCGGCGGCGGCCTACGGCGCCGTCTGGATCGCCGATCACCCGGGCACGGTGACCATCGTGTGGGGTGGCAACGCCTACGAGATGGCCCTCGCGGTGGCGCTTGCCGGCGTGCTGGTGGCGGCCATCGTTGTCGGCCTCGTCTTCGCCATCGTGCGCGGCACGCTCGGCCTGCCGGGGGCGCTCAGCCGCTCCTCGCGGGAGCGGCGCCGGGCCAAGGGCATGACCGCCCTGTCCCGCGGCATGATCGCCGTGGGCTCGGGCGATCCGCTCTCCGCCCGCCGGCACGCCAGCGATGCCGAGCGCCTGCTCGGCGAGCAGCCCCTGACCCTGCTCCTGAAGGCGCAGGCCGCCCAGATCTCCGGCGACCGCGACGCGGCGGAGCGCGCCTTCGAGACCATGGCGAACGAGCCCGAGACCCGCGTGCTCGGCCTGCGCGGCCTGTTCGTCGAGGCCCGCCGCCGGGAGGACGAGGCCTCCGCCCGCGCCTACGCGGCGGAAGCCGCCCGGCTCGCCCCGAGCGTGACCTGGGCGAACGAGGCCGTGCTCGAGGCGCAATGCGCCGACGGCGACTGGTCGGCTGCGGTGGAGACCGTGGAGCGCCGCGCCTCCCTCGGCCTGATGGACCGCAACGCGGCCCGGCGCCAGCGCGCCGTCCTCCTCACCGCCGCCGCGCAGAGCCGCGAGGCGGGCGAGCCGGAAGCGGCAGCGGAGCAGGCCCTCAAGGCCGTGAAGCTGGCCCCCGACCTCGTGCCGGCGGCGGCCATTGCCGGGCGGCTGCTCGCGCGCCGGGCGGAGGTGAAGAAGGCCGCCAAAATCGTCGAGGCCGCCTTCAAGGCGAACCCGCATCCCGATCTCGCCAAGGTCTATCTCGGCCTGCGCACCGGCGACACCGCCCGCGACCGGCTCGCCCGGGCCGAGGCCCTGGCCCGGCTCTCCTCCTGGCATCCGGAGGCCCGCATCGCCATCGGCCAGGCAGCCCTCGACGCCCGGGAATTCGGCAAGGCCCGCGAGGCCCTGGCGCCGCTCCTCGCCGACCGCCCGACGGTGCGCGTCTGCGCGCTGATGGCGCGGATCGAGGAAGCGGAGAACGGCTCCGGCGGCCGCTCCCGGGAGTGGCTCGCCCGCGCGACCCACGCCCCGCGCGACCCGCTCTGGATCGCGGACGGCATCGCCTCCGAGCGCTGGGCGCCGATCTCGCCGGTCTCGGGCCGCCTCGACGCCTTCGTCTGGAAGACGCCGCCGGAGATCCTCGGCGGCCCGGCCGAGGACGAGGCACCGGCCACCCCCGCGGCCGAGCCCGCCCCCCTGGCGGTGGTCAAGGAGGAGGCCAAGCCGGCGCCGGCCGCGCCCAAGACCCCGGTCTCAAATCCCGCCGCCGCCAACCCCGCCGCGTCCAAACCGGTCAGCCCGATCACCGGCGGCAGCCCGACCCCCGTCGTGATGCCCGCCCCGGGTGCCCCGACTCCGGCCGAGGCCGCGGAGGCCCAGGCCCGCAAGATCGCCTGAGGCCGCTTCCGGCCGAGCGGGTCGAGCCGAACCTCCTTTCCCCGCATGCGGGGAGAGGAAAATCCGTCTCGACCCGATCGATCATTCTGAAACAGCACCGGCGCGATCGGGACAGCCGGAGACGGGGCCGCTTAAAGGTCGATTCACGCCGATCCGTATAATCTGCGGATCCCGAGTACCGCGTAAATCGAGCGGCCATGCCCCTCAGAGAAGATGCCGCGCCGGATCTGTCCGGCCTCATCGAGCTGTCCCGCGATCCGGCCCTCGATCTGAAGCCGGTGGTGCTTCGGGTGCAGACGGACCTGTTCGTCGCCGCGCCGCATCGCGATCGGGTCACCCTGCAATCCTTCTCCGCCCTCGCGACCGGGCTCATCCCGATCGTCGACGAGGAGACGGCCCTCATCGTCGCCCACAAGCTGCGGGCCTGCCCGGACACGCCCGAAACCGTGCTCGAGGCGCTTGCGGCCCGCGGCGGCGCCATCCGTGACGCCGTCCGTGCGCCCGCGCCGGGGGCGCAGCCCGCTGCCCCGGCCGCGAAAGCCGGCGGCAACGCCGCGCCCGCCGCCGACGTCGCGGCCGACCTCGCCCTCCTGGAGGATCCCGGCCGTCTCCTGCGCGGGACGTCGCTCAACCGGATGATCGCCCGGGCCCGCCGCGACGGCGCCCTGGCGCGGCGGCTCCTGGCCCGCGCCGAGCTGCCGCCGGCGGAGCTGGCGCCGCTCTTCCTGCATGCCGATCCCTCGATGCGGGCGGCGATGCGCGACGCGGTCGCCATGACCGCCGGCCTGCGCCCCGCCCCCGCGGCCCCGCGGGATCTCGGCCCGCGCCTCACCGCGGCCTCCGAAGAGAAGGACGTGGCGACCTTCGTCGCGACCCTGGCGGAGAGCCTCGGCATCCAGAAGACCTTCCTCGCGGCCGCGCCCGACGCGCAGGGCCGTTACGACCTGCTGACCCTGTGCCTGCGGGCCGCCGGCCTCACCGAGGAAGAGGCGGTCTTCGTCTTCCTCACCCTCAACGAGGCGGTGGCGCAATCGGTGGAGCGGGTCTTCGCCCTGACGGAGCTGTTCCGCTCGACCAGCCGCGCCGCCGCCCGGGACCTCGTCTCCGCGATCCTCGACCAGCCGCTTCCCGAGCGGACGGGCGGGGAGCACGTGCCCTATCACGGCCCGGAAAGCGCCAAGTCCCGCGGCGCGGCTCCGGCCGCCGAGCGGGCGCCCGTGCGCACGACTCTGCCCAGCCGGCCGCGCCGGACCGTCTGACCGGTCGCCTCACTCGGCGAGATCGAGGCGGTGGCGGCCCTCGCGGTCGTCGATCTCCACGATCCAGAGATCCCCGTCGAAGCGGATCTCCTTGGCGATGCGCGCCTCGACATCCGGGCTGTCCGCCCGCTCCATCAGGGGCGCGAAGCGGCGCTCGCCGGAGGTTTCCTGATCGAACAGGGCCTGGGGCGCGGGGCCGTAGAGATCGGCCGTGCCGTCGAGGCGATCCACCTTCACGAAGATCGCCCCCGCCTCCGGCGAGCCGCGACGGCGCTGGACCGCGGGGATACCCTCGACGTCGAGACGGCGCAGATGCGCCGACACCCAGAAATCCGAACGAAGCCGTGCCATGCGCGGCTTGTAGCGGCTTCGTGGCGTTTTGGGAGCTTGGAGAATCCTATCCCTGCGGGAGGCCCGCCTTGGCGGCGAGCTCGCGCAGGGTCTTCCCCGCCGGCTGGCCGGTGACGGCGAGCTTGCGGTCGCGCTCGAACTTCTCGATCGCGGCCCGGGTGCCCGGCCCCATCAGCCCGTCCTCCTTGAGGGGGCCGTAGCCGAGCTTGACCAGGGCGCGCTGCGCCCGGGCGACCGCGGGATCCGCCTTGGGCGTGACCGAGGCGGTCGTCTCGGGGCGGGTCTTGATGATCTCGCCGATCGCGTCGTGCGGGACGGGCTTCGCGGCCTCCGCGGCTTCCTTCGGCCGGGGCGGCTCGGCGGCTTTCACCGCCGCAGGCTCCTCGGGGGCGGCCTTGGCGGGGGGAGGCGCGGCCTTCTTCGGCTCCGCCTTGGCCACGGCCTGGGGCAGGATCGGCGCCGGGTGGCGGCCGACCTGGAAGCCGAGGGCGTTCAGGGCGACGTAGGCCGCCGCCGCCAGCGCGGCGAGGGTGCCCAGGGTCTCGCCGGGATGCGCGATGCCGATGCGGCCGAGCTTGGCGGCGAAGGCGAGCATGCCGCCGGAGGCACCCGCCGCCTGCGTCCGGGGCAGGGGTCGGCGGCCGGGCGGCTTGCCGGCGGCGGGGCGGCTCGCCCGCATGTCACCGGGGACGACGATGTCCCGCTGGTCCCGACGCGGCGTCGGCTCGCGCATCATCTCGCTCCGAGTTCGGGGAAGGCGCGGCCCCGGGAGGCGGCGGTCTGGGACATCCGCTTCACCCCGCGCGCCGCAGGGGCACCGCGCCCTGCCAGTCGTTCAGGGGCGCGGCATCGAACAGGCCCGCCGGGATCCGGGGCACCGCGGGCTCGGCGAAGGGCGCCTGCCCGCGCAGGGTCGCCCGGATCGGAGCCGGCTGGGCCGGGTCGCGGACGCGCCCGCAAGCGAGGGGCAGCGTCACCGCCACCGTGGTGCCCTGGCCCGGCGCGCTCTCCACGGAGACCGAGCCGCCATGCAGGCCCGCAAGCCCGCGCACCACGGAGAGGCCGAGGCCGGTCCCCTCGTGGCTGCGGCCGTAGCCGCCATGGGCCTGGAAGAAGGGCTCCCCGAGGCGCGGCAGGTCGGCCTCGGCGATGCCGACGCCCTCATCGGACACGACGAGATCGAGATAGCCGCCGCCACGGCGCACGAGCACCTCGACGCTGCCGCCGCGGGGCGTGAACTTCACCGCGTTCGAGATCAGGTTGATCAGGATCTGGCGGCAGGCCCGGGCATCGGCCACGAATCCGGCCCCCGCGGGCACCGGGCCGCGCACGAGCCGCACCCCGGCATTCTCCGCCTTCAGCCGCATCAGGTCGCAGCAGCCGTCGAGCAGGGCGGCGATCTCGATCGGTTCGGGGGAGAACTCGAAAGTGCCGCTGCGGATGCGCGAGATGTCGAGCAGCGTGTTCACCACCTCGAGGAGGTGACGGCCGGAATGGCCGATGATCGCGGCGTATTCCTGGGCGCGCTCCGGCGAGAGCGTCACGGCGCCCTCCCCCGCCAGCACGTCGGAGAAACCGATGATCGCGTTGAGCGGCGTGCGCAACTCGTGGCTGACCGTGGCGAGGAACTGCGTCTTGGCCGCATCCGCCCGCTCCGCCTCGGCCCGGGCCTGGTCGAGCTCGTCGGCGTGGCGGCGGTGCTCGCTCACGTCCCGGGTCACCGCGACGACGGTCGAGCCTTCGGCGGCGAACGCTCCCTCGATCCGGTGGGCGCGCATCTCCGCGAAGAGGGTGCGGGTGCCGTCGGCCCGGGGCGCGTCGAGATGCAGGCGGAAGGGCACGCTCGCCGGCTGCCCGGAGGCGGCGACGTCGCTCAGGGCCTTCAGCAGGGCCGGCCGGTCGCCGATATGGACCCGGTCGAGCAGACCGTAGCCCTTCAGCCGGGCGGCGTCCGTGCCCACGAAGCGCGTGGCGGAGGCGCTCGCCTCCAGCACCCGGCCGTTGGCGTCGTGCCAGGTGACGAGATCGTCGATCGCCGAGAGCAGCAGCTGGTCGCGGGCCTCGTTGCCGCGCATGGTGCTGCGCCACTCGCTGTCGCGGCGCATATGCTCGATCGCCTGGGCGGCGACATGGCCGATGGCGGTGATGGCGAAGACGGGCGTGGCGATGCTGCTCGGCCAGCCGATCGCGGCCACGTCCGGGCCGAGATGCCCGACCAGCGCGATGGCGAGCGCCCCGAGGGCGGCGATGAGGGAGGCGGCGAAGGTCGCCCGGCGGGAGCCGGAGGCGATGGCCTCCAGCGGCACCGCCACGAGCCAGATCGCCGCGGCGGATTCCGCGCCGCCGGTCAGGGCGGCGAGGCAGACCACGAGCCCGGTCAGGCCGGCGGAGGAGAGGGCATGGGCCAGCCAGAGGCTGCCGGTGCGCGACAGGACCACGGCGGCGACGACGGGCAGCAGGAGGCTCGCGATGGCGAGCGCCTCGAGGCCGCTCGGCACGCCGCGCCAGAGCAGGTAGGGCGGCAGCGCCGCCATCATCACGGCGCCCGTCGCGAGGCGCGAGACCAGAAACCGCTCGTGACGCGAGCGGACGGCCGGCTCGTCGAGAACCGACTCGTGCACGAGGCCCGCGAGGCGGGCATCGAACAGGCTGGCCAAGGTACCGTTGATACGCAACACCGACACGCACAGCGCTCCCGGCCGCCCAAGGAAGGCGGCCACGATCCGCGCTCCCTCAGCTCGTCGCTTCGACTTGGCCGAACCTTCCCAGAGGCGGTTTAAGCGAGGATGAAAGCGATACGGCGCATCCCCGGAATCATGGGCCGGGAAACCGGAATTTCCCGGCTAACGCCAAGGTCGGGCTACCCGCCAAGCCGCTGATTTCACGCCCCTCGTGAATGCGGGGCCTTCAAAGGCAAGGCTTCGTTCACCACGCCTACGCTTTCGGGCGCGAACACGTCTTCAGGTTCATTTCCCGATGCGATCGTGAGCTTCGAAGAGGCTGCCCGGGAACGGTGTGGCCCAAAGTTGTTGCGGATCCTGACGATGTCGTTCCTGCTGCGTGCCAGCCTCGTGATCGGGGTGCTCTCCTATCTCGCCGCCACGCGCGGGGGCGAGGCGCCGGCCCTGCCGAAGGTCAGCCTCACCGCCTCGGACGCGGCCGCCCTTCTGGACGCGGTTCCCGAGGCGACGCGGCAGCGCCTGCTGAAGGAGGGTTCGGCCGAGCTCGCCCGACGCCTCGCCGCGCCCCCCGCCTCGACCGATACCTTGAACGACAACGACCGGCACCCGGCCTGGCGCGGGGTCGTGGGTCACTGAGACGCGGGTCCGCATCCTGGCCAGGGAGCCGCCACGCCCCTAGGTTCGACGGCATCGGCCAGACCCCCGCCTCGTCCGATCCGATCGGTGCGGAGGCTCCGGCTTCTCGTGACGACGCGCTTTCCGTCGACGAACCGCCTTTGCTTCGTCGGAAAGCGCGCCAGGGAGACGGGCGCGCATGTTCGGGTTCGGGACCGAATACGAAGGTCTTGCCTTCTGGCTTCCCCTGGTCTGGTCCGCCCTGCTGGCGCTCGCCGTCGCCATGTACGTGGTGATCGACGGGTTCGATCTCGGCGTCGGCATCCTGTTCACCGCGGCGCGGCCGGGCAACTGGCGCGACCGGATGATGCTCTCGGTGGCTCCGATCTGGGACGGCAACGAGACCTGGCTGGTGCTCGGCGGCGGCGGCCTCTTCGCGGTGTTCTCGGTCGCCTACGCCATCCTGCTGCCGGCGCTCTACCTGCCGCTGATCCTGATGCTGATCGCCCTGATCTTCCGCGGCGTCGCCTTCGAGTTCCGCTTCAAGGCCGAAACCTCGCAGCCGATCTGGGACAACGCCTTCCATTACGGCTCGCTGGTCGCGACCTTCGCCCAGGGCATGGTGCTCGGCGCCTTCGTGCAGGGCTTCCAGATCGAGGGGCGCGGCTTCACCGGGGGCGCCCTCGACTGGCTCACCCCGTTCAGCGTGATGACCGGCATCGGCCTCGTCTGCGGCTACGGGCTCCTCGGCGCGACCTGGTGCGTGATGAAGACCTCCGGCGAGCTGGAGATCTGGTCGCGGATCAAGGCCAAGCAGTTCCTGGCCGGCACCGTGATCTCCATGGCGATCGTGAGCGCCTGGGTGCCCTTCCTCGGCCGCGACATCCAGTGGCGCTGGTTCTCCTGGCCGAACGTCCTGTTCGTGGCCCCCGTCCCGCTGCTGACGGCCTTCGTCTGCTGGCGGATCTGGAAGAACCTGGAGGACGGCCGCACGGCCTCGCCCTTCCTCCAGACGATCGCGCTGTTCCTGCTCGGCTTCCTCGGCCTCGCGATCAGCCTGTTCCCCTATATCGTGCCGCCGTCCATGACGATCTGGCAGGCGGCGAACGCGACCTCGGCGCTGCAATTCGCCCTGATCGGCTATTCCGTCGTCATGCCGATGACGCTCGCCTACACCGCCTATGCCTATTGGGTGTTCCGCGGAAAGCTCGAAGAGAACGTCGATCCGGGGAGCTACCACTGAGCGCGCCGGGCGGAGCGCGGCGCCTGCTCTGGTTCGCCGCCTTCTACGCGGCGAGCCTGATCGTATTCACGGCGCTCGTCTACCTGCTGCGCCACGTCGTGCGCGGTTGACGGGGCCCTTCAGCCCCAGAGGGCCGGCTCCGGCGGATGGATCGTGCTGCCCTCGAAATGCAGGGCCGGATCGCGGTCGCGGGCGAGCAGGAGCGGGCCGTCGAGATCGACATAGGCCGCCCGGTCGGCGAGCAGCATGGCCGGCGCCATGGCGAGCGAGGTGCCGACCATGCAGCCAACCATCAGCGAAAAGCCCCGCGCCCAAGCCTCCTCGGCGAGCAGGATCGCCTCGGTGAGGCCGCCGGCCTTGTCGAGCTTGATGTTGATCGCGTCGTAGCGCCGGGCCAGGGCGTCGAGCCCGGCCCGGTCGTGCAGGCTCTCGTCGGCGCAGATCGGGATGGTGCGGTCGATCTCGGCGAGCAAGCCGTCCTCGCCCGCCGGCAAGGGCTGCTCGATCAGGCCGACCCCGGCCGCCTTGCAGGCGGCGAGATTGGCTTCCATCGTCTCCGGCCGCCAGGCCTCGTTGGCATCGACGATCAGGCGGGATTCCGGGGCGCCCCGGCGCACGGCGGCGATCCGCTCCGGATCGCCCTCCCCCCCGAGCTTCACCTTGAGAAGCGGCCGCTGCGCGGCGGCGCGGGCGGCGGCCTCCATGGAGTCCGGCGTGCCGAGGCTGAGCGTGTAGGCGGTGGTGGCGGGACGGGGCGCGGAGAGGCCGGCAAGGGCCCAGGCCGGCTTTCCGGACCGCTTCGCCTCGAGATCCCACAGGGCGCAGTCGAGGGCGTTGCGGGCCGCACCCGGCTTCATCCGCTCGAGCAGATCGGCCCGGGTCGCCCCGGCCGCGATGACCTGCGCCTGTTCGGCGAGCAGGGCGCTCACGCTCTCCACCGTCTCGCCGTAGCGGGGCATAGGGCACGCATTCGCCCCGGCCGCGCAGAGCCCCCTCCTCCACCGTGGCGACCACCACCACGGCCTCGGTCCGGCTGCCGCGGGCGATGGTGAAGGCCCCCGCGATCGGGAAGCGCTCGACGGCGACGGTGAGGCGGCGGGACATGGAGGGTCTCAGGGCGCGGGGAACGCGGCGGCGATCCGGTCGACGATGGGCTCGACGCCGAAGCGCACGGGATCGGTCGCGGGCAGGTCGTGCTCGGCGGCGAGATCGGCGAGCAGCCGGCGCGCCTCGTCCTCGGAGAGCGCCTGCGTGTTCACAGCGATGCCGACCGGGCGGATGTCGGGATTGGTCAGGCGGCCGCAAAGAACGGTCAGATCGATGACCTGACGGAGGCTCGGCAGGGGATGCTGCACCCCGCGCATCCTGGTGCGGGTCGGCTCGTGGCAGATCACGAAGGCGTCGGCCTGGGCGCCGTGGAGCAGGCCGAGGCTGACGCCGGCGAAGGAGGGATGGAACAGGGAGCCCTGCCCCTCGATCAGGTCCCAATGCTCGGGCGAAGCGGCCGGGGCGATCCACTCGACCGCGCCGGAGATGAAATCCGCCACCACCGCGTCGATGGCGACGCCCCGGCCGGAGATGAACACGCCGGTCTGGCCGGTCGCGCGGAAATCCGCGTCGAAGCCGCGCGCGCGCATGCCGCGCTCCAGGGCGAGGGCGGTGTATTTCTTCCCGACCGAGCAATCGGTGCCGACGGTGAGCAGGCGCCGGCCGGGGCGCCGCGTGCCCTTGCCCGTATCGAAGGTCTCGGTGGTGTGGCGCACGTCGTGGAGCTGGCGCCCGTGCCGCTCGGCGGCGCGCGCGATCTCGGGAACGGCGCCGAGGCGCACGTGCAGGCCGCTCGCCACGTCGAGGCCCGCCTCGAGCGCGGCCACGATCCGGGAGACCCAGTGCTGCGGCAGCCGCCCCCCCGCATTGACCACCCCCACCACCAGGGTGCGGCAGCCCTTGGCCACCGCCTCGTCGAGGGTGAGGTCCGGGATGCCGAGATCGGCGGCGCAGCCCTCCATGCGCAGCTGGCCGACGCACCATTCCGGGCGCCAGTCGGCGATCCCGTAGGCGGTCTTGGCGGCCAGCCGGTCGGGCACGTCGCCCAGGAACATCAGGTAGGGCGTGGCGATCTGCATGCAGCGGCATCCCCGCGACTCGGTCCCGCCCTCGTCTATGCGCGATCCGTGCCCGTCGCGCCACGGGCTGCGACGCGATCACGCTTCGACGATCTCGCTCCCGCAGCACGGTTCGGGCCTTGCGGTCGTGCCAAGGTTGCGCTTGGCTCCCGGCGCATTCGAGGGAGACCATGCGCGCGATGAAGATGTACGGCAATTGGCGCTCGGCGGCCGCGTTCCGGGTGCGGATGGCGCTGAACCTCAAGTGCATCGCCTGCGAGGAGATCTTCATCGACCTCGATGCCGGCGACCAGCACAAGCCGGAATTCCGCACGATCAACCCGCAGGGCGCGGTGCCGGCCCTGTTCGACGGCGACGGGCCGCCCCTGACCCAGTCGCTGGCCATCCTCGACTATCTCGAGGAGACGCATCCGGAGGTACCGCTGCTGCCGCAGAACCCGCGGGAGCGGGCGCGGGCGCGCTCCCTGGCCCAGCTCGTGGCCTGCGACACCCACCCGCTCTACGTGCCGCGGGTGCGCAACTTCCTGATGGAGAATTACGGCCTGTCGCGGGAGCGCATGCTGGAATTCCTGCGCAACGCCTTCACCACCGGCCTCGGCGTCCTGGAGACGCGGCTCGCGCAGGAGCCGGGCACCAGCCGGTTCTGCCAGGGCGACGCGATCAGCCACGCCGATCTCTGCCTCGTCAGCCTCTGGGTTGGAACGGGCATCTTCGGGATCCCGACCGAGCCCTATCCCACCGTGAAGCGCATCGCCGAGGCCTGCCTCTCGGTCGAGGCGATCGCCCGGGCGCACCCCCTGCGCCAGCCCGGTGCGCCGTCATGACGGCTGCGCGGAGAGGATAGGATTAAATTTTTCCAGTCATGATATGAGCGGTGCCGGGCGAAGCAGCGTTGGCGTGAAGACCAAGGCACGAGCTTCAAGGGGTGAGCGGGGCGCGCATGGTTCCGGTTGAAACGGTCACGGACCTCCACAAGATCGTCGTCGTCGGCGGGGGCGCCGCGGGGCTCGAATTGGTGACGAAGCTCGGCAACCGCTATGGCCGGAAGGGCAAGGCCCACGTCACCCTGGTCGACCGCTCGCGCACCCATATCTGGAAGCCGCTCCTGCACGAGGTCGCGGCGGGCAGCCTCGATATCGGCCACCACGCGGTCGACTACCTGCACCACGCCCACGAGCACCATTTCCGCTACCGCATCGGCGAGATGACCGGGCTCAACCGCGCCGACAAGCTCGTCGAGCTCGCCGCGAGCTTCGACGCGGAGGGGCGCGAGGTCACGCCGAAGCGCACCATCGCCTACGACACGCTGATCATGGCGGTGGGCTCCACCACCAACGATTTCGGCACCCCGGGGGTGCAGGAGCACGCCATCGCCCTGGACACCAAGGACCAGGCGGTGCGCTTCCACCAGCGCCTGATCAACGCGATGCTGCGCGTCCACACCCAGGCCGGCCCGGTGCGGCCCGGCCAGCTCCACGTCGTCGTGATCGGCGCCGGCGCCACCGGCACGGAGCTCGCCGCGGAGCTGCACCGCACCACCCGCGAGGTCGCCAAGACCGGCCTCGACCGGATCGACCCGGCCAAGGACCTGAAGATCACCCTGGTGGAGGCGGCCGACCGCATCCTGCCGGCGGTGCCGGAGCGGCTCTCCGGCGAGGTGATGACGCTGCTCTCGAAGATCGGCGTGGATGTCCGCGTGAAGGCGCGGGTGACCGAGGTGCGCGCCGAGGGCGTGCAGCTCGCCGATGGCGGCTTCATCCCCTCCGAGCTGGTCGTCTGGGCGGCGGGCGTGAAGGGGCCGAACTTCCTGCACGGCCTCGGCGGCCTGGAGACGACCCGCAGCAACCAGCTCGTCGTCACCCCGACGCTGCAGACCACCCGGGACCCCGACATCTTCGCCATCGGCGACTGCGCCTATCTGGTCGAGCAGGGCTCGGACCGGCCGATCCCGCCCCGGGCCCAGGCCGCGCACCAGCAGGCCTCCCATCTGCTGAGCCAGATCCCGAACAAGCTCGCCGGCCGGCCGCTCAAGCCGTTCCGGTACCGCGACTTCGGCTCCCTGGTCTCGCTCGGCGAGTACACCACCGTCGGCAACCTGATGGGCTTCATCCAGGGGAAGAACATGTTCATCGCCGGGCTGTTCGCCCGGGTGATGTACCGCTCGCTCTACAAGATGCACGAGATGGCGGTGAACGGCACCTGGAAGACCGCCCTCGACTCGCTCGCGCGGGCGCTCACCCGGCGCACCGTGCCGCGGGTGAAGCTGCATTGAGGGCGGCCCGATGAGCGCCGAGGAGGACGAGGGCCGCCCGAAGCGCGTCGCCCGGCATGAGGTCGGCCAGCGCCTCGACGACCTCTCCGTCGAGGAGATCGGCGAGCGGATCGCGCTGCTGCGCACCGAGATCGATCGCCTGGAGGCGGCCAAGAAGGCCAAGCAGGCCGCCCGCGCCGCGGCGGGGTCGATCTTCAAGCTGTAGAGGTGCGCCTGCGCACGCGGGCGGCGGCGGGAGGCTCGGAAAGCCGGGCGGGCGTGATAGAGGGGCGCCCGCCGGGATCTCGCCAGGGATCCCGAAAAGAAAACAGCACGTCCGAGCCGCGATGCCGCCGATCATCTCGATCCGAGACCTCTCGAAGGTCTACGCCTCGGGCCTCCAGGCGCTGAAGGCGATCAACCTCGACATCCGCGAGGGCGAGATCTTCGCCCTGCTCGGGCCGAACGGCGCGGGCAAGTCGACCCTCATCAACGTCATCTGCGGCATCGTCACCCCGAGCACGGGCAGCGTCACCGTCGACGGGCACGACATCCTGAAGGATTTCCGGGCCGCCCGCGCGCGCATCGGCCTCGTGCCCCAGGAGCTGACCACCGACGCCTTCGAGAAGGTGATCGCCACGGTGAGCTTCACCCGCGGCCTGTTCGGCCTGCGCAAGGATCCCGGCCATATCGAGCGGGTGCTGCGCGACCTCTCCCTCTGGGAGAAGCGCGAGAGCCGGATCATGACCCTGTCCGGGGGCATGAAGCGCCGGGTGCTCATCGCCAAGGCGCTGGCGCACGAGCCGAGCGTCCTCTTCCTCGACGAGCCGACGGCGGGCGTCGACGTGGAGCTGCGCAAGGACATGTGGCGGCTGGTGCGCCGCCTGCGCGACCAGGGCGTCACGGTGATCCTCACCACCCACTACATCGAGGAAGCCGAGGAGATGGCCGACCGCGTCGGCGTGATCCGCAAGGGCGAGATCATCCTCGTCGAGGAGAAGCGGGAGCTGATGCGCAAGCTCGGGCGCAAGCAGCTGACCCTGCACCTCCAGAGCCCCGTCGCGACCCTCCCCCCGGCGCTTGCGGGATACGACCTCGCCCTGTCGCAGGACGGCCAGACGCTGACCTACACCTACGACACCCAGTCCGAGCGCACCGGCATCACCCCGCTCCTGAACGCGCTCTCGGAGGCCGGCCTCGCCTTCAACGACCTGCAGACCAGCCAGAGCTCGCTCGAGGACATCTTCGTCGATCTCGTCAGGGAGCACGCATGAACTGGCCCGCGGTCAAGGCCATCTTCGCCTTCGAGATGGCCCGCTTCTGGCGCACGGCGTTGCAGAGCATCGTCGCGCCGGTCATCGCCACCTCGCTCTATTTCGTGGTCTTCGGCGCGGCGATCGGCGCGCGGGTGACGGCGGTGGACGGGATCGCCTACGGCGCCTTCATCGTGCCGGGGCTGATGATGCTCTCGCTCCTGACGCAGAGCATCTCCAACGCCGCCTTCGGCATCTACTTCCCGCGCTTCGCCGGCACGATCTACGAGCTGCTCTCGGCCCCGGTCTCCGCCTACGAGATCGTGGCGGGCTATGTCGGCGCGGCGGCGACGAAATCGATGGTGATCGGCCTGATCATCCTCGCCACCGCCGCCCTGTTCGTGCCGCTGCACATCGCGCATCCGTTCTGGATGGTGTGCTTCCTGGTGCTGACGGCGGTGACCTTCAGCCTGTTCGGATTCCTGATCGGGCTCTGGGCGGACGGATTCGAGAAGCTGCAGCTGGTGCCGCTGCTGATCGTGACGCCGCTCACCTTCCTCGGGGGCAGCTTCTACTCGATCGAGATGCTGCCGCCCTTCTGGCGGACGGTGAGCCTCGTCAACCCGGTCGTCTACCTGATCAGCGGCTTCCGCTGGAGCTTCTTCGGCAAGGGCGACGTCAGCGTCGGCATCAGCCTGACGATGACCTTCCTGTTCCTGGCCCTCTGCCTCGCAGCGGTCGCCTGGATCTTCAAGACAGGCTACCGGCTGAAGAGCTGAGCCGGATCAGGGCCGCGCGTCGAGGAAGTCCAGCACGCCCTTGCGGTGCAGCCGGTCGCCGACCGCGGTGGAATGGTCGCGGTTGGGCAGTTCCAGCATCTGCGCGTTGGGGATGAGCGCGGCGAGGCCCGGGCCGGAACCCGCCACCGTGTCGAGGGTGCCGACGGAGACGAGGGTCGGCACCTCGATGCCGGACAGCTCCGCCCGCGACAGGGTCTGGCGCGAGCCGCGGATGCAGGCGGCGAGCGCCCGCAGGTCGCTCTTGGTCTGCTCCGCGAAGGTGCGGAAGGCCGCCGCGGTCGGGTCGGCCGCCGGCGTGCCGGCCGGCGCTTCCAGGGCGTCGGCGATGCCCTGCGGCAGGCCCCGGCCCTCGACGAGATGCATGCCGATGCCGCCGAGCAGGGCCGAGCGCACCCGCGCCGCATGGTCGAGGGCGAGGAACGCGGTGATGCGCGCGCCCATGGAGTAGCCCATCACGTCGGCCCGCTCGATGCCGAGATGGTCGAGAAGGCGCACCGCGTCGGCGGCCATCAGGTCCGTGCCGTAGTCGCCCGGATCGTAGAGCTTGCCGCTCTGGCCGTGGCCGCGATTGTCGAGGGCGATCACCCGGCGGCCCGCCTCGGAGAGGGTGCGCACCCAGAGCGTGTTCACCCAGTTCACGGCATGGTTCGAGGCGAAGCCGTGGATGAGCAGGATCGGCTCGCCCGAGCTCCCCTTCGCCGGCTCCTTCGGGGCCACGTCGATATAGGCGATGGAGACGCCGTCGGAATCGAAGCTCTGCATGGGAAGCCTCTTGCCGCGAGCGGCGTGCAAAAGTCAAAGCTGTGCGAAATGCTTGCGGGGCCGCCCGCGCGCTGGCATCACGCGGCCGCGATGACAGACCTCCAGCCCTACGGCACCTACGCTCCCACCGGCCTCGTCGCGCGCATCGCCGCGCATACGCAGACCCTCTCCCCCCAAAGCTGGCGCGGGCGCCGCACCGCCATGCTCCTGCGCCGCATCGCGATCTCGATGCTGCGGGGCAAGCCCCTCGACGTGGAGCGCTACGGCGCCCGGATGCGGCTGCACCCCTACAACAACAATTGCGAGAAGAAGGTGCTGTTCACGCCGCAATTCTTCGACCCGGAGGAGCGGGCGCTGCTCAAGGCCCGCCTGCCCGAGAATGCGGTGTTCCTCGATATCGGGGCCAATATCGGGGCCTACGCCCTGTTCGTGGCGGCCTTTGCCGGGCGGAAGGCCCGCATCCTCGCCGTCGAGCCGCAGCCCGACGTGTTCGACAAGCTGATCTACAATATCGGCCAGAACCCCTTCGGCACGATCAAGGCGGTCGCCTGCGCCATCGCCGACAAGGCCGGCGAGCTGACCCTGTTCATCGATCCGCGCAACCGCGGCGAATCGAGCGTGAAGATCGTCGGCACCAACCAGGGCGCGGAGATCCGCGTGCCGGCCATGACCCTGCTCGGCCTGTGCCAGAGCGAGGACATCACCCACATCGACGCGATCAAGCTCGACGTGGAGGGGGCGGAGGACCTGATCCTGGAGCCGTTCCTGCGCGAGGCGCCGGGCAGCCTGCACCCGAACCTGATCGTGGTGGAGAACGGCACCGACCAGTGGCAGCTCGACCTGCCGAAGCTGCTGGAGAGCTACGGCTACCGGCGCATCGCCCAGACCCGGCTCAACCTCGTCTTCGAGCGCGTCAGTCAGGGCTGACGATCGGGATCTCCTCCGCGATCGCGACGCCCTCCGGCCCGACCGCGCAGACATAGGCATGGGCCTCGACACCCGCCGCGCGGGCGGCACGGAAGGCCTTGTCGAAGGCCGGGTCGATGTCGCGGGCGACGTCGAAGGCCTCGGCCCGCATCTGCACGACGACGATCAACAGGGCCCGGCCGCCCTGGGCCACCACATCGGCGAGCTCGGCCATGTGCCGGGCGCTCCGCGCCGCCTTGCAATCCGGGAACTCCGCGAGGCCGGCCCGGCGCATCAGGTGGCAGTTCTTCACCTCGACATGGCAGGGCGGTCGCCCCTCCCCCGTGGCCAGGAAGTCGACCCGGCTGGCCTTGCCGTAGGCGACCTCGGGGCGGAAGCCCACATAGCCCGCGAGCGGCGCGAGCCGACCCTCGCGAAAGGCTTCCGCCACCAGGGCATTCGGGCGGCTCGTGTTGATGCCGACCCATTGCGGGCCGCCCGGCAGGTCCGCCTCCACCAGCTCCCAGGAATGGGCGAGCTTGCGGGCCGGGTTGGTGGAGCGGGAGAGCAGGACCCGGCTGCCCGGCGCGTTGAGCCCGAGCATCGCGCCGGGATTGGCGCAATGGGCCGTGATCAGGCTGCCATCGGCGAGTTCGACATCGGCGAGGAAGCGCTTGTAGCGCTGGACGAGGCGGCCCTCGGTCAGGGCTTCGGGGAAACGCATCGGGATACCTTGGCTTTGCCGCGCCTAGCTGTGGATGGTCAACAGGTTGTCCTCGCTTGGACCGAGGCGGCTGATGGGTGTTGTGCTGTTGATGCCACCGTGTGGGCGGTGCCAGTTGTAGCGCAACAGGAAGGCGGGCCGGTCTGCGCGGCGCTGCTCCGAGGTGTCGAGCCGCTTCTACCGCTGGCGCAAGGCCGGTTTGATCGACCGGGGGCTGCAGGCGCAGGCGGATGCACGTGGGGATCTCGACGGGGACCTGCATTGTGGACGCCACGATGGTGCGCGCCCATCAGTACGCCATCGGGAAACGCCGGTCCGGCGCCATCAGGGGGTAAGGCAACGGTCGAGGGCGTGGGCGAGACGCTCGGGCACAGCCAAGGCGGGTTCTCGACCAAGCTGCATCTGCGCGCCGAAGCCGGGGGCAAGCCGATGACGGCGGTGCTGACGGCGGGCGAGCGCCACGCGCCGTTTGCGCTGGATGCTCTGATGGACCGGGGTGCGGTGCCCCGCACCTGCGGCCGCGACGGACGGCAGGTGATCGGGGCTATTCCAGTCCGCCGGCCCGTCGCCGCCTCGGAAAACGTCGGATCGAGCCGGTGATACCGATATGCAACGACCAGCCGCGTCAACCCGACTTCGACAAAGCCGCCTACCGCGAGCGCAGCGAGCTCGAGCGGCTGATCGGCCGGCTCGAGCAGTATCGCCGCATCGCCACACGCTACGAGAAGCGGGCGGCCAACTACCTCGCCATGGTCACGCTTGGCATGACCATGCTCTGGCTCATATGACTTTGCAGAAACGCCCTGGTCTTCATCTTCCAAAGCCCCGGCGAAACGGTCAATTAATCTGGTCCAAAACATCCCCCATTTGGCGGGCCCCTATACTGATTAAAACAATTTCAGAATACGGATTGTTCCGCGAAAATCTTCCTTAAAGCCTCCGCTCGCCGCGATGTCATGCTGTACCATTCCCAAAATCTGCCAATCAGGCGCTACAAATTTCGAGACTTCGAAGCGAATTTGATCGGCACGAGTTGCCGAACCATTCAGAATTCCGTCGAGCCTTTGGGCTCCGCCCATCAATTTCGAGTAACCAATTGCAAATCGCCAAGTCTGATCGCTTGGTGGAGAATAAGAAATCCAAGTCTGAAATTGGTAGCTTTGACTTTGGGTAAGCCTGCCAATGCCGCGCGTGAGTGCGTCTGAATTGGTGCCATACCACATTACATCGCCAGCAAGCTGCCAATTGAAATCTTTCAAAAATTGCTGTTGAAGGCCCGCCTGGAGATCAAACTTCCAGCGGTTTTCGCCCATATTAAGCACCCTGCCAAAATCGTAATTGCCCACCGGGGCGAATAGATAGGGGGTTATGGCAAAGGCTGTTCCAGCTTGCTGGTTGTTTACGAGCCAGACAGGGGCTGCAAAGATCAGATCGGCAACCCCCCATGTTGACCGAATTGGCTGGCCGCCGATTTTGGCATCAAAAAGACTACCGACGGGGATAAGCACTTGCGGAGCAATTGTCACTCCCCCAATATCCATATAGTGAACAAATCGAAATATTTCAACAGATGAGTCTAGGCTTGTTCCGTTCTTGATCTCCTGCCCGCCGATGGCTTGGTACGTGCTTCGTTGTGTGAAAGTCGTATAAAACGCCGCTATGGAAGTTCCATCAGGGGCGGGGATATAATCCATAGAGTTGAGATCGACGGCTTTGGCCGGCGTCGTTAAATGAACTGCAGACAACAATAGCCCACAGGTCAGCAGTTTTTTGATAGCGTATCTCATTTATACCCCCGAAGATTGTCGACAAATCGCAAGCGCTATCGCTTAAGATTCTCGAAGCATCTGCTTATCGAGCGAGTCCGCCTCCCAAGGAGGCGGCATTTTGTAGTATTGTGATAGAATGGGAATTTATTCAGTCGCTATCGAGCGGATAACCACTCGAATCTTATTGAAGCAACGCTAGCGACAGAGGGATGCTGACCCTGCGACGTGCTAGGATATCAGCCTCGTGCTTCAGCCGACTCCATCGGGTCGTAACCGCTGCTGCGGAAGAGTGTATGGAGCTGCCGGCGACGGACTCCCATGTTCCCGCCATCGTATAGCGGGAAGCAAATCGCGTCTTGCAGAAGACCCGCGAGAGGAAACATGTCAGTATAACTATCTATGCCGACAAGTCGCATCGCGTCATATACTGCCTGAACGCAAAGCTCTGAGGCATACACCTTTGTTATAATTGCAAGTTCTTGACTTTTTGTGCCAGAATGATCGAATTGGTGGCAGGCTTTCCAAGTCAGGTAGCGCGCCGCTTCAATTTTCATTTTTATGTCGGCCAACATGTAGCCAACATTTTGGTATTCGATCACCGGCACGCTGCCTGAGCGTTTGTCCGTCTTGGCGAATTGCAGCGCAACGTCGAAGGCGGTCCGCATGACGCCAACGCAGGCGGAGCCAATCAAAGCTGCTGTCCAAGAAAAGGCCGTCTCGACGATCTTGGCTCCCTCGCCGGGCTTTCCGATGATGTTGCTGGCCGGCACGCGCACACCATTGAAGTGCATTCGCGGCGAGTTGGTCGCGCGGTGTCCCATCGTATCAAGGATCCCCGCCACCTCGATCCCCGGAGCATCACCCGGCACGAGAATGACGGCGAGCGACTCATTGGGAGGAAGCGTCGGGTCGGTGCGACAGACCACGCTATAGAGATGGGCACCAGAACCATCCCAGCCCGACCCGTTGGTGGTGTAATGCTTCTTGCCGGTAATGACCCATGAATCTCCATCGCGGTGCGCGAAAGTCTGCACGCCAGCTGATGGATCGGGGCAGTTGTAGTTGGAGCCCCCCGTAACCTCGGTGAAGGCAAGCGCGGCGAGACGGGAGCCGTCTTCCGCGAAGTCGGGGAGGAAGCGCTGCTTCTGTTCCGGTGTTCCGAACCGCAAGAGAGGCTGAAGCCCGAGGCCGGTGCCAAGGAGTGCCGTGGGTGTGTTGATGTCGACGGCCGCTAATTCCTCGGCGGCGATTGCGAAATCGAGTGTGCTGACATTGGTGCCTCCAAACTCCTCCGGCAATAGTGCTTTGACAAATCCTGCCTCAACCATTGCCTCATAGAACGGGCGGATTGCGTAAAAACGGCGATCAGGCTCGGCAATCTTTGCAATGGTGGGCCCGACGCGGCGCAGAACGTCCGCGCCGAATGTACGTGCTCCGCTTTGAAGCGCCTTCTGCGTATCGCTGAGTGTGAAATCGATGGCCACCGTTCACCTCCCTGAGAGGCGGGATATCCGCCCGCTCGAGAAAGCTAGGCGCCTGACGAACGCGGCGTCTTGCACATTCGTGCAAATGTCGTTGCCGATATGTGCAGATAAACCGCCTCAAAGCAGCCGAAACCACATTGGCACGATCGTTGCTGAAAAAGACACAATGATTAAACGTCTTTATTACTACTTGAAAGTGTGCGATGAAGACATGGACAACTCAGGGTGAGCCCCTACATCATCAATTTGGCTTCTGGCGAGAGGTTCTCTGTGAAGCCTTCGTTGCCCTCGACCCAGTGCGCAAGACCAATGAGGCTGGCTTTCGCGGAATGGTCAGCTCTCGGGTATTGAGGGACACGCTGCATAACGACATCATGTCGGATGCTCAGTTCGTTAATCGAGGAATGAAAGAGATCCGCAGAGATCCGTGTGAGTATTATTTTGTAAATTTTCAGATAGATGGCTGTTGTATTGTCGAACAGGATGGAAAAGTATGCGAGGTTCGATCTGGTAATTTCGCCATCGTTGACACCACAAGACCATATTTTCTGGATATGCGGGATCAGTGGAGAATCCGGTCGTTTCGCATCCCCCGCCATCAACTCTCTCCGAGGTTAGCCAACCTCCGTCACTCAACAGCCCGCTGCATATCAGGAGCATCAGGGGCAGGATTGATTGCGGCGCAGTTCATGCGGTCGTTAGACATTATTGAAGAAAACTCTAGTCTAGACGTCCAAGACAATTTGAATCAATCATTGATTGCAGTCATAGCTGCCGCGTTAGGCTCTGCTCTAGAATTTGAGAATCGAGATTGTACACAGTCTCGCTTGGCAGTGAGACGCTCGATCGAGCGCTTTATCAGCGACAATCTGGCAGATCCATCGCTGTCACCGGATAAAATTTCGGCTAAATTCAAGATATCTCGACGACACCTTTACATGATTTTTGCTGATGATCCTAGCTCAATCAGCGAGACCATTCGTAAAATGCGCCTGGATCGATGCGCGCGCGATTTGACATATTATAAAAATGCCAATGTATTCGATATAGCCTTGCGGTGGGGCTTCAATGAGCCATCTCATTTTTCACGCATATTTAAGAGACAATTTGGAATGTGCCCAAAAGACTATGCATCAAGCCTGAAAACGACTAGAGCGGCATCCGATCAGCGCGCCGAGGAGCATACGCGATGCGGACGGGATCAAGTTACAAGGGATGACTGACTAGTGGCGGCCATGGGTAGCCGCCACGGGTCGCGCATACGCTTCGCTTATCATGTCGGCCGTTCTTGGCGCCAGAAAGCTACACCCAGAAGGCGAGCGCCGGGACCAAAAAGGACGATGTGCCAAGCAGGGTCACAACGGAGAAGACGATCATTCGCTTTATCCTCGTAATCTAGGGTAATTGCTTGAGAGAAAGCCGCTGATATCCGGCAAAATCCGTATACGCCCTTAGGTGCTTTGTGGACGTGCCGAAAGACACAATTTCCCACCAAGATGCGTCAGCCTGCGTCATCGACTCAACAACGAGGCGACCATCGACCGAGGCTCAGGCCAGCGGTGCTGCGCGACGTGCTCACCCGACGAGAAAGAGCATCCAACAAAGTGTCTTTACACACGCCGAGAATCGGACAAGGCGAGATATTCAATCATCAGGCCCCTCGCCAGATGCGCTGGCACGGCCGCAAAGCAGGATTGGTTCAAATTTTACCAATTAATGACATGACGATGGAGCCGACATGAAGCTCACCGTTCTTGCTGCCGCAGTCAGCATGGCAGCTTTCAGCCCAGCCCCCTCCTTCGCTCGGATTCTGCCAATATCGTTCGACGACGATGATTCGAAACAGACCATCAGAAGCGAACTGATCCAGAGGCAGAGTGAGGCGAAAATCTCGAAGGAAGTGGATCAAAAGAATCTCTTTGGACGTTTTATTTCCGCGAAACCAATCGCAACGGATATTTGCCCTAGCACAGAATAATATTCATCTCGACGTGGTGAAGTCCGGGCTGTAGGCGGCAGGTAGAGTAGCTTGGCCGCAATGGCCCCGCGCGCACCGGCCACCCTATGAGCCTGCCGGTTGTCGAGGGTGACGGTGTCGCCGGGTCTGAGCACGGGCACGAGCATGTCGGTGACGTAGGCCCGGAAGCAGGCACCGTTGGTCGCTCCATCAAACAGGGTGGTGGCACACGGGCCATCGCTGCGCAGGGCGGCGGGGCCCGACCGTGGCGGCGCGCCATGTCGGTGGCCGCCGCCGTCGCGTGGAGGAAGACCGGCCTGTCGGGATCGAGGGCGTCGGCACCCCGTTGCGCACCGGCAAAGGCTGGTGGCGGCCGGCATTTCCGCTAGCTTCTGCGGCGATCGTCCTCCACCTCAAGAGCCCCGATGCCCGACACCCTCGTTACCGCCGCCATCCTCGTCATCGGCGACGAGATCCTGTCCGGGCGCACCAAGGACAAGAACATCGGCGCCATCGCCGACCGCCTGACCGAAACGGGCATCGACCTGCGCGAGGTGCGCATCGTCCCCGACGAGCAGGCGGAGATCGTCGCCGCGGTGAACGCCCTGCGCGCGCGCTACACCTACCTGTTCACCACCGGCGGCATCGGCCCGACCCACGACGACATCACCGCCGACAGCGTCGCCGCCGCCTTCGGGGTCGGGATCGATGTCGACGAGCGCGCCCGGGCCATGCTGCTGGAGCGAATCAAGCCGGAGGACCTCAACGAGGCGCGCCTGCGCATGGCCCGCATCCCCTTCGGGGCCGACCTCATCGCCAACCCGATCTCGAAGGCGCCGGGCTTCCGCATCGGCAACGTCTTCGTCATGGCCGGCGTGCCGCAGATCATGAACGCCATGCTCGACGAGATCGTCCCGACGCTGACCTCGAACGCGCCGGTGATCTCGCGGACCCTCGAGGCCGCCAACACCCCAGAGGGCACCTTCGCCGGGGCCCTGGCGCTGATCGCCAAGGCCCATGCCAGCGTCTCGATCGGCTCCTATCCCTCGATGACGCCGCAGGGCTTCCTGAACCGCATCGTGGTGCGCGGGCGCGATGCCGCCGCGGTCGAGGCCGCCGCCACGGCGGTCGAGGCGATGCTGGCCGGGCTGACGCGATGAGTTAGGCGAAAATTCTTCCCTCTCGGAGCGGACGGGTCCTTTGTCGCGTTGAGGGGCACGCCTCCCCCCCCCCCGAGAGAGAACCATGGACGACGAGGAACGCGCCCGCGCCGCCGACAAGCGTCAGCACCAGGAGGAGGAGGTCGCCGGCGCCCACCGTCCCGATGCCCTGATCCTGCACGAGATCATCCGGCGCGAGGGCGAGGAGGAACTTCGGCGCACGGCGCTGGCCCTGTCCCTCTCCGGCTTCGCCGCCGGGCTCACGATGGGCTTCTCGCTGATCGTGCCCGGCGTGCTCAAGGCGCATCTGCCGGAATCGCCCTGGGCCGAGCTGGTCTCCAGCTTCGGCTACTCGATCGGCTTCCTGATCGTGGTGCTGGGGCGCCAGCAGCTCTTCACCGAGAACACCGTCACCCCGATCCTGCCGCTCCTGAACGAGCGCAGCCTCGGCAACCTCGCCCGGGTGGGGCGGCTCTGGGCCATCGTGCTGGCGACGAACATCGTCGCGACCTTCGTCATCGCCTCCGTGCTCGCCCATACCGACGCGTTCAAGCCGGAGGTGCGCGAGGCCTTCTCCGAATTGAGCCGCCACGTGGTCGAGTCGTCCTTCGTCACGACCCTGATCAAGGCCGTGTTCGCCGGCTGGCTGATCGCGCTGATGGTCTGGATCCTGCCCGCCACCGGCTCGGCGAGCCCCTTCGTGATCCTGCTGATGACCTGGCTCGTCTCGATGTGCGGCCTCGCCCACATCGTCGCCGGCTCCGTGGACGCCTTCTACCTCGTCCTGACCGGCGAGGCAGGCTTCGGAGACTATGCCTGGAGGTTCTTCCTGCCGACGCTGCTGGGCAACGTCTTCGGCGGCGTGACCCTCGTCTCCGTGCTGAATTACGGGCAGGTCGCGCCGGAGGTGGAGGAGAAGGAGAACCAGGACCGGATGCAGGCTTCCGCCGAGCGCGGCGCCTGAGGCGCTCCCCTCCCGGTCAGGCGCGCGCGCGCAGCAGCGGCAGGCGGGGAACGCGGGCCGAGCCGTCGATGAACTCGTAGCCGCCGGCCGCGCTCAGGGTGTGGAGGCGGGTGCCCGCCCAGAGCGGCCCCGCGGCGATCCGGGTCTCCACCGTCTGGCTGAACCCCTCCAGGTCGAGCCGGTCGATCCGCGCCAGCGCCAGGGCGTTGCCGTAGCCGAAGGTGCAGTCCTGGATCGGGCGGATCAGCTTGCCGCCGCGGGACACGATCGGCCCGGCCGGGCGGGCGGAGGCGATGTCGATGAGCACCGGGTTCTTCGGATGCGGCGTCCACGGCCCGCGGAAATCCGGGGCGGTCCAGAGATGCAGCGTGTCCGAGTAGGAGCCGTGCCCCGCGGGCGCGGTGGCGGGGGCGTGCCGGACGGTGGCGAAGAGCCACCAGCGGCCCCCATGCTCCAGCAGGGTCGCGTCGCTCGCCGCCACGCCCTCCACCAGCGTGCCCTGCTTGACCCAGCCGCCGGGGAAGGCCGTCGCCCGGTAGAGGTCGATGGTGCCGTTGGCGCAGCTCTCCGGCACCATCCAGTGGGCGCCCTCCCGCGCGAAGACGAAGGGATAGGAGAGGTGGTGGGGCTCCTCCAGCACCGGCTCCGGCCGCCCGACCGGCCCCTCCGGGCCGAAGCGCAGGGCGGAGATCACCGCCTTCCCGGTCGCGTGGATGTAATCCTCGACGAACAGGACGCAGCCGTCCCCCTGCGCCACGGCGAAGGGATCGGCGTAGAAGCGCAGCCCGTCATCCGGCAGGTCGGTCCAGCCGGTCCCGGGATGCCGGCGCAGGTCGATCAGGTCCGGGCCGTCCCGGAGGCGGCGCCAGCCCACGCGCCAATGCGGCGCCCGGTAGCAGAGATGATAGAGCCGCCGCGCGAGGCCCCGGGCGAGCATCCGCCCGCCCCGGCGGGCGAGGTCGAGCCGGGTGAGGTGGATCGGCGGCGGGGGCGGCGGCCGGGCGTCGAGGGTCGGTCCATGGCCCGCCACCGCCGCCTGGATCAGGGTGACGGTGCGGGCGAGCCCGTCCTCGAAGGCGGTGAGGATCAGGCCGCGCACCTCCGTCCCGAGCCGGCCGGCGCAGCGCGGGCGCTCCCCCTCGAACAGGGCCACCACCGGCACGCGATTGTCGAGGAGGCTCGCCAGCAGCCCGATCTCGCCGGGCATCCCGTCGAAGGCGAGGCGCCACACGGCCGGCGCGGCCTCGTCCGGCACGTCCCCGCACAGGTCGAGGATCACGTCCGGCGCTTCGGCCCCGGCCCGGGGCCATGGCGTGGCGACGGCCGGATCGAGACGCGCGGCGGGGCCGTCGGCGGGGATCCCGTTGAGCAGCGCTTCCAGGCGGAACAGCAGGTCGGCATTGCCGGGCCAGTCCTCGGCGGAGGGGCGCGGATCGATCTCCACCCGCAGGCCGGGCATGGCGGCGAGACGTGCGACGAGCTGCGCATGCCAGCGGCGGGGGCGGCGGCCGTCGTACCGAAGTCTCACTCGCACGGCGCGCCACTCACCCTTGCCACGACTCCCGTCCGCTGTCCGTCCTCCCCCGCCGCGCGGGGCGCACCGGGCAAGCGGCCGGAGACGCGCTCGGCAAGCCGCTCGCGGCAGGAATCCACCCTATGTCCGGCGAGTTACGATTTTGCTGAAGTGCGTCATGCGGCAAGGCTCGTCCCCGTGCCGCATCGCGGGCGGGCAGGCGCGACCCCATATAGGCGGGAGCCCGCCCCCACGCCCTCCAACGACGCAGGAAGGACGCCGCCATGCTGCTGTTCCGCAAACGCCCCGAGATGCCGAGCCCGGCCGAGACGCTTCCGGGCCGGCCGCAGCCGATCCCCACCAGCGAGCGGCATTTCGTCAACGGCAACCCGCTGAAGGGCCCCTACCCCGAGGGCATCGAGACGATCGTGCTCGGGCTCGGCTGCTTCTGGGGCGCCGAGCGCAAGTTCTGGCAATTGCCCGCGGGCGTCTACGTTACCGCGGTGGGCTATGCCGGGGGCACCACGCCCAACCCGACCTACGAGGAGGCCTGCTCGGGCCTGACGGGTCATACGGAGGCGGTCCTCGTCGCCTTCGATCCCGCTGTGCTGCCCCTCGAATCCGTGCTCAAGACCTTCTTCGAGAGCCACGACCCGACCCAGGGCTACCGCCAGGGCAACGACGTGGGCACCCAGTACCGCTCCGGCATCTACACCGCCGACGAAGCCCAGGCTGCGACCGCGCGGCGGGTGCGCGACGCCTATGCGACGGCGCTCGCCGCGAAGGGCTACGGGCCGATCACCACGGAGATCGCGCCGCTCGACCGGTTCTACTTCGCGGAGGGGTATCACCAGCAATATCTCGCCAAGAATCCCGGCGGCTATTGCGGCCTCGGCGGCACCGGCGTGTCCTGCCCCGTCGGCTCGGGAGTCGCGGCCGCGGAATAGGCGGTTCCAAGCTTCGCCGTCTTGCGGGCGGGCGAACCGTCTGCCACATCCCCCGCGTCCGACGCGGGGGATCACAAAAAAATGATCGAGCGCATCTTCGAGCGGTTCCTGTTCGCCTGCCGCTGGCTGCTGGCGCCCTTCTACGCGGCGCTGACGGTCGGCCTGTTCGTGCTCCTGGTGAAGCTGATCCAGGAGATCGGCCACTTCCTGCTGCACGCCTGGGAGTGGAACGAGTCGCAGACCATCCTGAGCGTGCTGACGCTGGTGGACCTTTCGTTCACCGCCTCGCTGCTCATCATCGTGATGTTCTCGGGCTACGAGAACTTCGTCTCCAAGTTCGACCATACGGACCATAAGGACTGGCCCGAATGGATGGGGACGATCGACTTCACCGGCCTCAAGCTGAAGCTGATCTCCTCGATCGTCGCGATCTCGGCGATCCAGCTGCTCAAGGCCTTCATGGACGTCACCAACAACTCCGACCGCGACCTCGCCTGGTATGTCGGCATCCACATGGTCTTCGTGGTCTCCGGTCTCCTCATGGCCCTGACCGACCGGATCTCGGCGGGGCATCACGAGAAGTGAGCGATGGCGCGGGGCCCGGTCCGGCCGGGTCGGGCCTTCCGCCATGATTTCGCTTCAGCGCGCTTCTTCGTATCCGTTTGCCCACGGAAAGACGGCGAGCCTCCATCCCGTCTCGGGCGAGCCGCATGGCCCAGGTCCAGCCGGGAAGGCTTCGCCAACGCCGCGATCGGAACCGCCCAGGCTTCGCTGATGACCCGGCACCGGACTTCCCCGGGTGCCGACGATCCTCACCGCGCGTGCAGCACGGCCCGGCAGGCATCGGGAAGCGCGGCCATCGTCATCGGGGGGCGGGGCTTGGGCGGGGTTTTGGGCTTGGGCGGGTTCATCACCGCGGGGCTGAACCAGTAGGCGAGCTCGGCGCCGCAGCCGTCGCCGGGGGGCGGCGGGGCCTGGTCGTCGCAGGATTCCTCGCCCCGCGGGCAGCTCAGCCGGATATGGTAATGGTAGTTGTGCCCGTACATCGGGCGCACCTTGTTGAGCCAGGCCCGGTCGCCCCCCGCCTCCCGGCAGAGCGCCTTCTTGATCGCCGGGTTGACGAAGATGCGCGCCACCTCCGGCTGGCGGGCGGTCATGCGGATCAGCGCCGTGTGCTGCGGCGTCCAGACATCGGGATCGATGTCGAGGCGGTCGGCCCGGACCACGTTGGTCGCCGAGGTCTCCTCCCGCTCCGCCCGGCTCAAGCGGCGGTCGGGCATCGGCGTCAGCCACACGTCCACGTCGAGGCCGAGCTGGTGCGAGGCGTGCCCGGTGAGCATGGGGCCGCCGCGGGGCTGCGACATGTCGCCGACGAGCAGGCCGGGCCAGCCGGCCTCCGGCGCCCGGGCGGCGAGCCGCTCGATGAAGTTCACGAGATGGGGCATCCCCCACATGCGGTTGCGCGAGGGGCGCATCACCTGCCAGGTCGCCCCGTCCATCGGCAGGGCCTCCCCGCCGGCGAAGCAGCCCTTGGCATAGGAACCGAAGGATTGGGGCGTGCCCCCCGTGGGCCCGGTCACCCGGCCGAACAGGGCCTTGGCCGGGGTCGAAGGATCGTCGGGATTGGCGAGCGGCGGCAGCGGTTTCGGATGGAGGCTGCCCTTGTCCTGGGCGGCCGCGCCCCCGGAGGCGGCCGCGAGCAGGGCGAGGGCGAGGAGAGCCGGTCGGGCGGGATGCGGCATCGTGGGAAGTTCGTCTCGCAGGCTGAGCGGGTCGCCGGAAACTGGCGCAGGGCTTGGAAGGTTTTAAGGCAGAGCCTCCCTGAATAGCGAGAGAGCCATGGAACCGCAGGCCCCGGAACCCGCCCCGCAGAACCGCCTGATCGCCAGCGACCGCGTCGTCGGCGCGGAGGTGCGCCGGCCCGACGGCAGCAAGGTCGGCCGGATCGAGCGGCTGATGCTCGACAAGCTCTCCGGCCGCGTCGCCTATGCGGTGATGAGCTTCGGCGGCTTCCTCGGGCTCGGCGAGGATTACTACACCCTGCCCTGGGGCATGCTGCGCTACGACCTGTCCTCCGAAGCCTATCTCGTCGACATCAGCGAGGAGCAGCTGCACAGCGCGCCGATCCGCTCGCCGGAGGGCGGCGACCCGGCCGACGAGCGGCAATGGGAGGAGCACGTCCACCGCTATTACAACGCCGCCCCGTATTGGGGGATCTGAGACGGCGTTCGCGGGCGGCTCAGGGCCGGGTCAGGAAGCCGATCGGCTCGCGGGCGGGCTGGCCGAGCCAGAGTAGGAAGGCGCCCAGGGCCAGGGCCACGGCGGCGGCCGGCGCGAGGGTGAGCGGCAGCACCAGGATCTTCCAGACGAGCGGGGCCGCCCCCTCCACCGCCTGCTGCAGCAGGGCGGATTTGTCCTTGGCGAGCGCGATCAGCAGGTCGCTCACCGAGGTGACACGGATCGTGTTGTTGGCGATGGAGCGGCTGCCGTCGTAGCAGGCCAGCACGAAGCCCCCGGCCAGCGACAGGTAACCCAGCGCCCGGGCGAGGAAGGGCAGCCCGAGGAAGTGGATCAACGACCGGAGCATGGTATCGGGCCTGGTCCCTTCCTGGCGGGGCTTCTGGCAAGGCGTCGGTGGCGTCCCAGGGTCTAGTGCGCTCGCCCCGGAAGGGAAAGCCGCTTCGGCACAGGCGGGTGAGACACCCTGACCATTGCCTAGCCGCCCGGCCCCGTGCCACGAGGCGGCCCATCGCGGCGGGGCTCGGCATGCACGGAAACGAGGGAGCGCGGCGGGGCGGGCCGGCCCTGGTGGTGTTCGATTGCGACGGCGTCCTCGTCGACAGCGAGCCGATCAGCCTGGCGACGCTCACGCGGGCTCTCAACGGGATCGGCCTCGCCACCGACATCGACCAGGTCCGCGAGCGCTTCGCCGGCACCTCGATGCGCTCGATCATGGAGCGCGTGCGGGCCGAGGACGGCCTGTCCGCCCCCGAGGGCTTCGTGGAGCGGGTGAAGGCGGAGACGCTGCGGGCCTTCGATGCGGAGCTCTCCGCGGTGGCCGGCGTCGCGGCGCTCCTGCGCGACCTCCCTCTGCCGTTCTGCGTCGCCTCCAGCAGCGACCCCGTGCGCCTGCGGCACAGCCTCGGGCTCACCGGCCTGCTGCCCTTCTTCGAGGGGCGCATCTTCTCCTCGACGGAGGTCGCCCGCGGAAAGCCCTTCCCGGACCTGTTCCTGCACGCCGCCGGCCGGATGGGGGCCGCCCCGGAGGCCTGCCTCGTGGTCGAGGACAGCGTGCCCGGCGTCCAGGCCGCCCGCGCCGCCGGGATGCGGGTGATCGGCTTCACGGGGGGCGGCCATTGGGGCCACGACCGCGGCGGCGCCGCCCTCTCGCAGGCCGGGGCCGATCCGGTCGTGGCGGATCATCCGGCGCTGGCGGCCCTGCTCGCGCCCGCCCGAACCGTCACGGTCGGAAGATGATCCTGAATCTCGACCGTCGACGTCCGAAGGATTTCCTTTTGCCGGAGAAGTTAGGAAGATCGTTCCGTTGATTTTCCGTTGCTGAAAGCGCACCTTATGACCGTGCAGCAGGCGCTGCGCCGCGGTGATTTGAAATGCATAGATTGCGCCGCGTCATCAAACGCTAAAGCATCACGAGGCCTCTGTGCATCGTGGTCCTTCATCGGCAGGAGGACTAACTTTGACCCATTCCAGTGACAGTTTTTCTTCAAGGCACCTTTCGATCGCCCTGCCGCTCCTGCGCATGCGCTGTTGTCGACCCTGATGCTGCCCGGTCGAACCCGGGCCCTGCTTCCCCCATCACATCGACAACCGGACCGATGCGTCCGCAGGAGTTCTTCACCATGCCCCGCAGCCAGGCCGCAGAGCCGACCCCGACCTTCGATCCCCTCTATGCCACCCGCCCGCCGCGGGTGATCGAGATCGGCGAGATCACCGCCGGCATCGCCGTGCCCGAGAATGGCGGCGTGCGCTTCTATTCCTCGGAGCGCAGCTTCGACGGGCTCGACGGCGCCCTGTTCCGCAGCGTCGAGCAGGCCGCCCGCGCCGCCCGCGAGCGCAGCCGCGCGCCCCGCGCCCGCCTGCGCGCCGCCTGAGCCTTCAGACCGGAGCGGGAGACAGCCCGGCGCCTCGGCGGCGCCGGGTTTTTTCATGCGCCGCGGGGGTCACTTGCACTCGTCGCGGGCGCGCTTCAGGGCCTCCGCGAAGCCGCCGAGGGCATATTCGTCGTTGGTCGGATTGCCGCGGGCGGAGGTGGTGCGGACATTGGCGACCTGCGCCCGGCCCAGATCGGTGACGATCTTGGCCTCCTCCGCCTGGTTCTGCACCCAGGCGTTCTCGTCCTTGACGACGAGGCCGTAACGGGTCGTACCGACCGTCAGGTAGGGGTCGCTCGGGGCGGCGGCCGCGCCGGCCTTGAGCTGGCTCGCCGCCGGCTTCGGCTTGAAGCCGAACATCACCGCGATCTCGCCCTGCGCGTTGACGCCCTTGTGCATCGTCACAAACAGGAAGCCGGTGTCGCGCTTCAGGGTCTTGGGCACCCGCGTCGAGGGCTGGGCGATGGCGTAGCAGAGCTTGTCCTTGCCCTGGAGGCTGGTGAACACGTTCCAGTCGCCGAAGGTCGCGAGCGGCATCGCCTGCTGCATGCCCGGCGGCGTCGCCGGCGCCGTCTCCTTCTTGGCCCGGCGGCCGCGCCGCTTCGAAGGCGAGGCCGGCTCCGCCTCGGGGGCCTGGGCCAGCTCCTGCGCCTTAAGGCCCTGGACCGAAACGGTCAGCCCCAGGCCGCCAAGCGGCAGGAAACCATACACAACAAGCGCGGCAGCCGCGCGACGGGAGGCACGAAGCGTCAAGGGGATCCTCTGGCTGTCTCGTGACGAGCGGATCCCCGCAGATATGGCAAAGATTGCGACCGATCGGGGGCGGCCGGGACCGCAACCGACCCGATCGGTTGCATTTTTGACGATTGCCCCCCTCAGAGAGAGGGAACGGCTCAGACCGCGTGCATCTCCGCCAGAACGGCGGCAGCGGGGATCGCGGCGAGCGGAACCTCCGGCAGGTCCTTCTCCGGAAGCGAGACGCTCGGCGGCGGCGCCTCGGCGGGCTTCACGGGCTTCGGGCGCTCCCGGGGAGCCGGATCGTTGTAGGGGGTGTTGTAGGCCTTGCGGATCGAGGCCCAGAAGGCCGCCCGCTCCGCATCGGTGAAACGGGCGAGACGCGTGTTGATCACCTCGGTGGCCTCCTGCGCCAGGGAGGGGGTTTCCTCGGGCGTGATCCAGCTCTCAACGGTCATCGACGGGTCTCCGTAGTTCGGGCCATCCGATAGCCAAGCTCACCTAGCTGGATCATGAACGCCGCATGGTGCAGTGCGTTCCCACCCCGGCGCGCGCCTACTTCTCCACAGGCGCGAGCTTGACGAGCCAGGCTTCGGCCTGGGCGCGCACGTTCTCCGGCGCCGTGCCGCCGTAGCTGACGCGGCTCGCCACCGAGTTCTCGACCCCAAGCACGGCGTAGATCGCGTCCGTGATGCGCGACTCGACCGCCTGCATCTCCTCGAGCGACAGCTCCTCCAGCCCGATCCCACGGGCCGAGGCCGCGCCGACGAGGCGGCCGGTGACGTGATGCGCCTCGCGGAAGGGCATGCCGAGCTCGCGCACGAGCCAGTCGGCCAGGTCCGTGGCGGTGGCATAGCCGGAGCCTGCGGCCTTCTTCAGCACCTCGGACACCGGCTCGAGGTCGCGCACCATGCCGGTCATGGCGGCGAGGCAGAGCGAGAGGGCCTGGAGCGCGTCGAAGGTGCCTTCCTTGTCCTCCTGCATGTCCTTCGAATAGGCGAGCGGCAGCCCCTTCATCACGATGAGCAGGCCGGTGAGCGCGCCGATGATGCGGCCCGCCTTGGCGCGGACCAGCTCCGCCGCGTCCGGGTTCCGCTTCTGCGGCATGATCGAGGAGCCGGTGGTGAAGCGGTCGGACAGCTTCACGAAGCCGAACTGCGCCGAGGTCCACACCACCAGTTCCTCCGCGAAGCGCGAGAGATGCACGGCGCAGATCGAGGCGGCGGAGAGCGCCTCCAGGGCGAAGTCGCGGTCGGCCACCGAATCGAGGGAATTGGCGGTCGGCCGGTCGAAGCCCAGAGCCGTGGCGGTAGCGTTGCGATCGATCGGGAAGGAGGTGCCGGCGAGCGCAGCGGCGCCGAGCGGACATTCGTTGAGCCGGGTGCGGGCGTCGCGGAAGCGGCCGCGGTCCCGGGCCAGCATCTCGACATAGGCGAGGCAATGGTGGCCGAAGGTGACCGGCTGGGCCGATTGCAGATGGGTGAAGCCCGGCATCACCGTGGCGGCGTGCTTCACGGCGGTCTCGGCCAAGGCCTTCTGCAAATCGGCGACCTGCTCGTCGAGGCCGTCCAGGGTGTCGCGCACCCACAGCTTCATGTCGGTGGCGACCTGGTCGTTGCGGGAGCGGGCGGTATGGAGCCGCCCGGCCGCCGGACCGACGATCTCGGTGAGCCGGCTCTCGACGGACATGTGGATGTCCTCGAGCTCGCGCTTGAACACGAAGGTGCCGGACTCGATCTCCGCCTGGACGCTCTTGAGGCCTTCCTCGATCGCTGCCACATCGGCAGCCGGCAAGATGCCCTGGCGTCCCAGCATCGCGACATGCGCCAGCGAGCCGCGGATGTCCTGGGGCGCGAGGCGCTTGTCGAAGCCGATCGACGCGTTGATCTCTTCCATGATCTCGGCGGGGCCGCTGGCGAAGCGGCCGCCCCACATCCGATTGCTCATGTCTGCTCTCACCTTCCCGTCGCGGCCCGGATCGAGGCCCTCGCCGCCCCCGCGGGGGCACGCGCGCTGATGGCCACCCGCACGATTCTCGCCGCAGGCGGCGCCCTCGCCGCCGTCGCGATCGTCGGGGTCGCCCTATACGGGAGCGGTTCCGGCCTCGGCAACCTCGCCGGCCTCGGGGCGGCCGCCCCCTGCGCGGAGGCCGCCCCCGTCGCGGCACGGCTCGACCCCCTCGCCCGTGGCGAACTCGCCGCCTTCCAGGCCTCCACGCGCCCGAAACCGGCCCCGGCGATCGCCTTCGACGGGCCGGACGGCCAAGAGACGGACCTCGCCGCCTCGAACGGGCGCACGCGGCTCGTGAATCTGTGGGCGACCTGGTGCGCCCCCTGCAAGGCGGAGATGCCGGCCCTCGACCGGCTCCAGGCCGAACTCGGCGGGTCGGATTTCGAGGTGCTGACGATCAATGTCGAGACGCGCAACCTCGACAAGCCGCCGGCTTGGCTCAAGGCGAACGGCATCGCGACTCTCGCCTATCACGGCGATCCCAAGGGCCGGGTGCTCCCGGTGGTCCAGTCGGCAGTCGGCTCCACCGGCCTGCCCACGACTTTGCTGATCGATCCGCGCGGCTGCACCCTCGGCGTGATCAAGGGACCGGCGGACTGGGCAAGCGCCGAGGGCAAGGCCCTGATCCGGGCCGCGCTCGGTCGGTAGCGGCCCACATGCCTTGAGCCCCGTGCGCCCTCCTCTCTCGCCCCTCCCTGCCAATGGGCGCAAAGTGGCGCGCGAGAAATCGAAAAACGCTTCGGGGCCATGCGGGGCGGCCCCAAGATTTCGTCACGAAGCCGTGAAGTGTGGCTTGGCGGCAGCACTAGGCGACCATCAGTTCCGCCCGGGATGAATCCCCGGGCCGGCGGTTGCAAGCCGTGGTAGTCCACTGCCGGATCAACCGGATCGGTCGAGATGAACAAGAAGCGCGCAAAGATCCTGGCCGGCGTTCTCGCCCTGTCCTCCACCACGGCCCTCCAGGCCGCCGATCTCGGCAGCCGCGCCCCGGCTCCGGTGCCCTACGTGGCCCCCGTTCAGCCCTACAGCATCGTCTCCGAGATCCGCATCGGCGGCGCCGTCCAGGACCCGGGCAGCGCCGAGCGCGACACCCAGAACATCAACGGCGAAATCCTGTTCAACAAGCCAGTGGTGAGCCTCGACCCGTTCTGGCAAGCCTTCGTGCCGCGCGCGACCGTCGGCGGCAGCTACAATTTCGGCGGCCGCACCAGCTACGCCTATATCGGCGCGACCTGGACCGCCGACCTCTTCCCCGAGACCTTCGACCGCCGCGTCTTCATCGAAGGCTTCTTCGGCGGCGCCGCCCATAATGGGCATACCGGGCCCAAGACCCTCGAGAACCTGACGCTGAACGCGCTCGGCTGCTCGCCCCTGTTCCGCGAGGCGGCCGCCCTCGGCTTCCGCCTCACCGAGCACTGGAGCATCATGGCCACCGTCGAGCACATGTCGAATGCCGGCCTGTGCGTGAACAACCGTGGCCTGACCAATTTCGGCGGCAAGATCGGCTACACCTTCTGATCGAAGGCAGTTTCACCGCTTGAAGGCCTGCGGAGCGCGTGAGATCAGCGCCCCGCGGGCTTTTTCATGCCTGCTTCGCAAAAGCCGCAGGGAGGCACCGCCTTGGTCAAGCTGAACCGCATCTACACGCGCACCGGCGACAAGGGCACGACCGGCCTCGCCAACGGGGAGCGGCGCTCCAAGGACGACCTGCGGGTCGAGGCCTACGGCACGGTCGACGAGACCAATGCCTGCATCGGGCTGGCCCGCCTGCATGCGGAGCCGAAGCTCGACGCCCTGCTCGCCGCGATCCAGAACGATCTGTTCGATCTCGGCGCCGATCTCGCCACGCCGCCGAGCGAGGAGCCCCTCGGCTACGAGCCCCTGCGCATCGTCCCCTCGCAGGTGACCCGGCTCGAGACCGAGATCGACGCGCTGAACGCCGACCTCGCCCCCCTCAAGTCCTTCGTGCTGCCCGGCGGCTCCCCCGCTGCGGCGGCCCTGCACCTCGCCCGTACGGTCTGCCGGCGGGCCGAGCGCCTCGTCGTGTCGCTGAGCGCGATCGAGTCCGAAAAGATCTCGCCGGAAGCCCTGCAATACCTCAACCGGCTCTCGGATTTCCTGTTCGTGGCGGGGCGAGTCGCCAACGGCAACGGCGCCGACGACGTGCTCTGGGTGCCCGGCAAGAACCGCTGACGCGACCTCGCGCGGCCGGGCCTGGATCCGGAAAAGTTCCAAGTCTGCGAAGCGGATAACGAATGCAATTCCGCCCTCCGCACAGGGGCTGCCCTCTCGGTCCAACGCTGCGTTGACAAGCGGGAAATCGCGTCGCTACGGTCCCGCCGCCTTGAACACCGAAGTTTGATCGCCGCTGATCGAAGGGCCGCCCGATGCAGGGCGCGGTCCGCCCTCGCGGCGCGGAGGAAGCGACCGTCATGAAGGTTCTGGTGCCCGTGAAGCGGGTTGTCGACTACAACGTCAAGATCCGCGTGAAGGCGGACGGATCGGGCGTCGAACTCGCCAACGTCAAGATGTCGATGAACCCCTTCGACGAGATCGCCGTCGAGGAGGCGATCCGCCTGAAGGAGAAGGGCACGGTCACCGAGATCGTCGCCGTCTCCATCGGCCCGCAGCAGGCCCAGGAGACGCTGCGCACGGCGCTGGCCATGGGCGCCGATCGGGCGATCCTGGTGAAGACCGACGTCACCTGCGAGCCGCTGGCGGTGGCCAAGCTCCTCAAGGCCGTGGTCGAGAAGGAAAGCCCGCAGCTCGTCATCCTCGGCAAGCAGGCGATCGACGACGATTCCAACCAGACCGGCCAGATGCTCGCCGCCCTGCTCGGCTGGCCACAGGGCACCTTCGCCTACAAGATCGAGACCGCCGATGGCAGCCTCGACGTGACCCGCGAGGTCGATGGCGGCCTGCAGACGGTCACCCTCAAGCTGCCGGCGATCGTCACCACGGACCTGCGCCTCAACGAGCCGCGCTACGCCTCCCTGCCCAACATCATGAAGGCGAAGAAGAAGCCCCTCGAGGAGCTGGCGCCCGAAGCGCTGGGCGTCGACGTGACCCCGAAGCTCAAGGTGCTCAAGACCGCCGAGCCCCCGGGCCGCTCCGCCGGCGTGAAGGTCGGCTCCGTCGCCGAGCTCGTCGCGAAGCTGAAGGACGAAGCGTCCGTCCTCTAACGCCCCCCGCGCGCTCCCGCGACCGGTCGCAGCGCGCCAACCCCTTCGAGGTCATCCCATGACGACACTGCTCTACGTCGAGCACGCCGAGTCCCAGATCAAGGACGGCACGCTCAAGGCCCTCACCGCCGCCAAGGAACTGGGCGCCCCGATCCACGCCCTGGTGCTCGGCTCCAACAGCAAGGGCGCGGCGGAAGCCGCCGCCAAGCTCGACGGCGTCGAGAAGGTGCTGAATGCCGAGGACGCGGCCTACGATCACGACCTCGCCGAGACCAGCGCCGCCCTGATCGCGGCGATTGCCGGCCCTTACGACGCCATCGTCGCCTCCGCCTCCACCACCGGCAAGAACACCCTGCCGCGGGTGGCCGCGCTCCTCGACGTCGCCCAGGTCTCCGACATCATCAAGGTGGTCTCGGCCGATACCTTCGAGCGGCCGATCTATGCCGGCAACGCCATCCAGACGGTGCAGGCGCCCGCGGGCAAGAAGGTGATCACCGTGCGCACGGCCGCCTTCAAGGCCACCGGCGAGGGCGGCAGCCCGGCCCCGATCGAGACGGTATCGGCCCCCGCGCCGGATTCCCTCGGCGCTGCCTACAAGAGCGAAGAGATCGCGAAGTCCGACCGTCCGGAGCTGGCCTCGGCCAAGATCATCGTCTCCGGCGGACGGGCGCTCGGCTCCTCCGACAAGTTCAAGGAAGTGATCGAGCCGCTCGCCGACGCCTTCGGCGCGGCGGTGGGCGCCTCCCGCGCCGCGGTCGATGCCGGCTACGCCCCGAACGACTGGCAGGTCGGCCAGACCGGCAAGGTCGTTGCCCCCGACCTCTACGTGGCGGTGGGCATCTCCGGCGCGATCCAGCATCTGGCCGGCATGAAGGATTCCAAGGTCATCGTCGCGATCAACAAGGACGAGGACGCGCCGATCTTTCAGGTGGCCGATTACGGCCTGGTGGGCGACCTCTTCACCATCGTGCCCGAATTGAAGGAGGCCGTCGCCAAGGCGAAGGGCTGACACGGGACCGATCCGGCCCGGCGCATCCGCGACGCCAGGCCGGATTTTGTATTTTCAGCCGGAATGGGGGCTTCTTCTCAGCAGGAAATGCTCTACGAAACCGGTTTGACGTGATTGTTGCGGCGCCGCATTCTGGCCGGGCGAGACGGCCGGTCCAACACGGCATCGCCGTAACCGGGGCGCGGATCGGGACATGGGTATCGAGATCAAAACCGTTGGCGTGATCGGCTCCGGGCAGATGGGCAACGGCATCGCCCATGTCTGCGCCGTCGCTGGACTCGATGTCTGCCTGAACGACCGGGAGCCGGAGCGGATCGAGGCCGGCCTCGCCCTGATCGACGCGAATCTCGCCCGGCAGGTCCAGAAGGGCACGCTCACGGACGGGCAGCGCCTCGAGGCCATGGGCCGGATCAAGCCGGCCAAGAGCTTCGGCGATCTCGGCGGCTGCGACCTCGTGATCGAGGCGGCCACCGAGGACGAGAGCACCAAGCGCCAGATCTTCCAGACGCTCTGCAGTTCCCTGCATCCGGACGCGATCGTCGCCACCAACACCTCGTCGATCTCGATCACGCGTCTGGCCGCCGCCACGGACCGGCCGGAGCGCTTCATCGGCATCCACTTCATGAACCCGGTGCCGGTGATGCAGCTCGTGGAGCTGATCCGCGGCATCGCCACCGAGGACGCGACCTACGAGTCGGCCAAGGTCTTCATCGGCAAGCTCGGCAAGACGCCGACCATGTCGGAGGATTTCCCGGCCTTCATCGTCAACCGCATCCTGCTGCCGATGATCAACGAGGCGATCTACACGCTCTACGAGGGCGTGGGCTCGGTCGAGGCGATCGACACCGCCATGCGGCTCGGCGCCAACCACCCGATGGGGCCGCTCCAGCTCGCCGACTTCATCGGCCTGGATACCTGCCTCTCGGTGATGCAGGTGCTCTACGAGGGGCTGGCCGATTCGAAGTATCGTCCCTGCCCGCTCCTGGTGAAATACGTCGAGGCCGGCTGGCTCGGCCGCAAGACCAAGCGCGGCTTCTACGATTATCGCGGCGAGACCCCGATCCCGACCCGCTGATGGTTCGACACCCTCTCGAAAAGAAACGGCGCGCGGGTCGGACCCGCGCGCCGTTCTCGTTCGAGCGGTCCCGCGCCTACTGCGCGTTCGGCTTGGCTGGGACCGGGTTGGCCGGGTTCTCCGCCGGGGTGGCCGTGGGAGCCGGCGAGGACTTGTTGCCGTTGACCGAGCCCGTGGTCAGTTCCCGGGCCGAATCCTGGCTCTGGGAGGCATGGTCCTTCGTGGCGTCGGTGCCGGACCATGTCAGCATGCCGACCATGTAGATCGCGAGCAGCGCCAGGCTGCCGATCAGCACGTAGAGGACCGGGCGGCCCCGCCGCCCCTGGCGCGCCTCGGTCGTGGTCTCGATTTCAGCCATCTCTACCTCATCCTGCGAAGCCACCGTGCCGGCCGAGCCGACACGAAATCGTGATGTTCGGCCAACGTATGGCTTCGCAGGAGAGTTCCGGCTCGCGGCCTGTTCGCGAAAGGTGGCCGACGACTTTCGCCAAGATGCGGAAAGATCAGCCGCTGCCTCAGCGGCCGGTGACGAGGAGGATCTTGCCGAGATGCGCGCTCGTCTCCATGAGCGCATGGGCCTTCTCCGCCTCCTCCAGAGGGAAGGTGGCGTGGATGACCGGCTTGACCTTGCCCGCCTCGAGGAGCGGCCAGACATCCTTGCGCAGGCCCTCGGCGATCGCCGCCTTGGCCTCCTTGGCCTGGGCCCGGAGCGTCGCGCCGGTGAGAGTGAGGCGCTTGAGCATGATCGGGGTCAGCGTCAGGCTGTCGACCTTGTAGCCCTTCATGAAGGCGATCATGACGAGGCGGCCCTCCACCGCTAGCGAGGCGACGTTCTTCGGCAGGTAGGCGGCCCCGACCATGTCGAGGATCACGTCGACCCCCCTCCCCTCGGTGAGCCGCTTCACCTCCTCCGCGAAATCCGCCTCGCGGTAATTGATGGCGGCATCCGCGCCGAGCGCCTCGCAGAAGGCGCATTTCTCCGCCGAGCCCGCGGTGGTGATGACCTTGGCCCCATGCGCCTTGGCGAGCTGGATCGCGGTCGAGCCGATGCCGCTCGAACCGCCATGCACGAGGAAGGTCTCCCCGGGCTGCAGGCGGGCGCGCTGCATCACCGTGCTGTAGACGGTGAAGAAGGTCTCCGGCACGCCGGCCGCCTCGATCAGCGACAAGGGCTTGGGCCTGGGAAGGCACTGGCCGGCTTCGGCGACGGCGAACTCGGCATAGCCGCCGCTGATCACCAGGGCGCAGACCTCCTCGCCCTGCGAGAAGCCGCCCACGCCCTCGCCCAGGGCGACGATGCGCCCGGCGACTTCGAGGCCTGGGATCTCGGTGGCGCCCTTCGGCGGCGGATAATGGCCCTGACGCTGCATCACGTCCGGCCGGTTCACCCCGGCGGCGGCGACCTCGATCAGCACCTGCCCCGGGCCGGGCCGCGGCACCGGGGCCGCCTCGACGCGGATGACCTCCGGGCCGCCCGCCTCCGCGAAGCGGATCTGGCGCATGGTCTCGGGCAGCGGGTTCGACGGCATCGGGTGTCCTCCTCCGAGGCCCGCAGCCGTGCCCGAGCCTTCGAGGCGGGACGCGTCTCCGGGCCTTCGTTCTGATGCTCTCGCGCGCGCCGGATCGGCGTCCGGTCCGGCGGAGAACGTTCTCGTCGCGGCCTATGATCCGCTTGGCAAGCCCGGCGGGGTCTCAGCGCGTGCCGTACATCCGGTCGCCGGCATCGCCCAGTCCGGGCGTGATGTAGCCGTGGTCGTTGAGCCGATCGTCGATCGCGGCCGTCCAGAGCGGCACCTCGGGATGGGCCTCCTGCAGGCGCGCGATGCCCTCGGGCGCCGCGAGCAGGCAGACGAAGCGCAGATCTTTGGCCCCGCGGCTCTTCAGCCGGTCGATCGCCGCGACCGCGGAATTGGCAGTGGCGAGCATGGGATCGAGCACCAGCACCGTGCGGTCGGCGAGATCGGAAGGCGACTTGAAATAGTACTCGACCGCCTGGAGCGTGTCGGGATCGCGATAGAGCCCGACATGGGCGACGCGGGCCGAGGGCATCAGCGAGAGCATGCCGTCGAGGAAGCCGACGCCGGCCCGCAGGATCGGGGCAAGGACGAGCTTCTTGCCGGCGATCTGCCGGCCCTCCATCGGCTGGAGCGGCGTCTCGATAGTCACGGGCTCCAGGGGCAGGTCGCGGGTCACCTCGTAGGCGAGCAGCATCCCGATCTCGTTGAGGAGTTCGCGGAACCCCTTGGTGGAGCGCGAGACGTCGCGCATCAGGGTCAGCTTGTGCTGGACCAGGGGGTGATCGACCACCGTCACCTTCGCCGCAGCTGCCGTCATCGCCCGCTCCTTCTCTGCCCCGCCTTCCTACGCCAGGGCCGGGCGGAACTCCAAAGCCGGCGCCGCTTCTCCAAAAGAAAAAGCCGAGGCAAAGCCCCGGCCGTTTCCGCCTGCGGAGAAGGAAGGATCAGCGCAGGAGCTGCAGGATGCCCTGCTGCGCCTGGTTGGCCAGCGACAGCGCCGAGATGCCAAGCGACTGGCGGGTGGTCAGCGCCTGCGAATTCGCCGCTTCCTCGTTCAGGTCGGCGTTCGTCAGGTTCGACGCGCCGGTATCGAGGATGTTGACGAGCTTCTTGGTGAAGTCCTGACGGTTCTGCACGACCGAGAGGTTCGAACCGAAGGTCGAGCTCGCGGCACGCAAGGTATCGGAGGCCGTGCCGATGGCGGAGAGCGTCGACTTGATGTCCGCGTCGAGCAGGAAGCTGCCACGGCCGACATTAGTGCCGGAATCCGGGCCGATCGCCGTCAGCTTGAGGCCGTCGGAGGTCAGGTCCTGGCCCTGGATGTCGAGGTTCGCCGTGTCCTTCTCGTTGAAGGCGATGTGCAGCTTGTTCGAGGGGTCGCCGTTGCTGATCAGGTTGATGCCGTTGAAGCTCGCATCCTTGGCGAGCTGCGTGATCTGCACCAGAAGGCTGTTGTACTGCTCGGCGAGCTTGGCGCGGGTATCGACGCCGGCCACCGTCAGGTCGGAGCTCTTCCCCTGGACGGCGTTGCCAGTGCCGTACTTGGCCGCCGTCGAGCCGGTGCCCGCTGCGAAGCCAAGCGTGGTCTGGTCGGTGTTCGTCGCGAATTCCACGTCGGCGCTGGCGTTCAGCACGATCTTCTTGCCGGAGACGTCCTTCGAGAACATCGTGGAACCGGCGGCAGTGTTGAGCGTGGCGATGGCCGTGTCGATCGTGTCGCTCGTGGTGAGCGACGCGGACTTCACGGCGCCGTTCACGTAGAACTTCACGGTGGTGTTGGCAGACGGGGTCGCGAAATCCGTCGAGGCCGTACCGGTGGTCGAGAGCTGCGTCGAGAGCGCCTGGTTGGCGGTCGACTTGGCCGAGTCGATCAGCTTCTGGATCGAGGTGATGCCCTGGTTGGCCGCCTGGATCGTCTGAACGCCGTTCGAGATCGAATCGAGGAGCGCGCTCAGGTCGCCGGACCGGCTGCTGAAGCTCTGGGCGGTGAAGAAGTTCACCGGATTGTCCAGCGCCGAGGAGACCTTCAGGCCGGTACCGAGACGGTTCTGGGTCGTCGCGGTGAGCGTAGCCGTGTCCTGAAGGGAAAGAAGGTTCTGCCGGGTCGCAGCTGAGAGGGTGACGCTGGATGACATGGGATGCAATCCGTGGTGAGCACATGCCTATGTCGGCATTAGGGTTAATGCACCACGACTTGGTTTCCCGCAGGTTAACGCAACTTCGAATTTTGCTTGCCGTGCCGGGGTCTTGGCCCAAAATCACCGCGTCACGAACGAAACGGCCGGGTTTCCCCGGCCGTCTCTTCGAGATCTTCCGCCTCTGCCCGGATCAGCGCAGGAGCTGCAGGATGCCCTGCTGCGCCTGGTTGGCCAGCGACAGCGCCGAGATGCCAAGCGACTGGCGGGTGGTCAGCGCCTGCGAATTCGCCGCTTCCTCGTTCAGGTCCGCCGCGGTCAGGTTCGACGCACCCTGGTTGAGCACGTTGATGACCTGCTTGGTGAAGTCCTGACGGTTCTGCACGACCGAGAGGTTCGAACCGAAGGTCGAACTCGCGGCACGCAGGGTGTCCGAGGCCGTGCCCAGGCTCTTGATGGTCGAGTTGATGTCGGTATCGAGCAGGAACTTGCCCGTGCCGCTGCTGCCGAGGGTGATCGAGCTCAGCTTGAGGCCGTCGGAGGTCAGGTCCTGGCCCTGGACGTCGAGGTTCGCCGTGTCCTTCTCGTTGAAGGCGATGTGCAGCTTGTTCGACGTGTCACCGTTGCTGATCAGGTTCACGCCGTTGTAGCTCGAATCCTTGGCGAGCTGCGTGATCTGGGTCAGCAGGGCGTTGTACTGGTCGGCGAGCTTGGCGCGGGTATCGACACCGGCCACCGTGAGATCGGCGCTCTGGCCAACGGCGTCGTTACCCGTGCCGTACTTGGCCGTCGTGGAGGAACCGGTGCCGGCCGTGAAGCCGAGCGTGGTCTGGTCGGCGGTCGTCGCGAATTCCACGTCGGCGCTGGAGTTCAGCACGATCTTCTTGCCGGTGGTGTCCTTCGAGAACATCGTCGAGCCGGCCTGCGTGTTGAGCGTCGCGATGGCCGTGTCGATCGTGTCGCTCGTGGTGAGCGAAGCGGACTTCGCGGTGCCGTTCACGTAGAACTTCACGGTGGTGTTGGCAGACGGGGTCGCGAAAGCCGTCGAGGCCGTGCCGGTGGTCGACAGCTGCGTCGAGAGCGCCTGGTTGGCGGTCGACTTGGCCGAGTCGATCAGCTTCTGGATCGAGGTGATGCCCTGGTTGGCCGCCTGGATCGTCTGAACGCCGTTCGAGATCGAATCGAGGAGGCCGCCGAGATCCGAGGCGCGGTTCGACAGGGAGCGGGAGGTGAAGTAGTTGACCGGGCTGTCGAGGGCAGAGGCCACCTTCAGGCCCGTGGACAGGCGGTTCTGGGTCGTCGCGGTCAGCGAGGCGGTGTCCTGCAGCGAGAGCAGGTTCTGGCGGACGGCGGCGGTGAGGTTGACGGAAGCCATGGTGGGTAGATCCTTCTGATCTGATGCACCCCGTTCTGGAGTGACCCGACTTCAAGCCGCCGCGGCCTTCCGAAACCTTACTTCGATTGTCAGGATTTGCCGGGACCCCGGCTTCGTCTTCGATGTGGTTGACCGGTTCTTAGCCGATGTGGTTGACCGCTTCTTAATGGGCGTCGGGCCATATTCGGTCTCCACGACACGCCTTGCGAGATCCCCTGCGATGCCCCTCAGAATCGATCTCAAGCCCAACGAGCGCCTGATCATCGGCAATGCCGCGATCCGCAACGGCGACCGCCGGGCGAGCTTCGTGCTGGAGACCAACACCAAGTTCCTGCGCGAGAGCGACATCATCACCGAGAGCGAGGCCGACACGCCTTGCAAGAAGCTCTACGTGCTGCTGCAGGTGATGTACTTGGTCGACAACCCGTTCGAGGCTGAGAACCAGTTCGTGGCCTTGGCCAACCAGCTGATGGACGCCGCCCCGAGCCTGTCGCCCTACATCGCGGCGATCGACGCCGTGCGTGCCTCCGGCGACAGCTACAAGTCGCTCAAGCTCGGGCGCGAGCTGATCGCGGCCGAAGCCGCCCTCTACGCCCGGGCGAAGGAATCGGCGGAGGCCGGCGAAACGGCCTGATGCCGGGCCGGCGATTTCAGCACCAGCAGGCTGCGGCCGGGCATCGGCACCACCGCCTCCGCGCCGAAGGGATCGCGATGGCCGGGGAGCACCTTGCCCTCGGGCAGGGTGGTGTCGAAGACCGGCCGCCAAGGGCCGGCGATCACCGGCGCGAGGGCGAAGCCGCAATCGGCCTCGGCGGCGTTGATGAGGACGAGCACGCGCTCGGTGCTGCCGGCATCGTTGCCCATCTGCATGCCGAAGGCCCTGCGCTCGCCCTCGCCCCAGGCCTCGCCCTCCATCTCCGTGCCGTCCGGCGAGAGCCAGTGCACGTCCTTGAGCCCGTCGCCGTCGACCGCCGCTCCGACGAGGAAGCTGCGCCGCCGCAGGGCCGGGCAGGCCCGGCGCAGGGCCGCGAGATTGGACACGAAGGCGGCGAGCGCCGGATCGGGATCGGTCTCCCAGTCCATCCAGCTCGCGGCGTTGTCCTGGCAATAGGCGTTGTTGTTGCCGCCCTGGCTGCGTGAGCGCTCGTCGCCCATCAGCAGCATCGGCACGCCCTGGGCGAGGAAGACGGTGGCGAGCATATTGCGCTTCTGGCGCGCACGCACCGACAGGATCGCGGCATCGTCGGTCGGCCCCTCGACCCCGTAATTGCGCGTGAGGTTGTGGTTGTGGCCGTCGCGGTTCTCCTCCCCGTTGGCCGCGTTGTGCTTGTCCTCGAAGCTGACGACGTCGGCCAGGGTGAAGCCGTCATGGGAGGCGACGTAGTTGATGCTGGCGAGCGGCGAGCGGCCGGACGGCGCGAAGATCTCCCGCGAGCCTGACAGCCCCTGCGTCAGCTTGGCGAGCGCGCCGGCATCGCCGCGCCAGAAGGCGCGGAGATTGTCGCGGAACTGGTCGTTCCATTCGCTCCAGCCATAGGGATAGCCGCCGAGGCGGTAGCCGCCCGCACCCACGTCCCAGGGCTCGGCGATGAGCTTCACCCGGGCCAGGACCGGATCCTGCGCCACCGCCTGGAAGAAGGCGGCGCGGGGATCGAAATCGTGCGGCGCGCGGCCGAGGCTCGAGGCGAGGTCGAAGCGGAAGCCGGCCACCCCGTAGCGCAGCACCCAGTGGCGCAGGGAATCGAGCACCATCTGCATCACCCGGGGGTGGGACACGTCCAGGGTGTTGCCGCAGCCGGTGCAGTCCAGGGTCTCGCGCGGATCCTCGGGCCGGAGCTTGTAGTAGCTCGCGTTGTCGAGGCCGCGGAAGGAGAGGGTCGGCCCGGTGCGGTCGCCCTCCGCGGTGTGGTTGTAGACCACGTCGACGATGGTCTCGATGCCCGCGGCGGCGAGTTCGCGGATGGCGAAGCGCAGGCTGCCCATGCCCCCCTCCCCGCGGTAGCGCGGCTCGGGCGAGAAGTAGTTGTAGGGCTGGTAGCCCCAGAAATTCACGAGCCCCTTCTCGACCAGGAAGCGGTCGTCGGCGAAGGCCTGGATCGGCAGGAGCTCCAGGGCGGTGACGCCGAGCTTGAGCAGGTGCTCGATGATCGCCGGATGCGCAAGGCCGAGATAGGTGCCGCGCTCGGCCGGCGACAGGGCCGGATGCGTCATCGTCAGCGCCTTCACATGCGCCTCGTAGATCACCGTGTCGCCGAGCGGCCGGTTGAGCGGCAGGGCGGTGGGATCGGCCGTCTCCGGCTGGGTGACGACGCCGCGGGGCATGTAGGGGGCGCTGTCGCGCCGGTCGATCTGGTCCTCCCGCGGGCCGCCGCGGCGATGGGCGTAGAGGGAATCGTGCCAGCGGATCCGGCCCCGCACCTCGCGGGCATAGGGGTCGATCACGAGCTTGGCCGGATTGAAGCGGTGGCCCGCCGCCGGATCCCAGGGGCCGTGCACCCGGTAGCCGTAGAGCTGGCCCGGCAGCAGCCCGTGCAGGTAGCCGTGGAAGATGTCGTCGGTCCGGCAGGGCAGCAGGAATTTCTGCCGTTCGATGCGGGAATTCGGATCGAACAGGCAGAGCTCGACCGCCGTGGCGTTCTGCGAAAAGACGGCGAAGTTGACGCCGCGTCCGTCGAAGTGGGCACCGAGCGGGGCGGGCACGCCCTCTTCGATCGCGATCATGCAGCCTCGTCGTCCAGGATACGCAACGGCCTCGCCGCGTCCCGGACGCGAAACCCGGGCCGACGGTCGAGGTTTACCGATTCTCGATACGGCGGAAAGGCGCGGCAGCTACTCGGCCGCCGCCGCAGTCCTCGGCGGCTGGCGCTCGACCGTGCGGAAGGCCTCCAGCTCCGTCATGAAGTTGCGCGCCCACCAATCCACATCCTCGCGGGCCATGCGCTCCATCATCGGCTTCCAGCGCTCCAGGCGCTCGGTCCGGGGCATGTAGAGCGCCTGCCGGATCGCCTCGGCCACCTCGAAGCGGTCGTAAGGGTTCACGAGCAGCGCCTCGGGCAATTGCCGGGCGGCACCGGCGAACTTGGAGAGGACGAGGACGCCCGGATCCTCCTCGCTCTGGGCCACCACGTATTCCTTGGCCACGAGGTTCATGCCGTCGCGCATCGGCGTCACGAGGCCGACCCGGGCCGCCCGGTAGAGCCCGGCCAGCACCGGGCGCGGATAGGCCTTGGTGACGTACTGGATCGGCGTCCAGGCCGGCTCGCCGAGCGTGCCGTTGATGTCGCCGACCTTCTCGTTCACCTCGCGGGAGAGCTGCTCGTATTCCGGCACCTCGCTGCGGGATTTCGGCGTGATCTGGATGTAGACGACGTTGCCGCGCTGGTCGGGGTTGGAGGCGAAGAAGCGGTCCACCGCCTCCATGCGCTCGGGCACGCCCTTCGAGTAGTCGAGGCGATCGACACCGATGAGGAGCTTGCGGGTGCGCAGGCCCGCCATGGTCTCGCGCACCACCTTGTTGGAGCCGGCCTTGTCCGCCGCCTCCTTGAAGCCGGCGACGTCGATGCCGATCGGGAAGGCGCGGATGCGCGTGCGCCGGCCGTCGACCATGAGCGAGCCGCCGCCGAGGGGGATCGCGCGCATCGTGTCGATGAAATTGCGCGACAGATTCTGGACGTCCGGCTCGGTCTGTAGACCGATCAGGTCGTAATCGGCCATGGCGCGCAGGAGTTCGCTGCTCGCCGGCAGGGTGTTGAACACGTCCGCGGCCGGCCAGGGGATGTGGTGGAAATAGCCGATCGGGTTGGCGATGCCCTGGCCGCGCAGCTCGCTCGCCAGCGGCATCAGGTGGTAGTCGTGCACCCAGATCAGGTCGTCGGGCTCGACGAGCTTGGCGAGCGCCCGGGCGAAGGCCTGGTTGACGCGCTGGTAGCCGGAATAATCGGAGCGCGAATAGGCGCCCAGCCCGATGCGGTAATGCATGATCGGCCAGAGCGCCCGGTTGGCGAAGCCGGCGTAGTATTCCTTGTGGTCCTGGGGCGAGAGATCCATCACCGCGTACTGGATCGACCCGCGGTCGATCAGGGTCGGCTCCGGATCGGGATCCTCGACGATGTTGCCGCTCCAGCCGAACCAGAGGCCCTCGTAGCTGGAGAACGCTTCCTTCACGGCGACGGCGAGGCCGCCCGCCGAAACCGCGTCCTTGCCCTCGGCCGGGACGGCGACGCGGTTCGAAACGATGATGAGACGTGCCACGAACGCGGGCTCCGGTCCTCGGTCGGGAGCGCGGGAGGCCCGCGCTCGCAATTGACGTTTACGTGAGAGGAAACGCGCGGAAGCCGAGCGCGATCCGTCGTGACGACAGCCAAGCGCGACCTTACCCGCGGGTCAAGTCTGGAATGCGTGGCGGTTCGGGTGCCGCTTTCGCAGGGGGCATCCGGAAACGCCGCGATCCCGCCTGCCCGGAACCTTGGCCGTCGCGCCTCGAAGGAGCCGGTTTCGACAGTGCGGCGCGACGAGGCCCCTTGTGCCGTGCCGAAGCTGAACGGCCGCTGACGCGGGGGCCGGCGCGGGGGGCGGCCCCGGCCGATCCATCCACATGAAATGGTCACGCTTTCGTACACCGCGAGCGGAACCCGGTCGTTCGCTCGATGTTTCTCGGACGAGATCCAACGCGGTGGAGGTCCGGCCCCGGTCGCCCCCGCCCCCACGCTTTCGAGGAGCTGCCCCGCAATGCCCGCATCCGATGCCGCAGGCACCGCAACCGGTCCGGAGACGGGACGTCCTGCCGACCTCCAGGACGTGAAGCACGAGGTCGAGGACTTGGCCGATACGGCGGTCGAGCGCGGCCTCGGCTTCGCGGCGGCCCTGCGCAGCAACGCGATCAGCTACGCCGAGGGCAAGAAGGGCGAGGCCTCGCAATCCGTCGCCAGCGTCGCCGCCTCCCTGCGGGACTCGGGCAAGAGCTTCGAGGACAAGCCCAACCTCAAGGCCTTCTTCGACACCGCCGCGGAAGGGCTGGACGACCTCGCCGGCTCCATCGAGCAGCGCAGCTTCGCCGACCTCTATACCGAGGCCGAGACCTATGCCCGCCGGGCGCCGGTGACGGTGGCCGTGGCGACCTTCGCGGCGGGCTTCCTGCTGTCGCGCTTCGTCAAGGCGACGAGCCGGCCGGAGACCGACACCTATGACGGTTACCGGGCCTGAGGAGCCGTACATGTCGGGCTCATCCCTTCAAGGCCTCGTCGCCGAGGCGCTGCGCGAGGCGAGCGACCTCGCCCGCAAGGAAATCGCGCTCTTCCGCACGGAGATGACGGAGAATGTCCGGAGCCTCTTCATCGGGCTCGGGATGATGGTCGCCGCGGCTGTGTTCGCGGTCACCGCCCTGTTCGTGCTGATCGGCGCCCTCGTGAAATACGTGGCGACGCTGGTGAATTCGGAGTGGCTCGCCGCGCTGATCGTGGGCGGGGCCCTTCTCCTCGTCGCGGTGATCCTCGCCCTCGTGGGGGCAAAGGCGATGTCGGTCTCGAACCTGGCGCCCACCCGCACGAGCCGGCAGGTGCGACAGGACGCCCGCGCCCTCTCGGAGCGGGTCTCGGCGGAGCGCGTGGCGTGATGAGTGAATCGATCTCCGATCTCGAACGGGACATCGAGGCGAGCCGCGCCCGGCTCGACGAGACCATCGATAAGCTGCAGGGGCGCCTCTCGGCTTCGAGCCTCGTCGATGAGATGCTGGGCTCGGCCCGGCGTACCCCGACCCTGAACGGCCTCTACGACAACGCGCTCGCGGCGGTGCGCAAGAACCCGGTGCCCGTGCTGCTGATCGCGGCGGGCGTCGGCATGCTGATGAGCCGGATCTCCGGGGAGGCCCGGCGCCCATACCGGAACGGCGCGATCGTGCCGGCCGAGCCGGTGATGCCGAAGGCGACGATTCCGACGCTCACGGAGACGGATGCGGCGCGCAAGCCCGCCTCCGTGGCCGTGGCGGAGCCTGTGCCCGGGCCGGGCGCGAGGCCGGGTCCGAAGACGATCAACCCCGGCCTGCCCCCGGAAGCGCCCCCCGGAAGCGCCGGGATCGCCTGAGAAACGCGACGAGGACGACGATGTCATTGACAGATCGGAGCAGCGCCATGGGTGGACAGAACAAGCCGGGCGACGATGGACGCTCCCTCACGGACGATCTCGCGGCCCAGGCGGGCATGCCCCGCGGCACCGGCCGGGGCGGAAGCCTCGACGAGGCCGCCCGGCGGATCGACCGGGAACAGGAAGAGGCTCTGACGGCGGCGCGGGAAGCGTCCCATGCCGCCGCCGAGCGGGTGCGCGAGACGGGCGCGCAGGCGGCCGATGCAGCTGGCTCAGCCTACGAGCGGGCACGCGACACGGCCACGGACACGGCTGCCGATCTCAAGTCGCGCGTCGGCGATGCCGCCCAGGAGGCCCGGCGGCGCGCGGAGAATGCCTATGACGACGCCCGCGACTGGGCCTCGGAGCGCTACGACCACCACCGCGCCCAGGCGGCGGACCTCGCCGACCGCGGATACCAGCGGATCCGGGAGGGACGCACGGCCACGGAGGCCTTCGTGTCCGAGAACCCGCTGCTCGTGGGCGTGGTCGGCCTCGCCGCGGGCCTGCTGCTCGGCGCGCTGCTGCCGCGCACCCGGCAGGAAGACCAGACTCTCGGTCCCTACGCGGACGATCTGCGCGACCAGGGCCTGCGCTACGCCCGCGACATGACCCATCGCGGCCGCGTCTTCGTGGAGCAGGCCCTCGACCCGGACAATCTCGACGCAGCCCTGCACCGCAGCGGGGCGACGGGCGGCGAGGCGGAGGTGTATGAGGGGACGGAGCGCAAGATCCACACCCTCTAGGAGTCCCGTGCCGGACGAACCACGGCTCCTGCCGCAGGGCGACACCGCCTTCACCATCGAGTTCGGCGACACCATCGATGCCGACCTCAACGCCGCCGTCCTCGCCCTCGATGCCCGCCTCACCGGCGCGCGCCTCGAGGGCGTTCGCGAATCCGTGCCGACCTACCGGTCTCTCACCGTCCATGTCGATCCGGTCCTGGCCGACCCCGTCGCCCTCGGGGCGCAGGTTCTGGCGCTGGCGCGGGGCGACCTGCCGGAAGCGGCCCGCCAGCGGTCCTGGCGGATCCCCGTAGTCTATGGCGGGGATTTCGGCATCGATCTCGAAGCGGTCGCCGCCCATCACGGCCTCCGCCCGGACGAGGTGATCGCCCGCCATTGCGGCGCGACCTACCGGGTGGCGATGCTCGGCTTCCTGCCCGGCTACGCCTATCTGAGCGGGCTCGACCCGAGCCTCGCCCTCTCACGCCGGCCGAGCCCCCGGCCGCAGACGCCGGCAGGGACGATATCCATCGGCGGGGCCCAGGCGCTGGTCGCCAGCATCGCCGCGCCGAGCGGATGGCATCTCCTCGGCCGCACGCCGATGCGCAACTTCATGCCAGGCCGCGCGCCCTTCGTGTTGCTGGAGCCCGGCGACACCGTGCGCTTCGAGCCGGTGGAGCCTTCCGCATGGGAGGCCCTCGACCGCGCCGCCGCCGCCGGGGAGCCGGTGGCCGAGCGGATCGACCCGTGAGCGGGCATCTCCTCGTTCTGGAATGCGGGGCGGCCATGACCCTGCAGGATGGCGGCCGGCGCGGCTTCGCGCGCTACGGCCTCTCCGCCTCGGGGCCGATGGATCCCCTGGCGCATGCGGCGGCCAACCTCCTCGTCGGCAACGAGCCGGAGGCCACGGCTTTGGAGCTCGGCCTGTCCTCCGGTCGCTTCCGAGCCGAGGGCGGCCCGGTGCGCGTGGCGGTGACGGGGGCGCTCTGCCGGCTCGACCGCGACGGCGAGGCCGTGGGCCAGGACGGCAGCCTCACCCTGCAGGAGGGAGAGACCCTGCGGATCGAACGTCCCCGCGCCGGTGTCTACGCCGTGCTTGCGCTGGCCGGGGGAATCCGGGCACCCGCGGTGATGGGCAGCGCCGCCCTGCATCTGCGGGCGGCCATCGGCGGCCTCGACGGACGCCCGTTGCGCGAGGGCGACCGGCTTCATCCGGCCGCCGAGCCCGGCCTCGGCGGGACCGAACGCGGCCTCGACCCGGTCCCGCTCGACCGGGAGGCACCGATCCGGGTGGTGCTCGGCCCGCAGGCCGATCATTTCACGCCGGAGGGCCTCGACACGCTGCGCCACGGCCGCTTCACGGTCTCGCATCGCGCCGACCGCATGGGCTGCCAGCTCGACGGCCCCCGCATCGCCCATGGGCCACAGGGATTCAACATCGTGTCGGACGGGACGGTGGCGGGCTCGATCCAGGTGCCGGGGGCCGGCACGCCGATCATCCTGCTCGCGGACCGTCAGACCACCGGCGGCTATCCGAAAATCGCCACCGTGATCTCGGCGGATCTGCGCCGGGTCGCCCAGCGCCGGCCGGGGGAGGCGCTGCGCTTCGAGGTGGTCACCGTCGAAGAGGCGGTGCGCCTCGCCCGGGAGCGGGCGGCCCTGCTCGCCGCCCTGCCCGACCGGCTGCGCCCGGCGTTGAGCGAGGCGGAACGCCTGAGCGCGGCCAATCTCGCGGGCAATGCGGTCGACGCCTTCGCGGGCTGACGGATCAGTCCTCGCCCGGCTCGACGGGGACGCGGCGCAGGCGGCCGTTGCGCTTCTCGTAGCGGAAGATCGAGGTGAGGGCGTCGCCGGTGCCGTCCGGCAGGGCGGCCGGCGCGGCGGGCTCGACCGGAGGCGCCGGAAGCGGCACGGCCGCCTTGCGGGCCTGGCGTTCGAGGGCGCCGCGGGCGATGGCCGCATCCCGACGGATCAGAGCCGCGGCCTCCCCCGGCAGCAGGGCGACCACGGTCGAGCCGTCCGCGAAGCCGATCTCGACCGGAGAGGCCTGGAGATCCGGGCGCAGCCCGTCCTCGATCAGGCCCAGGCCCGCGCGCACGGTGGAGAGGGCGAGGCGCAGGGGCAGCGAACGCGGGCCGCCCTGGCCGAGGGCCTGCCGAAGGTTGCCCGCCGCTTCGCCGGCCCGCTCCAGCCCGTCGGGGCCGGTTCCCCGGGCCTGCACCCGGACCACCTCCTCGACGCCGCGCACGACACCGCCCGGCAGGCTCAGCAGGCCATCCGCGTAGCGGCCGAGGCGGTGACCGCCCTCGGAATCGTCCATGCTGCCCTCCGCGCGCCGCCGCACCGCTCCGGTGCGCAAGCCTCGGGGAAAACCCGCGTCAGAAGCCGCGGTTGCCGATCGTCGGCAGCGTCGGCTGCGTGTAGAGCCGGTTCACGTCCGGGCGCCGCTGGGTGCCGTTGGTGTCGTTGGACCGGCGGTAATTGTCGGTGTTGAAGGTCTCGGACAGGCCGGGGCCACCCGAATGCGTGCTGCTGCAGGCACCGAGGCCGCAGGCGAAGGTCGCGGCGAAGGCAGCGAGGACGAGGTGCGGCAGGCGCATCGGTGATCTCCCGGGACGACGCCGGAGGCCGGCGCTTGCGGCGACCTGCGGTTGCCGGACCCGTTCCGTCAAGCACGCGGCGCCGGCGGCGCGCCGTCGCGGCGCGGCGCGTCACGGGCGGAGACCTTCGCCGACTCAGTGGCTTACCGCGTCCCGCGGCCCGGCGCGACGCCTCCGAGGACTGACGAATCCTGTTCCGATTGGCGCGAAGGTGATGTCCGGCGGCCACTAAAAACTCACCACGCTCCACGGGAGGTTGTCATCCGCGCCACAGCGGTGGCGCATTCATGTGGAGAGGGGCGCACGCACGGGTGGCGCGAAGCCGGGAAATCCGTGAAAGCTGGCCGCGATGAGCAACGTCGTCCCCTTCCGCCGTCCCGATCCCCGGCGCGCGCCCGCGGGCTGCGATGTCGTGACCATCGCCGACGACCTCTTCATGGTTCTGGAGGAGCTCCAGTCCGTCGCCGAGCGCGCGGCCCTGATGGACCGCCCGGCGCTGGAGGTCGAACGCACCGTGCAGAAGCTCCTCGACGCGATCGGCACGGTCGAGGCCGCCCTCGATTGCCTCGGCGAGGGCAGCACCCCCGCCTGACCCGCCGGCCCGGCGGGTTCGTCCGGCCCGCGCTCAGGCCGCCGCGGCGCCCTTCTTCCCGTCGGCGAACAGTACGTCGATCTCGCTCGCCGGGCGCGGCGGGCTGAACAGGAAGCCCTGCATCTCCTGCGCGCCCTCCGCTCGCACGGCGGCGAGCTGGGCCTCGGTCTCGACGCCCTCGACCAGGGTGGTGATGCCGAGGCTGGTCCCGAGGCCGACGATCGCCCGGATGATCGCGTTCGATTCCGCCCGCTCGCCGGCATCCCGCACGAAGGAGCGGTCGATCTTGATCTTGTCGAAGGGGAAGCGGCGCAGGTAGCTGATGCTCGAATAGCCCGTGCCGAAATCGTCCATGGAGATGCGCACACCGAGGCGGCGCAGGGCGTGCAGAGTCTCGAGATTGGCTTCCGTGTCGTCGAGCAGGACGCTCTCGGTGATTTCGAGCTCGAGCCGCGTCGCCCTGAGGCCACTCGTCGCCAGGGCAGAGAGCACGGCCGCCGCGAAGCCGCGATGGCGCAGTTGCAGGGCGGAGACGTTGACGGCGATGCTGACCTCCTCGGGCCAGCCCACCGCATCCCGGCAGGCCTGCTTCAGCACCCATTCGCCCAGCGGCACGATGAGGCCGGTCTCCTCGGCCAGGGGAATGAACAGAACGGGGCTGATGAGGCCCCGTTCGGGATGCCGCCAGCGCACCAGGGCCTCCAGGCCCTTCACCCGGTCCTCCGCGAGGTCGACGAGGGGCTGGTAATGCACCTCAAGCTGGCCCAGCGCCAGGGCTTCGCGCAGCTCCCGCTCCAGGCTCAGCCGTCCCTGAGCGGTGGCGTCCATCTCCGGCTCGAACACGCGATAGGTGCCGCGGCCCATCGCCTTCGCCTCGTAGAGCGCCAGGTCGGCGTCCTTGAGGAGCCGGTCGATGTCCACCCCCTCCCCCTCGGCCAGGGTGACGCCGACGCTCATGCCGATCTCGGCGGTGAGCCCGTTCAGGCTGTAGGGCGCGCTCACGACGCCGATCAGCCGCTGGGCGAGGCCGACCGCGCCAGCGAGATCCTCCACCTGGGAGAGCACCGCGAACTCGTCGCCGCCGAGGCGGGCCACCACGTCGCGCCCGCGCACATGCTGACGCAGGCGCTCGGAGACCGCCCGCAGCAGCATGTCGCCGGTGCCGTGGCCGAAGCTGTCGTTGATCGGCTTGAAGCGGTCGAGATCCAGGCACAGCACGGCGAGGCGCAGGCTCGGCGCGGCCTTGCCCTGCTCCAGAAGGTCGATGGCGAGCTCCCGCAGGGCTGTGCGGTTCGGCAGGTCCGTGAGCGCGTCGTGGCGCGCCATGTGGACGATGCGCGCCTCGTTGCGCCGCCGCTCGGTCACGTCCTCGAAGGTGGCGACCCAGCCGCCGCCCTCCATCGGGCGATGGGTGGCGGCGATGACCCGGCCATCCGCCAGCTCCCGCAGCACGGATTTGGCGTTCGCGTTGACGAGGGAGGTGCGGGTGCCCTCGCAGAGCGAATCCACGGTGGCGCCGGCCTTGTAGCGCTGGAGGCCGACCAGGATCTCGACGATCTCGCGCTGGCTCATGCCCACGCGCAGATGCCCCTCGGCGAGGTCGAACATGTCCTGGTAGCGGCGGTTCCAGACCAGCAGCCGGCTCTCGGGATCGAACAGGCACAGGCCCTGGGTCATGTTCTCCAGGGCGGCGTCGAAGCGGCGGTTCTGCTCGATCAGCTGGGCATGGGCCTCGGCGAGGGCCATCCGGGTCCGATGCTGGTCGCTGACGTCGTTGCCGACGCCGCGATAGCCGGCGAAGCGGCCCTGGGCGTCCTGGCGCGGCTTGCCGCTCAGCTCGAACCAGCGCGGCGTGCCGTCCGGGTGACGATAGGCGTAGACCAGATCCCGGAACGGGCGGCCCTCGGCCATCGCCACGAAGCATTCGGGCTGGCGCCCAGACCCATCCGTCCAGGCCAGCTCCGTGCGGGTGCGGCCGATCATGTCGGAGGCCGCGCGGCCGGTATAGCGCTCCACATCCGCGGAGAGGTGGACGAAGCGCCCGTCCTCATCGGTCTCCCAGAACCAATCGGACGCGATCCGGGCGACTTCTTCGAAAGCTTGGCGAGGCATGGGCTACAACCGATCGGAACAACCTATGATGACCGGATCGCCTTAATAAATTGCATGCCTGTCGATTGAGCAATTTGATCAATTTATACGTTTCTCAAAGAGTTGCCGCCTTCGTGAATCGTCCCGCACCCGCGGAGCCGCCGCCGGGTTCGATGGTTGTCGTCGCGCCCCTCCGAACGGGAGACCCCGATGCCGGATCCGACGCCCGACGCCCTGTTTCCCGGCTTCGACCCGCTCTGGGTCGAGGGGCCGGGCGGCCGCGTCTTCGCTCAGGCCGGGGGCGACCCGGCGGCACCCGCGCTGCTGCTGCTCCACGGCTTCCCGCAGACGCACGCGATGTGGCACCGCGTGGCCCCGGCGCTGGCGCGCGGGCACCGGGTGATCTGCCTCGACCTCAAGGGCTACGGCTGGTCGCAGGCGCCCGACGACGGGGTGGAGGCCTATGCGAAGCGGGTGCTGGGTCGGGAGATCGTGGCCCTGATGGAGCGGATCGGCCATGTCCGCTTCACCCTCGCCGGCCACGACCGCGGCGCCCGGGTCGGCTACCGGCTGGCCCTGGACGATCCCGGCCGGGTCGAGCGCCTGGCCCTCCTCGACATCGTGCCGACCCTGATCCAGTGGGAGCGGATCGAGGCCCGTCCCGGCATGAACCCGCACTGGCCGTTCCTGGCCGGCCCCGCCCCCGAGCCGGAGACCGCGATCGGGCGCGATCCGAACGGCTATTTCGAGGGGCTGCTGCGGGACTGGACCGGGGCCAAGGACCTCTCCGCCTTCGACCCGCGGGCGCTTGCCCTCTACCGCCAGAGCTGGAACGTGCCCGAGCGTATCCACGCCATGTGCCAGGATTACCGGGCCGGCGGCCCGGATGGGCCGGACCGCGCGGCCGATGCCGCGGATCTCGCCGCCGGGCGCAGGCTCGGCATGCCGGTGCTGGTGCTCGCGAGCCGCGACTATCTCGACAAGGACAAGCCCGAGAGCGCCCTCGACACTTGGCGACGGACCTTCGCGCCGAAGGCGGAGGGCGTCTCGATCCCCTGCGGCCATTTCCTGGCGGAGGAGAGCCCGGCGGAGACGCTGACGGCTTTGGAGCGGTTCTTCGGGTAGCGTCGCAGGGCGCTCCCCGTGGAGTAGGGCAAGCCGCGACACGTCGGAATCTCGTCCGGCCGTCAGAACCGCTCCACCCAGGGCCGCACCGCGATCTCGGTGGCCCAGGCGCTGCGGTCCTGCCGCAGCAGGCCGAGATAGGTTTTCGCGATGGCGTCCGGGTCGAGGGTGCTGTTGGGCGCGTCCTCCGGCTCGAGCCGGGCGGCGCTGCGGATGGCGCCGTCGATCACGACATGGGCGACGTGGATGCCCTTGGGCTGCAATTCCCGGGCGAGGCTCTGACCGAGGCCGCGCAGGGCGAACTTGCCCATGGCGAAGGGGGCCGAGCCGGCAAAGCCCTTCACGCTCGCAGAAGCGCCGGTGAGCAGGATCGCCCCGTGCCGGTGGGGCAGCATGCGCCGGGCCGCCGCCTGGGTCACCAGGAACCCGCCATAGGCGCTCACCATCAAAGCCTGGGCCACGGCCTCCGGATCGAGATCGGCCACGGGCCCGCGCAGGCGGTCGCTGGCGTTGTAGACCACCACGTCCGGCGCCCCGCCGAGGAAGGGCTCCATCCGCGCGAACAGCGCCTCCACCTCGGCCGGGTCGGTGGCGTCGCAGGCCTGGGCGGCCGCCCCGGTCTCGCGGGCTAGGTCGTCGAGCTTGCCCACGTTGCGGGCGGCGAGCCCGACCCGCATTCCCTCCGCGGAGAACAGCCGCGCGAGGGAGCCGCTGAGGCCCGGCCCTGCCCCGACGATGAGCGCACGCTGATAGCTCGGCACCATGGACACCTCTCGCCTCCGGCATTCTCCGTGAAGAGCGAGATAGGGCAGCGCTCCGGCGGAAGCGGGCTCAGTCCCGCCGCTCCCGGAAAAAGTCGCGCAGCAGGGCGGCCCCCTCCGCTTCGCGCAGGCCGCCATAGACCTCCGGCGCGTGGTGACAGGTCGGCTGGTTGAAGACCCGGGGGCCGTGCTCGACGCCGCCGCCCTTCGGGTCCGCGGCGGCGTAGTAGAGCCGGCGGATGCGGGCGAAGGAGATCGCCCCGGCGCACATCGGGCAGGGCTCCAGCGTCACGTAGAGGTCGCAGCCCGTCAGGCGCTCGTCGTCCAGGGCGGCGCAGGCGGCGCGGATCGCCAGGATCTCCGCATGCGCGGTCGGGTCGCGCAGGGCCCGCGGCCGGTTGCCGGCGACCGCCAGGACCGTCCCGTCCCGCACGATCGCGGCGCCGACCGGCACCTCGCCGGCTTCGGCCGCCTCGCGCGCCGCCGCGAAAGCGAGGCTCAGGGGATCCGGGCCGGGTGCCGCCATGGGATCAGGCCGAGACGGCCTCCTCGCGGGCCACCGCCCGGTCGCCGATGTCGCGTCGGCAGAACCCCTCCGGCCAGTCGATCCGGGCGACGGCCTCGTAGGCACGGGCCTTGGCCTCGCGCACGCTGGCGCCCAGAGCCGTGACCGCGAGCACGCGGCCGCCATCGGCGACGAGCCGCTCGCCGTCCTGGCGGGTGCCGGCCTGGAAGACCAGCACGTCGCCGGCGGTCACCGGCGCGACGCCCCTGATCGTCGAGCCCTTGGTCACGGGGCCGGGATAGCCCTCGGCCGCCAGAACCACCGTCAGAGCGACGCGGGCGTCGTCGTAGCCGATGGCGACGCCGGAGAGATCGCCCTCGGCCGCCGCCAGCAGGGCCGGGACGAGATCGCCGGTGAGGCGCGGCATCAGCACCTGCGCCTCGGGATCGCCGAAGCGGGTGTTGTACTCGATGAGCTTCGGTCCCTCGGCGGTCAGCATCAGCCCGGCATAGAGGATGCCGGCAAACGGCGTGCCCCGGGCCTTCATGCCGGCGAGCGTCGGCGCGATGATGCGCGCCATCACCTCCTGCTCAAGGGCGGGGGTGAGGATCGCCGCCGGGGAATAGGCGCCCATGCCGCCGGTGTTCGGGCCCTTGTCGCCGTCATAGGCGCGCTTGTGGTCCTGGGCGGTGCCGATCGGGATCGCCCGCGTGCCGTCGCAGAGGGCGAAGAAGCTCGCCTCCTCGCCGAACAGGCATTCCTCGATCACGAGGGCCGCGCCCTCCGATCCGTCGAGGATCGCCCGCACCGCGGCCTCGGCCGCCTCCGGCGTCTCGGCCACGGTGACGCCCTTGCCGGCGGCGAGCCCGTCCGCCTTCACCACGATCGGCGCGCCACACGCGGCGAGATAGGCGAGCGCCGGCTCCAAGGCCGTGAAGCGGGCGTAGGCCGCGGTCGGGATGTCGTGCTCGGCGCAGAGATCCTTGGTGAAGCCCTTCGAGCCTTCGAGCTGTGCGGCCGCCCGGGTCGGCCCGAAGGCCCGGATGCCCGCCGCCTGCAAGTCGTCGACGAGGCCCGCTACCAGGGGCGCCTCGGGGCCGACCACGACGAGGCCGATCCCGTTCTCCCGGCAGAAGGCGACGACCGCGGCGTGATCGCCCACGGGAAGGTCCGGCCGATTCTCGCCGTGCTGGGCCGTGCCCGGATTGCCGGGCGCGATGAAGAGTTTCGCGCAGAGCGGCGACTTGGCAAGGGCGAAGGCCAGGGCATGCTCGCGGCCGCCCGAGCCGATCAGCAGGAGGTTGAGGGAAGAGCTGGTCATGGCACCCTCCAAACCGCAAAACGCGCCGCCGGGGAAGGGCCATTCGAACGCGGCCGCCTCGATCCGGGGCACGGCGACTTCCTCCGCGAGCGCGCGGAACGCGAGCGGTGCCATCGACGTTGTTGAAAGCCATGCCGCTCTGCCGCAACACGACCCACCTTCCTCCGGCTCCGCCGCAGATCAGGCGTGTGACGCTTTCGGACTACGTGGTGAGCCGCCGGCCGACCTTCCGGGCCGTGAACGACAACCGCCGGCCGCGGCGGGCGCATCGGTGGCAATGGGCCGTCGGCATCGCCGTCGCGCCGACCCTGACCGTCGCCCTGATTCTCGCGGCCCTGCTCTGAGCCTCCCCGCTCGCGCGGCATCGTTCCGGCTTTACCTGGCCGGACGAGCCCCCTAGCGTCCCGCGCCATGGCTCTCGTCCCACCGCCCCGGCCTGCCCCCCCGCCCCTGAGCGGCGACACGCCGTCCTCCAGCGTGCTTGCGGGCAATGCGCCGGAATGGTCGGTCGGCGACCTCGCCGCCGCCCTCAAGCGCACCCTGGAGGACCGCTTCGGCCATGTGCGCCTGCGCGGGGAAATCTCCGGCTATCGCGGCCCGCACGGCTCCGGCCACGCCTATTTCTCGCTGAAGGACGGGGCCGCCAAGATCGACGCGGTGGTGTGGAAAGGCGTGCTCGGCCGCCTGCGGCAGAAGCCGAAGGAGGGCCTGGAGGTCGTCGTCACCGGCAAGATCACGACGTTTGCCGGCAAGTCCTCCTACCAGATCGTCGTCGACACGATGGAGCCCGCCGGCATCGGCGCCTGGATGGCGCTGCTGGAGGAGCGCAAGAAGCTGCTCGCCGCAGAGGGCCTGTTCGCGTCCGAGCGCAAGCGGCCGATCCCCTATCTCCCCCGGGTCGTCGGCGTCGTCACCTCGCCGACCGGCGCGGTGATCCGCGACATCCTGCACCGGCTGGAGGACCGCTTCCCCCGCCCGGTTCTGGTCTGGCCGGTGCGCGTGCAGGGCGAGGGTGCCGCCGAGGAGATCGCGGCGGCGATCGGCGGCTTCAACCAGCTTCAGCCCGGCGGCATCCTGCCCCGGCCCGATGTGCTCATCGTCGCCCGCGGCGGCGGCTCGATCGAGGATCTCTGGGCCTTCAACGAGGAGATCGTGGTCCGCGCCGCCGCCGCGAGCGCGATCCCCCTCATCTCGGCGGTGGGGCACGAGACCGACACGACCCTGATCGACTTCGCCGCCGATCGGCGTGCGCCGACCCCCACCGGCGCCGCCGAGATGGCGGTGCCCGTGCAGGCGGATCTGCTCGACCTCGTCGCCGATCTCGGCCGGCGGCAGGCGGGCACGATGCTGCGCCGGGTCGAGCGCGAGCGGGCGGATCTGCGCGCGCTCCTCCGCGCCATTCCCAACGCCGAGTCTTATCTCGGCTTCAAGCGCCAGCGGCTCGACCTCGCCGAGGCACGGCTCGGCCCGGCGCTGGCGGCCAATGCCCGCGATGCCCGCGAGCGCCTCGGCCTCGTCGCGGAACGCCTCGCCCGCCGCTCGCCGGCCCTCGCCCTGTCGCGGGCCCGGGAGCGACTTGCGCGGATCGGCGAGGCGCCGCGCCTGGCGCTCCGGCACTTCACCCTCGCGAAGTCGCGAGAGCTCGGCTACCTCGCCGGGCGCCTCGCCCTGGCCCGGGGGGCGACCCTGGAGCGGGCCCGGGCGGTGGAGGCGCGACGGGCCGACCGGCTCGCCACCCTCCGCAGCCTTCTGGAGAGTTCGGGCGCCCGCCTGATCGAGCGCCGCCGCGACCATCTCGCCGCGCAGGGAGCCCTGCTCTCCTCGCTCAGCTACCGCGCCGTGCTCGCCCGGGGCTATGCGCTGGTGCGCGACGAGGCGGGCCAGCCCCTGCGCGACGCGGACGCGGCCCGCCGGGCCGCCATCCTCTCGCTGGAATTCGCCGACGGCCTCGTCCGGGCCCGGCCGGAGGCGGCGCCGGAACCGCCGCCACGCCCGAAGCCGGCGCCCCGGCGCAGCCCCGCGAGGGCGCCCACGGCGGCGCGGCAGGGCAGCCTGTTCGAGGCGTGAGCCGCAGGCCGGGCAGGCGCCCTCACTGACCCGCCAGGGCCTCCTGCACCACGGTCTTCACCAGCGGCGCGGCGGGGACGCTGCGCTGCCAGAGATGGCCGCTGCGGCCCTTCTCGTAGCCCTCGTTGTAGAGCTGGCGCATATAGGCGGTGTCGAAGCCGCGGGCGGTCGTGGTCTGGGGCGCGCTGCTGTCGATATAGGTGAGGTTGAAGCCCATGCCGTTGCGGCGGGAGAAGGCTTCGGTCGCCACCAGCGTCGCCCGGGAGCGGGCGCGGCTCGCCGTGGTGAAGGACTTCTCCACGATCGAGAGGGTGTTGTTCCGGGTCACGTCGAATTCCGGCTCCAGGCGGCCGTTGATCACGACGTAGATGTCGGCCTTGCCGGCCCGGCGCACGCGCCCGTCCTGCAGCAGGAAGGACTGCGGCAGGGTGAAGACCGGCGTCACCACCGAGCCGTCGACATGCATCTCCTGGAAGGCGCGGTTGTTCGCCTGCACGTCGAGGAGCTGCGGCGGGAACACCGCCGGGATGCTGGCGGAGGCCGTGAGCACGTCGGCAAAGAGCGAGACCGCGTTCGGCGCGCCGCTCGCGGCGATGGCGCCCATGTTCCAGATCACCGCCCGCTGGGTATCGAGGTTGGTCGTCACCACGAGCAGGCGGCGGCCCTTGGCATGCTCCTCGGCCACGGCGTTGAGCAGGTCCGCGCTGACGTAGCGGCCGATCAGGTTGCGCAGGCGGCCGTCTCCGAACAGGCCGGAGCCGAACAGCACATTGGCGACGCTCGGCGACTGCACCAGCGTCTCGGCGATGCCGCTCGTATAGATCTCGGTGAGGTAGGAATCGTAGGCCGGCCCGAGGAAAGCGAAGGGCGCGATCAGGGCACCGGTGGAGACACCGGAAACGATCGAGAATTCCGGCCGGGTGCCCGAAGCCGTCCAGCCGTTGAGCACGCCCGCACCGTAGGCGCCGTCGCCGCCGCCGCCCGAGAGGGCGAGATAGCTGAAGGCGGCGCGCCGGCGCTCCGCGTGGCCGGCCATGGCCACGAAATCGGCGGCGGAGGCATCGGCATTGGCCCGCACGCCGGCCATGCCGGGTACGGTCGCCGCCTCGGCCTCGGCCTGGCTGTAGGGGGTGCGCGGCAGGGAGGAGCAGGCCGCCACGGACCCGGCAAGGGCCGCCGCCAGGAGCACGTGCGCGACGCGAAGACGACGGAGAATCGACATGACCTGACCGGCTCGGAGCAATGGCTCAGCTTAGCACGTAACGAGCTTGGCCGTTTCCCGTTCCCGCGGCAAGCGCGAGCAATCCCCGCGGGTGGCGCTTCCGCAGCCGGTTGTGGCTCCTGCGCATCAGGGGTGAAGGCCGCGCCACCGCTGTGGATGGTGAACGACCCGTTGATGGGGAGCCTCTGGTCGGCCTCTCGAAAGCTCCTAAGATGCCGTGAGGGCGGCGCTTTCCCGCGGCCGCCCCAAGACGCGGCGCCATGGGGTTCGCCCGGGGCGAGGGAGGCCGCGAAACCGGGAGGTTCCGGATGATCAGCGGATCGGCAACCCTGCGCGTCGGCCTGCTGATCGTGGTTGCGGCCGCGCTCGCGGGCCTCGCCAGCCTCTACTGGGCCCCCGCGACGCCGCTGCCCGCTCCGGCCGAGCTGGCGAAGGCGCCCCCGGCGGAGCCGGCCCCGAAGGTAGAGGCCCCGCCCCCGCCCGCCCCTGTGCCGGCCCCGCCCCCCGTGCCCGAACCCGCGCCGCCCCCTGCACCGGTCGCAGCCGAGCCGCCGGCCCCGGAGCCCCCGCCGAGCGCCTCCGAGCAGGCCGCGGAGAACGCGCCCCCTGCGGCCACGGAGCTCGTCGATCTCAACACGGCGAGCCTCGCCGACCTGAACAAGCTCAGGGGCGGCGGGGCCATCGGCCGGGCGATCATCCAGCACCGGCCCTATAGCGCCGTCGACCAGCTCCTGTCGAAGCGGGTGCTCACCCGGGCGACCTACCAGCGCATCAAGGACCAGGTGACTGTCAGGTAATCGGTCGAGGGATTGGCATCGCCGATCTGGCGCAGGCGGGGAACAGGGCCTAGGGTGCCCCGACAAGTGAGTTCGAGAGCCGAGGCGAAGCCCATGCATACGACGAGCGGCGCACCGATCCTTCGTTCGGATCTGGGCGTCGAGGAGACGATTGAGTCTGACAACGTGGTGCGTTGGGACGGCGAGCGCCTCTATGTCGAGCAGGACATCTTCCACAACGGCCAGCTCGTCCACCGCAAGTACCGCCGCACCATCACCGAGCCCGTGGCCCGTGCCCTTCTCGCGGTGATCAACCGGACGAAGCAGTGAGGCGCGCCGCGGCCCTCGCCCTGCTGGCGGTTCTCTCCGCTGGCCCGGCGGGGGCCGAGGCGCCGCTCAGCCTGCGCTTCGTGGCCCCGGAGCGCTACACCGATGCCGAGAGCCGCTACGGCTCCGGGCCGAGCCTGCGGGTGACGCTCGGCGAGATCGAGCGGATCTTCCGCTCCTTGAGCGCGCGCACGCTCAGGCCCGGGGAATCCCTCTCCGTCGACGTGCTCGACATCGATCTCGCGGGCTACGAGCGGCCCGGCCTCGCCATCCCCAACGGCCTGCGCGTGGTCACCGATGTCGGGCCGCCGCGCTTCCGCCTGCGCTACGCCCTGAAGGAGCGCGGGCGCACGGTGCTCGCAGCCGAGGAGACGGTGTCCGACCTCAACTTCCTGCTGCGCTCCGCCCGGCCCGGTGCGACCGGCGCCTTCCATTACGAGCAGGAACTGCTCCGGGACTGGTTTCGCACCCGCATCGCCGACCGCCAGCCGCCACGGGGGTGAGGGAGACAGGCTCGCGGCGGCACACTTACCGCCGCTGTCACACCGCCCCGCGCAGACCGTGTTCGTCGCCAATGCCGCATCGGGCGCCTTCACCGACGGCTTCTCGGCCGAGGTGATCCGGCAGAAGGGAGTGGCTGCGGGTGCGGCTCATCGCCGTGGTCAGCTTTGGAGGCGCAACGGAGGGAACAAGCAGGGTCGATAGCGGGCCGCTCGCACTCTACATCGCCCGCAGGCTGCCGCCGTGGCGGCTCGCCCCGCATCGGCGACAGGCTTCGTGCTCGTCCGGAGCCTGTGCGAGTGATGAACGATGGGGAGATCCGCTTGATCGCTTCGCTCTTGCGCTACCATATCTGGCCCGGCGCCCTCACGGTGATCGTGCCGGGACCGGCCCGATGAGGCGGCTCGCGCATATCTCCGATCTGCATTTCGGCCGCACCGACCCGGCCGTGGTCGAGGGGCTGGTGGCGGAGCTCAACAGGGACAGGCCCGACCTCATCATCGCTTCGGGCGATTTCACCATGCGCTCCCGCCGCCGGGAATTCGGCGAGGCCCGCGCCTTCCTGAACCGACTGGAAGCGCCCTGGATCGCAGTGCCGGGCAACCACGACATCGCCTATTTCAAGCTGTTCACGCGCTTCTTCCACCCGTTTCGGCGCTACCGGCGCTGCATCGCCGAGGAGACCGAGCCGGTCTATCTGGACGGGGAGATCGGCATCGTCTGCTTCAACACCGTGCGGACCTGGGCGCCGGAGACCGACTGGTCTCAGGGCAAGATCACCCGGGCGCAGATCGCGAAAGCCGAGGCGACCCTGGCGGGCTTTCCCGCCGACGTCTTCCGCATCGTGGTCGGCCATCATCCCTTCATGCCGCCGCCCTGGGACGAGGAGGCGCGGCTGGTGGGACGGGCGGACGAGGCGCTCGCCGCCTTCCGCCGCCAGGGCGTCGGGCTGACCCTCGCGGGGCATCTCCACCGCCACTATGCCCGTTTCGCGGAGGCCGAGGATGTCGGCGCCGAGCCCCGCCGCGTCGCCGTCGACCAGGGCAGGGCCGAGGTGCCGCGCCAGCGCCTGCTGGCGGTGCAGGCGGGCTCGGCCACCTCGACCCGCCTGCGCGGCAACGAGCCCAACGCCTACAACCGCATCCGCATCGAGAACGGTGCGGCGACGGTGACCGTGCGGATCTGGAACGGCGCGGCCTGGGAGGATGCGGGCGGCTGATCTCAGCGCCTAAAGCGGCACCACGTCCACCGCCGCGCCGAGCCGTGCCTGCGCGATCTCCGCGAGCCGGGCATGGTGGGTGAACAGGATCGGCTGCACCGTCTCCCCGATCGCCGCCAGGGCGTCGAGGCCGTGGCCGGTGCGGGTATCGTCGAAGCTCGCGAAGATGTCGTCGCCGACGAAGGGGGCGGGCTCGGCGTTGCGGGCGAAGTCCTCGAGATAGGCGAGGCGCAGGGCCAGGAAGAGCTGGTCGCGGGTGCCCTCGCTCATCGCCTCCACCGCGACCGGCCGCTCGCTGCCCGCGCGGCGGCCCCGCAGGACGGGCTGGTCGTCCTCGTTGAAATCCTGGTCCAGGCCGACGAAGGCGCCGCCGGTCAGGCCGGAGAAGAGTTCCGCCGCGCGGGCGAGGAGCGGGTCCTGCTGGCCGGCGCGATGGCGCTCGATGGCCGAACGCAGGAGCAGGCCGCCCAGGCGGAGCACGACGTAGCGCCGGGCCGCCTCGCGCAGTTCCGCCTCGACGCCGCGCTTGACCGCCGCCGCCTTCTCGGCGCCGGTGCCGCCCTCGATCCGGCGGCGCTGCGCCTCCAGCTCTCGTTGGCGGGCATAGGCCTCCTTGCCGTCCTGGACGAGGCGCTGCTCCTCCTCGGCGAGTTCCGCCAAGCGGCCTTCGAGGGCGTCGGGTGGCAGGGCGTCGAGCTCGGCGCGCAGGGTCTCCTCGGGTACGCCGTCCCCGATCCGGGCCAGCTCCTCGCGGGCGCGGACGACGGCCTCCTGCAGGGCGGCGCGCCGGGCGAGCCGAACATGGAGGGCCGCCACGTCCTCCTCCGGGGGGAAGCCGTGGCGCAGGAGCAGGGCCTGCTGGCGGCTTTCCACGAGGGCGAGGGCATCGGCGGCCTCGTCGCGGGCCTTCGCCCGGGCGGCGAGGTTGCGCTCCAGCGTCTCGTGGCGAACCTGCGCCTCGCGGGCGGCCTGGATGCGGCCCTGGAGGCGGCGCACGCCCTCGGGGATGGATAGATCCGCGCCGGGCAGCAGGGCCGCGAGCAGGCGCAGGGCCTCGTCCTCGTAGTGGCGGATGTCCCGCCGCATCCCGGCGACGCGGCCCGCCCGGTTCGCCTGTTCCCTGATGAGGGCCGGCACCCGGTCCCAGGCGTCGAGCGCGGCCTCCGCCTCCTCGCGGCTCGCCTGCGCCTGCAGCGACAAAGCGGGAAGGGCTGCCGCCCACTCGGCTCGCCAGGCGGATTCCACCTCCTCCGCCTGAAGACGGGCCGCCTCGGCGCGGGCCAGAGCCTGCTCGGCGAAGCGGAGTCGGGTCTCATCCTCGCGGGCGGCCTCCCAGCGCTCCGAGGCGAGACGCAGCCGTTCGGCCACGCGGGTGCCGACCAGCGCCACGTCGAGATCGGAGAGGCCGGGCAGGTCGAGATCGGCGGCCAACGCGAGAAGCGGCGCGCGCAGAGCCTCGAGCCGGGCCGCGAGCGCGGCCTGCTCCGCCCGCCGCGTATGGAGCGCCGTGGCGCGCTCGATCAATCGTCCGGCCTGGGCGAGCCAGACCGCCATCTCGGCAGGCGGCAGGGGCGCGAGCCCGGCCGGCTGCCAGAGGTCGTGCCAAGCCGTGTCCCAGGCCGCGAAAGCGGCCTCGATCTTGGAGAGCTCGTCGCCGGCCCGCTCCGCGGCGCGCTCGGCCGCGGCCAGCTTCTCCGCATCCGCCGCCTGCTCGGCGACGCGGCCCGCCTCCTGCGCGAGGCGGTCGGCGAGCGCGTCGGATTCCGTCAGCATCCGGCCAAAGGCCTCGGTCTCCCCCTCGCGGGCGGTGTCGGCCTGACCGAGGGCGGCGGCGCGCAGGGCGGGCCATAGGCCGTCGCGCGCGGCACGCAGGGCGAGGAGGGCCGCGCGGTCGGGCAGCGCCCCGTCGGCCCGGCGGCGGGCGATCCGGCGGGCGAGCATCTCCCGCTCCGCCGAGGCCGTGTCCAGAACCTCCCGGACCCGCTCCCGCCGTCGTTCGAGCTGGCCGCGCTCCTCGGCGAGGCGGCGCAGGGTCTCCGGCCCCGGCAGGGCGGCGGCGGCGAGCGCTTTCAGAGAGGCGGGCGTCGGCGAGAGGCGCCGCACCTGATCCTCCAGCACGGCCTCCTCCCGGCAGATCTCGGCGGCGAGCTCGTCCCGCTGGCGCGCCTCGCGCAGGACCGGCGCCAGGGTCTCGAAGCGCTCGCGGAAGGGGGCGGGATCGAAGGCCGGCGCACGCCCGGCCCGGGCCTCCTGCAGATCCCGCAACTCCGCCTGCCGCTGGGCCTGCTCGGCGCGGGCACGGTCGAGATCGCCGCCGCGCTCCCGCCCCTGGGCGATGAGCTTGCGGATGCGGATGCGCACCATGTCGGAGGGCTGCGCGGCGGCCACCGCCTGCGCGTCGGGGAGTCCGAGCCGGATCGCGATGGCCTGAAGGCTCTCGGCGAATTCCGCGGCCTCGCCCTCGATGCGGGGCAGGTCGCGCAGGGATTTTCCGTGGTCGCCCGCGCCCCGCACCAGCTCCTCGACCTCCTCCGCCAGGGCGAGCGCCTCGGGGTCGCGGGCAATGCCGTCCCGCTCCGCCTGCGCCCGCGCCCGGGCGGCTTCGGCCTCCGCGAGGCGCTCGGCGGCGCCCGCCTGCGCCTCCCGCAGGCGGCCGAGATCCTCCACCGCGCCCGGCTCCATGGCGACGAGGCCGCCGAAGGCGTCGAGATCGCCGGCCAGGGCGGCGAGGCGGTGCAGGATCGGCGCGGCGGTCCTCAGCCGCCGCAGCCGGGCGGCCTCGGCGGCATTGGCCCGGCGGCGCTCGGCGATGCCGGCATCCTCGGCGATCGCGCTCTCGACTTCCGTGTTGAGCGAACGCCAGGCCTCGGTGCCGAGACGGTCGGCGGAGAGGGCCTTGCGGGCCTCGTCGTAGCGGGCGACGAGCTGGTTGAGCACGCGCAGGCGGCCCTGCGGCACGTAGATCTGCCCGGCCTCCTCGTCGAGCTGGCGGGCGGTGTCGCGCAGGCCGCGCAGGCCGGACGCCGCGGCGAAGAGGCTCGCGCCGACCTCGCCGTCGCTGCGCAGCATCTCCTCGCCGCCGCTGCGCAGGGCGCCGGCATCGAGGCCGAAGGCGTTGCAGAAGACCGGCCGGCTCAGGCCCCCGAGGAAGCCGGCGAGGGCATCGTCGGGAATCGGCGCTCCCGCGGAATCGGTGAGCAGGTTCTTGCGGCCCTTGCGGCGGCGGAAGCCGAGCCGACGCCCGTCCCGGGCCGCGATCTCGGCCCCGAGCCAGAGTTCGCTGGGCTCGTGCAGGAAGGCGAAACGGGTGCGCTCCTCGATGCCGAAGAGCAGGTCGGTGACCGCGGCGAGCGCGCAGCTCTTGCCCGCCTCGTTCGGCCCCAGCACCACATGCACCCGCGCATCCGGCCGGAAGTCGAGGCGGCGGCCGGTGAAGGGGCCGTAACGTTCCAGGTCGAGCGAGAGCAGGCGCATGTCGTCGCGCTCCGCCTAGCAGCCGCGGCCGCCGAGGCGGGCGAGCACCAGTGCCTCGGCCTCGGCGCAGAGGGCGTCGAGCTCCTCCGACAGGTCCGGCCCGTCGACGGCGCTCATGCCGCCGGGCAGCTTGTTGCGGATCTCGGCGATGATCGCCTCGGCCCGGGCGCGCACCTCCGGCTCCCGGTCGATGGCGTGCAGCAAGGCGGCGGGATCGAGCAGGCCGGCGCGGTCGGCGAGCGCCTGGGCGGGGCGGCTCGTCCCGATGCGCAGGCTCTCCAGCCAGATGTCGTCGCGGATGCGGTGGGCCGCGGCCTGCACCTCGGCGGCGATGCGCTCGCGGTCGCCGGCCCAGGCATCGTGCAGGGGAGTGGTGCCGCGCAGGCTCACCCGCAGGGCGAGGAGCCTTCCCTGCGCCTCGACGGCATGGGGGCGCAGGGCGGCGCCGACCCGCTCCAGGGCCTCGGTCTCGTCCTCGGCGCCGGACAGGTCGATCTCGGCATGGGCCCAGCGGGCATGGTCGAGCACGATGCGGCGCAGGCCGGCGATCCGCCCATCCGCCACGTCGACCGCCACTGCGCCCTTCGGCCCGCATTCGCGCACGCTGCGCCCCTGCAGGTTGCCGGGGAAGACGATCGGCGGGTCCTCCCACACCTGCGCATATTCGTGGACGTGGCCGAGCGCCCAGTAATCGTAGCCGCGGGCGGCGAGCTCCGCCGGCGCGCAGGGGGCGTAGGTCGCGTGGGCGGCGTAACCGTCGCAGGAGGTGTGGAGCAGCCCGATATTGAGCCAGCCGGGCACCGGGTCGGGATAGGAGCGGGCGAAGCTCTCGTCGGGCACGGCGCGCTGCGCGAAGCTGCGCCCGTGCAGCGCGACCCGGTGGGCGTCGAGCCGGCGCGTCTCGGCGCGGGCGGCCGAGAAATTCAGGACGTTGTCGGGCAGCGTGATCGAACGGGTGACGACGCTCTCGGCGTCGTGGTTGCCCTTCACGATCGCGACCGGGATGCCGGCATTCGCGAGGCGCCCGAGCTGCTGGGCGAAGAACAGGCCGACGCTGAGATCCTGCCAGTCGCCGTCATAGACGTCGCCGGCGATCAGCAGGAAGGCGGCCCGGATCTCGATGGCGTGGGTGACGAGATCGGAGAAGGCGCGGCGGCCGGCGGCTGCGAAGCGCTCGGCGATCTCCGCGTCCTTCGCCGCGAGCCCGGCCAGCGGGCTGCCGAGATGCAGGTCGGCCGCGTGGAGGAACGTGAAACTCGACACCGACGCAGGGTCCCATACGCGGCCCGCGCGGGATCGTTGCAGGGAAGCGGGCCGGTTACGGTGTGGCATCCGCCGGCCCGGAAGGCCAGCCGCCGGGGCCGGAAGGCCCTTGAAAGGTGTGGTTGAGCCGCCGACACGCCATCCGCCGGCCCACGGGGACGCCCCCCACGCCCCTGCGAACGGGAGCCTACGAGAAGACGAGGCGGTGCCCGTCCGGGTCCTCGGCGCAGCGCTCGGCGACCGCGGACCAGCGCGAGAGGCGCAGGACGATGCGGCTCGCCAGCACCGCGTCCTCCGCCAGCGGATGCAGGAGCGGTCCGGGCGTGCGGTAGCAGAGCAGTTCCAGATGCGGCGTCGCGCCGCCGGGGGGCGTCAGGCCCGTCACCTCGACCACGGGGTCGGCCACCGCATCCATCCGCGCCTGCTCCGCGCCCCGGTTCAGGCCCCGGCTGACGACCGTGAAGCCGAGGGCTTCGTAGAACGCGACCGAGGACGCGGTGTCCGAGACGGTGATGGCCGTGTGGTCGATGCCGAGGAAGAGGCCGGGCCGGTCCCGCCAGGGCGAGGGCGCGGGCTCCGGGAAGGCGAGGAGTTCGAGGGGGTGCCCGTCCGGGTCGCGGAACTTGAAGGCCGCGACGCCGCCCGAGGCGGCCGGCAGGCGCTCGGGGCCGGCCTGCGAGATCGGCGTCCAGCCCGGGACGGTGCGCAGATGGGCATAGGCCGCTTGCATGTCGGAGACGACGATGGCGCAATGCTGGAAGTCGGTGCCGTTGGAGGGCGCCGGCGGCCCAGGCGTACGCGGGGTCGGGACCAGCTGGACGACCTGCGCGCCGAGGCTCACCGCGATCCCGGGCCCGTCATGCGCGACGCAGCCGCCGAAGGCCGCCGCGTAGAAGGCCGCGGTGGCGGCGGGATCCGGGCAGAGCAGCCGGATCGCGGCGATGCGGAGCGCGCCGACAGGAACGCTCACTGGCCCGCCCCCGGCAGGGGCGCACCGCGCCGGTTGAGGAAGATCGAGACGACCCGCTGCGAGGCGGCGATGAACAGGCGGTTCCGGTGGACGCCGCCCCAGGTCAGGTTCGAGACCCGCTCGGGCAGCCTGATCTTGCCCAGGAGCCGGCCCTCCGGCGACAGGCAATGCACGCCGTCGGCGGCGCTCGACCAGACATTGCCGTCCTCGTCGACCTTCATGCCGTCGCAATAGCCGGGCTCGATTTTGTGGAAGACGTCGCCGCCCGACAGCGTCCCGTCCGCGGCCACGTCGAAGATGCGGATGTACTGGCGCGGGGTCGGATGGGTCTGGTCCCCGGTCTCCGAGACGTAGAGCCGGCGTTCGTCCGGGGAGAAGGCGAGCCCGTTCGGCCCGTCGAAATCGCCCGCCGCGACGCGGATCTCCCCCGTTTCCGGATCAAAGCGGTAGAGAGCGGGCGGCTGCTCGGAACACTGCCGGCCGCCCTCGTAATCGTTGGAGATGCCGTAGACCGGGTCCGTGAACCAGATCGTGCCGTCCGATCTCGTGATCACGTCGTTGGGTGCGTTCAGCCGCTTGCCCGCATGCCGGTCGACCAGAGTGACGACCCGGCCGTCATGCTCCGTGCGATAGAGGCAGCGTCCGTGATGGGAGCAGGCGATCAGCCGGCCCTGCCCGTCGCGGGTCTGGCCGTTCCCGTAATCCGAGGGCGCGCGGTAGACCGACAGGCCCTCGCTCTCGCTCCAGCGCATGGTGCGGTTGCGGGGCAGATCCTGGAACAGCAGGCAGTTCCAGTCGCCCATCCAGACCGGCCCCTCGACCCAGCGGAAGCCGGAGGCGATCTCCTCCAGCCCCGCATTGTCGAGCACGTAGCCCCGGAAGCGGGGATCGTGGATCTCGAAGGTGTCGAGCGGATCGGCCATCGCCTCACCCGAACCGGCAGGGCGGGGTCGTCTCGCGCTTGGTGTCGAACTGGACCACCATCAGCACCGCGGGCTCGTCGCCGATCGTGCCCGATTTGTGCCCGGTCCTGCCGTCGAGCGTGCGGCAATTCTGATCCTCGCCGAAGGAGATCTCGCCGGGTCCCATTTCGACGCGGGTGCCATCCATGGATTCCACGTACCAGCGGCCCTTGAGCGGGATGATCCATTGCGGGGCCGGGTTCTCGTGCCACGTCCCCTCCCAGCCCACCGGCTGGACCGTGATCATCGTGGTCATGCCGTCACGATGCTTCGGGCCCTGCCATTGCGGCGAGGCGGGAGGCTTCATCGAGGCGAGGTGGAACTCCGTCATCTCGCAGCGGACCTGCCGGCTGATGCCGTCCGCGTCGGTATAGAGGTGCCAGTAGGGCACGACGGGCTTGTCGGTCTCTTCGCTCATCGCGAGGGCTCCGGTCGGGTTGCGGGCATAGGGATGGGTCGATCCGAAGGGATCGTGCAGGAAGGCCCTGACGCCGGCCGCGCTCGGACCGCTCCAGGCCACGGCCAGGAAGCCGCCCGCAACGGCGAAATTCTTCAGGAAATCCCAGAAGGTCTCGCGACCCTGGCTCGGGCCGCGCAGGCGGAAATCGGGCTTGGTCCAGAAGCGCTTCCACAGGAGCGCCGTGACCGCGCAATAGCCGGCCAGCACGAAGGCGGCGAAGCGGTCGGCAATGCCGGTGAGCACGCCGAGCGACATCACCACCTCGACGAAGAGGCCCGTCAGGATCAGCCCCTTCGCGAGCCCCCGCGAGGCGGTCGCCTGTCCGGCCTGCCCCACGGCAGCGTCGAAGTTCAGCACCTTGTCGAAGGCGCTGAAGGGCAGGAACAGCAGCACCAGCGACAGCCGTGCCGCGAAGGCGGCGAGCACCTCGATCGTCATCGCTCCGGTCCCGACGGCCCAGCCCGTCAGGCCATCCAACACGTCAGATCCCGGCCGGTTCATCCGCCGGCCTATCCGGGCTGCAACCCGGACGCGCCGGAACAGGCGGCGCGCGAAGCAGTTGCGCACCAGCACGGAGCGGTTTCGGATGCGCGACGACAGCTACGACGTGATCATCATCGGCTCGGGGCCCGGTGGCGGCAGCGCCGCCTGGCGGCTCGCCAAGACCGGAAAGCGCGTCCTCGTGATCGAGCGGGGCGACTACCTGCCCCGGGAGCGCGAGAACTGGGACACGGACGCGGTCTTCCGGAAGGGTCGTTACCAGGCCGACGAGACCTGGGTCTCCTCGGACGGGGCGCGGTTCAAGCCGGGGCTGCACTACTTCGTCGGCGGCAATTCCAAGGTCTATGGCGGGGTGCTGTTCCGCTTGCGCGAGAGCGACTTCGAGGCCGTGCGCCATCCGGACGGGAGCTCCCCCGAATGGCCGCTGAAATACGACGCCTTCGCGCCCTGGTATCAGGACGCCGAGGAGCTGTTCCAGGTGCACGGCGCCCGGGGCGAGGACCCGACCGAGCCGCCGGCCGAAAAGCCCTATCCGAAGCCGGCGATCAGCCACGAGCCGCGCATCCAGAAGCTCTCGGACGACCTCGCCCGCGCCGGCTTCCAACCCTTCCACCTGCCCATGGGCGCGCTGATGGAGGAGGATGGCAGGGGCGGCACCACCCCGCATTCGCCCCTGCTGCGCTGCGACCCCTTCGACGGCTATCCGAGCCTCACCAACGGCAAGGCGGATGCACAGATCATCTGCATCGACCCGACGCTCGCCGCCCATCCCAATGTCACGCTCCTGCGCAACGCCTATGCGGAACGGCTCGTCACCGAGGCCGGGGGCGGGCGCGTCACCGGCGTCGAGGTGGTCCTCGAAGGCCGGCGGCACCGGCTGTCGGCCGACATCGTGGTCGTGGCCTGCGGCGCCCTCTCCTCGGCCTTGCTGTTCCTGCGTTCCAGCTCCGACGCCCATCCGAACGGGCTTGCCAACGGCTCCGGCCAGGTCGGGCGCAACTACATGCGCCACAACAACACCACCGTGCTCGCGATCTCGAAATCGCGGAACCCGACGCAGTTCCAGAAGACGCTCGGGCTCAACGACTTCTATTACGGGCACGATCGAAGCCCGCGGAACGACTGGGAATTTCCCCTCGGCCATATCCAAATGGTCGGCAAGTCGGACGGCATGCAGATCGAGGCAGAGGGCCTGCCCGGCTTCCTGCAATGGCTGCCGACCCGGCCCTTCTCCTACATCGCCGAGCACTCGATCGATTTCTGGCTGACCTCCGAGGACCTGCCCAGGCCGGAGAACCGGATCTTCTACCGCGACGGGCTAGTCCATCTCGATCTCGCCGTCACCAACGGCGCGGCGCAGGCGCGGCTGCGCGACAAGCTGCGGGCGATGTGCGACGACCTCGACATCCACCCGCATCTGTTCGACCGCACGCTGTATCTGGGCAAGGACACGCCGATCGGCGGCACGGCCCATCAGGCGGGCACCCTGCGCTTCGGCCCCGACCCGGCCACGAGCGTGCTCGACCTCGATTGCCGGGCGCATGGCATCGACAACCTCTACGTCACCGACGCGAGCTTCTTCCCCTCGATCGGCGCCGTGAACCCGACCCTCACCATCATCGCCAACGCCCTGCGGGTGGCGGACGGGATCGCCGGGCGGCTGTGACAGCGGCTAGCGTCGCGGCTCCAGCAGGCGCCCGCCGGCCAGCCCGTTCAGGCCGACGATCAGGGCGACGGCGGCGAGATGGATGGCGAGATCCGTCGCCGTGGCGTCGTGGGGATGGAACGGCACCAGCAGGGCCGCCGCCGCGGCGGAGGCGGCGAGCCCGCCCAGCGCCGCGGTGAGGCCCGGGCGCAGGGGGCAGGCCCGGCGCAGCATCCAGACGAGCAGGGCCGAGAGCGGCAGCGAGACCCCCATCAGGAAGACGAAGCAGCCGCGCATCTCCCCGGCATCGGGGATGTCGGCCCCCGGGGCGATCCAGGCCCGCAGGCAGCCGAGACCGCTCGCGCCGATCCAGAGCAGGAGGGGCGGCAGGGGCAGCAGGGCCCAGGCGGCGGAACGCCCGGGCACGCTGGTCTGGAAGGCGGCATAGGCCGCGGCGACGGCCGTCAGCAGCGCGCCGAGGCCGGCATAGCGCAGATCCGCCACGCCGAGGCGCAGCTCGAGCCCCGCCGTGTCGGCGAAGGGCAGGATCAGGAGGCCGAGGGCGAGCGCCGCGCCGCACCAGGCCAGCGCCCGGCGCCCGGGCGGGGCGAGACGGCGCACCGGCACGAGGCCGGCGGCGAGATCCTCGACGAGGCTGTCGTGACGGGCGGGCTCAGACATCGCCGCGATCCTTGTCGGGTGAGAGCGCGGCGCGCAGGGTCTTCAGGGCGCGGTGCAGGTTGACCTTGAGCGCCCCCTTGCTGCGCCCGGTCAGCGACGCGGCCTCCTCGAGGGAAAGCTCGCGCAGGGCGAGATGCTCCACCGCCTGGCGCTGGCCCTCGGGCAGGGTCGCCACCGCGGCGGTGAGGCGGGCCGCGCTCTGGCCGGCCTCGACCCCGTGATCCGCCCGCCGCCCCTCGTCGGGCCGGGCTTCGTAGGCGGCGGGGTCGTGCACCTCCCGCGGCCGGCGGGCGCCGTGGCGCAGGGCGTCGATGGCGCGGCGCTGGGCGATGGCGTTGAGCCAGGGCAGGAAGGGCCGGGCCGGGTCGTAGCTCGCCCGCGCCCGGTGGAGCGTCAGCAGGGTCTCCTGCACCACGTCGTCCACCCCTGCGCCCCGCACGCCCTGGGCCCGGGCCATCCGGGCGATGGCCGGCACGCAGTCCCGCAGCAGCCGGCGATAGGCGTCGGCGTCGCCGTCCTGGGCCGCCCGCATCGCCTCGGCGAGGGCGGTTTCGCCGGAAGCTGGCATCGCGGTGGCGCCCATGGGGGCTGAGCGGGACGGCCGGGCGGCGGCCGGAACCGGCAGGGGAAACGGAGGGCCGAGCGGGGCCATCCGGAACGTCGCCATCGCAGGCTACTTCGTCATCGGGTCCTTGGCCATGGCGCCCGGCGCCCTGGTGTTCCGGTGCATCGCATCCCGATGCATGGCGTCCTTGGGCATGGCATCGCGATGCGCGCCGTCCCGGTGCATGGCATCGGTCTGCATCGTCGCCTCGGCGGCCCCGGGCTTGCCCGCCGGCTCCATCGCGCAGGCGGGGACCACCGCGGCGACGAGGGCGAGGAGCAGGGCGGATGTGAGATGGAACAGCGGGCTCATGGCGAATGTCCTCCGGGTCGTGCCGTGAGGGGCACTGCCGGATCATTCGGCCCGCATCCGCGGCCGGTTACAGGGCCGCGCGGGATTTCGCCGATGCGAGGGTCCCGGCGGCAGCGCCGGGACCCTCGTTTGATTTCACTCCGCCGCGTCGAGGCGGGGATGCTCGATCTCGGCCCGCTCCCGGCGGACGAGCTCGGCGGTCAGGAAGGCCACCTCCAGCGCCTGCTCCGCGTTGAGGCGCGGGTCGCAGTAGGTGTGGTAGCGGTCCTGCAGGTCGTCCGCCGTCAGCGCCCGGGCGCCGCCGGTGCATTCGGTGACGTCCTTGCCGGTCATCTCCAGGTGGATGCCGCCGGCGATCGTGCCCTCGGCGCGGTGAACGCCGAAGAAGCCCTCGATCTCCTGCATCACCCGCTCGAAGGGCCGCGTCTTGTAGCGGCCGGCCGCGATGGTGTTGCCGTGCATCGGATCGCAGACCCACACCACCGTGCGGCCCTCGCGCTCCACCGCCCGGATCAGGTTCGGCAGATGGTCGCCGACCCTGTCCGCGCCGAAGCGGCAGATTAGGGAGAGGCGGCCGGCCTCGTTCTCCGGGTTGAGGAGATCGATCAGCCGGATCAGTCCCTCGGGCGTGGTCGAGGGGCCGCATTTGAGCCCGATCGGGTTCTTGATGCCGCGGGCATATTCCACATGGGCGTGGTCCGGCTGCCGGGTGCGGTCGCCGATCCAGAGCATGTGGCCCGAGGTGGCGTACCAGTCGCCGCTCGTCGAATCGACGCGGGTCAGGGCCTCCTCGTAGCCGAGCAGCAGGGCCTCGTGGCTGGTGTAGAAATCCGTGGTCCGCACCTCCTGGTGCGTCTCCGGATTGATGCCGATGGCCCGCATGAAGTCGAGGGCGTCCGACATCCGCTGCGCCACGTCCTGGTAGCGCGAGGATTGCGGGCTGTCCTTCACGAAGCCGAGCATCCAGCGATGCGCGTTCTCGAGATTGGCGTAGCCGCCGGTGGCGAAGGCGCGCAGCAGGTTCAACGTCGCCGCCGATTGCCGGTAGGCCTCGAGCTGGCGGCGCGGATCGGGCACGCGGGCCTCCTCCGAGAAGCCGATGCCGTTGATGATGTCGCCGCGGTAGCTCGGCAGGGAGACGCCGTCGAGCGTCTCCGTCGGCGAGGAGCGCGGCTTGGCGAACTGCCCGGCGATGCGCCCGACCTTCACCACCGGCGAGCCGCCGGCGAAGGTGAGCACCATCGCCATCTGCAGGAAGACGCGGAAGAAATCGCGGATGTTGTCGGCGGAATGCTCGTCGAAGCTCTCGGCGCAGTCACCGCCCTGGAGCAGAAAGGCCTGGCCCGTGGCGACGCGGGCGAGCGATGCCTTCAGCTTGCGGGCCTCGCCTGCAAAAACCAGCGGCGGAAAGCTCGCGAGCTGCGACTCGACGGTCTGGAGCGCGGCCGCGTCCGGATACTGGGGCACCTGCTGGATCGGCAGGTTGCGCCAAGATTTCGGGGTCCAACGCTCGGCCATGACGGTACTCCGCACACCTCATCGTGCGATCGGCGCGGGCAAGGGCACCCGCGCGAGGAGCCGGCTTGTAGGACCGATTCGAGCAGAAAGCGAGCGGTCGCACCGGCGGGCAACCGAATGTGCGGACGCGCTGTCACCGAAGCAACCGGTTCCGCGGGTGACGCGGGGCGGGAAAGGGCGACGGTGGGCCAGGTCCGTCGGCCAAGTCCGTCACCCCTTGCACCACGCCCCCGCCGGTCTTCTTCCTCCATCAGGAGGCCGACAGATGCTGCTCCGGAAGATCCCGATGTCGCGGGTGGAGGACACGCCCCGCGCCTCGACGGCACCCAGAAGCGTGCGCGGCACGCGCAACAGGCTCAACGGCGCCGCATCCCGCTCCGGCTCGAACGAGACGGGCCTGAACGGGAGGACGTCGAGATCCGGCAGCCCTACACAGCGCCGACGACGTGCAGGACAACGCCGACCGCCGCACTGGCCAACAGGGCCTCAACCATGCCGATCTTGAATCGGAACACCGCCAGCACCGCCGCGGCCGCCAGGGCGAGCGCCCACGGGTTCAGGCTCGACGGCACCGGCACGTCGAAACGGACCGGCCCGGCCGCGAACGGGCGCGTCTCGGCGAAAACGGTGTGAAGAGCAAACCAGACGGCGAGGTTGAGGATCACGCCGACCACCGCCGCGGTGATCGCCGAGAGCGCGCCGGCTAAGGCCCTGTTGCCGCGCAGGCGCTCGACGTAAGGCGCGCCCACGAAGATCCAGAGGAAGCAGGGCGCGAAGGTCACCCAGGTGGTCAGAAGCCCGCCAAGCGTGCCGGCGACCAGCGGCGGCAAGGCGCCGGGGTTCCGGAACGCCGCCATGAAGCCCACGAATTGCGTGACCATGATGAGCGGACCGGGCGTGGTCTCGGCCATGCCAAGGCCGTCGAGCATCTCGCCGGGCTTGAGCCAGCCGTAGTGTTCCACCGCCTGCTGGGCGACGTAGGACAGCACCGCGTAGGCGCCCCCGAAGGTCACCATCGCCATCTTGGAGAAGAACACCGCGACCTGGCTGAAGACGTCGCCCGGCCCGAGGGCGAGGAGGATGGCCGCGACAGGCACCAGCCAGAGCGCGCCCCAGGCGAGCAGCATCCGCAGCGTGTGCCCGGCGGCGGCCCGCTCCTGCGGGAGTTCGTGGTCGTCGAGCAGGAAGGGGCCATCCACCCCCTTGCCGCCGGCCCCATGCCCGCCGGTCTTGAACTGCGGCAGTCCAGCCAAGCCGCCGAGGTAGCCGATGACGCCGGCCGTCAGCACGATCAGCGGGAAGGGTACGCCGAGGAAGAAGATGGCCACGAACGCCGCCGCGGCGAGGCCGACCATCACGGGGCCCTTGAGTGCCCGCTTGCCGATGCGGATCACGGCCTGGAGGACGATGGCGAGCACCGCCGCCTTGAGGCCGAAAAACAGGCCGGCGACAAGGCCGACATTGCCGTAGAGCGCGTAGACCCAGCTCAGCGCCATGATGGCGACGACGCCCGGCAGGACGAACAGCCCGCCCGCGACGAGGCCGCCGCGGGTGCCGTGCATCAGCCAGCCCACGTAGGTGGCGAGTTGCTGCGCCTCCGGTCCCGGCAGGAGCGTGCAGAAGTTCAGGGCGTGCAGGAAGCGGTTCTCGGAGATCCAGCGCTTCTCCTCGACCAGGATGCGGTGCATGACCGCGATCTGCCCGGCCGGCCCGCCGAAGGAGAGCGCGGCGATGCGGGCCCAGACCGGGACGGCCTCGGCCAAGGTCACGGGCAGCGGCGCTTCCGGGGCGGCCACGCCGGTCTCCGGCGCGGTCTGGATACGTGCGGTCGCGGCCATGGTCAGGCTCTCGCCTTGGGCTTGTTGGTGGGCCAGTTGTGGGTCTCCTCCGTCGCGTCCCGGCACCACCGGTAGAAGGCGTCATAGAGGAGCATCCCGGCATCGAGCTGTGCGAGGTCGTCCGCGTAAAGGCGCGACAGGCCGAGCGAGGCGGCGAGAAGGCCGGCGGCCTCCGGGGCGAGATCCGGCCGGGCCGTGTCGGCTCCTCGCACCAGGGTCGCGAGGTGCAGGAGTGGCGGCGTGGCGAGGCCAAGCTCCTCGACCATGACGTCGAAGGTGCACAGCTCGCCCCGGTGGCTCCAGAAGATGCCCGGGTCGTCGATGTCGAACGGAGCAGCCTCGAACCGGTCCGCGACGCCGGCCACCTCGCCCGGCGGCACGAACAGGAAGACCGCGTCCGGGTCGACGAAGCGGCGGATGAGCCAGGGGCAGGCTATGCGGTCGACCTTGGGCCGGGCGCGCGTAACCCAGACGGTGCGGCCCTGCTCGTCGCGGTTGCGGATCTTGTCGGCTGGAACCATCGGCAGTTCGGCGGCCGCCCAGTCCGCGATGCCACCCTGCAGGGCCTCGGCATTCACCCCGGCGCTACGCAGCCACGCGGCGACGCCGTGGCTGTTCCGACGCCCATCCTCACAGACGACCACGACGGACCTGCCGCGCAATCCCGGTGCCCACTCGGCGACCCGGTCGGGCGCCCGGACAAGCGCGCCGGGCACGTGGCGTTGGTCCGCGAGGAATTCCCGGTCGGTGCGCACATCGATGACGGCCGGACAGCCTGGAGTGCCAATCAGGCGCGCGAGTTTTTCGACGGAGATGGTGTTGGGCGTAGCCATGGCGCGTCCTTGCAACACGTGCAGAAGGGACGCGATACTTTGGCCTTAGCCTCATGAGGAGATCGCCTTCCCCATCAGCCGTATGGGATACCGGCGACACAGGCGCTGTCAAGCGCGGCCTGGGCGGGCTGCGCCAGCTCCATATCGTCCGCTTTCTGTCCCGGCCGGTCGTCTGCCCTTGCCCGCTTAAAGGTCCGGGAGGGTCGGAAGTTCACATTCCGATATCGCACCGAAGGCGCGCTTTGCGGGCAAGCATCCGACGACCTTCGAAGACTTGAGGCTAGCGCCTCTCCTCGCCCTCCGGGCGAGTTAGGGACCGCGCGCAACGCGGTGGCGCAGGTGCGCGGGCGCGTGAGGCCGGTATCCCCGATACCGGCCCCTCCGTCCGCTTCGCGGCGACACCTCTCAAAGGTGAGGAAAAACGCGCCGCGACCGAGCCGATCAGCCGGGCACGAGATGAGAGGTGCGCATCCGATCACCGCGTGCGGGGCAAGGAGGAATGCGCGACACCCGCTCGGGTCATCCCGAGAGGCTCACTCGTCCTCGTCCACCTCGATCCCGTATTCCGCCAGCACCCAGAAGATCGCCTCCAGGTCGTCGGCCGTGACGTCGCGGGGCGGGAGGGCTTCTTCGAGGTCGTCGTAGGTCAGGGAGCGGCGGCGCTCGGCATCGGCCTTGGCGAGGAGCCGGTCGATGGTCATGCGGATGTCGGCGGGCAGGGCCTCGTGGCTCGGCAGCGCCAGACGCCCCGGGGGGGTCGTGGCGTCGCGCAGCAGGCGATCGATGATCGCCTGTCGTCGCGCGTGGGCTGCGTCCTTTCCGTCCATGCCCAGCGCATATGGATTGCGCGGCGCATCCGTCGAGGGCTGCGCCGCATCAAAGCCGCTCACGCGGCGGCGACGGGCTCCGCCGCGCGGGTGACGCGCACCGGGATCGCCTTGGCCGCCGGGGTCTTGGCCTGCACGTCGTGGTGCCAGAGCGGGATCAGCACGTTCAGCTCCGGGTAGTAGCCGGCGCAGTTCCCCTCCGGGATCTCGTAGCGGACGATGCGCAGGCCCCGCACCGCCCGGGTGATGTCGTCCGAGGCGTCGGTGACCACATCGACCTCCTCACCGTCGGCGAGTTGCAGGCGGGCGATGTCGTTCTCGTTCATGAACAGCACCCGGCGGGTGCCGGAAATGCCGCGGAAGCGGTCGTGATAGCCGTAGACCGTGGTGTTGAACTGGTCATTGGAGCGCAGGGTGATCAGGTCGAGCACGTCGCGGCTGCGGATCGGCATGTCGGGATCGGCTTCCAGCCCGTCCGGGGGCAGGAGGAAATTGGCCTTGCCCGTCTCCGTCTCCCATTTGCGCTCCCGTGCCGGCAGCGGCTTGTGCAGGCCGCCGGGCTCGAACAGGCGCTTGTTGAAGTCCTTGAATGTGTCCGGATAGGTCGTCTCGATCGCGTCGCGCACCTTGGCGTAGTCGCCGACCCAGGCGTCCCAGTCGACCTTCGGATTCGGCGGCAGCACCGCCTTGGCGAGTTCGGCCACGATCCAGGGCTCGGAGCGGACCTGCTCGCTCACCGGCCGCGCCACGCCGCGGGAGCCGTGGAAACAGGAGGTCGAGTCTTCCATCGACACCGCCTGCGGCCCGCTCGCCTGCTGGTCGATCTCGATGCGGCCGAGACAGGGCAGGATATAGGCGATCTCGCCATGGACGAGATGCGAGCGGTTGAGCTTGGTCGAGACCTGCACGGTCAGGCGCAGGGAGCGCCAGGCTTCCTCCATGCGCTGCGTGTCGGGGATGGCGCGCACGAAGTTGCCGCCCAGGCCGACGAAGGCCTTCACCTCGCCCGCGAGCACGCCCTCGCAGGTCTCCACGGTGTTGAGGCCCTTCTCCCGGGGCGGCTCGAAGCCGTAGAGCTCCTTGAGCTTGTCGAGGGGCACCAGCGAGGGCTCGTCGGCGATGCCGACGGTGCGCTGGCCCTGGACGTTGGAATGGCCGCGCACGGGGCAGATCCCGGCGCCGGGCTTGCCGAGGTTGCCGCGCAGCAGCAGCAGGTTGACGAGCATCTGCACCGTCTCGGTGCCGCGGCGGTGCTGGGTCAGCCCCATCCCGTAGATGCCGATCACGGCGCGCGCCTGGGCGTAGACCGCGGCGGCGGCCTCCAGGCCCTCGCGCTTCAGGCCGGAGCGCGCTTCGAGGGCGGCCCAGTCCTGGCCGTCGCAGAAACGGACGAAGGCCTCGAAGCCGTGGGTGTGCTCGGCGATGAAGTCGACGTCGAGGAGGCGCGGCCGGCCCTCTTCCTGCGCCGCCCGGTCGGCGGCGATCAGCGCCTTGCAGATGCCGGTGATGGCGGCGATGTCGCCCCCGGCCTTCACCTGGTGGAACTGCGTCGCGATCTGCGTCGAGGACTTGGTCAGCATCTCGACGGGGGATTGCGGGTTGGTGAAGCGTTCCAGCCCGCGCTCGCGCAGGGGGTTGAAGGAGAGGATCGGCACCCCGCGCCGGCGCGCCTCCTGCAACGGATGCAGCATCCGCGGCGAATTGGAGCCCACGTTCTGGCCGAAGAACAGGATCAGGTCGGTGGTCTCGAAATCCTCGAGAACCGTGGTGCCCACCGGCACGCCGATCGATTGCGGCAGCGCCTTCGAGGTCGACTCGTGGCACATGTTCGAGGAATCGGGGAGGTTGTTGTTGCCGTACATCCGCGCGAACAGCGCGTACATGTAGCTCGTCTCCAGCGAAGCCCGGCCCGAGGAGTAGAACACCACCGATTTCGGGGCGAAGCCCTTCAACTCGCGGCCGATCTCCGCGAAGGCCGATTCCCAGCTCACCGGCAGGTAGCGGTCGCTTTGGGGGTCGTAGCGCAGGGGATGGGTCAGCCGACCCTTCTCTTCCAGGTCGTAATCCTCCCAGGCGAGCAGCTCGGTGACGCTGTGCCGGGCGAAGAAATCCGGCCCGACGCGCTTGCGGGTCTGCTCCCAGGCGGTCGCCTTGGCGCCGTTCTCGCAATATTCGAAGGTCGAGGGCTTGGCCGGCTTCGCCCAGGCGCAGGACACGCACATGAACCCGTCCGGCTTGTTCTGCTTCATCAGCATGGCCGCGCCGGAGGCCGGGATCTGCTCGCGGGTCAGGATGTCGAACAGGGAGCGGGCGGAGCCCCAGCCCCCGGCAGGATCCTCGTAGGCTTCGATCTTCACGTCGCTCATCGCCGGCTCCGCCGAGGGTTACGCTCGGTGCAACCCCTTCGCGGAATCGGCGGTTCCTGCGGCGTTCCGCGCAGAGCCGCGGCCCGCTCTCACCCGGGCCGGAAATCCGGATAGCCCGAGACGGGGTGGAGCAGGCGCCGGCCCGGCGGCCCCTCGCCGAAGGGGGCGAGCTCCCAGACCCAGCGGCGCGCCGGCACCGGCAGGCCGACGCCGTAGAGCAGATCGAGCCGCTCCTGCGCGCGGCCGTCCCGCTCCTCCTCGATCTCCTCCGTGTCGGTGACGAGGCAGATCCGGGCGGAGAGCGCACCCAAGGCGGCGAGGTGCCCCGCCACGATGGCGCGCCCGAGGGCGTCCCCGTCCTCCGGCGCGTAGCCGCCGAGGGGCCGGCGCGACGCCTCCAGCCGCTCCACAGGACGGATCGGCAGCTGCGAGAGCAGGTTGACCGAAACCACGAGCCCGGTCTCCGGCGCGGCGCAGATGGCCGGCAGCATGGCCCCGAGCCCATCCCGGCGCCCGAGCAGCAGCGCGAAGCTGCCGCTCAGGTCGGCCGTCAGCAGGGTGACGTTGCCCCGCACCCGGGCCGCCCGGCGCGCGGGCAGCGGATGCACGGCATCGATCAGCACCACCCGGGCGAAGGCGCCGGCGAGGTCGTCGAGGGGCACGTCGTCGAGATGGCCCGAGCCCAGCACCACTGCGGTGCCGCGCGTCTCCGTGCCGTCGATCGCCGCACGGATGACGCTCCGGGTCGCGGCGAGATGCGGCGCCCAGGCGGCCGCGCAGCGCCGGGCGCGGGAGCCGGTGCGGATGCTGTCGCCCACGCAGCCGAGCCGGCGATGGTCGCGGGGCGCGGGCGTGGCCAGGACGCGGAGAAGGTCGAGCAGCATGAGGTGGAGCGACGGGTTTCGCGAGGCTCCCTCTATCGCCATCCGGCGCGGCCGACGCCAGAATTTCGACAAACCGACCGGCAATAGGCGCCATACGCGCCACACCTGCCTCCGGTTTGTTCAGCCTGTGTTGGGGGATTTCGGGTGAGAAGCGGCATTCGCGCGTGCCCCGCCGACTCAGGCGGTGCCCGCGCAGCCAGGACCGATCACGTCGACATGACCACGCGCATCGAGACGCCGACCGAGCAGAGCCCCGCCTCCGAGTCCAGCGCAACCGTGGCCGCAGCGGCCGTCGCTCCCACCCGCGGGCTGCTGCCCCAGGGCCTCGTGCTGCTGCGCCGCGCCCTGCCCCCGGCGGTCGGCCTCGGCGTCAGCCTGCTCGCCATCCTGGTGATCCACCGGATGCTCGGCACCGTGACCCTGGAGGCGATCTCCCAGGCCTACGACCAGATTCCCGATCCGCTGCTCGGGCTCGCCGTGCTGTTCACGGCCGTCAGCTTCGCGGCCGTGGCAGTTTACGATCTCGTCGCGGTGGAGACCGTGGCGCCGGGCCGGATCCCCCGCGGGCTCGCCGCCGCGGCCGGCGCCGGCGGCTACGCCGTCTCCAACGCCCTCGGCTTCCCGCTCTTCACCCAGGGAGCGCTCCGCTACCGGATCTACGGCGACCGGGCCGGCGGCCTCGCCGATGTCGGGCGCATCCTCGGCGCCTCCTGGTTCGCCCTGCTCGTCTCCCTGGTCACCATGGCGGCGGTGGCCCTGATGCTCGGGCCGAAGAACCTGCCGGGGCTCGCCCGCTACCATCCCGAGCTCGATGCCGCCGCTGGCGCCGCCGTGCTCGCCCTGGTCTTCGGCATGGTGATCTGGCTCGGCCGCAGCGAGCGGCCGGTGCGGGTCGGCCGGGTCTCGTTCCGCCTGCCGACCTCCCGGGCGGCCATGGTCCAGATCGCCGCCGGCATCGTCGATCTCACCGCAGCGGCGGCCACCCTCTACGTGCTGATGCCGCAGGACGCGGTCGGCAACTTCCCGGCTTTCCTGCTGATCTACGTCGCCGCGACGGTGATCGGCATCGTCAGCCACGCCCCCGGCGGCCTCGGCGCCTTCGAGGCGACCCTGATCGCGAGCCTCGGGCTCGGCGGGCGCGCCGATGTGCTGGGCAGCCTGCTCGCCTACCGGGTCATCTACACCCTGATGCCCTTCGGCGTGGCCCTGCTCTGGCTCGCCGGCCTGGAGAGCTGGCGCCGCCGCGCGGTCTTCGCCGGCCCGGCGCGGATCCTCGAGCCGATGGTGCCGCGACTGGCCGCCGGCACCGCCCTGTTCGGCGGCGCCATGCTGCTCGCCTCCGGCGCGACGCGGGACCTCGCCGTGCGGGTCGACATGCTCTCCGACATCGTGCCGATGCCCTTCATGGAGGGCTCGCATTTCGCCGCCGCCCTGGTCGGCGTGGCCCTGCTGGTGCTCGCCCGGGGACTGAACCGGCGGCTCGCCCGGGCCTGGAAGGCGGCGCTGATCCTGCTCGTGCTCGGGGCCGGCTTCTCCCTGGGCCGCGGGCTCGACTGGGAGGAGGCGACTCTGCTGCTGGCCATTGCCGGGCTGCTCGCCGTCACCCGCAACTCGTTCTACCGTAGCCAGAGCCACAACCCCTTCGTGGTGAGCCGGCGCTGGTTCGCGGGCGTGGCCGCCCTCGTCCTGGTCTCGGCCGGCCTCGGCTTCATCGACTGGAACCACCTCGCCGATGCCGATGCCCTCTGGTGGCAGGTCTCGTGGAGCGGCAACGCGTCGAGCGCACTGCGCCTGTCCTTCGCCCTCGGCGTGGGGCTTGCCGCCATCGGCCTCGACAGCGCGGTCTACCGGCGCCGGCACGATCATCGCCGGGCCCGCTTCCCCGTACCGAAGGCGGTGGTCGAGGCCGTGGCGCGCTCCCCGCACGCGGCTTCCGCCCTGGCGCTGCTCGGCGACAAGCGCTTCCTGATCGGCGACGAGGGCCAGGGCTTCGTCATGTACGCCCAGTCCGGCCGCAGCCTCGTGGCGTTGGGCGAGCCGGTCGCCCCCGCCGCCCGGGTCGCAGAGCTGGCCTGGTCCTTCCGCGAGCATGCGGACCGGGCCGGGGCGCGACCGGTCTTCTACGGGGTCGGACCGGAGAACCTGCCGCTCTTCCTCGATATGGGGCTCACCGCCCTCAAGCTCGGCGAGGTGGCGCGGGTGCCGCTGGCCGATTTCTCCCTCAAGGGCGCGAGCCGTCACGACCTGCGCTACGGTCAGCGCCGGGCGGAGAAGGAGGGGCTGACCTTCGAGATCCTGCCGCAGGCCCGGGTGCGGGCCGCGATGCACGAATTGCGCGCCGTCTCCGATGCCTGGCTCGCGATGAAGCAGGGCGGCGAGAAGCGCTTCTCCCTCGGCTATTTCGACGCGACCTATCTCGCCCATTTCGACATCGCGGTGATGCGCAAGGCGGGCCGGATCGTGGCCTTCGCCAATCTCTGGCGGGGCGCCGAGAAGCACGAGATCGCCATCGACCTGATCCGCTACGCGCCGGACGCCTCCAAGGTGATCATGGACGCGCTGTTCGCGAACCTGCTCCTCGCCGCCAAGGCGGAGGGCTATCGCTGGTTCAACCTCGGCGCGGCCCCCCTCTCGGGCCTCGTCGACCGGCGCCTCGCCTCCCGCTGGAATCGCTTCGGCGCCTTCCTCTACCGGCGCGGCGCCGACCTCTACAGCTTCGACGGGCTGCGCAGCTTCAAGCAGAAATTCGATCCCGTCTGGACGCCTTACTACCTGATCTGCCCCGGCGGCCTGCAGACGCCCAAGACCCTGATCGACGTGGCGACGCTGGTGAGCGGCTCGCCCCTGGGGCTGATCCGCCGGTGACGGCCCCGAACGCCGCTCCGAAGCCCGCCCGGCGCCGGCGCCTTCTGGCGGCGGCCGCCCTGATCCTCGCGGCCGGCGGGGGCGCCTTCGCCCTGAAGGTGCTGCGGCCGAGCCCGACGCTGATCGCCGCGGCCACCCCGGTGAAGGCCTCCTCCGGGCGCATCAAGGACGTGTCCGTCGACCTGCCCGACCACGATCCGACCGGGCTCGCCATCCTGATCTCCGACCGGGATGGGATCGGGGCGCGGGAGAAGGCCGTCGAGGCCGCCCTGCGCCACCGCGGCCTGATCGTGATGAGCCTCGACCTCGCCAGGGTAAAGCAGGGCCTGGCCAAGGAGGCGGGGGCCTGCGTCAATCCTTATTCGGACATCGAGGAGCTCTCGAAGGAGGCGCAGAGGGAGCTCGGCGCCCAGCGCTATTTCCATCCGGTGGTGATCGGCCTCGGCGAAGGCGGCACCATGGCCCGGGCCATTGCCGGGCAGACGCTGGCCGCGACCCTGGCCGGGGTGGTGGCCCTCGATCCCGCGCCCGTCCTCGCCATGCTGCGCCCGGCCTGCGGCCCCTCCGCGCCGGCAGAGGGCGGCTTCGCCTATCCCCGCGCCGAGCACCTGCAGGCGCCGCTGACCGTGATCGCCGCCGAGGCCGCGCCCGCGGACCCGACCGTGCCCGGTGCTGGCCCCTTCGCCCCGGAGCAGCACGCGGAGGCCGAGGCCGGCCAACGCCAGGCCCAGGCCATCGACGCCGTGGCCGCCATGGCGGCGCAGGATTCCGGCACGGACAGCCTTCCCCTCGTCGACCTGCCTGCGAGCGGCGCCCCGAAGGCGCTGGCGGTGTTCTTCTCCGGGGACGGCGGCTGGCGCACCATCGACAAGGTGATCGGCGAGCAGCTGGCGCAGGACGGCATCCATGTCGTCGGCGTCGACGCCCTGCGCTACTTCTGGGCCGATCGCAGCCCGCAGACGGTGGCCGCCGACACCACCGCGATCGTGCGCCAGGCCGATCCGAGCGGCCGCCTTCCGGTGATCGTGCTCGGCTTCTCCTTCGGCGCCGACGTGTTCCCCTTCTCCTGGCCGCACCTGCCCGACGCCCTGCGCAAGCGCGTGAGCCTGATCGGCCTGCTCGGCCCGGGCCGCTCCACCGGCTTCAGCGTCTCGGTGAAGGGGTTTCTCGGCATGGGCGGCGCCCACGAGGTCGTGCCGCAGATCGCCGGCCTGCCGCCGCAGAAGGTCCTCTGCGTCTACGGCTCCGAGGAAAAGGCCCCCGCCTGCACCGATCCGAGCCTCGCGGGCGTGGCCAAGGTGCGCCTCGAAGGCGGCCACCATTTCGACGGCGACTACGCCGCCATCGCCCGCCGCCTGATCGAGGCGGCGCGGATCTCGGGGTAGGTGCTTCGGCGGCGATTGGATATCCGGTCGCGCGCGAAGCTCCTCGCCCCGCCTGCGTGGATCGGGTTCACGCTACACGTCTCGGATGGAGCGCCTCTCTCAGCCTGGGTCATCCCGTTTCCGGACGATGGAAGCGATGGCCGCACACTCCTCGCCCAAGAGGCGAGGAGTGTGCTTCACCATTCCGACCCTGACACCAACCACATAAGCTCCACTGCCAACTCGCCTCCTACGCCTTCGGGGTGACCCGTTCCGGCAGGGGTGCGAGGCGAGCCAGGCGCAGGGCGACGAGGAGGGCCGCGCCGTAGAGGCTGCCGAAGAAGGCGGCGACCCCAGTCCAGCCGTAATGGAGGAAGAACCAGCCCCCCGCCGTCCCGAGGACGGAGGAGCCGAGATAGTACATGCAGAGATAGATCGCCGAGGCCTGGGCGCGGTCGCGCAGGGCCCGCCGGCCGATCCAGCTTGAGGCCACGGAATGGGCGCCGAAGAAGCTCACCGTGACCACGACGATGCCGAGGATGATCAGGATCAGGCTGCTGGAGAGCGTGAGGGCGATGCCGCCGAGGCCGAGCAGGATCGCGAGCCACAGCACCCGGCGCCGCCCGAGCCGGCTCGCGATCTCGCCGGTCAGGGCCGAGCTCGCGGTGCCGGCGAGATAGACCACGAAGATCGCGCCGATCACCGTCTGGCTCAGGGCGAAGGGCGGCTCGAGCAGGCGAAAGCCGATATAGTTGTAGACGCAGACGAAGCCGCCCATCAGCAGGAAGGGCTCCAGGAAGAGCCAGGGCAGGCCGGCGTCGCGGAAATGCTGGGTGAAGGTGCCCGGCACCTCGCGCCAGCGCATGGCATGGCGCTCGAACCGTCGCGAGGCCGGCAGCCCGTAGAGGAAGGCGAAGGCGGCCAGAAGCGCCAGAACCCCGATGATGCCGAGGCCCCAGCGCCAGGAGGCGTGATCGGCGATGATGCCTGCGAGCAGCCGGCCGACCATGCCGCCGAGGGCATTGCCGCCGATGAGCAGCCCCATCGACAGGCCGATGGCGCGGCCATGCATCTCCTCGCTGAGATAGGCCATGGCCACTGCCGGCAGGCCGCTCGCGGCGATCCCCGTCAGGGCCCGGAGCACGAGGAAGCCGTGCCAGCTCGGCATGAAGACGGCGGCCAGGGTCAGCAGGGCGGAGGCGAAGAGCGAGGCCGTCATCACCGGCTTGCGCCCCAGCACCTCCGAGATCGGACTGACGAGGAGAAGGGACAGGGCCAGGGTCGCGCAGGGCAGCGACAGGGCGAGGCTGCTCTCGGCGGGAGAGACCGCGAAAACGTCGGCGAAGACCGGCAGCAGCGGCTGCACGCCGTAGAGGACGGCGAAGGTCGAGAAGCCGGCGGCGAAGAGGGCGATGGTGGTGCGCCGGAATTCCGGCGTGCCGGCTTCGATCAACCGCTCCGCTTCTGCCATTCGACGCGCACGCTCCCGCTGGCGGCTTTTCCGCCCGGCCCCGCCGGGCTTCTAGCACAGCGAATCCGGGAGACGCCCCCCAGGGCGGCGGTTCGGGAAGACAGTCGTGACAGCCCGCGCGTTTCCTCAACGGAGAAACGGCGGGACATCGGAAGCGCGGCCCAGGGCGTCTCCCGGAATCGGCCTGCGGCTCCGGGAGAGAGGCAGCTACCTCAGACGAACTGGCTGAGGCCGGGGATCGAGCCGACGATCGGGCCCATCACGTCCTCGCCGGCCTTCTCGCGGCCATAGGCGAACAGCTCCTGGCCGAGGGGCTGCATCTGGTTCATCGGCACGCCGGCCGAGATCAGCTTCTGGCCGAGGGCCATCACGCCGCCCCCCATCATGCCCCCGAGCATGCCCATCAGGCCGCCGCCATTCTCCGCGCCGTTGGCCTGGGCGATGGCGGCCTCGGAGCCGGGCAGCGCCGAAATCAGCTGGTTCACCTCCGTCGCCGGCCCCTCCTTCTGCAGGAAGGCCAGGATATGGCCGATGGCGGTCTGCGCGGTGGCCGCATCGATCCCCGTCCGGCCGGTGACACGGGCAATCAGCTCGTCCATGAAACGCTTCCTCTGTTTGACGCCTCCGTCTGTCCGACGTGGGGCCGGGGAAATCAAGGGAGCGCGAGCGGCCGGCGCTGGATCCGGCGGGCCGGCCCGGCCATAAGATCCCCAGGGACGGCTCACGGCGCGAGGGCGGCATGACGGGTATGGCGAGCGAGGGCACCATCCTGGTGGGCCGCAGCACGGGCAAGCCGCCCAAGCCCGAGGTGCTGACCCTGCGGCTCGCCAACCGGCACGGCCTGGTGGCGGGCGCCACCGGCACCGGCAAGACCGTGACCCTGCAGGTGCTGGCCGAGGGTTTTTCCAATGCCGGCGTCCCGGTCTTCGCCGCCGACATCAAGGGCGATCTCTCCGGGCTCGCCGCCGCAGGCGAGGCCAAGCCGCCCTTCGTGAAGCGCGCCGAGGAACTCGGCATCCCCTACGAGCCCGACCGTTTCCCGACCGTGTTCTGGGATCTGTTCGGCGAGCAGGGCCACCCGATCCGCTGCACGGTGACCGAGATGGGGCCGCTCCTGCTCGCGCGGCTCCTCGAGCTCAACGACACCCAGGAGGGCGTGCTCAACATCGCCTTCCGGGTGGCAGACGAGAATCAGTGGCCCGTCCTCGACCTGAAGGACCTGCGGGCGCTTCTCACCTTCCTGTCCGAGAACGCCAAGGAGCTCTCGGCCACTTACGGCAACGTCTCGAACGCCTCGATCGGCGCGATCCAGCGGGCGCTGCTCGTGCTGGAGAACCAGGGCGCGGACAAATTCCTGGGCGAGCCGGCCCTCAACCTGTCGGACTTCATGCGCACGGATCGCGAGGGCCGCGGCTTCGTCAACATCCTGGCCGCCGACAAGCTGATGCAGCGGCCGCGCCTCTACGCCTCGTTCCTGCTGTGGATGCTCTCGGAGCTGTTCGAGCAGCTCCCCGAGGTCGGCGACCTCGACAAGCCGAAGCTGGTCTTCTTCTTCGACGAGGCGCATCTGCTGTTCAACGACGCACCCAAGGCGCTGCTCGACGCGGTGGAGCAGGTGGTGCGGCTGATCCGCTCCAAGGGCGTCGGCGTCTATTTCGTGACGCAGAACCCCCTCGACGTGCCGGAGACCGTGCTCGGCCAGCTCGGCAACCGGGTGCAGCATGCCCTCCGCGCCTTCACCCCGCGCGACCAGCGGGCCGTGCGCGCCGCCGCCGAGACCTTCCGCCAGAACCCTGGCTTCGACGTGGCCAAGGCCATCACCGAGCTCGGCGTCGGCGAGGCGCTGGTGAGCTTCCTCGAAGCCAAGGGCACGCCCTCGATGGTGGAACGGGCGCTGATCGCCCCGCCGCAGGGGCGCGTCGGCCCCCTGACCCCAGCGGAACGGGCGGCGATCATCCAGGCGAGCCCCCTGCGCGGGAAATACGACGAGGCGGTCGACAGCGAGAGCGCCTACGAGATGCTCGCCAAGCGCAAGGATCTCGACAGCGCCCCCGCCGAGGCGGCGGGCCAGACCGAGGGCGGCCTTTCCGGCATGCTCGGCGGCTGGCTCGGGGGCATCCTCGGCGGCGGCGGCGCGGCCGAGGCGCCGGCCAAAGGCAAGGCCGCCGGGCGGGGACGCCGCCCGCCGCCGAGCCTCGCCGAGCAGGTCATCGCCAACGCCGCCCGCTCCATGGCCCGCAAGGTCGGCACCGAGGTGGGCAACGCGATCCTGCGCAACGTGCTCGGCGGCCTGACCAAGCGGTAGCTTATCAGGGAACCTGCGCGCTCTCGCGGACGCGCTGCTCGGCGGCAGCGATGGCCTCGGCCGTGCCGACATGCAGCCACTGGCCGTCGAGGCGCAGGCCATAGAGGCGGCCGCGCTCGATCGCCCGGTCGAACAGCAAGTTCAGGGAGAAGCTGCCCTCCGGCGTGTCCGCGAACAGGGCTGGGGTGAGGATCGCCACGCCCGCATAGATGAAGGGCGCGACGCCGCTCTCGGGCCTGCGCTGCAGGCGCCCGTCGGCCTCCATCAGGAAATCGCCCGCCCCCTCGTAGCCGAGGCTCGTCGCGGTCGGCGCGACCAGGAGCAGAATGTCCATGGCCTCGCCGTCCCAGCTGTCGATCAGCCGGGCGAGGTTGGGCTTCGGCCCCTCGAGCCAGAAGGAATCCGAGTTGAACACCACGAAGGGCTGATCGCCGAAGCGCGCCAGGGCCTTCTTCACCCCGCCGCCAGTCTCCAGCAGGGCGGCGCGTTCGTCGGAGACGACGAGGCGGGGCGGCCCATCCCGGCGGGCGAGATGGCCCTCGATCAGGTCGGCCAGCCAGTGCACGTTGACCACCGCCTCCGCGATGCCACCCTCGGCGGCCCGGTCGAGGGCGTGGTCGATCAGCGCCTTGCCGGCGACCTCGACCAGAGGCTTGGGCAGCGTCGCCGTGATCGGCCGCATGCGCTTGCCGAGGCCGGCGGCGAGGATGAAGGCGCGGGTGATGGCGGGCTGGCTCATGCCGGTCGGGCATCCTTGCGAGAGCGGCTCTGCGGCCGGTCCAATCGACGGGGCACCCTCCGGTGCGGCGGCATGGTGGGCAAGGCCGCCGCCGCGTCAAGCCCGCGGTCGGCGCATCAGACGGGCGGGTCGGCCGGCCCGCCCGGGGCGAGGCCCGGCAGATGCGTCTCGTGCCAGCGCCGCAGGCCCTGCAGGGCGGCGTGGTTGAGGTTGCGCGCGAGATAGCCCTCGATCCGCGGCAGATGGGCGAGATAGCCCGGCTTGCCGTCGCGCTTGTTCAGGCGGGCGAAGATGCCGAGGATCTTGGTGGCCCGCTGCGCGGCCAGCACGGCGTAGGCGCGGGCGAACTTTTCCAAGTCGAACTGCGCGTCCCGGGCCCGGCGCTCACGGATGTAGAGGCCGAGCAGCCGCAGCTCGAACTCCGCGCTGGCATCGACCCGGGCATCCTGCAGGAGCGAGGCGAGATCGTAGGCCGGGTGGCCGAGCACGGCGTCCTGGAAGTCGATCAGGCCAACCCGCTCCAGCCCTGCCCGCTCCGCCAGCCAGATCAGGTTCGGTGAGTGGTAGTCGCGCAGGGTCCAGGTCGCCGGCTCGTTCACGAGGTCGCCCAGGGCCTCGGCCCAGAGGGCGAGGAACTCGGTCTTGGCCTCCGGGCCGAGGGTCAGGCCGCGATGGGCCGTGTACCACTCGGGCATCAGCTCCGTCTCGAACAGCAGGGCTTCGAGATCGTAGCGCGGCAGCGCGTGCTCGACGCCCTCGGCCACCGGCAGCTTGAGGGGCAGCGGCGTGGCATGGAGCTTGGCGAGCAGGCGCACCGCCTCCGAGTAGCGCTCCGGCCGCGGCGCGCCGTTCTCGACCACGGGCTCGCTGCCCAGGTCCTCCAGCACGAGGAGACCGCGCGGCCGGTCCTCGGCGATGATCTTGGGCGCCGAGAAGCCGAGCGCCCGCAGGCCCCGATCCATGGCGACGAAGGCGTCGATGCTCTCGGCGAGCTTGACGATGGCGCTGTAGGGCTTGCCGTCGCGCACCGGCGGCCCGTCGGGGCGGGGTGGGGCGATCATCAGCACGGCGGTCTCGCCGGTCTCCGGGCGGACGAGGCGCTCATAGGCGCGGGAGGAGGCATCCCCCTGCATCAGCACCCGATCGGCATCGTCCCAGCCGCATTGCGCCAGCAGGCGCCGGATCGCGCGGGCGCGAACGAGCCGCTCCTCCATGCCGTTGCGGGTCTCGATGCGCACGAAGCGCGAGCCCTCGCCGAATTCCGGGCGCAGGGACAATTCGACGGACAGGATCGGGTTGTCGCGCGGGCCGAGGCGGTCCGGCCACTCGACCAGGGTGATCGCCGCGTCGGTCAACTCGTCGAAGCCGAGTTCGACCAATTCGTCGGAACCGCGCAGGCGGTAGAGATCGGCATGGATCACGCTGCGGCCGCCGACCCCCTCATAGGGCTGGAGCAGGGTGAAGGTCGGGCTCGGCACGTCGAGGGCGTCATCGCCGGTGAGCGCGCGGATCATCGCCCGGGCCATGGTCGTCTTGCCGGCCCCGAGGCCGCCGCCGAGCATCACGAGATCGCCGGGCAGGAGCATGCCGGCCAGGAAGCGGCCGAGATCCTCGGTGGCGCCCTCCTCCGGCAGCACGATCTCCCAGGCCGGCGCCCGGGCCGCCTCGTCCCCGTTGGTCGACAATCGCCTTCTCCGAAACCGCCCCCGCCCGCACCGGCATCACCGCGCGGGCTCTCGTCCTTGACTGGGATCCTTATCGCAAAACCGCGGAGGCGGTGAGCGACTATTCGGCGGCAGCACGGTTTTCGTCGGGCGCCTCCGCCGGGAAGTAGCAGGAGACCTGCGTCCCCTCCCCCGGCCGCGAGCGGATCTCGACCCGCCCCCCGTGCAGCTCGACGAAGGAGCGCACGATCGACAGGCCGAGGCCGACGCCGCGGTGACGGGTGCCGAGGGTGTGGCTCTCGAAGCGCTCGAACACGCGCTCGATGACCTCGGGATGGATGCCGCGCCCCGTGTCGGTCACCCGCAGGCAGATCTCGCTCGCACGGCGCCGCGCCTCGACGCGGATGCGCTGACCGGGCTCGGAGAAGCCCACAGCATTGGAAAGCAGGTTGAACAGGATCTGGCGCACGCGCTTGCCGTCGGCGCTGAAGCTGCCGATGTCGGCCGGCACGTCGAGATCGAGGGCAACCTGGGACTCCGCGAGCCGGTCCTCGATGCCGCGCCGGGCAGCCTCGACGGTGGCCTGCACGTCCACGGTCTCGCGCTGCAGTTCCAGGGAGCCGGCATCGATCGAGGCGAGGTCGAGGATGTCGTTGATGATGACGAGCAGCGCCGCCGAGGAGCGCATGATGTGCTCGGAATACTCGCGCTGGCGCTCGTTGAGGGCACCGACCGTCTCGTCGCCGAGGAGCTGGGTGAAGCCGATGATGTTGGTGAGGGGCGAGCGCAGTTCGTAGGAGACGTGGTGGACGAAGGTGTCGCGCAGCTGCGCGGCGCGCTCCAGGGCGTCGTTCTTCTCGGTGAGCGCCCGCTCCACGTTCACGCTCGCGGTCACGTCGATAAAGGTGAGCAGCGTCGCGCCCTCGGGCAGGGGCTGGGCGGTGCAGTCGAGCACCGTGCCGTCGACCACCCGCAGGCGGCAGGCCAGCCCGTCGCGGGTCTCGCTCAGGCCGGTGATCGCCTGGCGGATATCGGCCCAGGGCCCCTCGTCGGGGGAGAGGATGCGGCAGGCCTCGATCACCGCGTCGATGCGCGGGCGGCCGGTGAGCATCTTCTCGTCGACCTTCCAGATCGCGGCGAAGGCGCGATTGGCCAGCGTCAGCCGCCCGTCCGCGCCGAACACCGCCACCGGCTCGCGCAGGGCGTCGAGGGTCTCCGCCTGACCCTTCATCAGGGCGTCGTAGCGGGAGGCGAGCTTCATGCTCTCGGAGACATCCTCGAACAGGTAGGTCAGGCCGCCCTGCGGATTGGGATCGGCCACCACGCGCAGGGTGCGGCCGTCGGGCAGATACCACCAGGTCTCGGTCGCCTCCGCCGCGCGGTAGGCGGCGAGGACATCCGCCTTCCAGGAGCGGAAATCGGCCTGCTCCGGCAGCTTCCGCGCGGCGCGCAGGCTCTCCAGGATCTCGCCGTCCCGGGGGCCGCTGTCGAGGAAGGCGGGATCGAGGTCCCAGAGCTTCTGATAGGCCGCGTTGTGGAAGACCAGCTGCTCGCGGGCATCGAAGATCGCCACCGCGGTCGGGATCTGATCGAGGGTGCGGACATTGGCGTCCATCTGGCGCTGGAGGTCGGCGCGCACGCTCTCCAGTTCCGACACGTCGACGGCGATGCCGACATGGCCGGCCTCCGTCGCGGTCTCGCTGACATCGAGGATGCGGCGGCCGCCGGCCACCACCGCCGACAGGCGCATCGGCCGGGCCGGCCCCGGCTGGCCGGCATGGCGGGCGATCTGGTCCCGGGCGCTCCGGTCGAAGAGTTCCGTGCCCTCCGCGATCACGGCCTCGCGGGTCCCGCCTTCCACGGCCGCGACATAGGCCGCGTTGACGAAGGCGAGGCTGCCTTCCGGCCCGCGATGCCAGATCGGCTGCGGGATGGCATCGAGCAGGGTAGCGAGGGCGGAGAGGCTGCGGCGCGCCTCGTCGAGGATGGCGCGCAGCTCCACCAGCTCCCGCCGCTCCTCCGTGGTCTCGCGCAGGCGCAGCATCGCCCGGCCGCTCACCGCCTGGCCTTGGGCCTCGACGAAGCGGCCGGACAGGCCGCGCAGGGTCAGGCGAAAGGCGGTGCCGCGCTGGCGCAGCGCCTCCGTCGCCGCCTCCAGGGTGGCAGCATCCTGCGGGGCGAGCCAGGTCGCGAAGGCGAGGAGGGCGCGCCCGCTCCCGGCAACCCGGCCTTCGAGCGCGAAACTCGCATCCCCTTCCAGGGCGGGCTCGCCGCGGCCGGCCCAGGTGACGATGACCTGCCGCTCGGCGTTGAGGAGGGTCTCGGCCCGGTCCTGGGCGCCGCGCAGGGCCGCCAGCTCGGAGAGCAGGTGCCGTTCGCGGCTGCCCCAGCGGCTGCGCTCGCGCAGATACAGGATCGACAGGATGGTCGCGAAGAGAGTGATGCCGCTGACGACGGCGAAGGCAGTGAAGATGTGCGTCGGAATGCCGACCAGGCCGTGCCGCAGCTCGGGCAGGACCACGGGCTGCGCGGCCGCCGGCATCATGCCGCAGGCCTGAACGACGGCCAGACCGCCGGCACGCATCCCTGCGCGCACCGTCCGTTCGAGCCTCATGATCCGCCCCGCCTCCGATCGCCGCCGGTGAGGCGCAGACACGCTGCCCGCACGGCGCGACGCCGCCCCCTCCGCGTCCGGCGGCGACCGGCGCACGGATCACCGTCTAGATGATTCGACCCAGTGTATCGCGGGGGGGAATCCGGCTGGAAGAGGCCAAGCTTAACAATCGTTCACCACGGGCCTCACCGCCGGATCGGGCCGCCGAAAAGCAACACTGCCACAATCGGCCCTTGACAGATTTCTGCTTCGGGACGAGCGGCCGGGGGCATCGGAAGCCCTTCCTTAACCATGTCGGCGCATGCATCGACCGAGAGAAATCGGCCTGCAGGTGCCATGCCGTCCGTGCCTTCCAGACACCAGGGGCCACGCGGGGCGACGGCGGGCCGGCGCTCCGTCTGGCCGTTGCGCGTCGCACTCGCGGCCAGCACGCTCTGGGCCGGCGCCGCGAGCTACTATCTCGTGTTCCACGACGAGGTGCTGGCGCGCTTCATGGCGCAGCAGACCGCCCTGCGCACCGCCTACGAAGCGCGAATCGACACGCTCCGCCACGAGCTCGATCGACGGTCCAACGACGCCCGGCGCAGCGAGGCCGACCTCGCGAGCCGGCTGACGGCCATCGCCGAGCGCCAGAGGCTGCTCGAACGGCGGCAGGCGACCCTGTCCGGCCTGGGCAGCGCGCTGCCGGAGGGAGCCGAGACCGCGCCGGAGCCGGATATCCCCCTCTCGCATGCCACCGCGGCGCCCGCCCCGGGAGCGCCCGAGGCCCAGGTGCTGCGCGGGCGTGACGACCGGGCGGACAGGATCGGGCATGACCCCGGCCCGGTACTGGCGAACGTGGAGCGGCGCCTCGACGGCCTGTCCGCGGCGCAGTTCCGGTTCCTGGCCACGGTCACCGCGCGCTCGGCCCGCAGCGCCGGGCGCTTCCGCGACCTGATTGCCGGGACGGGGCTCGACCTCGCACGCTACCGCCGCCCCACCGAGGCCATGGGCGGCCCCCTGGTGCCGCTGCCCTCGGACGCCTTCTCTGTCGCGCTCGCCGAGGCCCGGCGGCAGGTGGACGAGGAGGTGCGGATGCGGCGCCTCGCCCTCGACCTGCCTCTGCGCAAGCCCCTGCCGGGGGATCCGGCCCTGACGAGCAGCTTCGGCTCCCGCCTCGATCCCTTCACCCGCGGCTATGCCCTGCATACAGGAATCGACCTGCGCGCCGAGGCCGGCGAGCCGGTGCGCGCGACCGCGCCGGGCCGCGTCACCGCCGCGGAATACGCGGGCGGCTACGGCAACATGGTCGAGGTCGATCACGGGCAGGGCGTGCTCACCCGCTATGCCCATCTCTCCGGCTATGCCGTGTCGCCGGGCCAGCGGATCGCCGCCGGCACGGTGCTCGGCTATGCCGGCTCGACCGGCCGCTCGACGGGCAGCCACCTGCATTACGAGACCCGAATCGACGGCGAGCCAGTCGATCCGATGGCCTTTCTGAAGGCCGGCGCCCAACTCGAATTCCCGGATTGAGGCGCGGAGCGGCGGCTCAGGCCACGGCGCGCTGGGCGCCGTTCCAGCGGGCGATGAGCGCGGGCAGTTCCGCCGCCGGCACCGGCCGGCTGAACAGATAGCCCTGCACCTCGTCGCATCCCTCCTCACGCAGCCGCGCGAGCTGCTCCGGCGTCTCGACACCCTCCGCGGTGGTGGTCATGCCGAGGCTCGCACCGAGGCTGATCACGGCACGCACGATGAAATCGGAGCCGTTCTCCACGGCGAGGTCCCGCGTGAAGGCCTGGTCGATCTTGATCTTGTCGAAGGGGAAGCTGCGCAGGTAGCTCAGGGACGAATAGCCGGTGCCGAAATCGTCCATGGAGATGCGCGCGCCCAGCGTCTTCAGGGCGTGCAGCATGGCGACGGTGGCGCCCCCGTTCTGGAGGAGCACCGTCTCGGTGATCTCCAGCTCGAGCCGGCCGGCGGAGAGGCCGCTCTCGGACAGGGCGTCGCGCACGATCTCGATCAGGCGCGCGGAGACGAACTGGGCCGGGGAGACGTTCACCGCGACCTTAAGGCCCTCCGGCCAGCGCCGGGCCTCGGCACAGGCCTGACGGATCACCCACTCGCCGAGCGGGACGATCAAGCCGATCTCCTCGGCGAGCGGCACGAACTCGGCCGGGGAGACGCGGCCGCGCTCGGGATGGTTCCAGCGCAGGAGGGCCTCGAAGCCGCAGATCCGGTCGTCGGCCAAGCTGTAGATCGGCTGGTAATGGAGCTCGAAGGCGTCGCGCGCGAGCGCCTCGCGCAGGTCGATCTCCAGGAGCCGCCGGGCCTGGAGCCGCTCGCCCATCTCCGGCTCGAACAGGCGGTGGCGGCCGCGGCCCTCGGCCTTGGCCCGGTAGAGGGCCACGTCGGCGTATTTTAGAAGCCGGCTCGCCGTCTTGCCGTCCTCGGGGGCGATGGCAATGCCGATGCTCACGCCGACCGTCACGGTGTGCTCGGTCAGCGCGTAGGGCTCCCGCAGCACCTCGACCATCCGGCAGGCCTGCACCACGGCGTCCTCCGGCGTCTCGATCCCGAGCTGGACGATGGCGAATTCGTCGCCGCCAAGCCGGGCCACGGTGTCGATGTCTCGGATGCAGGCCCGCAGCCGGTGCGCGACCGCGCAGAGCAACTCGTCGCCGACATTGTGGCCGAGGGTGTCGTTGATCTGCTTGAAGTGATCGAGATCGAGGCAATGCACCGCGAACCCTGCCTCGCAACCGACCTGCGTCAGGGCGGCTTCGATGCGCTCGCGCAGGAGGACGCGGTTCGGCAATTCAGTGAGGGCGTCGTGGCGCGCCATGTGGGCGATGCGCGTCTCGGCCTCCCAGCGCTCGGACACGTCCTCGTAGGTGGCGACGAAGCCGCCGCCCCGGGTCGGACGGGCGCGGATCGCGACGACGCGGCCGTCGCCAAGCTCCTGGAAATGCGAGGCATCGTCCGCGACGACGAGGGTCTCCATCGTCTGGAGGAGGTCCGACAGTTCCTGGGCCGGGTGGTTGCCCGCCGCCAGGCTCGCCGCCATCACCTCGGCGCACGACATGCCGACCCGGACCGCGCCCGGCGGCAGCCGGTAGATCTCGCTGTAGCGGGCGTTCACCACGGCGAGCCGGCCGCTCTCGTCGTAGAGGCACAGGCCCTGCGACATGGTCTCGAGGGCATCGGTAAGCCGGCGGTTCTCGGTCTCGGCAGTGGCGAGGCGCGCATGATCCGCGATCGCCGCCCCCTCCTCCCTCTCCGGCGGAAGGGCCGCGCCGTCCGAGACGACCACGGCCGAACCCGCCTCTTCGGCGTCCGGCTGGGCGTCCTCGACCAGGGGATCCCTGTCGGCCGAGGCCTCGCTGTCGGCGGGTTCGGCCACGGCCGGCACGGGAAGCGGGGCGATCGGCCCCTCCCCCCGCCGGCGCGACCGCCGCGCGCACAGCATCAACGCCATGCCGGCCACCATGGCCGTGGCGAACAGGGTCGCGGCGGAGAGGATGTCCCCGCGCAGGCGCGCGGCGCGACCGGCCGCCTGGATCTGCAGGGCCTTGTCCGCAGCGAGGGCAGCCTTCATCCGCTCGATCTGGATGCCCGCCACCCGGGCGGCGCGGTCGACCGCGGCGCGCCCGGCCGCATCGGGAAAAGCCTTCGCGCGCTGCGCCACGACCTCCGCGTGCCAATCCTCGAGCGTGTCGCGGGCGTCCATCGCCGCTTGGCTCGCGGAAACCGAGCGGGAGCCGAGCAGGACGGCGGCGAGATGCGCCTTCAGGAGCAGGCGCAGATCATCAACCTCGCGCGGCGCGGCACCGGCCGGGGCATCCTCTGTCGATGGCCGGGCATAGGCCGCCCGCAACCGATCGAAGGTGAGGCCGACGGTGTCCGCGGAGTGCAGGCCGGCATCGATCCAGGCCGTCTGGTCGCGCTCGGCCTCGCTTTCCCGAAGGAGGAGGGCGGCACAGGCGCCGAGCAGGGCCACGGCGATCAGCCCCAAGGCACAGCCCGCGATCAGCCGGCGGTCGAGACCGCGGAGGAAGCCCGCCATCTGGCGCGTGCCACGCACCTCGGCCCCGTGCAATCTCCCGTTCGTCATCATCCGGTCTGGGTTCTGCCCCGTCGACCCGGCACCATGGCGATTGCGCGTTAAAGGGAACTTATTCTGCGAAAGGGAACCATGATTCCTGAAGGCATCGGCAGAGGTTTCCGTGATGCCGTCACGCTTGGCAGGCAGCGCGAACACCTGACGCGCCCGGTGCGCTTGCTTTCAACAGGAGGGTTCGACTTCAGGAAGAGGCAAATCCGTTCGCCCTTCCCCAGCAACACCTGACCGACATCACGCCCGGCCAGAGCCATAGCCCGGAACATCCTGGGCTCCACTGTCCCTCTTCACCGAACCGATGGTCCCTCGCGCAGCGGCCTCGGAAACATCAGGCGGCGCGCCGCCTCGGGCCGGATCCGCTCGGATTGCCTCGGATCGTCGGCTCTCGGTCCTGGCGACAACCGGGCCTTCCTTCAACGAACCGGATCCGATTCGTCGGAATGCGCTCTAGCAGCAACGGAAGCCGCCGGTATTGCCGACGCCGAAGCGCGCATTCTCCCGGTTCCGGAAGAACTCGCGCTCGGTCATCGGCGTCTGGTCGGGGTGGGTCTTGGCGATGTGGGCGACATAAGCCCCATAGTCGCCCTGTCCCACCATCAGGCGCGCACCGTCGCAGACGCATTTGCTGAACGCCTTGAAGCGTGCGCGAAAGTCCTGCGAGGATGCGGCCGTGGCCATGGCTTGTCCTACTCCGCAGGCGCCAGCTTGGGATCGGCCTCGAGGGCCGTCCAGCGATCGGCGCGGTAAGCCTTGACGCAGGCCATGATGCCGAAGGCCGCGATCGCCACCACGAGCCCCACGAACATCACGGCGAGCACCGCGTCGACGCGATCGTTGAAGACGATCTTGTGCATGTCGGCCATGTTCTTGGCCGGGCCCAGGACCTTGCCCTCCGCGATCGCGGTCGAGAAGCGGTCTGCATGGGCGAGGAAGCCGATCTTCGCGTCGGGCGAGAAGATCTTCTGCCAGCCCGCCGTCAGCGTGCAGACGCACAGCCACACGGTGGGGATGATCGTGACGAAGGCGTAGCGCTCGCGCTTCATCTTGAAGATCACCACGGTGGCGAGCGTCAGCGCCACGGCCGCGAGCATCTGGTTCGAGATGCCGAAGAGCGGCCACAGGGTGTAGATGCCGCCGAGCGGGTCGGTGACGCCCTGGTAGAGGAAGTAGCCCCAGGCGCCGACGCAGAGCGCGGTCGCGAACACGCTCGGCACCCAGGACGAGGTGTTCTTGAAGGCCGGCGAGACGAGGCCGAGCAGGTCCTGCAGCATGAAGCGGCCCGCCCGCGTGCCCGCATCCACCGCGGTGAGGATGAAGAGCGCCTCGAACAGGATCGCGAAGTGGTACCAGAAGGCCATCATCGCCTTGCCGCCGATGGCCGAGGAGATGATGTGCGCCATGCCGACGGCGAGCGTCGGGGCGCCGCCTGCGCGGGAGATGATCGAGTGCTCGCCGACATCCTGTGCGGTCTGGGCGAGGATCTCGGGCGCGATCGGGAAGCCGAGCTTGGTCACGGCCGCGGCCGCGGTCTCCGGCGTGGTACCGACCAGGGCGCCCGGCGAGTTCATGGTGAAGTAGACGCCCGGATCGATCACGCTCGCGGCCACCAGCGCCATGATGGCGACGAAGCTCTCCATGAGCATGCCGCCATAGCCGATGAAGCGCGTGTCGATCTCATTGTCGACGAGCTTCGGGGTGGTGCCCGAAGCGATCAGGGAGTGGAAGCCCGAGACGGCGCCGCAGGCGATGGTGATGAACAGGAACGGGAACAGGCCGCCCGCCCAGACCGGGCCCGTGCCGTCCACGAACTTCGTGACCGCCGGCATCTGCATCTGCGGAGCGACGAAGACGATACCGATGGCAAGGCCGACGATGGTGCCGATCTTGAGGAAGGTGGAGAGGTAGTCGCGCGGCGCGAGGAGCAGCCAGACGGGCAGGATCGCGGCGACGAAGCCGTAGCCGATCAGCATCCAGGTGAGCTGCGTGCCGGTGAAGGTGAAGGCCGGGCCCCAGAAGGGATCAGCCGCGATCCGGCCGCCATAGACGATGGCGGCCATGAGCAGGATGAAGCCGATGACCGAGACCTCGCCGACCTTGCCGGGGCGGATGTAGCGCGCATAGAGGCCCATCAGGATCGCGATCGGGATCGTCGCCGCGACGGTGAAGCTGCCCCAGGGGCTCTCGGCCAACGCCTTGACCACCACCATCGCCAGCACGGCGAGCAGGATGATCATGATCATGAAGGTGCCGAACAACGCGATCACGCCGGGGATCACACCGAGCTCGGCCCGGATCAACTCGCCCAGCGAGCGCCCGTCGCGCCGCATCGAGATGAACAGGACCATGAAGTCCTGCACGGCGCCGGCGAGCACGACGCCGGCCAGGATCCAGAGCATGCCCGGCAGGTAGCCCATCTGCGCGGCGAGCACCGGGCCGACCAGCGGACCGGCGCCGGCGATGGCGGCGAAGTGGTGGCCGAACAGGACGGTCCTGTTGGTGGGGACGAAATCGAGCCCGTCGTTGTGACGGTGGGCCGGGGTCTGGCGCTTCGGATCGAGGCGCATGACCTTGTCGGCGATGAAGAGCGAGTAATAGCGATAGGCGATCAAGTAGACGCAGACCGCAGCGACGACGACCCAGAGGGCGTTGATGCTTTCACCACGCTGCGTGGCGACGATCGCGAGAGCCGCGGCGCCCAGGGCGCCGACAAGGGCCCAGGGGCCGTGTTTCTGTACCGCGCCCATTGACGCTTCTCTCCGTGCTCGGCCGCATTTTTGACTCAGACGGCCTTCGCGGCTGGTTTGACGCAAATTCCCGCCGAAGGCCAGTTGCCGCGATTACACACGGAGCGATCCGTGAGTCATCCCCGTGACATCGGCGGGGAACGCCGTCTCCGGAAGAGACGCGCGAAACTCAATCGAGCAGGATGACGCGGTTCGGGATCTCGTCGCCGGCCGTGTCGCCGGGCAGCTCCGCGGCGAGCACCGCGCCGACCCGCTCCACCGCCGCGACCAACCCGGCGGCGAGGTCGCCCCGAGCCGCCTGGGCGAGCAGGGCCGCGACCGCGCCCCGCCAGGTTTCCTCCGGCACCCGGGCGCGCACGCCCGCATCCGCCACGATCTCGGCGTAGCGCTCGGCCAAGGAGACGTAGATCAGCACGCCGGTGCGCGCCCGCGTCCGCGTCAGGCCGTGGGCATGGAATTCCCGCCGGGCCGCCTCGTGCGCCCGCGCCCTCCGGATGCGGCGCGGGACGAGGAACGGGCGCAGGCGCTCGGCGGAGGAGAGCGCCAGCACCGCGAGGACGAACCCGGCCTGCGCCAGGGCAATCTCCGCCGCGCTCAGATCCGTCGCCAGGATCAGCGGCCAGGGCACCGCGAGGGCGACGAGGAGCGCCAGGGCGAGCCCGGCGGAGCGGTAGAGCCCGGCCCGGGCGGAGACCAGCACCACGATCTCGCCGCTGGTGCCGCGCTCCGCCCGGCCGATCGCCGCCGTGACGCGGGCGCATTCCGCCGCCGACAGGGGCGAGACCCTTCTACCAGTCACCGGAGGCCCCTCCCCCGCCCGAGGATCCGCCGCCGCCGGAGAAACCGCCCCCGGAGAAGCCGCCGCCATCGGAGAAGCCGCCGCCCCAACCGCCGGAGGGACCCGGCACCACGATGAAGCCGCCGCCGCGCCCGAGACGCCCGGAGCGGGCGCTCATGCGCCAGACCAGGAAGACGAGGACGAGGATCACCACGATCCAGACCACCACGAGGGCGGGATCGACCGCGTCCTCGCGCACCTGGGCCCGGCGCTGCCATTCCTCGGCGTCGCCGGTGAGGATCGAGAGCATGGCGTCGACCCCGGCCTCGATCCCGCCGGCGAAGTCGTTCTGCTTGAAGCGCGGCGTGATCGCCGTGGTGATGATGACCTTGGTCAGCGCGTCGGTGAGCGCACCTTCGAGCCCGTAACCGACCTCGATCCGCACCTTGCGCTCGGAGGGGGCGACGAGGAGCAGGGCGCCGTTGTTCGTCTTCTTCTGCCCGAGGCCCCAGGCCCGGAACAGGCGGTTGGCGTAATCCTCGACCGTGAGGCCCTGCAGGCTCGGCACGGTGGCGACGACGAGCTGGTCCGTCGTCTTGTCCTCGTGCGCCTTGAGCTTGCCCTCGATGCGGGCGCGCGCCTCCGGAGCGAGGAGATGAGCGTCGTCGACGACGCGGCCGGTCAGCTTCGGCCAGTCCGGCTCCGCGGCGGAGGCAAGGCTCGAGGCGACGACGAGCAGCACCAGCACGAGCGGCGCGATCAGGAGCCGCCCGATCTCCCTCGCCCCGATCCTCGGCTGGCGCGTGTTGTCCACGGCGTCGCAGCTAGAACTTCACGTTCGGCGGCCGGTCGGCATTGGGCGTGGCCGAGAAGGTCTCCATCGGCTTCGCCTCGGGGTAGAACCAGCCTGCGATCCAGCGGCCGGGAATGGTCCGGATCTCGGTGTTGTAGGCCTGGACGGCCTGGATGTAGTCGCGCCGCGCCACGGCGATGCGGTTCTCGGTGCCCTCGAGCTGCGATTGCAAGGCGAGGAAGTTCTGGTTCGACTTCAGGTCCGGATAGGCCTCGACGCTGGCGAGCAGCCGCCCGAGGGCGCCGGAGAGCTGGTTCTGCGCGTCCTGGAACTGCTTGAACTTCGCCGGATCGGTCACGGTCGAGGCATCGACCTGCACGCTGGTGGCTTTGGCGCGGGCCTCGGTCACCTTGGTCAGGGTCTCCTGCTCCTGCTTGGCGTAGCCCTTCACCGTCTCGACGAGGTTCGGGATCAGGTCGGCCCGGCGCTGGTACTGGTTCTGCACCTCGCTCCAGGCGGATTTCGCCTGCTCCTCCAGGGTCGGCACGCGGTTGACGGCGCCGCAGCCCGAGAGGCAGCCGGCGAAGAGCGCCACGATGAGGGCGCTGAGCAGGCGGCCGATCACCGGCACCCGAGAGGAGAGGCCGGAATCCGCAGTCGAACGCATCGGGATATCCTCGTGGACGAAGCCGCCCGCCCCGGCACGGCCGGAGCGAGCTTGACGGGAGCGCCGCCTGCCGGCGGAGATAGGTGCGACATCGCGCCAGGGAAAGGGCTGGGCGGGACGGACCCGATGAAAGGCGGCGCGTCCTGGGACGGCCTCACCATCGATTGAGCCCCCATGCCATTGACAATGACGGGGTATCCGGGCGCTTTCCCGGACATGGACGGAACGCCCCCCGCACAGGCCCCGAAGCCGCGGATCGCCATCACCTATTGCACGCAGTGCCAGTGGCTTCTGCGCTCGGCCTGGATGGCGCAGGAGCTGCTCTCGACTTTCCGCGACGATCTCGGCGAGGTCGCCCTGCGGCCGGGCACCGGCGGGATCTTCGTGATCACCTTCGGCGAGGAGACGCTCTGGGACCGCACCCGCGACGGCGGCTTCCCCGACGTGAAGACGCTGAAGCAGCGGGTCCGGGACCGGCTCGATCCGGGCCGCGATCTCGGCCATGTGGATCGGCCATGAGCGTGGCGATACACGTATTAGTTGTATCGCACGCCATCCCGGCTTTGCGATGACGCTTGCCATGCGCCATGATGGGGCGGAGCCGGTTCCGACCGACCGAGCGCGCGAGCCCCGTCCCGCCTTGATTCGTCGCCTCTTCTCCCGGTTCGGCCAGCGCGGGTTCTCCACGCAGGTCTACCTCGTGATGCTGGTGATCGCGTTGATCGGCCCCGGGCTGGTCTTCACGGCGATCCTGCTCGCCCGCTACGCGGCGACCGAGCGCTCCCGCTTCGAGCAGGATGCCCGCGAGAACGTGCGCGGCATCGCCCTCTCGATCGACCGCGACACCGCCGGCCTCATCTCCGTGCTGCAGACACTCGCCACCTCGCCGCGCCTGAAGGAAGGCGAGCTGCCCGGCTTCGACCTGCAGGCGCGGGCCGTGCGCGACGCGGTCGGCCTCGAGATCATGCTGCGGCGGCCCGACGGGCAGCAACTCGTGAACACGGCCCTGGCGCCGGGCGCGCCCCTGCCGGTCACCAGCCTGCCCTTCGACCGCGAGGTGCTGAACGGCGGCCAGCGCAGCTCCCTCGTCTCCGGCTACCTGCCGGCCGCCAATCCCGCCAAGGCGACCTACGCCGTGGCGGTGCCGGTGCGGAACGACGACGCCGTCGCCTACATCCTCAGCTTCTCCGTGCCGATCCAGCGGCTCGACGGCCTGCTGGAGCGCGAGCGGGTCGAGGGTTGGACCAGCGGCGTGTCCGATCGCGACGGCATCGTGCTGGCGCGCCTGCCGCAGATGGCCGGAGTGGTCGGCCATCCCCGCCTCGCGACCCTGCGCCAACGCCCGACCGAGACGCCCGGCGTGTGGGAAGGCAAGGACCGGGACCTGCACCCGGTCACGGTGGTCGAGGCCCGCTCCCGCCTCAACGGCTGGACGGTCATCGCGAGCGTGCCCCGGGAACTCGTGAACTCGCGGACGCAGCGCTGGATCTGGGCCTTCGGCGGGTTCGGGCTCCTCGTGCTGGCGACCTCCTCCACCCTCACGGTCCATCTCTGGTCCCGGGTCGCGCGGCCGCTCCGGCAGCTCGCCGCCTCCGGGCCGGCCCTGTCCCGCGGGCAGGCGATTCCCCGCGTCGCCTCGCCGATCCACGAGATCCGCCGCCTCGGCGACGTGCTGTCGGAGGCCTCCCAGCGCCTGCGCACGCGGAGCGAGGAGCGCGACAAGGCCCTGGCCGAGACGCAGCGCGGCCTCTCGGCCCTGCGCGAGAGCGAGGCCCGCTTCCGCCACATGGCGGATTCGGCGCCGGCCCTGATCTGGATGACGGACGAGAAGGCGGAGATCGTCTTCGCCAACATGCATTTCGACCACCTGTTCGGGCGGCCGGCCTCGGACCTCTCCGGCGAAGGCTGGCGCCAGATCGTGCATCCGCCGGACCTGCCGGCTTTCTCCTCCCTGTTCCGGGAAGCCTTCGAGAATCGGGAGCCGTTCCGGGCGGAGATGCGGGTGATCGACCGGGCCGGGGACGTGCGCTGGCTGCGCTGCGAGGGCGTGCCGCGCCTCGACGACCACGGCACCTTCCTCGGCTTCACCGGCTGCAACGTCGACATCACCGATGCCAAACGCGCCGAGGAGCACCTGCTGCTCCTGATCCACGAGCTGAACCACCGGGTGAAGAACACCCTCGCCACGGTGCAGTCCATCGCCCTGCAATCCCTGCGCGGCCTCGACGGCGAGGAGGCGGAAACGGCCAAGAGCGCCTTCGAGGCCCGTCTGATCGCGCTCGCGCGCGCCCATGACGTGCTGACCCGGGAGAGCTGGGAGGGCGCGGAGCTCGGCACGATCGTGGCCGACGCCATCCGGCCGCTGGAAGCGCCGGAGGGGCAGAAGGCGCGCTTCCTCGTCTCGGGGCCGCCCCTGCGCCTGCCGCCGCGCCTCGCCCTCTCCATCGCCATGGCCCTGCACGAACTCGGCACCAATGCCGTGAAATACGGCGCGCTCTCGCGGGAGGGCGGCCGAGTGCACATCGCCTGGAGCGTGCAGCGCGGCCCCGAGATCCGGCTCTCCCTGCGCTGGAGCGAGAGCGGCGGCCCACCGGTGATGCCGCCCACGCGAACCGGCTTCGGCTCGCGCCTGATCGAGCGCAGCCTCGCCCGGGAGCTCGCCGGCGAGGTGAAGCTTGCCTACGAGCCGACCGGCGTGGTGTGCACGATCGATGCCCCAGTGCCGCCCCCGGGCCTGCTGGAGCGCCGCAGCGGTGTCAACGGCGCCACGACCCCTCCGCCCTTGCCGCTGGCCGGCTGACCCGTCGCCCTACTCGTCGGCCGCGTCGAGGTGCCGGCCCTCGTGGCCGAGATGCAGGTAATGCGGGTTGAACAGGGAATTGGCGGCGAGCGCCTGGAAATCGGGGATGGTCAGGTGCCGGCCCCGCAGCACGATCAGCCCGTTCGCCCGCAATTCCTGCAGCACCCGGTTGACGTGCACGTTCGACAGGCCGAGGGCGTCGGCGAGATCGACCTGGGTCACGGGCAGGTCGCAGGAGGTCGCGTCGGCCAGCCCCACGGCCTGCATGCGCAGGAACAGCTCGCACAGGAGATGGCCGAGCCGCTCGGCGGCGGTCCGCTGACCGATGCTGACGGTCCATTCCCGCTGGATCGAGAACCGGACCGCGATCTCCCAGGACAGGCTCTGGGCGATCCGCGGGTGCCGCTCGGCCAGGGCCAGGAGCCCCTCCCGGCCGAGCTCCGCCAGGGTGACCGCGTTCATCGTGCCGATCGAGTGATCCATCTCGCGCAGCGAGAAGACGTGGCTGTCGAAATGATCGCCGGGCACGAAGAAGGCGATGATCTGGCGCCGCCCATCCTCGAGCTGCTTGTAGCGGCAGGCCCAGCCTTCGAGGATCAGGTTGATGTTCTCGAGCGTATCGCCTTCGCGGATGATGTCTTCCCGGGCGCCGACACGACGGATCTTGACGCGGGAGATCTCGTTCAGAGCCTTCGTTTCCTCGGCCGAGAGGCGCGTGAAGCACCCGAGTTTTCGGACAAGGGGACTTTCCATCGAACTCCGAGACTCCTCTCCCGGGGTCCGTCATAGCCGTGCCTCGGCCGGCCCGAGTTAACGCACGATAACTTCCGGAGTGCCACGAACCGTAAAGTAAAGCTTTTTTCTCGCGGAATGGTTGCATCGCTGGATCGTCAGCGGGGCGGCTCGGGACGCCGGGCCGCGACCATGCGGGCTACCGCGGCGATCGCAGCGTCCCGGGGCTCCAGGCCGAGGGAGCTTCCCGTGAGAAAGACCGCAACGACGAGAGGAGCCTTGCCCGGCGGCTGGAGGAGTCCGACATCGTTCGCGCTGCCCCGCTCGCCGGTTCCGGTCTTGTCGCCGACGCGCCAATCCTCCGGCACCCCGGCGCGCAGCCGCGCCGCCCCCGTACGGCACGCCTCCAGCCATCCGATCAGCCGCGCGCGGGACCCGGACGCCAGGGCATCGCCCAGGAGCAGCGCCCGGAGGGTCTCGGCCATGGCTTCCGGCGTGGTGGTGTCGCGGGGATCGCCGGACAACGCCTCGTTGAGATCGGGCTCGGTCCGGTCGAGCCGTGTCGTGGCGTCGCCGATCCCACGCAGGAAGGCGGTGAGCCCGGCCGGACCGCCGATGGCGGCGAGCAGCAGGTTGCCGGCGGTGTTGTCGCTCAGGGTGATCGCCGCCGCGCAGAGATCCGCCAGGGTCATCCCCTCCCCCACATGCGTGCCGGTGACGGGGGAATACGGGACGAGGGCCTCCGGGCCGTAGGCGACGCGGCGATCGAGGCTGTCCCGCCCGGCCTCGACGGCCTTGAGGACGGCGGCAGCCGCAAGCGGCTTGAACGTGCTGCAGAGGGGGAAGCGCTCGCTGGCCCGCCAGCCGAGACGGCTGCCGTCCCCGGTATCGAGGACGAAGGCGCCGAGCCGGCCGCCGGAGGCGGCCTCGATCGCCGCGAAGCCCTCCGGCGCCTCCCCCGCCGCCGCGATCGCCCGGAGCGGCGGGAGAGCCGACAGGCTCCCGGCCAAGCCGCCCGCCAGCAGGTGCCGTCTGCCGATCATGGCCTTCCTCCCTTCGCTTCCTGCCCGTCGCGTCCTCGGCCGGGCGGGCTTGCGCGGCCGCGCGGAGCCCCTCTCCGGACGCGTCGCTTGACGTGGGGCGGCCCGGTGCGGACAGGGTCTGGAAAAACCTAGAAAACCCTCGAGGACGACGCCCTTGCCCCCCGACGACCGCTCGCCGCCCGCCCGCTTCAACGCCGCCCGCTACTGCCTGGCCGAGAATGCACGCCTTCGCGGCGACAAGACGGCCTTGGTGATGGTTGGCGAGGGCGGTGTCGCCCGGCTCACCTATGCCGAGGCGGACCGCGCGGTGCGCGGCATCGCCGCCGGTCTGCTGGATCTCGGGCTCTCCCCCGGCGACCGGGTGATGATCCGGATGGGCAACGAGGCCGATTACGTCCTCGTCTATTTCGGGGCGCTCGCCGCGGGCCTCGTTGCCCTGCCCTCCTCGCCGCAGCTCACCCCCGGCGAGGCCGCCTTCCTCATGGAAAATGCCGGCGTCGCGGCTTTGGTGGTGGGCGACGGCTGCCCCATCGACCGCGACAGCCTCGGCGACCGCATCCTTCTCGACGCCCCGGCGGTGGCGGCGCTGAAGGCGGGCACGCCGCTGACGGATTATGCCGACACCGCCGCCGAGGATCCGGCAACGCTGGTCTACACCTCCGGCACCACGAGCCGGCCCAAGGGCGTGCTGCACGCCCACCGGGCGATCTGGGGCCGCCGGCCCATGCATGCCCACTGGCTCGGGCTGACCGAGACCGACGTGATGCTGCATGCCGGCACTATGAACTGGACCTACACGCTGGGTGTGGGCATCACCGATCCCTGGGCCTGCGGCGCCACCACGGTGCTCTATAACGGCCCACGCGACCGCGGCATCTGGCCGGCGCTGATCGCCCAGCACGGCGCCACGCTCTTCGCCGCCGTGCCGAGCGTCTACCGCCAGATCCTGAAATATGCCGATCTCGGCGCCCACGACCTGTCGCGCCTGCGCCACGGCGTCACCGCGGGGGAGGCACTGCCCCCGGACCTGCTCGAGGCTTGGCGAGCGGCCACCGGCAAGCCCCTCTACGAGGCCCTGGGGATGAGCGAGATCTCCACCTACGTCTCGAGCGGCCCCACCATTCCCGTGCGCCCCGGCTCCCCCGGCAAGCCGCAGCCCGGGCGGCGCGTGGCGATCCTGCCGGTGGAGGGGGAGCCCGCGCCCTTGCCCACCGGCGAGATCGGCCTCCTCGCCATCCACCGCTCGGAGCCGGGGCTGATGCTCGGCTACTGGAACCGGCCGGAGGAGGAGGAAGCGGTGATGCGCGGGGACTGGTTCGCCGGCGGCGACCTCGCGAGCCTCGACGCGGAGGGCTACCTGCGCTTCCACGGCCGCAACGACGACATGATGAACGCCATGGGCTACCGCGTCTCGCCCGTGGAGGTGGAGGCGACGCTCGCCGAGCATCCCGACGTCGCCGATGTCGGTGTCACGGAGCTTGCGGTGCGCGCCGACCTCCGCGTCATCGCCGCCTTCGTGGTGCGCCGGGCCGGCGCGGCCATCGAGGCGCCCGACCTGCTCGCCTGGTGCGGGCAGCGGCTCGCCGCCTACAAATGCCCGAAGGAGATCCGCTTCCTCGACGCCCTACCGCGCACGTCCAACGGGAAGGTGCAGCGCAAGCGGCTCGCCGAGGCATGAGCCCCCGCGACGGGGCCGCCGCCTTGTCCGCGCGCGCCGTGCCCGATAGAGCGGGCCGCCCTTGCCCGCCGAGCCCCATGTCCCCGCTTCCGCTTTCCGTCTTCATCATCGCCAAGAACGAGGCCGACCGCATCGGCGCCACGATCCGGGCGGTGCGCGACCTGACCGACGACCTCGTCGTCGTCGATTCCGGCTCGACCGACGGCACCCAGGCCCTCGCGACGGAGCTCGGCGCGCGGGTGATCCACAACGACTGGCCGGGCTACGGCCCGCAGAAGCGCTTCGCGGAAGATGCCTGCCGCCACGTCTGGCTGCTCAATGTGGATGCCGACGAGGTGGTGCCCCCCGACCTCGCCCAGGCGATCCGCGCGGTCTTCGCCCAGGGCGAGCCGGCCCATCCCGCCTGGCGCATCGGCATCGCGGAGATCTTCCCCGGCGAGGCCAAGCCCCATCCCTGGGCCTATACCCTGACGCCGGTGCGCCTCTACCGGAAGGACCGCGGCCGCTATGTGCCCTCGACAGTGCATGATCGGGTCGCCATGGAGCCGGGGGCGAGCGTGGGCCAGCTCAAGGGCGTGATCCACCATTTCTCCGTGCGATCCCTCGGGGACCAGCTCGACAAGCTCAACCGCTATTCCGACCAGCAGGCCGACGACCTCGCCGCCCGCGGCGTCTCGATCCCGACCTGGCGGGTCTTCGTGGAGCTGCCCGGCAACTTCCTGAAGGCCTATTTCGGCCGCCGCCATTGCGTGCGCGGGGTCTACGGTTTCCTGACCGCGATGAACTACGCGATCTCCCGCCACCTGCGCGTGGCGAAACATTACGAGCGCCGTCTTTCCGGCACACCGCGCAGACCGGGTTGACCCGCCCTCGGAGAGCTTCTAGAGCCGGTGGGCGTGGAGACGTGGCCGAGAGGCTGAAGGCACTCGTTTGCTAAATGAGCATACCCCTAAAAAGGGTATCGAGGGTTCGAATCCCTCCGTCTCCGCCACATTCCTGACCAGCGCTTCCGCTCTGGGAGCCGACCCGACGATCCCGTCATGTACACGGGATTGTACACGTGCGCTCGCGCCACCTCACCCGCAACGGCACCGCTCGCGTCTTTCAGATCCGCCTTCCGAAGCGCCTCGATCCGGACTTCCACCTCGCACCGATTCGCATCACACTCGGCCCCACGCCGAATTCGCGGGCACGTCGGGTCGCCGACATCCTCGCGGGTCTGGCGAGGATCGAGTTCGAACGCATCGGAGCGCAACCCATTCTCCCCGAACCCGCCGCCGCACGCCGATCCGTGGAGCAGCTCCTTGCCCTGACCGTGCCGACGCTGCTCGGCATGAACGCGCTGGCGGACAGCCGCTTATCGGACGAGATCCGCGAACCAGCGACCGAGGCTGCGTTCGATGCCCTGGCGCAGCTCGGGCTGGATCGCGCCACAGGACGCGGGGTGTTCGCGAACGGAGCGATCCGCTTCGAGGCGCCTTTCGTCGCAGCGCTTCGTGAAGAGAACCCAGCACGCGCCCTCATCGGGCAGCCGTTGCTGCCGACAAAGGAAGCTGATCCGATCCAGAATCAGCTCGACGCGATCCAGGCCCAGCAGGCCGAACTGCTCGCCCGTCTCGCCCCTCAGATGCCCGGACCGAAAGGTTCGCTGTTCAGCCTCGCGGCGGACAAGGCCATCGCCGCCAAGCGCGAGACCCACGGACCTACCGATCCTGAGATCGGTTCTCTCGACCACCGCAAGACCGTGTTCGTCGGCATCGTCGGCGACAAGCCGGTCGACGCCTACAGCCGAGAGGATCTACAAACTTTCGCCAATGCCCTGGCGTGGCTGCCACCCAACATTTCCAAGCAGAGCGGCTGTGATCTTTCGCAGATCAAAGAGATTATCGCAACCAACCGGGAAAAGAAGGCACCCGGACTCTCTCAGAATTCGATCAAGAGTTACCTGAACCGGATCAAGGGCATTCTGCGTCAGGCTTGCACCGACGCCCGTGTTCCGATCGGTTTCGCTGGCAGAATCGTCATTCCGAAGCGCGCGGCCCCGCCCAAACGTCGGACCGCGCCTGCCCACGACGAACTGGGGCGGGTCGTGGCAGCAGGCGTCGCTTCCGGCATCCTGTCGGACGCCCTCCTCGTGCCGCTCGGCCTTCTGACGGGTCGACGCATCGGTCTTCTCGCTCACATGCGGCGCGAGAATATCAAACGCTACAATGGCGCCTGGGTCTGCTTCCCGCAATCGCACGAATGGCGTGATGGAGCATGGTGCCCGATCCCGTTCAAGACGGACGAGTCGCTCTCGTTCTTCGTCCTGCACGACATCTTCGCCGAATGCGGTTTCATCGATTGGGCGCAGCGTGAATGCGGCCCCGTCTTCCCGGCCCTGATGATGGCAAAAGATCCTGCGGATGCCGCGCAGAAGCGGATGGGACGCCTGTATCGGACGGCGGAAGCCGATCCGCAGCGCTCCGGAACTTTTCATGCGCTCAGGACCGGCAAAATCCGCAACGATCGTGAATTGCGTCTCGATCCCCGCGCAGTCCGACTCCAGGTTGGCCACGAGCTTGGCGATACACACGAACGCTACGACGGCCAACTCACCGATGCCGAACTCGCGGCTTATGCCACCGCGCCACTGCCACCGGGCGTTGACTGGACGCTCCTCAAGACGATTGATTTCGAAGCCTACGCTCGCTGCCAGCCCAAAGGAGGACGCCGGAAGAAAACTTCGTGAGTGGCGAGATGGATCGCGCTCCCAGTGACCGAACTATCTATACCAAGGTTCAACAGTTGGTATGGCTGGGGCGCCAGGATTCGAGGCTGCCTCCAGATCACCCGCTAACTATCTGAAAACGCTCACCCGCGAAGTGAGGCGTGCTGGGGATGTGCTACATGCTCGTGCGCCATCGCGCAACGGTCAGTCGCCTCGATGCCGAACCGTCGTTAACAACCTGCTCACCTGAAGGACATGCCCGAGTCCTCAGCCTCACGATCTCGCAGCAGAGCTGTCAGGCGGGCAACTTCGGACGAGAGCCGCTCGTTTTCGGACCTGCGCTCCCGGTTAGCGAGGCTCATTTTTTTGATCGTGCCGACCGCATTCTCAATGATGCGATCCTTGTCCGCCAACTGACCTGACCGGTATTTTAGACCGAGCCGAGTGAGAGGCTACTGCATGGCCGCGGCCATGGGTAGCCGGTAGGCCAGATCCGGGAAGCTGACGGGTGCAGGCGGCCGATAACCTAAGGATGAGTGCGGCCGAACGCGGTTGTATGTGTTCTGCCATAGACTGATCATGACCTGCGCCTCTCTCAGTGAGTAGAAGATCTCCTGGTACAGGCACTCGTCGCGCAGCTTGCCGTTGAAGCTCTCGCAATATCCGTTCTCCCACGGCGAGCCCGGTGCGATGTACTGGATCTGCGGCCCCGTCTCGGCGACCCACTTGCGGAGTGCCTTCGAGATCATCTCAGGGCCGTTGTCGCAGCGGATGTGCTCGGGGATGCCGTGCAAGCACATGGCGTCGGCCAACGCCTCGATCACACCCACGCTGTTGATGCGCCGAGCCACCTTCAGCGTCAGACACGCCCGGCTGTGCTCGTCGATCAACGTCAGGATCCGTAGACTCCGCCCGTCGTGGGTCTGGCCCTGGACGAAGTCGAAGCTCCAGACGTGGTTGCGGTGGAGCGGACGCAGCCGCACGCACGAGCCGTCGTTGAGCCAGAGGCGGCTGCGCGGTCGATGCTTCTGCGGGACCTTCAGCCCCTCGCGACGCCAGATACGCTGAACCCGATCTTTGCCTACCTGCCAGCCAGCCGCCTGCAGCAGCGCGGTGACGCGGCGGTAGCCATAGCGCCCGTACTCGGATGCTAAGCCAATAATGGCGCGGGTCAGCCCATCCTCATCGGCCGGCACAGTGGGCACGTAGCGTTGCGTGCCACGGTGCTGACCGACGATCCGGCAGGCGTGACGCTCCGAGAGACGGTACTTCTCCCGGATGCCGTCAACCGCCTGCCGGCGTCGTTCGGGGGCTACAAGTTTCCCGAGGCGACGTCCGCCAGCACCTGCTTCTCAAGGGACAGGTCCGCCACGAGCCGCCGCAATCGAGCGTTCTCGCGCTCCAGATCCTTCATCTTCCTGGCCTGATCGACTTGGAGGCCGCCGTACTCCTTGCGCCAGCGGTAATAGCTCTGCTCGGAGATCTCCGCCTCCTTGCACGCCAGCGCCAAACTCTTGCCCTGTGCCGTCTGCACGTCAATCTGGCGCAGCTTCAGCACAACCTGCTCCGCACTCGTCTTCTGACCTCGTCGCATGTCCGACTCCTCCGGTCCTGGCTGATCCTCTCAATCAGCCCGGTCCAAAGCCAGCCGGTCAGGTCACGCTGACGTCCTCAGCGAGGGGGACATCCCACCCGTCGACATCGACGCATGCCTTCGAAACGGTACGGCTCGGGCGGCCCTCCAACGTCAGCACGACGACATCATAGTGGCGACGGGGCTGAAGGCTCAGCCGATCCTATTCATCGGCGGCGAGAGGAGCGAGGAGGCCGATGCTCTTCCCGCGGACGAACTGCGCTGGCTCATCCTCGCCCAGCTGCCGCCGGCGAGGCGCGTCGGATCGCGCGGCCCAACGCCATAGATCGAAGGTCCGGTCACGATGCTCTGCCGGCCGGCCACCGCCCATCGTAGATCCGCTCCACAAAGAGCCTCCACGTCACGAAGAAGCATAGGAAGCCGGTGAAGAGCATGAGACAGCCGAAGACGATGCCCGGCCAGACCATCACCACGCTTGCGACGGTCGCTGCGAGCTCATGAGCGAGCCAGGACGCGGCGAAGCCGACATCCTGCACAATGTCCCAGTGGTTCTGCGGCGGCCGCGGCTCCGGGAAATCCCGCACGAGCCACGCGACGGAGGGATGATAGGGGGCGCCGGGCTTCAGCCACGGTTCCGGGAAGAGGAAGTCGGTCGCCGCCCTGGCGATCCAGAGGCCCGCCGCCATCGAGATCGCGCCGCAGACGATGAACAGCAGGTTCCCGGACCGGCCGAGTTCCTTCTGCGCGGCGGGGGGCTCAGCCCCAGGGTTCTGCTGAAGATCCATGACGTTCTCCTTCGCGCTGATGATGTCCTGTACCGGGTGGCCCGTGGCGACCGCTGATCTGTTTTCCGAATATACAGCTTTGATCGCTCGGCGACGATTGCGCCTGCTTGCGCTGGGTTGCGGTTCGCCGTGAGACAGGATTCGCGAGGAAGGGGTGGCCGCATCCTCTTTGACGCCGCCATGCTCTTTGCCCGCGCCCGCTGAGGCGGCTCGCCAACGGCAAGGCCCGGCAACCGGAAGCAATCGACAGATGCCGGCCCGGTGGCAAAAGTAAACGAGATCTTCTTCGATCGGCCGAGGGACCCATGTCGATCAACATACCGAGACATCCACGACTCGGCCGGTCGTTGGCGCGAGCCGGACTGGCGCTGTGCCTCCTCTGCGCGGCGACGGCGGCCCGGAGCGCGGTGCTGCGCCTGAACGGCGCGGGCGGCCTGTCCTGCCGCGTGCTGGCCTCCCCCGCCAAGGCGCGTCTGCCGGAGGGGCGCGCCGCGCTGCAACGGAGCTTCGGCTACCTCACCGGCCGCGTCCAGTCGGGCGCCGGAGAGCCTCACCAGCGCTTCGCGGGCCCGGACGGCATCGCCGCCGCGATCATCGCCTATTGCCGGGCGCACCCGAAGCGGCAGGTCGCCGACGCCGCGGCGGATTTCTTCGGGCCTTGACGGCCTCTCCTCCGGTTCGACGCGGCATCGTGCGGGCCAGTCGATCGCTTGGTATTTCAGGTTCTCACAGGGGGTATCGCGATGTCCATGATCACCCGGTTTTGCCTCGCGAGCGCTGCCGTCGCTGCGGCGCTTCTGCTGGCCTTCCCGGCCGCGGCCCAGAACAATCGGTGCTCGGTGATGTGCAACGGCATCGACAACCAATGCTACAGGTCCTGCGCCGGATCGAATGACGGCCTCTCGCCCTTTGGAGCGGCGCCCGGCAGCGGTCCCGGCCGGTCAGGTGGCGGCTATGGCGCCATCGCGATCTCCGACAGCGACAAGGGCTCCCTGCGATGGGGAACATCCTATGATTACGAATCTCGCGGGCGCGCGGAAGCCGCGGCGATGCGAAACTGCATCGCCGGAGGGCTTCCGGGCTGCCGGGTGCGGCTCTGGTTCTCCAACGCCTGCGCCGCCCTCGTGACCGCCGGCAAAGGCCATTGGTGGGCATCTTGGCGCGGTTCGCTTGCGGCCGCACGCCGTGCGGCACTGGCGGAGTGCGGGCAGGACGGTGAGAGCCGCTGCAGGGTGAGCGAGGCCTTCTGCTCGTCCTGAGCAAACCTTTCTCTTGATCGGCACAGGGCCGGTAATGCCGAGCAACCGCCCGCAATTCCCTCGACCTGTTCATCGTGATCGCAATCGGCCCGCGTGCGATCGGCACGCCCGTCCGCCAGGAGCGTTCGATGCGACACTGTTTCGCCTATGCCTTCCTCATAGTCTCGACACTCGGCTTTCTGGCCTTGCCTGCCGGCGCCGAGCCCCGCGCGCCGCTAGCCGCCGGCGGCTGCTGGATGGTGCTGCCCAAGGGCGAGAAGCCCGAACGCGGCAACGCCGCCGAAGTCTTGTGCCTCCGCCGGAACGGCTATGGCCGTGTCCGCGAAAGCTCCTTCTACGGCGATGTCGCCGGCTGCGGCCGGGTGACCTACCGCACGAGCAACGGCCCGACCCTGGTCGAGATCGACTTCAGCGCCTGCACCAACGGCGCGCCGAACCACAGCCTGCTTTGCGCGAGCGGCTCCGGGCGCAACCCTGTGCCCTGTCTCCAGAGGGTGCCCGGCGACGACGAGCCGGTGGAGATGGAGCTTTATCCGCTGGAAGGAGCAGGCTCGTGAGACTCGCTTCCCGTCTCGCCGCCGTGCTCGGTCCGCTGCTCCTGCAGCCTGTCGCGGGGCACGCTTCCGATTGCCCGGAGGGCGTGGCCCGACCGCGTCCGGTGAAGGCCCCGATCGAACACCGGTTCGGGCACCGCCTGCATCCCGTCATCGGCATGGCGGTCTTCCAGCCGAACATGGTCTTCCGCACGCTCAGCGGCCAGGCCGTCGTGACGGTGCGAGCCGGCCGGGTCGAGCCCGTCGAAGCCACGCGGATCGGCCGCTTCGTGCGGATCCGGCAGCGCGACGGCAGCGAGCTGCGCTACGGGCCGCTGTCGCAGCTCCGCGTCCGTGCCGGGCGCTGCGTCGCGGCGGGCGCCAGGCTGGGCTGGACGACCTCGTCCCCGTTTACGCTCGCCCTGCGCCGAAACGAGGCATGGATCGATCCCGCGCCCCTGTTGGGAGGGGGCCGTTGACCAACGTGTCGCTGGAGCGGCTCACCGCAAGAGGGGGCAATCGACGTCAAGCGGGCGCAATGGTGCGAACGGCTCGGCCGGGGGAAGAAGACAGCGAGTCTTGTTCGAGGCCCGCCATGCCGACACGCCGCTTCCTGTTGTCCCTGCTGAGCCTGCCGCTGCTGTCCTCGGTTTCCGTGGCGGAGGTGCCATGCAACCCGCACGGCGGGGCGTTGATCGTCCGGCCGCGCCGGCCGGCGCAGCCGCTCTCGGCGCAGCTCGATGCGCTGGGTCCGCTGGTCCATGACGCCGCGCTTGGCCTCGCTTTGCAGCGGGCCTGGCGCTGCTTCACGCCGGAGGAGGCCGTGCGAATGCGCTCGACGCTCGCCTGGGCGCGGGACGCACTGTCCCGCCCCGGCTTTAGCGAGGCCAGTCCGGCGCTGCTGAGGGCACCCCGGCGGCGCGGCAGGCGAGCGGCCGCGCGGCTGGTCGCGATGGGCACCGACAGCGACGAGGCACGCGCCATGCAGGCCTCGTTGCGGTATGTTTTTGCGAGGGACAAGCTTGGGGGGACGGGCGCCCGTCGGATCTGTGATGGCGATCGCTCGATCAGGGGGATCTCACGATGACAGAGCAGACTGTTGCCGAAGGCGGCGGGACCTTCAGGGATGCTTTCGGCGGTTCGCTCAAGCGGCCCACCAAGCCTTTGAAAATCGCGATGTTCGTCGCAATCGGCGCCTTCGCCGCCGTCGCGGCGATGTATCTCATGTTCGTGTTCGTGCCGCAAAACGGGCTCCCGGCGATCCGCGACTGGTGGGCCGGGCTCGGAACACGATCCCTGCGCGGCGAATCCGCCGCCTTCTCTTCGATCGTGATGGGCGCGGTCGCGACGATTGTCGTCGCCTCCTTCGCAACCTTCACGCTGACGGAGGCCATTGCGGATCTGCGCAAGGAGAGGCCGTTGCGGAGCCTCGGCCGGGAGCTCGTCGTCATTCGCGAGCTGACGGAAGAAGGCGTCGGCTATCGGGAGGGCGACATCCGGACGGTGCACGTGCCCTGGGTGCAGGTGCAGGAGCTGCGCTCGATGGATCTGCCGGCCTTCGAGGGCAGGCTCTTCTTCGTCATCGAGCTGAAGAGCCCGATCCACGAACGCGGCCGTCTCGTCTTCTGGGACGGGCAGGATCGTCACAACAGCATCGCCGGGCGTCTCCGCGAGCGCCTGGCGGCGTATCGCGCGGCGCAAGCCGCTGCCGGCTGAAGAGAAGGAGGGGCACCGATGCAAACATTGCGTGATTTTCCTTTCTTCGTCCTGTGCGGTTCGACCCAAGACGATTATGTCCACCTGCCGGCGTTCGGGCGCTTCGAACGGATCGAGTGGCCGATGTTTTCCCGGGGAGACTTCACCCGGCCGCCTCGCTACATCGGGCTTCTCGACCTCGACGGCCCGCCGCCGCTGGCTCATCTCGAAGCGGATGTTTGGGCCGTTGTCCGGATCGATCGGGATGATCCTTGCGAACAGGAGACGCGGGAGGATGGGTCGGTCGTACCCGGCGTGGTGCGCTTCGCCTCCGGCTTCGTGCTGTTTCGCGGCCCGAAACGGATCGCGCTGAGCATCTTCTCCGCCTGCAACGCCGGCATGCCCCTGAAGACGCCGCTATCGGCCTTGCAGGATGACTCCGGCGTCGCCTTCGCCGGCGACTACGGCGCGGCGATCGCCGGCGACGAAGGTTTTGCCCGCGCCGGCGCCTACGGCATCGCCCAGGCCGGGGTGCCGGAGCAATGGGCCAGCCTGGACCTGCATGGGCGGCCCAAATGGGATGGATACAACTCCTTCGGCCTGGCGCTGGCGGGCGTAGATGGCTCGGCCTTCTGCGGCACCGAGGGTCTTGCCGTGGCAGAGAGCCGCGGCCGGGTGCGCGCGGCAGGTCTTGGCGTGGCGATCGGCCGAGGCACTCTCGGCGAACGCTGTGTCGTCGAGACGGGTTATAAAGGCGTCGCCATCTCGCAGGCTGCGAACGGGTACCTGACCGCTGGCAAAGGGTCCGTCGCAGTGGCCACCGGCAGCAGCCGCTGGTTCGAGATCGGCCACGGGGGGATCGGCGTCTCACGCAGGCATGTGGAGGTGCTGGACATCGGCGACGAGGCCGTCGTGATCGCGCCTGAACTCGGGGAAGAGACCCTGCTCCGTCTGGGCCGGGACGCGACACTGATCTGCCGTCAGCAGTCGTTCCCCTTGCGGTCCGGTGTTGTCCGCGTGTTCACGACCTGCGGCGGCGAGCTTCAGCCTGGCGTCTACGCGCATTCGAAAGGCTGTCTTGAAATGCGTTTCGCCGAAGAGCTCAAGCCTCACTTCGTGCTCTTCGAGGAATCACTGGAAGAGCCGGAGGAGAGCGCTCCCACGGCCCCGGCTCCCGCCTTCCCATCCGGCGTGCTGTGGTGGGAGGCCGCGCACAGCCACGATCCGAAGGCCGATATCGTGGCGGAGCCGATGCTGCGGGAGCAGATCATCGTTCTGTGCTCCAACATCCCGGCAGCCGAGCTCGAGGCGGGGCGACAGGAGGGTAAGGAGTGGCTCGGCGCCTTGTGGGGTCGCGGCGAGCTGCCCGTAAGCGATGGGGCGCCTTGTTGTCTGGTCCGGGTCGAGGGGGAGCACACGCCCGCACAGCAGCGCGGCGGGCCGATCGGCTTCCGGAGAGGAGCGGCGCTTTATCGTGGCACCTTGCGGGGAGCGGTCGCCGCCTTGCGCGCCCTCGGCGAGGACACGGTGCTTGACGGCAGCATCGCTTTGGCGGGGCATGGGGGCGTCGCGCGCGTACCGTCGCGCATGCAGTCCATGCCGCTGCCTCCAGCACATCCCGAAGACACGCACGAACGCTCCTACTTCACTCCGTACGACGTCCTGCGCGGTGACCGGGCCATCGGGCGCAACCCCACGCTGGCGATCGCAGGCGACGAGGGTTTTGCGATCTGCGACGGCGAGGCGCATGCGGGCAGGCGCGGCGTCGCCTGCGTCTCTGGCCTCGGCGTCGCCCGGGCGGGATTTCTTGGGATCGCCCTTTGCGAAAACGGCCGCGCGATCGCCGGCGACTTCGGCATTTCCATGTGCCGCCTGGTCAAAGGCCTCGGTGACGAAAGCTATCCGATCAGAGGGGGACAGGCTGTCGCGGGCTTATTCGGCATCGCCTTCGCGGATCTGCCCGGTTCCGACGTGATCGCCAGCGACTATGGCATCGCTATACTCCGGGATGCCGGACGGGCCCGGACGGGGAGCTTCGGTGTGGCGATCGGCATCGGTTCGGACCAGGCCGATGTCCAGGGCGGCGCCGACGCCGTCGTCGTCTCACGCGAGGGGCGTGTCAGCGGGGGAGAAGGTGCGCTGCTGGTCGTCTGGGATGCCGGCACAAAGCGATGGATCCACGCCATGGTCGGCCGGGACGGCATCGAGCGCGGCGTCGCCTATGTCGCCCGCAACGGCCGGTTCGAGCCCTGGACCAGCACCATCGTGACGGAGGTCCGCCGCAAGCGCCGACGATGGCTGCACTGAGCGCCGGCATCCATCGGCAAGGCCGGGCAAGTTCGCGCAATATCGCGGCCGGCGGGTCGCGGCTATCCCTTCGTCCATCGGATCACCCCGACGGAACGGAGTCTGAGCCATGAAGAAACACCTCGCCCTCGCCGCCGTGGTCCTGCTCGCCGCGACAGGCGCGCAGGCTCAGCAGAGCCAGCAGAAGATCGCCGTCAAGAACCGCGACATGATCGTCGCCATCACGAGCGAGCAGCTGGAGGACAAGATCGTCGGCAAGCCCGAGATCTTCCAGCGGCGCAACATCGCCTACGCCATCGGCATGACGCGCAGCCTGCACCGGGCCTGCACCATCCTCTCGGCCGAGGACAGCGCGCGGCTGGAGCGGCTCGAGCGGGCCTACCGGACGAGGAAGGCAAGCAACGAGATCGACGCGGCGATGCAGGCCATGGTGCTGGGCGAACTCGACAACGGCGCCTCCGACACGGCCGCCCTGCTCGGCCGCTACGACTGCGCTGCGCTGGAGCGCGCCAAGCTGACCGGCCCGCTGCTCGCCTTCTGGAACAAATATCTCCCCCGGCTCGCCGGCTGAGCCGCCGCATGCAGCAAGCACGAGGAGGTCTCGATGTCGCTTCGCTTTCCTCGATCCTTCGTTGCGGCGCTGATCGCCGCGGCGGGCCTGCTCGCGGCCCACGCGGCCTCGGCGCAGACCGCGCCCGCGCCGCGCCTCGAAGCCCAGCGTCTGGCCAATGCGCAGTTCGAGACGTTTCGGACCCGCTGCGGCAAGGGCTATGTCGTCGCCGCCGACGTCACGCCGCCGCCGCGGGGCGGCTTCACCGCCACACTGGGGACGCCTGCGCCCGGAGCCTCCTCCGGCCATACGCTCTATGTCGCCTATGCCGATGTCCGCCTCGACGGGCGCGAGATCACGACCGATATCGACCGTCGCAATGGGATCGCCTGGCGCGGAACGCTGGCCTACAGCGCCGCCGCTCTGCGCCAGATCTCGGTCGGCCATGACGGGACCAGAGGCGCCTGGAGCCCGTGGCAGCCCGCCGGACCGATCTATACGGTGACGCTGGAGCTCAAGAACGGGAGCTGGTCGAGCCGCGGGCAAGAGATGTCGCTTCTGGGTGCGCTGGGGCGCTACGCCAAGCTGAGGCGTCCGGCCTGTGCAGAGATTCCAGCAGGCTGATCCGGCGATGGCGGCGGCTTTCGCACCGCGAAGATCGGCCGATCCCGCTTTCCGGCGGAGCCAACCATAAGATAATCTCGAAACCGAGGCGCGCGGCGGTGATGTCTCGCCCGTTGCCCGACGAATGCGGGGGATGACATGGACGAACCAAGCGTCGCCTTCAGTGTCGAGGGCAAAACCTTTCGCAGACCGATCGGCGTGTTTTCCATCCTCGGCGTCTGCGCTCTCGCGGGCGCCATTCTCTGCCTGTTGCAACTCGTGACCAGGCCTTTGACGCTGTCGAACGCCGTGCCGCTGCTCTTCGGCGGCGTCGGAGGACTGATCGGGCTCGCGGCAGGCCTCGGTTTTACCGCCATGCATCTCAACGCATGGCGGGCCGGGCGTGATCCGGATGCCACCGCAAGGCGGATCACGCCTCTCGTCGTCACGGCCGGCGGGATCTTCATCGACCCCTATCCCTATGCCGGTCCCGGACCTCTGGGAGCGCGCCGCCGCCGCTTCGTGCCCTTGCGGGACGTCGCCGCGATCGGGCCGGTCAAGGAAACGGGCCTGTTTCCCGTGACGGTGGCGGAGAAGGACGGGGTTCAGAAGACCGTCTACGAAATCCCCGAACAGGCGCGCGGCGAGGCCGGTGCGACGCCGTACGCCACGCTCCTCGCCGCTCGGCAGCGCTATCTGGCCGGGCTTTCATCCGCGGCCCGGGCCGCGACGGGGACGTTCCTCGTTCCGGTCGTAAGGGCGGCGCCGCCGATCTGGCGCGTGCTCGGTGGCGGCGTGCTGCTCGCGGGCGCGGCCGTCTTCGCTCTCCTGCTGACCGCGACAGCCGCGGCGACGAAGAGCGCCAATCTCGACCTCAAGGCCTTTCTCACGCTTCTGGGCTGGAGCGCGATTATCGCGTTCGTCGCCCTTGCGATCGTCGCCGCCGCGATCGGGGCCTGGCGCGCCCGAGGCCAGCAGATCGCCTGGCCCGTCGCGACGATCGAGGCGGACGGCTTCACCGCCACCGCCCTGCCGAATGCGGCAGGCGACCTCTTCGGCGATCTTGAAGGCCGCAGCGGCCGCGTCGCCTGGCCTGAGGTTCGAAGCATAGGGCCGCCGCTCCCCGGCGAAAACGACTTTACCGTCGACATCGGCGAGCGCCACCCACTGCGTCTGCCGGCCTCGGCCAGAGCTGAAGACGGGCGGACGCTTCATCCGGCGCTCGCCGAGGCATGGCGATCATCGCGCTCGGAAAGCTGAGGTCGAGGCGGAACAGCTCTTCGCCGCCTCGGCTCGCGCCGCCGCGCCATCCGGATCGGACACCAGGAACGCCACTATGAACGCCACGATGACGGAGCCCATCGACGGAACGCGCATCGTCTTCAGCATGGAGGCCAGGCCCATTCGCGCGATCAGCCGGCTCTTCCTGGCGATGGGCACTCTCTTCGTCGTTAGTGGAACCCAGATGGGATGGGTGGCGCTGAGCCAAGCGAGCGCCCCCGGATCTGAGACGACATTCTTGCTGGGGTTTGCGGCGATCGCTCTTGCGGCAGGCCTGGCGCAGATTGCGGTCTATCTGTCCATGCGTCGCAAGGCCCGCAGCGCCGATCCTTCCGTGCGGCGGATCACGCCGCTCACCGTCACCGCCGAAGGGCTGATCCATGACGCGCATCTGCATGCGGGTGATCGGATTCTTTTGGGGGAACCGGCCGCCCCACTTCATCGCCTGGCGCGACCTCGTCGGGATCGGCGAGGTGGGGAAGGACGGGATGTTCGCGCTTCGCTGCACGGATGAGCGCGGTCAGCCCTGTTCCCGCGACGTCCCGGAGTGCGCCCGGGGCCCGGGCGGAGAGACGCCCCATGCCACGCTGGTCGCCGCCCTCGCCGGATATTGCGCGGGCCTCCCGGCCGCATCGCTTTCTACCGTCGGCACCTTTGTCGCGACGGTGGTCCGGACGAAGCCGCCGATCCGGCGCACGGTCTTCGGCGCGGTGCTTGCGATCGCCGCCGTCGGCTTCGCCGCGTGGCTGCTTCTGGAGAAACCGGCCGACCGCCGAGAATGGCGGACGATCTATTATGCTGCTGTCGTCAGCGCACTTTTCGCGTTCTTCTTTCTGCGCGGCGTCTTCAAGGGATGGCGCGCGCAGGGCCAGCAGATCTCCTGGCCGGCCGTGGTCATTCGGCCCGAAGGTTTCGTGACGAAGGCCTTGCCGGATCCGGCCGGCAACGACAACGGCGATCTCGAAGAGGAAGGCCACAACGTCACCTGGCAACAGGTGCGGAACATCGAGCCGCCGATTGCAGACGAGGACAGCTTCGCCGTCGATGTCGGCTGGCGCCAGCCGCTGCGCCTGCCGACCTCGGCGAGGTCGGAGGATGGCCGCACCCTTTACCCGGCCCTCCTCGAAGCGTGGCAGGCCTGGCGCGATTCTGCCGAACTAAGAGACGGGCCTGGGCCTGCTTAAATGAAGCCGACCGGGGCGCCGAGCCGCGTGGGCGGCCATTTGAGATCGAACATCAGGAACATGGCCGTCTGGACGGCATTCGGGAAATCCCCGACCGACCCGCCGGCCGCCGGGCAAGGCAACTCGCCGATGGCGGGATCGTCGAGCGAGCGCAGCAGGGCAAGGCAGGCGAGGACGAGCGTATGAGCCGGCAGGGCCACGCCGAGCTCGTAAAGCAGAGTCGCATCGGCGCGCTCGCGCGCCCGATCGACCAGCTCGCGCAGCATCGGTTGCGGCGTCCAGACCTGATCCACAAGACCTCGCCGCAACTCCGGATCGCTCCAGTCGAGCCGAGGGGCGAGGGTCAGCAGAAGCGAGCCGGGCGATGGGCCCGGCTCGGCGATGTCCCTCGGCCGGGCGAAATCGGCCCAGTCCAGGCCGAGCGTGGGGAACAGCCGCTCCGGCAATCCGGAGACGCGGGCCCCCCGCCAGGCATCCGGAACTCGGCCGAAGGCAATCATATGCAGCGCGCCGAGGAGAAGCTGCGAGGGGCTCCGACGATGCTCCTGACAGGCCTCGCGAAACCGATCGGAATGTTCCGCGCGCTCATGGAGCGCCCCGAACGAAGCCGGCGCCTCGGGCCAATCCTCGCCGCGCAGAGCAGCCTGCAAGCCCGACGATCGCCAATCGAGAACGGAGGCGAGCGCGATGATGTCCGGCCCGAGGGGTGGATCGTATGGCTCCGGTGGGTAAAGGTCCGGCGCCGGCATGCCCGTCGGCCTCGGTTGCCGAAGGCCTGGGACGATGGCATGCAACCGGTCGAGCCAATCACTCCAAACGCTCATCGCCGCCTCCTTGAGCGGCCATCATGCCGTGCCGGTGCCGGCCCAGGCAATTGATGCCGATTGCATCGCATTGCGATCGGCATCCTGCCCTGCGCGATCGATCATGACCCTGTGCGCTATGGCCTTCGGATCGGCTCCGGCTGCTGTGAGTGGACGGCGCTCTGTTCTCTGATTGCCGTCGGGCCTTGCTCGGACCCGGGATCAATGATCGTGACGCTGACGCAGACCAACAGGAAGACCAGGATGATATTGGCGCCGCCGATCACCGATGCGAGCCGCCTCGCACCCCGCGCCCGAACGATGCCGATTGCCGCAACACCACAAAGAAGCGCCATAGAAGTGTACTGGCCGGTTATCATCCATCCTCGGATTTCCGTGCCGGCCGCATGATGGTCGATCATGAAGGGGCCCGAGAGGATCATAAGACCCCAGGGTATGATCATGAACGACAGTGCGCCCAAACGACGGCGGACTTCTGACCCACTCGGAAAGGAGCGGACGACGAGCACAGCAATCACAACGGATACCGATGCGACCAACGCGAGAAGCGGGATCAAATTGAGCATCGGAAGCTCTCTCCTTGCTGTCCTCGGCGCGCCGGCCGGCCCCAGTTTCACGAAAGAAATTAGTGCATCGAAAAGTGGTGCGGAATTGCTCGGCATTGCACCGGAACCCAGTCGCCGCGCCGCTGTCACCACGGATCTGTTGCTCAAGCAGATTCACTCCAACGGGCTCGTTGAGCACGAAGGCGCGCCCAGCGGCTGCGTGAGCCCTGCCGCCAGGCGCCTCTTCAAAGGTCGGTCTGTTCAGAGAGAATCAAGGCGTCGTCGACCTCGATGCCGAGGTATCTGACCGTGCTCTCCAACTTCGAATGGCCGAGCAGGAGCTGGCATGCTCGCAAGTTGCCGGTCCGCTTATAGATCAGCGCGACTTTGGTCCGTCTCAGGCTATGGGTCCCATACAGAGCGGGGTCGAGCCCGATCAGCGAAACCCAGTCGTCGAGCAGGCGCCCATATTGGCGGGTGGTGACGTGATCGCCTTTATGGCTCCGGCTAGGAAAGAGCCAGTCAGCATCGCCGGATGGTCGACGCCTGAGCCAAGCGGTCAAGGCCTCCCGCGTCGGGTCGGTCAGCTCGAAGGGCACTGGCCGACCTGTTTTCTGCTGGATGATCGAGGTCCGCAGTCTGACCGTGCCGCCCAGCACCACATCGCTGATCCGCAAGCGAACGAGATCGCAGCCTCGCAACTTGCTGTCGATCGCCAGATTGAACATGGCGAGGTCTCGTACGCGCTGATCATGCTGCAGTCGCGTTCGGATCGCCCAGATATGACGAGGTTTCAGCGGCGGCTTGGGCCCGATAAGGCGACCCGCGTTCCAGGCGGGACGCTGGTCACGTTGATGATGTTCGATCGGCATAGCGTGTCCTCCTTTGGAGGCCGCATCCGGATTGATATTATCACGAATGATGTTGAGCTGCGCTGCGCCACGAGCGGACTTCGACGCACCGCCCGGAAGCGGACGTTCACTTGTAAGGCTACCTTCCGGTGTCGACCCTTCTCGGGCGTGCGGAAGGTCTGCTTACCAGCGGTCCGATTGGCCCTGAAAGATCGGGGCTGTCCGGAAGCCGCTGATCCGTTTCGGAGTGGGCAAAATGGCGAAGTGGACATTCTGCGCGGTTCAGAGGAATGCCCCAGATGATCCGTGGCTGAACTTCAGAAGGTCCGGTTGCGCCGCGCCTGGGAATCGCAGGGGCAACGGAGGCCGCGCCACTTCGGATCCACGTGGTCGATCACCCGGGAGCGCACTGCGCCTCGTGCCGAGACATCAAGCGTTTGGCGGAAAAGGATTGTGACCCCGCTCTCCGGAACTAAGCAGTCGCTCCACGAAAGAGACTGGGAACGCCCTGCCGAGCCGTAGCTCCTGCAAGCTCCTCTCTCCGATCGCGCCCGCGTAAATCGCAAGCAGTTCGAGTTCAACTTCCTGGCCGACTGGCATGAGAGGCTCGCCGAGGGACGGCATACTTCCCGTCGAGCGACGATAGACAGGCGACCCGGACATACCGGGTACGCCCGGCGCGTCGAGCAGGATCCAGGGCCGTCCGCTCGCCAGCGATCCTGGTTCGGATGCGATCATCGCCCCTTTCCATATGGGCGAGTTCGCGTGCACGCCGAGCATGAAAGGATGACCGATGAGCACGACATCGGTGCCGGGCTGCAAGGGTGCGGACGAGTTTCTGGCGAAGGTCTGCGTGAGCGGCAGGGGAAACCGCGGGGCCTCAAACAGCCTGACGAGTGCTAGGTCGAGACCGCCTTCGCGGTCGCCCTCGATCCAAACCGGTCCCTCGATATCGTAAAGCGCCACCTCCATCTGCTGACGACCGGAGCCACGCGGGTCCTCAACGGTGAAGCGAAGCCAGCTCGGGCTTTGGGGCTTTCCGCCGATCAAAGCGCCCGGTTCGTCGGGTCTCCGGCCGGTCACGACGTGCCAGTTCGTCACCAGCCAACGTGTGGCCGCTGGCCCCGCGTAGAGGAACCCGGTAGCGAAGCCGAATGCCGTCGGCCCACTGGGCGTTTCCACGATACTTTCGACGAAGACGCTGCAACAGGATGCGGGCGATGGGCTCATAATGGCGTGTAGCGCTGCGTCGGCGAACCAGGAAGCCCAGGAGCGGATTTGATGAAGGTGCTCGCGGATCACGAGATCGAGGCTGCCATCGTGCGCGGCGAACTCATCCTCGACGCGCTGGCGGGCGGATGCAGGGGCGCCTGCTACGAGCTTCGAATGGGCAACGTCTACTACGACTTGACCGACGGGGGCAGGCGGTTGGAGGTTGACCCGGGTGGCGACGCGCTGATCGAGCCCGGGCATCGGGTCGTCTTGATTACGCACGAGAGGCTCTCGCTCGGCACGAACATCTTCGCGCGCATCGTCAGCAAGGGGGCCCTCTTCAGCATCGGACTGAGCGCCGTCGCCACCTACGCCGACCCGGGCTTTCACGGACGTCTGGGAATCGTGACGCAAAACATCAGCGATAAGTACATCCTGCTGCCGGCGTTCGAACCGATCGCAAAAGTGGACTTCACGGTGCTGGAAACCGCGGCCAGCCATCCCTACCGGGGCCAGCATGGCTACGAAACCCAGATCTGGCCTATCCGGCATCAGCTGCAGAAGACCAGGGAGCAACTACGTGGCGATCCTCGGCTGGGCCCCGTCGAGGCGCCCCCGCCTGCCGAGCAAATCGCGTCACCCACGTCACTCGGTGAGCTTGGGCGCCGCCAGATCGCGGCGGATCGCGCCCACGGCTTTCCCGTGGACGCACCTGATGACGAGATGCGACGAGCTCAGCTCGCCAATGACCTAGTCGGACTCATCGGTGAGGTTGGCGAATTTGCGAACCTCCTGAAGAAGGTTCATCTGGGCAGCACGCGACCGGGCTACGGGGCGCCGAGCCTCGTCGAGGCGACGCCAGAGCTGCGCCTCGAACTCGCGGACGCACAAATATACATGCTGCGGCTCGCTCATTTGCTGCGCGTCGACCTGACCGAGGCGGTGTTGGAGAAGATGCGGACGAACGATGAGCGGTACGGACATCTCGACCAACAGTAGAAGGACGTTCCTGCTCGGGCTCAACACCGGCTTCGTAACCGACGGGGTGCCGGACAGGCGGATGGTCGACTTCTACGGTGCCCGCAGCTCACCGCAGCTATCGTGCGCCATCGTCGGAAACGTTGTGATACCGTCCGGTCATGCGAGCAACGCGGTGACGCCGCGGATCTCCAACGATCCGATCTGGCGCACGCTGGCGGCCGCCGTCACTGTGCGCGGAACGAGCCCGGGCATCCAACTGGCGACGGCATGGGAGGACTATGCGGGAGCCATCAGCTTCCGACCCAAGAGCTGGAGCGAAACGATCGCGCGCAGTCGCGAGATCGCAGCGACGGTGACGAGTTCCCGCTTGCAGAAGCTCTTCAACGACCTGCGGGAGGGCACCGAGCTCGCGGCCGAGGCGGGGTTCCGGCACGTACAGCTTCACGCTGCGCACGGCTACCTGTTCAGTCTGCTGGTTGACGACAGGATCTACGATGGAGCCAGCGACAGCCTCGCCCTCGTTGCACGATGGGCCGAGGAGAGTCGCGCCGCCGGCCTAGAAACCTCACTTCGTATCTCGCTGCGCACCGGCGACACATTGTTCGACCAGGATGGCACTGAGCGCTTCCAGGACCGGGCAAGCGCGTCACCGGTCGAGCTGATTGACTTGTCCTCGGGGTTCTACAACATCGACAAGCGCCTGATCTATCCGAGCATCGCCGCGACGCTGGCGCAGCGGTGGTGCGAGAGCGCCGCAGTCGCCGCACGTCATCCGTCGCGGAACTTCATCCTCTCGGGACGGGCGTCGGCCTCAGTTATGACCTTGCCCGACAACGTTCACCTCGGCCTGTGTCGCGACCTCATCGCAAACCCGAACTTCCTTGACGATCCGGCAAGGGGGTGCGCGAACTCGGGCAAGTGCCACTATTATTCCCGCGGTGCTGCGCACGTGACATGCCCACAATGGGGCGACTGAACGCGATGGCCGCGCCACTCGGTCGCGTCCCTTGGAGTGGTGTCGCTCGACGGTAGCGAGGGAGGCCGCCTGCACGCATTCGACAGCGCTGTATCAGGTGGGCTCTCTCGCGGGGTGGTCATCGGCGGTTGCCGGGTAGGGTCGGGTTGCGAGTGCCAACCCCGAACCGAGAGACCCCCGATGACCGACGCGATGATGAGCCTGCGCGGCGTGCTGGAGAAGAGCGCCGACGCGGATCTGCTGCGGGAGATGATCGGCTTTGCGGCCGAGCGGTTGATGGAACTGGAGGTGGGCGGCCTGACGGGTGCCGCCCACGGCGAGAAGAGCGCCGAGCGTCTGGTCCAGCGCAACGGCTATCGCGACCGGGACTGGCAGACCCGCGCCGGGACGGTCGAACTGCGCATCCCCAAGCTGAGGAAGGGCTCATACTTCCCCGGCTTCCTTGAGCCGCGCCGGATGGCGGAGAAGGCGCTCACCGCGGTGATCCAGGAGGCCTACATCCAAGGCATCTCGACCCGCTCCGTGGACGACCTCGTCCAGGCGATGGGCGGCACCGGCGTGTCGAAGAGCCAGGTCAGCCGCCTGTGCCAGGAGATCGACGAGCGCGTGAACGCCTTCCTCGACCGTCCCATCGAGGGGGAGTGGCCCTACCTCTGGATCGACGCGACCTACGTGACGGTCAGAAGCGAGGGGCGCATCGTCTCGGTCGCCGTCATCGTGGCGGTGGGCGTGAACACCGACGCGCGGCGTGAGGTGCTCGGCATGGACATCGGCCCGTCCGAGGCAGAGACGTTCTGGACAGCGTTCCTGCGCAAGCTCGCCCGGCGCGGCCTGCGCGGGGTCAAGTTGGTGATCTCGGACGCCCACGAGGGCATCAAGGCCTCGGTGGCCAAAGTCATGAATGCGACCTGGCAGCGCTGCCGCGTCCACTTCATGAGGAACGTGCTCGCCCACGCCGGGCGCAGCGGGCGGCGCGTCGTGTCGGCCTTCATCGCCACCGCCTTCACCCAGGACGATGCGGAGGCGGCCAAGGCACAGTGGCGGCGGGTGGCCGACCAGATCCGGCCCAAGGTGCCCAAGCTCGCCGCCCCGCTGGACGCTGCCGAGCCCGACGTGCTGGCCTACATGAGCTTCCCGGTCGCCCATCGGGTCAAGCTACACTCCACGAACCCCCTGGAGCGCCTCAACGGCGAGATCAAGCGCCGCACCGAGGTGGTGGGCATCTTCCCCAACGAAGCCGCCATCACCCGCCTCGTCGGCGCGATCCTCCTCGAACAAAATGACGAGTGGGCCGTTCAGCGATCCCGCTACATCACCCTGGAAAGCATCGCCCCGATCGGCGATGATCCCCTCGTCAGCTTGCCGACCCTGGCAGCCTGATCGTCCCGGCCCAAGCCGGTGACCGTGGTGGCTTCGTCAAAGCTACACCACACCAGGGGACACGACCCGCCACTCCGCCAAGTGTCCGCTATGAGGTGGCGACTGAAGCCGATTGAACGACCGCAGCGGGCCAAAGCCGAATGTCGGCTTTCCGGCGGCAACTCAATGAAGGCTCAGCACCCTTCTCGGACGGTGGGGGGCTGGGTGCGGCGGCCCGCGCAGGCCGCCGCGGTAATGATCAGATGTCGGTCTGCTCCGACATTACGAGCGCATCGTCCGCCTCGATGCCGAGATAGCGCACCGTGCTTTCCAGTTTCGTATGGCCCAGCAGCAGCTGACAAGCTCGCAGGTTGCCGGTCCGCCGGTAGATCAGCGCCACCTTCGTCCGGCGCAGGCTATGCGTGCCGTAGCCCGCCGGGTCGAGCCCGATCAACGTGACCCACTCGTCGACCAGGCGGCCGTACTGGCGCGTCGTCAGGTGCTCGCCCGGGCGGCTGCGGCTCGGAAACAGCCAATCGCTGGCTCGAAGGCCCCGCAGCTTCAGCCACGCCGCCAGCGTCTCACGGGTGGTCTCGGTCAGCTCGAACGGCACGGGCCGTCCGGTCTTCTGCTGGACGATGGTGGTGCGCAGGCGGATGCCTGCCCTCATTGGCGGCGGCGAAGGCGCCGCGACCCTCGACACCTGGCACGAAGAGCCACCCCTTCGCCCGCACCGCCGCGAGCACACCCGTTAGGCTTCAATCGAGCGAGGCTCACTGCATCCAGCAGATAGTCTCGATGCCGGTCAGGTGTAGAATTTGTAAGAGGGATTTGGGTGCTGGTTGTCAGATAGTTCGGTCATGAGCATTCCGACCTTGCGGGCGAACGAAAGGGTGATAGGTGCCCGGGACATTCCGTCGGTCGAGTTCCAGTTCATCTTGGTCAAGGCGAGGATTTCGACCGCGCGCTGGCGCATGTCGGTTTCGCCGACTGCGCCGATCTGAATGGGCGCGGGGATGTGCGGTCCGGGATACTCGTTCCACCACTCGACATAGCCGCTGGTGAATAGAAAGTGGTCATCGCCGACCGTGCACAGCGTGCCGCGAGCAGGCTCCTGCGTCCCCTTCTTAACGAGACGAAAAGACGTGCTGCGGATCCAGATCAGGTCGCAAGCAGGCACCTTTTTCGACGCCGCGCGCTGGAAGCCTTCTTCCTCCTCGGGTGCGTAGGCGGAGCTCTTGTGGATGACGACCCGACTCGGCAGCACGCCGGCGCGCGCCTCGTAGGCGCTGAGCACGTCCTCTAGAAGCCCCTCAGCCTGCTCTTGCGTAAGATAAGGTTGCTTGTTGCGCCGCTGATCTTTCGGGATCGTTGCTCCCTTGAGCGCGAAGGGTTCGACTTCTGTCGAGAACGCCTGCGCGACACTCGCGTAGACGAGATTGTCAGCGCCGCGCTTCATGTGGTGAAACGAGACACCGACGAAGCAGATGTTCGGCGGCAGGTCTGCCGGGCGCCACGGCAACCCACCGGCCTTGTAGTAGAGTGTGGTGGCGATGTTCCAAGCCCTGGTTGCGAAGCTCTGACCCTTGTCGTCGGGCCGATCGATGCTGTCACGCCGGAGGACCTGCAGGGGCACCGGACCTACATGCGTCATCTGCCGCGCCTTGAGCGCTCGGTAGAAGGTCCGAAACAGCAGGTCGTCGGCGCGCGTGCGCAGGTCCTCGGCGGCTTCGAGCTCCTCGGGCGTCGGCGCGAACAGCGCCAGCTGATCGGCCTCTTCCTCCTGGCGCAGAACTTCCAATGCGCGTCGTTCCCTCGCGGTTAGCCCAGGATTGCTGATCCGAAGATCGGCGACGTCAGGCGCGAGGCAGACGATGATGCAGTCGGGCTGCACGTCTCCGAACAAGCCGGAAATCTTGCTGTCGAAAAGGTCGAGCAGCTCGTCGAAGCCTTCCTTATCGCCGCGTTGCCGGGCGAGTTCGTACCGCGCTTGGTCGACTGGACGCAGGAACCTGGGTTCGATGATGAAACGGCAGCCCAGCACTCGTTCGGCGCCCAGCCAGTCGCGGTAGCGACGCGAATTACCCTCCTTTGCCGGGAGGTAACCGTTCAGCCGCTCCAGCCAAGCGCTCGCAGCCGTGACATCGGCCTCAGCGCCGACGATGCCGAGGCGGATTTCAGCGACACGCTTGTTATCGACGGGCCCCGCATCCGACAGCAAACGCCGCGGCTCGATGCCGGTCTTGCCGTCGCCAAAGGCGAGCTTGGGCTCAGGCAGCCTTTGTATGCGAACGCTGATCGGCTGCACCGCCGGCCTCCTCGATAACTTCTACACTAACAAACGAGCCGCCGAGAATCAGATCCTCGACATGCTGCTGCCCAAGGTTGATCGTCTGCGCGCCCTGACTCAGGAACCTGCCCCAGAAGGTCAGATCGTTGTCGACGTTCTGATTTCGGTCGAGCTTCATGCGCCGGGTCGCCTTCGCTGTCCGGGCGAAGGAGGGCAGCGGCTTTTTCGCGTCGCGTCCGGTGAACATGTAGAAGGGCTTGATCCTGACGCCCCAAACCCCAGCCATCTGGATCACCTCGAAACCGAACCCCTCGTTCTCGAACCACGCCTTGTAGCCGTCCGGTCCGCGTTGTTTCACGACCCATCGTTGGATGTTCTTGCGGGCGGGAGAGTCGTAGACGTAGCAGCGGGCGCCGCCAGCGTTGCCCTCGAAGTAGGCGCGACGCCCTCGCTTCTTGCCTTCCTCGATGACCAGCCCGCGCAAACCGAACCCGCGCAGATGACGCTCGAAGTGCTTTCGCAACAGCCAGGACAGCACCCGCCGACGATCGGGATCCGCTTCGATCTCGCTTCGTCGCCAGGCTCGGCCGGCACCCTGATGAGCGTATGAACCGAACACGGCGTGAAGGATCGGGAGAGGTGCGAAGCTCCAGATGTACTCGTCGCCCTGGACGATGAACGTGCCGGCCTCATTGATCGGCAGCTCCGTCGGCCGCGCTCGCCAGGGTCCGGTCAGCTTCACGACCGCGACAGTGTCGGGGATGCTGACGAAGGGGATGAAGTTCAGGACGTAGACTTCAGTCGGGCGTTCATCCCGTGCCACGGACTTTGATCCGGCCGACGCAATGGGCTGCTTGATCAACGCTGTGAAGCGCGCGCCCGGCGCGTCGTTTGTGAACTCGGCGCCGCCGCCATGGTCGGCCAGCATTTGCTCGACATCGACGAGACCCGTGCCCGCACGCTCCATCGCTCGGATGCCGAAGAAGATGTCGCAGAGCGCGCGATTTCGCAGGCCGCTGACCTCGACGCGAGGCTTGAAGCGGCCGCCGTTATCGACTTCGAGCTGGGCGATGACCGAATCCGGCAGCCCCCCGGGGTTCGAGAAGCGCACGCTCTCGCCGGACGATACCGCGATGATGGCGGGATCGCTCCGGCTGTAGTCGCGGTGCACGAGCATGTTGACGAGCAATTCGACGAGCGCCCGTTCAGGGTAGGCTGGCCGTTCGTCGTGCGTCGTGCGCTTCTTGACCTTGAGGGTTGGGTTCGCGTCCCTCTGGCCTAGCCATTCAATCAGGTCGCGATGCTGCGCGATAAGATTGCCCTCGAAGACGCGACGCTTCTTTCCGCCAATGGATGTCGAAATCACGGCATGCGGAAACCAGCGTTGGGGCTCCCGGCCGAACAGAAGCACGCAGCCCGCAGTCGGCACTTCGCGGCCATCGCACTGAACGAGGAGACCCTGTTCTTTCAGCAGGCCGGGTAGCGTGTCGTGCATAACCGGGGGCCGCCCGAGCTTCTCGCAATATTCCTTCAGCGTTGCGATCATCAAGTCATGGTCGAGGTCCGCCACGGTGGCGTCCGGGACGACCTGGTCGTCGAACGCGGAAGTGGCTGCGCCGTCGCCCTTTGCCGTCGCGTGAAGATAGCGATCCTCGGCTTTGAGACCTCGCGCGAGTTGATCCATCAGTTCGTCGAAGCCCTCGATCTCGTAGGGCTCGAAGTTGCTGCCGATCCGCCTCTTGAGCGCCTCGACGTTGGGGTGAAGGGTCTCGCCTTTACGGATACACCAGTAAACGCCGTTCTTGAAGTTGTTGGTTTGCGCGCCCCCGTCGCCGAGGAAGTGCTCCATGATTGATGGTTCGGAGCCTCGGTATCCGATCACCACCAGTGGGCTATCCGCGACTAGCGGGAGGAGCTTGCTTACCAGCTCAGCATCGAGTTTCTGGACCTCGTCGACGAGGTTCTGATCGGAGTACTGCTCGGCACGCCCGTGTAGCCACACAATCTGAGCTTTGGCCTAGAGGCTGAACTCGTTGAGGTCGCCGGCTCGCCGGTTCACTTCTGCGATGTGCCCGATGTGCTGCCGAACCGCTCCGAGTGCGGTCGGCAAGCAGGTGTCGAAGTTTGTAGTCAAGACGGTCGAGACAAGCCCTTTGACGATGAGCTCCGCTAAGCGATGATAGCCCTTGCCGATGCCGTTTGTAGGCTGGATCAAGTCGAGCAAGAGCTGTTTGCGATATTCGGCTGGTTTCAGCAGGTTTTGGACAACGAGGGGAAAGTTCTCGGCCAGCCGGTCATCGCCTTTGAGGAACCACGGCTGTCCGTGCAACCAGGTCTGCCATTCGGTAAGCCGGACCTGCTCCGGTGGGACGGAACCGCCGAGAATCTGTTCGGCGTACACCCTCTTCGCCAGCCGCTTCACGCTCTCGGCAGCGGTGGGCACGCCGGAGCCGAAGCTCGCGCCAGCCCCCAGAAGCAGCACGGGGCGTGCGCTGTTGGTCGCGCGAAAGATGCGCGTCAACGTACGGATGGCATCTTGCTGCGACATCAGCCCTCCAGAGTCCCGAGCGGATAGCGGAGTGTGTCGACGTTCGCCAGAACAATACAAGAACTAACTTCGCTTTTCCAGTGATAAGAATAAAGCCCGCGGAGCGGTTGTCGCGACCGGCGCATTCGCTGCACCAGCGGGAGTCCGCTCTGACCGGCGCCTCCCGATCGGTGCGTGCCGTATGGCTTTTCAACAGATTCTTTCGTTGACGGTGAACGGGAGGCCCTAAAGCGGACGCGGTGAATGTCGGCTACGGGTCGATAGTGTTGAAAAAGGCGTCGTTGCTGCTGGCTTGAAGTAGTGATTCACTCCTTCCGAGCGGAGGGTGACGCGAATGATGGGCGATCGGGTCACGGTTCAGGACGCGTTGTTCTACGAGTTCAGCCTCGAACGGCATGTTCCGGCGAAGCACCTTCTTCGAGTGATTGATCGCTTCGTCGATTTGTCTGGCATCCGGCAGCATCTTGCCCCGCACTACAGCTCAATCGGCCGCCCTTCGATCGATCCCGAACTTCTGATCCGCATGCTGATCGTCGGCTACTGCTTCGGCATCCGCTCCGAGCGCCGGCTGTGCGAGGAGGTGCATCTCAACCTCGCCTATCGCTGGTTCTGCCGCCTCGGCCTCGAAGGCGACGTGCCCGATCATTCCACCTTCTCCAAGACCCGCCACGGCCGTTTCCGCGACGCCGACCTCCTGCGAGAGCTCTTCGAGACGGTCGTGCGGCGCTGCATGGCAGAAGGGTTGGTGGGCGGCGAGGGCTTCGCTGTCGATGCCAGCCTGATCGTGGCCGACGCCCAGCGCCAGCGGGGCGTGAAGTCGGGCGAGGATCTCGATCCGACGGCGCGGCGGGCGGTGGCCGAATATCTTGCGACGCTCGACGACGCTGCTTTCGGCGCGGCGACGCCGGTGGAACCGAAGTTCGTTTCGCCGGTCGATCCGGCGGCCCGCTGGACCGCCTCCTGGGGAGGGCCGGCCGTCTTCGCCTACTGCACCAACTACTTGGTCGACGTCGAGAATGCGATCATCGTCGACGTAGAGCCCTCGACCGCGGTGAGGCAGGCGGAGGTCGGGGCGGCCAAGACGATGATCGCGCGCGTCCATGACGATCTCGGCCTCTGGCCCGAGCGGCTGATCGCCGACACCGGCTACGGATCGGCCGAGATGCTGGACTGGCTCGTGCACGAACGCGGGATCGAGCCGCACATCCCGGTCTTCGACAAATCCCAGCGCAAGGACGGGACCTTCTCACGCGCGGACTTCGCCTATGACCATGGCAGCGACAGCTACACCTGTCCGGACGGCAGGCAGCTCAAGCTCTACCGCCGCCGTTTTGCCGCCCCGCGCGATGGGATTAATCAGGACAACACGCTGCGCTATCGGGCCAGCCAAGCCGACTGCCGAGCCTGCGCCCTGAAGGCGCAGTGCTGTCCGAACGCGCTGGCTCGCAAGGTAACGCGTTCGCTCTTCGAAGGCGCACGCGATATGGCGCGGGCGATTGCCGAAACCGACGCCTACCGAACGTCGCGAAGGCAGCGAAAGAAGGTCGAGATGCTATTTGCGCATCTCAAGCGGATCCTGAAGCTCGACCGGTTGCGACTACGAGGGCCCAATGGTGCCCGCGACGAGTTCCACTTGGCAGCCACGGCGCAGAACTTGAGGAAGATGGCCAAGCTCTACGCCGCCAAGCAGCCGATCCCAGCCAGCTGAGAGCCGAGCGAGCACCGCGTCACCTCAAACGAAGGCTCAACGGCCAGCCAAGGGCGCTGCTCCAACCGCTTTTTTCAACACTATCCACCCATCTCGGACATTCGATCAGTCGAAGCGTATCGCTCGAAGCAGTGCAGAAATGGTCAGGACTGGCCCACGTCGTTGGCTATCTCTATACCCCCCCCGGCGAGGAGGGAGAATGGGGGCTGTCGCGGTACGGGGCCCTGTTCCGGAGCCTGGGCGGGCGGCGCATCTTCTACGCGTCCGGCGAGGTCGTGTCGCTCTCGGACAAGGTCAGCTTCACGGTCAAGCGTGGCATGGGCGAGGACGAGCTGCGCCAGCTCTTCGCGGCCGCCGCCACCGGCCGGTAGCTGGTGGGTGGGGATCGCATGCGCAGGGTTTTCCTCTTCCTCGTGTGGCTCGCCGTCGTCGGACCGGCGGTGGCCGATCCTCGCGACGACCTCGTCGCCGCCTTCGGCCGTGGCGACCGCGAGACCGCCTTGCGCACGGCGCGGCCCTTGGCCGAACGAGACGATGTCCTCGCCCAGTATCTGCTCGGCAAGCTCCTGCGGGAGGATGCTGGGACACGCCAGGAGGCGGCCGTCTGGCTGCGGAAGGCCGCTGAGAAAGGCCATGTCGCCGCACAAGGAGAGCTCGGCTACCTCCTGGCCTTCGACCTGCGCAAGCTGGCGGAAGGCCGCACCTGGATCGAGCGCGCTGTGCAGGCCAACAATCCGCCTTCGTTCAGGGATCTCGGCTGGATCCAGGAAAACGAGGGGCGGGGCGAGGCCGGGCTGAAGGACGCCGCCGAATCCTATCGGCGCGGCGCGGAACTGAACGACCGCAACGCGAAGCTGCTCTACGCCAACGCGCTTCTTCACGGGCGAGGCGTCGGCAGGGATCCCGCCGCGGCGGCGGCGCTGTACTGCACGGTCGGGACCGTCCCGGGCGACCTGCAATGCGCCAAGCTTCTGCTCAAGGGCTCCGTACCGGGGCGAGGGCCGGCCGAGGGGATCGCCCTCCTGCGGCGCCTGTCCGAACGGGGCAGCGCCGACGCGCGAGTGGTCCTCGCCGAGTATCTCCTCGACGCGCCGCCCGGCACCCGCGACATCGAAGAGGCGGTGAGGCTCCTGCACCTCGCGGCCGACCAGGGCCACGCCGATGCCCTGTTCGATCTCGGTTGGCTGGCGAGCCGGGGAATCGGCGGCCCGAAAGACCTGCGCGCGGCCTTCGACTGGTACGGCAAGGCCGCGGCAGCCGGACAGATCTACGCCTATGGGCGCATGGGCATGCTCGCCGCCGCCGGCCTCGACGGCAAGCCCGACCCTGCCGAGGCATTGCGGCTCTTCCGGCTCGGGGCAGAGCACGATGACCCGGCGGCGCAGGAACGCCTCGCGATCCGCCTCTGGGACGATGCGCCGCCGACCCGGGACCGGGCCGCCGCCGCGGCGCTGTTCTGCCGGCTCGACAGCGCGGTCGCGGCCTATGGCTGCGCGCGGGCGATCACCGAGGGAGAGGCCGTGGAGAAGGACAGGACCGTCGCGGTGCGCCTTTTCCGCAAGGCCGCCGCCGCAGGGCACGTGGCGGCCCAGGCCGAACTCGGGCACCGCCTTCTCTCCGGAATCGATGTCGACAAGGACGTTGCCGAGGGCGTGCGGCTGACCAAGCTCGCGGCCGAACGCGGCTCGGCCATCGCATACTTCAACATGGGCGCCATCCGTTCTTCCGGCCTCGACGGACCTCCGGACTTCAGCGAGGCTCTGCGATGGTACGGGCAGGCAGCGGCGGCGGGGATCGTCGAAGCGCATGCGCGGGTCGGCCGGCTTCAAAAGTACGGTCCAGCCGAGTTGCGCAACCTGCCGGCCGCCTATGCCGCCTTCAAGACGGGCGCGGACCTGGGAAGCGCCGACGCGCTTGTCCAGCAGGGCGTGTCGTTGCGCGATGGGACCGGCGTCGCACGGGACGAGGCAGCGGCCGCAGAGCTTCTCTGTCGGAACACGACGGCGTTCGGCCGCCAGAACTGCGCGCGGCTCGCCATCGCCGGCAAGGCGCGCGGCCGCGACAAGGCCGCCGGCTTCGCGATGCTCGACGCTCTCGTGAAGGAGGGCGACGCAGGGGCGATGACCGCGATGGCCTATTACACGCTCAACGGCATCGGGACCCGGAAGGACGTTCCCGAAGCGAAGCGTTACGTCGAGCTGGCCGTGGCACAAGGCGATGCCGCCGCGATGTTCACCAAGGGCGCGATGATCGAGCGCGGCCTCGGTTACAAGCGGGATTTCGCCGAGGCGGTGCGCTGGTACGAACGCGCCGCCGAGCAGGACCGGCCCGAGGCCCTCCTGACGCTCGGTCGGATCTACGAAAAGGGTCGGTTCGGGAAGGCCGACGCCAATCTCGCGCTCGGGTTCTATCGCCGGGCGGCGGAGAAGGGGAACGCCGAGGCCGAGGCGGCGGCGAGGCGCCTTTCGCGGCGCCCCGGCGAATCGACGGTTCTCGATTTCCGGCCGCCACCTTAGCCGACCGAAGTCTCGAACTGCGATGCTGCCCCCATCGCCGGCCGAGATTGAAAAGGGCTGAGGGTCCGCGAAGTCCCGTCGTCCATTGATGAGGGACTACCCATTCAGGGAAATCGTCTGGATACGAGTGTGAAGATGAACTAGGCTGCTTCATAGGTTCGACGGAATTATTGTCGTTCTGGGCCGGGTGGCATGGCCGGACACCTCATCGCGACGACGGGCAAGGCATTGCCGGGGGACGAGGCGCCGGCGACCCTGCGGCGCGAGCAGGTCGACGCCGTCTTCCGCGTGGTGGTCCCCGGTGTTGCCGGGGCTGCCCTCGCTGCGGTGATCCTCGCCACGATTCTCGTGAAGCTCGGCGCGGCCGATCCTCGGACGGCGACGGGCTGGACGGCCTCCGTCGTGGCCTGTGCCGTCGCTCACACGTGTCTTGCCCGCGCCTATCGGCGGCCCGGCCTCCCGAGCAGGGACGCCTCCCGATGGCCCCGCGTCTTCACGCTGATCGCCGGGCTGGAAGGCATCGCCTGGGGATTCGCCGCCGTGGGCCTGACGCCGGGCGCGCCTTTCGACGTGCGGTTTCTCGCCATCGCCGTGACGATCGGGGTGACGGCCGGCGCGATCCCGGCCTTCGGGCCTCACCTGCCGGCTTTCCTGGCGCTGTTCCTGCCCGCGACGCTGCCTTACGTGGCGGCCAACCTCTTCGCCTCCACCCTCGTCGAGCGGGCGAGCGCGCTCCTGATGCTGGTCTACGCCGCGGTGATGGGCGGCCTCGGACTTCGCAGCCACCGCGCCTTCGCCGCGATGGTCGGCCTGCGGCTGCGCACCGAGGCGCTGGCCGAGGCCCTGCGGCGGGAGCGGGATGCGGCCGAGGCCGCCAACCGTGCAAAATCGAGCTTCCTCGCCGCGGCGAGCCACGACCTGCGCCAGCCGGTGCATGCGCTCGGCCTGTTCGCGGGCGCCCTGCGCCGCCTGGACCTGCCCGACGAGGCGCGCCTCCTCGTGGAGCGGATCGAAGCCTCGGCAGGGGCCATGGACGGGCTGTTCAACGCGATCCTCGATATCTCGCGGCTCGATGCCGGCGTGGTCGAGGTCGAGCCGCGCGCGTTCCGGATCGGCCTCGCTCTTGACCGCATCTGCCGCGACCTCGGCCCCGAAGCGGAGGCCAAGGGCCTCCGGCTGCGATGCCGCCCCTCCGGCGCGATCGCATGGACGGATCCGATCCTGCTCGAGCGCGTGCTGCGCAACCTGGTCTCGAACGCGGTGCGCTACACGGATCGCGGCGGCGTCCTCGTCGCCTGCCGCCTCCGCGGTGGCCGCCTCGCGGTCCAGGTCTGGGATACGGGACCCGGCATCGCGCCCGACGACCGCGAGCGCATCTTCCAGGAATACGTGCAGATCGGGAATGCCGAGCGGGACCGCGCCAGGGGGCTCGGCCTGGGGCTCGCAATCGTCCTGCGGACCTGCGCCGTCCTCGGTGCGCCGCTCGCGTTGCGTTCACGAGTCGGGCGCGGCTCGTGCTTCGAGGTCGTGGTCGCCATGGCCGAGGAGGCGGCGCCGGCCGAGGAGCCGGCCGAGGCGGTGCCGGGCGCGACCGCACGGGCGCTCGTGGTGGTCATCGACGACGAGGCGCCGATCCGCGAGGCGATGGAGCGCCTGCTTGCCGGCTGGGGCCACGCGGTGATCGCGGCGGCCTCGGGCGAGGAGGCGGTGGGGCGGCTGGCCTCCCATCCGGAACGGCCGGACCTGATCGTCTCCGACTACCGGCTGCGGGACGGCGAGACGGGCCTCGACGCGATTGAGCGCCTGCGCTCCGAATACAACGAGACGATCCCGGCGCTGCTCGTGACCGGCGATACCGCGCCGGACCGGCTGATCGAGGCCAGAGCGAGCGGGCTCGTGCTGCTGCACAAGCCGGTGCCGAACGGAAAGCTGCGCGCCGCGATGCGCAACCTGATGGCCGGCGCCCTCGATTCCGGAGGCGGATGAGGCGGCCTCAGATCAGGCCCGCCGCTCGGGCGGCCACCGCGGCCTGGGTCCGGTTGATGGCGCCGAGCAGCTTGAAGATCGCCGTGACGTGCGCCTTCACCGTCTTCTCCGAGAGATCGAGTTCGTAGGCGATGATCTTGTTGGGCTGGCCGGCGCTCAGGCGGCGCAGCACCTCTACCTGACGGGCGGTGAGCGCCGGGGCGGCGGTGTCCGTCCGGCGCGCCGGAACCGGCATCGGCGCCGTCGATCGGGTCGCCTCCCCGATGATCAGGGGCGGTACGTACACGTCCCCGTCCATCACCAGGCGGATCGCGGCGAGCAGGGTGTTGTGGCTCGCCGATTTCGGGACGTAGCCGAGGGCTCCGTTGCCGAGGGCGCGGCGCGCGTCCCCCGCATCCTCGGACGAGGACAGGACGATCACCGGCACTTCCGGCCGCACCCGGCCGAACTCGCCGATCGCGGTGAGCCCATCCATTCCGGGCAGGACCATGTCGAGGATCACGACGTCGAGGTCGTCGTGCGCTTGCGCGAGAGGCAGGGCGTCTGCCACGGTTCCGGCTTCGAGGATCGCGACATCGGGTCCCGCCCGCCGGAGCAGGGCGGCGATCCCCTCGCGCAGCACCGGATGATCGTCGACGATCAGGAACTTCATCGCAGGAGTATCGCCGGGTTCCGCGTCGCCCGAAAGGGTCCGGACGTCCCGCGACCAAGGTCCTACCGGACTCGACTCGCCGTCGACCATCGGTCAGCTTACGCGAAGCTTCCGCTCTCTCCATGCTCGTCGCCATGACGGATTCTTCAGCGAACACCGGGCTAGGTGACGCCGCGGGACGGGTGCGGAGCGGCGTGCGTCCCTGGCCGACCGTCCCCGGGATCTGGCGGGTGCGGCTTACGGCGCTCGCAATCGCCGCGGCCGCGATCCTCGCCATGACCGTGATGACGATGCCCGATTCGCCGACGGCCGCCCTGCTGCTCGACCGGCAGCGCTACAGCGTCTTTCCCTATCCCTTCACCATCCAGAACCTGATCTACCTCGCGCTCGCCTGGGCGATGGGCGAGCTCTACCGGCGCTGGCGGGCGGCCCGGCGCGAGCGGGCCTTCCTCCGGGCCGGGTTGCTGCCCGAGGATCCGAACTCCATGCTCGAACTGCACGAGCTCGGACCGATCCGGCGGCGCGTCGCCGACCTGCACGATGCCGAGAGCGGCTTCCTGCCCGCCCTGATGGACCTGACGATCCTCCAGCTCCAGGCGAGCCGCTCGGTCGATCAGGCGATCAACGTGTTGACGAATGCGCTGAGCCTGATGAGCGATCAGGTCGACCTGCGCTACCAGATGCTGCGCTACATGGCGTGGCTGATCCCGACGATCGGCTTCCTCGGGACGGTCATCGGCCTGTCCCTCGCTCTCCACCTCATCGATCCCGCCAACATGGATCTCGGCAAGGTGGTGGGGGGCCTCTCGGTGTCGTTCTACACCACCCTCGTCGCCCTGATCGCCAGCGCCGTGCTCGCCTTCGTGCAGCATGCCGTCCAGGAGCAGGAGGAACTCGCCCTCAACGCGGCCGGACAATATTGCCTCAAGAACCTGATCAACCGCGTCTATATCGACCACGAGAGCCGGGTGGAGCGGTGAGCGCCGGCCGGACGAGGCCGCCGCGATGAGACGGCGGAGGCGGCAGGCGGAGACCAGCGAGGTCGCGCTGATGGCCGTGATGACGAAGGCGATGGGCGCCTTCCTCATCCTGATGGTGTTCGGGATGAAGTACTACATCCCCGACTTCACCTCCGAGCAGATCGCCGCCATCGTTCGCTCCTCCCTCGGCGGCGTGCGCACGCAGCTCGAAGCGTCCGGCCGCAAGCTCAAGTCCGGCGACTATACCCGGGAAGACCTCGACCGCCTCCAGGAGCAGATCGATGCGGCGGTGGCCAAGCTCGCGCAGGCCGAGCGGGACGTCTCGCGGCTCCAGACCCGGCTCGACCAAGCGGCCTCGCAGCTCCGCCGCGTGGAGGAAGAGCGCGGTCGCCTCCGGACCGAAGCCGAGGCGGCGCGCACCGAGATCGCGCGGCTGAAGGCGGCGCTGGCGGAGGCGGAGGCGCGGGCACGGCGGTTCGAGACCGAGGCGGAGACGCTGCGGGCCGAGGTCGCGCGGATGAAGGCGGAGGACACCGCCGCGCTCAAGTCCCGGATCGAGGCGCTCGCCCGCGAGAACGCGGACCTCGCGGCGCGCCGGACGGCGGTCGTGCAATTGCGATACACCTGTGCCGACGCCGTGATCGTCGTCGGCGTCTCGCATCAGGAGACGCGCGAGCCGGGCAAGGCCGAACCCGTGATCCCCGGAGACGGCTCGCCCGGCTACGGACCGATCGTGCGCGGCCCGGACACGATGCGGCCCCAGGAGAGCCTGGACTTCAGTCCGCTGCGCGGCTCGCGCGAGGTGGCCTCGACCTGGATGGGACGCGCCCTTCACGCCGGCGATGCCCTGGCGGTCTACGCCAAGTACCTGAATGCGGTGCCGATGGACGGGAGCCAGGGGCCAAGCGGCGCGTCGATCTCCTGCGAGGTGACGAGCTTCCTGTCCTCCGGCGGCATTGCGGTGGGAGCTCCGCCCATCCGGGTCGGCCCGCAGCGGCCCTTCGCCTTCATCGGGCTCGTGCGCCTGGTGGGCGAACGGCTCCAGGCCGTGCGTCTCGACGAAGCGCAGACGCGCTGGTTCGCGGAACGTCTGTCCGCGGCACCGTGCAAGGCGCCGGTCTGCGACCCGTCGAGCGCCGCCGCCCGCGGGGCGCTGCGCGGCTATCTCGCCGACCTCTATGGCAGCCGTCTCGCCGAAACACCCATCGGCTCCCCCGGCGACGGCGCCGGCCCTGTCGTCGATGAGCTGCTTGACCGCTACGTCGCTGGCTCCCTCGATCAGCCGACTGTCACGCGCTGGATCGATCTCGTCGCGGCCGATCCCAAGCAGGCCGCCGGCGCTCCGTCGGGCCCATCCGATGCTCTCGCGGGTGAGATGCGGCCACGCCTCTCGGCGGCCGGCGTGCCTCAAGCCGTGGCCGATGCATTCTTGCGGCGTGCGTCCTTCGGCTGGTGGAGTCCGGCGGAGCGCGAGGCGCGCCTGCGCCGTGCCGGCATCGCGCCGCTGCCGGGCGAGTTAGAGGCGCAGGCCGCCGCCACGCGCGCGCTTCCCGGCCACGTCGCGCTCATCAAGCCGATGGTCGAGGAGGGCGCGATGACCGCCGCCCAGGGCCTCGAATGGCTGGCGCTCGTCACCCGCGCCCGCGAAGCCGGCCGCCCGCGGGAGGGCGCTGCCGGACCGCCAGTTCCCAACCCGCCGCCGCAGGTCCAGCGCCTCGCCGAGGGCCTCGGCGCCAAGGGCTTTCCCGAGCCGTTCATCCTGATCGTCCACGGCCTCGCCGATGCCGGTTCGCTCAAGGCCGCCGACGCCCTCGACCTCCTGGCGCGCACGAAAGGACGCGAACGCCGATGAGCCGGCGCATGGTCCGCTGTCTCGACGGCCATCCCTACGACGCCAACGCGCATGATTCCTGCCCGGTCTGCGGGGCGGCGCCGATGCGCGTTGCGGGAGCGGGCGCGGCGTCGCGACCCGACGCCTCAGGCGAGGGCCGAAGCGAACCCGACCCGGCGCCGCCTCCGCCCTGGCGACGCCGGGCGGCGTTCGCCGTCCTCGGCCTCGGCCTCGTCGTCGGCGGCGGGCTCGCCATCGACCGGCTGCGGCCGGTGGATTGCGCACGCCCCGACATGGCCGAGAGCGGTCGGTGCGCGGCCGAGACCCGGCAGCGCCGGGAGGCCGAGACCCGGGCACGCGAGGTGGCCGAGGAGGCGCGGCGGAAAGACGCCGCCGCCCGGCGCGAGACGGAGGCCCGCCAGGCGGATGCCTCGGCCCGTCAGGCCCGCGCCGAGGCGGATCGCGCGGTGGCTGCTTTCGCCGCCGCCGCCGGCTCGGCCGCCCGCGTGCGGGCCGCCTACGCCCCGCTCGATCCGGCCGATGTCGAACCGCTGCTCGACACGCTTTCGCCGCTGCCATTCGCGGAGGGACAGCTGCGCCTCTCGCGGGCCCTGCGCCATGGCCTCGTCCTGACCCGCGCTCTGCGGGCCTTCCGGGCCGGCCAGACGCCGGTGGCCCGCACGCTCCTCACGGGGCTGTCCAAGGCGGTGCCGCCCGAACCGGACCGGCCAGTGGCCTACGGGGCCTATGCCCTCGGCTTTATCCTCGCGACGACGGGCGGCGACCCCGCCGATATGGCGGCGGCGGCCTTCCACCTGCGGGTCGCTTCGGAACTCGGCCTCGCCGGCGCGGTGATCGAGCTGCTGCGCCGTCCGAACCTCGTCACGGCGGCCAGGATCGACGATCCCGGCGCCGCGCGCCTGCTCGACACCGCCGCGATCCAGAACGGCCAGTCGGCCGCTTTGGAGGACCTCTACAAGCGGCGCGGCCTCAATCCGTTGCCGGCCGTCCTGCTGGCCAAGGCTTTTCGCGACGCATTGACGGCGGGAGACCGCCCGGCCCTGATCGCCGCCTATCGGGCGATCGGTGAACGGCGCGCGCCTCTCATCGACGCCGACATGGCCTACGCGATCGCCAGCACGCCGGGCTTCGACGGACCCTACGAGCGGATCCTCGCGATGGCCGACGGCGGAGCCGCGGCGATGCAGCCGCGCTCCTACGCGGTGATCGGCTGGCTCTGCGAGACGGGCGGCGCCGGCCTGCCGAAGGACATCCCGAACGCCGCGCTCTGGACCGCGCTCGCGCTCGTCGGCACGAAGCCGGAGGAGCCCTCCTTCCCGGATTTGCGCAAGCGCTATGCCGGTCTCAAGGATGCGCTGCCTCCCGGCCAGCGGACTCTCGTGGAGCAGGTCGCCAAGGAAATCGGGCTGCCGTGAAGGCGCTCCGCAAGCTGGACGTTTCGGAGCCTCTCCCGGCATGGTGAGGCCGGCCCGGCGGAGCATCGCGGCATGGCATCGATCCCGAATCTCTACCTCAAATGGCGCGCCTTCCGGGAACTGGTCGGGATGCCCCGTTCCGATGCCGAGATCGGCGTCGCGCTGTTCGGCGAAGACAAGGACGGGCCGCAGAAATTCTCGAAGCTGCTCTATGGGGACTACGGATGCTCGCCCGAGATCGGCGAGGCGCTGGCGGCCGTCCTCAACCGGCGGATCGAGACGGTGCGGCAGTCCCGCGGGTTGCCGAGGCTCAACCGGGACCCGTTCCGGGGTTCGGACCTCGACGCGTCGCTGCATGTGTTCCTGCGCCATCTCGCGGCGGCCGCGGCGGTCGCGGACGAAGAGGCGCTGGACCGGACGCAGCAGGCGCTGCTCGGGGAACTTGCTCCTGGGTTCGGCATCGACGGGACGATCCGCCTCGTCGTCGAGCGGTTCTTCGTGGACCGGACCTTCGCGCCGTTCCTACGCTCGGGGGGCGACGGCCCGGTGGTGTTCCAGGTCGGCAGACACAAGGGGCAACTGGCCGTCCTCGGCGTGACGGCGACGCCGGCCCTCGCCTACACCTTCGTCGTGCGCGACCCGCGGCCGACCGGGCATCGGAGCTGGGAACTCAACTGGAACGAGACGCTGTTCTGGCTGCCGTCTCCCTCCCGCCCCCGGATCGTCGATGGCGCCCTGCTGCTGATGCCGCCGTCGCCGCTCAGCCCGGAGCCGGGCCGCTTCCTCGTGACGACGGTGCTGGTCTGGGAGGAGGCGAGCCGGGCCCACCTCGATCCGCGGGGAGCGTCCGCCGCCGCGGCCGATCTGGACGAGGCCGAGACGAGCCGCTTCCTGACCAACCTGCGCCGCCTTCAGAGACGGCGCCCCGCCACCGTCACCGTGTCGAGCGCCGAGTACAGCGTCATCCTGTAGGACGCCTGTGATCCCCGCTTACGCCCCGTCCTGCGGCAGGCCGGGTCCGCCCCTGCTCCGCCTGAAGGCGAGATGGACCGGAAGGCGCACGCCGAGCGTCGTGTCGCCGACCGTCTGCCCCTCCCAGACGGCGACCTGCTCCGTCCGTGTTCCCACCGCCCTGTACGCGACGATCGAGAAGCCGTGCCCTTCCCAGGCGGCGTCGCGGATGAGCCGGACGTCCACGATGTCGTCCCAGTCGATGGTGAAGTCATTGCCCCGGGGCCATCGGCAGGCGATGCCCTGGTCGCCGAACCGTGTCACACGGACGCCCGAGCGCAGGTCCGGCCGCGCCAGGAGGCGGGTCAGCCGCGCCTTCTTCCGAAGTGCCCCGAATCCGACGAGGGCGCCGACCAGCGGCGCGGAAGCGGGCAGGCAGATCACGAGGCGCGGCAGATCGCGAGCGGCCGCCAGCACGCCGCCGAGCTTCGACAGGATCGGGGCATCGGATCGAGCCAGGGCGGCATAGGCTCCGCCCAGGAAGGGCAGGACCAGATCGGTGACGGCCCAGACCAGCGCCGTCAGGAGGAGCCAGAGACCGAGCAGCGCCCCCACGAGACTGGCCGCCATGCCGAGCCGCAAAAGCCAGAGTCGCGGGGGAGGCCACAGGCTCTCGCCGCCGACCGCCTCGTCTCCGGGCTCCGGCGCGGAGGAACGTGGCGATTCGGCTTTCGGCCGCGTCCCGACACGGAATGTCCGGTCCGGCTCGGGGCCGATGTCTTCACCGGTCGGTCTCGCCGTCATCGTTCCCTCCGCCGTCATTCTCTCCCCCATGAGCACAGCACCTCGTGCACCCGGCATTCCTCCGCCCCCTTGCTGCGGCAATAGGCGAGCGCGTTGTCCCGCGCCGCGAGGTTCGCGGCCCGCCGGTTCGGGCCATTGCCGTAGAAGACGCCGTGACCCCGCCGGCCGCGGCCGTCCGCGTAGGCGAGGCAGCCGTCCACGACCGTCGCCGGACCGTCGCAGGTCCGCCCGGCGAGGCGGATGCACTCCGACATGGCCCGCTGCCGTGCCTCGACCGCGTCGGGGAAGTTCCAGGCGAAGCCGGCCTTGCCCGTCTCGAAGTCGACCGCCATCGCGGCGAAGGAGCCGCCTTGTCGGGAGCGGGCCGCGGGACGGCCGCCGCCGCCCTGCCAGCGCCACGCGTTGGAATAGCAGGTCGATTCGCAGTCGCTCCGCCGGGATTCGCAGATCGGTTGCGCCGCCGGATCGTTCGAGAAGCAGGCCCGGTTGCAGGAATAGCGACAGGCGTCGAGGCTGCCGGCGCTCAGGTCCTGCGCCCCGGCGGACGCTGTCGCGAGGCAGAGCAGCAGGGCCGCCGCCGGACGAAGGGCTTCAGGACGCAAGGCGGTTGCTCCCCAGGCCGGCGAGGTTCGATTGCGCCGCCGCCTTCGGCCATGCGACCGCCGGCAGCATCACGCCCATGCGCCGGCCGCCGCGGAGGATGGAGGCGGCGTGGTCTCCGGGCTCGGCCCGTCCCACCGCCGACACCAGATCCTCCGCCGTACCGATCGGATGTCCGGCGAAGGCGACGACAATATCCCCGACCCGGAGCATGCGGGAGGCCGGCGTTCCCTCGGCGAAGCCCACGACCAGCGCTCCGGCGGTTCCCGAGTCCGGCGTGGCGGCCCAACTCCCGCCGAGGTCGCTGACGAGCAGGCCCGCATAGCCGCTGCGGCGATCGCCCCCGGGCACGCCGGGCGGCAGCGGACGGTCCGGCCAGACCGCCCGGCGGGCGGGCTCCAGCGCGGCATAGGCCGCTTCCCCCACCTCGGCCGGCATCAGCGCCACGGCAGCGGCATATCGCTCCTGTGCGTCGCTGGTGAGGGTGGAGGTCGCGAAGTCCTCCGTGCGGCGCCGGTCGGCTTCCCCGCGCGCGGCTTCGGCCAGGATCCAGGCCGGCGCCTCCGGCCGCCGGGCCGAGACCGCGGGAAAACGCGGCGTCAGTGCCAGATCGCCGAGACCGGGCCGGCCGAGGCGCGTGGTGCGCAGCGACGTCTCGATCAGCGCGTCGCGGGCGAGAGGGCCGACGAGGTCCGCCACCCAGGCCGGCGGATCGCTCGCCTCACCGGCGGGGAGGCTCCGCACGATCGCGGCCAGGGTCGACTGAACGAGGCATGATGCGGCATCCGGATCGGGCAGCGAGAGTGCCCGTTCCCGCAGCATCGTCTCCTGCGCCTCGCCGAGGGGCTCGCCTCGCTTGGCCGGCGCGCACAGGACGAAGGTCGCGGGTCCGGCGCCGCGGGCATCGAAGCCGAACCCGTCCCGCGCACGGGCGAGGGCGTCGGGGCGGCCCGCGTGCAAGTCGCCCGCGAGCCCCGGCGGCCGCTCGGCCGCGAGAAATAGCCGGGCGAGAGCCGACCTCCGCACCTCGGCCGGGACCGCGCCGGACGGCAGGACCACCGCGACGATATCGGCCTCCGTCGCGCCGCGACTGCCGGCGAGTCCCGCCCAGGCGGCGGCACGGCGGAGGTCGCCGGCCTCGAACCAATGCTCGGCGAGCGCCGCGGCGGCACCCATGTCGCCGAGGGAAGCGGCCTTCTCCAACAGGCCGACGCGGTCCGGTGCCGGTCCGGCGAGACCCTGGGCGCGCAGAAGTGCGGCCACCGCCTCCCGGCTCCAGCCCGCGCCCGCGGACGTGGCGAGCAGGGCGGGAGGCAGATCCGCGGGGTCGGGAGGGCCGAGCGCCCAGCCGGCGAAATCCGCAGGGATCGCGGCGCGCCGCAGACGGCGCAGGGTATCGAGAACCGGCGCGATGCGGTCGAGACGGACCTGCGCATCGTCTCGGGCGGAGGGAGGGGCGGCCGAGGCGGGCAGGCATGGCGCGAGGCAGGAGAGAGCGACGACGACGCCCCGGATCATGCTGCGCATGGATACCTCCTCAAATGTGAGCGGAATCATTCGAAGCGCTTTCGGATACTCGGGTATAGTGCACAGACTTGTCGATGATTGACGGCAGCCAAGCGACGATGGCGACCGGCCTCACGGAGATTGGCGGCTAATGCGCGCGAAGGCGGCCTTCCGTGCGTCCTGTTCCACCGCCGAACCCAGGATCGACGCAGGCGGTCTCGCGGCGATTCGCGTAGATCCGCACGAGGCAGCCGAAGACCGGTTCGTCGCCGGGATCGGTCCAGGCACTCCAGCGGCCGGAGGTCGAGCGGGTGCGGATGGCGCGCGCGTGAAACCAGAAGAGCTGACGCCAGCGCAGGCCGGCTCGGCTCTCCGCGCCGGACGGCGGCGCGATCGGCCCCGGCGTGATCGCGACGCCGCGCTCCTCCCGCAGCAGGCGGACGCCGCCGGCGCCGCGCGAGGCGGCCAGGAACCCGCCTCCGACATGTTGCCGCTGTGCATGGTACCGGGCGATGGCGGTGCTGCGGGCGAGCGCCGGGTCGCTCGGCAGCGGCAGGCGGCGCGCCTCGGCGGCCGAGGCGAAGCCGATCGCCAACGCGGCGACGAGACATCGGCGGACGGGCTGGCAGGACATGGGGTCGGCCCTCGTTCGAGCTGGACGATGCCGGACGGGGGAGGCCGCCGCCATTGCGGATTGTTGCCTCTCGTTGCGCGCCGGCATCGGGCCGATCTCGCGACGCGCGTCGGCAAGCCGGAGCAAGCCCGCGCAGTTCCCTCTTCCCATCCGCCGGAGCAGGATCCGCAGATCGGTCCTGCCGCAGGACTGCCGGATCGGAGCACCATGATGGAAAGTCCTGCCGGCTCTGTCCGGATCGCCCGGCGATTCTGCGCGGCGGCGCTCGTTCTGGCGACGCAGGACGCCGGTGCGCAGGCCGCGCCCTGTCCGCGACGCGTTCCCGTGGAGGCGCCGATCGCCCGGCCCTTCGGCATCGGGCTCCGCCCCTTGTCGCTGACGCCGGTGCTGCATGCCGGCGTGGTCTACGTGACGCGCCCCGGACTGACGGTGCGGGCCTTGGGAGACGGCTTGGTGGCATCCTGCAAAGCGGCCGGGAGGCGGGGAAGCCACCTCTGGATCACGCAGAGGGGCGGCCTGCGCCTGCGCTACGGCCCGCTGTCGACCAGGTTGCGCCCGCATGCCGTCGTCCAGGCGGGTGCCGTGCTGGGGACGACCCTGCGGACACCCCTGACGCTGCGCGGTCTCCGGCATGGCCGCTGGGTCGATCCGCTACGTGCCGCCTGCGGTCCGGTCGGATAACCGGCTCCCCTCGGCGGCAGATCACGCCGTAGTATTCCGTTCATACGGCAGGACCCATGTCTGACGATATGGCTACGACAATTCCTTGGAGGATCTGGAACTTCGAGGACCGCCCGCTTCATCTGTTGTGCGGGTCCCGGCAGGATCTCGGGAAAGGGATCGCGACGCTGCCATCCTTCGGTCGATTCGCGCTCGCCGACGAACACTCGCACTATCGCGGGCTCGTAGGCTTACCGAAGGGGCTCGGCGATCCGGACCTGGCCGGGCTTCGCTCGGCGGTCTGGGCAATCGTCCGCCTCGACGCCGGAGACGCGGCCGAGGCCCTCTTCGCCGACGACGGTTCCTTCGAAGGCCTCCACTTTCGCTCAGGGTTCGTGGTCCATCGCGGCGGCCGCCGGAGTGCCCTCGACCTTCTGACCCGTCTTGGCTGCGATCCGGCGGGCTGGGCCGGCGGTCTGCTGCGCTTCTCCGGTGCGGACGGCGTGGCGGTGGCGGGCGCGGACGGCTTTGCTGAGGCCGGCGACGAGGCGTTGGCGTTCGCAGGACCGCGGGGCGAGGCCCGCTGCGGTCGCAGCGGGCTGGCCCGGGCGGGGGCCGGGGGAACGGCAGAAGGCGGCGACAGAGCCCTCGCCGTCGTCGATCGCTTGGGAAGCGCCCGCTGCGGTACGTGCGGACTTGCGGTAGCCCGGTCGGACGCTGTCGCCGCTGCCGGCGCGGATGGCGTCGCCGTGGCGCTCGGCCGGGACTGTGTGGTCGAAGCCGGTTGGGGCGGTGCGGCCATCGCCGCGGGTCCGGTCCGGCTGATCCGGGTCGGTAGGAGTGGGATCGGGATCGTGCGCGCGAGCGCCAAGGCGATCGCCGTCGATGAGGACGGGCTCTGCCTTCACCCCCAGCCTCTGGCGAGGTACACGCTCGTGCGTCTCGGACGGGGCGCCGTCCTGTTGTACGGCGTGCAGGACGGTGGCCCGCTCCGGCAGCTGGTGGGCGGTTCGGACTGCGCGCCCGATGGCGGAACCTTCGTGTTCCGCGATGGGTCCTGGTATCCGGCCGCCTGGGAGATCGATATCTACGCCCTCGATCCCGATCGAGGCTGGGCCGTGACGGACGAGGGCGCCGAAGCGTCCCGGCGTCCGGCCGCGCCCGATTTACGTGCGCCGCCACAGGACCAGCCCTGGTGGCGCGTCGCAGCGTACCACGATCCCGCCAGCAGATGCACCGAGCGTTGGCCCGCACCCGGCGACACCGTGGTGCTGACCCGCCCGGTGCCGGACGCTGCGCAGGATGAAGAAGGGCGCGTGGCGCGGGACTGGACGGGCTTGCCCTGGGGCCGAGGCGATCTCTCCCTTCCCGAGGGGAGCACCTGCATGTTGGTGCGGATCGAAACTCCTTCGGAGGCGGACGAGCGCGGGGCCGTGAGCTGTCGGGGAGGCGACATCCTCTATCACGGCAACCTGCGCGGCGCCGTCGCCGCTCTGGTGGCGATGGGGGCGGATCCCGAGGGGATGGGGCTCGACATCGCTCTCGCCGGCGAGGGTGGGGTCGCCCGCGTGAATCCGGGCCGCAATCCCGCGGGCGGCTCTCCGATGGCTTCGCAAGGGGTCATGGAGGAGGACGAGACCGATCCCGACAACTGGGCCGACGTCCCGATGCTGACGGGGGATCCGGCCCGGCCGATGCGCCCCTCCCTCGCCGTGGCCGGGCCTGCGGGCATCGCGATCTGTGCGGGCGAGGCGCATGCGGGCGCGGACGGCGTCGCCTGGGCTCTGGATCGGGGAAGCGCGCGGGTCCTCGGATGTGGCATCGCGGTCGGCGCCTTTGGCCAGGCTGTCGCCGGCTCCGACGGAATAGCCTGGATCCGCGATCCCACGGGCCGCTGGGGTCCGTTAGGTCGACGGTCGCTGGGTGTGCCGCCTCAAGCTGAGGTCGGCTCGCGAGGGCTCGCGGTCTGTGCGGCGCCTGGCGGTCGGGCCACGGCGGCAGCCGCGGGGATCGCCGTGGTGGCCGAGGGCGGCAGCGCGACCTGCGGCGCGCTCGGTCTCGCGGTCTGCCTCCGCTCGGGCGGCCTAGCCTCCGCCGGTCGCGATGCGGTGGCGGTCGCAGCACGCGGCAATGTCTGCGGCCTGACGGGCGCTCTGCTCGTCGCCCGGGACGAGACCGGGCGCTGGGTCCATGGGCGGGTCGGGGAAGACGGAATCGCGGAGAGCGTCCCCTACGTAGCGGCGGGCGGGCGGTTCCTGCCGCGCGTCGTCGTGCTCCCCCGTGCCGCGCGGCGCGGCGGCTCGGATCGGTCAGGGGCGACGAGGAGGAGACGCTCGTGAGGTGGTGGCGCGACGGGACGGATCGCCTCGCCTTCCGGCTCTGGCGGCTGCTCCGGCGCCATCCGACCGGCATGCCCGCGCCGCAGCCCTGGTCGGGACCGCCCGATCCGTCACCCGACCCCGCGCGCGAGCCCCCGGTCCGGGCCGCCGCGCGCCCGGCGCTTCCCTCCATCGGGGAGATGCTTCTCGCCCTCGCGCCCCGGCTCGACTGGACCGATCCGGTTCTGCGCCGGGGTTTGGCAGAGCCGGTATGGACGCCGCCGCCGGACTTGCGGGCGCTGATCGAGCGGGCCCGCGACGAGGCGGGGCAGATGCCCCTCTACGAACTCGGGATGAGCCTGCCCACGCATACGCTGGTGCTCGCCTGCCTCGCCCTCCTGCGCTCGCGAGAGGACGCGGCCATCGATGCGCTGCCGTGCCCGGAAGCGGGAGGGGCGGTGCGGGACATTCCCGGTTCGGTCCAGACGGCGATGTTCCTGGCCTTCGGTCTGATCTGGCCCCCACGAAGCGCCGATGCCCCGGTCGAGTTCGTCCGACCGAGCCCTGTCGCAACGCCGGTCAACGCCGCGCAAGTGCCGCCGGTCCTGCGGCCTGAGAGATCTCCGACATCGGATCCCCCTCGGATCCCGACGATCGTGAGACCCGAGCCATGAAGACCGTCATCGCCGCTGCCACCTGCACTACCTTCGCCGTCCTGGCCTTCGGGCCGATGCCGCTGGTGGCAGGTCTCGCTGCACAGGCGCAGCATTCCGCCTTGGGTGATGCCAGGGGTGAGGCCGCGGATCGGGCCAACGCGCTGTTCGGCACCTATCGCGCCCGCTGCGGGTCGGTCGCCGTCGTCGCCATCGATGTCGCCGCCGCTCCTGCAGGAGCTTCGCGGGATCGCTGGAGAGCACGCAGGCACCTGTCCGGAACGGCCACACCCTCTACGTCGCCCTGGCCGACCTGCGCCTCGACGCCCGGGAAACTACCTCGCCCGCGGACCGCCGCAACGGTATCGACTGGTCGGGCCGCCTGACCTTCGGCGCCGGCTCCGTGCGCCAGATCTCGGTGGGTCGCGACGGGACCATGGGTCGCTGGACCCCCTGGCAGGCGGGCGGTCCGGTCTACGCGGTGGACCTCGCCCGGCGCGACGGCGGGTGGTCCCACCGGATCGACGAGATGCCGGTTGTGACGGGACTCGGCCGCTACGGTCGCCTGCGCCGTCCGACCTGTTCCGAAGTGCCCGCAGGCTGACCGCGGAATGGTCGGGCGGCGATCACGGCGGCAGCTGACTTGCGATCAGCGCCTTCAGCGCGTCCACCCACTCGGTGTCGCCGGCGGCACCACCGACGAACACCGAGGGCGTCGCGGCGATCGGCAGGGCGCGGAACCCGTCCCGCTGCCGGCCGAGAGCGGCGCGGGCTGCCTCGTCCGCGACGCAACGGGCCGGATCGTCGGGCGCTCCGGCAAGGCCGTCGAGCAGACGCGCGAAGGCCCCGAGCCGCTCCTGCGCGGTCGCCAGCCGCGCCCACTCCGCCTGGGCGTTCATCAGGGCGACGAACAGACGGAAGCGATCCGCCGGAATCGCCGCGCAGGCCGCCACCAGCGCGGCTTCGAGGGCGCCGGCATCGTCGTCGCGCCAGACCGGACGCACTTCGAAGCGGACCGTCGCCGGATCGGAGAAGGCCATGATCGCCGGCCGGAGCACGTCGTAGGCGAAGCGCTGGCAGGCCGGGCAATCCGCGGCGAGGAAGGCCGTCACCGTGACGGGCGCATTCGCATCTCCGCTCGCGAAGGCGTGGTTAGCGGCGCGGTCACGCGCGAGGCTCGCCTCCGTCCAGGCGCGATCGAGTTCCGTCCGCGCCCGCAGCGCGATTTCCGGGGCCGGGAGCCGCTGCTCGATGAAGCGCCAGATCGCGATGGCCTGCGCCGGATCGCGTTGCGCGAGCGCGCCGTAACGCAGCATGTCCGCACGCAGGGCGAGCGCCCAGGGCGCGTCGCGCAGGTCGTGACGCTCCGCCAGCGCCCGCGCGGCGGCGGGGTCGGGCGCGACGAGGATGGCACCGTCCGCACCGCGGTAGCCATGCGCCAGGAGCGTGGCGAGCTGCTCGGCGGCCTTGCCGCTGCCGGCCGCCGCCGCCCGTCGCAGCCAGAGGAGGGCCTGTGCCATGTCCGGCGCGTGCCCGTCGCGGGGATCCAGCGCATCGTCGATGAAGACCTGGATCGCAGCGGGAAATCCGGCCTCCGCCGATCGCCGGAGAAGGCTGGCCGTCGGTTCGGAGCGCAGGGCCTTCGCACCGTCGAGGGCGTCGGCCTCCATGCGCAGGCGTGCACGCCAGTACAGGCCGGGCGGATCGTCCGCCCCGGCCGCGGCCGCCATCAGGTCGCGGCGTTCGGTTTCGGATAGCCGCAGGGCGGGATCGGACGGCGCGAGGTCGAGCCATTCCGCGGTGGCGGCCGGCAGCCCGGCGGATGCTGCACGGCGCAGCCATGCGTGGTAACGGGGGATCTGGACCTCTCCCCCGGCGAATGCCGATCCGCTGCGATAGAGCTGTGCCGCGGCATACGCGGCCTTGCCGCTCGGATCGGAGGCCGCCGCCTCCGAAAGGGCCGTGTCGAGCCCCTCGGCCGGATCGGCGGCGTCGCCGTGTCCCGTCAACACCGAGAAGCTCTTCGCCGCGCTCTCGCGCAGCAGCTTCGCGAGCAGCACGCCCCGTGCGCCGGCCGCGTCGAGGTCCCGCGCGAGATCGCGCAGGTTGACGTCGAGTCTCTGGAGACGGTCGCCGAGCATCCAGCCCAGGACTCGCCCACGCGGCAGATCCGTGGCGGCGGCGCGGCGGCCGAAGGCGGCCGCTTCGGCGAGAAGCCTTGCGCGGTCGTCTCCGGCTTCTGCCTGCCGCGCCTGTCTGTCGGCGGCCATGGCCTTCAGGGCGAGGGCCTTGGGATCGCCCGCGGCGAAGCCCGCCTCGACGACCTGCCTCCGGTCGCGGTCGGCCATGCCCGTCTCGACGATGGCATCGTTGCTGAGGCTGAGGCACCAGTCGCGGCGGGTGAGGCCATACCGATCCAGTTGTCCGTCCCAAGGCGGCGCGCAGGCGAAGTCGTAGGCGCTGCCGTCGAGGAGCCCCGCCCTGAGGAGGAGCCCGGTGCGGGTCTCGGGATAGGCGGCGAACCAGAAGCCGCCCGCCACGGTGAGGGACAGCGCCGCCGCGCCGGCCGCGATGCGCGCCGCGACCCGTCTCCGGCTCGGGCGGCGAGGCCGCCGGCTCCAGCTTCGGCGCCGGACCTCGTCCTCGGCCGTCAGGGTCAGCGGCGGCAGCGCGCCCTCGCGGTAGACCGCCACGGTCTGCGTGTTCGCGGTCCACAGGCTGACCTTGGCGGCGACGGTATCGACCACGTCCTGGATGCGCGTGCCCGGCACGAGCAAGCCGGGCATCTCCTCGATCAGCGCGAGGGCGAAGGGACTGTGGTTCCCCCAGCCGTCCTCGGCGCTCGCGGTCGCGGCCGTGGAATAGACCAGTTCCGTCGGGCGCGGCAGGCGGCTGCGCACCATGCCTTGCGTGGCGGAGGCATCGCCGGACCCGTCCTCCACGAATTCGTTCCGACAGGTATCGAGGACGATCACCGTCGCCTTGCGCGCGCGGCGCCCGAGTTCCCTGGCGAGGGTATCGAGCGGCATCGCGCGGGTGGCGAGATGGCGGAGGCCGGTGATCTCCGCGGCGATGGGGATGAGGAAGTTCGCTCCCTCCGCCTGGACCCCATGGCCCGCATAGTAAACGAAGGCGACCGCATCGGATCCGGCCGCGTCGACGGCGTCGGCGTACGCGACGAGGGCCTCCTGCATGGCGGGCAGGGTCGCGTCCGTCAGGAGGCGGACGGAGAAGCCCAGCCCTTCCAGTCCCCACGCCACGTCCCGCGCATCGCGGACCGGGTTCGCCAGAGGTCGGTCGCGATACCGGGCGTTGCCGATGACGAGAGCGAGACGCGGCTCATGGCGGGAAGCGGCCTCGACCGGCGCCCGCGCGGTCTTGAGCGGACGTGGAGATTCGGCCTCGCTCAGGCTCGACAGATCGAACCGACGATGGGGCATGTCTCACGATCGTGTGGGTCACGCCATCGACGGCGCGGCCCGGAGAGAACCGGAAGCCCAACGATAACGGGGATCGAGACCGGGCACCATCATGCGAGTTGCGGGCGGGAGGGTCTTTCTTAGGAATGGCATCGCTCGGTTCTGCTCAGCCACCAGCCCGGTCAGTTACCGGCAAGAGACTTCCGTGAAGTGGCCTGCCGCGGTCCTGTCAGGCAGGAGATTCAGCAATCTGCCCGTCTACGTGGTTCCTGGCAATCACGATCGCCGGGAGCCTTTCCAGCAGGCATTCGCCGCGGAGTGGTATCTACCTGCGGTAGGATCTTCGAACTTCAGCGTCGATCGCGATCCGGTGCTGCTGATTGGTCTCGACCGCCTGCTCGCCGGAGATAGTTCCGGAAGCCTCGTGCCGGAGACTCTGGCCTTCCTGGAGGCCGCGCTTGCGGGGCGCCTCGGCACGCAGACTTGTCCCGTCCAGTCGGCTGAAACCGGAGATGGGTCGTGCGAGACCACGGTTAACGCAACTATAAGTGTTGGCTCATCTTCGCGGCGGTCTCGGCAATTCCAGGTTCTCGCGAAATCACGTCGCCGTCTTTCTTTACGGGAGCACGATCGTTTTCGCGAGAAGGCGTCCGGGTCCCGATCCCGCCCAGGACCTGTTCGGCACGGGCACGTTGGCGTGCGGCATAGTCGGCCCATAGGGAATCGCCTTCGCGGTGGGAACGCGCACCGGCGGCGGGACGAGGGGGCGGCGCGATCGGCGGGAGATCGCTCAGATCCTCGCCGGTCCCCGGTGGCGACGATGCCCCGACCCGTCGCTCGGCGCGCAGTGCGGCGCGCTCCTCCAGGAGAAGCACCCGAACGAGATCGGCCCGGGGCAGGCCGTCGACGGCCCATCCGCTGCCGGCTTCGGCGTAGTACCGGGGGGCGGAGCGGTCGGAGGCGTGCCCGGCCAGCGCGGCGATCACCCACGGCGCCAGTCCCGCCCGCTTCCAGGTCGCCAGTGCGACATGCCGCAGGGAGGTGAAGGCCACGCGCGCGATCCCGAGCCCCTCGCAGAGCCGGCCGAGTTGTTCGGCCGCCGCCCGGTACCAGCCGTCGTAGTCGCCATAACGCCCGACCATCTCGTCGCGCAGCCGGAGATAGGCACAGATCGCCCGGCGCACGAGGGGGCTCATCGCGCCGAGGTCGAGCCGGCGCTCTGGGGCGCCCGCCCTGTCGGCGTTGGCCTTGGCGTTGCGGAGCACGAGCCACGTCCCTTCGAGGCGTGCATCGCCGCCCTCGATCGGACGATGGCCGATCCGCGAGTGGACGAAGACCGCCAGCGCCAGCATCGCAGGGGCCCGTTCCGCCGGGTTCGCCCATACGCGCTCCGCGAGGGCGGCCAGAAGCCGGCGAACCTCGTCGGCAGGGACGCTCCGGCGCTTGCGCGACGCGGTCCGCGGCCGGTCGGGACGGCCCCGCCGCCGCTGAAGCGCCGCCTCGACCCGCGCGTGCAGGGCATCGCGGCGGCCCGGATCGTCCGGGACGAGGCTGCGCAGCATGGCGGCGATCTGCGCGCGGTAGAGGCAGACGGTCCTCGTGACCAAGACGCCGGGATCGGTCTCGATGGAGGTGACGAGGGCTTCGGCCCGATCGGCGATGTCCGGATGGGTGGACCGGGCCCGGCGCAGATGACGCTCCCCACCGTGGAGATAGGCTTCATGGGTCTCCGGCTTGGCCTGGGGCTTCATTGCCTCTTACTCCACGCCATCTGCCTCTTACTCCACGGCATCATGGTCTTATTCCACGCCATTGCCGACGATGCGGAGCCTGCCGTCAGCGTCGCCCGACGTCGTCACGGGATGTGCGCCGGCTTCCGTTCCTCACCCCTCTCGGACGACAACGGCAGGCCGTCAGGCTCCACGGAGACCGGATTGGTCGACGCCGGATAGAGGATCCTGTTCAGCACCTGCTCCGACACGCCGAACGGCCGGCCGGGACGGCCATCTCCGCCGGTCGCTACGCCCATCGCCGCGGTTCGGACCGGAGTGTCGGCCTGATCGAGAGCAGGCTCATCCTCGACGGCGACCTCGCCCGGATCCGGGATGGTGAGGGAGGGCGTATCCAGCGGGAATACCGGATCGGCGTCCTCAGCCGCCGGACAGGACGCCGCATCGGCGGACATGTCATCCTCGTCCCCGTTCCCGACCGTCGCCCCATCCGACGCAGCGCCGACCAGCGAGGGCTGGTCCACGAAAACCTCACCGGTCTCCACCACCTCCGGTATGGACACCGTCTCGGGGCCAGCGGCGTCTTCATCGGACGCGGGCGGCGCGTATGCGTCGATCTCGTGCAGGCGATAGGCCCCCGCCCCGATTCCGAGATCGTCGAGGAGGGAGCGCGCCGCGTCCGCCGTGACCGGCCCGCGGAAGCCGGCCCAGCCCGCATGCCGGGGCGCCGGCTTGAGGCCCGCCCCCGCCAGGGCCATCGCGACCCGAGCCGCCTTGGTGGGATCGACGAGGAGGAGCGTCTCGCCGGCGGCCAGCGGCTGGGCGCCGCGGATCCCGGCATAGATCGTCTCGCCCCGTTCCAGGACGGACGCCCGCTTCCTGGGATCGCGCAGGACGTCCTCGATCAGGGCGGCGATACCGCAGCCCATCGCCGGGGTGTCGATGAACTCGCGCACGTCGCGGATCTTGCACCCAAGCAGCAGGTTCTTCTGCCCCGTGCCGCGCATGGTCCGCAGGTTGGCGAGGGCGCCCTTGCGCTCTCTGTCGAGATTGGCCGCCTTCGGGGACCGGGTGACGGGATTGGCCTTGGGCTTGCGGGGCATGAAGCTATCTCCGGGAAAGGGGCGCGTGGGAAGGCGCGTGAAGGTCTACGAGGCGCGCTCGCCTCGTCCGGCCTCGCCCTCGATCACCCGCAGGCCGGCCACCGGTTCGGGACGGCTGCCGAGAAGCCCCCGCAGATCCCGGTTGACGCCGGCGAGTGCCGAGACCTCGCCCGAGAGCCTGGCCCGGTGCGCGGCCTCCTCCTGGCGGGCGGCTTCCGCCGCGGCGAGGCGCCGTTCCAGATCGGCGGCTCTCTCCGTCAGCTGCGCGAGCGCCACGTCGCGGGCGGCGAGTTCGGCCTCGACGTGGGCCAGGGCCGCCGTCAGCTCGCCGATCTCGGCCGCGGCGGCCTGGCGTTCGTCGCCGAAGGTGCCGGAGGCGAGCGGATAGGCCGTGCGCCACACTGCGGTCGCCACCGCCGTGACGTGGGCGTTGAGCTCCTCCGGGACGGGTGGGACCTCCTGCTCCCGGGCAATCCACGATTGCCGGTAGCGCTTGATCGTCGACCAACTCCCGCGATTGCCCAGCTCGGCGCGGATCGCCTCGTATTTGGGTTCCTCGCCGCGGCCATCGAGCACGTCGCAGGCGTGATGGACTTCCGCTTCGGTGATCACGCCAGCATCTCCCGGGTGTAGGAACGACGAGCCGCTACGATTCTACGGCCCGTCCGGATTCGTCCGGACGCGCCGTCGCAGTCGCGTGGCACCAATCTGGAATATTCCGGACTATGCTGTCAACCTGGCATGAATGGGACAGCCCGGTCATGGCTCCTTCGAATGCGGAAGATGACGCACGACCCTACGCCTTGCCGTCATGACAGGACGCCATCTTGACGGGATGCCGGCATCGCGCTCTCTACCCGCACGGAAGCCCGGGGACCGACGTGATGGGACGCGACCGCGACACGGCAGGAGATGGCGGATCCGCCGAGACGGCCGAGCGCGGCATGACCAAGACCACGCTCTATGTCTCGCGATCCCTGCATCGCGCCATCAAGCGGGCCGCTCTCGACGAGGGTTTGAGCCTGAACGCTTTCCTCCTCGCCGCGATCGAGCATCGCCTCGGTTCCGGCGTCTCCGCCTCGCCGGGCTCTTCCGGCACGCCGGTTCGGCGGCCGGAAGAGCGGAGTGAGGCATCCCTCGGAACGCAGGGCGATCTGCACGCCGCCCTCGACCAGCTCAGGGACCGTCTCGCCGCCGTGGAACAGGCGCTGGCGCGGGGAGGACAATCGGATGGGCCCTCCCCCGCCCCGCCGCGCCGCCCCCTTTCCGTGGCACAGGTCCGCCGGGTCGTCCGGGAGATCCTTCTCGATCATGGGGCGCCGCTGCCGCATCGCGACCTCGTCGACATCCTGCTCCACGAGCGCAAGCTGCCGCTTCCGGGGCGGGACCCCAGCGAGAATCTGAGAACGATTCTGGTGCATCCCAAGGCGCAGGGATTTCGATTCATGCGCCGGCGCGGCTACTGGGTCGACGACCGTCCCCTGCCGCCGGAGGAGCCGGCGACATCGGACTGATCTCCTGCGCGATCCCACTGACGCTCGATGAGTGTGTCCGGGCGAGTTTCGCCTATGGCACAGAACGGAATCGTTCGCCGTTCGGTCGCAGATCAGCGGCGGCCCAATCCTGTCCGACCACCGCCAACAGCGTACACGCGGAAAGACGTTAAGGTAAAAATCCGACCCGAGACATTATTTTCTATTTCGGGCTTGTACTCCCGGCCAAGCTCACCAGATGATCACCTAGGGCAGGCGAACGTCTTGCCCGACGTGGGATATTAGGTCCCGGCGTGTCGCCTGTTCCAGAGGCGGCCGCCAGCGCGGGTTCCAGCCGCGCCAGCGACCTGACCATCCGCGTCTTCTGTGGTGACAGGAGACAACAGCATGGCTGAGGCCATCTACGGCGGACGCATGTCCGCGTGCAACACCGTCCGGCCCACCCTCGCCGGTTCGACGCCCCCTCACCCCGACCTCGTCGTCCACCCGCTGATCACCCCCGAGGTACAGGTCGCCCTGCTCGCGGCCGTGGACGAGACCGGCGATGCCAGCCTCGGCGACCTCGCCGACGCCATCGCCCCACACCCGCAGCCGATCTCGGCGGTCCTCGCCCTGGTCGACGCCGGGGTGCTGGCCATCGACCTCGTCTCGGCCTTCGACGCCTCCTGCCGCGTCTGGCGGATCGACACCGCGCGCCACTGACCTTTCATCGCAGCCGGCGGTCCCTGACCGCCGCGGCGTCCATGCCAGGCCCACGCCCGGCATGCGTCTCCACGCGCCCGGCCGGTCCCGGCCGGACGATGCGCGGCACCTGACGCCGCGCGTCCTCGCCACACCCTTCCCCTTCAGAGCGACGCACCGACCGCGCCTGCGCGGCGGTGTGGGAGATCCCGCATGCCGTTCCTCATCACCCGGCTCCTCCACCTCCTCCGCCTCGCCGTCTCCATCGGCTTCCCCGTCCCCGGCAGCAGCCTGCGCGTCGCCGGCGACAGCCTCACCGGCCTGCAGGTCGTGGCCGCGGACTGGGCCGACCTGCCCCGCCTCCAGGCCTGGCTCGCCGAGAGGAAGTACGGCGGCGTGTACCTCCTCGTCGGTCGCCGCGACGGCCGCGCGAGGGTGCGGGTCGGCGAGGGCGTGAAGCTCTGGACGCGGCTCGGCGATCACAAGGCGGACCCGCAACTGGATTTCGTCGAGGAGGTCTACGCCCTCGTCTCGCCCGTCTTCCACAAGGGTGCGACGGTCTACCTCCAGGAGGCCCTGTCGGAGATCGTCCAGGCCGAGCCCGGGCTCGACTATCACAAGGGCTGCGGGCCCCTGGCCGATTTCCCCCTCGGCGAGGGCGAGCGCAAGGCGCTCGATCTCGCGATGCTGCTCGGGCTGAACCTGTTCTGCGCCGCGGGCCTGCGGGTTCTGCAACCGGGTCAGAGCCGGCTCGCCCGGCAGGTCGCCGCGCTCATGGCGGAGGCGGCGTGATGACCGGCCGCACGAACCCTGCGGCGGGGGCGACCCCCGCCGGGCCGCCCGACATCCCGGCAGCGGCACCGGCATCGGTGCTGCGCGTCCAGATGATCAGCGACCTGCACGTCGACGTCGCCGATACCCGCGCGCTGAAGCTCGCCCCCGGCGCCGACCTCGTCGTCGTGGCCGGCGACACCTGCGCGGGCGCCGCGACGGCACTCGCCACCCTGCGCCGGCATATCCCTGCGCCGGTGCCGATCGTCACGGTGCTGGGCAATCACGAGCATTACGGCAGCACGATTGAGCACGAGCTCGACCGCGCCCGGGAGGCCGCCGCGCACCTCGACATCACCCTGCTGGAGGACGAGGTCGCAGAGATCCGCGGCGTCCGCTTCCTCGGCTGCACGCTCTGGACGAGCTACACCCTGTTCGGAGCGCGGCACCGGGCGGTGGCGATGGCCGCCGCGCTGCGCGGGATGAACGACCACCGGGCGATCACGATCGGGCGCGGATCGGAGCGGCAGCGGTTCCTGCCGGCCGACGCCGCCGCCCTGCATGCGGCCTCGGTCCGGTTCCTCGACACGACCCTGGCGCTGCCGTTCGAGGGGCCAAGCGTGGTGGTCACCCACCACGCCCCGCATCCGGTCTGCATCGCGCCGCGCTTCGGCCGCGATCCGCTGAGCGCCAGCTTCGCCAGCGACCTGTCGGCGCTGATCGATGCCCGGCAGCCCGCCTGCTGGATCAGCGGCCACACCCACCACGCGGTCGATACCCGCCTCGGGGCCACCCGGCTCGTCTCGAACCCGCACGGCTACCCCGGCGAGTGCCGCGACAGCTTCGATCCCGCCCTCGTCATCGAGATCCCGCTGGCCCCGCGGGGGGAGGAATGCCCGTGAACCGCCAAGACGATGCATACACCCAGCCGGCGGCCGCTCCCGCCGACCTACCCGCCGACCTCCTCTCCAGCGAAGCGGTAACGGGCGACGGTGCCCCCGTAACCGGGATGGTCGAGGGCATCGCGGACGCCGTCGCGACGGTCCTCGACCTCGACCGGGCGATCCCCGACCTCCTCGACTTCGACGGGGCCGGCGATGGCGCGGCCGTTGCCGCCGCCGATGGCGGACGCCCTGGGTGGCAGGGCTGGCGCGGCGTGCGCCGATTCGACGGCCTCGGCCAGCCGACCGAGTTGCTCGTCGAGATCGCCCTGGAAGCGGTGCTGCTGCCGCGCCTGCGTCGAGCCCTGACCAAGGCCGAGCCGGTCGTGGTGCTCGTCACCGTGCCCGGCCCGGCCTGGGTGAAGCCGGTCGAGGCGGCGATCCGGCGCGCCAGCGGCCGCCAGGCGGAGTGCATCGCCCGCGCCGTGGCGCCCCGCCCCTCCGCCGGCAGCGATCCCGATGCCGAAGCAGCCGACCTCGTCGCCCGTGGATACCCTGTGGTGGCGATCGCCCCGGACCGGGCCTGGCTCTCGCCGCTGCTCGTGGCCGCCGCCGACCACATCCTCGCCATCCCGCCCCTCGACGCCGCTCAGGTCGCCCTCGCGATCCGCGTCTGGTGCGGGCGCCGGACGCGGGCGGTCCTGGAGCCGGGCGACCTCTCCGGGCTCGACCTGCCCGATCTCGCCGCTGCCCTGCGACCGGGGACCACCCCTTCCGCCTGCCTCGACCGGATCCGCCGGGCGAGCCGGGCCCGTCTCGGCCCGGTCGCGGGCGAGGCGGTCACCCCCCTCGACCGGCTGACCGGGTACGGCGAGGCCCATGTCTGGGCGACCCGGACGGTCGCCGACATCGCCCGGGTGCGCCGCGGCGAGATCCCGGCCTCGACCCTGGAGGGGGCCGTGCTGTTCGGGCCGCCCGGCACGGGCAAGACCCTGCTCGCCCGCTCCCTCGCCCAGGCCTCGGGCGTGATGGTCGTCGAGACCAGCGTCGGTGCGTGGTTCGCCGGCAGCCCGGGCTTCCTGGACAGCATCACCAAGCAGATCGCTCAGTTCTGCGATCGGCTCGCCCTCGCCGCCAGGCAGGACGGCTGCGCCATCGGCTTCTGCGACGAACTCGACGCCCTGCCGAACCGCGCGCGCATGGATGAGCGCAGCGCCTCGTGGTGGAACCCCGTCGTCACCTACTGTCTCATCCGCTTCGAGAGCCTGCGCAAGGCCGGCGTCATCCTGATCGGCGCGACCAACCACCTCGACACGATCGACGCCGCCCTGCTCAGGCCGGGCCGCTTCGACCGGCAGTTCGCCATCGCCCCGCCGGACGAGGCCGGGCGGGCGGGGATCCTGCGCGGTCACCTGGGAGAAGATCTCGCCGGAATCGACCTGACGCCGGCGGCGCGCCTGTCCTCCGGCATGACCGGCGCGACGCTGGCGGCCTGCGTGCGTGCCGCCCGATCCCGGGCGCAGGCGGCCGGGCGGCCGATGCAGCTCGCCGACCTCCTGGCCGAGATCGCCCCGGCCGAGACGCGCTCGCCCGCCCGCCTGCGCGGCGTCGCCCTGCACGAGGCCGGGCACGCCCTGGTCGCCCACCGCGCCGGCCTCACCGTCGTGCAGGTCTCGACCCGATCCGGATCGCGGCACGACGGATCGACGGTGTTGCGCCTGTCCGATCCCACCCCCGACCGCGCCGGCCTGGAGCGGCAGGTGGTCGGCCTGCTTGCCGGGCGTGCCGCCGACGCGGTGCTCGGCGAGGGCGTCACCGCCGCGGCGAGCGCCGACCTGCGCGAGGCGACGCGCCTGCTCGCGGCGCTGCATGCCAGCCTCGGGCTCGGCGCCACCCTGCGGGCAGTCGTCGACCAGGAGCACGCCGCCGTCCTACTGCGCGAGGATCCGGCCCTCGCCGCCCTGGTCGAGGCGGACCTGCGCCGCCTGCAGGGCGTGGCCGAAGGGCTTGTGCGCGCCGACCGCGCGGCGATCCTGGCGCTCGTCGAGGCCTTGCTCGCGCGCCGCATCCTCACCGGCGACGAGGTGGCCGAGATCGCCGCCCGGCACCGGCCGCGGATCCGGGTTCCCGCCGGACGGCGGCAGCGCATGCCGGCCCCGTGAGGCCGAACGCCCTCCTCATCCTCCCTGGCATCCACAGCCCGTCGACGAATCCGAACGAGGACACTCGCATGAGACCTGCGAACCTGGAACTGCACCTCGGCGTCGACGAAGCGGTGTGCCTGGAGCACGCGCTGGCCGCCTTCGACCGCCTGATCGCCGGGGCCGCCCCGGACCCGGCCGAGTTCGCCGCCGCGCCGATCCTCGGCGACTGGCACCGTGCCATCGTTCCGGCGCCCGAGCCGGTGCTGGTCGGGCAGGTCGCGGGCCACCCGCGCCTGCCCGGCGCGCGCCGCGTGGTCACCTCGCGGCTGCTCCTGCTCGACGAGACGGCCGGGTGGGCGAGGACCGTCAACCGCCTGTACCGGCTGAAGACACCGCCCCGGTGAGCGGAGCTGCACGCACCGCCGCTCAAGCCTCGCACTCGATCGGAATCACGGGGAGACAGGGATGAACGAGACCGTCGTCGTCTTCGACCTGGAGACGGTTCCCGATCTCGCGGCGGTCGCCCGGGTGCACGGGCTCGATCCTGCCGACGAGGACGCGGCTCGGGGCAAGCTCGGCACGGCCTTCCCCAAACTGATCTTCCACCGCATCGTCTGCATCGGCGCCCTCGTCGCCGAGCGGGTGGACGGGGCGTGGAAGGTCCGGGCCCTCGGCGCTCCCCACATCGGCGAGCGCTCCGAGCCGACGCTGATCGCCGACTTCGCCGCGCGGATCGAGCGCCTGCGGCCGCGGCTGGTGAGCTTCAATGGTCACAACTTCGATCTGCCGACGATCCGCTATCGCGCGATGATCCACGGCATCGCCGCTCCGGGCCTGACCTGCCGCCCGTATTACCGGCGCTACGACGAGTCCGCCCTCGACCTCTGCGACGTTCTCGCGAACCACGATGCCCGGGCGCGGATCGGCCTCGACGCCCTGTGCCGGGCGATGGGCCTGCCCGGCAAGCCCGAGGGCATGGACGGAAGCGCCGTCGCCGACCTCGTCGCACAGGGCCGGCTCGATGAGGTCGCGGCGTACTGCCAGGCCGACGTCACCGCGACCTATCGGATCTTCCTCGCCCACGAGCATCTGCGCGGCGCTCTCTCACCGGATGAGTTTGCACGGAGCAGCGAGGATCTCGCCACGTTCCTCGCCCGCACGGCAAGCGCGACTCCTGAGGTTCCTGCGATCGCCGCTGGCGATGGTCGAACCTCAGGTTCTGCGCTCTGACAGGAAACCATCACCGGCACCCACATCCCCGTGCGTGACGGCCGTGGCCTTCTCCGGAAGACCGCTGCTCCGCATCCCGAGCAACGGATCCGGTCCGAGGTCACCGGCCAGATCCGCCATTGCCGAGGGCGCGCGGTCACCTCTATCCGCTGCGATCTCCGCCACCTCGATGAGGCGCCGGTTGCCAGATCTCGCCGGCCCCCTCGCGCCGGTTCTCGATCCTCGCCAGCACGAAGAGCAGGTCGGAGAGCCGGTTGATGTATCGGATGATCGCCGGCGTGATCGGTTCCTGGAACGCCACCTCGACGATCTCCCGCTCGGCCCGGCGTACGACGGAGCGGGCGACATGCAGCGCCGCCGCGGCGCGCGTTCCGCCGGGCAGCACGAAGGAGTCCAGAGCGGGCAGCCCCGCATTGTGACGTTCGATCGTCGCCTCGATCCAGGCGACCCGCTCGTCGGTGAACCTCGTCGGTTCGACCTTCAGGCCCCCGCGCTCCGGCCGGCACAGGTCCGCGCCGATGTCGAACAGGTCGTTCTGGATCTGGCCGAAGATGTCGGCTGCTGCCTCGCTCACATCCAGCCGTGCGAGCCCGATGAAGGAGTTGGCTTCGTCGATCGATCCGTTGGCGGCGACCCTGATATGAAACTTCGGCAGCCGCGCCCCGTCGCCGAGCGCGGTGCGACCGTCGTCGCCCGTGCGGGTGGTGACCCGATTGATCTTGACCATGGTGAATTGATGCGGAAGCGATCGGGTGTATTGCCCGCGCTCGCCTCACACCGGCATCTTACCCGCTCGCTCCAGCGCCGCAAGCGGTGTGGTTCGTTCTACCCCGTGACGACCTCGATCTGCTCCCGCGGGAGCGCCCTCCACCACGCATCCCGAGCACGCATCGCCTCGTAGGTCAGGCGCAGAACATGCTCGGGCCGGCGGTGGGTGGGGTCGAGCGCCGCCCACGCCTCGTTGCGCGCGACCAGCACGTCCCACGGCAGGTCGAACACCTTCCACGCGATCGTGATGCCGTAGCGGCCCCTGGAAGCCGTTCGGATCCTGGTCGCGTTCGCCGACGCGCTCGTCAGCCGTCAGGAGGCTGCTTGCCGTCGCGCCTGACAGCTCAGCCCCGCCCCTATCCCGGTCTCCGCCTCCCCCCGTTCCTTGCGGTCCTGATCGCGCACGAGCCAGTAGACGGCGCCCAGCGCGAGCACCGCCGCGGCGAGGCCGAGGATGGTCAGCGGCTCGACCTTCGTCGCGTCGAGGACGATGAACTTGCGCGCGAGCGCCAGCAGGGCGATCAGCACCACCGTCCGCACCTGCACGATGCTGTCGCGCCGTTGCAGCACGCCAAGGATCGTGTGGTTGAACTCCAGCGCGATCAGCACGGTGAAGATCATGCCGAACACTGCCTGGAACACGCTGTGCTCCGCCGGATCGAGCAGCCCGAAGATCAGAAGCGCCCCGATCCGGTGGCACAGATTGATCATCGCCGCGACGACGACGAGGGCGATCAGCGCCGTGAGCACGAGGGCCACCACCTCCTCGAACCGCTGGTAGAGCGTCAGGCTCGGCCAGGCCATCCGGACCTTCCGCAGCGTGTCGGCCGAGGTCCCGGCGGCCTTCCCGGCTCCCCGTCCGTCCGGATCTCCGGTCGTCATCCGTTCCACGGTCACGGTTACCGCCGCTGCGTATCCGTCAGGCGGCGACGGCGACCGCGTCGGGGATCGGGGCCGGCGGCCGGGGCGGCGGCGGATCGTCGTCATCGTCGTCCCGCCTGCGCGGACGGAACGCGTCGCGGATGACACGCAGGGGCCGGCGGCGGGGCACATCCCCAGGCGCCCGGTGCGCGGCGCCGGTCCCGGCGGCATCGAGTTCGGCCAGCGCCGCGAGCACGTCGTCGACGTCCACGACGGCGGCCTTCGTGCCGGGCAACCGGCGCAAGCCCGGGAACGACGCCACCGCGTGCGCGTCGGACGCCCATTCCGCCAGGATCGCGCGCCTGTCCTCCCGCCTCAGGGCCGGATGCGCCAGCACCTCGCGCGGGTGGCCGAATACGTCGCCGGGCCTGGCGAGCGCCAGGGCCGCATCGGCCTCGACGGTTGTCTCTCGAACCTCCTCGCAAACCTCCTCGAACGGCCAAAGCCTGCGGGCCGGGCTGCCGTCACGCAGTCCGGCCCGTGTGCGTAAGGAACGGCGGTGCGGTCAGGCGGCGGCCTGGTGGGCGACCTGCGCGGGCGCGTTGTCCTGGCCGGACGCATCCTGCCGGCCGCCGATGGCGATGCGGCGAGGCTTGAGCGCCTCCGGCACCTCGCGCACGAGGTCGACGGTGAGCAGGCCGTTCTCCAGGCGCGCGCCCGTCACCCTGACGTGGTCGGCGAGGCTGAAGCTCTGCCGGAACTGCCGGGCGGCGATCCCATGGTGCAGGAACTGCCGGGCCGCCTCGGCGTCCTTGCGCTGGCCGGAGATCAGCAGGGCATTCCCGTTCTGGGTGAGCTCGATCTCGTCCTGCGCGAAGCCGGCGACGGCGAGCGTGATGCGGTAGCCGTCCTCGGCGACCTTCTCGATGTCGTAGGGTGGCCAGTTCGCCGGGCTCTCGGCGCGGTTGGCCTGGTCCATCATGTCGAACAGCCGGTCGAAGCCGACCGTCGAGCGGTAGAGAGGCGCAAAGTCGATCGTCCTCATGACCACATCCTCCATATGAGCAATGTGATGACGAAGAGCACCGGGCACCTGTCCCGGCGCCGATTGCCGCGAGCTCCTGGGAGCCTCGCACGCGCGTAACGCAGCCGGCGGCCTCCGGTTCCGGACAAATCTGCGATGGCGCGCTTGTTGGGGATTCGGCGGCGGCGAGGACGGGCCGCTGGAACTCGGGTCGTGAGCACGGTCCAAAGCCATGCGCCCGCCCACCCCTTCGAGCCGGCGGAACAGTCGATGGCCGAGTACGACGGCAGCGGCAGCGCGCGATGATTCCGCAGGACACGTCTCTCCGACGTCATCGCACCGACCGGCCTGCCATGCCCGATATCGAACGACCCCTGCCGGCCTCGGATTTCGACCGGCACGCTCAAACGGGGAGATACAGGTTCAAGACGCAGTTCCAAGTCGAATCGTCGAGACCGAGCGCGTGCTCGGCCTTGTCAAGCCGACCTAAGAATCCGTATGTACACGCTGTCGTAACCACCAGGATCGTCGGGCTGGAAACGCGGAGTGTTCGAGAGCACGGGTCCGGGAATGTGGCGGAGACTCCCTCCGTCTCCGCCATCTACACCCAGCCCGAAAAACTTGTGTCCTCACAACGGGTTGGCGTGCGCCCAAAATCCATTTGTCCCCGATTTGTCCCCGCGGATGCCCCCTGTGGAAAGCCTGGGCGTGAGGGCTGTTCGAACCTGTCGGCAGGGAGCGAGGGGCAGATGCCCTCGTTCGCGAGCCCGACGGCGACTCGCCGGGCCCCGGGGCGGGCGGTCCGCGTCCCTATGCCGACGAGCGGAATGCGCCACCGGGGGCCGCGCGGACCTTCGTGCATCCGCACGCCCAACGCCTGGAGCGCGCCGATGCGCCCGACCCGGCTGGGGATGCGCGACAGGGTCCGCGCCGACCTCGGCCCCGCGGATGCCGCCCCGCCCGACGCGCTGCTTACAACGCGGGCCAGATCACCACGCTCCTGGCCCGCGCACGCTGGCCATCGTTGATGTCCGTCACCTCCCGAGCGGTCGCCGTGCGCCGCGCCCAGGCTTGCCGCCCCGCCGTCGCCGGGGGCATCGCCCTGAGCGCGAGGCCCTTCGACAGCGGGACGTCGAAGCCGCGGCCGATGTCGACCACCGGCACCGGACAGTCGCCGAGGACGTAACCGTGGCCGAACGGGGCATCGAGCAGGGTGACGTCGAGGCCCTTGACCGCCTTGCCGACGTCCATCGTCGCACAGAGCGACGCCAGGTTGGTCGGTAGGCTCGGGTCGTAGGGCCGCAGGTCCACGATCTCCTCCGCCTCCGCGAAAGCCGCATCGCGACCCATGGCCCGTACACGCCGCCACAAGCCCGCCTCCAGGGTGACGCGGAAATCTCGCTCAATGGCTCGAAGGTAATCGGCCTCGGAGGCGTGGGCGTCGGCGTCGGCAATCGCCAGCGCCAACTCCTTCGACCTAGAGCGGTCACCGATCGAATTGAATCGTTTATGGTTTCGGCCGCGGCGGTGATGTGATTCGATGCGCGGCTTTCCGAGGAGGAGAGCCGATGGCGTCTGCCCTGTCCGTTGATCTGCGTGAGCGTGTCGTGGCCGCGATTGAGGCGGGGGCTTCGCGCCGGGAGGCAGCACGACGCTTCGAGGTCAGCCCGGCCAGCGCCGTGCGCTGGCACGGGACCTTCGTGCAGGAGGGTCGGACACACGCCAAGCCGATGGGTGGCGATCAACGCTCACATACGATCGAGGCGCAGGCCGACCTGATCCGGCAGACCTACGAAGCGCAGCCCGAGCTGTTCTTGCACGAATTGCGCGACCGTTTGGCCGAGCAGGGTCTGCGGGTCGGGGTCAGCAGCCTGTCCCGCTTCTTCAAGCGCCACGGCATCACGCGCAAAAAAACACCGGCCACGCCGCCGAGCAGGAGCGGGAGGACGTGAAGGCCGCGCGCCTGTCTTGGTTCGACGGCCTGCTCGATCTCGACCCGGACAAGCTCGTGTTCCTCGACGAGACCGCCACCAACACGAGGATGGTCCGCCGCTATGGACGGGCTCCGCGCGGCGAACTCTGCCGGGTTGCGGTGCCGTTCGGCCACTGGAAAACCATCACCGTCAGCGCCGGTCTGCGCACCAGCGGCCTGATGGCCACCGCCCTCTTCGATGGACCGATGACGGGCGCACGCTTCCGCGACTACGTCGAACAAATCCTCGCGCCAGCCCTCAGGCCCGGCGACACGGTCGTGCTCGACAACCTGCCCGCCCACAAGGTCAGCGGCATCCGCGAGTGCATCGAGGCGGCGGGAGCGAGGCTGCTCTACCTGCCGGCCTATTACCCCGACTTCAACCCGATTGAACGCGCCTTCGCCAAGCTCAAGGCCATTCTTCGTGCCGAGGCTGCTCGCACGATCAGCGACCTCTGGGACACGATCCGACAAGCCTTCAGATGCTTCACGCCACCCGAATGCCGTCACTATCTCGCCGCTGCAGGCTACGACGCATATGATCCAACATGATCGGCACGTCTTCTAGGTCGTGAACCCATAACGGCTGGCACGGATGAGGCGTGCCGTCGTTAGCCTT
>NZ_BPQV01000012.1 GCF_022179465.1 Methylobacterium organophilum
AATCGTCCCAATGTTGCAGTGCGGCTTCGAACGGGTGAACTTTTCCTTGGCCATCAGAGCCTCCTGAAGTCGAAAGAATGGGTGTTAAGCGAAGAGCTTAGGCGTACTTGGCGATGACCTTGTCGGCCTCGCCGCGCGGCACCTCTTCGTAGTGATCGAACTGCATCGTGAAGTTGGCGCGGCCCTGGCTGAAGGAGCGCAGCTGGTTCACGTAGCCGAACATGTTGGCCAGGGGGACCATGGCGTTGATGACATTGGCGTTTCCGCGCATGTCCTGGCCCTGGATCTGGCCGCGGCGGGAGTTGAGGTCGCCGATGACCGAGCCGGTATACTCCTCGGGGGAGACCACCTCGACCTTCATCACCGGCTCCAGCAGCACCGAGCCGCCCTTCTGAAGCGCCTCGCGCAGGGCCGCGCGGGAGGCGATCTCGAAGGCGAGCGCCGAGGAGTCGACGTCGTGATAGGCGCCGTCCACCAGCTCCACCTTGATGTCGACCACCGGGAAGCCCGCGAGCACGCCCGCCGTCAGGACCGAGTTCAGGCCCTTCTCGACGCCGGGGATGTACTCCTTCGGCACCGCGCCGCCGACGATCTTCGACTCGAACGAGAAGCCCGCGCCCGGCTCGTTCGGCTCGACCACGAACTTCACGCGGGCGAACTGACCGGTGCCGCCGGTCTGCTTCTTGTGCGTGTAGTCGACCTCCTGACGGCGGGTCAGCTTCTCGCGGTAGGCCACCTGCGGCTGGCCGATATTGGCGTCGACCTTGTAGGTCCGGCGCAGGATGTCGACCTTGATGTCCAGGTGGAGCTCGCCCATCCCCTTGAGGATGGTCTGGCCCGACTCCTGGTCCGTCGACACCCGGAAGGACGGATCCTCCGCCGCCAGCTTCGACAGCGCGATGCCCAGCTTCTCCTGGTCCGCCTTCGACTTCGGTTCGACGGCGATCTCGATGACGGGCTCGGGGAACTCCATCTTCTCGAGGATCACCGCCTTGTTCGGGTCGCAGAGGGTGTCGCCCGTGCGGGTGTCCTTGAGGCCGGCGAGGGCGACGATGTCGCCCGCATAGGCTTCCTTGATGTCCTCACGGTTGTTGGCGTGCATGAGCAGCATGCGGCCGACGCGCTCGCGCTTGTCGCGCGAGGAGTTCAGCACGCTCGAGCCTGACTCCACCTTGCCCGAATAGACGCGGCAGAAGGTGATCGTGCCGACATGGGGATCGTCCATGATCTTGAAGGCGAGCATGGAGAACGCGTCCTCGTCGGACGGTTGGCGCTGGACGGGCTCCTCGGTCTTGAAGTCGAGGCCGTCGACCGCGCCGCGATCGACCGGGGACGGCAGGTAGTCCACGACGGCGTCGAGGAGGGGCTGCACGCCCTTGTTCTTGAAGGCCGAGCCGCAGAGCACCGGGTGGAAGGCGCGCAGCTGCACGGCCTTGCGGACGAGCTTGCGCAGACCGTCCTCGTCCGGCTCCACGCCGTCGAGATAGGCGCTCATGGCGTCGTCATCGAGCTCGACGCAGGCCTCGACCAGCTTGGTGCGGTACTCGACGGCCTGGTCCTTGAGGTCGGCCGGGATCTCCTCCTCGGAGAAGTTCGCGCCGAGGGCCTCGCCCGACCAGACGATCGCCTTCATCTTGATGAGGTCGACGACGCCCTTGAAGGAGCTCTCGGCGCCGATCGGCAGCTGCAGGCAGACCGGCTTGCCGGCGACGCGGCCGATGATGTCGGCGACGCACTTGAAGAAGTCGGCGCCGATCTTGTCCATCTTGTTGACGAACACGACGCGCGGCACGTCGTACTTGTCGGCCTGGCGCCACACGGTCTCGGTCTGGGGCTCGACGCCCTGGTTGCCGTCGAGCACGCAGACGGCGCCGTCGAGCACGCGGAGCGAACGCTCCACCTCGATGGTGAAGTCGACGTGGCCGGGGGTGTCGATGATGTTCAGACGCTTGTCGCGCCAGAAGCAGGTGGTGGCAGCCGAGGTGATCGTGATGCCACGCTCCTGCTCCTGCTCCATCCAGTCCATGGTGGCGGCGCCCTCATGGACTTCACCGATCTTATGCGACTTGCCGGTGTAGTAGAGGATCCGCTCGGTCGTCGTGGTCTTGCCGGCATCGATGTGGGCCATGATGCCGAAGTTACGGTAGTCCTCGATCGCGTGCGTGCGGGGCATCGGGGTCTCTCCGGAAAGGGGCGGACGGAGCGCCGCCCGGGGCGGCGCTCGACGGACGAATTACCAGCGGTAGTGCGAGAAGGCGCGGTTGGCCTCGGCCATCCGGTGAGTGTCTTCGCGCTTCTTGACCGCGTTGCCGCGGTTATTGGCGGCATCGAGCAGCTCGGCCGACAGACGCTCGACCATGGTGCGGTCGTTGCGGGCGCGGGCGGCCTGGATCAGCCAGCGGATGGCCAGAGCCTGACGGCGCTCGGCGCGCACCTCGACGGGGACCTGGTAGGTCGCGCCGCCGACGCGGCGGGAGCGGACCTCGATCGCCGGGGCGACGTTGTCGAGAGCGGCGCGGAACACCTCGATCGGGTTGGCGCGGGCGCGGTTCTCGACGATGTCGAAGGCGCCGTAGACGATCCGCTCGGCGACCGACTTCTTGCCCTCGTACATGATCGAATTCATGAACTTGGTCAGGACGACATCGCCGTACTTGGGATCCGGGATGATCTCGCGCTTCTCGGCAGAGTGACGACGGGACATTTTGTCTGGCTCTCGAAAAGTATGGTCTTAAGCGCCCCGCGCAGGCTGCCTTTCCTCGATCGAGGCCGCAGCATCCTTGCGAGGCCGTGGAAACGTGTCCGGCCCGCCCGAAGAGAATAACTTCGGGCCAGATCCTTACTTCGGACGCTTGGCGCCGTACTTGGAGCGACGCTGCTTGCGGTTCTTGACGCCCTGGGTGTCGAGCACGCCGCGCAGGATGTGGTAGCGCACGCCCGGAAGGTCCTTCACGCGGCCGCCGCGGATCATGACCACGGAGTGCTCCTGAAGGTTGTGACCCTCGCCCGGGATGTAGCCGATCACCTCGAAGCCGTTGGTGAGACGGACCTTGGCGACCTTACGCAGCGCCGAGTTCGGCTTCTTCGGGGTCGTGGTGTAGACGCGGGTGCAGACGCCACGCTTCTGGGGGCAGGCATTGAGCGCCGGCACCTTGTTGCGAGCCTTCTGAGCCTTGCGCGGCTGCGCGATCAGCTGGTTGATCGTCGGCATTCTCTGCCCTCTTCATCGAACCGCTCTGGGCGGTCCCGTGTCCAAATCGATGCCCCTTGCGGGGCGCCCCGGCCCGATCGGTCCGTCTCCGGCTCGATCGCAAAACGAATAGCGCCAGAGGCCGGAAGGGCCTTTGGCGAGTGACGAGGCAGAGGACCACGCTTGAATCAAGCGCGTTCTTACCTACCGATCTGACGCGATGTCAGTCTTGTGAGCCCCGGCATCGTCACGACGGAGGTGCATGAAGCGAGGCGCTTCGAACCGTCCGCGATCTGCGATCTACCGAAGTGGCGCGCTTCTACGCGCCCTTGTGCGCAACGTCAACCGTTTCGCAGCAGGAAGTTCTGCTTTCGATCCGGTTAATGGCTGCGGGCCAGCGGATCCGGACCGAAGCGGTTGGGGCCCTGCTGGCCGCGGCGCAGGAAGACCACCACGAGGAGCCAGAGGCTGGTGGCGAGCCAGACGCTCGCCAGAAGGAGGGTCAGTCCACCGACGGGCCCCTCGGGCCGGGTCGTGTCCACGGCCAGGCTCACCGCCGCGAACAGAAGCGGAAGCAGCGGCAGGAACATCCACCAGCCCGAACGGTCGAGGTCGTGGCAGCGCTTGATGCCGACGGCGATGGCGGACCAGGTGGAGACGATGGCGAGGATCTGGCCGAGGATCGGGATCCACCCGAGCACGCCGCCGGCGATGAGCGGAACCAGGAAACCGTAGAGCCAGTAATCGCCACGGGAGAGTCGACCCTTCGGGCTCAAGTAGAACTGCACCCAGTCCCGCCGGGTCAGGGTCGAGAGCGGCGTTTCGAGGGCGTAGATCTCGCGGGCTTCCGTCCCGTCGCAGGTGAAATCGACGTCCTGACCTGAGAACGACGCCGGGGATCGCAGATCCGAACTGCGATAGCTGTAGCGTTGCCCGTCCTGGCCCGAGATCAATCCTTCGCGGGTGGCGTCCGCGACGACGAGAATCTTTCCGCGCATTGATGACCCCTCGGACGAATCCGGCCCGTCTTCGTGTCCGATGACGATTCGTCCCGGGATCTTCTAGGCACGTCCCTCTTTCAGGCGGATGAAAATCAAAGGGTCCCCCTCGCGGGACGAGTCCGACCCGAAACGAAGAAGGGCGGCCCTCTCGGACCGCCCTCCCCGTTCTCGTTCAAAGACTAGGCTCGAGCGCTCACTCGGCGGCCGGCGGCAGCTCGCCCACCGGCTGCGCTTCGCTGTTGGCGGCGCGCTGCTGGAGGATGAGATTGTCGCGGCGGCGGGCGATCGCCTTGATGTCCGCCGCGAGCGAGCCCGTACCCGCCGGGATCAGCGAGCCGACGATCACGTTCTCCTTGAGGCCTTCCAGGGTATCGACCTTGCCGTTGACTGCCGCCTCGGTGAGGACGCGGGTGGTCTCCTGGAACGAGGCCGCCGAGATGAACGACTTCGTCTGCAGCGATGCCTTGGTGATGCCGAGCAGGACCGGGACGCCCTGGATCGGCTTCTTGCCCTCCGCCTCGAGCTTCTCGTTGTATTCCGCGAGCTCGGTGCGGTCGATCTGGTCGCCGGGCAGGATGTCCGAATCGCCGCCGTCGGTCACTTCGACCTTCTGCAGCATCTGCCGGACGATCACCTCGATGTGCTTGTCGTTGATGAGCACGCCCTGGAGCCGGTAGACCTCCTGGATCTCGTTGACGAGGTAGGCCGCGAGCTCCTCCACGCCCTTGATCGCCAGGATGTCGTGCGGCGCCGGGTTGCCGTCGACGATGTAGTCGCCGAGCTCGACCACGTCCCCGTCCTGAAGGTGGATGTGCTTGCCCTTCGGGATCAGGTACTCGACCGGATCGGACCCGTCATGCGGCGTCAGCGTGAGCCGGCGCTTGTTCTTGTAGTCGCGGCCGAAGGAGATCGTGCCCGACTTCTCGGCGATGATCGCCGCGTCCTTCGGGCGCCGGGCCTCGAACAGCTCCGCCACCCGCGGCAGACCGCCGGTGATGTCGCGGGTCTTGGCCGATTCGGTCGCGACGCGGGCCAGGATGTCGCCGGCCTTCACCTTGCCGCCCGGGTCGGAGCCGATGATGGCATCGACGGGCAGGAAGTAGCGGGCATCCGAGCCGCGCGGCAGCTTCACGGGCTTGCCGTCCTGGTCGACGACGAGCATCGCCGGCTTCAGGTCGGAGGTCCGCGACGAGCCGCGCCAGTCGATGACGACGCGCTTGGCGATGCCGGTCGATTCGTCGGTGGTCTCCGTGATGGACTGGCCATCGTAGAGATCCTCGTAGGCCACGATACCGTCGACCTCGGTGATGATCGGCCGGGTATAGGGGTCCCACTCCGCGATGCGCTGGCCGCGCTTGATCTTGTCGCCCTCGTCCACGCGCACCTTGGCGCCGTACTGGAGTCGGTGCACCGCCCGCTCGACGCCGTCGGGACCGACGATCACCACGGCCACGTTGCGGCCGGTGGCGATGAGATCGCCGTCGGAGTTCTTCGCGAGCGCCCGGTTGCGGATCTTCACCGTGCCTTCGAAGCTCGACTCGATGAAGGACGAATCCGCGATCTGGGCGGCGCCGCCGATGTGGAAGGTGCGCATGGTGAGCTGGGTGCCCGGCTCGCCGATGGACTGCGCCGCGATGACGCCGACCGCCTCGCCCATGTTGACCGGCGTGCCGCGGGCGAGGTCGCGCCCGTAGCAGGTGGCGCAGACGCCGCTCTTGGTGGCGCAGACGAGCACCGAGCGGATCTTCACCTCCTGGATGCCGGCAGCGGTGATCAGCGGGAGATGCTTCTCCTCGATGGTCTCGCCGATCTGGACGATGACGCTGCCGTCCTGGGCGACGAGCTCCTCCGCCGCGGCGCGGCCGAGGATGCGGGTCGCGAGCGGGGCCACGACCTGGCCCGCGTCCACGATGGCGCGCATCCGGATGCCGTTCTGCGTCCCGCAATCCTTCTCGCGGATCACCGCGTCCTGGGCCACGTCGACGAGGCGGCGGGTCAGGTAGCCGGAATTGGCGGTCTTCAGCGCGGTGTCCGCGAGGCCCTTCCGGGCGCCGTGGGTCGAGTTGAAGTACTCGAGAACGTCGAGGCCTTCCTTGAAGTTCGAGATGATCGGCGTCTCGATGATCTCGCCCGACGGCTTGGCCATGAGGCCGCGCATGGCCGCGAGCTGCTTCATCTGGGCGGGCGAGCCACGGGCACCGGAGTGGCTCATCATGTAGATCGAGTTGACCTGCTTGTCGGCGCCGTTCTCGTCCTTCTGGACCGCGGAGATGCGGCCCATCATCTCCTGGGCGAGCTTGTCGGAGCACTTCGCCCAGGCGTCGACGACCTTGTTGTACTTCTCGCCCTGGGTGATCAGGCCGTCATTGTACTGCTGCTCGTAGTCCTTCACGAGGGCGCGGGTCGCGTCCACGATCGACCACTTGTTCTCCGGCACGACCATGTCGTCCTTGCCGAAGGAGATGCCCGCACGGAAGGCGTGGCTGAAGCCGAGCGCCATGATGCGGTCGCAGAAGATCACCGACTCCTTCTGACCGCAGTGGCGGTAGACGGTGTCGATCATCGCGGAGATCTCCTTCTTCGTCATCAGCTTGTTGACGACGTCGAAGGGCACCTTCGGGTGCAGCGGCAGCACGCCGGACAGGATCACCCGGCCCGGGGTGGTGTCGTAGATCTTGACCATGGGCTCGCCGTCCGGGCCGATGCCCTTCCAGCGCCACCGGATCTTCGAGTGCAGCGACACGGTCTTGGCCGCGAGCGCATGCTCCAGCTCGCCGATATCGCCGAACACGCCCTGCATCGGGTTCTGCTTGTTGTCGGGGTTGTACGCGCCGACCGCGCCGTCGGCGACGATCGACAGGTAGTAGAGCCCCAGCACGATGTCCTGCGACGGCACGATGATCGGCTGGCCGTTCGCGGGATGCAGGATGTTGTTGGTCGACATCATGAGGACGCGCGCTTCCAGCTGCGCCTCGAGGCTCAGCGGGACGTGCACGGCCATCTGGTCGCCGTCGAAATCCGCGTTGAAGGCGGCGCAGACCAGCGGGTGCAGCTGGATCGCCTTGCCCTCGATCAGCTTCGGCTCGAAGGCCTGGATGCCCAGACGGTGGAGCGTCGGCGCGCGGTTGAGCATCACCGGATGCTCGCGGATCACCTCGTCCAGGATGTCCCAGACCTCGGGCTTCTCCTTCTCCACGAGCTTCTTGGCCTGCTTCACCGTGGCCGAGAAGCCCTTGGCGTCCAGCCGCGCGTAGATGAACGGCTTGAACAGCTCGAGCGCCATCTTCTTCGGCAGGCCGCACTGGTGCAGCTTCAGCTCCGGGCCGACCACGATGACCGAACGGCCGGAATAGTCGACGCGCTTGCCGAGCAGGTTCTGGCGGAAGCGGCCCTGCTTGCCCTTCAGCATGTCGGCGAGCGACTTCAGCGGGCGCTTGTTGGCGCCGGTGATGACGCGGCCGCGGCGGCCGTTGTCGAACAGCGCGTCCACCGCCTCCTGAAGCATGCGCTTCTCGTTGCGGATGATGATGTCCGGCGCGCGCAGCTCGATCAGCCGCTTCAGGCGGTTGTTGCGGTTGATGACGCGGCGGTACAGGTCGTTGAGGTCCGACGTGGCGAAGCGGCCGCCGTCGAGCGGAACCAGCGGGCGCAGGTCCGGCGGGATGACGGGCACGACCGTGAGGATCATCCATTCCGGCTTGTTGCCCGACTGCTGGAACGCCTCGATGATCTTGAGGCGCTTCATCAGCTTCTTGGGCTTCAGCTCGGAGGTCGTGGTGGCGATCTCCTCACGCAGCGCGTTGGCGATGCCGTCCAGATCCAGCTCCTGCAGGATTCGGCGGATCGCCTCGGCGCCGATCATCGCCGTGAACGAATCCTCGCCGTACTCCTCCTGCGCGCGCAGGTACTCCTCCTCCGACAGGAGCTGACGCTCCTTCAGGGGGGTGAGGCCCGGCTCGATGACGCAGTAGGACTCGAAATAGAGGATGCGCTCCAGATCCTTGAGCGCCATGTCGAGCAGCAGGCCGATGCGGCTCGGCAGCGACTTCAGGAACCAGATATGGGCGACGGGCGCCGCGAGCTCGATATGGCCCATGCGGTCGCGCCGGACGCGGGCGAGGGTAACCTCGACGCCGCACTTCTCGCAGATGACGCCCTTGTATTTCATGCGCTTGTACTTGCCGCACAAGCACTCGTAGTCCTTGATCGGCCCGAAGATGCGCGCGCAGAACAGGCCGTCGCGCTCGGGCTTGAAGGTCCGGTAGTTGATCGTCTCGGGCTTTTTGATCTCGCCGTAGGACCAGGACAGGATCTTCTCCGGCGAGGAGATCGAGATCTTGATCTGGTCGAAGCTCTGCGGCTGGGCCTGCTGATTGAAAAGGTTCATGACCTCTTGGTTCATGATCCGCTCCTTGCTGACGGAGCGCCCCGCGCCTGGGCGGCCCCGTGCTGAAACTTCAAGGCGCCGCGCTCTCCTCGAGCGCCGCTGGCCGTCGTCACCGGAGGCTCCGCCCCTCCCCGCTCGACCGCGGCGGCATCGGGGGATGCCGCCGCGGGAGGTGTGTCGCCCTTACTCGGCCGCGTCGGCCGGCGGCTCGATCTGGTCGTTGGCCGCCTGCTGCTGCTTCGAGGAGGTGAGCTCGACGTTGAGGCCGAGCGAGCGCATCTCCTTGACGAGCACGTTGAAGGATTCCGGAATGCCGGCCTCGAAGGTGTCGTCGCCGCGGACGATCGCCTCGTAGACCTTGGTGCGGCCGGCCACGTCGTCCGACTTCACCGTGAGCATCTCCTGCAGCGTGTAGGCCGCGCCGTAGGCCTCCAGCGCCCAGACCTCCATCTCGCCGAAGCGCTGGCCGCCGAACTGCGCCTTGCCGCCCAGGGGCTGCTGGGTGACGAGCGAGTACGGGCCGATCGAGCGCGCGTGGATCTTGTCGTCCACGAGATGGTGGAGCTTCAGCATGTAGATGTAGCCCATCGTCACCTTGCGGTCGAAAGGCTCGCCGGTGCGCCCGTCATAGAGCGTCGACTGCGCCGAGCGGTCGAGCCCGGCCATCTCCAGCATCGTCTCGATGTCGGCTTCCTTGGCGCCGTTGAACACCGGGGTGGCCATCGGAACGCCGCGGCGGACGTTGTTGCCGGCCTCCGCGAGATCCTCGTCGGACAGCCCGTCGAGCTCGGCCGGCGAGTAGATCGCCTCCATCTCCCGGCGCAGCGGCGCGATGTCCTGGGTCTTCAGATAGGCGTCGACGGCCTTCGACACCTTGCGACCCAGGCCCGCAGCCGCCCAGCCCAGATGAGTCTCCAGGATCTGGCCGACATTCATGCGCGAGGGCACGCCCAGCGGGTTGAGCACGATGTCGGCATGCGTCCCGTCCTCCAGGAACGGCATGTCCTCGATCGGCACGATGCGCGAGACCACGCCCTTGTTGCCGTGGCGGCCGGCCATCTTGTCGCCGGGCTGGATCTTGCGCTTCACCGCCACGAAGACCTTGACCATCTTCATGACGCCCGGAGGCAGCTCGTCGCCGCGCTGCAGCTTCTCGACCTTGTCGAGGAAGCGCTGCTCGAGGCGCTTCTTCGACTCGTCGTACTGCTTCTGCATCGCCTCCATCTCGGTCATGAGACGGTCGTCGACGACGGCGAACTGCCACCACTGCGAGCGCGGATAGTCGTTGATCAGCTCGCGGGTGAGGGTCGTGTCCTTCTTGAAGCCCTTCGGGCCGGCGATCGGCGCCTGGCCGATCAGCAGCTCGGAGAGACGCGCATAGGTGTTGCGGTCGAGGATCGCCTGCTCGTCGTCGCGGTCCTTGGCGAGGCGCTCGATCTCCTCGCGCTCGATGGCCTGGGCGCGCTCGTCCTTGTCGACGCCGTGGCGGTTGAACACCCGGACCTCGACGATCGTGCCGGTGACGCCCGGCGGCACCCGCAGGGAGGTGTCGCGCACGTCCGAGGCCTTCTCGCCGAAGATGGCGCGGAGCAGCTTCTCCTCCGGCGTCATCGGGCTCTCGCCCTTCGGGGTGATCTTGCCGACGAGGATGTCGCCCGCATGCACCTCGGCGCCGATATAGACGATGCCGGCCTCGTCGAGGTTCTTGAGCGCCTCTTCCGAGACGTTCGGGATGTCGCGGGTGATCTCCTCCGGCCCGAGCTTGGTGTCGCGGGCCATCACCTCGAATTCCTCGATGTGGATCGAGGTGAACACGTCATCCTTCACGATCCGCTCGGAGAGCAGGATCGAGTCCTCGAAGTTGTAGCCGTTCCACGGCATGAACGCGACGAGCACGTTGCGGCCGAGCGCCAGCTCGCCGAACTCGGTCGAGGGACCGTCGGCGATGATCTCGCCCTTCTTCACGGGCTCGCCCACGCGCACCAGCGGCTTCTGCGTGATGCAGGTCGACTGGTTGGAGCGCTGGAACTTCTGCAGGCGGTAGATGTCGACGCCGGGCTTGGTCGGGTCGGTCTCCTCCGTGGCGCGGATGACGATACGGGTGGCGTCCACCTGATCGACGATGCCGGCGCGGCGGGCGGCGATGGCGGCGCCGGAATCCCGGGCGACCACGGCCTCCATGCCCGTGCCGACGAAGGGCGCATCGGCGCGAACCAGCGGCACCGCCTGGCGCTGCATGTTCGAGCCCATCAGCGCGCGGTTGGCGTCGTCGTTCTCGAGGAACGGGATCAGCGCCGCGGCGACCGAGACGAGCTGCTTGGGCGACACGTCCATGAGGTCGACGCGGTCGGGGGAGACCACGATCACCTCGCCCGCGCGGCGGCAGACCACGAGGTCGTCCGTCAGCTTGCGATCCGCGTCCATGCCGGCATTGGCCTGGGCGACGTAGTACTTCTGCTCCTCCATGGCGGAGAGGTAGGCGACCTCGTCGGTCACGACCCCGTCCTTCACCCGGCGGAACGGCGTCTCGATGAAGCCGTACTTGTTCACGCGGGCGAAGGTCGCCAGCGAGTTGATCAGGCCGATATTCGGGCCTTCCGGCGTCTCGATCGGGCAGATGCGGCCGTAATGGGTCGGGTGCACGTCGCGCACCTCGAAGCCGGCGCGCTCACGGGTGAGACCGCCCGGGCCGAGCGCCGAGAGGCGGCGCTTGTGGGTGACCTCCGAGAGCGGGTTGGTCTGGTCCATGAACTGCGAGAGCTGCGACGAGCCGAAGAACTCGCGCACCGCCGCGGCGGCGGGCTTCGCGTTGATCAGGTCCTGCGGCATCACGGTGTCGATGTCGACGGACGACATCCGCTCCTTGATGGCGCGCTCCATGCGCAGGAGGCCCAGGCGGTACTGGTTCTCCATCAGCTCGCCGACCGAGCGCACGCGGCGGTTGCCGAGGTGGTCGATGTCGTCGATCTCGCCCTTGCCGTCGCGCAGGTCCACGAGCGCCTTGACGACGGCGAGCATGTCCTCCTTGCGCAGGGTGCGCATGGTGTCGGGCGCGTCGAGGTCGAGGCGCATGTTCATCTTCACGCGGCCGACCGCGGAGAGGTCGTAGCGCTCGGCGTCGAAGAACAGCGAGTGGAACATCGCCTCGGCGGTATCGAGGGTCGGCGGCTCGCCCGGGCGCATGACCCGGTAGATGTCGAACAGCGCGCCCTCGCGGCCCGAGTTCTTGTCCACGTTGAGGGTGTTGCGGATGTAGGGGCCGACATTGACGTGGTCGATGTCGAGCACCGGCAGCTCGGTGACGCCGACATCGTCGAGCGCCTTGAGCAGCTTCTCGGAGATCTCGTCGCCGGCCTCGGCCCAGATCTCGCCGGTCTGCATGTTGACCAGGTCCTCGGCGATGTACTGGCCGACGAGATCCTCGTCGGTCGCCTTGAGGAACTTGGTGCCCTTCTCGCCGATGAGGCGCGCGTTGCGGGCGTTGAGCTTCTTGCCCGCCTCGAGCACGACCTCGCCGGAATCGGCGTCGACGAGGTCGACGCTGGCCTTGAAGCCCTTCAGGCGCTCGGCATCGAACGGCACGCGCCAATCCGCCCCGTCCCGGGTGTAGAGGACGCGGTTGTAGAAGGTCGAGAGGATCTCCTCGCCGTCGAGGCCCAGCGCGAACAGCAGCGAGGTGACCGGCAGCTTCCGCTTCCGGTCGATGCGCACGTAGACGATGTCCTTGGCGTCGAATTCGACGTCGAGCCAGGAGCCCCGGTAGGGGATGATGCGGGCGGCGAAGAGCAGCTTGCCGGAGGAGTGCGTCTTGCCCTTGTCGTGGTCGAAGAACACGCCCGGGGAGCGGTGCATCTGCGAGACGATGACGCGCTCGGTGCCGTTGACGATGAAGGTGCCGTTGTCCGTCATGAGCGGCATGTCGCCCATGTAGACGTCCTGCTCCTTGATGTCCTTGACGGACTTGGCGCCGGTATCCGGGTCGACGTCGAACACGATCAGGCGCAGCGTCACCTTGAGCGGGGCCGCGAAGGTGATGCCGCGCTGGCGGCACTCGTCGACGTCGTATTTGGGCGCCTCGAAGGTATAGCGGACGAATTCGAGGAGCGCGGTCGAGGAGAAGTCCGAGATCGGGAAGACGGACTTGAAGACGCTCTGCAGGCCCTCGTCGGCGCGGCCACCCTCGGGCTCGTCTACCATCAGGAACTGGTCGTAGGACGCCTTCTGGACCTCGATCAGGTTCGGCATTTCCGCGACTTCGCGGATCTTGCCGAAGAACTTGCGAATGCGCTTGCGACCGACCAGCGTGTTGGCCATGTGACCTCGCTCCACCATCCCGCGTCCTGGTTGCCCGGGGAAGGCTCTGACGCCTCCCGCACCGGACTGGAAGGCGCGCCCCGCCGGGCCGCCTTCCCCGTCTCAAAATCCTGCCCTCGTCTGCGGACCGAACCGGGATCCGCGAGGCCGCCCTCTTTAAGCGACCTTAGCCCGCGGGCGAGGCACCCGCGGGCTCCGGTCGCGGAAGGCCCTAAAGAGCCTTCCGCGCGGCGATGGGCCGGAAGCGGCCCATCTCTGTCTTACTTGAGCTCGACCTTGGCGCCGGCCTTCTCGAGCTGGGCCTTGATCTTCTCGGCCTCGTCCTTGGCCACCGACTCCTTGATCGGCTTCGGGGCGCCCTCGACGAGGTCCTTGGCCTCCTTGAGGCCGAGGCCGGTGATCGCGCGGACCTCCTTGATGACCTCGATCTTCTTGTCGCCGGCCGAAGCCAGGACAACGGTGAACTCGGTCTGCTCCTCGGCGGCGGCGGCAGCGCCACCACCCGCGGCCGGGCCAGCGGCGACGGCGACGGCGGCAGCGGCGGAAACGCCCCACTTCTCCTCGAGGAGCTTCGCGAGCTCGGCGGCCTCGAGAACGGTCAGGGAGGAGAGATCCTCGACGATCTTGGCGAGATCAGCCATGTTTCACTTCCTTGGATATATCGGTTTGAACGGATGGGTTTGTAAGGGGGAAACGGCTCAGGCCGCTTCGTCCTTCTTGGCATAGGCCCCGAACACGCGGGCGAGCTTGGCCGCCGGCGCGTTGACGACCTGGGCGACCTTGGTCGCGGGAGCCTGGATGAGGCCCACGAGCTTGGCGCGCAGTTCGTCGAGGGACGGGAGCGAGGCGAGGGCCTTCACGCCGTCCGGGTTCAGGGCGGTCGTTCCCATGGCGCCGCCAAGAATCACGAGCTTGTCGTTGGTCTTGGCGAAATCCACCGCCACCTTGGCGGCCGCGACCGGGTCGCTCGAATAAGCGAGCAGGGTCGGACCCTTCAGGAGGGGCTTGATGGAGGCGACGTCCGTGCCATCGAGAGCGATGCTGGCGAGGCGGTTCTTCGCGACCTTCACGGTGGCGCCGGCCTGCTTCATCTGCGCGCGCAGCTTCTGCATGTCGGCCACCGTGAGGCCCTTGTAGTGGGCCACGACGACGACGGCGTTCGTGGTGAACACGCCGTTGAGCGTCGAGACGAGATCAGCTTTTGCTGTCCGGTCCACTGGGCTCTCTCCGGTTGGCGGAACCTTGGACAGGTCCGCCGGTTGCACTTGCCGCCCGGAACGGATCTCGGCGTAGAAGCCGAAAACGTCCTGGACGACGTCTCTCGGCCCTGTCCCCGGGCGCCGCTGACGCGGCATCGCGGGTGAGATGGTTCAAACCGATGCCTCTCCCCGGTGCGTGAGCCCCGAAGCGAGGTTGCGAGAATTCGGTCTTCCCCGTCTGTGCAGGCTGGCGGATTAAGCCGGTTGCCCGGCGCCTGCAGTCTCGGACAGGACATGGCCGGAAACGGCGCTCGAAGCGGGTGCTTCGAGACCCTTCCGGCCAAAACCGCCTGGTCGCCCAGGCGGAATCTCGAACGGAAACCGACCGATCGGCCGATCCCTTTCCAATGGGTGAATGCGTGGAGCGCGGTGTATAGAGGCTAGCAAGCCCCCTGCCAAGTCCCGTTTCGCGACTTTTCCGCCGCAGGCAACAGGGATCGCACGCGGGAGGGCAGTTGGGTCGAGCCTCGATCCGCCCGGAGGAAGCGCAGCGTTCCGACGATCCGCGTGCCCTCCCCGGTTTCGGCGGGGTGATTCTCGCCATCATGGACCGGAATCCCGGCGAAGTCGAACGGGCTCATCTTCCCAGGCAAACGCCCGCGACCCCGACCGATGCGCCGCTCATCCGATCGGCCGCGCCCTGTCGGCCATCATCTCGGCCCGCACGTCCTGGAGATAGCCGGTCAGCCGCCGGGCGACCTGCGCATCGGCGCACTGGACCCAGAAGCTCGAGCCCGCGACCTCGGCGCCGAGATTGCGCAGGATGTCCTCGGCCGGCCCGGCGGCGCCGCGCTCGCAGGCGCTCGCCACGTGGCGCAGGCCCCGGGGTGTGGCGATCACGATGGCGATGGTCGCGGGCGGCATCACCCGGAGCCTAGAGCCGTGCCCGATCGCATGGCAATCGGGCACGGCGCGAGAGGCTTGTTTTGACGCACGCCCTTTCGCCGAATGGGTCGCCCCTTCGGCGCAGAGCGCCCGCCCCGGCGATCGGCCTGCCGCGGCAGAGGGGAGAGGCCGGCTCAGGCGGCTTCCCGCTCCGGCGTGAACCGGCGACGGGTGTTCTCCCACCAGCTCCGCTCGCGTTGCGCCTCCGCCTCCGCCGCCTTGGCCGCGTAGAAGGAGGCGTTGTGCTCGCCGCGCAGGGCCTCACGGGTGAAGCGGATCAGGTGGTGGGCGACGAAGCCCATGTTGAACACCGCCTCGATCTGCCCGCGCTTGAGGGCGTAGGCCGCCGCCCGCCAGAACGGCTTGCGGTAATCGGAGAACAGGCCGACCCGGGTGACGATGTTGAAGCCGAGGATCAGGCCGCGGCGCAGGTTGGTGACGGTGAGCTTGCCCGCCGTCGGCGTGACGATCCGGTGCGGATAGGTCACGTCGCACTGGTGCTTGAAGCGCTCGAAGATCTTCTCCGGGGCGTAGGCGTGGGCGATGGCCCGGCGCCAGCTCGCTACCACGGTGTCGTGGGGGCGCTTGAACAGCACGTTGGATTCGAGGCTCGCGTCGTGCACGAGTCGGCCCTCCTTTTCCAGCCGGTCCCAGAGCGGGGTCTTGGGCAGGGCCTGGAGCAGGTTGATCGTCAGCACCGGGATCGCGGAGCGGTCGATGAAGTCGATCAGATTCTGCTCGGAGCGGTCGGTGTCGGTGTCGAGGCCGAGGATGATGCCCGAGGTCACCTCGAGGCCGTAGCTGTTGAGGGTCTCGATCGCCTCGTACATCGGCACGGCGGCGTTGTGGGTCTTGTCGATGCCCTTGAGCGCGTCGGCCTCCGGCGTCTCGATGCCGACGAAGACGGTCATGAAATTGGCTTGGCGCATCAGCTCGAGGATCTCGGGCTGCTTGGCCATGTTCAGCGTCGCCTCGCAGGCGAACTGGAGCGGGTAGTTGTTCTTCTTCTGCCACTCGACCAGCACCGGCAGCATCTCCCGCGTCGCCTTGCGGTTGCCGATGAAGTTGTCGTCGACGAAGTAGACCACCGCCGGGTGGCCCGGCTGGCTGACGATGGCGTCGAGCTCGGCGCAGAGCTGCTCCGGTGTCTTCAGCCGCGGCTGCCGCCCGTAGAGCTGGGGGATGTCACAGAACTCGCAGCGATAGGGGCAGCCCGAGGAGAATTGCAGCGAGCCGATCAGGTAGCGCTTGAGCGGCACCGCCGCGTAGGCGGGGGCGGGAAAGTCCGAGAGCCCCAGCCGCTCCTTGGTGTCGAGCACCACCTGCCGGGCCGGGCGGGAGAGGTCGCGGTCGAGGATCTCGACCAGTCGGTCGGTGGCGTCGCCGATCTCGCCGACATGCAGGTAGTCGAAGTCCGGATACTTCTCCTGCGCGCCGGAGACCGAGGGACCGCCGAGCACGGCGACCTTGCCGGCGGCATGGGCGCGCTTGCCGATGTCGTGGATCTGGCCTTCCTGGATGTGCATGCCGGAGACGAACACCGCGTCGGCCCAGGCGAAGTCCTCAGGCGTGGCGCGCTTGATGTTCTCGTCGATGAACCGGCACTCCCAGGCCTCCGGCATGTAGGCCGCGATCACCAGCAGGCCCTGGGGCGGCATGAAGGCCTTGACGCCCCCCATCAGCGGGTAGGCGTGGGAGAAGGTGCCGAAGGACGGCGTATAGGCGGGGAAGACGCAGAGGATGCGTCGCTTGGAAGTGACCGTCAGGGAGCATCGCATGGGGGCCTATCTAGCACAGGCCTCGCGGAAGGCGCGCCCCTCAAGCATGCGTTTTTGCCGCGCTTTTCACCGCGGCGCGCACCGCCGCGTGTCGAGACTCACGTCGCGGTCACGCGGCCCGTCACGTCTCGGCGAGGCGCTCCGCGAACAGCACGGTCGTCGCTGGCCGGGCGTCGGCGCGGCTGGCCTCGACCACCGAGACGATGGCCCTGTCCGGCCTGATCCGGGGCGGGGAGCGGGGCATGGCCAGGCCGCAGCGTTCGTCCACCCGGATCTGTCGCCCGCGCGACCATGCCGAACCGCGCTGCCCTGCCCGGAGCGCGTGACCTCCGGCAATTGCCGCCCGGATGCGTGTCCCTCGAAGGGCGATGTCCTGGCCTGAGCGACAACTATAGCCGTGTCTTTCCTCCGGTCCCGGTCAATGTTTCGTCGAATTCGGCCGTCACAGCCGCGTGATCCATCGATCCTGCGGAGAGTTCCTCGATGCGCAAAGCTTGGCCCGTTCTGGCGTTGGTCGCCGGCCTCACCCTGACCGTTCCAGGCTCCGCCCGCGCCGCCGACGGCACGGCGGTCGGCGTCGGCACGGGGGCGGTGGCGGGTGCGCTGGTCGGCGGTCCGATCGGTGCGGTGGTCGGGGCCGTGGCCGGCGGCGTGATCGGCTCCCGCTCCGACGGGGCGCGCCCGCGCCGGCATCGTCGCCCGCGCTATGCCCGACGCGCCCAGGGCGCCGAGCGATTCGGCGGTCCGCGCGTCGCCCAGGCGGCCCCCGCCGCCGCTCCCGCCGCGCGTCCGCAGGGCGGCCCGGCCACCGAGGTCAGCACACGCCAGGGTTGGCAGGATCCCCGCTGAGCGCGCGACCGGGCATGGGGGACGACGGGGCCTGCACAACCTGTCGCCGGAAGGTCACACTGGCGGGAATCACGTCGCGACACGGACACGGTGCCATTTTCAGGACGGATTGAGGCGCGCAGGATCACCTCATGTGAGCGACAGCGAACCGAGGTTGCCATGGCCGACTCCGACGCCCGCCGCCAGCCCTCCGCCGCCTATGCCGTTTCCGCTGATCAGGGCGGCCGGCCCGGCCTCGCCCTCGGGCGGGTCACGAAGGGGGTCGGCACCGCGCTCGGCAAGAGCATCGCCGTCGATCGGGAGGCGCCTCTCCCGGACTCCCTCGCCATCCTCGTCGAGCGCCTGCAGGCAGGCCCGCTCGGCCAAACGCCCCTCAAGCATCGTCGAGTCGCCTGAATGTCAAAGGTCGATAGAGTGTCCCAGGCCAACGTCGTCGCCTTCCCCGCCGTCGCCTCCGAGGCTGTCGCCGACGAGAACGTGGCGTCCGTGATCCAGGTGCTCCAAGACCAGCTTCAGCTCGCCCGCGAGGGCAAGCTGCGCTCGGTGGCCGTGGTCTCCGTCTCCAACGACGGCAGCGCCATCGGCACGCAATGGTCCTGCACCACCGGCGACGTCGCGAGCCTGATCGGCAAGCTGACGGTGCTCGCTCACGACATGATGGCGGCGCGGAACTGACGCTCCGGGAAGCCGCGTCGCGCGCTGCCCGCGCGGCCGCTTCCGGAAGCTCCGCGCGCCTTGCGCGGAGCCCATGCGGGCATATATTAACCGTCTGATATAGCTCGTCTTCTAAGGGGGTCTGCAGCCTTCGGCAGACGCCGCTCCCGCCCCCGACGAGCCGCGCCCTTCCCCAGGGCATGCGAGACGGAAAGAAGACCTTGGCAGACAACGAAGAAAACGGCACGGGCGCGCCGCCGCCCGCCACCGACATCAAGCCCGTCTCCATCACCGACGAGATGCGCCGCTCCTATCTCGATTACGCGATGAGCGTGATCGTGAGTCGCGCGCTCCCCGATGCCCGCGACGGCCTGAAGCCCGTCCATCGGCGCATCCTCTACTCGGCCTTCGAATCCGGGCACCTGCCGGACCGCAAATATGTCAAGTCGGCCCGCATCGTCGGCGACGTGATCGGTCAGTACCACCCGCATGGCGACCAATCGATCTACGATGCCTTGGTGCGGATGGCGCAGGACTTCTCCATGCGCCTCATGCTCATCGACGGGCAGGGCAATTTCGGCTCGGTCGACGGCGATCCGCCCGCCGCCATGCGCTACACCGAATCGCGCCTGGCCAAGCCGGCGACGGCCTTGCTCGCCGACATCGACAAGAACACCGTCGATTTCGGGCCCAACTACGACGAATCGCGCGAGGAGCCGACCGTCCTTCCGGCCCGCTTCCCGAACCTCCTCGTCAACGGCGCCGGCGGCATCGCCGTCGGCATGGCCACGAACATCCCCCCGCACAATCTCGGCGAATTGGTCGAGGCTTGCCTCGCCCTGATCGAGGATCCGGGTCTCGGCCTCGACGCCCTCCTCGAGATCGTGCCCGGCCCCGACTTCCCCACCGGCGGCTCGATCCTCGGCCGTGCCGGCACCCGCCAGGCCTACGCCACCGGCCGCGGCTCCATCATCATGCGGGCGAAGTCCCATGTGGAGGAGCTGCGCAAGGAGCGCGAGGCGCTGATCTTCACCGAGATCCCGTATCAGGTGAACAAGGCGACGCTGATCGAGAAGATCGCCGAGCTGGTGAAGGACAAGCGTCTCGAGGGCATCGCGGATCTGCGCGACGAATCGGACCGCGACGGCATGCGCATCGTGGTCGAGCTGAAGCGCGACGCCATGGCCGACGTGGTGCTCAACCAGCTCTACCGGTTCACGCCCCTGCAGACCTCCTTCGGCTGCAACATGGTGGCGCTGAACGGCGGCCGCCCCGAGCTGATGACCCTGAAGGACCTGCTCCAGGCCTTCGTGGATTTCCGCGAGGAGGTCGTCTCCCGCCGGACCAAGTTCCTGCTCGGCAAGGCCCGCGAGCGCGCCCACGTCCTCTGCGGCCTCGCCATCGCGGTGGCCAATATCGACGAGGTGATCCGCCTGATCCGGACCTCGCCGGATCCGAACAGCGCCCGCGAGGCGCTGATGGGCCGCGACTGGCCGGCGGCCGACATCGCCCCGCTGATCGCGCTGGTGGACGATCCCCGCCACCGCGTGGCCGATGACGGCACCTACCGCCTCTCCGAGGTGCAGGCCCGCGCCATCCTCGACCTGCGCCTGCAGCGCCTGACGGCCCTGGGCCGCGACGAGATCGGCGACGAGCTGAAGAAGCTCGCCGAGGAGATCGCCGACTATCTCGACATCCTGCGCTCCCGCGCCCGCATCCAGGGCATCGTGCGCGACGAGCTGATCGAGGTGCGCGACGCCTACGCCACCCCGCGCAAGACCATGATCCTCGACTACGATGCGAATGTCGACGACGAGGACCTGATCCAGCGCGAGGACATGGTCGTCACCGTGTCCCATGCCGGCTACGTCAAGCGCGTGCCGCTCTCGACCTATCGGGCGCAGCGCCGCGGCGGCAAGGGCCGCTCCGGCATGGCGACCCGCGAGGAGGATTTCGTCACCCGCCTCTTCGTGGCCTCGACCCACACGCCGGTGCTGTTCTTCTCCGACCAGGGCCAGGCCTACAAGGAGAAGGTCTGGCGCCTGCCGATCGCGGCCCCGAACGCCCGCGGCAAGGCGCTGGTCAACATCCTGCAGCTCCAGCACCAGGGCGAGCGCATCACCACGATCATGCCGCTGCCGGAGGACGAGGCCTCCTGGGAGACCCTCGACGTGATGTTCGCGACCGCGTCGGGCAATGTCCGGCGCAACAAGCTGTCCGACTTCGTGCAGGTGAACCGCAACGGCAAGATCGCGATGAAGCTCGATCCGGGCGACCACATCGTCCATGTCGAGATCTGCCGGCCGGAGCAGAACGTGCTGCTCACCACCGCCAACGGCCAGTGCATCCGCTTCCCCGTGGAGGACGTGCGCGTCTTCAAGGGCCGTGATTCCACCGGCGTGCGCGGCATCAACCTCGGCAGCGACGACCGCGTCATCTCCATGACGATCCTCAATCACTTCGAGGCGACGCCGGAGGAGCGCGCGGGCTACCTGAAGATGCGGCGCGCCGTGATCGGCGACGGTATCGAAGGCGAGGCCGCGGAGAACGGCGAGGCGGAGGAGGCGAGCGCCGCCGCGATCTCGCCGGAGCGCTACACCGAGATGAGCGCCGCCGAGCAGTTCGTGCTCACCCTGTCCGAGCGCGGCTTCGGCAAGCGCACCTCGTCCTACGAGTACCGGACCTCGGGCCGCGGCGGAAAGGGCATCACGGCCATGCGGGTGAACGCCCGCAACGGCAGCCTGGTCGCCTCCTTCCCGGTGGAGCCGAGCGACCAGATCATGCTCGTCACCAATGCCGGCCAGCTCATCCGCGTGCCGGTGGACGACATCCGCATCGTCGGCCGCGCCTCGCAGGGCGTAACGGTGTTCAACACCGACAAGGCCGAGCGCGTCGTCTCCGTCGAGCATATCGAGGGCGACGAGGAGGACGGCGAGGAGACCGCCGGCTGAGACCGGGGCCGGGTCCTCGTCCGGGCCGCGTATCGGAAACGGCCCCTGCGGGTGCAGGGGCCGTCTTCTTTTGCGGACGGGACGCCGGCGGTCCGGCGCGATAAGCCCGGGCCATGACCGCGAATCCCGAAGCGCCTGCCCTCCCCGCCGACCTGCCGCGGGACGGCGCCCTCCGCCCGACCAGCCGCCAGGTGCTGCTGCTGGCGCTTCCCGCCACGCTCGCCAACGTGACGACGCCGCTCCTCGGCTTCGTCGGGGCGGCGGCGATCGGGCGGCTGGGGGATGCCGCGCTCCTCGGGGCGGTGGCCCTCGGCGCGGTGATCTTCGACGCGATCTTCTGGAGCTTCGGCTTCCTGCGCATGGCCACCGCCGGCCTGACCGCGCAGGCGGTGGGCGCCCGGAATCCGGCCGAGATCGACCGGGCGCTGGCCCGGGCGCTCGCGGTCGGCGTTTGCTGCGGGCTCGTCCTCGTCATGGGTCAGATCCCGCTCGCGGTTCTCGCCTTCCGCATCGCCGGGGCGAGCGCGGCGGTGACGGCGGGGCTCGCGGTCTATTTCCACATCCGCATCTTCGCCGCGCCCTTCACCCTGGCGAACTACGCCGTGCTCGGCTCGGTGCTGGGGCGCGGCCGCACCGATCTCGGCCTCGCCATCCAGGTCGGCATCAACCTCGCCAACATCGTCCTGACGCTGCTCCTGGTGCTCGGCCTCGGCTTCGGCATCGCCGGGGCGGCCGGGGCCACTTTCCTGGCGGAGGCCGGGGGCACGGCGCTCGGGCTCGCCGTCCTGCATCGCCTCGGCGCCCGCCCCTTCCGGGTGCCCATGGCGGAGGTGTTCGGCCGGGCCGCCCTGACACGCACGCTCAAGGTGAATGCGGACGTGCTGATCCGGACCCTGGCGCTCGTCGCCGGCATCACCCTGTTCTCGGCCATGGGCGCGCGGCTCGGCGACGTGACGCTCGCCGCCAATGCCGTGCTCTGGAATCTCTTCCTGATCGGGGGCTTCTTCCTCGACGGCTTCGCCACCGCCGCCGAGGCTTTGTGCGGCCGGGCCGTGGGGGCCCGGGACCGCGAGGCCTTCGCCGCCGCGTCCCGGCTCTGCCTCCTCTGGTGCCTCGCCTTCGGCGTGGCCGTCAGCACCCTGGCGCTCGGCGGGGGCGGCGCCTTCATCGACGTGGTGACGACGAGCGAGCCGGTGCGGGCCGATGCCCGCTCGCATCTCCTCGCCGCCGGTCTCGCGCCCCTCGTGGCCGCCCTGCCCTTCGCCTATGACGGCATCTATATCGGCGCGACCTGGACCCGGGCGATGCGCAACCTGATGCTCGCCGCATTGGTGGTCTATCTCGTCGCGCTCTTCGCCTTCCAGGCGCTCGGGCTCGGCAATGGCGGCCTCTGGCTCGCCTTCCTGGTCTTCCTCGCCGCCCGCGGCCTCGGGCAGGCCCTCGCCTTTCCAGGGCTCGCCCGGCGGAGTTTTTCCGGGGGCTGAAAGCCCGCAGCCTCTGCCGCCTGCCCGTACTCTGGCCAATTGACGTTCGACCGCGCTGCGCTCGAATGCCCGCGCCGCCCGTCAACGACAGCGTCCGATTCCGCGGAGCGGGCGGGCGATGAGGACTTTTCCAATGAAGACTCGTCTCTTCCTGCGCTTGGTCTTGCTGGCTGGCCTCGCCGCCTCTGTGGGGGCCACGCCGGGCTGGGCGAAAACCGTGAAGATCCCGGCCACCACCCCGCCGATGGCCGTGGAGATTCCCGGCGCGTGGACCGCCAGCACCGTCAAGCGCGGTCTCGAGATCAAGAGCGACGACGAGGAGGTCTTTCTCTGGATCGAGACCTACACCGAGGCGAATTACGAGACCATCAAGGCCGAACATGGCCGCTATTTCGAGGGCCAGGGCGTCACCGTCACCGGCGAGCCGAAGATCGAGCCCCGGCGCTACGCGGGCTACGGTCTCGCTTTCCTCGATCTGCCGGCGATCTGGAAGGGCAAGCCGACGGTGCTGCGCTACATCTTGGTCGAGCCGGACGACAAGGCCAAGCGCCGGCTGATGATGAGCTACTGGGCCTCCCCGGAAGGCGACCGGACCCATGACGCCGCCATGAACAAGCTCGTGGAGAGCCTCGCCGCTGCTGTGAATGCCGCAAACTGAGCCGCTCCTCGGCGGGGACGGCGATCCCGGTGAGGGCTGTCGGCGCTGGCGGTTCAGGCAAAACAAAAGGACCAGGGCCGAAGCCCTGGTCCTGCTGCCGTAGACGCTCGTTGTAAGCCTAAGCCTAGAACGGGATGTCGTCGTCGAGGTCGTAGTTCGGCTTGCCGCCGCCCCCGCCGGACGGGCGGGAGCCGCCGCCCGAGGAGCGACCACTGCCGCCGCCCCCGCCGTAATCGCCCCCGCGGTCCCCGCCCCGGCCGCCGCCGTACTCGTCGCGGGAGCCGCCGCGGCTGATCTGGCCGCCGCTCTCTTCCTCGCCGGCGAAGTCGCCGCCGCCGCCGCGGCCGTCGAGGATCGTCATCTCGCCGCGGAAGCGCTGCAGCACGACCTCGGTCGTGTACTTCTCGACACCGGAATTGTCGGTCCATTTCCGGGTCTGGAGCTGGCCCTCGATATAGACCTTCGACCCCTTGCGCAGATACTGCTCTGCCACGCGGGCGAGGTTCTCGTTGTAGATCACGACCGAGTGCCACTCGGTCTTCTCCTTGCGCTCGCCCGACATCTTGTCCTTCCAGGACTCGGACGTCGCCAGCCGCAGGTTCACCACGGGATCGCCGGAGGCGAGGCGCCGCGTCTCGGGATCGCGCCCGAGATTGCCCACCAGGATCACCTTGTTCACGCTGCCCGCCATCGCACTCTCTCCTCGCGATCCGATCTCACAGGGGCTGCCGCCCGGAGGCCGACTCATGAGCCTTCCCGGGGCCACCGGCAACGGGTCCAAACGGCGAATCCACGGGGACAACCGGCAGCCCGTAAGTTCTACTTTTGTTCTCGTTCGGCGACAAGGCCGCGAAGGACGCCTTTACGCCTTCTTGTTCCAGCGCCCGTCCTCGTCCTGCTGCCAATAGGCGACCGCGTGGCCCTGCTCCTTGGCCGCCCGCCACTGCTCCCGGGCACGCAGCAGCGCGTCCTGGTCGTTGCCGTCGAACAGGATGCAGATGCGGGCATAGGATTCCGCATCCGCCGGCAGGTCCGCCCCCTCCACCAGGAAACGGATCGACGCGCCGTTGGGATTGACGTCCCGCAGGGTCAGTACCACGGGCTGGCTCCCGGAATCCGGCTCGCGGTCGGTGCCGTGGGGCAGGAAGCTGTCGTCGGAATAGGTCCAGAGGCCGTCGTCGAGGGCCTGCAGCCGCTCCTCGCTCACGGCCTGGATGGCCGCCTGCCAGCCGCGCTCCAGCGACTTCTCGATCAGGCTCGGCAGCACCTTCTCCAGGGGCTGGCGCTGCAGGTGGTAGAACAGGATCTCGGTCACGGCGGCGAGGATAGGACGCCAGATGCGCGCGCGCGAGGGCCCGCCTGCTCCTCCGCGCGTCTCAATGCGCTTCCTGCCAGTTTCCGGCGGCCTTGGCCTCCACCACCAGGGGCACGCGCAGGGTCAGGGCCGGCGCCGGCGCCTGCTCCATCACCCGGGCGATCACCGGCAGCGCCGCCTCGATCTCCTCCTCGGGCGCCTCGAAGACGAGTTCGTCATGCACCTGCAGGAGCATGCGCAGGTTGAGATGCTCCTTGCGCAGGGCGTCCTCCATCCGGGTCATGGCCCGGCGGATGATGTCGGCCGCGGTGCCCTGGATCGGGGCGTTGATCGCCTGACGCTCCACGCTCGCCCGCTCGCTCGGGTTGTTGGAGCGGATCTGGGGATAGTGGCAGACCCGGCCGAACAGGGTGGTGACGTAGCCCTTGTCGCGGCAGAGCTTCTTCGTGCCCTCGATATAGTCGCGGATGCCGGGGAAGCGCTCGAAATACTGCCGGATGAAGGCCGAGGCCTCCTCCCGGCCGATGCCGAGGCGGTCGGCGAGGCCGAAGGCCGAGATGCCGTAGATGATGCCGAAATTGATGGTCTTGGCCCGCCGGCGCAGGTCCGGCGTCATCTCGGCGAGGGGCACGCCGAACATGGCCGAGGCGGTCGCCGCGTGGATGTCGATGCCGTCCTCGAAGGCCTGGCGCAACTGCGGGATGTCGGCGATGTGGGCGAGGATGCGCAATTCGATCTGCGAGTAGTCCGCCGAGATCAGCTTGGTGCCCTCGGGCGCCACGAAGGCCCGGCGGATGCGCCGCCCCTCCTCCGTGCGGATCGGGATGTTCTGCAGGTTCGGGTCCGAGGAGGAGAGCCGGCCGGTGGTGGTGGCAGCCAGCGCGAAGGAGGTGTGGACGCGGTTCGTCTGCCGGTCGGCATGCTCCTGCAGCGTGTCGGTATAGGTCGATTTCAGCTTCGAGAGCTGGCGCCATTCCAGGATCTTCCGGGGCAGTGCGTGCCCGGCCTGGGCGAGCTCCTCCAGAAGCGTCGCCGGTGTGGCCCACTGGCCCGAGGGCGTCTTCTTGGCGCCGGGCAGGCCCATCTTGCCGAAGAGCACGTCGCCGATCTGCTTGGGCGAGGAGACCTGGAAGCGCTCGCCGGCATCCTCCTGGATCTCCTCCTCGAGCCGCGCCAGGATCTGCGAGAAGTCGCCCGAGAGGCGGCTCAGCATGTCGCGGTCGATGCGGATGCCGTTGGCCTCCATGCGGGCGAGCACGGGCACGAGGGGCCGCTCCAGGGTCTCGTAGACCGCGACGCGCTTCTCCGCGACGAGGCGCGGCTTCATCATGCGCCACAGGCGCAGGGTCACGTCGGCATCCTCGGCGGCGTAGGCGGTCGCCTTGTCGAGGGGCACACGGTCGAAGGTGAGCTTGTTGCGCCCGGTGCCGGTCACGTCGGTGAAGGTGATCGGCTGGTGGCCGAGATGCCGGCGGGCGAGCTCGTCCATGCCGTGCCCGCCCTTTCCGGCATCGAGCACGTAGGAGATCAGCATGGTGTCGTCGAAGGGTCCGACCTCGATGCCGTGGCGCTTCAGCACCAGCCAGTCGTACTTGATGTTCTGGCCGATCTTCAGGGTGCCCGGATCCTCCAGCAGCGGCTTGAGAGTGGCGATCGCCTGATCGAGGGGGATCTGGGTGATCGTCTGGTCCGCGGCCTCGCCGTCCTGGGCCGCCTCGCCGAACAGGTCCCCGTCCTTCGTGTCGGGCTTCACGTGGGCGAGGGGGATATAGGCCGCGCGGCCCGGAGCGGTCGCGAGGGAGACGCCGACGAGGCCGGCGCGGTTGGCGTCGAGGGCGTCCGTCTCGGTATCGACCGCGACGACGCCCGCCTCGAAGGCCTCCGCGATCCAGGCTTCGAGTTGCGCCAGGGTCGTGATCGTCTCGTAGGCGCTGGTGTCGAAGGGCTTGACCGCCTCCGCCGCCCGGGCCGCGACCAAGCCGGCCGGCGTCGGCTCGGTGGCGCGGGGCTTCGGCGCCGCATCCGGCAGGCCGAGATCGGCGAAGGGATCGACCTCTCCGGCCTCCGGGGGCCTGGCGCTGGCCCCGCGCTCCGGCGCCGCCGCGGTCTCGGGATCGACCGGCACGGAATCCCCGAAGAAGGGCACGGCGTCGCTGCCGCCGGCGGTGTTCTCGTAGCCGTGGGGCCGGGCGCCGGGCAGCAGCGCCGGGTCGGGCTTCACCGCCTCGGGGTCGACATGCAGCATCTGGGCGATGCGCCGCGTCAGGGTGTTGAACTCCATCGCCTTGAGGAAGCCGACGAGCTTCTCGGGGTCGGGCTCCGGCACGCCGAGATCGTCGAGGGGCACCGGCACCGGCACGCCCTCCTCCAGGGCCACGAGCTTCCGCGAGAGCCGGGCCTGGTCGAGATTGGCGAGCAGGGTTTCGCGGCGCTTGGGCTGCTTGATCTCGCCGGCCCGCTCCAGCAACTGCTCCAGGCTGCCATATTCCTTGATGAGGGCGGCGGCAGTCTTGAGCCCGATGCCGGGCACGCCGGGCACGTTGTCCGAGGTGTCGCCGATCAGCGCCAGGGCGTCGCCGATCTGCTCTGGGCTCAGCCCCTCCCACTTGGCGATGATCGCCTCGCGGTCGAGGTTGCGCTCGGGGCGGTAGCCGGGCTTGCCCTTGGCGCCGGATTCGAAGTCGTAGAACCGGATCCGGTCCGAGACGAGCTGCATCAGGTCCTTGTCGGAGGACACGATGATCACCTCGGCGCCCCGGGCTTCCGCCTGCCGGGCATAGGTCGCGATCAGGTCGTCGGCCTCGTAGCGCTCCAATTCCACCGCGTGCAGGCCGAAGGCGCGCACCGCGTCGCGCATCAGGGGCATCTGCCGCTTGAGATCGTCGGGCGCGTCCGGGCGGTGGCCCTTGTAGTCGGGGAAAAGCTCCTTGCGGAACGAGCCCTCGGACTTGTCGAAGACGATGCCGAGATGGGTCGGCTTCACCCCCGCGGCGCCGTCCTGCAGGAACTGGGCGATCTTGGTGCAGAACAGCCGCACGGCGCCGGTCGGCAGGCCGTCCGAGGGGCGGGTGTTGTACTTCTGGTCCTGGTTGATCGACTGGAAATAGGCGCGGAAGATGAAGGACGAGCCGTCCACCAGGATCACGCGGTCATTCGCCCCGACAGGGTCGTGGGCAGGCTGGGTCTCGACGGTCATCCAGGGGCTCATGCGCGGGGACGCCCCTCTCTAAAGCTCCCGACCCCCATCCGCCAATCGTGCCGCCGCGCCGCGCCAGGGCCCTTCCCCACCAGATCCGGAGAGGGATCGCGCCACCCCATGCCCCGACGTGCGATGGTGCACCGCCCGCGCGCAAACTGGACCGGCCAAGGGAACCCGCTGAAAGAGCAGCATAAATCGGCCCGGATTCTGCAATCCTGCATGAAATTTCACACGGATTTCCGGATGTCTTGAAGTATATCTATATTGCGCTGCGACAAAACGTGCGTTGTCTCCAGATCAGTGGATCCCAGATCATGGTCATCGAAGAGCATGCGGAGGCGTCGGACGGAGATTTCTCTGTTTTTCCCGCTCCGCGCATCAGATGAGGAATTCCTGGATGACCAACCGCACCAAGATCACCACCGCGCTCGCCCTGGCCCTCGGCCTCGCCGCCACGCCGAGCCTCGCCCAGTCCCTCTATTCCGACAGCGCCAGCTATAACCGTGACGGCACGCTCAATGTCTGGGGCGCCCATATCGACCCTGTCTCCCCCCGCGGCGGCGTGCTCGGCGGTGTCGGCAACGTGGTCGGCGGGACGGTCGGTGCCGTCGGCGGCATCGTGGGCGGGACGGTCGGCGCGGCCGGCACCATCGTCGGCGGCACGGTGGGCGCTGCGGACGACATCGTGACCGGCTCGATCGGCGGCCCGCGCAACGGCTACACCGACTATTCGGCCCGTGCCGGCAATGCCGAGCAGCTCGACCGCCCGGTGCCGCAATACGGCCGGGTGAGCGGCGGCCCCCTGCGCTGAACCCCTTCCCCGAACCATCGGCGAAACGGCGGAGCCTCGGCTCCGCCGTTTTCGTTTGCGGCGAAGCCGGAGCCGCCGCACCGTCGTCCAGGCGCGCTCTGCCCGGCCACGAGAGGGGCGATCGACACCAGCGACCAAGACTTCGGCGGAGCGATTTCTTTATCGCAGGATAATTTTGAGCGCGATCGATCCCCTTCAGCAGATCTCGCGGCAGCCCGCCATGAATTGTTCCCCGGGCGTCAACGTAAAATCAACGAATTGATGCAGTGCGGCGCGGAACGGATCCGCTTCGCCTCCCGTTGAAGGCGCATCGATCACACCATCGCTCAAGCTTCGGGAGGGGACGATGCCGACCCAGACCCGCCTCCGCCGTCTCGCCCTGGTCATCCTCTCCGGCGCCACCGTGGTCTCGACGGTCGCCGCCGTGCACGCCCAGGAGGGCGGCTTTCTCGAGCAGCTCTTCGGCGTGCGCCCGGCGCCGCAGCCGGTCGCCCCGGTCCAGCCCGCCTGGGATCCGCGTGCCGCCGCGCCGCAGAGCTACCGGGCGCGCCGCCACATCCGGTCGAGCGAGCGCCCGCGGGCGCGCTACGTCGCCCTGCCCGCCGATCCCGACAAGATCCTCGGCAAGCAGCCGGTGGATTCGAAGGCGATCGCCGCCAACCCGACCGCGGCGATCATGAAGGACGAGACCCTGCGCCCGGGCGACATCGTCGTCCTGCCCACCGGGCCGAAAGTGTTCACGGGGGCGGCTTCCACGGGCAAGCGCCACCGGGCCGCGGATTTCGAGGATGTCCGCCAGTCTCGCTCCGTCGACAAGAAGACGCGGGCGCTGCTGCTGGCGATGATGGTGCCCCATGGCGCCATGCCGGCGGCCGAGGCACGGAAATACCTCGCCAAGGCCCGCAAGCTCGCCCCGGCGGAGGACATCGCCCCGCTGGAACGCCAGGCCCGCAACGAGTCAGGCGCGCGGGTGATCAATGTGTGGAACGCGGCACGCTGACGGCAGCCTGCCGCTCTCACGCCGCCAGGGAGGCGGCCCGCCGCAAATCCTCGACGAAGGTCGCGTAGGCCATGGCCTTCGCCTCCTCGTCGGGCAGGCGCAGCAGGTAGGAGGGGTGCACGGTGATATAGCCCTCGTAGGGCTTGCCGAACCGGGCCGGCCCGCGCGCCCGGGTAATCGGGATCTGCTTGCCGGCCAGAGCCAGCACCGCCGTCGCGCCGAGGGCCACCACCAGCTTCGGGGCGACGAAATCGAGTTCCCGGTCGAGCCACCAGCGATAATGGCTCACCTCCCCCGCCGTCGGCTTCTCGTGGATGCGCCGCCTGCCGCGCAGGGTGAACTTGAAGTGCTTGACCGCATTCGTGAGATAGCAGGCGTCCCGGTCGATCCCCGCCTCCTCCAGCGCCCGTGACAGGAGCTGACCCGCCGGCCCGACGAAGGGCCGGCCCTGCCGGTCCTCCTGGTCGCCCGGCTGCTCGCCGACGAAGGCGATGGGCGCGCCGATCGGGCCTTCCCCGAGCACGGCCTGGGTCGCGCCGGGCACCAGGGGCTCCGAGCGCTTGATGATCGCGTTCAGGGCCTCCAGCGAATCCGGTTCCTGCCCGGCCATCGCCGCCACGGCCCGGGCGGGCTCGCGCTTCACGGACATCTGCGGCTCCCTCTCGATCATCTCCACGGTGCGGCGGCCGGCCTGCCGAACCAGTTCGGGAATCGCCGCGGTCTCGGGCATGTTCCGCCAGTACTTCCTCGGCATCTCCGCGCGCATGGCGCGCAGGTTCGTGCGGGCCGGGTTGAAGGTGCTCTCGTAGTAATCGCGCCAGCCCGCTTCGAAGGGGTCGGAGGCGGGTGCATCCTCGCGTCGCCCCGGCGGCCCGAAGCGGAGCGCCGTGCCGTCCCAATGCGCCGAGCCCTCCGGCGTCAGGATCGCCCAGTCGAGGGCGCGGAAGCGGTCGACGAAGAAGGGAGCGGCGGTCTCCAGGATGTGATGCTCCGGCTCGAACCAGGCGACGAAGCGCTCGCGGGTGCTCTCCTCCACCCGGCGGAAGCGCAGGAAGGCGTGCATCTTGTGCAGGTCGCGGCCGATCGCCTTCCGCATCAGGTGGAGGCGATGGATCAGGGGGTCGCTCGCCACCTCCATCAGCGCCCACTCGCCGCGGCTGACGCGCCAGATCAGGCTGTAGAGCAGCGCGTAGCGCTCGGGATCGCGGTGGGGCACCACCATCGGGATCAGGTCGGCCACGGCCCGGGGCAGGCGCAGGGGCGCCCCCTCCCCGGCGACGGCGTCCGAGGCGAACAGGCCGGGTGCGGCCGTTTCCTGCCAGACGACCCGCTCCGGCGGCACTGCGGCGGCGATCAGGCTCCGCGCGCTGGCCCGGAAGCCGGTGAGATCCGCGCCGGGGGACAGGGCGACGGCGTGAAGGGGGCTGCCGCTGCCGCCCTTCCCTCCTCCGCTGAGGGGAAGGGAGGCGACGGCCCCGTTCCCATGCGCCCCCATCAGAACAGGCTCAGCTGCTCGGCCGGCTCGGCGAGGCGGGCCCGCAGATCGAGGCGGTCGGTCAGGGCGGTGGGGCGGTGGTCGGCGGCGACGAGGAACGGACGCGCGCGCTTCAGGCCGGAGCTGAGCCGGGCGACGTCGTCGAGGCGCAGGGTCGCGTGCCGGCGCGCCTTCAGGATGGCGTCGACCGCCCGCGCCCCGAGGCCCGGCACCCGCAGCAGCATCTCCCGATCGGCCCGGTTCACGTCGACGGGGAAGCGGTGCCGGTTCTTGAGCGCCCAGGCGAGCTTCGGGTCGATGTCGAGGGCGAGCATCCCGTTCTCGGAGGCTTCCGCCACCTCGCCTGCCGAGAAGGCATAGTACCGGATCAGCCAATCCGCCTGATAGAGCCGGTGCTCCCGTTGCAGCGGGGGCGCCTTCAGGGGCAGGATCGCGGAGCCCGCCGGGATCGGGCTGAAGGCGGAGTAGTAGACCCGCTTCAGGCCGAGCTGGTCGTAGAGCTGGGCGCTGCGGCCGATAAATGCGGCGTCCGTGGTCGCATCGGCGCCGACGATCACCTGGGTCGATTGCCCGGCCGGCGAGAAGCGCCGCTTCTCCGCCTTGGCCTGCACGATCCGCTCGCCGATCTGGGCCATGGCGCCCTGGATGGCGGCGCCGTCCTTCTCCGGGGCGAGGCGGGTCAGGCTCTCCTCCGTCGGCAGCTCGACATTGATCGAGAGCCGGTCGGCATAGAGGCCCGCCTCCTCGATCAGCCACGGGCTCGCCTCGGGAATCGACTTCAGGTGGATATAGCCGCGGAAGCCGTGCTGCCGGCGCAGTCTCTTCGCGACCAGGGTCAGCATCTCCATGGTGTGGTCCGGCGAGCGGATGATGCCGGAGGAGAGGAACAGCCCCTCGATGTAGTTGCGCTTGTAGAATTCCACCGTGAGCGTCACGACCTCGTCCACGCTGAAGCGGGCGCGGGCGACGTTCGAGGAGCGCCGGTTGATGCAATAGGCGCAGTCGAACAGGCAGTAATTCGTGAGCAGGATCTTCAGGAGCGAGATGCAGCGGCCGTCCGGGGTATAGGCGTGGCAGATGCCCGCCCCCATGGTCGAGCCGAGCCCGTCCTTGCCGGCCGCGCGCTTCGGCGCCCCCGACGAGGCACAGGAAGCGTCGTATTTGGCGGCATCCGCGAGGATGCGCAGCTTGCGCGCGAGCTTTTCGTCCATGGAACGGACCATGAACGAGGTGGCCGCTCAGGCAATGCGGCGCGATGCCCTCGTCACCGGAAAATGCGTCCTCCCGGCGCGAAGCCGGGAGGACGCGCGGGCCTCAGCCCTGGACGAGGGTCTTGTCGAGGGTGATCTCGGCAGTGAGCAGCTTCGAGATCGGGCAGCCCTTCTCGGCATTGCCGGCCAGTTCGTCGAACTTGGCCTGATCGATGCCGGGGATCGCCGCCGTGAGGGTTAGGGCCGACTTCGTCACCTTGAAGCCCTTGCCGTCTTGGACCAGCGTGACGACCGCCTTGGTGTCGAGCGACGTCGCCGTGAGACCGGCTTCCTGGAGCTGGAAGGCGAGCGCCATGGTGAAGCAGCCCGCATGCGCGGCGGCGATCAGCTCCTCCGGGTTGGTGCCGGGCTCGTTCTCGAAGCGGGTGTTGAAGCCGTAGGGGTTGTCCGAGAGCACGCCGGACTGGGTCGTGATCTTGCCTTTGCCGGTCTTGCCGTCGCCCTCCCAATGGGCGCTCGCGTGGCGGTCGGTCATGGGCGGTCTCCTGAACATCGGGGTTCGATCGTGCGCAAGCTGGCGCGCGGGGAGACGAAGTCGAGGGGCCGTCTCAGCTTTCCGACTCGGGGTCGGCCTCGATGACGTCGCGCGCGAGGCCGATGGAGAATCCCGCTCGGGCCATGGCGGCGAGGTCGCGCGCGCGGCGCTCCGCCCGGTCCGCCGCCGGCCGGAAGGGGCCGAGCCGCCGCCGCCGTGCATAGGCCCGGGCCGCCTCGAGCTCGTGGTCGCGGCTCTCGCCCGCTTCCTCCTCCTCCGCCGCCAGCGTCGCCGCGATCAGGGTGCGGTCGATGCCCTTGGCGGCGAGCTTGGCGCCGGCGCCCCGGGTGGAGGTGCCCCGGCGGCGCAGAGTCGCGAGGCGGGCGGCGGCGAAGCGCGCATCGTCCACGAGCCCGGCCCGCACGGCCCGGGCCACCGTCTCCTCGATCAGCGGCAGATAGGGCTCCGCCTCCTCGCCCCGGGCCCGGGCGCGCTTGTCGACCCGCCGGCGCAGGGTGCGACGGAGCATCTCGGAGGAGGCGCCGTAGCGCTCGAGGTAGTGCAGGGCGGCCCGCTCCAGCCACTGCGCCGTCACCGGCGGCGCGGTCCTTGCCTGGGGCTCCGATGCAACATTCCGTGAGGTCATCAGTTCTTCACGATCTGGACAGGTTTCCGATCCATGACGAGAATATGGTTAGCACGCAGGTTCGCCGGACCCGAACCCGGCTGGGCTCCGTCCTGATGCGGCGCGAGTGGGTGCTCGTCCTGCTGGCGCTCATCTTTGGCGCCGTGGCGGCCGGAATCGCCTATCTCTCGCGTCCCACTACCCTCGCCGTGGCCGTCGGCCCGCGCGACGGGGCGGAGGCGGCGCTGATGGAGGTCTATGCCAAGACGCTGGCGCGCAACCACGAGGACGTGCGCCTCCAGGTCCATCATTTCGACGACGTCCGCGACAGCGGCGCCGCCCTGCAGGAGAACAAGGCGGATCTGGCCGTCGTCCGTCCGGACGTGCTTCTGCCGGAGAACGGCCTGACTCTCGCGGTGCTGCACGACGAGGCGCTGATCGTGGCCGCGCCGGAGGCGAGCGGCATCGAGAACATGGCCGATCTGTCGAAGCGGCGCCTGGGCGTGGTGGTGCGCCACGCCGCCGACATCCCGTTCCTGACGAACCTTCTCGATTTCTACGATTTCAAGCCGGCGAGCCCCGCCGAGCTCGCCGAGGGCCGGACGCCGCCCGCCGCCCATGTCGGCCTGGTGCCGCTCAAGGCCGCCGAGGTGAGCGAGGCCCTCTCCACCAAGCGCGTCGATGCCGTCGCGGTCGTCGCCGCCCCGGCCTCCAAGGCGGCGATCTCCACGGTGCGCGCGGTCGAGGCCGCCTCCCCCGACAAGGCGGTGACCCTGGTGAGCGTGCCGGACGGCAAGGCGATCATCCAGCGCCTGCCGGAGCTGCAATCGGTCACCATCCCCGCTGGCACCTTCGGCGGCTGGCCGAAGCGGCCGGAGGAGGATGTCGAGACCGTGGGCGTGTCCTACCGCCTGATGGCCCGGGGCTCGGTGAGCCGCATGGCCGTGGCCTCGGTGGTGCAGCACCTGTTCGAGTGGCGTTCGCGCCTCGCGGCGACCGCCCCCGTCGCCAATCTGATGAAGGCGCCGGACTACGAGACCACCGTCACTGCGACGAGCGCGCGGCTGCCGAACCATCCGGGCGCGGTCGACTATTTCGAGCGCGAGCAGCAGACCCTGCTCGAACGCTACGAGGACTGGATCTACCTGATTGCCTTCTTCGGCGGCACCATCGGCTCCGGCTTCGCCTGGCTCGGCCAGCGCCTCGCCCGCAAGCGGCGGGAGCGGATCGACGTGGTGCTCGACCGCCTGCTCGACATCCTCGGCGAGGCGCGCGCGGCCACCAGCGTGGCGCAGCTCGACGCCCTGACCCGCGAGACGGATACGCTGATCGCGGATGTGGTGCGTCAGGCCCGGGAACGCTCGATCGACATCCGCCTGGTCGGTGCGCTGATCCTCGCGATCGACGCGGTGAACGGCGCGCTCGACGACGGGCGCCGGACGCTGGGCAGCCCGGCCGTCGAGACAGCCGCCGACGCCCGCGCGCGCACGGCACGGCTCCTGGCGCTCAACCTGTCCGCGGCGGAGTGAGGAAGACTCGCCCGGCGCTCAGCGCGGGGCGAGGATCATGATCATCTGGCGGCCTTCCAGCATCGGCTCGCTCTCGACCTTGGCGACCTCCTGGGTCTCGCCCTTGACGCGCTCGAGAAGCCTCAGGCCGAGATCCTGATGCGCCATCTCTCGGCCGCGGAAGCGCAGGGTCACCTTGACCTTGTCGCCTTCCTCGAAGAACCGCTGCATGGCCTTCATCTTCACGTCGTAGTCGTGCTTGTCGATGCCGGGCCGGAGCTTGATCTCCTTGACCTCGACGGTCTTCTGCCGCTTGCGCGCCTCGTTCTGCTTCTTCTGCTCGTTGAAGCGGAAGCGCCCGTAATCGAGGAACTTGCACACCGGCGGTGCGGAATTCGGTGCGATCTCGACGAGGTCGAGTCCGACCTCTTCGGCCATGGCGAGGGCGTCGAAGAACGGCACGATCCCACGGTTCTGCCCGTCCTGATCGATCAGCTGAACCTCGCGGACACCGCGAATGTCCCGGTTGGCGCGCGGCCCGTCCTTCTGCGGGGCCGGCATGGCTCTCATAGGTCTACGAATGGCTATGTTCTCCTGAAATAACGACGAAACGGCAGCCTTTGGAGCTGCCTACCTCGGCAAACCCCGGCCACCGTACGGCCCGGCCAATGCCGGGCGATCGCACCTTGGCAAAACCTCTCCGCAAGTCAACTCGGCAGCACCACTTTCGGTTCACGAAAAGCCGGTTCTGCGACGGTCTCCGGGAAGGTCAGGCGAAATCGTCACGAATCATGCGGGCTCGTGCGGACTCGCGAAACCTGCCGGCCGGCCCTGGCCGAGCAGATGGGAATAGATGGCGAGGGTCGCGGCGGTCATGGTCTCGAGGGAGAAGTTCGCCTCCACATGCGCGCGGGCGCGCCGGGCCATCGCGTCCCGGGCGCTGGCGCGCAGGGACAAGGCTTCCGCGAGCGCCTCGGCCAGGGCCGCCGGGTCGCCCGCGGGCACGCGCCAGCCCGTGCGCAGGCCGGGCTCGACGTCGGGGGGGGCGAGCACCGTTTCCGGCACGGCCCCGAGATCGGACACCACCACCGGTACGCCCAACGCCTGCGCTTCGACCGCGGAGCGGCCGAAGGCCTCCGGCTCGACGGAGGGCACCGCCACCACGGCGGCGGCGCGGAAGGCCGCCGGCATGTCGAGGCAATGGCCGACCCGGCGCACCACGCCGTCGAGGCCGCGGGCCGCCACCAGGGCGTCGAGCTCGCGAACATAAGCCTCGCGTCCCTGCGGGTCGCCGGCCAGCACCACGGTGAAGTCGGGCACGCCCTGCGCGCGCATCCGGGCCGCCGCCTCGATCAGCACCCGCTGTCCCTTCCAGGCGGTGAGCCGGGCGGCGAGCAGCACCACGCGCTCGTGCGGGGGCACGCCCCAGTGCCGCCGCAGGGCCTCGACCCGGGCCGGCTCGACGGCGGAGGGCGTGAAGAGCGAGAGATCGGTGCCGCGATGGATCACCGCGATCCGGTCGCCGGCCTGTTCGGGATGGAAGCGCCGGATCAGGTCGGCGGTGTAGTGGGAATTGGCGATGACCACGTCGCCCCGGGCCATGACCGAGTTGTAGAGCACCTTCACCCCGGTCCGGCCGGAATAGGCGCCGTGATAGGTCGTCACGAAGGGCAGCCCAAGGCGCCGGGCGGCGCCCAGGGCGACCCAGGCCGGGGCCCGTGAGCGGGCATGGATCAACTGCACCCCCTCCCGCCGGCACAGGCGCATCAGCCGGCGCACGTTCCAGGCCATGGCGAGGGGGTTCTTGGAATTGGCCGGGAACGGCAGCCAGACGCCGCCCCGGGTCTGGAGCTCGCCCACGAGCCGCCCGCCCTCGGTGGCGACGAGCGCACGGGCGCCCGCCGCGCTGAGGGCCGCGGCGACGTCGACCGTGGTGCGCTCCGCCCCGCCGGCTTCGAGGGCCGGGATGATCTGGAGCACGCTCACGCCGGCGAGCGGCAGGCCCTCGCTCGGGAAGGCACCGGCAGGCCGGGTCTCGCCGTTCATCGCCATCGATCGTCCGTGCTTGTGTGGCTGGCCATCTTCCCTGGAACCGGGGTCGTCGCGGCCGCCGGGGCGGGCACGGTGTGGAAGGGACAGGTTGCGCGAGGATCGGCTCCGCGCTTTACGGTTCGGTAAACGAAGCCTCGACGCGGTTGCGTCATGGCGGCGAATCGAGAGCAGCGAGCAGGCGATGGCAGAGAGCGGCGCCCGGGACGAGATCCCCGTCGAGATTCTGAAGGTCGAAGGCTCGCGGGGCACGCGGGACATCGCCGTGCGGGTCCGGCCGGGAGCGGGGGCGCCGGTCGTCTGGCTCGGCGGCTTCCGCTCGGACATGCGCGCCACCAAGGCGCGGGCGCTCGATGCCTGGGCCGCTTCGCAGGGCCGCCCCCTCGTCCGTTTCGACTATTCCGGCCACGGCGAATCCGGCGGCCGCTTCGCGGAGGGGACGATCTCGGATTGGCTCGCCGACGCCGTGGCGGTGCTCGACCGCTTCGCGCCGGAGCGCCCCCTCCTCGTCGGCTCCTCGATGGGCGGCTGGATCGCCTGCCTCGCTGCCCTGGCGCGCGCGCGGGCGGGCCGCCCCGCTTCCGGCATTGTGCTGATCGCCCCGGCCCTCGATTTCACGGAAGCGCTGATGTGGGAGGCGTTCCCGCCGGAGGTGCGCCGGCAGCTCGAGACCGAGGGCGTCTGGTACCGCGCGACGGCCTATGCGCCGGAGCCCGACCCGATCCGCATGGCGCTGATCGAGGACGGGCGCCGGCACCTGCTGCTCGGCGCCCCCCTCGATCCGGGCTGTCCGGTCCATCTTCTTCAGGGGATGCAGGATCCCGACGTCCCCTGGCGGCACGCTCTTCGGACGGTCGAGCGCCTGCCCGGGGCGGGTACGCTGCTGACGCTGATCGCCGATGGCGATCACCGTCTGTCGCGCCCGCAGGACATCGCGCTGATCTGCGAGGCGGTGGAGCGCCTCGCAGGCCGGATCAGTGCAGGCTGACCGGATAGAGATCCTGCGCCACGGCGTTGGCCAGCACCACGTCGCGGGAATCCGCGAGCATGATCGGGGCGCCGCTCGCCGAGAGCAGGGCGAAGAGGTCGAGGCCGGGGCTGAGCTCGGGCGCCTGGGGGAACAGGCGCTTCACCTCGTCCGAGCGGACCGGGCGCACATAGGCGATGTGGCCCTCGCCCAGGGCGGCGAGATCGGCGGGCCCGAATTCGACGGGCGGGTTGGTCTGTGCGTTGTTCGTCATGTCGTGCCCTCCTTCAAGGCAGAGCCAGTCTCGGTCACCGCCCCGCGGATGCGGCAGCGGGCCTCGACCGATGAGATGGGTGGCCGGCTGAGGGATTGCGAGGGGGCGGGCCACCGCCGATGTCGCAGGCGTTCATGCGCCGGTCAGTCCCGCGCGGCGATCGCGATCTTGCGGACGATCCGCTCCGGCTCCGGACGGACCAGGTCGATCGAGAGCAGGCCGTTCGAGAGGTCGGCGCCCAGCACCTCCATCCCGTCGGCGAGCAGGAAGGTGCGTTGGAACTGGCGCGCCGCGATGCCCCGGTGCAGGAACTGACGCGCCTTGTCGTCGACCTGCCGGCCGCGCACGACGAGCTGGCTCTCCTCCAGGGTCACGTCCAGCTGATCGAGGGTGAAGCCCGCGACGGCGAGGGTGATTCGCAGCCGCTCCGGCGCGTCGCCGGCCCGGGGGATCCGCTCGATGTTGTAGGGGGGATAGCCGTCGCTGGCGGCTTTCGACACGCGGTCGAGCGCCTGCTCGATCTCGTCGAAGCCGAGGAGGAACGGGTGACCGAACGGGGAAGGCCGCGTCATCGGGTGCGCAACTCGTGTTTCCGAAGCCCGCGAGGCGCGGGCCGGCGTGGCGCACGCCCCTGAAGGCACTTCGCGGATCGGGAAGCCCGCGCGATGCGGCACCCCCTCCGTCTAAGAGATATGGCCGCCGCCCTCCGCGCCATCAAGGGCGCGGCGCCGGCCGTCCCCGTCCCTCTCGCCCGTCCTTTGCTCCTGTTCTGGTCTCTCCTCTCGCCCACGGGCGTTCCCGGATCCGCGGAGGGCCTGTGAATGCCGAAGCTTTGCCGCCAGGTCTCGAAAAGCGCGGCTTCCTCAGTGGGATGGCGGCGCGAATACCGGTGCAGAAGGACAGGTTTGGGATAAAGTGGCAATGTTCGGCTCCAGCGCTCCGCCGAATAACAGTTTGGAATTCCTCTATAATTCGGCCGGCGCCTTGATTGACCTTCCTGCGTCGGATACTTCAGCCGGCACGACGAGATGACGCCTCGGGAGATCGCGGCGTCGTGCGGCCTTGCCTTTTTCGATCGTGGATTGCCGGCCGGCCGGTTTTCTCGGCCGCGCTCCCGATCGGGTCGTGCCCGTGGCGCGGCGGCAAGCGGGACAGGCGGGCCCGATGGAGGCCGGTCGCTCACCGGGAGGATGGACGTGAGGCAGGCGTTGGAGGTGGTCGTGCGCGGCATGCGTTCGGTTGGGAAGGGAAAGCGGTCTCTGGTCGCGGGCGCGGCCCTCGCGCTGGCTCTCGTCGGCCCGGCTCTCGCCCAGGACGCCAAGTCTTCGGACACCAAGGCCGCGGCCGGTCCCGCCCTGAAGATTCAGCTCAACCGCCTCGAGCCCGCCGGCGAGGCCTGCCGGACCTATCTGGTCGTCGACAATGGCGCCGGTCCGGCCCTCAAGTCGCTCAAGGTCGACCTCTTCGCCTTCGACACCGAGGGCGTCGCGCAGAAGCGCCTCGCCGTCGAACTCGGGCCGATCCAGGACAAGAAGACCGTGGTGCGGCTGTTCGACTTCCCCGGTCTCGCCTGCCCCAAGATCGGCCGCGTCCTTCTGAACGATGTGCTTGCCTGCGAGGGCGGCGAGGCCAGCCGCGAGAGCTGCCTGGAGCGCATCGAGACCGACAGCAAGACCTCCGCCGCCTTCAACCGTTGAGGGTCCGGGCGGGCAGCTGACCGCCCCGGGCTTCGCCACAGGATCGATTCGAGGAGTTCGCCCATGGATCCGACATCCGCCCCCGCCGCTGCGGCGCACGATTTCTCGTTCCTCGGTCTGTTCCTGCAGGCCGATCCGATCGTGAAGGGCGTGATGATCCTGCTCGTGGTCGCCTCGATCGCCTGCTGGACCGTGGTCTTCGAGAAGATCGTGCGCTTCGCCGGCGCCCGGCGCGAGGCCAAGCGCTTCGAGACGCTGATCGCGAGCGGCGGTCCCCTGGAGACGGACAAGGCGGGCATCGCCAGCCGCCTCGTCCAGGCCGGGCTGGAAGCCTGGCGCGATCAGGATCCGACCGAGAGCCGGGCCGAGCGGCGCGAGCGCATCGAGCGCGCCATGCGCGGGGCGCTGAGCCTCGAGGTGAAGCGCCTCCAGACCGGCCTGCCGCTGCTTGCCACCTCCGGCTCGACGGCGCCCTTCATCGGCCTGTTCGGCACGGTCTGGGGCATCATGAACTCGTTCTCGTCGATCGCCCGCAGCCAGGACACCAGCCTCGCCGTGGTGGCGCCGGGCATCGCCGAGGCCCTCTTCGCCACCGCGATCGGCCTCGTCGTCGCGATCCCTGCGGTCATGGCCTACAACAAGCTCTCGGGCGACGTCGCCCGCATCCAGTCGAATTTCGTCTCCTGCATCGCGGTGCTCGGCAACCGGCTCGCCCGCGACCGGGGCGCCAGCCACGCCCGCGCCGCCGCCGAATAGGCCGCGCCGCCCGCGCGAGGCCCCTAGGGGCTCGATCGAGACCTGAGATTTTCGCGGGGCCGCGCCCGTCAGGACGGCGCGCAGCCCGACACCAACCGCCCGGGAGGGCCGACGATGGCAATGGGTTCGATCCGCCAGGAGGGCGGCAGCGACGAGGACGGCCTCGACGCCACCCCGATGTCGGACATCAACGTCACGCCGATGGTCGACGTGATGCTCGTGCTGCTGATCATCTTCATGGTCGCGGCCCCGCTGATGACGACGGGCGTGCCGGTGCAGCTGCCGAAGACCACGGCGGCCAAGGTCGCCCAGGCGCAGAAGCCCCTGGAAGTCTCCATCGACAAGGACGGCCATCCCTACATCGCCAAGGACGCCTTCACCCCCGAGACGCTGATGCCGCGCCTGCGGGCGCTCAAGGCGGAGAACCCGGACCAGGTCGTGCTGGTCCGCGGCGACCGGGACGTGCCCTACGGCAAGATCATGGAGGTGATGGGCCTCGTCGGTCAGGCCGGCTTCACCAAGGTCTCGCTGATCGCGCAGTCGCCCGGCGGCGGCGCGGCGCCTGCCCCCGCTCCCGCCCCTTCCAACGCGCCCGCGCCCTAACGCCATGACCGCTCTGGTTTCGTCGCAGAGCCCGGGCCGGGGGCCGTCGGGGCTGTTCGCGGCCTTCGTCGTCGCGCTCCTGCTGCACGCGCTCGCCCTGCTCGCGATCACCTTCCTGCATTTCACGCCGCCGGCGCCCCCCGGCGAGCAGGAGATCACGATCGATCTCGCGCCGCAGATGACGGAGGCCGAGACGCAGGCGCCCGCCGAGCAGGCCCAGTCCGAGGCCGCGCCCGAGACCACCAAGCCGATCGGCGATCCGATGGAGGCCGCCGAGCCGCCTCCGCCCGAGACTGCCGAGGTGGTGCCGGAGGAGGCGATCGCCGAGCAGCCGCAGGAGGTGAAGCCTCCGCCCCCGCCCGAGGTGCTGGCCGAGAAGCCGCCGGAGACCGCGCCGCCCCCGCCCGAGGAGCGGATCATCACCTCCCAGGCCCCGGAGGCGGAGGCTCTGGCGCCTCCGCCGCCGGAGACCGTGGCCAAGCCGCCGGAGCCTCCGAAGCCGATCGAGCCGGCGAAGCCCAAACAGCCCGATCCCGCCAAGATCGCCGCGGAGCGGGAGGCCCGTCGCAAGGCCGCCCTCGAAGCCAAGCGCGAGAAGGAACGCGAGGAGCGTCGCCTCGAGGCGATCCGCGAGAAGCGCGAAGCGCAGAAGCGTGAGCGCGAGGCGGCTCGCAAGGCCGCTGCCGCCAGCGCCGGGCAGTCGCAGCGCAACTCCGCTTCCGCCTCGCGCCAGAGTTCGGGTGGCGCGGCCTCAGCCGGCAGCGATCCGAACGCCATGGCGCAATGGAAGGCCTCGATGGCGGCCACCATCCGCGGCCGCATGAACCGCGAGGCGGCGTCCGGCACCTCCGGCGGCGTCGCCACCGTGCGCTTCACCGTGAGCCGGTCTGGTTCCGTGAGCGGGGCTGGGCTGGCGGGCAGCAGCGGCATCGGAGCCATCGACAGCGCGGCGCTCGCCGCCGTGCGCGGCGCACTGCCGCCGGCCCCCCCCGGCGTGACCCAGTCGAGCCTCTCCGTCACGGTTCCGCTCCGGTTCAGCCCGGGGCGGTGACGCGCGGCCCGTGACGGTCTTCTTCACGAGCGACACGCATTTCGGCGACACCCGCGCGTTGCGCATCGACAAGCGCCCCTTCGCGAGCCTCGCCGAGCACGATGCGGTGCTGATCGCCAACTGGAACGAGCGGGTCGGGGCGGCGGACGAGATCTGGCATCTCGGCGACTTCGCCCTCGGGCCGCCGCCGGAGCGCGTCCGCGCGATCCTCGCCGCGCTGAACGGGCGCAAGCACCTGATCGTGGGCAACAATGACGGCCCGGCGACCCTGGAGGCGCCGGGCTGGGACAGCGTCGGCCACTATGCGGAGATCACCGTGGACGGCCGCCGCTTCGTGCTCTGCCACTATGCCTTCCGCACCTGGAACGGGACGGGGCGCGGCGCCCTGAACCTGCATGGCCATTCCCATGGCCGGCTGACCCCGATCCCGCGCCAATACGATGTCGGCGTCGATCCGCAGGGGCTCAGGCCGGTGACCCTCGCCGAGATCCTCGTCTCGCGCCGGGGACGCCGGGGCATGCCCTCCGCGCCGGGCAAAAACGCGGAACCATAGAAGCAGCTTCGCCGTTCAACGGCACATGAACGGGCGATGATCGGGGCCAGAAATCTTGGCCGGTCTTGCGCCGTACCTTTCACACGATAGCTTCCGGGTTGCCCATGTCCGGCTCAACTCTGCGTCACGCGATTCTCACCGCCGCCACGGCTGCGGGACTTCTCGGGACGATGCTCCCTGCCCAGGCCCTGCCGAGCTGTGTCGAGGGACAGCGCCGCCTCCAGGAGGCCAGTGCGCTGCGCTTCCAGGCCCGCCAGGAGGCCCGCCTGGGTAACCACGACCGCGTCTGCGACACCCTCGACGAGGTCGGCGACCGCTACCACGACGCCCAGGGCGATTTCGAGGATTGCGGCCAGGACATCGTCTCCATCGATCTGCGGAGCGAATTGCGGGCGTTGCGCGTCGCCAAGCGGGTTAACCGCTGCGACTGACCGGGTGCGCCGCCACACGCCGATCCGCGGCGTTCGGGCGCATCACTCGACCAACGACGCAACGCCGATTCCTCAGGGGCTCACGATGAACACCAACGCTCAAGCCCAGGTCGACACCGCCTCCGTCGGCCCCTCCTTCACCGCTGCGCTCTGCGGCTTCCTCGGCAGCACCCTCGCTACCACGATGGTGATGTTCCTGCTCAGCAGCGTCTGAAGCGCCCGAAGGCCGAGCGTCGCGCGTCTTTCAGGGGGCGACGTTCCAGAAGCGCCCCCGGGCGAACAGCATCTCCGGATTGCCCACCCGGGCAGTCGGGGCGGCCTGGGGCGGCGGAGGCGGGCAGCGGGGCGCCACGACCGGCGCCGGTGCCTTGGCCGCTTGGGCCGGCGGGACCAGGCCGAGACGCGACTGAACCTCCGGATGGCGCGCGGCCGCGATCGTCGCCACGCAAGCGATGATGCCGCCGGCAAGCATGCCAAGGAAGAAGTTCGTCATGAACGGCGGGTCCGGATCGCAATCTGCGTCGCACGCAGTGCAGCAAATCTCTCGCCCTTCAAGAGGGCGCCATCGTGGCGGATCCTCGCTCACCTTCTTTTAACAGGCGCGTGCCAGAAAGATCGACGAGCGGGCCTCTGCGCTGCCCGAACGGCGGGGACACCAAATCGATGTCGTATGCGGCCAATGCCTACGCGAAGGTCTCGCGCAGCGCACTCTCTCCCCGAGAAGCCGAGGCCGCCGTACTTCTCAAGGCCGCTGGCCGGCTCCAGGCCCTGCAGGGCAATGTCGAGCCCGGCTCTGTGGCGCTGAACGAGGCCCTGATCTTCAACCAGAAGGTCTGGACTGTTCTCGCCTCCGCCGTGGCCGATCCGGCCAATCCCCTGCCCGACGATCTGCGCCAGAACGTCAGCAATCTCGCCGTCTACGTCTTCCGCACGATCATCGACGCGATGATCGAGCCGAGCGCCCGCAAGCTCGAGACGCTCGTCACCCTCAATCATCACCTCGCCGCCGGCCTGCAGGGCGATCCCGGTCCGGTGGCCGCCTGACCGCATCGGTACAGTCCCGGACATGCGAAGGGCCGCCCCGGTGGAGCGGCCCTGAATCCCCGGAAGAGCGAAGGAGAAGCTAGGCGAATTTCGCGATGCGCTGGCCGAGCTGCGCCGCGCCGTCGCGGGCATAGGCACGCGCCCGGAGAACGACCTCGTCGGGGATCTGCACCAGCACGTCGCCGGTCGCGGCGTCGGTCACGCGGTAGACGATGGCCTGGCTCTCGGGATCACGCTCGAAGCCGCGCTTCTCCGTGGACGCCGCGGGAGCGGGATTGGCGGCCGGGGTGTTCTCGGGATTGATCTCGATCGAGACCGCCGGGGCGAGTTGCCGGCTGGTGTTCGGCGTGTCGGACGTGACCTGCGCCGTGGGGCGCGACTCCGCGGCCGAAGCGACCGAAGGGGTCGGTGCGGGCGTCGAGATCGGCCTTATGGCATCCATGGGATTGCTCCATCCTCATCGAGGACTGTGCCCCGATTGAAGCCCCGAGGCGATAAGCGGAATCTTAAGATCGTCGCGTTTTCCGCGCCGCGCTCAGGTCTCGGTTGCGAAAGCGTAAACGTACCGAGGCGAATTGTCGGGAAATTCTCTCTTGTGGCAGCTCGGTTGCAGTCCGTGATGCGAGCACAACGAGAAAGGGCCGCCGCTCGGAAGCGGCGGCCCCTGGCCTCCCGGCCCGCGCCTCGGCGCTACTCGGCGGCCTCGACGTAGAGCTTGCCGCCCTCGGAGAGGAACTCCTCCGACTTCGCCTGCATCCCGGCCCGGCGCTCTTCCTCGCTCATCGGGGCGGATTGCCCGATGACGATTCCGGCCTCCTCCATGGCGAGCACATCGGCGCGCAGATCCTGCGTGATCTTCATCGAGCAGAATTTCGGCCCGCACATCGAGCAGAAATGCGCCACCTTGTGCGCATCCTTGGGCAGGGTCTCGTCGTGGAAGCTCCGCGCCGTGTCCGGATCCAGGGAGAGGTTGAACTGGTCCTCCCAGCGGAAATCGAAGCGGGCGCGGGAGAGCGCGTCGTCGCGCAGCTGCGCGGCGGGGTGGCCCTTGGCGAGGTCGGCGGCGTGGGCGGCGATCTTGTAGGTGATCACGCCGGTCTTCACGTCGTCGCGGTTCGGCAGGCCGAGATGCTCCTTGGGCGTGACGTAGCAGAGCATCGCCGTGCCGAACCAGCCGATCATCGCCGCGCCGATGCCGGAGGTGATGTGGTCGTAGCCGGGCGCGATGTCGGTCGTCAGCGGGCCGAGGGTGTAGAACGGCGCCTCGCCGCATTCGCGCAGCTGCTTGTCCATGTTCACCTTGATCTTGTGCATCGGCACGTGGCCGGGGCCCTCGATCATCACCTGGCAGCCCTTGTCCCAGGCGATCTTGGTGAGCTCGCCCAGCGTCTCCAGCTCCGCGAACTGCGCGGCGTCGTTGGCATCGGCGATGGAGCCGGGGCGCAGGCCGTCGCCCAGGGAGAACGACACGTCATAGGCCCGCATGATGTCGCAGATCTCGTCGAACCGCTCGTAGAGGAACGATTCCCGGTGCCCGGCGAGGCACCAGCGCGCCATGATCGAGCCGCCGCGGGAGACGATGCCCGTGGTGCGGCGCGCGGTGAGCGGCACGTAGGCGAGCCGCACGCCGGCATGGATCGTGAAGTAGTCGATGCCCTGCTCGGCCTGCTCGATGAGGGTGTCCTTGAAGACCTCCCAGTCGAGCTTGAGCGGATCGCCGCCGACCTTCTCCAGGGCCTGGTAGATCGGCACCGTCCCGATCGGCACGGGGGAGTTGCGCACGATCCAGGAGCGGATGTTGTGGATGTTGCGGCCCGTCGACAGGTCCATGACGGTGTCCGCGCCCCAGCGGATCGACCAGACCAGCTTCTCGACCTCGTCGGCCGCGGAGGAGGTGACGGCGGAATTGCCGATATTGGCGTTGATCTTCACGAGGAAGTTGCGGCCGATCGCCATCGGCTCGAGCTCGGTGTGATTGATGTTGGCCGGGATGATGGCGCGGCCCCGGGCCACCTCCTCGCGCACGAAATCCGGCGTGATGAAGGGCGGGATCGCAGCGCCGAAGCTCTCGCCGTCCTTCAGCGCGTCGGCGGCCCGCTCCAGCATCTGCTCGCGGCAGGCATTCTCGCGGTGGGCGACGTAGATCATCTCCTCGGTGACGATCCCGGCCCGGGCGAACTCGTATTGCGTGACCATCTGGCCGGGGGCCGCCTTGCGGATGGTCCGCTCGGCCGGGCACGGGGCGACCAGCTTGTCGTCGGCCGCGAAGCCGTTGTCCTCGGGCTTCACGGCGCGGGGCACCACCGTCTCGTAGCCGCGCTTGACGATCCAGGGTTCGCGGGCGGTCGGCAGGCCCTTCTCGAGATCGATCCGGGCATCGGTCTCGGTATAGGGACCGGAGGGGTCGTAGACCCGCACCGCCGGCTCGTTCGGATCGGTCAGCGCAATCTCGCGAAAGGGCACCGTGATGTCCGGCCGGCCGGGCGCCTGCGCGTAGACCTTGCGCGAGCCGGCCACGGGGCCGGTGGTGACGCTGGACGGAGCGCCGTTGGGAAGATCCTTGGGACGGACGGGTGCGTTCATCGGGTGTCACTCCTGGCGTTGGAGGCGACCCGCAGACGACGAACGGTTTGGGCTTTCACAAACACGCGGCCTCTCGCCGCGCGCAGCAGGTTCCCGTCCCTCCGCCGGTACGAGCCGGATCAGGTTCAAGGGTCAGGGCGCCTCGCCCACTCTCAGCCCCCGGATCGGGGCCCCCCTCGGAACGGTTCCAGATTCGGGCCGTGGGCCGTCTTTGTCAACGGCGCGTCACCGGGGCGCCTGTTCTTCTCTCCATTCCCCTGTTTAAGGGGCGACGTTGCTGTCGCCGCCTCGGGAGCGACCAGGAGAGCATGCGCGTCCTCGGAATTCTCGCCCTCGTCCTGCTTCTGCTCGCGGGCGCGATGATCGGCGCCCTCGTCTTCAACCAGCGCCAGCTGATCTATCCGGGCGCGAGTATCCCGCCGCCCTGGAGCGCGCAGCCCGCGGATGTCGAGGCGATCACCATCGGGACCGCCGATGGCGAGCGGCTGCATGGGCTCTGGCGGGCGCCGCGGCCGGGCTGCGGCGTGGTGCTGAGCTTCCACGGCAACGGCTCCCGCCCGGAGCCGCATGCGGAGCGGTTCTCGCAAGGCCCCTGGCGCGCGGCGGGCTGGGGCCTGCTCACCCTGGCCTATCGCGGCTATCCCGGCTCCACCGGCCAGCCGAGCGAGGAGGGGCTGATCGAGGATGGGCGCGCCGCCCTCCGCACGGTCGAGAGCCGGGCGCCGGGCGCGCCGGTCCTGCTCCACGGCCATTCCCTCGGCACGGGCGTGGCCGTGGCCGTGGCCGGGCAGGCCACGCCGGTCGGGCTGTTCCTCGACGCGCCCTTCGATTCCCTGCTCCATCTCGTGCGGCTGCGCTTCCCCCTCCTGCCCGCCGGTCTGCTCCTGCGCGATCCCTGGCGCTCGGACCTGCGCATCGCCCGGGGCGAGGCGCCGGTCTGGATCGTGCAGGGGGATGCGGATCCGGTGGTGCCGGCCAAGCTCGCGGCGGGGCTCGCCCGGGCGGCCGGGGCCCGCGCGCGGCTGGAGGTGATCCCGGGCGATCACGTTTCCATCCTCGGGATGCGCGACCAGGCGGTGGAAGCCTTCTTCCGCGGGCGAATCGGCGCGGCCTGCGTCCCGGAACCGGCCGCCCTCTCCCATCGCTGATCCACGGAGGCGGCGGCATGGTCGGTCGGCGGGCACGGCGTTGGCGCGAGGAGGAGGCGGGCGCGGCCGCACCGGCGGTTTTGCCCGTCTGCCCGCTCTGCGAACGGCCGATCCCGCCGGGGGCGCGGCAGAGCCTCCACCACCTCACCCCGAAACTGAAGGGCGGCCGGCACGGGGAGACCGTGCGCCTGCACCAGATCTGCCATTCGGCGATCCATGCCCGCTACAGCGAGGCCGAGATCGCCCGGCGGCTCGCTGACGTGGATTCCCTGCGCGCCGATCCGGAGATCGCCCGGTTCCTGGCCTGGGTGCGCACGAAGCCCGACGACTTCCACGCGCCCACCCGCCTGACGCGGGCGCGCAAGGCGTCGCGAATGCCGCACGGTTGATTCACCGAATGTTGCGAATGCCGGCGGGTTCCCCGGCCGCCGGGCGCCTGGAGTAGCCCCCGCTTTACGATTGCCCGTCAGGCTCGCCTCTAGCTCGAACAGACCGACCGGCGAGGCGCCCGTGACCGTGATCCCCCTGCCCGTCCGTCCGGCCCGGCCCGAGGACGCGATGCGGCTCGCCTGGGTCGATGTCGCCAAGGGGCTCTGCATCGTCCTCGTGGTGATGATGCATTCCACCCTCGGCACCGGTGAGGCGATGGGGGGCGAGGGCTTTCTGCACACGGTCGTCGTCTTTGCCAAGCCCTTCCGGATCCCGGATTTCTTCCTGCTCTCGGGGCTGTTCCTCGGCCGGGTGATCGACCGCGACTGGCGCCTCTTCGCCGACCGGCGCGTCGTCCACTTCGCCTATTTCTACGTCCTCTGGGTGGTGATCCAGTCGGCGGTGAAGGCCGGTCCGATCGTCGCGGGCGCGCAGGGGCTGGACGGGGCCCTCGCCGCCTTCGGGCTGCACCTCGCCTGGGCCCTGGTCGAGCCCTACTCGACCCTCTGGTTCATCTATCTGCTCGCCGTCTTCTCCGTGGTGACCAAGCTCGCCCATGGGCGGGTGCCCCCGCCTCTCCTGCTCGCCGGAGCGGCCCTGCTGCAGATGCTGCCGGGCCACGGCATGCCCTACCTGCTGGAGGAGTTCTGCGGCCGCTACGTCTATTTCGTCGGCGGCTATCTCTTCGCCGAGCGGATCTTCGCCTTCGCGACCGGAGTGCGCGGACGGCCCGCCATGGCACTGGCAGGGCTTGCCGTATGGGCCTTGGTCGAGACTTTCTTCGCCTTCAGCCCGAGCGGGTTTCCCGCCTACCCGACGCTGGCGAGCCTGCCCGGTGTGAGCCTCGTTCTCGGCAGCATCGGCGCGCTGGCGATCGTCGCGGTGGCCGCCCTCCTGACCCGGGCCGGAGGGCCGGTCACGGCCGCGTTCCGGGCCTGCGGCCGGCGCTCGATCGTGATCTACCTCGCCTTCTTCCTGCCGATGGCGCTGAGCCGCACCCTGATCGTCAAGTCCGGGCTGATCGCCGATATCGGTCTGGTCAGCCTGATCGTGACGGCGGTGGCGGTGGTGACGCCGCTCCTGTTCGAGCGCCTGATCCGCAGGACGCCCCTGAATGCCCTGTTCGAGCGCCCTGCCCTGTTCCACATCGCGGGAGCACCGCGGCCGAAGGCGCCGGCCCTCAGGCCGGCCTGAGGGCCGTCAGGCCGGGGCGCGCTCCGACAGGAACCGTCCCATCCGCTCCAGCGCCCGGGCGATGTTCTCGGCGGAAGCAGGCGCCTCGCCACCCTGCCGCCGGGGATCGTGCGGGCCGTCAGTTCGAGCGCGCGGCGAGGCGGCTCGCGGCAAAGGACAGGGCGCCGCCGACGACGAACAGGATCGCGAAGGTCTTGATCGTGGCGGTGAGCAGGGCCGGGTCGATGCCCGTATCCGTGAACAGCACCGCGGAGATGGCGCCGATCGGCAGGAGCAGGAGGACCAGAAGCGGCACCAGCGGGTTCATTGCGTTCCCTCGCGTTGTGCGGGCCTTCACGCGGGCCCGGATCTTACAGAAAGCGCAGCGGTCTTAGCACCGCCGTTCGGCCGAGGGAAACTCCCGGCCCATCGGATTTTGGCCGGGTGCGGCAGGCCGCAACGGGCGGATCATCGCCGTTTCGCGCGACCGATCCCGCATCCGGTCGTGAACGGTCATCGCTGCCCAAATTTTGGGCAAGTCATGAAACTGGGCAGGCGCTCATCGTATTTGCACGCGCGAATACTGTGCAACTGCTTGACCGAATAATAGGCGTTTCTTAGTTTCTCCGCAGAGCAGAATAATCGATTTTCGCTCGTGGGGATGCGCGATGACCGATCCGTACGAAATCAAAAATCGCTTCCGTCGTCGCCTGCAGGCGGCCGATGCCCGCAAGAATCAGCTGCGCCGCAAGCTGCTGGAGGACGGCACCAAGGCGCTGCAGCCGATCATCAGCGTGCTCAGCCTCATGGCGGAGGTGCTGGACGAGGACCGCAACGCTGCCGGCACCATCTCGGGCCTGACCGTCGACGTGGACAAGGAAGACTTCGTCTGCCTGACCGCGAACCTGCACAACAGCGCCGGTTCCGAGCACAAGATCGGCATCAAGTACGGTCCGGTCCTTGGCGGCCGCAACTACATCTGCGTCTCGGGGCTCAGCAAGGAATACAGCGAGAAGCTCTTGCCCGAGCTGAAGAGCGCCGCGCCGAGCCTCGGCCGCTCGGTGGGCAACGAGATCCATTTCGAGGAGGAGCGCAGCGGCGAGATCGCCGAGGTGGTCCGCGACCTCGTCGAGGATTTCTATGCCGGCCATGTCGAGCCCTGGAGTCGGCCTGCTGCCAGCGACGGCAAGTCCAGGCTGATGCTGGTGCAGTAGGGCCCGTTCAGGCCGGGATCCGCACCGTCGCCCGTAGGCCGCCGAGGGGGCTGTCGTGCAGCAGGATGTCGCCGCCATGGGCGCGGGCGATGTCCCGGGCGATGGCGAGGCCGAGGCCGGAGCCGCCGGCATCCTGCCGGGCGTCGTCGAGGCGCAGGAACGGCTTGAACACCTCCTCCCGGCTTTCCGGCGGAATGCCGGGGCCGTCGTCGTCGATGGAGACGAGGAAGGAGCGGTGCTCGGCCTTGCCGCTGATCGCCACGGTCTCGCCGTAGCGCGCGGCATTGGCGGCGAGGTTGAACAGGCAGCGCCGGAAGGCGTCGGGCCGCACCGTCACCACCGGCCGCCCCTCAAGGTCGACCGCCTCCACATGGGCGCCCAGCCGCTCCACGTCGGTGCGCAGGTCCTCGAGCAGCGCCCGCATGTCGGTGGGGGCCGCGGTCTCCGCCGAATCGCCCTTGGCGAAGGCGAGATAGGCCTCGAGCATGCGGCTCATCTCGTCCACGTCCCGCTGCAGGTCCTCCACGTCCGAGCTCTGCTCGACCAAAGCGAGGGAAAGCTTGAAGCGGGTGATGATGGTGCGCAGGTCGTGACTCACGCCGTTGAGCATCATCGTGCGCTGCTCCATCGCCCGCTCGATGCGCCGCTTCATCTCGATGAAGGCGTGGCCCGCCTGCCGGACCTCCCGGGCGCCCCGGGGCTTGAACTCGATCTCCCGGCCCTTGCCGAAGCCCTCCGCCACCGCGGCGAGGCGCAGGATCGGCTTGATCTGGTTGCGCAGGAACAGGATCGCGACGCCGAGCAGCACCAGGGACGAGCCGGTCATCCAGACCAGGAAGATGTGCGAGTTCGAGGCATAGGCCTGGCTGCGCCGCGCCGTGACGCGCAAAACCCCGTCGGGGATCGCGACCCGGATCTCGATCAGGTTCGAGCGGCCGACCGTGTCGATCCAGAAGGGGCGCCGGATCTGGCGCTTGAGCTCGTCGGAGAGGGCCTCGTCGAGGATCGAGAAGAAGGGCCGCGGCGCGGGCGGGGGCAGCTTGGCGCCCTTCAGCACGTCGAGGTCGAGGTTGAGCCGCTCCCCGGCGATCCGGGAGAGGGTCTCGACGTCCTTGTCCTGGGGGTAGCTCTCGTAGATGTCGATCAGCGCGGCGATGTCGGCCGTCACCGCCGCGGAGAGCCGCCGCGTCACCAACTGCCAGTGCCGCTCCATGAAGGTGTAGGCGATCACCGACTGGAGCAGGACGACGGGGGCGATGATGATGATGAGCGAGCGGGCATAGAGCCCCTTCGGCAGGGCGTCGCCGATCGCCCGGGCGATGCGCCGCCACAGCCTGCGCGGTTGCGCGACGGCCCGCCTTGCCTGTTCCGGCAGCGCGGCGAGGGTAGTGCCCGGATCGGGCATCGCGCGGCCCCTAATCGATCACGAGACGGTAGCCGACCCCGCGCACGGTCTGCAGGAAGCTCGGATTGGCCGGATCCGGCTCCGTCTTGCGGCGCAGGCGGTTGATCTGCACGTCGATGGTACGCTCGGCGGCGAGGCCACCGCTGCCCGCCAGCACCTCCCGCTCCACGCTGGCGCCCCGGGCCTGGGCGAGCATGGTCAGGATCTCGCGCTCGCGGTCGGTGATGCGGATCACCTCCTCGCCCCGCTTCAGCTCGCCCCGGTCGGTGCGGAAGCTGAAGGGGCCGAAGGTGACGGCGACGCCGCCCCCGCGGGGCGATGGCCCCTCGGCGTTGCGGCGCAGGATGTTGTTGAGCCGCAGGATCAGCTCCCGGGGCTCGAAGGGCTTGGGCAGGTAGTCGTCGGCCCCGATCTCCAGCCCCATCACCCGGTCGTTGGGGTTGGAGCGGGCGGTGAGCATCAGGATCGGGACCTGGGAGGTCTCACGCACGGAGCGGGCGTAGTCGAAGCCGTTCTCGCCGGGCATCATCACGTCGAGGACGAGGGCGTCGAACACGAAGCACTGGCTGCGCGCGCGCGCCTCGTCGACATTGGCCGCCGCGGTGACGCGGAAGCCGTGCTCGCACAGGAAGCGCGAGAGCAGCTCCCGCACCCGGCGGTCGTCGTCGACGACGAGGATATGCGGCGCATGGTCGGGCAGCTCGGCCCGGGCCCGCACGGCCAGCCCGCCGCTCATGCCGCCTCTCCCGCGCGGCGCGCCATCAGGCGGCGCACGGCCGCGCGCTCGTCGGGCTCGATCATGCCGAGGAGGAAATCCTGCGCCGAGGTGCGCGCATCCGTCCCCTCGGCTTCGGCCTGGCCGGCGAGCGCCTGCACCACGCGCTTCGTCTGCACCCGGCTCAGATCCGCCGCGAGGTCCCGCCCGGCCCGCGTGCAGAACAGGAGCCGCTGGCGCCGGTCGTTCACGCCGGTCTTCTGCTCGACATAGCCCTGCTCGATCAGGTCCTTCAGGACCCGGTTGAGGCTCTGCTTGGTGATCTTCAGGATGTCGAGGAGCTCGGCGATGGTCAGGCCCGGATAGCGGTCCACGAAGTGCAGCACCCGGTGATGCGCCCGGCCGAAGCCGTATTGCGCCAGGATCCGGTCCGGGTCGCTCACGAAGTCGCGATAGGCGAAGAAGAACAGCTCGATCAGGTCGTCGCTCGCCCGGGACCCCTCGGCCGGCCCTTCGCAGGCGGGGAGCGCGTCGTGTCGGTCGAAGGCGCGGTCGTCGAAGCTCTGCGCCGCCGCGGCGCTCATCGTCACGTGGCGTGTCACGTCTTCGGCTGCCTCGATGCTGTCAGGGGCGAGGAAGGGCGGGAGAACCGCCGTCCCGGGCCGGGCCCGGAGATAAGTCAGCGTTGTTGACATATCTCAGCCTCGTTGATACCCGTCAACCCTCCTGCTAGCACCCGCGCCGACGGTCCCGTCGCGACGCCCGCGCTGCGAGGATCCACCCCGAATTCAAATCCGCGGCGAAGGAGCCGGGCATGTCCATGATTCCGTTCGACGAGCGCGACGGTACCATCTGGTTCGATGGCGCCATGGTGCCGTGGCGGGAGGCGAAGATCCACGTGCTCAGCCACGGCTTGCACTACGGATCCTCCGTCTTCGAGGGCGAGCGGGCCTATGGCGGTCGCATCTTCAAGAGCCGCGAGCATTCCGAGCGCCTGCGCCGCTCGGCCCAGCTCCTCGACTTCGAGATCCCCTTCTCCGTCGACGAGATCGAGGCGGCCAAGGCCCTCGTGCTCAAGACGAGCGGCCTGCAGGACGCCTATCTGCGCCCGGTCGCCTGGCGCGGCTCGGAGATGATGGGCGTCGCCGCCCAGAAGAACACCATCCACCTCGCCATCGCCGCCTGGGAATGGCCGAGCTACTTCGACCCGGCCACCAAGATGAAGGGCATCCGCCTCGACATCGCCGATTACCGGCGGCCGGATCCGCGCACGGCGCCCTCCACCTCGAAGGCGGCGGGCCTGTACATGATCTGCACGATCTCGAAGCACCGGGCCGAGAACAAGGGCTATGCCGATGCCCTGATGCTCGACTGGGAGGACAACGTCGCCGAGTGCACCGGCGCGAACGTCTTCTTCGTCAAGGACGGCGTGCTGCACACGCCCCAGGCCGATCGCTTCCTCAACGGCCTCACCCGGCAGACCGTGATCGAGCTCGCCCGCCGCCGCGGCATCGAGGTGATCGAGCGCCGCATCCGCCCGGAGGAGATGACCGGCTTCTCCGAGTGCTTCATCACGGGCTCGGCCGCCGAAGTGACCCCGGTCGCCGAGATCGGCCCCTACCGCTTCACGCCCGCCGCGCTGACCAAGACGCTGATGGACGACTACCTCGCCGAGGTGCAGCCCCGCGCCGTGGCGGCCTGAATCGTCCGGAGCCCGGCCCAGCCTGGGTCGGGCTCCGGAACCGCCCCGGGCGCGTCGCGTTTATGGAACAATCCGTGAACGAAAGCGCCTATCGGGAGCCGTCATGACCCAGCACAAGCCGGAAGCCGATAACCCCAAGATCGACCCGAGCGACGACTCGAACCGGATCAAGGATCCGGATGCCTGGACCACCGGCGGCGAGCCGATGACCGGCGCCCAGGCCTCGTACCTCAAGACCCTGTCGGAGCAGGCCGGGGAGCCGAAGGCCTACGCGCCCGATCTCGACAAGGCGGAGGCGTCGAAGCGCATCGACGCCTTGCGAGAGAAGGCTGGCCTGTCCTGAACCGCGGCCGCTGTGCAGAAAAGCACAGGTTTGGCCTCCGGTTTCGGCGCAAGTCTTAAGGCTTCTTCAATGCGCCGTTCCTAGAAGCATAGGAAGATCGACGCCTCGGGGGGATCGGCGCATGGTTCCGTCACGCATCCCGCCCCTGGCCCGGTACGGCCCGGCGCTAAGAACGCTCTCGGCCCGCTTCCGCCAGGATCAGGCCGGCGCCACCGCGATCGAGTACACCCTGATCGCCGTGGTGCTGGCGCTTGCCGTGTTCGGCTCGATGAGCGGGCTCACCAGCGCGGTGAACACCCTGTTCAACACCGTCAACACCTCCTTCGACGCCGCACGCTGAAGGCAGGCTGGCCGCGATCAATCCTCCGTCGGCGCCGCGCCGCGCGGGGTTTTGGCCGCACGCGGCTTGTCGGACCTGGGCTCCGCCGGTGGCGCCCCCTTGTCCGACCTGCCCTCCTCCGGCGCCGTGGCGGCGGGGACGGCCTTGTCCACGGGGGGGCGTGTCCAGAAGGCGTCGAAGATCTCCCGCATCGCCTTGACGTTCTGCTCCTGCACCTCCGCTCCGGTCTGCATCATCTGCTGGAACACCTCGAGGGAGGCCTCCGACGCGCCCCTCTCCCCCGGTCCTTTCCCCGCCTGGGCCCGAGGGCCCGGCTGCGCGGCCTTGGCCGCGGGCTTCGGGGCGGGCTTGCGGCCGGGGGGCGGCGCGGGGGCGGGCGCGTCCATCAGGCCGCCGAACCAGGCGGCCCAGGGATTGCCCGGCGGGAACAGCGGCGCGGGCTCCGGCGGGGGGGCGGCCCGTGTGCCCGTCTCGCTGTTGAGCATCAGATGGACGAGGGTCGCGACCAGCATGCCGGCCATCACCGGCATCATCTGCCGCAGGGCCTGGGTGCCGACGCCGCTGCTCGCCGCCGCCTGCTGCAGGATGGCCTGAACCAGCTGGGGCGGCCCGAACATCGCGCCGAAGGGAAATTCCGCCTTCCGCGGGCCGGTGCTGCCCGCTCCGCCGCCCAGGCCGAACATCCGGGCCATGCCGGTCGGGTCGTTTCCCGGGGTGGCCTGGAGGCCCATGGTCAGGGCGGGCAGCAGGGCTTCCATCGCCCGCCGGGTCTGGTCCGGTGAGAGACCGAATTGCTGGCCGAACGCTTGAATCGCGGCGGGGCTCTGGGCCTGCATCAACTCGAACGGATTGAACATGGGCGGCCCGCCTCTCCGAGAACGGTCCGGAAGCCCGGAACGCGGCTCCTGACACTGTGCCAAGTCTGTCCCATCGGGTCGCCCGTGACCAGCGGTGGTGATCGCGCCGGGCGATTTTGCCCGGGACATCCTTCTCCGGCGTCTCTCAGGCCGCCTCTCCCGACGCCACGCCGGCGGTCACGCCGCCGGCCGGGGCAACCGCGGGCGCCGGCCCGAGGCTGCTGGCCTCCAGCCGGGCGACGGTCCGGAAGGCGAGGACGAGGGCCGTCAGCCCGAAGGCCAGGGAGCCGAAGCCGGTGCCCGCGATCACGCCCTCCGGCCCGAACCAGGCGGCCCCGATCAGGGCGGGCGGCATGGTCCCGATCGTCGCCCGCCCCCAGTTGAGGCCGGTCGAGGTCAGGGGGAATCCGAGATTGTTGAACGAGGCATTGCCCAGGAACAGGAGACCGTTGAACAGCCAGATCGCCCCGCTGACGAGGCAGAAGAAGCGGAACAGGTCGGCGGCGACCCCCTGCAGCTCGAACAGCTGGGCCAGGGGTCCCCGGCCGAGCACCAGCGCCAGCCACACGACGAGGACGTAGAGGCCGGTGACGCCGATGCCGGCCCGCAGCACGCCGCGCATCCGGTCGAAGCGCCGGGCGCCCCAGTTCTGGCCGAGGATCGGCCCGATCGCCCCCGACATGGCGAAGAGGCCGCAGAAGGCGACCGGGGCGAGCCGGTCGATCACCACGTTGGCCGCCACCGCCGCCGTGCCGAAGCGGGAGACCGCATGGGCCACGAAGGCGCCCGCCACGGCGGGCGCCAGGTTCGTCAGGATGGCGGGGGCGGCGATGCGGGCGATCAGGCCGGCATCGTCGAGGACCGCGTGGAGGCGCGCCGGTCCGAGCATGCGGTAGCGGGCGACGCCGCGCCAGCCCACGGCGAGGAAGGTCGCCCGGGCGAGGCAGGTGGTGATCGCCGCCCCGTCGACCCCGAGGCCCAGGCCGAAGATCAGGAGCGGATCGACCGCGGCGGTGACGATGGCGCCGCCGAGGGTGACCGCCATGGCCTCTCGCGCCGCGCCGATGGCCCGCAGCAGGCCGGAGAACAGCATCCCCGGCCCCATCAGCAGGTTCGAGGGCAGGGCGATCCAGAGGAAGCGCCGGGCGACGGGCAGGGTCGCCTCGTCCGCGCCGATCATGCGCAGCAGCGGATCGAGCACGGCGAGCAGGAGGAGGACGAGCAGCCCGGAGGCGATGAGGCCGAGGATGCTGACGGAGGTCGCGATGCGCCGCGCCCCGACCTCGTCGCTGGCCCCGATCGCCCGGGAGACCAGGGCGCCGGCGGCGATCATCAGGCCGATATTGATCGAGATCGCGAAGAACTGGACGACGGCGGCGAAGCCCACCCCCGCGGTGAGGTGCGGGTCGCCGAGCTTCGACACGTAGAGGAGGGAGAGCAGGTCGACGAGGAAGATCGCCATCAGGCCGATCGAGCCCGTGCCGCTCATCACGACGACGTGGCGCAGGATCGAGCCCGAGACGAAGCGGCCGGCCGCGGTGGGCCCCGGCGCGGCCTCCCCCGTGCGGGCGGCGGGAGAGAGGGGGCGAATCCGGCCGAACAGCATGCGCTGAGATGAGCGAGCCCCGCGGGGCGATCAAGCCCCGCGCCGGCCCGGGCGCCTCGAGTCCGGAGCGCCGCTCAGGCCGATTGCCAGCGCCGGGCGGCGTTGTTGCCGAAGGCGCGGGCGTAGAGGTTGCAGTAGTTCTGGGCCGCGCCTTCCCAGCTGAAGGAGCGCGCCATAGCGCTGCGCCGCATCGTGTTCAGGCGCTTCTTCTGGCCGAAGGTGTCGAGCGCCCGGCGGACCGCGCCGAGGAAGCCCCGGGGCGAGGGGTCGGCGAAGGTGAAGCCCGTGACCCCGTCCTCCACGGTGTCGTTGAGGCCGCCGGTGCGGCGCACGATCGGCAGGGAGCCGAAGCGCTGCGCGTACATCTGGGCGAGGCCGCAGGGCTCGAAGCGCGAGGGCATCAGCAGGAAGTCGCTGCCCGCGAACATGCGCCGCGCTTCCGTCTCGCAGAAGCCGACATGCACGCCGACATGCTCGGGATGGCGCCCGGCAAGCTCCTTGAGCGCGCCCTCGAACCGGCTCTCGCCCTGGCCGATCACCACGAGCTGGCCGCCCTCGGCGACGATGGTCTCGGCCGCGCCGATGCTCAGGTCGATGCCCTTCTGGTGGACGAGGCGGGAGACGATGGCGAAGAGCGGGCCGCGGGAGACGGCGAGGCCGAACTGCTTGCGCACCTCGTCGGCATTGGCGGTCTTGCCCTTCCAGTCCTCCGGCTCGAAGCGGATGGCGAGGTGCTGGCAGGTGCGCGGGTCCCAGCTCTCGTCGATGCCGTTGAGGATGCCCGAGAGCCGCCCCTGCGCGGCGCGGGTGCGCAGAAGCCCGTCGAGGCCGCAGCCATGCTCCGGCGTGGTGATCTCGCGGGCATAGGTCTCGCTCACCGTCGTGACCTGAGAGGCGTAGTAGAGCCCCGCCTTCAGGAAGGAGAGCTGACCGTAGAACTCCACGCCGTCCATCTGGAAGGCGTGCTCGGGCACGCCGATGCGGCCCATCTCCTCGCGGGGGAATAGGCCCTGATAGGCGAGGTTGTGAATGGTGAGCACGCTCGGCAGCCGGATGCCGCGCCAGGCCATGTAGGCCGGGGCCAGCGCCGTCTGCCAGTCGTTGAGATGCAGGAGGTCGGCGCTCCAGCCCGCGTCGACCCCGCGGGCGATCTCCGCGGCGGCGCTGCTCAGCCGGGCGAAGCGCAGGTCGTTGTCCCCGAAATCGCCGTTGGCATCGCCGTAGGGCGAGCCGCCGCGCTCGTAGAGCTCGCGGTTCAAGAGCACGTAGAGGCCGAGCCCGTCCGCGGTCTCCGCATAGCCGAGATCGCAGGCCGGGACGCCCGCGAAGGCGGGCAGGCGGGCGACATAGGTGATGTCGCGCAGGCGGTCGAGGACGCGGGGATAGCCCGGGATGAGGACGCGGACGTCATAGTGCCGGCGCAGGGCCCGCGGCAGCGCGCCAGCCACCTCGCCGAGACCGCCGGTCTTCACGAAATCCGCCATTTCCGGGGTCGCGTAGAGAATCCGCGGCAGCATGCCCCCTTGGGGGGAGGGTGTCGGCTCTGCTGGGAAGGGAAAGTCCGCCCGGCTCGAAAGGCCACTCGGGGCAGACCCCGCCAGAGCCGCATAAGCCATCAATCCATCCCCACGCCGCGCTCTTTGCGCTTTGCTGCGGACGACCTCGCCCACACCCGACGTTGGCATGACAACGCTCCTGCGTGCCCGATGTTCCGTTGCATCGCACAATTCAGGCCACGTTCAGAAGCCTCCCGAGGCAGAAAAATCGGCCCTAGGGTCAAAAAAGAATGTGCGCCGCCTCAGGCCGAGATCGGCAGCAGCAGGACGCCCTCATTCGGGGCCAGCCGGAGGGTGCCCTTCTCCCGGGCGCCGGTGCGTCCGGCATGGGTCGAGAGCGCGACGGACCAGAGCCGGCCCGGCTCCAGGGGGACGGCGCGGGCTTCAGCCTCGAAATTGAGCAGGATGCGCACGGTATCGTCGCCCTCGACGCGCTCATAGGCGAAGACGGAGCCGGCCAGCCCCTCGGGCAGGTCGAGCCGCCGGTAGCCCCCGATCGACAGGGCGGCGTGGTCGCGGCGCAGGCCGAGCAGGCGGCGGTAGAGCGTGAGGATGGAGCCGGGATCGTCCCGCATCTCGTCGACGTTGCGCCGCACCCAATCCGCGCTCAGCGGCAGCCAGGGATCGGCGGTGGAGAAGCCGGCCTGGGGCGCGTCGCTCCATTGCATCGGGGTGCGCTCGGGGTCGCGGCCATGGCCCGGCTCGTTGCGCTCCCAGGGGTCCCGCACCCGGTCCGGCGAGATCGGCACATGGGCGAGGCCGATCTCGTCGCCGTAATAGAGGGTCGGCGTGCCGCGGAGCGTCAGCAGTAGCATCGCCGCGATGCGGGCCTGGGCCTCCCCGACGCGGTCGGCGATGCGGGGCTGGTCGTGGTTGCCGAGCACCCAGTTCGGCCAGCCGCCCTCCGGCAGGGCCGCCTCGTACTCGTCCACGAGGGTCGCGACGGCGTCGGCCTTCCAGGGCGTCTGGATCAGCTGGAAATTGAAGGGCAGGTCCGCGCCGTTCAGCTCCGGCCCGTAATAGGCCACGAGCCGCTCGATCGGCAGGTAGATCTCGCCGATCAGCACGCGCTCGCCGTATCCCTTGAGCACGCCGCGGATGCCGGCGATGACGTCGAGCACCTCCGGCCGGTCGCAGGAATAGACCTGCTCGAAGCGGTTGACCCCGGCCTGGTCTGGCAGAAAACCGGGATTCGGCGGGTTGTCGCGCAGGCCCTCGTCCTTGATCAGGTGCCAGATCACGTCGACGCGGAAGCCGTCGACGCCCCGCTCCAGCCAGAAGCGCAAGGCCTCGTGCATGGCCTCCCGCACCGCCGGGTTGCGCCAGTTCAGGTCCGGCTGCTCGGGCAGGAAGGCGTGATAATAGTACTGGCCGGTGGCCGGGTCCCGAGTCCAGGCGGGGCCGCCGAAATTCGAGAGCCAGTTGTTGGGCGGGCCGCCATCGGGGCCGGGCTCGCGCCAGATGTACCAGTCGCGTTTCGGATTCTCCCGGCTCGCCCGGCTCTGCGCGAACCAGGGATGTTCGATCGAGGAGTGGTTGGGCACGAAGTCGAGGATGACCTTGAGCTTGCGCCGGTGGGCCTCCGCGACGAGCAGGTCGAAATCCGCGAGGCTGCCGAAGAGCGGGTCGACCCCGCAATAGTCGGAGACGTCGTAACCGAAATCCGCCATCGGGGACGGGTAGAAGGGCGAGATCCAGACCGCGTCGACGCCGAGCCAGGCGAGATAGTCGAGCCTGTCCGTGATGCCCTTGAGATCGCCGACCCCGTCGCCGTTCGAATCCTGGAACGAGCGCGGATAGACCTGGTAGACCGTGCCGCTCTTCCACCAGATCGTTTCGGCCATGCGGTGCCCTCCAGTGGCCTGCCGCCCGCGCCCGCCGGAACCGGGGGATCGGACCCGCGCGATGCTAGCCCCGCGCGCCCCCCAAGGCGAGCGAGGCGCCGCTTCGCGGAGCGCGCGACACGACAGGATGCGGGTCCGTCATCCCGGCCCGGCGGCGGCAAGATAGGGCGTTCAGGAAAGTTTCAAGCATGCCCCGGCAGGGTCGATCCGTTGCCGGACGCGCCTAGATGGGCCTGTGTCGGTCGGGATACACTGGGACGGGGAAGGCGCTCCCCGGCGCCGCCGCTCCGTCCCTGTGTCTCGACAACCAGAAGTCCGGAACACACGATGCCGAAGCCGAGAGCCGGAACCGATGATCGCCAGGAGAAGCGCGCGGGGTCCCGGCCGACAACCGACCGAAGGTCGGCTGCCTTGAAGGGGGACCCGACGATGCTGAACGAGACTCTGTCCGCGTCTCGGCGGACCGGAGAGGCGGATGCATCCGCCACGCCCGCCCAGGCTCCAGCGAAGCCTGCCCCCGAGAAGGCCACGCCGGCTCCCAAGCCTCAGGCAAGCGCCGTGCCGAAGGCCGCCCCCTCCCCCGAGCTCGTGGTGGCCTTGCGCGAGGACATCCGCGCCAAGCTGATCTACGCCCTCGGCAAGAGCGTCGAGGCCGCCCGCGAGCGCGACTGGTTCGCCGCCACGGCGCTGGCCCTGCGCGACCGGATCGTGGATGCCGCCCGCGGCGGCACCGGCGCCCAGGTTCCGGAGAAGCGGGTCTATTACCTCTCCCTCGAATTCCTCATCGGCCGCCTGCTCTCCGACGCCCTGAACAATCTCGGTCTGGTCGAGGCCACCCGCGCCGCCCTGCGCGACCTCGGCGTTGATCTCGGCGAGGTCGAGGAGGCGGAGCCGGACGCCGCGCTCGGCAATGGGGGCCTCGGGCGGCTCGCTGCCTGCTTCATGGAGAGCATGGCGAGCCTCTCGATCCCGGCCATGGGCTACGGCATCCGCTACGATCACGGCATCTTCCGGCAGTCGCTGGAAGACGGCTGGCAGCGCGAGGCGCCGGAGACCTGGCTCGCCGAGGGCAATCCCTGGGAATTCGCCCGTCCCGAGGCGACCTACACGATCGGCTTCGGCGGCCACGTCACCATGTCGGCCCATGGCGAGCACCATATCCGGCGCCACTGGCACCCGGCCGAGACCGTGAACGCGGTCGCCTACGACCTGCCCGTGGTCGGCTGGCGGGGCCGCCACGTGAACACCCTGCGCCTGTGGAAGGCGGAATCCGACGCCCCCGTCGAGCTCGCCCGCTTCAATGCCGGTGACCATATCGGCGCCGTGGCCGGCCGCGCCCGGGCGGAGGCGATCTCCCGCGTGCTCTATCCGAGCGATTCCTCGGCCGAGGGCCAGGAGCTGCGCCTGCGCCAGGAATACTTCTTCACCTCGGCCTCGCTGCAGGACCTGCTGCGCCGGCACGTCGCAGAGCGCGGGTCGCTCCGCTCCCTGCCGGACCATGCCGCGATCCAGCTCAACGACACCCATCCCGCCATCGCGGTGCCCGAGCTGATGCGGCTCCTGATGGAGGAGCACGACTTCTCCTGGGAGGATGCCTGGCACATCACCACGAGCACCCTGAACTACACCAACCACACCCTGCTGCCCGAGGCGCTGGAGACCTGGCCCGTCGAGCTGATGGAGCGGCTGCTGCCGCGCCACATGCAGATCATCTACCTGATCAACTGGATCCACCTCGAGGAGCAGGCCAAGCTCGGCCGCAACGAGGCGGAGCATGTCGCCGCGGTCTCTCTGATCGACGAGTCCCACGGCCGCCGGGTGCGCATGGGACCCCTGGCCTTCCACGGCTCGCACCGGGTCAACGGCGTCTCGGCGCTGCACAGCGCGCTCCTGAAGACGACGGTGTTCAAGGACCTGCATGCGCTCGATCCGGAGCGCATCGTCAACAAGACCAACGGCATCACCTTCCGCCGTTGGCTGCACAACGCCAATCCGGAGCTGACGGCGCTCGCCGTCGAGACGGTGGGCGAGCGCGTGCTCGACGATCCGTCCGCCCTGCGGGGGCTGGAGGCGGTGGCCGAGGATCCCGAGTTCCGCACGCGCTACGCGGCCATGCGCAAGGCCCGCAAGAAGGAGCTCGCCCGCGTCATCGCCGAGCGCACGGGCATCGCGGTCGATCCGGCCGCCCTGTTCGACGTGCAGATCAAGCGCATCCACGAATACAAGCGCCAGCTCCTGAACATCATCGAGACGGTGGCGCTCTACCAGGCGATCAAGATGGCGCCGCTGAAGGACTGGACCCCGCGGGTCAAGATCTTCGCCGGCAAGGCCGCGCCGAGCTACGTCCAGGCCAAGCTGATCATCAAGCTCGCGAGCGACGTGGCCAAGGTCGTCAACGACGATCCGGACGTGGCCGGCCGGCTCAAGGTGGTGTTCCTGCCCAATTACTCGGTGAGCCTGGCGGAGAAGATCATCCCGGCGGCGGACCTGTCCGAGCAGATCTCGACGGCCGGCATGGAGGCCTCCGGCACCGGTAACATGAAGCTCGCCCTCAACGGCGCGCTCACCGTGGGCACGCTCGACGGCGCCAATATCGAGATCAAGGACCATGTCGGGGCGGAGAACATCTTCATCTTCGGCCTCGACGCGGCCGGCGTGCAGGCCCGCGCGGCCGAGCCGGGCTACATGACCCGGGCGATCGAGGGCTCCCCCCGCCTCGCCGCGGCGCTGGCGGCGATCGAATCGGGCCTGTTCTCCCCCGACGATCCGGGGCGCTTCCGGCCCCTCACCGACGAGCTGCGCCACCGCGACCACTACCTGACCACGGTCGATTTCGATGATTACTGGCGGGTGCAGCGGGAGATCGACGCCGCCTGGAAGCGCCCGGCCGCCTGGTGGCGCTCGGCCATCCTCAACACCGCCCGGATGGCCTGGTTCTCCTCCGACCGCTCCATGCGCGAATATGCCGAGGAGATCTGGAACGTGAAGGTCGGCTGACGGGACGACCGGGATCGGGGGGCGACGGTCCGTTCCGCCGCCCTCCCCTAAGGCGAAGGCGTGCGGTCCCCGCGCAGAACGAAAAAGGCCGGCGTTGCGCCGGCCTTTCCCGTTTCAAACTCCGTGAGCGGCGCTCACAGCACCCGCAGCATCGCCTCGGCGCCGGAGGCCTCGGCCTTGGAGGGGGTGTCCTCGATGTTGAGGATGCGCACCACGCCGTCCTCGACGAGCATGGCGTAGCGCTGCGAACGCACGCCGAGGCCGAAGCCCGTGCCGTCCATCTCCAGGCCGATCGCCTTCACGAACTCGCCGTTGCCGTCGGCCAGGAACTCGATGCCGTCGGCCCCGCTCTGCTGCTGCCAGGCATTGAGCACGAAGATGTCGTTCACGGCGGTCACCGCGATCGCGTCGATGCCGCGGGCTAGGATCTCGTCGCGCTTGGCGACGAAGCCCGGCAGGTGGTTGCGGTGGCAGGCCGGGGTGAAGGCGCCGGGCACGCCGACGAGCACCACGCGGCGGCCCTTGAAGATGTCGTCCGTGGTCTTGGCCTGCGGGCCTTCGGGGCCGGTGACGCGGAAGGTCGCCTGCGGCAGGTGATCGCCAACCTGGATCGTCATGGAACTTCTCCTCCCTCGGGCCGTGCGAAAGCGGCAGTCCGGGTTCCGCGCCGGTCTAGCTGTGCCTCCCGCGCCTGTCGAGGTCGGGGCCTGCTTCGGCTGGGGGCCGGATCGGTGCCTTTGCGCGTGAAAGCGGCCATCCGCTTCTGGACAACCTCCGCGCCTGGATTAGCATGATGGCATGCAGGCGGGTCTTCTCACCGAACCGGGTTACCTCGACGGCCAGTTCCTGGTGGCGATGCCGGGGATGGGCGACGAGCGCTTCGCGCGCACGGTGATCTATCTCTGCGCGCATTCCGCCGACGGGGCGATGGGCATCATCGTCAACAAGCCGGTGGCGGATCTGAGCATGCCCGATCTGCTGATCCAGCTCGACATCGCCCCCGAGACCGACGCCATCCGCCTGCGCGAACAGGTCGGCCACATGCCGGTGCTGATGGGCGGCCCGGTCGACGCCAAGCGCGGCTTCGTGCTGCACAGCGCCGACTTCCACATCGAGCAATCGACCCTCGTGATCGACGACGGCATCTGCCTGACCGCGACCGTCGAGATCCTGCGGGCCATCGCCGGGGGCGACGGGCCGGCCAGCGCCGTGCTGGCCCTGGGCTATGCCGGCTGGCAGGCGGGGCAGCTGGAGCGGGAGATCATGGCCAATGGCTGGCTCAACTGCCCGGCCGATGCGGACCTGATCTTCAACGCCCGGCTCGAGGCCCGCTACGACGAGGCCCTGCGCCGCATCGGCATCGACCCCGTGATGCTCTCGGCCGAGGCGGGCCGCGCCTGAGGGGGCGCCGCGCGCGGTGCGGACGTCCTACTGGTCGGCGAAGGCGGGCGCCCCGGCATCCTGGGCATCCGGGTTCAGGCCGTCCACCGCCGGCTTGCGGCGGGGACGCGGCGTCGCGCTCGCCGTCGGGGTCGCGGTGTTGGCGCCGAGCCGCACCGCCAGCGCCAGGGCGCGGGCCTCCGTGAAGCGCAGGTGGCAGAAGCCGTGCGCGCCCTCGCGGGCATAGGTGCGGCAGACCTCCTCGCGGTCGGAGGAGAAGGCGGCCTGCTCCTGCACCACCGGCCGCAGGTCCGGGCCGCGCAGGCGCTGGCTCATGACCTTGTAATTGTCGCGCACCGCCTTGTCGGCGACGCCGCGGGCCGTGTCGAATTCCTGCGCCCGCGGCATCAGGGTCGCGGCGCCCGGCCCCCACAGGCCCTTGGGCGTCACCGCGCAATCGGCGGCGGTGAAGGTGCAGAGATTGCCCGCCGTCGGCGTGACGAGCACGCCGCCTTCCAGCACGTCGAGGCGCAGGGGGCATTCCGGCGCGGCGAGCTCGTAGCGGGCCACGCCCTCCGGCTTGCCGGCGGTGGCCAGGGCGAGGGGCTTGCCGCCGTTGAGCTTCACGCTGCAGCTCTCGGTCGGCTGCGAGACCTTGGTGCCGGCGAGCGTGACGAGGGCGGCGACCCCGGCGCCGGCGCGGTCGAGCTTCAGGGAGCCGGCGAGCCCGTTCTCCAGCAGCTCCTGGCCGAACACGTTGTCCTCGGACGGCGCCTTCAGCACCACGGGCTGCCGGGGCGGCGCGGGGGTGGCCGGCCGCGCCTCGCCCTGCGGGGCGTCGCCGGGCGGGAGCGGTTCGCCCGGAAGCGGCGCGGGGGGCGCGGGCGGCGGCACGTTCTGGCGCGGCACCGGGGGCCTGGCCGCCCGGCCGATCCCGAACAGCTCCTCGAAGAAGTTCTGCGCGGCGGCCGGCCCGGCGGGCAGCAGGAGCGCCGGCAGCAGCAGAAGGGCGCGGGCGAAGGCATGGGCCCGAAGCGTGCTTCCCGCATCTCGGAAAGAGCCGGGGCGGACGGCGCTCGGCCGGGGCGGGTTCGGCGACGGCATCAGGACGGCGGCACCTTGGCGGAAGAGCCTTCGGGGACGGGATCAGCAGGATCTAGCATGCCACCCGTGGCAGGGACGTGGCAGAGGCGCAACATTTCCCGGGCAGGGCCCGCGGAAGCGCCTCCGCATCCGTGGGAAAACCGCAAGCCCAGGGAACGGGATAGGTTGACCGCCCGGATGCGCGGCCGTTCGCCTTGCGGGTCTGCGGTGACCTTCTTATATGCGCGAAGGCACGGGATGAAGACCTGGGGCGGGCCGTTCCGGCCCCGGCTCCAAGCCCGACCCGTTCCCGCAATTTTTCTGATTGCACCGCCAGTAAAGCCTAGCCATGGGCCGAGCTGCTTCGGGGCTCGGCGGTCTGCTTGAACAGAACAACAGAGGGATCCCACCATGGGTAAAGTGATCGGTATCGACCTCGGCACCACCAATTCCTGCGTGGCCGTGATGGAAGGCACGCAGCCGAAGGTCATCGAGAATGCGGAAGGCGCCCGCACCACCCCGTCCATCGTCGCCTTCACCGACGACGGCGAGCGGCTCGTCGGCCAGCCCGCCAAGCGGCAGGCCGTGACGAATCCAGAGCGCACCTTCTTCGCCATCAAGCGTCTCATCGGCCGCACCTACGACGATCCGATGACGCAGAAGGACAAGGGCCTCGTGCCCTACAAGATCGTCAAGGGCGACAACGGCGACGCCTGGGTCGAGGCCGACGGCAAGCGCTACTCGCCCTCCCAGATCTCCGCCTTCACCCTGCAGAAGATGAAGGAGACCGCCGAGTCGCATCTCGGCCAGCCGGTGACGCAGGCCGTCATCACGGTCCCCGCCTACTTCAACGACGCCCAGCGTCAGGCCACCAAGGATGCCGGCAAGATCGCCGGTCTCGAGGTGCTGCGCATCATCAACGAGCCGACCGCGGCGGCGCTGGCCTACGGCCTCGACAAGAAGAAGTCCGGCACCATCGCGGTCTACGACCTCGGCGGCGGCACCTTCGACGTGTCGATCCTGGAGATCGGCGACGGCGTGTTCGAGGTGAAGTCGACCAACGGCGACACCTTCCTCGGCGGCGAGGACTTCGACAACCGCGTCGTCGAGTACCTGACGGCCGAGTTCAAGAAGGAGCAGGGCATCGACCTGACCAAGGACAAGCTCGCCCTCCAGCGCCTCAAGGAGGCCGCCGAGAAGGCCAAGATCGAGCTATCCTCGGCGACCCAGACCGAGATCAACCTGCCCTACATCACCGCCGATGCCACGGGCCCGAAGCACCTCGCGCTGAAGCTCAGCCGCGCCAAGTTCGAGTCGCTCGTCGACGACTTGGTGCAGCGCACGATCGAGCCCTGCCGCAAGGCGCTCAAGGATGCCGGCGTCTCGGCCTCCGAGATCGACGAGGTCGTCCTCGTCGGCGGTCAGACCCGCATGCCCAAGGTGCAGGAGGTGGTGAAGTCCTTCTTCGGCAAGGAGCCCCACAAGGGCGTCAACCCGGACGAGGTCGTCGCCATCGGCGCCGCGGTCCAGGCCGGCGTGCTCCAGGGCGACGTGAAGGACGTGCTGCTCCTCGACGTGACCCCGCTGTCGCTGGGCATCGAGACGCTGGGCGGCGTGTTCACCCGGCTCATCGACCGCAACACCACGATCCCGACCAAAAAGTCCCAGACCTTCTCGACCGCCGAGGACAACCAGAACGCGGTCACGATCCGGGTCTTCCAGGGCGAGCGCGAGATGGCGGCCGACAACAAGCTGCTCGGCCAGTTCGACCTCGTCGGCATCCCGCCGGCGCCCCGCGGCATGCCGCAGATCGAGGTGACCTTCGACATCGACGCCAACGGCATCGTCAACGTGACGGCCAAGGACAAGGCGACGAACAAGGAGCACCAGATCCGCATCCAGGCCTCGGGCGGTCTCTCGGACGCCGATATCGACCGCATGGTCAAGGAGGCCGAGGCCAATGCCGAGGCCGACAAGAAGCGCCGCGAGCTGGTCGAGGCCAAGAACCAGGGCGAGAGCCTGATCCACACCACCGAGAAGTCGCTGGCCGAGCACGGCGACAAGGTCGGCGCGGCGGAGAAGGGCGCGATCGAATCGGCCATCGCCGCCCTGCGGACGGCCCTCGAGGCCACGGATGTCGAGGCGATCAAGGCCAAGACCAACGACCTGATGCAGGCTTCGATGAAGCTCGGCGAGGCAATGTATGCCGCCTCGCAGGCCGAGGGGGCTCCGGGGGCCGGCGCCGCCCAGGGCGCGGGCTCGGAGAAGAAGGACGACGTCATCGACGCCGACTTCCAGGAAGTCGACGACAACGACCAGAAGAAGCGCGCCTGATCCGTCGCGCGGAAGCCTCGGGGACCGGAAAATCCGGTCCCCGATCGCTTTCGCGCAATCGGAATCGCGTAACGACCCTTGATCCCCGGGGCTGCCTCGGGGATCAAGCATGACAGATCTCAGGAGGGCGCCCACGAGCGGGGCCGCCGTCCTGACGGGAACGATGCTCGATCCGCATCCCGTGCACGGCCGGCGGCTCGCCCACCCGTGCCGGAATGCCCAGAGGCCGTGAATGTCGAAGCGGGACTATTACGAGATCCTGGGCGTCGCCAAGACGGCGTCGGAAAGCGAACTGAAGGTCGCCTTCCGCAAGCTCGCCATGCTCCACCACCCGGACCGCAATCCTGGCGACAAGGAAGCCGAGATCAAGTTCAAGGAGATCAACGAGGCCTATCAGTGCCTCTCCGACGGCGAGAAGCGGGCGGCCTATGACCGCTTCGGCCACGCCGCCTTCAGCCAGGGCGGGGGCGGCCCCGGATTCGGCAACGAGTTCGGCGACTTCATGTCGGACATTTTCGAGAACTTCTTCGGCGACGGTCGCGGCGGCGGGGCGCGGGGCCGCGGCGGCGCGCCGGGCCGGGAGCGCGGGGCGGACCTGCGCTACAATCTCGAGATCAGCCTGGAGGAAGCCTTCACCGGCAAGACCGAGACGATCCGCATCCCGACCTCCATCGCCTGCGAGGCCTGCGCCGGCTCCGGCGCCAAGCCCGGCTCGAAGCCGCGCGCCTGCCCCACCTGCGGCGGCTACGGCCGCGTGCGGGCGGCGCAGGGCTTCTTCGCCATCGAGCGGACCTGCCCGAACTGCCACGGCCGCGGCGAGGTGATCGACGATCCCTGCCCCTCCTGCGCCGGTGCCGGCCGGGTCGAGCGCGAGCGCACCCTCTCGATCAACGTGCCGGCGGGCGTCGATGACGGCCTGCGCATCCGGCTCGCGGGCGAGGGCGAGAGCGGCCTGCGCGGCGGCCCGGCGGGCGATCTCTACGTCTTCCTCTCGATCAAGCCGCATCCCTTCTTCCAGCGGGACGGGGCGGACCTGTTCTGCCGCGTGCCGATCTCCATGGTGACGGCGGCGCTCTCGGGCGAGATCACCGTGCCGGTGATCGACGGCTCGCAGACGCAGGTGCGCATCCCCGCCGGCACGCAGACGGCCAAGCAGTTCCGCATCAAGGGCAAGGGCATGCCCGTGCTCCGCTCCCGCGACGTGGGTGACCTCTACATCCAGGTCTCGGTGGAGACGCCGCAGAACCTGACCAAGCGCCAGCGCGAATTGCTGCAGGAATTCGAGCGGGAGGCCTCGGAGGAGAACCACCCGGAAAGCGCGGGCTTCTTCTCGAAGGTGCGCGACTTCTTCGTCAGCGGGGCCTCGCGCGCCTGAGCGGTGCGGGGATCCGCGGCGCCGCTCGCGCGGTTGTGCTGTCGGCGCAGGCGATCTGCATCGGCCAAGCTTGACTGTTGCAAGGCTTTCGTCGTCTAGCCTTACCGTTCCACTGTGATCCGAGGGTCTTCGGTCTTGCCGCCGTTACGCCGATCCAGCGCCAAAGTCGTCGCCGCCACGCAAGATCTCCGTGTCCGGCGGGATCCGCTGGAGGATGAGGCCCGCTTCCTGCGCTCCTGGTTCGAGCGCCCGCTCGTCACCGGCGCGGTGACGCCGTCGGGCCGCATGCTCGCGCGCACCATGGCCTCCTATGTCGATCCGCGGGTGCCCGGTCCGGTGATCGAGCTCGGGCCCGGCACCGGCCCGGTGACGGAGGCGCTGATCCGCCGGGGCGTCGAGCCCGAGCGGCTCATCCTCGTCGAGTTCAATCCCGATTTCTGCGAGCTGCTGCGCCGCCGCTTTCCCGGTGTCACGGTGGTGCGGGGCGACGCCTACCGCATCCGCGATTCCCTCGGCAGCCTGCTCGCCGAGCCCTGCGCGGCGACGATCTCCAGCCTGCCGCTCTTCACCAAGCCCCTGGAGCAGCGCCTCGACCTGCTCCAGACGGCGCATGATGTGATGCACCCGAACGCGCCCTTCGTGCAGTTCACCTACGCCCTGGCGCCGCCGATCCCGGCCAAATGCGAGGCGGGCAGCTACACGGCGAGCCGCTCCAACAAGGTCTGGCTGAATCTGCCCCCGGCCCGGGTCTGGGTTTATCGCCGCCCCTGACAGGGATCTTCTGAACGTCGGTCTCAGTCGACGTTCATCCGGCGCGACCTACCTTCGGACATCTTCTGGTTGTCCCAGAGATCGATGAAAGGGAGGTCACTTACGATGACGACCAAGCCGATCACGCTGTGGCGCGGTGCTGTCCTTGCGGCGGCGATCGCGACGGGCGGGCTCTTCGCGGCCCCCGCCATGGCCGCGCCCCTCGCCCCCGCCCCGGCCGGGGCGATCGCCGAGAATCCGGGCGTCTCGACCGTCCAGTACGGCTGGCACCGCCACCATCATCACCATCATCACGGCTGGGGCCATCACCGCCGCCATTGGGGCCACCACCACGGCTGGGGCCACCGCCATTGGGGCCATCGCCACCACCATCACCATGGCTGGGGCCACCACCGCCGCCACTGGTACTGAGGCGGACTCATTCCGCCGGAGCCGTCCCCGCCCAACGGGGGCGGCTTTTCGCGTCCGGGCGTCGCCTGTTTTTGACAGGGGGCGCCGACGCGTCTACGGGCGGCACCCGATCCGGGCCGGTTTGGCCCCGCGGAGCCGTTCCATGACCCTCGACACCGAGGTCGCCTCCCTCAGACAGGTGCCGCTCTTCCGCGAGGTCGAGCCCGCCCGCCTCAAACTCCTCGCCTTCACGAGCGAGCGCGTGCATTTCGAGGCGGCCCAGCCGGTCTTCGCACAGGGCGACGCCTCGGATTGCGCCTATGTCATCCTGGAGGGCTCGGCCTCGGTCTCGATCGACGGGCCGCAGGGGCCCGTGCGCCTCGCCCTGCTCTCGGCCAATGCCCTGGTCGGCGAGATGGGCATCCTGGCCGAGCAGCCGCGCTCGGCGGGGGTGACGGCGGAGGAGCCGATGACGGCGCTGCGCATCGACCGGGCGGTCTTCCTGGAGCTGCTCGCGCAATTCCCGCAGATCGCCATCGCCGTGATGCGCGACCTCGCCCAGCGCCTCGAGCACACCAATCGCCAGCTCGCGCGCCTGAGCCCGCGGGACTGACCCGCCGACGCGCTCAGCGGTATTTCCAGCCCCACGGCCCGTAGATCGGGTAGCCCCGGCGATAGGCCTCGTACTCCGCGCCCGGATCGTGGCGGCGATAGCCGTTGCGATAGGCGTAGGGGCTCGGCTCGATATAGCTCGGGTTCTGCAGTTCCTGGCGCAGGGCGCCGTCGCCCTCCCCCGAGCTGCCGCCGGCGCTGCCGAAGGCCAGGGCCGCGCCCGTGCCGGCCAGGGTGAGGAGCGCGGCGCCGGTCGCCGCGCTCAGGATCGTCCGTCCCATGGAAAGCTCTCCGACAGTCTTGCCCCGACAACACGGACGCCGCGCGCCCGGTTGCAGCGGCCGGGCGCTCACGCCGTCGGATAGGTGATGAACTCCATCAGCGAGCCGTCCGGATCGCGGAAATAGACGCTGATCCCCTTTCCCGCGGCGCCGTTGCGCTCCACCGGCCCGAGCTCCACCGGGACGCCGTGGCGGGCGAGATGGTCCATGGCCTCCTCCACGGTGCCCGACCAGCGGAAGCAGAGGTCGCTGCCCCCCGGCGCGACGGGTTTCGCCGCCAGGGGATCCCCGATCTGGCCCGGCCCGTGGACGTTGAGCTGCACGCCGCCGAAGCGGAACACCACGCCCTTCCGGAACGGGATCACCTCGGCGCCCATGACGTCGCGGTAGAAGGCGGTCGCGCGCGCCCAGTCGGAGACGTGGATCACGCAATGGTCGAGATGGATCGCCGGGCTGAGGTGGAGCGTCTCGGCGCCGCCCGCATCCTCCGGCAGGGTTTCGGTCTCCGGCATCGCGCTTCGGCAAGGCTCCCTGCGGGGTTGGGCCGGTGTGGCCTGCCCGAGATAGGTCGCCGCGCCCGGGCGGCGAGGCGGCGCTTCCTCGGCCGTTGCGTCCTGGAGGACACACAACCGGGCGTCGCCCGAGGCTACTCAGGGGCGGCGCCGGTCTCCGAATCGGCGCGTGCCACTCGCGGAGAACCGCATGCTCGCCCGCCGGACCCTTCTCGTTCTCGCTGCCCTGGCACCGCTCGCGGCCTGCCAGTCGCGCGGGCCCGTGAACGTCGCCGCGGATGACGAGGCCGCCTGGTATGTCGGCAGCATGCCCGACAAGCCCTACGACGTGCCCCTCGTCGACACGTCGCGCCTCGACCCGAAATACCGCCGCCAGGTCGTGCGCTACACGGGGCCGGAGAAGCCCGGCACCATCGTGGTCGACATCGATGCCCGCCAGCTCGCCCTGGTGCAGGAGGACGGCACGGCGGTGCAGTACGGCGTCGGCGTGGGCAAGCTCGGCTTCTCCTGGAAGGGCGAGGCCCGGGTCGGCCGCAAGGGCGTCTGGCCCGACTGGCACCCGACCACCACCATGGTTTCCCTGAACCCGGGCATCGACCGCGCCCGCAAGGGCGGCATCGACAACCCCCTCGGCGCCCGCGCGCTCTACCTCTACCAGGGCAACCGGGACATCCTGTTCCGCATCCACGGCACCAACGAGCCCTGGAGCATCGGCGAGCAGATGTCCTCGGGCTGCGTGCGCATGCTCAACGAGGACATCGTCGACCTCTACGAGCGCGTCCCCGTGGGCACCCGCGTGTTGATCAAGCGCAACGGCAAGTACCGGGCCTGAGACCTCCGGCGCGGTCGGAGGCCCGGCCGGCCCGGGATCCCGCGCGTCGGGGCGTGATCCCCCTCAGACCAGCCGGCTCTGGACCACCGCCGCGGCGATGAAGCTCTTGAAGAGCGGGTGCGGCTCGAAGGGGCGCGACTTCAGCTCCGGATGGAACTGCACGCCGATGAACCAGGGATGGTTCTCGTGCTCCACCGTCTCCGGCAGGAGCCCGTCCGGCGAGGTGCCGGAGAAGCGCAGGCCCTTGGCCTCCAGGCATTCGCGATAGGCCATGTTGACCTCGTAGCGGTGGCGGTGCCGCTCGGAGATCTCGGTGCCGCCGTAGATCTGGGCGATCTTCGTGCCCTCCTTGAGGCTCGCGCGGTAGGCGCCGAGCCGCATGGTGCCGCCGAGATCGCCCTCCGCCGCGCGCCGCTCCAGCTCGTTGCCCTTCATCCACTCGGTGAGCAGGCCGACCACCGGCTCGGGCGTGTCGCCGAATTCGGTGGAATTGGCCGCCTCGATCCCGGCCAGCGAGCGCGCCGCCTCGATCACCGCCATCTGCATGCCGAAGCAGATGCCGAAATAGGGGATGTTGCGCTCGCGGGCGTAGCGAGCCGCCCGGATCTTGCCCTCGGCGCCGCGCTGGCCGAAGCCGCCGGGCACGAGGATGCCGTGCAGGCCCTCGAGGAACGGGGCCGGGTCCTCGCGCTCGAACACCTCGGACTCGATCCATTCGAGCTTGACGCGCACGTTGTTGGCGATGCCGCCATGGGTCAGCGCCTCGGTGAGCGACTTGTAGGCGTCCTTCAGCCCCGTGTACTTGCCGACGATGGCGATGGTGACCTCGCCCTCGGGGTTCTTCACCCGCTCGGAGATGGTCCGCCAGCGGCCGAGCTCCGGCTCCGCGTTGGGGGCCAGGCCGAAATGGTCGAGCACCTCGCGGTCGAGCCCCGCCTCCCGGTAGGAGAGCGGCACGTCGTAGATCGAGGCGACGTCCAGGGCCTCGATCACCGCGCTCTCCCGCACGTTGCAGAACAGGCCGAGCTTGCGCCGCTCGTCGGCCGGGATCGGCCGGTCGCAGCGGCAGAGCAGGAGGTCGGGCTGGATGCCGATGGAGCGCAGCTCCTTCACGGAATGCTGGGTCGGCTTGGTCTTCAGTTCGCCCGCGGAGGGGATGTAGGGCAGCAGCGTCAGGTGCAGGTAGGCGCAGGTGCCCCGCGGGCTCTCCTGGCCGATCTGGCGGATCGCCTCGAAGAAGGGCAGGCCCTCGATATCGCCCACCGTGCCGCCGATCTCGACCAGCACGAAGTCGAAGCCCTCGTTGCCGTCGAGCACGAAGGCCTTGATGGCGTTGGTGACGTGCGGGATCACCTGGATGGTGGCGCCGAGATAGTCGCCGCGCCGCTCCTTGGTGATGATGTCCTGGTAGATCCGGCCGGTGGTGATGTTGTCGGACTTGCTCGCCGGCACGCCGGTGAAGCGCTCGTAATGGCCGAGGTCGAGGTCGGTCTCGGCGCCGTCGTCGGTGACGAAGACCTCGCCGTGCTGGGTCGGGCTCATCGTGCCCGGATCGACGTTCAGATAGGGGTCGAGCTTGCGCAGGCGGACCTTGTAGCCCCGGGCCTGCAGGAGGGCGGCCAGCGCCGCCGCAGCCAGGCCCTTGCCCAGCGAGGAAACCACGCCGCCGGTGATGAAGACGTACCGCGTCATGGGCCTTCGTCCATAAAGGGGGTTGAGCGATTCGACAAACCGCGAAGGCCCCCGCGTCGCGAGCGGCGATGCGGGGCCAAGCCGCGGGGCTGTCTCAAGGTTTCGGGGCCGGTCCGCACCGGCATGCGCCGGGCGCAGAGGGCCCCCGAAGGGACCGGCGGCCGGAAAGCCGGTCGCCGGGATCGGCGTGCGGGATCAGCGCGACTGCGGCGCGTCGGGCACGGCCGGGGTCGCCGGGGCCGGCGCGCTCTGCGGCGGGGCTGCGGGCGCCTGCGGGGCCGGGCTCGCCGGGGCGCCCTCGCCGCCGCCCTGCTTGCGCAGGGTGTCGAGGAGCGAATTGGCGTCTTGGGGCTGCTGCGGGGCGGGCTGCGTCGTGCCGGCGCCGTCGAGGATCGAGCGCGGCTGGCCGCTGCGATGGGCCAGGATCGCCAGCGTGATGCTGGTGGCGAAGAACAGGGCGGCGAGGATGGCCGTGGCGCGGGTGAGCGCGTTGGCCTGGCCGCGGCCGGTCATGAAGCCCGAGACGCCGCCACCGCCACCGCCGAGGCCGAGGCCGCCCTCGGAGCGCTGAAGCAGCACGACGGCGATCAGCGCCAGCACGATGATCAGGTGGACGACGATCAGGACGGTCTGCATCGGTGATCCGGGCGGCCGCTCCGCGGGGGCGCGGCCTTGGCCTTCGAGAAACGCGTGAGGCGGCAGATGCTCGCGAACATCCACCGCACGATGGGCGGGCTCCTACAGCAAATGGGGGCCTACGCCAACCGGCGCCAGTGCGCGGCCGGCGCGCGCGCCGCGCCGCCGGTTCCCGGGGCCTGCCGATCGCGGGTCCCGTCCCGGGCACGCAGCCGTGATCGCGTCTCGTGCCTGCGTGCCGGGCACGCAACGCCGCCTCGCGGCGTTGGTTCGGCGCGGGGCAACCGGAGGCAACGCCCATGAGTGCCGTGATCTCACAGGAAAAGTTCGAGGAGGGCCGCGCCGCCAAGGCGGCGGGCCTGACCTATCAGGACGACCCCTACCGCGCCGGGTCGCAGGACAGCGCGGACTGGCTGGCCGGCTTCACCGCCGACGAGCCCGAACCCAGCGCCCTCGGCCCCGGCACGAACGGCGCGGGCTTCACCGCCGTGGTCTGATTCTTTCGCGAGGCCCGGCGCGGCGTCGGGACGATCGTTGCGGTTCGAGTCGGGCTCTCCTCGCCTCGGGGCGAGGGGGCCGCGGGTCGCGCGGTGGCGGGGGCGGCACGGCACTTGGGTCGGGGATCCCGGCGCCGCCCCTTCCGTCCGCTTCGCGGGCCCCCTCCCCCGGTGGGGAGGAAAGGCGGCGAACGACCCGCTCCGCCTCGGAAACCCTCAGCCCTCACGCGTAGGCGTTGCAGATCCCCAGGAAATCCTCGGCGACGAGGCTCGCGCCGCCCACCAGGGCGCCGTCGACATTGGCCACCGCCATCAGCTCGCGGGCGTTGGAGGGCTTCACCGAGCCGCCGTAGAGGATGCGCATCTTGTGCGCCTCGGCTCCCACCATCTTGTCGAGCATCTCACGCAACGAGGCGTGGACCTCGGCGATCTCGCTCGGGGTCGGGGTGCGGCCGGAGCCGATCGCCCAGACCGGCTCGTAGGCGATCACCGTATCCGCGGCGGTGGCGCCCTTCGGGATGCCGATGGCGAGCTGTGCCCGCACGATGTCGAGCGCCCGGCCCTGCTGGCGCTCCTCCATGGTCTCGCCGACGCAGATGATGCCGCACAGGCCGGCCCGGCGGGCGGCGAGCGCCTTGGCATGCACGCCGTCATCGGTCTCGTAATGATAGGCGCGCCGCTCGGAATGGCCGACGATGACGTAGCGCGCCCCAAGATCGGCCAGCATCTCCGCCGAGATCGAGCCGGTGAAGGCGCCGCTCGGCTTGGCATGCAGGTTCTGGCCGCCGATGGCGATGGGCGAGCCGTAGGCGGCGGCGACGCAGGAGGCGATCAGGGTCGAGGGCGGGCAGATCAGCACGTCGATCCGGTCGAGCAGCGCCGGGGACAGGCCCGCGCGCAGGGCTTCCACCGTCGCGACCGAGGAACGCAGGCCGTTCATCTTCCAGTTGCCGGCTACCAGCGGACGCCGTCCCTCGCTCGCCATCGTGTTTCCGTCTCCCGGACCTGCTGTTTTTGCCCGGCCGAGGTAACAGAGCGAGCTTGGGCGCGCAAACGCCCCCCTGGCCGGAGGGCCAGCCCGTGCAGACACTTGGGCCCTAATCGTCAGTCGCCGGGGCGGAGCGGGGCGGCAGGCTTTCCGCGGCAGGCCGGATGGTCTATCGCGGGTCGCAAAAGACGACGCCCTCGGCGCGCCCATGGTGCGCGGGGGCTCGCAAGAGGCAACGAACCGGGCCCCCGATGCTCCAATCCATGCGCACCGCCAGCCAGCACTGGCTCGGCAAGATCGTGCTCACCGTGATCTTCACGTTCCTCATCGCGGGCGTGGCGATCTTCGGCGTGGAGGAGTTCTTCCGCGGCGGCTCCAGCACGGCGGTGGCCACCGTCGGCAAGACGCCGATCTCGGCCGAGGCCGTGCGCACCGCCTATCAGCAGCAGGTCAACCGCTACCAGCAGCAGCTCAAGCGCGCGCTGACCCCCGACCAGGCCCGGGCGCTCGGCATCGAGCGGCAGGTGCTCACCCAGCTCATCACGGAGGCCGCCCTCGACCAGAAGACCTCCGATCTCGGCCTTGCCGTGTCGGATGCGGCGGTGCTGCGGGCGATCAAGGAGGAGCAGGCCTTCAAGGGCGCCAACGGCGAGTTCGACGCCCTGACCTTCTACCAGGCGCTGCAGCGGGCCGGCATCAACGAGGCGATGTTCGTGCGCGAGCAGCGCGCGGTCGGCGCCCGCCTCCAGCTCGCCGACGCGGTGGTGGCGGAGATGCCCGTGCCCCAGGCCCTGCGCGAGGCGGTGCACCGCTACGCGACCGAGCGCCGCGCCGCCGCCGTGCTGGTGCTGCCGCCCTCCGCCGCCGGCGAGATCCCCGCCCCCTCCGAGGACGAGGTCAAGAGCTACTACGAGGGCGCCAAGGCCGATTACCGCGCCCCCGAGACCCGGGCGCTGACCCTGCTCGTGCTCGATCCCGATGCCCTGGCCAAGACCAAGGCGGAGGCGATTACCGACGAGGAGCTGCGCAAGGCCTACGACGCGAACCGCACCCGCTACGGCAGCCCGGAGCGCCGCACGATCCAGCAGATCACCTTCCCGGACGAGGCCGCCGCCCAGGAGGCGCGGCGCAAGATCGAGAGCGGCGAGCAGCCCTTCGAGGCGGTGGCCGGCGCCCGCGGCATCGACCCGAAGGAGCTGACGCTCGGCACCATGACCAAGGCCGAGCTGTTCGACCCGGCCGTCGCCGAGGCCGCCTTCGCGCTGCCGGAGAACGCGGTGAGCCAGCCGGTGAAGGGCCGCTTCGGCACCGTGCTGCTGCGCGTCACCGCGATCCAGCCCGAGACGGTGAAGCCCTTCGAGGAGACGAAGGACGAGATCCGCAAGACCCTCGCCCTGCAGCGCGCCCGCGACAGCGTCGAGACCGTGCACGACGCGATCGAGGATGCCCGGGCCGGCGCCAAGTCGCTCGCCGACATCGCCAAGGAGCAGACCCTCCCCCTCGTCGAGATCCCCGCGGTCGACGCCACGGGCAAGGATCCGTCCGGCAAGGCGGTCGAGGGCATCCCGGACAGGGACACCACCCTGCAGGCGGCCTTCCGCTCCGAGATGGGCAGCGACAGCGAGGCCCTGCGCACCAAGAACGGCGGCTACGTCTGGTACGACGTCGCCAAGATCGAGCCAGCCCACGACAAGCCCCTCGACGCGGTGCGCGACGAGGTGGTCGCGGCCTGGAAGGCGGCGGAGGTGACCAAGCGCCTCGCGGCCAAGGGCCGGGAGCTGACCGAGCGGCTCGACAAGGGCGAGACCATCGAGGCCGTGGCCGAGGGCACCGGCGCGCAGCCCAAGACCGTCTCCGACCTCGCCCGCAACCAGCCGCGGGACGAGCTCGGCAACGACGTGATCGAGCGCATCTTCGCCACCCCCGTGGGCAAGGCCGCCTCCGCCCCCTCCGGCGACAACCGCGCCGTGTTCAAGGTGAGCGCGGCGACGGTGCCGGCCTTCACGGCGGGCTCGCCCTCCGACGGGCAGGTCACCAAGAACTTCCGCACCGCCCTGCAGGACGACGTGCTCAACGAGTACATCGCCGCCGTTCAGAAGAGCGCCGGCGTCAACGTGAACCAGACCGCCCTGCGCCGCGCGCTCGGCGGCGAATACTGACCCGGGACCGATGCGCGAGCCGGATTTCGACGCCTTCGCCGGCGCCTACGCGGATGGCCGGGCGAGCCTCCTCAGCCTCACCCTGGTCGCGGACCTGGAGACGCCGGTCGCCGCCTTCCTCAAGCTGAAGGCGGGCCATGCCGGGCCGGCCTTCCTGCTCGAATCCGTCGAGGGCGGGGCCGTGCGCGGCCGCTACTCGATGATCGGCCTCGATCCCGACCTCGTCTGGCGCTGTCGGGACGGCCAGCCGGAGATCGCCCGCGATCCCGGCCTGTCCGATTTCGTGCCCGACGCGCGGGCGCCGCTCGAGTCCCTGCGGGCGCTGATCGCCGAGAGCGCGGTCGGCGCGGAGGGGGCCGCCGCCGACCTGCCGCCCATGGCCGCGGGCCTGTTCGGTTATCTCGGCTACGACATGGTCCGGGCCATGGAGCGCCTGGGGGCGCCGAACCCGGATCCCCTCGGCGTGCCGGACGCGATCCTGGTGCGTCCTCGGGTGATGGTGGTGTTCGACGCGGTGGCGGATGTGCTCACCGTGGTCACGCCGGTCCGCCCGATGGAGGGCGTCTCCGCCAGAGCCGCCTACGAGGCGGCTTCGGAGCGCCTGGAGAAAGCCTCCGAGGCGCTGGAGGGGCCGTTGCCCATCGAGGCGCGGATCGAGGCCAGCGGCCTGACCATGCCGGCGCCGGTCTCGAACACCGATCCGGCCGCCTTCCTCGACATGGTCGCGCGGGCAAAAGAGTATATCGTCGCGGGGGATATCTTCCAGGTCGTGCTGTCCCAGCGCTTCGAGGCGCCCTTCCCGCTGCCCGCCCTCGCGCTCTACCGCTCCCTCCGGCGGACCAATCCGGCCCCCTTCCTCTGCTACCTCGACTTCGAAGCCTTCCAGCTCGTCTGCTCCTCCCCCGAAATCCTCGTCCGCGTCCGCGACGGCAAGGTCACGATCCGTCCGATCGCCGGGACGCGCCGCCGCGGCGCCACGCCGGCCGAGGACCGGGCGCTGGCCGACGAGCTGCTCGCCGATCCGAAGGAGCGCTCCGAGCACCTGATGCTGCTCGATCTCGGCCGCAACGATGTCGGCCGCGTCTCGCGGATCGGCAGCGTGCGCGTCACGGATTCCTTCTTCCTCGAATACTATTCCCAGGTCATGCACATCGTCTCGAACGTCGAGGGCGATCTGGATCCGGCCCAGGACAACCTTTCGGCGCTTGCCGCCGGCTTTCCCGCAGGCACCGTCTCCGGCGCGCCGAAGGTGCGGGCCATGGAGATCATCGACGAGCTGGAGCGCGAGAAGCGCGGCCCCTATGGCGGCTGCATCGGCTATTTCGGCGCCCGGGGTGAGATGGACACCTGCATCGTGCTGCGCACGGCCCTGGTGAAGGATGGCCGCATGCATGTGCAGGCGGGTGCCGGCATCGTCTACGATTCCGATCCGCATTCCGAGCAGCAGGAATGCGTGAACAAGGCCAAGGCCCTGTTCCGCGCGGCCGAGGATGCGGTGCAGTTCGCGAGCCGGGCGAAGCGGGGGCAGTAGCGCGCTCCGTCCTCGGCTAGACTGCCTCCCCGGATGGCCACGGCGCGGGGAGGATGCGATGGCGAACCGTGAAGGCAGCTTCGTCTGGTACGAGCTGATGACCCCCGACCCGAAGGCGGCGGAGGTCTTCTACGGCAAGGTCGCGGGCTGGAGCCTGGTCGATGCCGGCCATCCGGCCATGCGCTACACCCTCGCCTGCCTCGGCGAGCACCGCCTCGCCGGGATCATGGCGATGCCCGAGGCGATGCAGGCGGAAGGTTGCCGCCCCGGCTGGATCGGCTACGTCGCCGTGGCCGATGTCGATGCCAAGGCCGCGGAGGCCGAGCGCCTCGGCGGGCAGGTGGTGCGCGCGCCCGACGACATCCCCGAGATCGGCCGCTTCGCGGTGATCGCCGATCCGCAGGGCGCCACGCTGGTGCTCTTTCGCGGGAACGGCGCCCCGCCGCCCAGGCCCGTGCCCGGCACGCCGGGCCTGTTCGGCTGGCACGAGCTCTACGCGACGGATTGGCCGGCGGCCTTCGCCTTCTACGAGGCCCTGTTCGGCTGGACCAAGGGGCAGGCCATCGCGATCGGCCCGATGGGCATCTACCAGCTCTTCCATGCGCCGGACGCGCCCGCCGAGGGCATGGCCACCGGCGGCATGATGAGCCTGTCGAGCCCGCCCGCGCCGTTCTGGCTCTATTACATCGTCGCCGAGGAGATCGAGGCCGCGGCCGGGCGGATCCGCGCGCATGGCGGCGCCATCCTCAACGGCCCGATGGAGGTGCCCGGGGGCATGTGGATCGTCCAGGCCGCCGACCCGCAGGGCGCGAACTTCGCCGTGGTCGGGCCGCGGGCCGGCGCCTAGCGCCGAGGCGTCGTCCTGCGCCGCCACCGGCGGCAGGACGACGTTTTTTCTCCGCCCATGTCACATCCGGCCGCTCCCCCTCGTCTTTCCGGCGGATCCGACAGGACAACCCGGAGAGACACCATGACCACTGCCCGCATCGCCGACCCGTTCGCCCTCGCCCCCGATCCCCTGAAGGCCATGATGCAAGTGGAGGCCGCCATCCGCGCGGGCGGCCTGGAGACGGCCCTGCTCGAGCTCGTCAAGCTGCGCGCCTCGCAGATCAACGGCTGTGCCTTCTGCATCGCCATGCACGCCACCGATGCCCGCAAGCACGGCGAGAGCGAGCTCCGCCTCTATCTCCTCGACGCCTGGCGGGACTCCACGCTCTATTCGGAGCGGGAGCGCGCCGCCCTCGCCTGGACGGAGGCGCTCACGCGTCTCACCGAGACCGGTGCGCCGGACGCGGATTTCGCCCTGGCGAAGGCCCAGTTCACGGAGGCGGAGCTGGTGCAGCTCACCCTGCAGATCGGGGCGATCAATCTGTGGAACCGGTTGCAGGTCGGCCTGCGGGCGGAACACGCCCACGACCTCTCGCGCCATGCCGCCTGACGCCGGAACGGCGATCTTCGAGGCGGAGCGGCCGCGGCTGATCCGCCTCGCCTATCGCATGCTCGGCTCCCTCGCCGAGGCCGAGGACGTGGTCCAGAATGCCTGGCTGCGCTGGCGGCAGGCCGACCGCGACGCCGTCGCCGCGCCCATGGCCTACCTGACGCGCATCGTCACCCGGCTCTGCCTCGACGTGATGAAGTCCGCCCGAGCGCGGCGGGAGACCTATGTCGGCGCCTGGTTGCCGGAGCCGTTGATCGAGGAGTCGCCCGAGGATCCGGCGGAGGACCTGACCTTGCCCCTGATGCTGGCGCTCGAGCGGCTCTCGCCGCTGGAGCGGGCGGCCTTCCTGTTGCACGACGTGTTCGGTGTGCCGCTCGCTGAGGTGGCCGTCACCCTGGAGCGCGACGGGGTGGCGGTCCGCCAGCTCGCTGCGCGGGCGCGCAAGCATGTCCGGGCCGGTCGTCCCCGCTACGCCCTGGCCCCCGAGGAGGGCGAGCGGCTCGCCCGGGCCTTCTTCGCGGCGACGAGCAGCGGCGACGTCGCGACCCTGCGGGCGATGCTGGCGAAGGACGTCGTCCTGCGCGCGGATGGCGGCGGCAAGGTCCTGGCCTTCCTCAACCCGATCGTGGGGCGCGAGCGCACCCTCCGGCTCTATGCGGGGCTGCACCGCAAATTGAAGACGCCCGGCCGCTTCCTGCGGCCCGCCCGTATCGACGGATGGCCGGGCTACATCTCGGAGGAGCGCGACGGCGTGCTCCAGACCACGGCCCTCGTGGTCGAGGACGGCGTGATCCGCCTCGTGCTGATCACCCGCAATCCGGACAAGCTGGGTCACGTGGCCCGCCTCATCGGCCCGCAGAAGACTGAAAACGGCCTCGTGCTCGGATGACCTCGTGACGCTGACGACGAGAGAAAGCCGGAAAAACCAGAGTGAGCCGCGGGCCGCCTCGACACGAAACAGGACCAGGCGATCGCCGTTGACGGGCCAGACTTGTTGTGGCTCAAGCCTCTTCCCGTCGCTGCCACGGTTTCGCTGAGGAATGATGCAAGACGATACGCTCGCGCGCGCTCTCGCCGATGTCCGGCAGCGCCTGAACGAGTTGCAGAGCGAGTATGACCGCGTCGCGACCGAACTCGGCAAGCTGCGTCAGGCGGAAAAGTCCCTGGCTGCTCTGGTCGAGGGCGTTGCCGAGGGTGATGTGAGCTTCGCCGGAGGCTTCGACGGCGCGCCCGCGCCCGGCCGGGCGCCGGCTGCCCGGGCCTCCTCCGGCCGCGGCAGCCGCGGCCCGCGGGCCAATTCCGCGAAGGGCCGCCTCAAGGTCCTGCTCGAGGAGGCCGGCCCGCAGGGATATTCGCAGGCCGACATCCAGCGGCGGCTTCACGACGTCGCGCCGGCCACGCTCAACACCTATCTCAGCATGATGGTGTCCGGCGGCGAGGCCGTTCGCAACGGCGACTTCTACACCGCCCGCAAGGGGCCGATCGCCCCCGACGCGCCGGGCGATGAAGAGGAGGAGGCGCCGGATCACGACGCCGCTGACCCGCAGGACGAGGAATAGGCGCCCTCCGCTTCCGCGCGACGCCGGCCTCGGGCCTCAGCTCCTGAGCCCCGGGGCCTCCTGGCCGGTGCGGGCGACGTATTCGGTGTAGCCGCCGCCATACTGGTGGATGCCGTCGGGCGTCAGCTCCAGCAGGCGGTTCGAGAGCGCGGCCAGGAAGTGCCGGTCGTGGGAGACGAACAGCATCGTCCCCTCGAACTGCGCCAGCGCCCCGATCAGCATCTGCTTCGTGACGATGTCGAGGTGGTTGGTCGGCTCGTCGAGCACGAGAAAGTTCGGCGGGTCGAACAGCATCTTGGCCATCACCAGGCGCGCCTTCTCGCCGCCGGAGAGCACGCGGCAGCGTTTCTCCACGTCGTCGCCGGAGAAGCCGAAGCAGCCGGCGAGCGCCCGCAGCGAGCCCTGCCCGGCCTGGGGGAAGCTCGATTCCAGGTCCTCGAAGATGGTCAGGTCGCCGTCGAGCAGGTCCATGGCGTGCTGGGCGAAATAGCCGAGCTTCACGCTGCCCCCGATCGTCACGCTGCCGGTATCGGGTTCGGCCGTGCCGGTGACGAGCTTGAGCAGGGTCGACTTGCCGGCGCCGTTCACGCCCATCACGCACCAGCGCTCCTTGCGCCGGATCGAGAAATCGAGCCCCTCGTAGATCACGCGGCTGCCGTAGCGTTTGTGCACGCCCTTCAGCATGGCGACGTCGTCGCCGGAGCGCGGCGCGGGCTGGAACTCGAAGGCGACCGTCTGCCGGCGGCGGGGCGGCTCGACCCGCTCGATCTTGTCGAGCTTCTTCACCCGGCTCTGAACCTGCGCCGCGTGGGAGGCGCGCGCCTTGAAGCGCTCGATGAACTTGATCTCCTTGGCCAGCATCGCCTGCTGGCGCTCGAACTGCGCCTGCTGCTGCGTGTCCGCGAGCGCCCGCTGCTGCTCGTAGAAGGCGTAGTCGCCCGAATAGGTGGTGAGCTGGCCGCTATCGATCTCGATGATCTTGGTGACGATGCGGTTCATGAACTCGCGGTCGTGCGAGGTCATCATCAACGCGCCGTCATAGCCCTTGAGGAAGTCTTCCAGCCAGATCAGGCTCTCGAGGTCGAGATGGTTCGACGGCTCGTCGAGCAGCATCACGTCGGGGCGCATCAGCAGGATGCGGGCGAGCGCCACGCGCATCTTCCAGCCGCCCGAGAGGCGGCCGACATCGCCGTCCATCATCTCCTGGGAGAAGCCGAGGCCGGCGAGCACCTCGTAGGCGCGGCCTTCGAGGGCGTAGCCGCCGAGCTCCTCGAAGCGGGCCTGGACCTCGCCGTAGCGCTCGATCAGCGCCTCCATCTCGTCGGCCCGGTCGGGATCGGCGAGCGCCTGCTCGATCTCCTTGAGCTCGGCCGCGACCACGCTGACGGGGCCGGCGCCGTCCATCACCTCCGCGACCACGGAGCGGCCGGACATCTCGCCGACATCCTGGCTGAAATAGCCGATGGTGATGCCGCGATCGCTGGCGACCTGGCCCTCGTCGGGCTGCTCCTGGCCCGTCATCATCCGGAACAGGGTGGTCTTGCCGGCGCCGTTGGGGCCGACGAGCCCGGCCTTCTCGCCCTTCTGCAGGGACGCGGTGGCCTCGACGAAGACGAGCTGCCGGCCGTTCTGCTTGCCGATCTTTTCGAGGCGTATCATGCGTCCGCATTGTCCCGGGAGGTCTGGACCGGGGCCTTACGGCATGGGCGGCGCGAGCGGAAGGCGAGCCCGCGCCGGGCTGCCCCTCCCGGGGGAGGACCCGGCCGCTCAGAGCAGCCGGCGGTCGAGGCGGATGATGCGGCAGGGCTCGCCCGTCTGGGCGGCCGGCGCGTGGGGCGGGCGGATCAGCAGGGCCTCGGACTGGCCGAGCACCGCGAGCATGGACGAATCCTGCCGGTTCTCCGCCGTGGCCACGGGCAGCCGGTCCGGCGCCGTGTCGAGGCGGGCGCGCAGGTAGTCCTGCCGCTGGTCGTTCGCCGGCATGTCGCGGCCGAGCAGCGCCGGCTCGGAGCGGTCGGCTCCGGCGCGCGGGTCGCCGAGCAGGGCGCGGATCGCTGGCACCACGAAGAGCAGGCCGCAGACGATGGCGGAGACGGGATTGCCGGGCAGGCCGACCACCAGCATGCGGCCGAGGCGGCCATGCATGAGCGGCTTGCCAGGGCGCAGGGCCACTTTCCAGAAGCCGAGCTCCATCCCCGCCTTGCGCAGGGCCGCCTGGACGAGGTCGTGGTCGCCGACCGAGGCGCCCCCCAGGGTCACCAGCAGGTCGGCCTGCGCCGCGACCGCCCGGCCGATGGCGCCGTCGAGGGCCTCCATCGAGTCGCCGGCGATGTCGAGGTCGATGATCTCCGCCCCCGCCTCGCGGGCGAGCGCGGCGACCGCGAGGCTGTTCGAGGCGACGATCTGGTCCCAGCGTGCGGGCTCGCCCGGCCGCACCAGCTCGTCGCCGGTGGCGAGCACCGCGACCCGGGGGCGGCGGCGCAGGGACAGGGTCGGATGGCCGCCCGCGGCGGCGAGCGCCAGCTTGCGGGCGCTCAGGGCGTCGCCCGCGGTCAGGAGCGTGTCGCCCTCGCGGAAATCGAGGCCGGCCGGGCGCAGGAAACGGCCCGCCGCCACCGGCTCGTCGGCCACGACATGCTCGCCCGCGGCGGTGGCGTTCTCCTGGATCAGGATCGCGTCCGCGCCTTCCGGCACCGGCGCGCCGGTGAAGATGCGCACGGCTTCGCCCGGGCCGAGCCTGCCCGCGAAGCCGTGGCCGGCGGCGCTGGTGCCGATCAGCCTCAGCCGGGCCGGAACCTGCCCCGCATCCGCCGCGCGCACGGCGTAGCCGTCCATGGCGGAGGTGAGGAAGGGCGGCTGCGTGCGGAGCGCCGGGACGTCCGCGGCCAGCGTGCGGCCGGCGGCGTCCGCGAGCTTCACCGTCTCCGCCTCCACCGGGCCGGGGACGGCGGCGAGGATGCGGGCCAGGGCCTCCGCGACGGGGAGCAGGCTCATGGATGGGCTCCCGGAGCGGTGCCGGACCGCAGGCGCAGGGGCGTCACTCCGCCTCTCCGACCCGCCAGGTGCCGGATTTGCCGCCCTCCTTGGAGACGAGGTGGATGCCCTCGATGCGCATGCCCCGGTCGGCGGCCTTCACCATGTCGTAGATGGTCAGGCAGGCCACCGAGACCGCGGTGAGCGCCTCCATCTCGACGCCGGTCTGGCCGGTCACCTTCACCTCCGCCGCCACGCGCAGGCCGGGGAGTGCCTCGTCCGGCTCGCACTCGACCCGGACCTTGGTGAGGAGCAGGGGGTGGCAGAGTGGGATCAGCTCGTGGGTGCGCTTGGCGGCCATGATGCCGGCGAGCCGGGCCGTGCCGATCACGTCGCCCTTCTTGGCGTCGCCCTCGCGGATCAGCCGCAGGGTCTCCGGCCGCATCAGCACAAGGCCCTCGGCCCGGGCGGTGCGGGTGGTCGCCGCCTTCTCCGAGACGTCGACCATGTTGGCGGCGCCGGCCGCGTCGAGATGGGTCAGCTCGCCCATCAGCGCGCCTCGTCCCCGAAGAGCAGGGTCCGGGTGGCGGCGGTGACGTTGGCCTGCCGCATCAGGCTCTCGCCGACGAGGATGGTGTCGAGCCCGGCCGCGCGCAGGCGCTTGACCTCCGCATGCGAGCCGATGCCGCTCTCGGCCACCGCGATGCGGTCGGAGGGGATGCCGGGCTTCAGGCGGATCGCGGTCTCGAAGGAGACCTCGAAGGTCTTGAGGTTGCGGTTGTTCACGCCGACGAGCCGGGTCTCGAGGGGAATGGCCCGCTCCAGCTCCTCCGCGTCGTGCACCTCGGCCAGCACGTCCATGCCGAGGTCGTGGGCGGTCTCGACCAGGGCCGCGGCCTCGTCGTCGTCGAGGCAGGCCATGATGACGAGGATGCAGTCGGCGCCCCAGGCCCGGGCCTCGAACACTTGGTAGGGCTCGAACATGAAGTCCTTGCGCAGGACCGGCAGGGCACAGGCGGCGCGCGCCGCCATCAGGTATTCCGGCGCCCCCTGGAAGGACGGGGCGTCGGTGAGCACCGAGAGGCAGGTGGCGCCCCCCTTCTCGTAGGCCCTCGCCAGTGCGGCGGGGTCGAAATCCGCGCGGATCAGCCCCTTGGAGGGCGAGGCCTTCTTCACCTCGGCGATCAGGGCCGGGCGGTCGCCCGCGATGGTGCGGGCGATGGCATCGGCGAAGCCGCGGGGCGGATCGGCCTCCGCGACCTTCTTCTCGAGCTTGGCCAGCGGCACGCGCAGCTTCGCCTCGGCGATCTCGCGGCGCTTGTAGGCCTCGATGCGGGCCAGCACGCTCGCCCGCTCCGGGGCCTGGGCGGTCACGTCGGCGACGATATCGTCCATGGGATTCCCTTCAGGCGTCCGAGGCGTCGTTGGAGACTTCGACGAGCCGCGCCAGCGTGGCCCGGGCGGCGCCGGAATCGAGGGCGGCTTCCGCCCGCGCCACGCCCTCGGCGAGGGTGCCGGCGGCGCCCGCCACCACGAGGCCCGCGCCCGCATTGAGAACGGCGATGTCGCGATAGGCGTTGCGCGCGCCTTCCAGCACCTGGCCGAGGGCGGCGGCGTTGTGCGCGGGATCGCCCCCGCGCAGGTCGTCGAGGGTGGCGAGGCGCAGGCCGACCTCCCGCGGGTCGATGCTGAAGCGGGAGAGGCGCCCGTCCTCCAGGGCGACCACGGCGGTGGGGCCGGTGGTGGTGATCTCGTCGAGCCCGTCCGAGCCGTGCACGGTCCAGACCCGCCGGCTGCCGAGCTCGGACAGGACCTGCGTCAGCGGCTCGGCCCAGGCGGCCAGCGACACGCCGAAGACCTGCGCCCGCACGCCGGCCGGGTTCGAGAGCGGGCCCAGCATGTTGAAGATCGTGCGGAAGGGCAGTTCCAGCCGCACCGGCTGGACATGGCGCATGGCGCCGTGATGCGTCTGCGCGAACATGAAGCACAGGCCCGCCTGGGCGAGGCAGCGCGCGAGCGCCGGCGGCGGCAGGCCGATCTTCACGCCCAGGGCGGCGAGCACGTCCGCCGCGCCGGAGCGGGAGGTGGCGGCGCGGTTGCCGTGCTTGGCCACCGGCACGCCGCAGGCAGCGGTGACGATCGCGGCGAGCGTCGAGACGTTGTAGCTGCCCGAATGGTCCCCGCCGGTGCCGACGATGTCGATGGCCTCCTCCGGCGCCGCGACCGGCAGCATCCGCGCCCGCATGGCCGAGACCGCGCCGACGATCTCCTCCACGCCCTCGCCGCGCACCTTCAAGGCCGTGAGGAAGGCGCCGGCCTGGACCGGGGTGACCTCGCCGGAGAGCAGGTCGTCGAAGGCGGCCCGGGCTTCCGCGCGGCTGAGGGCGGCGCCGGTCGCGACCTTGGCGAGATGGGGCTTGAAGGAATCCATCGGATCAGGATCAACCGCGTGTTCCCCTCCCGCGGGGGAGGAGACGGAGGCGTCCTCAATGCACGCCGGGGGCGCCCTTGTCACGGGTGGCCCGCCAGGCGGCGGCGATGTCGAGGAAGTTCTTCAGAATCTGGCCGCCGTGGCGCGACAGGATGCTCTCGGGGTGGAACTGGACCCCGTGCACCGGCAGCGTGGCGTGCTGCAGCCCCATGATCAGCCCGTCGGCTTCCGCGGTGACCTGCAGCACCTCCGGGCAGGTGGCGCGGTCCACCACGAGGGAATGGTAGCGCGTCGCCTCGAAGCCGCCGTTGATGCCGCGGAAGATGCCCTTGGCCTCGTGCGCGATCGTCGAGATCTTGCCGTGCATGGGCGCGGGGGCGCGCACCACGTCGCCGCCGAAGGCCTGGCCGATGGTCTGGAGGCCGAGGCAGACGCCGAAGATCGGGATCTCGGATCCGAGCTCCTTCACCACGTCGAGGCAGATCCCGGCTTCCGTCGGCGTGCAGGGGCCGGGCGAGAGCACGATGGCGTCCGGCGCCCGCTCCCGGATGCCGTCGATCGTGATCGCGTCGTTGCGCTCCACCGTGATCGCGCCGGCGAGGGGCCCGATCAGATGGACGAGATTCCAGGTGAAGGAATCGTAGTTGTCGATGACGAGGACGTTGGACATTCGTTCGTTGCCGCGCGCCGGGCCGCCGGACCCTGCCGTGCTTCCGAGGGGGAGGCGGCGACCGGTCGTGGTGCCGATGGCGTGACGGCGGGGGCGCGGGAAGTCAAGCGGGCGCCCCGGCGCCCGCCGCCTCCCTGCCGCGTCCTCCGCCCGCTCCGTTCAGCCCGCGGCCGTCTCCAGCTCGCGCAGGATGGCGTCGCCCATCTGCCCGGTGCTCACCGGAGTCGCTCCCTCCCCCGCGATGTCGCGGGTGCGGACGCCCGCGGCCAGGGTGCGGGTGATGGCCCGCTCCACGAGATCGGCGGCCTCGCCGAGGCCGAAGGAATAGCGCAGGCACATGGCCAGCGAGCCGATCATCGCGATCGGGTTGGCGAAGCCCTTGCCGGCGATGTCCGGGGCGGAGCCGTGCACGGGCTCGTAGAGCGCCTTGCGGGTGCCCTTGGCGTCGACCGCGCCCAGGGAGGCGGAGGGCAGCATGCCCAGGGAGCCGGTAAGCATGGCCGCGACGTCCGAGAGCACGTCGCCGAACAGGTTGTCGGTCACCAGCACGTCGAACTGTTTGGGCCGGCGCACGAGCTGCATGGCGCAGTTGTCGGCGAGCACGTGCTCCAGCGCGACCTCCGGGTAATGGTCGGCATGGACCTTGGTGACGACCTCCTTCCAGAGGACGCCGGACTTCATCACGTTGTGCTTCTCCGCGGAGGCGACGCGGCCGGAGCGCTTCTTGGCGAGGTCGAAGGCGACATGCGCGATGCGCTCGATCTCGGCGGTGGTGTAGACCTGGGTGTCGACGGCGCGCTTCGAGCCGTCCGGCAGCGTGGTGATCTCCTTCGGCTCGCCGAAATAGACGCCGCCGGTGAGCTCGCGCACGATCATGATGTCGAGGCCCTCGACGAGGTCGCGCTTGAGCGCGGAGGCCTCGGCCAGCGCCGGGTAGCAGATCGCCGGGCGGAGATTGGCGAACAGGCCGAGATCCTTGCGCAGGCGCAGCAGGCCCGCCTCCGGGCGGATGTCGTAGGCGACGCCGTTCCATTTCGGGCCGCCGACGGCGCCGAGCAGGATCGCGTCGGCCGCATCGGCCTTGGCCAGGGTCGCGTCGGCCAGCGGCTTGCCGTGCACGTCGATGGCGCTGCCGCCGACGAGGTCGGTCTCGGTCTCGAAGGTGGCGAGCCCGCGCCGGGACAGCCAGCCAAGGACCTTCTCGACCTCGGCCATCACCTCGGGGCCGATGCCGTCGCCGGGGAGGAGCAGGAGCTTGTAGGTGGTCATGGCGGCGTTCCGGCCCTGGGCGGCGTGTCGGGCGCCGGGGCCGCCGGGCGGCGCCCTGGATGGCGCGTCCCTCGGGATGTCACGCCTGACGGTTGCGATGCGAGGGGCGGGTGGCGATACCGCCGGGTCGGGGAGAGTTCAAGCGGGGTGGCGGGTCGGAGGCCGTCCTCAAAGGGGAGCGGCCTGCTTACCCAATGGGGTAACAGCGCGCTTCCCGCGAGATTTTCCGGTAGCGGGTCGGTTTGAATTTCTTTTCCGCCGTCGACGCTTTCGAGAGGTCATCTCTGCCAGTCGCCGTTCGGTTTCATCCCCACTCGGGCGCGACGCATACTCACAAAACGCGTGGACCGCACCGTGGCAGTCGCGGCAAATCACAACGAGGGCGCTTCGATCCTCGCCCCGGAGTGCCCGAGGTCGATAGTCTCAGTGATAAACTTTCCGAGTATGCTTGCAGCAGTATATGCATTTGTAATTCGCTGCGACGATAGCTTCGATTCTAATATTTATTCACATGCCAGATATAAGATGAGCATTTTAGAATGAAAGTGCGCTGCGATCTGTGCTAGATAAGTGTCTTTATTAAAATTCTGTTTCAATCGCCAAGCAGTCTCGGCCACTCCTTCGCGGAGGACATCACGAAGATCGGTGTATTTTTAAGATGCGGGTCAAAGTATTCAGCAGAAAGTTGAGAACCTGGACCAATCGGCGGTAGGGCTGTCACTGATGTGCTTCCGATGTGGTCCGCGCTTCGTGGGTTGCATGTCGGCATGCTTCCACCAAAGCCACAATATCTGCAATCTCCCATAGCCGATCTGTCACGCCGGCTGTCATTGCGGGCGTGACCCACAGCTTCCCGTGCAATCGGATAAATTTATGATACATGAAGTGCAGTGCCACCGCGTAGGCGTGGTTCTCGACCTTCTTAGAAAACGTGTTCGTGAGCCGTGTGAACCGGCGCATGTGAATCCGCATCGTGAGGTTCTGGCGCTCGAAGTAGGACGTGGAGACATGCGCGTCGTCAGGTTTGCCCTCGATCTGCTGTGCTTGTGCGCCCCGGTGCGCATGGGCAGGCTGTAGCGGCTCTTGGCGGCCTCGGGAGCCGTGCCGTACATTTCTGTAGGATGGCGTATTCCATGTCCGCGCCGAACGCGCCTTCGACGGCTTCAAGGTATGGCTTGTGCCTGTCCGAAGTGAGCTGCACTTGGCCGTTCAGCCACGTCGAGCATGAAGGCGTTGGTGTACTCTGCGTCCCACTCGCCTACGAGGTAGGCCAGTATGAGCTTGGTGTCGGTGTCAATCGCGGTCCAGATCCCCACGCCGCCCGCGCAGTCTAGCGCGGCCTTGGCAGTGGCGACGTTCTTATGCTTGCAGTGTGTGAAGGACCAGATCTCATTCACCTGCACGCGCTTGGCCTCGACGCCGCGAACATGGCGATCGTGGTAGTCGGCGCACGCCCGGCCAGCGTCCGCGAGCAACTTGGCAATGGTGTTTTTGCTGGCCCCTTTAGATGTACCACACCGCGGATTGAACTACTCTCGCACAGCAGGTGAAGGATGTGAGCGCGGTTAGCCTCGGAGAGGCTTAATGATCATCCGAAGATATGAACCTTTTGCTTGTCAGTCAAGCATGATGGTTTTGTTTCAATCGCGTTTTCTCTCGATCTTCCCGAAGACTTGCTATGATGCGGTGAGCAGCAGCTTCGCCTTCTTCTTCAGGAGAACCAAGCTCAGGCTCTGCGCGCAGATGATCCAAGGTATCTTTGCGCCTCAACGCCTGGACATCCATCAGATATTCATTTTTGTCTTGTTTCATCGCGCCTCTCCTCAAACTGCAGCTGCTTGCGTCGAGCGAAGTCGCCGTTCAAAATCGGATCAAAATAGTGCTTTCGCTTCATCCATACAAGTCCATCGCCTTTGGAAATCACAGCTACGTCTGTGGGGCCGCCAACAGACTCAAGCGGAGAGTCAACGCGACGACGAAGGGACGTGATCTCAACCAGCGCCTCGGCCATCGCTGCCATTTCTTCTTTTGGTAGAGTGGCAATAACCCGCATTATTGGCTGCACCAACCCTTTATCTCTGTAATCTAAAAATTCTTTACCTAGTTTGCTAATAGTTTTATCATTTTCTCTCTTTTGTAGTGCGCTTTCGACCTTTTTTTCGTCTTCATCTTGAACATACGCTTTCACAAGACTATCGGACTTTTCGTCCAGAAGTATCTTGAGTGATTTTCTTATATAGTCGAGGTGCTGTCGCGCTATGCCCTCCAAAAACAAAATTGCTATGTCGCCTTGTCCGAATGGCGTAATGATCGAATTGCTAGTCCCGGCCTTATTGAGATCGGCGTTCTTTTCCTCGATGGACCAATAACGTAGTATGTCTTTATGTTTTCCATCGATTATATATGCAATTTGGCAAGGAAATATTTGGTTTTTTCCAAATCCCGCCACTACCAGTCCCGTCTCATATGTAGAGGACGAGGCTCTGCCAAAACAATTATGGCACAACTTCATTAATTCATTATGAATTTTTTTCGTGATATGCGTTTTGAATACATCTTTCTCTAGCTCAAATATCGTGTCGCCATACTTATCCGTAAAATCTTTGAGATTTATTTGCAGATCAATGGGGGCTTGACGATCTGCGACAGCTTGTTCCGCTGAGATTTGCTTTGCAATTTTCTGCTTGAATTCAGCTGCGGTAGCACACTCGCCAATTCTCTTCTTCATTCGTTCAAATATCTTTATGAATAAAAGTAAAATACTTGCTCGCTCCTCAGATTCCTGTGTAATCTCAAGAGATTTCAAATATTGCACAAGGTCGTTGGCGCATTCCTCAACCGTATCATATCTTTTGCTTCCAATGTTTGCTCGAAACGTCTTGATAACAATTTCCCATGGAACGCCGGCAAAGTCTCCGGCTCCATAGGCCATGATTGCAATATCGTTGAACGGCGAAAGAGAAAATAATTTATTCGCTGTTTTCCAAACACGTTGCCGTCCTATTGTGACAGCGCTGTCGGCAGCAAGAGCAACACCGTTGCGATTAATTATCGTTATCTCTGCTGTCATCGCGTGACCACCGTTTTGCGGCGGCAGCGGGGGCAATCGCGGAACGCTACTCAGCCGACAGCTTGTCGGCCCGCGCCCGCCCTCCCTTCAAGCCGCCTCTTCGTGCAAATTCCCTTGCGGGCGAGCTTGTCCGATCAAGCTTAGGTTGTCTATCGGGATCAGTTACACCAGTTGCCGCATCCACGATGAACTTGGCGAGCTGATTGGGACCGCGGGGGCGCTTGAGAGTGCGGGTCACGTCGAAGCCTCGTCCGTCGTCTCGACAAGCCGAAGGCCGATGTACTGCCGCCATTTCGTAAGATTGGTGCGGCAGACCCGACAGCGAGCGTCTTCGCGAGTCTCGATCATCCCCTCCGCAAAAGCTTCGTGAATTGCACCGCAGTGCGTACAGGTGATGCGGTCGCCCGGCTTGAGATCGTGTTCAGTCATCCTTTTACCATGCCACGTGCACCCGCCGGGACCAAGGGCGGGTCAAGCGGATGGAATTTCAAACTGACCCACTACCGATCTTTCGTCTCCCCGCGGTGCAGGAGCGTGGCGAGCGCCGGCTTGGAGCGGTTCTCCGATCGCCCATCGTCCCGCGCGATCCGGCCTGTCGGGCGTTCTTCGATGTCCCGCGCCGATCCCGTCGCGAGTTTTCGCTTGCGATCTGCGCCACAGCCGATCAGCTATCGGTTCTCGTGGCCGACCGGGCCCGCGCGGGCAGGATCCTTCCGATGCAGACGACAGGCGAGCCGCCCGGTGCCGGGCATGTCTGCACGCATCACCGCTCGGAGGCGAGCTGTGCCGAGTGTCAGGTCCGCCTGGTGAGCGTCTGCGCCGCCCTCACCGGCGAGGAGCTCGGCCTGCTGGAAGCGCTGAGCCAGCAGATCCACCTCGATCCGCGGCACGCGCTGTTCCGCCAGGGCGACGACGCGAACGCGGTCTACAACGTGACCGAGGGCATGCTGCGCCTGTCGCGGCTGCTGCCGGACGGGCGACGGCACGTCATGGGCTTCGCGATGGTCGGAGACTTTCTCGGCCTCGCCCTCCCCGCGCGCTTCACCGTCACCGCGGAAGCCCTCGGCCCGGTGCGCCTCTGCCGGTTCGAGAAGCGCGCCTTCGCGGCCCTGGTCGCGGACAAGCCGCATCTGCTGCAGCGCCTGCACGAGCGGGCGGGCTACGAACTCACCCTCGCGCAGGATCACATGATGCTGCTCGGCCGCCGCACCGCCGAGGAGAAGGTGGCGAGCTTCCTTCTGAGCCTGCGCGAGCGCTACGGCCGTATCGGCCAGACATCCGTGACCCTGGAACTGCCGATGGGGCGCCAGGACATCGCCGACCATCTGGGCCTCACCATCGAAACGGTCAGCCGCATGCTGACCCGCCTCGACCGGGAGAAGGCGATCCTCATCGTGCCCGGCGGCGTGCGCCTGCTCGACGGCGGCCGGCTGGAAAGCCTCGCCGCCGCCTGACGCCCCCGTGCCGAGGGGGCCGCCCCCCTCAGTGGCACATCAGGCAGGGGATCGGGCTGCGCTGGAGGATGTCGCGGGTGACGCCCCCGAACAGCCATTCGCGCAGGCGCGCATGGCCGTAGGCGCCCATCACGATGAGGTCGGCGTCCTGCTTCTGGGCGAAGCGCAGCAATTCGTCGCCGTCGCTCACGATCGTGCGCAGGAGATGGGTCGTGACGGGCGCGCCGTGCCGGGCGAGATGGGCGGCCACGTCCTCCGCGCCCTCGTAGCGGGCGCCCTCGCCCGTGCTGGCGACGAAGACCTGATCCGCCTCGCGGATGAAGGGCAGCGCCGCGGAGACGGCCCGGCGCGCCTCGAGGCCGTCCTTCCAGGCCACGACGATGCGCGCGCCCCTGAGATGCTCGATGCAGGGCGGCACCACCAGCACCGGGCGGCCGGCCTCCATCAGGATCGGGCCGGGGGGCACCCCGAGCGCGCCGGGCGGTTCGTCCATGGGCCCCCGGCGGCCCACCACGACGAGGTCGGCCGCCCGCGCCTGCTCGACGAGATGCGTGATCGGCCCCGCGAAGGCCGGCCGCCAGTCGGTCCGGGTCCCCTCCTCGACGCAGCGGGCGAACAGGGCCTGGGCCTGTTCCAGCACCGCCCGCACCTCGTCCTCGTTCTCGCGCTCCTGCCGTTCCGCGTCCTGGACGTCCCGCACCAGGGTCGGGGCCGGCACCTTCTCGGCGGCGGCGCCGGTCAGCGTCGCCGCGAAGCGCCGCGCGAGCCCCGCGGCGAGCCGGATCCGGTCGGCCGTCGCCCCGTCGAGATCGACCGAGACCAGGATGTTGGCGTAGCTCATGATTGCCTCCCGCAGCCGTGCCTGTCGAACGATGCGGCATCCTCGCCGCCGCGGGGTGCGGGTACCTTGATCCAGCGCAAGGATCGTGACGGTCCGCCGTCAGAGGGCGGGCGCATGCGTCGCGGGGGCCCGGGCGAGGCGCGCGTCGAACACGGCGGCGACGACCCGCACCAGGGGGCGCCCCGCCTCCGTCACGGCGATCCGCTTTCGGTCGCGGTGCGCCAGCCCGTCGCCGCAGAGGGCGTCGAGCCGGGCGAGCTCCGTTGCGAACAGGTCGGTGGCGACGCCATGCTCCGCGCAGACAGCGTCGAGATCGACCGCGAAATCGCACATCAGCCGCTCGATCACGGCGCGGCGCAGGCGGTCCTCCGCGGTGAGGGCGAGGCCGCGCACGGTCGGCACCCGTCCGGCCTCGATCAGGCGGGCATAGGCCGGCACCGTGGCGGCGTTCTGCGCGTAGCCCTGCGGCAGGGCCGAGATCGCGGAGGCCCCGAAGCCGAGCAGGGCCGGGGCCGCATCGGTGGTGTAGCCCTGGAAATTGCGCCGGAGCGCGCCGGCCTCCAGCGCCGCCGCGAGCGGGTCGGCGGCCTTGGCGAAATGGTCGAGCCCGACCCGGACGTAGCCGGCCGCGGACAGGCAGGCCGCGGCGGCCTCGAACTGCGCGAGCCGGGCCGGCCCGTCCGGCAGGGCCTCGGCCGGCAGCAGGGCCTGATGCCGCTTCATCGCCGGGACATGGGCGTAGCCGAACAGCGAGACCCGGTCGGGATCGAGGGCGAGCGCCCGGGTCGTGGTCTCGGCCAGGCTCTCCGCGCTCTGGTGGGGCAGGCCGTACATCAGGTCGAGGTTGAGGCGGGCGATGGCCGCCGCCCGCAGGCGCTCCGCCGCCGCACGCGTCTGCGCGAAGGACTGCTCCCGGCCGATCGCGGCCTGGACCTTCGGATCGAAGCTCTGCACCCCGAGGCTCGCCCGGTTGACGCCGATCGCCGCGAGCGCGTCCACGTCGCCGGGGCTGCGCGGATCGATCTCCACGGCGATCTCCGCGGCGTCGGCCAGCCTGAAATGGCGGCCGATCGCCCGCATGACGCGCCGCAGGTCGTCGCCGCTCAGCAGGGTCGGGGTGCCGCCCCCCCAGTGCAGGTGGGTGACCGGGCCGCGCGGCGCGCCCGCCGCCGCGGTCATCGCGATCTCCCGCACGAGGAGATCGGCATAGGCGGCCACGGGGTCGTAGCGGCGCACCACGGTGGTGTGGCAGCCGCAATAGAGGCACAGCGCCGCGCAGAAGGGGACGTGAAGGTAGAGGGAGAGGTCCGTCTCCTCCGGCAGCGCGGCGAGCCAGGCGATCCGCGTGGCGCCGTCCACGGCCTCCGTGAAATGCGGGGCGGTGGGGTAGCTGGTGTAGCGGGGCAGGCGCAGCCCGTCGTAGCGGGCGAGAAGCTCGTCGTTCATGGGCCGCAGGGTGCGCCCCGCCCCGCGGCGACGCCTTGATTCAGCGCAAGGCCGCTCAGGCCCGGAGCCGGTCCATCGGCATCCGGCGGGCCGGGATGGCGAGGTCCGGGCGGTGGCTCGTCAGCACGACCACGCGGGTCTGCCATTGCGCCAGCAGGCGGCCGAGGATGCGCACGGCCTGATCCGCGCCGAGATGCTCGGCCGGCTCGTCGAGGAGGATCACCGGGGCGGGGCTCAGGGCGGCGCGGGCCAGGGCGAGGCGTTGCGCCTCCCCGAGCGACAGGACGCCCTCCGTGATCCAGGCCTCGAGGCCGCCGGCGGCGCGGATGCGGTCGTCGAGCTCGACCCGCGCCAGCGCGGCCCAGATCTCCCGGTCGGAGGCGCCGGGGGCGAACAGGTTCTCGCGCACGGTGTCGGCGAGGATGGCGGCGTCGTGCAGGCCGAGATGGGTGCAGGCCTGCCGCTCCGCCGCCGGGACGCCGAGGCCGTCGAGGCGGATCACCTCGCCGGGCCGGTCCTCGCCCCAGCCCGCGAGGGTCTTGAGCAGGGAGGTCTTGCCGCAGCCGCTGGCGCCGACCAGCATCAGGGGCGTGCCCGGCGTCACGACGAGATCCGGCAGGGCGCCGAGATCGCGCCCGTCCGGGGCCCGCAGCCGCAGGTTCTGCAGGGCGAGGGGCCCCGCGGCACGCAGGCTGCGCGCCTCCGGGTCAGCCTCCTCCCCGCCCCCCGCCGCGGCGGCGAGGTTGTCGCGGGCGAGCCGGGCCCGGGTCGCGCCGAGGAGCGCGCGGGCGAGGCCCAGCATCGGCTCGGCCAGAGCGATCCAGGCGAAGGCCAGGAAGGCGGCGGGCAGGAGCGCCGTGCCCCGCGCCCCCGCGCTCCAGGCCGAAAGGAGCACCGCGAGGGCGGCCAGGGGGCCGGCCAGCGCCGGCAGGGCTTCGAGCCCGGCCAGGGCCCGCCGCCCGGCGGCGGCCGCCTGCTCCGCCTCCCGCAGTGAGTCGAGGGCGGCCCGCAGCGCCGGGCGGCGCCGGCCCTCCGCCGCCAGGGGGACGAGGCCGGCGAGCGCAGCCCCGAGCTCCGCCGCCCCGGCGCGGCGCAGGGCCCGCATCCGCGTCTCGGTGGCGGCGAGGCGCGCCGCCACGCGCCGGGCGAGCGGCACGGAGGCGAGCGCCAGGGCGGCGAGGGCGGGCAGCGCGAGGGGCGTGAGGAATGCGGTCAGGGCCAGCAGGGCGAGCAGCGCCGCGCCGGCCGTCGCCAGCGGGAAGTTCGCGCGCAGCCGGGCGTAGTCCACATCCGCGACGTCGTCGATGTAGTCGGCCAGCCGCTCCGGGCGGCCGAGCTGCCAGCCGGCGCCCCGGCTCTCCGGCGCCCGCGCGAGGGCGGCGAACAGGCCGGCCCGCCGGCGAACCTGATCGGCCAGGGCGGCGCGGTGGCCGGCCATGCGCTCGCCGTAGCGCGCGCCCGTGCGCAGCAGCGCGAAGAGCCGCACCAGGGCGGCCGGGTGATGGAAGTTGAACGCGAGTGCCGCCGGCCCGGCTCCGGCGAGGGCCACACCCGCGAGGAAGCTCACGGCGGTGCCGGCGAGGAGCAGGTTCGCCGCGAGCGCCAGGGCGGCGAGGAGGAAGGCGAGGCGCCACGCTCTGTTGCCCATCCCCTCGCCCTTTCCCCCGCCGCGCGGAAGCGGGAGGGCTAGGCCGATCGATCGCGCGCGCATCATGCGGCCTGCCTTTCGGAGGGGGGAAGCCCGAGGGCGATGTGCCGGTCGGCGAGGGCCACCAGCGCCGGATCGTGCGTCGCCACGAGGATCAGCCGGCGGCGGGCCGCCACCTGCAGGGTGCCGCACACCCAGGCGGCGTTGACGGGATCGAGCTTCGCCGTCGGCTCGTCGCAGAAGCCGATGCCCGGCCGCACGAGCAGCCGCGCCAGGGCGATCCGCACGCGCTGGCCGCCGGACAGGTTCTCGGCCCCGGCCCGCACGGGCGCCTCGAGGCCGCCGGGCCAGTGCGGATCGTCCAGCAGGCCGAGGAGCGCGGCGGCCTGCTGGACCCTCTCGGGCGTCGCGCCGTCCGTGCCCTCCGTGATCGCCCGGCCCAGGGTGCCGGCGGGGATGGGCGCGTCGAGGGAGACCCAGCTGCGCCCGGCCTCGTCCGGCAGCCGCACGCCGCCCGCCAGCGGCGCCTCGACCCCGGCGAGCACCCGCAGCAGGGTCGACTTGCCGATGCCGCTCGGCCCGGTGATGGCGACGAGCCCGGTCTCCGGCAGGTCGAAATCGGGGATGGCGCCGACATGGGGCAGGACGAGGCCGCGGGCGCCGGGCTGCGCCGGGATGGCCCGCGCGGGGACGGCCTTCGCCCCCGTCCCGCCCGAAAACGCCCAGGCGAGCGCGACCGCCGCCGCCTCTCCCTCCGCCTTGGCGTGGTAGAGCTCGGCGTAGCGGCGGAACGGCGCGAAATAGTCCGGGGCGAGCAGCAGGATCAGCAGGCTCTGCCAGAGCGCGAGCTGCGCGAAGCCCGGCAGCGCGACGAGGCCGAGATGGCCGAGCCCGAGGAACACCGCCAGGATCGCGATGGCGAGGGAGGAGAAGAAGTCGAGCACCCCCGCATTGAGGAAGGCGACCGACAGCACGCCCATGGTGCCCTCGGCATAGGCCGCGAGCCGGCGGTCGAGCTTCTCGCGCTCCCGGGCGAGCCCGTGCCCGGCGAGGATGGTCGGCAGCGTCCGCACCCGGTCCGCGAACTGGGTGGCGAGGCACCCGAGCGCCGCCTCCTGCGCGGCGGCCCGGTCGCGGATCAGGCCGCCGACCAGGGCGAAGAACAGGATCATCGCCGGGGTGGCGAGCAGCAGGGCGAGCGCCGCCTGCCAGGAGACCAGGGCGACCGCGCCGGCGGTCAGGAACGGCCCGAGCGCCATCATCCGCCGCGCCGCGGCATGGCCGACGACGAGCCGGGCGAGCGCCCCCGGATGGCGCTGCAGCCCGCAGATCACCGCCCCCTGCGGCAACTCGGCGGCGGCGCGGGCCGGCATGGCGGCGAGCCGCGCCTCGGCCGCCTCCAGCAGGTCTGTCGCCACCTTCGCCTCCAGGGCGGCGCTCCGCGTCTCGACCAGGCCGCCGAGCCCGGCGACGGCCAGCGCCGAGGCCGCGGCGAGGCCGAGGGCCAGGGGATCGAGGCGGCCCTCCTCGATGAGCGGGCCCGCCAGCTGGGCGAGCGCCACGGCGCCGGCGAGGCCCGCCGCGTGGCGCAGCACCTGGAGCGCGAGGAGGGGCCGCAGGCCGGGCCCGGCCGCGCCGCGGGCGACGGCCAGGGCTTCCGGCGCGGGGGCGGACTTGGCGGAGCCGGGCTTCGTTCTGCGGCGGATCATGCCCCTTTGTGCGGGTGCGGGGCCGGACGAGCCTTGATTTGCGTCAAGGCCCCCCGGGGCCGGCGGGACGAAACACGAGCCGGGACGAGAGCGTCGTACCCGGCCTGCCCGGCCGGGGGCGCCTCTCAGCCTTTGCTTTGACGCGCTCTCTCGCCGGACCGGCAGCCGCCGTGGTGCGGAGCGCTCCAGGAGGCCCTCGATGACTGACCCGCTGCTCGTCGATCTGTCGCGCCTGCAATTCGCGCTGACGGCGATGTACCACTTCCTGTTCGTGCCCCTGACATTGGGGCTCTCGATCCTCGTCGCCATGATGGAGACCGTCTACGTCATGACGCGCCGCAAGGTCTGGCGCGACATGACGAAGTTCTGGGGTCTCCTGTTCGGGATCAACTTCGCGCTGGGCGTCGCCACCGGCCTGACGATGGAATTCCAGTTCGGCATGAACTGGGCCTACTACTCCCACTACGTCGGCGACGTGTTCGGGGCCCCGCTCGCCATCGAGGGCCTGATGGCCTTCTTCCTGGAGGCGACCTTCGTCGGGCTGTTCTTCTTCGGCTGGGACAGGCTGAAGCCGCTCGCCCACTGCGTCGTCACCTGGCTGATGGCGCTGGGCACCAACTTCTCCGCGCTCTGGATCCTGATCGCCAATGGCTGGATGCAGAACCCGGTGGGCGCCGTCTTCAACCCCGACACGATGCGCATGGAGGTGACGGATTTCGCCGCGGTGATCTTCAATCCCGTCGCCCAGGCGAAGTTCGTCCACACGGTCTCGGCCGGCTATGTCTGCGGCGCCGTCTTCGTGCTCGGCGTCTCGGCCTTCTACATCCTGCGCCGGCGGCACCTGGAACTGGCCAAGCGCTCCTTCGCCATCGCGGCGGCCTTCGGCCTCGCCTCGGCGCTCAGCGTCGTCGTGCTCGGCGACGAGAGCGGCTACGCCGTCACCGACCACCAGAAGATGAAGCTCGCCGCCATGGAGGCGATGTGGCACACCGAGGAGGCCCCCGCCGCCTTCACGGCGTTCGGCATCCCCGACCTCGAGACCCGCACCACCCGCCACGCCCTCCACATCCCGTGGGCGATGGGGCTCATCGGCACGCGCTCCTTCGACAAGGAGATCCCCGGCATCACGGAGCTGGTCGCCCACGCCAAGGCGCGCATCCGCAACGGGCTGGTGGCCTACGCGGCGCTGGAGCGGATCAAGGCGAACCGCAAGGACGAGGAGGCCCGCGCCACCTTCGCCCGGACGCAGGCCGATCTCGGCTACGCGCAGCTCCTGAAGCCGATCGTCGGCGACCCGCTCATGGCGAGCGATGCGGAGATCGACCGGGCGGCCTGGTCGACGGTGCCGCACGTGCCCTCGATCTTCTTCACCTTCCGGGCGATGGTGGCCTGCGGCTTCCTGCTGATCGCCCTGTTCGGCGCCGCGCTCTGGTACACGGCGCGGGAGGTCGAGGCGCCCCGCTGGCTGTTCCGGGCCGCGCTGCTGGCCCTGCCGCTCCCCTGGATCGCCATCGAGTTCGGCTGGTTCGTCGCCGAATTCGGCCGCCAGCCCTGGATCATCGAGGGCGTGCTGCCGACGGCCCTCGCCACCTCCGAACTCGGCGTGACCTCCCTGCTCCTCACCCTCGCCGGCTTCACCCTCGTCTACGGCGTGCTGGCGGTGATCGAGGTGCAGCTGATGCTGCGGGCCATCGCCAAGGGGCCCGTCACCCTCGTCGAGGATCCGGCCGCCCTCGTCCCCGGCCTCGGCACCGACCAGGGCGCCGGCCACGGCGGCCCACGCCTCGTCCCGGCCGCGTGAACGCCTCCGCCACCCCCTCCGTCCGGCGGCCCCGCTCGCTGAGGGCCGCCGCAGCCAAGGATCTCCCTCGATGCTCACCTTGCTTTCGGATTACGAGACGCTCCGCCTGATCTGGTGGGTGCTCCTCGGCGTGCTGCTGATCGGCTTCGCGCTCACGGACGGCTTCGATCTCGGCGTCGGTGCCCTCCTGCCCTTCGTCGCCCGCACCGATGTCGAGCGGCGGATCGCGATCAACACGATCGCGGCGACCTGGGAAGGCAACCAGGTCTGGCTGGTGCTGGGCGGCGGCGCGATCTTCGCCGCCTGGCCGGCGCTCTACGCCCTCAGCTTCTCCGGCTTCTACCTCGCCATGTTCCTGGTTCTGTTCGCCCTGATCCTGCGGCCGGTGGCGTTCAAGTACCGCTCCAAGCGCGAGGGGGCGGCCTGGCGGGCGCGCTGGGACGCGGCGCTCTTCGTCGGCGGTGCCGTGCCGAGCCTGATCTTCGGCGTCGCGGTCGGCAACGTCCTCCAGGGCGTGCCCTTCCACTTCACGGGGGATCTGCGCCCGATCTACGAGGGCACGCTGTTCGGCCTCCTCAATCCGCTCGCCCTGTTCTGCGGCCTCGTCTCGGTGGCGATGCTCGTCATGCACGGTGCCGCCTGGCTCGCCGTCAAGGCGGAAGGCCCCGTCGCCGCGCGCGCCAACGCCATCGGCGCCAAGAGCGCGCTCGCCACCGCGGGCCTGTTCGCCCTGGGGGGCATCCTGGTCGCGGCGGGCGCCTTCGGCGGCTATCAGGTCGTGAGCCCGCTCGCCGGGGACGGCCCCTCGAACCCGCTGGCCAAGGAGGTGGTCGCCGCCTCCGGCGCCTGGCTCGCGAATTTCCGGGCCCGCCCGGCGCTGCTCCTGGTGCCGCTCCTCGGCATCGCCGGGCCGCTGCTCGCCGCCGCGGGCTTCCGGGCCCGCCGGGAAGGCGCGACGCTGCTCGCCTCGAGCCTCGGCCTCGCCGGCATCATCGCGACGGTGGGCCTGTCGATGTTCCCGATCATCCTGCCCTCGAGCACGCATCCGGGCCACGCGCTCACCGTGTTCGACGCCTCCTCCAGCCGGGCCACCCTGCGCAACATGCTGGTGGCGACGGTGATCTTCCTGCCGCTGGTGCTGGCCTACACCGCCTGGGTCTACCGGGTGCTGCGGGGCCGCATCACCGCCCAGGACGTCACCGCCCCCGGCTCCCCCGCCTATTGAGGCCTTCCCGGAGCCCCGCCCGACGGGGCTCCCTCCCCCCAAGCTTTGAGGAGATGACGATGTGGTACTTCGCTTGGGTCCTCGGCCTCGGCCTCGCCGCCGCCGTGGGCGTGCTCAACGCCCTCTGGTACGAGCTGCGCTGCGTGCGCGAGACGCCGCCGGAGATCGCGCCGCCGCTGCCCACGCCCTGACGCGTCACTGGCACGAGGCGCGGGAGGTCCGCGGGCTGCCCGCGCTCAGATAGGCGAGGATCTCGCCCGCGGGCGCCGGGCGGACGAGGTGATAGCCCTGCATGAACAGGCAGCCGAGGGCCTGGAGCGTGACCAGGTCGTCGGCGGTCTCGACCCCCTCGGCGACCACCTCCAGCCCGAGGGCCCGGCCGAGGCCCAGCACCGCCTGGACGAGCCCCCGCTTGTCCTCGTCGGTCGACAGGCCGGTCACGAGGCTCCGGTCGATCTTGAGCCGGTTCGCGCGCAGCTGGCGCAGGGAGGCGAGCGAGGAATAGCCGATCCCGAAATCGTCGAGCGCCACCTTGATGCCGGCCCGGGACAGGGCGAGCGGCTTGTCGTGGACGGCCTCGATGTCGAGGGCGGTCTCCTCGGTGATCTCGATCTCCAGCCTATCCGCCGGCAGCTGGAGGATGCGAAGCCGCTCCAGGACGATCTCGTCGACGGCCACCTGCGCCATCTCCCGCGGCGAGACGTTCAGGGCGACGGAGAGCCGTTCCAGGCCCTGGGCCCGCAGCGTGGCCAGCATGCGGCAGACCGCCTCCAGGATGAAGCGGAGCAGGGATTCGGTCAGGCCGGCCATCGCCGCGGTCGCGACCAGTTCGTTCGGCGGGATCCAGCCATGGCTGGGGTGGCGCCAGCGCACCAGCGCCTCCAGGCTCGTCACCACCCGGCCGCCCTGGCCGAGGATCGGCTGGAACCAGACCTCGATGTCGCCCTCGGCCAGGGCGTGGGAGAGGTCGCGCTCGCAGTCGCGCCGGATCTCGAGGCGCGTGCTCAGCCCCTCGTCGAACAGGCGGACATGGTTGCGGCCGGCATGCTTGGCCGCGTAGAGCGCCTCGTCGGCGCAGCTCAGCAGATGCGTCAGGCTCTCCTGCGCCGGGGCGTCGCAGATGCCCACGCACATGCCGAGCCGGCCCGCGTCGAAGCCCTCGAAGGGGTGGGCGATGGTCCCGATCAGGCGCGCCGCCAGCGCCTCCGGCGCCTCCGGCACAGGAGCGCGGTCGAACACGACGGCGAATTCGTCGCCCCCCAGGCGGGCCAGGTGGCAGGCCGGCGGCAGGCTCGCCCCCAGGCGCCGCGCCACCTCGACGAGGACGCGGTCCCCCGTCGTGTGGCCGTAGACGTCGTTGACCGACTTGAAGCCGTCGAGGTCGAGCAGCATCAGGCAGAGCTTGGCGCGCGCGGCGAGCAACTCCTCGGCCTTCTGGGTGAGGCCGGCCCGGTTGAGCAGGCCGGTCAGGGCGTCGTGCGTGGCCCGGCCGCGCATCTCCTCGGCGAGGGCGCTCGCCTTGGTATGGGCCGCCGCATGGGCGTCCGCCAGCGTGGTCGCCTCGTTCTTGAGGCGGCTCGTCTCGCGAAATCCCTGCTCGGTCGCGAGGGTGCTGCGGATCAGGGCGACGAGGTAGAGGAGGACCGTCGCGGCCAAGCAGTCCCGGTCGAAGCCGCCGGCATAGAACAGGCAGGCCGCCACGGAGAGGAGCGGCGGCGTGATGAAGCTGATCGGGATCCGGGCATAGGCGATGCCGTGGGTCACGGCGCCCGCGGTGATGCCGCACACCACGGTGAGGTAGAACAGCGTCTGGGCGGAGGTATAGGCTTCGCACAGGACCGGCACGCAGGCCCAGACCAGCCCGGAGGCGAGCGCCGCGAGGCAGGCGAGCCGCAGATGCCGGTCGATGGCCTGGGCGGCTTCGTCCGCCTGCTCCGCCGGGGTCTCCGGGGTGAGGCCCAGGCCGGGATTCGGGGCGCGGCAGAGCCCGATCCGGACGAGATTGACCAGGGTGGAGGCCCCGAACCAGAGGCCCCCCGCCAGGCCATGGCTGGCATGCAGCGCCACCAGGGCGCCCGTCAGTCCGAGCAGCATGTTGACCGGGATCGCATGCTGCACGCTCATGCGCACGGCTTCGAGCTGGTCGCGCCGGATCAGCCTTTCGAGCTGTGGCCCGACGCTTCGGATAAGGCGCATGGCGAACGAGCCTGGATAGTCGGCCTCGGATATGAGGCGCTCCCGTCCTATCCGAGAAGCCCCTACGAAGTGTTGAAGTGACGTGCCGGCTCATGACCTAGAGCTGCTACGATCAGCGATGGTTGATCGCATCGCACAGCACGCTTCGATCGGAATGTATCAAAACCCGACAGGAATGATAGCAGGTCACGCCGTATTCAAAGAAGCTCCTCATAATGCCGTGATCGAGACGATGAGGCATGACCTTCGGAATGCTCGGGGCTGCCCCTGAAGGCCGGGGCGCTGCTTTTCTTCGTCTCTCGGATGGAATCGTTCTACGATTGCTCAATCACCTGCGCCTCGATGCAAAGCCCTCCCGGCTGGAGGCCCGGGCCGGGCGTTTCGCGGCGTGGCGCGGTGACCTTCCCCCGGCTCGCAGGTTTCCCGGGCATCGAGCCGCGCGGCGCGGCCGAGCAGGAGACCGCGATGCGGGACGATCCGAAGCCGCCCTTCCGCGAGCAGCAGCAGCCCATGCCGGGCTCCACCGCGGCCATGCAGCCGAGACCGGACCACGGGGAGGAGAGCTATCGCGGCTCCGGCCGGCTCGCGGGCAAGGCGGCGGTCATCACCGGCGGCGACAGCGGCATCGGGCGGGCGGTCGCCATCGCCTTCGCCCGGGAGGGCGCCGACGTGCTGATTTCCTATCTCGACGAGCACGGGGACGCCCAGGACACCGCCGACTGGGTCGAGAAGGCCGGGCGCAAGGCCGTGCTGGCACCGGGCGACCTCAAGGATCCCAAGCATTGCCGCGCCGTCGTCACCCAGGCGGTCGAGGCGTTCGGGCGCCTCGACATCCTCGTCAACAACGCGGCCCATCAGGCGACCTTCGCCGGCCCGGAGGAGATCAGCGACGAGGAGTGGGAGGTCACCTTCGCGACCAACATCCACGCGATGTTCTACCTGACGAAAGCGGCGCTCCTGCATCTGCGGGCGGGGAGCGCGATCATCAACACCACCTCGATCAACGCCGATCAGCCGAGCCCGCAGCTCCTGGCCTACGCGACCACGAAGGGGGCGATCCACACCTACACCGCCGGGCTCGCCCAGATCCTGGCGGACAAGGGCATCCGCGTGAACGCCGTCGCGCCGGGGCCGATCTGGACGCCGCTGATCCCCGCGACCATGCCCCCGGAGAAGGTGAAGAGCTTCGGCGGCAACACGCCGATGGGGCGGCCCGGCCAGCCGCGGGAACTCGCCCCGGTCTATGTCATGCTCGCCTCCGACGAGGCGAGCTACGTCACCGGCGCCACCGTTCCGGTCACGGGCGGCCGGCCGTTCCTGTGAGCGGGCACCGGCGGGCTCTCCCTCAGGGGGTGAGCCGCCCGATGCGGCTCGTCAGGGGGATCTGGATCAGGCAGCTCAGGCCGGTCTCCTCCCATTCGAGCTGGGCACGCGCCTGCAGGGCATAGGCCAGCGTCTGCTTCAGGACCTCCGTGCCGAAGCCGTGATGGCACGGCCGCGGCAGGCCGCCCGGCCCCCGCTCCCGCCATTGGATCGCGAGCGTGGGCACGCCCTGCCCGTCGGGGGGCGAGACGGACCAGGTCACCCGCGCCTCGCCTTCGGGCGATCCCAAGGCGCCGTGCTCGACGGCATTCGCCGCCAGTTCGTGGATCGCGAGCGCCAGAAGCTCCGCAGATTTCGGCTGGAGCAGGATACGCGGCCCCGAGAGATGCAGCCGCTCGCCCTCGCGCACCAGATGCACGAGCAGCTCGTCGGCGATCAGGCTGTGGAGGTCGTGCTGGTCGCTGCCGGCATTGGAGGCCAGCTGATGGACGCGGGCCACGGCATCGACCCGGCCGATGAGATGCGTCGCGAAGTCGTCCGCTGAGCGGCTCGTGACGAGGGAGTGCCGGATGATGGCGCGGATCACCGCCAGCGTGTTGCGGAACGCCCGTTCCGACTCGGCGACCGACACCGCCTCCCCCTCCGAGGCGGCGAGATCCGCCTCCACCGCGGCGAGCCGGCCGCGCAGCGTTGCGTTCTCCGCCTCAAGCTCGACCAAGCGCGAGCGCTGGAACCGCTCTGTCATGCCGCCACGCCCTCGCCGCTGCCGAAGCTCAATTCGCGCGCATCAACACGTTCGAGTCCAGTTGCACGCTTTCGCGACCCTGGTGAAGGTAGGAAGGATCGAAGATGGCCAGCCTTTTCAAGGCTGTGAAATCGTGAATGGTCAATTGCCGGCCCCGGAGGGTGACAAGCCCGGAATCGCGCATGTCCCGCAAGGTCCGGTTGACGTGGACATTCGTGATGCCGAGCATCTCCGCGATGTCCTGCTGCGTCAGCGGCAGCTCGTATCCGGCTTCCGTCCCGAGCCCGACCGCTTGCAGGCGCAGGGACAGCTCGCAGAAGAAATGCGCCAGCCGCTCCGCTGCCGAGCGCTGGCCGAGGCTGACGATGCCTTCCCGGTGGATCGCGCTGGTGACGAGGCTGTCCCACCACAGGGCCGCCTGGAGCCGTGGGCTCCGCGTGATCGTGTCGATCGCTTCCTCGGACAGGCGCACGATGGAGATCGGGGTGATCGTCGCCAGCGAATGGTCCATCGAGCGCATCACGAAGATGTGCGGGTCGCAGAGGTCGCCCGGCACGAACAGGGAGATGATCTGCCGTCGCCCATCCGCGAACTGCTTGTAGCGGCAGGCCCAGCCGGCCAGGACGAGGTTGACGCAACGGGGCTCGTCGCCCTGCTGGACGATGTCGGTGCGGGCCTCCACGCGCCGGACATGGCGGCAGAGAACCTCGATGAGGTAACGTTCCTCATCGTTCAGCGCGCAGAAATTCTCCAGCTTGCGGATAAAAGGATTGGTCACGGCGCCTCTCCGACCACGTTCGGCACCCTAACCCAAGGTAAAATTCGCGAACTTACCCATGTTGTTGTTCGCCCTGTCTACGCTCATCAATCTGCTTTCAGGCGATGCCCCTTGATCATGGAACATCATCGGCGATGCTTGAGGTCCGGAAACCGCACCGCGTACTCGTTGCGGAAGACGAATATTTCATCGCCCGGGATCTCGTCCGCGCCCTCAGGGCCCTGGCGATCGATGTGGTCGGACCGGTGGCCGAGGTCCCCGAGGCCCTTCTCCTCGCCCGCACCGAAGCCGTCGATGCGGCGATCCTCGACATCAATCTGCACGGGCAGGAGATCTATCCCGTCGCCGACATTCTGCGCCGTCGCGGCGTGCGCCTCATCTTCGCGACCGGCTACGGCACGGCGGCGATCCCGCGGGCCTATCGGGGGGTGCCGCGCTGGGAGAAGCCCTTCGATCCGGACCGCCAGGCCAGGATGATCTTCGCCGCCGCCTGAGCGGCCCGCGCCGGCCCGGGCTGCGGCGGCGTCCCCGGTCAGCCGGGACGGGACACCACCTTCACGCAACCGTCCTTCTTGGCGCGTGCGGTCTTGTCGAGGTCGGGTCTTTCTGGACGATCAGGTCCATGTTGACCGGATCGGGCCGCCATCGAGGCCGGGTACCGAGACGATGCCGCAGGGCCGCACCTCGATCGCCCGGTCCCTTCTGCTCCCGTTGATCGGCTCGTCTCAGGCGGCGTGCTGGTTGACCTGCCGTTCGGCCAGCGCGGTGAGCGTCTGGTCGGCGGCCTTCTCCTCGTCGAGGTTCTGCTGGAGCACGCCCGCGCAATCGTCGCGGCCGAGGCGCCGGGCCCAGGCGATCAGGGTGCCGTAGCGGGTGATCTCGTAATGCTCGACGGCCTGGGCCGAGGCGACGAGCCCGGCATCAAGGACGTCCTTGTCGGCGATCTCGCCGGCGACCTCGTTGGCCTCCTCGATGATGCCGTTGATGGCCGGGCAGGTCACCGCCTTCGGCGAATGGCCGTGCATCTGGAAGACCTGCTCCAGGCGCTTGATCTGGTTCTCGGTCTCGGCAAGATGCTTCTTGAAGCCGTTCTTGAGCTCCGGGCTGGTCGCCTTGTCGATCATCTTCGGCAGAGCCTTGGTGATCTGATTTTCGGCGTAATAGATGTCCTGGAGCGTGTGGACGAAGAGATCGTCCAGCGTCTTGATGTCCCGCGTGAACAGGCCCATGGCTTCCTCCTGGATTGGCGCGTGGTCTCCGGTGCCCGGAGGACTTCCCCGGGATCCGAGCGTCCTGCCGCGATGTCCGGTCGCGTCTCGCCGCCCGGGACACAGCCGGAGAACCTCTCCTCTCCGGCCTTGTTCCCGGCGCGGGCCGCCCCGACGCATCCCTGCAACAGGGAGCGGGTGGACCGCGCGCCGGGCCTGCGGACGCCCTCCTTCGGCGCGCGGCTTCTGCTAGGGACGGGGCATGACGAGCCTCCATCCGCAGGGCCGCGCTCCGGCGCCGCGCCGCTTGGTCGCCCTCCGCGGCGCGGGGACGGCGCGATGATCCGCGCGATCCTCTCCGTCGGGGGTTGGACGCTGGTCTCCCGGGTCACGGGCTTCGCCCGCGACGTGGTGACCGCGGCGGTGATGGGCGCGGGGCCGATCGCCGACGCCTTCGTCGTGGCCTTCCGCCTGCCCAACCATTTCCGGGCGATCTTCGGCGAGGGCGCCTTCAACACCGCCTTCGTGCCGGCCTATGCCCGGCTCGCCGAGGCGGGCGAGCCCGGGGCGGCGCGGCTCTTCTCCGGCCGCATCCTCGCGCTGATGCTGATCGTGCAGATCGCCCTGCTGGCGCTGGCCCTGCCGGCCATGCCCTGGGTGGTGCGCGCCCTCGCGCCGGGTTTCTCCGAGGATCCGGAGCGCTTCGCGCTGGCCGTCGCGCTCACCCGGATCACCTTCCCCTACCTGCTGTTCATGACGCTGGTGACGCTGTTCTCCGGCATCCTGAACGCGCAGCGGAAATTCGCCGCCGCCGCCGGTGCGCCGGTGCTGCTCAACCTCGCGATGCTGGCCGCCCTCGGCCTCGCCTTCCTGTTCCCGAACGCGGCCTATGCCGCCGCCTGGGGCGTGTCGGTCTCCGGCGTGCTGCAATTCCTGCTGGTCTGGGGGGCGGCCCGGCGCGGCGGCTTCAGCCCCGGGCTGATCCGGCCGAGCCTGCGCGATCCCGAGATCCGGCGCTTCTTCAAGGTGCTCGGGCCGGCGGTGATCGGCTCCGCCGGCTTCCAGATCGCCGCCTTCGCCGACACCATCATCGCGAGCTTCCTGCCCGTGGGCGCGGTCTCGGCGCTCTACTATGCCGACCGGCTCTACCAGCTGCCCTTCGGCGTCATCGCCATCGCCGCGGGCACGGTGCTGCTGCCGGAGATGAGCCGGCGGATCGCCGCCGGGGACGTGGCCGGCGCCCATGCGGCGCAGAACCGGGCGGCCGGCTTCTCGCTCGCCCTCTCCGCCCCCTTCGCCGTCGCCTTCCTGACGCTGCCCGGGCTGATCATGGCCGCCCTGTTCCAGCGCGGCGCCTTCACGGCGGAGGATGCTGCGCGAGCGGGCTCCGTGCTCGCCGCCTACGGCCTCGCCCTGCCCGCGGTGGTGCTGGTGCGCTCGGCGGTGGCGAGCTTCTACGCCCGCCAGGACACGGTGACGCCCCTCGTCGCCTCGCTCACCGGCATCGCGGTCAACGTGGCGCTGAAGATCGGGCTCACCGGCCCCTACGGCGTCACCGGCCTCGCCCTGGCCACCGCCATCGGCCAGTGGATCAACCTCGCGCTGCTCTACCTCCTGGCCCTGCGCCGGGGCTGGACGGCCCCGAGCCGGCCGCTCCTCGTCACCGTCGCCGGGGTGGTCGTGGCCTGCGGGCTGCTCGCCCTGGTCGCCCTCGCCGGCCAGCCTTTCGCGGAACGGCTGGTGCCGCCCCTGCCGCATGTCCGGGAGATCGCGGTGCTCGGGCTCCTCGGCCTCGCGGGCGCCCTCGCCTATGCCGGCGCGCTCCTGGCCTGCCTCGCCCTGTTCGGGGTGCGCCTGCGCCGCCGCTAGGGCCGCGATCGCCCCCGGCGGCCGCGCGCGTCGCGGGCGCGTTGGGGGATTGTTAAGCCTGTCGCGTCTTAGCTTCCGCGGATTCATCCGGAGTACGCGATCGTGCCTGCCTCCCTCCTCGGCCAAGCCCGGATCGGGCTCTGCGCGGCGCTTGTCGGCGCCGCCCTCGTCGCCGCCCCGGCCTCCGCCCGCGACGGCCGCAACGGCGCCCTGCTCGGCGGCGCCGCCGCGGGCGTCGTCGGCGGCCTGGCCCTCGGCGCCATGCTGAACAGCCCGCCGCCGCCCCCGGCGCCCTACCGCCCGCGGCCGGTCTACGTGGAGGAGGAGGCGCCGCCGGTCTATGTGCGCCCGCGCCCGCCCGGCCCCGTCTGCCACTACGAGCGCCGCAAGGAGTGGTTGAACGACCTGGAATTCACCTATCGCCGCGTCGAGGTCTGCGAATAGGCGCGGGGGGCGCCTCGCGCCGCGGCGGGCCCCTGTCCGCGGCGTGACCGCCGGGCTGCCCATTTTGCAACCGCTGCCTGAAAGGGGGCGGCGTGGCCGAAAACCTGTGCTCGTTCGGCTCCGGTGGGCGCGCTAGCGTCGGGTGGTCGTCCCGCCCCGCCAGCGTTCCGCGTGCCCGATGCCCGAGTGCCTCGTCTTCCGTGTGCCGACCCGCCACCCGGCGGATACCGCCGGTCTGCTCGATCTGATCCGCTCCGGCGCCGTCGCCGCGCAGGAGATCGTCGGCATCTTCGGCAAGACCGAGGGCAATGGCTGCGTCAACGATTTCACCCGGCCACTCGCGGTGATGGCGATCGAGGCGGCGCTGGCCGGCTGCCTGGGCGTGACGCCGGAGGCGGTCGGCGCCCGCATCGCCCTGGTCATGTCCGGCGGCACGGAGGGTGGCCTCAGCCCGCATCTCCTCGTGGTCGCCCGCCGGGACGGGCCGCAGGCGGAGGGGTCGGCGCTCGCCGTCGGCACGGCCTTCACGCCGGATTTCGCCCCCGAGGAGATCGGCCGGATGGCGCAGGTCCGCGCCACCGCGGCGGCGGTGGCCGAGGCCATGGCGGCGGCCGGCATCACCGATCCGGACGACGTGCATTTCGTCCAGGTCAAATGCCCACTCCTCACCAGCGCCCGCATCCACGAGGCGGCCGGCCGCGGCCACACGGTGGCGACCCACGACACCTACGCCTCCATGGGCCTGTCGCGGGGCGCCTCGGCCCTGGGCATCGGCCTCGCCCTCGGCGAGATCCCGGAGGCCGCCCTCGACGATGCGGCGATCGGGCAGCGGCGCGACCTCTGGTCCGGCCGCGCCAGCGCCTCGGCGGGCATCGAGCTGATGCGCAACGAGGTCATCGTCCTGGGCAACGCCCCCGGCTGGGGCGGCCCCCTGCGCATCGCCCACCGGGTGATGCGGGACGGGATCGACCTGCCCGCGATCCAGGGGGCGCTGGCCGATCTCGGCTTCGAGGCCGCCGGCCAGCTCTCCCCCGAGGCGGGGGCGCGGGTGCTCGCCCTGCTGGCCAAGGCCGAGCCGAGCCATGACGGCCTGATCCGCGGCAGCCGCCACATCATGAACGACGACAGCGACATCAACGCCACCCGGCATGCCCGGGCGCTGGTGGGCGGCGTGGCCGCCGCCGCCCTCGGGCGGACGGAGCTCTTCGTCTCCGGCGGCGCCGAGCACCAGGGGCCGGATGGCGGCGGCCCGGTCGCGATCATCGCCCGGGTGGCGGCGGCCTGAAGGGCCATTCCCCGACGATGCGTCGACCGAGGCAGGGCGTCTGGCCCACCTCTTGCGGCAGCCGTTGCGGGCATGCCGGCCGGGAGACACGCATGGATGTCGAGCTGATCCGACTGACCAAGCGCTATGGCGGCCAGGTCGCCGTCGACGGGATCGACCTGAAGATCCCCTCCGGCGCCTATTGCTGCCTGCTCGGCCCCTCCGGCTGCGGCAAGACCACGACCCTGCGCATGATCGGCGGCCACGAGGCCGCGACGAGCGGCGACGTGGTGATCGGCCCGCACGCGGTCGGCGATGCGCCGCCCGCCGAGCGCGGCACCGCGATGATGTTCCAGAGCTACGCCCTGTTCCCGCACCTCACCTGCCGGGACAACGTCGCCTTCTCCTTGCGCATGCGCGGCGTTTCGAAGGCCGCCCGGCACGCGAAGGCCGCCGCCATGCTCGACCTCGTGCAGATGGCCCATCTCGCCGACCGCCTGCCCGCGCAGCTCTCCGGCGGCCAGCGCCAGCGCGTCGCCCTGGCCCGCGCCCTGGTCAGCGACCCGAAGGTGCTGCTCCTCGACGAGCCGCTCTCGGCCCTCGATCCCTTCCTGCGGGTGCGGATGCGGGTCGAGCTGAAGCGGATCCAGGCCGAGCTCGGCCTCACCTTCATCCACGTCACCCACAGCCAGGAGGAGGCCATGGCGCTGTCCGACCTCGTGGTGGTGATGAATGCCGGCCGCATCGAGCAGGCGGCGGACCCGCGCACGGTGTTCGAGCGGCCGGCGACCGCCTTCGTGGCCCGCTTCATCGGCGGCCACAACGTGATCGCCCTGCCCGAGGGGCCGGTGGCGGTCCGCTCGGACCGGATGCGCCTCGGCCCCGCGGCCGGCCCCGCCGGCCGCCCGGCCCGGGTCGTCGCCGTCGAGTACCAGGGCGCGAGCGTCCATGTCGGCCTCGAAGCCGAGGGGCTCGGCGCCGCCTCCGAGACGGGATCCGCCCTGACCGCCGTGCTGAGCGACGGCGATTTCGCCGCGCATCCCCTGAGCCTCGGCGACGTCGTCGCCGTCGGCTGGGACGCGCAAGCGGCCCACCGCCTCAACGCCTGACCATCCCTCACCCAGAAAGGGACAGACATCGTGACGCGAGACTTCAAGCCGACCCGCCGGGGACTCCTGCAGGGCGCCGGTGCCGCCGGCCTCGCCCTGGGCGCCGGGCCGATCACCGGCTTTCCGGCGGTCATCGCCTCCGAGCCGGTGACCCTGCGCTATCTCGGCACCGCCGTGAACCAGTCCGCCGATATCGCCCGCAAGGTGAAGGAGGATCTCGGGATCACGCTGGAATACATCCCCGTCGTCACCGACGAGGTGACCAAGCGGGCCGTGACCCAGCCGAACTCGTTCGACATCCTCGACACCGAGTTCTTCAGCCTGAAGAAGATCATTCCCTCGGGCAACATCGTCGGCATGGATGCCCGGCGCATCAAGAACGCCGACAAGATCACCTCCGTCTTCACCAAGGGCGAGATCGAGGGCCGGAAGATCGGCGAGCAGGGCACCGCGCCCAAGAAGGTGTTCTATCTCGAGGGGCAGACGGCCAAGACCTTCGCCGGCGCGCCCACGGAATGGATCACGCTGATCCCGGTCACCTACAACGCCGACACCCTCGGCATCCGCCCGGACCTGATCAAGCGGCCGATCGAGAGCTGGAAGGAGCTGTTCAACCCGGAATTCAAGGGCAAGGCCTCGATCCTGAACATCCCCTCCATCGGCATCATGGACGCCGCCATGGCGATCGAGGCGGCGGGCGAATACACCTATCCCGACAAGGGCAACATGACGAAGGCCGAGATCGACCGCACCATCAAGGTGCTGATCGAGGCCAAGCGCGCCGGCCAGTTCCGCGCCTTCTGGCAGGACTTCAACGAATCCGTGAACCTGATGGCCTCGGGCGAGACCGTCATCCAGTCGATGTGGTCGCCCGCCGTCACCAAGGTGCGCAGCCAGGGCGTGCCCTGCATCTACCAGCCGATGAAGGAGGGCTACCGCGCCTGGGCGACGGGCTTCGGCCTGCCCAAGACCCTGACCGGCCGGAAGCTCGATGCCGCCTACGACTTCGTGAACTGGTTCCTGTCCGGCTGGGCCGGGGCCCATCTCAACCGCCAGGGCTACTATTCCGCCGTGCTGGACACGGCCAAGACCCAGATGGAGCCCTACGAATGGGCCTACTGGATGGAGGGCAAGCCCGCCGAGAAGGACATCAAGGGGCCGGACGGCTCCGTCCTCGAGAAGGCGGGCGCGGTGCGCGACGGCGGCTCCTTCGAGCAGCGCATGGGCGCGGTCGCCTGCTGGAACGCGGTGATGGACGAGAACACCTACATGGTCCGCAAGTGGAACGAGTTCATCGCGGCGTGAGCGGGGCCGAGGCCATCTCCGCGCCGGCGCTGCCCGTTCCGGCGGCGGCCGAACCCGCCACCTCCGCCCGGCCGACCAGGGCCGGGCGGGGGCGTCGGCTCGCCGCGCTCCAGGCGTCGCCCCTCGCCCTCGTGCTCCTGGCCTTCCTGGCCGTGCCCCTGCTGCTGATCCTGATGGTCAGCTTCTGGGAGTACAACGAATACGAGATCATCCCGGCCTTCACCCTGCAGAACTACGCGGACCTGTTCGAGGGCTGCCTCTCGGCCGATCTCTGCACCACGGTGCGGACCTATCTCTCGACCCTGAAGTTCTGCGCCCTGACCCTGGCCTTCACGCTGCTGATCGGCTTCACCGTCGCGTATTTCCTGGCCTTCCACGTGCGCTCGCGGGCGGTGCAGACGGCCCTGTTCCTCCTCTGCACGATCCCGTTCTGGACCTCCAACGTGATCCGGATGATCTCCTGGATCCCGCTGCTCGGCCGCAACGGGCTCGTCAACGAGACCCTGGGCGCCCTGGGGCTGATCGGAGCGCCGATCGAGGGGCTGCTCTATTCCGACTTCTCCGTCGTGCTCGCCTTCGTGCACCTCTACACGGTGTTCATGGTCGTGCCGATCTTCAACAGCATGGCCCGCATCGACCGCTCGCTGATCGAGGCCGCCCACGATGCCGGCGCCTCGGGCTGGCAGATCCTGCGGCACGTGGTGATCCCCCTCGCCAAGCCGGGCATCGCCATCGGGGTCATCTTCGTGCTGACCCTGGTGATGGGCGATTTCGTCACCGTCGGCGTCATGGGCGGCCAGCAGATCGCCTCCGTCGGCAAGGTCATCCAGGTGCAGATGTCCTACCTGCAATTCCCGGCGGCCGCGGCGAACGCGATCGTGCTGCTGGCGGCGGTGATGCTGATGATCTTCGGCCTGACCCGGATGATCGACCTGCGGCGCGAATTGTGAGGGCCCTGCCGTGAGCGACCGTCCCCGGCCCTGGAGCTTCTACCTGCTCGCCGCCTTCTTCGCGCTGTTCGTGCTGTTCCTCTACGGGCCGACCCTGGCGATCCTGGTGCTGAGCTTCCAGGGGCCGCAGGGGGGCCTGACCTTCCCGATGAACGGCGTCTCGACCCACTGGTTCGCCCGCCTCTGGGCGGGCGGGGGCGTGGTCGACATCTGGGCGGCCTTCGGGCGCTCCCTGCGCCTCGGGCTTGCGGTGATGCTGCTCACCGTGGTGATCGCCTTCTTCGCCGGGCTCGCCTTCCGCAAGGGCTTTGCCGGGGCGCGGGGGCTGTTCGTGCTGGCCATCGCCAGCCTGATCGTGCCCTCGATCGTGATCTCCCTCGGGATCGGGCTGGAATTCCGCCTGATCGACGACGGCCTCAAGGTGCTGGCGGCCGCCACCGGCTGGGGCTTCCTGCAGGATCACGGCACCCTGATGGGCCTGTGGACCTCCGCCCTGGGGGCACATCTGACCTGGACGCTGCCCTTCGGGCTGCTCATCATGTTCGCGGTCTTCAACCGGTTCGATCCGGCCTACGAGGAGGCCGCCCGCGATCTCGGCGCCAGCGGCGCCCAGACCCTGCGCCACGTCGTCGTGCCGATCCTGGCGCCCTCCCTGGTCGGCGTCGCCCTGTTCGGCTTCACCCTGTCCTTCGACGAGCTCGCCCGCACCAGCCAGGCGGTCGGGAGCCGCAACACCCTGCCGCTCGAATTGCAGGGGCTCACCACCACCGTGACCACGCCGGAGATCTACGCGCTCGGCACCCTGACGACGGCGGTCTCGGCGAGCGTGATCCTGCTCGCTTTGCTGGCCGTTCTCCTCGTCCGCCGCCGCCGCGCCTCGGAGGCGTGAGGGCGCGGCTTCGGGGCGCCCCGGCGCCGCCCGGCCCTCAACCCCCTATGCCGCCTGGATCTCCGCGAAGCGCCGGCAATGGTCGAGGTACCCCACCTCATGCCGCCCCGCCAACTCAACCACGCTCGACCAAAGCCAAGAGGGCGCGTCCGCACCGGATCGACTTTCGGAGACCGTTCGGCGCCAATCGCGTCGGGTTGCATCCTCCATCTGACGTCCATGCGCCTTGCCCACCACGAAGGCGAGGTAATGTGCCGCTCGGATCGCCTCTGCGCGGCTGAACTGCTCGACGTCGAGCTTGAGATCTTGCGGAAAGAGTTCACGCATGACCACCGGCTTGCCGAGCACATGAGTGGCCAACATGCGCTCGCCGAGATTCGGCGAGAGCGCTCTCGCCCCGTTTACCACGCGCTCGGCTTGATCCTTCGGCATCTGCGCGCCTGGGGCAGCAGGGGCAGCCGCTTCGACCGCCTCCTTTAGGTCGACGAGAGCGAGCCGCCTTTTCTTCTCCGTCCCGCTGATCCGGATGAGGGCGGCGTAACGGAGGAAACCCAGAGAGCTGCATCCCTTCATCCAGTAGGCGGCATCAATGAGGCTTACCTTTGCCTCTCCGTCCCCGCCGTTCAGTGCAAGTACGAGGCGGCGTACGGCGGACTCCCGAAACAAGCTCTCGATCGAATCTCGTTCGTCTGGTGAAAGAGCCCAAAATTTTCGGCCGAGAGGGATGTTGAGTTCCACATCCTTCAAGCGTTCGCGGGCGAGCTGCTTCCAGCGGCGGCCGAGCGCGCGGCGGCGCACCATCTGGACCACATCAGGCTCAGGCGGCGTCTCGTCTTCCGCCGGCCCCGTTAGACCAAGAGCATAGCCCCGGATCATCTGGTCCAGCATGTGGGCGGTGACGACGCCCGGCAGGTTCGAGCCGCGCGCGGCGCTGGCCAGCGACAATCCGAGTCTGATGAGATCATGAACTGGATTACCGATGACCGCTTGATCAAGATCGCGGATCTGGATGTCGACCCGACCATCGGTATCGGCAAGCGGGCCAAGATTACCGAGATGGCAGTCGCCGCAGATCCAGATCGGCGGTCCCTCAGGTAGGGTGCCCCGGGAGAGGCCGTCGAGCCACTCGTAGAAACGCAGCGTGTTGCCCCGGACATAGGCATGCGCCGATCGCGCCATCTTGAGTCTGCGCTGGTGCTCCAGCACGGCCGCTCGTTCGTTCGGCTCACACAGGCCGTCGTGACGCATTCCATGACCTTTTACGCGACGCTGGTTGTGCCTGCGCAGCGAAGCCGTATCCGTTTTCAGTCGAGTGTGCAGGGCAGTAGGAGCCTCCGACATATCACGTTCCCGTCAGCCAGAGTGACAAGGTCCAGGCAACGACATCGGCTCAGCCCCAGAGGCACCGAACACATTGGTCTTACAATCGATTTCTCTTCAGGAATTTTTGGTGAGCGCGCTGGGACTCGAACCCAGACCTACAGATTAAGTTAATTGCCGATCGGAAAAAGCAATTATAAATCAATGATCTGTGTGTCCAGGGCAGGCATGACGAACGAGCGAAATCCATATACGAGCGACCTGGGTTTGGACACAGCCTGAGCGCCTCGTAGAGGCCCCTCCCCTATCAGGCCGATCCGGTGGCATGGGTCGCTCGCGCGGCGTCCGACATGCTGGGCGGGTTGGGCGCAGGTCAGATCCTGCTGGGTGATCGGGCCTACGACAGCGACGCGTTGCGCGTCCAGATGGCTGAGCAGGGCGCGTAGGCTAACTTGAGGCCGATGCCCAACCGCAAGCAGGTGCCGGCTTTCAGCCTGTTCCCCTACAAGTACCGCAATCTCGTCGAGCGCTTCTTCAGCAAGATCAATCACTTCCGAGCCGTCGCCACGTGCTACGACAAGGATCCCGAGAACTTCCTGGCCAGCGTCAAGCTCGCAGCCGTGCGGGTCTTACTACGAACTTTATGAGTCCCTTACCTATTCCACGACCTATGCAAATTTTCTGGCAGTGCCAGCTTGGTTGTCGAAGTCTCGGGGAGTCAAAATGGCTCACGCCTCTCAAGCAGTTGGCTATATTAAATCTGTATGTTTTTATATTTTTTGTTTTCTGGAAAATTATTCTGATTATGTTCGGTCATTGTTGAACTTTGAAAAATCGAGATGATTTTATCGATATTGGTGGCTTTCGTGACGTTGCACACATCAATTGCGAGCCGAATGATTCAACTATAACGCGTTCGAACTTAAGCCAGAAACTCGAACGCGCCATCAGAGGAAGAGGTGTTATGAATTATTTTTTAAATTCCCCAGAAGCTTTCGAAAATCTAAACGATGCGCAGCTCGATGGTATCGTGGGTGGATGGTCATTTTTTCCTCGCCCAGATATTCACAGAATTGATTGGAAAGACGGAAAATATGTAACAACTGCCATTCATAAATACAAAGATGGTAAATATGAATTAGATAAAAGTGCGCTTGAAGAGTTGAGGAAAATCAATGGAGGGATATATACTGGAGCCGTCGGGATATAGATTTTCTACAGAACTATGAGAATAAAAATAAAATATTTCCTGAGTTTGTGACCTCAATCGTGCCTTGGATCGGGCTTAATGGCAGGTTGCTGCATGTACTAGCTGTAGCTTGCCAAATGGCTCGATCCGAAGGGGCTGCGGTCGATGCCTCGGCTCTCGCCCGATCCGTTATCGCGCGCCTGGAATCCACGACCGTTCAGCACGGGGCTGCCCTGCGCCGCGCCATCCTTGCCGCGCCGGTGGTCCGTGAGTGACGAACCGCCCGCCCAGCACTTCGAGCGCTACCTGAAGGATGCGGATCGGGCCTGCCGGAGCGCTATCGCAACCTGGGCTGGCCACGACCTCAACCCGCACCGTTTCTCTTCCGGGCCGTTCTGCGGACAATGAAGCTCATCAATGCTCAGTCGGTCGGGCTTTTAAAATTTCTCCGAAGATATATCCAATTTCGATGAGTACTTTTCTCGGCGCCCTGCAGGCCATGCATAATTTTCATTTTGCGAATAATTTATTAGTTTGATTGTCAATTCGTGAATATAAGTAATTCATATTATATTTCGTCATCTTTGAGAGATTTTGAAGGCAACGCTATCTGCCTTGACTCGATATCTCGCGCAGAAATGCTGGCAGATAAAATTTAATCAGTCCACGAATTGCAGGTTGCAATGTCTCGTCGTTTTGCCAATCAGGATGCTCGGCTTGGTCGCGCACGCCATCGGTCGCGTGTTGTGCTAGATCGCCCGAGGGCGGTCTGCCTTCTGGACGCGCCCGACGATTTACAGCGATCTATCCGGGAGCAGACATTGCAGAGCGGCTGCCTATGCTCAAGGTGCTCACCCGGGGCGTCGCGCTCGTCATCGGTGGTCAGGAGTACAGGTATCGCCTTCTTAGGGACTTGCCCTCCTCCCTGTTTGACTCCGTCGTCCGGAATATGTGGAGCTAGTCCGTCGTCTCGCAATCCTTGATCTTGCCGACCAAGGTCAAACTCTTGGGCAATGCCAGCTTTCAGCCGCTGTCGCTCTCGAAGCGTGCTTTATAGAGTAGCAGCCCGACGGAAGCGAACGCGTATCCATAAGAGTCTGTCACGATCGCAGTGTGATCAATCGGTCCGCGATCCGCTCGGCCATCTCCGCGTCATGCGTGACGAAGAGGATGGCGAGACCGTCACGCTCGCTTGCCTCGCGCAGCATCCCCGCAACCTGCATCTGGTTGATGGGATCGAGGCGCGACGTCGCCTCGTCCGCGAACAGAAAGACGGGATCGAGCAAGAGCACGCGTGCCAGGGCGAACCTCTGTAGTTCACCACCTGAGAGTTCACCGGGGCGCTGCTTTCGAAGACGAGGCGACAGCTTCAGGCGAGAGAGCAGCGCCTCGACACGCTCCAGGTCCAAGCCATGCCTTCGCGCCAGGTGGTCGAGCGCCCGTCCCATGTTCTGGTGCGGCACGAAAGCCGCCGGAGGATCCTGGTAGAGCTTCTGGAACCTGTTCGGTGCGGCACCCGGTGCGCGTTGGACCCAGCCGCGATCCGGCCTCTCGGTACCGACGAGGATGTTACCGAGCGTGGTCTTGCCGCTGCCGCTCGGGCCGACCACGGCGACGATCTCGCCCGCACGGACTTGGACGCTCAGGTCCATGAACAGTCGCCGGCGCCCGAACACTTTCGCCAAGCCCGTCCCATTGATCACGACGGAGCCTAGCTGCCGCGGCGCGCAGTGCGGCCAGGTGCTCGGGTCGGCGTCGATCAGCGCCCGCGTGTAGGGATGGACGGGCGCATCGAGGACCTCCGCCGTCGGCCCCGCCTCGACCGCATGCCCGTCGAGCATCACGCAGGTCGTGCCGCCAAGGGCACGGGCCAGCGCGATGTCGTGCGTGATCGTCAGGAGTAAGCGCCCGGCCGCGACCTCGCGCTGCAGCCGCGCGACGACATCGCCACGCAAGACGCCGTCGAGGCCCTTACTAGGCTCGTCGGCGAGAAGGATTGGGGCTTCCGCCGCGTGCGCCATGGCGAGTGCGAGGCGCTGGCACATGCCGCCCGACATCTGGAACGGGTAATGCCCATCCGCCTCGGTGAGGCCGACCTCGTCAAGCCCGGCGGCGGCGTGACGGTCCGCGTCGCGTCGACGGTGCACGTACCGGTGGACCTCGGCGAGTTGCCCCTTAGCCCGCATTGTCGGATCGAGGGCGGTCCAGGGCTCTTGGGGGAGGAGACCGATGCGCCGTCCCCATAGGTTCCGTCGCGCCGCGCCGTCGAGGCGCAGGAGATCCGCGCCATCGAGGAGGATACGGCCGCTCGCGACGAGACCCGGCGGCAAGGTCCCCATGATGGCCTGGGCCACGAGCGACTTGCCCGAACCGGACTCGCCGAGCAGTGTCAGCGGCTCGCCCCGCCCGACCGCAGCCGAGAAGCCGGAGACCAGAACCCGGCCTTCCGTGCGGATCGTGAGATCCTCGATGCGTAGGGCTGTCGTCACCGGACTGTGCCTCCGCGCGCGGTGAGCTGCAGGCCGAGCACCAGCAGGAAGATCAGGATCCCGGGCATCAGCACTGCCAGCGGCGCCTCGGCGTAGTAAGGCAGGAGCTCGACGATCATGCTGCCGAGCTCGGGCGTCGGCGGCTGCAGGCCGACGCTGATCGCCGACAGGGTCGAGATCGCCAGGATGGCCGTGCCCATCGCGAAGGAGGCCAGGGTCAGGAGGAGTGGCGTGATCTCCGGCAGCACGTGGTGGCGCAGGATGTAGAACGTGCCGAAGCCGAGCAGGCGCGAGGCCTCGATCCGCGGCTCGACGAGCAGACGCGCCGTCGTGGTGCGGGCGACGCGGAAGAACTCGACCCAGAGCGAGAGCGACAGGCCGAGGTAGAGCGGAAGGAAATGACCCGGCGCGAACGCCAGCAGGAGCAGCACGAGCAGCAGCCCCGGCAGGGCGAGGACAATGTCGGACAGGGCCACGAGGATCCGTTCCGTCACGCCGCCGTGCCAAGCCGCCAGCACGCCGAGCAGGAGCCCCGGCACCGCGGCGCTCAGCATGGTCAGCAGCGCCATGCCGAAGGAGAGCCGGGCCCCGTGGGCGAGCCGCGCCAGCAGGCTGCGCCCGTAATGGTCGGCCCCGAGCAGGAAGTCGCCGCCGATCGGCGCCAGGCTCGCGGACAGGTCCTGGCGGGCGGGATCGGCGCTGACGAGGACCGGGCCCAGGAGCGCGAAGGCCGCGAGCAGGGTGAGCAGCCCGAGACCGACGCGGCGCGAGATCGGCCAAGGGTCCGAACGCAGAGGCGCCGTACCGGCGAGGTCCTGCATCTGGATCGTCATCGGGCGGCCCCCAGGCGAGGGTCGAGGAGCCGGCAGAGCAGGTCGACCCCGAGGTTCAGGAGGACGAACATCAGGCCCATGACGAGGGCGGCGCCCTGGACCATCGGCACGTCACGGGCGATGACTGCGTGCACCAGTGCGTGGCCGATGCCCGGATAGGCGAACAGCGACTCGACCACGACGACGCCCTCGATGAGGTAGACCGCCTGGAGGCCCAGGTAGGTGACGACCGGTATGGCGGCGTTGCGCAACCCGTGCCGAACGAGCACTGCGCGCTCGGGCAGGCCCTTGAGCCGGGCGAAGCGGTAGTAGGTCGTGGCCCCGACCTCCGCGACGGCGTCGCGTGTCACGCGGCTCGACACGGCAGCGAGTCCTAGCGCCAGGGTCAGGCTGGGCAGCGCCATCTCGCGCCAGGTGCCGTAGCCGGCGGGCGGCAACCATTCGAGCCGGATGCTGAAGACCAGCATCAGCATGAGGCCGAGGACGAAGGGGGGCAGCGCCCGCAAAGCCACGGCTCCGATCAGCGCGAGGCGGTCGAGGCCCGATCCAGCCCGCAGGCCGCTCACGAGGCCGAGCGGCAGGCCGATCAGCAGGGACAGGATGAGGGCGCAGGCGGCGAGCCACAAGCTGGGCCCGAGCTGGCTCACGAGTTCTTCCGAGACCGACTCACCGCTGACCAAGGAGTTGCCGAGGTGTCCCCGGGCGAGTTCGCCGAACCAGCGCAGCAGCAGTTCCGGCCAGGGTCGATCGAGGCCAAGTTCCTGCCGGACGGCCTCCGCGGCCTGCCCAGTGAGCGCGTCCGGGCCGTAACGGTCGGCGGCGATGCGGAAGGCCCCGTCGCCGGGCAGAACCCTGACGAGGGCGAAGCACAAGCCGCCGACGACGAGCGCGACGAGCACGGCCTGGACCAGCCGCCCGAGGAGAAGGCGCGTCATGGTGTATTCCAGCGCATCTCGGCGAGCCCGTAGCTCCGTTCCAGGGGATCGGCGCGCACGCCGGCCACGCGCCGGTTGGCGACCACGGCCAACTCGGCCCAGGTCACCGGGATGACCGGCAACTCGGCCTGTAGGATCTCCGCCAGCCTGCGCTGCAGTGGTGCGCGCTCGGCCGGATCAACGAGGACGGTGAGCCGGTCGAGAAGGGTGGCGGTTTCGGCGCTCGGCCAGTTCATCGCTCCCCAATCACCCCCGTCCGGCCCGAAATCCTGCAGCAGGGTGCCCAGCGGATCCGGGATCATCGCGAAGCTGCGAGAGACCAAGCCAAGATCCAGGCTGCCGTCGCGATGGCGGGCCGGGATGTCCGAGGTGTTGCCGATCGAGACGGCGAGATCGATGCCGACCTCGCGGGCCTGGGCCTGGATGGCTGCCGCCAGGGGCGGCAGCTCGGGCCACGCGGAATAGGTGCGCAAGGTGGCCGAGAATCGATGGCCGTCCCGCTCCAGGATGCCGTCCGGTCCTGGCCGCCAGCCAGCCTGGGCCAGGAGGAGACGCGCCTGGACGAGGTCGCGGGTCAGCGGCGGGAGTCCTTCAGCATGCCAGCCCGCGACGGCGGGCGGGAAGAGCTGGTCGGCCCCGAGGCCGGCGTTGCGCAGCAAGACCTTGGCGAGGCCGGCGCGGTCGAGGGCGAGGCTCAGCGCGCGCCGGGCGCGCGGGTCGGAGAAGAGCGGAGAGCCCGCGTTCAACTTCAGGAGCCGGGTCCGGGGTGGCGTGACCGTCTGCACCACGAGCTTCGGGTCGCGGCGCAGACGTGCGAGCGAGACTGGAAGGATCGAGACCACGACGTCAGCTTCGCCGCTTTCAGCCATCAGGGCGCGCGTCTCGCCCTGACCGACCGCGAGGTAGCGCGCCCGCGCAATGGGGGGGCATCCGCCCCACCAGCCGTCGAAGCGCTCCAGCTCGATCCGGAGCGGCGGCGCGATCGCGGTGGCGCGATAGGGCCCCGTGCCGATCATGCGGACGACGCGTCCGCTCGGGTCGTAGGAGGCAGGTGCCAGGATGATCGTGGTGTGGTTCGCCAGGAAGGCCGGCAGCAGCGCGAATGGCCGCTCCAGGTTGACGACCACGACGTCGTCCTCGGCAGCGATCGCCGCGATGGGGACGCGGGACAGTGGGCCGACATTCGCTTGCGCGCGCCGCAGGCTCCCGGCCGCAGCATCCGCATTCAGGGGCGCGCCGTCGTGGAACCGGACGCCCGTGCGGAGCGGGAAGCGCCACGTGAGACCGTCCGGCGAGACCGTCCAGCCGGTCGCGAGGCCAGGCGCGGGCGCGCCGGCGGCATCGACGCCGACTAGGGTCTCGGCCACCTGCAGGCGTGTGAAGGCGTACCCGTTGCTCGACGGATCGAGGCCCGCAACCTCCCAGGGGCCGACGACGATCAGCGTGCGCTCGGCTGTGTTCCGATCCTTGGCGGTGCCGGCGGCTGTGGGGACGGCAGCGAGGGCGAGAAAGCCGGCAAGCCTGAGCAGACCGCGGAGGACGACGCGGCGCTGCCGGTGCGAGAACATCATGCGGTTCGAGTCTCCACGACGGGAAGCGGGCTTCAGAACCTCGCGGCGACGCCGCCCATGATGGTGCGCGGCGTGCCGGGCGTGGCGTAACGGTTCTGCCAAGCGCGGTCGTAGTAGATGGTGTCGAAGACATTATCGACGTTGAGGTAAACTCGCACGTCTGGCGTGATCCGATAGTACGAGATCAGGTTAAAAAGCGTGTACTCTGGCAGGTTGAACGTCGAGACTGCCGTTCCGGCGGTGCGCTGACCGACGAAGTTCACCCCTGCCCCGAGGCCGAGGCCGCGCAGGTCACCCCCCTGGAACTCGTAGACGCTCTGGAGCGCGAAGGCGTTCTCGGGGACGTTGGCGATGTGCGAACCGACCGGGATGGTGTTGTCGCGAGTCACGGCGGCGTCGGCGTAGGTGTAGGTTCCGATCACCCGCCAGCCCGGCGCGAGGTAGCCCGCAACGGTGAGATCAAAGCCGCGGCTGCGGATCTCCCCCGCCGCGACGCTGAAGTTCTGGTCCACGGGATCGGTGGTCAGGACGTTGGTTCGCTTGATCTCGAACAGGGCGGCGGTGGCATTCAAGCGCCCGTCGAGCAGGTCGAACTTCGCGCCGACCTCGTAGCCCTCGCCCTCCTGGAAGGCGAAGGGCCGGAAGTTGCGGTCCGTGCCGGTGTTCGGCCGGAACGAGCGGGCATAGTTGCCGTAGACCGAGACCGTCTCGAGGAGGTCATAGACGAGGCCGAAGCGCGGCGTGGCGGCCGTGCCCTGCAGGCTCGTGGTGCGGTTGGTGATGTAGGAGGTCGAGACGAGGCCGATATCCTCGACGCGCACGCCGACGAGGGCATGCAGGCGTGGAGTGATGTCGATCTGGTCCTGCACGTAGCCGGCGTAGCTCTGTGTGTTCTCCAGGAGATTGCTGCCCGCCACGGTGAGCGGCGGCAGCACTTGGCCGTAGCGGGGCGCGAACAGATCGAGGAAGAACGGGTTGGTGGTAGGGTTCGAGCGGTTGATCACCTCACGGTAGCGGTAGCTGTCGTATTCGAGCCCGAGCAGCAGCGTGTGGCGGAACGGGCCGGTCTCGAACTTGCCCGCGAGGTTGACCTGGAGGTCGACGTCCGACCACGTCAGCTCGCGATGATCGAAAGTGCGCCGGAGCGTGCGCCCATCCGGGAGGACGCCCACGGTCTGCACGGCGTCGCCCGCGATGTTGCCGGCCAGCACCTGCGTGCCGGCGGTCAGCACCCAATCGGGGTCGAAGCGGTGCTCGATGCGCAACTGCCCGAGGGCATTGTCGTTGCGGAAGGGGGCAAGGCCGGGCTCTCCGATGTAGCGGGTCTGCGGCACGGCGCGCAGGTCGCCACGGAACGGGACGATGCCGCGGTCGAAGATCTGCCCGGCGCTGATCAATTCGCCTTCGAGCGTGATCGTCGTGTCCGCCGTAGGCTTCCAGGCGATGGCGGGCGCGAGGTAGTAGCGGTCGCTCCTCCCGAAGTCACGGAAGCTGCCGTTGTCCTCCACGGCCCCCGTGATGCGGGCGAGCACCTGGCCGTTCTCGTCGAGGGCGCCGGTGGCGTCGAGGGTGCTGCGCTTGGTATTGAAGCTTCCGTACTGCGTGTCGACGGCAAGGGAGCGCTCGGCCAGCGGCTGCTTCGAGACGATGTTGAAGGTGCCGCCCGGATCCCCCCGGCCGTAGAGGAAGGCGGAAGGACCCTTCAGAACCTCAACGCGCTCGATCGAGGCGATATCGGGCGAGTTCGGGTAGCCGCGGTTGATCGGGAAGCCGTTGCGGTAATACTCGCCTGTGGCGAAGCCGCGGATGGTGAACTCTGTCAGTCCAAGCCCGGCGAAATTGTTGGCCCGACCGACGCCGGCGAGGTCAAGGGCGGTGTCGATCCGGGTCGCGGCGGCGTCTTCGAGCACTTGGTTCGGGACGACGACGACCGCCTGAGGCACCTCTCGCAGGGGGGTATCGGTGCGGGTCGCGCTGACGCTCTGCTTCGCGAGATAGCCATCCGTGACGAGGCGAGGACCGGATTTCCCTTGGACCGTGAGTTCGTCCAGCTGCACCTCCTGAGTCGCGTCGACGGCCAGTTGCGCAGACGCGGCGATCGGATCGAGGCCGACGGCAAGGTAGGCAGCCAGGGCGACGGTGCACGACCACGCCTGCTTTCGACTGGGGCCGAACGCGGCAACATAATCGACCCGGCCGCTGGGCTTGCGAGCGAATGGAGATGATTCCGAGAGCGTGAGACCTGACCGGCGCGGCATCGTGGGAGCCCTTGATCGGACAAGGGCAGCTTCAGGCACGCGTGCGCGAGAGCGGGCGGTCAGTGCCTGCCACGGCCATGCGTTCCCTTCGGACACCCCGCCCGAGAAACAAAAACATCGCCAAGGCAGGTCTCCTGGCTCGCGGGTCGTCGCCTCTGCCTGACCTTCCCGGCGCGGGGCGCCAGTGGTCGTTCTCGGCAGCAGCTCGCCGCTTACAGTTGCGGGGGCAGCTCCGGTCTCACCCTGACGGGCTTCACCGAATTCCCTCTTAGCTCACGGCTACAGGGCCGTGAGAACCTTGACGGTCGCTCTCATCGGTCGTGCAAGTACGGGAGTCAACCTATCGAACGCAGCTTGTCGATACGTCGCGCGTCCGACTCAGGGTCGTCCGTTCTTGTTCGGCAACAAAGAGAGCCTTTGACTGCAGTGCCCCGTTCATAAGTCGAGGCATCACAGATCAAATATCGCTAATAGATTCTCGTCGATTATTTCCAGTCTCGACGGGTTTGAGTCGAAGTGCCGACGGTATATCGGCGGCGGTTCTCCCTGAAGATCAAAAGGGAGCGCAGTGAGGGTCTTTGCCCCGATACCGCGGCTGCCTCCGCAACTGTGAGCGGCGAACCTTCCGCTGCCAACGTCACTGCATGAACCTGATCCGGGAAGACGGTGAGAGGGCAAAGACCTGCGAGCCAGGAGGGGCGCCGAGGCCTCGTTCGCGGTGACGTGCCAATGCCGGAGGCTTGTCTCCCGTGTCCTTTGCCCTTCGATCCGCTCTGCGGAGCGCACTGGCGCTGTCCTATTGCCGGCCCTGCTCGCTTCGCCTGCTGTCCAGGCCCAGCAGGTCACCGCACCCTTCGCGAATGAACTGTGCGGCGGCGAGGCCGACGTCTTGCTCTCCGAGATCTCGGTGCTCGGCCGAGACGGCTTGAGCCGGTGTCGAGGCGCGATCAAATCAATTCATCGGGCACGTAAGCCGCCGACTTGGCAAGTGGCGTTCGCGGGATCGTTGTGAATCGGGATCGGTTGGGCCCGGGCCGCAGCAGGGCTGATAGGATGCCGCCAGCCACTCGCCTCGACACTTGGCTGCGACTATCACGTGCTGCCCCTATCCGGAGAAGATGCATGTTCACGCACATCATGATCGGCAGCAACGACCTGGAACGGGCGCGAAGCTTCTACGATGCCACGTTCGCCGCGCTCGGAGGCAGGTCCGGCAAGATGGATGAGCGAGGTAGGCTGATCTACGCCCACGAGGGCGGCCGGTTGATGATCACGACGCCGATCGATGGCAATCCGGCGACCGCTGCAAACGGCGGGACCATCGGGATCGCCGCCGCCAGCCGCGACCACGTTCTCGCTTGGCATGCGGCCGGCACGAAGCACGGCGGCACTGCGATCGAGAGCCCGCCTTCAGAGCGACCGAACGGGGCTTTCGTGGCCTACCTCCGTGATCCAGACGGTAACAAACTCACCGCGCGGACCGTGCCGGCGAAGTGAGGAGCCCGGCCCTCCCTGCCACGCCGGCCGTCCGTGCTATACTGCCAAGCAGCGTCGCGCCCGATTCAGGCCGCGCGCCAGGCAGGACGAGCCCATGAAGGCGATCGCTCTTGCGGCTCTCACAGCCGCGCTCACGAGTGCAGCACCCGCTGCCGCGCAAACGACGGCCAGCCCCCACGGCTTCACGGTACAGGTCTCCCTCTCGCCCAAGGCGCTGAAGAAGCTGACCGACCTCTCCGAAAGCGTGACCGTGAGCTCGTTCTACTACTACGAGAGGGCTAGGAAGCCGACGCGCGCCGAGATCAAGCGTGCGCAGGCTGATGGCCAAGAGCCCGGCGCGTACGAGATCGCGGGCGACACGGTGACCATTCCGGCCGCCGGTGGCCTTGCCGAGATGCCCGGGTTTGGCGTCAACGCCGCGGATGCGACCTCGATCGACGAGAACCCAATCAAAGTGAACATCAACGTCTACTCCGCCCGCAAGGCGGCGCCGGACAACCTGCTCGACTGCGACCTTTTCGCGGACACAGTGACCGCCGCCAGGGCCAAGCCGATCAGCATCACCTGCCGACTGATCGGCGAGTCATAAGCACAGCCGGTTACTCAGCTCGACCACCTTCTCAGCACTCGCGTCGTGATCTCTTCTCGGGTGAGCTTGGTGCGCTGACAGAACACGCCGCAAGGCGCGTCTCGGTGCCCGTCCACCCGGACGGCCCGCTGCGCTTCCATCACCCTCACGGCCGCGGCCTCGGGATACCGAGGCAGAGGTGTCGGCGATCGTGGAAATGTCGGAGCAGATGGTCCGCCACTACTCGAAGGACGTGAACAAGCACTGCCTCGCCATCAACGGGATGAAGAAGCTGGAGGAGGCCTGGAAGGAGACCCGCGCCAACCTTTTCGGCTCCGGATCCGCCTCAGCGCATTGAGGGGTTTGGACACAGGTTGCGGGATCTTGGACACGCGCTGAGATTGGACATCGCCAATCGAAGGTCCAAGCCACTGTAGAGCAAGGGTAATTTGGTGAGCGCGCTGGGACTCGAACCCAGGACCTACAGATTAAAAGTCCGTTGCTCTACCAGCTGAGCTACGCGCTCGCATCCCGTGGCACGGTCTCGTGGCCGCGTCGGTCGGGAGCGTGGCTCGCAATAGGGGCTGGGGGGGGACGGGTCAACTCGGGTTCTGTGGCTCCATGCCCGTTCCGTTGCCCTCTTCTTCACAAGGGGAGTTCGAGAGCAGCACGCCCTGCCTTGGCCTTGGTTTCATGGCAGCCGCGATCCTCATGGTGACTTCCGCTCTTAATCCACCCGATACCCCGCCTCTCTGGCGCGAATTCATCTGTATCTTTCTGGCAGGCGGTGGGGCGCTCGCACTCGCGGTGCTCGGCTTCATCGCGTTGCTCGATCCCTACGGCCTCCGGGCGGCGCGCCCGATCATGGATAGCGACCAGCGCTTCATGTATCCGCAAATCGCCCGTTCCGGCGCCTTCGACGGAGCCATATTTGGCACCTCGACCGCGCGGCTGATCGATCCGCGAGCCCTCGGGCCGGTGTTCGGCGCGCGCTTCGCCAATCTCGCGATCAACGCCGCAACGCCCTACGAGCAGATGCGGCTCGCCAAGCTCTATCTCGGTGCCACTGCGCCGAAGGCGGTGCTGTTCGCCCTCGACGGGACCTGGTGCGAGGCGGATGCGGACCGGCGCCGCTTCACCCAGTGGACGTTTCCGGCCTGGCTCTACGACGGCTCGCCCGTCGCGGTGCTGCGGCAGGCGAACTGGCAGGGGCTCGGCATCGCTGCGCAGGGCGCTCTCCACCGGCTCGGGCTCGTCCCGGAGCGCATCCGCGGAGACGGCTACGCCGTGTTCACGCCGCCGGAGGTGACCTACGATGCTGCCCGCGCCGCCGCCCATATCCGGGCTGGCGCCGCGCCCGCGGACATCCCAGGCTTCGAGGTCGAGGCGCCGATGCCCGCGCTGGACTGGCTCGATAGGCTACTCGCGGAAATGCCCCGCTCTGCCGTCGCGCTTATGACATTCATGCCTGTCCACGTGGCTGCCCAAGGCAAACCCGGAACCCGCCTCGGAGCGCGGGAAGCGATCTGCAAAGCCCGCGTCGCGGAGATCGGGCGCCGCTTCGGAGCCACGGTGGTGGATTTCCGCATCCCCTCCCCTGTCACGACGCAGGACACGAACTACTGGGATGCTCTGCATTACCGCTTGCCGGTGGCGGACCACATCGTGGTGGGTCTCGCCGCGGCCCAGGCCACGGGCCGGGACGCGGAAGACGGCTTCTACCGCGTGCTCGCCCACCCTTAAGGCGACGTCACGCCTTCTGTGCCGCCTCCGCGCGGGCCCAGCCTTCCTTCGTGGCGCCGATGAAGTCGGCGAGCCGGCCCTCCGCGATGGCCGCCCGCAGGCCCGCCATCAGGTCCTGGTAGTAGGCGAGGTTGTTCCAGGTCAGCAGCATCATGCCGAGGATCTCGTCCGAGCGGACGAGGTGGTGCAGATAGGCGCGGGAATAGTCCCGCGCCGCCGGACAGGTGGAGGCCTCGTCGAGGGGCCGGGTGTCCTCGGCATGCCGGGCATTGCGCAGGTTGATGCGGCCGTGGCGGGTATAGGCGAGACCGTGGCGCCCGGCCCGGGTCGGCATCACGCAATCGAACATGTCGACCCCGCGCAGGACGGACTGCATCAGGTCGTCCGGCGTGCCGACGCCCATGAGGTAGCGCGGCTTCTCCGCCGGCAGGTAGGGCTCCACCGTCTCGATCATGGCGAGCATCACCGCCTGCGGCTCGCCCACCGCGAGGCCGCCGATGGCGTAGCCCTTGAGGTCGAGAGCGGCCAGCGCCTTCGCGCTTTCGATGCGCAGGTCCGGCAGGTCGCCGCCCTGCACAATGCCGAACAGGGCCTTGCCCGGCTGCTCGCCGAAGGCGACGCGGCAGCGCTCGGCCCAGCGCAGGGACAGGCGCATGCCCTTCTCGATGGTGGTGCGGTCGGCGGGCAGGCGCACGCATTCGTCGAGCTGCATCTGGATGTCGGAGCCGAGCAGCCCCTGGATCTCGATGGAACGCTCCGGGCTCATATGATGGGCGGTGCCGTCGATATGCGAGCGGAAGGTCACGCCCTGCTCGTCGATCTTCCGCAGGGCGGAGAGCGACATTACCTGGAAGCCGCCGGAATCGGTGAGGATCGGCCCGTCCCAGCGCATGAATTTGTGCAGGCCGCCGAGGCGCGCCATGCGCTCCGGCCCGGGGCGCAGCATCAGATGGTAGGTGTTGCCGAGCACCACGTCGGCGCCGAGGTCGCGCACTTGGTCGGCATACATCGCCTTCACGGTGGCGGCCGTGCCGACCGGCATGAAGGCCGGGGTGCGGATGGTGCCCCGGGGCATGGTGATGGCGCCGGTACGGGCTTGCCCGTCCCGGGCATGGACCGCGAAGGCGAAGTCGGAGGAAAAGGGCGTATCGGGCATCGTTTCGCGGGGATGGGATCGGAACGGCGTCGGCTCAGGCTTGAGGGCGAGGCGCCGATGCGATGATGAAGTGCATGTAGGCGAGGGCGGCCCTGAGGCTCGCTTGGCTCGTGCGTTTCGGGCCGCCGTCGTGGATCGCAAGCGCCTCGTTCAGCACGCGATGCCACGACACGGGCGCCGTCCGAAGGCCGAAGCGGCCACCTTCCCTCTTCGAGACGATGTCGTCCGTCGCAAGCGTGCAGGCGCAGCGCCCGATGCCGAGAACGCCCCAGGCGAGCGCGGCAGCGTTGCAATCCTCGCCCGGCGCCTTGGCGGCGAGCGCGGTCTCTGCCTCGGCGATCCAGGAGCGCCAGTAGCCGTGCAGGTTCGCGATCTGGTGGGCCCGCAGGACGTCCGTATCGTTGGCGATGCCGAGTTCGGAGGGCGCCGGCCCCAGGATCCGACGCCCGTACCGGGCAAGGCAGCGCCAGACGGCGGGATTGAGCTCGCGGCAGAGCTCGCCGGTGCGGAAGCGGCCATCGACGCTGAACGGCATGACCGCCTCGCCCGGAGCCGGCTCACGAAGCAGGCTGGCGGGCAGATAGACGCCGTCGAAATGTGGGCTGCCCGACCTGGCCAGATCCCCGTGAACGCGTGCGAGGCGTTCCGAGGTCTCGGTGGACGGCGCCTCGTCGAGGATGGCGACGAAATCGATGTCGCTCGCTCCCGGGCGGAAGTCGCCCAGGGCGATCGACCCAACCAGATAGAGACCGCGCGGAGCCGGAACGTGCTCCTCCGCCAGCCGCTCCAGATAGGTGGCGAGGACCGGCTCCGCCTCGGCGGGCAGGACGCCTGCGCGGCTCACCGGTCTTCTCCCGGGAACAGCAGGCTGGAATCGCCATAGGAATAGAAGCGGTACTGCGCTTCAATCGCGTGGGCGTAGGCGCGCCGCATCGTCTCCAGCCCGGAGAAGGCGGAGACCAGCATGAACAGGGTCGAGCGTGGCAGGTGGAAGTTCGTCATGAGGGCGTCAACCGCGCGGAAGCGGTAGCCCGGGGTGATGAAGATCTCGGTCGGTCCGGAAAAGGGCTGGATCCGGCCCTCGGCGTCGGTAGCGCTCTCCAGCAGCCGCAGGGCCGTGGTGCCCACCGCGACTAGGCGGCCGCCCTTCGCCCGGATGGCGTTGAGCGCCTGCGCCGTCTCGGCGTCGATCTGGCCGATCTCCGCATGCATGCGGTGATCGTCCGTATCCTCCGCCTTCACGGGCAGGAAGGTACCGGCCCCGACATGCAAGGTGACGTGGCGCCGCGCGATGCCCGCGGCATCGAGCGCGCCCAGGAGCGCATCTGAGAAGTGCAGGCCGGCGGTCGGGGCGGCGACAGCCCCGGGAGCGCGGGCATAGACGGTCTGGTAGTCGGTCGCATCCTGCGCGTCTGTCGGGCGCTTGCCCGCGATGTAGGGGGGCAGCGGAAGCGCGCCCAAGGCGGCGATGGCCTCGTCCAGGGCGGGGCCGGACAGGTCGAAGCGGAGGGTGACCTCGCCGCCCTCTCCCTTGGCTTCGAGGGTGGCCTTGAGGCTCGCCAGCCCGCAGGCCCCGCTCGTCTCCTCGCCGAAATGCAGGCGGTCGCCGACGGCGAGGCGCTTGCCCGGCCGGGCGAATGCGCGCCAGCGATCCGGCGCCTCGCGCAGGTGCAGCATCACCTCCGTGCGCAGGCCCGCGGCGCCGGGGCGATGGCGGAGGCCGTTGAGCCGGGCCGGAATTACCCGCGTGTCGTTGAAGACGAGCACGTCGCCCCGGCGCAGCAGCCTCGGCAGGTCACGCACGGCGCGATCCGCCAAGGCCTCCCCGGGCTGCACCACGAGCAGGCGGCCCGCATCCCGCGGGCTCGCGGGCCTCAGGGCGATCAGGCTTTCCGGCAGGTCGAAATCGAACGCATCCACGCGCATGCCCGCCCTCTGCACGGATTGGGGCGCCGAGGCAAATCGCGGGACCAGCCGACGACCACGGGAGCGACGCCCGTGCGGGCGGTCAGAGCGCGGACGCGGCGCGACGATCCCTAGGCGTCACGAACAGGGGGGCGGAAGGCGCGTCGCGCCTCGGCCGCCTCCGCGCGGATCGCGCAGCCTTCCGCATGATCGTTGATCAGGCCCATGGCCTGCATGAAGGCGTAGATCGTGGTCGGACCGATGAAGGCCCAGCCTCGCTTCTTGAGGTCCTTCGACATTGCGATGGAGGCGGCCGAGACCGAGGTCGTCTGCGGCGCCGCGAGAACGTCGGCGAAGGGCTCGAACTGCCAGACATAGGCCGCCAGCGACCCGTATTCCCGAACCAGATCCTGCGCCCGCCGGGCATTGTTGAGGACGGCCTGGATCTTTCCGCGGTGCCGGACGATGCCGGGCTCCCCGAGCAGCCGCTCGACGTCGGCTTGGTTGAAGGCAGCGATCCGATCGATGTCGAAGTCGTGAAAAGCCGTGCGGAAAGCATCGCGCTTGGCGAGGATCGTGCGCCAGCTCAGGCCCGATTGAAACCCTTCCAGGCAGAGCTTTTCGAAGAGGCGGCGGTCATCCGCGACCGGGAAACCCCATTCCCGGTCGTGATATGCGGTGAATTCCGGCGCGGCGGCGCACCAGCGGCAGCGCGACCGCCCATCCGGGCCCGTGAACGTCGGGTGCATCGCTCAGGCTTTCAGGAAGGCGAGCCGGTCGTCCGTCTGGCCTGGCGCGATCTCGAGGATCTCGGCCCCGACCACGCCCTCGGCCACGAACGGGTCTTCGGCCAGCCGATCCTCCAGATCCGGACGGGTCAGGTTGTGGGCGAGGATCGCGCCGCCCTCGGGTGGCCGCAGGCTCCCCGCGACGAGGAAGACGCCGTCCTCGAAGCCGCGCCGGATCCAGGCATTATGCCCCTCCATGAGCGCCGCGGCCCCGTTCCGATGGGCGGAAAATTTCAGGATGACGACGAACATCGGACGGGTTCTCCTTCAGGCTTGGGGGGCATCGGTCCGCGCGGGAGCGGCCGGTGCCAGCGTGGCGAGCCAGGCCCGCATGTCGTCGACCTCCCGGTGGATGAAGTCTTCGTCGCGAAAGGCGGTGGCCAGGGTCGCGACGCCCTGGCTGCGCGCCAGGAGGTGCAGGGCCAGCGCATTGGCATCCTGCGGGCGCCCGAGTTGCGCGAAGGCGCATGCGAGCCAGTCGCGGAAGAGCGTGAAGACCTGGTTCGCTCTGTCCTGGGCGATGTGGTCGAGCTTGGCGAGTTCGCTGCACAGGGTGCCGACCGGGCAGCCGTGGAGCATGATCTTCGCCCGGTTGGCGATCAGGATCTCGATGAAGCGGCGGATCTTCTCCGCCGGAGTGGCACTCTCGCTCTGCCACGCTTCCAGCATCGCTCGCGTCCCGGCGAGGCGGAAATCGATCACGGCGTCGAGAATGTCGTCCTTCGTTTTGAAATGATAATAGAAATTCCCGCGCGAAATCTTCACGGCCGAGGCGATGTCCGAGAACGACGTCGCGTCGAAGCCGCGTTCGTAGAAGAGGCGATCCGCAGCCTCGACGATGTGCTGGCGCGTCTCCATGCTTGTCCCTATCGCGTCGGCTGCTGGCGCGCCTCTCCCGCAATGGGGCCGCGGCGCGGAACGCACGACCTGTTTAGGGCAAGCGTCCTAGGCGCATTTTTGGACGATCGTCCTAGAGAGGTCAAGCCTACCTTGGATCAGTCGGACGCGCAGGCTTGCGAGGGGCTGGCCGGGTGGGAGCGCTGCGCCAGATCAGAAGGACGAGGAAACCGAACCGGAAAGAACCGACGCACCATGAAATGGTACGCGCTGCGCCCCCGCGATCCCACCGATGCCCGGTGGCCTCTGCCCGATCGGCCACAGGTGACTCTGAAGGCCGAAGACCCGGCGGATGCGCGCCGGCGCTTCCTGCAGGCTTACAAGAGCGAGCCTTTCGGCAACCCCGTCTCGCCGGTGCCCGATGCCGGCCGCGGCAGCTTCCTCGGAGACGAGGAGGCTCTTCTCGTCGAGGAGACGCATACGCCTGAAACGCCGAAGGCCTGAGCCACGTAGGAACCTGGGCGAACAGAGAGGTTTGGCGAATGACTACGGTTTCCAAGCCGCCGCACGAGACCCTGGACGCCCAGGTCGCCGCTTACTGGGAACGGGAGGCGGCCCGGCTCGACATTCTGGCAGCCCAAGCGAGCTTCGCCTGGATGATCCGGAGCTACGCCCGCAAGGCTGAGCGCGCCCGCAAGGTCGCTGCGCAGGCCCGCGGGCGGGAAGCGGCGCGCGGGCGCGGGCCTGTGGAGGGGGAGACGGCCGAGGGCGCATAGCCCGGGCTAAGACCTTTGCCGTGGCCTTGGGGCCGCTCGGGCGGTTAAGGGGCGGCCCCGCCGGCGCTTGAGCCGGCCTCGTCCCCGATTCCAGCAATGACCCGTACCGAGAAAGCGGCTCTCCTGAGCGCGGCCGTCGGCGCCCTCGTGACGGCGCTCAAGTTCGCAGCCTACTGGCTGACTGGGAGCCTCGCGCTCTATTCGGATGCCTTGGAGAGCATCATCAACGTGGTGGCGGCGGCCTGCGCCTTCGTCGCCCTGCGGGTCGCAGCCCAGCCGGCGGATGATCAGCATCCCTACGGCCACCATAAGGCCGAGTATTTCTCCGCCGTGATCGAGGGCACCCTCGTCATCGTCGCAGCACTCCTGATCCTGCGCGAGGCCTATCACGGCGTCCTCGATCCCAAGCCGCTCGACGCCCCGCTGATCGGCCTCGCAGTCAATGGTGTCGCCACGGTGATCAATGCGGGCTGGGCGTTCTGGCTGATGCGCCGGGGCCGGGTCTGGCGCTCGCCGGCGCTCATCGCCGACGCCAAGCACGTCTTCGCCGACGTCTTCACTTCCGGCGGCGTTCTCGTCGGCGTCGCCCTGGTGCTCCTCACCGGCAACTTGGTGCTCGATCCCGTGGTGGCGGGCCTCGTTGCCCTCAACATCCTGTGGTCCGGCTGGACCATGGTGCGCGACTCGGTGAACGGCCTGATGGACCAGGCCGCTTCCCCCGAGATGGTACAGAAGATCCGCGCACTCATCTCCGGCCACAGCGAGGGGGCACTTGAGGCGCACGACGTGCGCACGCGCCATGCCGGCAGCGCCACCTTCGTCGATTTCCACCTCGTCGTGCCCGGCGAGATGACGGTGGCCGAGTCACACGCTATCTGCGACCGGCTGGAGGCGGCCATCGAAGCCGAGATCGACGGCGCCGTGGTGGTCATCCACGTGGAGCCCGGCGACGAGGCCAAGCAGCGCGGCGTGCCGGTGATCTGAGAGGTCACCCCTCCTCGTCCTGCGTCGCGCCGAAGATCGGCACGAAGGCGGCGCGCAGGGCCATGTCGACCTCCGGCATCGAGACGATCCGGCCGAGATCGGCCAAGCTCGTCACGCCGTGCCGGCTGATGCCGCAGGGCACGATGCCGGTGAAATGGGAGAGATCCGGCTCCACGTTGAGGCTGAGCCCGTGCAGGCTCACCCAGCGCTTCACCCGGATGCCGATCGCCGCGATCTTGTCCTCGACCGCCTCGCCTCTCTCCGGCCGTCGCACCCAGACGCCGACACGGTCCTCCCGCCGCTCGGCCCGCACGTTGAAGGTGTCCAGCGTGGCGATGATCCAGGCCTCCAAGCTCGCCACGTAGGCGCGCAGATCCGCCCGGCGGCGGTTGAGGTCGAGCATCACGTAGGCGATGCGCTGGCCCGGGCCGTGATAGGTGTATTGCCCGCCCCGCCCGGTGCGGTGGACGGGAAAGCGGTCCGGCTCGACGAGGTCGGCGGTCTTGGCCGAGGTTCCCGCGGTGTAGAGCGGGGGATGCTCCAGGAGCCAGACGAGTTCGCGGGCCTCGCCCCGCGCGATGGCCGAAGCCCGCGCCTCCATCGCCTCCACTGCTATCTCGTAATCGACGAGGGTGTCGCTCACCCGCCAAGCGACCGGCGGTGCGCCCGGGCGCGGCAGGAAGGTGGCGGGCGCCACCGCGAGCCGGGGCGAGGAGATCGGGCCGTCGTTTACCAAGGCTTCACCATCCACGAGGAATGCTGGCCCGATATCACAGGTGGCGTCCCGGGCGGCAGGCGTGGCGGTTCTCGAAGACCTCAAGGTCGATCTCAAGGTCGTTCTCGGCCGCAGCCAGATGCCGCTGCACATGTTGCTGCGCATGGGCCGCGGCGCGGTGATCGAGCTCGCCGCCACCGAGACGGACATGGTCGAGATCCTGGCCAACGACCACCCGATCGCCCGCGGGCAGATCGTGGTCACCGGCAACCGCATCTCCGTGGAGGTGACCGAGCTGATCCGTAAGGCCGAACTGGTGCGCACCCCCGGCGCGACGATCGGCGAGGAGGCCTCGGCCCTGGTCGGCGAAGTGCTGGCCTGAGCCGGCTGTCCTTGCCTCAGCCCGACAGGGCGGCCATGAATAGATCCGGCCGATAGAGCGCTGTCGCCCGCTGGGTGACATCTGCCGTCGTCTCGATCTGGCCGCAGGCCGCCATCTGCCCTACCAGCCAGCGCGCCTGGTCCAGCTCGGGCCGGTGGGTCTCGGCGCCGAGGCGGAGATAGGCGGGTTCGGACCAGGTCGTGCCGCCCGCGTCAACGGTCAGCGCCCCCGCCAGCACCCGCGCGAGCAGCGCCGCGTCCGGGCCGAGGCCGGCCCTGTCGGCGAGGAGAGCGGCGAGTTCGGTGCGATTGCCCGGATCGGCGCACCAGATGCCCGCCCGGTGGACCGCGCGCACCAGAGCGAGTCCCGCCTCCGCCTCCGAGGCGGGCAGGGCCAGAACCTTCTCCGGGCAATCCGGCACGATGGCACAGCCGAGCGCCGCAATCCGCCCGATCCCGGCCTCGACCGCGATGCTGTTCCAGGGGGCGCCGACGCAGAAGCCGTCGATGATGCCGCGCTTCAGTGCCTCCACGGTGTTGGGCGGTGGCACCACGACGAGGCGCAGAGCCCGGCGCAGGTCGAGGCCACCCCGTTCGGCGAAGAGCCGGAGCTGGTAGGTGTGGCTCGAGAAGGGATGCACCGTGCCGATGGTGAGGGGGCGGCCCTCTTCCGCCCGCGCCCGGGCGATCCGGGCGAAGGCCTGCGCCACGTCGTCGAGGGATTCGCTCGCCGGCGCCATCTCCGCCCAGAGGGGATTCGACAGGGTGATGGCGTTGCCGTTGCGGTTGAGCGCCATCGGCACGCAGAGATCGGCCTGCGGCCCGGAGCGCCCCAGGGCACTGGCGATGGCCAGAGGCGCGAGCATGTGGGCGGCATCGAGATGGCCGAGCGCCAGGCGGTCGCGCAGGGTGGCCCAAGACGGCTCCTGCGACAGGGTGATGGTGAGGCCCTCCGCCCGAGCGAAGCCGCGCTCCGCCGCGGCGATCACGGGCGCGGCGTCCGCGAGCGGGACGTATCCGACGACGAGGCTCATCCGAGCAGATCCGCCGCCGTGACGATGGCGCGGGCGATGTCCACGATCTTGCGCTTCTCGTTCATGGCCTGCTTGCGCAGGAGCTTGTAGGCGTCGTCCTCCGAGAGGCCCTTGCGGGTCATCAGGATCCCCTTGGCCCGCTCGATCAACTTGCGGTCGGCGAGCTCGGAGCGCGCCTCCTCCAATTCGCGCTGCAGCCGCGCGAAGGCGTTGAAGCGCAGGATCGCGATATCGAGGATTGGCCGGATGCGCTCGGAGCGCAGGCCGTCGACGACGTAGGCCGAGATCCCGGCATCGACTGCCGCCTGCATCATGCTCTGGTCGGAGCGATCGACGAACATCGCCACCGGCCGCTCGACATGGCGGCTGAGGCTCGACATCTGCTCCAGGATATCCCGGCTCGGGCTCTCCAGATGCATCACGACCACGTCGGGCTTGAGGGCGGCGACACGGGCCTGCAGGTCGGTGCCGTCAGGAATGACCACGACGTTGCCGATGCCGGCCGCGCGCAGTCCCTCCTCAAGGATGGCCGCGCGGACGTGGCTCGGGTCGACGACGGCGACGGTGAGGCTGGTCTCGGTCATCGAGGCCGCAAGGCTCGGGGAAAGGGGCGTCCAGGGCGCGGTTAGCGTGCTGCGCCGCGTCCGCGCAAGGTGCCCACTGCAAGCGATGTGCCCGACCTGCGCATTCGTTACAAACAGCGACATAACGGCCCAGCTTCCGCCGCAAACGCGTCCCAACTCTTCCTGCACGCAAGGCCAGAGCGGAGGTGGGTACCGATGCGCAGTCCTGGATCGGATCGCTCCGTCACGGAGACGTTCTCGACGGGGCGCACGGCCGCCCTCCCCTTCCTGCCGACGCTGCTGAGCGCGGCGGTGATTGCCGGCCTGTCCTTCCTCTGTCAGGAACCCTCCCGAGAGGCCGGGATGCGCGAGCGGCCGCAGGTCAGCCCCGCTCCGAGCATGACGCTGACCGAGCCGGCTACCACGGGCGCCCTGGCCGAGGTGCCGGTTCCGGCGGCAACTGCCTTCGCCCGGGCTTTTCCGGATCCGTCGCCGAGTCTCGCCGCGACGGCGGACGAGGCCGCGGCGCGTCCGGCGCCGGTGCGCACGGCCACGCGGCGCACCCGCCGCAACACCACTCTGGCCCGCGGTGCGGCTCCCAAACCTGCCGCCGAGCCGGCGGCCGAGCAACGCAGCCTCGCCAACAGCGAGCCCGGGCCCGATCTGCCGACGGGCGCCCTACCCTTCGCGCCGACCGCCAGCGCGGTCTGGAGCGCCGCCCGCTCCCTCGGCACCGGTGCGGTCAATCTCGGCAGCGCCGTGGTCGACCTAGTGCCGAGCCTGCGCTGAGCAGGCCGATTGCCGACCCCGTGACGGTGGTCGGTGTGCGCTAGCGCATTCCCCGCGCATCCGCACGGGAACGTCGCCGCATCCCGCGTGTTGCGGCCAAGGCTTGCCGCGTCCGACACCCCGCGCGGCGCGCGGCGCTCCGGGAGACGGTATGGCGGGACGGATCGAGGATTATGCCCTGATCGGCGATTGCCGGACGGCAGCCCTGGTCGGCCGCGACGGCAGCATCGACTGGCTTTGCTGGCCGCGCTTCGACGCCTCGGCCCTGTTCGCCGCCCTGCTCGGAACCGAGGAACACGGCTTCTGGAAGCTCGCCCCGACCGCCAAGGCCGCCGAGCATTCCTGGCGCTACCGCAGCGGCACGTTGGTTCTGGAGACCTACCACAAGACCCACGAGGGCGAAGTCCGCGTTACGGACTACATGCCCGCCGGCGACGGTTCGCACCTGATCCGCCTCGTCGAGGGCCGGAAGGGCCAGGTCGCCATGCGCATGGATCTCGCCGTGCGCTTCGACTACGGCTCGGCCGTTCCCTGGGTCTCGCGCAACGAGCTCGGGGACCTGCGGGCCATCGCTGGGCCCCACAAGGTGGTCCTGCGCACCAATGCGCCCCTGCGTGGCGCAGGCCAGACCACGGTCTCCGAATTTACGGTGCATGAGGGCGAGACCGTCCGCTTCGTGCTGAGCTACGGCGCCTCCCACGAGGAGGATCCGCCCCCGATCGAGCCCCGCCGGGTTCTCGCCGACACGAACCGGTTCTGGCGCGACTGGTCGAACCACTGCGCCGGGGGCACGCCCTGGGACGACCTCCTCAAGCGCTCGCTGCTGACGCTCAAGGCGCTCACCTACATGCCGACCGGCGGCATCGTGGCGGCGCCGACCACCTCCCTACCGGAGGATCTCGGCGGTGTGCGCAACTGGGACTATCGGTTCTGTTGGCTGCGCGATTCGACCTTCACCCTGCTGGCGCTGATGGATTCGGGCTTCCTCGACGAGGCGCGGGCTTGGCGCGACTGGCTGCTGCGGGCGGTGGCCGGCAACCCGGAACAGGCGCATATCCTCTACGGCATCGCTGGCGAGCGCCTGCTGCCCGAGATCGAGCTCGACTGGTTGCCGGGCTACGAGGGCGCGAAGCCGGTCCGCGTCGGCAATGCGGCGATCTCCCAGTTCCAGCTGGACGTGTATGGCGAGCTGTTCGATGCCCTCTACCAGGCCCGCATCCGCGGCATGCTCGGCGACAAGGATGGCTGGCGGGTGGGCCGCGCCCTGCTGCAGCACTTGGAAACGGCTTGGCGCGAGCCCGACGAGGGGATCTGGGAGGTGCGCGGCGGCCGCCGACACTTCGTGCATTCCAAGGTGATGGCCTGGGTCGCCTTCGACCGGGCGATCCGCAGCCATAACGAGGACGAGGCGCCCAATGCCCCCGTGGGCCAATGGAAGCGCATCCGCGACGAGATCCATGCCGAAGTCTGCGAAAAAGGCTTCGACACGGAACTCAACAGCTTCGTGCAGAGCTACGGTTCCAAGGCCCTCGACGCGAGCCTGCTGCTCATCGCCCATATGGGCTTCCTGCCGCAGGACGATCCCAAGGTGATCGGTACCGTCGAGGCGATCGGCCGCCATCTCATGCGAGAAGGCTTCGTGCTCCGCTACGAGACCGAGAATTCCTCGACCGACGGCCTGCCGGGCAACGAGGGCGCCTTCCTGCCCTGCACGTTCTGGTATGCGGACAACCTGATCGGGCTCGGCCGCTGCGACGAGGCGCGGGCGATCATCGAGCGCCTGATCGGGGTCTGTAACGACCTCGGGCTCGCCTCCGAGGAGTACGACGTGCGCAAGAAACGCATGGTCGGTAATTATCCGCAGGCCTTCACGCACGTTGCCCTGGTGAACACGATCCTCAATTACAGCCGGGCGACAGGCCCCGCGAAGGAACGCGGCGGTGGAACCGACAAGACAGCCCAGGCTGCGGGGGTGTCGTGAAACGCGGGGCTGCGCTACAGGCGGCCCCAACGCCGTAAGGCAGGCGAAAGACGGATTTTATCGATGAGCGGTGCAGACACCCCCGCGAAGACGGGCCTCAACGAGGCCGATAAGCTGGCGATCGACACGATCCGGACGCTGGCGATCGATGCGGTGCAGAAGGCCAATTCCGGCCATGCCGGTGCGCCGATGGCGCTGGCGCCCGTGGCCTACACCCTGTGGAACCGCTACCTACGCTATGACCCGGCCCATCCGCACTGGCCGAATCGCGACCGCTTCGTGCTCTCGGCGGGCCACGCCTCGATGCTGCTCTACGGCCTGCTCCACCTCGCCAAGGTGGCGGAGAAGGACGGCGGCAACGCCCCGGCGGTGAGTCTCGACGACATCAAGCAGTTCCGCCAGATCGATAGCCGCACCCCCGGCCATCCCGAGTACCACTTCACCACCGGCGTCGAGACCACCACAGGTCCCCTCGGCCAAGGCGTGGCGAACTCCGTCGGCATGGCGATGGGCGGCCGCTTCCTCGGCGAGCGCCTGAACCGGCCCGACCTGCCGCTGTTCGACTACAACGTCTACGCCATCTGCTCGGACGGCGACCTGATGGAGGGCGTGGCCTCCGAGTCCGCCTCGATCGCCGGGCACCTGCGCCTGTCGAACCTGTGCTGGATCTACGACAACAACACGATCACCATCGAGGGCCACACCACGCTGGCCTTCTCGGAGGAGGTCGCGGCGCGCTTCCTCGCCTATGGCTGGCAGGTGCTGCGGGTCGCCGACGCCAACGACGTCGACGCGATCGCCGCTTCCCTGGAGACCTTCCTCCAATCCGCCGACCGACCGACCCTGATCATCGTCAACTCGATCATCGGCTACGGCGCGCCCAAGAAGCAGAACACGGCCAAAGCCCATTCCGACGCCCTCGGCGAGGACGAGGTGAAGGGCGCCAAGCGCGCCTATGGCTGGCCGGAGGACGCGCAGTTCCTGGTGCCAGACGGGGTCTACGACACCTTCGCCGAGGGCATCGGCAAGCGTGGCGCGGCTCTCTATGCGCAGTGGGATGGCTTCCTGAAGGAGGCTAAGCAGGCCGATTCCGCCCTTGCGGAGGACCTCGATGCCTTCTTCGAGGGCCGCCTGCCGGCAGGTTGGGACAAGGACATCCCCGTCTTCGAGGCCGACGCCAAGGGCCTTGCCACCCGCGAATCATCGGGCAAGGTGCTCAACGCCATCGCCAAGCACGTGCCCTTCCTCCTGGGCGGCTCGGCGGATCTCGCGCCCTCGAACAAGTCGAACCTCACCTTCGAGGGGGCCGGCTCGCTCACGCCCTTCGAGCCGGGCGGGCGCAACATCCATTTCGGCGTGCGCGAGCATGCTATGGGATCGATCGTGAACGGGCTCGGGCTGGTGGGCCTGCGGGCCTATGGCGCGACCTTCCTGGTCTTCGCCGATTACATGCGGCCCCCGATCCGGCTCGCCTCGCTGATGGAGCTGCCGGTCTTCCACATTTTCACGCACGACTCGATCGGCGTGGGCGAGGACGGACCGACCCACCAGCCGGTGGAGCAGATCCTCTCCCTGCGGGCGATCCCCGGTCTGGTGACGCTCCGCCCGGCCGACGCCAACGAAGTGGCCGAGGCCTACCGGGTGATCTTCACGCTGAAGAACCAGCCCGCGGTGCTCGCGCTCTCGCGCCAGCCGCTTCCGACCTTTGACCGCTCGAAGTTCGGAAGTGCCGCGGGCGTGGCCAAGGGCGCCTATGTGCTCGCCGACTGCGAGGGCACGCCGGAGATCATTCTGATTGGTACCGGCTCCGAGGTGCAGCTCTGCGTGGGGGCCTACGAGGCTCTGAAGGCGGAGGGCGTGAAGGCCCGCGTGGTCTCGATGCCGTCCTGGGACCTGTTCGAGCGCCAGGACGAGGCCTACCGAAATTCCGTGCTGCCCCCGGAAGTGCTGGCCCGCGTCGCGGTCGAGCAGGGCAGCGTCATCGGCTGGGACCGCTACGCCGGTTCCTCCGGCGCGATTGTCGGTATGCACACCTTCGGCGCCTCGGCCCCGATCAAGGACCTGCTGACCAAGTTCGGCTTTACCGCCGAGAAGGTGCTGGAGGCGGCGCGCGACCAACTCGCCCGGCACAGGAAATAGCACGCGCGAAAGGCCCTCCCCCTCCGTGGGGGAGGGCGATGCGCGGCGGTCCGCCCCTCTCTACGGGCGGGAAATGCAAGACTCGATGCGAGGACGACCGAGATGAGTGCGTTGAAGGCCCTCTTCACCGAGCACGGACAGGCGGTCTGGCTCGATTACGTGGCTCGCGGCTTCCTGGCTAAGGGGGAGCTGAAGGCGTTGGTCGAGAAGGACGGCCTGCGGGGCGTCACCTCCAACCCGGCGATCTTCGAGAAGGCGATCGGCCATACGGCCGAGTACGACGATGGCCTCAAGACCGTCCTCGATCAAGGCGATGCCCGGGTGGTCGACCTCTATGAGGGGCTCGCCATCGAGGACATCCAGAACGCGGCCGACGTGCTCCGGCCCGTCTACGAGGCGAGCGACGGCGCGGACGGTTATGTCAGCCTAGAGGTCTCGCCCTACCTTGCCCTCGACACGCAGGCGACCCTCGACGAGGCGCGCCGGCTGCACGCGGCGGTGAAGCGCGACAACCTCATGGTCAAGGTGCCGGCCACGCCCGAAGGCCTGCCGGCGATCCGCCAGCTCACGGCGGAAGGCATCTCGATCAACATCACCCTGCTGTTCTCGCAGGAGACCTACGAGGAGGTCGCCAACGCCTTCATCGACGGCCTCACCGAGTTTGCCGGCAAGGGCGGCGACGTTTCGCGCGTTGCGAGCGTGGCGAGCTTCTTCATCAGCCGCATCGACAGCTTGGTTGACAAGAAGCTCGACGAGAAGGGGGGCTTCGACGACCTCAGAGGCAAGGTCGCGATTGCCAACGCCAAGCTCGCTTACCAGCGCTACAAGCGCCTGTTCTCGGGCGAGCGCTGGGAGGCGCTGGCCGCCAAGGGCGCCAAGGCGCAACGCCTGCTCTGGGCCTCCACCGGCACCAAGAACAAGGCCTATTCCGATGTGCTCTACGTCGAGGAGCTGATCGGGCCCGACACCGTCAACACCATGCCGCCTGCGACCATGGACGCCTTCCGTGACCACGGCAAAGCCCGGGCCACGCTGGAAGAGGGCATCCCGGAAGCCGAGGCGGTTATGGTCCGACTGACGCACGCCGGCATCGACATCGAGGAGGTCGCCCGCCAACTCGTCGAGGAGGGCGTGCAGCTTTTCGTGGACGCCGCCGACAAACTGCTCGGTGCGGTCTCCGACAAGCGCGCCGCCCTGCTCGGATCCCGCCTCGACAGCCAGGCACTCGTGCTCCCCGAGCCGCTGCAGGCGGCGACCGACAAGGCCCTCGAATCCTGGCGCGAGAGCGGCGCGATCCGCCGTCTTTGGGCGCATGACACCTCGGTCTGGACTGGCCGCGACGAGGACAAGTGGCTCGGTTGGCTGCGCATCGTCGAGGACGAGCTGGAGAATGTCGGCGCGTACGAGACCTTCGCCGCCGAGATCAAGGCCGAGGGCTTCACCGACGCCGTGGTGCTCGGTATGGGCGGTTCCAGCCTCGGCCCGGACGTGATCGCCGCGACCTACGGCGCCCGCGAGGGCTTCCCCAAGCTCCGCATCCTCGACTCGACCGACCCGGACGAGGTCCGTGCCGTCGAAGCCGCGGTGAACCTAAAGACGACGCTCTTTATCGTCGCCTCGAAATCCGGCTCGACGCTGGAGCCGAACGTGTTCCGCGACTACTTCCTCGGCCGGATGAAGGATGTCGTCGGCGAGAAGGCCGGGCGCCATTTCGTCGCCGTGACCGACCCGGGTTCCGCCATGGAGATGGCAGCCAAGGACGACGGCTTCCGCCGCATCTTCTTCGGCATGCCGCAGATCGGCGGGCGCTATTCCGTGCTCTCGGCCTTCGGGCTGGTGCCGGCGGCGGCGAGCGGCATCGAGATCCGGACGTTTCTGGAGACGGCGCGCGCGATGGTCCGCTCCTGCGGCCCCGCCGTGCCGCCCGCCCACAATCCCGGCGTGATCCTCGGCGCCGCGCTCGGCACGGCCGCGGTCGAGCAGGGGCGCGACAAGGTGACGGTGATCGCCTCCCCCGGCATCGACAGCTTCGGCGCCTGGGCCGAGCAGCTCATTGCGGAATCGACCGGCAAGGAAGGCAAGGGCCTGATCCCGGTCGACGGCGAGCCCGTGGACGTTCCCGCCGTCTACGGTGAGGACCGCTTCTTCGTGTATCTGCGCCTCGACCGCCGGGCCGACGCCCGGCAGGACGAAGCCGTGAAGGGGCTGGAGCGCGAGGGCCATCCGGTCGCCACGATCGAGCTCGTCAACGAGGAGCAACTGCCGCAGGAATTCTTCCGCTTCGAAATCGCCACGGCGGTCGCGGGCGCGATCCTCGGCATCAATCCCTTCGACCAGCCCGACGTCGAGGCGAGCAAGGTCGAGACGAAAAAGCTCTTCGCGGCAGCCGAGGAGACCGGGGCGCTACCGCCCGAGACGCCGATCTTCGAGGACGAAACCATCGCCCTCTACGCCGACTCCGCCAATGCCGGTGCCCTCTCCCAGGCTTCCGGCGGGCTGGAGGCGGCCCTCGCCGCTCATCTCGCCCGGGTGAAGGCCGGGGATTATGTCGCGCTCCTCGCCTACGTGACCCGCAACGAGCGCCATGCCAGCATCCTGCAGGAGGCGCGCCTTGCCGTGCGCGATGCGAAGGCGGTGGCGACCTGTCTGGAATTTGGGCCGCGCTTTCTCCACTCGACCGGCCAAGCCTATAAGGGCGGCCCCGAGAGCGGTGTCTTCCTGCAGATCACCGCTGATCCGTCCAGCGACTTGCCGATCCCTGGGCGCAAGCTTGGCTTCGGCACGGTGATCGCGGCCCAGGCCCGCGGCGACTTCGCGGTGCTGGCCGAGCGCGGCCGCCGGGCCCTGCGCGCCCATATCAAGGGCGACGTGGAGGCCGGGCTGAGGCGCATCGCCGCCGCCATCAAGGAGGCCGTGGCGTAGCTTCACGCATCCCTCCCCGCCGCGGGGAGCGACCGAACAAAGCCCTCTGCATATCCGGACAGGAGCGAGACGCGATGCAACTCGGCATGATCGGCCTCGGCCGTATGGGCGGCAACATCGTCCGGCGTCTCTTGCGGGACGGGCACACGGCGGTGGTCTATGACCGCAATACCGAGGCGGTGGCGACGCTGGAGAAGGAGGGCGCTACCGCGGCCACGAGCCTCGAGGATCTCGTCGCCAAGTTGGAGACACCGCGTGCCGCCTGGGTGATGCTGCCCGCCGGTGCCATCACGGAGGAGACCGTCACGCAGCTCTCCGGCCTGATGGCCGAGGGCGACACGATCATCGACGGCGGCAATTCATTCTGGGGCGACGATGTGCGTCGGGCCGCCGCGCTGAAGGAAAAGGGCCTGCATTATGTCGATGTCGGCACCTCCGGCGGCGTCTGGGGCCTGGAGCGTGGCTATTGCATGATGATCGGCGGCGACAAGGAAGCCGTCGACCGGCTCGATCCGATCTTCCGGACCCTCGCCCCCGGCCTCGGCGATGCGCCCCGCACCAAAGGCTGGGACAAGCACGACCCCCGTGCCGAACAGGGCTATATCCATGCCGGCCGCAGCGGCGCGGGCCATTTCGTGAAGATGGTCCATAACGGCATCGAATACGGGCTGATGCAGGCCTATGCGGAGGGCTTCGACATCCTGAAGAATGCGGCCAGCGGGGCTCTGCCCGAAGACCGCCGCTTCGACCTCAACGTGGCCGAGATCGCCGAGGTCTGGCGCCGAGGCAGCGTCGTCTCCTCCTGGCTCCTCGACCTGACCGCCGAAGCGCTGGCTGCGGATGGCGAACTGGAGCATTTCACCGGCAACGTCCAGGATTCCGGTGAGGGCCGCTGGACCATCAACGCCGCGGTCGAGGAGGCCGTACCGGCACCCGTGCTCTCGGCGGCGCTCTATGCTCGCTTCCGTTCCCGCGAGAAGGAGGTCTTCGCCGACAAGCTTCTCTCCGCGATGCGGAAGGGCTTCGGTGGCCATGTCGAGCCGAAATGAGGCCCGCATGATCCCCCTGCCCGAGAACACCAAGCTCCTGCCCGATGCCGAGGCGACGGCGCGGGAGGCGGCCGAGCGCCTGCTCGCCCTCTGCGTCAATGATGGCAGCGAACGCCTGTCGGTCTGCCTCTCCGGTGGCTCCACGCCCAAGCGTCTCTACCAATTGCTGGCGAGCCGGGAATTCCTCGGCCGGGTGCTTTGGCGCAAGATCGACTGGTTTTTCGGGGACGACCGGGTCGTGCCGTGGGACGACCCCCTGAGCAATGTCCGCATGGTGCGCGAGGCCTTCGGCTCGGGCGAGCCGGTCTCGGCGAGCCGCTTTCACTTCATCCTGACCGAGAAGGGAGCCGAGGCCGGCGCCCGCGCCTACGAAGCAACCCTTCGCGGCCATTACGGCGCCGACCGGCTCGATCCGCGGCGCCCGCTCTTCGACCTCGTGCTGCTTGGCCTCGGCACGGATGGGCACACGGCTTCCCTGTTCCCCGGCAAGCCTGAGACGAAGGAGCGCGATGCCTGGGCTGTGGCCGTGCCCGAAGCCGGCATGGAACCCTTCGTGCCGCGCATCTCCCTCACCTTTCCGGCGCTCGCTTCGTCACGGGAGGTGCTGTTCCTCGTCAACGGAAAGGGCAAGCGCGAGACCCTGCGTCGCTTGGCTGAGGGCGAGGATCTACCCGCCCGTCACGTCACGAGCCAGGGCAGGCTGACTTGGCTGATCGATCGGGATGCCGCGGACGCCTGAACAAGGACCGACGCCTCCCTGACGCACCTTTCGCACGGGACGCGATCCCGCCCTGGTGTGCTGCCCATCGAAGCCGTCAGGCCGCATCCACTTCTCAGCCTTGAATTGCGGGGGAAACTCAAGGTCGAGGCTGGGTTGCCTCATTTTCGCCGCGGATCCTTCCAGTTCGTGAACGGCTTTCGGCGATTAGGGGGCCGGGCCATGGGCATCGGAGATGAGGAAGCCGCTCACGGGGGCGGAAGGCGGATCGGCGGCCTCCGTCTGACTCGTCGACGTGGCCTATACCCGGGGCCGCTGCGCTCCCTGGGTGGAAGCGGAGCGATCTGGGCGAAGCGCTGGCTTGCTGCCCTGCTCGCGGTGACCGCGGCAACATCCAGCTTGCTGGTCGCCTTGCTGCTCCAGAGACAGCCCGTTCCCCGCTCGGCGGCCGCGATCCCGACCCCGAAGGTGGCGGTGGCGCCCATGCCCATGCGGATCGTGGCGCCTCCTCCTCCGGGTTACGAGATGCCCTCGGCCCCAATGCAGCCTGGGATCCCTGCCGCTCCGATATCGGTTCCTGCTCCCGCGGCTTCGGATCCTGCCGTGGCCGAACCCGCGGCGATCTCCGCGGAGCCGGCGAGGCCGTTCCAGCTGGAAACCCTTCCTGTCCTCGAGCAGGATCTTACTGAATTCGATCTCGAACGGCCCGAGACCGCTGTCGCGACGAAGAAGGCTGCCGCGCACAAGCGGCCGCAGCCGCCGGTATCGGTTCGCTAGAGGGGGCCAGCGAAAAAGGCCGAAGTGCCGAAAGACGATGCATCGGGATGAGGATCCGACGCCACAGTCTGATGCGGCCGGACCGGATCGGCTCTCACCGCAGAAACGGGGTTGATCGGACCGCAGAGCATGCACTCGCGCTGACCCAAAAGAGATTGCAGCCCCCTCGAAACTGGGCAAACTGACGCGTGTTTCGGACGGGGGAGTTCAATTTCGAATGGAGCGGTCGCTCAGCGTCACGCGCAAGCCAAGAGTGCTGATCGTCGAGGATGCCGACCTGCTCCTGGAGGTCACGATCGCCGCTTTCGGCGATGCCGGTTACGAGACGGTCTCGGCGAGCGATGGGGAGCAGGCCCTCGCTCTCTTGAATGGGCCGACAACCATCGACCTCCTGCTCACCGATATCCGCCTCCCCGGTTCGATCGACGGCTGGGACATTGCCGAGCGGGCGCGGGAGGCCCGGCCCTCCCTGCCGGTGATCTATGTCACCGGCTATGACAACAAGGCGCCCCGCCCGGTCGAGAATAGCCTGCTCTTCCTGAAGCCCTGCCGCTCGATGAAGCTCCTCGACGGCGCGCGGAGCCTCGGCGTCGGCAATGGCTGGGAAGGCCTGAGCTGACGGGGATCACGGTGATGGCGGCTACGCTCGCCCTGGCTCCGCCATGCCACGTGCTCTAGCATCCGCCCGCGAGGAAACGGACCAGAGGCGGATGACGATCGGGATCGGAAAACGGGGCGGTCTGCGCTGCATTTTGCCGGCGTATGCATGCGCCGCGATCCTGCTTGGCGACGAAGCTCCTCGCGCGGCGGAGGCCACGGACAGCGTAGGTACCGCCCTCGTCGTTTCAGTCGACGTCTCGGGTTCGGTGGACGAGACCCGCTACCGCCTGCAGATGGAGGGGATTGCTGGGGCTTTGGAGGACGCGCAGGTCCTGGCTTCGATCGAGGCGAGCGGCGGCATCGCCTTCGCCATGGTCGCCTGGGCCGACACCGCGAGGCTGGCTGTGGGCTGGCGCCGGATCGCCTCGAAGGCGGAGGCGCAAGCCGCCGCCCGGCTGGTGCGGGCGGTGCCGCGCCAGCCGGGGGAATTCACCTGCATCGGCCGGATGATGCGCACCGTCGCCGCGACGGTCCTGCCCGCCCTGCCGGTGCCCGCCGACCGCACCGTCGTCGACGTGTCCGGCGACGGCATCGACAACTGCACCGACACGGACGACATCCGCGAGCAGCGCCAGAGCCTGGTCCAGGCCGGCGCCACCGTGAACGGCCTGCCGATCCTGGTGCCGGGGGAGAACGACGTGGTCGGCGTCGGCGCCTTCCGGGCGCCGGGCTACGGCCTGCGCGAACTCCCGAAGCAGGCCGACCGGGACGGCACCACCCTCGACGCCTGGTACCGCGAGCACGTGGTAGCGGGTCCCGGCGCCTTCCTGCTGGCCGCCCAAGGCTACGGCGATTTCGCCCGGGCGCTGCGCCAGAAATTCGTCCTGGAGATCAGCGGGCTTAAGATCGCCCCCGATCGCGGCCTCCCCCCGACCAACGTGGTGAGCCGCTGAGCGGCCGCGGGTCGCCGGGGGAAGGAAACAGAGCTCGGGAGAGGCCGATGCCCCATGTGAACGTCGTCATCGCCGGAAAGACCTACCGCATGGCCTGCGGCGAGGGAGAGGAGGAGCACCTCGCGGCGCTCGCCGCCGGCTTCGATGCCCGGGTCGCCGAGATGCGCAAGGCCTTCGGCGAGATCGGCGACATGCGCCTGCACGTGATGGCGGCGCTCACCGTCTCGGACGAGCTGGCCGAGCTGAAGCGCCGGATGGCCGCCCTCGAGGCGGAGGCGAAGCATCTGCGCGGCGCCGCCAAGGCGGTCGAGGCGGCGCAGGAGGCCGAACGGGCGAGCCTCGCCGAGGGGATCAGCGGCACGGCCGAGCGGATCGAGCGCCTCGCCCGGGCCCTCGGGCGGACACAGCCGGGAAATTCCGCCGCATGAGGCCTGCCGCCCCTGGCGCAGGACGGTCCGCGCGTCTACATCTGCCGGGCGGGGCTGCAGAGTTCGTCAGGAGAACTTTCCCCGGGGCCTTATCGACTCCCTAGGGAGCTGTACCTGGCCTCGTCCGTGGACTTGGCCAACACGGCGCCCACCTACTCTGTAGGTTTCCCGGGATCGACACTCCAACGGCTCACGTGGCTCCGCACACCACCTCCCCCCACCGTTCCCGCAAGGCCGAGCTGCGCAAGGCGGCGCTGGCCCGGCGCGATGCCCTCGATCCGGAGGCCCGCGCGGCGGGCTCGGTCGCCGTCGCCGAGACGGTGATGACGATCCCCGCCCTGGCGGAGGCCGCGATCGTCGGCGCCTTCTGGCCGATCCGCTCCGAGATCGATCCCCGCCCGCTGATCGAGCGGCTCTTCGCCCGCGGCCAGCGGGTGGCGCTGCCCAAGGTGACGCCGGACGGCCTCGTCTTCCGCGAGTGGAAGGCCGGCGAGGCGCTGGTGCCCGGCGGCTTCGGCCTGAGCGAGCCGCGGGACGACCTGCCGCCCCTCGATCCCACCGCCCTGATTGTGCCCCTCGCCGCCTTCGACCGGCGCGGACAGCGCATCGGCTACGGCGCGGGCTATTACGACAAGGCGATCGCCCGCCTCTCCGGCAACGGGCCGGTGCTCACCATCGGCGTCGCCTTCTCCGTCCAAGAGATCGAACACGTGCCCGCCGAGGCGCATGACCGGCCCCTCGACCACATGATCACCGAGACCGGGCCCGTCCCGCTCCAGCGGGACTGATCCCATGCGCCTCCTCTTCCTCGGTGACGTCGTCGGCCGCCCCGGACGGCGGGTGGTGGCCGACCGCCTGCCCGCGCTGCGCGAGCGCTGGCGCCTCGACTGCGTGGTGGTGAACGGCGAGAACGCCGCCGGCGGTTTCGGCATCACGGAGGCGATCTGCGACGAGATCCTCCAGGCCGGCGCCGACGTGGTGACATTGGGCAACCATTCCTTCGACCAGCGCGAGGCCCTCGTCTTCATCGAGCGCCAGCCGCACCTGATCCGCCCGGCCAATTACCCGCCGGGCACGCCCGGCCGCGGCGCGGCGGTGATCGAGACGGCCAAGGGCGCCCGGGTGCTCGTGGTCAACGCCATGGGCCGCATCTTCATCGATCCCCTGGACGACCCCTTCACCGCCGCCGACAAGGCGCTTTCCGCCTGCCCCCTGCGCGAGGCGGCGGATGCGGTGATCGTCGATTTCCACGCGGAGGCGACGAGCGAGAAGCAGGCCTTCGGCTATTTCCTCGACGGGCGGGCGAGCCTGGTGGTGGGCACGCATACCCATACCCCGACCGCCGACCACCGCATCCTGCCGGGCGGCACCGCCTATCTCTCGGATGCCGGCATGTGCGGGGACTACGATTCCGTGCTCGGCATGCAGAAGGACGAGCCGATTCGCCGCTTCCTGCAGAAGACGCCGGGCAGCCGGCTCGAGACCGCGCAGGGCGAAGGCACCCTCTGCGGCATCGCGGTCGAGACCGATGATTCCACGGGTCTCGCCAAGGCGGTCTGGCCTGTGCGCCTGGGGCCGCACCTCGCGGAAACCTGGCCGGAAGCCTGGGATTGACCCTCCCCCGCGGCGATGCGGAAGGCCGGGTCGCTTGATCGGGCGGGAGGCACACGACAGAGTGCGCCCCGACCGAAACCAGGAGCGGCGGCTCCCCGCGAAGCGGCCCGGACGAGAGTAGCAACCCGATGGCGGCCCGTCCCGCGTCCTCGCCCCTCGCCAAACCCACGATCTATCTCGTGCGGATGCTGGTGTTCCTGATCCTGGTCGGGTTCCTGGCCTTCGTCCTGTTCAAGCAGATCACCCCGGCCTTCCTGGCCAATCCCGGCCTCAACGGCCTGATCCTGGGCGTGCTGCTCATCGCCGTCCTGCTCGCCTTCGGGCAGGTGGTCCGGCTCTATCGCGAGGTCGGCTACGTCAACGCCGTCGCTTCCGGCGCGCCCACGGACCGGGCGCGGCCGGCGCTGCTCGACCCGCTCAAGCCCGCGATCCTGGCGCGGCGCGAGGGCACCACGCTCACCGGTACGCGGGCGCTCCTCGACACCGCCCATGCGCGCCTCGACGAGGGCCGCGAGATCCTGCGCTACATCGCCGGCATCCTCATCCTGCTCGGCCTGCTCGGCACCTTCTGGGGCCTGATCGACACGCTCTCGGCGGTGGGCGGGGTCATCACCTCGATGCGCGGCGGCGGGGACGCCGCGGTGATGTTCGACGAACTCAAGAACGGCCTCGCCGTGCCCCTCTCCGGCATCGGCCTCGCCTTCTCCGCCTCGCTGTTCGGCCTGTCGAGCTCCCTGGTGGTCGGCTTCCTCGACCTGCAGGCGGGCCAGGCCCATGCCCGCTTCCACAACGAGCTCGAGGACTGGCTCGTCTCCGGCGAGCCGCAGGTCGCGCTCTCGGCCGGCGGCGGCGTCTCCGCCCAGGATCCGGAGGCGGCCCGCGCCCTCAAGGAGGCGGTGGACCGCCTCTCAGCCGTGGTGGCCGAGGGCACCGGCGGCCGGGCCGCGACCCAGGCCATGACCAACCTCGCCGAGGGCATCCAGGGGCTCGTGCAGCACATGCGGGCGGAGCAGCAGATGATCCGCGACTGGGTCGAGGCCCAGGCGACCCGCGAGCGCGAGCTGAAGCAGGTGCTCGACCGCCTCGCCCGCGAGAAGGTCGAGTAGCGCCCATGGCCTCCGCCCGCGCGCGCTCCCATCGCGGCCTGAACGTCTGGCCGGGCTATGTCGACGCGCTCGCCACGCTGCTGCTCTCGGTCGTGTTCCTGCTGACTATCTTCGTGGTCGGCCAGTTCTTCCTGTCGCAGGAGCTGACCGGGCGGGACGCGGTGCTGACCCGGCTCAACCGGCAGATCGCCGACCTCACCGACCTGCTCGCCCTGGAGCGCTCGAACCGGCGTGCCAAGGAGGACGAACTCGACCAGCTGCGCTCGACGCTGACCGGCACGGAGAACGAGCGCGACCGCCTGCAGGCCATGGCCGATGCGGCGAGCGCCGCCCAGGGCAGATCCGAGGACGCGGACAAGCAGCTCGCCGCCGAGCGGGGCGCCACGACGCGGGCGCAGAACCAGATCGACGTGCTCAACGAGCAGATCCGGGCCCTGCGCCGGCAGCTCGCCGCCCTGGAGGACGCGCTGGCCGCCTCCGAGACCCGGGACCGGGAGAGCCAGGCCCGCATCGCCGAACTCGGCAGCCGCCTGAACGTGGCGCTCGCCCAGCGGGTGCAGGAACTGGCCCGCTACCGCTCCGACTTCTTCGGGCGCCTGCGCCAGATCATCGGCAGCCGCTCGGACATCCGCGTCGTCGGCGACCGCTTCGTGCTGCAATCGGAGGTGCTGTTCGCGGTGGGCTCCGCGGCGCTGAAGCCGGAGGCCGGGCCGGAGCTCGACCGGATCGCCGGCGCCATCCTCGACATCGCCAAGGAGATCCCCGCGGACATCCCCTGGGTGCTGCGGGTCGACGGCCATACCGATGCCCGGCCGATCCAGTCGGCGCAGTTCCCCTCGAACTGGGCGCTCTCCGCCGCCCGCGCCATCGCCGTGGTGCAGTATCTGCGCGGCCGGGGCATCCCGCCCCAGCGCCTCCTGGCCGGCGCCTTCGGCGAGTTCCAGCCCCTCGACACCGGCACGACGGACGAGGCCTATGCCCGCAACCGCCGGATCGAGATGAAGCTCACCGAGCGCTGAGAGGGGTTCCGGGCCCCCGGAACAGTCGAGCCGGGCTCCCTTACCCACGCGGCTTTCGGAGACGCGGATCTCCGCGCATGCCGGACGGGGCACCTTTCCTCGCCCCCTGGCGAGGGGGACCGCGCGAAGCGTGGTGGAGTGGGTGGGCCGAGGGCGATGTGGGAGCCTCGCTGCCCTCTCCGTCCGCTTTGCGGCCACCTCTCCCAGGGGGAGAGGAAAGACGCCGCGGACCTTACCGATCGACCGGAAAGGCTACGAGCGCGCACGGCAGGGCCATGGGATCGACACCTGCCCGTATGCGTGGGCATTTTTCCCACACAATCGGGAAACAATCGGGCGGCAGAATGGGGGATCGGAAGACTGGAATCGCTGCTGTGCCCGAGAAGAGCCCCTCGCCGCGCCCGACCTCGCCGCGGGAAATCGCCGGGATCGTCGCGATCCTGATCTGGGTCGTCGCCGTGCTGACGATCGATCGCAGCCCGCCCCTGGCGCCGCCGGCCGTGCCCTATGGCAAGAGCCCTGTCAGGATCGGCACCGAGACGGCGGCCCTGCGATGATCCGGATCAGGCCGCGTCCGAGGCGGATGATGCGTCTGCGCCGGGCGTGCCGGATATGGGCCCTCAGGGCCGACGGGCCGGCACCAGGGCGGCCAGGATCGCGAGCGCCCAGGCGAGCATCAGGATCACCCCGCCGCTGGGTGCCGCCATCGGAAAGAGCGGCGAACCGGAGAGCGCGCGCAGGGACAGGTCGCCCGAGAACAGGGCGAGGCCGAGGAGCAGGCCGGCCGCCGAAGCCCGGGCCAGGCCGGCTCTGACGGCACCGCCGGCGCCGAGCGCCACGAGGCCGATCACGGCCGGCGCATGGAACAGCAGGAATTGCGCGGCAGTGCGCAGGGTCTCGCCACCGGCCGTGTGGGCCGCCGCCGCGCTGGCCGCGACGCCGAGCAGCCCGGCGAGGCCGGCCAGGGCCAGGAGGGCGCGGTTGAGCCCGCTCATACGCCGCGTTCCGCCAGCAGCCGCGCCACGCTGGCCCGCAGCTCCGGGACGCCCAGATCCGTCCGGCTGGAGGTGAGCAGCACCTCGGGATAGGCGGCGGGCCGCTTGGCGAGCGCCGCCTTGATGCCGGCGATGCGGGCCTCCACCTCGGACTTCTTGAGGGCGTCGCCCTTGGTCAGCACGAGCTGGTAGGACACGGCCGCCTTGTCGAGGCCGTCGAGCAGATCGGTGTCGATGCCCTTCAGGCCGTGGCGCGAATCGACCAGCACGAAGACGCGGGCGAGATTGGCGCGGCCCTTCAGATAGGCGTGGACCAGCTTGGTCCAGGCCTCGACCTTGGCCTTCTCGACGGCGGCGTAGCCGTAGCCCGGCATGTCCACCAGGGTCAGCCGGCTGCCGATGCGGAAGAAGTTGAGCTGCTGCGTCCGCCCCGGGGTGTGCGAGGTGCGCGCCAGGGTGTTGCGCCCGGTGAGCGCGTTGACGAGGCTCGACTTGCCGACATTGGAGCGCCCGGCGAAGGCGATCTCGACCCCTTCCATCGCCGGCAGGGCGCCGAGCGCCGGAGCGGCCGCGGTGAAGTCGGCGCTGCCCGCGAAGAGGAGGCGGCCGGCTTCGAGGAGATCGGGGGAAGGCGCGTCGGTGTCCGACAAGTTCATCACCGAACGGTTCGTCGACGCCTCGTCCCGGAGGGCGAGGCAGGATCGGGGGCTCAAACGAGGGAAAGGGGGCCGGGGCCCCCTCACTGTTTCACGCGGTTCCGGTGCGGGCTCTCGGCGTCAGCCTTTGGCCGCGGCGCTCTTCTCGCTGCGCTTGAAAGTGTTCCTGAGGTTGTCCCACAGCTCCACCTTCACCCCGTTGCGGCGCATGATCACGTATTGCTGCAGCACCGAGAGGGTGTTGTTCCAGGCCCAGTAGATCACCAGGCCGGCCGGGAACGAGCCGAGCATGAAGGTGAACAGGATCGGCATGAAGGTGAAGACCTGCGCCTGGACCGGGTCCGGCGGCGCGGGGTTCATCTTCATCTGGACGAACATCGTGATGCCCATGATGATCGGCCAGATGCCCAGGTGGATGAAATCGGGCGCCGCGAAGGGCAGCAGGCCGAACAGGTTGAGCAGGCTGGTCGGATCCGGCGCGGCGAGGTCCTGGATCCAGCCGAAGAACGGCGCGTGCCGCATCTCGATGGTGATGAACAGGACCTTGTAGAGCGCGAAGAAGACCGGGATCTGGATCAGCACCGGCCAGCAGCCGGCGACCGGATTGATCTTCTCCTTCTTGTACAGCTCCATCGTCGCCTGCTGCATCTTCAGCTTGTCGTCCTTGTACCGCTCGCGGATCGCGGCCTGTTCCGGCTGCACGGCCTTCATCTTGGCCATGGAGACGTAGGAGCGGTTGGCGATGGGCAGGAAGAAGATCTTCAGGATCAGGGTGACGACGAGGATCGAGACGCCGAAATTGCCGAACAGGTGGAAGAAGAAGTCCAGCGCGCGGAACATCGGCTTGGTGATGAAGTAGAACCAGCCCCAGTCGATCATCAGATCGAACTGCTTGATGCCGAGGTCGCGCTCATAGGCGTTGATCTGGTTGACCTCCTTGGCGCCGGCGAACAGACGCTGGGTCGTGGCCGCGGAGGCGCCGGGCGCGACGGTCGCCGCCTCGCCGCGGATGCTGGTCTGGTAGACCTTGGTCGCGCCTTCGCTGCGCTCGGTGAAGGAGCCGGTATAGGGCTTGTCCTGGTCGGGGATCGCGGCCGCGGCCCAGTACTTGTCGGTGATGCCGACCCAGCCGCCGGTCACGTTCGCCCAGGCCTTGCCTTGGGTGTTCGCGCCGCCATAGGCGGGCTCCTTGGCGATCTTGTCGTAGGTGTATTCCTGCAGGCCGTCGCCGCCGAGCACGCCGATCAGGCCCTCGTGCAGCACGTAGTAGCCCTGGGTGACCGGCTTGCCCCAGCGCGAGACGAGCCCGTAGGGATAGAGCGTGACGGGGTTCGCGCCCTTGTTCTCGACCTCGTCGCGCACCGTGAACATGAACTTGTCGTCGACGGCGACGATGCGCTTGAAGACGAGGCCGGCGCCGTTGTCCCAGGTCAGAGTCGCGGGCTTGCCGGGGGCGAGCACGTCGGTATCGGCCTTCCACACGGTGTCGCCGTTGGGCAGCGGGCCGGCATTGGAGCCGACCCAGCCGAACTCCGCGTAATACGGGTTCGCGGTTCCGGTGGGGGAGAGCAGCACGATGCGCGGGCTCTCGTCGCTGACCGTCTCGTGGTAGTTCTTGAGGCTCACGTCGTCGATGCGCGCGCCCTTGAGCGCGAGCGAGCCGTAGAGGGCCGGCGTGTCGATGCGCAGGCGCGCCGAGCGGGCGAGCGCCTCGTCGCGGGAGACCGGGCCCTGGGCGCCGAGGCCGGGCAAGGTGCCGGGCGCGGGGGCGGCGGGGCCGCCCTCCTGCGGGCTCGGCGCGGGCATGCCGTCGGGACCGGCGGTCTGCCCGGCGGCGGCCTTGTTCTGGATCGCGGCCTGGCGCTGCTTCTCCGTCATCGGCGCGGCGACGAAGTAGTTCCAGCCGAGCAGGACCGCCAGCGACAGCGCGATCGCGACGAACATGTTCGTCTTGTCATTACCCATCGGTCGATCCGTGCGGCAGGTCTTGGGAACGGGCGGGGCGTCCGGAGGGACGCGTGGAAGCGCCGCGCACGCGGGGGGCGCGTGCACGGCTGCGGCCGGCATCGGAGCCGGGCTGATCCGGGGCGGAATGCGGCGCGGCCGGGCGGTCCTGCCGGCCGGCGGCCTTCGGCTTGGTGACGGCGCCGAAGGCGCGGCGCAGATCCTCGACGATGGCCGCGAAGGGCGCGTCGAGAAGCGGCCGGCGTCCGACGATCACCACGTCGGCGGGGAGCGTGGCCGCATCGAGGGCCGCGCGATCCACGGCGCCGCGGAGCCGGCGGCGGATGCGGTTGCGCTCGGTCGCGTGGCCGACGCGCTTCGTCACCGTGAAACCCACATGGAGACCCTCGGCGGTTTCGCCGCCGCGCGTCTCCTCGGGCGCACGGACACGGCCCTGCGCCGTCATCCGCTCGGTATGGAAGCGGCGCCCGGCGGCAGCCGCCAGGAAGTCGGGCCTGCGCTTGAGCCGCCGAACCTTCACGACCGCTCCGATCGGCCTCGAGACGGGATCAAAAGGCGCCGCGCGAGGCGACGCCCGACGGCCTCAGGCCGAGAGACGCTTGCGGCCGTGGGCGCGGCGGGCCGCGATCACCTTGCGGCCGCCGGCGGTGGCCATGCGGGCGCGGAAGCCGTGACGGCGCTTCCGGACGAGCTTGCTCGGCTGATAGGTTCTCTTCATCGTCAGTCTCCAACGGAGGGTGATCGGCCGGGCGGCGCTCGACGCGCCCAGACCTGCACCCCGCCTCTCGAAATGATTGCAATCACGAAGCGCGCGCGGGATCTCCGGCGGCGCATCACGTCGGCGCGGCTTATGGCGGATGGGCCCCGTCAAGTCAATTCGGAAGGCGGGGCGGAATGCGCCTCGGGTTAACCGGTCATTAACCTTTCCCGGTTACCAAGAAGACATGTCCAGGTTTCCTGGATGTCGAGTGGGATTGCTGTCCACTCTGTTTTGATGCCTCCCTGTTGACTCGGTCAAGCCGCCCTCCGGGGCGGCTTTTTTCTGGCCGCTGTCCGGCCCTCATCCTCCCCCTGCGCGGCCGCATCCTTACTGCCGCACGACGCAACCTTGACCGTTCTGGCGCATTCTAAAGGCCGGGTAAGGTTAACAGAACGTCAACGGCGCGCGGCCGTGGGATCGGCGCTAGGCTTGCGCCATCAATGCGGAAGACGCCGGCGCGGTCCTGATTCGGGACGGTTTCGCTCCAGGCGCGGCGCAGGAGGCAGGATGAGCGAGCTCGACGTTATGTTCCGGGACGAGCCGGACTGGGTGAATTTCGGGGCGACCTATGTCGGCTCCGAGGCTTTCCGGGCGCTGTTCAAGGAAGGCATGATGTTGGTGGAGGAGACCGCGGCCTATCTCGACGGCGACGGCCGCACCGAATCGCGGCTGGTCTCCCGGGACGCGTCCCTGGCCTATGCCAGCGAGAGCATGCGGCTCACCACGCGGCTGATGCAGATCGCCTCCTGGCTGCTCGTGCAGCGCGCCGTCTCGGAGGGCGAGCTCACCCCCGGCCAGGCGCTGGAGGAGAAGACCCGGGTGAAGCTCAACGCCGCGGAGGCCCCCTCCCCCATGGCCGACAGCTTCTCCCTGCTGCCCCTGCGGCTGCAGGAACTGGTCCAGCGCTCCCGCCGCCTGCATGCCCGCATCCTGCATCTCGACACCCTGATCGCCGACGACCGCCCGGCGCCGATGGCCGCGCCGAGCCCCGTCGCCGCCCAGCACGGGCTGCTGATGAGCGCCTTCGGGCGCTGAGCCGGAGCGGGACGGCGCCCCTCGCCGCGGGGGCTGTCCCTGTCCTTCCCCTGGACGTGCTAAAGAAAAAGGCGGCGCCCGAAGGCGCCGCCTTTTCTCTGTCTTCCGGCAGGACGCGGCGCGAGACGCGCCGCCGATCTCACTTCTTGCCGAAGGCGAGGCCGCCGAAGCGGGAGTTGAAGCGGGACACGCGGCCGCCGCGATCCAGCATCTTCTGCTCGCCGCCGGTCCAGGCCGGGTGGGTGGTCGGGTCGATGTCCAGGTTGAGGACGTCGCCCTCCTTGCCGTAGGTCGAGCGGGTCATGTACTCGGTGCCGTCGGTCATGACGACCTTGATGAAGTGGTAGTCGGGGTGCTCGGTGCCCTTGGCCTTGGCGGCTGCGTCTTTTGCCATAACGAAATCCTTGCTCTAGCACGCCGAACGAGACGGGCCCGGCGGGCCGCGGCCATAGATCGCGCGAAATCGGATAAGGGCGGGCCTATACCCCAGGCCTGCGACACGAACAAGTGTAGGGACGAAACGGATGACGAGGGACGATGGCCGCGCGTGACAAGGCTCGCGGCGCCGGCCGCGATGGTGTCGAGAAAGCCCGGGGACGGGCGCCCCTCGGGGCCCTGAAGCCGCTGATTCCCTTCGCCAGCCGCTACCGCGGGCGCATCGCCGCCGCGCTGGTGGCGCTGGTGGCGGCCTCCGGAGCGACGCTGGTGGTGCCGGTGGCGATCCGCCGCGTGATCGACCACGGCTTCTCGCCGGAGGGACAGGCGCTCATCAACAGCTACTTCGTCGCCCTGCTCGGCGTCGTGGCCGTGCTCGCCCTGTCGAGCGCGGGCCGCTACTACACGGTGGTGACCCTGGGCGAGCGCGTGGTCGCGGACCTGCGCAGCGCCGTGTTCAAGCGCCTGACCCTCCTCGACCCCGCCTTCTTCGACCGGGCCCAGTCCGGCGAGATCGTCTCGCGCCTGACCGCCGACGCGATGCAGGTGAAGTCGGTCTTCGGCGTCTCGATCTCGATCCTCCTGCGCAACGCCTTCCTGTTCGTCGGCGCCGTGGCGATGATGGTCTGGACGAGCCCGAAGCTCTCGATCCTCGTGCTCGGCGCGATTCCCCTCATCGTCTTCCCGCTGATCCTCTCCGGCCGCGGCGTGCGCCGCCGCTCCCGCGCGGCGCAGGACAAGCTCGCCGAGGCCACCGCCTACGCCACCGAGGCCATCGGCGCGGTGCGCACGATGCAGGCCTTCGGCATGGGGGCGAGCACGGCGGAGCGCTTCGCCGGGGCGTCCGAGAACGCCTATCTCGCCGCCCGGGCCTCGATCACCGCCCGCGCCCTGCTCACGGGCGTGGCGATCTTCCTCATCTCCGCCAGCGTGGTGGGCGTGATGTGGTACGGCGCGCAGGGGGTGCTCGCGGGCACCATGAGCGCGGGCCAGCTCTCGCAATTCGTGCTCTACGCGGTGTTCGGCGCGAGCGCGCTGGGACAGCTCTCCGAGGTCTATGGCGAGCTCGCCCAGGCGGCCGGCGCCGCCGAGCGCCTCGGCGAGATCCTGGCCACCGAGCCGGCGATCCGCGCCCCGGCCCAGCCCGTCGCCTTGCCGGAGCCAGCCCGCGGCGAGGTCGCCTTCGAGGAGGTGCGCTTCGCCTACCCGACCCGGCCCGAGCATCCGGCGCTCGCCGGCATCTCGTTCAAGGCGGCGCGGGGCGAGCGAATCGCCCTCGTCGGCCCCTCCGGCGCCGGCAAGACCACGGTGCTGCAGCTCCTCCTGCGCTTCTACGACGCGCAGGGCGGGCGCGTGCGGGTCGACGGGGTCGACGTCACCGCCGCCGATCCCGATTCGCTGCGCCGGCGTCTCTCCCTGGTGCCGCAGGATCCGACGGTGTTCTCGGGAAGCGTGATCGACAACATCCGCTACGGCCGCCCCGAGGCGAGCGAGGCGGAGGTGGTGCGGGCGGCGGAGCTCGCCCATGCCGACGGCTTCATCCGGGCGCTGCCCCAGGGCTACGCCACGGCGGTGGGCGAGCGCGGCATGACCCTCTCCGGCGGCCAGCGCCAGCGCATCGCCATCGCCCGCGCGATCCTGAAGGATGCGCCGATCCTGCTCCTCGACGAGGCGACCTCCGCCCTCGACGCGGAGAGCGAGCGGGCGGTGCAGGACGCCCTCGACCACCTGATGGAGGGGCGCACCACCCTGGTGATCGCCCATCGCCTCGCCACGATCCGGCAGGCGGACCGCATCCTCGTGTTCGACGGGGGCCGGATCGTCGAGGAAGGCACCCACGAGAGCCTGATCGCCCGCGGCACCCTCTATGCCCAGCTCGCCCGCCTTCAGTTCACCGACGCGACGGACGAGGCCCTGCGCCCGCGCCCGAAGCTCGCGGCCCTTCCGGCGGAGTGAGGGCGCCCCGCATGCCCCGCCCCGCGCGGCGACGGGGCATGCGGGAACCGGGCCGGCCCGGTGCGTCTTGATGCTGCACCGGCCGAGCTTGGCCGTGGGAGCGCCGCCATGACCATCACCGTCTCGCATCTCCAGCCGCTGATCGCCATCCTGGCCGGGATCCTGATCCTCATCGTGCCGCGGCTGCTCAACTACATCGTGGCGATCTACCTGATCGTCGTCGGGGTGATCGGGCTCGGGCTGTTCCGCGGCCTTTCCTGAGCGCACGCGACCGGAACCGGCGTCGCCGCCGAGGGATCGACCGCTGCCCGGACGCGGCTCGCGGGCGATCCCGCGGGCTTCCAGGGGGCGGTCCCATCGCGCACAATCGGCGATGACAGAATACAATCTCCGTCAGTACCCCCGCTTGCGGGAACGGATGTTCATCTTGCGTTGCGGTGCGGTATGTTCCACGCCCTGACGCAAGGGCTCTCGCCGGGTCGCCGGCCGCCATTTTCCCGTGAATGGAACGAGACAGATGACGAAGTGGGTCTACTCCTTCGGTGACGGAAAAGCCGAAGGCGAAGCCTCGATGCGCAACTTGCTGGGGGGCAAGGGCGCCAATCTCGCCGAGATGTCGAACCTCGGGCTGCCGGTGCCGCCCGGCTTCACCATCACCACCGAGGTCTGCACCTACTATTACGACCACGAGAAGTCCTATCCGCCGGAACTCCGGGCTCAGGTCGAGGAGGCGCTGAAGAAGGTCGGCGGCCTCACCGGCCGCAGCTTCGGCGACGCGACCAAGCCGCTCCTCGTCTCCGTGCGCTCCGGCGCCCGCGCCTCGATGCCGGGCATGATGGACACGGTGCTCAATCTCGGCCTGAACGACGAGACCGTCGAGGCCCTGGCCAAGGATGCCGGCGACCCGCGCTTCGCCTACGATTCCTACCGCCGCTTCATCACCATGTACTCGAACGTGGTGCTGGGCGTGGAGCACCACGCCTTCGAGGAGGCGCTGGAGCACTACAAGGAGGAGAAGGGGCTCAACCTCGACACCGAGCTGAAGGCCGAGGACTGGAAGCACCTGATCGGCGTCTACAAGGGCATCGTGCGCGCGGAGCACGGCGCCGACTTCCCGCAGAAGCCCGAGGACCAGCTCTGGGGCGCCATCGGCGCCGTGTTCAGCTCCTGGATGATCCCCCGCGCCAAGAAGTACCGCGAGCTCAACCGCATCCCCGAGAGCTGGGGCACGGCGGTGAACGTCCAGGCCATGGTGTTCGGCAATATGGGCGACACCTCGGCCACCGGCGTCGCCTTCACCCGCAACCCCTCCACCGGCGAGAGCGCGCTCTACGGCGAGTTCCTGATCAACGCCCAGGGCGAGGACGTGGTGGCGGGCATCCGCACCCCGCAGGACATCACCGAGAAGGCGCGGCTCGAGGCGAAGTCGGACAAGCCGTCGATGGAGACGGCGATGCCCGAGAGCTTCGCCGAGCTGACGCGGATCTACGGGATCCTCGAAAAGCACTACCGCGACATGCAGGACATGGAGTTCACCATCGAGAATGGGAAGCTCTGGATGCTGCAGACCCGCAACGGCAAGCGCACGGCCAAGGCCGCCCTGCGCATCGCCGTGGAGCTCGCGGGCGAGGGCCTGATCTCCCGCGAGGAGGCGATCAAGCGCATCGAGCCGGCCGCCCTCGACCAGCTCCTGCACCCGACCATCGACCCCAAGGCCGCGCGCAAGGTGATCGCCACCGGCCTGCCCGCCTCCCCGGGCGCGGCGGTGGGCGCCATCGTGTTCTCCTCCGAGGAGGCCGAGGCGGCCCGCAAGGCCGAGCGCAAGTGCATCCTGGTGCGCATCGAGACCTCGCCCGAGGACATCCACGGCATGCACGCCGCCGAGGGCATCCTCACCACCCGCGGCGGCATGACCAGCCACGCGGCGGTGGTGGCCCGTGGCATGGGCAAGCCCTGCGTCTCCGGCGTCGGCTCGATCCGGATCGACTACAAGGCCAAGACCCTCTCCGTCGCCGGCAAGACCCTGAACGAGGGCGACGTCATCACCATCGACGGCGCCACCGGCCAGGTGATCGAGGGCGAGGTGAAGATGCTGGAGCCGGAGCTCTCCGGCGATTTCGCCACGCTGATGGGCTGGGCCGACGAGATCCGGCAGATGAAGGTCCGCACCAACGCGGAGACGCCGAACGATGCCCGCACCGCGCGCAACTTCGGCGCCGAGGGCATCGGGCTCTGCCGCACGGAGCACATGTTCTTCGAGGGCGACCGCATCGTCGCCGTGCGGGAGATGATCCTCTCCGACGACGCCGAGGGCCGCCGGGCGGCGCTGGCGAAGATCCTGCCCTACCAGCGCCAGGACTTCGTCGAGCTGTTCACGATCATGTCCGGCCTGCCGGTGACGATCCGCCTGCTCGACCCGCCGCTGCACGAGTTCCTGCCCCATGGCGAGGCCGAGCTGAAGGAGGTCGCCGATTCGACCGGCGTGCCGGAGGAGAAGCTGCGCCGCCGCCTCGCCGAGCTCGACGAGACCAACCCGATGCTCGGCTTCCGCGGCTGCCGCCTCGCCATCGCCTTCCCCGAGATCGCGGAGATGCAGGCCCGCGCCATCTTCGAGGCGGCGGTGCAGGCCGCCAAGGAGACCGGCGCCCCGGTGACCCCGGAGGTGATGGTGCCCCTCGTCTTCACGAAGAACGAGTTTGATCTCGTGAAGGCGCGCATCGACGCCATGGCCAAGGCGGTGGCGGAGGAGACCGGGGCCACGGTCGAGTATCAGGTCGGCACCATGATCGAGCTGCCGCGGGCGGCCCTGCGTGCCAAGGAGATCGCCGAGACGGCGGAGTTCTTCTCCTTCGGCACCAACGATCTGACCCAGACGGCGCTCGGCATCTCCCGCGACGATGCCGGCAGCTTCCTCGGGCCCTACACCCAGAAGGGCATCATCCCCTTCGACCCCTTCGTCACCATCGACCAGGAGGGCGTGGGCGAGCTCGTGCGCATCGGCGCGGAACGGGGGCGGGCGCAGCGGCCCAACCTCAAGCTCGGCATCTGCGGCGAGCATGGCGGCGATCCCGCGTCGATCGCCTTCTGCCAGGATGTGGGCCTCGACTACGTGTCCTGCTCGCCCTTCCGCGTGCCGATCGCCAAGCTCGCCGCGGCCCAGGCGGCACTGGGCGTGACCCACGCCGGCGAAGGCTAGGACGGTCCTGGGGCGGCGCGGAACCACCGGTTCCGCGCCGCAACCGTTTCGGGCCGGAACGGCCGTTTCCCGCTCTGTGACGCGGTGCAAGAAACGAGAGGGTGGAATAATTTAAGTCCGACTCTCGCGAACCGTTGTCGTGCCCGGGCGTTCAATGATAGCGGAAGTCTGGAGCGCTCGGGGCGCTGCTGGTCGTCCGGCCAGGGTCCCAGCGGGATTTCACCGATGACCGATCCCAGCCCCTCTTCCGCTCTCCTTGTCGCGCGCCCGCCCTTCCTCGCCCAGCGGGCCGGTCAGCAGGCCCTGATCTGGATCGGGGCGGTTCTCTCCGTCTGCGTGACCATCGTGGCCGTGGCCTATGCCATCGCCCTGCGCAGCGACCGCGAGGCCGGGCGGATGATCATCGCCTCGCAGAACGGCAGCGGCTATGCGCGCATCGTCGTGAATGGACTGGCCCTGCGCCAGGCCCAGCCGCTGCCCTGAGACGCTGCGCTCGCGGCGGCCTTAACGCCCCGGCAACCATACCGCGCGATACCTGAAGCCGTGCTCGTGCACGGCGTGTTTCCGCCATCCTGTGCCGCGAGCCTCTGGCATCGGGTACGGGTCGCGTGGCGTGAGGACGAACCGGATACGACGGAAACGGCGGTCGGGTCGCAGCCTGCGCTGGCTGGGGGCCGCGGTGGCGCCCTGGGCCGGGGCCCTGGGCCTCGTCATCTCCTTCACCGCCGATGCCGGCACCGAGAGCGCGATCGGCTCGAGCCTCGTGCGGGCGCTGGATGCGCGCGTGGCGCCCCCCCTCCCCGCCGGCACGGTGCTGATCGGCGCCCTCGACGCCGAGGCCCTGGCCGCGCCCTTGCGGCTCGATGCGAGCCTGCTGCGGGACGATCTCAAATCCCATGCCCGGGTGTTCCCCGTGCCCGCCCGGGAGAGCAAGGGCGATGCGGCGGTCGCGATCGGTGCGAGTTTCGAGCGGGCCGCCGTCGCCCTGCGCGAGCAGCGCTCCGTCGGCCTGATCACTGGAGAGGGCGAGGGCATCGCGGGGGTGTTCAGCGCCGGCGTCGCCACCTGGAACCCGGATCTGGAGCCCGAGGGCTTCACCGCCGTGCCGGATCTCGGCCTCGGTCTCGCTCCGGGCGCCGAGGGCGACACCCTGGGCGAGGACGACCTCGCCGCCTCCGACGGCGCGACGCCGACGGTGCCCCGCGCGGTCGCCCTGTCTTCCACCACGCCGGCGCCGGCCGATGCCACCCCGATCGAGGTGGCCGCCGCCAGCCTGGCCCTGCCCGGCTATTCCCCGCGCCTCGATGCGGCCCCCTCCCCCGTCCTGCCGGAGAGCGCCCGCCACCGCTATGCCGACCTGATCGCCCCCGACGCCATGGACCGGGAGCAGCGCTGCCTCGCCGAGGCGGTCTATTTCGAGGCCCGCAGCGAGTCCGAGGAGGGCCAGGCCGCGGTGGCGCAGGTGGTGCTCAACCGCGTGAAGAGCGGGCTCTACCCGAGCAATGTCTGCGGCGTGGTCTACCAGAACCGCCACCGCTACATGGGCTGCCAGTTCTCTTTCGCCTGCGAGGGCAAGTCCCTGCGCATCACCGATGCCGGCTCCTGGCAGACCGCCACCCGCATCGCCAGCGCGGTGATCGAGGGCCGGACCTATCTCAGCGAGGTCGGCGGGGCGACGCATTACCATGCCGACTATGTCCGCCCCGGCTGGTCCCGCCGCCTGCGGAAGATGGACGTGATCGGGCGCCACATCTTCTATCAGCTGAAGCGCGGGCAGACCTGACCGCGTGTTTCATTCCATGCTAGGGTGACGCCATGGCGAAGCGCGTGGCACCGGGCCGGGTCGAGGGGCGGGGACGGATCCTCGGCTTGGCGGCATTCGAGAAGATCAGCGCCGTTGAAAGCCTGACGCTCACCGCTGCCATGAAACGCGATTTGCGCGCGTTCGAGAAGAATAAGACAGCGCCGGAGGAGCGAACGCGGATCCTTCTTGAAAAATACGGCCGAGCATCGCTCTAATGCGCTGATGTATGAGGCTGCTGCGGATCCTTACTGTTATCCGGGTACGACCGTTCTACGAAATATCCCCGGCCTCACATCGCAGGCTGCCCTTGAGCGCTTTGAGATTGTTGCGACTGCTCGGCGGTTCTTGGAGCCAATGCCAGCTGGACGCTGGACTGCGAGTCATTACTGCGCGCTCCATCATCACATTTTCCAGGACGTCTTCCCATGGGCTGGAAGGATCCGCACTGTTCGGATCGGCAAGGGCGGACATATGTTCTGCTATCCGGAGTACATCCGCGCCGAACTTCGTCGGGTCTTTAACTGGCTTCGTACGGCTGAGGCGGTTCGAGATCCCGACCCGGGATCCTTCGCGAATAAGGCTGCGCACCTGCTCGCGGAACTGAACGCGATCCATGCATTCCGTGACGGCAACGGTCGAACACAGCTTGCTTTCACAGCTTTGTTGGCAGCCAAGGCCGGCCATCCGCTGGCCCTGGAACACCTTGAGCCCGAAGGCTTTCTGCAAGCCATGATTGCCAGCTTCGCGGGCGACGAGATACCGCTCGCCCGTCAGGTTCGTGCCCTGCTGAAACCAAGTCTCTCTCACGCCTGATCGATGCAGGCGCGTGGGCGGGATGGCCGCTGAGAATCAAGCTGATATATCGAGTTTCTAGATTTCTTTCGCGGAAGTTATTCATCCATCACAGATTCAGCGATCACTATGCAATTCTGCGTAGTCTTAGTCATTGGTTAATTTTACCGTCTTCCCGAATACAGCTTGAACCATCGGCAACTTGACGGCCTCCTGCACGTCGAAGGAAGGCGCGCTGCCGGGCAGCCCGCGTCCCTGTCCGTGCAGCGTATCTTTCCGAGGACCACCGTCATGACCGCGCCGGTCGCCCGAACCGCCTTCCTGTCCGCCACCCTTCTCGCGACCGCGTTCCTGGCGAGCCCCGCTCTGGCCGGCGGCGGCTGCTTCAGCAGCGAGTGCTATCGCCGCGTCACCACCCCGCCGGTGTTCGACACCGTTTCCGAGCAGCGCCTCGTGGCGCCGCCGCGCACGGTCTACCGCACCGTGCCGCCGGTCTACGACACGGTGTCGGAGCGGGTGCTCGTGGCCCCGGGGGGCCGCCGTTGGGAGACGCGCTACGACGCCTATGGCCAGCTCGTCGGCTGCTGGGTGACCATTCCGCCGCAATACGCCGTGCGCACCCGCCGGGTCCTCGTGCGTGAGGCTCAAGTGATCCCGGAGACGGTGCCGCCGGTCTATGCGAGCTATCAGCGCCGGGTGCTGGTGCAGCCCGCCCGTTCCGCCTGGGTGCCCGCCGGCCCCGCCTATGGCGGCCCGGGCCCGATCGGCGCGATCGGCGCCGGCATCGGCTCGATCCCCGACGCGATCGGCATCGCCGGCGCCTCCTCCGCGGATGTCGCCGTCGGCCTCGGCTTCTCCACGGGCAGCGTCTACGACGGCTACTGACACCCACCGGACTTGTTCACGGCCCCGGAGGCAGCCGTCTCCGGGGCCGCCTTGATTCGAGGGGCCGCCGCCGTAGCTCACCCCGCAGAAAACGGGAGGATACGATGGCGACGTTCAAGGCCTGGGTGGTCGAGAAGGGCGAGGGCGGCCAGAGTCTGGCCTTCAAGGATTTCGACGAGGCCGACCTGATGGACGGCGATGTCACCGTCCGCGTCACCCATTCCGGCCTGAACTACAAGGACGGCCTGGCGATGACCGGCCGGATGCCGGTGGTGCGCCGCTTCCCGATGATCCCCGGCATCGACTTCGCCGGAGTGGTCGAGCGTTCCGAGCATCCCGATTACAAGTCGGGCGACGCGGTGGTGCTCACCGGCTGGGGCGTCGGCGAGACGCATCTCGGCGCCTATGCCGAGCGCGCCCGGGTCAAGGGCGACTGGCTCGTGCCCCTGCCGGAGGGCCTGAGCCCGGCCCAGGCCATGGCGATCGGCACGGCGGGCTATACGGCGATGCTCTGCGTGATCGCCCTCGAAGCGCACGGTCTTTCCCCCGAGGCCGGCCCCGCCGTGGTCAGCGGCGCGGCCGGCGGCGTCGGCTCGGTCGGCGTCTCCCTGCTGGCCAGGGCCGGCTGGCATGTCTTGGCGGTGACCGGACGTGGGGACGAGGCGGAATACCTGAAGGGCCTCGGCGCCGCCGAGATCCTCGACCGGGCGGAGCTTGCCGCCGATCCGAAGCCGCTCGCCAAGGAGCGCTGGGCGGCGGGCCTCGACACGGTCGGCTCGAAGCCGCTCGCCAACTTGCTCGCCATGACCAAGGCCGGGGGGGGCATCGCGGCCTGCGGCAACGCCGCCGGCATGGACCTGCCCTCTTCCGTCGCCCCCTTCATCCTGCGGGGCGTCTCCCTCTTCGGCATCAACAGCGTGACCACGCCGCAGGGGCCGCGGCGGGCGGCCTGGGCACGGCTCGCCCGGGATCTCGACCTCGACGCCCTCGCCCGCATGACCACGACGGTGGGGCTGGAGGAGGTCGGCCGGCTCGGCGAGACGATCCTGGGCGGCAAGGTGCGCGGGCGCACGGTGGTCGCGATCGCTTGATCGGCACCGGCGCGCCCAAGCGGAACCGTTCTCCTAGCATCCGTGTTGCTCATCGTATGAGCATTGCATTCGTCCGTGAGAAAGAGGGTGGCGAGGCGTTCGAGGATCTGCCCGACCGCCCCCTCTCGCCGCACACCAATTTCGTGACCCGGGAGGGGCTCGCCCAGATCGAGGCGGAAGTTGCCCGCCTGGAAAAGGAGGCCTCGGCCCTCGACCCCGAGGACAAGGCGGAGAATGCCCGCGTCTCCCGCGATCTGCGCTACTGGTCCGCCCGCAAGAATTCCGCCCAGCTGGTCGAGGATGTCGAGGGCGATACCGTGCATTTCGGCGCGACCGTCACGGTGATCCGCGAGGACGAGACCGAGCAGACCTTCCGCATCGTCGGCGAGGACGAGGCCGATCCCGCCAAGGGCTCGATCTCCTACGTGGCGCCGCTGGCCCGGGCGATCACCGGCAAGAGCGTCGGCGACGTGGTCGAGGTGAACGGCCAGGAGGTCGAGATCACGGCGATCAAGCGGTAGGCTGCCGCCCCTCCAGGCGGCTGCGCAGGGGCACCATCGCCTCCGCGAAGACTTCCATGAAGGCCCGCACCCGCGCGGCGTGGCGCAGATCGGGGTGCGTGAGGATCCAGAGGCTCGAGGCGAGCTCCGGCAGGGGCTCCGAGAGCCGGCGCAGGCCCGGATGCCCGTCGCCGCTCATGCAGGGCAGCGGCCCGATGCCGAGGCCGGCCGCCACCGCCTCGCGCAGGCCCAGCACGGTGTTGGTGCGCAGCGCGATCCGCTCCGGCGGGGCCCGCCCCGTCACGAAGCGCCCGAAGGCGCCCCCGCCGACCCCCTCCCCCGGGCAGACCCAGTCCCGCCCCTCGACCGCAGGTCCGTCGGCCTCCCGGCCGTAGAGCGCCCAGGCGATGCCGGCGAGCCGCCGCCCGAACAGGGTCGGCGTCGGCTCGTTGGTGGCCCGGATCGCCACATCCGCGTCCCGCCGGGACAGGTTCAGGGCCTCCTCCGCCACGACGAGATCCACCTGCACCGCCGGGTAGAGGCTGCGGAAGCGGGCGAGAACCGGGATCAGCAGATCGGTGGCGAGGGTCGCCGCCGCGGTGACGCGCAGTTCGCCCGCCAGCGTCTGCGTCTTGCCGGCCAGCTCGCGGCCGAAGCCGACGACGTCGGCCTCCATCCGCGCGGCCGCCGCGATCATCGCCGCGCCGGCCGGCGTCGGCACGTAGCCGGAGCGGTGGCGCTCGAACAGGCGTGCATCGAGGGCCTCTTCGATCGCCGCAAGGCGCCGGAAGGCCGTGGAATGGTTGATGCCGAGATGGGCGGCCGCCTGGGTGAGGCCGCCGCGATCGGCCACCGCCTTCACGAGGCGGAAATCGTCCCAGGGCAGCGGCATGTCGGACCTTTGCAAAACGGCAAGGTCGTTCTTGCAGAGCGGGGCATTTTCGCAAGGCCCGAGAGAGGCGATGTTGCCGCCACAATCGTCTTCAAGGAGAGGCCACGATGGCGAAGATTCTGGTGCTGTACTACTCGTCCTGGGGCCATGTGGAGCAGCTCGCCTACGCCGCCGCCGAGGGCGCCCGCGAGACCGGCGCCGAGGTGGTGGTGAAGCGGGTGCCCGAGCTGGTGCCGGACGAGGTCGCCAAGCAGTTCCACTACAAGCTCGACCAGGCGGCCCCGATCGCCGACCCGAACGAGCTTGCCGAGTACGACGCGATCATCTTCGGCACGCCGACCCGCTTCGGCAACATGGCTTCCCAGATGAAGCAGTTCCTCGACCAGACCGGCGGCCTCTGGGCCAAGGGTGCCCTCGTCGGCAAGGTCGGCTCGGTCTTCACCTCGACCGCCTCGCAGCATGGCGGCCAGGAGACGACGCTGACGAGCTTCCACACCGTGCTCCTGCATCACGGCATGGTGATCGTCGGCCTGCCCTATTCCTTTCCCGGCCAGACCGGCCTGGAGCAGGTGAAGGGCGGCACCCCCTACGGCGCCACCACCATCTCCGATGCCGACGGCTCGCGGCAGCCCTCGCAGGTCGAGCTCGACGGGGCGAAGTTCCAGGGCCGCCACGTTGCCGGCATCGCCGCCAAGCTGGCCGGCTGAGCGACGCGGACAAGAAAAAAGGCTCGCATTGCTGCGAGCCTTGGAAGGAGAAAGGCCATTGGGGGCTGAACTGGCCTTCGTGATCGGACAACCCCCAGGCCCCTGACCGGTTCCACGGTCGATGCAAAAAAGTTCAGCGAGGCGCAGCGGCCCGGGTGAGCCGGTCGTTGATCGCCTCGCCGAGCCCCTCCACCGGGATCGGTGCCACGGCGATGGTGCCGGCTCCGCTCGCATCGAGCCGCCGCAGGCTCTCGAAGAGCCGTGCGGCCGCTTCGGCGAGATCGCCGGAGGCGCTGAGATTCACGACGGCCCTGGCCTGATCGAGGCCGGGCAGGTCGGCCCGGCCGAACAGGAGCGCCGCCTCGCCCGGCCGGATCTCCTCCGCATCGAGCCGCACCCGCGCCTCCGGGGCGTAATGCGAGGCCAGGAGGCCCGGCCCGATCGGGCGTTCGCCGTCCCCGCCGCTCTCCACATCGCAGCCGAGCACCCGGGCGAGCGCCGCGCGGGTGACGCCCCCCGGGCGCAACAGGCGGGGCGGGCCGCCGAGGCAGGCGACGACCGTCGATTCGACGCCGATGGCGCAGGCGCCCCCGTCGAGCAAGGCGGCGATGCGGCCGTCGAGATCGCCGAGCACATGCGCGGGCGTGGTCGGGCTCACCCGGCCGGAGCGGTTGGCCGAGGGGGCCGCGACCGGCCGTCCGGCCTTCGCGATCAGTGCCCGGGCGAGGTCGTGGCCCGGCACCCGCAGGGCCACGCTCGGAAGCCCGGCCCGGGCGAGGTCGCAGACCGTCCCCGAGGCGAGGGCCGGCACCACCAGCGTCAGCGGCCCGGGCCAGAACGCTGCAGCGAGCCGCGTCGCATGCGCGTCGAAGGCGCCTTCACGGCGCGCCGCCGCCGCGTCGGGCAGATGGGCGATCAGCGGGTTGAAGCGAGGCCGCTCCTTGGCGGCATAGATGGCGGCAACAGCCTGAGGGTCCGTCGCGTCGGCGCCGAGCCCGTAGACCGTCTCCGTCGGGAGCGCGACCAGGCGGCCGGAACGGAGCAGGCCGGCGGCCGTCTCGATGCCGTCCGCATCGGCGGTGAGCCGCAGGGTCGCTTCGCCTGCGGGCGCGATTGACCCGGGTTCGTTCATATGTGAACTATCTTCCCTGACATCGGAGCGGGCGTAGCGAGGCGCCGACTTCGATCGTATGAAGCGGCAGGCCGTAGCCGTCCGTGCGACGCGCCGTCAAACGCCGGGGTCGCGCAGAAGTCCGCGGCACCCGCTTCATATCCTGGGGAGGATCGGATGACCTATCGCGCGCCCGTGGCGGAGATGGTCCACACCCTGCGCAACGTCGCGGGGCTCGACGCGATCCTCGCGCAGTCCGGCCAGGAGATGACCCCGGAGGACGTGACCGCGATCCTCGAGGAGGCGGCCAAGCTCGCGGGCGAGCGGATCGCGCCGCTCAATCGGGTCGGCGACCGCCACGGCACGCCCCTGAAGGACGGTGCGGTCACGACCCCGCCGGGCTGGAGCGAGGCCTATCACGCCTTCGTGGAGGGCGGCTGGAACGGCCTCGGCGCCCCGGTCGAGCAGGGCGGCCAGGGCCTGCCCCATCTCCTCGCCGCGGCCTGCACGGAGATGTGGAACGGAGCGAGCCTCGCCTTCGGCCTCTGCCCGCTGCTCACCGCGGGCGGGATCGAGGCGCTCTCGGCCCACGGTTCGGAGGCGCTGAAGGACCGTTACCTCGAAAAGCTCGTCACCGGCGAATGGACGGCGACCATGAACCTGACGGAGCCCAATGCCGGCTCCGACCTCTCCGGCATGCGCACGCGGGCCGAGCCGAACGGCGACGGCAGCTACCGCATCACGGGCAACAAGATCTTCATCACCTATGGCGAGCACGACCTCGCCGACAACATCGTCCACCTCGTCCTCGCCCGGCTGAAGGATGCGCCCGCGGGCACCCGGGGCATCTCGCTCTTCGCCGTGCCGAAGATCCTGCCCGATGGCAGCCGCAACGACCTGCGCTGCTCGGGGATCGAGCACAAGCTCGGCATTCATGGCTCGCCGACCTGTTCCATGGCCTTCGGCGACCAGGGCGGTGCCATCGGCTGGCTGATCGGCGAGGAGAATCGCGGGCTCGCCTGCATGTTCACGATGATGAACTCGGCGCGCCTCAATGTCGGGCTGCAGGGCGTCGGCGTGGCCGAGGCCGCCACCCAGAAGGCCCTCGACTATGCCCGCGAGCGCCGCCAGGGCCGCGCGCCGGGCGCCTCGGAGCCGGTAAGCGCCATCGTGGCCCATGCGGACGTGCAGCGCACGCTCCTGACCATGAAGGCCTATACGGCGGCGGCCCGGGGCATCTGCTACCTCACCGCCGAGGCGCTTGATGCCGCGGACGGGCCTGACGGCAAGGCCGCCTTCGAGCGGGCTTCCCTGCTCACCCCCGTGGCCAAGGCCTTCTCCACCGACATCGCCAACGAGGTCACCTCCCTCGGCGTGCAGGTCCATGGCGGCATGGGTTTCGTCGAGGAGACCGGCGCGGCCCAGCTGATGCGCGATGCCCGCATCCTGGCGATCTACGAGGGCACCAACGGCATTCAGGCGATCGATCTCGTCACCCGCAAGCTGCCGCTGAGCGGCGGCGACACGGTGCGCCGGCAGATCGCCGGTTTGCGCCGGATCGCGGAGACGCTCCTGAAGGAGGGCTCGCCCGCCTTCGGCCACGCCGCCCCGCGCCTGCGCGACGCCATCGGCAGCCTCGACCGGGCTACGAGCTACCTGCTCGGGGCGCTGGCCTCGAACCGTCCCGAGGAGGCGCTCCCCGGCGCCACGCCGTATCTGCGTCTGTTCGGCCTGGTGCAGGGCGCCGGCTGCCTCGCGACCGCCGGCCTCGCCTCGGCCGCGGCGCTGAAGGCGGGCGAGACCGACCCGGCCCATGCCGCCCGGATCGCGCTTGCCCGCTTCTTCGCCGAGAATCTGCTGCCGGCCGCCTCCGGCCTGGAGCAGGCCATCCTGGAAGGCGGCGGCTTCGCGGACGAGGCCGCGACGGTGCTGGCGGTCTGAACCCGGCTCGGCGGCATCGGAGAGGGCGAGATCCGGTGACCGGCGGATCTCGGGTGAGGCGGATCGTTCGAGGGCCTGAATCATGACAGACGCGATCACCATCCAGGACGCCCCCGGCGGGGTCCGCCTGATCGGGTTCAACAGGCCCGAGAAGAAGAATGCCATCACCGGTGCCATGTACGACGCCATGCGGGTCGCGCTCGAAGAGGCGGATGCCTCCGAGGCCGTCGGCGCCGTGGTCTTCGCCGGGATGCCGGGGGTGTTCAGCGCGGGCAACGATCTCGCCGATTTCCTGGCGGGCGCCCGCGACAGCTTCCTCGACGCGCCGCCGCTGCAGTTCATCCGCCAGCTCGCCCGCACCCGCACGCCGATGGTGGCCGCGGTGGACGGCATCGCGGTCGGGATCGGCGCCACTCTGACCCTGCATTGCGATCTCGTCTTCGTCGGGTCCTCCGCGCGTTTCCGCATGCCCTTCGTCGAGCTCGGCCTCGTGCCGGAGGCCGCCTCCAGCTACCTGCTGCCGCGCCGGGTCGGCCGGCTCAAGGCCACGGAGCTGCTGCTGCTCTCCGAGCCCTACGATGCCGATGCGGCGGTGGCCCTCGGCCTCGCCAATGCCGTGATCCCCTCCGACATGCTGGTCGAGCATGCCCTCGCCCAGGCCGCCCGCCTCGCCGCCCTGCCCCGCGGCGCGCTCGCCGCCTCGCGGGCGCTGATCCGCGGGGATCAGGCCCAGGTCGAGGCCGCTCTGGAAGCGGAGGCGCAGGCCTTCGAGGCGCGGCTGCGCGCGCCCGAGGCGCAGGCGGCCTTCCGCAGCTTCCTCGCCCGCTCGGCCAAGCCGGGTTCCGCCGCGTGAGCCCGCCCGACCTGCGGGGAAAGGTCTGCCTCGTTGCCGGCGCCTCCCGCGGCGTCGGCCGCGGCATCGCCCGGGGGCTCGGCGAGGCGGGGGCCACGGTGATCGTCACCGCCCGCTCCAGCGAGACCGGGCCGCGCACGGAATCGCGCCCTGAGACCATCGAGGACACTGCCCGGGCGGTCGACGCGGCCGGGGGCGAGGGGCATCACTATCTCTGCGACCATGTCAGCGAGCGGGCCGTCGACGAGCTGGTCCGCTGGGTCCTGCGCCGCTTCGGCCGCATCGACGTCGCCGTGGCGAGCGTCTGGGGCGGCAACGAGGGCTATGACGGCGAGCGCTATCCCGACGGGGCCAGCTGGGGCGCCCCGTTCTGGCGCCGCTCGGCCGAGCCCTTCGCCGGCTTCCTCGGCGGTGGTCCCTACCCGGCCCTGCTGCTCGCCCGTGCGGTGGCGCCGGCCATGGTCTCGGCCCGGCGCGGGCTCCTCGCCTTCGTCTCCTTCGGGACGCAGGAGAGCTATCTCGGCGACATCTACTACGACCTCGCCAAGGCCGCGACGAACCGGCTCGCCTTCGCCTGCGCGGCGGAGCTCGCACCCCACGGGGTCTGCGCCCTGAGCCTGTCGCCAGGCTTCGTCGCCACCGAGCGGGTGCGCGAGACCGGGCAGGAGGCGTTCGCCACCGAGAGTCCGCTCTATGCCGGCCGGGCCGCGGCGGCGCTCGCCGCCGACCCGGAGGCCCTGCGCCATGCCGGGCAGACGCTGCACGTCGCGGACCTCGCCCGCACCTACGGCTTCACCGACGCGGACGGCACGCAGCCGGAGCGGTTCCGGATCCAGGGGACATGATCATGGCCAGAGATCTCGCCGGCAAAACGCTGTTCATCACCGGCGCCTCCCGGGGCATCGGCCTCGCGATCGGTCTGCGGGCGGCCCGCGACGGCGCCAACGTCGCCATCGCCGCCAAGACCGCCGAGCCGCATCCCAAGCTGGAGGGCACGATCCACACCGCCGCGGCGGCGATCGAGGCGGCGGGGGGTAGGGCCCTGCCGATGGTCGTCGACGTGCGCGACGAGGAGGCGGTGAAGGCGGCCCTCGCCCGGACGGCCGAGACCTTCGGCGGCCTCGACATCGTCGTGAACAATGCGAGCGCGATCTCGCTGACGCCGACGCCGCAGACCGACATGAAGCGCTTCGACCTGATGCACGGGATCAATGCCCGCGGCACCTACATGGTCTCGAAATACGCGATCCCCTATCTCCAGAAGGCGGAGAACCCGCATATCCTGATGCTCTCCCCGCCCCTCGACATGGCGGAGAAATGGTTCGCGCCGCATCTCGCCTACACCATGGCGAAGTTCGGCATGTCGCTCTGCGTCCTCGGCCTCGCGGGCGAGCTGCGGCCCGCCGGCATCGCGGTCAACGCCCTGTGGCCGCGCACCACCATCGCCACCGCGGCGGTGAAGAACCTGCTCGGCGGCGACGCGCTGATGCAGGCGAGCCGGACGCCGGAGATCATCGCCGATGCGGCCCATGCCGTCTTCGTGAAGCCCGCCCGCACGTTCACCGGACAGTTTCTCATTGACGACAGCTTCCTGGCCGGGGAAGGCGTCACGGACTTTTCAAAATACCGCGTCACACCCGGCGTCGCTCTTGCGCCGGACTTCTTCGTGCCGGATGCGAGCATACCGCCGCGCGACGCTCTCGCGTAGCCTCTCCACCCGAGACTGCCTTTGATCTTCATCCACCAGCCCGTCGCCGGCGCCAGCCAGATGATCCTCGAGCGCCGTCCGCTCGAATTGCAGGAGGCCATCCCCGAGGATTCGATCTGGATCGACATGGTCCGGCCGACGCGGGAGGAGGATCTCAAGGTCGAATCCTTCCTCGGCATCACGGTGCCGACGCGGGAGGAGATGAAGGACATCGAGCCCTCCGAGCTGCTCTATGTCGAGGCGGGCGCCCGCTACATGACGGGCCGGGTGCTCTCCAAGGTGATCGATTCGGACGAGCCGGGGCTCGCCGGCATCACCTTCATCCTGCGCGAGAACCGCCTCGTCACCGTGCGCTACGAGGATCCGCAGGCCTTCCGGATGTATACCCAGCGGGCCGGGCGGGCGACGGGCAACGGCCCGGCCATCGCCGCCACCGGCGAGACCATCCTCGCCGGGCTGATCGAATCGGTGATCGACCGGGCGGCGGACGTGCTGCAGCTCCAGGGTGAGCGCATCGACCGGCTGTCGCGCAAGATCTTCGAGGAGAAGGGCGATCCGACCACCCGCAACACCGCCCTGCAGGAGACCCTGCGGGCCCTGGGCCGCCACGGCGACCTGATCTCGAAGCAGCGCGAGAGCCTTGTCTCGATGGAGCGCATCTTGCTCTCCCTCTCGGCGACCTACCGCACCAACAAGGCGCCGCGGGAGCTGCGCGAGGACATCCGCTCGACGCTGCGCGACCTCCAGTCCCTGGAGGAGCACGCCACTTTTCTCTCAGCGAAGATCCAGTTCCTGCTCGACGCGACGCTGGGCTTGGTCAATCTTGAGCAGAACAACATCATCAAGCTGTTCTCGGTCATGGCGGTGGTCTTCATGCCGCCGACCCTGATCGCCTCGATCTACGGCATGAACTTCAAGGCCATGCCGGAACTCGAATGGAGTTACGGCTACCCGCTCGCGGTCGGCATGATGGTGGTGGCCGCGGTGCTGCCTTACGTCTTCTTCCGCTGGAAGCGGTGGCTGTGAGTCGACCGTCGGAAATATAAAGCTAATACGACAGGCGCGGTGACCAAAAATTAAGCGAGACCCGGAAGGGTTGTACCGGAGCCGCCATAACGCGCGGCTGCGGATCGCTCCCTATGCGCCTCTCTCTCAAGGCCGTCCTCGTCGCTTCCATCGGCGTGCTCGCCCTGGCTGCCTCCGGCCAAGGCGTCGTCAGCATCGTCAAGCTGTCCGAGATCGAGGCCAATGCCTCGGCGGTCAAGGACAACTGGCTGCCCTCGGTCAGCGTGCTGGGGGCGATGAACACCGCCGTGCGCGACACCCGGGTCAAGCTCTACCGCCTGGTGACGGCCTCGGACGACGACCGGATCCTCGCCGAGAATCGCAAGGGGCTGGAGACGAGCCTCGGCAAGCTCGCCGCCCTGCGCGCGGCCTACGAGCCGCTGATCAACTCGCCGGAGGAGCGGGCGCTGTACAAGGACTTCTCGGAGGCCTGGGCGCTGTACGACAAGGGCCAGGCGCGGGTGGTGGCACTCATGCAGGCCGGCGACAAGGCGGCGGCCTTCGAGCTCCTGAAGAGCGCCGAAATGGCCCGTCTCAACAACGGCGCGATCCAGATCCTGCAGAAGGACGTGGACATCAACAGCCGGGGCGCGACGGCGACCATCGACGCCACCGTCAACGAGGCGATCACCGCGAAGTTCGCCGCCTATCTCGGCATGGCCATCGCCATGCTGGCGGCGCTCGGCGCCATGCTGTTCGCCTGGTTCGGCATTTCCCGGCCGATCGAGCGCATGACCGCCGCCATGGGGCGGCTTGCCGGGGGCGACGCCACGGTCGCGGTGCCCGGCCAGACCCGGCGCGACGAGATCGGCGCCATGGCCGCGGCGGTGCAGGTGTTCAAGGAGAATCTCCTGCGGACGCGCGCCCTCGAAGAGGAGACGGCGCTGGCGCGGGCGGGTGCGGAGGCGCAGCGCAAGG
>NZ_BPQV01000013.1 GCF_022179465.1 Methylobacterium organophilum
GATGCCGCAGCAACCGGTCCACTCCCGCGGCCGGCGCCGATGAACCGGGTATAGGTACACCCTCACGACACGTCAACACGATTCTCAGCCGGCTCGACTTCCCGTTTCCCGGGAGCGCTTCTGCGAACGCCCCTCCCCTTCCGACAGGACCGCCTCGCAGAGGAAGGGAGAGGGCGGCGCCTCGACGCCGCGCCAGCGGGCATAGAGCCAGGGGCGCCACCAGCGCGCCCGCTCCGGCCGAGCAACCGGCACCAGATCGATGCCGTGGGTGCCGAAGGGGCCGCAACGGCAGATCCGGGCGAAGCCCATCCAGCCGCCGGCCCAGAGACCGTGCCGGGCAATGGCCTCGTCGGCATAGTCCGAGCAGGACGGCCAGTGCCGGCATTGCCGTCCGATCAGCCCGGACAGGCTGAGCTGGTAGGTGCGGATCGCGACATGGGCGAGCCGGCGCAGCATCGCGCCCTACTCGGCCGCCTGGACGGCATCCTTCGCGGCCTCCTTGCGGGCGGCGATCTGGTCGAGGGCGTCCACCACCGCGTCGAAGGTGAGCAGGGTCGAGGCGTGCCGGGCCCGGAAATCCCGAATCGGCTCCAGCACGGCGAAGGCCGCCCATTCGCCGGAGGGCGCCGGACCGTTCTCCTTCAGCATCGCCCGCATGGTCGCGCGCAGGTCCCGCAAGTCCTGCGCGCTGCGCCCGACCACGTGCCGCGCCATCAGCGAGGAGGAGGCCTGGCCGAGGGCGCAGGCCTTCACCTCATGCGCGAAATCCGTCACCCGCTCGCCGCTCGCATCGGTGGCGAGGTCGATGGTCACGGTCGAGCCGCAGAGCTTGGAATGGGCGCTGGCGCTCGCATCCGGCGCCGGGAGACGCCCGAGCCGGGGAATATCCGCGGCGAGTTCCAGAATGCGGCGGTTGTAGATGTCGTCGAGCATCGGCGCGAAAAGCCTCTTCCTCGGATGCCATGCCGGTGGAACGACCTCCTTGCCGGAGGTATCCGCGTGTTCGGCATCGCCCATATCGCGCCGATGCATTGCGCACCGGCGCGAGAACGACGATATAGGCGCTTCGTTGCCGCTCCGCGAGGACGGCTCGTCGACCCAGGTCACGCCCCGGCCGAGGCTTCCACGAAAGGCGGGGGCGAAGACGTCCCTCCCACGGGAGGAACGACGGGAACCGACGATGTACGCGAAACCCGACAGCAACACCATGAAGGCCCGCGTCACCCGGGCGGGAGATGCGATGGATGCGGCCCTCAAATCCCTGTCCTACGGCATGACCGACGAGGAGAAGCGCCTGACCGCACTCAAGGCCGTCGGCGGCCGCGAGCCCGTGCGGGAAGCCGTGGACGTGGCGCCGGAGCCGGCTTCCGCCCAGCGCGTGCCCCACGAGATCGCCCTCGGCCGGCCGAGCCGCCAGGAGGCCGAGGCCGCCGTGCGCACCCTGCTGCGCTGGGCGGGCGACGATCCGACCCGCGAGGGCCTGATCGACACGCCGGCCCGGGTGGTGAAGGCCTACGAGCAGATCTTCGGTGGCTACAGGAGCGATGCGGAAGACCTGCTCGCCCGGGTCTTCGAGGAGGTCGAGGGCTATTCGGACGTCGTGCTGGTACGCGACATCCCGTTCTATTCCCATTGCGAGCACCACATGGTGCCCTTCATGGGGCTCGCCCATATCGCCTATTACCCGACGAAGGGCGTGGTCGGCCTCTCGAAGCTCGCCCGCGTGGTCGATGCCTTCGCCCGCCGCCTGCAGACGCAGGAGACCATGACCGCGCAGATCGCCGACACCATCGAGAGCATCCTCAAGCCCCGCGGCTGCGCCGTGATGGTCGAGGCCGAGCATCTCTGCATGGCGATGCGCGGCGTGCAGAAGGCCGGCGTCTCCACGATCACGACGCAGTTCCGCGGCGTGTTCCGGGAGGATCCGAGCGAGCAGGTCCGCTTCCTCACCCTCGTGCGCAACAAGGCCTGACACCGGGACGCGCATGATTCCCGCATCGCCCCCGTTCCCCCCGCCGGGCTCCAAGGCCGAGGTCGAGGAAGGCTCCGTGCTGACCCCGCGCTTCGGGCCGGACGGGCTCGTGGCCTGCATCGCCGTCGACGCGCAGGACGGGGCGGTGCTGATGCTGGCGCACATGAACGCCGAATCCCTCCGGCGCAGCCTGGAGACGGGGGAGGCCTGGTACTGGTCGCGCTCCCGCGGCGAGCTCTGGCACAAGGGCGCCACCAGCGGGCAGGTCCAGCGCATCGTCGAGATGCGGGTCGATTGCGACCAGGACGCGCTCCTCATCCGCGTCGCGGTCGGGGGCGACGGGGGCTGCTGCCATACCGGGCGCCGCTCCTGCTTCTACCGCAGCGTCTCCCTCGATCCCGCGACCGGCGCCGCGGTGCTGGCGCCCGCCGGCCGATGAGGCGGGAGGCGCTCGCACCGCGCCTGCCCGCGTTCCCGAACAGTATCGTCGAGCCCGTCGCGGTGCCGCCCCGCGCGCCGCGCATCGGCCTCGCCTTGGGCGGCGGCTCGGCCCGGGGCTGGTCGCATATCGGCGTGATCGAGGTGCTGGAGGAAGCCGGCCTCTACCCGGCGGTGGTGGCCGGCTGCTCCATCGGCGCGGTGGTGGGGGGCGCCTATGCCGCCGGCCGCATCGGCGCGCTCAAGGATTTCGCGCTCTCGCTGACGCGGCGCCGGGTGATGGGGATGATCGATCCCCGCCTGTCCGGCTCGGGGCTGATCGCCGGCGAGCGCCTGCGCCGGCGCCTGAGCCGCGAGCTCGAGGGCCTGCGCATCGAGGATCTGCGCATCGCCTTCGCGAGCGTCGCGACCGAGCTCGGCAGCGGCCACGAGGTCTGGCTGACCCACGGGCCGCTGGCCGACGCCGTGCGCGCCTCCTACGCGATCCCCGGCATCTTCCCGCCGGTCGCCCTCGACGGGCGGCTGCTGATGGACGGCACCCTGGTCAATCCCGTGCCGGTGCGCCTCGCCCGGGATCTCGGGGCCGACCTCGTCATCTGCGTGAACCTGAACTGCGACACGCGCCTGCGCGGATCGGTGATCCGGCCCGAGCCCGCCTCCCCCGCCGGCGACGAGAGCCTGGAGGCCGAGATCGAGACGGTGGTGCGGGTGCGCAGCCGCTGGGAGTTGCTGCGCGGCGCCGGCCTGCGCCTGATCGGGCGCGGACGCACGGAGCGGGACGAGGGGGGCGTCCCGGCCCCGGGGGTCGCCCGCGTGATGCTCCAGGCCTTCAACATCACCCAGGACCGCATCTCCCGGGCCCGCCTCGCCGGCGACCCGCCCGACGTGTCGATCCGGCCCAAGCTCGCGGAATTCGGGCAGTTCGAGTTCCACCGCGCCGCGCTCTGCATCGAGCTGGGGCGCCAGGCGGCGAAAGCGGCGCTTCCGGAGATCCGCCACGCCCTCGAAGGGGCGGCCGCGCGCAGCTGAACGCGCGCCGCTCCCCTTACCAGCCGGGTCCCTTGGCGGCGGCGAGGATCGCGCCCAGGCGCCCTCCGGCGGCGTTCTGCAGCATCACGACATAGGCGTCCGCGCCTCCCTTGCGGGCGGACTCCCGGGGCACCTCGAAGCGGATGCTCTGTCCCGCCCAGGCGCCCAGCCGCTGCATGCCGCGCACGACGTTCTCGTAGACGATCTGCCGTCCCTTGTTCTCGCCCCGCTCGATGTCGACGAGCCGGTGGCGGGCGATCGGAAGCAGCCAGACCTCGCCGCGGCGGCCGCTCGCATCGGCCTCCACGTCGACGACGATACGCTCGTTGCGCTCCTCGACGCGCAGGCCCACGGGCAGGCCGCCCGCGGCCTTGGCCTTCTCGATGAGCTGGGCGATCTCCTGCCGGTCCGAGCCGACCACCACGTCCTGCCCGTTGATGATGGCCTGGGGCGTGAACAGGGAGCGGTCGCTGCGCACGCTCGCATAGGCCCGCTGCCGGTCGGTGAAGGCATGGGTCGCGAGGCTGTCCTTCCAGCCGAGATAATCCCAGTAGGTGACCGGCAGCGTCAGGGCGAGGATGCCGGGCTCCTTGGACAGGGCGCCGGTCAGGCGGTCGGCCGGGGGGCAGGAGGCGCAGCCCTGGCTCGTGTACATCTCCACGACCGCGCGGACGGGCTCCGCCTGCGCCGCCGCGGGAAAGCCCGCGAGCATCACCGCGGCGAACGCGATGTTCAGTCTCAATCGCATGACCTCATGAGACGCGCGCATCGGCCCCTTGGAAAGTCACGTTGGCTTGAGGCTCCGCCCGTAGGGCCGGCGGCAGGATTTTCGGCAACATCCCCGGGCGCCAGCGCCGGTGCATCCAGAGCCACTGGCCCGGATTCTCGCGGATCCAGGACTCGACCACCTCGGTCATCGCCTGCATCGCGCCCTGGACGTCGACGAGCCCCTCCGCGTCCCGCGGCAGGTCGAGGGGCGGGGTCAGCTCCAGCAGGAACCGGGAATTCGGGTGACGCACGACGCGGGCGCCGTGGACCGGGCAATCGTGGTGGCGGGCGAGCTTGCCGAGCAGCGGGTTCACGAGCACCGGCCGCCCGAAGAAGGTGACCACGACGCCGCGGGTGAAATGCTGGTCGATGAGCTGGCCGAGATGGCCGCCGCGCTCCACCACCCCCTGCATCGCGAAGACCGCGCCCGTGCCGGAGGCGGCCAGCCCGCCCATGGTCTTGCGCCGGACCTCGGCGACGAGCTGAGCGGCAGCCGGGTTGTTCGGCGGCCGGAACACGGCGGTGGTCTCGAGCCCGAATTTCTGCGCGCAGATCGCCGGCAGCTCCCAATTGGCGAGATGGGCGGAGAAGACCAGGCCCGGCCTGCCGTCGTCGCGCAGGGCGTAGAAGTGGTCGATGCCCTTCACCGACATGCGCTGCGTCTCGGCGCTGTCCGGGTCGTAATCGAAGATCGTGTCGAGATGGGCGTATTCGGCGCCCGTGCGGCCGAGATTGTCCCAGGCCTGCGCCGCGAGCGCCCGAAGCTCGGCCTCGGAGAGGTCGGGATAGGCCGCGCGCAGGTTGGCGAGCGCCGTGCGGTGCGAGGGCAGGAACGGCCCGATGCTGCGGGCGAGCCAGCCGCCGAGGTCGCTCGCCCGGTTGGTGCCGAGGGCGCGGGCGAGCCAGAACAGGCCGCGGATCAGCGGGATCGTGGCCAGGCCCGCAAGACGCGGGAGCTGTCGCCTCAGGATCAGCGCGAGGCGGAGCACGAAAGACTCATGGAAAACGTGTCTCGGAAAGAACGAGGTCGCGCATAAATCATTTCCCGCATCCGCGCGAGACGATCACAGCGTCACGAGGATCTTGCCGAACACCTTGCGCGATTCGAGCCGCTCCAGGCCCGTCGCGAAGTCGGCCAGCGGCAGAACCGTGTCGACCACCGGCGTGATGCCCTCCGCCATCTTGGCCAGCGACTCGCGGATGTTGGCGAGGCGGCAGCCGAACGAGCCGGTGATCCGGTATTGCTGCTGGAACAGCTGCATCAGGTTGATCGTCGCCGAGACGCCGGAGGTCGAGCCGCAGGTCACGAGGCGGCCGCCCCGCTTGAGGCAGAGCAGCGAGCCGTTCCAGGTCTCGGCGCCGACATGCTCGAACACCACGTCCACGCCCTTGCGCTTGGTCAGCCGTCGCACCTCGCCCTCGAAGCGCTCCTCGCGGTAGTTGATGACGTGGTCGGCGCCCAAAGCCCTGGCCTTCTCGCCCTTGGCGTCGTCGCCGACCGTGGTGAACACGGTGCAGCCGATGGCCTTGGCCATCTTGATCGCCGCCGTGCCGATGCCGGAGCCGCCGGCATGGACGAGGATGGTCTCGCCGGGCTCGAGCCGGGCATTGTCGAACAGCATGTGCTGCACGGTGCCGAAGGCGATGCCGGCACAGGCCGCCTGGACGAAATCGACGCTCTCGGGCACCTTCACCACGAGGCGGGCGGGCATGTTCACCAACTCGCGGGCGAAGCCGTCGATATGGAAGCCCATCACGCCGGAGACGTCCTCGCAGAGGTTGTCGCGGCCCTCCCGGCAGGCGCGGCATTGCCCGCAAGTCATGGCGCCGTAGAGCGCGACCGGGTCGCCCGGCTTCAGCCCCTCCACGCCCTCGCCGATGCAGGCGATCTCGCCGGCGGCTTCCGCGCCGACCGTCAGGGGCAGCTTGCGCTTGGCGAAGGCCATGCCGCGGAAGCCCCAGACGTCGATGAAGTTGAGGCCGACGGCACGTACCCGCACCTGCACCTCGCCGGGGCCGGGCGGCGGGGGCGGCTCGACCTCGGTGAGGCGAAGGTCGCGGTCGCCGAAAAGCTGGAGGGCCTGCATCGTGCCGGTCGAAATCCCGCATGGGCCCCTCGGGGCGAGGGGCCGGATCGGCGGCCTTATCGACCGAAAGAGGCGCCGGCTCAATCCGGCGTGAGATAGCGCCGCCGCGCCCAGCCGACGGTGCGGCCGAACTTCACCCGGCACCAGGTCAGCCGGCTCGGCGTGTCGGCGGTGCAGCCGAATCCCATCACCCGGCGCCCGACCGGGATCTGGCCCAGCGCGGGTGCCCCCGCATCCGGGCTCTCGCGGATGGTGAGGCTGTCGTCCCGCGGCAGCCCGTCGACCCGGAAGCTCTCCGGCGCGGCCAGGACGGGCCCGGCGCCAGTCACGAGCAGGGCGGCGAGGGCGAGCGAGCGGATCATGGAAGCTTGCGTCCCGCGGATCAGGCCCGATGCACGCCCATCATCGCCGTGAGCCCGCCATCAACCGGCAGGACCGCGCCGGTGACGTAGCCGGCCGGCCCGCTCATCAGGAAGGCGGCGAGCGCCGCCACCTCCTCCGGCTTGGCGAAGCGGCCGAGGGGGATCTGACGCTCGATGCCTTCGCGATGGGCGGCGTAGGGGGCGAGCATCGCCGTGTCGATGAAGCCCGGCGCGATGACGTTCACGGTGACGCCACGCTTGGCCGATTCGATCGCCAGCGTCCGGCAATAGGAGATCAGGGCGCCCTTGGTGGCCGCATAGGCCGCGTTGCCCGCATTGGCCTGGAGCGCGGCCACCGAGCCGATGGCGACGATGCGGCCGGAGCGGGCGCGGATCATGCCGCGCACGAGCGCCTTCGCGATCCGGCTCAGGGACCAGAAATTCACCTGCATCGCCGCCTCGGCCCGGTCCTGGTCGAGCATGGCCGCGAGCGCGTCGGCCGACTGGCCGGCATTATGGACGTAGCCGTAGAAGCCCTCGCCCTCGATCGCGTCGCAGAAGGCGTCGAGGGCCGCCCGGTCGGCGAGGTCGAGGGCATGGGCGGCGAAGCGGCCAGCGGGATGGGCCGCCTGCAGCTCAGCGACGAGCGCCTGCGCCGTCTCCGGCGAGGACCGGTAGGTGAGGTCGACCCCGTAACCCGCCTCCGCCAAAGCCCGCACGATGGCGGCGCCGAGCCCGGAGGCACCGCCGGTGACGAGGACGCGCTTGCCCTCGCCGCTCATGCCGGCCCGTCCGAGAGCACGAGGCAGGTGTTCTGCCCGCCGAAGCCGAAGGAGTTCGAGAGCACCTTGGAGACCTTCGCGTCCCGCGCGGTCGCGACCACGTCGAGGGTCAGGCTCGGGTCCGGCAGGGCGTAGTTGATGGTCGGCGGGATGCGGCCGTTGCGGATCGTGAGCAGCGAGATCACCGCCTCGATTGCCCCCGCGGCGGTGAGGGTGTGGCCGATCATCGACTTGTTGGACGAGATCGGCACCGCGCCGATGCGCTCGCCGAAGACGGCGGCGCAGCCCATCGCCTCCATCTTGTCGTTCTCCGGGGTCGAGGTGCCGTGGGCGTTGATCGTGTCGATCGCCTCCGGCCCGACGCCCGCATCCTCGAGTGCCGCGCGGATCGCCGCGATGATCGGCTCGCCATTGGGGCTGGAGCGGGTGCGATGGAAGCCGTCGCCCTTCTCGCCGCAGCCGAGCACGTAGCCGAGGATGGTAGCGCCCCGGGCGCGGGCCGCCTCGGCATCCTCCAGCACCAGGGCAGCGGCGCCCTCCCCCATCACGAAGCCGTCACGGTTCTTCGAGAAGGGCTTGGAGGCAGCCTCCGGGATCTCGTTCTGGGTCGAGAGAGCCGAGAGCAGGGAGAAGCGGATCAGCGATTCCGGGTTCACCGAGCCGTCCGTGCCGATGCAGAGCGCGGCCTTCATCTCGCCCCGCCGGATCGCCTCGACGCCGAGCTGGATCGCCGTCGCGCCGGAGGAGCAGGCGGTGGAGAGCGAGATCGGCGAGCCCTTGGTGCCGAAGCGGTCGGCGACCCGGTCGGCCACGGTGCCGAAGATGAAGAGGTCGTGCCAGGCGTCGAAGCGCCGGCTCGCGGCGGCGCGCAGCAGGCTGTCATAGGTGACGGGGCCGTTCTCGCCGGCCGCCTCGGCCAGAGCCTGGCGCTGGGGCCATTCCATCTCGACCGGCGGCACGGCGATGAACAGGCCGCCGGGGAAATCGGCGCCGATGCCGGCCTGCCCGATCGCCTCCTCCGCCGCCACCATGGCGAAGCGCTCCGACAGGAGCGGCGCCACCAGGGGATCGGTGTCGAGGAAGTCGACCGTGCCGGCGATACGGGTGCGCAGGCCCTCGGTCGGGAAGCGGCTGATCGCCTTGATGCCGGAGCGGCCCGAGGTCAGCGCATCCCAATTGTCGGCGACGCCGCGCCCGAGGGAGGTCACGATGCCGAGGCCCGTCACCGCGACGAGCGGCCGGCCCTTTCCGTCACGGGCGGAGGAAGCGTTCATGGCAAGCGCCTTAGCCTATTTTGCGCCGGCTGTGCATCGGGCGCGCCCCCGCTCAGGCGGAGACGACGCGGATCACGCCCTCGCCGCGGCGATGGCCGACGGAGGTGATCGCCACTTCGGAGGCTTGGCCCGCGGCGCAGAGCGCGGCGGCGAGGGCCGTGCCGAAGGGCGCGGCCACCTCGATCGGATGACCGACCACGTCGCCGGTGGCGCGGATGCGGGTCTCGCCGAGGGCGGCGCGGATCGCCCGCACCTCCTCCTCCGCGATGTCGGCCACGCCGGTCGCGCCGGAGAGGACGAGGTCGGGCCGGCCGAGGGCGGCCTCGCCGAGGAGGCGGCCGAGCGTCGCCTCCACGCTGCCCGGCTCGCGGCGGCTGCGGTCGTTGGCGACCGGCGCCAGCCGGGCGAGCGCCTTCGCCCCGCGGGCGGCGGCGTGCTCGGCCGCCTCAAGCACCAGGAAGGCGGCGGCGCTGCCGAGGATGAAGCCGCCATTGCCCTCGCCCCCGCGGGCGAAGACCGGCCGGTAGTCCGGCTTATAGAGGAAGCCGCCCATCTCGTGGACGACGAGCACGTCCGGCCGCTCGGCGCTGTAGGAGCCGCCGACCATGATCGCGTCGGCCTGGCCCGAGGCGACCCGGGCCTGGGCGGTGCGCAGCGCGTCGACCCCCGAGGATTCCTCGCCCATGAAGGTGCGGGAGGCGGCGGTGACGCCGTGCACGATGGCGATGTTGCCGGCGAGCAGGTTCGAGAGCTGGGCCAGGAAGAGGGTCGGCCGCAGGTCGTTGAGCAGGCGCTCGTTGAGGTAGGCGCCGGGATCGGCCGCCTCGCGCAGGCCGGACAGGATCGCCCCGTCGACCGCGTAGTCGCGCTCGCCGCCGCCCGCCGCCACGATCAGGTGGAGCCCGGCCTTGAAGGCGGCATCCTCCTTCACGCCCGCGGAATCGAGGGCGAGGCCCGCCGCGTAGACGCCGAGGCGCTGCCACGCCTCCATCTGGCGCTGGTCGCTCTTCTTCGGGATCTGCCCATCATAGGTCAGGGGCGCCACCGGATGCACCGGATAGGGCGCGTAGCTCTGCGCGTCGGTGCGCGGCGCCTCGCCCGCGGCATAGGCGGCGAGATGCGCCTCGATGCCCTCGCCGGCGCAGGACAGCAGCCCGATGCCGGTGACGACGACGTCGCGGGTGGCGCTCATGCGGCGGCTCCATCGAGATCGAGGAGGCCGATCTTGCGGGCGCGCTCGCGCATCGGCGCGTCGAGCCCGGCCGGGAACGGCATGGTGCGGAAGCGCAGCTCGGCGTCGCAGAGCGGCTTGCCGGCATGGCGGATCGCGGCCTTGGTCACCGCGTAGCCCGAGCCGTCATGCTCGAGGCTGGCGCTGATCTCCAGGCTCGCCCCGGGGCCGACGAAGGAACGGAAGCGCGCCTTGTCCACCGCCATCAGGAACGGCATCTGCGCGAAGCCGAGATGGGCCAGCACGAGATAGCCGGAGGCCTGGGCCATGGTCTCGGTGAGCAGCACGCCGGGCACCAGCGGATGGCCGGGGAAATGCCCCTCGAAGACGGGGCTCGCCTCGGGCACCTGCGCCAAGGCTTCGATCGTGCCGGCGGCGCGGTCGAGCCGCACCACCTTGTCGATCATCTCGAAATATTCGAGCCGCATGGCCGACGCTTCGGCCCGATCAGGCCTTCGCGGCCTTCTCGGCGACGAGCGCGTCGATGCGGGCGCAGAGGTTCTTGAGCACGAAGTACTCCTCGGCCGGGACCTTGCCCTCGTTGACCTCCTGGGTCCAGCGCTCCAGCGGCAGCTTGATCCCGAAGGCCTTGTCGACCGCGAAGGCGATGTCGAGGAAGGCGAGGGAATCGATGCCGAGATCGTCGATGGCGTGGCTCTCCGGCGTGATCTTGTCACGCGGGATATCCGCCGTCTCGGCGATGATGTCGGCCACGCGATCGAAGGTGGCGGTCTCGTTGGACATGAAGATTGGCCGCTTTCTCGTGACTTCGGGCAAGCGCCGCGGAAATCCCCCGGACCGGACGCTGTCCCCCACCCGGGATCCAGTGCGGCCCCTCTCCGCCGCCGGCTCCCATCGGTGCTCTGGAAATAGATCGCGACCCCTTACACGAAGCGATGGAGGCCGGGCAACCTTGCCGGTTCCCGCGTTTCTTCTCGTGGCGGAGACGGACCCTTAAACACGCGCTAATAGAATCCCCCTCCCGACCGCTCCTGCATGCCGGCTCATGCCCGACCTTCCGGACCTGGCGACCGTACGCCTGTGCAGCATGCTCGCCAGCGCGGCCTTCGTGCTGGTGTATCTGTGCCTGTGGCTCGGCCGCAGGAGCGAGGATTACCTGCTCTACTGGGCGCTGACCTCCGCCCTCTACGTCCTCACGCTCCTGGGCTTCGGCCTCTCCGACCATAGCCCGCTCCAGGACGGCAGCCTCTACGCGCTGCTCGCCGCCAGCGACCTGATCGTGCTGGCGGGCGTGCGCCGCTTCGAAGGCCGGCCTGCCTTCGCGGCCTGGATGATCCTGCCCATCGCCGCGACGGGGCTCGGCTATGCCCTTCCCGCCTGGATCGTCGGCCCGGATTCGGCGGCGGCCCGCCTCGGAGGCACCTTCGGAACCGCCCTGACCATGGGCCTGAGCGGCTGGCTGGTCGCGTTTCCGCGGCGGGGCACGGTCTCGACGGGCCGCCGCATCGCCGGACTCGGCCTGCTCGGCTACCTGCCGGGCTACGCCGTCGCGATGATCGAGGAGGGGACCGGCCGCGCCCTCATCAACATGGCCGCCCTGGTGCCGATGCTGTCGGACCAGATCCTGCTGGCCGTGCTCAATCTCGGGCTCCTGGCCATGCCGGGCGAGCGCGATTCGGCCAAGCTGCGCGACCTCGCCCATACCGACGCGCTGACCGGCGCCTGGAACCGGGCGGGCCTCGAGGCCCGTGCCGGGCGGCTGCTCGCCGGGGGCGGCGCCGTGATCGTGATCGACGTGGATCACTTCAAGGCGATCAACGACCGCCACGGCCATGCCGCCGGCGACACCGTGCTCGCCGATCTCGTGGCGCGGGCGCGGATCGCCCTGCCGCCGGCCGCGCTCATGGCCCGGCTCGGCGGCGACGAGTTCGTCGCCGTGCTGCCCGCGGCGAGCCTCGCATCCGCCCATGCCGGAGCGGAGGCGATCCGCAGCGCGGTCGCCGGGGCGCAGGGCCGCTTCGCCTGGACGGTGAGCCTCGGCTGCGGCGAGATCCGGCCGGGCGAGACGGGGGTCGCGGAGGCCATCGCCCGGGCCGACCGGTCACTCTACCGTGCCAAGGCCAAGGGCCGGAACCGGGTCGCCGCCTGAGACCGCACGACGGCGTGAGGAGCCGGCGCCTTCGCACGCGAATGCCCTAGAACTGTGCCGGAGCAATCGCAGAGGCACGGGACATTCGGACGATGGACGATCAGAGGATGGGGCCGCATGCCGGCGTGGATCGGGCGCAATCGGCGGCCCGGGCGGCACTCGCCCTCGGGCTGCTCGGGCTCGGGCTCTACATCCTGCTGGCCTTCCTGAAGGCCCTGGTCTGGGCCGTGGTGCTCGGCATCGCCCTCTGGCCGCTGTTCGAGCGGGCGCAGAGGCGGTTTCCCCCGGGCCGCCACAACATCCTGTGGCCGGCCGTGTTCACGGGGGCCGTCGCCCTCGTCTTCCTCCTGCCCGTGGGCGTGCTCGCCGTCGAGGCCCTGCGGGAGGCGCACGACATCCTCGAGTATTTCCGGCAGGCCGAGCAGAACGGCGTGCCGGTGCCGGAGATCGTGCAGCGCCTGCCCTTCGGCGCCCAGGCCGTCACCGACTGGTGGAACGCCAACCTCGCCCATGCCGGCTGGGCGCAGGAACTGCTGCACCGCCTCGACACTGCCTCGAACCGCGACCTCACCCGCACCATCGGCGCAGGGCTGGTGCACCGGGTCGTGCTGTTCGGCTTCTGCCTGCTCGCCCTGTTCTTCCTGTTCCGCGACGGGCGGGTGCTGGTGCGGCAGGGGCTGACCGCGAGCCACCGCCTGTTCGGCCAGCGGGGGGAGCGCGTGGCGCGGCAGATGGTGGCCTCGGTGCACGGCACCGTCGACGGTCTGGTGCTCGTCGGGATCGGCGAGGGCGTGCTGCTCGGGATCGTCTACGCCTTCGCGGGCGTGCCGCATCCGGTGCTGCTCGGCGCGCTCACCGCCGTGGCGGCGATGATCCCCTTCGGCGCCCCCCTCGCCTTCGGGATCGCGGCCCTGCTGCTCGCGGCGGCGGGCAAGATCGTGCCGGCGGTGATCGTGGTGGCCGCGGGCTTCGTCGTCACCTTCGTGGCCGACCATTTCGTGCGGCCGGCGCTGATCGGCGGCACCACCCAGCTCCCCTTCCTCTGGGTGCTGCTCGGCATTCTCGGCGGCGTCGAGACCTTCGGACTCCTCGGCCTCTTCGTCGGCCCGGCGGTGATGGCGGCGCTGATGCTGCTGTGGCGGGACTTCACCGAGGAGCCGGGCCCCGATCGGTTAAAATACTGGATCCTCTGCACCGCAGAGGACAATTGGCTGAAGACGGCTCGGATCATCGCCGAAGTGAGCCTCACCCATCGTGGCGTCTATAGGGGCGACGGCAGCGACATCGCCGAGCAGATCGAAGCCCTAGTCGAAGAGGGCACGCTCCAGGCTCAAGGCGACCTGAAGCAATGGGAGTACAGCGAGGTCCGCTTCCCACCCTTTCCGATCCCGCAGGGCACGGAGGCGCGCTGATCGGCGCGCGAACCCCTCAATGCCGCAGCGGGCGCCCGAGCTTCTGCGCGAGGATCCGCTGCGGACTCTTCTCCGGGTCGGCCTGCGCGGCGACGGGGAGATAGGCGGTCTGCTCCAGCATGTAGCGGCCGCCCATGGCGCCGTGCATCACGAGGTCGGAGAAGGTCACCCAGGTCTCGCCGGGCTGGAAATACACGTTCTCCTGGGGCGCATTGGCCTGATAGCCCATGTCCTGCTTGAGCGCGTCGTGCAGGTGCAGCATCAGGTGATCGTATTCGGAGCGCTTGGCCTTGGTGATCTTGAGGAGCGCCAGGAGGCCCGCGGAGAGGCCCGAATAGGCCGGCAGCTTCGGCAGGAACTTCTCCGCCATCGCGCCGAAATCCTCGCCCACCCGCCAGTGCCGCGGCTGCCCCTCGGCGTTGATGTTGCGGAAGATGCGCAGGATGCGCTTCTCGCCGATCGGGTTGGAGGGGAAGGCGTCGACATGCATGCGGGTGTCGTCCCGCCGCCAGCTCAGCTTGCGCGCATCGACGTCGAAGGTCCGGTAGGAGGTGCCGGCGAGCGTGACCTTGCCGGTATAGGCCGGCAGGTAGGTGTCGATGAGCGACTGGGCGAAACTGCGGTAGCGCTGCAGCAGCGCCCGCAGCCGGGCCTGCTCCTCCTCGCTGCCCGCCGCCCCGCGCAGCTCCGCCTGCGGCCCACGGATGTTGACGTTCTTGGCCTTCCCGTCGGCGAAGGGCTTTTCGACGAAGCGCCGCTCGAAGGCGTCGAAGGGAAAGTCGAGGTCGCGGAAGACCAGAACCGCGCCGCCCTCGAGCGCCTCCACCAGGGACGGGCCACCGGGCGCGGCGCCCTCGCGGGCCACGGGCAGGATCGGGCTGATCATCGCGGAGAGCGCCTCGTGCGGCAGGAAATCGTGCGCGGTTTACCCGAGGCCGCGGCCCGGTGCCAAGCCGGCGACGCTTTCCGGTGGATGACGTCACGTCGGCGTTGCCAGTGGCGCCGAAGCGGCAGAGCGTTCCGAATCGGAACGGGCGGCGCAACCTTGGCCTTGGCGCCGTGGTTGTCCCTCATCGAGGAATGCCCGCAGGCGGGGAGCCGGGAATGGCGACGCTGAAGGAATTCGAGGAGGCTTTGCGCGAGCACGGCATGCACATGGCGCTCGCCCTGCTGGAGCGCCTGCGGGAACGCGACCGCGCCACCCGCGTGATCCGTCCCGCCCGCCGCCTCACCGGCCGCAAGATGACGCCGGATTTGGCCCGGTCGATCCTGGAGCTGCACGCCACCACGGGGATGACGCAGCAGGAGATCGCCTTCAAGCTCGGGGTGAACCAGGGCCGGGTCAACGAGGTGATCAAGCGCGGCAAGTGGCTCGACGACGATCCGCAGGCGCCCGAGGCGGTCGCCCGCGACAGGGCCAAGGCGCGGCTGCGGGCCGACGCCCCGCCCCAGCGCAAGCGCGCGGCCAGGACCGGCAAGACCGCCGAGAAAACGGCCCGCCCGGGCAAGCCCTCCCCGCAGGGCCAGCTCTCCCTCGGGGATCTCTAAGGCTCAGCGCGAGGCGGCCGCGGTCTCGGGGAGCGGCAGGGCGACCTTGTCCCGGCCCAGGGCCTCGCCGACCATCAGGATCGCCGGGCCTTCGAGCCCGGCCGCCTCGATCCGGTCGGCGAGATCGGCGGCGCTGCCGCGCACCACCGCCTGGTTCGGCCGGGTGGCGTTGAAGGTGACCAGCGCCGGGGTCGTCGGGGCCAGCCCTTCGCGGACCGCCCGCTCCAGCAGCGTGCGCAGGGTGCGCTTGGGCATGTAGACCACGGTGGTCACGCTCGGATCGGCGAGCGCCCCCCAGTTCAGGTCCTCGGGCAGGGCCCCGCGGCGATCGTGGCCGGTGACGTATTGCAGGCGGCGCGCGGCGTCGCGATGGGTCAGGGAGACGCCGATGGAGGCCGCCGCGCCCTGGGCGGCGGTGACGCCCGGCACCACGGCGCAGGGGATGCCGGCCTGGCGGCAGGCCTCGATCTCCTCGCCCGCCCGGCCGAAGACCAGGGGGTCGCCGGATTTCAGCCGCACCACCTGCTTGCCGGATTTCGCCAGCGACACCATCAGGGCGTTGATGTCGTCCTGCCGGCAGGAAGGGCCGTGCCCGGTCTTGCCCACCAGCATGGTGCGGGCCTCCCGGCGGGCATAATCGAGGATCTCGGGGGCGACGAGGTCGTCGTAGAGGATCACGTCGGCGTTGCGCAGGGCGCGCAGGGCCTTGAGGGTGAGGAGCTCGGCATCGCCCGGGCCGGCGCCCACCAGCGTCACCGCGCCGCCCAGGGGCAGCGCCTCCGTCTGGCCGATCAGCGCGTCGAGATCGGCCTGGGTCGGCGCCCGCTCGGGCTCGGCGAAGGCGCGGTCGGTGAAGCGCTCCCAGAAGCCGCGGCGCTCGGCGAAGCCGTGGAAGCGGGCGGAGACCGTCTCGCGCCAGTCGCGGGCGGCGGCGACCCAGTGCTTGAAGCCGCGGGGCAGCATCGCCTCGATGCGCGCCCGCACGGTCTGACCGAAGACCGGGGCGGCGCCCTCCGTCGAGATGCCGACGACGAGGGGCGAGCGGTTGACGATGGCGCCGAATTTCACATCGCAGAGATGCGGCCGGTCGACCGCGTTGACGATGGCGCCCGCCGCCCGGGCCGCGGCGACGAAGGCGACGCACTCCGCCTCGTCCTCCATCGCGCCGATGGCGAAGGCGGCCCCCGTCAGGTCGTCGGGGGTCCAGGCTCGCTCGTGCAGGGTGACGGAGCCCGCCGCGATCTCGTCGGAGACGCCGCGCAGCTCCTCGCTGGGCGCGGCGGCATAGACGTCGACCCGGGCGCCGGCGGCGGCCAGCAGTTTCACCTTCCAGGGCGCGCCGCCATTCGAGCCGGCGAGCACGGCCCGCTTGTCCTGCAGGGGCACGAAGACCGGCAGCACCGCCAGGGGCTCGAGGCCGGCGGAGCGGGTCTCACGGGGTTGGCGCGGGGTGTTCATCGGGGGGCGGAGACTTCTTCGCTCGGTACCGGGCCGGCGCCTCGGGAGACGGCCGGCGGACCCTCTCCTTTATCCGAGGGAGAGGGAACCGGGAAACCTGCGCTCAGGCGGCGCTGCGCGCAAGCGGTTCGGGCAGGAGCTTGCGGATCTCGGGAATGCAGGAGCCGCAATTCGTGCCGGCCTTGCAGGCGGCGCCCACCGCCTCCACCGAGCCGGCGCCCGCGGCGATGCAGGCGGTGATCACGTCGAGGCCGACGCCGTGGCAGGCGCAGATGGTCGGCCCGGCCGAGGGCGTGGCGGCGCGGCCGGTGAGCAGGGCGCGGCGGTCGCCGGATTCGAGGGCGCCCGCGGCGAAGGCGCTCTTGGCGAGTTCCCAGTCCGGCCGGCTCGCCTCGCCCGGCACCACGGCGAGGCTCGCCACCAGCCGCGCGCCGTCATAGGCGGCCAGCCGATAGAGGCCGCGGCCGTGATCGGAATATTCGGCGATGTCGAGGCCCTGGAAGGCGCCCCGCAGGGCCAGGGCGATCTCGCGGGAGCCGTCCTGCGTCGCGAAGATCAGCCCGGAGCCGTCCTGCACCGTGGCCCGCGCCCACCACCAGCCCTGGGGCGCCGCCTGCGGCTCGCGGGTGATCAGGTAGCCGCGGGAGCGGAAGGCCACGGCCTCCAGCGCCGCCGGCGTCGCCTTCAGCTCGGGCTGGCCGGAGACGGGATCGGGCATGCCGCGGGTGAGCGCGCCGACGCGGGCGTCGGAGGCGGTCATGGCGCTCCAGTGCATGGGGGCGAAGATCTCGCCCGGGCGCACGCCGTCGGTCACCGTCACCTCCAGCACGGCGCTGCCCTGCTCGGTGGTGACGCGGGCGAAGCCCCCCTCGGCGAGCTGGAGGCGGCGGGCATCCTCCGGGCTCACCTCGACGAAGGGCACGGCCCGGTGCGCGGAGAGGCGCTGGCTTTTGCCCGTGCGGGTCATGGTGTGCCAGTGGTCGCGGACGCGGCCGGTGTTGAGCACGAGCGGGAATGGCGCGCTCGGCGCCGTGGCGAGGGCCGGAGCCTGCACCGCCACGAAGCGGGCACGCCGGTCGAAGGTGAAGAAGCGCCCGTCGCCGAACAGGCGCGGCTGCCCGCCCTTGCCGGAAAGCTTCTTCGGCAGCGGCCACTGCACCGGCGCCGCCGCCTCGTAGGCGCGGTCGTTCAGCTCGACGAGGCCGCCGATGTCAAAGTCGCGGCTGCCGTTGTTCTCGAAGGCCGAGAGCGCGGCATGCTCGCGGAAGATCTGCGCGACGTTGGTGTAGGGGAAGGCCGCGCCGTGGCCGAGGCGGCGGCCGATCTCGCTCATGATCGCCCAATCGGCCCGAGCCTCCCCCGGCGCCTTCAGGAAAGCGCGCTGGCGGGAGATGCGCCGCTCGGAATTCGTCACCGTGCCGTCCTTCTCGCCCCAGGCGAGGGCCGGCAGCAGGATGGTCTTGTGGCCGGCGGCCCGCGCCGTGTCGCTGTCGGCGACGGCCTCGGACACCACGAACAGGTCGAGCTTGGCGATCGCCGCCAGAACCCGGTCGGCCTGGGGCATCGACACGACGGGGTTGGTGCCCATCACCCAGAGGGCCTTGATCTTGCCGCGCTCGATCGCCTCGAACAGCGCGATCGCCTTCATGCCCTCGCCGGTGATGATGCGCGGCGCGTTCCAGAAGCGCTTGACCCGGTCGACCTCCTCCGGCGCGAAATGCATGTGGGCGGCGAGCATGTTGGCGAGCCCGCCGACCTCGCGCCCACCCATGGCGTTGGGCTGGCCGGTGAGGGAGAACGGCCCCATGCCCGGCTGGCCGATGCGGCCCGTGGCGAGGTGGCAATTGATGATGGCGTTGCCCTTGTCCGTACCCTGCGCGGACTGGTTCACGCCCATGCTGAAACAGGTGACGACCCGCTTCGTCTCCGCAAACAGCGCGAAGAAGGCCGCGACATCCGCCTCGGCGAGGCCAGTGGCGGCGGCGGTCGCCGCGACGTCGGGGGCGATCTGCCGGGCGCGCTCGATGGCGCCGTCGAAGCCGGCGGTGTGCTCCTTGATGAAGCGGGGATCGAGCTTGCCCGTCGCGGCGAGATGGACGAGCAGGCCGGAGAACAGGGCGGTGTCGCTCCCCGGCCTCAGGCCGAGGAACAGGTCGGCCTCCTCGCCGGTCTGGGTGCGGCGGGGATCGATTACCACGATCTTGGTGCCGCGCTTGGCGCGCGCGTCGATCATGCGGCGGAACAGGATCGGGTGGCACCAGGCGGTGTTGGAGCCGGTGAGCACAAGGAGATCGGCCTCGTCGAGATCCTCGTAGCAGCCGGGCACCGTGTCCGAGCCGAAGGCCCGGCGATGGGCCGCGACCGCGCTCGACATGCAGAGCCGCGAATTGGTGTCGACATGGGGCGTGCCGAGGAAGCCCTTCGCGAGCTTGTTGGCGACGTAGTAATCCTCGGTGAGCAGCTGGCCGGAGAGGTAGAAGGCGATCGAATCCGGCCCGTGCGCCTCCGCGATGCGCCGCAGGCCACCGGTGACGGCCCCCAGCGCCTCCTCCCAGGACGCGCGGCGGCCGTCGATCTCCGGATGCAGCAGGCGGTTCTCGAGGGAGAGCGTCTCGCCCAAAGCCGAGCCCTTGGAGCAGAGCCGGCCGCGATTGGCTGGATGCTCGGGATCCCCGGCGATGCCGGCACCGCCCCGCCCGTCCGGGCTCGCGAGCACGCCGCACCCGACGCCGCAATAGGGGCAGGTGGTCTTCACCACGGTCGCGGCGGTGTCGGAGGCGGGCTGGGTCATGGGCCGATCCTCGGCGGATATCGCGTCGTCACAGGCAGCAAGAGCCGGGCCGCCGGCTGGCCGCCGTTTCGCCCTCCCCCCGCAAGTCGCGCTTGCGGAGCTCGGGCTGGCCCGAGATCCGAGGGGAGGGTTCGAAGGCTCAGTACACGTCGGCCTGGTAGCGCCCCGCCTTCTTCAGCGCGGCGAGATAGGCCACGGCCTCGTCGGGGTTCTTGCCGCCGTGGCTGGCGGCGACGTCGATGATGGCGCGCTCCACGTCCTTGGCCATGCGCTTGGCATCGCCGCAGACATAGAAATGGGCGCCGCCCTCGAGCCACTTCCACAGCTCCGCCCCGGTCTCGCGCATGCGGTCCTGGACGTAGGTCTTCTCCTTGCCGTCGCGGGACCAGGCGAGCGACAGGCGGGTGAGCACCTTGTCGTCCTTCAGCTGGGTCAGCTCGTCCTTGTAGAAGAAGTCGCTGGCCTGGCGCTGATGTCCGTAGAACAGCCAGTTGCGGCCCGGCGCCTTGGTGGCGGCGCGCTCCCGCAGGAAGGCGCGGAACGGGGCGATGCCCGTGCCGGGCCCGCACATGATCACGTCCTTGGACAGATCCTCCGGCAGGGCGAAGCCGTGCGCCTTCTGCAGGTAGATCTTGACCTTGGTCTGCTCGGGCAGGCGCTCGCCGAGATGGGTCGAGGCGACGCCGAGGCGCAGCCGCGAACGGTGGTTGTAGCGGACCGCGTCGACGGTGAGGGAGACTTTGCCGACATCCATCTTGGGCGAGGACGAGATCGAGTAGAGGCGCGGCTGCAGCTCGTCGAGGGCCTCGAGGAAGACCTCGGCATCGGGGCGGGCGCCCGGGAACTTGTGCAGCGCGCCGAGCACGTCGAGATAGGCCGCGTCGCCGTCCGGATCCTCGCCGGCGGCGAGCGCCTGGGCCTTCCGGCGCGCCTCGCCCGAGGTCAGGAGCGAGAGGAGTTGGTAGAGCCCGTCCGGCGCCGCGCCCAGCGAGTAATCGGCGAGCAGGCGGTTGCGCAGGGTCTTGCCGCCGATGATCCGCTCGGGACGGGTGCCGAGCTCGGCGATCACCGCATCGACCAGGGCGGGGGCGTTGGCGGGGAACAGGCCGAGGCTGTCGCCGACCACGTACTCGATCGGCGTATCCTTCAGGTCGATCTCGATGTGCCAGGTCTCCTTCTCGCCGCCCGGCTCGTTGAGACGACGACGGCCGAGGAAGGTCGCCTCGACGGGATTCTCGCGGCAATAGCCCAGGGGGCCGAGCTCCGGCTCCTTCTTCGGAGCGGCCGCCTCCGCCTTCGGCGCGGCCGCCGCCCCGCCGGAGGCGCCGAACTCCTCGTCGAGCTTCTTGAGCATGCGCAGGGTCTCTTTGCCGCCCGGCTGGCAAAGGTTCAGGCGCTCCTCGCTCTTGAGGAAGATCGCGTTGGCATAGTCGGCGCAGTTGTAGCCGCACTGGCCGCAATCCTGCTGGGCCATGGCGGCCATCAGCTTCTGCGCGTCCGGCCGGTCCTTGGCCATCTCCATGCGGTCGGCGATCGGCATGGACGGGTCGTGCCAGGGCGCATCGTCGTTGTCGGCGAGCTTCTTCGCACCGCCCGGCGCCTCACCGGGTGCGAGCGCCGTCGCGCCCTCGACCGCCGGGCCGAGCAGGGCCGCGAAATAGCCCGAGAGCCAGGAGCGCTGGTCGGCGGTGAAGGGGGCGCTCTCGGGGATGAGAACGAGCGGGGGCGTGACGTGCTGGGTCATGCGGCGGCCTTGAGGGCGGGCTGTTCTTCGGCGGCGTCGCGCAGGGCCTCGGGGCCGGTGCGCGCGGTGAAGGCCTGGAAGCTCTCTTCCGGCCCCTGGCGGCGGGCGAGATAGGCGTGGAGCAGGGCCTCCACGCGGCCCGGGCATTCCTCCGCCTTCACGCCCTTCCAGATCTCGGTGCCGATCTTCGGGGTCTCGGCGAAGCCGCCGCCGACCACGATGTCGTAGCCCTCGACGGTGTCGCCCTCCTCCGAGACGGTGACCTTGGCGCCGATGAGCCCGATATCGCCGATGTAGTGCTGGGCGCAGGAATGGTGGCAGCCGGTGAGATGCACGTTCACCGGCACGTCGAGATGGGTCACGGTCTTCTCGACATGGTCCGCGATGAGCAGCGCGTGGCCCTTGGTGTCGGCGGCGGCGAACTTGCAGCCGCGGTTGCCCGTGCAGGCCACCAGGCCCGAGCGGATGCCCGCGGCCTTGATGGTGAGGCCGAGCGCCTCGATGCGGGCCTCGACCTCCGCCACCTTCGCGTCCGGCACGCCGGAGAAGATGAAGTTCTGCCAGACCGTGAGGCGAATCTGCCCGTCGCCGCACTCGGCCGAGATTTTTGCGAGTTCCCGCATCTGGTCGGTGGTCATCTTGCCCACCGGCAGGACGACGCCGATCCAGTTCAGGCCGGGCTGCACCTGCTTGTGCACGCCGACATGGGCGAAGCGGTTCGTGGCCTTGCGCGGGGCGACATGGGCGGGATCGACCCGGTCGAGCGGGCGGCCGAGCTTCTCCTCGACGGCGGCGAGGTACTTGTCGAAGCCCCAGGCATCGAGGACGTACTTCATCCGACTCTTGTTGCGGTTGGTGCGGTCGCCGTTCTCGATGAAGACGCGCAGGATCGCGTCGGCGACCTTGTTGCAATCCTCGGGCTTGAGCACCACGCCGGTGTCGCGGGCGAGGTCCTTGTGGCCGGAGATGCCGCCGAGCACGAGGCGCATCCAGATGCCGGCGGGCACGCTCGCGCCCTCCAGAACCTCGATCGCCTGGAAGCCGATATCGTTGGTCTCCTCCAGCACCGGCATCACGCCGCCGCCGTCGAAGGCGACGTTGAACTTGCGCGGCAGGCCGTAGAGCGAGCGGTCGTTGAGGATCCAGTTGTGCCAGGACTTGGCGAGCGGGCGCGTGTCGAGCAGCTCCTGCGCGTCGATGCCGGCGGTGGGCGAGCCGGTGACGTTGCGGATGTTGTCCGCGCCCGCGCCCCGGGCGGTGAGGCCGAGATCGGTCAGCCCGTCGAGGAAGGGCTGGCCGTGCTCCGGGGCGATCTCGCGGACCTGGAGATTGGCGCGGGTGGTGACGTGGCTGTAGCCGCCGCCATGGGCATCGGCGAGGTCGGCGATCCCGGCGAACTGCCAGTGCTGCAGGATCCCGTTGGGGATGCGCAGGCGGCACATATAGGAGGTCTGATTGGGGGCGACCCAGAACAGGCCGTGGTAGCGCCAGCGGAAATTGTCCTCGGGCTTGGGCGGCTTGCCGGTCGCGGCCTCCTGGATCAGGCGGTTATGGCCATCGAAGGGGTTCTCGGCGCGCTTCCACTTCTCCTGGTCGCAGAGCTTGCCGCCGTTCTTCACGGTGCGGTCCTGCGCCTTGATGTGGATCGCATCCGGTCCCGTCGGCTCGGACGGCGCGCCCGCGGGCGCTTGACCCAGGGCGAGGCCGCCGGTCATCCGGGCGGCGGCGATGCCGGAGGCGAAGCCTTCCAGATAGCGCTTCTGCTCAGGATTGAAATCGTCTGCCATCGCTGCCTCACTCACGCTGCGAGGGGTTTCACGGACGGGCCGAACATCAGGTCGTCCCGGTCTTCAGGTCGAAGCGCCGCGCCGGTGCGGATCAGGTCCTTGCACCGCGCCTGCTCGGCGATGTCGCCGACGAAGACGGCGCCGATCAGCGTGCCGTCCACGATCGTCAGCTTGCGGTAGAGCCCGGCGGAGGCGTCGTGCATCACGATCGCCTCGGCCCCCTCGGGCGTGTCGACCACCCCGGCGGAGAACACCGGCAGGCCCGACACCTTCAGGCTCGTGGCAAGGGACGTGCCGAGATAGGCCGCCGCCTCCCCGACGAGATGCCGCGCCAGCACCTCCGCCTGCTCGTAGGCGGGCTCGACGAGGCCGTAGACCACGCCGCGATGCTCGGCGCATTCGCCGAGCGCGAAGATGCGCGGGTCGGAGGTGGTCATGCGGTCGTCGACGGTGATGCCGCGCCCGCAGGCGAGGCCGCAGCCCTGCGCCAGCGCCATGGAGGCGCGGATGCCCACCGACATCACCACGAGGTCGGCCGGCACCACGGTGCCGTCCTTCATCACCAGCCGCTCGACCTTGCCGTCGCCCTCGATGGCGGCGGTGTCGGCCGAGAGCATCACCTTGACGCCACGGGCCTCCATCGCCGCGCGCACGAGGCGGGCGGCATGGTGGTCGAGCTGGCGCTCCATCACCCGGTCCATGACGTGGATCAGCGTCGTGTCGACGCCGAGCCGGGCGAGCCCGACCGCGGCCTCGAGCCCGAGCAGGCCGCCGCCGATCACCACGGCCTTGGCGTGCTCGACGGCCGCCTTGCGGATCGCCGCCACGTCCGCGAAATCGCGGAAGGTGAGCACGCCCGGCAGGTCGATGCCGGGCAGGGGCAGGCGGATCGGCAGGGAGCCGATCGCCAGGACCAGCCTGTCGAAGGGCAGGACATGCGTCTCCCCGACGATGGCCAACCCGTTCTCCCGGTCGATCTGCGTCACCGGCGCGCCGGTGATCAGGCGGATGCCGTGATCGTCGTACCAGGAGAGCGGGCGGAAGCCGCAGGCGGCCTCGTCCACCTCCCCGCCGAGCAGCGAGGAGAGCAGCACGCGGTTATAGGCGGCGACCGGCTCGGCGCCGACGACGGTGACGTCGTAACGCCCCGGCGCCCGCTCGGTCAGCCGCTCCAGGAAACGGAGCGAGGCCATGCCGTTGCCGACGACGACGAGCCGCTCCTTTCCACCCATGGCCTGCGCGCCCATGCCCGATCCCCCTTCCAAGCTCACGCGGCGAGGGCGGCGGGGTTGGCGTGGCGGGCGTAGAGGAACTCCAGCACCGCGGCGCGGGCATGGACGTAGGTGGCATCCTCCACGAGCTCCAGGCGGCGGCGCGGACGCGGCAGCGGCACCGGCAGGATCTCGCCGATCGTCGCCGAGGGGCCGTTCGTCATCATCACGATGCGGTCGGAGAGCAGGACCGCCTCGTCCACGTCGTGGGTGATCATGATGACGGTGTTCCGCAGCCGCGTCTGGATCTCCATGAGCTGGTCCTGGAGATGGGCGCGGGTGAGCGCGTCCAGCGCCCCGAAGGGCTCGTCCATCAGGAGCACGGTCGGCTCCATGGCCAGCGCCCGGGCGATGCCGACGCGCTGCTTCATGCCGCCGGAGATCTCGCTGGGGCGCTTGTCGGCGGCGTGCATCATGTTCACGAGCGCGAGGTTGTGCTCGATCCACTGCGCCCGCTCGGCCTTCGACTTCTTGCCCTTGAGCACCTTGTCGACGGCGAGCGCCACGTTCTCGCGCACGGTGAGCCAGGGCAGCAGGGAGTGGTTCTGGAACACCACCGCGCGGTCGGGACCGGGGGCATTCACCTCCTTGCCGTCGAGGAGCACGCCGCCGGTCGAGGCCTTGAGCAGGCCGGCGACGATGTTGAGCACCGTCGACTTGCCGCAGCCCGAATGCCCGATGATCGAGACGAACTCGCCCTTGGCGATGTCGAGATTCACGTCGCGCAGCACCTCGGAGGTCTTGCCGCCGCGGCGGAAGGAGATGCCGACCTGGGAGAGGGAGAGATGGGTCATGGCGGCTCGCTTCACGCTGCGCTGGTGCCGCGGGTCACGAGCACGCCCACCCCAGCCACCAGCCGGTCAAGGACGAAGCCGATGAGCCCGACATAGACGAGGGCGACGATGATCTCGCTGATATGCGACGAGTTCCACGCGTCCCAGATGAAGAAGCCGATGCCGACGCCGCCGATCAGCATCTCGGCCGCCACGATGGCGAGCCAGGACAGGCCGACGCCGATGCGCAGGCCGGTGAAGATGTACGGCGCCGCCGAGGGCAGCATGACCTTGTAGAAGAATTCGATCGGGTTGAGCCGGATCACCGCCGCCACGTTGCGGTAATCCTGCGGGATGTTCCGGATGCCGACCGCGGTGTTGATGATGATCGGCCAGATCGAGGTGATGAAGATCACGAAGATCGCGCTCGGCTGACCGTCGCGGAATGCGGCGAGCGAGAGCGGCAGCCAGGCCAGCGGCGGGATGGTCCGCAGCACCTGGAAGATCGGGTCGAGGCCGCGCATCGCCCATTCGGACTGGCCGACGAGGGTGCCGAGCAGCACGCCCGCCACCACGGCCAGGGAAAAGCCGAGCGCGACGCGCTTGAGGCTCGCCGCGATATGCCAGAACAGGCCCTTGTCGGTGCCGCCATTGTCGAAGAACGGATCGACGATGATGTCGTGCGCCTCCGACAGCACCCGCGAGGGCGCCGGCAGGCCGGCGGTCGGGGAGGAGCAGAGCACCTCCCACAGGAGCAGGAAGCCCGCCAGCACGACGAGCGGCGGCACGATCCGAGCCGCGAAGGCGCGCAGACCGGCCAGGGTGACGAGCGGCCCGCGGGCCTTGGCCACGGCGCGGGCGCCCGCGGCGTTCGAGAGGGTGGCTCCGGTCGCCATCACGCCACCTTCTTGATGCCGAGGCTGGCGAGGTAGGCGGCAGGATCGGCCGGGTCGAAGACCTTGCCGTCGAACAGCGTCTCCTTGCCGCGGGACGTGGAGGTCGGGATCGCGGAGACGCCGAGCGCCTTGGCGGCGTCGCGCCACAGATCCTCGCGGTTCACCTTGCCGATCAGCGCCTTGGTGTCGGTGGTCGCCTCGAACTTGCCCCAGCGGATGTCCTCGGTGAGGAACCAGAGGTCGTGGCTCTGGTAGGGGTAGGAAGCGTTGTCGGCCCAGAACTTCATGGTGAAGGGGCTGTTCTCGACGACGCGGCCGGTGCCGTAGTCGAACTTGCCCTTCATCCGGTCGACGACATCGGCCACCGGCACGTTGATCCACTGGCGCTTGGCGACGATGCCGGCGAGCTCCTCACGGTTCTCCGGCTTCTCGCACCATTGCTGGGCCTCCATCACCGCCATCAGCAGGGCCTTGGCCGCGTTCGGATACTTGTCGACCCAGGCCGCGCGCAGGGCAAAGGCCTTCTCCGGATGGTCCTTCCAGAGCTCGCCCGTGGTCACGGACGTGTAGCCGATGCCCTGGTGGATGAGCTGTTCGTTCCACGGCTCGCAGACGCAGAAGCAGTCCATCGTGCCGACCTTCATGTTCGCCACCATCTGGGGCGGCGGCACGACGATGGTCTCGATGTCCTTGTCCGGGTCGATGCCGCCGGCGGCGAGCCAGTAGCGGATCCAGAGGTCGTGGGTGCCCCCCGGGAAGGTCATCGCCGCCTTCACCGACTTGCCCGAGGCCTTCTTGGCCTCGAGGGCGGCTTTGAACGGCTTGGTGTCGAGGCCGATCTTCTGGTCGAGGTATTCCTTCGCGATCGAGATGCACTGACCGTTCAGGTTGAGCCGGGCCATGATGTACATCGGCACCGGCACGTTGTTCTGGGTCACCCGACCGGCGGAGATCAGGTAGGGCATCGGCGACAGGATGTGGGCGCCGTCGATGCCGTTGCCCTCGGAGCCGAGCACGAGGTTGTCGCGGGTGGTGCCCCAGGAGGCCTGCTTCAGCACCTCCGTGTCGGGCATGCCGTACTTGGCGAAGATGCCCTTCTCCTTGGCGACGAAGAGGGGGGCCGCGTCGGTGAGCGCGATGAAGCCGAGCTTGGCACCCTTGACCTCCGGCCCGGCGCCCTGCGCGAAGGCGCCGCCCGGCAGCGCGGCGCGCGCCGCCCCGGCGAGCGCCAGCGCGGCGGCCGCCCCCTTGATGATGCCACGGCGTGTCGTGTTGCTCGGGTCGATGCTCATCTGATCTTCGTCCCCCCGGCGCCATCGCGCATGAAAAAAGCCGCCATCCGGGATCGCCTGCGCGATCAAAAATCGTCGCGTGCGAACATCGGATCAGCGGCTTTGCTGACGGTGGGCCGATCTTCGTTGACCGGCCTATGCGGGATATCCAGCACGAAGCATGCCAACTTTCGCCGGCGCCCGCGGAGCGGCGGCCGGTCTCCTTTCGCCGCAGCGCGGGCGAAGGGTGCCGAAGCGTGACCGGAGCGTGCCCCGGACGGCAGCAGCGCCGATGCACTGCACAATTTTTGAGCGAATGTTCATCCCCTGCGCAAGGCGCGCATGGGAAGGGGCTTGGCGTCGGAGAGGCATGCGGCCATGCCGGGTGGACGCCTCCACGAAAAAACCGGCCCGACCTTTTCCAGGTCGGGCCGGCTCGCGATCGTCACGGCTCCCGCCCAGGATCGGGCGGCGGCCGGATTATTGCGGCGGCGGAGCCGATGACGGCTGGCCCTCCGCCTGCTGCTGGAGCAGCGGGGTGATGCGACGGACCGTGACGCGGCGGTTCTCGCGGTTGGCGCTCTGGGTATTCACCTTGAGGTACTGCTCGCCGTAGCCCTGTGTGGTGAGGTTCTCCGGCGGCACCTGGAAGGTCTGGGTCAGCACCGAGGCCACCGATTGCGCCCGCCGGTCGGAGAGGGAGAGGTTGTCGACCTCCGCACCGACCGCGTCGGTATAGCCCTCGATCAGGAACACCTCCTGCGGATTGGCCTTCACCGCCTGGTTGATCGCCGCGGCGATGGTCGAGAGGCGCTGCGCCTGGTCGGGCGTCACCGTGAACGATCCGGAATCGAAGTTGATCGTGTTGATGTCCACGCTCGGCATGCGGGCGCGCAGCTGCGGGCTGTAGCGGACCTGATCGAGCGTGTAGCGCCGGTCGACCGGCTGGACCGGCGGCGCCGAGAGAGCCTGATAGACCGTCCGCTCGTCCGCCCGCTCGTAATCCACGATGTAGCGGTCGCGGGGGATGCGGATGTCCGGCGGGGGCAGGTCGACCACGTCCTCGTAGATCGGCCGCGGCGGCCCGCCATAGCTGTTGTTGATCAGGAAGACCTCGCGCCCGTCGCCGTAGCGGCGGTAGCGGCGCAGCAGGCGGCCGTCGTCGTCCACCACGGTGACGACCTGGCCGCCCCCGGGGCTGTCGACATAGCTGTAGATCTCGCCGCCGCGGCGCTCGCTGCGATAGCCGCGGTCGCCGTAGATCTCGCGGAAGCGCTCGTTCTCGTCGTGGCGGATGAAATAGCCGTCGCGGTCGCGCACGATGATGCGGCCGGGCTCGCGGATATAGGTCCGCCCGTCCACATCGTATTCGCGGCGATCGCGGCGGACGGTGTCGTAGTCGCGCACCCGGTAATCGTTGTCGTTGAAGCCACCCGGGATGTAGCCGGGGCCGCCGGGCACGTTGAAGCGGTCGCGGCGCTCGGCGCCGTCGCGGCGGTCATAGGCGTCGCGCCGATCCGAGGCGTCGCGGCGGTCGTAGCCACCCGCATTGCCAGGCTGGTAGCCCGGCTGACCCGGCTGGGGCGGAGCACCCGGCGGAACCTGGTTCGGCTGGCCGGGCGCGATCTGGTTGGATGGTCCCTGGCCGGGAGGCAGGCGCCCGCCGGGCTGCTGCGCATTGGGCGGCACGGGCTGCCCGGGCGGCGTCCCCGGGGGCGTGCCCGGCGGCACGGCCGGCTGCTGCGCGCCGGGAGGCGTGACGGGACGGCCGGGAACGCCCGGCTGCTGATTGGGCGCGACCGGACGGCCCGGCACGCCGGGCCGCTGGTTCGGCGGGGTCGGCGTCTCCGGCTGGCGCGCGGCCGGCGCCTCCGGCTCGCCGGGACGGTTGGGCGGCGGCGCGCCCGGGGCCGTGGGCTGGCCGGGGCGGCTCGGGGGCGGCGTTTCGGGCGGGGCCGCATGGGGCTGCGCCGGGGCGCCGGGGCGCGCGGGCGGCGGCGTCTCCGCGCCAGCGGGCCGGTTCGGCGCGGGGGGCGTGGACCGGTTCTGCGGGGCCGGGGGCGGGGCATTCGGCGCCGCGCCGGGGCGGGGCGGCGTCGCCCGCTCAGGCCTCTCCTCGGAGCGGGCGGGGCCGGACCTCTCGTCCGGGCGATTGGGCGCGGCGCGGTCCGGAGCCTCCCGGTCGGGGCCGGGCCTGCGGTCCCGGGCCGCGGGCGGCGTCGGGCGCTCCTCCGAGCGATCGGGGCGGGCGGCCGGCGCCCGATCGGGCCGTTCGGCGGCGGGCGGGCGCTCCGGGGCACGCTCGCGGGCCGCGGGCGGCGCCGCGCGCTCGGCAGGGGCGGGACGCTCCGCCGGCGCCGGACGTTCGGGACGGGCCGAGGGGGCCGGCCGCTCCGCCGGCGCAGGGCGCTCCGCGGGAGGGGGACGCTCCGGCCGGGCCGCGGGACCGGGCCGCTCGGCGGGAGACGGGCGCTCGGGCGGGGCCGCCCGTTCGGGCCGCCCCGGAGGCGGTCCCCCACGCTCCGCGCCGCCGGGACCGCCACGCTCCGGACCGCCGCGCTCGCCGCCACCGGGGCCGCGGGGGCCGCCCCGTGGTTCCTCCGCCTGCGCGAGCTCGATCCGGCCGGTCAGCCCCTCGCCCGATGGCCGGGCGGCGATCGGCCCGGACAGGAGCAGGGTGGGCAGGATCGTGCCCGTCAGAAGCAGCGAGCGGGTCATCCCCATCAGGTCAGCCTTCGTGAAACGCAATCGGGGGATCCGAACTCGGTCGGGCCGATATGGTTCCACGCCGCAGGCGCCTCCGCGCCGCCGCAGAGCCGGCGGCGACCCGGGGTCGGGCCGTTCACATCCTGGGGATCAGCCGGTCAGGGCGCGCCCGTCCGGGCCGGCACGGGGATCATCGAGGGGGCGATGACGCGGATGTTCTGCGGGGCGGCGCTGCCCGTCGCCGCGGGGCTGCCGCCCGCGGCATCCCCGTCGGACAGCGTGCCCGAACGCTGCGCCGCATCCGCCGCGATCTCGGCGGCGGTGCGGTCGGCCCGGCCGACCAGGGTGAGGCGCACCTTCGGCCGCGACAACGCCTCCGCCTGCATCGGCGTGACGAAGATGTCGCCCTTGTGCCGCACCAGCATGCTCTCGGCCTTGACCAGGGACTGCGCCCAGGTCTGGCCCTCGCGCTTGCAGGAGCAGTTCGGCGTGAAGCTCGTGCGGAACTTGAAGGCGTTGGGCAGCGCCGTGTAGGCGCGGCTGCCCTTGACCGTCGCCGCGTATTTGAGGGCGTCGTCGCCGGCCGGCATCGAATAGGCCACGGCCTCGGTGCCCGGGCAGAGGGCCTGGCACATGTCGTTGGCCCCCGAGCGCCCCTCGGGCAGGTTGCTCATCGGGAAATAGGAGCCGTCGCAGGTCTTCACGCAGATGACCTGATGGCCGCCCCGGGCGGTCTGCTCGCCGGGCAGGCCGGTGCCGGGCGGCTGGTCGCCGCAGGCCGTGGCGACCGCCTGGGTGAGCTGGCGGCGGCGCGCCGAGACGACCTCTCCGTTCTCCGAGCCGTAGCCGGCATTGAGCGCGCGGATGCGCTGCTCCACGGCCCCGCACTGGGGCGGCCGGGTGTCGAAGAACAGGAATTTGCCGCCCTCGCAGTTCAGGCTGCGGTAATAGGCCTGGAGGCGGCCGATCTCGTTGCGCAGGGCCTCGGCGGCGCTCGCCCCGTTGTTGAGGTTGGCGAGCTCGGCCTTGTAGCGCTGGCAGGCCCATTGGTCCGCGCGCGCGGCCGCCGGGAGGAACGGCACGGCGAACAGCGCGAGCAGGAGAAGCGCAACCGGCAGACGTGTCGACCTACGAATCAACGGCATAGCTCGGGTTGCTGTCGGGCGGGGCACGGCCCGCGAAAGGGGCAGCGGGACGCGTCGGGCAAATCAACGTCCTGAATAAACCTCCTCGCAGACCGGCAACAGACACCCCACATCACAACGGCGCAGCTTTGCGGGGATTGCGGGAATGATGTGGCTGAAGCGCACCATGGGTCTTGCGGGGGTGTTCGGCCTGGGCCTCGCGGCCCTGGCGGGGAACGGGGCACAGGCGCAGGAGCCCGACAGGATCTTCGACAAGTCGACGGTCTGGCGGCCGCTCACGCCCAACGACAAGCTCGTCGTCTACGGCATCGACGACCCGGCGGTGGCGGGCGTCGCCTGCTGGTACACCCAGCCGGAGAAGGGCGGCATCAAGGGCACCCTCGGCCTCGCCGAGGACGTGTCGGACATCTCGCTCGCCTGCCGGCAGGTCGGGCCGGTTCAGTTCAAGGACAAGTTCAAGCAGGGCGAGGTGGTGTTCAGCGAGCGCCGGTCGCTGATCTTCAAGTCGATGCAGATCGTGCGCGGCTGCGACGTGAAGCGCAACACGCTGATCTACATGGTCTACTCGGACAAGGTGATCCAGGGCTCGCCCAAGAACTCCACCTCGAGCGTCCCCCTCGCCCCCTGGGGCACGGAGCCGCCGCCCAAATGCGGCGATTTCCTCAAGGGTTGAGCCGGACGGGGCTGAAGGCCCGACACGAAAAGGGCCGGCGCGGTGATCGCGCCGGCCCGGTCCGCGGAAAACCGCGAAGGGGTATCAGATTTGGTCGGTCGCCTTCTTGGCGGCCTCGGCATTCTGGTTGAAGGCGTCGCGGGCCTCGCTCACGCCCTGCTGCACGGCGCTCTTGGCGTTCTCGGCACCCTGCTGGAAGGCGCTCTGGGCAAGGCCGCCGAACTCCTTGGCCTGGGCCTGGATCGCGGCGAACTGCGAGCGGACGAACTCGGCCTGGTGCTGCATGGCCTCGTTCACGTCACGGGAGCGGACGAGCTTCTGCGCCAGGTCGAACGCGGCGTTCACGTTCTGCTCGGCGTATTCGAAGCCGCGGGTGGACAGGTTGCTCGCATTGCTGCGGGCGAGATCGGCCGAGCCGCTCACCGTTTCGGCCGTGCGCCGGGCCGCGCCGATGAAGGAGTCGAAGGCCTTGCGGGCCTGGTCGACGCTCTTCTCCGCGAAATCGCGCATCTCGGTGGGGATCTCGTAATTCGGGGTCTCGGCCATGTCCGTCTCCTCGAGTTTTTGGTTCACACAGCGATTGTGCACTGCACAATAACACAGGCCGCGGCGATTTCCAGCCCCGGCGAGGCTGATTAGGGTTAACAGTTGATAAACGTGTGTCGGCGCTCGCCGAAGTCTATGTCCGGGGTACAAGCCACCCCTAGAAACTCAGCACAGGCCCTTGCGCGAAGGCCGGCTACGGATACCCGATACCCTGATGCAGCCAGCTGCGACCCCTGACGAAGCGGCCGTGACCGACGCCCTCCCCCGCTGGAGCGCCGGCGCGGAGCTCGGCGGCCTGCTGCGCGGGCAGGAGGCGCATTTCCTCGTGCTCGACACCGGGGCCGAGCGGGTGCTGTTCGCCTCTCCCCCGGCGCGCGGGCTGCGCGCGGGCATCGCGGATCCCGAGGGACGCGTCGCGGAGACGTTGGGCCTCGCCCGGCAGATCGAGCGGGCCGGCGGCGCCGGTGCCCGTGCCCGGCTGTTCCGGCTGCGTCTCGATCCGCGGGGCCTCGCCGCCCCCGTCACCTGCCGGGCGGCCCTGGCCACGCTGGAGGACGGCCGGCCCGCCCTCGTCCTGGCCCCGTTCGGCGCATTGCCGAAGCTGCCGCCGCTCCCCGGAAAGGCCGTCGCCGCGGCGCCGGAAAACACGCCCCCGGACCCGCCGCAGGACAAGGGTCCGGACGGCCCGGGCGACGCCGCGCCGCCGCGGCCGGAAACCGGCCGTTTCGTGTGGCGCTCGGACGCGGCCGACGTGGTGACCGCGATCTCGGGCGCCGCCGCCGATCTGGCGCCGCTCCTGGTCGGGCAATCCTGGGCGGAGCTGTTCGCGCGGGGCATCGTGCGCGGCGAGGCCCTCGCGGCCGCGCTCGCCACGCAGGCGACCTTCCGGGCGCAGCCGGTCCGCGTCGTCGCGCCAGGCTCGGGCGCGACGGCGGAGGCCGAGCTGTCCGGCATGCCGGCCGCCCGGCCGGGGCAGCCCTTCGCGGGCTTCGCCGGCTTCGGCCTCCTGCGCGCACGCCATCCCGCAAACCCCGACCGGGCGTCGGACGACATCGCGGACGCTCCGCGCGCGGCGATCGGGACCGAAGAACCCGTGCTCGGCGAGCCGGAGATCGACGAGCACGCAGCCGACGCGCCGGACACCGCCATGCCCGCGCCGGCGGCCCCCGAATCTTCGGCTCCGGAGCCGGCCTCGCTCGCCGCGGAGACGGTCGCCTCCCCGTCCGAGGCCCTGCCCGAGCCGGCGGCGTCCCCCTGGCGCCGGCACCCCGAGCCGCCGGCGACGGATCTGTCCGAGACGGAGCAGACCGCCTTCCGGGAGATCGCGCGCGCCCTCGGCGTGCGCTTCGACGGCGAGCTGTCGCAGGACAACCAAGCCCCGCAGCCCGTCCGCCCCTGGCGTCCCGAACCGATGCCCACCGCCCTGGCGGAGGTGCTCGACCAGCTGCCGGCGGGGGTGCTGGTGCATCGCGACGACACGGTTTTGTTCGCCAATACCCGGTTCCTCGGCCTGACCGGCTTTCCCGACCGCTCGGCCCTGCAGGGGGAAGCGGGCATCGCGCGGCTTTTCCGCGGGCTCGCGCCGTCCGAGCGCAGCGAAGCCGGCGAGGTCGTGCCCTGCGCCACCGCGGATGGCGGCAGCGTGCCCCTGCTCGTCGAGCGGGCGCGGCTCGATTGGGAGGGCGCTCCGGCCGAGCTGCTGCTCGCCCGCGTCGCGCCGCCCTCCCCCGTGGTGCCGCCCCATGTCGCCGAGAGCCATGCCGCCCGCGAGCAGGCCCTGCGCGACGTGCTCGACAGCCTGCCCGACGGGGTGCTGACCCTCGACGACACGGCCCGGGTGCTCTCCCTCAACCGCAGCGCCGCCGCCCGGCTGCGGGGCGATCCCCGCGAGGTGGTCGGCATCGCCCTGCGCGACCTGCTGGCCCCCGAAAGCGCCCCGGCGCTCGGGGCGGCCATCGCCGCGGCCGAGCGCGCCGGCACCGGCGAGGCCGGCGAGATCCTGCCCAAGGACGCGCCCGGCGGCGATCCCGTGAGCCTGCGCCTCGCCCGCCTCCCGGGCCGGGACGCCGCCCGTTTCAGCGCCGTCCTGACGGAACGCGGCGAGGCGAAGCGCCTGCGCGAGGAGCAGGCCGCGGCGCGCCGGGAGCTCGAAGCCTCCGCCCTGCGCAAGGCGGATTTCCTGGCCAAGGCGAGCCAGGAGATCCGCCGGCCGATGACGGGCATCATCGAGGTCGCCGACGCGATGATGAAGGCACCGCTGGAGACGCTCGGCAGCGAGCGCTACGGCGACTACCTGCGCGACATCCGCGACGCGGGCAGCCACGTGCTCGCCATCGTCAACGACCTGCTCGAACTCGCGCAGATCGAGGCGGGGCGCGCCGGCCTCGCCCCCACCGAGATCGCCCTGAACGACCTCGTCTCGGGCTGCATCGCCGCCGTGCAGCCCCAGGCGGCGCGCGAACGCGTCCTCGTGCGCACCAGCCTCGCCCCGGACCTGCGGAGGCTGCATGCGGACGAGCGCTCCCTGCGTCAGGCCGCGCTCACCGTCATCGCCAATGCCGTGCGCTTCACGGAAGCCGGCGGCCAGGTCATCGTCTCGACGACCCTGGCCGAGCGCGGCGAGATCGCCCTGCGGGTGCGCGACACCGGCATCGGCATGACGCCGGAGGAAGTGGCGAACGCGCTGGAACCCTTCGGACCGGTCCAGACCGCCCATCCGGGCGGCGGCAGCGGCCTCGGCCTCACCCTGACCAAGGCGATCGTCGAGGCCAATCACGGCCGCTTCCGCATCTCCAGCCGCAAGAACGAGGGCACCCTCGTCGAGATGATGTTCCCGGCCGCATGACCGCCCCGCCGACCGCGCGCGGGGCCGGCCATAACAATCTGCCGATCCCGCAAAGCCCTGGACTAAATGGTGCTTGCTGCCCCGTTTCCGGAGAGCCTAGAACCACGGATCGGAAAGACCCGGCTGCGCAAGCTTCGCGATACGATCGGGCACCTCGAGGGATGAAACACGATGTCTGAGAAGGTCGTCGAGGTCCAGGACGCATGGCGCCAGGGCGCCCACGTGGACGATGCCAAGTACAGGGAGATGTATGCGGCCTCCGTTGCCGATCCGGACGCGTTCTGGGGCGAGCACGGCAAGCGGATCGACTGGATCAAGCCCTACCACAAAGTCAAGGATACGAGCTTTGCCCCGGGCAACGTCTCGATCAAGTGGTTCGAGGACGGCAAGACCAACGTCGCGCTGAACTGCATCGACCGCCACCTTGCCAAGCGCGGCAACCAGACCGCGATCATCTGGGAAGGCGACGACCCGAACGAGTCGAAGCACATCACCTACAGGGAGCTGCACGCCGAGGTGTGCCGCATGGCCAACGTCCTGCGCAACCGCGGCGTCGGCAAGGGCGACCGGGTCACGCTCTACCTGCCGATGATCCCCGAGGCCGCCTACGCCATGCTGGCCTGCGCGCGGCTGGGCGCCATCCACGCCATCGTGTTCGGCGGCTTCTCGCCCGACTCGCTGGCGAGCCGGATCAGCGGCTGCGGCTCCAAGGTCGTCATCACCGCCGACGAGGGCCTGCGCGGCGGGCGCAAGGTGCCCCTCAAGGCCAATGTCGACGAGGCGATCAAGCGGCTCGACAAGGACCTCGTCGAGCACGTCGTCGTCGTGAAGCGCACCGGCGGCGCCGTGGCGATGGAGCCGGGCCGCGACGTCTATTACCACGAGGCCGCCGCCCAGGTGACCGACGAATGCCCGGCCGAGGCGGTGGAGGCGGAGCATCCGCTCTTCATCCTCTACACCTCGGGCTCGACCGGCCAGCCCAAGGGCGTGGTGCACACCACCGGCGGCTATCTCGTCTACGCCTCGATGACCCACGAATACGTCTTCGATTACCGCGAGGGCGACGTCTACTGGTGCACGGCGGATGTGGGCTGGGTCACCGGCCACAGCTACATCGTCTACGGCCCGCTCGCGAACGGCGCGACCACGCTGATGTTCGAGGGCATCCCGACCTATCCGTCGAATTCCCGCTTCTGGGAGGTCGTGGACAAGCACAAGGTCAACATCTTCTACACCGCTCCCACCGCGATCCGCTCGCTGATGGGCGGCGGCGAGGGCCCGGTGAAGAAGACCTCGCGCCAATCCCTGCGGGTGCTGGGTTCCGTCGGCGAGCCGATCAATCCCGAGGCCTGGGAATGGTACTACAACGTCGTCGGCGAGCAGCGCTGCTCGATCGTTGACACCTGGTGGCAGACCGAGACCGGCGGCATCCTGATCACGCCGCTGCCGGGCGCCACCAAGCTCAAGCCCGGCTCGGCGACCCGGCCCTTCTTCGGCGTGCAGCCGGTGATGGTCGATGCCGAGGGCAAGGAGCTCGACGGCCCCTGCGAGGGCAATCTCTGCATCAAGGATTCCTGGCCGGGCCAGATGCGCACGGTCTACGGCGACCACGAGCGCTTCGAGCAGACCTATTTCTCGACCTACAAGAACCTCTACTTCACCGGCGACGGCGCCCGCCGGGACGCGGACGGCTATTACTGGATCACCGGCCGGGTGGACGACGTCATCAACGTCTCCGGCCACCGCATGGGCACGGCGGAGGTCGAATCCTCCCTCGTCGCCCATCCGAAGGTCGCGGAGGCGGCGGTGGTCGGCTACCCGCACAATCTCAAGGGCCAGGGCATCTACGCCTACGTCACTCTCAACGAGGGCGAGGAGGGCTCGGACGGGCTGCGCAAGGAGCTCGTCGCCTGGGTCCGCAAGGATATCGGCCCGATCGCCTCGCCCGACCTGATCCAGTTCGCGCCGGGCCTGCCCAAGACCCGCTCGGGCAAGATCATGCGCCGCATCCTGCGCAAGATCGCCGAGGACGATTTCGGCTCGCTGGGCGACACCTCCACCCTCGCCGAGCCGGCGGTCGTTGACGACCTGATCGAGAACCGGCAGAACCGGCCGGCATAAGATCGCGCACAAGTCGATCGCAGGCCCTCCATTTCGGAAGGCCCGGCAGACCGCAAGCGTGACGGAGCGGAGCGCCAACATCCGCCTGTCACGCCCCCACGCCAGAAAACCGGCCGCGGATCCCGACAGAACGGGACCGGACAGGCGGGAGGAACCCCATGAGCACCCTGCAAACGGCGGGAGCGTCGGTGACGCCCCAGGCCCAGACGATCCATGGCATCGGCGCCCTGGAGATGCCCGAGCCGGATCACGACCTCGACCGGATCGCCGAGCACCCGACCTTCAAGACCCTGGTCCGCGAGCGCACCCGCTACGGCTGGATCCTCACCGGCCTGATGCTCGTCGTCTATTTCGGCTTCATCGGCCTGATCGCCTTCGACAAGGCGCTGCTGGCCACCAAGGTCGGCGGCACCGCCTCCCTCGGCTTCTACATGGGCATGTTCGTGATCGTCTTCGCGTTCCTGCTCACCGGCGCCTATGTCGCCCGCGCCAATACCCGCTTCGACCGGCTCTCGGCCGACCTCGCCCGGAGCCTCGCCCGATGATCCGCCGCAGCCTCCTCCTCCCCGCCGCCGGCCTCGCGCTGGCGGCCGCCCCGGCCCTGGCCGCGGGCCCCGATCTCGGCGCCGTGCAGCAGCAGGCCACGAACTGGCCGGCCGTCACGATGTTCTTCTTCTTCGTGATCTTCACCCTCGTCATCACCTACCGGGCGGCGAAGGGCTCGAAATCGGCCGCCGACTTCTACGCGGCGGGGGGCGGCATCTCGGCCCGCACCAACGCGCTCGCCATCGCCGGCGACTACATGTCGGCGGCCTCGTTCCTCGGCATCTCCGGCCTCGTCTATTCCTCGGGCTTCGACGGGCTGATCTACTCGACGGGCTTCCTGGTCGGCTGGCCGATCGTGCTGTTCCTGATCGCGGAGCGCCTGCGCAACCTCGGCAAGTTCACCTTCGCCGACGTGGCGAGCTTCCGCCTCGACCAGACCTCGATCCGCATCATCTCGGCGACCGGCACCCTCGTGGTGGTGGCGTTCTACCTGATCGCCCAGATGGTCGGCGCGGGGAAGCTGATCCAGCTCCTGTTCGGCCTGCCCTATCTCTACGCGGTGGTGATCGTCGGCGCGCTGATGATCATCTACGTCGCCTTCGGCGGCATGAAGGCGACGACCTGGGTGCAGGTCATCAAGGCCTGCCTGCTGCTGGGCGGCGCGAGCTTCATGGCCGGGGCCGTGCTCTACAAGTTCGGCTTCAGCCCCGAGGCCTTGTTCGCCGCGGCCGTGCAGACCCACCCGAAGGGCGACGCCATCATGGCGCCGGGCGGCCTCGTCTCGAACCCGATCGACTCGATCTCGCTCGGCGTCGGCCTGATGTTCGGCACCGCCGGCCTGCCGCACATCCTGATGCGCTTCTTCACGGTGTCGGACGCTCAGGCCGCCCGCAAGTCGGTGTTCTACGCCACCGGCCTGATCGGCTACTTCTACATCCTCACCTTCATCATCGGCTTCGGCGGCATCGCCCTGCTGATGTCCGATCCCTCCTACTTCAAGCTCGGCGCGGGCGGGTCCTTCGACAAGATCAAGGACATGATCGGCGGCACCAACATGGTTGCCGTCAACCTCGCCAACGCGGTGGGCGGGCCGTACTTCCTCGGCTTCATCTCGGCGGTGGCCTTCGCGACCATCCTCGCGGTGGTGGCGGGGCTGACGCTGGCCGGCGCCTCGGCGATCAGCCACGATCTCTACGCCCAGGTCATCGCCCGCGGCCGCACCACGGAGAAGGCGGAGGTCAACCTCTCCAAGATCTCCGCCGTGGGCATCGGCATCGTGGCGATCTATCTCGGCTACGTCTTCGAGAACCAGAACGTGGCCTTCATGGTCGGCCTCGCCTTCTCGGTGGCGGCGAGCTGCAACTTCCCCGTCCTGGCGATGTCGATCCTGTGGCGCGGCACCACGACCTGGGGGGCGCTGATCGGCGGCCTCGTCGGTCTCGTGGCGGCGGTGACCATGGTGGTGCTCTCGGATGCGGTCTGGGTGAAGACCCTCGGCCATCCGGCGCCGCTGTTCCCCTACGCCAACCCGGCCCTGTTCTCGATGCCGCTGGCCTTCGTGACGATCTGGGCGGTGTCGCTTCTGGACAAGACGCGCCGGGCCAACCGCGAGCGGGCCGCCTTCGACGCGCAATACGTGCGTTCGGAGACCGGCATCGGCGCCGCCGGCGCCCACGCGCACTGACAGGCACGAGCAACGGCGCCGCGAGGCGCCGTCATCGACGAAAAGAAGCCCCGGCCGCTCCGCACGGCCGGGGCTTCTTCGTTTGAACGGATCCGATCAGCGCCGCTCCAGCGCCCCCCAGAGGCCGCCGCGGGGCTGCAGGCTGATCGCGCCGAAGGGCACCACGTTGGCGTCCGGCGCCAAGTGGAAGCGGTAGCGCCGGGCGATGGCCGCGGCGATCACCATCATCTGCGTCTGGGCGAAGTGGGAGCCCGGGCAGACGCCGGGGCCGACGGCGAAGGGGAGATGGGCGAAGCGCGGCCGGTCGGCGCTGCGCGCCTCGGTGAAGCGGTCGGGATCGAAGCGCTCCGGCTCGTCCCACAGGCGCCGGTGCCGGTGCACCACCCAGGGCGCGACGATGACGAAGGTGCCCCTGGGGACCTTCTTGCCCGCGATCGTGTCGGTGACCCGCGCCACGCGGGCGATGATCGGGATCGGCGGATAGAGCCGCATCACCTCGTCGAGGACCCGGCGGAGATAGGGCAGCTGGCGCAACTGCTCCGGGCGGAGCGGCCCGTCGCCGAGCACCGCGTCGAGCTCGGCATGCAGCCGCGCCTCGACCGCGGGATGCGTGCCGAGAAGATACCAGATCCAGGTCAGCGCCCGGATGGTGGCGTCCCCGGCCCCCACCAGGCTCGCCGCCTCGTCGGCCATCTCGTTGGGCGGCAGCGTCTCGCCGGTCGCGCGGTCGGCGCTGTGGGCGATCCGCCAGAGCAGGTCGCGCGGGCCGGCATAGCCCGCCGCCTTGCGCGCCGCGATCATCGCGGCGAGCTGCGCCCGGAGGGCGATCCGCTCCGGGCTCTGCCGCGCCGAGCTGACCCGGTCGCGCAGCCATTCGGGCATCGGCAGCAGATCGAGGGCGCGGGGCTTGCGCGGCACCCTCGAGAGCCATTTCAGGATCGGCACGAAATCCAGGTCGCCCCCCGCCGACATCCGGTTGAGGAGCTGGATCCAGATCCGGGCGGCCTGCGCCTCGATATCGACCGGCTCGGCGAGCAGCGGCTCGAAGCCCGCGACCAGCGCCTCGCATTGGGCGATCAGCCCGGGCAGGTCCGGGGCCGTGGCGCGCCGGTCCAGGGTCGCGGCGCAGATCCGGCGGTGCCGCCACCAGATCGCCCCGGAGGTCGCCAGCGTGCCCGTGCCGATCTCCGCCGCGTAGAGGCGCTTGATCATCGGCACGCGGGGATAATCGTCGAAGCGGTCGACGAGCACCTGCCGGATCGCCGCCGGGTCGCTGACGAAGGCGAGCCGCACCGGACCGTAGCGGCGCACCACGACGAGCTCGTCGAACAGGGCTTCGTCGAAGATGCCGACGGTGTTCGAGGCCACCGTCCTGAGAAGCTGCAGGGGCGTGAGCGGACGCTGCGGGCGCGGGGGCGCCGCGAGACGTGGCGGCGCTCCGTCGGAAGGCGGGGCGCCGTCACGCATCCTGCGCTCGTCTCTCTTGGATCGGGGTCCGAGAGGCCGCGGCCCCTCAGTGCCGGAAGTGGCGCGTGCCGGTGAACACCATCGCCAGCCCCGCCTCGTCGGCGGCGCGGATCACCTCTTCGTCGCGCATCGAGCCGCCGGGCTGGATCACCGCGGTGGCCCCCGCCTCGGCCGCGGCGAGAAGCCCGTCGGCGAAGGGGAAGAAGGCGTCGGAGGCGACCGCGGAGCCGTTGGCGAGGCTCTCGGACAGGCCGAGGCGCTTGGCGCCCTCCGCGGCCTTCCAGGCGGCGATGCGCGAGGAATCGACCCGCGACATCTGCCCGGCCCCGATCCCGACCGTGGCGCCGCTGCGGGCATAGACGATGGCGTTCGACTTCACGTGCTTGGCGACGCGGTAGGCGAAGCGCATGTCGGCGTATTCGGCCTCCGTCGGCTGGCGCTTCGTCACGACCTTGAGCGCCATGTCGTCGACGACCGCCCCGTCGCGGCCCTGCACCAGCAGGCCGCCGGCGAGGCTGCGCACGGTCTCGCCCGCGGCGCGGGGATCGGGCAGGCCGCCGGCGAGCAGCAGCCGCAGGTTCTTCTTGGCGCCGACGATGCGCTGGGCCTCCTCGGTCGCATCGGGCGCGATGATGACCTCGGTGAAGATCTCCACGATCTTGCGGGCGGCCTCCGCGTCGAGGGGCCGGTTGAGGGCGACGATGCCGCCGAAGGCCGAGACGGGATCGCAGGCGAGCGCCCGCTCATAGGCTTCGAGCAGGCTGCCGCCCTCGGCGACGCCGCAGGGATTGGCGTGCTTGATGATCGCCACCGCGGCGGTGCGGGCCGGATCGAACTCGGCCACGCATTCATAGGCCGCGTCGGTGTCGTTGAGGTTGTTGTAGGATAGCTCCTTGCCCTGGAGCTGCCGCGCCGTGGCGATGCCGGGCCGCGGCGTGCCGGCGGAGCGGTAGAAGGCGGCGGATTGGTGCGGGTTCTCGCCGTAGCGCAGGGCCTGGCCGAGGCTGCCGCCGAAGGCGCGGAAGGCGGGCGCGGCCTCCGGCTCGATCGCGCCGGCGAGCCAGTTGGCGATGCCGGCGTCGTAGGAGGCGGTGCGGGCGAAGGCCTTCTGGGCGAGGCGGCGGCGGGTCGCGGCGGCGATGGCGCCGTCGTTCGCCGCCAGTTCGGAGAGGATCGTGCCGTAATCGGCCACGTCGACCACCACGGCGACGTCGGCATGGTTCTTGGCCGCGGCGCGGATCATGGCCGGGCCGCCGATATCGATGTTCTCGACGCAGTCGTCGTAGGAGCCGCCCCGGGCCAGCGTCGCCTCGAAGGGGTAGAGATTGACCACGAGCAGGTCGATGGCGCCGATGCCGTGGGCGGCCAGCGCCGCCTGATGCTCGGGATTGTCGCGGATGGCGAGCAGGCCGCCATGGACGGCCGGGTGCAGCGTCTTCACGCGCCCGTCCATCATCTCGGGGAACTGCGTCAGCTGCGCCACCTCGGTCATGGCGAGGCCGGCCTCGGTCAGGGCGCGGTGGGTGCCGCCGGTCGAGACCAGGGCGATGCCGCGCTCCGCCAGGGCGCGGGCGAAGGCCACGAGGCCGGTCTTGTCGGAAACGGAAAGAAGGGCGCGGGTCACCCGGGTCTGGTCGCGCGACATGGAAGGCTCGTCCGGTCTCGAAAAGGCGTTCTGCCGGCGCGCGGTAGCATGGAACGCCTCCGGGCTTCCACCCGGGCGGATCAAACCGGGCCGGACCGCCCTCCGCCGCCTTCCGCGACCCGCACGAAGCGCCACCGGATCCGCGCGCCCTCGGTGAGAGCGAGATAGAGCGCGATCTGCTCGGTGCGGCAGGCGCCGACCACGCCGGCGAAGTAGACGCTCTCCTCGATCGCCACGTCCGCGCCGTCGGCCGAGAAGCGCCAGACCTCGCCGGAGGCCGTGGTCAGCTCGACCTGGCCGCCGCCCTCCCCGCGCACATGGACGTTCGGGTGCAGGTGGAAGCGCACGGCGATCTCGTGGGGCCGGCGGCTGCCGCGGCCCTCGCGCAGGAAGGCGTCCACGCCCTCGAGCAGGCTCCCGTCCGCCGAGAGCGTCCAGCGGCGCTCGTGGACGACGCCGAAGGAGAGGAGGTAACCGTCGTGCCGGGCCGCCAGGGTCGCCGCCCCGGCCTCCGCCCCGCGCTCCACGGCCACGTTCGTCGGCCCGCGCAGGATGGCGGGTCCGTAGCGGTCGGAGAGCCAGTTCGTCACGAGCCGGCGTCCCCACCAGGCGTCCGGGCTCGCCAGGAAGCGGCAGGAGGAGGTGTCGTCCACCGTCGCGGTGGAATGGGCGGCGGTGCTGCGGGCGACGCGGCGCAGCTCGAACCCGCTCGCGGGCATGCCGCAATTGACGACGAGGCGCTCGCGGCCGCTCGTCATCTCGAAGGAGAGGCAGCCCGCGCAGGCCTCCGCCGATTCGCGCGGCCCCGGCGCCTGCCCGACATCGGCGACCACGACGGTGCGGCCCGCCTCCAGCCGCTCGTAGCCCGAGATCGGGGCCCGCAGCATCGTCTGGGCGGCGCCCCCGTCATAGACGAGCAGCGTGGCGAGGTGGTCCGCGGCGGTCACGCCGACACCGTTGAAGTGGCTGAGCGAGGCGTCCCCGTGGCGCAGAAGCCGGAACAGCGGCAGCATCCGGTCGATGGCGCGCAGCAGCGCCTCCGGCGGGTCGATGCTGCGGCTGAGGAAGCTCTGGCGCAGGGGCAGCAGGTCGAGCAGCAGTTCCAGGGCGAAGCGCTGGTTGCGGCTGATATGGCCGCCATCGGGCAGGATCTGCCGGTCGAGCTCGCGCGAGAGCACCCGGGTGGCCCGGCGCAGGATCGGCTCGATGCCCTCGCAGCAGAGGCCGGCATAGCTGAGCGCCACGGCCGAGACGAGCTGGGCCTGGGGCGGCGCGCCCCGGCGCAGCCAGCGCTCCAGTTCGCGGGCATTGCGCCCGATCGCCTTGAGGAAGGCCTGGTAGAAGGCGTGGTCCGCCCCCTCGAGCACCAGGGGCGACTGGCACAGGAAGGAGACGAGGCGGCGGGCCGCCACGGGAACCGGGCTCGCCAGATCCGGATCGCCCCGGCCGGCGATGAAATCGGAGACGAAGGCGCGGGCATTGGCCCGGGCCAGGGCGTTGTCGGCGGCGCGCAGGTGGCGCAGCCAGCCGAAACCGTAGAGCACCTGCGCCCATTCCGGCGAGGGCGGATCGTAGTCGAAGGGCGAGCGGCCGCTCACCACCAGGGAGCGCCCGGCGAAGACGAACAGGCCGGAATAGATGTCGTCGGCGAAGGTGGGATCGCTCGTGCGCAGGTCGTGCGGCGCGATCACCAGCGCGCGGACCCGGGCACGGGACAGGATGTCCGCCGGCGAGGTCAGGCGGGCGGCCGTCATCCGGACGGATCGGGCGAGTTCCGTCCCGGCCAGCCGATACAGATCCCAGCGGTCAGACCCCCAACCCACGCAGTGTCCTCTTCCGGCGCGGGCGACGCGGGGCGTGCGTCGGCCGGCTCCCAAGCCTGACGGTAGAGCCCGCCTCTTAACCATTTGCTAACGCTGTTGCCGCCCTCAGCCGCCTCGTACCAGCCGGCTCGCGAAGAACCCATCCACCCCCCCCACCCGCGAGCCCGCGGGACCCGGCAGGTGCGAGGGCAGGGTGCGCAGGTCGCCCTCCGGCCCGATCAGCTCGGCATGGCCACCGACCTCTTCCGAGGTGACGGGCAGACGGGCGAAATCCGGATGCCGCGCGAGGAAGGCGGCGACCTGCGCCTCCCCCTCCGCCGGCTCCAGGGAACAGGTGCAATAGACGAGGCGCCCCCCGGGTCGGAGCAGCTTGGCGGCCTTGTCGAGGAGCCGCGCCTGCAGGCCGGCGAGACGGCCGATATCCCCCTCGCTCTTGGTCCAGGCCACGTCCGGATGGCGGCGGATCGTGCCGGTGGCCGAACAGGGCGCATCAAGGAGCACGGCGTCGAAAGGCGCGTCCTCGGGCAGATCGAGGGCGTCGACGGCCTGCACCTCCGCGGAGAGGGAGAGCCGCGCCAGATTGAGGCGCAACCGTTCGAGGCGGGCAGCGGAGCGGTCGACGGCGGTCACCCGGGCCCCCGCCGCGGCGAGCTGGGCGGTCTTGCCGCCCGGCGCCGCGCAGAGATCGGCGATGCGCTCGTCCTTGGCGGGCCGAAGCAGCCGGGCGGGGATCGCGGCGGCGGCGTCCTGCACCCACCAGGCGCCCTCGGCATAGCCCGGCAGCTCGGACACCGCGGCCCGCACCTCCGCGAGGCGGACGCTGCCGAGAGGGAGGAGGATACCCCCGAGCCGCTCGGCCCAGGCCTGGGCGTCCGTCGGAACGGTGAGATCGACCGCCGCCCCGGCGCGATGGGAGGCCGCGATCGCACGCGCGGTCGCCTCGCCGTAGCTCTCCCGCCAGCGCCGGGCGAGCCAGGGGGGCGTGTCGATGTCGAGGGGATCTGGCGCGGAGGCCCGGATCCCCTCCGCCTCGCGGGCAAGCCGGCGCAGGACCGCGTTCACGAGGCCGGCGGCATGGGCGAGTTCGGGATCGGACTTGGCAAGCCGCACCGAGAGATCGACGGCGGCATGGTCGGGCACGGCGAGGTCGAGGATCTGGGCGGCCCCGGTCACCAGCAAGGCGAGGAGGCGCGGCTGCTCCTCCGGCAGGCCGCTGGTCATCCGCTCCGCGAGGGCCGCGCGCAGGGAGCCGAAGCGCCGGAAGGTGGCCGTGGCGATGGCGCGGGCAAGCGCCGCATCGGCGGGCTCGAGGGGCGTGCGGCGCAGGGCCTGGGTGAGGGCGTCGTCGAGGGCGAGGCCGCGAGCCTTGCCGATCAGGTCGGCGACGGCTTCGCGGGCAACGCGGCGGGCTCCGAGGCCGGGGACGTCCGGCTCCGAAGCCGTCTCGCGGCCGGCCGCGTTGCGGCGTCTCGCCATGAATGCCACTTTCCGAAAGAACGAGGGGTCGGGTTTCCCGACGCCCTCCCACCGGACGCGACCGAAAGCAAGACGACATGACGACGACGGACGATCGCCCGGATGCGCCGCCCGCGCGCAAGCCCCTCAGCCCTGCCGCGGAGCGCGCCCTGGCGGAAGCCGCCGAGCGGCGCGCCGCCATCGACGCCCGCGCGGCCGAGATCGCGGCCAAGACGGAGCGCCAGGGCCGCGGCGGGCTGGAGCCCGTCCGCTACCAGGACTGGGAGGTGAAGGGCCTCGCCGTCGATTTCTGACGCATCTCATTCCGGTCCGATCGGGTCAGGCCGGATCCTTCCGGTCCCGATGAGGACGGGATGTCTTTCGACGCGCGGGAGCCGCTTCGTCGAACAGCGCTCTACCGCACCACGTAGACCTGCGTGCCGACATCGACGCGCTGGAAGAGATCCGCGATGTCCTGGTTGTACATGCGGATGCAGCCATAGGACGCGAAGGTGCCGATGGAGTTCGGCCGATTGGTGCCGTGGATGGCGTATTGGCCGCCCCGCAGGGTCATTGCCGCCACGCCCATGGGATTGTGCGGCGAGCCGCCGCGGATGAGATTCGGCAGCCGGGGATGGTCGCGCTTCACCTCCGCCGGGGGCGACCAGTCGGGCTCGTAATACTTGCCGTCGATCTCGGTGTGGCCGCTCCACTGCTTGCCGGGCTTGCCCACCGCCACGGGATAGCGGATCGCCGTGCCGTCGCCGTTGACGAGGTAGAGGCGCCGCTCCGAGGTGCGCACCACGAGCGAGCCCGGCGCAACGGGATCGGCGAACGGCACCATCTCGCGGGACGCGGCCGGCGTCGCGAAAGCCGAAGCCGCGACCGTCGCGAACGCCGCGCCGGTCAGGACGGCCCGCAGCCGCGGGAACGACGATACCTTGGACTCCTCCAGCGTGAACGCAGACATGGATTTCATTCCTCAAGCGTGACCATACGCTTGAGCAAGAAAGCGCCGCGAGGCCTTGCCGTTCCGGTGAAGCCCTGCGACTTATCCACCGCCGGTTTCTTCAACGCTTTCAGACGGCTAACTCCGCCGCGACGCGATGCCGAAAAGGCGCGCGATCGGGGCGAGGGACGGGTAAGGATATCATTCCGTTACCCCACGGCAGCGCGCCGGTCAGCGCTCCAGGAGCAGGCTCTGAGCGGCGACCCGCGCCTGCCAGCCATGGCGGACGAGCTCCGGATCGGCGTGCTCCTCCACCGGATGCCCGACGCAGAGATAGGCCACGAGGCGCCAGGCCGGGGGCACGTCGAGGGCGGCGGTCACCCGCTCCGGCTCGAGGATCGAGACCCAGCCGACGCCGAGGTTATGGGCACGCGCGGCGAGCCAGAAACCGTGCACCGCCGTGACCACGGAATAGCGCAGCATCTCCGGCATGGTGGCCCGGCCGAGCCCGAAGCCGGCCTCGGTTTCCTCGTCGCAGAAGACGGCGAGGTGGATCGGCGCCTCACGCAGGCCCTCGAGCTTGAGCCGGGCGTAGAGCGTCTGCCGCTCCTCGGCGTAGCAGGCGAGCGCCGCGGCGTTGCAGCGGGAGAAGCTCTCGACCACCGCGGCGCGGCGCTCCGGATCCGAGACCCGCACGAAGCGGCCCGGCTGGCTGTTTCCGACGGAAGGGCCGAGGCTCGCGAGTTTCAGGCAGCGGTGCAGCACCGCCTCGTCCACCGGCTCGGCACGGAAGCGCCGCACGTCCCGCCGCCAGACGATGAGATCGGCGAGGCGGTCGCGAAAAGCGCTGTCGAAGACGGGGGGCGAGGTCATGATCGCCCGGAGCCTTCGCAGGATCGGGGAAAAAATCCAAGAAAAAGGGCGGCGCTCCGAAGAGGCCGCCTGAAGTCCTTGGGTCTCGAAACCTCGGAGTGCCGGCCTTCGCGGATCCATTGCAGCGACCACGGGCTGGGGAGCTCGGGTTGCAGTCGCCGCCCCGGGGCTTGAGCCGACGAGGTTCCATGCAACAGTTCATCAGCGCGATGAGGCTGCGCAAGGGCCTTATTGCGGCGGAAAAGCGGCGATTCGAGCCGTTAGCCGGCGCTTGCCGCGGGCACCGGGGCGGCCCATCATCAGATCGATACCGCCTCCGAACCCGCCCGACCTGCCGAAACGGTACCCGCTTCGGCTCGACGGGAGGCTTCGGCGGCCCGGACAAGGGAGAGACGATGAGCGAGAGGCCCGGTGCCGATCCCGCCGCAAGCGATCCGCAGATCATCCCGTTTCCGAGAAGCGCGCCGCCGCCCCAGGTGGCCTTCGGGCGGGACGAGTTGCGGATCCTGTTCAATCTCTACGGACGCCGGGTCGCGGAAGGGGAATGGCGCGACTACGCCCTCGACTTCCGCCGCGACAAGGCGATTTTCTCCATCTACCGCCGCTCTTCCGAGATGCCGCTCTACCGGGTCGAGAAGGATCCGAAGCTCGCCCGCCGCCAGGGGGCCTATGCGGTCATCGCGGCCAATGGCCATGTGATGAAGCGCGGCAGCGACCTCGCCCGGGTCCTCGGCGTCCTGGAGCCTCCCCTGCGGGCGGTGTGAGCCGAGGGCTGCGCCGAACGACCGCAGACGGGCTCCCAGCGCCGCGCGTTGGTTGCTGCAACCGCCCCGCGACAGGAGCCGCCGATGCCACGCCAGAGCCTTTTCGCCGCCGCCACGCTCGCGGCTCTGCTGGCCGGCGGAGCCGCGGACGGCGACCCGCTGGCCGCCCATCAGTGGCGGTCCCGCGTGCTGGTGCTCTCCGCCCCCGGAGCGGAGGACAAGACTCTCAGGGCGCAGCGGGAGGCCCTCGCCTCGGCCCGGACGGGATTGCGCGAGCGGGACCTCGTCGTTCTCGAAGCCGTGGGGTCGAGCGCGGACGCGGTACGCCTGCGCCGACGGCTCGGGCTTTCGGCCGAGGCGTTCCACGCCGTGCTGGTCGGCAAGGATGGCGGCGTCAAGCTGTCGTCGCAGGAGCCGATCCCGCCTCAGACCCTGTTCTCGACTATCGACGCCATGCCGATGCGGCGCGACGAGATGCGCCGGCGCTGAGACCGAGCGCCGCCTCAAGAGGGCAGGCAAAAGGGGCCGCTGGCGCGGCCCCTCGTTGTCCGTGCTTTCGGAACGTGCCTCAGTAGCAGCGCTCGACCAGGACCCGGCGGTAGCCATAGGGCGTCCAGCGCAGGCGCGGGACGGTGTAGCAGCCGCCGCCGTAATAGGGATCGTAGCCCACCGCCGAGTAGCCGCCGTAATACGGGCCGTAGCCATATCCGTAGCCGCCATACCCGCCGTAGAGGCCGCCCGCCGCGAGACCGAGGCCCAGACCGAGGCCGAGACCACCGAGGCCGTAGCCGCCACGGCGCCAGCCATAGCCGCCCCGGTGCCAGCCACCGCCCCAGCCCGGACGGAAGCCCGCCCCGCGGAAGCCGCCGCCGAAACCGCCACCCCGGAAGCCGCCGAACCCGCCGCCGTGGAATCCACCCCCGTGGAAGCCGCCGCCATGGAACCCACCGAAGCCGCGGGCTTCGGCCGTGGCAGGAACCATCGCCAGCGCGCCCACCAGGGCGGCCGAAGCCATCAAGACGCGTTTCATATGAAAATTCTCCGGACTGAGGGGGAAGACCGCCCCTTGACTGCCCCTTGCCCAAAAAACGCTCAGCTCCGGGAAACGGTTCATGCGACGTCCGGTCTCGAATGCGTGAGCTTCGAGAATCGCGGGAGCGGCCCCGCTTGAATGCTGCCGCTTTTCCGGGTGAGGAGAGCGCCGCGCGGCCAAGCTCCGCCGGTTCACGCTCTGCCAGGAAGCGTCCGATGTCTCGATACGCCGCCCGTCTTCTGCCTGCCGTGCTGCTCGCTCTCGCCGCCACGCAGGCCTGGTCGCGGGAGGCGGATGCACCGGCGGCTGGCAAGACCGCCACGGCGGCGAGCCCCTGCCGGGTCGTGGAGTCCGAAGGAGAGGCCTACACCGCCTGCCTGATCGACCTGCGCAAGCAGCGGCTCCGGCTGTTCTGGCTCGGCTCGGACGGCCTTCCCTATTCCTCGCTCTCGAACCTCGCGCGGGCGCAAGGGGACCGCCTCAGCTTCGCGATGAATGCGGGCATGTACGACAAGGGCCAGGCGCCGGTCGGGCTCTACATCGAGGAGGGGCGCGAGCTGAAGGGCGTCTCCACCGCCAACGGCCCGGGCAACTTCCACCTCAAGCCCAACGGCATCTTCTACGTGAAGGGCGACCGGGCCGGCGTGCTGGAGACGGGACGCTACCTCAAGGCGAAGCTGAAGCCGGACTACGCCACGCAGTCCGGCCCGATGCTGGTCATCGACGGCCGCATCCACCCCAAGATCTCGACGGACGGCCCGAGCCAGAAGATCCGCAACGGCGTCGGGGTGCGCGAGGACGGCCACACCGCCGTCTTCGCGATCTCGGAACGTCCCGTGAGCTTCGGCGCCTTCGCGCGTCTGTTCAAGGACACCTTCGCCTGCCGCAACGCGCTGTTCCTCGACGGCTCGGTGTCGAGTCTCTACGCGCCGGGCATCGGCCGCTCCGATCTCAGCCGCCCGCTCGGTCCGTTGGTGGGCGCCGTCGCCCGGTAATCAGGACGCCTTCTTGGCGGCGTTGCGCTTGCGGGTCTCGGCGGCCTTCTTGGCGGACGCAGAGCGTTGCTCGGCAGTGCGGGAGGCCGAGGCTTCGCCGCCGACGCGGCCGCCCTTGTGGGCGGCGGGCTTTCCCGTGTTGCGCCCCCGCCCCGAGCCGCCGGGGTGCTTGCCGCCGCCATCGTCCTTGTTGACGGTGGCCCAGGCACGGGATTCCGCCTCCTTCTCGGGTACACCGCGGGATTCGTAGGATTCCGCGATGTGTTCCGCCTTGCGGATCTGCTTGTCGGTGTATTTCGACTTGTCGCCGCGGGGCATGGGCCACTCCTGACATGGCGTGCGGCGCTGCCGTCAGGCGCCGCCGGGTGAGTCCAGGGCCGCCCGCACCCGCCGGATCAGATCGGCGCGTCGGTACGGCTTCTTCAGGATCTCGAACTCCGATCCCCCGACATCGGTTCGCTCCAGGCTCGCCTCGGCATAGCCAGTGGTCAGCAGCACCTTTAGGTCCGGACGCCGCAGACGCGCCTCCCGGGCGAGCACGAGGCCGTTCATGCCCCCCGGCATGATCAGGTCGGAGAACAGGAGTGCGATGCCCTCGTGGGCATCCAGGATGGCGAGCGCCTCGCGGGCATTGCCGGCCATATGCGTGACGTAGCCGTAATCCCGCAGGATGGCCCGGGCGAGCTCGGCCACGTCCTCCCGATCCTCCACGATCAGAATCGTCTCGGTGCCGTGACGCTCGCTGTCCTCCTCGCTCTCGCGGGAAGGGCGCTCCTCGATCCGATCGTCGGTCGGGAACAACAGGTGGACGGTCGTGCCGACGCCGAGGGTCGAGCTGATCCGCGCCGCGCCGCCCGATTGCTTGGCGAAGCCGTAGACCATGGAGAGGCCGAGGCCCGTGCCCTTGCCCTCCTCCTTGGTCGTGAAGAACGGATCCATCACCCGGGACAGCACCGCGGGCGGGATGCCGCTGCCGGTGTCGCTGATCGCGACGCCGACATAGCGCCCCGGCCGCAGGGCGTCGGTCGCCTGGGCATCGGAGTCGGCGATGGTCTCGTTCGTGGTGGTGATCCGCACGCGGCCGCCACCGGGCATCGCGTCCCGGGCGTTGATCAGGATGTTGAGCAGGGCGACCTCGGCCTGGGTCGGGTCGACCCGACAGGTCCAGAGATCGCCGGCGAGGTCGGTCTCGACCTCTACCGTCTCGCCGAGGGTGCGGCGGGCGAGCTCGCCCATCTCCCGGACGAGGGCATTGAGGTTGACCGGCCGGCCTTCCAGCCGCTGTTTGCGGGCGAAGGCGAGGAGTTGCTGGGTCAGCGTGGTCGCGCGCTCGGCCGCCTCGCGGATGTTCTGCGTGGCCCGCCCGAGGCGGGCCCGGTCCGGCTCGGGCTTCGACAGGCCGCTCGCGAGCACGTCGGCATAGCCGAGGATGACCTGGAGCAGGTTGTTGAAGTCGTGGGCGATGCCGCCGGTGAGCTGGCCGAGCGCCTCCATCTTCTGCGCCTGGCCGAGGGCATCCTCGGCGTCGCGGCGGCGCGAGACATCGAGCTGCGAGCCGAAATAGTACACGAGCTCGCCGGCTGCGTTGTAGACCGGGCTGACGAACAGGGCGTTCCAGAAGGTCGAGCCGTCCTTCCGGTAATTCAGGATCTCGAGGGACACGTCGCGCTGCTCGGCGATCGCCCTCGCGACGATCGCGACCTTGGCGCGATCGGTCTCCGGCCCCTGCAGGAAACGGCAGTTGCGGCCGAGCACCTCGTCGCGGGTGTATCCCGTCATCGCCAGGAAGGCCGGGTTCGCGAAGACGATGGGCAGATCGTCCTGACGCGGATCGACCACCACCATCGGCATCCGGGTGGTCTCCACGGCCGCGAAGAAGATGTCGCTGCCGGGTTCGGCGATCTCGGCCAGGGCACCGGTGAGGACGCCGCGATGCGTCGCGTGCGGAGGCTTCTCGGGACTGTCGGTCATGCGGGCGGTGTCGATTCCGGGATGTCGCAGGCCGGACGTTCCGCCCGAGGGGCTGGCCTCGAGCGGAAAGAGTATCGGCTGTCCCCAGAACTGTCGATCAGGCCGATAGTGCAATCGGCCGGATGCGGCAGAACGCTCACCCGGCGCTTTTCTTCGCCGCCGTCTTCCGGGCCGGAGCCTTGGCGGCCGCCTTCTTGGGCGCCTTGTCCTCGCCGGACTTCGCGGCTGCCTTGCGGGCCGGCGCCTTCCGACCCCGGGCCGGCGCCTTCTTGCCGCCCCCGGAGGCGCGCTTGGCGTTGAGCAGATCGATGCCCTGCTCCAGGGTCAGGGCCTCGGCCGCCATCGCCTTGGGCAGGGTGGCGTTGACCTCGCCGTCGGTGACGTAGGGCCCGTAGCGGCCCGCCTTCACCGTGACCTCGCGCCCCGTCGCCTCGTCCTTGCCGAGGGGGCGGCCGGGATCGGAGGACGGGCGCCCGCGCCCGCCGCCCTGCTCCTTGGTCACGATCAGGTCGATCGCGCGGTTGGCGCCGACCTCCAGCACATCGTCGTCCCGGCCGAGATTGGCGTAGGTCTTTCCGTGCTGCACGTAGGGCCCGTAGCGGCCGATATTGGCGAGGATCGGCTCGCCGGTCTCGGGATGGCGCGCCACCTCCCGGGGCAGGGACAGGTACTTGAGGGCCTTTTCGAGGTCGACGCTCGCCGGCGCCACGCCCTTCGGGATCGAGGAACGCTTGGGCTTCTCCGCATCCTTGTCGGCGCTGGCCTCGCCGAGCTGAAGGAAGGGGCCGAACCGGCCGTCGCGCAGGGTGACCGGCAGGCCGGTGACGGGATCGTTGCCGAGCACGCGCACGCCGGGCTGGCCGCCCTCGCCGGAGGAGCCCTCACCGTCGCCGTCGACGCCGGAGGCCGAGAGCTGCCGGGTGTAGCTGCATTCCGGATAGTTCGAGCAGCCGATGAAGGCGCCGAACTTGCCGAGCTTCAGCGAGAGCTGGCCGGAGCCGCAGGTCGGACAGGCGCGGGGATTCGATCCGTCCGCCTTCTCGGGGAAGATGTGGGGACCGAGCAGACCGTTGAGCGCCTCCAGCACCTCGGCGACGCGCAGCTCCTTGGTGCCGCCGATAGCAGCGGAGAAGTCGCGCCAGAAGTCGCGCAGAACGGTGCGCCAATCGATCTCCGCATTGGAGACCCGGTCGAGCTGCTCCTCGAGGCTCGCGGTGAAATCGTACTCGACGTAACGCTTGAAGAAGCTCTCAAGGAAACCGGTGACGAGGCGGCCCTTGTCCTCCGGCTGGAGGCGCTTCTTCTCGATCCGGACATATTCCCGATCACGCAGGGTCTGGAGCACGGCGGCATAGGTCGAGGGCCGGCCGATGCCGAGCTCTTCCATCCGCTTCACGAGGCTCGCCTCGGAATAGCGCGGGGGCGGCTCGGTGAAGTGCTGGGTCGAGGCGATGCGCTCGCGCTTGAGGGGATCGCCCGCCTTCATGGCGGGGAGCCGCTTGCCGTCCTCGTCCTCCTCGTCGTCCTTGCCCTCCTGATAGAGGGCGAGGAAGCCGTCGAACTTCACGACCTGGCCCGTGGCGCGCAGGTCGATCCGGCGCGGGCCGACGCTCGCGATCACGTCGACGGTGGTGCGCTCGAGCTCGGCCGATTCCATCTGGCTCGCCACGGTGCGCGTCCAGATCAGCTCGTAGAGCTTGGCCTGCTCCGGTTCGAGGTAGCGGGCGATCTGCTTCGGCAGGCGGCCCATATCGGTCGGGCGCACGGCCTCGTGGGCCTCCTGCGCGTTCTTGGCCTTCACCGAGTATTTGCGCGGCACGTTGGGGACGTAGTCGTCCCCGAACTCGCGGCCGATGACCCGGCGGGCGTCCTGGATCGCCTCGGGCGCCATGTCAACGCCGTCGGTTCGCATGTAGGTGATGATGCCGACCGTCTCGCCGCCGATGTCGACGCCCTCGTAGAGCTTCTGGGCGACGCGCATGGTCTGGGCCGGCGCCATCCCGAGCTTCCGGGACGCCTCCTGCTGCAGGGTCGAGGTGGTGAAGGGCGGCTGCGGATGGCGCTTGGCGGGCTTCGCCTCGATCGACCCGACCTGGAAGGTCGCGAGTTCGAGATCGCGCTTGAAGGCCGCCGCCTCCTCGGCATTGCCGACATCGAGGCGCTGGATGCGCTTGCCGTCGGCGCCGACCAGCCGCGCCTCGAACACCCCGCCGACCTCGGTGACCAGGGTCGCCACGATCGACCAGTATTCCCGCGGCTTGAAGCGCTCGATCTCCATCTCGCGCTCGACGACGAGGCGGAGCGCGACCGACTGCACCCGGCCGGCCGACTTGGCGCCGGGCAGCTTGCGCCAGAGCACGGGAGAGAGATTGAAGCCGACGAGATAATCGAGGGCGCGGCGCGCGAGATAGGCATCGACCAGGGCCTGGTCGATCTCGCGGGGCTTGCGCATCGCGGTCTGCACCGCGTCCTTGGTGATGGCGTTGAAGGTGACGCGCTCGACGGGGATGCCCTTCAGCGCCTTGCGGGCGGAGAGCGCCTCGATGACGTGCCAGGAGATGGCCTCGCCCTCGCGATCCGGGTCGGTGGCGAGGATCAGCTTCTCGGCCCCCTTCACCGCCTTGGCGATCTCGGAGACGCGCTTGGAGCCGCGATCCTCAAGCTCCCAGATCATGGCGAAATCGGCTTCCGGATCGACCGAGCCATCCTTGGCCGGCAGGTCGCGGATATGACCGAAGGAGGCCAGAACCTCGTAATCGCGCCCCAGGTACTTGTTGATCGTCTTGGCCTTGGCCGGCGACTCGACGACGACGACTTTCATGAACCTCTGCCTCTCGCCAGAGCCTCACCGCCAGAACGGTTTGTAGGAGATGCGCGGATGCGCTCCCGCCGATGGCCGGGGCCTCGCGCCGCGCAGAAGTGGGTTAAGGGCGCCGGGTTGTCAAATCGGCCGCTCAAGAAAGACCGATGCGCCTGCCTCATGGCACCAGGGAAACCGCACCGCTGCCATGCCGTTCGATTCGCCCATCGAGTTCCAGTTCGAGCAGCGCCGTCTGCACCACGCGCACCGACAGGCCGGCCAGCCGGGCGAGTTCGTCCGTGCCGATCGGCGTCGGGCTCAGTGCGGCGATCAGGCGGGCCCGGTCGCCCTCCGGCTCGGCCGGATCGGGGCTGTCGAGCCCGGCGGCCGGCACCCGGATCACCTCCCCGTCGAGATCGATCTCGTCCCAGAAATCCGGCCGCTCCTCCAGAGCGGGCCGGTCGCGGCTCAGGAGATCGCGCGGACCGAAGGCATCCGGATGCTCGACGAGGGGGCCGATCACCGCGAGGATATGGGCGACCTCGCCGACCAGCGTCGCCCCCTGGCGGATCAGATCGTTGGTGCCCTCGGCGCGCGGATCGAGCGGGGAACCCGGCACGGCGAAGACCTCTCGGCCCTGCTCCAGGGCGAAGCGCGCGGTGATGAGGGAGCCTGAGCGGCGCGCCGCCTCCACCACGACGGTGCCATAGGACAGCCCGGAGATGATGCGGTTGCGCCGGGGGAAGTCGCGCCCGCGGGGCACCCAGCCCAGCGGCATCTCCGCCACCACGGCGCCTCCGTTCTCCAGAATCTCCTGCAGCAGCGGCGCGTGATTCTCCGGATAGATCCTGTCATGCCCGCCCGCGAGCACGGCAACCGTTCCCGTCGCGAGCGCGGCCCGGTGCGCCCGGGCGTCGATGCCGCGGGCCAGGCCCGAGGTCACGACGAGACCCGCCTCGCCGAGCCCCCGCGCCAGCCGCTCGGTGAAGGCGAGGCCGGAGGCCGAGGCGTTGCGGGACCCGACCATCGCCACCGCGGGCCTCAGAAGCGCCTCCGCCGCCCCGCGCACGGCCAGGATCGGCGGCGCCGTGTCCGCCGCCTGGAGGCTCTTCGGATAGGCGGGTTCGCCCATGGCGAGGTAGCGGACGCCGATCCGGCCCGCCGCCGCCATCTCCTTCTCGATCTCGGCACGATTCGGCGGCACCACGCGCTTGCCGGAGCGCTTGGTCAGGTCGGGCAGGGCCTCCAGCGCGGCGGCGGCCCCGCCGAAGCGGTTGATCAGCGTGCGGAAGGTCCGCGGGCCGACGCCCTCGGTGCGGATCAGACGCAGCCAGTCGAGGCGCTGCGCATCGGTGAGCTGCATGACCGCCCTCCTCTCGGGAGAGCGGCCGGCCGGACTCGATTCCCCGAGGGGCGCTCCCGTCGCGGAAAGCTAAGTCGGCCCAGCTTGTTGCGCCAGGAAAACCTTTCGGCATGGAGATCGATTGGGCGACGAGGTCCGGATACCTGCGCTACAATGCGAACTGCATCGTCTGCCACGGGCCGGACAGCGCGAGCTCGACCTACGCGCCGTCCCTCGTCGAGGCCCTCAAGCATGACGACTATCCCACCTTCATCGGCATCGTGGCCGGCGGCAAGAAGGACGTGAGCGCCTCCCAGGAACTGGTCATGCCAGCCTTCGGGGAGAACAAGAACGTCATGTGCTACGTCGACGACATCTACGTCTACCTGAAGGCGCAGTCCGACGGTGTGGTGGGCCGCGGGCGCCCGGCCGAGCACGAGCCCAAGAACGACGCCGCCAAGACGCACGAGGATCAATGCATGGGCTGACGCACCGGCGGCCCAGGCAGCCTCGTCAGCCCTTCTGCCCGATGCGTCCCTCGGTGCCGGCAAGAAGTCGCCGGATGTTGGGCGCGTGCTTCCACCAGAGCAGCAGGCCGAGCACGAGGAAGAGCAGGGCCGTGCGCGGCTGGCCTAGCGCCCATAGGACGAGGGGCGTCGCGGCGGAGGCGGCGAGCGCCGAGAGCGAGGAATAGCGCAGGGCGAAGGCCAGTCCGAGCCAGATCACGGCGAAAGCGAGCAAAGCCAGGGGGTTGAGGGCGAGCAGGACCCCGAGGAAGGTGGCCACGCCCTTGCCGCCCTTGAAGCTGAGCCAGACCGGGAAGAGATGGCCGAGGAAGGCGCCAAGGCCCGCGGCCAGAGCAGGCTCCTCGCCCCAGAGCCCGGCGACCAGCACGGCGACCGTCCCCTTCAGGGCATCGCCGAGCAACGTCGCGGCGGCGAGCCCCTTCCGGCCGGTGCGCAGAACGTTGGTCGCGCCGATATTGCCGGAGCCGATGGCCCGGACGTCCCCGAGCCCGGCATATTTCGTGAGGATCAGCCCGAAGGGAATCGAGCCGAGGAGATAGCCGAAGCCGAGCCCGGCCAAGACGAGCGGCCAGCCCGCATCGAGCGCAGCGGTCATGCGGCGTCCGCCAGCGTCTCGGCGCGGTGGACGATGCGGCCGCCGACCAGGGTGAGCACCGCGGCGCCCTGGAGCCGGGCCTCGTCGAAGGGCGAGTTCTTGGAACGCGACTTCAGCTGGCGCTTGTCGAGCACGTAGGGCACGTCCGGATCGATCAGCACGAGATCGGCCGGCGCCCCCGCCGCGAGACGCCCGGCCTCGCGCCCGAGGAGCCGGGCCGGGTTGGCGCTCAACGCGGCGAGCAGCTTCGGCAGGGCGACGTCCCCGGTATGGAGCAGGCGCAGGGAGGCGCCGAGCAGGGTCTCGATGCCGAGCGCCCCGTCCGCGGCCTCCGCGAAGGGCAGGCGCTTGGTCTCGACGTCCTGCGGGTTGTGATCGGAGACGATCACGTCGATCACCCCCTCGTTCAGGGCCGCGATCACCGCGTGCCGGTCGGCTTCGTCGCGCAATGGCGGCGAGAGCTTGCAGAAGGTTCGGTAGTGGCCGATGTCGCCCTCGTTGAGCACGAGGTTGTTGACCGACACGCCGCAGGTGACCGGCAGACCGTCCGCCTTGGCGCGGCGCACGATCTCGACCGAATCGGCGCAGGAGATCATGGCCGCGTGGTAACGGCCGCCCGTGAGGCGGACGAGGCGGATGTCCCGCTCCAGCATCACGGTCTCGGCCTCGCGGGGAATGCCGATCAGGCCGAGGCGGGAGGCCATCTCGCCCTCGTTCATCACGCCCTCGGCCACGAGGTCGGGCTCCTCGACATGCTGCATCAACAGGGCGCCGAAATCGCGGGCATAGGTGAGGGCGCGGCGCATGAGCTGGGCGTTCGTCACCGCCTTCAGGCCATCGGTGAAGGCGACGGCGCCGGCCTCCGCGAGGAGGCCGAACTCGGTCATCTCCTTGCCGGCGAGCCCCTTGGTGATGGCCGCGGCCGGCAATACGTTCACGCTCGCTGTGTCCCGTGCACGGCGCAGCACGAAGTCGACGATCGGCGCGCCGTCGATCACCGGGTTGGTGTCGGGCATGCAGACCAGGGTCGTGACGCCGCCTGCCGCCGCCGCCGCGCTCGCCGAGGCCAGGGTCTCCCGGTGCTCGGCGCCGGGTTCCCCGACGAAGGCGCGCAAGTCGATCAGACCGGCGGTGAGAACCTGCCCGTTGCAATCGATTCGCGCGCAGCCTTCCGGCGCGTCCGGGGTCGCGCCCCAGGCCAGGTCGGCGATGCGGCCGTCGCGCACGAGGACGGCACCCGGGCCTTCCCGGCCGGTCGCGGGATCGAGCAGGCGGGCATTGGCGAGGAGGAGCTGGCTCATTCGATCACCCGTTCGGCAGATGCGTCGCCAGGGCCTCCAGCACGGCCATGCGCACGGCCACGCCCATCTCGACCTGCTCGCGGATCAGCGACTGCGCCCCGTCGGCGATGTCGGAGGCGATCTCGACGCCCCGATTCATCGGGCCGGGATGCATCACCAGCGCGTCGGGCTTGGCGAGGGCGAGCTTGTCGCCGTCGAGTCCGTAATAGCGGAAATACTCCTTCACGCTGGGCACGAAGGAGCCGTTCATCCGCTCGCGCTGCAGGCGCAGCATCATCACGATGTCGCAGCCCTTCAGGCCCTCGCGCATGTTCGTGAAGACCTCGACGCCGAAGCGCTCGATGCCGGTGGGGAGCAGCGTGGAGGGGCCGATCACCCGCACCCGAGCGCCCAGCGCCTGGAGCAGGATGATGTTGGAGCGCGCCACCCGCGAATGCAGGACGTCGCCGCAGATCGCGACCTGCAGCCCCTCGATCCCGCCCTTGTTGCGGCGGATCGTCAGGGCGTCGAGGAGCGCCTGGGTCGGGTGCTCGTGGGCGCCGTCGCCCGCATTCACCACCGAGCAATCGACTTTGCGGGCCAGCAGATGCACGGCGCCGGCGGAATGGTGGCGCACCACGATGATGTCCGGCCGCATCGCGTTCAGCGTCGCGGCGGTGTCGATCAGGGTCTCCCCCTTCTTCACCGAGGAGGAGGCCACCGACATGTTCATTACGTCGGCGCCGAGGCGCTTGCCCGCCAGCTCGAACGAGGATTGCGTGCGCGTCGAGGGCTCGAAGAACAGGTTGATCTGCGTGCGGCCCCGCAGGACGTTGCGCTTCTTCTCGACCTGACGGGACAGGGCGACGGCGTCGTCCGCCCGGGCGAGCAGAGCCTCGATATCCGGGCGTGACAGCCCCTCGATGCCGAGCAGGTGCCGGTGGGGGAAGCTGTGCGGTGCGGGCGCTGCGCTCATGACAGGCCGCAGGCTATAGGCGGCGGATCCGAGGGCGGCAAGCAGGCGAAGCGGCCGGATCCCACAAGGGGGAAAGAACCGCTTTCCCGGCCGCGGCTGACGGAAAGTTGAATCCCGCCCCCGGCAGCTTGCGAGAAAATTTTTTGAACGATCCGCGGCCGAGTCCGTTGGCGCTCAGGTCCGGCAGGCCTGTGCGCCCTGCCGGGTTGTTCGCACGCGACGCACGTCCACGTCATTCACGAGGTGCTTCATGAACACCCGCCTTCTGATCGCCGCCGGCGCGCTTTCGCTCGGTCTCGGCCTCGCCTCGACCGCCTCCGCCCAGCAGATGCAGCCCGGCATGCAGCCGGGCATGGACGGCCAGATGCAGCAGGGCCAGATGGGCAACGAGGACATGGCCCAGCGCCCGATGAAGAAGAAGTCCATGAAAAAGATGAAGAGCAACAAGAAGATGATGCGCTCCAAGAAGCGCATGAACTCCGGCTCCGGCATGGAGCAGGGCTCGGACATGAACAGCGGCATGTAACGAAACCCGCGCGCCGTCGAACACGTAATCGATGGTGCTCGCCCGTCCGGGACGACCGGGCGGGCGTTTTCGTGTGGCAGGGAGGCGAGGAACTTCGTGGCGGGATCTGCGACACCGGCGATGCCGGAGGCCATCGAGACGGTGCGGCGACACTGGGTCTTCCGGCACCCGCTGACGATCCGGCTCGCGCACTGGATCAATCTCGCCTGCCTCGCCATCCTGCTGATGAGCGGGCTGCAGATCTTCAACGCCCATCCGGCCCTCTACTGGGGACAGGCCTCCACCTTCGACAAGCCGTTCCTCGCCATCACCGACGACACCACGCCCGACGGTACGCCGCGGGGCGTCGTGATGCTCGGCGACCGGACCTTCGACACGACCGGCTGGCTCGGCCTCTCGCGCGACCAAGGCGAGGCGGCAAGCCGCGCCTTCCCCGCCTGGGCGACCCTGCCGGCCAACCAGGATCTCGCCACCGGACGGCGCTGGCACTTCCTGTTCGCCTGGGCCTTCGTGATCAACGGGCTGATCTATCTCCTCTACGGCCTCGGCAGCGGGCAGCTGCGCCGCCGGCTGATCCCGGACGGCGACCAGATCCGCGACATCGGCGGCTCGATCCGCGAGCACCTGACGCTGCACTTCCCGGAAGGCGAGGAGGCCAAGCGCTACAACGTGCTGCAGAAGCTCACCTATCTCGTCGTGGTGCTCGTGCTGCTGCCGCTGATGCTGCTCACCGGCCTCGCCATGTCGCCGGGCTTCGACGCGATTTTCCCGCCCATCGTCGACCTGTTCGGCGGCCGGCAATCGGCCCGCTCGATTCACTTCCTGTCGATGAACCTGCTCGTGCTGTTCACGATCGTGCACGTGCTGCTCGTGCTGGTCTCGGGTCTGTTCAACAACCTGCGGGGCATGATCACCGGCTGGTTCGTGATCGAGAAACGACGGATCCCGGCCGGGGGAGAGAACCGATGAGCCGCCGCCTGCGCCTCCCCCCGCCCCATCGCCGGGGTTTCCTCACGGGCGTCGCGGGCCTTCTCGGCGCGACCGCGCTCACCGGCTGCGACCAGATCGCGAAGGCGCCCTGGGGCCGGCGCAGCCTGGAAGCCGGCGAGGACGCCAACCTGTTCGTGCAGCGCCTGCTGCTCACCCCCGCCTCGCTAGCGCGCGAATTCCCGGAGAGCGCGATCTCGGCCTATTTCAAGCCGAACGGCACGGTCGACCCCGAGGACAGGGACTACAAGGCGCTCGCCGCCAAGAGCTTCGAGGGCTTCCGCCTGGAGGTGAGCGGCCTCGTCGAGCACCCGCAGAGCCTGTCCCTGTCGGAGCTGCGTGGCCTCCCGTCGCGCACGCAGATCACCCGGCACGATTGCGTGGAAGGCTGGAGCAGCATCGGCAAATGGACCGGCGTGCCGCTCTCCGAGCTGCTCAACCGGGCCGGGCTCAAGCCCCAGGCGCGCTACATCGTATTCCATTGCTTCGACACGATGGACTATGCCGGCGGCGGCCTCGAAGGCGGGGATCAGGCCGGCAACGAATCCGGGCAGGACGCGCCGGCGGCCGAAAACAAGCCGAAGGCGGCTGCCGGCCTGGCCTGGGGCGGCGGTGACACCGGATCCTCCGACGCCAAAGCCGCCGACACGAAGGCCACCGGCCATCCCGGCCTGTCCGAGAAGCGCGCAGGCCAGGAGGACCGGACCACGGAGACGGCCTCTGGCGAGGGCGACGCCCCGCAGGCAGGCCGGCCGATCCGTTACTACGAGAGCATCGATCTCACCGACGCGTTCCACCCGCAGACGATCCTGGCCTATGCCATGAACGGCCAGACCCTGCCGGTCGCCCACGGCGCCCCCCTGAGGCTGCGCCTGGAGCGCCAGCTCGGCTACAAGCAGGCCAAGTATATCCGCCGCATCGAGGTGGTGGAGTCGCTCGCCAAGCTCGGCGACGGCAAGGGCGGGTACTGGGAGGACCGGGGCTACGAGTGGTATGCGGGGATCTGAGTGCCCGCGGCGCTTTGGCCGGATGCGTCCCCGTGCCATGAGGTCGGGACCCGAAGCGTAGCCGGACACCGCGACTGGTGCCTTCTTTCAAAAGCCGCCTCGCGCCCGTGGCCTGGGCATTCCTTGCTGGCCTCCTCGCGATGCCGGCGATGGCGTACGATCCGCGGATCCTCCCCGCCCATCCCCGCTACACCCGCAACGCCGCCTGCCCCGACGTCACGGTGGTGGCGCCCGCGCCGCACCCGGGCACGCATCCCCTCGACGGCAAGATCAGCCCGGATCCGGCCGAGTCGCCGATGAGCCAGGGCGACAGCGCGATCTGCTTCGCCTACGCCACCGCCGACATGATCTCCCAGCGGGTCGGCCGCACGGTCTCGGCCCTGGACGTGGCGACGCGCTACTATTTCGCCGATCCGGCGCGGCTCGCCGCCTCCCGCGATCCCGCCCTGCGCCGCTATCTCCGGGAGAACCCCGACACGCTTGCCGAGATCGCCACGAGCCGCAACGACACGGATGTCAGCAAGGACGGCAATCCCGGACGCCTCGCCTATTTCGACAAGCTGGAGGACGGGCAGGAAGACGCGGCCGCCCTCCTCTACAATGTCGGCGGCCTTTGCGAGGACCGCGACCTGCCCTCCTTCGACGGATACGGCCAGCACCAGAAGTTCCTACGGGCCCTGCGCTGGCGCGCCCGGGTGGTGGCGCCGAAGCAATGCTGGCGCAGCCTCGCCGGTACGGTCGAGAAACTGCGCAGCGCGAAAACCGACGCCTTCAATGCCGGCTGGCTCGCCCATGTCGAGGCCAGCTGCCGCCGCCGGCCCCTGCCGGTGCCACTGCTGCCGGTCTCCTACCGGGTCGCCGACAATCAGCTCGACTTCATGGACCGGCTGGAGCGGGGGCAGCCGCCGACGCGGCGGCAGACCGACCGGCTGCTCGCCATGGTCGATTACGCCCTCGATCACGGCCGCATCCCGACCGTCGGCTACAGCTGGTACGTGCTGGAGGACCGCGACCCGAAGGACCCGGACCTCGCCGCCGACCATTCGAGCCCGATCCTGGCGCGGCGAAGCGTCGAGGGCCGCTGCCAGTACCATCTCCAGGACAATACGGGCGAGTACTGCGCCCGGATGCGCCCGGGCATCCGCGAGCGTTGCGATCTCGGCCGCGTCTGGCTGGAGGAGGACGAGTTGCGCCGCTCCCTCTACAGCGTGATCTACCTGCGCTGAGCTAACCTTGCCGGCCGTGAAGATCCTTCCAGGCCGGCAGGTCGAGGCAGGGCAGCGCCGTCGCCGCATGCACCCCGATCGCCACGGCGCGGGCGAGGGTGTCGGCGGCCGCCGCACCGAGCCGGGCGAGATCGCCGATCGGATCGGCGAGCGGCACGGCCCCCGTCGCCACCGCGAAGACCACGTCCCCGTCGAGGGGCGTGTGAACCGGGTTGATCGCCCGGGCGAGACCGTCCTGCGCCGTCACCGCAAGGCGCTTGGCCTGCGCCTTGGTGAGGGCGGCATCGGTGGCGACGACGGCGAGCGTGGTGTTCGCGCCCGGCAGGCCCAGGCGCGGCCAGGTGAACGCGTCCGGCGGAAGGGCGGAGGGCAGCCCGCAGCCGCCGAACTCGGCCTCGCGCTCGAAGGGCGCGGCCCAGAAATGCGGCCCCTCCCCGATCGTGACGCGCCCGAAGGCGTTGACCGACACGAGGGCTCCGACGGTGAACCCGGTCTCCGCGACCCGGCTCGAGGCCGAGCCGAGGCCGCCCTTGAGGTTCGCCGTACGCGCGCCGAGCCCGGCCCCGACGCTGCCGAGGGCGCAGTCCTCGGAGGCCGCCGCGGCCGCCGCGAAGCCGAGGTCGCGGTAGGGCGGGAAACGCCCCCATTGCTTGTCACCGCCATTGAGCAGGTCGAACAGGATCGCGCCGGGAACGATCGGCACGCGCACGTCGCCCACCGGAAAGCCGCGGCCGTTCTCCGCGAGCCAGGCGACGATGCCCGCCGCCGCGTCGAGCCCGAAGGCCGAGCCACCCGAGAGGAAGAGGCCGTCCACCCGCTCCACGGTGGCCTGCGGATCGAGGAGGTCCGTCTCCCGCGTGCCCGGGCCGCCGCCGCGCACATCGACCGCCGCGACGAAGGGCGTGTCGAAGAGGAGCGCGGTGACGCCGGAAGCGACGCGGGCGTCCCCCGCGTGGCCGACCCGGATGCCGGCGATATCGGTGATGCGATTGCGGCGACCGATCATGTTCCCCTCTCCTCCTCCGGCGAGGCTGGCATGCCGGAACCCCGATCGCCAGTGGCCGCCCGCGCCGCCCGGAAGGAATCGGCGGCGTAGAGGATCAGCGCCAGCCAGAGCAGGGCGAACATCACCTGCCGATCGGGCGCCAGCCGCTCGCCATAGACGAAGACGCTCAGCAGCATCAGGCAGGACGGCGCGATGTATTGCATCAGCCCGAGGGTCGCCAGGGTGAGGTGCTGCGCGGCCGTCGCGAACCAGATCAGCGGCAACGCCGTGGTCACACCGGTCGCGACGAGCAGGACGAAGCCGAACGTGTCCGCGGGCGCGGTTCCGGCCGGCTGGACGGCGAGATAGGCGAGCGCGAAGGGCAGGAGCAGGAAGGTCTCGGCGCAGAAGCCGAGCAGGGCATCGACGCCCACGATCTTCCGGATCAGGGCGTAGATCGCGAAGCTCACGGCGAGGCCGAGGGAGAGCAGCGGCAGCTTGCCCGCCATCGCCACCGCGATGGCGACGCCGGTGGCGGCGATGACGACCGCGACGATCTGGACCGGCCGCAATCGCTCCCGCAGCGCCACCGCCCCGAGCAGCACGGCGACGAGGGGATTGATCAGGTAGCCGAGGCTGGCATCGAGCATGTGCCCCGAGCCGACGGCCGTGACGTAGAGCAGCCAGTTGAAGGCGATGAGGCCGGCCGAGACCACGAGGAGGCCGTGGCGGGGCCTCAGCGGCAGCGGATTGGCGAGCCGGTGGCGCAACACCAAGAGCAGCACGGCGACGAAGACCGCGGACCAGGCGATCCGATGGGCGAGGATCGCCTCCGGCGCCATGGCCGAGAGCCAGCGGAACTGAACCGGGACCACGAGGCCCCAGATCAGGCAGGCGCCGAGCGCGTAAACGAGACCCAAGACCCAAAACCCCGCCGTTTCCCGTGGCGGGCTTACCCGAAACGGCGGCTCAGCGCTTCCTTCCCGCGGCCGGCAGGCCCTCGCCGCGCATCAGCGCGTTGAGGCGCTCGGTGTCGAATCCCCCCATGGCCTTGGCCGGAGCGCGCACCTCGGCGGTCTGGGTGACGGTGGCCTCGGGCAGAGGCGCCGCCGCCTGCGCGAGGCGCGGCACGGGCGCCCCCGCCACGGCAGGACTCGGCGAATGGGCGAGCCGATCCGCGCTCACGAAGCAGACGACCAGCGTGCTGAGGCCCATGGTGGCGCCGAAGGCAATGAAACGCAGGATACCCAACGCGGCAGCCCCTCACGCGAAGATTGTAGAGAAACAGGATAGGTCCGGGCTCGTTAACGATCCGAAGGCCGCCCTCCGCGGCTTCCCTTTCGTTTCGAGACACGGAGCGGCAACATGGACGCCACCGCCACGGCGAGCGACAGCCCCTTCATCCAGGGCCGCAACGCCCGCCTCTACGGCAAGCCGCGCAGCGAATGCCCCTATCCCGAGGGATCGGAGGAGCGGGCCGCCTGGATCCAGGCCTATGACGAGGCCGCCAAGACCGATGAGGCCAGATCCCCTTAGACATCCCGGTTTAAGCGAGGGTTGACGCACGGGGCCGCCGCGGGCTGAAAGCGCTCTTACGCAGCGTCCAGAACCCGCGCAGAGATCCATGTCGAAATCGCCCCCGCACGACCGTGCGCGCTTCTCGCCTGATACGCGGCTCGTGCTGGCGGGGCGCGACCCGTTCGAACAGCACGGCTTCGTCAACACGCCGATCTATCGCGGCTCGACGGTCCTCTATCCGACCTATGACGACATCAAGCACCGGCGCGGCCGCTACAATTACGGCACCTCCGGCACGCCCACCATGGATGCGCTCTGCGAGGCCTGGACCGAGATCGCGGGGGCGGCGGGCACGGTGCTGACGCCCTCGGGCCTGTCCGCCCTGACGCTGACGCTGATGGCCTGCACCAGCGCCGGCGACCATCTGCTCGTCACCGATTCCGCCTATCGCCCGACGCGGATCTTCTGCGACGGCGTGCTGGCGCGCTACGGCGTGACGGTCGAGTACTACGATCCCCTGGTCGGCGCCGATATCGCTAACCTCATGCGGGACAACACGAAAGCCGTGCTCGTCGAGGCGCCGGGCTCGCAGACCTTCGAGATGCAGGACGTGCCGGCCATCGCGGAGGCGATGCATGCCCGCGGCGGCACGGTGGTCATGGACAACACTTGGGCGACGCCGCTGCTGTTCCCGCCGCACGAACGCGGGGTCGACATCGCGGTGGAGGCCGGGACCAAATATCTGAGCGGCGCCTCCGACCTGCTGATCGGCCTCGTCTCGGCCAATGCCCGGCACTGGCCGGCGGTGAAGCGCACCTACGAGCATTTCGCCATGTGCGCCGGTCCGGAGGATATCTTCTTAGGTCTCAGGGGCTTACGGACCATGGGTCTGCGCCTGCGCGAGCACGGCGCGCGGGGGCTCGCCATGGCGGAATGGCTAGAGAGCCGGCCGGAGGTGCTGAAGGTCCTGCATCCGGGCCTGCCGAGCGATCCGGGCCACGCCCTGTTCAAGCGCGACTTCCTGGGGGCCTCCGGCCTGTTCTCGATCGTGCTGAAACCCGTGCCGGAACAAGCGGTTGCCGCTTTCCTCGACGGGCTCGAGCTGTTCGGGATGGGCTTCTCCTGGGGCGGATTCGAGAGCCTGGTCATCCCCTTCGACCCGACCGTCTACCGCACCGCGACCCGCTGGGAGCCGGGCGGGCCGACCCTGCGCTTCCATATCGGGCTGGAGGATCCGGAGGATCTGAAGGCGGATCTGGAGGCCGGATTCGACCGGTTGCGGGCGGCAAGCGCCTGAGAGCCGGCCCCCGCCGCTTCGAAGCCTGCCCCGCAGGGCCTCGAAGCGGGCTCGGGCGGGGCTTCGAGGCCGCCGTCAATCGTGCCGGAGCAGGTCGCGCAGGCCCTCGTCCCCGGCCGGGGGCGGCGGCGGGACGGGCGCGGCGACCCGTTCGGCGGCCCCGCCCCGACACGCTCCGGTTGCATGCCGCGACCCCGATTCGGCGGGCAGCCAGGGCAGGATCACCCCGAGCAGCACGAGGGCGGCGAGCCGGATCGCCACCATGCTCAGGATCGCCTCGGCGGCGCTGCCGGTCGGGTCCGCATCCATGCCGGCAGGGTGGTGGAGCGGCGGGGGCGAGACAATGCGGGGTTCGGAGAGCCTGCCTTCGGCACCGGCGAAGGCTGATCCCGGCTGGGGCGGCCGGTCCGCCGGTCAGCCCCGCTTGGCCGGATCGGGGGCGTCCTTGGGCAGGACGAAGATCTGGCCCGGATAGATCAGGTCGGGATCGCGGATCTGCTGCTGGTTGGCGTCGTAGATCACGGTGTAGCGGTCGCCCCGGCCATAGGTGCGCCGGCTGATCTGCCAGAGGCTGTCGCCCCGGATGATCCGCGCCGTGCCGATCTCGGCGACGAAGACCGAGCCGGGGGCGTTCCGCGGCGCGGCGGCCTCCGCCGTCGCCGCGGGGCGGGACGGGGCCGGCGCGCCGGCTTTGCCGTCGGCCGCCGGAGTGGCCGGTCGCGACGGGGCGGTCGTTGGGGCGGCCTCGGGCGCGGCGGCGGCCTCGCGGGTGGGCGAAGGCGTCGCGTTGGAGCCGGTGGCCCGGGCCGGGCCGCCGCGGCCTGGTTCGCTCCCGGCTTCCGCCACCGGGGCCGGGGCCGGTCCCGGCGCGGGGAAGGCGAAGGCCACCGCCGCGCGCCGCCGCACCTTGCCGGAGGACGGATCGACCTGATCGACGCGGATCTGATAATCCCCCGGCCGCACGCCCCTGCCGATGGTGAAGGCGATGCGCCCGTCCGGGCCGGCCTGCCCACTCGCGACCAGGGTGTCGTTGAGATAGAGGCGCAGGGTGCTGCCCTTCTCGGCCTCGGCGCTGACGAAGAGCCGGCCGTTCTCCTGGGCATCGATGCTGACGATCTTCACGGGGCCGCCCGGCCCCGCCTCGGCGGTCGCCCCCGCATGTGCCCCGGCGGCGGGCTTCGTCCCCGGCCGCGCCGCCGCTCCCGGGCCGCGCTTGCCCGCCGCCTTCGTCTCGGGGGTGCGGGCCTCGGCGAGGCCCTGCCCGGAGGATGGCGGCTCCGGCTTGCCGGCCGCGGCGCCCGTCCCCGGCTTCTCCTCGGGCTGCGAGAGCACGACGGTTGGCTTGTCGGGGCTGCTCAGGGCGATCAGCGGCTTGGCGTCCCGCTTCGGCGCCACCACGACCACGACGCTCTGGCGGCTCGTCGCCGTCTTCCCGTCGGGGGCGGTCATGCGCAGGGTGATCTCGCTGTTGCCGGCGGGCAGGTCCGGCGGCGTCAGGGCGAATTGCCCGGCCGGGTCGGCCTGCACCCGGGCGAAGGGCTGGCCGTCCCGCAGCAGCTCCACCGTGGAATCCGGGGCCGCCCGGCCGGCGACCACGGCCGAGCCGTCCGGCTCGACGCGGACGATGTCGAAGCTCGGCGTCCCCGCCTCCGGCGCCTCGGGCCGCGCGGCGGGGGAAGCCGGGCCGCCCGGCGACAGCTCCTGCAGGGCCTCGGGCTTCGCCGCGGAAGACTTCGCCGCCGGCGATTCGGGGCCGGCCTTGCCCGCCCCGTCGGCGCTCCCCGTCAGGCCATGGGGCGCGGCGGGCACCGGCGGGCCCTGCCGCTTCAGGAGTTCCCCGGTGCCGAACAGCGCGACGACCAGGGCGAATCCGGCGAGCAGACCGACGCCCGCGAGAACGATCCCTCGCCGCAACTCCGAGGTCATCACGCCACGCTCCCTCGCCGCACCCGTCTGCGGCGGCGACACGACGGGACCGCGTTTCCGGCCGTCGACATTCGCTCGAATTCTCGCGACATATTACCGGACATGACAGGAACACCAAGGCTCCCGCGCGCGTGCGGCCTCGAATCCCACGCGACTTCAGCAGTTTGGCCCCTGGACGGGGCGTCCGGACGGGATTCGGGAGGCCGCGCATGGCTCGCCTGACCTCCGTCTGCGTCTATTGCGGCTCCGGCTTCGGCACCGATCCCGCCTTCCGCGAGGCGGCGGCGACGCTCGGCCGCGACATCGCCGAGGCGGGGCTCAGCCTCGTCTATGGCGGCGGCAATGTCGGCCTGATGGGCACCGTGGCCGGCGCCGTGCTCGACCATGGCGGCCACGTCACCGGCATCATCCCGGACTTCCTGAAGTCGCGAGAGCGCATGCTCGACGCGGTGCAGGAGACCATCGTCGTCGACGACATGCACACCCGCAAGAAGCTGATGTTCGACCGCGCCGACGCCTTCGTGGCGCTGCCGGGCGGCATCGGCACCCTGGAGGAGCTCGTCGAGCAGCTCACCTGGGCGCAGCTCGGCCAGCACACCAAGCCGATCCTGCTGCTCTCCACCAACGCCTTCTGGGCGCCGCTGCTCACCCTGCTCGACCACATGCGGGAGACCGGCTTCCTGCGCGCCGGCCTCGACCCGCGCTACCTCGTGACGGAGGACGTGGCGCAGGTGATTCCCCTCCTGCGCCAGGCCGCCGCCCAGCAGGGCGAGGCCCCCGAGCGCGAGCGGCTGGTGGCGGAGCGGTTCTGAGGGGGCGGCGTTCGGCCGCCGCGCCTTTCCTCGCCCCCCTGGGCGAGGAGGACCGCACGAAGCGCGCTGGAGTGGGGCCGCGCGATGCGGGGGAGCCCGGCGGCCCCCTCTCCCGGGAGGGAGAGGAACGATGCGCCGCAGACCGAGCCGATCCAGCGGGCACCCGATGGGATGCGGGAACAGGTTCCCGCAAGAGGGGGCAAGGGGATGCGCGTCGGCCGCTGTGATCGTCCGGCAAAGGCTCCCGACATCCTGGCACCGGCCGATGCCTTGAACCGGGGAATCGCGTAGAACTCGGCCATGGCTGACGCGGCGAAGACCATCATCCGGCCCCATGCGGGCCTTCCCTATTTCGAACTTCTCCGGGATTTGTCCAAAAGGACCGGGGCCTTGCGCTATCTCGAAGTCGGCGTCCGAAGCGGCGACGTCTTCACCCAGATCAGCTGCGTGCACGCCATCGGCGTCGACCCGCTGTTCCAGTTGAACACCAACGTCACCGCCAACAAGGCCCGGGTTTCCCTGTATCAGCTCCCGAGCGACGTGTTCTTCCAGCGCCTGAACTGGCGCCGCGACATCGGGCACCGGATCGACCTCGCCTTCCTCGACGGGATGCACCTGTTCGAGTTCCTGCTGCGCGACTTCTTCAACACGGAGGCGATCTGCCGGCGCGACTCGATCATCGCCCTGCACGATTGCCTGCCGCTCACCGAGGCCATGGCCGACCGCGAGCCGGAACAGGCCCTCGAGCGCGCCCGCGGCTCCGACTATGTGAGCTTCTGGACGGGCGACGTCTGGAAGGTGGTGGCGATCCTCAGGAAGTACCGCCCGGACCTGGCCATCACCGCCGCCGACGCCGCCCCGACCGGCCTCGTGCTCATCACGAATCTCGACCCGTCCTCGCAGGTGCTCAAGCGGAACTACGACGCGATCCTGCGGGAATTCACGGAGATGCCCAACACCGCCGCCGCGATCGGGCGGATGTATGCCGACACGCCGGTCACCGCCGCCGCCGAGGCCCTGGACCGGCTGAGCCGGCGCTCCTTCGCGGGCAAGCCCTGGTGGAAGGACTGGCTGGGGCGGGGCTGAGGCGGGCCGCGACGGGGCGGTCGAGCCGCCCCCTCCCCGACTGATCCCCGGCTTGCCCGGGATCAGCAAGCGATGCCGAAGTCGGGCAAGCCCGACTTCGGGCGGGGCGAGCGGCGCCCCCTCGCCCGGCGGGGGAGGGTTCGCGGCCTACTTCACCACGCTCCAGGTCGTGGTGCCGTCCTTGTTGTCCTTCACGGCCACGCCCAGGGCCGCGAGCTCGTCGCGGGCGCGGTCGGAGGCGGCCCAGTCCTTGGCGGCGCGGGCCTCCCGGCGGGCGGCGATCAGGGCCTCGACCCGGGCGACGTCGATGCCGGCGCTGGCGATCTGGGCCTGCTCGCGGGTGCTGCGGGTCTCCTTGAGGAAGCCCATCAGCCCGGCCCCGGCCTTGAGGGCAGCGGGCTCCTCCAGGCGGTGGAGCTCGGCGAAGGCGGCGGCGGTGTTGAGGTCGTCGAGGAGCGGCTCGATCACCGCGGCCGGCACCACGGAGGCCGGGGCGGCGTCGCCGACGATCCCGTACCAGCGGTCGAGCATCCGGCGCGATTCCTCCAGGCCCCGCAGGGTCCAGTCGATCGGCTGGCGGTAATGCGTCTTGAGCATGTTGAGGCGCACGACCTCGCCCGGCCAGTCGTCGAGCACCTGCCGGATGGTGATGAAGTTGCCGAGGGACTTCGACATCTTCTCCCCCTCCACCTGCAGGAAGCCGTTGTGGAGCCAGACATTGGCCATCACGCTCGTGCCGAAGCAGCAGCGGGACTGGGCCACCTCGTTCTCGTGATGGGGGAAGATCAGGTCGAGGCCGCCGGCATGGATGTCGAAGGTCTCGCCGAGATGCTTCCAGGACATCGCCGAGCACTCGATGTGCCAGCCCGGCCGGCCCGGCGCCGCGATGCCGCAGGGCGAGGGCCAGGACGGCTCGTTCGCCTTCGAGGGCTTCCACAGCACGAAATCGAGGGGCGAGCGCTTGTAGGGCGCGACCTCGACCCGGGCGCCGGACTCCATCTCGTCGAGGGGCCGCTTCGAGAGCGCGCCGTAATCGGGCATGGAGGGCACGTCGAACAGCACGTGGTCCTCGGCCACGTAGGCATGGCCCGCCGCGACCAGCCCCTCGATCAGCCGGTGCATCTCGGCGATGTGGTCGGTGGCGCGGGGCTCGATGAAGCGGGGGCGGGCGCCGGCCACGTTCACGTCCTCGGCCATCAGGACGCCGAGGTCGCGGATGTCCTTGTGGAACTGGGCGAGGGTGCCGTCGGTGAGTTCGCGGATGGTGATGCCGCGCTCGGCGGCGCGGGCGTTGATCTTGTCGTCCACGTCCGTGACGTTGCGGGCATAGGTGACGTGCGCCTCCCCGTAGAGATGGCGCAGCAGCCGGAACAGCAGGTCGAAGACGATGATCGGGCGCGCATTGCCGATATGGGCCGCGTCGTAGACGGTCGGCCCGCAGGCATACATGCGCACATGGCCCGGATCGATCGGCGCGAAGGGCGCCTTCTCCCGCGTCAGCGTGTTGTAGAGCCGCAACATCGGCGCCATCACCGTCGTTCCTGCCTGATTCCGCCCGCCCCGGCCCCGGCGGGCCCGGGCGGCGGTCTATCCCTCTCGCGATGCAGCGACTTCTCCGGGCAGGCCGGACCGGCCCCCGCCCAAGCCGCCGCATGGTCGCCGGCCTCGCCCGGAGGCCGTGTTGCGCGAAGGCGACGGCCGGACCGGGCCGCCTGGGCTACCCCAAAACCATGAGCATTTCGAGAACGACCCGTCCGATCGAGAGACTTCAAGCAGCCGTGAGGATCGCCGCAAGGGTTTGTTTACCCCACCGTCCGAACACTCCGGCCAAGAACGATCCCGTCAACGAGGCTTTCACCATGCGCCGACCGGCCGCTGCCCTGCTCGCCGTCATCCTCGCCTCCGCCGCCTCGCAGGGCCTCGCGGCCGGCGACGGGCAGAGCCCCGCCAAGAGCGCCCAGGCCCCTGTCGAGAAGACCTTCCTGATCCCCTCGGGCGAGGGCTACGGCGTCGGCGAATGCCTCACCGGCGGCGCCAGCGAATGCGGCCAGGTGGTCGCCAATGCCTGGTGCGAAGCCCAGGGCTATGCCAGCGCCGCCACTTACGGCGTCGCCGCGCAGGACGAGTATACCGGCGCCATCGCCACCGCCCCGGTGCGCCCGAGCGAGCGCCCGATCCGCATCACCTGCCAGGACTGACGGGATTCCGGCTCACGCCGGACGTGCCGCGGCCGCGACGGGCGCCCCCCGCAGCAGGGCGAGCGCCGCCTCGATCCCGGCCTGCGTCCACAGGTCCAGGGCGCGGGGGCGGCGCGGGCCGCGCCGGGCGGGCGGCGGCGGTAGCGGGATATGCAGGAAGATCGCCGGCTTCCCCTCGGCAAGGGTGCGGTAGTAGCCGGCATTGCAGAGATAGCGCCCGGCCTCCCGCGAGCGCGCCGCATCCAGGCCCCGGCGCCGCATGGCGAGGCGGGCGCGCTCCGCCGCGGGGCTCTTGCGCTGGGGCGGCCCCTCCGGGTCGAGGGCGAGGCGCCGGGCGGTGCCGCCGCTGGCGTCGGGAAAGAGCCGGCTCGCCCGGTTGAGGGCGCGGAACTCAACCCGCACCCGCTTCGCGCGGGCGGCGACCCCGATCATCAGCACCGCCGCCGGATCCCGCGCCAGCGCCGGTTCGAGCTGCGCGGGGATGGCCGCATAGGCCGTGCGCAGCACGAGCAGCTCCGGCGCCTCGGCGAGCAGGAGCCGGAGGCGCGGATGGCGGGCGATCCGTTCGGCGAGGCGCGCGCTCGGATTGCGGGGCACGCCGGGAAAGGGGCCGAAGCCGGTGACGAGGAGCCGGCCCGGCATCCGCTCAAAGCCCGATCAGCGTCGCGATCGCGTCCGCGCCGGCGGCGGGAGAGTGCTCGCCCGCGGCGACCGATTTCTCGGCCTCGGCGGTGGCCTTGCGGACCTCGGCGCTGCCGACGAGGCGCTGATGCAGGCGCTCGTGCACCAGCGCCCACATCCATTTCACGTCCTGCTCCCGGCGCTTCCGGGCGATCTCGCCCGTGGCGGTCAGCTTCTCGCGGTGGTCCTCGATCCGGCGCCAGAGCCCGTCGAGGCCCTTGCCGTGCAGGCCGGAGATGGTAACCACCGGCGGCGTCCAGGTGGCGGAGGGCGGGGTGAGGATGTGCAGGGCCGCCCGGTACTCGGAGGCCGCAGCATGGGCCCGGCGCTCGCCCTCGCCGTCATCGGCCTTGTTGACCGCGATCATGTCGGCGAGTTCGAGGATGCCCTTCTTGATGCCCTGGAGCTCGTCGCCGGCCCCGGGCAGCATCAGCACGAGGAAGAAATCCGTGAGGTCGGCCACCGCCGTCTCGGACTGGCCGACGCCGACCGTCTCGACCAGGATGACGTCGAAGCCCGCCGCCTCGCAGAGCAGCATGGTCTCCCGGGTCTTGGCGGCGACGCCGCCGAGCGTGCCCGAGGAGGGCGAGGGCCGGATGAAGGCGTTCCCGTCGTTGGCGAGCCGGGCCATCCGGGTCTTGTCGCCGAGGATCGAGCCGCCGGTGCGGGTCGAGGACGGGTCGACGGCGAGCACGGCGACCTTGTGGCCCGCCTCCGTGAGCAGGCTGCCGAGCGCGTCGATCGTCGTCGACTTGCCCACCCCCGGCACGCCGGTGATGCCGACCCGGATCGCCTTGCCGGTCTGCGGCAGCACGGCGTCGATCAGGTCGCGCACCGCCGCCCGGTGGTCGGCCCGGCGCGATTCCGCGAGGGTGATCGCCCGGGCGAGGGCCGCGCGGTCGCCCGCGAGCAGCCGTTCGCGGATCGTGTCCATGTCGGGAAGAGGAGGAGGCGCCATGGCGCCCTTCATGACCGGGCGCGCGGCGTTCGTCGAGAGCCTTGCCGGGGGAGAGGGCCGGCGGCGGGGCCCGCCCTCTCCCGGCGATCAGGCGGCCGCCCCGGCCAGCAGGCCGGCCTTGGCGTAGGTCGGGTTGAGCCGGCTCGTCAGGTAGTCGTCGGCCCGGATCGGCGCATAGCGGGCGGGCCGTTCCGCGCTGGCGCAGCCCGGCAGGCAGGCGACCTCCGCCTCGGGGTTGGGGTCGAGGAAGAAGGCGATGGAGTAGCGCTCGCTTCCGGCCGGGCTGACCACGCGGTGCGGCGTGGACAGGTAGACGTCGTTGGTCCAGCGCATCAGGCAGTCGCCGATGTTGCAGATGAAGGTGTCCGGGATGAAGGGCGCCGCGATCCATTCGCCGGTCCGGGTGCGGACCTCGAGGCCGCCCACCGCGTCGGTGGCGAGCAGGGTGACGCAGCCGTAATCCGTGTGCTCCCCGGCCCCGAGCTGGCCCTCGTCGAGCGCGGCCGGGCGGGCCGGGTAGTGCAGCAGCCGCAGGGTCGCCATGGGCCGGTCGAGCTTGTCCTCGAAGAAGTCCGTCGGCAGGCCGAGCTCGGTGGCGAAGGCCGTGTGCAGCACGCGCCCGAGGGCCCAGACCGCGTCGAAATAGGCGAGCGTGGTGGTGCGGAAGCCGGGCAGGTCCGGCCAGAGATTGGCGGCCCGGAACGGGGCGCCGGCCCGGATCTCCGGATCCTCCGCCGGGAGGTCGAGGCCGATGTTGAAGGCCTCCTTGAGGTCGGGCGCCTTGGTCGGATCGAGGGCCTCCCCCTTCATGGGGATGAAGCCGCGATTGCCGCTCTTGGCGGAATAGAGCGCCGTCCGCTTCAGCGCCTCCGGGCTCTCGAAGAACGCCTTCGCCATGGCGAAGACATCCCCCCTCAAATGGGCCGGCACGCCGTGCCCGGAGAGATAGAAGAAGCCGATGCCCCGGCAGGCCTCGCCGATCGCCGCGGCGACGGCCCGGCGGCCGGCCTCGCCGCCTTCGCGCAGGGGAGTGAGATCGATGATCGGAATGCTGTCGCCCATGGCGGTTCCCTTCGGCTGGTGGACGATGTCGTGTCCGGTTGAAGTGTCGGTCGGGCAGGAGCGCCTCGCCCCGCCCCCGGGGCGAGGGGGACCGCGCGTGAGCGCGGTGGCGTGGGCCGCGCCGGGCGCGAGACCGGGCCCCTCGGCGCCGCCCTCTCCGTCCGCTTCGCGGCCACCTCTCCCCGAGGGAGAGGCAAGGCGCGCGTAGACCGGTCCGATCGAGCGGGCAGCGGAGGCGCGGCCGGGCGGGCCTCACGCCGTGCCGGCGGCGAGGCCGAGCGCCCGGTCGATCTCCCTCGACCATTCCACGCGCCAGGCGCGCTTCTGCGCCGCGTCCAGAAAGGAGGCGTCGAGGCTCGTCAGGATGGCCGCCTTGATGTCCGCCGGGGCGAAGCCGAGCTGCGTCTGCGCGAGGGCGTATTCGCGGCCGAGATCGGTGCCGAACATCGGCGGGTCGTCGGTGTTGATCGTCACTGCCAGCCCGGCCTCCTTCATGCGGCGAATCGGATGCTCGGGCGCGCCGAGGTCGCGCCAACGGGTGGTGACGCGCGTGGTCGAGGGGCAGCAGGTGAAGGCGATGCCCGCGTCCCGGCAGCGGGCGACCAGGGCGGGGTCCTCCACCACGCTGTAGCCGTGATCGATGCGCTCGACCTTCAAGGCGTCGAGCGCCCCGGCGATGGAGGCGGGCGGGCCGGATTCGCCCGCATGCGCGGTCAGGCGCAGCCCCTGGCGCGCGGCCCGGGCGAAGACCGCGGCGAAGGGCTCCGGCGGGTGGGGCACCTCGTCGTAATCGAGGCCGAGGCCGATCACGTCGTCGCCGCGATGGGCCAGGATCGCGTCGAGATAGTCTTCGCCGGCCTGCGGCCCCAGCTCCCGGTTCATGCCGGGGATGATGCGCGAGACGATGCCGAAATCCGCCTCCGCCTCGGCCCGGCCGGCGCGGATGCCCTCGAACTGGACCCCGAACGGCACCCCGCGATGGGCATGGGGACTGATGAAGAATTCCATGTAGCGGCAGCCCTGGGCGGCGGCCGATTCGAGCATCTCGTAGGTGATGCGCCGGAAATCGTCGGCGGTGACGACGCTGTCGGCGATCCGGCCATAGACCGCCAGGAAGGCGGCGAGGTCGTCATAGACATAGAGGCTCTCGACGCCGCCTTCGGCGAGGGCCACCCCGTTCTTGCGAGCCAGCGCCATCGCCGTGTCGGGCCTGACCGCCCCTTCGAGATGGATGTGGATCTCCGCCTTCGGCAGGCCGCGCATGACATCGCCGCTGATCATTCCCGCCTCCTCGCGCCCCGGGCGGCCGCCGCGGAGGGCGGCCGGCCCCGAACCCAGTATTGCCGCGCCGGACGACACGGCTCTTCACAGAATCGGAATGCCTGAAATCTGGACTGATCCCGTCACATCGCAGGCACATTGCTTCGCGAATGGACATTCGCGCCGCTGATCTGTCGCGAGACCATATCGATGATTGACAGATCGGCTAGAGCGCTTTCCTGATCGTTCCGTTCAGAATGCCGAACGCAGGCGCGCGGGTTGTTCAGCTACGAGCTCAAGGACATTCACGGCTTCCTGCTCCTGGCGCGCTGCGGCAGCATCAGCCGCGCCGCGGCGGCGCACGGGATCCCCAAGGCCACCCTCAGCCACCACCTGAGCCGGCTGGAGGATGCCCTCAAGGTCGAGCTGTTCCTGCGCAAGCCGCGGGGGCTGGAGCTGACCGAGGCGGGCCGCGAGTACCAGCAGCATTGCCGCGCGATCCTCGACAGCTGCGAGGCCGCCGCGAGCGCCGCGCAGAGCGCGCATTCCCGGGTCGAGGGCCGGGTGCGGATCGTGGCGAGCGGCGAGTTCGGCACCACCCTCCTCGGGGCGGCCGCGCACCGGGTCGCGCTGCAGAACCCCCATCTCGACTTCGATCTCAGGATGACCCCGAACGACACCCTGCTCTCGGGGCAGATCGACTTCGACTGCATGCTCTATGTCGGCAAGCCGCCCGATTCGGCGCTGCTCTGCCGCAAGCTGACGGACGTGGCGAGCGGGGTCTATGCCGCCCCGTCCCTGGCGGCCTCCTTCGGCGGCCTCGCCGGTCCCGAGGATCTCCAGGGCCTGCCGGGGGCGGTCTACCACCGCAGCGGCGTGGCCGAGGCCTGGGCGCTCCAGCGCGGGCGCGCCCAGGCGATCGCCCGCCCCTACGAGCGCTACCGCGTCAACGAGTACTGGATGGCGAAGTACTTCGCCGTCGAAGGCTCGGCGATCGCCTATCTCCCGGACTTCTTCGTCACCTACGAGGTCCAGTCCGGCTCCCTGGTGCCGCTCCTGCCGGAATGGCGCTCGAAGAAGACCGCGATCTCGCTGCTCTACCCCAAGCAGCGCCACCGCAACCCGCGCCTGACCGGCCTGATCGACACCCTCTGCGTCAACTTCCACGAGTTCATCGCGCATCCCCGCTACGCGCTGGTGAAGCGGTAGCCAGACACACATGGCCGCCGGGAACGCCACGGAATCGCGGCCCAAAACGTTCCTCCCGGAAGAACGCCCTATCCAGCCCGCGGAAATTTTCGGATCCTGCGGGGACGGCAATCGCAGAGGTGGCTCATGCCAAAGCCCTACATGGCGGGTTCGGCGCGCATGCGGCGCCCGGGTCAGGCCCGGCGCGGACCCTCCTGGCAGGGGGAGCTCTCGCCGGAGATGAAGCGCAAGCTCGCGCTCAACCGGTTCACCTATAGCGGCGGCTTCGACGGCTACGAGGGCCGCATGATGCTCAGCCCCGAGCCCGGCGCGCCGAAGGGGGCCGCCCCGGCCCGCCGCACGCGGCAGGACTGAAGCAGGCCCCCGCAATCCACACCGCCCCACACCGCGCGGCGCCTCATGGCTGCCCCGCCATGGTCACGATCCTGCTGCACAGGTTAGGCCGAAGCCGGGCGGAAAGGCTCGGAACGGGGGCGTCGAGGCATGCGGCGGAACGATTTCGGAACGGGGCGGGATGCCGCGCAGGCCGGCCCGACGCGCCGTGGGCTGATGCGGTTCGCCGCGCTCGCGGGCGTGGCCGGGCTCGCCCCCGGCCTGTCGGGCTGCATCGCGGACGGGCTCGTGACCGGCGCCGTGGGCGGCGCGCCCGAGAGCCAGTCGGCCCTCGACGTGAGCCCGGTGCTCCTCGTCGCCACCACCCGCAAGCCGGTCTCCGGCGGCTCCAAATCCCCCTATTTCGGCTCCGAGCGCGGCCGCGGCCTCTCCTTCGCGGAGGTGCGCATGTCGGCCCCGGACCGCTCGCTGATCGGCCAGGTCTCCTCGGTCGTGACCGGCGACTGGGGCATCAAGGCGGTGCCGCAGGTGCAGACCGGCGCCGGCGCGGCCGCCGCCTTCACCCAGGCCGCCTTCGGGCGCGACGTGCTCCTCTACGTGCACGGCTACCGGGAGAGCTTCGAATCGGCGGCGATCAGCGCAGCCATGCTCTCGGACGGCATCCGCTTCCGCGGCGCCTCCGGGCTGTTCACCTGGCCCTCCGCCGCCGCGACCTTCGATTACGGCTACGACCGCGAGAGCGCCCTGTGGTCGCGGGACGGCTTCGAGGACCTGCTCAAGGCGCTGACCGCCTCGCCGAGCGGGGGCCGCATCCACATCGTGGCCCATTCCATGGGCACGCTCCTGACCCTCGAGACCCTGCGCATGCTGCGGGCGGAGGCCGGCGAGGCGGCGATGGCGCGCATCGGCGCGGTGGTGCTCGCCGCCCCGGACATCGACATCGACCTGTTCACCGCGGGCGTCGAACGGCTCGGCCCGGACGTGAACAAAATCACCGTGATCTCGTCGACCAACGACCGGGCCCTGGAGCTGTCGGGCGCCATCGCCGGCGGCATCGTGCGCGCGGGCGCCGCCGACCGGGAGCGCCTGGAGGCCCTCGGCGTGCGCGTGGCCGACGCCTCCGAGTATGGCGGCGGCCTGATCAACCACGACCTGTTCCTCTCCAACAAGGAGGTGCAGGGGGTGGTCAAGCGCGCGATCGGCCGGGCCGGCGGCGCCTGAGCGCAGCCCGCATCAATCTCCGCCCCGCCCCTCGACCCGGCCGGCGCGCGCCCCTACAGGGTGGGCGCCCGGCCCATACGGCGACTCGCCGCGCGGCGCGCGGCGGCCGGGCGGACGCTCCTCACGAAAGGCTATTTCGATGTTCACGCTCGAGATCGACGGGACGGCGGTCGCCGTCATCAACGGGGACGAGGAGACGGCGCGCGACCTCTTCACCTGCGACGGGTTCAAGGAGGACATCCGCACGCTGACGACCAGCGGCAAGCCGATCTGGAACGGCACCTCCGCCCTGACGATCCGCCCCGCCACCGAGGACGAGATCGAGGAATTCGAGGACGCCCTGGCGGCCGACGAGTCCGACGAGGACGGCGCGTTCGAGCCCGACCCGCATCACGCCGGCGCGGACAACGACGAGGAAGAGGACGAGGCCGACATCGTGTTCCTCGTCGAGATCGACGACGAGGACGAAGACGAGGACCAGCTCGACGCCTGAGGCAGGCAAGGCCGGCCCCGGGCCTCTCGCCCGGGCCGGCGGCCTCACCCGGCGGAGATCGCCGCCGCGCCGAGGGCGTCCGCGATCTCCGCCGGGGACAGGCGGCGCAGGACCGGGCCGGCGGTCCAGACCAGGATCGGCTCGACCCGGCGGCCCGGATAGAGCTCCGCGAGGAGCGCGGCGTAGAGAGCGATCTGCGCCGCCTCCGCCGGCGGCAGCGCCACCTCCGCGGCCGGGGGCCGGCCGGTCTTGAAGTCGCAGAGCCGCACCACCCCCTCGCCCACCGCGAGCCGGTCGATCCGCCCGGACACGATCCGCTCGACGCCCCCCGCCACGACCCGGCCGGACAGGGCGACCTCCGCCTGGGCCCCCGGCGCGAAGAGCGGGGCGAGATCCGGCTCCTCCAGGAGATGCAGCACCGCCTCGACGATGGCCGCGCGCTTCGGGGCGGCCATGGCCGGGGCGCGGGCTTCCACGAAGCGGGCCGCCGTCTGCGCCCGGCGCTCCGGGACGACCCGCGGCAGGTGCTCGATCAGGGCGTGGATCAGGGTGCCGCGCTGCCGCGCCTCGGCCCCGGCCTCCCGGCGCCGGGAATCGCGGGGGCCGTCGGCCGCGCCGAGCAGGTTCGAGGGCGTGAGCGGAGGCGCCGCGTCGCGCTCCTCCGGGACGGGCCGGCGCAGCCAGTCCGGCAGGGGCTCCGGGCCGGGACACACCGCCCCGGGCGCGGCCGGCGCCTCGGCTTCCGCCCGGGCGGTGCCGTCCTGCCAGAGGGTGATCGGCCCGTAGGCCGCCTCGCTGTCCGTGCCCGGGCCGAGGCCGCGCTCCAGCCCGGTGCGGATCATCCGGCTCCAGGCGGCCTCGTCGGGCTCGGTCGCCCCGCAATAGGGCGCGATCACGAGATGGTCGGCCGCCCGGGTCATGGCGACGTAGAGCAGGCGGTTGTGCTCCTCCCGCGCCCGGGCGTGCAGGGCCGCCCGCGCCGCGGTGGTGGCGGCGCAATCCTGGCTCTTGGCGCCGGGCCAGACCGGGGGGAGCGGCGCGACGATGCTCTCCGGCCCCATCGGCAGCAGGGGCGGATCGTTGCGGCCGAGCGGCTCGCAGCCGTCGATCATCACGACGACGGGGGCCTCCAGGCCCTTGGCGCCGTGCACGGTCATCACCCGGACCTCGTCCCGGTTCGATTCCATGTCGCGCTTGACGGTGATGCCCGGCTCGCCCCGGACCTGCCGGGCCACGAAGCGGGCGAGGAAGGCGTCGAGGCTCGGCGCGTCGGTACCGTTCTCGGCCTTGGCCGCCTCGGTGAGGAAGACGTCGACGGCGTCCCCCGCCTCGCCGCCGAGGCGCGCCACCAGCTTCGCCCGGCCGCCCTCCGGGCCGAGCAGGGCGGCGTAGAAGCCGAACGGCCCCTGCCAGGCGGCGCGGGCGCGCCAGCCCTGCAGGGCCGCATGCCCCCGGCGCGCGGCCGGATCCCCGGCCTCGGCGTGGCGGGCGAGCGCGTCCTCCAGGGTCTCGGATTCCGGGCGCCCCGCGGCGATGCGCACGAGGTCGTCGTCGGTGAGCGCCACCAGGGGCGTCTTGAGGGCGGTGGCGAGCGTCAGGTCGTCGGCGGGCAAGAGCCCGGCCCGGCCGATGGCGACGAGATCGGCCACCGCAATATGGGCGGCGACCTCGAGCCGGTCCTGGCCGGCCACCGGCAGGCCCAGCGCCTTGAGCGCCCGGATCACCTCCTCGAAGGCGGCGGAGCGCTTGCGCACCAGCACCAGGATGTCGCCCGGCCGCCAGCGCCGCCCGAGGGCGTCGCCCCGGGTGGTCCATTCCCGCACCGCCCGTGCGATCCGGCGGGCGACGACGATGCCCGGGGCGCTCGCCTCCGGCGCGTCCACAGGGGCGGCCCAGGCATCGGGCTCGGTCTCCTCCGCCGGCACCTCGACGGGCCAGAGCTCGACGGAGCCCGGCGCCTCGCCGCGGGCGGAGGTGTGCACGGTGCCCGTGGCCCCGTCCTCGAAGGACAGGCCCTGGAAATGGTCGGGCACGGCAAAGACCGCATCGACCGCCCGCAGCACCCCGCGGGCGGAGCGGAAGGACAATTCCAGCTTCACGTCCTCGAAGGCGAGCTCCGCCTCGGCCGCGGCCTTCCGCCAGTCGCCGTGGGTGGCGGCGAATTCCCGCGGCTCGGCGCCCTGGAAGCTGTAGATCGACTGCTTGGGATCGCCCACCGCGAAGCGGGTGCGCAGGAGCGGGCGCGCCCCGAAGCCGCTGGCGAAATCCGCGGTGATGCGGCGCAGGATCTCCCATTGCTGCGGGTTGGTGTCCTGCGCCTCGTCGATGAGGACGTGGTCGACGCCCTTGTCGAGCTTGAACAGCACCCAGGCGGCCTCGACCCGCCCGAGCAGGTCCACGGTCTTGTGGATCAGGTCGTCGAAGTCGAGGGCGCCGATGCGCGCCTTGTGCGCCTCGACCCGGCGGTGGATCTCGGCGGTGAGCGTGAACAGGGCCTGGGTCCGGCCCGCGGCCTGAGCGGCCTTGAGGGCGTCGAGGAGCGGGATCAGCCGGGCCTGCTCGGCGAGCAGGGCCTCCTTCACCGCCGGCGGCACCGCCTTGGTGCCGAGGCTGCGCTCGGCCCGCGGCTCCTGCTTCTCGGTGAAGAACACGCTGCGATAGGCGGCGAGCCCCTCCGGCGTGCCCCGGGCCGCATGGGCGGCCAGGAGCCCCTCGGCGAGCTTCTCGTCGGTGGCCTTGCCCGTGCGCAGGCCTTCCGCGAGCCCGGGCAGATCCCGGGGGGCGCGGTCGAAGATGCGGGCGAGGAGCGCCGCCTCGTCGTCGCCGTCCTCGAGGCCCAGCGCCTTGGTCAGCCGGGCGAGCCCCGGCTTCAGGGCGCGGGGATCGGAGAAGAGGGCGCGCCGCCGCATCGCCGCGCGGATCGCCTCGCGCAGGGTCTCGCCGGAGGCTTCGGGGCCGACGATGTCCAGCGCCGCGCTGAGATGCGGATGGCCGCCGCGGATCGCGTCGGCGAGCACGTCGTCGGTGACGCGGGCGAAGGCCTCGCCGCTCTGGTTCTCGTCGAGCACGACGAAGCGGGCCGGCACGTTCGCCTCGAAGGGGAACATGTGCAGGAGCCGCTCGCAGAGGGCGTGCAGGGTCTCGATCTTGAGGCCCCCCGGCGTCTCGACCGCATGGGCGAAGAGGCGCCGGGCGACCTGGAGCTGGCGCCGGGCCGGCCGGGCGCCGGTGAGCGATTCGAGCTCGGCGGCGAGGGCCCCCTCCTCCAGGGTGACCCAGCGGCCGAGCCGGTCGAACACCCGGTTCGACATGTTGGCGGCGGCCGCCTTGGTGAAGGTGAGGCAGAGGATGCGCCCGGGACGCGCCCCGTCGAGCAGCAGGCGCAGCACCCGGTCGGTGAGCACCTTGGTCTTGCCCGAGCCGGCATTGGCCGAGACCCAGGCCGAGGCGCGGGGATCCGCGGCGCGGCGCTGCCGGTCCTGCGTGAGGGCATCGACGACGAAGGGCTTGCTCAAGACGGGCTCCGGACCGGGATCCGCTTATAGACCGGGCTCTTCCTCGATCGCATCCACCCGGTCGGGATAGAAGGCGAGATGGCCGCGGATCGCGGCGACGGCGGGGAACGGCGTCTCGTAGCTCCAGGCCGCGGCGCTGCGCAGGTCGTCGCCGACCGCGAGGTCGAAATAGTGCGCCTCGCCCTTGTAGGGGCACTGCGTGGTGCGCGGATTGGGCCGCAGCAGGTCGGCCCGCACATCCGCCCGCGGGATGTAGAGCACCGGCGGATACCGCGCCTCCGTCAGCCGCAGGGCGTTGCGCGTGTGGGCGACCAGGGTGCCGGCGACCCGCACGCTCACGGCGGCCGGGTGCGGGGCGATCACGATCGGATGGTCGGGGCCGGGCTCCTTCATGGTCAACCTCCGGGGGTGAGGGGGCGCTCGTCGGTTCCCAAAGCCTCGGCGAGGCGCGCCTGGGCGCTGCCGGGGCGCAGGGGCTTCTGCTGGCTCTCGTGGGGCGCCCAGCCGGAGAGCCAGACGATCTCGAAGGTGGCGCGCAGGCGGCCATCGGGGTCGGCGAAGCGCTCGGCATAGATCTGGGCGGCCCGCATCAGCACGTCGCGGCGCAAACCGGCGCGGCTGCGCTCGCTGAGCGCGTTGGTGAGCCCCATGGCCCGCAGGTCGCGCATCAGGCCGAAGGCGTCGGCGTAGCGCACCACGATCCGATCCGTGTCCGTGACCGGCAGGGCGAAGCCCGCCCGCTGCAGCAGGCCGCCGAGGTCGCGCACCTCGGCGAAGGGCGCCACCCGCGGGCTGACCCCGCCGGCGATCTCGCTCTCCGCCTGGAGCAGGCTCTGGCGCAACTCGGTCAGGCTCGACCCGCCGATCAGGCAGGCGAGGAACAGCCCGTCGGGCTTGAGCGCCCGCCGTAGCTGCGCCAGCGCCCCCGGCAGGTCGTTGACGTGCTGGAGGGCGAGCGCCGAGACGACGAGGTCGAAGCGTTGCGCAGCGAAGGGCAGCGCCTCGGGCTCGCCCAGGACCGTCAGGGGCGCCCCCGGCTCGGCGAGCGGGCTCAGGCGCAGCACCCGCTCGACGCCCTCGCGCCCCCGCAGGGCCTGCGCCAGCCCGGGGAGCGGGGTCCCGAGGTCGAGGACGAGGGGAAAGCGCCGCAGCACCGCGGACAGGCGGTCGTCGACATCCTCGATCACCCGCGCGAGCAGGAAATCAGCGAAGCCTGCACGCCGGGCACGGGCGAGGCGGTGCCGGATCAGGGCGGTGTCGAACAGGGGCGGCGGCGGGTTCATCGCGGGCTCAACATGGTCCCGGCTTGCCGCCCGCGCCAGTCTGGCGGATCATCGCGCTTCACGCTTTCGGGAGGGCGGAACGCCGGGGCGGGGCCGCCCGTTGCTGTGCCGCTTTTCAACGGAGTGTCCAGCATGATCCGCCATCTCGTCGCCGCGGGCCTCGTTCTCGCCGCCGCCACCTTCGCCGGCGGCGCCGAGGCGAAGGGCTGCATCAAGGGAGCGCTGGTGGGGGGCCTGGCCGGCCACGCCGCCGGGCACGGCGTCGCGGGCGCCGCCGCCGGCTGCGCCATCGGCCACCACTACGCCAACAAGAAGGACAAGGCGGCCGCCCAACCCCAACAGCAGCCGGCCCGCTGAGCACGGCGGCGGCCCGGACCCTTCTGCTCACCGGGCTGCGCGCCGCCTGGGACGGGGCGCTCGGCCTCGTCTATCCGCCGACCTGCGTGGGCTGCGGCGCGGCCACCGCCGAGCCCCACGCCCTCTGCCCCGCCTGCTGGTCGGGCCTGTCCCTGATCGAGCGGCCCTTCTGCGAGCGGCTCGGCACCCCCTTCGCCCTCGATCTCGGCATCGGCCCGCTGCTGTCGCCGCGGGCCATCGCCGAGCCGCCGGTCTTCGCCCGCGCCCGGGCGGTGGCGCTCTACGACGGGACCGCCCGCGACCTCGTCCACCGGCTCAAATACGGCGACCGCCTCGACCTCGCCCGGGTGATGGGGCGGATGATGGCGGCGGCGGGCCGGGAGCTCCTGGCCGAGACCGACCTGATCGTGCCGGTGCCCCTGCACGGGCTACGGCTCTGGCGCCGCCGCTTCAACCAATCGGCCCTGCTCGCCCGGGCGGTCGGGCGGCTGGCGCAGCGGCCCTGCGACCTCCAGGCGCTGGCCCGGGTGAAGGCGACGCGCCCGCAGGTGGGCCTCACCCGGGCCCAGCGCGCGCAGAACCTGCAGGGCGCCTTCCGCGTGCCCGAGGCCGCCCGCCCGCGGATCGCCGGCCGGCGCCTCCTCCTCGTCGACGACGTCACCACCACCGGCGCCACCGGCAACGCCGCCGCCCGGGCCCTGCTGCGGGGCGGGGCGAAGCAGGTCGACCTGCTCACCTTCGCGACCGTCGCCGTGCAGGGGTGAGCCGGGGGCCGGTTGATGGGGCGACCCTCGCCGCGCAAAAGACTGTTTCAATACAATATCTTAACGGGATTCCGCACGATCGCTTCGGCCATGCGCGCATCCTCTCGCCCCGCTTGCGGGGAGAGGGGACCCGGCTCGACGCCCGTTGATCAACGGGACGCGCCGCGACACGAAAACGGGGGCCGAAGCCCCCGTTGCGTTCTCCCGATCCTGCGAGGCCACCGCTCAGGCGGTGGCCGGCTTGAGCGTGCCCGTCGCGGCCGCCTCGGCCTCCGGCGCGAGCACCTTGCCGCGGGGGCCGACCCAGGCGCCGACCCATTTGCGCTGCCACAGGAACAGGCAGCCGAGCACGATGGCCGCGAACAGGGCATAGACCACGAAGCCCGGGCCGAAGGCGCCGGTATATTGCTTCGAGAAGCCCATGACGTTGGGCAGGATCGCGCCGCCGAGGGCCCCGATCTCGCCGATCATCGAGCCGGCCACGGCGGTGTTGTTCGGCCAGCGCAGGGGCACGAGCTGGAACAGCGCGCCGTTGCCGGCGCCGAGCGCGGCGAAGCAGAGCATGAACAGGCCGGTGGTCAGCGCCAGGGAGGGCGCGCCGGTGAGCGCCAGGAAGGAGCCGATCGCCGCGAGCAGCACGATCGAGAGCACCAGAAGGCCGCCCATGCGGTCGGCGAAATAGCCGCCGAGGATGCGGATACCCGAGCCCATCAGGGCGGCCAGCATGGTGAGGCGGCCGGCCTCGACCTTGGTGACGGCGAACTGCTCGTAGAAGAAGGTCGGCAGGAAGTTCGACAGGCCGATGAAGCCGCCGAAGGTGATGATGTAGATCAGCGAGAAGGCCCAGCCGTCCTTGGTGAACAGGCAGGAGACATGCTCCTTGAAGGTCTGCCGGTGGGCGTCCGGCGGCTCCTTGGCCAGGGCGATCATCACCACGAGGGGCAGGACCATCACCAGGCCGGCGAAGCCGTAGACCGTCTGCCAGCCATAGGCCTGGGCCAGCGGCGGCGCGAACAGCACGGCGAGCACGGTGCCGGAATTGCCGGCCCCGGCGATGCCCATGGCGAGCCCCTTGTGCTCCGGCGGGAACCAGCCCGAGCCGAGCGACAGGGCCACGCCGAAGGAGGCACCGGCGATGCCGAGCAGCACGCCCATGGCGAGCACGTCGTTGTAGGAGGAGACGAAGAAGAAGCCGTAGGCCATCGCCAGGATGATGATGCTCATCTCGGTGATCGCCGCGTTCTTGCGGCCGATATACTGGGCGAGCACGCCGAGGGGGAAGCGCATGATCGCCCCCGCCATGATCGGCAGCGAGATCATGAACCCGGTCTGGGCCGGGGTGAGCTTGTAGGTCTCGGTGATGAACGGGCCCATGGCGCCGTTCAGCACCCAGATCGCGAAGCAGAAATCGAAATAGAGGAAGGCGGCGAACAGGGTCTTGGGATGACCGGATTTCATCACGGTCTTGAAACTGGCCATGGCAGTGCTCGTCTCTCGAACGCAGCCCGAAGCGCCGGCCAATCGCCGGGCGGAGCCGCTCATGCGGGGGATCCGGACTCGCGCCGTCCGCATGCGAGGCGCCGTTGCCCCGCGCGCCGCGTTCAAGAAGCGGCGGCCGACCCATGCAGCAGCCGTGCCAGATCCGGTGCGGGCGCCGGCCACGGCGGGGGGCGCGGCCTCATCCGTGGGATTGCTCAGGAAAGAGGCTGTTGCCGCGCCGCCCTGCCTAGCGGCGCGCCCCTGTCACCGAAGCGTCGTCTCACCGAAGCGTCCTGCGGACCGCGCGGGCGATCAGCGGCAGGTCTTTACCCGGCGCACGATCCAGCCCTCGCCGTCCTGCCACATCTTGCGGCGGCCGGTGCTGCAGAGGAGGGGTGCCTCGCCCGAGGTCCAGGTCACGCCGGGCTTGGCCGGCTCCGCCGCGGCGGGGGCCTCGGCCGGGGGCGGCACGCGCTTCGGGCTGCGGGCCTCGGCGCCGCCCGCGCCGAGGGCGAGTGCGCAGGCGAGGACACAGCCTGCGGCACGGGCGAGGGGGCGCCGGAGCGGAGCGACGGGCACGGGGCGGTTCCTCAGGGGATCTTCCCCGCATAGATCGCCACGGGTGCCGACAGTTCAATGACGGGGCCGCTCGATTCGCGCGGCTTTCCGCTCAATTTTTACGGGATGGTAAAGCCTGCCCGCAGGTCGGGCCGCCGCGGGGTTCCCGGTCGCGTGACGCGCAACCGCAAGCTTGCTAGGGAGCAGGCTTGACCGTTCCGCGTTGTGCCTTCCGGGGTGCCATCCGGACCGGCCTCGTCCGGCGATCCATCGAGCGATCCATGTCCATCAAGAACCGCCGCCAGATCCTGACCGGAGCCGTCTCCGGCCTCCTCCTGTCCGCCGTCCCGAGCCTCGGCCTCGCCCAGGGCCTGGGGGGCTACGACGACGACAGGCTCTACCGGGACGAGCAGGGCAACCTCTATCGCCGCCGCGGCGGGGACTACGTGCCCTATCGCGGCCGGGTCAGCAACGGCCGGCCGGTGGCCGATCCCGAGATCGATCTCGACGCGGAGGCCTATGCCCGCCGCCGGGCCGAGCGCTACGGCGAGCCCCCGCCCGCCGAGCCGCCGACGCCGGCCGCCAACGGCGCGGCCGTGGCGAACGCGAAGCCGGATGACGGGCCGATCGATTACGCCAAGGCCTATGCCGCCGTGCAGGGCGAGCCCTTCCCGGTGCCGGCCTTCAACTGGAAGAAGGCCAACCCCTCCTTCCTGCGCCAGGAGGTGGCCTATACCGGCAGCGAGGCCCCGGGCACCATCGTGGTCGATCCCAAGGCCCATCACCTCTACCTGGTCCTGCCCGGCGGCCGGGCGCGGCGCTACGGCGTCGGCGTGGGCAAGCAGGGCTTTTCCTGGTCCGGCGCCTCGACAATCAACGCGAAGCAGGCCTGGCCGGACTGGTATCCGCCCAAGGAGATGATCGCCCGCAAGCCGGCCCTCGCCCGCGAGGTCTCCACGCTGCAGAGCGGCCTCGGCGTGCCCGGCGGCCCGCGCAACCCGCTCGGCGCCCGGGCGATGTATCTCTGGCAGAACAACAAGGACACGCTCTACCGCATCCACGGCACCACGGAGCCGGAATCGATCGGCCGCAGCGTGTCCTCGGGCTGCATCCGCATGATCAACCAGGACGCGATCGACCTGTTCAGCCGCGTCGAGGTCGGCGCCAAGGTGGTGGTGCTGGGCTGAGGCCCGCCCCGCCCGCGCGACGGCCGGCCCGATCGCATCGGGCCGGCGGCGCCGGGTCCGGGCGCGCCGGCCCGCGCCGAACGGACCCTGTTTTCGAGAAGACGCGTCAACTGCTCTTCTTCGGCGTCACCTTGAGGATCTGGCCGTCCGGCCCCTCGGTGACGGCATAGACGGCGCCGTCCGGCCCTACCTTCACGTCGCGGATGCGGTGATCGAGGGGGATGCGCTCCTCGGTGAGCACCTTGTCGCCGCTCACCTTCAGGATCACGAGCCCGGTGCTGACGAGGCCGCCGAGGATGAAGTCGTCCTTCCACTCGGGGAAGAGCGTCTTGTCGTAGAAGGCGAGCGCCGAGGGGGCGATCACCGGATCCCAGTAATAGACCGGCTGCACGGTGCCGCCGGCCTGGGTGGCGCCGTCGCCGATCTTCTCGCCGGAATACTCGATGCCGTAGGTCACGAGGGGCCAGCCGTAATTGAGCCCCGGCCGCGGCCGGTTGAGCTCGTCGCCGCCGCGCGGGCCGTGCTCGGCGGTCCAGAGCCGGCCCTGGCCGTCGAGGGTCGCGCCCTGCACGTTGCGGTGGCCGTAGGACCAGATCTCGGGCTTGGCCTTGTCGCTGCCGATGAAGGGATTGTCCTTGGGCGCCTTGCCCTCGTTGTCGATGCGGAAGACCTTGCCGAGGCCGCTCGACAGGTCCTGGGCCTGCACCCGCGGCCCCTTGTCCGAACGCTCGCCCACCGTGACGAAGAGGTTGCCGTCCGGCGCGAAGACGAGGCGCGAGCCGAAATGCTTGTCGCCGTCATAGGACGGCGTCTGGCGGAAGATGACCTTCAGATCCTCGAGCTTGCCGCCGCCCTTGCCGTCCTCGACGAGCTTGGCCTTGGCCACGCTGGTGCCGTTGCCCTTGTCCCGGGGCTCGCTGAAGCTGAAATAGATCGTCTTGTCGCCAGCGAAGCTCGGGCTGAGCGCGATGTCGAGGAGCCCGCCCTGCCCGCGGGCATCGACCTTCGGCACCCCGGCGACGGCCGGGCCGGGCTTGCCGTCCTTGCCGATCAGCCGGATCTTGCCCGCCTTCTCGGTGACGATCATGCGCCCGTCCGGCAGGAATTCGAGCGCCCAGGCGCTGTCGAGGCCGCTCACGACCGGGCTCACCTCCACCTGCGTCGCCTTGGCGGGCTGGGGCGCCCGGGTCTGGTTGGGCAGGAGCGGCGTGTAGCTCGTGTTCGGGGCCTGGGTCTCCGCGGGCTTCTCGCCGGCGGTCGGCGCCGCGGGGGCCTGGAAGGCGTCGCCCTCGATCCGGGGCGCCCGCGGCTCCGTCCCCTCCTGCTGGGCGAGGGCGGCCGGCGAGAAGGCGGCGACGGAGGCGAGCAGGGCGAGGGAGAAGCGCGTCACGTCGTTGTTCCTTGTCCGATCCCGTACCGGCGGCCCCGCCTCCCGAAGGAAGGGCACGAGACATCCTGGTCGTCTGGCCGCGCGATTCCGGCGAGATCGCGCGTGGAGGGTGCCGGGGAAACGCCGGCTCCGCCCGCCACATGGGGCGGCAACCCCGCCGCGGCGAGCCCCGAAGCGGGGCAAGGGCCGACGAAAGGCATCCCTCGGCGCGACGGCCCGGCGCTCCTCACCGGGTTTTCATGAGATCCCTGCGCCCCTGCCCTGCCCCGGACGCCGTCCGCCTTGACCGTGAAGGGGGGCGGCGCCAATTCTCGGCAACTCGCTTCCAAGGAAGGGCAGGTCGCCCGGTTCCAGGGCGACAGGTGTGACGTTTCGGAAAGGACCGGCCATGGCCACGGTGAAAGTGACCGACGCGAGCTTCGAGCAGGACGTTCTCAAGTCCGCCGAACCCGTCGTGGTGGATTTCTGGGCGGAGTGGTGCGGCCCCTGCCGTCAGATCGGCCCGGCGTTGGAGGAGATCTCCGTCGACCTGCAGGGCAAGGTGAAGATCGCCAAGGTGAACGTGGACGAGAATCCCGGCATCGCCTCGACCTACGGCATCCGCTCGATCCCGACCCTGATGCTGTTCAAGGACGGCAAGCTCGCCAGCCAGAAGGTCGGCGCCGCCCCCAAGGGCGACCTCTCCCGCTGGATCCAGGCGAGCGCCTGATCCGCTCCCCGTTTCCGTCGCGCTCCGGCGCGCGAAAGGCCCGGCGTTCCCCGCCGGGCCTTTTTCGTGGGCGCCCCAGAAGGCGCGCGGCCTGGGCCTCGCCGGCCGGTCCCGAACACGAAAAAGCCCGGCCTTGCGGCCGGGCTTTCCGTGGTTTCGAGGACCCTCGGTCGGCTTAGTAGGAGCCGAACTTGTAGTTGAGGCCGGCGCGGATGACGGCGAACTCGGTGTCGTTGCGGCGCAGGGCGCCGGAAGCGACGACCACACCCGGGGAGGTCGTGGTGATGACCGTGCCGGCGTTGTTCACCGCGAAGGCGCCGTTGAGGGCACCGCCGCCGCGATCGAGGTTCACGTACAGACCTTCCACCTTCAGCGTGACGGCCGAGGAGCGGAAGAAGTTCAGGAACGAGTCGGTCGGGAGAGCGTACTCGACGCCACCGCCGGCGGCGTAGCCGGTGCGGAAGTCGTCGCGCGAGCTGTTCGGCAGGCCGAACTCGCGGCCGCCGCCGGCGCCGTAGGCGAAACCGCCGGTGCCGTAGAACAGGACGCGGTCGAAGGCGTAGCCGATGCGGCCGCGGACGGTGCCGAAGAAGTCGAGGCCGGCGAGACCGTTCGGGTTGAACACCTGCTGAGCGGCCAGGCCGTTGACGGCGGCGGTGCTGTTCACGACCGTGAAGCGGTTCCGGTCACGACCGAAATCGACGTACTGGGCATCGGCCTCGATACCGACGACCACACCGTTGCCCGGGGTGAACTGGTAGTTGTAGCCGATCTGACCACCGCCGACGAAGCCGTCGGTGCTGCGGTTGTCGCCGAAGGCGATGACCGCGGTGGTGCCGGCCGGCACGAGGCCGGTGGCGGCGTTCACGCCCACCACCGGAGCGGCGGTGTTGTCCTGCACGCCGAAGCCGTAGCCGGCGTTGAAACCGGCGTAGAAACCGGTCCAGGTGAAGACGGGAACCGGCGTGAAGACCGGCGGAGCAGCGCGACGCGGCAGGTCAGCGGCGGAAGCCGCAGCCGTCAGCGCCGTGAAGGCGGCGAGCGACGTAAGAAGCTTTTTCATTGTTGATCCCCAGCGAATTGCCCGATCGCCGTGGAAGCTAGACCATTTTCCACCCCCACGATGTAACCCTCAGGCCACACCGCCACCCGAGCGCAACCGCAGGAGTGGGAAATCTCCGCGGTCATGAGCCGCGGAAACTCAGTCTCGGGAAGACGCTTCTCCCAAATGGGACAGGGAGAATTCAATCTAGTTAAAGTTCAGGTAGGAATCGTGCCGTTCGCCGTCAGGACAGCACCGGCGAGATAGAGCGAGCCGCAGATCAGGACCCGCGGCGGCTTCTCGAAGACCGTCGCCGCGAGGCTCGCCAGGGCGGCCTCCACGCTCGACGCCGATTCGGCCATCAGGCCGACGCCCTGCGCGATCCGCTCCACCTCCTCCGCCGGCCGCGCGGCGAGCTGCCCGGCGATCGGCACGGCGATGAGCGAGCGGGCGAGCCCGACGAAGTTCTTCAGGAAGCCCTCCGCGTCCTTGGTGCCGAGCAGGCCGACCACGAGGACGAGGGGCACGTCGCTGCGCTCGCCGAGATCGGCCATGGCGGCGGCGAGGATGCGGCCGCCATCGGCGTTGTGGCCGCCATCGAGCCAGAGCTCGGCGTCCTTCGGCATCATCTCGGCGAGATGCCCCTTGGTGAGGCGCTGCAGGCGGCCGGGCCACTCGACCCGGCGCAGGCCGGTCTCGAAGGCCGCGGAGCCGAGATCGCCGAAGCCCGCCGCGCGCAGGGCGGCGATGGCGGTGCCGGCATTGGTGAGCTGGTGGCGGCCGGCGAGGCGCGGCCGCGGCAGGTCGAACAGCTCCCGCTCGTCCTGGTAGACGAGACGGCCGCTCTCCTCGTGCACCGAGAAATCCTGGTTGCCGACGAAGATCGGGCCGGCGCCCACCGCCTCGGCCCGGCGGCAGAGCACCGAATCGGCCTGGGCGTAGTCCTGCGCGGCGATCACCGCCGGGCAGCCGCGCTTGAAGATGCCGGCCTTCTCGGTGGCCACCGATTCCAGGGTGTCGCCGAGATATTCCGCGTGGTCGCGCCCGATCGGCGTCACCACGGCGCAGGCCGGGCGGTCGATCACGTTGGTGGCGTCGACCCGCCCGCCCAGGCCGACCTCGAGCAGCAGCACGTCCGCGGGCGCCTCCGAGAAGAGCAGGAGCGCGGCCGCCGTGGTGATCTCGAACACGGTGATCGGGTCGCCGTCATTGGCGGTCTCGCAGCGGCTGAAGGCGTCGGCCAGCTGCTCCTCCGGCACGAAGACGCCGCCGCCGATGGCGCCGAGGCGGATGCGCTCGTGGAAGCGGACGAGATGGGGCGAGGTGTAGACATGGGCGGCGAGCCCCCCCGCCTCCAGGATCGCCCGCATGAAGGCGATGGTGGAGCCCTTGCCGTTGGTGCCGGCGACATGGATCACCGGCGGCAGGCGCCGCTCCGGATGGCCGAGCTTCTCCAGCAGCCGCTCGATGCGCCCGAGGGAGAGGTCGATCGTCCGCGGATGCAGGGCGAGGAAGCGCGCCATCAGCGCGTCGGAGGAATCCATCATCGGGCCATCCCGCTCACGCCGGCTCGGGCTGGGGCGCCGGGGCCGCTTCCGGCTTCTTCGCCGCCTCGGCCGGCACGTTCATCAGCAGGCGGCAGAGCCGGGCGATGGTCTCCTTGAGGTCCTTGCGGTGCACGACCTGGTCGATCATGCCGTGCTCGCGCAGATACTCCGCCCGCTGGAAGCCGTCGGGCAGCTTCTCGCGGATGGTCTGCTCGATCACCCGCGGCCCGGCGAAGCAGATCAGCGCCCCCGGCTCGGCGAGATGCACGTCGCCGAGCATGGCGTAGGAGGCGGTGACGCCGCCGGTGGTCGGGTTGGTGAGCACCACGATGTAGGGCAGCCGGGCCGCGTTGAGCCGGCGCACGGCCACGGTGGTGCGCGGCATCTGCATGAGCGACAGGATGCCCTCCTGCATGCGCGCGCCGCCGGAGGCGGAGAACAGCACGTAGGGGGTGCGCTTCTCGAGCGCCGTCTCGGCGCCGCGGATGAAGGCCTCGCCCGCCGCCATGCCCAGGGAGCCGGCCATGAAGCCGAATTCCTGCGCGGCGATGGTCATGGGCAGGCCGCCGACCCGGCCGAAGCCGATCTTGAAGGCGTCCGGCATGCCGGTCTTGGCGCGGGCCTCCTTGAGGCGGTCGACGTAGCGCTTCTCGTCCCGGAACTTGAGCGGGTCGGCCGGGACCTCGGGCAGGGGCACGTCGATCCAGGTGCCCTCGTCGAACATCGCCTTGAGACGGGCCGGGGCGCTCATCTTGAGGTGATGCTCGGAGCCCGGGATCACCCAGAGATTCTGCTCGACTTCCTTGTGGAAGACCATCTGCCCGGTATCGGGGCATTTGATCCACAGATTCTCGGGCGTCTCGCGCTTGAACAGCGTCTTGATCTTGGGGCGCACGACCTCCGAGATCCAGTTCATCGCTTCGACCATGGAAGAGATCCTTGCCGGATTGGGCCGATATCGGAATACGCGGCGGCCAATGCCAGGGAGATGCGGTTTTCCTGCGGCGGATCAGGCCTTGGCGACGCCGCGCACGCCCGCCGCGAGCTCGCGCACCAGACCGGCCACCGCCTCGACGCTCCCCGCCTGGGCGCGATTCTCGGCGTCCAGGCTGCGATGGAGGGCGTCGACCAGGGACGAACCGACCACGACGCCGTCCGCGCCCCGGGCGATCTCGGCGGCATGCGCCCCCGACTTCACCCCGAAGCCGACCACGACCGGCAGGTCCGTATGCGGACGGATGCGGCCCACCGCCTCGGCCACGCGCCCGAAATCCGGGGTCGCCGTGCCGGTGATGCCGGTGATCGAGACATAGTAGACGAAGCCCGCGGTGTTCGCGAGCACGGCGGGCAGGCGCTCCGCATCCGTCGTCGGCGTGGCGAGGCGGATGAAGGCGAGGCCCTTGGCGAGCGCCGGCAGGCAGAGCTCGTCGTCCTCCTCCGGCGGCAGGTCGACCACGATCAGCCCGTCGATGCCCGCCGCCAGCGCCGCCTCGAGGAAGGCCGGAACGCCGTAGCTGTGGATCGGGTTGTAATAGCCCATCAGCACGACCGGCGTGTCCCGGTCCTCCTCGCGGAAGCGGGCGACGAGGGCCAGCGTCTTGCGCAGGTCCTGGCCCGCGGCGAGCGCCCGCAGGCCCGCGGCCTGGATCGCCGGGCCGTCGGCCATCGGATCGGTGAAGGGCAGGCCGAACTCGACGATGTCGGCGCCGGCCTTCGGCAGCGCCTTGAGCACGGCGAGGGAGGTCTCCGGATCGGGATCGCCCGCCATCACGTAGGTGACGAGGGCGGCACGGCCTTCCGCGCGGCAGCGGGCGAAGGCGGCTTCGATGCGGGCGGTCATGCGGAAATGCCTCGCGGCCGGGTCTGGTCGGAGCACCGGCGGATCCGATGCGAACAAGGGGCCGCGCCTACACCATCGCACCGGCGCCGTGAAGCACCGGGACGCGCGCGCGGGCCCCGCGGGGCCTAACCTTGCTGCCGCAGGGCTCGGCCTTTCTGCCGCAGGGCTTGGCCTCCCCGCCGCGGGCATGGCATGGCGGCCCGCTTTCCCCCACCCGCGAAGGAGCGTCGGGACGTATGGCACGGCCGCTCCTGCGCTGCACGACGCTCTGGGGACGGGCGGATTGGATCGAGGCGCCCCCGGCGCTCGTTCCCGTGCGCGACGCCCTGCTGGTGCCGCCCCGGCCCGAGGGGGCCTGGGGCCTGTTCTCCGGGCCGACCCGGATCGGCGATGCCGGGCGCGACCTCGCCCCCGGGGAGCGCCTGCCCGAAGGCACGCCCTCGGCGCTGGGCCGCGCCCTCTATCTCGGGCCGATCGCCTGGCATTACGGGCATTTCCTGCTCAACACGCTCCCCCGGCTCTGGCCCCTGATCGGCTGGGAGGGGGAAAGGCCGGCGCTGCTCTGCCACCGCCCCGGCCCGGTCCAGGACGCCCATTGGGCCGGCTTCGGCGCGGCGATCTTCGGCCGCCTCGGCTACGAACTCGACGAGCTGGAGAGCCCCGGGGCGCCCCTGCGGCTCGCCGAGGTTCTGGTGCCGGCCCCGAGCCTGACCGAGCAGAGCAGCGTGCACGCGGTCTTCGGCGACCTCTGCCGCGCCATCGGCCGGCCCTACTGGGAGGGGGAACGCCAGGAACGCTTCCTCTATCTCTCGAAGACCCGGCTCGGCGCGGGCATCGCCCGGATCGTCAACGAGGACGCCCTGGAGGCCGAGCTGGCGCGGCGCGGGGTCGCGATCGCCCATCCGGAGACCCTGCGCTTCCCCGAGCAGGTCCGCCTGCTCTCGGCCCATCCGGTCGTGCTGGGCTCGGCGGGATCCGCCTTCCACACCACCGCCTTCGCCGCGCCCGGGCGGCGGGTCGTCGGGCTCAACTGGCAGCCCGCGCTCAACGCGAACTTCGCCCTGGTCGACCGGGTGGCGGGAACGCGCGCCCGCTACTACCACGCCCCCGACACGCGCTACGTGACGCGGGCGGGCTTCGACGTGGCCTGGGAGCTGCCCGACCCGAAGGGCACAGCGGCCGCCCTGCTGCGCAAGGCCGAGCGGCTCGCCCGGGACGCGCCCGACACGGACGGCCCGCTCGCCGGGCTTAGACAGGTCCTGGCCCGGTCCTTGCGGCCAATCCGCGGGCGATAACCGGCGCCGGGCCCGTCGTCGCAAGTCGTACCCATGTCACGGACCCAACGTAGAGTGGAAGCCGCTGTGTTTTGCGGCGCAAGATGAACGGCGCAGTGCAATGTGAAACCACGCCCGACGTCAGTCGAGCGTGACGCCCCACCTTTCTCTTTCGGAGTACCTGCGAAGAGATGCGGTAACGATATCCCGAAAGTCCGTACTCTTCCTATGGAACGACTTAGGGCGATTCCTCTTATCGTCACGGCAACAGAGAGGAGAAAGGCGCCGACAATGTCCCTGGCGGAGGACGGCAGGCCCCTGGCCTTGACTTGGCACTATACCCGGCACGAATTGCTGGCGGACGGCGCCATCCACCTCGTCGGTGTGGCGCTGGGCCTGACCGGCGCGATCGCCCTGATCGTGACCGCCGCGCTCACCCATCTCGGCTGGACCGAACTCTCCTCGGTGCTGATCTACGCCGCCGCCCTGGTGGCGATGCTGGGGGCATCGGCCGCCTACAACATGTGGCCGGTCTCTCCGCGCAAATGGATCCTGCGGCGCTACGACCACGCCTTCATCTACCTGATGATCGCCGGCACCTACACGCCGCTGGTGGCCCTGGTCGGGTCCGGCCCGGTCGCCTGGAGCCTGCTCGCCCTGATCTGGACGGTGGCCGCCATCGGCATCGCCATCAAGCTGACCATGCCCGGCCGCTTCGACCGGGTCTCCATCGCCCTCTACCTGATGCTGGGCTGGAGCGGGGTGCTCGCCTACGATTCCATCATCGCCGGCCTGTCCCTTCAGGCGCTCTGGCTGCTCGGCATCGGCGGCCTGCTCTATTCCTTCGGCGTGGTCTTCCACGTCTGGCGCAGCCTGCCCTTCCAGAACGCGATCTGGCACGGCTTCGTGCTCCTCGCCACGGCCTGCCACTACGGCACCGTGATGGCGAGCGTGCTCGAGGCCAAGCCCTGAGGCCGGCGCCGCGCCGCCCCCGATCCGCTCACGGCAGACCGCGGCCGCCTCACGGGGCGGCCGCGTCGTCGCGTCCCTAGCGGATGCCGCCGGGCACCTGACGGGTATGGGGGGCGTGGGTCGGGTCCGTGGAGGGCCGGGGCTCGCCGCTCGAGAACGGCTCCGCCTCGTCGTCGTCCTCGGGGGTCGGGACCGGGACGGAATGCGTGCTGGAGCCGGGCGGAGCGGCAGGGGTCGCCGCCGGAGGGACGGCGGCAGCCGCGGCGGGGAGCGTCGCGGAAGGGGGCGCCGGGACCGGGTTGGCCGAAGGCGCGCCCGTCGCCTGCCAGCCCTGGCTCCGCCAGTCGCTCGCCCGCTCGTCGAGATCGATCGAGCCGCCGCGCTCTAGGATGTGCAGGACCCGGTCCGCCAGATCCTCCTCGGCCCGCACCGTCACCAGGGTGCCGCCCCGGCGCACGCCCTCGGCATAGGCCTCCGCATCCGCCTCGCTCAAACCCGCGCCGGTGAGGGCGCCGAGCAGGCCGCCGGTGGCGGCGCCGAATCCGGCCCCCGCCACCGTGGCGACGAGCCAGCCCGCGGCCACGACCGGGCCGATCCCGGGGATGGCGAGGAGGCCGAGGCCGGCGAGCAGCCCCGCCCCGCCGCCGATCACCGTGCCGACCGCCGCGCCGGTCCCGGCGCCGTCGGCGGCGTCGTGCCCCGCCACGGTCGTCGGCCGGCCGGGCGGCTGGGGCGGGACGCGGCCGGAATGCCGGTCGTCGGGGTTGCTCGCCACGATGCTGATAGCGGCATGCGGCACTCCCTCCGCCTCGACCGCGTCGATGGCGCGGGCCGCCTCCTCGTAATCGTCGAAGAGGGCCGTGATCGTCCTGGCCGCCATGATGTCCTCCTTCGGGGCCTTCCGACCCCTGTCCGATCAAGCGGGTCGGCTCCGGCTGGTTCCCGGGCGGGGGCGGCGCGCACCGCGTTAACCTTCTGCTAACCGTGTGCCCGGCAATTCTTGCCGGGTTGCCGCGCCCTTCCCGCGGCCGGGATGCGGACGAGCATGAGCGAGACGGCAGGCGCGGTGACCACCGGCCGGCCCGGATTCCCGGGCCTCGGCGGCCTCGCGCTGCCGGACCGCGCGAGCCTCCAGGCCCTCGCGAAGCGCTCCGACCTGTTCCTCGCCACGGCGGTGCTGGGCATCCTCACGGTGCTCATCTTCCCGCTGCCGGCGGTGCTGCTCGACCTGCTGCTCGCGGTGTCGATCATCATGTCCGTGCTGATCATGATGACCGGGCTGTTCATCGACAACCCGCTGGAATTCACCGTCTTTCCGACGCTGCTGCTCATCGCGACGATGCTGCGGCTGGCGCTCAACCTCGCCTCGACCCGCCTGATCCTCGGCCATGGCCACGAGGGCACGGCGGCGGCCGGCCACGTCATCGAAGCCTTCGGGCATTTCGTGATGGGCGGCAATTTCGTGATCGGGATCATCGTCTTCGCGATCCTGATCATCGTGAACTTCGTGGTCATCACCAAGGGCTCGGGCCGCATCGCCGAGGTGGCGGCCCGCTTCACCCTCGACGCCATGCCCGGCAAGCAGATGGCGATCGACGCCGACCTCTCGGCGGGGCTCATCGACGAGAAGGTCGCCAAGGCCCGGCGCGCCGCCCTGGAGGAGGAATCCTCCTTCTTCGGCGCCATGGACGGCGCCTCGAAATTCGTGCGCGGGGACGCCATCGCCGCCCTGCTCATCACCGCGATCAACGTGATCGGCGGCATCATCATCGGCGTGGCCCAGCAGGGCCTCGGCTTCGGCGAGGCCGCCAAGACCTACACCCTGCTCACCATCGGCGACGGCCTCGCCAGCCAGGTGCCCGCCCTGATCGTCTCGACCGCGGCGGGCATCCTCGTCTCCAAGGCCGGCGTGAAGGGCGCCGCCGACAAGGCCCTGGGCAAGCAGATCGCCAACTACCCGAAGGCCCTCGGCATGTCGGCGGGGGTGATGCTGCTCATCGCCCTCCTGCCCGGCATGCCGATGCTGCCCTTCCTGGCGCTCGGCGGCGGGGCGGGCTACGCCGCCTGGAAGATCGCCAAGGTGAACCGGGAGCGCGCGGCGGCCGAGAACGCCGTGGCCACCCCCACCGCCGCCTCCGCCGCGACCGCGGCCGGCGAGGAGACGGTGACAGACCTGCTCAAGCTCGACGACCTCAAGCTCGAGATGGGCTACGCCCTCCTGCCCCTCGTCAGCGGCGAGGGCGGCGACCGGCTCACCGACCAGATCAAGGCCCTGCGCCGCCAGCTCGCCGCCGAGCTCGGCTTCGTGATGCCCTCCGTGCGCATCCTCGACAATGTGGGCATCGACGCCAACGGCTACGTGATCCGCGTGAAGGAGATCGAGGCGGGCAACGGCCAGATCTTCCCCGGCCAGTTCATGGCCATGGACCCGATGGGCGGCCAGGTGCAGCTGCCCGGCCAGCACATGCTGGAGCCGACCTTCGGCCTGCCCGCGACCTGGATCGACGCCAGCCTGCGCGACCAGGCCCAGCTCAAGGGCTACACCGTGGTCGACGCGGCCACCGTGGTCTCGACCCACCTCACCGAGGTGATCAAGGCGCATGTCTCCGAGCTCCTGAACCATGTCGAGGTGCAGAAGCTGCTCAAGGAGCTGCCCAAGGAGCACATGGATCTCTTCAAGGAGATCGTGCCGAGCCAGATCGCGACCACGGGCATCCAGCGCGTGCTGCAGCTGCTGCTGGCCGAGCGCGTCTCGATCCGCGACCTCGGCACCATCGTCGAGGGCATCGCGGAGGTGGCGGGGCAGGTGAAGAACCCGCGCGACATCGTCGAGCATGTCCGCGCGCGCCTCGGCCGCCAGATCTGCGCGCAGTATCAGGGGCCGGACGGGACGCTGCCGATCATCACCCTGTCGCCGGCCTGGGAGCAGGCCTTCATCGAGTCGATCGTGGGCGAGCGCGACGAGCGCTACCTGGCGATGCAGCCCTCGCGCCTGTCGGAATTCGTGAACGCCGTGCGCGACCGCTTCGAGGCCGCGGCCCGGCGCGGCGAGATGCCGGTGCTCGTGACCTCCGCCCAGGCCCGGCCCTTCGTGCGCTCGATCATCGAGCGCTTCCGCCGGGAGACGGCGGTGATGAGCCAGGCGGAGATCCACCCGCGGGCACGGCTGCGCACGGTGGGGTCGCTGTAGGGGAAAAGCCCTCTCCCGCAGAGGGGAGAGGGCGGATGCGGCGCTCAGTCCTTCAGGTCGGCCGGCACCTTGCCGCCGTTCTCCTCGAGCTTCCTGATGACCTGCTTGTGCAGCCAGATGTTCATCGTGGCCGAGTCGTTCTTGTCGCCGGTGTAGTGCAGCTCGTCGGCGAGCTGCTTGCGGGCGGCGAGGCTCGAATCGAGATCGATCAGCTTCATCAGGTCGACGATCGAGTGGCGCCAGTCGAGCTTCTGCGGGTTCTTGGCGGCGAGGCCGTCGAGCACCTCCGCCACGTCGACGGTGCCGCCGCTGCCGGCCGTGCCGCCGCTCGTGGGCGTGGCGGGCGCGTCGCCGCCCGCGCCGGGCTTGGCCTCCGCCTGCGAGGGCGCAGGACCTTCCTTGGCCTGGGCTTCGCCGCCGCCGAACGGATGGAGGATCTTGCTGACGATGCTGCCGAGGAGGCTCATGGCATATATCCCTTGTCCGGGCCGCGCGGGTCGCGCAGCGCCAGCGTAACGAAGCGGGGCCGGTCCGCGTTCCTGACCCGCCGATCGGGGCCGAGACTGGGGACGGCGAGGTTCCGCCGATCACGCCGCTTTGATCTTGCGCGCGTCCATGCGTAAGGGGAGCCGTTCCCGCGATACCGGACCCTGCCCCATGCGTCTCCTGCTCGCCGCGCTGGCGGCCCTGGCCTTCCTCGTGCCCGCCCAGGCCCAACAGGTGCCCGTGCGCATCGGCGTGATCCCCGTCATCGGCGCCGCGCCGATTTTCGTCGCCCGCGGCGAGGGCTGGCTGAAGGAAGCGGGGCTGGAGCCGAGCTTCACCACCTTCGAATCCGGCCCGAACATGATCCAGGCGCTGGCCTCGGGCACGATCGACGTCTACGTCGCCGGCATCGCCCCCCTGGCCGTCGCCCGCACCAAGGGCATCGACGTGCGCGTGGTGGCCGCCACCGCGGTCGAGGAGATGGTCTTCGTCGCCGGCCCGAAGCTCGCCCCCTATTTCGCGAGCGCGCCGAGCAAGGCGGAGGCGTTCAAGCAGTACCGGGCGAAGGAGGGCAAGCCGGCCCGCCTCGCCACCCAGCCCCCCGGCTCGGTGCCCAACACCACCCTGCAGCACTGGCTCTGGCAGGTGGCGAAGGCCGACAAGGCCGATGTCGAGATCGTGCCGATGGGCATCGACGCCACGCAGCAGGCCCTGCTCGCCGGCGCCGTCGACGGCGCCTCGATCCGCGAGCCGGCGCTCACCATCGTCCAGGGCCGCAACCCGGCGATCAAGCTGATCGCCAATGGCGGCGAGATGTTCCCCGATCAGCCCGGCACCGTGGTCGCCGTCTACGGCAAGTTCGCCGACAAGAACCCGGCCGCCGTGGAGGGCCTGGTGAAGGCGCTCGTAAAGGCGGTCGACCTCCTCAAGACGGACCCGGCCAAGGCCGCCCCCTCGGTCGAGGCGGCGCTGGGCAAGGGCATCACCGACGTCGCCACGATCCAGAAGGCGCTGACCTCGCCGGCCGCCAAGTTCACCGCCGACCCGCGGGTGATCTTGGAGGCGACGAAGCAGATGCAGGCCTTCCAGGTCACCATCGGCACCCTCGACAAGGAGGTGCCGATCGACGGCCTGTTCGTGCCGAGCTTCTACGAGAAGGCCGCCAAGCCGTAACCCCGACGCCATGACCTTCCTGCGCTCGACCGGGCTCGCGGCGGCGGGGCTCCTCGCCTTCCTCGGCCTGTGGGAGGCCGCCCCGCGGCTCGACCTCGTCAACCCGGCCTTCCTGCCGCCGCCCTCGACCCTGCCCGCCGCCTTCCTCAAGGAGATCGCGGGCGGCGCCTGGCCGACGGCGGTCGTCGAGAGCCTGAGCCACTACGTGGTCGGGCTGGGGCTCGGCGCGGGCATGGGCATCGCGCTCGGCACCCTGAGCGGCATGTTCCGCCCCTTCGAGAGCGTCACCGCCTGGATCGTGCGGCTGCTGCGGCCGATCCCGGGCCTCGCCTGGGTGCCCTTCGCGATCATCTGGTTCGGCGTGCAGCCGGCGGCCGCGGTGTTCATCATCGCCATCGGCGTGTTCTGGATCGTGTTCTTCGCCACCCAGGGGGCGGTGCGCGGGGTCGACCGCGACCTGCTCGAGGTGGCCGAGGCCTTCGGCTTCCGCTCCGCCTGGGCGCGCCTGACCAAGATCCTGCTGCCGGCGGCGACGCCGGGCATCCTGGTCGGCCTGCGCACGGCCCTGGGCCAGGCCTGGATGGCGGTGGTCGCCGCCGAGATCTTCGGCGTGCCGGGCATCGGCGCGCGGATGATGCAGGCCTCCTCGCTCCTCTCCACCGACATCGTGGTGGTCTACATGCTGACCATGGCCGCCCTCTACGGCCTGTTCGACACCGGCTTCGTCGCCCTCCAGAACTTCCTGCTGCGGTGGCGCGCGTGAGCCGGCCGATCATCGACATCCGCGGCCTCAGCCTCGCCTACGCGCGCGACGGCCGGCGCAACGTGATCCTGTCGGAGCTCGACCTCGCGATCCCGCGGGGCCAGTTCCTAGTGATCGTCGGCGAATCCGGGGTGGGCAAGTCGACCCTGCTGCGGGTGCTGATCGGGCTCGCCAAGCCGAGCGGGGGCGGCGTGACGATCGACGCGGATCCCAAGGTCCGCACGCCCATGGCCCTGGTCTTCCAGGATGCGCGGATGCTGCCCTGGCGGCGGGTGATCGCCAACGTCGCCTTCGGCCTGGAGAACAGCGGCCTGTCGAAGGCGGAGCGCTACGCCAGGGCCGAGGCGATGCTGAAGCTCGTCGGCCTCGCCGACCTCGCCCAGCGCTGGCCGCACCAGCTCTCCGGCGGCCAGCGCCAGCGCGTCGCCATCGCCCGGGCCCTCGCCGTCGATCCGGACGTGCTCCTGATGGACGAGCCCTTCTCGGCCCTCGACAGCTTCACCCGCGAGGGGCTGCAGGACGAGTTGCAGCGGATCAAGGCGCAGACCGGCAAGACCGTGCTGTTCGTGACCCACGACATCGACGAGGCGGTCTATCTCGCCGACCGTGTGGTAGTGCTGGCCGGCAGCCCCGGCCGCATCGCCGCCGACGTCACCCTGGACCAGCCGCGCCCGCGCCGGCGGCGCGATGCGGGCCTGATCGAGGCGGCGCGCCATCTGCGCGCCGAGCTGTCGCGGCGCTCGTCGGATCTCTGAACCGGGACGGATCCCGCGCGGGCCGTCCCCTGGCATGGAGCAGCCCCGTGAGCGAGCGGATCCTGATCGCGCGTCCCCTCACGCGGGAGGCCTTCGCCCCCTTCGGCGACGTCCTCGACAAGCGGGCGGAGGCGGCGCGCCCGATGAACAGCGGCCGGGCGCTACGCTTTCCGGCGCTCGCGGAAGCCTGCGTGGCGGACACGGACGGCCGCGTCGTGATCGGCTTCGTCGCCGCGCAGCCCTACGCGATGCCCCTGACTCTGCGCCTCGTCGAACGCCATCCCCTCGGCAGCCAGGCCTTCATGCCCCTGAACGGCGCGCCGTTCCTCGTCGTGGTCTGCCCGGACGAGGGAGACCGGCCCGGCCGGCCGCAGGCCTTCGTCACCGCGCCGGGCCAGGGCGTCAGCTACCATCGGGGCACGTGGCACGGGGTGCTGACCCCGTTCGGAGCCGCGCAGGACTTCCTGGTGGTCGACCGGGGCGGCCCGGGAGCCAATCTCGACGAGCACCCTTTCGAGCAGCCCTGGCGCATCCACCTGCCGGACGCCCCGCCCCATCCGCGGGGCTGAACGCCGGCCTCAGCGGGCCGGCGCGCCGCCGGGGCCCTCGGCCGCGTTCGGCTTGTCCGTGGCGGCCTTCGGGCTCGCCAGGAACTCGGCGAGGTAGCCCTTCCAGAGATTGGCGTAGCGCAGGGACTGGTGGCCATGGGTGTCCGGCGCGGTCGGCACCAGCACGAAGCGGGCCTCCTTCACCTTGGCGATGGCGCCGTTCATCACGTCGAGCTGGGGCGGGTTCAGCTCGTCGTCGGCGAAGTTCACGGCGAGCACCCTGGCCGTGATCCGGTCGAGCTGCGGATAGGGGTCGTAGTCGAAGGAGGAATCGAACCAGTACAGCCAGTCGTTGGCGTCGGCCTTGTTCTCGTAGGCGGCGGCGAGCTTGTCGTAGAGCGCCTGGGCGCCGGCATTGGTCGGCGCGTCCTTCTGCAGGCCGAGCACGCTCTCGGTCATGATGTTGAAGATCGGCAGGATCTTCCCGAAGCGGGAGGGCTGCTTCTCGTAGTCGCCGCCCTTCCATTCGGGATCGGTGCGGATGCCCTCGATCAGCAGCCGCCGCCACAGGGCGTTGCGGCCGCTCACCGGGATCGGCTGGCTCGCCACCGGCATCACCAGGTCCATCATGCCGGGATAGCGCTCGGCCCACATCCAGGCCTGCATGCCGCCCATGGAGGTGCCGAGCACGAGGCGCAGATGCTTGATGCCGAGCCCCTCGGTGACGACCCGGTACTGGCCCTCGACCACGTCGGCATAACCGTAGCGGGGGAAGCGGGCGCGCAGGCCGTCCGAGGGCTTGGAGGAGCCGCCGCGGCCGATGCCGTCCGGCAGGATCACGAAGTACTTCTCCGCATCGAGGGGGGCACCGGGGCCGAACAGCTCCGGCCCCAGGGTCGGGACCAGGAAGGCCTTGCCGGTGCCGGTGGTGCCGTGCAGGGCGAGGACCGCGTTGTCGATCTCGCCCGTCTCGTCCCGGTGGGGCGTGCCCAGCGTCGTGTAGTGCAGCTTCGCCTCGGGCAGGCTGCCGCCGCCCGCGAAGCGGAAATCCTTCACGACGAGGTCGCCCTCCTTCTGGTTGGGATAGGCGGCGGGCGCGGCCGCGACCGCGCCGCAGAGCCAGCCGCCGGCGAGCGCGGCGCCGACCATCCGGAACACCCTCTTCACGAAACCCTCCTCCCACGTTCTTTGGGCGGAGATTATTCCGTATTCACTTTGCCGGTCGAGGGCCTTGCGCGCCGAAGTTGTGCCCGGCGGCCGGATCCTAGCGCTTGGCCGCGGCGAGCTGGGCCGGGGTCTGCGTGGCGCCCATGGACTGGGCGAGCGCCGCGGCATCCTGCCCGGCGCCGTCGCGAACGTCCGGGTCGGCGCCGTGATCGAGGAGCAGGGCCACCATCTCCGTGCGGTCGAACATCGCCGCGGTCATCAGGGCGGTGCGGCTGCCGCCCCCGGTGCCGTCGACCTGGGCGCCGTGCTCCAGCAGCAGCCGGGCGATGCCCAGCTCGTTCTTGAAGGCGGCGCCGGCGAGCGGGGTCTGGCCGCGGTCATTGGCGAGCTCCGGATCGCCACCGGCCTCGAGGATCACCTTCACGGTCTCCTCCTGGCCGTTATAGGCGGCGAGCATCAGCAGGCTGTCGCCCTTGTCGTTGCGGATATTGGCCGGCAGCCCCTGCCCGAACAGCTCGGCGAGCTCCGCGGCATGCCCCATCCGGGCATATTGGAAGACGCGCCCGGCAAAGGCGAGGGTCTCGTCGTCGAGGGCGGGCGGGGCGGCGGGGCGGTCTTCGGCCATCGGGATCTCACTGCTTGCGGCAGCCGGCATCTGGCGCCCCCGCCCCTCCCTGTCCAGCCGATGGAGACTCCGGCGCGGCGGTTTTCGCCCGAGCGGTCGCGGCGATGACGCCCTTTCGCGCGCTTTGAGCAGGCATGGCCCTCAAGGTTCGGCGCGCAGTCCGGCGAGATCCAGGCGGCGGGTGACCATGGCGAGGTGACCGGCTTCGTCCCGCGGCCATTCGGGCTCCGGGCGGTCGCGGTAGAGTTCCACGCCGTTGCCGTCGGGGTCGCGCAGGTAGAGCGCCTCGGAGACGCCGTGGTCGCTCGCCCCGTCGAGGGGAATGCCGGCGGCGTCGAGGCGGCGGAGGGCGTCGGCGAGGGCAGCCCGGCTCGGGTAGAGGATGGCGACGTGGTAGAGGCCGGTGGTGCCCGGGGCCGGCGGGGGACCGTCGGCGCTCTCCCAGGTGTTGAGGCCGATATGGTGGTGGTAGCCGCCGGCCGAGACGAAGGCCGCCTGGCTGCCGTAGCGCTGCATCAGCGTGAAGCCGAGCACGCCGCAATAGAAGCCGAGTGCCCGCTCCAGATCGGCCACCTTGAGATGGACGTGGCCGATGCGGGTCTCCGGATGGATGGGCGCGCTCATCGCCACCCCCTTCAGCCGCGGCGCAGGGCGTAGGGGCCGCTGCCGAGCCCGGCCTGGACCAGGAGCATCACCGCCCAGAAGCCGGCGAATTCCCAGCCGCCGCCCGGGTTCTGGGCGAAGAAGCCGTTGGCGCCGTGCACGGTGACGATGGCGCCGACGAGGATCGGGATCAGCGCGAGCGCCACCCAGCGGGCATAGAGGCCGAGGATGAGGGCGAGGCCGCCGGCCGCCTCCGCGGCGATCACCGCGTAGCCGAGGGCCGGCGGCAGGCCGAGGGAGCCGAAGAAGGCCGCCGTGCCGGCGGGGGTGAACACGAACAGCTTCAGCCCGGCATGGGCCAGGAACAGCCCGCCCAGGGTCAGCCGCAGCAGGAGCGCGGCATAGGGGGCGGTGCGGGTGTCGGTGGTGGTGGCGAGGGCGGTGGTCATGGTCGAACAGGTCCGTTTGCGATGGAGAGATCGTGCCCCATGCCGGCGCTTGCGATAATCCGCCGATTTCTCCATTCATCTCACTCTACTGGAGTGAAATGACGCCGTGCTCGACCGCGTGACCGGGATGCAAGTGTTCGCGCGGGTAGCGGCCCTGGGCAGCTTCTCCGCCGCCGGCCGGGCGCTCGGCCTGTCGCAGACCGGGGTGACCAAGCATGTCGCGGCCCTGGAGGCGCGGCTCGGCACGCGGCTGCTGCACCGCTCGACCCGCCGCCTGACCCTGACGGAGGCGGGCCGGGCCTACGGGGAGGCCTGCGAGCGCATCCTCGCCGAGATCGCCGAAGCCGAGGCGGTGGCCGGCGCGGAGGCGGTGGAGGCCCGCGGGACGCTGCGGCTCAACGTGCCCCTCTCCTTCGGCGTGCGGGAGATCGCCCCGGCGCTCGCCGCCTTCGCCGCCGCGCATCCGGCGGTGAGCGTGGAGCTGGGCCTGAACGACCGGCGGGTCGACCTGATCGAGGAGGGCTGGGACCTCGCCGTGCGGATCGGGGCGCTCGGCGATTCGAGCCTGATCGCCCGCACCCTGGCGCCCTGCCGCATCGCGGTCTGCGCCGCCCCCGACTACCTCGCCCGGCACGGCACGCCGCACCGGCCCGAGGCGCTGAAGGAGCACAATTGCCTCAGCTACACCCTCGCCGATGCGGGCGGCTGGCGCTTCGGCGATCGGACCTACGCGGTCTCGGGCAACCTGCGCGCGCCCAACGGCGCGGCCCTGGTGGCGGCGGCGATCGCTGGCCAGGGCCTCGTCTACCAGCCGACCTTCCTGGTGGGGGACGCCCTGCGGGCGGGACAGCTCGTCGCCCTCGATCTCGGCGCGCCCACCCCCGTCCTCCCGATCTCCGCGCTGATGCCGCCGGGCCGGCGCCCGGCCAAGACCCGCGCCTTCCTCGCCTTCCTGGCGCGCCGCTTCGAAGGCGAGCCCCATTGGGACCGGGACCTCGCCCTGCCGGCGTGAGGCAACGCCCCGCGCCGCCGGCGACCGGTCAGCGCGGCGCGTCGGGCTCACCCTCGAACAGCCGGATGATCTTTTCCTGATACATCGTATCGAAATCATCGGGCACGGAGATCTTCCCCGCGAGGAAGCCGATGCGCCGCGTCCGCGGAGCGTCGGCCGTCTCGGGCACGACGCGCACCAGCGGCCGGCCGCCCTTCGTGATCACGAAGGGCTCGCCGCGGGCGGCCTGCTCGACGAGGCGCGGCAGATCCGCCTCGGCCTCCTGAGGCTGACCGTTTTCATGACGGCCCTTCCCTCGCCAACGCGCATGTCCTGAACAAGGGAACGGTAGTTCCGGCGGAAGTCTCCGGCAAGACGGGGACTGAAACGGTTTGACCCGTCTTCCTCATCCCTCCGGTCGAGCCCATATTCAGCCCATGCCGACTCCGAAGAAGCCCAGCGCCAAGCCGAGCCCCAAGGCGCGTTCCGCCGCGGCCAAGGCCGACAAGCCCGAGTTGAAGCCGCTCGACGAGCATCTCGCGGCCCTGCTCAACCCGGCGCTGAACCGCGAGCGCTTGAAGGTGGCCGAGCCTGCACCCGCCGCGGGCAAGGGGCGGGGCCGGAAGGCCGCCGCGTCCGGGCGGGCGGAGGGCTTCGCCGAGGCGCCGCAGGCGGGATTCACCCTGCGCGACGACGCCGCCGAGATCGACCCGCATCTGGCCCAGGCCCTCGGCCTGACGCCTCCCGACGACGGCCCGGCCCCGGAGACGGCGCCCGCGCCCGACGAGGACGCGCCGTCGCTCGCCACCGAGGGCGTCTCGGCCACGGTGGAGGCGCTGGAGAAGCTGCTCACCGAGGGCAACCCGCTCTTCAAGAACGGCCAGGCCTGGGTGCCGCACCGGCCCGAGCGGCCGCAGAAATCGGAAGGCGGCGTGAAGTTCACGCTGAAATCCGAGTTCACTCCCGCCGGCGACCAGCCCACCGCCATCGCCGACCTGGTGGCCGGCGTGAGGCAGCAGGAGCGCGACCAGGTGCTGCTCGGCGTCACCGGCTCGGGCAAGACCTTCACCATGGCCAAGGTGATCGAGGAGACCCAGCGCCCGGCCCTGATCCTGGCGCCGAACAAGACGCTGGCCGCGCAGCTCTACGGCGAGTTCAAGAGCTTTTTCCCGGACAACGCGGTCGAATACTTCGTCTCCTACTACGACTATTACCAGCCCGAGGCTTATGTCCCGCGCTCCGATACGTTCATCGAGAAGGAAAGCTCGATCAACGAGCAGATCGACCGCATGCGCCACGCCGCCACCCGCGCTCTGCTGGAGCGGGACGACGTGATCATCGTGGCCTCGGTGTCCTGCATCTACGGTATCGGCTCGGTCGAGACCTACACGGCGATGTCCTTCACCGTGTCGCTGGGCGAGCGCATCGAGCAGCGCCAGCTCATCGCCGACCTCGTGGCGCTCCAGTACAAGCGGATCCAGTCCGACTTCGCCCGCGGCACCTTCCGGGTGCGCGGCGACGTGATCGAGCTGTGGCCGGCCCACTTGGAGGATCGCGGCTGGCGCATCGGCCTGTTCGGCGACGAGGTCGAATCCATCGTCGAGTTCGATCCGCTGACCGGCAAGAAGATCAACGAGCTGAAGTTCGTGAAGGTCTACGCCAACTCGCACTACGTCACGCCGCGCCCGACGCTGCAGCAGGCGATCAAGGGCATCAAGGAGGAGCTGCGGCTGCGCGTCGCCGAGCTGACCAAGATGGGCCGCCTGATCGAGGCGCAGCGGCTGGAGCAGCGCTGCACCTTCGACATCGAGATGATCGAGGCCACCGGCGCCTGCAACGGCATCGAGAACTACTCGCGCTATCTCACCGGGCGGAAGCCCGGCGAGCCGCCGCCGACCCTGTTCGAGTACCTGCCGGACAACGCCCTCGTCTTCACAGACGAGAGCCACGTCACCGTGCCGCAGATCGGCGGCATGTATCGGGGCGACTTCCGCCGCAAGGCGACGCTGGCCGAATACGGCTTCCGCCTGCCCTCCTGCCTCGACAACCGGCCGCTCCGCTTCGAGGAATGGGACGCGATGCGGCCCCAGTCGGTCCACGTCTCGGCCACGCCGGGCAAGTGGGAGATGGAGCGCACCGAGGGCGTCTTCGCCGAGCAGGTGATCCGCCCGACCGGGCTGGTCGATCCGGTGATCGAGATCCGCCCGGCCCGCTCCCAGGTGGACGACCTGCTGGGAGAGGTCCGCGCGGTGGCCCAGGCCGGCTACCGGACCCTGGTCACCACCCTGACCAAGCGCATGGCCGAGGACCTGACCGAGTACCTGCACGAGAACTCCGTGCGGGTGCGCTACATGCACTCGGACATCGACACCCTGGAGCGCATCGAGATCATCCGCGACCTGCGCCTCGGCGCCTTCGACGTGCTGATCGGCATCAACCTGCTGCGCGAGGGCCTCGACATCCCGGAATGCGCTCTTGTCGCGATCCTCGACGCCGACAAGGAGGGCTTCCTGCGCTCGGAGACCTCGCTGATCCAGACCATCGGCCGCGCGGCCCGCAACGCGGAGGCCCGCTGCATCCTCTACGCGGACAGCATCACCGGCTCGATGGAGCGGGCGATGGCGGAGACCGAGCGGCGCCGCCAGAAGCAGCTCGCCTACAACGCCGAGCACGGCATCACGCCGCAATCGGTCAAGCGCGGCATCGCCGACATCTTGGAGAGCGTCTACGAGCGCGATCACGTCCGCGTCGATACGGGACTGGCCAAGGACGCGATCACCGTCGGGCACAATCTCAAGGCGGTCATGGCCGATCTCGAGAAGCGCATGCGGGCGGCCGCCGCCGATCTCGACTTCGAGGAGGCCGCGCGCCTGCGCGACGAGCTCAAGCGGCTGCAGGCGACCGAGCTGCTGGTCGCCGACGATCCCATGGCCCATCAGGGCGCCATCGAGCGCGAGGCGGGCCGCTACGGCGAGAAGGGCCGCTCCCGCATCGCCAAGCCGACCCTCGACAATATGGGGCCGGGCACGGACCGCGAATTGCCGGTGGGGGGCGCCCTGCCCTCCCCGACCTGGCAGGAGCGGCCCAAGGCACGCTCGACCCAGGGGCTCGGCGGCCAGAAGCCGCGCTACAAGGGCGGCGGCGGCCGCAAGCGGGGATAGGAGCGGGCGCCCGCCGGGCGGCATGGACATCGCCCCGCCGGGGCGCCTAGAACGGCGCCTTCACGAGCAGGGTGCGCCGGCCCGGGTCCCGGTCCGCCATCATCCTCCGCCGCCCTGCCGAGCCGGTCCACGCTCCGGCGGGATCCGCCTCAGCCGACGGGCCTCACGGTGTCTGGTCTTTCCGCCCCTTCTCCGCCGGGATGCCGTCCGGCATCGATGCCCGCATGAGGACCCTTCTCGATCTCGTGCGGGCCATGCGGCCGCACGAGCGCCGGCAGCTCGCCCTCATCCTGCTCGGGCTCGCCGTCGCCGCCCTGTTCGAGGTGGTGGGCGTCGCCTCGGTGGTGCCGTTCCTGACCCTGGTCGGGGACCCGGCGGCCGCCGGCCGCATCCCCTATCTCACGGCGATCCGCGACGGGCTCGGGCTTACCGACGACCGCAGCTTCCTGCTCGCCACCGGGCTCGCGGCGCTCCTCGCGATCCTGGCCACCAGCCTGATCAATGCGGGGCTGACCTTCGCGCAGCTCCTGTTCTCGCACCTGACCGGCTACGGCTTCGCCCGGCGCCTGCTCGCCCGCTACGTCGACCGGGAGCGGCTGTTCTTCGCCCGGGCCAACAGCGCCGAGCTCGCCAAGAACGTGCTGAGCGAGACCGACCGCATGGTCGTCGGCGTGCTGACGCCGACCATGGTGCTGGTCTCCCGGGGCGCCTCGGCGCTCGCGGTGGTGCTGTTCCTGATCGTCTACCAGCCCAAGCTCGCCCTGATCCTCGGCGGCGGCTTCGGCGGCCTCTACGTGCTGATCTACCTCGTGATGCGGGCCCGGCTCGCCAAGCTCGGCGCCCGGGCGGTCTCGGGCAACGAGCGGCGCTACCGGGTGGTGCAGGAGACCTTCGGCGCCCTGACGGAGCTCAAGCTCTACGGCCGCGAGGCCCGCTTCGCGGCGGCCTTCGACCCGCCGGCCCGCGCCTATGCCCGGGCGGTGGCGGAGAGCCTGCTCACCGGGCAGATGCCGCGCTTCGTGATCGAGTCCCTGGCCTTCGGCGGCGTCATCGTCGTGGTGCTGTTCGCCCTGCATCAGGGGCTCGACACCGCCGGGCTGCTGCCGCTCCTCGGCCTGTTCGCCTTTGCCGGCTATCGGATGCTGCCGGCCTTCCAGAACATCTTCGTGTCGATCGCGCAGCTGCGCTTCCACCTGCCGGGGGTGCGGGTGATCGTGGAGGCGCTGCAGGGCGAGCGCGAGCCCCGGCCGCGCACCGCCGAACGGCTGCCCTTCGCCCGGGAGATCCGCTTCGAGGGCGTCGGCTTCGACTACGAGCCGGGCCGGCCGACCCTGATGGAGCTAGACCTGACCATCCCCGCCCACGGCGCCATCGGCCTCGTCGGCCGCACCGGCTCGGGCAAGTCGACGCTGATCGGGCTGCTCCTCGGCATCGTCGCCCCGACGCGGGGCCGTCTCCTCGTCGACGGGCGCGTGCTCGACGCCGACAGCCTGCCGGCCTGGCAGAACCGGATCGGCTACGTGCCGCAGGACGTGTTCCTGATCGACGGGACCATCGCCGAGAACATCGCCCTCGGCGTGCCGGCGGAGGAGCGCGACCCGGCGGCTCTGGAGCGGGCGGCGCGGCTCGCCGGCATCCACGACGTCATCGCCACCCTGCCGCAGGGCTACGCCACCGGCGTGGGCGAGCGCGGCGCGCGGCTCAGCGGCGGCCAGCGCCAGCGCATCGGCATCGCCCGCGCCCTCTACCACGACCCGGACGTGATCGTGTTCGACGAGGCCACGAGCGCCCTCGACGGGGAGACGGAGGCCGCCGTGATCGCGGCGCTCCAGGCGCTTTCGGGCACCCGCACCCTGATCATGGTCGCGCACCGGCTGACCTCGCTGCGCCATGTCGACGTGGTGCATGTCCTCGATGCCGGGCGCCTCGTCGCCTCCGGCCCCCTGGAGGCCGTCGCCCCCGAGCTTGCCCCCTTGGCAGAGACGCGCCGCGCCTGAACCGGCGGCTGGCCTGGGGCGCCCCGGCCCGCTATTCCTCCGGGGGAACCAGCGGGGCAGGCGATGGGCGAAACGGTCGAGATCCGGGCGGGCGACGGCGGCACGGCGCGGATCGCCCTGCGGGGCGCGGAGCCCGTCTCCTGGCAGGTCGGGGGCCAGGAGTATCTCTGGCACGGCGACCCCGCCCATTGGAATCGCCACGCCCCCTGGCTGTTTCCCGTGGTCGGCGCCTCGGCCGACGCGGCGATCCGCGTCGGGGGCCAGACCTATCCGATGCCCCAGCACGGCTTCGCCCGGGACGCCGCCTTCTCCGTCGTCGAGCAGGCGGAGGACCGGGTGCGCCTGCGCCTGACCGACGATGCCGCCACGCGGGCGCATTTCCCCTTCGCCTTCCAGCTCGACATCGCGGCGCGGATCCGGCCCGGCGGGCTGGATTTCGCGATCGCCGTCGCCAATCCCGGCGCGGAGCCGCTGCCCTACGCCCTGGGCTTCCACCCCGCCTTCCCCTGGCCCTTCGCCGGGGGCGAGCGCCGGGCCGGCGGCGGCTACCACGTCGCCTTCGAGGCACCGGAGCGGCCCTTCGTGCCGGAGGTGGGGCCCGGCGGCCTGCTCCTGCGCCGCGAGCGGCCGGCGCCCCTCGACGGCGCGATCCTGCCCCTCGATCCGGCGGTCTTCATCGAGGCGCTGGTGTTCCGCAACGCCGCGAGCCGCACCCTGCGCTTCGTCGGGCCAGGCGGCCGGGCCATCGCCATGGCGGTGGAGGACTTTCCCCATCTCGCCCTCTGGACCAAGCCGACCGCGCCCTTCCTCTCCCTCGAATGCTGGACCGGCCATGCCGACTGGTCGGATTTCTCGGGCGAGCTGGCGGAGCGCGATTCCCAGCGCCTGCTGCCCCCGGGCGGCCGGGCGCATCACGGGGTGCGGCTGTCCCTCGAAGGGTAGTCAGGCCTCCGCTTCGGCCTCGCTCGCCTCCGGCTCCTCGCTGAGGCGGCGGCGCACGCCCCATTCCGCCAGCGCGTCGTTGAGGTCGTCGAGGACGAAATGACGGGCGCTGTCGCGGTCGTAGCCCTCGTCGAGCAGAGCGTCGTACTCGGTGAAGACGTGGCGGGCGAAGGCCACGAGGGCGAGCCAGGCCGCCGTCTCCGGGACCGCCCGGCGCAGGCCGGGGCTCGCCAGCGCCCGGTCGAGGATCGCCTCGCGCTCGAAATCCGGCAGGCGGGGGGCGAGTCGGGCCAGGGCATGCTCCAGGGCCACGCGTCGGCCCGGCGGAGGGGCGGCGGAATCGGTCATGCGGCTCCTCCTGCCGGTGCCGAGGGAGCGATCGGACCGGCGACCGATCTTGCGCGGCGCCGGGCGCGATGTCACCTCATGCCCGGAGACGTCATGCCCTGAGTCCCTGCCCGGGGCATGCCGCTCTCGCGTGGTTGCAGACGCCCGCGCTCTTCCCCTCACGACAGCTCGGACTGGCCGATGATTGACCGGATCGCCCTCCTCGCCGCGGCCGCGCTGCTCGCCGCCTCCCCCGCGCTGGCGGAGACCGTGCCCGCGAGCCCGCCCTCCGGGCGCAACGTCTCCTCGACCGGCCGGGTGATGCCCCCGGCGAGCCCCCGGACCGGCGCCCTGAAGCCGGAGAGCGAGGCGGCGATGCTGAAGGCGCAGAAGGCGGCCGAGACGCGCAACAAGGCCTGGGACCAGCGCATGCAGCGCACCATGGGCTCGATCTGCAAGGGCTGCTGAGGGAGTCGCCGCGGGCGGCCGGCGGCACCGCGCCGTGATCCGGTTCGAGGGCGCCTCGAAGCGGTTTCCCGGCGCCGCGCACGCCGCCGTCGCCGCCCTCGACCTCGTCGTCCCCGAGGGCAGCACCTGCGTGCTGATCGGGCCGTCCGGCTGCGGCAAATCGACGACGCTGCGCCTGGTCAACCGGCTCGTCGAGCCGGATGCCGGCCGGGTGCTCGTCGGGGGCCGGGACGTCGCCGGCCTCGATCCCGTCATCCTGCGCCGGGGCATCGGCTACGTGCTGCAGGGCATCGGCCTGTTCCCGCACCGGAGCGTCGCGCAGAACGTCGCCACCGTGCCCAAGCTGCTCGGCTGGCCACGGCGCCGGATCGAGGCACGGGTCGACGCCATGCTCGACCTCGTCGGGCTCGATCCCGCGACCTATCGCGACCGCCGGCCCGAGGCCCTCTCGGGCGGCCAGCGCCAACGGGTGGGCGTGGCCCGGGCGCTCGCCGCGGACCCGCCGATCTTGCTGATGGACGAGCCCTTCGGGGCCGTGGACCCCGTCGCCCGCGGCCGGCTCCAGGCCGAGATCGGCGCGATCCTGGCGCGGCTGCACAAGACGGTGCTGATCGTCACCCACGACATCGGCGAGGCCATGCTGATGGGCGACCGGATCGCGCTGATGCGCGAGGGGCGCCTCGTCCAGGCCGCGCCCCCCGCGGATCTGCTCGCCGCCCCGGCGGGCGGCTTCGTGGCGGACTTCCTCGGGCAGGACCGGGCCCTGCGCCGCCTCGCCCTGCTGCCCTGCGGCGACTGGGCCGAGCCGGGCTCGGCCGAAGGCGGGCCGGAGACCAGGCCCGAAGCCTCCCTGCGGGACGCGCTCTCGCGGATGCTGGCCACGGGGCGCGATCGCCTGCCCCTCTCCGGGCCACCGGGCACGCCCCGGCTCATCACCCTGGCCGCGATCCGGAGGGCGGCCTTCGCGCCTCCCGCCACGACCGAAGAGACAGGCTGAGCTCTCAGGCCAGCATGCCGGAATCGCGCTTGCAGGCGGCGCGGATGATGCCCGCGAGCCCCGCCTCGACCACGGCCTCGGCGGCCTCCGACGGGGAGAACCAGCGGCCGTCGCGCTGGTCCTGCTCGGGCCATTTCTTGAGTTGCCGGCGCACCTCGAGGGGATAGACTCGGACCTGGCAGAGCACCGAATCCCGGTTCTTGAGCCGCTTCTCGTAGAAGTAGTAGCCGAGGGCGCGCTTGCCGATATGCCCGAGGAGTCCCGCCTCCTCGTAGGCCTCCTGTGCGGCGGCCTCGTAGGGCTTGCGGCCCTTCATCGGCCAGCCCTTGGGGATGACCCAGCGCCGGCTCTCCCGAGAGGTCACGAGGAGAATTTCGAGGCCGCCTTCAGCCGTGCGGCGATAGGGCAGCGCCCCCACCTGCCGCCGGGCCTCTCGCTCGATCGAGATCAACCCTGCCGTCATCGCAGGTCAACGAGCCGATGACGCAACGGTTCGCTTCCGGACACAAGAGGGTGCGCCCGGACGAGGGAGGATGAGCCCGGCACCGAGAGGAGGCAGGCCTCTGCAACTTTGCGATGAATCATCGGCGGGGCGAAGCGGGAGATCAGCCGGACGGCGCGATGCGAGACATCCCCACCGCGACGCACCACTAGCCGAGGTCGAGCCTCTTCCTCAAGAGATCCTTAACCGGCAAATCAACATTGGCGCGGCTTGCCAAGGCCGCCCGGTCACCCCGCCATGCTCAGGCTGTCGATGAGGGCGTTGAGATCGGCGCGCATGGCCTGGATCTCCGGCTCCGTGAGATGCAGCTGGCACATGACCGCCTGGCGGACGGCGAGGGCCTCGGAGCGCAGGTCGCGCCCCTTCGGAGTGAGCGCGATCTCGACCTCGCGCTCGTCGGACTGCCGGCGGCTGCGCAGCAGCAGGCCGGAGCCCTCCAGGCGCTTCAGCACGGGGGTGAGCGTGCCGGAATCGAGCCGCAGCCGGCGCCCGATATCGGAGACGGTGATGCCGTCGCTCTCCCAGAGCACCAGCAGCACGAGATATTGCGGATAGGTCAGACCCATCCGCTCCAGCATCGGACGGTACGACTTCGTCATCCGATGGGCGGCGGCGTAGAGGGCGTAGCAGAGCTGGTTGTCGAGCAGCAGAGGGTCTCTCAGCGTCTCTGCCGATTCCTTCGGAGCGTTCACTGTCCAAACCCCGCCCTTCGACGACCCGAGGCTCCGGCCGCGTGCCCATCCGTGGCGGGCCGCGCGGCGGTGCAAAGCTCGGCGGCGCGCAACCGGCCGCAACACCGATCACGCATGATAGCGGACGGGAAACGGCACGCCATCTGCCGGAACATTCCGCCGCATCCTCTGGAAACTTTTCTTAGAAACTGGCGCGAAACCTCCCCAGGCGCAACCGCCGCCGGAGCTGGGCCGGGGAGAATGACGAAATATTCCTCATCCTGACCGGGATAAAATGGCGCATCCGGCGACGCGTTCCCTCGCCTGCCGGTCCATGACCGGCAAGAGACTGCCAGGGCGCCGCGCAAGGGCGGCAGCCCTGGCGCCGACCCGAGGCGTTCAAGAGCCGCTGTCGTGACGCGCGCGCGCACGCCGAACCGGTGTCCACGCCGGCGAGAGGGCTCTAGCGGAAGCGCCCCTCGGCGGCCTTGTTGTGGAACTGGAGAGCCGCCAGCAGGCCCTTCAGCGGCCGCACCAGGAGCAGGCTGAGGCCAATCGAGAGCGTGCCCGCCACCGCCGCATGCAGCCACATCGGCGGCTCGTAGGTGATCTCCAGCCAGAGGGCGGTGGCGACCACGACCGCGCCGACGATCGACATCACGAAGAAGGCCGGCCCGTCCGCGGAATCGAAGGCGGAGAAATCCTGCCCGCAGACCTCGCAGGTGGGGCGGAAGCTGAGATAGCCCTTGAACATGTGCCCCTCGCCGCAACGGGGGCAGCGCCCGCGCAGGCCCGTCGGGATCGGAGGCGGCTCGTTGGCGATGGGGCGTGTCACGTCGTTCGAACTCCGGAAGACCAGGCGACCCATCCCGGGAACCTCCCGGCACGACGAAACGGTCCGCCAGCGGACCCGATATCGCATCCGCCCGGTCCCGGCGGAACGTCGCAGGGCGCAACGGCGCCCCGCGCATGAAAAAGGGCGGCTCGCGCCGCCCCTTCCGTCGTCCCTGGGATCAGGCTGCGCTCAGCCGTGGGCGGCGTGGCCGACGCCCGAGCCCCAGACGTAGATGGCGGCGAACAGGAACAGCCAGACCACGTCGACGAAGTGCCAGTACCAGGCGGCGAACTCGAAGCCGAGGTGCTGCTTGGGCGTGAAGTCGCCCTTGTAGGCGCGCAGCAGGCAGACGGCGAGGAAGATCGTGCCGATGATGACGTGGGCGCCGTGGAAGCCTGTCGCCATGAAGAAGGTCGACGAGTAGATGCTGCCCGAGAAGCCGAAATGGGCGTGGCTGTACTCGTAGGCCTGGCAGGCGGTGAACAGCACGCCGAGGATGATCGTCAGCCACAGGCCGTATTTGAGGCCCTTGCGGTCGCCGTGCAGCAGGGCGTGGTGGGCCCAGGTCACGGTGGTGCCGGAGGTGAGCAGGATCAGCGTGTTGAGCAGCGGCAGGTGCCAGGGGTCGAAGGCCTCGATACCCTTGGGCGGCCAGACGCCGCCGGTGAACTCGACGCGGGTCGCCTGGATCGGGTCGGCGGTGTAGAGAGCCGCCTCGAAATAGGCCCAGAACCAGGCCACGAAGAACATCACCTCGGAGGCGATGAACATGATCATGCCGTAGCGGTGGTGCAGCTGCACGACGCGGGTGTGGTCGCCGCTATTGGCCTCGTGGGCGACGTCCTTCCACCAGGACAGCATGGTGTAGAGCACGCCGAGGGTGCCGGCGCCGAAGATGTAGGGGCCGACGGCGAGGTTGCCGAGCGTCAGGCTCTTCATCCAGAAGACCGCGCCGAAGGCCATCAGGAAGCCGGAGAACGCGCCGATCAGGGGCCACGGGCTCGGATTGATGATGTGGTAGTCGTGGTTCTTGGCGTGGGCCTCGGCCATCGTCGTCGCTCTCCTCACCCCCGGCTCCGGCCGCCCGCGGCACCGGTCCCGTTCTCTTCGTTGCGGCGGGGTTCCCCGCCTTTCCGGCCCGACCACTATCGCGGTCGGGAAGCTGTTGTCACGCTTGGCGCGAAAGGAATCGCCCCGCGTCAGAAGTTCTTCCGCTCCCCGGCCTCCACGCTCGCCGTATCCGCGGCGGGCGCCCCGTTCTTCGAGGCGAAGTAGGTGTAGGACAGGGTCATCTCGTCGAGGCCGCCGATATCGGGGTCGCGGCGCAGCTTGGGATCGACGTAGAAGACCAGCGGGAAATCCATGCTCTCGCCCGGCTGCAGCGTGTGCTCGCTGAAGCAGAAGCACTCCACCTTCACGAAGTAGGCGCCCATCAGGTCGGGCTGCACGTTGAAGGTCGCGATGCCGGTCGCGGGCTTCAGGCCGTTGTTCTTCACGGTGAAGAACACCGTCTTGGTCTCGCCGGGCGTCGCCGAGACGCTGCGCGTCTCCGGCCGGAAGCTCCAGGACAGGGTCTTGGCGACGTTGGTGTCGAAATGGACCGTGAGCGGCTTGGCCGTGCCGTCCGCCAGGGCGAGGCCCGGGGCGACGCCGCGCACCGGCGTGCCGTCGAAGCCCGTCGCCTTGCAGAACAGGTCGTAGAGCGGCACCGAGGCGAAGGCGAGCCCGGTCATGCCGAGGACGAGGCCGGCGCAGGCGATCGCCGTCCAGCGCGCCCCGTTGCCCGTGCTCCCGCTGCTGCGCATCGCCGATCCGTCCTCAGAGCGGCCGGTTGAGGATCTGCGGCCCGAGCTTGGCGATCGTCAGCACGAAGAACAGCAGGACGAGCGCGCCGAGCGTCAGGGCGATGGCGACCGAGCGCTTGCGCCGGGCCTTGGCCTCTTCCGGCGTGAGCGGGCGGATGCCCTCGGGCAGGTTCGACATGGCCGTGCTCACGCCAGGACCGCGCGGAACAGGCCGAGGCCCTGCTCCGCCAGCAGCGCCGAGAACAGCACGAAGAGGTAGAGGATCGAGAAGCCGAACAGGCCCATGGCGGCCTTGCGCTCCGCCTCGCCCTCGCGCCGGCGATAGACCTGCGCCGCGCCGGCCAGCATGCCGAGGCCGCCCACGAGGCCGACCACGCCGTAGAGCCAGCCGCCGAAGCCGAGGGCCACGGGGGCGAGCCCGAGCGGCACCAGCAGCAGGGTGTACCAGACGATCTGGCGGCGGGTGGAGTCGGGACCGGCGACGTTGGGCATCATCGGGATGCCGGCCTTGGCGTATTCGCCGCTCTTCACCAGCGCCAGCGCCCAGAAATGGGGCGGCGTCCAGATGAAGATGATCGCGAACAGGATCAGCGACTCGATGCCGACATGGCCCGTCACCGCGGCCTGGCCGACCACGGGCGGCAGCGCCCCGGCGGCGCCGCCGATGACGATGTTCTGCGGCGTCGCGCGCTTCAGCCACATCGAGTAGATCACGGCGTAGAAGACGATCGTGAAGGCGAGCAGCCCGGCGGCGAGCCAGTTCGAGGCGAGCCCCAGGATCAGCACCGAGCCGACCGAGAGCACGATGCCGAAGGCCAAGGCCTCGTCGGGGCGGATGCGCCCGGCGGGGATCGGCCGGGTCGCGGTGCGCGTCATCACCGCGTCGATATCGGCATCCCACCACATGTTGAGGCAGCCCGAGGCCCCGGCGCCCACGGCGATCATCAGCAGCGAGATGCCGGCCACGACCGGGTTCACGCTGGCATGGGAGACCACCATGCCGACGAGGGCCGTGAAGATCACGAGCACCATCACCCGCGGCTTCAGCAGGGCGAAGAAATCGGAGACCTCGCCTCCCGCCGCGCCCATCGCGGGCGCGAAGGCCGGCCGATCCGCGCCGGCACCGAGGCTGTTCGACAGAACCGTCATGAACCCACGTGCTTCTCGAAGCGTCGGCCCCGGGGGGCCGTCTTTCTCAATCCGCGCGCCCTTCCGGATCTCGGAAGCGTCGCCCTTTGCGGGCGGCCCCGCGGGGCCACCCGGAAAGGGCGAGGACCGCCGGGGCGGTCCTCGCGTTGTGTCGGTCCCTTAGTGCGCCGGCTCGTCGACGATCTTCGGGAGCGTCTCGAACTGGTGGAAGGGCGGGGGAGAGGACAGGGTCCACTCCAGGGTCGTGGCGCCCTCGCCCCAGGGATTGTCCGCGGCGCGGGTCTTCGAGCGGAAGGCCAGCACGATGCCGATGAAGAACACGACCATGCCGAGGGCGAAGATGTGGCCGCCCATGGTCGCGACCTTGTGCCAGGGCGCGAAGGCCTCCGGGTAGTCGGCATAGCGACGCGGCATGCCGGCGAGACCCAGGAAGTGCATCGGGAAGAACAGGATGTTCGCGCCGATGAAGGCCAGCCAGAAGTGCAGCTTGCCGGCCCATTCCGGGATGACGTGGCCGGTCATCTTCGGGAACCAGTAGTAGACGCCGGCGAAGATGATGAACACCGCGCCGAGCGACAGCACGTAGTGGAAGTGCGCGACGACGTAGTAGGTGTCGTGCAGGTACTTATCGACCGCCGAGTTGGCGAGCACGACGCCGGTCACGCCGCCGACCGTGAACAGGAAGATGAAGCCCACCGCCCAGTGCATCGCGGCGGTGAAGCGGATCGAGCCGCCCCACATGGTCGCGATCCAGGAGAAGATCTTCACGCCGGTCGGGACCGCGATCACCATGGTCGCGAAGACGAAGTAGGACTGCGTCTGCAGCGACAGGCCGACGGTGTACATGTGGTGCGCCCACACGACGAAGCCGACGACGCCGATGGCGACCATGGCGTAGGCCATGGCGAGGTAGCCGAAGACCGGCTTCTTCGAGAAGGTCGCGATGATGTGCGAGACGATGCCGAAGGCCGGCAGGATCATCACGTACACCTCGGGGTGGCCGAAGAACCAGAACAGGTGCTGGTAGAGGACGGGGTCGCCGCCGCCGGCCGGGTCGAAGAAGGTGGTGCCGAAGTTGCGGTCCACGAGCAGCATCGTGATCGCGCCGGCGAGCACCGGGAGCGACAGGAGCAGCAGGAAGGCGGTGACGAGCTCGGCCCAGGCGAAGAGCGGCATCTTGTGCAGCGTCATGCCGGGGGCGCGCATGTTCAGGATGGTGGTGATGAAGTTGATCGCGCCGAGGATCGAGCCCGCGCCCGCGAGGTGCAGCGAGAAGATCGCGAAATCGACCGCCGGGCCGGGATGGCCGGAGGACGAGGAGAGCGGCGGATAGACCGTCCAGCCGGTACCCGCGCCGTTGGCGCCGGGCGAGCCCTCGACGAACAGCGAGCAGACCAGGCAGCAGAAGCCCGAGACCGTCAGCCAGAAGGAGATGTTGTTCATCCGCGGGAAGGCCATGTCCGGCGCGCCGATCATCAGCGGGACGAACCAGTTGCCGAAGCCGCCGATCAGGGCGGGCATCACCATGAAGAACACCATGATGAGGCCGTGGCCGGTCACGAACACGTTGTAGGTGGCCGGATTGGAGAAGTACTGGAGCCCGGGCTCCTCCATCTCCATGCGGATGCCGAAGGAGAGGAACGCGCCGATGATGCCCGCGAAGAAGGCGAACAGCAGGTAGAGCGTGCCGATGTCCTTGTGGTTCGTGGAGAGGAACCAGCGGACGAAGAAGGAGGGTTTGTGATCGTGGTGGGCGTCGTGCCCGGCATGTGCTGCGGCGGTAGCCATCGATGCTGACCTTGCTCGGGTGTTTCCTAGATCTCGCGGGATGAGAGCCGGCAACCCGCGCGGGGTGCCGGTCCTCCTCTCAGGCCGTGGGCCGGTTCGTTACCGGGCGGCGACCTTCGTGCCGCCGTCGATGGCGGCGAACTTGGTCTTCGCTTCCGTGAGCCACTGGGCGTAGGCCTCCTCGCTCACCACACGCACGGTGATCGGCATGTAGGCATGGCGGGCGCCGCAGAGCTCCGAGCACTGGCCGTGATAGGTCCCCTCCCGCTCGGCCTTGAACCACCACTGGTTCAGGCGGCCGGGGATCGCGTCGATCTTGCCGCCGAAGGACGGCACGGCCCAGGAATGGATCACGTCGCCGGAGGTGACCTGCACCTTGACGACCTTGTTCACCGGAACGACCACCTCGTTGTCGTTCTGGAGGAGCTTGGGCTCCTTCTCCTCGTCGACGTTGGCGTCGAAGGTGAAGCCGCCCTTGTCGCCGTCCTGCGGGTACTCGTAGGACCAGTACCAGGCGTGCCCGATCACCTTGACCATCACGTCGGCCTTCGGGTCCGAGAGCTGCGTGCGCAGCAGGCGGAACGAGGGGATGGCGACGGCGACGAGGATCAGGACGGGGATGATCGTCCAGGCCACCTCGATGGCGGTGTTGTGCGTGGTGCGCGAGGGGCGCGGGTTCGCCTTCTCGCTGAACTTGACGATGCAGTAGACCAGCAGCGCCAGCACGAAGATCGAGATGCCGAAGGCGAGCAGGTGCAGGTAGTGCTCGAACAGGGCGAGATCGGCGGCCTCGGCGGTGACGGGGACCTGACGGCCCATCTGCCAGCGCTCCGGATGACCGACCGGCTCGGCAAAAGCCGGCACCATGGAGGCGAGAAGGGCGCCTGCGGCGACTCCCCACGACGACCGATGTTGGCGCTTCACCGTCCTCATAGGCCTCTTTGGCTCCCCGGTTCCCTTGATTTCATTGGTGGGCACCGCATCTGAATGCAGAATGCAGGCCGGGCGATCGGCGGACCGGGTGGGCGTGCGCGGGCACACCGCCGGATTCTCGACCGCGACGTAGAACCATACTGATTGCAAATGCGCAACCGCCTGAGCGTCGCACAAGCGTGGCGGTTCCCGGAGCGCTGGCGATTTTTCGTTTCCAAAGCAAATTATTGAGCGATCGCCGGATGATCGCGGGTGCGATTCCGTGAGCGGGCGGACGTTATGCCGCCCCCCGGCCCCGGCGGCGCTGCCCGGAAGTATCGTTCCGCCCGGGCTCCGGGGTAAAGCAGGACCCGACCGTCGAACCGACGCCGCATGGAGGGACGCCCTTGCCCGAGGAACCGACGACGCCCCCCCGCGCCCCGGCGCCGTCGCGGCGCGTGCCCACCCTCGTCCTCGCCTACGACGCGCCGGAGGCGAGGGAGGACAGCCGGGCGCTCGCCGTCGAGACGCCGGTCAACCTCGTCTATGGCGGTGTGCCCTATGCGGTGATGATGGCGACGCCGCGCGACCTCGAGGATTTCGCCTACGGCTTCAGCCTGACGGAGGGCGTCGTCGCCGCGGCCGCGGAGGTGCGCGGCGCGCAGGTCGAGGCGGCCGAGGAGGGCCTACGCCTCGTGGTCGACATCGCCCCCGGACGCCTGCGCGAACACCTCGCCCGCAAGCGGGCCATGAGCGGGCGCACCGGCTGCGGCGTCTGCGGCATCGAGGACCTGGCCTCGCTTCCCGTGGCCAAGCCCCGCACCGGACGCGGGCCTGACGTGACGCTGCCGGCGATCGCCGCGGCCCTCTCGGCGCTCGGCGACCGCCAGAGCCTGAACCGCGAGACCCGGGCCGTGCACGCCGCCGCCTGGGCGCGCCTCGACGGGAGCCTGGAAGCCGTGCGCGAGGATGTCGGCCGCCACAACGCCCTCGACAAGCTGATCGGCGCCCTGATGCGGGCCGGCACCGACCCGGACCGGGGCTTCCTGGTGATCACGAGCCGCTGCTCCTTCGAGATGACGGAGAAGGCCGCCGCCTTCGGCGCCTCCGTCATCGTGGCGATCTCCGCGCCGACCTCGCTCGCCGTGGAGCGGGCCCGTCTGCACGACATGACGCTCTGCGCCATCGCCCGCTCCGACACCCTGACGGTCTTCGCCGGCGGCGAGCGGCTGATCCCCGGCGGCGCCTGAGGGCGGGATCAGCCCGCCTCGGCGGGCAGCGCGTCGAGGACCTGCCGCATCGTCGGCCGGGCGGCCACCTCGGGCTGGGTGCAGGCCCGTTCCAGCGCGCGCAAAGCCGCCTCCCGGGGGGGCGGCTCCCGGCAGCGGTCGAGGAGCTCGCCGAGGAGGATCCCCCAGGAACGCACCTCGATGCGCCGGTAGGCCTCCCCCGCGGGGGTGGGCGGGAGGCGGGAGGCGGCGCCGAAATCGCTCAGCACGGCCGCGCCCCCCTGCCCATCCCCCTGCGCATCCCCTTGCCCATCCCAGAGCAGGTTGTGGGCATAGAGGTCGCCGTGGAGGAGGCCCTGGCCGTGCAGATGCGCGGCCGCCGCGGCCGCCGCGCGGGCGAGGCGCAGGGCCGAGGCCGGATCGAGGGCGAGGTTCGGCGCGTAGACGTCGCGGCTGCAGCTCTCCTGGCTCGGGGGGCCGGCCAGCGCCCGCCAGGAGGCGGGCAGCAGCGGCATGACGAGCCCCTGCACCCCCTCCGGATGCCCGGTCAGCCGCCCGAGGGCGCCGGGGAGGTTCGGATGCCGGCCGGCGGCGAGGCAGGCTTCCATCTCCCGCTCCGGGAGCCCGTCGCTGGTCATCGCACCCTTGAACAGCTTGAGCGCCACGGGCTCGGCCCCGTCGGGCCGGCGCCGAAGGGCGCGGTGCACGCGGCCGGAGGCCCCCTCCCCCAGGCAGTCCCCGATCTCCAGATCGGCCCAGGGGATGCCAGGCGCGCCCGCGGGAGGGGTCGCGGGCTCGAACGGGTTCCCGGCCCAGGAGAGCCAGGCGAGCGCCGGCATCCCGGCGAGCCAGGGCGGCAGGGCCTCGAAGGCGTTGGCGGCCAGGCGCAGCAATTCGAGGTTCGGCGCGCCGGCGAGGCTGGCGGGCAGCGCCCGCAGGCGGTTGCCCGCCAGCAGCACCTTCTGCAGCCGCGGCAGGGCGCCGAGGCGCGCCGGCAGGGCCTCGATCCGGTTGTCGGTGAGCGTGAGCCAGCGCAGAGCCGGCGGCAGCGCTTCCGCGGGCACCTCCTGCACGCCCGCGCCCCGGCAGCCGATCTGGCTCAGCGCCGGGCAGTCGCCCAGCACCGGCGGCAGCCGCGCGAAGCGGTTGCCGGAGCCGAACAGCACCCGGAGCCGGCGCAGCCGGCCGAAATCGGCGGGCAGGTCGGTAAGCGTACCGCCGCCGAGATCGAGCACTTCGAGCGTGTCCGCGAGCCCGAACAGCTCACGGGGCACCTCGGACAGCCCGGTCAGGCGGAGCGTTCGCGCTCCGGCGAGGTCTCCCCGGCGCAGGGCCTCGAGCGTCGCGGCGGTCTGATCGGTCGACATGGGCTCCCATGGACCATGGGCCGGCCGCACTGTCACATCCGAAATCGCCCCGCGGGCCGGCGCAGGCCCGCCCGCAGCCATGTCCGCCCGCGGCGAAGGGGCGCCCCGCCCCCGCCGGCGGTGGGCGGCGGCGCGCCCGGCCCTACAACGCCGTCGCAGCCCGATGGAAGGAGCGGATGGTCTCGACGCATGCCACGGCCCGGATCGCACCGGCGCCCCACCCGAATCTCGCGCGCAAGGCGGTGGCCGCCGTGGTGCTCGGCAACGCCCTCGAATTCTACGACTTCACCCTCTACGCCTTCTTCGCCAAGCCCATCGGCGAGACCTTCTTCCCTTCGGGCGACGCCACCCACAGCCTGCTCGCCTCACTGGCCCTGTTCGGCATCGGCTACGTGATGCGCCCGATCGGCGGCATCCTGATCGGCGCCTTCGCCGACCGGGCCGGGCGCAAGCCCGCCATGCTGATCACCATCGCGCTCATGGCCCTGGGCATGCTGATGCTCGCCGCCTGCCCGGGCTATGCCGCGATCGGCGCCTGGGCGCAGGGCATCGTCATCGCCGGGCGGCTGATCCAGGGCCTGGCCCTCGGCGGCGAGGTCGGTCCCTCCACCGCCTATCTGCTGGAGGCGGCGCCCCCGGCCCATCGCGGCTTCGTCGCGAGCTGGCAGATCGCCAGCCAGGGCTGCGCCGCCCTGTTCGCGGGGCTCCTCGCCACGGCGCTCGGCCTGCTCTTCGGCGAGCCGGCCATGGCGGAATGGGGCTGGCGGCTGATGTTCGCCCTCGGCCTCGCCGTGGTGCCGATCGGCCTGATCATCCGCAGCCACCTGCCGGAGACCGCGGGCGCGGAGAAGAACCCGGCCGCCGCCCCCAGCACCGGCGCCGTGGTGATGCGGCTCCTGCGGGAGCATCGGCGCCTGCTGCTCCTGACCTTCCTGATCATCGCCGCCTCGACGGTCTCGAACGCGGTCGGGACCAACATGCCGGTCTATGCCGGCGCGACCCTCGGCCTGAGCGGGCTCGTCGCCGGGGCGGTGCCGATCGCCCTCGGGCTCGCCTCCGTCGCCTTCCCCCTGCTCGGCGGCTGGATCGCCGACCGGGCCGGCCGGCGCCCGGTGATGATCTGGCCGCGCCTGCTCATCCTCGTCCTGTCGGTACCGGCCTTCGCCTGGATGGTCGCGGCGGGCACCGCGGGAAGCGTCTTCACGGTGACCTTCCTGCTCTCGGCGCTTTCCTCCATCAACGCCGCGGCGATCATCGTCGGCATCCCGGAATCGCTGCCGCGGGCGGTGCGCAGCGCCGGGCTGTCGATCGTCTACGCCTTCTCCGTCTCGATCTTCGGCGGCAGCACCAACTACGTCGTGAACTGGCTGATCGCCGTGACCGGGGACCGGCTCGCCCCGGCCTATTACCTCGCCGCCTTCAGCGCGATCGGCACGGTGGCGGCGATCCTGATGCCGGAGACCCGCCGGCGCGACCTCGACGACGCCCGCGCCTGACACCGGTCCCGCGCGCGGCGCTCCCTCAGGAAACCGGCCAGCGCAGTTCCACGCGTAGGCCGTCCCCGTCCGAGGGGCCGAAGGCGAGCGCGATGCCCGCCGCCTCGGCGAGGTCGCGGACGATGGCGAGGCCGAAGCCGGTGCCGGGGCGGCTCTCGTCCCAGCGCACGCCCCGGCCGAGGCCGGCGATCGCTTCCGCCGTCATGCCCGGCCCGTCATCTTCGACGACGAGGCGGGCGCCCGCCGCATCGAGGCCGCCGCCGATGCGCACGCGCCGGTGCGCCCATTTGCGGGCATTGTCGAGGAGATTGCCGAGAAGCTCCATCAGCTCGCCCTCCTCGCCGGGATAGGCGAGGCCCGCCGGCACGGCGATCTCCCAGGCGAGGGAGCTGCCCTCCGGCAGGCGCCGCAGGGTCGCGACGAGGCGTTCGGCCACCGGGGCGACGGGGCAGGCGCGCTTGCGCAGATCCGCCCCCGCCGCCACCCGGGCCCGGGCGAGCGCCCGCTCGACCTGTCCGCTCATGGCCCGGCCCTGCTCGGCGATCTCGGCGGCGAGCGCCGGCTCGCGGCCGCCGATTCGCCGCACCAGGGCATCGAGCACGGCGAGCGGCGTCTTGAGGCCGTGGGCCATGTCGGCGGCGCTGGCCCGCGCCCGGGTCAGCGCCCGCTCCTGCGCGTCGAGCAGCCGGTTGAGATCGGCGACGAGGGGCCGGACCTCGTCGGGGAAGGTGCCCCGCAGGCGGTCGCGCTCGCCCGCATGCACGGCGAGCAGCTCCGCCTGGAGCGTGCGGAAGGGCCGGAGCGCCCGCTGCACGAACAACGCCATGGCGAGGGTCAGCACCAGGAACAGGGCGCCGAGGGAGGGGACGAGCAGCCGCAGGAAGGTGGCCCGGCTCGCGGCGAGGCCGCGCCGGTCCTCCGCCGCCGCGATGCGCAATTCCGTCTCGTGCCCCCTGGGGCCGATGCGCACGGCGCGGGTGAACGCGATCAGCCGCCCGCCATCGGGCCCCGCCGCGTCGGCCACGAGCCCGTCGCCCGGCGGCAGGTCGAGGCGCCGGTCCCAGAGGGAGCGGGAGCGCAGCACGTGGCCGCCCCCCTCCACCTGCCAGTAGAGCCCGCCATAGGGCGTGGCGAAGCGCGGATCGGAGGGTTCGTGGGCCAGGCTCAGGGCGCCGTCCGGGGCCTGCTCGACCTGGCCGGCCAGGAGCTTGACCCGGCGGTCGAGCTCGTCCGCCGCCCGGGCGTCGAGGACGCGCTCGAAGATCAGGGTCAGCCCGGCGCCCGCGAGCAGCAGGGCCAGGGCGATCAGGCCGGCGGCGGCGAGCCCCAGCCGCAGGCGCAGGGAGCCGAGCCTCACGGCTCCGGGCCGCCGGGCGCGTCCGCGGGCACCAGGTAGCCGTGGCCCCGGCGGGTCTCGACGATGCCCGGGCCGAGCTTGCGGCGCAGGCGGGTGAGCAGGGCCTCGAGGGCATTGGCCTCGCGCGCGCTGCCGGTGCCGTGGAGATGGTCGAGCAATTCGCCCGCCGGCACCACCTGTCCCTGCCGGTGCAGCAGGAAGGCGAGCAGACGGTATTCGAGGGCGGTGAGGTCGATCTCCCGGCCGTCGACGCTCACGGCGCGGGTGCGGGTGTCGAGCTCGACGGGGCCGGCGCGCAGGACCGGCGAGGCATGGCCGGCGCTGCGCCGCAGGATTGCCCGCAGCCGCGCCACCAGCTCCTCCATGCGGAAGGGTTTGACGAGGTAGTCGTCGGCCCCCGCATCGATCCCCTCGACGCGCTCGCGCCAGCCGTCGCGAGCGGTGAGGATCAGCACGGGCAAGCCGACATCGGCCGCCCGCAGGCGGCGCAGCACGCCGAGCCCGTCGAGGCGCGGCAGGCCGAGATCGAGCACCATGGCGTCGTAGGTCTCGACCTCCGCGCGGAACCAGGCCGCCTCGCCATCGGCGACGACCTCCGCGACGTAGCCGGCCCGCTCCAGCCCCTGCTTCACATCCGCGGCGATGCGCGGCTCGTCCTCGACGATCAGGATGCGCATCCGCTCACCTCTCCCGCCGGAACTCAGTCATCGTCGTCGTCGTCCCTGTCGAGGACCCTGAGGCTGCCGGCGTCGATCTTCAGGCGGCGGCGCTTCCCGTCCGGCCCGAGGATGCGCAGCTTGTACAGCCAGCGGCCGCTGTCGCGCTTGAGATCGAGGGCGACGACCTCCCCGGGCAAGGCCTCCCGGGCGGCGCGCAGGATTTCGTCGAGGGGCCGGATCTCCCCCTTCTCCAGGGCCTGGCGGGCCTGGTCGGCATCCTTGTCGGCGCGCACGGGCGACGACCCGGCAAGCGCGAGGCCCGCGAGCAGGGCGGCGGCGAGGAGGGAGGGCAGAGGGGTCCGCATGGTCGGCGATCATCCTGATCGAGGCGACCTGACGGAACGCTGACAGGCGCCGTCAGGGCCGCGGGGCGGGCAAGGCGCAGAACGGGCGCCACGAACATCCGTCCCCAAGGAAACCGACGCCATGTCCCTGATCCTCGGCATCCTGCTCGCCGGCGCCGCCTGCCTCGCCGGCACCGTCCTCTGCCCGCCCAACGCGCGCGATCCGCAGCGCTGACGGGCTAGTTTTTGGCCTTGGCGGCCTTTCCGTCCTTCTTGGGCTTTCCGTCCTTCTTGGCCTTGCCGCCTTCGCCCTTGCTCGTCTTGTCCTTGGCCTTCCGGGCAGCCTTGCCGCCGGGATTCTCCGCCGCCGCCAGGAAGGCCGCGACATCGCCGCCGAGGAGGAGCGGCAGATGCTCGGCGATGCGCGCCTCCGGCCAGGACCACCAGTCCAGGGCGAGCAGCCGGGCGACCGTGGCCTCGTCGAAGCGGGTCCGCACGACCGCCGCCGGGTTGCCGGTGACGACGGCGTAGGGCGGCACGTCCCGCCGCACGACCGCGCCGGCCCCGATCACCGCACCGCTGCCGATGGTGACGCCGGAGAGCACCGTGCAATGGGCGCCGAGCCAGACCTCGTCGCCGATCACGACATCGCCGCGGCTGGCATGGTCGTCCGCGCAGGCGCGCGCTTCTGCCCACACCCCACCGCCGGTGAGGCCGGCGATGGCCTTGAACGGATAGGTCGTCACGCCGTCGGTCCGGTGGTTGCCGAGCACGATGGTGACGCCGGGGCCGATCGAGCAGAACCGGCCGATGCGGAGGCGCGCGAGGTCGGGCTCGAGCACCGTCGGCCGCCCGTAGCTGTAGGCGCCGATCGACCAGCCCCATTGCTCGATCTCGCGGACGAAGTGGTAGCGGGTCAGTTCGCCGAAGATCGGCTGGGGCTGGATCAAGAGAGGGGCTCCGGTTGGGCCGGGGAGGCGGCGGGAGGCCGCTTCCTCCGTCCTTCCCGCCGGGCTGGCAAGAGCCCTCTCCTCTTGTTTCGGCGCGCATTTCCTCGACGGACCGGCCCCCTTCGTCGGGCGGCGCTCACCGCGCCCCGCTCGGCATCGCCTCGCCCACCGGAACGCCCTTCCTGCCCCGGTTCGGGGCGCGGTAGCGTCGGACCTTCAGGGCGGTGAGGCCGAGCCCGGCCGCGAGGGCCAGCATCGCCAGATCGAACCCGCGATGGAGGGCGAGGTCGCTCGCCGGGACGGCCAGCCCCACCGTCAGGGCGTTGGCGACGGGCACCGCCAGGAACAGGAGCGCCGCGGCGGCGAGCATGCGCGACCAGGCCTGACGCTGCGGCATGGCGAGGGACACCAGGGCAACGAGGATCCAGGCGCCGAAGAAGGCCCCGATCTCCCCCTCCGCCCGGCCCGCCAGGCCCGTCGGCAGCAGCCGGTTCGCCAGGAAGAAGGCCGCGACGCCCGCGGGCAGGCCGGCGACCGTGCCGATATTGAGCGCCTGGACGAGGCGCAGGCCGAAGCCCTTCGCCTCGCCCGCCTTCGGCAGCCGGGCCACCGACCAGAGCACGAGGCCGGTCGCCACCATGGCGCAGCCCATCAGGCCGCAGAGGAAGAACAGGATCCGCAGGGCCGCCCCGGCGAAATGGGCCTCGTGCAGGCCGACCAGGGCGGTGAAGGTCTGCGCCGCCGGCTTGAGGCCGCCCCGGAGCGTCTCGATCACGGCACCGGTCGTGCCGTCGAAGGCGACCTGCGGATGCTGGTGGACGATGCCGTGCGGCTCCTCGAACACGGCCACGACCGTGGCGTTCGCGTCCTTCGGGTTGCCGATCGTCAATCGCTCCAGGGGCTCCTGCACATCGGCCAGCGCCTGGCGCACCATCGGACCGACCGGCGCCAGGGTTCCCGGCCGGCCGAGGGGCGGCCGGGGCTTCGTGACCTGCCCGGTCTCGGCGAAGAAGGCCTGCTGGTCGCCCTTGTAGGCCGCGGTGACGCCCCAGGGCATGTACATCAGCCCGAGGGTGATGATCCCCGTATAGGTGATCATCAGGTGGAAGGGCAGCGCCAGCACGCCGGTGACGTTGTGCGCGTCGAGCCAGCCGCGCTGGGCCGAATTCGCCCGCCGGACGGTGAAGAAATCCGCGAAGATCCGCCGGTGGGTGACGATGCCCGAGAGCAGGGCCACCAGCATGATCATCGCGCAGATCCCGACGACCCAGCGGCCCCAGATCGGCGGCATGTGCAGCTCGAAATGGAACCGGTAGAAGAAGTCGCCGCCCCGGGTGTCGCGGGCCGCGACCGGGGCGCCGCTCTCGGGATCGAGCGTCACGCGGTTCGGCGGCGCGCCGGGCCGCGCCCGCCAGAACAGGTCGAGCACCGGGCTGTCGGGCCGCGGCAGGCCGATGAACCAGGCCCGCGCCTCCCCCGCATGCGCCTGGAGATAGGCGACGCCCCGCTCCGCCGCGGCGGCCAGCGCCTCCGGCCGGGTATCGGCGCTCCGCGCCAGCTCCGGCCGCATCCAGCGGGAGATCTCGGCCCGGTAATAGCTCGCCGTGCCGGTGACGAAGACCGCGAACAGCACCCAGCCGACGATCAGCCCCGACCAGGCATGCAGCCACGCCATCGATTGGCGGAAGCCCTTTCGCATGACGCCGATCCCGTCTTCCCGACCCGAACGCATTCGGCGCGGAGCCAAGGCCCCGCGCCGGGGATGATGGCGGCTACCAGCGGTAGCGCAGGGTCGCGAAGACCGTGCGCGGCAGGCCGTAATAGCAGGCGGAGTAGTTGAAGCAGGTCGTGATGTAGCGCTCGTCCAGGAGGTTCTGGATGTTGAGCTGCAGGTCCACGCCCGCCCAGGCCGGATCGAGATGGGTGAAGTCGTAGGACGCCACCGCATCGACCAGGAAGGCGTCCGGCACCCGGAAGGTGTTGGCGGGGTCGCCCCAGGAACGGCCGATCCAGCGCAGGCCGCCGCCGATGCCGAAGCCCCGCAGCGGCCCGTCCGGCACCCGGTAATCGGCGAAGATCGAGGCGGTGTGGTCGGGGATCTGCACCGGCACGCGGCCGAGCAGCGGCACCTGCCCGTTGGTCAGCTCGTTGAGGGTGGTGGTGGAATCGCGGGTCACCTTGGCGTCGAGGATCGAGAAGCCCGCGATCACGTTGAGGCCGTCGAGCAGGTTGGCCCGGGCCTCGAACTCGACGCCCTGCACCCCGACCTCGCCGGTCTGGATGCTGAAGCGGGTGCCGTTGACCGGATCGGGCTGCAACCGGTTCTGCTGCTTGATGTCGAAGGCCGCCGCGGTGAGCAGGATCTCCGTGCCCGGCGGCTGATACTTCACGCCGGCCTCGTATTGCCGGCTCGTCTGCGGATCCGGGATGCGGCCGAGGCCGTTCGGGTCGCCGTCGAAAATCGCGCCGCTGACGATGGGCTCGAAAGCCTCCGAATAGCTGACATAGGGGGAGAGGCCGATCTCCGAGCGGTAGAGCAGGCTCGCCCGGTAGGTGAAGGCTTCCGCGCGCGCATCCTGCGTGCCGGTGCGCCGGTAGCTCGGCAGGCTGAAGGTCGGTCCCTCCTGGCGGGCCCGGTCGTAGCGGCCGCCCAGGGTCAGGATCAGGTCGTCGAAGCGGATCTGGTCCTGGACGTAGGCGCCGGTCTGGCTCGCCACGATGTCCTGGTAGGTGGTGAAGGGCAGCCCCGGCAGCCCCATGTCGTTGTTCGGGTTCAGCAGGTCGAGGGGGACCGTGCTCGGGAAGCCGGTGCCGAAGGTGGTGGTCCGCAGGGTCTGGTGGTCGATGCCGAACAGCATCGTGTGATGGAAGAGCCCCGTGTCGAACCGGTATTCGAGATTGTTGTCCGTGGTGTAGGCGTCGATGGCGACCCGGGTACCGCCGCGCCCGCGCTGCAGCAGGCGCCCGTCCCAGGAGGGGCCGTTGCCGGAGAAGGCGGTATAGGCCTGCCGGTAGTCGCCCTGGCTGTGGAGATAGCGGGTGGTGGAGCGGAAGCGCAGGTTCTCGTCGAAGCGGTGATCGAAGATGTAGCCGATCGAGCCGATGGTGCGGTCGGAGCGCTCGTAGCTGCGGTCGCCGTCGTAGAAATCGACGGGCAGGTAGCCGAGCCGGCCGCCGGGGATGCCGAAATTCGAGGGGAACACCGTGCCCTTGGCCGGAAAGCCGCCATAGAAGCCGGAATAGGGATCGCGCTGGTAGCGGGCGAGCACGGTCAGGCTCGTGTCGGTGGAGGGCTGCCAGGTAAAGCTTGGCGCGATGAAGGCGCGCTCCACCCGGGTCGTCACCGCCGGGCCGTCGCCCATGCGGCCCGAGCCGACGACGCGATAGGCGAACTGGTCCGCCAGGGTGCCGCTGCCGTCGCCCACGGGGCCGCCGATGTCGAAGCCGCCGCGCACCTCGTCGAAGCCGACGCCCTGCACGAAGATCTCGCGGTGCTGGACGAAGCGCGGCAGCTTGCTGACGAGATTGACCAGGCCGCCCGGGCCCGCCTGGCCGTAGAGGGTGGAGGCCGGCCCCTTGATGATGTCGATCCGCTCCAGGTTGTAGGGATCGACCGACGGATAGGCGTCGCGGTTCTGCGGCAGGCGCAGGCCGTCGAGATAGGTCGGAGCCACGAAGCCGCGGATGAAGAATTGCTCCAGCCGGGTCGAGCCCGCGCCGCCGCGCTGCTCCACCGAGGCACCGGGGGTGTAGCGCAGGGCCTGGACCACGCTCAGCGCGTTCTGGTCCTCGATCTGCTGCCGCCCGATCACCGAGATCGACTGCGCCGTCTCGAGGATCGGCGTGTCCGTCTTGGTGCCGACCATGCTGCGCGTGGCGACGTAGCCCGGCACGGGCCCCAGGGCGCCCCCGCGCCCGGTGCCGGCGGCGTTGCGCCGTTGCGCATCGCCCTCGACGGCGATGGCGTCGAGGGTCACCGTCTCCTGCGCCAGGGCCGGATCGAAGGCGCCGCACAGCATCGCGCCCGATACCATCGCGGGACGCAGCCAGCGGGACGGTTCTCCCTCGAACAATCCGGCGCTGCAGGTGGCGGCCGTGATACGCGAGCGCATGATGGTCTCTGTTTCTGCTTGCGGCCCGCCACAGAGGACGATCGCGTTTCTTTCTGGTTGCAGAAACATCATTGGCAACAATCAAAACCTACATGCAACATCTATGATTTAGAAGTTTTCTACTTCAAATTTACTTTGCAGCCGCACGATTCCTTGGCGCCGCTTAATCCGCAACCTTGGCAGAAAAAGTCGATGTGCGGCCCGCGGGGCACGATGGAAGCGGGATGGGGACGGTGGCGGAAACGCCACTATAGGTTGCGAAAACTGTTTTCAGCGCCACTCCGTCCCGAGAGCGCGGCGGAAAGACAGCAGATCGCGCGCGGGCATGGCCGGAGCCGTCGAGGATTTTCCGCGTCGAAACAAAGGTTTGCGCAATTCATCGTGCGCGCTGGGGCACCTATGCCGCCGGTCTCGATGGCCGTGGCCCCTCCGAGAGGGACCGCGGCGTTAAGACCTGATTAACCATATCTGCACCTGATGGTTGCGCCATCGCCGCTCCGGCGCCCCTCGGACTTGATCAGGCTCGATTGCCGTGAACGCCCTTCTCAAACCCTCGACGGATCATTGGGATTTCGACGCCATCCGCGAGCGTCTGGGCGCCGGCGTGCCCCTGCCGCGGACGGGCACGGCGACGGGCGCGGCCCCGGCGGCGGCGGCGGCGGGTGCGGGCGAGCCCGAGGCGCCCGCCCTCACCCGCCTATCCGCCCCCGAGGATTGGGACAGGCTGATCGCGCGGGTGCAATCGGCCGCCCGGCATTCCCGGGAGGTCGAGGCGCAGGCTCAGGAACAGGAGCTCCGGGTCCAGCAGCTGCTGGAACAGGTCGGCCACGACATCTGCGAGGCCGATGCCCGGGTGCGGGCCGCCGAGGCGCGGGGCCGCGAGCTGCAGGCCCAGCTCACCATCGCGGAACAGCGGGCCCAGGCCGCCGAGGAGCGGGCGCGCATGGCGGAGACCTGGCTGATGCGCCTGCAGGAAACCATCCTGGCCGAGTTCGGCGAGCTCCCGCGGCAGGACGTGGCATGAGCGCCGCCTTCGCCCCCTCTCCACCCCCGTCCCCGCCCGCCGCCCGGGCGGAGGAGCGCGACGCGACCACCGCGGCCCTCGACAAGGTCGTGCAGCTCTTCACGCAGGCGCCCCCGCCCCTCGCCGCCGGGGCGAGCGGCCCGGACGCCTGGGCGGATTCCCTCACCCTCGTGCGCAGCGTGGCCGCCCGGGTGCGGGCGATGCATCAGCGGGCCCACGCCATCGCCCAGGACGCCCACCAGATCGTCCGGAACGCGACGGCGGCGACGCAGGCCGCCGAGGAGCGGGCCCGCAGCGCGGAAGCCGGCCTCGAACGGGCCCGCAACCGGACGGAGACCGCCGAGAAGCAGGCGCGCGAGCTGACCCTCCGGCTCCAGGAGGCGGAGAAGCGGGCCGCCGCCGCCGAGCGGCAGAGCCGAGAAACCCAGGACTGGCTGCGGCGGATGCACGATTGCATCGTCGGGGAATTCGACGCGCTGACGATCACGCCCCTGACCGAGGGACAGGCCTGACGGCGGGCGGCCGAGCTCCGCCCGCACCCGCCCCGTGCAAACGAGGGCGGCCCGGGTGAGCCGAGGAAGCTGACCGGGCCGCCAGTCGTCCGCGTACCGCGTGCGGGGCGGGCAGCCCGACGACCCATGATGAACGGATTAAGCGCCTTCATTCATCCGCTCATGCCGGAAGATGATTTTTGTTTTCCCGGCCTCATTTCCGGAGCCGCGCAGGATTATTTCTCACAACGAGCGCCGTGCTTCAGAACACATCGCCTTCCGCTCCGCCTGTTAAGGAGATGTGACGAGACCAACTTCCCGACCCGCCATGGCCCAGCCGTGGCGGGATTTCTTTTTGCGGCGCGCGGTGGCCGCTCCGGGCCCCGCAGCCGCATGGCCCTCCCACTTGGCGCGCCTCAGCCCCCGGAACGGAGGGCAATCAGGGATCAAGCCGCCAATCTCGATCGGGACAGAAGGCGATGCGTCCGGGCGGCCCGAACATGGCGGCTGCGGGCGCCCGCGTGGGACGAATGTACCGGGTTCAACCCCGGTCCAAAGGAAGAATTGCAATTTCAGGATGCAGGCCCCGACAAGACTCCCGCAATGAAAACAGATTTCCATAGTTTTTAAATCCGTACGCTTCATGACAGACAACAAGATTTAAGAGTTGGTTAGGTCGCCCAGAGCGATATTGCCGCAACTAGAAGGCAGCGGGTGCGATCGATGCTCAAAGTGGTCGGCTGCGTGACCGGCGCGCACGATATGCGGCTCGTCATCCTTGCTGCGGTGATTTGCGGCCTCGCGGCGATTACCTCCGTCGAGCTTCTCCGGCATGCCTGCGAGCGTGTCGCCAGGGCTCGGATCCTCTGGATCGCCGTGGCCGCCATTGCCGGCGGCTCGGGAATCTGGGCGACGCATTTCGTGGCGATGCTGGCCTTCGAGCCGGGCGTGCCGCATGCCTACGACCTCGCGCTGACGGCCTCGTCGCTGATCTACGCGATCAGCCTCACCGGCTTCGGCCTCGCCCTCGCGGCCACCGGGCGGTCCCGGGCGATGGCGGCCCTCGGCGGCGCGGTGCTGGGCTGCGGCATCGCGGTCATGCATTTCGTCGGCATGCGGGCGTTCCAGGCGCCCGCCAGCATCGTGTGGGATCCCGGTCTCGCCGCGGTCTCGATCGGGATCGGCGTCGGGCTCGGCGCCCTCGCGCTGCCCCTGGCCCTCTCGCGCCTCGGCCCCTCCGGCCGCCTCGGAGGCGCCCTGATCCTCCTCGCCGCGATCTGCGGCCTGCATTTCACGGCCATGGCCGCGGTGACGATCGTGCCCGATCCGGGCCGCGTCGTGCCGGAGGGCCTGGTCACCGGTCCGACGCTGGCCGGGGGCGTGGCCCTGGTGAGCGTCACCATCCTGCTGCTCGCCTGCGCCGCCCTGAACCTCGACATCCGCGACCGGCACAACGCCCTGGAGCGCTCCCGCCTGCAGAGCCTCGCCAACGCGGCCGTGGAGGGGATGGTGGTCTACCGGGACGACGTGATCGTGAGCGCGAACGAGAGCTTCGCGGGCCTCGTCGGGATTCCCGCGGCGGATCTCGTCGGCGCCCCCCTCGCCCCCTTCCTGCCGGCGCTCGCCGCCCGGCCCGCGCCGGACGGGGTGCAGGACGCCGCCTTCGAGGCCGAGCTGCACCCGTCCGGGCGCGACCCCATCCCCGTGGAATGCATCGCCCGGCCGATCCTCTACGGCCATCAGCCCCATTACGCCGTCGCCATCCGCGACCTGCGGGCGCGGCGCCAGGCCGAGCGGCAGATCCATTTCCTGGCCCATCACGATTCCCTGACGGGCCTCGCCAACCGCACGAGCTTCGGCCACCGCCTCGATCAGGAATTCGCCGTGGCCGCCGCCCGCGGCGAGAAGGTCGCCGTGCTCTGCCTCGACCTCGACCGCTTCAAGGAGGTCAACGATCTGTTCGGCCACGCCACCGGGGACACTCTGCTGATCGACGTCGCCGACAAGGTGAGCGCGCTGCTCGACGAGGGGCAATTGATGGCCCGGCTCGGCGGCGACGAGTTCGCCATCCTGGCCCGCTGCCGCCACCCGGCCGAGGCGGGCCGCTTGGCCGAGGCGGTGCTCGGCGCGCTCGCCGCCGAGTCCCAGGATCCGGCCCGGATCTCGATCGCCACCAGCATCGGCATCGCCCTGTTCCCGGACGATGCGACCGAGCGGACGCTCCTCCTCACCAACGCGGACACGGCCCTCTACCGCGCCAAGAGCGAAGGCCGGGGCACGTTCCGATTCTTCGAGCAGGCGATGGGATCCGAGGTGCGCGAGCGCCGGCAGCTGGAGCACGACCTCCAGCGCGCGGTGGCCCTCGGCCAGATGAATCTCGTCTACCAGCCCCTGGCGCGTGTCGGCTCCAGCGAGGTCATCGGCTTCGAGGTGCTGCTGCGCTGGCTGCACCCGGTGCGCGGCTGGATCTCGCCGGCGGTCTTCATCCCGGTCGCGGAGGAATGCGGCGCGATGCTGGGGATCGGCGAATGGGTCCTGCGCGAGGCCTGCCGGGAGGCGGCGCGCTGGTCGAATCCCCTGCCGATCGCGGTCAATGTCTCGGCGGTCCAGATCCACGCGCCGCATTTCGCCACCCGCGTCCAGGAGATCCTGCTGCAGACCGGGCTGAAGCCGGGGCGCCTGGAGATCGAGATCACCGAAACCGCCCTGATCCGCGATCCCTCGCGGGCGCAGGCGACCCTGCGCCTGCTCAAGTCCCTCGGCGTCCACATCGCCATGGACGATTTCGGGACGGGCTACTCTTCGCTCTCGAACCTGCGGGCCTATCCCTTCGACAAGATCAAGATCGACCGGTCCTTCGTGCGCAGGGTCGACGAGAATCCCCAGGCCGCGGCCATCGTGCGCTCCGTCATCGGGCTGGGGCACGGCCTCGGCCTGCCCGTGGTGGCGGAGGGCGTGGAGACGGAAGCCGAGATGCGCTTCCTGGAGGCCGAGCGCTGCGATTCCGCGCAGGGCTACCTGATCGGCAGGCCCGCGCCGATCGCGGCCTTCGCGGCCCATACCCGGGCGGCGGATGCGCCGCCCCCTGCGGCCGCCCTGGAAGACGCTTTCGCCCACCGCCTCCGTCGCCGGGCCTGACGCTGCGTAGGCTCGGGGCGCGGTCGGGCCCTCGAGCGCGCTCCTACGACCCTCGCCCATCGCGGCCTGATCCGAACGCAGCTCCCCGCAGGCCTGCCCGATCCGCGACGCCGAGACGGCGGAGCCCGGCCCCCTTCCTCGTGCGCGCGACCCCGTGCGCGCGACCGAGACCGCGCTGCGAGCCTCCGTCGTGGGATCGCTCGCGCCATGGTGGCGCAGGCCGTGCCCGGGACCGAACCGGTTCCCCGCGCCGAGGGTTTTTACCGGGTCTGCCGGCTGTCGCGTACCGGCCTGCCGGAGTGCGTGATGACGCTGGACCACGACGGAACCGCCCCCCTGCCCTCAGCGGAGGACGCGCGCCCTCTCCGGGTGGTGGTGGCCGTGCCCGTCCGCAATGAGGCCGAGCGGATCGGAGCCTGCCTCGCGGCCTTCGCGGCCCAGGGGGAGATCGGGACGCGCGGACTCGGCATCGTCCTGTTCCTCAACAATTGCACCGACGCGACGGCGGCGGTGGTCGCCTCCCTTCGCCCGCACCTGCCCTTTCCGGTCCGCGTGATCGCGCGCGTCTCCGCGGGGGCCAATGCCGGCTGGGCCCGGCGCGAGGCCATGGAGGAAGCCGCCCGCTGGCTGGAGGCGGCGGGCGCCCGCGACGGCGTCATCCTGACCTCCGACGCGGACAGCCGTGTGGCGCCGGACTGGGTCGCCCGCAATCTCGCCGCCATCGCGGCGGGCGCCGATGCCGTGGCCGGCCGGATCGCCCTCGATGCGGACGACGCGGCGCGGCTGCCCGCGGCCCTGCACGCCCGCGGAAGGCTGGAGGGCACCTACGAGGCGCTCCTCACCGAGCTGGAGGCGCGGATCGACCCGATCCCGCACGATCCCTGGCCGCGGCATTGGACCACCTCCGGCGCGACCCTCGCCGTTCGCCTGCCCGTCTATCGCCAGGTCGGCGGCATGCCGGCCCTGGCGGTCGGCGAGGACCGGGCCTTCGTTTCCTCGCTCCTGTCGAGCGACGCGCGGGTGCGGCACGATCCCGACATCGTCGTCGTGACCTCGGGCCGGCTCGACGGGCGGGCCCCGGGCGGCGCGGCCGATACGATGAAGCGGCGCTGCGCGATCCCGGAGAGTCCGTGCGACCCGCGCCTGGAGGCCTTGCCGCGGGCCCTGTTCCGCTTCGCCGCGCGGCGATGGCTGCGGCGGCTGCATGCGAGCGGGCGCCTCGCCCGCACCGCCCTGTGGGCGCCCTGGCTCGGCCTTCGCGCCGATCGCGCGCGGGCGATCGCGGATTTGCCGAGCCTCGGCGCGGTGCTCGCGGTGGCGGAGCTGGAAAGCCCCCGCCTCGTCCATCACCCGCTGCGGCCCTCGCAGCTCCCGGCCCGGATCCGGCAGGCGCGGGCCTGCCTGGCCCTGCTCCGCGCGGGCCGGGGCTTCGTCGCCGGCCGCCTGCCCCGACCGGGGGCGGCGACCGTGATGGAGGGGGCCGCCAAGCCGCCCATCGAGCGGGCGGGCCATGCCTGAGACGGCGCGCCTCGCCTATCGCATCCAGAAGCACGCCGCGCGGCGGCTGCATTACGATGTCCGGCTGGAGCTCGGCGGCGTCCTGAAGAGCTGGGCGGTCACGCGCGGGCCGAGCCTCGTCGCCGGCGCGCGGCGTCTCGCCGTCGCGGTGGAGGATCACGGCCTGGACTATGCCGATTACGAGGGAGTGATCGCGCCGGGCCGCTACGGGGCCGGCGTCGTGCTGCTGTGGGACCGCGGCCACTGGGTGCCGGAGGACAGCGACCCCCGGTCCGCGCTGGATTCGGGGTCGCTCGCCTTCACCCTGCACGGGGAGAAGCTGCGGGGACGCTGGCGGCTCATGCGGATGAAGACGCGGGGGGGCGCGCGGCAGGTCTCCTGGCTGCTGGTCAAATCCAGGGACGAGGCGGCCCGCGGACCCGGCGCGCCGGACATTCTGGACGAACAGCCGCGGTCGGTTCTGACCGGCCGCACGATCGAGGAGATCGCCGCCGCGGCGGTCTGACGGGAGCGCAGCAGATGGACCAGGCGACGCCGCTCAATCTGGCCTACGACGCGATCGCGGCCGCGCGGGACGTGGCCTCCACGGCCGCCGCACGCGCGGAGGCGCAGGACCACGACGGCGGCTTCCCCGCCGAGGACGTCGCCGATCTCGCCCGCCTCGGGCTGCTCGCCGCGCCGGTTCCGGCGGAGGAACGGGGCGCCGGCCTCGGCGGGGAGCCGGGGGCCCGGGATCTCGCCGAGGTGCTGCGCCTCGTCGGCTATGGCAGCCTCCCCCTCGGTCGGCTCTACGAGGGCCACGTCAATGCCCTCCAGCTGGTGGCCCGCTACGGCGAGGCCGGCCAGCGCGCCCGCCTGTTCGCCGATGCGCGCGACGGACACCTCTTCGGCGTCTGGAACACGGAGCCGCCCGAGGGCGGCCTGACCCTCGACTCCGGCACCGGCGGCGTGAGCCTGCGGGGCGTGAAGACCTTCGCCTCGGGGGCCGGCTTCGTGACGCGCGCCCTCGTGACCGGACGCCGCCCGGGGGAGGCCGAGCCGCTGATGCTGCTGGTGCCCCTGGAGCCCGGAACCCGCGCCGATCTCTCCGCCTGGCGGGCACAGGGCATGCGCGCCTCGGCCACCGGCACCGTCGATTTCGGCGGCCTCGCCGTCCCCCCGGATGCCATCCTCGGCGGGCCGGACGACTACCATCGGCAGCCGGCCTTCTCGGGCGGCGCCTGGCGGTTCGCGGCGGTCCAGCTCGGCGGCATCGAGGCGGTGTTCGATGCCTGGCGCGCCCATCTCGGCCGGCACGGGCGCGGCGCCGACCCGCACCAGCTCGCGCGCCTCGGCGAGGGCGCCATCGCGGTCGAGACCGCCCGGCACTGGGTGGGCCGGGCGGCCGCCCTCGCCACGGAGGAGGCCCTTCCCGCGGATCGGATCGTCGCCTTCGTCAATCTGGCGCGCCTGGCCGTCGAGCGCGCGGGCCTCGAGGTGCTGCAGCTCGCCCAGCGTTCCGTCGGTCTGCAGGGCTTCCTGCGCGGGCACCCGCTGGAGCGGCGCGCGCGCGATCTCGCCACCTATCTGCGCCAGCCGGCGCCCGACCGGGCCCTCACGACGGCCGCCGCCGCGGTGCTGTCCGCGGAGGGGCCGGCGGGGGAGCTTTGGATCGCGGAGGGGAAACGCTGATGCGGGCGGACGCTTTCCTCGCGGCTGCCGAGACGCTGCCCTTCGCCGATCTCCGCACCCTGGCCGGGGGCGGCGGCCTCGTGGTGATCGCCCCGCATCCGGACGACGAGAGCCTCGGCTGCGGCGGCCTGATCGCCCAGGCCCGTGCCCGGGGCATGCCCGTGCGCCTCGTCGTCGTGAGCGACGGCGCCGGCTCGCACCCGAACTCGCCGAGCTACCCGCCCGAGCGGCTGCGGGCCCTGCGCGAAGCGGAGACCCTGGCCGCCGGGCGGGCCCTCGGTCTCGACGCGGACAGCATCCATTTCCTGGGCCTGCCCGACCGGTTCGTGCCGGCCTCCGGCCCCGCGGCGGAGTCTGCGGCCGAGGCCATCGCCGCGCTCGCCCGCGCCTGCGGAGCGAGCGCCCTGTTCGTGACCTGGGCCCACGATCCGCATGGCGATCACCAGGCCGCCGCGGCCCTGGCCGGACTCGCCCGCCGCCGCCTTGGGGACGTGCGCCTCTTCGCCTATCCGATCTGGGGCTGGACGCTGCCCGGGGAGACGGAGGTAGGGGCCGCCCCGCGCGGGGTTCGCCTCGACATTGCGGGCGAACTCGCCGCGAAGGGCGCGGCGATCGCCGCCCACCGCTCGCAGACGACCGACCTCATCGACGACGATCCCGACGGGTTCCGGCTCGAGCCGACCATGCTGGCCCGCTTCGCCCGCCCCTTCGAGATCTTCCTGGAGATGCGGCCGTGACCCGCCACACGACCTCCCTGCCCCCCGACTATTTCGAGGCGCGCTACGCCGCCGATCCGGACCCCTGGCGCTTCGCCACGAGCGCCTACGAGCGCGCGAAATACGCCGCCACCCTGGCGGCCCTGCCCCGCGCCCGCTACGCCTCGGCCCTGGAGATCGGCTGCTCCATCGGCGTCCTGACGCAGGCGCTGGCCGGCCGGTGCGCGCGCCTGCTCGGGCTCGATGTCGCGGAATCGGCCCTCCGCCAGGCCCGGGAGCGCTGCGGCGGCCTCGACCATGTCCGCTTCGAGGCCAGGCAGGTCCCCGGGCAATGGCCGGACGGGGCCTTCGACCTGATCCTGCTCTCGGAGGTGGTCTATTATCTCGATGCGTCCGACGTGGGGCGTCTGGCGGAGCGCGTGCGCGCGAGCCTGCCGCCGGGCGGGGACGTCGTGCTGGTGCATTGGACGGGGGAGACGCATTACCCGCTGACGGGGGACGAGGCGGCCCGCCTCTTCATCGAGGCCACGGGCGGCTTCCTGCATTGCGTCGGGCAGGAGCGGACGCCCACATACCGCCTCGACGTCCTGCACCGATCTGCGAAAAACGCTCCGGCGGGACGCGCCTGAGGCGGGGCCCGGCGATCGACGGCCGGAACCCCGGATGCGCGGTGTCAGAGCGCCGCTTCGATCTCATCCTCGCGGACCGCCCGCTCGGCGAAGCCCGAACGGATGCGATAGGAGACTTCGCCGGACTGGTCCGCCGGCATCAGGCGGACGATCTCCGCCACGTCGGCGAAGCCGGTCTTGTCCGCCAGGGAGACGGGACGCAGGCGCTTCACCCGCTGGCCGAGCTTGAACTTGTGGGACATGACATCCTCCTGTGACGGGACGGCCTGCGCTCAGCGGCGCAGCTTGATCTTGGCCTTGCGCGCGGCGTAGCGCGCGTCGCGCTCGGCCTTCTGGGCGGCCTGGGCCGCCCGGGCTCGCTCGGCCATGGCCTCGCGCTCGGCGGCCTGCCGGGCGACCTCGGCCTGACGCGCCGCCTCGGCCTCGGCGGCCTTGCGCTCCTCCTCGGCGAGGCGAGCGAGTTCGCGCTGCTCGACACGCGCGGCCCGGGCCTCGGCGATGGCCCGGCGCTCGGCGGTGCGGGCCATCACGGCCGGGTCATCCGCGCCGGGGCGGCGGCGGAAGCGCTCGAGCATAGCCTGGCGCGCCTGCTGCTGAGCGGAAAGACGTCCGTCGAGTGCCGTCTGGTTGCTGAAGCTCACGTAGGATCCTTGCTGTGACCCGCGCCGCGAGGGGCTGGTCTCGGAAACGATGGTGCGAAAAAGCGAAGAAGCCGCCCCGTGGGGAGCGGCTTCGAAACATGGGCCGAAGAGACGGCTCAAGCGTTCTGGAGGTTGCCGGCCGACTGCTTCCCGGAGCGGCGATCCGTCTCCATCTCGTAGGAGACCTTCTGGCCCTCGACGAGGCCGCGCATTCCGGCGCGCTCCACGGCGGAGATGTGGACGAACACGTCCTTGGAGCCATCATCCGGCTGGATGAAGCCGAAGCCCTTCTGATCGTTGAACCATTTGACGGTACCGGTGCTCATTTTATCCCTGTCGCTTCGCAGGCAGTCATGCGTAGGCACTTCGCCGCCTTGCAGCGGCAAAATAGTCGAAACCGATAGAAGACGAGAAATTCCGAACCGCCCTGCGAAGGCGAATACGGCCCAAATTCCGGGCTTAGATCGATAGACAATCAGTAGACCTTTACAACCCTCGCGGCAAGTCCCCAGGAAAAATTATGGAAAACGGCCGCAGAATTCATCTGCCGCACCGTGATTTTGATCGAAACGGTGCCTGTCATCGTATTTTTCTCGCCGCTTTTGCCTCGCTCCCGGCCGATGCCCTTGCCAGCGGCGTGACGGGGATGCGCGCGGCTTAACCTGAATTTAGCGGCGCGGACCGTTCAAGAGTCCGGGAGCCCGGCACGCTCCCGGCGGATCGTCCTCGTTCCGCCGCGTTCTGCATCGAGCCGTGTGAGCCCGGAGGTGAGGCTCATGAGGTCTGCGCATTCGATCTGCTGGCCCTCGGGCATCGCGGTCATCGTCGCCTGTTGGCTGATGGCGGCGCCGGCCCGCGCCGCCCCTCCGGCCGGCGACGACCTCGCCTTCCTCAATGCCCTGACCTGGGGCGCGAACGCTTCGAGCTACGCCGAACTGCACGCCAAGGGCCGGGAACGCTGGCTGCGCGAGCAGCTGCACCCCGCCGCGGCGGTGACCTTGCCCCCGGCCGCCGAAGCCGTGGCTGCGCCCCTGATACGGTCGGTCCCCCTGATCGACCGGGCCCGCGCGTTCGAGGCACAGCAGAAGGCGGCCCAGGCGGAGCCCGAAGGCGAGCCGCGCAAGGCGGCGCATCAGCTCTACCAGGCCGCCCTGAACACCGAGGCGCGGGACGCCGCGGCGCTCACGCTGATCCGGGCCCTCTACGCGCCCGATCAGATCCGCGAGCGCCTGACCTGGTTCTGGTTCAACCGCTTCAACGTTCACCAGCACAAGGCGAATCTGCGGCTGCTCGTCGGCGACTACGTCGACACGGCCATCCGTCCCCACGCCCTCGGCCGGTTTCGCGACCTGCTGATGGCGACGCTGCGCCACCCGGCCATGCTGCGCTACCTCGACAATGCCGAGAACGCCGCCGGCCATCTCAACGAGAACTACGCCCGCGAGATCATGGAGCTGCACACCCTGGGCGTCGGCGCCGGCTACAGCCAGGCCGATGTCGAGGCGCTGGCGCGCATCCTCACCGGGGTCGGCATCGACAGCCGGCCCGACGATCCGAAGCTCAAGCCCGAGCGGCAGGGCGACCTCGTCCGCGAGGGCCTGTTCCTCTTCAATCCGGCCCGGCACGATTACAGCGACAAGGTCCTGCTCGGCCACCCGATCCGAGGCCGCGGCTTCGCGGAGATCGAGGAGGCCGTCGATCTCCTCTGCCGCCACCCCGCGACCGCTCGCAACGTGTCCCGCGCCCTGGCCAGCTACTTCACGGGCCGGGCGCCGGCCGAGGCCCTGGTGGACCGGCTCGCCGCCGTGTTCACGCGCAGCGACGGCGACGTCGCCGCGGTCATGGACGCCCTGGTCCATGCGCCGGACTTCGCCGCGGCCCTGGGCCAGCAGACCAAGGACCCCGTCCGCTACGTGCTTTCGGCCGTCCGCCTCGCCTATGACGGGCGCGTGGTGCTCAATACCGGCCCCATCCAGAACTGGCTGAACCGGCTGGGCGAGGGCCTGTTCAACCGCTCGACGCCCGACGGCTACCCGCTCGGCCCCGAAGCCTGGACCGGGCCGGGACAGATGATGACCCGCTTCGAGGTCGCCCGGCAGCTCGGCTCGGGGTCCGCCGGCCTGTTCAGGCCGCCCGGCCCAGATGCGGTGGAGGAGCCCGCCTTCCCGCTGTTGCAGAACGCGCTCTACTTCTCCGTCCTGTCCCGCGCGCTGAGCGCGAGCACCCGCGCGGCCCTGGACCGGGCCATCTCCCCGCAGGACTGGAACACCCTCTACCTGTCCTCGCCCGAGTTCATGCAGTGAGGAGGATCGCGATGGATCGGCGGGACCTGCTCGGCGCGGCTCTGGCGCTGCCTCTCATGACGACCTCCGGGCGAGTCTGGGCCGCCCCACAGGCGGATACGCGGCTGCTCGTGGTCTTCCTCCGCGGCGCCTACGACGCGGCCAACACCGTCATCCCGACGGGAAGCGACTTCTACTACCAGGCGCGCCCGCACCTGGCCCTGGCCCGGGCGAACTCAGCCGATCCGGCGGCCGCCCTGCCGCTCGATGCGGAGTGGAGCCTGCATCCCGCGCTGCGCGACACGATCCTGCCGCTCTATGCCCAGGGACAGGCCGCCTTCGTGCCGTTCGCGGGCACCGACGACCTCACCCGCAGCCACTTCGAAACGCAGGACACGATCGAGCTCGGCCAGAGCCTCGGCGGCACCCGCGACTACAATTCCGGCTTCATGGGGCGTATGGCCGCCGAGCTGACCCGGGGCCGGCCGATCAGCTTCACCGAGCAGATGCCCCTCGTCTTCCGGGGCGGCGAGACGGTGCCGAACATCGCCATCAACGGGGTCGGCAAGCCCGGCATCGACGACCGGCAAGCGAAGCTGATCACCGCGATGTACGGCAACAGCGCCCTGCGCGCCGCCGTCGAGGAGGGCTTCCGGGTCCGCGACGAGGTCTATCACACGATCTCGGAGCATCAGGCACAGGCCGATCGCGGCGCCGTGTCCCCCAAGGGCTTCGAGCTCTCGGCCCGGCGCATCGGCCGGCTCATGCGCGAGGCCTTCAACCTCGGCTTCGTCGATGTCGGTGGCTGGGACACGCATGTGAACCAGGGCGCCGCGACGGGCTACCTCGCCGACCGGCTCGGCGAGCTCGGGAGAGGGCTCGCGGGGTTCCAGCAGGAGATCGGCGCGGGCTGGAGCCAGACGGTGGTGGTGGTGCTGTCGGAATTCGGGCGGACCTTCCGGGAGAACGGCAATCGCGGCACCGATCACGGGCACGGCAGCGTCTACTGGGTGCTCGGCGGCGGGGTGCGCGGCGGCCGCATCGCCGGGCCGCAGGTCCGGGCGGACGAGGCCCACCTCTTTCAGAACCGGGACTTTCCGGTCCTCACCGATTACCGCGCCCTCCTCGCCGGCCTGTTCCAGCGCCTCTACGGGCTCGACCAGCGCGCCCTGGCGCGCGTCTTCGCCGAGGTCACGCCCGCCGATCTCGGCCTGTTGTGAGGGGTGGGGGCGCTCCGGCTCGCGGGAGGACGCGGACCGGACAGAGCCGTCCCCTCGGGTTCGCGCATCCCGCTCTTCGCGGTCACGAGGCGGCGATCGCACCCGCTGCGAAACACCACGACGAGAAAGACGTCCAAAGCCGCAAGAGCATTATTGCCTGAATAGACAGCCTTCTATTCCATGACTTGCGGGTTCAATCTGCTGAAATTGAATGGAACCTGCAACGTTGCCGAAAAAGATAGGCCCTGCGCATTCGAGTAATAATCCACCCCGCTGATCGTCAGAAGAACCAGGCCCGAAAGAGACAGAAATATCGAAATTTGCATGATCATGGATCGGACCCAGATGATCCTGACCGTAGCGCCAAACTCGCGTGCGGCGGATGCGTAATGATCCACATCCCCCCAATGCACCCAGAAAAGATTGATCAGCAGGACCGTGGACACAACCAGGGACACGAGAGAGGCATTGATAAGTTCCTTATGCGCGTCCAGAGCCCGCTCCAGATTAGCGATGACAATCAATATCGAATTGAACGGCAATATCCCCCGCGCTTTATTGATCAATCTATCGACAATTCGATCGAGATACAATAACGCAGCCCCAGCTTGGGTAACATCTCCCTCATCCGGAAAAATTTTTCCCGTGTATCGCTTCCACATGTTCTCTCGGAAGATACGGACCTCCGCATAAGAAAGCGGAACGCCCAGCCGTATCTTCATAAATCTGAATGCCGACGACATGGTCCGAACCTCCAGCAATCGATATTCTCTGGATGCGCGAAAATTTTGCGTCAATCAATGAGTGATCACTACGATGATCGTCGTGCGCATATTTCAAAGATCACAATAAGAAGAATATATATTATATGCATCGACCAATTTCGATTGCGAAAAAATCGATATAAGCAAACCAATCCCATTCACGGACCCATCCAGCCCGCGATCACGCTACAGACGGTATGCGATATTCAAGAACATGGAATGAGTCAGAATTGAACTTTGGCAATCTCACGACCATAAACCGGCGAGCCGCGCACCGTCGGCCAGAGCCCGCCGCCCTGCGCCCCTGAGAACCGGGCGACCGGTCGAAGGCTTCCGGCACCCTCGAGGAGGCTTTGCCTCCTTCCGCATCCGACGCGCCGTCTGCACCGGATGCCTCGAGGAAGCGAGACGTGACGGGTTTGCGGGCACCGAGCGCGCTTTGGCGTGAGGTGTTTTCCCGATGCCCGGGCCTCGGACCCCGTGCCGGGCCGAGTTTCGTCGCCCGATGGTCGACCCGGTCCGCGTCCGCCGCGATCCGACCGGCCTCCCTCGCGCGTTCGAGCCCTCGGCGAAGACGATCCGCAACTGGGTCGCGGAAGCGAAAACCGCCACCAACCTGATGGCCTCAGGCGGGTGGCGCTCGATCCTTGTGACACCGCGCCGTCTTTCGAAGAACCGGCATCCACCTCATCGGAATGCAGTTCGATCGTGAAACGCCTCCGGAGAATCGCAAACGATATATTAAGATATCGGCAAGTCGCCGCCTTCGGCGGGCCAGCAAGTCACACAACTTGCAGAATAAACAAAATAATACATTTCTACTTTTAGTATATGCTGCAGTTATGCAAGTATTAACCAACACATTTCTGGATCGTCGCGTAATATAACTGTTGCAAGGCCGCTACATACTCTTAAGGACTGATCTGATACATCATGCCCATCGATAAATCTGGAGTGGAAATAGCTCGGCCATGATCAAGGTTCTGTCATCTCTGGTTGCATTCACGGCCCTCACGGCCGCGGCGTCCGCCGCCGATCTGCCGCGGCGCGCTGCACCGCCGGCGCCGGTCTTCACGCCGGTTCCGGTGTTCACCTGGACCGGCTTCTATCTCGGCGGCAATGCCGGCTACGCCTTCACCACCCGTGAGAGCAGCAAGCGGAACGCCGCCTTCCTGATCGACGATTCCGATATCGGCACGGTCGGGGGCACGTTCAGCTTCAACAACCGGGGCCAGAACGGCTTCACCGGCGGTCTGCAGGTCGGCGCCAACTACCAGTTCACCCCCGGCAGCGGCTTCGTGATCGGCGTCGAGGCGGACGCGCAGTATCTCGATGCCGGACGCCGCCGCTCCGGCGTGCTCGCCGGCCGCGGCACCGTCCTGAACCCCGACACGGTCTTCTTCGATCCGCGGGCCACGGCGGGCATGGAGTATTTCGGGACCGTGCGCGGCCGCCTCGGCTACGCCTTCGACCGCACCCTCGTCTACGCCACCGGCGGCTACGCCTATGGCGGCGGCAGCGAGAACCGCTACTTCGGCGTCACCGACAACGCCCAGATGCGGACCGGCTGGACCGTGGGCGGCGGCGTCGAGTACGCCCTCCCGACCGACTCCTTCCTGAACTTCTTCAAGTCGTCCGCCGTGACGCTGAAGGTGGAAGGCCTCTACGTGAACGTCCAGCGCAACCAGGGCACCGCCCTCCTCGCCGTCAACACCGAGACGGGCGACCTCTACCTGCGCACGCCGGACCGCCGCTCCCTCGGCGACGACTTCGCCGTCGTGCGCGCCGGCGTGAACTACAAGTTCGGCAGCTACTGAGACGAACCGGCGCGAGGACGGTATCCGTCCTCGCGCCGGTGCGGTGAAGGCGTCCTTCGTTCGACCGTCGCATCCCCAGCCCGATCAACCTGGCGCGGCGTCGATACCGCCCCGGAAGCTTACCGCTTCCGGGGTTTTCCCCATGGCGGTGGCTGGCAGGCCGCACCGACGGAGCAGGGGGTGCCGTCTTCGGGCCCGCGGGTTCGGCCGCTCGCCCTGCATGGCCGCGCCCACCGCCACACCGGATCGCTTCCGGTGTCGAGCCGGGCTTCTCTTCAGGATGCCCCCGTCCGCCTCGATGGCGGCTCCATTTTCGGAGAGCGATCATGGATCTCAAGATCGTCTTTGCCGTTGCCATCCCCCTGGCCACCGTGATCGTCGCGATCGCCTGGGCTGCCCTCGTCGCCCGTGGCATGAACAAGGCTTTCGTTTAGGCGCCCTCACGCGCTTTCCCAGCGTCCGACAGGATCCGCCGGGTCGGGGATCGGGGCAGAACCGCCAACCGACATGGGTGTGCCGGAGATCTGGCGGCTCAAGCAGCGGGAGGACGAGAACAGCACGCTGAAACGGCTGGTCACCGATCTGCCGCTCGACCGCCGGCAGCCGACATCACGCTCGCCCCATCGATCGCTTTTTCGCGGCAAACGACCACTGATAGTGGAGCCGAGACAAGGCACAGGGCGGCTTGCGCGAGCGGGCCGCCCTTTTTGCTGCCGGATTGCCATCCGTCACCCTTCGACGGAACGAAGGCAGTCCAAGCGTTCTCGATTTGACTTCTGGAAAAGGGAAAACGAGGCCTGAAGGCCACGCTCGCTAAGTGCCCGTAAACAAAGCGTAAAATGGTCGGAGTGGCGGGATTCGAACCCACGACCCCTAGTCCCCCAGACTAGTGCGCTAACCGGGCTGCGCTACACTCCGACGCCGCGAGGCCCGGCGCTCTTAGCTTCCCGGCGGCTCCGCCGCAACCCCGAAATCAGCGATGATGAGGCGGCGCTGTACCGGAGCGGGGTTCCGCGCCGGGCGGGACCGCCGCCGCGGTGGTCGTCATGCCCGGCCAAACCGATCTATGGAGCGCAGGGCCGGGCTTCCCCGCACCGCGCCCATCCTCGAAAGGGACGAATGCCCTCCTCCGCGCTCGCCTTCGACCTGACGCGCCTGATCACCCGCCTGCGGCATGCCAGCCCCACGGGGATCGACCGGGTCGATCTCGCCTATGCCCGCCGCTACCTCGCCGGGCCGGGCCAGCGCTTCGGTGTGGTGCTCACGCCCCGGGGGATGCGGGTGCTGCCCCAAGAAGCGGCGCGCCGCATCGTCGAGGCGGTCGCGGACGGCTGGACCGAGAACCGCACGGCGGAGGCGGACCCGGTCTATCGCCGGCTCGCCGGGCTCCCGCCCCTGGCGGCGGCGGGGGGCGCGACCGCTTCCGGGGCGCTGCACCGGCGGCGCCGGCAGGCGGAAGCCCTGCTGCGCACCGCGCGGGCGGGCGGCGTCGACGCGCTGCCCGCGGGCACGGTCTATCTCCACACCTCGCATCTGCGCCTCGACCTGCCGGGGCGGTTCGACTGGCTCTATGGCCGCACCGACATCCGGCCGGTCTTCTTCGTGCACGACCTCATCCCGATCACCCATCCGGAATACGGGCGGGCGGGCGAAGCCGAGCGCCATGGAAGGCGCCTCGCGACCGTGGCGGCCCATGCCGCGCATGTACTGGTCAATTCGCGGGATACGGGGGCGCGGTTCGACGCCCATTGCGCGCAAGCGGGCCTGCGCCGGCCGCCCGCGCGCCTCGCCCCCCTCGGCGTCGAACCCGCCTTCCTCGCCCGGGACGCGGCGGCGCCGACGCTGGCGCGGCCGACCTTCCTCGTCTGCGGCACCATCGAGCCGCGCAAGAATCACCTGCTGCTGCTGCATGTCTGGCGGGCGCTGGCGGAGAGGCTCGGCCCGGCCACGCCGCGCCTCCTCGTGATCGGCCGCCGGGGCTGGGAGATCGAGCACGTCGTCGACATGCTCGACCGCTGCACGGCCCTGCACGGCCATGTCGAGGAGGTGCGCGGGCTGACCACGCCGGGCCTGGCGCGGCTGATGCGGGGGGCGACGGCGCTGCTGATGCCGTCCTTCGCGGAGGGCTACGGCCTGCCCGTCGTGGAGGCCGCCGCCGCCGGCCTTCCGGTGGTGGCGTCCGATCTCCCGGTCCATCGCGAGATCGCCGGCGCGGCTGCGCATTTCCTCGACCCCCTGGACGGGCCGGGCTGGCGGGACGCGGTCCTGGCCCTGAGCGAACCGGCCTCTCCCCTGAGGCGCCAGCTCGCCGCGCGGCTCGACGCCTTCCGGCCGCCGAGCTGGGAGGCGCATTTCGAGACCGTTGACGCCGTCCTGGACGATCTCGGCGCCGGGCCGCGCCCCTCCCTGCAACCGTAGCGAGCACGAGGTGATTGCGCGCCGGCCCGCTGATGAATATGAAAATTCATCAGCGCGACCGTTGCGCCTCCCGGCGCCGTCGTTCACCGTCCCGGTCGCGCTTCCGCGCGGGCCTGCCCCGATCCGAAACGGTCGGGCCGGCTTCCCCACCATGGCTACGAGCGCCCCGTCCCCGATGCCGAAGCGGCCTCCGTCGCGGCGGGAGGCGTTCCAGGGAACGACAGCGATGAAGGTCGTCGATCTCGATCGGGACACGGTCAAGCAGGGGCTGGCGGACGGCTCGCTGCTGCTGATCGATGTGCGCGAGGACTATGAATTCACCCGGGGCCACATCCCGGGCTCGGTCTCGCGGCCGCTCTCCAGCCTCGATCCGGCGGAGATCCGGGCGCTGGTCCAGGCGGACGGGCGCCGGCCGGTCTTCTCCTGCGCCTCGGGCGTGCGCTCGGTCCACGCGCTCGCGGCGGTTCAGAATGCCGGCCTCGACCTGGTCGAGCATTACGCCGGCGCCTTCAAGGACTGGTACGGCGCCGGCGAGCCGATCGAGACCTGACCCCGCCGATCGTTCCATCGCCGTCGATAACATGTGCGCGAGCGCACACCACGGACCTTCTCCGCCCCCTAGGTCGCGGAAGGCAGGGAATAGAATGATGCGAAAGCTTCGGCTGTTGCGCCTCGTCGTCTCCGGAGTTTTTGCCGGATCGACCGCGGCGGGTCTCGGGGATGCGGCATGGGCCCAGGCACCGGGCATGCCGCCACCCACCGTCACCGTCGCCAAGCCGGTGGTGAAGGAAATCGTCGAGCAGGACCAGTATACCGGCCGCTTCGACCCGATCGAGTTCGTCGAGGTGCGCGCCCGCGTCACCGGCTATCTCGACAAGATCATGTTCCAGGACGGCGCGGACGTGAAGAAGGGCGAGACGCTCTTCGTGATCGACCGGCGGCCCTACAAGGCGGCCCTGGAGCAGGCGCAGGCCGCTCTGACCTCCGCCAAGGCGCGGCTCGCCTTCAGCCAGACCGACCTCGAGCGCGCCCAGGTGCTCTCCAAGGGCGGCAACATCTCCGAGCAGGTCACCGACCAGCGCCGCCAGGCCTCGCAGACCGCGCAGGCCGATGTGGACAGCGCGGAGGCGGCCCTGCGCAACGCCCAGCTCAACTACGACTTCACCGAGGTGAAGTCGCCGATCAACGGGCGCATCAGCCAGCGCGCGGTGACGGAGGGCAACATCGTCATCACCGACCAGACGCTGCTGACGACGATCGTCTCCCTCGACCCGATCTATTTCGGCTTCACCGTCGACGAGAAGTCGTTCCTGAAATATCAGGCCTCCCTCGGCATCGGCATGGGCCAGATGCAGCGCGGCAAGGGCGCGCCGATCATGATCGCCCTGACCGGCGAGAAGAAGCCGACCCACAAGGGCACCCTCGACTTCGTCGACAACCGCGTCGACAACGCCACCGGCACCGTGCTGCTGCGCGCGACCGTCCCCAACGAGGACCGCTTCATCAAGCCGGGCCTGTTCGGCATCGTCTCGATGCCGGCGACCAAGCCCTTCCAGGGCATCCTGCTGCCCGACGACGCGATCTCGGCCAACCAGGACAAGCGCATCGTCTACATCCTCGGCGAGGGCGACAAGGTCGCCGCCAAGCCGGTGCAGCTCGGGCCCCTCGTCGACGGCTACCGCGTGATCCGCGACGGGCTGAAGGGCGACGAGACCGTGGTGATCAATGGCCTCGCGAAGATCCGGCCCGGGGCGCAGGTCAAGGCGGAGCGCAAGGAGCTTCCGCCGGTCAAGGAATGACGGGCGCGGGGGAGCGGCCCCGAACGGCCTCGCTCCCTCGGGCCGGAATGAGACCCGATGCCGGCCTCCGCCGGCCGTGAGACGACGACGCAGCGCCGCCGCCGGCCGCAAGGCCTGAGGCGCGGCAAGAGGTTTGACCGATGCGTTTTGCCCATTTCTTCGTCGACCGGCCGATCTTCGCGTCGGTGACGTCGATCGTCTTCCTGATCCTCGGCTTCGTCGCCTACGAGAAGCTGCCGGTCTCCCAGTATCCGGAGATCGTGCCGCCGACCGTGACGGTGCGCGCCTCCTTCCCCGGCGCCAATGCCGAGACGGTGGCCGCCACGATCGCGACGCCGCTCGAACAGGAGATCAACGGCGTCGACAACATGCTCTACATGACGTCGCTGTCGACCAATGACGGGGCGATGCTGCTGACCGTGACCTTCAAGGTCGGCACCAACCTCGATATCGCGAACGTCCTCGTCCAGAACCGGCTCTCGGTGGCCCAGCCCCGCCTGCCGCCGGACGTGCGCAACCTCGGCGTCACGGTGCGCAAGGCCTCGCCCGACCTGATGCTGGTCGTGCACCTGCTCTCGCCGAACAAGACCTACGACCAGAACTACCTGGCCAACTACATCTACCTCAACATCCGCGACGAGATGCTGCGCCTCGACGGCGTCGGCGACATCACGATCTTCGGCGGCAACGAATACGCCGAGCGCATCTGGATCGATCCCCAGAAGATGGCCGCCTACGGCCTGACCACGACCGACGTCACCACCGCCCTGCAGGAGCAGAACGTCCAGGTCGCCGCCGGCCAGCTCAACGGGCCGCCGGCCGCGCCGGGCGCCGCCTTCCAGCTCGTGGTGCAGTCGCAGGGGCGCTTCCAGACGCCGGAGGAATTCGCCGAGGTCATCGTCAAGGCGACCAACGGGCGCCTCGTGCGGGTGAAGGACATCGCCCGCGTCGAGATGGGCCAGAAGGACTACACGACGAACTCCTTCCTCAACGCCACCCCGGCGGTGGGCATCGGCGCCTTCCAGCGCCCGGGCACCAACGCCCTCGACGCGGCCGCCTCCGTCAAGGCGACGATGGAGCAGCTCAAGAAGAACTTCCCGCCGGACGTCGAGTACCGCATCGCCTACAACCCGACGGAGTTCATCGAGGAATCGATCCACGAGGTCTACAAGACCCTGTTCGAGGCGGTGCTCCTCGTCGTGATCGTGGTGATCGTGTTCCTGCAGAGCTGGCGCACGGCGCTGATCCCGGTGATCGCGATTCCCGTCTCGCTGGTCGGCACCTTCGCGGTCATGGCCGCGCTGGGCTTCTCCCTGAACAACCTGACCCTGTTCGGCCTGGTGCTCGCCATCGGCATCGTGGTCGACGACGCCATCGTCGTGGTCGAGAACGTCGAGCGCAACATGTCGGAGGGCCTGTCCCCCGGCGAGGCCGCGCACAAGACCATGGACGAGGTCGGCTCGGCGGTCGTCGCCATCGCGCTGGTGCTGGCGGCGGTGTTCATCCCCACCGCCTTCATCCCCGGCATCTCGGGCCAGTTCTACAAGCAGTTCGCGCTCACCATCGCGGCCTCGACCATCATCTCGGCCTTCAACTCGCTGACGCTCTCCCCGGCGCTCTGCAAGCTGCTGCTGAAGCCCCACCACGCGCATCAGAAGCCGAAATTCTTCCTCACCCGCTTCTTCAACTGGCTGGCGAGCCTGTTCAACCGCGGCTTCGACGCGCTCTCGAACGGCTATGCCCGCTCGATCCGGTTCCTGACCGGCACGGCCATCGGCGTGATCGCGATGCTGCTCGTCTATGTGGGCGTGATCGCGGGCACCCTGCACCTCGCCCAGACGACGCCCACGGGCTTCATCCCGGACCAGGACCAGGGCTACCTGATCGGCGTGGTGCAATTGCCCTCCGGCGCCTCCCTCGACCGCACCACGGACGTGGTCAACCGCGCCGCGGCGCTGGCCCGGAAGGTCGACGGCGTGACCAACACCGTCATCATCGCGGGCTTCGACGGCGCCACCTTCACCAACACCACCAACGCGGCGGTGATGTTCCTGACGCTGAAGGGCGCCAAGGAGCGGGCCGAGCAGGGCCGCAGCGCCGCGGTGATCACCGGCGACGTGCTGAAGGCCACCGCGGGCATCCAGGAGGCGCGCATCATCGTGATCCCGCCTCCGCCGGTGCGCGGCCTCGGCCAGGGCGGCGGCTTCAAGATGCAGATCGAGAGCCGGCAATCCTCGGCGATCGGCCCGCTCCTGGCCGCCACCGGCGAGGTGCTGGGACAGGCCAACCAGAGCAACGACGTGCAGCGGGTCTTCACGACCTTCGGCAACGACACGCCGCAGCTCTATCTCGACATCGACCGCACCATCGCGCGGATGCTGAACGTGCCCCTCGCCAACGTGTTCAACACGGTACAGGCGGCGCTCGGCGGCACCTATGTGAACGACTTCAACACGCTCGGCCGCATCTACCAGGTGCGCGTGCAGGGCGACGCGGTCTACCGCATGTCGAAGCGCGACATCGAGCAGCTGAAGGTGCGCTCCTCCACCGGCGCCCTGGTGCCGATGGGCACGCTCGCCACGATCCGCGAGATCACGGGCCCGCAGATCGTGCAGCGCTTCAACCTGTACTACTCGGTGCCGGTGCAGGGCGTGGCCAAGCCGGGCATCTCGACGGGCCAGGCGCTCGACGCCATGGAGGAGATCGCCAAGCGCTCCCTGCCGGAGGGCTATTCCTACGACTGGACCGAGATCGCCTACCAGCAGAAGGCCGCGGGCGGCACCGCCATCTACGTCTTCGCCCTGGGCGTGCTGCTCGTCTTCCTCGTGCTCGCCGCGCAGTACGAATCCTGGGCGCTGCCGCTGGCGATCCTGCTGGTGGTGCCGACGGGCGTGCTCGCGGCCCTGTTCGGGGTGCAGCTGAGGGGGCAGGACAACAACATCCTGACCCAGATCGGCCTGATCGTGCTGATCGGCCTCGCCGCCAAGAACGCGATCCTGATCGTGGAATTCGCCCACGACATCGAGGAGAGCGAGCACAAGGGCCCGGTCGACGCCGCCGTGCAGGCCTGCCGCCTGCGCCTGCGCCCGATCCTGATGACGGCCTTCGCCTTCATCCTGGGCACGCTGCCGCTGGTGATCGCCACCGGCCCCGGCGCCGAGATGCGCCAGGCGCTCGGCACGGCGGTGTTCTTCGGCATGATCGGCGCGACCTTCTTCGGCCTGTTCCTCACGCCGGTCTTCTACGTGGTGATCCGCAAGGCGGTGATCTGGATCGGCCGGAAACGCGGAAAGGATCCGCACGACGCGGCCCACGGGGCGCCCGCCCACGGCTGAGCGCCGATCCGGCAAGAAGGGGATGCGGGAACGGCCGGGAGCACTAGCTTCCGGCCGTCTCCTTTTGCGAACAGGTCCGCCCGTGCCCGGTTACCTGCCCTTCGCGGGCGCCCTGAAGCTGCCCGCCTTCACCTGCGACAATTGCGGGTTCTGGCAGCGGCATTTCGAGAGGCCGTCGAGCTGCCCGATGTGCCTCGATGCCCGGCACGTGGTGCCCCAGGACGGCTGGCACTTCCGCTCCGAGGCCGAGGCGCAGGAGGCCTTTCCCTGCCACTGGCAGGAGCTGGAGCCGGGGGTCTGGCGCTTCTGGAACGAGCCCGTCTCCGGTATCGGCCCGAGCGGCTACCTGATCCAGTCCGAGGCGGGGAACATGGGCTTCGAGGCCTGCCCGGTCTTCAGCGAGGCGGCCCTCGACCAGATCGCACGGCTCGGCGGGATGCAGGTGCTCTCGGCCTCGCATCCCCATTCCTACGGAGCGCTCGTCCAGCTCCAGGACCGCTTCGACCCCGAGCTCTGCCTGCCGGCGGCCGACTTCACCTGGAGCGCGGCGCTCCAAGTCTCCTGGCCCTACGACGATGTCCTGGAACCGCTGCCGGGGCTGGAATTGCACCGCACCGCCGGCCATTTCGACGGCCACGCCATCCTGTTCGACCGGAGGCGAAAGATCTGCTTCTGCGGCGACGCGCTGAAATTCGAGCTCGACCCCGGCGATTTCCGCCGCGCGCTGACGATCTCGGCCCACAAGGCCTTCGTGCGCGGAGTGCCGCTGACCGTCAACGAGTTGCGCCGCTACCGCGACGTGTTCGAGCGCCTCGACTTCACCCAGACCTGGACGCCCTTCGAGCCGGCCGCGAATGTCGGCCGGACCGAGGTGCTGGCGCTGATCGACGCGATGCTGGGCAGCCGGCCGCACGCGGCGCCGGTGCCGCTCGAGTCGCTGCGGACGTAGCGGAGGCTTCCCCTCCCCTTCTGCGAGGGAGGGAGGGCTCCTCAGCGCTGCGTGTTCGCGGCGGTCTGCCCGAACATCACCTTCTTGGCCTCCTCGCTCATCGTCTGGCCGAGATTCGGGTTGACCTCAGGCCCCCGGGCATAGGCCGCCTTCGTGGCCGGCCGCGCGGCGATGGCCGCGAACCAGCGCTTCAGATTTGGATGGTCGTCGAGGGTCTGACCCTGCTTCTCGTATGGGACGATCCAGGGATAACAGGCCATGTCGGCGATGCTGTAGTCGGCGCCGGCCACGAAGGCCCGGTCGGCGAGGCGGCGGTCGAGCACGCCGTAGAGCCGGTTGGTCTCCTTGACGTAGCGCTCGATGGCGTAGGGGATCTTCTCCGGCGCGTATTGCGAGAAATGGTGGTTCTGCCCGAGCATCGGGCCGAGGCCGCCCATCTGCCAGAACAGCCATTGCAGGGTCTCGGCCCGGCCGCGGAGGTCCGGGCTCAGGAACTTACCGGTCTTCTCGGCGAGATAGAGCAGGATCGCCCCCGATTCGAACAGCGAGACCGGGGCGCCGCCATCGGCCGGCGCGTGGTCGACGATCGCCGGCATCCGGTTGTTGGGGGCGATCGTGAGGAAGTCCGGCTTGAACTGGTCGCCCGCCCCGATATTCACCGGCCGGATCGTGTAGGGGAGGCCGGCCTCCTCCAGGAACAGCGTGACCTTGTGGCCGTTCGGCGTCGGCCAATAATACAGATCGATCATCGTGTTATCCCTTGCGACCGGCCCGTCGCGGCACCGGTACCGCCCGCCCCGGGCCGAAGTGGGTGCAACCGCCGCGCCGGTCAAGCGAGCGGCCGCCCCCAGGAATCCGTCCAACCCCGAGAAAGCACCGGAATCCCGCAAGGGAGGCTTTACCGGTGCTTCGGCCAAGTCGCCCGGTCAGGTCGCGGCATCCGAGCGGAAAGGGCAGCCATGGTCGGTTCGATCTCCACGAGCAGCGCGGCGCTCACCCATGCCTTCCAGCGCTTCAAGCGGAGCGCGGGCGACATCGCCGCCAAGGGCACGACCCAGCCTCAGGCCGATCTGGCTTCGGCCGTCCAGGAGGCGATGGCCGCCAAGTCCGAGGTGGGGCTGAACACCAGCCTCCTGAAATCCTCCGTGGACATGGAGAAGCGCGTCCTCGACATCCTGGTCTGAGGCCGGCCGCGGGACGGGCGGATCAGCGCGTCCACTCCCCCCTCAGCGTCAGCGTCGCCCTGTAGACGACGCGGCCGCCCTCGTCGCGGACGATCGCGAGGAAGCTGCGCCGGTCGCCGTTCGGCATCTTCTCCCGGGCCATGTCGGGAAGGACGCTGAGGGCCAGCCGGCGGGCGTCGTTCACGCCCGCGAGTTCCTGCCCCTCCTCATCCTCGACGAACAGATCGTCGTCGCTGGTGTCGACGAAGTAACGCGGCATCGTCTGACTTCTCCGATCGCCCTTTCATAACCGACCGCGCCTCAGAGGGTTCGGGCGGAGCTGGGCTGCGGCGCGCGTGCCCCCCGGGATTCGGCCGCCCGGGCGCGCTGGCCGAGATGCAGGTAGCCCGGGTCGAAGTCGCAGAAGGCCTGCAGGCGAGGGAGGTCGGGGACGAGAAGCTGCCGCTTCTTCAGCACGATGAGGTCCCGGTCCCGAAGCTCCTGAAGCACCCGGTTCACGTGGATGTTCGTGATGCCGAGCACATCCGCGAGCTGGGCCTGGGTCAGCGGCATGGCGCAGCTGTCCCTCTCGCCCCGCCCGACGGCGTGCATGCGCAGGAGGATCTCGCAGAACAGGTGGGCCATGCGCTTGTCCGTGGGGCGGCGGCTGAGGCCCAGCATCCATTCGCGGGTGACGCTCTCGTCCACGAGGGTGGCCCACCACAGGGCGCGGGCGAGGCGGGAGCGGGTGAGCACGAGGTCGTCCACGATCGCCGGCGGGATCTCGACGATGGCGCAGTCCGTGGCCGTCTCGATGTAGTGGTCGGAATGGTCGAGCAGGTGCGCCTGGAGATCGCAGAAATCGCCCGGCAGCAGCAGGGCGAAGATCTGGCGTCCGCCATCGGGCAGCAGCCTGTAGCGGATGGCCACGCCGCTCATGATCAGATGCAGGTTCACGCTCGGCTCGCCGGCGCGCATGATCACGTGCCGCGCGGCGGACGGAACCGTCCGCTCGGTGAGGGCCGAGAGCGCGGCGCGCTCGTCCTCGTCGAGGTCGATCCCGTGCGACAGCTTGAGAATCAGCGGGTTGCCCATCGTGCGGCGCTCGCGTCACGGCTTCTGCGCCCCGGCCTCCGCGGGCTGCGGGGGCGCGGGGGCCTTCAGCCTAGATAGGCCCGATCCACGAATTGAAATCCCTAGTTGTGCCGCCCGGAAATGCGCCGGGCGATTCCCCGTCCCGAAGAGTCCCTTTTTCCGATCCTGCAACTCCCGGCTTGCTCGCGTGAGGCCGAGACCGTATCTCCCTCGATGCGCATCCGCGCGTCGGGGTGTAGCGCAGTCTGGTAGCGCATCTGCTTTGGGAGCAGAGGGTCGTAGGTTCGAATCCTATCGCCCCGACCATTCCTTTGCCGGAGACTTGAAGCGTCCGATGTCGAGCGCCCGCATCTACCGCCCGTCCAAGGATCCCTCGCAGTCGGGCCTCGCCCGCACCAAGCAGTGGCTGCTCGAATTCGACCAGACCGCCCCGCGCGAGACCGATCCCCTGATGGGCTGGACCGGATCCTCCGACATGCTGCAGCAGGTGCGGCTCGAATTCGACACGAAGGAAGAGGCCGTGGCCTACGCCACGCGGGCGGGCATCGCCTACCGGGTCGAGGAGGCCAAGCCCCAGACCCTGCGCAAGGGCCTGTCCTACTCCGACAATTTCAAGTTCAACCGCACCGCCCCCTGGACGCATTGAGGCCGGGGGCGCCCTAGCCGCCCTGACGCGCCGCCCAGTCGGGATAGGGGCTCGCCTCGTCGGACAGCGCGAGATGGCGCACCGGCATCGGCTGCTCCTCGAGCGGCCGGCACAGCTCCGCATAGATCCCGGCGCTGAGGAGGCCGTGCGCCGCCGCCTCCTCCGCCGTGAAGGCGAAATAGGCTTCCCGGATGCCGGCGAGCCGCATGGCGGCGTGGCACATCGGGCAGGGGCGCCCGCTCGCATAGACGACGCAATCGTCGAGCTTCGGCCGGCCGAGGCGGCGGCTCGCCGCGCGGAGGGCCGCGAGCTCGGCATGCGCGGTGGGGTCGTTGCTCGAATGGATCGTGTTGGCCGCCCGCGCCACCACCTCTCCGTCCCGCACGATCACGGCGCCGTAGGGCCGGCCGCCCTCGGCCACGTTCTGGCGCGCGATCGCGACGGCCTCGCGCAGGAAATCCTCGTGCCCGTTCATGCCGATTCCTCAGGCTCTGGTCAGAAGGCGTAGCGTACCGCGCAATACGGCATCTCCTCGGCAAGCAGCGCCTTGAAGCGGGCGAGCCAGCGCCCCTTCCAGCCGGCGCGGTAGCGCAGATTGTCGCCCCCGCCCTCCGAGCGCTTGGCCTCCTGGATGTCCGGGCGCCAGAGCAGCGCCTCGGCCTTCGGGTGCCAGCCGAGATTGACCGCATGCAGGACCGCGTTGTGGGTGAGCAGGATGATCTCGGCCTTGAGCTGGCGCTTGGCCGCCGCGGGGATGGTGTCGTCGATCTCCCGGAACAGGTCCCGCCAATCGGCCTCCCAGCCCTCGTAGAGGATCACGGGGGAAAAGTTCACGTGCACCTCGTAGCCGGCGGCGAGGAAGTCGCCGATGGCGGCGATGCGCTCCCCGATCGGCGCGGTGCGCACGTCGACGATGCGCGCGATCCGGGCCGGCATCAGCGAGAAGCGGATGCGGGTGCGGCCTTGCGGGTCGTAGGCGAGCAGGTCGCGGTTGACCGCCTTGGTGGCGAAGGAGCCCTTGGCGTTGGGCAGGTCGCGGAACAGGGCGACGAGGTCGCGGACATTGTCGCAGATCGCGGCGTCGACGGAGAGGTCGCCGTTCTCGCCGAGATCGTAGACCCAGGCCGCCGGGTCGACCTGATCCGGCTCCGGCAGGGCGCCCTGCCGCTCCGCGTGGCGCCGGATCGCGGCACCGATCGCCTCGATGTTCACGAAGAGCGAGATCGGGTTCGCGTAGCCCTTGCGGCGCGGCACGTAGCAATAGGCGCAGGCCATGGCGCAGCCATTGGAGACCGAGGGCGCGATGAAATGCGCGGAGCGGCCGTTGGGGCGCATCGCGAGCCCCTTCTTCACCCCGAGCACCAGGGTCGAGCGCTTGAGGCGCACCCAATCCTCCACCGCGCCTTCGTTGCCGTGGAGCGAGGGGATGTTCCAGTGCGAGGACACCGGGATGCGCTCGGCCTGCGGGAAACGGTCGAGGATCGCCTGCCCGCGGGGAAAGCCCGCCACGGCCTCCTCGTGGAAGATGCGCTCGATCGCGATCAGGTCGCGGGACAGGGCCATGGGAAGGCTATAGCCGCGCCAGCAGCTCCGCCTTCTTGGCCGCGAACTCCGCCTCGGTGAGCACGCCCCGCCCGTGCAGGTCGGCGAGCTTTTCCAGGATGGCGAGGATCTCGGTCGCGGAGGCCGGCGCGGCCGCGGGAGCGGAGGAAGGAGCGGGCGTCGTGGCGGAGGGGGCCACCGGCCCGGCCGGCGCCGCCTTCGGCCCGGGCGCGGTCTCGGGGCGGGGCGGCGCGGGGGTGAGATCCACGGGGGTGAGATCCTCCAGCCGCACCGGCCCGTCCGGCCCGCTGAACTGGAAGGAGGCGCTGCCGCTCTGCGCCTGCGAGACCCCGGTGATGACGTACGGGCCGGTATCGTAGAGGCTCACCTGGCCGTCCCGCTCCACCGCGAGCCGGCGGCGCCCCGGGAAATAGGCGTAGCGGGTCGTGTTCTGCGCGCCGGCGCTGGCGGGCAGGCCGAGCTCCTCCGGCCACCAATGCGTCGAACCGCCGGAGGGCCTGGCGCCCCTGTCCCAGGCCAGGGCGGGCAGCGAGGCGGCGAGATCGGCGCAGAGCGCCGCCACCCGCGCCTTCAGGGCGTGGTCGTTCATGCGCCCGACCATGATCATGCCGCCCGCGGACCATTGCCCGAAGCCGCCGAGATCGGGATGATCGAACTGGGCCATCTGGCCCTGGCCCGCCTCCAGCGCCCGCAGGAGGTGGCGCACCGCGTCCAGGCTGACGCCATGCCGCTCGGCGAGCGCCGTCAGGCCCGCGGGCCGCTCGGAAGGATCCTCGAACATCGCCACCATCCTCCCTCGGAAGCAGCCGCCGTGCCGCCCGCCGCATCGCCTGAACGGACGCGTGACGGCGGCCCCCGGTTCCGGCACAAGACGCGCCGATCGTGGCACTGCCGGGACGGCCCTCGCGTGACCCTTCTCGACCGCCTCCTGCGCCGGCCCGACCCGGCGCCCGAGCCCGCCGCGCCGGCCCGGCCCCGGCGCGACCGCCATGCCGGACGGCCCGAGGCCATCGTGCTCGAGAGCCTCGGCCAGAAGGTTCTGCATGGCTGGCTGCAGAACCGCTACCAGACCCTGCTGCCGCTCACCCTCAACCTGCGCTCCCTCGATCTCGCGCAGCGCGCCCTGGTGATCCGCCTCGTCGCCGCGGCGATGGAGGCGGGCGGGCGCGGCTGCGACCTCGACCTCGCCCAGGGCGCCCTGGCGCGGATCGGGGCCGGCGAGCGCGAGCGCCGGATGCTGGCCGAGTCCTTCGGCAAGCCCGCGGAGGCGGCCCTGTTCGACGCGATCCTGGCGGCGCGGATCGGCACCCACGCCTACGGCGCGGCGCTGCTGGCCGTGGACCAGCGCGACCGGGCGAGCGCGCGCTACCTCGCCTATCTCGCCGCGCGCCTCGCCCTGCCCGAGGATGCGGTGGCGAGCCTGCACCGCCGCTACCGGCCCTGAGCGGGCCTCACCGTTCCTCGGTCAGCGCCTGGAGCGCCCCCTGCAGGGTCGCGCTGCCGATCAGCAGGGCGCGGGACAGGTCGGCCAGGGTGATCCAGCCGGCGACGCGGCCCTCCCGGTCGCGCACCGGCAGGCGGCGGACATGGTGGGCGGCCATCAGGTCCATGGCGGCCCGGGCGGTGTCGGTCGGCGCGCAGGCGATCACCGGCCGGGACTGCACCGCCCCGACCGTGGTCGTGTTCGGGTCGAGCCCCGCCGCCACGACGCGGTAGAGGATGTCCCGGTCGGTCAGGATGCCCTCGATCGCCCCGGGCTCGCCCACCGGCAGGGCGCCGACATCGAGCTCGCCCATCAGCTCCGCCGCCTCCCGTACGCTCGCCTCGGCCGCGATGAATTCGACGTCGCGGCTCATCAGCTCGGCAACCTGCATGACGTCCTTCCCGAACCTGCTTCGCCGCCCGGCGCCCCGTCCAACCCGATCGCATCGGGCCGGCGGCTCCCGGTCCCTGTGAGGCCGCGCCTTGCGTCGACGAACCGGCATCCCCTTCGCCGGAACGCGCTCTAGGTGTTGCACCGCAACAGAGGCGGGCCGGTCAAGCGCCGGGGCGGAGTGAATTTTTCTCGCGCCCCGGAGCTAGACCGCAGCGCGAACGTTTCGAATCGAAATCCGGTGCCCTCCGGCGCGTTCCCCCTCCGCGCCGAGCAACGCACCACCTCGCGGAGTGACCATGGCCCCCAACGACAGGACCGCCACGAACGGAATCGGCAAGCCGGCCGTGGCGCGCTCGCGGATCCGCGAAGGCTCGCCCCATCCCTGCGGGGCGACCTGGGACGGGATGGGCGTGAACTTCGCGCTGTTCTCCGCCCACGCCACAAAGGTCGAACTCTGCCTGTTCGACGATGCCGGGGAGAAGGAAATCGACCGGATCGAGCTGCCGGAATACACGGACGAGGTCTGGCACGGCTACCTGCCGGATGCCCGCCCCGGCACGATCTACGGCTACCGGGTGCATGGGCCCTACGCCCCCGAGGCCGGGCACCGCTTCAACCCGAACAAGCTGCTCATCGACCCCTATGCCAAGGGCCTCGTCGGCACCATCCAGTGGAACCCGGCCCTGTTCGGCTACCAGATGGAGAGCGGCGACGACCTGACCTTCGACGAGCGCGATTCCGCCCCCTTCACCCGCCGCTCCCGGGTGATCGACCCGGCCTTCACCTGGGGCCGGGACCGCAAGCCCCACGTGCCGTGGGAGCGGACCATCGTCTACGAGACCCACGTGAAGGGCTTCACCAAGCTGCACCCGGCCGTGCCGGAGAAGCACCGCGGCACCTATGCCGGCATGGGCCACCCGGCCGTGCTCGACTACATCAAGAGCCTCGGCGTGACCTCGGTGGAGCTGCTGCCGGTCCATTCCTTCGTGCAGGACGATTACCTGCAGCAGAAGGACCTGATCAATTACTGGGGCTACAACACGATCTCTTTCTTCACCCCCGCCCGGCGCTACGCCGCGGTGCCGGATTTCGCCTTCTCCGAGTTCAAGGAGATGGTGGCGCGCATGCACGGCGCCGGCCTCGAGGTGATCCTCGACGTGGTCTACAACCACACGGCGGAGGGCAACGAGAAGGGTCCGACCCTCTCCTTCAAGGGCATCGACAACGCCTCCTACTACCGGCTGCTGCCGAACCAGGAGCGCTACTACATCAACGACACGGGCACCGGGAACACCTTCAACCTGTCGCATCCGCGGGTGCTGCAGCTCGTCACCGATTCCCTACGCTACTGGGCGACGGAGATGCGGGTCGACGGCTTCCGCTTCGACCTCGCCACGATCCTGGGGCGCGAGCCCTACGGCTTCGACGAGGGCGGCGGCTTCCTCGACACCTGCCGGCAGGACCCGGTGCTGAACGCGGTCAAGCTCATCGCCGAGCCCTGGGATTGCGGCCCCGGAGGCTATCAGGTCGGCGGCTTCCCCCCCGGCTGGGCCGAGTGGAACGACCGCTTCCGCGACGACGTGCGCGGCTACTGGAAGGGCGATGGCGGCCTGCTGCCGGGCCTCGCCTCCCGCATCACGGCCTCGGCCGACAAGTTCAACAAGCGGGGGCGCCGGCCCTGGGCGAGCGTGAACTTCATCACCGCCCATGACGGCTTCACCCTCAACGACACGGTCTCCTACAACGAGAAGCACAACGAGGCGAACGGCGAGGGCAACCGCGACGGCCACGGCCACAACCTCTCCTTCAATTACGGGGTCGAGGGGCCGACCGACGATCCGCAGATCCGCTCCGTGCGCCTGCGCCAGATGCGCAACATGCTGGCGACGCTGTTCCTGTCGAAGGGCACGCCGATGCTGCTGGCCGGCGACGAGTTCGCCCGCACGCAGCAGGGCAACAACAACGCCTATTGCCAGGACAACGAGGTCTCCTGGGTCGATTGGGGCGCCATCGGCCCGGAGGAGCGCGACCTCGCCGAGTTCACCCAGCGCCTGATCCTCCTGCGCAACGCCCTGCCGATGCTGTCGCGCGGGCGCTTCGTGACGGGGGCCTACGACGAGGAACTCGGCGTCAAGGACGTGACCTGGCTGACGCCGGCGGGCACGGAGATGACCCCGGAGAACTGGAACGACGCCGCCTCGCGCTCCCTCGCCGTGCTCCTCGACGGGCGTGCCCAGGCGAGCGGCATCCACCGCCGCGGCGGGGACGCGACCCTGCTCCTCTACTTCAACGCCTATCACGACGTGGTGGGGTTCACCTTCCCCGAGACGCCGGGCGGCGTGGCCTGGACGCGCCTCCTCGACACCAACCTGCCGGACGACCAGGAGGTGGCGAGCTTCGCCGTGGGCGACACCTACGCGGTGACCGGCCGCTCCATGCTGATGTTCGTGCTCAAGCCCGAGGAATCGGAGGGCGAGGCGAGCGAGATGGAGCGCTCCTACCAGTACGTGATGCAGGCCTTCGAGCGGGCCAATATCGAGACCGTGCGTTTCGGCCTGGACGAGGAATAGGCCTCGGGCCAGATGCGACCGGAGGCGAGGCCCGCGCGTTGAAGCGTGCGGGCCTTTCCATGGCGAACGGGCCAGTGCGAGAGGGGCAAGGGCGTGTCGGCAAAGATCCTGCTGGTCGAGGACCACGAGGAGATCTGGGATTTTCTCTCCCGTCGCCTGCGGCGGCGCGGCTACGAGGTGATGCTCGCCCATGACGGGGAGGCCGGCGTCGCCCAGGCCCGGACCGGGCGGCCCGACGTGATCCTCCTCGACATGAACCTGCCGGTGCTCGACGGCTGGTCGGCGGCCCGCGCCCTCAAGTCGAACGCCGAGACCAAGGACATCCCGATCATCGCGCTCACGGCGCATGCCATGTCCGGCGACCGGGACAAGGCGATCCAGGCGGGCTGCGACGACTATCATCCCAAGCCGGTCGACTTCTCCAAGCTCGTCGGCCAGATCACCGCCGCCCTGGGCGAAGCCGAGCCCGCGGCCTGACGCCCATGACCGAGGATCCCCTCACCGCCCGGCTGATGCGACAGGCCCTGCCGATCTTCGTCGCCCTGGCCTCGCTGCTCGTGGTGGTGACACTCGCCGTCGCCCTCAATCTGGGGCGGGACATCCTCGTCCCGATCACCCTGGCGATTCTCCTGAGCTTCGTGCTGGTGCCGGCCGTGCGCGGCCTGCGCCGCCTCGGCATGCCGCGGGCGCCGGCCGTGCTGCTCGTGGTTCTGCTCACCTTCGGCACCCTCGGGGCGGTGGGCGTCCTGATCGCCCGGGAGGGCGCGCAGCTCGCCGCCGAGCTGCCGCGCTACACCCTGACGATCCGCGACAAGGTGGCGGCCCTGCGTGGGGCGGCGGCCGAGCAGGGCACCCTGTCGCGCATCCTCGACATGGCCCAGGACATCGGCGCCGCCCTGCAGCCGCCGGTGGAGGCGATCGCCGCCGAGGCCCAGATCGGCAGCCCCGGCCGGCCGATGCAGGTGGAGATCCACGAGGCGCGCTCGGGCCTGATCACCACCTTCCAGACCTATGCCGGCTCGGTGCTCCACCCCTTCGCCACGGCGGGCCTGATCCTGCTCTTCACGATCTTCATCCTGATGCAGCGGGAGGACCTGCGGAACCGGGCGATCCGGCTCGCCGGCTCCGGGGATCTGCGGCGCACGACGGCGGCGCTGGACGATGCCACGGCCCGCCTGAGCCGTTTCTTCCTGGCGCAGCTCGCCCTCAACGCCGCCTTCGGCCTCGTGATCGGCCTCGGCCTCTGGCTCATCGGCGTCCCCAGCCCGATCCTGTTCGGAGTGCTCGCCGCCATCCTGCGCTTCGTGCCCTATGTCGGCGCGGCGATCAGCGCCGTGCTGCCCCTGGCCCTGGCGGCGGCGGTCGATCCCGGCTGGACGATGGTGATCCAGACAGCCCTGCTCTTCCTGATCGTCGAGCCCATCGCCGGGCACGTCGTCGAGCCCCTGCTCTACGGGCACTCGACCGGGCTCTCGCCGATCGCGGTGATCCTAGCGGCGACGATCTGGACCTTCCTGTGGGGACCGATCGGCCTGGTGCTCGCCACCCCGCTCACGGTCTGCCTGGTGGTGCTCGGCCGGCATGTCGAGCGCCTGTGGTATCTCGACGTGATCCTCGGCGACCGCCCGGCCCTGACGCCGCCGGAGATCCTCTACCAGCGCATGCTGGCCGGCGACCCGGCGGAGGCGATCGACCAGGGCCTGCAATTCCTGAAGGAGCGGGCGCTCGTCACCTATTACGACGAGGTGGTGCTCGCCGCGCTCCGGCTGGCGCAGCAGGATCTCTCCCGAGGCGGCTTCGACGCCGCCCGCCAGGCGGAGATGCGCGCGGCCTTCCGTCTCGTGGTCGAACGCCTTGGCCGGGCGCGCCGGCGCCGAAGCCGCCGCCGGAGCAGCGAAGCCGCCGCCGCCCTCGCCGCCATCGGCCCCGACCGGCGCTCCGCCGGCATCGTGCTCGGCAGCGCGGATCTCGCCGAAGCCTGGCGCGCCCGCTATCCGGTCCTCTGCGTGGCGAGCCGCGGCGTGTTCGACGAGGCCGCCGCGACCATGCTCGGCCAGATCCTGGAGCGCCACGGCCTCGGCGCGGAAGTGATTCCCCTCCCCTCCTCCACCCGCGAGGCCCCCCCGGTCCAAGCCTTGAGCGGCACGGCCCTGGTCTGCCTGTCCTATCTCGAGCCGATCAGTCTCTCGCAGATCCGGCTCGCGGTGCGGGCCGCACGGCGCGCGATCCCCGGGGTGAAGGTGCTTGTCGGCTTTTGGGGCGAGCGGGATCCGACCACGCTGGACGGGCTGCGCCGCGCCACCTCCGCCGATCTCCTGGTGACGTCCTTCAGCGACGCCCTCGACGCCGCCCTCGACTTGGCGCGGGCTGAACCGCAGCCGGAGACCAGACGGCAGGAGGGGCCGGCCTCGCCCCGGCTCGCGACACCGCTGCCTGCCGCGATCTGACCTCCGCGCCCCCGTCGACGGCGGCAACGGGTTCTTTACCGTCCCGGCAGCGTCGAGTGGAGCGGCCGCGCGAATGTGCGCCAGCGCATGCAGCGGCGGCAGGCCCGAGAATAGACCGCCCTTCTCCGGGGAGAAGGACGGGAGCGATGCGCACGAAGCTGTTTCTGGTGGTGGCGGTGATCGTCTTCCTGCTGGATGGTCACACGCGCGCATGGCGCGAACTGCGCAATCCCGATGCGGAACCCGGAAGCTTCGCGCGCACGGTGCTCGCCATCAAGCGGGCGCAGGCCTGAGACGCGCGCAGGCCTCGCCCTTTTCACCCGCCTAGACGCGGGCGGCGCGCGCCGTCGCGGAAGACGGCCTCAGAATGTGACCGCTGCGGCCGCCTTCGACGCGCCGCGTCGGGGAACCGGTGCTTTTCGAGAAACCGAGGGCTTCGACCGAAAGGCCGCCCTCGCGGATGCTCGCCGGAAGATCGGAATGATCGTAGTAGCCGGCCTCGTGCGCCATGGCATCGAGCGCCTGGATCTCGCCGGCCGCCGCGCCGGTCCACAGAATGGCTCCGCTCGCGCCCTGCCGAACCTGAAACACCTTCATCGCCGCCTCCGCATCCTGCCCTGCGGAGACAAGCCCGGAAGGCGCATCGCGTTCCGGCGCGCTTGCGTGATCGGGAGGAACCTTCTCGACATGGAGGCCCGAGCCCCGCAACGAAGCCGGATTGCGACGCAGACCGACCGTCACGCGATCCGAAGGGGATGCTCTGGAAGGGAGCGCTAAGCCTCTGAAACGGCTTAAGAATGAGATGGTGCCCAGGGGCGGAATCGAACCACCGACACTGCGATTTTCAGTCGCATGCTCTACCAACTGAGCTACCTGGGCGACCGCCGGGCCGGCGCGGCGGCCTCGGCTGGAGCGGGGGTATAGTGAAGGGTTCGGGCCCTGTCCAGCCTCGCCGGCGCGCCAAACGACGAATTCGTGACGCGCCCTTCCGTCAGGGCTCGCGCTCCCGCGAGGGCGGGGTTTCCTCCTCCCCGTCCAGGGGCTCGGAGATGACGTAGCGCTCGCCGAGCCAGCGGCCGAGATCGATGTCGGCGCAGCGGGTCGAGCAGAACGGGGCGGTCTCCGCTTGCGCGGGCTTGCCGCAGATCGGGCAGGTCGCGGCGAGGGCGGGCTTCCTGTTCGGTCGTGGTGCGCTCATGCGATCGCGCCCCAGTTGCGGCGCACCGGGAAGCCTTCGCCTTCGAGCAGGCTCACGGTCTCGTAGAGCGGCAGGCCGACCACGGCGCTGTGCGACCCCACGAGCTTGACGACGAAGGCACCGGCGAGCCCCTGGATGGCGTAGCCGCCCGCCTTGCCGCGCCATTCGCCGGAGGAGAGATAGGCCTCGATCTCCCGGGTGGAGAGGCGCTTGAAGCGCACGCGGCTCTCCACCAGACGCTCCCGGCGCCGGTCCTTCGGCGAGAGCACGCAGACCGCCGTGTAGACCCGGTGGGCTCGGCCGGAGAGCAGGCGCAGGCAATCGGCCGCCTCGTCGAGGCGTTCGGCCTTCGGCAGCACCCGGCGCCCCACCGCCACCACGGTGTCGGCCGCGATCAGGTAGCTCCCGCGCATGTCGTCCCGACGCCGCGCGGCGTCCTGCGCCACGTCGAGCTTGGACCGGGCGAGGCGCCGGGCGAGTTCCCGCGGCGATTCCGACTTGCGCGGCGTCTCGTCGATATCGGCGGGCAGCAGCGCGTCGGGCTCGATCCCGATCTGCTGCAGCAGGGCCAGCCGCCGCGGCGAGGCCGAGGCCAGCACGAGATGCGGACCAGCCACAGGCCTGTCCGGGGCGGACGTGGCGGCCGGATCCGTCGGCGCGTCTTGGAGAAGGGCGTCGTTCATGCGTCAGGCGTGCTTCGGGATGGGCAGGGAGCGAAACCGCAGGGTGCGGCCCGGGATCATTGGCCTCCGAGGCTACTGCAAGGCAACCGGCAAGGGAACGTCGCCGCTCACCGCCCTCCCTCCCGAACGGCAAAACCCTGGCGCTCCTCATCCAGGCCGCGGCTCCGAAGCCGCCCGGCCCGGCAAGCACCACGTCCGCGTGGACAATCGGGCCGGGTCTGCTATGGTCCCCGCGCTTCGCTCGGCCAAGGCTGGGCGCCGCCCCGCCATGCGGGGCATGCGGGCGTAGTTCAGTGGTAGAACGTCAGCTTCCCAAGCTGAATGTCGTCGGTTCGATCCCGATCGCCCGCTCCAATTATCCCATTGAAGCGTCAGCCTTTTTAACGCTCTACCGCTGACCTCACGTTCCCCATGTTCCCCGACGCGTTCCTCATGGCCGTTCAGGCCGTGTTCTTCGCGCTCCGGTGGGCGATGCGAAGCGCCGCCACCTTCCGCGATTTTCCGACCGCGCCGCGCGAGTAGCGCGCCGTCGTCGATGCTTGTGTGTGAGCCGCTGCGGCCCGAGCGTCGTCGAGGTCGGCACCCGCATCTTCGGCCTCGGTGATGGCCCCGGCCCGCGCATCCATGTTCCAGATGTGATCCGGGATGCCCGCGGCGCGGGCCACGATGCGCCACTCGCGGCTGAAGGCGTCTCCGGCATAAGGGCGCGCCGCCTTCTCATCGACGATCAGCGGGCCGACTCGCGCTGCGGTCGGAACGTGGTTCGCAACGCTCTGGACGTGGGGGCAGAGCGTCAGATCGTGCGCAGCGATGGCGCCGGTCTTCGACGTGATCTTGCGGGTGATGCCGTCCAGGGTGATATCGGCCCAGGTCAGGCCGTTCACCCAGCGATGCCCGTTGAGGACGATGCCGCTTGCGGGCTCGCCCTCGGGGATCGGCTCCCACTCGCCGATCACGTCCTTCTGACGCAAGGCCGTGTCGAACTGCACGGCCGTCGCCAGCGCGAGGGACACGCGCCCCATCTCGATCGCCTTCGCGATGAAGGCCTCGACGTGGGGAAGGTCGAGCGTCACCCGCCGCCGGGCCGGCTGCGGGAAGCGTACTTCGGCCAGGATGGCCTTGAGCCGTGCGCAGCCAGGCAGCTCGGCCGAGACGCCATAGGAGAGCATCTCCCGCAGCTTTTTCATGAAGCCCCAGGCGCGGCGCAGCCGCCTCCGGCCGCCTGGCGTCTTCGCCTCCGCCAACGCTTTATGCCAACGCCACACATCTCCGAGCACGACTGCAGCAATCAGGCGATCGCCGATCGCATCCTCGATGAGTTTGAGGATGTAGAGATCCTTCTCGCGGGTCGTGTGCTTGAGCCGCTGGAAGGGACTGGCCTCATCGGTCTGGTAGCGGCGCGACAGACACCGAAACGTACCGTGGAAGGGGTTCTTCTCGCGCCCGCGACCCGAAGACCACTCCAGCATCTCGGCCTGCAAGCGCAGGCACGCTGCGCTGGTGAGGGTGTGCTGCGCCGGGTTATTCGGGTCGTAGGGCAGCCGCACTGTCTCGGGCCGATAGCCGACCTTCACGAGGTCGGCTCGCGCCACCCAATACAGGGCATCCGGGCCGTTCTTGCGTTTCCGGCGCTTCAGGCCGGGCGCATTGAGATCAGAGGACATCAAGGTTCTCCTGTCCGTCGAGGGCGGATGCCCCGACGCGGGAGAGACCGTAGCGCCGATCCCAATAGGCCTGCACCGCCGGCCAGTAGCGGGCCCCCATCAGGGGATCGACGCGGGGCAGCCCGTCGCGCTCGAGCACGATGGCCTTCGCGGCCCAGGCGGCCGGATCCTGGCTGAGCCGGCGGGCGATCTCGGTCTCGGAGGGGAACAGCCCCTCGTCGCTGTGCGCGGAGCGGCGGCCCATGTCAGCCCTCTCCCTCGCGCAGCGCCTGCTCAAGGCCCTGGATCAGCTCCGGCAGCTTCTCCCGCTTGAGGGAGATGCCTTTCTTGGTCGGGCGGCGCTCGGCGTCGGAATCGTCGAAGCTCGCGTAGATCCGGACATCGACGAGCTCGTGCCCGTTGAACTCGGTGAGCGCGACGCGCACCTCCTCGACGGCGTTCTTGGCGATGACGGCGACGACCTGCGGCTCGGGCATCAGGCGCCTCCCCGCCCGACTGGGCGCGTTTCCTGCAGCAGCTCGGCGGTCATCATCAGGCGGGCCGTCGCGACAGCCTCGCCGATGGCGGCGTAGACCGCGCCCATGTCGTCGGGCGCTGTGGGGAGAGGAAGCGGGGCGCTCATGCGCGCCCCCAGCGGTCGGAGACGGCGAAGGCGTGCCCCGCGATCACCTGGGCAAGGGCTGGGCTCCGGACGCGCCCGAGCACCACGCGGGTACGCATCTCCTCAATCGACGGGAGATCGGGCGGCGAAGTCGGGACGGAACGAGATTGCCGCGGCGCGGCTCGTGCTGTAGAGCGGTCCATGCAAAATTGACCTTTTCGGCCCCGGCGAGCCTCCGCTTGCGCGGGGCCGTTTTTTGCTCGGGGCGTTTCGGAAGCCGGCGAGCCGCGCCCGCCGGGGCGGGAAGATCAGGCGGCGACCGGCTCCATCTTTAGGCCGACGAGCGGAGCGGCGACGCGGGCCGGGATGAACACCGCCCGGCCGATCTGGATGGCCTCGATCCGCTTCTCTCGAACCGCTCGATAGAGGCCCGCCTCCGTGATGCCGATCATCGGCGCCAGATCGGCGACCTTCACGTTCAGACCATTCCGGATGCGATCGAACACCTCGGCGTGAGGCGTCTTCTGCGCTTCGTTCATCATGCCGTGCTCCGCGATTCTGCCCAGCAGCGGTTCTGCTTCACCAGTGACTCACAGGTTTTGAACCCTGTTTGCAGGGAAAGCAAGCGACCGCCGTGCTGCACGGGCGCTTCATTTGTTGACGAGGGGTGCCTTAGCGATATACCGGTGATCCCCGTAGCCTGGACGCATCTTGGTTTTGGAGCTTCACCATGTCTGGAACGGAGGGCGGCAGCCCCGCCAAGCGCTACACGCTGACATCGCGTCTCACGCACGAGACTGAGACCGCACTGAGAGAAGCTGCCCGTCTTTCAGGTAGATCTATCTCTCAAGAGGCCGAGCTTCGGCTTGAACGCAGTCTTGCTGAAGATCAGTCGGAACGAGATCGAACGAAAGAAAATCTCGTCGCGAAAGCGTTAATGGGTGACGATGATACCGAGGAATTGCTTCGCACGATTGCTGCAGCAATTGGCGCCGCGATGGCTTATACAGGAAATCATTGGAAAACTGATATATACACGCGCGCGGCCGTACAGTCTGCGATAAACAGTGTTCGCGCTAAGCACTTCGGCCTGCATCGCTTGGGAATGTCTGCATCGGAAATCAATCATGACCAATTAGAGCGTGCCATCAATACAGGTGCGCTGTTTGGCAAGGTGCTCGTCGCCGCGAGGCTTGATCCCGATGTTGCGTCGTGGATCAGCGAGATGTCGACTCGCGCTCAGTCGCAGGCTGCCCTTGAGGCCGAGGCTTCGGATTTCGCCAAAGCATCTCCGCAGAAGCAATCTGCCATCCTTCGGGATCTTTATGGAGTTGACGCAGCGTAATTCAGTAAACCCACAGCAACAACTGTAACAACAACTTCTGTCTTACATTTTATGGCGCCTCCAATATATTGCTTTTAGCAATGGAGGCGCGCCGTGCGGCCGATCAAGCTCTCGGATACGATCACCATCCGAACCGATGCTGAGCTTCGGTCGGCGATCGAGGCAGCCGCCGCGCGGCAGGCCAAAGGCACCAGCGCCTTCCTCCGCGACACGCTCCGCCAAGTCCTGATCGCCTCCTCGCGCAATGCCTCATCGCGGAACGAGGAGGCTCGGGCATGAGGACGCCTGCCCATCGCGGAGCTGCGTCCTCCCTCCGACTGTTCTTCCGCCCGGCCTCACGTCTCTCGCTCCCAAACCCTTCGGAGATCCCGATGCGAAACCTGTTTCGCGGCGCGGGCGCGCTTGCGTTCGTCCTCACCGGCCTCGTCGCGTCCGCTGCGGCCTGGGACGAGGGCGCCAAGAGCCGATACCCGTCGCCGAACATGCTGGCGCCGAACGTCGACCGGCTGATCATCAACGGGGCGGGCTCAAGCGGTGAGGCCGGGGGCTTCAGCGTCACCGCGCCCGCCACCGGCGCCTTCGCCTACGGCCTGGGCGAGCGGGCCGCCGACGAGGTGAACGTGATGGCGTTCATCCCGCCCGGGCTGCGGGCGGACATCCGCGCGGGCACCAGCACGGCCGATCTGACCCAGTACGTGCGCAACGCCTTCGCCACCTGCAAGGACGTGCGCTTCCCGACCGGCCGTTACACGATCACCAACCAGATCACCTTCTGCAACACGCAGCAGCTCCGCGGGGCAGGCGCGGCGCGTGAGGTCGGGCGCTACGGCACCACGATCCGGATCCCGAAGACCTTCAACATGTCCGCCGGCTCCGTCTTCAAGGCGGCCGACAACGGCGGCATCGACGGGGTCCTGATCGACTTCGACCAGAGCGGCGTCGCCGTGCGGGCCGACGTCGTGCAGTACCCGGCCGCGCTGGATCTGGTGGACACCGATCGCTTCATGATCGGGCACGTGCGCCTCCAGAAGTGCTGGTTCTGCGTCAACGCGGTCAACATCAACAGCCGCGGCACGTTCTCCATCCGCCAGCTGGAGATGAGCCCCCTCAACACCGGCCTCGCCATCGACAACAACGCCGATTACGTCCAGGCCCTGGTCGTCCACAACTGGCCCTGGGGGATGATCAACTCCGGCAACGCGAACGACGCCCAGCTCCTGAACATCTACCAGGACGGGACGCCGGTCGCGCTGAGCCTCGGCCGCTCGGATGCGGCCAACTTCCGGTTCTTCTCGTCCTACCGCCAGCGGCTCATCGTCGGGACCAACACCGAGACCACCTGGTACTTCTTCGGCCACCTCGACATGGACGGCGACGGCGCGACGCTCGACGTGGTCGGCGCCCGCCGGGTTGAGATCGACAGCCTCAACTCGACCAAGTCCGCGAGCGGCACCGGTGCGACGCGCCCTTCCGTGAAGGTCAGCCACGGCCGGGCGACGATCACCCGCATTAACACGGTGGGCGGCGTCGCCTCGGCAGACGGCGACATCAACGTCACGGGCGATGGCGTCCTCACCATCAACGGCGGCAAGATCCTGCAGCGACTTGCCGACTATCCGGCCGCGACGGTGACAGGCGGCGGCAAGCTCTGGCTCACCGGCACGACGCTCGACCCGGACATCACCCAGG
>NZ_BPQV01000014.1 GCF_022179465.1 Methylobacterium organophilum
GAGCGCCTCTCGGCCGAGGTCGCCCACTTCCTGGACACCGTGCGCGCCGCCTGAGGTAGGATATCCTTCCGATGGGTCTCGGGCTCGCCCGAGATCCGAAAGCCGCACAGGGTTTCGATCCGCACACGCCGCCGCCCCCGCGCGGAGCACCGGGAGCATGGCTCGAGAGCGCTCACGAAGGGGGGCGCCGTGGAGCCACGCGACAAGCTTGTGGGAAGCCAGCGGCTCCCCGGCGTCCCGTGGCCCGAGCCTTCCAGCCCAGACCGTCTTTGCGTCCCGCTGTCTCCGGCTTCTCCGACAGGACGCCCGGACATCGTGGGACGACACCCTCGGCTGCCGCCTCGCCGCGCCGACGACCATCCCGGCAAGCGAAGCCGCCCTGGGGCACCGCCCTTTCCGGAATGGGCGCAAGACGGTGACGATGCCGCAGTCGTGCGCTGCATCGCTTCGGCTTCGCCGCGCGAGGACGGAGAAGGATCGGCGGGACACTCGGCGCCTCGACGCCTACCACTCCCACTCGGCGCCGACGCCGACGCTGGTGCGGCCGTCGCTGCCGGCTTCGCCCTTGAGCTTGATCCGGCGGGTCACGTCGAAATCGACGCCGACCGCCGTGTCCGCAGGCTTGGCGCCCGCCTTCACGCCGATGCTGACCCGGTCGTTGATGTAGCGGGAGGCACCGACCGCCGGGCCGCCGCTGGCGCCGGTGGAAACGTCGAGGCTGTCGAGACCGAGGCCCTTGCGGGCGGATTCGAACACGTCCGGTCCGCCGGCCCCGCCGGAGAGCTGCGCCACGGCCTGGGCGAGTTGGAGCGCCTGGAAGGGGGAGAGGCCGCCCGCCGCCTTCTTGAACAGGAGGCGGGAGAGCACTTCGTCTTGCGGCAAGCTCGGATCCGACGTCAGCGCGAAGGCCGGCGCATCCGCCGGGCCGGTCACGGCGACGCGGGCGGTGACGTCGCCCGCCTTGGTCTCGGCGGCGAAATCGAGATCCGGCGTGGTCAGGGCGCCGCCGAAGGTGAGGCGGCCGCGGGTGAAGTCGAGGCGCTGGCCGACGAGGCTCAGGCGCCCGCGCCGCATCTCGAAATCGCCCAGCGCCCGGGGATCGCGGGACGAGCCGGTGAGGTGCAATTCGCCGCCCAACTCCGCATCGATGCCGCGGCCGCGCACGAAGATGCGGTTGGGCGCGCTCACCACGATGTCGAGGGTCGCATCGAAGGGCGCTGCGGCCTTGCCCCGGCGCTTGCCTGCCTCGGTCTGCGCCTTGCGCTCGGCGCGCTGGGCGAGGCGGGCCTTCACCTCCGGGGTCACGTTGACCCGGCGGATGCCGGGCAGGGGCTGCACCGTGGCGGGCAGGCGGTCGGGCACGGAGACGTCGACCGAGACCACGTCGACCCGGCCGGAGATGCGCGGCGTGCGCGCGAGCGGACCGGACAGGGAGAGGTTGAGGCTCGACACCGCGGTCATCAGCGGGCTCGAGACCAGCTCGGCCCGCTCGCCGGCGATGCGCAGGGTACCCGGGAAGCCCGAGGCGGGATCAACGGCGACGCGCCCGTCGACCGCGAGGCGGCCGCCGTTGCGGGTGGCGGCGGTGATCCGCTCGATGGCGAGGGTGTCGCCCCGGCCGGTCACCCGGCCCTGGATCTCGGTGAGGCGGATACCGTTGAGGGGATCGCTGAAGCTGCCGCCCGAGAGCGTGGCGCTGCCCTCCACCCGCGGTGCCGCGATGGTACCGGTGACGCCCCCGTCGAGGGCGAGCCGACCGGTGACCCGCTGGCCGCCGGTGCTGAGCAGGGAATTGGCGAGCGCCGCCTCCAAGCTGCCGCGGGCGCGCAGGGACAGGGGGCCGCCGGGCTCGATCGGCACCGTGCCGGCGATGGTCACGTCGGCCCCGCGGCCGGCGGAGACGCGCCCGTCGAGGCTGGCGGCCCCGTCGCTCAGGGTGCCAGAGGCTTTGGCATCGATCGGCGGCAGCCCGGCCTTGCGGGTTTCCGGAGCCACGAGCCGAGTGATCGAGAGCGCGTAGCGCCCTTCCGGCCGGGTGGCCGACCCGCGCAGGTCGGCCTCGCCGTCGAGGGTGCCGGACAGGGCGAGGCTCGGGCTGGCGATGCGGGCCAGCGAGAGGGGCAGGGCGCGGATGCCGACCTTGAGGTCGAGCTCCCGGCCGGCCCCTCCCTGCAGGCTGACCCGGCCCGAGCCGGCGGCAATGGTGAGCCCGTCGATCCAAGCGGCCCCGTCCTCCAGGGTCACACTGGCCGGGCCGGCGAGCGCCAGCCGGTCGCCGTTGCGGGCGGCGGCGAAGCGCTGCAGCTCGATGCGGATTCGCTCGCCCGGCACGAGGCGAGCGGCACCGTCGAGGGCGAAGCCCCTCGCCTTGGCAGAAAGCGTCACGTCGCTGGCGCTCGGCGTCCCGACCGCGGCGAGGCGAACCGTGTCGAGACTCTGGCCCGCGGCGATCAGGCGGTCGGCCTCCAGCCTTCCGTCGAGGACGGGCCTTCCGCGCAGGTCGTGCCCGGCGAGATCGGCCTCGAGCCGAGTCAGCCCGTAAGCATCGTAGCGCAGCGACGCGCCGGTGGCGCGCAGGGCCGCATCTTGCCGACCGCCCGCCCGGGCGAGGCTGAGGGCGGCGTCGAGGCGGCCGCCCATCGGCGCCAGCGCCAGGGGGCTGAGATCGTCGAGATTGCCGGCCTTCACCGCGAGACGCCCCTCGCTCAGGAGGCTGTCGGCCTCGACCGTGGCCGCGCCGTCCACCGTGACGGAGCCGAGCGCGAAGGCGAGGCGGTCGAGGGACCAATCGCGAGGGGAACGCTTGGCGAGATGGGCCTCGCCGGTCAGGGGCTTGCCGGCCACGTCGCCGGAGAGGCGCAGGCTGCCGTCGAGGGCGCCGGTGAGGTCCGTCAGGACGGTTTCGAGCCTCAGGCCCCGGATCGGGCGGCCATTGGCGCTCACCTCGGGGGCGGTCAGAGTCGCGGTCAGGTCGGGTTTCTCGAGGCTGCCGGTGAGGCGGCCCTCCAGGGCGGCCCGGCCGGCGAGCCGCCCGTCGAGAGCGGCGAGGCTTTTCAGGTCGATCCGGCCGCTCACATCGGCCTGCGTCGTGGTGGCCTGGCCCTGGAGGCTCGCGAGCAGGCCGGCGCCCTCGAAGCGCAGGCGCTCGAAACCGTAGCCGTCATAGACTTGGAAGACGCGACCGGTGAGGCCGGGATTGCGCCCGAGCAGGCGGTCGGCGGCTTCAAGGCCGGTGACGAGGCCGCTCGTGGTCACGGTGAGATCGGCCGCGAGCGCCTTGCGGGCCGGATCGCCGCTGAGGGCGGCCCTAGCATCAAGGCTGCCCGCCAGTGTGAGGCCGGCGAGCCCCGAGAAAGCGGCGAGATCGGGCAGGGACGCGTCGAGCCGACCGGTGAGGAGGTTCTGGCCGACACGCCCGGTATAGGCGGCGCGGGCGGTCTCCGCGTCGAGCTTCAGGGTGGTGACGTCGAGGGTGCCGTCGCTCTGCGTCTCCGCCCGGAAGGCGAAGAGGGCGTGGCGGCCGAGGGCCCGGCGCAGGGCCGGATCGGCCGGGCGCAGGCCGTCGAGATGGCCGTCCGCGGCCAGGGCGAAACGGGGCGCGGCCTTGGGGTCGGTCGCCGGGATCGGCTCGGCGCTCACCGTGGCGTCGATCCGGTCGAGGGCGGAATTCTTCGTGCGCAGGCCGGCGGCCTGGAGAGCGCCGCGCACCCGGGGCGCGGCGAGGGGACCCTTCACGCTGCCGTCGAACAGGAGGCTGCGCAATTCGGCCTCGGCGGCCTTGGTCACCTCGCCCTCGGTGGGCACGGCCCGGGCATGGAGGCTCAGATCGGCGACGCGGTCGGCGGTGATGCCGCCGCCGGCGCTGAGCCTGGCCGTGCGGGAGGTGAGGTCGAGGCGGTCGATCCGAAAGGCGCCGCTATCGGCGAAGCCCATGCCGCCTTCGAGTTTGGTCTCGCCGGAGAACACCGCCGCGGCGGGGCCGGGCATCAGGCCCTCGATGCGCGCGCCGAGATCGAGGGCGAGGCGGCGCTCCTCCCCGATCCGCGAGATCCGGGCGGTGCCCCGCGCCCCGATCTCGGGGCCGGCATCGAAGTCGAGCTTGGCGTTCCAGGCATCCAGGGTGCCGTGGCCGTCGAGATCGAACCGGATCGGCGGCTCGCCGGGGAGGTTGGCCGCCTTCGAGAGCAGGCCGTGCTCGGGCTCGATCAGATTCGCCTTCACCTCCAGCGTCGCGCCCTTGGGCACGAACAGGAGCCTGGCGACGAAGCGCCCCGCCGCGTCGAGGCGCCGGGCATCGACGCTGAGATCGAGGCCCTCGGCCGGGTTGCCGAGCTTGGCCATGCCCTCCGCCGCGAGCCGGGCCGGCTGGCCGGCGATGCTCTCGCCGAGCACCAGCTCGGCGAGCTTGAAGCCCTTGATCTCGACCTTGACCGGCAGCTCCGGCAGCAGGGACCCGTCGGGCTTGGCCTCGGGCGGCGTCGGGCCGGGGATGGGTTTGCGCAGGACCTCCAGTCGGCCGATCTCCAGGCTGTCCACCTGCAGACGGCCGGAGAGCAGGGCGAGGCGGCTCCAGACCAGCCGGGCGCGGTCGAGCTTCAGCCAGACGCCGTCGCGGTCGCTGATGGCGACGTCGCGGATCGTGGCGTCGGAGGAGAGCGCGCCGTCCACGGCGCCGATCGCGACCCGGGAGGAGGGGGTCGAGAGCGCCTTCGACAGCAGGCCGCCGAGCACCGACTTCTCCCCCTCTCCGGCCGCGCGGGGGAGGGCGGGGGCGAACAGCACCACGGCGAGGAGGACGAGGAGCGTCGCGACGACCCGCCCCCCGCGGAGGCGGGAGGGGATGCGCTCCGGCGGCGCGGCGTGGTCCTTCGAAGCCCGGTCGACGATCAAAAGGCCTGGCCCAAGCTGATGTAGAGCACGACGGGGCGCTCGTGGTTCCCCTTCACGTGGTCGAGGGGGAAAGCGAGGTCGACGCGGACGGGGCCGATGCCGGTGTAGTAGCGCAGCCCGATGCCCGCCGCCTTGCGGATTCGTTCCGAGAAATCGGGCACGGGCGAGGCGAAGGCGGTGCCGGCGTCGAAGAAGGGCACCACGCCGATCGTGTCCGTGACCTTGATGCGGGCCTCCAGCGAAGCCTCGAACAGGCTGCGGCCGCCGATCGGCAGGTTGAACGGCCCGCGCGGGCCGAGGGTGCGGAAGGGAAAACCGCGCACCGAACCGCCGCCACCGGCGAAGAAGCGGAAATTGTCCGGGATCTCCGCGAGACCCGCCCCCGAGACCGAGCCGAGGCCGATGCGGCCCGCCAGGATGTAGCGGGATTCGTCGTCCAGCGAGTAGTAGGTCGAGCCCTGGGCCTTGGCGACGACGATGCCCGGATCCGAGCCCATGAAGCCCGGATAGGGCGCGACGGAGGCCATGAGCCGCACGCCCTCGGTGGGATCGAGCAGGCTGTCGGTGGAATCGTAGGTTACGGAGATCGGCACGCCGATCAGCCGGTAATCGACCGTGCCGAGGGCGTCCTTCGAGCGGCCGAACTGGCCGTCGATGCCGATCTGGGCGGAGAAGCTGTCCAAAAAGCGGTGGCGGATCGCCGCCGAGGCCCCGGCCGCATCCACGAAGTAGCTCTGCTGCACCTCGCGCGCGGCGAAGACATTGGCCAGGAAGTCGTTGCGGGTGCCCCAGAGCGCCGGCTTCACGAAGGTCGCCGAGACGCGGCCGCCCAGCCCGTTGGTGCCGATGCCCGCCACCTTGCGCTGCTGCGCGTAGGGGTCGAAGCCGAGGCCCAGATAGTAGAGGTCGGCGTCGATGCGGAAGGTCTCGCCGCCGCCGAACAGATTGCGGTTGGCGTAGTAGGCGCGCACCCCCGGCCCGTCGACGGTGGAGTAGCGGGCCGAGAGGCCGATCAGGTTGCGCTCGCGCTCGCCGAGCTCGACGAAGAGCGGCAGGTTGCCTTGCGCGTCGAGCGCCTCGCCCTCGCGCACCCGGATCGAGCCGAGCCCCTCGACCTTGGCCAGCGTCCGGCGCAGCTCTGCCACCGCCTTGGGCGCGTAGGGATCCCCCGGCTCGGTGTAGATGAAGGAGCGGATGACGGCGGGGTCGATGCCCTCGGCGCCGTGCACGGCCACCTCGCCGATCCCCGCGACGGGGCCCGGCTCGATGGTGAAGCCGACATCCATGACATGGCCGGCATCGTCCACCACGGGATCGCGGGCGATCGCCTTGGCGAACGGATGCCCGAGCGCCCGGAAGCGGTCGACGATCCGCGCCTCGCGGGCGAGCACGGTGGCCGAGCGGGCGGGCACGTCGTCGTCGACCCGGGTGAAGCGCTCGGGCAGCACCTCTTCGGGGAAGGGCCGGCCGCGGGCGTCCCGGGCCTTCACCGAGCGCAGCGTGTAGAGGGGGCCGGGATCGACGGCGATCTTCACCGGCACCAGGGCGCGGTTGCGGGACGCCTCCGCGGCCCGCGCGACCGCGGCGACGGAGGACTCGCCGGTCACGGCCACGCCGTCGATGCGGATCGAGACCGTGCCCTGATAATAGCCGTAGCCGGACAGCGCATCGACGAGGCGGCGCAGATCCGCCTCGGCCCGGCGCACCAGCCCCTCGCCGTCCGGCGGCGCCTCCTGGCGCAGGCGATAGAGGGTCGAAGTGTCCTGGAGCGCCGTGAGGACGTCGGAATCGTCCACCCCGGTGATGCGCACCGTGTAGGGCAGGGCGGTCGCGCTCGGGGTCGGGGGCTCCTCCTCGCCACCGAACAGACCGAACAGGTCGAAGGCTCGGGCCGGGGCCGGCAGAGCCACGGCCAGAGCCGCGGCGAATGCGCAGGCCCAAAGGCCGGCCGAGCGGCCGCGCCTCCCGGAGAACAGCCGACGCACGATCACCCGCGGGCCGCGCCGGTGGGGAACCGGCGCCCGAAGCGGACCATCCGCAGGCCGAATGACGATGTCTGGAAACGCGCCATCGCATGCCCCCGTCAGCGACGATCGACCGAACCGACGCGACGCTCGGGCAAAAGTTCGGTGCACCGGACCAGCCGGCACGCCTCGCAAGCACCACGCGTATGGAGCGCAACGGTAGCCTTAAGCGGGACCGGAGAGCAACCTTTGATAACCTGTCGGCCGGCCGTTCCCCTGTGGGCCGCTGTGGTCATCGGGGATTCGCTCCGTCGGCGATCCCCACAGGGAAAACATCCTCAGATTGCAATTGGTGCGACGCTTCGCCTCTAGGGGATCCAGAATCGCCCTCCGCGGGTTGTCCCGCGGGGACGACCAACCTACCTGTCGAGCAACCGATCTGCCTCTGCCTCCCACCCAGAACGATTGCCGGGAGGTCTTGAGCAGCTGCCGCGCGTGCGGCGGGAACAGGATCGGTCGACCACTCCGCATGGCGAACTGCACGGCTCTGCCGACGTCGGGTTTCGTCGTCAGCGGAGATTGCGTGGCACGGACGATAAGGACACGAGCGCCATGAACCAGGGCACCGTCAAGTGGTTCGACGAGATCAAGGGCTACGGCTTCATCCAGCCCGACAGCGGCGGCAAGGACGTCTTCGTTCACATCTCCGCCGTCCAGCAGGCCGGCCTGCGGGGCCTGGCCGAGGGCCAGAAGGTGTCGTTCGACGTCGAGAACGACCGCCGCAGCGGCAAGCCCTCGGCGGTGAATCTTCGCGCGTCCTGAGCGTTCGCCGTAACTGAAAATTCGACCTTTTCGCGCAACAGGTCGAAAATTATCCCACTTATCGACGCGGATCGGCCGAACCTCTGTTGCTTGTTGCAGCGCAAAGGTGCATCCGGTCCGCCGTTTCAAAGAATCGGGTCCGTCGGACCCTGCGTCGCCGATGCCCGGTCCGAGCCCGGCGATGAACCGACTCACGACATGAGAAAGGTCATATGAGCGCATTCGACTTCAGGAACTTCGAAGACCGCCGGCAGAATTCGCAGAGCGCCAAGGCGGCCCTCCTGGAAAAGTTCAAGGCCCGCCCGGCCCTCGACGACCCCGAAATGATGGCCAAGGCCAAGGCCCGCGCCGAAGTGGCGAAGGCCCGCGAGGAGCGCGCCCGTGAGCGCGAGCGCCTCCGGCTCGAGGCCGAGCGGAAGGCCGCCGAGGAGAAGCGTCTCCGCGAGGAGGCCGAACTCGCCGCCCAGATCGCCCGTGAGGAGGCCGAGGCCGCCGCTCTGGCCGCTCGCAAGGCCGCCGAGGCAGCCGAGCGCAAGGCACAGCGCGATGCCCGCTACGCGGCCCGCAAGGCGAAGGTGAAGGTCAAGCGCTGAGCCGCGCGACCTTCTCCGAACTTCGAACACCCTCGCAAGCCCGCCACACGTGGCGGGCTTTCGTCGTTGGAGGGCATCTGCGCCCTGGCGCGGGGCCCCGATCGTTCTACTCTGGCGGCAGCGGAGGGAAGATTCTCTTCCCAGACCCGCTGTCAGGGAGAACGGACATGGCGAGCGTCGATGTCGATATGGTGAAGTGCGCCTGCCCGGATTGCGTCTGCGTGATCCCGGTGGCCAAGGCGGTGGAGAAGGACGGCAAGGCCTTCTGCTGCGACGAATGCGCGGAGGGGCATCCCGATCACGCCGGCTGCGAGCACGCGGGCTGCGCCTGCCACGGCTGAACGGCATCCCGGCCGGGTGTTGCGGCGCCCGGATGTCGGTGCCTCGTGCCGATCCCGGCTACGTTCCGGGTTCGTCAGGAGCGGGCCGGGCTGCATCGCGTCATGCAGCCCGGACGATGTGATGCGCGCGGCGAGCCCGCTCAGAACCGTGCCGTCAAGAACAACCTCAGGTTTCGTCCCGGCAGCAGGATCTCGTCCTTCTTGAACGAGGCCGAGTTGCGGATCTGGTCGTCCAGGAGGTTGCGGCCCTGCAGGCCCAGGGTGATCTCGCTTGCGCCGTAGACGGCCGGGTCGAGGGGCTTGGTGTAGCTGACCTCGGCCCGCAGATCGTCGAAGCCGGGCGTCGTCGTCTCGAGCGACGCGATCTCGGTATGGGCGAAGGCGTGCAGCAGGAAGACCCGGGCGAACCACCCGTCCGCCCGAAGGAACACGCCGCCGCCGACGCGGTGGGGCGGGATGCGCGGCACGAAGGTGTTGTCGTCGAATTGCGCCCGGACGAAGTCGTATTGCGCATCGATGCCGAAGAAACCGTCGCCCACCGGGATCAGGTCGAGCTGCGCGGCGATCTCGGCGCCGTAGAAGGCGGCGTTGCGCTGGGAATAGACGATCTGCTGCAGCTCGTCGTCGCTGCCGCACGAAGCGAAATCGTCGCCGCAGCGGATGCCCGTGTCCCGCTTGTAGATGAAGCCCGTGTAGCGGGTGTAGTAGCCGGTGGCGTCGAGCCGGAACGGGCCCTCCGCCCGGCGGATGCTCGCCTCGACGGTACGGGCGCGCTCCTTCTTCAGGTCGGCATTGCCGATCTCGAAGGTCTCGGTCGCGTCGTGCGGCCCCCGCGAATAGAGCTCGAAGGCCGTGGGTGCGCGCTCGACATAGGAGCCGTTCAGGCTCGCCACGAAGCCATAGGGCAGGTCCTGCAGCGCGCCGAAGGACAGGCTCTTCGGCGCGAAATGCCGGCGGCGGCCGTAGGAGAGGGGATCCTGCCCGTCGACCGGCAGGAAGTCGCTCGGGAACTGCGTCGCCGTGCCGGTGGAGCGGTCGCCCTCGATGCGCCCGGCGCCCTGCAGGCGCAGCCCCCCGCCGAGATTCAGCTCCTCGAACAGATAGGCCGCGTTGGAGCGGGAATCCGTGGGCGCGAGCAGGGAGCCGGCCTCGCCCGAGGTGCCGATCAGGCGTCGCCCGGTCTGCAGGCCGAGGGCGCCGGTGAGGGTGCCGAAGGGCAGGGTCACCGGCACGTGCTGCAGCTCGACGCGGCCCTCCGCCTCGCGGTTCTTGAAGGTCGCCTGGATGCCGTCGATCCCGTCCTCGCCGATGCCGGTCTCGTTGTGCTTGTAGACCGAGCCGCCGGCCCAGAAGCGGATGACCTCGAACGGGCCTTCCAGCGGTCGGTACTCGCCGCGGGCGAGCACCCGGTCCTGGTTGGGATCGAGCCGGGTGCGGCTCTGGGCGGCTTCGGCGCCGGGGATCTGATAGAGCGCGTCGTAGTGGCTGTAGGAGATGCCGACGAAGCCGCGGTCGCCCACGATGGAGAGGCCGACCGCGCCGCCCTGCGAGCGGTTGGCCGAGTTGGCCTGGATGCCGAGCGGCGTGTCGTAGCTGTCCGCCCCGGTCTTGAAGCCGTCGGCATGGACCGCGACGTTCTCCGCGCCGGCATCGACCGTGCCCGCCACGAGGCGGCCATTGTCCACGCTCGAATAGCCGGTGGTCACTTGGCCGGCATAGCCCTTGGCGGGGATGAAGGTCGGGACCCGGTTGTTCTCCGCCGAGACCACGCCGCCGATCGCCTGGCTGCCGTAGCGCAGGGAGGCGGGGCCGCGGATCACCTCGATGCGGTTGGCCACGAGGGGATTGATCGGGACGCCGTGATCCTCGCCGAGCTCGGACACGTCCTGGATGCCGACGCCGTTCTCCTGGATGCGCACGCGGTTGTTGTCGAGGCCGCGGATGATCGGCCGCGAGGCGGCGCCCGGCGCGTAGGTCGAGGCCGAGATGCCGGGCCGGTCGATCAGGGCGTCGCCCAGGGTGCGCGGCTGGTCGCGGGCGATCTGCTCCTGCGTCACCACCGTGACCGGCGAGAAGGTGTTGGTGACGACGGGCAGCACGCCGGTCGGGACCGAGGCGGGCCGGCCTTCCGTCGTGCCGGCGCCACGGGCCTGGACCGGGCTCGCCGAGGTCACGCTCAGCTCTTCCAGCGTGGTCTCCGTCTGCGGCGCAGCCAGCGCCTGGCCCTGCAGGCCGATGAGCCCGAGGGCCGTCCCCGCCAGAAGCCGCCCCAATTCGGATCGCCCGCGCCGCATCATACCCCGCCAAAAATGTTATAATGTTTCATTGCGGAAGCGTGACACTGTTACAAGGGGGCGGGGCCGCCCCAGCCCTCGGAAACCCGGGGCGTGGCACGGCTGCATCACCCGCGCAGGGGCGCTCTGGCAGCGCTTGGGCTTAGCGGAAATCGGCCGCATCCCGGAAGCCTTCCGCCATCCGCGTCTCGGCCTCGTCGACGCCCTGGTGATGCACCGCTCGCTCTGACGGGAACCGGAGCGGTTGCCCGGGCTTTTGGCCCGCATGTCCGCGATCTCCGCAAAACCCGGCGGCCTGCGCGTCAGCGTCGACCTGAACCGCTGCCAGGGCTACGCCCAATGCTGCTACGCCGCACCCGAGCAATTCGCCCTGCACGGCCACGAGGCCCTGTTCTACGATCCGGCCCCCTCGGCGGAAGCCTGGGGCGCGGTGGAACGGGCCCGCGTCGCCTGCCCGGTCCAGGCGATCCGCCTCGAATGCCCGACGGCGGATCGCGATGCCGAAAGCTGATCGCGCCGTCATCGTCGGCGCCTCGCTCGCGGGCCTGCGCGGGGCCGAGGCCCTGCGCCGGGCCGGCTTCGACGGCGCTTTGACCCTCGTCGGAGCCGAGCGCCACGCCCCCTACGACCGGCCGCCCCTGTCGAAGCAGGTGCTCACCGGGGAACTGCGCCCGGATTCCTCCGCGCTGCCGCAGCCCGCCGGCCTCGACGCGGAATGGCGCCTGGGAACCGCAGCGACTCGGCTCGACCGGTCGGCGCGCACGATCCATCTCGCCGATGGCAGCCGGCTTCCCTACGACCGGCTGCTGATCGCCACCGGCGCCGCGGCCCGGCCTTGGCCGAACCCGGCAGAGGCGCGACTGACCGGCCTCCACACCCTGCGGGACCGGGACGACGCGACGCGCCTGCGCGCCGCCCTCGTCGCCGAGACGGGCCGCGTCGTGGTGATCGGCGGCGGCTTCATCGGCTGCGAGGTCGCCCATGCGGCCCGGGCCCTCGGCCTCGCCGTCACCCTGGTCGAGCCCTCGGAGACGCCCCTGAAACGGGTGCTCGGCGCCCATCTGGGGGCCGTGGTCGCCGCGCGGCTGAAGGCCGTGGGGGTCGATCTGCGCACCGGCACCAGGGTCGAGCGGCTGGAGGGCGACGGGGAGGGCCGCGTCGCCCGGGTCCATCTCTCCGACGGCACCAGCCTCGAGACGGGCACGGTGGTGGCCGCGCTCGGCGCCCTGCGCAACACCGCCTGGCTCGGGGGCTCAGGCCTCGCCTTCGACGAGAAGGGCCTCGATTGCGACGCGGAAGCCCGCGCCCTCGACGAGGCGGGCCGGCCAGATCCGGCGATCTTCGTCGCCGGGGACGTCGCCCGCTTCCCCCATCCCCTCTACGGTCGCCGCGTCGCCCTGGAGCATTGGGAGCATGCGATGGCGCAGGGCGCGTATGCCGGCGCCCGGATGGCCGGCGCCGAAGCGGCGGGTCCCTACGGCACCGTGCCGGCCTTCTGGTCGGCGCAGGGTGACCTCAACATCAAGTCGATCGGCCTCACCGACGGGGCGGATGCACTGGTGATCGCGCAAGGCGACCCGAAGACCGGGCGCTTCCTGGCCCTCTACGGGCGGCAGGGGATCTGCATCGCCGCCGTCTCCTTCGACAGGGCCCGCTGGCTGCCCGCCTACACGGAAGCGATCGCCCGCAAGGCGCCGTTCCCGCCGATCCGCGGGGCGGTAGAGCAGGGCGATCTCGCCCTGCTCGATCCGGGCTTCGACCGGGGCTGATCGCGCGATCGCGGCGGCGGCAAGCATCGCCAGAAACATCGCGCAGAGCGCGCTGCGACATCCGCGCATAGGGCAGGAACATCCGCCAGCAGATCCTGTTCTCCCAGCACTTCCTACGATCAAGGGTAACCCAATGCGCAAGCTTGTACTTGCTTCGACGGCGCTTGTCGGTCTCGGGATGTTCACGGCGGCGCCTTCCGCGGAAGCGCGCCCGTTCGGCTGGCACGGCGGCTATGGCGGATACCATGGTGGTTTCCGCGGCGGCTATCGCGGAGTGGGCTTCAACCGCGGCTGGGGCTATGGCGGATACCGCCGCTACGGCTACGGCTATGGCCGGCGCGGGATCGGCCTCGGCGTGGGCGCCGGCCTCGCGGGCCTGGCGGTCGGCACCGCCATCGGCGCCGGCTATGGCGGCGGCTATTACGGCGACCCCTACGGCTATGGCGGCCCGGTGACGGTCGGCTACGGTGGCTACGGCCCCTATGGCGGCGGCTATTACGGGTACGGCTGGTAAGGCCCTTCGCGCCCCATCGCCCCCCTCTCCCCTCTGCGGGAGAGGGGTTTTTCATGCGCCTCGTCCTGCGAAAAACGACGTCTTGGCCTGCTGCGTCAGCGCATTCGGGCGCCCTCGATTGACTTACCCCCGTGGCAACGCTTGATCCCTTGAGCAAAGCCGGACCGGGACGGACGGATTCGGCAGCGGGGGATGCGCGCCGATGAGCTTCCTGGTCTGCCTCGCGGCGCTCTTCTTTCTGATGGCCATCGCCTATCGGGGCTTCTCGGTCATCCTGTTCGCGCCGGTGGCCGCCATGGGGGCGGTGCTGCTCACCGACCCCGCCGCGGTGCCGGTGGTCTTCTCCGGCCTGTTCATGGAGAAGCTGGTCGGCTTCCTGAAGCTGTACTTCCCGGTCTTCCTGCTCGGGGCCGTGTTCGGCAAGGCCGTCGAGATCTCCGGCTTCGCCCGCTCCATCGTCGGGGCGGTGGTGGGGCTGCTCGGCCAGGGCCGCGCGGTGGTGGCGATCGTGCTGGTGGGCGCCATCCTCACCTATGGCGGCGTCTCGCTCTTCGTGGCGGTGTTCGCGGTCTATCCCTTCGCCGCCGAGCTGTTCCGGCGCAGCGACATCCCGAAGCGCCTCGTGCCCGGCACCATCGCCCTCGGCAGCTTCACCTTCACCATGGACACCCTGCCGGGCACCCCGCAGATCCAGAACATCATCCCGACCACCTTCTTCAGGACCGACGCCTACGCGGCGCCCTGGCTCGGGGTGATCGGCGCGCTCTTCGTGTTCGGGGTCGGGGTGAGCTATCTCGAATGGCGCCGCCGCCAAGCCGCCGCCGCGGGGGAGGGCTACGGCGAAGGCCACGGCAACGAGCCGGCGGCGACCACCGATGCGGTGACGATCCATCCCGCCGTGGCCCTGCTGCCGCTGCTCATCGTCGGCATCGGCAACAAGCTGCTGCTCGGGCTGATCACGAGCGCCTACGGGACGGAGGCGAGCGCTGCGCTCAGCCCCGACATGGCCGCCCATCCGATCACCGTGCCGGTGAAGACGGTGGCGGCGATCTGGGCCGTGGAGGGCGCGCTGCTGCTCGGCATCCTCGCCACGGTGATCCTCGGCTGGCGCAACCTCGCCCCGCGCTTCGCCGAGGGCTCGAAGGCGGCGGTGGCGGGCTCGCTGCTCGCCGGCATGAACACCGCCACCGAATACGGCTTCGGCGGCGTCATCGCGGCCCTGCCGGGCTTCAAGGTGATCTCGGACGCGCTCTCGGCGATCCCCAACCCCCTGGTGAACGAAGCCGTGACGGTGAACGTGCTCGCCGGCGTCACCGGCTCGGCCTCGGGCGGCCTCTCCATCGCGCTCGCCGCCCTGTCCGAACGCTTCGTGCAGGCGGCCCAGGCCAACGGCATCCCGCTCGAGGTGATGCATCGCGTCGCCGCCATGGCGAGCGGCGGCATGGACACACTGCCCCACAACGGCGCCGTCATCACCCTGCTCGCCGTGACGGGGCTGACGCACCGCCAATCCTACGGCGACATCTTCGCCATCACCCTGATCAAGACGGCGGCGGTGTTCGTCGTGATCGGGGTCTACTACCTCACCGGGATCGTCTGAGGAGGCGAAGCGTTGCCGGGAGGATCCCCGGACACGCCCGAGCCTCGATGACCGACCCCACCCTCTTCGCCCAGGTGAAGGACCAGAAGAACCGGGCGAATCCGTACCCGCTCTTCGCCAGGCTCCGGGAGACGCCCGTGGCCGAGCAGGAGGACGGCACCTTCGTCGCCTCCACCCGCGCCGCCATCGCGAGTCTGCTCGGCGATCCGCGGGTGAGCTCCGAAACGCTTCCCCCCGCCGACCGGCCGAGGACGGGCAATCCCTTCACCGACTGGATCGTGAAGCCGATCCGCGACCGCATCACCGACGCGCACCGCCCCTTCATCTTCCGCGACCCGCCGGATCACGACAGCCTGCGGGCCAACGTGATGCACCAGTTCTCGATCCCGCGGGTGCGCGCCATGCGCGCGCGCTCCGATGCCCTGGTGGCCGAGCTGCTCGAAAAGAAGCGGGATGCCCGCGCGATCGACCTCGTCGACGACCTCTCCTATCCGCTGCCCGTCACCATCATCTGCGAGCTGTTCGGCGTGCCCCGGGAGGACGAGCCGAAATTCCACGGCTGGGCGACCCAGCTCGCCACCGCCCTCGAGCCGGACAGCTTCGAGGACGACGAAACCCGCGCGAAGAACCAGACCACCTTCGACGCGATCGCCGGCTACATGGCCGACCTGATCAAGGCGAAGCGCCGGCACCCGCAGGACGACATGCTCTCGGGGCTCGCCACCGAGGCCGCGCCGGAAGCCGAGCGGATGGGCGATTACGACCTGATCGCCACCGCGATCCTGATGCTCGTGGCCGGCCACGAGACCACGGTGAACCTGATCACCAACGGCATGCTGACGCTGCTGCGCCACCCGCAGGAATGGCGGCGCCTCGCCGAGGATCCGAGCCGGGCGCCGCGGCTGATCGAGGAGTTGCTGCGCTACGAGCCGCCGGTCCAGTTCCGCACCCGCACGGCGCTCGCCGACATCGCAATCGCCGGCACCACGATCCCGAAGGGGGCGCCGCTGGTGCTGCTCCTCGCCTCCGGCAACCGCGACCCGGCCTTCTTCCGCGACCCCGAGCGCTTCGATCCCGACCGCAGCGACAACCGCCATCTCGGCTTCGGCGGCAGCCTGCATTACTGCGTCGGCGCCCCGCTCGCCCGGTTCGAGGCGGAAAGCGCCCTGGTCGCCCTGGCGCAGCGCCTGAAGAACCCGCGCCTCATCGAGGACCCGCCGCCCTACCGGCCAGGCGCCGCGCTGCGCGGGCCGAAGCATCTGCGGATCGCGATCGAGGGGGTGGGGTAGGGTCGAAGTTGACCGGCTCGGCGGTTCGAGGCGCTGCCGAGGATGGTTCCGCGGCCATCCGTTCCGGGGCGCCGAACCAGACGAAGCCGATCTCGATCCCTTGCCCGTTCGCAGCCCTGTCCGCTCGCTTCAAGCTGCGCGGTGACCGGCCGGGCGATCCGAGCAGTAAGCCTGGAAGGTCGCGACGAGATGCCTGAAGAGCGCATCGATCCGGGCGCTGCGACGCACGTCCTCGTGCGCCACGATCCAGGTGTCGAGGACATGCACGACACGGTCAGGCAACACGCGCACGAGGTCTCGCGCACCGACCGGCACCTGCACGACGCCGATGCCGAGGCCGGCGCGCACCGCGGCGAGCTGGGCCGGATGGCTGTCGCTGCGCAGGGCGATGCGCAACGGCCCGCCTGCCTCCCGGCTGAGCCTGTCGACGACGGCGAGATAAGCCTGGGCGCGGTCGGGCGCGATCAGGGCATGCCGGGGCAGGTCAGCGATCGTTTCCGGGAGGCCGTTCCGGTCCACGTAAGCCGGTGCGGCGAAGAAGCCGAGCGGGATACTCCCCACATGACGCGCCACGAGCGAGGCTTGGCTCGGCCTCGCCATGCGCACCGCCACATCGGCCTCCTGACCGGGAAGGTCGGTGTTGGCGTTGGTGAGAAGCAGCTCGACCGTCAAGCGCGGATGGCGTTCCCGTAGGGTCGCCAACATCGGCGGCACGACCTCGATGCCGACGAAGTCCGAGACGCTGAGCCGAACCGGACCTGCGATCTCGGAGGCCGCCCCGGCGGCCTCGCGCCGGAACGCTTCGGAGGCATAGGCCATGCGTCGCGCATGCGCAGCCAGCCCACGCGCCTCTGGCGTCGGCGCGAGCCCGTTCACGCTCCGGACGAAGAGCGACTGGCCGATGGCGCGCTCCAGCGCTTCGATCCGATGCCGCACGGTGGGCTGGGTGAGGCCGAGCGCCCGCGCAGCAGCCGAGAAGCTGCCCGTGTCGAGCACGCTCAGAAAGGCACGCTGATCGTCCCAGCTCAGATGATCATTGCTCATCGAATTTCGATAGGCGGATCATCGATGCCGATAAATTTCCTCTGGGCACCCTCCGCGGCATCAAGGCGGTGACAGCGGAAGGGACAGAGCGATGAAGACGATTCTGGTGCTCGGGGCGACGGGCGGCATCGGCGGAGCGGTAACGAGGACGATGCTGGCCCGTGGCTGGCGCGTCACCGCCCTCGTGCGGGACCCGGTGCGGGCGGCGAAAGCGTGGGGCGCATCGGGCGCGCCGGATTGGCGGACCGGAGACGCCATGAACCGGGCGGATGTCGTTCGCGCGGCGGAGGGCGCCTGCGTGATCGTCCATGCGGTGAACCCCGCCGGATATCGTGGCTGGGATCGGCTGGTCCTTCCGATGCTCGACAACACGATCGCGGCAGCGCGGAGCGCCGGTGCCCGGGTGGTGTTGCCGGGGACGATTTACAATTACGATCCGGCCAACACCCCGATCATCCATGAGACCACCCCGCAACGCCCGCGGGGCCGCAAGGGCGCGATCCGCGTCGCGATGGAGACGCGCTTGGCGGAGGCGGCTCCAGAGGTGCGGAGCCTCATCGTTCGGGCGGGCGACTTCTTCGGCCCGGGCGCCGGCCAAAGCTGGTTCGCACAGGCCCTGGCCAAGCGCCCCCTAACACGGATCGTGAACCCCGGTACGCCCGGAATCGGCCACGCCTTCGCGTTCCTGCCCGACCTCGCCGAGGTCATCGCGCGCCTGATCGCATTGCCCTCGGATCACCTGCTGCCATGCGAACGCCTCCAGTTTCCGGGTCACGATCTGTCCGAGACCGGCGAGATGGTCGCCGCGATCCGCCGGGCCTCGGGACGCCCGGACCTGCCCGAGCGCCGCTTTCCCTGGGGCCTGATGCGGGTGCTCGCGCCCTTCGGCGGGTTTCCGCGCGAGGTCATGGAGGTTCGCCCGTTCTGGAAGCACTCCGTGCGCCTCGACGGACGACGATTGACCGAACTCGTCAGCGATCTGCCGTCTACGTCTCTCGATGCGGCCGTCACAGAGGCGCTGAGCTTGTGACCGCTTGCGGGTCGCTGGCTTCTCCGCTGGAACGGCGACATCGGGTCGAGCGCAGCCCCCTCCCTAAGGCGCCCCCACCCGCTGCCGATCCAGGAAATCCCGCGTCAACGCCGCGACCTCGTCGGCCGCCTCGTCGAGGGCGAAGTGGCTCGCGTCCAGCAGATGCAGCTCCGCGCCGGGCACGTCGCGCCGATAGGCCTCGGCGCCTGCCGTCTCGAAGGAGGCGTCGTGGCGGCCCCAGAGCACGAGGAGCGGCGGCTGCCGGTCGCGCAGCCAGGCCTGCCAAGCGGGATAGGAGGCCACGTTGGTGCGGTAATCGTAGAACAGGTCGCTCTGGATCTGCCGCTGCCCGGGCCGGCTCAGGAAGGCGAATTCGTCCGTCCACAGGTCGGGATCGTAGCGCTCGGGATGCGGGCTTTTCCCCACGTGGCGCAGGCGCGCCGCCTCGCGCGACAGCAGGTTCTCCTGCAGCCGCGCCTCGTTGGCCACCCGGTCGGCCCAGTAGGCGCGCCGCGCCGCCCAGAGCGGGCCGAGCCCCTCCTCGTGCGAGACCGCGTTCTGGATCACCAGGGCGCCGACCCGCTCGGGATGGGCCAGCGCTATCCGGAAGCCAACCGGGCCGCCGTAATCCTGCAGGAACAGGGCGTAGCGCGACAGGCCCAGCGCCCGGGTGAAGCCCTCCATCAGCGCGGCCAGGTGATCGAAGGTGTAGGCGAAATCCTTCGGATCCGGCGCGTCGCTGTGGCCGAAGCCGGGATAATCCGGGGCGATCAGGCGATAGCGGTCGGACAGGCGGGACAGGAGCGGCGCGTACATCCGCGAGGAGGAGGGGAAGCCGTGCAGCAGCAGGAGCACCGGCGCCTCCTTCGGCCCCGCCTCCCGGTAGAAGATCGAGACGCCCTCGACGCTCACCCGCGCATAGGTCGTCGGCGGGACCTGCGAGGCCGGCGCCCCCCCGGAGCCCTCCGCCGGTGCGAGCAGGAAGGCCGCCGTCGCGACGGCGAGGGGAGCGAGGATGCGCATGGCCGTCTCCACGGACAGGATGCCGATGCAACTAGGTCGGCGCGCGGCGCCGCCATCCTCCCGGCGAAGCCCTTCGGGCAGTCGCCTCGCTTCTTGACCCCACCGGCACGCCCTCCCTACACACGGGCTCGACGGCGGGTCCTCCGGCCCGCGCCCGAGATCCGCTGACGCTCATGAACGCCCCGGTCACTCCGAAGAAACTCATCAAGGGCGGCCTGCACGACTGGGAGGTCGTGGTGGGCATGGAGATCCACGCCCAAGTCACGAGCCGCTCGAAGCTGTTCTCCGGCGCCTCGACCGCCTTCGGCGGCGAGCCGAACGACCATGTCTCCCTGGTGGACGCGGCCATGCCTGGCATGCTGCCCGTCATCAACGAGGAATGCGTGGCCCAGGCCGTGCGCACCGGCCTCGGGCTGAAGGCCAAGATCAATCTGCGCTCGGTGTTCGACCGCAAGAACTACTTCTACCCGGATCTGCCGCAGGGCTACCAGATCTCGCAGTACAAGGACCCGATCGTCGGCGAGGGCGAGGTGCTGGTCGATCTGCCCGAGGGCGAGTCGATCACGGTGGGCATCGAGCGGCTGCATCTGGAGCAGGATGCCGGCAAGTCCCTGCACGACCAGGACCCGACCAGGAGCTTCGTCGATCTCAACCGCTCGGGCGTGGCGCTGATGGAAATCGTCTCGCGGCCCGACCTGCGCTCCTCCGAGGAGGCCAAGGCCTACGTCACCAAGCTGCGCACGATCCTGCGCTATCTCGGCACCTGCGACGGCGACATGGAGAAGGGCAATCTCCGCGCCGACGTGAACGTCTCCGTGCGCAAGCCCGGCGAGCCCTTCGGCACCCGCTGCGAGATCAAGAACGTCAACTCGATCCGCTTCATCGGCCAGGCGATCGAGGTCGAGGCCCGGCGCCAGATCGCGATCCTGGAGGATGGCGGCACGATCGATCAGGAGACGCGGCTGTTCGACCCGAACAAGGGCGAGACCCGCTCCATGCGCTCCAAGGAAGAGGCGCACGATTACCGCTACTTCCCCGATCCGGACCTGCTGCCGCTCGAATTCGACCAGGCCTTCGTCGATGCTCTGGCCGCCGAACTGCCGGAGCTGCCGGACGCCAAGAAGGCGCGCTTCATCGCCGATTTCGGGCTGTCCGCCTACGATGCGGGCGTGCTCGTGGCCGAGCGCGCCTCCGCCGATTACTTCGAGGCGGTGGCCAAGGGCCGCGACGGCAAGGCCGCGGCCAACTGGGTGATCAACGAGCTGTTCGGCCGTCTCAACAAGGAAGGCCGCACCATCGAGGACACCCCGGTCTCCGCCGAGCAGCTCGGCGCCATCGTCGACCTGATCGGCGAGGGCGTGATCTCGGGCAAGATCGCCAAGGACCTGTTCGAGATCGTCTGGTCCGAGGGCGGCGACCCGCGGGCGATCGTCGAGGCCCGCGGCATGAAGCAGGTCACCGACACGGGCGCGATCGAGAAGGCCATCGACGAGATCATCGCCAAGAACCCGGACAAGGTCGAGCAGGCCAAGGCCAAGCCGACCCTGCTCGGCTGGTTCGTCGGCCAGACCATGAAAGCCACCGGCGGCAAGGCCAACCCGGCCGCGGTCAACGCCCTGCTCAAGGACAAGCTCGGCATCGAGTGAGGCGGCCGAACGCCCCTCATCACGACGAAATCCTCGAAGCCCCGCTCCGGCGGGGCTTTTTGCAAAGGTCCTGCTGCAAGCGTCTTGTTGCAAGCGTCTTGCATACACGCCCCCGCCCAAGCGGCGCGGGACAGGACGACCGGGCGGAAGGCCCGGCGGGAATGGACCGCCCACAACGCGAAAAGGTCCGCATGTTTCCCTCACCGTTTCCGCCCTTCGCCCTCCCGACCGGCCGCCTGCGGGGAGGAGCCTGAGCATGCGCACCTCCTCGCGCTGGTGGTGGGACCTCTCGACGGCGGAGTTCGCCGCCCTCGACTGGTCGGACATGGTGGCGATCCTACCGATCGCGGCGGTGGAGCAGCACGGGCCGCACCTGCCGGTTCGGGTCGATGCGGCGATCAATGCCGGCATCGTCGCCCGCGCCGTCGAGACCATGCCCGACGACCTGCCGGCCCTGGTCCTGCCCATGCTGCCCATCGGCAAGTCCAACGAGCACCTGAACTATCCCGGCACCCTCACGCTGAGCCACGAAACCCTGGCCCGGGTCTGGTACGAGGTCGGCGAGAGCGTGTTCCGCGCCGGCTGCCGCCGGCTGATCCTGCTCAACAGCCATGGCGGCCAGCCGCAGGTGATGGAGATCGTGCTGCGCGAATTGCGCGTGCGCCTCGGCATGCTCGCGGTCGGCTGCGGCTGGAGCGGCATCACGCCCAAGGACGACCTGTTCTCCGCCCATGAGCGGACCCACGGCATCCATGGCGGCGAGATCGAGACGAGCGTGATGCGCCACCTCCACCCGGACCTCGTCGCCATGGAGAAGGCGGACAACTTCGTGCCGCTCTCGGTGCCCCTGGAACGGGCGGGCGGGCTGCTCACCCCGGAGGGTGCCGTCGGCTTCGGCTGGATGGCGCAGGATCTGCACCCGTCCGGGGCCAGCGGCAACGCCGCCGCCGCCGATGCGGAACGCGGCCAAGCTCTGGTCGAGCGCGCCGCCGCCGCCCTGAACCGCCTGGTGCGCGAGGTCTCGGCGTTTCCCCTCGCCAACCTGACCCGGGAGACCGCCTTCGATGGCCGCTGAGACCCCGCTCGCCGTGGCCGGGCCGGAGAGCGTCGAGCTCCGGCTCGCGGACGGCGTCAGCCTCGTCGCCGACATCTACCGCCCCGCCGGCCCGGGCCGGCACCCGGTGATGCTGATGCGCCAGCCCTATGGGCGGGCCATCGCCTCGACCCTGACGCTCGCCCACCCCGCCTGGTACGCCGCCCAGGGCTACGTCGTCGTCGTGCAGGACGTGCGCGGGCGCGGCGGCAGCGGCGGCGATTTCCGCCTGTTCGAGCACGAGGCCGAGGACGGGGCGCAGACACTCGCCTGGGCCGCGGAGCTACCCGGCGCCAACGGGCAGGTCGCCACCTACGGCTTCAGCTACCAGGCGGTGACGCAGTTCCTGGCGCTCGCGGGCGCGCTCAAGGCCGGCACCAAACGGCCCGACGCGATCGTGCCCAGCATGGGCGGCTGGGATATCCGGGACGACTGGGCCTATACGGGGGGCGCCTTCGGGCTCTCCGGCGGCCTCGGCTGGGCCTGCCAGATGGGCGCCGAGGTGGCGCGGCTGAAGGGCGACGCGGAAGCCTACGAGGCGCTCGCCGCCGCCGGCCGAGGCACGCCCTGGATGGGCGCCGTGGCGGCCCGCCCGCCGGTGCTGGAGCGCTTCTCCGCCTATCAGCACCATCAGGACTGGATCGGGGACGATCCCGGCTACTGGGATAGGATTTCTCCGCGCCGGCTCCTCGACGGCCAGGTGCCGGCGGTGCCGGGCCTGTATGTCGGCGGCTGGCAGGATTTCTTCCTCGACGGGACCCTCTCCGCCCATGCCGCCTTCGGCCGGGCCGGCGCGCCGCAGCGCCTCATTGTCGGTCCCTGGACGCACGCCCCCTGGGGCCGGCGGGTCGGCGCCCTCGATCTCGGCCCGGAGGCGGTCACCGACATCGACGTCCGGACGGTCGCCTTCCTCGACCATGTCCTGAAGGGGCGCGACCTCGCCGGGCCGGCGGTGCGGCTGTTCGACGTCGGCACGAAAAGCTGGACGGGCTTCGACGCCTTCCCCGATCCGGAGCCGACCGCCCTCCACCTCGCCTCGGACGGCCGGGCCGCCACCGCCTCGACCGGGCGGCTCGTCGCGGAGCCCGAGGCCTCGGGCGACGACCGCCTCGTGCACGACCCCTGGCGGCCCGCGCCCGCCCAGGGCGGCGCCTGGGGGCCCGTGCTCGGCTTCCAGGATCGGGCCGCCCTCGACGACCGCAGCGACGTGGCGGTCTACGACACGGCGCCGCTGGCCGCGCCCCTGCGCCTCGCCGGCCGGGTCGCGCTGGAGGTCCATGTCGCCACCGCGGCTCCCTCGCACGACCTGCATGCGGTGCTCTCCCGGCTCGAGCCGGACGGGCGGGCGATCACCCTGACGGCGGGCTATCTCCGGGTGACGGACGCGGCCGCGCCGGGGCCGCGGCGGGTGGCGATGCGGGCCCTGTGCTGCACGCTCCAGCCCGGCCAGCGCCTGCGCCTCTCGATCCAGGCCGCCGCCTGGCCGGCCTTCGCGGTCAATCCGGGCACCGGCGCCCGGGCGGAGGAGGCCCGCGGCGACGCGGCCGTGGTCACCACCCTCGCCCTACGCCACGGCGCGGACCACCTGTCCCGGCTGCTGCTGCCGGTGACCGGTTAGCACCGCCGCCGGAGGCGCGGCGCAAGCGATCCGGGACACGCCCTCTCGGAGGAGGGGTGCCCCGGGTTGCTGCGCCTGCGAGGAAAACCGGGCGCGGCCTTCCTCAGCCCCGGCCGATGGTCGCCTCGATCTGCCCGTGCGGCTCGTCGGTGGGCAGGAACACCGTGCCCGGGTTCTCCAGGCCGAAGGGGGAGAGATCGATCGGGATGTAGTGCTTGTTGGGCATGGCGAAGCCGATCTCGGCGATCTCGGGGATCGCCGCGAGCACCGCCTCGCCCATGCGGTACATGCTGTCCTGCACGCCGAGCGAATAGGTCGTCCCGAACACCTCGATCAGGATGGCGAGAACCTGCGCGTTCGCCGCGGTGTAATCGGCCGGCGCGGCCGACCAGGTCCAGGTCGCGTCCATGCTGGTGGCGGCGATGCGGTCGCTGGTGTCGGGCAGGGTCCGGTAGGCGTCGTCCACGAAGTCGGACCAGCCCGATTGCGTGGTCTTCATGAAGGTGAAGCCCCGCAGGCCCGACTGCATCACCGACCCGTCGCGGCTCGCCACGAGCTTCACGTAGCCGAAACCGTTGGCGTCGAGCACGAAGGTGTGGCCGTGCGGCGCGCCCCCGAAGGACTGGCGCAGCCAGCGCGTCTCCTTGGCCTCGACCTCCAGGGTCTCGATCTGCGGATAGGTGTCGAGGAAGACCTTGGCGAGGGCGCCCGCGAAGTCCTCCTTGTCGAGGGAGAGGTTCTTGGCCGCGGTGATGTTGCAGATGTTCTTCACGCTGTCGGTGGCGATGCAGGCGCGGTTGTCGCCCGCGGTCCAGGCGGCGTCGAAGGCGCCCTTCATGAGCACGGTGAGGTTCAGCTCGCGCGGGGTGTGATGGTCGCCGTCGCGGGTGAGGCGCATCACCCGCACCCGGCCCTTGCCGTATTTCGAGGCGGTCAGCGGCATCGTGGAACTCCTGGTGACACGGTCAGCGGGCCGCGGCGGCGAGACCCTCACCGGCAAAGCTTCGCACCGATCATCGGCAAGCGACATGCCAGATGCGGGGACGGGGCGGTGGTGTCGCCCTGGCCCGTTGCCTGCTAGGCCGGAGCGCTTTCCATCCCCTTCGTCCCGTCGTGCCCATGCCCATCAGCCTCGCCGAATTGAACGATGCCGCGCCCGCTGCCTTCGTGGCAGCGCTGGGGGGCGTGTTCGAGCACGCTCCCTGGGTGGCAGAGGCGGCGGCCCGGACCCGGCCCTTCGCGACGGTGCAGGCGCTCGAGGCGGCGATGCGGGCGGCGGTGGAGGCGGTGCCGGACGCGCAGCGCCTCGCCCTGCTCGCCGGCCATCCGGAGCTCGCCGGCCGCGCCGCCCGGGCCGGGGCGATCGCCCCGGATTCCATCGCCGAGCAGGCCGCGGCCGGGCTCGACCGCCTCTCCGAGGCGGAATACGCGCGCTTCGCGGCGCTGAACGCCGCCTATCGTGAAAAATTCGGGCTGCCCTTCATCCTCTGCGTGAAGCGGCACGGACGCGCCTCCCTGCTCAAGCAGTTCGAGGCCCGGCTCGGCTCGACGCCGGAGCAGGAGCGGCGGACCGCCGAGGCGGAGGTCTTCCGCATCGCCGCGATCCGTCTGAACGCCCTGGTCGAGGGGGAGGGCCCCCTGAAGACCACGGGGCGGATCTCCACCCATGTCCTCGACACCTGCCGCGGTCGCCCGGCCGAGGGCGTGGCGCTGGAGCTCTACGAGATCGTGCCCGGCGCCGAGCCGGCCCTGGTCGCCCGCGCGCTCACCAATGCGGACGGGCGCACCGACGCGCCCCTGATCGGCGGCCGGCCGGTGCCGATCGGGACCTACGAGCTGCGCTTCGCCCTGGGCGACCATTACCGCCGCCTCGGCCTCGACCTGCCCGATCCGCCCTTCCTCGACGTGGTGCCCCTGCGCTTCGGCGTGGCGGAGCCGGAAGGGCATTACCACGTGCCCCTGGTCGCCACGCCCTGGAGCTTCCAGACCTATCGCGGGAGCTGATGCCGTGACCGCTCTCGCGACCGCCATCCAGGCCCGGCTCGACGCGCTCGCCGCCATCAGCGCGGAGGAGGGGGCCATCACCCGGGTCTATCTCAGCCCCGAACAGGCCCGGGCCAACGCCCTCGTCATGGGCTGGATGCGCGAAGCGGGCCTGAGCGCCCGCCTCGACGCCGCTGGCAACGTGATCGGGCGCCTGGAAGGGCCCGAGCCCGGCGGGCCGGCCCTGGTGATCGGCTCGCATCTCGACACCGTGCGCGATGCCGGCCGCTACGACGGACCCCTCGGCGTCGTCACCGGCATCGCCTGCCTCGCCGCCCTCGCGGAGGAGGGGATCCGCCTGCCCTTCGCCGTCGAGGTGGTGGGCTTCGCCGACGAGGAGGGCACCCGCTTCAACGCGACGCTGCTCGGCAGCCGCGCCTTCGCCGGCCGCCTCGACCCGACGGTGCTCGCCACGCAGGATGCGGAGGGGATCAGCATCGCCCAGGCCCTGCGGGCCTTCGGGCTCGACCCCGACCGGATCGGGGAGGCGGCGCGGCCCCCGGGCGACCTCCTCGGCTATATCGAATGGCATATCGAGCAGGGGCCGATGCTGGAGCGGGCCGGCCTGCCGGTCGGCGTCGTCACCGGCATCAGCGGCGCGACCCGCCTCGCGGTGACGCTGGAGGGGGAGGCCGGCCATGCCGGCACCGTGGCCATGGAGGGCCGCCGCGACGCCCTCGCCGGCGCGGCCGAATGCGTGCTCGCGGTCGAGGCCCGCTGCCGGGGCGAGGCGGGGCTCGTCGGCACGGTCGGCCGGATCGCCGCCTTCCCGGATGCGGTGAACGTGATCCCTGGCCGCGTGGCCTTCAGCCTCGACCTGCGCGCGCCCGAGGACGGGCAGCGCCGGGCGGCGCTCGCGGAGATCGAGACCCTCTGGCGCGACATCGCCGCCCGGCGGGGTCTCACCCTGTCGATGACGCGCACCCACGAGGCGCCGGCCGTGCCCTGTGACCCGGCCCTGACCGGGCGGATCGCCGAGGCCGTCGCGGCGCGCGGCTGGCCGGTGCTGCGCCTACCGAGCGGGGCGGGGCATGACGGCATGGCGATCGCGCCGATCGCCCCCATCGCGATGCTGTTCGTGCGCTGCCGCGGCGGCATCAGCCACAATCCGGCGGAATACGCCGCGCTCCCCGACATCGAGGCGGGCGCGCAGGTGCTGCTCGACGTGCTGCGCGGCTTCTCCGGCTGAGCGGATTGGCCGCATCGGCGCCGGTACACGCCTTGCGGCCTTCGCCCCGGCCGGCACGTCGCCGGCCTGAGGAGAGCAGGTCGATGGTCAGGTTCGGGATCGTTCTGAAGGCGGGCGCCCTGGCGGCCGTTCTGGTCGCGGGCGGCCTGGCGGCCGGCAGGGCGTCGGCGGCGGCGCCGACCGGATGGATGCAGGGCAGCGTGACCCCGCCCGCGGGCCAGAAGCGCATCACCGCGCCCGGCGGCCGTCGGGGCAAGGCGGCCCGGCACCGTCACCGCATGAAGCATCGCTGAGGCTTTTCGAGAAAGTCGTTCAGACCCCACGAAGAGCATACAACGAAATAAAACATCGCCGCATCTTCCATGGCGCGTCGCTCATGGAAGATGCACGAAGTCTTTCCCTCGTAAAAAACATGGCCGGAATCCGCCTTCCGACGCGCGGGTGCTGGAACTTCTGCGCGGCCCATCAATTTCTCCTGGCGAAACAGGGCCTTGCCCAAATTTCCTCAAGCCAGGAGAGACAATGATGCGATTTCGCATGACGGGTGCGCTCGCCCTTTGCACGCTGATGGGCCTCGGCGGCGCAGCCCTGGCCCAGTCCACGGGTGCCCCGGCCGGGCGCGAGCCGGCAACCGCCGCGGGCGGAACGGAGGGCCTCGCCGGGCCGCGCAACGAGATTCAGGCGATCGAGGACGGCAAGGCGGTTCCCGCACCCCCGGGCGTCGGCGAACCGGTGACCGCAGCCCCCGCCGCCAAGACGGATGTGCGTCCGCCCGCCCCGCCGCAGCCCTGATCGCGGCATGGGCTTCGACGAAACACCCCGCCGGATCGCTCCGGCGGGGTGTTTTGTCTCGCGTCAGACGTCGCTGAAGAGCTGTTTGGCCAGGCGGCTGTGCTCCTCGCGCAGGCGCCCGGTCTCGATGCCGAGGGGCACGCCGTCCAGCACCCGCCAATGGCCCGCCACCATCACCCGGTCGGCCTTGTAGGCGCCGCAGAGCACAAGGGCGGCCAGCGGATCGTGGCTGCCGGAGAAGCGCAGCTCGTCCAGGGTGAAGAGGGCGAGATCCGCCTCGCGCCCCTCCTCGATCCGGCCGATATCGGAGCGGCCGAGGCAGCGGGCCGAGCCCTCCGTCGCCCAGCGCAGGGCGTCGAGATGGGTCACGGCCTCGGCCCCGTAGGTGAGGCGGTTGAGCATGAGGGCGTGACGCACGCCCTCGATCAGGTTCGAGTTGTCGTTGGAGGCGGAGCCGTCGACGCCGAGGCCCACGGGGGAGCCCGCCGCCTCGAGCTCACAGGTGCGGCAGCGGCCGGAAGCCAACGTCATGTTCGAGGTCGGGCAGTGGCAGACGCCGACACCGGCCTTGCCGAGGCGCTTCACCTCGTCGTCGTTGAAGTGGATGCCGTGGGCGAGCCAAGCTCGGTTCGTCATCCAGCCGACCTCCTCCAGGTAATCGACCGGGCGCTGGCCGAAGACGGAGAGGCAATAGGCGTCCTCGTCGAGGGTCTCGCCGAGATGGGTGTGCAGGCGGCAATCGTAGCGGTCGGCCAGGACCGCGCTCTCGCGCATCAGGCGCTTCGTGACGTTGAAGGGCGAGCAGGGGGCGAGCCCGATCTGCACCATCGCGCCCGGCTTCGGGTCGTGGAACAGGCGCAGCACGCGCTCGCTGTCGTCGAGGATGGTGTCGTCGTCTTGGACGAGGGCATCGGGCGGCAGGCCGCCGTCGCGCTCCGACAGGCTCATGGAGCCGCGGGTGACGAAGGCACGGATGCCCAGCGCCCTGGCTTCCTCGACCTGGATGTCGACGGAGGATTCGAGCCCCCTCGGGAACAGGTAATGGTGGTCGCCCGCAGTGGTGCAGCCGGAGAGCAGCAATTCCGTGTAGGCGAGCCGGCTCGCGAGCCGGAAAGCCTCCGGGGTCAACTTGTCCCAGACCGTGTAGAGCGCCTTCAGCCAGGGGAAGAGCGGCTTGTTGATCGCCACCGGGTGGGCGCGGGTCAGCGTCTGGAAGAAGTGATGGTGGGTGTTGACGAGGCCCGGGATGACGACGTGGTTCTTCGCGTCGAAGGTCTCGTCCACCGGCGCCGTGGGCGTCCCGCCCGAGGGCACCCGCTCGACGATGCGGCTTCCCTCGACGACGATGCCGCCCCCGGCATTCTCGGCCAGGATCGCCAGGGGATCGCGGATCCAGAGACGCCGGGAGGGCACTGCGCCGTCGGTCATGCAAGCTTTCCGTCAGAAACGTGGATGCTGGCCCGTCGCCGGGCCGGCCTTAGACGCTTCCGGAGGGCGGGGCCGCCTTCCAGACGTGTCACGCGCTCACAACAAGAGGCATGCCACCGCCCCGTGGGACGGCGGCCGGCCTCGCGCGATCAGAAGATGTGCACCGAGACGCCGGCGAGGAAGCTCTTCTCCTCGGTGCCCTTGAAGGTCGCCGTCTCGACGTTGCCGAACTTGTTCAGCCAGTACTGGAAGCCGATGAAGGCATCGAGACGGTTCGGCTGATCCCACACGAGCTTGCCCACGTCGAGCACCAGGTTGGTACGCGACAGGAATTCCACCCCGCGGGGCGCGTTGAAGGCGAAGGCGGCCGGGTTGATGACGCCGCGGCCCTTGGGCAGCACGATGTTGTTGAAGCCGGCCAGGCTGAGCGGCAGGCCGGTGAAGGTCAGCGGGAAGTTATAGACGATCTCGAACTCCGGCACGACGTCGAAGCTCTGGTCGCGATCCGGCTGGAGATTGAAGCCGTTTCGGTTCCACTCCTTGTAGGCGTGGACCGACAGGTTCAGGAAGCCCGCCGGCACGTCGAAGGAGAAGTTCAGGCCGCCGACGACGCTGCGCTTCTTCGAGCCGAACGGATCGTTCTGCGAATTGGCGTCGACGCCGTAGGACAGGGACACGTCCTTGACGATGCCCGAAAACGTGAAGGCCTTGGTGCCGGTGAGCGCGTTCAGGCTCAGCGTGCCGCGATAGAGGCCGTAGGCTTCGGTGTTGCCGTAATCGTAGGTGAAGGGCGCGCCGATCGAGCCCGGCGGGTTGGTGGTGCCGGCCGGGTACTGCGAGCCCGATTGCAGGATGTCGAGGGACACGAAGTTCGTGCCGTACGCCCAGGCATCCGCGTGCGAGATGTTGAGGATGTTCTTGGGGGCGTCGCGGTTGCGGAACGTGCCGTCCGCCTGAAGGATCTGGCTGCCCGGATTGGCGGCCGGGAACTGGTAGCGATAGCTGATCTGCGTATCGGCAAAGAGGAAGAAGGGAACTTCCTTCTGCTCCTGCGGTTGCGCCTTCTCTTTCGTCGTCAGGTCTGCGGCCCCGGCAAGGCCGATCATCGACACGGAGAGCAGCGCGGCTGCGAACCCCCTTGCGAACATTCTTATTCTCCTCATTCGCAATGAACCCGGGGCGCAGGGCAGCAACCGATATGCCAGCGTGTGTCATACCGATGATACTCTGATAAGTTGTATCAAATATACAACAAGCGGTGGTGCCCGCCGGAGATGCGCGCAGGTGGTGCCGTGGCCGAGGCCCGGCCGAGCCGAGACGGGGAGTGTCTCGCGACACGGATACGGGACCTTGCCTGCCGCGGTCGGCGCCGGCCTGCCCGGGTTCGCGCGGCAGATGCTTCCTGCGTCGCCCCGTTGCCAGCTTGCGCACGGGCCGTTGATGATATGCGCGCATTCGCCTCGCGACGCGTTGCGGAGGACCGTCAAGTCGGCTTACCAGTAGGGCAGACCGCGGCGCACGACCTTCCGCCGCGGGCTTCATCCCGCCGGGCTCTCCAACACGAGCGAGCGCAATGCCCGCAGTCCAGACCCGCGCCGAGAGCCTCTCCGACGCGATCGCCAACGCGATTCTCTCCGGCGAGCTCGCCCCCGGCCTGCATCTCGACGAGCAGGTTCTGGCACGCCGCTTCGGGGTCTCGCGCACGCCGGTGCGCGATGCCCTGCGCCTGCTCAATGGCACGGGTCTCGTCGACATCCGCCCGCGCTTCGGCGCCACGGTGCGCAGCATCACCCCGGACGAGCTCGACATGCTCTTCATCGCCATGGGGGAGATCGAGGCGACCTGTGCCCGGCTCGCCACCCTGAGCATGACCCCGGCCGAGCGCGGCCAGCTCCAGAGGCTGCACGAGCGGATGGGCCGCCTCGCCGAGGCCGACGACCGCGCCGCCTACACCGAGGCCAATCAGGAATTCCACGGCTTGCTCTACGAGGGGGCGCACAACGTCGTCGTCGAGGAGATCGCGCACAACCTGCGCCGCCGCCTCACCCCCTATCGCAAGGCGCAGTTCCGGGCCCCGGGGCGGCTCCTGCGCTCCCATGCGGAGCACGGCCTCGTCGTCCGCGCGGTGCTCTCCCGCGATGCCGCCGCGGCCAATGCGGCCATGCTCGTGCATATGAGCGTGGTCGAGGACGTATTCGAGCGGGTCGACGCGACGGACGCGGTCCAGCGCCAGGCGGCGGCGGAAGGGGCCCAGGCGACACGGCGGGGCAGGCCGCCCGCGCGCCGAACCGCCGGCGAGACCCAGCTCCGCCCGCGCCGCTGAGGCAGGCGCCCCCGGCCGGGCGCAGGCTGCTCAGCCGCTAGCCAGCGCCTGCAACATCTTCGTGCAGCGCGATGCATGGTTTGGGCAGGCAATTTCCGAGTCTTGCATACACGATGACGGCGACGGCGAGTCGGCCTCACTCCGCCTTCGCGTTCCATGGGATTGTGCGCATGGCCCTCGTTCTCGATGCGGATCCCACTCCGCTGACCTTCGATCCTGCGAAGACGGCCCTCGTCGTGATCGACATGCAGCGGGATTTCCTGGAGCCGGGGGGCTTCGGCGAGACGCTGGGCAACGACGTCTCCCTGCTGGCCGCGGCGGTGCCCCCGGCCCAGCGCCTGCTCGCGGCGGCGCGGGCCGCGGGGCTGTTCGTCGTGCATACACGGGAGGGGCACAAGCCCGACCTGTCCGACGCGCCCAGGAACAAGATCGAGCGGGGCGCGCCCAAGCTCCGGATCGGCGACCCGGGCCCGATGGGCCGCATCCTGATCCGGGGCGAGCCGGGCCACGACATCGTCCCGGCGCTCGCGCCCCTGCCCGGCGAGCCGGTGATCGACAAGCCCGGCAAGGGCGCCTTCTACGCCACCGATTTCGCGCAGGTCTTGGAATCGCGCGCCATCGAGACGCTGATCGTCTGCGGCGTGACCACGGAGGTCTGCGTGAACACCACGGTGCGCGAGGCCAACGATCGGGGCTATCGCTGCGTCGTGATCGGCGATGCCTGCGCCTCCTACGTCCCCGCCCTGCACGAGGCCGGCCTGGAGATGATCCGATCCCAGGGCGGCATCTTCGGCTGGGTCTCGGATTCCGAGAAAGCCGTCGCCGCCCTGGCTGGGCGGGACTGACGCTGGCATGCCCGGTGCACCCGCACCGGCGCCAGAGCCTCCGGGGCCGCCGGTGATCGCCCGCGGCCCGCCTCGAGAGTAGCATGACAGACAGAGCCGAACCGTCCTTCGACCCCGAAGCCTTCGCCACCGCCGCGGCCGATGCCCTCGGCATCCCCCTGACCGTCGAACGCATCCCCGCGGTGGTCGCCAATCTGCGGGTCCTGAAGGCGGCCGCCGACCTCGTCTCCGCCTTCGCGCTCCCCGACGAGGCCGAGACGGCCCCGGTCTTCGAGGCCTGAGACGATGACGGATCTCTCCACCGCCACCGCCGCGGAGATCGCCGCCGCGATCCGGGCCGGCTCGGCGAGCGCGCAGGGCGTCGTCTCCGCCGCGCTGGCGCGGATCGCGCGCATCGACCCGCAGGTGAACAGCTTCACGGACGTCCGGGCCGAGCGGGCCCTCGCCCGGGCGCAGGCGATCGACGCGGCCCTGGCCCGGGGCGAGACGCCCGGGCCGCTCGCCGGGGTGCCCTTCGCGGTCAAGAACCTGTTCGACATCGCCGGCCTGCCGACCCGGGCCGGGTCGAAGATCAATCGCGAGCGCGCCCCCGCCGCCCGCGACGCCGCCCTGATCGAGCGGCTGGAAGCCGCCGGGGCCATCCTCGTCGGCGGCCTCAACATGGGCGAGTACGCCTACGACTTCACCGGCGAGAACGTGCATGACGGGAACACCCGCAACCCGCACGCCCTCGGGCACATGGCGGGCGGCTCGTCCGGCGGCTCGGGGGGCGCCGTCGGCGCAGGCCTGGTTCCGCTGGCCCTGGGCTCCGACACCAACGGCTCGATCCGCGTGCCCTCCGCCTTCTGCGGCTGCTTCGGCCTGAAGCCGACCTATGGCCGGCTCACCCGGGCGGGCAGCTTCCCCTTCGTGGGCAGCCTCGACCATCTCGGGCCGATGGCCCGCAGCGTCACCGACCTGGCGCTGGCCTACGACGCGATGCAGGGGCCGGACCCGGCCGATCCGGTCGCCACCAAGCGCCCCGCGGAGGCCGTCGCGCCGCGGATCGAGGCGGGCCTCGGCGATCTGCGCATCGCCACCGCCGGGGGCTATTTCGCCCGCAGCGGCGAGCCCGAGGCCTTCGCCGCCGTGGCGAAGGTCGCGCAGGCCCTCGCGGTCACCCGCGTGGTCGAGATTCCGGAAGCTGCCCGCGCCCGGGCCGCGGCCTATCTCATCACCGCCGCCGAGGGCGCGGCCCTGCATCTCGACCGCCTGCGGGCGCGGCCCGACGATTTCGACCCGGCCGTGCGCGACCGGCTCGCCGCCGGCGCGATGATCCCGGCCCCCTGGGTCGAGCGGGCGCAGCGCTTCCGGCGCTGGTACCGCGACGCCGTGCTTCGCCTCTTCGAGGAGGTCGACGTGATCCTGGCCCCCTCCGTGCCCTGCCGGGCACCCAGGAGCGGGCAGGCCACCTTCGTGCTCGACGGGGTGGAATTGCCGGTGCGGGCCAATATCGGCCTCTACACGCAGCCGATCTCCTTCATCGGCCTGCCGGTCGCCGCCGTGCCGGTCCGGCTCGACGACGGTCTGCCGCTCGGCGTGCAGGTCATCGCCGCGCCCTGGCGCGAGGACTTGGCCCTGCGGGTCGCGCGGCACCTGGAACGCCTGGGCACCTGCACGGCGCCGGTCGCCTCCCTCGAAGCGTGACGCATCCCATGATCGAGATCGACGACCCGGCGGTGAAGGCCGAGGTGGAGGCGGTGTTCGCCGCCTACGAGACGGCCCTGGTGACCAACGACGTGGCCACCCTCGAGAACCTGTTCCACGACGACCTCCGCACCATCCGCTACGGGGCGGGGGAGAACCTCTACGGCATGGAGGCGATCCGCGCCTTCCGCCGGGCGCGGGCGCCGCAGGGGCTGGCGCGCAGCCTGGAGCACACGGTCATCACCACCTACGGTCGCGATATGGCCGTGGCGATGACCCTGTTCCGGCGGGAGGGGGCGGCGGGCCGCATCGGCCGCCAGAGCCAGACCTGGGTACGATTCCCCGAGGGCTGGAAGGTGGTCGCCGCCCATGTCAGCGTCATCGAGGATCCCGGCCCCGCCTGAGCGGCCGCAGCCGGGACCGTTTCCTCTCCGATTGCGCGGAAACGGCCTCAGATCCGCTCGGCCAGGGCGTTCAGCGCCCGCGGCACCGCGATGTTGGAGCTGGCGGCCTGCGGGTCGCCGGCCGCCGTCGTGAGCAGACGGGCGATCTTGGCCGGGTCCACGGCGTTCCGATCCCCGAGGCAGTCGATCAGGACCTGAAGCGCGTACTCGATCGCCACGATGCGCGCCTCGAGATCCCCCTGCTTGCCGTTCACGAGCTGTCTCCCTCGGTGATGCCTGCACGCCCCAGTTGTATCTTGAGGGACGCGACGCCCGCCTCGGCAGGTGCACCGGCATTATCGTGCCTGAGCTCGGCCCCTGCCATCGCGGCTGGCGCGTGGCTGACCATTGCCGTCCGCACAGCTCGCGGCCGGATGGGCGGCAGGCTTGTCTCCCGCGCAGGCGTTCAGGACCGCCGAAGCGGCTTCGGATGCTCCAGGAAGAAGCGCAGCATCTCGCGGCTCGCATCCGGGCCGGCTGGATCGGTGAAGGAGCCGTCCGGGCTGCCGCCGGACCAGGCATGGCCGGCCCCGTGCAGGCTCCATTGCTCGAGCATCACGCGGCCCGATGCGTCGGCATGCCGGGTCAGGGTGTAGCGGCTGCCATCCGCGCCGACGCCCGTGCGGGTTGTGGCTTCGAGGGGAGCCGCCGCGGCGAACTGGGCGATGACCCGGTCGCCGTTGACGACGTTGACGGTCTTGTCGCGGTCGCCGTGGAAGACGATCGCCGGCAGGGCGGTGCCGTTGGGCCGCACAGTGCCCCCGCCGCCGTTCATGGCCTGGAAGGCGGACGCCGCATCCCGCGCCGCGCCGCAGGCGAGGCCGGAATGCACGCCCACCGCCGCGTAGAGATCGGGATAGGCGCTGCCCATGATCGCCGCGGCCGCCCCGCCCGCCGAGAGGCCGGCGACGTAGACCCGGGCCGGATCGACCGCGTACTCCGCCATGATCTCCTGGGTGATGCCGGCGATGAGGGCGGGCTCGCCGCGCCCGCGGGCCTGCTCGGCGGCGTTGAACCAGTTCCAGCAGCGGGAGACATTGGCGGAGGCACTCTGGGCCGGATAGGCCACGAGGAAGACCTCCGCCTCGGCGAGGACGTTCATGCGGGTGCCGGCAGCAAAGTCATCCGGGTTCTGGTTGCAGCCGTGCAGCATCACCACCAGGGGCACCGGCTCGCCCCGGTAGCCCTCGGGCACGTAGAGCTTGTAGCCGCGCTTCCCGGCGGCGCCGGAGAAGCTGCGCTCCGTGAAGCGGGCATCGTCCGGGGCCGGCGCCGGGCGCCCCCAGCCCTCGAAGCCGTGCAGCCCCTCCGAGAAGGCGCCGGCGCCGGGAAGGCGATCCAGCAGCGCGCGCATCGGCTCGGGCATGGACCAGGAGGCTACGGGATCGGGCGCCTCCGTCCGAGCGGAGGACAGCTCTCCGTTGGCCGGCGGCTCGGGCGCGGCGGTCCAGGCGCCGCCGGGCCGGGTGGGCGCCACGAGATCGATCGTGTCGTTCCTCCGGGACTCCGGTGGCGGCGTGTCCGCCGGCCTGCCCCGCAGCAGGGCCAGGGCCTCGCCGAGCTGGCCCGCCCGGGTGAGGCGCGTGACCTCGCGCATATCGACCTTGAAGAGCGGCTTCATCGCGTTGCCTTCGGAGAGAGGAGCGGGGTGACAGGCACGGTCAGGCGATACGGTCGCTCAGCGCCGCCTTGACGGCGGGGCTCGCCTGGAAGGCGCCGAGAACCTGCACGGAGGCGATCGCCGCACGGGCGAGCTCCGGCGTCACATCCCCGGCGATGCTGGCGAGGCCGACGACATGGATGTGGAGCGGCGTGCCGGCGTCCCGCGCCGCCTCCAGCTCAGCCCGGCCGATCTGGCGCAGGCCGAGATCGAGCCGGTTGCGCGACACCGACTGGCGCACCGCCTCGTCGTGGCGCTCCAGCTGGTTGCGGATCGCCGTGCGGATGAAGTCGGCGCGGTTCCCGTAGAACCCGTCGCGCACCATCAGGTCGATGCGCCCGAGATCGACGAAGCCGAGATTGACCGTGATCTTCTCGCTGTCCGCCACCCGGAGACGATGCGGCTGCACCTCGGCATTCATTGCCAGAACCTTCCGTTCGCCATCCGCGGACCATCCCGCCGGATGGTTTTCGAGATGGTGCGGCGCACAATCCTTTTCAAGACGCGCCGGGCCGAAAGGGGTTCCGCCTTAGCCCCCGATCCGACGACCTCATCCCCGCGGGCCGAGCAGGATGATCGCCGTGCCGGCGAGGCAGGTGGCGGCGCCGAGGGCATCCCAGCGGTCCGGCACGCGCCCCTCGACCCACCAGAGCCAGAGGATCGAGGCGGCGACGTAGACGCCGCCATAGGCGGCATAGGCACGGCCCGCCGCCTCGCTCTCCACCAGAGTCAGCAGCCAGGCGAACAGGGCGAGACTCGCGAGCCCCGGGAGCAGCCACAAAGGCGAGCGATCGAGCCGGAGCCAGGCCCAGAACGCGAAGCAGCCGGCGATCTCGGCCAGGGCCGCGGCGGCATAGGCGCCCAGGCTGGTCATGCCCGCGCCGTCTCCCGCTGCATGGCGAGCAGGTCGAGGGAGGGCGGCTCCGCCATGCCCAGGCGGGTCAGGATGGCATGGGCCTGCCCGCGATGATGGGTCTGGTGGTTGAACAGATGGGCGAGCACGTCCCGGACCGGCTGTCGCCGCGGCGTACCGGCGGTGGTGGCGTAGTCGAGGATGGCGGAGAGCGCGTCGAGCGACAGAGCGTCGAGAAAGGCCGCGAGCCGCGCATCCTCCGCCTCGCGGGCCGCCCGCAGCGGTTCCAGCGCCTCGAACAGGATAGCGTCGAGCCGCGAGGGCGCCTCGCCCGTGCCGGTGAGCCGCCTCAGCCAGATCCGATCGGTGACGAGGAGGTGGTTCAGGGTGCCGTGCAGGCTCCCGAAAAAGGTCCCCGCCTCCTGCCGGTAGGCCGCGTCCGGCAGCATGGCCGCCGCCGCGTAGAGACGGCGGTTCGCCCAGGAATTGTAGGCGGCGAGGCCGCGGAAATGGGTGAGCAGCGCGAACATCCGCGGATGGGCTCCGGCGAGCCCGAAGGCCCGACACGTCACCGTAAGGCGCGAAGACCCGCTTGTCAGACCCGCTCGCGTCGACGCGCGGGAGGGCGGTTCGCGCCGATATCCTGGCGCGGGGGCGCCAGCCCCGCGATGCGAAGGCGATCGGTTCCCGGATCTCCCTCCAAGCTTAATAAACTTCAGATTGCATAATCATCGCAGGCAATTCGAAGTTAACACAGATGAATCAGCCCTTAACCGACAACACACGACACGAAATTATACGTTTATTAAATCCGGCCCTGAATTGTCGGAAGACATCCCACCCTCTTCCGGCAGAAGGCCTACTCCGAGGCCATGCGATCCGATCTTGTGCCAGGCGTGATGGCGAGCGGCGTACTTCTGGTGATTCCGTTTGTCTTGCTCGGCCTGCCCCGCTCGGACGATGTCGCGGTGATCGGGGGCCCCGCCGACGGGCTCGCGGGAGCGGCCCGCGCCGTAGCGCAGGCCGGCGGCCAGATCGTGAATGCCGTCGCTGGAGGCCCGATCCTGCTCGCCCGCTCGGAGCGGCCGGGCTTCGCCGCGCGCCTCTACGCGGCCGGCGCCTGGCTCGTGCTGCCCGCCTTCGGGGGCGGCTGCGCCGGGCGCGGCCCCTCCGCACGCGCTTCCGCAGAGATCCGCATCGCCCCCGGCAAGGCCTCCCCATGACCGACCTGAACCAGTTCCGGCACGCCTTCGCGCGCCTCCTCGTCGCCCTGCTCTGGCTGCACGTGCCCCTCGCCGCCGGGGTCGCGCTCGCGACGGGGCACGACTTCGCCGCGGGGCCGCCCCTGGCGGCGGCGGTCCTCGCAAGCGTCGCGACCCTGTTCTGGAGGCGCGATCCGATCGGGCTCTCGACTCGCCTCGTCAGCGGAGCCGCCCTGGTCGGCATGGCCAGCATCCTGCTCTACGGCATGGTCGGCCATCCCTGGCAGATCGACCTGCACATGTATTTCTTCGCCTGCCTCGCGGTGCTGGTCGGCTGGTGCGACTGGCGGGTGATCCTGCTGGCGGCGGGGGCGACGGCCCTGCATCACCTCGCGCTCAGCTTCGCCCTGCCGACGCTGGTCTTCCCCGAGGCCGCGACTGCAAATCTCGGCCGCGTGGTTCTGCATGCCCTGATCGTGGCGATGGAGACCGGCGTGCTGATGTGGGTCTGTCACACCGTCTCCCACGCCTTCCGGGCGCTCAGCGCCTCGGAACAGGACGCGCAGGCCCAGGTCGCCCGCACTCAGGCCCTGGAACAGGAGGCGGCCCTGGCGCGGGCGGGCGTCGAGGCGCAGCGCAAGGCGGCCATGGTCGAGATCGCGCAGAGCTTCGAGCGGACGGTCGGCGGCATCGTCGCGGGCGTCGACGCCTCCGCCGCCGAGCTGCAGGCGACGGCCGAGACCATGACGGCGACCGCCAGCGAGACGGCCGGCCGCTCCGGCGGCGTGGCCGACGCCGCCCGGGAAGCCGCCGCCAATGTCGGCACCGTGGCCGCCGCGGCCGAGCAACTCGGTGCCTCGGTGCAGGAGATCGGCCGCCAGGTCACGGGCTCCGCCGATCTCGCACAGCGGGCCGTCACCGAAGCCGATCAGAGCGCGGGCCTGGTGCAGGCGCTCAGCGCCGCCGTCACCCGGATCGGCGACGTGGTCGGGCTGATCTCGACCATCGCCGGCCAGACGAACCTCCTCGCCCTCAACGCCACGATCGAGGCGGCCCGGGCCGGGGAGGCCGGCCGCGGCTTCGCGGTGGTGGCCGCCGAGGTCAAGGAACTCGCCAGCCAGACCGCGAAGGCGACGGAGGAGATCTCGGCCCAGATCGCGCAGATTCAGGGCGCGACCGGCGAGGCGGTGACCGCCATCGGCGGGATCACCGAGCGGATCCGCGAGATCAACGCGGTGACCGCCGCCATCGCCGCGGCGGTGGAGGAGCAGGGCGCGGCCACGCAGGAGATCGTGCGCAACGCCGCCCAGGCCTCGACGGGAACCGCTTCGGTGACCGGCAGCATCACCGGCATGGCGGAGGCGTCCGAGAAGACCGGCACGGCCGCCCATCAGCTGCTCGCCGCCGCCGCCCTGCTCTCGGGCCGATCCGGGCAACTCAGCGCCGAGGTCTCGCGCTTCCTCGACACGGTGCGGGCCGCCTGACCGGAGCCGCGCTCCCCGCAACACGTGACGGGATCCCCGGCATCCGGGCATCCCGTCTTCGCGTGCAACCACGCTTTGGGAGAACGATCTTTACCCCCCGTCATGCGGCACCTATGGTGACCGTCTGCCGTCCATTGTGGGATCCATGCTGAACACCGCCTCCGGCGCTCCCGTCGAGAGCCCCCGCACGCTGGAAAAGGCGCTCGGGCATCAGGTGCGCCAGTTCCGACGCGAACGCGACCTCTCGGTCTCGGATCTCGCCGCCGCCGCCGGCCTCTCCCTCGGCATGATCTCCAAGATCGAGAACGGGCAGATCTCGCCCTCGCTCTCGACCATCAACGCCCTGGCCAATGCCCTCAACGTGCCGATCACGGCCCTGTTCTCGGCCTTCGAGGAGAAGCGCGACTGCTCCTATGTGCGGGCGGGGCAGGGGGTCGCGATCGAGCGGCGCGGCACCAAGGTCGGCCATGTCTACGAGCTGCTCGGCGCGGCGCTCGGCGGCGACATCGTGGTCGAGCCCTATCTCATCACCCTCAAGGAGGATGCGGAGGCCTATACCGGCTTCCGGCATGCAGGCCTCGAATTCATCTACATGCTGAGCGGCGAGGTGGTGTACCGCCATGCCGGCCACGATTACCGCCTTCAGCCCGGCGACGCGCTGCTGTTCGACCCCGCCGCCCTGCACGGCCCGGCCGAGCTGGTGAAGACGCCGATGACCTATCTCTCGATCATCATCTATCCGCGCACCTGATCGCCCGGCGCTGGCGAGGCGCCGCGGCCTTGCGATAGGACAAAGACACGGCGCGCCGCCGATGCTCCGACGCGCCCTCGACCACGCCCCTGAGGCCGGACCCCGCCGATGCTCACCGCCGCCCCGCCGCGCGCCGCCCCGCCCGAGACGGGCCCCGACGCCCTCGACCCGCAGGCGATGCGCGAGCCGCTGCCCAACGCCTGGTACTGCGTCGGCCCCGCCGACGGCATCGCCACGAACCGGATGCGGGCGGTCGCCCTCCAGGGGGAGCAGATCGTGCTCGGGCGCGCCAAGGACGGCACCGCCTTCGCCCTGCGCGACCGCTGCCCGCACCGGGGCATGGCCCTGTCCAAGGGCAAATGCGACGGCGAGACCCTGATGTGCCCGTTCCACGGCTGGCGCTTCGGCACGGACGGGCGCTGCCGCGACGTACCGACCCTCTCGACCCACGATTCCGCCGATTTCTCCCGCATCGCCGTGCAGCGCTTCCCCGTGATCGAGAGCGCGGGCTTCCTCTGGGTGAACCCCTATCTCGGGCCGGCCCGGGTCGAGGACGTGCCGGCGGTGCCCGAGCTCGGCTTCGAGGCGGCGGGCTGCCTCGTGCTGGAACTCGAGGTCGAGGCTTCCTTCGACCTGACCACGCTGAGCCTGGTCGATCCCGGCCACGTCGCCTTCGTGCACGACAATTGGTGGTTCCGGGCAAGCAAGGAGCTGCGGGAGAAGGTGAAGACCTTCCAGCCGGTGCCGCACGGCTTCGTCATGACGAGCCACGCCACCACCACCTCCTCGCCGCTCTACCGGTTGCTCGGCGGGGCGCCCGAGGTCGAGATCGAGTTCCGGCTGCCGGGGGTGCGGCTGGAGCGGATCGTGGCCGGCACGAAACGGGTGGCGAACTACACCTTCGCCACGCCGCTCGGCCCGAACCGGACCATGCTCACCAACGCCCTCTACTGGAGCATGCCGGCGCTCAACCTGCTCAAGCCGATCGCCAAGCCGCTGATGCGCCAGTTCCTGACCCAGGACCAGCAGGTGCTCCAGCACGCCCAGAAGGGCCTCGACCGCAAGCCCACCATGGTGCTGCTCGGCCAGGGCGACCTGCCCTCGCAATGGTATTTCCGCCTGAAGCGGGAGGCGCTGGAAGCGGCCCGCGCCGGGCGCCCCTTCGAGAACCCGCTGGAGCGGCAGGAGCTGCGCTGGCGCTCGTGAGGGCGAACCGTCGCGCTTGAACCGCGGCCGCGGCCCGCCATCTGGAACCCTCATGAAACGGCGACGCCTGATCACGGTCGCGAGCGCGGCCACGGTGATGACCCTCGGCGGCGTCGGCTATGCCGCGCACCGGCGCGGCAACAATCCCTATTACCGGGGGCCCGAGAGCGACCATTTCGACGGGGTGCGCTTCCACGCCCCCGGCCAGGCCCCCGACAAGGACCTCTCGGACATCGCCCGCTGGCGCATGACCGCCAAGCGGGAGGCCTGGCCCGAGGCCGCCCCGAGCCCGTTCCCGCCGGACAAGCCGCCGGAACGCTTCGACGGGCTGCGCGTCGTGCTGATCGGGCATGCGAGCTACCTGTTCCAGGTCGCCGGCCGCAACATCCTGGTCGATCCGGTCTTCGCCAAGCGCGCGAGCCCGTTCCGCTTCGCCGGGCCGAAGCGGGCCAACCCGCCGGGCATCGCCTATGCGGACCTGCCGCCGATCGACGCGGTGCTGATCACCCACAACCACTACGACCATCTCGACGGGCCGGGCATGGCCCGGCTCTGGACCGACCATCAGCCGCTGATCGTGGCGCCGCTGGGCAACGACACGATCCTGCGCGGCTACGACGACAGCATGCATGTCGAGGCCCGGGACTGGGGCCAGTCGGTCGATCTCGGCGGCGGCGTCACCGCCCATCTCACCCCCGCCAACCACTGGTCGGCGCGGGGCCTCAACGACCGGCGCATGGCGCTCTGGTGCGCCTATCTGCTCACCACCCCCCGCGGGGTGCATTACCATGTCGGCGATACCGGCCTCGGGGACGGCGCGATCTTCCGCGACCTGCGCGCCACCTTCGGCGCACCCCGCCTCGCCACCCTGCCGATCGGGGCCTACGAGCCGCGCTGGTTCATGCAATCCCACCACATGAACCCGGCCGACGCGGTGGAGGCCCTGCAGCTCCTCGGCGCCGATCAGGCGCTGGGCCACCACTGGGGCACGTTCAAGCTCACCGACGAGGGCATCGAGCGCCCGGCCGAGGCCCTGGGCGAGGCCCTGTCCGCGGCCGGGCTGCCGGCGGAGCGGTTCCTGGCGCTGCGGCCGGGGCAGGTCTGGGTGGGGTAGGGACGGGTTGGGTCAGGGCGGCGCCCCGGCCTCAGCCAGACTCGCTTGCCGCGATCAACGCTGCGACGGCCGCCTTGAGCTTCGGGAGCTCGTCCTCCACCACGCCCCAGATCACCCGATCGGACAGGCCATGGTACTCGTGCCGGAGCACGTTGCCGATGGCCCGCACCTTCGGCCAGGGAATCCCGGGCTGGAGGGCCTGGATCTCCTCAGGAAGCGCGCGGCTGGCCTCGGAGATGATCTCGATCCCGCGCTGCACGCCGTGCCGCAGAAGCCAGTCGCCAGTGTAAGCGTCGAAATCCTTCCCGGCCGTCGCCTGCTCGATCCCCTCGATCGCAACGCGCATGTCCTCGAGGGCATGCCGGAAATCCCGCCGCGCCATCAGAACACGCGCAAGGCCGACCGCTCGATCCTATCGCGCAGGAGGGGATGGAGGCCGTCCCGCGTGGCGAGATCGACATCGACGCCCAGCCGCTCCTCCAAGAGGAGCTTGATGCCGATCAGGTCGAACGCGTTGAAGCGGGATTCCGGGTCGTACTCGATGAACAGATCGAGATCGCTCCCAGGCCTCGCCTCGTCGCACAGGGTCGAACCGAACAGGTAGAGTGAGGTCGCGCCGAGGGCGCGCACCGAGTCCGCATTCGCCTGCAGATTCGCGATGGCCTCGGCCCGTCTCATACGCCGATCATAGCCGAAACCCCCGGGGCGATCACGCCGATTCCGCGGGCGAAGGCCGGCCGCTCACCGCCACCCCCACCGAGGCCGCGATCACGCAGCCCACCGCCAGCCATTGCACCGGCGTCAGTCGCTCGCCGAGGAGCGCCAGGGCGGCCAGGGCGGCGACGGCCGGCTCCAGGCTCATCAGGATGCCGAAGGCCTCCCGGCGCAGGCGCTGCAGGGCGAACATCTCGAGGGAATAGGGCAGGGCGCTCGACAGCACGGCGATGGCGAGCCCGGTCAGCAGGGTGTCCGGGGTGAACAGGGCGCCGCCGCCCTGGGCGAGGCCGACCGGCGCGGCGAGCAGCGCGGCCACGCTCATCCCGAGGGAGACCGCCGGCCCACCCCCGGCCCGGCCGGCCCATTGCCCGAACACGATGTAGAGGCCCCAGGCCACGCCCGCGCCGAGCGCCAGCGCAGCCCCCAGCGGATCGAGGGAGGCCGCCCCGTGTAGCGGCAGCAGCAGGCCGAGCCCCAGCACGGCGAGGCCGATCCAGGCGAGGTCGCGCAGGCGGCGCGAGCCGAACAGGGCCACCGCGAGGGGCCCGGTGAACTCGATCGCCACGGCGATGCCGAGGGGGATCGTGCGCAGGGCGAGGTAGAACAGCAGGTTCATCAGGCCGAGGGCCGCGCCGTAGAGCAGGATCGCCCCCGCCTCCCGCCGCTCCAGGGGCCGCCGCCAGGGCCGCCACAGGGCGAGCAGGATCAGCGCCGAGAAGCCGACGCGCAGGGCGGTGACGCCGGTGGCGCCGATCACCGGGAACAGCCCCTTGGCGAGGGCTGCCCCGCTCTGGATCGAGACCATGCCCGCCACCAGCGCGGCGATGGGCAGGAGCGGCGCAGCGCCCTCCGGACCGGGCGCGCGCACGGCCTAGAGGATGAAGCGGCTGAGATCCGCGTTGGCGGCGAGCCCCTCGACCTGGGCGCGGACATAGGCCGCGTCCACCGTCACGGTCTCGCCGGAGCGGTCGGTGGCGGTGAAGGAGATCTCGTCGATCACCCGCTCCAGCACGGTCTGGAGCCGGCGGGCGCCGATATTCTCCACCGAGCCGTTCACCTCCACCGCCACCCGGGCCAGGGCGTCGACGGCATCCTCGGTGACGACCAGGGTCACGCCCTCGGTCTCCATCAGGGCGACGGTCTGCTTGATCAGGCTCGCCTCCGTCGCGGTGAGGATCTGCTTGAAATCCTCCACGGTGAGCGGCTGCAACTCCACGCGGATCGGCAGGCGGCCCTGCAATTCCGGCAGCAGGTCCGAGGGCTTGGCGACGTGGAAGGCGCCGCTCGCGATGAACAGCACGTGGTCGGTCTTCACCGGCCCGTGCTTGGTCGCGACCGTGGTGCCCTCGATCAGGGGCAGCAGGTCGCGCTGCACGCCCTCGCGGGAGACGTCGGCGCCGGAGCGGCCCTCGCGGGCGGTGATCTTGTCGATCTCGTCGAGGAAGACGATGCCGTTGTCCTCGACCTCGCGGATCGCCTCCTGGATCAGGGAATCGTCGTCGACGAGCTTGTCGGATTCCTCCGCCAGGAGCGGCGCGTAGGCGTCGCGCACGGTGATGCGGCGGGGCTTGCCGCGCTGGCCGCCCAGCGCCTTGCCGAGCATGTCGGAGAGGTTGATGGCCCCCATCGAGGCGCCGGGCATGCCGGGGATCTCGAACATCGGCAGGCCCTGGGGCGAGGCGGAGGCGAGCTCCAGCTCGACCTCCTTGTCGTCGAGCTCGTTGTTGCGCAGCTTCTTGCGGAAGGCGTCGCGGGTAGCCGGGCTCGCCGTCGGCCCGACCAGGGCGTCGAGGATGCGCGCCTCGGCGGCGGCCTCGGCCTTGGCCTTCACCGCCTTGCGCTTCTCCTCGCGCTTGAGGCCGATGCCGACCTCCACGAGGTCGCGCACGATCTGCTCCACGTCGCGGCCGACATAGCCGACCTCGGTGAACTTCGTCGCCTCGACCTTGAGGAAGGGGGCGCCGGCGAGCCGGGCGAGGCGGCGGGCGATCTCGGTCTTGCCGCAGCCGGTCGGCCCGATCATCAGGATGTTCTTGGGCGCCACCTCCTCGCGCAGCGGCCCCTTGAGCTGCTGCCGGCGCCAGCGGTTGCGCAGGGCGATGGCGACGGCGCGCTTGGCATCGTGCTGGCCGACGATGAAGCGGTCGAGCTCGGAAACGATCTCGCGGGGGGAAAAGGTGGTCATCGGGCTCCTTGGCATCCCGCGAAGGCGTTGGGACGATGCGGGGGCGCGCCGCCCGGCTCGGGCCGGCACCGCGGCCGTGTCGAGCCCGATCTAGGCGCCGCGCCGCAAGCTTTAAAGACGTTGCGACCCGCCGGCCACCGCTTCGCCCAGGGCCTGCGCCTGCACGGCGACGGTGCGGGCGACCTGGCGGTGGCGGCGCGTCTGCTCGTCGGGGCCGAGGGTGCCGCCCGCCCGCAGCCGGGCCTTGAGGGCGACGAGCTCCGGGTCGCCCCAGCGGGCGAGCAGCTTCTGGAAGGCGGCGTGCCGCTCCGGCCGGAAGGGGATGGGGGCGCCGCGCCCGTCCCGGGCGGGATGGGGCGGGAACAATGTGCCGCAGGGCACGAGCCCCGGCGGGATCGGCGCGGTGGCCGCGTGGGTCTGCCCCTTCCGTAGCCGCTGCGGCATCAGATAGGCGAGGGGGCCGGGCGCCGCCGCGACCTCCGGGTGCCAGCAGGGCCGGTCGATCTCGATCCGGCCGATCCGGGTCACGAAAACCTGCGGCCGGACGCCCCCTTCGAGCAGAGCGGCGACGGGATGGCCGGGGGCGAAGAGCGGCTGCCCGCATCCGGCCCGGAGGATTGCAAGCGTGTCGGGGTCGGAGGCCCGCAGGCAGACATCGACCGCCCGCTGGCCGAGGCCGAGATCGAACAGGATGCCGTCCCGGTCCCGCGCATGCAGGGCGCCCGCATCGGGGCCGAGCTCGGTCACGGCGCGGCGCTGCCCCATGGCGCAGACCGCCTCCGGCAGGCAGAGGGCGATTGCCTGGCTCCAGCCGGAGGCGAAGGCGGTCTCGTAGGCGAAGGGCCGGAGCCCGGCTTCAGGCTCGAGGCGGAGGCCGGCCCGCGCCGTCGCGAGCCCGATCCCGGGAAGCGCCGCCGCGGCCTCGTCGGGATCGCGCGCGAAGAAGGCGAGCGCCCCGAAGCTGCCGAGCGCCCAGGTCGTCTCGGGATCGGCGAGGCAGGCGCGCAGCAGGGCGTCGACATCCGGATCGGGGGCCATGCGCGCCTCGTCTGGGGTTCGGACGCCCGCCTACACCGTCCCGCCGGCCTTCTGCCGCCGGGTCGGGTGGGTCATCGCCTCGAGTTCCAGAAGCGCGTTGAGCTGCGCCTCGGTGAGCAGGCCCTCCTCCAGCACCAGCTCGGCCACGGCGCGGTTCTCGGCCAGGGCCCGGCGGGCGATGCGGGAGCTCGCTTCGTAGCCGAGCGTCGGGGCCAGGGCGGTGACGAGGCCGACCGAGCCCTGGACGAGGCTGCGGCAGCGCTCCCGGTCGGCCTCGATGCCTTCGACGCAGCGCTTCGTCAGGGTGTCCACCGCCGCGCCGAGCATGCGGATCGAAGAGAGCACGCAATAGCCGATGGTCGGCTCGAAGGCGTTGAGCTGGAGCTGGCCGCCCTCGGCGCAGAGCGTCACCGTGAGGTCGTGGCCGATCACCAGGAAGGCGACCTGGTTGACCACCTCCGGGATCACCGGATTGACCTTGCCGGGCATGATCGAGGAACCCGCCTGCACCGCCGGCAGCCGGATCTCGCCGAACCCCGCCCGCGGCCCCGAGGAGAGCAAACGCAGATCGTTGCAGATCTTCGAGAGCTTGACCGCGACCCGCTTCAGCACGCCGGAGAACAGCACGAAGGCGCCGAGATCCGAGGTCGCCTCGATCAGGTTCGAGGCGAGCACCATCGGCTGGCCGGAGAGGCGCGACAGCTCCTCCACCGCGAGCGCGGCATAGCGCGGATCGGCGTTGATGCCGGTGCCGATGGCGGTGGCGCCGAGATTGACCTCGCGGAACAGGCCGGAAATCTCGTTGAGCCGGGCCACGTCCTCCTTGAGGGTGGCGTGGAAGCCGTCGAATTCCTGGCCGAGCGTCATCGGCACGGCGTCCTGGAGCTGGGTGCGGCCCATCTTCAGCACGTCGGCGAATTCCACCGCCTTGCCCTTGAAGGCGTAGGCGAGGTCGTCGAGGGCCCGCACCAGGCCCTGCGTCGCGAAGATCACCGCGAGGCGGAGCGCCGTCGGATAGGCGTCGTTGGTCGACTGCGCCATGTTGACGTCGTCGTTGGGGTGCAGCGCCTCGTACTGGCCCGGCGCCTTGCCGAGGAGGCCGAGGGCGACGTTGGCGATCACCTCGTTGGCGTTCATGTTGGTCGAGGTGCCCGCGCCGCCCTGGATCGCGTCGACCACGAAGGATTCGGCGAAAGTCTTGTCGGTCGCCACCATCGTGCAGGCGCGCTCGATCGCGTCGGCCTTGACCGGGTCGAGATAGCCGAGGCGCCGGTTGGCCCGGGCCGCGGCCTGCTTCACCAGGGCGAGGGCCCGCACCAGTTCGGGGAAATGCCCCACCGGCACGCCGGTGATCGGGAAGTTCGTCACCGCCCGCTTGGTGTGGATGCCCCAGAGCGCCGCGGCCGGCACGTCGGCATAGCCGAGGAGATCGTGCTCGGAGCGGATCTCCGCCCCCGTCATCTCGACATTGCGGACCGTCGCCACCGCAAGCGGCTCGGACGGAGGTGCTTCGCTGTCCATGCCGTCCTCCCGCGCGGTCGGGCGACCGCCGGAATCGGCCGCCGGGCCCGGCCCGGGCCTAGCGCATCGGACACCACCCCGTCGAGGCGGGTCGGGGCTCAGGCGATCGCCTGCCGCATCCGCCGCCGCAGGCGTTCCGCCAGCTTGAGAGGCCGATCGATCCAGGCGTAGCGGTCGAGGCGATCCTGCAGGGCCACGACCTGCCGCTTGAGGGCGATGCGCTCGATCTCCTCCGGCGTCGGCAGGGCGTCGGCCGGCTTGCGGCCGATCTCCCGCCCGACCCGGATGCGGGCCGGATCGACCACCGGCGCCACCGCCGCACGGAAGTCGCCCGCCTCCATGCCCGCGGGCAGGAAGGGGCGCAGATGGGCGTAGAGGTAGTCGAGATCCTCGGCGAAGCGCGGGAACTTCATCATCACGATCGGCACGTCGTGTTCGAGCAGCCGTTCGAGGAGAAGGTGGAGGCCGTGGGCGAGGATGCGCGCCTGGTCGAGCGGCTCCAGGGAATGGGCCGCCCCGCCGGGCACGGTGCCGAATTCGCGCCAGGGCGCGTCGAGCCGGGCGGTGCCGGGCAGGCCGTAGATGTGGCCGAGCTCCAGGGCGAGCCGGCTCGCCACCGCTTCCTTCAGGTCGCGGATCGGCAGGATCGCCCCGTCGAGGCGCAGGCCGGGATCGGCCAGGAACTGGTCCACGAACTGATAGGCCCAGGGCGACTTGACCACGTAGGGGTGGTCCTTGGGCACCAGCGGGTCGCTCTCCAGGCCCGCCTGCGCGGCCCGGTCATAGCCGGCATGCGGATTGCGTGACAGTTCCGTGTCGAGTCCGCAGGCGGTGAGCACCTCCACCAGGAAGGTCGTCCCGGCCCGGCCGGTGCCGGCGATCAGCAGGTGGTGCCGGGCGCCCGCCACGGGAGGTTGCTGCGATCCCATCCTGATCTCCTCGAAAGCGCGTCGGAGCCGCTGTTGACGTGGGTATTTTTCCCACATAACGAAAGCGTGAGCGAGACGCAAACGCATCGTTCGGTTGTATTTGCGTCTCGCGAACCGTCAAGCATGGCGTGGGGCGGTGATCGGCAGGAGGGAGCCCGGCATGGCAGGATGCGGCTTGGGAACGGATCTGCGACACAACCTGACCTGGCAGAGCCTCCAGCCGCGCGAGGCCCGCTGGGCGCAGCTCGGCCAGAGGCCGGCCATCGCCTGGCTCACCGGCCTGTCGGGCGCGGGCAAGTCGAGCATCGCCGATGCCGTCGACCGGGCGCTCAACCAGGCCGGGCTGCACGGTATGGTGCTCGACGGGGACAACGTCCGATACGGGCTGAACCGCGATCTCGGCTTCTCGGACGCCGACCGGCGCGAGAACATCCGCCGGGTCGCCGAGACCGCCCGGCTGATGGCGGAGGCCGGTCTCTACGTGATCGTGTCCCTGATCTCCCCATTCCGGACCGAGCGGGAGGCCGCGCGGGCCAGCGCCGGCGACATCCCCTTCCTGGAGGTCTTCATCGATACGCCGCTCGGCCTCTGCGAGGCGCGCGACCCGAAGGGGCTCTATGTCCGGGCCCGGGCCGGAGAGATCGCCGGCTTCACCGGCATCTCGGCGCCCTACGAGGCGCCGCTCGCCCCGGACCTGACGATCGCGACGGAGGGCCGGTCGATCCGGGATTCGGCGGCGCCGGTCATCGCCCGCCTCGCCGCCCTATGCCGGCCGGAGCGGGAACGCTGACGGCGAACCGGCCGGTACGGCAATGGCTCTTCCCGTCCCGCGCCCGTGCGGCTACGCTCGGGCCGCAGCGGCGGGGCAGACTCCGCCGCGGGTGCCGAAGAACCGCGACAAGGGCCGAGACGGCACCACATGGACGTCTTCGTACAGCAGCTCATCAACGGGCTCACGCTCGGCTCGATCTACGGGCTGATCGCCATCGGCTACACGATGGTGTTCGGCATCATCGGCATGGTGAACTTCGCCCATGGCGACGTCTTCATGGTGTCGAGCTTCATCGCGCTGATCGCCTTCCTGATCGTCACCGCCTGGCTCGGCATCGCCTCCGTGGCCCTGGCTCTGCTGATCGTGCTCGTCGTGGCGATGGCGCTGACCGCGCTCTGGGGCTGGGCGATCGAACGGGTGGCCTACCGGCCCCTGCGCGGCTCCTTCCGCCTCGCCCCGCTCATCTCGGCCATCGGCGTCTCGATCTTCCTGTCGAACTTCGTGCAGGTGGCCCAGGGCGCCCGCAACAAGCCGACGCCGCCCCTGCTCAACGGCGGCCTGACCCTGTTCGAGCGGGAGGGCTACGCCGTGACCCTCTCCTACAAGCAGATGGCGATCATGACGGTGACCGCGCTCCTGCTCGCCGGCTTCTGGTATCTCGTGCAGCGCACGCCCTTCGGCCGGGCGCAGCGGGCCTGCGAGCAGGACCGCAAGATGGCGGCTCTGCTCGGCATCGACGTGGACCGCACCATCTCCCTCACCTTCGTGCTGGGCGCGGTGCTCGCGGCGGTGGCGGGGGTGCTCTACCTCGTCTATTACGGCGTGGTCTCCTTCTCGGACGGGTTCGTGCCCGGGGTGAAGGCCTTCACCGCGGCGGTGCTCGGCGGCATCGGCTCCCTGCCCGGCGCGGTGCTCGGCGGCCTCATCATCGGCCTCGTCGAGACCTTCTGGTCGGCCTATTTCTCCATCGAGTACAAGGACGTGGCCGCCTTCTCGATCCTCGCCATCGTCCTGATCTTCATGCCCTCGGGCCTGCTCGGCCGGGCCGAGGTCGAGAAGGTCTGAGCCGGTGGCCGCCGCCGCGTCGGAGAACGGCCTGCCGGGCATCCTGAAGGATTGCGCGCTCACGGCGCTGGTCGCCTTCGGGCTCTGCGTGCCGATCGTCAGCTACCGCGCCGATCTCGGGGAGGGCGGCGCCCTCGGCCTGACCCCGCGCTGGGGGCTGGTGGCCGGCCTCTGCGCCGCCCTGTTCGGCCTGCGGCTGCTCCAGCGCCTGGTGCTCCTGCGGCGCGACGCGCGCCGGACGCTCACCCCGAGCCCTTCCCAGGCGACGGAGCCCGTCGACGCCACGCCCCAGGCCGGGCAGCGCCTGCCGCGCCTCGGTCTGCCGCTGTTCCTGGCCGCCGCGCTGCTGATGCCGCCGGCGGTGGTGTTCCTCACCGGCGGCCTCGGCCCCTCCCGCTACTGGATCGACCTCGGCATCCTGATCCTGACCTACGTCATGCTCGGCTGGGGGCTGAACATCGTGGTCGGGCTCGCGGGACTCCTCGACCTCGGCTACGTCGCCTTCTACGCCGTCGGCGCCTATACCTACGCCCTGCTCTCGACGAGCCTCGGCCTGTCCTTCTGGGTCTGCCTGCCGCTGGCCGGCCTGTTCGCGGGGCTCTGGGGCATGATGCTCGGCTTTCCCGTGCTGCGCCTGAGGGGCGACTACCTCGCCATCGTCACCCTGGCCTTCGGCGAGATCATCCGCCTCGTGCTCATCAACTGGGTCGACCTCACCGGCGGGGCGGCGGGAGTGTCCTCGATCCCCCGGGCGACCTTCTTCGGCCTGCCCTTCACCCCGGGGCCGAACGGCTTCGCCGGCACCTTCGGGCTCAAGTTCGACGCGATGCACCGCGTCGTCTTCCTCTACTACCTGATCCTGGCGCTCGCCCTCCTGACTGCCTTCGCGACCCTGCGCCTGCGGCGCCTGCCCATCGGCCGGGCCTGGGAGGCCCTGCGCGAGGACGAGATCGCCTGCCGCTCGCTCGGCATCGACACCACCGCGACCAAGCTCACCGCCTTCGCGCTGGGCGCCATGTTCGGGGGCTTCGCCGGCTCCTTCTTCGCCGTGCGCCAGGGCTTCGTCAGCCCGGAGAGCTTCAACTTCCTGGAGAGCGCCATCATCCTGGCGATCGTGGTGCTCGGCGGCATGGGCAGCCAGATCGGCGTGGCCCTCGCCGCCATCGTCATGGTCGGCGGGCCGGAGCTCCTGCGCAATCTCGGCTTCCTCAAGGCCGTGTTCGGCGAGGGCTTCGACCCCAACGAGTACCGCCTCGTCGTGTTCGGCCTGGCCATGGTCGCCATGATGGTCTGGCGCCCCCGCGGCCTCATCGCCGAGCGGGTGCCGACCGTGGCCCTCAAGGAGCGCAAGGCCATCGCCGGCAGCCTCGTGCGCGAGGGCCACGGCTGATGGCGCCCCCCGACGACGCCGTCCTCGCGGTCGAGCATCTGCGCATGCGCTTCGGCGGGCTGACCGCCGTGGACGACCTCTCCTTCCGCGTCCGGCGGGGGGACATCACCGCGCTGATCGGCCCGAACGGTGCGGGCAAGACCACGGTGTTCAACTGCATCACCGGCTTCTACCGGCCGAGCGAGGGGCGGCTGACCCTGCGCCATCCGGACGGCGCGGCGCATCTGCTGGAGCGGCTGCCGAACCATCAGGTGAACCGGCGGGCCCGGGTGGCGCGCACCTTCCAGAACATCCGCCTGTTTCCCGGCATGACCGTCCTGGAGAACCTGCTCGTCGCCCAGCACGCCCCCCTGATGCGCGCTTCGGGCTTCACCCTGCTCGGCCTCCTCGGCCTCGGCGGCTACCGGGCGGCGGAGGCCGCCGCGATCGCCAAGGCCAGGGACTGGCTCGACCGGATCGGCCTGACCGCCCGGGCCGACGATCCGGCCGGCGACCTGCCCTATGGCGACCAGCGCCGGCTGGAGATCGCCCGGGCCATGTGCACGGACCCGGTCCTGCTCTGCCTCGACGAGCCAGCGGCGGGGCTGAACCCGCGGGAATCCCAGGAGCTGAACGGCCTGCTGCGCCACATCCGCGACGCGCATGCCACCTCCGTGCTCCTGATCGAGCACGACATGGCCGTGGTGATGGCGATCTCCGACCACGTGGTCGTGCTCGATTACGGCCGGAAGATCGCCGACGGCACGCCGGAGGCGATCCGCAACGACCCGCGGGTGATCGCGGCCTATCTCGGGGTCGAGGACGAGGAGGTCGAGCAGGTCGATGCCGAGCTCGGCCTCACCCTGCCCGTCGCGGAGAGGCGGCCATGAGCGTCGCCGGCATCAACGTCCTCGTGGAGGAGACCCGGGCCCGGCAGGCCGCCGCCGCCGAGCCCCTGCTCGCCCTGCGCGGCGTCTCGGCCTCCTATGGCAGCGTCGCCGCCCTGCGCGGGGTCGATCTCGAGGTGCGCGAGGGCGAGATCGTCACCCTGATCGGGGCGAACGGGGCCGGCAAGTCGACCCTGATGATGACGGTGTTCGGCGCCCCGCGCGCCCGCTCCGGCACGATCCGCTTCGCCGGGCAGGACGTGACGCGCCTGCCGACCCACCGCATCGCCCGACTCGGCCTCGCCCAGTCGCCGGAGGGGCGGCGCATCTTCCCGCGCATGAGCGTCTACGAGAACCTGCAGATGGGCGCCGCCCTGCACGAGGGGCGCTTCTTCGCGCAGGATCTGGAGCGGGTCTGCACCCTGTTTCCCCGGCTGAAGGAGCGGCTGCACCAGCGCGGCGGCACCATGTCGGGCGGCGAGCAGCAGATGCTCGCCATCGCCCGCGCCCTGATGAGCCGGCCGCGCCTGCTCATGCTCGACGAGCCCTCCCTCGGCCTCGCCCCCCTCGTGGTGAAGCAGATCTTCTCCGCCATCCGCACCCTCAACCGGCAGGACGGCCTCACCGTCTTCCTGGTGGAGCAGAACGCCTATCACGCCCTCCGCCTCGCCCATCGCGGCTACGTGCTGGTCAACGGGCGCATCACCCTCTCGGGGGAGGGCCGGGCGCTCTTGGAGGATCCGGCGATCAAGGCCGCCTATCTCGAAGGCGGCCACGCCCTGCCGGAGGAGAGCTGAGGCGATGCTCCAGGGAATCCTCTACGAGGAGGACTCGGTCTTCCTGTTCCTGCTCGTCACCGTGGCCATGGGCGGCTGGGCGGCCTGGATGACGGCACGGGCGGTGGCGCTCGGCTGGCGTCCGGCCTGGCAGATCGTGCCGCCGCTGCTCCTGCTCGCCGGAGCCGTGCGCTTCATCCATTTCGCCCTGTTCCAGGGCACGCTGCTCTCCGCCCGCTACTACGCGGCGGATGCCCTGGTGGTGCTCCTCGTCGGGGCATTGGCCTTCCGCGTCACGCGGGTGCAGCAGATGACGGGGCAATATCCCTGGCTCTACGAGCGCCGCGGGCCGCTGGCCTGGCGGGCGAAGGGGCCGGAGGCAACGTGATCGCGCGGGCATCGGCCCCGCGCTTGCTTGGAACGGGGGCATTGAGGGGGATGGGCATGAAGACGTCGCTGCTGGCCGGGCTCGCCCTCGGGCTTCTCCTCGCGGGCTCGGCCCAGGCGCAGGTGAAGATCGGGCTCGCCGCCCCGCTCACCGGCAACAGCGCCGCCTTCGGGGCGCAGTTCCGCAACGGCGCCACCCAGGCGGTCGAGGACATCAACGCCGCCGGCGGCGTGAAGGGCAAGAAGATCGAGCTCTCCATCGGCGACGACGCCTCCGACCCCAAGCAGGGCGTCTCGGTCGCCAACAAGTTCGCCTCGGACGGGGTGACCATGGTGGTCGGCGATTTCAATTCCGGCGTCTCGATCCCCGCCTCCGAGGCCTATGCGGATGCGGGCATCCTCCAGATCACCCCCGGCTCGACCGCGGTGAAGTTCACCGAGCGGGGCCTGTGGAACGTCTTCCGCACCTGCGGCCGCGACGACCAGCAGGGGGCCATCGCCGGCGACTACCTCGCCAGGGCCTTCGCGGGGAAGAAGGTCGCCTTCGTCCACGACAAGACGCCCTACGGCAAGGGCCTCGTCGACGAGACCCTGAAGGCGTTCAAGGCCAAGGGCGGCAAGGAGACGCTGATCGAGGGCATCAACCCGGGCGAGAAGGACTATTCCGCCCTCGTGTCGAAGCTGAAGCAGAACGGCGTCGATGTGGTCTATTTCGGCGGCTACTACACGGAGGCCGGCCTCATCATCCGCCAGATGCGCGACCAGAAGCTCGAAGCGCCCCTGATGGGCGGCGACGGCATGGTCGACAAGGAGCTCGTCGCCATCGCCGGGCCGGCCGCCGAGGGCACCCTCGTCACCTTCACCCCCGACCGAACCCGCAGCGCCGAGGCCAAGGACATCGTCGCCCGCTTCAAGGCCAAGGGCATCAACCCGGAAGCCTATACCCTCTACGCCTATGCCGCGGTCCAGATCCTCAAGGCCGCGGTCGAGGCGACGGGCTCCACCGAGGCCGAGGCGCTGGCCGCCTATCTGCATCAGGGCAAGCCGACCCCGACGGTGATCGGCGAGATCGCCTACGACAAGAAGGGCGACATCACCCGGCCGGACTACGTGATGTATGTCTGGAAGAAGAATGCCAACGGCGTCGTCGACTATGTCGGCAACGAGATCACCCCGTGATCCCGCTGCCGACCCGAGGGCTCAGAAGAAGAGCGTCGTGTTGAGATAGCCGTAGAAGGTGTCTCCGGTATCGGGCGCGTTGGGGGCGTTGCGCAGGAAGTCGCCCTTGATGAGGTAGGCGAGCCCGGTATCGAGGATCATCGTGTCGGGGATGATCCAGTAGCGCACGCGGCCCTCGATCTGCTGGCCGGCGAAGGTGCCGGAGCGGCCCGAGCGGTCACGGATCAGCGTCGCCGCGAAGGTGTCGGTGGCGCTTTCCAGCCAGAGCGGCCGATAGGCGACGAAGAAGTCCCAGACCTTGCTCGGGGTGATCTCGAAGCGCAGGGCGGGCGAGATCATGTTCGCCCGCTGCACCGGGCCGTAGAGGCCGGTCGGGCCGTATTCCCAGCGCCGGGCGCCGTAGAGCGTGTCGAAGCGGTTGTAGCTGTTCGGGTTGGAGCCGTCGCCGCTGGCATGGTCGTAATGCAGGGAGACCCGCGGCTTCCAATCGGCATCGAAGGTGTAGCCGATTTCGGCGTGGACGAAATAGGCCGAGACGTCGAGATCCTTCACGTCGGTCACCGCCGCCGTCTCGCGGGTGAGGCCGGTCTGGTAGATCCCCTCGAGGTCCCAGTCGAATTCGCCCACCCGCGGCAGGCGCGCCAGCCGCATCCCGGGGGTGAACAGGCGCCGGTTGCGGGTCTGCACCGAGCCCGGGCCCGTACCGGAATCCTGCTCGTAGAGGCCGTAGCCGTAGAGTTCGAGGGAGCCGCCGAAGATGCCCGCGAAGGTGTAGGAAGCGCCGAAGAGCTGCAGGTCCGGGCTCTCGCGGTCGAACTCGATCCCGTTGTCGAGGATGCCGGGCACGTCGTCGGGCAGCCGCGTATGCGGCATCGACCAGAGCACGGTGAGCTTGTCCTTGTTCGCGCCCTGCCAATCGAACAGCATGCCGGTATAGGCATTGATGGTGTTGCGGAACTGCTGCCGGGAGACGAGGCGGCGCGAGCCGATGTTCTTGGTGAAGCGGCCGAGCGTCAGGCTGCTCTTCGAGCCTTCGCCGCCGAGATCGCCCAGATCGAAGTTGAGATAGGCCTGGCCCGGTTCGAGGGCGTTGATCTCCGTGGTGGAGGCAGAGGAATTGCGGCGCTGGAAGTAGCCGCGGCTGTCGAACAGCTCCACGCCGATGCGCACCGGATCCTTGACGCCGTATTCCACGTGCAGGGTTGTGAGATACGAGTTCAGGATGTCGTTGCTGGCGAAGGTCGAGGGGCGGAACTGGTTGGCGATGCCTTCCGCCCTCGGGCGGAACGAGCCGCTGATGCGCCAGTTCTCGGGCTCGCCCAGGGCCTTGTAGAGGAAGTTCGGCGGGTTGACCGGGACCGCCGCGAAATAGGGCCCGTCCTGCGCCTTCCTGGCTTTCGCCGTCGCCACCTGCGCCTTGGCGGTCGCCACGTCGGTGGCCGTGGGCGCCGGGCCGCCCTGGGCGAGGGCGGAGCCGATGGGAGCGCCCACGAGGGGAGGGACGAAAGCGCCGGCCAGCAACGACGCGCACACAACCGACCGCTTCACGGCACCGCCTCCTGTTCTTGCACAAACTTCGATCAAGGATGGCTAGAGTTCACTCACCCTGGCCTATCAGCGCAAGGACTGCTGATCTGAATCATGCATTTTGTTGGTATCTTCGAACGTCTTCGCGCCCGCCGCGGCGGTTTTCCACACAGCCAGCAATGCTCATATCAAAATGAAATCAGGGGTTTATATGAGATGCCTCGCCCCTGATCTGCGCATGACCTTTGTCCCCCGGCCGCAACGCCCGGGCGGAATTGTGCAGAGACTTGTCTTTCTCGGGATTAATTTCGAACGTGCCGCCCAGGACGAGCGACGGCTCCCCCGTCGCGTTCGGCGCCGGGGCGGATGACAAGCCGGGGCGCCGGCCTCACTATGGCGCCGCCGCCGCCCGCCGGGCGGCCCAGGGTCGGGAAGCTTCGCCGATGCGCCTCAAGGCCGTGTTCCTGCTCACCGCCCTCGCGGCCGCCTGCGGGCCCACCGGGGCGCAGGAGTTCACCGGCACCCTGAAGAAGGTGAAGGACAGCGGCGCCATCACCCTCGGCTACCGCGATTCCTCGGTGCCGTTCTCCTATCTCGACGGCAACCAGAAGCCGGTCGGCTACACCCTGGAGATCTGCCAGAAGGTGGCGGAGGCGGTGAAGGCGCATCTGAAGCTCGATTCGCTGGCGGTGAAGCTCAATCCCGTCACCTCGGCGACGCGTATGCCGCTCATCGCCAACGGCACCATCGACCTCGAATGCGGCTCGACCACCAACAATGCCGACCGCCAGAAGCAGGCCGCCTTCACCAACACCCACTTCCTCACCGCGACGCGCTTCGTGGCGAAGAAGGACAAGGCGCTGGACAGCTTCGACGGCCTGAAGGGCCGCACCGTGGTCTCGACCTCGGGCACCACCAGCATCCGCCAGATCAACGAGGCCAACACCGCCCGCGGCCTCGGCCTCCGGATCCTGCCGGCCAAGGACCATGCCGAGGCCTTCCTGATGGTCGAGACCGGCCGGGCCGACGCCTTCGTGATGGACGATGTGCTGCTCGCCGCCCTGGTCGCCGGTTCCAAGGCGCCGGAGGCCTACGCGATCTCCTCGGAGGCGCTCTCGAAGCCCGAGCCCTACGGCATCATGCTGCGCAGGGACGACGCGCCCTTCAAGGCGGTGGTCGACGCCGCCACCGCCGCGCTCTACCGGAGCCCGGAGGGGAAGGCGCTCTACGCGAAATGGTTCGAGCAGCCGATCCCGCCCCGGGGCATCAACCTCAAGCTGCCGATGAGCGAGGCCATGCGGAAGGCCTTCGAGACCCCGAGCGACAGCGCCGACCCCGTCGCCTACTGAGCGACGGCCGATGAACTACAGCTGGAACTGGAACGTCTTCTTCGAGCCGAGCCCGGAAGGGGTCGGCTCCTATGCCGACATGCTGCTCTCCGGCCTCGCCTGGACGGTCGCGACCGCGCTCGCCTCCTGGGCGATCGCCTTCACCCTCGGCTCGGTGATCGGGGTGATGCGCACGCTGCCCTCGAAGGCGGCGCGGGCCCTCGGCACGGCCTATGTCGAGCTGTTCCGCAACATCCCCCTGCTGGTGCAGATGTTCCTCTGGTACTTCGTGCTGCCCGAATTGCTGCCGGAGGCGCTCGGCAGCGCGGTGAAGCAAGTGCCGGACGCGCCCTTCTACACGGCGGTGCTCTGCCTCGGCTTCTTCACCGCGGCGCGGGTGGCCGAGCAGGTGCGGGCCGGCATCGAGGCGCTGCCCCGGGGCCAGCGCCTCGCCGGCACGGCCCTGGGGCTCGGCACCGCGCAGACCTACCGCCACGTGCTGCTGCCCAACGCCTACCGCATCATCCTGCCGCCGCTCACCTCCGAGTTCCTGAACAACCTCAAGAACACGTCGGTGGCGCTCACCATCGGCCTGCTCGAACTCACCGCCCGGGCCCGCGCGATGCAGGAATTCTCCTTCCACGTCTTCGAGGCCTTCACCGCGGCGACCCTTCTCTACGTGACGGTCAACCTCGTGGTGATCCTGTGCGCGAGCCGGCTCGAGCGGGCGGTCGCGATCCCCGGGCAGCGCTGATGTTTTCGCAGTTCGATCTCGGCGTGGTCGGGGCCTCGCTGCCCTATCTGTTCGGGCAGGGCATGGTCTTCACCCTGACGCTGACCGCCTTGGCGGCGGGCCTGGGCCTGGTGCTCGGCACGTGGCTCGCGATGCTGCGGCTCTCCGGGCTGCCCGGGCTGCGGCACGTGGCCAAGCTCTATGTCGAGCTGATGCGCTCCCTGCCGCTCGTGCTGGTGATCTTCTGGTTCTACTTCCTGGTGCCCTACCTCGGAGCCTGGGCGACCGGCGCCTCGGAGCCGATCCAGGTCGGCGCCTTCACCAGCGCCCTGATCACGTTCACCCTCTTCGAGGCGGCCTACTTCTCCGAGATCATGCGAGCCGGCCTCCAATCCATCCCGAAGGGCCAGACGGCCGCCGCCCAGGCGCTCGGGCTCGGCTACTGGCAGGTGATGGGCAGCGTGGTCCTGCCCCAGGCCTTCCGCAACATGCTGCCGCTGCTGCTGACCCAGACCATCGTGCTCTTCCAGGACACCTCGCTCGTCTACGTGCTCTCGCTCACCGACTTCCTGGGGGCCGCCGTGAAGGTCGCCCAGCGGGATGGGCGCCTCGTCGAAATGTATCTGTTCGCGGCGCTTACCTATCTCGTGATCTGTCTGGCCGCCTCGCTCCTGGTGCGCCGCCTGCAATCCCACGTCGCGATCATCCGCTGAGGGACGTCATGACCTCCACGCCGATCCCGGCGCCCGGCACGCCGCAGACGCCCGTCCGGGCGACCGACGCCCCCGAGGATGCCGGGCTGCAGGAGGGGCCGCTCGTCGCGCCCCGCCCTGCCAGCGCGGCGCAGATGATCGCCATTGAGGCCGTGTCCAAGTGGTACGGCGACTTCAAGGTGCTCTCCAACTGCACGACGGAGATCGCCCGCGGCGAGGTGGTGGTGGTCTGCGGCCCCTCGGGCTCGGGCAAGTCGACCCTGATCAAGTGCGTGAACGCGCTGGAGCCGTTCCAGGAGGGCCAGATCACCGTCGACGGCACGCGGGTAAAGGACCGGGCCACGAACCTGCCCAAGCTGCGCGCCCGGGTCGGCATGGTGTTCCAGCATTTCGAGCTGTTCCCGCATCTGTCGATCCTCGACAACCTGACGCTCGCCCCGCGCAAGGTGCTGAAGCGCTCGGCCGCGGACGCCGAGAAGCGGGGGCTCGACCTGCTCTCCCGGGTCGGCCTCTCGGCGCATGCGCGGAAATTTCCGGGCCAGCTCTCCGGCGGCCAGCAGCAGCGGGTGGCGATCGCCCGGGCGCTCGCCATGGACCCGGTGGTGATGCTGTTCGACGAGCCGACCTCGGCCCTCGACCCGGAGATGGTCGGCGAGGTGCTCGACGTGATGGTCGAGCTCGCCCGGGACGGCATGACCATGATGGTGGTGACCCACGAGATGGGCTTCGCCCGCAAGGTCGCCGACCGGGTGATCTTCATGGACCAGGGTGAGATCGTGGAGGACACGAGCAAGGACGCCTTCTTCGACGAGCCCCGCAGCCTCCGCGCCCAGGCCTTCCTATCGAAGATCCTGTCGCATTGAGGGGGCAGGGGCCGATGAGGCCGCTGACCGGCCTCTCCGCCTTTCCGTCCACCCCGGCCGATCCGCAAAGCACGGATGCCGCGGAGGCGCATCGCCTCGACGCCAGACTGCAGCCGCGATCACGGGGTTGTGCCGGGCGGCCCCGCCACGGCCGATCCTGTCGCCCATCCCCACCCGCCGCTTTGCTGACGGGGCTTCGGCTGGCCTGAGCGGCCTGCCTCAGCGCAGCGGCGCGGACAGGATCTCCATCAGGTCCCAGCGGTCCTTCCGCAGGGAGCGGACATCGGCAATCTTCCAGAGGCCGCCCTCGCGCAGGAGGCTGTAACGCAACTCCTGCGGGCTGCCGTTGCGGAAGGTGGCCTGCACCTCGGCCCGGTCGGCCTCCACCGCGAGCGGCGTGAGCGTCAGGCTCTTGGAAAAGCCCGGCTCCGTGTCCTGGCCGTTGACGTGGAAGGCGAAGCCGAGGCGCCCGACCTCGCCTTTCGCCTCGCGCTGGTCGCGCTCGAACAGGCGGCGCAGACCCTTGGCGTAGAAGCGGACGGCATTGATATCGTCCTTGGCGTAGAAGGCGCGCACCGTCTCGACGGGATCGGTCGCCGATTGCGCCCGCGCGCTCCCGGCGGAGAGCGCCAGGACAAGGGCGATGAGAGCGGTGCGCATGGCCTCGCTCAGGCGGCCTCGGCCGGGGCGCCGCCGGCCTCCGTCTTGAGCCAGGCGGCACCGCAGGCCTTGGCGAGCTCGCGCACCCGCAGGATGTAGCTCTGCCGTTCGGTCACCGAGATCACGCCGCGCGCATCGAGCAGGTTGAAGACGTGGCTCGCCTTAATGCACTGGTCGTAAGCCGGCTGCACCATGCGGTGGCGCCCGCCTTCCGTGGCCGGAGCACCGGCATCCAGATAGGAGCGGCAGGCCTTTTCCGCGTCGGCGAAGTGCCGAAACAGCATCGCCGTGTCGGCGGCCTCGAAGTTGTGGCGCGAATATTCCTGCTCGGCCTGCAGGAAGACGTCGCCGTAAGTGACCTTCGCGTCGCCTTCGCCGCCGTTGAAATTGAGGTCGTAGACGTTCTCGACGCCCTGCACGTACATGGCGAGCCGTTCGAGGCCGTAGGTCAGCTCGCCGGCGACCGGCGCGCATTCGAAGCCGGCCACCTGCTGGAAATAGGTGAACTGGCTCACCTCCATCCCGTCGCACCAGCATTCCCAACCGAGGCCCCAGGCGCCCAGCGTTGGGCTCTCCCAGTCGTCCTCGACGAAGCGGATGTCGTGGAGCTTGAGGTCGACGCCGATCGCGGCGAGCGATTCGAGGTAGAGCCCCTGAAGGTTCGGCGGGTTCGGCTTCAGAATGACCTGGAACTGGTAATAATGCTGCAGCCGGTTCGGGTTCTCGCCGTAGCGGCCGTCCTTCGGGCGCCGCGACGGCTGAACATAGGCCGCGTTCCAGGGCTTCGGCCCGAGCGCCCGCAGCGTCGTGGCCGGATGGAAGGTGCCGGCGCCGACCTCCATATCGTAGGGCTGCAGGATCACGCAGCCCTTGCCCGCCCAGAAGCGCTGCAGGGTCAGGATCAGGCCCTGGAACGAGCGTGTGGGCGAGAGATCGACGTCGCTCGACATGGAGATTCCGACAGCGGGAAGAAGGGTCGCGCGACCGTTTAGAGCCCCCGCCGTCGAAGGGGAAGCCGCTTGAATGACGGAGGCCGCGGGGCGTCGCACGGGGGATGGAAACCGCCCCGGTGCGCGCCCGCACACATTTCTGCCACGATTCCTTTAAGCCGGGGAACCGTGAAGCTTACGGCCAAGTTGTTTCGACAATTCAGGGTCGTGGGCCGCCCCATCGGGCGGATCAGAACAGCGGCAGCCAAGTCATGCGCAAGGGATTTACCGTTTTCGCCGCGGCCATCGCCGCCTCTCTCGTCGCCACGCCAATGGTGATCTCGGCGTCCAACGCCCTCGCCACCGCGGACACGACCGGCACGGTCGCCGCCACCGTGGCGGTCACCCCGGTCGAGGTCGCGCCGGTCCAGGCCGCCCCCGCCGCCTCACTTCCCGGCGCGCAGGATTGCCGCCGCAAGGTGCGCGTCGTCTATACCGGCTATGGCAGCGTGCCCGCGGCCTGCGTGGCGAGCGCACAGTAAGCGGCGCGCCGCCTCAGGGCAGGGGCGCGCGCAGGGCCGGGGCCAGCACGTAGCCGTGCGGGATGCGGCGCTTGCCGATGAAGCCACCCGCCGAGGCGTCGTGGTAATAGTCGAAGCCCGTCATGCCGAAGGCGCCGCCATTCATGACCTGCGGCACGGGGATGGCGCCAAGCGCATGCACGTCTTCGCCGTTGCGGCCGACGGAGCCGCGACGGAACTGGCTTGGATAGGGATCGAGCTCGATCACCTGCGGGCCGCGCCCGCCCGCCTCGAAGATGCGCTGCTTAGTGCCCTCGGTCTCCGCCACGGCCGCGGTGACCGACAGGGCGGCGAGGGCACCCGCGAGGGCGGCGAGACGGCGTGAGGTCACCACGGGCGGACTCCGGCTGGGCGAGGGAACGGCCGAGGCTGGCCGCTCAACCCTTGGACTGTAGCACGGTGCGGCGCTCGCGCAGCCGCTCCTCGCAATTCGTGTCGAACATCTTCGCAACGATCGGCGAAGGTCGTGAATCGCAGACAAACGCCTCGTCCGGGGACGGGGCGGGAATCGGATCGCGGGCGACGATCGGATGGGGCGCGCAGGCCCCGGCGCTCCCGGCAAGGCCGAGGAGAACGATCAGCTTCGGGAGGCGCATCGGTCTTCGGCCACGTCTCTACGGGGGCGGCGGCGAGGGTCGCACCGCTCCATGGCCGGCGAAACTGCGGACCCGTGGCCACGCTGGCAAGCGGTCCGCGGCTGCAACGGCCGGTTTAGGCGTCCCCTGTCGCCCGCCCGCAACAACGGCCGCCTTCGCCGCAGGCGAGCGACCGAACCCGGGCCCGCACACGTGGTTGGCCCATCGAGGCATCGTCCGGAGAGACGCGCAGCGTCCCGATGGAGCCCAAGACACCGAGGGAGCCGCCCATGGCCCAGCAGATCCCCGTCGCCCCGGATGCCCGCGCCGATGCCGTTGAGGCGGGCAGCGACGCAGCCCATGCGATCACCGAGGACCTCGCCTATCGCCGGCTCGGCATTGTCAATGTCGTCTTCGTCGGGCCGCCCGGCGCGGGCGACCGCGGCTGGGTGCTGGTCGATGCGGGCCCGCCCGGCACCGCCACGGCGATCCGCGACACGGCCGGCGCCCGATTCGGCACGGGCGCGCGCCCCGCGGCGATCCTGCTCACCCATGGCCATTTCAACCATGTCGGCGTGCTGGAGGATCTGGCCCGCGAGGGGACGCCCCGGTCTACGCCCGCGGGCTGGAAACACCCTATCTCGACGGCAGCGCGGCCTATCCGCCGGCGGATCCGAGCGTCGGCGGCGGCCTGATGGCGCGGATCTCTCCACTCTATCCCACGCGCCCCGTTGACGTGTCCGAGCACCTCCAGTTGCTGCCGGAAGGCAAAGCCGTCCCGCCCCTGCCGGGCTGACGCTGGATCCCCCCCGGCCACGCCCCGGCCCATGTCTCCCTGTGGCGGGAGAGAGACCGCACGCGGATCGTCGGGAACGCCTTCGTCACCACGGCCCAGGAATCGGCCTATGCCGTCGCCACGCGGGCACTGGAACTGCACGGCCCGCCCACGTATCTTGACGCTCGACTGGGATGCGGCCGGCGCTTCCGTGCGCTTCCTCGCCAGCCTGAAACCCGAGCGCGCGATCACCGGGCACGGCCGACCCCTACACGGACCGGACCTGCAGCGTGCCCTCGATGCCCTGGCCCAGGACTTCGAGCGCGTCGCCGCTCCCGAACGGGGCCGCTATGTCGAGCGACCCGCCCGGGCGGCGGACGGCTCGGCCTAACGGGAGGCCTGAGCGGAGCCACCCGCAACACGCAGCGAGCCCCGAGCGAGCTTCGTGCAGCGAACCCATGCGCGACGGCGAGTTGACGCTGGCGATGGGGTCTGCGACCCGCAGGTCACGGCCTCTGCCTTGCTTCGGCGGGCAGGCTTGGCCTGAGCCCGGGGCCGGAATGCGGCCTCGCGAGGATGGTCGCTGCCACGGCGCGTCAACCCGAGGCAGCGCTGGGAGGTGTGGATGACGACGACGATCGACAGCGGCCAGAAGCTTCACCTCGTGTTCGGCGGCGAACTCGAGGATCTGGACAGCGTGCGCTTCCGCGACGTGAAGGGCCTCGACATCGTCGGGATCTTCCCCGATTACGCCTCCGCCCAGACCGCGTGGCGGGCCAAGGCTCAGGCCACCGTCGACAGCGCGCAGACCCGCTACTTCATCGTGCACCTGCACCGCCTGCTGGAGCCCTGAGCGCCGGCGCCCGCCAGCTGGGTGGGGAGGGCGGGCCGTGAAGGCATTGTGACACCCTGCCGCCACTGATAAGAGCGCCCCCGTCGGGACGAGAGTCGTGTGCCCTCCGACGGTTTTCGCGCGGGATACCCGTCGTTTGCGAGAGTTTGCGAGCCTTATAGAGAGCCCGGCAATGAAGTCGTCGATCAAGATCATCGCCGGCAACGCGAGCCGTCCGCTCGCCGAGGCGATCGCCGCCTATCTGGAACTGCCGCTGGCGAGCTGCATGGTCCGGCGCTTCGCCGACATGGAGATCTTCGTCGAGCTGCAGGAGAACGTGCGCGGCGAGGACGTGTTCATCGTCCAGTCGACCTCGTTCCCCGCCAACGATCACCTGATGGAACTGCTCATCATGATCGACGCGGCCCGGCGCTCCTCCGCCCGCCGCATCACGGCAGTAATCCCCTATTTCGGCTATGCGCGGCAGGACCGGCGCACCTCGGGCCGCACGCCGATCTCGGCCAAGCTCGTGGCCAATCTCATCACCGAGGCCGGCGCCGACCGCGTGATGACGCTGGATCTCCATGCCGGCCAGATCCAGGGCTTCTTCGACATCCCGACTGACAACCTCTTCGCCGCCCCGGTGATGGTGCGCGACATCAAGGAGCGGCTGCCCCCGGGCGAGCGCATGGTGGTCTCCCCCGACGTCGGCGGCGTGGTGCGCGCCCGGGCGCTCGCCAAGCGCATCGACGCGCCGCTCGCCATCGTCGACAAGCGCCGCGAACGTCCCGGCGAGTCGGAAGTGATGAACATTATCGGCGACGTAAGCGGGCGGTCCTGCATCCTCGTCGACGACATCGTCGATTCCGGCGGTACCCTGGTGAACGCCGCCGAGGCCCTACTGAATGCCGGCGCCAAGGACGTCTCCGCCTACATCACGCATGGGGTGCTCTCGGGCGGCGCGGTCTCGCGCATCGCCGCCTCGAAGATGAAGGAGCTCGTCATCACAGACTCGATCCAGCCGACCCAGGCGGTGAAGCTCGCCCGCAACATCCGCGTGATCGGCATCGCCCCGCTGCTCGGCGAGGCGATCGGGCGTACGGCCACGGAATCGAGCGTGTCGAGCCTCTTCGTCTGAACCGGCAGCTCCCGCTCGCGACCGACCCCGCTCTTCTCAAGGGAGCGGGGTATTTCGTGTTTTGCAATAGGTATTTATTCCTTATATGGGAGGTGAGCCTACCATCGCGCCTCCTACCGAGCCTTTTGATCATTGTGCAAATTTACATTTAGACACCGCGCAAACTCATAGGAGCCTCCTGCCTGCAAACCAGGTTCGCCAACCGGGAGACAGGCCATACTCAAGCTGTCGACGTCCTCCTGCGCGGGCGGGCCGCCCGGGTGCGTAAGGAGATCTTCGACCGCAACGCGCTGCTCGTCCTGGAGCAGCAGATCGGTAAGACCCGCGCCGGGCTGGAGTGCAGCCGTCAGCCCTGGCCCTCGCGTGGCCGGCGACAGAGCGGAAGCACGTCGCCAGGACGAGGTCGAAGCGCGCACCCGCGCGCTGGAGACCCAGGCGATCGCCGCGCTCAGGGGCAACCGGGAGGATCTGGCGGAGGAGGAGGCGTCGGCCATGGCCGAGCTGGAGGCAGAGCGCGACGCCCTGCGCACGGCCCGGGCCCGCTTCGCGGCGGAAATCGCCCGGGTCCGCGCCCACGTGGCCAATGCCTCGAAGCGCCAGGGCGAGTTGGAGCGCGGCCGGCGGGTCACGGGCGTGAACGAAGCCGTACGGCGCCTCGGCGCGGGCGCGTCCCGGCAAGATGCCGCGACCCTACGCGAGGTAGAGACTAACCCTGGCGCACATTCAGGCGCTTCAAGCAGAGGCGGCCGATGTCGAGGCCGCCCTGGCCGAGGCCGGGCCAGGACATCGCCGCGCGCATGGAGCGCGAGGGCTTCGGTTCGACCCGCCGCCCGGACGGCGACAGCATCCTCACGCGCCTGCGCCGCGTGGCCGAGGCACCGTCGCCCGATGCCGCCCACGCCTGATCCCGACACCCCCATCCTCAGGAGGACGAGTTGGCGCGCGGGTTGCCTGGGCGAGGGTATCACCTCTCGAGTCCTCCCATGCATTTCCAGTGGATCGCCCTTCGCTACTTCCGTGAAACGGTTCAGGCCCGCTCCATCCGGAAGGCTTCGGAGACGCTCAACGTCGCGCCCTCGGCGGTGAACCGGCAGATCATCAAGATCGAGGAGCAACTGGGCGCGCCACTGTTCGAGCGCAGTTCCCGCGGCCTCAAGCTGACCGCAGCGGGCGAGCTCTTCTATCGCTGGGTGCTCACCAGCCAAGGCGGCCTCGACCAGACCATCACGGAGATCAACGACCTGCGCGGCGCGCGCACCGGGCACGTCACCGTGGCCTGCGAGGAGGGCATCGCGAAGGATTTCCTGCCCGCCATCGTCCGCGCCTTCCGCGCCAAGCACCGGCAGGTCGGCTTCACGCTGCAGGTTCACGACATGCAGGACGTGGTGGCGCGGGTCGCGGAGGGGCAGGCCGATCTCGGCCTCGCCTTCAGCCCCATGCCCGATGCGAGGGTGCGGCGGCGCAGCCAGGCCTCGATGGCGATCGGCGCGGTTCTGCACCCGGCCCATCCCCTCGCGGTGCGCCCCGAGATGAAGCTCTCGGACCTGATCGGCGAGACGCTGGTCCTGCCCGACAACGGCTTCTCGACCCGCCAGATCTTCAATGCGCAGCTCGGCGGCGATGCCGAGCTGCTCTTCGCACGCCGGATCGAGACCAATTCCTTCGAGACCATGACCGCCCTGATCAAGGCGGGCATCGCCATCGGCGTCCGCTCGCAGATGGGCATCGCCGGCGAGATCGCCAGGGGCGACGTGGTGTTCGTGCCCTTCGAGCGGCGCTCCTTCCCGCCCGAGACCGTCACCCTGCTCGTCAAGGGAACGCGCATCCTGCCCGCGGCCGGCGCGCATTTCGTCGAGGCGGTGGATGCGGCCCTGCGGGCGCTCACGGAAGAGTCCCGCTGGGCCGCCCCGCAGGCGGACAGCTTGGCCCTCAGGCCGTCGGCATGAGGGCGCAGCCGTAACGCTTGATCAGGTTGCAGGTGTCGTGGTCGACGACGTTGGTGTCGGCGAGCTCGAGATTGAAGAAGCTCTGCTCCTCTCCCTCGAAGAGGGGGCCGGCATGCCACGTGCCCTTGTAGAGGGCCACCGCCGCATCGCCCGGGATGCGAAACACCTTGATACTTTCGAGCGTCGGCGCCTCCGCCTCGCCCGGCGCCGCGACACCGAGATACCAGGTCTTGCCGCCGACGGAGGCAAGAGTCTGGGTGACTGCCTTGTGCCGGGTGATGCGATGGATCGTCAGGCCCCGGGCGGGCAGGCGCATGGCGTAGAAGCGGGGCGTGCCGGCGGAGAAATCGAGCTGGGCATCCTGCGGCCCGAAGGGCACACCGTCCTCCATGGGCACCACCACCGTGCCGAAGGGCGCGAAGGCCTCCGGCGTGAGAGCGTGGATCGGGACGGCGCGGGTCTCGGCAACGGCCTCGGGCGCGGTCTCAGGCGTGCTCATGAGAAACCTCTTCGGAAACGGGGGCAGGGAACACCGCGCGGTGGCGGATCTCGAAATCCTCGGGCAGGTCGAGCTCGGCCTCGGCATAGGCCTGGAGGGCGGGCAGGAAAGCCCCGGCCTGGAGCACGAACAGGCGCTGCGTGATGCCGCGGACCACCCGTGGCAGGGCATGGCGATGCCCGCTGATCGACGCCGTATGCGGGCCGTGGCTCACAGCGCTCGCACCGTTGAAGCAGAAGACGCGGGTAACCCAGGCATCGGCCGCCTCCCGCGGGGTGAAGCTGAAATCGGTGGCCAGGAACGGATAGGCGGCGAAACGCTCGTCCTCCTCCCCCGGCTCCGGACGGTAGCGGTCGGCCCACCGGGCGATCACCGGGGCGATGGACCGCAACTCGGGCCGGGCGGCGAGATCGACCGCGACGCCGGTGGCGCAGAGCAGGTGGTCGCAGGCAAGCGTCCCCCGCGGGGTCTCGACCGCGATTGCGTCGCCGGCCAGGCGCACGGAGAGCCACGGGCTGCCGGGATGCAGATGGAAATCCGGATTGGCCATGGCCATGGCGAAGCCCCGGGGTGCCGGCGGCTGATCGACCCGCCGGACATGGCGCGCCACCCGCCAGCGCGTCGCGCAGTCGAGATCCGGGAAATGCGCGAGCATGCCTGCATTCTCCAGGTGGCGATGGGGATTGGCCCGCGGCAGGCGCTCCCGGCGGAAGCACAGGTCGACCCGGGCCGCGCCAGCGGCGAGCGCCGCGTTGGCGTTGTCGAAGGCCGAGGCGCCGTGGCCGAGGATGGCGATGCGCTTACCGCGCAACCGGGCGAAGTCGATGAAGCCGTTGGTGTGGTCGTAGCGGTCCCGGGGCAGGGCGGCGCTCACGAATTCGGGCACGTCCCAGCCCCCGGCCCCGTCGAAGCCGGTGGCGATCACCACGTTGCGGGCATAGCGCAGGACCTCGCACCCGCCCTGAATGGCCGCGACTACCACGACATCGGCATCCTCCGGCGCGGGGCGGATATCGATCACAGCGGTTCCGCTCTCGACCGCGAGGCCCAGGGTGTCCCGATACCAGCGTAGATAGGCCGCCCAGTCCCGGCGGGGGATGCGCTGCAGGGCGTCCCAGGCCCCGGCGCCATAGCGGGCCGCGTACCAGGCGGCGACCGACAGGCTCGGGCAGCCGAACTCAATGCCGTTCAGGCCCTTGGGGGTGCGCAGTTCCTCCATGCGGGCGAAGCTGTCCCACACGCCCTCCTGGCCGGCTGGAGCCCGGTCGAGGAGCACGACGTCGTCGACCCCGTCCCGGCGGAGGGCGGCCGCCGTCATCAGGCCGGACTGGCCGCCGCCAACGATGAGGGCCGCGTGGATCGGCGCGCCGTCCGGCCGCCGCGCCGGCGTGACCCAGCGCGCCGACGGATAGGACAGGGCCTCGAGATCGGCTCGTGCCCGGGCGGCGAGTGCGTCGAGCGCTGCATCACCAGTCGTCGCGGCCGTCTCGGCGCGGCAGGCATGGCTTCGCCCGGACAGCGCGCCCATTGGTCTCTCCTGATGCTCCCCGCTCCTTTGCGGTGACGAGATCTGGCGCGGGCGCCGGCATCTTGGGAAGCCTCATGTTCCGTACGAGGCGTGCGCGTTTCGGCAACGAGCGACCCCGCGATTGTTGCCGCCGTAGAGCGGGCGCGCTCGGTCCGGCACCGCGACATCCGGCCCGGTGTCGCCGAAACGCGTCGCGTTGCCCTTCCGGCAACGGAGGGCGCGAAACTTGCTTCTTCGTGCCGCGGGCAGGCCCGTGCACAAGATCGGCCAGGCGCGAACAGGGCGGCCACGAGGCCGCCGCAGAGAGGGAGTCGACCCGTTCCATGCTGCCCTACAGCTTCGAGACCCCCGATTCGGTGAAGGCGTTCCGGATCGGCCCGAACGACACGAACTACTTCGCGATGCTGTTCGACGAGACGAAGGACGCGATCGACAACATCTTCGTCATCGAGATCTTCAACGTGGGCGGCGCCACGCCGCCCAACGAGCATGCCGCCGCGCACGAGTTCTTCTACGTGCTCGAAGGGGAGGGGATCGCCCGCTGCGAGGACAAGACCATGCCGATCAAGAAGGGCGACGCGCTGCTGCTGCGCCCGGGCAGCGAGCACGTCATCCAGAACACCGGCAAGGGCAAGCTCTACACGCTCACGGTGATGACCCCGAACGAGGGCTTCGCCGAGCTGATCCGCCGCGGCGAGCCGGTCGCGCTCGACGCCGAGGACATGCGGGTTCTGCGCGGCCAATGAGCGAGGACGCGCTGTTCGCGGGCACGGCCCTGCGCCCCCTCGGCGCGAGCCCGCGCAACCAGTGGCAGGTCGATGCGCAGCGGGTCAGCCTGCTGCGCGGTCCCGGGCCGCAGCGGCCGGTGACGGTGGAGGACAAGGGCCGGGCGATCACCTTCGACCTCGCCCGAACCGCCTGCCTCGTCGTCGACATGCAGAACGACTTCTGCCACCCGGACGGCTGGCTCGCCCATATCGGCGTCGACGTGAGCCCGGCCCGCCGGCCGATCGAGCCCCTGCAACGGCTGCTGCCCGCCCTGCGCGGGGCGGACGTGCCGGTGATCTGGGTGAACTGGGGCAACCGGCCGGACCGGCTCAACCTCAGCCCGGCTCTGCTCCACGTCTACAACCCCACTGGCGCCGGCATCGGCCTCGGCGACCCCCTGCCGAAATCCGGCGCGCCGGTGCTGCAGCTCGGCAGCTGGGCGGCGGAGGTGGTGGAGGAACTGGCGCCCGATCCGCGGGATATCCAGGTGGCGAAGTACCGGATGTCGGGCTTCCCCGACACGCCCCTCGCCAGCATCCTGCGCAATCTCGACGTGACGACGCTGCTTTTCGCCGGTGTCAACCTCGACCAATGCGTGATGTGCACCCTGCAGGACGCCAATTTCCTCGGCTATGACTGCCTGCTGCTGGAGGATTGCGCCGCCACCACCTCGCCGGACTTCTGCACCCAGGCGACCCTGTACAACATCCGCCAGTGCTTCGGCTTCGTCACGGACGGGCCGGCCCTGCTAGGCCAGCTCGGATAAGGCTCAGAGCCCATAGCGCGCCCAGGCGGCCCGCTCCTCGAGGGCAGCCAGCGCCGCCTCGGGCAGGGCAGCGGCGGCGCTGCCCGGCGTGCCGCGGCGGAGCAGGCGGCCGAGGAGCGAGCCCTTGGCATCGGCCACGAGCCGCAGGTCAACCTTGTCGCCGTAGCGCGCCCGCAGGGTGCCGCGCAGGTCGCCGAGGGCGTCGACCAGGCCGAGGGGTAGCGCCTGCCGCCCGCTCCAGACCGCTCCGGTGAACAGGTTCTCCCCCGGCGGCAGCTTCGGCCGGCGCTCGCTGACGAGCGCGGTGAACAGCGCCTGCACGTCGGCCTGAATCCGCTTCAGCCGCTCCACGTCGGCCGGATCCTCCGGCCGGAACGGGTCGAGCATGGCCTTGGCCTCGCCCTGGGTGTGCACCCGGCGCTCGACGCCGATGCGCTCGATCAGCCGGTCGAAGCCGAATCCCGCCGAGACCACGCCGATCGAGCCGACCAGCGAGGTCGGGTCGGCGACGATCTCGTCGGCCGCGCAGGCGATCATGTAGCCGCCCGAGGCCGCGACATCCTCCACGAAGGCGAAGACCGGGACGTCCTTCTCCGCGGCCAGTTGCCGGATGCGGCGGTAGATCAGGTGCGACTGGGCGGGCGAGCCGCCGGGGGAATTCACGATCAGCGCCACCGCCTCGATCCGCGGCATGGCGAAGGCGCGCTCCAGGGCCGGGCCGAGGGTGGCGATCGACAGGCCCGGCCGCAGGGGGGACAGGGCGCCGATCGTGCCGCTGAGGCGCAGAACCGCCACCCGCGGGCGGGGATCGCGCCAGCGCTTCGGCAGCAGCCGGCGGAAAACGTTCGGACGCGCGCTCTTGCCCGGCATGCTGCCCCTGAGGATCTCGATCTCGACCATAAGCCGGGCGGCTTCGCCACCTCGGCCGTCTCCTGCGTAATCCGCCGCGGCCCGGCGCGCCATCCGCAGCCGCCGACAGAAGCCTCCCGCGGCGCCGGATCGGGCTGCCTGCGCGAACCGTTTCGCCCCGCCGATCGTTCCTCGGCCGCCCGCAAGCCGTCCTGCGGGATCGCGGCAAGCGTCAACGGACGGATCCACGAGGAGGAGTACGCGAGGATGCGTGTGTTGAGATGGATGATCCTGGCGATCGGCATGCTGGGGGGCGCCGTCGGCCTCTCGGCGAGCGCCGGGGCGGCGCCGCTGCCGGCCAGCGCCGCGGTCGCGGGGATGGAGGGCGCCCTCGTCGCCAAGGCGCATTGGCATGGGCGGAGACGATACTGGCATCGCCGGCACTGGGGCTATCGCCCGTACTGGCACCGGCGCCACGCCTGGCATCGCCGACACTATTACCGCCGCCCGGTCTATTATCGCCCGGTCTATGGCTGGCGGCGCCATCACTACTACCGGCCCTATGGCTGGCGCCGCCATTACGGCTGGGGGCATCGCCACTGGGGCCACCATTATGGTTGGCGCCACCGTCACTGGGGCCACCATCACGGCTGGCGGCGCTTCTGAGGCCCCCGCCTCACGCTCGCGACAGGAAGACCGAAGGGTGCCCAGACGGGCGCCCTTTTTCGGGGGGGGGCGAGGATGACGGCCCTGAGTCCGCGCCCGCTTCGGAAGCGGCTCGACGGTTCTCGCCCCCACCCGACCGTTCCGAACCGTCGGCGAGCGTTCCGGAACCAGTCGTTCGGTTGCGGATGGCTTGCCCGTTGCCCATAAGCTCAGGTCGATCTTGGAAGAACGGCGCCGTTCACACGACATCCTTGCGGGATCAGACAACCGCTTGAGCCATCTCAGCGAGCTTGGCGACCGTGTTCATGTTCCGAGCCGTCCCCTGCTTTTCACTGGGTATGCGAAGTCGGGTGGTCCCTATTCCATCCGGATAGAAAATGAATAGCTCGCGCTTGCCCAAGCGCACCTGCTCATTTTTGAGTCCTGTCACGCCGTCGATCGGATCGGCCGGAAGCGTCCCATCCACGAACAGGGCCATGACCCGATTGCCAGGCGAAGCTACAAACGGGTTGCGGGCGAGCGTGTCAGCGATCTCAGAGGCGGTCCGCACGATCACACCGACATTCCTGCCTGCATAGGTATAGAGCTCACTCTCAAGCGCGGATCGCACCTCGGCCTCCGAATCCCCGCTTCGGAAAACAGCGTTCCCGCTGGCGATATAGGTTCTCACCTTCTCGAACCCGACCGCCTCACACATCTGGGCCAGCGTCGTCATCGGCAGCTTGCCGGTACCGCCGACATTCACGGCGCGAAGCAAGGCCACATATCCGGTCACCGTCTCACTCCGCCATTTCGCTGACGCCGCCAAGCCATATCACGACGGCATCACCGTCTTCCCCCGCTCACCCCTCAAGCCATCGCTCTCCACGGTGAAGCGCCTCCGCCTGCGGGGTGAAGCGGCCCTCCGCATCCTGCAGGACGAGGGCCGGCAGCAAGCGGAAGGGGGCGCGGCTGCCCTTTCGGCCCGTGAGCAGGATACGGATCGCCGGATCGCCGGCCCGGGCGTGGACCGGGCGGAGCGCGAGATCGCCGAAGCGGTTGCGCAGGGCGTCGAGGCAGGCGGGCAGGGCATCGGCGCGGTGGATGAGGCCGAGGCGTCCGCCGGGCTTGGCCTGATCGGCGCAGGCGCGCATCCAGGCTTCGAGGCCGCCCGGCGCGAAGCCATGGGCCGAGGCCTTGCCGGCGATGGGGGAGGGGCGGTGGCGCCCCCCCTCGAAGAAGGGCGGGTTGGTGAGCACCACCTCCGCGCTCTCCCCCGCGAGCCCGGCCGCCCGGCGGGCCGCGCCCGGCGCCAGCAGATCGGCGCAGAGCACCGCGACGCGCTCCGACAGGCCGTTCTCCGCGGCGTTGCGGCGGGCGAGGTCGGCCAGCGCCGGCTCGCGCTCCACCAGCACCACCCGGCAATCCGGCGCGCGCCGGGCGACGGCCAGGCCGACCGCCCCCGTGCTCGCCCCGGCATCGAGAACTGTGCCCGCCGCGTCGGGACCCAGCAGGCTTGCGAGCAGCACCGCATCCGTGCCGGCGCGATGAGCGCCCCGCGGCGGCTGGCGCAGCCGCAGACGGCCTCCGAGCCAGTCCTCCGGCTCCGGCGGATCGCCGGGCGCAGGATCGGGCAGGGCGGCGGGCTCAAGCGCCATCGCCGTGCCCTTGGTCATCGCGCAGCTCGTTGGCGAGCCCGGCATCGGTGAGCAGGCGCCGAGCCTGGCGGGCATGGTCGTCCGGCACCAGCAGCCGCCTCGGGAAGGCGCCGATGGAGCCCTCGATCACGCTGACATGTTCGTCGGCCACCAGCACGGGAATCGCCGCCCCTTCGAGCAGGGAGCGAGCGAAGCCGACGAGGACGATGTCGTTGGTGCGGATCAGCTCGGTCACGGCAGGCTCCGGGCAGGGTCGCCCGGCTTAGCACCGGGAGCCGACGCTGTCGCTGAGGCCCGATCCGCCGATCCTTGGCGATCAGCTGGATTTGGGGCGGGACACGCACGGCATAGGGCGACCCGCGGCTAAGGGGCGTGTTGCGACACCGCACGCCCCGTGCGAAGGGGTCGGCCTACGGTTGCGGTCCGGCCGCGCCATCGCAAGGAGGCATCGCGCTTGGGCGTCGTCGTATCCCTGGATGAGAGCCGTCCCGATCCGGAGGCGAGCCTCACCGATCTGGTCGCCCTGGTGCGCGAGGGCATGGAGAAGGTCAACGCGACGATCCTATCGCGCACCGGCTCCGACGTCGCCATGATCCCGGAAGTCGCCAACCACCTGATCGCCTCCGGCGGAAAGCGCCTGCGCCCGATCCTCACTCTCGCCGCCGCCGATCTCTGCGGCTATGCCGGGCATGACGGGGCGGTAAAGCTCGCGGCCTCCGTCGAGTTCATGCACACCGCCACGCTCCTCCACGACGACGTGGTCGACGAGAGCGACATGCGCCGCGGGCGCGTCGCCGCCCGCATCAAGTGGGGCAACGAGGCGAGCGTGCTGGTGGGCGATTTCCTGCTCGGCCAAGCCTTCCGCATGATGGTGGAGGTGGGCTCGCTGCGCGCCCTCGACATCCTCTCCGCCGCCGCGACGGTGATCGCGGAGGGCGAGGTGATGCAGCTCACCGCCGCCAAGAACACCGAGACCAGCGAGGACGAGTACCTCGCGGTGATCCGCGCCAAAACGGCCGAGCTCTTCGCCGCCGCCTGCGAGGTCGGGCCGGTGCTCGCCGAGCGGACCCGGACGGAGCAGGCGGCCTGCCGCTCCTACGGCATGAATCTCGGCATCGCCTTCCAGCTCATCGACGACGTGCTTGATTACGGCGGCACCAGCGCGGCTCTGGGCAAGAATGTCGGCGACGATTTCCGAGAGGGCAAGATCACCTTGCCGATCGTGCTCGCTTTCCGCCGGGGCAGCGACGCGGAGCGCGCCTTCTGGCGGCGGACCCTGGAGCAGGGCGAGCTCGGCGAGGGCGACCTGGAGGAAGCCCTCGCGATCCTGCGCCGCCATCGGGCGCTGGAGGACACGATCGAGCGGGCCCGCCATTACGGCGCCATGGCCCGGGACGCCCTGGCGCTATTCCCCAAGAGCCCGATGAAGTCGGCCCTGCTGCAGGTCGTGGATTTCTGCATCGCCCGGGCGCACTGACGGCGGCCGGCAGGCGCTGTCAACCACAAGACGTTCAGCGCCGACAGGCGCTGTCGGCCGGGAATCGCGCTGCCGTCAGCGCAGCCAGGTCGGCGCCACCCACCAGAGCGGGTTCTGCGCCCGGATCGCCCGGGCCGCCCGCACCGCGTCCCGGCGGTCAGTGAACAGGCCGAACACCGTCGCGCCGGAGCCCGACATGCGGGCGAGGCGGCAGCCGGGCTGTCCGCGCAGGGCCGCCAGCGCCATCCCGATGACCGGGGCCACGCTCAGCGCCGGGGCTTCGAGATCGTTGCGGGCCGGCGTCACCGCCGCGAGCAAGGCGGCAGCGTCGAGGCCAGGGGCGATCTCGGGATGGGCGGCGCCGGGCAGCGTCTGGCCCACGGCGAGCCCGAGGGCCTTGAAGACCGGAGCCGTGGCCACCGGCACGCCAGGATTGATCAACACCGCCGGCACCGGCGCGAGGCCGAGCCCCGGTCCCACCGCCTCGCCGGCGCCACGCATCATCCGGGCACGGGGGTCGAGGCAGACGGGCACGTCAGCGCCAGTGGCGCGGGCGGCTGCGACGACGGCCGGATGATCGAGGGGCAGGTCATTGAGCCGGGCGAGCAGCCGCAGGGCAGAAGCCGCATCCGAGGACCCGCCGCCGATCCCCGCCGCCACGGGCAGGCGCTTCACCAGATGAAAAGCACCGAGGCGCAGACCGGGAACATGCTCGGCAAGACGGCGCACCACGCGCAGGACGAGGTTGTCGTCGGTCGGCCCCGCGGGACCGGCAGTCGGGCCGCTCACGGCGAGGGACAATGCCTCGCCAGGGATCAGGCTCAGGATGTCGGCGGTGCCCGCGAAGGCGACGAGGCTTTCGAGGACGTGATAGCCGTCACCCTCGCGCCGCCCGAGCACGTGCAGGGTCAGGTTGATCTTGGCCGGAGCGCGGGCGATGAGGGCGGACACGGGCTCTTCCGGCAGGGTGACGGGCGTTCGGCGAAGCTTCGCGCGGCGTTTACGCGGGCGCGGCGGGATCGGCAACCGCGCGGCCTCCGCGCTTGACGCGGAGGCGCCAGCCCGGTTGATCGACGTCTTCCCCGTTTCCCGAAAGCCCTCCCATGACGCCGCCCGACGGCCCACCCCGTTTCCGCAAGCCCTACCGGCCCCGCCCGCAGGGGCCGCGCCCCCCGATGCCAAAGGCGCGGGAGGGGCTCGACCACGTGGTGCTCTACGGCTGGCACCCGGTCTCGCAGGCGCTGTCGAACAGCGGCCGGCGCCTGCACCGGCTGCTCGCGACCGAAAACGCCGCGGCCCGGCTCGCGGAGGAGATCGGGACCATGCCGATCACGCCGGAGATCGTGCGCCCGGCGGCGATCGGCAGCCTGCTCGGGCCGGATGCGGTGCATCAGGGCCTCTACCTCGAGGCCGACCCGCTCTCCGCACCGGCCCTCGACGCGATGCCGGACGACGCCCTGCTCATTGCCCTCGACCAGATCACCGACCCGCACAATGTCGGCGCGATCGTGCGCACGGCGGCTGCTTTCGGCGTCACGGCCATCGTGACCACGGCGCGCCACTCGCCCAACGCGACCGGGGTAATGGCGAAGTCCGCTTCGGGGGGGCTGGAGCACGTCCCGATGGTGGTCGTGCGCAATCTCGGCGACGCGCTGACCACCCTGCGGGAGCGAGGCTTTTCCTGCATCGGCCTCGACTCGGACGCGGAGACGGATCTCGAGGCGCTGACACCCCGGCGCCCGGCGGTGATCGTGCTCGGCGCCGAGGGCAAGGGCCTGCGCCACCGCACCCGCGAATGCTGCGATGTGCTCGCGCGGATCGACTTCACCGGTGCGATCCGGAGCCTCAACGTCTCCAACGCGGCAGCGATCACCCTCTACGCGCTGACGCGGAAGGGGAACGGGGCGGCCTGAACCGCCCCCTCCCGATCAGGCGGAGGCAAGGGGCTTCGACACGTCCTCCAGGGAACGGCCCTCCGCCTTGGTCCCCCAGACCCCGCCGACGATCGCCGCCACCGCCATCAGCGCGGCGCCGAGCAGATAGCCGCCGAGCACCCAGTCCCGCGAGCCTGTCTCGACCAGGCTGCCGAACAGGAGCGGGCCGGAGACCCCGCCGATGCCGGTGCCCAGGGCGTAGAAGGCCGCGATGGCAAGGGCGCGGATTTCCAGGGGGAAGGTTTCGGCGACCGTGAGATAGGCGGAGCTCGCCGCGGCGGAGGCGAAGAAAAACACCACCATCCAGGCTACCGTCTGACCAACGGCTCCGAAGCTGTCTCCGAGGAACAGGAAGCCCACCCCGGCGAGAAGAACCGCCGAGATGCCGTAGGTGAAGGCGATCATCGGCCGCCGCCCGATCGTGTCGAAGAAGCGCCCGAGCAGCAGCGGCCCCAGGAAGGAGCCCAGGGCGAAGGGCAGCAGGTACCAGCCGACATGCTCGCCGGGCACCTGATAGAAGCGCTCGAGCACCAGGGCATAGGTGAAGAACAGGGCGTTGTAGAAGAAGGCCTGCGCGATCATCAGCGACAGGCCGACCAGGGTCTGGCGCCGGCTCGTCACGAACATGGCGTGGGCCACCTCCGAGAGCGGGGTGTGGTGGCGCGTCCTGAGCTTCAGGCGCCGGCTCTCGTCGGGCGGGGGCAGGGTGACGCCGTCGTCGGTGAAGCGCTTCTCGATGCCGGTCACGACCCGGTCGGCCTCGGCGGCGTAGCCGTGGGTGACGAGCCAGCGCGGGCTCTCGGGGATCCAGGTCCGCAGGAGCAGGATCACGAGGCCGATGCCCCCGCCGACGAAGAAGGCGATGCGCCAGCCCCAGGCCGGATCGATCATGCCCGGCCGCAGCACGACGATGGACAGGAAGGAGCCGAGCGCCGCCCCGATCCAGAACGAGCCGTTGATGACGAGGTCCGTCCAGCCGCGGACGCGCGCCGGGATCAGCTCCTGGATGGTCGAGTTGATCGCCGTGTACTCGCCGCCGATGCCCGCCCCGGTGAGGAAGCGGAAGAGGCAGAAGCTCCAGATGTTCCAGGACAGGCCCGTCGCCGCGGTGGCGGTCAGGTAGAGGGCCAGCGTGATGAAGAACAGCTTCTTGCGCCCGATCCGGTCGGTGAGCCAGCCGAAGCCGACCGCGCCCGTGACCGCGCCGACGAGGTAGGAGCTCGCTGCGAGCCCGACATCGAACTCGGTGAAGGACATCGGCGCCTGACGGAGCGCCCCGACCAGGGAGCCGGCCAGCGTCACCTCCAGGCCGTCGAGCACCCAGGTGATGCCCAGGGCGACGATCACGAGCAGGTGGAAGCGCCCGAAGGGCAGCCGGTCGAGCCTGGCGGAAATGTCGGTGTCGACGACGGTGCCCATCGCCACGCGTTCGGGCGCCGTGCCCCCGGTCGCTCCTTCCGCCTTGCTCGCCATCGACGCCTCGTTAACCGTGGTTGCAGACAGGTGTTGGCAACGCCCGGCGGAATCCGAGGACCGCTTCCGCGCACCAGCAAGCGGAAACGCTTCAAGCGGCGCAATGGACCCATTCACCGGGCCAAGCCGCCATGATCAATCTTTCGAGGATCGCACTTCTCACCCTCACCGTCGCGGGAGGGTTCTTCGCCGCGCAGTTGCTCGCCACCGGGTCGGGCCAGGCCGCCGATGCGACGGGGGGCTCGGACGCCACGGGCATCTGGTCGCTCCGGCCGCAGCGCTCGGCGCCTGAATCGGAACCGTCCAGGGAGCTGCGGCTGCCGCGCTCGGTCCCGCTCTCCGCCCTGCCGGGCGAACGCCGCTCGGTCCGCGTGGTCTACCAGGGCTACGGACCGACGGGCAGCACGGCACGGCCGGCCGGCGACTGAGCGATCAGCGCGCCATATTCACCCAGCGCACGAGGTCGGCGAGCACCTGGCCCAGGGCGGCATCGAGGCCGACCGCAGCACTCCGCGCATCGACCTTGCCGACGGGCACGCGGGCCGTGAAGATGCGGGCATTGACGACCCGGCCGGTTCCCTCGGCCACGAGCTTGGCGGAGAGGTCCACCACCGCCTCGCCCGAGCCGGCCTGGATGTCGAATTCCCGGATCTCGCTCACGAGCTGATAATCCGAGACCACCTTGTCGCCGGGCCGCGTCACCGAGCGCAGGCGGCCCGAATTCTCCAGACTCTGGATCAGCCGCGTCTGGATCAGACGTGGCAACCGGTCGGCCCACTGGCCACCGCCCAGGAAGGAGAGGGAGCCGCCCGGCTCGCGCACGATGATGCGGTCGGCCTCGAGGGGCTGCAGCCCCACCGGCTCCGAGACCATGATCGCGCGCGCCGCGCCACCGGTACGGCTCGAGGGCGGTAGCGCCGCGAGATCGAAGGTCAGCGGTGCGCTACCGCCCCCGCAGCCGCCGAGGGCCACGAGCAGACAGGCGAACACCGCCGCTCTTGCCGGGGATCCCGCCTCCCGCCGCAACCGCATCGGGCTCGGCATGGAGAAGCCAGGGGTGATAGGCGCGATCTGCAACTGGTCCGTCCCTTCGCCGCGAAGCGGCTCGGCCAACGTCTTCATCCTTAAACTAAAGCAAAGCACAAGCGTTGCCGTGCGCCCCGGCACAACGGGTGCGGTCGGGTACGGTTAGCGGCCGCCGTTGTATTCCGGCAACGACGGCCTCCCGCCGAAAATCACCTGCGAGGGGTCGCGCTCCAGGCTCTTGGCGGCGCGGTTCAGGGTGTTGAGCGTACGCTGCCCGTCGCTGGAGAGTGCCTCGACCTCGCGGCGGCTCGAACCGGACAGACGGTTGAAGCTCGTCGAGATGTTGGCGGTGCGCTTGTCGAGATTCTCCGACAGGGTCCGGAAAGCCCGGCCCGCGTCGCGCACCGAAATCGCCGCCTCGCGCACCTCGGCGAAGGTCGAGGATCCCTGCTGGCCGGAAGCCGAGCCGAGGAAGCTCTCGGCGCCCTTCAGCACGGCATCGACGCGGTCGGCGGACGCGTTGAGCTTGGCGGCGAGGGAACGGGCATCGTGCAGGCCGGCCTCGATATCCGGGCTTGCCGTGGCGAGCGCGCCGGAGAAGCGGTCGGCATTCTCGATCACCCGGTTGAGGCGCTGGCCGTCCACCGCCTTGACGAGGCCGGCGATCGAGGGGCCGGCCTCGGCGAGCGTCTTCGAGAAGGCCTCGACGTTGGCCAGCGTGCGGTTGATCGCGCCCTCGTTGCCGGCCACGACCTTGTCGAGCCGCTGCAGCACGTCGTCGGCACGCTGGGCGATCTGCTTGGCGGCGGCCATCATGTCCTGGATGTCGCTCGAATCCGCGAAGATCGTCGGCATCTTGTCGCCCGAGCCGGGCTGGAGCGGGGGCGCGTCGGCGCTGCCGCCGGACAGGGCGATCTGCGAGACGCCGGTGAGCATCGCGGAATCGAGCCGGGCCCGGGTGTCGGCGCGCAGGGGCGTCGAGGGATCGACCTGGACGACCGCCTCGACCCGGCGCGGATCCTGCGGCAGCAGGCGCACTTCCGTCGCCTCGCCGACCTTGATGCCGTTGAACGACACCGTGGAGCCCTTGGCGAGGCCCCCGACCGAGCCGGAGAAGATCACCCGGACGAACTGGGTGGCCTGACCGCGGGAGCCGCCCTGCAGCCAGAACACGAAGCCGAAGGCGGCGATGACCACACCGACGGTGAAGGCGCCGATGAGGGCGTAATTGGCACGCGTCTCCATGAGCTCAGCCGTTTCCCTGATCCATCGAGGGCGCGCGGTGCGGGCCCGCACCGACGCCGCGGCCGCCCGCGCGGCGGGCCTCAGGCGCGAAGCTGCGCATGACCGTCTCCCTGATCCCTTGCCGCGTGTTCGCCCCCGCCGGTGGCGATGGCCCGCGCGCGCTTGCCGTGGAAGTAGGAGCGCAGCCAGGGATGATCGCTCGCGAGCATCGCCTCGATCGGCCCCTCGGCGATGATCTGTCCGTCGCCCAGAGCCGCGATGCGGTCGCAGGCGGTGTAGAGGCTGTCGAGGTCGTGGGTGACCATGAACACGGTCAGGCCCAGCGTCTCCTTCAGCGTGGAGACGAGATCGTCGAACTCGCCGGCGCCGATCGGGTCGAGGCCCGAGGTCGGCTCGTCGAGGAACAGGATCTCGGGATCGAGGGCCAGCGAGCGGGCGAGCGCGGCCCGCTTGATCATGCCGCCCGACAGCTCGGAGGGATACTTGTCGGCGGCGTCGGGCTTGAGGCCGACCATCTCGATCTTGAGGCGGGCGAACTCGTCGAGCAGGCGTTCGGACAGGTCCAGATGCTCCCGCATCGGCATCTGGATGTTCTGCTTGACCGTGAGTCCGGAGAACAGCGCGCCCTGCTGGAACAGCACGCCCCAGCGCTGCTCCAGCTGGCGGCGGCGGGCGAGGGTGAGCCCGTCCACGTCCTCGCCGAAGATCTCGATGGTGCCGGAGCGCTTCGGCACGAGGCCGAGGATGGTCCGCGTCAGCACCGACTTGCCCTGGCCGGAGGGGCCGACGAAGCCGAGGATCTCGCCGCGATAGATGTCGAGGTTCAGCCCCTTCATCACCGTGCGGTGGCCGAAGCCGACCACGAGGTCGCGCACGCGGATGATCGCGTCGCGGGCCTGCGGGGGACGAGGGCGTGCGTTCTCGCTCAAAGCTCGGGTCCCGGGCTTCTCAGAAGTCGATGGCCGCGAAGAAGACAGCGAAGAGCCCATCGAGCACGATCACCATGAAGATGGACTTCACAACTGAGGCGGTCACGTGGCGGCCCAGCGACTCGGCCGAGCCTTCCACCGCGAACCCCTCGATCGTGGCGATGATCCCGATGATCAGCGCCATGAAGGGCGCCTTGATCAGCCCCACGGCGAAGTGGTGGAACGAGACCGCCACCTGCAGCCGCGAGACGAAGGCGTCGACCGTCATGCCGCCATAGATCGCCGAGGTCAGGCCGCCCCCGGCGATGGCCGCCAGCGAGGCGAGGAAGGCGAGGAGCGGCAGCCCGATCACCAGGGCGAGGATGCGCGGCACGATCAGGATCTCGATCGGGTCGAGGCCCATGACGCGGAGCGCATCGACCTCCTCGCGCATGCGCATCGAGCCGATTTCGGCGGTGAAGGCCGAGCCGGAGCGGCCCGCCACCATGATCGAGGTGAGCAGCACGCCGAGCTCGCGCAGGATCAGGATGCCGATCAGGTTCACGACGAAGCTCTGGGCGCCGAAGCGCTGAAGCTGGAAGATGCCCTGCTGCGCCACGATCCCGCCCACGAGGAACGAGATCAGCGCGATGATCGGCACGCCGCGATAGGCGACCTGCTCGATCTGGTTGACCAGGGCCGCGCCGCGGAAGGTGCCCGGGCGCAGGGCCACGCGGCCGCAGGCGCTGATCACCTCGCCGAGGAAGGCGAGGCCGGCCACGCATTCGTGGCCGATGGTCACGGTGCGCCGGCCGATGGTCTCGAACAGGCCGACGATGCCGCCCCGACCGCGGGGCGGCGGCGGCTCGGCGGCGCGCAGATGCATCTCGCCGAGAAGAATGCGGTGCTCGGGCCGCGCCCCGGCATAGGCGAGCCGGCCGCCGCGCTGCTCGATCTCGCTGCGGGTCCGCTCCAGCACCCAGGCGCCGAGCGTGTCGAGGCGGATGACGTGGGAGAGGTCGATCAGGACCGCCTGGCGCGCGTCCTGCTCGGCGATGCCGGCGCAGGCCCGCTCCACCGCGGCGCCCTGATCGGCGGTCCAGCGGCCGCGCAGCAGGAAGCGGCCGCTCGCCGGATCGAGATCGGCCGTCGCGGCATCGGGGGCGAGCGCGCTGTCGTCTCTGCGCAGGACCATCATTCCGTTTCCGCGTCGAGGCGGCGCAGGTTTATGGAAACATCCTCAACGGACCGTTTCCGAAAGGCATGATGCAGCATCCGCGCCGCTTCATGGCGCGATCAAGGCAGCGCGCCGGGCGAGGACGCCGCCGCGTGCGGCAAGGCACAAGCCCGTGAGCGCCAGCGGCGCCATCGACAGGAACGTCGCCGCACCTCCGGCCTGGGCGTAGACGAGGCCGCAGAGCAGGGTCGAACCGGAGGCGACGAGGGCGGTGGCGGCGCTCACCGTCCCCTGCGCCCGGCCGCGGGCCCCCTCCGGCGCGAGCTGCGAGACGGCGGCCATGGCGCCGAGCTGCGTCGCGCCGAAGGTGAAGCCGTGCAGGAGCTGGAGGGCGAGGGCCGCCGGAAGCTCGGTGCCGTAGGCGGCCATGCCCACCGCCCGGACGAGGGCCGCGCCGGCCCCGAGCCCGATCATGCGGAAGGGCGAGCGCCAACGCGCAGGCACCTTCCGCACGATGGCGAAGAGGACGATCTCCGAAGCGACGCCGATCGCCCAGAGGGCGCCGATCCAGCGCGGCGCGATGCCGTGCGCGGCCCAGTGGATCGCTCCGAAGGCGTTCACCGCGGCATGGGTCGCCTGGATCGTCGCCGCCGCGGCGATGGCGAGGCGCAGCTGGTTCGGCAGGCGCGGCCCGGGCGCCTCCCCGCCGGGGGAGGCCGGCCGGGCGGGGCTGCCGGTCTCGCCCACCGCCAGCGCGACCGCGCCCGCGACGAGCGAGAGAAGCGTGAGAAGGAGCGGCACGGCGAAACGCTCGCCGAGCAGGCCGAGCAAGGCGCCGCCGGCGAGGTTCGCCACCAGGAAGCCGACCGAGCCGCCCATGCGGATGCGGGCATAGTCGAGCCGCGCGGAGCGGCGCACCGCGGCGAGCGTCAGGTAGTCGATGCAGGGCACGAGCGAGGCGCCGCAGAGCGCGTTCAGCGCCACCAGCCCGGCGAGGGGCGCCCCGCCGAACCCGGCCGCAAGCGGCATGGCCGCATAGGTGAGGCCGCCACCGAGGCTCCCCGCGATCAGGAGGGCGCGGGCGGGCACGCCCCGGTCGATCAGGGACATCAGCGGCGCGGTCGCCACGATGCGGATCACGATCGGCAGGGCGATCAGGGCGCCGATCACCCGCGGATCGAGCCCCAGGGCGTTCAGCCAGACCGGCATGAACGGCATGGCGATGCCGATCTCGACGAACACGAAGGTGTAGAGCAGCGTGAGCCGGACGGGATCGGGCTCGGGCGTCGGCGACATCGGAAAGGGGAATTCCGCGGAAATGGCTCGGCGATGCCGGTCGTAAGCCTGCGTTAAAGGCCCCGTGTCAAACTGCGCGGAACTTCGAAACGTGCCGGCCGGTGCGGGCGCTGCGCCCCGTGCCGACGGGCCCGAAGCGTGTGGTGTTCATGTCGAGTTCCCGTTCGCTGACGCCGCTGGACGCGTCCGAGTACGACCTGATCGAGGCCGCGGTGCGCGAGACCGCCCGGGGCCGCTGGTTCCTGTCGGAATTCGCCCGGCGCAACCGCAACGCCGACACCGATCTGCTGCTGAACGCGATCGGCCGACTGGAGAACGCCGTCACCAGCGATCGGACCGGGGAGGGCGTCGGCCGCCTGCGCGGCGACCTGATGGACATGGCCGACGCCATCGCCCGGACCAAGGTCGAGATCACCGCCCTCAACGCCCCGGAGCGGGACCAGAGCCGGCTGACCATGGCCTCCGAGGCCCTCGACGCCATCGTGCGCGACACCGAGCGGGCGACCTCCGACATCCTGGGCGCCGCCGAGAACGTGCAGGAGGCCGCCTGGACCCTGCGCGAGACCGGCGCCGATGCCGGCGTCTGCGACGAGCTCGACCGCCGGGCCACCCAGATCTACACGGCCTGCTCCTTCCAGGACCTCACCGCCCAGCGCACCGGCCGCATCGTCCATACGCTGCGCTACTTGGAAGAGCGCATCGCCTCGATGATCGCGATCTGGGGGGAGCCGATCGAGCCGGCCCCGTCCGCGCACGAGAGCCGGACGACGCCGACGACCTTCGACCTCAGCCAGAGCGACGTCGACCGCTTCATCGACATGGAGCCGAATGCCGAGGCGCCCACGCCCAAGGCGCCGCTTCCGGCAACCTCCGCGCTCGCCGACGATCTCGTCTTCCTGCCGGAGGTCCCGGAAGCGGCCGAGATCGCGCCGGTGGCCCCGGTCGCGGCCCTGGCGCTGGTGACCGAGGACTTCGTCCCGGAGGAGGACCTCGCCGAGGAGGGCAGGGTCGAACAGGCCGCCGTCGAAACGGCCGAGATGCCGGAGAGCCCGGAAGCGGCGTTGGCGGACGCGGCGAGCGACCCCGAGCTCGAGGACGAGCCGGTCCTCCTCGCGATCGAGCCCGAAACGCCTCCGCCGGCCACCGAGCCTGAACTCGTCGTCCCCTCCGACGACGTCGAGGCCTTCGACGCGGAGGTCGAGGCCGCCCCCGCGGAAGCCGAGACCAAAGCCGAAGCCGAGCTGGGCGAAGTCGATCTCTCCGCGGTGTTCGGCGATCTCGACAGCCTGACGATCGAGGAGAAGATCGCGCTGTTCTCGTGAGCACGTCCCCTCGCCGGCGGGACGGCTCGTGCGCGGCCCCCGCCTGATGTAGAGGGGCGGGATGGCGCTCCATCTGCTCAAGCTCTGCGTCGGCCCCGGCTCGATCGAGGAGCTGGAGGCGCGCATCGTCCGCCATCGCGAGGAGGCCCTGCGCAGCGGGCAGGATCCGGCCCCCTTCCACACCACCCGGATGATCCCCAAGCGGGCGGGCGCGATTGCCGGCAAGGGCTCGATCTACTGGGTGATCAAGGGCACCCTGCTGTGCCGGCAGGCCATCACCCGGATCGACCCCTTCACCGGAACCGACGGGATCGGCCGCTGCCGGCTGGTGCTCGACCCCCATGTGGTGCCGGTCTCGCCACGGCCCTGCCGGCCCTTTCAGGGCTGGCGCTATCTGGAACCGCGCGACGCCCCCACCGACCTCGATGCCCGCACCTCGGGCGACCTCGCCGAGATGCCGGAATCGCTGCGTCGGGAACTCGCCGCGATGGGGTTGATCTGAGCCGGCCGCACGTTCAACCGATCGGGGCCATCGAGCCGGCGGCGTGCGTGGCCCGCGCTTCCAGCAGCCAGCAGGCCGCATCGAAGCGCACCGCCTCCCCGTGCAGGTACGGATCGAAGGCAGCCCGGACCCGCCGCACGATCTCCGCGCGGCGCGGCGCATCCACATCCGGCAGGATCCGGCCGAGCGGGCCCAGGCGCGTGACGTACTCGGCGAGATCCCGTTCGGGCATCGTGCAGGGAACGTCGATGGGTCGGATCACGACATCGCCCCATCCGCTCGCCCCCAGGATGTACCGCACCCTGTCCGCGTCCGCGAAGGCGAACTGGCCCGGCCCATCCGGCCGGCGCGGCGGAAGCTCGGGAAGGAGCGGGGCGGCCGCCCGCTCGGCCGTCGTCATGAAGGGATTCTGCTCCGCGCTCCGCCAGAAGACGGCGCGCAGCCGCGCATCCTCCTGCGCGGCGGCCCTGAGATTGGTGAAGGCGCGGACGGGATCGGCGAAGAACATGATTCCGAAGCGCGAGATGACGGTCCCGAAGCTCTTCGGCACGAAGACGTAGCGCTCGGCATCGGCGCAGACGAACCGCACCCTCTCGCCCAGCGAAGCGGACAGGGCACGGGCGGCCTCGATCATCGGCACGGACAGATCGATGCCGGTGACCGGGATCATCGGGCTCGTGGCGCCCGCGGCAGCGCGCGTGGTGCTCCCGGTCCCGCAGCCGACATCCAGCACCGGGCGGTCGGGCGAGGCCGCGACGGCCTCGCAGAGCAGATCCTCGAAGGGCCTGAACAGGTCGTCGAGCAGGGTCTGCGCCTGGACCCAGGCATGGCCGGCGCGGCCGTTCCAGACGCCGGCCTGGTCCTCTTCCACAGCGTGTTGCGTGGTCGTCATCGCTACCTTCCGTTTGCGCGTGAAACGAAGAAGCGTCACCGTGCCACTTCAAGTCGACTTGAGGTCAAGGGAGTATGCTGCTCGACATTTCGGAGGTCGCCCGCCGCTCCGGCGTGCCCGCCTCGACGCTGCGCTACTACGAAGAGAGGGGGCTCATCGTCTCGGTCGGCCGACGCGGACTTCGGCGCCTGTTCGAGGCCCAGGTCCTGCAGAGCGTGGCCCTGATCGCCCTTGGCCGATCCGCCGGCTTCTCCCTCGACGAGATCGCCCGGATGTTCGCGCCGGACGGAAGCCCTCGGATCGACCGGGCGCTTCTCGCCGCCAAGGCGAGCGAACTGGACGACACCATCCGAAAACTCACGGCCCTGCGCGACGGGCTGATCCACGCGGCCGCCTGCGGCGCGCCGAGCCATATGGAATGCCCGACCTTCCGCCGGATCCTGGGCGCCGCCGCAGCCCGCAGGGCGGGACGGCCCGGGCGAAGGAAGGCGCTCTCCTGCGTCCCGGCATAGCCCTTCTTCGACGCCTCGCTTGCCCGAGGCGGGAGGGGCCGCATCGACCCAAAAAAGGCCGGGACCCGTTCGGGGTCCCGGCCTTCCGATCTCCAGGATCTTAAGGGATCAGATCCCCTCGAACCGGCCGCTGGCATGGGCCAGCAGGGTGTAGACCTTGCCTGTCTCGGAGGTGAGATAGGCGTCGGCCCGGCGGGTGTCGGTGTCGTTGCGGGTCACCTCGCCGAGCAGGCGCTCGAACTCGCCCACGTAGCGGTCGACGGTGCGGGCGAACTCCGCATCGGTCCGGTAGCGTCGCTCCACCTCGACGAAGGTCTGCCGGCCGGGGCCCGTATAGAGCTTCACGTCGAGCAGGTTCGGATCGTTCCGGCGGTAGCGCTGCCAGAACTCGACCGCGGCCTGATGGTCGATCATCCGGGCGATGTCCGTGGAGATCGCGTCGAGGGTGATGCGGTTGGCCGGCGCGGGGGCCGCCTGAGCCGGAGCCGCCTCCTCGCCGTCCTCGTCGATCGAGGCGCGGGTCAGCAGGTCGGAGAGCCAGCCGCGATTGTCGCGACCGGACTTCGCCCCCTGGGCGGGGCGCGCCGCCGCCTGGGCTGCGGCGGCCGGGCGGGCGGACGCGGCCGGGGGCGCCGACGGGGCCGAAGCAGGACGGCTCTGCGCCGGAGCGGGCGTAGCCGCAGCGAGCGCCGCCGGGGCAGGGGCGGGCGCCGCGGCCCGCCCCCCCTCGGCGACCCGGCGCTGCTCGACCGGCTGGGCGACGTCGACGGCCCGGTTCGAGCGCGAGACCAGCGCCGAGAGCTGGTTGAGCGCCTCGATCTGTTCGGAGACGACGCGACGCATCTCGCCGGCCGCATCCTGCGTCTCGCGGGGGATCTCCAGCACGCCGCGCTGCAGCTCGCCGCGGGTCGCCTCCAGCTCCTGACGGATCTGGGCGGCCATGGCGCCGACCTGGGCGATGGTGGCGCCGAGATTCTGCGAGGCGGTGCCGAACACGTCGCGCATCTGCGCCGCGGCGGCTTCGATCGCCGTGCGCACCGACGCGACGGCACGCTCGCTCTCCGCGTCGGCACCGCTGCGCAGGCGGTCGAACTCGGCGGTGACGCTCGATCCGGCCGCCTGGGCGGTCCGGGTCATGCTCTCGCCGACCTCCTTCGCCCGCGCTTCGGCGGCACGCAGCGTCTGCTCGATGCGCTCGCCGAAGCGGGCGGCCTCCGCCTCCAGGCTGCGGGAGCGCTGCTCCAGCCCGGCCAGCACGGCCTCGACCTCCTGGCGGCGACCGTCGAGGGACGCGGCGAGGCGGCTCTCGATGCTCTCCAGCGAGCCCGCGGCGCCCGTGAGGGTGGCGGCATGCGCCTTGGCCTGCTCGCCGAGGCTGCGCCCGCTCCGGCCGAGGGAGGCCGAGAGGGCATTGGCTTCCTTGAGGGCCCCCTCGGCCGCCTGGCGCAGAGCCTCGACCTCGCTCCGCACCCCGGCGCTGGCGCGCTCGGTCTCGGCCGCGACGGTGCCGAGGGCCGACTGGATCTGCTCGATGCGGGCAGCCAATCCGTTCTCGATCGCACCGAGATTGCCGGCGGTCCCGGCGACGAGGTCGGTGAGCGCGGCATTGGCCGCCTCGACCCGCGCCAGCACCGCGCCGAGATCGTCGCGCAGGCCGTCATTCGCCCGGGCGAGGGCGGCGAGCGTCCGCGCGGCCCCGTCGTCGATGGCCGTGCGCAGGGCGTTGGCGGAGGCCTCGGTCCGGGCCACCAGCTCCTCGGTGCGCTGGCGCAGGGTCTCGACCAGGGGCGTGCCCTGATCGGCGAAGGCCCGCTCGATCGCCTCGCCCCGCTCGGCCAGCGCCGCGACCAGCGCCGCGGCAGGCCCGTCGACGGTCTCGCGCAGGCGCTCGGTCTGTCGGCCGAAGGCCGCCACGAGGGCCGTCCCGCGACCGTCGATCATCTCGGCCAGAGATCCGGTGCCCCCCTCGATCGCGTGAGCGATCCGCTCGGCGCTCTGGGTGAGGCGCTGGGCGAGCTGGGTGCCGCGGGCATCGATCATGCCGGCGAGGCTGTCGGTGCGGCCCGCGAGCTCGGTGGTGAGGGCAGTGCTGCGGCTCTCCAGCAGACCGGCGACATCCGAGCGATGCGTGTCGAGAAGCCGGGTGAGCGACTCCGTGCCCGAGGCGAGGGCCTCGGAGAGCGTGCCGCCGCGGCTTTCCAGCAGCGCGCCGATGGCGGCGTTGCGCTCGTCCAGCAGCTTCTGCAGCACCTCGGAATGCGCCTCCGTCAGAGCCGCCTGCCGGTTCACGCGCTCGTCCATCGCCGCGATCAGGGCGGCGGTGCGCTGATCCACCAGGGCGGTATAGGCCTCCTGGCGATCGTCGAAAGCCTCCGCCAGGGCGTCGGCCCGCGAGGCGACGATGGAGGCGAAGCTGCGCAGGCGGCTGTCGATGCGGGTGGTGAAGGCCTCGCTGCGGGAATCCACGGCCTGGGTCAGGTTGGTGCCCTGCGCCTCGATCAGCTTGGCGAAGGCGGCGCCGCGCTCCGTGACGAGGCCGTCGAGGCTCGCCATCCGCTCGTCGAACAGCTGGGCGAGGGCCCGAGCCTGTGCGTCGAGGCGGTGAGTGAGGGCCTCGGAGCGGTCCTCGACGAGGCCGTTCATCGTGGCCAGGATCTCGTCGAACAACCCGCGCAGCTCCTGCGCCCGGTCCGCGACAGCCCGGCTGACCTCGGTGCCGCGTCCCTCGACCACGCTGCCCAGGGCCGTCAGGCGCTCGTCGAACAGTTCCTCGAGGCGGCGCGTGCGGGCATCCACCGCCCCGGCCGCGAGGCCGAGCCCGGCCTCGATGCTGGCGACGAGGTCGCGGGTGCGGTCCTCGAAGGCGGCGCGGAACGGCTCGATCCGGCCGGCGAGGCTCTCGTCGAAGGCGCCGGCATGGCTCTCGAGCAGGGCGCGGATCTCGTTCGCGCGGCCCTCCACGATCTCATGCAGGCGTCCGCTCCCGTCGCCGAGGGCGCGGTCGATCTCCGCGGAGAGCGTGCGCAGGGCCGACAGCAGGCCCTCGCCACGCCGGTCGAACTCGCTGCCGAGGGACTGGCCGCCGCGCTCGAACACCTGCGCCAGCTCGGTGATGCGGCCGGACAGATCCAGGGAGACGGCACGGCCGCGCTCCTCGATCAGGCCGGACAGGGCCCCCGTGCGCTCGTCGAACACCTTGACGAGGCTGTCCGTCTGGGCGGCCAGCACCTCCTGGGCGCTTCCGCCGCGGGCCTCGATCAGGGCCACCAGCGCCTGAACCTGGCGGGAGAGCTCGGCATCGAGGGCGCGGGTCCGCGTCTCGATCAGATGCACCGTCTCGCCGGCCCGCGCCGCGAACGTCTCGTCGAGGGCGCGGCTGCGCTCGTCGAGGGCGGCACTGGCCGCCTCAAGGCGGGCGAGGACGCCGTTGTCGAAGCGCTGCGCGCCCGCATCCAGGCGACCGGCGAGATCGTGGCTGCGCGCCTCGATCTGCGCCCCGATCTCGGCGGCACGGGCGGCGATGGCCTCGCCGAGCAGGCGGCCGCGCTCGGCGATCGTCTCGGCCAGGGTCTTGGCCCGCTCGTCGAAGCCGGCGGAGAGCGTACGACTGCCGTCGTCGAGCACCCGGCCGATCTCGCCGGAGCGCGCGGCCAGCATCTCGTTCAGGGCGGCGGCGCGGGCCTCGATCTGCGCCTCGATCTCGGAGGCATGCCGGTGGAAGATCTCGCCGATCTCGGCAGACCGGTTCTTCGAACGCTCCTCGAGGGTGCCGAGATGGGTTTCGACCACCGCGCGGGCCTCGCGGGCCCGCTCGGCGATGGTCTCGGCGAGGGTCTTGCCGCGCTCGGAAATGACGCGGTCCATCTCCTCCAGGCGACCGGTCACGGATTCGCCGAAGGCCTGAGTGCCCACGGCGATCCGGTCGGCGAGGATGTCGCCGCGGGCGATGGTTTCCTGCAGGGCGGCGAGGCGGTTGGTGAGCACGTCGTCGATCGCCTTGGCCCGGTGCTCGGTCGTCTCGGCGAAGGCCGCGCCCGTCTGGCCGAGGGCATCGCTGACGCGGGACGCGTGGCTCGCCATGGCGAGCACGATCTCGCGGCCGGTGCCGGCGAGCTTCGTCTGGGCCTCGTCGGCCTGAGAGGCGATCATGGCCGTCAGCGTCAGGCCATGGGTGCCGAAGGCGCTCTCGACCTCGCCGATGCGCGCGGTGAGGTCGCCACTGGCCCCCTGGGCCGCACGGGCGACCGCGCCGCTCGCCTCCTCGGCACGGGCGGCGAGCTCCTCCGCCATCTGGCGGATCGTGCCGCGCAGGTTCTCCAGGGCCGCCTCGGTGCGCTGGCCGACATCGCCGGTCAGGCCCTCGGTGCTGCCGCGGAACTGGGCCAGGATCTCGCCGGTGCGCGCCTGCAGGGTGCCGAGGGCCTCCTCGGCGGCCATCCCCAGCGCCTGGGACAGTTCGGTGAAGCGGGTGCCGATCTCGGCGCCGCGGGCGGCGGCGGCGGCCTCGGAGGCCTGGGCGGCCTCGCGATACTGCTCGATCAGGGCACGGGTGCGGGCCTCGACGCCGCCCCCGGCCTGATCCGCCGCGCGGGCAACCGCCTCGGAGAGGCCGGTGAAGGTGGCGACGATCTCGGCCGTGCGCCGCTGCGCCGCCTCGCCCATGCCGGCGGAGGCCTGCTGCAGGCGGTCAGCCGCCTCGGCGGTGCGCGCGGCCAAAGCCTCGGCGGTCTCCGTCAGGCGACGCTCGAAGGCCTCCACGGCCTCCAGGCTGCGCGCCTCCAATTCGCCCGTGGCGCTCGCCGCCGAGCGGCGCAGGGCCTGAGCGGCCTCCGCCGTGCTGGCGCCCACGGCAATGGTGGTCTCCTCGACCTCGCGCCGGAGGACGGCGCTGGCCTCGGCGCTGCGGGCGCCGAGCTCGCCGGCCAGGGTCTGCACGGCGCTGCGCACCGCCTCGACCGCGCTCGCGGTGTTGCGCTCGAAGGTGGAGCCGAGCAGGTCCAGCGCCTGCTCGATGCCGGAGGCGGCGGCATCCGCGCGGGTGGTGACGAGCCGCGCCACGCGCTCGCCCGCCGCTTCCAGGTTGGTGCCGAGCTCGGCCCCCTGGACGGTGATGGTGTCGTGCAGGCGGTTCGCCGCCGCCTCGATCCGGCCGGTCAGCTCGGCGCCGCGCCCGTCCACCGTCTGGGTGACGCGGTCAGCGGACGCGAGGATATCGTCGCGCAGGGCGTTCGCCCGCTGCACGAAGGCCTCGGCCGCGCCCGTGGCTGCGGCGCTGAGGGCGGCCTCGGTCGCGCGGCCGCGGGCCTGGATCAGCTCGGACAGGTCGCTGCCGGCGGTCTCGATCTCCGCGCGGAGGGCCGCGCTGCGGGCGGCGATGCCCTCGGAGATGGCGAAGCCCGTGCCCTCGAACTGAATGCGCAGGGCGTCGCCCGTCTCGGCGAAGCGCGCCGTGATCTCCGCCCCGGTGGCGGAGAAGCGCTCGGCCAGGGCATGGCCGGTGGCGGAGAAGCGGTCGGTCAGCTCGCCGCCGCGGGACAGGAACAGGGCCTCGAGATCCCGGGCCGAGGTCTCGAAGGTGCCGCGCACACTCTCGCTCTGGCGGCTGAGAGCCTCGACCACGCCCTCGCCGGTCTCGGTGAGGGTGCGGGCCAGGGTCCCGGCGCTGTCGGACAGACGCGCGCCGACGCTGCCGCTCGACAGTTCGAAGGAGCGGGCGACCTCGGAGGCGCGCTCCTGCAGGGTGCGGGTCAGGCCGTCGCCGACCTCGACGAGGCTCTGGCGCACGCCGTCGCTGGTGACGGTGAGGCGCTGGACGAGGTCGTCGCCCCGCTCGGAGACGAGCCCGACCACCCGCTCGCCGGCCTCGCCCAGCGCAGCAGTGATCTGCTCGCCGCGCGCGCCCAGGGTGGCGGTGATGGCATCGCCCCGCTCGGACAGGGCCGCGGTGATCTCGGCGCCGCGGGCGTCGAGGCTGCCGGTGACCCGCTCGCCCGCGCTGGTGATGGCGGCGACGATCCGCTCGGCCGCCCCGTCGAGCTCCTGGCTCAGGTTCTCGTGCGAGCCGGCGATGGCGCCGCGCACCCGGTCGGCATTGGCGACGATGGATTCGCGCTGCGCGATCAGCTCGTCGACCAGGGAGCGGATGCGGATCTCGTTGTCGGAATAGGCGCGCTCCAGCGTGGCGATCTCGCCGCGCACGAGCGTCTCCAGCTCGCCGGCCCGGGCCAGCGCCCGCTCCACGCCGTCGCCGACCGCGGCCACCTCGCGGCGCACGGTCTGCGACATGGTGAGGACGGCATCCGTCGAGAAGCTCTCCGGCTCCGCGAGCCGGATCGCAACCTCGCCCACGGCGCGGGCGACGAGTCGCATCTCCTGGGCGCGCACGGCCAGCATCGCGGTGATGAGGAAGAGCACGATCGGCCCGGCGAGGGCCGCGGCGGCCACCGCCGCCTGCAGGGCGGTCAGGCCCAGCACAAAGCCCTTGAGGTCGCCCCCGGACTGCACCCAGGCCAGCGCGATCAGGCCGTTCAGCCAGAGGAACGAGGCGATGCCGGCGAAGACGTAGGGCTTGCGCGAGGGACGCACCCGCAGGGTCTGCTGCAGCAGACCGATATTCTGGCGGTCGTCGTTGGCCACGAGGGAGCGGTCGGGCGGCAACAGGCCGCCCTCGCGGCGGTTGCGGCCGCGCTCGGGCCGCGCCTCGGCCGGGGCGGCGTCGAGATCGAGGGCGGGGGGCGCCTTGCGGCCCGCCGGCTCGGTGAGGGGATCGCCGTCGCCGACATCGGGGAGCCGGGGCTCGACCCGGGCCTGCGTCTCGCCCGGAGTCGGAAGGTCCAGATTCAAAGCCTGTTCGATCGCGGAGAGGGCGGCCTCGGCCGGATCTTTCAGCTTCTTTTCCGTGGCCATGCACCGCCTCGTTACGCAAGGTTACGCAAGCCGCCTCACCGGGGGCGCGGCACCCCCGCAGAAGAGACGGATTTACCCGTTTACCAAGGAACTCTAGCCCTCCGGGCGAACTGCGGATACCCGAGCCGGCCGAAGCGCCCAAAAAACCTTAACGGAATGGTTACCAAGATGGCCGCCGGGGGAGGCGGACCGCGCTATCGTATGGTGCCGCAAGGCTTAAACGCTTGCCAACGGCGCTCGCGAGAGCTGTGGATTGCGGGCGGGGCCCCCCGCTCCGGAGCCCCCGGCCGCTTTGAGGGAACCCAGACCGCCGTGACCGACGCGCTGATCGACCGCGCCCATCTCGACGCCCAGACCTTCGGGGATACTGCTCTCGCTGCGGAGCTGCTCGGGCTCTTCTCGGACCAATGCACCAGCCTGATGCCGGCGCTGCGCGACGCGGACAGGCCGGGGCCGGAGCGGGCCGACCTCGCCCATACCCTCAAGGGCTCGGCCCTCGGGGTCGGCGCCACGCGGGTCGCGGCGCTCGCCAGCGCCCTCGAAGCCCGCCTGCGGACGGGCGGGGAGGCGGCGCCGGAAACGATCGCGCGCCTGACCGAGGCGGTGGACGCCACCCTCGCCGAAATCGGTGACCCGTCGCCGCGGCGTTGATCAGGAGCGGGCGCCGAAGGCCGTGGCGAAATCCCTGGCGCCCTCCGGGCTGAGGGGCCGACGCCTGCGGCCGATCCGACCATCCGCGGCGGAACCGCGCTGCGGCGCGCAATCGCGCTTGCAATCCGCGCCCCGCCCCGCCAAGGCAAGGTCCGTGCGGCGCGTGTGGCACGCACGAACAGGAGCCGGAGCAGGGCATGCCCAAGATCACCTTCGTCGACAGCGCCGGAACGGCCCGGACGGTCGACGGCGCGGTCGGTTCGACCGTGATGGAGACAGCCTTGCGCAACAACGTCCCCGGCATCGACGCCGAATGCGGCGGCGCCTGCGCCTGCGCCACCTGCCACGTCTATGTCGACGAGGCCTGGACCGAGGCGGTCGGGCCGGCCGAGCCGATGGAGCAAGACATGCTCGACTTCGCCACGGACGTGCGCGCCAATTCTCGCCTGTCCTGCCAGATCCGGGTGACCGACGCCCTCGACGGCCTCACGGTGACGACGCCCGCCCGCCAGGGCTGATCCGGCCGATCAGCGCACCAGGGCGCGCATCGCCCGGTCGAGTCCCTCCAGGGTCAGGGGAAACATCCGGCCGCCGAGGATGCGCTGCACCATGCCGATGGACTGGGTGTAGCCCCAGTGCGCCTCAGGCACCGGGTTCAGCCAGGCGGCCTTCGGGAAATGATCGAGGAGGCGGGCGAGCCAGACCTCGCCCGCCTCCTCATTCCAATGCTCGACCGAGCCGCCCGGCATCATGATCTCGTAGGGGCTCATCGAAGCGTCCCCCACGAACACCACCCGGTAATCCGGCGGATAGGTGCGGATCACGTCGAGGAGCGGCGTCGCCTCATCGTGTCGGCGCCGGTTCTGCGTCCACACGGCCTCGTAGGGGCAGTTGTGGAAGTAGAAATGGGCGAAATGCTTGAACTCGCTGCGGGCGGCGGAGAACAGCTCCTCGGCCTGCTCGATATGCCAGTCCATCGAGCCGCCGACATCGAGGAAGAGCAGCACCTTCACGGCGTTGCGCCGCTCCGGCCGCAGCTTCACGTCGAGATAGCCCTGCCGCGCGGTCTCGCGGATGGTGCCGTCGAGGTCGAGTTCCTCGGCCGCGCCCGTGCGGGCGAAGCGGCGCAGGCGGCGGAGCGCGACGCGCATGTTGCGCGTCCCGAGTTCCACCGTGTCGTCGAGGTCCTTGAATTCGCGCCGGTCCCAGACCTTCACCGCCCGGAAGTTGCGGTTGCCGTCCTGGCCGATGCGGATGCCCTCGGGGTTGTAGCCGTAGGCGCCGAAGGGGGAGGTGCCACCGGTGCCGATCCATTTCGAGCCGCCCTGATGGCGCTCCTTCTGCTCGGCGAGGCGCTGCTTCAGGGTCTCGAACAGCTTGTCCCAGCCCAGCGCCTTCAGCTCCGCCTTCTCCGCCTCGGTGAGGTATTTCTCCGCGAGCCGGCGCAGCCATTCCTCGGGGATCGCCGCCGGCTCCATCGCCTCGCCGACGGTCTCGAGTCCCTTGAAGACGCTGCCGAAGACCCGGTCGAACCGGTCGAGATTGCGCTCGTCCTTCACCAGCACGGCCCGGGCGAGGAAATAGAACTCCTCGACGCGCTTGGCCGGCAGGTCGCGCTCAAGGCCCTCCAGCAGCGCCAGGTATTCGCGCAGGGTGACGGGCACCCGGGCCTCGCGCAGGGCCGTGAAGAACTGCAGCAGCATGGCCGGACAACGCCCGAGCGGGGCGTCCGGGTCAAGGCTGAGATGGTGAGACGATTCGGAACAAAACGTGAGCGGTTGCGTGAACTTCGTTCACGATTCCTCAACCGCCTGCCGCAATGCGGTAACGCCCTGTGGAAAGCTCACGAATCCGGTGGATATCCCAGGCCTGAGTCTTTGCACAGTAAGAGGGGGCGTCATCAAGTTTTCAAACGGGCGGTTTCACAAGGATAGCGCCTGCCGAGATTTATCGATCGGAATCGGCCGATGGACGTCAACTTGCGCTCGCTCAGCGACTTCAAACGGTTTCTCCGGACGCCGGGCGCGACGATTCAGATCGTGCATAACACGCTGATCGAGCGGCAATCCGAGGAGATGCAGGCGGCCTACCGCCGCAAGGGCATGTACGAGCCGCGGACCGTGCACGCCCTCTCAAAGAAGGCGGCCGTCTTCGCCGTACGCGGCCACGACACCAATGTCTGGCTCTACTGGGACAAGGGCACCCGTAAGTGGCGCTTCTCCGGCGACACCGTGGCCGTGCCGCTCCACGCCGCCCTCGGGCCCGCCGACGAGGTGGTCTATCGCTGCAGCCTGAACGAGGCGCTGCCCGAGCCGGCGACCGTGCCGTCGAGCGTCGCGTCCCGCGGCAAGCCGGGGGCGGCCGCCGCCAAGCGCCTGCGCGAGGCCCGCCGCACCGGCGCCCCGGATTCCGAGCCGCCGAGCTTCGAGCAGCTGGAGCCGTCCTTCGGTCCCTCCTACCGGCGGGACTGAGACCGCCTCAAGCCGCCTCGGTCGGCGTCTCCGCCTTCGCCTCCCGCGGCTCCAGCGTCTTGCCGACGGTGCGCCGTGCCCGGAACACCGGCCGCGACTCGGATTCCTTGCGCTTGAGCATCGAGCGGAACTCGTCGCGCCGCTCGTGGATCGAGGCGATGACGAGACCCATCGGCACGCCGACATCGACCAGCACCGCCTCCGAGAGCTGGAGCGAAGCCTCGATCGTCTCCGGCACCGCGTCGTCGACCCCCATCTCGTAGAGCTGGGTCGCGTGCTTGGCGTCGCGGGCCCGGGCGACGATGGTGAGGTCCGGCCGCTCGGCGCGGGCCGCCTGCACCACGGCCTCGACGGCATAGGCGTTGTCGAGGGTCACCACGAGGGCGCGGGCGGTGGCGATGTCGCAGCGGCGCAGCATCTCCGGATTGGCGGAATCCCCGAAATAGACCGGATTGCCGAGGCGCCGGTGCTCCGAGACCCGGGCCGGGTCGGCATCGACGGCGATGTAGGGGATGTCGTGGCGCTTCAGCATGTCGCCGACGAGGCGGCCGACGCGGCCATAGCCCGCCACGATCACCCGGTTCTGCTGCTTGTCCGGCGGCGGCTCGGCCCGGGCGCGGCCGAGCTGCTCCTTCGAGACGCGCTTGCCGATCCGCCGGCCCGCCGCGGCGAGCGCGGGGATCGCGATCATGCTGACCGTCGTGACGATCAGGGCGGCCTGGCCGACATTCTCCGGCACGAGGCCCCCGACCATGGCGCCGCCGATGAGCACGAAGGCGAATTCGCCTCCCGGCCCGAGCAGGAGCGCGGCCTCCAGAGCCACCGGCCGGGCAATGCCCATCAGCGGGGCGGCGAGCACGATCACCCCGCCCTTGATGACGAGGAGCGCGAGCGACAGCCCGAGAATGGCACCCGGGGCGGCGAGGAGTTGGGCGGGATCGAGATTCATGCCCACCGACACGAAGAACACACCCAGCAGCAAGCCCTTGAACGGGTCGATCGTCGCCTCGATCGCCCGGCGATACTCGGTCTCGGCGAGCAGCAGGCCGGCGACGAAGGCGCCGAGCGTCATCGACATGCCGCTCGCGGCCGCGGTCAGCGCCGTGCCGACGATGACGAGCAGGCAGGCCGCCATGAACAATTCGGGGCTCTTGGTGCGCGCCACGAGCTGGAACAGCGGGCGCAGCGCCAGGCGCCCCCCCACCACGATCACGCCGAGGGCGACGATCGCCTGGAGCAGGGCGAGCGCCATGGCCGCCCCGACATTGCCGCCCCCATTGTTGCCGAGCACCGCGATGGCGAACAGCACGGGGGCGACCGCGAGGTCTTGGAACAGCAGCACCGCGAAGCTGGTGCGGCCGGCGGGAGTGTTGAGCCGGCGCTGCTCGGCCAGCACCGGCAGCACCACCGCCGTCGAGGAGAGCGCGAGGGCGATGCCGACGATGATCGCCCCGGCGAGCGGGCTGCCGAGCAGGGCGAGCAGGAGGCCAAGCAGGACCGCCGAGACGCCGACCTGGATCGCGCCGAAGCCGAAGACGAGCCGGCGCATCATGCGCAGGCGCTCCCAGGACAGCTCGATCCCGATCATGAACATCAGGAAGATCACGCCGAACTCAGCGAGATGCGAAATCTCCGCCCGGTTGCCGATGGTGAAGTGCGACAGCCAGGGATGGCCGAGGGCGAGCTTGCCGAGGCCGAAGGGCCCGAGCAGGGCGCCCGCCCCGATGAAGCCGAGGACGGGGCTGATCCGCAGGCGGTGGAACAGCGGCACGATCACGCCCGCGGTCACCAGGAAGATGATCGCTTCCCTGTAGGAGCCGAGATGGGCGCCGGCTTCGGCTGCGACCTGCGCGCCGGCCACGGGTGTTTCGGTCATCGCCTGCGGGTGTCGCCTTCCGGATGGTCGGGGCCGGGCACGCCAAGGCCCGCCCCATCATGGCGAGCCAACCCGCGGCACGGCAACCGAATTTCCGCGTCTTCCGCCAGCCATGGGGAAATTTCCATCGCTAAGGCCGCGCTTCATCCGAGGCCGGCGCCGCGATGTGTCCTGCCGCACGAGGTGGACGCATCCTGTGCGGGAAATGTCGCCGTCCACCGCCTCGTGTCCGCGAAGCGCTCGACGGCACAACTTCGGCACAATACCCGCATAAGGGCAGACCTTACGGAAGTGTTAAGACGCGCCGCCCGCGGCCGAAGCCCCGAGTGATCCATGCGGAAAGTGCCCCCCAACCGGGACGTCCAGCGCGAGGCGCGCGAATGGGCGCTCGACCAGCATCGCTGGAAACACCAGCGCGACGTCGAGCGCGGCTACCGCATCAAGTGGGGCTATGTTGCGATCGCCTATCTCGTCGAGTTCATGGTGATCGGGGCCTCGCTCGCCGGCGCCTGGCTGTTCGCGGGCTATTACAGCGACGGGGACGACCGCAGCTTCTACTTCATGCTGCTGGCGCCCCTGGTCTACGCGGCGGTGGAGCTCTGCCGCGTGCCCCTCGGCATCCTGGCGCGCACCCAGCGCTCCTGGTTCGTGAAGGGGCTCGCCATCATCGGCATCGTGTTCGCCGCGGGCGTGACCACCAAGTCCGTTTCCCAGCTCGGCGAAATGATGTTCCATCCCCGCCTGATGGAAGCGGCCAAGGCCAAGACCGCCCTGAAGGACGCCCAGGCCGACCGCGACAGCCTCGACACCCGCATCGCCGCCGCCAATGCCCGCGTCGAGCAATACACCGCCGAGCTGGAGCAGATCGAGAAGCGGGCCGGCGAGAACGCCGCCCAGCTCGCCGGCCTGCCGGCCCAGCGCTGCGAGCGCGTCTACGGCACCAACAGCCGGGGCATGCGCTACTCGAACCTGAAATGCGTCACCGATCCGCGCACCGCGACCCTCAACGCGGCGGTGGCCAAGGCCGGCAGCGACCGGGCCGGCGTGACCAAGGATCTGGAAGAGGCCCGCAAGGCCCGCGCCCAGCTCGACCGCGGCGCCGCCGACCGCAAGGTAGCCGATGCCGAGCAGGCCTACCGCAACGCGGTCAACCGCTCGCAGCTCCACTCCTTCACCGCCATGGTCTACGGCGTCGATCCGATCGACGTGACCGACAGCCAGGTCCACGCCTTCCTGCGCATCTTCGTGTTCGTGCCCGCGCTCTGCGCCGCCTTCGCCTCCACCATCCTGGCGCTTTCGGCGGTCTCGGTGCGCAAGACGTTCATGGACGAAGACGACCTCGGCGCGGTGGTCGACCCGGAGGCCGCGCCGCACCTGATCGCCTCCCTGACCGAATCCCTGCGGCAGGATCTGGGCCTCGCTCCGGCGAGACCGCGGGAGGACAGCCACCGAGAGGCCGCCTCCGGCGCCGTGATCCCCCTCGACCGGCGGCAGGGGCCACCGGCCCAGTCGAACATTCCCGGCGCCGCCCCGGCGAGCGCCGGGGCATGAGACCGTGAGACGCTGAGACCGTGAGCGCGCCCCAATGAGCCTCCACACGCCCGGCACGCACGAGAACATCGTGCTCGCACAGAACGTCAACGGCCGCCTTCGGGCGGAGGCGCGCATCATCGCCGCCCGCGCCTTCCTGTTCCGGGCCCTGGGCGCGGGCGCCTTCGCGGCGCTCGCCGGCATCGGCCTCGGCGCCGCCTCCTACGGCTACGCCTACATGAACCAGTTCGATTCCGCGGCGGAGAAGATCGCCGCGGCGATGCAGGCCGCCCTCTCCGACGTGACGCTGAAGACCAAGGGCGAGGTGACGCTCACCGACAACACCCTGAAGCTCGAGGGGCTGCCCAAGCCGTCGAGCAGCGTGCCGACCCCGACCAAGGCCCAGCTGAACGAGGAGGCGACCGCCGCCTCGAAGGCGCCGGTGAACACCACCTTCACCGTGTTCAAGCAGGTGCCCTATCTCGACGGGCAGATCGTCTCCGGCTGGAACTTCAAGGCCAACGAGGACAAGCCCTTCCAGCAATATTGCTACTTCTCCCGTCGCTCGAACGAGCCGAAGGGGCAGGTCGAGATCAAGATCGACCTCGCCATGGACGGCAAGACCCTGCCGCAACCGCAGAAATCGGACGTGAACCTGGAGATCCTGGCGCGCAACTGCGTCTGGCACGACGGGAAGACGCTGTAGAACGGCACGCGGCCAGGTCAGGCTCGCACCCGCGCCAGATTGACGAGCGCGGATCGGAAAGCCCCGCCGGACGAGCCGCGCGTTGCCGCGGGGGAGGGGGCGGGCTAGTTCAGGACCTCTCCCTCTCCGATGCGAGCCCCCATGCGCTTTTCCGGAACCGAGACCTACGTCGCCACGCCCGATCTGACCGCGGCGGTCAACGCGGCGATCGTGCTGCAGCGCCCGCTTCTGGTGAAGGGCGAGCCCGGCACCGGCAAGACGGTGCTGGCGGAAGAGATCGCCAAGGGACTCGGCGCGCCCCTGCTCACCTGGAACGTCAAGTCGACCACCAAGGCGCAGCAGGGACTCTACGAGTACGACGCGGTCTCGCGCCTGCGCGATTCCCAGCTCGGCGATCCGCGCGTCTCGGAGATCGCGCACTACATCCGGCGCGGCAAACTCTGGGAGGCCTTCGCGGCACCGGTGCGCCCGGTCCTGCTCATCGACGAGATCGACAAGGCCGATATCGAGTTCCCCAACGACCTCCTGACCGAGCTCGACCGGATGGAGTTCCACGTCTACGAGACCGGGCAGACCGTGCGGGCGGAGAACCGCCCGGTGGTGATCATCACCTCGAACAACGAGAAGGAACTGCCGGACGCCTTCCTGCGCCGCTGCTTCTTCCACTACATCGCCTTCCCGGACGGGGAGACGCTGAAGCGCATCGTCGAGGTGCATTACCCGGGCATCAAGCAACGCTTGGTGGAGGAGGCCCTGCGCGTCTTCCTCGCCACCCGCGAAGTGCCCGGCCTCAAGAAGAAGCCCTCGACCTCGGAGCTTCTCGACTGGCTCAAGCTCCTCGTCTCCGAGGACGTGGCGCCGGAGACCCTGCGCGAGACCAACGAGCGCAAGCTCATCCCGCCGCTGCACGGCGCGCTCCTCAAGAACGAGCAGGACGTGAGCCTGTTCGAGAAGCTGGCCTTCATGATGCGGCGGGAGGGGCGCGGCGGCTGAGGCGTCAGGCTGTCACCGCCTCCAGCCCGTCGACGTCACCCCCGCTGATCAGCGGCAGGTGGCGCGTGATCCGTTCCGCATCCCAATCCCACCAGGCGATCCGCTGCATGCGGGCGGCGTCCGCTTCGCTCAGGCGCCGGCGCAGGATCCGGGCCGGGTTGCCGGCGACGACCGCGTAGGGCGGCACCGGGCGCGTCACCACCGAGAGGGCGCCGACCACGGCCCCGTCGCCGATCGTCACGCCGGGCAGGATCGTGCTGTCCAGCCCGAACCAGACGTCGTTGCCGATCACCGTGTCGCCCCGTTTCGGGAAATCGAGCTCCTCGGGAAAGCGCCCGCGCCAGCCGCCGCCGAAGATCGCAAAGGGATAGGTGGAGGGACCCGCCATCCGGTGGTTGCCGCCGTTCATGGCGAAGCGCGTGCCTGCAGCGATGGCGCAGAACCGCCCGATGCGCAGGCGGTCGCCGATGAAGGGAAAGTGATAGAGGATGCTGTCGAGGAAGGCGCCTGGGCCTTCGGGATCGTCGTAGTAGGTGTAGGCGCCGACCGAGACGTTCTCCGGCAGGAGCAGGTTCTTGACGAAGGTCACCCTCGGATGGCCCGGCATCGGATGCAGGGCGTCGGGATCGGGGCCGAAGCGGGGATCATGCGGCACGGCTCTCGCCTCCTTGCATCTGCGGAATGGCCGGGCCGCGCAGACAGCGGAGGCGCACGCCCCGTGCAAGTGATCTTGCGCACATGACAGGCCACCCGCCGAGGGACATCAGGATGTCGGACTGGCCGCTCAAGGAGCGCACCATGGGTCGCTTCGGCAGAGGAGCCGGCATGGACAGGAACCGCATGTCATGAAGACGAAAAAGCTCGGCCGCACCGGCCTCGACGTCTCGCCCCTCTGCCTCGGCTGCATGACCTACGGCGTGCCCGAGCGCGGGCCCCATCCCTGGACGCTGGACGAGGCGCAGAGCCGGCCCTTCATCAAGAAGGCCCTCGAGCTGGGCATCAACTTCTTCGACACGGCCAATTACTACTCGGACGGGACCTCCGAGGAGATCGTCGGCCGGGCTCTGAAGGACTATGCCGACCGCGACGCCATCGTGCTCGCGACCAAGGTCTATTTCCCGCTCAAGAGCCAGCCGAATGCCGGCGGTCTCTCGCGCAAGGCGATCTTCTCTTCGATCGACGCCTCGTTGAAGCGACTCGGCACGGATTATGTCGACCTCTACCAGATCCACCGCTGGGACTACGACACGCCGATCGAGGTGACGCTGGAGGCGCTGCACGACGTCGTGAAGGCCGGCAAGGCGCGCTATATCGGCGCCTCCTCAATGTTCGCCTGGCAATTCGCCAAGGCCCTCTTCACCGCGGACCTGCACGGCTGGACCCGGTTCGCCACCATGCAGAATCACCTCAACCTCCTGTACCGGGAGGAGGAGCGGGAGATGATGCCGCTTTGCGCCGACCAGGGCATCGCGCTGCTGCCCTGGAGCCCGCTCGCCCGCGGCCGCCTGACCCGCGACGCGCAGGCCGTCAGCGACCGGCAGAAGACCGACGAGGTCGGTAAGGGCCTCTACGACCGGACCGCGGAAGCCGACGGCAAGGTGATCGAGGCGGTCGCCGCCATCGCTGAGGCGCGGGGCGTGAAGCGGGCGCAGGTGGCGCTCGCCTGGGTGCTGTCGCGGCCAGGCGTGGCCGCGCCGATCATCGGCGCCTCGAAGCCGGAGCATCTCGACGATGCCGTCGCCGCCCTCGATCTCGTCCTGACGCCGGAGGAGATCGCCGCGCTGGAAGCGCCCTACATGCCCCACGCGATCGTCGGATTTGCCTGAAGCCATGCGCCGCCTCATCCTCCTGCGCCACGCCAAGTCCGATCATCCCCCCGGCGTGGCCGATCTCGACAGGCCCCTGGACGCCCGGGGTCGCAGGGACGGCCCGCGCATCGGCGCGGTGCTCGCCGCCGACGGCCTCGTGCCGGCCCATGTCTTCGTTTCGCCCGCGCGGCGCACGCAGGAAACCTGGGCCCTGGTGCGGGAACACCTGGGGAGTCTCGAGGCGGAAACCGTGCCCTCGATCTACGAGGCCGCCGCGTCCCGACTGCTGGCGGCAATCCACTCCGCGCCGGACAGGGCCGGGAGCCTGATGATGATCGGCCACAATCCCGGCTTCCAGAAGCTCGGCCTGTCGCTCGCCGGCACCGGCGAGCCGGAGGCGCTTGCTACCCTGCGGGACAACCTGCCCACCGCCGCCGTGGCGGTGATCGACTTCCCCGAGGCGGAAAGCTGGGAAGCGGTGGCGCCGGGCACCGGCCGGCTCGTGCGGCTGATCCTTCCGCGGACCCTCGCGGAGGAGGAGGCCTGAACCGAATCCGCCCCGGCGCCGTTCCTCACCGAACAACCGGGGCCGGACCTTGCTCCTCGAAGCGCTGCTCGCCGTCACGACCCTGCTGCCCCGGGCCGAGGCCGGGCTCGCGGCCGCGCGGGTGCAGATCGCCGCCCTGCCGGCACCCCAGCTGGAACGGTCCGCCCCCGCGCCCGAGCCGCCGGCTTTCAGCGCCGTGGCCCGGGCAGTCTCCAACTGGCGGTCGGAGGCGGGGGAGTCGCTCCTGCCGGCGAGCCTCGCCTTCGTGGTGCGCCACGCGGCCGAGGATCCGGGCTTCGTCGCCCGCTGCGTGAAGCTCAACAATTACTGGTGCATCAAGCGGGCCGGCTGGACCGGCGAGATCGGGGGCGATTCGGAAAACCACACCGCCTTCGCAGGTGCCGCCGAGGGGGCCGATGCCGCCGCCCAGCTCCTGCGCCGCTACTATCGCGCCTTCGGACGGCGCAGCGCGCTCGCCATCGTGCGGCGCTGGGCCCCTGCCGAATGCGCCGCATCCCCGGCGGCCGTGACGGCCGCGAGCCTCCCCGCGCAGCCGGTCTCCGGCGCCCTCGCGCCGAAGGGGATCGGTCGGACACTCCGCGCCCGCTATCTCGCCCGGCACCTGCGCGGCGGCGCGCCGCGGCGTGTCGCGGCCGTGCGGCCATCTGTTGGCGGGGGATTGCGGGTCCAGCCGTGGTCGGCCCGGGCGCAGCTCGCGGGCCATCCCGGCGGCAGGCCCGGGCGGGTCGCCGCGGCCCTGCCGCCGCTCAAGCCCGTCGCCGACATCGCCACCGGGATCGCCGCCGCGCCGAAGGCCAAGCCGGCCGACAAGCCGGTCGCCGCGCCCGCCCCGAAGCCGCTTGCCGCCGCCCGGCCGAGCGGCGCAGCCGACCCCGCCGCCCTGCTCGCCCCCGACCGCCTCGTCGCGGAGGCCGCCGTGCTCCCCTCCATCGCCGCGGGCCTGCCGAGCGGCAGCCTGCTCGACTTGCGCCTGCCCACCCCGTTCTGCGCCAATGACGAGACCCGCATCCGCAACTACGCCGCCCGCATCGCGTCGAGCGTGGGGCTGAAGCCCGAGGACGACCTGCGCCTGTTCGAGGCGGACGGCACGCCGACGGAGCGGCTCGCCCCGGTGATGCTGGCCATGTCCGCGGTCGAGCTCGGCACCCTGCGCGCGGCGCCCGCCCTCGTCGCCGCGGCGATCGCCCGGCTCACCGCGCGCTCGACCTCGGCCGAGGCGCGGTGAGCCTAGCTGCGAGCGAGGCCTTGCGGCAGCCCCCCGCCTGCGCCACCTGATGCCCAGCCTCCCGACGAGAAGCGCGATACCGATCCTTGCCGCCCCTGTCCGACTACGCCGCGCAAGCGGGTTCCGCGCTCAAGGCCTTCGCCGAAGCCTCCAGCGATCTCCTGGTCCAGCCGACCCTGCGGCTCGGCGTGACCGGGCTCGCCCGCTCCGGCAAGACGGTCTTCACCACCGCGCTGATCCACCACCTCGTCGAGACCCATGCCCTGCCGGCCTTCGCCCCGGCGCAGGAGGGGCGGCTGCGCCGCGCCCGGCTGGTGCCCCAGCCCGACGACGACGTGCCGCGCTTCCCCTTCGAGGAGCATTTCGCCGCCCTCACCGAGGCCCGGCACTGGCCGCGCTCCACCGACCGGATCAGCCAGTTCCGTCTCGCCATCGAGTACGAGCGCAAGGGCGGCTGGTTCTCCGGGCCGGGCACGCTGATGCTCGACGTGGTGGATTATCCCGGCGAATGGCTGCTCGACCTCGCCCTGATCGAGCAGAGCTATGTCGGCTGGTCGCGGGCCACCATCGCCGGCACCCGCCGGGTGGGGCGGGCGGGGATGGCCGCCCCCTGGCTCGCCGTGCTGAAGGGCCTCGAAGCGAATGCGCCGCTGGACGAGCTTGTGGCCGAGCGGGCGGCGGACAGCTTCAAGGGCTACCTCGCGGCCCTGCGCAACGGCCCCGAGGCGGTGGCGACGACGCCGCCGGGCCGCTTCCTGATGCCGGGCGACCTCGCCGGCTCGCCGATGCTGACCTTCGCCCCCCTCGACCACCTGCCGGAGACCCTGAAGCCCGACAGCCTGGCCGGGCTGATGGAGCGGCGCTTCGAGGCCTACAAGGCCAAGGTGGTGGTGCCCTTCTTCCGCGACCATTTCCAGCGGGTCGACCGCCAGATCGTGCTGGTTGACGTGCTCTCCGCGGTCGATGCCGGGCCGGCGGCGCTGGCCGAGCTGGAGGAGGCCCTCGACGCGGTGCTGCTGTCCTTCCGGATCGGGCGGAACACGATCCTGTCGCGGCTATTCGCGCCGCGGGCGGAGAAGATCCTGTTCGCGGCGACCAAGGCCGACCACCTGCACCAGACCAGCCACGACCGCCTCGACGCCCTGCTGCGCCTGCTCGTCGCCCGGGCCATGCGCCGCACCGAGGCCGCCGGCGCCCGGGTCGGCACCGTGGCGCTCGCCTCCGTGCGGGCGACCCGGGAGACCACGGTGCATGACGGCGACGAGGTCCTGCGCACCGTCTCCGGCACCCCGGAGGCCGGAGAGCAGGTCGGCGACGAGGTCTTCGACGGCGAGACCGACGCGGCGATCTATCCGGGCGAATTGCCGGCGAATGTCGAATCGGTGCTGTCCGGCGCGGTGTCGCCTGGCTCGCTGCGCTTCCCCCGCTTCCGCCCGCCCCTCGTCAGGCCCGACGCCCTCGGCCGTCCCGGCCACCTGCCGCAGATCCGGCTCGACCGGGCCATGCAGTTCCTGATCGGGGACCGCCTGGCGTGAGGCTTTCGGAAAGGTCCTGATCCATGTCCTCCGGCCCGCGCCCCCGCGCCTTCCGCATGCCCTCCGGCGCGCCCTCCGCCACACCCGAGGCGGAGACGGCGGCCCCGCCGCCGAACCCGGACGTGCGCCTCGTCGAGGAGCCCTTCGAGATCGTGGATGCCGCCGACGGCACGCCGGTGCCCGTGGCGGTGAAACGCCGGGCGCCCTGGCTGTCGATCCTGTTCGCGGCGCTCGGCGGCCTCGTCTCGATCGGGATCGGCCTCTCGATCGAGCGGCTGATCGCCGACCTGTTCTCCTCCGCCCCCTGGCTCGGCTGGGTCGCCCTCGCCCTGCTGGGGGTGGCGCTGGTGGCTTTGCTCGCCATCGTGACGCGGGAGGTCGCCGGCGTCTGGCGCGAGCGCAAGATCGAGGCCCTGCGCGAGCGGGCCATCGCCGCCCTGCGGGAGCGCGACCACAGCGCGGCGCAGGGCGTGGTGCGCGAGCTGCAGGGCTTCTACGCGGACCGGGCGGCGCTCGCCGCCGGCCGGCAACGGCTGGCCGCCCTCGGCGACGCCATCCTCGACGTGGACGACCGGATCGGGCTGGCCGAGCACGAGCTCGTCGCCCCCCTCGACCGGCAGGCCAAGGCCGCCATCGCCCAGGCCGCAAGCCAGGTCTCGGCGGTGACCGCGCTCAGCCCCCGGGCCATCGTCGACGTGGCCTTCGTGGTCTTCGCCGCCGCGCGGCTGCTGCGCCGGATCGCGGCGATCTATGGCGGGCGGCCGGGGCTGCTCGGCTTCCTGCGGCTGGCCCGCGCCGCCGTCGGGCACCTCACCGTCACCGGCGGCATGGCGCTCGGCGAGGGCATGCTGCAGCAGGTGCTCGGCCTCGGCATCGCCGCCCGCGTCTCGGCCAAGCTCGGCGAGGGCGTGCTCAACGGCCTGATGACCGCCCGCTTCGGCCTCGCCGCCATGGCGGTCTGCCGCCCGCTCCCCTTCACCCGCGAGACCCCGCCGACCGTGAACGACGTGGCGGGGCAGCTTTTGAAGCTCGGGCGGGAGGAGGGTTGACCTCTCACAACGTCTTCATGAACCCCGCGAGGCGCATCAGGCCCTCCGGCCAGGGGCCGTGGCCGCTCGCGACGTTGATGTGGCCGGATTCGCCGGCATCGACGATGGCCGCCCCCCAGGCATAGGCGAAGTCCTCGGCGCGGGCGTAGTCGCAATAGGGGTCGTTGCGGCTCGCTACCACCAGGGACGGGAAGGGCAGGGGGTCGCGCGGCACCGGGGCGAAGGCGCGCACGCTCTCGGGCAGGTCGTTGCGGGATTCGATGTCGGGAAAGGCGACGAACAGGGCGCCGGCCACCTTGCCGGGGGCGAAGCGCGGCGCGGCCTCCACCGCTGCGACCACGCCGAGGCTGTGGGCGATCAGAATCACCGGCTGCGTCGCCGCCGCCACCGCCTCGGCGATGCGGGTGCGCCAGCCCTCCGGGTCCGGGTTGTGCCAGTCGTCCTGGGCGACGATGCGGGCGGTGCGCATCTTGGCGGCCCAGCGCGCCTGCCAATGCTCCTCCTCGGAGCCGGCATAGCCCGGCAGGATCAGGATCTCGGCGTCGGCAGTCTTCATGGGGCCGGGATAGCGCCTGGCGGGGGAAGCGTCGAGATGCGGTCAGGCGGCGGCCCTGGCCCGCCGGCGGGTGATCCAGGCGGCGAGCGCGGTCGAGGCGCGGTTCTTGGCCTTGGCCTCGATTTCGAAATCGCTCCAGGCGAGGTGGCGGGCCACCAGCGCGTTCACCGCCTCGTTCCACATCCCGTCCGAATGGGCCGCGAGGTCGCGCCGGGAATGGCCCGCGGCCGAGAGGGCCGCGTAGTCCGGCAGCACGCGCACGTCGTGATCGGCCAGGAGCGCCTCCCGCGAGACGCTGATATGGCTGACCGGGCGCACCCCGCGCCAGGAAGCGATCACCGCGGGGATGCGCGCATCCTCCGGCTCGAGATAGGCGCCGCCGCTCTCGACCCAGTGATGATGCAGGTCGAGGACGATCGGCACGCGGTCGCCGAGCCGCAGCACCGCGTCCAGGGAGAACAGGGATTCGTCGTTCTCCACCGTGAGCAGGTCGCGGGCGGCCTGGGAGAGCAGGGGCAGGTTCTCGCGGAAGCCCTCGATGCCCGGCTCGCGCCCGCCGATATGGATGTTCACGTGGGCGCCATGCGGATGCCAGCCGCCGCCATAGCCGAGCAACCCCATGATCTCGGCGTGGTATTCGAGCTCGGCGATGCCGTTGCGCTGCGCCTCCGGGTTGCGCGAGGCGATGATGCAGAAGGGGCCGGGATGCATGCTGAGGCGCACGCCGTCCGCCCGCGCCGCCTCGCCGATCCGGCCGAGCCCCGTCTCGATGAGACGCCGGAGCTCGGGCGCCGCGTAGATGTCCCGGGCGACGGGATGGTTGAAACCCGGCAGCACGTCGCTGCTGATGCGCATCAGGCGCTCCAGGGGCGGCCGGCCGGCGACCCAGGCCACCTGCCGCCCGAGCGCCGCGAGGTTGTGGCGGACGATCCCCTCGATCTTCGCCCGGCGTGCGGCCGGGGCGAGCTTGCCGAGATGCGCCATGGTGGTGCCGGTAAGATTCATCGCCAGGGCCGCCGCGCGGGCAGCCTTGAGGGTGGCGTGGCGGCCGGGCTCCTCGTCGGGGATGAACTTGCAGCAGAAGCCGAGGCGGGGCGGGGAGGCGGGCCGGGTCATGACCCGACAACGCCCCAGGCCCGGTTTCGCCCGTTTCAGCGAGCGTTTCTCAACTCCAGAACGGCTTCACGTCGACGAGGGCGTCGAAGCCCGTCTCCGCCTTCTCGATGAGGTCGCCGGCATGGGCCTCGTTGTCCGCCGCCGTCAGCCCCGCCGCGAACAGGGCCGGGCCAGGGGTCTCGGCGCCGGGCTCCTGCGGCGTCAGCATCCGGGCGATGGCGTGGGCCGTGGCGAGGTCGTTGAGCGCGCCGAGCTGGTCCTGCATGTCCGAGAGGGCGACGACGAAGGCCTTGTGCCGGCGGCGCGCCTTCTTGTCGGAGAAGAGCGGCGCGAAGAACTCCGCGCCGTAGCGCAGCTTCTTGGCCTCGATGCGCAGGCGGTGGCGCGCCTCCGGCTCGAGATCGGCGAGGTGCTTGCCGCGCTTGCGCACCCGGCGGCGCAGGCGCTGCAGCACGTCCGCGGCGAAGTCCACCGCCGGCCGGTCGCGCTCGGGCAGCCCTTCCGCCTTGTGCCAGGTCCCCGCCTCCAGCCAGGTGACGAGATCGATGAGAAGGGCGCGCCATTCCGGGCTGCCCAGAACCGCGAGCACCGCGTCGTAGCTCGCCGCGCGCTTCGGGAGCAGCTTCTCCCGCAGCTCCGGCAGGCCCGGCTCGTGGGGCCGCCGCTCGATCTCGGCGGGCAGGGTCTCGCTCAGGAAGACGTCGAGGTTGCGCGCCTCGCCGAAGGGGGCGGTGACGCGCTTGATCTCCCCGCGCAGGCGCTCGGCGGCGGCGTCCTCCTTCAGCATCGGCTTGAACAGGGTGAAGGCGGAGCGCAGCCGCCGCACGGCCACGCGGATCTGGTGCAGCGCCTCGGGGTCGCGATTGAACAGGAACACGTCCTCGTTCAGGCGCAGGTGCCGCAGGCAGCCATGGGCGATCTGCACGAAGGCCTCCCCGGCCGTGCCCTCCGGGTCGAGGGGCGTGGTGCCGGCCTTCGAGGGCTTGTGCAGGCGCTCGCCGATCAGCGCGTCGCCGCGCTCGCCCTTGCTCAGCACGCCGAGGCGCAGGGGCACGGTCTCGGCCAGGGCCTGGGCGAGGGCGAAGAGGTCGGCGGGCTGGCCCTGCTTCAGCTCCAGCTCCAGCTCGCAGACCGGGGCGTCGCCCAGCTCGCTCTCGATGCGGCCGAGATCGAGGGTCATGGCGATGGTCGCGGCGCCGTACGGCACCGTGCGGGCGGTGCGCTCGATCGCGGTGACGAAGAGCGGCGCGAGGGTGGCATCGTCCGCCTTCGCCAGCACGGCGGCCACGGGCGTGTCGGCATAGGCCGCGGGATCGGGCGCGTTGCCCGCGATCTCCCGCTCCCATTCCGGCCGGTCGAACAGGCCGGTGGAGGCGGAGGCGCCCTTCACCGTCTGGAGGATCCGCTCCCCCTCCCGCCGCACCCGCAGGGACAGCCCGGCCGCGCGCAGGTCGCGGGCGGGGGTGTCGAAATAGGTGGCGGAGAGGAGGAGGGGCTCCGTCTCGGCCTCCGCCTGGAGCAGGGGATGCGCCGAGAGCGCGGTGAGGTCCGGGCCGTCGCATTCCAGCTTCAGCTCGATCTCGCGGGCACCCGACATGCGTCCTCTCACCCTCCGTGCGGTGGATCGCGGCAGCGCGCCGCGCCCCTCCAACGCCCGCCACCTCGCGCGGATGCATGGCATGGCGTCAAGCCTCCGCACCGATGCCGGCGCGCTTTGCATGAACGGAATGATCGACGGGAGCACCGGGTTTCGCTAAGCTTGCCACCCGCCGGCCGATCTGCCGTGGCGCCGTCCGTCCCGGCCTTCGGCGATTCGCGCGACGCTTCCGGCGGCCGAGACCGCCACGGGAGAACGCTAGATGTCCCACGGCACCGGCTCCGTCACCGCTCTTCTCGTGCTCCTGCTCGGCACCCTCGCCGCCTCCGCCCAGGAGAGCGGGCGGGAGGCCAGGCCCGGCCAGGGCAGCTGGACCGATCCGCCGGCCCGCACCGCGGCACCGGACAAGAGCGCGGAATCCGCCAAGGCCGCGGAGAGGGCCGCGCCCGTCGCCGGAGCGCGGGCGCCGTCTTCGCAGGAGCGCCAGCGGCCGGGGAAGGTGGCCCGGCAGAGCCCGACGCCCGCCGCCTCCGGCCTCGCCCGGCCCCCGCGCCGCGCGACGGCGCAGCGGACGCGGACGGTCAAAGCGGCGCCGGCGAAGGCACGTCTGACCCGGGTGGCGACGCGGTCACGGCCGCCGCGGCGCGAGGCGGGCCCGGTGCTCGTCCGCGACCGCGCTCCGGCGCGGGCCGTCGACGGTTTCGCCTATGGCCCGGCCTATCCGACCCCGCGGGACTATCCCGTCATGGTCGGGCGCCGGCTGGAACGCGAGGGCTGGGAGGACGAGCGGGCGCACCGCATCGCCCGGGCGCGGGCGGCGGGCTTCCTGGTGATGCGCGCCCGCACCGTCCGCTACCCCGACGGCACGGTGGCGCGCAGCCTCAGGCCGGTGAGCGTGGAGGACGATTTCTGAGGCGGGATCCGGCCCGGCGGGCGCGACGAGCGCCGCGACCGGGGTTCAAAAGGCTTAGCGGATCCGGCCGGGGCGGGCGGGCTCGAACACGATCCGCCGGTGGAACGCGCACCAGCTCTTGCCGTCCGCGACCGGGGCGCCGCAGCAGACGGCGCGGTCGTTCGGCTCGCCGATGATGTATTTGCAGACGAAGGCGCCCGACTGCGCGAAGGGCACGCGCAGCTTCTCGGAGGGCTCCTCGATGGCGTTGGCATCGTCGAACTGCGAGATGCGGAGCATCTGGTTCATGCGTGTCGAACTCGTGTCTCGACCGTGAGAGGATCCACACAGAAGCGCCGTTCCGTCCCGCACCCCTTGTGCGGTCAGGCCGTTTGTCGCTATGCGGTCGATCTCCGGTGGAACTTCAGAAACGTCGGGACCCGTTTCGCGGCGGCTTGATCCAAAACCGAGACTCAACGGCGCATCCCGCTGTTATAACTGGGGTTCTTGCTGCGGCAAACAAGTGCTGGCGTCCCCCCCGCCATGCATGCACAGACCATCACGAAGACGGTGAACGACCCGCAACGGGCCGCGGGCATTGCTTGCGACGGCCGAAGATCAGGGCGTTTTCTTTAATCATTACAATTGTTTGAAACTGTTCTTCGACCTTGAGTTGGAAGGTCCCGAGCCGGATCCCCGGGCGGCGGAACGCAGGCCTGCCTCAATCGGACACAGGGTTTTGACCCCCGCGCGGCATTCCGCGGGGATCCGGGACGAGCGCTTTCACCGCTCCTGTCGAATCGCCGCGAATCGCACCCCTCCCGGCCAGCCGGGCGAGAAGGCGACGGCTACTCCGCCGCGAACAGCGTCGGCTCGTCCGGCTCGGCCTCCGCCGCACGGGGATCGCCGGGGGCGGTCTCGCAGCCGAGGCCGGGCAGGGCGGCGACGCGGGTGCCGCGGAAGCCGGTGCGGCAGACCACGAGGCCGCGGGTCTCCATGTAACTGAGCAGGCGCCGCGCCCGGCCCGGGGAGCGGCTGCCGATGGCCCGCGCCAAGGCCGCATCGCCGGGGCAGGGCGCGCCGGCCAGGGCCGCCCGGGCGATGAGCAGGAACACGCCCTGCACCTCCTCCGGCAGCTGCGCCGCGGCGGCCCTAGCCTGCTCCCAGCGCTCGTCCGGCACGCTCTCGGGGGCGGGCTCCGCCTCGTCGAGGCCGGCCCGGGCGACGCCGAGGCGGCGGCGGAAGGCGGGCAGGTCCATGGCCTCCCCGTCGAGACCGCGCATGCGGCAGCGGACCAGGAAGTCCTGGTACATCACGGCGACCGGCTGGCCGCGCATCTCCGCATCGTCCGCGAGGCCGCGCAGGACGGCGTCGAGGCCGGCGCGCTCCGCCTCCGGGTCGCGGGGCGTCTCGGCCACCGGCTCCGGGCGATGGGCGGCGAGCTCGCGCAGGAGATCGGCGGTGCTGGTGCGGGGCGCCGGCGCCGGGCGCGGAGCCGGGCTCCAGGCGGGCGGGGCCGGCTCGTCGGGGGAGCGGGTGAGGATGAGGGCGCGCAGATCCGCCTCGGAGGCCTGCGGCAAGGGGATGAGCTTGGCCGGCGCCGAGCGGGCGGCGGTGGCGACCGGGCCGATGCGCAGCGCCAGCGGGCGGCGGGCGAGGGCCGGCCCGAGGGCCACGAACTCGCCCCGGGCGAGGTCGCGGAAGCGCTCGGCCCCGCGCCGGTCGAGGCCGAGCAGCTCGGCGGCGCGCTGCATGTCGATGTCGAGGAAGGTGCGGCCCATCAGGAAGTTGGTGGCTTCCGCCGCCACGTTCTTGGCGAGCTTGGCGAGGCGCTGCGTCGCCACGATGCCGGCGAGCCCGCGCTTGCGGCCGCGGCACATCAGGTTGGTCATCGCCCCGAGGGAGGCCTTGCGCGCCTCGTCGGAGACGTCGCCCGCCGCGGCGGGGGCGAAGATCTGCGCCTCGTCGACGATGACGAGGGCCGGGTACCAATGCGCCCGCTCAGCCTCGAACAGCCCGCCGAGGAAGGCGGCGGCGGCGCGCATCTGCGCCTCCATGTCGAGGGCCTCTAGGTTGAGCACCACCGAGACCCGATGCGCCCGCACCCGGGCGGCGATGGCCTGGAGTGCGGCCTCGCCGTGGGTGCCTTCGACCACGACATGGCCATGCGCCTCGGAGAGCGAGACGAAATCGCCCTCCGGGTCGACGATGACCTGCTGCACCGCCCCGGCGCTCTGCTCCAGCAGGCGGCGCAGGAGATGCGACTTGCCCGAACCCGAATTGCCCTGGACGAGGAGACGGGTCGCGAGAAGCTCTTCGAGGTCGAGCAGGGCGGGGCCGCCGCCCGGCCCCAGCGCAGTGCCCATCTCGATGGCGACGCTCATCCTGTCTCCGTTCGCCTCAGAATCCGAACGGGCCTTCTAGCACGCTCAGACCCGGCCCGCGGCGCGGACACCGCGCCGATCCACACGTCTTCTCGCGGGCGATGGGCCGCGGGCGGCAGGCGGAACCGGAGCGGGTCAGGCCCGCGGCGGCGCGTCCGGCCGCACGGTGCGCTGATAGAGCACGAAGAGCAGGCGGGCCGAGAGGCAGCCGAGGATCGCCGCCACCGCCTTCACGTCGAAATCGCTGAAACGCCCGTGGCGGGAATGGACGAGCAGCTGACCCGCCTCGAGGAGCCCGGCCAGCATCACGCAGGCCGCCAGCGCCCAGAGCCAATGCCGGGGATAGGCCAGCGCCAGGGTGAAGCCGAGCAGGGCATAGGCCAGCGCGCGCTCGAGCATGGCGGATTCGAACAGCTCCGGGCGCAGGCCGATCGGCGAGAGCGTGGCGAAGGCCAGGGCCGCGATCAGGAACCAGGCGGCGAGGCGAACGAGGGCGAGCATGGGGAGTCCTCGCCCGGGACGGAGGGATCGGTCAAGGCACAGGCGCGTGCGGCCCATTGCTGACCACCGATGCCCTAAGATTTCGTCAGCCTCGGGCCGCCGCTCTCAGGCCAGGATCGCGACGATCAGCGCCAGGGGGAGGGCGGCGAGCGCCGCCGGGCGGATCAGCCGGGGACGATAGGAGGCGAGCGCCACCACCAGGAGCGCGGCGCCGGTGAGGGCGCCGAGCCATTGCACGGGTCCGAAATTCCAGCCCTCCCGCAGCACCGCCACGGCGAAGGAGGCGGCGATGCCGGCCCAGCCGGCGAGGCGCAGCACCCGCACCCGGCCCGGCGAGGGCCGGCCGGCCAGGGCCTCGGCATGGTGGCGGTTCATGCTGAGGCACAGGGCGGCGAGCGCCGCGAAGCTGAGGCCGAGATTGAGGAGCAGGACGGAAGGCGTCACGGGCACGTCACCGGTTCGAGGCCGTCAGGCCCGTTCGAGTTGGGCGAGGCCCGCCGCCGGCGTCGGCCGCGGGCGCGGGGTCGTGGCCCGGGCCGCGACGACCTTGCGGCTGGCGAAGGCGAGGAGCGCGCCGACGCCGAGGAGCGCCGCATCGAACCCCAGGGACGGGCTGCCCGAGACGCCGAGCGTCAGCAGGTCGACCACGGGCAGGGCGGCGAACAGGGCGGCCCCGGCCGCGAACAGGGCACGCCAGGCCGCCCGCTGCGGCATCAGAAGGCCGAGCCCGGCGGCGAGGCACCAGGCCGCGAAGAAGGCGCGCACCTCCCCGTCGCCGCGCCCGGAAAGGTCGAGGGGCAGCAGGCGGTTCGCCAGAAGATAGGCGGCGATGCCGATCGGCAGGCCGGCGATCACGCCGAGATTGAGCGCGCCGACGAGGCGCAGACCGAAGAAGGGGCGCTCCCCGGGCCGGGGCGCCCGGGCGACGCACCAGAGCACGAGCCCCGTCGCCACCGTGGCCACGCCCATCAGGCCGCACAGGAAGAACAGCACCCGCAGGGCCGGCCCGGCGAAATGAGCTTCGTGCAGGCCGACCATCACCGCGTAGGTCTTCACCGCGGGCTTGGCCTCCGCGAACAGGGTCTCGATCACCGCACCGCTCGCGCCGTCGAAGACGACCTGCGGGTGCTGGTGGGCGAGGCCATGCGGCTCCTCGAACACGGCCGAGACCGTGGCCGAGGCATCGGCGGGGGCGCTGACGATCAGCATTTCCAGGGGCTGGCGGGTCATGCCCGCGGCCCGCTCGACCATGGGCGCCACCGGCGCGAGCGTCCCGGGCCGGTTCGCGTAGGGGCGCTGCGCCGCCATCTGCCCGGCCTCCGCATAGAAGCGCAGCTCGTCGCCCTTGTAGGCCGCCATCAGCCCGAAGGGCATGTAGATCGGCGCCAGGGTGACGAGGCCGGTATAGATCACGAGCAGGTGGTAGGGCAGGGCCAGCACGCCGGTGACGTTGTGCGCGTCGAGCCAACCGCGCTGGGCCGACTTGCCCCGCCGGAAGGTGAAGAAATCCGCAAAGATGCGGCGATGCGTGACGATGCCCGAGAGCAGGGCCACCAGCATGACTAGCGCGCACAGGCCCACGAGATAGCGCCCGAGCAGGGGCGGCATGTGCAGCTCGTAGTGGAAGCGGTAGAGGAAGTCGCCGCCGAGCGTCTCGCGGACCTTGGGCTCGCCGCCGGTCGCGGGATCGATGCGGGCATGGCCGAACGGGGCGTCCGGCGCCGTCATCCAGTACAGGTCGAGGACCGGATCCTCGGGCTTGGGGAAGTTGACGTACCAGGCGATGGCGGCGGGCGCCTTCTCCTTCAGATGGGCGAAGCCCGTCTCCGCGGCCCGGGCGAGCTCGGCCGGACTCGCCGGCACGGCCTGGTCCCGGGCCTCCGGCCGCATCCAGTCGGAGATCTCGGCCCGGTAATAGCTCGCCGTGCCGGTGACGAAGACGCAGAAGAACACCCAGCCGACGACGAAGCCGGCCCAGCTGTGCAGCCAGGCCATGGACTGGCGCAGACCGTTCCTCATCGCTCCCTCCCCATGACCGCCGTTCCTATCCCGCCTGACCGACGCCCGTGGAGAGGGCGAGCCAGAGGGCGGCGCCGAGCCCGAGGAGCGGCAGGCCGAGCCCGATGGTGGCCGCCTTCAGGGAGCGGGCGGAGAAGACGTAGAGAACGGCCAGCGCCATGACGGCAAAGCTCGCCAGGGTGGAGGCGGTCACGGCCTCGGCCCGGTCGAGGGGAAGGGTCAGGGAGAGCAGGGCCGTCAGCAGCGCGGCGAGCCCGTAGCCGCCGAGAGCCGCGAGCGCGATTCGCCCGGCGACGGCGGCACGATCGGCCAGGGTGAGGGACCGACTCACGCAACGCGCTCCTCAATTTCTGCGTGACGCCGCGGGGAGACCCGGCGCCCCGGGACGAGACCCGCGGCGCGACCGGTCCCGCGACGGGAACCGGGTTCGCGGATAGCAGCCCGGGCCAGCGCGAAGCAACGCGAATGTTATGGAACCGTTCTAATCAAGCGGTTGAGGCAGAAGGGGTTTTCCCGAGCCTGGGAAAGGATGCGCCCGTCCTCCTCCGGGACGAATGCGCATCGGCGGACCGGACGGGCCCGTTCGAGCCACCCGATCCGCCGAAGGCGACGTCGCCCTGCTGGGGGGCTGCAGGCGTGCCGCGCATGCCGTTCTAGATTGCAATTAATGCTGCATTGTTTCGGAGCCGCGCCCGCGAGAGCCCGGAAGCGGGACAAAGCGGCCTCCGCCGCCGATTCACCGCCGTCCCATCCGATCGTCGAGTCGGAGCCCGCTCCCCTGGCGCCCGGCAGACGCGGCTCGGGAACTGCGTCTTCTGTGCCATGGTTGACGATTCCTGTGCGCAAGCGACCCGGGATTCGCATCCGCATTCCCCATCTGGGGGATGAACCCCGATGCTACCTCATGTTGATCTTTGCTCGCTGTGGTGGGGAACACGTCCATGCGAAGCTCAACGACTCTTCCTGGCTGGGTCATGCGCCAGCTCAATCGTCGGGCCGGCCGGTACAATGACGACAAGATCGTGCGCTGGATCAGCCTGAATCCCGGACGTGACCGGGCGGACCTGCAGGGCGAGCTGCAGGAGGGCGGCTCCGACAACGTGGTGGATTTCAACAGCCGCCGTCTCCTCGCCGCCTCCTGAAGCGGCCACCCTCAAGAAACTTGACGTTGATTCAAGCCGTCCCGTCGGGGCGGCTTCTTCGTGTTTCAGGCCAGCATCAGCCGGGCGGCGATCAGAGCGAGGCCGAGGGCGAGCCAGGTCACGTAATCGCCGACGAGCCCGCTATGGGCCGCCTCCAGGATCCGGTTGGGCAGGGAGGCGGTGCGCCGCAACCCGCCGGTGAGCCCCGCCGGCAGATGGGCGCGGGACAGGTCGTAGCCCGCCACCACCAGGGCGAGCACCACGGAGAGCCAGGGCAGCCACGGCGCGGCCTCGGCCGCGGTGACGGTCGCGCCGCCCGCATGGGCGAAGGCCGGCACCGCATCCCGCGCCAGGCGCTCCACCGGCCCGGCGGGCACGGCGAGCGCGACGGCGAGCAGGAAAAGGCAGGGGCTCAGCATCAGCCACAGCGGCCGGTCCGCCTTCTCGCGCTCCGCCTCGCTCGGCGCCCGTTCCTCGTCGCCGGCCACCGCCCCCCAGCCGAGGAAGATCCGGCCGGCGGCGCGCAGGACCGCGGCGCCGGTCAGGCCGCAGCCGACGAGGCTCGCGGCGAGGGCGACACCATGCCCGTCCCGGGCGAGCGCGCCCTGCAGCAGGTGGGTGCCGTGATCGAGCAGGCCGAGGGGGAGCCCCGCCAGCAGCAGGCCGCCCAGCGCCATCGCCGCGCCGGTGGGCCCGAGGCCGCGGCCGAGCCCGCGCAGGCCGATCTCGTCGATGCTGGCGCGGGTGGCGAGGAGGATGCCCGCGACCATGAACAGGGCGCCCTTCACCAGCCCGTGGCCGACGAGATAGACGAGGAAGCCGCCGAGCCCGGCCTGGGACAGGGCGCCGATGCCGAGCATCATGATGCCGGCATGGCTGATGGTGGAGAAGGCGAGCAGGCGCTTCAGGTGACGCTGCTTGAAGGCCATCACCCCGCCGAGCAGGGCGGTGACGCCACCGAGCCAGACCATGGCGTCGGAGACCGTACCGGCGATCCGGTCCGAGGCCGAGAACACGACCCAGACGAGCTTGGCGAGGCCGAACAGCCCCAGGGAGACCATCGCCCCCGAAAAGATCACCGAGACCGGGCTCGGGGCGACGGCATGGGCATCGGCCAGCCAGAACTGGAAGGGCACCATCGCCGCCTTGATCATCAGGGCAGTGGCGATCAGGCAGAAGGCCGCCGCGACCAGCGCGTCGCGGGGATGGGCGGCCACCGCCATGCGCAGCCCCTCGAAATCGAGGGTGCCGGCCCGGGCATAGATCAGACCGATGCCGCCGAGCATCAGGAAGCCGGCGAGGCTGTTGGTGACGGTGAAGTTGAGCGCCCCCGACAGGGCGGAGCTCTCCAGCCGGTAGGCGGTGAGCGCGAAGGCCGCCACCGACATCACCTCGAACCAGACGAACAGGTTGAACAGGTCGCGGGTGAAGCAGAAGCCCGTCATCGCCGCCAGGAACAGCAGCATCAGCACCTGGAAATGCCCGTGCACCTCGGCGAAGTAGCCCCAGGCGAAGACGAAGGCCGCCGCGTAGAGCAGGCCGATGAAGGCCGCGATCCAGGCGCTCGCCGCATCGACCTGGAAGCCGATGCCCACGGCCTGCCCCGCCCGGGGCGCCCAGCCGCCGAACCAGTAGACCAGCGGCCCCGCTTCCGCCGCCCGCAGGGCGATGAGCCCGGACAGGCCGCTGCAGAGGAGCGCCGTCAGGGTGGCGAGGATGTCGGGTAGAGGGCCCCGCATCCGGCCGGACAGAGCGAGGGTGAGGGCGCCGACGAGGAGCGGCAGGGCGACCGGCAGGGGCGGCAGCACGGAGGAGGGCAGCCAGGCGAGGGAATCGGCCGGGCTCATGCGCGCCCGTCCTTCCCGTCCGCGGATCTCCCGGCGGGCGCGCCGGGACCCTGCGGATGCATCGGCCGCAGCATCTCCGGGTCGAGGGTGCCGCGCCGCTTGTGGATCTGGATCGCCAGCACGAGGAGCAGCGCGCTCACCGTGGCGCCGACGACGATGTCGGTGAGCACCAGCGCCTGGACCACGGGATCGACGGCGGGGGTGCCGGGCGGGTGGTCGTAGAAGATCGGCGCCACCGCATCGAAGCGGTAGCCGACCGCGAGCAGCAGCACGTAGGTCGCCGACTGGCAGACGGAGAGGCAGCCGACGAGGTGGATGGCGTTGCGGCTCGTGGCGATGCCGTAGAGGCCGATGGCGAAGAGCCAGCCGGCCACCGCATAGGGCAGGGCACCGAGGAAGGCGCCCATGTCAGGCCTCCTCCGAGGAAGCGTCGTCGTCCTCCGGCGCCCGCGTCTCCTCCATGAATTCGAGGAAGAGCTGGGTGAAGCCGCCGAAGACGGCCAGCGCCACGGCCAGGTTGGCCACGAGGATCAGGCCGCCGGAGAACAGGTCCTTGAAGCTGCCCAGCGGCAGGGTGTTCTCGAGGAAGGCGGCGCCGAGCAGCATCGGCCCGAGGCCGCACAGGGTGAAGAGCAGGGCGCCCCCGCCCTCCAGGGCATCGAGCCACTCGGCGTGGATCGCCGCGCGCCAACCGGCATAGCCCTCGCCGAGATAGAAGAGCAGGGTGCCCGAGGCGAGGATGACGCCGCCCTGGAAGCCGCCGCCGGGCGTCACCGTGGCATGGAGCACGACGTAGAGGCCGAACACCACGGTGGGCGGCCCGAACAGGCGGCAGAGCAGGGTCACGGCCTCCGCCCGCGGCACCACCGGCCGGCCGGGCAGGCGGATGGCGCGGTCGGTCGCCTTCTTGCCCCGGGAGCCGCGCAGCAGCACCACGGTGCCGGCGATGGCCGCGAGCAGCATGAACTCCTCGCCGAGGGTGTCGAGGCCGCGGATGTCGAAATTGATCGCGCTCACCAGGTTGGCGACGTGGCGCTCCTTCGGCCCGATCTCGTTGATCAGCGCGCCATAGGGCGGCAGGTCGGTGCCGAAGCCCGGCATCGCCCCCAGAACCGCGACGAGCCCCGGCAGCAGCAGGAGGGCGGCGAGCCCGAGCAGGGCGAGGCGCAGCGGGCGGCTCACGCGTCGGGCTCGCCGCGTTTCGATTGCGCCGTGCGCACGGAGCTGAGCGCCACCAGGAAGAGGAGGGGGACGGCAAGCGTGCCCACGGCCAGCTCCGACAGGGCGACATCCGGCGCCTGCAGGGCGAGGAAGAGCAGGGTGAGCACGAAGCCGTTGATCATCAGGGCGAAAACCTGGCGGCGCGGCTCGCGCATCAGGACCACGCCGGTGCCCGATGCGGCGGCGAGGAGGAGGAGCAGGGCGAGGAGCAGGCTCACGCGTCCCGGCCCTCCCGGATGAGCAGGGCCCGGCCGGTGGCATGGGACAGGGCCGCCCCCGCCAGGACGAGGAGCAGCATCATCGCCAGCACCTTGAAGGAGCGCGGGGAGGGGCCGTCCGCACAGAAGGCGGCGAGGCTGATGCAGGCCCCGGCGACGGCGTTGGAGAACGAGACGGCGTGCAGGATGTCGAGGCCCGAGCGCAGGCGCAGGGCCGCCAGGGCGCCGAGCCACAGGCTCAGCACCGCGCCGGTGAGCGACAGGATCACGAGAAGATCGGCGAGGCCGCTCACAGCCAGCGCTCCAGGAACACGGCGGTGAGCAAAGAGGCGGGCAAGCTGAGCACGACCAGGGTGAGGGCGAGGTCGATCGAGGAGGGCTGGTCGATCGCGAAGGTGAGGAGGATCAGAACCACCACCGTCACGGTGGAGGCGAGCTGGGCCGCCGCGAAGCGCCGGGCGATGTTGCCGCGATAGGCCGCGAGCCCCGACAGGGCGAGGGCCGGGACCAGGGCGCAGGCGGAAACGAGGAAGGGCGTCGCGCTCATCGCGCCGCGGCCCCCGGGGGCAGGACATGGACGAGGATGCGGCCGCGCTCGGCCTCGAGGCGCAGCACGAAGGCGTCCGGCGTGATCGAGGTGGCGAGCACCGAGACGGCGCGGCGGCCGGCCTCCTCCGCCGAATCCCCCCTCAAGGGACAGCCGATGATCTCGCCCTCGGTGGCCGCCCGCACCGTGCCGATCGGGCCGCCCCGCCAGACGCCGCGGGCGAGGCGCAGGCCGACGCGCAGGCTCTCCTTCGGCAACCGGGCGAGGGAGCCGGCAAGCGGCCGCAGGGCGTCGGGGCGGACCCTGAGCGAGTCCTGCCCGCAGAGGGCGAGCCAGCGCAGGGAGATCGTGCCGAGGGCGCCGCAGATCGCGGCGGCGAGGGCCTCGGTGGCGCTGACGCTGCCGACGAGGCCGAGATAGAGCAGGCTCAGCCCGAGCCAGGCGAGGGCGCCCGAGAGGAGGGTGCGGCCCATCGGCCAGGCTCCGCCGTTCCGTCGATCGAGCAAGCGCAACGGAAGGTCGCGGCCAAGGGTTCCGCGCTCTCGGGGTTCCGGCGCGAGGACCGCCTCCGCATGCGCGGGCGGATCTCACGAAATCGTCCGCGGAAAGGTTTCGGAAGCGGGGTCTTCCCCCGGCAACCCCCTTGGCAGCGCCGACCGGCAGGTTCATGCTGCCACAAAAAAGACACCGTCGAAAAACGCGCGTCGTCGACCGGAGGTTACGCCATGCTCATCGCCAATCGCCTCGTCAAATCCGCTTGGATCGCCGTCGAAGTCGGGCGGGAGCGCTGCGAGCGGGTGCTGGTGGTCGAGGCCTATATCGCGGTCAGCCCACTGGAGAAGGATTTCGACGCGGAGCGCTACGAGAAGGTCGTGGAGGACGTGCGCCGCGTGCTCGCCGAGAACCCGGCGATCGACCGCGCCTCGATCCTGAGCATGCACCGCGACAACAACTGCACCGCCCTGTTCCGGACCAAGCAGGCGAGCGCCGCCTGATTCCGCGCCGCCTCTTCCCCACCTCTCATGACCGTGCGGTCGCGGGGCGTCCTCACTCCTGAGGGGCTTCGGCCGGATCGAAGTCCTGGCCGTGATAGGGCTCGTCGACGACCCGCGCTGCCCTGGGCGTGATGCCGGCGCGGCGCTGGTGCCGCGGCTCCCCGGAACTTCCGCAGCCCTGGCAGACGGAGCCCGCCGCACGCCGGCCGCGCTCCGCGATCACCCGGTCGAGATCCGCCTGACGCTCGGCGTAGTTCTGCTGCTCCCGCAGGGCCTGTTCCGTCGCCCGCCCGATCATGGCCGCGGTCACCGCCGCCGACGACGCGGCGCCGGGAAGCGCCCCGGTCGCATCCTGCGCCGACGCCACCGGCGCGGCGCCGAGCAGGGCGACCAGCCCCAGCCCCCTCAACAAGCCCCGCATGGTTGTCTCCTGCACTGGCATCGCAACCCAGCATAGACGCTCTCGCCCGGTCTGTCCGGTGCGCGGCATCGGAGCAAAGGGGGGAGCCTTCGCCCCTTGTCGGAAACTGTCCGGGCTGGCAAGGACCCCCAAGACTTCATCGAATAATGACAATTGTATGACAGTGTATTTTTCTCGAATTGTTGCGGATTAAAATCGAATATCTGATGTTTAGCCTGCTAAGTCATGGTATTGCTCGATAAATCTACAAGAAAACACTCAAAAGAACTTTCAACAACATCCCATCAATGCTATCGGCACCGCATGTTCATGCATCGGCGGGTGGGATCTGCTGCGCGGTGGAGGGGCCCGAACTTGCGTTCGGCCATCGTGCGGCGATCCGGATCGCCTGCATCGCCTCGGGCGGTGCGGATGCGGGACAGCGGCCGGTGCGGTCGCGACCGGACAGGCGCGGCACGGGCTCCGTGCGCTCTCAAGCAATGACGGCACGCTCCGGCCCGGCCTGACGCGGCGCGCGCGGCCGGCCGGCACAGCGAACCCTTGGGGACCTGAAACGATGAAACTGCGTGTCTTGGCGGCCAAGCTGGGATTGACCGCGTTCGCCTTCATGCCGGATGCGGCCGAAGCCCAGACGGTGGCGGAGCTGCAACGCCAGATCGACGAGCTCCGGGCGATCATCAAGCAGCAATCGGCGGAGCGGGACCGGAAGGGCGGCAACGGCCACCGGAGCGGCCATCCTGTCGGCCGCCACGATGCGGGCACGCATCCCGCGGCGAGCCGGCCGGTCGAATCCGCCGTGATCCGGTCCTCGACCAATGGCGCCCCGACGGCCTCGATCACCGGGCGTTCGGATGCGGGCACCTATCCGGCGGCGGGCCGCCCGGTGCAATCGGCCGTGGCCTTGCCGGCCGCGGGCGGCCTGCCGCCGCACACCCTGGTGATCGACGATCCCGGCACCTGGTGGGACGCGCTGGTGCCGCCGATGCCGCAGATCCTCGCCGACGACCCCGCGCACGCGTCGCGGCCCAAGACCTGGTTCGAGCGGATCTCGATCCGCGGCTACACGCAGTTGCGCGTCAACGAGTTCCTCTCCGGCGACGACACCGCGCCCAACGGCTTCTCGCGGCTGCGCTCCGTCCATGACGGCGGCATCACCGACCAGGGCACCTTCACCTTCCGCCGGGTGCGCCTGATCATCCAGGGCAACATCCACGAGCGGGTCTTCCTCTACATCCAGCCGGATTTCGCGGTGAGCGTGAACAACCAGGCCGGCTCGGAGCAGCGCCTGCATTTCGGGCAGCTGCGCGACGCCTTCGCCGACGTGTTCCTGGACGACGAGCACCGGACCAAGCTGCGCTTCGGCCAGCAGAAGGTGCCCTATGGCTGGGAGAACCTGCAATCCTCGCAGAACCGCCTGACGCTGGACCGCAGCGACGCGATCAACAGCGGCATCCCGGGCGAGCGCGATATCGGCATCACCGCCTATTACACGCCCTGGCACGTGCAGCGGATCTGGGACCGCCTCGCCAAGGACGGGCAGAAGCTGTTCGGCAATTACGGCGCCTTCGGCATCGGCGTCTATAACGGCCAGACCATCAACCGCGTCGAGCGCAACAACGACGTGATGGTGGCCGGCATGGCGACCTGGCCGATCGAGCTCGACCGGCTCGGCGAGGCCTTCCGGGGGCAGGTGCTCGAACTCGGCGCCTCGGCCTATCGCAACGCGTTCCAGCCCGAGATCCGCAGCGGCGGCGTGAGCCCGGTCGCCTTCCGGGACGAGCGCGTGGGCGTGCACGCGATCCTCTATCCCCAGCCCTTCGGCCTCCAGGCGGAGTGGAACTGGGGCCGCGGCCCGGAATACGACCCCGTCACCCGGGCCATCGAGACCAAGCCCCTGGAGGGCGGCTACGTCCAGGCCATGTACCGGGTCGACCATTCCCTGGTCGGTCCCTTCATGCCCTATGCCCGCTGGCAGACCTATCGCGGCGGCTGGAAGGTGGGCACCAACGCCCCCCGGCTCGAGACCGACGAGATCGAATTCGGCATCGAGTTCCAGCCGATCAAGGCGGTCGAGGTCACCCTGGCCTATGCCCACATGAATCGCCACGAAGCCGACGAACGCCGCCTCGGCCGCGCCGAGGGCGACCTGTTCCGGGCCCAGCTCCAGATCAACTACTGAGGCGATGCCCGGCCGGCCCGGTCAGGCCGCCTCGATCTCCGTGCTCACCTCCAGCCATTCCTCCTCGGCCCGGGCGAGGGCGTCGGCGGCCTCCGCGCGCATGCGGGCGAGGTCGCCGGCCTTGGCGGCGTCCTTGAGGAAGGCGGTGCCGTCGGCGAGCGCGGCGTCGATCTTGGCCATGGCGTCGGAGAGCTTGGCCATCCGCGCCTCGATCGCTTCGAGGCGCTTCTTGAGGGGCGCCAGAGCCGCCCGGCGCTCCACGGCGGAGCGGCGGGCCTCCGCCTTCTGGCCGCCGGTCGATTCGGCGGCGCCCGCCTCCGCCCGCTCCGGGCCGGCGAGCACTAGGTGGCGGTAATCGTCCATGTCGCCGTCGAAGGCCTTCACCGAGCCGTTGCGCACGAGCCAGAGCCGGTCGGCGCAGGCCTCGATCAGGAAGCGGTCGTGGGAGACCAGGATGACGGCGCCCTCGTAGTCGTTGATCGCCTCGACCAGCGCCTGCCGGCTCTCGATGTCGAGGTGGTTGGTCGGCTCGTCGAGGATGAGCAGGTGCGGGCCGGAAAAGGCGGCGAGACCCATCAGCAGCCGCGCCTTCTCGCCACCTGAGAGCTGGGAGACCGGCGTGTCGGCCTTGGTGGCGGGGAAGCCCAGGCGGGCGGCGGCGGAGCGCACCTTCGCCTCCGGCGCATCGGGCATGAGGTCGCGGACATGGGCGACGGCGCTCTCGGCCGGGCGCAGCTCGTCGAGCTGGTGCTGGGCGAAATAGGCGACCTCCATCTTGGAGGAGCGCTTCAACTCGCCCGAGAGGGGGGCGAGGCGCCCGCCGATCAGCTTGCAGAAGGTCGACTTGCCGTTGCCGTTGGCGCCGAGCAGCGCCACCCGGTCGTCGGGGGCCAGCGAGAGATTGAGGCCCGAGAGCACGACGCGCTCGCCGTAGCCGGCCTGGACGCGCTCCATGGCGACGATGGGCGGCGAGAGCGGCTTTTCCGGGCTCGGCAGGTGGATCACCGGCACGTCGTCCTCGAGGAGGGCCGCGATCGGCTCCATCTTGGCGAGGCGCTTCATGCGCGACTGGGCCTGGCGCGCCTTGGTCGCCTTGGCCTTGAAGCGGTCGATGAAGCTCTGGAGATGGGCGCGCTCGGCGGCCTGCTTGGCCTTGGCCTTGGCCTGCAGCACCCGCTTCTCGGAGAGCTGGCGGGCGAAGGAGCTGTAGCCGCCCCGGTAGATCGTGAGCTTGCCCCGGTCGAGATGCAGGATGTGGTCGACGGAGGTGTCGAGCAGGTCCCGGTCGTGGCTGATGATGATCGCCGTGCGCGGATACTTCTCGAGATAGTCGTAGAGCCAGAGCGTGCCCTCGATGTCGAGGTAGTTGGTCGGCTCGTCGAGCAGCAGCAGGTCCGGCTCGGAGAACAGCACCGCGGCGAGCGCCACGCGCATGCGCCAGCCGCCGGAGAAGGCCGAGCAGGGCCGTCCTTGAGCCTCCGCGTCGAAGCCGAGGCCGTGCAGGATCGCCGCCGCCCGCGCCGGGGCCGAATGGGCGCCGATATCGACGAGCCGGGTCTCGATCTCGGCCCGGCGGAATCCCTCCGCGGTCTCGGCCTCCGCGAGCAGCCGCGTGCGCTCGGTATCGGCGGCGAGCACGACCGCGTGCAGCGTCTCGGGGCCGGCCGGCGCCTCCTGGGCCACCGCGCCGATGCGCATGCCCTTCGGGATCGAGACCGCGCCGGCATCCGTCGGCAGGTCGCCGAGGATCGCCCGGAACAGGGTGGTCTTGCCCGCCCCGTTGCGGCCGACCAGCCCGACCCGCGCCCGATCGGGGATCGCGAAGGTCGCGGAATCGAGGATCACCCGCTCGCCGATGCGGTAGGAGAGGTCGTTGACGCGCAGCATGGGGCCTATTGCCGGGTGACGGCGCGGGAAGGCAAGGGGGCGCAGCGCGCCCGCCATCCACGCCAAACGCCGCCCCGCCACCGCACCGCGACTTGACCCGCCCGGACGAGGCGCTAACGATCCGCCCAAGCTTCGTGTCTCTCGCCCGACGCATGCATCGCCATCGGCGCCGGAATGGGCACCGTTCCCGGGGGGCGTTTCGTGAGCGACGCCTGAAGGGGGTTTAGAGCGTGGCGACAGGCCGGTTGGCGACCATCCCGTTTTTCCGGGAACCCGGGGTCGATCTCTCCACCTACGAGACCCGCTGCCACTGGCGGCGCTTCGACGAGAACGAGGTTCTCGTCGATTACGACGACGTCTCGACCGACGTGTACTTCCTGGCGGCGGGCGAGGTGCGCATCCTCAACCGCTCGCAATCGGGCAAGGAGGTGATCCTCGGCGAGATGCGCGGCGGCGCCTTCTTCGGCGAGCTCGCCGCCTTGGACGGGATCGGCCGCTCGGCCAACGTCACGGCGCTCACCCGCGGCGAGGTCTGCGTGGTGCCGGCCAATGTCTTCCGCCAGATCGTGTTCGCCTCCGAGGCGATCGCCGACCGGCTGTTCCGGCTGCTCGCCAAGCGCGTGCGCGAATTGAACACGCGGCTCATGGAGCACGCGCTCCTCGACCTGCGCCACCGGCTCTACGCGGAGCTTCTGCGCCTGTCGGTGCCCCGGGCGGGGCATGACGGGGAGCGGGTGGTGACGCCGCCGCCCTATCACCACGTGCTCGCCGCCCGCATCGGCTGCCGCCGGGAGCAGGTGACCCGGGAATTCACGGTGATGGCAGGCGAGGGCCTGATCGACCGCACCCGCGGCGCCCTGGTGCTGCGCCGGCCCGACCTGCTCGAAGCCCGCGTCGCCGAGGCCCTGCGCGAGGACGGCTGAGGCCGGCTTCACCTCCGCGCGGCACGGCTTTAGCGTCTCCGCCGCGCCCCCACCCGAAAACCCCGCTGGGCGCCTGATCCCGGACGCATCTTGCTCGCTCCCGCACCGACCGCCTCCGCCCCGCTGCTGCATCTCGACGGCGTCACCAAGCGCTTCGGCGGCCATGTGGCGGTCGATGCCGTCTCCCTCGACCTCGCGGGCGGCGAGTTCTTCTGCCTGCTGGGGCCCTCGGGCTGCGGCAAGAGCACCCTGCTGCGCCTGATCGCCGGGTTCGAGACCGCGAGCGAGGGCGCGATCCGCCTCGACGGGATCGACATCACCGGCTTGCCGCCGCACCGGCGGCCGGTGAACATGATGTTCCAGTCCTACGCGCTGTTTCCGCATCTGAGCGTGGCCGGGAACATCGCCTACGGCCTGAAGGGGCGCGGCCGCGCGGCCATCGCGGCGCGGGTCGCGGAACTGCTGCGCCTCGTGCGCCTCGAAGGCTTCGCCGAGCGCCGGCCGGACAGCCTGTCCGGCGGCCAGCGCCAGCGGGTGGCGCTCGCCCGGGCGCTGGCCCGCGAACCGAAGCTGCTCCTGCTCGACGAGCCCCTCGGCGCCCTCGACCGGGGCCTGCGGGAGGAGACGCAGGCCGAGCTGCGCGCCCTGCAGAAGCGGCTCGGCACCGGCTTCGTGGTGGTCACCCACGATCCGGCGGAGGCGCTCGCCCTGTCCGACCGGATCGGGGTGATGGACCGGGGCCGGCTCGTCCAGGTCGGGCCGCCGCGGGACCTCTACGAGCGGCCGGCGACCCGCTTCGTGGCCGGGCTCCTCGGCGACGTGAACCTGATCGAGGGCCGGCTCGGCCCCGCGGAGAACGGCCGGCGCGTGGTCGACACCGCCCTCGGGCGCCTGCTCTGCGGGCCGAGCGGGGAGGGGGCGCAGGGGGAGGCCGTGGTCGTGGCGATCCGGCCGGAGCGGATCCGCATCGGCGCGGCGCTGGGCGACGAGACCGCGCTCACCGGCATTCTGGAGGAGGCGACCTATCTCGGCGACCGCCTGCGCCGCACGATCCGCATGGAAGACGGCAGCACCCTGCGCGTCGTGGCGAGCCTGCCCGGCCCCGCGGCGGAGGCGCCGGGGACGCGGATCGACCTGAGCCTGCCCGCCGACGCCCTGGTGCTGCTCCCGGCATGAGCGCGCCGGGACCGAAGGGCTTCGGCGACCGGGCTCTGCGCGGGCTGGTGCGCGGCCTGCCCGCCCTGTGGCTCGCCCTGTTCTTCCTCGTGCCCTTCGCGGTCACCCTGAAGATCAGCTTCTCCTCGCCGGCCACCGCGCAGCCGCCCTACCTGCCGGTGATCGACTGGCAGGGCGGCCTCGAGGGCTGGCGCGAGTTCCTGGAAGCCCTCGACTTCCAGAACTACGAGATGCTGGCCTCGGACACGCTCTATCGCGATGCCGCCCTCTCGTCGCTCGGCTACGCGCTCGCCGCGACGGCGCTCCTCGTCCTGATCGGCACGCCCATGGCCCATGCCATGGCACGGGCCGAGCGGCGGTTCCAGCCGCTGCTCGCCGCCCTGGTGATCGTGCCGTTCTGGACGAGCTTCCTGATCCGGGTCTATGCCTGGATCGCGATCCTGAAGCCCGAGGGGCTGCTCAACGCGGCCCTGCTGCGCCTGCACCTGATCGGCGAGCCCCTGCAGATCCTCGACACGCCGCTCGCCGTGCTGATCGGGCTCACCTACGCCTACCTGCCCTTCATGGTGCTGCCGCTCTACGCGGTGATGAGCCGGCTCGACCCCGCCCTGCCGGAGGCGGCGGCCGATCTCGGGGCGGGCCGGGCGCGCATCTTCTTCACGGTGACGCTGCCGCTCGCCGCCCCCGGCCTCGCCGCCGGGGCATTGCTCTGCTTCATCCCCATGGTCGGCGAGTTCATCATCCCCGACCTCCTCGGCGGCTCGGACACGCTGATGCTCGGCCGCGTCCTGTGGAGCGAGTTCTTCTCCAACCGCGACTGGCCGCTCGCCTCCGCCGTGGCGGTGCTGCTCCTCGTCCTCGTCGTCGGCCCGGTGGTGCTGTTCCGCGAGGCGGAGCAGCGGCGCGAGGAGGCGGCGCGATGAGTGCGCTCAACCGCTGGTCGCTCGGGCTCGGGCTGGCCTTCCTCTACGCGCCGATCCTGGTGCTGGTGGCCTATTCCTTCAACGCCTCGAAACTCGTCACCGTCTGGGGCGGCTTCTCGACCCACTGGTACGGCGTGCTCCTGGCCGACGGCCCGCTCATCGCCGCCGCCCTCGTCTCCCTGAAGGTGGCGCTGCTCTCGGCCGGCATCGCCAGCGTGCTCGGCACGCTCGCCGCCCTGGCCCTCGACCGGCACGGGCGCTTCCGCGGGCGCGGCGCCTTCACCGGCATGCTCTACGCGCCGATGGTGATGCCGGAGGTGATGACCGGGCTGTCGCTGCTGCTGCTCTTCGTCGGGATCGGCCTCGACCGGGGGCTGACGACCATCGTGATTGCGCATGCGACCTTCGCCACGGGCTTCGTCGCGGTGGTGGTGGGCGCGCGCCTCAAGGGCCTCGACCGCTCCCTGGAGGAGGCGGCGGCGGATCTCGGGGCGCCGCCCTGGCGGGTCTTCCTCAGCGTGACGCTGCCGCTGATCGCGCCGTCGCTGGCGGCCGGGTTCCTGCTCGCCTTCACCCTGTCGCTGGACGACCTCGTGATCGCGAGCTTCGTCTCGGGACCGGGGGCGACCACCCTGCCGATGCGGCTCTACAGCCAGGTCCGGCTCGGGGTGAATCCGGAGATCAACGCCGCCTCGACCCTGCTGGTGGCGGCGGTGACCGTGATCGTGCTGGCCGCCTCCTGGCTCAGCGCCCGCAGCGGCGGCACGCAGGCCGGCTGAAGCAGCCCGCCCGAGACGGTGCCCCTGACGAGAGCGGAGTTGGTGCGGGGCGTCGCCGCAGCGACGCCCCGGAGATCCTTACGCCTGCGCGACCTCCTGCCACTCGGCGACGCGGGCGAGGCCCTTCTCGGTGATCTGCCAGACGGCGAAGGTGCCGCCGATATGCGGGCCGGCCTGGGTGCCGACGAAGCGCAGCTTGCCGGCGCGCTCCAGCACCCGCAGGCGGGCATGGTCGCGGGGCCAGCCGCGTTCGGGGGTCTGCTTGATGGAGATACGGCCTTCGACACCGAAGGCGGCCTTGGACAGAAGACGGCGGGCATGCGGATGCATGGCAGCTCCATGGTTGGAGAAGCGGGCGGTCTTGTTCGGGTCGCGCCGCCGCGGACGGCAGCACGGAGAAGGCAGGGCAGCGACGTCGCGCATCGGATCCGGTCCGACGCCCGAGAACCTCGCAAGGCATCGGCGGTTTCCGGATCGTGGATCCCACCATCCGGGCCGATGCTTTCGGCCGCAGCGCGCACCCCTTCGCGCATCCCTGGGACGCGTCGCGGCGTGTGCATGATCGAGCGATCGGTCTCGATGGCGCTCCCACCGTCGCCAGCGGAAACACGATGCAGCGGCTTCACATCCCCGCCGGACCCTCCCGGTCCGCGGCGCGAGGCGGTCGGCCGTTGCGGGCCGGTCTCCGAGGGGAAGGCCCGGTCGAGGGCGTCCCGTCGAATCGATGGCCGAGCGCACCGGGGTGCGGCGGGAATCTTAGCCGTTCAGAGTCGTGAAGCAACCCTTGGGCGAACGATTGGCCGACACGATCCGGTGTGCGCCGCCGCAACTGTTCCGCGGCACCACGCAGCCCCGGATTGTTGCGCGGTTGCGCTTTCGCCCGGCCGGCCGCCCTGCCATGGAGCGGAAATCGAAGCTGAGCAGGAGACGATGAGGGGCATGACGGCGCGAATGACGGAGTTGCCCGCGCTCTTGGCCAAGGTGGTCGAGCATGTCCGAACCGCCAACGAGAAAGCGGAAATCGCCCAGGGCCGCATCCTCGAGATGGCCCGCCTGCTCGATGCCCTGGCCGAGGAGAACGCGCAGTTGCGGGCCGATCTCGACGCCCAGGAGGCGGCGGCCGCCCAAGCCGCGACCGAGATCCGCCGGGTCTCGGAGGCGCTGGAGGCCGAGCGGCAGATGCGCGCCCTGATGGAAACCCGCGCCCGCCGGGCGGAGCAGCGCTGCCCGGACCATGGCGGCCATGCGGGCGGCACCAGCCCCCTCTCCGGCCCGGACAGCCTCCGGCCCCCGTCCTCCGCCCTGCACTGAGCGGGGCGGGCGGAGCCGACGCCGGTCAGATGCCGGCCCCGCGCCGCCTCACCCCAGCAGCCGGTCCAGGGTGATCGGGAATTCCCGCACCCGCACGCCCGTGGCGTGATGGATCGCGTTGGCGATGGCGCCCGCCGTGCCGGTGATGCCGATCTCCCCCACGCCCTTGATGCCGAGCGGATTCACGTGCGGATCCTGCTCCTCGACGAGGATCGCCTCGATCGAGGGCAGATCGGCATTCACCGGCACGTGATACTCGCCGAGATTGGCGTTCATGACCCGGCCCGTGCGCGGGTCGAGCACCGCATGCTCGTGCAGGGCGAAGGACACGCCCCAGATCATGCCGCCGTAATACTGGCTGGTGACGAGGCGCGGATTGATCACCCGGCCCGCCGCGAAGGCGCCGACGAGGCGGGTCACCCGCACCTGGCCGAGATCGGGATCGACCGCGACCTCGGCGAAGACCGCGCCGTGAGCATGCATGGCATAGGCGTCCCGCGAAGCCGGATCGGCCACGCCCTTGCCGGAGGCCTTCACCGAGGCGCGGCCGGCCCGCTGCAGGATCTCGGCGAAGGATTCGCTGCGGCTCTCGTCGTCCCGGCGGTGGAGCCGGCCGCCCCGGGCGACCGTGCCGGCATTGCCCGCCCCGAAGAGCGGCGAGCGCTCGTCGCCGGTGGCGAGCTGCGCGAGCTCGGCCAGCACCGCCTGGGTCGCCGCATGGATCGCCGTGCCCGCGGTGGCGGTATGGGCCGAGCCGCCGGCGATGCCGGCATTGGGCAGGTCCGACGAGCCGCTGCGGAAATCGAGCCGGTCGAGATCGAGGCCGAGCCCGTGCGCGGCGATCTGCGCCAGCGCCGTCCAGGCGCCCTGGCCCATGTCGTGCGCGCCGAGCGACACCACGCCGGTGCCGTCGGCCCGGATCTCCGCCTCGGCCTCCCCCTGCATCATCAGGGCCGGGAACAGGGCGGTGCCGACGCCCCAGCCGAGCAGGCGCCCCTCCGGATCCCGGAGGGACCGCGGCGCCCGCGGCCGTCGCTCCCAGCCGAAGCGGGCCGCGCCCTGCGCGTAGCATTCCCGCAGAGCCTTCGAGGAGAAGGGCTTGCCGGAGATCGGTTCGGCCTCCGCGTAGTTCTTCAGGCGGAATTCCAGCGGGTCGAGGCCGCAGGCCTCCGCCATCTCGTCGATGGCGCTCTCCAGTGCGATGCTGCCCGTGGCCTCGCCCGGCGCCCGCATGAAGATCGGCGTGCCGGTATCGACCCGCACCCCCGCATGCGAGGTCGAGAGCGCGGGCGCCGCGTAGAGATAGCGGGAGACGGCGCTGGCCGGCTCGTAGAAATCGTCGAAGCGGCTGGTGGCGGTCAGGGTGTGGTGGTCCAGCGCGGTGAGCGCCCCGGCCGCATCCGTGCCCAGGCGCAGGGTCTGGCGGGTCTCGGCCCTGTGGCCCACGGGGCCGAACATCTGCTCGCGCCGCAGCACCAGCTTCACCGGTCGGCCGGTGAGCTTGGCCGCCATGATGCCGAGCACCTGGGGCCCGCTCATGGTGCCCTTGGAGCCGAAGCCGCCGCCGAGGAAGGGCGAGCGGATCAGGATGTTCTTCGGATCGAGGCCGAACAGGCCGGCGAGCCGCAGTTGGCCCATGGCGAGGCCCTGGCTCGGCGTGTCGACGACGAGCCGGTCGCCCTGCCACTGCGCCACGATGGCATGGGGCTCCAGGGCGTTGTGATACTGAGCCGGGGTCTCGTAGACCGCCTCGATCCTGCGATCCGCCGCGGCGAGGCCGGCCTCCACGTCGCCGCGGGCCACGGTCGCCTTGTCGCCGGCGCCGACGGCGGGGGGCGCGAAGGGCGCGTCCGCATCGAGCCCGAGGGCGGGCGCCTCCGTCTCGTAGCGGGGGCTGAGCAGCTCGGCCCCCTCGGTCGCCGCCTCCAGCGTCTCCGCGATCACCACGGCGATCGGCTGGTGGGCGTAGCGGACCCGGTCGTTCTGCAGGAGGTCGAGCCGGAACATGAAGGGATTTTCCTTCGCGTCCGGGTCGAGGGCGAGCTTCGGGGCGTTGGCGGGCGTCATCACCGCGACGACGCCGGGATGGGCCTCGGCCGCCGCCACGTCGAGATGGGCGACGCGGCCCCGGGCGATGCGGCTCACGGCGATCACCGCATGCAGCAGCCCCTCGGGGCGGTTGTCGGCGGCGTAGGTGGCCGCGCCCGTGACCTTGAGGCGGCCGTCGCGCCGGGTCAGCGGCTGGCCGAGGCTCGACCCGTGCCGGGCCTGCTCGTAGGCGATGTCAGGCATGGAGGCTGTGTCCCGGATGGGGGGCGAAGGGGGAGCCGGGCAGGGCGGGCATCCGCTCCGGCGTGCCGGCGGCGGCGAGCGCGAAGGCGCGCCGGATCAGCCGCCGGGCGAGCTCGATCTTGAAGGCGTTGTTGCCGGAGGGTTTCGCCTCCGCCAGAGCGGCGTCGGCCGCACCACGGAAGGCCGCCTCGGTGGGCTCGGCCCCGGCGAGCAGGCTCTCCGCCGCGCGGGCGCGCCAGGGCTTGAGGGCGACGCCGCCCAGCGCCAGCCGCGCCTGCCCGATCCGCCCCCCGTCAAGGGTGAGCGCCGCAGCGGCGGAGACCACGGCGAAGGCATAGGAGGTGCGCTCGCGGACCTTGAGGTAGCGGCTGTGGCCGGAAAAGGCCGAAGCCTCCGCTGGCAGGCGGACCGCCACGATCAGCTCGCCTGGCGCCAGCACGCTCTCCCGCTCCGGCGCGTCGCCGGGCAGGCGGTGGAAGGCGTCGAGCGCCACCTCGCGGCGGCCGTCCTTGCCCTCGATCTCCACCACCGCGTCGAGGGCGACGAGGGGCACGCAGAAATCGGAGGGATGGGTGGCGATGCAGTGCTCGCTCCAGCCGAGCACGGCGTGCATCCGGTTGGCCCCGCCCCGCGCCTCGCAGCCGGCGCCGGGCGCGCGTTTGTTGCAGGCGCTGGCCGGGTCGTAGAAATAGGCGCAGCGGGTGCGCTGCATCAGGTTGCCGGCGGTGGTGGCCGCATTGCGCAGCTGCGCCGAGGCGCCGGAGAGCAGGGCTTCGGCCACCGCCGGATAGGCCCGGGCGAAGTCCGGGTCGTGGGCGAGATCGGCGTTGCGCACCAGCGCGCCGATCCGCAAGGCCCCGTCCGGCAGTCGCTCGATCCGGTCAAGGCCGGGCAGGCGGGTCACGTCGACGAGGCGGCTCGGGCGGCTGATCCCCCCTTTCATCAGGTCGAGGAGATTGGTGCCGGCGGCGAGATAGGCGGCGCCGGGCTCGGAGGCGGCGGCGACCGCCTCGGCGAGGCTGCCCGCGCGGACGTAGTCGAAGCGGTTCACGCGGCCTCTCCCCTCATGCGCGCCTGCGCGTCGAGGACGGCCTCGGTGATGCCGATATAAGCGCCGCAGCGGCAGAGATTGCCGCTCATCGCCTCCCGCACCCGCTCGGGATCGTCCCCGGTCTGGGCCTCCCGGATCAGCCCGACGGCGCTCATGATCTGGCCGGGGGTGCAGAAGCCGCACTGGAAGCCGTCATGGTCGATGAAAGCGGCCTGGACCGGGTGGAGCGCGTCGCCCTGCGCTAGCCCCTCGATGGTCGTGACCGCCGCCCCGTCGAGGCTGACGGCGAGGGCCAGGCAGGAATTCACCCGCCGGCCGTCGACGAGCACCGTGCAGGCGCCGCACTGGCCGCGGTCGCAGCCCTTCTTGGTGCCGGTGAGGCCGAGGCGCTCCCGCAGGAGGTCGAGAAGCGTGACCCGGGGATCGTCCAGCGCGATCACGCGCGGCTCCCCGTTCACGGTCAGCGTGAGGGACTTGCTCATGGCCGAGCCCATGCGGTTTCCGGTATGGAACCGTTTTAAGTAGCCCAGGCTTGACCGGCGACCAGTGCGGTGCGGCATCCACAACCGGATCGCGCGCAGGCCGGAGCCTTTCCCGAAGCGGTCGCCTCGGGAGAGGCAGCGGCGCTCTTAAGTCCCGCGGCTATTTCGGGAACGGGGCGCCGGCGGAATCGGCCGAGAGCGGCTTGTCGCCGGCCGTCACGCCGTTCTTCGAGAGGATATGCGCGACGATCGGATCGAGCTGGTCGTCCGGCAGAGAGCCGGGAGCGTTCTGCGGCATGTTCTCGTGGATGTAGGTGCGTAGGTCCGCCACCGGCTTTCCGGCCCATTTCTCCTTGAAGGCGTCCCCGACCAGGGCGGGCCCCTGCGCGCCGGACAGGTTCGGCCGGTGGCACTGGGCGCAATGGTTGTTGAACTTGGTGTGGCCGTCCTCGGCCTGCTGCTGGGTGAAGGGGCCGGTATCGGCGAGCGCCGCGCCCGCGGGCAGGGCGATGGCAAGGGTGAGGGCGGCACACAGTCTCGTTGCGCGCATCATGGCGTGGTGTTCCTCCAAAGTCGGGTCGGCCCTGATGATCGTCCGGGGCGGAGCCGAACCGCCGGGCCGGACATTGGCGCGCCCGTGGCGTTCGAGCGCAGCGACGCAACTCCCGAGACACCGAAAGGATGCAACCGGACATTGAATCACTGAAGTTCTTCCTCGCAGAGACTGTCGATCTGCCGGGCGAAAACTGTATTCATCGATCGATTTTGCAACGCAAAACGATCTCATTGGCAACAATTCAATTGGACCTGAAAAAGTCTTCCCGGTCACAGTTTCCGAGATCGTCGCCGGGTCCCCGCATCACGAGACCCGCGCGTCGCCGGAAAGCGCAGGCGATCCCCAGAGTTTGGGCAAATCTGGTATCAAAAAACGGGATAATTCGGTAATGGACAGCGGAGGCGCCGCGCCGGACAGGATGCGCGCTCCGGGTCGGATGGGGTGGAAATGGCGGTGCGTGTCCAGTGGGTCGCGGGGCTGATGGCCGGTGGCGCGGCTCTTGTTCTGCTCGCCGCCCCCTCGGCCCTGCCCTCCGCGTGGGTCGCGCCGCTGGCGCCGCTACGCCATGCAACCCTGGGGATGGTGGACCAGGCCTTCGACCGGATCAAGGACGCCCTGCCGGCCCCGCGCGGCGCCAAGGCCGAGCGCCCCCCCGTCACCCCCGCCAGCGGGGGCGCTCCCGCGGTGAAGCCGGCGCAGCGCACCGCCATCGAGGGCGGCCGCGTCGTCGTGAGCCTGAGCGCGGAGGAGCGGGAGCGCGCTGGGATCGAGACGGAGACGCGCAGGCCGCAAGCCCATCGCATCGAGATCCAGGCCTATGGCAGCGTGCTCGACCTCGCCCGGGTGACGGAACTCACCAATGCCTACGCCAGCGCGAAGGCCCAGCTTCAGACGGCGGAGGCCAGGGCGGAGGTGTCGCAGGCCGCGATCCTGCGGGCCAAGAGCCTCGGCCCCTACGCCACCCAGGTACAGGTCGAGACGGCGGAGGGCACCTACCGCACCGATCAGGCGGCGCTCGCCGCCGCCCAGTCGCAATTGCGCACCCTCGCCGCGACCGCGCAGCAGGAATGGGGGCCGGTGATCGGCAAGGCCATCGTCGAGCGCGCCCCCCTGATCACGCGGCTGATCGAGCGCACCGACTTCCTGGTGCAGGTGACCCTGCCCCCCGGCGAGAGCCTGAAGGGGCGCCCGGACGTGGCCTTCGCCGAGGTGCCGCCCCAGAGCGAGCGGGTCGCCCTGCGCTACGTCTCCCCGGCCACCCGCACCGACCAGCGCATCCAGGGCGTGAGCCTGTTCTACATCGTCTCCGGCGACAGCGGCCTCCTGCCCGGGATGAGCACGCTCGCCTTCATCACCATCGACCGTGCCGCCACCGGCATCCTGGTGCCGGAAGAGGCGGTGGTGCACTGGCAGGGCGGTGCCTGGTTCTATCGCAGCCTGGGGGAGGGCGGCTTCGCCCGGCATCCCCTGCGCCCGGACGCGCAGGCCTCGGCCGATTCCTTCATCGTCGAGGATCTCGACGGCGAGACCGGGATCGTCCTGAAGGGCGCGCAGACGCTGCTCTCGGAGGAGCTGAAGGCCTCGCTCCAGGTCGCCGGCGGCGCGGACGACGACGACTGACCGGACGAGACGCCGTGACACCCCCCCTCTCCGGCCCGCAGGCTGCCCTCGTCCGCTTCGCCGTGCGCTTCCGCGGCGTGATCCTGGCCCTGGGCCTCGCGCTGATCGCCTACGGCGTGCTCGCCCTCGGCGAGGCCAAGTACGACGTCTTCCCGGAATTCGCGCCGCCCAGCGTGACGATCCAGACCGAGGCGCCGGGCCTCAACCCGGAGCAGGTCGAGGTCATCGTCACCCAGACGGTGGAGGTCGCGATCAACGGCCTGCCGGGGCTGACGGCCCTGCGCTCCTCCTCGATCCAGGGCCTGTCGGTGATCAACGCGACCTTCGGGGCGGGCAGCGACATCTACCGGGTGCGCCAGCTCGTCAACGAGCGCCTCGCCGCCGTCGCCGGCCGGCTGCCCCAGGGGGTGATGCCGCCCTCCATGACGGCGCTGACCTCCTCCACCGGCACCGTGCTCCTGGTCGGGCTGACCTCCGACACGCGCTCGGCCCTCGACCTGCGCACCCTGGCCGATTGGCGCCTGCGCCTGCGTCTGCTCGCCGTGCCCGGCATCGCCGAGGTGCTGGTCTATGGCGGCGACCTGCGCTCGATCCAGATCCAGGTGCGCCCGGCCGATCTCGTGCGCTTCGGCATCGGCCTCAACGACGTGCTCGCGGCGGCGCGCAAGGCCACCGGCGTGCGCGGGGCGGGCTTCGTCGACACGCCCAACCAACGCATCACCCTGCAGACCGAGGGGCAGTCGCTCACGCCGGAGGCGGTGGCGCGTACGGTCCTCCTCAACGAGGGCGGGGCGAGCGTGCTGCTCGGCGATGTCGCCAACGTCGTGGACGCCCCCGAGCCGCCGATCAGCGCCGCCCTGGTCGACGGCAAGCCCGGCGTGCTCCTCATGGTCGGGGCGCAGATCCGGGCCAACACCGTGGACGTCACCGCGCGCGTCGAGGCGGCCCTGGCCGAATTGAAGCCGGGGCTGGAGCGGGAAGGCGTCCAGATGCGCACGGACCTGTTCCGGCCGGCGAACTTCATCGCGCTCGCCAACGGCAACGTGCTGCAGGCCCTCTCCATCGGCGGCGGCCTCGTCGTCGTGGTGCTGTTCCTGTTCCTGTTCGACTGGCGCACCAGCGTGATCAGCGCGGTGGCGATCCCGCTCTCGCTGCTCGCGGCGGTGAGCGTGCTGCAGGCGCTGGGCGAGAGCCTCAACACCATGACGCTGGGCGGCCTCGCCATCGCCATCGGCGAGGTGGTGGACGACGCGGTGATCGGCGTCGAGAACGTGGTGCGGCGCCTGCGCGAGAACCGGCGGGCCGCCGAGCGCCGGCCCGAAGCCGCCGTCATCGTCGACGCGATCCTGGAGGTGCGCAGCTCGGTCGCCTACGCCACCTTCGCCGTGCTGCTCGTCTTCCTGCCGGTGCTGGCGTTGACCGGGGTCGCCGGCCGCCTGTTCGGCCCCCTGGCCCTCGCCTACATCCTCGCGGTGCTCGCCTCCCTGGTGGTGGCGCTGACCGTGACCCCGGCCCTGTCCGCGCTGCTCCTTACCGGCCGGGAGCTGGCACCGCGCGACCCGCCGGTGATGCGCACCGCCCGCGCGGGCTATGCCTGGCTGCTGCGGCGGATCAACCGCCATCCCCGGCTCGTCACCCTGGCCGGCCTGCTGCTGACCCTCGCCGGGGGCGCGGTGCTGCCCGTCTTCGGGGGCGCCTTCCTGCCCGACCTGAAGGAGGGCCACCTGATCCTCCACATGGCGGCGCTGCCGGGCACCTCGCTCGAGGAATCCTTACGCATCGGCGGGCGGATCACCACGGCGCTCAAGGAGATCCCCGGCGTGCGCGCCGTCGCCCAACAGGTCGGCCGGGCCGAGGCCGGCTACGATGTCGGCGGCACGCATTACAGCGAGATCCATATCGACCTCACCCCCGGCCTCGACGGGGAGGGCCAGGAGCGGGCGGAGGCCGGGATCCGCGCCGTGATGGCGCGCACCCCCGGCGCGCATTTCTCCCTCAAGACCTTCCTGACCGAGCGGATCGAGGAGACGGTCTCCGGCTTCACCGCGCCGGTCGTCATCAATGTCTACGGCTCCGACCTCGACCGGATCGAGGCCGCCGCCCGCGACGTCGCCAGGGAGCTCGGGGAGGTGCGGGGCGCCGCCGACATCCAGCAGCAATCCCCCGCCGGCCTGCCGCAGATCAATGTGAGCCTGCGCCCCAACGACCTGCGCCACTGGGGCCTCGACGCCGTCGAGGTGCTGGAGAGCGTGCGCACCGCCTATCAGGGCGACGTGGTGGGCCAGACCTACCAGGGCAACGCCGTGTTCAACGTGATCGTCATCCTCGACCGGGGCACCCGCGCGCGCCTCTCGAGCATCGGCGAACTGCCCCTGAAGGTGCGCGGCGGCCTCTATGTCCGCCTCGCCCAGGTGGCCGACGTCTACGAGACCTCGGGCCGCTATTCCGTGCAGCATTCGGGCGCCCAGCGCGTCCAGGCCATCACCGCCAACGTGGTCGGGCGGGACGTCGCCTCCTTCGTGGAGGCCGCCAAACGCAAGATCGCCCGGGAGGTGAAGCTGCCGCCGGGCGTCTATGTCGGCTTCGCCGGGGCGGCGGAGGCCCAGGCCCGGGCGCAGCGCGATCTCCTCGCCTATTCGGCGCTGGCCGGCCTCGGCATCGTCGTCCTGCTCGCCGTGGTGACCGGCTCCACGCGCAACCTGCTGCTGGTCCTCGTCAACCTGCCTTTCGCCTTCGTCGGCGGCGTGGTGGCGGTGGCGCTCACCGGGGCGGTGATCTCGCTGGGCTCCATCGTCGGGTTCGTGACCCTGTTCGGCATCTCGCTGCGCAACACCATCATGATGATCGCCCATTACGAGCATCTCGTCGGGGTGGAGGGCCGACGCTGGAGGCCGGAGGCCGCGGTGGAGGGCGCCTGCGACCGCCTCGTGCCGATCCTGATGACCTCGCTGGTCACCGGCCTCGGCCTGCTGCCCCTGGCGCTCGGGGCCGGCGAGCCGGGCCGCGAGATCGAGGGGCCGATGGCGATCGTGATCCTCGGCGGCCTCGTCACCTCGACCCTGCTCAACCTGCTGATCCTGCCGGCCCTGGCGCTCCGCCACGGCCGTTTCGCCCCCGCGGAGAGCCCGGCGGCCTGAGACTCGGCCCCCCGGAAAGCCCGCCGGAGCCGCCCCGCGATCGGTCCGCGGAGAAAACACGCAAGGGAAGATCTGGAATTGTTCCTGCCGAAGTCGCTGTGGATGCGACCAAACCGAACGATTTCATCAGGTTGAGACGCGCTCCTAGCTGTCACGCCACGTAAAGCCGGTGGGATCGCATGACTTTTTCAAGATTGGTGCTTGCGTCCTTGCGTCGACCGTATAATCGTGCCGCGCGGGGGCATACGAACGGATCAATGGGATGACGGAAGAGAACCAAGAATTTACCAAAGACTTCGTTGCTCTGGCCGGCGACATCGTGTCTGCCTACGTCTCGAACAATTCGATGCCGGCGGCCGAGCTCCCGGCCCTGATCCTCAACATCCATTCCGCATTGCTCGGCCTTGCCGGCCCCGCGGCGCCCGCCCCGGTGGCTGCCGAAGCCGTCGAGAAGCCGAGCCCGGCGCAGATCCGGAAGTCCGTGACGCCGGACGCCATCATCAGCTTCATCGACGGCAAGCCCTACAAGACGCTCAAGCGTCACCTGGGCACCCACGGCCTGGATCCCTATTCCTACCGCCAGAAGTTCGGCCTTCCCTCCGACTACCCCATGGTCGCACCGAACTATGCCGCGCAGCGCTCCGCGCTGGCGAAGTCGATCGGCCTCGGCCGACCGGGCGGCCGGCTGCCGGAGGAAGAGCCTGTGGTGGTGGAGCCTGCGCCGAAGGGGCGTCGGAAGTCCTCTTGAGGACCGGTCTCGCGGAGCGCATCGCCGTTATGCGCCCGCGTTCGATTCGCTGAAGAAGGCGGCCTGGCTGCCCCGGCGAAGTGACACGGCGGCAGATCCCGTCCCGGAGGCGCCGCAATCACGCCCCTCTCGCGGGCGTCCCGGCGGGACAAGGCCGTTTTCGTCTTAGCAACGCAACATCCCGACCGGCTCAGGCCCGTCGGGTCGATCGTGTTCGTCCGTGTCGGGTGCCGGCCGGGCTTCAGCCGCCGAAGGCGCCGATCGAGCTATAGGCGCCATCTTTCAGCATCATCCTCTCCGGCCGAGCGCCCGGAGAAGATCGCCTTCCGTCAACCTCCGGCGGCAGAATTGGCGGCCATCCGCGAATGGATGACCGCCGGGGGCGCTCGCCTCAGGCGCGCGCCTGGCCCTCGTCGCGGCTGAGGCTGCGGTTGATGCCCAGAGCCAGCAGCGTCGCGACGCCGCCCGAGAGCAGGTAGACGCCGACCCAGGCGAGGCCGTAGCGGCTCGACAGGGTGAGCGCGACGAGCGGCGCGAAGCCGGCGCCGAACAGCCAGGCGAGGTCCGAGGTCAGGGCGGAGCCGGTGTAGCGGTAGCGGCTGCCGAAGTTCGAGGAGACCGCGCCCGCCGTCTGCCCGTAGGACAGGCCGAGCAGGCCGAACCCGACCACGACGTAGATGGTCTGGGCGGCGGCGCTGTCCCCGAACAGGATCGGCGCGAGGATGCTGCCCAGGGCGAACACGGTGATCAGCGCGGCCGAGATCGCCAGCATGGTGCGGCGGCCGATCTGGTCGGCGATCAGGCCCGAGGAGACCATGGCGCCCGCGCCGATGATCGCGCCGGCGAACTGCACCATCAGGAACTCGCCCGCCGAGCGCTGCGTGAACAGCGTGATCCAGCTGATCGGGAAGATGGTGACCAGGTGGAACAGGGCGAAGCTCGCGAGCGGCACCAGGGCGCCGATGGCGAGGTTGCGGCCATGGCTGCGGATCAGGGCGAAGACCGGGACCGGGGTGAGCTCGTTCTGGTTGAGGAGCTCGGTGAACTCGTCGGTCACGACGAGGCGCAGGCGGGCGAACAGGGCCACCACGTTGATCGCGAAGGCGACGTAGAAGGGGTAGCGCCAGCCCCAGTCCACGAAGTCCGCATCGTCCAGGTTGACGATGAAGAAGGAGAACAGGGCGCTCGCGAGCATGAAGCCGAGGGGCGCGCCGAGCTGGGGCAGCATCGCGTACCAGCCCCGGCGGTTGTCCGGCGCGTTCAGGGCGAGCAGCGAGGCGAGGCCGTCCCAGGCGCCGCCGAGCGCCAGGCCCTGGCCGAATCGGAAGGCCGCGAGCAGCCAGACCGCGACCATGCCGATGGTCTCGTAGCGCGGCAGGAAACTGATCGCGGCGGTGCAGCTGCCGAGCAGGAACAGCGCGATGGTCAGCTTGACACTGCGGCCGTGGCGCCGGTCGATCTCCATGAAGATGGTGGAGCCGATCGGCCGGGCGACGAAGGCCAGCGCGAACAGGGCGAAGGAATAGAGCGTGCCCGTGAGCGGATCCACGAAGGGGAAGAACACCCGCGGGAACACCAGCACCGAGGCGATGCCGAACACGAAGAAGTCGAAGAACTCCGAGGTGCGCCCGATGATCACGCCCATGGCGATCTCGCTCGGAGCGACCTTGTGGTCGGTACTCACCAGATGGGCGTCGCGTTCGAGCGCCGTGGAGGAGGGCAGGGCGTAGTCAGAGCTCATCGGAATGCGGCTCGCATGATCGTGGCCCCCCGGCTACAGGTCCGGGACCGGAAAAGGTTATGGCGCGTCCGCGTTCTGCGTCAAAGCGTAGCCGCGTGCGGCCTGCCGACCCATGTCGTGAACGTCGCACCACGGCACCTGGCTCCGTCGCTGCAATGCGCCAAAACGGCTTGTAGCCATCGCAAGCCGGTTTGCTATGCTCTGAGCGCCCGGCTGATCGAAGCTGACCGCAATTGTCATTATTCCATGTTGCGGCGCAGGAGACAGCCGCCGTCCGGCGGCCTTCTTGGTCCGGGCGCCGTGCCCCGCGTTCACGCCCAGACGAACGGATGACCCTCAGAACCCTGCGCACCCTGGCGCTGCTCCCCCTGTTCGGCCTGCTCTCGGGCTGCAACATGGTCCTGATGCAGCCCTCCGGGGACATCGCCGCGCGCCAGCGCGACCTGCTCATCGCCTCGACGGGGCTGATGCTGCTGATCATCGTCCCGGTGATCGCCTTCACCCTGTTCTTTGCCTGGCGCTACCGCTCCTCGAACACCGAGGCCGCCTACGATCCGGACTGGCACCACTCGACGCAGCTCGAGGTGCTGATCTGGTCGGCGCCCCTCGTCATCATCATCGCGCTCGGCGCGCTGACCTGGATCAGCACGCACACGCTCGACCCCTATCGGCCGCTCTCGCGGATCGAGGCCGGCAAGCCCGTGCCCGCCGGGGTAAAGCCGCTCACCGTCGAGGTCGTCGCCCTCGATTGGAAATGGCTGTTCTTCTATCCGGACCAGGGCATCGCCACGGTCAACGAGCTCGCCGCCCCGGTCGACGTGCCGATCACCTTCAAGATCACCTCGGCCTCGATCATGAACTCGTTCTTCATCCCGGCGCTGGCAGGCCAAGTCTACGCCATGGCCGGCATGGAGACGAAGCTGCACGCCGTGATCAACAAGGCCGGCGTCTACGAGGGCTTCTCGGCCAATTACAGCGGCTCCGGCTTCTCGCGGATGAACTTCAAGTTCCACGGCCTCGACAAGGCCGGCTTCGACGCCTGGGTCGCCAAGGTGAAGTCCGACGGCTCGGAGCTGAGCCGCGACGCCTATCTGAAGCTCGAGCGTCCGAGCGAGCAGGAGCCCGTGCGCTACTACAAGTCGGTGGACGAGGGGCTCTACAGCGCCGTCCTCAACATGTGCGCCGTGCCGGGCAAGATGTGCATGAACGAGATGATGCACATCGACATGGCCGGCGGCGCCGGCAAGGAGAGCCACGAGAACCGCGAGCGGCTCGAATACGACAACCGCCACGCCATCGAGGGCCACGAGGCCGAGGCGGCCACGGTGCCGGCCTCGGGCCGCCCGGCCCGCGCCCACGACGTCCAGCCCGAGGGCATGAAGCCCGACCACGTGGCCCCCAAGAGCAACGAGGGTGGGGCGCCCCCGGCCGAGCCTCGCCACGATCATTCCGCGCCGGGCACGACGCACGACGACCCGGCCCCCAACCAGACGAACCAGTGAGCGCGGCGCTGTCCTAGCCGCCACGCCGCACCTTCGAACGAGTCGATCGCGATGGATCTCCAGAAGCTCCTGTTCGGGCGCCTGACGCTCGAGGCCATCCCATTCCACGAACCGATCCTGATCGTGACCTTCCTCGGGGTCGCGGTGGGCGGCCTCGCGGTCCTGGGCGCCGTCACCTATTTCCGCCTGTGGGGCACCCTCTGGCGCGACTGGTTCACCTCGGTGGACCACAAGAAGATCGGCATCATGTACATCGTGCTGGCGCTGGTGATGCTCCTGCGGGGCTTCGCCGACGCGATCATGATGCGCGCGCAGCAGGCGATGGCCTTCGGCCCGAACGAGGGCTACCTGCCGCCCCACCACTACGACCAGATCTTCACCGCCCACGGCGTGATCATGATCTTCTTCATGGCCATGCCCTTCGTGACGGGCCTGATGAACTACGTCGTGCCGCTGCAGATCGGCGCCCGCGACGTCGCCTTCCCCTTCCTGAACAACTTCTCGTTCTGGATGACGGTGAGCGGCGCGGTCACGGTGATGATCTCGCTGTTCGTGGGCGAGTTCGCCCGCACCGGCTGGCTCGCCTATCCGCCCCTCTCCGGCCCGGCCGCGAGCCCGGGCGTCGGCGTCGACTACTACATCTGGGCGCTCCAGATCGCGGGTATCGGCACGCTGCTCTCGGGCATCAACCTGATCGCGACCATCGTGAAGATGCGCGCCCCCGGCATGACCATGATGAAGATGCCGGTCTTCGTGTGGACCTCGCTCTGCACGAACGTGCTGATCGTCGCCGCCTTCCCGATCCTGACCGCCGTTCTCGCGCTGCTGTCGCTCGACCGCTACGTCGGCACGCACTTCTTCTCGAACGACCTCGGCGGCAATCCGATGATGTACATCAACCTCATCTGGATCTGGGGTCACCCGGAGGTTTACATCCTCATCCTGCCGGCCTTCGGCATCTTCTCGGAGATCGTGTCGACCTATTCGGGCAAGCGCCTGTTCGGCTACGCCTCGATGGTCTACGCCACGGTCGTCATCACGATCCTGTCCTACCTGGTCTGGCTGCACCACTTCTTCACGATGGGCTCGGGCGCGTCCGTGAACTCATTCTTCGGGATCACGACGATGATCATCTCGATCCCGACGGGCGCCAAGATCTTCAACTGGCTGTTCACGATGTACCGCGGGCGCATCCGCTTCGAGGTGCCGATGCTGTGGACGATCGGCTTCATGGTGACCTTCGTGGTCGGCGGCATGACCGGCGTCATGCTCGCGGTGCCGCCCGCCGACTTCGTGCTGCACAATTCGCTGTTCCTGATCGCGCACTTCCACAACGTGATCATCGGCGGCGTGGTGTTCGGCGTGCTCGCCGGCGTCACCTACTGGTTCCCGAAGGCCTTCGGCTTCAAGCTCGACCCGTTCTGGGGGAAGATGTCCTTCTGGTTCTGGCTCACCGGCTACTGGTTCGCCTTCACGCCGCTCTACGTGCTCGGCCTGATGGGCGTGACCCGCCGCCTGAACCACTTCGACGATCCCTCGCTCCAGATCTGGTTCGTGATCGCGGCCTTCGGCGCCTTCCTGATCCTGCTCGGCATCCTCTCGTTCCTGATCCAGCTCGTGGTCAGCTTCGTGAAGCGCGAGGAGTTGCGCGACCTGACCGGCGATCCCTGGAACGGCCGCACCCTGGAATGGTCGACCTCGTCGCCGCCGCCGGACTACAACTTCGCCTTCACGCCCGTGATCCACGATCACGACGCGTGGTGGGACATGAAGCGCCGCGGCTATGCGCGTCCGCTCAAGGGCTTCAGGCCGATCCACATGCCGAAGAACACCGGCACCGGCGTGATCCTGGGCGCGATCAGCGTGGTCTTCTCCTTCGCGATGATCTGGTACATCTGGTGGCTCGCCGCCCTGTCCTTCGCCGCGATGATCGCCGTGTCGATCCTCCACACCTTCAACTACAACCGCGACTTCTACATCCCGGCCGACGCGGTCGTCCGGGCCGAGAACGAGCGCACCGCACTCCTCTCGGGACGGGCCTGAGACCATGGCGAGCCACGCTGACACCATGACCGCCTCCGCCGAGGGGCCGGTCTTCCACCTGGAAGAGGATCATCATCCCGAGAACGGGACGATGCTCGGCTTCTGGCTCTACCTGATGAGCGACTGCCTCATCTTCGCGGTGCTGTTCGCCGTCTACGCCGTCTACGGCCGCAGCTACGCGGCGGGTCCCTCCCCGAAGGACCTGTTCGACCTGCCGCTGGTGGCGGTGAACACCTCGATGCTGCTCCTCTCCTCCATCACCTATGGCTTCGCCATGCTGGAGATGGAGAAGGACCGGCAGAAGCCGATGCAGGTCTGGCTCGCGATCACGGGCCTGTTCGGCCTCGCCTTCGTCGGGCTCGAGCTGTTCGAGTTCGCGCACCTGATCCACGAGGGCGCCGGGCCGCAGCGCAGCGCCTTCCTGTCCTCCTTCTTCACCCTGGTCAGCACCCACGGCCTGCACGTGAGCCTCGGCATCGTCTGGCTCGTGACGCTGATGATCCAGGTTAACCAGCGCGGCCTGATCCCCGAGAACAAGCGCCGTCTGATGTGCCTGTCGATGTTCTGGCACTTCCTCGACGTGATCTGGATCGGCGTGTTCACCTTCGTCTACCTGATGGGAGTGCTTCAATGAGCGCGAGCGCCGGCCACCACGCCGACGGCCACGCCCATCACCATGAGGGCGCCGCCCACGGCTCCTTCTCGGGCTACATGACCGGCTTCATCCTGTCGGTCATCCTCACCGCGATCCCGTTCTGGCTGGTGATGGCCGACGTGCTGGGCGACAACCGCCTCACCGGCCTCGTCATCATGGCCTTCGCCGTGGTGCAGGTGGTGGTTCACATGATCTACTTCCTGCACATGAACACCAAGTCCGAGGGCGGTTGGACCGTGCTCGCGCTGATCTTCACGATCACGCTGGTGGTCATCACGCTGACGGGCTCGCTGTGGGTGATGTACCACCTCAACAGCAACATGATGCCCCATGCCGGGCACGACATGATGCCCAAGCCCGGCATCCAGACGCAGATGCCCGCGGGTCAGCCGGCCCCCGCGCCGCAGCACCACCACGCGCATTGACGCGGGGCGGCGGCGTGGACGCTCCCGGATCCGGGACGGCCCGCCGCCGCTCGACCTCGACCCTCGTCCTGATCGGCCTCTCGGCCGGCCTCGTCTTCCTCGGATTCCTGGCGCTGGGCACCTGGCAGGTGCAGCGCCTCGGCTGGAAGCGGGACCTGATCGCCCGGGTCGAGGCCCGGGTGCATGCGCCCCCCGGTGCCCCCCCGGCCCGGTCCGACTGGCCCCGCCTCGGCGCGGCCGCGGACGAGTACCGGCACGTCCTCCTCGAAGGTTGCTTCCTCCCGCGGGCCGACACCCTGGTCCAGGCCGTGACCGAGCGCGGCGGCGGCTCCTGGGTGATGACGCCCCTGCGCCTCGCCGATGGCGCCCTCGTCCTGGTCAATCGCGGCTTCGTGCCCCTCGAAGCCAAGGATCCCGCCGCCTGGGCACCTCCGGAGGGCGCCGTGACGGTCACCGGCCTGCTGCGCCTGCCCGAGCCGGGCGGCGCCTTCCTGCGGGCCAACGACCCGGCCGCCGGCCGCTGGTATTCCCGCGACGTCGCGGCCATCGCCGCCGCCCGGGGCCTCCCGGAGGTCGCGCCCTATTTCGTGGATGCCGATGCGCGCGGCGACGAGGGCCTGCCGGTCGGCGGCCTGACCGTGATCGCCTTCCCGAACAACCACCTCGTCTACGCGATCACCTGGTACGCCCTCGCCCTGATGGTGGCGGCCGGCTTCGCCTACCTCCTGCGCTACGAGCGCCGGCTCCGGGCCGCCTGAAGGGCCTTCCTCCGTTTCAAGCGCAGCCGGGGCCACAGTCTCCGATACGGCTCGGGAGCCCCCGAAGGTCGATCCTCGCCTGCGGCACAAGCTCTGCAGCAAAGCGTCCGGATCAGGCGACAGAAACCCTGGCTTCCGCAAATTGTTCCGAAGATTTATTACTTTTTATCAGAAACTATGCAGATAAAATCTTGCAATTATTTTTGCATATGTTGATGCGAAGCATCGGTTTCCTTCGATGATCTAAGGCAGCTGGCTCATTCCGGCTTCCTGCATCCATTCGGCGGAGCGTTCTCATGAGAGCCCTGGTCTGGCACGGCACACAGGACATCCGCTGCGACACGGTGCCCGATCCGGAAATCAAGGAGGATCGCGACGCCATCATCAAGGTGACCGCCTGCGCGATCTGCGGCTCCGACCTGCACCTCTACGATCACGTCATGCCCGGCATGGAGAAGGGCGACGTGATGGGCCACGAATTCATGGGGGAGGTGGTCGAGACCGGACGGGGCGTGAACGGCGCCTTGAAGAAGGGCGAGCGCGTGGTGATCCCGTTCACGATCATCTGCGGCGAGTGCGACCAGTGCAAGCGCGGCTTCTTCTCGGTCTGCGAGCGCTCGAACCGCAACAAGCACATCGCGGCCAAGGTCTTCGGGCACACCACCGCCGGCCTGTTCGGCTACACCCACCTCACCGGCGGCTATGCGGGCGGGCAGGCCGAGTACGTGCGCGTGCCCTTCGCCGACCGGACGCACATCAAGGTGCCGCAGAACCTGTCGGACGAGCAGGTGCTCTTCCTCGGCGACATCCTGCCCACCGGCTGGCAGGCCGCGGTGCAGGCGGACATCCAGCCCACCGACACCGTCGCGATCTGGGGCGCCGGGCCGGTCGGTCAGATGACGGTGCGCTCCGCCATCCTGCTCGGCGCGCGCCAGGTGGTCTGCATCGACAGCGTGCCCGAGCGCCTCGCGATGGCGCAGGCCGCCGGGGCGATCACCATCGACCACACCCGGGAGAGCACGGTCGAGCGCCTCAACGAACTGACCGGCGGCAAGGGGCCGGAGAAGTGCATCGACGCCGTGGGCATGGAGGCGCATTCCCCCCGCGCCCTCGAACAGGCCTATGACCGCGTCAAGCAGGCGATGATGCTGGAGAGCGACCGCGCCACGGTGCTGCGGGAGATGATCTATGTCTGCCGCCCGGCCGGCATCCTCTCGATCCCCGGCGTCTATGGCGGCCTCGTCGACAAGCTGCCGATGGGCGCGCTGATGAACAAGGGGCTCACGATCCGCACCGGCCAGACCCACGTGAACCGCTGGACCGACGACCTCGTGAAGCGGATCGACGAGGGACAGATCGACCCCTCCTTCGTGATCACCCACCGGGTCGGCCTGGAGGAGGGCCCGGAGATGTACAAGACGTTCCGCGACAAGAAGGACGGCTGCATCAAGGTCGTGTTGCGCCCGTGACGGTGGCCCCCAGCAAGGCGAGGAAAGCGACGATGGCCGAGACGCGCGATCGGAACGGGCACGACCGGCGACGCGGCGGTCCGGGGCCGCGCAGGCCGGATCCGGCGACGCGGGAGCTCGCCCGCGGCCTGGGCTGGTTCTCGCTCGGCCTCGGCCTGACCGAGATCGCCTGCGGCGACCGGCTCGCCCGCTGGCTCGGCATGCCGGAAGCGGCCCCGGTGCTGCGCGCCTACGGCGTCCGCGAGATCCTGCAGGGCGTCGGCATCCTGAACGCGCAGGATCCGGCCCCCTGGCTCTGGGGGCGTGTGGCGGGCGACGCCCTCGACATCGCCACGGTGCTGCCGGCGCTGACCGAGCGGAACCCGCGCAGCGACAACGCGCGGATCGCCCTGGCCGCCCTCGCGGGCGTCACCGTCCTGGACGTCGCCTGCGCGCGCAGGCTGTCCGAGGCGCCCCGGCAGCCGTCGGAGCGGCTGCACCGGGACTACCGCACGCGCTCGGGCTTCCCCCGGCCGGCCGGGACGATGCGGGGCGCTGCGCACGAAGCCGCCAACCCCCTCGAGATCGTCGGCCCGCAGGCGATGCGGCCGTGGGGGCGGGCGGCCGGTTGAGGGCGAGGCGGCGGGGCGCACCCGCCGCATGCGTGCCGCCTGTCCGCCAAGGGTCGTCTTCGCGGACGGGATCGGCTATCCTTGAAAGCATTCCAGCTTTCCAAGGTTTCTGTCTGATGGCGACGGCGTCCCACGACACCGCCCGGCGCGAGCCCTTTGCCCCTTCCGCGATCGAGAAGACGCCGGATTTCGAGCCGGCTCCGGTGCTGCGGCCGGCCGGGCGCACCTCCCTCGTCGGCCTGTCCCGCGAGGCCCTGAAGGCGCAGCTCATCGAGGCCGGCGTGGCCGAGCGCGAGGCGCGCATGCGCGTGAGCCAGATCTGGCATTGGCTCTACGTGCGCGGCGCCCGCGACTTCTCCGAGATGACCAATGTCGGCAAGGCGCTGAAGGCGCAGCTCGCCGAGCGCTTCACCCTGGACCGGCCGGAGATCGTCACCGAGCAGGTCTCCCGCGACGGCACCCGCAAGTGGCTGCTGCGCATGGCGCCGACCGGCTCCCACGATCACAACCGCGGCGCCGAGATCGAGTGCGTCTACATTCCGGGGCCGGACCGCGGCACGCTCTGCGTGTCGAGCCAGGTCGGCTGCACGCTCACCTGCTCGTTCTGCCACACCGGCACGCAGCGCCTCGTGCGCAACCTCTCCTGCGCGGAGATCGTGTCCCAGCTCGTCGTCGCCCGCGACCAGCTCGGCGATTTCGCCGGCCAGATGCCGAGCAAGGATGCCGGCGGCACCGGCGAGGTCGGCCGGCTCGTCACCAACATCGTGTTCATGGGCATGGGCGAGCCGCTCTACAACCTGGACAACGTGATCGAGGCGGTCTCGGTGATGTCGGACCAGGAGGGGCTCGGCCTGTCCCGCCGCCGCATCACGGTCTCGACCTCCGGCGTGGTGCCGCAGATCGAGCGCCTCGGCCTGGAGGCGAACGCCATGCTCGCGATCTCGCTGCACGCCGTGCGCGACGAGTTGCGCGACGAACTGGTGCCGTTGAACCGGAAATACCCGATCGCCCAGCTGCTCGAGGCCTGCCGCGCCTATCCGGGCCTCAGCAACGCCCGCCGCATCACCTTCGAATACGTCATGCTCAAGGGCGTGAACGATTCGGACGGCGATGCCCGCGCCCTGGTGCGCCTGCTCAAGGGCATCCCGGCCAAGATCAACCTGATCCCGTTCAATCCCTGGCCCGGCTCGAAATACGAGTGCTCGGACTGGGACCGGATCGAGCGCTTCTCCGAGATCGTGTTCAACGCCGGCTACGCCTCGCCGGTGCGCACGCCGCGGGGCCGCGACATCCTCGCCGCCTGCGGCCAGCTCAAGAGCGAGACCGAGAAGCTGCGCGCCCGCGCCCGGATGATGATGGAGGAGGGCATGGGCGCCGAGGCGATCTATGCCGGCGCCGAGGACTGAGCGGCCGCCGCCGCGATGCATCTCGTCGGCCGCCTGCTGATCGGCGCCTTCGCCCTCCTGCTGGCGATCCCCTGCGGCGCCGCGGTGCTCGCCACGGGCGTCCTGCTCGACCCCGCGACGAGCGAGGCGCTGAGCCGCCTGGGCCTCGTCGGATTCTTCGGGGGCCTCAGCGACCTTGCCGAGGGCATCCCGCCGGAGGTCGCCTTCATGGCCCTGCTCGCCTTCGCGCAGGCGCTGTTCGTCCTCCTCGTCCTGCCGCCGACCCTCGCCGCCATCCTCGGCGAGGCCTTCGGCCTGCGGGCCCTGGCCTGGTATGGCGGCGCGAGCGGCCTCTTCACCGCCCTCCTGCCCTGGCTCGCCCGGGGCGGCATCCGCCCGCCCTCCGGCCCGGCGGCCTTTGCCGCGGAAGGCCGCATCGCGGCCATCCTGCTCCTGGCGGGCACGGCCTCGGGCCTCGTCTACTGGCTGGTGGCCGGGCGCGGAGCCGGGCGCAGGGCCACCCCCGCCTCCTGAGCCGCGGGTGCGTGCCGCGTCCCTCGCGACCACGGCACGAGCGGCCACCCGATCCGGGCGGTCGTGAGAAGGCGCAGCCCGCCGCGCAGCCCGTTCCTTCTCTGATTTCGGCACGGTGCGCCCGGCCGGCGCGCCCGCGACAAAAAATTCCCCGCGGCACCGGGAATAAATCACCACGTCATCCGTAATAGAAGGGATAGATCAATATCACGGTCTACGGCAGATCGACTTGCCCCCTCAATCGATCGACAGACCGCACACAATCCCTTGTTGCGTTTTCGTAACATTCATCCCTGATATTTGATTTGCATGCATTATCAGCGCGCATCGCGCTCACGAATTCGCGATGATGGGGCCATCGCGGCATAGGGAATAAAATCCCCGCCGCTTGGTGCTCAGGAGTTCGCAATAATGCTGGGTCGGTTCAAACGCGCAGCGGTCGCGGTGAGCGCGCTTCTGCTCGGTTTCGGTGCGGAACAAGCGCAGGCGGCTTCGGCGGCCCAGCCGGGTCAGACCATCGGTCTTCCCACAGGTGCCCAGCTGCCGATCGGTCTCATCCTGCTCGACACGTCGAGCTTCGGCATCCGCAACACGCAGCCCAACCAGACCGAGAACAACATCAACCTGCCGGGCATCGTGTGGGTGCCGGGCGTGCACCTCTTCGGCGGCCGGCTCCACCTGATCTTCATCCAGCCGGCCGTGGTCACCAAGCCCGCCTCCGGCGCCCGCACGATGAGCGGCATCGGCGTCCCCCTCGTCGCCGCGCAGCTCGCCTGGAAGCTCACGCCGAACTTCAGCGTCTCCTATCTGCTCGGCGGCTACCTGCCGATCGACACGCAGTTCGTCATCAACCAGGGCTCGCTGCAGCAGCGCTTCGCCGCCAGCTATCTCGGCGACGGGCTCAACCTCACCGCCAACCTGCTCTACGGCACCTATTTCGATCCGACCAACGCCCAGGGCGTGACCTATCCGGACTTCCTCAACCTCGACCTGACCGCGGTGAAGAGCTTCGGCAAATGGCAGCTCGGGCCGGTCGCCTTCGGCTCGGTCGACCTGCCGGTCAACCGGCCCGGCTACCGGCGCCAGGCTCAGATCGCCGTCGGCGGCCTCGTCGGCTACAATTTCGGCGACTGGTTCCTGCAGGGCTACGTGACGCGGGACATCGTCGAGCAGAATTACGGCGGCTACGACACCCGCGGCTGGCTGCGCGGCGTCTTCTTCCTCTACAAGCAGCAGGATGCTGCGTCCCCGATGACCGGCCTGCTGGTCAAGCGCTGACGCCCCGCGTCAAGGCGGGCCGCGGCGACGCGGGCCCGCCTTCCGGCAGGGGTGGAGATGGAATCGCCGCCGCGCGCTATATGCGGCGCATGGCGACCTTCCTGCGTTCCCTGGGCACGTCCCTCCTGTTTCTCGGCGCCCTCGCCGGCACGGCCCGCGCCCAGGCGGATCCGACGCCAGGCTGGTCGGGCACCGCGCCGATCCAGGCCGAGGAGGCGCGCGAACTGCCGGTGCTCGCCGCCCACGGCATGGTCTCCTCCCAGGAGGCGCGCGCCACGAAGGTCGGCGTCGAGATCCTGCGGCGGGGCGGCAACGCCGTGGATGCGGCGGTGGCGGTCGGCTTCGCCCTGGCCGTGACGCTGCCGCGGGCGGGCAATCTCGGCGGCGGCGGCTTCATGATGGTCCATCTGAAGGACCGCAACGAGACCGTGGCGATCGACTACCGCGAGACTGCCCCCGCGGCCGCGACCGAGACCATGTTCCTCGACGCCAAGGGCGAGCCCGACCGGGCCGCCTCGACCCGCACCGGCAAGGCGGTGGGGGTGCCCGGCACCGTGCGCGGGCTCGCCGAGGCGCATCGCCGCTACGGCTCGGGCAAGTTCAGCCTCGCCGACCTGATCGCGCCGGCGGAAAGGCTCGCCCGCGAGGGGATCCCGGTGGAGTCGGGCCTCGCCGATTCCCTGCCCCGCGCCTCCGGGCTGCTGGGGCAATGGCCTTCGAGCCGGGCGATCTTCTTCGAGGGCGACCACGTGCTGCCGCGCGGCGCCACCCTGGTGCAGCGGGATCTCGGGCAGACCCTGGACCGGATCGCCAAAGAGGGGCCGGACGCCTTCTATACCGGACCGATCGCGGAGCGGATCGCGGCGGCCGTGCGGGAGGCCGGGGGCCTGATGACGGCCCAGGACCTCGCCGCCTACCGGCCCGAGATCCGCACACCCGTGCGCGGTACCTATCGCGGCTACGAGATCGTCTCGATGCCGCCGCCGAGCTCGGGGGGCGTCCACCTGATCGAGATCCTGAACATCCTCGAGGGCTACGACCTCGCCGCCATGGGGGCGGGCAGCGCCGCCGCGCTCCACACCCTGGCCGAGGCGATGAAGCCGGCCTATGCCGACCGCGCCGCCTGGCTCGGCGACCCCGACCGCACCAGGGTGCCGGTCGCCGGCCTGACCACGAAGGCCTATGCGGCGGAGCTGCGCGCGAAGATCGATCCGGAGCGGGCCCGGCCGGCCGAGGCGGTGAAGGCCGGCAACCCACTGCCCTACGAGAGCGACCAGACCACGCATTTCTCGGTGGTCGATGCCGAGGGCAACGCGGTCTCGAACACCTACACCCTCAATTTCTCCTACGGGATCGGGCTCGTGGCCGAGGGCACCGGCGTGCTCCTCAACAACGAGATGGACGATTTTTCCGCCAAGCCCGGCGCGAAGAACGCCTACGGCCTCGTCGGCGGCGCGGCCAATGCCGTGGCGCCCCGGGCCCGGCCGCTCTCCTCGATGACCCCCACCTTCGTCTTCCGCGACGGCCGGCTCTTCCTGGTGACGGGCAGCCCCGGCGGCAGCCGCATCATCACCACGACCCTCCAGGTGATCGTGAACGTGATCGATTTCCGCATGAACCTCGCCCAGGCCGTGGCGGCCCCGCGCCTCCACCATCAATGGCAGCCGGACGTGCTGATGCTGGAGGAGGGCGTCTCGCCCGACACCATCGCCCTGCTGCGCCAGCGCGGGCATACGGTGAAGGTCGGCGCCCCCTCCGGGTCGGCCAATTCCGTGATGATGCAGGACGGCCTGCTCGCCGGCGCCGCCGACCCGCGCCAGCGCGGGACCCTGGCCGAGGGAGAGTGAAGGGCTCAGGCGTAAAAGGCCCAACCGCAGGTGGTCGGCCGTCAAACCGGCGCCGGGCTTGCTTGTCGACCGGGGAGGGGGGAACACACCTCCGACCGCCGAGGACGCCGACATGCAGGGACCCGGAACGCCGACGCTCGACCAACTCACCGTCTTTCTGACCGTGGTCGAGGCGGGCAGCTTCGCCGCCGCCGGGCGCAAGCTCAACCGCGCCACCTCGGTGATCAGCTACGCGATCGCCAATCTGGAGCTGCAGCTCGGGCTGCCGCTCTTCGACCGGGAATCGACTCGCCGGCCGCAGCTCACGGAGGCCGGCCGCGCGGTGCTCGCCGAGGCGCGCACCGTCTCCCACAGTATCGGGGCACTGCGGGCCAAGGTGCGGGGCCTGCTCGGCGGCCTCGAATCCGAGGTGAGCTTCGTGGTGGAGGTGATGCTGCCCACCGCCCGGCTCGTGGACGCGCTCCAGGCCTTCCGGGAGACCTTCCCCACCGTCGACCTGCGCCTGCACGTCGAATCCCTCGGGGCGGTGACGCAATACGTCAACGAGGGCCGGGCGGTGATCGGCATCACCGGGCCGATCGAGACCGGGATCGACACGATGGAGCGCATCGCGGTCGGCTCGGTGGAGATGGTGCCGGTGGCCGCCCCCCTGCATCCCCTGGCCCAGGCCTCGGCCAACCTGCCCGGGGCGGTGCGCGACCACGTGCAGCTCGTGCTCTCGGACCGCTCGCCGCTCACGGCGGGCCGCGACTTCGCGGTGCTCGCGACCCATACCTGGCGGCTCGCGGATCTCTCCGCCAAGCACGCCCTGCTGCTCGCCGGGATCGGCTGGGGCAGCCTGCCGCTGCCGATGATCGAGGCCGACCTCGCCGCGGGCCGGCTGAAGCGCCTCGCCATCCCCGAGGCGGTGCAGCGGCGCCTCGCCTTCAGCGCGATCTACCGCACCGACACCCCGCCGGGGCCGGCGGCGAGCTGGCTGATCCGCCGCTTCGTGGAGCAGGCCGAGGAAACGGAGACGCGGGCGGCCTCCTGACTCGAGCCGCTCAGACGAGGCGCAGGGCGGGCCGGGCCGGCCGGCCGCTCTCCCGCGCCTCGGCGGCGGGCGCTTCGCTGGCGGGCTTCGGGCCGACCGCGTGGTAGCGGCGATGGGCGTAGACCAGCCCCTCCGTCTCGGTGGGCTCGGACAGAGCCACGACCTCGCAGAACAGCACGTCGTGGGTGCCGACCGGCTCCCGCTTCACGATGCGGCAATCGAAGGCGATGAGCGCGCCTTCGAGCACCGGCGCCCCGGTCGCGAGGGCGCTCCAGCGGCCGGCGGCGAAGCGCTCGTCCATGGGCGTGCGCCCGCCGAAGGCACCGGCCACCCCCTGCTGCTCGGCCGCGAGCGTGTTGACGCAGAGCGCGTCGTTGCGGGCGACGGCCGGATAGGCGGAGGAGGCGCGGTTCACGCAGACGAGGAGGGTCGGGGGCGCGTCGCTGACGCTGCACACCGCGGAGGCGGTGAAGCCCGCCCGCCCGCCGGGGCCGTCCGTGGTGACGAGATGCACGGCGCTGGCGAGCCGCGCCATGGCCTCGCGATAGGCCCCCGCCGCGATGCCCGGCCGCGCGTCCTGCGCCATCGGATTGGTGTCGGTCATGGGCGGGCCTTTCGCGGGCGGGGTCAGGTCCGGTCGAGGAACCCGAGCAGCGTGCGGTTGAATGCCTCCGGCTGCGTCACGCTGTGGGCGTGGCCACCCTCGGGGGCAAGGTCGAGATGGGCCTTCGGAAGGCAAGCCGCGAGCCGTTCCGAGGCGGTGTAGGGCACGAGCACGTCGTCGCGGGCGGCCATCACCAGGGTCTCATGGCCGATCCGCCCGAGATCGGGTCGCGCATCGAAGCGTTCCAGGGCCGCGATCCGGGCGAACACGTTGGCCGCCCCCGGGAAATGGGCGAGGGCATGGGCCTCGTCCGCCGCCACCCGCTCGGCATGGGCCGAGAGCCAGGGCGCCGGATAGAGGAAGATCGCCTGCGCCCTCACATAGGCCTCCGGCCCGACCGCCGCGAGCAGCGCCTTGCGGGCGGCGAAGCAGCGGCGCGTCGCCGGATCCATCGCGTCCCAGCCGTTGATCACCACGATGCAGCCGACCCGCTCCGGATGGTCGAGGGCGAGCTTCAGGGCGATCAGGCCGCCGAGCGCATGGCCGACGATGTCCGCCTGCGGGATCGCGTGGGCGTCGAGCACGGCGAGGGCGTCCCGCGCCATGGCCGCGATGTCGTGGCCGGGCTCCAGGGCGCCGGGGGAGCGCCCTGTGCCGCGGTGGTCGTAGGTGAGGACCCGGAAACGCGCCGCCAGAGCCGGGATCTGCGGGGCGAAATAGCCCGCCGAGCCCCCCAGCCCCGGGGAGAGCAGGACGGCGCGCCCGCCCTCGCCCTGGATCGCGTGGTGGAGCATCAGGCCGCCTTGCCGAGATGCGCGACGGAGGCGATCTCGACCAGGGCGTCGGGCTTCACCAGCCCGCACTGGATGCAGTAGCGGGCCGGCTTCTCGCCGGGGAAGTACTCGGCATAGACGGCGTTGATCGCGCCGTAATGGGCCCAGTCCTTCAGGAAGATGTGGTTGAAGGTGACGTCGTCCATGCTGCCGCCCGCGGCCTCGACCACGCCCTTGATCGTCTCCAGCACGTGCCGGGTCTGGGCGCTCGCATCGCCCACATGAACGACATTGGCCTCGGCATCGAGGGGCAGCGTGCCCGAGACGTAGAGCACGCCGTCGGCCAGCGTGCCGGGCACGTAGGGCGCGAGCGGCTTGCCGGTGCCGGGCGGGATCACGACGGTCTTGGGCATGGGCGGGACACCTCGGGCAGAATGAACGGGGAGGAAACGGGACTATTCGGCGGCGAGGGCGGCGGCGGGCTTCAGGGCCGCCTGGAAGCTTCCCACGTCGGAGACCCAGCCGAAGAAGGTCTCGATGTTGAGGAGCGCGCCCTCCTGCAGGCTCGGCGGGCCGGCCTGATGGGTCGCGTCGGCGAGGACGATTCCGAAATATTCAAGGAAGAAGCCGTCGCGCAGGGTCGATTCCACGCAGACATTCGTGGCGATGCCGGTGAAGACCAGGGTGCGGATGCCGCGGGCGCGCAGGGTGCTGTCGAGATTGGTGTTGTAGAAGCCGCTGTAGCGCGGCTTCGGCATCAGGATGTCGCCGGGCTGCGGCTTCAGCGCGTCGACCAAGGCGTAGTCCCAGCCGCCCTTGGCCAGCAGGGTGCCGGAGAGTTCCGGCCGCTTGCGCATGGTCTTGAGGGCGTTGGACTTGTGCCAGTTCGGCGAGCCGGGGCCGCCCGCCTCGACATAGGCCGGGTCCCAGCCGTTCTGGAACCAGACGATGGTGATGCCCGCCGCCCGCGCGGCCGCCACGGCCTGGGCGATCTTCTCGATCACCGGCCCCGTGGCCGAGACGTCGAAGCCGGCGAGGTCGAGATAGCCGCCCTTGGTGGCGTAGGCGTTCTGCATGTCGACCACGATCAGCGCGGTCGCGGCCGGGTCGAAGGCGATCGGCTCGGGCCGGGCCTTCAGGGTGGTGCCGCCGAAGCGGCCGGCGGGGTCGCGGTAGCCGGCGGGCGCGTCCATCACGCCACCTCCGCCAGGGCCGCGGGGGCGGACGCCGCGAGGGGGGCGACCTCCGCCGTGATGTGCCGGCGCGTCTTCATGAGCGGCTGGATCCGGGTGCCGAAGGCGTCGAGCCCCTTCAGGAAGTCGTCGAAGGTGAGCAGCACGCCGCCGGTGCCGGGCACCTCGGCCACCTCGTCGAGCATGCGGGCGATGCTGGCATAGGAGCCGACCAGCGTGCCCATGTTGATGTTCACCGCGGAGGTCGGATCGGCCATCTGGCGGATATTGGTGTCGCCGCCGGATTTGGTGTCGACCGCGCCCTGCAGCCCGAGCCAGGCGATCGCCTCCTCGTCGGCGCCGGCCTTGTAATGCTCCCACTTGGCCTGGGCCGCCTCGTCGGTCTCGTCGGCGATGAGCATGAACAGGACGTAGGAGGAGACCTCCCGCCCGGTCGCGGCCTTGGCCTCCTCCAGCCGGGCCACGGTGGGGGCGAAGGCGGTCGGCGTGTTCACGCCCTTGCCGAAGCAGAAATTGTAGTCCGCGTATTTCGCGGTGAAGGCCATGCCCGCCGCGCTCTGGCCGGCGCAGATCACCTTCATCGGCACCTGCGGCTGCGGGCTCAGCCGGCAATCGTCCATCTGGAAATAGGTGCCCTTCAGGTCGCTGCGGCCGGTCTCCCAGAGCTCGCGCAGGATCTGGGCGTATTCCGACAGGTAGTCGTAGCGCTTGGCGAAGAACTCGTCCCCGGGCCAGACGCCCATCTGCGAGTATTCGGGCTTCTGCCAGCCGGTGATCAGGTTGACGCCGAAGCGGCCGTTCGAGATCGAGTCGATGGTCGCGGCCATGCGGGCCGTGATGGCCGGCGGGATGCAGAGCGTCGGCGCGGTGGCGTAGAGCTTGATCCGGCTGGTGACGGCGGCGAGCCCGGCCATCAGGGTGAAGGAATCGAGGTTGTGGTCCCAGAACTCGGTCTTGCCGCCGAAGCCGCGCAGCTTGATCATCGAGAGGGCGAAGTCGAGCCCGTAGCCTTCGGCCTTGAGCGTGACCTGCTTGTTCAGCTCGAAGGTCGGCATGTATTGCGGGGCGTTTTCCGAAATCAGCCAGCCGTTGTTGCCGATCGGGATGAAGACGCCGACGTTCAGGGACTTGGTCATGGCACCCTCGCTGCACCGGCCGCGCTGCCGAAATGGCATCGAGACCTGACGAGTTTCGAGGCCGCGCCGCTTCGGGATGGGCCGAAGACTTGCGGCGACGTGCAACGGTAGCAATTCGGACCAAATGGTCAAACTTCAAACGGCCGATTTTGACCGTTTGCACAAACTCTCCGCGCGATGCCTGCGCTTCGTGCGGGGTTTGCTTGTTCCGGGTGCGGAAATCGGGCGGGGCGGGCAGGGGAGGGGGCGAATCGGGCCGGTTAGCCGCGCGTCTTTCCTCCGCCTTTGGGGAGGGGGCCGCGAAGCGGACGGAGGGGGCCGTCACCGCAGCGGCCAGCATCAAGCGCGGCCCCCACTCCCCCGCGCGGCGCGCGATCCCCCTCGCCCAGGGGGCGCGGCGAGGCGCAGCATCCGGCCCGCGCCGAGATCCGCGCGTCCGGTCGCCGCTTACGGGGAGAGGGCGTCTCGGCTCACGTCAGCCCCAGCCCGGCGAGCACCATGCGCTGGGTCTGGGCCACCGTGGCCTCGAAGAAATCCGGGTCGTCGAGGGTGCGGCCGGTCACGGCCTCCACCTGCGCGGCGAAATCGGCATAGTGCTGGGTGATCGCCCAGATCGCGAAGACGAGGTGGTAGGGGTCGTGGGCGGCGATGCGCTTCTGCGCGATCCAGCCGCGCAGCACCGCGGCCTTGGCCTCCACCAGGGCCCGCAACGGCCCGGCGAGCTCCGCCCGCAGCAGGGAGGCGCCCTGCACGACCTCCAGGCAGAACAGCCGCGAGGCCTGGGGCGCGTCCCGGGAGAGGGTGATCTTGGTGCGGATGTAGCTCTTCAGGGCCTCCGCCGGCTCGCTGTCGGCATCGAGCGCCTGGAGCGGGTCGAGCCAGACGGTCAGCACCCGGCGCAGCACCGCGACGTAGAGCTCTTCCTTGGACGGGAAATAGTAGAGCAGGTTGGTCTTGGAGAGGCCGGCCCGCTCGGCGATCTGGTCCAGGCTCGCCCCGTGCAGGCCGACGGTGGAGAACACCTCGAGCCCGGCATCGAGGATCGCCTCCCGCCGGGCCTCCCCGTCCTTCCGCCTGCGCCGCGTCCCTGCTGCTGCGGCCACGCCGCCCTCCCCCTGCGCGCCGGCTTCGGCCGGCGTCAGGGGGTCCTAGCTCATTTTCCTCGAGCGGGGCGAGCGCCTATTCGAGGCCGCCCACCGCGCTCTCCACCGCCGCGAGGATCGCCCCCGAGCGCAGGAGCGCGAGGGCGTCGACCATCTCGGTGTGGTACCAGCGGTCGCCCGACAGGGAGGGCGCGATCACCGCGCGCACCGCGTCGAGGGCAGCCTGCGTGCCCGTGCCGATCGGGTGCTCCCCCGCCAGCTCGCCGACCAGGGTGAGGGCCTGGGCCGCCATCAGGATCTCGCCGGCGACGATGGCCTGGGCGTTCTGCACCACCGTGCGGGCCTTGCGCGCGCACCAGGTCGAGTTCGAGACATGGTCCTCGGCGTTGGACTTGCCGGGGATCGAATCGACCGAGCCCGGCATCGACAGCGTGCGGTTCTCCATGACCAGGGCCGACATCGAGCATTGCACCGTGGCGTAGCCGGTGTTGAGCCCCTTCTTGCCGGCGAGCAGGTTGCGCGGCAGGCCGTAGCTCATGGTCGGGTCGATCAGGCGGGCGAGGCGGCGCTCGGAGATGGAGCCGAGATCCGTCGTGGCGATGGCGAGCAGGTCCATGGCCTGGGCCACGTAGGCGCCGTGGAAATGGCCGCCGGAGATGCAGGTGTAGCCCCCGGTGCCGTCGGCGAAGATCAGCGGGTTGTCGGTGGCCGAATTGATCTCCGTGCCGATGATCCCGTCGATGTAGCGGAGCGCTTCGCGCACCGGTCCGTGCACCTGGGGCGCGCAGCGCAGGGAATAGACATCCTGCACGCGCGGAGGCGGCACCTGGCCGGGCTGGCGGCTCTCCTCCGGATAGACCGTGAGCCGGGCGGCCTCCGAGCAGCGCTGCGAGTCGCCGATGAGCTTGAGCACGTTGCGGGCGCTCGCCGCCTGACCCTGGTGGGGCCTCGCCGCATGCACCCGCGGGTCGAAGGCGGCCTTCTCCGCGCGCAGGCATTCGAGCGTGAGCGCCAGGGCGATGTCGGCATGCTTGAGCAGGCTCTTGGCGTCCTCCAGGGCGAGCACGCCGACCGCCAGGGACACGGTGGAGCCGTTGATGAGGGCGGAGGCGTCCTTGGCCTCCAGCGCGAAGTCCGGCGGCAGGCCGGCCTTCTCCAGAGCCTGCCGGGCCGGCATGCGCGCACCCTTGTAGAAGGCCTCGGCCTCCGTGAAGCCGCAGACGGCGCCGGCGAGATGGGCAAGCGGCGCGAGGTCGCCCGAGGCGCCGACCGAGCCCTTCTGCGGGATCACCGGCACGATGCCGGCATTGAGGCAGGCGAGCAGCCGCTCGACCACGGCCACGCGGGGGCCGGAATAGTTCGAGGCGAAGGCATTGGCGCGCAGCAGCATGGTGGCGCGCACCACGTCCGTGTCGAAGGGCTCGCCGACGCCGGTGGCGTGGGCATAGACGGTGAGGCGCTGATAGGCCTCCATCTCCGCCATGTGCACCCGCTGGTCCTTGAACAGGCCGACGCCGGTGTTGAAGGCGTACATCAGCGGCGCGTCGTCGTTCATGAAGTTCGCGTCGATATAGGCCCGGGCCGCCTCGAGCTCCCGGCGCGCGCCCGCATCGAGCGCGGCCTCGGCATAGGCGCCCGCGGCGTCGGGACGGGCCACGGCGAGGACGCCCGTCGCGTCCAGGGTGCGCCCGTCGATGGTGGTGGTGCTCGTCACGGCTTGCTCCGGCTTTTCTTTGAGGTCCGTCGGGATCCGGCGGGCCTTTCCCGCCCGGCCGGCCCGCCCGGCCTCCGGGAGGCCGAGAGCAGGAAGCGGGCCGCTTGGGCAGGCTGCATACGCCAGGCGGCTCCGGTTCGCATGCGTCTTGCGCTTCGGCGGGGACTGCCCAAAGAAGGGCCGTTTCCCGTCCGCGAGGCGTCCATCTCCCCGTCAGATCCCTCCCGCGCGGCTCCGGCGCGCCAGCGCTCGCAGGGGCAGGTCGGCCTGAGCGTCGGCCTCGCCGGCGGGGCGAGCCGCATCCGCGACCTCGCCGAGAGCGGGCCCTCGCGCCTGCGCTTCCCGAAGGTCGCGGGCGGGGCGCCGGAGGCCGTCCTCGTCAACACGGCCGGCGGCATCGCCTGCGGCGACCGCTTCACCGTCTCGGCCGAGGTGGGGGAGGGGGCAGCGCTCGTCTTCACCACCACGGCGGCGGAGAAGATCTACCGCTCGGACGGCCCGGTGAGCCGGATCGAGAACCATCTGCGGGTGGGGGCGGGGGGCCGGATCGACTGGCTGCCGCAGGAGACCATCCTCTACGACCAGGCGCGGCTCGCTCGCCGCTTCGAGGCCGATCTCGGGGCGGGCGCCGCGCTGCTGGCCTGCGAGATCCTGGTGCTGGGGCGCGCCGCCCGGGGCGAGACCGTCGCGCAGGGCCTCGTCGAGGACCAGTGGCGGATCCGGCGGCAGGGGCGCCTCGCCTATGCGGATTCCCTGCGCCTGGAGGGCGAGCTGCACGCGCTGATGCGCCGGCCGGCGATCGGCGGCGGCGCCCGGGCGCTCGCCACGCTGATCGATCTCGCGCCCGGCGCCGAGGCCCGCCTCGACGAGGCGCGGGCCCTCCTCGACGATCCGGCGGTGGAGGCGGGGGCGAGCGCCTGGAACGGGCATCTCGCCCTGCGCCTGCTCGCCGCCGACGCCGATGCCCTGCGCCGGCTCTGCGCCCGCTTCCTCACCGCCTGGCGCGGGGCGCCGCTGCCGCGGGTCTGGCAGAGCTGAGCCCCGCCCCCTCCGCTTGAACATCGCTTGATCTTGGGCCGCGCATGATCCTTGCTGGCGCCGACCCCGATCCGCGCCCCACCGGAACGAGACGCCCGTGCTCCTGACTCCCCGCGAGAAAGACAAGCTCCTCATCGCCATGGCCGCGCAGGTGGCCCGCAACCGGCTCGGCCGGGGCGTGAAGCTCAACCACCCGGAGGCGGTGGCGCTGATCACCGACTTCGTGGTCGAGGGCGCCCGCGACGGCCGCTCCGTGGCCGAGCTGATGCAGGCCGGCGCCACCGTGCTCGACGCCTCCCAGGTGATGGAGGGGGTGGCCGAGATGATCCACGACATCCAGGTCGAGGCGACCTTCCCCGACGGCACCAAGCTCGTCACCGTCCATCACCCGATCCGGGGCGCGGCCTCCGCGGACGTGCCCGGCACGGTGACGACGCAGCCCGGCGAGATCGTGTTCAACGCGGATGCCGAGCGCACGGTGATCGCGGTGGCCAATACCGGCGACCGGCCGATCCAGGTCGGCTCGCACTACCATTTCTACGAGGTCAATCCGGGCCTCGTGTTCGAGCGTGCACAGGCCCGCGGCAAGCGCCTCGACATCGCCCCCGGCACCGCCGTGCGCTTCGAGCCCGGCGCGACCCGGGAGGTGACCCTGGTGCCGCTCTCGGGCGGGCGCACGGTCTACGGCTTCCGCGGCGACGTGATGGGGCGCCTCTGAGATGTCCAACACCCCCAAGCCCGCCAGCCTGCCCCGGGCGGCCTATGCCGACATGTTCGGCCCCACCACCGGCGACCGGATCCGCCTCGCCGATACCTGCCTGGAGATCGAGATCGAGCGCGACCTCACCACCTACGGCGAGGAGGTGAAGTTCGGCGGCGGCAAGGTCATCCGCGACGGCATGGGCCAGTCCCAGGCGACCAATGCGGAGGGCGCGGTCGATACCGTCATCACCAACGCGGTGGTGCTCGACCATTGGGGCATCGTGAAATGCGATGTCGGTATCGTGCGCGGCCGCATCGCCAAGCTCGGCAAGGCCGGCAACCCGGACGTGCAGCCGAACGTCGACATCGTGGTCGGGCCCGGCACCGAGGTGATCGCGGGCGAGGGCAAGATCCTCACCGCCGGGGGCTTCGACAGCCACATCCACTTCATCTGCCCGCAGCAGATCGAGGAGGCGCTCTGCTCCGGCGTCACCACCATGCTCGGCGGCGGCACCGGCCCGGCCCACGGCACCTTCGCCACCACCTGCACCCCCGGCCCCTGGCACATCGCCCGGATGATCGAGGCGGCCGACGCCTTCCCGATGAACCTCGCCTTCGCCGGCAAGGGCAACGCCTCGGTGCCGGGCGCGCTGGAGGAGATGATCCGGGCGGGGGCCTGCGCGCTCAAGCTTCACGAGGATTGGGGCACGACGCCGGCCGCGATCGATGCCTGCCTGTCGGTGGCGGATGCGCACGACATCCAGGTCATGATCCACACCGACACGCTCAACGAATCGGGCTTCGTCGAGGACACGATCGCCGCCTTCAAGGGCCGCACCATCCACGCCTTCCACACGGAAGGGGCGGGGGGCGGGCACGCGCCGGACATCATCAAGGTGGCGGGCCTGCCCAACGTGCTGCCCTCCTCGACCAACCCGACCCGGCCCTTCACCAAGAACACCATCGACGAGCATCTCGACATGCTGATGGTGTGCCACCACCTCGACCCGTCGATCCCGGAAGACCTCGCCTTCGCCGAGAGCCGCATCCGCAAGGAGACGATCGCCGCCGAGGACATCCTGCACGACATCGGCGCGCTCTCGATGATGTCCTCGGACAGCCAGGCCATGGGCCGGGTCGGCGAGGTCATCATCCGCACCTGGCAGACCGCCGACAAGATGAAGCGCCAGCGGGGGAGCCTGCCCGGCGACGCCTCGGGCAACGACAACCTGCGGGCCCGCCGCTACGTCGCCAAATACACGATCAACCCGGCCATCGCGCACGGGGTCTCCAGGCACATCGGCTCGGTGGAGCCGGGCAAGCTCGCCGACCTCGTGCTGTGGAGCCCGGCCTTCTTCGGGGTGAAGCCGGACCTCGTGCTCAAGGGCGGCGCCATCGCCACGGCGCCGATGGGCGATCCCAACGCCTCGATCCCGACGCCCCAGCCGGTGCATTACCGCCCGATGTTCGGCAGCTTCGGCCGGGTCCCCTTCGCCACGGCGCTCACCTTCGTGTCGAAGGCGGCGATCGAGGACGGCCTGCGCGAGCGCCTGGGCGTATCCAAGGAGTTCGTCGCGGTGGAGAACGTCCGCGGCGGCATCTCGAAGAAGAGCCTCATCCTCAACGACGCCACCCCGGTGATCGAGGTCGATCCCGAGACCTACGACGTCCGCGCCGACGGAGAGCTTCTGGTGTGCGAGCCCGCCGAGGTTCTGCCGATGGCGCAGCGGTATTTCCTGTTCTGAGGTAGGATCGGGCGCGATGACGGGAGGCCCCGCATGACCAAGGCCGCGCTGAAGCCGCCACCGGCGGCCGATCTCTACGGGACGGATTTCCATGCCTGGCGGATCGGCCGGATCCTGAAATCGAGCCCCAGCCTGAAAAAATATCCGGCCGAGGTCTTTTCGGAGAGCTATCTCGCCGGCCGGCTCGAAGCGGCCCGGGAGACGGGGATCGACTTCAGCCTCTTCCCGGAACAGCCTCCCTTCACGGTCGAGCAGGCGCTCGATCCGGATTTCCTGCCGAAGGAGCCCGGTCTCCTCGATCCGTCCCGGATTCCATGATCCGCGCCACCCGCGTCATCCGCCGCGACGCCCTTACCGGCGGCGAGATCGTCGACCGCATCGTGCTCGATTCCGGCGACCGCCACCGCCGCCGCATGACGATGCAGGCGGTGGGCGGCACGCGCTTCCTGCTCGATCTGCCGGAGGCGGCCGTGCTCGAGGACGGCGACGCCCTTGCCCTGGAGGATGGCCGCCTCGTCTGGGTCGAGGCGGCCCCGGAACGGCTGCTCGAGATCCGCGCCGCCAGCCCGCTCGCCCTCAAGCGGCTGATCTGGCACATCGGCAACCGGCACATCCCCGCCGAGATCGGGGAGGAGGCGGTCTTCATCGGCTTCGACCACGTGCTCGCCGAGATGGTGCGGGGCCTGGGCGGAAGCGCCGAGCCGGTGACGCGTCCGTTCCGCCCGGAAGGCGGCGCCTATGCCGGCGGGCACGGGCATGCCCATGGGCACGCCCACGAGCATGGCGACGGCCACGGGCACGATCATCACCACGGGCACCCTCACCACCATGGTTGAGGCGGGCACGGTCGAGGCGGGGATGGAGGCGCTCCGGCTGATGGCCTGGCTGTCGCCGACCTATCCGGTCGGGGCCTTCGCCTATTCGCACGGGCTCGAATGGGCCGTGGAGATCGGCGACATCCGGGACGAGGCGAGCCTGTCGGAGTGGCTCGGCGACGTGCTGGAGCGGGGCGCGGGGCGCAACGACATGATCCTCTGCGGCGCCGCCCACCGGGCCTGTGGGCAGGAGGCGGCGCTGGCCGCGCTCAACGACCTCGCCCTGGCCCTGGCACCCTCGCGGGAACTGCATCTGGAGGCGAGCCAGCAGGGCCGCAGCTTCCTCGACGCCACCCTCGCCGCCTGGCCCTGCCCGGCGCTCGCCCGGGCCGCGGCGGCGCTGCCCGGCCCCGTCGCCTACCCGGTCGCGGTCGGGGCGGCGGCGGGCGCCCACGGCATGGGCCGGCGCGCCACCGTCTCCGCCTACGGCCTCGCCTTCGTGCAGAACCTCGTCTCGGCGGCCCTGCGCGTCGCCCCCATCGGCCAGAGCGCCGGCACCCGCCTCATCGCCGGCCTGAGCCCCCGCGTGGCGGCGCTCGCCGCCGCGACCGACGATCTCGGCCCCGAGGATCTCGGGGCGGCGACCCTGCGCGTCGATCTCGGCTCCTTCCGGCACGAGACGCAGTATTCCCGCATCTTCCGCTCCTGAGGACACCGCAATGGCATCCGCGCACGGCCCCGCACATGGCCCCCTCCGCGTCGGCATCGGCGGCCCCGTCGGCTCCGGCAAGACCGCGCTGATGGAGCAGCTCTGCAAGCGCTTCCGCGACACCTACGAGATCTGCGCCATCACCAACGACATCTACACGAAGGAGGATGCCCGCCTCCTCACCGTGGCCGGCGCCCTGCCGGAGGAGCGCATCATGGGCGTCGAGACCGGCGGCTGCCCGCATACCGCGATCCGCGAGGATGCCTCGATCAACCTCGCCGCGGTGGCGGAGATGCGCCGCCGCTTTCCGAAGCTCGACCTCGTGCTGATCGAGTCGGGCGGCGACAACCTCGCCGCGACCTTCTCGCCGGAGCTCGCCGACATCACGCTCTACGTCATCGACGTGGCGGGCGGGGAGAAGATCCCGCGCAAGGGCGGCCCGGGCATCACCCGCTCGGACCTGCTCATCGTCAACAAGACCGACCTCGCGCCCCTGGTCGGCGCCGATCTCGCGGTGATGGAAGCCGACACGCAGCGCATGCGCGGCACGCGGCCCTACGTGTTCTCCTCCCTGCGGGAGGGCCGGGGGGCGGATGCCATCGCGCGCTTCGTGGTCGAGGCCGGCGGCCTGACCTGAGGCCGCCGGGCCCGCTTCCGGGCTCTCCCCCGCGCGGCGCGGGGGAGAGCCGGATCGTCAGGCCGCCTCGAACAGCGGCACCAGCTCCATCGCGGGCACGGTGACGAGGCCCTTGTCGGTGATGCGGATCTCCGGGATCACCGAGAGCGGGATCAGGTTGAAGCCCATATAGGGGATGGCGCAGCCGGCCTCCGCCCAGGCCGCCTTCACGGCCCGCAACTCGTCGGCGACGACGCCGACCCGCTTGTCGGACATCAGCCCGGCGATGGGCAGCGGCACCATGGCGACGACCGCCCCGTCCGCCACCACGCAGACCCCGCCCTGGGCGGCGCGCAGGGCCTCCAGCGCCACCCGCATGTCGGCCTCGTTCAGGCCCGCCACGATGATGTTGTGGGAATCGTGCCCGACGCTGCTCGCCACGGCCCCGCGCTTCAGGCCGAAGGCCCGGAGCAGGCCATGGGCGACCTTGCCGTGGAAGCCGTGCCGCTCGATCACCGCCACGTGGCAGAGATCGTTGGCGGCGAGGGTCGCGGCCCAGTCCGCCCCGGGGGTGAGGGCGAGGCGCTCGTGCTTGAGCTCGATGCCCGGCAGCACCGTGCGGATCGCGTTCACGCGGCAGGGCCCCTCCGGCAGGGGCGGCACCAGGGCGGGCAGGGGATCGGGCAGGCGCACGGTGGCATAGGCCGGGGCGGGATAGCGGTAGGGCTTCTCCAGGGCCGCCTCCAGCCGCGGGGTGGGCTTGCGGCCCTCCACCACCAGCTCGCCGCCATACCAGGTCGCCTGGGGCACGAGATCGTCGTCGAGGAGCACGAGATCGGCCCGGCGCCCGCCGCCGAGGCCGCCGATCTCGCCGTCGAGATGGAAGCGCGTCGCCGGGTGGAGCGAGCCCATCGACCAGGCGGCGGCCTTCGGGATGCCGTGCTCGACCGCCTGGCGCACCACCCAGTCGAGGCCGTGGTCGAGGAGGTCGTCCGCGTCGCGGTCGTCGGTGCAGGCGCAGACCCGCTTCCAGGCCGCGCCGTAATCCGTCACCGTGCCGATCGCCTTGGGCAGGGAATGCCAGGGCGTGGCCGGCGGGCCGCCGCGCAGGAAGATCCAGAGGCCGGCCTCGAGCAGGTCGTCGGCGATGTCGCGGTCGATCGCCTCGTGCGTGTCGGTGACGCCGCTCGCCGCGTAAGCGGCCACGAAGTCGCGCCCGTAGATGTGGCCCGAGACCGGCCGGCCCCGCTCCAGGGCCGCGGCGATGATGGCATGCGCCCGCGGGTCGCCCATGGCCACCGCCACGAAATCCATCTTCTCGCCCAGCGCCAGGGCCTCCGGCCACGTGTCGAACAGGGCCGCGATCTTCTCCGGCGTCAGGTCGCCGCCGGCGGTCTCGAGCTCCGGGGTGGTGGCGGGCACGGTGCTCGGCACGGTGAGGTAGATGTTGAGGGGCGCCACCCTCGCATCCTCGAGCATCCACTCGACGCCGTTGGCGTCGAGCACGTTGCCGATCTCGTGGCTGTCGCAGAACACCGTGGTGGTGCCGTTGATGAGCGCCGCCTCCGCATAGGCGCAGGCGGTGATCATGCTGCTCTCGATATGCAGGTGCGGGTCGACGAGGCCCGGGGCGATCAGGCCGCCGGCGGCGTCGTAGCGGGGGGCGCTGCCCCGGTAGCTGCCGGCGGGCTTCAGGGCGGCGATGCGCCCGCCCGCGATCCAGAGCTCCCGGTCGGGCAGGATGCGCTCGGAATAGGTCGAGAGGACCCGGGCGCCGGTGATCACCAGATCCGCCTCGGAGCGGGCTCCGGCGACATCGGCGAGCCGCCTCGTCAGCCTGTGCAGGGGGGAAACGGCGAAACGGTTGAGCGGGCTGTCCGTCATCAGAGCCTTGGCCTTCCTCGACACGCCACCCCCGCACACATCATGCCACCCCCACGACAACATCTCAGGCGGGAGGGTTGAAGAGATCTCCGTCAGAACGAACCCTCGGCCCAAAGGACCACGATCACCGCCGGATGCGAAGGCTCGCCCCCGACGCACTACGGCGCAGCCGTTCCGCATATGAAGCCGAACGGCCGGCCCCATGCCAGGTGGCGAACCAGATCTGCAATTCGGCATTAGCATGGCCTTGCAAATCCCGAACGAAGGACTTAGACACCCGGCTCACCGGCGGCCAACACAGCCGCCGCAGGCGCCCGTAGCTCAGCTGGATAGAGCACCAGACTACGAATCTGGGGGTCAGAGGTTCGAATCCTTTCGGGCGCGCCATTATATTCCTAAGCCATTGTCTGGCTGGAATTTCTGCTAAAATCAGTACCTTAGGCCGCCGCCGGTCATGCAATCGGGCGGTGCAAACGGGCCATGGCGCTGATGTCG
>NZ_BPQV01000015.1 GCF_022179465.1 Methylobacterium organophilum
TCGTCAGGCTCATAACCTGAAGGTCGCAGGTTCAAATCCTGCCCCCGCAACCAAAACAACCCAAGACAAACACAACGCTACACAAGCCCGCCCACACAAGGCGGGCTTTCGCGCGTTCAGTCCCACCCACCAGGACAAAATCCCGCCCACCGACAGGCGAGCGCGCCTCCAGGTGGTCTTGCCGCTACAGCCCCGAGCCGCAGCCTGCACCGTGGAGGATTGTCCACGGCTGATCGCAGGCGATAGGAAGGAGCCGCGCCGCGGCTCTGCTAGCTTCGGCGCATGCGCCGCGAAGCCAGCTCTCCCGTTCGACCCATGCCCCTGAAACAGCGTGCGGAAGCCGCGGAGACCGTGCGCTCCGCCCCCGACGAGCACGCCGCGCGCATCGCCGGCGCCACGCCGATGATGGCGCAGTACATCGAGATCAAGGCGGCCAATCCCGATTGCCTCCTGTTCTACCGGATGGGCGATTTCTACGAGCTGTTCTTCGAGGACGCCGAGATCGCCTCCCGGGCCCTCGGCATCGTGCTGACCAAGCGCGGCAAGCACGGGGGCGCCGACATCCCGATGTGCGGCGTGCCGGTGGAGCGGGCCGACGATTACCTGAGCCGCCTGATCGCCCTCGGCCACCGCGTCGCCGTCTGCCAGCAGGTCGAGGATCCCGCCGAGGCCAAGAAGCGCGGGCCGAAGGCCGTCGTGCGCCGCGAGGTCCAGCGCCTCGTCACCCCCGGCACCATCACCGAGGACCGCCTGCTCGATCCGGCGCGGGCGAACCTCCTCCTGGCCCTCGGCCGCCGCAAGCTCTCGGAAAAGGCCTTCGCCTACGGGCTCGCCGCCATCGACATCTCCACCGGCCGCTTCGGCCTGAGCGAGGTCGCCGACACGGATCTTGCCGCCGCCATCGCCCGCTACGAGCCCCGGGAGATCGTCCTGCCCGAGGGCCTGTTCTCCGATCCCGCCCTGGCCCGGCTCTGGCGCGACACCCGCGCCGCGGTGACGCCCCTCGCCCAGGCCGAGCTCGAACCGGCCTCCGCGGAACGGCGCCTCCGCGAGCAGTTCGGCGTCTCGACGCTCGACGGCTTCGGCAGCTTCACCCGGGCCGAGATCGCCGCGGCCGGGGCCGCGCTCCTCTACATCGCCCGCACCCAGATCGGGGCGAAGGTGCCGCTCTCGCCCCCGAGCCGCGAGGCGAGCGGCGAGACCATGGCGATCGACGCCGCCACCCGCGCCAATCTCGAACTGACCCGCACCCTCTCCGGCGAGCGCCGGGGCAGCCTGCTCGACACGATCGACCGCACGGTCTCGGCCGGGGGCGCCCGCCTGCTCGCCGAACATCTGGCCGGTCCCCTCACCGACCTGGAAAAGATCGGGCGCCGGCACGATGCCGTGGCCTTCCTCGTCCGCGAGGCCGGATTGCGGGAGGCCCTGCGCGCGGCGCTGGCCCGCGCCCCCGATCTCGCCCGGGCCCTGACCCGGATCGGCCTCGGCCGGGGCGGCCCCCGCGATCTCGCCGCCCTGCGCGACGGGCTCTCGGCCGCCGCCGCCATCGAGGAGCGGCTCGCCGCCCATGAGGGCCTGCCGGAGGCGCTCGGCGCCATCGGCGAGCGCCTGGCGGAGGTCGATTCCGGGCTGGTGGCGGAACTCGCCGCGGCGCTGGCCGACGACCTTCCCCTCAACCGCCGCGACGGCAATTTCGTGCGCGCCGGCTACCATGCCGAGATCGACGAGGCCCGCGAGCTCGGCCAGGATTCGCGCAAGGTCATCGCCGCCCTGCAGGCGCGCTATGCCGAGGAGAGCGGCTGCCGCACCCTGCGCATCAAGCACAACAACGTGCTCGGCTATTATATCGAGGTGCCCCAGGCCGTGGGCGAGGCCTGCCTCAAGGGGCTGATGCGCGACTTCGTGCATCGCCAGACCATGGTCGACGCCATGCGCTTCACGAGCGTGGAGCTCGGTGCCCTCGAATCGAAGATCTCCGGGGCCGCCGACCGGGCGCTCGCCCTGGAGGGCGCGGTGTTCGAGGCCCTGGCCGCCCGGGTGATCGGGCAGGCGGAGGCCATCGCCGACATCGCCGAGGCCCTGGCCAGCCTCGACGTCGCCGGAAGCCATGCGGCGCTCGCCGTCGAGCAGGCCTGGACACGCCCCGTCATCGAGGAGGGACTCGCCTTCGCCATCGAGGGCGGCCGCCATCCCGTGGTCGAGGCGGCCCTGGCCAAGGGCGGCGAGGGCTTCATCGCCAATGATTGCGACCTGTCGGGGGAGGCGGCCGGGCGCATCCGCCTCGTCACCGGCCCGAACATGGGCGGCAAGTCGACCTTCCTGCGCCAGAACGCGCTCATCGCCGTGCTGGCCCAGATGGGGGCCTTCGTGCCGGCGACCTCCGCCCGGCTCGGTCTCGTCGACCGGCTCTTCTCCCGCGTCGGCGCCGCCGACGACCTCGCCCGGGGCCACTCGACCTTCATGGTCGAGATGGTCGAGACCGCCGCGATCCTGAACCAGGCGACCCGCCGCTCCCTGGTGGTGCTGGACGAGATCGGCCGCGGCACCGCCACCTTCGACGGCCTCTCCATCGCCTGGGCCTGCCTGGAGCACCTGCACGAGACGAACGGGTGCCGGGCCCTGTTCGCCACGCATTTCCATGAGCTGACCGCGCTCAGCCAGCGCCTGCCCCGGCTCGACAACGCCACGCTCAAGGTGGCCGAGCATCGCGGCGAGGTGATCTTCCTGCACGAGGTGGTGCCGGGCGTGGCGGAGCGTTCCTACGGCTTGCAGGTCGCGCGCCTCGCCGGGCTGCCGGGCAGCGTCGTGGCCCGGGCCGGCGCCATCCTGAAGGGTCTGGAGAAGTTGGAGCGCGAGCGCCCCGGCCGCCGCGCCATCGAGGACCTGCCGCTCTTCGCGAGCCTCGCCGAGGCGCCCCCGCCGGCCGCCGCGCCGGTGGAGCGCGACGACCGCCTCGGCCGCCTCCTCGACGGGATCGATCCCGATGCGATGACGCCGCGCGAGGCCCTCGAGGCCCTCTATCGGCTGAAGAGCGCCCGGGCCCAGGAGGGCTGAACAAGAGGGCTGAGCCGGCTTACGCTTTGGTGACCGTCCCCGTGCGAGCATGGAGGGCGCGCATCCGCGCGCCCCGTCGAAGCCGGAGGTCGGCCATGGACCTGTTCTATCGCGGCGTCGAATCGTCCCTGCTCGCCCTGAGCCTCGTCCTCGGGCTCGCCGCCGCGGCCTTCGTCACGCCGACCGACCCGCGCTTGGCCAGCGCGGATCTGGCGGTGACGCTGCCGATGATCAGCGTCACCGGCGGCACGAACGACTGATCCCATCGAAAAAGGCCCGCCGCGATGCGACGGGCCTTTCCGGTGACGAAGCGGTTCGAGCGGGCCTCAGGCCGTCCGCGGGGCGCGCTGCGGCTCCGCGTCCTTCCGGCCGAGCTTGCGCACGAAGTAGACGAGGCCCGCTGCGACCGCCACGGCGAGGATCGCGCCCTGGGTGGCGAGCGCCTCCCAGCTGCCGTTGCTCAGGCCCCATTCGGAGACGAAGGCGGGCACGCCGTCGGTGTTGTAGGAGATGAGCTGCTGCTCCTGCAGTTCCTGGAAGGCCTCGCCGATCATGCGCAGGCCCATGAAGAACAGGAAGGCGGAGGTGATCACGAACATCGGCCGCAGGGGCAGGCGCAGGGCCAGCCACTGCATGGCCACGAACATCGCCACCAGCGCCAGCGCCGCGACGCCGAGGCCCGAGAGGAGCGAGGCGTCGAAGCCGTTCCCGCCCTTGGCCAGGGCGTGGAGGAACAGCACCGTCTCGGCGCCTTCGCGGAACACGGCCAGGAAGGCGATGCCGGCGAGGGAGATCACGGTGCCCGCACCGAGCGCCCGCTCGGCCAGCCGGTTGAGGTCGGCCTGCCAGGCCTTGGGATCCTGACGGATGAACATCCAGCCGCTCATGTAGAACATCAGCACGGCGGCCGCGATCATCACGGCGGCCTCGAACAGGTCGCTGTGAATGCCGTCGTAGAAGGTCTCGAACACCCAGGCCATGCCGAAGCTGGCGACGATGGCGGCGATCGCGCCGAGATAGATCGGCACGATCCGTTCCGAAGCGCCGGCCCGCCGCAGGAAGGCGGCCAGCGCGGCGATCACCAGCAGAGCCTCCAGGCCCTCGCGGAACAGGATCGTGAAGGCTTGTACGAACGTCGAACCGTCCGCCATCGCATGCGCTCCGTGTTGTCGTTGCACCGCACGACCACGCGGGACGTGCTGTTCCCTACATTTTAATGGATCAAAACTGCAGAGAATACAGGTTAGAATTGTTCTTAAGAAGAGCAGAAGCGGCCCACGACACGAATCTGCGCGGGCTTTGTCTGTCGTGGCGGCCTACTCCTATTTACCGTCTACCTGCAAGGCCGTGCCGCGCCGGGCCGCTTTCACGGCTGCGGCATCGTCAGGGCGAGGCCGGTTTCTTTGCCGGTTCTCGAAACCCGTATCGGACGCGCCGGATTTCACGGGCGAAGCCGCAACCAATGGCCGCGCTCCGAATTACCGATTCAGAGAAGAACGGGGCGGCGCGCGGCTCTTGGCCGCGCAGAACGGGGCATGCCTGAACCGGGCATGCGGGCAGGGATTCATGATCGCGAGAACGTCCAGCATGGTCGCCCTGGCGGGCGTCCTCATGATCGGCTTTTCCGCCGCCGGACAGGCGGCGCCGGGACAGGCCGACCGGAGCCCGAGCAAGGTGGCGGAGGCATCCCCGGTGAAGCCGGTTTCGGTCGGCGAGGCCGAGGAGGAAACCACGAATTGCATGAAGCCGCGCAAGCGCCTCTGGATCGAGGGCGAGGGCTGGGTCGTCCGCCGCGTCACGATCTGCCGCTGAGCGGGACGGGGCCCTCTTCGGTTCGCGGGACATGGCGGGGTTCAGCACTCTGCCTCCCTGGCGGAGCCCCCGCCCGCGGAACGACGATGCGCCCAAGCCGATTGAGTCCGGGCCGTTTCGGAGTGTGAATCCCATGCGCAGCCTCGTCCGCCCCGCGCTCGCCGCCGCCCTGGTCCTGGGGGCGACCCTCGGTGCGCAGGCGGGCGAGCGCATCCTCTACAGGGCCTATGGCTACGGACCCGCCGGATACGGCGACGGCTATACCTTTGCCGAGCCTTTCGTCTCCGGCAGCTATGTCGGCGCGCCGCTCACGCGCTTCCCCCGTCCGAGCGAGATCGTGCCGCCCGCCTGGGGCTACGGCACCTACGGGGTGCCGACCTATAGCGGGATCCGGCAGGGGCCCGCGGCCAAGCCGATGCTCTACGTCATCGACAGCCCCCGCGGTGCGCCGTCCCGCGCCGGCACGGGGCGGGCCCGCATCGTCGAGCGCGGCCACGATGGACGCTGGTCGGATACGGAGCGCGGCGCCGAGACGCGTGGCGGCGGCGCCCGCGTGGTCGACGTGACGGTGCCGCGCCGCTGAGGACGCGGGCTTCGGCCGTTCGGGGATTCTTCGCAATATCCGAGAACCGGGAGCCTCCCGTTAACACCCTGGTCGTATCTTGCGCGGAGCGTTTCTTGCGCAGGGGGCCGTGACGGCCATGCATATCGTCATCGTCGACGCGAGCCGAGTGGTTCTGAAGATCATCGCCGGGCTGCTCGAACCCCGCGGGCACTTGGTCAAGCAGTTCACGGATTCCGCCGAGGCGCTGGCCTACATCACCGACAACCCCTCGGTGCGCGCGCTCATTACCAGCCTCGAGGTGCGGCCCCTCAGCGGGTTCGAGCTGTGCTGGTCGGTCCGCCTGCTCGCCGAGTCCAACCGGCCGATCTCGATCCTGATGATGTCCTCGGCCCACAATGCCCGCAACCTCGCCGAGGCGCTGGACAGCGGCGCCGACGACTTCATCGAGAAGCCGCCGAGCGCCGAGGAGCTGCATGCCCGCCTGCGGGCCGCGGAGCGCCTGACCTCCCTCCAGATGGAGCTGATCCGCCTCGCCGAGACCGATCCGCTCACCGGCCTGCTCAACCGCCGCGCCTTCATGCAGAAGGCCCGCGACGCCGCGGACCGGGCCGGCTCCTTCGGCCAGCTCTCCGCCATCCTGGCCGATATCGACCACTTCAAGCGGATCAACGACGAGCACGGCCACGATGTCGGCGATGCCGCGATCAAGGCCGTCGCCGCGGTGATGGGCGAGCAGGGCCTCCCCTGCCGCTACGGCGGCGAGGAATTCGCGATCATGCTGCCGCACCGCACCCTCGCCGAGGCGGAAGCGCTCGCCGGTCTCCTGCGCGTGCGTGCGGCCGACCTGCGCATCCGCGGCAAGAAGGGGCCGATCCGCCTCACCTGCAGCTTCGGCGTGAGCGAATGGTCGGAGGGCGAGACCATCGACGGCCTGCTCAAGCGGGCCGACATCGCCCTCTACGAGGCCAAGACGGCGGGCCGGAACCGCGTCGTCTCGGCCGCGACCGAACTCGTCCTGGCACGGACCGGCTGAGGCCGGCCCGGCGGCCCATTCCGGGCCGCGCTGCGTTCCGCTTCGGGACGCTCCCGTGCAAGGTGCGCCGAAATCGCAAGGATTTCTCGCCCGCAGGCCGGCTAAACCGTTGGAACGACTCTTGTTCTGTCCCCTACGCATTCTCCGCGATGTATCGTGGAGGCACAGGAGGGGGACGCGGCATGAGTCACGCCGTCGAGGTCTTGATCGTCGATGAGCCGTCCCGGCTCGACCCGAACGCCCGGGCGGTGCTGGAACATGCGCCGTCGCTGCGCACGATCGGCGAGGCCGATCTCGACCGGCTCGATCCCACGCGCCGCACCATCGCCCTGGTCGTCCTCCGCGAAACCCATCTCGACGCCCATTGCGAGCGGATCGCGCGCCTGCGCGCCGGCCGGCCGGGCCTCGAAGTGCTCGTCGCCTTCCACGCCCTGCACCGGGACGAGCTTCAGCGGCTGATCCGGGCGGGGGCCGCCGGCTTCGTCGCCCGCAGCGCGCCGCCCGCCGAGATCTGCGCGGCGATCCTGGCGCTCGCCTCCGACGACGGCGCGCTCGTGGCGCCCCCCGCACCGGCCTCCCATTCCGGGGCAACCAGCGACACCCATGACGGGCTCGGCCTGACGCCGCGGGAGGCGGAGGTCTTGCGCTTCCTCAGCGCCGGCTTCAGCAACAAGGAGGTGGCCCGCCGCCTCTCCCTCAGCGTGCGCACCGTCGAGACGCATCGGCTGAACCTGCGGCGCAAGACGCAGACGGGGCGGCTGAAGGATCTCGTCTCCCTGGCCCGCCAGCTTCGCCTCGATCCGGTGCTCGACGCGGACATGCCGCGCCGGATCCTGCGCGACGAGCGCCCCGCCCGGCACTGAGGGGGCAACGCGCCGGGCGGGGCCGAGTCCCCCCTCAAATACGGAGGCCGCCCCGCCGTTGCGCGGGCGGCCTCCGGTCCTCGACGCGCTGCGGCCTCAGGCCGGATTCGGGCGCAGATCCTCGTCGACGGCCGAGAGCGGGCGCTTGGGCGCGCGCACGAGGCTGCCCTCCGCCATGCCCGGCTCCACGGGATCCGGGCCCTTGCGCAGGAGCTTGGCGAGATAATAGCTGCCGAAGCCGAAGATGATCGCGTAGGCGATCAGGAAGGCGACGAGGGAAGTCGTCACGGCCTGCGCGGCGAGCGGCGAATGCGCGTCCGCGGTCTTGAGCTGCCCGTAGACGATGTAGGGCTGGCGCCCGATCTCGGCGGTGAACCAGCCGAAGATCACCGCGCCGAAGCCCGAGGGCGTCATCAGCATGGCGCAGGTGAGGAAGATCCGGTTGGTGTAGAGCCCGCCCTTCCAGCGCAGCCACAGGCTCCACAGGCTCAGGGCCAGCATGGCCATGCCGATCGCGACCATGATCCGGAAGGAATAGAAGACCGGCCAGACCGGGGGGCGCTTGTCCGGCGTCACCGCCTTCAGCCCCGGCACCACCCCGGAGAAATCGTGGGTGAGGATGAAGGAGCCGAGCTTCGGGATGCCGATCTCGACGTCGTTGCGCTCCGCCTCCATGTTGGGGATGGCGAAGAGCAGCAGCGGCATGTCCTTCTGCGTCTCCCAGTTCGCCTCGATCGCCGCGAGCTTGGTCGGCTGCAGCTTGAGCACGGCGAGGCCGTGGGCGTCGCCCACGAAGATCTGCACCGGCGTGACGATGACCGCGAACCAGAGCGCCATCGACAGGGACAGGCGCGCGCCCCGCACCTTCTCCGGCGGCTCCTTGCGCGCCCGCAGGATCATCCAGGCCGACATGCCCGCCACCGCGAAGGCCGTGGTGAGGAAGCAGCCGAGCACCATGTGGGCGTAGCGGATCGGGAAGGACGGGTTGAAGATCACCGCCCACCAGTCGGTGGCGACCGCCCGCCCGTTCTCGACGGTGAAGCCCGCCGGCGTCTGCATCCAGGAATTGGCCGAGAGGATCCAGAAGGCCGAGATCAGGGTGCCGAGGGAGACCATGCAGGTCGCCAGGAAATGCAGCCGGTCCCCGACCCGCTCCCAGCCGAACAGCATGATCCCGAGGAAGCCGGCCTCCAGGAAGAAGGCGGTTATGACCTCGTACTGGATCAGCGGCCCGAGCACGTTGCCGGTGAAGTCGGAATAGCGCGACCAGTTCGTGCCGAGCTGGTAGCTCATCACGATGCCGGAGACGACGCCGAGGCCGAACGAGACCGCGAAGGCCTTCACCCAGAACTTGTAGAGCGTCCGGTAGACGGGGTTCTTCGTCCAGAGCCACTGCGCCTCGAGCCGCGCCAGGAAGGCGGCCAGCCCGATCGTGAAGGCCGGGAAGATGATGTGGAACGCCATGGTGAAGCCGAACTGGATGCGCGAGAGCATCAGGGCGTCGAGATCCATGGCGTCTCCTTCCGGAAGCCCGGTGCCGCGTCGCGGCCGCTTCCGCACGATGTCTAGAGAATCTCCGTCCGCGCCGCATCCGTTCCGGTTGTCGCGGCGGCCCTTCTGAGCGCGGCGCATTCTGCTAGAAGGGCCGCCCGGGCCAGGAGGACACCATGCGTCGTCACCGCCACGCCAAGATCGTCGCCACCGTCGGGCCGGCGACCTCCGCGCCCGAGACGCTCAAGGCGCTGTTCCTGGCGGGGGTCGACACCTTCCGCCTGAACTTCAGCCACGGCGTCCAGGCCGACCATGCCCGGGTGCATGCCGCGATCCGGGCCCTGGAGGAGGAAGTCGGCCGGCCCATCGCCATCCTGCAGGACCTGCAGGGGCCGAAGATCCGCGTCGGCACCCTGCGGGATGGGCGGCTCGACGTGGTGCCCGGCCAGGGCCTGCGCTTCGTGCTCCGGGGGGCCGAGGGCGATGCCCGCGCGATCCCCCTGCCGCATCCCGAGATCTTCGCCGCGGTGGTGCCCGGCCAGGAATTGCTGATCGATGACGGCCGCGTGCGGGTGCGGGTGACCGGGATCGAGACCGAGGCCCTGGAGGCGGAGGTCGTGATCGGCGGCGCCATCTCCAACCGCAAGGGCGTGAACCTGCCGGGCACGCTCCTCGACCTGTCGCCCTTGACGGAGAAGGACCGGGCCGACCTCGCCTTCGGCCTGGAGCTCGGCGTCGACTGGGTGGCGCTCTCCTTCGTGCAGAAGCCCGCCGACCTGATCGAGGCCCGCGGCCTGATCGGGGACCGGGCTGGCATCATGACCAAGATCGAGAAGCCCCAGGCGCTGGAGCGCATCGACGACATCGTCCGCCTCTCGGACGCGGTGATGGTGGCCCGCGGCGATCTCGGGGTGGAGATCCCGCACGAGGACGTGCCGGGCCGGCAGAAGGAGCTGATCCGCGCCTGCCGGCTGGCGGTGAAGCCGGTGGTGGTGGCGACCCAGATGCTCGATTCGATGGTGGCGGCCCCGACGCCCACCCGGGCGGAGGCCTCCGACGTCGCCACCGCGATCTACGATGGCGCCGACGCGGTGATGCTGTCGGCGGAATCCGCCACCGGGCGCTATCCCGTCGAGGCGGTCACGATGATGGACCGCATCATCCGCTCCGTGGAGGGGCACAAGCTCTACCGCTCCCTGATCGCGGCCTCCGAGCCGGGCGAGGAGGAGACGCCGCCCCATGCGGTCGCGACCGCCACGGCGCAGCTGGCCGAGGCCGTCCACGCCTCGGCGATCGTCGCCTATACCCTGAGCGGGACCACGGCGGCCCGCATCGCCCGCAAGCGCCCGTCCGTGCCGATCCTGGCCCTGACGCCGGATCTCGGTACCTCGCGCCGCCTGAGCCTGCTCTGGGGCACCCACAGCGTCCGCTCGGACGAGGTCGGCACCTACGAGGCCATGGTGGAGAACGCGCTCATCCATGCGGCGGAGGAGGGCTTCGCCGCCGCCAACGACGTCGTCGTGGTCGCCGCCGGCATCCCCTTCGCGGTGCCCGGCAACACCAACAACATCCGCATCGCCCAGATCCCGGCCACCTGAGAGGGCCCGTTCAGGCCGCGCGCCGGCTGCCGCCGCTGGCCCGGGTGGTGCCGGTCCGCCTGGCGGCGCTGCGCTTGCCGGCGGCCGGCTTCTTCGCCGCCTTCACCGCGGCCTTGGCCTCCTGCGCGAGCCGCGTCCGCAGGAGGCCGAGCACGGCCGCCTCCTCCGGCTTGAGCGCGTAGAGGCCGTTGGCGAGCTCGTCCTCCACCGCCTCCTTCACCTGGAACAGCAGGGCGCCCTCCAGGTAGCAGTCGAGGATCTCCGGGTGCACGTAGCACTTGCGGCAGATCGTCGGCGTGTTGCCGAGGCGGCTCGCCACCGCCTCGATCGCGGTGCGCAGGTTGCTCTTGGCCTTGGCCTGGCTGTCGAAGGCCTCGAATTCCCGCAGGGCCAGGGCCGCGAGCACGGTGCCCGCCCAGGTGCGGAAATCCTTGGCGGTGATGTCCTCGCCGGTGATCGCGCGCAGGTAGTCGTTGACGTCCGAGGAGGTGACGTCCCGGCGCTCGCCGTCGTCGTCGAGATACTGGAACAGCTCCTGGCCCGGCAGGTCCTGGCAGGCCTTCACGATCCGGGCGACGCGCCGGTCGCGCAGGGACAGGTTCCATGCCTTGCCGCTCTTGCCCTTGAAGCGGAAGCGGATCTCCGAGCCCTCGATCGTCACATGCGGGTCGCGCAGGGTGGTCAGCCCGTAGCTCCGGTTCGAACGGGCATAGTCGTCGTTGCCGACGCGGATCAGCGTGCTCTCCAGCAGGTGGACCACCGTCGCGAGCACCTTCTCCCGGCACAATCCGCGCTTGCGCATGTCGGCGTCGATGCGGGCGCGGATGCCGGGCAGGGCCTCGGCGAAGGCCATCATCCGCCCGAACTTGGTGGCTTCCCGGGCCTGCCGGAACTCGGGGTGATACCGGTACTGCTTGCGGCCCTTGGCGTCGCGCCCCGTCGCCTGGATGTGGCCGTTGGCGCTGGGGCAGATCCAGACGTCGGTATAGGCCGGCGGGATGGCCAGCGAACGGATGCGGGCGAGCACCTTGGCGTCGCGCACCGGCGCGCCGTGGGCGTCGAGATAGCGGAAGCCCTTGCCGCTCTTGCGCCGGGTCAGGCCCGGCTTGCCGTCGTCGACGTAGCGCAGCCCCGCCTCGGCCGCGGCCTCGCGCAGATCGCCCGGCCCGCCCTCGTTCGTCTCGGCCGCCATGGCCTGCTCCTCCACCTTCGTGGAATCGAGAACCGGAAGCGGGGCTCCGGTGTTCCGAAGGCGGCTACGGCACCAGCCAGCGCTCCAGGACGAGGCGGGGCGCCTCCTCCCAGCCGACCTTGGCGTAGAAGGCGCGCACCGCCGCGTTGGTCGGGCGCACCATCAGCATGGCCTTGCGCACCTGCCGGTCGCGCAGCCAGGCTTCCGCCGCCCGCACCATCGCCCGGCCGAAGCCGCGCCCGCGGCAGGCGGGATCGACGGCGACGTAGTAGAGCCAGCCGCGATGCCCGTCATGCCCGACCATGACGCTCGCGGCGAGGCGGCCGTCCGGCAGGACGCCGAGCAGCACGTCCGAGCCCGGCTTGCCCCTGGCGAGGTCGATATCGGTGTCGGGGTCGTTGTAGGGCACGGTGAGGCGGCAGGCTTCCCAGAGCGCCTTCACCGCCGCCCGGTCCGCGTCCGCGAGGGGGCGGATCGCCAGGCTCGCCTCGTCCATCTCTCGTCCGTCTCCCTCGGGCGCCGGCGCCATGCTACAGGCCGCCCGATGGTCTCCTCCTTCCCCGACGCGCTGGCCGACGGCAAGAGTTTCGCCGGCAAGTCCCTGGTCTTCGTGGTCACCGAGGACTGGTTCTTCGCCTCGCACTTCCTGCCCATGGCCCGGGCCGCCGTGGCGATGGGCCTCTCCGTCGCCGTGGTGACGCGGGTGCGCGCGCACCGCGCCGCCCTCGAGGCGACGGGCGCCCGGGTGGTGGAGCTCGAGGCCGAGCGCTCCAGCCTCAACCCGATGGCGGCGGGCTACGCGGCGGGCCAGCTCTCCGCGATCCTGAAGGCGCTGAAGGCCGATCTCGTCCATTGCATCGCCCTGCGCGGCATCCTGGTCGGCGGCACGGCGGCGGCGATGGCGGGCATCGACCGGCGCGTCTACGCCCTGACCGGGCTCGGGCTGATGGGCGCGCGGGACGACCGCACCGGCCGTCTCGCCCGCCTCGGCCTGAAGGGCCTGATCCGGGGGCCGCTCGCCGGCCGCCGCACCCGCTACCTGTTCGAGAACCCGGACGATGCCCGCGCCCTCGGCCTCGACCCGGCCGATATCGCGGTGACCCTCGTCGGCGGCGCCGGGGTCGATCCGGATCTCTTCGCCCCCGCGCCCCTTCCGCCGGCCCCGCCCCTGCGGGTGGCGATCGTCGCGCGCATGCTCTGGTCGAAGGGCATCGACGTGGCGGTGGAGGCCCTGCGGCGGGCCCGGGCGGAGGGCGTCGCGGTCGAGCTCTCCCTCTACGGCGCCCCCGATGCCTCGAACCGCCGGGCCATCCCCGAGGCGACCCTGCGGGACTGGAGCCGCGACGGCGTGACCTGGCACGGGCCGACCCGGGACGTCGCCGCCGTCCACGCCGCCCATCACGCCGCCTGCCTGCCCTCCCGCGGCGGCGAAGGCCTGCCGCGCAGCCTGCTGGAGGCGGCCGCCTGCGGCCGCGCCCTGATCACCACCGACGTGCCCGGCTGCCGCGACCTCGTGCGCGACGGCGTCGAAGGCCTCGTCGTGCCCCCCGGCGATGCCGGGGCGCTCGCCGCCGCCTTCCGCCGGCTGGCCGCCGCGCCAGAGGAGGTCGCCCGCCTCGGCCAGGGCGCCCGCGAGCGGATCCTCACCGGCGGCTACACCGAGGCGGCCGTCGCCCGGGCCGTGACCGGGCTCTATGCGGAGCTTCTCGCCTCGTGATTCCGGCCAGGGACCGCACCGCCTTCATCCGCGCAGAGACCCGGCTGCGACCGGTGCCGCATGCGCCGGAGATCGCCCTGCACGTCGCCGACGAGGCGACGCGTCTGTGGGAGAAGACCGAGGAGGAATTGGAGGCGATCGGGCTGCCGCCGCCCTTCTGGGCCTTCGCCTGGGCCGGGGGCCAGGCGCTCGCCCGCTACGTCCTCGACCATCCCGAGACGGTGGCGGGCCGGCGCGTGGTCGATTTCGCCTCCGGTTCCGGGCTGGTGGCCATCGCCGCGGCCCGGGCCGGCGCCGCGCATGTGCTCGCCAGCGACCTCGACCCCTTCGCCCTGCACGCGATTCCCCTCAACGCCGCCGCCAACGGCGTGGCCGACCGGATCGAGGCCGTCGCCACCGACCTGATCGGCCGTGGCCGCGCGGCCCTCGGCGCGGAGACCGTGCTCGCCGCCGACATCTGCTACGAGCGCGACCTCGCCGCCCGGGTCACGGGCTGGCTCGAAGGGCTCCAGGGGGAGGGCGTCGCCGTGCTGCTGGGCGATCCCGGCCGCGCCTACCTGCCGAAGAATCGGCTCGAGGCGCTGGCGACCTATGAAGTGCCCGTGACGCGGGCGCTGGAAGACGCCGAAATCAAACGGTCGAGCGTCTGGCGTTTCCGCTGAGTCGGCGGGGCGCGGGCAAGTATTCCGCCCGGCCTGTCCGGTCCTCGGATCATGCGGAGCGCGGCTCTGATCTCGAATTCGTGAGGAGCCGCGCGGGCGCATTCAGTTTGCGTTCAACGGAAGGGTCCTGCAATGCCCCCCGCTTCGGCTCTGCCGCCGAACACGTCGAGGGGGAAACGCGCCATGCGCATCATCCTGCGCCCGTTCCTGGCCCTGCTGGCCGCCCTGGCGCTCGTCCTGCCCACGCTCGCCGGGGCCGCCGCCGCGGGGAGCGAGAAGCGCATCGCCCTCGTCATCGGCAATGCGGAGTACCAGGCCGGCGCGCTCGCCACCCCCGCCAACGATGCCGGCCTGATCGCGCAGACCTTGCAGGCGGCGGGCTTCGACGTGGTCGGCGCCCGCGACCTCGACGAGGAATCCCTGCGCCGGGCCCTGCGCGACTTCACCGACAAGGCCGCCGCCTCGGGGCCGGACACGGTCGCCTTCCTCTACCTCTCGGGCTACGGCCTGCAGCTCTCCGGCGAGAACTACTTCGCCCCGGTCGACGCGCAGATCCCCAGCGCCGCGGACGTGCCCTCGCGGGCCCTGCGCCTCTCGGACTACACGCGGCGCCTCGCGGCGATCCCGCTCAAGGCCCGGTTCGTGGTGCTCGACGCCGCCCGCACGGCGCCCTTCGCCAAGACCGGCGACCCGCTCGCCGGCGGCCTCTCCCTGACGGAGGCCGAGCCCGGCGCGCTCATCGCCTTCAACGCCGCCCCGGGCACGGTCGGCCCGCCGGAGAACGGGCCCTACGGCGCCTATGCCCAGGCCCTGGTCGAGATGATCCGCGAGGGCGGCCTGCAGCCCAACGCCCTGTTCGAGCGGGTGCGCCTGCGGGTGAGCGAGACCACCAAGGGCGCCGAGATGCCCTGGCATTCCGCCCGTATCGATGCGCCCTTCGTCTTCCTGGAGCGCGCGCCCGACGCGCCCCCGGTGGCCGAGCCGCAGCAGGTCTCGGCCCTGCGGTCGCGCCCGATCCGCGAGATCGGCGCCAAGGACGCCTATGCCGTCTGCCTGGAGCGCGACACCCTGGAGGGCTACCAGGATTTCATCGCCGCCTATCCGCACGACGCCCTGGCCAAGCGCGTGCGCGCCCTCGTGGCCGCACGCCGCGAGGCGGTGACCTGGCGGCGGACCTACGTGGCCGACACGCCGGATGCCTACTGGTCCTATCTGAGCCGCTATCCCCGCGGGCCGCATGCCTGGGACGCGCGGCGCCGCCTGCGCGAGCTCGCCGTCGCCCTGGAGCCGCCGCCGCGCTTCGCGATGATCGCCTACGACGTGCCGCCGCCCCCGCCGGAGGAGGTGGTCTATGTCGAGCGCCCGGCGCTCTATCTCGACGATCCGGTCTACGACTTCGCGCCGCCCCCGCCGCCGCCGGCCGTGTTCCTGCCGCCGCCGCCGGCCTACATCGTCGATCTGGCGCCGCCGCCTCCGCCCGTCGCCTATTATGCCCTGCCGGTGCCCGCCTTCACCCCGGTGCCGGACTACGTGAGCGCGCCGGCCTATGTCGCGGCCCCGCCGAACAACGTGATCTACGAGAACATCCACAACACCACGGTCATCAACACGATCAACGAACGCAACGCCGAGATCGCCCGCAACCCGGGCTCCGCCGCCGCGATCGGTGCCGGGGCGGTCGCGGGGGCGGCCCTGGGGGCCGCGGCGGCCCGGGTCGCCCTGCCGCCGGCCGTGGCGCAGAAGGCGGCCCTGCGCGGGCCGATGCCGGCCGGTCCCGGTCAGAACCCGGCCCTGGCGCCCAACCTTGCCCCGAATGTCGCCCCCGGCCAGCCGGGGCAGGGCCTGCGCGGTCCGGCCCTGCCCAACGGCCAGCCGATCCCCGCCCAGGCCGAGCGCCCCGGCGCGATGCCCGGCGCCGTCCCCGGCCAGCCGGGCGCCGTGCCGCCGGGCCAGAACCCCGCCGCGCAGAATCCTGGCCTGCGTCCGGCCATCGGCCAGCCGTTGCCGGGCACGAACGGGCAGCCCCTGCCCGGCCAGCCCAACCCGGCGGATCCGCGGGCGGCCAACGCGCCCGGAAGGGCCCTGCCGGGCATGAACGGCCAGCCGCTTCCGGCTCAGGCGGGTCGCCCCGGTGTCGCGCCCGGCCCGAACCCGGCGGGCGCCCCGCAGCAGGCCGGCCTGCCGAACGCCGCCGAGAGGGCCGCCCCCGCCCCCGGCCGGCCCCTGCCCGGCGCGAACGGTCAGCCGCTCCCGGCCCAGGCCGGGCCGGGCCGCGGGCCGCAGCCGGCCGAGCGGCCTTCGGCGCCCCCCGCCGTGGCGGGCCGCCCCGCTTTGCCGCCCGGCCCGAACCCGGCCGCCGGGCGCGAGGCCCCGCAGCAGGCGCTCCAGGCGCAGAGGGCCCAGCAGGCCGAGGCCGCCGCCCAGCGGGCGCAGGCGGCGCAGCAGCAGGCCGCCCAACGGCAGCAGCAGATGCAGGCCCAGCGCCAGGCGCAGCAGGCCCAGGCCGCGCAGCGCCAGCAGGCCCAAGCCGCGCAGCGTCAGCAGATGCAGCAGCAACAGGCGGCCCAGCGGGCGCAGCAGATGCAGGCGCAGCGTCAGGCCCAGCAGGCCCAGGCCGCGGCGCAGCGCCAGCAGGCCCAAGCCGCGCAGCGTCAGCAGATGCAGCAGCAACAGGCGGCCCAGCGGGCGCAGCAGATGCAGGCGCAGCGTCAGGCCCAGCAGGCCCAGGCCGCAGCGCAGCGCCAGCAGGCTCAAGCCGCCCAGCGCCAGCAGATGATGCAGGCCCAGGCGGCTCAGCGGGCGCAGCAGATGCAGGCGCAGCAGGCCCAGGCCGCCGCCATGCGGCAGCAGCAGATGATGCAGGCGCGCCAGGCCCCGCCGCCGCGGGCTGCCCCGGCCCCCCATGGCGGCTGCCATCCGGGCCAGCCCTGCCGCTGAGGCGGGCCGCCGAAGATCCCGGCGGCCCCGCTCGGGGCGGCCGGGTGCGGTCAGGGTCCCGGTCGGTCGAGGGTCAGCGCTTGGCGACCTGCTTGGGCGCTTTCGGCTTCTCGGTCGAGGCGCCGGAGATCAGCTTGGCGAGATGCTGCTGGTCGAGGCCCTGCATGATCGAGGCCGCCGGGGCCGTCGCGGCGGCTTCCAGCTTGCGGGGCGCGATCGACCCCGTCGCGGCGGGGTCGGGGATCTTCGCCGTCGCGGTGGGTTCGCGCTGAACCCGCATCGCCCAATGGGCGGCGGTGGAGAGGGCTGCGATCGCCAGGATCGCCTTGATGCCACTCGTGAGAATGCGCCGCATGGCCGGACCTGAACTTACGCGAGAGAACGCGGCCGGTTTCGCGGCCTGCCGGTAACATCGCGCAAGATCGTGAACGAAGCCGTAGCGAAGGCTTGACTGTGCCGTGCCGGAATGGCGCGAATCACCCGATCCCGAAGGCGTCCTTCTCCGCCGCGTAGGCCTGCCGGATCGCCTCCTTGCCGTAGCTGCGCTCCAGGCGGCGCACGGTGAAATGCGCCCGCGCCATCGACTGGAAATGGTCCATGAAGGCGGTGTTGACCGCTGCGCCGCCCACGGCGCCGATCAGCGGTACGGCCTGGGCTGCCACCTTCTGCGAGACGACGAGGCCGAAGCGCGCCGCGATCTGCGCGGAGAAGCGCATCAGCGCCGGGGCGCCGGCATCGAGCAGGGAGCGGTGCGCGGCGTAACGCGCGGCCTCCGACATGGTCTTGGCCAGGGCCGCGCGCACGGCGAAGTAGCCGCTGTCGGCGAGCGCCGTCTCGGCGCCGTTGCGGCCGCCCAGCGCGAAGACCTGGACGCAGGCGAGCGCGCCCTCGGGATCGCTCAGATCCTCGCCCTCCTCGCGGGCGATCTCGGCGATGGAGCGCAGCATCAGGGTGGTGGAGAGGGGCAGCTCGACGGCGAGGCTCGGCAGGCCGAAGGCGCCGCCCACGGCGCCGGACAGGGCGGCGAAGACCTTGTGGCGGGCATCGCTCGACCCGAGCAGGCGGGAGAGCCGGCTCGCCGTCTCCGCGGAGACGGTCTCGACCGCGGTGCCGGCGCCTTCGCCGGTCGCCTTCACGGTCCGGTCGGGCAGGGTGGCGAGGGCGATGCGCAGGGCCGTGCGCATGGCGCCCTCGGTGGAGCGGGCGACCGCCTCGGTGACCGGGCCGGGCAGGGCGCGGCCGATCATCTCCAGGGGCGCGCCCGCGGCGGCGGAGAGGCGGGCGGCGAGGCCCGGCCGTTCCAGGGCGGCGACCGCCCGGCGCAGGGCGGCGAGGTCCTCGGCCGTCAGGGGCGGCGGGATGGGGGTTCCGGTCGGGACGGGGAGGATCTCGCCGGACAGGGCAATCTCGTTCACGTCTGCGCTCTCATCGGTGACGCGGAAACTTCGACCGAAGCAAGCTCGGGACCGCCCGGTGGGTTCCTCTTCGGATCCGGCGCGGGAGCCTCCGGGGCCTCCGCCGCGGCGGAGGCCAGGTTCGTGCGCCGGCCGACGGCGAAGCACAGGGCCACGACCGGGATACCGACCGCCGCCGTCATCGCGAAGAAGACCGGGAAGCCGAAGGTCCCGACCACGAAGCCGGAGGTGCCGGCGATGAGCTTGCCGGGCAAGGCGTAGAGCGAGGAGAACAGGGCGTATTGCGTGGCCGCATGCCCCGGCGTGGTCAGGCTCGACATGTAGGCGATCAGCACGATGCCGGCGAAGGACCCGCAGAAATTCTCGATGGAGATGGCGATGACGAGCCGCCAGATCTCGGCCCCGCCCAGCGCCAGCCAGGCGAGGGAGAGATGCGAGGCGGCCGCCACGAAGGCGCCGATCAGCAGGCTCGGGAACATGCCGAGCCGGTTCAGGGCCCAGCCCCCGGCGAAGCCCCCGGCGATGCCGACCCAGATGCCGTAGACCTTGGTGACGGTGGCGATCTCGTTCTTGGTGAAGCCGAGGCTGATGTAGAGCGGCCCGGCGAGCACTCCGGAGAGGAAGTCCGGCAGGCGGAACAGGGCGACGAGCAGCAGCACGCCCCAGAGGGCGTGGCCCATGCGGCCGTAGAGGGCCGTCAGGGGCTCGAGCACGGCGTCGCGGAAGTTCCAGGTCGGCCGGGGGGCGGGGGGGGCGCCTTCCGTTCCCGGCGCGGGGTCGCGGCGGGGCTCCAGCAGCGCGGCGGCGAGCCCGACGCTCATGAAGATCGCCATGGTCAGATAGGCCACCTTCCAGCTCGTGGCGCTGGCGATGTAGAGCGCCCCGGCCCCGGCCAGGATCAGGCCGAGGCGGTAGCCGAGATTGGAGGTGGCGGCCATCACGCCCTGCAGGTCGGTGCCGGCGGCGTCGATGCGCCAGCCGTCGATCACCACGTCCTGCGTCGCCGCGCAGAAGGCGACGAGCAGGGCGCCGAAGGCCAGGAAGGCGAGGTGCTCGACCGGGTCCGCGAAGGCCATCAGACAGAGGCAGGCGGCGACCGCGATCTGCGTCACGACCATCCAGGCCCGGCGCCGGCCGAGGCGGTCGGCGAGCCAGGGCACGTCGAGGCGGTCGATCAGGGGCGCCCACAGGAATTTCAGGGAATAGGGCAGGGCCACGTAGCTCAGGAGCCCGATCGCCCGGATGTCGATCTTGGAATCGGCGAGCCGCAGGGTGAAGGTGCCGAGCACCAGCAGCAGCGGCAGGCCCGACGAGAAGCCGAGCGCCAGCATGCGCAGGATGCGCGGATCCTCGACCACGTCGCGCAGGCGGAACTTGCGCACCGCCGGGGCCGCTGGGGCGGGGGTGACGGCCATCAACCAAACTCCTGAACGTCGGAGGAGCTTGTCCCCCAGGATCGTGGCATCCTTGCGCCGGCGCCGCGTCGCGGCGGGCCGAAACGTCTCATAGACGGCAAGTCTGGAGAAAGCCTAAGCCGTCTTTCGGGCGCGGCCCCGGTCGCCGGGGGGCGGGACCGGGCGTCCCGGACGGCCCTGCAAGGAACAACGGCCTCGGCCCCGGGTTGGCGTTGCCGAGACCAAGTGGACGAAACGCTCGATCCGAGCGGAGGGCTCCCGGCCACCGGATCCGGGAATTCCCTCGCTCAACGACAACGGTGTACGTCGCGGCGCGCGGATGACGGGGAAACGGGACAACGATTCCGATGAGAACAAGGTCGACGCCGTACCGCCTTCGGCACCGGTGAGCCTCGGCGCCTTCGCGGCGGCCTTCGAGGCCAGCCCGACGCCCATGGTCGTGACCGACCCGCGCCAGGCCGACAACCCCATCGTCTGGGCCAACGAAGCCTTTCTGACGCTCACCGGCTACGGCCGGGCCGAACTCTACGGCCGCAATTGCCGCGTCCTGCAAGGGCCGGATTCCGACCCGGCGGTGATCGCGGCCATGCGCGCGGCGGTGGCGGAGGAGAAATCCGTCGAGTGCGAGCTCTTCAACGTGCGCAAGGACGGCTCCCGCTTCTGGAACGGGATGACGATCAGCCCCGTGCGCGACCCCGACGGCGCGGTCCGCTACTTCTTCTCGGCCCAGGCCGACATGACCGACAAGCACCGCCTGGAGGAGGCGCTGAAGCGGGCGAACGACGAGCTGGAGCGGCAGGTGGCCGAGCGCACCGCCGCCCTGCAAGCGGCCCTGGAGCAGAAGACGGCTCTGCTCCACGAGGTCGACCACCGGGTCAAGAACAACCTCCAGGTCATCTCCTCGCTGATGCTCCTGAAGGCCCGGCGCACGCCGGAGGGCGAGGCCCGGGAGGCCCTGCAGGCCATGGCCGAGCGCATCGGCGCCCTCTCGACCGCCCACCGGATGCTCTACTCCGCCGGCAACGTCTCCCGCTTCGACTTCCAGGAATTCACCGCGGAGTTCCTCTCCGACGTCGCCGCCGGGCTCGATCCGGAGCGGACCACGATCCGGTCGGAGATCGAGCCCGTCGGCACCACCGCCGCCATGGCCGCCCCGCTCGCCCTGATGCTGCACGAATTGACCGCCAACGCCCTGCGCCACGCCTTCCCGGGCGACCGCGAGGGCCTGGTCAGCATCCGGGCGCGGCAGGGGGCGGAGGGGATGCAGCTCGTGGTCGAGGATGACGGCGTCGGGCTGGCGCAGGCGCCCGCCAATCCGGCCGGCTTCGGCCGCAACCTCGTCGAGATGGTGGTGCGCCAGCTGCGCGGGAACGTGCTCTGGAGCGATGCCGCGCCAGGAACACGTGTAGAAATCACGATTCCGATGAATGCCCGGGATGGCCTGAACTGAGTGTGTCGGTATAGCTTCAGGTCGAAGACAAGAAAACGAGGGTCCCGGTCACGGAACGAGGCCCCGCCTCGGAGGAAAGGCATCCGCCATGTCCCAGGAGACGTCCGGATCCGGCCTGCGGATTCTCGTCGTCGAGGACGAGGCCCTGATCGCGCTCGAACTGGAAAGCCTTCTCGAAGATCTCGGGCACATCCCGGTCGGCGTGGCCACGAATTCGCAAGAAGCCATCGCGCTCGGCCGCGACACGACACCCGATCTCGCCCTGGTCGACATTCATCTCGTCGACGGCCCGACCGGGGTGGAGGTGGCCCGCGCCCTGAGCGCCGACCCGCGCATCCTGGTGCTGTTCATGACCGCCAATGCCAAGCGCATCCCGGACGACTTCGCCGGCGCCCTCGGCGTGATCCCGAAGCCCTATTCCGAGCGCTGCGTGGCGAGCGCGCTGGCCTATGTCGCCGCGTGCCGGGCCGGCGCCACGCCCTCCCGGGACACCATCGACGGCTTCAGCCTCGCGCCGCTCGCCGCCGAGGCCTGCGGCCGGGCCGCCTGGGGCGAGCCGCGCCACTGAGGGGCGTTTCCCGTCACGCCCCCGCCCGGCGATTCGGCATGCCGATCGGGCTCAGCCGGGAGAGGGGCAGGCCCGGTCCCTGGTGGAGCAGCGCGAGGCAATGCTGCTTGATCCGGGTGAAGCCCGGGTCGGTGATCAGGCCCCGGGCCCGCGGGCGGGGAAAGTCCAGGGCGATGTCGTCGAGGAGGCGGCCGGGCCGGGGCGTCATCACGAGGAGGCGGTCGCCGAGGAACAGGGCCTCGTCGATGTCGTGCGTGACGAAGAGGATGGTGGTGCGGTGCCGCGCCCAGACTTCGAGGAGCAGTTCCTGCATGGTCAGGCGCGTCTGCGCGTCGAGCGCCCCGAAGGGCTCATCCATCAGCAGCACCCGCGGGCGGTTGACGAGGGCGCGGGCGATCTCGACCCGCTGCTGCATGCCCCCGGACAGCTCCGCCGGATAGCGCCCGGCGAAATCGGACAGGCCGACCTGCGCCAGGATCTCCCCGGCGCGCTCCAGGCGCTCGCGCCGGCCGATTCCCTTCATCTTCAGGCCGAAGGCGACGTTGTCGACGACGCTCAGCCAGGGGAACAGGGTGTGCTGCTGGAAGACGATGCCGCGGTCCGGATGCGGCCCGGCGATCGCCTCGCCGTCGAGGCTGACCCGGCCGCGGCGCAGGGCGAGATGCCCGGCCACCGCCCCGAGCAGGGTCGATTTCCCGCAGCCGGACGGCCCGAGGAGGCAGACGAATTGCCGGGCCGGCACGTCGAGATGGATGTCCTCGACCACGTCGAAGGCCGCCGCCCCCCGGCCGAGCCGGATCGCGCCGCCCTCCAGGGTCACGCGGCCCCCGGCCGCCACGCCCGCGCTCATCGCTGCCCTCCCGCGCCGACCCAGGGCGTCGCCCAGGCGCCGAGCGTCCGCACGATCAGGCTCGAGCCCATTCCGAGCAGGCCGATCAGCAGCATGCCGACGACGATGTCGTCGTAGTTCTGCAGGGTGTAGGATTCCCAGGTGAAGTAGCCGATGCCGTATTGGCCGGAGATCATCTCCGCGGTCACGAGGCAGAACCAGGCCGTGCCCATGCCGATGGCCGCCCCCGTGACGATGCTCGGGGCGGCGCCGGGCAGGATCACCTCCCGCAGGATCGCGGTATCCCCCGCGCCGAGGCTGCGCGCGGCGGCCACCAGACGCGGATGCACGCCCTCCACCCCGTGCAGGGTGTTGAGCAGGATCGGGAAGAGCGCCCCCGTGAAGGTGATGAAGGCCATCGAGAGCTCGGAGGAGGGGAACATCAGGATCGCCAGGGGGATCCAGGCGACCGCGGGGATCGGGCGCAGCACCTCGAGCGGCGGCATCAGCAGGTCGTGGGCGAGGCGCGAGCGGCCCACGGCGAGGCCGAGCCCCACCCCGATCGCCAGAGCCGCCAGGAAGCCGGACAGCACCCGGGCGAGGCTCGCCGCGAGATGGGCGCCGAGCGCCGGCGCATGGAGAAGCGCCCAGGCGGCCTGCGCCGCCTGGAGGGGCGTCGGCACGTTGCGGAAGCTGACGAAGCCGAGGTCGAGCTTCGCATGCGCCGCCACGTGCCAGGCGGCGAGGCTGAGGCCGAGGGCGAGGCCGCGCAGGGCGAGCCGCCCCAAAGGCCAGCGCTGTGGCAGGGGCAGCCGGAGCCTGCGCCCGGCCGCCCGCGGGGGCGCGGGCGCGTCCAGGGCCGAGGCGCTCATCGGGCGCTGAGCTTGGAGAGGCCGGCCCGGGCGGCGGCGAAGTCGAGCACGTCCCCGCCCTTGGCTTTCGCGAAGGCCTCCGCGTCCGCCTTGAGCAGGAAGGCGCTCAGGTGCTTCCCGGCCTCGCGCACGTACCAGGCCTGGGTGGCGAACAGCTTGATGCCGGTGCCCCGGTCCTGGGCGTAGACGACGCGGGCCTGGCCGCCCTCCTTCTCCAGGGCGGCGAGGGCCGCGAAGGCGCCCTCCGGCGAGGCGTAGTGGCGGACCTTCGGCTCCCCGCGCACCCAGATCTGGGCGACGCGGGCGGGGTCGGTGATCGGCGCCCCGGTCGCCGCATCCGTGGCGACGAGGGGGGCGGGGGCGTAGTCCCTGAGGCGGGCCTCGTAGTCGATCCCGGCCTGTTTGGCGGCCGCGCGGATGAAGCGGTCGTCGACGAAGCGGTCGAGGTCGATGTCGGAATCGGCCTTCTTCAGGAGTTTCAGCGTCTCGAAGGAGGTCTTCACCGCCTGCCGGTATTCGGGCTTCCAGGTCAGGTCCCGGGTCTGCAGGCCGAGGGGGCCGTGGAACAGGTAGGCGACCTCGGCCTCGATGCCGGTCACCTTCTCGATCAGCTCGGAATAGGTTTCCGGCTCGGCGGCGATCAGGCGGTCCGCCTCGATCGCCGCGCGCAGATAGGCCTCGACGATCTCGGGATACGTGTCGGCGTAAACGGCGTCGACCAGGGCGCCGTGGAAGGTCGGGGCGTCGGCCTGGGCGCCGTCGTAGATCTTGCGGGCGAAGCCGCGCCAGGGGAACAGCTCGGCGAAGGGCACGAAATCGGCATGCGCCTCGATCTTGTTGGCGAGCAGCGCCGAGCCCGCCACCTCCGGGGCCTGGGTGATGATGGTGACGTCGCGGCCCGGCTCCCAGCCCTGCGCCTTCACCGCCCGCAGCAGCAGCCCGTGCGCGGTTGAGGCGAAGGGCACCGAGATGGTCTTGCCCTTGAGGTCGGCGAGCGCCTGCACGGGGGAGTCCTTGGGCACCACGATGCCGTTGCCGCTGCCCTTCACGCTGCCCGAGAGCACGGAGAGGAACAGGCTGCGCCGCCCGGCCTTGGCGAAGGCGTAGCCGTTGAGCGAGCCGGGGAAGTCGGCCATGGCGCCAAGATCGAGCTTGCCCGCGACCATCTCGTTGGTGAGCGGCGCGCCGCTGGTGAAGTTGCGCCACTGGATGTCGTAGGTCGCGTCCTTGTACTTGCCCGTGTGCGGCAGGAACTTTTCCAGGAGCTTCAGCTCGCGGATCAGCAGGCCGCCGGTGGCGCAGTTGATGGTGGTGTCCTGCGTGCCGACCGCGACGCGGATCGTCTCGGCTGCGGCCGTGCCGGCCGTGGCGCCGAAGACGGTGGCCGAGAGGAGGAGGGCGGCGAGCGGCCGGGCGAGAGGGCGGCGGGCGGGGCGGAAGGCGGTCACGGGCGGGCTCCGTCGGGCAGGATGCGCCGGGCGGCCCGGGAAGGTGCGCGGCGACGGGCCCATCTAGCGGCCTCGTGCTGCGCTGCGGCGAGCAATTAATTTCATCGCCCCATGAAGACTGCGATCTTTCGCGGCTGTTCTTGTGTTGGCAAAAAGAAAATCTCCAAAAGATCTTCCCCTTGGGAAAATCTCGCCGTCGAGATCTTCAATTTGGAATTGCTCGCGGCGGCGTCCGATCGATAATCCCCCTCATAGCGCGCCCCGCCGCCTTCGCCGGTGGCCGCGCCCCGGAAGAGGCCATCCGCACCATGTCCGCAGCGATGCTCGCCCTGTCCGAACCGCACCGCCCGGCGCCGCTGATCGCCAGCGCGCTGTTCCTGAGCGAGACGATCGAGGGGCTCGACGACGGCGCCGGCTTCCTCGACCGGCTCACCCCCGCGGAGGCGGCGCGGGTGCGCGCCGCCGGCCGCAGCCTGACGCTCCCCGCCGGCCGCAGCGTGTTCGCGCAGGGCGAGGCGCATGAGGGCATCTTCCTGATCGAGGAGGGCCGCGTGCGGGTGTTCTATTCCGGCCCCTCCGGCCGGCAGGTGACCCTCGCCTACTGGACGCCGGGCCATTTCATCGGCGGCCCCAGCATTTCCGGCGGGGGCTGCCACCAATGGTCGGGGGTGGCGATCGAGCCGGTGCGGGTCACGGTGCTCTCCAGCGCGACCCTGCGCAGCCTGATCCGCCAGATGCCGAACTTCGCCCTCTGCCTGATCGAGGCGCTGGAGGCCAAGGGCCGCTGCTACACGGCCATGGCGCAGATGCTCGGCACCCGCTCGGTGATCGAGCGGCTGGCCCAACTGCTCCTCAATCTCGGCGACCTCTACGGCACGGAGGAGGACGGCGCGGTGGTGATCCACCGCCGCATCACCCATGACGAGATCGCCGCCCTGGTCGGCTCGACCCGGCAATGGGTGACGATGATGCTCAAGCGCTTCCAGCGGGAGGGCATCGTCGCGATCGACAAGGCGCATATCCGCCTGACCCGCCCCGCCCGCCTGCACGAGATCGTGCTGACGGAGGGCTAGACGGGGCCGTCAGGCGCGGCCGGCGGGCTCCATCTCGGCCAGGGTCCGGCCCGGCGGCTGCAACAGGGCGGCGGCGAGCATCGCCTCCAGCACGATCAGGTCGGAATCGGGCTCCGGCCGCCAGCCGCAATCGCAGCCGCCGGGGCCGTGCACGGCCGCCGCCTGCCGGTAGAGCGCGCCCAACGTCCGCGCCGCCGCCTCGAGCCCCGCCATCACCGGCATGGGCTGGTCCTGCATCGCCTGCCAGAAGGCGCGCATGAGCGCGCGTTCGAGGCCGCCCTGCGCCTGCCGCTCCACGGCCTCGCGCCGCTCCTCGCTCACACCTGCGCTCACGCCCGTTCGTCCTCGCTCTCGGTCCCGCCCTGGGGCCGGCGGCTGCCGCCCCGCTCGCCCTCGGTCAGGCCCAGCAGGTCGCCGAAGGCCGAGAGGTGGAGGCCCAGGGCCGAGCCGTCCCACCAGGCGATCCGCGTGTAGTGCCGGATCGCGTCGAGGGTGCGTGCCATCCGTCTCTCCGCTTCTGTTCTCCCGCCCCTGACAGGGTAAGCCCGGGGCGATCGATAGGTTTCGTTGCGGGAGAAACTTTGAGCAATCGCCGAAATATTTGCAAGTTGCGATCAAAACATTAGAAATGATACAAGGCGAGAGTTGCTCTCGAAATCTGTCTCGCCTGAACTGGAATAATTCAAGGCGCAAGACAAATTCCACACAGAGCCATGGCGTTGCCTCGGCTTCTGCGCGCGGGCCTCAGCGGATCGGCCGGTCGAAGGCCGTGTGGGGAAAAGGCTCGCCGCGCAGGGTGAAGTGCCACCATTCCTGCGGATAGGGGGCGAAACCGGCCCGAATCATCGCCGTCCGCAGCCGGGCGCGGTGGGCGGCCTGGGGGAGGGTGAGGGCCTTGTTCCCCTCGCCGGAGGCGGGGCCGAAGAAGTCGAAGGGCGTGCCCATGTCGATCTCGCGGCCCTCGGCCCGGGTCACGAGGGTGAGGTCGACGGTCGAGCCGCGGGAATGCGCGGAGTTCCCGGCGATGTAGCCGAGGCGGAACAGGTCGGCCTTGTCGATCTCCGGATAGAACTCGGCCTTCATGCGGGCCTCGGCGGGGTCGCGGGCCCAGGCCACGAAATCGGCCACCGCCCGGGTCGGCCGATAGCAGTCGAACACCTTCAGGCCGAGCCCCTCGCGGGCCAGATCCGCCTGGGCGCGGGCGAGCGCCGCCGTGGCCGCGCGGGTGAGCAGGCAGCGCGGCGCCGCGTAGCCGGCGATGGGCCGCCCGACGAAGTTGTGCGCGCCGGCATAGCGCATCTCCACGACGAGGCCGGGCACCCGCGCCCCCGCATCGACGAAGGGATCCTCCGCCGTGGCCGGTCCGGCCGCGAGCAGGGCGGGGACCAGCAGGGCGGCCAGGCGGGGGGCTCCCATCAGCGCCAGGCCACCAGCAGGGCCCCGGCGGTGATGAGGCCGATGCCGAGCCAGTTGGTCGCCGAGAGCCGCTCCCCGAGGAAGAGCACGCCGAACAAGGCGACCAGCACAACGCTGAGCTTGTCGAGGGGCGCGACCTTGGCCGCGTCGCCGAGGGAGAGGGCGCGGAAGTAGCAGAGCCAGGAGGCGCCGGTGGCGAGCCCCGACAGGACGAGGAGCAGGGCGCTGCGCCCCGGGATCCGGCCGAGGCCCTGGGCCTGGCCCGCCAGCAGCATGATCGCGCCGGTGAGCGCCAGGATCACGAGGGTGCGCAGGAAGGTCGCCGTCTCGGAGGCGATGCCCTCCACCCCGGCCTTGGCCAGCACCGCGGTCAGCGCCGCGAAGGCCGCCGAGAGCAGCGCCCAGAGGCGCCAGGACTGGAGCGGATCGGCCATCCTCGGTTCCCCTCGGCTCCCTGTCAGAGGATCTGCCGCATCACGTAGAGCCCGAGGGCGAGGCCGCCGATGCCGGCGACCAGGGAGCCGAGCACATAGGCCGCCGCGGCCGCGCTCTCGCCGCGCTCGAACAGGGTGAAGGCTTCCAGCGAGAAGGTCGAGAAGGTGGTGAAGCCCCCCAGAATCCCGGTGGCGAGGAACAGCCGCGCCTGCAGGCTGCCGCCGCGCAGGGCGAACCAGCCGGTCACCAGTCCCATGGCGATCGAGCCGGAGACGTTGATGGCGAGCGTGCCCCAGGGGAAGCTCGATCCGAGCCGCACGGCGAGCATGTTGACCCCGTGGCGCATCACGCCGCCGAGGCCGGCACCGAGGAAGACGAGGAGAGCCGCCATGCAGCTGGATCCGGCGCGAGGAAACCCGAGCGCCGCGATACGCCGCCCGGGGCGGGTGGGGCAACGACGATGTGGGGCGGATCGCAGCCGCAGCTCTCCGCGGGTGCCGGGCGAAGCACCTTTCCCCGCCCTCTGGGCGAGGGGGACCGCGCGAAGCGGTCCGATCGCGCCTGCGGGGAGGGCGCTGGGTTCCTCAGGTCAGCAGCTTGTCGAGGGTGATCGGCAGGGCGCGGATGCGCGTGCCCGTGGCGTGGTGGACGGCGTTGGCGATGGCCGCGGCCACGCCCACGATGCCGATCTCGCCGAGCCCCTTCACGCCGAGCGGATTGGCCTTGTCCTCCTCGTCGACGAAGATCACCTCAATGTCGTGGATGTCGGCATTCACCGGCACGTGATACTCGCCGAGATTGCGGTTCATGAAGCGGCCGAGGCGGTGGTCGAGCATCGATTCCTCGTGCAGCGCCGAGCCGATGCCCATCACGATCCCGCCCTTGATCTGGCTGGCCGCCGTCTTCGGGTTGAGGATCTTGCCCGCGGCGATGGCCGAGACCACGCGGGTGACCCGGACCACGCCGAGCTCCTCGTCGACCTTCACCTCGGCGAAGACGGCCGAGTGGGTATAGGCCTCGTACTGCGCCTTGAAGTCGGAATCCGGGCCGGCCGATTCCGTGGCCTCCAGCCTGTCGGTGCCGGTGGCGGCGAGCACCTCGGTCAGGGCGACCCCGCGGGCGGGATCCTCCGCGAGCTGGATCCGGCCGCCGGTGAACACGACCCGCTCGAAATCCGCATTGGCGAGCGGCGAGCCCTCCAAGCCCCGGGCGAGCCTGAAGACCTGCTCGGCCACGTTGCGGGCGGCCTTCATCACCGCGGTGCCGGAGGAGGCGGCGGTCCAGGAGCCGCCGGCCACGGGGGCCTCGGGCAAGCTGGTGTCGCCGAGCTTGGTCGTGACATGCTCGAAGGGCACGCCGAGCCCGTCCGCCGCGATCTGCGTGAGGATGGTGTAGGTGCCGGTGCCGATATCGCCGGTGGAGTTGCCGACCTCGACCCGCCCGTCGGCGGTGAGCGCCACCCGGGCGCTCGATTGTTGCATCATCGATTCCCAGATGCCGCAGGCCATGCCCCAGCCGACGCGCTCGCGGCCGTCCTTCATGGAGCGGACCTGCGGGTCGCGCTTGTCCCAGCCGAAGCGCGCCGCGCCCTGCTCGAAGCAGCTCTTCAGGGCCTTGGAGCCGAAGGGCTTGCCCTCGGTCGGGTCCTCGTCGGTGTAGTTGACGAGGCGCAGGGCGATCGGGTCCTGGCCGGTGGCGTAGGCCAGCTCGTCCATGGCGGATTCGATGGCGTAGACGCCGGAGACGGCGCCGGGCGCGCGCATGTCGCCCGGGGTCGGGGTGTCGAGCTTGACCAGCTTGTAGGTCAGTTCGACGTTATCGCACTTGTAGAGCACGCCCGACCAGTTGACGACGACCTCCTGGTAATCCTCGTAGGTCGAGGTGCCCTGCACGGCACCGTGCCTGAGCGCCTGCAGCGCGCCGTCCTTCGCCGCGCCGAGCCCGATGGACTGCACCGCCTGCGAGCGGAAGGTGAAGCTCCACATCTGGTCGCGGGCCAGCGTCACCCGCACGGAGCGGTTCAGGTCCTGGGCCGCGAGCATGGCCAGGAAGAGCTGGTATTGCGGGCGCAGGGCGGAGCCGAAGCCGCCGCCGAGATAGGGGTTGAGGCAGCGCACCTGCTCCGGCTTCAGGCCGAAGACGTTGGTCAGGTAGAGCTGCGTGTTCGCCACCCCCTGGATCTTGTCGTAGACGGTGTAGGTGCCGTCCTTCTCCACCACCACGGTCGAGGCGTGGGGCTCCATCGGGTTGTGGTGCTCGTCGGCCAGGCGGTAGCTCTGCTCGACCCGGATCTCGGCTCCCTCCAGGGCCTTGCGCGCATCGCCCCAGGGCTCCGGCGGCGGCTTGATGCCCTCGCGCTCCACCGGCGGGACATAGGCGTCTCCGCTCAGCGCATCGAGGTCGGTGCGCGGCGTGTCGGTGTCGTAGGCGACGCGCACCAGCGAGGCGGCGTAGCGCGCCGTCTCGAAATCCTCCGCCAGCACCAGGGCGACGGGCTGGCCCGAGAACAGGATCGTCTCGTCGTAGAGGGCGCGGAAGGGCGCGCCCGGGGGCGCCACCATGTCCTGATAGGCATCCGCCTGCCCCGGCACGGCGGGGCGGTTCTCGTGGGTCAGGACCTTGAGCACGCCGGGCACGGCCTCGGCCTGCGCTGCGTCGATGCCGGTGATCCGGCCGCGGGCGATGCGGCTCGACACGACATAGCCGTGCACGAGATCGGGGGCGGCGAATTCGCCGGAATACTTGGCGAGGCCGGTGACCTTGGCGGGGCCGTCGACGCGGCTGATCGCGCTGCCGACGAAGCGGTCCTTGCCGGCACCGCTGCTGAGCTGGGTGGCCATCGTCGGGCTCTCCTTACTGGATGCGCTTGTCGGACTGCGATTGCGGGGTGCCCGCGGCGGCCTGCTCCAGCCCGCGCACGATCGCCCGCCGGGCCAGCTCGACCTTGAAGCCGTTCTCGGACTGGGGCCTGGCCTCCGACACGATCCGGTCGGCGGCCTTCCGGAAGCTCTCGCGGGTGGCAGGCGCGCCTTCGAGCAGCGCCTCCGCCTCGCGGTTGCGCCAGGGCTTGTGGGCGACGCCGCCCAGCGCCAGCCGGGCGGTCCGGATCGTCCCGCCGTCGAGTTCGAGGGCGGCGGCGACCGAGACCAGGGCGAAGGCGTAGGAGAGCCGGTCGCGCAGCTTCAGGTAGGTGTGGTGCGGGCCGAAGTCCCGGGCCGGCAGGTCGATCGAGAGGATCATCTCGCCGGGCTTCAGGTTGGTGTCCTTCTCCGGCGTGTCGCCGGGCAGGCGGTGGAACTCCGCGAAGGGGATGGCGCGCTCGCCCTCCGGGCCGGTGACGTTGACGGTGGCCTCCAGGGCCGCGAGCGCCACGCACATGTCGGAGGGGTGGGTGGCGATGCAGTGCGGGCTCGTCCCGAAGATCGCATGGATGCGGTTCACCCCGCCGATGGCCGGGCAGCCGGAGCCGGGCTCCCGTTTGTTGCAGGGCGTGCCCTCGTCGTAAAAATAGTAGCAGCGGGTCCGCTGCAGCAGGTTGCCGCCGGTGGAGGCGGCGTTGCGCAGCTGGGCCGAGGCCCCGGCCAGGATCGCGCTCGACAGAAGCGGGTAGCGGGCGCGGACGCGGTCGTCATAGGCCAGCGTCGCATTGGTCACGAGGGCGCCGATGCGCAGGCCGCCCGCATGCGCCTCGATGTCCGTCAGGGGCAGCCGGGTGATGTCGACGAGCCGCTCCGGCTTCTCGACATTGTACTTCATCAGGTCGAGGAGGTTGGTGCCCCCCGCGATCAGGCGGCCGCCTGCACCGAGGGCCTGCACGGCTTCCGCGACCGTGCCCGCGCGGACGTAGTCGAAGCGGTTCATCGGGCGCCTCCCTGCTGCATCACCTCTTCGATGGCGTCGACGATGTGGGTGTAGGCGCCGCAGCGGCAGAGGTTGCCGCTCATCGCCTCGCGGATCTCGTCCCGGCTCTTGGCATGGCCCTCGTTCATCAGGCCGACGGAGGAGCAGAGCTGGCCTGGGGTGCAGTAGCCGCACTGGAAGGCGTCGTGCTCGATGAAGGCTTCCTGGATCGGGTGCAGGGTGTTGGTGCCCGCCTTGTGGGCCAGGGCCGCGAGGCCCTCCACGGTGGTGATCTCGGCGCCGTCCTTCATCACCGCCAGCGTCAGGCAGGCATTCACGCGCACGCCGTTCACCAGCACGGTGCAGGCGCCGCACTGGCCGTGGTCGCAGCCCTTCTTGGTGCCGGTGAGGTCGAGGCGCTCGCGCAGCAGGTCGAGGAGCGTGACCCAGGGGGCGACGGCGATGCGCCGGCTCTGCCCGTTGATGGTCAGGGTGATGTCGACGGTGCCGGGGGCTCCGGGCGAGCCGCTGTCGATGAGCATGGCGGGGATCCGATGCGTGAGGGACAGTGTCCGCCGGGCGGACGTTGCGCGGAGGACGAAACGCTGCCGTCCGCGGCTTTGCGTCGATAACCGCTCCAAACTGGCGCCGTTCCATGCGGGGCGGCCCGGGGCGGGGCCGCCGGGGTTCCGCCCCGGGCCGCCCTCGGCTAACGCTGAGGGCACGACCCGCTTCCCAGGGAACCCGAAGGCCCATGCCCGACACGGCGCTCGACCCCGTCCTCAACGACATCGACCGCGACCTCGACAATGCCCTGGAGCGGCTGTTCGCCTGGCTGCGCATCCCCTCGATCTCGACCGACCCGGCCTATGCCGGCCATTGCCGGGAGGCGGCCGCCTGGCTCGAGGGCACCCTCACCGCCCTCGGCTTCGCGACCACCGTGGAGGAGACCTCCCTGCATCCGGTGGTGCTGGCGCATCGCCCCAAGCCGGGGGCGCCGCACGTCCTGTTCTACGGCCATTACGACGTGCAGCCGGTCGACCCGCTCGCCCTGTGGGAGACGCCGCCCTTCGAGCCGCGCCTCGCCGGCGAGGGGGAGGCGCAGAAGATCGTCGCCCGCGGCGCCTCCGACGACAAGGGTCAGGTGATGACCTTCGTCGAGGCCTGCCGGGCGCATCTCGCCATGAACGGCGACCTGCCGGTCGGCGTCACCATCCTGGTCGAGGGCGCGGAGGAGAACGGCTCGCAGGGGCTGCCCGAATGGGTCGCCGCCAACCGCGACCGCCTCGAGGCCGATGTCGCCCTCGTCTGCGACACCGGGATGTGGGATCGGCAGACGCCGCAGATCACCACCTCGCTGCGGGGCCTCGCCTATTTCGAGGTGAAGGTGACCTGCGCCGACCGGGACCTGCATTCCGGCTTCTTCGGCGGGGCGGCGGCCAACCCGATCCACATCCTGTCGAAGATCCTCGCCGCCCTGCACGATGCCGAGGGCCGGGTGACGCTGCCGGGCTTCTACGAGGGCGTGCGCGAGCCGCCGCCGGAGCTGCTGGAGCAGTGGCGCTCCCTCGGCCTCACGGCGGAAAAGTTCCTCGGGCCGATCGGCCTGAAGGAGCCGGCGGGCGAGCGGGGGCGCCTGCCGATCGAGCTGATCCAGTCGCGTCCGGCCTGCGACGTGAACGGCATCATCGGCGGCTATACCGGCGAGGGCACCAAGACGGTGATCGCCAGCGAGGCCTCGGCCAAGGTCTCCTTCCGCCTCGTCGACGACCAGGATCCAGAGCGGCTGGCCCGGACCTTCGAGGCCTTCGTGCGCGAGCGGGTGCCCGCCGACTGCAGGGTGGAGGTGATCTGCTACAAGGGCTCCCGCGCGGTGGCGCTGCCCTACGACATGCCCCAGCTCGGCGCCGCCAGGCAGGCGCTCGCCGAGGAATGGGGCCGGGAGGCGGTGGCGGTCGGGGCCGGCGGCTCGATCCCGATCGTGGGCGACTTCAAGCGCCTCCTCGGCCTCGACACCCTGCTGATCGGCTTCGGCCTCGACGACGACCGCATCCACTCGCCCAACGAGAAGTACGCGCTGTCGAGCTTCCACAAGGGCACCCGCTCCTGGGCGCGCATCCTCCAGGCCCTCGGCGCGGCGGGCTGAGGCGGCTCAGGTCGTGCGTTCGTGGGCGAGGTCGAGCTCGTCCTCGGCGAGGCGGACGAGATAGGCGATCTGGTCCGGCCTGGGCTTCTCGCTTTCGAGGCGCCGGCGCAGGCTGGTCTCGAAGGCCGCGCGCTCGGCGAGGCGCTCCCGCGGCATCAGCCGCTTGAGCATCGGGCTCGCGATGGCCTCCCGCACGAAACCGCGATGGACGGCGAGGCGTCCCATCCGGGCCACGAGATCGTCGACGAGCGAGACCGCCTGGTAGCTGCGGGCGGTCTCGAAGCGATGGATCGGAGCCATCTGTCTCAACGGGCCGAGAGGGACGAGGGGTCGTGCCTGACCACTCGGCAGGATCATGCCGGTCCCGTCCTCAACGAATCGTTGCGACGATCCGTGAAATTCTCGGAATAGTTGGGTGCGGAGCGCGGCCGGCGGCGCAGGCGGCGCCAGCCCAGCACCACCCCGGTCACGGCGATGACGCCGCCGAGCCCGTTGAGCGACCATTGCGCGATGTCCCAGGCCGGCCGGTGCCCGGTGAGCACGGCGAGGTCGAGCCGGTGCAGCCCGGCGAACAGCCAGCGATAGAGGCGGCTGCTGCGGTCGAGCCGGTTCAGGATCTCCCCGGAGACGGGGTCGACATGCAGCCAGGTCGCCGCCGCATCGGCGAAGCGCAGGCGCAGGACCGGCAGCGGGCGCGTGTCGTGGTGGGGGTACCAGTAGGAATCGTAGCTGGTGAGCCGCACGATCCCCGCGAGCGGCGCCGCCGGGAAGGCGCGGGCGGCCGCCGCGGCGATCGCGGCCTCGTCCGGAGCCGGGCCGCCCTCCGCCCCCTGCACGCGCCGGGCGGCGGCGGTCCGGGCCTCGGTCAGCCAGCGCCCGCCGAGGCGCAGGAAGCGGAGCTCGACCGCGCCCTCCGGCGCCGCCGCCCTCAGCCCGGCGGGATCGAGCCCGATCGGTCCGGCCGGCCCGGCATAGGCGGCCAGCAGGTCGCCGGGCGGCCCCGGCATGGTGAACCAGTGGTTCGGGTTCATCGAGAGCCAGCCGCTCACGATGAAGCTGAGCAGGCTCGCCCCGCCCACGAGCCCGACGAGATGGTGCCAGCGCCCGATCCCGCGATAGGGCGTCACCGACCCGTGCGGATAGGGCCGCCGGACCCGCAGCCGCCAGATTCCGAGGACGAGCCCGCTCAGGGCGCCGGCGATGCCGAGGCCGGAGACCCAGAGGATCGCCTGCCGCCAGAGCTCGGCCCGGGCGCGCAGGGGCGTCGGGTAGAACCAGTGCGGAATCGCGCCGAGCCAGTTCCAGACGCGCTCCTGCCGGTTGGTGTCGAGGGCGATCTCGCCGGTCCGCTCCGAGACGTAGCGATCCGTGCCCGCCGCATCGCCCAGCGCCACCTTGAGGAAGGGGCGCAGGGCGTCGTAGCGGGCATGCACCGTCCACTGGTCGCGCGCCACGGCCTCCACCGGCGCCTCCGGGCCGGCCCCGGCGATGAGCCGCGCCTCCTCGTCCGAGACCGGGCCGAGCCGCGCCCCCGTCCGGGCCGAGAGGGTGAGGCGCTCGCCCTGCGCCGTGACGAGGCGGTAGACCGGCACCGCGCCGCGCATGGCGAGCGCCAGGCTGGGCGGCGTCCCGCCCTCCGAGGCGGCGAGCGCCGCGTCGGGGCCGAGGGCGACGCTCTCCCAGGCGATCGGCGGCAGGCCCGCGAGCCGCTCCGCCTCGCTCAGGCTCGGGAAGGGCACGTAGAGCATCACCAGCCCGGACCCGATCCAGGCCGCGAAGAACAGCCCGGTCAGGATGCCGATCCAGCGATGGCCGAGTAGCAGCCAGCGCTTGCCCGCCTTGCCGATCCGCTTCGTGCGCTGTCGTCCGCCGCCCCGCATCCTCACCACGTCACGCTGTAGGCGACCTCGAAGGAGCGCGGGCGCCCGAGCAGCCAGTTGGTGCCGACCCCGTCCACCGCGTTGCCGGCGATGGCGTAGACCTCGTCGAGGAGGTTGTAGGCCCGCAGGGAGAGCACGGAATTCGGGGTCACCTGATGGTCGAGCCCGGCATTGAGCAGGGCATAGGCCGGCCGCGGCGCGGTGTTGCCGAAATCGCTGAAGGTGCGCCCGACATACTGCACCCCGAGCCGCGCCTCCCAGCCCGGGGCGAAGGCCCAGTTGAGCCAGAGATTGCCGACCCGCTCCGGCACGTCCAGGGGCTGCTTGCCGGCATAGCTGACCAGCACGTTGTTCACCACCTGGGTGAAGTCGTCGTACTGGGCGTGGAGCAGGGCGAGGTTGGCGTCGATGCGCCAGCCCTCGGGCAGGCGGAGGGAGACCGCCGCCTCGACGCCCTGGGAGGATTGCCGGCCGACCTGCACCTGCTGGGTCGAGGTGCCCGGCAGCGCCGAGATCAGCTTGTCCTTGACGATGCGGTAGCCGGCGAGCGTCCATTCGAGGGTGCCGCCGAAGCTCAGGCCCTTCACGCCGATCTCGACCTGCTGCCCGGTGGAGAGGTCGAAATTCGCGTCGCTCTGGCTGAGGGAGATCAGGCTGTTCACCGGGTCGGTCGCGGTGGCGTATTGCGCGTAGAGGGCGAGGTCCGGCGCCGGGTTGTAGACGCCGCCGAAGCGGTAGCTGAGCGCGCTGAAGTCGCGCGCGAAGACGGCGCCGGTGGCGAGGTTGGTGCGCTCCAGATACGGCGCGTCGTAGCGCAGGCCGGAGAGCAGCGCGAACTGGTCGGTCACGATCAGCCGGTTCTCGGCGAAGACCGAGGCCTGGAAGGTCCGCGTCGCATAGGCCGGGCGCGCCCGGCCGTCCTGCGGGAACAGGCCGGGATCGTAGCCCGAGACCGGCACGCTGTCGGACGCGTCGAAATAGAAGTTGTTGGTGTGGCGGAAGCGGATCGTGTTGACGTCGAAGCCCGCCAGGAACTCGTTGCGCATCCCGAACAGCGCGCCCTTGAAGGCGGCGTCGAAGCGGTTCCCGATCTGCTCCTGGGAGTGGTAGATCTCCAGGTAGTCGCGGCGGTCGATCCGCCCGGTGGCGCGGTTGAAGCTGTATTGCTCCACGTCGAGCCAGTGGCGCCGGCTCTGCAGCCGGTAGGCGGTGTTGCGGAGCGTGATGTCCGCGCTCGGTGTCCATTCCGCCTTCAGCTGCGTCCAGTTGTCGAGCCAGGTGACCTTGGCGTCGCGGACATTGTAGTTGTTGAAGCGGATCCGGTCCGGCACGCGCCCGTCGATGAGCGGGCTGCCCCAGTAGCGCATCGGCTCCTGGTAGCCGAGGTCGTGGGAGAGGGTGACGGCGAGGTCCGGCGTCGCCTGCAGGGTCAGGGCGCCCGAGACCGCGAGGTTGCGGAAATCGCCGTCCGGATTCATCCAGCCATCCGCGCGGTTGCCGCTCACGTTGAGGCGGTAGGCGACCTGCTCGCCGAGGGGGCCACCGGTGTCGAGGGCGAGCCGCGCCGTCCCGTCCGAGCCGAGGGCGGCCCGCGCCGCGCCGATCGGCGTGAAGACCGGCTGCTTGCTGACCACGTTGACCACGCCGCCGATCGCCCCGTCGCCGTAGAGCACGGAGGCCGGGCCGCGCAGCACCTCGATGCGCTCGACGTTCCAGGTGTCGAAGGGGAAGGTGACGGTGCCGGCGCCGACGAAGAGCCGGGTGCCGTCATAGAGCTGCTGGATCGAGTTCGGCCCGGCGAAGCCCCGGCTCGTGAAGGCGCCGTTGCCGTTGCCCGGCGCGGCGATGGTGGTGATGCCGGTGGCGTTCTGCGTCACCGCCTCCGTCACCGTGTTCTGGCCGCGGATGCGGGCGGTCTCGCCGGCGATCACGTCGAGGCTCGCCGGCGTCTCCAGGGGCGTCAGGCCGAGGCGGGAGCCGCCGCGATCCGGCGTGCGCAGGTTGAGGCCGGCCGGGGCGGCCCGGGTCAGGCTCACCCCGTCGCCGGTCACGGTGAGCTGGTCGAGGGTGACGCTGGCCGCCTCCTGTGCGGCGGCCGGCCCGCAGGGCAGGGCCGGCCAGAGCAGGAGGGCGAGGGCGGGCAGGCCGCGCGCGGAACGGGGCCGCCCGGAGGGGCGGGGAGAAGGCATCGTCATGGGAGCGTGGGTGTCCGGGCACGGGCGGCGGTGCCCCGGCCGCGGTCCTACAGCGAATGTAATAATGTTACAATCGCCATCCGCGAGGCGGCCGTGTCCCCGCCTGGGGCGCGGGCACGGGCGGGCTCTCTCCCGGGGCGGGAGCGGAAACCTTGCGGGATCGGACATCGGCGGAGGCGGCGCGCGCGTCTTCGAGTGGCACGTCACCGCGAACGAGGCTTCGGCCTCCGCCTCCTCCGGGGAGGGGCGGTGCCTTCGCACCCGTCAGGACACCCCGCCCGACGCGTTTCGCGTGTGACCACGGCTGACGGCAGGTCTCCTGGCTCGCGGGTCGCTGCCCTCTCACCGTCTTCCCGGATGAGGCTCATCCAGTGACATGGTGGCGGAAGGCTCGCCGCTCACAGTTGCGGGGGCAGCCGCGGCATCGGAGCGAACCCCTCACCGCGTTCCCTTTTGATCCCCGAACGGGGAACCGTCGGCACCAAGCTTGGCCGTTGCTCGCGGTTTCGTCAATGCGGGGTTGTGGGGCGCCCACTGGGCTGGGCGCGCCCGCGCTCGTGACCGACCGTCGAACCCGGCTGTGTGCCGCAAGGCTGTGATCGTCCTTTCGAGCCGAACGAAACGCTTGAGGCCGCGAAGCCGCATCGTGGGTCGATTCGAACCCGAATTGAGGCGGTTGAGAGCGGAAGAAGGTGAAACCGTCGCCTCAACGCTCTATGATGGGTGGGCCAGGAGAATCATGATGTTCGGTTCAAAGAAGGCGGATGGCGTGTTTGCCGGCCGCGCCCTCGGCCGGAACAGCGACACCGGCATCTTCAAGACCGTGACGGTGCCGGGCCTCGGCAAGGCGAGCACGATGGATCGCGGTGTTTTCGAAAAGGCCGTCCGATCGGCCAACGCGGCGCTCCGTGATGTGAGGGTCCCGGAGGCGAAGAGGCCCGATGGCAAGCGGCGCTGACCCCAAGCAGCCCCATTACAATCCGATCTTCGACCGCCTCGCGCCGGCTCCGAACGCCAAGGAGAATATCCGCGGTCTGCTCGCCTACGGGCTCTACAAGGTGGCCAAGCGCGAGTGGGCGCAGGCGATCTGGGAAAAGGAGCAGCGCAAGCCGACCCAGGCGGAGCTGGATGCCTACGCGACAACCTGGACGGATTCCCTCCTGGAGGGCCTGCAGGAACGGGCGGACAGTTCACTCGCGGTTTTCGGCAATGTCGCCGTGGCCGAGGCGACGCCTGCGATCCGGGAAGAAGCTCTGCGCGGCACGACGGCAAAGGCCATCGGCACCTCCGTGATCGCCAACGCGGTCTACACCATCCTCCTCATCGCCTTTGCCGTCATCCTGTATCTGGCCGGGATCGACATCGTAGGCTTCGTGCAGAAGTTCCGGCCGCCGAACGGTTGAGGGAAGCGCGCTGGATACCGCCTCCGCCTCGCAATGAGGCCGCCTTGAGGAACACCGGGCCGGGAAGCGAAAGCCCTCAAATCCCATCGCCGAATTCCCTTGGTATCCGCAGCATTCGGCGGCATTCTCAATGCTTCGACCCCTCGCATCCCCCGGATCGCCCAGGAGGGAAACGATGCTCAGATCGTTCGAAGAGAGAGAACGTGCCGAAGAACTGAAATTTGCTTTGGAGGAGGAGCGGCGTTTCCTGAATCGCCGTCTCGGAATCCAGGCGCTCGCGAACTTTGCTGTCCGAAAACTTGGCTGTGACGGGCAGACGAGCCGGGCCTATGCCGACGTGCTGATCGACGCCATGGTCCATGGCGCCAGCGACGAGACCCTGCTCGCGCGGGTACAGGCCGACCTCTCGGCCAATGTCGCCGATTTCGGCCTGGACGAGCTGCGCGGCGTGATGCGCAGCGGCCTGGACCCCGCCCTGCAATCCCGCCGGGTGGTCACGCCCCGCTCCAGCGTCCCGCGCTTCGAGACCCTGTAGCGGGCGACGCGGGTTGACGAGGATGCCGAGCGGGCGAAGGGGCGCGGCCGGCCCGGCCGCCTGATGCGCCGGCCTGCGCGGGGCGCCGGAACGCCCTCCGGGCTGGGCAGGCAAGGCGCGGGCGCTCGCTTCGCGCCGCGACCGATCGGCCGGGTGGGGATACCGCCGGCCCCGCTGGGGGTTCCGCTTGCCTGACCGCGTCGCGTTGCTCCGGGCCCATGCTTCTGTTCGACTGGATCGTCGGCGTCCTCACCGGGGCGGTGGTGCTCGCCGCCCTGGCCCGGCGGATCGGCGCGCCCTTTCCCGCCTTCCTGGCGCTGGGCGGGGTCGGCATCGCCTTCCTGCCCGGGGTGCCGAACCTGACCCTGGATCCCGGCCTGGCGCTCGCCCTCTTCCTGGCGCCGGTCCTGCTCGATGCGGGCTACGACACCTCCCTGCGGGATCTCCTGCGCTGCTGGCGGCCCATCGCCGGGCTCGCCCTCGGCGCGGTCGCGGCGACCACCCTCGCCGTCGCGGTGGTGGCCAAGGTGCTGGTGCCGGACATGCCGCTCGCCGCCGCGATCGTGCTCGGGGCCATCGTCGCCCCGCCGGACGCGGTCGCCGCCCTCTCGGTGCTCGCCCCCGGCACGGCCCAGGCCATGCCGCTGCCCCACCGCCTCATCACCATCCTGCGCGGCGAGAGCCTGCTCAACGACGCGAGCGCGCTGCTGATCTACCGGCTCGGCGTCGCCGCGGCGGTGACCGGGCATGTCGAGCCCTCCGAGGTGGCCCCGACCTTCCTCGTCGGCGTGCTCGGCAGCCTCGTGGTCGGGCCGCTGCTCGCTTTGGTCTCCCTCCGGCTGATCCGCTGGTTCGACGACGCGGCGAGCACCATCGTCCTGCAATTCGTGGCGGCCTTCGGCATCTGGATCGCCGCGGAGAAGCTGGAGCTCTCCGGCGTGCTCACCGTGGTCAGCTACGCGATCACGGTCTCGCGCTTCTCCCCGGGCCAGACCGCGCCGCGCGCCCGCATCCTGTCCTACGCCGTCTGGGACACGGCGATCTTCGTGCTCAACGTCCTCGCCTTCGTGCTCATCGGCAACCAGATCGGGCCGATCCTCGAACGCCTGCGCGACGACCACGCCGTCTCGCACAATCTCTTCGCCGGGCTGGTGGTGCTCACGGTGATTCTGGTGCGCATCGCCTGGGTGCTTCCGGCGAGCGGGCTGCGCGGCATCGGCTTCGAGGCGGCCGCCGAAGCGGCTCCGAAGCCGAAGGGCCTCGGCCTCGGAGCCGGCTTCGCGGTGTCGTGGGCGGGGATGCGCGGCCTGGTGACGGTCGCGGCGGCGCTCGCTTTGCCGGAGGGCTTCCCTCACCGCGACCTCCTGGTCTTCACCGCCTTCTGCACGGTGCTCGGCACCCTGGTGCTGCAGGGCCTCACCCTGCGCCCCCTCATCGCCCGCCTGCGCCTCGAAGACACGGATCCCGTCGGCCACGAGGTCGGCTGGGGCCGCGCCCAGGCCTACCAGGCCGCCCTCGACCGGCTGAAGCAGGACGAGTCGCAGGCCGCCGCGGCCCTGCGCCGGGAATTCGCCCTCGCCCTGAAACAGGCGGCGGCGCACGAGGCCGGCCACGCGCCGGAGGCCCTGCCGGCGGACGAGGCCCGCCGAAAAGCCGTCTCCGCCGCCCGCGACCGCATCCTTGCCCTGCGCCGGGAGGGCCGGATCGGCGACGACGCCTATTACGTGCTGGAGGAGGAGTTCGACTGGGCGGAGCTCGACGTCACGCCCCGGGCGGAGCGCTGAGCCGGCCTCAGCTGCGGCCGAGCCGCCCCTCGATCGCGTCCCAGACCGACACCGCGAGATCCGGGCCGCCGAGGCGCTTGATCGCCCGGATGCCGGTCGGCGAGGTGACGTTGATCTCGGTGAGATGCCCGTCGATCACGTCGATGCCGACGAGGATCAGGCCCCGGCGCCGCAGCTCCGGCCCGATCGTCGCGCAGATCTCGCGCTCCCGGTCGGTCAGGTCGGAGGCGGCGGCGGCCCCGCCCCGCACCATGTTGGAGCGGATGTCGTTCTTGGCCGGCACGCGGTTAATCGCGCCCATCGGCTCGCCGTCGACGAGGATGATGCGCTTGTCGCCCTCGGTGATCCGCTCCAGGAAGCGCTGGACCACCCAGGCCTCGCGGAAGGTGGCGGCGAAGAGGTCGAACATCGAGCCGAAATTCGGGTCCTCCTCCGAGACCCGGAACACCGCCGCCCCGCCATGTCCGTGCAGGGGCTTCATCGCCACCGTGCCGTGCTCGCGGCGGAAGGCCTCGATCTCCGCCTTGTCGCGGGAGATCAGCGTCGGCGGCATCAGCTCGGGGAAGTCGAGGACGAAGAGCTTTTCCGGCGCGTTGCGCACCTCGGCCGGGTTGTTCACCACCAGCGTCCCGGGGTGGATCTTCTCCAGCATGTGCGTGGCCGTGACATAGGCCATGTCGAAGGGCGGATCCTGGCGCATCAGCACCACGTCCGCCTCCGACAGGTCGATGCGCTCGATCCCGCCGAGGGTGGCATGCGCGCCCTCCACGTCCTGCACGGTCACCGGCTCGACCCGGGCCGTGACGCGCCGGCCCTGCATCGAGAGCCGGTCCGGCGTGTAGTAGAGCAGTCGGTGCCCCCGCGCCTGAGCTTCCAGCATGAGCGCGAAGGTGGTGTCGCCGGCGATGCGGATCGCCTGGATCGGATCCATCTGGACCGCGACGGTGAGCGGCATGGTCGTCCTTTGAAGTCCTGTGGCCCCCTCTCGGCCACGAACCGGCGGGACCGGCGTCCCGGTGGTTCAGTGCCTCTCACGAAACGCCCGCGATGGGGAGTCCGAAGACGCGCTCAGTCGTCGTCCGGCTTGGTCATCCCGCTCCTGTTGCCGGTGCGGCGATCGTAGTCGCTGATCGCGGAGCGGCATTCCGGCGAGAGCCGGTTGCGGTTGCGCTGCATGCAGCGGTCCGCATCGTTGCTGTTCGGGTCGACGCCTGCGCAGAGGCGGAAATAGTCGTTGGCGCAGCCGAGCTGAAGACCCTGATCCTCGCGCTGCGCCTGGGCCGGGCCGGCGAGCACCAGGACCGCCATCGGCGTCCCGATCAGCGCGGCGGCCTTGAAGCCTCGGGCCAGGCGCAGCGCCGTGGTTCCCGCCACGCTCCCGAATCGTGAGGTGTCCAGACCCATCCTGGGATGTCCTTCGCTGGGTTGAGAGGGCAGGCACCGCATATCGGGCGCTCCGCCGAGTTAGCAAGCCAAACACAGGTGAGCCCCGAAAGCTCCCGGGCGGAGGGTCGCGCGGCGGCAACACCTTCCCGTCGTCGCACCGCGTCCGATGGGCTGCGCCAAACGAAAAAACCCGCTCGCGCGAAGCGAGCGGGGTCGCAGTTCAAGGGAGGAAACGCCCGCCGTGGGCGAAAACCACGATGCAAGGACCGGGCCGCGCCGCGACGGCCGCGGAAACCATCCGTTAACCATGCCGTGCTGAGGTACCCCTCAGTTTCCTCCGGTGCCGGAGCGGCGCAGGACGACCAGACCGTCAGACCCGAACGCGACGGGACGTAAGGCCATGACTCCTTCGATCAAACCCCGCCGCAAGGCGCCGGTCCCCGCGAGGCCCACGACCAACGTCGTGCCCTTCCCCGCCGCCGCGATCCGCCGGTTCCGGCGGGACGAGGCCGAAGGCCCGCGCGGCGCGATCCTGCTCTTCACCGGCGTGCGCTACGAGCGCCTCGCCGACGACGAAGCGGCCCAGCGCCTCCGCAAGTGGTCGTGAGCCCCTTCGAGCGCGCATCCCGCCTGATCCTGCTCGCGCCACTCTGCCTGGTGGCCTGCGCGCAGCAGGGCGATTTCGGCCGCCCGGCCAAGAGCGCCTGGAACGACCTCGTCGAGACCACGGGCACCCTGGCCGCCCGCGAGCGCGAGGAGCCGGCCTCCGCCTTTCCTCTGACCGACGACGAGCGCGTTCTGCGGGACCGAGCCTGGCGCTTCCTCATGCCCGCCCAGGGGCACGCCGCTTTCGAGGACGTGCTCGCCAACCTGACCCGCACGCGGGTGCTGCCGCCGAACTGGCGCGAACCCAACGTCGCCGCCTATCATGACGGCCTCCTCTCCGAATCCTTCCGTTCTCCCGTCTCCCGCTATCGGCGGCTCTCCGAGGATGCGGGGGCCGACGGCCGGCTGATCCCCGTCTTCGTGGCCACCGCCGCCCGGGTGATCGAGGCGGATGCCTTCCGCCTGCGCAGCCTGCCCTTCGCCAGGACCCTGGACGATTTCGACGTGCGTAACGCCGCCATGCGGGTCGCCGAGAATCGCTGCCTGATCGCCTGGGTGCGCCTGGAGCTCGGGCAGCGCGTGGCGCAGTACCGCTACGCCCTGGAGCATCTCGCCGTGGAGATGCCCGGCCGGGACGCGGCGGTGACCGAGCAGGCGATCGGCTTCCTCGAGTCGCGCCGGGCGCTGCTCGCCCCCCTGCTGCCGCCCGAGGCGGCGGCGCGCTGCGGCCTCGAAATCCTCGAGCCGCCCCAGGCAGCCCTGGCCCCGCCGGTCGTCGCCAAGTATTGAGCCGACCCTCAGACAGCGGAACCGGACTCCTCCATGCGAACCATCGTCTACGCCGACGGCGGCTGCGACCCCAATCCGGGTCCCGGTGGCTGGGGCGTCGTCATCCAGCATCCGACCGGCACGGTCGAGCTGCATGGCGGCGAGCGCGCGACCACCAACAACCGCATGGAGCTGACGGCGGCGATCAGCGCGCTGGAGCACTTCCCCGAAGGCGCGGCCATCGAGATGCGCTGCGACAGCCAATATGTGGTGAAGTCGGTCACCGAATGGATGAAGGGCTGGAAGCGCAAGGGTTGGCGCACCGCCACCGGCCCGGTGAAGAATCGCGATCTGATGGAGCGCCTCGACGCCCTCGCCTCGGCCCGGGACGTGCGCTGGACCTGGGTGCGTGGCCATGCCGGCGAGGTGGGCAACGAGCGGGCCGATCGGCTGGCCGCCCAGGGACGCCGCGAGGCCCTGGAGCGCCCGACCGGGGCGCCCTCGGATGCACCTGCTCCGGTTCAGGCGCCTGCGCCTGTCGCCGCCGAGTCTACCCCCGCGGCGCCCCCGCGCACCACCGAGGTGCGGATCGGACTCGGCCTCGGGCTGGAGGTGTCCCGCGCCGCCAAGCGCGCCGGCCTCTCGCCCCAGGCCTTCGTGGAGGAGGCGGTGCAGCTCGCCCTCGACCTCGGGCCGGAGGGCCGGGCGCGGGCCCGGGCCTCCCTCCTTCCCGCCCGCGAGACCTGATGGAGGCGGGCTTCTTCGCGCGGCCCGTCGCTGCCGTGGCGTCGGAGCTGATCGGCTGCGGTTTCTTCGTCGACGGCGTCGGCGGCCTGATCGTCGAGACCGAGGCCTATGACCGGACGGACCCCGCCTCGCACAGCTTCGGCGGCCCGACGCCGCGCAATGCCAGCATGTTCGGGCCCCCCGGCCACGCCTATGTCTATCGTTCCTACGGCCTGCACTGGTGCCTGAATCTCGTCTGCGAGCCGGGCAGCGCCGTGCTCCTGCGGGCGATCGAGCCGACCGCCGGCCTGCCCACGATGCGCGCCCGCCGCGGACTCGACGCGCCCCGGCTGCTCTGCGCCGGCCCCGGCCGCCTCTGCCAGGCGCTCGGCGTCGACCGCGCCCAAGACGGCCTTCCTCTCGACCGGGCGCCCTTTACCCTGCGGCCTCGGGCGGAGGACGTGCCCGTGGCGGTGGGCCCCCGCATCGGCATCAGCCGCGGCGTCGAGACGCCCTGGCGCTTCCTGCTCGCCGGCTCGCGCTTCGTCAGCCGCCCGCTGCCCCGCGGGACGGCCCCGGCCTGAGACTTACCGGCCCTGCGCCGCGTCGGCGTCGGTCGGTTCGTCGGGGCTGTCGATGGAGCAGGAGACCGCCTGCACCGCCTCGTTGGCCATGGCGCGCTGGCTCGGCAGCCCGGCCATCACCCGCACCACCACGAAGCCCTCGCGGTCGCTGGCGACGATGCGCACGTCGCGGCTCGGTTCGCTCTCGTCGTCGCTGGCCAGCGCCTCGTCGTATTGCGCCCGGGTCATCACCACGAGGTCGAGGGCGCCCTTCACCGCCGCCTGGTCGGTGACCGCGTAGAAGGCGCCGCGGCGGCCATGCACGGCGAGAGACAGGGTCAGCGCCCCGGTCTTGGCCGAGACCCGCATCGGCCCGTCATCGAGGTCGTAGGCGCAGACGCCGACCGCCACTGCCGGGTCGGGGATCGGGAGCCAGGATTCGGCCGGGCCCGGGTTCTCGCCGGTGGCGAGCGTGTGCACGGCCAGGGGATGGTCCAGGCTCTCGCTCGCCCGGGCATGGGAGAAGGCGTCGCCCTCGGCGAAGCGCGGGATCGAGAGCACCGTCGCGATGTGGACCATGCCCGCCAGCACGAGGCCGCAGGCGGTGGCGAGCAGGAAGCGGTTGCGCGGGCTCATGAGGCGCAGCCCATGCGGGTGATGGCGGGCAGGCTGTCGCGGTCGAGGCTGCCGACGCTCGCCGCGACCGGGGTGTCGTAGAGGCGCAGGGCTAGCCGCACCGGCCCCCGCGGCCGCGGCATCGGCAGCCAGTTGCCGGGCTGCACGTCGGGGGCGATCACGATGCCGAAGCTGCCGTCGCGCGCCCGCAGGATCTCCGTGGAGGTGAAGCCCTCGCGCAGAGCCGGCGCCCCCGGCTCCGGGGTGCCGCGCCCGGCGATGGTCAGGGTCCAGGCCCGGGCCGGCGGGGTGGCGCCGCCGACCGTGTAGGTGCAGGCGGCGTCGAGGGTGCGGCCCTCGTCGTCCAGGGCGGCCGTCACCAGCATGCCTTCGCCGACGGCGAGGGCGATCTCGCCGCGGCGGGCATTCACCGCGCGGGCATAGGGGTCGGCATCCATCGCGCCGGTACGCGGCCAGGCCACCCAGGGGCCGATCCGCACGCCGCCGAACGGGTAGCCGCCTCGGGTCGCGTAATCGGCGCTCAGCAGGCCGAGGGCGGCGCCGAGCGCCAGGGCGTAGAGCGTCAGCGCCACCACGGAGGCCCTGCGCAGCCAGCCCCCGAGGACACGGCGCAGCCGGCCGAGGCGTGCCGTCGCGCGCGGCCGGGCCGGGCCCGTGCGGGCGAGGTCGGGAGTCTCCGTCAGCATGATCTGCCCAACCGGATCGCTCAAGGCGTCCCGAAGCCGGCGGAGCGGGTGCGCTCGGCCACGTCCACGAGGCCGGAGCCGCCCTTCCGGTCCGGCCGGAGCGCGCCGGAGCGGGCGGGATCGGCCTTCTGCGCGGCCGGCTTGCTCTCGACCGCCCGGAACAGACCATTGAGGCTGGTCAGCACCTCGAAGGAGCGCCGCGACAGCCGGCCCGCCGCGCTCGCGGCCGGGTTCACCGGTGCCTCGGCGCCCGTCAGCGCCTGGGCGACCTGATTGCTGCCCTTGCGCTCGTTGAGGCCGGGGATCGGCTTCAGCTCGATGCCCTGGTGGGCGGGGGCCATCACCTCGTGCCACGTCATCGCCGGCAGGGAGCCCCCGGTCATCTTGTTGGTCGGGCTGTGGTCGTCGTTGCCGAACCAGACGGCGCCCACGTAATTGCCCGTGTAGCCCACGAACCAGGCGTCGCGGTAGCCGTTGGTGGTGCCGGTCTTGCCCGCCACCTTGGTGTTCTCGAGCTGCGCCTTGCGGGCGGTGCCCTCCTCGACGACCTTGTTGAGCATGTAGTTCATGTCGGCCGTCACCTGGGTCGAGAGCACCTGCTCGGCCGGTTCGTCGGCGTGGCGGTAGATCACCTCGCCGCTGGAATTGCGCACCTCCACGGTCGCGTAGGGTTTGGCCCGCTTGCCGCCATTGGCGAAGACCGCGAAGCCCGAGGCCTGGTCCATCACCGTCACCTCCGTCGAGCCGATCGGCAGGGAGGGCGTGTCGGTGATCGGCGTGGTCACGCCCATGGCCTTGGCGGTCTGGATGATCTTGGCCCGGCCCGCCTTGGCGGCGTTCCACTCGTGGGTGATGCCCATGCCCTTGCCCAGCGCGATCGAGATCTTGATCGGGATCGTGTTGATCGACTTCGCCACGGCGAGCCACATCGGCTGCCGGCCGGAATAGGAGCGGCCGTAATTCTGCGGGCACCAATTGCCGACGCAGACCGGCGAATCCACCACCGGGGTGTCCGGCTTGAACTGGCCGGAGGCGAGCGCCGCCGCGTAGACATAGGGCTTGAAGGAGGAGCCCGGCTGGCGCAGGGCGTCGGTGGCGCGGTTGAACTGGCTCTCGCCGTAATCGGCGCCCCCGACCATGGCCCGCACGGCCCCGTCCGGATCCATCACCACCATGGCGGATTCGTCGACGTCGTACTGGTCGCCGTAGCGGCGCAGCATACCCTCGATCGCCTGGTCGGCGCTGCGCTGGATCGAGAGGTCGAGGGGGGTCTTCACCGTGAGCACGCGGTCGTTGCGCAGCTTGCCCGCGTCGGCCAGCGCCTTCACCTGCCCGAAGGCCCAGTCGAGATAGTAGTCGGCGGTGATGTCCTTGGCCCGGGTCACGGGCGTCGCCGGGTTGCGCAGGGCGGTCTGGATCTGACCCTCGGTGACGAAGCCCGCCTCGACCATGTTGTGCAGCACGTCGACCGCCCGGGCGCGGGCGGCGGGCAGGTTCACGTTGGGCGAGTACTTGGTCGGCGCCTTGAACAGGCCGGCGAGCATCGCGGCTTCGGCGAGGGTGATGTTCTGCAGGGGCTTGCCGAAATAATAGTCGGCCGCCGCCACCGCGCCGAAGGTGCCGCCGCCCATATAGGCGCGGTCGAGATAGAGCTTCAGGATCTGGTTCTTGGTCAGGTGGCTCTCGAGCCAGAAGGCCAGGAACGCCTCGTTGATCTTGCGCTCGAGGGAGCGCTCGTTGGTGAGGAACAGGTTCTTGGCGAGCTGCTGCGTGATGGTTGAGCCGCCCTGCACGTTGCCCTTGCCGCGGGAATTCGAGACCAGCGCCCGGGCCGTGCCGATCGGGTCGATGCCCCAATGATCGTAGAAGCGCCGGTCCTCGGTCGAAAGGAGCGCCTTGATCATCAGGTCGGGGAAGTCGTCGAGCTTGAGCGAGTCGTCGTGCTTGATGCCCCGCCGCCCGACCTCGGTGCCGTAGCGATCGAGGAAGGTCACGGCGAGGTCCTGGGCCTTCAGCCAGTTGTCGCTGGTGAGCTGGAAGGCGGATTGGGCCAGGATCAGCACGCCGAGCGCCCCCACCGCGCCCAGGGTCGTCGCCTCGCTCGTCAGGTCGAGGGCGACGCGCTTCCAGCCGCGCACGGAGAAGACGTTCATCCGTTCCTGAAAGCGCTCGTAGGCCTCCGAGGTCGAGCGGCCGCTGTCGTAGAGACTCGCATTGACGAAGGCGTCGAAAGCCAGCGCCGCGCGGCTGATCCGGGTTCTGAGCGAGGCGAGGCTGGGCAGGCGCACGGTCTGAGTGTCTCGTCCTTCGGGCGACCCGGCCGATCCGCGCCCTGCCGTCCCTCGCGGGAGCGGGCGCCGATCCGCGCTGAATGCCCTGCCTACCAAGTCTCACGCCGCCGCGCGAGATTCACGGTTGCGTAACCAACGCGCGGGCGCGCCGGTGGGAGCGGCCGGGCGACCGGAATGTTTCCTTAACCTTGACGCCGGAATAGGGCGGCCGGATGGCCGGAGGCCGTTGCGAGCCCGTTTGAACCTCTCGGAGGCGCTTCCCGGCGCGGCTCCGCTTGCCTCCGCGGCCGCCTTCCGGCAGGAGAGGCGACGATCCGACACATGATGCGTGAAAGAGAGGGGTGCGCCCGATGCGGGACCGCCCGGCCGAGCCGTTCTGGCGCGTGAAGAGCCTCGAGGAGATGTCGCCGACCGAGTGGGAGAGCCTGTGCGACGGCTGCGGCCGCTGCTGCCTCCTGAAGCTTGAGGACGACGATACCGGCGAGATCCACCACACCGATATCGGCTGCACGCTGCTCGACACCCATGCCTGCCGCTGCCGCGACTACCGCAACCGGTCCAAGCGCGTGCCCGATTGTGTTCGGCTGACGCCGGAAGCCGTGCGCAGCATCCCTTGGCTGCCGCCGACCTGCGCCTACCGCCTCGTGCGCGACGGGCACGACCTGCCGAACTGGCACCCGCTGCTGACGGGCCGCAAGGCGAGCGTGCACGAGGCCGGCATCTCGGTGCGCGGGCGTGTGGCCGGCAATGAGGAAGAGTTCTCGGAGGACGAGCTCGTCGAGCGCATCGTAGCCTGGCCGGGCGAAAAGCCCTGAGCCTGCCTCACGGGACGCCCGATCGCTGAGGGGCGTCTCGCCGGCCACGTCACCCCACGCTTGGGCGCGGCTTTTGCCAGTTCCCACTATCCGCGCATCAAATTGGTGCCTGCGTCGCCCGCCGGCCTCATGAATATCACTAGTTGTAAACAACTTGGATTGCTGCCTTGATATCAATACAGGGCGACGTGCTTTAGGCGGTTAGATTCACTTTTGTTTAAATGCCGCATGATATTGTTATATTATGCGGCAGGCGTCGAAATATAGTGAGGGTGCCGAGGGCTCAACCACGGTCGAGTTCGCTCTCGTGGGGGCGATGTTCATTCTTGCGATCATGCTCATCATGAGCACGGCTCTGGTTCTGTACGTCAACCAGGCGCTCAACAATGCGACCGCCCATGCCGCCCGGCAGATCTTGACCGGTAGCTTCCAGTCTCAATCGACGACGCCGACGCCGGAGGGCTTCAAGCAGATCCTCTGCGAAAATCTTCTAGCTCCGATCAAATGCAACGACGTGATCGTCAACCTCTACGTCGTGACCAAGGCGTCCAAGCCGAGCGGATACTATGCCTATGTCAAGCCGGATCTGAGTGGTCTGGCACTGGCCGATTTGTCTGTGGGATCAGGGCCGTTCAATATCGGAAAACGCGGCGATTATCAGTACTTGCAGGTCATCTATCCCGTTGCCTTCCTGCCTCGCATCATTTCATCCTGGCTGAGCGGCGGTGTGACCTACAACGGCAAGCCTGCGTATCTGGCCATATCGGCGGCGGCCTTTCGCGTCGAACAATACTGATGCCAGCCCCGCTCTCCCGAAAGCCGACCCTCGCTGCGTCCGAGGGGAACTGCGGCCTCTGTCTTGCGGATCGGATCCGGGCCGTCAGCGCGCGCTTTCGCCGTCACGGACGCTGTTTCCGCTTCGCCGATAGCGGGATCGCCGCAACCGAGTTCGTTCTGCTTCTGCCGACGTTGCTGTTCATCCTGTTCTGTGGTGCGCAGTTGATCACGTATATCGATGCCACTCGCAAGGTCGATCTGGTGGCGTACTCGGTCAGCCAGATGGTTTCGCAATTGCCTCCGCCGATCAATGGCTCAATTGCAAAAGTAAATTCGACAGATCTTCGATTCAGCTACGATTCAACGCTGGTTCTATTCCCATACGTCATGGCGGATGCCCGGATTAGGGGCGTAAAATGGCAGGATAACATTTCAATCAATTTCGCGAGCATTGAGTTCAAGCCGAAAGACGCCTCCTGCAAGAGCAAAATCCAAGGCGCCGCCGATGCGAGCACCTGCTACGAGGCCAAGGTGGTCTGGACGAGCAGCGGCAGCCCCCAGCCGTCCGACGGACCCAATTTCCGGCCTTGCAGCACCTCGCAGCGGGCGATGGACGACAAGGCGCCGCCGAACCGCGCCGCCCTTCCGCGCTCCGCCTTCGGCCCTCTGTCGCTGGTGGTGATCGACGTCGTGTTCACCTTCAGGCCGACCTTCGGGGCGCGGTTCCTGCCGGCCATCCGGATCGCCCGCTCGGCCTATGTCCAGCCTCGCTACGCCGCGCTCGTCAGCTACGACACGACCAACAGTGATGGGATCGCTGTGACATGCCCCGGTTATTGATCCGTGCGCGCCGGCTCAACGCCTGGGCCAAGGCCCTGGCCGGTGAGACCACGGGCAGTCTCACCGTCTTGGCTGCCCTCGCCATGATCCCCATTCTCGGCTTCATCGGCCTGGGCATCGAGTACGGCATGGCGGTGACGAACAAGACGCGGCTCGACAATGCGGCGGATGCCGCGGCGCTTTCCGCTGTCGTGACGGCAAAGGCCTATGTCGCCGCAAACGCGAACCAACCCGGTGTCATCGACGCCGCTCTGATCGCTGGCCAGAACCAAGCCATCAAGGTGTTCAACATCAACGCCGGCGAGGTGCCGCTCACAGCGGTGTCCCTCGTGCCGCCTCAACTGCAGCGCAACGGCCAAACTTTGACGGTTACGCTCACCTATACCGCGACCGTCCAGAATACGTTCGGCAAGCTGTTTATGCATCCGACGACGCCACTCGGAAATACGATCGTCGCGAAGGCAGATCTGGCGAGCTACCTTGATTTCTATTTGATGGTCGATGTGTCGGGATCGATGGGACTTCCGTCGACCGAGCCTGGCATGCAGGCTTTGGGCCGCGACAACCACGACATGTGGTTCGATTACCAACAGGGGTGTCAGTTCGCCTGTCATTTCGTCAACACGAACGGCTGGAACCTGGCAGCCGGCAAGATTCAGCTGCGCTCGGATGCCGTGAACAATGCCGTCTGTGCGCTTCTCAAGCGGGCCTCGGTCCAGGTCGTCCCCAACCAATATCGGATCGGGATCTACCCGTTCATCAATGACTTGGTGACACTCGTGCCATTGAACGACACTTCGGCCTCACTCAATGCCCTGAAGGCGGCTGCCGATTGTACCAGTTCGTGGCCCCTGGCCTTCACCAAACTCCTGGATACCGGCACGACGCAGTTCTACACCAACGGCGATCCCGGCACCGGCACCGGAAGTGGCGGAACGCATTTCGAAAACGCGCTGCCGCGGATGCGGCAGACCATCAAAACCATCGGCGACGGCACGAGTTCGAAGAACTCCAAACCCTTCGTGTTTCTCATTACCGACGGCATGCAGAATTACCAGACCTATTCGACTGTCAAGAACGGTAGATACGCCTACGCCGGAAATCCCTCTGAGTTCAAATGGTATGGGCCGTCTTCCTTCGATGGCTCGAAGCCTGCAGCGATCGATCCAAGATATTGCGATGATCTAAAGAGGTCTGGCATCATAGTATCGATATTATATATACCATATATTACGATAAATTATAAACCAAATCATGGGTATATTTCGGAAGAAAATGGGAAGGTCAATAAAATTAGCCCGACCCTTTCTAACCCGCTTCGCGCCTGTGCCTCACCGGATTACTTCTATACAGCCAATACGCCGGAAGATATCACGGCCTCTTTGAACGCGATGTTCGAGCACGCCTTGAAGGGCGTCCGTCTCTCGAAGTGAGCCTCTCCGGCTGTCGCGGTCCGCTGAAGCGAAGCCTCGGAGCCTCGGAGCCGCGCAGCCTCGGCAGCGGGAAGAACCAGATCGACGCCGATGTCGGTAGTGCGAGCCTTCGCCGGCTTGATCGGGAGGGCCAGGGACGGCAAGCAGATCCCCGGGAAACGCTTCCGCGGCTTCCCGGGCCCGCTCGACGGACGGGCGCCCGCCTCACCCGAACGATCGGCCGGATGCCCTCCAACACGCACGTCCCCTCCGACCACGCCCGTGCCGGCGCCGTCTCTCCCGGTCCGGTGCGCGAGCGATACGATGCCCTCGTCGCTGCGGGCAGCATCGAGCGCGATCCGGCGCAGATCCGCCTGATCCAGGTTCTCGACCGGCTGGTGCAGGATCTGGAACGCCGCCGTCGAGCGAAGAAGGGCGGTGCCCTGGGCTGGCTGTTCGGGCGCAAGGACGACGACGCAGGGCCGCCGAAGGGGCTGTACATCTGGGGCTCGGTCGGCCGCGGCAAGACCATGCTGATGGACCTGTTCTGCGAGGTCGCTCCCGGGCGGAAGCGGCGCGTTCATTTCCACGGCTTCCTGGCGGATGCGCATGAGCGCATCCACGCTCACCGGCAGGCGCTCAAGCGCGGCGAGGTGAAGGGCGACGACCCGATCCCGCCCGTCGCCGAGGCCATGGCGGCGGAGGCGAGCCTGCTCTGCTTCGACGAATTCACGGTGACCGACATCGCCGACGCGATGATCCTCGGCCGCCTGTTCGGGGCCCTGTTCAAGCACGGGGTCACCGTGGTTGCGACCTCCAACGTCGAGCCCGACCGGCTTTACGAGGGCGGCCTCAACCGGGCGCTGTTCCTGCCCTTCGTCAAGGAGCTGAAGAGCCGCGTCGAGATCGTGCGGCTCGATTCGCGCACGGATTTCCGGCTGGAGAAGCTCGGCGGCGCCTCCGTCTACCACGTGCCGGCGGATGCGGCGGCCGAGGCGGCCCTCGACAAGGCCTTCAAGGCGCTCACTGGCCGGACCAGGGGCAATCCCACCACCCTCAAGGTGAAGGGCCGCGAGGTCGCGGTGCCGGAGGAGGCGGCCGGCGTTGCCCGCTTCGGCTTCGCCGATCTCTGCGCCAAGCCGCTCGGCGCCTCGGACTACATGGCGATCGCCGGGGCCTTCCACACGGTGATCCTCGCCGGCATCCCGGTGATGGGGGAGGCCAACCGCAACGAGGCCAAGCGCTTCATCACCCTCGTCGACACGCTCTACGACGCGCATGTGAAGCTCGTGGCCTCGGCGCAGGCCGAGGCGCAGGAGCTCTACACGGCCAAGGAGGGCCGGGAAGCCTTCGAGTTTGACCGCACGGTCTCGCGCCTGATCGAGATGCGCTCGACCGAGTATCTCGCCATGCCCCACGGCGCCGGGGATTCGAGCGCGTCCGGGTCGAGCGCCGGTCTCGTCGAGACCTGAGCGCGGTGCCGGCGCCTGTCCACGACAGCCGGCGCGGATATATTCCCCGCCATCTGGCGGCTTAGAAGGCTCGAGCGTCGGATTGCGCTGGAGGTCCCGTCGATGCCCGCCCCGATCGCAGCCCTGCGCCGCCGCTTCCGGCGGCAGTCGCGGGTTCCGGCGGCCTTCGTCAACTCGCCGCTCGCCTTCGGCCTGATGATCCTCGCCCTGCTCGCGGCGGGCTGGAATTACCTCGTCGGAGAATCGAGCCGCGAGCGGGTGCGGCAGGCCAACGAGGTGCTGATCGAGGTCGAGCGCCTGTTCTCCGCGATCAAGGACCTGGAGACGGGGGAGCGCGGCTTCGTGATCGTGGGCGGCGAGAACTATCTCGGCCCCTACGAAGGCGCGCGGGAAGCGATCGCGAAGAGTCGGGCGGTGTTGCGGGAGATTACCCATGGCGCGCCGAGCTCGCCTCTGACCGGGGGACGTACGCTCAATACCTTGGTCGACGAGAAGCTCGCCTTCGCCGCGAAGGCGGTGGCCCTGCGCCGCGAAGCCGGCTTCGAAGCCGCCACGGAGTTCGTGCGCACCGGCGAGGGCAAGCGCATCATGGACGCGATCCGCGCCGAGGTCGGCCTGATCCGCGCGCACCTCGCCGCCCGGATCGGCGAGATCGAGCGCAAGGACCGCCTGCGCGGCCTCGTCCTGGCGCTGCTGACCGGGGCCGCCGCCTGGAGCGCCGTGATCCTGCTCGCCGGGCTGCTGCTGCTGCGCCGCAAGGAGGGGATGCGGATGTCGGCGCTCCTCGACGGCGTCCTGGAGAACGCCCCCGTGGGCCTCGGCTTCCTCGACCGCGCCCTCAAGCTGCAGCACATGAACCGGACGCTCGAGATCATGAGCGGGCGCGGCCTCGGGGCGAGCCTCGACCGGCCGGTCTGGGCGGCCGTGCCGGCGCTGGAGGAGATGCTCTCCGCGCCCCTCAATGCGGCCCTGACCCACGGCCTCGTCACCTCCGATGTCGACGTGCCCGTGCCGACGCCGAGCGCCCCGGGCGGGGTGCGCCGCTTCGTGATGAGCTTCTATCCCCTCCAGGTGAAGGCCGAGGATGGCGGCGCGGAGATCGAGGGCGTCGGCCTCGTCGTCTCGGACGAGACCCTGCGGCGCCAGGCCGAGGCCGAGACCCGGCGCAGCGAGGAGCGCTTCCGCTCCCTCGTGGAGGCGACCGCCTCCATCGTCTGGTCGGCCCATCCCGACGGCAGTCTCGCCCCCCGCCAGGCCGACTGGACCCGCTTCACCGGCCAGGACGAGGCCGCCTATGCCGGGGCGGGCTGGCTCGAGGCCGTGCATCCCGACGACCGGGAGCAGACCCGGGCCGCCTGGGCGCAGGCCATGGCCGACTCGGGCTTCTACGAGAACGCGCACCGCCTGCGCCGGCACGACGGCGTCTACCGCCACATGCTCGCCCGCGCGGTGCCCATCCTCGGCGAGGACGGCGCGATCCGCGAATGGGTCGGCACCCATGCCGACGTGAGCGAGCAGAAGGAGGCGGCCCTCGCCATCGCCGCGGCCAAGGAGGCGGCGGAGGAGGCGAACGCGGCCAAAAGCCAGTTCATCGCCAATATGAGCCACGAGCTGCGCACGCCCCTCTCGGCGGTGATCGGCTATGCCGAGATGCTGCAGGAGGAGCTGGAGGATCTCGGCGAGCCGCAGCTCACCGCCGACATGCGCAAGATCGAGTCGAACGCCCGCCACCTCCTCGGCCTGATCAACGACGTGCTCGACCTGTCCAAGATCGAGGCCGAGCGCATGGAGGTCTTCCCCGAGGCCTTCGCCGTGGACGAGGCCCTGCGCGAGGTCGCGGCCTCGGTCGAGGGGCTGATCGCCAAGAAGGGCAACGCCTTCGAGCTCGCCATCGCCCGCGACGTCGGCATGGCCTACACCGACCAGACCAAGCTGCGGCAATGCCTCGTCAATCTGCTCGGCAACGCCGCGAAGTTCACGGAAGGCGGAACGGTGCGGCTGGAGGCGGAGCGCCGGCGCGAGGGCGGCACCACCTGGCTGGTCCTGCGCGTGGCCGATACCGGCATCGGCATGAGCGAGAGCCAGGTGGAGCGCCTGTTCGAGCGCTTCACCCAGGCCGACGCCTCCACCACCCGCCGTTTCGGCGGCACCGGCCTCGGCCTCTCCCTCACCCGCGCCTTCGCCCAGATGCTCGGCGGCGAGGTCGGCGTCGCGAGCAAGGAGGGGGAGGGCACCACCTTCACCCTGCGCGTGCCCGCCCGCTATGCCGGGCCGGGCGACGTCCCCGCGCAGGCCCCCGCGGAGCCGGGCAGCGCCCCCGAATACGGTGAGCCCTCGGCGCCGCATGTGCTCGTGATCGACGACGACGCCTCGACCCGCGACCTGCTCGCCCGCTTCCTGGCCCGGGACGGCTACGCCGTCTCGACGGCCGGGGACGGCCGGGCCGGGCTGGAGCGCGCCCGGGCGCTCAGGCCCCGGGTCATCCTGCTCGACGTGACCATGCCCCTCATGGACGGCTGGTCCGTGCTGCGGGCCCTGCGGGCCGATCCGGCCCTTGCCGAGATCCCGGTCATCATGGTGACCGTGCTCGACGAGCAGCACCTCGCCTTCTCCCTGGGCGCCACCGACTACCTGCACAAGCCGATCGAGTGGTCCGCCCTCAAGGAGACCATGGACCGCTTCCGCCCCAATGGCGGGGGCGGCCCCGTCCTCGTCGTCGACGACGATGCGGAGGCCCGCGAGCGCATGGAGAAGGTGCTCCTCCGGGAAGGATTCGCCGTGCGCTGCGCCGAGCACGGCAAGGCCGGCCTGGAGGCGGTCGAGGCGGAGCGGCCCTGCCTGATCCTGCTCGACCTGATGATGCCCGAGCTCGACGGCTTCGGCTTCCTGCGCGGCTTGCGCGCCCGTCCCGAATGGCGCGACATCCCGGTCGTGATCCTGACCGCCAAGGATGTCAGCGCCGACGATCGCCGCCGCCTCGCCGGCCAGGCCGACCGCGTGATCCGGAAGGGCGCCCTGAGCCTGTCGGATCTCGCCCAGGAGGTGCGGGACCTCGTCCCCGCCGCCCCCGCCGCATGAGCCTTCCGTCCGTGCCGGCCGCCCCCCGCCGATGACCCTCGACCAGGCCCTCGCCTTCGGCGTGATCGGCGTCACCATCGTCCTGTTCGTCTCGGGGCGGCTCGCCTACGATCTCGTCGCCCTGCTCGCGTTGCTCGCCGGCCTCGTCACCGGCGTGGTGAAGCCGGCCGACGCCTTCAGCGGCTTCTCGGACGACGTGGTGATCATCGTGGCGAGCGCGCTGCTGATCTCGGCGGCGGTCTCCCGCTCCGGCGCCGTCGAGACCGCGATGCGGCCGCTCCTGCCCTATCTGCGCACCCCGGCGAGCCAGGTCCCGGTGCTCTGCGCCGTGGTGATGGCGCTCGCGGCCCTGACCGAGGGGGTCGGCGTGCTCGCCCTGTTCATGCCGGTCGCCCTGCAGCTCGCCCGCCGCACCGGCACCCCGCCGGCCCTGCTCCTGATGCCGATGGCCTTCGCCTCGCTGATCGGCGGGCTGATCACGCTGGTGGGCTCCTCCACCAACGTGGTGCTCTCCAAGGTGCGCGTGGACATCGTGGGCAAGCCCTTCGCGATGTTCGACTTCACCCCCGTGGGCCTGAGCCTCGGGCTGATCTTCCTCCTCTTCGTGAGCCTCGCCTACCGCCTGCTGCCGCGGGACCGGCGCCCGGCCGGGTCGCTCGCCGATGCCATGCGGCTCGCCGCCTACACCACCGAGGCGCGGCTGCCCGCGGCCTCCCCCCTGGTCGGCGCCACGATCCGGGAGCTGGAGGCGCTGGCGGAGGGCGGGGTCGTGATCGGAACGGTGATCCGCGAGCGCTTCCGCCGCTACGTGCCGACGCCGGACTGGCGGCTCAGGGACGGCGACATCCTGCTCCTCGAAGGGGAGCCGGAGGATCTGGAGCGCCTCGTCGCCCGCGCCCGGCTGGAGCTGGTGGGCGCGGCCCCCGTGGACGGCCCGGTGGGGGTGGTCGAGGCCGTGGTGCCCGAGGGCTCGCCCCTCGACGGGGTGAAGGCGGGGGCCGCCGATCTGGAGGGCACTCTCGGTGTCGGCCTGATCGCCGTCAGCCGCAGCGGCGCGGCCCTGAGCGGCCGGCTCGCCAGCCGGCGCCTTCGCGCGGGCGACGTCGTCGTCCTGCGCGGGCCCGATGCCCGGATGCCCCATGCCCTCGCCGAGCTGCGCCTGCTGCCGCTGGCCGAGCGCAGCATCGCCCTCGGCCATAGCCGCCGGGGATACCTGCCGATCGCGGTGCTCGGCCTCGCCATGCTGGCCGTCGCCTTCGACCTCGTGCCGGTGGCGATCGCCTTCTTCGCCGCGGCGACCGCCCTGCTGGTGCTGCGGGTGATGACCATGCGCGAGGCCTACGAGACGGTCGACTGGTCGGTGATCGTGCTGATCGGCGCCCTGATCCCCGTGGCGGAGGCGGTGCGCACCACCGGCGGCACCGACCTGATCGCGGCGTCGATGCAGGGCCTCGTGCAGCACCTGCCGCCGGTCGCCACCCTGGCGCTCGTGATGGTGACGGCGATGCTGGTCACGCCCTTCCTCAACAATGCCGCGACCGTGCTCGTGGTGGCGCCGATCGGCGCGAGCCTCGCGGCGCGGCTCGGGCTCGACCCGGATCCCTTCCTGATGGCGGTGGCGGTGGGGGCGACCTGCGATTTCCTCACGCCGGTCGGCAATCCCTCGAATTCGCTGGTGATGGGGCCTGCGGGCTATCGCTTCGGCGACTATGCCCGGCTCGGCTTGCCCCTCGTCGTGCTGATGATCGCGGCCGGCACCGGCCTGATCGCCCTGATCTGGCCGCTCGGAGGACATTGACGGATGCGACGGCTCACCCGCTCCCGCGCCGCTGGCGCTTTCCCTTTCGCGGTGCCTGCCGTATGCCGCAGGGTGATCGTTGCGGCGCAATGCGCGGGTTCCGCACTCCTCGTCTTCGCCTGGCTCGGCGTGCTCCCGGCCGCGTCCGAGGGCGTGGCGAGCCCGGAGGCGCCCCGGACCAGGCCCGAGACCGCACGCTTGATCGAGACCCTGAGCGCAAGGCTGCTCGCCGCCCACAGCGCCACCGCGGTGCTGGAGGCCTGGTGCGCCGAGCGCGGCCTCGCCGACGACCCGCGCATCGTCGCCGTGCGGGTGCCCGGCATCGACAAGGCGCCCTCGCCGGAGCAGCGGGCGCGCCTTTCGGTCGGGCCGGACGAGCCGGTGCGCTACCGCCGGGTCCGGCTGACCTGCGGCCCCTACGTCCTCTCGGAGGCCGACAACTGGTACGTGCCGGGCCGCCTCACCCCGGCGATGAACGCGATGCTCGACGGGACGCAGACGCCCTTCGGCCGGGTCGTCCGGCCCCTGGCGCCGACCCGGCGCAACCTGTCCCTGCGCATGCTCTGGAGCCCGGGGCGCGAGGCCGTCCCGGCCGCCGACGAACCGCTCTTCGCCGTGGAGGCGGTGCTCTCCACGGGCGAGGGTCTGGCCTTCTGCGAGGTGGCGGAGACCTATACCGGCGCCGTGCTCGCGCAGGTCCGGCGCTGACGGGCGCGCCAGGGCCGGATCCGAGGAGGTTCCGCGGGACGCTTCGATCGCGCGGGCGAGGTCTACCCGGGCGTCGAAGCGCGGGTTGGCCCGTGGGTTGGCCCGTGGGTTGGCCATGGTGCTCGACAGGTTCTCGATGAAGCGGCCGGGCTGTCGCCGGGCCCTTCGTTCGCCCCGAAAGACCGGGGCGGGGGCGGGATGGACGCCGGGTGCCGGCGGGGCTATCCGGAAGGGCGCCCCACGGGACCTGCCCATGAAAGCCCTGCTTCCCCTGCTCGGACTGCTCGCCGCCACCGGGGCCGTCGCCCAGGAGACCGTCCGCGACGGGCGCCCCTTCACCCCGGCCCTGAGCTGCGCCGCCGTGAAGCGGATCGTGGCCGAGCGCGGCCACGCGGTCCTGGCCACGAGCCCCAACGCCTACGAGACGGTCCATCTCGAGAGCGGGGCCTGCCGGGAGGAGGTCACGGCGGCGCCGGCCTTCGAGCCGACCCTGGACGATCCGAACTGCTTCGCGGGCTGGCGCTGCCGCCAGCGCGACAACGACGGCACCGGGGTTCGCTGACGGCGAGGTCCCTCAGCCGGCGGCCAGCTCGTCCTCCAGGAAGGCGCGGACATCCGCCGCCTCGATGCCGGGGGCGATGAAGCTCCGGCCGATGCCGTGGGCGAGGATGAAGGTCAGGCGCCCGTCGCGCACCTTCTTGTCCTGGGCCATGGCGTCGAGCAGGGCCTCCGCGTCGCCGCAGCCGCCGGGCACCGCCTGCAGGCGCGTCGGCAGGCCGGCGAGCGCGAGGTGGTTGGCGACGCGGCCGGCATCCTGGCCGGGGCAGAGCCCGAGCCGGGCCGAGAAGCGGAAGGCGAGGGCCAGCCCGATCCCGACCGCCTCGCCATGCACCAGGCGGGCGGACTCGTAGCCGGTCAGGCGCTCCAGGGCATGGGCGAAGGTGTGGCCGAGATTGAGCAGGGCCCGCTCGCCGTCCTCGCGCTCGTCGCGCACCACCACGCCGGCCTTGGCCCGGCAGCAGATCGCCACCGCCTCGTCCCGCTCCGGGCCGCCGGCGAAGATCCCCGGCCAGTGGGCCTCGCACCATTCGAAGAAGGCCGCCTCGTTGATGAGGCCGTACTTCACCACCTCGGCATAGCCCGCCCGCATCTCCCGGGAGGAGAGCGTGTCGAGGGTGGCGGTGTCGGCGAGCACCAGGCGCGGCTGGTGGAAGGCGCCGATCAGGTTCTTGCCGAGGGGCGCGTTGATCCCGGTCTTGCCGCCGACGGAGGAATCGACCTGCGCCAACAGGGTGGTCGGCGCCTGCACGAAGCGCACGCCCCGGCGCAGCACGGCGGCCGCGAAGCCCGCGAGATCGCCGACCACGCCGCCGCCCAGCGCCACGACGAGGTCGTTGCGCTCGATCTTCTCCGCGAGCAGCCCGTCGCAGACCTGGGCGAAGGTGGCGTAGCTCTTCGAAGCCTCCCCCGGCGCGACGCAGACGATGCCCGCCCGCAGGCCGGCCGCCTCGAGGCTGGTGCGCACGCGCTGGGCGTAGAGCCCGGCCACGGTCTCGTCGGTGACGATCGCCGCCGCCCGGCCGCCCAGGGCCTTCACCCGGGCGCCGGCCTCGTCGAGGATGCCGCGCCCGATCAGGATGTCGTAGTCGCGGCCCCCGTCCAGGGGCACATGGACCGTTCTCTCGCCGCTCATCGTCGCCTGGCTCATTCGCGTCCCCGGCTCACTGCGCCGCCACGCCCTGGATCGGAGGCGGGTGGAGGAACCCGTCGATGGCTTCCATCACATCCTGGACCACGCGGTCGTGCGAGACGTCACGGGACATCACCATGATGTCGGCCTGGGCGTAGACCGGATGCCGCACCTCCATGAGCTGCCGCATCGTCTCCTCCGGATCCTCGGTCTGGAGCAGGGGGCGGGTGCCGCGCTTGCGCACCCGGCGCATCAGCACGTCGAGCTCCGCCTTGAGCCAGACCGAGACCCCGTCCGCGGCGATGCGGGTGCGGGTGGTCTCGCGCATGAAGGCGCCCCCGCCCGTGGCGAGCACCATCGGGCCCTCGCGCAGCAGCCGCGCGATCACCCGCTCCTCGCCCTCGCGGAAGCTCGCCTCGCCGTAGATCGCGAAGATGTCGGCGATGGTGAGGTTGGCCGCGGCCTCGATCTCGTGGTCGGCATCCTTGAACATCAGCCCGAGCCGGCTCGCGAGCCGGCGCCCGACCGTGCTCTTCCCGGCGCCCATGAGACCGACGAGCACGATCGACCGGGCCCCGAGGCCACGGCGCAATCGCGCTTCGATCGGTTCGCCGGGCGGCTCCGCCGGCGGTTCGGTCAAGGTCATCCGGGGGTCATAGACGGTTTTTCCGGGCGGGCGAAGCACCTGCTTGATCCGGCTTCACGGAGCCTGTGGCCTTCCGGGCCTTGCCTTCGCCGTTGCCCCGTGGGATCGGAAAACCGGCCCCGCAGCGCGACTTGCCGTGCGCCCGGAGAGGTTGCCCTTTGCCCACGCTGTTCCGCTTCCTCGCCACGATCGCCATCCTGGCCGGACTGGTTTTCGCGGGCATGTTCGCCCTCGCCACCTTCGTGACGCCGACCCCGCGGGAGATGAGCGTGACCATCCCCGCCTCGAAGCTGCAGCCGGGGGCGAAGTGAGCCGCGCCCCCTCTCCGGCCACCGGAAAGGGGCAGGGGGCGCACGCGACGCAAGAGGACACGGCGGCCCTCTTCCTCGACATGCTGGCGGCCGAGCGGGGCGCCGCGGGCAACACGCTCGCCGCCTATCGGCGCGACCTCGACGACTACCTCGCCCATCTCGAGGCGGCGGGCACCTCCCCGGAGGCGGCGGCGCCCGAGCAGGTCCGCGCCTATCTTGCGGGGCTGGAGACGCGCGGCCTGAAGGCCTCCTCCGCCGCCCGCCGGCTCTCCTGCATCCGCGGCTTCCACAAGTTCCTCTACGCCGAGGGGCATGCCGAGGGCGATCCGACCGCCCCGGTCTCCGGCCCGCGCCGGGCCAAGGGCCTGCCCAAGGTCCTGTCGGTGGCCGAGGTCGACGCGCTGCTGGCCTGCGCCCGGGAGCGGGCCGAGCAGGCCGGGCCGCCCGGCGAGCGCGCCCGGGCTCTGCGCCTGCTCTGCCTGCTGGAACTGCTCTACGCCACCGGCCTGCGCGTCTCCGAGCTGATCGCGCTGCCCCGCTCGGCGGCCGCGACCCGGGAGCGGCATCTCGTGGTCAAGGGCAAGGGCGGCCGCGAGCGCCTGGTGCCGCTCACCGAGATCGCCCGGGCGACGATGCGGAGCCATCTCGCCCATCTGCCGGGGGACGGCCCCTGGCTGTTTCCCGCCGACAGCGAGAGCGGCCATCTGACCCGGCAGGCCTTCGCCCGCGACCTGAAGGTCGCCGGCGCCGCGGCCGGCATCCGCGCCGACCGCATCAGCCCCCACGTCCTGCGCCACGCCTTCGCGAGCCATCTCCTGCAGAACGGCGCCGACCTGCGCATCGTGCAGGAGCTCCTGGGGCACGCCGACATCTCGACGACCCAGATCTATACCCACGTCCTCGACGCCCGGCTGAAGGGCATGGTGCGCGACCTGCACCCGCTCAACGACGCGCCGGACGAACCAAGTTCCTGAAGAAACGGTTTGGTTTCTTGCTAAAACTATCTCTTTTGCCGGCTTTTCTTCTGCTCTGGCCCCTGGCCGCCGGTGCGGCGGGGCAGGGGGGCGAGAGCGATCTGGCGCGGCGTCTCGCCGATCCCGGGCAGCAGGTGCTGCAGACCCTCGACTATGCCAACACCCGCTATTCCAGGCTCGACCAGATCACCGCGGAGAATGTCGGGCGGCTCAGGGTCGCCTGGACCTACTCGACCGGCGTGCTGCGCGGCCACGAGGGCGCGCCCCTCGTCGTGGGCAACGTCATGTATGTCCACACCCCCTTTCCCAACACGGTGACGGCGCTCGACCTCGACCATGACGGGCGGATCCTGTGGCGCTACGAGCCACGGCAGGACGCGAACGTCGTCGCGGTGATGTGCTGCGACACGGTCAACCGCGGGCTCGCCTATGCCGACGGCGCCATCCTGCTGCACCAGGCGGACACCACCCTGGTCTCGCTCGACGCCCGGACCGGCGCGGTCAACTGGTCGGTCAAGAACGGTGATCCGTCCAAGGGCGAGACCAACACCGCCACCGTGCTCCCGGTGAAGGACAAGGTCATCGTCGGCATCGCCGGCGGCGAGTACGGCGCCCGCTGCCACGTCACCGCCTACAGCCTGAAGGACGGCAAGCGCCTCTGGCGCGCCTATGCCACCGGGCCGGATGCCGACCTCCTGGTCGATCCCGAGACGACCACCGCCCTGGGCAAGCCGATCGGCAAGGACTCTTCGCTGAAGAGCTGGGACGGCGACCAGTGGACGATCGGCGGCGGCTGCAGCTGGGGCTGGTTCTCCTACGACCCGGAGCTGAACCTGGTCTATTACGGCACCGGCAATCCCTCGACCTGGAACCCGGCCCAGCGCCCGGGCGACAACAAATGGGCGATGACGATCGTCGCCCGCGACCCCGATACCGGCCTAGCCCGCTGGCTCTACCAGATGACGCCCCACGACCAGTGGGACTATGACGGCGTCAACGAGATGATCCTCACCGACCAGACTGTCGGGGGGCGCGACCGCAAGCTCCTCACCCATTTCGACCGCAACGGCTTCGGCTACACCCTCGACCGGGCCACGGGCGAACTGGTCACGGCCGAAAAATTCGATCCGAGCGTGAACTGGGCCGCGCGGATCGAGACGGATCCGAAGGCTCCGGATTACGGCCGCCCGGTCCTCGACAAGCGCTACGCGACGGAGGCGGCGGGCGAGGACGAGGTGACCAAGGGCATCTGCCCGGCCGCCCTCGGCGCCAAGAACGAGCAGCCGGCCGCCTTCTCGCCGAAGACCGGCCTGTTCTACGTGCCGACCAACCACATCTGCATGGATTACGAGGCGTTCCACGTCTCCTTCACCCCGGGCCAGCCCTATGTCGGGGCGACCCTGACGCTGATGCCGCCGCCGGGCACCGAGCGCACGGGCAACCTCGTCGCCTGGGACAATATCGCGGGCCGGATCGTCTGGTCCCTGCCCGAGCCCTTCTCGGTCTGGTCGGGCACCCTCGCCACCGCCGGCGGCGTCGTCTTCTACGGGACGCTTGAGGGCTGGCTGAAGGCGGTCGATGCCGGCACGGGCAAGGAACTCTACCGGTTCAAGACGCCGTCGGGCATCGTCGGCAACCCGATGACCTTCCTGCACGGCGGCAAGCAATACGTGGCGGTGCTCTCGGGCGTGGGCGGCTGGGCCGGCATCGGCCTCGCCGCGGGCCTGACCGATCCCGCGGACGGCTCCGGCGCGGTCGGCGGCTATGCCGCCCTGTCGCGCTACACGGCGCCGGGCGGCCAGCTCACGGTCTTCGCCCTGCCGTGACGGCCGGGGCCCTCCCGTCCCGGATGCTTGAGGCGCGCGCGCGGCCGGTCTATCCGGTCCTGTCACGGAGAGCAGGTCCTGTCGTCGGCATGACAGCGTGGAAATCCGCGGTCGCGCGCGCCTTCGACGGGGCGGCGGCCTATGACGGCTCGGCGCGGGTGCAGGCGCTCGTCGCGCGCGCCCTCGCCGAGGCGGTCGCGGCGCGCAAGCCCGCTGCCGCCAGCGTGCTTGAGATCGGCTGCGGCACCGGCCTGCTCACGGCGGCGCTCCTGCCCCGCCTCGCCCACGAATCCTGGCTCGCCACCGACATCGCCCCGGCCATGATCGGCCGCTGCCGGGCACGGCTCGGCGCGGTTCCGGGCCTGCGCCATGCCGTCATGGACGGCGAGCGTCCGGCGCTCGCCCCCGGCTTCGACCTCGTGGTGTCGAGCCTGGCCGCGCAATGGTTCCTCGATCAGCCCGCCGCCTTCCGGGGGCTCGCCGGCCTGCTGCGGCCGGACGGCCTCCTGGCGGTCGCGACCTTGGTCGAGGGCACCTTCGCCGAGTGGCGGGCGGCGCACGAGGCCCTCGGCCTGCCCTGTGCCACCCCCCGCTTCCCGCCCGCCGAAGCCCTGGCCGGGCTTGCGATCGAGGGCTGCACCACCGACCTCACCCTCGAGCGCGTGGGCGAGCGCCACGCGGACGGCACCGCCTTCCTGCAGGCCTTGCGGGCGATCGGCGCCCAGACCGGGCGGTCGGCGCCCCTCTCGCCCGGAGCGCTCCGGCGGGTCCTGCGCCGGTTCGAGGCGCAGGGCGCGTCCGTCACCTACGCGGTCGCCACCCTGCTGGTGCGCCGCGCCGGCTGAGGGAGGCTCTGTGCGCGTTCGGCGACGATCGGAGAATCCGGCCGTTTTCCGGCCACATCGCCGCCCATCTCTCTTGCGAGGGGGCCGGCTTCCGTCCTTGATGCCCTTACCCGTGGTCCGGAGCGATCCTCGATGACCGCCCTCTCCCCGTCGGCGCTGGAGATGCGCCTGCGGCAGCAGGCCCTGTTGTCCGATTTCGGCCTGGAGGCCCTGCGCGCGACCGAGCTCCTGCCCCTGCTCCAGAAGGCGACCGAGCTCTGCGCCGAGGGCATGAACGCGCAGTTCTGCAAGGCGCTCGAATATCAGGCGGCCCAGGATCTCCTGCTCGTCTGCGCCGGCATCGGCTGGAGCCCGGACGTGATCGGCAAGGCGACGATCGGGGCCGATCTGGCCTCGCCCGCCGGCTTCGCCCTCAAGACCGGCCGCCCGGTCATCTCGAATCACCTGCAGGGCGAGACCCGCTTCCGGACCCCGTCGCTGATGGCCGCCCACGGCATCCGGCGGGCGATCAACGTGCTCATCACCAATGCCGACGGCCATTACGGCGTGCTGGAGGTGGACGACACCCGCGAGGGCATGTTCGAGGAGGCCGACGTCGCCTTCATGCAGGGCTTCGCCAACCTGCTCGGCGGCGCGATTGAGCGCCTGCGGGCCGAGGCGCGCCTCAAGGCGGCGCTGGAGCGCCAGGACCTGCTCGGCCGCGAGATGAGCCACCGGGTCAAGAACAGCCTCGCCGTGGTCGCCGGGCTGCTCGCGCTGCAGGCGCGGGGCTCGGACAACAAGGACGTCCAGAACGCCCTGGCCGATGCCCGCACCCGGGTCGAGGCGGTGGCGCAGGTCCATGACCAGCTCTGGCGTCAGCCGGACGTGACGCGCTTCGACCTCTGCGACTTCCTGGAATCGCTCTGCGCCAAGCTGCAGGAGAGCGCCGGCCTGCACCGGCTCGTCTGCCGGGCGCAGGCCCTCTCTCTTCCCGCGGACCTCGCGATCCCCCTCGGCCTGTTCGTGAACGAGCTCGTCACCAACGCGATCAAGTACGCCTATGGCGAGGGCGCGGGCGAGATCCGCATCGAGGCGAGCGCGCCGGCGGAGGGCGGCCTGACCATCGCCGTCTCCGACGACGGGATCGGCCTGCCGGAGGGGTTCGAGCCCGCCAAGGCGAGGGCGAGCCTCGGCATGCGGGTCATCGTCAACCTCGCCCGGCAGCTCAACGGCACCCTCGCGGTCGTTCCGGGGAAGGGCGCCCGCTTCGAGCTGCGCATGGCCCCTTAGGGGCGGGGCGGAGGGTTCGTTTCGGCCGCTCCCTCGAACCGCGCGGGTTCGAGGGAGCGAAGGGGCCGGATCAGGCGAGCCCGAGCTTCTGGGCGAGGCCGATGCGCTGGAGCTTGCCGGTGGCGCCCTTCGGGATCTCGTCGAGGATCAGGATCTTGGCGGGCACCTTGAAGGCGGCGAGCCGCTCCGAGGCGAAGCCGCGGATGTCCTTCTCCAGCGCCTCGACGCCCTCGCGCAGCACGATCGCGGCGGCGACGTCCTCGCCGAGCTTGTCGTGCGGCATGGCGAAGGTCACGCATTGCGACACGGCCGGATGGTCCATCAGGATCTCGTCCACCTCCCGCGGCGAGATCTTCTCGCCGCCGCGGTTGATGATCTCCTTCAGGCGGCCGGTGATGGTGAGATAGCCCTCCGGGCTGAGCACGCCCTGATCGCCGGTGCGGAACCAGCCCTGCTTGGTGAAGGCGTCCGCATTGGCCTTCTCGTTGTTCTCGTAGCCCGCCATCACGTTGTCGCCGCGGATCACGATCTCGCCGGGCTCGCCGGCGGGCAGGGGCTCGCCGTCGAGGTCGACCACCGCGATCTCCGGGCCGGCCGCGAGACCGACGCAGCCGGCATAGTGGGGCTTCGGCGGCAGCGGGTTCGAGGCCATCTGGTGCGAGGCCTCGGTCATGCCGTAGGCCTCGATCACCGGGGCGCCGAAGGCCTCCTCCAGCTCCTTGAGCACCTGCGGCGGCAGGGAGGAGGAGGAGGAGCGGATGAAGCGCAGCTTCGTCGCCTCGATCACCTCGCGGTTGCGCGAGGCGCGGCCCAGGATCGCCTGGTGCATGGTCGGCACGGCCGTGTACCAGGTCGGCTTCACCTCCGACATCCAGGCGAAGAACTTGAGGGCGTTGAAGCCCGGGGTGCAGGAGACCTGGCCCCCCGCCGAGAGCGGCGCGAGGATGCCGGCGATCAGGCCGTGGATGTGGAACAGCGGCATGATGTTCAGGCCGCGATCCTCGGCGGTGAAGGCCAGGGTCTGCCGGATGTTGCGGGCCGAGGCGCAGACGTTCGACTGCTTGAGCGGCACGATCTTCGGGCGGGAGGTCGTGCCCGAGGTGTGCAGCACGAGGGCGAGGTCGTCGGCCGCGGCCGGGCCGCCCTGCGCCGGGGCGCCGACGCCCGCGCCGGCAAACGACAGGGTGAAGCTGCCCGCGCCCTGGTCCGGCGTCGGGGTCAGGCGGGCCACCGGCACGCCGAGCTTCTGCGCCACGCCGACGGCCGGGGATTCCTCGCCGTCGAGGGCGACCAGGAGCTTCGCCCGGAGGTCGCTCATGTAGAACTCGAACTCGTCCGCCTTGTAGGACGGGTTCAGGGGCGCCGAGGTGGTGCCGGCGGCGATCGCGATGAAGGCCGCGGCCATTTCCGGCCCGTTGGGGAGCACGATGGCGACGCGGTCGCCGCGCCCGATGCCCTGGGCGTTCAGGTCGGCGATGGTGCGGTCCGTCAGGGCGCGCAGCTGGCCGAAGGTGAGCGGCACGCCGCCGGGGCTCGACAGGGCCGTGGCGTCGTCGGCGCCGGTCTTGATCAGGTCGAGAAGGGTGGTTGCGGCCACGACGGCCTCCTTGAGCAAGGGATGAGAAGGGGTCAGGCGGGCTGGATCGCGAGGCGGCCCTGGGCCTTGTCGAGGCTCTGGGCGAGAAGCCGCATCAGCGAGAAGACGCTGTCGATATGCGGGGTCGGCGTGTTGGTGAGGCGGCCGAGCTCGATCACCGAGCCGACCAGCGCCTCCAGCTCGATCGGCCGTCCGGCCTCGACGTCCTGCAGCATCGAGGTCTTGTGCGCGCCGACCTTCTCGGCACCGGCGATGCGCTTCTCGATGCCGAGGCGGAAGGTGACGCCCAGGGTGTTCGCGATGGTCTCGGCCTCGCGCATCATCTCCGCGGCGAGGGCGCGGCTGTCGGGGAAGCGGCAGATCTCCTCCAGCGTCGCGTGGGTCAGGGCGGAGATCGGGTTGAAGCTGAGATTGCCCCAGAGCTTGAGCCAGATCTCGGCGCGGATATCCGTGGTCACCGGCGCGCGGAAGCCGGCCTTGCCGAGGCGCTGCGACAGCGCCAGCACCCGCTCGGACTTCGAGCCGTCGAGCTCGCCCAGCCCGAAGCGGTTGCCCTCGATCACCTTCACGGTGCCGGGATCCGTCAGCACGGTCGCGGGATAGACCACGCTGCCGATGACGTGCTTCGGGTCGAGATTGTCGGCGATCAGGCCGCCGGGATCGGCGCTCTCCAGGCGGGTGCCGGCATAGCTGCCGCCATGGCCGCCGAGGAAGTACCACCACGGGATCCCGTTCTGCATCGTCACGACCACGGTGTCGGGGCCGATCAGGTGCTTGAGGTCGGCGGCGATGGGGCCGACTTGATGCGCCTTGACGGTGAGCAGCACCACCTCGTGCGGGCCCGCCTCCTCCATGGAGCGCGTCGCCTTCACGTTGCGGGCGTGGATTTCCCGCCCGTCCTCCTCGATCAGCCGCATGCCGTTCTCGGCGATGGCGGCCGCGTTGGAGCGGGCGATGAAGGTGACGTCCTCGCCGGCTTCCGCCAGCCTCACGCCGAGATAGCCGCCGATGGCGCCTGCGCCGACGATCGCGATGCTCATGATCCGTGTCCGCTTCTCAAACCGTGTCAGCTCTTGAACTGCGGATCCCGGGCAGAGGTGCCCGGGCTCCCTGTCGTCGCCCGGCGGGTCGGCAGGGCGCATTCTTCATTCAATCCCGCGGCGCACAGTTCCGCCCCGCGGGCCGTCCCGTTCAACCCCGACTTTCAGACGAAGGTGTTGGTGAGGATGCCGATCCCGTCGATCGCGACCTCGACGGTCGCGCCCTTCGGGATCGGGCCGGAGCCGATCGAGGTGCCGCAGGCGATCACGTCCCCGGGCTCGAGGGTCATGCCCTGGGAGAGCATCGAGACGAGCCGGGCCGCGGGGAAGATCATGTCCGACACCGGGTAGTTCTGCCGTTCGCGCCCGTTGACCAGGGTGCGCACGGTCAGCGTGGCGGGGTCGAGACCGGTGGCGATCACCGGGCCGAAGGGGCCGAAGCCGTCGAGTCCCTTGGAACGGCACCACTGGGCGAAGCTCGGATCCGCCTTGAGGATGGGCAGGGCGGTGACGTCGTTCACGCAGGTATAGCCGAAGATATGCGCGACGGCCTCCGCCTCCGTCACGTCGCGGGCGGCCTTGCCGATCACGATGCCGAGCTCGCCCTCGTAGAGCGCCCGGCCCGCGGCCTCCGGCACGGGGATGGCGGCGCCGGACGCGGCGTAGCTGTTGGCGGGCTTGAGCAGGAACAGGGGCGCCTCGGGGATCGCCAGTTCCTGCTTCTCCGCCATCGCCCGGAAGTTGTTCCAGAGCGCGATGAACTTGGAGGGCCGGCAGGGCAGGCCGACGGTCACCTCGGCGAGATCGAGGACGGCGCCGGTCGGCACGGGCGTGCCGAACAGGTCGCCCTCGTGCACCGCGATCCGCGTGCCGTCGAGGCGGCCGAACCCGGCCGCCCCGTCCCGTGTGAAGCCGATCCAGTGGGCCATGGCGTCAGCGGCTCCGCGCGATGAAGCGGGCGCGCATCGGCTTGAGCACGAACATCGCCAGGAAGCCCGCCACGAACGCCATGGCCGAGGCGAGGTAGAACACGTTCTGCCAGGAGCTGGTGACGGTCTGGATGTAGAGGAACAGCGGCAGCATCAGCGAGGCCGTGCCCTTGGCGGTGTAGAGCAGGCCCGCATTGGCGGTGGCGTTCTTGTCGCCGTAGGTGTCGGCGCAGGTCGAGGGGAACAGCGAGTAGATCTCGCCCCAGGCGAAGAACACGAGGCCGGTGAGCAGCACGAAGGCCATCGGCGAATGGGCGAACATGCCCAGCGCCAGGATGCCCGCGCCCTCGATCATGAAGGCGAGGAACATGGTGTTCTCGCGCCCGATCCGGTCCGAGATCCAGCCGAAGACGGGCCGCGTGACGCCGTTGAGCACCCGGTCGATGGTCAGCGCGAAGGTGAGCGCCGGCAGGGTCAGGCCGAGGAGCGAGACGGGGATCGTGTCAACGTGGAAGTCCTTGGCGATGGGCGCGAGCGAGGCGGTCGCCATCAGGCCGCCGGCGGCCATCATCACGAACATCGCGTACATCAGCCAGAAGACCGGCGTGCGCACCATCTCGGCGGAGGAGTACTGGCGGCGCGTGGTGGCGTTGGGGGTCGCGCGGCCGGCCAGCATCCGGTCCTTGTAGGCGGCGCTCGGCGAGGAGAGCAGCAGGGCGGCGACCATCACGACGATGCCCTGGCCGAGGCCGAACATCAGGAAGGTGTGCTCGTAGCCGCTGTCGCGGATCATCGCGGCGATCGGGATGACGGTGAGCGCCGAGCCCGCGCCGAAGCCCGCGGCCGTGAGGCCGGCGGCCAGGCCGCGGCGGTCCGGGAACCACTTGAGCGCGTTGCCGACGCAGGTGCCGTAGACCGCGCCCGCGCCGATGCCGCTGACGGCGGCGGCCAGGTACAGGAACCACAGCGAATCCGCGACCGAGTTCATCGCCCAGCCGATGGCGCAGAGCGCGCCGCCGAACAGCGTCACGATCTTCGGGCCGTAGCGGTCGACGAACCAGCCCTCGATCGGCACGAGCCAGGTCTCGGTGAGGACGAAGATCGTGAAGGCGACCTGGATCGCCGGCTTGCCCCACTGGTACTTGTCGTTGATCGGGTTGACGAACAGCGTCCAGCCGTACTGCAGGTTCGCGATCATCGACATGCAGAGCACGCCGAGGACGAGCTGGCCCCAGCGGCCGAAGATCGGCGCATCCGCCTTCGCGCCGGCGAGGGCGGTCGTACCGGGAAGGGGATCGGCGGCGTGCACGGCCATGGGCGCGTCCTCGGTCTTTAAATCTTTTTGGGATTATCGGTTCTAGACATACGAATTTTGAATTCAACAACCTTCGCCGCCATTTGGCTGAAAGGCTTCCGCAAAATATTTGGCCGGATGCCGCAAAAAATTTGAACGGCGCTGCCGCAGCGGCGGGAGAACCCAGCGTCCCGGGGCAGCCTCGCCAAGCGTTCACGAAACCATCATCGCATCGTCGACGATGGAACAATCCGATGAACCACACCGTTCAGCTTCGCCGATCGCGTCCAAGACCGGATGCGACATCGAAATGAACGGAGTGATCCGATGAGCAGCACCACTGACAAGATCAAGGGCGTCGCCAACGAGGCCGCCGGTTCCGTGAAGCAGAGCGTCGGCAAGGTGACCGGCAACGAGAAGCTGCAGGCCGAGGGCAAGGCCCAGGAGCTGAAGGGCAAGACCCAGAAGACCGTCGGCGATGCCAAGCAGGGCGTGAAGAACGCCGCCGACGCGGTCAAGAAGAGCCTCTGAGCCGCACCGGTTCGGGCCGCGCGGACGCGGCGCCCGAGCAGCCGATGCGAACTCAGGATTCCGGAGCGGCGGGCCTGCCCGGCCCGCCGCTCCGGCCCCCAGACGACGAACGAGGACGGCATGAACAGGGACCGTATCGAAGGCGGGATCCGTCACATTCGCGGCCGCGGCAAGACGGCGCTCGGCGCGGTCGCCGGCAATGCGGGCCGCCAGCTCGAAGGCGCCTACGATCAGGTGGCGGGCGCGGCGCAGCACGCCTATGGCGACGCCCGCGAACGCGTCGAGGAATGGCAGCGGGAAGGCCGTCACTTCGTCGACGAGGCGGTCGAGCGGGGCCGCGACCTGCGCGAGGAGGCCTATGACCGGGGCCGTGCCCTGCGGGACGACGCCTATGAGCGCGGCCGCCATTACCGCAAGGAAGCCAGCCGCCGCGGCCGGGCGCTCGCCCACCGCGCCGAGGAGAACAAGGCGGCGACGGTCCTTCTCGTCGCGGCCGGCGCCTTCAGCCTGGGCTGGCTGCTGAGCCGCCGCCGCTGAACGCGAAAAGACGGGCCCCGCCGAGCCGCCATGGCGGCAGGGGGGCTTGACGCGTGGGGCGTGCGGCCGGTCTGCGTAGCGGGGCTGTCACGCCACCACGGAGACGACGATGCCGGCACGGGCCTGGGCCGACCTGACGACGCGGGATGTGTCCACCCGCGACATGAGCCGGGCGATCGCGGTGCTGCCCGTCGCCGCCGTCGAGCAGCACGGGCCGCATCTGCCCCTCGGCACGGACACCCTCATCGCCGAGGGCTATCTCGCCCGCGTGACCGCCCTCGTGCCGGCCGAGCAGGACGTGCTGATCCTGCCGGTCCAGGCGGTCGGCAAGTCGGACGAGCACGATTCCTTCCCCGGCACCCTCACCCTGACCGCCGAGACCGCCCTCGCGGCCTGGACGGGATTGGGGGAGGGGGTGCTCAGGGCCGGCTGCCGCAAGCTGGTGATCGTCTCCTCGCACGGGGGCAACAGCGCGCTGATCGACCTCGTGGCCGGAAACCTGCGGGCGCGCGGCATGGTCGCGGTCACCACCTCCTGGAGCCGGCTCGGCGTGCCGGAGGGGCTGTTCCCGCCGCAGGAGGTGCGCCACGGCATCCATGCCGGCGGTATCGAGACGGCGCTGATGCTGGCGCTCCGGCCCGATCTGGTGCGTCAGGACGCGATCGCGGATTTCGTGCCGCGCACCCGGGCGATGGAGCAGGACTTCGCCCTGCTGCGGGCCGGGCGGCCGGCGGCCTTCGCCTGGAAGGCGGAGGATCTGCATCCTTCGGGCGCCATCGGGGACGCGACCCTGGGCAGCGCGGAAGCCGGCGAACGGCTCCTCGACCACGGCGCGCGGCTCTTCGTGGATCTCCTGGCCGAGGTCGACCGCTTCCGCCTTTGAGGCCTCAGTGGCCGCCGCCCCCGGCGCCCGCCCGCGGCCGGCGGATCAGCGGCGTGGCGCAGGCCATGGCCAGGAACAGGCCGGTGAGGACGAGGAACACGTCCTCGAAGCTCATCACGAGGCCCTGGACGCGCACGGTGTTCGTCATGGCCTTGAGCGCCATGCCGCCGGCATCGCCGCCGAGCACCTCGAACTGCTTGCGCATGGTCTCGAGCCGCTCGAGCGCTGCGGTGTTGGACCAGCTGAAGCGCTCGTGCAGCCTGGCGAGATGCAGGTCCCAGCGGTCGTTCAGGAGCGTGTTGATCAGCGCGAGGCCGACCGCGCCGCCGAGATTGCGGGTGAGGTTGTAGAGGCCCGACGCGTTCTTCATCCGCTCCGGGGGCAGGGTGCCCAGCGCGATGTTGTTGATCGGGATCATGCACAGCATCAGCGAGCAGCCGCGCAGGACCTGCGGCCAGAGCAGCTCCCAGAAATCCCAGTCCTTGGTGAGCCCCGTGACGATCCAGGTGCCGAAGGCGAAGCCCGAAAAACCCATCGCCATCAGCAGGCGCGGATCGGCCTTGCTCAGGAAGCGGCCGGCGATCGGGGCGGTCGCGAACATGCAAAGCCCCGAGACGAACATCGTCTCGCCGATCTGCAGGGCCGAGTAGCCGCGCACCCGGGCGAGATAGACCGGGTAGAGATAGGTGAGCCCGTAGAGGCCGATGCCGAGCACGAAGCTCGCGACGCAGCCGGCGGCGAAGTTGCGGTCGGAGAAGGCGCGCAGATCCACGATCGGCTGGCGCGCGGTGAAGGCGCGGGCGAAGAACAGCAGGCCCGAGACCGCGCAGACGAGGGCGCAGGCGAACACCGCCTCGTCCTGCAGCCAGTCGTGGTTCGGCCCTTCCTCCAGCACGTATTCGAGGCAGCCGAGGAAGCCCGCCATGAAGGCGAGGCCCGCCCAGTCGAAATGGTCGAGGAGCTTCAGGTTCGGCTTGTCGAAATCGACGAGCAGGATGGTCGCGACCGTGACGAAGAGGCCGGGCACCACGTTGATGAGGAACAGCCAGTGCCAGGAGAACAGGTCGGTGAGGTAGCCGCCGACCGTGGGGCCGATGGTGGGGGCGAGCGTCGCCACGAGGCCGATCATCGGCGAGACGATGGGGCGCTTGGAGGGCGGGAAGATCGTGAAGGCGGAGGCGAACACGGTCGGGATCATGCCGCCGCCGATGAAGCCCTGGAGCGCCCGCCACACGATCATCTGGTCGATGGTCGAGGAGGTGGCGCACATCAGGCTCATCAGGGTGAACCCGCCCGCCGAGATCGCGAACATCCAGCGGGTCGAGAGCACCCGGGAGAGCGTGCCCGAGAGCGGGATCGAGATGACCTCGGCGATGAGGTAGCTCGTCTGCACCCAGGGGATCTCGTCGCCGGAGGCCGAGAGGCCGGCCTGGATCTCGTTGAGCGAGGCCGAGACGATCTGGATGTCCAGGATCGCCATGAACATCCCGAAGACCATGCACAGGAACGCCACCATGCGGCGGCGGTCGAGGGGCGGCTCGGCCGGGCGCGCGGCCGGAGGGGCTCCGGCGCTCGGGGCGAGGGCGGCCGTGGCGGCCATGGCGGTCAGTCCCGCGGACCCGCGTGGGCGGTGCGCAGCAGCGGGGCCTGCGCGCCCTCGCGGGTATCGACGCGCACCACCACCGAGAGGCCCGGGCGCAGCAGGCCCTCGCGGGCGACGTCGTCGGGCACATGCACCCGCACGGGCAGGCGCTGCACGATCTTGGTGAAGTTGCCGGTCGCGTTGTCCGGCGGCAGCAGGGAGAAGACCGAGCCCGAGGCCGGCGACAGGAATTCCACGGTGCCGACGATGTCCCGGTCGGGATAGGCGTCGACATGGATGTGCACGGGCTGGCCCGGGCGCACCCGCTCAACCTGCGTCTCCTTGAAGTTCGCGTCCACCCGCACGCTCTGGAGCGGCACCAGGGCGGCGATGCGCGAGCCCGGGGCGACATAGGCCCCGGCCTCCACCGCCTTGTTGCCGACGACCCCGTCGAACGGCGCGCGGATCACGGTGAAGTCGAGGTCGCGCCGGGCCCGGTCGGCCGCGGTGCGCAGCTCCGCGGCGAGGTTCTCCGCCTCCCGCTTCTGGGCCTGCAGCACGTCGACATTGGCCTTCGCCGCGACGAGGGCGGCCTCCGCCCCCTTCAGCGCGGCCTCCGTGCGGTCGCGGTCGGCCTTGGCCTGGTCGATGCGGGACTTGGCGACGTAGTCGGCCTGGATCTGCGTGGCGCGGACATAGTCGGCGGCGGCGCGCACGGCATCGGCCCTGGCCGCCTCGACCTGGGCCGCGCTCTGGCCGACCTGGGCCTGCGCCGCCTCGGCCTGGCGGCCGATGCGCGCGATCGTGCTCTCCTGCGTGGCGAGCTTGTCCTGCGCCGCCTGCAGGGCCAGGCGGTAATCGCCGTCGTCGAGCCGGGCGATCACGTCGCCCTGCTTCACGGATTGCCCGTTCACGACGGGCACCGCCTGGAGGTAGCCGGAGATCTTGGCGGCCAGGACCGAGATGTCGGCCTGGACATAGGCGTCGTCCGTCGCGACGAAGAAGCGCCCGACCGTCCACCACTGCCAACCCTCGTAGCCGCCGCCGGCGAGCGCCGCCGCGAGCAGGGCCGTCAGGACCAGCTTCCGGCGGGAGCGCTTCGCGGGCGCCGGCCGCGGCGGGGTGCGTGCGGTCTCCGGGGCGGCGTTGGGGACCGGCGCGGGCAGAGGCGCCCTGCCCGGCTCGGCCTCGCCGCGGCTCTCGATGACCGGCTCGTCGCGCCGCGTCTCGTCCTCGCGAAGGGACATGTCTGGCTCCGGAACCCTCTCTGACCGAACCGTTCGGTCAATGAGCGATGCGGCTTGACCCGCAGGTGGCTGACGGCCTATCTAATCTGACTGAACGGTTCGGTCAATGGAACTTCGCGTCATGTCCGTACAAGCGGCGATCCAGGGAGACGGCGCGGCCCGCGCCGCCGCCGAGAGCGACAAGCGCCGCCAGATCCTGGAAGGCGCCCGCCAGGTCTTCATGGCCTTCGGCTTCGACGGGGCCAGCATGGGCGAGATCGCCCGGGCCGCCGGCGTCTCCAAGGGCACCCTCTACGTCTATTTCGCGAGCAAGGAGGACCTGTTCGAGGCCCTGACCCTCGAGCAGAAGCGCGGCCTCGCCGAGGCCCTGTTCAAGCTCGACCCGGAGGATCCCGACGTGCGCGGGGCCCTGACCCAGCTCGCCGAGACCTATCTCTCCGAGCTCGCCAAGCCGCAGCACATCTCCCTCGTGCGCATGGTGATCGGGGCGACGGAAAAATTTCCCCGCTTCGGGCAGGCCTTCTACGAGGCGGGACCCGCCTGCGGCATCGGCCGGCTCACCGACTATCTCGACCGTCAGGTCGCCGCGGGGCGCCTGCGCAAGGCCGACACCGAGCTCGCCGCCAAGCATTTCCTGCATCTCTGCCAGGCCGGCCTGCTGACGCGCCTGCTCTTCGCGGCCGGCGGGCCGCCGACCCGGGCGGAGATGGAGCAGCGGGTGGGGGAGGCGGTCCGGGTCTTCCTGGCCGGTTACGGGCCGGAGCTCTGACCGCGTCGCGCGCATTCCGGAAACGCATGCTCTTGACGCGGCGATATGCCGACTAAGTGTGCGATGTTGCGCCGGCTCCGCTTCCTGCGGCGGCGGCTTTTCTTCCGCGAGGTCCGATGCTCGGCTGGTTTCGTGCGCTGATGCCGCGGGAGGACCGCTTCTTCGTGCTGTTCGAGCGTCATTCGCGCACCCTGGTCTCGGGCGCCGAGGCGTTGGAAGCCCTGCTCGCCGGCGGCGAGGGGGTGGCCGAGCATTGCGGCACCATCGTCGCCCGGGAGGAGGAGGCGGACACCATCACGGCGGAGGTGCTGCTCGCCGTGCGCCGCAGCTTCATCACCCCCTTCGACCGCGGCGACATCAAGGACCTGATCCAGTCGATGGACGATGCCATCGACCAGATGCACAAGACCGTGAAGACCATCACCCTCTACGAGCAGCACGCCTTCGAGCCGCTGATGCGGGAGATGGGCGGCACGGTGGTGGAGGCGGCCAAGCTGACGGCCCAGGCCGTGCCGCTGCTCAGCGCGATCGGCAGCAATGCCGGCCGTCTCCAGGAGATCACGGAGGCGATCACCCGGGTCGAGGGCCGCTCGGACGAATTGCACGAGGAGGGCCTGCGCGCCCTCTACAGGGCCAAGGGGGGCGCCGACCCGATGGCCTACATGATCGGCCGCGAGATCTACGACCACCTGGAGAAGACGGTGGACCGCTTCGAGGACGTCGCCAACGAGATCAGCGGCATCGTCATCGAGAACGTGTGAGGGCGGCCCGTGCAAAGCGTCCAGCTCGCCCTGCCCTGGCTGATCGGGCTGATCGGCATCGCCCTCCTGTTCGACTTCCTGAACGGGCTGCACGACGCGGCCAATTCCATCGCCACCATCGTCTCGACGCGGGTGCTGCGGCCGCAATACGCCGTGCTCTGGGCGGCCTTCTTCAACTTCATCGCGTTCCTGTTCTTCGGGCTGCACGTGGCCCAGACGCTCGGCACCGGCATCGTCGATGCCGCGATCGTCGATCCGCGGCTGATCTTCAGCGCGCTGATGGGGGCGATCGCCTGGAACGTGATCACCTGGGTGCTCGGCATCCCCTCGAGCTCCTCCCACGCCCTGATCGGCGGCCTCGTCGGCGCGGGCATCGCCAAGGGCGGCCTCGGGGCGGTGGTCTGGGGCGGCCTGACCAAGACGGCCGCCGCGATCGTGCTCTCCCCCCTCGTCGGCTTCGTCCTGGCCCTGCTCCTGGTTCTCGCGGTCTCCTGGATCTTCGTCCGGCAGACGCCGTTCGCGGTCGATTCGACCTTCCGCGTCCTGCAATTCGCCTCGGCCTCGCTCTATTCCCTCGGCCATGGCGGCAACGACGCCCAGAAGACCATGGGCATCATCGCGGTGCTGCTCTACTCGCAGGGCCATCTCGGCGAGGGCTTCCACGTGCCGCTCTGGGTCGTGCTCGCCTGCCAGGCGGCCATGGCCCTCGGCACCCTGATGGGGGGCTGGCGCATCGTCCACACCATGGGCTCGAAGATCACCCGGTTGAACCCGATGCAGGGCTTCTGCGCCGAGACCGGGGGCGCCCTGACCCTGTTCATGGCCACGGGGCTCGGCATCCCGGTCTCCACCACCCACACCATCACCGGCGCCATCGTCGGGGTCGGCGCCGCCCGGCGCACCTCCGCCGTGCGCTGGGGCGTGGCCAGCAACATCGTCGTCGCCTGGGTGCTGACCCTGCCGGCCGCGGCGCTGATCGCGGCGGGCACCTACCTCCTCACGGCCCTCTTCGGCTGAGCCCGGCTCAGGGCGCGCCGCCGAGGGCGGCCCGGGTCAGGCCATCGGCGCCGATATCGTCCGTGCCCTGCATGCCGAGCGCCTCGATCAGGCGCCCCCGCGCCCGGCTGACCCGGCTCTTCACCGTGCCCACGGCCACGCCGCAGATCGCGGCGGCCTCCTCGTAGGTGAAGTTCTGGGCGCCCACCAGGATCAGCGCCTCGCGCTGGCTGTAGGGCAGGCGATCGAGGGCCGCGCGGAACTCGCCCATCTCCACCCGGATCTCCTGCTCTGGCAGGCTCGACAGCCGCGCGGCATGGGCGCCGTCGGCATCCTCGATCTCGCGCTTGCGCTTGCGCTGCTCGGAATAGAACAGGTTGCGCAGGATCGTGAACAGCCAGGCGGTGAGGTTCGTGCCCCGGCGGAAGCTGTCCGCCTTGGTCCAGGCCCGCACCAGCGTGTCCTGCACGAGGTCGTCGCTGCGGTCGAGGTCGTAGGTCAGGGAGAAGGCGAAGGCGCGCAGCGCGGGAATCGCGGCGAGCAGGAGCTCGCGCATCTCCGCATCGACGAGGCCGGCGGCGGGGGTGAGCGGCTGGGTCATCATGAGCCCTCCTTGCTCGTCGGGGCGGCGGGCAAGGCCGCGATCAGCGCGGTGAAGCGCTCGGGCAGGGGCTCGTCGAGGAGGCCGCCATAGAGCGCGCGCAACGCGCGGCCGATGCGTCGGCGCGCGGCCGCTTCGAGGCCGCGGCCGTCCGGTCGCCGGGGCCGCCCGGCCGGGGGTGGGCACGGTGCGTCCGTGCGTCCGTCGCGATCCCTCGTCATCTCTCCTCACCACCGGGCCGCGGCCGTTTCCGGCGGCGATGGGACGGCTCGGCCTGCCGGCCGGCCCGTCGGGCCCGTGCGTCGGCTGTTCTTCGAGGGGAGGCTGCTATCGGGGTGCGATTTAACCCCGTCTGAAACCGCTATTCAGACTTTCTTCATCGGCCCGGTCATGATGAAGCCGTGAAGACGGGGAATGTTTCCGGATGTTTCTCGCGGCGCAAGCACATCTTGCCGGAAGGACTTGCGCGCAACTGATCTAAGCTTGACCATGATACGCGGGGCCGCGCGGCGGCTCCGGACCCTTCGCCCCGAGCGACGGCTTGCGCGGGGCTGCGCCGGCTGTTAGCGGATTCGCGGTTTCGCCGGTTTAGCTCAGTTGGTAGAGCAACCGCCTTGTAAGCGGTAGGTCGCGAGTTCAAGTCCCGCAACCGGCACCATCCTAATCTTCTGTAATTGCTGCCCGATATCGCCCGGGGGCGCCTCGAAAGAGCGCCTCCCGGCGATGCCGCGCGAGTACAAAGACAGAACATCCGGGACCCTCCGGAACGGCTGTGCCACCGTAAGCGCCAACGAGGGGCGGGCCATGCTCACCGACATCTCCGACCAGGACCTAAGGCGAGCTGGACGCCATGAGCGTGGCCCAGGCGACGGACTTCAAGATTGCCGCGGTGTCCGTGATGCCCGCAACCGCCTGCCGGCGTCGCTCGGGGGCTCCAAGTTTCCCGCGGCGACGTCTGCCAGCATCTGCTTCTCTAGGGACAGATCGGCCACGAGCCGCCGCAGCCGCGCGTTCTCGCGCTCAAGATCCTTCATCTTCCTGGCTTGGTCGACCTGGAGGCCGCCGTATTCCTTGCGCCAGCGGTCATAGCTCTGCTCGGAGAACTCCGCCTCCTTAGCTGAGCCAGCGCCAAGCTCTTGCCCTGGGCTGTCTGCACCTCGATCTGGCGCAGCTGAGCACAACCTGCTCCGCGCTCGTCTTCTGACCTCGCCGCATGCCCGACTCCTTCGGTCCGGGCTGATCCTCTCAATCAGACCGGTCCAAAGCCAGCCGGTCAGGTCAGGCGTCTAGCGGTGCTAAGTATGCTTGTTACGTACCGACGCGCTACGACATCCAGCTTGGAAGCCGAAATGCTCCGGTTCGATAAGGGTCAGGAGCGATCAAGACCTGATCAGCGGTGTGGTCCTGAATTTGGAAGAAGAGATGCGGCATTCCAAGTGATGGATCGCTGACGACGTTCGGATACGGAATGGCGGATTGGGTCGCGACATCGTATCGGATCGTGCCGACGACGCTCCGATAGATCGTGCGCCGGAGGCGCGCGGCCACGCGCCGGTTCTGCTCGAAATGACCGGGAGGAGCCGTCCCTCCTTCGAGCGCCGCGGCGATCGCGTAATGGTGCAGAGCGACATAGGTCTGCGCGCCGACGCTCGGCGTCGAGCTGGCACCGAAGCGCGCCCGATAGCGTTGCGCGAAGGCGTTGCCCATCGCGTCGGGCAGCAGGCCGACGACCGTGCCGACGATGATCCCTTCGGCCGAGCGGCCGGTCGCGGCCGTGAACGCCTCGTGCATGGCGCCATACTGAAGATAGACGAGGGCCGGGATCGGGGCACGCATGAACTGCTGGTGGAAGGCCGCGAGATCGCCGGCGAAGAAATGGGTGTTGGCGATCACGTCGGGACGGCTGTCCCGGAGCAGGGAGAGGGCCTGCGACCAGTCGGTGCGCGGCGTGCGCACGACTTTCGGACCACAGCAGATCTCCCAGCCGAACTGGGGGGCCGCGGCCGCCATCGCGTTGGCGATGACGATGCTGTAGGGCGCCGAGCCCGAGATGATGGCGATGCGGTTGCTTGCAGGACGCCACTGGCCGGTCTCTCTCAGCCAGGAGATAAATTTGATGAAGCCTTGTCCGTACCAGTACTCGGCTGGATCGCTCATGAAGCAACCGAAATACCGTTCCGGGTTCGAGGTGACGGTGTCGTGGTGCTGCAGCAGAGTGTTGTGGTGAATGTAAAGGATGCCGGCATCGGCGATCGGTTCGTATTCCGAGTTCTGTGGGCCGATGTTGTATCCGCAGATGATCGCGTGGACGCGGTGAAGGTGGATCAGCACTTGCGCGCCGGCCATAACCGCCTCGGCGTTCTGGCGACCCGTGTCGACGAAGACCGGGGCGACCGGGCGGCCAAGGATGCCGCCGGCGGCGTTGATCTCCTCGCTGGCCAGGATCAGCCCGTTGCGAAACTCGATACCGTCGGCGGATGAGGCGCCGGTGAGCGGCACCAGGCTGCCGATGGGGATCGGAGCGGACGCGCTCATCGCTCGCCTCCTTGGTTGGATAGCGGCTCCGCCGAGAGCGAATCGGTGGTCTCGTACAGGAGACGGTGCATGAGGACCCGCAGGCGCGGCGGGCTGATCGGCTTCGTCAGGACCGGGAAGCCGAGGTCTCGGATTCGGGCGTGGCTCTCCGCGTCGGCGTCGGCCGTCACGATCACGCAGGGCAGGTCCGCCCCGAGATGGGCGCGCAGCCGGGTGCAGACCTCGGTGCCGCGCTCATGTCCCGACAGCCGGTAGTCCGAGAGGACAAGGAGCGGCTCCAGCGCCCCGCTTACGATCGCCGCCTCGACCTCGGCAAGGCGGGCGCAGGCGGTCACCTCCATGCCCCAGCGCTGGAGCAGCCCGGTCAGTACGCGGCGCAGATCCGCGTCGTCCTCGATGACGAGCACGGGCAGGCCGGCGAACTGCCCGGCCAGCATCTCGCTGATCTCGGTCTCCGCTACCTCGCTCTGCCAGACGTCGCCGAGCGGCACCTGGATCGAGAAGGTCGAGCCTTCCCCGAGCCGGCTCTCCAGCAGGATGGGGTGGCCGGCCAGCTCACTGATGCGCTTGGCGATGCTGAGCCCAAGGCCGAGCCGCTTGCGCTGACCGTCTTCCGCCCGCCCGATCCGGTAGAACTCCTCGAAGATGCGCTCCTGTTCGTCCGGCGCGATGCCTGGGCCGGTGTCGCGGACTTCGATCCGGCAATGGGTCCCCTCGCTCACACAAGCGACGGTTACGCGGCCGACAGGCGTGTAGGTGATCGCGTTCGCGACGAGGTTGGCAAGCACACGCTCAAGGAGGGCCTTGTCGGTGACGATGGGGAGCGCACAGGGCAGCACGTCGAGGATCAGGCCCTTCTCCCGGGCGAGCGGCTCGAACTGGATGCGCAGGCGGTCCAGCAGGGCGGAGGCGGGGAAGGTGGCCTTGCGCGGCACGATGTTGCCGGCATCGAGCTGACCGATATGCAGGAGCGCGCGGATGAGATCCTCCATGACCTCCACCGACACGTCCATGGCGTGCAGCGCTTCGCGGCGCGCCGCCTCGTCGCTCAGCGACAGACACGTGTAGATCAGGATCTTGAGGGTCGCGAGCGGCTGACGCAGATCGTGGTTGGCGGCGCGCAGGAAGCGCGACTTCGTCAGGTTGGCGGTCTCCGCAAGGTCCCTGGCGGCCTGCAAGGCGCGCTCGCCGCGCTTCAGGCGGGTAATGTCCTGCACCGACAGGACGAGCCGCCCGACCTCATCCCGGCTTGGCAGGAACTCCAGGACGCGTCCGTCGGCCATCGGCACCTCTCGAGCCTCCTCGCGCCAGACTGCGGCAGCGAGGTCCGCGGCCCAATCCCGAGGCTTGGTCTCGACTACAGCCTCGTGGGTTCGAGCGAGCGCCGACAGAAATGCGCCGAGTGTCTCTCCCGGTGAGAGGGTTTTCGACACCCGATCGAACATGGCCTTGAGCCGTCCATTGGCGGCAATCAGCCGCCCGTCACGCGCGAACACCGCAAGGCCGAAATGAGCGCCCTGCAGCGCCCCCCAAATCGTATTGAGGTCGATCGGCGACAATGGAGCCGGGGCAGGGGCATCGCTCACGGGACCCCGCCATCCGGTGAGCGGATTCCACCGTTTCGCAGCTGCGTCACCGCATAATGCATCAGCGCCGAGCGATCCTCGACACCCAGCTTCTTCATGATGCGCGTGACGTGGACGCGGACCGTGTGCGGGCTGAGCCCGAGGTCGCCGGCGATGCGCGCGATCGAGCGTCCGCGGCCGAGGAGCGCGACGACCTCGACCTCGCGCCGGGTGAGGGCGGCTTTCTCCATTGCCGGAGCCTCTCCGGAGGCGGGCTGCATCGGTCCGCCCTCCAGGATGCGGCGCGGAAACGAAACCTGTCCCGACAGGACGAGAGAGAGCGCCGTCACGATCTCCTCCGGCTTGGCGGATTTCGGAATGTAGCCGACGGCGCCGAGCTGGATCGCCCGCATGATCCGCTCACGGTCCTCATGCACCGAGATGACGACGATCGGCACGTCGGGATGGCGCCGCCGCAGGTGCTCGATCTCGCCGTCCCCGCGTATGCCTGGCATGACGAGGTCGATCAGGAGGAGGCCGATGTCGTCGCGGGCGCGCAAATGTGTCTCGACCTCGGTGAACGTGGCCGCCTCGATCACCTCGATGTCGCCCTGCACGCTGCGCAGGACCTGCTTCAGGGTCTCCCGCACGATCCAATGATCGTCGGCCACCACCACGCGCATCGTCCCGCACCTCCCTTGCTGCGAAGCTTCGTCCAACCGCGCCTCTCGGAACTTGCATAGTCCGGATGCGGCGATCGGGCGACCGTTGATCCGGAATCGGTTCCCGAGTCCGGCCTACGCCTCGTTAGAAGGCGATTCGCCAGCGAGTAATCAATTTGATTATATCACATGGCGGCGAACGTCCAGCTTAACTACGAAGCACGCGTTCAACCGCTGCAGGAGATTGGCATCGTCGCCTCTCAGAAATCACCTTTTATAACAGCATATTAGTGCCGAGACTGGCGTCCGTGCGCCGGACCTGAAGGCGGCGCCGATTTGGGCAATTTGCCTAATTATTCTCGCCAAAAAATTTTTCCTGACAGGAATTGACACGTAGCCATAAAGATTATCCCATGTGTAAATCAGGAGCGGGTTTTCGCGGCGAACAACGCCCGAAGACAGCACCCTTTTTCCGGCGACGCGCTGGATATTTCCGGAGGTTTTCGATGAAGGATCGTACCGTCGACCGCAGACAGGTGGTGCAGGGCTTGGCGGCAGGCGCCGCGCTTGCCGCGGGCGGGGCGGGTCTCGCCTCCGCCGTCATCCCGGCTCCCGCCATCGCCAAGCCGTCCGGTGAGCCGATCGTCCTCGGGCTGACGATCTCGCAGACCGCGGCCGCGGGCGTCGCCGACCATCAGGATCACTTCAACGGCTCGACGCTGGCGATGGAGGAGATCAACGCGGCCGGCGGCATCCTCGGCCGGCCGCTCCAGTTCAAGGTCGTCGATGTCGATCTTCTCAACGCCGAGAGCTGCCAAGCGGCGATCCGCAGCCTCGTGGACCAGAAGGTCCACGCCATCTCCTCGCCGTTCCTGTTCGTCCCCATCCCGGCCATGGACGCCTCGGTGGCGTATGGCTGTCCCTACGTGAACGGCAACACCCAGCGCGCCGCCACCGATCTCACGGCGGCGCACCCTGACAAGTACGGCCATATCTTCCAGATGGACCCGTCTGAGGTCTATTACGGCGAAACCTTCCCGATCTTTCTCCAGGATCTCGAGAAGAGCGGCGCCTGGAAGCCGAAGAACAACAAGGTCCACATCGTCCAAGAGCAGATCGCCTACAATCAAACGATCTCGCGCTCGTGTCAGGAGGCACTCAAGAAGAGCCGCTTCGAACTCGCCGCGGTCACCGACATCCAGTACCCCGTCCAGGATTGGGGGCCGGTCATCCAGAAGATCAAGGAGGTCGGCGCCGGTACCGTGATGATCGACCACTGGGTCGCCGCCGAGTACGCCGCCTTCGTCAAGCAGTTCCGCTCCAATCCTCTGAAGGACAGCCTCGTCTATCTCCAGTACGGCCCCTCGCAACCGGAGTTCCTCGAACTCGCCGGGCGTGCCGCGGAAGGTTTCGTCTGGAGCACCGTGCTCGGCGTCTATGCCGACGAGAAGGGCAAGGCGTTCCGCGAGAAGTACAAGAAGCGCTTCCCCGGCAAGGTCATGGGCCTGTGCTACACCGGCGCCGGCTACGACATTGTCCACATGATGAAGGACGTCTGGGAGAAGACCGGCAAGCCGGAAGACTTCAAGGCGAACTGCACGGCACTGCGCGAAGGCGCGTTTCGGGGCGTCTGCGGCTGGTCGCTTATGGGCAACAAGCGCCAGGAGGCGGTGCAGTACCCGGTCGGGACGCAGGACATCGAGAAGGGCATGAGCCAGCTCTATTTCCAGGTCCAGAGCCGGGAGAGCAAGATCATCTATCCCTTCGCGCTCAAGGAGACCGAATACAAGACAGTGCCTTGGGCTTGAGACCCGGACATGAGGGCTGAAGTCATGGATATCGCAGGCAGCGGCTCCGCAGGGATCGATGTCGGCGCAGCGCTCTTCGCCTGCACGGACATCGCTCTCGACCTTGGCGGGCGGGAGATCCTGAAAGGCATCTCGCTCTCCGTCGCACCGGGCGAGGTGCTCGGCATCATCGGCCCGAACGGGGCGGGCAAGACCAGCCTGTTCGAGGTGCTAAGCGGGCGCACCGCACCCAAGCGCGGGCGCGTCACCTTCGAGGGGCGCGACATCACCGGGCTGAAACTCTACGAGCGGGCGCGGATCGGCATCGGCCGCACCTACCAGACCCCCGTCGTGCCCGAGGATCTCACGGTCGGCGAAGTCCTGAAGGGCGCCCGGCAAGCCTATACGCCCTACCTGACCCGCCACCACGCCGAATGGGGCCTGGAACTCGTCCATCTCGGCGTGGACGAAGCCATGCCGGCGAGCCGGCTGGAGACATTGAACCGGCGCAAGCTGCTTCTCGCCTGCCTGCTTATGCGCCGGCCCAAGCTGCTGCTGCTCGACGAGCCGGCGGCGGGACTCATCAACGCCGAAGTCGACGAGCTCGACCACCTGATCCGCCTCCTCTCGAAGGAGATGGGCATGTCGATCGTAATCGTGGAGCACCGGATCGAGCTCCTCGAGACCATCGCCGATCGCGTCATGGTGATGGATGCGGGCGAAAAGGTCGTCGAGGGGAGTCTGTCGACGGTGTTGGCCGATCCCCGCGTCCACGCCGCATATTTCGAGCAGGTTGAGGAGGGCGAGCTGACATGATCGGCTTCCTGGCACGACGACGTCCCCCCGAACCCGAAACCGACGGATCCATCCTCGCGATCCGCGGCCTCTCGGCCGGCTACGGCCCGATGCGAGTGATCCACGATCTCGACCTGATCGTGCGGCCCGGCGAGCGCCTCGGCATCGTCGGCCTCAACGGCCACGGCAAGTCGACGTTGTTCCTGGCCATCGCCGGCTTGACCGGCTGGCAGCGGGGGTCGATCCGCCTCAACGGCCGCGAGGTCGGCGGTTCGCGCAGCCAGGGACCGGGCCGCTACACCCATCACGTCGTACGTCAGGGCCTCGCCCTGATGCCGCAGGGCGATGAGATCTTCCACGGTCTCACCGTCGAGGAACATCTCGACAGCGGTGCCTTCACGCCGCGCTCCTGGCGGGAGCGGGGCCCGCGCAAGGAGCGGGTGCTGGCGATCTTCCCGCCGCTGCGCAAGCTGATGGGCACGCCGGTCGGACGCCTCTCGGGCGGCGAGCGGCGCATGGTCTCCCTCGGGCGCGGGCTGATGGCCGACGCCTCGCTGTTCCTCGTCGACGAGCCCTCCCTCGGCCTCGCCCCGAAGATCGGCAAGGGCGTGATGGATGCGCTGATGGGGCTGGAGCTCGGCCGCTCGGCCATGGTCATCGCCGAGCAGAACGTGGCGCTCCTCGAAGGTCGGGTCGACCGCATCCTCGGCATGCATGTCGGCCAACTCAAGGGCGAGGCCTCGACCTCGCTCGCATCGCAGACCAAGCGCGAGCTGTGAGGTCACCGTGGATATCGGGTTCGTCATCGTCTCGGCCGTCACGCTGGCTTGCGTCTACGGCACGCTGGCCATCGGCCTCTCCATCACGTGGTCGAGTCTCGGCCTCGTCAACATGGCCTACGGCGTCACTTTCGCGGCGGCCGGCTACGGCGCGTGGCTCGTCGCCGAACAGTTGCAGGCGCTCGATGCTCTCGCCGACATGACGCTCGTCGTCGGCCCCGTGGTCATCCTCGCCGGCATCCTTACCGGCGCCGTTTGCGGCCTGATCGTCTGTGCGATCGCCTTCATCCCGATCCACGACAAGCCGAACTTCACCGTTCGCGGGCTGATCGCGAGCCTGGCGCTGAGCCTGATCGGCACGCAGCTCCTGCTCCAGGTCTTCGGCCCGCGCGCCAAGAACTTGCCGCCCCTGTTCGGGGATTGGGAGCTGCCGCTCGGCAACGTCGTCGTCACAGCCGACAAGGGCGGCGCCATGGTGACCTCGGTCGTGATGCTGGCGCTGGCGCTCCGCTGGATGCGATCGAGCCGGCGCGGCCTCGAAATTCGCGCCATGATGATGAACCCGCACGCCGCCTCCCTCGTCGGCATCGGCGTCCGGCGCACCGGCTTCTACGTGATGGCGCTGACGGGAGGGCTGGCCGGACTGGCCTCGGTGCTCCTGTCGCAGACCTACTTCATCAGCCCATTCAGCGGCCTCACGCCGCTCATCAAGGGCTTGAGCGTGGCGCTGCTGGGCGGCCTCGGTAGCGTTGGCGGGGCAATCGCCGCCGCGATCCTTCTCGGTGTCAACGAGGCGCTGACCTCGGCCCTGCTCGGCGGACAATACGTCCTGATCACACAGTTCCTCCTCATCATCCTCGTTCTGCTGGTCCGCCCCCGCGGAATCGCGGGCATCCTCGACAAGGCGCGGGAGGCATGACCATGGGCGAAGTCTGGAAGAACCCGCTCACTCCCTGGCGGGGCGACGCGGAGCCTGCGGAAGCGGCGAGCGATCCCTGGCGGGATCCGGGTGAGGTCTGGCGCGCCAAGCGTGCCTCCCATGTAAAGATGCACAAGGTCGGGCGCCTGCGCTACTTTTGGAAAGCGCAGGGCCATGGCGAGCGGACCTGGAACCGCCTTCGCTACTGGCCGACCAGGCGACGCGTGCTCGACATCCGCGGCGAGTACAACCCGAAGATCCTCCGGCGCGAGAAGACGATCCTCGACCGCCGCCCGATCTACTGGGCGCTCAGCTTCCTCGCCATCCTGCTCGCGCCGTTGGTCGTTCCCGGCGACCTGCAATCGACGCTGATCAGTGCCGGCACGGTGTTCCTGATCTACGCGGCGATCAACCTCTGCTGGACGCTGATTATCGGCACCGCCGGCATCTTCTCGCTGGCGACGATGGCGGTCGTCGGCGCGGCGGCCTACGGCGCGGCGGCGATGTCGGTCTTCTATGGCTGGCCCTGGTGGACGCTGCCCTTTGTCGGCGCCGGCATCGGCCTCGTCTTCGGGGTGGTGATCGCCCTGCCCGCGACCCGCCTCGACGGCTTCTACTACGCGCTGCTGACGCTCGGCCTGAACGAGCTGTGCCGGGTCTACGTGGTGCAGTCGCGCACCTTCGGCTCGGCGACCGGCGGCCTTTACGGGGCGGATTCCTTCATCCCGACGGGGCTCTCCCCCTTCGGAGAACTCGCCACCGGTTACTACGGGGCCTTCGCCCTGATGCTCGCGGCTCTCGCGCTGTTCCGGTTCGTCCACGGCAAGCGCCTCGGCCGCATCCTGCGGATGGCGCCGGAGAAGCGGGAGGCCTTCGCCCAGGCCGTCGGGATCGACTACCGGGCCGCGCGCATCCAGGTCTTCATCCTGTCCTCGGTGGCACTCGGGCTGATTGGCGGCTTCTACGCCTCCTACTTTCGAGGCGCCTCGCCCTCGCTGTTCTCCTTCGACGCGGTGCTGCTTGGCCTCGCCATGCTGGTGATCGGCGGCATCGGCCGCTCGGAAGGGGCGGTCGCGGGCACCTTCATCGTCATCCTGATCGACAAGGTCTTCCTGTCCCTCGGGCCGATCCGCCTGATCGTCATCGGCCTGATCATGCTGGGTGTGGTGCTGTTCCTCAAGAATGGACTCTTCGGGATCAAGCAGCAGTTCCGCGCCTGGCGGAACAAGAAGAAGAGTGAAAACCGCTCTTCGCGAGCGGAGAAAGGCGGAGAGATGCTTCCGGAAGAGGCCACCGAGACCGAGGACAAGGATCTCATCTACGCACGTCGCTTCGACAAGATGCAGCGTGATTACTTGAAGACAATCGTCTCCGAGCGGCTGATCGAAGAGCACCAGCGCAATCCGCTCGGACAGCACAGTGAGCCGCTCGAGCGCCTGCTCATGTACTTCCGGCGCCAGCCGCAGGTCGACAAGTACGCGATCACCGTGATCGAGCCGTTCAAGGCCTATCGGATCGTGGCCCTGTCCGGCCACCGCGGCGTCGCTCCCCGCCTCGTCGAAGAGAAAACCTACGCCACCGAGACCGAGGCTTACCACGCCGTGTTCCTGCGCCGCGTGCAAGATCTGCTCGAGTCCTAGGACTGGGTTCCCCATAATCCGCGACAGGAAAGCCCGATGTCTCAAGTCAAGCTGTTCGGCTACACGGATCGCATTTCTGCCAAGCCCGGCGAGCGCATCGATGTTCACGTCAACGCCGACGGTACGGATACGGCGGAAGCCCAGCTCGTGCGCCTCGTTCACGGCGACGCCCATCCCTCGGGGCCGGGCTATATCGAGGAGGAAATCGCCTGCGAAGCGAACGGGCTCTGGAAGGTCTGGAAGCAGTACACGCAGGTCGGCTCCTTCCTGCGCGTCGCCGATCCGGACCAACGCCTCGCGCCGGAGGGCAGCTTCACGGTCTTTACGTATCTCTGGTCGACGCTGCCGACGGTGGGTCTGCGCCAGTCCCTTGTCGGACGGTGGGACATCCGCTCGAACAAGGGCTTCGGCTTCGGCATCAACCGCAAGGGCTTCCTCGAGTTCTGGGTCGGTGATGGTAGCGAGGTCGACTACGTCGCCGCCGAGGCGCCCCTCGTCGCACGCATTTGGTACTTCGTCGCCGTCTCCTACGATGCCCGCACGGGCCGTGCCGAGATCTTCCAGGAGCCCGTCGTCAACCGCTACAACTCCCTCCTCGGCAAGGTCGTGCCGATGGACTACCGCTCCCACGTCGCCGAGACCCTCCGGTTCCGCCCCCGGCACGATCCGCAGACCCCCTTCCTGATCGCCGGCGCGCAGGACTGGCACGAGGCGCGCGGCCATTTCGTCGGTCAGTGCTTCTGCGGCAAGCTCGACCGCCCCGGACTGTACGGACGGGCTTTGAGCCGTGGCGAGATGGCCGCCCTCCAGGCCGGGCAGCGCCCCGCCGATGGTCTCCTCGCCTTCTGGGACACGACCGCCGGCTACACCGAGCGCGGCATCGGCGACACGGTGATCGACACCGGCCCGCACGGCCTCGACGCGGTCGGCTACAACCGACCGGTCCGCGCCCAGACCGGCTACAATTGGAACGGCCGCAACGACTGCTTCCGCCTCGCTCCAGAGGAGTATGGCGGCGTCGAGTTCCACGTCGACACCATGATCGACAGCAACTGGGGCGTGACGCGGACACTGACGCTGCCCGACAACTTGAAGAGCGGCGCCTACGCGATCCGCCTGCGGGCGGGTCCTGGCCGGGGACTCGCCGAGGAATACGTCGTGTTCTTCGTGCGCGCCAAGGTACCGAAGGCGCCGGTTGCCTTCCTGATCCCGACGGGCAGCTATCTCGCCTACGCCAACGAGCATCTGAGCTTCGACGCGCAGATCATCCAGCCGATGACCGGCCAACCACCGATCGTCGACGAGATCGACATCGAGATGTACAAGAACCCGGATTTCGGGCTCTCGACCTACGACAGCTACGAGGACGGGGCTGGCGTCTGCTTCAGCTCCTTCCGCCGGCCGATCCTGAACATGCGGCCCAAATACCGCATGTCGAGCATGGGCACGACGTGGCAGTTTCCGGCGGACCTCTCCGTCATCGCCTGGCTCGACCAGTCCGGCTTCGACTACGAGGTTCTGACCGAACAGGACGTGCACCTGGAGGGGCTCGCGGCCCTGAAGCCGTACCGCTGCGTCCTCTCGGGCACGCATCCCGAATATGTCTCCGAGCGCATCCTCGACGCCACCGAGGACTTCATCGCCGAGGGCGGCCGGTTCATCTACATGGGCGGCAACGGCTACTACTGGAACGTCGCCTACCGTGACGATGAGCCGTGGATCATGGAGGTTCGCAAGCTCGACTCCGGCATGCGTGCCTGGGCGGCGCGCCCCGGCGAGCACTACCTCCAGACGACCGGCGACAAGAGCGGCCTGTGGCGCAATCGCGGCCGCCCGCCCCAGAAGACACTCGGCGTTGGCTTCATCGGCGAGGGGTTCGAGAGCGGCAAGCCGTTCCGCCGCATGCCGGACAGCTATCATCGCACCGTGTCTTGGATCACGGAGGGGATCGAGGGCGAGATCATCGGCGATTTCGGCCTCGCGCAGGGCGGTGCGGCGGGACTGGAACTCGATCGGTACGACCTCAAGCTCGGCACCCCGCCGCACGCCAAGATCATCGCGTCTTCGGGCGGCCACACCGACAATTACGTGCTGTCGGTCGAAGAGGTGCTCTACGCCTATCCGGGCATGACCGGGACGCAGGATTACCGCATCCGGGCGGACATGGTGTTCTTCACCGCGCCGAACGGCGGCGCCGTGTTCTCGGCAAGCTCGATCGCCTTCGGCCAAGCCCTCCCCGTCGACGGCTTCAAGAACTCGGTTGCCAAGCTCCTCACGAACGTGGTCGGCGCCTTCGCGAAGAACGGTCCGATTCCGGGTGAAGCCTGGATCTCCGACGAGAAGCAATGGCGATAGACCGGAACAGGGATCAGGGTCATTCCGCTTCCTGCAGGAACAGGATCGAACATTGCGTCATCGATCCTGAGATGAGACGCAGTGGCTATCCGTGTGAGCAGGAGGCGGGGGTGGCGACCGCGGAGGTTTGCCGGAAGCACGGCGTCAGCTCGGCCACGTTTTACAAATGGAAGGCCAGGTTCGGCGGGCTCGAGGTCTCGGATGCGCGGCGTCTCAAGGAGCTCGAGGACGAGAACGGCCGGCTGAAGGAGGCTGGCCGACGCCATGCTCGACAACGCCGCGCTGAAGGATCTTTTAGGGAAAAAAGTGGTGACGCCCGCCGCCAGACGGGAGGCCGTGGCGTATCTCGCCGCGACCTTCGACATGAGCGAGCGGCGGGCGTGCCGGGGAGGCGGCGTGGATCGGCCAAATGCGTCGCATGAAGTCCCGAAAAACACCCGAACAGTATCGGTGCCGCAGGAAAAATAGATATTTGTCAGGTGGTTGAGCGGTTTCTGCAAAAGCCTTGTAAGCGGTCGGTCGCGAGTTCGAGTCCCGCAACCGGCACCACTTTTTCCGATGGGCGTCGACGTTTCGCGGCCGGGTTTCGACCTTCGGCCGCGATTCCGTTCCGGGCGGGTCAGCGGCCAGGGCGGGGCGTGGCGCGGCGGAACGCGTCGGCGAGGGCGCCGCCTTGGCTCGGCTCCGGGGAGGGCTTCGGGGCCGCCGGCCGGGCGCCGGGGGCCGGTGCTGCGCGGTCGATCGGATCGTCGAGGCGCATGGACAGCGAGATCCGCTTGCGCGGCACGTCGACGGCGAGGACGAGGACGCGCACCACGTCGCCCGCCTTCACCACCCCCGCGGGCGAGGCGATCCGCCGGCGCGCCATCGCCGAGATATGGACCAGGCCGTCCTGGTGCACGCCGATATCGACGAAGGCGCCGAAGGCGGCCACGTTCGTCACCACGCCCTCGAGCTGCTGGCCGGGCTTCAGGTCGGTGATCGTCTCGACCCCCTCCTGGAAGGTCGCGGTCCTGAAGGCCGGGCGCGGGTCGCGGCCCGGCTTCTCCAGCTCGGCGATGATGTCGCGCACCGTGGGCACGCCGAAGCGCTCGTCGGCGAAGGCGGCGGGCGCGAGCGTCGCCAGCACGGCGCCGTTGCCGATCAGCACGCGGATGTCGCTCTTCGTCGCCTCCAGGATGCGGCGCACGACCGGATAGGCCTCCGGATGGACGCCGGAGCGGTCGAGGGGGTTCTCGCCGCCCTGGATGCGCAGGAAGCCGGCCGCCAGCTCGAAGGTCTTCGGTCCGAGCCCGGCCACCTTCTTGAGGGCGGCCCGGCTGCGGAACGGGCCGTTCGCGTCGCGATGGGACACGATGTTGGCGGCGACCATGGCGCTGAGTCCGGAGACCTGGGCCAGCAGCGCGGGCGAGGCCGTGTTCACGTCGACGCCGACGGCGTTCACCGCATCCTCGACGACGGCCGAGAGCGACTTCGACAGCTTGGTCTCGCCGACATCGTGCTGGTACTGGCCGACGCCGATCGACTTCGGGTCGATCTTCACGAGCTCGGCCAGCGGGTCCTGCAGGCGGCGGGCGATCGAGACCGCGCCGCGATGCGAGACGTCGAGGCCGGGCAGCTCGCGGCTGGCGATCTCGGAGGCCGAGTAGACCGAGGCGCCCGCTTCCGAGACCATGACCTTGGTCATCTTGAGATCCGGGTTGGCGGCCAGGATCTCGGCGGCGAGCCTGTCGGTCTCGCGGGAGGCGGTGCCGTTGCCGATCGCGATCAGCTCGACCCCGTGCTGGCGGCAGAGCCGGCCGAGGCTCTGCACGCTCTCCTGCCAGCGGCGCTGCGGCTCGTGCGGATAGGTGGTCTCGACGGCGACGACCTTGCCGGTGGCATCGACCACCGCGACCTTCACGCCGTTGCGGTAGCCGGGATCGAGCCCCAACGTGGTCCGCCCGCCGGCGGGGGCGGCGAGCAGCAGATCCTTGAGGTTGCCGGCGAAGACCTTCACGGCCTCGGTCTCGGCCTTCTCGAACAGGCGGGCGCGCAGGTCGGCCTTGATCCCGGTCCGGATCTTCGTGCGCCAGGCGGCGCGCACGGTGTCGAGGAGCCAGCGGTCGCCGGGGCGGCCCTGGGCCGCGATGCGGTAGCGGCGGCCGATGGTGAGCTCGAACGAGCCCGGCTGGCCCGCCGGCATGTCCTCGCCCTCGGCGGCGAGATCGAGGTCGAGGACCTCCTCCTTCTCGCCCCGGAACAGGGCGAGGATCCGGTGCGAGGGCATGCGCTCCAGGCGCTCGCTCCAGTCGAAGTAATCCGCGAACTTGGCGCCGGCCGCGTCCTTGCCCTTGCGGACCTTGGAGACCGCGCTGCCGCCGCGCCAGAAATCCTCGCGCAGGCGCCCGACGAGGTCGGCATCCTCCGAGAAGCGCTCGACGAGGATGTGCCGGGCGCCCTCCAGGGCCTCGTCCACCCCCGGCACGCCCTTGGCCGCCGAGACGTAGCCTCCCGCGGCCGTGCGGGGATCGAGCGCCGGGTTGGCGAGGAGCGCCTCCGCGAGGGGCCCGAGGCCGGCCTCGCGGGCGATCTGCGCCTTGGTGCGGCGCTTCGGCTTGTAAGGAAGGTAGATGTCCTCCAGCCGCGCCTTGGTGTCGGCCACGGCGATGGCGGCGGCGAGCTCCAGCGTGAGCTTGCCCTGGGCGCGGATGCTCTCGGTCACGGTCGCGCGCCGGTCCTGGAGCTCGCGCAGGTAGCCGAGGCGCTCCTCCAGGGTGCGCAGCTGCGCATCGTCGAGGGAGCCGGTCGCTTCCTTGCGGTAGCGGGCGATGAACGGGACGGTCGCGCCGCCGTCGAGCAGCTCGACGGCGGCCGCGACCTGCGCCTCGCGCACCCCGAGTTCCTGGGCGATCAGCCGGTTCACGGATGTCATGGTCTCTCCCGTAGGCCGAGGGGCGTGGCCCGCATGGCCCGGCTCGTAGCACAAGGCCGCCCCGTCGCGCGTGCCGGCAAAGGGATCGCGGCGTCGGTCCTGAGGCCGCAAAATGCATTCGTTTTTTTGAGAGTGAGCGGCATTTCGCACACAGTTTCGTCGACGCGCGCCCGTTCGGCTGGTACAGGCGGGCCATGATGCTCGAACCGCCCGTAGGCGCTGCTGCCGACGAGGGCTTGGCCCTGCCCTCCGCCCCGGCGGGCGAGTTCTGCGGAGTCCCCTCGCTGCACGATGCCCTGCTCGCCCGGCTGCGCGACTTCGTCGTCGAGGGAAATCTGGCGCCCGGTGCCCGGGTGCCGGAGCGCCTGCTGTGCGAGCGCTTCGGCGTCTCGCGCACGCCCCTGCGGGAGGCGCTGAAGGTGCTGGCCGCCGAGGGGCTGATCGAGCTCCTGCCGAACCGCGGCGCCCGGGTGCGCCAGCTCGGGCCGGAGGAGCTGGTCGCGCTCTTCGACATGATGGGCGGGCTCGAGGCGCTGGCGGGCCGCCTCGCCTGCGAAAAAATCGCCGAGCCGGCTTTCGCCGATATCGAGCGCCTGCATCACGAGATGTACGGCTTCTACCTGCGCCGGGACCTGCGCGGCTATTTCGCCTGCAACCAGGCGATCCACGACCGCATCGTCGAGGCCGCCGACAACGAGCCCCTGCGGGCGGCCTACGCCAATGTCGCCGGGCGCCTGCGCCGGGCCCGCTACGCGGCCAATCTCGACGCGAACCGGGACCGCTGGGGCGAGGCCATGCGCGAGCACGAGGCGATCCTCGACGCCCTGCGCCGGCGGGCGGGCGACGAGCTCGGCGACATCCTGTTCCGGCACCTGCGCAACAAGCGCCGCGCCGCGGCGCCGCGGGAGAACGCGCCGCCCCCGCCGGATCGCTCCGACGGTTGAGCGGGCTCCGCTTCCTCGATATTGCATGCAAATTGGCCCGCCGCCATGATCGATTTGTACAGCGATACGCAGACCCGGCCCACCGCGGGCATGCGCGCGGCGATGGCGCAGGCCGAGGTCGGGGACGAGCAATCGGATTCCGACCCGACCACCCTGGCCCTGTGCGCCCGCGTCGCTGCGCTGCTCGGCCAGGAGGCGGGCGTCTTCATGCCCTCCGGCACGATGTGCAACCTCGTCGCGATCCTGGTGCAGACGCGGCCCGGCGACGAGATCATCGTCGACGACCAGTCCCACATCTACAACACGGAGGCGGCGGGCGCCGCCGCGATCGGCGGCGTCTCGGTCGCGGCCCTGAAGACGCCGGCGGGGCTCTTCACCCCGGAGGCCTTCGCCGCCGCGATCCGGGCCCCCGGCCGGACGGCGCCCCGCTCCGCCCTGGTGTCGGTCGAGCAGACCACGAGCTTCTCCGGCGGGTCCGTCTGGCCGCTCGAGACCATGCGGCGCATCCGGGACATCGCCCATGACCGGGGATTGAAGGCCCATATCGACGGCGCCCGCCTGCTCAACGCCGTCGCCGCCACCGGCATCGCCGCCAGGGACTATGCCGAGGGCTTCGACAGCGCCTGGATCGATCTCAGCAAGGGGCTGGGCTGCCCGGTCGGCGCCGTGCTGTGCGGCAGCCGCGCCTTCGTGACGGAGGCCTGGCGCTGGAAGTACCGGCTCGGCGGGGCGATGCGGCAATCCGGGATCCTGGCGGCGGCGGGCCTCTACGCCCTCGACCATCACCTGGGCCAGCTCGCCCGCGACAACGCCCATGCGGCGCGCCTGCGCGACCGGATCGCGGACGTGCCGGGCCTCGCCCTCGAGGCCGGGGCGGCCCAGTCGAACATCCTCTGCTTCTCGGTGGAGCCCCTGGGGGTGACGGCGGCGGCCTTCGCCGAGGCTTGTCTCGCCGAGGCGGTCCGCCTGCGGGCCATCGGCGCGCATCAGATCCGCGCCACCACCAGCCTGCACGTGGACGCGGACGGCATCGACCGGGCCGCGGCGGTCATCCGCGCGCAGGCCGGACGCCTCCATGTCCCGCGGGGATAGCCCGCCCGACACCCCCCCGATCCCGATTGCGCCGGGCCGATGCCCGCCCGGCCGCCGCGCGAGGATGCCGATCATGACCGCCACGGCCGAGCCGTCCCTCTCGCCCCGCGCGGCGGCACGCCGGAACGCGGGGCTGCCGCGGCGCCTGGCCGAGGCGCTGCGGGGCGAGGCGCGCTTCGACGCCTTCACCCGGGGCCGCTACGCCACCGATGCCTCGATCTACCAGATCATGCCGGCGGGCGTCGTGCTCCCGAAGAGCGCCGACGACATCGCCGCGACCCTGCGAATCGCGGCCGAGCACGGCGTGCCGGTGATCCTGCGCGGCGGCGGCACCTCGCAGAACGGCCAGCCGATCGGCTCCGGCCTGGTGGTCGATTGCTCCCGCCACTTCAACGGGATCACCGCCTACGACCCGGACCAGGGCACCGTAACGGTAGAGCCCGGCCTGGTGCTGGAGCGGCTCAACGCCTGGGTGAAGGCCGATGGCTGGTTCTTCCCCGTCGAACCCTCCACCGCGAGCCGCTGCACCATCGGCGGCATGGCCGGCAACAATTCCTCCGGCGCCCGTTCCCTGCGCTTCGGCAAGATGAGCGACAACGTGCTCGCCCTGGAGGCGCTGCTGCCGGACGGGGAGGCCTTCGGTTTCGGCCTCACCGGCAACGCGGCCAGCGGCGTGACGGGCTCGGACCGGGCCGCCGATCTCGCCCGGCGCCTGCTGAGCCTGGCGGAGGCCCACCGCGACGAGATCGAGCGGGTCTATCCGAAGGTGCAGCGCCGGGTCGGGGGCTACAATCTCGACGCCCTGATCGCCCCGCGCCCGAACCTCGCGCATCTGCTGGTCGGCTCGGAGGGCACGCTCGCGGCCACCACCGCCGTGACCCTGAAGCTGTCGCGGCTGCCGGCCCACCGGGTCATGGGGGTCTGCCACTTCCCCTCCTTCCGCGCCGCCATGGAGACGACCCGGGCGCTGGTCGATCTCGGGCCCGTCGCCGTCGAACTCGTCGACAACAACGTCCTCGTGCTCGGCGCCGACATCCCGCTCTTCCGCGCGACGCTCTCGGACATCACCCGCGGGCGGCCGAACTGCCTGCTGCTGGTGGAATTCGCCGGCGACGACCGCGCCGCGCTGCTCCGCGACCTGAAGCGTCTCGACGCCTGCATGGCCGATCACGGCTTCGCCGAGGCGGTGGTGGCTGTGCCCGAGCCCACCCGGCAGAAATCCGTCTGGGAGGTGCGCGAGGCCTGCCTCAACATCATGATGTCGATGAAGGGCGACGCCAAGCCGGTCTCCTTCATCGAGGATTGCGCGGTGCCCCTGGAGCACCTCGCCGACTACACCGATGCGGTCACCGAGGTGTTCCACCGCCACGGCACCCGCGGCACCTGGTACGCCCACGCCTCGGTCGGCTGCCTGCACGTGCGCCCGATCCTCGACATGAAGCAGGGGGGCGACGTGGCGCGGATGCGGGCCATCGCCGAGGAGGCCTGCGCGCAGGTGCGCCGCTTCAAGGGCTCCTATTCCGGCGAGCACGGCGACGGCATCTCGCGCTCGGAATTCGTCGCCCCGATGTTCGGGGAGCGCCTGACCCGCGCCTTCGAGGCGCTGAAGGACGGGTTCGACCCGGAGAACCGGCTCAATCCCGGCAAGATCGTCCGGCCCCTGCGCATGGACGATCGCAGCCTGATGCGCTTCCGGCCCGGCTACGCCGTGACCGAGCCGCAGACGCCCGCCCTCGACTGGTCGGACTGGGGCGGCTTCGGCGGCGCGGTCGAGATGTGCAACAACAACGGCACCTGCCGGAAGCGCGCCGGCGGCGCGATGTGCCCGTCCTACCGCGTCACGAAGGAGGAGCAGCACCTCACCCGGGGCCGGGCCAACACCCTGCGCCTCGCCATGTCCGGGCAGCTCGGGCCGGACGCCTTCACCGGCCCGGAGATGAAGCGCACCCTCGATCTCTGCGTCTCCTGCAAGGCCTGCCGGCGCGAATGCCCCACCGGGGTCGACATGGCCAAGATGAAGGTCGAGTTCCTGCATCACTACCATGCCCGGCACGGCCTGCCGCTGAAGGAGCGGCTGGTGGCGGCCCTGCCGCTCTATGCCGGCGCGGCGGCGCGGCTGGCGCCGCTCCTCAACCTGCGCGACCGGGTCCCGGCCCTGGCCCGGCTCTCGGAGCGGGTGGCCGGCCTCTCCGCCCGGCGCTCCCTGCCGCGCTGGGGGCGGCCCTGGCGGGAGACCGGCGCGTTCGCGCGGCCGCGGGACGTCCTCGGAGACGGCTTCGACGTCGTGCTGTTCGGCGACACCTTCAACCGCGCCTTCGAGCGCGAGAACCTCGAAGCGGCCGAGCGGGTGCTGCGCGCCACAGGCTACCGCCCGCACCGCCTCCGACCGCCGGGCGGGCGCCGACCGCTCTGCTGCGGCCGGACCTGGCTCGCCGCGGGGCAGACCGACCGCGCCCGGGCCGAGGCGCGGCGCACCCGCGACGCGCTCCTGCCCTACGCGCAGGCCGGGGCGCGCATCGTGGGGCTGGAGCCCTCCTGCCTCCTCACCTTCCGGGACGAATTCGCCGCCCTGCTGCCGGGGCCGGAGACGGAGGCGCTCGGCCGGGCGAGCTTCCTGTTCGAGGAAGTGCTGGCCGCCGACCTGAAGGCCGGCCGGATCGTACTGCCGCTGGCCGACCAGGGCGGCCGGGTCGCGCATCTGCACGGCCATTGCCACCAGAAGGCCTTCGGGGCGATGGGCGCGGTGGAGAGCGTGCTGCAGGCGGTGCCCGGCCTCGACCTGCGCGTCATCGAATCGAGCTGCTGCGGCATGGCCGGCGCCTTCGGCTACGGCGCCGACATGATCGACGTCTCCCTCGCCATGGCCGAACTGTCCCTGTTCCCGGCCCTGCGGGCCGCCGGCCCGGACGATCTCGTGGTCGCCGACGGCACCAGCTGCCGCCACCAGATCGGCGACGGCCTGGGGCGCGAGGCCCTGCATGTCGCGCGGGTGCTCGACGCGGCGCTCCTCGTCCGAGCGCCGGGCGCCTGAGGCGTCCCGCCCTCGCGTGTCCCCGGCCGCGGGGAGGGCGGGCCTCAGGCCGGGCCGGCTGCGGCCTGGGTTCTGTCGCCCGGCTCGTCCCGTGGTCCGACGAAGCGGCCGAGGAGGCGCCCGAGGAGGCGGGACAGGCTGTCCATCAGCAGGAACACCGCCGGCACGAAGACGAGAGAGAGCAGCGTCGAGACGATGAGGCCGGCGATCACCGCGACCGCCATGGGGGCGCGGAACTCGCCGCCGATGCCGAGGGCCATCGCCGAGGGCACCATGCCGGCGGCCATGGCGATGGTGGTCATGACAATCGGCCGCGCGCGCTTGCGGCCGGCATCGACGATGGCCGTCACCCGATCGACGCCCGACCGCATCTCCTCGACGGCGAAGTCCACGAGCATGATCGCGTTCTTCGTCACCAGCCCCATCAGCATCAGGATGCCGATCACCACCGGCATCGAGATCGGCATGTGGCAGATCAGGAGGCCGAGGATGGCGCCGCCGATGGAGAGCGGCAGCGAGAACAGGATGGTCAGCGGCTGCAGGAACGAGCCGAACAGCAGCACCAGCACGGCGTAGACCATCATGATGCCGGCGCCCATCGCCATGAGGAAGCCGGAGAACACCTCCTGCATGATCTCGGCGTCGCCCGTCTGGCGGATGGTGACGCCCGGCGGCAGGTTCTTCGCCGTCGGCGTAGCGAGCGCCTGCTCGATCAGCGAGCCCAGCGCGTCGGAGCCTTCCATATTGGCCTCCACCGCCACGCGGACGGCGCGGTCGTAGTGCTCGATGGCGCCGGGGCCCTGGTCGAGTTCGATATCGGCCACCGCCGCGAGCGGCACGGCGGTGCCGTTCTTGGCCGGAACCTTCAGGTTCTCGAGCCGTGAGACCGCGCCGCGGGAACTCTCGGGCAACTGCACCCGGATCGGCACCTGCCGGTCCTTGGCGTTGAACTTGGCGAGATTGATGCCGATGTCGCCGATGGTGCCGACCCGGACGGTTTCGGCGATCACGTCGGTGGAGACGCCGAGATCGGCCGCCGCGCCCTCCTTCGGGCGGATGCGCAGCTCGGTGCGGTTCAGAGGCGCCGTGGACATCACCGAGACGAGGTGCGGAATCGCGGCCATGTCGCGCTGAAGCCGGGCGGCGATCTCGGTCACCACATCGACGTCGGGACCGCTGACGACGAGGGCGAGGTCGCGCTGGCCGCTGTCGCGCAGGGTCCAGGAGCGGATGTCCGGCTCCTCCGCCAGCAGGCCGGCGATCTCGGACTCGAGGGTCCATTGCCGCTTCGCCCGCTCGCTCTTCGGGCGGAGATTGACGATCAGGGTGGCGAGCCGCGTCTCCTTCTTGCCACCGGCCTGCCGGCCGCCATCGACGAAGACCGAGGTGACCTCGGGTAGGGCGCGGATCCGCGCGACCACCCGGTCGGCGACGGCGATGGTGTCGGGAAGCCGCGCGCCCGGCGCCAGCTCGATCATGAACAGGGTGCGGGCATTGTCCTGCTTCGGGATGAAGCCCGAGGGCAGAAGCTTGGTGGACATGATCGAGCCCGCGAACAGCGCCAGCCCGACCATCAGGGTGATCCACTTGTGGCGCACCGACCAGCCCACCAGCCGGGTATAGGCCCGCATCACCGGCCCTTCCTTCTCCTCGGCGTGGCCGTGATCGCGCAGGAAATAGGCGGCGAGCAGCGGGGTGATCAGCCGCGCCACCAGCAGCGACATGAACACCGACACCGCGATGGTCAGCCCGAACTGCATGAAGTAGCGCCCGGCGATGCCCCCCATGAAGGAAACCGGCGCGAAGACCGCGATCAGGGTCGCGGTGATGGCGATGACGGCGAGCCCGATCTCGTCGGCGCCCTCGATCGCGGCGCGATAGGGGGATTTGCCGAGCCGCATGTGGCGCACGACGTTCTCGATCTCGACGATGGCGTCGTCGACGAGGATGCCGGTCACCAGGGTGATCGCCAGCAGGCTGATGCCGTTGAGGGTGAAGCCCAGCGCGTCCATCGCCCAGAAGGTCGGGAACACCGAGAGCGGCAGCGCCACCGCCGCGATCAGGGTCGCGCGCCAGTCCCGTAGGAACAGGAAGACCACGATGACGGCGAGCGCCGCCCCCTCCATCAGGGTGTGCATGGCCGAGGCGTAGCTGCCGCGCGTCGCCAGAACCGAGGAATCGATCTCCTCGAAGCGGATATCGGGATAGCTCTCGCTGAACTCGGCGATCTTCTTCTCGACGCCGGCCGCGACCTCGGCATCGCTCGCGCCCGAGCCGCGGGAGACCGCGAAGGCTACCACCGGCGCGCCGTTGAAGCGGGCGAAGGTGCGCGGCTCCTCGATGGAATCCTCCACCGTGGCGAGGTCGTCCAGGCGCACCTTGCGGCCGCCGGGCAGGACGATGGAGGTCGCCTTCAGGTCGCGGAGGGTGCGCGAGGCGGCCAGCGTCCGGATCGACTGCTCACGCCCGCCGACTTCGCCGCGCCCGCCCGCCAGATCGGCGGAGGTGGCGCGCACCTGCTTGTTCACCTCGGCCGCCGTGATGCCGAGGGCGAGCAGGCGGTCCGGCAGCGGCGTAATGCGGATCTCGCGGGCGACACCGCCGACGCGCTCGACGCCGCCGACCCCCTTCACGCCCTGAAGCGTACGGGCGACCTTGTCCTCGACGAACCAGGACAGGTCGGCCGGGGTCATTGCCGGAGAGGTGACGCCGTAGATCAGGATCGGCAGGCCGGTGATCTCGACCCGCTGGATGATCGGCTCGTCGATGGTGCGGGGCAGGTTGATGCGGATCTTCGAGATCGCGTCCTTCACGTCGTTGACCGCCCGGTCGGTGTTCACCTCCAGGCGGAACTCGACCGTCGTGACCGACGAGCCCTCGGTGATCGCCGAGGTGATGTGCTTGACGCCGCGCACGCCGGCGATCGAATCCTCGACCCATTTCGTGACCTGGGTCTGCAACTCGGACGGGGCGGCACCGCCCTGCGTGATCGTCACCGAGACGATCGGCACGTCGATGTTCGGCATGCGGGTGACCGCGAGCCCCCGGAAGCTGACGAGGCCGAGCACGACCAGCACGAGGAACAGGACGAGGGGCGCGATCGGATTCCGGATCGCCCAGGCGGAGATGTTCAGGCGCATCGGGGCAACCCGTCGATGAGGTCCGGCGAGCCCGCGCGGATCTCCGCGCGGGGGAGGGGGTCAGCGGGCGTCGGCCGTGGCCTGCGGCGAAGGCGCGGCGGCGACGGCCGCCGGGAGCGAGCCCTGCAGCGGCACGGGGCGGACCCGGTCGCCGTCCCGCAGGAAGCTGCCGGCGCGGGCCACGACCCGCTCGCCCTCGGTCAGGCCGGTGCGGATCTCGATATCGTCCTCGTCGGACAGGCCGGTGCGGACATCGCGGGCCTCCACCTTGTCGTCGGCGACGACGAGCACGGAGCTGCGCTTGCCGCCGCCATAGAGGACGGAGGCCTGGGGCACGGTGACCCCGTGGGTGCGGGCGAGCTCGACGGCGCCGCGGGCGAAGGTGCCGATGCGCAGGCGCGGATCGGGATCGAGGCGCACGCGGACCTTGCCGAGGCGGCTCGCCTTGTCGACCTCCGGATAGACCGCACGGACGCTGCCGGCGACGCGCTCGCCCGCGCCGATCTCGATGAAGGCCGGGTTGCCCTCGCGCAGGAGCGGCAACTTGGTCTCGATGATCTCGGCCTCCAGCTCGATCTCGCCGCGGGCGATCAGCCGGAACAGGGGCTCGGCGGCACTCGATGCGGTCATGCCGACGCGGGCGGTGCGGCGGCTGACGATGCCGGCCTCCGGCGCGCGGATCTCCGTGCGGGCGAGGCGCAGCTCCAGTTCGTCGCGCACCGCCCGGGCCTGGGCCAGATCGGCCTTGGCGATGGCGAGCCCGTTGCGGGCGAAGGCGAGCTTGCCCTCGGCCTGGCGGAGGGCGGCGGTGCGGCTCTCCATCGACGCGGCGGTCGTGTTGCCCGTCTGCATGAGCTGCCGGGCGCGCTCGTAGGCCAGGCGCGCCTCGGTCTCGGCGGCCTCCGCCTGCTCGATGCTGTTCTGGGCCTGGGGCACGGCGGCCGCCGCCTTCTCGATCAGCGCGTTCTGCTGGGCGAGTTGGCGGTCGATCAGGTCGCGGGAGAGCCGCGCGAGCACCTGCCCGCGCTCGACGCGCATGCCTTCCTCGGCGAGCAGGTCGACGATGCGGTAGCCGTCGATCTCGGGCGAGACCAGGATCTCGTCCCGCGGCACCAGCGTACCGGTCACGACCACGCTCTCCACGATCTCGCGCCGGATCGCCTCGACCACGCTGACCACGGGCGCCGGAGCGACCTTCGCGGGGGCCGTCTCGGCCCCGGCGGGTGCGAGGCCCAGGGCCAGGAGCAGGAGGGCGGGGGCAAGCGCCCGAACGGACGTCATCGGCCGGTCTCCGTAGCGGCGCGGGGGAGCGAGCCGGACAGGCCCGCATCGATCAGGGCGTGAAGCTGCGCCACCGCCGGGCCGGCATCGTAGTCGGGTGTCAGGGCCCGGCTGACGATGATGCCCTTCATCAGCGGCGCGACGGCGTCGAACAGGGCCGCCGGGTCGCAGGCCGGGGAGGTCTTGATCGACTCGAACATCTCGATGAGCCAGGTCCGTCCCTCCTCGTCGCCCCGCTCGACCAGAGCGCGGATGGCCGGGTTGCGGGTCGCCTCCGCCCAGAGGTCGAGGCGCAGCACCGCCGCTTCGCGGGTGAGGTCGTGGAAGAAGCGGGCGAGAACGGTCATCAGGACGGCGCGCTTGTCGCCGGCCCGCTCCATCGCCTCGACCAGGACTGCGCCGCGCTCCCGATCGCGCTCGGCGAGGCCGAGGACGATCGCCTCCTTGGATTCGAAGTAGCGATAGAAGTTGCCCGGGCTCATCGAAGCCTCCCGGGCGAGGTCGAGCATGGTGGTGCGGTGGAAGCCGTTGCGCACGAAGCAGGCTTCCGCCGCGTCGAGGATCTGCGCGCGCCGGGCGGACGAGCCGTTCCGGGTGTCGGCGATCGCCTGGGCCTGCAGGCTCACGAAGCGGCGTCCTTCGCCGCGGCCACGGGCTGCAGGCGGCTCTGGTCCTTGCCCGGATCCCGGCCGAACTCCGCGCCGAGAGGGACCGTGCCGCAGGCCTGCGGCCGGTCGACGAGATCGGCGCAGATTCGCGCCTGCCAGCCCTTGGGGCCTGTGCCGCTCCAGACGACGAGCGCCGCCCAGGCGACGGCCATCACCGCCAGCACCGCAAGATTGCCGCCGCGGCAGAGGTCGCGGAGCTGCCGCAGGGCGCCGCCCGGCCCATCGCCGGCCACGGGTGCAGGGGAGCGGAGGGTTGTGTGAGGGGCGCGCATCCAGGCCTCCCGGGACTGCGAGGCATCATAATGAACGTTCATTCTCGCCGCAAGAATGAATGTACATTCTCAGATTGCCGGATCCGAGGCGGGCATCGTCGCCGCACCTTGGAGCCGATCGAGGAGATGTGAGGTTTGCCCCGGGTGAGCCCTCGGGCCGGCTTGGCGCTGGCCGTCCCCCATCAGGTTCGGAGAGCGCGATGCCACGTCTGGGAGATCTCGACTTCAACCGGAGGGACCTGATGGTCGGCGCCTCCGCGGTGGCGACCCTGGCCGCGATGCCCGCGCGCGCGGGCGCCACGGCCGCTGACGCGGACGTGCCGGTCCTGGCGAAGGTCGCCTTCACGGTGAACGGACAGCGGCGGGAGTTGGAGCTCGACACCCGCACCAGCCTGCTCGATGCGGCGCGGGAGCACCTGCACCTGACCGGCTCCAAGAAGGGCTGCGACCACGGCCAGTGCGGCGCCTGCACCATGATCGTCGACGGGCGGCGCATCAATGCCTGCCTGACCCTCGCGGTCATGCATCAGGGCAGCACGATCACCACGATCGAGGGGCTCGGGCGCCCCGACGACCTGCATCCGATGCAGGCCGCCTTCATCAAGCATGACGGCTACCAGTGCGGGTACTGCACGCCCGGCCAGATCTGTTCCGGCGTGGCGGTGCTCGACGAGATCAAGGCCGGCATTCCGAGCCACGTCACCGCCGACCTGAACGCCGCCGCGGCGGTGACCGAGGACGAGATCCGCGAGCGCATGAGCGGCAATATCTGCCGCTGCGGCGCCTATTCCAACATCGTCTCGGCGATGACCGAGGTCGCCGGGAGGCGCGCATGAAATCCTTCACTTACGAGCGCCCCGACACCCCGGCGGCGGCCGCGGCTGCCGTGGCCCGCAGGCCGGAGGCCAAGTTCATCGCCGGCGGCACGAACCTGCTCGACCTGATGAAGCTGCAGATCGAGACACCGGCGCATCTCGTCGACGTGAACGGGCTCGGCCTGGACCGGATCGAGCCGACGTCCGAGGGGGGCCTGCGCATCGGCGCCCTGGTGCGCAACACCGATCTCGCCGCCGATCCGCGCGTGCGCCGGGACTACGCGGTGCTCTCCCGCGCCCTGCTCGCCGGCGCCTCCGGGCAGCTGCGCAACAAGGCGACGACCGCCGGAAATCTGCTCCAGCGCACCCGCTGCCCGTATTTCTACGACACCGCGCAGCCCTGCAACAAACGCCAGCCCGGCTCCGGCTGCGGGGCGCTCGACGGTGTCAGCCGGCAGCTCGCGGTCATCGGCGGCAGCGAGGCCTGCATCGCGACGAATCCGGGGGACATGGCGGTGGCCCTGCGCGTCCTCGACGCGACCGTCGAGACCGTCGAAGCCGCGGGGACCGAACGGACGATCGGCATCGCCGACTTCCACCGTCTGCCCGGCGACAGGCCGGAGGTCGACACCACCCTCAGGCCCGGCGAACTCGTCACCGCGGTGACCCTGCCGAAGCCAGTCGGCGGAACGCAAGTCTACCGCAAGGTCCGCGATCGGGCCTCCTACGCCTTCGCCCTCGTCTCGGTGGCGGCGATCGTCCAGCGGGACGGCACGGGCCGCGTGGCCTTCGGCGGATTGGCGCACAAGCCCTGGCGGGTCGAGGCCGCCGAGGCCGACCTGCCCCGCGGGGCGAAGGCGGTCGCCGAGGGCGTTCTGTCGGGCGCCAGGCCCACCCGCGACAATGCCTACAAGCTGAAGCTCGCCGAGCGGACCCTCGGTGCCGCGCTCAACCAGGCGAGGATCTGAGCCATGAAGTTCGACACCCCCGCCGGCCAGAACCCGATCGACCAGCTCAAGGTCGTCGGCAAGCCCACCGACCGGATCGACGGCCGGTTCAAGACCACCGGCACCGCGCCCTACGCCTATGAGCGCCACGACGTCGTGCCCGGGCAGGCCTATGGCTACGTGCTCGGCGCCGGCATCGCGAAGGGGCGGGTGCGCCGCATCGACGTCGCCGCGGCGGAGCGGGCGCCGGGTGTCCTCGCGGTCGTGACGACGCTGGACATGCCGAAGCTCGGCCTCGGCCGGATGAACACCGCCAGCCTGTTCGGCGGCGACGCGATCCAGCACTATCACCAGGCCATCGCGGTCGTGGTGGCCGAGAGTTTCGAGCAGGCCCGCGCCGCCGCCTTCCTGATCCGGGCCGACTACGCGCCGGAACCCGGCACGTTCGACCTGGCGCGGGAGGCCGCGGCCGCCAAGCCCGTGACGGCCGGGAGCGGCGAAGGCAGCGGCAGCGGCGGCGAGGACCGGACCGGCGATTTCGAGGGCGCCTTCGCCCGGGCCCCCGTTCAGCTCGACGAGACCTACACGACCCCCGACGAGAGCCACGCCATGATGGAGCCGCATGCGACCATCGCGGCCTGGGAGGGCGACAAGCTCACCCTCTGGACCTCGAACCAGATGATCGCCTGGGGCAAGGAGAGCGTCGCCAAGATCCTGGGGCTCCCGAAGGAGAACGTCCGGCTCGACTCGCCCTATATCGGCGGCGGCTTCGGCGGAAAGCTGTTCGTGCGCTCCGACGCGGTGCTCGCCGCGCTCGCGGCCAAGGCCGCGAAGCGCCCGGTCAAGGTGGCGCTGACCCGTCCCCTCATCGCCAACAACACCACGCATCGGCCCGCCACGATCCAGCGCGTCCGCATCGGCGCGACGGCGGAGGGGACAATCACGGCCATCGCGCACGAGAGCACCTCCGGGAACCTGCCGGACGGCCGGCCGGAGACCGCGGTCGACCAGACCAAGCTGCTCTATGCGGGGGCGAACCGCCTGACCGCCCTGCGGCTCGCCCATCTCGACCTGCCCGAAGGCAACGCCATGCGCGCGCCGGGGGAGGCGCCGGGCCTCATGGCGCTGGAGATCGCCATGGACGAGATGGCCGAGAAGCTCGGCCTCGACCCGGTCGCGTTCCGGCTGCGGAACGACACGCAGGTCGATCCGGGCAAGCCGGAGCGTCCCTTCTCCCACCGCGATCTCGCCGGCTGCCTCACGCTCGGGGCCGAGCGCTTCGGCTGGGCCCGGCGCAACCCGAAGCCCGGCCAGGTCCGGGACGGCCACTGGCGCGTCGGCATCGGCATGGCCGCCGGCTTCCGCAACAACCTGCTGACCAAGTCGGGCGCCCGCGTCCGGCTCGGCCGCGACGGCCGCGTGACGGTCGAGACCGACATGACCGATATCGGCACCGGCACCTACACCATCATCGGCCAGACCGCGGCGGAGATGATGGGCGTGCCGCTCGACCGCGTCGTGGTCCGCCTCGGCGATTCCGCGTTCCCGGCCTCGGCCGGCTCCGGGGGCCAGTGGGGCGCCAACAATTCCACCGCCGGCGTCTACGCGGCCTGCGTGAAGCTCCGGGAGGCGGTGGCCCAGCGGCTCGGCATCAACTCCACCGACGCCGTTTTCGCCGACGGCGCGGTTCGCGCCGGCAACCGCGCCACGCCCCTGGCCGAGGCGGCCTCCGCGGGCGAGCTCGTCGGGGAGGACGTCATCGAGTACGGCGACCTCTCCAAGAAGCAGCAGCAATCGACCTTCGCCGGCCATTTCGTCGAGGTCGCGGTCGATGCCGACACTGCCGAGATCCGGGTGCGGCGGATGCTGGCGGTCTGCTCGGCGGGGCGGATCCTCAACCCGAAATCGGCCCGCAGCCAGGTCATCGGCGGGATGACCATGGGCGTCGGCGGCGCCCTGATGGAGGAGCTCACCGTCGACAAGCGGCGCGGCTTCTTCGTCAATCACGACCTGGCCGGCTACGAGGTGCCGGTCCATGCCGACATCCCGCATCAGGAGGTGATCTTCCTCGACGAGGTCGACCCGCAATCCTCGCCGATGAAGGCCAAGGGGGTGGGCGAGCTCGGCATCTGCGGCGTCGGCGCGGCGGTCGCGAACGCTGTCTACAACGCCACCGGCGTGCGGGTGCGGGATTACCCGATCACCCTCGACAAGCTCCTCGACCACATGCCCGACGCGGCCTGACCGGGCGGGCGGACGCGCGCCGGAGCGCCGTCCGCCTCTGTCATCGGGAAGACGAACGCGACCGCGGTCATGAATTCAAAATCATGTGAAGCCTCGAAACCTCCGCATTCTACCCATTTCGAGCCGCTAGACAGACTTGACGGCAGGGCGTAATCGCCGGCCCGCAATCGATTGACACGCAATCAACAGCGAGTCGTCGCGTCCTGCGACATCCCTTGGCGGCCGCCCGTGTACAAAGACTCGAAGCTCGATACGGAAATCCTGTTCGCGACGGCCGACGCAACCTGGTGGTCCGAGGCGGCGCGGGTTCTCGATCTGAATCCGGACGATCCGGACCTGACCCGGGTTCCCGCCGCGCGCGGGGAGCCCGATACCGTGCTGCGCCTGGCCTTCGATGTCCGGGAGCGGGCCTACGGCATGTTGCTAGGCGCGATCCGGCGCAGCCTGCATTGATGAACTGAATGGATCCGGTTTCCCGGATCTTCCCTCTGCGTGATCCGATGATCTCGCGGAATTTTTCTACGCCGGCGCCGATAAATGTTCAGTTTATCGGATCTTAACCACAAGTAATGCTTCCCTCATGGTCCGCGTGACTGAGCGCGTTCCGCGCTTTTCCGGCGGGGGGAAGCTCCTGTATGAAGCTTGAGAAGGAGCTTTCCACAAATGAGCGCCAGGGAATATTCGACAGCCTACATGGCGCTCGTCGCTCCGCAGACACCGATTCCCGGCATCGTGATGACCTCCCTCTCGATCGCGCTGTGGCTGGTGGTGTCCTATGCCGAAGGCCGGCCCGTCTGGTTCCTGAACTAGCGCGCCTTCCCTGAGGCGGCCCCGGTTCCCGGAACGGCGACGGGTCGAAACAGGACCCCCGGAACGCCCGCCGGCACTCTCTACGAGTCGGTCTTGTGCATCATATAGGCGCCCAGCAGATATCCGCCCTGAAGGGATGTCAGGAGCGCGAAGGCGATGACTACATTGATGAGAGATGTCTTCCCTAGAATGATGCATGTCGCGGCATAAGTGATCGCTACAATTGCGCTGCAGAAGAGCAGGCTTGTCACACGCAGATAATAGCCAATAACAAGGCCAATAAAAAACAATAACAGTGATATCAGCATGTGAGCCTGCCTCGCTCGCTGCCCCACGTCATGATAATGTATCGGGACAGGATCTGTGCTCCGTCTTTGTGACGCTGCGTCGTCATGGTTGATCGATCGTGAATCGCGGCGTGCCGCTCTGAGGTTTGGTTAACCTTTTGATCCTTGCGTTCGAGGGTTGCGGGCGGTGATAGCCCGCAGCAGGTGATCGATGTCCGATGTCGGTCGTCGATGAACAGGGCGCAAGGCGACGTTACCTATCGTGCGGCAGGTTTCGCTCAAGGTCGCGAAGAAAATCGAGCGTAGCGTAGATCCGTTATATGATGACATCAATTTATATAAAAATAGCGCAAGATTCGGCGCTTTCCCCGGTGGCGCGATAGGTCCGCAAAGGTGCTTTTCATCCAGAGCACATATTGAAAGATATTTTCCATACTATGCGATCAGGGTTGATTTAGGATAAGCCCCGTTCGAGCAAGCCTGTGTTACGCCAGTTCGTCCGCTTCATCGGCGCGGAGTTTCTTCGGAGGCTAAATCGCTTCTTGAGACGGCTTCGTCCGAGAGGAGCGAGCGTCCGCTCGGTCCGTTTTCGTGACGGCTCTGCGAGGCAATCGAAGTCTTCAACCCACCTCCCGGTGGAAGGGGTGAATGGCGCGCAATGTCACATCCTCAGGTGTTGAGAGACATGGCGCTGTTCGTTGAGGTCGCCAAAAGAAAAAGCTTCAGCCAGGCCGCCCTTGCCCTGGAGATGCCGGTCTCGTCCCTTTCGCGGCGGATCACCGTCTTCGAATCCACGATCGGCGTCCGCCTGCTCGATCGCACCACCCGCAAGATCAGCCTGACCTCCTACGGGGAAGCCTATTTCAAGCAGGCCCTTCGCCTGGTCGAGGAGGCGCAGCGCGCCTACGACGACATCACGGCGGAGGCGAAGGGCCCCAGCGGGCTCCTCAAGATCGCCGCGCCGCCGGACACCTGGATGCTGCAGCATCTCTCGACCCTCCTGACGGAGTTCAAGGCCAACCACGCCTATGTCCAGCTCCAGATCGATCTCGGCTACGGTTCGGTCGATCTCGTGGGCGGCCGCTACGATCTCGCCCTCACCCTGGATCCGCCCCAGGAAGGCTCGGTCATCGCCCGCAAGATCATGGAGGTGGAGAACGGGATCTTCGCCGCCCCCGCCTATCTCGAGGATTGGGGCTGCCCGAATGTCCCGCAGGATCTCGTCGACCATCATGTGATCGTGCCCGGGCCGAGCGCGGAATGGGTGCTCAGCCGGGGCGGAGAGACCGCCACCGTCGCCGTCTCCGGACCGGTGTCGTCCAATTCCCCGACCCTGACCCGCCGCTTCGCGATCGAAGGCCAGGGGTTGTTCGCCGACAGCCTGTCCCATGTCCGGGCGGATGTGGAGAGCGGGGCGCTGGTTCAGGTCATGCCCACGTGGCGGCTCCAGCCCACCTCGATCCACATCGTGACGACCTCCCGGCTGCTGCCGGCCAAGGTCCGCAGCTTCATCGATTTCGCCGCCGAACGGTTTCCGGCGGTGACGAAGGCGTCGAACCGCGAGAACGCGCCCGCCGTCGTGTCCGCCGCGCACGAGATGCCGTATCTGCGCCGGGTGATCCTTCCCCATTAGGGCGCTCTCCGCCGAAGCGGACACCGGTTCGGCGTGAGAGAGCGCGTCCCGACAGAGGCTTGGAGGAGCCGCTCCCGACGGATCGGGATCGCCCTCGGGCCTCGTTCCGGCGGCGCGCCGCGGCGGCCCTTGTTCCTTCCCGTCGACCGCGGCAGGCCGCCTGGGCGCCGTCACGGTCCCCCGGGCGGCCCCTTCGGCTTGTAGGCTTCGGGGGGCAGATCCTGCGACAGGCTCTCGTTGGTGGTGCGGCCCGGTGCCGGGCTCGGCGCCGGGGTGCGGCCGCCGGCCTCCGCCGGGTTCGGCACGTCGGTGATGTAGCGTTGCGGGCCGCCTGCGGCCGGTCCGGCCGGCTCGGGCGCCGATGCGGCGGGTGCCTGTTGGGTCGGCGCGATGTAGCGGCGCCCGCTCTGGTCGGCCGGGGCCGGTTCGGACCGGGGGGGCGCCGGGATCTCCGGCCGCGGCGGCGGAGAGGGCGGCGGCGCCTTGGGCGGCGGGGCCGGCCGGTCGTTCAACACGTTCGGCTCGTTCGGCGCGGGCTCGACCGCCGGCTTCGCGACCGGGGCCGGTCGCCGGGCCGCCTTCGGCCGGGGGCGGGTGACCGCGGGCCGCTCGACGGACGGGGCCGCCCCGGGCAGGGTGATCCGCAGCTTCTCGACCGCGGCGACGAGATCGCCGAGGCTCGCCTGCGCCGTGCGGCAGAGCCGGATCCGCAGGGACAGGACCTTCCGGGGGGCGCCCGCCGCGGGCGCGGCATCGATCAGGCCCGGCCGCCGGCCGCTGCGCTGGAGCGCGCTCGGCCGCTCCAGCCATTGCCAAGCGTAGAGGCAATCCGCGCCCAGGGCCATGCCGACCGGGCCGTAGATGGTCTGCCGCGGGACGGGGAGCGCACGCAGGACTTGGCCGGGGAAGCGGACCGCGATCTCGCTCTCGATGCCGAACTGGCTCGGCTTGGCGAGGCGCGGCGGGAAGGCGAGGAGCAGATCCCCCGTCTCGTTGCGCAGGGCGATCTCGGCATGGTTGCGGCCGTCGCCGCCCTCGTAGCGGATGCGCTGGTCGAACCCGTCGCGCTGGCGCGTCTCGACGACGCCCGCGACCGGCCCGGCCCCCGGCAGGGTCAGGACCGGCACGGGCTGGGCCCGGGCCGGACCGGCCGGGACGAGCCCGCTCAGGAGGGCCAGGATCGCAGGAACCAGGAGGGTGAGAGGAGGGCGGCCGCGACGTCCGGATCTCACGGAAACCCCTTCTCGTTCGCTGTCGTGCCGGAGGATTGACGGCCGGGCACCGAGAAGCGGTCGCCTTCGGTGGAGCCGGCGCGGGCGCGGTCGGCCTGCTGGTCCTGCCAGAGCGTGCCCCGGGCCGGGGGGCTCAGCCCCTGCGGCTTGTCGAGGCCGTTGTAGCCGGGCAGCAGCGCGAAGCCATACCGTTCGTAAGGCATCGCGCCCGCACCGGCCACGCGGCGCGCGACCAGCGGGGGATGGGCGGTCGCGGGTTCCGCGGCGTAGGTGCCCGGAGGGACCGGGTCGGTCAGGACGCGCTGCAGGGCGCCCGGCGGGTAGCGCAGGGCGTTGTCCAGGGAGACGGCAAGCGGGAACTCGTTGCGCTGGACGGCGGGCGGCGTGCCATCGCTCCGGGCACCGACCGTCGGCGCGTCCGGCCGGGGCACGCGGCCATAGGCGGCCGCGTCCGTCCGGGCGGGAGAGGCGGCCCGGGGGGCCGCGGGTGCGGGCGCGGCGACCGGGCCGGCGCAGGGCAGGGGAGGGCCGCCCGGATCCTCCCGGAACAGCATGTCCACGACCTTCGGGAACAGCCCGTCATAGCGGTTGACGACGGCCAGATACGGCCGTTGCCGCTTCAGGCGCTGCAGGGTGAGGGCGTAGCCGAACACCGTCGTCTCGCTCGGCAGCCAGGCGACCGCCCGCTGGAACCATTCGAGCGCCGTGTCGAACTGGCAGGAATTGTAGGCATACCAGGCGAGCCCCTGCGCCCCCTCGCCGGACCCGCTGCCGATGACGACCTTGGCGTAGCGCTCGATGCGGGTCGGCTCGATGAAGGGCGGATTGGGCAGCGTCAGCTTGCGCTCGAGGATGTCGATGAAGAGCAGCTCGTTGCCGACGAAGCGGTCGCGCCAGGCATAGGCCACCTCCTCCGCCTCGCGCAGCATGTTGAGCTCGCGCAGGGTATGGGCCAGGCCGTGGGCGATCATGGCGTCGCCCCCGCGGGCGATCGCCATCTTGAACCACTCGAGCGCCTCCCGGAACTGGTGGCGCTTGTAGGCGTACCAGCCGAGCAGGCCGGTCTGGCCCGGGTCGCCGCTCTTGCGCGCATAGACCTGGAAGGCGGTGAGGTCGGCCACCTTGGGCGTCTGCGCCGGCTCGTCATGCAGGAAGGCGGCGATGCGCGCCCGCGTGATGTCGAGGCGGATGACGTCGAATTCCGAGCTTCCGTCCTGCGCCTGCCGCCCCAGGGCGATCAGGCGCTCGGCCTGATCCATGGTGAGGTGGCTCATCGCCTTCTGGATGGTGGCCAGGCGCGCGCCCGCATCCGCATTCCCGTCGAGCACGGACTTGTACATCGCGAAGGCGTCCTCGGCGGCGCCGGTCGCGGCGAGGGCGTCGGCGATCGTCCAGATGCTCTCCACGTCGGCGGGATCGAGGGCGCCGGGATCGGACCGGTAGAGGGCGACCACCTCCTCCGCGCTCTTGCCTGCGCTCTTGCCCGCGATCTCCCGGATGCGGTTGCGGAATTCCGCCCGGCGCAGCTTGCGCGCCAGCTCCTCGGAGGGCTGCCAGCCCGGCTCGACCGAGCGATGCGTGGCGATGGCGGCGCGCAGGTCCTCGAAGCGCCCCGCCGTGAACAGGTCCCAGAGCGGCGCCTCCTCGGGCGGGCTCGGCTGCAGGCTGTCGAGGTCGGTGGGCTCGGTCCAGCCCGGATAGAGCCGCTTGAGGCGCGCGATCTCCGCCTTCATCCGGGCGGTCTGCTTCTGGGAGGCGTAGTAGCGCAGCGCGCTCTCGTCGACCATGCCGGCCGCCCCGCCCCCGGTCTCGGGATCGACCAGGATCGCGGGCGCCCGCACCCCGTCGCCGTAGACGACGCGCGGCCCGGGCGCCGGGGCGGGCGCGGCGTTCTGCGCCAGGGCGCCGGATCCGGTTCCCGGCAGGCCCGGGGCGGCGCAGGCGAGAAGGAGCGTGCCGAGGCCCCCCGCCAAGCGCGCGGGGAGGCGGGATGGGAGACGGCTCCGGCGAACAATCATTGGGCGAGACATGACGGGGCGCGCATCCGCGCCGCGATCAGCGCGAGGAGGTGGAGGGTGGTCGGATAGTAGTTCTGGTTGTCCTGGACCGTCCGCAGGGTTTCGGGAAAGGGGGTGCCGTCCGAGACGCAGGCCACGAGGGCGGGGATGGCGGTGTAGCCCGGCTCGCTCAGCCACTCGACGGTGTGGCCGTCCCCCGTGTCGACGATGGGCAGGCGCTCGCGGTCGAGGCCGCCCCAGAGCGTCCGGAACGGCGCGAAATCCTCCGGCCGGCCGAGGCCCGCCCAGGCCAGGTAGAGCGGGATCCGGATCGCGTTGTAGGAGAACAGCGCCGGGAAGCCGTCCGCCGGCCGCAGGGCCTCCTTGGCGGAGATCCACTCCGTCGGCAATTGGCTCGGCCCGAACCGGGATTGGCGCAGGAAGGACAGGCCGCTGCGGACGAGGGAGGCCCAGTCGTATTCCGGGGCGACGATGGCGAGGCGCGGGAAGGCCGGGAAGATCCAGTAGGACAGGTTGAGGAGCGGGCCGTCGGCGCGCTCCTGGCCGGAGAAGCCGGAGGCGGCGGGCAGCAGGAGCGCCCCGTGCGGGTCCTTGAACAGGATCGCCTTGCGGCCGAACTCGACGGCGATGCGCCGCGCGGCGGTCCGGTAGGAGGGCTCGTCCCAGGCGACCGAGGCCTCGGTCAGCGCCCAGGCCACGAGGATGTCGCCGTCGGTGGCGTTGTTCATGTCGGCGACGGCCGGGCGCTTGTCGGGCTCCCAGCGCCAGGCCAGGAGCTCGTCGGAGCGCACCATCAGGTTGGCCCGGGTCCAGCCCCAGATCCGCTCGAAGGCGGCCCGGTCGTTGGCGGCGAGCGCCAGCAGCATGCCGTAGCCCTGGCCCTCGCTGTGGCTGATCTGGCCGTTGGCCGTGTCGACGATCCGCCCCTGTTCCGTGACGAAGCGCGCCCGGTAGGCCCGCCAGGCGGCGTCGTTGCCGAGGGCGCCGGCGAGGTTCGGCCCGGAAGCGTTCTGCACGGGGCGCTCCGCACGGGGCGGGTTCGGGATGGCGATGGCCGGTGGCACCGCGCCGGGCTCCGGCGGCGGGGCCTGGGCGAGGGCCGGCGCGGCGCCGGCACTCAGCCCGAGCCAGAGAGCGGCCGCGGCCGCGCGCCGCCGGCCGGGGCGGGGGCTGCGGCGTGGCGCGGGCGGGCTCATGAATTCCTCCGGCCGAGCTGGCGCACGAGGCTCGTCGTGGCGAGCCCGAGGCAGAGCGCCATCACCAGCGTCATGCCGACATAGGAGAGCGGGTTCAGGGAGAGCCACGCCGCGGAGACGAGCCGGAAATTGGCGAGCGTCCAGGGACGCGTCCCGATCAGCGCGACATGCTCCGGCTGGACGACGGAGAGCGTGCCGTTCGAGGCGTCGAGGAAGGCGGCGCGGCCGTGCAGGCGCGTCCAGACCACGGGGTCGACGAGGCAGGAGACCGAGGCCTTCAGCATCGAGGGATTGGGGGCGGTGACCACCACCGTGCTGTCCGCGAGGCCCGGGCCGCCGATCCCCTCCGCGATGATCAGCGAGGCGCGGGCGTTCTCCGAGACGGCGCCGGCCGCCGGGGCCTGGCTCGGGGTGGTGAGCGTCCGGTGCAGCCGCCGGGTCCGGTCCACCAGTTGCCGCCAGCCCTCCCGCAGCACGGCGGGGATGGAGGCCCCCGACAGCGTCTCGTCCCAGCGGGCGACGAGCGCCGCCTCGCTGGCGGCATCGTCGGGGGCCATCTCGGCCGCGTCGGCTTCCCCGGGCGGGGGCGCCGGGGCGGGCGCCGCGGAGGGGGCGGCGGGAGGCGCCGTGACGAGGGGAACGGCGGAGGCCGGCAGGGCGCAGCGCATCGGCAGGTTCCGCCGCAGCCGGTCGAGGGTCAGCACGCCCTCCGCGCCGAACTGGCCCGGCGTGGCGAGCGTCTCGGCCCGTCCCTCCCAGATCCGGCGGATCTCCCCGGGATCGAGGCCGACCGCCTCGACCGTCACCGGGTTGAGGGCGCGGGCGGGCGCCACGACGAGCCGGGCGCCGCCCCCCGTCGCCGGGATCTCCGGGACCACCTCGAAATCGACGATGCGCCCGGCCGCGATGGCGAGCCGCGCCGCGAGGGTGGCGGCGGCATCCACCGTGTCCCGGTCCGCCGTCGGTAGCACCAGCTGCGGCCGGGCGCCGGCGGCGACGAAGGGCACGGCCCCGGCCTTGACCGCGGCGAGGTCGAGGCTTCGGGCGGCCTGGGCGAGATGCGGGATGGTCAGGCGGGTGCGGTCGAGGAACAGGAAGCGGGCCTGCCGGGCGGTGGGGGACAGGGTATCGCAGGTCTTGTCCGAGGCGTTGGGCAGGAGCGCGCTGATGTCGATCCGGTTCAGCCCCGGCCGCCACAGGCTCAGGGGCAGCGGGATCGCGGTGTCCTCGAACACCTCGCCCCGGGCATAGGGCAGCGGCACGCTCGCGGCGTTGCGGCCGTTGATGTCGACGATGATCTTGGCGCTCGGATCGAGGCCGGCCGCGTAGCCGCCGGCGAGATGCAGCATCACCTTGCCGTAGTCGGCGGGGACGAAATCGGCGGGGAAGCGCAGCTCCAGGCGGGTGCGCAGGAGGTGCCCGTTGAACTCCCGGGAGGTGATGCCGAGGCGCTCCAGGTCGATCGACTCGTTGCCGAAGACCTCGTAGCCGCGGGTGAGCGTGGCGAGGGTCGCGCCGGGGCCGCCCGCCTGGTTGTCCCGGGAGGCGGCGAGCTGCGCGGCGGCCTGCCGGACCTCGGCATCGCCGGGGCCGGTCACCACGAGGGTCGGCGCCCGGTTCCCCCGGGGGGGCAGCAGGGCGAGCCGGGGCCCGGTGATCGGCCCGAGGGCCTCGATCCCCTCGGTGTTGCGGATCTCGGCCGCGGTGCCGACCACGAGGTTGACGCCGCTGCGGCCGGCCATGGGGCCTCCGAAGGTGACGGCGGGGCGGGCGAGCCGCCCGACCAGGGCCACGCCCTGCACGGCGGCGATCATCCGCTCCAGCCGCGGCAGGCTCGGCTTCTCGCTCAGCAGCACCGCGATGGGCAGCGCCCCGCTCTCGTCGGGCTCCAGGGCGGCGAGGGCGTTCGCGTCGAGGTCGGTCGCCGGTGCCACCACGAGGCCCGAGCGGGAGGGATCGACCTGCGTCCAGAGCTCGAAGGTCGCGTCCGTGGAGCAATCGACCCGGTGGCGCTGGCTCGCCGTCAGCGTCACGGCGTTGTAGCCGCTCCGGAGCACGCCCTCCGGCACGGAGAACTCGACCACCTTGACCGCGCCGGGGGCCTGGATCCGGGTCGAGCCGACCCGCGTGCCGTTGACGAGGCCGGTCAGCACGGAGAATTCCGGCGCCACCGAGATTGCCGAGAGATACGAGACGCGCAGGCGCGCCGGCCCGCGCACCTGACTCTCGGTCAGGTAGACCGGGTATTGCAGGATGTCCTCCTCGCCGGCGAGGCGGAAGCCGCGGGTGCCCGCGGGGAAGCGCCGGGCCGGGGCGATCGCCGCCTGCGCCGCGGTGCGGCGGGCGGCCTCCGTGGCCGCGTCCGATCCGGCCGGGCGGCCCTGCGGGGCGGGCGCCTGGACGGGGGGCGGGGCGGCGGCGGGGGCAGCGGTCGGGACCGCAGTCGCGGCGGGCGCCTGTGCCGGCGGTGGGGGCGGCGCGGCCGGGGCCGCGCCCTGCGGCGGGCCGGCGGTCGGGCGCAGGGGGTCGCCCGTGGGCGGCACCGTCAGCCTTTCCGCCGGCCCCGTGCCGAGGAAGCTCTGGGCGCGGCAGGCCGGGGTCGGGAGGCCGGCCAGCGCCAGGAGCAGCCCGGCGAGGCCGAGGCGGCGCAGGCGCCCTTGGCAGGTCCGGACTCGCATGCGCGCCCTCATCGCGCCGTCGCGCCCCGGCCCGGCCCGGCCCCGGAATGGTCGGCCAGGGTCCGCTCGTTCTCGTAATCGAGCATCATGCGCACCCACTCGCTCGAGGGGGCCTCGGCCTCTCGCGCCGTCTCCCGCGTCGCGGCCCGGGCGGGCGGGCCGGGCGGCGGCAGCAGGGGTTCCGGAAAGCCCGCGCCGGTCGGGGCCTGGTCCGGGCCGTCGTAGATCGGCGAGATCCCGGTGGAGACGGGCGCCACCGCCGGCCGGGCATCCGCCGCGAAGGCGTAGCGCAGGGCGCGCAGGGGCTCCACGAGCCCCCACCAAATGAATTGCAGGGTCCCGGTCAGGATGTCCTTGTGGCGGCGGCGGCGCAGCTGGAAGCGGCGCATCGCCTCCGCGTCGCCGTACATCAGGCCGGCGAGCGTCATGTAATCCTGCGGCCGGAGCCGGCCGAAGGTCAGCCGGCAGAAGGCTTCGTCGCCGGAGCGCTCGACCTCGTCGAGGGTGACCGGGAGCAGGCCCGTCGGGCGGGGCGAGCCCTTGATCGGGACGACGCCGAGGGAGCCCGTCATCGGCTTCTGGCCGGCGCCGGGGGCCAGCAGCGCGGTCGGCAGCCGGATCGAGCAGGCCTGGGCCGAGACGCGCTCCACCGCCACGTCCACGGCGCGGCCGCCGAGGGTGAGGGTCCCGCGCCGGTTGATCGCCAGCGAGGGCGTCGCCTCGCTCTGGCGGCGCTCCGCGCAGACGCCGAGGGCGGCGCCGGCGGTGAGGAGGTTGAAGAAGTTCCACAGGCCCACGACCAGCATCAGGTTGGTCACGCCCGGCTCGAACAGGTAGCGCCACGTCGCCACGGCGCAGCCGGCGAAGAGCACTCCATAGACGATGACATAGGGCAGCGCGGCCGAGGAGAGATGGTTGTGGTCGAGGGCGATGCCCTTGTCGGTGACGTTGAAGGTCGGTTTTTTCGGCGACCAGATCACCGAGGCGATCGCCTTGAAGAGGTAGAGCCCCTGGATGTACTCGTAGAGCTCCGAGACGAAGGGCCAGCGGAACTTCCCGTAGACGTAATTCTGCATCATCAGGTTGATGATGATGTAGGTCGCCGTGTAGGCGATGGATTCGTCGACGCTGGCGACGAAGATCTTCAGGTCGAAGAAGATGTGCAGCAGCGGCGCGAACATGAACGCCAGGCGCGGCACCGGGAAGAACCAGAACGTCATGCTCGAGAGATAGGCGATCTTCTGGATCGGCTTGAGGCCGCGCTTGAACAGCGGGTTCTTCAGAAGCAGGATCTGGAACATGCCCTGGCACCAGCGCGAGCGCTGGCCGATGAAGGCCGACAGGGATTCGGGCTGCAGGCCGGCGATCAGGGGCTTGTCGACATAGGCGCTGGTCCAGCCGCGGGAATGCAGCTCCAGCGCCGTCTCGCAATCCTCGGTGATGGTGATGCCCGAGAAGCCGTTGGCCTCGTCGAGGGCGGTGCGCCGCAGCAGCGCGGCCGAGCCGCAGAAGAACGAGCCGTTCCACTTGTCGAGCCCGCACTGCGTCACCGCGTAGAACATCTCGTTCTCCGAGGGCATCCGCGTGAAGGTGCGCAGGTTGCGCTCGATCGGGTCCGGGTTGAGGAAGGCGTGCGGCGTCTGGATCAGGAACAGCCGCGGATCCTCCGCGAAATGGCCGACCGTCTCGGTCAGGAGGGAGCGGAACGGCACGTGGTCGGCATCGAGCACCAGCACGATCTCGCCGCTGGCGGAGGCGAGCCCGTTGTTGAGGTTGCCCGCCTTGGCGTGCTCGTTCCGGGCGCGGGTGAGATAGCGGGCGCCGAGTTCCGCGCAGAGCGCCTGGAGGTCGCGCCGCCGGTCCCGGGCGGCGGCCGCCTTCTCGGGGTTCGGATCGGCGCATTTCTGGTCGGTGCCGCCGTCGTCGAGGAGCCAGACGGTCAGCTTCTCGGGCGGGTAGTTCATCTGGCGCGCCGCGGCGAGGGTCATCGCCAGGATCGCGGTGTCCTCGTTGTAGCTCGGCACGAACACGTCGACCGTGGGGAGCGCGGCCGCATCCGCCACCGGCGGCGGCCGCCGCCGCAGGGGATCGGCGTTGATGATGAGGCTCACGAACAGGATGAAGACGCAGTAGAGCTCGCCCAGGAGCAGGAGCAGCCCGAAGCCGAAGCTGACGGGATCGCCGGGGGAGGGCAGCGTGTCGGTGAGGCGCCACAGGATGTAGCGGAGCACCACCAGGCTTCCCAGGGCCAGGAAGACGAAGCGCGTCCGTGGACCGTCGAAGAACAACCACAGGATGGTCATCGCCGCCATGGCGGCGAGGCTCATGAACAGCTGGTTCTGCGTGCCGACGGGCTGGCTCAGCAGGATGAGGCCGGCGATCGTCGTCCCCATCCATGCAAGCCAACGGATCACACGCATCACACCCGCCGCTCCCACACCGCTTCGCCCGGCTCTCGGGCCGTATCGTGCCCTCTAAATACCGCTTTGCGAGCGATGTTCAGCCGTATGCCAGCGATTTCTGCATGCGATCAATATCGAATGTGTCTTTATGTCTAGCCTTCGATTAAACCGCAAATTTTTCCAGGATTAAAAATTAGCCCGGGCCTCGATGCTGGAATAGTAGCCGGAGCCCTGAATGCGGTCACGGACATAGCCGGCGGCGAGGGACATCTGTACGGGGCCGAAGGTCAAGCCCGTCAGGTGGGCGCCGATGCGATATTGCCGGAAGAAGTCGTCTCCGAGGAACAGGGCCTCCGGCCCAATATAGACCCCGTCCGCGACCATGTAGCCGAGGCGGACGCGGGAATAATAGGCGTTGAATTTCGTGGAGTACGAGCCGTAGGCCGAGACCATCGTCCGGTCCGTCGGATTCGCGTAGAAGTTGCCTGCGACCTTCAGGCCGACCCCCGTGCCGGCGACCGGGTTGCCCGGGTCGGGGATCGAGAGCTGATTGCTGCGGACGTTGAAGCCGATATAGCCGGCGAGCGCCGCGTCCCGCCAGATCCACTCGTAGCCGGCGAGCGCCGAGCCCTCCTGCTGGTAGCCCGTCACGCGGGAGCCGACGCTCTGGCCGGGATAGGAATAGGTGCCGGCGACGCCCTCGATGCGCACCCGCGCGCCGCTCACGGTGGGCGGGCTTCCCAGGGCGGTCGTCACCGTGACGGAGCCGAAGGCTGAGCTGTTCGAGGTGACGCTGGTCGAGCCGTCGACGGACACGGCCCAGCTGTCGTCGACCGCCTGCTGCTGTGCGCCCGTGTACCAGTCGGCGTCGCCCGAGCGGGGCAGGTCGGCGGCCTCCGCGGCGACCGACAGGGGCAGCGGCAGCACGGCGCCGACGAGGAGGGCATGGAGGATGCTCGGGGTTCGTTGCTGGATGCGTGCAAACACAGCCGCTCAATCCTCGGACGCTCGAAAGCTGTTCACCAGATTCTCCACCGTGAGGGTTAACAGGATGCTGCCTGCAACCAGCAATTTGCTATTTCGCTCACGGAAACGAGAGTGACGAAGATTTAACGGTTCCGCCCGGCAACGGGCGCATCTCGGCCCGAAGCGGCGTCCGGTCTCTGTCGCACCGCTGTTTTGCTGCTCTGTGAACCGAGGGCGCCGATTAGCGCCTCGGCGCGGGGCGGATCAGGCCGCCCAGTCCTGCACCGGGCCGGCGCTGAGCACCGTCGCGAGCTCGTCCGGGCGGAAGGGCTTGTCGAGCTGCAGGAACCGGCGCGCGGTGGCGGGCAGCTGGCCGTGGGGGCTGGCCAGCACGACCCGGATCCCGGGATAGCGCTCGACCACGGTGGCCACGAGCTGCAGGCCGCTCATCACCGGCATGGCCTGATCCGCGATCATCGTGTCGAAGCGGGCATCCTCGCTCAGGAGGTCGAGGGCCTGCGCGCCGGTCGCCGCCTGGACGACCTCGTGCCCGAGATCGGTCAGCGCCTCGGCCAGGCTCTCCCGCACCAGCCCGTCGCTCTCGACGAGCAGGATCCGCAGGCTGGCCTGCCAGAGCGGCGGCTCGGCCGCCGGGCGCTCCGCGGCCCTCAGCCAGATCTCGGCCAGGAAGGTCTCCTCGCCCGTCCCGTCCGCGAGGAGGCGCCAGCCCGCGCCGATCTCCGCGAGCAGCGCCGCGACGGTCTCGAGGGACGTCCGGGAGGGGGCGGCGGAGGGAAGACGGTCCGGCACGCGCTGCCCGCTCGCCACCAGCAGCCGGACGTAGCGGCCCGCGGGCAGGCCGAAGGCCAGGGCCTCCTGCGCCTCGTGCTCCGCCCCGCCGATGGCGAAGCCGTGCAGCCCCTGGTCGCGGATATGGAAGGCGATGTTGAGCAGGGTGATCTCGATCAGGCGCTCGGCGCACAGCACCCGCGGCAGGCCGGCGGGGAGCCGGTCGATCACGGGCATGTCCCGCAGGACGTTGGTCTGCATGAAGGCGAGCGCCGCGCCGATCGCGGCGCCGGGATCGCTCTCCGCCGAGGCGTCGGCCTCGCCGCGCACGAGGTTCAGCATGCGCCGCGTCAGGGCGGCGCCGCGGAGCGCCCCGGCCAGGGCCGCCTCCACGAGGCGCGATTGCGCGGCGTCGAGATCCGGCCGCCGCCGCAGGACGCCGAGATTGGCGAGCACGACGGTGAGGGCGTCGTTGAAGTCGTGGATGATGGCGTCCGTCACCTGGCGCAGGACGAGCGCGTGCCGCCGCTCGTTCCGCCCGTGGCCGGGCTCCGGGCTCTCCGCCTCCCCGAGGGCGCGGCTGAGCGCGTGGATCCGGTCGCCGGTCCCGCCGCGCAGGAACCGCACCAGCATCCGGCGCTGTCCCTCGGGAGCGTCGGCGCGGGTCCGCAGCACCACGTCGTGCGGGCCGCCCTCCGCCCGCACCGCCGTGAGGGCGTGGTGGAGGAGCGCGTGATCGGCCGGGTCGAAGCAGGCCGCGACGTCGCTGGCGTGATCGGCGGTGAAGGCCCCGGCCCCCTCCGCGTCGGACCACAGGATCTGGCGCGTGTCCGGATCGATCTCCCAGCAGCGCCAGCCGGAGACCGCCTCGAAGGTCCTCAGGCGGCCCTTGATCCGGTCGAGGCTCACATCGGCCTGGGCGACGAGGGCGCCGGAACTCCGGCTGCGCTCGGTGACGGCCTCCGTCAGCGCCGCGATCTCGCGCACCACCGAGGCCGGCTCCGCCTCGGGCTCGGCGGTCCCCTCGGCGAGCGACCGGAGCGGCTGCGCGGCGCGGCCGCCCAGCCCGTAGCCGATCCCGGCCGCGGCGAGCACCGTGGCGAGGCCGAGGATCAGGATCCCGACATCCGGGAGCGGAAGCGCCGTCCGCGCGGCGGGGGCCGGCGCGGTGGCCGTCACCACCCAGCCGGGGCTGGCGAGCTCGCTCCCGCCGGAGAGGGGGACGGAAACCGCGAGCCGCTCGCCCTCCGGCGAAGCCGCGGGCCCGGCCAGGACGCGCCCGTCGGCCCCCGTCACCGTGAAGGCCACCGGCCCGGCGAGGCCGAGGGCCTGGCGGACATGCGCCGCGGTCTCCGTGAAGAATTCCGGGGCCGTGCGCAGCTGGATCCGGTCCGACCGGCCCGGCGCGCCGGCCGAGAGGACGATGTCCAGGGGCGCCTCGCGCTCGCCGACGCCGGTCGCCAGCGCGATCTGGGCGAGGCGGGCCCGGGCGAACCAGGGCTGGCGCGCCACGTTCGACCCGACGCGGCGGCGGTCGGTGGCGGCGCGCACGCTGCCGTCGATCCCGATCAGCGCGGCCTCGCGGTAGCGCGGGTTGAGGGCGAGCCAGTCCTGCAGCAGCGCGGAGCGGTCGCCATCCGCGCGGGCCGGATCGTCCAGTTGCAGCAGCAGGGCGAGGTTACGCGCATCGGCGACGCCGCCGCGCAGCTGCGCCTCCAGCGAATCGGCGAGGGCGCGGGCGCCGGCCTGCACGGCGGCGCGCTCCGCGTCCAAGCTCGGCGCGGTCCCGAAGGCGAGCCCCGCCCAGGCGACCAGCAGCGCGGCGGCCGTGACGGCCGCGAGCTGCGCCGCGTTCAGGATCTTGAGCGGGACGCGCCGCGAACCCGGCCCGTTTGGACGATCCCCTCGCATGGTCTGCCTGTCGCGGGAGGCCGGAATCGGCCTCTCTTCCCGGTCAGACGAGGGGGGAAGGGCTTAAGGTGCCGTTAACGCTGTTTCGACGCCGCCCGGAAATCGATCCGCCCGCGCAGCGACGCGGGCGTGCCCGCGCGAAGGACTAGAAAGGTCATTTCCAAGACAGGCTCGGATCTTTTCTCATCTCCCGGCCGGCGAGGACATCGCTGACCGGCGGAGGATCGGTCCGGGCGCGGCGGACCAGGCCCGCGCGCGTCGCCGTCGTCTTTCCGTGATCGGGCGAACGGCGCGGGAAACCGGCGCCGACCGGCCGGTCCGTCCCGCCTGTTCAGCCCCGACCGCCCAGGCCCGTGCGGTCCGCCACGTCCGCGGCGTAGTCCGTCCAGTCGCGCAGCGGGCGGCCCCGGGCCTCGCCCGACAGCCGGTCGAGCAGGCCGGGCTCGCGGGCGAGGCGCCCCAGGCCGTCGGCGATGGCGGCCTCGCCGCCCATGTCCAGCATCAGCGTGCCCCCGCCCGGCGCCACCTCGGCCATCGCCGAGCCGGCATGGCACAGGCAGGGCCGCCCCAGCCACAGGCTCTCCAGGACGGGCAGCCCGAAGCCCTCGTCGCAGGACGGATAGACGCTCGCGTGATGCGAGCGGTAGAGCGCCACCAGGGCGTCGTCGTCGATCCGCTCGGTGGCCTGCGCCTGCGGCAGGCCGGCCAGCAGGCCCTCGATCTCCGCATCCAGCGCCGCGGAAGCCCCCCGGCGCCCGACCAGCGTCAGCCGGATCGCCGCGCCATGGCTCCGCTGCGCCCGGTCGAGCGCCCGGAGCAGCCGCGGCAGGTTCTTGCGCGGCTCCCAGGTGGAGACGGCCAGGAGCCGCAACGGCTCGCCCGCCGCGCGGGGAGGGAGCGCCTCCCGCAGGCGCGGCCGGTCGGCGAATTGCGCCGGCAGCGGGACCACCCCGATCTCCGGCACCGGGAGCCCCTCGCCCTCCAGATAGGCGCGCAGATGGCCGGCCACGAGCCGGGTCGTCGCCAGGACGAGGTCGGCCCGGGCGAGCATGCGGAAGTAGCGGCGATAGAGGAGGGTCTGGGCCGGGCTGTAGAGGTGGGCGAGGCGGATCGGGATGAGGTCGTGCACGATCGCGGCGACCCGCAGGCCGCTGGCCCGCGCCAGCCGGATCGGGTCGATGTCCTCGCCGAGCAGGGTGCTCGGGATCTCGGGCAGGATCAGCCAGTCGCCGCCGGAGGCGGCCTCGAAGCGGTCCGGCCCGGCCGCGCCCGCATCGCCCAGGGGGCGCATCAGGCGCCGTCCCGCATCCCAGCCGACCGGCACGACGTCGAGGCCGCAGGCTTCGAGCCCCCGGGCCAGGCGGCGGGTGACGCGCTGGATGCCGGTCTCGAAGGGCTGCCGCGCGGTGGTGTCGCACCAGAATAGGACGGGGGGCGCGAGCGCCCCCCGCTCGGCTCGTCCCGCGACGGGCATGAGCCGGGTCATCGTCCGCTCAGGCCGCGACGGCGCTGAGGGTGGCGCGCTGGGCGGCGACCTGCGGCGCGATCCAGCGGGGCAGGGCGGCGCGGTGCAGGTCCAGCCAGAGCTGGAAGCTGCCCGTGCTGCCGGTCCACAGGCCCGAGGGGAGGCGAGCCCGGCCGGCGGTCCAGCGCCGGCGCTTGCCCTGGGGGCCCTCCATCTCGTGGAAGCCCAGGCACAGCAGCGGATCGTCCAGCGCCACGGCCCGCGGACCGTTCCAGCCGTCGTCGATGCGCAGGCCGGCGAGGCAGAGCCCGAGGGCGCGCCCGTCCTTGTGGCTCATCCCGAGATGGCGCGGCACGTTGGTCTGCGAGACCAGCCACACCTCCTTGGCGCCCGCCGGCACGACGAAGCGTGCGGTGAGGCCGCGGGTCTCCGGGTCGACGCGCCGGCCGTCCACGATGAGGTGCGCGTGGGCCCAGGCCTCCTCGTCGAGGCGCCAGCCCAGGGCGCGGGCGCGCGCGCAGAGCCGCTCGTGCACGAACTCGACCACGGCGCCGGTCTGATGGAACGGACGGCAGAAGTCGGCATGGGTGCGCTGGGCGGGATCCGCGTCGGGACCGGCGCCGAGATCGATCAGGACGCCGTTCGCCGCCTCGCCGCTGCAGCGGCCGAAGAAGGTCCGGTTGCCCATGTCGAGATAGCTCTCGGTGGCCTGGCCGTTGGCGACGAGGAGATCGTGGCTGTCGAGCTCGACATGCCAGTAGGTGACGCTCTCGACCTCTTCCTGGACGATGGTGGCGCCGTTGATGAGCGAGAAGGCCGGGACCAGGATCTCGCCGACGATGTCGAGGGCGATGGCGTGGCCCGGGGAGACGACGAGGTCCCGCGACGGCTGGTTCTCGCGCAGCGCGCCGGCCCGGATTCGCACCGGCATGGCGATCTCGGGCCGGGCATGGCGGCGCGGATCCATGGTGCGGTGGCCGAGCCACTTGACCGGGCGCTGCTCCCCGGAGGCCGTGACCACCAGGTCGCCGACCTGAAGGGACTCGACCGGCACCTCGCCGCGATCCGTCAGGATCTGCGTGCCTTCGGTGAAGCAGACGATGGTCGGGCTGTCGGGCGCGCTGACGTTCGTGGTGTCGACGGCGACGCCGACCTGGAGCGGCGGCAGGGGGGCGTTCCGCACCGCGACGGTGACGGGCGTGCCGATGCCGGCGGGCTCGACGCGGAAGTAATAGATCGCTTCCTGGGAGTTGGGGATCGCGGTGAAGCCGAGATAGCTTCCCTGCAGGCCGACGCCGGCAATGCCGACCAGGGTCGAATCGACGGTTACCGGCGAGCCGGGCAGGTCGATATTGCCGTTGATGGTGATCGACGCCGCGCCACTGGCGAGGTTCGTTCCCGTGAAAGTATTTCCGAGCAGAAGTCCTGTGGAGGCTTGTCCGGCTCCGAAAGTCTGGTTGACGAATGTCTCGGCCATTTGTGCATTCCCCTGGGCTTATGATTGCGCCGCAGAGGTTTTTCCCATCGCATTCGAGGCGATGTCTACGAGTGAAAAAACCAAAACATCTTTCGGTCCGCAACTGTATTGAATGGAATCCAGCTTCTCTTCACGCATGCTGGATTATGGAAAGGTCGCTCCACGCGTCAACGATTTGCGGCTTGATCGTTGCCGAGTTGCAACTGAGAGTTGTGTATTGGGGGCGGGAGGCCGCCACGGCCTCCCGGATCGATGGCGCGGGGGGGCGGGCGCGCCCCCCGGGGTCAGGGGCGCCGGGCGACGAGATCGATCTCGATGCGGGCGTCGTAGGCGAGGCCCGTCACGCCGACGCAGGTGCGGGCGGGGCGGCGGTCGGCGGGGAAATAGCCCTGGTAGGTGGCGTTCATCGCCGCGTAGTCCGCGTCGAAGCGGGTCAGGTAGATCCGCACCATCACCACGTGCTCCAGGCCCAGGCCGAGCCCGGACAAGACAGTCTTCAGGTTCGCCATGACGTGATGGGTCTGCGCCTCGATCCCTTCGGGGAGCCGGCCGGGCGCCTCCGGCGTGTCCGGCATCTGGCCGGTGACGAAGACGAAGCCGTCCGTCTCCACGGCGTGGCTGAACGGCGCGACCGGCTTCGGCCCTCCCGGGACCATGTGGAACAGGAGGGCGGGGGCGGTCTTCGACATCGGGTCATCCTCGGCAGCGCGGCGAACGACGCCGCGCGGGGCCGGGGCAAGGTGCGAGCCATCCGCCGCCCCGGCCTGATCCGGCTTTCGACCCCGGTGCGGGGGCGGCGGCTGCTCATCCGATGGGCGCGCCCTGCCCGGAATCTGGCCCGGCCCGATCCAACAAACAGTGCGGCCACAGACAAGTCCGCCGCGGGCGCTTCGGTGACACTCCTGTCTCGGGACTCATGGCCGCGACGAGGCGGCGAGACGAGGGGAGTGTCCGGTGGCTTCCATGTTCGATCAATCCTGCGGCCAGCCCGTGGCAGGGGCCGCGACCTGGCTGAAGCGGGCCGTTCTCGGCGCGTTCGGTCTCGCCCTGGCGGCGGCCGCGCTCCCGGGGACGGCCGAGGCGGCGGCGCCGGAGGCCTGCGCGGCGCTCCAGGCCAAGTATCCCACCCTGAAGGGGAAGACGCTGGTCAACGCCATCAACCCGCACACGCCGGGCTACGAGACCATCGATCCCAAGGATCCGAGCAAGTACATCGGCTTCGACGTCGATCTCGGCGAGGCGATCGGCGAATGCCTCGGCTTCAGCCTGACCTACAAGCCGGTCACCTTCGCGGCGCTGCTCACCACCCTGCAGGCGGGGCAGGCCGACATCGTCATCTCGGACATCTACGCCACCAAGGAGCGCGCCAAGGCGGCGGACTTCATCACCTATCTCAAGGTGTTCGACGGCGTGCTGGTCGCCAAGGGCAACCCGAAGAAGATCGACGGCATCAACCTCTCGCTCTGCGGCGCGGTGGCCGCCGAGAACACGGGCTATGTCGAGGTGCCGCTGATCCAGGCCCTGGAGGCCGCGTGCAAGAAGGCCGGCAAGCCGGCGCCCGAGATCCAGCTCTACGACAACAACGCCAACTGCATCCAGGCGATCCTGGCCGGGCGCGCCGACACCTACATCAACGACGCCAACACCGTCGACGGCGCCGTGAAGGCCTATCCGGCCAAGCTCGACAAGGCGACGGCGGTGACGCTGCCCTATTCGGTGGGCATCGCCGTGCCGCGCGACAAGGTCGCCTTCCGCGACGCGGTCTTCGCGGCCCTGACCGAGATCCAGAAATCCGGCCTGCAGGCCGCGCTGATGAAGAAGTGGAACCTGCCCGCCGAGCAGCTCGAGGCGCCGACGCTCGTCCTCGCCGACTGAGGGCGTCCTTCGGGGCGGCCGGGCCGCGCGCACCGGCCGCCCCCTCCTCGAAGCCGCGAACAGGCCGATGGATCCGTTCCTGCACTACCTCAGCATGCCCTACCTCCTGGAGGGCATCGGCTACACCCTTCTCATCACCGGGCTCGGCCTGCTGGGCGGGCTGGCGATGGGGCTCCTCCTCGCCGCGATGCAGCTCAGCCGCTTCAAGGCGCTGGCCGTCCTCGCCCGCGGCTACGCGATCGTCTTCCGCGGGACGCCGCTGATCCTGCAGATGGTGTTCTGCTACAACGCCCTGCCGCTGATCGGCATCAAGCTCTCCGCCATCGCCGCGGCCGGCCTCGCCCTCGCCCTCAACGAGGCGCCGTTCATCGCCGAGATCCTCCGCTCGAACGTGCTCGGGGTCGATCGCGGGCAGGTCAGCGCCGGCCAGGCCCTCGGCATGACGCCGGCGGCCATCCTGCGCCGGATCATCGCCCCGCAGGCGATCCGCGCCATGGTGCCGGCCCTCGGCAACGAGACGGTCAGCGCCCTCAAGAACTCCTCGCTCGCCTCGGTCGTCGCGGTGCAGGAGCTGACGCTGCGCTCGACCCAGCTCGCCTCCGCGACCTTCGACTTCTTCTCGATCTTCTGCGCCTCGGGCCTGATGTATCTGGGGCTCACCGGGGCGGTCGCGCTCATCCAGGTCGGCGTCGAGCGGCTGCTCGACCTCGACCGGCCGCCGGCCCGGGAGCAATTCGCCCGCCTCCTGCGCGCCCTCCTGCCCGGGCGGGCCGCCCCGCCGAGCGCGGCGGTGCCCGCGACGCCCGCCCCGGCGGCGGTTCCGCTGGCTCCGGCCGAGCCGCTGCCCGCCCTCCGGCGGCTCCGCCCCGGCGCGGACGGCCTCGACCGGGCGGCCCGGAGCGAGCGCCTGGCCGGCCACGCCACGGCCGTCGCGATCAGCGGCCTGCGCAAGCGCTACGGCGGCCACACCGTCCTCGACGGGGTCGACCTGAGCGTGCGCGCCGGCGAGGTCGTCGCCCTGCTCGGCCCGAGCGGATCGGGCAAGAGCACGCTCCTGCGCTGCATCAACCGCCTCGAGACCTGGGAGGAGGGCACGATCCGCGTCGGCGGCTGCTCCCTCGACGTGGACGAGCGCGGCCGCAGGTTGACGCCCCGGGCCATCGCCGAGATGCGGGCGAGCGTCGGCGTCGGCATGGTGTTCCAGCAGTTCAACCTGTTCGGCCATCTGACCGCCCGGGAGAACATCGCCGGCCCCCTGCGCTGGGTGCAGCGGCGCTCGCCTCGTGAGGCGGCGCGGCGGGCGCAGGAGCTGCTCGAGCGCGTCGGCCTCGCCCAGCGCGCCGACGCCCTCCCCCGCCACCTCTCCGGCGGCCAGCAGCAGCGCGTCGCCATCGCCCGCGCCGTCGCCCCGGGGCCGAGCGTGCTGCTCCTGGACGAGCCGACCTCCGCCCTCGACCCCGAGCTCGTCAGCGAGGTGCTCGAGGTGATCCGGCGCCTGGCGGTGGAGGAGGGGCTCGCCATGATCATCTCCACCCACCAGCTGCGCTTCGCCGGCGAGGTGGCCGACCGGATCGTGTTCCTCTCCGGCGGCCGGATCGTCGAGGAGGGCCCGGCCGACCGGGTGCTGGCGGCCCCCGCCCATCCCCTCACCGCCCGCTTCCTCCGCACCATGGACGCCGCCTGAAGGCCCCCGGACGCCCGGCGACGCCGCCCGCCCGAGTGGCCTCTCTCCCCATGCCCCGCGAGACCGTACCCAGCGAGATCCCATGACCGCGCACCGCCCCCCGCATCACCTGCCCGCCACGCCCGAGACCGTGCACTGGGGCTATTTCAGCCACACCCTGAAGCCCGTGCTCACCCTGAAATCCGGCGAGCGCGCCGTGATCGAGACGATCACGCACCACGCCAACGACGATCACGCGCGCATGATCGCCGGCGACCCGGCCGCGGAGGCGATCTTCCGCTGGACGAAGGAGACCAAGACCCTGCGCCGCCGCGGCGCCGGCGCGACGGAGCCCCCCTTTGGCGCCGGCTCCGGCGAGGGCCTGGGCGTGCATCTCCTGACGGGGCCCATCGCCATCGAGGGCGCGGAGCCCGGCGACATCATCGAGGTGCGGGTGATCGACATGTGGCCGCGCCCGAGCGCCAATCCCGCCTATGCCGGCCGCTTCTTCGGGTCCAACCCCTCCGCCAATTGGGGCTTCCAGTACAACGACCTGATCGAGGAGCCGAAGCCGCGCGAGGTGGTGACGATCTACGAGCTCGACATGGCCGAGGCCTCGGTCAAGGCGCTCTATTCCTACCGCTGGACACCCCAGACCGACCCGGACGGGATCGTCCACCCGACCATCGACTATCCCGGCGTGCCGGTCGACCACGCCACCGTCACCAAGCGGGAGAACGTCCTGCAGGGCATCCGGGTGCCGGCGCGGCTGCATTTCGGCACGATGGGTCTCGCCCCGGCCGAGGTGGATTTCGTCAGCACGATCCCGCCGAACTATACGGGCGGCAACATGGACGACTGGCGCATCGCCAAGGGCGCCCGGGTCTATTACCCGGTCGCGGTGGCGGGCGGGCTGTTCTCCTGCGGCGACGCCCATGCCGCGCAGGGAGACAGCGAGCTCTCCGGCACCGCCATCGAGATCTCGCTCACCGGCGAGTTCGAGTTCGTCCTGCACAAGAAGGGCGCGCTGGAGGGCACGATCCTCGAAGGGCTGAACCACCCGCTCCTCGAAACCGAGGCGCTCTGGTCGGTCTACGGCTTCAGCGTGCCCAACTACCTGACCGAGCTGGCGCCCGATCCGCAGGCGGAGATCCTCAAGCGCTCCAGCCTCGACGCGGCGATGCGCGACGCCTTCCGGAAGCTGCGCCGCTTCCTGATGACGGCTCACGGCCTGAGCGAGGACGAGGCGATCTCGCTCATGTCGGTCGCCGCGGACTTTTCCGTGACGCAGGTGGTCGACGCGAATTGGGGCGTGACCGGCTCCATCCCCAAGGCGGTCTTCGCCGGCCGCGCGGCGCGCTGAGGGGCCGTCCGGCCCGCGGGCCGGGCCTGGCCGGGGCACGATCCTTGCGGCCGCGCCCCGGCCATGCCGGGATCGTCACCATGAGCGCGCAGCCCTTCGCCAGCGAGTCCTATAGCGGGGCCTCGCGGGACCGGGCCTGGCAGGAGGTTCTCGGCGGCTTCGCCCTGCGCTCCGTGGCGGCGCGCCCGCCGATCTCGGCCCATGCCTCCGCCCTGTTCCGCGCCTCCTCCCTCGGCCTGCGCCTCGGCACCCTCTCGGCCGAGCCGCAGGTCCTGCAGCCGGCCCATGGCGCGAGCGGCCCGCCCCTCCTGATCCTGCCGCAGGAGGGCGGTGGCCTGCTCCAGGCCGCCGAGGGCGACCGGATCCTCCGGTCGGGGCAGATGCTGCTCGGCCCCCGGGGCGGCGACTGGCAGCTCAGCTTCCAGCGTGGGCTGCACGCGATCGTGCTCGCGGCGCCGGCGGAGATGTTCCGGGGCCGCACGCTCGCCCTGCAGAACCTGTCGCGGCCCCATATCCTCGACCGGGAGGGCGTGTCCGGGATCCTGGCGAAGGCGGCGGAGGCCGCGGCCGGCACCCTCGACCGCCTCTCCGAGATGGCGTGGGAGACCGTGGCCCAGAGCGCCGCGGAACTGCTTCTGGCCCTCGCGACGGAGCGCGCCTCGGAGGCGGCCGACGCCTCGTCGAGCCGGGTCGCCCTGTTGCAGCGTCTCTACGCCACCATCGAGCGGCGGCTCGGTGCGGCGAGCCTCTCGGTGGCCGAGATCGCCCAGAGCGAGGGCATCTCCGAGCGCTACGTGCAGAAGCTGTTCGAGGGCAGCGGGGACAGTTTCAGCCAGTACCTGCGCGAGCGGCGCCTGCAGCGCGCCTGGCACGATCTGGTCGATCCCGCCTGTGGCGCCGTGTCGATCTCCGAGATCGCCTATCGCTACGGCTTCTCCGATTCCGCCCATTTCAGCCGCCTGTTCCGGGAGCGCTTCGGGCTGCCGCCCCGGGAGCTGCGGCGGCGCGAGGCGGAGCAGGAGCGGGCGGCGGGCGCGGCGCCGAACGTTCAGCGCGGCTGGCCGCAACAGGCCCTCGCCCGTCTGCGCGCCCGCCCGGCCCGCGGAGAGGACGAGGCGCCGGGCGCCGCCGCCCGGCCCATGCGCCGGGAGGGGGCGGCCCGCACGCCGGGGCACCATCACCTGGCCGTCGATGCCGGCACCGTGCACTGGGGCTATTTCAGCCGGTCGCTCAAGCCGGTCCTGGCGATCGAATCCGGCGATCTCGTCACCGTCGAGACCCTGACCCAGCACGCCTCCGACGACCCGGAACGGATGATCCGCGGGGATGCGGGCGCGGAGAACGTGTTCCGCTGGACGGCGACCGAGAAGGCCGTCAACCGCCGCGGCGCCGGCCCCCTCGACGCCTCGGTGCTCGGGCGGGGCGCCGGCGAGGGCTTCGGCGTCCATATCTGCACCGGGCCGATCGCGGTGCGCGGCGCCGAGCCCGGCGACGTGCTCGAGGTCCGGATCGTCGACATCGCCCCGCGGCGCTCGCAGAACCCGGCCTATGCCGGCCGCGTCTTCGGCAGCAGCGTCGCCGCCTGGTGGGGCTACCATTACGGCGAGTTTCTCAGCGAGCCCCGGCCCCGCGAGACGGTGACGATCTACGAGATCTTCCCGGACGGGGACGCGCCCCATGCCCGGGCGGTCCATGCCTTCCGCTGGGAGCCGCAGACCGATCCGAACGGCGTGCGCCACGCGCTCTACGACTATCCCGGCGTGCCGGTGGATCCGGCCACGGTGACGCGGCGCAGGCCGGTGCTCTCGGGCATCCGGATCCCGCTGCGGCCGCATTTCGGCGTGATCGCGGTGGCGCCGCGGGAGGCGGATCTCGTCGATTCCGTGCCGCCCGCCTATTTCGGCGGAAACCTCGACAATTGGCGCCTCGGAAAGGGGGCGGCCGTCTACCTGCCGGTCTCGGTCGCCGGCGCGCTCCTCTCCGTGGGCGACCCCCATGCGGCCCAGGGGGACGGGGAATTGTCGGGCACGGCGATCGAGTGCTCGATGACGGGGACCTTCCGGGTGGTCCTGCACAAGAGGGCCGACACCGGCGGCACGCCCCTCGGCGACCTGACCTACCCGCTGATCGAGACCCCCGAGCACTGGGTGCTGACCGGCTTCAGCCACCCGAACTACCTCGCCGAGTTCGGCGCCCACGGCCAGAGCGACGTCTACAGCAAGTCGTCCCTCGACCTCGCCATGCGCGACGCCTTCCGCAAGGTGCGCCGCTTCCTGATGGCGAACATGAACCTCGACGAGGACGAGGCCATCGCCCTGATGTCGGCGGCCGTCGATTTCGGGATCACGCAGGTCGTCGACGGGAACTGGGGCGTGCACGCGATGATCGACAAGGCCATGTTCCGGGGGCCGCAGGGCGCGCCCTGAGCCCCCGGAGGCGGCCCCGGGCGGCTCCCTTCGGCGCGCGCCCGTCTCTCGGTTCCGGCCCTATCGGTCTTCGCGCAGGTGAGGTGTTCCGAGGGCTCTTGGTTCGGTGTTGTTGGATTGGGCTTTGAGGCAGGTCCAGATCATGACGCCGAGGGTGGCGAGATAGGGGATCATGGCGATGAAGTACTGGGGGACCTGGATACCGACCGCGGCGATCCGGGGGATCAGGGCTTCGATGGCGCCGAACAGCAGGGCGCCGGCCAGGGCGCGCCAGGGCTGCCAGCGGGCGAAGATGACGAGGGCGACGGCGATCCAGCCGCGTCCGCCGGTCATGCCCTCGACCCAGATCCGGGCGATGCCCACGGAGAGGTAGCCCCCGGCCAGGCCGACCAGGGCGGCGCCGGCGGCGACCGCGCCGTAGCGCGTGGCCGACACGCCGATGCCGGCGGCGTCCGCCGCGTCGGGCCCGTCGCCGACGGCGCGCAGGCGCAGCCCGGTCAGGGTGCGGGCCAGGAACCAGGCGACCAGGCCGAAGGCGGGCACGGTCAGGAACACCACCGCGTCCTGGCGGAACAGCACCGGGCCGATCCCGGGCAGGTCGGAGAGCGGGACGAGGGAGAGGCTGCGCAGACCCTCCACCGGCCGGTTGACCCAGCCCTGGCTGGTGCCGATCAGCCCGGTCAGGCCCTGAGCCAGGAACACGAAGCTCAGCCCGGCGATGACCTGGTTGACCCGCAGGCTCACCACCAGCACGGCGTAGAGCAGGGACAGGAGCGCGGCGGCCAGGGCCGAGACCAGCAGGGCCGGCATCGGCGCCGCCCCCAGCCCGAGGATGGCGCCGATGCCGGCCAGCGCCCCCACCAGCATGAAGCCCTCCGCCCCGAGCGCGAGCACGCCGGCCTTCTCCATCAGCAGCATGCCCAGGGCGGCCAGGGCGAAGGGCACGGCGAAGCCCGGCACCGCGGCGAGCCAGTCGAGCAGGAAGTCGAGGAACATCGGGACGGCTCTTTCTCAGTCGATCCAGCTCAGTCGATCCAGCGCAGCCGGTGGCGGATGAAGAAGTCCGAGGCCGCCACGCACAGGACGATCACCGCCTGGACGAGCTGCACCGCGGAGCTGGGGATCTGGTAGAAGACCTGCAGGCTCTGGCCGGCCACGAACAGGGTGCCGACGGCGAAGGCCACCACCAGCACGGCCAGGGGATTGTTGCGGGCCAGGAAGGCGATCAGGATTCCGGAGAAGCCGTAGCCGACGGCGAAGGACTGGGTGAGCCGGTGCTCGACGCCGGCGCAGATCGCGAAGCCCGCCACTCCGGCCAGCGCTCCCGAGAGCAGGGTGGCGGCCAGCAGCACCCGGGTCATGGGCAGGCCCTGGGCTTGGCCCAGGCGCGGATTGGCCTCGGCCACCCGCATCAGGAAGCCGAAGCGGCTCACGTCGATCAGCCACCAGCCGGCCAGCAGCAGGACCAGGGCCAGCGGCAGGGCGGCGGTGAGGTTCTGCCAGCCGAGATCGGCCAGGCGCTCGGCCGGCCCGAACAGGGCCGAGTTGGGGAAGTTGCTCTCGGGGTCGCGCCAGGGGCCGTAGAGCAGGTGCAGCAGGCCGTTGAGGGCGACGTAGTTCAGAAGCAGCGTCGAGATGATCTCGTTGAGCCCGAGGCGCAGGCGCAGCAGCGTCGGCCCGAGCATCCACAGGGCGCCCCCGAGGGCGGCGGCCAGCCCCATCAGCCCCAGGCGCAGGGGGGCCGGGCCGAGATCGGCCAGGGCCACCGCGGTGGCGGCGATGGCGCCGCTGATCATCTGGCCCTCGATGCCGATGTTCCAGAAGCGCACCCGGAAGGCCAGGGCCGCGGCCAGCCCGACGATGGCCAGCGGCGCGGCCTGGGTGAGCACCGCCGCGAAGCTCTCCGGGCTGGTGACGACCGAGACCACGAATTCCTGGGCGAGCTCGGACAGGCCGACGCCGGAGGCCATCAGGATCGCGGCGGCGCAGGCCAGCCCCGCCAGGAGCCCGCCGGACAGCGCCGCCGCCTGCAGCCAGCCGGGGGCGTGCTGGCGGATCTCGACCGCCAGGCGGCGGGTACGGCGCCTCGGAGCCTCGGGGTTCGGCCTCGAAGCCGGCTTCGAGGCCGGCGGGGGCGTCAGGAGCATGGCGGAAGGCGCGGTGTCAGGCATGGTGCACCATGGCGGCCCCCACCGCGTTGCGGTCGGCGGGCGTGTCGAACTCGGCGACGATCCGCCCGCGGCTCATCACCCCGATGCGGTCGGACAGGAGCAGGACCTCGTCGAGATCCTCGCTAATCAGGAGGATGGCCGCGCCCGCGTCCCGGGCCGCGCGCAGGCGCTGGTGCACCGCGCCGGCGGCGCGCACGTCCAGGCCCCGGGACGGGCTGTGGGCCAGCACCGCGCGGGGCGGGTGCGCGAACTCGCGCGCCACCACCAGCTTCTGCGCGTTGCCCCCCGAGAGCAGGCTCGCCTTCTGGCGCGGGGCGCGCACGCCGTGGATGTCGAAGGCCGACACCGCCGCCTGCGTGGCCGCGCGCATCGCCTTGCGGTCGAGCCGCAGCCAGCTGCCGAACCGGCCCGACAGCACCCCGCCCACCGCGTAGTTCTCCGCCACCGACAGGCTGCCCGCCAGCCCGTAGGCGGAGCGGTCGGCCGGGATCGCGGCCAGGCCCAGCGCCCGGCGCAGCCCGGCATCCCCCGCGCACAGATCGCCCCCGCCCTCCAGCTCGATGCTGCCCGAGAGCGGCTTGCGCACCCCCATCAGGATCTCGGCCAGCTCCGTCTGGCCGTTCCCGCCGACCCCGGCGATCCCGTAGATCTCCCCCGCCCGCACCACCAGCGTGGCGTCCGACAGCATCGTCAGCCCGTCCGCCCGCGCCCCCGACAGCCCGGCGATGCGCAGCATCGGCTTGCCGATCGCCGGCGCCGGGGCCCGCTCCCGTGCCACCGGCGCCCCCACCACCAGCGCGGTGAGCTCGGACAGCGACAGGCTGTCGGGATCCGCGCTCGCCACCGTGCGGCCCCCACGCATCACCGTCACCCGGTCGGCGTGCCGCTTCACCTCGCCCAACTTGTGCGTGACCAGAATCACCGTGCGGCCCTCGTCGGCCAGGCGCCGCATGGTCAGGAGCATCTGCTCCGCCTCGCGGTCGGTCAGCACGGCGGTCGGCTCGTCCAGGATCAGGATCCGCGCGCCCTCGACCAGCACCTTCAGGATCTCGACCCGCTGCTGCTCGGCCACCGACAGCAGCCCGACCGGCCGATCGAGGGGCACGGCGAAGCCCAGCGCTTCGCAATGCCCGCGCACCGCCGTCTCCACCGCGGCCAGACCCCGCCCGTAGGACGGGCCGCCGCAGGCCAGGAGGATGTTCTCGAGCGCGGTGAAGGCTTTGACCAGCTTGTAGTGCTGGTGCACCATCCCGATGCCGCGCCGCTTGGCCGAGAGCGGCCCGTCGAGCACCACCGCCTCGCCCCCGATCCGGATTTCCCCCGCATCCGGGCGGTACAGCCCGATCGCCACGTTCATCAGCGTCGACTTGCCCGCCCCGTTCTCACCCAGCAGGGCGTGCACCTCCCCCGCATGCGCCGAAAAACCCGCCTCCGACAGCGCCGCGAAGCCGTCGAACGACTTCGACACCCCCGTCAGGCAGAGAGCGGGCGACGCCCCACACGAACCGCTCATCGAAAACACCAAAATCCGCCGAAGAGAAAAGGGAATGATGCCTCGGGCATCGGCGTCCCTCGCTTCGCAGGGAGCATGCCGAGGGGCGCCGCCGGATGGCCGGCGGCGCCCGCATGATGGCGACGTCCGGCCGCTATTTCTGGGTGATCACCCCGGGCACGAACCAGTCCATCTTCCAGAGATCGGCATCGCTGAGCGCGCCGCCCGCCGGCACGTGCTCCTTGCCTTCCCGGTCCTTGAGCGGGCCGGCATAGATCTTCTTGCCATCGATGATGGCCTGGCGCTCCGCCATGATCTTGGCGACCGCCTCCTTGGGCACGGCCGGGCCGCAGCAGGCGATGTCCGGACCGCCCTCCTTGATCGAGACGAAGGCGCCGTAGGGCGCGGGCTCCCAGGTGCCGGCTTTGATCTTCTGGATGGTCGGGATCAGGTAGCGATCCCAGTACCAGACCGAGGAGCACAGCGTCGCCTTGGGCGCGAATTCGCGCATGTCGCGGTGATGGCCGGTACCGAAGATGCCCTTCTCCTGGGCCACGATCTGCGGGGTCGGCGTGTCGACGTGCTGGCCGATCGCGTCGATGCCCTGGCCGGCGAGGGCCTCGGCCGCGGCGCGCTCCTTCACCGGATCGTTCCAGGAGCCGGTGAAGATCGCCGTCGTGGTCGCCTTCGGGTTCATCTGCTTGGCGCCGAGCTCGAACGCGTTCACCGTCCAGTTGACGACGCCGAACGGGTTGGCGGCGACGAAGCCGAGCTTGCCCTCCTTCGAGGCTGCGCCTGCGGCCATGCCGCAGAGGTAATGCGTCTCGTAGGTGCGGCCGTAGAAGGATTCGAGGTTGGGGCCGTTGGCCGTGCCCGAGCCGTTCACGAAGGCGATCTTCGGGTACTTCTCGGCCAGCTCCTTGAACGTGTCGGAATAGCCGAACGCGGTGCCGATGATGACATTGTAGCCGCGCTTGATGAACAGCTCGACCGCCGGCCGGATCGCGGTCGCCGATTCCTTGATGTTCTCCACCACCGGGATCTTGATCCCGAGCGCCTGCTCGGTGCGCATGCGGCTCTCATCGAAAGCCTGGGACCAGCCACCGTCGTTCTTGGGCCCGAACAGCACCATCGCGACCTTGGGCTCGCCCTCGAGCTTGAACGGCGCCGCCTGCGCAGGCCCCGTCAGGGCCGGCGCCAGTCCCGCTGCGCAGGACAGCCCGAGCGCGGCGTAAGCCGCGGTTCTGCTGACAAATCTTCCGATCATCGTCCTCGCTCAGCCCCTGTTGTCACGTGCCGCGAAGCGGCCGTTCCTGATGGATCCCGCGTTGTCCGCGAGTGTCCTGGCGCATCGGGCCGGAGGCCGGCTTCGAAGCTCCAGATCTCCGTCCGCATCCCCCCGAGGGCGATACGCGTGCCGGCGCGTCGGCTTCGCCGCGCCGGTTGCCCTGACGTCAGGTCGCCTTCTGCTCCGCCCATGCTTCGAGGAGCACGGCAGCGTTCGAGACGAGGCCGACATGCATGGCCACGATGCGCATCGCCGCCTCTTCGAGCTCCGGATTGGTGCCGGCGACGAGGTCGCGCGCCACGCTCACTTGGTAGCCGAGATTGGAGGCGTCGAAGGCGGTGTTGAGCACGCAGCAATCGGCCAGGCAGCCATTCAGCACGAGGTTGCGCACGCCCATGTTGCGCAGGAGAAAGTCGAGATCGGTCGGGTAGAAGGCGGAGAGCCGCTTCTTCGACTCGACGATCAGGTCGCCCTCTTCCACCTCGGTCACGAACTCGGTCCAGCGCGTACCCTGAATGGCATGCGCGTCGGCGTTGCCGATGGCACCGACATGGAGGGGGAAGACGAGGCGCCAGGCCGAGGGGGATCGGCCCGCGATGTCGTCGACGCCACCGGCCCGCAGCGTGCTGCGAACATGGATGATCGGCACGCCGAGCGCCCGGGCGGCGCGATGGAAGGCGTTCACCGGTGCGACCACGTCGCGGGCGCGCGGCGCCGGGCAGGGACAGAGCGGGTCGTCGTCGAGATGTCCGCGATGCAGGTCGATCGAGACGATCGCCGTCGCCGAGCGGTCGAAGAAGGGGGCGAAGTCGGCGCCGAGCGGCTGCAATTCGCCGTTGATGTAGCTCTTCATGAGCGATGATCCCTGCGCTCAGGCGCCGTCACGGATGAGATCGGTTCGGGCGCGCGCCTGCCGACACACGGCTCTTCAAGTGTCGCTGCGCCTGTCCCGAGCGGCGCCGAGACATGGTCGCCTAGCAGCGGCAGCGGTAAGAATTTTTGAGCCCGCATAAATTCCGATCCATCGGACTTTTCATTCTGCTCAAATAATTTCTCACAGATCTAAAAGGGTTGCATGCACGATAGTTCGGCATATCTGCCCACAAAGTTTGCATTTCGTGCAATCTGGCGTCGCGTCGGACTTTTGTGCCGATCCCGCGCCATCGTCGGTACAGCCTCTGCGACAACTGTTCAGAGCGAGAAATTGCCCTTCTCGGCTCAGATGCCGGCGCTTCTCCGCGGCGGCCTGGGTCTGCTGCTGTCCAAAAAAAGTGCAGAAATGAACTTTGGTGCATAAAGTGGGAGGGTTCTCCGGCTCGGGCCCTTGGGAAGGACTATGGACAGCCCTTGCCGCCACGGCTTATCCCTGGGGTAATTTTAATGGTATCAAAATGAAGCCAGCTGCGTTCGACTATCACCGCCCACTCGATGTGCCGTCGACCCTGACGCTGCTCGAGGCGCATGGCACGGACGGGAAGATTCTGGCGGGCGGCCAGAGCCTGGTCGCGGCGATGAACTTCCGCCTGGCTCGGCCGAGCGTGCTCATCGACGTGAATCGCGTTCGGGAGCTGGACAGCCTTGCCGTCGAGGGGACGTTCCTGCGAATCGGCGCCCTGACCCGACACGCGGCCTTCCACCGTCACGTCGTCGAGGGTCCCCTCGGCCTGCTTCTGACCCGGGTGGCCGGCCACATCGCGCATTATCCCATCCGTCAGCGCGGCACCTTCGCGGGAAGCCTTGCCCATGCCGACCCCGCTTCCGAATGGTGCCTCACCGCGACCGTGCTCGACGCGGAGATCGCGATGCGCAGCCTTCGTGGAACGCGCCGCCTCCCTGCATCCGACTTCTTCCGGGGCACCTTCACGACAGCCCTCGACGAGGACGAGCTGATCACCGAGATCCGGTTGCCGGTCCTCGATGCCGGCTGGCGGGGAGGGTTCTCCGAGTTCTCGCGGCGCGCTGGCGACTTCGCCCTGGCGATGGCGCTCGCCGTCCTGAAGGTCGAGGGCGGTGTGATTCGCGGGGCCAAGCTCGGCATCGGCGGCGTCGCCGACCGGGCGATCCGGCTCTCGGGGATCGAGGCTGCGCTGATCGGTCAGCAGGCCTCGGAGGCGACGTTCCAAGCTGCCGCGGCGCAGGCGCGCGAGGCTGTGGAGCCCAGCGCCGACATCCACGCCTCATCGGAATACCGGCGCGACCTGATCGCCGCCATGGTCTCCCGCGCCCTGGCGGAGGCCGCGGCGTGAGCTGGATCGGGCGTTCCCTCCCGCGGCTGGAAGACCCGACGCTGCTGCGCGGGCAGGGGCGCTACGTGGCGGATCTCGCCCGCGGGGCCGCCCATGTCCGCTTCGTCCGCAGCCCCCTCGCCCGGGGCGCCATCCTCGGGATCGAGGCGCCCGCGGGGGCGGCCGTCTACACCGCCGCCGATTTGGCGGGCGTCGGAGCGATCCGTCCGATCCTGGAGCGTCCGGATTACCGGCCCATCGCGCAGCCGATCCTGCCCGCCGACCGGGTCTGCTTCTCGGGGCAGGCGGTGGCCTTCGTCGTCGCGGAGGACGCGGCCGCGGCCGAGGATCTCGCCGAGCAGGTCTTCCTCGACATCGAGCCCGAGGATCCCGTGATCGATCTCGACGCGGCCCTCGCCCCGGAGGTCGCCCGAACGCATCCGGAGGCGCCCGGGAACGTCCTCGTCGAGGGTGCGATGCGCAGCCCGGGCCTCGATGCGGCGTTCGCCGGTGCTGCGGCGGTGATCGAGCTCGACCTGCGCTCCCGCCGGCAATCGGCCATGCCGATGGAGACCCGCGGTGCCGTGGCCCGCTACGACGCCCGCGACGGGCGCACCACCCTCTACGCCTCGGTGCAGATGCCGCACATGCTGCGCACCGGGCTTGCCGATTGCCTCGGCTGTCCCGAGGCGGATCTGAGGGTGGTCGCCCCCGATGTCGGCGGCGGCTTCGGGCAGAAGATGGCGCTCTTCCCCGAATACGTGGCCCTCGTCTGGCTTGCCCGGCACCTGAAGCGGGACGTAGCCTGGATCGAGGATCGCCGGGAGAACTTCCTCGCCTCCGCCCATAGTCGCGACCAGGCCTTCACGGTGAGGGGGGCCTTCGACGCGGAGGGCCGCCTCCTCGGACTGGAGGCCGATCTGCGCAGCAATGTCGGCGCCTTCTCCTGCTACCCGGTCACCTGCGGGGTGGAGCCGCTGATGGCCTTCGCCGAGCTGCCCGGCCCCTACAAGGTGCCGGAATACGGTGCCCGCTCGCGGGGCGTCACCACCAACACCTGCACGATGGCCCCCTATCGCGGGGTCGCCCGTCCCATGCTCACCCTGACCATGGAACGGCTGATGGAGAGCGCCGCCCGGCGCCTCGGGCTCGATTCGATCGAGATCCGGCGCCGCAATCTGATCGACAGCTTCCCCCACCGCTCCCCCACCGGGCTCGTCTACGACGAGGGCTCCTACATCGCGGCGATGGAGGCGGCGGTGGCCGCCATCGACGTGCCGGCCTTCCGGCGCCGGCAGGCGGAGGCACGGGCGCAGGGACTCCATCTCGGCCTCGGCTTCTCGGTGTTCAGTGAGCGCACCGGCTACGGCACCCCGGCCTATGCGGCCCGGGGCATGGCGATCGTGCCGGGCTACGAGCAGGTCGAGTGCGCCATGGACCCGTCCGGCCACGTCGAATTGCGCATCGGCGCCTCCCCGCACGGGCAGGGGCTCGGCACCGCCCTGGCGCAGCTCGTGGCCGACGAGCTCGGCCTCGAGCCGGCCAAGGTCCGGGTGGTCTCGGGCGACACGGACCGGACGCCCTATGGCTGGGGTACCTTCGCCAGCCGCTCGATGGTGATCGCGGGCGGTGCCTCCCGGCTCGCCTCCGGCAAGATCGCCCAGAAGCTGCGCACGATCGCCGCGCGGGTGATGGAGGCGGAAGAGGGCGAGATCGAGCTCGATGCGGGGCTGGCGCGGGTGCGCGGCACGAACCGCTCGACCCCGATCACCGAGCTCGCCCGGGCCGCGCATCACCGCAGCCATCGGTTCGCCGGCCTGGAGGCGGGCCTGCGCGAGAGCGCCTTCTACGATCCGTCCGGCACGTTCTCGAATGCCTGCCACGCGGCGATCGTCGCGGTGGATGTCGAGACCGGGGCCGTGCGGATCGAGCGCTTCCTCGTGGTCGAGGATGCGGGGCGGCTCGTCAATCCGATGATCGTCGACGGCCAGATCCACGGGGGCGTTGCCCAGGGTATCGCCAACGCCCTCTACGAGGAGATGATCTACGATCCCGACGGCAACCTGCTGACGAGCTCGCTCGCCGATTACCTGCCGCCGACCCTCAACGAGATCCCGCGCATCGAGATCCTCCATATGGAGACGATCTCGGACGCCACCCTGACCGGCGCCAAGGGCGTCGGGGAGGGCGGAACGATCGGCGCGCCCGCGGCGGTGGTGAACGCCATCGTCGACGCGCTCGAGCCCTTCGGCGTCACGATCAACGAAATTCCCGCAACCCCTGAGCGCATCCGCGCGCGGATCCGTGCCGCCCGGCGCGGACGCGACATGGACACCCGACATGACTGACAGGATCGCGACGTCCCTCGACGTCAACGGCAAGCGCTACGAAATCAATGTCGAGCCAAGGAAGACCCTGGCCGACGCCTTGCGCGAGGATTGCGGCCTGACGGGCACGCATCTCGGCTGCGAGCATGGGGTCTGCGGGGCCTGTACCGTGCTCGTGGACGGGCGACCCGTGCGGTCCTGCCTGATGTTCGCGGTCCAGGCCGAGGGGCTGCCTGTGCGCACCGTCGAGGGGCTGGCCGAGGGCGACACGCTGCATCCGCTCCAGCGCCATTTCTGGGAGCAGCACGGGCTGCAATGCGGCTTCTGCACCCCGGGATTCCTGATGCTCGCGGCGGGTGCCATCGAGAACGATCCGAACTTGAGCGAGGAGGCGCTCAAGGACGTGCTCTCGTCCAATCTCTGCCGTTGCACGGGCTATCAGAACATCGCCAAGGCCGTCGCCCTGGCGGTCAAGGACATGCGGGCGGGCGGCTGAACCATGCACGGCATCGGAGCCTCACCGAAGCGCCTGGAAGACCGCCCCCTGCTCACCGGCGCCGGCCGCTTCGCGGCGGATGCCGCCTTTCCGGGGCAGGTGACGATGCGCGTCGTGCGCTCGCCTGTCGCCTTCGGGCGCATCCTCGACATCGACATCGCGGCGGCGCTCGAACTGCCGGGCGTGCTCGCGGTATGGACGGCGCGCGACGTCGCCGACCTGCCGCCGATCGACTTCCGCATGACGAAGGTCGACGGCCTGGAGCCTTACCGCCAGCCCGTGCTCGCCCGCGACTTCGTGCGCTATGTCGGCGAGCCCGTCGCCGTGGTCTTCGCGCAGGACGCCTATATCGCGGAGGACGCCGCCGAACGCGTCTTCTGCGAGATCGACGACCTCGCGCCCCGGCTCGATCCGGTGGCGGAGCCGGGCCTGTTCGCGCCGGGTGTGGCGCCGGACCTGCACACCGAGCCTGCGGTGCTGCGCAAGGGCTACGGGGATCTCGAAGGCGCCTTCGCGGCCGCCCATGCGGTGGTGGAGCTCGAGGTCGCGATCGGCCGCCATTCCGGCGTGCCCATGGAGACGCGCGGCGCTGTGGCGGTCCTCGACGCCGAGACCGACACCCTGACGATGTATGGCGCGGCCAAGGTCGTCCATTACAACCGCGACGCCATCGCCCGTATGCTCGGGCGCGACCCGGCGCGGCTGCAGCTCAGCGAGGGCCATGTCGGCGGCGGCTTCGGCATCCGCGGCGAGATCTATCCCGAGGACGTGCTCGTCTGCGCCGCGGCCCTGCGCCTCGGGCGCCCGGTCCGCTGGATCGAGGATCGGCGCGAGCACCTGATGGCCGCCAACCATTCCCGCGACCAGCGCCATCGGATGCGGGCGGCGGTGGATGCCCGCGGCTTCATCCTCGGCCTCGACGTCTGCTTCCACACGGACCAGGGCGCCTATATCCGCACCCACGGCGCCACCGTCTCGGATCTCGCCGCCGCCCTGTTGCCCGGCCCCTACATCGTGCCGGCCTACCGGGTGGAGGGGCATATCCGCCTCACCAACAAGACGCCCTGCGGCACCTACCGGGCGCCGGGGCGCTACGAGACCACCTTCGCGCGCGAGCGCCTCCTCGACGCCGTCGCGGCGCGCCTCGGCCTCGACCCGGTCGCCGTGCGTCGGGTCAACCTCATCCCCGAGGAGGCGATGCCCTTCGACCGAGGCATCGATGCCCTCGGGACCCACGTCGTCTACGATTCGGGCAAGTACCACGACCTTCTGGAGCGCACCCTCGACCATCTCGGCTATGCCGCGTTGAAGGCCGAGACCGCGGCGCGGCGGGCCGCGGGGGAGGCGGTCGGGCTCGGCCTCGCCTTCTTCGTCGAGAAGAGCGGCCTCGGGCCCCGCGATCTCGCCCGGGTCAGCCTCTTCCCGGACGGATTGATCCGCATCGTGACCGGGGCCTGCTCGGTCGGCCAGGGCGTCGAGACGGCGATGGCCCAGATCTGTGCGGAGACCCTTCAGGTTCCGATCACGCGCATGGAGGTGATCCATGGCCAGACCCGGGAGATCCCGATCGGCTTCGGGGCCTTCGCGTCCCGCGTGACGGTGATGACGGGCTCGGCGGTGAAGCTCGCCGCCGAGGATCTGCTGGGGCGAGCCCGTGAGGCCGCCGGCCGCCTGCTTCAGGCCGAACCGAACCTCCTCATCTTCCGCGATGGCGCCTTCTACCATCCGGAGACCGGCGCTTCGATCGATCTGGCCGGTGTCGCGCTCCAGAGCGGCGAGGCGCTCGCGGGCGAAGGCCTGTTCGAGGCCGACCACATGAACTACCCCTATGGCGTCCACGTCGCCCAGGTCCGGGTCGACCGTCGGACCTGCGGCGTGACGGTCGAGCGCTATCTCGTGGCCTACGATGTCGGCCGGGCCATCAATCCGATGCTGATCGAAGGGCAGGTGGTCGGCGCGGCCGTGCAGGGCATCGGCGGGGCGCTGCTCGAGGAATTCGTCTACGACGCGGAGGGGCAGCCCCTCGCCACCAGCTTCGCGGACTACCTCATGCCGACGAGCCGGGAAGCCCCGCTCGTCGAGGTGCTCCTGCGCGAGGATGCCCCGAGCCCGCTCAATCCCCTCGGCGTGAAGGGGGCCGGCGAAGGCGGCCTCACCGCAGCCGGTGCCGCTATCGCGGCGGCCGTAGACGACGCTCTGCAGCGGCCCGGCCTGGTGGCGCGGCTGCCGATCGCCCCCCTGTATCTCTACGACGCCCTCGACGGCGCCATGGGCTCATGAGCCGAGGCTCCGGCGGCGCATCTCCCGCTCCGCCGCGTGCCAGGGGAAGGCCCTGCCGCGAGGATTGGCTGCGCGCTCCCTGTGGAGCGAGCGCGGCGGCAGCCTCAGTGGCGATCGATGTTGAACCACAGGGTCCGTACCACCGTCGATCCGTGATTCCAGATCCGGTGGGGGCGCTGCGACAGGTAGGCGATGAGGTCGCCGGGGTTCAGGATATAGACCGCGCCGTCGACTTCGACCGTCAGCCGTCCCTCCAGCACGTAGCCGTATTCGAAGCCGGCATGCGACATCGGCCGGTCGGCGCTGCCGGTCTGCGGCTGGTACTCGTTCACCGCCACGGTGACGCCCCGCGCGCGGTCGTCGCGCAGCAGCCGCCGAACCACGTGCTGTGCCGTCTCGATGGCCGGCGTCTCGTTGGCCCGCACCACCAGCTTCTCCTCGGAGGTGGGCTCGCTCGACACCAGGTCCGACATGGTGATGCCCAGCGCGCTCGCGATCACCACGAGGGATCCGATCGAGGGCGAGGCGCGTCCCCGCTCGACGAGGCTCAGCATCGAGGTGCTGAGCCCCGACGCGGCGGCGAGGGACTGAAGCGTCATGTTCCGGGCGCTGCGGGCCTCGCGGATACGCAGGCCGATCGCCGCCAGCGTCGAGGCCGTGCTTTCCGCGATCTCCGCCGACGTCGCCATCGGCACGTCCTCTGTCAGGTCGCCCGCCACGGTGATCTCTCGTGTCATCTCGTTTCTTCCTCGCAGACCAACGAAGGCCAGCCCCACAGTTCCGCCTTGCGTCGGTTTTTTATATGTGTAAAATCATTTGAGTGATATTCAAAAAGGATCATCGTCGGCTATGAGCACTGAGACGGTGGAGACCGTCCGCGTCATCGACAGCGCGGTCGACTGTCCTGAGATACCGATCGTGGTCGGTGCGGGCAATGCAAAAGTCGTCATGTGGCCCGAGAATGGGGCAATATACAGGACATTTCATCTTATTGCGCTCCACGCATCCGATAAAACTATTCCACTGAGCCATAAGGGCGATAGTGTTTATTATGTCGTTTCAGGAAGTGGCATCGTGCGCAGCCCGTCCGACGACTTCAGCGCGGAGCTCGTCGAAGGCTCCATGGTCCATATCGACGGTGGAGATTCCTACACCTTCGAGGCCCATGGCAATTCCGGCATGAGCCTGCTCGGGGGGCCGTGCCCGGCCGATCTCGAACTCTATGCAAATCTTCGCGCGCGGGGGTAGCGGCAGCCATGGCCATTCGAGTTTTCCATCGCGACACGCCCTCGTTGCGCCTGCCGCTCATCTCCAAGGATGCCCGCTTCGTGGTCTGGCCGGGCGTCGGCGCCTGGACGGCCAACATGAACTACGTGCGGCTCGAGCCGGGCGAGGAGAACGTGCCCCATATCCACGTTCAATCCGAGGATACGATCTTCATCCTCGAAGGCGAGGGGACGATCCAGGATTATACCAATGACGTCAGCCTGCCGTTCCATGCGGGCTGCGCCGTCCATGTCCCCGTGGGCGTCAAGCATGCGGTGAAGGCCGATCGCGGCGTCGGCATCGTCAGCGTCGGTGGCCCGAGCCCGGCCGACGTGGCGTTGCTCGTCAAGGCGGGCGCGCTGCCTCAGGGCGCCCAGGCACCGGAGCGGAGCTGAGTCCGTGGCGATCGCCGGACGGATCGGACGCAGCGAGGCGAATCGCGCGTGCTGGTCCCAGGCGATCGCGTCTGTGGCTGCCGCGGGCGCGAGCCTGGTGAAGCTGCCCACGCCGATCGTGTCCGGCGACGCGGTCGATCCTCAGGCGCTGCAGGCGGCAGCGCCGGTGGACGGGCGGAGCCTGCGGCTCTGGTCGGATCTCGCGCGGGCGCACGGCATCCTGGGGGGCGACATCCACTGAGAGCCGCCCCGGCGCGCATCACCGGGACGGGCCGACGGAGACATTCAGGAGAAGCATCGTGAAGATCACGCAGGTGTTCACCGTCGGCCGGCCGCTGCCGGTGGTGTGGGAGTTCTTCCACGACATTCCCCGTGTCGCGGCCTGCGTGCCGGGGGCGGATTATCTCGGCGTCAAGGAGGACGGCCGGCATTCGGGCCGGGTGACCACCAAGGTCGGCCCGTTCCAGACCAGCTTCGAGGGTGAGGCCGAGGTCACCTACGACGAGGCCGCCCATGCGGTGACGGCGGTCGGCAAGGGCGTCGACCGCAAGGGCGCCAGCCGGGGCAAGATGACCATGGCCTGCACCTGCGAGGCCGCCGGCGATTCCACCAAGGTCACGGTCGACGCCGACGTCCAGCTCTCCGGCCCGATCGCCCAGTTCGGTCGCACCAGCCTCCTCAACGAGGTCGCCGCGGTTCTCGTCCAGAGCTTCGTGCAGAACGCGGAGGCGCAGCTCGTGCCCGCCGCACCCGCCGTGGCCGAAGGCGCTGCGCCCTCGGCGGCACCTGTGCCCGCCTCTGCGGCGGCCCCCATCGCCGCGCCGGGGCGCCCGGTAAGCGCGCTCTCCCTCGCCCTGGCCGTCCTCAAGGGATGGTTTCGATCTCTGTTCCGGCGGACGCAGACCAAAGAGAACAGCTGAGTCGCCCCCGCGACATCCTCCGCTCCGCCGTGGATCCATCGTGGCGCCTCCGGGTGCCCGCAGGGCGGAGACGCGCCGTCCCATGATCTCGAACATTGAAGGAGACCGAGACCCGTGAAGATCGTCGACCTCTCGCATCTGATGAACGTGCACACCCCCGGCTGGGTCGGGTATGCCGGCAACAAGATGTACTACGCGCAGAACCTGCAGACGAAGCAGATCGTCGCGCAGCGCATCGACACCGCCCTTCATGTCGGCACGCATATCGACGGCGCCATGCACGGCACCGACGGCATGGGCGACATGGCCTCCTATCCCCTCGACTTCCTGGTCGGGCCCGGCGCCGTCGTCGATGTGTCCCAGCACATGGACGACTGGGCGGTGATCACGCCCGAGATGATCGAGAGCGCTCCGGTGGAGGTGCGCGAGGGCGATATCCTGATCCTGCATACCGGCTGGCACCGGTACTGGGAGGGCAAGCCTCAGCAGGATCTCGTGCGCTACTTCTGCATGCATCCGGGCGGCAAGATCGAGCTCCTGGAATGGATGCTCAAGAAGAAGATCAAGTGGTTCGGCATCGATTGCGGTTCGGGCGACCACGCCATGAACACCTCGATCCGCCACATGCGCCCCGACCTCGCCAAGCGCTTCGAGCAGAAGGTCGGCATGACCTGCGATCAGTTCTTCGGCGACTACAGCTACACCCACAAGCGCTCCGGCCGCGCCGTGACGGAGGAGATCTTCCCCTTCCACGCCTACGCCTTCCAGGAGGGCCTGATCCATGCCGAGAACGTCGGCGGCGACATCGAGCTGATGCTGAACAAGCGCTCGATCATCGGCGCCTTCCCCTGGCGCTACGACGGTCTCGAGGCTTGCCCCTGCCGGATCGTCTGCTTCGACGGCATGGACGAAGCGGTCGAGGCCGTGGGCGACGCGGCCAAGGCGATCCTGGGCCCGCGCTCCATCGCCGCCGGCCTGACCAGCGGCGGCCCGGACGGCCGCTGAGGCGTCCTCGGGCTTGGCTCCCCTCCCGTCCGGCGATGGAAGCCGGGCGGGAGATTCGTCACGAGGCGGCCCGGCAAGCGCCGGGTCGCCCGTTGCTTCGCCTCAGAACCGACCCGCGAGCGTCAGCCGCACGGCGGTGGGCTCGACGGGATGGAAATGGCGGTCGGCAATGCCGTCCGCCGGCTCGCCGGGCAGGCGGGATTCGTAGAAATAGGTGATCTGGTCGGCCTTGGCGTTGGTCAGGTTCAGCACGTCGAGGGCGAGGCTGACGCCGTTCTCGAAATTGTAGCCGATGCGGCCGTTGAGCAGCGCGGTCGGCTTCGAGCGCACCGAATTGTCCTCGATGAGCGGGCGCGGCCCGAAATAGCGGAAGCGCAGGGTCCCGAACCAGCCGGTGCCTTCCCCGAAGGTCACCCCGGCCGAGGCGATGGTGGTGGGCGCCTCCGGCACCCGGTTGCCGGCCGGGTCGACATCCGAGAACCGGGCATTGGTGACCGTGAGGGCGCCTTCGAGCCGCAGCCACGGGGTGAGCGCGTAGCGATTCGTCCATTCGACGCCGAAGCGCCGGGTCGGCCGGCTCGGCTCGGTGGTGCCGGTATCGCCCTGGAACAGGTTCTCGGAGGCGAAATCGAGCCGGAACAGGGCGACGGAGGTTTCCAGTCCCGCGATCGAACGGTTGCGCAGGCCGACCTCGTAGCCCGTCGAGGGCACCAGGAAGGGCGAGCGCTGGATGTTGAAGAGCGGGCTCGACGGGTCGACGGTCGCGGTCACGCCGCGCACGTCGTTGGAATGGAAGCCGCCGCCGTAATTCACGTAGAGCTCGGTGTCGGCGAAGGGACCGAGCACGAGGCCGAGCTTCGGGTTGACGATGCCGTCCCGGGCCTTGCCGGAATTGGCCGCGATGTCGGAGACGACGTCGGCGTAGTAGCCGTCCGCCCGGAAGCCGAGGCTGGTGCGCAGCCAGTCCGTCCAGCGCACCCGGTTCTCGACGTAGAACGCCGCGCTCGCCTCCAGCACCCGGTCGTCGAGCACGGTCGAGCGGTATTGGCGGTTGGCGGTGTTGAACAGGCCGACGCGCATGCTGTCGGTTCGGGTCTGCACGCCGATCTCGGTCTCGGTCGCCAGGCCGAACAGGTCGCCCTGGAAGACGTGGGCGATCTCGCCGCCGCCGAGCACCCGGTCGTCGAGCTGGCGGAACTGGTCGCCGTTGACCGGGTCGTTCAGGAAATAGGTGAAGTCGTTGAACAGGTTCATCCGGTAGCGGATCACGTAGGCGCTCGCCCGAGTGACCCCGGTATCGTCGGTCGCGCTCCAGCGTCCCGAGAGCGAGAACCGGCCGGTATCGCCGCCATCGGTCGGGTTCAGCGTGCCGTAGCGGCCGAGGATGCCCTCCGCCACGGCCCGCTCGGGGATCTGGTTGGTGGCGTTCCACTTGGCCCAATAGGCCATGCCGGTCACGGAGAAGCCGTCGAGCGCCGTGCCCTGGCTGTAGCGCAGCACGCCGTTGAACTTGGCGAGGCGATCCGGCGCGTCCCAGGGCCCGTCATAGACCTGGGCCTCGCCGGCGGCGAGCAGGTGGCCCTCGCCCAGGGGCGCCGAGGCGATGGCGAGTGCCCGCTTGTAGCCGAAGGAACCGATCGAGGTGAGCGCGAGGTTCTTCTCGACCGTATCGAGATAGTCGATCCGCACCGAGCCGGCCGAGGCGAAGTCCCCGTCGCGGGCGAAATACGGGCCCTTGTGGAATTCCACCGCGCCGACGAGCTCGGGGATCAGGAAGTTGATGTCGGCATAGCCCTGCGCATGGGCGTTGGTGCGCATGTTCACCGGCATGCCGTCGACGGTGATGGCGATGTCGCTGCCGTGGTCGAGATTGAAGCCGCGCAGGAAGAACTGGTTGGCTTTGCCCTCGCCCGAATGCTGCGTGACGATCAGGCCGGGCACCGATTCCAGCACCTCGCCGGGCCGGGTGACCGGGCGGCTGTTGAGCTGCGCGCCGGTGATGACCCCCGCGCTCGCCGCCTCCACGACGGGCAGTGCGCCGCCGATACCCGTGCTGCCGCCGACGAAGCCGGCACTGGCGGCGGGGCCGGATGCCCCCCCGGCGGAAGCGGCGGCCTCCCCCGCCACGGCGATCTCGTCCAGGCGCGTCTCGCCGAGGGAGTCCTCGGCATGGGCAGGCTGCGCGGTGGCGAGGAGTGCGCAGGAGAGAAGAAGCAGACTGGGGCGGGACACGGGACGGCAGCCTCGGGCAACGGCAGTGGCACGTCACCGCGAACGAGGTCTCGGGTCACCGCCTCCTCGCAGGAATGGCGGACCTTCGACACCCGCCAGGACAC
>NZ_BPQV01000016.1 GCF_022179465.1 Methylobacterium organophilum
GGCTTCAGAGCGAACCCCTCACCGCGTTCCCTTTTGATCCCCGAGGGGAACCGTCACCCCATGGCTAAGCTTGGCGTCGCGGCTCTGTCAATGCGGTGCCGCCCGCCCCCTCAGTCGCCCTCTCCTATCCCGGGCGAGGGGGCCTCACGCCGCCCCTACTCCGCCGCGGCGCGCGGCGTGTCCGGCCGATCCGACGCGAACTGAGCCGCGTGGAGCCTCCGGTAGTAGCCGCCGGCGGCGAGCAACTCCTCGTGCCGCCCTTCCTCGACGATGCCGCTCTCGGTGACCACGGCGATGCGGTCGGCATGGCGGATCGTGGCGAGGCGGTGGGCGATGACGAGGGTGGTGCGGCCGGCCGCGAGCTCGGTCAGCGCCGCCTGGATGTCCCGCTCGGTCTGGGTGTCGAGGGCGGAGGTCGCCTCGTCGAGGATCAAGATCGGCGGGTTCTTCAGGAAGACCCGGGCGATGGCGAGCCGCTGCTTCTGGCCGCCCGAGAGCTTCACCCCGCGCTCGCCGACCACGGTGTCGAGCCCGTCCGGCAGCCCCGCGATCAGGTCGCCGAGACGGGCGCGCCGCGCCGCCTCCAGGATCTCGGCCTCACCGGCATCGAGCCGGCCATAGGCGATGTTCTCGCGGATCGTGCCGGCGAACAGGAACACGTCCTGCTGCACGATGCCGATCTGCCCGCGCAGGGAGGCGAGCGTGTAGTCGCGGATGTCGTGCCCGTCGATCGTGATGCGGCCGGCGTCCACCTCGTAGAAGCGCGGGATCAGGGAGCAGAGCGTGGTCTTGCCCGCGCCCGAGGGGCCGACGAGCGCCACCGTCTCGCCCGCCGCGATGGTGAGGCTCAGGTCGCGCAGCACGGGACGGTCCGGGCTGTAGCCGAAGGAAACGGAGTCGAAGCGGATGTCGCCGCGCAGGGCGGGGGCCGCGGTGGCGCCCGGCTGGTCGACGATGTCGGGCGCCGTGCCGAGCAGGCCCATGTAGCGCCGGAAGCCGGCAATGCCCTTCGGGTAGGTCTCGACCACCGCGCCGATCTTCTCGAGCGGCCGGTAGAACACGCCGACGAGCAGCAGGAAGCCGACGAAGCCGCCGGCGGTCAGGTCGCCCCGCACCACGAAGGCGGCGCCGCCGAGCAGCACGACGATCTGGACGAGGCGCATACCGAGATAGTTGATCGACAGGCTCGCGGCCATGATCCGGTAGGCTTCGAGCTTGGTGGCGCGGTACTTCGCGTTGTCGGCGGCGAAGAGGGCGCGTTCATGCGCCTCGTTGGCGAAGGCGCGCACCACGCGCACGCCGCCCACATTCTCCTCGATGCGGGCGTTGAAGGCGCCGACGCGGCCGTACTGGGCCTGCCAGTTGCGGGTCATGCGCCCGCCGTAGCGCAGCGTCACGAAGGCGATCACCGGCAGGATCGCCGCCGTCATCAGGGCGAGCGGCGGATGCACCCAGATCATCAGGCCGAAGGCGCCGAACAGCGTCATTACCGCGATGAACAGGTCCTCCGGCCCGTGATGGGCGACCTCGCCGATCTCCTCCAGGTCCTTCGTCACCCGGGCGACGAGGTGGCCGGTCTTCTGGCCGTCGTAGAAGCGGAAGGAGAGCTTCTGCAGGTGATCGAAGGCCCGTGCCCGCATCGTGGTCTCGATGTTGATGCCGAGCACGTGGCCCCAATAGGTGACGACGACCATCAGCCCGGCATTGGCCACGTAGAGCAGGGCGAGGCCCGCGGCGGCGAGCAGGATCAGGCCCCAGTCCTGCTGCGGCAGCAGGTGGTCGACGAAGGCCTTCACGGCCAGCGGAAAGCCGAGCTCGAGCAGGCCCGAGAGTACGGCGCAGCCGAAATCGACCAGGAACAGCGTCCGGTGCGGCCGATAATAGGCGAGGAAGGCCTTCAGCATCGGGGCGGATCAGGCTTCTGGGCGTGTTCGAGGGGGCAGAGCGACCCGCAGGAGGGAACGCCCGGCAGGCGGTGGCGCAGGCAGCAGGTGCGCCGCCGGCAGCCGGAGTCGCCTGGGCGCAAGGCCTGCGCCAGGGGGCTTCTAGGGCAGACCGGCCCGGCGCACCAACCGAGGCAGGCGGCGATCTCGGCGCAAGCGGGGCTGTCCGTCTCGCCGAGCTCCCGCGCCACGTAGTCGAAGATCACCGCGGCATTGCCCCAGAGCACCCGGGGGGCGAGGCCGCCCTGGGCTTGGCACAGGGCCACGAAGGGCTGCAGATGCGCCTCGACGAGGCCCGCCAGGCCGCTCCGCGGGCAGGGTGCGGCGCTGGGATCGTCGCCGAGCCGGTCCGGGTCCACGAGGAGGCGGGCGGGGCGGCCGGCCGCGTCGAGCTCGAGGCTGGTCTCGTCGAAGGCCAGCGGCAGGGGGCGGCCGAGGCGCATCAGGGCGGTCAGGGCCGGGGTCGCCAGGGTCGCGAGGTAGAACTGGCTCCAGTAGGAGACCAGGGCGCGGCGGTCGAGGCTCCCGCAGGCGCCGCAGCGGGCGCCGAAGGCCGAGAGCGTCGCCTCGAACACGGCCGGATCGCGCAGGGCGGAGAGGGGCCGCGCCTCCGGCCCGCCGGGACCGGCGGCGACGCCGTCGCGATAGGCGCTGAGCGAGGCGGGAACCTGCGCGGCGACCTCCGGGATCATCGCGGCTCCGCCCGGTCGGCTTGCGGGGTGCGCGCCACGCAGAGGGCCAGCCACGCCACCGCGGCGGCGTAGAGCGGCATCGTCGCCGCGAAGTAGCCCGGCCAGCCGGCCCAGCCGGCCAGCGCCGGTGCGGCCACCCGCAGGGGCATCGCCGCGAAGAAGGCCGCCCCGAACAGCAGGGCGTAGTCGGTGGCCGGCCGCGGCCCCTGCGCCCAACGGTAGATCATGTTGAACACCGGCACGCCGAGGATCCCACCGCAGACGAAGTTCAGGACGGTCGCGCACACCGCCGGGCCGGCTGCGCCGACGGCGCAGGCGCCGGCCATCAGGCCTCCCGAGGCGAGGACGCCCAGGCCGCCGAGCACGATCAGCCGGACGGTCCCGAACCGGGCGACGAGGGCGCCGGCCACCAGTGCCATGACGAGGTTGATTCCCGGCAGGACCGTTCCGGTCAGGAAGCCGACCTCCCCGAGCGTCACGCCGAGATCGAGCAGGGCCAGGGTGTTGGGGCCGGAGAGGAGATAGGCTGCGGCGAAATAGGCGCCGAGCGCGAGGATCCGCACCAGGAGGGCACGCAGACGCGCGAGGGAGCCCGACCAGCGCTCTGGGGCGCGGCCGGCCCCCTGCAGGCGCGCCTCCGGGTAGCGCAGGATCGGGAGCAGGCAGAGGGCATCGAGGCCGGCGCAGCCCAGAACCGCGAGGCGCCAGCCGAGGCTGTCGTAGGCCCCCACCAGAACGCCGACGCCGAGGATGCCGCCCAGGGAAGCCCCGCACAGCTTGGCGGAGGCGACGAAGGCCCGCTGCTCCGCGGGTACCGTCTCGACGACCAGCGCCTCCAGGGCGATGTCCATGCTCGCGATGCAGGTGCAGGCGGCGATCGCCAGCGCCAGGAGCGCGGCCAGGGGCCAGTGCTCGCCGAAGCTGAGGACGATGAGCAGGGCGATCGTCATCCCCTGCGTCGCGACGATCCAGCCGATCCGGTGGCCGAGGACGGGCAGGCGGACCCGATCCAGTAGCGTCGCCCAGAGGAAGGTGAGCCCCACGGGCAGGTTGATGAGCTGGAGCAGGCCGACCTCGGCCAGATCCAGGCCGCGCGCCCGCAGGATCAGCGGCGCCCCGCCGGAGAGGAAGCCGAGCGTGGCGCCGAAGGTCATGTAGAGGCAGAAGAACGGGGCCAGCGGGCGCAGGGCTGCGAACGCGGTTTCCACGCGCGCGCCGCCCCCGATCGCCGAGAGGCCCGTCATCGCGGGGAGGGGCCACCGCCCCTGCAAGGACAGGCAGGCCGGCCCGCGTCGCGGGCCGGCCACGCTCCCGGGTGCTGCAGGCATCGATAGTTTATAATCAAACTAAACTGTTGTTCTGCTTCACTTTTCCCGCTTAGCCCAAGGGGCGCTCCCGCTCAACCCGGGCCGTCGCCGTCCTGCCGGATCTGCCGTCCCGTCCGCCTCGCCGAAGCCCCGAGCCAGAGCGGCGCGACAACCGCGCTGCGACACGGTGCCCGCTCCGCGCATCCGAAAAGAACGGGACGCATCGGCATGCCGACGCGTTGCCCCGGCGAATTCCCTTCTCGGAGCATGCAGAATGACGAGAGCCGCCATCGCCCGCGCGGGGCTGGGCATGATCCTGATGTCCGGCGTCATGGCCGTGGCCGGTCCCGCCTCGGCCCAGGAGCCCGCCTCCGGGCAGGGCCGCCTGACCCAGGTGGCGCGCTTCGAGCATCAGGTCACCGGCGTCACCGTCGCGCGGGACGGGCGCATCTTCGTCAATTTCCCGCGTTGGAGCGAGGATGCCCCTGTCTCCGTGGCGGAACTGAAGGACGGCAAGCCCGTGGCCTATCCGGATGCGGAGTGGAATGCCTGGCGCAACGCCCGCAAGGACGAGGTCGACCCCAAGACCCATTTCGTCTGCGTGCAGAGCGTGGTCGCGGACGGGCAGGACCGCCTCTGGGTGGTGGACGCTGCCGCGCCCGCCATGGCGCATGTGGTCAAGGATGGGCCGAAGCTCGTCGGGATCGACCTGAAGACCAACACGGTGATCAAGACGATTCCCTTCGACACCAGCACGGTGATGCAGGCCTCCTACCTCAACGACGTGCGGATCTCGCCGGATGGGAAGACCGCCTATCTCACCGATTCCGGCGCCGAGGGGGCCCTGATCGTCGTGGACATCGACAGCGGCTCGGCCAGGCGCGTGCTCTCGGGACATGCCTCGACCATGCCCGACACGAGCGTGACTGTGAGCTACGACGGTGCCCCGCTGCGCCGGCCGGATGGGCGGGGCGTGGAATTCGCGGCCGACGGCATCGCCCTCTCGGGCGACGGCAAGACGCTGTACTGGCAGGCGATCAAGGGCAAGACGCTCTACAGCCTGCCGACCGATGCCCTCACCGGCTGGGCCGCTTCGTCGGTGGTGCCGGAGATGCTCACCGACAGGACCCTGGACGCCAAGATCGTCCGGGTGGGCGAGAACGGGCCGGCGGACGGCCTGCTGATCTCCCGGCACGACGGGCGGATGTACGTGACCTCGCCCCAGGACGACGCGGTGAAGGTGCGCGACCTCTCCGGCAGCGGCACGGGTCTGACGACGCTCCTCCAGGATTCCCGACTGCGCTGGCCGGACACCTTCGGCGAGGGACCGGATGGCACGATCTACCTGACGACGTCGCACATCCAGGATTCGGCGGATTACAAGCCCGGTGCGCCGATCAGCCTGCCGACGGAACTCTGGGCCATCAAGCCGCTTCCGGGCGAGGCGACCGGCTCCACACGCCCGGGGCCCGCCCGCTGACATCGCTTCCTGACATCGTTCGCGGGGCCGCTTCGGGCCGGGCGGGCGGCGGCCCGCTCAGCCCGGCAGGGAGGCCTGCTTCACCCAGTCGAAGGCGTCGCTGCGCGGCAGTTGCACCGGCGGCTGCACGGGAGGCGGCGTCTCGGCCGGGGCCTCCCGCTCGACCCGACGGGGGGAGTCCATGATCAGGCGGAACGCGTCCCCGGCGGGTTCCTCGCGCGCCAGCCGAAGCAGGTTCTGTCCGTAGGGCGTCTTGGCGAAGAGCTCGCCGCGGGCGAGCAACTGCTCGTGGGTGATGAAGTTCTGAAGGTAGGCGATTTCCTCCAGGCAGGCGACCTGAAGGCCCTGCCGGCGCTGCAGCGTGCGCACGAACTCGCCGGCTTCCAGCAGGCTGTCATGCGTGCCCGTGTCGAGCCAGGCATAGCCGCGGGAGAGCTGCTCGACGTGGAGCTGCCGGCGTTCGAGATAGATCTGGTTCACGGTGGTGATCTCGAGCTCGCCTCGGGCCGAGGGCCGCACCTGGGCGGCGATGTCGAGCACCTGGTTGTCGTAAACGTAGAGGCCCGTCACCGCCCAGTTGCTCTCCGGGCGCCGGGGCTTCTCGACGAGCTTTCTCGGACGGCCCTGCTGGTCCAGGGTCACGACGCCGTAGGCCTCGGGGCCATCGACATAATAGGCGAAGACCGTGGCGCCCCGCTTCCGGGCGACCGCCCGGGCGAGCAGGTCGCGCAGGCCTGCGCCGAAGAACAGGTTGTCGCCGAGCACCAGGGCGACGTCGTCGGTCCCGACGAAGTCGCGCCCGATCAGGAAGGCCTGGGCCAAGCCCTCGGGCCGCGGCTGCACCGCGTAGGTGAAGTTCAGGCCGAACTGCTCGCCGCTGCCGAGAAGGCGCTGGTAGCTGTCGAGATGCTCGGGCGCGGAGATGATCAGGATCTCGCGGATGCCGGCGAGCATCAGCACCGAGATCGGATAGTAGATCATCGGCTTGTCGTAGACCGGCAGCAACTGCTTGTTGATGGCGAGCGTGGCCGGGTGCAGCCGCGTGCCGGAGCCGCCGGCGAGGACGATGCCCTTCATGGCGCGATGATCTCCTGCTCCTGTCCCTGGGACGCTTGCGATCCCGCCGGGCGGCGGCCCGATGGCCCCGTCCGGCCTCCGTTCTGTTCCCCCGACCTCAGCGTGCGGCGACGACGGGCGTGCCCAGCTCGGTCGGGGCGATGATCGGGGCCGCGGTCGGCCAGCCGACCAGGGCGTCCTCCGCGACGGTCGCCGGAACGGAGGCGGGCGCGGTGGCGACGAGGTTGTCGATGAGCATGGCGCCGACGGCGGTCTGCCAGAGCCAGAGCCCGTTCGCCTGGCCGACGAAGCTCGGTTCGCCGCCGAACGTGCCCTGCGGCTTGAAGCCGGCGGCAAGCCCGATCCCGAAGACGCCGCCGACGGGGCGTCCCTCGGTGTCGAGCACCTGGCAGGCCCCGTCCACCGCCGGTGCGGAGGAGGTGGTTCCCATGAGGCGGATCGGCGCGCCGCTGCTGTCCGACAGGAGGAGCAGCCGCGGCCGGTAGCCCAGTGCCGCGACGATGACGTCGGCCTCATCCAGGGTTCTGCGCGCCGCGGCGAGGGTGCCGGGCTCGATCAGGGTCGGGACGACCCGCGGTTCCCCGGGCCGCCCCCCGATCCGCTTCACGTTCATCACGAGATCGCGGGAATCGGTCCGGAACCCGGCGAAGCGATAGACGAAGCCGCTGACCGGGCAGATGTCCTGCGGGCCGAACTCGGTATAGCCCTCGTCGAGGGCTGCCTGGGCGGAGGGGTAGAACACGCGCAGCGGCCGCCGGTGCAGCAGCGCGATGCTGCCCGGCTGGCTCGTCTCGGCCGGCAGCGCCTTCAGGAGCAGGGCTGCGGTGGCGACCGCGCTCGTGCTTCCGCCGACGATGGCGATGCGGGGCCGGGCCCGGCCCCGCAGGAGCGCGGCGACGCGGGCGATGCCGCCCGTGCGCAGCACCTCGTCGGATTGCAGGACCTTGCCCGCATAGGTCGGCAGCAGGGGCGCGTTGGCGACCCGCTCCTCGTAGAGGCGGGCGAGATCCTGCCCGCCGCCGGTGGCGAGGAGCAGCGTGTCCGACACGATCTCGTGGGTGGTGCCGACCGCCTTGCTGCGGATCTCGGTGTGCCATTGCCCGTCGCCGTCCCGGTGGGCGCCGGTCGCCTCGTGGTTGACGAGGACCACGCCGCCCGCTTCCAGGATGGCCCGGTGCAGGATCTCGCCGATGAGCGCCATGAAGGCGCCGGCCTTCTCCAGGGGGATCGCGCCCTTCCCGTAGCCGCGCAGCTCCCGGCAGAGCGGGTGGTCGATGAGCGCCCCGAGCCGCGGGTCGGCATGGCCGGTCACGGCCGTGAGGAAGGTCTCTGCCGTGCTGTCCGACCAGATGGCGTAGTTCCCCAGTCGTCCGGCGCCGATGGCCGGCCCAGCCTCGATGACGGCCACGCCGCCGGCCAGGAACGCGTCGAGGCGTCCGTCGCGCGAGGCGGCGACGAGGGGCGCCAGGGCGGCGGGGCCGCCTCCGACGATCGTGGTGCGGAAGGGCGCCCTTGGCGCTCGCCCGGCCATCACGCGACGCGCTCCTCGACGGGCGCACCGCAGGCCTCGCGAAACGCCGCGCAGATCCGCGCGACATCCTCGACCGTCAGGAAGTCCGACAGGGGTAGGGAGAGGACATGCGCGCTGAGCGTGTCGGCCACCGGCAGCGCGTCCGACACGCAGCGCGTGCGGAAATACGGCTGTTGGCCGATATGGGGACTGAAATAGCTGCCCGTGCCGATGCCCATCCGGGTCATCTCGGCCTGGATCTCGGCCCGGCTCGCGGCCAGCCCGGGCGGTAACAGAAGCGGCATGAACTGATAGACCACCCGCTGTCCCCGCGTCTGCTGCGTGGCGATGTCGGGCAACTCCTTCAGGTAGGCGGCGAGCAGCTGTTCCCGGTGCTGCGCGCGCTCCTCGAAATCCTTGAGCCGCACGAGCGCGCCCAGAGCCGCGACCTCGGACATCTTGGCGTTCATCCCCGGCATCACCGCCGAGCGCCCGTTGTCGAAGCCGAAATTCGCCATGCGTCGCAGGGTGTCGATCGTGTCGGAATCCGCGCTGTAGATCAGGCCGCCCTCGCCGACGCCGAAGGGTTTCGTGCCGTGCATCGAGAACACGATCATGTGCGGCGAGCCGGTGCCGAAGGTCTGCCCCAGGGGATCGAGGGAGCCGAGGGAGGGCGCCGCGTCGACCACGACGGACACGCCGTGCTCCCGGGCGAGCCGGTCGTAGCGCGACAGGTCGATGCAGGTCCCGAAGGTGGCGTAGGGCATCAGCGCGGCGACCCGGCCCCGATGCGCCTCGAGGGCCTCCTCCTCGGCGAGGCGGCAGGCGCACCAATCCGAAGGATCCACGTCGATCAGGAGGGGGGTCAGGCCGGCCCAGAGGACCGCATGCGCGGCCGCCGCGAAGGTGAAGGCCGGCATGACCACGTAGCGCGCGCCCGCGGAGGCGCGCTCGGCGGCCAGCATCAGGGCCAGCATCAGCCCGTTCGTCGCGTTGCAGACGGTGGTGCAGGCGCCGACGCCCCCGAAGAACCGATCGAGCATCGCGGCTTCGAGGCGCGTGTTGACGGGCCCGTAATTGCTCAACCAGCAGGACTTCTCGATCTCCCGCAGCTCTTCGACATACGCGCTCAAGCGCGGCGCGTCAGGCTTGGTCAAAGGCAAGAAATTGGCTGCGATCGTCTCAAGTGCTCGCGCTGTCATGGGGGAGCCCTCAGTAATGCTGCACTGCTCCGCGCTTCGAAATCAGCTCAGAGGATGCAAATGCCTGACGTGGGAAGCATGGCAGTCGTATTTATGCCGTTCAACGCGCTTTAATATTTTATTAATGACTAACCCGGAGGGGTTAGGGTTCTCCTGCCCATTTCGGTCTGGGCGCGAATGCCGCCCGCTTCAGACCTTGGCGCCTCTTCGAGGAGGGCCGCGCCGCGGCGGATCTACTTCCAAAGCGGCTGCACCGATTTTCCTTGAGGCGCCCGGGCCCTCGCAGGCCGGCGCCGCGACTCAGCGGAACCTGCCCGATGTCTCCTGCCCGTGTTCGCGGATGAAGGCTTCGCCGCCGGTCCCGTTCGCCCAGGCGAAGGGGGAGGGGTTGGCGCCGATGATGTAGGTGTTGCGGTCCATGCGGATGTTGCGCTCGGAGAAGAGCGCGAGGTCGCCCGTATCCTGGACGAGGCCGCTGGCCCCCCCGGCGGAGAGATCGATCGTGTTGTCGTGGATGTGGATGTTCTGGAGCAGGTGCGTCCCGAACTTGCCCGACTGGCGGGCCTGCTGGATCAGGGCAATGCCGTTGCCCTTGGTCGCGCCATCCGACACCACCGTGTTGTCGGCGATGTCGATCACGCCCCCCTTCGTGCCCCCCGAGGCGGCGATGAGGATGCCGCCGCACCAGAGCCAGCCGGGGCAGGTGGGACCGGAATTGTTGCGGACCACGTTGTGCCGGATCGCGGCGGTCCAGGAGATCTCGTGGAAGATCCCGCCGCAGCAATTGTTCTCGACCAGGTTCCAGTCGGCCGTGTAGTTCGTGTTGTCGATGTCGGTCCAGATCCCGGGCCCGCCGTTGTCGTGGACCCAGTTGTGGCGGACCACGGCGCCGTTGCTCAGGGAGATCTTGCCGCCGCCTGCCTCGAAGGCCGGATCGAATTTCTTCTCGGCGTTGTTGAACGCGATCTCGTTGTTCTCGATCCGCGGCGCGCCCGCCGTCGGGGTGCCGTAACCCGCCTGCCCGTTGTGGTGGAGGAAGTTGCCGGAGACGACGGTGTCGGCCCCCGTCGAGACCCCGATTCCGGCATTGTGGTCGATCTCGTTGTCGAGGACGCGCCAGCCGAGCCCGTGGCCGGCGAAGACCGGTGCGTCCTGGCTGCCGGCGGTGTAGTTGCGGATGGCGAGATTGCGGATGACGACGTTGCGCGCGCTTCCGTCGAAGGCGCGGCGCACGCGGTTGCCGCCGTCGAGGATCGCGCCCTTCAGGCCGATGAAGGACTGGAGCGGGAGCGGGCTGACATGCTGGCCGCGATAGGTGCCGGGCTGGAGGCAGAGGGTGGCGCCGGCGCCCGCCATCTCCGCGATTCCCTGCAGCCCGTCGCCGGGCCGGACCTCGATGCCCTGGCAGGCGATCTCCTTGGGCCCGACCGGCCCGAGCAGCCCGGCGGTCTCCGGGGCGTTCGCCGCGGGCACCCCGCCGCGGCCCACCTCAAGCGACACGCGCCCCTGCGCCGGCCGGTTCGCGGTGGCGAGGACCAAGGCCCCAGCCGACAGGCCCAGGAGGCCGACGAGGACGAGGGCGGTCTGCCGGTCGGACATCGTGGGCCCTCCATGCCGGCCGCTACTTCGCGGCGCTCGCAGGGATCTCGTAGGGGTAGAAGGCCAAAGCCGGCGCGCGGGCCGGACGCCGGCGCGGCGCCCGGTAGACCATCGAGGCGGCGAGGCCGAAACCGAACAGGCTCCAGAACCAGATCCCGAGCATCGGACCCTCGATCGCCACGTCGAAGGACGCGTCGATCACGATCGCGGCCTGGTAGGTGACGATCCAGAGCAGGACGTTCGATTGCTCGATGTCGCCCCGCCGCCGGGATTGGATCACGTCCCAGAGCAGCCGGGTGAACCAGGCCACCAGCAGGACGATCCAGAGGGCGAGCCCGGGTACGCCCGTGCGCGCCAGGAAGGTCATGTTCACGTTGTGCGGGCTGCGCAGCAGCGGCGTGTTCGAGCGGCCGTTGCTGATGCCGTCATCGACGGAGAGATTGATGCCCAGCCCCTTGCCCGTCCAGAAATACGGGCCGTGCAGGGTGTAGTCCTGGATCTTCTGCCACCATTGCAGCCGCCAGGCCTTCGTCTCGTCGAGATTGGCGGACTTGCTGTTGCCGACGATGCTGTTGACGTTGTCGCTGATCTGCTCGAGCCCGATCTCCCGCCGCGATCCGTCCGGGTTGGGCGGTCCGATCTGCTTGATGCCGAGGGCGGACATCGCGCCGAGCAGCACGACGCTGATGAGGAACACCTGCGCGACCCGTCGCATCTGGCCACCGAGAACGGCGGCGATGAGCGTCGGGATCAGGCAGGCCAGCATGCCGCCCCGGCTCGGCGTCAGCAGGGCGAGGCCGAACAGCAGGGCGCCCACCCAGGGCAGGCTGACCTTCCGCATGCCGAGGAGGACGAAGATGGTGGCCCCGGCCACGTGGACGGAGGCTTCCCCCGGCCGGACCTCGAAGGCGGGCGTCCCCGACCAGGGCCAGTTCGGCACGGTGTCCTTGGCGTATTTGGTCAGGAGGAAGAGCGGGCCGCCGATCAGGCCGTAGAACCAGGCGAACGTCGCGTAGCGGGCGATCAGGACGTCGATGCGCCGCGGATCTTCCAGAAGCAGCGCGACCACGAAGAACGCGAACAATCCGTAGAAGACGAGCACGGCGTCCCGGACCGTGTCGAGGCCGTAGGCGCCGACATAGGGAACCGCCCGGACGACGATCAGCACCATCAACCCGACCAGGATCTGGTTCTGCAGCGGCACGAAGCTCGCCAGCACGCAGCGCGTCTGGAACCAGGCGAAGATCCCGAGGAGCAGCAGGATCTCGCCGACGAACAGGGGCGGCAGGCCGAGATAGGCGAAGCCCTTGCCCAAGGTCGCGTAGCCGAAGAGCGCGAGGCAGAGCGCCAGGAGATAGAGGTCGTTGAAGCGCGCCCGCGGCGCGGTCGCCGCGCGGGCGGGACCGGTTCCGTAGGGCAGGCGCGCGAAATTCGTCATGGATCCGGCCAGGAAAACGCGGCGGGCGAGCAGGGTGGCGAGGATGGCATGGCGTGCGCGGCCCAAGGGCGGCGCATCGGTGTCATCCCCCTATCCGAAAGGGGGAGGGCACGGCCTCTCCGGGCGAGGCCGTGCCCCTGGCGCGCTTCGCGCGCGCAGAGACGGAGGCGGGGTCAGGAGTGCTCCAGGCTGGAGCGGCCGCCCTGGCGGATCAGCTGGCCGGCGGCGAGGCCCAGGAAGCGCGGGACGATCGAGGCGTAGCGGCGCCCCAGCCGCCGCGGCTCGGTCCCGAGCCGGAAGGCCCATTCGAGCCCGCTCCGCTGCATCCAGAGCGGGGCCTGGCGCTTGGTGCCCGCCAGGAAGTCGAAGGCGGCGCCGACGCCGATCATCACGGGGGCCTCGATCCGGTCTCGGTGGGCGCTCATCCAGCGCTCCTGCTTGGGTGTGCTGAGTCCCACCCAGACGATGTCGGGCTTGGCCTCGTTGATGGCGCTGACAACCGACTCGTCCTCTTCCTCCGTCAGAGGGCGGAAAGGCGGACAGAAGGTGCCGGCCACGGCGAGGCCGGGATGGGCCGCGGACAGGGTCTGCGCGAGCTTGTCGGCCAAGCCCGGGCCGCCGCCGTAATAGTAGTGGCGGTAGCCGCGCGACGGCGAGAGCCGCGTGATCTCGCGCATCAGATCCGGGCCGTAGACGCGCCGGACGCCGGGCCGGCCGAGCCGGCGGGCCATCCAGACGAGGGGCATCCCGTCCGGCGTCACCATGCCGTCCACAATCTCTATGTCGCGCTGGGCTCCGCTTTCGTCATCGCCGCCTCCTTCGCCGGGGGCGCGATCCGGCACGTGCTCGCGCACAACGTGTTTCAGTTCCTGGGGCGCATCTCCTTCGGACTGTACCTGACGCATGTGCCGTTCATTTTTCTCTACGCCATCTTTTTGAACGACATCGCGCCGCTCTGGACGAACCTGATCGTCCTGCCGCCGATCTGCCTCTATGCCGGCTGGCTCTACCAGCGCGTCGTGATCGACCGGTGCGTCGACCTCGGGAGAAGGCTCGCCCAGGCCCTCCGCCACGCCGCCGCCGATACGCCGCAGCCGTCGCGGATCGCCCTCACCAAGGGGGCCTTCCCGGTCGAGGCGGGCGGCCAGGCCCTTCCGGCCCCCAGCGTGATGATGCCCGACCGGTGAGGTCCGGTTCGGCAACGAGCGGCGCCAAGCCTTTGTCGTGACGCGCGCGCTCACGCCGAACCGGTGTCCACGCCGGCGGAGAGCGCTTTAGTTCTCACGCCAGGCTTTCGCGATCTGGTCGGTGAGGGGCTTGGTCAGGAAGGACAGAACCGTCCGCTCCGCCGTTTCGATGAAGGTCTCGACCGGCATTCCGGGCCGCAGGCTCACGCGGCCGAGGCGCTGGCGCTCTCCCTCGGGAATGGCGATCCGGGCCGTGTAGAAGCTCAGGCCGGTCTTCGCGTCCCGCGTCACGTCGGGGGAGAGCCGGTCGACCATGCCGTCGATCTCCGGCGTCGTGCGCTGGTTGAAGGCCGAGAAGCGCAGCACGGTGCGCTGTCCGACATGGACGTGGTCGATGTCCTCGGGCTTCACCTTGACCTCGACGGCGAGGTCGTCCGCCTGCGGGACGATCAGCATCACGGGCTCGCTCGGGGTGACGAGGCCGCCGATCGTGTGCACGGTCATCTGATGGACCGTGCCGTCCTGGGGCGCGCGCAGATCGATGTGCCGCAGCGAATCCTCGGCGACCACGCGTTTCTCGACGCTCTCGGAGATCTTGGCCCGGATCTCGGAGAGCTCCTTGGTGACTTCGGAGCGCATGTCCTGATCGACCTGGAGGATCTGCAGCTCCGTCTCGCTGATCTTGCCCTTGGCCTGGGCGGTGGAGGCCAGGAGCTGGCCCCGCTCGCCTTCGAGCCGGGTCGCCTCGCGTTCGAGCGCCGTCACGCGGGAGACGGGGATCAGGTTCTTCTGGCGCAGCTCGCGCAGGCCCTGAAGCTCGTTCTGGATCAGGGTCATCTCGTGCTCCTTCGAGACGGTCTGATTCTCGAGGCCGCCGATCTCCTGGCGAAGCTGGGCGATCCGCTCGCTGAGCTGCGCCTTCTGACCGTTGCGGGTGGCGCGGCGGATCTCGAAGAAGGCGGTCTCGCCGGCGATGAGGTCGGCGACGGTCCTGTCCGTCTTCGCCCGCTCCAAAAATTCGGGCGGGAAGGACAGATGGTCGGCGCCCCGCTGCTCCGCCTCGTCCCGCGCCCGGCGGGCCGTCATCTCGTCGAGGGATTTGACGATGATGTCGAGATTGGCCCGGATCTGGGTGTCGTCGAGGCGAACCAGGACCTGCCCGGTGGTGACGCGGTCGCCCTCGCGGACATTGAGCGATCCCACCACGCCGCCGACCGGATGCTGGACCTTCTTGACCTCCGATTCGACGACGAGCTGCCCCGGCGCGATCACGGCACCGGAAAGGGAGGTGAAGCAGGCCCAGCCGCCGATGCCGAAGACCAGCACGCCGGCCAGCACCATCGCCGCCCGGATCTGGCGCATGAGCGAGAGATAGGCCGGGCTCCCATCGACGACGGGCGGCGTGAGCACGCTCATGGTGAGGGCGTGGGCGCGGGTCGCCGTCGGCCCGAGACGGGGGCCGAGGGCCGTGCGCAGGCGCGCGAGATCGGTGCGCAGGCGCGAATCCAGCGTGCGCACGAGCAGGGGAACAGCCAGGGTCATGCGCTCACCTGCCGGTTGGCCGAGGCGCCGAAGGCCGGCCTCTGCACGCTGTTGAGGAAGCTGGCCTGCGCGGCGGCAGGCGTGGAGGGGGGCGCTGCGGAGGAGACCGGCACCGCCGTCGGGCGCAGCAGGCGCCGGAGAACCTCGTCCTTCGGGCCGAACTCGGCCACGCGCCCATCGGCGAGGGCGAGGATCCGATCGACCGTCGCCAGGACGTTGGGGCGATGGGCGACGACGATCGAGATGCCGCCCCGCGCCCTGACGCCGTGCAGGGCCGCCGCGAGGGCGCTCTCCCCGGCCACGTCGAGATTGGCGTTGGGTTCGTCCAGCACGACGAGGAACGGGTTTCGATAGAGGGCCCGGGCGAGGCCGACGCGCTGGCGCTGCCCCGCCGACAGCAGGGTGCCGCGCTCGCCGATCGGGCAATCGTAGCCGCCCGGCATCTGCACGATCGCCTCGTGGAAGCCCGCCGCCTGCGCCGCCTCGATCACCGCGCCGGGAGAGGCCTCGGGATCGAATCGGGCGATGTTCTCGGCGATGGTGCCCTCGAAGAGTTCGACCTCCTGGGGCAGGTAGCCGATATGGCGCCCGAGCGCCGAGCTCGACCATTGGTCGAGGGAGGCGCCGTCGAGACGGACCGTTCCCCGGAGGGGCGTCCAGACGCCGACGATGGCCCGCACCAGGGACGACTTGCCCGAGGCGCTCGGGCCGACGATGCCGAGCGACGTGCCCGCTTCCAGCTCCAGGCTCACATCCTGGAGAATCAGGCGCTGGATCTGAGGGGGCGCCACGCTGATGGCGCGCAGGCTCACGCTCCGGCTCGGGGCCGGCAGCTCATGGGGTTCCGGCACGGCGGGAAGCGTGGACAGGAGCAGGTCGAGGCGGTGCCAGCTCTGCCGCGCGGCCACGAAGCCGCGCCAGTTGGCGATGGCGAGCTCGGCCGGCGCGAGGGCCCGCGAGACCAGGATGGAGCTGGCGATGATGATGCCTGACGACGCCTGGCCGCCGATGACGAGATAGGCGCCCAGCGCCAGGACGCCGGACTGGAGCGCCAGCCGGAACACCTTCGACACGGCGCCGAGGCCGCCGCCGATATCGGCGACGCGCTGCTGGGCTTCCAGGTAGCCCCGGCTCGCCTGCAGCCAGCGCTGCGCGAAGATCTCCCGCATGCCCATCGCGGCAAGCACTTCGGCGTTGCGCTGGCCGGCCTCGGCGAGGCCGCTGCGGCTCGCCGCATAGCCCGTCGCCGTCTGGGCCGGGCTGCGCGTCAGACGATCGGTCACCACGGTCAGCGTCACCAGGACACCGCCGCCGAGAAGGGCCGCAAGGCCGATCAGCGGATGGAACAGGAAGCAGATCAGCAGGTAGAGCGGCATCCAGGGCAGGTCGAACAAGGCGCCCGGGGCGGGGCCGCTCAGGAAGCTGCGAAGGGTGTCGAGGTCCCGCAGGGGCAGGAGCCCATCCCCCGGCATCCGTCCGACGAGGGGGGCGCGGATGACGGTGTCGAACACGCGGCCGCCGAGCGATTCGTCGAGCATCGCGCCGATTCGGACCAGGGCGCGTGCGCGCAGCACCTCCAACCCTCCCTGAAAGGCGTAGAGCGTCAGGGCCAGGAGGCACAACCCGACCAGGGTCGGGATGCTGCGGCTCGGAATCACCCGGTCGTAGACTTCGAGCATGAAGAACGAGCCGGTCAGGTAGAGAACGTTGACGAGGCCGCTCATCAGGCCGAGCCCGATCAGGGCGCGCCGTGAGGCGAGGAGCGCGGAGGTGATCTCCGAATTCCGGCTTCCGGCATGTGCGGCGATCGGCTGCCGAGACCGTGCAGGCTGTGGTTTCATGGACACCACGCCACCCTCTCTTGGATTGATTAGACAGGATTTTTCGAGGATCGGGCGCGACTCGACGCATCACGCCCGATCGGGGCAGCACCGGAGAGCGTTTGCTCACCCGGCATACGCGACTTGGTGGGACGCGACTCGTGGGAGAGGGCGACGCCGGTTCCGCGCGAACGGGCCGGGTCGCCGGGAACGCCGTCACGAAGGCCCGATGCGCCGTCGCCGCCGGTGACGGAGCGCCCGTAAAGGGCGCCAGGGCGCGCAGGTCGGGAGGGGGGCACCCGTTCCCTTCTCGGAACGGGTGCCCTTCAACGCCGAGGGACTGTCAGACGCTGCGGCTGGCTGTCGGCGGCGGAAACACGCTGCCCCGACGCGCGCACCGAAACGCGAGGGGGGGCCGGTCCGACGACCGGCCCCCTTCGACCGCCGTTACAGGGTCAGGCCGGTATGGCTGCCGTTCGCGCCGTGGTGGAACAGGTCGCCGAGTTCGGCCGCATGGCTCTCGGCCTGGGCACTCTGAGCCCCGCAGCCATGGCTCGCCGCGTCGGCATAGCTCTGGAGCGCGTTTGCGACACCGGACCAGTCGAAATGCCCCCCGTGGCCGGAATGACCACCCGAGAACAGGGAGGCGAAGGACGAATCGCCACCGTGGCCCGAGAGCAGATCCGCCCAGGAATGGTGTCCGTTCGTCGAGGCGGCGGGCGCCGTCTCCCCCGTCGCCGTGGCGACCGGATCGGACGATCCCTCCGTGGCCGCGGCCTCGTCGGCCGGGGCGGCCGGCGCCGATTCCGTCGGCGTCGCGGCGACCGTCGTGGGGGCGGGCGAAGCCTCCGGCGTGGCGGCTCCGTCCGTCGCGGAGGCCACGGGTTCCGGAGTCACGGCAGCCGGCTGGGCCGCCTCGTCCGGTGCCGCCGTATGCGTCGTGGCCGCCGGCTGATCGGTGGCGGCCGGGGCCGCCGGCGCCGTCGCGACGGGCTCCGTCGAAGCGGGCTCGGTCGCGGCAATCGCGGCCGGCTGCGGCTGCGCGGCATCCGTGGACACCGTGACGCCCACGCCCGCCGAACCGGACAGACCCGTCTCCAGCACCGGGATCTCCGTGGAGATCGTGCTGCTCCCGTCCTGCCCGGAGGCTTGGCGGAAGCCGTCCCAGTTATAGTAGGCGTCCGTCCAGGAGAAGTGCTCGGCGGACGGGTCGGCGAAGTGGTACTGGTTGTTCGAGAAGCTGTTGCCGCCGTTCTGCAGGGTGGCCGGGTCGTAATCGGCCACCGAGCCCGAGACGCCGCCGCTGCCCGTTGAGGCGTCGACGATGACGTTGTCGTGAACCGTGTTGCCGGTAGTGGTGTGCGGGCCGTAGGCGCCGTCCCCGCGATCCTGCTGGATCAGGGTGATCCCGTTGCCGCCATTGGTCGAATCGACGTGGTTGCCGGAGACGTCGACGTTCTTCGAGTTCTGGATCTGGATGGCGCCGCCCCAGAGCCAGTTCGCCGAATCGCCGCCGTTCCCCGAGAGGACGTTGTTGCGGATGGTGGCGTCGTAGCTGATCTCGTGGCTGATGCCGCCGGCGAGATTGTTGGTGACGGTGTTGCCCTCGTAGAGCGTGTGGATGTTGTCGATGTCGGTCCAGAGACCGTAGCCGTTGTTGTCGTGCGCGTAGTTGTCGACGACCTGGAGGTTGTCGGTCTGCGAGAACTTGCTGCCGCCGGCTTCCCAGCCGGGCGCGATGCCCGAGAAGTAGCCGTTATGGGCGATCTCGTTGCCCTGGATGACGATGTTGTCGCCGTTGCCGCCCAGGCCGAGCTGGCCGTTGTCGTGAACGTCGTTGCCCACGATCTTGCCGTCCGTTCCGACATAGGCGCCGGCGCCGTAGTTCAGACGGATCTCGTTGTTCTGGATGGTCCAACCCTTGGCGGAGTTGTCCCAGCCGACCGCCGCGAACTGGGTCGGGCTGTCGTACTTCTCGACGACGAGGTTCTCGACGGTGACGCCGGTGCCCCCGCGGAACGCGAACGGGCTGACGCCGGCCTCGACCTTGTGGCCTGCGGGATCGTCCTGGAAGTAGATCTTGTCGGCGGCGTAGTCGAAGTAGAACTTGCCGGGCGTGACCTTGTCCAGCGAATCGACCGGGGTCAGCGGCTTGTCGTCGATGAAGAACGTCTCGGGATAGCCCGCCCGTTCGGCCCCGGCATTCCCCTGGTCGGTCGCCCGCCGGTCGCCTTCCTGCGTCTGGCCGGTCGCGACCCAGTTCGCGCCTTCCTTGTCGAAATCCGTGATCAGGCGGGAGCCGTTCAGGATGGCACCCTGCTGGCCGATGAAGTGGTCGTTATCCTTGGGCGTGACCGACTGCATGCGGTGCTCGCCGGCCTCGATCCAGAAGGTCGAACCTGCCGGTGAGGCGTCGACCAGAGCCTGGAGATCGGCACCGACCGGAACCGAGATGGCGCCCGCAGGCTTGCCGGTGGAAGTAGTCCCAAAGGTGTTTGCTACCACTATTGCGCTCCGTGTGAGAGGACGAAATCCGTTGACGTCGAAGCCGCCTGGAATCTAGGATTTTTTGCTCGCTCGCGGGCGGGTTCTATTGAACTCGCGTTTGATGGGGAGTCAGATGTAGACGGCTTGGCCATTGGATACGGTGCAATGCACTCGCTGTCTTGTTCTGGCTCGCCAGACATTCGCGACGACGCGCCTCGTGCGCTTTCGACGTCGCTTGGACTCTGTCTCGCCCATCGCGGCATTTGCCGTGTCTTGCGATGGGCCGGTGACCCTGCGCGGTCTGAAGCGGCGCGATGATTCCCTATGGCCCGGCCCCGCCCCTGGCGCCTGCCCTCAGCAGCACGGTCGTCGCCCTGGCGATCGAGCGCCTGACCCAGGCCGGGTTCGATCCGGAACCTCTGCTTCGACAGGCCGGCCTCGCGGATGATCCGATTCGCGGCGACGCTGCGGAGTGCCGAAGCGCCTTCCTGAACACGGCGGCCGAGGTGCTTCACGATCGCTCGCTCGGCCTCCATCTGGCGCAGGGCTACGATCTGCGCCGGCTGGGCCTGTTCTTCTACCTGATGGCCTCCTCCGAGACGGTCGGCGAGGCGCTCAACTGCTTCGAGCGATTCGCGCGGACGGACGGTTCGGGGCTTCAGGCCTCATTCCGGATGTCCGACGTCGCGCTCACCGTGGTCGTGGGGTTGCAGGATCCCGTCCATAAGCCGGACCGGCATTTTTCCGAGTTCCGGCTCCTCTCGATCTATCGGCTGGTGACCTCCCTGGCGCCGGCCACGCCGCTTGGCGTCAGCTTCACGCATGAGCGGCACGAGGCCGCCGAAGAGACGGAAAGCCGTTTCGCCGTACCGGTCGAGTTCGACGCGTCGGAGGATCGAATCGCCTTTGCGGTCGGTCTCGCCGAGGCCCGGCTGCCGAGCTTCGATCCCTATCTCCACGAATCGCTCGTCCGCTACTTCGAGCATGCGGAGGAGGCCACGCGCCGGGAGCCGGATCTCCTCTGGTCCCAGGTGAAGAAGGCGATGGCGCCGCGCCTGTCGCAGGGCACGGCGACGACGGCGGAGATCGCCCGGGACCTGGGCATGAGCACGCGGACGCTGTCGCGCCGGCTGCACCAGGAAGGCAAGACCTTCAGCGGCGTGCTGGACGAGCTGCGGGCCGAACTCGCCATCCACTACATCAAGATCAAGGGATTGCCGATCTCCGAGATCGCCTGGCTGTTGGGCTATCGCGAGGCGAGCGCCCTGGTCGTGGCCTTCCGGCGCTGGACCGGCATGTCGCCGACCGAGCTGCGGCGGCGCTACGACGTGGCGCCGGTTCCCTCGGGGCGCAGGGGCCCGCGGGAGCCGCCGGGCGGCCGCCTGCATTGAGGGCGGCGACGAAGATCCCGACCTCCTCGCTCGGCGGCGGGGCGCATGTCTCTCGGATTAGTCCCAGCGGTGAGGTTGTCTCGCCCGGCGTTCCCGGGAAGATCGACGGCGTTGCGACCGAGGTTTCGTCGTTGGTGCCCGCTTTCGATGAAGCTTGCGTAGCAGCGGGCCCCTGACCGAGCGATCGGTCAGGGGTTCCCGAACGCGGCCCGAGGCCGGTTCCGATTCCCGCCCGTCCTACCCGACCAGGGCCAGGGGCACGACCTGCGCCTCCTCGACGGCCTCGCCCTGACCGCGCCCGACGCCGACATAGCGGAAGCCGGCCTTCTCGGCCTGATCCGGCCCGTAGATGTTGCGCAGATCGACGAGGACGGGCCGGGCGACCGCGGCGCGGATGCGGTCGAGATCGAGGGCCCGGAAGGCGTCCCACTCGGTCACGATGACGACCGCGTCCGCGTCGCGCGCGCAATCGTAGGCGTCGAGGCAGTAGTCGATGTCGGTGAGCACCAGGCGGGCCTGATCCATCCCCTCCGGATCATAGGCGCGGATCCGCGCCCCGGCATCCTGCAGGGCCGTGATGATCGCGATCGCCGGCGATTCGCGCATGTCGTCCGTGTTGGGCTTGAAGGTGAGCCCGAGGACGGCGATCGTGCGTCCGCGGACACCCCCGCAGGCGCGGACGATCTTGCGCGCCATGTTGCGCTTGCGGTGGTCGTTCACCGCGGCGGCGGTCTCGACGATGCGCATGGCCGCCCCATGGGCCTGCGCCATGGCGATCATGGCCTGCGTATCCTTGGGAAAGCAGGATCCGCCGAAGCCGGGGCCGGCATGCAGGAACTTGCTGCCGATTCGCTTGTCGAGGCCGATGCCGTAGGCGACGTCCTGAACGTCGGCGCCGGCCTGCTCGCAGAGATCCGCCACCTCGTTGATGAAGGCGATCTTCGTCGCGAGGAAGGCGTTGGCGGCGTATTTCGTCATCTCGGCGCTGCGCCGGGCCATGAACAGGATCGGCGCCTTGTTGAGGAAGAGGGGCCGATAGAGCTCCGCCATCACCGCCCGGGCCCGGTCGCTCTCGGCGCCGATGACGATCCGGTCCGGCCGCTTGAAATCGATGATGGCCGCCCCCTCGCGGAGGAATTCCGGGTTCGAGACGACGGCGACGTCGAGCTGCGGCCGAATGTCCCGGATGATGCGTTCGACCTCGTCGCCCGTGCCGACGGGAACCGTCGACTTCGTCACCACCACCGTGGAGCCGCTCAAGGCGGCGGCGACCTCCCGGACGGCGCCGAACACGTAGGTGAGATCGGCCTGGCCGTCGCGCGGGCGCGCCGGCGTGCCCACGGCGATGAAGACGACGTCCGCCGCCGCGACCGCGGAGGCCAGATCCCTCGAGAAGGCGAGCCGGCCCTCGGCCATGTTCTTCGCGACCATCTCGCCGAGGTTCGGCTCGTAGATCGGGATCTCGCCACGCGCCAGCGCCGCGACCTTGTCCGCGTCCCGGTCGATACAGACGACGTTATGGCCGAAATCGGCAAGGCAAGCGCCGGAGACCAGACCGACATATCCAGATCCGATGACTGCTACGCGCATCGCGGGGACCCCTGTTCGATGGAAAAGTCTGCGGCACAGCACTGAATGCGGCTGCGACATCATTCGAACGAGCATGTCTCAAGAAGCGCCAAGGTCGCAATCAACCCAGTCGTATATTTGGGATGAGCCGGCGATCGTGCGATCTATTATTGATTAATGCCTCCGGGCTGGATGGCACGCGGCAGTAAACAGCTTACCCGATGCTTGTATCGTCGGGCACCACGCCCGATGCGCGGCCAAGGACCCGCCCGGTTACGGGCGTTCCGGTCGGACGCGAAACGATCGTCGGCACATCAATACGGGGCTCGACGATCGCGGTTTACAAGCCCGACCCCGAGCAGGAGACGCCCATGCCGTATCTCAAGCAGAAGGCCTATGCGCTGATCACCGAAGCCGTCGAGGACATGCTGCCGCTCGCGAGCAAATCACAGCGCCTGAAGGACAAAATCGTCTTCGTCGATGTCGGGGCCTCGAACGGCATCCAGGCGAAGTGGCTGAAGCAGAAACACAATATCGTGCCGGTGCTGTTCGAGCCCAATCCGGACGAGGCCCGCCGTCTCCGGGAGCAGCTCTCCGAATTCGAGAGGCACTTCGTCCTCGAACACGGATTGTCCGACCGGGCCGGGGAACAGAATTTGCATATCGGTAATCACTACGGATGCACCTCCATCCTGGAGGCGAACACGGACTTTCTGAAAGACTATGCGATCGCCGACAGCTATCGCACGAAGAAGGTCGTTCAGATCAACTGCGTCCGGTACGACGATCTCGTGAGATCCGGCGAAGCACCGGTGCCCGACGTCATCAAGATCGATGTCGAGGGGTACGAAAGTTTTGTCCTGGCCGGCTTCGGTGATCTGCTGCATGACGTGCTGGCGATCGAGACGGAAACATTCTTCTATCCCGTCTACAAGAAACAAGCCCTGCTCCACGACCTCATCGAACAGCTCGAGCCGTTCGGTCTGCGCCTGAGAAGGATCGAGGAGATCCCAGCCTTCGACGGTGATTTCATCTGTGCGAACGCTTACTTCACCAAAACCAAGAAAGCCTGCTCCGGCCTCAGCGCTGAGCGCCGGGCCAAGCACGAACTCGCGTCGCAGGTCTTTCGTGTAACTTATTAGATGCGATTCACATTTGATATTTTTCAAAGGGATGAACTTGATAAGATCGCAACTCTTCAAGTCGTTCGCAGGAAATATTAAATCTATGTCAAATATCGGTCGGCGATTATTGTCGGTGCTGATGAGGTGTATGCACGCCGAGGTTTCGTAGCGGCGGCTTTGTGTGATAATTGCTCGTGAAAACTTTACTGTCATTTTGGCTGTTGAGTTTGTTTATTTTATAAAAATATGAAATTACTTCTGTTGTTTTTGTATTTTTGTTTGATCATCTAAAATAAAAACTATCCAATTTGAAAATTTTGACTTCAATTTGCTAGATCGATAATAATAAAAATCCGGAATCAGGCGGAGATGACTTGTGTCATGAGAATAGAATTCATCTCACGGGCGTGCGGGGTCGCCGATTTGTAATTAACCGGGACGACTCGATTTCGACTACTAGACATACGCCTTTTGGCGCATTATGCATCTTTAACGCGAATTTTGATGCAAAATAGGATGATGTTCCCTTTCGCGGGATGGTGGGGTGAATCGCCAGCCTCAAAAAGCTGCTCGTATTGCGTCGCACTCAAGCAAGAATAAAAAGGTGCTTGCCTGGTATTTTATGAAAATATCAAAATATATGATAAATAATAATAAGCGTAAAATAAAGTACCATCCGTCAAAAACAGGGGCGTTCTGAGTCTTTGAGGCATCGGAGGAGGGCAAAGATGCAAACCGCGCCGCAGGAGCCGAGCGAGAGCTCGGGAATGTCCGATCTGAAGGAGCTGGATGTCGAGGATGACGGACAGCGGGTTCTCAAGATTCGGGAGCATGTGCGCTCGATTCTCAAGAAGATCCCGCTCCGTACGCCCAGCTCCGACCATCAGGGAGCTTTGTCGCGCTGCTTCCCGAAGGGCCCAGCCTTTCGCGAAGGCTACAGGATGGCCCATCCGGGCTGATATTTGCAGAGAGCTGTTCTGTTTCCCTTGCATTGATCAGAGCCTGCGCGGCGCGACGATCCGCCTGCCGGGCCCGGTCGCGAGGGGACGTTTTTCGAGGGGATGCGGCGGGCCGATAGGGTTGCGACGGCAAGTTTTTTCGCGATCCGCGCCTGTTCCTTTCGATCTACTCCGAATGGAGCGTGGGCGCTGCCCCGAAGAATTCTCCTGGTCCCGAGACGCCGACCTACCATGCGTCCGTGAGGCACGCGTCAGAGCATCCGTCGATGCGGGATCGTCAGCGCTGCGACCGCCGCGGGGGCGTGGCGCTCTGCCGATCCGCAGGAGCGGAGGATCCGGCCGGCGCCGATAGGCCGTCCGTCACGCCAGGGGAAGACTATGCCGGTTTCCGTGATCATTCCCGTCTACAATCGCTGCAGGCATGTCGCCAAGGCCGTGGAAAGCGTCCTGGGGCAGACTTACAGAGATCTTGAGCTGATCATCGTCGATGACGCGTCGACGGACGGAACCTCGGAGATCCTCGCCGATCTGGCGACGAAAGACTCGCGGATCACGCTGATCCGCCAGACCGTGAACAAGGGCGGCGCGACGGGCCGAAACCTGGCTTTGACCCTTGCCCGGCACGACCTGGTCGCCTGCATGGATGATGACGACATCATGCTACCGGATCGCCTGGAACTGCAGGTCGCGTTCATGGAGGCGCATCCGGATGTCAGCGTCCTGAGCTCGGCAGCCCACATGATCGATGAGAATGATCAGATCATCGGATTGAGCGTTCCGACCATCGATCTCGAAAGAGGCAAACGGGAGTTCGATCCGAATTACTTCGTGAACATCATTCACCCGACTGCGATGTATCGCAAGAACGATGTGCTGCGGCTCGGCGGCTACCGGAAGTTCCTCCTCGACGATCGGGATCTGTGGGGACGTATGGTGACGGCGGGATACAAGATTGCCGTCTCGCCCGATCCCGTGCTGCTGCATCGGCGGCACAGCAGCATCATGACTACGAAGATCAGGGAGATTTTCGAAGTCGGCGATTATATCGACTTCAATATCGTCAGGCGTATGCACGGCGAGCCGGAAATGTCGGTCGAAGAGTACAGACTTGTCGTTTCCCTCCGGCCGCGTTGGAATAAATTCATGACCTGGAAGAGCCGGAATGCGGCCATCGCGTTCCGGTTGGCGACGCTGTATTACAGTAAGAAGAGCTGGCTCCCCTTTTCCTACAACCTATCCAAGGCGATCGCCCTGGAGCCTGTCCGTTACGTCCGCCGCGTTCTCCTGAAGAAACCGAAACATATGTTCGGGAGAGGCGCCACGCCGGCGTGGAATCGCCAGGCGCAGGCGGTGAGCGCCCAGCCCTCGTCCTGAGGGGACCGGTCCGGCCGCGAGCCTCGTCGCGCAAGGCGGGCCTGAGCGCGTCCGGCAAGGCGCGGATGCGCCGGCCGGAACCCCGGTCTTGCCTTTCCGCAGCCGGAGCGAAGACATCCCTCGGGGCCGTTCCCGCGGTCCCTGAGGGAGCCGTCCGCTTTGCGCATCCATGCCGCCGCCATCCTGTATTTCGATGCCGTGCGTCGGGCCGGCTCGATCCGCGAGGCGGCGCGCCGGCTCAATGTCGCGTCCTCGGCGGTCAACCGGCAGATTCTGAAGCTCGAGGCGGAGATCGGGGCGCCGCTGTTCGAGCGCTTCGCCAGCGGCACCCGGCTCACCTCGGCGGGCGAGGCGCTTGCCCGCCACGTCCTCGTGGTGCTGCAGGATCTCGAACGGGCCCGCTCCGACATCGAGGGGCTGAAGGGCGCGCGGGCCGGGCACGTGTCGATCGCGGCGGTCGAGGGTGTCTCCGGCGCGCTGCTGCCCGCGGTGCTGGAGACCCTGCGCGAGAAGGCGCCGCGGGCGACCGCCAGCGTCGAGGCGATGGGCTCCTTCGCGATCCCGAAGGCGGTCGCCGAGGGTGAGGCCGATATCGGCCTCGCTTTCGCCCTGCCGCGCCGGCCGGACCTGCGTCAGGTGGCTTTGGCCCGGTTCAAGCTCGGCGCCATCATGGCGCCGGGCCATCCCCTCGCGGGCCGCGAGCGCGTCAGCCTTTCGGCCTGCCTCGAGCATCCGCTGATCCTGCCCGCGGGCGATCTCTCCATCGGCCAGCTTCTCGCCCCCGCCATGGCGCGGCTGTCGCGGGAGGTGCGGCCGGTGATCCGCTCCTCCTCGATCGAGCTGATGCGCGAGCTCGCCGAGCGGGGCGTCGGCCTCGCCTTCCAGACGCGGATCGGCCTGGAGCGGGCCGTGCGCGAGGGGCGACTGGTCCATGTGCCCATCGAGGCCGGCGGCCCGATCTGGAGCGATCTCGGGGTCTATGTCCGCGCCGGCCGCGCCCTGCCGGCGACTCTCGACCTGACTCTGCGCGTCCTCACCGAGGAGATCCGGCGCCGCGAGGCGGAGGAGCAGGGCGGATGATGCCGATCCGGCATCGGCCTAGGCGAAACTCTCTGCTTTTTCGACCGGGCCTCGGCTCATAGCCTTTTCCCATCGCGAGCCGAGAGGGAGAGAGCGATGTCCGCTGGCCTGCATGCCGTCCACGTCCCGGGGACATCGCTTCCGGTCATTCCGGTCGGGGGGCTCTCGTCGTCTGATCCAGCCCGGCGTCGGGCCGTGGGGGCGGCGCTCCGCGAGGCCTGTCTCGCCAGCGGTTTCTTCTACTGCGCCGATCACGGCATCCCCGCCGGCCTGATCGAGGCGGTGTTCGCGGAGAGCCGGCGTTTCTTCGCGCAGGCGCCGGAGGCCAAGGCCGCCGTCGACAAGGCACGCTCCTTCTGCAACCGCGGCTACGAGCCCCTGCGGGGCCAGACCCTGGAGGCGGGCGCGCCCCCGGATCTCAAGGAGGGCTTCTATCTCGGCCTCGAACTGCCGGAGGACGATCCCCGGGTGCGGGCCCGCCGCTTCAACCGCGGCCCGAACCAGTGGCCCGCGGACCTGCCCGGCTTCCGCCCGGCGATGCAGGCCTATTTCGCGGCGATGCTCGATCTCGGCGAGCGCCTGATGCGCGGCATCGCCCTCTCCCTCGACCTGCCCGAGGATCACTTTTCCGCCTTCTGCCGGGATCCGCTCGCGATCCTGCGCCTGCTGCACTACCCGCCCCAGCCGAAGGACGCGGCGCCGGGGGAGAAGGGAGCCGGGGCGCATACCGATTTCGGCGGCCTGACCCTGCTCCTGCAGGACGAGGTCGGCGGCCTGCAGGTCCAATCCGCCGATGGCGGCTGGATCCACGCCGACCCGATCCCCGGCACCTTCGTGGTCAATCTCGGCGACATGATCGCCCGCTGGACCAATGGCCGCTACCGCTCGACCATGCACCGGGTGGTCAACGCCTCGGGCCGGGAGCGCTATTCGGTGCCCTTCTTCTATTCGGGCAATCCGGACCACGAGGTCGCCTGCCTGCCGAACTGCCTCGCCCCCGGGCAGAGCCCGCTCTATCCCGTCACCACGGTCGAGGGGCATCTCCAGGCGATGTACCGCCGCACCTACGCGGCGGCCTGACCATGGGGACGGACCCGGTCGTCCTGATCCATGGCGCCTGGGCGGGGGCCTGGGTCTGGGAGCGGCTGACGCCGCACCTCGAATCCGCCGGCCTCATAACGCAGGCCCTCGACCTGCCCGGCAACGGCGCCGACGACACCCCGCCCGCCGCGGTGTCGCTCGATCGCTACGTCGCACATGTCGGGGCGGTGCTCGACCGGCTCGGGGGGCGGGCGAGCCTCGTCGCCCATTCCGGCGGCGGTGTCGTCGCCTCCGCGGTGGCGGAGGCGTTCCCGGACCGGGTCGCGCGCATCGCCTATGTCGCCGGCATGATGCTGCCGGACGGGATGGGCTTCGCGGATCTCGTCGCCGAGGCGCGGGCGCGCCATCCCGAAGCCGCGGGGATCGGCCCGCACCTGATCTGGTCGCCGGATCGCCTGACGAGCCGCGTGCCGGAGGCGGCGGCCCGGGCGATCTTCTTCCAGGATGGTCCCGAATCCGACGCGCAGGCCGCCGCGCGCCGGCTGACGCCCCAGCCGGAACGCGGCCGGGCGGTGCGCGCCCGCCTCACCGCCGAAGGCTTCGGCCGGGTGCCCCGCCTCTATGTCGAGGCCCTGCACGACCGGGCGGTGATCCCGGCCCTGCAGCGGCAGATGTGCGCGCTGGTGCCCGGGGCCGCGCGGGTCGCGCTGCCGACCGGCCACGCCCCGCAGCTCTCGGCGCCCGACCGCCTCGCCGCCGCCCTGCTGCCCTTCCTGCTGTCCGACGCCCCTGGCACGTCGTTTGCGGCTCAGCCTGCCGACGCGCGCCATCGCCCCCGTTCCGCCGCGTGAGGATCTGAAGCGTGACCCCATCCCTGACCCGACTGGCCGCCGCTTTCGGCCTGACGCTGGCGCTGACCGGCGCCGCCACCGCCGAGCCCCTGACCTTCCTGATCGACTGGCTGCCCGCGGGCGACAAGGCGGCGATCTATCTCGGCGTCGAGAAGGGGCTGTTCAAGGAGCAGGGGCTCGAGGTCACCGTGCAATCGGGCCGCGGCTCCAGCGACGTGGTGACGAAGCTCGGCACCGGCGCGGCCGATATGGGCACCGGGGGCCTCGCCGCCCTGCTCCAGGCCAAGGCCCAGAGCGGCGTGCCGGTCACCGCCGTGATGGCGATCTACACGAAGCAGCCCGACGCGATCTTCACGACGACCGATTCCGGCGTGTCGAGCCTCAAGGATCTGGTGGGCAAGACGATCGCGACCGCGACCTTCTCCTCCTCCAACGTCGCCTGGCCGCTGGTGCTGAAGGCCAACGGCGTGCCCGCCGACGGCATCAAGGTGCTGAAGGTCGATCCCGGTGCGCTGGCGCCGATGCTCGCCGCCGGCAAGGTCGCGGCCACCATCAACTGGCTCACCGTGGCGCCCGCCTTCCAGGGTCCGCTCAAGGAGGCCGGCAAGGCGTTCAAGGCGCTGCCCTGGTCGGAATTCGGCTACGAGGGCTACGGCCTCTCGGTCTTCGCCTCCGACAAGATGATCGCGCAGCGCCCCGAGGCCGTGCGCAAGTTCCTCGCCGCCTACGCCAAGGCCACCGAGATGGCCAATGCCGATCCCGCCGCCGCCGCCCAGGCGCTGAAATCCGCGGTGCCGGAGGTCGAGGTCGAGCGGGCCGCGCAGGAATGGAAGGCGTCCATTCCCCTCATCGACAACGCGGTCTCGAAGAAGGACGGCCTCGGCGTCTACGAGCCGGGCCTCCTCAAGACGACCTGGAAATGGGTCGCGGAATCCCAGGGCATCCCGGTCGAGTCCTTCGATCCGGGCAAGGCCGTCACCGGCGCCTTCCTGCCCACGATGAAGAAGGCCGAGCGGTGAGCGCGCCCGGACCGGCGATCCGCTTCCGCGACGTCGGCCAGCGCTTTCCCGGCGCCAAGGGCGAGGCCGTCACCGCGCTGGACGGCCTCTCCTTCGAGATCGGCCGCCACGAATTCGTGGCGGTGCTCGGCCCCTCGGGCTGCGGCAAGTCCACCCTGCTGCGGCTCATCGCCGGGCTGATCCGGCCGACCTCGGGGAGCGTCGCGATCTTCGACACCCCCGTCACCGAGCCGCGGGACGATATCGGCATCGTCTTCCAGAAACCGACGCTGCTGCCGTGGTTCGACGTGCTCGGCAACGTCACCTTCCCGATGCGCCACAAATACGGGCGCGTCACCGAGACCGAGCGCGTTCGCGCCCGGGAACTGCTCGATCTCGTCGGGCTCGCCGATTTCGCGGCGCGCCGGCCCGACGAATTGTCGGGGGGCATGCAGCAGCGCGTCGCCATCGCCCGCGCCCTGCTGCTCGACCCCGACATCCTGCTCATGGACGAGCCCTTCTCGGCCCTCGACGCGCTCACCCGCGACGAGATGAGCTTCGAGCTCCTGCGGATCTGGGCCGAGCGGCCCAAGACCGTGCTGTTCATCACCCACTCGATCCCCGAGGCGCTGCTGCTGGCCGACCGCGTCATCGTCATGACCGGCCGCCCCGGCCGGGTGCGCGAGACGCTGTCCGTGCCGCTGCCGCGGCCCCGATCCATGGCGACGCTGTCGCAGCCGGCCTTCCATGAGCTTGCAAACCATATCCGTGGACGCCTCTTCAGCCGCCCCCTCGCCGCCTGAGCCGGCCGCCCCGGTCCTCGTCGGCACGCAGGTCCTGTCGGCCGCGGCCGCCCGGCGCCGGGCGCTGCTCGACCGCCTCGCGCCGCCGCTCGCCTTCGCGGCCCTGCTCGCCCTCTGGGAGGGAGCCTGCCGGGTCTTCGCCATCCCCTCCTTCCTGCTACCCGCCCCGAGCGCGATCCTCGCCGCTCTCGTCGCGACGCCCGTCTCCTCCTGGGCGGACCATGCCGGCGCGACGCTCCGGGTGGCGCTGATGGGCTACGCCCTCGCCATCCTGGTCTCGGTGCCCCTCGCGGTCGGCATCGCCACATCGCGCTTCCTGCGGCGGACGCTCTACCCGATCCTGGTCGTGGTGCAGTCGACGCCGATCGTGGCGGTCGCGCCGATCATCGTGGTGACGCTCGGGGCCTCCGACCTGCCGCGGGTCGTGATCACCTTCCTGATCACCTTCTTCCCGATCCTCGTCTCGACGGTCACCGGCCTGCAGACCACGCCGGAGGAACTGATCGAGCTGTCCCGGTCCCTGCGGGCCGGCCGGACCCGGGAGATCCTTCACGTGCGGCTGCCCTTCGCCCTGCCGCACCTGTTCGCGGCCCTGAAGATCTCGACGACCCTCGCGATCATCGGCGCCGTGGTCGCCGAGTTCGTCGCCGCCGAGAAGGGCCTCGGCTTCTTCATCGCCTACGCGACCTCGAATTTCCGGATCCCGACCGCCTTTGCCGGCCTCGTCGTGCTGGTCGCGATCAGCCTCGGGCTGTTCCGGCTGGTCGGATGGGTGCAGACGCGTCTCGCGCCATGGTCGCTGCCGAAATCGGAACGCTGAGCAAACCGCATGAACCTCGACCACGAGCGCTACCTGCGCATGGCCTTCGACGTCGCCCGCAAGGCGCGCGAGGGGGGCGACCATCCCTTCGGCGCGATCCTGGTCGGCCCGGACGGCGCGGTGCTGATGGAGCAGGGCAACGGCTACACGGCGGAAGGCCATGACATGACCGCCCATGCCGAGCGGCTGCTGGCCACCCGCGCCTCGAAGGCGCATGCGCCGGATGAACTCGCCGGCTGCACGCTCTACACCTCGGCCGAGCCCTGCGCGATGTGCGCGGGCGCGATCTACTGGGCGGGGATCGGCCGGGTCGTCTACGGCCAGAGCGAGGCCGAGCTGAAGGCCCTGACCGGCGACCACGCCGAGAACCCGACCCTCGATCTGCCCTGCCGCACGGTGTTCGAGGCCGGCCAGCGGAAGATCGAGGTGATCGGCCCGCTGCTGACGGAGGAATCCGCGGCCCTCCAGGCCGGCTTCTGGGCGGGCGAGCCGTCCGCCGCGTAGCGGGCGGATTCGGAGGTCAGCCCCGGGCGGTCTCGCGCGGGAGAGCGGCGTCGTCCGTCGCCGCCGGCCCGAGGCGGCGGGCCGTGAGCCCGAGGCCGAGTCCCGCCGCGTGGAGCAGCGCGGTCGCGCCCACGAAGCCGAGGGCATAGGCGAGGCCTGAGGCCGTCTCCGGCATCTCGGCGCCGTGGGCATGGCCGTGGAAGACCGCGAAGGCGCCGACGAGCCCGGCCAGCAGGGCCGTCGGCAGGCGGCGGCTCAGAAGGGCGAGGACGCCGAAGGCGACCAGCGAGGCGAGGATCGCCGATTCGACGAACGGCAGGGCGAGCCCGGCCATGCCGAGGCCCGCGCCCAGGCCCATCATGGCGAGGAAGGCGAGGGGCACCGCCCAGAGGGCGCGGCCGCCGCGCAGGGCGGCGATCAGGCCGACCGCGAGCATCGCCAGGAGGTGGTCCGCGCCGCCGAACGGATGGGCGAAGCCCGCCGCCGCGCCGACCATCCCGTCATGTCCCGGATGCGCGAGAGCGGCGCTCGGCAGCAGGGCGAGCGCGAGGGCCGGACCGACGGGGAAACGCTTCATTCTCGGGACTCCGGATACGGACGATGCGTCGCATCTTCGCTTGGCGAAGTGCCGACGTCGAGCCTCGAGGCAAGAGCCGTTCCGGGACGGCCGCTCCCTCAGGCATCGTCCTCGCGGGCGAAGACCTCGCCCTCGTCGGCGAGCTTGGCGTCGCGCTCGTCGGCGGTGAGGTTTGCCAGGGTCCGGTACTCCGCCAGAAGCTTGGCGAGCCTCACATGGGCCGCCACCGGGTCGGACGCATCGGCGATTGCCTGGCCGTTGCGCAGGATTAGGGTCGCCGTCTCCGCCTCGACCGTCTCCCGATCCGCGGCGCTCAGAGCCGCGAGATCGCCCAGGCCGAGATCCCGCGCCACCAGGGCCGCGATCTCCTCGCGCTTCTCGTCCAGTTTCGACATCGCCGCCTCCGGTGATGGGGATTAACGAATGTCCGGGCGGGTCGATGCATGTCGATGCGGTGCCGGCAGGGCGCGCCCGTTCCCGATGCCTGCGACGTCGTGCCGGCGCGCGATGTGCGAAATGTTACCGGTCATATCCGGGCAAGGCCGGCAAGCCGCGGATCGCGGGCGATCGCATTGCGCCGCAGCGTCATACAGGCATACATTATTCTCATTATCAGGTGCGGCGCGTCGGCGGGGGCCCACGCGCTGGCGCGGGCATGGGCCCCGGTCGCCAGCGGGCCGTTTCCGCACCCGAGTTCGGGAGCCTCGTCAGAAGGCTTCCAGGCGAAGCCGCCCCGCGGCGACCGCCACATCCGTTCCACGCTCCGCCGTCCCGTCCCGGTTCCGCCGGCGATGCGGGCGGCTCACGACAGGACGAGGCGATGATCAAACTCACGGTCAACGGGACCGAACGCAGCTTCGACGGCGATCCCGACATGCCGCTGCTCTGGTATCTGCGCGACGAGCTCGGCCTCACCGGCTCGAAATTCGGCTGCGGCCAGGCCCTGTGCGGCGCCTGCACCATCCATATCGGCGGCGAGGCGACGCGCTCCTGCGTGACGCCGATCTCCGCCGCCGAGGGCCAGCAGATCACCACCATCGAGGGGCTCTCGCCCGACGGCAACCATCCGGTTCAGGTGGCCTGGCGCGACCTCAACGTGTCCCAGTGCGGCTACTGCCAGTGCGGCCAGATCATGCAGGCCGCCTCCCTCCTGAAGGACACGCCCAAGCCCACCGATCAGCAGATCGACGAGGCCATGAGCGGCAACATCTGTCGATGCGGCACCTACCCGCGCATCCGCGCGGCGATCCATCAGGCTGCCGGCCAGGCCGCCTCCGGCAAGGGAGACCGCCTGTGATCCACGACGCCCAGCGCATGGCGGATCTCGCCAACGACACCCCGGCCCCGGCCGTCCTCGCCAATGTCAGCCGCCGCGCGATGCTCGGCGGCCTGGGCGCCTTCACCCTGGCGCTCTCCCTCGCGGACCGGGCTCGGGCCGAAGAGGGCGCGCGCACGGATAAGAAGGACGAGCCGAAGAAGTTCGGGGCCGATGCCATGCCGCATGGCTGGCAGGACGACCCGAAGGTCTTCGTGGCGATCGCCGCCGACGGCACCGTCACCGTCACCTGCCATCGCTCCGAGATGGGCACCGGCGTGCGCACCTCGATCGCCTTCGTCGTCGCCGACGAGCTGGAGGCCGACTGGTCGAAGGTGAAGGTCGCCCAGGCCTGGGGTGACGAGGCCCGTTTCGGCAACCAGGACACGGACGGCTCGCGCTCGCTCCGCCACTTCTTCCAGCATTTCCGCCATGCCGGCGCCGCCGCGCGGCTGATGCTGGTCCAGGCCGCCGCGAAGAAATGGGGCGTGCCGGAAGCCGAGGTGAAGGCCGAGAACCACGTCGTCAGCCACGCCAAGTCCGGCCGCAAGATCGGCTACGGCGAGATCGCGGCCGCCGCCGCGGAGCTGCCGGTGCCGGCCCGCGAGAGCGTCGTGCTCAAGAAGCCCGAGGCCTTCAAGTATATCGGCAAGGGCAAGATCGGCCTGATCGACAACCGCGACATCACCACCGGCAAGGCGATCTACGGCATCGATACCCGCCTCGACGGGCTGCTCTACGCCGTCATCGCCCGTCCGCCGGTCTATGGCGGCAAGGTCGCGAGCTACGACGACACCGATGCCCGCCGGGTGCCGGGCGTGGTCAAGATCTTCAAGATCGACGCGCCGGAGATCCCGAGCGAGTTCCAGCCGCTCGGCGGCGTCGCCGTCATCGCCAAGAACACCTGGTCAGCGATGAAGGCGCGCGACGCCCTCAAGATCACCTGGGACGACGGCCCCAACGCCGCCTACGACACCTCGACCTTCCGGGGCGAGCTGGAGAAGGCGGCGCGCGCGCCCGGCAAGGTCGTGCGCAGCCAGGGCGACGTCGACGCGGCGATGGCCAAGGCCAAGACGAAGCTCGAAGCCGAGTACTTCGTGCCCCATCTCGTCCAGGCGCCGATGGAGCCCCCCGCCGCCACCGTGCGGATCAAGGACGGCTTCTGCGAGGCCTGGGCCTGCACCCAGGCGCCGCAGGCGACCCATGACCGGCTCGCCAAGAAGCTGGGCTTGGCCGCCGACAAGGTGAAGGTGAACGTGACGCTGCTCGGCGGCGGCTTCGGCCGCAAGTCCAAGCCAGACTACGTGCTGGAGGCCGCGCTCTGCAGCAAGGAAGTCGACGGCGCCCCGGTGAAGCTCACCTGGACCCGCGAGGACGATATCCATCACGGCTACTACCACACGATCTCGGTGGAGCGCCTGGAGGCCGGCCTCGACGACAAGGGCATGCCGGTCGCCTGGCTGCACCGCTCGACCGCGCCGACCATCGGCTCGATCTTCGCGCCCGATCCCAAGCACGAGCTGCCCTTCGAGCTCGGCATGGGCCTCGTGAACACGCCCTTCGCCCTGCCCAACGTCCGCCTGGAGAACCCGGCGGCGGATGCGCATGTGCGGATCGGCTGGTTCCGCTCGGTCTCGAACATCCCGCACGCCTTCGCGATCCAGTCCTTCGTGGCCGAGCTCGCCCATGCGGCGGGCAAGGACCAGAAGGACTACCTGCTCGAGCTGATCGGGCCGGCGCGGAAGATCGATCCGACCGAGATCGGCGACGTCTGGAACTACGGCGAGGATCCCAAGCGCTACCCGATCGACACGGGCCGCCTGCGCGGCGTGATCGAGGCGGTGGCCAAGGGCGCCGGCTGGGGCCGGAAGCTGGAGAAGGGCCGGGGCCTCGGCGTCGCCGGCCACTACAGCTTCGTCACCTACACCGCGGTCGCGGCGGAGGTCGAAGTGACCCCGCAGGGCGAGGTGAAGGTCCACGCCGTCGACATCGCCGTGGATTGCGGGCCTCAGGTGAACCCGGAGCGTATCCGCTCGCAGATGGAAGGCGCGGTCGTGATGGGGATGGGCCTCGCCCTCACCTCGCAGATCACCTTCAAGAACGGCCGGGCGGAGCAGAACAACTTCGACGGCTACGAGGTCACCCGCATCGACGCGGCCCCGAAGGTGGTGCGCGTGCATCTCGTGCCGACGGGGAGCTATGACGGGCCGCTCGGCGGCGTCGGCGAGCCCGGCGTGCCGCCGGTGGCGCCCGCCATCGCCAATGCGGTCTTCGCGGCCACCGGCCGCCGGATCCGGCAACTGCCGATCCGCGACCAGCTCAGCGCCTGACGAACCGGCCGCCGGCTCTCCCCGAGGGAGCCGGCTTTTCTCATGGCCGCATCCGGGGTGCGTCCCATCCGGAACCCGCGGCGGCCTCGCGCAGTCTCTCAGGCAGCGCCGCCCGGGAAACGGCCCGGCGCGGCCCCGTATCAGCTCGTCCTTGAGGGAACGTCCCGTCGATGATCCGCTCCGCCTGTCTCGCCGCGCTCCTCCTCAGCCTGGCCGCCGGCCCGGCCCTCGCCGCCTGCGCCGACGACATCAAGACCCAGGAAGCCCGCTTCAAGGATCAGGCGACCGACGCGGCCGGCGCCTCCAGCGGCGGCCAGGGCGTCGCCGCCGCCCGGCAGAGCCAGGGCATGACCAGGCCCGCGGGCGAGGCGGAGCCCACCCCGCCGGGCAAGGCGGCCGAAGCCGGCAGCGGCAGCAGGGTCCAGACGGCCAAGGCGGCGCTCGAAGAAGCCCGCAAGGCGGATCAGGAGGGCAAGGCGGCGGCCTGCGCGGAGGCCGTGGCCAAGGCGAAGAAGGAGCTCGACGCGACGCCGTGAGGCCGGTCGCGATGGGCGGGGCGCCCGGTGGGGCGTCCCGCCCACGACTGCGAGGTCCCTAGACGACGAGCCGCATCGGATTGCAGCTTTCTTCGCGTCGTTCTTCTTATGCGGATGCCCGTTCGGGGCGATCCGAAGCGTCCTACGCAGCCCGCGCGCGAAAGGTTTCGGAAGCCGGGTTCCGTGCGAGGCGCCGTGCTCGGATCGGGGCGGATTCCTCTCCGCCCCGCCATGCTGTCAGGCCGCCGGCAGGATCTGGGCGCGCCCCTTGAGGCCGGCGCAGAGATCGTCGATCTCGATCACGTCGAGGGCCTCGCCGGTGGCCGAGGCGATGGTGTCGATGAGGTGGTCGTGCTGCGGGTCGAAGGGATGACCCTGCATCCGGTAGAACTGGTAATAGCGCAACGCCGCCAGCAGCGTGTCACGCTCGCGGGCGGTCACGGTGAAGTTCTGCGTGGTCATGGGCTTCCCCTTGGCTTGCAACGAACGCCTGGACGAGGCCGCGCGACGACTCGCCAAGCGTGACCGTTGTAAGGCCGCGATGCGGGAGCCGTCCATATCCAGGGCGGAAACGTGGCCGGATTGTTCAACCAAGGATTGTGCCAACGAAGGCCGGAACCGCCTCGCTCGCCAGTCCATACAGCCGTTCGTCGAAGGTGGAGGCGTTGTCAGAAGGCTCCAGATTGATCGCGCAGCTGCGAATGCCGAGGCGCCGCGCCGTCTCCACGTAGCCCGCCGCCGGATAGACCGAGCCCGAGGTTCCGATCGCCACGAACAGGTCGGCGCCTCGCAGGGCGGCGTCGATGGCGTCGAGGTGCTTCGGCATCTCGCCGAACCAGACGATGTCCGGGCGCAGCCCGCCCGGCTCGCTGCATTCCGGGCAGCGCCGGTCGGTATCGAGATCCTCGCGCCAGTCGAGCACGGCCTCGCAGGCGGTGCAGCGGGCCTTGAGCAGTTCGCCGTGCATGTGGGTGACGCCGTTCGAGCCGGCCCGCTCGTGCAGGTCGTCGACGTTCTGCGTGCACAGGAACAGCCGTCCGCCCCGGGCGCGCAGCTCTTTCTCCAGCCGGGCGAGGGCGTGGTGGGCCGGGTTCGGCTCGGCCTCGATCACCCCGCGCCGGCGCAGGTTGTAGAAGGCGTGGACCTCGTCGGGATCCGCGGCGAAGGCCTCGGGGGTGGCGAGCTTCATCGGATCGAAGCGGCTCCACAGGCCGCCGCGGTCGCGGAAGGTGCCCAATCCGCTCTCGGCGGACACGCCCGCCCCGGTGAGAACGAAGATCGCCTTGGGAAGCACGCGCGGATCCGAGTCGGAGTTGGCTGCGGGCCGAGATTACCTCCGCGCCCTAGGCCGGGGGAAGGCGCTGCGCGAGCACCTTGTCGATGCGCCGGCCGTCCATGTCGACGACTTCGAGGCGCCAGCCTTCCGCCTCGACGGCATCGCCCTCCGTCGGGATACGGCCGAGCCGGACGATGACGAAGCCGGCCAGCGTCGAGAAGTCGTCGCTGCGCGGCTTCTCCGAGAAATCGAGGCGGTCGAAGGCGTCGGCGGCCGATATCATGCCGTCCATCAGCAGCGAGCCGTCCGGCCGCTCGATCACCATCTTCTCCTCGCCCGGTTCCGGAATCTCGCCGGCCATGGCCTCGAGGAGGTCGGTCTGGGTGACGATGCCTTCGAGGCTCCCGTATTCGTCGACGACGATCGCCATGCGCACGGGCTTGGTCTGGAACATCTCCAGCACCTTCAGGATAGCGAGGCCCTCGTGCACCACGATCGGTTCGCGGGTCGCCGCCCTCACGTCGAGGGGGCGGCCGTCGAGGAGCTGGTCGAGCAGGTCCTGCTTGCGCAGCACGCCGACCACGTCGTCGATCTGGCCCCGGCTGACCACGATCTGCTCGTGCTTGCAGGCCTTGATGGCCGCGATCATCTCCTCCGCCTCGTCGTCGAGATCGACCCAGTCGACCTCGTTGCGCGGCGTCACGATCTCGCGGATCCGGCGCTCGCCGATGGCGAGGATGCGGGCCACCGCATCCTCCTGCGCCTCGTGCAGCAGGCCGGCCTCGTGGCTCGCCGTGACGAGGAGGCTCAGCTCGGCGGGGGAGGGGAGGTTCTCCTCGCCCGATCCCGGCTGGAGCCCCATCAGGCGCAGCACGCCGTTGCCGAGCCCGTTCAGGAACAGGATCGCCGGGCGGAAGACGAGCAGGAACAGGCTCAGGGGCCGCACGATCACCAGAGCCGTGCGCTCGCTGCGCTGGAGCGCGAGGCTCTTCGGGGCGAGCTCGCCGAGCACGATGTGGAGGGCGGTGATGACCACGAAGGCGACGGCGACGGCCAGCGTATGCGCGCCGATGCCGGCCGCCGGCTCGGGCAGCCAGGCGAAGAGCGGCTCGATCAGATGCGCGAGGGCTGGCTCGCCGACCCAGCCCAGGGCCAGGGAGGAGATGGTGATGCCGAGCTGCGTCGCGGCGAGATGCGCGTCGAGGCTCTCGATGGCCCGCTGCAGGGCCGTGGCGTTCACACGCTTCTCGTTGACGAGTTCGGCGACCCGGCTGCGCCGCACCGCGACGAGGGAGAATTCCGCCGCAACGAAGAAGCCGTTGGCGAGAACGAGCGCCAGGACCGAGAGCAGCCCCAGCGCCGTAGACCATCCGTCGTCGAAAATCGTGCCCTCCCGGGCGCAGCCTCCGCCTCACGGGCGGTCCCCGCTATAGAGCCGAACGCCGCCCGGGAGAAAAGGTGGCGGCGAAAAAGTCGCGAAGCCTGCGGCGCGGACGGCGCCCACCGCCGTGAACGGTGAACGTTTGGTGATCGGTGGCAGTAAAATGCCTCTTAACCCGAAACTTGCATCATGGCCGCTTCCCCGCGACTCAGGTCGCGCATTGCCGGAGGCGAACCGTGGGACAGCCCCTCGACAGGCCGAAGGACGACAAGCCCGTCCGATCCAAGGGGGCGCCCCTGAGCGGCAGCACGCGCCGGCATCTCGGCGAAGGGCTGCGGGCGCATTATGCCGAGGTTCTCACCGAGCCGGTGGATCCGCGCATCGCCGCCCTGCTCGCGCGCCTCGAGAAGCCTCCGGCCTGAGCCGGGGGCGGTCAGTCGAGAACGACCGCGACCAGGGAGAAGAGGCCGGCCAGCAGGAAGTTGCCGACGATAACGAGGGCGATGACGGTCATCGGAGGGGGGAGCCTTGGGCGGCGATTCGGGATCGGGAGCCTGCTTCTAGCGGCCCGAACCTGAACGCGCCGTATCCGGTCGACCACCATGCCCGGGATTCGCCGATCAAGGTGAAGGCGATGTGTCCGTGCCACGCCGCCCCCGGCATGGCCACCACCGCGCCCGGCGCTTTTGGCAGGATTTCCTCCCGCGCCTTGCCTTATGCTGCGCAGCCATGACCTCCGCTCTCAAAGCCGACGTGCTCGCCGCCATCGGCGGCACGCCCCTGATCAAGCTGCGCCGGGTTTCCGAGGAGACCGGCTGTACGATTCTCGGCAAGGCCGAATTCCTCAATCCCGGCCTCTCGGTGAAGGACCGCGCGGCCCTCTCGATCGTCCGGGACGCCGAGGCGCGGGGGCTGATCCGGCCCGGCGGCACCATCGTCGAGGGCACGGCGGGCAATACGGGCATCGGGCTTGCCCTGGTCGCCGCCGTGCGCGGCTACCGCACGGTCATCGTCATCCCCGAGACCCAGTCCGCCGAGAAGAAAGAGACGCTGCGCCTCGCCGGCGCCCAGCTCGTCGAGGTGCCCGCCGTCCCCTTCGCCAATCCCAACAACTACGTGCATGCGGCGCGCCGCCTCGCGGAGAAGCTCGCGGCGCGGGAGAGCGCGGGCGCCTTCTTCGCCGACCAGTTCGACAACGTGGCCAACCGCCTCGCCCATGTGGAGGGCACCGGTCCGGAGATCTTCGCGGCGACCGGGGGCCAGGTCGACGGCTTCGTCTGCGCCGCCGGCACGGGGGGCACCCTCGCCGGAACGGCGGAGGCCCTGCGGGCGCGCAATCCGAAGGTGACGATCGCCCTGTCGGATCCCGAGGGCTCGGCGCTGCACGCCTATTACAGCACCGGCACCCTGAAGGCGGAAGGCTCCTCGATCACCGAGGGGATCGGCCAGGGCCGCGTCACGAAGAACCTCGAAGGCTTCCGGCCGGACGTCTCCTTCCGGGTTCCGGACGACGAGGCCCTGGGCCATGTCTTCCAGCTGATGCGCGAGGAGGGCCTCTCCCTCGGTGGCTCCTCCGGCATCAACGTCGCCGGCGCGGTGCGCCTCGCCCGCCATCTCGGGCCGGGCCACACCATCGTGACGATCCTCTGCGACGGCGCGGCGCGCTACGCCTCCAAGCTGTTCAACCCGGCCTTCCTGCAGGGCAAGGGCCTGCCGGTGCCGGACTGGCTGACGGCGCCCGCCGAGCCGCTGCCGGATTGGCGGGCGGATTCCGCATTCGTCTGATCGGAGCGTCGCACACGCCCTCAAGTTGAACGAAACGGCAGATCGCGACGTTTACGGTCACGCTCGGGCGCCCTTGCCCGGCGGCCCGGAGTCCGCGTCGATGACTTTGACCACCATTCTCCTGATCGTGCTGATCCTGATCGTCCTCGGCGGCGGCAACTTTCTCGGAGGGGGTGCCTATCGCGGACCGAGCTTCGGCCTGGGCGGCATCCTCCTCATCATCCTGATCGTCCTGCTCCTCACCGGAAATCGCGTCTGACGCGCAGGACCGCTCAGCCGCGCGGGCCGCAGGCGATGGCGACCACGGCGCCCAGATAGGGCGCCGCGGCCGCGCCCAGGCTCGCCGGAGGAGCGGCGGTCGTGGCAGGCGTCACGCCGTTGGCCGTCAGGAAACCGCCGATCGCCGCGGCCGGCACCAGCCGGTAGCGGGTCGGCGGCACCACACCCGCCACGAGCCGCGGAGCGCTTGGATAGACCGCGACCAGGCCCGCGAGCCGTCCCGACCGGTCGAAGGCCGGAGCACCGCCGGAGCCCGGCTGCAGCGGCGCGGTCAGCCCGTCGCCGGCCGCCTCGCCCGGCGCTGCGGAGGGGGCGCCCGCCGCCTCGGCACCGAGGACGACGAGGGCCTCGCCCGGCGCAGGCGCCTCCGCTCGCAGGGTCGGTGCGCGCGAGGCAGGAAGACCCCGTCCTTCCAGCTTCAGCAGAGCCAGCCCGTTGGCGGCGTCGCGAGGCCCGATCGTGGCGGCCATCGCACCGATCCGCGGCGCGGCGCAGCCTTCGAGCGCCGTGGCCGAGGTGAGGACGAGGTTCTGCGCGACCGCGAGCCCCGTTGCGGCAGGGCGGGCGGGGAGGGCGGCGCTCGGCGCGGGCGCGGATCTCGGCGCCGCAGCCTCGGCGGGCTTGGCCGGGGCGGGCGCGGTGTCCGGGAAGGGCGTGAAGCTGTTGGCCACCGCGATCACGAGCCGATCGATATCGGCCGCGAGCGCCTTGTCGTAGGCGAGGCTGAAGCTGCGGATCCCCGCCTCGCCGAGGGCGTAGCGGAGGTAGAACTTGCCCGTCGCCGTCTCCCCGGTGACGACGAAGAAATCCGGCTTCTTCAGCTTGTAGGTGACCTTGCGCTCCGGCGTCGCCGTGCTCAGGCGCTCGAACAGCGGGTCGAGCCCGCCCTCCGCGGGGGCGGATTTGGCGTCGAGGGTGACCCGGCCGTCGGCGCTCTGCCAGCGGCTGCCGCCGGGGATGGCGCTGCGCTTGGACAGGAGACGCTCGGGCACCCCGAGGGCGATCCCGCTCGCCGCATCGGTCCGCACCGAGAAACGGGCGGCCTTGCGGGCCGCCTCGCCGGCGGCCAGCAGCGCGGCCGTCTCCGTGCCCGAGAGCTGGCCGGTCGGGTTCGCCCCGATCCGCTTCTGATAGGTGAGGAGCCCGTCGAAGCTGCGCCGGCCGAAGGCGCCCGTGGTCACGCCGTTATAGTCGCCGGTCCAGACCAGGGCGTCCTGGATCGCCCGGCGCTCGGATTCGGGGCGCGCCTCGAAGGCGGATTTCGCGGCCTCGAAGACGGGATCGGGCTGGGCCGCCGGCCGCGGCGCCTGCGCCCGGGCCCCCATCGGGCCGCCCGGGCCGGTGAGAAGCGTGAGCGCGACAAGACCGGCAACATACCACCGCAAGTCGCGCCCCTGAACCATGTCTCTCGCCCTCGAGCCGGGAATCAGCGGGCTTCCCCGCCGGCCTGGCGATCATAGGGGATTTCGGGACGGCCTCACGCATCGGTGCACCGGCTCAAAGCGGCTGTTGCGGCCATGAGTGCCGGTGCTAGCGTGCCGCCCGCCCCGGACGGGACGAATCATTCGGAGACAAGGCATGGCGTATGGCGGTGGCCTCTTCGGATGTCTCGCGGCAGCCTTGGCCCTCTCCACGGCCCTCGTCTTGCCCGCTTCCGCGCAACAGCCCGCGCGCCCGGTCCCCGCTGCCGGGAGCGCGACGGCTCCGGTCCAGAAATCCTATCAGCGCCAGGAACTGGCGAGCGAGGGCGTCCGCCTTGCGGCGGCGCTGAAGGCCGAGGCTCCGGCCGGCGCGAAAAATGCGGCTCAATGGCGGCGCGAGGCGGAGAGCGCGGCCAAGAGCGATGAGGGGGACGGTCTCGCCGAGCTGAACGCCCTCGCCGCCGCCGTGTCCGCCGATCCCGGCGATCCGCGCTCCTGGCTCGACTATGCCCGGGCCGCCAACGAGGCCGGCCTCGACGAGGAATGGGACGATTACCAGGCCAAGGAGAGGCTGAAGCGCCGGGCCACGGTCGCCGCCTACCAGGCCTATCTGCGGGCGCGCACGGCCGCCGACGAGGGGAAGGCGCTGGCCAAGCTCGGCGAGATCGAGGGCAGCCATTCCGACTGGCGCCCGGCCCTCGACGCCTACCGCGCCAGCCTCGCCCTGCGCGAGGACGCGGCGATCCGCGAGACGTTCGACACGATGCGGGCGGAGCACGGTTTCCGCATCCTCGACTACAAGGTCGATTCCGATGCGGCCGCCCCGCGGGTCTGCTTCGTCTTCTCCGAGAGCCTGCCCGCCAAGACGGACATGACGCCCTACATCGCCGTCTCGGGCTCGGCGAACGCCGCCGTGACGAGCGAGGGGGCGCAGGCCTGCGTCGACGGGCTCAAGCACGGCGAGCGCTACGCCTTCGTGCTGCGCCAGGGCCTGCCTTCGGCGCTCGGCGACGATCTTCTGAAATCCGCCGATTACGAGATCTACGTGCGCGACCGCGCACCGCAGGCGCGGTTCACCGGCCGCAACTACGTGCTGCCCCGGACCGGTCAGGCGGGCGTGCCCGTCATCTCGGTGAACGCGCCGAAGCTCGACGTCGAGGTCTTCCGCATCGGTGACCGCGGCCTGCTGCCGGCCCTGCGCTCGGAGGAGTTCCTCGGCCAGATCAGCGGCTGGAGCGCCAAGACCATCGGCGACCAGAAGGGCGTCAGCGTCTGGAAGGGCAGCCTGGAGACCGCCAAGGTCGACCTCAACCGCGAGGCGGTGACCGCCTTCCCGGTGCTCCAGGCGGTCGGCAAGCTCGAGGCCGGCCTCTACGTCATGGTCGCCCAGCCGAGCGGGACCGCTGCGCAATTCGGCGGCGAGGAGGAGGTCAGCGCCGACGCGAAGGCGACCCAGTGGTTCGTGGTGTCCGATCTCGGGCTCACCGCCTTCAAGGGCAGGGACGGCGTCCATGTCTTCGCCCGCTCGTTGGCGAGCGCCAAGGCGGTGCCCGAAGCGGAGATCCGGCTCGTCGCCCGCAACAACGACGTGCTCGCGAGCGCGAAGACCGATAGGCAGGGCCATGCCGCCTTCGCCGCCGGGCTCGCCAAGGGCGAGGGCGGCCTCGCCCCGGGCCTCGTGGTGGCGCAGCTCGGGGAGGATTACGGCTTCCTCGACCTGTCCCTCGGTGCCTTCGACCTGACCGATCGCGGCGTGAAGGGGCGCGCGGCTTCGGCCGCGCTCGAAGCCTATGTCTTCCCCGAGCGGGGCGTCTACCGCTCCGGCGAGACCGTGGCGCTGACTGCGCTGCTGCGCGACAGCACCGGCGCGGCGGTGCCGAGCCTGCCCCTCACCCTGGTGGTGAAGCGGCCGGATGGGGTGGAGTATCGCCGCGTCTCCGTCGCCGATGGCGGGCTCGGCGGCCGCGCGCTGGCGGTGCCCCTCCTGTCCGGCGCCATGCACGGCACCTGGCGGGTCGCGGCCTATACCGATCCGAAGGCGTCGCCGGTCGGCGAGGCGAGCTGGCTCGTGGAGGATTACGTCCCCGAGCGGCTGGAGGTGAGCCTCACCCCGAAGATTCCAGCCCTGAAGCGGGGTGAGGCGGCCGCGATCGACGTCGCCGCCCGCTATCTCTACGGGGCGCCCGGCGCTGGGCTCTCGGTGACCGGCTCGGTGGCGGTGCAGGCCGCCGCCGCGCCCGGCATCAAGGGGCTGGACGGCTTCTCCATCGGCCTCGACGACGAGGCGGTGCAGGCGACGACCGCCGAGATCGGCGAGGCCGGCACCACGGATGCCAAGGGCAACGCCACCGTGAGCGTGCCGGTGCAGGAAGTGACGGCGCCGCGCGCCATGGAGGCGCGGATCACGCTCGCGGTGGGCGAGCCCGGCGGCCGGGCCCTCAGCCGCAGCCTGACCCTGCCGATCCTGCCCGAAGGCCCGGTCCTCGCCCTCCGCAAGAATTTTTCCGGTGAGCTCCGGGAGGGCGGCACCGCCACCTTCGATCTCGTCCTGGCCGCGCCCGACGGGAGGCGCCTCGCCCAGCCCGGCGTGAGCTGGACCCTGTCGAAGATCGAGCGGAACTACCAATGGTACCGCCAGGACGGGCGCTGGTCCTTCGAGCCGGTGCAGAACACGCGCCGCGTGGCCGACGGCACGGTCGATCTCTCGGCCGAGGGCCCGGCGAAGCTCTCGGCTCCGGTGGGGTTCGGCAGTTACCGGCTGGAGGCGAGCCTTCCTGGGCAGCCGAATGCGGCCGTGAGCGTGTCCTTCACGGTCGGCTGGGGCGGTTCGGAGAGCGCGGACGTGCCCGACCTCCTCGACCTCACCCTCGACAAGGCCGCCTACGCGACCGGCGAGCGCCTGCGCGCCCGGCTCCAGCCGAAATTCGCCGGCAGCGCCACCCTCGCGGTGGTGAGCGACCGGGTGCACGACATCCTCGACGTCGCGGTGCCCGAGGGCGGCACCACCGTCGAGATCCCGGTGAAGGCGGAATGGGGCCCGGGCGCCTATCTCGTCGCCACGGCCTACCGGCCCCTCGACCAGGCGGCCAAGCGCATGCCGGGCCGCGCCCTCGGCCTCGCCTGGTTCTCGGTCGACCGGGACAAGCGCGGGCTCGCCGTGTCGATCGCGGCCCCGGCCAAGACGAAGCCGCGGGAGACCCTGACCGTGCCGGTGACGATCGCCGGGCTCCAGGCCGGCGAGGAAGCGCGGGTGACGCTGGCCGCGGTGGATGTCGGCATCCTCAACCTCACCCGCTACGAGGCGCCGAACCCGTTCCAGTTCTTCTTCGGCCAGAAGGCCCTGGGGCCGGAGATCCGCGATCTCTACGGCTACCTGATCGACGGCATGCAGGGCGTCCTCGGCGCGATCCGCTCCGGCGGCGATGCCGGGGGCGCCGAGCTGGCCGACGTGCCGCCGACCCAGGCGCCGCTCGCCCTCTATTCCGGCATCGTCACGGTGAGGCCGGACGGCACGGCGCAGATCCCCCTGGCGCTGCCGGCCTTCAACGGCACCGCCCGGCTGATGGCCACCGCCTGGACCAAGGGACGGGTGGGGCAGGCCCAGGCGGATGTGATCGTGCGCGATCCCGTCGTGGTCACGGGCACGCTGCCGCGCTTCCTCAATGTCGGCGACCGCTCGCGCTTCTTCGTGGCGCTCGACAATGTCGAGGGCGCGGCGGGCGACTACACCCTCGACCTCGACCTCTCCGGCCCCGTGCTGGTGGCGGGGGACGCGCTCCACCGGACCGTTCGGCTGGAGGCCGGAGCCAAGGGCCAGCTCGTGATCCCGATCACCGCCGCCGGCCCGGGCACGGCCCGGATCGACCTGACCCTGAGCGGTCCTCGCCTCTCCGAGGGCATCGGCCAGAGCTTCGCGCTCGCGGTCAATCCGGGCACCGGGCCGCTCCTGCGCCGCACGGTGCGCACGCTCGAGCCCGGCGCCAGCGCCGAGATCGGCCGGGAGCTTCTGGCCGAGATGCTGCCCGGCACCGGCTCCGTCTCGGTCTCCGTGAGCCAGATCACCGGGATCGACGTGCCGGCCCTGCTCCAGGCCCTCGACCGCTATCCCTATGGCTGCTCCGAGCAGACGGTGAGCCGGGCCATGCCGCTGCTCTACGTCAACAGCCTCGCCTCCGCCGAGCGGCTGGGCCTCGACGGCAAGCTCGACGAGCGGGTGCGCGAGGCGATCGACCGGGTGCTCTCCCGCCAGAATTCCGGCGGCGATTTCGGCCTCTGGTCCGCGGGCGAGGCGAGCGACGTCTGGCTCAACGCCTATGTCACCGACTTCCTCACCCGCGCCCGCGAGCGGGGATTTCCCGTGCCGCAGACCGCTTTCAGCAACGCCCTCGACCGCCTGCGCAACGAGGTCGCCAATGCGAGCGAGGTGCGCGACGGCGGCATGGACATCGCCTATGCGGCCTATGTGCTCGCCCGCAACGGCCGCCCGGTGATGGGCGATCTGCGCTACCTCGCCGATACCAAGCTGTCCGATTTCGCCACCCCGCTCGGGCGCGGGCAGATCGCGGCGGCCCTCGCGCTGCTGGGGGATCGCGGCCGGGCGGCCAGGGCCTACGAGTCCGCGCTCCAGGCCCTGCGAAGCGAGGCCGATGCGAAGACCTACCGGGCCGATTACGGGACGCGGCTACGCGACGGCGCCGGGCTGATCGCGCTGGGGGCCGAGACCGGCCTGCTGCGCGACGCGCTGAAGCCCCTCGCCGCGGTGGTCACGCAGGAGCGGGAGGCGAGCCGCTCTACCAGCACGCAGGAGAATGCCTGGATGGTGCTCGCCGCCGAGGCCCTGGCGAAGGAAGGGGAGACGCTGTCCGTGGCCGTCGACGGCACCCCCGGCAAGGGGCCGCTCGCCCGCAGCTTCAAGCCCGCTGCGCTGGAGGCGCGGACGGTGCGCGTGACCAACGAGGGCAAGGACCCGGTCCAGCTCGTGGTCGGCGTCTCCGGAAATCCGATCGCGCCGGAGCCGGCGGAGTCCCGCGGCTACACGGTGGAGCGCAGCCTCTACCGGCTCGACGGCACGCCGGTCGACGCCGCCAAGCCCCTGCGCCAGAACGACCGGCTCGTGGTGGTGCTGAAGGTGACGGAGGCCAAGGCCAGTGCCGGCCGCCTGCTCCTCGTCGACCGCCTGCCCGCCGGGCTCGAGATTGACAACCCGAAGCTCCTCGACACCGACGCCCTGGCGGCCCTGAGCTTCGCCAAGAGCGACGTGCCGCCGGCGCATACCGAGTTCCGCGACGACCGCTTCGTGGCGGCCTACAACCGGGACACCGAGCAATCGGCCTTCTTCTCGGTGGCCTATACGGTGCGGGCGGTCTCGCCGGGCGTCTACGTGCAGCCGGCCGCCACCATCGAGGACATGTACCGCCCCGACCGCTTCGGCCGCACCGGCTTCGGCACGGTCGAGGTGGTGGCGAAGGAGTGATGGGGAAGCGGCCGCCAAGGCCCTCTCCCCTCCGCGGGAGAGGGGGACCCTCGCGTCAGCGAGGGTCGGGAGAGGGGAGCGCCGTCTCCGGAAGGACCTGCGCCGGCCCCTCTCCCGCCTGCTCCGCAGGCACCCTCCCCCGCAGAGGGGGGAGGAGCGCGGCCGCTGCCCTGCTTCTCTTGCTCGTCCTCGGCCTCGCTCTCTGGCGCTACGCCGCGAGCCTCCCGGCCCTCGACCTCACGGAGGCATCCCGGCGCTCCACCGTCGTGCTCGACCGGAACGGGGCGCTGCTGCGCCCCTTCGCCACCGCCGACGGGCGCTGGCGGCTGCCGGTGACGGCGGCGGAGGTCGATCCGCGCTACCTCGCCATGCTCAAGGCCTACGAGGATCGGCGCTTCGACGACCATCCCGGCATCGATCCCGCGGCGCTGCTGCGGGCCGCCGGACAATGGCTGAGCCAGCGCCGCATCGTCTCGGGGGGCTCGACCCTGTCGATGCAGGTCGCCCGTCTCGTCGAGCCGCGGCCCGAGCGCTCGCTGACGCAGAAGCTGCGGCAGGCGGTCCGCGCCCTCGCCCTGGAGCGGGCGCAGGGCAAGGCGGCGGTGCTCGATCTCTATCTGGCGCTGGCGCCCTTCGGCGGCCCGGTGGAGGGCGTGCGGGCGGCGAGCCTCGCCTATTTCGGGCGCGAGCCGGCCCGGCTCTCGGCGGCGGAGGCCGCCCTGCTCGTCGCCCTGCCGCAATCCCCGGAGACGCGCCGGCCGGATCGCTTCCCCGCCCGGGCCAAGCAGGCCCGCGACCGGGTGCTCGACATCGCCGCCGCCCGCGGCGTCCTGCCCGCGGCCGAGGCGCAGGCGGCCAAGGCCGAGCCGGTGCCGACGGTGCGAAAGACCTTCCCGATGCTGGCAGCCCATGCCGCCGAGCAGGCGGTGGCCGCCGATCCCACGGCGCGGGTGATCGCCCTCAGCCTCGACCGCCGCCTGCAGGCGAGCCTCGAAGCCCTGGCCGCGGAGCGTGCCGCCGCGGCGGGGCCCGGCCTCTCGGCGGCGATCGTGGCGATCGACAACCGCAGCGGCGCGGTGCTCGCCCATGTCGGCAGCGCCGGCTATCTCGATTCCGCCCGGGCCGGCGCGGTCGATGCCGCCCTGGCCCTGCGCTCCCCCGGCTCGGCGCTGAAGCCCTTCATCTACGCCCTCGCTTTCGAGAACGGCATCGCCCATCCCGAGACGCTGCTCGACGACCGCCCGGCCCGCTTCGCCGCGAGCTACGCGCCGGAGAACTTCGATCTCACCTTCCAGGGCACGGTGACGGCGCGGCGCGCCCTGCAGCTCTCGCTCAACGTGCCGGCGGTGGACCTGCTCGATGCGGTCGGCGCCGCCCGCTTCGTCACCCGCCTGCGCGGGGCGGGCGCCGACATCGTTCTGCCGCGGGATACGGCGCCCGGCCTGCCGGTGGCGCTCGGCGGCCTCGGCATCCGGCTGGCCGACCTCGCCCGGCTCTATGCGGGGTTTGCCCGTGGGGGGGCGGTGCCGCCCTGGCGCGAGCGCATCGTCTCCGCCGCGCCGGAGCCGGAGCGCAGCGTCGCCGATCCCGTCTCCGCCTGGTACGTGGCGGACATCCTGCGCGGGGCGCCCCCGCCGGAGAACGCCCTGACCGGGCGCCTCGCCTTCAAGACCGGCACCTCCTACGGCTATCGCGACGCCTGGGCGGTCGGGTTCGACCGGCGCGTCACCATCGCGGTCTGGGTCGGGCGCCCGGACGGCGCGGCCGTTCCCGGGCTGGTCGGGCGGCTCGTGGCCGCGCCGGTGCTGTTCGATGCCTTCGCCCGTTACGGCGGCGAGCCGGAGCCCCTGCCGATGCCGCGGGACGCCCTGGTCGCCACCACGGCGAGCCTGCCGCCGCCCCTGCGCCACATCCGCAAGGACGCGCCGAAGACGCTGGCCGCCACCCTCGGCGTGCCCCTGAAGATCGCCTACCCGCCGGACGGCGCGCGGGTCGAGCTCGGCCTGTCGGAGAACGGCGCCGTGCGCAGCGAGGCCGCGACCCTGGCGCTCAAGGCGCTCGGCGGCGAGCCGCCGCTCACCTGGATGGTCGACGGCGCTCCGGTGGCCGAAGGCCTGAGGCGGCAGACGGACTGGCACCCCGAGGGCGCCGGTTTCGCCCGCATCTCGGTGATGGACGCGAAGGGCGCCAGCGACAGCGTGGTGGTGCGGCTCGAATAGGCCGGCCGATGGCTGGTCTGCGCGGGCGCCGCTGGCGGGGCGGCCCCGCCCGAAATAGATCAGGCGCCATGAGCACGACCCGCATCGTCTGCATCCGCCACGGCGAATCGACCTTCAATGCGGTGCATCAGGCCACGGGGCGCGACCCCGGCCATATCGACGCTCCCCTGTCCGAGCGCGGCCGCCGCCAAGTCGCCGCGGCCCGGGGATCCCTGCGGGACATTCCCTTCGAGCTGGTGGTGACGTCCCCGCTGACCCGCGCGCTGCAGACCACCGCCGGCCTTTTCGCCGATCATCCGGCCAAGCCGCAGGTCCTGGTCGAGGTGCTCCACCGCGAATGTCAGGAGAGCAGCTGCGATGTCGGCCGCGCCGCTTCCCTGCTCGCGCGCGAATTCCCGGATTTCCGCGTGGACCACCTGCCCGAGACCTGGTGGTACGCCGAGGGCGAGGTCGGGCCGGAGGGCTGGCATGTCGAGCCCCGCCCCCTGTTCGAGGCCCGGGTGGAGGGGTTTCGCGACTTCCTGCGGGCGCGGCCGGAGCGGACCATCGCCGTGGTCGGCCACTGCACCTTCTTCTACCACCTGACCGGACGGTGGCTGGAGAACTGCGAGGCCCTGGAGATCGACCTCGACAGCCCCTCCCGGGCCTCCGCGCGCGCCTGACCCGGCCCTCGCTCCGCTCGCACAGCGAGGGCCGGCGAAGCGTCAGAACCGGTAGTTCACGCCGGCCCGGACCACCGCGAAGCCGGGATCGGTCTTGGCGAGGCCGTAATAGGCGGGAACCGAGGAATCGTAGACGGTCGTGCTGGTGCTGCTCTGCTTCAGGTTGACGTAGAGGGCCTCGATCTTGGCCGAGAGCTTTTCGGTGAAGGCGTATTCGAAGCCGCCGCCGAAGGCGTAGCCGGTGCGGAAGTCGCTCGGCAGCGTGCCCGTGTAGGACGCGGCATAGGACGACTTCGAGCCCCCGCCATAGGCGAAGCCGCCGGTGCCGTAGATCAGCACGCGATCGAAGGCGTAGCCGACCCGGCCGCGGACGGTTCCGAAATAGTCGAGGGTGGAGCCGATCGTGTAATAGGGCGTGGTGCCGAGATAGGCGGCATCCGCCTTGGCGAAGGCCGTGCCCTGGATGTCGGTCTCGACGCCGACCACGAAGCCGGCGCCCGGCGTGAACTGGTAATTGTAGCCGATCTGGCCGCCGCCGAGGAAACCGCCGCGATCGGTCTTGCTCTGGGTCACGGTGCCGTAGGTCGCGTCCGTGAAGCTGCTCGGGGCGCTGCGGAAGCCGTAACCCGCATTCACGCCCGCATAGAAGCCGGTCCAGGTGAAGGCCGGCGGGACCGGCGGCAGGGGCGGGGCCGCGCGCCGCGGCAGGTCGGCGGCCTGGGCGGAGGCCAGCCCGGTGCCGAGGCAGAGCAGGGCGGCGGAGATCGGTTTCAGCATCGCAGGTCCTCGTGAGGTCGAAGGGTTCGGGGTCGGTGCGGCTCAGCGGCCGAGGAGCAGCAGGCCGAGCGCGGCGAGGGCGAGGGCCAACCCGAGGGGCACCTCTCGCCCGACAGCCGCGTTCTGCGGTGCTCGGGCTTCGAAGCGGCTCGCGGTGGGCCGGCGAAAGGCCTTGGGAAGCATGGGCAATTCGGATCGTGCGCCGGGCCGCCATCCGGTTCGGGGAACCGGCGGCGGCCCCGAACTAATGCGTGGGAAATTTTCACACGTCAACGCGGCGTGCCTCATTCGCGTGTGCTGGCGCACGCGCGACGGGCGTCGGGAATTCCGGTTCAGCCCTTCATAGGGGCGACGATGGCGGGCCCTGGAGCTTGGAAATGTGCCCGGTCAGGTGCGGGCGCGGGCCGTCTCCATCCGGCGGCCGGCCTCGATCACGTCGATCGTCGGCGCCTGCCGTCCGATCGCGAGCGCTTCGTCGAGGATCGACACGGCGGTCGGCCAGATGCCCTCCGCGAAGGGGGCGGCGCCTTCCGCGACCTCCGCCGCGCAGCGGGCGTCGTCGAAGGCCTTCACGGCCGCGGTGCCGGTGCGGGCGACGGCGGCGGCCCGGGCGCCCTGGACCCAGGCCCGGCGGTAGCCTGCCATCTGGGACAGGGCGCCGCCCTGGTTCTGGGCGATCCGGGCCGCCGACAGGGCCGCCCGCGGGTCGGGGGCGGTCTCGCAGCGGGCCGCGAGGGCGGGCAGGCCGGCCCGGTCGAGGAGCGGGGGCAGGATGCGGCGCACGCTCTCGGTGGCGAGGAAGGTGGTTCGCCGGGTCTCGACCTCCGGCCCGTCCGCCGAGCCGGAGAGCCGCAGCACGAAGGCCATCAGGCGTCCGCGCTCGGCATCGGGCATCGCGTCGTTGAGGCCGAGCGCATAGGCCGCCAGCGGGCGCGAGAAGCAGGGCGGGCAATCCTCGCTGCCGCGGATCGCCCGGTAGGGCAGGCCCGCGGCCACGATCGCCGCCTCGTTGATGCAGGTGCCGCCCTCCGGCCCCGGAAATTCGTGCGAGCCGGCGAGCAGGCGCCAATTCAGGATGCGGCCGAAGGCGTCGGGCAGGCTCGATGCGCTCAAGGGCCTCTCCTCGCGTGTCCGCAGGGAGAGTGGCACGCGGGCGACGCGCTGGCGAGGGGGGAGCCGACCCTGCGGCGTCAGCCGCCCGCCGCCGTCGCGAGCCCGGTGAGCAGGGCCGCCCCGAGCACCAGCACGAAGGCGGCGGCCACGAGTTCGAGGCCGCCGATGGCCAGCGTGCCGGCCTGGCCCCGTCCGCCCGCGAGGCGCAGGGCGAGGGCCTTGGCGAAGACCGCGAGGCTCGCCAGCGCCCCCGTGGTCAGGGCCGTGCCGGCGGCCATGGCGAAGGTCGCGCCGATCCCGGCCGCGAGCATGCCCTGGGAGGCGCAGAAGACCAGGATCAGCACGGCGCCGGCGCAGGGGCGCGTGCCGGCGGCGAGCACGACGCCGATGCGCTCGCGCCAGGTCTCCAGCCGGGAGACGGTCTCGGCATCGCTCAGATGCCGGTGCCCGCAGCCCGGCCCGCAGGCGGCGGCCGGCTCGGCCGCGAGCAGAGCCGCGAGCCGACCAGCCTTGCGCCAGGTGACGGCGAGGCCGAGCAGGGCGACGAGGGCGAAGCTCACCGTCTCGATCAGTGTGCCGGCCCGCGTCATGCCGGCCGCGGTGGCGTTGAGCAGGAGGGTGCCGATCCCCACGATCGCGATCGCCACCAGGGCCTGGAGCAGGGCGGCGGCGGCGCTCAGGGCGAAGCCGCGCCGCAGGATCTTCTCGCCGGCGACGATGTAACCGGCGATCACCGCCTTGCCGTGGCCGGGGCCGGCGGCGTGGAAGACCCCGTAGGCGAAGCCGAGCAGGGCCAGGGCCTCCCAGCCGCCGCCATGCTTCAGGGCGGAGACGGCCCCGCGCAGGCTCTGGGCGAAGCTCGCCTGGATCGCGAGCAGCCGCCCGCCCAGGCCCGTGGCCGCGGGGGCGGTCTCGCGGAAACCGATGCCGAAGGGGGAGCGCGGGGGCGGGGCGGTCAGGCCCGGCGCCACCAGCCAGACGAGGCCGGCCAGCACGCCGGCGGCCAGGGCGATGGCGCCGAGCGCCAGGGCGATCCGCAGGAGCAGGGAATGCCCCCCGCCCTTCGCGACGGGAAGCGTCGGCGCGGCGCTTACGGACACGCGACGATGGCCCGGTTGGCGAATTGCACGCCGTAATCGGAGGCCGCGGTCAGCGCCTCGAAGAAGGCCTCCGAGAGCGGCTTGCCGGCATCGGCGGTCTTGGCCTCGGTGGTCTTCGGTCGGGTGATCGAGGTGGTGCAGCCCGTGGGCGCGCCGGCGAGCCGCACGGCGTCGGCCCCGTCCGCGAGCCCGAAGGAGACGAAGTAGGTCGGGTCGTAGACCTCCAGCGCGGCGACGCCGCGGCCCTGCGCGGCCGGCGTCTTGAGCGGCAGCAGGAAGGTCAGGGTGAGCTTGCCCCCCTCCAGCCCCATGCGCGGGTCCTTCGGCTCGGCGAAGGCCTGTTCCTTGCCGCCGACCTTGAGCTTGGTGAAGTAGCCGAACTCGGCGAGGCCTGCGGTGTTCTCGGTGGCGAGTCCCTGCAACTCCTCGGGGGAGATCTTGCCGTCCTTGTTGGCGTCCAGCCCCTGCGTGATGAAGGCCGAGTATTCCGCGTCGAAGGTCCAGTGGTGGCGCACGCCGGTGACGCGGCCGGATTCGTAGGCGACCTCCTCGGTCGCCGTCACCCAGACATGGGGATGGGCGAGCACCGGGACGGGCGTGAGCAGCAGCACCGGAGCGAGAAGCCGACGGAGCGGCGAGAAAGACGGCATGGCGGTCCCGCGACGCTGGCGTGCGATGGCGTTGGCGTGGCCTGACCATGCCGGCGCGGTTTGGCGAAAGCGAGGCGCCGACGCGAAGAGCCCGCCCGCACCGGGCGGCGCGGACGGGCTCCTGTCGGACGAAGAGCGGACGGCTTATTCGGCCGAGGCGACCTCGACCACGTCGCCGCTGCGGGTGAAGGCGATGGTCGTCTCGCTGCCATCGGCGCCGAGGGTGCCGGGCACGGAGAGGTTCACCGTCTGGTCGCCCTTCAGGGTGGTGACGAGGCGGATGACCTGCGGGTGGTCGGCGTTGGTGTTGAGCGCGGCGAGGGTCGTCACCACGCGGTAGCCGTCCTTCTCGACCGTGTAATAGGCCATGCCGCGGAAGCTGCCGAGCTCGATCCGCTTCGGGGTGGCGGGCTTCCAGTCGGCGGCGGAGGCCGGCGCGGCCGTGGAAACGGCCGCCGTCATCGCCGCCGCGGCGAGCGCGTAGGAAAGGGTGCGCATGTCGTGAGGTCCTGTGCGGTTACTGTCCGCCGGGAGCGCCCGTACGGAAAGCCGGTTGCACCGGGAGACCCCGATATGCCCCAGGCGTTGTGCGCTGCGAAGGGCTCTGAATGCGCCGCACAAATGCAATCAATGCATGGCGCTGTGCCAAACCGCACGAAATCAGTCGTTCAGCGCATGGATTGGTCTTGAAACGCGCCCTTTCAAAAAATCGCGTTTGACGCGTGATCAGCCGTTTTTGCGCCGCAGCAAGGCCTCGACCTCGGCCTGTTCGGCGGGCGACAACGTCGCGTTGCGTCCCGCCGGTGCGCGCCGCCGCGACAGGTTCCAGATCCCCAGCCCGCCGAGGAGCACCGCGAGCAGCGGCGTCAGCCAGAGCAGCAGGGTGTGCCAGGCGAAGACCGGGCGCAGCAGCACGAACTCGCCGTAGCGGCCGACCACGTAATCGACGACCTGTTTGTCGTCGTCGCCTTCCCTGAGGCGCTCCCGCACGAGCAGGCGCAGGTCCTTGGCGAGCGGCGCGTCGGAATCGTCGATCGACTGGTTCTGGCAGACGAGGCAGCGCAGTCCCTCGGAGATGTGGCGGGCCCGGGCCTCGAGCGCCGGGTCCTTCATCACCTCGTCCGGCTGGACGGCCTGTGCGGCGGCGAGGCCGAGCGCCAGCAGCAGCCCGGCGGCGAGAAGCGGCCGTCTCATTCCGCCGGCACCGCGTGGGGCGGCAGCTTGGCCTTGGCCCGCGCCGGGGCGCCGACCCGCATGCGCCGGTCGGTCAGCGAGAGGGCGCCGCCGAGCGCCATCACCACGGCGCCGAGCCAGATCAGCAGTACGAGCGGCTTGTAGTAGAGCCGCAGACCGATCCCGCCCCCGGGCACGACTTCCCCCAGGCTCGCATAGATCTGGCTGAAGCCGACGGTCTTCAGGCCCGATTCCGTCACGGTCATGCGGCGGGAGGGATAGAAGCGCTTGCCGGTCTCCACGGTGCCGACCCTGTCCCCCTCCCGTGTGCGCAGGGTGAGGAAGGCGGTCGTCTCCTCGTAATTCTCGCCCGAGCGCGGGCCGACCCGGTCGAGGGTGGCGACATAGGGCCCGGTCGCCAGCGTCTCGCCGGGAGTGAGCGTGGCGAGCCCTTCCTTGGCCCAGCCCTGGGCGGCGATCCCGATCACCACCACGCCGACGCCGGCATGGGCAAGCGCCGTGCCCCAGGCGGAGCGTGGCAGGCCGATCGCCCGCCGCCAGACCGTGGCCACGCCCCGGCTGCGCGAGGCCCCGTAGCCGCGGGCGCGGTTGGCGATCTCGAGGGCCGAGCCGATCACGAGATAGGCGCCGATCCCGATCCCGACCGGGGCCATCACCGGGCCGCCCCAGGTCAGCGCCAGGGTGGCGAGCCCGGCCACCAGGGCGAGGCCGAAGGCCAGCATCAGGCGCTGGGAGGCCGCGGCCACGTCGCCGCGCTTCCAGGCGAGCGTCTGCCCGAAGGGCACGATCACCAGGAGCGGGATCGCCAGAGGCACGAAGGTCCAGTTGAAGAAGGGGGGGCCGACCGAGATCTTTTCCCCCGTCAGCATCTCGAGGAGCAGCGGGTAGAGGGTGCCCACCAGCACCGTGGCGCAGGCGGCGACCAGGAACAGGTTGTTGAGCACCAGCGACCCCTCGCGGGAGATCGGCGCGAACAGGCCGCCCTGGCGCAGCATCGGCGCGCGCCAGGCGAACAGCGTCAGCGAGCCGCCGATGAACAGCACCAAGATCGCCAGGATGAAGGTGCCGCGGGTCGGGTCGGTGGCGAAGGTGTGCACCGAGGTGAGCAGCCCGGAGCGCACGATGAAGGTGCCGAGCAGCGACAGGGAGAATGTGAGGATCGCCAGAAGGACGGTCCAGACCTTCAGGGCGTCGCGCTTCTCCATCACCACGGTGGAGTGGACCAGGGCGGTGCCCGCGATCCAGGGCATTAGCGAGGCGTTCTCGACCGGATCCCAGAACCACCAGCCGCCCCAGCCGAGCTCGTAATAGGCCCAGTAGGAGCCCATGGCGATGCCGAGCGTCAGGAAGCTCCAGGCGGCGAGCGTCCAGGGGCGCACGGCCCGGGCCCAGACGGCGTCGATCCGGCCATCGATCAGCGCGGCGATGGCGAAGGCGAAGCTGATCGAGAAGCCGACATAGCCGAGATAGAGCAGCGGCGGATGGATCGCGAGGCCGGCATCCTGCAGGAGCGGGTTGAGGTCGTTGCCCTCCATCGGCGCCGGCGCCACCCGGGTGAAGGGGTTCGAGGTGGTGATGATGAACAGCACGAACACGAAGGTGATCGTGGCCTGCACCCCGAGGGTGTTGGCCCGCAGGGTCGGCGGCACCGCGTTGCGCGCCACCGCCACCATCGCCCCGAACAGGGCGAGGATGAGGACCCAGAGCAGCATCGAGCCCTCGTGGTTCCCCCAGACGCCGCTGAGCTTGTAGATGAAGGGCTTGAGGGTGTGCGAGTTCTCGACCACGTTCTGGACCGAGAAGTCGGACGTGGCGTGGGCATAGGTCAGCGCCGCGTAGGCGAACAGGATCGCGGCGAACACGCCCAGGGCCGCGGGCACCGTCGCCTCGCGCAGGGCCGCGTCGCCGGAGCGGGCCGCCCAGACCGGCAGCACCGCCTGGACCAGCGAGAGCGCCAGCGCCAGCGCCAGCGCGAAATGGCCGACCTCTACCAGCATCGGCGGGTCTCCTTCTTCCGGTTCCGGGCCATCACCGCTCGCTGCGCTTGCCGATGGGGGCGCCCGTCTCCGCCTGCGGCGCGGCGGGCGCGGCGCCCTTCTCCCCGCCTTCCTGCCAGCGGCCCTGCGCCTTCAGCGCGTCGGCGACCTCGCGGGGCATGTATTTCTCGTCGTGCTTGGCGAGCACGGTGTCGGCGCGGAAGATGCCGCCGGCATCGAGGGTGCCCTCGGCCACCACGCCCTGTCCCTCCCGGAACAGGTCCGGCAGCAGGCCCTGGTAATGCACCGGCACGCTCGCCTTGGTGTCGGTCACCGAGAAATCCACGCTCTGGTTCGACCCGCGCTTGAGGGAGCCCTCCTCGACGAGGCCGCCGAGGCGGAAACGGGTGCCCGGCGCCACGCCCTGGGCCGCGACCTCGGCCGGGGCCCGGAAGAAGACGATCGACCCGCTCATGGCGGAGAGGATCAGCCCGAGGGCGAGGGCGAGCACGGCCCCGCAGGAGGCGATCAGGATCAGACGTCGGCTCTTGCGGGTCACTTCGCGATTCCGCCCCGGATCGCTGCCGCGCCGCGGGTGCGATCGTGTTTTCGAACGATGATAAGGTCGGGTTTCGGCCGACCGCCCCGCGAAATCAAGGTGCGCGGCCGGGACCGATTGTCAGGGTGGGGACGATTGCGGAGGCCTCAGGGCTTGAGGTCGAGCTCGCGGGCGAGGGCGTCGAGGCGTTCGGCGGCGCCCCTGTCGGCGGCAAGGGCCATCTTCGCCCGGTCGAGCGTCTGGGTCGCGGCCGGGCGGTCGCCCAGCGCGTTGTAGGAGCGCACGAGCCGCATCCACTCGTCGACGCTGCCGCCCTTGGCCGAGAGGCGCCGGTCGAGACCCGCCACCATGTCCCGGATCATCTTCTCGCGATCGGCCTCGGGCATGGCGCGCATCGCCGCCGCGGCCTCCGGGTCGATGCGGGCCGGCCCGGGCGGGGGTTCGCTCCGCGGCGGCTGAACCTGGGACAGCCCGAGTCCGGCGACCTGCGCCTCCAGGCTCTCCCGGGCCGCCGTGTCGCCGGACAGGGCGGCCCGGCCCCGCTCCAGCGCCTCGCGTGCCTTGTCCGGCTGGTCGAGCGCCCCGTAGGAGCGCACCAGACGCGCCCATTCCTCCGGCGTGCCGCCCTGCTTGGCGAGGCGCCGGTCGAGCCCCTCGACCATGCCGCGGATCGCATCCATGCGCTGGGAGGGGGGCAGCGCCTGGAGATTGGCCGCGGGGCCGGCGGCCGGTGCGTCCGGCTTCGTGTCGGGCGCGGGCTTCGTCTCCCCCGCCGGCTTGCCGGCCTCGGCCTTCAGCCGGGCGAGGCTGTCGCGCACGCCGCCCATCCAGGAGGCGTCGGCTGGACCCTGGGCTTCGAGCGCCGCCAGGCGGCGGATAGCGCCGTCGAGGTTGCCCGCCAGCTCGTCGGCCCGGGCGAGGTAGAATTGCGGCTTGGGCGCCTTGGGATCGGCGGCGACCGCCCGGTCGAACAGCGTGCGCGCCTCCGGCGGCACGTTGCCGTCATTGGCCGCGACCAGGGCCTCGCCCCAATCCGACAGGATCGTGGCGTTCTCGCCCTTCAGGCGGGCCACGGCGGCGAAGGCGCGGGCGGCCTCGTCGAAGCGGCCGAGCCGCATGTAGACCGGGGCCAGCACCTCCCAGCCGCGGGCGTCGTCGGGATGGCTCGCGAGGCGCGCCTCGATCTGGCCGATCGCCTTCATCAGGTCCTGGCCGCCGGCCTGGGCGGCCTTGCGGTCGGCCTCGGTCTGCGAGGGCATGTTGGGCGAGCCGTAGAGCCCGTAGACGACGAGGGCCACCAGCGGCACGGTCGAGAGGGCGAAGGCCGCCGCGGCCCGGCGCTGGCGCAGATGGGGTTCGGCGAGATGCGGGCCGTCCCGATGGTCGGCGGCTTCCTCGCGGCTCGCCCGCAGCAGGCGCCGGGCGGCCTCCGCCCGCGCCGATTCGGCCTCCGCCGGGGCGATCAGCCCGCGGGCGAGGTCGCGCTCGATCTCGGCGAGCTGGTCCTCGTAGAAGCCGGTCTGCGTCGCGAGCCCCTCCGGCTCGCCGGCCTGGGCCTGCGGCTTCGGACGGCGCGTGAGCGGCCAGAGCAGCGCGAGCACGGCCGCGCCGGTCATGAACGCCAGGATGAACCAGATCGCCGTCATTGAACCTTACAGAGTGCCGGGGCTTCGCGGCCAGCGCCCCGCACCGGATCGTGGATCCGCGGCAAGTCGACAGCTCCCCTCGTCCCGTCCCGAGCATCGGGTGCCTGACGGCCCGCCGCCCATGGCCCGCTTGACCGCGAGCCGCCGCGCCTTAGCACGGACGAGGCCGAACGTAACCGCGCCGGGGCCGCGCGCGATGTCGCTCCGGGGCGGGGCCGCCCTATCGCTGGGCCGCCCCGGCCGGGGCGTCGCCCGGCACTTCCAGCACGGCGCGCAGCCCGCCGATCGCCGCCTGCTCCAGGCGGAAGCGGCCGCGATAGAGCGCGGCGAGGTCGGCGACGATGGACAGGCCGAGGCCGGAGCCGGGCTTGGTCTCGTCGAGGCGGCGCCCGCGCTTGAGCACGGCGGTGAGGTCCGCTTCGGGCAGGCCCGGACCGTCATCCTCCACCGCGACGATCAGATGTGGAAAATCCTGCTCGCCGACCGCGGCGGCCGAGATCGCCACCCGGCCGTTCGCCCATTTCGAGGCGTTGTCGACGAGGTTGCCGACCATCTCCTCGAAATCCTGACGCTCGCCGCGGAAGCGCAGGCCCGGCGGGACCTGCACCTCGTAGGCGATGTCCTTGTCGCGGTAGATCTTGCCGAAGGTGCGCACCAGGCCGGCCAGCGCCGGTTCGACTTCCGTCGAGGCGCCCAGCGTGCCGGCGAGCGCCGCGGCCCGGGCCCGGTCGAGGTGATAGTTCACCTGGTCGCGCATCACCGCGGCCTGCTCGCGGATCTTGTCGGCGAGCTCGGGGGGCGCCTCGCCGCCGCCGACCTCGTTCACGATGATCGAGAGTGGCGTCTTGAGGGCATGGGCGAGGTTGCCGACCTGGGTGCGCGCCCGCTCCAGGATCTCGCGGTTGGTCTCGATCAGCAGGTTGATCTCGCCCGCCAGGGGGGCGATGTCGCGGGGATACTCGCCGTCGATGCGGTCGGCCTCGCCGCGGCGGATGGCGCCGAGCGCCGTGCGCAGCTTGGTCAGCGGCGCGAGGCCGAAGCGGATCTGCAGGAGCGCCGTCACGGCCAGCGAGAAGCCGAGCAGGCCGAAGGTGACGAAGAGGGAGAAGCGGAACCGGTCGACGTCGTTGACGATCTCGTCCGCCGGTCCCGCCACCCGCACGGTGTAGCGACCCTCCTGGCCGAGATCGACGTCGCGCTCGACGATGCGCAGGAGCCGGTCGTCCTGGCCGTGGCCGTAGCCCTGGCGGATCTGCCCGATCGTCGCCGTGCCGGCCTGGTCCGGCCCCTTGAGGGGCACGCCGACGAGGGAGCGCGAGCCGCGCAGGTCCCGTGGCCGCGCATCGGGCCGCCCGACCTGCCAGTACCAGCCGGACAGGGGCAGGTCGAAGCGCGGGTCGCCCAGCGCGAAGGAGCGCGTCTCCGGATCGTTGGGCGAGACGAGGTCGGTCGCGAGGTTGTTGGCGTAGACGAGCAGCCGGCTGTCGAAGCCGCGCTCGGTGTTCTCCCGGTAGAGCGTGGTCAGGATCCAGGCGGCCAACACCAGGATCGCCGTGCTCGACAGGAGCGAGGACACCGCGAGGCGGACCGCGATGGAACGGCGGCGCAGGGGCAGCCAGGCGAGGCGGTCGGTCATGGCGGTGGCAAAGGGGCGGGCGTGTCGACCCGCTTGACGGAACGCCGGTAAAGAAAGGCGCCCACGACGGAAACGATGGTGCCGCCACCGATCGTGGCGGCGACCCAGGGTTCATGCATCCAGATTGCGAAGGCGGAGACCCCGAGCGCCGTCAGGGCAAACAGGACCGCGCTGATCTGACCGAGGGCCTCGCGCCGTACGGTGGCATCAAGCGCCGTTCGCTCGTAGGCGCGGCGGTGATCGGCCTCCAGCTCCCATTGCCGCAGGATGCGCTCCGGGGCATCTGGAACGATACGCTGAAAATCCTCCAGGATGGCCGGTGGCGGGAGAGGACCCTTCCAGAACGCGCCGTGTTCCAGGAAGACGGAGGATTCGTTCGGTTCGCTCGTCCGGCCCTGGTCGGTCGGCCCCGGCTGTCGCGCGGGCGAGCTAGACCGCCGGGGTTTCCGCACGGAGCCGCTCACGCACGATCACACGGCGCATATCGTTGCCGATCCGAAGCCCGTCGAGGCGCAGGGCCTCGGCCTCGTCGCGATGGGGATAGCGCAGCGGTGCCTCCGGTGCGGGCCAGATCGACGCGAGGGCACCAAGACCTTCCAGGAAGCTGCCAAAGCGCGTCTTGCGCTCATCTGAGGGCATCGAGGGTTCTCTGCCTTGCGGTCGCGGTTGCTGCATCTCGGGTGCAGGCTGCGGACCATGCCATGAAACGCGCGGCCTGCGTAGGGACATGACCCCCGCTCACCCCCGCCCGGTCGGCTGGTTCGGGTCGACCAGGTAGCCGAGGCCGCGCACGGTCTGGATCAGGTCCACCGCGAGCTTCTTGCGCAGGCGACCGACGAAGACCTCGATCGTGTTGGAATCCCGGTCGAAATCCTGGTCGTAGAGATGCTCGGTCAATTCGGCGCGGGAGACGACCCGGCCGGTATGGTGCATCAGGTAGGAGAGCAGCCGGTATTCGTGGCTGGTGAGCTTCACCGGGTTGCCGTCGACGAAGACGCGGCCGGAGCGGGTGTCGAGGGTCACGGGGCCGCAGGCGATTTGGCTGGTGGCGTGGCCGGCGGCGCGGCGCAGCAGGGCGCGCACCCGGGCCATCAGCTCCTCCATGTGGAAGGGCTTGGTCACGTAGTCGTCGGCCCCGGCATCGAAGCCGTCGACCTTGTCCGACCAGCGGTCGCGGGCGGTGAGGATGATGACGGGCGTCTTCACGCCCGCCCGGCGCCAGCGCTGCAGCACGGTGACGCCGTCCGCCTTGGGCAGGCCCATGTCGAGGATGATGGCGTCATAGGGCTCGTTCTCGCCGAGATAGCCGCCCTCCTCGCCGTCGAAGGCCTTGTCGGCGACGTAGCCGGCCTCCTCCAGGGCGTTGACGACCTGCCGGTTGATGTCCCGGTCGTCCTCGACGACGAGCAGACGCACGTGAACCTCCTCGAAACCGTTGCGGGCCGCCCCACCCCCGGCCCTACCACTGCCCCGCGACCTGACCGGACTGGGCGTCGACCATCACCTTCACGAACTGCCCGTCCCGCCGCAGGGCGGTGAGCAGGTAGACGAGGCCCTGGTCGTGCCGGCAGAGGGTGGCGCGCTGGATCTCGGCTCGGGGAATCACCTGCCGCGCCGCGCGGATCGCCGCAATGGGGGCGACGACGCGCTTGTCCGCCACCGCCTCGCGCAGGTCGGCGGGCGAGAGGCAGTCATCCCCCTTGTTCAGGGGTTCGCGGGGGATCTGCGGCTGCGCGGCGGTGACGGCGCCGGTCTCCTCGGCGAGCGGCCCAAGGCCGTCCGTCGCGAGGAGCGCGACGGCCGGTACGGCGAGCAGCAGGACGAGGGTGAGACGCATGGGCGGCACTGTCGAGTTCAGGCACTGAATGCGCCCTGAATGGAGTCGGTTGCGCGGTGCGACGAAGGCGCCTTCACTCGGGCAGGATCACGGGCGCAATCCGCGTCCGCACCGCCTGCAGGGCGCGGCGGGCGAGGGCCTGGCCTTCGAGGGCGTCCTGGGCCGCCAGGCGCAGGGCGCCGAGCGAGCTCTCGAAGGCGCGCTGCGCGGCGCGCAGGCGCCCCTGCGCCGCCAGGCACCGGGCAGCCTCGCGCCGGCGGCGGATTCCGCGCGGGATCTCGAAGGGACCCATCGTCGTCTCCATCGTCGTGAAACGGGGGGGGCGTCACGGCCGCGCCCGCCCCTGGATCTCGGCCAGGCGCCGCAGGATCTCGTCGAAACGGTCGCGGGCATGCCCGTCGCTGCGGTCGACCCCCTGCGCGATCTCCCCGACGAGCCGGGCCAGCTCCTCCAGCACGCGGCTGCGGGCCTCCAGGGCCGAGGCCACGGCGGCGTTGGTCTGGGAGGCCCGTTCCAGGGCGGTGGCGGTGCTGCCCGCCTCCTCGATCCGGGCCTGCGCCGCGCGCGTGCCCTCCCGGTGGAGATGCAGGCAGGCGAGCCCGAGCAGCACCGCGACGATCCAGCCCGCGCCCGCCTCGGACAGGAGCAGGCGCGCGGCCTCGATGGCGATCCGGTCCACGGGCGGCCTCCTGCGGCGTCGGGGCGGCCCGGCCCGCCCTCAGGGGCGGGCGAGGGCCGGGGCGAGGGTGTTGGCGCGGGTGGCCTCGGCTTCGAGCGGAAGGCTACGGAACACCTTCTCGGCGAGGCCCGTCTCGCCGCCGGCCGCCCGCACCAGCCAGGCCGGGGCCTGATCGAGGGCGCGCTGCACGGCCTGGGCGATCACCGCGGAGCCGAGGGGCACGGAGAGGGTGCGCCCGCGCGCCGCCCCGGCCACGGCGTTGAGCGCGTAATCCGTGGCGTTGCGCACCAGGCGCTCGACCAGGGTGCTGGTGACGAGGAAGCGCAGCGGCCCGGCGAGCCGCGCCGCGGCCCCCGCGGCGGCCGCGGCCAGGGCGGGCGCCGCGATGCCGCCGAGCGCCTGCAGGCCGGCGGTGAGGGCGTCGCCCCAGGGCAGCAGGATCTCCGCGCCCGCGGCACGGGCCGGGCTGCAGGCCCCGGCGAGGCCGAGGACGGACAGGGCGAGGAGGGCGGCAGGGGTTCGTGCGGGACGGTTTCGTGCGGTCATGGCGATGTCTCCGAACGGCGTGTGGGTCAGCGGCGGAAGAGGCGGGCGAGGGCGCGGCGCAGCCAGCCGGGCCGCGCTGCGGCGCCCGGAGGCGGGCTCTCGGCGGGGGGCGCCTGCGCGGGCCATGCGACCGGCTGCCGGTCGTCGCGGCGGGCACGGGGCAGGGCAGTAGCGTAGGGCGTGCGGAACTGGTCGTGTTCGCCTTGGCGGCGGGGGATCAGTGCGGCCGGCCGGTCCCACATCAGGATCGCCTGCGCCGCGCCGTCGCGATCGCCGTCCCGCAGGCGCCGCAGCACGGTGGAGCGCAGGAAGGCGGTGGGTCCGATGTTGAAGCAGAGGGAGACGAGGGCGTCGAAGGCGTTCTGCGGCAGGTCCTCGCCCGGGGATCCGGCGAGGGCCTCGCGCACTGTCCGGGCGTAGCGGGCCACGTCCCGGGCGAAGAGCGCGTCGCATGCCTGCGCCGTGATGGTCAGGCCCGGCACGACGACGGGTGGCCCCGCGGCGGCGGTGTGGCCGACGCCGATCGTCCAGATGCCGGCGGAATCGCGATAGGCCTCGAGCCGGCGTCCCTCGCGGGCGACGAGCACGGCGCGGCCGATGGGGCTGAGCTCCATGGAAATCTCCGGCGATGGTCGAGGGACGAGACGGTCCTCAGCCCCGGCACAGGATCCAGACCTCGCCGCGGCCACCGGCGCCCCCCGGGCCGGAGGCCGCGCCGTTGCTGGCGCCCCCACCCCCGCCCCCGCCGCCGCCGGGAAGGCCGCCATTGCCGCCGGCACCGCCGGAGCCCGAGCCGTTGGCCGGTCCGGCCCCGCCGCCGCCGCCGCCGCTCGCACCTCCGCGGATCCAGGCCTTGGCCGCCCCGTTGTTGCCGCCGAGCCCGACGGCGCCTCCTGCGGCGGTGACGGCCCGCCGTCCCGCATTGCCGAGGATGTAGCCCTGTCCGCTCGGGCCGCCGGCGGTCGCGGCCTCGCTCGCGGAGATGCCGCCGCCACCCCCGCCGCCGCCGCTGCCCTGGAGACCGTTTCCGCCGGCTCCGCCGGCGGCGGCGCCCGCGGAGCCGGTGCCGCCGCTGCCCACGGCCAGCGCGCTCAAGCCGCCTCCGCCCGTGCCGCCGCCGGCCGCCGCCGTGGCGCCTGCGCCGCCGGCGCCCCCGCCCAGGGCCGTCAGCAGGATGACGGAGCCGTTGGCGACCGTGGTGTTGCTCCCGGCCGTGCCGCCGCTGCCATTGGTCGAATCCGCGGTCTGGGCCGGTGCGCCGGCCCCGCCGGCGCCGATCGTGATGGCGAGCGTCGCCGGAAGGTCGTCGGCGAGGAATTCCTCCACGACCAGGGCGCCCGCGCCGCCGCCCCCGCCTCCGGCCCGGACCGTGCCGGCGGCGCCGCGGCGCCCCGCGCCGCCCCCGCCTCCGCCACCCATGGCGAAGATCGTCACCATACGCGCCCAGGCGGGCCTCTCCCAGGTGCCGGAGCCGGTGAGGGCCGTCACCTCCGTGCGCAGGGCGCCGCGCTCGAAGCTGACGAGGCCGCTGCTCCGGTCGACGCTGAAGGCGGTCGACCAGGCACTTCCGTCGGCGCTGACCCGGAGGCTCAGGTCGTCGCTGCCGACGAGCCCGATTTCCGCCCGGCCCGAGAAGGCGCTCTGGAGCAGGAGGGACAGGACATTGGCGGCCCCCTCCTTGTTGAGGGCGTAGCGCAGATCCCCGCTGCCGCCCTCGGCGGCGGGCCTGGCGGTCCAGAGGGCCTTGTTGAGGCGGGCCGCGAAGGGATTCTGCGCATCCGCCTGCGTGCCGATCCCGAGAAGAGCGAGGTTCTGCAGCCCGGCGATCGTGCTGCGCAGGTCGATCCAGGCGGAGCCGGTGAAGGCGTAGAGGGCGCCCTCGTCGAGGAGGAAGGCGCACCAGCCCGGCCGGGGTGCGTAGCCCGTCCAGACGCCGTCGCGGAAGGCGGCGACCTGCCCCGACAGGCCGCTCCAGGCCCCGGTCGGGTTCGCCGCGAGGACGAGGTAGCGGTCCCCCTCGTTCGGCGCGGCGGGCGGCGCCGCGAGGTCCTTGTCGAGGCAGGCGAGCTGCACCAGCGCGTCGAGGTCGGCGAGCGCCTCGTTGTGGGTGACGTGCTTCTGGGCCTGCCCCGCCGCGAGCAGCGGCAGGCGCAGGTTCTCGGTCTCTGCCATGCGGGGCTCCGTCGTCGAGGGGCTTCGGGAAGAGGCGGCCGTTCAGGCCATGCGCACCGGCAGGCGCGCCTGTGTCGCCGGGCCGGGGCCGGTCACGGCGCCGAGCTGCGCCACCGAAACGGTCAGCGTGTCCTGCGGGCCGCCGAAATCGGCGCTCTCCTGCGCCTGGGCGTAGAGGGCGCTCGCTTCGTCCGTCTCGAAGCTGCGCAGGGCGCTGCCATCCGCGCCCAGGATCGTGACGCGGTAGCGCTCCGGCGCGTCGAGGGGGATCTCGGCGGCCTCCCAGGCATCGGCGTCGCGCAGCGCGCGGCGGATCCAGGAGAGCCGCACGCCCTCCGCCTCCCGCCGCGCCCGCAGATGCACCGGAGACAGGGGCCGGTAGGCCAGGAGGCCGGCGCTCGCCTCGAAGCCGGTGGAGGCCGGATCGGCGGGATCGCGCTCGGCGGGCACCGCCCGGTAGCGGAAGGCCCGTCCGGCCTCGTCCAGGCGCTCCACCAGGGGCTGCACGGCCCCGTCGTCGAGACGCACGAGCAGGCTGCCGGCGGGGGCGGTCCGCGCCGCGGCGGCCTCGCTGCCGGCGAGCCCCCGCAGCAGCCGGGACAGCCGCCAGCGGCCCGCGCCGATCAGCGCCACCCCGGCGGCCGCGAGGATCTCGACCGTGCCGTCCGGGGCCCGCAGGGCGAACAGGTTGCCGCCGCCGAGGGCCTCGGCTTCCGGGATCGCCGCGAACCCCTCGGCATGGCGCAGGGCGACCTCGAAGCCGGCCCCGCGGTCGAAGCGCCAGAGCGGGCCGGGCGGCAGTGCCGTCAGCGTTTCCCCGAGGCAGGCCGGATGCTCGATCAGGCGCTGCAGGGCGAGGCCGGCGCCCTCGCCCTCCGACCGCCAGAGTGCGACCCGGCCGGGCCAGGGATCGGCGGCCACCGCCACGTATTGCAGGGCGGGCGGCGTGCCCTGGGCGATCGGCAGGTCGAGGGCGACGGCGAAGGGCGGCCCCGGCAGGGCGGGCGGCGTGCGCCGCGGCGGCGCGGTCCCGGACGCGGCGGCGGGGCTGTCGGAGGCCGGCGGCACCGCCCGCGCCTCGATCCGCCGCCCCGCGGCCGAATCCGCGATCCGCTCGATCCGGTAGAGGCCGCCTCCGGATTCTTGGGGCAGGATCAGGCGGTCCCCCGGCTCCGCCGCGATCTGCCGGGGGCTGAGCGTCAGGCTCGCGCTGTCGCGGCCGGCCAGGGCGGTCTCCAGCACTGCCTCCGCCAGATCCTGCGCGCTCGCCCGCCGCGTCACTACGGCCGTGTCGAGGCGGCTCTCCCGGCGGCGCTGGCCGCCCGGGCGCAGGGCGGCGGCGGTGGCGCGCCGGTAGTCCGGGTTCTCGGAATCGGTGAAGGCGACCGCGACCGAGCGGGGCAGCTCGCTCTCCTGCGCCCGCACGAAGCGAAGCGGCGCCTCCCCGTCGCGCGGGCGCACGAGGTCGTCGGCCCGGAGCGTCAGCGCGGCGGCGCGGCCGGGGCCGCGGATGGTCAGGGTGCCGGCGCCCGCGCGCACGTCGAGGCCGAAGAGCTGGACGAGGGGTTCGAGGGCGCCGCGGGCGGAGAGCGGCCGGTCGATCACGTAGCCGTCGAGGAAGCCCGCCGCCTCGCAATCGAGCCCGCCCGCCTGGCCGAAATCGGCCAGGATCGCCGCGATCAGCCGGTCGAGCTCCATCCCCTCGATCCGGCCCGTGAGCCAGTGGCCGCTGCGCCAGTTCTCCGCATCCGCCCAGACGCCGTCGAAATCCGGGAAGGCGGGGAAGGGCCGCGCATCCCAGCACCAGGCGAAGAGGCGTGCCGGATCCACCATGCGGCCGGGGAAGGCGGCGGCCTCCGGATTGTGGGCCGCCTCGAAGCCCGCCATGGCGGGATCGAAGCGGGCGAGGATCGCCTCCAGGCCCCGGGCCTGGATCAGGTCGTCGCGGAATCCCCGCGAGAAGGGCGGCAGGGCGTTCTCGGAGGACTTGGCGTCCGGGAAGGCGTTCGGGCCGTTGCTGCCCCGGTCGACGGCGGGGATGCCGATCTCGGTGAGCCAGATCGGCTTGCTCCCGGGCACCCAGGCGGTGGCGCCCGTCTCCACCCCGTTCTCCCGCTCGACATGCGGGTTCGACCACCAGGAGACGAGGTCCTTGGCCCGGTAGGTCCAGGGCCGGCCATAGGCCCCGTCCGTGATCGGGGTGCGGATCTGGGCCGCCCGGTCGGCGGCGCTGGCATAGAACCAGTCGAAGGCCTCCCCCGATCCGAGCCGGCCCTTCAGATAGGCGCGGTCGTAGATCTCCGACGCCTCGGCGGCGTCGCGATGCGCCGTGCCGTCGCGCCAGTCGGTGATCGGCGGGTAGTAGTCGATGCCGACCGCGTCGAGGGCCGGGTCGGCGAAGAGCGGGTCGAGGGGGAAGCGCAGGCTCGCCCCGTCGTCGCGGATATGGGCGCCGTACTCGGTCCAGTCGGCGGCGTAGACGAGCATCACCGACGATCCCAGCCGTGCCCGCACGTCCTGGGCGAGTCGGCGGAAGGCGGCGACCGCCGGATAGGCGCCGCCGGGGCCGCGCACCCGGGTCAGCCCGACGAACTCGCTGCCGATCACGAAGCCGGAAAGCCCCCAGGCGGCGGCACGGTCGGCATAGTGCAGGACCATCCGGCGATAGCCCTCCGCCCCGTCGAAGAAAGCGGCGACCTGCTCGGCGGCGGCCGCCGTTCCGTCGACGCTGCCCGGCGCCCCGGGGGCGGGATGGCAGGTGATGCGCCCCCGCCAGGGATAGGCCGGCTGCGGCTGGTCCGGCGCCTGTGGGTCGGGCAGGGCGTTGCCGGCGGGCACGTCCATCATCACGAAGGGGTAGAGCACCACCTTGAGCCCGCGCCGCGTCAGCTCCGCGACGAGGCGTTCGAGGGACGCGTCGTCCGGCGTGCCGCCATAGGCCGGCCCGCCTCCGGGCCGCGTCGAGACGGCCCGGGCGGTGGCACGCGTCAGGCCGGCGACGCTCCAGGCCGCGCCGAAGGTGGCCTTGCGCGTCGAATCCACCCGCGGCGTCAGGGTGCAGGCGCCCGCCCGCAGGTCGTCGCCGAACCAGCTGACCACCACCGACACCGCCTCGAGCTTCGGGCAGAGCGCCTGCAGGGCGTCGAGGGAGGCGACCACGTCGCTCGCCCCCTGGAGCTGGAAGCGGTTGGCCGGCTTGGTCGCCCCGAACCCGGCATCCTCGGTGACGGGGCGTGGGTCGAGCCCGAATTCCGTCGCGCCGGGGATCAGGCAGACCGCCCGCAGGTGGCTGGCCAAACCGGCCACGGGGCGGATCACCTCGAAGGCGAATTGCGGGATGCGGTTGCCGAACTCGGCCAGGGCTAGGTTCTCGAACACCACATAGGCGAGCCCGCGATAGGCCGGGGCGTTCTCCGCCCCCTCCTTGGCGACGATCAGCGGGTCCGGCATCTGGTCCGGCCCGCCGCGATGCACGCGGTAGCTCAGCCGGGTCAGGTCGAGCTCGGTGCCGTCCGCCCAGATCCGGCGCACCAGGGCGATCTCCCCGGCGCAGAGCCCGACCGCGAGGCTGACGGAATAGCTGTAGGCGGTGGTCACGACCTTGCGGCCGCCCCCGCCCTTCGAGCCGGACTGCGTGCGCGTCACCGTGGTGTTGGCGGTCTCGAGGGGCCGCGTCGCCCAGATCAGGGTGCCGCCGAGGCGGGCGCGGCCGTAGAGGCGGGGAATGGGATCGCCCTCGGTCGAGGTCAGGCCGGCGAGGTCGGTGAGCCGCGGCCCCTCGACGAAGCGGGGGCCGGGGGCGCCGGGGCCGAACAGGGCGCGGTCGAGCGCCCCGCCGGCCGCCGCGCCGAGCACCTGCCCGATCCCGGCCCCGATCGGGCCGCCGAGGGCCGCGCCGATGGCGGAGCCCGCCGCCTGCAGGACCAGCGTGGTCATCGCGGCTCCTCCCGGTCGGGAAAGCGGAAGGCGGCCGCGAGGTGCCGGCGCCACCAGGGGGTGAAGGCGATCTCGGTGACTGCGGCGCCGTCCTGGGCATGCACCATCGCCTCCGGGCCGGTGGCGATGGCGCAGTGCTTGGCCGGCAGATGCGCCCGGAAGGCGAAGAGCAGCACGTCGCCGGGCGTCGGCCGGTAGCCCGGCCCCGCGGGAATCGGGATCAGGTGGCGCCGCGCCGCCTCGGCCAGCAGGTCGCGCCCGCCGGGCACGGCCTCGGCCCAGCCGGCGGGATAGGGCGGCGGCACCTCCGGCTCGGCGCCGTGGATCTCGGCCCAGACTCCGCGCACGAGGCCGAGGCAGTCGCAGCCGACCCCCTTCAGGCAGGCCTGGTGCCGGTAGGGCGTGCCGATCCAGCCGCGCGCGGCGGCGACGATTCTTTCGCGCAGGCGCGGGGAAGCGGGCGGCATGGGCGATCCTCCGCGCGACGGGACGGAACGACGGGTCGGGTGGGCGTTCGGCCGCCTCAGCGGAACAGGCTGCCGCCGTCGAGGCCGGGGCCGCCGCTCGGGGCGGGGCGCAGCACGAAGTCGTTGCCGGGCATGTGCGGGAAGCCCTGGAAGTTGAGCCCGTTGGCGAACTTTTCGCGGCAGGTGGCGAAGGCCTTGTCGCAGCCCGCGGTCAGGGTGACGGCGTCGCCGGCGGCCACCGTGCGCGCCGGGGCCTGCCAGAGCTCCAGCAGGATCTCGGTCCCCGTCCCCGCCTGGGTGCGGATGTCGGCGGAGAGCCCGGCATTGGCGCCCGTCTCCCAGGCGAGGCGCCCGCCGCCGAACCAGCCCTCCGCGACGGCAGCGGCCAGGCTCACCCGCAGCCGCGTCGCGGACGCGATCTCCGCGACCGTGCCGGTGCCGCGGTAGCGCGGATCCGTCAGGTCCACCCCGCAGCGGGCCTCCCCGAGGGCGGCGTCGCAGGCTGCCCGGAAGGTGCGGCCGGATTCCGCGTCGAGCCGGTGCATCGGCCCGCGCAGCTCCGCCACGAAGGCGGTCCCCGCCCGCCGGATCTCCCCGATCTCGGCGCGATCGAGCAGCAGCCGGGCCTCGGGGGCGCGCCAGTCGACGAGCCAGGTCTCGACGGAGGCCCCGTCATAGAGCCCGGCGGCGACGTCGGCTTCCGCGATCGCCGCGGCGCTGAGCGCCCCGGCCACCTCGCCCCCGCCCACGGCGAAGCCGAGCTCGGCGCTCGCCTCCGCCGCCTCCAGCCCCGTGCGGGCGGCGAAGGCGGTGCCGTCGAAGGCGAGGTCGCGGTCGTGGTCGGTGAAGCCGAGGGCGAGCCCGTCCCGGCGCAGCAGCCGCCAGCAATGGCACAGGGTCGTCGCCCCGCCGGCGAGCCGCGCGGCGAGGTCGGGAGGAAGGGCGCGCATGCAACTACTTCCGGCTTAGTGGGGAAAAGACCTCAACGAAGGTCCAGCGTCTTGCATTTGTGAACTTAGAGCACTGCAGAGGAAGCGGCCCATTCTCGGGCTGCTATTGTTCACGTTATGTTCTTATATGAGAAGAATCTGGTGGTTCGCGATAGCAATGGGCTTGTTCAGTCTTCCGATTGGCACTAGGTTTGCTGTCGCAGAGGAGCGTCTGATGCGGGATTTGCGATCAGAACTTAGAGAGCGAATCGCCGAAATTGAGTCGGAGATGCGAGAGGCGATTCAAGCATATAATCGCCAGAAAGAAGAGATTGATCGGGCATACGCTGAGCGGACTGATCCTCTTGAGGAAGAGCGCCAAGTTATCAATAATTTGCTTATCATTCAACAAAGGAAATTGGGCGAAAAGCCATCCGCCTCTACTCCAATTGAGTCGTTATCAAGTTTTTTAATTCAGCAGACTCGGAAGATTGGCCGTATCTCAAAGGAAGATCTTCGAATTTCTGCCGTTAAAGCTGGGTATTTTTCAGTGGACGATGGCGGTGGTAGAGTTGTTCATGCGACACTTCTAAATCTGGTCCGTAGTGGACGTCTTCAAGAGTATGATGACAGTACTTATTCGGTGCCATCGAAGCCTGATTTGTTAGTTTCTGGCGCTTCGCGAGTCGAGGGAGTATTTAAATGAAAAAAGGTTGCTCTCCGGGGTAGGTTCAACCCGAGAGAGAAATAGTCGAGCCGGACACTCCCTGGTTCAGAGGGAGCGCCGGCTCGGCCAGAACCACACATCACGAACGCTTCCGGTTCGGAAGTCCCTGATGCGCAGCCACACGTTCAACGTCGCATCTCAGGGACGAATTTTCAAGCCGGCAGCATCCCACCATACCGCGCACTTGCGGAGGATATGTCATGCCTGCCGAGTTTCCCTGTAGTCGTCAGACAGCATGCTATATTTTGCACGCCGTCTTAGTGTTGGGCTGGAGCCAATCTCGCACAGCTTTTCACTTTTGCGTTAATGGCGGTACTGTGTCAAAAATTGTAAGAGGTCTCGTACATCAAGGGGCGTCGCCTCTGCCATTCTAATATTATTTGGTCGAGACTAGTATAAATAGTCTTGACCAATTTTATTAATATAAATAATATAGTTCAATAAAATAATAGAAGTATTTACTATAGCACAACCTCGATCAGCGGCACCCGCGGGATCTCCCCCGCGGTGAAGGCGGCGAGATCGATGGTCAGGTCGTCGGTGTCGAAGCGGACCGGCACGTCGAACTCGTAGCCGGCGGTGATCGCCGCGCCGCTCGGGGGCGCCGCCGTGAAGACGACGAGGCCGGTGGCCGGGTCGCAGGCGAAGGCGGAGGCCGCGCGCTCGACTCCGTTCACCGCGACCCGCACGCTGCCCGCCACCGGCTTTCGGATCGGGCGCAGGTAGGGGAGCGGCCCGTCGCCATAGGTCTTCACCAGGGAAAAGCCCTTCGTGCTGCCGTCCCCCGTGCCGATCCGCTGGTCGAGGGGCGTGACCGGCGCGCTCGGCGGGCCGGAGCGGTGGTCCACCCGGTCGCGGTAGCGGAAGCCGTAGAGCCGGCCCCGCCGCGCCTCGAAGAAGCCGAGCACCGCGTGCAGGGCGTCCAGGGTGCGGATGCCGAGCCCGGCATCGTAGCGCCGGCGCGAATCCGCCCAGCGGCTGTTGCGGTGCTCCCGGCCCGAAGCCAGGGTCACGATCTCGGTGAGCCGGCTCGGGCCGCCGCTGCCCTTCAGCGCCACGTCGAGGGGGAAGCGCACCTCGTGGAAGTCGTCGGCCATGACGCGTCCTCACAGCGCGCGCCGGCCGCGGGCGACGGCCCGGGCGAGGGTGGCCGCCACCTGCGCCTCCGAACGGCGGAAGCTCTCCGCATCCGGCGTGCTGATGTTGACGGTGACTGCGACCGGGCGCTCGCCCCCGGAGGCGGCGACGCCCAGGCGGCCGTCGCTGCCCCGGCGGAGGGGCATCACCGCCTCCGGCCCGGCCTCGCCCATCAGCCCGGTGCCGTTGGCGAGGGGGAAATAGGTCGGCGCGGCCACGATTCCGCCGGCCGCGAAGGGCTGGACCCGGCCGGAGGCGATCCCGCCCGGGAAGGCGGCTCCCTTGGCGTAGGCCGAGACCCGGCCGTTCTCGATCACCCCGCCCCGGGCCAGCGCCTCGTCGGCGCCGGAGAAGCGGCCGAGCACCTGCGTGACGAGGTTGGCCACGCTCCGCCTCACCGGCACCGCGGCGGCCCGGAGGGCGAGGCCGGCGAGCCGGGTCGAGAGGGTGTCGAGCACGCTGTCGAGCTGGCGTCCCGCGCTGAGGGAGCTCGTCAGGGCCTGGGTCAGGGAGCGGCCGAAGCTGCGGGCGAGCCTGTCGAGGGATTCGAGGCTCTTCACGCGCTCCGCGTCGCTGCGGGTGGCATCGTCTTCGGCCATGCGGCGTCCTCGTCAGCAGGGATCGGGATGGGCGGCGACGAGCCGGTCGAGATCGGCCCGGGTCGCGGCGGGGGCGGGCCGCGGCCCGGCCGCGGCGGCGAGTTCCCGCGGCGTCGCTGCCCAGAAGGCGGCGGGCGTCCAGCCGAGGCGGTTGAGGGCGAGGGCCATCGCGGCGTCCCACGGGAAGGCGAAGGCCTGCGCCTCCGCCGCCGCCCCTCCCGTGGGGCTCAAGGGCGGGGGGCGTCCTCCGCCGTGCCGAAGGCGGCCTCCACCGCTTCGCCCAGCGCCCGCACGATCGCGTCCAACCCGCTCGCCAGGGGCAGGGCGGCCACGGCCCGGTCGTCCAGGGCGTGGCCGCCCCCGCGCAGGGCGGCGCCGAGCAGGGTGATCAGGTCCCGGCTGCGCAGGCGCCCCTCCGCGAGGCGCCCGGCCAGCGCCACCGCATCCGCCGCCTGGAAGGCCTCCTCCAACTCGGCCAGGGCGCCCAGCGTGAGGCACAGGGTGTAGCGCTCGTGGCCGAGCACCAGGGGCACCTCGCCCCGTCTGCGGTTCGCCATGGCTCAGGCCGCCGTGAAGGCGAGGGCGCCGGCGGATTCGAGGGTCATGTCGTAGGTGACCTCGCCGGCATGGTCGCCGCGGTATTCGAGGCTCGTGACCTGGAACGGCCCCTCGATCGTGCCGAAGGCCGGCACCACCACCTGGAAGGTCTCGATCGCCCCGTCGAAGAACAGGGCGCGCAGGCGCAGGTCCGAGGCCTCGTCGCGGAAGACGCCCGCCCCGGTCACGGAGGCGCGCCGCACCCCGGCGCCCGCGAGCAATTCGCGCCAGCGCCCGGCGGAATCGGCGTTGGTCACGTCCACGCTCTCCGCGTTGAAGGCGATCTGCCGGGCGCGCAGGCCCGCCACCGCCACGAAGCCGCCGCTGCCGTTGCCGGCCCGCAGCAGCAGGTCCTTGCCCTTCTGTGCGCTCATGGGATCCCCTTCAGGCGATGGTTTCGGTGACGGCTTCGAAGGCGAGCACCGCCCGCGTCTCGCCGGTGGCGGCGTCGCGGGCGGCGCTGGTCCGGGCGATGCGGAAGCTGACGAGGGCATGGCCCTGCGGCGCGGGCGCGCCCGTTTCGAGGCGGGCCGCGACGGCCTCGGCCGCCTCCAGGGCGCTGCGGGCGGAGCCGGGCCGGCCATGGATCACGAGGTCGAGGGCGTGGCGATGGCGCCGTGCCCCGTCGACGGAATCGTCGCGCGCCTCCGCGGGGCCGAACACGGCATAGACGGGGGCGGCGCCCCGGGGCGGCTCGTCGTAGAGCCGGACCTGGCCCCCCATGAGGGCGGCGAGGGCGGTATCGCCGGAGAGGCGCGCGAGGATCGCGCCGCGCAGGGCGAGGAGCGGGCTCACGGCAACGCCTCCGGCAGGATCTCCTCGACCAGGCAGACGAGGTCGCAGCCCCGCCCGTCCGGATCCTCCGCGCTGCGGATCGCGAAACGGCGCGGCCCGGCGGAGAGGCGCATGGCCGGCGTGATGCCGGCGCGGAAGCGCAAGGCGATGCGGTGGGTGCCGATGCGGTCGGCCCGGCCGCCGCGGATCTGCGTCTCGGCGCCGAGCGCCTGCATCGCCCCCCACAGGACCGGGCCGGCCTCGTAGCGGCGGATCCGCCCGCCGAAGCCGTCCGGCGTGTCCACGGGCTGTTCGAGCACGAAGCGTCGCCGCCGCGCGCCGATGGGCACCTGCGTCATGGTCGGGGTTCCTGGTGGGCGGGTCAGAGCCGGAGCCGGCGATGGGGCGCGATCAGCGCCAGGGCGGTCTCGGGCAGGGCGGTGCGGCGGCCGGGGCCGTCGCCGCGGTTCTCGAAGGCGTCGGCCACGGCGAGGCGCAGGGCCTGGAGCAGGGGCGCGGGCACCGGTGGCCCCGGCTGCGGCCCCGCCCCGCCGCAGCCGGCGCTCAGCTCGATCAGGGCCGCGCCGTCGCCGAGCGGAGGCCGCTCTCCGGTCAGGAGGAGGCAGGGCGCCTCCCAGGGATCCGGCCCAAGCCGCAGGAGGCCGGCGGGCAGGGGCGTCGCGGTGCCGGCGGCATCGACCCGCTGCGCGCTCGCGATGCCCGTGAGCGGGCTCAGGGGCACCGGCACCACGCCGCAGGCCGGCCAGGCTGTCAGGGTGATCCGCCAGCGTCCCTGAACCAGCAGGCGCCGGCTCTCGGCCTCCACCGCCTGGCGGGCGGCGGTGATCAGGCGGGCGAGGAGGTCGTCCTCGTCCGTGTCGTCGGGATCGAGGCGCAGATGGCCGCGCATCTCGGACAGGCTCACCGGCTCGACGGCGCTGCTGTCGACGCGTATCGGGGTCAAGGCATCCCTCCCGTTCCTCTCGTCTCGCCGGGACCGCTTCCGATGGCCGCTTCCCGTCCCGCCGGCCCGCGCCGGATCGCGGCCCGCCTCGGCCTCGTCGGGGCCCTGGCCTGCGCCCCGGGGCCGGCCGGCGCGATCGTCGGTGGCCGGGAGGCGGCGGACACGGATCTCGCCCGCGCCGCGGTGATGGTGCTGACCTCGTCCGGGGGCGTGTGCACCGGCGTGGTGGTGGCCCCCGACGCGGTGCTCACCGCGGGCCATTGCGTCGCCGGGGCGGCGCAGAACCGGGTCCATTTCCGCGACGAGGCGGGGCAGCCGGTGCTGATCGAGCCCTCGGCCCGCCTGGTGCATCCGGGCTACGACGCGGACGCGATCCGCGGGCGCACCCGCTCGATCGACCTCGCCCTGCTGCGCCTGCCCGCAGCGCTGCCCGCCCGCTTCCGGCCGGCGACGCTGGCGCAGGACGTGCCGGGGGCGGGCACCCCCCTCGAACTCGGCGGCTACGGCGCGGCCCGGGACCGCGACCGCAAGAGCCTGGGCCGCTTCCGCATCGCCACGCTGCCGGTGGTCGAACCCTACGGGCCGAGCCGCATCCTGCTCTGGCTCAAGGCGCCCCGCGCCGGGGGCTGCAACGGCGATTCCGGCGGCCCGATCGTGCAGGGAGGCGCCGTGGTGGCGCTCGCCGCCTGGGTGAAGGATGCCTGCGGCGGCCTCACCCAGGGCATCCTGCTCGGCCCGCAGCGCGGCTGGATCGACGCAACGCTTCGCCCCTGGGGCGCCGGGGCGTCCTGGCGCGGGCCCTGAGGGCGGCGAGCGGGTCTCCCCCTGCTTCCGCGGGGTTTCGCCCGAGGGCGGACGGCCCGCGCGCCGTGCCTGATGGCACGGATCCGGCTTCGGCCCGGTCCGGCACGGGGAACCTCAGCTTGGCCGCCGAATTGGGTTCGGATACGCTGAATCGAATCGGAGCGCGCTTGGGCGCGGGAGAGGCAGCATGGTTTCGATCCCCGTCCGCAGGCTCGCGCTCGGCGCGCTGCTGGCCCTCGTGCCGCTCTCGGCGCAGGCGGTGGTGCAGGGGCAGGTCGAGCGCGATCCCGGCGGCCTGCGCGCCTCGGTGGTGCGCGTCGAATCCACCCAGGGCGAGATCTGCTCCGGCACCCTCATCTCCCAGGACGTGGTGCTCACCGCCGCCCACTGCGTGATGCACGAGGCCGGCTACAACGTCGTGGTGGTGGATCCCTCCTTCCGCCAGCGCCGCATTCGCGCGGTCGCCGCGGCGATGCATCCCGATTTCGTCTCCGGCACCACGCCGGAGGACCAGCCGGGCATCGATCTCGCGCTTCTGAAGCTCGCCCAGCCGGTCGGCCCGGGCTTCCGCCCCCTCGATCCCCGCGGCGGCGCCATCGGCACCGGCGATTCCGTGGACATCGCCGGCTTCGGCGTGGTGGCGGAGAACCGCCGCGGCACGGCGCGGACGCTGCGCACCGCCCATCTCGTCTCGATCGGCTCTCTTCAGGTCGCCAACCGGGTCACCGTGGTCACCGATGCCCGCCGCATGGCGGAGACGGCCGGGGCCGGCGCCTGCCTCGGCGATTCCGGCGGCCCGATCCTGCGCGGCGGCCAGATGGTCGGCGTGGTGAGCTGGTCGAGCGGCGCCATGCGCCAGGACCGGCGCGCCCGCACCGCCTGCGGCGGCTTCACCGCGGTGACCCCCACCGCCGAGCATGCCGGTTGGATCTCGTCCCGGGCGGCGGAGCTGGAGGCGATGCCCGCCGCCAGCGCCCGCTCGGAATGGATGGCCCGGCCGGGGCGGCGCTGACGCGCCCCGGCTTCCGCTCGCGCCGCGCTCACGCGGTGAACTTCAACAGCTTGATCGCGTCGAAGTCCTGCACGCCGCCGCCGACCCGCTTGGTGGTGTAGAACAGCACGTAGGGCTTGGCGGAATAGGGGTCGCGCAGGGTGCGCAGCCCCGTGCGGTCCACCACGAGATAGCCCCGCCGGAAATCGCCGAAGGCGACCGAGAGGCTGCCCGTCGCGAGGTCGGGCATCGCCTCGGCCTCGGCCACGGGGAAGCCCATCAGGGTCGCGGCCCGGTCGGCGGCCAGCGGCGGCTGCCACAGGTAGTTGCCGTCCGCGTCCTTGAACTTGCGGATCGTGCTCTGCACCCGCCGGTTCATCACGAAGCTCGCCCCCTGCCGGAAACCCGCCCGCAGGGCGTAGACGAGGTCGAACAGCACGTCGGAGGGGTTGCTCGCCGGGAAGGCGCCGTTGGCGCCGGTGGCGACGAAGCCGAGCTTGCCCGGCACCCAGGCGCTGTTGGCCACGGTGTCGTAGGCGAGGAAGCCCTTGGGCCGGCCGCTGCCGCTGCCGGTGACGAAGGCGACGCTCTCCTGCTCGGCGAAGACCGTCTCGATCTCCTCGGCCAGCCAGGCGTCGATGTCGACCACCGCGTCGTCGAGCAGCGTCTGGGTCGCCGCCGGCATGGCGTAGAGCTCCATGGCCGGGAAGTTCAGCTCGGTCAGGGGCGGGCTGTCGGTCTGGGGGCGTGGGGCGGTCTCGGCCACCCAGCCCGCGGCCGGCCCGGTCGCCGAGAAGGCCCGCTTGTACTGGCCGCCGGAGATCACCCGCACGGAGGCGATGGCGCGGATCGGCGAGATCGTGGCCAGCCGGCGCAGCACCTCGCGCTCGACCATGCTCGGCACGAGGTAGCCGCCATCCGGCCCGGAGCCGGCCGAGAGCGCCTTCTCCTCCAGCCGCTTCAGGCCGGCGCTCTCGCCGGCCCGCATGTAGAGGTCGAAGGCCGCCTTGTGCTCGCTGGCGCCGGCCACCCGGCGGGTCCCCTCCGGGTCGGCCAGGGGCGGGCGGGCACGGTCGAGGCTGATCCGGTCGAGCCGGTTCTTGGCCTGGTCGAGGGCCGCGTCGATGCGGGCGAGCTTCTCCTCCGTCACCACGTCGGCGGAGAGCCGGGTCTCGATCTGCCCGAGCCGGGCGTCGTTGGCCTCCTTGAAAGCCTCGAAGGCGCGGCCGAGCTCGTCCAGGGCGCTGTCGACGCCGCCGAGCGCCGCCTTGTTCTCGAGGGACTTGGTTTCGATCGCGAAGGGGATCTGTCCGGTCATGAGGGCCTCAGAGGTGGGAGGGCGTGGCGGAGCGGGGCGAGATCCGGCCCGGGGGGCCGGGCGGCGGATGCAGGCGGCCGGCGCAGCGGCGCAGCCGCGCGGCGAGGTCGATGGTCGGGGCGGCCTTGGCGGAGCGGGTGGCGATCCGCGCCCCCGGCTGCAGGGGGAAGCTGACCAGGGAGATCTCCCAGAGATCGACGGCCAGGAGCCGGCGGCCGCCGCGGGACGGCGCCGCGCGCACGGTCCGGAAGCCGATGGAGAGCCCGTCCAGCGCTCCTTCGCGCAGGAGCGCGTCGAGTTCGCGGGCCCGCTGCACGGCGAGGTTCAGCCGCCCCTCGACCCGCAGGCCCCTGCCGTCCTCGCGCAGGGCCAGCCAGGCGCCGATGGGCTCGGCCGCGTCGTGCTGCCAGAGCATGCGCACGCCCGCCGGGCCCCGCCGGGCGAGGCTGTCCGCGAAGGCGCCCGGCATCACCGTGTCGCGCCCGAGATCGGGCACGCCGAACAGGCTGGCATAGCCGGTGAAATGGCCATCCATCGAAAACCTCGGCGCTGGGAGGAAGGGGGTGGTCAGGCGGCGGGCGTGCCGGCCGGCGGGTAGCCCAAAGCCTCGCGCTTCTCGTCCGGGCTGAGGAAATCCGCGCCCTGGAGGCGGCGCCAGAGGGATTCGCGCTCGGCGGCCAGCGCCTCGATGCCGTCGAGATCGGGCACCAGGGCGGCGGGGCCGAAGGCCGGCTCCAGCCAGCCGGCGAGGGCGGCGGCGGTGCGGCGCACCAGGGGGATCACCGTCTGGCGGTAGAAGGCGCGGTTGGCCTCGGCGTAATTGGCGTGGGTGTTGTCCCCCGGCAGGCCGAGGAGCAGGGGCGGCACGCCGAAGGCGAGGGCGATCTCCCGGGCGGCGGAGGCCTTGGCCTCCACGAAATCCATTTCCTTGGGCGAGAGTGCCAGCGGCTTCCAGTCGAGACCGCCATCGAGGAGCAGGGGCCGGCCGGCATTGGCCGCGCCCTGGTAGCTCGCCTCCAGTTCCCCCTTGAGCCGGCTGAACTGCGCGTCGCTCAGCGAGGCCCCGGAGGCGGGGGCGAAGACCAGGGCGCCGGAGGGGCGCGCCGCGTTGTCGAGCAGCGCCTTGTGCCAGGCGCCGGCCGCGTTGTGGATGTCGAGGGCGACGGCGGCCGCCTCCACCGGTGAGAGGCCGTAATGGTCGTCGAGGGGATTGAAGGTCTTCAGGTGCAGGATCGGCGGCACCGGCCCCGCCTGCTCGTAGCGGACGGGCCGTCCCCCGGCGGAATATTCGTAGGCGGTGGGCCAGCCGTCCGGCCCGGCGATCACCCGCATCCGGTCGGGGCGCAGGGCGTAGAGGGCGCGGGGGGCGCCGTCGAGGAAGACCGCTTCGAGATAGGCGTTCCCGGCGATCATCAAGTGCCCGTAGACGCCCTCCAGGAAGCCGGGGCCGCCCTCCCGCGGGTTCGGCCGGGCGAGCAGGGCGAGGAGCGGATGTCCCGCCTCGCCGCCCTCCAGGGTGAGGGGCAGGCTCGCGGCGGATTCCGCGACGAGGCGCACGGCCCGGTGGGCGATGGCGTTGCGCTGGTAGCCCTCCCGGGCGAAGGCGCCGACATCCCGCGTCATCCAGACGGCGGGGGCGTCGCCGTAGAGGGCGAGGCTCGCCCCCTTCACGGCGGGCGCGGAAAAGCCCGCGGCCCGGACGAGCCGCGCGAGAATGTTGGGCATCGGGGGCTCCGCGGGTGGAGGTTCGGTCGAGGCGGACGCACCTTTCCTCCCCCACTCGGGGGAGGTGGCCGCGAAGCGGACGGAGGGGGCCGTGGCTTCCGGCCTCGCGCCCGCGGCCCACTCCACCCCGCTTCGCGCGGTTCCCCTCGCCCAGGGCGAGGAGAGGGGCGGCCATCGCGTCCATCGTCCGGAAGCACGCCTATAGCCGCCGCACCTGCGGCGCGGCGGGCGGCGTCAGCATCAGGTGGGTCAGCGCCCAGACCAGGGCGTCGAGCCGGTCGGGGGAGGCGCCGGTGGAGAGGCCGCCGGGGCCGAAATCGCAGAGTTCGTCCTCCAGGGCCGGGAAGGCGCCGACATGGCGCACCCGGCCCCGGGCGTAGAGCAGGGCGACCGGCTCGGCCCGCAGGTACTTTCCGCGGCTCGCCCGCACCGGCACCACCGGCACGGCGGCGTCGATCTGGGCGAGCACGGCGGCGACCATCTCGCCGCCCTGGTTCACCTCCACCACCAGGGCATCGGCCGCGAGCCGGTGGTAGAGGGCCAAGGCGGCCCCGGCCCAGGCCTCCGGGCGCGCCCGGTCGAGGCTGGCATCGGCGAGCACGTAGGCGATGCCGTCCTCGGCGAGGCCCGCGGCGACGAGGCCGCAGGCATCCGCCCCCGCCCCGGAGCTGGCCGGCGGGTCGAGGGCCACCGCGATGCGCATCAGCGCCGGGGCCCGGGCGACGCGGCCGGCCTCGATCAGCGCCCGCGACCAGAGCGCATCCGGCCGGTCGTCGATCAGCACGCCGTCGAGCTCCTGCCGCCCGAGCCGGGTGCCGGCATAGCGGCCGACGATCGTGTCGAGGAAGCCCGGCGCCAGGTTCATGGCGTTGTCGGCGGTGCGCGCCCGGCTCACCGCGACGCGCGGGTCGGCGAGCAGCCGGCGGATCAGCGGCACCGGCCGCGGGGTGGTGGTCACGAGGCCCCGGGGCCGCGCCCCGAGGCGCAGGCCGAACTGGATCATGTCCCAGGTGGCCTCCGCATGGCGCCACTTGGCGGCCTCGTCGGCCCAGGCGGCGCCGAACTGGGGTCCGCGCAGGGAATCCGGCTCCTCCGCCGAGAAGGCGAGGGCCACGGCGCCGTTGGCGAAGGTCAGCCGGCGCCGCGAGGGCATCCAGTCGGGCCGGGCCGCGCCCCGCCGGGGCAGGGCGAGCAGGCCGGAGGGGCCGTCGATCATCACGTCGCGGACATCGGCGAAGGTCTCGCCGACCAGGGCGATGCGCCCCACCGGCGCGGGCGTGAAGGCGGGGTCGCCCAGAGCCAGCGCCCGCACCCATTCGGCCCCGGTGCGGGTCTTGCCCGCCCCGCGCCCGCCGATCACCGCCCAGGTGGTCCAGTCGCCCTCCGGCGGCAATTGATCGTCCCGGGCGAGGAAGAGCCAGTCCTGCGCCAGGGCCCGCACCGCCTCAGGCGGCAGGCTCGCCAGGAAGGCCCCCAGCCGCCCCGTCCGCGAGAACCGCCGCAAGGCGTCGCGCGAGGTCGTCGCGGAGGGCGGTGAGATCGGTGTCAGATCCCCCATCCGCCCCGTCTCCCGTGTCCCGAGGGCCTCCGGCCCGTTCGTCGGCGTCGAGCGCGTCGAGCAGCCGCTTCAGGCCGCCGAGATCCCGCAGCACCCGGGCGGAATCGATCACCGCCGCGCCCTGCCCGTGCAGGGCGGCGTCGAAGGCGGCGATCTGCCGGGCGACATGCGCCCGCAGGGCCCGGTTGAGCGCCCGCGCATCGGGCGCCTCCTCCCCGAGGGGCGCGACGGCCGGCGGCGGCGCCCGCAGGGCGGGCCGGCGCGGGGGCAGGCCGCAGGCGCGGAACAGGTTCTGGGCGGAGCTCGGCCGCACCCCCATCGCCTCGGCGAGGTCCTTCGGGTCGACCCGCGGCTCGTAATAGAGCCGGGCTACCGCCTGCAGCCGGCTCTCGGGCCAGTTGGCCGGGCTCAGCGCGCCGCGGCCGGCGACCTTCGGCTTGCGCCAGCCGCCGGCACTGTTCCAGGTGCTGACCGTCTTGGGCGACACGCCGGTGCGCCGGCCGATCTCCACCAGGGTCAGGGCGGTGTCGCGCAGCATCGCCTCGACGGCCTGGCGCGTCTCGGCGCTGTAAGGGCTCGGAATCCGCATCACCCCCCGCCGTCTCGTCACACTTCTTGAGCGTGGGATCACCCTAGCCGAGGAGCGTCACGCTGTCAATCATAAATTCCTATAATAGGAAAAATGTCCGATATTCTCTCCGCCGAACGGCGGGCCGCTCGCCTTGCTGGCGCCGCGCCCGGCCCGTCGCCGGCGAAATGCCCCATATCCGCAGCGCCCTAGGCCGATGCGATCCCGGTTTCCCCGGCCGGAACGGCGCTACCCTCGACACGTTGACCGCCGGGTGCCCGGTGTGGTTCAGGCGGGCCGTGAAGCTGGGCGGGTCGCGTATGGTCGGGGCGGCAACGGGCGAGGAGCGGGAGGGCGGCGGGATCCGCGACGACTTCCGGCGATTCGCGGATTTCGTCCCGCTCATGATGTGGCGCTGCGACGCGGCCGGTCAGGCGATCCATCACAACGAGTGCTGGCTCGAATTCACCGGGCGGAGCCTGGAGGAGGAGCTCGGGCAGGGCTGGCGCCAGGGGCTGCATCCGGACGACTTCGCCCGGCACGCGGCCCTGGTGGACGAGGCCTTCGCCGCGCGGAAGCCCTTTACCGTGGAATTCCGCCTGCGCCGGCATGACGGGGCCTATCGCTGGCTGCTCGACACCGCCCGGCCCCTGGTCGAGGACGGCGCCTTCGCCGGCTATATCGGCTCCTGCTTCGACATCACCGACCGCAAGCATGCCGAGGAGCATGCCGAGGCGGCGCTCGCCGAGAAGGAGACGCTGCTCGCGGAGATCTATCACCGCGTGCGCAACAATCTGCAGGTGATGGTGAGCCTGATCGGCCTCTACGGCCGGGCCGCGCCGGAGCCCTGCCGCGGCAGCTTCGATGCCCTCGGCCAGCGGGTCCGGGCGATCGCCCTCGTGCAGCAGCACCTGCACGAGGCGCCCCACATCGCCTCCATCGACCTCAAGGACTATCTCCACCGCCTCGCCTCCGGGCTCGGGCAGCTGCGGCGGGCCGGGCGCATCGGCGTGACGGTCGAGGGGCGGGGCACGAGCATCGTCGAGCCGCGCATCGCCAACGCCCTCGGCATGATCGTGGCGGAGATCGTGGCCGAATGCCTCGACGCCACGGCGGAGACGGTGGCCTGCACCATCGCCATCACCCTGGAGGCCCCCCCCGGTGCCCCGGTGCAGCTCGCGATCGTGTCCGGCGAGACGACGGCGATCGCGCGGCCGGGCGTGCCCAAGCTCGGGCCGCGCCTCATCGCGGCCTATGCCGCCCAGGCGGAGATCGCCGTGCGGGGCGAGGCCACCAAGGCCGATCCCCTACTGCTCCAGCTGCCCGAACCCCGGACGCAGGGGAGGGCCTGACCTGGGCTCCCCCTGCGGGCCGGTCTCGTCCACGGCGGCATCACCGACTATATGGGGGCCTCGCGAAGACCGGCCGGACCCCGCATGCTGCCTCCCATCGAGACCATCATCGAGAATTTCGCCTTCATCGACGACGCGATGGATCGGTACGAATACGTGATCGAGCTCGGGAAGGCGCTGCCGCCCCTGCCCGAGGCGCTGCATTCCGAAACGAACCGCGTCCATGGCTGCGAGAGCCAGGTCTGGCTCGACGTCTCCCTCGATCGCGCCGGTGCCGGGCCGCAGCTCGCTCTCCAGGGGGACAGCGATTCCCAGATCGTGAAGGGATTCGTTGCGCTCATGGTGGCGCTCTACCGCGGCAAGAGCCCCGAGCAGGCCGTGACGACGGACGGGTTCGATCTGCTCAAGCAGCTCGATTTCGGCGCGCACATCACCTCCAAGCGCTCGAACGGCGTCCGGTCCATGGTCGAGCGCATCCAGCGGGATGCGCGGCGCTTCGCCGCCGAGGCCGCCTGACGATCGGGTCCGGCCCGGGGCCGGATCACGCCCCGGCCGAGGGGGCGCCCTTCCCCGGGGCGGGGAAGGGACGGCGGTGTTTCCCCCTGAACCGGCTCAGGCGGAGGCGTCGGCCGCGCGCCAGTGGCGCGCGCGGGCGCGCTCCGGGCCGGTCGCCTCCGGCGCGAGGCCGTAATGCTCGGCGAGCCGCCGCAGGGCGATGCGGACCACGACCTTGGCCGAGCGGGCCGGCCAGTCGCGCTCGCTCTCGATCTGCTCCAGCCCCTTCAGGAAGCCGCACAGGTCGATCAGCAGGCCCGACAGGTCGGCGCCGACGGCGCGCAGGGCCCGGTCGGTACGCTGGCGCGCCGCCACGACCCGGTCCGAGCCCGCGGCCGGATCGCGCGGGCCGCCGCCATCGACCCGCAGCGTATCCCAGGTCTGGCCGAGGCTCGGCAGCATCTGCGCCGCGGTGAGGTCGCGGCGCAGGCGCTCCCCCGCCTCGAAGGCGGCGGCGTCGATCAGGGGAATCCCGCCCCGCCCGCGCCGCCGGGCCATCCACGCCAGGGGGCTCTCCGCCGCGTCGCGCAGCCTTACGGCGCCGCCCTCGGGGGGCGTCTCCGCCACAAGGGTGAGGTGCTGCGCCCGGAAGGCCTCGCCCTCCGGCGCCTCGGCGCGCCGCAGGCGGGCGCGTCCCGCCGGGCTGATCCGCAGGCGGTCCCCCGGACCGCCGCCCTCGACGAGATCGGCCGCTCGCAGGCGCTCGACCGCGGCACGGCTGAAGCGGCCGCCGCCCAGGGAGATGCCGCCGCGCGCGCGCCGCACGCAGATCCGCCCGCTCTCGACCGGATCGGGGAAGGCGTAGGCTTCGTCCTCGCCGAGGGCCGCGAGCAGGCGCGCTGCCTCGCGCCCCAGCGGGCGGCCCGTTCCCCCATCTTGCTCCCGGCGGCCGTCAGACCGCTTTGTCATCGCAATGTTCATGATATGTTCCAAACGCGATCCGCAATTCGGGGACGGGCGTCCCCAGGGAGCGAGAGCTATCAGAAAATAATCCTAATTCAAGACTTGACGCCTGATCGGTCGAGGGCGCACGGGGCTGGGGGGCGCTATTCGCGCGCGGCCGGCTTCGTCGGCGGGTGCCTCAGAGCCTCTTCGATCTCTTCCTCGGACTTGCCGCGCACGGCGTAGCCCATGCGCTCGAAACGCTCGATCAGCGTCTCGCTCTCGGTCGCCTTGCGGGCGGCCCATTCGGCAAGGAGGGCATTCGTCTTGCCGAGCTGCTCGGAGGGATCGTCGTCCATCGCCGGAACAATCGGCGAGGATGCACCGCGTTCCCGATCTTTCCTGTTGATAAGGGCGTTCCATGTGAAAACCCCGGCCGGGACAGAGGCCCGGCCGGGGTTTCGAGGTCGATGGCGCGACGCTTGCCGACGGTCAGGCGGCTTCGTCGTAGCTGCCGTTGCGGGTCTGGCCCAGGCCGATCGCCTTGGCGAGGTCGGAGCGGGCCTTGGCGTAGTTCGGCGCGACCATCGGGTAGTCGGGGGAGAGGCCCCACTTCGCCCGGTACTGCTCGGGGGAGAGGTCGTACTTGGCGCGCAGGTGCCGCTTGAGCGACTTGAAGGTGCGGCCGTCCTCCAGGCAGACGATGTAGTCGGGCATCACCGACTTCTTGATCGGCACGGCGGGCTGCTGCGGCGCGGCCTCGACCGGCTTCTCCTCGACCGCGCCGGTGGCGATCTGCGTGAGAACGGCGTGGACCCGCTTCAGGAGCTGAGGAAGCTCGGTGGGTGGAACCGGGTTCCGGGTGACGAAGGCCGAGACGATGTCGGCCGCGAGTTCGATCAGGTCCACCGCTTTCTCGTTTTCTTGCATGATTGGCATCATCCCCTTGGCACGCAGCAGGCCGCGAGGCTGCGCGTCCGGCCCATGACGGCACAAGACGGCAACCGCCCCAGCGAGGAAACCCATCGCATCGCCGGCCCGACTGCAAATTCTCCGATAGATGTGGCATCCCCCTCTGCCACGTTACTGACTTAGGCCATCGGGTTTCAGGTCGCAAGACAGGGCTGGCATGCACGGATACGTGAAGAGGACTTCATCCGACCGACGTGGTGGGTTTCCGCACTTGCGTTGAGCCTCCTGAAGCGGTTGCAGATGCTCTTGCGGCGGGCGCCACTTGTGTCGAAGCCGCAGGCGAGACACATGCCGGCTCCGGCCCGGCAGGGAGGCGAACTCCCGGAAACGATGCCCGAAGCGATGCCCATGGAGCGAGAGCCATGACCGACACCCCGCCCACGATCCCGCCCTTCGCCCTGCCTCCGCAGGCGCCGGTCGCGGAGGCGAGGCCCCGTCCCTTCCATCTCCACGGATGCGAGGTCGCGGACGACTATGCCTGGCTGAAGGCGGCGAACTGGCGGGACGTGCTCAAGGACCCGGCCGCCCTGGACGCGGATATCCGCGCCTATCTCGAGGCGGAGAACGCCTATGCCGAAGCGGCGCTGGGGCAGGCCGCGGCACTGCGCAAGGCGCTGGTGGCCGAGATGCGCGGGCGCATCCGCGAGGACGATGCCAGCGTGCCCGAGCCGGACGGGCCCTACGCCTATTACGTCCGGCACCGGGAGGGCGGGCAGCATCCGCTGATCTGCCGCCGGCCGCGCACGGTGGTCGTGCTGCCCGGCCAGGGCGCCGAGACCGCCGCCGAGGGCGGCCCGGAGGAGGGCGAGGTGATCCTGCTCGACGGCGACAAGCTCGGCGAGGGGCTTCCCTTCTTCGAGATCGCCGGGACGACGCATTCCGACGACCACGCCTTCCTGGCCTGGGGCGCCGACACCAAGGGCTCCGAGCTGCACACGATCCGCATCCGCGACCTCGCCACCGGCGAGGACCTGCCCGACCGGGTCGAGGAGACCGCCGGTCAGGCGGTGTGGTCCACGGACGGGTCGGTGTTCTTCTACGTGGCCCTCGACGAGAACCACCGCCCGGCCCGGGTGATGCGCCACCGGGTCGGCACGCCCCAATCCGAGGATGCGGTGGTCTACGAGGAGGCCGATCCCGGCTTCTTCGTCCATATCGGCAAGACGCAGTCCGGCCGCTTCCTCACGGTGATGGCGAGCGACCACGAGACGTCGGAGGTGTATCTCCTGGAGCGCGCCGCGCCCGAGGGCCCGCTGACCTGCGTCGCCCCCCGCGAGGAGCGGCTGATGTACTCCGTCGAGCATTGGGGCGAGTATCTCGTCCTGCTCACCAACGCCGACGGGGCCGAGGACTTCAAGATCGTCACCTGCCCGCTCGCGCAGACCGCCCGCGAGAACTGGCGCGATGCCGTGCCCCACCGGCCGGGCGTGTTGATCGGTCACCTGCACGTGCTCGGCAATCACCTCGTGCGGCTGGAGCAGGAGAACGCCCTGCCGCGCATCGTGGTGCGGGACCTGAAGGGCGAGGAGCACACGGTCGCCTTCCCCGAGGAGGCCTATTCCCTCGGCCTCTCCACCGGCTACGAGTTCGAGACGGCGCGCATCCGCTTCACCTATTCCTCGATGACGACGCCGTCGGAGACCTACGACTACGATTGCGTCACCCGCGGCCGGCACCTGCGCAAGCGCCAGGTCGTGCCGAGCGGCCACGAGGCCGGCGCCTACGTCACCCGGCGCCTCTTCGCCACCGCGCCGGACGGGGCGCAGGTGCCGATCTCCCTGCTGCACCGGCGCGACACGCCCCTCGACGGCTCGGCGCCGCTCCTGCTCTACGGCTACGGCTCCTACGGCGCGTCGATGTCGGCCGCCTTCCGCACCAACCCGCTCTCCCTGGTCGATCGCGGCTTCGTCTACGCCATCGCCCATGTCCGCGGCGGCACGGAGAAGGGCTGGGGCTGGTATCTCGACGGCAAGCGCGAGAAGAAGCCCAACACCTTCACCGATTTCGTGGCCTGCGCCCGCGCCCTGATCGAGGCCGGCTACACGTCGCGGAAGCGCATCGTCGCCCATGGCGGCAGCGCCGGCGGCATGCTGATGGGCGCCGTGGCCAACCTCGCCCCCGAGCTGTTCGCCGGCATCGTGGCCGACGTGCCCTTCGTCGACGTGCTCAACACCATGCTCGACGCCGACCTGCCGCTCACCCCGCCGGAATGGCCGGAATGGGGCAATCCGGCCGAGAGCGAGGCGGCCTTCCGGACCATCCTGTCCTACTCGCCCTACGACAACGTGGCGGCCAAGGCCTACCCGGCGATCCTGGCGCTGGGCGGCCTCACCGATCCCCGCGTGACCTACTGGGAACCGGCCAAGTGGGTCGCCCGGCTGCGCGCCACCATGACCGGGGGCGGCCCGGTCCTCCTCCGGATCAACATGGAGGCGGGCCACGGCGGCGCCGCCGGGCGCTTCGACCGCCTGGAGGAGGTCGGCCTGATCTACGCCTTCGCCCTCATGGCCGCCCAATCGGCCTCCGACCCCGCCTCCGCCTGACCCCTGCGGCCATCGCGGGCCGGCCCTTCGTTGAAACGGAGGGCCGGTTCGTGAGAGAGGGGGCGCAGCGGCGCCTCTCGAAGCCGACCCCTTCCAAAAAGACCCGCCACGCCATGCCCGCCTATCGCTCCCGCACCACCACCCACGGCCGCAACATGGCCGGCGCCCGCGGCCTGTGGCGCGCCACGGGCATGAAGGATTCCGATTTCGGCAAGCCGATCATCGCGGTGGTGAACTCGTTCACGCAGTTCGTGCCGGGCCATGTCCATCTGAAGGATCTCGGCCAGCTCGTCGCCCGCGAGATCGAGCAGGCCGGCGGCGTCGCCAAGGAGTTCAACACCATCGCGGTCGATGACGGCATCGCGATGGGCCATGACGGCATGCTCTACTCGCTGCCCTCCCGCGAGCTGATCGCGGATTCCGTCGAGTACATGGTCAACGCGCATTGCGCCGACGCCATGGTCTGCATCTCGAACTGCGACAAGATCACCCCCGGCATGCTGATGGCGGCGCTCCGCCTCAACATCCCGGCGGTCTTCGTCTCCGGCGGCCCGATGGAGGCCGGCAAGGTCGTGATGAAGGGCGTCACCCGCAAGTTCGACCTCGTCGACGCCATGGTGGCCGCGGCCGACGACCGGATCTCGGACGAGGACGTGGCCGTCATCGAGCGCTCCGCCTGCCCGACCTGCGGCTCCTGCTCGGGCATGTTCACCGCCAATTCCATGAATTGCCTCACCGAGGCCCTCGGCCTGTCCCTGCCCGGCAACGGCTCGGTGCTGGCGACCCATGCCGACCGCAAGCGCCTCTTCGTCGAGGCGGGCCACCTGATCGTCGATCTCGCCCGCCGCCATTACGAGCAGGACGATGCCAGCGTGCTGCCGCGGGCCATCGCCACCATGGCCGCCTTCGAGAACGCGATGACCCTCGACATCGCCATGGGCGGCTCCACCAACACGGTGCTGCACCTGCTCGCCGCCGCGCACGAGGCCGGGGTGAACTTCACCATGGCCGATATCGACCGGCTCTCGCGCCGGGTGCCGGTGCTCTGCAAGGTCGCCCCGGCGGTGGCCGACATCCACATGGAGGACGTGCACCGGGCCGGCGGCATCATGGGCATCCTCGGCGAGCTCGACCGCGCCGGCCTGATCGACCGCTCGGTCGGCAATGTCGGCTCCGGCACGCTCGGCGCGGCGCTGGACCGCTGGGACGTGACCCTGAGCCGGAGCGAGGCCGTCCAGACCTTCTACCGCGCCGCGCCCGGCGGCGTGCCGACCCAGGTCGCCTTCAGCCAGGAGTCGCGCTGGGACGAGCTCGACACCGACCGCGCCGCCGGCGTCATCCGCGACGCCGCCCACGCCTATTCCAAGGATGGTGGCCTCGCCGTGCTCTACGGCAACCTCGCCGAGGACGGCTGCATCGTGAAGACCGCGGGCGTCGACGCCTCGATCCTCACCTTCACCGGCACGGCCCATGTCTTCGAGAGCCAGGACGCGGCGGTGGACGGCATCCTCAACGGCCGGGTCAAGGCCGGCGAGGTCGTGCTGATCCGCTACGAGGGCCCCCGCGGCGGCCCGGGCATGCAGGAGATGCTCTATCCGACGAGCTATCTGAAATCGAAGGGGCTCGGCAAAGCCTGCGCCCTCGTCACGGACGGGCGCTTCTCCGGCGGCTCGTCGGGGCTCTCCATCGGCCACGTCTCGCCGGAGGCGGCGGAGGGCGGCCTGATCGGCCTCGTCGAGCAGGGCGACCGGATCGAGATCGACATCCCGAACCGGCGCATCCACCTCGCCGTGGACGAGGCGGTGCTCGCCGAGCGCCGCGCCGCCCGGGACGCGGCGGGCTGGCAGCCGGCCGCCCCGCGCAAGCGCAAGGTCAGCACCGCGTTGCGCGCCTACGCCATGCTCGCCACCAGCGCCGCCAAGGGCGCCGTCCGCGCCCTGCCGGAGGGCTGAGGGCAGGGCCGGTCGAGGCACGTCGGTCCGGTCTAAGGCGCTCCCTTCCGCGCGCGGCGATCTGTGAATGCCATCGCCGCTGGCGGGGCGAGAGCGACCCGGCTCGACCGCAGCCCTCGACCGAAGCCGGCCTTGGCTAAGGCTGCGGGGCCGGCTCCGATGTCGTCGGCTCGGCCGGGTTGTGGGCGGAGGGCGTGGCGGCGCGGCGGGCCTCCTCGTCCTCCCGTTGGCGGGCCTGGCGGGCGGCTTCCTCCGCCGCGGCCTGGCGCGCCCGGCGGGCGGCGTCTTCCTGAGCCGCCTTCTCCTGGGCCGCTCTCTCCTGAGCGGCCTTGTCCTGCGCGGCCTTCTCGGCGGCTTCCTTCTCCGCCGCGGCCTTGAGGGCGGCGGCGCGGGCGCGATCCATCTCGATGCGGGCGCGGCGGCGCTGGCGCTCGACCTGATCGGCCTCGAACATCTCGATCTTCTCGAGTTCCCGCTGCAGCACCAGGGCGGCGAGGCCGTTGGTGAGGGGCGCCGGGTCGGTCTGGCGTTCCGGCGCGGTCAGCGGTCCCGCGAAGCCGAGCTGGATCGCCGGCGCCGCGCCGGGCCAGCCCTTCGGCGCGCCCGCGCTGACGAGGGTGCCGCGGGCATCGAGGCGCCGGCTGCGCAGGTCGATCCCGAGGGTGCCGGTCCAGCGGGCCGGTCCGAGGGCCAGGGTGAGGGGGGCGCTGCGCAGGCTGCCGCCCACCAGCGTCGTGCTCGTCGTCACGGGCTCGGCCTGCGTGAGCGCCCCGGCGGAGAGCTCTTCCGCGAGGAGGCCCTGGAGCCGGCCCTCGCGCAGGGGATCGTCCTCGCCGAGCGCCCGGGCCAGGGTGCGGTCGATCGCGGCGGGGTCGGCCCCGGGCAGGGACAGGCCGGCCAGGGTCAGGCGGCCCTCGCCCGCGAGATTTCCGACGAGGGCGGCCGGGCTCTCCCCCGTGCTGCTGAAGCGCAGGTCGCCCGAGACGCGGCCCTTCAGCGGCCCCTCGCCCACGAGATCCGGGAGCGCGGCCTCGGTGAGCGTGGCCTCGCCGGAGAGGGAGGCCCCCTTCGGCAGCCGCATCAGCCGCAGCCCGCCCGACAGCTTGCCCCCGGCGAGATCGGCGGAGAGGTCGCGCAGGGTCAGGGTCTCGCCCTCATGGGCGAGGTGGAACGTGCCGTTCCGCGCGGTCAGGCCCCGGCCGAGATCGAGCTCGCCGACCTGGAGGTCGAACACCATCCGCGGCGTCGGCGGCGGCGCGGCGAAGCGGGCGGTCGACCAGCCGGCCGCATCCGCGGCGGTCCCGGGATCGGTCGGGAGGATCAGGGCGGCGGCGAGCAGGGGCAGGGAGAGCCGGCCGAGGCTGGCGCGCCCGGTCAGGGCGCCGTCGTAGCTGCGGCTCAGGCTCGCCGAGAGGGGCACGCCCGCCACCCGCCCGCTCAGATCGGCCCGCGCGTCCCGGTCCTTGCGCGAGAGGGCGAGGGTCAGCTCCGCCCGCAGCGGCGCGGAGAGGACGACGGCGCTGCCGGCCAGCGTCAGGAAGGGGGTGAGATCCGGGGTCTCGATGCCGATCGTCCCGTTTTCCGGCGCCGAGAGGTCGTCCGCGAGCAGGATCGGCCGATCGGTGGAGAGGGCGAGGCCGGCGAGGTTGCCCCCGATCGAGAGGCCGAGCAGCCCCGCGCCTTCGGGCTTCGGCGCCCCGGGGGCGGGGGGCGCGTCCGGCACCCGGCGGGCGGCGATGCGCAGCCGGGCCGGCTGGCGCAGGGCCACGATGTCGTCGCGGCCGAACCAGTCCGAGGCCCGGGGCGTGGCCGCGTCGATCTCCGCGGATTCGATCCGGCCGGCCCGGCTCAGGGCCGCGCCGTCGAGGCTGCCCCGGGCGGCCTTGCCCTTGGCCGCGATGCGGAGGGAATCGGTGTCGCCGGCGGCGCGCTCCAGGGTCAGATCGAGATCGAGGGGGCTCTCGCGCAGCACGTTCGGCAGCAGCCGCATCTCGGGGATGCCGAAGCGGTCGACCAAAGCGAGGAGGGGCGCCGCGGCAGGCGCGGCGACATGGCCCGCGATCCGGCCCGAGCCGTCCGGTGCGATCCGGCCGGAGAGCCGGGCGCTGGCGCCGGCCAGATCGGTGACGTCGAGGCTGTCGACCACCAGGGCGGTCCCGTCGGACTGGATCCGCGCCGCGATGCGGCCGTTCCCCGAGCCGGTCGGGCCGTAGCGCACGTCCCGCGCCTGGATCGTCAGGCCGAGATCGCTGCGGCGCAGGCCGGCCCGCAGGGCGTCGAGGGAGGGCAGTTCCGCGATGTCGAGGCCATGGGCGGAGATCTGCGCCTCCAGCCGCCCCCGGCCGTTCGGCGCGCCCGCCGCGTAGCGGGCATTGCCGGCGAGGCGCAGGTCGCCGAGCGACAGGCGCAGATTCGAGAGGGAGAGATCCGCGCCCGCGAGCGACAGGTCCGTGGCGAGCCCCAGCGTCCGGCCGTCGAGCAGGTTGGCCAGGGTCTCGGGGCCGCCGGCCCGGTTGAGGAAGCGGCCGAGATTGGCCGAATTGACGGCCTCGACATCGAGATGGCCGGAGAAGCGCAGGGCCTGGGCCAGATCGGCCTCGCCGGACGCGTCGAGCCTGGCCCCGCCGGGGCCGGTCGCGGTCAGCCGCCGCAGGACGAGGCCGCCGCCGCGGTCGAAGGTGCCCTTGAGGGCGAGGCCCGACCATTCCTCCAGGCCGAGGGCCACGCTGTCGACGGCGAGCTCGAGATCGAGGAGCACCGGCAGGGCCAGGCCGGTTTTCGGCAGGCCCCGGGCGAGCCAGGCCTGTCCCGCGGAGGAGATCAGGAAACCGTCGATGTCGAGCCGGCGCGCCTCCAGGTTCAGGCCGGCCCGCCAGGTCCGCAGGTCGATCTGGCCCGTGCCCGACAGGCGCATCGTGCGGCCGCCCGGGTCGATCTCGGCGGCGACGGTCTCGAAGCGGGCCACCGGGCCCCGGGCCTTGAACTTGCCGGTCAGCGAGAAGGGCAGGTAGGGGCCGGCGATCTGGCTGGGGGGGCCGACCACGAGACGGGCCGAGCCCTCCGCCTCCGGCATCGCCACGCCCTCGGCGGCCCCCGGGACCGGCCGCAGGGAGAAGCGGGCATCGGCCTCGAAGCGGGGCCGCGTCTCGCCCCCGCCGGTGACCTTCGCGGTCAGGCTCCCGTCCGGGCCGAGGGCGCCGGTGGCGACCCGGAAGGGGGTGCCGTTGGACGAGCCCTCGACCTGCCAGGGGCCGCTCAGGGCGGGGGCCTTGAGGTGCACGTCCTCGGCCCGGATCTGGTCGGTGCGGCCCGTGGCCGGCACCTGCGTCGTCACGGCGAGCTGCTGGACCTGGAGATCCTCGATCACGAGGTCGCGCCGCGTCCCCTCCGCGAGGTCCAGCGGCAGGGCGAGGGCGTTCCCCTCGGTGACCGGCACGGTCAGCTCGGCCCGCCCGACCCGGGTCTCGGTGAACCGGAACTCGCCCTTGAGCAGCGGCGTGAGCGCCACCTCGGCCTTCACGAAGCGCGCGTCGAGGGAGAGGCTGCCCTCCTGCCCGAGGACGAGCCGGTCCAGCCGCAGCCGCGGGGACGGCAGCAGCCGCACCGCGATCTCGCCCTCGCTGCGGGCCGCCATGCCGAGCGACCGGCTCACCGCCCGGTCGACGAAGGCGCGCCGGGCGGTCCAGTCGATGAAGGGCGGCAGCGCGAGGGCGGCCACGAGAACGAGGATGACGGCCCCCGCGAGCGCGGTCAGGAGATCACGCACAGGTCTTGGTCCGCTCGACGCCCGGCCCCGCCCTCCGGGGCCGGCTCAAGGGGATGCGGCGGCCGCCGGAACTCTCCGTCCGGCCGGCCCCTGGCCCCCGGCGTGGCCTTAGCACAGCCCGTGGCTGTCCCGCACCTCGCCTCTGCCACGCTTCAGCGGTAACGGGGTGCGACGGTGGGGCCGGTCGGCTGCGGGCCGAACAGCTCGTTGCGCTGGATCTGCATCCGGGTCTGGTTGTTCTCGAAGGTCTGCTGCTGCTGCAGGCCGCGGATCTGGTTCTGGTTCTGGAACGACTGGTTGGTGAAGTTCGAGGAGGCGTTGCCCCCCGAGATCTGGGCGAGCGACGGGCCCGCCCCCGCGAGCAGGGCGGCGGCGGCGAGCAGGGCGGGAAGGGTGGGGGCGCGCATGGCGGCTCCTGCGTTGGGTCCGTCTCGAGGGAGGGATCGTCGAGGCATGTGTCGTCTCATGGGGACGACGCGGGGGAAAGGCCCGGAGTTCCGATCCCGTCTCGACGACGTTCGCGTTTTGGTCCAGGGAGGCGGCCATGAACCATCAGCCCGACGACATGGGGCGCGACGCGCCCGAAGACGGTGCCGCTCCGTCGATCGCCGCCCGCGCCATGGCCGCCCTGCGGCCCGGGGGGGCACCCTACCTCTCCGGCCTCAATCCCGAGCAGCGCCGCGCGGTCGAGGCGACGGAGGGGCCTGTCCTCGTCCTGGCCGGGGCCGGCACCGGCAAGACCCGCGTGCTCACCACGCGGATCGCCCACCTGATCGCCACCGGCAAGGCGCGCCCCTACGACATCCTGGCCGTCACCTTCACCAACAAGGCGGCGCGGGAGATGAAGCACCGCATCGGCCAGCTGGTCGGGCCGGCGGGGGAGGGGATGCCCTGGCTCGGCACCTTCCACGCCATCGGCACCAAGATCCTGCGCCGGCACGCCGAGCTGGTCGGGCTGAAATCCGACTTCACGATCCTGGGCACCGACGACCAGCTCCGCCTGATGAAGCAGGTCATCGCCGACCAGAACGTCGACGAGAAGCGCTGGCCCGCCCGGGCGCTCGCCTCCGCCATCGACGGCTGGAAGAACCGGGGCCTGTCCCCGGAGCAGGTGCCCCCCGGCGAGGCGCAGGCCTTCGCCTTCGGCAAGGGCGGGGCGCTCTACACCGCCTATCAGGAGCGCCTGAAGACCCTCAACGCGGTCGATTTCGGCGACCTGCTGCTGCTCTGCCTCAAGCTCTGGCGGGAGAACCCGGACATCCTGGCCAACTACCAGGACCGCTTCCGCTACGTCCTGGTCGACGAGTACCAGGACACCAACGTCGCCCAGTACCTGTGGCTGCGGCTCATCGCCCAGGCGCGCCGGAACGTGTGCTGCGTGGGCGACGACGACCAGTCGATCTATGGCTGGCGCGGGGCGGAGGTCGACAACATCCTGCGCTTCGAGCACGACTTCCCCGGAGCCGTCGTGGTCCGCCTGGAGCGTAACTACCGCTCCACCGGCCACATCCTCGCAGCCGCCTCGGGCCTCATCGCCAAAAACGAAAGCCGCCTCGGCAAAACCCTGCGCACTGAGGACGTTCCCGGCGAGCCGGTCACCGTCACCGGTGCCTGGGATTCGGAGGAGGAGGCCCGGCTCATCGCCGAGTCCATCGAATCCTTCCAGCGGAAGGAGCATCCGCTCTCCGAGATCGCGGTGCTGGTGCGCATCTCGGCGCAGATGCGCGAGATCGAGGACCGCTTCGTCCAGCTCGGTCTGCCCTACCGGGTCATCGGCGGCCCGCGCTTCTACGAGCGGGCGGAGATCCGCGACGCGCTCGCCTATCTGCGCGTCACGGCCAACCCCGCCGACGACCTCGCCTTCGAGCGCATCTTCAACACGCCCAAGCGCGGCCTGGGCGACGCGACCCTGCAGACCCTGCACGCCTTCGCCCGCGCGGACCGGATCCCGCTGCTCGCCGCCGCCCGCAAGCTGATCGAGACCGACGAGCTGAAGCCCCGCGCCCGCTCGATGCTGCGCGGCCTCGTCGAGAGCTTCGCCCGCTGGGCCAGGGCCGTGGAGAGCCAGCCCCATTCCGAGGTAGCGCAGACGATCCTCGACGAATCCGGCTACACGGAGATGTGGCAGAAGGACCGTTCGGCCGATGCGGCGGGGCGGCTCGAGAACCTCAAGGAGCTGGTGCACTCCATGGAGGAATTTCCCGATCTCGGCGCCTTCCTGGAGCATGTCTCCTTGGTCATGGAGGCGAGCGAGGCGGAGGGGGCCGACCGTGTTTCCCTGATGACGCTCCACGCGGCCAAGGGACTCGAATTCGACACCGTGTTCCTGCCCGGCTGGGAGGACGGCCTGTTTCCCAACCAACGCGCCCTCGACGAGAGCGGGCGGGCCGGGCTCGAGGAGGAGCGCCGCCTCGCGCATGTCGGGCTGACCCGGGCGCGCAAGCGCGCCAAGCTCTCCTTCGCGGTCAATCGGCGCATCCACGGGCTCTGGTCCTCGACCATCCCGTCGCGCTTCATCGACGAACTGCCCCCTTCCAGCGTCGACGTGATCGAAGCGCCCGCGCATTTCTCCGCCGGGGCCTCGCGCTTCGACCGCAACCCCACGCCCTTCGGCTCCTCCTACAGCACCCCCGGCTGGCAGCGGGCCCAGGCCCAGACCGGCGGCAGCTTCGGCGCGAGCCGGGGGCCCGGCGGCCGGTCGGGCGGCGGCCCGCGCCAGATCGAGGGGGAGCTCGTCGCCAAGTCGACGGCTAGTTCTTCGGCCTTCTCGGGCGGCATGCGGGTCTTCCACACCAAGTTTGGTCCCGGAACGGTTGCAGGAATCGACGGTAACAAGCTGACCGTTGACTTCGACAAGGCCGGTCGCAAGATGGTGCTCGACAGCTTCGTCCAACCCGGATGAGGCGTGCCGCCGGAGCCTGCGGGGTTCTCTCCGTGGGATCCGGTTCGCCCCGGGAGGGCGCGTGCCGCGATGGAAGCAGGGTCGCCGCGATCCGCCCACCGCGCCGAGATCGGCGCCAGATTCATCACCTCTTCATCTTTGCGTCATGCCCCCGTCGCCGGCGCCTGCAAGAAGCGTTGCAGTAAAGCCGCGATCCACAACCAATCTTTCCCCGCCTGGAACCCACCCGAGGCGATTGGCTTTGCTCTTGCAACGCAGCTTCCCGCTGCGGCGGCGTACTCGGCCACGGCACAGGAGACATCACAAGAAGACGGCAGGTCCCAGGAACGAGTTGCTCAAGTCCAAGGTGGAGTGTTGATCGATGAAGAGACGACGCGCACGGCTTGAACTGGTTGAAGATCGCACCACGCGGATACACCGGACCCGTTTCGACGAAGAACGTCACCTCGCTCCCATACAACCCCTGACCGACAAGCAAGCCCAGTACCTCGACGCGCTCGCCCATCACCCTCAAGTCATCGTCCTCGGCCCGGCCGGCACCGGGAAGACCTACATCGCCGGCACCCGCGCGGCCGATCAGCTCCGCCAGCGCCGGATCTCGAAGGTGGTCATCACCCGGCCCAACGTTCCCTCCGGCCGCTCCCTGGGCTTCTTCCCGGGTACCCTCGAAGAGAAGATCGCCCCCTGGGTCGCCCCCCTCACCGAGACCATGAAGGAGCGGATGGGCGCCGCCGCCTTCGAAATCGCCGTGAAGACCGGCGACATCGAAGTGGTGCCCTTCGAGGTGATGCGCGGCCGTACCTTCAAGAACTGCCTCGTGATCCTGGATGAGGCGCAGAACACCACCACCCAAGAGATCAAGATGTTCCTGACGCGCATCGGCGACGATTGTCAGGTCATCATCAACGGTGACGTCTCGCAAACGGACCTGCGCGAGACCTCCGGCCTGCGCACCGTCATCCATCTCGTGAAGAGCCGGATGATGAACATCCCGATCGTCGAGTTTACCCTGGAGGACATCGTCCGCTCGGGCATCTGCGCCGAATGGGTGAAGGCCTTCGAGGAAACCCGTCTCTGATGCCGATCCGTCGCCGGGCCGCTGAGGCCCGGCGACGTTCCTTTCTGTGGCATTTCGCCAGGCCCGCCTCGCGCCGAGCCGTTCCGGGCGCGCCGAGGCGCCGACGCCATCCGGCACGTGCGGATCGAGACGCCCGCTCCGAGCCTGCGGCCTCTTCGTCCCGAAGTGCTTCGTCCCTCCTCGTGCAGGCCCGTGACCGTGACGACGGCAGGGCTTTGCCAAAGAGCGAAACCCGCCGCGTCCCGTCGCCGGCGGCTGCCTTGCGCCTCGCGCGGCGACACGCCTCCCACGCTCCGAACACACGTTGGTGAACCGGCGATCATTGCAATCTCCGGGTGAACCAATGGTCAAGCTGGCGGGTTGTGGGGTGGCGAGCTGCGCGGGAGCTTCGCGATACAAATGGTCTCCATCGCCCCTGGGCCGGAGATCGCACCGGCTGCCGCAACCGGATCAGAGAGAACGGGAGTCCCTCAGGTGAGGAAACTGACTTTGGCCATCGCGCTTGCGGCTTCGCTCGGCGGCGCCTTCGCGACCTCGGCTTCGGCCGCCCCGGGGGCTCCCATGGGTGTCACCGCCGGTAGCACCGTCGAGACCGTGCAGATGACCCACCGGGAGCGTCGCATGATGCGCCACCGCATGGAGCGCCGCATGATGCATCGTCACATGCACCGCAAGATGATGCACCGGCGCATGATGCATCGCCGCATGCACCACATGTGATCGGTTCGAGGAGCCCTTCGGGGCTCCTCTTTCGTTTCGGGTGGCGTCTCCGCGACGAGGGGGCGGTTTCGCCCGTTCAGTTATGCGGCGCGGCAGAAGCTTGGGGCTTGGTCGCCGCCGGCACGTCCTTCTTCGCGACGGGGGCGGCACCGTCCTTCCGGGCGCCCGTGTGATGGGCGGGGCCGGCCGTCTTTGCCTCGGCCGCTTTGGTGTCCGTCGGCTTGGTCTCGGCGACCTTCGTGCTGGACACTGCGGCCGTCGTCGTGGGTGCGATCGCTTCGGCGGCCTGCGCAGCGCTGGAAGCGTTGCTGAACAGGTTACCGAGCAGCTTCTTGTACGTGCTAGGATCGCCCTCGGCGTCGGCCACCGAGATCCGGGCCGGGGTCGCGGCGGGCTTGGCGGTTTCCGCCGGAGCCGGCTCCTGCTTGGCAACGACGGTGGCGGCCTTGGTGTCCTTGCCCTTCTTGCCCGGCGCTTCCTTGATGGGGGTGGTGGGCGCGGCGGCCATCAGGACCGGGCGTCCCTTGGCGTCGACCTCGATCTCCTGCGGACCGGCGGCCAGACTCTCCGGCCGGCTCACCTCGCCGAGATTGTGCCGGGCATATTCCTTGGCCGCGTAGGCGAGTTCCTTCTCCTTGTCCTTCTCGGATTCGGTCAGGCTCGCCAGGGCATTCTGCGGCGGCTGCGGTCGGAAGACCGGGTTCTGGCCGCCATCGTCGTAGACGATGCGCATCGCCGGGGTGCCCTTGGCGACGAGCTCGGCGACCTCCTGGGCGTCGCGGCTGCTCTTCTCGGCCACGACCGGGTCGACCCGCGGCGTGCAAGAGCCGGCCGCGACGTCGTTGCCGCCGAACACGTAGCGCCGTCCGCAGACATTCACCCGCGGCTCGTCGCGCAGGGCCTCGAAGTAATCCGAGCCTTCCTTCAAGTTCTTCCAGAAGGGCGCGTTGGGATCGTTGCGGGAGCGGGCGATGTTCGACGCCGTCATCCGGAAGGGATAGGATTGGAACTGGAACGCCCGCTGGCCGCCGGCGAAGGCCTCGCGGGCGATGGCGTAGATCTCCGACATCGAGGCGTCCGTCATCGCGAAGCAGCCCGCCGACGAACAGGTGCCGTGCACCATGATGTAGTTGCCGGTGCGGCCGTTGGCGCGGTCGAAGTTGTTCGGATATCCGACGTCGAAGGACAGATAGTAGGACGAGTTCGGGTTCATCTGACCCGGGGTGATCGTGTAGAAGCCCTCCGGCGCCTGGCGGTCGCCCTGCTTGGTCTTGGGGCCGAGCTGGCCCGACCAGCGGCAGATCGGATAGGTTTTGAGCAGCGCGTAGCGGCCGTCGCTGCCGCGCTTCCACACTTCCATCTCCGCTTCCTTCTTATAGGCGCGGATCAGGATCGGGTCGCTCTGCGACATGCCCTTCTGCTGCATCAGCGAGAGGGTCTGCGGCGGGATCGGGGTCAGGCTGCGGGTCGAGGCGCCGCCGAGCAGGCCGCCATCCTGGCAGGCACCGAGGGAGATTGCCATCGCGGCGGCGGCGATCACCGCCAACGGACGCACAGCCATGGGGAACCCCGTCCTCTCGCAATCGCCTGCGGGTTGTCCCGCGCAGGCGCCACTCCCCACCCCATTAGCCCGGTTAAACTTACCTCGGTGTTACCGCAAGCGGCCAAGCTTACCCGTCGGGTCTCAGGTCAGATGACTCTGATTTCAGGCGAATCCGCGGCGGAACCGCGCCATCGAAGCGGGTTCTCCAGCCCGGCGAAGGGGATAGCGGGGCCCGTGCCGCGGATTTCTCGTGGAGGCCTCGGTGAGCCAAGGAGGGGGAAGCCGGGCCATGGACCCTTAAGCGGAACGTAAAAGGTTCCAACGCCTAGTCTGTGTCAAAACGACGCAGCGCGTCCGCTCAGAGCTTGCGGCCGATCTCTAGGAACTTCTGGGCACGCCGGTCGCGGATCTCGTCGCTGCTGAGGCCGTCGAACTCGGCGAGCGACTCGGCGAGTGCCGCGCCGGCTGCGGCCAGGACGCTGTCGCGGTCGCGATGCGCGCCGCCGGTCGGCTCCGGCACGATCCGGTCGATGATGCCGAGGCGCAGGAGATCCTGCGCGGTGATCTTCATGGCGGTGGCGGCATCGTGTGCGCGACCCTGGTCCCGCCACAGAATCGAGGCGGCGCCCTCCGGCGAGATCACGCCGTAGATCGCGTGCTCCAGCATCAGCACCTTGTTGGCGGTGGCGATGGCGATGGCGCCCCCCGATCCGCCCTCGCCGATGACGACGGCGATGTTGGGCACGCCGAGGGCGAGGCAGGCCTCGGTCGAACGGGCGATGGCCTCGGCCTGGCCCCGCTCCTCCGCCTCGATGCCCGGGAAGGCGCCGGCGGTGTCGACGAAGGCAAGGACCGGCAGGCCGAAGCGGTCGGCGGTCTCCATCAGGCGCACCGCCTTGCGGTAGCCCTCCGGCCGGGCCATGCCGAAATTGTGTCGCAGGCGCGCTTCCGTGGTCGCCCCCTTCTCCTGGCCGATCACGCAGACCGGGCGGCCGCGGAAGCGGCCGAAGCCGCCGACGATGGCCTCGTCCTCCCCGAAGCTGCGGTCGCCCGCGAGCGGGGTGAACTCGTCGATCAGCCCGGCGCAGTAATCGACGAAATGCGGGCGCTGCGGGTGGCGGGCGACCTGCGTCTTCTGCCAGGGCGTCAGGGCGGCGTAGATCTCGGAGAGGGCGGCGGCGGCCTTGGCCTCGAGCCGCCCGACTTCCTCGCTGATCGAGACGGCGCCGTCGCGCTGGCCCATGGCGCGCAGTTCTTCCACCTTCGCTTCCAGCTCGGCGACCGGCTTCTCGAAGTCCAGGTAGGAGCGCGTCGCCATGGTCGAGAGCGGTTCCTGAGAGCGTGCGTGAAGGGGCCTCGCCCGAGGCGGGCCTGCGCGAAGCGTGGTGCGCGGTGTTGGCGAAGCGGGCACCGGTGTCAACCGCTCCGCTGCTCCCGGAGCCTTGAGAGCCGGGTCCGAGCGTTTCACGAACCGGTCGATTTCGCGTTGCCGTTCCCGCGATGCGGCACAACTATCCCGACGGATCGCGCGAGGCGCGGAAATCGGAGACCTGATCGATGATCTTGAAATCCAAGGCCGCGGTGGTGACGGGTTCCACGAGCGGCATCGGTCTCGCCGTCGCGCGAGGCCTCGCGCGGGAAGGGGCGGACGTCGTCCTCAACGGCTTCGGAAAGCCCGAGGACATCGAAAAGGCGCGGGCCGAGATCGAACGGGAGTTCGGCGTCCGCGCCATCCATTCCCCGGCCGACATGTCGAAACCGGATCAGATCGCGGCGATGATCGCGCAGGCCGAGGAGACCTTTGGAAGCGTCGACGTGCTCGTGAACAATGCCGGCATCCAGTTCGTCTCGCCGATCGAGGAATTCCCGCCGGAGAAGTGGGATGCGATCCTGGCGATCAATCTCTCCTCGGCCTTCCACACCATCCGCGCGGCGGTGCCGGGGATGAAGAAGCGCGGCTTCGGGCGGATCGTGAACATCGCCTCGGCCCATTCCCTGGTCGCCTCGCCCTACAAGTCGGCCTATGTCGCGGCCAAGCACGGCATCGTCGGCCTCACCAAGACGGTGGCGCTGGAGGTGGCGGGCCAGGGCATCACCGCCAACTGCATCTCCCCGGGCTATGTCTGGACTCCGCTCGTCGAGAGCCAGATCCCGGACACGATGAAGGCGCGTGGCCTCACCAAGGAACAGGTGATCGAGGATGTGCTGCTGAAAGCCCAGCCGACCAAGGAGTTCGTGACGGTCGATCAGGTCGCTGCCACCGTGATCTATCTCTGCTCGGAGGCTGCCAAGCAGATGACCGGCGCCAACCTCGCCCTCGATGGCGGGTGGACGGCGCAGTAGCGCCGCCCTGGTACGAGGAGCCTTCGCGGCACCGCGATGATGCCGCGAAGGCGAGGCCTGCGCTCAGCGGCGGCCGTGCAGGAGCAAGGCGAGGCCGTAGCCGACGGCGCCCGCGATCAGCAGCGCCAGGAACGGGCTCTCCTCGACGCGGCTCTCCACCGCTGCGCGGCCGTCCCGCAGATAGGTGCCGCCGTGCTGGCGCACGCGGTCATAGGCGTCGCCAGCATAATCGCCGACATCGTCCGCTACGTCGCGCAGGGTGTCCTTGGCCTGCCCGTAGGCCTGCTGCACCCGGCCCTCGGCCTCGCGGTAGCGGCCTTCGAGCGAGGCCCGGTTCGAGCCAACGGCATCGCCGACCGCGCCCTGGACCCGGCCGCCGACATCCTTGGCGGCGCCGACGATGCGATCCGTGTCAACCATGATGGAACTCCCTTGGGGTTCGCGCCATCTCGGGATCCGGTCCGTCGGATCCCGCGGCGCGTCGCTGACAGAACGTCCGAACCCGCAATCGGTCCCGCTTGTCCGTCGATTTCCCCGAAAGCCCTCCGCGGCCCGTCTCCAGGGGCCATGCCCACCGATCGATCGAACCGCCGCGCCGCACGGCCGGCAGGCCGTTACAGCGGATCGGACGGCGCCCAGACGCGGTGGGGCCGCTCGATGCCCCGGAACGTGAACGACCCGAGCGCCCGCAGCCCCTCCCGACAGCGGGCGGCGAAGGCGTCGGACAGCAGCAGCGGCTGGTCCAGCTCCGCGCAAAGCTGCTCGATCCGGCTCGCCTCGTTCACCGCCGAGCCGATGATCGTGAAATCGAGACGCCGGTCCGTGCCGACATTGCCATACACGACCGGCCCGTAATGCAGCACGATGTCGGCCTTCAGCTCCGGCAGGCCGGTGCGCGCCCGTGCCAGATTGAGGGCGCCGTTGCGTGCGAGGGCCTCGCGCGCCGCCCGGAACGCGCCGGCGCAGGCCGGGCAGGACGGGGCTTCGGGATCGGAGACGGGGAAGATCGCCAGGAAGCCGTCGCCCAGGAACTTCAGCACCTCCCCGCCGTGACGCGTCACCGGCTCGCCGAGGGCGTCGAAATGCTCGTCGAGCCAGCTGACCACGTGGGGCGGTGCGTGGCGGTCGGCCAAGGCCGTGAAGCCGCGCAGATCCGTGAGCAGGATCGCGGCGGGCACCATCGCGCCCTGGCCGCGCCGCATCTCGCCGGACAGAACCCGCTCCGCCGTGCGCGTGCCCAGATAGGTGCCGACGACCTCGCGCAGGGTGTGCGACAAGGCGAGCTTCGCCGTGACCAGGGCGAGCGAGGGGACGAGAGCCGCCAGAACCGCGGCCTCGGCTTCCGAGAATCCCTCCGCGCGGTCGGTCGCGAAGGAGATGCCGACGCCGGACAGGGCGGTCCCCGGCGCGAAGCCCGTCAGGTGGAGCAGGTAATCGGTGGCCCCCGCCGCGCGCAGTTCCGCCAGAAGCGGCAGGTTCGGGTACGCGTCGCCATCCAGACGCCAGCGCGCGTGGGTCTGCTCCGACGCGTGCAGCCAGGCGATGGGGCTGCGGGCGAAAACGTCTTCGCCTTCGGGCCCGTGGGCGGTGGACGAGAGGCTGAGACCTTCGCCGCAGCGCCAGGCGAGGCTGACGCCGCGAAACAGCGGATCGATCGTGGGGACGGACAGGCTGGCCCGCCACAGGGGGAGCCCGACGGCCGAGAGCGCCTCGCAGAACTCGGTGAAGATCTCCTCGCTCTCATCCGAGGCCGTCGCCCGCGCCACGAGGCGGCGTTCGATGTCGTGGATCGGGCTGGGAATGCGCATGACGCGGGCATCTTACCCGCGAAGCGCACCCGATCCAGCCTGCCGACCGGACAGGGCCGACGACCTCTGCCGTCGGGAACCCGGGGTGGTCGGAAAATCGCGGAAGGCGGCAACGCCGGGCGTCGCCCGACCGGACCACGGCCCCAAGGGCCATGGCGAATGCGAGCTCAGCGGCAGGGCGTCAAAAGGGCCGACGCTTCGGCAAGTGGGTTGGAGCGGGCGATCGGGATCGAACCGACGACATTCAGCTTGGGAAGCGCTCCTAACTACCTGACGGCACGAACCCCCGTTCCCCGACGCACAACCGCGGAAGGAACGTGTTGTGCGGACCAGAGAGCGTATCGCGACCACGGGATCCGATCCCCGCGGCCGCGCTGAATCGAAGGTCACCCGCGGCCTTCCTCCCTCGCTGGAGGAGGGGGCCGCATGCTGCCTCTGACCCTTCGCGAGATCGCCGTGGCCCTGCGCGGCGAAGTGGCCGGGCGGCAGGTGCTCGCCCCGGGCCCGGGCCACAGCCGCAAGGATCGGAGCCTGAGCGTCCAGCTCTCCCCGAGCGCGCCTGGTGGCTTCCTGGTCTTCAGCCATGCCGGCGACGATTGGAGGGCGTGCCGCGACTACGTCGCCCAGGCCCTCGGCTATGCCGGCGACTGGTGGCGCGGCGAGGAAGTCGACGAGGCGGAGTTGCAGCGGCGAGCCGAGGCGCGTGAGCGGGCCGAGCTGCGGCACGCGGCGGAGACGGCGCGCCGGCAGCGCTTCGCCCTCGGGATGTGGAACGAGGCCGGCGACCCGGCAGGCACCATCGTCGAGGCATACCTGAACAGCCGCGCCCTGGATCTGCCGCGCGATATCACCGGCGCCGTCCTGCGCTTCCACCCGCGCTGCCCCTGGGAGCAGGGGACGATGCCCGCGATGGTCGCCGCGGTCCGCGACGTTCGCACGGGCGCGATCATCGGCGTGCACCGCACCGCCCTGACGCCCGAGGGCCGGAAGCTCGGTCGCAAGATCTTCGGCACCGCCGCCGGTGGCGCCGTCATGCTCGACCCGCTGGACGCGATCGGGCCGACCCTCACCGTAGGGGAGGGGATCGAGACTTGCCTCGCGGCGCGCCAGGTCGGGCTGGCCCCCGTGTGGTCGCTGGTCTCCAGCAGCAACCTCGGCACGCTCCCCGTCCTCGACGAGGTGTCGCGGATCACTGTTCTGGCGGAGGTCGACACCTCGCCGACCCGGCCCAGCGCGACCGCCTGCGCCAAGATCGGCGCCCGCTGGGACGCGGCGCGCCGCACCGTCGATTTCCTCTATCCACCGGAGGGCGCGAAAGACTTCAACGACGCCCTCATGATGGGAGGTGCCGTCTGATGCGGTCGACGCAAACGATCGAGAAAGACCGCTTCATCCGGGCACGGCGCGAGACCTACTCCGCCCCCGACAAGCAGCGGCAGGCCGTCCAGCCGATTCCGTTGCCGGTCGAGCGCGACCGCCTGGACATCGCCCCGGCGATGAGCGCGGCCCCCGTCTTCCCCGTCGAGCGCCTGCCGACGCTGATGCGGGACGCGGTGGCTGCCCTCGAACAGCACGTGCAGGCCCCCCGATCGCTCTGCGCCCATTCGGTGCTCAGCGCGTCGATGCTGTGCGTCCAGGGCCTCGCGAACGTGGGGGTGGCGAGCCTGCCCAGCCCGCGGCCGCTGTCCCTGTTCATGCTCGCGGTGGCCGTCTCCGGCGAGCGCAAGAGCGCCTGCGACGACCTCGCCCTCTCCGCGGTCTCCCGCCACGAGGCCGAGATGCGGGCGCAGCACGAGGAGGAGGCCCGGACCTACCGGGCCGCCCATGCGGCCTACGAGGCGGAGCGCCGCAAGATCGAGCGCAACAACAAGGTCTCCCATGCCGAACGATTCCAGATGCTCAAGGACCTGCACGAGCCGCAGACCCCGTTGCTGCCGGTGATCCGCGCGAAGGAACCGAATCTCGAAGGGCTGCTGAACGTGCTCTCCCAGGGCCGCGCGAGCCTGGGCATCTTCACCAGCGAAGGCGGTCAGTTCCTAGGCGGCCACGGCATGACGGCCGAGACCAAGACCCGCACCGTCACCGGCCTGTCCGAGCTCTGGGATACCGGCTCCGCACAGCGGATCCGGGCGAAGGAGACGCTGTTCTTGGCGGGGCGCCGCGTCGGCATCAGCCTCGCCGCCCAGCCGCAGATCGCCGCGGCCCTGCTCGGTGACGAACTGGCGAAGGATCAGGGCTTCGTCGGCCGCTTCCTCGTCACCATGCCCGAGAGCACGATCGGCCAGCGGACGATCCGGCCCACCGATCCCGAGAACGACGAGCGCCTGCGGGCCTTTCACAGGCAGTGCCGCAAGCTGCTCAACGCCCCTCTGCCCCTGAGGGACGGATGCCGCAACGAACTCGACCCGCCGGTGATCGGCCTCTCGTCGGAAGCCTGGACGGTCTGGCGCGGGTTCGCTCAGGCGGTGGAGGAGGGATGTCGCCCGGCCGGCTGCTGGGTCCCGATCCGCTCCGCGGCGCTGAAGATGGCCGAGAACGTCGCGCGCATCGCGGGCATCCTGGCCGTGTTTCAGGATCCCGACGTGGTGCGCCGCGAGCCCGACGAGGGGATCGACGGCGAGACCATGGCCGCAGCCTGCGCGGTCGGGAACTTCTACCTGGCGGAGGCACTGCGCCTGACCGGGCACGCCATCCTCGACCCGGAAACCCTCGCGCAGAACGAGATCGCTGAGTGGTTGAGCGCGGAATACGGCGGCGGCCTGATCGCACCGAGCTTCATCCAGCGTCTCGGTCCCAGCCACCTGCGCACGGACGCCGAGACCGTGCGCCGCCGCATCGGCGCCTTGGTCGGCTTCGGACGGCTGGAGCCGGCCGGCCCGCAGGAGATCGATGGCAAGCGATACCGCGAGACCTACCGTGTCCTCGGCGGGGAGGCCTGAGATGAGCACGCCCTCGCTCTTCGATCCGTTCGAGGCGCTGGAGGCCGCCAGACGCGCCGCGGCGGAGCCCTCGGAACTTTCGCAGGAACTTTCGCAACGGCCTGCGAAAGGAAATCATGAGCGGTATCAAGAGGTTGATCGAGGTTTCGCAGCTTTCGCAGCTTTCGCAGGCGCGAATTCGTGCGATGGCTCGCGCCCACCCGTGCGTGAAGAAGAAGAAGAAGATTTTTCTCTTTCTTTTCAGATACTTACGCGAGAGAGCGGGGGCTCTGAAGCACCCCAAACCGAGCGGTCCGACAGCACCCTTGCGAAAGTTGCGAAAGCTGCGAAAATTCCAGCAAGTGTTTGTGAAAAAACAATAAACTGCAAATCCGACGCTGCGAAAGTTTCGCAGCACGGTCTGCGAAAGTGGCGCGCCGGCCTGGAGCGCATGGCGCCTGATCGGATGCCGTGCCCCGGCTACCGATACGACGAGTGGGCTCGCGTGCTGGCGCGATGCCTGCGCTTCCTCGACCTTTTCGGGGAACAGGCGGAGGCCTTGGGTTGGACGGCACCGCACCTTTTTGGCGTGCACCCGGTCGCCGGAATCGTCCGCGTCGACGCCTGTGGCGCGCTCGTCCTGCCGTCCGGCGGCGAGCCCCGCCTCCTCTCGGCGACGGAGATCCAGCTCGGGCACCTCACGCATCGCGAGAAGCCCGGGCAGCCGGCCGGGATCCTGATCTGGGAGTTCGACCGATGATCGCTCCCGCCGACCGCTTCGGCCCTTGGGCCCCCGACCTCGACCACGCCGAGCGCCTAGCACGTCTGCGCAGCCTCCGGGCCATCACGCACCTCTGCACCGGATCGCGAGGCGACCGCCTCGCTGCCGAGCTGCGCCAGGCGGAGCAGGATGCTGCCCGCCTCCCCGCAGCCCTGAACGAGCTCAACGCGCTTGCGGCCCTCGACCGCCGGCAGGTGCTTGCCTCGTTCGCTCGTCTCCACCGCTCAACCTGAAAGGAAAACCCATGTCCGACCTCAACAGACAGCATTCCTCCATTGTTCGTGAATGGGACGAAGTGGATGGCCTGAAGACCGTGCTTCGCTCCAATTATGATGACGGCTCGGTCATCTTCCTCTGCATCGAAAACAGGCCGGGCAATACGTACGATGAAATCATGCAGATCACTCAGGGCGAGGAGTTCGCCGGCCGGTGCGGCGCCGTCGTGCATCGCGCCCTTCAGATCGCCAGCGACGCCCGGCGCTCTGCCCAGGCTGGAACGTGATCGACGATAGGGGGCGAGCCTCCCCTTCAGTCTCGGGGGCCGGCGCGGGCCGCCCTGAATGCCCTCGTGGCGCTGGACCGGCGGTGCGTGCTCGCCGTCTCGCCGCCCTTCACCGACCAGCCTGAGGAGCCGCCCATGCCCCGCACCGCGTCAGACAGAGGCATGTGGGTCTACGCCCCTTCCCAGGGCGGCACGCTCGCCGAGATCGAGGCCGGGCTGCTGCGGCTCCTCATCGCCTGCCAGCCGCACAAGGACCGCTCGCCGATCGCCGCCGCTTACCGGAAAGCCATGCGCAACCTTGCCCTGCGGGTGCTCGTCATGGGGAGCGCGCACACCCTCGACTACCTCATGGCCCGCCTCTGCGACAGCGACCCGCACCGCGGGCCCGGCCGGGAGCGCATCCTGCAGATGGCGTGGTCCGGCCTGCCGGGAGTTCGCGAGCCGTGATCGACCAGACCCGAGCAGCACTCGCCGGGATCTTCGAGCGTCACCAGCGCGTGTTCCTGGCCTTCTCCGGCGGCAAGGACAGCCTAGCGCTCGCCTGCCTCTGCGAGCCCTGGCGCGACCGGCTGGCGCTGCTGTGGGTCAACACGGGGTACATGCTGCCGGCCATGGTGGAGTTCGTCCGGGGGCATCGCGACCGCTACACGCTCGTAGAGCTGGCGCCGGCGCGCCCCATGACCGAGCAGTGGCGGGAGGCGGGCACGCCGGCCGACATCGTGCCGATCGAGCACCTTGCGGGCATCGGCTGGCGCGAGCCTCCCCTGCAGCCCTGGACCACGTGCTGTGCCGCCAACCGCGTGCAGCCACTCATCACCCATGCCGAGCAAGCCGGCGGCCCGTGCGCGCTCCTATTCGGCCAGAGGCGGAGCGACGGTGGCGGCACGCTCGAGGGCCTGCAATCCATCCTGCCCGCACGGATCGAGGTCGCCCTACCGCTGTGGGCCTGGAGCACGGCCGATGTGCTCGCCTATGTGGCCGAGCAGGGCATCCAGCTCCACCCGCACCACGACGAGTGCCCGACCAGCATCGAATGCACCTGCTGCCCCGCCAACCTCTCGCTGGAAAAGCTTCGGCTCCTCGACCGGGTGCAGCCCGACGCGGCCGCCTTCATCCGCACGACGGCGCGCCAATCGCTCGCGCATGCCGCGGGCAAAGCCGCAGAGATCGCCGTCGTCCTCGATGGCACCGGTCGAGCTGCCCGGGAGGTCAGGTAGGCCCGCTGGCCGGCTCGGAGATGAAGCGCAGGAATCCATCGCCTTCCGCGGTAGAGCGCTTCGCCAAGAGGCCGCCCCCGCTCATCGTGGTGTTCAGGGCTGCGCCATCTGTCAGGCCCTCGTCCTCAAGGTCCTTCACGACACGCCGCAAAAGGCGCTCATTCTCGCCGATTTCCGGCAACGCTGCGAAGAGGACGGTGCTGAGGGAGCCCATCATCATGTTCTCGGCCCTGGCGACCATGGCCGGGACGGCGGCCGGATTGGACAGCATCTTGAGCACCCTGAGGTGCAGGCCGGAGAATCGGTCTACGTAGACCAGGAAGGCACCTCGCAGCACGTCGTCAATCTGCACGCCGGCAGCGGTATTGAGCACGACGTTGCGCAGGGCCTCCAGCTTCTCGGCCCGGTGTGTCTTCATCGCCATCTGGGTCGTTTCGAAGACGATGCTCACGAACTCTTCGTTCTCGCCGAGGTGGTTTGGATCGAACCCGTCGAGCCGATCCTGCAACTCTCGCAGGCCCTCGCCGATGCTGTTGAACCAGTTGTTTCGGCGCACCTCCATCGGCAGGCGCACCGCGTTCTTGAGGATCGCCTGCACTGCCGCAGGGCCAACGACCGGCACGACGAGTCCGGCCGCCGCGCCGATTGTCCCCATCGCCATCTCGCCCGCCTTCGAAAGCCCGTCACTGGACGGATAGGCCGGATCGACTTTCTTCGGCTTCTCGTCGCTCACTGGCTACCACCCCGCGTTTCGCAGCATCCGCTCGCTGAGCTTCGTCGTCTCTTCCAAATCGCGGGTCGCCCGCTTGATGAGACGCTTGAGAGCTACGTAGCGCGCCGAGTGCCGCCCGTGCTTCCACGTCGAGCGCTTTGACCGAGCTAGCCCTTCCGCTGTTCTCGGCCCCGTGCTCGCACCTCCGTGCATCCGGCACCGGCCGTTCGCCATTGCCGGGCCCTCGCAGGAGAAGCCTTTCCGGGTACGGGCGCAGCACCGGGGCGTAGCGTGCGCCAAGGCCATCGCCGTCCGCCAGCTGTGCGTAAGGGGTTCGTCAGCCACGTCAGCCATCCTGCCCCCCTCGCCCTCGCCGGCCCTTGCCCCCGCCCCCTACGGTCCCGCCGATGACGGCCTGACCACCCTCGCCGACGGTGTTGTACTGCACCACGACCGTCTGCCGGCCGCCCGAGCGCACGCGCTGAAGGGTCTGCATGCCGGCCTGAAAGGATCCCGTCAGCCGAGCGAAGGTGCCGGCCATGCGGTTCGCCTCGGCGCAGGTGGCCTGCCGCTCCGAGCCCGTGCAGCGCCCGGCATGGTCCAGCAGGTGGCGCATGACCATCGCCGCCTTCATAGCCGCGACGTGCGCGGTTCCGAGCTGATGGGCCAGCATCCGCTCGAGGCTGTCGGCCGCCTGGATCGCGTCGGCCGTGTCGAGCGCCACCTCGAGCGACCCGGCTTCATGCGCCAGGTCAAGCCGGTCCCGGCTGGCATCGGCCGCGACGGCATCCGGATTCGCCAGCGTGTCGAGCAGCGCCGGCAAGGTCTGGGTCGCGAAGTCCTCGTCCGGCAGCAGCTCGCCGCCGACCGTGCGGGGCCGCTGCGGCGGCAGGGCTTCCCGGGCGCGCGCCTCGAACCGATCGGCGATCCCGGAGGGGGCGCCCTGTTCCTCCGCCCTGATGCGGGCGGCGCCGAGGAGCGCGTCCCCGGCCCTCTGTCTCTTCACCATGGCGCTTGGCTCCGTCGGAACCGGATCGGGAGGTGAGCGAGGCGGCGCTGTGCCCCTCGCCCAACCGGGTCAATATTTCTCGACGCGAAGCACGCGCGTTCGGCTCACCGGACTCTCGTTGCGCGCCCAATAGTAGTCCTTCTCCTCGTTGTAACCCCTGACCTTCCAGTTATCGGTGTCGTCGTTCAGCAGGCGATGCACCTCCGCGACGGCCTCGGCGTGTGTGGGGAAAGGCCGCGAGATGACCGCACGTCCACCCATCTGCGATGTGATCCGCTCCGGAACCGCATATTCTGCGATGATGCACGTCATGTTCATGTCCCTTCTCTTAAAATCATTGCTGAACGCATCATTTCTATACGCGGCAGCGCGCTAAATATAGACTGCTGCGGCCTCTCAACTTGGAATATCTACGCTTCTAAGCCCTTTGCGGGACAGATCCGCGCCCGCTCGCATCGCCACGCTCGGTCCGCCCCGGCGATTGTCCGCGAGGCGGCGGGCCTCCGGGTCCGAGCAGGGCTGCCAGCCCGTCACCCGCCATCCGGCCGGCACGCGGCTCCAGTGCGGGGCGGGGTGGCGCACGCTGGTGCGATCGATCCACGAGGCGCCGCGGGCGATGCTGGTCGCCAAGCGCTCGCCGGCGTCCACCCAGCGCTCCAGCCGCAGATCCACCGGGCGGTCGCGGGGCGCGGTCTCTAGGGGAAGCCAGTTCGACACGGTGGCGGGCATTCGGAGCTCCACGAGATAGGCGGCCTGCGGCCGCTCGCGGCTCACATAGTGCGTTGGCGCGCCTCAGGAATCTGTGGTCCGATCAGGCGCGCCGGCCCGCGTCGCTGAGCCCGTCTCTATGGTGGCGACCCGCTTGGGCTATCCGGCCGCCACGCCTCGGCAACTTGCTCGTCCTCGCTGGCGATAGTGTCGCCTGTCAGCCGCGCATGGAAGGGCTATTGGCAGCGGCGCGAGGCGTGCGACTCTCGTATGCCCAAAGCGTGGTTTTACAACCGCACAAGCTGTGGAATATGAAAGGCGCTCGGGAACGGCGCTTGTCGCCGTTCATTGCCGAAGTATGGTCGCGAACCTGGGGGCGCGGAGGGAATCGTTATGGCGGATCGGAAGCAGTTTCTAAGCGTGCTGCGACCCGACCCGGAGTTGGTGGGCATGCTTGATCGTGCGCGTGAGCGTCCGGTCACGGAGGCTCAACTCCAAGAGCAGCGCATAAGTTTTGCATTTGGTAATGCAATGGGTGCGGAAGACATCACCAAAGAGAGCGTGAGAGAGGCTTCCAAGCACATCAGGCTGAGAGCCTAGAATTCTGAAAGCCCGCGAAAGCGGGCTTTATTTATTTGAGGATAAATTATGTCTGTTAGGGAAAAAGATAACAAAGAACTATTTAAGCGCGTCCAAGAGCAAAACCTGCTACGGCAATATGATCTTTTGACTAATTGTATAGAAATAGGGCTTGAGAAAGGTATTGAGTCCTTCGACAAATACACTCTCTGGTCGCTCAATCATGTGGCGGTGTCAAATATTGCTCAGTTCGGAGGGCGATATAGAGAGCAGCCTATTTATGTAGGCGATCACGTGCCTCCGCATTTTTGTAAAGTATCAAACATGATGGACCAGATGTTCTCGCTGGTTCACGAGAATTGGACGCTCAGCGATCATCCAACGCTTCTGCCGGCTTACGTTCTGTGGCGCTTAAACTGGATACACCCCTTTGTGGAGGGGAATGGCAGAACGGCTCGTGCAGCATGCTATTATTTGATATGCATGAAGTATGGAGCTCTTCTTCCAGGCAGAAAAATAGTCCCTGAACGGATTAGAGAAGACAGGAAACCCTACTATGCCGCACTAAAAGCCGCTGATCAGGCGTGGGAAGCTGGCCACTTTGACTTTGGCGAACTCGCCTCCTACCTAGAAAAACTTCTAAAAGCTCAACTTGCCGAAGCCGCATCGGAAGAATTTCCATCTGCCTAATAATACAGGTAGGCGCGCTATATAAATATTTCCTTAGAAGCATGCCCCCGCGCACATCGCGGCACAGCTACTATCTTGGCGAGGCACCCTCAAGGGGGGCGGTAGCCGTGCTGAGCTACGTGAACGATGGCTTGGCGGAGCGCGGTTTTCGAAGGCTCGGTCCGCTGATCCAGACGCTGATCCAGCGTCCTGCGCACGATGCCGGGATCGGCGCGCTCGGCGTCGCGGATCTGGCGGGCCTCGTGAATGGCTTTTCGGGTGAGGCCGAGGTCGGCAACTGTCGCTTCAACGTTCCCCTCGGGAACCTTGAAGTTGCGACCGCCCCCATGACCGGCGACCTCACCACGCTCCTGCGCAGCGTCGTACTCATCGGCCACCGCCGCGGCGATGCGTTGGAGAAGCGCCGTCAGCTCATGGATCTCTGGGCGACCTTCGTGGCGGCCGAGAACGGGGCGGAGTCGAGGAAGGCCTCCAGGTCGCAGTGACGGATGACCGTGCTGCTGCCGATCTTCCGCGAGGGGATCCGGCCGTCCTTGATGTACTCGAACAATGTCGAGCGGCTGATGCCGATGGCCGCCGCTGCATCTTCTATCCGGTACGCGAGCGGCACGAACACCGGGCCGCGACGGCGGTGCGCCTCTGCTTCGGCGACGCCGCCCGCGCGCTCCCTCGGGCGCTCACTGCGCATCGTCAGCTCCTGCTACACCAAGCTGCGGACAGCCATCGTTGAGCCAGCGCAGCAGCCTGCCAGTGTCAATGTGCACCCCATCGTCGCCCAGGCTTCTTAACGGACAATTGCATGCCCTGATAAGCGGCGGATCGGTCGGGATGGTAGCCGGGGCGGGCGGTAAGCGCCTATGCCCGAACGAGCACAGGGTTCGAGCCGTCAGAACTGTCCGACTAGGGCTGCATATTTTCCGGCGAATCCAGCCTCTTGACGCCCCAGCGTCACGCTACCCCGTCAAGCCCCGTCGACTGATTCCTCCCCGCTTCCCCCGATCTTCGACGGGCGCCGGATCGTGCCTTGACCGGATGCGACCGATGGTTTTGTTCTTCTTTCGTTCTCAATTTCCGGGACGGAGGCAGCCATGGCGACCGCGTCGCAGATCCAGACCGTTGCTGCCATGAGCGAGGCCGAGGTGGCAGCCATCGCCTATCTCGAAGCCGCGGAGGGAGACACGAAGCGGGCGCTCGCCTTCGCCATCGAGGATCTGCTGCGGGTCGAGCAGGACCTCGCCGAGATGCGCAGGGCCGTCTCGCAGGGCTACGTCCGCGCGGGCCGGCCGGAGCACGGGTGACAGCGGGTGGCAGGCTCATGGGCTGCGGGAATCAGACATGTCGACGAGCTGCCGTCGGCGGGTGACGGTACGGTGCGCGTGCCCCTCGTCGGGCCCGCGCTATGCGCGGGCTTTCCGAGCCCGGCCGACGACTTCCTCGAAGGCGTCCTGGAGCTGCCGCGCTGGCTCGTGCCGAACCCGCCGGCCACCTTTCTGATGCAGATCCGCGGCGACAGCATGCGCGGGGCCGGCATCCACGATCGCGACCTCGCCTGCGTCGACCGCAGCCTGACTGCCGCGCATGACAGCGTCGTCGTGGCCGTGGTCGAGGGCCAGCTCTCCTGCAAGCGCTACCTCGTCGAGCACGGCCGCCCGCGGCTTGCCTTCGACAACGACGCCATGCCGGTCTTCGTCCTGGACGAGGACGGCTTCGCCGAGATCTGGGGCGTGGTCCGCTTCACGATCCGCTGGCACATCGCCCGGGCCGGGATCGGCCGGTGAGCGACCCGGCGGCACGCCTGCGCGATCGGATCGGCGGCGGCCGGGCCATCGCCCTGATCGACGGTAACAGCTTCTATTGCTCCTGCGAGCGCGTGTTCGACCCGCGGCTTTCGGCCGTGCCGCTGATCGTGCTCAGCAACAACGATGGATGCGCCATTGCCCGCACGGCCGAGGCCAAGGCGCTCGGCATCAAGATGGGCGCGCCGTTTTTCATGATCCGCCAGCTCTGCCAGACGCAAGGCGTGCGGGTCTTCTCCTCGAACTACACCCTCTACGGGGACATGAGCGCGCGGCTGAACGCGATCTATCGCGACGCGACGCCCGACGTGGAGGTCTACTCGATCGACGAGAGCTTCCTCGACCTGACCGGCTTCACCCGGCGCGACCGCATCACGCTCGCCCTCGATGTCCGAGCGACGGTGCGCGCCTGGACCGGGATCCCGACCTGCATCGGCATCGGCCCGACCAAGACGCTCGCCAAGCTCGCCAACCACATCGCCAAGAGCGTCCCGGAACTCGGCGGCGTCTGCGACCTGACCGATCCCACAGCCTACGACCACTGGCTGCCGCGCATCCATGTCGGCGCGCTATGGGGAATCGGCCGGGCCTCGCTCGCCAAGCTCGAGGCGCTCGGCATCGATAGCGTGGCAGACCTGCGCGACATCGACCCGCGCCCTGTGCGCAAGGCCCTCACGGTGGTGGGCGAGCGCATGATCTTCGAGCTCCGCGGCGTCTCCTGCATCGGGCTCGACCTGGTGCCGGCCCGGCGCAAGGGCTGCGCGGTGACCCGCTCCTTTGCCGGCCGGGTGACCGAGCAGGGCATGTTGGAGCAGGCGATCGCCGCCCACGCGGCCCGGCTCGGCGAGAAGCTGCGGCGCGAAGGACTGGCGACCAACCACGTCACGGTCTTCTACCATACGAGCGAGCATGACCGCGGCGAGCCGCAGCGCTCGATTCAAACCGTCGTCGGGCTGCCGGAGGCGACGAACGACAGCCTGTCTCTGATCAAGGCTGCGCAGCTCGGCGTGGCCCGCACCTGGCAGCCGCAAGGCGTGTCGCCCTGGCGCTACGCGAAGGCCGGGGTGCTGGCGACGGATCTCGTGCCGCTGGAGGCCGCACCGCGAGCACTGATCGGCCGACTCGACCGCGATCGCTCCGGCCCGCTGATGGCGGCGCTGGACGCCTGCAACGCACGCTGGGGCCGCGGCACCGTCGTGCCGGCCCGAGCCGGGCTGGAGCGCGCTCGCACGGACTGGTCGACGAAGTTCGAGATGCGCTCGTCGCGCTACACGACGCAGGTCGCGGAGTTGCCGACCGCCTGGGCGTGAATCGTCACGGCAGCCACCCCACCAGCCGGCCGAGCGTGCGCGATCACGTCGAGCATGACGATCAGGAGATCAATCGGCGTCAGGAAATCCCGGTTAGTAAAACGACGCCTCATTACAACCTGCAATTCGTGGACTGATCAAAGCACATCCGTCAGCATTCCCTAATGCGAAATCGAGTCGAGGCAGATGGCCTTGCCCTCAAAATTTCTCATAGATGATGAATTAGAGCAGGCATTGCTTGATCTGCATGATTTGGTGATCGAGCTAAGAAGTGTGTCGCAAAATGAAAATTATGCATGGCTTGCAGAGCCGCTGAGAAAAATACTCATCGAAATTGGATATATCTTCGGAGAAATTCTAAAAGCCCGGCCGACTGAGCATTGATGAGTTTCATCGTCCGCCGAACGGCCCGGAAGAGAAACGGTGCGGGTTGAGGTCGTGGGCGCCCCGGATTGCGATAGCGCTCCGGCAGCCCGGGATCCGCCGCCTTCAGGTAGCGCTCGAAGCGCTGGGCGGGCTGTTCGTCAGCCACGGATCACCGGCGCGCCAAGGATAAACCAGCAGACTACTCTCTGGTGCCGCTCTTCTCCGTCTCGACGGGCTCGCACTCCAGCTCCGACACAACCTCCACCTCGACCCGAAAATGCAGGTCGAACCGGTGGGCGTTCTGGGCCAGCAGGCGCCGCGCCGCTTCGGTCGCGGCAGTCCGGCTGCTGAACCGTTCCTCGATTGAATCGACCTCTCTCTCCGCGTTGCGATCTTCGCTGACGTGCCAAACCGTCAGCCTGGCGAACCAGTCGCCACGGCCGGTACGACGACGCGCCTTGAGCTCCCGCTCGTGTTCGACCAACGCCGCCAGTCCCTCGTAGCAGCCCTGCTCCGACCGGTAGATCCGGCCCTGCTGCCGAAGGGCGAACGCCAACCCCTTCAACGCAGGCTCGCTCAGGTTCTCAATCTCGTTGCCGAATTTGCCGAGGTTGACCTCGATCTTGACCAGGAGATCGCGCGCATCCCGGGTGAGCGGGGGCTCTTTCGGAACCTTGCCTTTGACCGCCTGGACTGCCCCCGCTTCCTGACCCTTTCGCCATGGCCAGACGGCAGCGGTGATCCGGTCGAGGTCTTCGGCGGTGACGTTCCAGGTGTTCCGCCTGCGCCACTTCTGACGCTCGATGTTCGGCCGCAAGTCGACCACCTTGCCGCGCGGATTCTCGGCGAGTCTGTCGTAGAGCGGAAGCCCGGTGACATCGTCGACCTGCAAAAGGCCGGCATCATCGAACTTCCAGATGAGGCCGCGCGCATCAAGGATGCGAACCGGCTTGCCTGCCTCGTTCTCAAGCACGACCTGAGCGACCCGCTGCGTGGTGCCGGCAAACTCGGGGATCGCGTCGTCATGGCCGCGGAGCGCATCCGCGACGCGCAGAGGGACGAGTTTTAGGGCGCCGCCTTCCTCGAAGACGTAATGGCGAATGCTGATGGCCATGCCCTGCTCCCCCAAGCCGAGGCGAGCTTAGGCGGTTCGGCAGCGGCGCGGCAACGGCCTAGGACCTACGCGCTGCCTTGGTCGCTTCTGAGAACATCTATCAATGCTCGCCCCGCGTCCCGTCGGCCCGGTTGCGGAAGCGGATGCCCGCGCCCCCTCCGTTCTCGGGGATGAACTCCAGGCCGGCGTTTTCTAGAGCAGCGATTACGGCCCGCACGTTGTTGGGCATGCCGGTGGCTGGCCCCTCAGAGGCCTCCATTCTCTTCAGAGTTGGGACAGAGATCGATGCGGCGGATGCAAGCTCTGCCTGACCAAGCCCGAGGAGGGTTCGAGCGGCTGCGATTTGCCGTCCCGATACCGCATTTTGATCTTTTTGGCTCACAGTGACCTAAAAGGGTTGACAGATGCCAGGGAATGATCCATAAGTATCACAACGGTACTTTCGGTCAATGGATCGGCCCACCATGTCCTCCACCCGCACCCTCTCCTGGAACGCCGCCCTCCGCGACATGCGCCGCGACCCGGCTGCCGATGCCGCCGCCCGCCGCGTCCACCTGCGCCGCGAGGCGTTCGCGAACGCCGCCTTCCAGAGCATCCGCCGCGACCGCGCCCAGCGCCCGCTGGTCGTCGCCGGCAAGTTCGACCGCTCCGCCATCATGGCCGCCGCGGTCCGCATCGCGAAGCTCAACCAGTCCGTCACCGGCGCCACCTGGGCCGCTGCCATGGCCTCCGCGCTCAAGGGCGCCTGGAAGGCCGCCAAGGAAGCCCGTCTCCTCTCCGCTCACTGATCGCCTGCCCCTGACCGCCACGAAGCGCTGACGGCGCCGGACGACCTCCACCCCATCACCACCCGAAGCCTTCCACGAGCCCTCTCAGGAGCCCGAATGATGTCCTATGCCCTGATCCCGAACTTCGCCGCCCGGGCGCCCGCCTCGGCCGAGCGTGTCCCCTACTTCGCCGACCGCATCCTGCAGGCGATCGACGCCCACGACGAGGGATGGTCCATCGTCCAGGCGGCGCTGCCCGGCGAGCAGCGGCGGGCCGCCGAGGAGGTCTACGGCGACGCCCTCGACCTGCTGCTCTCCACGCCCTGCGCCACCCGTGCCGGTGCCTTCGCCCTGCTCAAGCACCTGCGCTGGTGGCTCGAGGAGGAGGCCGGCAACGCCGAACTGATCGGCTTGCCCTACCGCCTGGCGGAGGCCCGCGAGGCCGAGCTGACGCTGCTGCTGGGCTGCGACGGCCCGCAGCGCATCCCGGTCGCCCTGCCGTCCGGCCGGCTGGTTTCGGTGGCGGTCGACCCGACCCCGCCCGCGCGCCCCGTGATCGAGGCGGGCCCCGCGCCGGCGCCGGCCTTCCAGCGCTTCGGCCGCGCCGCCGCCTCGGCCGGCGAGCTGCTGGCCTGCCTCGCCCTGATCGCCGGGGGCACCTTCGCCGTCGGCCTCGCCACCTGGCTCTGAGCCGGTCCCGCAACGCCGCGGGCCGGCCACGCCCGCGGGTCCCCTCTCTGGAGATCCCACCATGCGCAATCCCCTGAAGCGCCTCGCCTCGCGCGAGCCCGGCAAGCCCTCCCTGCGGGAGCGGATGGCCGCCACCCGCGAGAAGTTCGCCCAGCACCTTCGGGTTCACCGTGCGCTGCGTGCGCCGGGGCCGGAGGCGAAACCCGGGGGATCGTCGCTCCCGCACACAGTCACCGACATCGCCCCGCGCGCCATCGAGCTCCGGCCGGATCCGATCTTCGCCGTGATCGAAGAGGCGCGACGCCTCGTCCAGGTGCACGACCGGCTGCTCGCGGTCAGTGGCGACAAGGCCGCCGACGACCCGTCCCAACGACCGACGGACGAGGCTCACGCGGCGCTGTGGGCCCACATCGAGGACGTGCTGCTGACGACGGTTCCGCTCACCGCCGCGGGCTGCCAGGCGCTCGCCCGCTTCGCCGCTGAATTCGCGCGGGATCAAGGCGCGCCGCTCGTCGCCCCGCCACCGACCAGCGAACCGGTGCTCGACCTCATCGCCCGCTCGCCCCTGCTCTGACCCGCCGCCACCGCGCGGTGCCCATCTCGCCGCGCCTCGCCCTGATCCCCGATTCCGGAGGCCGTCCCATGCCCTCGCTCAACCTTTCGCATATCGTCCGTCGCAACCCCGACCGGGTGACGCTCAAGGAGCGCGCCGACCGCCTCCGGGCCTCTGCCGCGCGCGTCATCCGGCGCGGGCGCGAGACCGCCCCGGCCGCCGACCCGCCACCGGCGCCGAGCCCGGGCGCGGCGATGCTTGAGGCCATCATGGCGGAGTGGAGCGGCGAGTGGACCGCCACCACGCGGGCCACCGCCGGCCAGGATACGCCCGAGACAGAGGCTGCCTGGCGGCGCGCGGATGAGCGTCGCCTCAGGCTGCTCCGAGCAGCCGAAGCGCTCCCCGCGACCAGGGACAATGTCCCGGCGAAGGCCCTGGCGCTGGCCTGGATCGAGCACGTCGAGCTCGAGGGGATACGCCGGAGCCGCGAGGACTATGCGACCGACGGGAAGCTCGCCTTCGACATCAACGCCGCGCTGACGGAGACCGATGCACCGGCCGGTTCGGGCTCGCTTGCCTCCCGGTTCGCGCCCGCCATCGCGGCCAGCTTCGATATCGGGGCTCAGAGCCTGCAGACGCTGGCATTTCTTCACGGCGTGGCGGTGCTTCTCGGCGAGGTGGCGACGGCGGCCACCTGCCAGCCCCGATGCTCGGACGGCGGGCATTTCGGCGCCGGCTACAATGCGGCCGGACACCTCGCGGACTTCGTCGACACGCTCTGCGGCCAGATCGCCCGGCAGATCCAGCAGGAGGCCCGCCAGCGCGTGCCGGCGGACCGCTTCGACGCGGCGCACAAGCTCGGGATCCTCGCCCAGTCCGTGGCCGAAAGCGACGAGCCCAGCGAGATGCAGGCCTTCGCCGCCGACCTCCACGCCGAGGCCGTGAGGATCGCCCGAAATGGCTGACGTGATCCCGTTCACCCCTCGGCGGCCCGCGCCTCCGGCTCCGACGCCGCTGCAGAGCCGCACTCTCCGCGACAGAATCGAGGAGGCAGCGCAGTCTGCCCTCGACACCGCCGACCACCTCATCGCCATCCTCGATGACATGGACGGCGAGGCCGATCTCGAGGGTGGCGGCGACGAGGAGCCGTCTCTCGGCGCGCCTGAGGGGTGCCCCTCTCAGGTCGTCTACTTCCGCGGGGGCGACCGCGACCTCGAACACGACACCCAGCAGGAGCACACCCGTTGAAGACCCGGATCACCATGCGCGCCGCCCTCGCCCTCGGCCTGCCCGCCGTCGCGCGGGGCCTCGGCCGGATGCGCCGCTGGACCCGCGCCTTGCCGGTCCGCGCCGGTCATGAAGCCGGGCGCGGCAACGTCGTCACCGCAGCGGGCCTGATCGCCCTCTATCTCGTGGGGTTCTGATGCCGGCAGCCTGCTTGTAATCTTTGCTAGGAAAGCGGAGAGGCCAGCCGGCTGGCACCCACGATGAGGTGGGATTTGGGGGCGGCATAAGCTGAAGTGTTAAGCCTCGCTTTCATCGTGAAATCAGAAAATTTCAGACCAATATCAGCGGTGTCTCAGGACCTGTCTTGGTGGGCGTGGTGACCTGCGTGCCGGGAGGCCGAGCAAATCGGCTCCCGACGGCCACAATCACCAGATGCTTAGGAGACAAGCTATGACTACTACGCACAAACTCGCATCCGCCTTCTTCTTTGCGGTTGTGTCGGGCCTGTCGTTCGCTGGCCCCGCTTCTGCCCAAGTCCTCCCGGGCTCGGGTACTATGCCAAACGACGGATGGGTCGTTGCAGGACTTTATCAAGCTTGCGGCGGAGAGCCTCGATGTATGGCAGCAGCGTGGGCGACTGTGGAAGTCACGCGCTGTCGTCAAGGCATCGGCAACCCGGGCGGATGCTTCGGCCCGAATGGGGAGATCATGCGGGCTCTCAACAACATGCGGAATGACGTCATCTATGGGCCGAGCGACAGCAACGACCTCGTTGGTCGCGACGGCTGGCTTCGGAGAAGGTTGGGTTTCTAACCTGTGCGGCAGCCTTAACACCGTGCGTGGGGGGGGCGCAGAGTTCCGCGCCGATGATGCGATCCGAGAGAAGGCCGGCCATCAGTCGTCCGCTGCGCCCCCGTTGCTTCCGGGCGTCCCCCGCCCCATCCTCACACCATGCCCCGCTGGCTCGAAATCGGCCTGACCCTTCTCGTCTTCACCGCCGCCATGACGGTGTTCGGCTGGGGCCTGGAGGCGACGGTTCCCCAACTTCACGACTGGTTGCTCGAACGGACAGGGCATGCCGGGGTTTGGGGAGTCCTGCTGGTCTTCTTCGCCGTATGCGCGGTTGCGGCCTGGTCCGGTCACCGGAAGCCGAACGGGCGAACCTGAGGCCGGACGCGCTCGGACTGCGCCCGGGTCGAGGCGTTCGCCCCCAGCGAGGCCCCGTGCCCGAGTTGCCCCGCGATGCGCTCGGATGCCGCGCGGCCGGTGATGGCGGCGAGCAACTGCTCGAGCGTGTCTCCCTGGCCCATGGTGATCGCGCGGGCGAGCTGGCGGTTGCGGGCGAGGTCCGCTTCCCGACCGGCCGCGTTCGCCGCGAGCTTCGCGCCGCCGAGCCCGAGCTTCGTCAGGAGCGCGGTCGCCCCCGCCATCGGCCCGCCCACGGCGCCGGCCACACCCGGCACGATGTCTGCGGGCTGCCCGTTCAGGCTGCGCACGGCCACGTCGTCGGCGGCGCGCTTTCGCAGCTCGGTCATGGAGTTCTCGACGATCCGGCGGTGCGAGGCGTCGAACGCCCCTTCGCGCTCCACGGCGCCGACGAGGGCCTGCGCCGGGTCCTCGCCGAACACGGTGGCGAGCCGGGCCCGGTTCCAGTCGCCTTCGCCCTTCACCGCCTTGGCGAGCGCCGTGCGATCGTTGGCCGTGGTGCCGACCAGTCGATCGACCTCCGCGCGCAGGCCCTGCCGCTGTGCGTCCGCCACGGCCGGCGCCATCGCCTCCGTCTCTTGCGCGAGAAGGCCGGGCCGCACCGATTCCCGCCCGCTGTTGAGCAGGGTCTGCCCACGGTCGAAGGCCTCCCGTTGCTGGAAGAAGCCTTGCGCCGTGCGGTTCGCCTCGCGGTAGCCCGGCACATGGGCTTCGAGGGCGTCGTTCAGGCCACGACGCACCGCCGTGAGGGCGCGAAGCTCGCTACGGGCCGCGCTGCCCTGCTGGGCGCGGACGGTGGCGATCATCGCGTCGAGAGCTTCCTTGGCGTTGTGCAGGGCCTCCGGCCGGCGGTCGGGAACCTGGGCCCGCCCGACACCCGGCACCTCCGCCTCGGTGTGGAGGAGGTTCCAGGCCCGGCGAAGGGCCGAGGATGCGCCGCCCTTCTCGGTTTCTCCCAGCCGCCCGATCGCAGCGAGCACGTCGGACGTGTCGACGGGTGCGGTGCTGCGCAGCGCCTCGCCGTACATCGGCGGCACGGCCTGGGCGTAGGAGCGGTCGATCGCATCATGAAAGGCCGCCGGCTCGACGCTCGGGCCGAGATTCCCGTTCACGTCCGAGGCAAGCCGGGCGTTGGCATCCCGGGCGCGCTCGACGATCGGACGGGTGACGGCCTCGCGGGTGTCGTGCAGCACGGCGAGGCCCTGGGCGCGACCCTCGAAGGCGGGCGAGGCATCGAGCAGCATCGCGCCCGGCCCGAGTTCCGCCAGCCGCGCCCGCACGGGCTCGGGGCCGCCCGCGTTCCGGAAGTCCTCGGCGAGCTTCGCCAAGGCGCTGCGCCCGATGCCCGCCGGCGCCGGGGCGGCACGGCTGGCGACCGCCTCGGCCGCCTTGCGGATGCCGGCGCCAGCCAGCGCGCCGACGGCCGGGGCACCGGCTCCGAATGCGCCGCCGAGGGCGGTGCCCTTTTCAATCTCGCGCAGATCCCAATCGCTGCGCACACCCGCGTCCGCGCCGCCGATCGCTCCGCCGGAGAGAGCCGAGAGCCCCATCCGCGCCGGCAGGGCCGCCGCGCCCGCGCCGAAGGCCGCTGGGGCGGCGATCACCAGCGGGAGTGTGCCTGCGACGCTGCCGGCGATCTGCGACCCCGTGTCGATGTAGGGGTGTTCTGCCTTGAGCTGCGCGTTGTGCGCCTGGATCCCCGACAGCTCGTCCGCATAGCTCTTCCCCGTGCGGAGCGAGCGCCCATAGGCTGCAGCGCGGTCGAGGCCGCTGCGGATGTAGGGGCCGGCGATCGGAACACCCTCGATGATGCCGCCGGACGTGGCCGTCACGTAGTCGCCGAAGCTGGTCGCGGGTGTGTCGGCCACCCGCAAGAGCGCCCTGTGCCGCTTCAGCAGCTCGTCGTCGGAGATGTCGCGCAGGCTGGTCGTGGGCGCGGCCGGGGCCGGCGCAGGCGGCTGCACGGCCGTCTCGCGATAGAGGCGGCGCAACTCGTCGTCGGAGAGGCTGGAGAGACCTGCGCTCATCGATTCAGCCCCCGGCGCTTCATCTCGGTTTCGATGTCCCCGAGGGTCGGGGCCGGCGCGGTACGGCTCGGCCCGACCACGGGCGGCTTGAAGGCGGGCGGCAGGAAGGCCGAGCGCTCCGGATTGACCCCATAGGCCCCGGCCAGTCCCCGATATCGCTCGGCGACGCCCTCGGCGCCGGAGCGGGCCTTGCCGTAGAGCCGGTCCGCCTGCTCGACGAAGTCCTGCCGCTGCTCGGGTGTCAGGAATTCGCCGTTCAGCGCCTTGTTGTAGGCGTTGCGCACCCGCTCGGGCAGGCCGGCGGCGTTCTGTGCGGTGGCGTACTCGCCCTCCCGGACCACGCTGCCCGGGTCGAGCATCTTCATGTAGCCGAAGATCAGGCCGATGTCGGAGGCGGGCGAGACGCCCTTCGGGTTCGACGCACGCTGCTCGGTGGCAGCGATCACCCGGCCGTAGCCGTCGTGCACGTCCTGGAAGGTCCCGAGCTGTTTGGAGAACTCGCCGCGCAGCTTGCTCTCCACGTCGAAGTTCTCGGGCTTCTTGTCCGGCGCCGAGGCGATGGCTTGGCCCGTGTCACCCGAGTAGCGTGTCTGCCCCGGGGACAGGGTGAAGCTATCGTCGCCCTTGGCCGCGGACTGCGCCGAGATGGTCGCCGGATCCTGCGGGCCGCCCGGGATGAAGGACGCGCGGCCGGTCCTTGGATCGATCGTGTAGCCGCTCGGGGCGTCGGCCGGCTTCGGCGCGGCCCGCTGCAGGAGGTTGGTCAGCGCCTCGCTGCGCCCGGCCAGCGAGGCGGCGATGGCGCCGTCAACGTCGACCGCATCGTAACCCTTGCCGAGCAACCAGGAGCGCGTGGCGTTGGTGGCGCCCTGCTCTTGCGCGAGCTTGCGCGTCTTGAGGGCGAACTCGGCCTGCGCTAGCTTGCTCGCCGCCCGCCGGCCCTCGCCAGCCTGATAGGAGGAGAGGCCCGCCGCGAGCCCGTTGCCGAATCCCTTCTGCGTCATCAGGCCGATGCCGAGGTTCAGGAGCAGGCCGTCGTCGTTCTTGAGTCCGGTCATGAAGCGATCGAAGAGAGACGGCTCCTCGGCACCCGGAACCCCGCCCTGTGCCATGATGGGGCGGGCGCCTTCCGCCGGCAGATCGGCCCGCGAGGCGAGATCGCCCGGGCGCTGCGGCGGAAGAGGGACCGTCATCGCGCCATCGCTCGCGGGGCGCGGAGCGATCGGCGACGGTCCGAAGGACAGGGGGCGGGGCGCCGCCGCAACGAGATCCGCCGCGCTCGGCCGGGCGGGCGGCTGCGGCGCCGGCATCGCTGCCCCCGGCACCTGCGGCATGGGGCGAGCCCCGAAGGTGAAGGCAGGGCCGCCGACCTGAGCGGGATCACCGGCCCCTTCGATCGGAAGCCCTTGCGGGAATGCGGTCGCCGCGGGCGAGCCTGCCACCGGGATCCCCGGCGAGCTGTCGGGCTTCACGGGCTGGACGCTGAGGGGCTGCTGCGGCTGCTCGGGCAGACCGGTGCCCGGTGCCCCGGCGAAGCCCCGCGGCATGCCGTGGAGCGCCTGCGTCAGCGCGCGCGCAATGTCCGCATCGGACATGATTTCATCGAAGCGAAGGCGACCGAGCGACATCAGGCGACTCCCGCGCTGGAGCTGACCGCGCCGAGCCCTTGCGCCGCGGCGGCCATGTGATGCACGGCAACCTCGAAGGTCCCGAGGTGCTGCACGAGTTCGTCTACGGTGCCGCCCTGCTCGATGATGGAGCGGATGTCGGCAAGCGAGGCCTGTCCGAGGCAGACCGCGAGATGGAGGCGAGACTGGTAGTCGCGCCAGGCGGCATCCCGGGGTTGGGCCGGCGCCGCAACGGGCGCCTGCTGCGGCGCCGGGGCTTCGTTCAGCTCGATCATAGCGACCTCCTCGGCCTGAGATGTCTCGTCAGCGCTGCGGGACGAAGCCGGAGCCGGTGATGTTGAGCCCGGTCGTCCCGCTCTGGACGTTGGCCGGGCCCATGTTCGAGCTCGCGATGTTTGAGCCCGACTGCCGGAAGTAGACGAAGGTGTCGGCCGAGATCGCGG
>NZ_BPQV01000017.1 GCF_022179465.1 Methylobacterium organophilum
ATCCGTGAAGGCGGCCGAACCGTCGGTGCCGGCGTCGTCGCCGCCATCAACGACTAAGCCATCCGGCACGAGCTACCGACAGGGGACGAAGAGGGGCGGGCCCTCGCGCCCGCCCTTCACGTTCCCGCCGAGGTAATCAGGTCATGAACGGTCAGAATATCCGCATCCGCCTCAAGGCGTTCGACCATCGCATCCTCGATGCGTCGACCAAGGAAATCGTCTCCACGGCCAAGCGCACCGGCGCCCAGATCCGTGGCCCGATCCCGCTGCCGACCCACATCGAGAAGTTCACCGTGAACCGCTCGCCGCACATCGACAAGAAGTCCCGCGAGCAGTTCGAGATGCGCACGCATAAGCGGGTGCTCGATATCGTCGACCCGACTCCGCAGACCGTGGACGCGCTCATGAAGCTCGACCTCGCCGCGGGCGTGGACGTGGAGATCAAGCTCTAAGTCCGCCTCGGACCTAGAGCTTCCTGTTTCATCGCGCGAGGGAGAGACCTATGCGCTCAGGCGTCATCGCACGGAAGGTCGGCATGACCCGCGTCTTCACGGACGCAGGCGAACACGTGCCCGTCACCGTGCTCCAGATCGATCAGTGCCAGGTTGTGGCACACCGTACCACCGAGAAAGACGGCTACGTCGCGCTGCAGGTCGGCGTCGGCAAGGCCAAGGTGAAGAACGTCTCGGCTGCCGAGCGCGGCCGCTTCGCCGTCGCCAAGGTCGAGCCGAAGCAGAAGCTCGCCGAGTTCCGCGTGTCCGAGGACGCGCTGATCCCGGTCGGCGCCGAGATCACCGCCGACCACTTCATCCCGGGCCAGTTCGTCGACGTGACGGGCACGACCACGGGTAAGGGCTTCGCCGGCGGCATGAAGCGCTGGAACTTCGGCGGTCTGCGCGCCACCCACGGCGTGTCGATCTCCCACCGCTCGATCGGTTCGACCGGTGGCCGCCAGGATCCGGGCAAGACCTTCAAGAACAAGAAGATGCCGGGCCATCTCGGTGTCGAGCGGGTGACCACGCAGAATCTGCGCGTCGTGCGCACGGATCCGGAGCGCGGCCTCATCCTCGTCGAGGGCGCCGTTCCCGGCGTCGCCGGCGGCTGGATCCAGGTCCGCGACGCGGTCAAGCGCGCGCTCCCCGCCGACGTGCCGCAGCCGGGCAAGTTCCGTGAGAACGGTGCTGCCGCCGCGGCTCCCGAAGCGCCCGCCTCCGAGGAGAACGCGTGATGAAGCTCGATATCACCACGCTCGACGGCGGCTCCGCCGGCTCGGTCGAGCTCAACGAGGCGATCTACGGCCTTGAGCCGCGCGCCGACATCCTGCAGCGCATGGTGCGCTACCAGCTCGCCAAGCGGCGCGCCGGCACCCATGCGGTGAAGAACCGTTCGGATGTCGATCGCACCTCGAAGAAGCTGTACAAGCAGAAGGGCACCGGCAACGCCCGTCACGGCGCCGCCTCCGCCCCGCAGTTCCGCGGCGGTGGACGTGCCTTCGGTCCGGTCGTGCGCAGCCATGCCCACGACCTGCCCAAGAAGGTGCGCGCGCTTGCCCTCAAGCATGCGCTCTCCACGAAGGCCAAGGCCTCGACCCTGATCGTCGTCGACGACATCAAGATCGAGAGCTTCAAGACCAAGGCGCTCATCGAGCGCTTCGGCAAGCTCGGCCTCTCGAACGCGCTGATCATCGGCGGGGCGGAAGTGGACGAGAATTTCGGCCGCGCCGCTCGCGCCATCCCGCAGATCGACGTTCTGCCCGTGCAGGGCATCAACGTCTACGACATCCTGCGCCGCGACACGCTCGTGCTGACGCGCGCCGCCGTCGACGCGCTGGAGGAGCGTTTCAAATGAGTGCCGATCCGCGCCACTACGACGTGATCGTCTCCCCGGTCATCACCGAGAAGGCGACCAACCTCACCGAGCAGAACAAGGTCGTCTTCCGGGTCGCCCCGAAGGCCACCAAGCCGCAGATCAAGGACGCGGTCGAGAAGCTGTTCGACGTCAAGGTCACGAGCGTCAACACGCTCGTCACCAAGGGCAAGAAGAAGTTCTTCCGCGGGCAGCGCGGGCAGCGTTCGGACGTGAAGAAGGCGATCATCACCCTCGCCGAGGGTGACACGATCGACGTCACGACCGGCCTCTGAGACTTGAAGCGTTAGGATCAAGCCGATGGCCTTGAAGACATTCAAACCGGTCACGCCGAGCCTGCGCCAGCTCGTGCTCGTCGACCGCCGTGAGCTCTACAAGGGCAAGCCGGTGAAGGCGCTGACCGAGGGCAAGACCTCCTCGGGTGGCCGCAACAATCTCGGTCGCGTCACCGTCCGCTTCCGCGGCGGTGGCCACAAGCGGGTCCTGCGCAACGTCGACTTCAAGCGTCGCGAGAACCTGAACGTGGCGGCGACCGTGGAGCGGATCGAGTACGATCCGAACCGCACCGCCTTCATCGCGCTCATCACGTTCCCCGACGGCAAGCAGAGCTACATCCTGGCTCCGCAGCGCCTCTCCCCCGGCGACACCGTCGTCGCGGGCGAGACCGTCGACGTGAAGCCGGGCAATGCTGGCCCGATCGGCAACATGCCGGTGGGCACGATCGTCCACAACGTCGAGCTGAAGATCGGCAAGGGCGGCGCGATCGCCCGGTCCGCGGGCAACTACGCCCAGATCGTCGGCCGCGACCAGGGCTACGTGACCCTGCGCCTGAACTCCGGCGAGCAGCGCCTGGTCCATGGCCAGTGCTTCGCCACCGTGGGCGCGGTCTCCAACCCCGACCACATGAACATCTCGCTCGGCAAGGCCGGGCGCAATCGCTGGCTGGGCAAGCGTCCGCATAACCGCGGCGTCGCCATGAACCCGGTCGATCACCCGCACGGCGGCGGTGAGGGTCGCACCTCGGGCGGCCGGAACCCGGTCACGCCCTGGGGCGTGCCCACCAAGGGGAAGAAGACCCGGTCCAACAAGCGGACCGACACCTTCATCCTGTCCAGCCGTCATAACCGCAAGAAGTAACCACCATGGCACGCTCCCTTTGGAAGGGGCCGTTCGTCGACGGCTACCTCCTCAAGAAAGCCGACGCCGCGCGCGGTTCCAGCCGCAACGAGGTCGTCAAGATCTGGAGCCGCCGCTCCACGATCCTTCCGCAGTTCGTGGGCATCACCTTCGGTGTGCACAACGGACACAAGCATATCCCGGTCTACGTCACCGAGGAGATGGTCGGGCACAAGTTCGGCGAGTTCTCGCCGACCCGCACCTTCCCGGGCCACGCGGCCGACAAGAAGGCGAAGAGGCGCTGAGATGGGCAAGGCTGCCACCCCCCGCGCGCTCCCCGAGAACGAGGCGAAGGCCGTCGCGCGCATGCTGCGCGTCAGCCCTCAGAAGCTCAACCTCGTGGCGGCGCTGATCCGCGGCAAGAAGGTCGAGACGGCGCTCGCCGACCTCGAATTCTCGCGCAAGCGCATCGCCCGCGACGTGAAGAAGTGCCTCGAGAGCGCGATCGCCAACGCCGAGAACAACCACGACCTCGACGTGGACGACCTGGTCGTGAGCCAGGCCTTCGTCGGCAAGGCGCTGGTTCTCAAGCGTTTCCACGCCCGTGCCCGCGGCCGCGGCGCGCGCATCCTGAAGCCCTTCTCGAACCTCACGATCGTGGTTCGCGAAGTGCGCGCCGAAGCGGCCTGAGGAGTTTCCGATGGGACAGAAAGTCAATCCGATCGGCCTGCGGCTCGGCATCAACCGGACCTGGGATTCCCGCTGGTTCGCCGAGAAGGGCGAGTATGCCCGGCTGATGCACGAGGACGTCGCGATCCGCGCCGCCCTCATGAAGCAGCTCAAGCAGGCCGCGGTCTCCAAGATCGTGATCGAGCGTCCGCACCGGAAGTGCCGCGTCACCATCCACTCGGGCCGCCCGGGCGTGGTGATCGGCAAGAAGGGTGCGGATATCGAGAAGCTGCGCAAGCTCGTGAACACGATGACGAAGGCGGACGTCGCCATCAACATCGTCGAGGTGCGCAAGCCCGAGATCGACGCCACCCTGGTGGCCGAGTCGATCGCCCAGCAGCTCGAGCGTCGCGTCGCCTTCCGTCGCGCCATGAAGCGCGCCGTGCAGTCGGCCATGCGTCTCGGTGCCGAGGGCATCCGCATCAACTGCGCCGGCCGTCTCGGCGGCGCGGAGATCGCCCGCACGGAGTGGTACCGCGAGGGCCGCGTTCCGCTGCACACCCTGCGCGCCGATGTCGATTACGGCGTCGCCACGGCGTTCACGACCTACGGCACCTGCGGCATCAAGGTGTGGGTGTTCAAGGGCGAGATCCTCGAGCACGACCCGATGGCGCAGGACAAGCGCGCTCAGGAAGAGGGCGGCCGCTCCGGCGGGCGTCGTGAGCGCGATCGCGAGGGCGGCCGCGAGGGCGGCCGCGAGGGTCGCCGCGATCACGCCAACGCGTGATCGCAGCCACCTGAAGCATATGAGAGGCTGCCATGCTGCAACCCAAGAAGACCAAGTTCCGCAAGCAGTTCAAGGGGCGCATCCATGGCGCGGCCAAGGGCGGCTTTGAGCTGAACTTCGGCCAGTTCGGCCTCAAGGCGATGGAACCCGAGCGCATCACCGCGCGCCAGATCGAGGCGGCCCGCCGCGCGATCACCCGCGAGATGAAGCGTCAGGGCCGCGTGTGGATCCGGGTGTTCCCGGATCTGCCCGTCACCGCCAAGCCCACCGAAGTCCGCATGGGCTCCGGTAAGGGTGCCCCCGAGTACTGGGCGGCCCGCGTCCATCCCGGCCGCATCATGTTCGAGGTCGACGGTGTCGCCGAGGACATCGCCCGCGAGGCTCTGCGCCTCGGTGCCGCGAAGCTGCCGGTGCGCACGCGCGTCATCCAGCGCATCGCCGATTGATAGGAAGAAGGATCATGAAGTCTACGCAAAGACTGTCTGATCTGCGCGCGATGTCGGCGGATCAGCTTTCCGACGAGCTCGTCAACCTGAAGAAGGAGCAGTTCAACCTGCGCTTCCAGGGTGCGACGGGCCAGCTCGAGAACGTCGCCCGGGTCCGTGAGGTCCGGCGCGACATTGCCCGCGTCCGCACGCTGCAGCGTCGCAAGACGCTCGACGCGGCCAAGGCCTGAGGAGATAACGCCATGCCCAAGCGCATCCTTCAGGGTGTCGTCGTCAGCGACAAGACCGACAAGACCATCGTCGTGAAGGTGGAGCGTCGCTTCACCCACCCGGTGATGAAGAAGACCGTCCGTCGCTCGAAGAACTACCATGCCCACGACGAGGGCAACGTGGCCAAGATCGGCCAGACGGTGTTCATCGAGGAGTCGCGGCCCTATTCCAAGACCAAGACCTGGAAGCTGGTCGAGGATCAGGCCGCTGCGGCCGAGGCGGCCGGCACCGCCGCCTGAGGTCTTCCTCGGGACAGGTTCGAAGCGGGCGCGAGCTTTCGCGCCCGTTTTCGTTTGCGGGCAGACCGCTTCCTCCCCCGTCGACGCCGCCAAGGGGTCGCCGGGATGCGGAAGCGGGCGATCGCCGCGATATGGCCTTGCGCGATGGACGGACTCATTGTAATGGGCACGCCTTCGCGACAGTCCATGGGATGTTCGCATCCCTTCGTACGCGGTGACCGCGCCGGCGTTCAAAGCGCCGATTGCGCGGTCTCTCTTATGAGCCGGGGACGTCAGATCCCCATCAGGCGTCGTCCGCCGGGCAATACCGCCCGCGTGCGGAAACCCGCCTGAAACAAGGAAAGGTCACTCCTGTGATCCAGATGCAGACGAATCTGGACGTCGCCGACAATTCTGGTGCGCGTCGCGTGATGTGCATCAAGGTGCTCGGCGGGTCGAAGCGCAAGTATGCCGGCGTGGGCGACATCATCGTCGTCTCCGTGAAGGAGGCGATTCCGCGCGGCCGCGTGAAGAAGGGCGACGTCATGAAGGCGGTCGTCGTTCGCACCGCCAAGGACGTGAAGCGCGCCGACGGCTCGGTGATCCGGTTCGACCGCAACGCGGCCGTCCTGATCAACAATCAGAAGGAGCCGGTCGGCACCCGTATCTTCGGGCCGGTGCCGCGCGAGCTGCGCGCCCGCAACCACATGAAGATCATCTCGCTCGCTCCTGAGGTGCTGTGATGGCCGCCAAGATCAAGAAGGGCGACACGGTCGTCGTTCTCACCGGTCGCGACGCGGGTCGCTCCGGCGAGGTCATCCAGGTGCTGCCGAAGGAGGACAAGGCCTTCGTTCGCGGCATCAACCTGGTGAAGAAGCACCAGCGCCAGACCCAGAACCAGGAAGGCGGCATCATCTCCAAGGAGGCTGCCATCCACCTGTCCAACATCGCGGTGGCCGATGCCAACGGCAAGCCGACCCGTGTTGGGTTCCGCATCCTCGACGACGGGCGCAAGGTCCGGTTCGCCAAGACCACGGGGGATCAGATCGATGGCTGAGGCCGACAAGAACGCCTACGTCCCGCGTCTGCGCAAGCACTACGACGAGGTCGTCCGGCAGAAGCTGATCGAGCAGTTCGGGTACAAGAACCCGATGCAGGTCCCGCAGATCGAGAAGATCGTCATCAACATGGGCGTCGGCGAGTCCACTGCCGATTCCAAGAAGGCCTCGGTGGCGGCGGGCGACCTCGCCCTCATCGCCGGCCAGAAGCCGGTCATCACCCGCGCCCGCAAGGCGATCGCGACCTTCAAGGTCCGCGAGGGCATGCCGATCGGCTGCAAGGTGACGCTGCGCAAGCAGCGCATGTACGAGTTCATGGATCGCCTGATCACGATCGCGCTGCCGCGCGTTCGCGACTTCCGCGGCCTGAACCCGAAGTCCTTCGACGGCCGCGGCAACTACGCCCTCGGCCTGAAGGAGCATTTCGTGTTCCCGGAGATCTCCTACGACAAGGCGGAGCAGCCCTGGGGCATGGACATCGTCATCCAGACGTCCGCCACGACGGACGAGGAGGCGCGCGCGCTCCTCGCCCAGTTCCGTTTCCCGTTCCGGCAGTAAGCGGCGGCAACGCTCGCTTATACGCGGACACCGGAGAGAGAAGACATGGCTAAGAAGAGCTCAGTCGAAAAGAACAACCACCGCAAGGCGCTGGTGAAGCGCTTTGCCGAGAAGCGGAAGGCGCTGCTCGAGATCGCGAACAACGAGTCGCTCGGCATGGAGGAGCGCTTCGAGGCGCGCCTCAAGCTCGCCGAGCTGCCGCGCAACTCGTCGCCCACCCGCATTCGCAACCGTTGCGAGATCACCGGGCGCCCCCGCGCCTATTACCGGAAGCTCGGGATGTCCCGTGTTGCCCTGCGCGAGCTCGGCAACAAGGGCCTGATCCCGGGTCTCGTGAAGTCCAGCTGGTAAGGGGGAGCGACCATGGTCAACGATCCCGTGGGTGACATGATCACCCGTATCCGCAACGGCCAGCTGCGCCGCCGCAACGTCGTCCAGACGCCCGGCTCGAAGCTGCGCAAGAGCGTGCTCGACGTCCTCAAGTCCGAGGGCTACATCCGCGACTACGCGACCACCGACCTCGGCAACGGCCGTTCGGAGTTCGCGATCGAGCTGAAGTACTTCGACGGCCAGCCCGTCATTCGCTCGATCAGCCGCGTGTCGAAGCCCGGCCGCCGCGTCTACTCGTCCGTGGGCGAGCTGCCGCGCGTCGCCGACGGCCTCGGCGTCACCATCATCTCGACCCCGCAGGGCGTCATGGCCGATCACGAGGCGCGCGAGCGCAACGTCGGCGGTGAAGTGCTCTGCAAGGTGTTCTGATCCGGAGGACAGCGACATGTCTCGCGTAGGCAAGAAGCCCGTCCCCGTCCCCGCCGGCGTCACCGCCACGGTCACGGGTCAGACGGTGAAGATGAAGGGCTCCAAGGGCGAGCTCCAGTTCGTGGTGCCGCCCCAGGTCATCGTCGAGTTCAAGGACGGCGCCGTCTCGGTGCAGCCCAAGGACCAGTCGAAGCAGGCCCGCTCCCTGTGGGGCACCTCGCGCGCCCAGGTGGCGAACCTCGTCGAGGGCGTCTCGAAGGGCTTCGAGAAGAAGCTGGAGATCACCGGCGTGGGCTACCGCGCCGCGATGGCCGGTAAGGCGCTCAAGCTGTCGCTCGGCTACAGCCACGACATCGAGTACGAGATCCCGGCCGGCATCACCATCGTGACGCCGAAGCCCACGGAGATCGTGGTCTCGGGCATCGATCGTCAGCGCGTCGGCCAGGTGGCCGCGGAGATCCGCGAATACCGTGGCCCCGAGCCCTACAAGGGCAAGGGCGTCAAGTACGCCGGCGAGTTCATCTTCCGCAAGGAAGGCAAGAAGAAGTAAGGGGGCGATCATGTCGAACAAGAACGAAGCCCTCATCCGCCGCAAGGCGCGCGTCCGCCGCGCCCTGCGCGCGGCCGCCAATGGCCGTCCGCGGCTGTCGGTGTTCCGCTCGTCCAAGCAGATCTACGTCCAGGTCATCGACGACGCGGCGGGCCGTACGCTCGCCTCCGCCTCGACCCTGGAGAAGGATCTCAAGGGCAGCCTGAAGACCGGCGCCGACGTCGCCGCCGCCACCGCGGTGGGCAAGCTCGTCGCCGAGCGCGCCAAGGCGGCCGGCGTGTCGAAGGTCATCTTCGACCGCTCGGGCTACCTCTATCACGGCCGGGTCAAGGCCCTGGCCGAAGCCGCCCGCGAGGGCGGTCTGGAGTTCTGAGGAACTTCTCCCTCCCCCGTCTCGGGGGAGGGGAACCATCGAGCGAGCGGGCGTCACGCCCGCGTCAGTGAGATCACGGGAAAGAACAATGGCACGTGAACGCGAGGGTCGTCGCCGCGACGACCGCGAGGAGCGCGACAGCGAGTTCGTGGACAAGCTCGTCCACATCAACCGCGTCGCCAAGGTGGTGAAGGGTGGCCGTCGCTTCGGCTTCGCGGCGCTCGTCGTCGTCGGCGACCAGAAGGGCCGCGTCGGCTTCGGCCACGGCAAGGCCCGCGAGGTGCCGGAGGCCATCCGCAAGGCGACGGAAGCCGCCAAGCGCGGCCTGATCCGCGTCAGCCTGCGCGAAGGCCGCACGCTGCACCACGACGTCAACGGCCGTCACGGCGCCGGCAAGGTGATCCTCCGCGCGGCCCCGCAGGGCACCGGCATCATCGCGGGCGGCCCGATGCGCGCCGTCTTCGAGACGCTGGGCATGCAGGACGTGGTGGCCAAGAGCCTCGGCTCTTCGAACCCCTACAACCTCGTGCGCGCCACCTTCGACGCGCTCAAGAACGAGGACAGCCCGCGTTCGGTCGCGGCCCGTCGTGGCCTCAAGGTGTCCGCGCTCCAGGCGCGCCGCCGCGATGCCGACCCGGCCGACACCTCTGAAGCCGCCGTGGCGTAAGGGGAGGGCAGAATGGCTAGCAAGACTGTCCGCATCGAGCAGGTCGGTTCGCCGATCCGCCGCGAGGCCTCCCAGCGCCAGACGCTGATCGGCCTCCGGCTGAACAAGCTGCACCGCGTCTCCGAGCTGGAGGACACTCCGGCGGTGCGCGGCATGATCCGCAAGGTCGCGCATCTCGTGCGCGTCCTCGACGACGCCGCGGCGTGAGGAGGGCTCCACCATGAAGCTCAACGAGATCCGCGACAACGAGGGCGCCACCAAGGCGCGCATGCGTGTCGGCCGGGGCATCGGCTCCGGCAAGGGCAAGACCGCGGGCCGCGGCGTGAAGGGTCAGAAGGCCCGCACCGGCGTGGCCATCAAGGGCTTCGAGGGCGGCCAGATGCCGCTGCATCGTCGCCTGCCGAAGCGCGGCTTCAACAACATCCACGCCGCCGACCTGAACGAGGTGAATCTCGGCCGGGTGCAGGAGGCCGTGGATGCCGGCAAGCTCGACAAGGCCGCAACCGTGACGGTCGACGCCCTCGTCAAGGCCGGCGTGATCAGCCGCGCCCGCGACGGCGTGAAGCTGCTCGGCGTCGGCGAGCTGACCGCGAAGCTCAGCTTCGAGGTCACCCGCGCCTCCAAGTCGGCCATCGAGGCCGTCGAGAAGGCGGGTGGCTCGGTGACCACGGTCTACGCCGCCGGCGTCGCGCATCGCGGCACGGTTGCGTCGGCCTGAGCCAGCCCTTAAGTCGAACAACCGAGCGGCGGCCCGTGCGACGCGCGTGGCCGCCGCTCCTGTTTTCGGGACGCGCGAATCGCGTCCGAACGCCCATTTCCGGGAACGCGTGACATGGCCTCAGCCGCCGAGCAGCTTGCCGCCAACCTCAATTTCGGCGCCATCGCCAAGGCCGACGAGCTGAAAAAGCGGATCTGGTTCACGATCGGCGCGCTGATCGTGTTCCGGCTCGGCACCTACATCCCGATTCCCGGCATCGACCCCGAGCAGTTCGCCCGGAACTTCCAGAACCAGGCGGGCGGCGTGCTCGGCCTGTTCAACATGTTCTCCGGCGGCGCCGTCGAGCGCATGGCGGTGTTCGCGCTGAACATCATGCCGTACATCTCGGCCTCGATCATCGTTCAGCTCCTCACCTCGGTCGTGCCGAGCCTGGAGGCGCTGAAGAAGGAGGGCGAGTCCGGCCGCAAGGTCATCAACCAGTACACCCGCTACCTCACGGTGGTGCTGGCGCTGGTCCAGTCCTGGGGCATCGCCTTCGGCCTGCAGGGCTCGAATGCGGTGATCAACCCGGGCCCGTTCTTCATCCTCTCGACCGTGATCACGCTCACCGGCGGCACGTTGTTCCTGATGTGGATCGGCGAGCAGATCACCTCCCGCGGCATCGGCAACGGCTCCTCGCTGATCATCTTCGCGGGCATCGTCGCCCACCTGCCGGCGGCGATCTTCGGCGCCCTCGAGCTGTCGCGCACTGGCGCGCTCTCGCCGGCCATCCTGCTCGGCGCCGCCGTGGCCGCGGTCGCCCTGGTCTATTTCATCGTGTTCATGGAGCGCGCCCAGCGCCGTCTCCTGATCAACTATCCGAAGCGCCAGGTCGGCAACCGGATGTACGAGGGCCAGACCTCGTTCCTGCCGCTCAAGCTCAACACCTCGGGCGTGATCCCGCCGATCTTCGCCTCGTCGCTGCTGCTGCTGCCGACGACCGTGGCGAGCTTCTCGGCCAATCAGGGCTCCACCGGCATCCTCGGCACGCTGACGGCCTATCTCGGCCACGGGCGGCCGCTCTACATGGTGGCCTACGCGGCGCTGATCATCTTCTTCACGTTCTTCTACACCGCGGTGGTGTTCAATCCGCAGGAGACGGCGGACAACCTGAAGAAGCATGGCGGCTTCATCCCGGGCATCCGCCCCGGCGAGCGCACCGCCGCCTTCATCGACAAGGTGCTGACCCGCATCACCGTGATCGGCGCCCTCTACCTGACTTTCGTCTGCCTGGTGCCGGAGATCGTGGCCTCCTACACCTCGGCGAGCCTCGGCTTCGGCGGCACCTCGCTGCTGATCGTGGTCTCCGTGACCATGGACACGGTCGCCCAGATCCACGGGCACCTGATGGCGCATCAGTACGAGGGCCTCGTGAAGAAGGCGAAGCTGCGCGGCGCCTCCACCACGCGCCGCCGTTGAGTGACAGACCGGCCCGCCTCTCCACCAAAGGTGCGGTGGACGGGCCTTGAGGAATTGCGCAGAAACGCGGGCTGCGGCTAAGCGAAGCGCCGTCAGGCCGCGAAGCAAGAGCCCGGGCGCGGGCCTTTGAGGACAGGAAGGGACGCCATGCGGATCATTCTGCTCGGACCCCCCGGGGCGGGGAAGGGTACCCAGTCCGAGCGCATCGTGCAGCGCTACGGCATCCCTCAGCTCTCGACGGGCGACATGCTGCGTGCGGCGGTCGCCGCCGGCACGCCGGTCGGGCGCGAGGCCAAGGCGATCATGGAGAGCGGCGGGCTCGTGCCGGACGCGGTCGTGGTCGGCATCGTCGCCGACCGGATCGAAGAGGCGGATGCCAAGCCCGGCTTCATCCTCGACGGCTTCCCGCGCACCGTGGAGCAGGCCCGGGCCCTCGACGCCATGCTCGCCGACAAGGGCATCGCCCTCGACGCGGTGGTGGAGTTCGTCGTCGACGAGAACGCCCTCGTCGGCCGCATCGCCAAGCGCGCGGAGGAGACGGCCGCCAAGGGCCTGCCCGTGCGCAAGGACGATACGCCGGAAGTCTTCAAGACCCGGCTCGAGGCCTACAAGAAGCAGACCGCGCCGCTCTCCGACTATTATGCCGGAACGGGGCTCCTGAAGCAGCTCGACGGCATGAAGCCGATCGACGCGGTCACCACCGAGGTCACGGCGCTGCTCGACGGCTACCGCGAGGCCGTCGCCTCCTGAGGCGTTCCGGCGTGACGGCGGCTTAGGCCGCCGCCGCGGGGCGAAGCCCGCCGTTCCCCCGTTGCAGAGCTCGCCTCTCGCGAAAGCGTTTGTCCGTGCGCAGGCCGGATGCAAGGAGGCGGGCATGACGCCCATGCCCCCCACGTCCGACACGACCCTCTCGGCCGGGCTCCTGCGGATCCTGGCGGTCGCGGCCGGCAGCGCGGTCGCCAACAGCTACTACAATCAGGCCTTCCTCGGGCTTCTGGCCCATGATTTCGGCGTCGCCTCCGGCACGGTGGCCACGATCCCCGTGCTGTCGCAGCTCGGCGGCGCCTGCGGCGTCCTGTTCCTCGCCCCCCTCGGGGACCGGTTCGAGCGGCGGGCGCTGATCCTGGCCACCGTCGCGGCCCTGGTCGTCACCCTGATCGCGGCCGCGCTCAGCCCGAGCCTCGCCTGGCTCGCCGCGGCGAGCCTCGGCGTCGGTCTCTTCGCGACCGTCGCGCAGCAGATCGTGCCCTTCGCGGTCCAGCTTTCCGCCCCCTCGGAACGCGGCCGCGTGATCGGGACGGTGCTCAGCGGCATCCTCATCGGCGTCCTCGGGGCGCGGGCCGTGAGCGGGGTGATCGCCGACGCCCTCGGCTGGCACGCGGTCTACTGGTTCGCGGTGGCCCTCACCGGCACGGTCGGCCTCGTGCTGGCCCTGGTCCTGCCGCGGATCGAGCCGACGACGCGGCTCAGCTACCCGCATCTCCTCGCCTCGATGGTCACGCTGGTGCGCAGCCATGCCGGCCTGCGCCGCGCCATGGCGATCCAGTTCCTGATGTTCGGCGCCTTCATGGGCTTCTGGTCGACCGTGGCCCTGCATCTGCGCGAGCCGGTCTACGGCCTCGGCGGCACCGCGGTGGGTCTGCTGGCGCTGGCCGGCATCGCCGGAGCGCTCGCCGCGCCGCGGGCCGGGGCGCTCGCCGACCGGCACGGCCCCGCCAGGGTCGTCTCCGCCGGCACCGGCCTCGTCATCGCCGCCTTCCTGCTGTTCCGGCTGCTGGACGGCAGCCTCGCCGCCCTCGCCGCCGGGGTGCTGGTGATGGATCTCGGCGTGGCCTCGTCCCAGGTCGCCAACCAGGCCCAGGTGCATGGGCTCGATCCCCAGGCCCGGAGTCGCCTCAACACCGTGTTCATGGCGACGATGCTGCTCGGGGGCGCCTTCGGTGCGGGAATGGGCGGTCTCGCTTTCCAGCAAGCGGGCTGGACCGGCGCCTGCCTCTTCGGCGCGGGCGCCGCGGCCCTGGCGCTGCTGCTGTCGCGCCGGGGATGAGGGACGCCTTCGGACTCGGAAGATCCGTAAAGGGCGCGTTGACATCTTTGCGCGCCTGCGCTAGGCGAGCCACCTTCGTCGAGACACGATCAGGTCCGGGGCACCTTCGAGAAAGGCTGCTTGCGGGCCGATTTGTCGTCTTGAGGGCGCGCAGGGGCCGGCCTCCACCGGACGCGCGCTTGTCACAGGCAAAAACGGCAGGGCTGCGGCCCGCCCCATGGAGTGCAGTCTTGGCTCGTATCGCTGGCGTCAACATCCCGACCAACAAGCGCGTCGTCATCGCGCTTCAGTACATCCACGGCATCGGCCCGCAGAAGGCCGGCGAGATCACCGAGAAGGTCGGCATCCCCGCCGAGCGCCGGGTGAACCAGCTCACCGACGCCGAGGTGCTCCAGATCCGCGAGACCATCGACCGCGACTACGTCGTCGAGGGCGATCTGCGCCGCGAAGTCTCGATGAACATCAAGCGCCTGATGGATCTCGGCTGCTACCGTGGCCTGCGCCACCGCAAGCAGCTCCCGGTCCGCGGCCAGCGCACCCACACCAACGCCCGCACCCGCAAGGGCAAGGCGAAGCCGATCGCCGGCAAGAAGAAGTAATTCTGGCATTGGAAGGCCGTGCGTCGCTCGGCCTTCTTTGCGTCGCGCCGGGTGCTCCCCTGCGGCGGCGGTTGATCGGGACGGACCTGCACGGCAGCCGCGCCCACGTGATGAAACATCCCGAGCGCCTGGTGTTACGGGCGTGATTGAAGGACCAGCGAGAACAGAATGGCCAAGGAACCGACCCGCGTCCGCCGGCGCGAACGCAAGAACATCGTCTCGGGCGTGGCGCATGTGAACGCCTCGTTCAACAACACGATGATCACCATCACCGACGCGCAGGGCAACACGATCTCCTGGTCGTCCGCCGGCGCCATGGGCTTCAAGGGCTCGCGCAAGTCGACCCCGTACGCCGCCCAGGTCGCCGCCGAGGATGCCGGCCGCAAGGCCGCCGAGCACGGCATGCGCACCCTCGAGGTCGAGGTCTCCGGCCCCGGCTCCGGCCGCGAGTCGGCCCTTCGTGCCCTCCAGGCCGCGGGCTTCACCGTGACCTCGATCCGCGACGTCACCTCGATCCCGCATAACGGCTGCCGGCCGCGCAAGCGCCGCCGCGTCTGATCGGACGGGATCGACGGAACGAACGAGGCTGAAAACGGAGACGCCGGTGGCGAACGACACGACGGCCCTTCCGGGTGTGCTGCGCTGGAATCTCGGCGACCTCACGGTCACCGCGCTCAATGACGGCTACTTCGAAGGGTCGCTCGATCTCGTCACGGGCATCTCCAAGGAAGAAGCCGGCGCCCTCCAGGCCGCCGGTTTTCGTCCGCAGGCCCCGCTGATCACGCTCAACGCGTTCCTCGTCACCGGGGCCGGCCGCAAGCCGGTCCTGATCGACACCGGCTACGGCAAGCTCGGGCCCGAGACCCTCGGCCGCGTTCCCGCTGCCCTCGCGGCGGCGGGGGTGAGGCCGGAGGAGATCGAGACGCTGATCCTCACCCATCTGCATCCCGACCATGCCGGCGGGCTGCTGACGGGGGACGACCGGGCGGCCTATCCCAACGCCGAGCTGCTGGTGCATGCCGACGAGGTGGCGCATTGGCTGCCCGACGAGGCGCTGGCCAAGGCTCCGGAGGGGGCCAGACCCTATTTCGAGGGCGCCCGCAAGGCGGTCGCGCCCTACAAGGGTCGGCTGCGCGATCACCGGGGCGGCGAGGTCGCGCCGGGCATCGACGCGGTCCATCTGCCCGGGCACACCCCGGGCCATTGCGGCTTCCGGATCTCGTCCGGGGGCCAGTCGCTGTTGCTGTGGACCGACGTGGTCCATCTGCCGGCGATCCAGTTCAAGAACCCGCAAGCCGGCGTCGTCTTCGACGTGGACGGCGAGCAGGCGCGGGAGACCCGCAAGCGCGTCCTCGACGAGGTCGCGAGCGAGAAGACGTTCATCGCCGGCTCTCATCTCGAGTTCCCGGCACTCGGCCACGTCGCCCGGGACGGTGCAGGCTACAGCTTCGTGCCGGCGCTCTGGGTGGCGGGAGTCCGGTAGGCGGAACGAGACTTTGGGGACCGGGCGCGCCAGGGCGGGCGCATCCGGCCGAAGCGCTAGAGCCCTCGCGGGCGGCGCAGGATTGGACGAGAGGTAGGACCGTGGTCATTCAGAAGAACTGGCAAGAGCTCATCAAGCCGAACAAGCTTCAGGTCTCGGCCGGGGACGACCCCAAGCGCGTCGCCACCGTCGTGGCCGAGCCCCTCGAGCGCGGCTTCGGCACCACGCTCGGCAACTCGCTGCGCCGCGTGCTCCTGTCCTCGCTCCAGGGCGCGGCCGTCACCTCCGTCCAGATCGACGGCGTGCTGCACGAGTTCTCCTCGATCCCGGGCGTGCGCGAGGACGTCACCGACATCGTCCTCAACATCAAGACCATCGCCCTGCGCTCGCAGTCCGACCAGCCCAAGCGCATGACCCTGCGCAAGACCGGCCCGGGCCTCGTCACCGCGGGCGACATCAGCGTCGTCGGCGACATCCAGGTGCTGAACCCCGACCTCGTGATCTGCACCCTGGACGACGGCGCCGAGATCCGCATGGAGTTCACGGTCGCCACCGGCAAGGGCTACGTCCCGGCCGAGCGCAACCGCCCCGAGGACGCGCCGATCGGCCTGATCCCGGTCGACGCCCTGTTCTCGCCGGTGACCAAGGTGAGCTACCGCGTCGAGACCACCCGCGAGGGCCAGGATCTCGACAAGGACAAGCTGACTATGACGGTCGAGACCAACGGCGCCGTGTCGCCGGAGGATGCCCTGGCCTATGCCGCGCGCATCATCCAGGACCAGCTCCAGGTCTTCGTGAACTTCGAGGAGCCCCGCAAGGAAGAGGCCGCGCCGCTCGCGCCGCAGCTGCCCTTCAACCCGGCCCTGCTCAAGAAGGTGGACGAGCTGGAGCTGTCGGTCCGTTCGGCGAACTGCCTGAAGAACGACAACATCGTCTATATCGGCGACCTCATCCAGAAGTCCGAGGGCGAGATGCTGCGCACCCCGAACTTCGGCCGCAAGTCGCTCAACGAGATCAAGGAAGTGCTGGCCGGGATGGGCCTGCACCTCGGCATGGACGTTCCCGGCTGGCCGCCGGAGAACATCGAGGATCTCGCCAAGCGCTTCGAAGAGCACTACTGAGCAAGCCGCATCGGGGCGCCCGCGGGCGCCCCTTCGCGCGAAGAACTCCCGCCGCGGGGTCAAGCGGATCCATGAAGAACAGCCTCCCTGGCGAGGCGCCCGACCGTTCCGTGGCACGGCGGCCGGGTCGAGAGAAGGACAGCCATCATGCGTCACGGTTTCCGCGGTCGTCGCTTCAACCGCACCCCCGAGCACCGCAAGGCGATGTTCGCCAACATGTCCGCCGCGCTGATCAAGCACGAGCAGATCGTCACCACCCTGCCCAAGGCCAAGGACCTGCGTCCGGTCGTCGAGAAGCTGATCACCCTCGGCCGCGTCGACAGCGTGCATAACCGCCGCCTCGCCATGGGCCAGCTGCGCGACGCCGCCATGGTCACCAAGCTCTTCACGGTGCTCGGCCCGCGCTACCAGGCCCGTCCGGGCGGCTATTGCCGCATCATGAAGGCCGGCTTCCGCTACGGCGACAACGCCCCGCTCGCCGTGATCGAGTTCGTCGACCGCGACGTCGACGCCCGCGGCAAGGATTCCGGCCCCGTGGTCGGCGGCGAGGCCGAGGCGGCCTGATCCGGGCCACAAGGCCATCTTTTCAAGGAAGGGCGATCCGAAAGGGTCGCCCTTTTCTGTTCTTCCGGGCCAATCGCACTATGATGCCTGTCCTCGACAAGAGGAGAAAACAGGTCATGCGTCGCTCGATTATTCTATTCTTATTCTTTTCTTGTGGTCTTGCCGGATCCGCGCAGGCGCACCTGTCGATGGACGACAAGGCCGATCTCTGGCCGCGGGCCAGCATGACCGACAAGATCGATTTCACGAACCGGATGGGCAAGGCCTTCTCGGCGCTCTCGCCGAACCTCGACAACCACTATTTCATGCGCTGCCTGGAGGAGACGGCCAATATCGGTAATCCCGGCGCGCTGCGGCTCGAGGATTTGGTGAAGGCCTGCGTGTCCCTCGACAAGAAGGAGCCGTAGCCCAGGGGCGCCCGCAGCCTGAGTCGCGCTCACGCCGCGCCGAGCAGGCCCGCGACCTGGGCGGCGAGCTCGCCGGAGCCGAAGGGCTTCATCAGCACCGGCAGGTCCTCGGGGATCGCGACGGCGTCGGCATGGCCGGTCAGGATCAGGACCGGCGTCCCGGGGAAGCGCCGGCGCACCTCCGTGGCGAACTCCACCCCGTTCATGCCCGGCATGGCGAGGTCGGCCACGACGAGGTCGAAGCGGGCCCCGTCCATGGCGTTCAGCGCCGACGGGCCGTCCACGGCCTCCGATTCCGCGTAGCCGAAATCGTGCAGGAAGGAGGCGGTGACGTGCCGGACCTCGGCGTCGTCGTCGACGACGAGGACCCGGGCCGAGCGCCGGGGCGCCGGCCGGTCGCCGTTGACGGTGACGGTGCCGCTCTCCGTCTCCCCCACGGCCCGCGGCAGGGCCAGCTCCACCTGCGTGCCCCGCCCGACCTCGCTGCGGATCCGCAGGCGTCCCTTGGCCTGCTGGGCGAGGCCGAACACCATGGCGAGGCCGAGCCCCGTGCCCTGGCCCACGGCCTTGGTGGTGAAGAAGGGCTCGCAGACGCGCTCCAGCAGCTCGGGCGGGATGCCGGTGCCCTCGTCGGTCACCGTCACCAGGGCGTAGTCGCCGTCGGCGAGCTCCGCTTCGCCGGAGACATGGGCGGCTCCGGTCGCGATCGTGATCGCGCCGCCTTCGGGCATCGCGTCCCTGGCGTTGATGCAGAGATTGAGGATCGCGAGTTCGAGCTGATCGGGATCGACGCAGGCCTGTGGCGTCTCGGAGGCGAGCGCCGTGCGCACGGTGACGAGCCCGCCGAGGCTGCGGCCGAACAGGTCGCTCATGCCGTCGATCAGGGCGTTCACGTCGACGCTGCGCAGGCGCAGATCCGGCGTCCGGCTGAAGCTGAGCAGGCGCTTGGTCAGGGCGGAGCCGCGCTGGGCCGCACCGGTGGCGTTGTCGATCAGGCGCTTCACCCGCGGCTGGTCGGCGACCTTCGGGCCGGCGAGCTCCAGGCTGCCGAGGATCGCGGTCAGCAGGTTGTTGAAGTCGTGGGCGATGCCCCCCGCGAGGGTGCCCAGCGCCTGCATCTTGTCGGTCTGGCGCAGGCGGGTTTCCATCAGCCGCTGCTGCGTCACGTCCCGCTCGATCACGGCGAGATGGGACACGTCCCCGGCCGTGTCGCGGATCGGGACGCGGCTCACCTGCGTCCAGCGCTCGGCCCCCGCCGGCCCCGTCGCGACGACGGCCTCGGTGGGCTCGGCGCCGGAGACGGCAAGCGCCTCGGCCCCGCGCACCGCCTCGGCCGCGGCGGGATCGAGGAACTCCGCCTCCTGCCGCCCCATGCAGGCGGCGGGCTCGGCCCCGAGGGAAGCCGCCTTGCGGGCGTTGAGGCGGACGAAACGGCCTTCCGAATCCTTGAAGGCGATAGCGTCCTCGGAATGGTCGAGCAGGCCGCGCAGCAGCGCCCGTTCGGTGGCGAGGTCGCGGGCGAGCCGGTGGCGCTCATAGGCGTTGCGCACGGTGCTGCGCAGCAGGGCCGGGTCCCACGGCTTGGTCACGTAGCCGATGATGCCGCCGCGGTTGAGCGCGCCGATCACCGCGGTGATGTCGGCATAGCCCGTGAGCAGGATGGCCTGCGCCTCGTGGAAGCTGCGCGCTTCGGCCAGCAGCGCGTCGCCGGTCAGGCCCGGCATGCGCTGGTCGGAGATGATCACGGCGATGTCCGGGTCGGCCCGCATGATCGCCAGCGCCTCGACGGGGCGGGTCGTGGTGACGACGCGGTAATCGTCCTCGAACAGGTCCTCGAGAGCGATGAGGATGTCCGGTTCGTCGTCGACGGCGAGGATCGTACCTTTGGTCATGCGTCCGCCGTCTGTCGCGGGATCCCGATGACGAAGCAAGCCCCACCGCCCGGCGCTGTCTCGACGCTCAGGGTGCCGCTATGCGCCTGCACGACGCTGTAGGCAATCGCCAAGCCGAGGCCGGTGCCGGAGCCGACGGGCTTCGTCGTGAAAAAGGGCTCGAAGATCCGCTCCCGCAGCGCTTCCGGGATGCCGGGGCCGGTGTCGCTGATCCGGATCACGTCCGTCTCCGCCTCGGCCCGGGTCGCCACCGTGATCGTGCCGGGGCCCGCGATCGCATCGGCGGCGTTGCCGAGGATGTTCATGACGACCTGATTGAGCAGGGCCGGGGTGCAGCAGATCTCCGCCCGCCCGGCGAAATCCCGGATCACGGTGATGCGGTCGCCGAGCTTGTGCTGGATCAGGGACAGGACGGTCTCGATCGCGTCCGGCACGTTGACGAGGGAGCGCTCGCCCTCGTCGAGGCGGGAGAACTTGCGCAGGTTGAGCACCAATTCCTGGATCCGCGTCAGGCCCATCCGCATGGAGCCGACCCGGTCGCGCGCCTTGGTCAGGGCCTTGCGCGCGCCCTCGTCCTCCGGCGGCGCCATCTCCGTGAGCAGGCGCTCCACGGTGCCCTGATGGGCCAGGATGAAGGCGAGGGGATTGTTGATCTCGTGGGCGATGCCGGCCACCAGTTCGCCGAGGGAGGCCATCTTGGCGGCCTGGACCAGCTTGGCCTGGGCCTCCGTCAGCTTGCGGTTGGCGGCGGCGAGGTCCTGGTTCGCCTGCTCCAGGGCGTCGGCGAGGGCCGCGCGGGCCTCCGCCGCCTCGGCCTCGGCCCGGGCGCGTTCGAGCGCACGTTCCCGGGCCCCGAATTCGCCGGTGATGCGGCGGTTGTCCTCTTCGAGAAGCCGGCGCCGGACCAGGCCGCGCACCCGCATCGCCAGGATCTCGCCGTCGGTCTTGGCGACCACGTCGTCGGCGCCGGCGGCGAAGGCCTCCACGTGGATCGCCTTGTCCGGGTTGCCGCTCGCGACGCCGAGCAGCTGGAAGGCTCCCGTCGCGCTGGTGCCGTCCTGCAGCGCCAGGCTGCGGCGCGCCGCGATCTCCCGGCACAGGGCGAGCCCGTCATAGGCGTGCCCGAGCAGATCGACGGTCACGCAGTCGAAGGCGGCGCCCGGCGCGTCGAGGGCGGCCAGCGCCGTCGCCCGGTCGGCGGCGGTCTCGACGGCATGGCCGTCCTGGCTGAGCAGGCCGGCGAAGAAGGTGCGGTAGGTGGCGCTGCCATCCACCACGAGCACCCGGCCGCGCCGGAAGGCGGAGACGCCCGGCCCCTCCTCGGCGACTCGCTCGCGCAGGAGCGCGCGGATGCGCAGGATCAGGAGGTCGCGGTCGGCGGATTTGGCGACATAGGCGTCGGCCCCGCTCTCCAGGCCCTGGCGCTCGCCGTCCTGGGCTCCGGTCAGCATCAGCACGGGCAGGGTGCGGGTGCGCAGCGAGAGGCGCATCTGCCGGGTGAACTCGTCGCCGTTCATCCCCGGCAGGTGATGATCGGCGACGACGAGGTCGGGCAGGTCGCTGTTGAGGCGGTCGAGCGCGGCCTCCGCCGTCGCGCAGCGGTCGACGGAGAAGCCCGCGCCTTCGAGGAACAGGCGCAGCTCCAGGGCCTGGGTCTCGGAATCCTCCACGAGGAGGAGCCGGGCGGCCCGGTCCGGCGCCGCCGTTGCCAGAGTCTCCGTCATACCGTCGCCTCCGGCCAGACGCAGGCCAGGAGCTGCCCCGCCACCCGGTCGAGGGGCAGGACCTGCGCGGCCGCCGAGAGCCGCACGGCCGCGGCCGGCATGCCGTAGACCACCGCCGTGCTCTCGTGCTCGGCGATGGTGAGGGCCCCGGCCCGGCGCATGTCGAGCAGGCCGAGCGCCCCGTCCTCGCCCATGCCGGTGAGCAGCACGCCGAGCCCGCGGGCGCCCGCCTGCCGGGCGACGGAGCGGAACAGCACCGTCGCGGCCGGGCGCTGGCCGCTGACCGGCTCGGAGCCCATCACCCGCAGGGTGCCGGCGGTGCCGAGTTCGAGATGCCGGTCGCCGGGGGCGACGTAGACATGGCCGGGCTGCATCCGCTCCCCGTCCCGGGCGACGGCCACCGGCAGGGGCACGACGCTGTCGAGCCAGCTCGCGAAGCCTTCCATGAAGGCCGCGCCCATGTGCTGGACGAGCAGGACCGGCAGGGGGAAGCCCGCGGGCAGGGCGCCGATCACCTTGGCCAGGGCCGGCGGCCCGCCGGTGGAGGCCGCGATGGCGAGCACGCTCGGCTGGGCGTTCGCCGCCAGGGGGAGGGGCTCGTCCTGGATGAGGGAGGCCTTGCGCGCCGCCCATTCCGCGCCGATCGGGCGGCGGCGGATCACCGGCACCGCCGCCATGATGCGCAGCTGCGTGCAGATCTCCTCGGCGATGGCCTCGTAGCCGGCATTCGTCGTGGCCACCGGCTTCTCGACCACGGAGAGCGCGCCGGCCCGCAGGGCGTTCATGGAGATCTTGAGAGAGGAATCCTCGACCGCATCCGCGATCACCACGATCGGGGTCGGGTGCTCGGCCATGATGCGCCGGGTCGTCTCCAGGCCGTCGATGCCGGGCAGGCGGATATCCATGGAGATCACGTCCGGCCGGGTCACCGCGAGGGCGGCCAGCGCCTCCTCGCCCGAGGCCACCGCCCCGGCGAGCTCCAGCCGCGGGTCCCGCGCCACGATATGCGCGAGCAGCGTGCGCACCACCAGCGAGTCCTCCACGAGCATCACGCGCACGCGGCGGCCAGGTTCGGATCCCATCGTCACAGCAATTGACCGATCGTGTCCAGGAGCTCGCGCTGATCGAACTTCTGCTTCGTCAGATACGCGCTGGCGCCGAGGTCCAATCCCCGGGCCACGTCCTCGGCGTCGCCGCGCGACGTCATCAGGATCACCGGAAGGTTCGCGAAGGCGTCCTGCCCGCGCAGGGCCTTCACCAGGCCGAAGCCGTCGAGGCGGGGCATCTCCACATCCGCCACCACGAGATCGATGGGTTCGAGCCCGGACCGCAGGGTGTCGAGCGCGTCCTGCCCATCCACGCAGACGACCACCCGGTAGCCCGCCGCTTCCAAGATGCTCTTCTCCAGGGTCCGCGTGGTGATCGAATCGTCGACGACGAGAACCGTCGAACGCCGGCTGGCGGCCAACGTTCCGTCGGGGGACGTGTCGAGTCTGATACCATCTCTCCGGGCGATCGCAGCCCCCTCGACGGCCCGCGACAGCAGGAAATCCGGGTCGAGCACCAGGGCTGGGATCTCGGCTTCGAGGATGACCGTGCCCGTGGCCAGCATCGCGTCGAGACCGATCGGCGGCGCCGGCATGAGCAGGCAGGTCCGCACCTCGCGCAGGCGCTCCGCCACGAGCACGAAGCGGCGCCCGGACCCGGCCCGCAGGAGCACCGCCGCGACCGGCCCGTCCCGCTCCTCCGCTGCCCCGAGCAGGGCGGCGAGGTCGACCACCGGCAGCGTCTCCGTCGCGCCGCCCACGTCCGGCAGGCTCGCCACGGGCCGCCCCTGCACGCGGCCGCGCTGCTCGGGGGGCAGGCGCAGCAGGCGCACCACCGCATCCGCCGGAAGGGCATAGGCCGCGCCCCCCGCCTCGACCACGAGGACCGGGCAGCGGGCCGCCGAGAGCGGCAGGCTCATCACCAGGGCGCTGCCATGGGGCTCGCCCGGTTCGAGCCGGGCGCTGCCCTGCAGGCGCCGCACCGCCTCCGCCACCACCGACAGGCCGATGCCGCGCCCGGAGAGGGTGTCGACCGCGGCGCTGGTGGAGAAGCCGGGCTCGAACACGAAGCCGAGCAACCTCTCGCGCTCCGCCCGCTCCCCGGGGGCGAGCAGCCCGGCGGCGCGGGCGCGGGCCTCGATCGCCGGGAGGTCGGGGCCGCGGCCGTCGTCGCGCACGGCGATCTCCAGCCGTCCCGCGCGCAGGGCGACCTCGAAGCGGATGACGAGGGAGGCCGGCTTGCCGGCGGCGATCCGCGTCTCCGGCGGCTCGAAGCCGTGGCTGAGGGCGTTGCGCAGGACATGCAGGACCGGGTCCTTCAGCACCTGGAGCATCACCCGGTCCACCGGCAGGTCGAGGCCGCGCACCCGGACATCGACCTCGCGGCCCTCGCCGCGGGCGGTCTCGCGCAGGGTCCGGGCGAAGCCGCCGAACACGGTCTCCGCCGGGACCAGGGCCAGGCGCTCGGCCTCCTCCCGGACCCGCGCCGCGGCGTTCTCCAGGGCGAGGGCGGTGCCGACCTGGCTGCGGGCGAGGTCGGCGGCGTCGCGGGCGAGATCGGCGAGCGCCGCCTCCAGGCTCGACAGGTCGGTCCGGCCCCGCTCCGCCTCGCCGCCGGCGCCGCGCAGCCGCTCGGTCTGGCGCCGGAGCCGGGCCGCGGAGGCGGCGATCCGGCGCAGGCCCTCCGAGACGGCGGCCTGGCCGGGCAGGGTTCCGGCGAGGTCGTAGGTGGCGAGCGCCAGTGCCTGCACGGTCGTGGCGGGCACCCGCAGCACCGCCTGGGCCGGATCGGGCGGGATCTCCGGCACCGGCTCGGCCGGGGCGGCCTCCTTCGGCGGGGGCGGGGCGGGCGCGGGCTCCGCGGCCGGGGACCGGCCGGCGAGGCAGGCATCGAGCGCGGCGAGCGCGTCGGGAGGCATGGAGGGCGTGCCGGTCTTGGTCCCGGCGACGAAGGCCTCGATCCGGTCGAGGGCGAGGTGGGAGGCGGCCATCACCGCCCCGTCGAGGGCGCGCCGCCCGTCGCGCACCTGCTCGAACAGGGTCTCCAGGCGGTGGGCGATGGTCTCGACCGGGGGCAGGTCGACGGCGCGGGCGGCGCCCTTCAGGCTGTGGGCGCGGCGGAAGACGTCGTTCCAGTCCGGGGCGCGCCCCTCCGCCCCGCCGGCGAGCGCCGTGCGGATCGCCTCGAGGTGCTCCCGGTGCTCGAGGTCGAAGGCTTCGAGGAGCTGCCGCCGGATGTCCATCCCTCAGACGCGCCCGTGCCTCAGAGCCGGTAGCGCTCGGCCAGGGTCATCAGCCCCTGCGCGAGCTCGGTCAGGTTGGCGGAGGCGGTCTCGACCTGCCGCGTGCCGGCGGCGGTCTGCTGGCTCGCCTGGCGGATGTTCTGGAGCGCACCCATCACCTGCTCGATGCCGAGCTGCTGCTGGTTGGTCGAGGCGACGATCTGCTGGAAGGTCTGCACGCCCTCCTCGACCCGGGCCGCCATCTCCTCGATCGTGCGCACGGTGGAATCCGTGCGGCTCTTGCCGGTGGCGGCGCGCTTCACCGCCTCCTCGGTCAGCATCACCGAGGAATTGATGCCGCGCTGGATCTCCGAGAGCAGGGTACGAACCTGCACCGTGGCGGCCTTGGCCTGATCGGCGAGGAGCTTCATCTCGGAGGCGACGATGGCGAAGCTGCGCCCGCTCTCGCCCGCCGCCGCCGCCTCGATCGCCGCGTTCAGCGCCAGGAGATGGGTGCGCTCGGAGATGTCGTTCACCGTGGCGATGATCTCGCCGATGGCCTGCGTTTTCTCGCTCAGCGCGACGATGTTGCCGGCCACGGCCTCCCCCTGCTCGCGGATCGAGTCCATGGCGCGGGCGGTGTCGGAGGCGGCCCGCAGGCCCTGCTTGGCCGTCTGGGCGGCGGCCTGCGCGGTCGCGATCACCTCGGTGGCGCGCTTGGAGATCTGGGCGCCGGAATGGGTGATCTCGTCCACCGTCGCGGCGGTCTCCTGCACGGCGGCGAACTGCTCCTCGACGCTCGCCGCCTGCTCCTGGGCCGAGGCCCGGATCTCCGCGGCGGCCGCGTTGAGGTCGGCGGTGGCGGCCCGGTTGGTGCGGGCGAGATCGGACAGGCCGGCCACCATGCCGTTGAGGGTGCGCCCCAGGCGGCCGACCTCGTCCCCGCCGCGGGCATCGAGCTGGCTGGAGAGGTCGCCCGAGCCGACCCGCTCGGCGAAGGCCATGACGAGGTTGAGCGGGCGCACCACGGCGCGGCTGATCAGCACCGTGACGAGCACGGCCAGCACCACGGCGAGCAGGAGGGTCAGGATGATCGAGAAGCGGCTGCTCTCGTGGATCTCGGCCACGGCGCGCTGGCCCGCCATCACACCCTCGTCGAGGGCCGCCCGAGCCTTGTCGATGGCCGCGAGCGTCGTCTCGTAGAGCCCGCTCACCTCGTCGTTGCGGTTCTCCACCTCCTCGACATCCTTCGCCGAGGTGGCGCCGAGCTGCGCCTCGCTCAGCATCCGGTAGCGGCGATAGATGTCCTGGGACTGCACCAGCACCGTGTGCAGCCTGTCCCAGGTGGCCGCGCGCTCCTTGGAGATCGACAGGTTGCGGTACTGATCGGTCTCCCGGACCAGCTCGGCGAAGAGGCCGTCCGTCTTCACCGCGATCTTGCGCCAGCTGCCGACGAAATCCTCGTCCCGCACGGTGCGGCCCTGCGCCCGCAGGAGCGTGGCGATCACGGCGTTGCGCCGGACGACGCCGAGATTGCGGGTCTCGTTGCCGAGCTCGTCGAGCTGGCGCAGCACCACGAGGTCGCGGGAGACGATCTTGTCCGTCGCGTCCCGCACCGCCCCGATCTGGCCGATCGCGTAGAAGCCGAGGGCGATCATCACCAGGGTGACGGCCACGAAGCCGAGGAGGATGCGTTTTCCGATCGAGAGCGACACGGGGGGCTGGCTCCGGATGACGGGGATCGGCGGGTCCGCGGCGGCGTCAGGCCGCCGGACGGTAGCGCCGAAGGAGGAGGGGAAGGTCGAGGATCGAGAAGCCGCCCGCGCCGTCGCGGCCGGGCGGCGCATAGCGCGCGACCGCATGGGCGCCGAGGCTGGCATCGGGGTTGGCATCGGGCAGGGCCGGCACGGGCACGTGCTCCACGCCGAGCACCCGCTCGACGAGGAGGGCGATCGGCGGCTCCTGGCCGCGCAGCCGCAGCAGATGGCCGCGCCCCGCCTCGTCCTCCGGGCCGCGCCCGAGGCCGAGATGGGCGGACAGATCGATCACGGTGACGACGACGCCCGACAGGGCGACGATCCCGCGGATGGCCGGGGCGGCCCCCGGCAGGCGGGCGCAGGGGCGCCCGGGCAGAACCGCCGCGGCGGCCTCGATCGGCAGGCCGTAGCGCTCCGGGCCGCAGGTACAGACGAGATAGGCGGACAGCGCCACGGCCTCGGCGCCGCCGGCCGGTCGCGCGGCCAGGGCGGCGGAGCGGGCGTCGAGCAGGATGCGCCGTCGCCGGGCGTCGAGAACCGCCGGAGCCTCGCTCACGCGATCGGCCTCCGCAGGCCGGAGAGCGCATGCCGCAGGTTGTCCCTCATCTCGCCCGCGGTCACGCCGTCACCCTCCGGGAGCACCGTCTCCGGCGACAGTCCTTGCGCGAGGCTCAGGGCATTGTCGAGGGCGCGCAGGGCCGAGAGGCGGCGGCCGAGCGCCGAGAGCAGCAATCCCAGCTGGTAATGGGCCATCACGAAGTCCCGGTCGAGGAACAGGGCGCCGCGCAGGGCCCGCTCGGCCTCCGCCTCGCGGCCGAGGCTGCGGGCGAGCAATCCCTGGTAGTAGCGCAGCCCCGGATCGATCGGGTCCGCCTCCAGGGCCGCGCTCAGCGCCCGCCAGGCCGCCCCCATCTCCCCCGCATCGGCCAGGGCCCGGATGCGGGAAAGGACGCGGTCGCGGTCGGACTCCGCCTCCGCGGGGATATCCATGAGGGCGTCCGGGGCGGCGGGCCGGGGAGGGGCCGCCGGTGCTGAGGACGGCGCCAGCGGATCCGGGACGGGCAGCGGCCGGGCGAGGGAGGGCGGCGTCGCAGCCGGCGGTGGGGCGGACGGCGCGGCGACCGGCTCCGCGGGGAGGGGAGGCGCGGCCTCCGGCGTGCCGAGGGGCCGATAGGCGACCGTGCCGGGGAGATTGACCGGTGCGAGCCAGGCGGCGAAGGCCGGGTTCGGCTCGGCATGGCCGAGGAGCAGCCAGCCGTCCTCGCCCAGGCGCTGGCCGAAGGCGCGCACCATCCCGTTCACCTGCGCCTGCCCGAAATAGATCAGCACGTTCCGGCAGAGGATCAGGTCGAAGGCGGCGTAGGCCTCGGGCACGGTGCCGTCGAGGAGAGCCAGGAGGTTCAGGCGCTCGAACCGGACCATGGCGCGGTATTCCGGGCGCAGGGCGTAGCCGCCCTCGCGCAGCGCCCCGGCCCGGGCCGGGATCGGCCGGAACCAGCGCAGGCGCTCCTCCGGCGGCAGGGTGCGCAGGGCCCAGCGCCCGTATTCCCCGAGGCGCGCCGTGGCGAGGGCGGCGGCGCTCAGATCCGTTCCGAGGATGGTCACGCGCCAGTCGGGCAGGGCGAGGCCGAGCAGCTCGTGGACGAGGATGGCCACGGAATAGGGCTCGGCCCCGGTGGAGCAGCCGGCGCTCCAGATGCGCAGGGTCTTCTGTCCCTTCCGGGCCGCGATCAGGCCGGGCAGGATGGTGCTGCGAAGCGCCTCGAACTGCTCGGCGTAGCGGAAGAAGAAGGTCTCGCCGATGGTGATCTCGGCTTCCAGCGCCGACCATTCCCCGGCCCCCTCCGGCCCGGAGAGCCGGGCGAGATAGGCTTCCGAATCCGGCACCCCGCAGGCGCGGAAGCGCCGGGCGAGGCGGTCGAACAGCAGGTCGTCCTTGTCGGCGTAATAATGGTGGCCCGTCTGCGCGATGATGCGCGCCTTCAGGGCCGGGAAGCCGGCATCCGTCCGCGATTCGCCCGTGCGGCGGCGCCCCGGCTCCTCCGCCACGCCCGCCTCACGTCTCCGCCGGGAGGGCGGCGAGGCGCGCGGCCGCGCGCAGGCGCAGGGTCTCGAGCCGGGCCTGCTCCTCGCGGGTCACGATGCGGGCGAAGGAGAGGACGTGCACCAGCCGGTCGCCGAGGGCGATCTCCGCCTCGACGCAGCCGTTGAGGGTGCGCGCGTCCGAGACCGGGCGCAGGTCCTCTACCGGGACCTGGACGAGATCCACGACGCGGTCGACGAGGAGGCCGAGATCGCCGCCGGCGGACAGGACCACGTGGCTATAGGCGTCCGCAGGCGCCGCGTCGGGCGCGGCCTCGGCCCCCGCGCGCAGGCCGAGGAGGCGGGCGAGGTCGAGCACCGGCACGGGCGCGCCCGACAGGTTCAGGAAGCCCGCCAGCGGTCCCCCCGCCGCCGGGGGCGCGTGCAGATGCGGCAGCGGCAGCACCTCCCGGACGGAGGCCCGCGACAGGGCGCAGAGGCGGCCCGCCAGGTCGAGGAGGAGATAGGCGGAGGCGGCTGGCGTCATGTCTCGCCTCAGGGCGCAGCGCCCGGTGGCCCTGCAGGTTCGGTCGCGGCTGCGCTTCGATGTGGTCCGAAACGCGCGTGGGGACAAGACGAGCGAAGCCTGGCCGCGGTTCCCCGTCGATCGCCCGTCGATTTGATCGAGAACCGCGCAAGGATCCCGTTGACGCTCGCCTATCCTTCGACTAGACGGGCGGCTCTTGTTTTCGAAGCAGTCTGATACGAAGCATGCGTGCGGTTCTCATCGTAGCGGAAGCGCCACGGACGGGGCGGGCTTGAAATAGCCCGCGAGACCCGGTCGGTGGCGCATGCAGGGTCCCTCGGGGCCCTTTTTTGTTGCCGAATTCCGGGTCGTCGCATGCGAAAGGTGATGGAGGAGACGATGGGCGGCGAGGTCATGACCGGGGCCGAGATGGTCATCCGGGCGTTCCAGGATCAGGGCGTGGATACCCTGTTCGGCTATCCGGGCGGCGCGGTGCTCCCGATCTACGACGCCCTGTTCCACCAGGACGCGGTCAAGCACGTGCTCGTGCGCCACGAGCAGGGCGCGATCCACGCGGCGGAGGGCTATGCCCGCTCCTCCGGCAAGGTCGGCTGCGTCCTCGTGACCTCCGGCCCGGGCGCCACCAACATCATCACCGGCCTGACCGATGCGATGCTGGACTCGATCCCGATCGTCGCGATCACGGGCCAGGTCCCGACGCATCTGATCGGCTCCGACGCCTTCCAGGAATGCGACACGGTCGGCATCACGCGCCACTGCACGAAGCACAACTACCTGGTCAAATCGATCGACGACCTGCCGCGCATCCTGCACGAGGCGTTCTACGTCGCGAGCCACGGCCGTCCGGGCCCGGTCGTCATCGACCTGCCCAAGGACGTCCAGTTCGCCTCCGGCGTCTACGAGCGCCCGCGCCACAACGGCCACAAGACCTACCACCCGGCGGTCAAGGGCGATCAGGACAAGATCCGCGCGGCCGTCGAGCTGATGGCCTCCGCGCGCCGGCCCGTCTTCTATACCGGCGGCGGCGTCATCAATTCCGGGCCCGAGGCCGCGCGTCTCCTGCGCGAGCTGGTGGCGGAGACCGGCTTCCCGATCACCTCGACCCTGATGGGCCTGGGCGCCTTCCCCGCCTCCGACGACAAGTTCCTCGGGATGCTGGGCATGCACGGCACCTACGAGGCCAACCTCGCGATGCACGATTGCGACGTGATGATCTGCATCGGCGCGCGCTTCGACGACCGCATCACCGGCCGGCTCGATGCCTTCGCACCCTATTCGAAGAAGATCCACGTCGACGTCGACGCCTCCTCGATCAACAAGGTCGTCAAGGTCGATGTCGGGATCCTGGGCGATTGCGCCTCGGTGCTGGAGGACATGCTCGCCGCCTGGCGGGCGCTGCCGTCCCAGCCCGACAAGGGACGCCTGGAGGACTGGTTCAACAAGATCAGCCGCTGGAAGTCGCGCGACTGCCTCGCCTACTGGCCCTCGGGCACGATCATCAAGCCGCAATACGCGGTCCAGCGCCTCTACGAGGCCTGCAAGGACCGCAAGACCTTCGTCACCACGGAGGTCGGCCAGCACCAGATGTGGGCGGCGCAGTACTTCAAGTTCGAGGAGCCGAACCGCTGGATGACCTCCGGCGGCCTCGGCACCATGGGCTACGGCCTGCCCGCCGCCATCGGCACGCAGCTCGCCAACCCGGACGGGCTCGTGATCGACATCGCGGGCGAGGCCTCGATCCTGATGAATATCCAGGAGCTCTCGACGGCGGTGCAGTACCGGCTGCCGATCAAGATCTTCATCCTGAACAACGAGTACATGGGCATGGTGCGCCAGTGGCAGGAGCTGCTGCACGGCTCGCGCTACTCGCAGAGCTACTCGGAGAGCCTGCCGGACTTCGTGAAGCTCGCCGAGGCCTACGGCGCCAAGGGCATCCGCTGCGAGAAGCCCGGCGAGCTCGACGCGGCGATCAAGGACATGCTCGACTACGACGGCCCGGTCATCTTCGACTGCGTCGTCGACAAGACCGAGAACTGCTTCCCGATGATCCCCTCGGGCAAGGCGCATAACGAGATGCTGCTCTCCGACTATCTCGGCGAGACCGGGGTCGAGATCGGCGACGTCATCTCGGAAGAGGGCAAGATGCTGGTCTGACGACCGGTACGGCCGGCCGGTCGGCGGATCGCGCCCGGGGGCTTCAGAGGCCCCGGGCGCGGGCGGCGGACCGGATCCAGGCCGAGACCCGCGAGGGCGGCAGGTCGTGATGGCGCTTGGCATCGAGGGACGGCACCGAGGCGGCCCGGGCTTCCGGGCTCCAGGCGTCGCGCTTGCGCAGGAGGACGAAGAACTCGTCCTCGTTGGGCAGCGTCGGCGCGAAGGCCTCGCAGGCGAAGGGGATCAGGCCCAGCGCCAGGATCTCGGCGAGCGCCACGGCGAAGCTGTGCGGCGTGAACACCGTGCAATGGGCGTCGACATAGGTGTCCGTGCCGGCGACCTCCCGGACGATGCGCAGGGCCTCGGCGGGGCCGCCGCCGGGATAGGGCGTCGGGTCGACCCGGTGGCCCTTCCACACCGCCGGGGCATGGACCGGGCAGGCGCGGGCGATCTGCTCGTAGATCGCCGAGATGGGCGGCCGCTCCAGCCGGTTCAGATGCGCCGCGACGAGGGCGCCGGTCGGGGTCACGGGGCGGTGATGGTCGAAGGTGAAGCGCTTGTCGGGCACGACCAGGCAGACGAGGCCGTCCGCCTTCAGCGCCTCGGCCGCCTCGGCGAGCCAGCGGATGGGATCGGGGATGTGTTCGATCACATGGGCGGCGACGACGTAGTCCACGGGGCCGCGCGGCCCCAGGGCCTCGGCGAGGCTGCAGCGGTCGAGCACCACGTCGACCTCGGCGATGCCGGCCACGCCCTCCGGTCCCAGAGCCGGATGTCCGTCGTACTTCCGGCGGAGGTCGTCGGCGCCGAGGTGGTCCGCGTAGAGGATGTCGCCGTCTTCGCGGAGGATCAGAGGCCGGGCGAGGGGGCCGATCTCGACGCCGACACGTCCCGCGGGACGAACAAATTCCAAGACACGCTGGCGCCGGTTCATGGCGCGGCCGGTATCACCCGGGAGGACGACGGTCCAGCGCCCTTCCGGGACCCAGGGAAGACGACAGCGAAGGATCGGCACGGATGAACGCGATGAACACCCACTACCCCGACGCGGTCCGCGTCGAGCCGGTCAACCGCCACACCCTCGCGGTGATCGTGGACAACGAGCCCGGCGCCCTCGCCCGCATCGCCGGCCTGTTCTCGGGCCGCGGCTACAACATCGAGAGCCTGACCGTGTCCGAGACGGAGGAGGCGCGCCACATCTCCCGCATCACCATCGTGACCACGGGCACGAACGCGGTGATCGAGCAGATCAAGGCGCAGCTCGACCGCCTGGTGCCGGTGCACCGGGTCGTCGACCTCACCCTCCAGGGCAATGCCCTCGAGCGGGAGCTCTGCCTGGTGAAGGTGGTCGGCCAGGGCGAGAACCGCAGCGAGGCCCTGCGGCTCGCCTCGGCCTTCGGCGCGCGCACGCTCGATGCCACGCTCAACTCCTTCGTGTTCGAGCTGACCGGCGCGACCGAGGAGATCGACCGCTTCATTCACCTGCTCGGCGTGATCGGCCTCGTCGAGATCTCCCGCACCGGCATCGCCGCCATGGGCCGCGGCGCGGAGCCGATGTAGGATCGGGCCGGAATCTCGGCCGGCGCGCCCCGCGCGCCGGTTCCCGGAGGCTCGCGATGGAAGCCAAAGTCGTTCGCTGGGGCGATGATCTCGCCGTCAGGCTGACCAGCGCGGAGGCCGAGGAACTCGGCATCCGCGAGGGGGAGACCGTGGAGATCGTTTCGAAGCCGCCATCGCCGCCCGAACCGGCACAATGGGCCGGCCGGCGCTACGTTGACGGGCGTCCTGTCTACACACTCGAGGAGATGGTCTCGGAGATGCGCCGTCTCGGTCCGGACTTCGAGCCGCCGACCGTCGATTGGGGACCGGATCGCGGCGCCGAGATCATCGACGACGGCGATCCCCGCTGAGATGGCGCCCGACGACGCGCCGCTCCAGCCCGGCGATCTGATCCTCGTCGAACTCGGCCCGGTGCGCGGCACCGAACAGGATGGGCGGCGGCCGGTTCTCGTCGTCTCGGAAGCACTCATGAACTCGGCGACGCGCCGGGTGATCGGCTGCCCGATCACGCGCAACGTCGACCCCTGGCCGACCAAGGTCATGCTTCCCGCCGGCACAGGCACGGCCGGCGCCGTCCTGACGGACCAGGTCCGCTCGATCGATCAACGGGCTCGCATCCTCAGGCGTCTCGGCGTGGTGCCCGACTCCGTTCTCATCGAAGTTCGCCACCAGATCGCGAAGCTGATCGGTCTCTGACCCGCACGAAATTTGGAAGATCTCCGAATGACCGCCCGCACCCTCTACTACGCCCCCGGCGCTTGCTCGCTCGCGTCCCACATCGCCCTGGAAGAGACCGGTGCGCCCTACGAGACCGTGCGCCTCGACCTGCAGGCGGGAGACCAGAGGGCCGCGGAATACCTGGCGATCAACGAGAAGGGCCGGGTGCCCGCCCTCTACGAGGACGGCTGGGTGCTCACCGAGAACACCGCGCTCCTGCGCCACATCGCCCGCGCGCATCCGGAGGCCGGGCTCTGGCCGCAGGCGCCCCGGGCGCAGGCCGAGGCGGACGAGTGGCTGTCCTGGCTCTCGACGAACCACCACCCGGCCTTCGCCCATATCCGCCGCAGCGAGCGCTACACCGACGACGAGGCCGCGTTTCCCGGAATCCGGGCCAAGGGCCTCGACACCTTCGGCGATCTCTGCACCATGACGGAGGTGCGCCTCTCCAACGGCGGCTGGGCGGTGGGCGGCCGCTACAGCGTGGTCGATCCCTACCTGCTCCTGTTCTGGACCTGGGGCCGCGGCCCGGCCTGCAAGTTCGACATGGCCGAGCGCTTCCCCGCCTGGACCGCCCATGCGAGGGCGATGGCGGAACGGGCCGCCGTGCAGGCGGTCTTCGCCCGCGAGAGGCTGACGCTGCCGGCCTGAGCCCGCGGCCTCGCGCGCGGCGCCGGAGCCGAGCCCGGGAGCCCGGTTGCCTGAGGCGGCGAATCTGTCTAAGGAGCCGTACCGTACGGTACGGTACTGGCCCCAGGGCGATGCAGCCGAATTCCCCTTCCCCGCAGGACACCCCATCGGTCCGCCAGCAGGCGGTGTTCGATGCCGTGCTGTCGCTGATGGTCGAGGAGGGCGACCCGCTCACCATGGATGCGGTCGCCCGCCGGGCGAGCTGTTCCAAGGAGACGCTCTACAAGTGGTTCGGCGACCGCGAGGGCCTGCTCACCGCCACCGTGCAGTGGCAGGCCTCCCGGGTGCGGGCCGGCCGCTACGAGGCGCAGGATCTCGACGTGGCCACCCTGCGCGAGAGCCTCGGGGATTTCGCGGCGACCTGGCTCGAAGTGATCGCGAGCCCCACCTCGGTGGCGCTCAACCGCCTCGCCATCGGCCACGCCGCCTCGGCCAAGAGCAATCTCGGCGGAATCGTTCTGGCCAACGGGCGTTTCGCCATCGGGGACCGGGTCAAGCCGGTGCTGGAGGCGGGGCGCGCCGCAGGCCTCCTCGCCTTCGAGGACAGCGAGACGGCCTTCCGGACCTTCTTCGGGCTGGTCGGCCGCGACATCCAGATCCGTCTCCTGCTCGGCGACGCCCTCGACCTCGACGCCGCCGGGATCCGGCGCGACGCGGCCCGGGCGGTCGAGCAGTTCCTGGCCCTGTACGGCCAGCCGCGACACCCCAACCACCAAGCTTGAGAAGAGGAACCAGACTATGCGTGTCTATTACGATCGCGACGCCGACCTGAACCTGATCAAGGGCAAGAAGGTCGTCATCGTCGGCTACGGCTCCCAGGGCCATGCCCACGCGCTCAACCTGCGCGATTCCGGCGTGAAGGATATCGTCATCGCCCTGCGCGAGGGCTCCGCCACCGCCAAGAAGGCCGAGCACGAGGGCTTCAAGGTGATGAACGTCGCCGACGCCGCCAAGTGGGGCGACGTGGTGATGATGCTCACCCCCGACGAGCTCCAGGGCGACATCTACAAGGAGTCGCTGGAGGGCAACATGAAGCAGGGCGCCGCGCTCCTGTTCGCCCACGGCCTCAACGTGCACTTCAACCTGATCGAGCCGCGCAAGGACCTCGACGTGCTGATGGTCGCCCCGAAGGGCCCCGGCCACACCGTGCGCGGCGAGTACCTCAAGGGCGGCGGCGTGCCGACCCTGATCGCCATCGCCCAGGACGCCTCGGGCAACGCCCATGACCTCGGCCTCTCCTACGCCTCGGCCAATGGCGGCGGCCGCGCCGGCATCATCGAGACCACCTTCAAGGAGGAGTGCGAGACCGACCTGTTCGGCGAGCAGGCCGTGCTCTGCGGCGGCCTCGTCGAGCTGATCAAGGCCGGCTTCGAGACCCTGGTCGAGGCGGGCTACGCCCCCGAGATGGCCTATTTCGAGTGCCTGCACGAGGTGAAGCTGATCGTCGACCTCATCTACGAGGGCGGCATCGCCAACATGAACTACTCGATCTCCAACACCGCCGAGTACGGCGAGTACGTCACCGGCCCGCGCATCGTCACGCCGGAGACCAAGGCCGAGATGAAGCGCGTCCTCAACGACATCCAGTCGGGCATCTTCACCCGCAACTGGATGCTGGAGAACAAGGTCGGCCAGACCTCGTTCAAGGCCACCCGCGCCAAGCTCGCCGCCCATCCGATCGAGGAGGTCGGCGCCAAGCTCCGCGGCATGATGCCGTGGATCTCGGAGAAGGCGCTCGTCGACAAGTCCAAGAACTGATCCGGGAACGGATCACCCGTGACATCGAGGCCGGGCTTTCCCGGCCTCGGGCTCATCTGAAGGCCGGCCCGCGACGCGGTGCCGGCCTTTTTCTTGGGCGGCCCCCTCGGGCAAGATGCCCTACAGGCGGCCCCGCCTGCTCTGCGATGCTGCCCCGCGCAAAGACGGGCGGCACGACATACCGGGAGGATACGAGATGGATTCACTCTATAGCGGGGAGCACCGCGCGCTCCAGGAAGCGTTCGGCACGCAGAAGCTCGCGGACTTCCTCGACAAGCATCACGTCCAGCCGGCGCTCGGCGAGCCGGAGCGCGGCTTCATCGAGACCCGCGACATGTTCTTCCTCTCGACCGTCGATCCGGAGGGGAACCCGACCGTCTCCTACAAGGGCGGCCCCAGCGGCTTCGTGAAGGTGCTCGGCCCGAACGCGCTCGCCTTCCCGGGCTTCGACGGCAACGGCATGTTCCTGTCGATGGGCAACATCACCGGCCAGGGCCGGGTCGGCCTGCTCTTCATCGACTTCGAGACGCCGCACCGCCTGCGGGTGCAGGGCACCGCGCGGGTCCTGCGCGAGGATCCCCTGCTGAGCGAATACACCGAAGCCAAGTACATCGTGCGCGTCGACGTCACCAAGGCCTGGGTCAACTGCCCGCGCTACGTCCACCAATACACCCGCGTCGCGCAGAGCCGCTACGTGCCCAGGCCCGGCAGCGAGACGCCGCTCGCCCAGTGGAAGCGCCTCGACATGGTGCAGGCGGTGATCAGCGACGAGGACCGGGCGCGGGCCGAGCGGGAAGGCGTGCTGAGCCTCGATGCCTATGGGGAGAAGCTGGTGAAGGGCGAGGCCTGAGGGAGCGGGGCGCGGCGCCCCGGGCGATCCTGCGGAAGACAGGCCGGGCGAGGTCGCCACGAGATCGCGGGCGGGGCCAGCGCGGCCGGGAGACCGATGCCGGCTCCGAGCCGTCGCAACCGTCCGAACGGCCGGAGCGGCCGTTCGGCGCCCGTGCCTCAGACCGCCTTCAGCGCCGGCCCGCGGCGGACGAAGCCGACGATGTCCTTCACCGCGTCGAGGGTCGGGGCGGCGATGGCCTCGGCCCGGGCGGCGCCGTCGGCCAGCACGGAATCGATATAGGCCGTGTCGGCGACGAGCCGCTTCATCTCGGCGCCGATCGGCGCGAGCTTCTCGACGGCGAGGTCGACCAGCGCCGGCTTGAAGCTCGAGAACTGGGCGCCGCCGAAATCCGTCAGCACCTCCTCGCGGGTGATGCCGCGCAGCGCCGCGAAGATGCCGACGAGGTTGTCCGCCTCCGGCCGGCCGGCGAGGCCCGCCACCTCGGAGGGCAGCGCCTCCGGATCGGTCTTGGCCTTGCGCACCTTCTGGGCGATGGCGTCCGCGTCGTCGGTGAGGTTGATGCGGGAATAGTCGGAGGGGTCCGACTTCGACATCTTCTTCGAGCCGTCGCGCAGGGACATGACGCGGGCGGCCGGGCCGCCGATCAGCGGCTCGGTGAGCGGGAAGAACTGCTCGCCATGGCCATGGGCCAGGATCGAGCCGGCGAAGTCGTTGTTGAACTTCTGCGCGATGTCGCGGGTCAGCTCCAGATGCTGCTTCTGGTCCTCGCCCACGGGCACATGCGTCGCCCGGTAGGCCAGGATGTCGGCGGCCATCAGCACCGGATAGTCGTAGAGCCCGATCGAGGCGTTCTCCCGGTCCTTGCCGGCCTTGTCCTTGAACTGCGTCATGCGGTTCAGCCAGCCGAGGCGGGCGACGCAGTTGAAGATCCAGGCGAGCTCGGCGTGCTGGGGCACCTGGGACTGGTTGAAGACGATCGAGCGCTTGGGATCGATGCCGGCGGCGAGGAAGGCGGCGGTGACCTCGCGGATCTGGCCCTTCAGCGCCTCGGGGTCCTGCCACAGCGTGATCGCGTGCAGGTCCACCACGCAATAGAGGCACTGCGCGTCCCGCTCCTGCATCTCCACGAAGCGCTTGATGGCGCCGAGATAGTTGCCGAGATGCAGGTTCCCGGTCGGCTGGACGCCGGAGAAGACGAGGTCGGTGAACGCGGCCATCGGCGCGGATCCCTGGGTGCGGAGGCTGGGCCGAGGCGATCTCGTGTCCCTGGTCAAGGGGCCGGTTACTGGCACCCGGGAGCGGAGCCGGTCAAGAACGCCGGCGGGCTCAGCGAAGCTCTTTTCGCGCCCGCCCGGTCGGGCAGAGATCGAGCAGCACGCAGGCGCCGCAGCGCGGGGCGCGGTGGTGGCAGACCTGCTGGCCGTGCAGCATCAGCACCTCGTGGTTGTCGTAGAGGGCCTGGGCCGACCAGTCCGCCGGCAGTTGCGCCCGCAGGATCGCGTGGCTCGGGCCGACATCGACCTTCGGCCCGATCAGCCCGAGCCGCTGGGCGACCCGGTGATGATGGCTGTCGACGGGCAGCGCCGGCATGCGCAGGGTGCTGAAGGCGAGCACCGCCGCGCTCGTCTTCGGGCCGATGCCGGGGATCGCCTCGAGCCAGGCCCGGGCGGCCTCCACCTCCATCGCCTTCAGGACATCGAGGGAGAGCTCGCCCTGCCGCTCGGCCACCGCGGCGAGCACGGCCTTGATCCGCGGCGCCTTCAATTCGGGCCAGGTCACGCCCCGGATCGTCTCCTCGATCGCCGCCGTGTCGGCCGCCATCACGGCGGCCCAGTCGGGCCAGCGCGCCCGCAGCGCCTTGAAGGCCCGCCCCGACTCCGCGTTGCGGGTGCGGTGGGAGAGCAGCGAGGAGATCAGCTCGCTGAGGGGATCGAAATCGTGGAAATAGGGGATCGGGCAGCCATAGACGCCGCAGAGGCGCCGGTGGATCTCCAGGGCGCGCGGGGCGGCCTCGGCATCCGGCGCGGGGTCCGGCGCGGGGTCCGGCTTGGGCCGGGCGCGGGGACGCTTCTGGGCGGAGCTGTCGGGCAGGAAGGACATGGAGGCCGAATCCGCGAGGGATTCGGCCGGTTCCCGCGCCGGGCCACTTCCTTCGGGGCGCTTACTTCGTCAGCGCGTAGATGTTCACGTCGAGCTTCTCGTCCGCCTTGTCGGTCAGGTCGGTCACGTATTCCTCGACGAAGCGGTCCTGCACGGCGATGTCCTTGGCGTCGAGATAGGCGGTGAGCGTCTCGTAGGTGCCGTCGATCTCGTCGTAGGATCCCTTGTGGGGAAACCGCATCGCCTTGCCGGCCGGAGTGGTGCCGAAGCGCAGGCCCTCCTCCGTCGGCGGGTTGGCGGGCGTCGCCTCGATCGGAATCATCGCCTCGTAGTCGAAGCCCGCATCCTCGGTCTTCATGAAGATCGCGATCGGGCGGCCGGTCGCCTTGACGCCCGCCTTGGCCAGCGCCGCCTCGATCCGCGCGAAGCTCGCCTTCAGGCTCGGCACCGCCTCCTCCCACTTGGTGGTGCCGGACACGATGGCCGCCGGCTTGGGGGCGAGGGTGACCGTCTCCACGTCGTTCGACTCGGCACTCGGCGGCACCAGCGTCTGGCGGGGGCTGGGACCCGCCGCGCTCGGCGGGGGAGCCCCGGGCGGGGTCTGCCGCACCGGCGCCTGCTCCGGGGCGGGGGCAGGCGTGCCCCCCTCGGATTTCGACGGGTCGGGCTGCGTCGTCGTCGGCAGCGGCGTCTTCTCGGCGGGCGAGGGCGCGTTGGACGGCGGGGGCGCCTTCTCGTCCGCCCAGGCCGGCAGGCTCGCGCCGCCGACGAGAAGCGAGAGGGCGAGGAAGGGAGCGGGCAGACGGATCAAGAAAGACTCCCGAATGGCCCTGCCGACCGCCCGCGCTGATTCGCGCGCGGCTCCCGGGCACGGCGTCCTACGTAGCGACGAAGCCCCGCGCCTGCGAGGGTGCGCGCCTCGGCGAGGCGGATCCGGCGCGGGATCGTGACCCGGCGCGGCCTGCATGCCACGCCCCCGTACCCCGCCCGGGTCTCGCGCCCGGCGGCCCGGGCTGCCATATAGCCCCCGGCTTCCAACCATCCGCCGCCTCTCATCCGAGCCCCATCGGCACACAGGCCTCATGAGTCCTCTCGCACATCGTCGTTTCCTCAAGATGCACGGCGCCGGCAACGCGATCGTGGTGCTGGACCTGCGCGGCAGCGGCCTCACCGTCGCGCCGGAAGAAGCCCGCGCCATCGGGCGGGATTCGCGCTCGCGCTTCGACCAGCTCATGGTGATCCACGACGCGCAGAGCCCCGGCACCGACGCGTTCATGCGGATCTACAACACCGACGGCTCGGAATCGGGGGCCTGCGGCAACGGCACCCGCTGCGTCGCCTATGCCATGTTCGACGACCCCGCGATGGCGCGCCCGGCCGAGGGCGGCACCCTGACGCTGGAGACCAGGGCGGGGCTCGTGGCCGTGCGCCGGGTCGCCGACCGCTCCTTCACCGTCGATATGGGCCGCCCCCGCCTGAACTGGGACGAGATCCCGCTGGCCGAGCCCTTCCCCGACACGCGGCGGATCGAGTTGCAGATCGGGCCGATCGACGCGCCGGTGCTGCATTCCCCGAGCGCGGTGAGCATGGGCAACCCGCATGCGATCTTCTTCGTCGAGACCGACCCGGACGGCTACGATCTCGGCCGCATCGGCCCGCTGCTGGAAGCCCATCCGCTCTTCCCCGAGCGGGCCAACATCTCGATCGCGCAGGTGACCGGCCGCGAGACGATCAAGCTGCGGGTCTGGGAGCGCGGGGCCGGCCTCACCCTCGCCTGCGGCACCGCCGCCTGCGCCACGGCGGTGGCCGCCGCGCGCCTGCGCATGATCGGCCGGCAGGCCACGGTGAGCCTGCCCGGCGGCGATCTCTTCATCGAGTGGCGCGCCGACGACCACGTGCTGATGACCGGCCCGGTCTTTCTCGAAGGGGAGGGCACCTTCGACCCCGCGATCTTCGCCGGATGCGCGGCGGAATGAGCGTCGAGACGCTCACCTTCGGCTGCCGGCTCAACACCGTCGAGTCGGAGGCGATGCGCGCCGCCGCCGAGGCCGCGGGCGGGGGCGACCTCCTGCTCGTCAACACCTGCGCCGTCACCGCGGAGGCCGGGCGGCAGGCCCGCAAGGCGATCCGCGGGGCCGCCCGGGCGCGGCCCGACCGGCCCATCGTCGTCACCGGCTGCGGCGCCGAGGTGGAGCGGGAGGCCTATGCCGCCATGCCGGAGGTGTCCCGCCTCGTCGGCAACGCCGCCAAGACGCGGCCGGAGACCTGGACCGGCGACGCTGCGCCTCCGGGCACCGTCATGGAGGAGCGCCGCCTCGCCCCCGTCCGGGCCGACGCCCTGGAGGGGCATACCCGCGCCTTCGTCGCCGTGCAGAACGGCTGCGACCATCGCTGCACCTTCTGCGTCATCCCGTTCGGCCGCGGCCGTTCCCGCTCGCTGCCCCCGGACGCGGTGGTCGAGCAGGTCGCCCGCATCGTCGACCGGGGCGGCTGCGAGGTCGTGCTGACCGGGGTCGACCTCACGGCCTATGGCCGCGACCTCGCGGCGGGCCTGAGCCTCGGCACCCTGGTCCGGCGCATCCTGAAGGGGGTGCCGGATCTGGCGCGGCTGCGCCTGTCCTCGATCGATTCCATCGAGGCCGATCCGGCCCTCGTCGCCGCCTTCGCCGAGGAGCCGCGGCTGATGCCGCACGTCCATCTCTCCCTACAGGCGGGGGACGACCTCATCCTCAAGCGCATGAAGCGGCGCCACAGCCGCTCCGAGGCGATCGCCTTCTGCGACAGGCTCAAGGCCCTGCGCCCCGGCATCGTCTTCGGAGCGGACCTGATCGCCGGCTTCCCCACCGAAACCGAACCCCACTTCACCCGCTCCCTCGACCTCGTCGCGGAATGCGGGCTGACCCATCTCCACGTCTTCCCCTATTCCCCCCGGCCGGGCACGCCGGCCGCACGCATGCCGCAAGTCGCGCCGGAGATCGTGCGCGATCGCGCCTCCCGCCTGCGCGCCGCGGGGGAAGCGGCGCTCGTTCGCCATCTCGACGGCGAGATCGGCGCCGTGCGGCGGGTCTTGACCGAGCGGGGCGGCATCGGCCGCACCGAAGGCTTCGCGCGGGTCCGCCTCCCCGGCGCAGCCACGGGCGAACTGCGCACCGTGCACGTCACCGGCCATGACGGGCAGATGCTCTCGGCGAGGTGACGTCAGGCAGGAAGCCCACAACGCGCGAGCTCGGAACGCATCCGCTCCGGCGGGGGCGCCTCCACCCGGATCGGATCCTTGCGTGGATAGAGAGGGAGGACGAGGGCGCGGGCATGCAGGTGGAGATCCGCGCCGCGTGGCGCCGTCCCGTAGACGGCATCGCCCAGGATCGGCCAGCCGGAAGCGGCGCAATGCACGCGAAGCTGATGCGTGCGGCCGGTGACGGGCTTCAACTTCAGAACGGTGCGCCCGGCCGCGGGATCGCGCCCGAGCACCCGCCAATGGGTGAGAGAGGGATCGCCTGCGGGGTCGACCTTCATCCACCAGCTCCGCGGGTCATTGGAACGCTTGGCGAGAGGCAGGTCGATCGTGCCGGCTTCGTCGGGGGGCCCGCCCTCGACCACCGCCCAATAGGTCTTCTCCACGGCGCTCTCCGCGAAGAGGCGGTTGAGCCGCGCCAGCGCCTTGGCATGGCGCCCGAGCACCAGGCAACCGGAGGTGTCGCGGTCGAGCCGGTGGGCCGCCTGCGGCCGCTTCGGCAACCCGAAGCGCAGGGCGTCCAGATAATCGGTCAGCGTCGGGCCGCCCTTCGGTCCGGGATGCACCGGCAAACCCGCCGGTTTGTCGATGACGAGCATCAGGGCGTCGCGGTAGAGGAGGCGCGCACTTATGTCGGTGATGAGTGTTTGGGCCGGCATCGCATCGTTTCGCTAGTGACGCCGGCCGCCGGGAGCAAGATCGAATGAGCGACGAGGAAAAGCCGGGCTGGTTCGGCCGGCTGTTCGGACGGAAGGGCAAGGAGGCATCGCAGCCGGCAGCCGCCGACGAGGCCGCCACGCTGGATCCGATCTCGCCGGCCTCGGAGTCGGAGGGCCAGCCCGATTTCGCCACAGGTGCGGACGACATCGCGGCCGTGCCCCTGCCGCCGAGCGAGCCCTCGCCCGAGGACCCGGACAAGAACACGGTTCCCGACGAGGTCGAGGGTGCCGATCTCCAGCCCGTCGCCGACGAGGACGCGCCGCCCGCCGGGACGGCGGGCGACGACCCCGAGCACGGCACAGCACCGGTTTCCTCCCTCGTCTCCGCCGAAACCCCGGCAGAGGCGCCGGCCGAGGAGAAGCGCGGCTGGTGGAGCCGGCTCACTGCCGGCATGCGCCGCACCTCCTCAGCCCTGTCCGACCGGGTCACGGGGGTTTTCACGAAGCGGAAGCTTGATGCCGACACGCTGGAGGAGCTGGAAGATGCGTTGATCCAGGCGGATTTCGGGGTCGAGACGGCCATGCGGATCTCCGAAGCCGTCGGCAAGGGGCGCTACGAGAAGGGCATCTCCGCCGACGAAGTCCGCGCCATCCTCGCCACGGAGGTCGAGCGGGCCCTGGCTCCCGTCGCCCATCCCCTCGCGGTCGACGCGACCCGGAAACCCTTCGTGATCCTGATGGTCGGCGTGAACGGCGCCGGGAAGACCACCACCATCGGCAAGCTCGCCTCCAAGCTGAAGGCGGAGGGGCGCAGCGTGATGCTGGCGGCCGGCGACACCTTCCGCGCCGCGGCGATCGAGCAGCTCAAGGTCTGGGGCGAGCGCACGGGCACGCCGGTGATCGGCGGCGCCCAGGGGGCGGATGCGGCCGGCCTCGCCTTCGACGCCCTGCAGCGGGCGAAGGAGGCGGGCACGGACGTGCTCCTGATCGACACCGCCGGCCGGCTCCAGAACAAGGCCGGGCTGATGGCGGAGCTCGAGAAGGTGGTGCGGGTGATCCGCAAGCTCGACCCCGAGGCGCCCCACGCCGCGCTCCTCGTGCTCGACGCGACCGTCGGCCAGAACGCCCTCAGCCAGGTCGAGCTGTTCTCCCAGGCGGCGCCGATCAGCGGGCTGGTGATGACCAAGCTCGACGGCACGGCCCGGGGCGGCATCCTGGTGGCGCTCGCGGCCAAGTTCGGCCTGCCGGTGCACTTCATCGGCGTCGGCGAGGGCGTGGAGGATCTGGAGCCCTTCGCGGCCCGGGATTTCGCCCGCGCCATCGCCGGGCTGGAGAAGGATTAGGGCAGGGCCGGCGCGATGTCGGTGCGCGCGAAATCCGCGCCCTTGAACAGCAGCGGCGCATCCAGCGATTTCGCCAGGGCGTAGGAGAAGCAATCGCCGAAATTCAGCCCGGCCGGATGCCGGCCCTTGCCGAACCGGGCAAAGGCATCCGCTGCGAGCCGGACGAGGGCGTGATCGACGGGGTGGATGTCGATCTGCTCGCGGGCGAGCCAGGCGTCGAGATCCGCCCGGGCCGCCTGCCATCGGCCTATCACCATCGCGCATTCGAGATAGGTGGCAGCCGACATGACGCGGCGCGGTCGCGACCGCACGGCCTCGCTCAAGAGGTCGGCATCCGCCTCGTTCGCGAGGATCGCGATGAAGACAGACGTGTCGATGACGTGGCAGTCGCTCACACGGGCAGGCCGTTCTCGTCGTAGGCCAGGACCTCGTCGAGGGGGCGCGAATCAATCAGAACGCGCGCCTGCACGCTTTCCCGCAGGAGGCGGGCGGATTCCTTGGCATCCACGGGCATCCGTTCCCGACCAGGGGCGAGCCTGTCGCGCTCGCGGCGCAGGAGCTCGACGATCAGATCCGCCCGGTCCCGCCCCGTCGCCCGTTCCAGGTCGACGAGGAGGGCTTCGGCCTCCGGGTTCTCGATCCTGATCGTCATGTCCGACCGTGGCGGCGCGATCGCCGCAGTTGGAGCGCGCTTCGTCGCAGTGGAGACCGCTTCGGCGTGAACGCGCGTTGTGACGGGGCCTGGAGCCGCGTCCGGTCCGAGGGGAGGGGCCCGGCTCTAGGAATACGCAACGCCCTGTCCTACACCCGCCGCGCCGCCGCCGCCATCACCGGCCGGACGCCGGCGAAGGCCACCAGAACGCCCGATGAAGATCGAATCCGTCCCGCCCCGCCGGCACCTGCCGCCGCTCCTCAAGCTCGCCCTGGAGCTCGGGCCGCTCGTCGTCTTCTTCCTCGTCAATTCCTATGCGGAGCGCTTCGGCGTCTCGCCCGACCAGAAGCTGTTCGTGGCGACCGGCGTCTTCATCGCGGCGACGGTGGTCGCGCTGGCCGCCCATTTCGCCCTGGTGCGCCGGCTGCCGGTGATGCCCCTCGTCTCGGGCGTCGTGGTGGTGGTGTTCGGCGGCCTGACGCTCGCGCTTCAGGACAAGACCTTCATCATGATGAAGCCGACCATCGTGAACGGCCTGTTCGGGGTGGTGCTGCTCGGCGGGCTGGCCTTCGGCCGCTCGCTGCTCTCCGTCGCCCTCGACAGCATGTTCAACCTCACCGAGGAGGGCTGGCGCAAGCTCACCTTCCGCTGGGGCGTGTTCTTCCTGGCCCTGGCCGTCCTCAACGAGGCGGTCTGGCGCACGCAGACGGAAGACTTCTGGGTCAGCTTCAAGGTGTTCGGCATCATGCCGCTCACCATCGCCTTCGCGCTGGCCCAGACGCCCCTGCTGATGCGCTACGAGCGCAAGGACAAGGCCGAGGCCTGATCCGTCACGGGGAGGCCGCCGCGATCTTGCCCGCGGCGCGGATCTTGGCGAGCACGTCGCCGTAATTCTCCGCGGTCACGATGCCGACGAGCTTGTCGCGGATCGTGCCGTCCGGCCCGATGATGAACGTCTCCGGCACGCCGTAGACCCCGAAATCGATGCCGACGCGGCCGCTCGCATCCGCGCCCACCGCGGCGAAGGGGACGCCGTTGCGCGCCAGGAAGCGACGCCCGGCCTCGGCGCCATCCTTGTAGTCGATGCCGACCAAGCGAATGCCGGGCTCCCGGGACAGGCGCATCAGCATCGGGTGCTCGACCTGGCAGGGCGCACACCAGGAGGCCCAGAAGTTCAGGACCGTCACCTGGCCCTTGAGATCGGCGGAGGACAGGCCCGGCACCGGCTGCCCCTCGGCCGAGAGGCCGGCGACGGGACCGAGATCGAAAGCCGGGACGGGCTTGCCGATCAGCGCGGAGGGAAGCGCCTGCGGATCGACGCCCGAATGCAGCCGCAGGAAGAACAGGCCGGCGAGGATCGCGAAGACCAGCACCGGCAGCAGGACCAGCAGCGAGCGCCGCACCGGCTCCGCCGGGGCGTCGTGGGGGGAGGGGGTCTCGCTCATGGCCGCGGCGGCGTCCGGCTCGCTTCGAGGGCGGCCAGCGCCCGGTTCTGCGCCCGGCGGTCGCGCCAGGCGTTGAGGATGAGGCCCGCGATCACGAGGGCCGTGAAGCCGTAGGCGCCGAGGATGAAGCCCGCATGGGGGCCGAGCTGGGCGGTCAGGTCCATCGTGACACCCTCAGACCGGCTGGCCCACGGGAAGGGGCGATGCCGGCGCCATGGCGGCCCCTGCATCGAGCCGCTCGGCCTCGCGGATCGTCAGCGCCCGCACCCGGCGGCGCAGGATCTCCGTGCGCATGCCGTAGAGATGCAGGCTCACGCCCAGCAGGGTGAAGGCGAGGATCATCGCGAGCAGCGGATAGAGCATCGACGGATCGATGGTCGAGCCGCCCATGCGCAGGATCGAGGCCGGCTGGTGCAGCGTCGACCACCAGTTCACGGAGAACTTGATGATCGGCAGGTTCACCGCCCCCACCAGCGTGAGGATGGCGATGGCACGGGCCGCCCGGTTGGGATCCTCGATGGTGCGCCACAGGGCGATGATGCCGCAATAGATCAGGAACAGGATCAGCATTGAGGTCAGCCGGGCATCCCAGACCCAGTAGGTGCCCCACATCGGCTTGCCCCAGAGCGAGCCGGTGACGAGGCAGACCAGGGTGAACATCGCCCCGATCGGCGCCGCGGCCCGCTGCGCCACATCGGCCAACGGATGCCGCCAGACCAGCGTACCGATCGCCGAGACCGCCATCGCGCCGTAGAAGAACACCCCGAGCCAGGCCGCGGGCACGTGGATGTACATGATCCGCACGGTCTCGCCCTGCTGGTAGTCCGGCGGCACCACGAACCAGGTGAGATAGAGCCCGGCGGCGATCAGAAGCGCCGAGGCAGCCGCGAGCCAGGGCAGCAGGCGCCCCGACCAGCGCATGAAGTGCCCCGGATGGGCGAGGCGGTTCCAGAAGGCGGTCCACATGCCGCCCGTTTACCGCGCTGTGCGGTGCACCAGCAATGCACGAGGCCGGCACCGCGACGGTGCGTCCAACGCCGCTCGGATCGTGCCCCGACGCTTCAACCCGACGCGCGGAAAGGACCGAACCGGTCCCGGCCGCCCGGAGCGAAACTCCTTGCCCTGCGCAACATTTGTGCAGCGCTCTCCCCTCTATCCGCAGGCGCGGCTGGAACAGCGCGCGCGCAGGGATGTTCTGGGGGTTCACATTGTCGACCTGTGGACCCCAAGATGCTGATCCGAACCGGCTTCACGATCGCCTTCGAGACCGTGCGCTCCACCCCGATGTCCCTACTTCTGAACGTGCGCCCGGAGCGTCAGCCGGATCTCGTGACGCCTGAGACCATCCGGTTCGACCCGCCGGTCGAGGTGCGGCAGCATCGCGATGCCTTCGGCAATGTCGCCACCCGCCTCGTCGCGCCAGCCGGGCGCATCGCCATGTCGGCGGATTTCGTGATCCGGGATTCCGGCGAGCCGGATCCGGTCGTGCCGGAGGCGCGCCAGTTCCCCGTCGAGGACCTGCCCGACGACGTGCTGCCCTACCTGATGGGCAGCCGCTACTGCGACACCGACAAGCTCTGCGCCACCGCCTGGCAGCTCTTCGGTCAGACGCCGGAGGGCTGGGCGCGGGTGCAGGCGATCGTCGACTACGCCCATGAGCGGATCCGCTTCGACTACATGCAGGCGGATGCGACCCGCAGCGCCGCGGAGGGTCACGCCCAGCAGGTCGGCGTCTGCCGGGACTTCGCCCATCTCGCCATCACGCTGTGCCGTTGCATGAACATCCCGGCGCGCTACTGCACGGGCTATCTCGGCGATATCGGCGTGCCGAAGGATCCCGCGCCGATGGATTTCTCCGCCTGGTTCGAGGCCTATCTCGACGGGCGCTGGTACGCCTTCGACGCCCGGCACAACCGCCCGCGCATCGGCCGGATCGTGATGGCGCGGGGACGCGATGCCACCGACTGCGCCATCACCACCAGCTTCGGCTCCGCCAAGCTCGTCACCTTCCAGGTCCATACCGACGAGGTCGAACCGGAAGACGCCGCGCTCTCCCGCCGAGCCGCCTGAGCCATCCACCTCCCGGTTCGCGCCCCTTCGCGGCCGCTTGCGTGAAGCCGCCCCGCGCCGCATAGGCGGAGCGCCCGCTCCGACACGCGGTCGGAGCGGGCGAACATGCGGGCGGATCGTTGCGGCTGATCGTCGAGAACCTGGCCTGCCGCCGCTCCGGGCGCCGCGTCTTCGAGCGCCTGTCCTTCGCGCTCTCCGACCGGGAGGCGCTGATGGTCACCGGCCGCAACGGCGCCGGCAAGTCGAGCCTCCTCGCCATGCTCGCGGGACGCCTGAAGCCCGCCTCGGGCACGATCCGCGTCGAGGGCGTCGGCGAGCGCACCCTGCCGGAATGCCTGCACGTGGTCGGCCACCGCGACGGGCTGAAGACCGCGCTGACCGCCGGTGAGAACCTCGCCTTCGCCCGCGATCTCCTCGGCGCGCCGACCCTGAGCCCCCGCGATGCGCTGGCGGCGCTCGGCCTCGCCCATGCCCTGGACCTGCCGGTCGGCTACCTCTCGGCCGGGCAGCGGCGGCGGGTGGCGCTCGCCCGCCTCCTCGTCTGCCGGCGCCCGCTCTGGCTCCTCGACGAGCCGACCGCCGCCCTCGACACCGCCTCGCAGGCCGTGCTGGCCGGCCTGATGGCGCGCCACCGGGACGAGGGCGGCCTGATCGTCGCCGCGACCCATCAGGCGATGGGGCTGGAGGACGCGACGGAGCTGCGCATCGCCCCCCCCGCCGCATCCGCCCCGGCCGACGCGGCGGCCTCGGACTGGGAGACCTGGTCGTGATCCGCGCCGTGGCGGCGCTGGTGCGCCGGGACCTCCTGCTCGCCGCCCGGGTCGGCGGCTCGGGGGCGCTTTCCCTCGTCTTCTTCCTGATGATCGTGGCGCTGGTGCCCTTCGCCCTGGGGCCCGACCTGAACCTGCTCTCGCGGATCGGCCCGGCGATCCTCTGGCTGGCCGCGGTGCTCGCGACGCTGATCGGGCTCGACCGGCTCTTCCAGGCCGACGAGGAGGACGGCTCCCTCGACCTGATGACGGGCTCGCCCGCCCCCGTGGAGCTGGTCGTGCTCGCCAAGGTGCTGGCCCACTGGCTGACCACGGGCCTGCCGCTCGCCCTGGTCTCGCCCCTGTTCGGCCTGCTGGTGGCGCTCTCGCCCACCGGCATGGGGGCGACCGCCCTGACGCTGCTCGTCGGCACCCCGGCGCTCACCTTCATCGGCGCGGTCGGCGCCGCGCTCACCGCCTCGATCCGCCGCGGCGGCCTGATCCTGGCGGTGCTGGTGCTGCCGCTGATGATCCCGACCCTGATCTTCGGCGTCTCGGCGAGCGAGGCCGCCCTCGGCGGCACCGTTCCCTTCGCCACGCCGCTCACGATCCTGGCAGCCCTCAGCCTGATTGCCGCGGTCATCGGCACGCTCGCCGCCGCCGCCGCCCTGCGCTGGTCGGAATAATAGGGCGGCGCGGAGGACGAGACGGCGGCAGCCAGGCGGACCAGATTTTTGTAAAGGCTCCGGAAACCGGGGGCAGCGATCCCGAGTTCCTGCCGCGACAACGACGAAGCTCGGCGGACCGGGGCGCTCGCCCCCCGGTGAACGCCGACCGCGCCCCCTCGACATCTCTGACGGCCGCTCCGCCGACCCGCACGCCACGGGCGCGGCCGGAACCGGGCCTGGAACGACACCGATGAAGCTCTTCAAGTGCCAGTCCTGCGGCAACGTCCTGTATTTCGAGAACCGCACCTGCGAGCGCTGCGGCCATCGCCTCGGCTATCTGCCGGAGATGGACACGCTCTCCGCGGTGTCGCCGGCCGGCGACAACAACTCCTTCACGCCCCTGGCCGCGCCTGAGACGCCGCGCTTCTTCTGCACCAACGCCCAGCACGACGCCTGCAACTGGCTGGTGCCGCCCGGCTCCACCGACGCCTTCTGCCTGGCCTGCCGCCACAACGGCATCGTGCCGGACCTGAGCGTGCCGGAGAACCTCATCCACTGGCGCGAGATGGAATTCGCCAAGCACCGGCTGATCTACTCGCTCCTGCGCTGGAAACTGCCCCTCGTGACCCGGGCCGAGGATCCCGAGCACGGTCTGATCTTCAACTTCCTGGCCGATCCGCCCAGCGCCGACGGGCCGAAGGTGATGACGGGCCATGAGAACGGCGTGATCACCATCGCCCTGGTCGAGGCCGACCCGGCCGAGCGGGAGAAGCGGCGCAAGGCCATGGGCGAGCCCTACCGGACCCTGCTCGGCCATTTCCGGCACGAGGTCGGGCACCATTACTGGGACGTGCTGGTGCGCGATGCCGGCAAGCTCGGGGCCTGCCGGGCCGTCTTCGGCGACGATTCGCAGGATTACGGCGCGGCGCTCAAGCGCCACTACGAGCAGGGCACGCCGCCGAACTGGCGGGAGAACTTCGTCTCGGCCTACGCCACCACCCACCCCTGGGAAGACTTCGCCGAGACCTGGGCCCACTATCTCCACATCGTCGACACCCTGGAAATGGCGAGCGCCTTCGGCATGCAGGTGCAGCCCCTGCTCGATTCCCACGGCGAACTCGCCGCACGGGTCGATTTCGATCCCTACCGGGCCGAGGGCATCCAGCAGATCATCGATGCCTGGCTGCCCTTCGTCTTCGCCATGAACAGCGTCAGCCGGGCCATGGGCGAGACCGATCTCTACCCCTTCGTGCTCGCGCCGCCCGTGGTGACGAAGCTCGGCTTCATCCACGACCTCGTGCACGGCCGGGTCTGAGCGGGCGCCCGCCTCGGCGGCGGACGCGCCGGAATGAAAGGGGAAAGGGGCGCGCGCGGCCGCGCGACGCTGGCGGCCAGATTCGAAACGTTCTATACGGGCGGCGGCTGCGCCGCGCGACCCCTCAGGGCGTCCAAACCGCCCCTCGCGCACCATCCTACCCGGGCACCCCCGGGGCGGCGCGCGCTCTTTGGAGCGCTTCCAGCCGAACACCTCGTGTGGCGCAGGTTATGCCTGCGCGTGTTCGCAACGCCAGCTTAGGATCCGACCCGCCGTGGCATCCCTCGACAGCTTCAAGGCCCGCCAGACCCTGACCGCAGGGGGCAAGACCTACACCTTCTATTCCATCCCCGAGGCGCAGAAGAACGGCCTGCCCGACGCGGCCGCACTGCCCTTCTCCATGAAGGTGATCCTCGAGAACCTGCTGCGCTTCGAGGACGACCGCTCGGTCAAGAAGGCCGACATCGAGGCCTCGGTGGCCTGGCTCGACAACCGGGGCACGGCCGAGACCGAGATCGCCTTCCGTCCCTCCCGCGTGCTGATGCAGGACTTCACCGGCGTCCCCGCCGTCGTCGACCTCGCGGCGATGCGCGACGCCATGGCCGCGCTCGGCGGTGACCCGCAGAAGATCAACCCGCTGGTGCCGGTCGACCTCGTCATCGACCACTCGGTGATCGTCGACGAGTTCGGCAGCCCGAAGGCGCTCAACGAGAACGTGGCGCTGGAATATGCCCGCAACGGCGAGCGCTACACCTTCCTCAAGTGGGGCCAGTCGGCCTTCCGCAACTTCTCCGTCGTGCCCCCGGGCACCGGCATCTGCCACCAGGTCAATCTCGAATACCTGTCGCAGACGGTGTGGACCAAGACCGAGGACGGCGCCGAGATCGCCTATCCGGATTCCCTCGTCGGCACCGATTCGCACACCACCATGGTCAACGGTCTGGCCGTGCTCGGCTGGGGCGTCGGCGGCATCGAGGCCGAGGCGGCGATGCTCGGCCAGCCGCTCTCGATGCTGATCCCCGAGGTGATCGGCTTCAAGCTGTCCGGCAAGCTGCCCGAGGGCACCACCGCGACCGACCTCGTGCTCACCGTCACCCAGATGCTGCGCAAGAAGGGCGTGGTCGGCAAGTTCGTGGAATTCTACGGCCCCGGCCTCGACGACATGGCGGTGGCCGACCGCGCCACGATCTCCAACATGGCCCCGGAATACGGCGCCACCTGCGGCTTCTTCCCCATCGATCAGAAGACCATCGACTTCCTGAAGGTCACCGGCCGCGCCGATGACCGCATCGCCCTGGTCGAGGCCTATGCCAAGGCGCAGGGGATGTGGCGCGACGCGCAGACGCCCGATCCGGTCTTCACCGACACCCTCGAACTCGACATGGGCACGGTGCGTCCGTCCCTCGCCGGCCCCAAGCGTCCGCAGGACCGGGTGCTGCTCGACGCCGCCAAGGCCGGTTTCGCCGATGCCATGGAGAAGGAGTTCAAGAAGGCAGCCGACATCGCCAGCCGCTACGCGGTCGAGGGCACCAACTTCGACATCGGCCACGGCGACGTGGTGATCGCGGCGATCACCTCCTGCACCAACACCTCGAACCCGAGCGTGATGATCGGCGCCGGCCTGCTCGCCCGCAACGCGGTCGCCAAGGGCCTGCGCTCCAAGCCCTGGGTGAAGACCTCGCTCGCCCCCGGCAGCCAGGTCGTCGGCGAGTATCTCGAGAAGTCCGGCCTGCAGGAGAGCCTCGACGCCCTGGGCTTCAACCTCGTCGGCTTCGGCTGCACCACCTGCATCGGCAATTCGGGCCCGCTTCCGGCCCCGATCTCGAAGGCGATCAACGACAACGACGTCGTCGCGGCCGCCGTCCTCTCGGGCAACCGCAACTTCGAGGGCCGCGTGAACCCGGACGTGCGGGCGAACTACCTCGCCTCGCCGCCCCTGGTGGTGGCCTACGCGCTCGCCGGCTCGCTGCAGATCGACATCACCACCGAGCCCCTCGGCCAGGGCGCGGACGGCCAGCCCGTCTACCTGAAGGACATCTGGCCCTCCTCCGAGGAGGTGAATGCCTTCATCGAGCAGAACATCACCTCGGCCCTGTTCAAGAGCCGCTACGCCGACGTGTTCGGCGGCGACGCGAACTGGAAGGGCGTCGAGGTGAAGGAAGCCGAGACCTTCGCCTGGGATGCGGGCTCCACCTACGTGCAGAACCCGCCCTATTTCGAGGGCATGGAGATGACGCCGGCCCCCGTGACCGACATCGAGGGCGCGCGCATCCTCGGCCTGTTCCTCGACTCCATCACGACCGACCACATCTCGCCCGCGGGCAATATCCGCGCGGCCTCGCCGGCCGGCGAGTATCTGCAGTCGCATCAGGTGCGGGTGCAGGACTTCAACCAGTACGGCACGCGGCGCGGCAACCACGAGGTGATGATGCGGGGCACCTTCGCCAATATCCGCATCAAGAACCAGATGGTGAAGGACGCCTCCGGCAACGTCGTCGAGGGCGGCTGGACGCTGCATCAGCCCTCGGGCGAGAAGATGTACATCTACGACGCCGCGCAGAAATACGCGGCGGAGGGCACGCCCCTCGTCGTCTTCGCCGGCAAGGAATACGGCACCGGATCGTCCCGCGACTGGGCGGCCAAGGGCACCAAGCTCCTCGGCGTCCGCGCCGTGATCGCCGAGAGCTTCGAGCGCATCCACCGCTCGAATCTCGTCGGCATGGGCGTGGTGCCGCTCGTCTTCCAGAACGGCGATTCGTGGCAGTCGCTGGGGCTGAAGGGCGACGAGACCGTCACCATCAAGGGCCTCGAGGGCGAGCTGAAGCCCCGCCAGACGCTCACCGCCGAGATCACCGCCGCCGACGGCTCGAAGAAGGAGGTCCCGCTGACCTGCCGGATCGATACCCTCGACGAGCTGGAATACTTCCGCAACGGCGGCATCCTGCCCTACGTGCTGCGCTCGCTCGCGGCGTAAGCGCACCCGTCTCGAACGATGCGGAAAGGCCTCCCTCCGGGGAGGCCTTTTTCGTTTCGGAGGTCGCGGAACCAGAAAGGGGCTTGCCGTCGATCCTGTTTCGATATATCTAAAAATACGACATATCGAAACAGGATCGAATCATCCCATGCATCCCCATTCCCATCACCGCCATCCCTCCGACTGCTTCTTCGCCCGCGAGGAGGGTCATGACGGACCTCACCATCACCGCATGCACCGCGAGGGGCCGGGCTTCGGTCCGGGCCGGTTCGGGCGCGGCGGACGGGGGGGCCTCGGTCGCTTCTTCGCCCATGGCGACCTGCGGCTCGTCATCCTCCACCTGATCGCGGAGAAGCCGCGCCACGGCTACGAGATCATCAAGGCGATTGAGGAGCAGGTCGGCGGCGCCTACAGCCCGAGCCCGGGCACGATCTACCCGACCCTGACGCTGCTCGAGGAGCTCGGCCACGTCACCGTCAGCGAGGGGGACGGCGCCAAGAAGCTGCACACCATCACCGAGGAGGGCCGGGCCTTCCTCGAGGCGCAGCGCGCCACCCTCGACCCGCTGCTCGCCCGCATGGCGGAGGCCGCGCGCACCCATGGCGGCGGCCCGGCCCCGCAGGTGGTGCGGGCCATGGAGAACCTGAAGCTGGCCCTGCGCCTGCGCCTCTCCCGCGGCCCGCTGAGCACGGACGAGATCAACGCCGTCGCTGCCGCCATCGACGCCGCCGCCACCGCCGTCGAGCGCAGCTGATCGGGCTCGACCGCGGCGGCGGGCGAGGGTAGGGCGGTCGCCGGACGTCAACAGGAGCGACCGACGATGATCCTCGAAATCGCGCAGATCGACGTGAAGGCCGGCGCGGAGGCCGCGTTCGAGGCGGGCATCGCCAAGGCCGCCGAGATTTTTCGCGCGGCCAAGGGCTGCCGCAGCTTCGCGGTGCGCCGCTCCGTGGAGAAGCCGCAGCGCTACCGCCTGCTGATCGAGTGGGAGACGCTCGAGGCCCACACCAAGGACTTCACCGGCTCCGAGCCGTGGAAGCAGTACCGGGCCCTCGTCTCCGACACCTTCGAGGCTCCCCCGCAGGTCGAGCACACCGAGCTGACGCTTCAGGCCTTCTGAACGATCGGCGCGGGCCATGGTTCTCCTGCCAGAGGAGAACCGCATGTCCGACGAGCACGGGAAACCGACCCGGGAGACGATCCGGCGGGCGGAACGGGACGGTCTGGCGGATCTGAGCGTCAATACCAGCCGGCGCCCGGCCGGCTCCCCGGCGGGCGGGCCGCCGGACGGACGCTCCGAGGGCAAGCCCGCCGCCGGCACGCCCGGTGGCGAGCCCCTGGAGGACCAGCAGGCGCCCCAGAGGCGCGGCTGAGCCGCTCCTCCGCACAGCGGCGTGACAGGAAGCCGGCGCGGGGCTAAGCCCGGCGCATGAGCCTGAACCGCCCCCTCCGCATCGGCACCCGCGGCAGCCCCATGGCGCTCGCCCAGACCGGCATGGTCCGCGACCGGATCGTCGCGGCCAATCCGGGCCTGGAGACCGAGATCGTCGTCGTCTCGACGGTCGCCGACCGGGTGCTCGACCGGCCGCTCTCCGAGATCGGCGGCAAGGGCCTGTTCACGAAGGAGCTGGAGCAGGCTCTGTTCGCGGACGAGGTCGACGTCGCCGTCCACTCGATGAAGGACGTCGAGACCTGGCTGCCGGACGGCCTCGTCATCGGCTGCATCCTGGAGCGGGACGATCCCCGCGACGCCTTCCTCGCCGCCTCCGAGGCGAAGGGCTTCGACGATCTGCCGCCGGGGGCGCGGGTCGGCACCTCCTCGCTGCGGCGGGGCGCTCAGGTGCTGATGCGCCGGCCCGACCTCCGGATCGTGCCCCTGCGCGGCAACGCCAATACCCGCATGCGCAAGCTGGAAGCGGGGGAATGCGACGCGACCCTGCTCGCCCTCGCCGGCCTGCAGCGTCTCGGCATGGAGAGCGTGGCCAAAAGCGTCCTCTCCGTGGAGGAGATGCTGCCCGCCGTGGCGCAGGGCGCCCTCGGCATCGAGTGCCGGGCGGGGGACGACCCGATCCGGGCATTGCTGGCTCCCGTGGCCTGCGCCACGACGACAACGGCGCTGGAAGCCGAGCGCGGTCTGCTCGCCGCCCTCGACGGCTCCTGCCGCACGCCGATCGCGGCGCTCGCCCGGATCGACGGCGACCGCCTGCATCTCGACGGCCTGCTCTTCCTGCCCGATGGCAGCCGCCACTGGGCCGTCACCCGCGACGGCCTCGCGGCGGACGCCGCCGCCATCGGCAAGGAGGCCGGCGAGGCCCTGCGCCATGCGGCGGGACGGACCTATACGGAACGGCTGCAGTAACGGGGAGACCTGCCGTCGGCGTCATCGGCTGGATGGCTGGGGCGGGAGGATTCGAACCTCCGTATGGCGGTACCAAAAACCGCTGCCTTACCGCTTGGCGACGCCCCATCGACGCGCGGGTCGGGCGTTGTCTAGACGGGGCCGGGGCCGCTGGCAACACGGGATCGGGCCGGCGATCGAACAGGAGGCCGGGATGGCGCGGGCAGGCGGGGCGGAGGGTGCGGCACGGGGCGTGGCCCTGGTCACCGGGGCAGGCTCCGGCCTCGGCCGGGAGGTCGCCCTCGGGCTGGCGCAGGCCGGCTGGCGCTTGGCCCTGGCCGGGCGGCGGCCCGAGCCCCTGGAGGCCCTCGCCGCCGAGATCGCGGGGCAGGGGGGCGAGGCCCTGGCGCGGCCGGCCGATGTCGGCGATCCGCAGAGCGTCGAGGCCCTGTTCGCCGAGATCGGCCGGCATTTCGGCCGGCTCGACCTCCTGTTCAACAATGCCGGCATCTTCACCCCGGCCGCCACCGTCGATGAGGTCCGGATCGAGGACTGGCTCGCCAGCGTGCAGATCAACCTCACCGGCGCCTTCCTCTGCACCCGCGCGGCCTTCGCGATGATGCGGGCGCAGAAGCCGCAGGGCGGCCGGATCATCAACAACGGCTCCATCGCCGCCCATGTGCCGCGGCCGATGTCGGCACCCTATTCGGCCACCAAGCACGCGATCACCGGTCTCACCCGCGCCACCGCCCTGGACGGGCGCGCCTTCGACATCGCCTGCGGGCAGATCGACATCGGCAATGCCGAGACCGACATGACCCGCGCCTTCGGCCAGGGCGCCCGGCAGGCGGACGGCTCGATCAAGCCCGAGGCGGTGATGGCGGCGCGCCACGTCGCCGAGGCCGTGGTCTACATGGCCGGGCTGCCGCTCTCGGCCAACGTGCCCTTCATGACCGTGATGGCGACGAAGATGCCCTATCTCGGCCGGGGCTGAGGCGCCCTTTTGCACCCTCCCGCGCGAGCGCGTATGAGGACGCGCGCTTCCCGCTGACTCTCCTCGAGGACGAGCGGCCGCCTTCCACCGGCGGCCGGTGCCCGCCATGCTGATGCAGACCGATCCCAAGCCCGCCGACCCGAAAGCCGATCCGGTCGCCCGGCGGCGCACCTTCGCGATCATCTCCCACCCGGACGCGGGCAAGACCACACTCACCGAGAAGCTGCTGCTGTTCGGCGGCGCCATCCAGCTCGCCGGCGAGGTGAAGGCCAAGCGCAACCGCGTCTCGACCCGCTCCGACTGGATGGGCATCGAGAAGGAGCGCGGCATCTCGGTGGTCACCTCGGTGATGACCTTCGAATACGGCGACTGCGTCTTCAACCTGCTCGACACGCCGGGCCACGAGGACTTCTCCGAGGACACCTACCGCACGCTCACGGCCGTGGATTCGGCGGTGATGGTGATCGACGCCGCCAAAGGCATCGAGGCGCGCACGCGCAAGCTGTTCGAGGTCTGCCGCCTGCGCGACATCCCGATCGTCACCTTCGTGAACAAGCTCGACCGCGAGGCCCGCGACCCGTTCGACCTCCTCGACGAGATCGAGAAGACCCTCGCCCTCGACGTGGCGCCGGTGACCTGGCCGATCGGCCTGGGCCGGAACTTCGCCGGCACCTACGAACTCGGGAAGGCCCGGGTGCGCCGCCTCGACGCGGCGGACGATGCCGGCACGCTCAGCGTCTCCGGTCCCGACGACCCGCTCTTCGACGAATTGCTGACCGAGAACGGCGCCGCGCAGGCCTGGCGCGACGAGGTCGAGCTCGCCGAGGGCGGCCTGAAGACCTTCGACCTCGCCGCCTTCCGCGAGGGCCACCTCACGCCGGTCTTCTTCGGCTCGGCGCTCCGGAATTTCGGCGTGCGCGACCTGATCGACGGGCTCAGTCGCTTCGCCCCGCCGCCGCGGGGCCAGGAGGCGGACAAGCGCACGATCGAGCCGACCGAGCCGAAGATGACGGGCTTCGTGTTCAAGATCCAGGCGAACATGGATCCGAACCACCGCGACCGCATCGCCTTCATGCGGGTCTGCTCGGGGCAGCTGAAGCGCGGCATGAAGGCCAAGCTCGTGCGCACGGGCAAGCCGATGTCGCTCTCGGCGCCGCAATTCTTCTTCGCGCAGGACCGGGCCATCGCCGACGAGGCCTATGCCGGCGACGTGGTCGGCATCCCGAACCACGGCACCCTGCGCATCGGCGACACGCTCACCGAGGGCGAGGAGCTGGTCTTCCGCGGCGTGCCGAGCTTCGCCCCCGAGATCATGCGCCGGATCAAGCTCACCGACGCGATGAAGGCCAAGAAGCTCCGGGAAGCGCTCCAGCAGATGGGCGAGGAGGGCGTCGTCCAGGTCTTCGTGCCGCAGGACGGCTCCCCGGCCATCGTCGGCGTGGTCGGCGCCCTGCAGCTCGACGTGCTGAAGGAACGGCTCCAGGCCGAATACGGCCTGCCGATCGACTTCGAGACCAGCCGCTTCAGCGTGTGCCGCTGGATCGAATCGGACTCCGAGGCCGAGCTCGACAAGTTCGTGAACGCCCATGGCTCGTCCATGGCGAGCGACCTCGACGGGGCGCCGGTCTTCATGGCGAGCACCGCCTTCTCCCTGCGCTACGAGGAGGAGCGCTGGGAGAAGATCCGCTTCACCGACGTGAAAGACTACCAGAAACGGGCGGCCTGACGCGTCGGCTCAGCCACGACGCTTCGATCGGAACCGAAGCGTCGCGGGCTGACCCGGGACACGACGACCGCCCCGCGCGTCAACAGCTCCGAGGATAGGGGGAATTCCGGCCGCGCCTTCCTGCCCTTCACCGTGGTGCCGGGTCTCGCCAACATCGTGGCCGGCCGCTGGTGCTCGGCGGCCTCGCCTTCGCCCCCGCCACCGCGGCCCCTGTTCCTGACGGGCGGCGCGCTCTCCGATCTCGCCCGGCAGGCCGGCCTGATCGGCGTCGCCACGGGGATCGGCACCGCAATGCCCTCGATGACCAGCCCCCTGCTGTCGCGGGTCCCGGCGGAGCGGGGCGGTGAGGCGGCTTCAGCCGAGCAGGGCCGCCTTGTCGACGAGAAGGGCCTTGGCGAGGTCGTCGAGCACCTTGTGCTCGCTCTCCGTGACGCCGCCCTCGTCGGCGACGTCGGCGGCGATCAGGAAGACGTGCTGGCGCTGCTCCAGGGGACGGTCGGCGATGGCCGAGACGAGGCGCAGGTTCTCGAGCCGCCCGGCGCGCAATTCGGCCCGGGCCAGCGCCTCGAACAGCTCCTTCTCGAGGGCCAGGGTGTCGTAGGATTTCTCCAGGATCGGGTTGGCGCGCATGCTGACCAGGGCGGCCTCGATCTCCTCCTCGTCGGTCTCCCCGTCGGCGACGATGACGTTGGCCGCGGCGGCCACCGCCGCCTGCATGAACGCCGTGTCGCCCGCGTAGGACATCACCGCCCGGTTGAAGCGGACGAGTGCATCCTGAAAGAACCCCATCCTGCCCTCCTCGCACTCTTCCGCGCCGGGATGCGGAGGCCCTCGGCCCGAGCATCTTAAGCGCGAATCGCGGCGCCTCCAGCGGGCCGAACCGCCTGCGGCGCGATTTCCATCGGCATTTGTGGCCTGCGCATCACAGGGCGGAGATCGGTTGGCCGCACACGCCGCCGGACCGCGAAAAATGCGTTCCCGGGCCGGAACCGAGTCCGGGATGCGCATTTGAATGCCTGGGATGAAGGCGGCACCCTGAAACGTGCGCGGCGTCATCCGCCCTTCAGCGACGGATGACGATCATGACGCAGACAACCGGTGCCACGGGTGCGCCTGCTCCCTCGCAGAAGTCCCTGCGCGGCCTCGACGCGCTGAACTTCTTCCTGGCCGACGTGCGCGACGGGCTCGGCCCCTACCTCGCCATCTACCTGCTCGCCGTGCGCGGACCCGAGCAGGGCTGGAACGAGGCCACGATCGGCCTCGTCATCACCATTTCCGGCATCGTCGGGCTGATCGCTCAGACGCCGGCGGGCGCCCTGATCGACCGAACCCGCCACAAGCGGGCCATCGTGATCGCCGCGGCGGTGGCGGTGACCCTGAGCTGTCTGGCGCTCCCCTTCGTCTCGAACTTCTTCCTCGTCGCCGCCACGCAATCGCTGGCGGGCATCGCCGGGGCGATCTTCCCACCGGCCCTGGCGGCGATCACGCTGGGCGTCGTCGGCCCGAAGATGTTCTCCAAGCGGATCGGCCGGAACGAGGGCTTCAACCATGCCGGCAACGCCGCCTCGGCGATGATCGCAGGGGCCAGCGCCTATTTCTTCGGGCCGATCGTGGTGTTCTGGCTGATGGCGATCCTCGCCGGCGCCTCGATCGTCGCCATGCTGATGATCCCGGCGGAGGCGATCGACGACGACCTCGCCCGTGGCCTCGACCACGCCGAGCAGCAGGGCGGCGAGCAGCCCTCCGGCCTGTCGGCGCTCCTGCAGAACCGCCACCTGCTGCTCTTCGCCTTGCTCTGCGCCGCCTTCCACCTCGCCAATGCGGCCATGCTGCCGTCCGTCGGCCAGTTGCTGACCAAGATCTCGGGCAAGGACCACGCGACCTCGCTCATCGCGCTCTGCATCGTCGCCGCGCAATGCGTGATGGTGCCGGTCGCGATCTTCGTCGGCGCCAAGGCGGATGCGATCGGCCGCAAGCCGATCTTCCTGGCCGCCTTCGGCTTCCTGGCCCTGCGCGGCGTGCTCTACACCTTCTCGGACAACCCCTTCTGGCTGGTGGGCGTGCAATGTCTCGATGGGATCGGCGCCGGCATCTACGGCGCCCTGTTCCCGATCGTGGTCGCGGACCTCACCCGCGGCAGCGGGCGGTTCAACGTGGCGCAGGGGGCGATCGCCACGGCGCAGGGCGTCGGTGCCTCGTTCAGCGCGACCCTGGCCGGCGTGATCATCGTCGGAGCCGGCTTCTCCGCCGCCTTCCTGGCCCTGGCGGCGATCGCCGCGGCGGGCTTCCTCGTCTACCTGACGCTGATGCCGGAAACCCGTGGCTTGGATCCCGCCCAGGCCAGCCGCGACGGCGGCGCGGGACCGATGCCGGCGGCCGCGGCGGCCTGACGATCCCCCGAAGATCCCGCGGCGCCCCTCGGCCGCGGGGCAGGAACGCATCCGCCCCCGGCCGGTTTGTCCCGGACTCTCCCGTACGGAGCCACGAGGAGTTCGGGATGCCCAGAGTTTCGCCTATTGCCGTGCTGGCCGGGATCTTCCTGTCCACGGCCGCCTATGCCCAGGACCCGTCCGTGCCGCAGAAGGGACAGGACACCGACCCCAAGCTGCCGCCGCCGAGCGAGCAGGTTCCGGAGAAGGTGAGACCCGAGACGGACGCGCAGAACAGGACGCTGAGCGACAAGCTCCGGGACTCAGACGGCGTCATCAAGCCGCCCTCCGAGGTCGATCCCGAGATCAAGACCATCGCACCGGAACCGAACCCGAATTCGATGCCGGTGATCAAGCCTCCGGGCAACGCGAAATAAGGCGTCACACCTTCGAGAAGCGGCGGCTTTTCACGGGATCGGACGGCTGGATTGCGCTCCCTCGCCTTGACCCGGGCGCAGGGATGGCCGAAGAGGCCCCGCAACCCACCCCGCCCCGGCCAATGCCGGGGTTTTCGCGCGTGGCGTCCGGGCTCTGGCCCCTCGCCGCGCGAGACAGGTCAGAACCTTATGGCGAACGTCGTCGTCGTGGGCGCCCAGTGGGGCGACGAGGGCAAGGGCAAGATCGTCGACTGGCTCTCCGAGAAGGCGGACATCGTGGTCCGCTTCCAGGGAGGCCACAATGCCGGCCACACGCTGGTCGTCGGCGAGGCCGTCTACAAGCTCTCCCTGCTCCCCTCCGGCGTGGTCCGGCCCAACACCCTGGGCGTCATCGGCAACGGTGTCGTGCTCGATCCCTACGCGCTTGTCGCGGAGATCGAGCGGCTCGCCGGCCAGGGCGTGAAGGTCGGCCGCGACAACCTGCGCGTCGCCGACAACGCGACCCTGATCCTGTCGCTGCACCGGGAGCTCGACGCCCTGCGCGAGGAGGGGGCGCCCGGCACCAAGATCGGCACGACCAAGCGCGGCATCGGGCCGGCCTACGAGGACAAGGTCGGCCGCCGGGCGATCCGGCTGATGGATCTGTCGGAGCTCGACGCCCTGGGGCCGAAGATCGAGCGGCTGCTCGCCCACCACAACGCCCTGCGCCGGGGCTTCGACCTGCCCGAGATCGCGCACCAGACGATCTACGACGAGCTCGCCGCCATCGCCGACAAGGTGCTGCCCTACCAGGACACCGTGTGGCGGCTGCTCGACGAAGCCCGCCGGGCTGGTCGCCGCATCCTGTTCGAGGGCGCGCAGGGCGCGCTCCTCGACGTCGATCACGGCACCTACCCCTTCGTCACCTCCTCCAACACCGTCGCCGGCCAGGCCGCGACGGGTTCGGGCCTCGGCCCGAGCGCGGTCGGCTATGTGCTCGGCATCGCCAAGGCCTACACCACCCGCGTCGGCGAGGGGCCGTTCCCGACCGAGCTGCACGACGAGATCGGTCAGCGCATCGGCGAGCGCGGCCACGAATTCGGCACCGTGACCGGGCGCAAGCGCCGCTGCGGCTGGTTCGATGCCTGCCTCGTGCGCCAGACCGTGCGCACCTCCGGCATCGACGGCATCGCCCTGACCAAGCTCGACGTGCTCGACGGCCTCGACGCGATCAATGTCTGCGTCGCCTACGAGATCGACGGCACGCGGCTCGACCACCTGCCGGCGAGCCAGGGCGCGCAGCAGCGCGCGGTGCCCGTCTACGAGACCATTCCCGGCTGGTCGGGCACCACGGCGGGCGCGCGCTCCTGGGCGGAGCTTCCGGCGGAAGCTGTGAAGTACGTCCGCCGGATCGAGGAACTGATCGGTGCCCCCGTCGCCCTGCTCTCGACTTCGCCGGAGCGGGACGACACGATCCTGATGCACAACCCCTTCGAGGATTGAGGCAGAGGCGGGCAGTCTGAGCCGCCCCGAAGGGATCGGATCGAGGCACGATGGCGGACTATTATCCGTTGCTGGCGCGGGCGCTCGACGCATTGCCCGACCGTTCGCCGGCCATGCGCAAGGCCGTCTACGATCGCGCCCGCGGCGCCCTGATCGCTCAGCTCCGCTCCCTCGACCCGCCGATCGCCGAAGCCGATATCGAGCTGGAGCGGAAGGCCCTCGACGCGGCGATCGGACGCCTGGAGACGGCTTACGGGGAGCCCGCACCGCCGGCCGAGGCGCCCGCAGCCGAACCCCCGGCTCCGCCGCCGGCGTCCCCCGCGGCTGCGGCCTCCTCGAAGCCCACATTCCTGCCCGATCCATCCCCGGCAGCGGAGGCTTCGAAGCCTGCGGCGGAAGAGGCTCCGAAGCCTGCGGCCCCGGCTCCGGAGCGGGCTTCGGAGCCCACGCTGCCGCCGGCCCCGCCGCCGGAGCTGATGCCGCCCGCCGCCGCCGCCGACGCGCTGCCCGAGGCCGGGCCGCCCGAACCCTTCGCCGCCTTCGTGCCGCCGCGCCCGCCGCGGCCAGAGCCGGCGCCGGCCGCAGCGGCCGAAGGGGAGGCCCCGGCCGAGCCCGCCAATGCCAATGGCCGGCGCCGGCCCAAGATCGACGTGGTGCCGCCGCGGACCGGCCGTGCGCAGATGCTGCGCAACGCCGTGGTCTTCGGCCTCCTCGCGATCGTGATCGGCGCGATCGGCGTCGCCGCCTATCTCCTGCGCGACAAGCCCTCGCCGGTGCAGGAAACGACGTCCTCGCGGGAGACCCCGGCCGAGCCCGCCGATTCCAAGTTCGCCGACCGCATCGGCGGCGAGCAGGCGCCGGCCCCCCGCAAGAGCCAAGCACCGGCCCGGGCGCCGGCCCAGACCGACATGACCGTGGCCCAGCGCGCCGTGCTCATCGAGGAGAACACCGCCGATCCGGAAGGACCGGCCAAGGTCACCCAAGGCCGTGTGGTCTGGCGCCTGGACACCGTGAGCGGCGAGCAGAGCCAGCCCCTCCAGACGGTGATCCGGGCGAACGTCGATTATCCGGATGCCGGTTTCGGCCTCACCATGACGATCCGAAAGAACACCGATGCGGCGCTGCCCGCCTCGCACACGGTCGAGATCGCCTTCACCACCTCCGGGACGGATGCCGCCAAGCATGCCGTCCAGAGCATCGGCCTGATCGCCCTCAAGGACGAGGAGAAGGGCCGCGGAACCACCGTGTCCGGCCTGCCGGTGCGGGTGCGCGACAACCTCTTCCTGATCGGCCTGTCCTCCCTCAAAAGTGATGTCGACCGCAACACGGACCTCCTGTTGCATCGCCCATGGTTCGACCTCGGGTTGCAATACGCCGGCGGCGGCCGTGCCATCCTGAGTTTCGAAAAGGGCAATACCGGCACTCAGGTGATCCAAAGCGCCTTCGAGCAGTGGAACGATTAAGCAAGCCGCATCGCTTGTCCGCGCGCCTCGGCGCACCCACGACAGAGGCCGCACAAAGCCATCAATGGTTGTAAAAAGGCTAGATTCCGCGCAGTATCAAAAACTTAACGTGGCATAGCGATGATCGCCCGAACCAAATCCTAAGGTCGGCCGGCATATCGCGATGTCTATCCTGAGAACGCTGAAGGTTCGTCTCCCCGCCACCACAATTGGATTGGCTCTGCTCAGCGCGGCAGCGATGGGCGGCTTCAGTTGGAACTCGGCCCGGAGCAGCCTGATCGACGCCGCCCGCGACCGGCTGCAGCTCGCTGCCACAGCCCAGCGCGACAGCATCGGGCTGATGGCGGATCGCCTGCAGGCAGACCTCCTCACCATCGCCGCCCATCCTCAAGTTGCCTCGAACGCCCCCGATCTGATCGACATCCTCGATCCGGCCAAAGGCGATATCACCGCGGTCATCGAAGCCTTTCAGGCTCCCCAAACGGTCGAAGCCCGCATCGCCTTCGACGGCTTGTCCACCAACACGATGTATGGGCGCCGGCACGCCAAGATCCAGGAGGTCGCCCGCAAGCTCGTCGCCGAGACCGGCTATGCCGACCTGATGATCCTCGATCAGAACGGCCGCATCGTCTACACGACGACGAAGGGAGTCGATTTCGGCAAGCCGGTGACCGACGAGAGCCTGCGCGCCACCGGCATCGCACGGCTCTACGACCGTCTGCGCATCGTCGACACGGACGCGGTCGTCTTCGAAGACTACGCCGCCTATCCCGTCGGCGAAGGGCCTTCCGCCTTCATCGGCCGTGCGTTGACCAAGCGCGCCAACGTCGCCATGGGCACCGCCCAGGCGGCCGAGCGGATCGGCTTCGTGGTGATGCGCGTGAACGCCGAGCTGTTCGACCGCACCCTGTCGAAGCGGGCCGGCCTCGGCGATACGGGCCAGGTCTTCGCCATCGGCACCGATGGACGCCTACGCAGCAATCCGCCGCTGGAGACCCAGGCCAAGGCGGGCGACCCGCCCACCTCCCTCGGCATCGACCCGAAGACTCTGGGCGATGGCGAGAACTTCGTCTTCACCTCGGCCGACGGCCCGCACATGGGCGCCACCTCGTCCGTGACCGTGCTCGGGGCACCCTGGACGGTCGTCGCCGAGCAGAGCGAGGCGGAGGCCATCGGCTCGGTGAAGGCCCTCTCGCAGACCCTCGCCCTGATCGCCCTCTGCGTGCTCGCCGTCACCGCTCTGCTCGGGCTCGGCCTCGCCCGTTCGATCGTGCGTCCGCTGGACGCCCTGACCCGCGCCCTCAAGGCGCTCGCCGCCCGCGAGCCCCTCACCGAGGTGCCCGGCAGCGCCCGCAGGGACGAGATCGGCGATATCGCCCGCGCCGTGGTCACGATCCGCGACATGTCGCTGGAGGAGGCGGCCGAGCAGCTCAAGACGACGGAAGCCGCGCGGCTGCGCGAGGAGCAGGCCCGGCGCGCCTTGCTGCGCGACCTCGCGGGCCAGTTCGAGAGCTCGGTCGGCGGCATCGTCACCCGGGTGTCGAGCGCGGTCGAGGAGCTTCACGGTTCTTCGGGCAGCATGAAGCGCGCCGTCGAGGGAACCTCGCAGCGCTCCAGCAGCGTCGCAGCCGCGGCGCACCAGACCGCCGCCAGCGTGAACGCCGTCGCCGCCGCGGCAGAGGAGCTCGGTGCCACCGTCGAGGAGATCGGCCGCCAGGTCGAGCAGGCCGCCAGCCTGTCCTCCGCCGCCGTGCAGGAGGCGATGCGCACCGAGGAGACCATGGCGGCGCTCGCCACCGCCGCCTCTCGCATCGGTGACGTGGTCAACCTGGTGTCGACCATCGCCGGCCAGACCAACCTGCTCGCCCTCAACGCCACCATCGAGGCGGCCCGGGCCGGGGAGGCCGGCCGCGGCTTCGCGGTGGTCGCCGCCGAGGTCAAGGAACTCGCCAGCCAGACCACGCGGGCGACCGAGGAGATCGGCCAGCAGGTCGCCTCGATCCAGGCGGCGACCAACGGCGCCTCGCAGGCGATCCAGGGCATCGCCGCGCGGATCCAGACCATGAATGCGGTGACAACGAACATCGCCTCCGCCGTCGAGGAGCAGGGCGTCACCACCCAGGAAATCGTGCGCAGCATGAGCCAAGCCTCGGCCGGCACCGGCGCCGTGACGAGCGACATCGCCGAGGTCGCCCGCGTCGCCGACGAGGCCGGCCTCGTCGCCGGCTCAGTGCTCAAGGCCTCAGACGATCTCGCGGCGCAGTCGGAGCACCTGCGGGCCGAGGTCGAGCGCTTCCTCGCCGACGTCCGCGCGGCCTGAGCGCGGCCCTCAAGCCTCCCATCGAAAACGAAGAAGGGCTGCGCGGCATCGCCTGCGCAGCCCTTCTTGCAGTCTGTGTCAGGCGGAGGGGAGGGCAGCCGCCCGGCCCGGGAACGGATCAGGCGGGCAGAGCGGCGCCGTTGCCCCGGGGAAGCTCGCGGGTGGCGAGGTTCTTCTTGACCGCTTCCTGCACCTTCTCGAAGGCACGGACCTCGATCTGGCGCACACGCTCGCGGGAGACGCCGAACTCGCCGGAGAGATCCTCCAGGGTGATCGGATCCTCGGCGAGGCGACGCGCCTCGAAGATGCGGCGCTCACGCGGGTTGAGCACACCGAGGGCGTCGCGCAGGGCCGAGAGCCGATTGCGGCCCTCCTCCTCGCCGGCGAGCACGCTCTCCTGGCTCGGCGTGTTGTCGACGAGCCAGTCCTGCCACTCGCCCTCGCCCTCCTCGCGCAGGGGCGCGTTGAGCGAGGAATCGCCCGACAGGCGGCGGTTCATCTCCACCACATCCTGTTCCGGCACCCCGAGGGATGTCGCGATCTGCTGGACCTGATCGGGGCGCAGGTCGCCCTCCTCGAAGGCAGAGATGCGGCCCTTGGCCTTGCGCAGGTTGAAGAACAGCTTCTTCTGGTTGGCGGTCGTGCCCATCTTCACGAGCGACCAGGAGCGCAGAATGTATTCCTGGATGGCGGCCTTGATCCACCACATCGCGTAGGTAGCGAGCCGGAAGCCCTTGTCGGGATCGAAGCGCTTGACCGCCTGCATCAGGCCGACATTGCCCTCGGACACGACCTCGCTGATCGGCAGGCCGTAGCCGCGATAGCCCATGGCGATCTTGGCCACGAGGCGCAGATGCGAGGTCACGAGCTTGTGGGCCGCCTCGCGGTCACCGGCATCGCGCCAGCTCTTGGCGAGGGTGAATTCCTCCGCAGGTTCCAGCATCGGGAACTTGCGGATCTCGTCGAGGTAGCGCGACAGGCCGCCTTCAGTGGCGAGCACGGGCAGAGCGCCAGCCATGTACACCTCCTTCAAGGCCCCCCGGACGGGCAGGCTCACGAGGACACGCCGCTCCTCTTGAAGCCGGCCGCCCTCGTTTCGAATTCTAACGGGGTTCGGTCCGCTCCGGTAGCGTCGGTCGCCCCTCGCGTCCTCAACAACGCGCGAACCGGGTGGCAGAGTTCTCTCGCATTCCTGGTCACCGAGTCGCGGTGCAAAAACGCACAAGATGCATCGTTGACCGTGACGACAGAGCGACACCGCACCCCGGTTGTCACGGTTCAGTCCGACAGGGCGGCGAGCAGGTGCGCCATATCCGCCGGCAGCGGGCTCTCGAAGCGCAGGGTTTCCCCCGTCCGGGGATGGGCGAAGCCGAGCAGGGTTGCATGCAGCGCCTGTCGCCCCAACGCCGTGAGGGCGTCGCGCGCCGCCAGGCCGAGCCGCGCGGCCTTGGTGCGGAAGGCGCTGCCGTAGAGATCATCCCCGAGGAGGGGATGGCCGAGATGGCTCAGATGCACCCGGATCTGATGGGTGCGCCCGGTCTCGAGCTGGCAGCGCACCAGAGCGACCTGGCTCTCGCCGTCCGGCTCCGCCTCGACCCTATAATGGGTGACGGCATGGCGGCCCTCACCCTCGCGGACCACGGCGATCTTCTCGAAGTTGCGCCGGGAACGGGCGAGATTGGTGCGGATGGTGCCGCTGCGCGGCTGCGGCACGCCCCAGACGAGGGCGAGATAGGCGCGCTCCAGCGGCCCGGTGCGGCCGTGATCGGCAAATTGCGCGGTGAGGCCCTGATGGGCGTGGTCGTTCTTGGCGACCACGAGCAGGCCGCTTGTGTCCTTGTCGAGCCGGTGCACGATGCCGGGCCGGCGCACCCCGCCGATGCCCGACAGGCTCGCGCCGCAATGGGCGATGAGCCCGTTGACGAGCGTGCCGCCCTCGTGACCGGGTGCGGGATGCACGACGAGCCCGGCCGGCTTGTCGATGACGATGAGGTCGTCGTCCTCGTGGACGACGACGAGGGCGAGCCGCTCCGGGGCAGGCTCCGCAGGCAGCGCCTCCGGGATAACGATGTCGAGATGCAGCCCCGGCGCGACCTTGGCGGCGGGATCGCGCAGGGCCTGCCCCCCCGCGCTCACCTGCCCGGCGCGCACCAGCGCCTGCAGGCGCGCCCGCGAGAATTCCGGCAGGGCCCGGGCCAGGGCCCGGTCGAGCCGCTCGCCCCCTGCCGGCATCTCCTCCCCGCCCAAGACGACCGCACGCCGCTGCGCTGCCGATTGATCCACCCGTTCCGTCCCGATGCCAGCAAAGAAGTTTCACGAAGATCCGAGAGGGGCCTTGCCCACCCGGAAACGCCTCGCTATACGACCCCTCGCCGGCCGGAAAGCTCCCATCGTCTAGCGGTCTAGGACGTCGCCCTCTCACGGCGAAAACAGGGGTTCGAGTCCCCTTGGGAGCGCCATTCCCGCACTGAAGTGCGGGTGATAAGCGCAGCCGAGCACCATCAGATTCGGCTACTCGTGTGTCGGACCTGTCTGTGACCTTCGCCACACCGATGGCGCAGATCACGCCCTCCCCCGCTCGGTCCTTGAGAGGCCAGAACCTCCATCTGCCGCAGCTTGCCGGCCATCTCTTGCGGCCTATGCCGCTTCGTTCCCGTCTGTCCGCCCTCGTCCTGGCTCGAAAGCCATACCTCAGGACGTCTCCCTTGATGAGGGCGGATCCCCGCCTCAGGACGGTCTGCGGCTTCCTCACACCCCTTGACCCTAGCCGGAGCGATCACGCCACACGGGGGCTTGCCAGCGGCTTCAAGGCTTGAGGGAACGGAGCCAAGGAGAAGCGAGCGGCCCCTTTTCGCTCAAGGTTCGTGACCAGCACCACGCCCTTGAAGCGCATCGGCCCAACATCTCAATCGGTGTTCGGGGCTGCCTCACGCGGCGGCACGATCGAAGCGCATGCTGTCGAGCAGGCTTCGTATCAGGTCATATCCCCGCATGATGTCATGCAATCCTGATGCGTGGTCGTATCCCGCTTGAGACACGCGCTCCCACAGTTCCTGATCCTCGTGCAGACGGCAGATCATTTCGGCGAATGCGGCCGGATCACTGGCCACGAGAATGTCCCGCCCGGGAACCAGATCCATGCCCTCGACCGCAACCGATGTCGCGACGCAGGGAACGCCATGAAGGAGGCTGGACACCACCTTCCCCTTGGCGCCCGCGCCATATCGCAACGGAGCCGTCGTCACGCGCAGCGTCCCGAGCGCCTCCTCCATGTCGTCGACGTATCCGACATACACGACGTTGCGATCATTCCTCTCCCTGAAAGACGACGGCAGATCCGCCCCCATGACGTACAATGTGAGGCGATCGTTGATCATCGTGACCAACGGCCAGATCTCCGTGAGCAGATACAGGAGGGCGTCCACGTTCGGCGTGTGGCGGTAGCCACCGATAAATCCGACCCCATTTCGCTCCCGAAAAGGCTTCCCGCGCCCGGTCACGTCGCGGAGCAGCGGGATCACGCGGATATTTGCGCCCCCAACATTGTTTTCGATGAGCCTTGCTTCGACCGAGGACACCACGATGGTCGCGTCACACATTCTGCTCAGATAATACTCCCGCTCACGCGTCCAGTAACTGCGGTTGAGCGACTCACGATCGCCGACGAGTCGAGCTTCCCGTTCCTCCCGTACGTGATGAAGATCGACCGTATTGAAAACAATCTTTGCTTTTTGAGAGTTTTTTCTTGCAAGCCTGTAATAATTACCCCCACAATGCACGCGAGAAAGAAAAAATATATCAAATTTTTGTCCATTTTTCTCAATAAAATTTTCGACTGAATTAAATTTATAATAATCGATACAATCGACTCCCATGGATTCGATGTGAACGCGATATGGGTTATGATTGAAAAATTCAGCGGCCGCGACAAAAGTTACCTTAAATCCCATATCGATAAAAATTCTGAGGAAGTTGAGCGCATCAAGAGATCCTGAATCGGCCTTCGGTCTGGGATGATAGCTGTCGATGTAGAGAATTTCTGCACAGCTCCTGCGAGCCCGGGTAGCTCTTGCCATCTCTGCGGTCGCGCAGAAATTCAAATCCGTAGAGGCATAATGCACCAGCGGGTTGATCCTGGCACCACGAAGCTCTGGATAATACTTCAGATAGGCATCCGTATCGAACAGTGGGTTCGGATCGACGGTGCCTTCGAAGGCATGGCGCAGGAAATGGGCTAGCGGATGAAGGCCGCCGCGCATCGTGTCCGGGTACTCGCGGGCATACCAGGCCGTATCAAAGAGTGGGTGAGGCCGGAGATCGCGCTCGACGCCGTGGCGGATGTAGTGAATCAGAGGGTTCTCGCCGGACGAGGCTACATCAGGATATCGATCGAGATACCAGCGTGCCGCGAAGAGCGGATTCGGCATACGCCCTTCTTTAGCCCCGTGATCGATGTAATGGGCGATCGGGTCTATCCCTGATTCTCTGACATCGGGGTACTCCGCAAGGTACCACGCGATATCAAACATACCCATGCTGTTTTTTATAATTTGATAATCTTCATAAAACTTAGTGTTTATTTTTGTCTGGTGCCTGCGGCGGTATCCATTCAATGCTCGCCCGGTCCGGGTGGCATACTCGACAAACATGCCACGTCCTTTTCCCATCGTTGAACCTTGTACAAGATGCTTTCGTGGAAGCCGCGATCGGGATCGAGACGTCGCTTGAGAATATCTGTCCTGTCCATCCGCCGACCGTGCCATGGGATCCGAAGAGGCGGACCGGAGGCCAGCAGCAGTGCGCATATCTACACGCGCCGAATCCTGGCTCAAGCCTGCCGGCGAGCCACGCATCCGCGAGCGGTATTGCCCGCGCTCAACCCATGCACCGCTCAGCTCACCGAACCGCCCGATACCACGCCGCCCCAGCACAGCGACATGTCGCGCGAGCCGGCGGATAAAACCTCCAGGCAACTTGTTTCAGCGAGCAGATGGGGCTGCAGGGAGAAAGTCCGGAGCGACTTGGCGCCCGGCAAACATCGGATCAATGGCTCGCTGACGCAAATGCACGAATGAAGTCTCATCCCCTTTGTATGAAATTTTACCACGACTCATACACAACTATAAGTAGTTATAAAAATAATTATACTATTATAAGGTGATTACACGCTGCCGGCGCAATGATGAGCCGGCTCTCTGCATTCGAGATTTGGCATCGCTGGGTTGATGCAGCCGAACTAGACTGGCATGAAGCGCAAAGTGACATAGCTCGGCGAGGTCGGAGGAGCGCTGAAGCTGATTGCGCGCAAGGCGCCCGCGCCGACGGGCCGTCTCTCGACACAAAGTCCTATCCCTTCGACAGGGTAGCGACGCAATCACGGCGGCGGTGGTTGAGAGTTTAAGCGTCTCGGGCTCAGAAATGATAGCTTTTACGATTTGCTCTGCCAATTTCATGAGCTATGCTTTAACACTCCACGAAACTTTATCAAAGCACGAGGCAGATCTCACGTTCTATGTTCTCCTTTGTGATAATAAAGGATCCGTCGACGTTGGTGCGTTCGATTTTGATATTATATATATAGAAGATTTAGGTGTTCCAAATTTCCAAAATATGAAGAATAATTACAGCATTACAGAACTCAATACATCTCTTAAGCCATTTATGTTTCTGTATTTGTTTGATCAGCATCCTGGAAAGCACGTCGCTTATTTTGACCCTGACATTATGGTTTTCTCGCCGCTGACCGAACTCCAAGAGCTAATGCACGCGGGCGCACCCTGCATCCTGACTCCGCATATCACCGAGCCTGCCGAGTTCGCCGATATGAATGACGGCATGTTCCTGATCTACGGCATCTACAACCTCGGGTTCTGCTGCTTTCACGACACGCCACATGTGCAGAGGGTCATGGCCTGGTGGTCGCGGCGGCTGGAAACCGAATGCATCATTGATCTTCCGCGTGGACGGTTCGTCGATCAGAAATGGGCTGACCTTCTGCCTGCAATGATCGGAAACACGGCGATTCTCCGTCACCCGGGCTACAACGCCGCATATTGGAACCTGAGCCAGAGACGCCTGACCAAATGCGGGACACAATGGCAGGTCAATCGGCTGCCCCTGAGGTTCTTTCACTTCAGCGGAAATCTAATCGAGGACGCCAACGTCTTTTCAAGACACAGCCACGAGTTCAACATTCATTCTTTTGGATTTGTTGGAGATTTATTAAAAGAATACAGAAAAATTATATTCAATAATGGTCATAATTTTTTCTCAAGTATTGACTACGGTTTCAACTGGTCTGGTTCCTCCGGAAGAAATGAGCACACTCTTTTGGAAATCTACTCGAACCGCCCAAAAAACGACGCTCCTCCTCACATCCCTCTCCGCAACCTCCGCGCCGATCGAGGACCTCCCCCTCGCGTGCGCGCCACCCGAGAGGCGGCGGAAGGCAGAGTGAAACAGGCGCTTCAGAGTTCCGACGCTCCGACCGGCTACTGCATCGTCTGCGAAGACAGGACGCGCTTCAGCACGATTGGCGGCAGCACCGGACTCGACTCTTCCGGAAGCAGCAGGCCGAGGCTCGTGTGTAGCGAATGCGGGTTTGACGCTCCGACCCGGCTCGGCATGCACGTGTGTAGGCAGCTATTGTCACAGAAACGCACCGCCATCTCTGTCCAGGCGGAGCACGGTCAGCTGATCGAGGACAAGCTGTCGACGCGCAGCGAGGGTAGCGCGGAACCGGCGGCGGGTTCGATCTGTCTCGTGGATATGTCCTCTGACGATAGTGAGCCGTCAAAACTAATCGACCTGGCCCGCCTGCACACCTCGCTGATCATCGTCGATCCCTCCGAGGAGGCGGAAAGACTCCTCGCCAGCTCAGATATTCCGTTCGGCCTATATGAGGGCTGGTCGGAGTCTTGCCTGTATATGCTTGGATGGACACGGCTCGCGATCGTGGGAGAGCCATCCTGACCGGGCCCCGGATCATCGCGCCGGACGCGTGGACACGCTCCAGGGGCTCTATCTGGATCTGGCCTGGTCGAGGCTACGCCCGATCGAACGACGGAGCGCAGCATCATCCCGCTGCACCTCTCTTAGACACTCCCGTAACCGACAGATTGCGCGAGATCCGAGCCAGGATCAAACGGCAGGCACGGAAAATAAGACTGAAGCCTTGCTTCCTCGCTCATCGGAATTATACGCGCTGGCCCACACCGCTGCAGGAACGATGCTGATGGATGGCCAGCAAACCAAAATGCAGCGTCACAACATGACGGATCTGTTGTTTTTTAGTCCCCTGCCTCCATCTCGCAACGGCATTGCGGATTATTCAGCCAGGGTTCTGGCAAAACTATCCTTGCGCTACAAGGTTACGGCATTTGCCGAATCGTTGTTCGCCGAGGTTCCGGACGGGGTTTCGCTGGTCGATGAGGCGCTCGCGTTCCAGCACGTGTCGCCGGGCGCGAGGATCGTGTATCAGCTCGGCAACAATCCCGGCCACGTCTTCGTGCTGCGCGCAGCTCTGCGCTATCCCGGCGTGGTCGTGCTGCACGATCCGCGTCTCCTGTACCTATATCAGGTCGCCGGCACTAAGACCCAGGATCTCTACGATTTGATGGTCGCCTCGAACCCTCGCGCAGCCCAATTTGCCCGCGACGCACGCTTGAACGGCCGCGGGCCGACCCGGATCGATCACGTGTTGTTCGATGCGCTGGCAGAGGTGCTGCGGGTCTCCCGCGCCATCGTGGTGCATTCCGAATATGCGCGCCAGTTGATCCGCCGCCATCACGGCGAGGCAGCGGCCGCGAAGGTGTCGGTCATCCCGCATTTCGCCTATCCCCCCGCGAAGCTGTCGCGAGAGGCCGCGCGGGCCGCCCTCAGTCTCAACCGGAACGCCTTCGTGGTGGTCACCGCGGGCTTCGTCCACCGCCGCAAGCGCTACGAATGGCTGATCGAGGCCCTGGACCAAGTAGTGCAGACGAACGCCCGGCCGGTGATCTGGATCCAGGCGGGCGAATTGCGGGAGGAGGAGGTGCCGATGTCCGCCCTCCTCGACCGTTTCCCGGCTGTGAAGGCGGTGTCGCGCGTTACGGGCTATCTCTCGGAGAGAGACCTCGACACCACCATCGCGGCAGCCGATGTCCTGGTGAACCTTCGCTTCCCCTCGGAGGGCGAGAGTTCAGGCTCGTTGGCCCGAGCGTTCGGGAACGGGACCTGCTGTCTCGTGTCGGATACGGCGGCGTTCAAGGAGATTCCGGCCGATGTCGCGGTCAAGATCCCGACGATCGGGGCGCCGAGGATAATCGCTGCGGCCCTGAGCACCCTGTCGGAGAAACCTGCCCTGCGCGATGCCTTCGAGCGGCAAGCCGCGCACTACGCGGTAACGGACCTGTCGATGGACCGCTATATCGCGCGCTTCTGCGAGGTCCTCGACGGCCTCGACGCGCCCGGTCTCGCCATGCCGGCCCCGCCCCCACGTCCCGCGCTGCACCTCGCTCTTGATCCGGCCGTTGCGCGCCCGCGCCTTGCCGAGGCGCTCGCGGCACATCCGGCCGGGATCGAGGTCGTGATCAGCCCAATTGATGCCGCGGTCGCTGCGCGCCCGCTCCTCGACACCCTTCTGCCCGATCGCGCAGAGGCCCGGCACGTCCGCGTCGCACCCGTTTCGTCCGAAACCCGCACCGGAGAAGCAACCTACGAGCTCCGGCTGCATCTCTGCCGCAAGGTCGGTCTGCACTATGCGCCGGCGGCCTGACGGACACGCCACGCTCCCTTTGCATCGAGGCTGATGTGGTTTCCCTGCGCAACATCCTGTCGATCAAGCGGGCATTCCGATCCGAGGAAGGCCGCAGCCTGCTGGAATCGGGCCTGTTCGATGCCGCGTGGTACCAGAGGCATTACGCCGATGTCAGAGCCGCTCGCCGAGACCTGATATCCCATTACCTTTTCTCAGGTGCCGCGGAAGGCCGCTGGCCCAACCCTTTGTTCGATCCCGTCTGGTACGCGGAGACATACCCAGAGGCCGTGAAGGACGGCACGTTGCCAATCCTCGCCTATCTGCGCGATGGGCTCGCCGCCGGCCAGCGGCCGAACCCGGTCTTCGACACGCGGTGGTACGTCGAGCGCTACCCCGATGTGCTCAGTTACGGCCAGCATCCCCTGATCCACTACCTGCGGCACGGCGTGCAGGATGGACGGGATCCGAGCCCCGACTTCAGCACCCTCTGGTACCTGGAACAGAATCCGGACGTCCGGGCAGCCGGTGAGCATCCCCTCGTCCATTACCTGCATTTCGGGATGCGTGAGGGGCGCCTCGCAGCGCCACTCCATATAGGCGACCGGACAACCGTCCATCTGATCGAGCCGATCATCCGCTTGGAGATGATGCAGCGGAGAGGCCAGGACGTCGCTCGGTATTCGGAAGACCTAGCCTTGCGCGCCCTCGCCAGCGCGGTATCGGCAGTGAGGCGCCTCGATCCAGAAGCTCGATTCGTCGACGCCACATATCCGGACCACATCCTTCCCAGCCTCGTGCCGGAAACGGCAGTGGCTGCGCCTCCCGCGCTGCTCGAACGGGAGGATCGAGCCCAGTTCTACGCCGAGTTCCGCCAGCAGGGCGGCAACAAGCCGATCTTTGTCGGCGGCCTGCCGCACAGGCCCGAATCCCACGAATGGGTCTATGTCGGCGGATGCGATGGGCTGCCCCGCCGCCTCGGGCCGTCCCTCGCGTTGCGCTCCTTCTTGGTGCGGGATGAGCCAGCCCGCATTACGGATGCTCTCGCGGCAGAGCCGGCCGGAGCCACACGGGTCGATCTCGGTCCTGTCGACGTAGACGGTCTGCAGGTCGCGGCCTTGGTCGGCTCGGGACGGCGGACCGCGCTCCTCCCACCCGCGGACGAAGCGCCCGTTCTCGAGCGCATCCTACTCCTGCCCCAGCACCTCATCTGCGCCTCCGGCACGGCGGAGATGTCCGGGGAACAATCCTGGATCTGGTGCGGGCCTGACCGAACCCTGCGTCTCGCGCTCGGGCGCCGACCTTTCACCCGGTCAACGCTCGGGATCGCTTTTCAGGCTATCGACGCAGGCATCGCCTCCCGTTGCCGTGATCTGCTGCACTTCCAATTCAACGGCCGGACAGTCCAGGCGGCGACGGCCATCGCGGGCCAAGACGGGGCGGCGCTCCTCACGCTTCCGCCGGTTCAGGAGGCCGAGCCACTGGTTCTGTCGATCGGCTGCCGCGAGGGCATCCGGCCCCCAGGTGACGGGCGCCTGCTCACGATACACATCAAGGCCGTGACCTTGACGCCCACCAGTGCACAGCCGGTACCCCAGGAGACCAACGCCTGATGAGCCGCACCGCGCCCCTCAGGGCCAGGCCCAGGATCCTGGTCGTCTCGCCCATGGCATCCCACCCTTTCAACCAAGGCAATTCGCTCCGGCTCCTGGCGTTCAACCGGGAATTGATGGCGCGCGGGGCACGCATCGACCTCGTGTATTACGGCATGGAAGGACTGACGCCAGACGCCGAGGCGGCGATGCGGGCGGCCTGGGACGACTTCATCCACGTACCGAGCCAGCCGCTTGGCCGGCAATCCTACCCGACCTTCTGGGGCATTGATGATTGGTGCTCTGACGCGCTCTGCGACGTCGTTGATCGGCTCGCCGCTGCGCGCCGCTACGACGCGATCGTCGTCAACTACACCTGGATGTCGCGGGTGCTGGAATTCTGCGACATCCCGGTCAAGATCATCGACACCCACGACATGTTCGCCGACCGGCGCGACAAGATGGTGGAGGCCGGCCTCGACCCGCGCTGGTTCTTCACCTCGGTGGCCGAGGAGCACAAAGCCTTCGCCCGGGCGGACATCGTGATCGGCATCCAGGATGCGGAGAGCACCTTGATCGCCGAGCGGTTCGAGGGCCGAGTCATGACCGTAGGACATCCCCTCGACCTCGGCTTCCTGCTCGCGGATTCCGACTCGGACCGGCCGCTGCCGTTCGGCTACTTCGCGAGCGGCAATCCCTGGAACAAACGCTCGGCCCTAGCCCTCGACGCCGCCCTGGCCACGCGGCCCCACCGGACTTGGGCCATTGCCGGGACGATTTGCGAGAGCCGGCTGCACTTGAAGACCACCCCGCTCAAACTCGGCCGTCTCGACCATCCGCGGGATTTCTACGATCACGTTGCCTGCGTGGTGAACCCGATGATCGGGGGCACCGGGCTCAAGATCAAGACCATCGAGGCGCTGTCATACGGCAGGCCCATCATTGGGACGACGGCGGCATTCGAGGGTCTGCGACCCGCCCACCCATTCCACTGCTTCGCGAGCCCAGAGGCCTTGGCGGATGGCATGCAAGACTACGCGGCAAGCGCCGCGCTTCAGGAAGAGGTGGCCGGGGCGAGCCGCAGTCTCGCCGTCGCCTATGCGAGCGAAGTCACCGGACAATTCGATACGTTGATCGGTTCCATCGAGGATCTCTCCCATGCTTGCCAGCGCCAGGGCCACAAAGAGCCCGTCTGAATCCATGCCGAGCGCCACAATCATCGACCGGTTTCCGTTCGAACACGGGCGCCTCATCCCGGGCCAGATCCTCCTCACGGCTCGGGAGACGGTCCGCGTCTCCGGCCCCGTGCTCGCACTCGTCGAGGGGATCGAGATTGGCCGTAGCCGACCGCTCGGCACCTGCTTGCTGGGCGAGGAGGTGGCAATCTCCATCAGGCGCTTTCCATTCGTCGCGCTGCCATGTGAGATCCGCTTCTCTGACGAGGAGAGCCGCGAGGTGGCCCCCCCGATTCCGATCAGATCCGCGGCCGAGGCGATACGGCTAGCGGGCCCTGGCGAGATCACGTGCGATGGGCTGCGGATCGAGAATGGAGTCGTGATCGGCACAGTCACCAATGCGCTCAACGGGCTCGCAGTGCCGGTGTTGGTTGCGAAGGTCAACGAAGTCGTTCGTCAGGTCCAGATCGGTCCTATGCACCTGCGCGACGAAGGCGGCAGCACTTGTCAGATTTCGCTTGCCCTCGAAGCCGGCGATCTGACCGAGACGGGCGCAAGCATCGGCATCCACACCCTGCCGAGCCTCGAGCCTATCGCCAGTCTCCACTTCGCTCGAACCGACCGAGACGCCCTGGCGGAGGCCGTGACGCAGTTGGAGGCGAAAGTCGCGCAGCTCGGCGCGAGAGCACGAATCGATGCCGTCAGCAACCGCCGCTTCTTGGAAGAGGCGATCGCGCATCAACAGATGCGCCTCAACGAAGTCATCGAATACTTCTCGGCCCTCGTCTATGACCGAGGCCTGCAGGCGCCGGACGATCCGAGCAGCGCCGCAGAGATCGACCAGACGGTCCAGGCCTTCTATGAGACCATCAGGCAGCCTCGGAGCGGCCGGATCGCTCCGTGCGCCAAGGATGTTCTGCGCCTCGATCCGGGACACGCATCCTATGGCGATGACTGGCACAGGCTGGAGACGACAGACGGTGTTGCCTCTCGATGGATGCCCAAATCCGCGACTTTGTTGAACCCGTTCGCGGACCGGCGTGCGACCGGCCTGCTCATCAGCGTGGTCTCCTACATCGGCGACACGCCACCCGACCTCTTCCTGATGCTCGACAACGAAGCGGCGCTGTCGGGCGAGCCGCTTGGGTTGGTCGACGGCCGCAGCCATACCATCCGCTTCACCCTTCCCGCTCCGCGTTATTTCGGTGTGGCTCGCCTGATTGCGAGCCGCGCCACTCGTCCTGTCGATATCGACAAGGCATCCTCCGATACTAGGACTCTATCGTTCAACATCTCGGGAGTGAGACTGCTGTTGGAGCCCGAGGAGGATGGGGTGAGGAACCTACCCAGCTAAGTGTGCGACAGATTGCGACGGCATCAGACGCGAAGAATAAATATCCATCCATACCTGTCCCGCGATACATCGCTTAAACTCAACAAAGTGTGCTTGATGACTGCGTCCACCAACAAATACCTCGGATGGCAATGAATTTCTATATCGATTGCACCAATTTCGCAGGCGCATCCGACATAACACATTCTTAAGCTAGGCCTATTTGCAAAATGATTTACGACACAAAACCCTACTCACTTGAAGGTGCGCCAGCATGACTTAATTTTACGGGGTCTATGCTATCTATAATACATTCTCGCGCACTTTGTTTGCATTTAGTTGGGATACCGCCATGCTAAAAGTTCAAAATTATACCTCCTGTGGAGAAGTTATGCCTTTTGGCATCAAGTCTCCACCATATAAGCGAACCATCCCTTTGATTTATGGCCCTCGCGCAGAGTGGATGAAAGATATTATCTCTCAAAAAATTGATGAAGAAGTAAAAGCGCCCGACTTTGATATTATAAAATTTAAAAATGCTACTATACATGGACCTGGAGTCGTAACATTGTCGGACAAAATATTGGTACAAGAAACATTACAAAACTGCGAGCACGACAAAACCCTTGGCAACATCCACCGCGTAGAGTCTGCAAATGGCTTTGAGTTGAATCACAACAATATTGTCAAAAGATTGGATGGCAATTTTATTCACATAAAAGTCCAATGGGACGGAAATTATGGCCACTGGCTAATAGAGTGCCTTCCGCGCCTAATTTTGCTTTCGAAGAGCATCTCTATACAGGGATTTAAGATTATTGTTTCCGGAAACGGTGGAAAAATCGATCAGGTTTATGTTGATAGCTTGGCAACAATTGGCATTGCCCCAGAAGATATATTCTTTAGTCAATACAATAATTACTATTTTGATGAAGTGATTTACCCGAGCCCGATTACTATTCAACCGTGGATAAAATCACCACTTTCCGTGGTTGCCTTGGATGAATTGTGCGCCTCCATCATTGCAGAATCAACAGAGAAGCCTATCGCATACTCAAGCAAAATTTTTATTGAACGCCCCAACACATCACGTCGCTCGTTATTAAATATCGAAATAATACAAGACATCGCTTCAAAAAATGGGTTTGCTATTGTAAATCCCAGTAAAATGAGCTTTCACCAACAAGTTCTTACGTTTGCAAATGCTGAAGCTGTCGTAGGAGTCTTGGGTGCAGAATGCACAAATATCGTATTTAGCAAGCCTGGCGTAAAGTTTTTCGGTCTTTCTCCTGAAAATATGCAGGACGATTTTTTTTGGGATCTGGTTTCTTTAAAAAAAGGCCAGTACATTTCACTTCATGGATTAAGTAACGACGAAAATAATGACATGAATTCTTCGTTTTCAATTGACGCTAATATATTTGAACAACTTTTAGAAAAATTTTTTAGGGCCGACCAAACATCTTAGTATTAATTAATTTTAATATTTACAGCTGATAAAATTGTTATTCATACAATCTGTCTTGACAAATATCAATTATTACTAAAAGCAATTTTATTTTTCACCCTCGATACGATTATCTGTGCTTAATAAAAATATTTCTGACATCAATAGTTTATAAGCACGTGAGAAATGCAATAAATCGCGGTTGCCGCGAAGACTAACTTCACCTACCGTTAGATAAATAATTATTTGTTAATATAAAAACCAGAGGCTATTTTTTGTTCCAGAAAACTGGAAACAGAGGGATCAGTGACCTGCCCACAGAAGCGGCGGCAAAACAAAAACCCAAGCAGGAATGATTGGTTGCTGATAGCGGGAAGTCTCCACCAATTCGCCAGTCACACCTCATGAGCCCCTTCCATCGTTTGCGGTCTTAGCAAGGCGGCGGCTGGCGAAGCGGAGGGGCCGGTCTGCCGAGGTGGCGCGCCGGGGGAGGGGATCGTTGACGACATCGGTGAGGAAGGGCGCGGCGGCTGCGGCGCGGGAGCGTTCCTCGGAAGCGAGGCCGTAGAGGGTCGTACGCTGGACCGGTACCCGGCCGCAGCGCCGGATCAGCGCCTCCATCGCGGCAGGCGTCATTTCCTGGCCATGCGCTGCGCCGGCGGAGCGGGAGATCGTCTCGTTCATCAGTGTGCCGCCGAGGTCGTTCACGCCGCTGCGGAGCGCCTGGGCGACGCCCTCCGCCCCGAGCTTGACCCAGGACGCCTGGATGTTGGGCACGAGCGGATGCAAGGCGAGGCGGGCGACAGCGTGCATCAGCAGCGTTTCCCGAAAGGTCGGTCCGCGCCGGGCCAAGCCCTTCAGGGCGATCGGCGCCTCCATATGCACGAAGGGCAGGGGTACGAATTCGGTGAAGCCGCCGGTGCGCCGCTGGAGGGCGCGGATCCTCAGGATATGGCGCGCCCAGTGCACCGGCCGCTCCACATGCCCGAACATGATCGTGGCCGTGCTGCGCAGGCCGGCCCCATGGGCCGCCTCCATCACGGCGAACCACTGCGCCGTGTCGATCTTGTCCGGGCAGAGCACGGCCCGGACCTCGTCATCGAGGATCTCGGCGGCCGTCCCCGGCAGGCTCGACAGGCCCGCCGCCTTCAGCCGAGCCAGGTATTCGGCAAGCGGCAGACCAAGGGTGGCCGCGCCCTGCCAGACCTCCAGCGGCGAGAAGGCGTGGACATGCAGGCCGGGCACCGCCGCCTTCACCGCACGGCAGATGTCGAGATAAGTCTCGCCCGTATAGTCGGGATGGATGCCCCCCTGCATGCAGACCTCGGTCGCGCCCCGGCTCCAGGCCTCGCGGGCGCGCCGCTCGATCTCGTCCAGGCTGAGGTCGTAGGGCTTGCCCCGCAGGTGCTCGGCGGTCTTGCCCTTGGAGAAGGCGCAGAAGCGGCAACTGAGCGTGCAGAGATTGGTGTAGTTGATGTTGCGGGTGACGACGTAGCTGACCGTGTCGCCGTTCGTGCTCGCCCGCAGCTCGTCCGCGGCGGTGCAGACCGCGCGGAAGGCCTCGCCGCGGGCGGCGAACAGGGCGAGAAGGTCGCTCTCCCCGAGCGTGTGCCCGGCTTGGGCGCGCCGCAGGATGCCACCGAGGGCCGAAGTCGCCACAGGCGCCGCCCGACCATCCCCGAGGAAGCCGGTGGGCGGGTTGCGGGCTTCGCCCGGCGACCAGTCGTCGTCCCGGACGAAGCCGTCCGCATCGATCGCGCGCAGGGCCGGTGTGCGGAAAAGCGGGGCGAGCCAGCGCTCCGGCTCCCGCAGATGGGACGGATAGACCGGCAGGCGCTGCACGAGGTGCTTGCCCGCCGCCGCGGTCGCCCGCGCCAGGATGTCGAGATGCGGCCAGGGCGCCTCGGGGTTCACGTGATCCGGCGTCACGGGCGAGACGCCGCCCCAATCGTTGACGCCGGCCGCGATCATCCGGGGCAGCGCACCCTTGGCGAGGTTCGGCGGCGCCTGGATGCTCATGCCTGCGCCGAAGACCAGCCGCGCCACGGCGATCGTCCAGAGATGGTCCTCGAAATCCGGTTCCGGCGCCCCGGCCATGGCCGTACCGGGCTTGGCACGGAAGTTCTGGACGATGATCTCCTGGAGATGGCCGTAGCGGTCGTGTAGGTCGCGTAGCGCCAGGAGCGCCTCGATCCGCTCGCGCCGCGTCTCACCGATGCCGATGAGCAGGCCGCTCGTGAAGGGGATGGCGCCCTCGCCGGCGAGCCGGATGGTCTCGAGCCGGGCGGCGGGGCGCTTGTCGGGGGAGCCGAAATGCGGGCCACCCCGCTGCGAAAGCCGCTCGCTCGCCGTCTCCAGCATGATGCCCATAGAGGCGCTGACGAGGCGCAGGCGTGCGAGGTCGTCCGCCTCCATCAGGCCCGGATTGAGATGAGGCATCAGCCCCGTCTCGCGAAAAACCCTTTCGGCGGCCTCGTACAGATAGTCCAGGGTGCGGGCGTGGCCGAGGACCGCCAAGCCCTCGCGGGCGGCGCGGTAGCGCAGCTCCGGCTTGTCGCCGAGGGTGAACAACGCCTCGGTGCAGCCGGCTTTCGCGCCCTGACGGGCGATGGCGAGAACATCCTCCAACGGCAGGAAGGCGGTACCGACCTTCGCCGGCGCGCGCGCGAAGGTGCAGTAGCGGCAGGTGTCGCGGCAGAGTTGGGTGAGGGGGATGAAGACCTTGCGCGAATAGGAGACCGTGTCGCCAAATCCCGCATCGCGCAGGGCCGCCGCCCGTGCCGTCAGAGCATCGAGGTCAAGGACCTCGGTCAGCGCCAGGGCCTCTTCGGCGGAAAGCCTCCCGAAGCCGGCCTCGTGGCCGAACGATGCGGTCATGGCAGGCCTCTCATGCAGGCAGGCGGGTCGGGGGCGGATCGGCGCGGGAGACGCCGGGCGGGGCTTCGGCGAAGCGCCAGATCGCGCCGGGGAGCGCCTTCAGCAAGGTGCGGCTACGGCTCGGCGGGCCGCCCTGCGCGAGGAAAGCGCTCAAGTCCCCCGGCCGGTCGATGTCGCGGACGAGCCGGGGCAGGTCGAGAACGCGGGGAGTGATCCCGCAGGCGCGCGCTGCCTGCAAATGATGGTGGAAGCTGTCAGGCCCATAGAGAAAGGGGATTGCCTGCACCGGCGAGCAGGCGAGCAGGTTCGTGCCCCTGTCTGCGGCAGCTGGCACGAGGCTGACCGCCGGGGCAGCCCCGTGCCGGACGACGACGTGATCGAGATCCTCCGGCATGACCTGGGGAAGGTCGGCGGCCAGCACCAGGATACCCGCGGCGCCATCCTCTGCGAGGATGCGAGCGCCCTCCGCCACAGCAACGCAGGTGCCGGCCTCGGCCCTGTCCGCGATGATCCGGGCGCCGGCCCGGCGCGCCTGCGCGGTGACCTCTGCATCCGCCGTGATCACCGCGACCCCGGCGAGAGTCGAGGCCCGGGTCGCAGCCTCGATCACGTCGAGGGCCATGGCACGGGCGAGCCGTGCCCGCTCGTCCGGATCGAGCAGGGGCGCCAGGCGCTGCTTGGCCTGCTCCAGGCGCTTCACGGGAATCAGGCACCAGGGGGCGGTCACAGCGGTCTCCGCGGCAGGGTCGCGGCGAGGTCGAGGGCGGCTCGGGCGAGATCCTCCCGGTCCGACAGGCTCGTCATCACCGTGTTGGTGACGAGGCTCGGCAGGCCGAGCCGGGGCGCTTCCGCCGCGTCGGCCGCATCGAGCACCATGCCGTCGAGGAGATCGCCGTAATGGGCGGCCACCGCCTGCGTGCTCACGGGCAGGCCGAGCTCGGCCATGATCTTGGCGGTCGGTCCTTTCACCGCCTTACCCGCGACCACCGGCGAGACCGCGACGACGGGCGCGGCCGCCCTCCGCAGGGCGGCCCGCAGGCCGGGGATCGCCAGGATGGGGTCGATGCTGAGATAGGGGTTCGACGGGCAGATCAGGATCGTGGCAAGATCCTCGTCCGCGAGCAGGCCCGGCAGGTCGGCGGGCATGCGTGCAGTCTGCGCGCCGGCAAAGGTCAGCCCGGTCAGGACCGGCGCGCAGCGGCGAGCCACGAAATAGGTCTGGAAGGGCAGGGGGCCTTCCTCGGTCTGCACGATCGTCCGGACGGGATCGTCGCTCGCCGGCATCAGCCGGGCGCGGATGCCGAGGCTCCGGGCGATCTCGGCGGTGACTTCGGAGAGGGTAGAGCCCTCCCGCAAGCGCTGCGTGCGATGGACATGGGTGGCGAGATCACGGTCGCCCAGCATGAACCAGGTCTCGCCCCCGAGCCGGCCGAGAGCTTCCAGGAAGCCCCAGCTCTCCCCCGCGAGGCCCCAGCCACGCTTCCGGTCGCTCAGGCCAGCCAAGGTGTAGGTCACGGTGTCGATGTCCGGACAGATCGTGAGACCGAGATGCTCGAAATCGTCGCCGGTGTTGACGAGAACGGTCAGCCGGTCCGGCTCCAGCACCCGGGTCAGGCCGAGAGCCAGCTTGGCGCCGCCGATGCCGCCGCACAGGGCGAGCACACGCTCCGGGCGCAGGGGCCGCTCCGCTCTGTCCGTCATCGGAAGAGATCCCCGGCCTTGTCGCGCAAGAGGGCCGCAGCGGGCATTGATGGGTGCTGCCAGGACAGGCCCTGCACCAGCACGGCGGGCACGCCCTCGGCGGCCTGCCCCATGAGCAGGGAGGCAGCCGCCGCGATCTCGTCGGCGAAGCCGATCTGAGTGACGCGGAGCGCGCGCCCGAACAGGTCCGGCGTGCCGATGCAATCGATCAGAGCCGGCAGCCCAGCGGCGCCGAGTGCCACGCCGACCGTGCCGTGCCGCCAAGCCCGGCCGAAGCTATCGGCCATCACGACGGCGAGGTCGTCCCTTCCATAGCGGGCGGAAAGCGCCTCCCGCGCCCGGGTGCACCAGCCATCCGGATCCTCCGGCAGCAGTAGCACCCGGTCCCCATCCTCCGGCGTGCCCACGTTCGACTGGTCGACACCGGCATTGGCCATGACGAAGCCGAGGCGATGGGCGACGATCAGGGCGCCCCTGCGGGTGGCGACGACCTCGTCGGATTCCGACAGGATCACCTCGACGAGGCGGGGATCCTTGTCGACCATGGCGGCGATGTCCCGCGCCCGCGCCGAGGGGACGACGTCGGCGAGATCGACGAAGCGTCCCTCCGCCTTCGAGACCACCTTCTGGGCGACCACCAGCACGGCCCGAGGCCCCGGCACGAGCCCCGCCCGATCGATGGCCGCGATCAGCAGGCCCATGAGGTCATCGCCGGGGCGCACGAGGGGCAGCCCCGGAAGCGGCGTTAGCGTAAGGGGCGTCTGGACTCTCATCCGGGGCGTCGTCTCAAGCTCGGCCCCCTCAGGCGAGGGCGCGCAGGCGCGGCAGCACCTGCTCCGCGTAGAGACGCAGGAACCGGACCTGATCCGTGCCGGGGGCATGGAAGACGAGATGGCGGAAACCGAGCTCGATATAGGGGCGGATGCGCGCCACGTGCTCCTCCGGATCGTCAGAGACGATCCAACGGCTTGCCGCTCGCTCCAGGGGAAGCGCGTCGGCCAGACGCTCCATGTCGAGGGGATCCTCCACGGACATCTTCTCCTCGCCCGTCAGGGCCAGGGCGGCCCAGTGGCGTGTGTCCTGCAGCGCCCGGGCTCGGTCCGTGTCGAAGGAGACCTTCATCTCGATCATCCGATCGACCGCGCTCTCGGGACGTTCGGCCGCGGCAAGGCCTGCCGAAAGGTTGGGCAGAAGCGTCTCGCTGTAGAGCGTCGACGGCTTTCCGGAGGTACAGATGAAGCCATCCGCGACGCGCCCGGCGAATTTGGTGATGAGCGGTCCGGCCCCGGCGATGTAGATCGGCACCGGGATCTCGGGCCGGTCGTAGATCGTGGCGTTGCGGGTCTCGTAGTAGGTGCCGGAGAAGGAGACGCGCTCCTGTGTCCAGAGCTCGCGGATCAGCTCCACGGATTCCTTCAGTCGTGCGAGGCGCTCCTTCGGCTCCGGGAAGGCGAGGCCGGTGGCCGGCGTCTCGTTCAGCGCCTCGCCGGTGCCGATGCCGAGGACGACCCGGCCCGGGAACAGGGATCCGAGCGTTCCGAAGGCATGGGCCACGATGGAGGGATGGTAGCGGAAGGTGGGCGTGAGCACGCTCGTGCCCATGACGATCCGGCTCGTCCGCGCGCCCAGCGCCCCCATCCAGGCGACGGAGAAAGGCGCGTGCCCGTCCGTGTGTCGCCAGGGCTGGAAATGGTCGCTGATGAAGACGGAATCGAAGCCGGAGGCCTCCGCCTCGACGGCGAAGTCGAGGAGCTGGCGCGGCCCGAACTGCTCTGCCGAGGCCTTGTAGCCGAGGGTCAGCATGCGATGTCCTCGCGGATGATCATCTGGCCCGTGGGGTCCATGGCGCAGGTCTGTCCCGGCAGCACCAGGGTGGTGGTGGTCGCTTCCTCGACGAGGGCAGGGCCCGAGACGGTCTGACCGGGACGCAAGCCCTCGCGGCGGTAGACCGGGCTGTCGGCCCAGCCCTGACCATCGAGATACAGGGGCCGGTGCCGATCCGGCACCGGCGGCGTGTGTCTGCGGTCGTCGCTGCGCGGCACGGGCACGGTCTCGACCGGCGCCTCGGCCTGCAGGTGGATCGTGGTCAGCTCGGCGGCGACCCCGGGCAGATCGAAGGTGAACGCCTTCCGGTGGGCGGCATGAAACCGCTCCAGCACCTCGGCCGGCGAGGCGTCGGGCGGGCAATCGAAGGCGACGCTGTGCTCCTGGTTGCGGTAGCGGCCCTCGACGATGGGGGTCAGCACGAGCGCCTTCGCGTCATCGACACCGAAATAGGCCGCCGCCTCCTTCGCCAGCTCGGCGAACAGGACCGGCAGCCGTTCGGTCAGCTCGTCGTCGATGCCGGCGAGGATCATGCGGCGCAGATCGATCCGCGGACGCGCCGCGAGCATCCCCCAGGCCGAGAAGATGCCGGGCTGGGTCGGGATGATGCAGGCGCGCACGCTCATCTCGCGGGCGAGCTTGGCGGCGAGCAGCGGCCCGGCGCCTCCGGAGACGAGGAGGGCGAAGTCCCGCGGGTCGTGGCCGCGCTGGATGCTGATCAGCTTCAGGGCGCTGATCATGGTCTCCTCGGCCACCTCGATGAGGGCCGAGGCCGCTTCCTCCACGCTCATGCCCAGAGGCTCGGCGATCGTGGCCACAGCCCTGCGTGCCGCCTCCAAGTCGAGGGCGATGCGACCCTCGCCGAAGGTGACGGGATCGATCACGCCGGTGACGAGCTTGGCGTCGGTCACGGTCGGCCGGGTGCCGCCGAGCCCGTAGCAGGCGGGGCCTGGATTGGAGCCGGCGCTGTGCGGGCCGACGCGCAGGCGGTTGCCCGCATCGAGCCAGGCGATCGAGCCGCCGCCGGCACCGACCTCGACGATGTCCACCACCGGCACCTGCACGGTGTAGCCGGGGGAGGTGCGTGTCTTCTCCAGCTTGTAATCGGGGGCGAGGCTCGGCTGCCCGCCGCGGATCACCGAGCACTTGGCCGTGGTGCCGCCGACATCGAGATAGATCAGGTCCGGCTCGGCCAGCACCTGCGCGATGCGCGCCGCGCCGGCCACCCCCCCGGCCGGCCCGGATTCGATCAGGGTGAGCGGCGCCCGCGCCGCTTGGTCGAACCGGGCGATGCCGCCGTTCGACTGCATGGCGTAATACGGCCCCTCGAGGCTGCCCTTGGCCAGCGAGCGTTCGAGATTGGCGAAGTAGCGCTGCACGATGGGCTGGACGTAGGCGTTGAGCGCCACGGTGTTGGAGCGCTCGTATTCGCGCCATTGCCGCGAGATCTCGTGGCTGGCGCAGACCGGCACGTCCGGCAGGCATTCGCGAAGGATCTGCGCGCAGCGCTCCTCATGGGCCGGATTCGCGTAGCTGTGCAGGAGAACGATACCGATCGTCTCGACGCCCTGCGCCCTACAAGCATCGGCGCAGGCGCGCACGTCGTCCTCGTTCAGGGGCTCCACTATCTCGCCGGCTGCGTTCAGGCGCTCGCGCACCTCGAAGCGGAGGTGGCGCGGCACGAAGGCGTCGGGGGTCTTCGAGCGCAAATTGTAGAGGTCAGGGCGGGTGCCCCGGCCAATGGCGAGCACGTCGCGGAAGCCGCGGGTGGTCAGCAAAGCCGTGCGCACGCCCTTGCGCTCGGTGATGGCGTTGATGACCGTGGTGCCGCCATGGACGAAGAAGCGCACCTCGGTCGGGTCAAGGCCCTGGTTTTCACCGGCCCGGTCGATGGCGTGCATCACGCCCTGGGACTGGTCATCGGTCGTGGTGAGCACCTTGGCGGTGTAGAGTCGGCCCTCACGCTCGTCGTAGCCGATCAGGTCGGTGAAGGTGCCGCCGACATCGGTCGCGAGACGGATCATGCGTGCAAGGCCTCCGGGGCCGCATCCGAGGGGCCGGTCCGGCCGTAGAGGCGCAGGGCCTCGTCAGAGGTGAGGAAGCCGTCGGCGATGTCCGCGGCAATGGCAGCGCCATCCCGTTCGGCGGCCGGCCCCCAGCCGCCGCCGCCGCCGGTCCGGATGCGCACCACGTCGGCGCGGTTCAGGGGCCGGGGCGGTGAGCGGGTGAGCTCGGTGCTGCCGCCGGCGGGCGAAAGCACCTCAAGCCCGTTGCAGCTTCCGTCAGTGCCGCCCTCCATGCCCCAGGGGGCGGTGCGGGTGCGCCCGATGCCGCAATGGACCTGCGCCCTGTCGCTCAGGATCTCGTAGTCGCGCACGAGCCCGAACCCGCCGCGGAAGCGGCCGGCACCGGCACCGCCGGCCGTGTTGTAGGCGTATTGACGGACGAGGAGCGGGAACTTGGTCTCGATGACCTCGACGGAGTAGTTGTAGGTGTCGCCATCGGTGAGCGCGATCAAGCCGCTGGCGCCGTCCCGGTCGCGGCAGGCACCCCAGCCGCCGTGATGCGGCTCGATATGCACGAAGGGCCGGCCGTCGTCGCCCTCGCCCGCAATGTAGGTCGCGCACAGGCTCGTATAGGACCCCGCGGACATCCGCTCGGGTACGAGACCGGCCACCGCCTTCCAGAGCAATTCGGAGGCATGCACCGAGCCTTCGTAGTACCAGCCGGTGGGCGAGGGCTTCTCGGCGGTGAACAGGGTACCGGCCTCCGCCACGACAGTCAGGGGCCGGAACCAGCCCTCGTTCGAGGGCTCGTGGGGAGCGACCAGCGCCTTGAACACGGTCTTAACAGCGGATTCGAGGGCTCCGCGGGAGCAATTGATCGGCCCGGGCCGGGCGGCGGGGCAGCCGGTATAGTCGACCATCATCGTGTCGCCGAGGATCGTCACGGCGACCTGCGTAACGATGGCGGCATCGGTGGCGCCGTCGCCGTCGATGACGTCCGCGGCGCGGTAGGTGCCGTCGGGGAGGGCAGCGATGGCGGCGCGGCTGCGGACTTCGCTGTCATCGAGCAGCCGCTCGATCGAAGCGCGGGTCACCGGAAGGCCGTAACGCCCGACGATCTCGAGCACCCGCTTCTCCGCCACGCGCAGGGTCGCGACCTGGGCGTTGAGGTCGCCCAGCGCGAGATCCGGCATGCGCACGTTCTCGGTGATGATCCGGACCATCTCCGGGATCAGCACGTCGCCCCGGGCAATCCGGATGCCGGGCAGGCGCAATCCCTCCTGGAACACGGAATTGGCGTCCGGCGGCAGGCTGCCGGGCACCGCGCCGCCGACATCGAGCCAATGGGCGACGTTGACTGCGAAGGCGATCACACGACCTTCGAAGAAGATCGGCCGGACCAAGGCGAGGTCACAGGCATGGGTACCGCCGCTGAAGGGATCGTTCGTGACGAGCATGTCACCGGGCGCCAGATCGTCCCCGAAGCGGCGCATCAGGGAGCGGACCTGCGTCGAGAAGGTGCCGGTGAACAGCGTGATGCCGTTGGCCTGGGCAACGAGCGCGCCATCCGCGTCGCAGATCCCGCAGGCGAAATCCAGAACCTCGTAGATGACCGGGCTCATGCTGGTGCGGGCCATCACGATGGCCATCTCGTCGACGGCCGACAGGAGCTTGCCCTGAATGATCTCGTGGGTCACGGCGGTCAGCTCCGCCGTTCCCCCGGCTCCCGGGGGGGGTATCGACATCCCTGTGTCCTCGTCTCGTGAAGGTTGTCGGGGCTCATCCGCCATCCGTTCGATCCCTCGGGGATGGCGGATGGGGTCATCGCTCAAACGCCGCGCAGACTTGCCGCGACAGCTCTAACCAAGCGGAGGCGGCATTGGTGGGCCGGGGGTCAGGCGCGCCAGGGCCCGCAATTGAACATCGCCTCGGTGTCTTCATAGGCATCCCACAGAAGGATGCGTCCGTCCTTCACCGTGAAGACCCAGGCCCATTTGGCCGTGTATTCCTTGCCGCTGATCCGCGAGGCGGCGACCTCGGTGCCGGTGACCGCGACGTTGTCGCCATCCACCACCCAGACCTTCTGGGTATGCCCGCGGATCTCGAGCGCGGCGGGCATCACCTCGAAATATTCGACGAGCTTGGCCTTGCCGGTCCAGCGGCCGGCCCAGGGGAGGGCGCCGGTGCCGGGCATGTCGATGGCGCCGTCCTCGGCGAAGAGGGCGACCGCCCCGGCACTGTCACCGCTGGCGAGGCAAGCGAGGAAGTCCCGGATGACGCTCTCGGCGGTCTTTTCGGACATGTCGACCTCTGACGGGGAGGAAAACGGCGTGGTGTCGATGCTGGAGGCTAGCAGCGCCGTTCCCGGTGCCGCCAATACCGATGGAAGGGCCGCTCATCGTGCGGCAGCATCATTCGTGCACAGCGTGCGTCGTAAGGGCGGCCGTGGTGACCCCGCCTCCCCGTCGAGCGAGCGGAGGCGCTCTCAGGACTGACGGCGATGGGCCGGGGGGGCGCCGGCCGCAGGCCCCTTGAAGGGCCAGAGGATCTCCCGGTTCCGGCACAGGCCCTCGGGCCGGAAGACCAAAATCGAGAGCATGACCAGGCCGAGCCCCACCTCGGCCGAGTTGGCCGGCAGGTTCGCCCCGAACACGGTCACGTCCGTTTCCAGCCGTCTCAGAACCTCGATCAGGATCGTGAGGGTCAGCGTGCCCAACACCGCGCCGGACAAGGATTGCATACCGCCGACGACGAGCATGGCGAGGGTCACGAAGGCCATGTCGAGGTAGAAGGAGGAGACGGTCAGCATGCCGAGGAACTCGGCCATGATCCCGCCGGCCGCCCCCGCGAGCACAGCGCTGAGCACGAAGGCGATCAGCCGGTGCCGGAAGACCTCGACGCCGGAGGCGGCTGCCGCGACCTGATCGTCGCGGCTGGCCCGGGCGGCGATGCCGGAGCGCGAGCGGGCATAGGCGAAGGCAGCGACCATCGCGGACAACGCCAAGCCGAGGGCGGTGCCGACCGTGGTCACGGTCGGGATGCCGATGATCGCCCGCGGCCCGGCGGTCCAGCTGTCCCAATGCAGGTAGACCGAGTGCACCACGATGAAGAAGGCGAAGGTGCCGATCGAGGCGGCGATGCCGTTGAGCCGCATCAGGGCAAGGCCCGTGACGAGGGCGACGAGGCCCGCGAGCAGGCCGCCCGCCGCCACGGCCATCAGCGGGTGCGGATCCATCGCGAGGAGAAAGCCGGGCAGGCCAGGCATGTACATGGCCCGGTTATCGACGCAGCAGGTCTGCCAGGCGGTCGCGTAGGCGCCGATCACCACGAAGCCGATATGGCCGAAGGAGATCACGCCCGTATTGCCGATGAAGAGATAGAGGCCAAGCACGATGGTGAGGCGGATCAACCCCTCGATGATCGCCTCGTCCAGGGCGCCCGCGCCGAGGACGGCCGCGAGCAGGGTGATGGCAGTGACGAGGCCACTCATCAGCAGGAGCGGCCAGACGCTGCGGAGCATACTCCGGGCCGCAGCGGGAAGCGCGGGACTGGCAGCGGCGGGGGCGGCGACGGGATGGCTCATCAGACGCGCTCCTTCATGGCCGGGGACGCGACGAGCCCCTGCGGCCGCGCGAGCAGAATGACGATGACGAGGGCGAAGACGATGGCGTCGCGGAAACCGCGGATCTCCTCCGGGAGCAAGGCCTGGAGCAACACGCTGGCGACGCCGACGACATAGCCGCCCACCACCGTGCCGAGCAGACTGCCCATGCCGCCGATCACGGTGGAGATGAAGCCGAACAGCATCAGCGGCGTGCCCATCTCGTAGTCGAGCACGCCGGTCTGCACGACGAGGATCAACGCCGAGAAGCCGGCGATGATGCCGCTGAGCGCGAAGGCGGCGCCGATCACGCGGTTTCCGCGCACGCCCAGCATGCGTGCCATCTGGAAGTCCTCCGCCGCGGCGCGCATCTGCAGGCCGAGCGACGTGCGGTTGAGGAAGGCGATCAGGCCGCCGAGGAAGACGACCGTGAGGGCGATCACCAGGAACTGGAGCCGCGGCACGCCGACATTCTCGGTGATCTGCGCGCTCTCCATCAGCCCCGACCACAGCCCCGCGGCTTTGGGCCGGCTGCCGTAGAACATGATCACCACGTTCTGGAGCGTGTAGCCCAGGGCGAAGGAGGCGATCATCAGCGTTGCCGGGGAAGCGTTGCGAAGGCGCCGGAACACCGCCGCTTCCGAAGCCACCGCCAGCAGCGTGACGAGGGCGAGGATGCCGCCCACGAGCAGGGGCGTCGGCAGGGCGCCGATGCCCATCGTCGCCTCCGCCTCGTGCGAGGGCATGACCAGGGCATAGGCCCCGATGGTGATGAAGGCGCCGTAGGCGAAATTCACGAGGCGCAGCACGCCGAAGATGAGGCCGATGCCGAGCGCTGTGAGCGCGTAGAGGCTGCCGAGGCTGAGCGCTGTGATCAGGATCTGGAGCGCGTTGCTCATGCGGCGATCCCTCCGGCTGGAGCGTCGGTGAAGCCGAAATAGGCTTGACGGATGCGGTCGGTGTCGGCCGGGTTCGCGGGCGAGCCCTCTGCCTGAAGCGCGCCGCCGCGCAGCACGTAGATCCGCCCGGCGGCCTCCAGCGCCCGTTCGAGCTTCTGCTCGACGATCAGCAGGGTCAGCCCGTCGCTGCGGTTGAGGTCGAGCAAGGTCTCGTAGACCCGATCCACCACCAGGGGGGCGAGGCCGAGGGACGGCTCGTCGATCACCATCAGGCGCGGCTTGCTCAGGAGGGCGCGGGCGATGACCAGCATCTGCTGCTCGCCGCCGGAGAGCTTGCCGGCAGGCTGGCCGCGGCGCTGCCCGAGCTGGGGAAAGCGCTCCATCAGCGCCGCCATCTCGCGCCGCGCCGCTGCCTTGTCGCGGCGCAGGGACAGGCCGACCAGGAGGTTCTCCTCCACGGTCATGGTGGTGAAGGTATGCCGCCCCTCGCGCACATGGGCGAGGCCGAGCCGGGCGATGTCCTCCGGCGCGCGCCGGTCGATGCGGGTGCCGCCGAACAGGATCCCGCCCTTGGTCGGGGCGAGGATGCCGGAGACGGTGAGCAAAGTGGTGGTCTTGCCGGCCCCGTTCGGGCCGACGATGGCGACCACTTCCCCTTCCGCCACCCGTAGGCTGACGTCGCGCAAAGCGGCGAGGCGGCCGTAATGGACGCTGACCCGGTCGAGCTCAAGCTGCACGGCTGCGCTCCTCTCCGAAATAGGCCCGGACCACGGCCGGGTCGGCGCGCACCGCTTCCGGCGAGCCACGGGCGATGGTGCGGCCGGATTCGAGCACATGGATGCGGTCGCAAACGGTGGTGACGAGGCGGACATTGTGCTCGATCAGAAGTACGCCGCTGCCGACGCGCTTCGGGATCTCCCGGATCAGAGCGATCAGCCGGTCGCATTCGAGGTCGGACATGCCGGCCGCAGGCTCGTCGAGCAGCAGGAACGCCGGGCGTCCGGCCAGCGCGCGGGCGATGCCGACCCGCCGCTCGTCGGCATAGGGCAGCACGCCGGTGGGCAAAGCCGCCGCGTCCGACAGGCCGGTCCAGGCGAGGATCTCCCCGGCCTCCTCCGCGGCCCGCCGGCGCGACAGCCCCGCGGAGAGCCCAGCGAGTTCCACGTTCTCCCGCACGCTCATGCTGTGGAACAGGCGGCCGGCCTGGAAAGTGCGGGAGACGCCGCGCCGGCGCACCCGCTGTGGCGGCAGCCTCTTCAGGGAGACGTCGCCCAGAAGCACGTCGCCGCCGCTAAGGGGCTGAAATCCTGTCACGGCGTTGACGAGGGTGGTCTTGCCAGCCCCGTTGGGGCCGATGAGCCCCAGGATCTCGCCGCCGCTCAAGGTCTCGGAGACATCCTCGATGGCCAGAATGCCCTGAAACGTCACGCAAGCATTGCGTATATGAAGATTTCCAACTTTTGGTTGAATATCCATGGCAGGGCGCGCTCCTCAGACCATGCCGCAAGCTTGCGGCGGTGTGTGGATCGGCGCGGCATTCTTCTTGCTGACGCTCCGGCGGTCCGAGAGAAGGGGTTGCCGCCCGTGGTCATCGAAATCCGCCACGTCAGGGCGTTCCTGGCCGTCGCTTCCGAACTGCATTTCGGACGGGCCGCGAACCAGCTCAACATCGCCCAGCCGGCCCTGAGCCGGACGATCCAGAACCTCGAGGCGATCCTCGGGGTCCAGCTCCTGGAACGCAGCACACGCAGCGTGCAACTGACGCCGGCCGGCCAGCTCTTCCGTGACCAGTTCGGCAAGCTGATGCGGCAGATGAAGGACGCCGTGCAGGCCACCCAACGCATGGGTCGGGGCGAGACTGGTCTCCTCTCGGTCGCCTACGCCGATGCCGCCCTGTGCGGGCCGATGCCGGAGATCATCCGCCGCTTCCGCCGGGACAACCCGAACGCCAAGCTGGAACTCACGCAGGGCAGCCCCGAAACGGTGCTGCAACTGCTCGCGGACCGCCGGATCGATTGCGGGTTCCTGCCGGGCCCGGTGCGCGACGTCCGGCTCGACGCCCGCTGCATCCATTCCGATCTGCCAGTCGTGGTGATGCCGGTCTCGCACCGCCTGTCCCTGAAGACCAAGCTCACCCTGGCGGACCTCGCCCGCGAGCGCTTCGTGACCTGCGGCGGCGAGGGCTGGGAGAACCTTCAGCGCCTGTGCCTGAAGGCCGGCTTCCTGCCGCAGCTCCACCAGGAGGTGCCGCACCAGGATGCGCTGCTGGCCTTCGTGGCGGCGGAGGCGGGCATCGGTGTCTGCCCAGCCGGCGTGCAGATGAGCGCGCGCAGCGGCGTCGTGATACGGCCCCTGGTGGAGACTCCCCTCAGCTTCGATCTGCATTGTGCCTGGCATCGGGAGAACACCTCTCGGATCGTGGTCGATTTCGCCGCTCTGGTGGCGCGCTTCGCAGCGGGCCAGGGATCAGAGCCGGCGGCGATGGGCCGCGTGCATGCCGGCACGGCGTCATGAGGAGACCTCTGCCGGAAGGATGTGGAGGAGACCGGCCTCGTCGATGAACAGGCGCTGGCCGGGCAGGACGAGGGTGGTGGTCGAGGCCTCCTCGACAAGGGCAGGCCCGGCGCATTCGAGAGCGACCGGCAGGAGGTCGCGGGTGAAGACGCGGACCTTCTGCCAGCCCTGATCCGGGATCTCGACGAGGCGTTCCCCCTGCAGCGCCGCTTCCATGGATTGCGATCCGCGGCGGGGATGGGTCAGAGGCGGGCGCACCGCCTCGACGGAAGCGGACAGCCGGTAGGCCACGAATTCGACCGGGTGGCCATCGAGCTCGAAGGTGAAGGCGCGTTCATGCGCCTCCGCGAATCGCCGGGTGAGGTCCGCGGGCCGGTCCTCAGCGGAATCGAGCCGCAGGGTCAGGCAATGCTGCTGGCCGACATAGCGCAGATCGACCCGGTACTCGAAGAACAGCTCCGAGACGGCGATCTCCGGCAGGCCGGCGAAGGCGTCCCGCGCCTCCGCTTCCAGTGTGGCGAAGATGCCCGGCAGGAGGGCGGCATCCACCGTCTCGGCGGCCCGAGGCAGGGTGCGCACGAAATCGCGCCGCGGCTGGGTGACCAGCATGCCGAAGGCGGAGGCGTAGCCCGGATGGCGCGGGACGATGATCTCGCGCACGCCAAGCTCCTGGCCGAGGCGGGCGGCATGGAGGGGGCCGCAGCCGCCCGCGACCAGCATCACGAAGTCCCGCGGGTCATGGCCTCGCTGGACCGAGACGAGCTTCAGGGCATTGATGACCGCCGCCTCGCCGACCCGGAGCATGGCGCCCGCTACCGCCTCGGCGTCGAGCCCCAGCGGACGCCCGAGTGTCTCCATCGCCGCGCGGGCGACACCCATGTCGAGGGTCAGGCGGCCATCGGCGAAGTAGTCCGCACGGATCCGGCTCGCCACGAGGTTGGCGTCGGTGAGGGTCGGCTCACTGCCGCCCCGGCCGTAGCAGGCCGGCCCCGGATCCGCTCCGGCGCTGCGCGGCCCAACCCGGAGGCTGCCGCCCTCGTCGATCCAGCCCACGGAGCCGCCGCCGACGGGGATCTCCACCACGTCGACCACCGGGACCTTGACCGGATAGCCCGGGCATTCGCGCGAGCGGCCGATCCAATACTGGCCGGTGATGCGCGGTTGGTAGGCATCGATGATGGAGCATTTGGCGGTGGTGCCGCCGACATCCAGATAGAGGATCTTGCCCTCGCCGCAGGCCTCACCGAGATAGGCCGCGCCGTTGATCCCCGCAGAGGGGCCCGCCTCCAGCAGGCTCACCGGATGCCGGATCGCATCGGCGAAGCTCGCGATGCCGCCATTCGACTGGAGCGCGAAGAGCGGGCAGCGGAAGCCACGCTCCTTGAGCGCCCGCTCGACGCCTTCCAATTGCCGCCGCACCACCGGCTGGAGATAGGCGTTGAACACGGCAGTGCTGGACCGCTCGTATTCGCCCCATTCCCGGCAGATCTCGTGGGAGGCGGTGACCGCGATGCCGGGGCAGAGGTCCCGCAGGCGGGCGGCGGCCTGGGCCTCGTGGCGGGGCGCGGCGTAGCTGTGCAGGAACTGGATCGCGATCGCCTCGACCCCCTCCTCGCGGCAGCGCCGGGCAACTTGATCGACATCGTCGAGGTCGAGGGGCGTCACCGTCGCGCCCCGGGCGTCGAGGCGCTCGCGTACCTCGAAGCAGAGGGCGCGGGGCACAAAGGGCCGCGGCTTCCGGTAGCGGAAATTGTAGAGGTCGGGCCGGTTGCCCCGGTCCGTCTCCAGCACGTCGCGGAAGCCGGCGGTGGTGACGAGGGCTGTGCGCGCGCCGGTGCGCTCCAGGATGGCGTTGATCGCCACTGTACTGCCGAAGGCGAAGTAGCTGACCTCCTCGGGGCGGACCGCGAGCCGGTCGATGACGTCAAGGAGGCTCGCCACGAAGTCGCTGGCACGGGTGAGCGCCTTGGCGGTGCGGAGCGTTCCGCTCGCCTCATCGAGATAGACGGCATCGGTGAAGGTGCCGCCCATGTCGACCGTCAGCGGTCCCATCGGCTGCCTCCCCGGTTGCGCAGGGCGGCGGTCGCTTCGAGGTCGATGGCGACCGGGCTGCCGTCCCTCCCCGGGATCAGGGCGACACCGTAGACGTCGCGGGCGGTCTCGGGGTCGATATAGCCGTTGCGCAGGTCTTCCAGCACCGCGGCGGGGCTGCGGCCGAGCGGGTCGCCATAGCCGCCGCCGCTGCCGGTCACGACCCGGATTCGGTCCCCGGCCCTCAGGCGGCGGAAGGGGATGCGGGCGCCGCGCTCGACGGTGCCGCCGCTCTCGACCTGGACGTGGTTGAGACCGCCGGGCTCCCCGCCCTCCAGGCCCCAGGGCTCCGTGCGGGAGCGGCCGAAGCTGCTGTAGAAGAAGATCCCGTCGGCCAGGATCTCGTATTCGCGCAGGATGCCGAGGCCGCCGCGATGGCGCCCGGCCCCCGCCGCGCCACCGGGCGCGAGGCCGTAACGGGTGATCCGGATCGGATGCTCGGCCTCGAACAGCTCGACGGAATGGCTGAAGGTGTCGCCGTCTGCCGGCGCGATCAGGGCGCTCGCCCCATCCGCGCCCGACGCGCCGCCCCAGCCCCCGACATGGGGCTCCACCAGCACGAAGTCGGATTCGCCATCCGCTTTCCGGCCGCCGAGATAGGTGACGCAGAGGCTGGTGTAATTGCCTGCGCTCAGGCGCTCGGGCACGCCCTGCGCCAGCGCCTTCCAGACGAGGTCGATTGCCTGCGCCGCCGTCTCGTAGCACCAGCCGGTCGGGGCCGGGTGGGTGGCGGTGAACACTGTGCCCTCGGGCGCGATCACGGTAAGCGGGCGGAACCAGCCGTCATTGGCCGGCGTCTCCGGCCGCACCACGGCGAGCAGCGCCGTCTTAGCCGCGGCCTCCAGCACGGCGCGGGTGCAATTGATCGGGGCCGCGCGCTGGAGGGCGGACCCGGTGAAGTCGACACGGATCTCGTCGCCGGAGATCGTGATCTTCACCTGGATCGGCAGGCGCTCGTCCTCGTTGCCGTCGCCGTCGATCCAATCCCGGCCCGGGTAAGTCCCGTTGGGCAGCCGCCGGATCGCGGCACGGCTCAGGGCTTCGCCGACATCGAGGACCCGGGCGAAGCTCGCTCGCAATCGCTCGGCACCGTAGCCCTCGCAGAGTTCGCGCAGGCGTAGATCCCCGAGCCGCACCACGGCGAGCTGCGCGGAAAGGTCGGCCACCGTCATCTCCGGCAGGCGGACATTGCCGGCGATCATCTCGATGAGGTCGTCCTGGCGGACGCCCTCGCGCACGATCCGCAGAGCCGGGATGCGCAGGCCCTCCTGGAAGATGTCGGAGGCGTCCGGCGACAGGCTGCCCGCGACCTTGCCGCCGAGCTCGTTGCAATGCGCAGTCACCGTGACGAAGCAGACGAGTTCGCCCTCGAAGAACAGCGGCTTCACCAAGGTGATGTCGGCGGTGTGGGTGTTGCCGCCGTAAGGATCGTTGCTGATGAAGACGTCGCCCGAGCGGATGGTGCCGGCGAACTTCTTCCGGATCGCCGCGAGCTGGCAGGAGATGGTGCCGGTCAGGATGGTGATGCCATTGGTCTGTGCGACGAGGCGCCCCTCCGCGTCGCAGACCGAGCAGGCGAAATCGAGCACCTCGTTGATGACCGGGCTGAGGCTCGTCCGCACTAGGACGGTGGCCATCTCGTCGACCACCGCGTTGAGCTTGCCGCCCAGGATGTCGGTGTCGATCTGCCGGATCACGTCGGTCGGGTGGGACGGGGCGCGCCGGGCGGGCGTCCCGACCCGAGGAGGAGAGGCGCCCCCCGTCAACACGCGCAAGTGGGGGCGGTCGCCGCGCTGATCCGCGCTCATGGTGGACGCACTCCCTCCGTGCCTAAGGCGCGAGGACCGGGCCGGCCACCGCGGGACGATCCGATTTGCGGGCACGGAGGCGCTCGCGTCCAATGCCGTTCGGGTCATGATCCCGCGGGACCGATGCCGATCGCGCTCAGTTCTTCATCAGAACCGCTTTCTCGACGGGGCCGGCGGTCCAGTAGCCCTGGAACTTCGGCTGCCCCTTCTCCACGCAGATCATCGCGTAGCGGGCCTTGGACTGGATGTGCAGGGCAGTGTTGAAGCCGCGGGGCCCCAGAATAGTCGGTTCGTCCTGCATGGCCTCGAGCTGGGCCACCACCGGCTTGGTGTCCGTGCTACCGGCCCGCTCCACCGCCTTCGCCCAGAGCTCGACGAGGGCGTAGCCCGTCAGCGGATACGCCGTGGCGGGCGCCCCGGCCTGGGCCTTGTACTTGTCGATGAAGCTCGCCAGCGCCGGCTCCGGCGCATCACCGTAGATCGAGCCGAAGGCACTCACGCAGAGGTTCGACAGGTCCGGCACTGCCGAGAGCCAGTAGGTCCCGTCCATGGCGATGCCGGAGACGATCGGCGTGTCGATGCCGGCTGCCCGCAGTTGGCGGACAGCACTGGCCCCGCCCGGGGTGAAGGTGCAGAGGGCGATCACGTCTGGCTTCTCGCCGAGCGCCTTGATTCGGTTGATCTGCACGGCGATCGAGGGGTCGGCGTTCTGGAAGGTGTCGGTCCCAACGAGCTTGGCCCCCTCCAAGAGCGGCCACTCGTGCTTGAAGCCGGCGCATTCGGACTTGCTGTAGGCGATGGTGTCGTCGGTCAGCACGTAGGCTTTGCGGAAGCCACGCTTTTCATAGGCCCAGGTCGCGAGCGCGATGCCGCCCAGCGGCGCCGCGTTGCCGCCCGAGAAGGAGAACTTGCCGATGCCGTCGACGCCGGCCTTCGGGTCGCCGGCGCAGAGGAAGAACGAGATCTTGCCCGCGGCCTGGGCCTTGAGGGCAGCCGGGCCGCCGACATCGAAGTCGCAATCCACTACGACCAAGTCGGCCCCCTTGCCGATCACCTCCTGGGCGGCCTTGGTACCCTGGATCTGGTCGGTCTTCACATCCGCCTCGACGGTGCGGATCTTTCGGCCGAGCAGGCCGCCCGCCGCGTTGATCTCGTCGATCTTGATCTTGGCGGCCACCATCGGCGGCACGCTGTAGGCCTGCATCCAGCCGCTCTTCGAGACGGCGAAGCCGACCACGATGTCGGGGGGCGCGGCCTGGGGGGCGCTCAGCGGAGGCAGAAGGCAAGCGGCCAGGGCGAGGCCGCGCGCGAAAAGACGCGTTGAAAGCATCGGAGGACTCCTGGAGGTCGGACAGGCGACGGGAGTGCCCGGCAAGCGCCGGCATCGGACCGTGCGGGAGTCTTCCGGGGCACGGACGAACTCTAGGCGGCCCGGAAAAGACGCGACCAATACCGCTTCAGCACGGCCGGAAGCGCAGCGATCATCAATCGTTCGGGTCTCCGCCTCTGATGCCGGACACGCATCAGAAGCGGCACCGTCGGTATTGGGCGGCGCTCGGCCGCCCCGATAGGCTCACCGCCAGAGCTCGACCGACCTCCGCAGCGGGAGCAGCCCTTGGACTTCTTGACCGTAACCAGCAAGGGCGAGGCGCTCGCGCTTCTCGACCGTTTCGGCGACGCCGCCGCGGTGATGGGCGGCGGGACCATCATCGCGCCCCGCCTGCGCCGCTGCGGGGGCGGGGCGGAGACGGTGATCCATGTCGGACGCGCGCCGGATCTCGCGGGCCTCAGCCCGGACTGGATCGGAGCGGCCGTGACGCTCCGCCAACTCGCCGAGGCGCCCCAGCTCGCAGCCTATGACGGCCTGCGCCGGGCCGCCGCCCTGAGCGGCAGTTGGCAGATCCAGGGCGTCGGCACCATTGGAGGCAACCTTTGCGACGCGGCGCCCTATGCCGACCTTGTGCCGCCGCTGCTCGTGCACGGCGCCACCGTCACGCTGGAGAGCCTGCGGGAGGGCAGCCGCATCCTGCCGCTCGCGGACTTCCTACTCGGCCCGCATCGTGTCGCCCGTGGAGCCCACGAGATGTTGACCGGCGTGAGCCTCGAGGCACGGCCGGCGCGGACGGCGGATGCCTTCGTGAAGGTGACGCGCCGGGGCGGGATGGAGTTCTCGACCGTGTCGCTCGCGATCCGCCTGAGCCTCGCAGAGGACGGGGAAACCGTCGAGGAAGCACGCATCGCCGTCGGCGCGATGGCGCCGCTGCCATTCCGGGCCGAGGCCGCGGAGGGGCTCCTGCGCGGGCAGCGCCTCTCGGACACCCTGCTCGCGGAAGCCGGACAGGCCGCCCTGATCCCCGCTGCACCGCAGACGGATGTGCGCGCCAGCGCCGAATACCGCCGCGCCGTGCTGCCACGCCTCCTCGCCCGAGCCCTGCGCGACGGCGCCAGGGCGGCGGCGGCCTGCCCCCCCGGACCTCCGCCATGCCGCCTGCCATGACCGACGTCGCCGCCACCATCAACGGACGAGAGGAGATCCTCCCGGTCGCCCCCCTGGAGAGTCTGCTCGACGCCCTGCGTCACCGCCTCTTCCTCACGGGCGCCAAGGGCGGCTGCCACGAGGGCGTCTGCGGCGCCTGCACCGTGCTGGTCGACGGCGTGCCCGTAAACAGCTGCCTCTACCCCGCCGAGGCGGTGGCCGGCCACCATGTCGAGACGGTGGAGGGATTGACGGATCTGGTCGCCCGCGCCGTGCAGGAGAGCATGGTCGCCGCGGGCGCGGTCCAGTGCGGCTACTGCACCCCCGGCTTCGTCGTCATGCTGACCAGCCTGCTGCGGGCCGAGCCCGCGCCAGACGAGGATCGGATCCGGCGGGCCCTGATGGGCAATCTCTGCCGCTGCACCGGCTACGCGCAGATCGTCGACGCGGCGCTCGCCGCCGCCCGCCGGCTCCAGGGAGCGCCCGATGGAAACCTTTGACGGCGCCTATGCGCGCCCCGACGCCTTCGGCAAGGTCGCGGGCGAGACGATCTACGCCGCCGACTATGCAGAGCCCGGCATGCTGCACGGCGTGCTGCTGCGCGCGCCCGTCGCGGCCGGGCGGATCGTCCGGCTCGATCTCGGCCGCGCCCGGGGCATGCCCGGCGTGCGGGCCGTGGTCAGCGCCGCGGACGTGCCGCCGGTGCTCGCCGGCTGGATCATCCGCGACACGCCGATGTTCGCCTCCGACGTGGTGCGCTACATCGGCGAGCCGATCGCGGCGGTCGCCGCCGACACCCTGGACCAGGCCCGCCGGGCCGTCGACGCGATCCTCCTCGAGATCGAGCCGGTGCCCGTGCTCGCCTCGATGGAATCGGCGCTCGCCGAGGGCGCGGGCCCGATCCATCCGGACCTGTCCCGCTACGTCCTCGCCGACCAGGAGGGCACACCCTATCCCCGCTACGGCAACGTGGCCGCCGAATCCGCGACGCTGGAGAATCCCCGCTTCGTCGAGGAGGCCTTCGCCGCCGCGGCCCTGGTCGTGGAGGATGAGTTCCGCACCCAGCGGCAATATCAGGGCTATCTGGAGCCGAAGGGCGCCGTCGGGATCTTCCGCGAGGGGCGGATCACCGTCCATTCGGGCACGCAATGGCCCTACAACATCCGCGCCCGGCTCTGTCAGTACTTCGCCATGCCGACTGCACGGGTGCGGGTGATCGGCCATCCCTATGGCGGGGGCTTCGGCGGCAAGCTCGACACCAGCGTGGAGCCGCACGCGGTCGCCTTGTCGCGGGCCGCCGGCGGCCGGGCGGTGAAGATCCTGAACACCCGGGCCGAGGATATCACCTGCGCGACCGCGCGGGAGGGTACCATCGTGCGCCTGCGCTCGGCCCTCGACGCGGAGGGCAACATCATTGCCCGCGACGCCGACTGCCTGATGGACAACGGCGCCTATACCGGCGAGACGGCCTTCCTCGCCTGCTTCCCCTTCTACTTCGCGGCGATGAGCTACAGGGTCGGCCGACTGCGAGCCCGCTCCCGGCTCGTCTACACCAACACCCCGCCGACTGCGGCCATGCGGGGAGTGACGGGCGTGCCGATGTACGCCGCCCTCGAAACCCACATGGACCACATCGCCGACAAGCTCGGCGTCGACCGACGCGAATACCGCCTGCGCCACCATTTCAAGGACGGCGACAAGCTCCCGAACGGCCAAGTCCTTCACGACGCCTCGATCCTGCGCCAACAATTCGCCGCGGTGGAGGAAGTGGCGCCCTGGGACGCCTACGAACGCAAGCCCTGGCGCGGGCGCGCCATCGCCCCGGCCCTGTGGCTGGTAAACCCGCTGCCGGGCTCGGCGACGGCGAAGCTCCAGGAGGACGGCTCGGTGGTGCTGCTCACTGGCGCCAACGAGAACGGCACCGGCAGCGTCGCGGTCGGCCTGCGCCAGATCGTGGCGCAGGAGCTCGGCATCGCGCCCGACGCCGTGGTGATCCCCGATCCGGACACCGATATCGGCGGCTTCGACGGTGGCTCCCAGGGCAGCCGCACCCTGCAGGTCGCGGGCAATGCGGCGCTCGCCGCGGCGCGGGAGTTGAAGGGCCGGATCCTCGAGACCGCCGCGCCGATGCTTCAGGCCTCAGCCGACGCGCTGGAGATGACGGAGGGCTTCGTGCGGGTGCGGGCCCAACCGGGCCGGCGCGTTGCCCTCGCCACCGTGGGGGCGGCCTCGACTTTCGGTCTCGGCACGCTGGCCGGCAGCGGCCGCAGCGCCCTGCCGCCGGTCCCCTACAACCCGAGCTGCGCCAGCGGCCTGCTCTTCGCCTATTTCGCGAGCCCGACCTACCATGTCCACTACATCGAGGTGGCCGTGGACCCGGTGCTCGGCACGGTTACGATCGAGCGCTACGTCGTGGCCCAGGAGGTCGGCAAGGTCGTCAACCTCACGAGCCTGCGCGGCCAGATCCAGGGCGGGGTGGCCCAAGGGCTCGGCTTCGGCCTCTGTGAGAGCCTGCGCATCGACGACGAGGGAAGGACGTTGGAAGCGAGCCTGGGCAGCTACCGCCTGCCGCTCGCGATCAACACCCCGCGGGTCGAGTCGATCCTGACCGAGCACCCCTCTGCCGATGGCCCATTCGGCGCCAAGGGCTCGGCCGAGCCGCCGATCCTGCTGCCGGCAGCCCTGGTCGCCTGCGCCGTCTCCGACGCGATCGGCCGGCCGATCCGCAAGATCCCGGTGACGCCAGAGGACGTGCTGGCCGCCATTATGGACGGCGAGCGCGAGACCGCGACGTCCTGATCCTTCCGGGCGTCCCCCCGCCCTCATCCCAGGAGCATCGAAGCCCATGGCCGGACCGAAGCGCGATGTCGGCGTCTTCCTCCTCGGCGATCTGCCGCCGAATCGCATCGCCGAGATGGCCCAGCGGGTCGAGGCGGCCGGATTCACCGAGATCTGGATTGCCGAGGACTATTTCATGCTCTCGGCCTTCGCGACCTCGGGCATCGCGCTCCAGGCCACAGAGTCGATCCGCGTCGGCATCGGCGCCATCGCCAACCGCGTCCGCCATCCGGCGGTGGCGGCGATGGAGGCGAGCACGTTGGCCGGCGCCTTCCCGGGTCGTTTCCGGGATCTCGGCCTCGGCCACGGCGTCCCCGCCTGGATGCGCCAGATGGACCTGTTCCCGAAATCCGTCCTGACCTCGATGTCCGAGGCCGTCCACGGCATCAAGCGCTTGGCCAAGGGCGAGACCCTGACGGAGAAGGGCGACTACTACAGTTTCGACAAGGTCAGCCTTACTCATAAGGCTCCGGACCTGCGGGTGCTCACCGCGGTGGTCGGCCCGAAATCGGTCGATCTCACCGCCCGGATCGCGGACGGCCTGCAGATCTCGGTGCTGGCCGGCCCGCGTTACGTGAAGCAGGTGGCCGAGCGGGTCGCCGCCCTGCGGAAGGCCGAGGGCCTCTCGCCCGACTTCCAGATCGTCACCTACGCGCTGGCCTGCATCGATCCGGATTCGGCGCAGGCGCGGCGCAAGATGCGCAAGTTCGCCGCCTTCTACCTGCACGCCATGGGACCGACGCAGCTCACCGAAGTCTACGGCGTCAACGAGCGTCTGAGCGCCATGCTGGATGAGGGTGGCGCCGAGGCGGTGGAGCGCGACATGCCCGACGAGTGGCTCGACTGGATCGGCATCGCCGGCTCGCCCGAGGAGGCAACGGCCTCCATGCAGGCCCTGTTCGAGGCAGGCTCGACCTCCGTCGTGCTCTGCATCGTGCCGAGCGAGGAACTGCCCGAGCAGCTCGATCTGATCGGCAAGGACGTGCTGCCGAAGCTCGCCTGACCCTCGAGCATAGAAAACGGGACAGGCCCATCCGCGCCCGGCCCGCTCTCCGTCAGCGACCGGGCGTCATCGCAAAAGCGGGTTCCGATGCGCGCTCGAGGTGAGTGTGGGGGGATCTCAGCGCTGGCGGCGACGGACGCTGACGACATTGTCGTCGTCGCGCTTGGCCGGCAATGCGTTGAGGACGGTATTTTGGATGCCGTGTGCGTCGAGGCCGGCCTCGGCGTACATCTTCTCGGGCTTGTCGTGGTCCTGGTA
>NZ_BPQV01000018.1 GCF_022179465.1 Methylobacterium organophilum
AATCGTCCCAATGTTGCAGTGCGGCTTCGAACGGGTGAACTTTTCCTTGGCCATCGTCTGTCCCTAGCGTTGGCTCGCTTGCAGCAAGGCTCGCCCAGGAAAGGGCCGGGCGAAGGCGCGGCCCGCTTAGAGGGTCGCGGCGGCTTGATCAAGTCGGGCCGCTTTCCGGACCCTCCGCACCCGCCCCGCGCCGGGCGGGGCGCCGGCCCGAGAGCCCGCCGGAGCGCCGGCCTTGGGGCATCCCGTTGACGCTTCCTTGAGCCTCTTTCTCAAGCTGCCCTTCATGCGAAGCTGGGAAGGGAGAGGGACAGGCCCGCGACGGGCCGGCGGAGATCCCGGATGAGCCTCGAGGGAGTGGTGGCGGTCCTCAGCGTCGCGGTGATCGCCTTCGTGTTCGGCCTGGCCCTCCTTCTGCGCCGGCGCGGGCCCTTCGACCTGCACGCCGACAACGCGGACGTGCTCCAGGGCCGGCTCGCCCGCCTCACCGAGAGCGAGGAGCGCTACCGCGCCCTGGTCGAGGCCACGACCCAGGCCGTGGTGCAGCGGGACGCCCAGGGGCGCATCACCTTCGCGAGCGACAGCTTCGCCGCGCTGATCGGACAGGAGCCCCTGGCGCTGATCGGCTCCACGGCCGACCTCGAAGTGCTGGAGCACGGCCCCGTCACCCTGCGCCCCGACGGGGTGCGGCAGGTGGAGGAGCGCGTCGTGCCGGTCGACGGGGTGCCGCGCTGGTTCGTCTTCATCGAGATGCCGGTGCACGGCCCGGACGGCACCCGGCACCGCCTGCGGGCGGGCTACGACGTGACCGAGCGGGTGGAGGCGGTGCGCTCCCTCGACGAGGCCAAGAGCAAGGCGGAGAGCGCCAACGTCGCCAAGTCGCGCTTCCTCGCCACCGTCAGCCACGAATTCCGCACGCCGCTCAACGGCATCCTCGGCATGGCCGACCTCGTGCTGGAGACCGGGCTCGACCCGGAGCAGCGCACCTATGTCGAGGCGGTGCGCACCAGCGGCAAGGCCCTGCTCGGCCTCGTCGACGGCATCCTCGACTTCTCGCGCATCGAGGCGGGCCGGCTCGACCTCGCCGCCGAGCCCTTCGACGCCGCCGCGCTGGCCGAGGGCGTGGTCGAGCTGCTGGCGCCCCGGGCCCAGGACAAGGGGCTTGAGATCGCCCTCGACCTCGCCGACGCGGCCGCGGTGCTGCATGTCGGCGATGCCGACCGCGTGCGCCAGATCCTGGTCAACCTCGCCGGCAACGCCATCAAGTTCACCCAGAGCGGCGGCGTCGGGGTCAGCCTCGCCTCGGGCCCGAGCGGGATCGTGCTCACCATCGAGGATACCGGGCCGGGCATCCCGGAGGAGCGCATTCCGGTCCTGTTCGAGGAATTCGAGCAGGGCGACGGCAGCGCCAGCCGCAGCCACGAGGGCACCGGCCTCGGCCTCGCCATCACCAAGCGGCTGGTGGAGCGCATGAACGGGCGGATCGAGGCCACCTCCCGCCTCGGGCGCGGCTCGACCTTCCGGGTGCTGCTGCCGCTGGCCCCGGCCGAGGAGGCCCCGGCCGCCGCGTCGGATCCGAGCCTGGCCGGGCGCAGGGTGCTGATCGTGGCCGATTCGCCCTATCAGGCGCCGTTCCTGGCCCGCCGGCTCACCCGGGCCGGCGCCTCGGCCACGGTGGTGCCGGACGCGGCCACCGGCCTCGCCGCCCTGGAGAGCGCCCGCTTCGACGCCCTGATCGCCGACCGGCGCCTCGGCGACGCGCCGGTGCGCGACCTCGCCGCCCAGGCGACCCGCTGCGCGGTGCGCTGCAGCCTGATCCTGCTCTCGCCCTTCGACCGGCGGGAATTCGGGGCGCCTGGGGCGTCGGGCTTCGACAGCTACCTGATCAAGCCGGTCCGCGCCCGCTCCCTGTTCGACCGCCTGCTCGAGCCCGGCCCCGCCTCCGGCGAGGCGCGCAAGGCGGCCGGCCCCGCCGCGCCCGCGGCGCGGTCCCAGGTCGGGGCGGGACGGCGGGTGCTGCTCGCCGAGGACAATCCCATCAACGCCCTGCTCGCCAGCAAGGCCCTGGAGCGGCTCGGGGCGCAGGTGACCCTGGCCCGGGACGGCGCCGAGGCGCTGGCCTGCCTCGCGGCGGCTTCGGAGCCCTTCGACCTCGCCCTCATCGATATCCGCATGCCCGGCCTCGACGGCCTGGAAACCGCCCGCCGCATCCGCGCCCGCGAAGCCACCCAAACCACCCCCCCGCTGCACCTCGTGGCGCTCACGGCCAATGCCGCCCGCGAGGACGAGATGGCCGCGATGGCGGCGGGCTTCGACGGCTTCATGGCCAAGCCGCTCAACCTGCGGGCGCTGCCGGCCCTGCTCGAACGGCGGCAGGCGGCAGCCTGAGAGGTCGCCGCCCGCCCCGATCGGGCGGGGGGCGCCTCAGACCAGCGGGTTCAGGGCAGCATTGCGGACGGGCAGCGGCGCGCGCATCGAGAGGCGGAAGCCCTGGGGCTCGTAGGTGGTCTCGATCTCCGCCTGGACCTGGGCGGTCAGCACCCGCTGCAGCAGGCGCGAGCCGAAGCCCTGGCGGGAGGGCGGGGCGACTTTCGGGCCGCCGCTCTCGCTCCACTCGAACAGGAGGGTGCCCGCCGGCCCGCCTTCGGCGAGCGACCAGCGCACCGCCACCCGGCCCGCGGGCGTGGAGAGCGCCCCGTATTTCACGGCATTGGTGGTGAGTTCGTGGATCGCCATGCCGATCGGCACGGCGATCTCGGAGGGCAGGTCCACCGGCGGCCCGTCGAGGCTCACCCGCGTGTCCGGCAATCCCGCCCCCGCGCTCTCCGCATAGGGCCGCAGCTCGTTCTCCAGGAGGCCGTTGAGGCTCGCGGTCTGCCAGGTGTCCTCGGTCAGCACCGAATGGGTGTGCGCCAGGGATTTGATGCGGCCGACGAAGGCCTCGTAGAAGCTCTCGATGCTGGTCGCGGTGCGCGCCGTCGAGCCGACGATGGCCTGCACGGTGGCGAGGGTGTTCTTCACCCGGTGGTGCAATTCGCGGATCAGCAGCGTCTGGCGTTCCTCGGCGAGCTTGCGCTCGGTCACGTCGGCGACGACGCCGATCAGCCGGCGCGGCAGCCGGTCGGGCGCGTCGCGCTCGAAGCGGCCGGCCATCTCGATATGCCGCCAGTGGCCGTCGCCGCCCCGGCGCACCCGGCCCGAGGCGTAGAGGATCGCATCCTCCCGCAGGGCCCGGGAGATCGCCTGCCGGAACGGCTTGCGATCCTCCGGATGCAGGATCGACGACAGGAACTCGACCTTGCCCACGGCTCCCTCGTCCGGCGAGCGGCCGAAGATCTCGAACATCCGGTCGTTCTCCCAGATCGCCCGGTCGTCGAGGAGATGCCATTCGAAGATGCCGAGGGCCGCGAGCGAGGTCGCGACGCGCAGGCGCTGCTCGCGGGCGCGCAGGGCATCCTGCACCTCCATCCGGGTCGAGAGGTCCTGCACCACCCCGACCATGCCGGTGAGGCTGTCCTCGGCGGAGAAGATCGCCTGGCCGCGCACGCCGATCCAGATCACGCTGTCGTCGCCGCCCCGGCGGAAGCGGGTCTCGATGCGGTAGGGCCGGCGCTCCCGGGTCGCCGCGGCGATCTCCGCCCGGACGCGCTCGCGATCCTCCAGCAGGATGCGGTCGCGCAGGGTCTCGCCGTCGACGGAGTGTCCGGGGGGATAGCCGAAGATCTGGGCGGCCCGGCGGGATAGGGCGAAGGTGCCGTTGGCGGCGTCCCAGCGCCATTCCCCGAGGCCCGCCGCCACCAGCGCCTCGCGGTTCTGCTCGGAATGCACGAGTTCGTCGGGATCGACCGCCTCGGCCACCAGCACGATCTCCGCACCCGGCCCGGCCTGTGACATCCGCAGGCGCAGGTCGATCGCGCCCCCGTCCGCCCGCCGGCAGCGCCGGATGCCGGAGCGGGGCAGGGAATCTTGCGCGCCGAAGATCTCCGCGAAGGGACGCCCGGCGAGCGCCCCGGGCGGATAGCCGAGCAGGCTGCAGAGCTGGGGATTGGCGTCGCGAAGGGTTGCGCCATCCGCCGTCACCACGGCGAGGCCGATGCGTGCCCCCGCGAAGGCGGCCGCATGCGCAGACGGCGCGGCCAACCCCGCTGCCGCTCTCGGACCGTGGTCCGCTCCGTGCTCCAAACCTCGACAACCCCGTCCGACGGAAGGACCCACGTGCCCCGCGCAGGCGGGCGGCACCATGGACGCGAGCGCGCAAGACGGCAAGGCTTTCTCCGGCCACGATTTCTCCGATCCACCCCTCCTTCGGCCGCCTCCCGGAGGGGCGGGCGCGGGGGGCGGCGATCCGTCGCCGCCCGTCCTCAGGCCCGGAACAGGCGGGGGAGCAGCCCGGGCAGCGCCCGCAGCAGCATCAGCTCGGCCCGCAGCACCGCGCCGAGATCCTCCGGCGCGCGTTTCAGGAGAGCCCGGGCGAGCCGGATCGGGATCTGGCCGAGGATCGCCGCGGCGAGCACGGCGAGCGCCACGGCCGGCCCGTGATGCTTGGCCGCGTAGAGGGCCTGCGCGCGCAGGAAGTAGAACAGCCGGCGGTCCTTCACCGCCTCGGTGGTGCCCTGGCCGCGATGGCGCACCTCCGCCTCCGCCACGTGGCGCAGGGCGAAGCCCGCCTGCCCGACGCGGGTGCACAGATCCGCGTCCTCCCAATAGACGAAGAAGCGTTCGTCGAAGCCGCCGAGCTTCTCGAAGAGCGGGCGGCGGATCATCAGGAAGGCGCCCATCACCGCATCGACGGCGCGCGGGCTCTCGTGGTCCCAGTCCCGCATGAAATGCGATCCGGCCAGCCCGAGGCGGTCGAGGAACAGGGTCTGCGCCACCAGCCCGATACCGCTGGGGGTGCGCGCGCAGGTCCGCTGCGTCCGCCCCGCCTCGTCGACCAGGCGGGCGCCGACGACCCCCGTCGCGGGCTCGGCGAACAGGGCGGCGCGGGCACGCACGAGGCTGTCCGGCGCGACCATCGTGTCGGGGTTCAGGAACAGGATCGCCTCGGCCCGCCCCGCCGCCGCACCCTGGTTGCAGGCGGCGGCGAAGCCCCGGTTCTCCCGGTTGCGGATCACGGAGAGGGCGAGGCCCGGCACGTCGAGCCCGTCGACGGAGCCGTCGCTCGAGGCGTTGTCGACGACGATGACCTTGAGGGCGGAGGCCTCCCGGCTCGCGGCGAGGCTCGCCAGGCAGGCCGCGAGCTGCGGGCCCGCGTTCCAGTTGACGATGACGACGTCGAGGGAGGGCGGCGTCACGGCGGCGCGTCCGCGGGCCGGCCGAGGCGGCCGGCGAGGCCCTGGAACGCCGCGGCGACCAGACGGGCGAGGATGGCGGGGCGAAAACGGCTGTCGGCCCAGTAGAGCCAGATCTGGACGGGCAGGTAGAGCATCTGCCGGCGCTTCCAGCGGCCCGGGATATGGGCCAGGCGCCAGCCATACACGGTGTTGCGCACGTAGGTCGCCATCCGGAAGGGCACCTGGCGCGGCATCGCCACGGGCAGGAGGCGCCCGCGGATCACGCCGCGCCCCACGCTGTGGGCGATCACCGTCTCCGTGTCCATCCAGCAGGTCAGGCCCCGCGCCCAGGCCCGGAAGCACCATTCGAGCTCGACGGCGTCGATGAAGTAGTCGGCCCGGAACGCCCCGACGCGGTCGAACACGGCGAGATCGAGAAGGGAGCCGGAAGTCGCCAGGAACTCCACCGGCTGCAGAGGCCCCAGGGCCGCCACGCCCGGCCGGCCCGGGTAGCGCGGCGCCTTGCTCTCCCGGGTCGGGGCGGGGGCCGGGCCGACCACGGCGACGGGATCGGGCCGGAGCGCGAGGCGCAGCATCGCAGCCCGGAGGCCCTTCAGGGTCTCGATGCCGGCATCGGCATCCTGGTCGAGCAGCAGCAGGTAGCGGAAGCCGGCCTCCCGCGCCGCCGCCAACACCGCGTTCAGGGCGGCGGCGATGCCGACATTGCCGCCCTGGGCGAGATAGCGCAGGCCGGGGACCGACAGCAGGCGGTCGATCGTCTTTTCGGACGTGCCGCCGTTGTCGAAGACGAACACGCCCGGCACCTGGCCGGCGAACCGCTCGGCGATCCGGTCGGTCTGGGCCTCGCTCGGCCGAAACAGCACCACGGCCACCGCGGTGTCGGAGAGGATCATGGCGTCGGTCGCGTCTCGGCCCTGGGGTGACATCGCGGTCGGGGAGGAGCGATCCGCGCCTTGCGGCGCGTCTCCCCCGGTCCAGCCGCGGGTTAGCACGGGCAGCCGGCCCCTTCACACAGCCCGGCGATCAAGGCAGAAGTGTGAGAATTTCCCACAAATTGCCCGTATTCCACGGTGACATGCCCGGCGAGGACACGGTTCAGGCGGCGCAGGCCGCGGCGGGGCGCTCTTCCATGAGGCAGACGATGTCGTCCCAGCGCGACAGGAAGGCGGCGACGCAATCGGGGTCGAAATGCGTGCCCGCCTGGGCCTTCAGGTGGTCGCGCGCCTTCTCCAGGGGCCAGGCGGGCTTGTAGACCCGGGCGGAGGTGAGGGCATCGAACACGTCGGCCACGGCGATGATACGGCCGGCGAGGGGAATCTCCGTGCCGGACAGCCCCTGGGGATAGCCCTTGCCGTCCCAGCGCTCGTGATGGGTGAGGGCGATCTCGGCGGCGAGTTGGAGCAGCCGCGAGGGGCTGTCGTTCAGCATCCGGAAGCCGCGCAGGGCATGCTGCTGCATCTCCTGCCGCTCCGCATCGGTGAGCGGGCCGGGCTTGAGGAGGATGGTGTCGGGGATGCCGATCTTGCCGATGTCGTGCATCGTCGAGGCCAGCGCGATGTCGTTGGCCTCGGCCTCGGAGAGGCCCAGGCCCTCGGCGATGGCGATGACGCAGCCGGCGACGCGGGTGAGGTGGTCCCCGGCCTGGTCGTCGCGGAACTCGGCGGCGAGCATCAGGCGGCGGATGATCTCGCGCTCGCGGGCCGACGCTTCGGCCACGGCCCGCTCGACGGTGCGGTGCATGGCGCGGGCCTGCCGCTCGTTCTCCCGGCGGGCGAGCGAGAGGGCGATGAGGTTGCGCAGGCGGATCTGCAGATCGAGGATGTCGGCGGAGGCGACGAGGATGTCGGTGGCGCCGGCTTCCAGCGCCGAGCGCCGCAGCGCCCGCGGATCGCCCGTCGAGGCCACGAACAGGATCGGCATCCGGGCGCAGGTCTCGGTGGCGCGCAGCGCCCGGATCAGGCCGCAGCCGTCGAAGGAGGGGCGGTCCTGCTCGATCACGACGAGATCGAAGGTCCCGCCACCGATCTCGGCCCGTGCGGCGGCGATGTCGGTGAAGAGCCGGATCGAGCCATCGAGGCCGCGCAGGGCTTGCACGATCTGGGCCGGCAGCTGGGACGCCACCACGGCCACGACGGGAGCCCCGTCCTCCTCGGTCATGCCGCTCGACATCGCGCCCCCGCTCCGCACCGGCCCGCCCGCCGATCACGGCCGCTCAGAGTGAAGCAAAGCCGTTAACCGGCCACTAAGGATGCGCGACGTCGTCTCCCACGGCCTTCCACTGCCTTCCGCGCTCGCGCGCGGGATCGGGTCCTCAGCGCCCGGTCGAGCCGAAGCCGCCCGCCCCCCGGGCACCGTCGTCGACGGAGCCCGCATCCGCCTCCAGCCACTCGATCTCCGGCCGCACGATCCGGGTGAGGACGAGCTGGGCGATCCGGTCCCCCGGCGCGACCACGATGCCGCGGCCCGCCTCATCGGGTCCGGGGGCCGGATTGCGGTTCCAGGCGGAGATCATCAGCGGTCCCTCGTAATCGGCGTCGATGACGCCCGTGCCGTTGCCGAGGACGAGGCCCTCGCGGTGGCCGAGGCCGGAGCGCGGGAAGACGAGGCCGCACCAGTCCGGATCGCGGATGCGCAGCGAGATCCCCGCCGGGATGAGGAGGGAAGGGCCCTGGGGCGCGAGTGTGACCGGAGCGTCGAGGCAAGCATGCAGGTCGAGCCCAGCCGAGCCGGCACTGCCCCACCGGGGAAAGCCCCAGCCGGGCAGGCGCGGATCGAGGAGGCGGATCGCGACGCGCATCAGGCAGCTCGGCTCCATTGGACAGGCCCTGGACAGCGCCGATAACCTTTCCCGCCCGAGACGGACAAGACGAACCCGTGGGAGGGGAGGGGCCATGGCGCGCTGGATCGCGGGACTCGACGGATGCCGCGGCGCCTGGGCCGGGGTGCTCCTCGATCTCGATGCGCCGGAGCGTTTCCGCGTCGCCCGATTCGCGCAGGTGGCCGACGTCTTGGACGGGGCCGAGGCGCCGATTGTCGTCGGGATCGACGTGCCGATCGGCCTGCCCGCGCGCACCGCCTCCGGGCGCTCCGCGGACCGGGCCGCGCGCCTCCTGCTCGGGAAGAGCCGCTCCAGCGTGTTCCCCGTCCCGCCGCGGTCGGCGGTCGAGGCCGGCAGCTACGAGGAGGCGAAGCGCCTCGCCCGGCTCGCCTCGGACCCGCCGCGGGCCTTCTCGATCCAGTGCTGGAACATCCTGCCCTATATCCGCACGGTCGATGCGCTGCTGCGGGCGCGGCCGGAGCTGCGCGCCCGCCTCCACGAGGTCCATCCGGAGGTGGCCTTCTTCCGCCTCAACGGCGACCGGGCGCTCGCCGCCTCCAAGAAGCGGGCGGAGGGGGCGGAACAGCGGCGCGGCCTGCTGCGCGAGGCCGGCCTGCCGGAGGCGTTGGTCGCCTCGGCGCCACCGCCGGGGATCGGGCGGGACGACCATCTCGACGCCCTGGCCGGCCTGGTCGTCGCCCGCGACATCGCCGAGGGCCGCGCCACCCGCCTGCCGCCGGAACCGGAGCACGATTCCCACGGCCTGCCCGTCGTGATCTGGGCGCCGGCGCTGCGCGGCGCGGTTGCGGACGCGGCCTGCGGAACCTGATAAGGCCCCCGCCATGACGACGACGCCGACCGATCCCTCTCTGCCCGACGCGTCCCTGCCGCGGCGGGACATCGCCCGCGCCCTGGTGTTCGATCCCGCCGACCGCCTGCTGCTCATCGAGTACGAATCGGTGCGCCCGATCGATCCGGCCCGGCCGGACCTCAAGAGCTTCTGGTTCATGCCCGGCGGCGGCCTGGAGGCCGGGGAGACGCATGAAGAGGCCTGCCGGCGCGAGCTCTCGGAGGAGATCGGCGTCGCCGATGCGCCGATCGGCCCCCTGGTCGCCACCTGCGACGGCCCCTTTCGCCTGTTCAAGACGCCCCGTTTCGCGTTCGAGCGCTATTTCCTGGTCCGCCTGCCCGACGACCGGATCGACACGAGCCGGCTGGCGGAGACCGAGGACAATCCCGTGCGCGGCACCCGCTGGTGGACGCTCGACGAACTGGCGGCCTCCGCAGAGCGGATCGAGCCGGCGGGCCTCGCGGACCTGGCGCGTCAGCTCGTCGCAGGCGACATCCCCGGGCAGCCTGTCACGCTGGGCTGGCGTTAGGCCCCGGACTGAACATGGCGCCCGCAACGGCGCGTAGGAGGTGATGCATGTTTCCTGAGGTGCTGACGGAAGGCTATCGCAGCTTTCTCGGCGAACGCCTTCCGCGGGAGCGGGAGCGCTTCGAGACGCTGGCGAAGAAGGGGCAGTCGCCCGAGGTGCTGCTGATCGGCTGCTGCGACAGCCGCGTGGCCCCCGAGGTGATCTTCGACGTCGGCCCGGGCGAGATCTTCACGATCCGCAACGTGGCCAACATCGTGCCCCCCTACGAGAGCGACGGCGGCTATCACGGCACCTCCTCGGCCCTCGAATTCGCGGTGCAGGCGCTCAAGGTGAAGCACATCGTCGTGCTGGGCCATGCGAGCTGCGGCGGCATCAAGGCCTATGCGGATTCCGCCTCGCCCCTCTCGCCGGGCAACTTCATCGGCAAGTGGGTCTCCCTGGTCGAGCCCGCCTCGAACAAGCTCGCCGCGACCGGCGACAGCGTCGAGAAGGAGGGCTACCTGACCCGGCTCGAATACGCCTCGATCAAGCAGAGCCTCGAGAACCTGATGACCTTCGGCTTCGTGAAGGAGGCCGTCGAGCAGGGGGCGCTCTCGCTGCACGGCGCGCATTTCGGCGTGGCCACGGGCGAGCTGCGCATCCTCGATCCCAAGACCGGCGACTTCCAGTCGGTGGTGGAGCGGGACGGGCGCAGCCTGAAGCCCTCCGCCCTCATCAACTGCGGCGACGCCTGAAATCCCCCGACGCGGCAAGCCCCTCACGCCGCGCGGGGTGAGGGGCGGATGCGCCTCCGGATCGGCCCACCGGGCATGATGGAAAAAAGACGGCGGGCCCCTCGGCCCGCCGTCTCTTCATCAATCTTGGTCGATGCGCTCAGCGGGCGCCCGGAAGGCGCTGAGCCTCCGCATAGTGCTCCTGGAGCACCGGCAGGGCCTGCTGGGCGTAGTTGCGCAGGGCCGGGTTCGGTCCGCCCTGGGCGTAGGACTGGTACATGCTGATGGTCATCTGATGGGCCTGGACCTGCTGGCGGCCATAGGCCCGGTCGAAGCGCGGGCCGGCCGGGGTCGCGGCCAGCTCGACGAGCATCTGCTGCTGCTGCGGGCTCGGCTGCACCACCGTGGTGCCGGCGGTGGTGTCGATGTCCGTCACCGCAGCGCCGGTACGGGCGCCGCGCGCCGCGCCGGTGGTCGCCCCCTCGACGGCGCCGAGCGGGCCGTTCTGCAGCGTGCCGCCGACGGCCCCCGCCGCCGCGCCGGTCGCGGCACCGACCGCACCGCCGGCCACCGCGAGCGGCGCCTGGACGAGGCCGCCGACGAGATCGCCCGGGCCGGCCGCCTGGGCCGCGGCGTAGTTGCGGTCGCCGCCGACCAGGGCGACGTTGGCGGCGCGATGGTCGCGCAGGGCCTCGCGGGCATAGGCGCGCACGGCCGGGTTGCGGGTCTTCTGCAGCGCGATCTGGCTGGCCTGGATCTCGTAGGCGTTGGATTGCAGCGCATCCAGGCGGAAATCGCCCGAGCTCTGGGCCAGGGCCGGGGTCGCCATGATCGCGACGAGCGCCGACGCAGACACAATATTCTTCAGCATCAGAAGCCTCTGTTTGGGGATGATCGACACACGAAATCGCCTCACGCACCGGCTCTACCGGTCGAGGCGGCGAAGATGACTTCAGCCCGACAACGACGCGTTCCGGCGAAGGTTCCTCCATCTTTCTCCATCCATGCGATGACGTGCCTGAGCTTCAAATGAGTTCGAGGAAGCTTGGCTTTTTCGCAGGAAATTCTGGCAAACTCTGGCTTGTCCAGGTGCTGCGCGCCTTCGCGGCCCTGCTCGTCGTCGTGCATCATGCCCAGCACGAGGCGATGCTCACAGCCGCGCGCACCGGCGCCGCCTTCACGCCGAGCGGGCTCCTGCCCTGGCCGGCCGGGGTCGACATCTTCTTCGTGATCTCCGGCTTCATCATCGTCCACGCCGCCGGGCCGCTCTACGGGACGCGGGGCGGGCGGGCGCGCTTCCTCGCCCACCGCGTCGCCCGGCTGGTGCCGCTCTACTGGCTCGTCACCGCCCTCTATCTCGGCCTCGCCCTGGCCCTGCCCGGCACCTTGAGCGGGGAGGGCGGCGGCGGCGCGCGCGACCCCGCCATTCTGATCGGCTCGTTCCTGTTCTGGCCGGTCGCCCGCCCCGACGGCACGGTTCTGCCGCTCTACGGACTCGGCTGGACGCTCGAATACGAGATGCTGTTCTACGCACTCTTCGCCCTCGGGCTCGGGTGGAGCCGGGCCGCGGCGGCGGGATTCACCGTGCTGATCCTTGGGCTCCTCGTCGGGGCGGGCCTGCTCGCGGGCCGCCTGCCCATGCCCCTCGCCTTCTGGGCGAACCCGATCGTGCTCGAATTCGTGTTCGGCATGGCCCTGGCCCTGATCCGCACTCGGGGCCTGCGGCTGCCCGATCCCATGCGCTGGGCGCTCGCCCTCGCCGGCCTCCTCCTGCTCGCGCGCGCGGGCGATCCCTCGGACGCGGCCCGGCCGATCCTCTGGGGCGGCCCGGCGGCGCTGCTGGTCGCCGCCGCCGCCCTCGGGCGCCCGCGTGGGGGAGAGGGCGGGCCGTCGCTCGGCATCCGGGTCGCGGCGCTCTTGGGGGACGCTTCCTACGCCCTCTACCTGGTCCACCCCTTCGCCCTGCGCCTCACCCGCGAGTTCCTGCTGCGGCTCGGCCTCGCCGGGGCGCTCGGGCCCTGGGGCGCCCTCGTCCTGATGGTCGCCGCGACGCTGCCGGCGGCGATCGCCGTCCATCTCCTGATCGAGCGCCCGCTGACGGCCCTGGCCCGGCGGAGGCTCGACCCGCAACCGGAAGCCGAGCCTCCGAAATCCTGATGACAAGGCGAGCGGCGAGTTCACCGCGCCGCGGAACGGATTTAGCTTCGGCCCGAGAGTCCGCGTTTCCCTTCCCGGGACCGCGCCAGACGGGAGCGTTCCGCCATGAAGACCCTGCTCGTCCCGGTGGCCCTGCACGACGCGCTGCCCTCCGTGTTCGATACCGCCCTGCTGGTGGCCCGGCGCTTCGGCAGCCTGATCGAAGGCGTGGCCCTGCGCCCGGCACTCGCCGAATACGTCCCCGTCGACATGGTCGGCGGCATGACCTGGCTGCGGGACGAGGAGGCCGACCGCGCCGAGGCGGAGACGGCGGGCAGCCGCTTCATCGCCCATATGGAAGCCGCGGGCCTGCCCCGGCGCGAGGTCGGCACGTCCTGCGCCCCGCGGGCCGCCGTCGAGGCCGGTGCCCGCTTCCGCTGGCGCCCGGACGTGCCGCCGGGCGACGCCTTCCTCGGGCAATATGCCCGCCTGTTCTCGGCGACCGTGGTCGGCCGGCCGGGCAACGACGACCGCTCGCCGCGCATGACCACCTTCGAGACCGCCCTGTTCGAGAGCGGCCGGCCGATCCTGCTCGCGCCGCCGACCGCGCCCACGACCCTCGGCGAGGCGATCGTGCTGGCCTGGAACGGCTCGACCGAGACCGCCCGCGCGCTCGCCTTCGCCCTGCCGTTCCTGCGCCGCGCCCGGCGGGTCCTCGTGCTCAGCGCGGAGGGCGGCATGGTGCCGGGGCCGAGCGCCGAGGATGTCGCCCGCTCCCTCGTCTGCGAGGGCATCGAGGCGGATCACCGTGCCCTGCCGGCGGGCCGTCGCACCCCGGGGGAGCTCTTCCTCGACGAGGCCGCTTCCTATGGCTGCGACCTGCTCATCAAGGGCGCGTACACCCAGAGCCGCCTGCGCCAGATGATCTTCGGCGGCCCGACCGCCCATATCCTGGCCGAGGCGCGGATCCCCGTTCTGATGGCCCATTGATCCCGCGCAGGACCCCGGCATCCGGCCTGCCGACCCTGTGGATACGGCGCGATTGCCGCAGTTGCCAGAGGCCGCGAAGCCCTCTAAATTGCTGAAAAGCTTGAAGTTTTTTAATCGTTCTAATCTAGAGGCGCAACTCCTTGCCGCCTCGGGGGCTTCCCGGAACGGAATCGCTTTGAGCTGCCAGGCCGGCCTCCGGAGCGGCGTGCAGAACGCCGCTTCGCGCCATGAGACGAGTTCGTGAACGCCGCATGATCGTCTGTTCCTGTAACGTGCTCTCCGATGGACAGGTCCGTGGCTGCCTCCAGCCCGGGCCCGGATGCCCGCGCACACCCGCCCAGGTCTATGCCTGCTTGGGTTGCAGCGCGAAATGCGGACGCTGCGCCCGCACCATCCGCGGGATCATGCAGCGCGCCCTCGCGGAGGCGGCAAGCGCCGGCGCGGGCCATGCAACCTGCGGAACGGGTTGCGAATCCGGTTGCAGTTTGGTCCAATTCCAAACTACACCCGAGGATGTCGCGGCCTGATTCGGATCGTCTGCAACGCCGCGATCCCGACTTCTAAGGAGAGTGGCGTATGAAGGGCGATGTGAAGGTCGTCGAGTATCTCAATCGCGGCCTGCGCAGCGAGCTGACGGCCGTGAGCCAGTACTGGCTCCATTTCCGCATGCTGAACGACTGGGGCTACGTGGATCTCGCCAAGTTCTGGCGCAAGGAATCCATCGAGGAGATGAACCACGCCGACCGGTTCATCGACCGGATCCTGTTCCTCGAAGGCTTCCCCAATCTCCAGGAGCTCGATCCGCTGCGCATCGGCCAGAACGTCCAGGAGATCATCGAGTGCGATCTCGCGGCCGAGAACGAGGCCCGCGCCCTCTATCTCGAAGCCGCCCAGTACTGCGAGTCGATCAACGACCGCGTCTCCAAGAACCTGTTCGAGCACCTGGCCGAGGACGAGGAAGGCCATATCGACTTCCTCGAGACGCAGCTCGACCTGATCGGCAAGATCGGCCTGCCGCTCTATTCCCAGCGCCACATCGGCGGCCTGGAGCAGATCGCCCCCGAGAAGGACTGATCGGCCCCGGTCGATCCATCTGCCGGGAGGGATGTCGCCTCCCGGCACGTTCAAGGGGCCGGAGGGTTTCGTTCGTCCGGCCTCTTGCGTGACGACGCGGCGATCGATGTCGCGCAGGCCGAAACGTCGCCGCGCGCTTCGTCAGTTCCAGCATGGCGTCGAGCCCGTCCAGGCCCGCGATCCAGCGCGCAACGTGTCGCCGGTCATCGAAGGCCTCGCCGGGGCAGGGCGGCCGGATGCCGCCCGTGGGGAAGTAGCGCGAAGGGCGCCGGTATGCGACACGGACGGGAGCCGCCGTCCTTGGCGTCCGGGACGGCCGTCGGCGCCGGAGGGGCGCCCCGACACCCGAGCCAGCCCCCGAGCACACCCTTGAGCAAGTCCCGGCGCAAGCCCGAACCACGGCCCGCTTCCAACCCGCTCCTCGCCCCCGAGGAGCGCACGGACGACATCGACCAGTCGATCCGACCGCTCTCGCTCGCCGAGTTCATCGGCCAGCGGGCGGCGCGGGCGAACATGCAGATCTTCATCGAGGCGGCCAAGAAGACCGGCCAGGCCCTTGACCACGTGCTCTTCGTCGGGCCGCCGGGGCTGGGCAAGACCACCCTGGCGCAGATCGTCGCCCGCGAACTGGGCGTGAACTTCCGCTCCACCTCCGGCCCGGTCATCGCCAAGGCCGGGGACCTTGCCGCGCAGCTCACCAACTTGGACGAGCGCGACGTGCTCTTCATCGACGAGATTCACCGCCTCAACCCGGCGGTGGAAGAAATCCTCTATCCGGCGATGGAGGATTACCAGCTCGATCTGATCATCGGCGAGGGGCCGGCGGCGCGCTCGGTGAAGATCGAGCTGCCGAAATTCACCCTCGTCGGCGCCACCACCCGGGCGGGCCTTCTCACCACACCCCTGCGCGACCGCTTCGGCATCCCGATCCGGCTCGAATTCTACGATATCGACGAATTGGAGCTGATCGTGCGCCGGGGCGCACGGGTACTCGGCCTGTCCATGTCGGAGGAGGGGGCCAACGAGATCGCCAAGCGCGCCCGCGGCACCCCGCGCATCGCCGGCCGCCTGCTGCGCCGGGTGCGCGACTTCGCCATCGTCGAGGAGGCGGACACGGTGACCCGCGCCATCGCCGACCGGGCGCTGCAGATGCTCGACGTGGACCCCGTCGGCCTCGACGTGATGGACCGCAAGTACCTGACGATGATCGCGACCTCCTTCGGCGGCGGCCCTGTCGGCATCGAGACCATCGCCGCCGCCCTGTCGGAGCCCCGCGACGCCATCGAGGACATCATCGAGCCCTACCTGATCCAGAAGGGCTTCGTGCAGCGCACCCCCCGCGGCCGCGTCCTCACCCCCCATGCCTTCCGCCACATGGGCTTCGCCGAGCCCAAACGCGATCCGGGGGCGCAGTTCGGGCTGTTCTCGGGCGAGGAGCCGGATGCCTGACGGGACCCGGCTGCCGTTTCGTCGCGCGCGCTCAAGCGGGAGGGGCTGAGCGCGCTGCGGGAGCGTGGCCTTCACGGTCGCCCCGGATCGGCTGACCATCCTCGGCATCTTCTACGGCGGCCGTGATCCCGCCCGGGCGTTGACCGCCGGCCGGCCCTGGCTACTTGGACCCAGCGCAAGGGAGCGCGCGTGGACGCGACGAACGTGACCGGACCGAATCTCGACGGCCGCCTGAGCGAGGGCAGGCACCACCTCCCCATCCGCGTCTATTACGAGGACACCGACTTCTCGGGCTTCGTCTACCACGCGAGCTACCTGCGCTTCATGGAGCGGGGCCGCACGGAGCTGCTGCGGGCGCTGGCCGGCGACCAGTCCGAGATGCACCGGGAGGCGGACGGGCTCGTCTTCGTCGTGCGCCGGATGACCCTCGACTTCCTCAAGCCCGCCCGCATGGACGACGTGCTCGACGTGGTGACCTGGTCGAGCGAATTGCGCGGCGCCTCGATGCGGCTCGCGCAGGAGGTCCGCCGAGACGGGGAGACCCTGGTCGCCGCCGAGGTCGTGGTCGCCTGCGTGCGGGAGGGCCGGGCGATTCGCCTGCCCGAGGGCCTGCGCCGGGCGCTCACGCCGCCGCAGCGCAGCATGGCAACCGATCCTTAACCCTGTCGCGCGCTTAAACTCCTCGTGCGCGTGCCGTCCGAGCGCCCGCCGCGACCCTTACTTTCGACAGAATCCGAAGCGATTCCCCTTTGATATCGCTCAAGGATCCGGATCGGAGCGCGGGTTGCGACAAGCCGCGACGGCCGGCCTTGGTGTGTGAGGATCGCGACCGATGAATCCAGCCGACGCCATGCAGGCCGCGCCCGTCGTGGACATGAGCCTGCTCGGCCTGTTCCTGCAGGCGCATTTCGTCGTGAAGATCGTGATGGTGGGCCTGCTCGGCGCCTCCATCTGGTGCTGGACGATCATCGTCGACAAGACGCTGCTGTTCCGCCGCACCGAGGCCGAGATGGACGCGTTCGAGGACGCGTTCTGGTCCGGCCGCTCCCTCGAGGAGCTCTACCGTTCCTTCAACGACCGCCCGGCCACCGGGCTGGCCGCCCTGTTCGTGGCGGCGATGCGCGAGTGGAAGCGCTCCTTCGAGGGCTCGGGCCGGCAGATCCAGTCCCTGTCCCAGCGCATCGACAAGGTGCTCGACGTGACGATCCAGCGCGAGGTCGAGCGGCTCGATTCGAAGCTGCTGTTCCTGGCCTCGATCGGCTCGGCCGGCCCCTATATCGGCCTGTTCGGCACGGTCTGGGGCATCATGACCGCCTTCACCTCGATCGCCGCCTCCAAGAACACCTCCCTCGCGGTGGTGGCCCCCGGCATCGCGGAGGCGCTCTTCGCCACCGCCATCGGCCTGTTCGCGGCCATTCCCGCGGTGCTGGCCTACAACAAGCTCCAGGCCTCCGTGGCCAAGTCGCAGTCGCGGCTCGAGGGCTTCGCCGACGAGTTCTCGGCCATCCTGTCCCGCCAGATCGACGAGCGCCTCTCGCTCGCCGCCTGACCGCCAGCCAAGGAAGGCAGCCCCATGGCCATGACCCACGGCGCCGCGCAGGGCGGCGCCAAGCGTCGCCGCCGCGGACGGCGCGGCCACGGCGCCATCAACGAGATCAACATGACGCCGTTCATCGACGTCGTGCTCGTGCTCCTGATCGTGTTCATGGTCGCCGCCCCGATGATGACGGTCGGCGTGCCCCTCGACCTGCCGCAATCGAAGGCGAGCCCGCTCAATTCGGACGTGAAGCCGATCACGCTCTCGATCCGCCAGTCCGGCCAGATCTTCCTCGGCGAGGTCGAGCTGAAGGACGACGACATCGTGCCCCAGCTCCTGCAGACCTCGAAGTCCGGCACCGAGGAGCGCGTCTTCGTGCGCGGCGACAAGCGGGTCGATTACGGCCGCGTCGCCCAGGTGATGGCGATCGTGACCGGCGGGGGCTTCAAGAAGGTCGCCCTCGTCACCGAGCCCGAACAGAACTGAGGGCGCGGCCGCCGTGGCTCTCCGCATCCCCCTCCGCTTCGAGCGCAAGGAGCCGGGCGTCTGGATCTCGGCGGGCGCGCATGCGCTGCTGCTCGGCGCCGCGCTCTTTGCAGTGGCCGCGCCGGCCCTGCCCGACGCGGACGAGGGCGTGCCCGTCGAGGTCATCACCGAGAATCAGTTCTCGGAGCTGACCCGCGGCGAGCGCAATGCCGAGAAGCCGCAGGAGAAGCCCAACAGGGCCGACCGCGTCGCCGAGAAGGTCGAGGACCGCGAGCCCGAGAACGCCAAGGTCGACGCGCCCGCGCCGCCGACCCGGCCGGCGGACATGAAGCTCGCCGCCGTCGACGAGATTCCCCTGCGCTCCGACACGCCCGATCCGGCCAAGGAAGCCGAAGCCGCCGCCGCGGCCAAGGCGGCCGCCGCCAAGGCCGAGGCCGAGAAGGCGGAAGCCGCCAAGGCCGCGAAGGCCAAGGCCGCGGCGGAGAAGGCGGCGGCGGAGAAGGCGGCCGCCGAGAAAGCCGCGGCCGAGGCCGAGAAGCGCGAAGAGCTTCAGAAGCTGATCGAGCGCGAGGAGGCGGAAGCCGCGGCCAAGGCGGCCGCCAAGGCCAAGGCGGACAAGGCGAGGGCCGAGGCCGCCAAGGCGAAGGCGGAGGCCGACGCGAAGGCCAAGGCCGAGGCGGAGAAGGCCAAGGCGGAAGCCGAGCACCAGAAGCAGCTCGCGGAAGCCAAGGCCAAGGCGGAAGCGGACGCCAAGGCGAAGGCGGACGCCGCGGCCAAAGCGAAGGCCAAGGCCGTGGCCGAGGCGAAAGCCAAGGCGGAGGCGGAGGCCAAGGCCCGCAAGCAGGCCGAGCTCGCCGAGAAGTTCAATGCCGGCGACATCAAGCAGCTGCTCGCCTCGAAGGCGCCCTCGCAATCGACCGGCGCGACCGGCCGCGAGGTACAGCGCACGGCCTCCCTCGGCACCGCCACGGGCGCCTCCCAGAAGCTGTCCCCGTCGCTGCGCGATGCCCTGGTCGGCATGCTCCAGCAGCAGATCGAGCGCTGCTACTCGGCCCCGCCGGGGGCGACGCAGGGGGTGATCCTGCCGATGCTCGACATCAAGCTGAACCCGGACGGCTCGCTCACGACCGAGCCGCGGGTGATGCGGGCGGGCCAGAGCGCGGTCGACCAGTCGATCGCGCAGGCGGCGCTCCGGGCGGTGAGGCGCTGCGCGCCCTACAAGATCCCGGCCCAGTACGCGCCGTATTACAATGACTGGAAGGCCATCAACGCGGAGTTCGAGTTCTCGGCGACATGACCGCCGGTGCGCCTTCCCTCGAATCCTGAAAAGCCGGAACAGACCATGACGACCATGCACCGTCCGAATGCGCAGGTGCGGCGCCTCCTCGCGCCGCTGGCAGGCCTCTTCCTCGCCGTCGCGCTCGCGATCTTCGGCGCGGCGAGCCCGGCGCGGGCGCAATTGCAGTTGCGCATCGGCGGCGGCGCCTTCCAGCCGATGCCGATCGCCGTCACGGATTTCGCCGGCGACCCGAGCCTCGGCTCCCTGGTCTCCAGCGTGGTGACGAACAACCTGCGCCGCTCGGGCTATTTCACGCCGCTGGAGAAGGCCCGCTTCCCCGAGAACCCGAATTTCGACGCCGCACCGAATTTCGAGCGCTGGCGTGAGGCCGGCGTGCAGGGCCTCGTCACCGGCCGGGTCGGCCGCGACGGCGGCGGGCGGCTCAAGGTCGAGTTCCGCCTCTGGGACGTGACCTCCGGCCAGCAGATCACCGGCCAGCAATACGGCACCGACACCGCCAATGCCCGGCGCACCGGCCACCTGATCTCCGACGCGGTCTACACCAAGATCACCGGCCTCGGCCCCTGGTTCGACAGCCGCGTCGCCTTCGTCGACGAATCCGGCCCCAAGGAGAACCGCCGCAAGCGCCTGATGGTGATGGACCAGGACGGCGCCAACGTGCGCGCGCTCACGAGCGGCGACACCGCCATCGTCGCCCCGCGCTACTCCCCGGCCGGCCAGGACATCGCCTTCATGGCCCAGGCCACCGGCCACCAGCCGCGGGTCCAGATGATCGACCTCGAGACCGGCAGCCGCCAGGTCGTCGGCAATTTCAACTCGATGAGCGCGAGCCCGCGCTTCTCGCCGGATGGCCGCCGCCTCGTGCTCAGCGTGCAGCAGGGCGGCAATGCCGACATCGTCACCGTCGACCTCGCCTCGAAGGCGCAGACCCCGATCACCCAGGGGCTCGCGATCGACACCTCGCCCGCCTACTCGCCGGACGGCAGCCAGATCGTGTTCGAATCCGACCGCGGCGGCTCGCAGCAGATCTACGTGATGAACGCGGACGGCTCGAACGCCCGGCGCATCTCCTTCGGCGAGGGCTCGGCCTCCCAGCCGGCCTGGTCGCCGCGGGGCGACCTGATCGCCTTCACCCGCCAGCGCAAGGGCGGCTTCGCCATCTGCGTGATGAAGCCGGACGGCTCGGGCGAGCGCGTGCTCACCGAGGGCTTCCACAACGAGAGTCCGACCTTCGCGCCGAACGGCCAGTACGTGATGTTCTTCCGCGATCCCGGCGGCCAGGGCGGCGGCAAGCTCTACATGGTCGACATCACCGGTCGTGTGGAGCAGCCGATCCCGACCCCCTCCTATGCCTCCGATCCGACCTGGTCGCCCCTGCTGGGCGGCCGCTGAGGCCGGGCGGCAGGCACAGGTGAGCCTTACATTGGAAAAAGAAGTATTTGCCTGAGAGGTTTTGCCAAACTCTCCCTGTCCGCCGAAGCCATCGAGAGGATTTTTAAGACACGTTTGCCGTCATATTTTGTTCCTCCGCAGAACGCGCCGTGGAGAAAAGTTGACTGTCGTGCAATCTTGTTGACACGGCGAGCGCAGAACCGCGATGCGTCGGGACGTATCCTGATGCATCGCGGATCTGCCTACGCCGTCGCCAGGAATAGGTTCACGGCAGGATGCCCCGGTTTTTTTTCGACATCGAAGACGGAGTCTTCGTCCGCGACGAGGAAGGACTCGAGCTCGATGGGCAGGACGCCATCCGGCGTGAAGCTGCCAAGGCCATCACCGCGATCGCCAGCGACGCCGCTCAGGGCGGCGCGTTCCCGACATTGGTGCTGACGGTGCGCGATATGGCGGACCAGACGGTGCTGCGGGTGCGCCTGGTCTGCTCGATCGAGGATCTGTGATCTCCGGTTTCCCGAATCCGATCCCCGGCCCTCCGGAGCGCGCCGGCCCGACGGCGCGGCGCCTCCGACCAGCCTGGCTGTAAAGCCCTTTTCACACCGCCTCACGACCGCGCGGCACGCCAGTCCTCGGTGTCTCCGCGAAACGGAGCCGATTCTGGAACTCCGAGCCGCGCCCTCTCGTAAAACCCCCTGCGACCCCTGGCTTCGCATCGCGGGAGAGACGGCGCGGATGAAGGAAGACGGCCTCGGCGAATCACTGGAAGCCCTACGCACCACGCTCCAGGCCTCGGGGGTGGTCGGGACATGGGAATGGTCCGTCCCGGACAATCACGTGCTGCTCGATCGGAACGCGGCCGAGCTCCTGGCCGGCGACCCGGGCCTGGCGCAGCAGGCCCTCACGGTGGATCGCGCCAAGGCCCTCGTGCATCCCGCGGATCGGGTGGTGCTGTTCCAGAAGATGCGGGAGGTCGGCCGCGACGGCGGGCCGATCGTGGTGGAGCACCGCGTCGTCGGCGCCGATGGGGGCATCCGCCGGATCCTCAGCCGGGGCCATATCGCTCCGGAGCCCGGCGGCGGCTCCATGCGCGGCCGCGGGATCCTCATCGATGTCACGGAGTGCCGCACCTCGCTGAAAGCGATTGCCCCGGTGAGCGGCGAGGCCGCGGATCCGCTGCACCGGATCATCGACCATTGCCTGGCCGCCCGCGGACTTCTGGACGGGGCGACGCGCTCCCACATCCGGCTGCTGCTCGACATGGCCCTCCTAGAATGCGGCCAGGAGCTGGCCCGGCGGGGCGGGCTTTTCGAGAGCCATTGAGAAACGCCGCCGGGCCGCGCCCGGCCGGCTCACGTGACCCCGGTCGGGCCATCGAGGACGCGGCGGACGCGCCGGACGAGATCCATGCGGCGATAGGGCTTGTTGATCAGCTCGAACTCACTGCCGCCGGCATCGGTCCGCTCCAGGGACGCCTCCGCATAGCCCGTCGTCAGCAGGACCTTGATGCGGGGATGCCGCTCGCGGGCGGCGCGGGCCAGCATCACCCCGTTCATGCCGCCGGGCATGATCAGGTCGGAGAACAGCAGGTCGACGCGCCGGTCGCCCTCCAGAACCGCGATCGCCTCGCGGGCATTCCTGGCCATCAGGATCGCGTAGCCGAAATCCTCCAGGATCATCCGCGCCGTCTCGGCCACCTCGCCGCGGTCGTCCACGATCAGGATCGTTTCCGTGCCGCTGCGGTCGCTCGCCCGTGGCCCGGGCTGCTGGTCCGGCTGCACCTCGCTGTCGGTCGCCGGGAAGAGCAGCCGCACGCGGGTGCCGCGCCCCACCTCGGAGCTGATGCGCACCGCGCCGCCCGATTGCTTGGCGAAGCCGTAGACGGTGGCGAGGCCGAGGCCCGTGCCCTTGCCCTCCTCCTTGGTGGTGAAGAACGGCTCCATCACCCGGGCGAGCACCTCCGGCGGCATGCCGGTGCCGGTATCGGTGACGCAGATCACCGCGTAGCGGCCGGGATTGATCGTCTGGAACAGATCCTCCTCGCTGTGCTCCACGACGAGGTTCTGGGTGGCGATGGTGACGACGCCGCCATGGGGCATGGCGTCCCGGGCATTGATCAGGACGTTGAGCAGGGCGACCTCGGCCTGGGTCGGGTCGAGGCGGATGTTCCACAGATCCGCGGCGAGGTCGCGCTGCAGCTCGACATCGTCGCCGAGCGTGCGGCCGGCGAGCTCGCTCATGCTCTCGACGAGGGCGTTGAGGTTGATCGCCCGGCCCTCCAGCCGCTGCTTGCGCGAGAAGGCGAGGAGCTGGTGCGTCAGCTTCGAGGCCCGGTCCGTCGCGCCGCGGATCGCGTCGGCGGCGCGGGCGAGACGGCCGACATCGTAGCGCTCGCTCCCGGCCAGCGCCGTCAGGATGTCGGCATAGCCGCCGATCACCTGGAGCAGGTTGTTGAAGTCGTGGGCGATGCCCCCGGTGAGCTGGCCCAGGGACTCCATCTTCTGCGCCTGGTGCAGGGCATCCTCGGCGTCGCGGCGGCGGGACACGTCGAGCTGGGAGCCGAAGAAGTAAACGAGGTTGCCGTCCTTGTCGTAGACGGGGCTGACGAACAGGGCGTTCCAGAAGCTGGTGCCGTCCTTGCGGTAGTTCAGGATCTCGGTCGCGATCTCCTTGCGCGCCTGGATCGCGCGGCGGATCTCCGCGAGCGTGGTCTGGTCCGTCTCCGGCCCCTGCAGGAACCGGCAATTGCGCCCGACCAGTTCCTCGACCGCGTAGCCGGTCATGCGCAGGAAGGCGTTGTTGGCGAAGATGATCGGGTTGTCCGGCTGGTACGGATCGGTGACGATCATCGGCATCCGCGTCGTCTCGACGGCGGCGAAGAAGATGTCGGCGTGCGTGTCCTTCAGCGGTTTGGGGCCGGTTCCGGTGACGGTGGGAATCCTGGTCGGGGGCTCTGACATGCGGTGCGATCGCGGCCTTCGGGACGGCCGCGCAGCGGACCGCGCCGAGCCCGTTCCCCGGCCGGGACGACGCTCAGAGGAACGCAGGCGAGCCTCGGGGACAAGTCGGCACCCTCCGGGAAACCGGACCGTGCCGCCGGCCTCGGCCGGCGCAGGCCCGCAAAGGCCTGCTGCTCCCAATCCGCCGAAGGCGGAACGGTTCCTCCGCCGACCGGCCATCCACAGCTACGGAACCATCCTGGCCGGCCAGACCAATTTTCTTCAAGCCTGTCTTTAAAAGACTTCGCGAGCGGAAAATTCGATTTATGGTAGGGCTCCAAGACGGTCGACGCTCGGGCCTTCCCTGTGAGCGACGCTGAGCTTTGAGTCATGAATTCATTGTCCAAGCGTCACCGTCACGCCCGCTTTGTCACAGGCAGAGGCGGACTCGGGATTGCGGGCCGAGGCCCGGTCGGCGACCACGACTTCCGACGCTCAGGCGAAACGTGCATCGTGCACGGCCTGTGACGAGCGGAGGCGGGTGGAGGAAAACGCAGCCATGAAGAAGAACAAGGTCATCACGGCCGACGAGGCGATCGCGCTCATCCGCGAGAACGACGTCGTCACGACGACGGGCTTCGTCCAGAGCTGCATCCCGGAGGCTTTGCACGCCGCCCTGGAGAAGCGCTTCGTCGAGACCGGCAGCCCCCGGGGCCTGACTCTCATCATGACCGCCGGCGCGGGCGACAGCAAAGGCCTCGGCACCGGCCGCCTCCACCATGACGGGCTGCTCTCCCGGGTCATCGCCGCCAATTTCGGGCGCATGCCCAAGGTCGCCCAGGCCGCGCAGAACAACCAGATCCGCGGCTACAACCTGCCCCAGGGCGTCATCTCCCAGCTCTACCGCGCCTGCGCCGCCGGCCAGCCGGGCCTGTTCTCGAAGGTCGGGCTCAAGACCTATGTCGACCCGCGCCACGGCGGGGCCAAGGTCAACGAGGTGACGAAAGAGGACATCGTCAAGCTCGTCGAGGTCGATGGCGAGGAATGGCTGTTCTACACCGCCACCAAGATCGACGTGGCCTTCATCCGTGCCACCTCCGCCGACCCGTCGGGCAACCTGTCCTTCGAGAAGGAGGCGCTGACGCTGGACTGCCTCGCCCAGGCCATGGCCGCCCGCAACAACGGCGGCATCGTCATCGCCCAGGTCGAGCGCATCGTCGACGACGGCTACCTGCTGCCCAAGGACGTGCGCGTCCCCGGCATCCTCGTCGACTGCGTGGTCGTCGCCGAGCCCGAGATGCACCGGATGAATTACGGCGTGATGTACGACGCCGCCCTCGCCGGGGAGATCCGGGTGCCGGTCACCGGCATCAAGCGGATGGCGCTCAACGAGCGCAAGATCATCGCCCGCCGCGCCGCCTTCGAGCTGCCACCGAACGGCGTGGTCAATCTCGGCGTCGGCGCGCCGGAGGGCATCTCCTCCGTCGCCAACGAGGAGAAGATCACCCCCTACATCACCCTGACCACGGAAGCCGGGGCGGTCGGCGGGGTGCTGGCCTCGGGGTCGAGCTTCGGCGCGGCGACGAATGCCGACTGCATCATCGACCAGAACCAGATGTTCGACTTCTACGACGGCGGCGGCCTCGACATGACCTGCCTCGGCATGGCCGAGTGCGACGAGGCCGGCAACGTCAACACCTCGAAGTTCGGTGGCAAGCTGAACGGCTGCGGCGGCTTCATCAACATCTCGCAGAACGCCCGCACGGTGGTCTTCGCCGGCACCTTCACCGCGGGCGGCCTGGAGATCGCCGTCCAGGACGGGCAGGTGAAGATCGTCACCGAGGGCAAGGCGCGCAAGTTCGTCACCCAGGTGCAGCAGAACACCTTCTCGGGGCCCTACGCCGTCGAGCGCTCGCAGCCGGTGATCTACGTGACCGAGCGCTGCGTCTTCCAGCTCACCCGGGAGGGGCTGGAGCTGATCGAGGTGGCGCCGGGCATCGACATCGAGCGCGACATCCTCGCCCATATGGACTTCAAGCCGATCGTGCGGAACCCGGTGCCGATGGATGCGCGCATCTTCCGCGACGAGCCGATGGATCTGATCTCCGACCTGCTCAACCTCGATCTGAAGTCCCGCGTCAGCTACGACGGCGAGCGCAACATCCTCTTCATCAACCTGGAAGGCTGGTATTGCCGGGTGAAGAGCGACATGGACGAGCTGCGCATGACCATCGTCGAGGCCTGCCGCAAGGCCGGCCAGCGGGTCAACGCCGTGATCAACCACGACGGCTTCCGGCTCAACGAGAACCTCTACGACGATTATGCCGGGATGGTTCAGTATCTCCAGGCGAACTACTACGCGACGACCACCCGCTACGCGACCAGCGCCTTCCTCCGCCTGAAGATGGAGGAGGCCCTGACCAACCGCGGCGTCGCTCCCCACGTCTTCGAGCGCAAGGAGGAGGCCCAGGCCTTCCTCGGCACCAACGAGGACAAGAAGGCCCGCAAGATGATCTCCCCGGCGGTGGCCTCGGCGGCCTGAGAACGCCGGGTCTCGTTGCCGACCGGAAGAGCCCTCGCCCCTCGCAGGCGGGGGCTCTTTCCGTTCCGGAGCGGGGCAGGGGAGGGCGCACCGGAGGACTCGCATGTCTTGCGCGCACTCCAACTATCCCCCAATCTTGGGGGTGAGTTGGAGTGCGGCATGCCTGAGACCTGGACCATCGCCCAAGCCGCCCTGATCGTCGAGAAGCCGGTGGCCGTGCTTCAAAAAGTCGTCGAGCGGGCACCCGTCAGGCCGAAGATGGTCGAGCGCGGCGGCCGGCGCATCCGTGCCTTCGATCTGCACGATCTGGTGTTCCTGCAGGCGCTGGACACCCTGAAGCGTGACCTCACGCCCCTCAAGCAGGCCGAGATCTACGAGGCTCTGGCCCACCTGCCTCCCGAGAGCCCCCTGCGCGACGTGGAGGCGGGCGATCTCCGCTACGATTTCGGCCCTTATCTCCGCTCGATCCGCTCCAGGATTGACGAGACGGACCGGCTTCTCGCGCTGATCGACGCGAGCGGGCGGGAACCGGTCGTCAAGGGCACCTCCATCGAGGCCTACCGCATTGCGGCTCTCTTCGACGGCATGTCCCTCGGCGAGATCCTGCGCGACTATCCCTCGCTCACGGAGGAACAGGCGCGCGCCGCCAAGGCCTACGCGGACAGCCATCCCAAGCCGGGGCGCCCCTATCCGACCGTCACCGCCAAGAAGGCGCTACGGGATGCGCGAACCGACGACGACGAGGCCTTCCTGCCATCCCGCGGATGATCCGCTATCTCCTCGACACGGACGTCGTCAGCCAAGCCGGCAAAGCGTCGCCGAACGTCGCCGTGACGGCTTGGCTCGATTCGGTGGACGACCACGCCCTCGCCATCAGCGTCGTCACCCTACGCGAGCGCTGGGAGGGCGCCGAAAAAGCCCGGCGGGCGGGAGCCCCCCAGGCCGCCGCCATCGCAGCCGACGTGGAGCGCATGGCCGCGGCTTTTCGCGGGCGGATCCTCCCGGTCGATGAGCGCGTCGCCCGCTATTGGGCGGCGCTCCTGGTGCCGGACCAGTCGCGGGCCGACGACAAGTGTCAGGTCGCCATCGCTTCCGTCTTCGGCCTGACGCTGGTCTCGCTCAATTGGCGGCACGTGCAGGGTCTGGGCGTGCCCGTTCTCAACCCCGGCCGAAGGCCCCCAAGCTCTATCCCGCGTGACCGCTTCCTCTCTTAGGCCAGCGGCCGGAAGGCGATGAGCGTCATGTCGTCCCGGCGCTCCTCCTCGCCGCGATAGGCGGCCAGCGCCGTCTCCACGGCCTCGACCTGGGCCGAGAGGGGCGCGTCCTGGTGGTCCTCCAGGATCGCGGTCACGCCTCGGTGGCCGAGGAGGCGGGCCGGGGCGGAGGGAAGGGGCCGGCCCATCTGGTCGGTGATGCCGTCGGTCATCATGTAGAAGGTCGCGCCCGGCTCCAGCGGGATCGCAAGGTCCGCATGCACCGCGGCCTCGCGCCCGTCGCGGGGATAGCCCAGCCCCCGGCGGTCGCCGCGCCAGCGCGTCACCGCGCCGCCGGCGATGCGGGTCAGGGCGAGGCCGGCGCCGGCGAAGTGCAGGACGCCCGCCGCGCGGTCGACCACGCAGATCCCGCAATCGAGCCCGTCGTCGGAATCGGCGCCGCGCCCGTCCTGGCGCAGCTGCGTGCGCACCATCGCGTCGAGGCCGGCCAGGAGTTCGGCGGGCGAGCGCAGGCCGCGCTCATGCAGCAGCCGGTCGAGGGCGGTCGCCACGATCAGGGTGAGGAAGGCGCCGGGCACGCCGTGGCCGGTGCAATCGGCCACGAGCACGATGCTCTTGCCGTCGATGTCCTCCAGCCAGAAATAGTCGCCGCCTACGAGGTGCAGCGGCTCGTAGAGAACGGCGAGTTCCACGCCGCTCCCGGCGAGCGCCGTGCGCTCGGGCAGCACCGAGCTCTGGATGCGCTTGGCGTAGCCGATGCTCTCCATCACCTGCCGGTTGGCCTCGCCGAGCTCGGCATGGGCCGCTTCCAGCTGCTGGAGCAGGCGCTTGGCCTCGGTGCCGGTGCGCAGGCCCTCGACCATGTTGTTGAAGGCGGTGGAGATCGCGTCGATCTCGTTGCTCGGGCGCAGGTTGCCGCCGAGATCGACGGTCGCCCAGCGCTGGTGCTCGACCTCCCGCATCGCCACGAGCAGCCGCTTGAGCGGCGCGATGACGTGGCGGGCAACGGTGTGGTGGAGCGTCACCACGAAGGCCAGCATCAGGATCAGGCTGGTGCCGAGCGCCAGCAGCGCCTGCTGCTGGGCATGGCGCTCGAGGGCCTTGGCGGAAACGGTGACGGACAGGCTGCCGGCGGGCTCGCCGCTGCCGGGCAGGGTCAGGTCGGTGACGACCTGGATCAGCTGCCAGGCCTGCTCCCGGGGCGGCTGGCCGACGCTCGCGACGACATGCCCCTCCGCGTTGCGCAGGACGGCGTAGCGAAGGTCCGGATCGAGGCCGAGCGCCTGGATCTGCGGTCGGTAGATCTCGGGGTTGCGGTCCCAGCCCGGCCGGGCGATGGCGGTGGCGGTCAGGGCCGCGACCAGATTGGCGCGATCGGCGTATTGGTGGTGCCCGTCGCGATAGTTCGTCCAGGCGATGCCGATCTGCGTCAGCAGCACCGCCACGGCGATCACCGGGTAGATCCGGAGGAACAGGGTATGGGCGAGGCTGTCGAGGTTGCGCCCGCGGGCGGCGCCGCGCAGCGCCCCCGGCTTCATGATCTGCGCGACCTCCTCCGTCCGCGCCTCGACGTCCTTGAAGCCGAGCCCGTCCAGGAAATCGCCGCCCCGCCGCGGCCCGGCGCCGCGCAGGGCGCCCCCGCGGGGAACGGCCGAGCCGGAAGCCTCGCTCATGGCTCCTCCTCCGGAGCGCCGGTGTCCTGGGCGACGCAGACGCGGTCCCGGCCGCCCGCCTTGGCCGCATAGAGCGCCGCATCCGCCCGGCGCATCAGAAGGCCGAGGCTCTCCCCGGAGCGGGAGACCGCGAGCCCGATGCTGACCGAAATCGTGAGGGACTCCTCCTCGCTCTCGACCGGGGTCGCCGCCACGGCCCGCCGCAGGTCCTCGGCGAAGGCGAGGCCGTCCGCCGCCGTCATGTCCTCGAGCAGGATCGCGAATTCCTCACCGCCCATCCGCCCGAAGGCGTGCGCCCCGCGCAGGGCCTCGCGGCAGGTCTGGGCGAAGGTGACGAGCGCGGCATCGCCCGTGGCGTGGCCGTAGCTGTCGTTGATCTTCTTGAAACGGTCGAGGTCGAGCATCAGCAGGCAGGGCGGCCGGCCCTCGCGGCCATGGCGCCGAAGCTCCTGCTCGCAATGCTGGGTGAAGCGGCGGCGGCTGAAGGCGCCGGTGAGATGGTCGGTCTCGGCGAGGCGCCGCATCTCGGCTTCGAGCCGCTTGCGGTGCTCGATCTCGGTCGAGAGGGCCTCGTTGAGCATCTGAAGGTCGCGCTGCTGGTCGGCGAGCCACTGGTTGGCGCGCTGCAGGTCCGACTGCATGCGGTCGCTCATGCGCACGATCTGGCGCTGCTCGCGGTAGCCCCGGCGATAGGCCTCGGCGAGGTCGCGCACGCCGGCCGCCACCTCCGCGAGGCGGGCCAGCATGTCGTCGGTGCGGGCGAGGACCGCCTCCTCGTTGTCGAACAGGCTGAAGGCATCGCTGTCGACCTTGGCGGCCAGGGTGGAGCGCCTACCCATGGGACTGCTCCAGCTTCACCAGCTCGAAATGCGCGTGCTCGAAATCGGCGGCGAAATCCTCGCCCGCCTCCTCGATCGACTCGTCGCCCTCGGCATAGAGCCAGCGCACCGTCACCGGGCGCCCATCGGCGGCCGCGTCCTCCAGCGCCATGAACAGGTTCATCAGCGCCTTGGCGCTCGACGAGTTGAAATAGGCGAGCTCCACCGTGAGGGTCACCGGTTCGAGTTCGTCCGCCTCCAGGAAGGCGCGCAGGGCCTGGAGCAGCGGGCCGAAGAAGGCGGCCGCATCCTCCGGGTAGGATTCCCCGCGCAGCAGCAGCGTGCCGTTCGGGAAATCGAAATCGACGAGCGGCGAGCGGTTGGTCGCAGCCTTCTCGATGCGGTCCATCGGAAAGACTCCTCAGATATAGGCTTTGAGGCAGAACAGGCTCTTGCCCGGGCCCAGTGCCTCGAAGCCGTACTTGACGGGGGCGCTGGAGCGCCGGGCGATCTCGATCAGCCCGATGCTGCCGCCGAGGCTGCCCTCGTCCGGGGGCTGACGCAGCTTCTCGCGATAGAACTTCTTCAGCTCCTCGCTCGAGAGGCCGGCGATATGGTCGAGGCGGGCGCGCAGGGCCTCGACCTCCTCCGCGCCGACCTCGTTGGCGCAGATGACGAAGAAGCGCCCCTCCTCGGTGCCGACGGCGATCATGCCGCTCGACACCATGCCGGCACTGCTGGAGGTGTCCGGGCAGACCTTGGCCGCGGAATAGCGGATCACGTTCTGCGCCTGCTCGACGAAGATCGAGAAGACCTTCTTGGCCACCGTCGCGTCGGTCTCCTCCTGCTGCATGCGCAGCTTGAGCACCTCGCCGAGGGAGAACAGCAGGCCCTCGGAGAAATCGCCGCCGAAGGAGAGGATCAGACCGTTGCGCTTCGCGGCCTCATGGAACGACATGAACTCCTGGGCGAGCACGACAGCCTCCGGCGGGATCGACGACACAACGCGACCGTGCACCGTCGCGCCGGGCCTTCCCGGGCGGACGGCGCCCCGTCACGCGGCCGGACCGCCACTCTCGGGCGACTCGACCCGACCGAAGCTCTAGCAAGGCGATCATTCACAAGACGTTACGAACGCCGTCGATCACGGTTTCCTGATCTTGCGCAGGGCGTCGCGACCTGGATGAAAGAAGATCTTATTTGCGCAATCCGCACAATTTTTGGTCGTTAATTTGCGTCAATAAAAGGTCAGGCGAAGCTTTTGCGCGGGTCGAAGGCATCGCGCACCGCCTCGCCGGCGAAGACGAGCAGGCTCAGCATGGCCGCGACCACGAAGAAACCGGTGAGGCCGAGCCAGGGCGCGTTGATGTTGTCCTTGCCCTGGGCGAGCAGCTCGCCGAGCGAGGCCGAGCCCGGCGGCAGGCCGAAGCCGAGGAAGTCGAGCGAGGTCAGGGTCGTGATCGAGCCGTTCAGGATGAAGGGCAGGAAGGTCAGGGTCGCCACCATGGCGTTGGGCAGGAGGTGGCGCGCCATGATGCGCACGTTCGAGAGGCCGAGCGCCCGGGCGGCGCGGACATATTCGAAATTGCGCGCCCGCAGGAATTCCGCCCGCACCACGCCGACCAGGGCGGTCCAGGCGAACAGGGTCAGGATGGCGAGCAGGGTGAAGAAGCTCGGCACCAGGAAGGCCGACATGATGATGATCAGGTAGAGCGTCGGAATCGCGCTCCAGATCTCGATCACCCGCTGGAAGATCAGGTCCGTCCAGCCGCCGAAATAGCCCTGCACCGCCCCCGCGATCACGCCGATCACCGAGGAGATCAGCGCCAGGATGAGGCCGAACAGCACCGAGATGCGGAAGCCGTAGATGATGCGCGCCAGAACGTCGCGGGAGGCGTTGTCGGTGCCGAGCCAGTGCCACTCGATGTCCCGGCAGCCGAGTTCGCGCCCCGTCGCCTTGACCCCCGCCCGCTCGGCCACGGGCCGGCACTGGGCGTCGTCGAGCGCCCAGGTCGGCGGGGAGGGCGCCGGGGTCGGCATGTCGCTCATGAAGGTGTTGTAGGAATAGGGGATCGGCGGCCAGAGCGCCCAGCCGTTCTCGGCGATCTCCTTGCGGATCTCCGGCTGCCGGTAATCGGTCCGGGCCAGGAAGCCGCCGAACTTCTCCTCCGGATAATCGACGAGGACCGGGACCAGCCACTCGCCCTTGTACTGGAGCAGGATCGGCCGGTCGTTGGCGATGACCTCGGCGAACAGGCTCGAGACGAACAGCAGGGCGAAGATCACCGCCGACCAGGAGCCCCGGCGATTCGCCCAGAAGTTATCGAGCCGGCGCCGGGTCAGGGGCGAGAGCCGGCTGCGCGTGGCCGTCGGCAGGGGCTGCATCGGGGGGGCGTTGCCCGGCGCCGTCACCGGCACGGCATCGGGCTCGGGGCGCGCAACCTCGTTCATCGGCCCGCCGCCCCTTCGCTCATGCCAAACCCGTTCAGTCGATGCGGACCGCCGTGCCCTCGATCTCGCTCGGGCGAAGGCCGCCCTTGCGCTCCAGGTGCCGGCGCAGCAGCCGGACGTTGCGGCGGTTGGCCTTGAAGGCGGCGTCGAGCAGGTCGCCCGCCAGGGGCACCGCACCGACCGCTCCGTCGAAGGCCACGTTGGCCATCATCCGGGCGACCAGCCAGCGCGGGGCCCCCAGGCGCCGCGCCTCGTAGACGATGTAGGAGGCGATCGCCATCCCGGCGATGTCGCCGATCACCGGCACGAGGCCGATCAACGCGTCGACGCCGACCCGGCGGTTCGTGCCGGGGATCAGGAAGACGGAATCCATCACGAAGGCGAGCTGCTCCAGGCGCTGCAGGCTCGCTTCCGGGCCGGTGTCGGTGAAGCGGCGCAGATCGGCCGCGCCGAAAGGCTCGCGCTGGAACGAGCCGGGGTCGAAGCTGGTGCGGGACGCGCTCATGCGGGAGGATGTGGCCCCGCCCATCCCCCTCGGCAAGGACGCCCCCGCCAACGGGCCGCGCCGCCGGCATCACGCCGCCCGGCCCAGGGGGGCGAGGCGCGCGAGCGCCGCGTCGAGGGTGGCGTCGCTCTTGGCGAAGCAGAAGCGGACGAGGTTGCGCACGTTTCCCTGCGCGTAGAAGGCGCTGACGGGGATGGCGGCGACGCCCCGCTCCCGCACCAGCCGCTGGCAGAAGCCGACATCGTCGGGCGCGCCGATATCGACATTCAGGAAGTAGGTGGCGGCGGAGGGCAGCACGGTCAGCCCGAGCCCGGAGAGGCCCGCGGCCAGCCGGTCGCGGGAGCGGGCGAAGCCGGCCCGCATCTCCCGGAAATAGGCCTCGTCCTTGGCGAGCCCGTAGGCCACCGCCTCCTGGAGGTTGGGGGGCGTCGTGAAGGTGATGAACTGATGGGCCCGGGCGAGCACGCGCAGAACCGGCTCGGCCGCCATCACGAAGCCGACCTTCCAGCCGGTCAGCGAGAAGATCTTGCCCGCCGAGCCGACCTTCACCGTGCGCTCCCGCATGCCCGGGAAGCCCATGAGCGGGCGGTGGCGCGCCCCGTCGAAGACCACGTGCTCCCAGACCTCGTCGCACAGGGCGAAGGCGTCGAAGCGGCGGCAAAACTCCGCCAGCAGCGCCAGATCCTCGTCCGGGAACAGGCTCGCGCTCGGGTTGAGCGGGTTGTTGAGGATGACGAGCTTCGTCCGCTCGGAGAAGACGGCGGCGAGCGCCGCCGCCTCGATGCGGAAATGCGGCGGCTGCAGGGTGACGAAGCGGGGCACGCCCCCGGCCCGGCGGACGAGAGGGAGGTAGGCGTCGTACATCGGCTCGAACAGCACCACCTCGTCGCCGGGCGCGACCAGGGCGAGGATCGCCCCGGCCAGGGCCTCGGTCGCGCCGGAGGTCACCATCACCTCCCGCGCGGGATCGAGGTCGAGGCCCTGGAAGCGGGCGTAATGGGCGGCGATGCCCTCGCGCAGGGCCGGCAGCCCCATCATCGGCGGGTACTGGTTGTTGCCGCGGATCAGGGCCTCGGCACCCCGCGCCCGCACGTCCTCCGGTCCGGGATCGTCCGGGAAGCCCTGGCCGAGATTGATCGCCCCGTGCTCGCGGGCGAGCTGCGACATGACGTCGAAAATGGTGGTGGGCAGGGCGGCGAAGACGGGATTCATGCCGGTCGGGTCGTGCCTCTCGCGCCGCGTCCGGGGCACGCGCCCCGGCATATCGGACAGGGTTCGCGCTCTACCATGCGGGAAAACACGCGCAAAACGTGCGCCCGCGCACATCCAGAACCGGGCGGGTCCATCCGCGGCCCGGACGGGATGATTTCGACGGCTGACGATTGTTGACACTCGTCAGCCCTCGTCTAAATCTCAACCCACGGTCGGACCGGCCACCGCGCGAAGGGAACTCCGCCCCCTCGTTCCCGACATGCGGCGCGCCGGTCCGATCGTCTCCCAGAAGGCCGCCGCGCGACACGGCGGCCTTCTGCTTTTCCGGCGCCCGCCGTTCCGAAAGCCGCACCCCGCCGCGCGGATCGGTGCTATGGGGTCGCGCGCCCCGCGCCCTTCCGGAACTCGACGACCATGCGTGTCTCCCTCGCCTTGGGCATCGCCCTCGCCACCGCCGGCCTCGGGGTGGCCCTGCGGATGGCGCTTCCGGTCACCCCGGTCGATGCCGGCTTCCGCGACGTCGTGCAGCACTACCGGTCGCTGGAGCGGCCCTGATCTCTCCGGAGCCGGCGCAGGTGCGCCGTCACACCTGAAGCTTGCGGCCCCGTTTCTCAGCAACATGCGGGAAACGGAGCCGCCGTAGTGGGGTCGCATTGCTCGGCGAGCCTCGGGCTCGGCGGCCGGGATGTCGGGCGAGGAAGAGGGGGACGCGACCGCACGTCCTGCCCCCCAGCCCGCATCCGGGGCCGCGCCGTGATAGGCTCGGGTCCTGAACGGCCCGGGACGGGACGGCGCTTCCGCAAGCGCCCTCCCGACGGGCCAGATCCTGACTGAGTTTTCTGGGATGAACGAGAACTCGCCGATCCGCCGGGAAACGGCCCGGGAATACCCGACGACCGCCCCGGCGCCCGTGCGCCGGCGCCGCCGGCTGGGCCGCTGGATCCTGATCCTGCTCCTCCTGGCGGGGGCGGGCGCGGCCGGCTACCGCTTTTACGAGACCCGGATGAAGGGCGCGGGCGAGACGCAGGAGGCGCGCGCTCCGGGCGGCAGCGGCCGCGGCGGCCATCACGGCGCGCCGCCCCAGGCGGTCGGGATCGCCACGATCGCGGCCGGCGACATGCCGGTGATCCTCCAGGGCCTCGGCACGGTGACCCCGCTCGCCACGGTGACCGTGCGCTCGCAGATCAGCGGCTACCTCACCGAGATCGGCTTCCGCGAGGGCCAGACGGTCAAGCGCGGCGACTACCTCGCCCAGATCGACGACCGGCCCTACCGGGCGCTGCTCGCCCAGTACGAGGGCCAGCTCGCCAAGGACCAGGCGCTCCTGCAGAACTCGAAGCTCGACCTGCAGCGCTACCAGACCCTGAACCGCCAGGATTCGATCTCGAAGCAGAACGTCGACACCCAGGCGGCCCTGGTGAAGCAGAACGAGGGCACCGTCGCCTCCGACCAGGCCCTCGTCGACCAGCAGAAGCTCAACATCGCCTATGCCCACATCGTCTCGCCGGTGGACGGGCGGGTCGGCCTGCGGCAGGTCGATCAGGGCAACTACATCACCGGCGCCTCGACCAACATCGTCGTGGTCACGCAGCTCCATCCGATCTCGGTGGTGTTCACCCTGCCGGAGGACGACGTCGCCCGGGTGATGAAGCGGCTGCGCGCGGGCGCCAAGCTCACGGTGCGGGCCTATGACCGCGGCGACCAGCACGAGATCGCCACCGGCACCCTCGACACGGTCGACAACCAGATCGACACGACCACCGGCACGGTGAAGCTGCGCGCCCTGTTCCAGAACGACGACGAGACCCTGTTCCCGAACCAGTTCGTCAACGCCAAGCTCACCGTCGACACGATCCGCAACGCGCCGCTGGTGCCGAATTCCGCGATCCTGCGCGGGGCGCCGGGCACCTACGTCTACCTGATGCAGGGCGACGACAAGGTCAGCGTGCGCCCGATCAAGATCAGCGAGAGCGACGGCCTCCGCACCGTGGTGACCGAGGGGCTGCAGCCGGGCGACCGCGTCGTCACCGACGGCACCGACCGCCTGCGCGACGGCGCCAGCGTGCGGGTCACGGAAGGCGCGGGCAAGCCGCAGCGGGACGCGCCGGCGGGCAACGCCAGCGCGCCCGGCGCCGCCATCCCCGGCACGCCCGCCGCGGCCTCGGGGGCCCAGCCGGGCGCCCCGAGCAACCCGGGCGAGGCCAAGCCGGCCGAGAGCAGCGGGACGGAGGGCGCCCCGCCCGCCGAGCGCAAGCGCAACCGGCACAGGGCGGCGCAGTGACCGCCGGGGGCGCCCCATGAACCCGTCCCGCCTCTTCATCCTGCGACCGGTGGCCACGACGCTGCTGATGCTGGCGATTCTGATCGTCGGCGCGGTGTCCTATCTCAACCTGCCGGTCTCGGCGCTGCCCTCCGTCGACTATCCGACCATCCAGGTGCAGACCTTCTATCCGGGGGCGAGCCCGGAGGTGATGACCTCGGCCGTCACCGCGCCCCTGGAGCGGCAATTCGGCCAGATGGCCAACCTCAACCAGATGTCCTCGCAGAGCTCGGCGGGGGCCTCGGTCATCACCCTGCAGTTCAGCCTCGACATCCCCCTCGACATCGCGGAGCAATCGGTCCAGGCGGCGATCAACGCGGCGGGCAACCTCCTGCCCTCGGACCTGCCGGCGCCGCCGATCTACGCCAAGGTGAACCCGGCCGACGCGCCGGTCATCACCCTGGCGCTGACCTCGAAGACGATGCCGCTCACCCAGGTGCGCGACCTCGCCGAGACGCGCCTCGCCCAGAAGATCAGCCAGGTGGCCGGCGTCGGCCTCGTCAGCATGGGCGGCGGCATGCGCCCGGCGGTGCGGATCCGCTTCAATTCCCGGGCGCTCGCCGCCTACGGGCTCAACATCGACGACCTGCGCACCACGATCGCGAACCTCAACGTCAACACGCCCAAGGGCAATATCGACGGGCCGACCCAGTCCTACGCCATCAACGCCAACGACCAGATCCGCGACCCGAGCGTCTACGAGCAGGCCATCGTCGCCTACAAGAACGGCGCGCCGGTGCGCCTCTCGGACGTGGCGGACGTGGTCGACGGGGCCGAGAACACCAAGCTCGGCGCCTGGGCCGACCGCACCCCGGCGGTGATCCTCAACATCCAGCGCCAGCCCGGCGCCAACGTCATCGAGACGGTCGACAAGATCAAGGCGCTGCTGCCCCAGCTCCAGGCGACCATGCCGGCGGCGATCGGCATCGCCGTGCTCACCGACCGCACCACCACGATCCGCGCCTCGGTGAAGGACGTGCAGTTCGAGCTGATGCTCGCCATCGCCCTGGTGGTGATGGTGATCTTCCTGTTCCTGCGCAGCGTCTCCGCGACGCTGATCCCGAGCCTGTCGGTGCCGCTCTCCCTGGTGGGGGCGCTCGCCGCCATGGATCTCTGGGGCTTCTCCCTCGACAACCTCTCCCTGATGGCGCTCACCATCGCCACGGGCTTCGTGGTCGACGACGCCATCGTGGTGATCGAGAACATCGCCCGCCACGTGGAGGAGGGGGATTCGCCGCTGGAAGCCGCGATGAAGGGCTCCCGCGAGATCGGCTTCACCATCATCTCGCTCACCGTCTCGCTGATCGCGGTGCTGATCCCGCTCCTGTTCATGGGCGACGTGGTCGGGCGCCTGTTCCACGAATTCGCGATCACGCTGGCCGCCACCATCGTGATCTCGGCGGTGGTCTCGCTGACGCTGGTGCCGATGATGTGCGCCCGCCTGCTCAAGCCCGGGACCGGGCACGCCGCCGCCCGGGAAGGGTTCTTCGCGCGGATCGGCCGGCGGGCGACCGACGGGACCATCGCCCTCTACGGGCGGGCCCTGCGGGTCGTGCTCGCCCATCAGGGCCTGACCCTGCTCGTCTTCCTCGGCACCGTGGCGCTCACCGCCTGGCTGTTCGTGGCGGTGCCGAAGGGCTTCTTCCCCGTGCAGGACACGGGGGTGATCCAGGGCATCAGCCAGGCCGACCAGACCGTCTCCTACGAGGCGATGGCCGAGCGCCAGCAGCAGCTCGCCGACATCGTCCTGAAGGACCCGGACGTGGCGAGCCTGTCCTCCTTCATCGGGGTGGACGGCCAGAACGTCACCCTCAATTCCGGCCGCTTCCTGATCAACCTGAAGCCCCGCGACGCACGCACGGCGACCGCCGGCGACATCATCCGCCGGCTCAACGCGGCGACGCGCGGGGTGCCGGGGGTGCGGCTCTACATGCAGCCGGTGCAGGATCTGACCATCGACACCGCGGTCTCGGCCACCCAGTACCAGGTCATCCTGGAGAACCCGAACCTCGAGGAGTTCGAGACCTGGGTGCCGCGCTTCGTCGAGGCGCTGCAGCGCTCCCCCCTGCTCGCGGACGTGACCAGCGACTACCAGGGCAGCGGGCTCGCCGCCTACGTCACCATCGACCGGGCCACCGCCGGCCGCTACGGCATCACCCCGGCCACCATCGACAACGTGCTCTACGACGCCTTCGGCCAGCGCATCATCTCGACGATCTTCACCCAGTCGAGCCAGTACCGGGTGATCCTCGAGGCCGATCCGGACCTGCACCGGACCCTCGACTCCCTGAACACCCTCTACCTGCCGTCCTCCACCGCCGCCTCCGGGCAGGTGCCGCTCGCCGCCGTGGCCCGGATCTCCGAGCGGCGGGCGCCGCTGCTGGTCGGCCATCTCGGCCAGTTCCCGGCCACCACCGTCTCCTTCAACCTCGCCCCGGGCGCCGCGCTCGGCGAGGCGGTGCAGGCGATCGAGGAGGCGCGCAGGGCCATCGACCTGCCGGCCAGCTTCACCCTGGTGCCGCAGGGCTCGGTCTTCGCCTTCGAATCCGCGCTCTCCAACGAGCTGTTCCTGGTGCTCGCGGCCATCGTCACGGTCTACATCGTGCTCGGCGTGCTCTACGAGAGCTTCATCCACCCGATCACGATCCTCTCGACGCTGCCCTCGGCCGGCATCGGCGCGCTGCTCGGCCTGATGTGGTTCGGGCTCTCCCTCGACATCATCGCCATCATCGGCATCGTGCTGCTCATCGGCATCGTGAAGAAGAACGCGATCATGATGATCGACTTCGCGCTCCAGGCGGAGCGCGAGGAGGGCCGCTCGGCCCGGGACGCGATCTACGAGGCCTGCCTCCTGCGCTTCCGCCCGATCATGATGACGACGCTCGCCGCCCTGTTCGCGGCGGTGCCGATGATCGTGGGCACCGGCGTCGGCTCCGAATTGCGCCAGCCGCTGGGCATCGTCATCGCCGGCGGCCTCATCGTCAGCCAGGTGCTGACGCTGTTCACCACCCCGGTGATCTACCTCGCCTTCGACCGCCTGGAGCGCCGGCTCTCGGGCCGCCGCGACGGGGAGGCGGGCCTCCCGGCGGGCGAGGCCCTGCCGTGAACGTCTCCGCCCCCTTCATCCGGCGGCCGATCGCCACGACGCTGCTCACCGTCGGCGTGCTGCTCGCCGGGCTGTTCGCCTTCGTGAAGCTGCCGGTGGCGCCGCTGCCGCAGGTCGATTTCCCGGTCATCATGGTGCAGGCCCAGATGGCCGGCGCCTCGCCGGAGACCATGGCCACCACCGTCGCCGCGCCCCTGGAGCGCCGCCTCGGCGTCATCGCCGACGTCAACGAGATGACCTCGACGAGCTCGACCGGCACCGTGCGGATCGTGCTGCTGTTCGGGCTGAACCGGGACATCGACGGGGCCGCCCGCGACGTGCAGGCGGCGATCAACGCGGCCCGGGCCGACCTGCCGACCTCGCTGCGCACCAACCCGACCTACCGCAAGTTCAACCCCGCGGACATGCCGATCCTGATCCTCGGCCTGACCTCGGACACCCTCACCCCGGGCCAGCTCTACGATTCCGCGGCCACCGTGGTGCAGCAGAAGATGTCCCAGATCGAGGGCATCGGGAACGTCGATATCGGCGGCTCCTCGCTGCCCGCCGTGCGGGTCGAACTCGATCCGATGGCCCTGTTCCATTACGGCATCGGGCTCGAAGGCATCCGCGCGGCGCTGGCCTCCGCCAATGCCAACTCGCCGAAGGGCGCGGTCGAGACGGCGGACCGGCGCTACCAGCTCTACGCCAACGACCAGGGCCGGCAGGCCTCCGATTACCGCGACATCGTCGTGGCCTACCGCAACAATGCGGGGGTGCGCCTGTCCGATGTCGGCCAGGTGATCGATTCCGTCGAGGACAAGCGCAATCTCGGCCTCGTCAACGGCAAGCCGGGCGTGATCCTGTTCATCTACAAGCAGCCGGGCTCGAACGTGGTCGAGACGGTCAAGCGGGTGCGCGAGGCGATCCCGCAGGTGAAGGCCGCCCTGCCCGGCGACATCGACCTCGACATCTCCGGCGACCGCAGCGCCACCATCCGCGCCTCCCTGAAGGAGACCGAGGAGACCCTGCTGATCGCGGTGGCCCTCGTGGTCTTCGTGGTGTTCGTGTTCCTGCGCTCGGGCCGGGCCACCCTGATCCCGGCGGTGGCGGTGCCGATCTCGATCATCGGCACCTTCGGGGTGATGTACCTGCTCGGCTACTCCCTCGACATCCTGTCGCTGATGGCGCTCATCATCGCCACGGGCTTCGTGGTCGACGACGCCATCGTGGTGCTGGAGAACATCCAGCGGCACATCGAGGCGGGCAAGCCCCGGGTCGAGGCGGCCCTGCAGGGGGCCCGCGAGGTCGGCTTCACCGTGATCTCGATGAGCCTCTCGCTCATCGCCGTGTTCCTGCCGATCCTGCTGATGGGCGGCCTCGTCGGGCGCCTGTTCCAGGAATTCGCGGTCACCCTGTCCCTGGCGATCCTGATCTCCCTGGTGCTCTCGCTCACCACCACGCCGATGATGTGCGCCCGCCTGTTGCGCCCGGAGGGGCATGGCGTCGCGACCCAGCGCCCGAGCCTGCCGATCCGGATGCTGGAGGGCGCCTTCGACGCCACCCTGCGCGGCTACGAGCGCAGCCTGCATGTCGCCCTGCGCCATCGCCGGCTGGTGCTGCTCAGCGTGTTCGGGGCGATCGGGCTCAACGTCTATCTCTACGTCATCGTGCCCAAGGGCTTCTTCCCCGAGCAGGATACGGGGCAGCTCATGGGCGGCATCCAGGCCGACCAGCGCATCTCGTTCCAGGCGATGAAGGAGAAGCTGACCCGGGCGAGCGCCATCGTGCAGGCCGACCCGGCGGTGGAGAGCGTGGTCGGCTTCACCGGCGGACGCGGCACCAACTCGGCCAACGTCTTCGTCGGGCTCAAGCCCCTGGGCCAGCGCGACTCGATCGAGACGGTGATGGGCCGGCTGCGGCCCAAGCTCGCCCAGGTCGCCGGCGCCCGGCTGTTCCTGTTCCCCCGCCAGGACCTGAAGATGGGCGGCCGGCAGAGCTTCGCCCAGTACCAGTACACGCTCCAGGGCGACACGGCGGAGGAGCTCTACGAATGGGCGCCCAAGCTGGTCGCGGCCCTGCAGCAGCAGCCGGGGCTCTTCGCCGACGTCACCTCCGACCAGCAGGAGGGGGGCCTGGAGAGCCGCCTCGTCATCGATCGGCCCACCGCCTTCCGCTACGGCATCACCCCGGACCAGATCGACAACACCCTCTACGACGCCTTCGGCCAGCGCCAGGTCTCGACGATCTACAACCCGCTCAACCAGTACCACGTCGTGATGGAGATCGCGCCGCGCTACCTGCAATCGCCGGAGACGCTGAAGTCGATCTTCGTCTCGACCACGGGGGGCAAGGCGCGGGGCTCGGCCACCACCAACGCCGTGGCCGGCACGGTGGCCGCCTCCGACACGACGGACGGGACGGCCAATGCCGGCTCGACCACCACCTCCACCGCCAGCGCGGGGGCGAGCGGCAGCTCGGGGGGCGACGCCGCCGCCATCGCCGCGGATTCGGCCCGCAACGCCGCCTCCAACGCCATCGCCGCGAGCAAGGGCGGCGCCTCGTCGAGCGCGCCGGTCTCCGCCGCGAAGGAGACCATGGTGCCGCTCTCGGCCTTCGCCCGGTTCGAGACCGGCAACGCCCCCGTGCAGGTCGCCCATCAGGGCCTGTTCGTGGCCACCACGGTCTCGTTCAACCTCGCCCCCGGCAAGAGCCTGTCGGACGCGACCGCGGCCATCGACAGGGCGATGCTCGACCTGCGCATGCCCGCCACCATCCACGGCGAATATGCCGGCGCGGCCAAGAACTATCAGGCCTCCGCCTCCCGCCAGCCGCTGCTGATCCTCGCCGCGCTCCTCGCGGTCTACGCGGTGCTCGGCATCCTCTACGAGAGCTACGTGCACCCGATCACGATTCTCTCGACCCTGCCCTCGGCGGGAATCGGCGCGGTGCTGGCCCTGCTGGTGACGGGCACGGAATTCACGATCATCGCCCTGATCGCGGTGTTCCTGCTGATCGGCATCGTGAAGAAGAACGCGATCATGATGATCGACTTCGCCCTCGACGCCGAGCGCACCCGCGGCATGGGCCCGGCGGAGGCGATCTTCGAGGCCTGCCTCTTGCGCTTCCGTCCGATCATGATGACAACGCTGGCCGCGCTCCTCGGCGCGCTGCCGCTGATCCTCGGAGGCGGGGAGGGCTCGGAGCTGCGCCGCCCGCTCGGCATCGCCATCGTCGGCGGCCTTATCGTGAGCCAGATCCTGACCCTCTACACCACCCCCGTCGTCTATCTCTATCTCGACCGCCTCCGGCTCTGGGCGCTGAACCGGGGCCGGCGGAACCGGGGCGGCGCGGCGGTGCCGGCGGAATGATGCGCGTGACCGGTTCCATCGCCGACAGGGGGAGGGCGGCCCGCCTCGCCCTCGCCCTCACGCTGTCCCTCTCCACCGCCGGCTGCATGGTCGGGCCGGACTATGTGCGGCCCTCCGTCGAGACGCCGCTGGGCTTCAAGCAGGGGGGGATGCGCGAGGACAGCGTCGCCTATGTCCAGAGCCGCAAGGGCTGGCGCGCCTCCCGGCCCAATGACGGGGCCGAGCGCGGCGACTGGTGGCGCGTGTTCCGCGATCCGACCCTCGACCGGCTGATGCGCTCGGTCGATGTCGACAACCAGACCCTGCGCGCCGCCGTGTCGAACTACGCCCAGGCGCGGGCGCTGGTCGCCTCGGCCCGGGCCGCCCTGTTCCCCACCGTGCTCGGCGCGCCGTCGATCACCCGCTCGCGCTCCCTCGGCTCCGAGCGCACCACGGTCTCCCTGCAGGGCCAGGCGAGCTGGGAGCTCGACCTGTTCGGCCGCCTGCGCCGCCAGTTGGAGGGCGAGGTGGCGAGCGCCCAGGCCAGCGCGGCCGATCTCGCTCTGGTCCGCCTCGGCATCCAGGCGGAGCTCGCCACCAACTACCTGCAGCTGCGCTACCAGGAATCCCTGAAGGCGGTGCTCCAGGAGAACATCGAGGGCTTCAGGCGCAGCCTCGCCATCGCCGAGAACCAGTACAATGCCGGCGTCGCCGCCCGCTCCGACGTCATCACCGCGCAGACGCAGCTCCAGACCACGGAGGCCTCCGCCATCGCCGTCGACCTGCAGCGGGCGACCTTCGAGCACGCCATCGCCCTGCTGGTCGGCCGGCCGCCCTCCGAGGTGAGCATCCCCCGGGGCAAGCTCGCCCAGACGCCCCCGAGCGTGCCGGTCGGCATCCCCTCCGAGCTGCTGGAGCGCCGCCCCGACATCGCCCAGGCGGAGCGGCTGGTCCAGGCGCAGAGCGAGCAGATCGGCGTCGCGGTGGCGGCCTTCTACCCCACCGTCACCCTCTCGGCCTCCGGCGGCATCTCCGGGGCCACCAGCAACGGCCTCTTCTCCGCGACCAACCAGGTCTGGTCGGTGGCCGCCGCCGGCAGCGAGACCCTGTTCGACGGCGGCGCCCGCACGGCGGCGCTCGACGCCGCCCGCGCCGCCTACGACGCGGCGGTGGCCAATTACCGCCAGGCCGTGCTCACCGCCTTCGGGGAGGTCGAGAACGATCTCGCCGGCGTGCGCATCCTCGCCCGGCAGATCGGCAAGCAGGAGGAGGCGGTCGCCTCCGCCCGGCGCGCGGTCGAGATCGCCCTCAACGAGTACCGGGCCGGCACCCAGAACTACACCACCGTGGTCACGGCCCAGTCGCTGCTGATCAACAACGAGGTCACGGCCCTGCAGATCAGGCTCAGCCGCTTCACCACCGCCGTCGACCTGATCCGGGCCCTGGGCGGCGGCTGGGACGCCCGCAGCCTGCCCACGGGCGAGGAGCTGAAGGCCGAGCGCCTGCCGATCGACCGCGGCACCGCGATGCGCACGGACGAGTAGATCCTCACGAAGCAGCGTGGCCGGAACGGCCGCGCCGCAAGCCGGTTGATCCGCCGATGCCGCGCTGCGGCGAGAGACCGGGTTGCCCGACGATGGCCGAGAACGGCAATTCCCCGCACGAGACGCTCCGCCACGGAGGCGCCCTCCCGGACGGCGCCCCGCCGCAGAAGACCAGCCGGGCGGGCTTCACCCCGGCGCCCCCCTGCACCCTGGTGATCTTCGGCGCGGGCGGCGACCTGACCAAGCGCCTGCTGATGCCGGCCCTCTACAACCTCGCCGGCGGCGGCCTGCTCTCCGACAAGCTCGCGATCCTCGGCGTCGACCACAACGCCAATACCGACGACGGGTGGCGTGAGACGCTGAGCGACACGATGCAGTCCTTCACGAAGGACGCCTCCGCCGAGTTCCACGTGGACGCGATCGACGCGGCGCAATGGGGCTTCGTGCGGGAGCGCCTGCGCTACCACCAGGGCGACTTCGAGGACGCGGCCACCTTCACGGGCCTCGCGGAGAAGATCAGCGGCAACGCGGTGTTCTACCTCGCCGTCGCCGCCCGCTTCTTCGGCCCGATCGTCGACGGGCTCGGCAAGGCGGGGCTGCTGGAGCAGGGCGAGGGCGCCTTCCGCCGCGTGGTCATCGAAAAGCCCTTCGGCTCGGACCTCGCTTCCGCCCGGGCGCTCAACGCGCGCATCCTCAAGCAGGCCGACGAGAGCCAGTTCTACCGGATCGACCATTTCCTCGGGAAGGAGACGGTCCAGAGCATCATGGCCCTGCGCTTCGGCAATGGCATGCTGGAGCCGGTCTGGCGGCGGGAATACATCGACCACGTCCAGATCACCGCCGCCGAGACCATCGGCGTGGAGGGGCGGGGCAGCTTCTACGAGGGCACCGGGGCGCTGCGCGACATGGTGCCCAACCACCTGTTCCAGCTCCTCTCCATGGTCGCCATGGAGCCGCCGAACTCCTTCGCGGCCGAGGCCGTGCGCACGGAGAAGGCCAAGCTCGTCGAGGCGGTGCGGCCGGTGACGCCGGAGCACGCCGTGCGCGGGCAGTACGCGGCGGGCCGCATCGAGGGGCGGGACGTGCCGGCCTATCGCGACGAGCCGAACGTCGACAGGGATTCGACCACCGAGACCTATGTCGCCCTGAAGCTCGAGATCGAGAACTGGCGCTGGGCCGGGGTGCCCTTCTACCTGCGCACCGGCAAGCGGATGGGCGGGCGGCGCACGGAGATCGCGATCCATTTCCGGCCGCCGCCCTTCCACCTCTTCGACGAGACGCCGGTGACGCATCTCGCCCCCAACGTGATGCGGCTCTCCATCGACCCCGAGCACGGCATGAGCACGCAGCTCAACGTGAAGGAGCCCGGGCCGCAGATGCGGCTCGGCACCGTCTCCACCCAATTCCGCTACGCCGACTTCTTCGAGCAGGCGCCCAATGTCGGCTACGAGACCCTGATCTACGATTGCATGGTCGGCGACGCGACCCTGTTCCAGCGCGCCGACAACATCGAGGCCGGCTGGGCCGCGGTGGAGCCCCTGATCCAGGCCTGGAAGGACGCCCCGGTCGATCTCTACGAAGCCGGCAGCCAGGGCCCCGACGCCGCCGACAAGCTGCTGGAGAAAGACGGGCGGCGCTGGCTGAGGGTCGATTGAGCGCCCTCAGGCGCGCTGCCCGACCCTGAGGGCGCCGCCCTCGGGGGCGAGATCGCCCAAATCGTCGTGATGCAGCAGCTTCACCCCCGTCGCGGCGGCCAGGCGGCGGGCGGCGGGGGTGAAGCCGGCATTCGAGACCACGGCGGCGGCATCCGCCGACCAGTAGCGCGCGGCGGCGGCCACCTCCTGCACCGCGGCGTTGCCCACCGCGCGGCCGTAGCGCTTGCACTGGACCACGAGGCGCAGGCCGTCGCGCTCGGCCACGATGTCGGCGCCCTGGTCGCCGCTCGCGGGGGTCGGATGCGCGCTCCAGCCGGCCCGGACGAGCCGGGCGATGCAGAAGCGCTCGTAATCGATCCCGTCCTCCGGCAGATCCTCCTCCTCGGGGAGGGGATGGCCGGCGGCGACCCGCTCGATCGTGTCGAGCAGCCGGTCCCAGTTGCGGTCGATCAGGGCGGCGTAGCCCCGCTCCTCGAGGGCGGGGACCAGGGTGCGCTCGGCGAAGTAGTCCCGCTCCCGCAACCAGCCGTCCTCGATCAGGTTGCCATAGGCGTCGACATAGCGCTCCTGGCGCCGGCGCAGGGCGAGGGTCGCCGCGTGCTGCCGCGCGATCCGGCGGATGCAGGCACGGAAACGGCGGGGCCGGTCGAGGCGGTGGACGGCGATGGCGACCATCGCGGCCGCGGTCGCGAGCAGGGCGGGGCGCCCGTACCAGAAGGCGGCGGCGCCCCCGATCACAAGGGTCCAGAACAGGCGCCGGGCCGTGACCGAACCGTTCGACATCGCCCCTTCGCGGATCCCTCGACCGGGGGCCGGATGCCCCCCGCCGGCAGAATCCGCGCCGGAGCTTGCCGCTTCTCTAACGGAGGCCGGGCGACGGCACGCGTCCCACGCGCCCGACGGCGATTCAACCGGACAACGGCCAGTTGCCGAAGGGACCGGAGGGGCGGCGGACAGGAACAGGACATACCGGCCGAAGACCCGCCGCCTCACCGGAACGTGAAACGGCGACCCGAGACCTTGCGTATCCTCGCCGGAGACGCCGGAAGACATCGGCGATAGGAAGGTCGTCCGGCCCCTTCCGGCGGAGGACTTGCCCTCTGACGGGAAGAGGGACCGTCACGTCTCGGAGAGCTGGGTGCGATCCCGCGGATCGGCTGTGGACAATGCGGTGTCAGGCGCCCGCCCGGGCGCGGCGCCGGGCCGGCTTCTCCGCATTGTCGCCGCCGCGGCTCTTCCGGCGCTGCTGGCCCAGGCCCGTCGCCTTGGCGAGCTCCGAACGGGCCGCCGCGTAGTTCGGCGCCACCATCGGATAGTCGTGCGGCAGGCCCCAGCGCGCGCGGTACTCCTCCGGCGTCAGGTTGTAGCGCGTGCGCAGGTGGCGCTTGAGCGATTTGAACTTCTTGCCGTCCTCCAGACAGATCAGGAAGTCGGGCGTGATCGAGCGCTTCACCGACACGGCGGGCGTCAGCGCGACGGAGGCCGATTGCGGCGTCGGCTCGGTCAGTTGCCGCAGCATCGCGTGCACGGAGGTGATCAACCCGGGCAACTCGGCCGCGGCGATCGAATTGTTGCTGACGAAGGCGGACACGATGTCACCCGCGAGGGCGACATGGTCCTGAATGTCCTGATCCCGCGAAAACTCGTTGTCGGATGTCATTGCTTGAAGTTCCTGCCGCCGGCCCGGTCGGAAAATCTGGCATAAATGGTCGATCGCGGTGCGATCGAGCCTATAGCGAAAGCCGGCGTGTCACTCCATAAATAGTGCGCCACTCATTTTTGCGCAAGCCCCAGTCAAACACACATGATAAGAAATTCGTGGACTGAAATTGCGCCGGGCACGCAGTCCTGTGGGCACGGCCCTCCCGCATGCAAAGCACGGGCCGGTCGCCTCAGCTTTCGCGGTGCGGACTGCGCAATATTCATCATACGGCACCCGCACCACGATACAGGGCCCATCGTGACGTCACCGGATTTGACCAACCCTCCACACTGGCAATGAAATTCGGAGATTCGCTACTTGCTTTGCAGCCCGTAGCCTTTGAACCGGATGACCGTGCGCGCGATCTCATCGTCGTCGAGAAGAACCGGCGTGCCGATCCGCAATGCGAGGCTGTACTGATGCGCCAGGGCCTCGACCTCGGTCGCGATCCAGAAGGCGCGGTCGAGGCTGGGGCCGATGGCGATCAGGCCGTGATTGCCGAGCAGGCAGGCGAGGCGGTCGTCGAGGGCCTCCACGGCGAGGCGGGAGAGCGCCTCGGTGCCGTAGGGGGCGTAAGGCGCGCAGCGGATCGTCGGGCCGCCGGCGGCGGCGATCATGTAATGCGCCGCGGGGATCTCCCTGTGGCAGATCGCGAAGGCGGTGGCGTGGGGCGGATGGGCATGCACCACCGCGCCGATCTCGGGCCGCGCCGCCAGGATGTCCCGGTGGAAGCGCCATTCGGAGGAGGGCTTGAGCCGGTGCGCGAAGCCGCCCTCGGCATCGAGCGCCACGATGTCCTCCGGCTCCAGCTGCTCCGCCGGGATGCCGGAGGGCGTGATCAGGAGCCCGTCGCCGAAGCGCACGGAGATGTTGCCGCTGGTCCCCTGGCTGAGGCCCTCGGCCACCATCCGGCGCATCGCCGCGACGATGGCGCTCCGCGCCACTTGGTCGTCCATCGTACCGTTTCCCCCTTTTCAGGTTCTCATGCGCCCGGGGAGAGACGCTTTCAAGGTGCCGGCCCGGTGTCCGGGACGGTTCCCCGCGCTATAGAACCCGGCCATGACACCGTTTCCGGTTGATCGCTTCGATTTCGTGCGCAGCCCTTCTCCCCGCATGCGCGGAGCGGGGACGCGCGGCGCGTTCCGCGCCGATCGACGGGAACCGGCAACGGGGACCGGCATGCGAGCCCGCCCGTGAGCACCTATCGCTTCGCCGCGATGCTGGCGCCCGAGCGCATCGCCGTGGTGGGCGCGGGGGACCGGCCCGATTCGGTCGGGCGCGCCGTGATGGATTCGCTGAAGGCCGGCGGCTTCACCGGGGCGGTGATGCCGGTCAATCCCCGCCACGCCCTGGTCGACGGCATTCCCTGCCACGCCCGGCTCGCCGACCTGCCCGCGCCCCCGGATCTCGTGCTGATCGCGACCCCGCCGGAAACGGTGCCCGGCATCGTGGCCGAGGCGGGCGAGGCGGGGGCCGCCGCCGCCGTGATCCTGTCGGCCCATCTCGGCTACGGCGAGGCCGCGCCCGTGGCCGCGGCGCGTCGGGCCGCCCGCGCCCAGTCGATGCGCCTGCTCGGCCCGGATTCGGTGGGCGTGAGCGTGCCGAGCCGCAACCTCAACGCGACGCTGCTGGCCCGCACCCCGAAGCCCGGGGACGTGGCCCTGATCTCGCAATCGGGCACCGTCGCCTCGGCCATCGCCGAATGGGCCTCCCGCCGCGGGGTCGGCTTCTCGGCCATCGTCACCCTCGGCCGCTCGGTGGACGTGGACGTGGCCGACTGCCTCGACCACTTCGCCGCCGACATCCACACGCGGGCGATCCTGCTCTCGCTCCACCAGATCGCCGATCCGCGCAAATTCCTGTCCGCGGCCCGGGCCGCCGCCCGCGCCAAGCCGGTGGTGGTCCTGCGCACCGGCCGGCACGAGGCCCATGCCCGCACGCCGGAGACCCACACCGCGGCCCTGGCCAAGCCCTCGGCGGTCTACGACGCCGCCTTCCGCCGGGCGGGCCTGCTCGCCGTCGACAGCCTCGACGCGATGTTCTCCGCCCTGGAGGCCCTGGGCCGGGTCCGTCCCTTCCCGGGTTCGCGCCTGATGATCCTGTCGAACGGCCGCGGCATCGGGGCGCTCGCCGCCGACCATCTCGCCGAGCGGGGCGGGCATGCGGCCCCGGTCCCGCCGGAGCTGCGCCAGCGCCTCGAAGGCGTGCGCCACGGCCAGTCCGAGAACCCCCTCGACATCGGCGTCGATGCCGGCCCCGCCGATTACGCCGCCGCCCTCGGCCCGCTCCTCGCGAGCCGGGACAACGACGCCCTGCTCGCCCTGCACGTCCCCACCGCCCGCGCCGCGCCGAAGGCGGTGGCCGAGACCGTGGCCAAGGCGGTGGAGCAGGCCCGGGCCGGGGCCGGTCGCAAGAAGCCGGTCTTCGCCGTGTCGGTGGGGGAGGATCCGGAGGCGGCGGCGATCTACGCCAAGGCCCGGATCCCGCTCTTCGCCACCGATGCGGACGCCGTCGACGGCTTCCTGCATCTGGTGCGCTACCGCGAGGCGCAGGACGACCTCGCCCGCACCCCCGATTCGCTGCCCAAGGGCTTTTCGCCGGACACGGATGCGGCCCGCGCCATCGTCGACCGGGCGCTTTCCAACGGCCAGAACTGGCTCGATCCCGATGCGGTGATCGGCCTGCTGGAGGCCTACCGCATCCCGATGGTGCCCCACACCCTGGCCCCGGACGGCGAGACCGCCGCCGACGTGGCCTGGCCGATGATCGCCCGCGGCGAGGCGGTGGCGCTCAAGCTCGTCTCGCCCGACGTGGTCCACAAGTCGGATGTCGGCGGCGTGCGCCTCGGCCTCACCTCGGAGGCCGATATCCGCGAGGCCGCCGCCCGCATGCTGGCGCGGGTGCGCAAGCTCAGGCCGGATGCCCGGGTCACGGGCTTCGCCGTGCAGCCGATGATCCGCCGCGGCGGGCGGCGCGAGCTGATCGTGGGGCTGGCCGAGGATCCGACCTTCGGCCCCGTGGTGGTGTTCGGCCGCGGCGGCACGGCGGTGGAGGTGATCGACGACCGGGCGCTCGCCCTGCCGCCCCTCGACCTGCGGCTCGCCGCCGACCTGATCGACCGCACCCGCGTCTCCCGGCGGCTCGCCGCCTATCGCGACGTGGCCGCCGCCGACCGGGCGACCCTCGCCCTGACGCTGGTGAAGATCGCCCAGCTCGCCGTCGACCTGCCGCAGGTGCGCGAGCTCGACATCAACCCCCTGCTCGCCGGCGAGAACGGCGTGCTCGGGCTCGACGCCCGGGTGCGGATCGGCCCCCTGCCGGAGCGCAAGGGCGCCGCCCGCAACCGGCTCGCCATCCGGCCCTATCCCAAGGCCTGGGAGCGCAGCCTGACCCTGAAGGGGCGGCCCATCGCCGTGCGGCCGGTGCGCCCGGAGGACGAGGGCCTGTTCCGCGCCTTCTTCGAGCGGGTGGACCCGGAGGATGTGCGCCTGCGCTTCTTCGCCCCCGTGCGCGACTTCAGCCACGCCTTCCTCGCCCGCCTGACCCAGCTCGACTATGCCCGCGCCATCGCCTTCGTGGCCCTGGCCGAGGACGTGGCCGACGACGCCGCCCGCATGCTCGGCGCCGTGCGCCTGCACGCGGATGCCAACCACGAGAGCGGCGAATACGCGATCCTGGTCCGCTCCGACCTCAAGGGCACGGGGCTCGGCTACGCCCTGATGCGCCTGATGATCGACTGGGCCCGGGCCGAGGGCATCGCCCGGATCGAGGGCACCATCCTCTCCGAGAACCGCGCCATGCTCGCCGTCTGCCGCCGCCTCGGTTTCGAGGCCAGACCCGACCCAGAGGATCCAGGCCTGATCAAGGTGAGCCTGACGCTCGACGGCCCGTAGACGTCATTCGACGGAACGGCCGCCTCTGAGGTCATCCGCGTTCAGACGGACACAGCACGCCGTATCTGCGAACGGTCGGATCGCCAAAGAAAAACCCCGCATCCTGCGACGCGGGGTTCTTTCGCTATCCGGACGAAACTTGGCTCAGTGGCCGCCCTGGCTCGCGTCGCGGGTGGCCTCGTAGAGGAACCAGGTGCGCTCCTCGGACTGGTCGATCCACTCCTCGAGCAGGGAGGTGGTGGAGACGTCCTTGGCGTCGTCGGTGATGCCGTGCAGCTCGCGCATGTTGGCGGTGAGCGTCTTGTTGTCGTCCCGCAGCTCCTTGAGCATGTCGAGCGGGCTCACGTAGTCGGCATCGTTGTCGGCGACGCGGGCGAGCTGGCTCGCCTGGCCGAGGGAGCGCAGGGTGGTGCCGCCGATCTTGCGGGCGCGCTCGCCGACCGCGTCGATGATCGCGAAGATCTGCTGGCTCTGCTCGTCGAGGAGCAGGTGGTAGTCGCGGAAATTCGGGCCGCTGACATGCCAGTGGAAGTTCTTGGTCTTCACGTAGAGGGCGAAGAGGTCCGAGAGCAGGACGGTGAGGCCCTCGGCGATCTTCTTCACGTCCTCGGGGTTCAGGTCGGTCGGGGTGTTGAGGCGGTCGCTGGCGACGCGCAGGTTCGGCTTGGCCTTGGCCATGATCGGCTCCTTCGCAGGTCCTCGAAATCCAGGGATGCGTGGCGCTTCGCGTTCGTGCCACGCTCGCTCCGGCAGAATGAACGGGAGCCGCGAATGTTCCGGGCCGCATGCCAGGGCTCTGTGGAGCGCGGGTGTGGCGTTGTCCTAGAGCGGCTCGCCGCGCAGCAGGCGGGCTCCAGCCGCTTCGAGGTGCGAGGCTTTGGCTTCGAAGCCGCGCGTCAGGCGCTTCGAGGCGTTCACGAGGCCGAGCCCGAAGTCGCGGGCGAGCCGGACGGGGGTCACGTCGTTGGAGAAGAGCCGGTTCAGGCCGTCCGTGGCGGCGACCATGGCGAGCACGGGGAAGCGCCGGGCCTGCTCGTAAGTCCTTGTCACGTCGTCGCTTCCGGGATCCATCCCGAGCCGCAGCGCCTCCGTCGCGGCCTCGGCCAGGGCGGCGGCGCCGGCGAGCCCCAGATTGAGCCCCTGGCCGGCGATCGGATGGATCACGTGGGCCGAATCTCCCAGCAATGCCAAGCGCTTGGTCCGAAACGTCCGGGCCATCCCGACCGAGAGAGGGAAGACCCGCGGCCCGGCCTCCAGGGAGAGCCGCCCGAGCTGGAGGGTGAAGCGCCGCTCGATCTCCGACAAAACCTCTTCGGCAGAACCACTTAGCAGCACCGGCGCCTCCGCCGCGCGCTCCGTCCAGACGATCGAGGAGCGGTGCCCTCCGGCATCGTCCCGCAGCGGCAGGATCGCGAAAGGCCCCCCCGGCAGGAAGTGCTGAACGGCCCGTCCGCCATGGTCGCGCTCGTGCCGGATCGTCGCAACGATCCCGTTCTGCGTGTAGCGATGGCCGACCCAGCCGATGCCGGCCGCCTCGCGCAGGCGCGAGCGGGCGCCGTCCGCCGCCACGACGAGGGCGGCGGAAAGCCGTTCCCCGCCAGAGAGTTCGGCATCGATGCGGCTCGGGGCGGGGAGGGCGCTCCGCACGCTCTCGTCGCGCAGGTCCACGCCCGCCTCCCCGCAGGCCGCGAGAAGAGCCTCAACCAGAGGCTCGGCCTCGACGAGGTGGGCGAGGGGGCCGTCCGCGCCCGGCTCGGCCCCGAAGGTGAGGAAGACCGGCCGCACCGGATCGGCCAGCCGGCTGTCGCTGATCGCCATGTCGAGGACCGGCTGCGCCCCCGCCGCGATCGCCGGCCAGATCCCGATCTGCGCCAGCATCCGCCGCGGCCCCGCCGCCAGCGCATAAGCCCGCCCGCGATGGCGCGCCGCCCCCTCGCCAAGCGCCTGATCGCAAACGACGACGTCGAGGCTCGCCCCATGCGCCCGCTTCAAGGCCAGGGCGAAGGTCAGCCCGGCGATGCCCCCGCCCGCCACCACGATCCTGCGAGCCCCCGCGCGCGTGTCCGTTCCGCTCACCCGCCTGCTCCTCGCCCGCATCGCTCCCTCCGCCTCAACTGGCACTCCGAAGGCCTCGCGGCAATCGCGCTCACCCGGCCATGCCGGACGCACATGCCGATCCGCCTCCGAACCGGTATGTGTGTCCGCATCGATCCACGAGCCAGCACACGGATTCCATGCCGGGCGCCATCAGCGACCTCATCGCCCTCCTCGATCTCGAGCCGCGGGGCACCGACCTCTATCGCGGCGTCAGCCCGAAGATCGGCTGGCCCCGCGTCTTCGGCGGCCAGGTCGTGGCGCAGGCCCTCGTCGCGGCGACGCGCACGGTGCCTGAGAGCCGCCCCCCGCATTCGCTCCACGCCTATTTCCTCCTCGGCGGCGATCCGAAGGTGCCGATCGACTACGAGGTCGAGCGCATCCGCGACGGCGGCAGCTTCACGACGCGCCGGGTCAAGGCCCTGCAGGGCGAGCGGGCGATCTTCGCGATGTCCGTCTCCTTCCACGCGGCGGAGGAGGGCTTCGAGCATGCCTTTCCCATCGCCGATATCCCGGGGCCCGACGATCTGCCGGATGCCCGCGAGGCCATGACGGGGAGCGACGCGATCCTGCCCCCGGCCGTGCTCGCCTATTTCACCAAGACCTGGCCGATCGCCCTGCGCCCCGTCGAGGTGGAGCGCTACCGCGACCGCACCCCGCGCGCGCCACGCTTCCACGTCTGGCTGAAGGCGGACGGGCCGCTTCCCGACGATCCTGCCGTGCACCGCGCCGTGCTGGCCTATGCCTCGGACATGACGCTGCTCGACGCCACCCTGATCGCCCATGGGCGCACGGTCTTCGATGCCGACATCCAGTCGGCGAGCCTCGATCACGCGCTCTGGTTCCATCGCCCGTTCCGGGCGGATGACTGGCTGCTCTATGTCCAGGACAGCCCGAGCGCCGCCGGCGGACGCGGCTTCGCCCGCGGGACGCTGTACGATCGCGCTGGCCGTCTGGTCGCCTCCGTCGCCCAGGAGGGTCTGATCAGGCCGCGGCTGGCGCCGACGCCCGCCGCACCGTTCACGATTTCGTAATCGCCGAGCCCGGTTTTGCTCATATGGGCGCAAAATCGCGCACAGTGCCGCTATAATGTGCATAAGACGCCAAGCTTATGCCTGCCGGATAAGCATTTTGCGTTCGCTTTGTGAGCATTGACGCGGCCGGACCAAAGGTTCCGTCTGGCATAGAGATTGAATGAGGCCGCACGGTCGCAGGGTCATTCCGATCCTTGCGGAACCGCCGGACCGGGGCTGCTGCAAACGCGGCGTTTCAGGGGAGCCCGGCGGCGAACGCACAACAAGGGGCGCAGCCCATGAAAATCGTGATGGCGATAATCAAGCCGTTCAAATTGGAGGAGGTCCGTGACGCCCTCACCGGGATCGGCGTGCACGGCCTGACCGTGACCGAGGTGAAGGGTTACGGCCGCCAGAAGGGTCACACCGAGATCTACCGGGGCGCCGAGTATGCCGTGAGCTTCCTGCCGAAGCTGAAGATCGAAGTCGCCGTCTCGGCCGACCTCGTCACCAGCGTGATCGACACGATCGCCGGCGCCGCCCGCACTGGCCAGATCGGTGACGGCAAGATCTTCGTGCTGCCGCTCGAGAAGGCCGTCCGCATCCGCACCGGCGAGACCGACGCCGACGCCCTCTGAGGCCGCCCGTGGCCGCCGCGACGCCGGCACGCCGCAATCTTCCCTTCATCCTCCAAGTCAGCATCGCATCGCGATCGGGAGTCCCGTGTCCATGAAACTTCGCCACCTTCTCGCGCTCGGACTGGGAGGCGCCGCGCTCGGCCTTCTCCTGGTCGAGCCGTCCCTCGCGCAGACGCCGGCTCCGGAAGCCGCCGCACCGGCCGCTGCCGCCGCCGCGACGCCCGTGCCGAACAAGGGCGACACCGCCTGGATGCTCCTGTCCTCCGTGCTCGTTCTGATGATGACCGTGCCGGGCCTCGCCCTGTTCTACGGTGGCCTCGTTCGCACCAAGAACATGCTCTCGGTGCTGACCCAGGTCTTCGCCATCGCCTCGATCGTCTGCCTGCTGTGGGTGTTCTACGGCTACAGCCTCGCCTTCACGAACGGCGGCGGCCTCAACGACTTCGTCGGTGGCTTCTCCAAGGCCTTCCTGAAAGGCGTCGACGGCACCACGGTCGCGGCCACCTTCTCGAACGGCGTGGTCATTCCCGAATACGTCTACATCTGCTTCCAGATGACGTTCGCGATGATCACCCCGGGCCTCATCGTCGGCGCCTTCGCCGAACGCATGAAGTTCTCGGCGCTCGTCGTGTTCTCGATCCTGTGGGTCACGTTCATCTATTTCCCGATGGCCCACATGGTCTGGTACTGGGGCGGCCCGGACATCTTCGCCGACGCCGCGCGCAAGCTCGCCGCCGCGACCGACAAGGCGGCCGCCCAGGCCGATTACGACGCCGTGCTGGCGGATGCCGGCATGCTCTTCAAGTGGGGCGCGCTCGACTTCGCCGGCGGCACCGTGGTGCACATCAACGCGGGCATCGCGGGCTTCGTCGGCTGCCTGATCCTCGGCAAGCGCATCGGCTACGGCCGTGACCTGCTCGCCCCGCATTCGCTGACCATGACCATGATCGGCGCCTCGCTGCTCTGGGTCGGCTGGTTCGGCTTCAACGCCGGCTCCAACCTCGAGGCCAACGGCACCACCGCCATCGCCATGATCAACACCTTCGTCGCCACGGCGGCCGCGGCGGTCTCCTGGCTGTTCGTGGAGTGGGTCGCGAAGGGCAAGCCGTCGCTCCTCGGCATGCTGTCGGGTGCCATCGCCGGCCTGGTCGCCGTCACCCCCGCCGCCGGCTTCGCCGGCCCGATGGGCTCGATCGTCCTCGGTCTCGTCGCCGGTGCGGTCTGCTTCGTGATGTGCTCCACCGTGAAGAACGCGCTCGGCTACGACGACTCCCTCGACGTGTTCGGCGTGCACTGCATCGGCGGCATCATCGGCGCGCTGGCCACCGGCATCCTCGTCGATCCGGCCCTCGGCGGCGCGGGCATCCCGGACTACACCACGAAGCCCGGCGAGCTCGTCCTCGGCGCCTACGACATGACCGCCCAGCTGATCATCCAGGCCAAGGCCGTGGGCTTCACGCTGCTGTGGTCGGGTATCGGCTCGGCGATCCTCTACAAGCTCGTCGACTGGACGATCGGCCTGCGCGTCACGCAGGAAGAGGAGCGCGAGGGCCTCGACATCGCCGATCACGGCGAGCGCGCCTACAACTACTGATCTACGCTTCCACTTGCGAGATCCGAGGCCCCGGCGGTTCCCGCCGGGGCTTTTCCATGTGTCGCAGGGCCGGGCACGACCGAAAACTTGTATCGATTCGATGCGGAAGACGGCGACACCCGCATGAGGCTTCCAAACCGCCGGCGACCGAATTTATCGACAGGAATAAGAAAATCTCAGGAGGGGTATAGGCCGCCCGTCGAGGCGTGCCCTCTCGGCAACACCCCGATAGCCTCGATTCAAGCTAAGCCGTAAATGCCCAAAAACTGTGCAATTGCCTGAAACTTCATTTTGCGATGCCAAGCCGGCTTCGGCACGTTGGTCCTATCAAGAAGACCGGGGCTGAGCTCGAAATGACCGTTAAACTGAAGTTGCAGGCTAGCGTAGCCGCACTCGCCTTCATCTCTACCGTTCCCGCCTTCGCTGCCGATCTTCCGGCCAAGTCCACGCCGGTTGTGGTCGAAGAACACTGCAAAGCGGCGATCTCGACCCCGGCCTTCGGCGGCCTGATCAAGGCGAACCCGAACCCCGCCTGCTTCACCACAGGTCTCGGCGACATCTATGTCGGCGGCGCGGTGACCGGCTTCGCCTATTACCAGACCAACGCGTTCGGTATTCCTTCGCCCGGCGGCGAGCAGGACCGTTACGGACGTGTCGACTTCAGCAACCTGCAGGCTTGGGTGCAGAAGGCGGATGGTCCGCTCCAGTTCTACGTGCATACCGGCCTCTACTCGATCCCGGCGCTGGGCCTGCCGCTCTACAGCTCCTTCGAGCAGACGGACCTGCTGTTCGGCCCGGTCCCGGTCGCCTACGGCAAGTGGCAGATCAACGACGAGTGGTCGATCCAGGCCGGCCGCATGTTCACCAACATCGGCACCGAGCTGCTGTTCTCCTACCAGAACCTCAACATCTCCCGCGGTCTGGTGTTCAACCAGGAGAACTTTATCAATCACGGCGTGCAGGTGAACTATGCCAGCGGCCCGTGGGCGGCCTCGCTCGCGGTCGTGGACGGCTTCTACTCCGGCGAGCTGAACTGGGTCACCGGTCTCATCACCTACAAGATCGACGACTCCAACACGATCGGCATCAACGGCGGCACGCATTTCAGCGACTTCGATGCCTCGACCCGCAGCGCGCGCTTCCAGTTCGCGACGATCAACTCGCTGCAGAACAGCAGCATCATCAGCGTGAACTACACCTACGCGAACGGCCCCTGGATCGTCTCGCCCTACTTCCAGTACACTTCGGTCGACCGGAAGGACAATTACTTCGTCCCGCTCCGCGGCGCCGAGACCTGGGGCGGCGCCCTGCTCGCCGGCTACTCGTTCACCGACAATTTCGCCCTGGCCGGCCGGCTTGAATACATCGCGCAATCGGGCACCAAGGGCGACTTCGCCGGCACGACCGCGACCAACGTGCTGTTCGGACCGGGCAGCTCGGCCTTCTCCTTCACGATCACCCCGACCTTCACCTGGGATCGCTACTTCCTCCGCGGCGAGTTCGCGACCGTGCAGGCTTTCGACGTCGCGACCGATGCCACCCTGGGCGTCGGCTCCGGCTTCGGCCGCAACGGCCTCAAGAAGTCGCAGGAGCGCTACCTGATCGAGACCGGCTTCACCTTCTGACGTCCTCCGTCTCTGTCATCGTCGTCGAGAGGCCCCGGAGCGATCCGGGGCCTCTTTCGTTTCGCGTGTGCGCGCCGGCTCGGAGCAACCGGCGATCTATGCTTAGCCCACCGTTAACCCGGCGGGGTTAGCGTTACCGGAGCGTTGTCCCCGCGTCCGGTTCCGCATGCGTTCCCTCCGCCGTTCCGCGTCGCCCTTCGAGACGTTCGTCGACAGCTTCCGGCCGTTTATGGCCAAGCGGCTGACGGAGTGCGGCGGCCTTGTGCTCTTCACGGGAGCCGTGGCGACCACCGTCGCGCTTGCGACCTGGTCGATCGACGACCCGAGCCTGAACCACGCCACCGACCACGCGGCCCACAACGTGCTCGGCCGGCCGGGTGCCGTCGTGGCCGATCTGGCGATGCAGCTGCTCGGCCTCGGCTCGATCGCACTGGTGCTGCCGCCCGCCCTGTGGGGCATGCGACTCATGCGCGAGCACCGGCTGCCCCAGGGCGGCCTGCGCCTGACGCTGTGGATCATGGGATTTCTCTGCGCCAGCGCCACCGCCAGCGCCCTGCCGCCGACCGCGCGCTGGCCGTTGCCGACCGGTCTCGGCGGCGTCGCAGGCGACGCGCTGATGTCCGCGGTGCAATTCGTCGCCGGGCCCGCCGCGGCGCTGGCCGGCTTCGTCTTCGCGGCCCTGTCGATCCTCTGCCTGACGGGCGCCTGCCGGACCGCGGGTCAGATGGAGGAGGATCAGTGGGAGGACGAGCCGGTCGCGCCACGCCGCGCCCCTGTCCGTGAGCGCCGGACCGGCCCGTCCGAGCGCGACGACGCGGGCGAGCCGGGGCTGGGGCTGCTGTCCCTGGGAGCCCTGGCACAGGCCGTCATGAGCGGCCGCTCCCATCTCCGGGATCGGATCGAGGCTTGGCGTATGCAGCGGGAGGAGACCGCGGCGGCGGCCTATGCCGGCGCCTCGCCCGCCCTCGCGGCGAGACGCGCCTTCTCCGAAGAGGAGGCCCCTCCGTGGGCGGACCAGGCCCAAGAGCGCTTCGGCACCGCGCCCGCCATGCGGCGCGAGCCTGTTTTCGACGAGGCCGAGGCGGCCGACGAGTCGCCGCGCCCGGTCCGCTCGGATTCGAAGCCGCGCCGCCCCGCCCCCCCCGTAATCCGCGAGCCCGAAGACGATTTCGACGCGATGGACGGGGAAGAGCCCCCGCCGAACCGCACCCGCGTCTCGGCGCCGGTGCCCCCGGCCCCTCCGGCGCGTCCGCGACCCGGGCAGGGCTTCGCGCCTCAGCCGGGTGAGACCACCTATCGCCATCCTGCCCTGGAGCTTCTGGCACTCCCCCGGCCGCCGCTTCCGGGCTCGGAGATCTCGACCGATGCTCTGGAGCAGAACGCGACCATGCTGGAAGCGACGCTGCAGGATTTCGGCGTGCGCGGGGATATCCTGGCCGTGCGGCCCGGCCCCGTCGTCACCCTCTACGAGCTCGAACCCGCCCCCGGCACCAAGTCCAGCCGCGTGATCTCGCTCGCCGACGACATTGCCCGCTCGATGTCCGCCGTCTCCGCCCGCGTCGCCGTGGTGCCGGGGCGGAACGCCATCGGCATCGAACTGCCCAACGCCAAGCGCGAGACCGTCTTCCTGCGGGAATTGCTGGCCTCCGAGGATTTCGTCGAGACCAAGCACAAGCTCGCTCTGTGTCTGGGCAAGAACATCGGCGGCGAGCCGATCATCGCCGACCTCGCCCGCATGCCCCACCTGCTCGTCGCCGGCACCACCGGATCCGGCAAGTCGGTCGCCATCAACACCATGATCCTCTCGCTCCTCTACCGGCTCAAGCCCGAGGAGTGCCGCCTGATCATGGTCGATCCCAAGATGCTGGAACTCTCCGTCTACGACGGCATCCCGCACCTGCTCTCCCCCGTCGTCACCGATCCCAAGAAGGCGGTCATCGCCCTCAAATGGGCCGTGCGCGAGATGGAGGAGCGCTACAAGAAAATGGCCAAGATCAGCGTGCGCAACATCGACGGCTACAATGCCCGTCTGGTGGAGGCGCGCGAGCGCGGCGAGACGCTGACCCGCACCGTCCAGACCGGCTTCGACCGCAACACCGGCGAGGCGGTCTACGAGGACGAGGTCATGGACCTCAACCCGCTGCCCTACATCGTGATCGTGGTCGACGAGATGGCCGACCTGATGATGGTGGCGGGCAAGGACATCGAGGGCGCGATCCAGCGGCTGGCGCAGATGGCGCGCGCGGCCGGCATCCACCTGATCATGGCCACGCAGCGCCCCTCGGTCGACGTGATCACCGGCACGATCAAGGCCAACTTCCCGACCCGGATCAGCTTCCAGGTCACCAGCAAGATCGACAGCCGCACGATCCTGGGCGAGATGGGCGCCGAGCAACTGCTCGGCCAGGGCGACATGCTGTTCATGGCCGGCGGCGGCCGCACCACCCGCGTGCACGGGCCGTTCTGCTCGGATGCCGAGGTCGAGAGCGTCGTCGCCCATCTCAAGCGCCAGGGCCGACCCGCCTATCTCGAGGCCGTCACCGCGGAGGAGGGCGAGATCCCGGCCGGCGGCGGCGCTGCCGGCGAGGAGGGCCCGGTTTTCGATGCCGGCAATTTCGGCGGGGAGGGGGGCGACCTCTACGAGCAGGCCGTGGCCGTGGTGCTGCGGGACAAGAAGGCCTCGACCTCCTACATCCAGCGCCGCCTCCAGATCGGCTACAACCGCGCCGCCTCGCTGATGGAGCGCATGGAAACCGAAGGTCTCGTCGGCCCGGCCAACCATGCCGGCAAGCGCGAGATCCTGGTCGAGACCGAAGGCGGCCAGGATTACTGAACAGCCGGGACCGCGCCAGGGCGAAACAATGCCGCGTCGCCTCGCACGAGCGGCAACGCGGAATTAATCCGAAACACACAAAATTCCATCTCGGCGAAGGGATGCACACATCTTCGCGGAGGGGAAACCGTGCCGACTCGTGATTTTTCCATTCGCAGCAAGCTGATCGGGGCGTTCTCGATCCTGCTCCTGTTCCTCGGCGCGGTCGGCCTGACAGGCTTCTACGGCGCCACGCGGATCGACAGCGCCCTCGTCGAGATCGAGGCGAATTGGCTCCCGAGCATCAAGAAGGCCGGTGAGATCGATGCCCTGACCGGGCGCTACACCACGAGCCTCCTGCGTCACATCCTCAGCAGCGACCCGAAGACCATGGCGGTCGTCGACAAGGACATCGCCGAGCGGGGGCAGAAGATCGATCGCGCGGCGAAGGACTACGAGTTCCTGATCAGCTCTCCGGAAGAGCGCGGCTTCTACCAGGCCTTCATGCAGGACTGGCAGGCCTTCACCAAGGCGGCCGAGCCGATTCTCGTCCTGTCGCGCGCCGGCGAGAAGGCAAAGGCGCTGGCCCTCTACGAGGCCGAGGGCGTGCCGCCGCGGCGGCGCGCGTCCTTGGCGCTGGAAAAGATCATCGCGCTCAACGATGCCGGTGCCGCCAGCGCCGAGACCGAGAGCCGGGCCATCTACACACAGACCCGCACGCTGATCGTCGCGACGAGTCTCGGCGCCCTGGCCCTGTCCCTGGCGCTGGCGGGCCTTCTCATCCGCGGCATCGGCCGCGGCATCGGGGCGGTCGTGACACCGATGACGGCGCTCGCCGCCGACGACCTCTCGGTCCAGATCCCGCATCAGGGTGCGCGCACGGAGATCGGGCGGATCGCCGACGCGGTCCAGGTGTTCAAGACGCGCCTGATCCGAATGAAGGCCCTCGAAGAGGAGACGGCGCTGGCGCGGGCGGGTGCGGAGGCGCAGCGCAAGG
>NZ_BPQV01000019.1 GCF_022179465.1 Methylobacterium organophilum
GACCATCTGGTTTACACGGAGAGGGTCGGGGGTTCGAGCCCCTCACCGCCCACCAGTGATCTTGAGACACTTAAATGGGGTTTGAGAAGGCCCAAGACAGTGCCTTCTTTCATCACGTCCCCAAACCGCTTGATGGCCAGTTACAGTCGTCATTCAAATCGACTTGTCTCGCATCTCGGAGGGCCGCCGGATGTCTCTATATAGCCAGTTTCTAGACAACACTGGACGCCCCATTCACAAGTCCGGTCACTATTTCTTTGCCTACGAGAGACATTTTGGGAAGTATGTAGGCCAACCGGTCACTTTCCTGGAAATTGGCGCAGGCAATGGCGGATCCTCGCAAATGTGGAAGAGGTGGCTCGGACCTCTAGCGCAGATTGTCACCATCGACATCAACGAGGTTTGCCGGCAATATGCTGACGAACAAGTTTCTGTTCGAATCGGAGATCAATCAGATCCCATATTCCTCCAATCTCTAATCGACGAATTCGGACCTCCAGACGCGGTGCTGGATGATGGCAGCCATCAGATGCACCACGTCACGGAAACCTTTTCGTTTTTGTACGAACGCATCGCCCCCAATGGCGTATACATGATCGAGGACATGCATACAGCCTATTGGCCCGACTATGGCGGCGGACGCGGCGACCCGAGATCAATCATCGAATGCTTTAAAGGCCTGATCGACGACCTCAACGCAGATCACATCCGCGATGGATCAGTTTCTCCAAGCAATTTTACGCGGCAGACAATAGCCATGACAGCATATGATAGCATTCTTGTGTTTGAGAAAGCGCCGACAATCAACAAAAGCATGAAGATGCTCGGCAATGAAAATCTGAGAGTAAATTACTAATACGCCCGAGAAAACAATGTCGTCGCTACAGCCTTGCACATCCTTGTGGGGGACTACCCAAGTTATTGAGGACGCCCCGACGACAAAAATATTCAAAAACTGCATATATTTGCCCTATGCCCATGGAAAGCCCTGGGGCATAATCGATGCAGATGGCAAGTTTATTTCGGAATCCATTGATTATCGAGAAGGTCTATACCCCCCTCCAGATCAAGTTATAAGCACCGAAGCTCAACTTTATGAGATTCCACATCATCGAGAAAACACTACCTATATTTACGGCGGCCGCATAAATCCTCACTTTGGACATTTTTTGATAAATACCCTGCCGAGATACTGGAACGTTACTAAAATAAGAAGCCCAAACACAAAGATACTTTACCATGGGCCAAACAGCTCTGAGGAGCTTTTTTCAATACCTTTTGTCTCCACAATTTTCCGCCAGCTAGGTCTAGCCCCGCGTGATTTTATCAATTTTCAACAAAATACAAAAATTTCTAATATTGTAATTCCCAGCACGAGCTTTGAAGAACAGCGCGCAGGCTACCTTCCCTATAGAAATCTATGCAGTTCTATTGGAGATAGAATATTATATAAATTTGGAGACAACGCAGAAATATCCACAATATATTACTCTAAAACGAGACTTAAATCAGCAGTTGGAAATATCTCAAACGAGATTGAGATCGAAAACTATTTACACTCCAACGGCGTGCAGATTTTCTATCCGGAAATGCTCTCTTTTGAGGAGCAGATCTACTTAATGTCAAATTGCAAGAATATCATAGCCTCTTCTGGATCATTTCTGCATGCGAGCATTTTCTGCCCCCCTCGAAAAATAACATGCCTCAATGTTACGGAAAAAATCAATACAAATTATACAATAATTGATCAACTGACAGGAAACGACGCGGCCTACTATTATCCGTCGGCCATTCAAGTTCTTCCGAAGACAGAAGGCTTTCTTACATCCCGCTATATTCCTGATGCCGAACAGGTAGCAGCCGAAATACTGGAACTCTCAAGGATGTAAAAATGTATATTAAAATTGTAAATATTTTTATAATGATACTGGTAATGCTGTGTCGTAGCGGGCCTCTTCATGCACAAGAGAGAGCTGAGCAGAAAGATCTCAGCCATATCGTGATCGCATCGCCATCGATCGTCACCTGCCCTGCGGCGAACTGTCCCACACCCCCACAAAGCAAGCCTGTCCTTTCGACGCAGGTTATCTACGGGACCACGACAAAGGATGCCACACAGCCGGAATGGCTCTCCTCGCTCGGGATGTTCGTGAATACCGGCCACCCGGACGGCCAAAAAGTGACTCAGTACCTCGGAATCGTACAGGCTCCCGGAGCCGGTACCGTTTGGTCCTTGAACACAGACGCCGTACGCAACGGCACGATGGGGGGCGCGAATAGCTTTGGCGGTTTCGTCGGCAGCGGCAAGCCGGGAATTCCGGGAACGATCGGCGAGAAAAATGGTACGATCGGTTATGAACTCGACTTCACGAACTGGGATGCGCACAGCTCACCGGGCAAGGGGCCTTTTACCGTCGGCCAGTACGTGCATGCGCAAGGTTCTTTCACCTCGCTGAGCGCGATCTACCTTGATGCCCATATGGGTAACGGCGCCCAGGCTTGGCACAACGGCCTCTTCTTCAACGGCAGCGACGTGATCGAGATGAACACGTTCATGGATGCGACCCGATCGCGCCACTCGCTCACTGTTGCAGGACAGCACGATATTGGCCTCAATACAACCATGGCAAACTCAGATATGACGGCCGTCGCTCTGAAATCGGGACAAACAGCCTGCTTCGATGGGCGATCGCATTGCATCACCTGGAGAGACGGAAAGCTGATCTATTTAAATGCTAGAGGAACTCCTGTTTTTACCATTGACGAAGATGGCAATGCGTCCTTTGCAGGAAAGGTTCGCGAAAACTCTGCGCGCTAAATCATCTGTTTAGACAAAAACGCCAGCCCAACACTTAACGCGCTGAATATATTTTTGAATATTTCATTTATACACCGGCCCGCGTTTGCCAAAGTCCCCTCATGACACGGCATCGTGATCATTGCATCGGATGTCATTCGATCCCGCGTCGGCTCGCCCGCAGAAATGACATCGTTCTGGATATAAGATGTGCTTCGTACCCCGGTCGGAGGAACGGAGAATGGGCCTATCGCCTCTTGCAAGGTGCGGAGCCGAGGAGGCGCATAAGGCGTCCCGTTTGGCAACGGATCGGACGATTCATCTCGATCGGGTAAAAACGACACGGCTTCAAATTAAACTCGTAAGCGATAGCAAAGACGCCAGCGTACAAATTATTCGCCGCGCAACGCACGCCTCGTTCTCATAGAACCACGACATGTCGCTCGATCTGACCGTCCCGAAGAAGCAACCGCTGACCGCGATCGACACCTATTGTCAGGTCGTCGGCGCCCTGATGCTGCGTGACATGCAGACCCGCTTCGGCGCCACCCGCTGGGGCTGGGGCGTCCAGGTGCTGTGGCCGGTCACCCACGTGATGATCATCGCGGCCGTCATGGCCTTCCGCCACATGCCCTCGCCGATCGGCGACAGCGCCCTGATCTTCGCGGCCACCGGCGCGGCCCCGGCGCTCGTCTACCGCTACATCGCCCGCGAGGTGATGAAGGGCTTTTCCGTCAACAGGCCGCTCACCTATTTCCCCCAGGTCTCGAACTTCGCCGTCTTCGTCTCGCGCTGCCTCAACGAGATCATCGGCTCCTTCCTGGGCCTGGCGGCCATCCTGGCCATCATCGCCGCCTGCGGCGTCGACCCGCTGCCGATCGACACGATGCAGGCCCTGACCGGGTATCTGGTCGCGATCGTGTTCGGCATCGGGCTCGGCGGCATCAATGTCGGCATCGTGTCCGTGTTCCCGGGCTGGAACATCGGCTTCATCCTGTTCAGTATCCTGATCTATTTCGCCAGCGGCGTGATGTTCCTGCCCTCCTACCTGCCGCCGGAGATCTACTGGTGGATGAAGTGGCTGCCGCCGGTGCAGTATGTCGAGTGGGTGCGCCTGGGCTATGATCCGGGCCTGGATGTCGAGATCGACTATCTCTACACGATCACGGCCACGCTCGTGACCCTGGCCGTCGGCCTCGCCATGGAGCGCTACATCAGCCGCAGCCAGGGAACCTGAGGCGGGGCGGGCTCAGGGCATCGCCCGCGAGGGGGATTTCCGGCGCAGGAGAGACGCGCCGGAGATCCGCTCCGTCACCAGCCCCCGCAGGCCCGCCACGTCGAAGCCCCAGACCACGCCGCCATAGATCGCCGCCCCGAGCGGCAGGCACAGGGCCAGGGCCGCGGCCGGGGGCAGGTGACGCAGGGGCGTGAGCGCGGCGAGCATGGCGGCGCTGCCGAGGGCCGCCAGGGCGATGTCCCGCCAGGGCAGGGCGAGCCGCTCCCGGCCCGCCAGCGCGCGGATCGCCAGCAGGGCGACGGCGGCGGCGAGCCCCAGGGTCTGCGCCGCGGCCACGCCCGCCGGCCCGTAGAGCGGCGGCAGCCAGAGGATCCCTAGGGCGTTCACGGCGAGGCCCAGGGCGGCGGCGAGCACCACCGGGCCCGTGCGGCGCCGGATCTGGAAGATCGGGTTCAGGGCGTAGTGCATCACCGACAGGCACAGGATGCCCGGCAGCAGCAGCGCCGTGTAGAGGGCGAAGGGGCCGCGATAGGCCTCCGGCACCAGCAGGCCCTGCAGGGCCGGGGTCACCGCCCAGTAACCGGCCGCCGCCGGCAGCAGCAGCGCCACCACCACGCCGAGATTGCGCGAGACCTGCGCCTCCGCCGCGACGCGGCCGTGATGCTCCTCGGCCCGCACGGCGAGCTGGAACAGCAGCAGGTCGAGCGCCGTGCCGAAGGTGGTGAAGACCCGGCCCCCGAGATCGGCCGCGAGGGCGAAATAGCCGGCCTCGGCGAAATCGGAGGCGGCGACGATGGCGCCCCGGTTCACGAAGGGCAGGAGCTGGTAGATCGCATTGGCCGCGATCAGGGGCAGGCCGTAGCGCGCGAAGAGCCGCAGGGTCTCCCGCGCCCGGTGCGGGCTCACCGCCGCCTTGGGGTCGCGCAGGGCCGTGCGCATCACCAGCACCGCCAGGAACTGGCTCGCGCCCCCCGCGAGCAGGACCCAGACCGGCTGCGGCAGCAGGAAGGCGGTGCCGCCCATCAGCACGACGCCGAACAGGTTCTTCCACACGACGAGGCGCAGATAGGTGCCGCCCACGAAGCGGGCCCGGGCCAGCGCGGCGTGATAGTCGAACAGCCCGATCGCCAGGGCCGCCAGCGCGGTCGCCGCCGCCACGGCGAACCGCCCCTCCGGTTCGGGATCGATCCGGAGGCCGAGGCCGCCGCAGAGGGCCGCCGCGGCGAACAGGGCGAGGCCGGTGACGGCATAGGCCCGGTCGAGCCCCTGCCGGATCCAGGGCTCGGCCTCGCGCACCCGGGCGGAGTAGAACCGCGTCGCCGACAGGCGCAGCCACTCGAACAGGAGGGTGTTGAGCACCACGGCGCCCGCCGTCGCCAGGGCGAAGCGGCCGAAATCGGCCGGCCCGAGCAGCTTGGCGATCAAGAGGCCGAGGACGAAGTTCAGCCCGGCATTGACGACGAAGGCAGCCAGGACGGCCATGGATCGGGTCGCTTCCGCTTGTCCGGCGCCGCAACCGCGCCGGCCGCATCCTCGCGGGCAGCCGCGAAGAAAGGCTGAACGGCCCGCCCCGCCGTCGAAGGCGTCAGCCGACCTGCGCCAGGGCCTGCTCGATATCCGCGATCAGATCCTCGGGATCCTCGAGGCCGATCGAGAGACGCACCGTCTCCGGACCGACCAGGGCCGCCGCCCGCTCCTCGGGACGGAGCTGGCGATGGGTCGTCGTGGCGGGATGGATCGCGAGCGACTTGATCTCGCCGATATTCACGAGATGCGAGATCAGGTTGAGGCTGGTGATGAACCGCAGCGCCGCCGGCTCGCCGCCCTTGAGGGCGAAGGTGAAGATCGAACCCGGCCCCTGGGGCACGTAGCGGTTGGCGAGCGCCTCGCCCTTCTGGCCGGGCAGGGCGGGGTAGCTCACCCATTCCACGGCGGGATGCGCCTTGAGATAGGCGGCGACCGCCTTCGCGTTGGCGCAGTGGCGGGCCATGCGCAGGGGCAGCGTCTCGATGCCGGTCAGCGTCAGGAAGGCGTTCATCGGCGAGAGGCCGGGCCCGAGGTCGCGCAGGCCGAACAGGCGGCAGGCGACGGCGAAGCTCATCTCGGGGAAGCGCTGCGACACGATCAGCCCGTCGTAATCGGGCCAGGGATCGTTGATCAGGTTGTAGCGGCTTCCCTGGGACACCCAGTCGAAGCGGCCGGCATCGCAGATCACGCCGCCGATGGTCTGGCCGGAGCCGCCCAGGAACTTCGAGGTCGAGTGCACGACGATGTCGGCGCCGTACTCGATCGGCCGGATCAGGGCGGGGGAGGCGAGGGTGTTGTCGACGACCAGCGGCAGCCTGTGCCGCTGCGCCACCGCGGCGATGGCTTCGAGATCCATCACCGTGGCGCAGGGATTCACGATCGATTCGCAGACGATCGCCTTGGTCTCGGGGGTGATCGCCGCCTCGAAGGCCTCCGGCGTGATGTCGGCGGCGAATTGCGGCTTGAGGTCGTAACGCCCGTCGAGGCGGCGCATCAGGCCGAGCGAGCCGCCGAACAGGCGGGGCGAGGCGACATAGGCGTCGCCGGACTGCATCAGCGTCATCAGCACGAGCAGCACCGCCGACTGGCCGGAGGAGACCGCCACCGCGCCCTTGGCGCCTTCCAGGGCCGCCACCCGGCGCTCCAGGGCCGCCACGGTCGGGTTCGAGCCGCGCGAGTAGGAGAAGCCGGTCTTGCGCATGGCGAAGATGTCGGCGGCCTGCTCGGTCGAATCGAACACGAAGCCGTTGGTGAAGTAGATCGGCTGCGCCCGCGCGCCCGTCGCCGGATCGGGAGCCGCGCCGGCATGGACGGCCTGGGTGGCGAAGCGGAGCGTCGGGGTCTCGCTGGACATGGGGTCGGGATACCGTCTGGGGTCAGGCTGCCCGCCGGACGCAGGCCTTGAGGGTGCGCACCAGCATCGAGGGCGAATAGGGCTTGGGAATGAAGCGGGCGCCCTCGGGCATGTCGTTCGGCCCGGGCGTGCCCATCCCGGACACGATCAGCACCGGGATCTCCGGCCAGCGCAGGGCGACGAGTCGGGCCAGAGCGAAGCCGTCCATCGAGCCTTGGGGCATGTCGACGTCGGTCATCAGGACGCCGACGTCTCCGCTCTCTTCCAGGACGGTCAGGGCCTTGTCCGCGTGCGGCGCCTCGAGAACCTTGAAGCCGGCCTCGGCGAGCGTGTCGGAGGCCTCCATCAGCAGGAGGCCGTCATCCTCGACAAGAAGCACGACGGGCGGCTTGGACGGGGCGTCTGTCATCAGGCTCGGGGGCACTCTCGCGTGGGCCGCTCTTCGGGGCCTAATTCGCGGGTCCCACGAGGTCAAGGACGGCCGTCCTTCGGGCGATACGGCCGGTGGAAAGGCGATTTGCCGGAGGCTGCCCAGGCGAAGACGGCGATTTTCGGGAGCCGAAGCCCTGTCAAGCGAGCCGGCAAAGAAGAGGAGCCATGCATCCGTCGCGGGGGACTTTCCCCGTGCCGGCCCCTATACGGCGCCTCCCCGATTCACACGCAGCAAGCAAATCACCCCTCCACGATGGCCGCAGCACTCCGTACCCGCACCCCCTGGACGAAGGACCAGACCGACCTGGCAATCTCGCTATGGGTCGCGGGCCGGGACATCGCGGAAATCGCGGCCAAGACCGGGACCCCGGTGGCGGAGATCATGAGCCGCATCGCCGACGCCGCCGCCCAGGCCGGCCCCGATGCCGACGCCGTGGCCGCCGCGGCCGCCCCCGTCGAGCCGGTGGTGGCCGCGCCGGTCAAGGCGAAGCCCGCCGCCCCCAAGCCCAACATCCTGAAGCCGACCGTGCTCAAGCCCGTCGCCGAGCTGCGGCCGGCCGCGGCGCCGAAGTCCATCCCCGCCAAGCCGGTCGTGGCCGCGAAGGCGGCCCCCGCACCCATGGCGGCGGTGGCGCCGAAAGCGGCGGCCCCCAAGCCCGCCGCTCCGAAGGCCGTGGCAGAGAGGCCCGTCGAGACCGCCGCCGCGGCGCCGAAGCCCGAGCCCCGCAAGCCGATGCCGCTGCCTGCCGACGTCGCCAACGACGACATGCGGCTCGAGAACACGGACGAGGATGCGGCCCTGCCGGCGATCGCCGCGCCCGTGGTCGGCCCGATCCGCACCGCGGCCCGGCTGCTCGTCGCGGCCGATGGCGGCGAGGGCGTGCCCTTCATGAAGGCCACCGCCTTCGAGTGCCACTTCCCGCTCTGGGCCGACAACGAGCAGGCCTCGATCGAGACCAAGCGCGTGTGCGGCTGCCGGGTGCTGGCCGGCAAGAGCTGGTGCGCGCATCATCTCCAGGCCGTGTTCGAGCCGCCGCGCAAGCCGCAGCCCCGCGTCGCCTGACATCCGGGCGACGGCCCGCTCCGACAGGCCGGAAGCCGGTTCGCCCCGAAGGTCGGACCGGCTTTTCCCGGAAAGCGCATTCGCTAGACAGTCCAACGTAATTCGAAAGCAAATCTCGCCTGTAATCGCCTCCTGGCGACAATCACCGAGACTTCGCCACGACTGTCATCCCGGAACATGTATCTCGGCACGTTCCGGCACCTTTCCGTTGTCGCCCTCTCTACGTCAGGTAGCGGACGAATCTGCGTCAATTTGCCCCTCTCTCGCCGCGGCCGATCTTGCATCATCCCCGGGCTGGCCTCGCCCGGGTTCGAAGACGGACAGCGCAGACACAACCTTCAATAGAATTATCGATCGGGGGGCCGAAAGCTCTTTCGGTGCTCTAAACGATGAGCCGGCTGTCGCATTCCCGCCGGAACGGCCGTTCGACCAGCGGCCACGAATACAACCTGTGCGCCATTTACTGGGAAGAGGTCGAAAAGAGTCCGTCGCTCAGATTGATCGAGTCATCGCGGCTTTAACCAGCCGCACAATCAACTCAGACGGGCGGATCAAAAAGAGTTCTTCATCGTTCTGACTCTCTGGTGGGACGGCAACCACTAGGGACATCATGTCGGTTCAGATCGAGGTCGACGGCGATTCCGACGTGATGTACCGCCTCCTGGTGCAGAGCGTGACGGACTGCGCCATTTTCATGCTGTCCGTCTCGGGGACGGTGACGCACTGGAACGCCGGCGCGCAGCGCATCAAAGGCTACGACGCGGACGAGATCGTCGGCCGGCATTTCGACTGCTTCTACACCGAGGCGGATCGACGAGCCGGGCTGCCCGAGAAGGGACTTTCGGTGGCCCGCAGCGAGGGCCGCTTCGAGTCCGAGGGCTGGCGCCTGCGCAAGGACGGAACACGCTTCTGGGCCGATGCCGCCATCCATGCCGTCCATGACGAGACCGGCGCCCTGATCGGCTTCGCGAAGATCACCCGCGACCGGACGGAGCGGCGGCGGACCGAACTGACCCTCTCGGCCACCCGCGCCAAGCTCGATCTCGCCCTGTCCAACATGGTCAACGGGCTCTGCCTGATCGACGAATCGCAGCGGCTCGTCCTCAGCAACGAGCGCTTCTCCGAGATGCTGCACCTCCCGCCGCAGGACGGAATCCAGGGCAGGAGCTTGTCCTCGGTCCTTTCGGCGGCGCTCGGCCGCGCGCAGGCCAGCGCCTATGTCGAGCATCACCTCGGCGCGGGCCTGTTGCACGACCCAGCCCCGTATGAATTCCGTCTCCACGGCCGCATCCTGTCGGTGACGACGCGCGCCATCGCGAGCGGCGGCTGGGTCTCGACCTTCTCCGACATCACGGAACACCGGCACAGCGAGAACCGGATCCGTCACCTCGCCGAGCATGATGCGCTCACGAATCTCGCCAATCGGGCGACCTTCCATGCGCATCTCGGCCATGTCCTCGGCAACACCAAGGTGGCCCGCGCCGTCTTCTGCGTGGATATCGACCGCTTCAAGCTGGTCAACGATACCCTGGGGCCCTGTGCCGGCGACCGACTGCTCCAGGCGGTTGCCGGGCGCCTGCGGGAGATGTTCCGGGGCAACGACCTCGTCGGGCGCGTCGGCGGCGACGAGTTCGCCATCGTGCTGAGCACGGCCAAGCCGGCCCATCTCGGTGTGATCGCGGACCGCCTCGTCACCCGGCTCCGAGAGCCCTTCCTGCTCGACGGCACCACCGTCAACATCACCTGCAGCGTCGGCATCGCCGTGGCCGGCCCCGGCGTCGCGACCGTCGAGACGCTCCTGCGGAACGCCGATCTCGCCCTCGACAAGGCCAAGCAGGACGGCCGGGACCGGTCCTGCTTCTACGACGAGAGCCTGGGCGCGCTCGCGGCCGTGCGCCTGGATCTGGAGCGGAGGCTGCGCCACGCCCTGGAACGGCGCGAGTTCGCGCTGCACTACCAGCCCGTGATCCGCGCCAAGACCGGCGAGACCGTCGGCTTCGAGGCATTGCTGCGCTGGTGCGGGCCGGACGGGCAGATGGTGCCGCCGGCCGCCTTCATCCCCCTGGCGGAAGAGGCCGGGCTGATGCCCGAGATCGGGGCCTGGGTCCTGGAGGAAGCCTGCCGCAACGCGGCCTCCTGGCCGCAACCGCTCACGATCTCCGTGAACGTCTCCCCGATGCAGCTGCGCAGCGCGCATCTTCTCACGACGATCGAGGCGGCGCTGGAGCGGAGCGGCCTGCCCGCCCACCGCCTGGAGATCGAGATCACCGAGACGGCAATCCTGGAGAACCGGGAGACGGCCCTGGACCTGCTGCGCCGCATCCGGGCGATGGGCATCCAGGTGGCCCTCGACGATTTCGGCACCGGCTACTCGTCGCTGAGCTTCGTTCACAGCTTCCCGCTGACCCGGATCAAGATCGACCGCAGCTTCGTGCGCGATCTCGGGGAGGACGCGCGCTCGACCCAGATCGTGCGGGCCATCCTCGGCCTCGCCCGCGGCCTCGGCCTCGCCGTCACCGCGGAGGGGGTCGAGACCCAGGAGCAGTTCCGGATCCTGCGCAAGGAGCGCTGCCCCGACGTCCAGGGCTTCCTGCTTGGCCAACCGGAGGCCGTGGCCTGCCCTTTCGAAGCCCCGCGTAGCCTGCGCCAGTTCCCCCGCCCGACGGAATCCTGCCCCCAGGCCGCCTGAGAGACGGGCCGCGGCAGCCCCGTCAGGCGTGCTCGACCAGGACCTCCGCCGGGGCCTCCATGGTCAGCACCACGCCGGTCTCGGGGTAGCTGAGCACGGCAGCACCGCCGAAGCTGTGCACGAGGCTGCGCTCGATCAGGCGCGAGCCGAAGCCGGTCCGCGTCGGCGGCTTGACGGGCGGGCCGCCGATCTCCTCCCAGCGGAAGCGCAGCCGCGCCTCGCCGTCGACGGGCGTGACCTCCCAGGCGATGGCGACATGCCCCTCCGAGCGCGACAGCGCGCCGTACTTGGCCGCGTTGGTCCCGAGCTCGTGCAGGATCAGGGCGAGGGTCAGGGCCGGCCGCGGGCCGAGGGTCAGGTCCGGGCCCTGCACGCGGAAGCGGTCCGGCGCCCCGTCGCCGTGGAGGGCGATGGCCCCGTCGACGAGGCTGCGCAGGCAGGCGCTGGACCAGGCGCCCTGCATCAGCACGTCATGCGCCTGGGCCAGCGCCAGCAGGCGGGCGCCGAGGGCCTCGCCGGCGGCATCGAGCGAGGCGGCGTTGCGCAGGGTCTGGGTCGCGACCGCCTGGACCATGGCCAGCGTGTTCTTCACCCGGTGCGACAGCTCCTGCATCAGCAGGGTCTGGCGCGCCTCGTTCTGCTTGATCTCGGTGATGTCGCGGGCGACCGCGAGGATGCGCTCGGGCAGGCGGTCCTCGCCGTTCATCGGCGCCACCGCGATGTCCCACCAGGTCTGCCCGGAAGCCTCGTCGCCGAAGGCCGCCTGGAAGCGCGAGGACGAGCCCCGGCAGGCCAGCACCACCGCCTCGCCCACCGCCTCCCGGCTCGCCGCCGGCCAGAACTCCGCGAAGGGCCGGCCGGCCACGGCGGCGAAGTTGCCGGCGCCGAACACCGCCAGGCAGCGGTCGTTGAGGGTGATCAGCCGCCCGTCGAGATCGAGCACGCTTACGCAATCCGTCGTGGAGGCGAGGATGCGGCGGTTGAACTCCTCGCTGGCGCGCAGCTGCGCGTTCAGGTCCTCGGCGGTGATGGCGCGGATGGCGCTCGCGTCGAGGGCGCGGGCGAACACGGCTTCCGCGTGGCGCCGGGCCTCCTCGGCCTCGGCGAGCTTCATGCGCAGGCGCGCATTCTCGGATTCGAGCGCCGACGACGCAGCATCGCTCCCGCATCGTGCGGCCATGAAGGCCTGGACCACCGCACTCCCCCATCGCTCCGCCCAAGGGTATGAAGGCAACCCTTGGTTAACCCTTGAGGCGGACCCCGGTGCGCCGCGACGCGGGCGTGTTCTATCGTTTGAACTCGACGGCGGCGGGAAGGGCGGATCTTGCGTCCGTTTCATGCCCCGACGCGGCGAGGATCGAACCCGCGATTCGGCATGGGCCAAGCATAGCATGGAGCCTCGCCCCCGCAAGGGCCGGCAATTTTCGTCAAGTTTTCGGCGCGGCTCCAGACGCGCGAAAACAGAAAACCGCGCAACCCGATACTTTCAGCTTGACCATTCGGTAATGGTGCGATGCAGGAGCCGAGAACCGAAAACTAGGATCAAGCTCTCCTCGGTCGAAGGAGCGTCGATTTCGGACTACCACCTTGGCCTGAGCTCGTCGCAAGGCCACGCTCTTCGGTGCAGGGCGCCTCAGCGGTTCCGGCCGAGCAGGACGAGCCAGCCGAGACCGAGCACGGCCACCGTCAGGCCGATGATGACGAAGACCGGCGTGCCGAGCTCCATCAACCGTGGCGCGATCTGGGTGGCGAAGGCGGCCACGACGAGGCCGACCGCGACCCGGGCGGCCCCGCGCTCGATGCCGCGCACGAGCTTGTCCATGCCCTTCAGCTCGATCTCGACGGTGACGCGGCCCTGCTTGAGCCGCACCAGCATCAGGTGGATCAGGGTCGGCAGCTCCGAGGCCGCGCCGTAGAGCCCAGTTCCGAGCGCCTCCGCCTTGCGCAGGAGGCCGCGGGCCGAGAAGGTGCTGCGCAGGGAGGCCCGCACCGTGGGGCCGGCCGCAGCGAAGAGGTCGAAGCCCGGATCGAGCTGGCGCATCACGCCGTCCGCCGTCACCAGCCCCTTGAACAGGATGGCGAGGTCGGTCGGCATGGCGAGGTCGTTCTCGCGGGCCATGGTCATGAAGTCGGTGAGCACGAGCCCGAGATTGAGCGGCACGCTCGAATGGGTCTGGACGAAGTTCTGGGCGGATTGCTCGAGCTTGGTCAGGTCGGGATTCGAGGTGCCGGTCCAGTCGAGCAGGGTCGCCATCAGGCCGTCGACATCCTGCTTCAGCATGGCGCCGATCAGCACCAGGAGCTGCTGGCGGCGCTTGTGCGAGAGCCGGCCGACGATGCCGAAATCGATGAAGCCGATGCGGTTGCCCGGCATCACCAGCAGGTTGCCGGGATGGGGATCGGCGTGGAACACGCCCTCGATCAGCGCCATGCGCAGGAAGGCGTCGCAGCCCTTCTGGGCGAGCAGCTTCTTGTCCGCGTCGATCGCCCGCAGGGCGGCGGCGTCGTTGGGCGAGATGCCGTGGATGAATTCCTGCACCAGCACCCGCTCGGAGCACCATTCCCAGTAGATCTTCGGGATCACGATGTCGTCGCGGCCGGCGAAGATCTCGGCGATCATCTCGCAGTTGCGGGCCTCGTTGAGCAGGTCGAGCTCGCCGTTCAAGCCGGAGGCGAGGTGGCGCATCTGCTCCTGCGGCTGGTAGCGGGCGAGCTCCGGCCATTCCGTCTCGACGATGCGGGCGCCGTGGGCCATTAGGCGCAGATCCGCCTCGATGATCTTGCGCAGGCCCGGCCGCAGCACCTTGACCACGACCTCCTCGCCCGAATGCAGGCGCGCCCGGTAGACCTGGGCGATGGAGGCGGAGGCGATCGGGTTCGTGTCGAACTCGGCGAAGACCTCGTTGGGCGGGGCGCCGAGATCGGCCTCGAGCTGCGGGCCGATCAGCGACCACGGCACCGGCTTCACCTGGCTGTGCAGCTTCTCCAGCTCGTCGGTCCAGACCGGCGAGAGCAGGTCGGGCCGGGAGGCCAGGATCTGCCCGAACTTGATGAAGGTCGGCCCCAGGGCCTCGATCGCCCGGCGCAGGCGCTCGGGCTGCGACAGCCGGGTCACGTCGACCTTGGGCTGGCGGCGGGGGATCAGCGGGATGTTGCGCAGGCCGAAGCGGTCGACGGCCTTGTTGAGACCGAAGCCGATGAAGATCGTCGCGATCTCCGACAGGCGCTGGCGGTCGCGCGCGGCGACGAAGGCGGTCTTCAGCATGCTAACCGGATGGCCCGCGGCGCCGGGATTGGCAAGCGCGTCAAGGGCCACGGGCTTTAGGCTTTTTGGCGGCGTTTGCGCGCGCCCCGCCGGGCAGGCGGGGGAGGGGGCCGCAGCCCAGGCGGCCGGGGCAAGGCCGTTGCCTGCTCAGGATGATCCGTTTCGGATGCACAGGCGATTTATTCAAGATTAACCAAAAGCCCGTTCAATGCACGGAGGCTTAAGGTTGATTCTTCCCTAAACGGCGGAGCCGGTCTCTTCGGACCTCACCCGCGGGGCGTCTTACGACGCGCCGCGCGAGAGCCGGCCTGCGCCCGTGCGGGAACGCGTATCCGAGTGATGCCCGCATGGATTACGTCGCGTATTCTTCGATCCGTCGCGTGCGGCGCCGCTCCCGCTCCCGCAACCGCTTCCTGCCGATGCTCGCCCTCGCGGCGATCGGGGCCGCCGGCTATGGCGGCCTCCTCCTGAGGCACGACGCCGAGCCGGTCGCGGTCGCCGAGGCGCCCCAGGCCGAGCGGCCGGCGCCGGAGCCGCAGGCGACCCCCGCGCCGAGCTTCGCCTGGATGCTCGACCCGAGCCCAGCCCTCGGCCGCGGCGCCCAGACCCTCGGCCTGCCCAACCGGCCCGTTCCCGCCGCCCGTCTGGCCGCGGCTCTGCCGCAGAGCCAAGAATCGGCCCCGGCCGAGGCGATCACCACGCCTGCCGCCTTGCCCGCCCCGAAGCCGGCCCCGCGGATCCTGGCCGAGACCCCGGCCGCCGCGCCGAAGCCCGTCGCCCAGGCCGTGCCCCTGCCGGTCTCCCGCCCGCCGGAGCTGCGGCCCGCGAACCCGCCCCAGACGCCCCGCATCTTGGCGAGTCGCTCCTTGGCGAGCCGCGCCGTGGCAAGCCGCGTCACCACGCAATCGACCCGCAGCGTCTTCGCCGCGGCGACCCCGCAGCCGCCCGCCGCCGAGCGCTCCTTCTTCGAGACGATCTTCGGCGGCGATTCCACGCCCGCCAGCGAGCGCAGTTCGGCGACGGCGCTGGCCTATGCCGGCCCCGACAGCGACGCCATCGCGATGACGCCGCGCAACCGCCTGCTGCCCGCGCCGCCCTCCGTCAGCAGCGGCGCCACCGCCGTCTACGACATCACCGCACAGCGGGTCTATCTGCCGAGCGGCGAGGTGCTGGAGGCCCATTCCGGCCTCGGCGCCGCCCAGGACAACCCGAACCACGTGCATCTGCGCATGCGGGGCGCCACGCCGCCCGGCACCTACGACCTGCGCGAGCGCGAGGCCCTGTTCCACGGGGTGCGGGCGATCCGCCTCACCCCGGTCGGCGGCAGCGGCACGATCTATGGCCGCAACGGCCTGCTCGCCCACACCTACATGCTCGGCGCGAGCGGCGCCTCGAACGGCTGCGTCGTGTTCCGCAACTACGACCGCTTCCTGCAGGCCTATCTGCGCGGGGAGGTCCGCCGCCTCGTCGTGGTGGCGAGCGGCGGCCGGGACGCGATGGCCAACATCGCCAACCGCTGAGGAAGGCCCGGCACGAAACGAAAAATCCCCCGGGTGGACCCCGGGGGATTTTTTGGGCCGTGGCGGCGCCGGGCCGATGACTGGTCGATCTTGCTACTGGTCGATCTTGGCGCCGAGCAGGGCGATGGCCTTCTGGTAGACGCCGGCATCGTTCCAGCCCTGGATCGCGGCGAAGTTCGGCTCGCCGGGCTGATAGCCCGCGCCGGGCCGCCAGCCATGGGCCTTGAGGAAGTTCGCCGTCGAGTTCAGCGCGTTGGCCGAGCTGTCGAGGCTGCCGCCGACGCCGTAGGTCAGCACGTTCTTCGGCAGGAACTGGGTGTGGCCGACCTCGCCATGGGCCGCGCCCCGGGTGCTCGGCGTCAGCACGCCGCGATCGACCAGGGTGAGGGCCGCATAGAGCTGGTCGGTGAAGAAGGCCGAGCGGCGGCAATCATAGGCGAGCGTCGCCACCGCGGAGAGGGTGTTCACGTTGCCCTTCACCGCGCCGAAGCCGGTCTCCATGCCCCAGATCGCGAGCAGGGGACCCGGCGGCACGCCGTAGCGCTGCTCGATGGCGGCGAAGAGGGCCGCGTTCTGCTGCTTGAGCGCGCGCCCGCGGGCCACGATGGTCGTGCCGCCGCGCTTGGCCAGGAACTGGTCCAGGGAGAGCTTGAAGCTCTTCTGGCCGCGATCAGCCGAGATGGTCGCCGTGGAATAGCTCGTGCCCTGGAGCGCGGCGAGGCTCGCGGCGCTGGCCCGGCCCCGGGCCTCCTCCGCGAATTCGCGCTTCCACGCCTCGAAGCCGGCCGCCGTGTTGCCGCATTGCGCAGCCTCGGCCCGGCCGGCCAGGCACGCCAGCGCCAGGCCGAGAACCGCCAGACGCTTCCTGTCCCCGCTTCTGATCATTCGAAACTCCTCGTACGCGGCGGGTATAAGAACCGCTGCTCTTCCGGAGCAAGCTTAGCCGCCCCGATCGGCAGGGCTATATAAGGAAGATCTGCGCGGTTTCATGGCCGCGGCCGCCACTTCCGCGCGAGCGTGGCACCGAAACCTCAGCACGGCGCCCCCCGCGGCGGGACGGCGTCACGCCTCTGTGATCCGCCCGGGCCGCCGAGAACACGGCCAAGGCGCCCCTGAACGGCAAAGGGCGCGACCCCTGTCCGGGAGTCGCGCCCTGTCTCGCGAGGCGGCCGACCGCCTCGCCGGGTCGGCGGCGCCTCAGGCGGCGACGGCGGACTTGCGGCCGCGGGGCTTCTTGGGCGCCTCCTCGGTCGTCTCGACCTTGGTGCGGCGGCCGCGGGCCTTCGGCGCCTCGGTCACGGTCTCGCTGGCCTCCGCCGCCATCTCGGCGGGGCGGCGGCGCTGCTGGCCGAGGCCGAGATCCTTGGCGAGGGCCGAACGCGCGGCGGAGTAGTTGGCCGACACCGTCGGATAGTCGGCCGGCAGGCCGTAGCGGCGGCGATAGGTCTCGAAGTCCAGCCCGTGCGTGGTCAGGTGGCGCTTGAGCGTCTTGTAGGGCTTGCCGTCGATGAACGAGATCAGCGCGTCGGGCGTGATCGACTTCTTGATCTGGGCCGGCGTGGCCTTCTCGATGTCGTCCTCGACCGGCGCGGCGGGCGCCGAAAGATTGACGAGGGCAGCATGGACCTGGGCGATCAGGCCCGGCAATTCGGCGGCGGGCATCGAGTTGTTCGAGACATAGGCAGACACGAGATCCGCCGCGAGTTCGATACGATCGATCGACGCCACCTGGCTTTCATCCGACATATAACAGGGCCCTTTCTTTTTCCCTGTCTCGGAGCTACCGCTCCTGTGCAGGAATTCAAGCGAATTCCTGTATGGAAACCTGTAAAAACCGGAAATCCGCCGATTCTTGCGTGTTTTTGCGCGTATAGCGCGAATTCGGAGAGCCCTGCTCGCAGGATTAGGTTGCTCAGAAAGCCCGCGCGCAGAGCCGCGGCAGGCTTGGCGAGACGTTGATTCGTCCAGAAGTGTTCCTGGCGTGGACCAGGCGGGAAAAGGCGAGAACTCCCGAAGCTCAGGCAAACATGCCCCGGCTCTAACCCGGTCGTCCGGGCGGCTTTCATCGCGCGCTTGTTGTCATCTTCCCCCGCGGCCGAGGGCAGGCGGCCTTCTGATGGGTCCTTCACCTGACGAGCGTATTCCTCTGCACGCTCGGCGAGGATGCGGCGGCTGGCGCCGGCCGGTCGCAAAACGTCGGGCAAAGGCCCGAATGCGAAAGGGGCGGCTCCATGGAGCCGCCCCTCTGCCTGTACTGTCGATGGACGAGGAAAGATCAGGCGCGGTTCGGTCAGGCCCGCAGCGCCGCGTCCAGATCCTCGATCAGATCCTGCGGATCCTCGATGCCGATCGAGAGGCGCACGACCTCTGGGCCGGCCCCGGCGGCGCTCTTCTGCGCGTCGGTGAGCTGGCGGTGGGTGGTCGAGGCCGGGTGGATCACCAGGGAGCGGGTGTCGCCGATATTGGCGAGATGGCTGAACAGCCGCAGGTTCGAGACCAGCTTCACGCCCGCCTCGTAGCCGCCCTTGAGACCGAAGGTGAACACCGCGCCGGCGCCCTTGGGCGTGTAGCGCCGGGCGAGCCCGTGATACTTGTCGCTCTCGAGGCCCGGATAGCTCACCCATTCCACGAGGGAGTGATCCTTCAGGAAGGTCGCGACCTTCAGGGCGTTGTCGGAATGGCGCTGCATGCGCAGCGGCAGCGTCTCGATGCCGTTGAGGATCAGGAAGGCGTTGAAGGGCGAGAGCGCCGGCCCGAGATCGCGCAGGGACAGCACCCGCACGGCGATGGCGAAGCCGAAATTGCCGAAGGTCTCGGAGAGCACCATGCCGGCATATTCCGGCCGGGGCTTGGAGAGCATCGGGTAGCGCTCGTCCCCCTCCCAGCGGAAGCTGCCGCCGTCGACGATAAGGCCGCCGATGGAGTTGCCGTGGCCGCCCAGGAACTTGGTGGCCGAATGCACGACGATGTCGGCGCCGTGCTCGAAGGGCCGGATCAGGTAGGGGGTCGCCATCGTGTTGTCGACGATGAGCGGGATGTTGTGGCGCTTGGCCACCGCCGCGATCGCCGCGATGTCGGTGATGACGCCGCCCGGATTGGCGATCGACTCGATGAAGATCGCCTTGGTGCGCGGGGTGATCGCCGCCTCGAAGGAGGCCGGGTCGTCGGTATCGGCCCAGACGACGTTCCAGCCGAAGTTCTTGTAGGAATGGTTGAACTGGTTGATCGAGCCGCCATAGAGCTTGTTGGCCGCCACGAACTCGTCGCCCGGCTGCATCAGGGCGTGCAGGGTCAGGAACTCCGCGGCATGGCCGGAGGCGACGGCGAGCGCCGCGGTGCCGCCTTCGAGGGCGGCGATGCGCTCCTCCAGCACCGCATTGGTCGGGTTGGTGATGCGGCTGTAGATGTTGCCGAAGGCCTGCAGGCCGAACAGCGAGGCGGCGTGGTCGACATCGTCGAACACGAAGCTCGTGGTCTGATAGATCGGCGTCGCCCGCGCGCCCGTGGCCGGGTCGGGGCTCGCCCCCGCATGGATCGCAAGCGTGTTGAAGCCGGGCTGGCGGTCGGTCATCGCTAAAGTCTCCCGCGGGCCGTTTACGCCCCGCCTTCGCGCCGTTGCAAGCGGGCAGGCGCAGGCCCGCCGTGCGCTTTCGCCCCGGCTGCCCGGAGGAACCGCATTCGCCCACCGAAGTTCTCGGCGAACGTTTTCTCAAGAGAACCCGAGGTGAGCGATGGCGGCGGCGGCCAAGGACGACCACGAGGCGATCTACAAGGACTTCAAGGCGGCGGTGAACATGACCGCCTCCGCTCTGGAAACGTTCCTCGAGACCGAGGAGAGCCGCTCCGTCGGCCAGAAGACGGAGGGCGGCGAGGCCACGGGCCACAAGTCCGGCCGCCAGATCGTGAGCATCCTCCACAAGAAGAAGGCCGATCTCAGCGACGACGACTACGCGCATATGAAGAAGGTCGTCGGCTACGTGCACCGCCACCTCAAGCAGGGCGGCCCGGAGGACAAGGCCAAGCGGGCGGACTCGCCCTGGCGCCTCTCGCTGATGAACTGGGGGCACGATCCGCTGAAGGCGTGAGCCCCTCGGGCCCGCGCCCGGGGAGGGGATCGCACCACTACCCTGGCGTGTCGCCGAGGCGGCTTCCCCTCGGCCCGGGAGCGCTCTAGACCCGGCCGTCTTCCTGATACGGTCGGAGTGTGCTCGATGGCGAAGGTCGCGTTTCTGGGGCTCGGCGTGATGGGCGCGCCGATGGCCGGCCACCTCGCCGCGAAGGGCCACGAGGTCACGGTCTACAACCGCACCGCCGAGAAGGCGAAGGCCTGGGTCGCCAAGCATGGCGGCGCCTTCGCCGCCACCCCGCGGGAGGCCGCAAAGGGCCAGGCGATCGTATTCGCCTGCGTCGGCAACGACGACGACCTGCGCAGCGTGACGCTCGGCGAGGACGGCGCCTTCGCGGGCATGGAGCAGGGCGCGGTCTTCGTCGACCACACCACGGCCTCCGCCCAGGTCGCCCGCGAACTCGCCGCCGCCGCGGAGGCCGCCGGCCTCGCCTTCATCGACGCCCCCGTCTCCGGCGGCCAGGCCGGCGCGGAGAACGGGACGCTCACCGTGATGTGCGGCGGCCCTCCCGAGATCTATGCCCGCGTCGAGCCGGCGATCCTCGCCTATGCCCGGGCGAGCCGCCTGATGGGCGAGGCGGGCTCCGGCCAGCTCACCAAGATGGTCAACCAGATCTGCATCGCCGGCACCGTGCAGGGCCTGTCCGAGGCCCTGCATTTCGCCAAGCGGGCCGAGCTCGACGTCGAGGCCGTGCTGGAGGTGATCGGCAAGGGCGCCGCCGGCTCCTGGCAGATGGAGAACCGGGGCCGCACCATGAATGCGGGGGCGTTCGATTTCGGCTTCGCCGTCGAGTGGATGCGCAAGGATCTCGGCATCCTCCTCGCCGAGGCCCGCCGCAACGGCGCCAAGCTCCCCCTGACCGCCCTGGTCGACCAGTTCTATGCCGAGGTCGAGGCCATGGGCGGCAGCCGCTGGGACACCTCCGCGCTCATCGCGCGGCTGGAGCGGTGAGCGCCTCGCTCGCCAGCGCCAGGGCCGCCTCCGGGCGGGTCCAGATCCAGTCCTCGCCCATCTGGTGGCGGAACCAGGTGAACTGGCGCTTGGCGTAGCGGCGGGTGTCGGCCTGGCCCCGGCGCACGGCCTCCGCGTAGGGGAGGGCGCCGTCGAGATGGGCGATCAGGCCCGGCACGCCGTGGGCGCGCATCACCGGCAGCATCGGGTCGAGGCGGCGCGCGCGCAGGGCCGCGACCTCGTCGAGGGCGCCCGCCGCCATCATCGCCAGGAACCGGGCATCGATGCGGGCGCGCAGGGCCTCGCGCTCCACGTCGAGGAAGATCCGCAGCAGCGGTTGTCCGGCGAGCGGCCCGGGGGCGCGCCGGCCCTGGAAGGCGGCGATGGGCCGGCCGGTGGCGCGGAAGATTTCCAGGGCGCGCATCACCCGCATCCGGTCGGAGGGGCGCAGCGACGCCGCCCCTTCCGGATCGAGCGCGGCGAGTTCGGCGTGCAGCGCCTCGGTCGGGCGCCCCTCCGCCTCGGCCCGCACCGCCGCGCGCACGGCGTCGGGCACCTCCGGCATGTCGGAGAAGCCCTCTTCGAGGGCGCGGAAATAGAGGCCGGTGCCGCCGACGAAGATCGGCAGCCGGCCCGCCCGGCCGGTCTCCTCGAGCAGGGCGGCGGCCGCCCGCTGGAAATGGCCGACGGAAAAGTTCACCGCCCCGTCGACGCTGCCGTAGAGGCGGTGGGGCGCCAGGGCTTCCTCGTCCACGCTCGGCCGGGCCGAGAGGCGGCGCAGATCGGCATAGACCTGCATGGAATCCGTGTTGATCAGGCTGCCGTGAAACCTCTGCGCCAGGGCCAGCGCCAGGGCCGACTTGCCCGAGGCGGTCGGCCCTGCGATGAGGACCGCGGCGGGCCGCTCCCGGCCCGCGCCCGACCTGTCCGCGAGCGGCAAGACTGTTCTCCCATGACTCTCGTCGCGAGCCTGATAGCAAACCCCGCCCGGCCCGCCATCACCGATGCGGTGCTGGCCGAGGCGCGCCGGGTGCTCCGCACGGACCATCAGCCGCGCATCCTGCACGGGCAGGTCGCCGCGGAGATCCTCGTCGAGGGCGGTGAGGCCGAGCCGCTGGAGGCGCGCCTGCGCGAGGTCTTCGCCGGCGAGCCGATCGACGTCGCCGTCCTGCCCGGCGGACCGCATCGGCGCAAGCGCCTGTTCCTGGCCGACATGGATTCCACCATGATCGAGCAGGAATGCATCGACGAGCTCGCCGCCACCCTCGGCCTCAAGGCGCATGTCGCCGCGATCACCGAGCGGGCGATGCGCGGAGAGATCGCCTTCGAGCCGGCCCTGCGCGAGCGCGTGGCGCTCCTCAAAGGGATCGAGGCCGGCGTGATCGACGCCCTGATCCGCGACCGCATCACCCTGACCCCGGGCGGCCGCACCCTGGTGGCGACGATGCGTACCCACGGCGCCCGGACCTGCCTCGTCTCCGGCGGCTTCACCCTGTTCACCGGCCCGATCGGCGCGACGCTGGGCTTCGAGGAGACCCGGGCCAATCGGCTCGGCCTGGAGGCGGGCCGCCTCAGCGGCACGGTCGAGGAGCCGATCGTCGGCCGCGAGGCCAAGCGGGCGACACTGATCGAAGGGCGCGAGCGCCTCGGCCTCGCTACCGAGGAGACGCTGGCGGTGGGCGACGGCGCCAACGACCTTGCCATGCTGGGCGAGGCCGGTCTCGGCGTCGCCTTCCGGGCCAAGCCGGCGGTGGCCGCCGCCGCCCGCGCCCGCATCGACCACGGCGACCTGACGGCGCTGCTCTACCTGCAGGGATTCGGCGCGAGCGAGTTCGTGGTCGGCTGAGGCCTCAGTGCAGGGTGCGGGCGAGGACCACGACAGCCCCGACGACGGCGAGGGTCTGGAACCCGACCGCACCGATGACCCATTTCACGGTTTCGGCCTTCGCCGCCTCGATCTTGGCCTCGAGCTGGAAACGCAGCTTCTCGACCTCGGCCCGAACAAGGCCGATCTCCGCCTTGACCTTCTCGATTTCCACCTTGACCAGGCCGATCTCGACCTTGACCTTTTCGGTCTCCGCCTTGACGACGCCGATCTCGACCTTGACCTGATCGATTTCGGCCCGCAGCCGCTCGGTCTCCGCCTTCACGAGAGCCGTCTCGGCCTTGATCTGAGCCGTTTCCGCCTTGATCTGAGCCGTCTCCGCTCTGATCTGAAACGTCTCGGCCTTGATCTGAGCGGCCTCCCCCCTGGTCTGAGCCGTATCCGATTTCACCAGCTCGATGTCGGAGCGGACATCCGAGACGTCGGACTTGGTCGCCAGATCGGCCTGCATCACCTCGGCGATGGCGCCGGCGAAGCCTTCGGCCTGTTCGGCCGGAAGGCGTGCCTTCTCCCGCAGGGATTGGGCGAATTTCAGGGTGTCGAACGCGACGGCGTTCATCGGCGGCGGGCTCTCGCCTGGAGCGAACGGTATGGATGTGATGGGGCCGGCGCCCGCCCTTCGTCAATGGAGACCAAGACGGGTGCAGATAGCACCGGCACGTAAAAAAGCCGCCGCCCCGGAGAGGGCAGCGGCGTCGAGTTCAGCGTCCCGGCGGCGGGATCAGTCCAGGCCGATCGCCACGAAGCGCACGTCGCCGGCCGCGCTCGCCACCAGCAGCAGCACGGACTTGCGGCCTTCCTTCTTGAGCGCGTCGATCCGCTTGGTCACGTCGGCGGGGCTGCTCACCGCCTCCTGGCCGACCTCGACGATGACCTCGCCCGCCTGGATCCGCTTATCCGCGGCGGTGGAGGAGGGGTCGACGCGGGTGATGACGACGCCCTTCACGCTGTCCTTGATGCTGTAGCGGCGGCGCAGCTCGTCGGTGATGCCCGAGAGGTTGAGGCCCAGGGCCTGCCGGGTCACGCTCTCGGCCTCGGGCTGCTTGGCATTGGCGAGCTGGGGCTTCTCGTTGTCCTCGAGCCGGCCGAGCACCACGGACTTGGTCTGCTCGGCGCCCTTGCGGACCACCACGACATCGACCGTCTTGCCCACGGGGGTGGTGGCGACGATGCGCGGCAGCTCGCTCGACGACTTCACGGGCACGCCGTTGAACTTGGTGATCACGTCGCCGACCTGGAGATCGGCGCCCTTGGCCGGGCCCTTCTCGTCGACGCCGGCGATCAGGGCGCCGGTGGCGCCCTTGAGCCCGAGGGCCTCGGCGGTGGCCTCGTCCACGTTCTGGATGCGGACGCCGAGCCAGCCGCGGCGGACCTCGCCGAACTCGCGCAGCTGGCTCATCACCGGGCCGGCGGTGTTCGAGGGCACGGCGAAGCCGATGCCGACCGAGCCGCCGGACGGGGACAGGATCGCCGTGTTGATGCCGATCACCTCGCCGTCCATGTTGAACAGCGGGCCGCCGGAATTGCCCTTGTTGATGGCGGCGTCGGTCTGAATGTAGTTGTCGTAGGGGCCGGAATCGATGTTGCGGCCCCGGGCCGAGACGATGCCGGCCGAGACCGAGCCGCCCAGGCCGAACGGGTTGCCGATCGCCATCACCCAGTCGCCCGGGCGCATCTTGTCGGAATCGCCGAAGGGCACCGCCTTGAGCGGGCGGTCGGCCGGCGGCTTCACCTTAAGGACGGCGAGGTCGATCTTCGAATCCTTGCCGACGATCTCCGCCTTCAGCTTGGTGCCGTCGTGCAGGATGACCTGGATGTCGTTGGCGTCGCCGATGACGTGGTTGTTCGTCACCACGATGCCGGCCGCGTCGATGATGAAGCCGGAGCCGAGGGAGTTCGACTTGCGGGACTGGCGCTGGCTGTCGTCGTCCCCGCCGCCGCGGCCGCCGCGCTTCTTGAAGAACTCCTCGAAGAGATCCTCGAAGGGCGTGCCCGGGGGCAGTTGCGGCATGGCGCGGCCGCCCCGGTTCGACGCTTCCACCGTGGTCGAGGCGGAGATGTTGACGACGGCGTCGGTCACCTTCTCCGCGAGATCGGCGAGCGACTCGGGGCCGCGGGCGAAGGCGGGCATCGGCAGCACGCTGCCGGAGACGGCGACGCCGATCATCACCGCCGCGAGCGCCGAGCGGGCGTGTCGCCCGAGCGCGGGAAGGCGGTCCGGAAGGGTGCCGGGCGCGACGAAACGCATCGATCGACCTCTTGAATTCTCTGCCGCTGCCGAAGCGTGCCTATAGATCGGCAGCACGGTCCTGCAATCAAGTGCGGCGCGCGCGCCCTTCGGGAGGACCCGCGCGCCGCCGTCTCGGGAGTTCGCCGCCGTCAGGGCGCGGCGTTGGTCTGCGCGCCGGCCTTGCCGCCGGCGGCGGGCGGGCGGCCCTGCGGATCGTTGAAGAACCGGAAGAAATCCGAGTTCGGGCTCACGACGAGGCGCGTGTCCTGCGACTTCAGGCTCTGCTCGTAGGCCTGCATCGAGCGGTAGAAGGCGAAGAAGTCGGCGTCCTTGCCATAGGCCTCGGCGAGGATGCGGTTCTTCTCCGCGTCGCCCTGGCCGCGCATCTGGTCGGCCTTGCTCTGCGCCTCGGCGAGGAGCACCGTCACATCGCGGTCGGCCTTGGCGCGGATGGTGGCCGCGGCCTGGTCGCCGTTGGCGCGGATATCGGCCGCCTCGCGCTTCCGCTCCGAGGCCATGCGGTCGTAGACGGCCGAGGAGTTCTTGGCCGGCAGGTCGACGCGGGTCATGCGCAGGTCGACGATCTGAACCCCGAGCTCCTTGGCGCGCTGGTTCACGTCCTCCTGGATCTCGTTCATGAGATCGGCGCGGTCGGTCCGCACGATGGCGTCGCGGCTCGAGCGGGCGAGCACGTTGCGCAGGGACGAGTTGGTGAAGCTCGCCAGGCGCTGGTTGGCGAGCCCGATGGTGCCGACCGACTGGTAGAAGCGCAGCGGATCGACGATGCGGTAGCGGGCGAAGGCGTCGACCTCCAGGTTCTGGCGGTCGGCGGTGAGCAGCGTCTGCACCGGCAGGTCGAGGTCGAGCACGCGCTTGTCGTAGATGACCACGTTGTCGACGAAGGGCACCTTGAAATACAGGCCCGGCTTGTTCTCGCCGGTCTGGTTCAGCACCGAGCGCACGCGCCCGAGCTGGAGTACCAGGGCCTGCTGCATCTGCCCCACGGTGAAGAGCGAGGCGTAGAGGCCGACCACGATCGCCGCGGCGACGATGATCAGGCCGGTGCGGAGCACGGGATTGTTCATCGGCCGGCTCCCGCGCTCGGCGTGCCCGCGGCACGGCCCGGGTGGTCGGTCAGCGGAAGCACCGGCAGCACGCCCGCCGCGGCGCCCGCCGCGCCGGCGGCCCCGCCCTGGTCGATGATCACCTTGTTCACGGAGCCGAGCACCTTCTCCATCGTCTCCAGGAAGATGCGCTCGCGGATGATCTGCGGCGCGGCCTTGTAGGTCTCGTAGACCTGATCGAAGCGGGCGGCCTGGCCGGTCGCCTCGGCGGTGGCCTGGGCCCGGTAGGCCTCGGCCGCCTGCAGGATCTGCGAGGCGCGGCCACGGGCCTGGGGCACCTCGCGGCTCGCATAGGTCTCCGCCTCGTTGCGGGCGCGCTGGGCGTCCTGCTGGGCGGCGTTCACGTCGATGAAGGCGGGGCGCACCTCGGGGGGCGGGTTCACGCTGGTGAGCTGCACCACCTCGATGCGCACGCCGGCGCCGTACTCGTCGAGGGCGGCCTGGATGATCTCCTTGACCTCCTGGGTGATGCTCGACTGCTCGTTGGTGAGGATCGCCTGGATGTTGCGCCGGCCGATCACCTCGCGCATCGCGCTCTCGGCGATGGCCTTGATCGTCCCCTCCGGATTCTCGAGGTTGAAGACGTAGTCCTCCGCCTTGAGCGGGTTGACGCGCCACTGCACCTCGAAATCGAGGTCGACGATGTTCTCGTCGCCGGTGAGGATCAGGCTCTCCTCGGGCTTGTCGACGGTGCGCGTCGCGCCCGAGGCCCGGTAGCCGATCTGGATCGAGTTGACCTGGCCGACATTCGGCTTGACCACGCCGCCGATCGGGGCCGGGAAGTTGTAGCGCAGGCCCTCACCGCTCTGGCCGGTATAGCGGCCGAAGATGGTGTTGATGCCGACCTCGTTCGGCTTCACCGTGTAGAAGCCGGTGAGCAGCCAACCGCCCACCAGCAGGCCGGCCACGAGCACGAGGCCCTTGCCGCTGCCGAGGCCGCCGCGGCCGCCGCCGCCATTGGGGAAGATGCCGCGCAGGCGGTCCTGACCGCGCCGGAGCAGATCTTCGAGATCGGGAGGCGTCTTGCCGCCGCCGCCCCCGCCCCAGGGGCCGCCGCCATTGCCGCCGCCGGGACGGCCCCAGGGTCCCCCCCCGCCGCCACCGCCGCTCTGATTGCTCCAAGGCATGCTCGACGTGTTCTCCTGCTCCGCCGGGCTAACGCGCGAGGCGCCCCACCCCTTCCCGACACGCCCTTCGGCCGGCCGGGATTTTCGTTGGACCGAAAACCGCTTAGGCGCGGGGCTCCGAGCCGTCCGCACCTGAGTGGCGCCACCCCGTCCTGTCAAGGCTGCCAAGTGGTGCTTCCCGCCGCCAACCGCAACGGTCACGCTCTGCGCAATCTCCGCGCAGGGGCCCCGGCGGGGCCGCCCGGCTCACGCCACCCGCTCCAGATCGACGAAATGGAAGGCGTGCTCGTCATGGGGGCCCGGCGCATGCGCCTCGCGCCGGGTCTCGCGAAAGGCGCCGCGGTCGAAATCCGGGAAGAGCACGTCGCCCTCCGGCGCCGCGTCGACCTCGGTGAGGTGGATCAGGGCCGCCCGGGGGAGGGCGAGGCGGTAGATCTCCGCGCCGCCCACCACCATCAGCTCCGGCGCCCGCGCGGCCTCCAGGGCCTCGTCCCAGCCATGCACCACCTCCGCCCCCTCGGCGGCAAAGCCTTTGTCGCGGGTCAGCACCAGGGTGCGCCGGCCCGGCAGGGGCCGGCCGATGGAGTCCCAGGTCTTGCGGCCCATCAGCAGCGGCTTGCCCATGGTGAGCGCCTTGAAGCGCTGCAGGTCGCTGCGCAGGCGCCAGACCAGGCCGTTGTCGCGGCCGATCACGCCGTTCCGCGCGACGGCGACGACGAGGGTGATGCGGGGCGCCATCAGACGGCCACCGCCGCGCGAATCGCCGGATGGGGATCGTAATCCTCGATGGCAATGTCCTCGTAGGTGAAGTCGAAGAGCGAGCGCACCGCCGGGTTCAGGCGCAGGCGGGGCAGAGGCCGCGGCGTCCGGGTGAGCTGGAGGCGGGCCTGATCCAGGTGGTTCACGTAGAGATGCGCGTCGCCGAAGCTGTGGACGAAATCGCCCGGCCGCAGCCCGGTCACCTGCGCGACCATGGCGGTCAGCAGCGCGTAGCTCGCGATGTTGAAGGGCACGCCGAGGAAGGCGTCGGCAGAGCGCTGGTAGAGCTGGCAGGAGAGCCGCCCCTCGGCCACGTAGAACTGGAACAGGCAATGGCAGGGGGCCAGCGCCATGCGGTCGAGATCGGCTGGGTTCCAGGCCGAGACGATCAGGCGGCGGGAATCCGGGTTGCGGCGGATCTGCTCCACCACCTCGGCGATCTGGTCGACGGTGCCCCCGCCCGGCTTCTCCCAGCTGCGCCACTGCTTGCCGTAGACCGGGCCGAGATCGCCCTCCGCATCCGCCCATTCGTCCCAGATCGTCACGCCGTTGGCCTGGAGGGCGCGCACGTTGGTGTCGCCCTGGAGGAACCAGAGCAGCTCGTGGATGATCGAGCGCAGGTGGAGCTGCTTGGTGGTGACGAGGGGGAAGCCCGCGCCGAGATCGAAGCGCATCTGGTGGCCGAACACCGACAGGGTGCCCGTGCCGGTGCGGTCGTCCTTGCGGACGCCCTGCGTCAGGATGCGGTCGAGCAGGTCGAGATAGGGTTGCATGGCGCCACGTCGGAGAGGGACGGGCAGCATAGGCAGCCGGGCCGCCCACCGGAAGCGCGCCGCACCGGGCGCCAACAGGCGGATCGCCCCAGGGTGAATCAGTGCGCCGGCCAGAGCAGGTAGGCGACGAGGGCGAGGTTGCTCCAGCCATGGAGCAGGATGCAGGGCCAGAGCCGCCCGGTGCGCCAGCGCAGCCAGCCGAGCACCAGGGCGAGGGGCAAGAGCGTGATCGGCCGGGCGAAGCCGAGCTCGGAGACATGGGCCACGCAGAACAGGAGGGCCGTGGTCACGATCGCGCCGGCCGGGCGCATCACGTCGCCGGCCCGGGCGAAGGTGGCCCCGCGCAGGAGCAGTTCCTCGCCGAGCGGCGCCAGCAGCCCGACATAGGCGAGCCACAGCACCAGCATGGTCCGGCTCATATAAGGAGAGAGATGCACCCCGCGGGCGAAGGGCACGTGCAGGGCCTCCGACGCGCCGCTGACCCAGGCGATGTGGAGCGCGGGCCAGAGGAAGAAGAGCAGCCAGAGCCGCTTGAGGCCCCGGCGCGCCGCCGCGGGTCTGGCCAGCCCGAGCCGCACCCGCCAGGCCGGCCCGTCGCGCCAGCGCGCGGCGGCGACCACCATCAGCGCCAGGCCGAGCTGGCGCAGGATGTCGACGGCGAGTGCCCGGGCATTGACCTCCGCGAGCGGCAGGAGCGGCCGCTGCGCCTGGGGCAGGAGGGGGTTGATCCCGAGGCGCAGGTCGCCGGCCACCCGCACCAGCAGGATCGCGGACAGGGTGGCGATGACGAGGTAGAGGACCGGCTGCAGGACGACGAGGACGATGCGGCCGAACCAGACGAGACGCGAGGGCGCGGCCCCGATCGCAGGGCCGGCCGGATGCATCCCGGCCACAGCCGCGTCGCCGAACGGGGGGAAGCGCGGATCGCTCTTCAAAACCGCCCTCGGTCCCTCTATATTCCCCTGGCCGGTCGCGAGACCGGCTATGGCGATAAACGTTCTTCGCAATAAACCTATCGGACCCGGGGGCGGTACCCGGCGCCTCCACCCGAACCCATGACGGAAGGCCGCAAGGCGCGACATGGGTTCCGGCGGGGGCGAAATAGGATCGACGAGGGCGTAAAGGTTGAGCTTTCGCTCGGCATGGTTCCGCCGTTATCGGGCCAATGCAATAGTTGCCAACGACAACTTTGCTCCGGTGGCTGTCGCCGCGTAAGCGGTGCCAAAAACCGATCTAAAGTCCTAGCGGGTAGCACCGCATAGGCGGGGTTCGGAGGTACCTGGCAACAGAAACCTCCACTTGATTTTCCATGGCCCGACGTGCCCCGTGTCCGGCAGGGCCCGGGCAGAGCGAGCGCCGATGGCAGAAGACCTCATCCGGTACGACCTCCTGGTGCAGGACGCCCTGCGCGGCGTCGTGCGCAAGGTCCTGAGCGATGCGGCCCGCGACGGGCTCTCGGGAGAGCACCACTTCTACATCTCGTTCCGCACCGAGGCGCCGGGCGTGCGCATGTCGCAGCGCCTGCGCGAGAAGTACCCGCAGGACATGACGATCGTCCTGCAGCATCAGTTCTGGGATCTCGGCGTCACCGAGCACGCCTTCGAGGTGGGGCTGTCCTTCTCCGGCGTGCCGGAGCGGCTGCTGATCCCGTTCGATGCCCTGTCCGGCTTCTTCGATCCCTCCGTCCAGTTCGGCCTGAAGTTCGACCAGAACGAAGCCGGCGAGGAAGCGGAGGAGGAGGCGGCGCCCTCGACCAAGCCGGGCCCCCGCGGCGCGGCCTCCGAGCCGGCCGAGGTCTCCCCCAAGGGCGGCACGCTCACCGCCCTGCCGAATGCCGCGAAGATCGTGCCCGCCCTGCCGGCCAAGCCGGAGGCGGCCGTCGCCGAGGACAAGGGCGCCGACAAGCCCGCCAAGGACAAGCCGGCCGCGGCCAAGGGCGAGACCAAGGAAGGCAGCGCCGAGGTCGTGAGCCTCGACGCCTTCCGCAAGAAGAGCTGAGTCGCGATCCGAGCCGATCCGCCGAAGGTCGCCCTTCGGCGGAAGATGCGTACCGTCAGCGCCGCTCCACCCGCAGGCGCAGGCCGCTCTCGGGGCGCAACGTCACCCGGTGGAGCGGGGTGACCGGCGGGTGCCGCGCGGGCAGGCCGAGCCGGACCGCGCGCACCACATGCGCCAGAACCAGCGTCGATTCCTGCAGCGAGAAGCTCTGTCCGATGCAGACCCGCGGCCCCGCCCCGAAGGGCAGGTAGGCGTAGCGCGGGATCGCCTCGCGCCGCGCCCCCGAGAAGCGCTCCGGATCGAAGGCGTCGGGCTCGTCCCAGAGCGTCTGGTGGCGGTGCAGCACGTAGGGCGCGACGATGACGGTCGAGCCCCGCGGGATCTTGATGCGGCCGAGCCGGTCCTCGCGGATCGCCTGCCGGCTCATGAAGGGCACCGGCGGGAAGAGGCGCATGGTCTCCTCCATCACCGCCCGGGCATAGGGCAACCGCTCGAGGGCGAGCCGGCCTTCCGCGTCCGCGGCCGCATCGGCCTCCGCCTCGAGGCGGTCGCGCACGCCCGTATCCTGCGACACGCAGTAGAGCGCCCAGGTCAGCGCATTGGCCGTGGTCTCGTGGCCGGCGGCGATGAAGGTGACGATGTTGGCCTTCACCTCCAGGTCGCTCAGGCCCTGGCCCGTCTCGGGATCCTGGGCGGCGAGCAGGAGGGTCAGCAGGTCCTCCGGCGCCGCGCCGGCGGCCATCAGGGCCCGGCGCCGCTCGATCAGCTCGTCCACCACCTCCGCGAAGAAGCGCATGGCGGGGCGTGCCCGCAGGCGGCCGAGCCGCGGCACGAAGCCGGGCACGCCGAACACGTCGAGGGGATCGATCGGCCCGACCGATTCGAGAAAGCGGGTGATGGCGCGGCCCAGGGCGTCGGGATCCCGCGGCAGGCCGTGGGTGAAGATGGTCCGCTCCAGCACGTCGAGGGTGACGCGGGTCATCTCCGCGACGATGTCCACGGCGGCCCCGTCCCGCCGCACCAGCCGCTTGGCGACACGGGCGCCCGCGGCATCCATCGCCGCGACGAAGCCGCCAACATGGCGGGCGGAGAAGATCGGCGCGAGGGTGCGGCGCTGGAGCCGCCATTCCTCCCCCTCCGCCGTGAGCAGGCCGTTGCCGAGGCCCGGCGCCAGCACCCGGCGCTGGAGATCGTCCTTGCGGTAGTTCTTCGCGTTCTCGACGAAGAGGTAGCGCACCAAGGCCGGGTCGCTGACCACGGTGAGCCGGCCCATGGCGCCCTCGGCCGCGACCACCGGCTCGCGGAAATGCGCCTGCGTCCAGGTCGCGACCGGGTTGGCGCGCACCGCCTTGAGGAAGGCGAACAGGCCCAGGGGCCTGGTGAGCGGCGGCGGGACCCGGGGGCGGAAGAGCGGCGCCGCGGGCGGCCCATCGCCCCGCGCCCCGGCCAGCACAGTTTCCGGCATCGCATTCCTTGCGCATACGGCGCGGACAGTGGCGTCCGCCTGTCAGCGGCGGCATCGCGCTCGCCCCGCCTCTTCGGTAAGTAGGGGCCGCAACGCCAGCCACGAAGAGGCCACGATGTCGCCGCTCACCGCGCAAGCCGGGACCGAGACCCGAACCGAATCCGATACCTTCGGTCCGATCGAGGTGCCCGCCCACCGCTACTGGGGGGCGCAGACGCAGCGCTCGATCCAGAACTTCAAGATCGGGGTGGAGAAGCAGCCGGCGCCGATCGTGCACGCCCTGGGCATCGTGAAGCAGGCCGCCGCCCTGGTGAACAAGGATCTCGGCGGCCTCGATCCCAAGATCGCCGATGCCATCGCCGCCTCCGCCGCCCAGGTCGCCGCCGGCGCGTTCGACGACGAGTTCCCCCTCGTGGTCTGGCAGACGGGCTCGGGCACCCAGTCCAACATGAACGCCAACGAGGTGATCGCGAGCCTCGCCAACGAGCGGCTCGGCGGCAAGCGCGGCGGCAAGGCGCCGGTGCACCCGAACGACCATTGCAACCGCGGCCAGTCCTCCAACGACACCTTCCCCACCGCCATGCACATCGCGGTGGCCATGGAGATCCAGAACCGGCTGATGCCGGCCCTGACCCATCTGCACGACGCCCTCGACGCCAAGGCCAAGGAGTTCGGCGGCATCGTGAAGATCGGCCGCACCCATCTCCAGGACGCGACCCCGGTCTCGCTGGGCCAGGAATTCTCCGGCTACGTCGCCCAGGTGGCGCTGGGCGGCGCCCGCGTCGCCGCGACCCTGCCGGGCGTCCTGGCCCTGGCCCAGGGCGGCACCGCCGTCGGCACGGGCCTCAACGCCCATCCGGAATTCGCCGACCGCTTCGCCGCCAAGGTCGCCGAGCTGACCGGGCTGCCCTTCACCTCCGCCGAGAACAAGTTCGAGGCGCTCGCCACCCACGATGCCCTGGTCTTCACGCAGGGGGCGCTGACGGCGCTGGCCTCCGGCCTGTTCAAGATCGCGCAGGACATCCGCCTGCTCGGCTCCGGCCCGCGCTCCGGCCTCGGCGAATTGTCCCTGCCGGAGAACGAGCCCGGCTCCTCGATCATGCCGGGCAAGGTCAACCCGACCCAGTGCGAGGCGCTGACCATGGTCTGCGCCCAGGTGATCGGCAACGGCACCACGGTGAGCTTCGCCGGCAGCCAGGGCCATTTCGAGCTCAACGTGTTCAAGCCGGTGATCGCCAACGCGGTGCTGCAATCGATCCGCCTGCTGGCGGATGCGGCGGTGAGCTTCACCGACAATTGCGTCGTCGGCATCAAGGCCAACACCGACAAGATCGCCGAGCTGATGAACCGCTCGCTCATGCTGGTGACGGCGCTCGCCCCCTCGATCGGCTACGACAAGGCCGCCGAGATCGCCAAGACCGCGCACAAGAACGGCACCACCCTCAAGGAGGAGGCGCTGCGCCTCGGCTACGTGACGGAGGCCGAGTTCGAGCGCGTGGTGCGACCCGAGACCATGCTGGCGCCGAGCGCCGAGTGATAGCATTCTCGTTCGCCCCCGGGCCGTCACGGCCCGGGCGGCGGAGGGAGGGGGCGATGGGCGAGATCATCAACCTGCGGCAGGTGCGCAAGGACCGGGAGCGCGCCGAGAAGGAGGCCAAGGCCGCGGAGAACCGCGTCGCCTTCGGCCGGCCGAAGAAGGCCAAGACCCTTCAGGAGAAGCGCAAGCGCCTCGAGACCGACCGCCACGAGGGCCACCGGCTGGAGCGGCCGGAGGGCGAGTGAGGCCGGCTCCGGCCCCCTTGACCCGCCCATGAGCGTCGGCATCCTGAAGCGCTCGGTGATGATCGCCGGGCATCGCACCAGCGTGTCGCTGGAAGAGCCGTTCTGGGCGGCGCTGCAGGCCATCGCCCGCGGGCGGGGCAGCTCCGTGCAGGCGCTGATCGGGGCGATCGACGCGGAACGGGGGGAGCAGAACCTGTCCTCCGCCATCCGCGTCTTCGTGCTGGCGGCGGTGCGGCGGGGGGAGGGGGCCTCCGAGCCCCCCACATGAAAACGCCCGGCCGCGGGACCGGGCGTTTCCTGGATGTTTCGGATCGCTCCGATCAGGCGGTGAGGACGGTCGAGGGCTCGACCTTCACGCCCGGGCCCATCGTCGAGGTGACGGCGATGCGCTGGATGTAGGTGCCCTTGGCGCCGGCGGGCTTCGCCTTGGCGACCGCGTCGGCGAAGGCCTTGATGTTCTCCACGAGCTTCTGCTCGTCGAAGGACACCTTGCCGACGCCGGCATGGATGATGCCCGCCTTCTCGACGCGGAACTCCACCGCGCCGCCCTTGGCGGCGGCGACGGCGCCCTTCACGTCCATGGTGACGGTGCCGACCTTCGGGTTCGGCATCAGGCCGCGCGGGCCCAGCACCTTGCCGAGACGGCCGACCAGCGGCATCAGGTCCGGGGTCGCGATGCAGCGATCGAACTCGATCTTGCCGCCCTGGACGATCTCGAGGAGATCCTCGGCGCCGACGATGTCGGCACCCGCCGCCTTGGCGTCGTCCGCCTTGGCGCCGCGGGCGAAGACCGCCACGCGGACCGTGCGGCCGGAGCCGTTCGGCAGGTTGCAGACGCCGCGGACCATCTGGTCGGCGTGACGCGGATCGACGCCGAGATTCATCGAGATCTCGACGGTCTCGTCGAACTTGGCCGAAGCCTTCGCCTTCACGAGCTTGATCGCCTCGTCGATGGCGTAGAGCTTGGTCGCCTCGATGCCCTCGCGGGCGGCGCGGATGCGCTTTCCTTCGCGTGCCATGTCGCCCTCCTTACGCCGTGACTTCCAGGCCCATGGCCCGGGCGGAACCGCGGATCATGGCGACGGCCGACTCGACGTTGTCGCAGTTGAGGTCGGGCATCTTCTTCTCGGCGATCTCGCGCAGCTGGGCCTCGGAGACCTTGCCGACGGTCGGGCCCTTGCCCGGGGTCTTGGAGCCGGAGGCCGGCTTCTTGCCGAGCTTCAGGCCGGCCGCCTTCTTCAGGAAGAAGGTGACCGGGGGCTGCTTCATCTCGAAGGTGAAGGACCGGTCCTGATACGCGGTGATGATCACCGGGATCGGGGTGCCCTTCTCCATCTGCGCGGTCTTCGCGTTGAAGGCCTTGCAGAATTCCATGATGTTGAGGCCGCGCTGACCGAGCGCGGGACCGATCGGCGGCGACGGATTGGCGGCGCCGGCCGGGACCTGAAGCTTCACGTAGCCCGTGATCTTCTTCGCCATGGGACTGCTCCCAAAGAAAGTCCGCCGCCGGGCTGCCTAGGCCCGGGCACGAAGCGGACGGTTGCAGGTCGCGGTGCGATCCGTGGATCCCGGAGGCGAAGCCGGGCGGATCTCCCGCGGGGTGTTGGCGGCCCTTTCAGAAAGCGCCGCCGTTTCCAGGTCGCCATGCGACCGAGAAATCTTCCGTCAGAAGTATGTCAGTGCTGACTGACTTCCTTCGGCAAAAAAAGATCAGGCCTTCTCGACCTGGCCGTATTCGAGCTCGACCGGGGTGGCGCGGCCGAAGATCGACACCGCCACCTTGAGGCGGGAGCGGGCCTCGTCGATCTCCTCGACGGTGCCGTTGAAGGAGGCGAAGGGGCCGTCCGCGACGCGCACGGTCTCGCCGATCTCGAAGGAGACGGACTGCTTCGGGCGCTCGGCGCCCTCCTGCACCTGGCCCTTGATGCGCTCGGCCTCGGCATCCGGGATCGGCACGGGCTTCGACTTGTCGGCGCCCAGGAAGCCGGTCACCTTCGGGGTGTTCTTGATGAGGTGGTAGACCTCGTCGGTCAGGTCGCACTTCACGAGCACGTAGCCCGGGAAGAACTTGCGCTCGGCATCGACCTTGCGGCCGCGGCGCACCTCGGTGACCTTCTCGGTCGGGACCATGACCTCGTCGAACAGGTCCGTCAGCCCGCGCTGGGCCGCCTGGTCCTTGATGGACTGCGCGACCTTGTTCTCGAAATTCGAGTAGGCGTGGACGATGTACCAGCGCTTCGACACGGTTCCGTTCAACTCCTAAATGACCGCCAGCCGCCTCAGGCGCCGATGCCGAGGATCAGGCCGACGACGAAGCGCAGCACCTGGTCCACGACCGTGAAGAAGGTGCTGGCCAGCACGACCATGACGAAGACCATGATCGTGGTCACCGTGGTCTCCTTGCGGGTCGGCCACGTGACCTTGCGGCCCTCGTCGCGCACCTGGGCCAGGAACTCCAGCGGGCTCGCGCGCTTGGGCGCGGGGCGGGCCGGAGCGGCAGGCCGCTGCGGGGCGGGGGCCGCCGTTCCACGCGCGGGCGCGCGCGCCGGGTCCACCTTCTTCGTCGCTTCGTTCGATGCCATGGCGCTTCAAACAACCGGATACGTACCGAGAAAATCGCGGACGCGATGCGAGGGGCCGTGAACAACGCCCGCACCGACACACGCTAACGATCTCGGAGTGCGCCCGCTCTAGCGCAAGAGTCCCGGCTTGTCGATGGGCTCGGGAAACCGTCGCCGGCTCTTCGCGAGAAGACGCGCCCTTCGATGCCGAACCGGAGACCGTCCTGGAAACCGCTTCGGCGAAGAGCGCTCAGACCCTCCTGCCCGCTGGCAGGAGTGGAGGGACTCGAACCCCCAACCCCCGGTTTTGGAGACCGGTGCTCTGACCAGTTGAGCTACACTCCTACGGGCGCCGCGGCGCGGCTCGCCTCATGCCGCAAGGCGGAGCCGGATGCAAGGGGCGCCGAACGCGAACAGGGCCGGCACGAGGCCGGCCCTGCGACAATCTCCACGAAAAGGCGGCCGGCGAAGCGGCGCGCCCGGCGTGAACGCTCAGTCGTTGATGGCGGCGACGACGCCGGCACCGACGGTTCGGCCGCCTTCACGGAT
>NZ_BPQV01000020.1 GCF_022179465.1 Methylobacterium organophilum
CCGGGTGCCGCGCCCCATGCGCAACTCGACCGAGAAGGAGCGGCCGCCGTAGCTCCGACGCCCGGTGCCCAGGCTCAGCAACTCGGGGATCCCGATCTGCCGGCGGAGCTGGCGCACCAGCGCGCGGATGCGCTTGCAATGCGCGTCCTTGGCTTCGAGGTATTCGGCCTGGTCCCGATAGCGCCGGCGGCAGAAGGCCTCGGCCTCCTGCTCGATCGCCGTGACGGTGGCGTGAGCGCTCATCGGGGTCCGATCATCGCAGAAAAGCCCGGCCGCGTCAGGAGCGAAACGCCGACGCTGGGAAGCGGGTTCGGGCGGGGATCTGGCCCGGCGGCGGCAAACGGTTAGCGGCCGGCCGGGAGGAGCGATCCGATCACCTCGCGCATCCCCGATCGCTCAAGCGGGATGCGCTTACCCGATGCCTCGCCGGCACAGCATCGGAACGGTTCTGGGGAGGGGCGGCCGCCGCGCTCGTCCTGCACCTGCCGGCAAGGCAGGAGCGGCGACCTGGGGGGAGGGTCCCGAAAACGAGAACGCCCGCGGCCTGTGGGGCAGCGGGCGGACGTCTCGGGACGCTGACGAGATGCAGTGTTTTGCCCGCGGGGTCAAGCCGGATCTGGCTCGGTCTCATCCAGGTCGTTGCCGTTGAACCGGGCGACCGGCTGGTGCTCGTCGCCCTCGGCAAAGATCACCACGTCATCCGGCCCGATTTCACGGCGAGCCCGCGCATCCCAGCGCCGATGGATGAAGCGCGGGCCGCCGAACACTCGGAAGGCGCTGAGATACCGGTCGTCGCGGAACCCGACGTAATGCACGCAGCGGGGAGCCGCCGTGCTCACGTCTCCCGCCAGGCGCAGATCCGCTGCCCCTCGGAGCCGGTGGCGGTGTGCAGCGCTTCGGTCAGGTCCTCGAGCAGCATCCGGAAGCGGTACGCGACCTTGCCGACCATGCGATCGCTCGCGCCGAGACCGGCATACCCCTCGAACGTCGCGCCCTCGATCAGGAAGCGCTTGAGGAGGCGGACGCCGGTCCAGCCGATCGCCCGCGCCACGGTCTCGTTGAAGGCCTCCGCCTTCGCGGCATCCTCGATTGCGTAGATGATCTGCAGCTCGTGCGCGATGGTCTGGTCTCGCGAGCCGCCCTGGTTCCAGCCGCCGGAGCCGAGACGGGCGCCGGCCTGGCGCTCCCACACCGCCTGGCACATCCGGCCGACCAGGTAATGCGCCTCGTCCAGTCGCCCGGCCGCGCGCTCGGCGGCGAGCAGGTCGACGTTGCGGTTCACCTGGACGGTCATCCGCTCGTTCGGATTGTAGGGGTTCGGCACCACGCGGCGGCCGACGACGACGTTGCGATCCCGCGCGGTGCGGGCAAGGGTGCGTTCGGCGCGGCGGCGACGCTCGGCCGAGGCGCTGATCTTCTTGGAGGTGGTGGCGGTCTTGATGGCCGACGCGGTCACGGTGGTGCCCTCATGGGACCCGGACTGCTTGCCGGGCTGTATTCGCGGGTCCGACGCCAGCGCTGACACTGTCAAGAAAATTTGATCACCCCGCGACGCCGCGTCATCCCACCGTATTCTTGGCCGCAGTGATCTTCGCGATGCCGCGCCGGCGCCGCCGATGGAAGGTGCGTTCCTTCCAACCGTAGAGCTTGCACCATTCGGCAATAGATGAATCGGCGTGGCCGTTAGCAGAGACGATGCGGGCCCACGTCATCACCGCCAGCAGTTCAGGCGTCCCCTTGCCGAGGACGGTGCGCGCGAAGGCGATGATATCGAAGGTTGCCTGCGGGGTCTGCGCGCCCATCATCGGCACCAGCGTGTTGCCGGGCCCGGCGATGACGCCATCGACCCGCAGGATACGCATGGGCGTGATGAGCCACCGCTCCGTGTCCGCGTCCGTCCAGGGTGTTCGGGGAGGATCCGGCCCTTGGACCTGCCCGGGGTCCAACATCAACACGCTACGCTTGAACTCCCTGCGTCGTGGCTACGCGGCGGGCAGATTGCGCCCGAATTGCCAGAGCGGGATGCTCTCGGCGGGATTGGTCAGGCCGCGGGCGACGAGGACGACGCCACGACGTTCGAGGTGGATCTCCCGCTCGCAGATCGTGATGCAGCGGCGCGGGTAGAGGGTGACGAGTGCGCCCGTGCTGTCCGGACGGAGGGCGCCGGCGAGCCGGTGCACGCCGAAGAGCGATTCCGTCGACCAGCCGAGACGAGCGGCGTCCTCGCCCCACTGATCGAGGAAGCGCACCATCATGGCGTGGACGCCGGCCCAGACGCCGAACCGACCGGCCGGCCCGGGCTCGCGCCAGAGAATACCCGGGGCCGGCACGCGCTCCGGGTCGAGCGAGCGCACGCCAGCATACCAGGAGGCGACGAGCGCCTGCGGCTCGGTGAGGGCGAGGGCGGCGCTCATGCCGGCGCCCTTTCCGTGCGCCGGACCCTCTTGGCATCGAGGTTCGCCATCAGCCGCCCGATCGTCTGCGGGTCGGCCGCCTCGCGCAGCTCTGCCGCGGCCTTTGCGGTCTCGCCCCGGCGAGCGAGCTCGACCTCGGCCGCGGTCGGCTCGGCCTGGGCACGCTCCACGTCGAAGGCGTGGCGCTGCTCGATGAAGCGCTTCATCTCCGCATCGACCTTCGCCCGGTCCGCCTCGCTCGGCGGCTCGTAGACCTCGGCATCGAGCACGCGCCGGACGCGGAGCAGGCGTGTCCGGATCGGGATCAGCCCTTCGCGCACCTCGGCGGTGAACTCCGCCGGGTTCGGGCGGAACGAGCAGTTCCAGGGCAGCAGCGTCTTCGCGCTGTCGTAGCGCGCGATCGCCGCGGCGATGGCTCCGAGGGGCAGGCCGTGCAGAGCCTTCACGTAGCGCTCGTTCAGCGAGGCCGTGTTCAGGTCGCTCGCGCCCTTCCCGTGCTCGAAGCCGATCAGGAACTGGCTGACCAGCGCCTCGATCGCGAGATTGTCGCGGCAGGGCTCAAGACGCTGCTCGAGACGGTCGAGAACGGCGCCAAGCTGCCGCCTCTCGTCGATCGTAGGAGCTTGGCTGTGCCGCACGCAGAAGCGCGTCGGATGGCTGGGATGCGCCTCCAGCGACCCATGGAAGGCCTCGATCTTCGCCTCGGCTTCCCGAAGGCTGAGCGTCCGAGGCGCGGTCGTTGTGGTGATCTCCCTGCCCATTCTCACGCTCCATCATCAACCTGCGGATTTCGGCGGAGCGGGCCGCCTGCCCCGTGGGACGCTGCCCACCGCCCGGTCTGGGCGGGGGGTCGTTGCCGTGGTTGAGCCGACGCTTGAGCTGAGATTCGATCCAATTGGTCGGATCGATGATTTCTCGCTCGTCAGCCTCGCGGATGAGGTCGAGAACGACCCTGGCATCGTCACGGGCGAGCCGCATGGCGCTGCCGATGAAGCCGAGCGCGGAATGTGCGCTTCGACCGGTGATCGCGCAGATCCTGTCCACGCCTTCCGAGCGAAGCTGTTCTCGGAGCGGGTTGCGCTTTCGCGAGGGCGGCGCGTCTTCGACCCCGGATTCCGAACGACCCTCAGAGCCAATGGGCTGGGGGTTCCAATGGGGGTTCTGTGGGGGTTCAAGTGTAACGAGCCCGGAACGTGGTTCCGGTTGGTTGGAATGACGTTCCGGTTGGTTGGAACCTGGTTCCGGTTGGTTGCCACCAAGGGGAACGTCGTTCCGGTTGGTGGCGGGGAGCATGTTCAGGCGGATCAAGTCGGACTGCCGGCTGCCGTCGGCCCGATGACGCTTCTCGCGTGAGAGGAGGTTCATCTCCTCAAGTCGCTGGATCGCGGTCCGTACGGCACGGACTGTGAACTCGGTCTCCTCGGCAAGCGCCTCCTGCGAGGGCCAGCAAACGCCCTTCCGGTCCGCGTACCAGGCGAGCGCGCAAAGCACCGCCTTGACGGTGCTGTTCCCGACCTTGAGGGCACGAGCCCACTTCTCGGCCTCAAGGCTCACGACCGGACCTCCCGGACCCTGAAGCCGAGCACGTCGACGGTACTGCCGACCGGATTGCTGGCCGCGGCCCGCGCCAAGCGCTCTATGTCGAATAGGCCTTCTTGCATTGACCTACTCCGCGGCCTGCAACTCGACGGCCGGAGAGGCCTGCAGCAATGCGAACAGGTCGGGGGTCGCCATTGCGCGCGCGGCGGCCTCCACGTAGGTGCAGCCGTCGAGGAAGTAGGCGGCCGAAAGCTCGATGCCGATCGCCCGCCGCTTCAGGCGGACCGCCCGCATCGGCACCGTCATCAGACCGCCGAAGGGGTCGAGCACGGTCTCCCCGGGCATCGAGAACTGTTCGATCGCCCGATCGACGATGTCGAACTGCAGCGGGCAGACATGGAGTTCTCTGCCCTTCGCATGCTGCTGCCCGTTCAGGGTGAGCATGCGGGTGACATCCGTCCACACGTCGGGGTGCCAGGAATGCGGCGGGAGCAGCATGAAGGTCGGCGGCAGGCAGCCGCGCGCCTCCAGGCTCTCACCGATCATCACGTGGTGCTCGAAGTCGTAGACGTTGGAGAGCGAGTGCTCCCGCCAAACCTTGAAGACCTGGTCGGCCGCAAAGCCCTGAAGCTCCTCAGGTCGCAGCAGCCGGTTGCCGCCTGACCGCTGGAAGCCGTGGGCGTCGACCTGCCAGCGGGCCCGCGAGTAGCCCTTCGGCGCCTCGTTCCGGCCGGCCGGCGCCGGTCCGATCTGCCACTCGTCACCGGCCCAGGTCTTTTTCGCCTTCACCACCGGCACGTCGGCGTAGCCATTCGAGCGATCGGTCGGCGGCTTGCGGAAGAGCAGGAGGTATTCCGGCATGCCGGCGCCCATCCGGCTGCCGTCCTTGCACTGCTCGGTCCAGCCCAGGCGATAGGTCTGGTTGTTCTCCCGCACCACGTCCGTGACGATCGTCTTGCGGGCAAGGAAGCCGAAGCCGTGCTGGCGGAAGCGGGCGACGCAATCGTCGGAGAACGGCGAGACGGTCTGGAAGCCGAGCCCGTTGATCCCGCCGGGTGTGATCCGATCCTTCACGTGGATCGCAGCGACCCGTCCCGGCCGCAGCACCCGGAACAGGTTCGGGATGAGGAAGTCCATCTGCGCCCAGAAGTGGGCGTCATCCTCGGTGTGGCCGAAGTCGTTGTAGCTCGGCGAATACTCGTATTGCGTGCCGAAGGGGATCGACGTCACGATGAGGTCGACGCTGTCCGACGGCATATCGGCGGTTTCCTCGACGCAGTCGGCATTCACCAGGGAATAGCCGTCTCCGATCTTCTCGATGCGCTCGCAGCCGATCGACTTCGCGAGAGCCTGAGCCATCGCTGCTTCGGAAAGGCCGTATTTGCGGATGATCTCGCCCATGGTCGCCACCATTTCCTCGTGCTGGCGCCACTTACGCTGCAATGTCCGCAAGATCTCGCGCTCGGTCTCCGCGTAGATGATGTGGATCTCGACGGGCTTGTCTTGCAGGAACCGCTGTATGCGGTGGATCGCCTGGATGAAGTCGTTGAACTTGAAGCCGATGCCCAGGAACACGGCCTTGTGGCAGTGACGCTGGAAGTTGCAGCCGGAGCCCGCGATCACCGGCTTGGCGGCCAGCATGGGAAAGCGGCCGTCCGAGAAGTCGACGATGGCCTGCTCGCGCTCTTCGAGGTCCTGGGCGCCGTAAATCGACACCACCCCGGGAACAGCCTGCTCGATGGCGAGCCGCTCGGCCTCGAGGTCGTGCCAGAGGATGAAGTGATCCTCCGGCGCAGCATCGAGGATCGCCTTCATCGCGGCGATCCGAGCCGGCAGCGTGTCGCGCTTCTCCCGCGCCGCGTTCTGCACGCCGAGGGCGGCATCCCGCAGGAGGACGCCCTGTCCGTCCCGCTCGGTGTCACGGCCGCGCAGGTCGGCCCGCACCTCGTGGTAGACCACCTGCAGGGGCGGCAGGCTGTAGCCCTCGTCCGAGAAGCCGAGATCGGATGGCTTCTGGACGATGAGCCCCCAGCTCGAGACCCACAGCCAGAACTCCTGCTCCTTGTGCGGATGCAGGGTCAGGGCGTCGGCCTTCTCGCTGTTGCGCTTGAAGAACCGGGTCTTGGCCTCACCGACCTGCATGACCCCGAGGAAGGCCGCATAGGCCAACAACTCGATCGTCTCGTTCGGGGAAGGGGTGGCGGTGGCAACGAAGCGGTATGCGACCCGTCCTGCGCCGGAATCGGCATCGAACAGCCGCATGAAGTCGCGGAAGGTCTTCGTCCCGCCGAAGCCGCGCAGGCACGAAGCCTCGTCGAGGGAGGCGGCATCGAACAGGCCGGGATCCAGTTTCCCGTCCCGGACGCTCTCGTAATTCGTGAGGTAGAGCCCGGGCGCGTCGACCTCGGCCGAGGTCCGCACGAAGCGGATCTGCAGGCCGAGCAGTTGCGCATCCCGGAAGAATTCCTGCCGGACGCCGAGCGGCGCAACGATGAGGGCCCGCGCCTGCGCGCCGACCTTCTCCATCACCAGGCGCAGCGTCTCGATCTGGATCAGCGTTTTGCCGAGCCCGAAGCTTGCGAAGAGCCCGCGCCGGCCGCCGCGGACCGCCCACCGCACCATGGCGCGCTGGTGCGGCTTGAGGATCGGGTGAACATCCCGGTCCTCGACATCGAAGCCCTCGCGATGGGCCACGCACACCTTCGCCTCGAGGAATGTGCGATAGTCGGAGAGGGGGGCAGCCGCGTTCATGCCCGCCCCCGCGCCATGCGAGCCACGGCCGACAGGCGCTCCGCCTGCCGGTAGACGTGCACGGCCATGTCCTCGCAGATGACGCCGACGCGCAGCCGGTCGCCGGCGGCCGACATGGCGATGGTGAGCCCGAGGCCCGACACCAGAGCGGCGGTCAGGTCCTGGAGGCGGGCGGGATCGCCCGAGGCATCGGCGATTGCCGAGCTGATCATGTCGTCGAGGGAGGAGCGCGCGCTCATGCTGCCCTCGCGATATGCGGGCGCACCACGCCCCACCGCTCAAGCACGGCGATTGGCTCATCGCGCCCATGCGTGACCACACATGGGATACCGAGATGCTCGCACCGGATGCGGAACCGCGCCTGATGCTCGCTCTCGACGCCCCGGTCCGTTTTGAGCTCGATGAAGCCGATTCGAATCGCACCTCCGAGCACTAGGAGATCGGAAAGGCCGGCCGTCAGTCCGGCTTGGCCAAGGGCGCCCGCATTCGGGATCGCAGCAACAAGCGTTTCGGGCAGGCCAAGGGCGCGCCAATGAGCGATGACGGCTGCCTGAATGGCAGATTCGCGGAGGATAGGGCGACGGGCCATGGCTCAGCCCTCGCGCGTCGGAGGCCATGCCTCGGGAGCGAACATCCGCGCAAGCGAAGGATCGGCCCAGAGCGGGGGCGGCTCGTAATCGGGATGGGGGCGGGCATGCTCGATAACGATGCGCAGCACGGCGGCCGGATCGTCCACGGGCAGCTTCAGGCGCTCGCCGAGCACCAGCGTCCGCTTGATGCCTTCCATGGTCTGGCGCAGGAGCGACGGGGCCGCGCCTCGGGTGATCTCTGCAAGCCCGTCGATCGTCTCATCGCCGAAGTCGAACGGCAGCCCATACCGCTTCAAGATGGCCCAGCGCTCGTCATCACCGGGGAGCGCAACGTCGATTTGGAGGCCAAAGCGCCGCCACAGCGCCCTGTCGAGCTTGTCGTGGCGGTTGGTCGCCGCGATCAGGCGACCGCCGAACGCCTCGATCTTCTGCAGGAGCGTGGTCAGCGCTGCGTTCATCTCGCGGGCGCAGGCCTGATTGTCGTCGCTGCGCTCGGACCCGATCGCGTCGATTTCGTCCATGAGGACGACGCACGGGGCGCCGACCTTTGCGAGGCCGTCGAACAACTCGGCAATCTTCCTGCCCGTGCCGCCGAGGTGAGCATCGACGAGTTGCTCGGCCTGGACGATCACCAGCGGCACGCCGATGCGAGCGGCGAGATGATGCGCGAGTGTCGTCTTGCCGCAGCCGGGCGGTCCGTACAGCAGAGCCGTGCTTCGGGGCTTTACGCCGACGGCAGCCAAGTCGTCGGCGGCATGGATCTCGGCCAGCCACCCAAGGATGGCGGCACGGACCCGGACACCGAGGATCGGCTCCTCGGCATCCTTCGACTCTCGCACATCCACCAGTGGTCCGAGTTGCGTGCGCAAGCGCTGGGCGGCGCTCGCCTCCTCTGCGGCGGCTCGACCGCTCGCGATGCGGGTCGGGGTCATCTCGCGAACGGGCCTCATGCGGAGGCTCCATCGCCCGCGTCATCCGCCGCCGGCCTCTTCTTCCGGCGGAAGGCTTCAGGGATCTCCATGCCGTCGGAGCCCTTGCGGACACACCAGCCCTCGTCCCAGGCGGCGCGGCACGGATCGCCGGCGGCATAGGGATTCGCGAACACGCGCTCGCCGGCCTCCGCCGCGGCGGAGCCTTCCTCGCGGGCCGCTGCGATCGCTTCCTCGCTGATCACTCGCGACGGCGGCGGCGAGTCATCAGGATTCGCACCCTCCGCGCCACCGTCGTGGCGGTCCGGGTCCTCATCCTGGTCTTGTGCGGGAGAGTCGTCGACAGGATCGTCGATTAGATCAAAGCGGCGACGGGCGGCGTCGCCGAGCGGGGTTCCGTCGAGCATGCCGAGGCTGGCAAGGTAGACATCGGCAAGGGCGGCCGTTTCCTGTCGAGCCGCTCGATCGGTCTCGTCCTCCATCATCCGAGCGACGACGAGCATCAGAGCCTTTTTATCGTAGCCCTGCGCGCCGGCCTCATTCTTGATGTCTTTGATATCGCCCCGAAGTGCTCTGATCTCTTCGTTCAGACGGACGATCCGCTCGGCATAGGACCGTAAAAGCGCACTGGCAGATGAGTTTGGTTGCGCCGAGCGCGCACTTGTGCTTCCCATAGGTCTCTCCAGAACTTTCGAGTTCAAACCGCCTGGCTCCCCCTTCGCCGATGGGAGCCGGGCGGTTCGCGTTTCAGGGGTGTGGTCGGCCCGGCGGCAGGCGCGGGTCAGCGCCGGGGACCGGCGATAGCAGCGGGCCGTGATGGTGGGCCGCCCGGGCGGCGAGGCCGCGCATCTGCGCCAGGTCCTCGCGGGACGCGTTCAGCAGGGCGAGCACCAGCCCGATCGGATCCTCGCTCGGTCCGATGCCCGGCAGGGTGGCGCCGAGGTAGTCGACGACGCGCTGCTCGTCCGGGCTGAACGGGCCGCGCTCGGGAAGGGGCAGGGCGCTCACCATGATCAGGCGGCCTGCTGCGCCGAGAGGCGTTCGCGCAGGAGGTAGCCCTCGAGGGCCCAGATCTTCTCTCGGGCCTTCTCGCGGGCGACCCGCCGGCCGATCTGCTCGTCGAAGTTCTGGGCGCTGGCGCTCGCCGCCTCACCGATCACGACGAAGCCGTTGCGCAGGACGAGCGCGCAGACGATCACCGTGGTGCCGTCGAAGCGGTGATAGTCCTCGCGGACGATCGCGGCATCGATGTCGTCGGGCGTGAGCCGAGGCGCGGTCAGGCCCTTCGCCTGAAGCGCGCTCTCGATGGCAGCTTCGTCTCGGGACATGGCAGGCTCCTCTCGGGAAGCCAGGCGGCGCCGATCGCCACCCGGAAGGGGCGGGGTCAGCTCGGGCTTCAGGAGATTCTGCTCGGCGGAGGCCGTGGCGTTCTTGTCGCTGCGTCTACCCGAACCGGACATCTTGATTTTCCTGCTCCTGCAAAGCGGCTCACGGCCGCGGTTCAGCGGCCCGCCACAGCGGCAGGTCGCGATGGCACTTCACCAGCGGCGGACGGGCAGAAGCCGGCTGAGCAGCCGCCGCCGCCACGTCCGCATGCGCGCCTTCAGCGCCGCGCCCGCTCGCACGCAGGACAGCTTCAGCCGCGACCACAGCAGGGTGCGAAGGGCCGGCGATGCGCGCGGTGATCTCAGCGTCATGGGCGAGCTTCCTGAGTTGCCGCTCGACCTCGCGGGCGTGCGCCGCCTCCAGGGCCGAGAGGATGTGAGAGGCGACCGCCTTGGGCGGCCGGTAGCGGAGAGCCCAGAGCTTGGAGAACGGGACCGCGGCACGCTGCGCGACGCGCCGCATGGCGTTGGCCGTGTCGCCGGGGCCCCGCGTCTCGAAGCGCAGCAGGTCGGCGGCGAAAAGCTGAGCGCGGGTGATGTCCGCTTCAGGCATTTGCACTTTCCGCAGATCGATTTTGCACATGAGCAAGTCCGTCCGTGATTTCTTGCGAATACGGACGGAGAGGGCCGACATGCAGCAGGAGGTTGCGGGGATACGCAGGGCGCACAGCAGCGCGACCGCCGGGAGCTTGCCGGCACGGGCGGACGCGCGAGAAGGAAAGGGCCGGAGCCGCTTGGCTCCGGCAGGGCAGGGAGGAAACGCCCCGCGGGGCCACGGATGCGCGGGAGCCGCGCGAAAGGGGACGGCCGCGCTCGTCGTCGAAAACGATGACCGTGGGAAAACCGGTCGCGCGGCCGATCAGCGGCATGATTGCCGCCGATGGGATGAAGGCGAGGGACGCGACGGCCGCGGGTCCGGGTGGGGGATCGCGGCCGTCGCGCTCGCACACGGGAGCGACCGGCGCTCGACCGAGGCGATGGGGATATGATGCGGCGCCCGTCACAGCAGGCCTGCCCGCGCGAACTTCGCGCTCAGGAGCCGGGCCAGCCCGACCGCTGCCAGCAGGAACGTCACCGCGACACCGGGAAGAGGGCCGAGGCCGCACGCGGACGAGATCTGCGCGCCCAGGTAGAGCCAAGCCGCCATGGCGCCGAAGCACAAGGCCAGACCAAGCGCTGCGCCACCGGCGAAGCTGAGAAGGAGCGCGGGGCGCGTCATGCGAGGCGCTCCGCGATCCAGCAGAGACCGGAGGCGCAAGCCTCGACCACGCCGAGCGCCAGGGACGCCGGCGAGCCTGTCAGCGCGGCCGAGCCGAAGCTGAGAGCGGCTACGGTGGCCAGGGTGAAGGCGAGCGCGCCCATGTCAGTGAGCCTCGCTCGTCAGCGCGGCGAACGCAGGCCGGGCGCCATGGACACCGTCGCCCAGGGTGGAAGGGGTTGAGGTGCGCATCACGCGGCCTCGGGGGCGGTCGAGGCGGAGGCCTTGGAGCGCGCTTCGGCGTGAACAATTGCCAGCCGCTCGAAGGACAGGTCATCGATCCCCTTCGCTTGCGCTGCTCCAACCAACCGAACCCAGTACTCGGGCGGGATCGAATTGCGCCTCTTCATCTCGGAGGCGGTCGATTGCCGAACTCCGAGAGTGCGAGCTACGGCGCTCGGTCCCCCAAGCGCGGCAAAGATGTCGGCAACCGTCTCCATGGCGCCAGACTACACGCATCATGTTGATTTGGTCAACATGATTGGTGTTGACACGATATGTGATGCTCGGCGCATGACGAGCACGATGGGTGAGCGCCTGCGCGGCGCTAGGAAAATGGCCGGCTTCAAATCCGCGATGGCAGCGGCGAACCGTTTTGGTTGGCCGCCCTCGACCTATGCAGCCCATGAGAACGGACAAAATCAGTACGACACTGACGCCGCGGCTAAATATGCCGCCGCTTTCAAAACCACGGCAGCCTATCTCCTGACGGGCGAAAGCTCGAAGAAAGAAGCGCCCCAAACCCAAGATCGTCTTGTAAAAATTGTTGGTATCGTAGGTGCCGGGTCATCAGAGGGAATTGAATTCTTATCAGAAGAAACTTTTCTTGGTTTTGCGCCGGTCCCTTCTACTTGGAATATTGATACTGTAGCTCTTGAAGTTAGGGGGAATTCAATGCGACCTATGGCATACGATGGATGGTATGTATACTATGACAAAGATGTTAATGGCATAACCCCAGATATGATTGGAGAGCCTTGCGTTATTTGGTTGGCCGACGGTCGCGTGCTCATTAAAATCCCACGCGCTGGCAGCGAGAAGAACCGATACAATCTTGAGAGCGTAAATCCGACCTACGACATTATCGAAAACGCTGAAGTGAAATCTTCCGCTTTGGTCACTGCATTCATTCCAAGAAGAGCTGCGAAGAAGATAATCGAAACATCTTCAGGCGAAGCATCTATATAATGTATCGATATAAATACTTTTTTATGACCGTATTTATACCGCTTGGCATATTTGCCATCGGTTATGGCCTGTGGAATTGGACTACTTCCATGGGTAGGAACGTGCTGATAAAACTCGCTCGGGAGCGAAGTCTGTGTCGACAGTCCGATTGCCTTGATGGATTAACTTTCGTTGAAAAGATAATTACTGAAAAGTACAGCATATCAAGCGAGCGACTAGAGTGGTGCCTTGGTGTTGATAACTGGCGTGCGACGCGTGTTTACCGAGGCGGCTTAATCAAAATGATTGTCGTAGATACGATGGACACCCCCTGTGGATTTCTGAAGGATCAGCAGGAGGGGACTCCACAAAACTAGCTCTGCGCGAAACAGCGCGGCAGCTTGCCTCTAAGCGGTTGTCCACCGCGGTTTTTGAGGCGCGAAAAATCAACATTATTCGTGTTGACACGTATCATGTTGATCCGTACGTTCACTCCATCGCCACCCCGCGATGGAGCCGCCCGTGTCCGCCATCTTCTACATTCAGACATCCATTCCGAAGCCGAGCGGTGGCCTGCTCTCGGCGCCGTTCCGCGTCCCGGCCGCCTCCCTTGAGGCTCTGGTCGATCTGCTCGCCGACGACGGCATCGTGATCGTCGAGCAGATGCAGCTTACGGTCGCGGACTCGCTTGGGCGGCAGGAGATCGTCGGTTCCCGGAAGATCGGGCTCGGCCTCTCGGCCATCCTCGCGATCCAGCCGTACCGCTTCACGCTGCGCGAACCCGTCTCGTCGAGGGCTGCGTGATGCTCGCCGCCTTCGTCATCACCGTCTGCTTCTCGGCCGCCGGGCTCGCCTGGGTCGCCGGCCGCATCCTGACCGGGGAGGGCTTCTGATGGCCGCCCTCGCCCTGGCGCCCGAGGCGCCCACCCACATCCTCCGCTACCGCTACCTCCTCGGCGTCGAGACCTGGCTCGACCAGCACCGGGTCGGCACCACGCTCGAAGGCGTGGTCGACGAGATCGGCGACATGCACGCCGGCTTCATCCTGGTCGCGGTGCACCGGCTCGACTTCGGCGCCGGCACGATCGCCGACGTGACCGCCGACGCGCTCCACGCGCTGGCGGCCCGGTGCGAGCAGGAGCGGGACGAGGCGCCGGTCGGCGCGCTCCCCGCCTTCGACCGGTACGGCGTGCCGCGGCCGCGCGAGTGGCCCGAGGAGGAGGATGCGTTCCGTCTGGAGCGACTCGGGCCGGCCGACTGCCTGAACTCGGGCTACGCGACGGGGCGGCGGTGATGCAGCCCGGCTCGCCCGACGCCCTCGCGGCCTCGATCCGCGACTTCCTTCGCCGCCTGGACGCGGGGTTCTTCGGGGACCTGCGCATCGGGCCGGCCCACGACCGCAGCGAGAGCGCGGTCATCATCGACATGCGCGAGCAGCTCGCGGCCTTCGAGGCCGGCTTCGCGCCAAGCCGGCGGGAGGCAGCATGAACCCCCTCGCGATCTTCCTGATGCCGTGGGCGATCTGGCTGTACCAGCCGCGCCCGCGCGACCTCCCCGAGAACGTGATCGACCTCGCCGACGAGCGCCGCCGGCGGGCTGCCCTTCCTGCTCGGAGGCTGTGATGTCGCAGTTCCTGCCCGGGATGCTCGTCATCCTCCTGATCGCGGTGCTGATCGTAGCGCCGGCTGTCTCGCAGCACCGATACGACACGCACCGGGTCGCCCAGGACGAAGGGGAGCGCGGCCTCGATGTCTGACCTCGCTGCCGCTCCCGACGCGCCCCTGATCTGGGCCACCCCCGCCGGCAACGGCCGCGTCGACATCCACCTGCCGATCACCCTGCCGGAGGGCCCGGCCATCGCCGTCGTGCACGCCGACAGCGATCAGACCCGCGCTTTCGCCCGCAGCCTCCTAGCGGCGGCCGGCGACGGCTTCGAGCGGACGATGAGCACGGAGGTGCGGTCGTGACTCGATCGCTCACCGCCATCGCACCGGAGCACTTAGCGCGCGATCTCGCCGAGGCCGGCTTTGCGGCGCCGTACAGCGCCGCCCGCGGGTTCGTCATGGACGCCACCGGCAAGACAGTGCTGCCGATCGGCCCGACGCCCTGGGCGCCCGGCCTGCGCCTGCAGCTCTCCGAGATGCTGGCCCGCGTGCTGACCGGGCTCGCCCAGGAGGCCGCCGTCAGCAACCCCTTCGATCCCGAATACCGGGCCGTCGTCAACATCGAGAGCCGAGCCCGATACCCGCTGCCGGGCGGGCTCAGCGACGCAGCGGAGTAGCGCCGTGAAGATCATCGAACTCACCGCCGAGAACGTGAAGCGGTTGAAGGCGGTCGCCATCCGTCCCGACGGCAACCTTGTCGAGATTAGCGGCCGGAACGGGCAGGGCAAAAGCTCCGTCCTCGACGCGATCTGGTGGGCGCTCGCCGGTCAGACCCCGATCCAGTCGGTCCCGATCCGCAAGGGCGAGGAAGAGGCCCGCATCCGCCTCGACCTCGGCGAGATCAAGGTGATCCGCACCTTCAAGGGACGCGAGGACGGCACCTTCTCCACGTCGATCGTGGTCGAGAGCCAGGAAGGGGCGCGGTTCCCGTCGCCGCAGAAGATGCTCGACAGCCTGCTCGGGCAGTTGTCCTTCGACCCGCTGGCCTTCACCCGTATGGACGGAAAGCGGCAGCTCGAGGCGCTGAAGCGCTTCGTCCCGGGTGTCGACTTCGCGGCGATCGAGAAGGCCAACCGGGTCGATTTCGAGAAACGCACCGACCTGAACCGTGAGGTGCGCACGCTCCGCGCCCAGGCCGCGGGCATCGTCGTCCCGGCCGACACGCCGGCCGAGCGGATCGACGATGCCGCTCTCGTCGCCGAGATGGAGCGCGCGGCCGAGCACAACGGACAGATCGAGCGCCGGAAGGCGAACCGAGAGGCCTTCGTCGCCGACGTTGATCGCATGCGGGAGGAGGAGCGGCGGATCGAGACCGATATCGCCCGCCTGCAGGCTTCCCGCGAGGCGCTGCAAACCAAGATCGCAGCGAAGGTCAAGCAACTGAACGAGGCCGAGGCGCTGCCGGCCCCGATCGACACGGCCAGCCTGCGGGAGCGTATCGCCGCCGCCCGTGAGGTGAACCAGGCCGTCGTCGCCCGCGAGCAGCGGGACCGGGTCGAGGCCCAGGCCCGCGCAGTCGAGGCACAAGCGGCCGCCCTCACCACGGCCATCGAAAAGCGCGCGGCCGAGAAGCGGACCGCCATCGAGAAGGCCGATCTGCCCGTGCCGGGCATCACCTTCGGCGAGGACGAGATCCTGCTGAACGGTGTGCCCTTCGATCAGGCCTCTTCCTCCGAGCAGCTCAGAACCTCCGTCGCCATCGCGATCGCGGCGAACCCGAAGCTCCGGGTGATCCGCGTGCAGGACGGGTCCCTGCTCGACGAGGAGGCCATGCGGATCCTGGCGGAGATGGCGGACGCCGCCGACTGCCAGGTGTGGGTCGAGGTGGTCCAGTCCGGCCGCTCCACCGCGATCGTCATCGAGGACGGCCAAGTGCGCGGCGCCATGCAGGTTGCTGCCGAAGCTGCGGAGTGACCCCCATGGAGATCATCGAGCACACCTCCGGCCGCGTGCCGGGCCCGGGCCTCTACCGGATGCCGGCGGCCGTCTACCACGCCGATCCCTGCCCGGAGCCGAGCCTCTCGTCTTCGGTGGCGAAGATCCTGGTCGCGCAGAGCGCCCAGCACGCCTTCGTCGCCCATCCGCGGCTGGGCGGCACGGTCGAGGAATCGGACCCGACCCGGCCGAAGGAGATCGGCACCGCGGTCCACAAGCTGATCCTCGGCCACGGCCGGGACCTCGTCGTCGTCGAGGCCGACGATTGGAAGAAGGCCGACGCCCGGGCCGAGCGGACGGCCGCCTACATCCGCGGCGACGCGCCGATCCTCCGGCCCGACCTCGACAAGGCCGAGGCGCTCGCCGGCCGGATCCGCAGCCAGATCGTGCAGATCCCGGACTGCGGCGGTTTCGCCGACGCGGACACCGAGCTTGTTGCCATCGCCCGCGACCGCTCCGGCTCCTGGTACCGGATCATGATGGACGCCTTCGAGCACCGGCTCGGGAGCGCCGTGATCTACGACGTGAAGACCTCCGACCAGTCGGCGGCGCCCCAGGACATCGGCCGGCGCATCGAGGGCATGGCGATGGAGGTGCAGGCCGCCTTCTACACGCACGTCATCGGCCTGCTCTGGCCGCAACTCGGCGGCCGGATCACCTTCCGCTGGATCTTCGGCGAGAACGACCCGCCGAACGCCGTCACCGTGGCCCAGGCCGACGGGCCGGGCCTGGAGATCGGCCGCCGCAAGATCGCGCTCGCGCTCCACCGCTGGCGCGAGGGCATGCAGACCGGGAACTGGCCCGGCTACCCGGGCGCGATCATCCGAGCGGACTACCCCGAATGGGCGGTCAAGCGCTGGCTCGAACGCGAGGAGACCGACCCGACCGTCCGCGACGTCGACTGGAGCCTCTCCAGCAGCCCGTTCCGCCCCCTCGACATGGGAGACGTCGCGTGACGTTCGCCTTCGCACCGGCCGTGCGCGATCGCGTCGGCCTCCTCATCGGGCTTGCCGGTGCGTCCGGCAGCGGCAAGACCCTCTCCGCCCTCAAGGTCGCCCGCGGTCTCGCCGGCGGCGACGACAGCCGGATCGCCTTCATCGACACCGAAGGCGGGCGCGGCAAGCACTACGCCCCGGCGCCCGGCGAGCAACCCGGGCCGGATCGCTTCGCCTTCCGGCACGGCGACATGCGGCCGCCCTTCACTCCGGAAGCCTACATCGCCGCGATCGCCGCTGCCGACGAGGCCGGCTTCGAAGTCATCGTGATCGACAGCTTTAGCCATTCCTGGGACGGCGATGGCGGTCTCCAGGATATGCACGACCGGCTGGTCGACGACGCCGTCGACCGTGCCCGCAAGCAGGCCGAGGAGAAGAACTGGCGCTTCGACGAGGCGTCCGCCCGGGACAAGGCGTCGATCGGCGCCTGGCGCGACCCGAAAACCCGGCACAAGCGCCTCGTCTCGCGCCTGCTCCAGTGCCGGGCGCACATCGTGATCTGCATGCGCGCCGACGAGAAGATGCGTATGGAGAGCGTCGAGGAGGGGGGGCGGAACGGCCGGACCTTCCGCAAGACGGTCATCACCCAGGCCAAGGACCTGCCCCCGGCCGAGCGCTGGGTGCCGATCGTCGAGAAGCGCCTGCCCTTCGAGTTGACGACGTCCTTCGTGCTGGCCCCGTCGGCGCCGGGCGTGCCCATCCCGATCAAGCTGCAGGAGCAGCATCGGCCGTGCGTGCCGCTCGACCGGCCGCTCGACGAGGCTGTCGGCCGCGCCCTGGCGGCGTGGGCGCGCGGCGGTGCCGACACGACGACAGCGACCCAGCCCGAGACCCGGCAGCCCAGCAATCGGGACCGCCTCTTCGCGGCGGCCCGGGCGGAGGCTGCGAAGGGATCGGCGGCGCTCTCCAGGTTCCGGGACGGCCTGGAAGAGCGGGCCGACCGCGCGCTCGCCCCGATCCTGGCTGAGCTGCAGCGGACCGCGGACGATGCCGATGCGGCCGACGACGACGGCTTCCCGGGCTTCACCGACCGCGTGCACGAGGGGGCCTGAGCCATGGCCCTGCCTCTCGCCGCCTACGGCATCAGCGTCAACGGCTGCGGAGATCCCCGGTGCAAATGCGGCAGCCTCATCGTGAGGCTGCATGACGCCCAGGGCGACGTGGCCATCGGGATCGTCCTCCCGAAGCCGCTCGCCGAAGAATTCGCGGCCGAGGTGGTGGCGCTCGTCCCGACGCCCCAGCCCGCCGACGCCGATGCGTCGCCCCTGTCCACCATCCGCTGCGAAGGCACCGCCTGATGAACGCCCATGCCCTCAGGCCGGACGGCGGCCACCATCTCACGCACCAGCAGGTCATTGCCCTCTTGGAGGAGCGCGACACGCTCATCGAAACGGTTCGGCAGCTTCAAGAAGCTCTGGCTCCGACCGTCGTCCTGCCGGCCGCGTGGCGGCTAAGCCGCAAGGAGGAGACGCTGCTCCGCGCGCTGCGCGGCCTCAACGGCCACGTGCTTCATCGCGAGCGGGCGATGCTCACGCTCTACGGCACCTGGGAGGATGCGCCCGATCAGAAAATCATCGACGTCTTCATCTGTAAGATCCGCCGCAAGCTGATGCTGGCGCAGGCCCGGATCACGATCGACACATCGTGGGGGCGCGGCTGGCGGATGACGCCGGAGGCCTGCGAGCGCTTCGATGCCGCCATTGAGGCGGACCGCCTTGCTTCGATCTATCAGGCCGCCAAGCAGGTGAGCGCCGCCTGATGCGCCCGCTCGTCATCGACCGTACTGCTCGCGGCACCGAGAACGACCGCATCGTACATCGCGAGGCGGGGCGCTTTCGGGCGGGCCGACGCCATTCGCCGGCGACCGAGATCGTTCCTGGACAGCGTCTCAGCCCTGACACTGAGTTCAAGCCCGGTCAGCCTGCACACAACAGGTTGGCGGTGGGCGCCGTTACGTTCCGCACGCGGAACGGAGCGTGCCGAGCGTTCGTGAAGATCGCTGAGCCAAGCAAATGGCGAGAGCGCGCTCTCGTCGTGTTTGAGGCGGCTCATGGCTCGGTTCCGAAAGGTTGCGTGGTTCACCACCGCGACCGGAACCCGCTGAACGACGCTCTTGAAAACCTAGTCGCGCTGACGCGAGCCGAGCATGCGCTTGAGCATGCTGCTGAAGTTCAGGCCGCAGGTTTCGGAAGTGAAGAGGCTCGACGTCGCGCTCGCTCTGCAAGGTTAGGCCGATGATCGCAGACCGACCAATCATAATAGATAGCTCCGCGGGAGGCGGCGGCGCCTCCGAGGGCATCCGGGCCGCCATTGGGGTCGCAGCCCTCTTCGTCGATCCGGCCGGCTGCTATGCCGGCTTGGACGGCGTCGAGACCTGGGGCGAAGAACGCGACGCGCGCGGTTATGCCGGCCCGTATCCGCTGGTAGCGCATCCGCCCTGCCAGCGCTGGGGCCGGTTCTGGCACGGCTCGACCCGCAAGCCGCATCAGCATCAGCTCGGTGATGACGGCGGATGCTTCGCTGCAGCGCTCGCCGCTGTCCGCCGCTGGGGTGGCGTGCTTGAGCACCCGGCAGACAGCCGCGCGTGGGGACCGGACTTCTTCGACCTGTTCAGACCGCCGCGCGCTGGCGGCTGGGTTCCCGCCGATTTCCTGGGTGGCTGGACCTGCCATGTCGAGCAGGGGCACTACGGACATTTCTCACGCAAACCGACATGGCTCTACGCGTTCGACGTGGAGCTGCCGTCCCTGAGATGGGGCCCGGGCGAGCAGCGCCTGCATCCGATCGCCCTGGAGCGTCACGGCTACACGAAGGCCCGTCGGATCGGCATGGCCGCGATGATCGGCGGCAAGCACAAGACCCGCATCCGCGAGGCCACGCCGGAGCCCTTCCGCGACCTTCTGCTGGCCATGGCCCGCACTGCCGGGCGCAAGTTTCCCATCCCCCAGGCAGCCGAGTGACCGCCATGGCCGAGAATAGCACCGCCGTGCAGCCGACGTTCCGCGCCGGCGATCACGTCTTGCATGCACCGACCGGCGAGACCTGGGTGGTGGCCTGGGCCGATCCGGCGACCAACGACCTGGCGTGGTGCGGCTGGCCGGACGGCATCGGTCGCCTCTCCGAATGCACCCTCGTGAAGGCCGCCAGCGACGCCGAGCACCAGCAGATGCTCCGCGATCTGAAGGCCTCCGGCGGCAGCCGCGCGGCCAAGGCGCTTCGCCTCTACGGCGAGCCGGCCGCCGAAGTCGCTACCCGCCCCGCCAACATCGATACGGGAGGGGACCGTGGCTGATCGGCCCATGATCTTCAGCGCGCCGATGGTGCGGGCCCTGCTCGAAGGCAGGAAGACTCAGACCCGGCGGATCCTAAAGCCGCAGCCGCCGGAATGGGCGACGTTTTGCCAGCAGCCCAAAATGCTCAACGTCGAGCATCGGTGGGTGCCGTCTGGGCTGTGGCGCTGGAGCGAACCGGAGCAGTCGCCGCGTCGGCCCCTGCGTCAGTGGCCCGTCGATGCAGATGGCGACCATTACTGGCTGCAGCCGGCTTGGTCCACCGGCGACCGGCTGTGGGTCCGCGAGAGCATTCGCGCGGAGGATTGCCACGAAACCTGGAACCATGGCGTCCGCTACCTCGCCGACGATGCTTGGGCGATGGTGGTCTCACATAACGAAGTCGAGTCCGACGCGTTCGGCCGCTGGTGGCTGCTCAACGGCTACCGGTCGGATGATCCGGATCTTACGGGCGGCCAGAAGGTCCCCTCCATCCACATGCCACGGTGGTCCTCCCGCCTCACCCTGATCGTCAAGGGCGTGAAGGTCGAGCGGCTTCAGGACATCAGCGAGGAGGACGCCATCGCCGAGGGTGTCCAAGCGATAGCTGGAGTCGATGGCGCCACGGCGATCGCCCCGACGCCAGCGCGTCACTTCGGAGCGACGCCAGTCGATGCCTTTGCAAGGCTCTGGGAGCACATCAACGGCGTAGGCTCATGGGACACGAATCCCTGGGTCGTCGCGATCGGCTTCAGCGTCTTCCGATCGAACATCGACGACACCCCCGTCCCTGACCGGACAGAACAGGGAGGCGGACGGTGAGTGCAAAGCATCGCAGACTTACCCGCCCCATCCTTTGCTTGCCGCGTCTGTGGAGCGTGCGCGTCGATGGGTTCGGCTCCGGCCCGTACGATCCGGTTGTTAAGGCGACAACCATGAGCGGCGCCCGCTATGCCGCCTTCAAGGCCCTGCGCGACGCCGGCTACTTTTCTGGCCGAGACGGCTTCCGGCGATTCCTGGCAAACGGGGTCGAGGTCTGGCCAGCAAATTTTTTGGAGGAAATCAACGCTCCGAGGATCGGAGGCGGACGGTGAGCGCGAACACGCTCCTCTTCCGCCTGCCGCGTGTCCTGCTCCGCACCGGCGAATGCCTTGTGCCGAGGGATCTCTCGTGGCGCCGCGCCGAGATCCTGCGCGCCCGCGGCTGGGCAAGCACCAACCCGTTCCACCAGCGCTGGCTCGGCAAGCTCACCCTGACGCAGGCCGGGCGCGCCGCTCTGCTTGCGGGCTCCAGTTCCCCATCCCCCACCCCCGCCGGTCGCTCCGGCAGCAACGCGGAGGCGTAGAGCCGATGAGCGCAAATCGCACTGAATACATGCGTATACGCGACAATCCCGAGGTCTGCGGGCCTGTCGTAGATCAGGGGGCAGGTTTTATCTCTATCGAGATCAAATCGACCGAGATCATTACTCGCACACCGGATGCCTTCGAGCCTGCGCCGCCGCCCGCGCCCGCCGCCGAACCGGCAACCGCCGAGACCGACGACGGCTGGGAATGGATGCTGGTCGAGGTCCTGGGGCATCGCCGGCATTCCGGGCGCGTCCGCGAGGAAGAGCGCTTCGGCGCCAAGCTCCTGCGCATCGACGTGCCGGTGAAGGGCGATCCGACCGCCCACGGCTGGCAGACTCACTACTACGCGCCGGCCTCGCTCTACGGCCTCACGCCCTGCACGCGCGAGGCCGCCTTCGCCGCCAACAAGCCCTACGAGCGCCCGTCGCGCCTCGCTCTCCCGGTTCCGCGGGACGAGTTCGGCGACGACATGCCCTTCTGAGGAGGCCTGAGATGGCGAAGCAACGCATCACCTTCGAGGTCGACAGCTCCAGGCTCTTCGACGCGATTCAGGAAATGGGCGGCGAGTGCGGCCTCTTGGGGCAGCGGCTTGTCGAGATCCTGCTTGCGCCGAAAGCTGCGGGTCTCCGCACCCAGGTCGGCACGGCTTTCTACGGCGTCACCCTCGTCGGCGCCGAGCTTGCGCCGGCCACCACCACCACGGAGGCCTGAGCCATGTTCAAGTCCCCCGCCGATCTAGACATCACGCCCGAGGAACACGCCGGCCTCATCGCCATCATGGAGCATCTGCGTAAGCCGCAGATCGTACACGTCATCTCGGAAGAATGGGATGACGCAGAGACTGGGGAGCCTACTGAGATGGGCTTCAACATGAGCATCTCGACCGGCCAAGCTAACGTGACCTTCGATTGTGGCTGTGTCGCCTGCATCGGCGGCCACCTGTCCCTGCTCCTGCAAGGAGTCTCGGTCCTAGACAACACAAGGGTCCGGCTGACTACCAGTCAGACGTCCGCTGCTGACTACTATGTCTTGAACAATGTGGCCCTCAGCGACCTCTTCATGCCGCCAGTTACTGAGTTATTCGGCGACTGCTGGCACCTCATCAAGCCAGCGACCGCCGCTGACGCCATCGAGAGCTTCCTGACCTGGGGTATCCCCGACTGGAAGGGAGCTGCGCGGAAGAACGGTCAGTCCCATCTCGTGCGGAGAGCCTGAGCCATGTCCACCGAACACGCCGCGGCCGAGGCCCGAGATCGGTCGGGACGCGTCACGATCCTCCCCACTGTGCTCTGGCGTGCACTGGATGCTGAGGCCGAGATCTGGGCGCAGGATACGAACATCGCCTCCTGGATCGCCAAGATGTCCAGCGACGCACGAACCATTGAGAAGCTGGACGCCATCGTTCGGCTTTGCTTCGAGGAGGGGTTCTATCGCGGCGCGGTAGCGGCCCGAGAAGGCCGGTCAATCACCGACAGCATCCAAGAGGCGCAGGAGCGTGCCGCCCCACCCGCGCCCACGGACGGGAAGCTGGCGGAGGATTGGCGCAAAGACCCCAGCGCCGACGACAGGTGGAACGCCGGCCTCGACTACGGGCAGCGGCAGCTCTGCGCTGTCTTGGGTGTCGACCCTGGTTCCGTGAGCTGGGACGCCGCGACGGAGACGCTGGACGGCGATGTGCGCTCTGTGATCGGCAATATCCTCACCGCCTGGGCAGGCGACGAGTGGCGCGGGGTCGCTTCTCCAGGGGAGAAGGTGCTGGGGGCCGGGTCCGCAGACTGGAAGCTGGTTCCGCTTGAACCGACGCCGAGGATGCTCGCTGCCGCCAGGGAGGCCATGAAGTCCTTCCATGAGGAAGTCACGGAGGGATGGGAGCGCTCCGGGTCTAGATCCGCAAACAGGCGGAAAGATCGTCTTCGCTACCGAGCCATGCTCGCCGCCGCCCCCACGACCTCGCCTGCCCCAACGGGGGTGGAGCAGGGATGGCAGCCGATAGCGACGGCGCCGCGGGACGGCTCCGAGATCGACCTGTTGTGGTGCGGACGCCGGCTCACCGGTTACCGCTGGGATGCAGAAGGCCGTGGTGGCGGGTGCTGGTCCGATGCCCGCGACGCGGATCGTGACTGGCGCGATCCGCGGTCTATCTCCGCGGATATTCCCACCCACTGGATGCCGCTGCCGGCGCCGCCCGCCCCCTCGCGCACAGCGGAGGGCAGCCCATGACGTCGCGTAGGTATGCCGCCGACACGTCGGTCTCGATGGACCGCAGCATCGCCGAGATCCGCACCATCGTGCGGCGCTACGGCGCCAACGAATTTCTGCACATGGAGAGCGACGGGCTGGCCGCTGTCGCCTTCACCATGCACGGCCGCCGCATCCTCTTCCGTGTGCCGATGCCGGATCCGAAGAGCCGAGAGTTCACCCACACGGAGACGGGGAAGGTCCGGGCGGCGAATGTCGCCGAGACCGCCTGGGAGCAGGCTTGCCGGGCGAGCTGGCGCGCGCTCGCCCTCGTCATCAAGGCGAAGCTCGAGGCGATCGAGGTCGGCATCGTCCTGTTCGAAGACGAATTCTTGGCGAACACGGTGCCGCCGGGCTCCAGCGTGACGTTCGGCGAGGCCGTGCGCACGAGCATGGCGATCGCGCACCAGGAGAAGAGCCTCACGCCCCTGCTGGCGTTCCTGCCGGGAGGATCCGATGTCGAGTGAGCGCACGCTGGCGGAGGAGATCGCCGAGGCCATCCGGAGCCAAGTCGTGCTCTTGCGGTTCGACGAGGCCGTGACGCTCGACGACCGCTTCACCCCCGACGAAATCGATTTGCTCTGCGCACGAGCGGCCAACGCGGTGATCGATGCCGGTTTGGCGGCTGATCTCAACCGCGCCCGGGAGCAGGACCTGAAGGAGAAGAACAATGCAGACCGCTGACCCGGCCCGCTTCGTCGTCCGATTTCCGGACGTGGCGCGCGAGCTCGGGGTTTCGCCCACGACGCTCCGCCAGATCTGCCGCGATGGGAAGGGGCCGCCGCTCCTGCGGCTAAGCCAGCGCTGCTTCGGGGTCCGCCGGGGCGAGCTCGATGCCTGGATCGAGAGCCGCAAGGTGGGCAGCCCATAGGTCCAGGGCGGCCCGCTTCTCCGGATTATAGAGGGCATAATTGTAGACGCCGGCGACCCCGGCCTTGGATCCCGACACGTGGTTGAGCACCGCCTCGACGACGTGCGGGAGCACCCCGATGTTGCCCATCCCGGTCGCGGCAGTCCTGCGCAGGTCGTGCAGGCGCCAATCCTTCACACCCGAGTCCTTGTCGAGCCTCGCCTTGGCCCGGCTGAACCCCTGGAAGCCACCAGAGCCGCTTCCGAAGACCAGCTCGCGGCCCTCGATCCGCGGCGCCTCGGCCAGGATCGCAAGGGCAGGGGCCGACAGCGGGACGTCGTGCGGCAGCCCGTTCTTGGTGCGCTCGGCCGGCAGATGCCAGATGCCGCCGGCCAGGTCCGCCTCGGCCCAGGGCATCTCGGCGACCTCGTCCCGCCGCTGGGCGGTGAGCAGGAGCAGCCGGACGATCCGGCCGAAATCGCCCTGCGGGAGCGCTTTCAGGATCGCCTTGAGCTCGTCCGTGCTCAACACGCGCTGCCGGCGCTCCTCGCGGATCGGCTTCCGGGTCCCGACGACCGGGTTCGCCTCGGCGACGCCCTGCTGGATCAGCCAGGTGTAGAAGGACGAGAGCGTGGTGCGCGCGCGGTTCGCGGCGTGCGGCCCGTTGACCCTCGAGATCTCGACCAGACGCTCGGCGACCTGGGCGCGGGTGACGCCCGTGACCGCGGTCTTGTGCAGCGGTGCCCAGCCCCTCCGGAGATAGTAGGTGGATTCGCCGAGTCCCTTCTCGCGCACGTTCGGCTTCAGCGCGTCGAGGTACTCGTCGAGCTTCGAGGCGACCGTCACCGCCGCACGCTTCCGCTCCTCCTCCCGCTTGGCGCTCAGGTCCTCGCCGAGGCGGACCCGGGCGAGCCGCTCGGCCGCAACCCGTCGCGCCTCGGTCGCCGAGAGGAGGCCGACCTTGCCCAGCGTCTCCCGCTTCGTCTGGCCCAGGCCGTTGCGGTATTGCACCACCCAGACCCGCGAGCCGCCGGCCGTCGCGCGCAGGCCGAAGCCCTTCAGATCGTCATCGAAAACGAGGAGGTAGGCTTTACCCTCGGGCACCTTAAGGGCTAAGGCCGTCTGGTTCGTGAGACGCATCTTCGTGTAAGCACCTTGTAAGCAGCAGATCTATCCTGCCGCTTGCGTGGCGAGCGATGCGGAGAGGGTATCAGGAAAAATGCGAGGGATATCAAGGGCGGAGGAAAGCCAGTAAGCGTCCGTTGGGGTCTATGATTTACGGACCATCTGGTTTACACGGAGAGGGTCGGGGGTTCGAGCCCCTCACCGCCCACCA
>NZ_BPQV01000021.1 GCF_022179465.1 Methylobacterium organophilum
TCGAATACCTGTTCACCTGGAACGGGGCCGAGACGCACGTCCTCCAGCAAGGCGCCCATCAGGCGATCGTTCCATGAACCGCGAGACCCACACCGCGGCCGATGCCGAGCGCGCCCGGCGCGATCTCCAGCGTACCGACCCGGCTGCGCTGGCTTGGTGGCAGCACGAGCGAGCCAAGGCGGGCGCCTTCGTGGTGCGCTTCGGTGCCGGTTCCGCCCGCCGCTACCTCGCCCAATCCGCTGTCCGCGACGAGCCCGAAAGCGGCTGGCGGCGCTTCGTGTGGACGAAGGACATCCAGGCCGCGGAGATCTTCTTGTCCGAGGTCGGCGCGATGACCTTCGCGCGCAGCGTTCTCGGCCACAACCGGTGGTCCGTCGTCCCCGCCCCGCCCAGGGGCATCCCGACCGACGACCTCGGTGGCACCCCCGCCGCCATGCGGGTCGCCGCGTGATGACGTCGGCCGAGCAACGCGTCGCCGCGGCGCGCCGGGCCCTCGACGCCGCCCGGGTCGCCCGCGAGGCCAACCACAACCCCGAGACTGCGCTGCTGGTCGCCCGCGCCGAGCTCGCCTTCATCGACGCCCGCCGCGCGCTCGTCCGAGAGGATCGGTTCTGATGTCTCGCCTCCTCGCGCTCCTCGTCCTGGCCGGCATCGCCGCCGCCGCCGCGGGCCGCCGCCCGGGCCGGTCTCTGCCGGCCTACGTGTTCCCTATGTCGCGGACGGTGCACTGATGCGTAGCGCCGCCCTCGCCTTCACGCTCGCCCCGATCCTGATCTGGATCGCGGCCCCGCGCCCCAGCCTCGCGGCCGAGCCGTTCCTCGCGGTGGTGCTCGCCTGCCCGGCGGGCGTCGAGGCACCGGACTGCTCGCGCGACAACGCCAGCGACATGCTGGTGCAGCCGGCCGGGCAGTTCGATTGCCTCCACGTCGGCGAGGTCCTGGCGACCCGGCTCGGGCTTGCGCCGGGCGAGCGGCACAAGATCCTCTGCGAGCGGCGGAAGGGTTGATGCTGCTCCGCCCGCGCCCGCCGGAGCGCCTGCTCGGCCAAGAGGGCGCGACCACCGCATATCCGGTCGAGCCCGCCCACGAGCTCGAAGCCTGGATGCGCGCCACCTTCATCGACGAGGATGCGCCGCTCCTGAACGAGGAGCACCTGCACCTGCGTGAGGCCCGCCTCGGCGTCCTCTGGTGCTCGGTCCCGAACGAGCGCCAGGGCAACGCTGTCGTCGGTATGTGCGAGGAGGCCACCTTCATCGGCAACCGCTGGGCCAAGGCCCGCTGGGAGCAGCAGATCGGCGGCTGGTTCGGGGAGATCCCCCACTTCCTGCTCACCTTCGACGCCGGCTATGCCGACCAGTGCTCGGACGCCGCGTTCTGCGCCCTGGTCGAGCACGAGCTGCTGCACGCGGGCCAGAAGAAGGACGCCTGGGGCGCGCCGCGCTTCAGCAAGATGACGGGCCTGCCCGTCTTCGGGATCCGCGGCCACGACGTCGAGGAGTTCGTCGGCATCGTCGCCCGCTATGGCGCCGGCGCGGCGGCCGGGGCGACCCGGGCACTCGTCGAGGCCGCCGGCCGCGCGCCGCTGATCTGCGAGGCGGACATCAGCCGCGTGTGCGGCACCTGCGGGCGGCGCTCCTGACCGGACCCTGACACGAGCCATGGCGCAGCAAACGCTCACCGACGAAGCGAAAACCTTCGTCGTCCAGCAACTTGCGATGTTCGAGACGCCTTCTGCGGTCGCGAAGGCGGTCAAGGACGAGTTCGCGATCGACATCACCCGGCAGGCGATCGAGGCCTACGACCCCAACAAGCGGGCCGGAGCTGCGCTGTCGGAGCACTATCGCGAGCTGTTCAAGGCCACGCGGGAAGCCTTCCTCGCCGACACGGCGTCGATCGGGGTCTCGCACAAGGTCGTGCGGCTCCGCACCCTGGAGCGGCTGATCCGCACTGCGGAGAGCCGCGGCAACGCCATTCTGGTGGCTTCGCTGCTGGAGCAGGTGGCGCGGGAGTGCGGCGACGCCTTCACCAACAAGCGGCAGGTCGAGGCCACGGGCAAGGATGGGCAACCTCTCCTCGCCGGCGGAATCGCCGTCACCTTCGTCGACGGCCCCGGCAAACCAAGCTGAGTTCCCGCGCAAGCTCGCCTTCCTGTTCCGACCGAAGCGGTACAAGATCGCGAAGGGCGGGCGCGGCGGGGGCAAATCCTGGGCCTTCGCCCGCGCTCTCCTGATCCTCGGCGCAAACAAGAAGCTCCGCATCCTCTGCGCCCGCGAGTTCCAGAACTCGACCGCGGACAGCGTGCATGCGCTGCTGAAGGATCAGATCGAGAAGCTCGGCCTGAGCGCCTTCTACGATGTGCAGCAGACGCGCATCATCGGGGTGAACGGGACCGAGTTCAGCTTCGAGGGGCTCCGGCACAACGTCACGAAGATCAAGTCCTACGAGGGCGTCGATATCTGCTGGGTCGAGGAGGCCCGCACGGTGTCGAAGGCCTCCTGGGACGTCCTGATCCCGACGATCCGGAAACCGGGCTCTGAGATCTGGATCAGCTTCAACCCGGAGCTGGAAGAGGACGAGACCTACAAGCGGTTCGTGAAGCACCCGCCGACGAACTCGGAAGTCGCGACCATCAACTGGTACGACAACCCGTGGTTTCCGGCGGAGCTTCAGCAGGAAGCTCGGGATCTCAAGGCCCGCGACCCGGTCGCCTACGAGACCGTCTGGGAAGGCCTCTGCAAGCAGGTCCTCGACGGCGCGATCTACGCGAACGAGGTGCTGGCGGCCTCCCAGGCCGAGCGGTTCGGCCAGCGGCGCGTGCCCTTCGATCCGTCGAAGCCGGTGCACACCTTCTGGGACCTTGGCCGGGCGGACAAGACCAGCATCTGGTTCGCCCAGGTGGTGGGCTTCGAGTTCCGGCTGATCGAGTTCTACGAGAGCCGCGGGCACGCCCTGCAGCATTACCTCGACGTCCTGAAGGACCGGGCGGAGAAGCGGGGCTACGTCTACGGGGAGCACTGGCTACCGCACGATGCGCGGAACGAGTTGCTCGCCTCCGAGCGCACCATCGAGCAGCAGATGTGGGCTGCGGGCCACCGGGTCCGCATTACGCCGAAGCTGTCGGTGGCGGCCGGAATCGACGCGGCGCGCCAGGTCTTTGCCCGGTGCTGGTTCGATAGCGAGCTCTGCGCCGACGGCCTGCAGGCGCTCCGAAACTACCGCTACGACGTCGACCCGGAGACGCAGCAGTTCTCGAAGAACCCGCTGCACGACTGGGCCAGCCACGGGGCAGACGCCTTCCGCTACTTCGCGGTCGCGATCGCGGAGCCGCGCTACGAGGCCCCGCCGAGCGACGGCCCCGACGACAGGTACGCGCGCCGGCGGCGCGAACGGCAAGAACCATCAGGATCGGCATGGGCGGCATGACGGACGAAGACGCCGATCGCGATGCCGTGCCCGGGGACGGGCTCGACCCGGCTCAGCAGGCCGAGCTCGAGCGGGAGGCGATCTTCCGCAAGCTGCGTGCGTGGTTCCGGGTCGACCGGGACGCCTCCTCGCGGTGGCGCGCCGACGCGCGGATCGACTACGATTTCGTGGCCGGCCACCAGTGGAGCCCGGAGGACGAGGCCGTCCTGCGCGAGCAGGGCCGGCCCCCGATCACGTTCAACCGCTGCCTGCCCGTGATCAAGGCGGTGGCGGGCTCCGAGGTGAGCACCCGGCAGGACATCCAGTATCTCCCGCGCGAGATTGGCGACGCGGCTCTGAACGAGCTGCTCACCGAGGGCTCGCGCTACCTCGCCGACGAGGCCGAGGCGGAGGACGAGGAATCGGACGCGTTCGTCGACTGCACGATCTGCGGCATGGGCTGGGTGGAGATGCGCCTCGACTACGAGGTGAACCCCGACGGCGCCTATGTCGAGGACAGGGTCAACCCCCTGGAGATGTTCTGGGACGCCTCGGCGACGAAGCGGAACCTCGCCGATGCCCGCCGGATCTGGCGCGCGAAGACCATGGACCGCGAGGAGGCCGAGGGCCTGTTCCCGGAGGCCGATGCCTGCGAGCTGGACGCGGCCTGGGCCGAGGATCGCGACGGCGAGCAGCACCACCAGCTCCAGCCCGGCGAGCATCGGCTCGACCGTGCGTCGCGCGAGGACGCCGCGACGTCGAAGGTCACCATCGTGGAATGCCAGTGGTGGGAGCGCACCCGCGTGCTGGTGGTGACGAACCCGGTGACGGGCGAGGCGAGCGAGCTCGACGAGGAGAAGGGCAACGCGCTGAAGGCCCGGGCCGAGAAGATCGGCATGGCCATCCAGTCCTTCTCGCTGGTGAAGCGCCGTTACCGCCGCGCCTTCCTTGGCGCGAGCATCCTGGAGATGGGCCCGGCCCCGGCCGGCGATCGCTTCTCCTACGCCTGCCTCACCGCCGACCGCGACCACAACCGGAATAGCTGGTTCGGCATCGTGCGGCCGATGATCGACCCGCAGCGCTTCGCCAACAAGTGGCTCAGCCAGACCCTCGACATGCTCAACCGGCAGTCGAAGGGCGGCATGCTGATGGAGAAGACAGCGGTCCCCGACCAGGCGGAGTTCGAGCGCTCCTTCGCGAAGCCGGGCTCGGTGACCTGGGTTGCCGACGGCACGCTGATGGGCGGCCGCATGAAGCCCAAGGATCTGCCCCAGCTCCCGACCGGGCATTGGGCGCTGATGGAGTTCGCGATCGGCTCCATCCGCGATTCCTCGGGCGTGAACCTCGAGCTTCTGGGCCAGCGGCAGCAGGAGCAGGCCGGCGTGCTGGAATACCAGCGCAAGCAGGCGGCGATGACGATCCTGGCGAGCCTGTTCGACAGCCTGCGGCGGGCCCGCAAGCACATCGGCCGCGTCCGCCTCTACTTCATCCAGACGTATCTTTCGGACGGTCGCCTGATCCGGATTACCGGGAATGCCGGCACGCCGAAGGTGGTCCCGCTGCTCCGCGACCGGACCGCGGGCGAATACGACGTGGTGATCGACGAGGCCCCGTCCTCGCCGAACCAGCAGCAGGTGGTGTGGCAGACCTTCGTGCAGGTGCTGCCGATCATCAAGGACATGCTCACCCCGCAGGTTCTCCTCGAGGTGCTGCCCTACTCGCCCTTCCCGGACAGCTTCGTCGCGAAGATGCGGGAGCTGCTGGCGCAGCCGGCGAACCCGAGCCCCGAGCAGGCCCAGCAGCAGCAGCTCGCGATGCAGCAGGTCGTCGCGAAGATCCAGGACACCTCGGCGAGCGCGAACCTGAAGAACGCCAAGGCGGAGCGCGAGCGCGGCCTCGGGCAGCAGGATCAGATCGACGGGTTCGCCAAGGTGGCGGCGATGGCCGCCCCGCCTGAGACCACCTCCACATTCGCAATCTGAAAACCAGGACCATCACCATGGCGATCGACAAGGCTGCGCTCCGCAAGGGGACTCTATGGGTCTACCCGTGCCGAACCAGCAACCTGCGCCGCGAGGTCAAAGTCCTCGAAGTGTCCGAGAATTTCGTGATCTTCTGCAAGTCGGACGATCTGGCTGAGATGGCTGAGGCTGTCGCGCCGTGGAAGTTCCTGGCGGACGCCCACGACCTTGCGACGTACGACTTTGAATCGCTGGTCGAAGACATCGAAAGGCACAGCAATACGCCCGGACGGAACGTCAACACGGACAATGATCTCCGCATCATGGTCTGCCTGCTTCGTGACGCGGTGGTTCACCTAATGGGCCGTCTCGGGCCGCCCGCCCCGCTCAACCTCGTGCCTGCTCCGGCTGCGATGCCGGTCGTGGTGTCAGCCGAACCGGTCGCGGTGGCAGCCGAAGAGCCCGCCTCCTTCGAGGAAGATGCACCCGACCACGACCGCAAACTTGGTGACGTCACCTGGATCCCCGGCCCGGTCTCCACAAAGCGAAAGCCCTCCAAGGGCGGTTTCTGACCCCTTCCGCACCGGCCGGCGCGTCAGACCGGCCTTCGTCTCCATCACGTCACGAGGATATCCATGAACGACCACGCGGACACCGCGGGGGGCGATGACGCCTTCACGCCCGAAGAGCAGGCTGCCTTCGAGGCCTACGAGCGCGGCGAAGAGGGCGCGGGCGCCCCCGCCGGCGGCTCCGAGCCGGTCGAGGGCGGTGCTGCCGCCCCGGCCGCTCCTCCGGCCGCCGCCGCGGCGCCCGGCGATGCCGCCGCCCCCGGCGAGGTGGTCGACCCGGAGAACGAGGAAGGCTCGGCCGAGGAGAACAAGGGCAAGTTCGTCCGCCACGGCGCGTTCCACCAGGAGCGCGAGCGCCGCAAGGCCACCGAGCGCGAGCTCGCCGAGCTTCGCGAGCGCTTCGCCCGCGGTGACGAACGGCTGCGTGTCCTGACCGAGGCCATGCAGAAGGCGCCGGCCGCCGCCGCGGGTGCGCAACCGCAGGCCCAGGCCGCTCCGGAGCCGGAGAAGGTCCCCGACCCGAACGAGGACATCTTCGGGTACGTCGCGTACCTGCAGAAGGAGCTCACCGCGCTGCGGTCGGGCCAGCAGCAGATGACGGAGGCGCAGACCCGCGCCGCCGAGGATGCGACCCGTGCCGCCGAGGAGCGCCAGGTCCTCGACCACTACCGCGCCGACGTGCAGCGCCTCGCTCAGGCCGAGCCCGCCTTCGTGGAGGCCTACGGCTTCCTCGTGAACGGCCGGGTGGCGGAGCTGAAGCACTTCGGCCTCTCGGACGAGGAGGCGGTGAAGGCCGCCCAGGCCGACGAGATGGCGCTGATCCACGCCGCCCGTCAGCGCGGCGTCTCGCCGGCGCAGCACGTCTACGACATGGCGAAGCTGCGCGGCTTCGCCCCGAAGCCCGCCGCCGCTGCCGCGCCCGTGGCCCCGGCCGAGACCCCGGCGGAGAAGGCCGCGCGCGTCGCCGCCGGCCAGGCCGCCGCCAAGAGCCTGTCGAGCGCCGGTGGCGCGCCGGCCGGAGAGATCACCCTCGAGATGCTCGCGGCAATGTCCGAGGAGGAGTTCGACGCCTTCCAGGCCAAGAACCCCGCCAAGGTGCGCAAGCTGATGGGCGGAGAGTAAGCGATGCGTCCCTCGAAGCTCCTCCGCGCCGCCCTCGCCGGGCTGGTGCTGCTCTCGGCCGGGTCCGCGCTCGCGCGTCCGCCGATGGAGACGAACCAGCTCGTCGACGACACGGGCACGCCGATCGGCACCGCCGCAAACCCGCTCTACGTGTCGGGCGGCACCGGCGGCGGTGGTGGCGGCGGCACGGTGACCCAGGGCACCACGCCGTGGCAGATCTCGGGCAACGGGACCGCGAACGGGTCGGGCAATCCGATCTTCGTGCAGATCACGAACTTCCCGGCCACGCAGGCCGTGACCCAATCGGGCACCTGGAGCTTCGGACTGTCCGGGGCGATCCCGACCGGCTCGAACACCATCGGCGCCGTCACCCAGGCGGGCGGCCCGTGGTCGGTGAGCGGGACGGTTGCGGCGACGCAGTCCGGCACCTGGAACCTGAATAATATCACGGGCAGTATCACCCTGCCGACCGGCGCCGCCCAGGACGCGACGCTGACGGCCCGGCTCGGCACCCTCGGCCAGAAGACGAGCGCCGGCAGCGCGCCGGTCGTCTTCCCGTCCGACCAGACCGGCCCCAATCTCGGCAGCGGCGCGCTGGGCGTGGTGGATCAGGACGCCAACGCGGCCGCCGGCTCGCCCTTCATCCTCTCCGCGCTCGGCGCCCAGACCGGGTTCCGCACGGCCGGCGCGAACTCGATCGGCATCGAGATCACCGGCACCTTCACTGCCACCATCACGGTGGAGGTCTCGTCGGATTCGACCGATGGCGTGAACGGGACCTGGACGTCGACCGTCAACGGTTCGGTCCCGAACGACCAGGGCGCGCAGAACGGCTTCTCGACCCTGTCGGCGGGCCGGCTGCGCATGGTGTTCCCGGCCAATGCGGCGCCGTGGATGCGCCTGCGCGTCACGGCCTACACCTCCGGCACGGCCACGGCCTACGTGTTCCTGCGCTCGCAGCCCTACGTGGCGCACGAGGTCTATATCGGCGCGGGCAACATCAACATCAGCGGCGGCTCGCTGGCTGGTGTTTCCTCGGTGGGCCAGCTCAACGCGGTGAACGCCAGCGCCAGCTCCCTCGGCGTCAGCTTCTTCTCGCGCATCCCGTCCTCGGCCGCGAACACCAATCTGACCCAGGCGAAGAACGCGGCGGGGCGCATCTACAAGATCGTCGTCTGCAACACGACCACGACCGCGGCCCGGCTGAAGCTCTACAACGCCCTCTCGGCCAGCGTGACGGTCGGAACGACGGCGCCGATGCTCACCCGACCGATCCCGGCGGCGGCCGCCGCGGGCGGTCTCGCCTGCGCCTCCTACGACTGGGCCGATATCGGCGCCTACTTCTCGACCGCCATCTCCTATGCGCTCACCACGGGCGCCGCGGACAGCGACACCACGGCGGTCGCCGCGGGCGCGATCACGGACCTGTCGGTCGAGTACCAGTGATGCGCGTCCTCGCCCTCCTGGCGCTGCTGGCGGCGGGGCCGGCGCTCGCGGACGGCTTCTCGCCGGACATGTCCGCGGTTCCGGCCCCGTCCGTGTCGCTCCCGCCCGCCGCGGCGCTGGACAGCCAGCTCGGCGCCTCGGCGCTTTACGCCCGGGCCGATCACACCCATGCGGCCCGGGTCCAGCGCATCGTGATCACGACGGCCGCCGACGGCACCGCGAAATGGACCTTCGCCCGGCCCATCGCGGTGCCGGCCGGCAAGCTGCCGCCGATCGCCTACATGGTCGAGGACACGGGCACGCCCGTCGTCGTCCAGGTGGTGGGCCGGGAGCTGACCAGCGACGGCACCACGGACACCCACACCTCGGTCAGCATCAAGGCACAGCGCTCGCGCACCCTACCGGCGGTGCTGGTGGCGCTCACGAACCTCGTCGCCTTCGACGTGTTCGGCGGCGCGGCGTCGGGGGTGAAGGTGAACCTCTTCGCCGGCGACCCGACCCAGTAGCGTTTGCCCTTGACCCCGCGGGCAAAAGCTCGCATCTCGTCAGCGTCCCGAGACGTGTCGGCGCAAGCCTGCTTTCCTCGCGACGCCTCCCTCTTCGGCCGGCCTGAGCACGCATCCGCACCGCGGAGGCGCGTTCGCGCTTGGCCGCTTCGCCCGATCGCACGTCACGCGATCCGCACGGCCGCGTCAGAGCCTCCGTCCGCGCCACGTCACGGCGCCCGTCCGACCACCGTCCCCAGCGGTCATCCGGGGCCCGGCTTCCGTCAGCGGCGCGACGCACGCCCGCACGAACCCTCCCACGGAATCCTCGTCCTCGCGGCCGTCTGCGCGCCCGGGACGCCTCTCAGGACATCGCTATGTCTTTCACCTCGTTCGGGATCGGCGATCCCATGGCCGTGAAGCTGTGGAGCAAGAAGCTCGCAACCGAGGCCAACAAGTCCATCGATATCGACCCGCTGGTCGGGCAGAGCGACGGCTCGATCATCCAGGAGAAGACCGAGGCGAAGAAGGGCAACGGTGACCAGATCACCTTCGGCCTGCGCATGCAGCTCAAGGGCGACGGCTTCACCTCCGACGACGTCGCCGAGGGCAACGGCGAGCAGCTCGGCACCAACTCCGACAAGGTGACCATCGACGAGCTCGGCCACGTGGTCGGCGTGAAGTCGGACAACACCATCGACGCCCAGCGCGTGCCCTTCAACCTGCGCGAGCAGGCCCGGGCCGGCATCGCCGACTGGTTCCAGACCCGCCGCGCGAAGATCTTCTTCGCCCACGTCTGCGGCTACACCCCGGTCAACGCGCTGCCGGCCAAGAACGCGAAGAAGTACTCCGGCAACAACCTGGTCACCGCGCCCTCCGTCGGCCGCATCTTCCGTCCGAACGGCCGGGCCAACGACGCCGCGCTCGTCGCCGGCGACATCTTCACCCTCGACCTGATCGACAAGGCGGTCGAGCTCGCCAAGACCGGCGGCGCGGCCGGCAAGGTGATGATCCGTCCCGTCGTGATCAACGGCGAGAAGGTCTACGTGATGTACCTGCATTCCACGCAGGTCACGTCGCTGCGCACCAACACCGCCACCGGCCAGTGGCTCGATATCCAGAAGGCCGCCATGGCCGGCATGGAGTCGAGCAAGTCCCCGATCTATTCGGGCGCGCTCGGCAAGTACAACGGCGTGATCCTGCGCGAGGCCCAGGACGTCACCCAGGGCGTCTCGGTCGACGGCAACTCCGCCGTGCCGAACACCCGCCGTGCCGTGCTGCTCGGCGCCCAGGCGGCCACGATCGCCTACGGCAAGGCCAGCGGCGAGAGCCGCTACCGGTGGAACGAGGAGCTCTACGATCACAAGCGGAACCTCGAGGTCTCCGCCTGGGCGATCTGGGGCATGAAGAAGACGACCTACAACGGCGACGACTTCGGCACCCTCGTGATCCCGACCTACGCCGCGCCGGTCGGCTGATCGTCCTCCTGACCTGACCGACCTGCCGCGCGGGGCCTGAGCGGCCCTGCGCGCGCCCCTCTCCTCCTTCCATCCAGAAAGGGCCCACCATGGCCACCAACGTCGCTCCGGCGCAGCCGAGCGTGCGGGAGTACCGCGAGCAGCAGTCGCACTTCACCCGCATGACGGTCAGCTTCGTCAACGGCACCTTCGTCATGCCGGCCTCGCTGCCGGCCGGCGCGCTCATCACCTCGACGCAGATCCTGGTCGAGACCGCGTTCTCGGCCGGTGCGGCCCTCACGGTCGGCACCGCCCCGGGCGGCAACGACATCGTCGCGGCCGCGGACAGCGCCGTGACCGCCGCCGGCGTGAAGCGTCCGGACACCGCGACCCTGAAGGGCCGCCTCGCCGCCGACACCACGCTCTACGGCACCATCAGCGGTGCCCCGGCCGCGGGCGTCGCGACGCTCATCTTCCACTTCGCCCCGAACAACGACGGCTGATGCTGGCGCTGTTCTGGCTGCACCACGCCGGTGCGGCCCTGGCGGCGGAGCCCAGCGCTCCGCCGTCTCCCTCCCCTGAGCCCGAGGCGGTCCGCGATGCCCGACAGTCAAGGCCGTCCGACGCTCGCCGAGCTGATCGCGGAGATCGAGGACGACATCGAGCGGGCCGATCTCAACCCGCAGGTCGCCCTCGCGGTTAATCGGGCGATCCGGCATTTCCAGCCGCAGCGCTTCTTCTTCAACGAGCGGATCCTGACGTTCGAGACGATCCCCGGAGCCGACGTCTACGGACGCGGCGACGTTCTTGATCTGCCGGACCTGTTCGCAATCGACGGGGTGGTGCTGGTCGAGAACGGGCAGTCCTACCGGCTCAAGCGCGTGCCCGAGACGCGCATCGAGCTCTACGACGACCCGGCCTCCGCCGCGCAGCCGACCCTCTTCTCCTACTTCGACCGCTCGCTGCGGCTCTGGCCGATGCCGTCCGGCGCCTGGACGGTGCGCGTCATGGCGCATGTCCGCCTGCCGGCGCCGGAGCTCGACGAGGCGAACGCCTGGACGGACGAGGCGGGCAGCCTGATCGCGGCCTACGCGAAGCGGCACCTCGCCCTCAACAGCCTGCGCGATGCCGCGCTCGCCAAGGCCCAGCAGATCGTCGTCGACGAGGAGGCGGGCCGCCTGCTCGGCCAGTCGAACGTGCTGGCTTCCTCCGGCCAAGTGGCCGCCTACGATCTCTGAGCCCGGAACGCTGCGATGGCCGATCTGATCACGGATTACGACAGCCTCCTGGCGACGTTCGAGAACTATGTCGCGCGCCCGGACCTGGGCGAGTTCTTCCCGAACTTCGTGCAGGCCGCCGAGGCCTTCTTCAACCGGAAGCTCCGCACCCGGGATATGCAGGGCGTCGCCAACCTGTCGGCGGTGGCCGGGCAGCCGGGCAGCTACGCCTTGCCGGCCGACTTCCTGGAATGGGTCGGCGCCCAGTACACCGCGGCGTCCAGCCGCCCGCTGATGCTGCGCTACGTCGAGCCGGACAGCCCGGAGTTCCGGCACCGCTACCGGCCCAACGGCGCGCCGCAGTACTTCACGGTGTTCGGCGACCAGCTCCAGACCCGCTCGACCCAGGCCGGTGCGGTGGCGCTGACCTATTACAAGCGAATCGACGGCCTCACGTCGATCAAGAAGACCAACTTCCTCATCACCCTGGCGCCGGAGCTCTACCTCTACGCCGTGATGGCCGAGTCCTACCGGTTCCAGAAGGACGGTGACCGGTCGGAATTCTGGTCGCAGAAGGCGAACGAGCACCTCGCCGCCCTGATGGGGCAGGCCGACACCGCCAAGACCGGGCGCCGCCCCGGCCGGACCGCCGAGGACACCGCCGAAGCGCTCGCGCGCAACAACGCGAACTGAGCCATGTCGGCGATCCCGCTCGCCCCCTACGCGCCCGACGTCGCGTCGGTCGACGCCGCGGTCTCGGCGATCGCGCAGAACGTCGTGCCCCGCGCCGACGGCTACGCCCCGATCCCCGCGCCGGTGCCGATCACCTCGGCGCTGCCCGATCCGTGCCGTGGGGCGATCGCAGTGGTTTCCCCGGCCTTCGGCACCACCCGCTACTATGCCGGCACCGCGCGCGGCCTCTTCCGCTACGACGGGCTCGGCGGCTGGGCGGATGCCTCGAACCCGGGCCGCACCTATTCGATCCCGACCGACGATTCCTGGTCGTTCGCGCTCTACGGCTCGCGCCTGGTCGCCACCTCGGCGAACACGCCGCCCCAGGTGATCGACATCGATGCCGGCAAGATCTTCGCCGATCTCGGCGGCGGCCCGCCCCGGGCGCGCCTCGTCAGCATCGTCGGCGAGTTCCTGATCCTGGGCGGCCTCGCCTCCGATCCGAATTCGGTGCAGTGGTCGGACCTCGGCGACCCGGAGAGCTGGCCGCTCGGCGTCCAGAACGGGCACGAGGGCGACCTGCAGATCCTGCCCGACGGTGGCGCGGTGACGGGCTTCGCCGGGGGCGAGAGCGGCCTGGTGTTCCAGGAGCGCGCGATCCGCCGGATGACGTTCTCGGGCGGCTCCACGATCTTCGACTTCTCGGTGCTTGAGGAGAACCGCGGCGCCGTGAGCCCTTCGGCGGTCGCCAAGGCGGGCGGGCGCGTATTCTTCCTCGACCGCGATGGCTTCTATGCGTTCCCCTATGCCGGCTCGGCCTCGGTTCCGATCGGCGCGGAGCGCGTCAACCGCACCTTCCTCGATCGCGTCGACCCGAACCACATCGGTGCGACGGTGGCGGTGCGCGACGCGACCGGCCCGCGCATCCTCTTCGCCTACCGCACCCGCAGCGCGCCCACGGGCGACCCGACCCTGCGCGACGAGGGCCTGGTCTACGACTGGCTCCTCGACCGCTGGGCCGGCCCGATCACGATCCAGCTCCGCGCCGGGCTCACGGCGGCGACGCCTGCGGTGTCCATCGACGCGCTGCCCGGATCGATCGACGATCCGAGCCAGCCGTCGCTCGACGACCCGATCTATGCCGGCGGCGTCCCGGCGCTCGGCTTCGTGACGGCGGACAACCGCCTGTCGCTCCTGACCGGCGCGCCGCTCGAGGCCGTGTTCGCCACCGCCGAGGCCATGCTTGCGCGCCCGAACCGCGCCTTCGTCACCGGCGTGCGCCTCGACAGCGATGCCGACGACTGGCGCGTGCAGGTGGGCGGCCGGGAAGGCCTCGGCCAGTCCGCGGCGGTGGCCTATCGGCCGGAGACCGCGCCCACGGTCGAGCGCATCGCGCCGTGCCGCTCCTCGGCGCGCTACCACCGCGCGCGGATCCGCATCCCGGCGGGGACGGCCTGGTCCTATGCCTCGGGCATCGAGGTCGAGGCGGTGGCGGAGGGTCTCCGGTGATCCTGCCTTCCGACCTTGAGCGCAACCTCGCGATCTTCGCTCGCGCGATCCGCGACATCGCCGGCGGCCAGACCCGCGCCATGGGCTCGGATGTGGCCCTCAGCGAGGGGACGGAGACTGCGGTGACCATGGCGCTGTGCGCGCCCGGATCGCAGGTGGTGTTGACGCCCCTCGATGCGGGCGCGGCGGCAGCCGGCCTCTTCCTGAAGGACACCGCCCGCGGCTCGTTCACGCTCGGCCACGCGGCCGGGCCCGGCGGCCGCATGGTCCGGTTCGAGGTTCGGAGACCGTCGTGAGCCTCGTTCGTCTGCCCGTACCGCTGGCGGATCCGCTGGCGGCGCGGGTTCTCCCCTGGCTCCGTGCAGCCTGTGCGCGCCCGGGATGCGACCTGACCGCCGCCGATCTCGTCCGCCTGTGTGCCGTCGGCGAGGCCCAGATGATCGGCATCGCCGTGGACGGCGCGCTCGCCGCCGTCGGGGTGAGCCAGGTCCGTGACGACGCCGCGGGCCGGCGCTCCTGCTGGATCCTCGCGGTGGGCGGCGCCCAGGCGAAGGCCTGGCGCCACACCCTTCGCGCCATCGAGGCCGGGGCCGCCGCGCTCGGCTGCGCCACGGTCGAGTTCGTCGGCCGCAGCGGCTGGCGGCGCCTTCTCCCCGACTATCGCGCGACGCCCTGCGCGGTCGGTGTCCACTACTCCAAGATCCTCGGGGACGCGTGATGTCCGGCGGCTCGAAGACCACGACCACCACGCAGAACACGAAGACCGATCCCTGGGCTCCCGCCCAGCCGGCGCTTCAGCAGATCCTCGCGGGGGCCTCGGCGGCCTACAGCGCCAACCCGACGGCGCAGGTCTACCAGGGCAACCGGGTCGCCGGCCTCGGCTCGGACACGCTGTCCGGCCTTGATGCGATGAAGAGCGGCGCGGCGGCGGGTACGGCGACGGCCACGGCCGGCAACGGCTTCGCCTCCGACCTTCTCGCCGGCGGCGGCACCACGGCGGCGACGCGCGATGCCACCTCCGGCCTTGCCGGCATCAACGCCACCGTCGACACCTCCGGCGTCGCCAAGGCCGCGAACGCGCTCTCGGATCCGAACGGCCTCGCCATGACGACGGGTGCGAAGCTCGCGGGCGGCGCCTACGATACCGACGCCTCGAAGCTCGGCGGGCTGGCCGACGGTCTGGCGAGCGGGCCGACCCAGACCACCCGGAGCCTGCAGGACGTCGCCGACGGCAAGTTCCTCGGCGGTGCGAACCCCTATCTCGACGAGATGGTCTCGCGCGCTTCGAACAGCGCGGCCTCGAACGTGGCGCAGCGGTTCGCCGCCTCCGGCCGGTACGGCTCGGGCCGGTTCACGGCGGCGCTGGGCGACGCGGTCGCGGGCGCCGAGAACACGCTCCGCTACCAGGATTACGACAACGAGCGCGCCCGGCAGGCCTCCGCGGCCACGGCGATCGACGCGGCGAACAACGCCCGGGCCGGCCAGGCCGCGAGCCTCTACCAGGGCCTCGCCGGGATCAATCAGGGCAACGCCAGCCTCGCCGCCACGGGCGCCAACATGGTGCAGGGTGCGCAGCAGGCGGGCCTCGCCGGTCAGCAGGCGCTCGCCGGGCTCGAGGCGGACAACGTCAGCCGCAACCTGTCCCAGGCCTCGGCTCTGCTTTCCGGGGCGCAGTCCGACCGGCAGGCGGGCCTCGCCGGCATCGCGGCGCTGCCGACGATCCAGGACGCGCTCACGGCCGAGGGCCGCACGCAGCTTCAGGGCGGTCTCCTGCAGGATGCGGCCCGGCAGGATCAGATCGGCGCCGACATGGACAAGTTCAACGAGACGCAGGACGCGTCCTGGACGCAACTCGGCAAGCTCGCCGGTCTGGCGATTCCGATCGCCGGCCTCGGCGGCACGTCCTCGGGCACCACCACCCAGAAGGTGCCGCAGGCGAGCTTCCTGCAGCAGCTCCTCGGCTACGGCCTCGCTGGCGCGTCGGTCGCGTCGAAGTTCATCTGATCGGAGACCAGGATGTCCGCAGGCCTCGCCTTCGATCCGGCCGACCTCGTGCGGCTCTTCCAGCGTGCCCCCATGGGTGCGCCGCAGACCTTCACCGGCACGTCGGGGCTGGTGCAGCCGGCCGTGCAGCCGGAGGAAGAGGCGGCCGCCGTCCCCGGCCTCGCCGGGCGCCTTGTGCCGCTCCCGCCGCAGCGCCCCGACGACCTCTCCGTGCCGAGCGAGGCCGACGTGCCCGCGCGCGGCGCGGTGCCGGCCATGGGGCAGATGACGCCCCCCGCGCCCGCTGCGCCCGCGCCCTCGGCGGCGGCGGCCGTCGTTCCCGTGGCGGGAGCGCCGGCCCCGGCTGCAACGGCCCCCGCGGCCTCGGGCCAGGACGGGCCGTCCTTCGGCGATCGTCTCCTGACCGGCCTGAGGAACAACGGCGACTATCTCGGCGCGCTCGGCGCCGGCCTGCTCTCCGCTCCGACCTGGGCCGGCGGCGTGTCGGCGGGCATGCAGCTCGCCTCGAAGAGCGACAAGGAACGCACCGCCACCGACCTCGCGAAAGTCGAGCTCGGGCTCAAGCAGCGCAAGCTCGCGCAGGAGACGGGCGCCCTCGCCGGCAACGCGGCGATCATCAAGCGCGCCTATCCCTCTCTGACGGACGCCGAGGCGAGCGCCGCCGGGCAGAACAGCGCCATGGTGGCGGAGGCGCTGAAGATCCAGCGGGATCCGAACCACGGCACCGGCGTGCCGGCGGGCTACCGCCTCGGTGCGGACGGCCGCTCCTACGAGCCGATTCCGGGCGGCGAGGCCGATCCGGCCAGCATCCGCGCACGCGCGCAGGCCACCGCCGAGGGCTCGGCCGCGGGCAAGCCCGACGAGACCTATACGGCGCTGACCGAAGACGAGCGTGTCGCGCAGGGGCTGCCCGCCGGTTCCTACCAGAAGGACAGCAAGGGGAAGATCTCGCCGATCAACCCGAACGGCACCACCATCAACATGGGGGCCGAAAAGGCCCAGGACGCTACCGTCGGCAAGGGCTACGGCGAGTACCAGCTCGACCTCGCCAACAAGGGGCGGAACGCCGCCTCGACCCTCAACACCCTGGCACTGATGGAGCAGGCCGCCCGCAACCCGAACTTCTATTCGGGCGTCGGCGCCGAGCAGGTGAAGCGCGCCAATCAGTTCCTGGTCGCGCTCGGGGTCAAGGACGCCAACTTCACGAAGCCGACGGAGATCTTCAACGCCCTGTCCAACAAGGTCGTCCTCGACGGCCTCGGCGGCTCGCTCGGGCCGAGCATCTCGAACACCGACCGCGACTATATCGGCCGCACGGCGCCGACGCTGGAGCAGAGCCAGCAGGGCAACCTCGAACTGGTCTCGATCGCCCGCTCGCTCGCCCAGCGCCAGCAGCAGGTCGCCAAGCTCGCGCGCGATTACGCCGGCGCCAACGGCGGACGCCTGGACACCGGCTTCGACCAGGTGCTCGAGGACTTCGCCAGCGCCAACCCGCTGTTCCCGGCGGCGAACGCCTCCGCGACCCAGCAGTCCGACGGCAAGACGGGCGCCTCCGGCCCCGGCGGCTTCGCCGCGCCCAAGACCCAGGCCGAGTTCGACGCCCTGCCGAAGGGCGCCGTCTACGTCGATCCGAACGACGGCAAGCGGTACCGGAAGTAGCCCATGCCCCCTCGCTTCTCCGGCACGCCGCTCGACGACGAGCCCGCCAGCCCGCCCGCGACCGGGCCGCGCTTCTCGGGCACCCTCGTCGAGGATCCGACGGACGCCCCCGCGGCCGGCGTCCCCGGCGATGGCGCGGCCGCCATCGGCCGTGGCATCGTCAACGGCATCCCCGTGGCCGGCCCCTATCTGCTCGGCGGCCTGAACCGGGTCGCCGCGGGGATCCGCTCCCTCAAGAACGACACGCGCTATTCCGACGAGCTCGCGAACGTCGAGCGCTTCGGCGAGGCCACCGCCCGCGAGAACCCGAAGGCGGCGCTCGCCGGCGAGATTGCTGGCGGTGTTGTCGGGACCGCGCCGCTGATCGCGGCTGCCCCGGCGGCATTCGGCGTGTCGGCCGCCTCGCTGCCTGTGCGCATGCTCGCCTCGGGCGCGTCCGGCGGCGTGCTGGGCGGAGCCGATGCCGCCGTGCGCAGCGATGGAGATCTCGGCGCGATCAAAGAGGGCGCCACCGTCGGCGCCGGGCTCGGCCTCGCCTCGCCTGTCGCCGGCCAGCTCATCGGCCGCGCCGTCGGCGCCTTCACCGGAGGCGGCAAGGGGCACGGGCTGATGCGCGAGGCGCTGGAAGGCGTCTCCGACAAGGATCTCGAAGCCGCGCAGGCCCTGATGAACCAGGCGCGCTCCCTGCCCGGCTCCCCGGTCCCGCTCACGCTGGACGAGGCGCTGAACGCCGTCACCGGCGGCCAAGCCACGCGCGCCTCTGCGCTCGCTCGCGTCGTGGCGAATTCCGGAGGCGAGGGCGGCCAGACCATGAGCCGCTTCTACGCGGAGCGGCCCGCCTCGATCGACAATGCCGGCCGCGCCGCCCTGGAAGCGATCGGGCCGCAGCCGGCCTCGCCCACGGCGGTCGGGTTCGAGGCCCAGGCGGCGGCCCGCCGCGCGATCGATCAGACGCCCGAGGGCATGGCGCTGGCCCAGGCCCGGGAGGCGGTCGGCCCGCGGGTCACCCCCGACACGGCCGGGCAGGTGATCCAGCGCGAGATGCGCGGCGTCGCCGATGCCCGGGAGGCGCGACGCACCGAGCAGGCCGCCCGCGACTATGCCGCCGCGCGCGAGGCGCCGGAGAACATCGGCATTGAGCGCACCATCACGGTGGAGCGGCCGGGCGAGCCCGTCATCACCTATCCGGAGGGCGGCCCGCAGTTCACCGACGCCGCGCCGCGCCCGCTCGGGCCCGCGCCCACCGTCGAGGCCGAGGCGGCGGCCGGCCCGGAGAGCCTCGCCCGCTTCATCGCCCGGAACGGCGGCCTGCCGCTCGACGGCGACGTCGTCGCGACCGACCTCCAGCGCTTCAACATCCCCGGGCTCGGCAACGTCGCGCGCGAGGGTGGCCGGAGCATCGACAACCACTGGCGCGAGGCCCTGATCGAAGCCGGGTACTTCCGGCGCGATCCGGACGGGGGCGCCGCCCGCAACATCACGAACGAGCTGCTGCGCAGGCTCCAGAACGAGCAGCGCGGTTTCCCGAGCTACCCGATCGGGACCGAGCTCCAGGGCGGCCCGCGCGTGAAGGCCGGGCAGGTCACGGACGAATACCGGGCGGCGCTCTCCCAGGCAGAGAGCCGCCTCGATGGCGACCTCGCCCGGGCCGGGGTCGATCCCGCGAGCCTGCATCCGGAGATCCGGGCGCGCACGCTCGGCGCCCTGATGCGCGGCGAGGTGAGCGATCCGCTCGACGCCTACGAGCGCGTCGTCGCCGGCATGCGCGAGCCGCCGGCGCCCTACGTGAAATCGACCACCGTCCAGGAGCAGATCCCAGACGTCCGCTTCGGCCAGGTCGACCCGCAGGCTGCGCTTGATGTGATTGATCGGCAACTGCTCACGGCAAAGGGCGATGTTCGTTCTGCGCTTAAGGCGACCCGGCGCGATTTGCTGGAAAACCGCATCGATTCCGTGTCGGGGGTGCGCGAGCGCGATCTGTCTGTCGACGGGCTTCATCAGGCCCGTGAGCGCCTTGATCACCGCGTAACCGAAGCGCTCGACCGTGGTGACGGCATTCTGGCCGATCGCCTGGTAAGCGCACGCACGGCTCTCGATGAAGCGCTGAAATCCGTTCCCGAGATGGCGCTCGCGGATGCGAATTTCGCTGCGGCGTCCCGTCCCCTTGATGTCTTTGCCGGCGATGCGCCGCTCGGCCGGATCACCCGACAGGATCCGCGCACCGGCCGGATGGCGACCCCCAGCGAGCAGGTGCCGTCGCACCTGCAGGGTGCCTCGGCCGCGCGGGAGCTTCTGGCGAACGCCACGCCCGCCGCGCGCGAGGCTTACGAGGGGCGGGTCGCGACCCAGATCCTCGACGGGGCGACCGATGCCCGCGGCCGGGTGAACCCGGACAGGCTCGCCGAGCTGCTGCGCGACAACGCGGACGTGCTCGGGCAGATGCCCCGGATCTACGACCGCCTCGATGCGGTGGTGCGGGCGCGCGACGGCCTCGCCCGGGTTCAGGCCTCGCCGCTCGGCATCATCGCGGAGCGGCCCGACACGAAGGCGGCGATCCGCGCCCTCTTCCCCGAGAACCCGATGGCGGGCTCGCATGCCGACATCTCGGCGGCGGTCGGCGGCCTGGCCCGCAACAACCCGGGCGCCGCCCGCGACCTGGTGCGGATCTATCTCGAGGGGATGTTCAACGAGGCGACCCAGAGCGTGAAGGGCGTGGCCCGCCAGTACGGCGGCGCCGGCTTCGCCTCGGCGGTTCGCGGCAACGCGCAGCAGCGGCACAATCTCGAAGCGGCCCTGCGCGCGCTGCCTGCCGGCGACGATCTGGTGCGCGGCTTCGACCGCCTCCTGAGCACGCTCGAAGCGACCGGCTATCGGCCGGTGAAGGGCTCGGACACGGCCTTCAACCAGGCGATCCAGGCCCGGCTCGCCACCGGCACCGGCCCGATCGCCACGGCGATCACCGAGGCGGCCGCCGGTGCCGCGGCCGGTGCCGGGCTGGCCGGCCCGGGCGGCGCAGCCGGCGGTGCGCTGGTCGGCCTGCGGAAGGCGGCCACGGGCGCCTGGGCCGAGCGTAGGCTCGCCGGCAACGGTGCCGCGATCGCGCGCATGCTCACCGACCCGAAGGCGCTGCCCGAGCTGCGCGCCCTCGCCCGGTCCAAGCCGGGCAGCCGGAACGCCGAGATGTTCACCCAGCGGCTGCTTCTGCTCGCCAACGGCGGGGCCGGCCCGGCGCGCGACGGATCAGCGGGAGCGCGATAGCAGGGGCTTCATGCGGCCCGTGGCGTCCCGCGGCCACCAGCCGTAGGCGGCGGCCCCGGCCAGGAGCGCGGCGAAGACGGCCGTCCAGACGCTCTCGCCCAGCGCGGCGTCCATCCACCGGTTGAACGGGGGCGCCGCGATCCGCAGCACGACGGCGAGCCCCGCCATGACGGCGAGGTAGAGCGCGACCGTGAGCATGCGGGCGAGCCAGATGGGCATGCCCACGGCTTAGCACGGCTGCGGCCTCCCGCGCGACCGCTCGGTGACCTCGCACTTGACCCCGCGGGCAAAACCCGCGAATTGATCACCGTCCGGTGCCATGCGCCGGCTTCGAGAGGCCGCCCCTTCGTCCGGGCGGCCTTTTGCGTTTCAGGATCCCCGCCATGGCGCTCGTCGATCGGATCATCGGCGCGGAATCCGGCGGCAACGCCACGGCGAAGAACCCGCGCTCCTCGGCCACCGGCGCGGGCCAGTTCATCGACGGCACTTGGCTCGCGATGATCGCGAAGCACCGCCCGGACCTCGCCGGCCTGCCGCGCGACGAGGTCCTGGCGATGCGCAACGATGCCGGCCTCTCCAAGGAGATGACGCAGGCCTATGCCGACGACAACGGCGCGGTGCTGCGCTCGGCCGGGTTCGACCCGACGCCGGGGAACGTCTACCTCGCCCACTTCGCCGGCCCGGGCGGCGCGAAGGCGGTGCTCGGCGCCGATCCGTCGACGCCGGTGAGCGCCGTGCTCCCCTCGTCCTCGATCAAGGCGAACCCCTTCCTGACCTCGATGTCGGCCGGCGACCTGACCGACTGGGCCGCCCGCAAGGTCGGCGGCAGCGCCCCGGCGATGAGCACGCCCAGCACGCCGGCGCAGCCCGCGCGCTTCGGCTTCTCCGGCATCGAGACCACTCCCGCGGCGCCCGCGGCGGCCGAGACGACCGCCGCTCCGGCCAAGGACGACGGCGTCGACGTCTCCGCCCTGCTGAAGGGGCTGCTCTCCGAAGGCGGCAAGCTCCAGCAGGCCGCCGGCTCCGGCTCGCAGGCGCAGGCCGCCCCCGCACCGCCCCAGGCGCCGCCCGTGCGCGCCGTGCCCTTCGACGTCGCGGCCTACCTGTCTCAGCTTCGTCGCTGACGCCGCGATTCTCCTGCTCCTGCCGGTCCTGCCGAACCTGATGCGCCTGCATCCGGGTCGCAGCCCCGTGCGCCGCCTCCGGACCCGTCATGACCGGCCTCATCGACTTCTCGCAGGACCCGTCCTCGAACGACGTCGCCGCGGCGCCGATCAACTTCGAGGAGGGTCAGGCCGCGCGCACCGTCAACAACTCGATGCGCGAGACGATGGCGGCCCTGGCCCGCTATCGCGACGACAATGCCGGCAGCCTCGGCGCGCCGGTCGTCGGCAACGCCGTGACGCTGAGCACGGGGCAGGGCTTCGCGGCCAAGCACTTCGCGTCCGGGTTCACGATCTCCTTCGCCCTTCAGGCCACGAACACCGGCCCGCTCTCCCTGAACGTGGATGGGTCGGGTCCCCGCCCCTGGCGCCGCCAGCGCAGCTTCGAGTTCGCGCCCGGCGACGCCCAGGCCCTGGTCATCCATACCGTCGCCTGGTTCCCGGCGGCGGGGTGCTTCGTTTCGCTCTCGCCCACGATCCCCGAGCCGGGCCAGATCGCGGCGTTCGCGCGGCCCGAGGTGATCCCGGGCGGCTGGGTGCTGTGCGACGGTCGAGCCGTCTCCCGCACGGCCTATGCCGCGCTCTTCCTGTCGATCGGCACGTTGTTCGGGGCCGGCGACGGCGCGACCACCTTCAACGTACCGGACCTGCGCGGCCGGGCCCTGTTCGGAGCCGATGGCGGCACCAATCGCCTGACCGGTGCGGGGGGCCTCGGCGGCAACGTCGCGAACACGGGCGGCTCGGAGACCGTCACCCTTTCGTCGGATCAGATCCCGAGCGTCCCGTTCAGCGGCACCACCGGCAACGCCGGCGGCCACGATCACGGCGGCGGCACCGGTGCAGCGGGTGCGCACGATCACGGCGGCGGGACGGGGCCGGCCGGCGGTCACAGCCACAGCGGCACCACCAGCACCGCCGACAATCACTCGCATAGCGGCTCGACCAGCGGCGTCGGCGACCATGCGCACGGGGTCCGGTATGTCGCCGCGTCCACGTACGGCTCGGGCAATACGCTTGGTGTGATCTCGATCGGCGGCGAAACCGGCTCCCTGACCGCGACCGCAGCGGCGGGCTCGCACAGCCACAGCGTCGTGACCGATCCCGCAGGCTCGCACAACCACATCTTCGGGACAGATGCGGCGCCCAATCATGCGCACGGCATCACCGGTGTGGGCGATCACGCTCACAGCATCACCGGCGTCGGTGACCATGCGCACGGCTTCTCCGGCAACACCGGCGGCGGCGGCGGCGCGCACCCGAACATGCCCCCCGGCCTGATCGCCGTCTTCGCGATCAAGGGCTGACGCCCCTCTCTCTCGACAAGGCCCGCCCATGAGCGTGACAGACTGGTCGCCTCGGCCGAACGGCAACGCCGTTGCGGATCCGAGCATCCCCGCGGCCGACGGCGTCTCGGCCCGGCAGTATGCCGCGCTGATCCGCGGCGTGATGGCCGGTGCCGCCGGGCTCGCGCTCGATCGCGGCGGCGCCCTTGCCACCTCGGGCACGGGGAACGTCTACGAAATCGCCACCTCGCTCGGCCTGCGCACGCTCCAGGCCGGGGTCGCGCTCCTGGTGCGCGTCAATCGGGCGAACACCGGCCCGGCCTTCCTGTCGGTGGACGGGCATGGTCCGCTCCCGTGGAAGCTCCAGGGCGGCACAGACATCCCGGCCGGTGGGCTCGCCGCGGACAACTTCGTCTGGGCGATCTGGGACGAGAAGGGGAATCGCTGGGTCAGCGATCTGCTCGGCGGCCTGACCACCGCGCTCTTCGACGCCGTCATGCGCGCCTGGTGGCTGGCGCTGCCGGTCGCCCCCGACGGCATCGGTCCGAACGCGCCCTGGCGCAACGGCGGCCTCGTCTCGTGGACCGGCTCGGACAACCCCTCATTCACGATCGACTCGCCCGAGGGCCGCCGCCTGACGCTGCGCCTCATCCGCGACGCGCTGCCGACCTCGCCCGCCGGCCTCAACCCGGGCGAGCCCTGGCTCAATGGCGACACGATCGCCTTCGTCGCCGCCGCCTGAGGTCTGAGACCCTCAGCCGCGCTTCCGCCCAGGCCGAACGGCCTGAGGACATCCCCCTCCAACCGGTCAGAGATCCCGATGCGAAATCTGTTTCGCAGCGCGGGCGCGCTCGCGCTCGCGCTCGCCTGCTTTGCTGCGCCTGCCTCGGCCTGGGACGAGAGCGCCAAGAGCCGCTACCCGTCGCCGAACATGCTGGCGCCGCAAGTCGACCAGCTAACGATCAACGGGACGGGTTCGACCGGCGAGGCCGGGGGCTTCAGCGTCACCGCGCCCGCCACCGGCGCCTTCGCCTACGGCCTGGGCGAGCGGGCCGCCGACGAGGTGAACGTGATGGCGTTCATCCCGCCCG
>NZ_BPQV01000022.1 GCF_022179465.1 Methylobacterium organophilum
AAGCAACATTGCGCGAAGAACTGCCAAGGACCCAGAGACCCTGCCAAAACCCGACCCAATCGTCGCACGGATGGACTTGCCGGGCAACGCACGAACACTTTGATTTAATGTGAACCTGCCTCGGCCCTCGGCGCTGTTGGAATTCGGTCACAGGTCATGCCCGCGCGGCGGCCGAGAGGTGTCGAGATCGTGCCGGCGGGCTTCTGGAGGCTCGTGACTTGGGCGTCTCTGCGTAGGGTGCGATTGCCTGCGGCCTAGGCCGGCTCGCGACGATGCGGATCTCCCCAGGCGCCCGTGACGCCGGTCTTGCCTTCCGAGCTTTGGGCGGGGCCTCGATGTCAGTCCTGACCGGGGCAAGAGGGCGCCGGCCCGTGAGGCTAGGACGCCCGCCCCCTCGGCCTCCCGGGTGCCGGGTCCGAGATGGTCGCGATGCGACCTGATCCTGTCCTCGGTGCCGCGCCAGGGTGCACCACGGACCGCGCGGCCTCGTCTCACCGCCGAGCGCCGGCCGGCTCGGGGCGCTCGGTGACGGGGCGTTGGGGCGCGCGCCGGATCGAACCGGTCGTCAGGCCGTCGTCGAGCGAGCGGAATGCGGGACGCAATTTCTGATACCGTTCGTTGCGCCAAGCAGGGGGGACGTTGTCCCAGGCGCCGGCAAGGGCGTTACCCGGCATCCAGGCCATCAAGGCGGCGCCCAGAAGGGCGGCATGGACAGCTCGGTTCATGGCTACGTTTCCCTCTTCTCAAGAAGCTGGCGGCTTCTTGGAAGAGTTCGGGGCCGACGCGGAAAAGGTTGCAGACCGTTCGAATCTCGAACTGCGGTCGGGCCAAGACCCCGGGGCCGCGCCCCGGGGAGACCAGCCCGGCATTGCGGTGTCCCAGCGGCTCCGGGCCCGGTCTGCGCCCGGCCCGGTCGCAGCCTGACCGCAGCGGTCGGACGACACGACGAGATGGACGGCGTCGCGGCCTGCCGCCACCCGCGCGGAACCCGGCTCTCAGCGGGCAGGCTGCCGCCGCGCTTGCCCGACGTGGCCCGGAAAACCCAAGCCGAACCGATCCTGGGCTCGGGGCCGGGACAGCTCATCGGGATGGCGCGGAACAGATCCTGGGCGAACCGCCATTCGTGGGCGAGACAGAACCGGACTGTCTCGACATCGGCCGGTGGCACCGGCGCAGCCGCGGCGCAACCTCGCCGCCGAACTTCCGGACGATGCAAGCGCGGCACTTGGCCTGCGCGCCTGAGTTCACGGACAGCAGGTGTCCCTTATGCAGGGGGGAGCGCCAACAGGATCCTCTGACGTCGGCTGGACGCTCCCTCCTCCGGCCGTGGCCGTGTCCGCTTTCGGCGACGGGGAGAAGTTGTTCGGCCAGCCTGACCCCGACGACCCGGACGGCGGTGATTCCGGCCCGCGGAGAGCCTGGCCGGGACCGTAGCTAGCGGGCCCGCCAGACAAGGCGTCGCCGAGCCGTCGAGTCGTTGCCCTGACCCGTCGGCGGTCCGCAGCGAGGCCAGGGGTGGAAGATCTACTTCTCCTTCCGGATCTTGGCCTGGATCTCGCGCAGGCTCTTTTCGTTTTCCTCCTTCGTCTTCCGGGCTTCCTTCACCACCGTCTCGTCCTTTGAATGCTTGATGGCGGCCTCGGACATGTCGACCGCGCCCTGGTGGTGTGCCGCCATGCCCTTCATCCAGGCCAAGTCCGGATCGGGGTCCATCATGCCTTGCATCATCGCCTTGTTCATCTTGTCCATGGCTTCCATGGAGGCCTTCTGCAGAGGGCCCATGTTCTTCATGTCCATGCCCGACATGGACCCGCCCTGGCCGCCTTGGGCGAGCGACGGTGTCGCGCCGGAAGCCATGAGTGCCGTGGCTACGAGTGCGGTTCTCACTACCTTCATGCGAGCCTCTCTGTTCGTTTTACCCTGTGGGGGTACAACCCGGCGGCGTGATCCAGGTTCGCCGTCCGATCGCGCTTTTCTGTTGGGTTGGGTCGTAGGCCGGGCGCGAACAAGCCTGCTGCCATCCGGATGGCCGCGCCCGCCAGCCCCCCCGGCGTCCTGCAGCCGCGGTCTGGGGTGACGCCACGGGAACGCTGAGCTCCCGACGAGCGCGCCCGTCGCCGAGAAGGCCACGGGCGACGGGATGAGGGTGTCGGCGGGGCTTGGCACCCCGTGTCAGTGACGCCCTTCCCGGTGGTGGCCGCCCTCGCGCACGACCTCATGATGCTCCTCGTGATGGTCCGCCTCACCATGATGGCCGTGCGTCTGCCTGTGCTCGATGACGTGTCCATGGCGCTCCGCGCCGTGTTGGTCGCCGTGGGCGGCCCCGACTTCGTCGAGCGCCCGCGCCGGCCCTGCCGTGGACCCGAATGCGGCCGCGGCGGCCACGAGCAACCCGACCTGCAACAGTTTCGGCATCCCTTCACCTCCATCGTCGTTCTGCGGCTCAAGGAACGCGCTTGGCCCCATATACGATCCGGGGGTATACAGGCGTTTTTGTTGCCTCCGCGAGCGTTCCGAGCAAAATGGAGGGGCCGGCCGACAGCGGGCGGGCTGGGTCGCGGGGTGGGCAAATGGGCAGGTGGGGCCCTGTAACCATCTGCGCGTTTCCTGCGGATTGGTCCTGGCGGGCACTGCGTCCGTGCGAGGCGGCGGTACCGGGCCGGCCGCTCCGGTGGTCGAGCCCTTGCCCGCTCGCGGCTCGGGTTCGCCTTAGCCCCGGCGAAGGCTGCGCGGGCGGGTGGGCGCGTGTCCGGGGCCGGCACGCGCGGATCGAATGCGAGGCGAGCCGCGGTGACGTGTTTGATGGCCGGGTCAGACGCGTCTTCGCGGTGTGGCCGAGAGAGGCGTCTTGATCAGTCAGGAAGACGAGTTGCGGGCATTGCTATCGTCCGGCCTCGCCGGAAGCGCGGCGGACTACCGGTTGTTCCTGGAGCGACTTGGTCCCCACCTGCGGGCCTATTTCAAGGGTAAGCTCGCGCGCTCCGGACGCGCCGCGCCGGAGGCGGAGGACCTCGTCCAGGAAACGTTGATGGCGGTTCACACGCGACGGCACACCTACGACGTTGGCCAACCGGTCACGCCGTGGCTCTACGCCATCGCGCGCTACAAGCTCATCGACCATCTCCGGCGTACGCGCGCCTCCCTCGCCGACGTACCCGTCGAGGATGCGAGCGAGCTGGTCGCGCGCGACGACCACGCCGCCGTCGAGAGCACGCTCGACGTCGAGCGCCTGCTCGGTCGCCTTCCCGGCAAGATGCAGCAAGCGATCCGGGCCATGAAGGTCGAAGGTCTGAGCGTGGCCGAGGCCGCGACGCGCTCCGGCATGTCGGAATCGGCCGTCAAGGTCAGCGTCCACCGCGGGTTGAAGGCGTTGGCCGCCATGGCAGGAGGCAAAGGGGAATGAAGACCGACGAACTCATCGGCTTGCTCGGCGCGAGCTTCGCCAGCGAGCCTGCCAAGTCTCCCGGCATGCTGCGGCGGATCGCGCTCGGGGCCGCCATCGGGGCCGCCGGGGCACTCTGCCTCGCCCTTCTCGCATTGGGCGTCCGGCCTGACTTGGGTGAAGGCAAGTCACTGACCTTCCTGTTGGCCAAGCTGGCCTTCGCCCTCGCCGTCGGTGGCTTGGCCCTGCGCTATCTCGGTCGCATCGCTCGCCCAGGGGGCGAGAGGAGGGTGCATCTCGGCATCGCGGCCCTGCCGTTCGCGGCAGTCATGGTCCTCGCTGCCCTCAGCCTCGCCAACGCGCCGGCGGCCCACTGGGGGACCATGCTCACCGGCCATATGTGGCTCGAATGCCTCGTCTCCATCCCGGTGATCGCGGTGGTCCCCTTCGCGACCCTGATGTGGGCGGTCCGGAGGTTCGGCGCGCCGACGGACCTCGTCCGGGCCGGGGCCCTGGTCGGGCTCGCCTCGGGCGGCGTGAGTGCGATGGGCTACGCGATTCACTGCATGGACGACACCGTGCCCTTCATCGCGCTCTGGTACGGCGGGACGATTGCCCTCTGCACGCTGGCGGGCGCGCTTCTCGGGCCTCGCCTGCTGCGCTGGTAAGGCCGTCGGCTCACCCGTACGCAAGGGCGAACCGCTCCCGGCCCGCCGCCCGCTTCAGGGGCGGGTCAGCCCGGAGGCCTCCAGTTCGGCCGTGGGTACCCGGACAGGTCGCCCTGTCGAGCGGCCCGGACGCGCGGATGCGCGTCCCACGCCGCCTGCGTGAGCGCCTCCCCGTCGATCCGGAAGGCGCTCGTCCCGTCCTGCGCCACGACCGCCGGGCCGAGCGGATTGTCGAGGATATCGTAGAGCCCGGCCGCCTCGTTCCAGGCGCGGACCGAAACCGAACGGCCCTCGTCCATGAGGAAGGCGCAGTGCGTCCCCGCGGGATGGGGTGGCACGACAGCCCCTGCCCGCACGGGTGCGGCGGTCGCGCGCCCGGGAGGCGAGGGAAGGCCGGCGAGGAAGGCGAGCGCACGCTGTGCCAGAACTTCCTCGAACCCGCATTCCGCTACGCGCCTGGATGACGGCAAGGTCGAGAGGCCGGGCCCGATGGTAGGCCGCGATGTAGTCCCTGTCCTTGTCGGCGAGGCGGGCGAGCTTGGAAACGATCAGGTCGTCCGGGCCGGGGGCCACCACCGTCACAGTCGCCGTGCCGTGGCCTCTCACCTCCCGCACCACCGCGCGCGGGCCACGAGGGCGGCAGGCGGGCGGTGCGGTCGTCGACGCCGTCGATGTAGAAACCGTGCGCCGCGTGGAAGGGCGAGCCCTCGCCGAAGATGACGGAGATCTCCTCGGATGCCTCCGCGAGGTCGTCGTCCTGGGCTGCCTCCCAGGCCCGGGCGTTGGCGGGATAGGCGTCGATCTCGGGCGACATGCACATCGTGACCGGCGCGCCGGGCCAGCCTACGAGGATGCCTTGGCTGCCGACGACCACCACGGTGCGGGCCTTGAAGTGCAACGCCAGCGAGCGGGCGGTGCGCTCCAGGTCCGCGACCGTCCGGATCTCAATCGGACGGCTCACGCCGGAACGGAGGAGCCTTGGCGGCCGGCATGCGCCGCGCGCTGGGCGGCCGCGCCTTTGCGTGCCAGGCGCCAGATCCGCTTCCGGACGTTCGGGTCGCGCACGAACGACACGCCCTCCCCTTCCAAGAACGGCGAGGACAGCCGAAGCCGCTGCATACCCTCGTCCCACCGGGTGAGGAGTTGCCGGATCGTCCCCGGCGGCTGCCCGAGGATCTCGCGCCACTCGGAGACGAAGGTGCGCTCGGGGTAGTCCGCCTCAAGCCGCATGACGGCCATCTTGGCGCTATCGAGGATGCCCGGGTCGCGCGCGAGCCGACGCGCCACCAGCCGATGGATCATCAGCTTGGCACGGTCGTTCACGACTTCCCTGTTTACCTCGGGACGCACGGGATGCCTCTGGAGCCACACGCGTTTCGGACCGTGGGCATTATGCCCGACGCCCGGAGACCCGACAACGTCGGAGTTGGGGCTCGGTTCGACTTCCACAGAACTTCGGTCCCCGCGGATATGGGGTCTGGCACCGGTCTCTTTGACATCCTCCCCGCCCTGGAGGGCGGGGATTCCTACCGCGTGTCAGGCCGCGAGGGCCGGACCCGCCTCGGTGGGTTCCTGGGCCGACGCCCGAACGGGCGAAGTCTCTCCGCAGGCTTGCCGGGCGTACCCCGCCCTTGCGATGTTGACCGACGCCACGTCGTCCGCGTTCGCCGCGTACCCGCACGCCACGCACCGGAACACGGCCTGGCTCGGGCGGTTTTCCGCCGCCACGTGCCCGCATTCCGGGCACGTCCGGCTCGTGTTCGGAGCCGGCACCGGCAGCAGCCAGCCGCCGAGCCATTCCTGCTTGTACCCGACCTGCCGGCGGAACTCGCCCCACCCCTGGTCCAGGATCGCCTTGTTCAGCCCCGCCTTCTGACGGACGTTCACGCCCGGCTCCTCGACCGTCCCGGCCGCGCTCGCCGTCATCGCCCGCACGTCCAGGTCCTCGACGCAGACCACCGCGTGGTTCTTGCTGACGGTCGTCGAGGCCTTGTGCAGGAAGTCGGAGCGGATGCGGGCGATGCGTGCCTGGACCCGTTGTACCTTCGCCTTCGCCTTCCTCCAGTTCCTACTGAACTTGGTCTTGCGGGCCATCGCCCGCTGCGCCTTCGCGAGCGCCGCCTCGGCCTTGCGGAACGCGTTCGCCGGTTCGATGACGGTGCCGTCGGACAGCGTGGCGAAACGCGTCACGCCGACGTCGATGCCGACAAGCGTCGTCGACGGGTGGACCGGCTTCTCGACCTCGCGCTCGGTCTGGACCGAGACGTGCCACTTGCCGGCCTTCAGCGAGACGGTGACCTGCCCGACCGCGCCCTCGACGGCGCGGGAGGCGCGGTAGCGCATCCAGCCGAGCTTGGGCACGCGGATGCGCCCGTTCGGCTGGTCGAGCTCGACCTTCTGCGGGTGGCGGAAGGCGTCGTCCTTGCCCTTCCTCTTGAAGCGCGGGAGCTCGGCCCGCCCCTCGAAGAAGTTGCGGTAGGCGTGGTCGAGGTCCTTGAGCGCCTGCTGCAGGACCTGGCTGTGCACCTCCTTGAGCCAGGCGGTGGCGGGGTCGGCCTTCCAGGCGGTGAGATGCTTGCAGAGGTCGGCATAGGAGAGGTGCTTCCCGCCGGCGGCGTAACGTTCCTTCTGCAGGGCGAGGGCCTTGTTGAAGACGTAGCGGCGCGCGCCGCAGGAGCGTCTCATGAGCCGTTCCTGCGCGCCGTCGGGCCGGAGGACGAACCGGTATGCCTGGACGCGAAGCACGGACCAAGGCTAGAACGGAAGCGGAACGCAGGCAAGGGCCTTGGTACGGATGCCTGGATGGCGGCTGTCGCCGCCGGCGCTATCCATCCCCGCCCTTAAGGGCGGGGCTTTCCGCGCTTCTACTGTAACGCATCGTCCGCGCGTCCCGAAGTCGTCGGTAGCGGCGCCGTGAAGGCAAACGCGAAAGACGATGGAGCATTCGATGAAGTACATCCTTGCGACCTTGGTGGCCTCCACCCTCATGACCGGCGGCGCTTGGGCGCACCCGAGGCTGACCGGCGAGGCCGTTCCCTCGGCGGGCTGGAGCGTCCTGGAAGGCCCGACGGGAGCCGCGCCCGAGGTGACGGGCAGCCTCGGCCGCGTTTGGGAGGGGCGTGATCTCCAGGGACGGGACCTGAGGAGCAGCACGCGCGGGAACGCCCAGTTCCCCGAGCGTCCCGCCGAGGCTCAGAACCTCGGCGCCACTTCGGGCGGACCCGCGTTCTGATCAGCGTCGCGCACGTTGCGCACGCGGCTGTAACCCGCGGGCCCGCATTTGCGAACTTGTCGTCGTCGGGCTTGTCGCGAGCCCGGCGCGTCCGGGGCTAGGCAAGGCCCCCGATCAGTGGGATCCTGGGAGTGGATGTCGATCCGATCCACCATAGCGCGCCTGCTCACGGCCCTCGCCGTGCTCGGCCTGGTTGCTGGGGCGCTTGTCGCCCCCGCGCAGGCGCGCGCTTTCGCGGGCGGCGATTACCGGGACATCGTCGCGCAGCAGGACGACGTCGCGTCGCCGCACGTTGCGCCGATGCCTGCCGACATGCCGTGTTGCGATCCCGCACCCTCGGACCCGGACTGCCGCGACACCAAGGCCTGCCCCTTCGCGGCGGCCTGCGCCGCGAAGATCGTAGCAGGGATCCTGCCTACCCCACTTGCCGGTGATGCCCTGGTCGCCCCGGTCCTCCTGCCCGTTCGGCAGGACCATACCCGGCCAAGTTTGGCCGCAGCCCCGCAGGCCCCCCCTCCCAAACCGCGTTCCTGAGCCCGCCCGAGAGCGGTGCCGCCCCGTGCACGCGCGTGCACGGCAGCCTTCGCGCATCGCCGCCTCGCGGCGGTCCGAACGGTCGAGGCCCCGCGTCCAGACGCTCCGGAACAGGAACATCCCCGTGTCCATCGAACATCCCGCATCCCCGCCGCGTCCCGCCCCTGGGACCCCGGCGCATCCGGCGTGCCCCGAGCCGCGCGGCGCGCTTCCCCATCCCCCCGGCTCCGCGAATGGCGCCATGACGGGACGGGAAGGATTTTCCGCCGCTGACCAGGAGGGGCGCCGGCCGGCCGGAATGGGCGCATGGCTCCTGCTCGGGTTCGTCCTCATCGTAGGAGCCGTGGCGGGAGCCGGCGCCGGCTACGGGCTCGCGCGCGGCGCATGGGATATTCCCAACGCGGTCGCGACGCGGCTTCCCGCACCGGTCGCGGCGTGGCTGCCCCAGGCCGCGCGACCCATGCCCCCGGAGCTCAAGGGTTATGCCTTCGAGCTCCTGGATCCCGAGGCCAAGGCGGGCGAGGCGACCCTCAGGGTCCGCCTGCTCGACGCACGCGTCGGCAAGCCCGTGGCCGACGCGCTCGTCTACGCGCGCCGCCTCGACATGGCGCCCGACGGGATGCCGACGATGACCGGCAAGCTGGAGCCCGAGGCAAGCCCAGGACCGGGCATCCACGCCTTCAGGGCCGGCCTGACGATGGAGGGCCGCTGGCGCCTCTCGCTGGCCGCGAAGGTGCCGGGCGAGACCGGCACCGTCCACGACCAACTCGTGCTCAGGGCGGTCGAGTGATGGACCAGACGACACCGATCCACCTGGCGCGGCACCATGAGCGCGCCCCCCGGGGCGGCCATGCGAGGGCGTGGGTCGCGGGCCTCGTCCTCCTGCCCCTCGCCGTCGCGGGCGGGGCCCTTGCCGGGCTGAGGGCCGGCGCGGCGGGATGGCCCCTGCCGGCATGGTTGCCGCCGTCGGTCTCCGGCCCGCTCGTCGGTCGCGGCGCGAAGCCGGCCGCGGCCGCGGATGCGCCCGTCCTCTACTACCGTGATCCCGACGGAAAGGCGGCCTACGCGCTCGCCCCGGCGCGGACGCCCGACGGACGCGACTACCTTCCCGTGCGTGTCGGCGGGGATGTCGACTTCGAGCCCCGGCCCGCCGCGAAGGAGGCCACGGCGAACGCCACCTACGCCGCGCCCCCGGCCGGGGGCCGGAAAATCCTCTACTACCGCAACCCGATGGGCCTGCCCGACACCTCGCCGGTGCCGAGGAAGGACTCGATGGGGATGGACTACGTCCCCGTCTACGAGGGCGAGGCCGAGGAGGGCAACACCCTCAAGATCTCGCCCGGCAAGGTTCAGCGCACCGGCGTCCGCTCCGAGAGGGCCGAACGTCGCGTCGTCAGCCGCGCCGTGCGGGTGCCCGGCACCGTCACCCTCGACGAGCGGCGCGTCACCGTCGTGGCGACACGGTCGGACGCCTACGTCGACCACGTCGAGAACGTCACGACCGGGGACCGCGTGCGCAAGGGCCAGCCCCTGGTCCACGTCTACTCGCCCGAGATCAACGCGGCCGCCGCCCAGCTCATCGCCAATCCCGGCTTCGACGGGGCCCGGCGGCGGCTGCAGAACCTGAACGTCTCGGAGGAGGTGATCAACGAGATGGAGCGGACCCGGAAGGTGCCGATGGCCATCACCTGGTCCGCGCCTCGGGACGGCCTCGTCCTGCAGCGCACCGCCGTCGAGGGCATGAAGGCCGCGGCCGGCGACACCCTGTTCCGGATCGGCGACATCTCGACGATCTGGGTGCTGGCCGAGGTGCCCGAATACGACCTCGGCAGCGTCAAGGTCGGCCAGCCGGTCGGCGTGCGCATGCGCTCGCTCCCCGGGCGCGACTTCGTCGGCAAGGTCGGTCTGATCTACCCGCAGGTGAACACGCAAACGCGCACCACCCGCGTGCGCATCGAGCTGCCGAACCCCGACGGGGTGCTCCTGCCCGACATGTACGCCGACGTCGAGATCGGGACCGGCGCGACGAAGCCCGTCGTCGCGGTCCCGAACGATGCCGTCATCGACACGGGCGCGCGCCAGGTCGTGCTCGTCGACAAGGGCGAGGGCCGCTTCGAGCCGCGCGAGGTCAAGATCGGCGCCCGCGGCGAGGGCTACACCGAGATCCGCGAGGGCGTGCAGGCCGGCGAGCATGTCGTGACCGCGGCCAACTTCCTGATCGACGCCGAGAGCAACCTGAAGGCGGCGCTGCAGAGCATGGCGGCGCCCAAGTCCCCCGCCGAGCCCCGGGCGCAGGCCGAGGAGAACCCGGAATGATCGCGCGCCTCATCGGCTGGTCGGCCCGCAACCTCGTCCTGGTGCTGATCGGGACCGTCTTCGCGGTGGCGGCCGGTCTCTATAGCGTGCGCACCCTGCCGCTCGACGCCATCCCGGACCTCTCGGACGTGCAGACCATCGTCTACACCGAGTACCCGGGGCAAGCGCCCCAGGTCGTCGAGGACCAGGTCACCTACCCGCTGACCACCGCCATGCTCACGGTGCCGCGGTCGAAGGTGGTGCGCGGCTTCTCGTTCTTCGGGGTCTCGTTCGTCTACGTGATCTTCGAGGACGGCACCGATCCGTACTGGGCACGCTCGCGCGTGCTGGAATACCTGAGCGCGGCCGGCAAGCGGCTGCCGGCCGGGGTGACGCCGACGCTCGGGCCCGACGCGACGGGGGTGGGCTGGGTCTACCAGTACGCCATCGTGGCCAAGCAGCAGACGCTCGCCGAGCTGCGCTCGCTGCAGGACTGGGTCGTCCGCTTCGGCGCCTCGCGCGCCGAGGGGGTGGCCGAGGTCGCGGGCGTCGGCGGCTTCGTGAAGCAGTACAACGTCGTCGTCGACCCGAACCGGCTGCGCGCCCAGGGTATCAGCCTCAGCAGGCTCCGAGACGCCATCCGGTCGAGCAACGCCGACGTCGGCGGCCGCACGGTCGAACTCTCCGAGTTCGAGTTCATGGTGCGTGGGCGCGGCTACCTCAGAAGCGTCTCCGACATCGAGAACATCGTCCTGAAGACGGAGGCCGGCACCCCGCTGCGGGTGCGGGACATCGCCCGGGTCGAGCTCGGGCCGGACGAGCGGCGCGGCATCACCGAGATGAACGGCGAGGGCGAGGTGGCCGGCGGCATCATCCTGCAGCGCTTCGGCGCCAACGCCCTCACCGTTATCGAGGGCGCCAAGGCGAAGCTCGCGGAGGTCGCGAAAAGCCTGCCGGCGGGCACCGAGATCCTGGCGGTCTACGACCGCTCGCAGCTGATCGAGGCGGCCATCGACACCCTGAAGCACACGCTCGTCGAGGAGAGCGTCATCGTGGCGCTCGTCTGCATCGTGTTCTTGGCTCACCTGCGCAGCGCGCTGGTGGCCATCCTGATGCTGCCGGTCGGCATCCTGATGGCGTTGGGCGCCATGCATCTCCTCGGGATCGGCGCCAACATCATGAGCCTGGGCGGCATCGCCATCGCGGTCGGGGCCATGATCGACGCCGCCATCGTCATGATCGAGAACGCCCATAAGCACCTGGAGCGGGCGCCGCCGGGCAGGCCCCGGGTCGAGATCCTGGTCGAAGCGGCGGCAGAGGTCGGCCCGTCGCTGTTCTTCTCCCTCCTCGTGATCACGGTGAGCTTCCTGCCGATCTTCACCCTGGAGAGCCAGGAGGGGCGGCTGTTCGGGCCGCTCGCCTTCACCAAGACCTTCGCTATGGCCGCCGCGGCGCTCCTGTCGGTCACCCTGGTGCCGGCCCTGATGGTGCTGTTCGTGCGCGGGCGCATCATCCCCGAGCACCGCAACCCGCTGAACCGGCTGCTGATCTGGGTCTACCGCCCGGTCATCAAGGTCGTGCTGAGGGCCAAGGTGCTGACCATCCTGCTGGCGGTGGCGGCGCTCGGCCTGACCCTCTGGCCGGCCCGCCAGCTCGGCTCCGAGTTCATGCCGGACCTGAACGAGGGCACCCTGATGTACATGCCCACGACCTTGCCGGGCATCTCGTTGACCCAAGCCGGGGAGCTGCTGGCGACGCAGGACCGCATCATCAAGTCCTTCCCGGAGGTGGCGTCGGTCTACGGCAAGGCCGGGCGTGCCTCGACGGCGACGGACCCGGCCCCCACCGAGATGTTCGAGACGATCATCACCCTGAAACCGAAGGCGGAGTGGCGTCCCGGCGTGACGCTGGCGAGCCTCAAGGCCGAGATGGACAAGGCGCTGCAGTTCCCGGGCGTGTCGAACGCCTGGACGCAGCCGATCCGAGCCCGCATCGACATGCTCTCGACCGGCATCCGCACGCCGGTCGGCATCAAGGTCTACGGCACCGACCTGGCCGAGATGGAGAAGGTCGCCCGACAGATCGAGGCGGTCGTGCGCAACGTGCCGGGCACGTCGAGCGCCTACGCCGAGCGGGTCATCGGCGGCTACTTCCTCGATATCACGCCGGACCGGGAGGCGCTGGGGCGCTACGGCCTCATGGTCGGGGACGTGCAGGACGTCATCGCGACGGCGCTGGGAGGCGAGAGCGTCACGAACACGGTCGAGGGCCGCGAGCGCTACACCGTCAACGTGCGCTATCCCCGCGCCTTCCGTTCGGATCCGCAATCCATCGCCACCGAGGTGCAGGTGCCGTTGCCGGCCGGCGGCACGGTGCCTCTCGGCGAGGTGGCCAAGGTGCAGCTGACCCGGGGGCCGACCTCGATCCGCACCGAGAACGGGCAGCTCGCCGTCTACATCTTCGTCGACATAACCGGGCGCGATCTCGGCGGCTACGTCGCCGAGGCCCGGGACGCGGTCGCCAAGGAGATCCAGCTCGCGCCGGGCACAAGCGTCCAGTGGAGCGGCCAGTTCGAGTACCTGGAGCGGGCGGAGGCCAGGCTGAAGATCGTGGTGCCCGTGACGCTCCTCGTCATCTTCCTGCTCCTTTACCTGAACTTCCGGCGCCTGACCGAGACGCTCATCGTCATGCTGTCCCTGCCCTTCGCCCTCGTGGGCGGCGTCTGGCTGATGTGGTGGATGGGCTTCAACATGTCGGTGGCGGTGGCGGTCGGGTTCATCGCGCTCGCCGGCGTCGCCGCGGAGACCGGCGTGATCATGCTGGTCTACCTCGACCATGCCTGGGACGAGCGTCGGGCCGCGGCCCTCGCCGCCGGGCGGGAGACCACGCGCGCGGACCTGTACCAAGCCATCATGGTGGGCGCGGTCGAGCGGGTGCGCCCGAAGATGATGACGGTCGTCGCCATCATGGCGGGCCTGCTGCCCATCCTCTGGAGCACCGGCGCGGGGTCGGAGATCATGCAGCGCATCGCGGTGCCGATGATCGGCGGCATGGTCTCCTCGACCGTGCTGACCCTCGTCGTGATCCCGGCCATCTACGGGCTGGTGAAGGAACGGAGGCCGACGCTTCGGCAGGAACGGCGGGCCGCCGTGCACGGGGGCCTCCCCCGGGCCGCCGAGTGAGCGTGGCTGGACGGGCCGTCCCCGTGGCCGTGAGAAAACAGGAGTTGATTATGAGCGAATTTTTCCGGCCGTCCCGACGCATGGTGGTCCTCGGCCTGGCGGCCGCCGGCGTACAGGCGGCGTGGGCGGAGGATCTGCCGGAGGTCGTCGCCACGAAGGACCCGAGCTGCGGTTGCTGCGAGGACTGGGTCAAGCACCTGCGCGACGAGGGTTTTCGCGTCCAGGTCGTGAACGCCCCCGTGAACCCGGTCAAGGCGAGGCTCGGGGTGCCTCGGGATCTGGCCTCGTGCCACACGGCCCAGGTCGGCGGCTACGTGATCGAGGGGCACGTGCCTGCGTCGGCCATCAAGCGGCTGCTGGTGGAGAATCCTCCCGGCACCGGCCTCGCCGTGCCCGGCATGCCGGTCGGCTCGCCCGGCATGGAGGTCGAAGGGGTGGAGCCAGCCACCTACGAGGTGGTGCTGTTCGGCCCTGGCGTGCGCAACACCTTCGCGCGTTTTCGCGGTGCGCAGGCCGTCTAGCCGGGCATGGCGCGCCCGCCGTGGCAAGCAGGGGGCTTCTTGACCGAGATCGACCGGACCGCCGCGACATTGACCTTCGAGCGCAACGAGGACGACGGCGTGGCTTGCGGCGTCGGCCCGTGCATCGCCGTCGCCATCGTCAACACGAGCAAGACATCGGCCGGCTTAGGCCGCCTCGACAACGTCCGCCACGGGACGGGAGAGCCGAGGCGGCTCTTGCCGAGGGCCTCGGGGGGGCTGCGACACCGACGGTCTCGTCGAGCTGAGGATTGCGTGCGGTGACGATAGCCATCCTGAGGCCTTGGGACTGGGCGGTCGAAGCGCCGGCCGCCCTCGCGTGGGACCTCGGGCAAAACGGCAGGGTCGCGCCGCTAATCCTCGATCCAAGCGAGTTGCCGCCGGTACACCTGACCCTCGCCGCCACAGGACCGGCAATCGAAATCATGCCGCTGCCCCGTCCCCTTGCAGCTCGGGCACGTCACCAAGTCATATTGGGACCAGTCGTACCGGTCCGCCAGCTGCCGCTCCATGCGCCCGTCGCCGCCACAGGGTGGGCAGTCGTAGCCGTTGACCTGTCCGCTGCCGCCGCAGAGGCGGCACGGCACCTCGGCGTAGTCCGACAGGTCGACGCGCTCGGCGTGCCGTGCCTCGACCCGCCCGTCGCCGCGGCACACGGGGCAATCGAGGCCGTCCCGTCGCCCGCTTCCGTGGCAGAGAGGGCAATCGACCTCGTCGTATGCGGTTGGATCAATCCTGTCGGCGACGTGCCGCTCCATCGACCTCTCGCCGCCGCAGGCCGGGCACTCCTCGCCATGCCGGCGCCCGACGCCCGCGCAGACGGGACAGGGCACTTCCTGGTAGTCCCTGGCGTCGACCGCTTCCGCGTGGCGACGCTGCATGCGACGCTCGCCGCCGCATGCCGTGCAGAGGCTCCCTTTGCGCTGGCCCAGCCCATCGCAGACCGGGCAATCGACGGCTTGGTAAGCCGATACGTCGATTCGGCGGGCCTCCGCCGTGCCGATGTAGCCTTCGCCCCCGCAGGCCGGGCAATCGGAGCCGTCCCACGAGCCCGCACCCCCGCAGAGCGGGCAGGCGGTCATCGAGGCGTCCCGCAGGAACTCGTCCCGCGCCTCGACGACGGCCGCGGCGAACGTCGGTATCCGAGCCCCGGGCAGCGCACGGGCTCCCTTCGCCGAGCTAGCGACCTTGGCCGCGAACTTGCCGTAGGACCGACCGACGGGACCGGCCGTCGGCTTCGCGGTCGCGGCCCTGCTCGCGGTCTCTTCCAGCGCGACGATGTCCTGTTCAGCAAGGGCAACCGCGGCGTCGTGGGCCGCGGCGAACTGCGCGTTGGCCAGCAGGCCGCCGATCTCCTCGATCTGCCGAACGAGTTGCAGGACGGCGAGGCTCGCGTTCCGTTCGATGGTCCACCCCCGCACGCGCCGGTTGACGAGCATCTGCTTCACGGCCCGCACGGTCGCGAGGTCGACGTCGCGGGGCATGTACAGGCCCTTGTCGAAGTCCGTGTGGTGGTTCGGGCAGAGCCAGATGAGACCGGCGGGATGGTGGCTCAGGGTTTGCGAGACGGGCTCGATATGCGCGGCCTCGCAGTTCGCGCCGTGGTTGCAGATCGCGCAGCCGCAGTTCGCCTCAAGCTTGATCTCCAGGCGGATCTTGTCCGGCATGGACGGACGCGTCTTGCCTTCCTTGACCGGCCAAGGTTCCCGCAGGAACTTGTCGAAGGCGGCGAGCTCGGCTTCCTCGTACCAGCGCAGCCCGTCCGCGGTTTCGCACGCGAGCTTGCGCCGGATGCCGGCCTTGGCCCCGTAGCGCGTGAAGTGTTCGAGCAGTTCCGGCGACATTCGCAGGCGGATCGCCGCTTCGACCTCGGACAGCTTCCCTTTGCCTTCGGGCTTGGTGTTGCTTGCCATCCGGGGGCTCTAGCGTCCGTCGAAACAGTCTTTGGCGTGCCGGCCAGGGACGGTCGCCCGCCGAGGGAGACGACGCGGCGGTCACCCCTCGGCCCACCGGCTCGGGCCGGGCGCGCCCTTCTAGACTTGCCGGCGCCACCCGGCAACGACGTGCCCGGACCGGCTGGCCCGATGTACGTTCGGGCCGAACGGCACCGGACGCCTGGGTCGACGTGCTGCCATCCCTGAAGCCGTCTACGCACGCACTCGTCCCGCGGCGAAAGCGAAGGCCGCCTGGGTTCCTACTGGCCGAAGCGGGCGTACGACGGGCCATGGTGACAGGTGGCGTGATCGTGGCGTGTGAAGTGGTTGTCGAAACCGCGGTCGTGGGCGAGATGCTCGCACTCGTGATAGGAGTAAACGCAGCCCAGGAAGACCAGGCGATTATGTACCCGGAGTGTCTTGGCGGTCGGTGCGAGGCCGGCGCTCGAACCGTGATCGGACTCCGCGCCGTAGGGCGGCGGTATCATCCCAAGGCCCACGGCACCTGCCCCGACCGGAGTGAAAACCAGGGTGAGCGCGGAGACGTAGAGAACTCGTTTGCGCATCGCGCATCCCTCCCGGGCCGTTTCCTGCAGTTGAGATCCCCTGTCCGGGAGCGAGTAACGCGCGAGCGGCCGGAAACGGTTGCACACCCCTGGGGGGTTAATCGGCATGGCTGAACCGCGAAGCCCCCGGGATGGGGGAAGTTTAAGACTGTCCGGGCCGAATTACCTCGTCGTGGAGCGCGGCGCGCACACCGAAATCCGCGAAGGTCTCAGCTCCCGCCGTCGATGGCAGCAACCTGTTGGTCGTTACCCCCATGGGGTACGTTAAGGGGACATCAACCGTGCCGTGGGAGGGTTCGCTGACGAGGACTGCGGGTGAGGGCCCGGACGATGGGTGGAATCGGTGAAATGGCGCGAACGCTCGGCCTGCTCGGCTGCGGCCTGATCTGCGCGACGTTCGCGGCACCGTCACACGCGGCTGACCTGCCGCCGGCCGCGCCGGTGCCGGAACTGCGCGGAACGCTCGCGCCGGAGGCCGAGGTGTCGGGCTTTTACCTCCGCGGCGACATCGGTTTCAGCAACCAATCCGTGGAACGGCTCTCCAACAGCCTGGACGCGCTCGGGACGATCGAGAAGGTCAATCTCGGTTTCGCGGGCGCCCCGCTCGCGGGCGGCGGCGCCGGCTACCGCTTCGGCCGGTGGTTCCGGGCCGACGTCACGGGCGAGTATCGCAGCGCCGCCGCGTTCACCGGTCTTGAGCGCTACCGCGACGCGAGCCTGCCGCTCGGGTACGGCACCGACGAGTACACCGCGTCGAAGCGTGAATTGGCCGTGCTTCTCAATGGCTACGTCGATCTCGGCAATTGGTACGGCCTGACGCCGTTCCTGGGCGCCGGCGTCGGCGCGGTGCGGCTCACGCTCGACAATTTCAAGGACACGAACGTCGTCACGCAGGGCCTCGCCTACGCGAAAGCAGGCTCGAAGACGAACCTCGCGTGGGCGTTGCACGCGGGTGTCGGCTACGAGGTGAGCCCGAGCTTCACGGTCGAGCTCGCATACCGCTACCTCAGTCTCGGAGACGGAAAGACCGGCACGGTCTACAACTATGCCGGCCAGTGCGGGTCTTGCGAGGCGCTGACCTTCAAGAACGTCGATTCGCACGACGTGAAGCTCGGCTTGCGCTGGGCACCATGGGCCACGACCGCCCCGGCCGAGCAGCCGCCGCTGGTGCGCCGGTACTGAGGTCGCGCGGTCCCGCGCGGCACTCGCGCCGGTGGCGGGCTCCCCCGAGCCGGGACGGCGGCCACCACGCGGGCAGGATGGGGGCGCGCGCCCGGCAGGGGCGACTGGCTTGCAGCCTCAAATCGCCAGGAAACGGCTTCGGACGCTCCACCAACAGCAGAAGTGTTCGTGCGTTGCCGATATTGGCGGCCTGTGCAAGGATTGGCCTGGGTACGAGAGGGTCTCTGGGTCCTTGGCGGTTCTTCGCGCAGTGTTGCTC
>NZ_BPQV01000024.1 GCF_022179465.1 Methylobacterium organophilum
AGTCGTTGATGGCGGCGACGACGCCGGCACCGACGGTTCGGCCGCCTTCACGGATGGCGAAGCGGAGCTTCTCTTCCATGGCGACGGGGGTGATCAGGACGACGTCCATGGTCACGTTGTCGCCGGGCATCACCATCTCGGTGCCTTCCGGCAGGGTGACGACGCCGGTCACGTCCGTGGTGCGGAAGTAGAACTGCGGACGGTAGTTGGTGAAGAACGGCGTGTGGCGGCCGCCCTCTTCCTTGGTGAGGATGTAGGCCTCGGCCTTGAACTTGGCGTGGGGCTTGACCGAGCCGGGCTTGCACACGACCTGGCCGCGCTCGACGTCCTCGCGCTTGGTGCCGCGCAGCAGCACGCCCACGTTGTCGCCCGCCTGGCCCTGGTCGAGCAGCTTGCGGAACATCTCGACGCCGGTCACCGTCGTCGTGGTGGTCGGGCGGATGCCGACGATCTCGACGGTCTCGCCGACCTTCACGATGCCGCGCTCGACGCGGCCGGTCACCACCGTGCCGCGGCCCGAGATCGAGAACACGTCCTCGATCGGCATCAGGAACGGCAGGTCGATCGGGCGCTCCGGCTGCGGGATGTAGGCGTCCACCGTCTCCATCAGCTTGAGCACGGCGTCACGGCCGATCTTGGGCTCCTTGTCCTCGAGCGCCATCAGGGCCGAGCCCTTGGTGATCGGGATGTCGTCGCCGGGGAAGTCGTACTTCGAGAGAAGCTCGCGCACCTCCAGCTCGACCAGCTCCAGAAGCTCCTCGTCGTCGACCATGTCGACCTTGTTGAGGAACACCACCAGCGCCGGAACGCCGACCTGGCGCGCCAGAAGGATGTGCTCGCGCGTCTGCGGCATCGGGCCGTCGGCCGCCGACACCACCAGGATCGCGCCGTCCATCTGCGCCGCGCCCGTGATCATGTTCTTCACGTAGTCGGCGTGGCCGGGGCAGTCCACGTGCGCGTAGTGACGGTTCGTCGTCTCGTACTCCACATGCGCCGTCGAGATCGTGATCCCGCGCGCCTTCTCCTCCGGAGCCTTGTCGATCTGGTCATAGGCCGTGAACGTCGCGCCGCCGCTCTCCGCCAAAACCTTCGTGATCGCCGCCGTCAGGGACGTCTTGCCGTGGTCGACGTGACCAATCGTCCCAATGTTGCAGTGCGGCTTCGAACGGGTGAACTTTTCCTTGGCCATC
>NZ_BPQV01000025.1 GCF_022179465.1 Methylobacterium organophilum
GCTGAAGGCCAGCACCTGCTTGCGATTGGGCATCGGCTTCACATTCGCCCACGCACCTTGCTCTGCCATCCGGGCCCGCAGCGCGTCGCTGTCGTAGGCCCGATCACCCAGCAGGATCTGCCCCGCACCCAACCCGTCCAGCATGTCGTCCGCCGAACGCCCGTCATGCGCTTGGCCTTCCGTGATCTTCAGCGCCACGGGACGGCCCTCGGCATCCACCCGCGCGTGGATCTTGCTTGTCAGGCCGCCGCGCGAGCGACCCATGCCACCGGATCCGCCCTCTTTTTTTGGGCGCAGGCCGCGTGCTGGTGCACCCGCACGCTGGTGGCGTCGATCATCTGCAGATCGCCCTCGTAAGCCTCTGACACCGCCTCCAGAAGCCGGTCCCAGATCCCGCGCTTGCGCCAGCGCCGGAAGCGGTTGCCGCAGGTCGTGTAGGGACCGTAGCGCGCCGGGATGTCGGCCCAGGGCGCACCCGTGCGCAGCCGCCAGAAGATGCCGTTGAGCACCCGCCGGTCGTCCACCCGATCCTTGCCGCGCACATCCGTCGGCAGAAGCGGCGCGATCACCCCCCACTCCGCATCCGTCAGGTCAAACCGCGCCATCCAAAACCCTCCGTCTCAAGAAGGCTAACGACGGCACGCCTCATCCGTGCCAGCCGTTATGGGTTCACGACCTAG
>NZ_BPQV01000026.1 GCF_022179465.1 Methylobacterium organophilum
ACCGGCAGCAGGTGGTCGAGATTGTGCCCGTCGACCGGGCCGACATAGTAGAAGCCCATCTCCTCGAACATCGTGCCCGAGCCGACCACCAGGGAGCGGGCATATTCCTCCGCCCGCACCGCCCGCTCGTAGAGCGCCTTGGGCAGGAGCTTGCCGAGCTGCTTGGCGGTCTCGCGCAAGCTCCGGTAGGTGCCCCCCGAGGCCAGCCGCGCCAGATAGGCCGACATCGCCCCCACCGGCGGGGCGATCGACATGTCGTTGTCGTTCAGGATCACGATCAGGCGCGAATGCAGCGCGCCGGCATTGTTCATGGCCTCGTAGGCCATGCCCGCCGACATCGAGCCGTCGCCGATCACCGCGATCACGTTGCGGCGCTTGGGCGGCTCGGCGCCCGAGGCCTTGGCCTCGGCTTCCGAGAGGTCGCGCGCCACCGCCATGCCGAGGGCGGCCGAGATCGAGGTCGAGGAATGCGCCGCGCCGAAGGGGTCGTACTCGCTCTCGCTCCGCTTGGTGAAGCCCGAGAGGCCCCCGCCCTGGCGCAGCGTGCGGATCCGGTCGCGCCGACCGGTCAGGATCTTGTGCGGGTAGCACTGGTGCCCGACATCCCACACCACCCGGTC
>NZ_BPQV01000027.1 GCF_022179465.1 Methylobacterium organophilum
GCGATGTTTGAGCCCGACTGCCGGAAGTAGACGAAGGTGTCGGCCGAGATCGCGGTCATGAAGGTGTTGCCGGCGCCCAGCGTGATTTTGCTGATCGGCCCGAGCGTGACGGGATTGCCGATCTGGCCGGCCGAGAGGCCGAAGGGCAGGCCGGCCACGATGAACTGGCCCCCGGCCGTCGTGTACGTCCCGATGTTGCCCGAGACGTTGAAGCTGAAGTGCATCCCATTGGCGCCGTACCAATAGAAGCCCGACTGGTTCGTATAGGTCGTGCCGGCGAGGTCGCCCGGCGTCGTGAACGTCATCGTCGGCGTCCACTTGAAGGGCTCGACGAAGTTCGGCCCGTACAAGCCGTTGCGGGAGCCGAAGGGCACGCTGTAGCCCCAGGCCCCGAAGTCGTTGCCCATGATCTTGTTGCCGGGCCCGTCCTGGCCGACCTCGATCAGGTTGCCCGACCCGGTCGTGCGGTAGGTCGCGGTGTTGTTGGTCGCGATCAGAATGCCCCCGACCTGCTTGACGTAGCCGGCCGTGCGGGCCTGGGTGATGTCCGGGTCGAGCGTCGTGCCGGTGAGCCAGAGCTTGCCGCCGCC
>NZ_BPQV01000028.1 GCF_022179465.1 Methylobacterium organophilum
GCGCCTTGCTGGAGGACGTGCGTCTCGGCCCCGTTCCAGGTGAACAGGTATTCGATGACGCCGCGGTGCTTCGGATTGTCGAGCAGCTTGGCGAGCGTGGAGACCCGCCAGATGCCGCCCTTCGGCGACGGGATGCCGTCGGCGTTCAGGCCGTCCGCAATCGCCTGGAGCGTCCGCCGCCGCCGCCGCTCCTGATGGATCCGCTTCACGACCCGGGCCTGATCCGGAACGACGGCGAGGCCGCCCTGCAGGTCCTTGGTGTAGCCGTAGGGCGCCTGCCCGCCGGCGAAGCCGCCCTTTGCGGCCTTGGCCATGCGCCCGCCCGCGGTGCGGTCCCGGATCACGAACCGCTCGTTTTCCGCCATGCCGGCGAAGATCGCGAAGAAGGTCCGGCCCATCGGGTTCGACGTGTCGATCACCGACTCCGTCACCGACCGGAACGCCACCTCGTGCTGCTCGGCGAGATCCGAGACCGTGGTGAGTGCGTGGCGGATGTCTCGGGACAGCCGGTCGATCTTCGCAACGAGCAGGACGTCGAAGCCGCCAGCAGCCGCCAGATCAAGGACGCGGGCGAA
>NZ_BPQV01000029.1 GCF_022179465.1 Methylobacterium organophilum
TGCGCGGCCACCTGCTGCCCCCTGGCCTGCCAGGCGGCCGTGCCGGACGCGCCCTGGTCGGGCGAGGCGCTGAGCGTGCGCCCCTCCGAGCCCATCGGCCTGGCCCAGGATGACGGCGTCGCCCAGCCGCGTCCCCTGCGCATCGAGCGGCCCCCCAGGCACCGCGCCTGACCGCGGCGGGCCAGACGCCCGCCTGCCCCCGCCCGCCGCACCCGGCCGCGCCCTGACCAGGATCCTGCCTGCGCAGGCCGCGCCCGGCCCGGCCGGCGCAGCCGCGCCTGCCCGCGCGCCCTCCCTGTCCGCCGGCCCGCGTCCCCGAGCGCGGCCGCCGGCCCCCGTTCGGGATCCGAAGCGATGCTCACCTTCCTCAGGCCGGCCGTGGCGTTCACGGCCTTGGCGCTCACGGCCTTGCCGCTCGCGGCCTGCGTGCCCACCGCCGCGCCGGACTGGCTGGTTGCCCCGGCCAACCC
>NZ_BPQV01000030.1 GCF_022179465.1 Methylobacterium organophilum
ATCGTGGCGTTCAGCGCCAGCAGGTTGGTCTGGCCGGCGATGGTCGAGATCAGGCCGACCACGTCGCCGATCCGGGCGGCGGCGTCCGAGAGCTCGCGCACCAGGGCCGCCGTCTGGTCGGCCTGGCCGACCGCGGCCTGGGCCAGAGCCGCCGAGCCGTCGACCTGACGGCCGATCTCCTGCACCGAGGAGCCGAGCTCTTCGGCCGCCGCGGCCACCGTGTTGACGTTGGCCGCCGCCTCCTCCGCCGCCGCCGCGACGCTGGAGGACTGGCCCGCGGTCTGGGTCGCGGTCGCCGTCATCGCCTGGGCGGTCGCCTGAAGCTGCGTCGCCGCCGACGAGACCTGCCCGACGATGCCCCCCACCGCCGCCTCGAACCCCGCCGCCATGGCCTGCATCCCGGCCTTGCGCTGCGCCTCCGCACCCGCCCGCGCCAGCGCCGTCTCCTCTTCGAGGGC
>NZ_BPQV01000031.1 GCF_022179465.1 Methylobacterium organophilum
TCAGGTCGGGCCACTGCGAACGCTCGGCGGCGGTCTGGAGCTGTCTGCGGGCATCTCCGTCCGATCGCTCGGCCTCATCCGCAGCGAGCAGCTCCGCCAGCACGTCCGCCTCGATCTCCTGAGGCCCGGGCATCGCGGCAGGGCGTCGGGCCAGAGCCGCTGGGATCTCTCCGCGCTTCGTCCTCTCCGCCAACTCGAAGTCTGCCATGCAGTCGCGCAGCATCCTGGAGCCGGCCTTCTTGGCGGCAGCCGGGTCCTTGGTCCTGAGGCTCTGCTTCCAGTTCGCCTTTCCGGTCCACGGCGCCGGCATGAAGGGGCGCAGCTCCGCCGGGATCACCCTGCGAAAGTAGTACGTGCCCAGCCGATCACGGGAGAGATACGACATCAGCGCCATGGCCCGTTTGCACCGCCCGATTGCATGACCGGCG
>NZ_BPQV01000032.1 GCF_022179465.1 Methylobacterium organophilum
CGTGCGCCGCTGCCTGCCTTCCAAGCCTCGTAGGCCTCCGTGAGCGTTGGGCCGCGCTGTGAGCTGGGCGGCGGGGTCGAGACCACCTCACCCTCCTGCCGAGCAAGCATCAGCCCGTAGGCCTTCACGTGGGCCCGCAGGACCGCCAGGGCCGCCTCGTGGAAGGCCTCGGAGGTCGGGTCTATCGGTGCTTGTTTTCGCCGTAGGAGGTCGCGGGTCTCAGCGTCCACGATGCCGGGATCGGATCGGGAGAGGGCCTTGCGGTAGTCCGCCGCCAGTTCCTCCAGTTCACCGCCATAGACGTGGTGGTGGTCCTCGGCCATCCCGCGGCGGCCGAAGGCGACCGGCATCAGGTCGGGCCACTGCGAACGCT
>NZ_BPQV01000033.1 GCF_022179465.1 Methylobacterium organophilum
GGTGGAGGGGTTGTGCACGGGGGATGGCGAGCGGGTTGGGGAGCCAGGGAGGAGAGGTGTGAGGAGTGCACAGGGGGGGGGGGGGGGGGGGGCGGGGGGGCGGGGGCGGCGGGGGGGGGGGGGGGGGGGGGCGGGGGGGGGGGGGGGGCGGGGGGGGGGGGGGGGGGGGGGGGGGGGGGGAGGGGGGGGGGGGGGGGGGGGTGGGGGGGGGGGGGGAGGGGGGGGGGGGGGGGGGGGGGGGGGCGGGGGGGGGGGGGGGCGGGGGGGGGGGGGGGGGGGGGGGAGGGGGGCGGGAAGGGGGGAGGGTGGGGAAGGAGGTGAATAGGGGTGGAAGATGGAAGAAGAT
>NZ_BPQV01000034.1 GCF_022179465.1 Methylobacterium organophilum
GCCGTGCTGGCGATGGCCGTGGCCATCGCCCCGGCGGCGCCGTGCACGATGCAGCGCCACGCCGCGGCCGATCACGCCGCCGTCGACCAGGCCCCGGCCGACCCCCACGCCCAGCACCGGCCCGCAGCCGCCTCCGCCGACGCGCCCGCGGCGGCGAGCGTCCAGGCGGACGGGGCGGACGGCCCCGACTGCCAGCGGCACGCCTCGGCCGGCCAGCACCACCCGGGCGCGCACGGCCACCACAAGCGCCCGGTCAGTTGCGCGGCCACCTGCTGCCCCCTGGCCTGCCAGGCGGCCGTGCCGGACGCGCCCT
>NZ_BPQV01000035.1 GCF_022179465.1 Methylobacterium organophilum
GGAAAGCGGGCAGTGAGCGCAACGCAATTAATGTGAGTTAGCTCACTCATTAGGCACCCCAGGCTTTACACTTTATGCTTCCGGCTCGTATGTTGTGTGGAATTGTGAGCGGATAACAATTTCACACAGGAAACAGCTATGACATGATTACGAATTCGAGCTCGGTACCCGGGGATCCTTTGGTTGAATGTTGCGCGGTCAGAAAATTATTTTAAATTTCCTCTTGTCAGGCCGGAATAACTCCTTATAATGCGCCACCACTGACACGGAACAACGGCAAACACGCCGCCGGGTCAGCGGGGTTCTCC
>NZ_BPQV01000036.1 GCF_022179465.1 Methylobacterium organophilum
TTGGGGTAAAACGGCTCGATGACTTCCACCATGTTTTGCCATGGCAGAATCTGCTCCATGCGGGACAAGAAAATCTCTTTTCTGGTCTGACGGCGCTTACTGCTGAATTCACTGTCGGCGAAGGTAAGTTGATGACTCATGATGAACCCTGTTCTATGGCTCCAGATGACAAACATGATCTCATATCAGGGACTTGTTCGCACCTTCCTTAATCCCTAACATAAATGACACAATAAAATCAGAAAGCACAGGAAATTTTCTTACGGAATAATCATGTAAAGATTTCGC
>NZ_BPQV01000037.1 GCF_022179465.1 Methylobacterium organophilum
GCCCCGGCGGCGCCGTGCACGATGCAGCGCCACGCCGCGGCCGATCACGCCGCCGCCGACCAGGCCGCCGCCGACCCGCATGCCCACCACCGGCACGGAGCCGGCTCCGCCGACGCGCCCGCGGGAGCGGCCCTCCAGGCGGACGGCCCCGACTGCCAGCGGCATGCCTCGGCCGGCCAGCACCACCCGGGCGGCCACGGCCACCACAAGCGGCCGGTCAGCTGCGCGGCCACCTGCTGCCCCCTGGCCTGCCAGGCGGCCGTGCCGGACGCGCCCT
>NZ_BPQV01000038.1 GCF_022179465.1 Methylobacterium organophilum
GTCGGGATTATTGAGTTACGACGCTGCCAGTCAGAAAATTGCCAGCAAGAATTGAAAGCGATAAATACACATTAAAATAGTGAGTCCGGGAATGAAACCCGGACCTGAACATGTCTTATTGCGTGAATGTTTCTTTCATTTGATACTGCATTTCCCAGAGTTCAGTAAGCGAAATAACTTTTCTTGTTCTTGCTTCTTCACTTTGTTCCCATAAGAAAGGGTAGAACGTGAAGGCTTCCGTTGCCGATAATTTTATTACGTCTTCTCGCCATTGC
>NZ_BPQV01000039.1 GCF_022179465.1 Methylobacterium organophilum
TGCGACGGCAGACGACCACTGTCCACCTGCAGTCCTTCACGCCGGCCCGGCCGCCGGTGGTGCCGGGGCCCCCGCAACTGGGCCTCGCCTGGGCGCTGGCAGAGGCCCAGGCCCACCACCTGTCGGGGCTGGGGGTCTTCGCCCGCACCGAGCGGGCGCCGGCCAAGCGCAGGGCCGAGGAAGACGCCCCCGCCTACCTGGCTGCCGAACAAGGCCGCCTGCACGCCGTCCACGGCCAGTTGGCCACCGAAGCCGATCAGTGGTGGCAGGACTT
>NZ_BPQV01000040.1 GCF_022179465.1 Methylobacterium organophilum
ATCGGATCGATGGCGGTTGGATCGGATGGATCGATTCCGATCAACGATTTCCGAAGCATATACTCGAGATGGTTGATGTCGGGTATGTTTCGGGTACTGAGGTCGGACATTTCGCCCGCACCAACTACACCATCGTCTGAGATGATACGGGTGATAATGTGAGGACTGAGCGTACCGTTCTCTCGTCTTGTTCCGACTGCAAATAGATCGAGTTCTTTAATGGTCAAAGCAGACTCCTTTCATCGATCGTCCCACATCTTTCTTTTTTT
>NZ_BPQV01000041.1 GCF_022179465.1 Methylobacterium organophilum
TCTTGCCCACCTTCTCCCCCTCCAGGAGGACGTGGTTGTGGTGCATCCAGTGCGGGGCGAATCGGAAGCCCGCGGCCTCCGCCTGGGCGACCTCGCACTCGTGGTGGGGGAACTGGAGGTCAATCCCTCCGGCGTGCAGGTCAAAGCCCTCCCCTAGGTACTTGAGGCTCATGGCCGTGCACTCAATGTGCCAGCCGGGGTACCCCTCCCCCCAGGGGCTCTTCCAGCGCATGATGTGTCCTGGCTCGGCCGCCTTCCAGAGGGCGAAG
>NZ_BPQV01000042.1 GCF_022179465.1 Methylobacterium organophilum
TGGTTCCGGAGTGGGGCGGCATGTATCTCCTATAGTTTTTCACCGAAATAATTGCACAGGTTTCTCAGCAAATCTGGGAAGCTCACTGCCTGAGGACAGTGTCGCTGGTGCAGTTTAATATGTGAAAATCTATAGACGTTAATCTGGCATTGAGCAATTGACTTTTGGATTTTTTTTATTACCAAAAATTTTCTTTGAAATTGGGCGAGTTACGAGAGCGACTCTCAAATCTTCATGTGGATTGTCTCCCCTCGGATAACAGTTGGGAC
>NZ_BPQV01000043.1 GCF_022179465.1 Methylobacterium organophilum
CCCGCTCGTCCCTCGCGGACCACATCCCCCGACTCAACCGCGTACGAAACGCTTTCCGCCCCGGAGGTCCTTCCGTGACCCGTGTGCTTGTCGTCGAGGACGAGGAGTCCTTCTCCGGCGCCCTGTCGTACATGCTCCGCAAGGAGGGCTTCGAGGTCGCTGTCGCGACCACGGGCCCCGACGGGCTCGACGAGTTCGAGCGCAACGGCGCCGATCTCGTCCTGCTCGACCTGATGCTGCCGGGGCTGCCCGGCACCGAGGTGTGCCG
>NZ_BPQV01000044.1 GCF_022179465.1 Methylobacterium organophilum
GGACTGGGCCTGGGTTATGCGCTGGTGCGCCGGCGGGGACTCATGGCGCTGTGCTGGGTCGCGACCGCGCTGCTGCTCTTGGTGGCCCTTCCCGCGGACCCGGACGGCGTCCCGGGCGCCGCCGTCGTCGCCTACCTGGTCTTCCTCGGTCTCGCGGCCGTTCACGGTGCGGTCGTGGGTCTGCGGACCCGTCTGGTGTGGCCGCCGCGCGCCTGGCTCGCGATCGCGCTCGGGGTCGTCCTTCTGGCCGTGCCGACCGGAGGCGTC
>NZ_BPQV01000045.1 GCF_022179465.1 Methylobacterium organophilum
TTGGATTTTATTCCGGGCCTTGAGGCGGCCCACGCGACGCGAGCCCTGAACCACCTTCAAGCCTTTGAATTTGCTAAGTTATTTCTCTAGGCAAACGGCAATTTGCCTATCAATTCCACCGTCTCTTAAGACGGTGGAAATCGCTTCCCAGAAGGCTCTTCTTGACTGGGTTTTGACCGGCTCTTGATCGGGTTTTGACTGGCGATCAGGCCCGCTTCCGGGTGCCGCGCCCCATGCGCAACTCGACCGAGAAGGAGCGGCCGCCG
>NZ_BPQV01000046.1 GCF_022179465.1 Methylobacterium organophilum
GTGCGAGCAGCCCCGAGCCCGTAAAGCCGATGCCGATCGCCACGGCCCAGATCCAATTGATGGAGAGATGGAAGACACCCTGACGTACCAGTTGCGCCATACCTCCGGCGGCGGCCTGCAGGAAGCCCCACAGGATCAGGTGCCCGCTGTGGCCCGCTGCGCTCACCCGCGCGCCCTGCATGAGGCGGCGAATGAAGGCGAGGTCGTCTTCGGGCGTGGGATGCGGGGGCGTAGGCGGGATTGGGCGTGACTGGTTCATTCCTGGC
>NZ_BPQV01000047.1 GCF_022179465.1 Methylobacterium organophilum
TTGAAGGCGCTCCGCCTCCAGGCCTTCCTCGCCCGGGCCGGGGTGGCGAGCCGCCGCAAGGCGGAGGACCTCATCCGCGAGGGGCGGGTGCGGGTGAACGGGAAGGTGGCGGTCCTCGGCCAGAAGGTGGGGCCCGAGGACCTCGTGGAGGTGGACGGGAAGCGGGTGGAGTTGCCCCAAAAGCGGCTGGTCCTCGCCCTCCACAAGCCCAAGGGGTACACCACCACCCGCCACGACCCCCACGCCCGGCGCACCGTCTTTGAC
>NZ_BPQV01000048.1 GCF_022179465.1 Methylobacterium organophilum
TGCATTACACGATGTCACGGTAACGCCTGTACGGTAAACTATGCGGGTTTACGGTCAGTACCCACATCAACTGTGTGGTCTGGTCTCAATTTATTGACGAAGAGGATTAAGTATCTCGTGGCTGAATGGAGCGGCGAATATATCAGCCCATACGCTGAGCACGGCAAGAAGAGTGAACAAGTCAAAAAGATTACGGTTTCCATTCCTCTTAAGGTGTTAAAAATCCTCACCGATGAACGCACGCGTCGTCAGGTGAACAACCA
>NZ_BPQV01000049.1 GCF_022179465.1 Methylobacterium organophilum
GCCGGATCGCCGCCGAGAGCGAGCCGGTCAGATGCTCGATGCCGAGGGGATCGGTGTAGCAGGATGCCTCGAAGGTCGTGCCCTCGTGCGCGCGCTCCGCGCTCGCCGAGGTGACGCCGCCCTGGCCGACGTACATCGCGAGGTTGTCCAGGATCTCCGGCAGGTTGGCGTAGACCCGGGTCACCGGGGGGCCGGAGAGCGAACCCGCGAGGTAGCAGTACTGGCAATGGGCCGGGCAGCCCTCGGCGAGGTCGATGCG
>NZ_BPQV01000050.1 GCF_022179465.1 Methylobacterium organophilum
TGACTGGGAAGGAAAACCGGTGGTCCGCGAACGTGTACGTTGGCCTATCGTCGAAGCAATGGGTACGGCCTACGCGCTCTACACCGTCACTGGCGATCGCCAGTATGAAACCTGGTATCAAACATGGTGGGAGTACTGCATTAAGTACCTGATGGACTATGAAAATGGTTCCTGGTGGCAGGAGCTGGATGCGGACAATAAGGTCACCACCAAAGTCTGGGACGGCAAACAGGATATTTATCACCTGCTGCATTGCCT
>NZ_BPQV01000051.1 GCF_022179465.1 Methylobacterium organophilum
CGGCGACGCCGCTCTGGTCGAAGTCGATCAGGACCCCGTCGATGCCGCCGTTGTCGGCCGCCTTGAAGACGGATCCGGCGCTCATGTTGAAAGTCTTCGGGACTCGGATCGTGGTGCCGTAGCGCCCGACCTCACGCGCCGCGCCCGCGCCGCGGAGCTGCTGCGTGTTGCAGAAGGTGATCTGGTTGGTGATCGTGTAACGGCCGGTCGGGAAGCGCACGTCCTTGCAGGTGGCGAAGGCGTTGCGCACGTACT
>NZ_BPQV01000052.1 GCF_022179465.1 Methylobacterium organophilum
GCCCTGCCACTCCATCTTCCCCCGCCCCACCTCCACGGCCTCCCCCGTGAGCGCCACCTCCCCCTCCCCCCCCCCCCCCCTCCCCCCCCCCCCCCCCCCCCCGCCCCCCCCCCCCCCCCCCCCCCCCCCCCCCCGCCCCCCCCCCCCCCCCCCCCCCACCCCCCCCCCCCCCCCCCCCCCCGCCCCCCCCTCTCCCCCAGCCCCTTCCGTGCCTCACTCTCGTCCTTCCTCTACTCGACCTCCCTCTGCATCATG
>NZ_BPQV01000053.1 GCF_022179465.1 Methylobacterium organophilum
TGTAGTGCATCAGGAGCAGAAACCTCCGCGGCCAGGCGGTCTTAGAAAGACATAGGTATTCCTCAACTCTTAGGCACACAGAACGATATGGGTAAGATCCGATTTGGACATGAACGAGCAATCCGTGCAGGTCCGTTGGGAGCAGCGCACAAGTCGGAGACCAAGCGGGCTTAGGTAGACAAACGTATTCTTCAACTCCTCGGCTCACAGAAAGCAACGACGCAAAAGACGATATCGAATGGAACAGCCGAAGCA
>NZ_BPQV01000054.1 GCF_022179465.1 Methylobacterium organophilum
GGTCGTATGCTAATACTTTAATGCCTTCTTGTTTGGCTTCTTTTACAACGTTACTTAATACCTGACCGTTATACGGAATAATGACAAGAACATCGACACCCCGGTTTATCATGTTTTCAATCTGCGACATTTGTGTTTCTTCATTGCCATTTGCAGACTGTACAAATACTTTCGCGCCGAGAGATTCTGCCTTTTTCACAAAGATATCTCGATCTTTTTGCCAGCGTTCAAGACGGAGATCATCAATCGCCATA
>NZ_BPQV01000055.1 GCF_022179465.1 Methylobacterium organophilum
CCCGAAGCTTAGACGAGGTCCTGGGCCAGCCCCACCTCACCGGCCCCCAGGGGCTTCTGAGGCGGATGCTGGAGGCGGGGCGGCTTTCCTCCATGGTCCTCTTCGGCCCCCCGGGCACGGGCAAGACCACCCTGGCCGGGCTCCTCGCCGAAGGGGTGGGGAGGCCCTTCCTAAGGGTCTCCGGGGTGGAGGCAGGGCTTAAGGAGGTGCGCCAGGCGGTGGAGGAGGCGAGGGCAAAGGGGGGCCTCGTCC
>NZ_BPQV01000056.1 GCF_022179465.1 Methylobacterium organophilum
CCCGGCTCCACCAGCAGGTCACGCAGATCCAGGACCACGTGGGCGCCGGAGACGGCACATGGAACGAGCTGAGCCGGGGGCTGGGGGAGCTGGCGGCCGTGCAGTACAGCAGTGGGAGCCTCGATCCGGCCGTGCAGCGCAGAGAGGGCGCACCAGCCCTGGGCGAGGGCGGTGAGCGCGGGGTCCGTCGCTGTCATGGGCGTTCTCCTCCGTCTCGGAGTGGTTGCCCCCAGGGTAGACCACTGCCCGCAA
>NZ_BPQV01000057.1 GCF_022179465.1 Methylobacterium organophilum
AAAACCAGTCTGATACTGAGACTCGTTTTGATCCAAAGTTTTATATAAATGTAGCTTGCACCTTATCTCTACTTCCGACCATACGCATTTTGCCGCCACTTTTGCTCTTTGCTAATAAACGCGCGTGGTCGCCGTCGTAGAACGGTCCATTTTCCCACTCATTCAGAAGCTGAGACATCACATAAAAAATAAGCTGATCCCGGATTCATACCGAAATCAGCTAATTGAATCTTAATTAAGTTCTAGAATA
>NZ_BPQV01000058.1 GCF_022179465.1 Methylobacterium organophilum
TGGCATCTGGTACAACAATTTCTTTGGTGCGGAAACTGAAGCGATTCTGCCGTATGACCAGTATATGCACCGTTTCGCGGCGTACTTCCAGCAGGGCAATATGGAGTCCAACGGTAAGTATGTTGACCGTAACGGTAACGTTGTGGATTACCAGACTGGCCCGATTATCTGGGGTGAACCAGGCACTAACGGTCAGCACGCGTTCTACCAGCTGATCCACCAGGGAACCAAAATGGTACCGTGCGATTTC
>NZ_BPQV01000059.1 GCF_022179465.1 Methylobacterium organophilum
AGAAGGCCTCGGCACCCGTGTAGAGCGACTGGCCCCGGTCGCAGCGGGCCGTCGTACCGAACTCGGTGAGCAGACGGGCCGCGGCGGCGTTGAAATCGGCGCGATCGATGTAGCCGTTGCCGTCCTGGTCGAAGGCGGCGAAGCGGTGCGCGATCTTGCGCTCGTACTCTGCGCTGTCCATGCGGGGAGCGTACGACGCCGGGAGGCGTCACGTGTCACCAACTGCCTTCAGAGGTGTGACAACCTCGTG
>NZ_BPQV01000060.1 GCF_022179465.1 Methylobacterium organophilum
TCGTTTCACGTTCGTCGTGATCTCGTTCAGCATTCACATAGTAGGACATCTCATCTGAGACGACTCCCATGACACCAGTACCATAGTGGGTTTTATGATCGTCATGGCGAGTATACAGTGTGGCGGTGTTTGATCTGCCAAATGGAATACTGATGTTGACGTAGAACAGATCACCATCGTCTTCATTATTTTCTGAAGCACTAAGTTGATGCTGCCAGTTGACGGAAACCGTGGCGTGTTTGAACGCTT
>NZ_BPQV01000061.1 GCF_022179465.1 Methylobacterium organophilum
CTCAGCTTCCACTGTTCGCAATTCTTCATCAAGCTTTTTAATTTCCTCGCCGACTTCACGCATTTCTTTAATAATGTGATCCGCTTCTTTTTTCTCACGCTTCAGCACAGCAACCTGCTGAGAAACTTCATTTCGTTTTCCTTTTAACTCTTCAACCTTGCCGATAAGCTCTCTTCGTCTATCATCCAGCGCCTCAAACTTATCAAAATCAGTTAAGTCTTCGCCTTTGTGTACAAGCTTTGCTTTAAT
>NZ_BPQV01000062.1 GCF_022179465.1 Methylobacterium organophilum
AAATTGGTTGTGTAATTTTATATAATTCCTATTTACTATTTGGAAAACTGTTAGCAACAAACCTTGCATTAATCACGTTTCATAAAACTAAACCATTTAATCAAATGAAAACGCCTTTTGTATAATTTTTTGTTGCATCTTTCAAACGAGGAATATAAACAGAAGACATTTCAATCCCAACAAGGATAAATGCAATCCCTGCTAGATATCTAAATGTCTCCCTTACTTCTAAGTTTGGTTAAACTTTTT
>NZ_BPQV01000063.1 GCF_022179465.1 Methylobacterium organophilum
GCCACGGCACCGAAGAACAAGAACGCCACCGTGAACCCCAACGACGCCTCGGGGAACAAAACGTAGACCGCAACCGCCCCGCACACCCCGCCGCCCAAGGCCGACACGACGTTGACCTCTTTGGCGGTCATGCCGGATCCCTCACCACCAGCCGTTCGATGGCCCGCCAACGGTCGCGCCAGCCCCGCTCCGCTATCACCATCCATTGCAGTTCGTAGTCGAGCAGAAACCACGTCGCTTGTCCCCGG
>NZ_BPQV01000064.1 GCF_022179465.1 Methylobacterium organophilum
CCGCACACCATGGGCACGCAGAAGAAGGTGGAGGCCGGGGTGTTGGCCCGCACGGGCATCAGGGGCATGTGGTGGCTTCCCCGGGTGTCCCCCGCCACGTAGGGGGCGAGGGCGAAGACGGGGCCGAACTCCTCCGTGGCGGGGAAGATCTTCTGGGTGCGGACGATGGCCACGGGGTCGTCCTTGCCCACGTAGCGCCCGGCGATGTTCCTCAGGCGCGTGGTGCTCACCACGGCGGCCTGCTCCCC
>NZ_BPQV01000065.1 GCF_022179465.1 Methylobacterium organophilum
GCCGACCGGGCAGGCGATGGCGCACAGACCGTCGGTGGCGCAGGTGGCGTTGCCCTGGTAGGCGTAACGGCCGGTCAGCTCGGCCAGTCGGGCGGGGTTGTCGCCGTTGGATCGAAGCCGGGAGATTTCTCGCCAGACCGCGATCCGTTGGCGAGGGGTAAGGGTCAGGTCCCGGGAGGGGCAATTGACCTCGCAGAAACCGCATTCGGTGCACTTGTCGACCACCGAGTGGGCTTTGGGCAGGG
>NZ_BPQV01000066.1 GCF_022179465.1 Methylobacterium organophilum
TGTAGAGGCCGAACTCCAGGGGGAGCCCGCTCGCCTTGGCGTAGCCCACGGCGGCCCCGATGCCCGAGTCGGGGACGGGGACCACGAGGTCGGCCTCTGCGGGGGCCTCCCGGAAGAGCTCCATCCCCATCCTCACCCGGGCCTCGTAGGCCCCGGTGCCGTCTAGAACGCTGTCGGGCCGGGCGAAGTAGATCCACTCAAAAGCGCAGGGGGCGGGCTCTGGGGGGAGGGCCTGGAGGCTTTGG
>NZ_BPQV01000067.1 GCF_022179465.1 Methylobacterium organophilum
GGACTTTTGCGCAACGTCAAATAGCAAAAACCTAAACTGATGCCGCTACTGACCTGGCTGACCCGTTGCAGCTCCTCCGGTTTGCCGATGCTGATTTGCACGGGATGCCGACAACTGGTTCCCAAATCTTTTTCGAAAAGCGGCGGAGTTATCCAGTACTCAACCGCTTTAAGCAGCGGATGACGTAAATGGTAATAATCATGGCTTTCCAGGCGCACCAGCTCTGCTGTGAATTGTGTTAAGCG
>NZ_BPQV01000068.1 GCF_022179465.1 Methylobacterium organophilum
GGGCCAGTCCTACAGTTCGGGGAGCCGCTCGGGGATGTCGCCCTCCCACTCCGGGCAACCCCGGCTGCCCCGGGGAAGTGTGCCGTCGATCAGCAGGTCCTCGAGAACGCGGTAGGCACTTTGCAGCGAGTCGCGGTGCAAATGCTCGTCGCTGGTGTGGGCCAGCAGCGGGTCGCCCGGACCGAAGTTCGACGCTGGCACGCCGCGCTGCGCGAAGAACGCTGCGTCGGTCCATCCCAGCTTCG
>NZ_BPQV01000069.1 GCF_022179465.1 Methylobacterium organophilum
TCCGTCATCGTCGACGTCGTCTCGGGGCCTCACGGGGCCGTCGCCTGGTCCGCCGCCTCGTTCGCCGCAGAGAAGCGGAGGGTGGGCAAGCGGACGCGGCGGGCGGCGGGGCGGGTCGTGTTCAGCAGGAACGTTCAGTCGGGCGAGGCGATCAGAGGCGCGTCGAATTCCTGCGTCTTGGTGGAGTATGTGAAGACGGTGTGTGGAGGAGAGAGATAAAGTGCTGCGACGTAAGCCTTCTCCAC
>NZ_BPQV01000070.1 GCF_022179465.1 Methylobacterium organophilum
CTGCACCCCCCCGAAGCGGTGGCCCCCCCCCCTTTCGCTCCAAGCAAAGGCCCCTCCCCCCCCTACAAAGTCGGATCGTAGCCATGTCGTTCTGTGAGCCAAGGAGTTGTGCCACTTCCTTGTCTTCCTAAGACCGCTTGGCCTCCGACTTCTTCGCGCCTCACCGCCCCCCCCCTCCTGCCCTCCCTGCGCTCCCGCCCCTCCGCCCCCCCCTCCCTCCGCTCCCCCTCGCCGCTCGCCTCA
>NZ_BPQV01000071.1 GCF_022179465.1 Methylobacterium organophilum
AGAAGGTGGCCTCCTCCCCCCCAAGCGCGGTGCCGAAGCGGACCATCTCCTTAAGGCCCCGGGTGAGGAGGGCGGCCTTGGCGTTGTCCCCGAGCCTAAGCCCGTCCACCATGCCCCCCCCCAGGGCCAGGCCGTTCTTCACCGCCCCCCCAAGCTCCACCCCCCGCCGGTCCCGGCTGGTGTAGACCCGGAAGGTGGGCCCGGAGAAGAGGGCCTGGACCCGCCGGGCGAGGTCTTCCGGCC
>NZ_BPQV01000072.1 GCF_022179465.1 Methylobacterium organophilum
TCTCGGCGAAGCGCTTGTGGCTTTCCACGTCGTCCGCCGAGACCCCGAGGACCACCGCGTCCAGGGCCTTGAGGCTTCCCATCTGGTCCCGGAAGCCGCAGGCCTCCTTGGTGCACCCGGGGGTGTCGTCCTTGGGGTAGAAGTAAAGGACCACCCACCGCCCCCGGTAGTCGGAGAGGCGGTGGGTGCGGCCCTCCTGGTCAGGCAGGGCGAAGTCCGGCGCGAGCGTGCCCACTTCCATG
>NZ_BPQV01000073.1 GCF_022179465.1 Methylobacterium organophilum
GCCGACCACCCGCTGCCCGAACGCCTCCCGGACGAGCCGGTCCCGGTCTTCCTCCACCGGTGGCACCGCCTGCTGTACTCGGGCGGCTGGGTGGGCCTCGACGTCCCCGTCCAGTACGGCGGCCAGGGCCTGAGCGCACTGCACCAGGTTGCCACCAGCGATGAACTCGGCGCCTGTCACGCCCCCGGAGTCCCCCGGATCGGCTATCTCGCCCACGCGCTCCTGGAGTTCGGCTCCGAG
>NZ_BPQV01000074.1 GCF_022179465.1 Methylobacterium organophilum
CGTTGTTCCGGATGCGGAGCTCTCGGGCCAGGTCGTTCACCCGGTCCTCGGGCATCTCCACCTGGTACCAGAGGAAGTAGCCCTGGGGGTCCTTGGCGATGGGGTAGGCCAGGCGGGGGTGCGCCAGGTCCTCCACCCGCGCCCCAGCGGCGCCTTGCTTCTCCGGCGCCCGGAGGATGGTCGCCTGCTCCTGGCCGCCTGCGCCCTGGTCCAGGCTTCGGTTGCGGACTATGTCCGGC
>NZ_BPQV01000075.1 GCF_022179465.1 Methylobacterium organophilum
AAGCAGGAGCCCAACAAGATTTAGGAAGACAATTGTCGTCAGCAACCCTTTCGCACACAGAACGACATGTCTCCGATCCGTCTTGCCCCCTCCGGTGAGGGCGAAGTCGAAGCCCCTGCCGGCTTTGCGAAGCCTCGGCATGGGCTTCGAAAGTCGGAGGCCAAGCGGGCTTAGGAAGACAAAAGTACGCAGCAACTCCTTGGGCTACAGAACGAAATGGGTAAAGTTCGCACT
>NZ_BPQV01000076.1 GCF_022179465.1 Methylobacterium organophilum
GCAGGACGAGATCGGCCATCCGGGCGGTCTCGGTCATGAACTGCTCGTGGACGCAGACGAACAGGTCGTCGCGGGCGAATCCCCGCTTCACCAGTTCCTGCTCGGGGGCGACCGAGACCGGATTGGTGTTCTGGATCAGCATCGCGGTCACCGGCGGGCCGTGGCGCAGTGCTTCCGGGTCCCCGGTGAGCACCCGGCCGATCTGCGACTGGTCGAGCATGCGGGTGCCGGGG
>NZ_BPQV01000077.1 GCF_022179465.1 Methylobacterium organophilum
GAGGCTGACCGCGTACACGGCCGGGGAGAGGGCCGTCCCCCCCATGGAGACCGCCCCGGTGCTCTGGGCCTTGCGGCCGCGCCCGCGGAAGAGCTGCGAGTAGAAGGCGAACCGCACGGGCAGCCCGGCGATCACCCCGAGGAACGAGGCCACGGTGATCAGGGCGACGTCCTTGTGCGCCACGTGGGACAGCTCCTGCGGCAGCACGCCCTCCAGCTCGTGGGGCTGCA
>NZ_BPQV01000078.1 GCF_022179465.1 Methylobacterium organophilum
TGATCGCCCCCATGTCCGCGCGGTCCAGCGAGAAGTCGAAGACCTCGATGTTCTCCCTGATCCGGGCCGGAGTCACCGACTTCGGGATCACGATGTTCCCGAGCTGGAGGTGCCAGCGCAGCACGACCTGGGCCGGCGCGGGCTTGTCCTTCAGCTTGATGGCGAGGCTAGCCAGGTCCTACACGAGGTCCCTAGCGGGCACGAGCGCAGTCCACTCGTCCGTCACGTC
>NZ_BPQV01000079.1 GCF_022179465.1 Methylobacterium organophilum
TTCTTGCCTTCCCCCGCCGGCCGGCCCCACTTCTTGGGCGAGGAGCCGGACGGTCTGCTCCCGCGCTCGCCCCTCCCCCACCACGTAGACGAAGGCCTCGCCGTCCTCGGTCCGCACCGCCCCCGCAGCGAGCAGGAGGACCTCGGTCAGGACCTCGGGGTAGCGGACCTCCGCCGCCCCGTGCAGGAAGGAGCCTGTGGGGCTCAAGGTCACGCCCCCCCGGCGTGTC
>NZ_BPQV01000080.1 GCF_022179465.1 Methylobacterium organophilum
CGCGACTCTGATTCCATCTCATCGTTTTGCTCATGGTTTCCAAACTCAACGTCATCAATCTTTATGGTTTCTACAGGTGCACACTTCTGCTTAAGATGCAATAGCCGTATGTAAGAAATCATAGAAAGTGTAAAGTGGGTCTCAATGCCTGAAGGATGATGACACATCAAATGCAGACCATGCATCGTGCGCTTTAAAAATCGAAAAATTAACTCCACTTGCCAGCGAT
>NZ_BPQV01000081.1 GCF_022179465.1 Methylobacterium organophilum
GCCCCCTTCACCATCCCCCCCCGCCTCCTCTCCATCCCCCCCCTCCCGCAGGCCCTCCCCCTCCACCCCCACGCGTCCCAGTTCCCCGTCACTCCACCCCCCCCGCCCCCCCCACGAGGAGCCGGCGGGCCCCGCCCCCCCCCCCGCGCCAACGCCCCCCCCGCCCGCGTCCAGCCCGCCGCCCCGCCCTCCCCCGTCGCTCCGGCCCCCCTCGACTGCCCCCCCGCGC
>NZ_BPQV01000082.1 GCF_022179465.1 Methylobacterium organophilum
TGTCCTCGGGCCAGTCCACGTCGCTGACCCGGATACCGGCCAGGGCGGACTCCGGGGGCAGCGTCAGCTCGACCAGGTTGGCGTCGCCGTGGCTGAAGCGCAGCAGCCGGACCAGATCACCGACGCTCACCGCCTCCTCGACCAGCGCCGACATCAGGCGCGGGGTGGAGACCGCGACGTCGACACCCCAGGACTCGTTGAACAGCCACTCGTTCTTCGGGTTGTTGA
>NZ_BPQV01000083.1 GCF_022179465.1 Methylobacterium organophilum
CCCCTCGCCCCCCTCCCCGCGACCCCGGCCCTCCCGCCCCCCGCCCCCCGCCCCCCCTCCGCCCCCCCCCCCCCCCCCCCCCCCCCCCCCGCCCCCCCCCCCCCCCCCCCGCCCCCCCCCCCCCCCCCCCCCCCCCCCCCGCCCCCCCCCCCCCCTCCCCCCCCCCCCCCCCCCCCCCCCCCCGCCCGCCCTCCCTCGCGACGCTGGCCTGCTCGAACAACCGCCG
>NZ_BPQV01000084.1 GCF_022179465.1 Methylobacterium organophilum
CGAGACCCTCCTGCCCCTCTCCGACTGGGTCGCGGGGGCCAGGGGGATCGTGGCCGGGAGGTTCCCCGAGGCGCGGCTTATAGACAACCTGGAGGTCTACCCATGAGCGAGGCCCAAGGCCAGGGCAAGCAGAGCCTCGTGGAGATGCTGAAGGCCATGGTCCAGGCCCGGGCCTCGGACATCCACCTGCAGGCCGGGGCCCCGCCCACCGTCCGGATAGACGGC
>NZ_BPQV01000085.1 GCF_022179465.1 Methylobacterium organophilum
TAGCCATGCCGTTCTGTGAGCCAAGGAGTTGTCTGAGGGCGGTTGTCTTCCTAAGACCGCTTGGCCTCCGACTTACTTGGGTGTGAATTATGCCAACGTCCGCGAAGCCGTGCAGAAGATGTCGTTGGATTCTGAACTTCACGAATGTGGAAGTCGGATCGTAGCCATGTCGTTCTGTGAGCCAAGGAGTTGTCTGAGGGCGGGTGTCTTCCTAAGACCGCTTG
>NZ_BPQV01000086.1 GCF_022179465.1 Methylobacterium organophilum
GCGGAAGCTTGCTGGAGCGAGCTGAGGATGCGTACGGGTGCGGCCTCGGGGAGGGTGCGGCAAGTGAAGCCGAGCTGAGTCATGGCCCGGAGGACTTCGCCGGCGCTGAAGTCACGGCGGTCCTGGCGGGTGATGACCTGGCCGACCTGCTTGACGGGGTAGTGGCGGCGGCCGATTATCACGGAATCGCCGGCGACCGGTTCGGGCTTGATGCCCCTCATCG
>NZ_BPQV01000087.1 GCF_022179465.1 Methylobacterium organophilum
TGGCACGATCGTTCTCTGAACGGAAGGGTTGCGCTGTTGAATTGTCTTCCTAAGACCGCTTGGCCTGTGATTTGGGCTCCGGACCGACCGGCTGATTGAAGCCCTTCATATGAAAGAAGAACCATGTGATATAGACGCTGTTATTTTCAGAAGTCGGATCGTAGCCATGTCGTTCTGTGTGCCAAGGAGTTGCGCCGTTGTATTGTCTTCCTAAGACCGCCTG
>NZ_BPQV01000088.1 GCF_022179465.1 Methylobacterium organophilum
CCGGTACGGCATCTGCCGCGCCTGTCCGGACCGAAGATCAGCGCTTGGCGCAGCCGCTACGCGATGCGCGCCGGTTGCAAGGCAACGGTCTTGGGGGCTGTCCACGCCCACGGCCTGCGTGACTGCCACTGCCGCGGGGACCGCCAAGACGCACGTTCAGTACGACCCTTCCCCCCGCTCAGGCTGTGCGCGAGGGCACAGGCCGGACGCCGGTGAGAGGCCC
>NZ_BPQV01000089.1 GCF_022179465.1 Methylobacterium organophilum
GGCGGGGGCGCCGGCCGCGGCCGGCGCGGCCGCCGCGCCCGTGAAAGGGGCACAGGCGCACGGCGTACCGGTGGGCGACGTCGCGCACCCGGCGCGGGGCGCGGTGGATCTCCCACTGGCTGGTGGTGATGCCGCCGAACTTGGAGGAGTCGGAGTAGCCGAGCATGACCTCCTGGACGTCTCCGCACAGCGCGACCAGGCGCCGGTAGGAGGGGTCGGAGAG
>NZ_BPQV01000090.1 GCF_022179465.1 Methylobacterium organophilum
GGTCTTAGGAAGACAATTGCAGACGGCAACTCCTTGGCTCACAGAACGACATGGCTACGATCCGACTTCTCGATCTCGCAGATCGCGTACTGGCCGTGGCCGCCGGACTGCTTCACATGGCGGCCGCGTCCGGTGGACCTGCCCGCGAACAAGTCGGAGGCCAAGCGGTCTTAGGAAGACAATTGCAGACGGCAACTCCTTGGCTTACAGGACCACAT
>NZ_BPQV01000091.1 GCF_022179465.1 Methylobacterium organophilum
GGCGCCGGGGGCGGGCCGCGGGGGGCGTGAGGAGGGGGGGGGGGTGTCCGCGGTCGGCGGTTGTGTGGGGGGGCCGGGGGGGGGGGGGGGGGGGGGGCGCGGAGGGGGGGAAAGCCGGGGGGCCGGGAGGCGCACGCCCCCTGGGCGGTTCCCCCCCCGCCGGACGGGGGCCCCCCCCCCCCCCCGCCCCAACCGGCCCGGGGGGGGCGGGCCCCCCG
>NZ_BPQV01000092.1 GCF_022179465.1 Methylobacterium organophilum
CTTTTGTCGGTGGTGCCGCGCTCTGGACCGCGGACGCTGTGACGAAGACGTCGTCGATGTCGGCGAGCGCCGCGTCGGGTGAATCCTGCCAGAGCGCCTCCAGGGCCCCGCGCGGCACTGACGTGGTCCTGGGTGCGACGCGGTCGATCGGATCGTCGAGGCGCATGGACAGCGAGGCCGAGCCCCTCCGCCTTCGAGGTCGAGAGCAGGAGATGCG
>NZ_BPQV01000093.1 GCF_022179465.1 Methylobacterium organophilum
ACGCGGACCGAGAAGGAAGCGGCGACCCCCCCCTCCCCCCCCCGAGCGGGCCGCGAGCCCCCCCCCAAAGTCGGATCGTAGCCATGTCGTTCTGTGAGCCAAGGAGTTGGAAGAGAATCTTGTCTTCCTAAGACCGCTTGGCCTCCGACTTGCCGCGGGCAGCTGGGCCGCACCGAGGGCCGCGGCAGCGCCCAGATCGTCCCGTGTCCAGGACGCC
>NZ_BPQV01000094.1 GCF_022179465.1 Methylobacterium organophilum
GCCGCGGACCACTCCGGGGGCGTAGGCGGCCTCGTGGAGGGTGAGGCCGATCAGGGCGACCGTGAGCGGGCCGAGCAGGTTGACGGTCCTGACGGTGAGGAACTCGGGGCCGAAGGGGATGCCGAGGCCGAGCTGCGGGTAGAGCGCGCCGATGTTGAACCAGAACAGCAGCTGGACGAGGACCGGCGTGGAGCGGAAGAACCAGATGTAGCCCCAG
>NZ_BPQV01000095.1 GCF_022179465.1 Methylobacterium organophilum
GTCGGCCGCGTCGTGGACCAGTTGCCCGGCGAACGGCAGACAGGCCACCGCTCCGACCAGGCACCCGAACGTCGTCACCTGCAGCGGGCTCGCCGCGCCCAGCGCCGGCTTCTGCGAGACGACACCGGCGGCGTACGCGATCGCCGCGAGCACACACAGCACCACCCCGAGCACCGAGGAACCGCCCTCCCCCGACATGGAGAGGCCCACGGTCA
>NZ_BPQV01000096.1 GCF_022179465.1 Methylobacterium organophilum
GCTCCACACCGTGGTGGGGGCGGGCAAGGCCGAGGGCGCCGTGGACGCGGGCAACATGCTGAAGCCCGCCCTGGCCCGGGGGGAGCTCAGGCTCATCGGGGCCACCACCCTGGACGAGTACCGGGAGATTGAGAAGGACCCCGCCCTGGAGCGCCGCTTCCAGCCCGTGTCCGAGGACGAGCCCACGGTGGAGGAGACCATCTCTATCCTGCGG
>NZ_BPQV01000097.1 GCF_022179465.1 Methylobacterium organophilum
AAGAGAGGGATGAGAGGGTGGGGGGGGGGGCGGGGGGGGGGAGGGGGGGGGGGGGGGGGGGGGGGAGGGGGGGGGGGGGGGGAGGGGGGGGGGGGGGGGGGGGGGGGGGGGGCGGGGGGGGGGGGGGGGGGGGGTGGGGGGGGGGGGGGGGGGGGGGAAGGCTGGCGGGGGGGGGGAAGTGGGTGGGGAGGGGGGGGGAGGGGGGGAAGGGGGG
>NZ_BPQV01000098.1 GCF_022179465.1 Methylobacterium organophilum
GACCGTAGGCAATTATCAAACTGTATTCTTAGTTTCGCTTTTCTGAGTTGTTTGATTTACTTTGTTAAAACCGACATTATCATTCAGCAAATTATTGAGGGGCGATAGACAAGCAGAGTTGACCAAAATGACATTGCAATCTATTATTTGTTTGGTGAGATGAGTTTGTGCATATTAATATTTCTGACATTGGTGAATAAAGTTAGTGAAAACA
>NZ_BPQV01000099.1 GCF_022179465.1 Methylobacterium organophilum
CGCCCGGCTCCATCTCGTCGAGGGGCCAGTCCGAGAGCCCGCCATAATCGGGCGGGGAGGGCACCTCGAACAGCACGTGGCCCTCGGCCACCTAGGCATGGCCCCCCGCGACCAGCCCCACGATCAGCCGGTGCATCTGAGGCATGTGGTCGGTGGCACGGGGCTCGATGAAGCGGCGGCGGGCGCCGGCCACGTACACGTCCTCGGCCATCAG
>NZ_BPQV01000100.1 GCF_022179465.1 Methylobacterium organophilum
TAGAAAGACAATAATCGTTCACAACTCCTTGGCTCACAGAACGACATGGCTACGATCCGACTTACGAAAGTGGACGTATACGGTGTGACGCCTGCCCGGTGCCGGAAGGTTAATTGATGGGGTTAGCGCAAGCGAAGCTCTTGATCGAAGAAGTCGGAGGCCAAGCGGTCTTAGGAAGACAATAATCGTTCACAACCCCTTGCCTCCCACAAC
>NZ_BPQV01000101.1 GCF_022179465.1 Methylobacterium organophilum
TTGGCGGTGGTCAGATCGGCTACAACTATCAGTTCACCCCGGGCTCCGGCTTCGTGATCGGTGTCGAGGCCGACGCCCAATACGCCGATTTCGGCCGCAATCGGAACCGCTTCCTCTCCACCGCGCCGCTGGCCGCCACGCAGGTGTTCAACCCGAACGGCCTGTCGGGCCTCGACTACTTCGGCACCGTCCGCGGTCGTCTCGGCTACGCC
>NZ_BPQV01000102.1 GCF_022179465.1 Methylobacterium organophilum
AATATTCAAATTGTTCTTAGCAACTTCTTTTCACGCACATCGACTTGCTGAGTCTGTGTCTTCTCCTCTCAAATCATGGGCAGGCGCGGTTTCCCGTTCGCGGCGCCCAATTTTCTTTAGGAAACCTGTGCTCTGAAGTCGGAGGCCAAGCGGTCTTAGGAAGGCAAATGTACGCCGCCAACCCATGGACTACAGCAAACAATAGACAAAAA
>NZ_BPQV01000103.1 GCF_022179465.1 Methylobacterium organophilum
TCTGAGAGCCAAGGAGTTGGCTGAGGCGGTTGTCTTCCTAAGACCGCTTGGCCTCCGACTTGTCAAATTAAAGATCATTCATGGTCCAGAGACAAAAGTTATGTAGATGTGGTCAGCTTTAATGGAAGGGGAATAATGGACAAAATTAATAAGTCGGATCGTAGCCATGTCGTTCTGTGAGCCAAAGAGTTGTCTGAGGCGGATGTGTTCC
>NZ_BPQV01000104.1 GCF_022179465.1 Methylobacterium organophilum
TCTCGGACCCAAGGAGTTGCTCTGCACTGTTGTCTTCCTAAGACCGCTTGGCCTCCGACTTGAAGGTGCAACTCTGGGATTTGAATGCAAACATCACAAAGAAGATTCTGAGACTGCTTCTGTTTAGTTAGCTGAAATTATCCCGTTTCCAAGTCGGATCGTAGCCATGTCGTTCTGTGGGCCAAGGAGTTGGTCTCCACTGTGGTTTTCC
>NZ_BPQV01000105.1 GCF_022179465.1 Methylobacterium organophilum
GAAAAGATAATTTGCCCATGACCACTTCGATCCACAAACATATATGTAATCACTCCGACTGCTCCTCCGTCCTCGGGACGGAGGAGCCGAGATAGTACATGCAGAGATAGATCGCCGAGGCCTGGGCGGCCGCGCCCAGGGCTCGGCCATGTATCTTTGTATGTACTATCTCGGCTTCTCCGTGCTTGGGACCGAGGGACCCGGAAAGTAA
>NZ_BPQV01000106.1 GCF_022179465.1 Methylobacterium organophilum
CGCCCCCCCCCCCCCCGCTCCCCCCCCTCCCCCCGCGCCCCCCCCTCACCCCCCCGCCCCCGCTTCGCCCTCCCCCCCCCCCCCCCCCCCCTCCCCATCCTGGGGGGGGGGGCAAAGGTGTATGAAAGGGAGAAGAGAGAGGGGGAGAGAAAGGAAGAAATGACAATATTAAAACTACAAACAAAAAAAAAAAAAGTGCTGTTCTCGGCGC
>NZ_BPQV01000107.1 GCF_022179465.1 Methylobacterium organophilum
CCCAACACTGAGCCGATGACGCAGCGTGTAGAGCTCGCGACCGTGATGGACCGATTCGCCGTGGACGGACTCGTGACCGAGTACGCGGTGGCCGTGGACGACGGCGACTGGGAGGCGTACCGGAGGCTGTTCGCACCGGACGGACGCGCCGACTACCGCTCGGCCGGCGGTATCGAGGGCGGCGCCGACGAGGTCGCGGGATGGCTCGCGC
>NZ_BPQV01000108.1 GCF_022179465.1 Methylobacterium organophilum
CTTGGAGGACCTTGGCTTGCCGAAGAGGGCCCCCACCAGGAGGTTCTCCCGCACGGAAAGCTCGGGCAAGGGCTCCACGATCTGGAAGGCCCGGCCCAGCCCCCGGTGGGTGCGGGCCTCGGGGGGGAGGTGGGTGACGTCTTCCCCCAGGAGGAGGACCCTTCCGGAATCGGGGCGGAGGAGGCCGGAGATCACGTTGAGGAGGGTGC
>NZ_BPQV01000109.1 GCF_022179465.1 Methylobacterium organophilum
GCAAAATTTGCGTTATGCAGCGGCGATGGGACAGGCTGTGAACGATTGGCAAGCCGATGCGTGGCTCGGACGCGAACCCCGGTTGCGCGGGTCTGTGATTGTACCTTATGAAAATGGTGAATTGGCTGCGGCAGAGATTGACCGCATGGGCGATGATCCGAGATTTGTGCAGGTGCTTCTCATTGTGCGGACAATGGAGCCTCTGGG
>NZ_BPQV01000110.1 GCF_022179465.1 Methylobacterium organophilum
GACCCGCGCCGGCCGGGGGGAGCGGCGCTGGCGGGGCGGGGAGGGAGGGGCGGAGGGGGGGGGGGGGGCGGGGCGGGGGGGGGGGGGGGGGGGGGGGGGGGGGCGGCGGGGGGGGGGGGGGGGGTGGGGGGGGGGGGGGGGGGGGGGGTTGGAGAGGACGTGGCGGCGGGGGGGCGGGGAGGGGGCGATGGCGGCGTCAACGAGGAC
>NZ_BPQV01000111.1 GCF_022179465.1 Methylobacterium organophilum
AGGCGCCGGAACTCGCGCTTGATATCGCCGCGGAGAGACTGAGGCTGGGCGCGGACGAGGGAGGTTGGCACGTCCTTCAAGTCCTCTCATCGGTGGCAGCTGAGGGTCGACGTGACGAACCGCGTCTTCTTCGACCACGATCACGACCACGTCCCGGGCTTCCTCCTGCTGGAGGCCGCCGCGCAGGCAGCCCATGCAGAGTCGGGC
>NZ_BPQV01000112.1 GCF_022179465.1 Methylobacterium organophilum
CGGCGATGTGACGGAACGGCACCCTCACCGCACACCCCTCGGCTCGGCGCAGGCCAGCAGTTGTTGCACACCCGACACCGGCTGCACCAGCAAAGGGTCCTCAGCCGGCGGCCGGCGCCGCACGGACACGCGGGCCGTACCGGCGTGGAGTCGCGGCGGCCGTGCAGCCTTGGGCACGGGCACGGCCGCGTGGGGCGATGCGGACC
>NZ_BPQV01000113.1 GCF_022179465.1 Methylobacterium organophilum
GCGGTGGAGCAGCAGGGCGCGGCCACGCAGGAGATCGTGCGCAACGTGGCCCAGGCCTCGACCGGCACGGCCGAGGTGACGACCAACATCACCGGGGTGGCGAACGCGGCGGAGGAGACGGGCGCGGCGGCCAACCAGGTGCTGGGCGCCGCCTCCGAGCTCTCGCGCCAGTCCGAGCGCCTCTCGGCCGAGGTCGCCCACTTCC
>NZ_BPQV01000114.1 GCF_022179465.1 Methylobacterium organophilum
AAGTCGGATCGTAGCCATGTCGTTCTGTGAGCCAAGGAGTTGTCTGAGGCGGTTGTCTTCCTAAGACCGCTTGGCCTCCGACTTGTCCTCTTGGAGACGAGTTTGGCCTCCGCCGCCATCAGCGCATTCTGATTTGTAGAGAGCGCAAGTCGGATCGTAGCCATGTCGTTCTGTGAGCCAAGGAGTTGTCTGAGGCGGTTG